>NZ_JAZHRR010000001.1:405000-5205000 GCF_036924515.1 Bradyrhizobium sp. AZCC 1610 | reverse complement strand
CAGCAGAACATCGTCCCGCCGGTAGCTGAAATCCAGATAAGAACCGGCCCCCTTGGTCGTAAACAGCACCAGCCGGGACCCGGCTTCGTTACGCCATTGCTGGAATTTTTGCCATGAGTCATGGCGGGTAAGGGCGACATGATCGAGGTAGTCCATTCCAGCCCGGCGGAAATGCCGGTCGGAGGTCGGAAATCCGGCCGGCTCGATGATATGGGCGGCCACGCCCAGGCACGCGCACAGGCGCAGAATCGTTCCCGTGTTCTGGGGAATATCGGGCTGGAAGAGGGCGATGTGCATGGTGTCGAGGCTTCGGCAGAGCGGGTAAATGTATTGAATAAATCACGGTCGGGCGCGGATTTAGTGCATCGCACGCTTGCGAGCCGATAGCGGGCTTGCGCTCTCACGGCAAGGGTGCCAATAGAACGATTCTGGACTGCTTGTTCCGCCGGATTGGGGGAGGAAAAAGCGGTTTTTCTGCCGCCGCGGGGGCCGCGGGCGCCGGCAGCCTCTTCAGGTCGCGCTTTTGGCGGGTCCGGGGCGGTTCCGCTGGCTGCAGATAAGAAAGGGCTTGGAATCGTGACGACAGCGTCTTCGGCGGACCATCCGACACGCCGTGATTTTCTTTATGTTGCAACGGGAGCCGTCGCCGCCGTAGGCGCGGCTGCCACGGTGTGGCCGCTGGTTTCCCAGATGAACCCGGATGCCTCGACGGTCGCGGCCGGCGCGCCGATTGAGGTCGACCTGACCCCGATCGCCGAGGGACAGGACATCAAGGTGTTCTGGCGCGGCAAGCCGATCTACATCAGCCACCGGACCAAGAAGCAGATCGACGAGGCCCGCAAGGTGCCGGTGGCGAGCCTGCCCGACCCGCAGAGCGACGAGGCTAGAGTCAAGCCGGGGCATGACCAGTGGCTGGTCGTGGTCGGCATCTGCACCCATCTGGGCTGCATCCCGATTGCCCATGAAGGCGCTTACGACGGCTTCTTCTGCCCGTGCCACGGCTCCGTGTACGACACCTCGGGCCGTATTCGTCAGGGGCCCGCGCCGACCAATCTGCCGGTGCCGCCCTATACGTTCGTTTCCGACACCAAAATCCAGATCGGCTAAGGGCTCGGGCGCCAGTCCGAGACCCTTACATCCGTCGCGTCGTTTTACTTCCTCAGGATCGCATCAATGAGCGGACCATCCGATTTCCAGCCGACCAATCCCGCCTTGAAGTGGATCGAACGGCGCCTCCCGATCATGGGACTCATGCATTCGTCGTTCGTGGCGTATCCGACGCCGCGAAACCTGAACTACTGGTGGACCTTCGGCGCTATCCTTTCGTTCATGCTGGGCGTGCAGATCCTGACCGGCGTGATCCTGGCGATGCACTACACGCCGCATGCCGATATGGCGTTCAAGTCCGTCGAACTCATCGTCCGCGACGTCAATTACGGCTGGCTGCTGCGCAACATCCACGCCTCCGGCGCGTCGATGTTTTTCTTTGCGGTCTACATCCACATGTTCCGCGGCCTCTATTACGGGTCGTACAAGGAGCCGCGTGAAGTGCTCTGGATCCTCGGCGTCATCATCTATCTCCTGATGATGGCGACCGGCTTCATGGGCTATGTGCTGCCGTGGGGCCAGATGAGCTTCTGGGGCGCCACCGTCATCACCAACCTGTTCTCGGCCGTGCCCTATTTCGGCGAGAGCATCGTGACGCTGCTGTGGGGCGGCTACTCCGTCGGCAATCCGACGCTCAATCGCTTCTTCTCGCTGCACTATCTGCTGCCGTTCGTGATCGCGGGCGTCGTCGTCCTGCACATCTGGGCGCTGCACGTGGCGGGCCAGAACAATCCGGCCGGCGTCGAGCCGAAGACCGAAAAGGACACGGTGGCGTTCACGCCCTACGCGACCATGAAGGACATGTTCGGCGTCTCCTGCTTCCTGCTGTTCTTCGCCTGGTTCATCTTCTACATGCCGAACTATCTCGGCGACGCCGAGAATTACATTCCCGCCAATCCGGCCGTGACGCCCGCGCACATCGTGCCGGAATGGTACTACCTGCCGTTCTACGCCATCCTGCGCTCGATCCCGAACAAGCTCGCCGGCGTCGTCGCGATGTTCGGAGCGATCATCATCCTGGCGTTCCTGCCCTGGCTCGACAGCGCCAAAACGCGCTCGTCGAAATATCGTCCGCTGGCGAAGCAGTTCTTCTGGATGTTCGTCGTCGTCTGCATCGGGCTTGGCTATCTCGGCGCCCAGCCGCCGGAAGGCATCTATGTCATCGTCGGCCGCATTCTGACCTTCCTCTACTTTGCCTACTTCCTCATCCTGCTGCCGCTCTTGAGCCGGATCGAGAAGCCGCGTCCGGTGCCGAATTCGATCGCCGATGACGTGCTGGCGAAGACCGGCCGCAAGGCTGCGCCGATGGTGTCGAGCGTGATTGCCCTTCTGGTCGCCGGCGGCTTGCTGTTGGGCGGCGCCGAGAGCGCCCGCGCTGCCGAAGGTGGCACCAAACCGCCGGCGGAGAAGTGGTCGTTCGCCGGCCCCTTCGGCAAGTTCGATCGCGGCGCATTGCAGCGCGGCCTGAAGGTCTACAAGGAAGTCTGCGCGTCCTGCCATGGCCTCTCGTTTGTCGCGTTCCGCAACCTCGCCGAAGCCGGCGGTCCCGGCTACTCGGTGGCGCAGGCCCAGGCGTTCGCTTCCGAATACAAGGTCAAGGACGGCCCGAACGACCAGGGCGATATGTTCGAGCGGCCGGGCCGGCCGGCGGACTATTTCCCGTCGCCGTTCCCGAACGAGCAGGCAGCCCGCGCGGCAAATGGCGGCGCATATCCCCCGGACCTGTCGCTGATCACCAAGGCGCGCAGCTACGGCCGCGGCTTCCCGATGTTCCTGATAGACTTCTTCACCCAGTATCAGGAGCAGGGCCCGGACTATGTGGCCGCGCTGATGCAAGGCTATGAGGACAAGGCCCCGGCCGGCGTCACGCTGCCGGAAGGCTCCTACTACAACAGATATTTCCCCGGCCACGCCATCAAGATGCCGAAGCCGTTGAACGACGGCCAGGTCACTTACGACGACGGCTCGCCGGCGACGGTCGCGCAATACGCCAAGGACGTCACCACGTTCCTGATGTGGGCTGCGGAGCCGCACATGGAGGCGCGCAAGGCGCTCGGCCTGCAGGTGTTCGTGTTCCTGATCCTGCTCACCGTGCTTCTGTACTTCACCAAGAAGAAGGTCTGGGCCAACGCCCACTGATCCCGCGTCTTGCGAACTTCGGAAAAGCCCCTGCGGGGGCTTTTTTGTTGCCCTGACCCGACTTTGTTGTCCTGAACTGACGTGGGCGGGTAGATCGAGCGATTGCGTCCGGAACGCACTGCGGACAAAATGCCGGTCAATCATCCAGCAATCAGCGCGGAGGAACCCATGGGTACCAGCATTACTTTCAAGCGTCCGGACGGCAAGGATGCCGCCGGCTATCTTGCCAACGCATCGCGCGGCAATGCGCCGGGGGTGGTCGTGATCCAGGAATGGTGGGGCCTGCAGGACCAGATCAAGGGCCTGTGCGACCGCTTCGCCGGGGCGGGCTTCGATGCGCTGGCGCCAGATCTCTACAAGGGCACGGTGGTGCCGTATCATGACACGGATGCGGCCGGCAAAGAGATGAACTCGCTGGATTTCATGGACGCCACCACGCAGACCGTGCGCGGCGCCGTGCAATATCTGTCGCGCAACGGCGCCAAGGTCGGGTTGACCGGCTTCTGCCTCGGCGGCGCGGTGACCATCATCGGCGCCACCAAAATTCCGGAGCTCGCGGCCGGCGTGGTGTTCTATGGCATTCCGCCGGAGCAGGCGGCAAAGCCTGCGGATGTGAAGATTCCGCTGCAGGCCCATTTTGCCAACAAGGACGACTGGTGCACGCCGGAGGTAGTCGATGCCTTTGAACAGGGCATGAAGGCCGCCGGCAAGTCGCTGGAGCTGTTCCGCTATGACGCCGAGCACGCCTTCGTCAACGAGCAGCGGCAATCCGTGCATGACCGTCAGGCCGCCGAACTGGCCTGGGGCAGGGCGACGGAGTTTTTCAAAAGGCATCTCGGGTGAGCTGCCTGTCGTCGGAAGCGCTGGCTATCGCCGAGTTCGGCAACGGCTCGCTTGAGGTTCTGGAATGAAAATCTTTTGCACGGGCGCGTCGGGCTATATCGGCGGATCGGTTGCGGCGCATCTCATTGCCGCCGGACATCAGGTAACGGGCCTGGTTCGTTCGCCGGAGAAGGCCGAGGCGGTTCGCGCGCGGGGCGTTCAGCCCTTGTTGGGAACGCTCGACGACGGAGAAATTCTGGCGCAGGCGGCGCAGGCCGCCGACGTCGTCGTCAATGCGGCGAGCGCCGATCACAGGGGGGCCGTCGAGAGTCTGCTCGGCGTGCTCGCCGGCAGCGGCAAGCCGTTCATACACACATCGGGATCGAGCATTGTCGGTACCCGCGCCAAGGGCGAGCGGTCAGATGCGATTTTCGACGAAGACACTTCCGTCACGCCATCGCCAGCGCGCGCGGCGCGGGTCGCGCTGAACGAATTCATTCTCTCCCATCGCGACAAAGGCTGTCGTCCGGTCATCATCTGCCCGAGCCTGATCTACGGCCTCGGCCTTGGCGCCGGACCTGACAGCGTGCAGGTGCCACTGCTGATCAGGCTGGCAAAAAAGCGCGGCAATGCGGCGCATGCCGGACCCGGCGAGAACATCTGGTCGAATGTGCATATCGATGATCTCGTGACCCTCTACGCGCTTGCCATAGAGAAAGCCCCGGCGGGCGCCTTTTACTTTGCCGAGAACGGCGAGAATTCGATGCGCGAAGCCTGCGAGGCGATCAACCGCATGCTGGGTTTTGCAGGCCCGCCCACGGCGATGTCGATGGCAGAAGCCGCCGCCGAATGGGGCGAGGGCACGACGGAGGATACGATGGCATCCAACAGCCGGGTGCGAGCAAAGCGCGCGCGCCAGCTTGGCTGGAAACCGAACGCGCGTGGGCTGATCGAGGAGATCGAGCAGGGGTGTTACCGGGAGTAGGCGCGCGAGGTCGTAGCGCATCTGTCGTCCCTGCGAACGCAGGGACCCATACGCCGCGGCCTGTCGTTTTGGCAAATGCTGTTCGACGACTTCGCACAATAACAACTTCCTGTGGTTATGGGTCCCTGCGTTCGCAGGGACGACGTTAGGTGTTGTGCGACACTCCTGACCGTCTAACTCTTCCCGCGTACCCCGTCCCACCAGGCACACGTTCCGGACATCAGCTTGTGATTTCCCTCCATCACCTGCACCGGCGCGCGCAGGCCGGAAGCCGCGGCGCGCATGCGCATCTCGCGGGCGACCTCGCGGTCTTCGGGCGGCAGCCAGACGCGCTCATGGCCCCACAGGCTCGGGCCGTCATGCATCTCGACCGGCTGCCACGTCGCGGGATCGATCTCGCGGCCGCCCCAGCCGCATTCGATCATGAAGGACGACGGCGTCTTGGCGTAAAACGAGGTCATGAAATCGTTGGTGTGCCGGCCGAGCGTCACGCTGACGCGATCCTGCTGCGTCAGCGCGATGTCGTAGCACTGGCCGACATCATCGAGCGAGAACAGCTCCACCATCAGATGGTGCATGCCGTTCTTGCCGGTCTCGATCAGCGCGAGGCTGTGATGCCGCGCGTTGACATGGAAGAAATAAGCGCGGAACGGCTTTTCGATGTAGTCGGAAAGCCCGAAGCCGAGCACGTCGACATAGAACGCCATCACCGGGGCGATGTTCTCGACCGTCAGGACGGCGTGGCCAAGGCCGAGCGGGCCGGTGCGAAAACCCGAGATCGAACGTCCCGCCACGAATGGTGTGTCGTCGATCTCGGCGCCGTAAAACGCTTCCAGCCGGTTGCCGGCCGGATCGTGAAACGAAATCAGGCTGCGGACGCGCCTGGCATCGGCCAGCGTCTGCGGTTCGGCAGTGACAGGCACGCCGGCTTTCTCCAGCCGCGCCGCCAGTGCATCCAGCGCCGCGCTGTCGGCGACCTCCCAGCCGAAGAAACGCGTGCCTTCGCCCATCGCGCGGTCGATCACGATGCGCTGCTTGCGGTCATCCATCCGGAACGCCAGCAGCGAATTGCCGCGCTCCACCGCCTGCAGCCCCACCAATCCGGTCCCGAACTGCCGCCAGTCCTCGAGGTTATCAGATCCAAAACCGGCATATCCCAGACCCAGCAATGCCATCGCCTGCCTCCCTCGTTCGCAATCTTTGCGCGCCAGAAAGCGCCGCTGCTTGCTCAAATCCTACGCAAGTTTTGTGCATTCCGACACCCAAAGATGAGCCCGGTACCGGCGCCCCGGCCGCGGTCCCTCCCTTGACATCATCACCGGCGGATGGTGTTTAGGGTCCATGAACACCGTTATCAGCCCATCCCGTCTTTGGTGGCGCACCTCTTAAAGAGGTGGCCGGTGCGATTTCATTTTTCAATCGTCGAAGGTCGCCATCGCAGTGCGACGGTCCCTTCGTTTGTCCTGTGTGGCGTTCCCTCCCGAATTTTCGTAAGAGGATCACATGAACAGGACAGCCTTCTCCCTGCCCGAGCATAGCGACTATCGGACCAGCGGCGGCCTCGCGATTTCGCGTGCCGTCGAGCAGTTCACCGGCAACGCCAAGCGCCTTGACGACCTGATCGAACTGCTCGACCGCCGCCGCGGTGTGGTGCTGTCGTCCGGCACCACGGTGCCGGGCCGCTACGAGAGTTTCGACCTCGGCTTTGCCGATCCGCCGCTGGTGCTGGAAACGGCCGGCTCGAACTTTTCGCTTTCTGCGCTGAATGCGCGGGGCGAGGTGCTGATCGCGTTTCTGGGCGATGTTCTGCGCGAGCCCTGCGTGGTGGTTTCTGAAAAAACCCCGACGCGGCTGGCCGGCCACATCATCCGCGGCGCGGCACCGGTCGAGGAAGACCAACGCACCCGCCGCGCCAGCGTGATGTCGCTGGTGCGCGTTCTCGTCGCCGCCTTCACGGCCAATGACGACCCGCTGCTCGGCCTGTTCGGCGCCTTTGCCTACGACCTCGTGTTCCAGATCGAGGATCTCGTGCAGAAGAGGGCGCGGGAAAGCGACCAGCGCGACATCGTGCTGTATGTGCCGGACCGCCTGCTGGCCTATGACCGCGCCACCGGCCGCGGCGTGGTGTTGAGCTACGATTTTGCCTGGAAAGGAAAATCCACCAAGGGTCTGCCGCGCGACACCGCCGAGAGCGTTTACGCCAGGACGCCGCGGCAAGGCTTTGCCGACCATGCGCCCGGCGAATATCAGGCGACGGTTGAGGTCGCGCGCGCGGCATTCGCACGCGGCGACCTGTTCGAGGCGGTGCCGGGGCAATTGTTCGCCGAGCCGTGCGAGCGTTCGCCGGCTGAAGTTTTCCAGCGGCTGTGCCGCATCAACCCGTCGCCCTATGGCGCGCTGATGAATCTCGGCGACGGCGAATTTTTGGTGTCGGCCTCGCCGGAGATGTTCGTCCGCTCCGACGGTCGCAGGGTCGAGACCTGCCCGATCTCAGGCACGATCGCGCGCGGCGTCGATGCGATCGGCGATGCCGAGCAGATCAGGCAGCTGCTGAACTCGGAAAAGGACGAGTTCGAACTCAACATGTGCACCGACGTCGACCGCAACGACAAGGCGCGCGTTTGCGTGCCCGGCACCATCAAGGTGCTGGCACGGCGGCAGATCGAGACCTATTCAAAGCTGTTCCATACCGTCGATCATGTCGAGGGCATGCTGCGCCCGGGCTTCGATGCGCTCGACGCCTTCCTGACCCATGCCTGGGCGGTCACCGTGACGGGCGCACCGAAATTGTGGGCGATGCAGTTCGTCGAGGACAATGAGCGTTCGTCGCGGCGCTGGTATGCCGGCGCGATTGGTGCTGTGAATTTCGACGGCAGCATCAATACCGGGCTCACCATCCGCACCATTCGGATGAAGGACGGCCTCGCCGAAGTGCGCGTCGGCGCCACCTGTCTGTTCGATTCTGACCCCGCCGCGGAAGATCGCGAATGCCAGGTCAAGGCGGCGGCGCTGTTCCAGGCGCTGCGCGGCGATGCGCCGAAGCCGCTGTCGGCGTTTGCGCCCGATGCCACCGGCTCGGGCCGCAAGGTGCTGCTGATCGACCACGACGACAGTTTTGTGCACATGCTGGCGGATTATTTCCGGCAGGTCGGCGCAAGCGTGACCGTGGTCCGGCACGTCCATGCCCAGGAGATGCTGAAGCAGAAGAGCTGGGATTTGCTGGTGCTGTCGCCGGGCCCGGGTCGCCCTGAGGATTTCGGAATTTCGAAAACCATCGGCACTGCGCTTGACAGGAAACTGCCGATCTTCGGCGTCTGTCTCGGCGTGCAGGCGATCGGCGAATATTTCGGCGGCCAGCTTGGCCAGCTCACCCACCCCGCGCACGGGCGGCCGTCGCGGGTTCAGGTGCGCGGCGGGCGGCTGATGCACAACTTGCCCAATGAGATCGTGATCGGCCGCTATCATTCGCTCTATGTCGAGCGCGACAGCGTGCCCGATGTTCTCGAGGTCACCGCGACCACCGAGGACGGCGTCGCGATGGCGATCGAACACAAGACCCTGCCGGTCGGCGGCGTGCAGTTTCATCCGGAATCGCTGATGTCGCTCGGCGGCGAGGTAGGACTGCGTATCGTCGAAAACGCCTTTCGTCTGAGCGTACCAGTCAATTGAGGATTGCGAGATACCGATGACATTCGATCATGACCTGAAGGCCACTGTCCGCACCATTCCGGATTACCCGAAAAAGGGCATCCTGTTTCGCGACATCACGACCCTGCTGGCGGATGCGCGCGCCTTCCGCCGCGCGGTCGATGAACTGGTGCAGCCATGGGCTGGATTGAAGATCGACAAGGTCGCCGGCATCGAGGCGAGGGGGTTTATCCTCGGCGGCGCGGTCGCGCATCAGGTTTCCGCCGGCTTCGTGCCGATCCGCAAGAAAGGCAAGCTGCCGCATACCACGGTGCGGATCGCCTATTCGCTGGAATACGGCCTTGATGAAATGGAAATGCATGCCGACGCGGTCCATCCCGGCGAGCGCGTCATCCTGGTCGATGATCTCATCGCCACTGGCGGCACTGCGGAAGGCGCGGTGAAATTGCTGCGCCAGATCGGCGCCAACGTCGTCGCGGCCTGCTTCATCATCGATCTGCCCGATCTCGGCGGTGCCGCCAAGCTGCGCGCGATGGACGTTCCGGTGCGCACGCTGATGGCGTTCGAAGGGCATTGAGCTTTCGTCAGTCGAACCGCTCTCCGTCGTCCCTGCGAACGCAGGGACCCATATCCACCGTCGGTAGTTGTTGTGCAAGGCGATTGCCATCTCGTCTCAATCGCGAGAGCAACGCGGTATGGGTCCCTGCGTTCGCAAGGACGACAACAACATCAGACCGCCTCTGCGTTGAACTGCGACCTCCAATGCAGCGCGCGCTCTTTCAGCAGCGCATCGCGGACATACGGCATTTCTTCCTCTTCCAGCCGTTCGCATTCCTCGAACGTCAGGCTGTCAGGCCCGTGCATGGTCCATGCTGCCTGCAGGGTGCGGCAGGTGTGGCTGCCCTGGCGCAGCGTGAACCAGATCCGGTTCTGGATCTTTTCCAGATTGGGCGTCTGGCCGACCCATGCCTGGGGCGAGGCCTTGCAGCGGATGACGAAAACCCCTGCGAAGGTTTTCCGCTCTTTGTAGGCAGCGATGACCGCCTTTCTGTCCGATGTCATGGGATGGTCTCGCCAGTTGGGTCAGGCGGAGGCGATACCAGACACGGCGGGTTACGTAAATATTACCCGGGTAATATTATGAGGTGGCACCCGTCGCAGCGACTCACGACTGCTGCGGGAGCAGGCTGAACTCGAGCTCCCGAAAGCTGGTGTAATTCCTGCGGATCCACTGGTGCAGCTCGGTCGATGAGTCTCTCTCGTTGCGCAGGTAGTCGGTGAAGGAAAAGGTCAGCCGGTCGACATAGGTCTTCAGGAACGAGGGCAGGGCCGATATTCGCAGCACCCGCCCCAGCCCCATCTGCTCGGGCAGTTCGCCACGCACGACGTACTCGTTGTCGACCGCAATCAGCGCTTTCAGCGGGATCTGCTCCCGTAACGTCGGATAGGCGCGCGAAGAAACGCGGTCGGTATCGGCCACGAACAGGACAATCGGCGCGACGCTGCGCCGCGCGGCCTCTTTCAGAAAACCGATCTCGTTGGTCATCTTGAAGAACTCGTCGAACGCATGAAAGCCGAGGTCGATCACCTTGGCGACACCGTCATTGACGATCAGGCGGTCCATGAGCTGCATCTTGCCATAGGTGTCCATGACGTCGGCCGTCTCGGTCAGGCGCGGCAGATATTCGAGCAGCGATGGTTCCTTCAGGTTGATGTCGAAGGAGGATACCGTACCGTTTTTCAGCAGCAGGAACTCGCTCAAGAGCCGCGCAAGCAGCGTCTTGCCGACCAGCGGCCGGGGCGAGCAGATGATGTAGACGGGCGTGGGGCTCATTACCCGCTATATCAAAGGAATTTTTTGGCTAATCCAGCCCCCATCGCGGCGGGTGCGCGACTATTTTTCACCGCCGCGCACGCCAGGCTTGGCGCCGACGAGATCGGTCAACTTGATGCGGTCGAACTCGCTCCAGACATTGGCGAGCCAGTGCCGGACATAGCCGCGCAGCACGAACGAATAGTTCGCGGCTTCGTCCTCCTTGCCCTTGTTGGCGACGAACTTGAGGAACGGCACCGAGGACACCTCGACCTGCTCATAGGCCATTTCGTTGAGCTTGGGGATCGTGAGTTCGGTGGCGTCCTTGATACGGTGGAAATAGGAATTGTAGGTCGCCTGGTCCCACTGGAAGAACTGGGTGTCGTTGATGAAGTTCTTCACCAGGTAATATTTGGCGCCCTGCATGAAGTTCGCGGTCTCGGCGATTTCGTCCAGCGAGGCGATCGAGGGACCCAGGATGTGGAACACGGAGAAGGTGATCTGTCCCGCCTTGGCCGCATCGAGAAAGCCGATGTCGCGCAGCGAAGCCAGCGCCGGCGACAACAGTCCGGCGCGGACGTCGATCACGGTGACGGAGGGGCTGGCCGCGTTCAGCGTATCGAAGATCTTCATCTGGTCCGAGGTCGTCGTCATGTCGACGATCTCGGTGATGTCAGGGTGGAAGCGCTTCAGGGTGCCGCGTGGGGATTCGGTATCGAATGCCCGGGTCGGCACGTTGTTGGCACTGAAATAATCCAGAAGCGTCCGCGACACGGTCGTCTTGCCGACCCCGCCCTTGTCCGCGCCCACCACAATCACGACTGGCTTTGCCATGGAATTCCCTTGAACAGCAGTTACGACCGCGGGAGCGGCCGGTAGGTCCCATTCCCTGCTTTGGGCGCGAACATGGCAGAAACAAGGGATAATTCAATTCCTTGGACAGCCATCGCCGTTATTCATACGGAATTCGTTAATCCGGGAGCGACGACAGGGCGGCTGCTCAGCGGTGAGGGCCCCAAGGGCCCTCTGAGGGGCTGGGGCGAGTGCCCGGAACGCTTGCGGGCTCGCTGGCATCGTTCCACGGGCCGCGGGGAACCGGCGGTTGGAGTTGCCCGGCTGATTCCTCCGGCTTATCGGATTCGTCCGCCGTAACCGAGGGCAACGCCAGCGGGCCGGGGTCATGGCCGCCGGCAAACTGCACCAGCGCCTTGACGCGCGCGTCAACCGACGGATGGGTCGCGAACAGGTCGGCAAACCCCTCGCGCGGATTGTCGACGCAGAGCTCCATGACCGCGGATGTTGCGCCGGGCAGCTCGCCGCGGTTCTCGATCTTGCGCAGCGCTGTGATCATGGCATCGGGATTCTTGGTCAGTTCGACCGAGCCGGCGTCGGCCAGAAATTCGCGCGACCGCGACAGCGCCAGCTTGACGACCTGCGACAACAGCCAGGCCAGCAGGATCAGCACGACCGCGATGATGATCGCAATAATCGCGCCGCCGGAACCCTTGCTGTCGCGGTCAGACGACGAAGAAGAGGACGATGAAGAAGACGACGATGACGACCAGCCGCTGCCGGTCGAGTTCCACGACAGGTTGGTGAACATGCGAAAGAACAATTCGCCGAAAAAGCCCACGACGCCGGCAATGATCACGGCGACCACCATCAACTGCACGTCGCCGTTGCGGATATGTGTGAGCTCGTGGCCGAGCACGGCCTCGATCTCCTGGTCGTTGAGCGCCTGCAGAAGGCCCGACGTCACCGTAATGGAATATTGCCGCCGGTTGAGGCCGCTTGCGAATGCGTTCAGGGCCCGGCTGTCCATCACCTTCAGCTTCGGCATCGGGATGCCGCGCGAGATGCTGAGATTTTCCAGGAGATTATAAAGCCGCGGCTGCTGCTGCCGCGTCACGCTCTCGCCGCCGGTCACGGCGTCGATCATGTTCTGGTGGAAGAAATAGGCGATCACGATCCACAGCGCGGCGGCGACCGTGGCGTAGGGGGAGGCCGCGATCAGGTCGCGCCACGCATACATCAGGTAATAGTCGACCGACTTGTCGCTATGCATCAGCGCTTCGGCGACCAATGCGCCGGCAAAGACCAGCACATAGATCAGGAGAAAGAGGCCGGCGAGCAGCAGCATCGAACGAAACTTGTTCGATGCGATATGCGTGTAGAGACCATACGCGGCCATGATAAGGCTGCTCTGCCGGATGTTTGAAGTGTCAGAACTTCACGGTCGGCACGGCCTCGACTTCAGTGCGGCTGGCGCCGAGGTCGAAGAATTCCTTGCGGGTGAAGCCGAACATGCCGGCAAACAGCGCCGCGGGAAGCTGCTGGATGCCGGTGTTGTATTCCTGGACCGCGTTGTTGAAGAAGCGGCGGCTGGCCGCGATCTTGTTTTCGAGATCGGACAGTTCGCCCGCCAACTGCTGGAAATTGGCGTTGGCCTTGAGGTCCGGATAGGCCTCCGACAGCGCGATCAGGCGGCCGAGCGCGCCGCTCAGCTGGTTCTCGGCGGCGGACACCTGTGCCGGCCCCTGCGCCGACATCGCCGAATTGCGCGCCTTGATGACGTCGTCGAGCGTGCCGCGCTCGTGTGAGGCGTAGCCCTTCACGGTCTCGACCAGGTTCGGGATCAGATCGTGGCGCTGCTTGAGCTGGACGTCGATGTCGGCAAAGGCCTGACTGACGCGCTGGCTGAGCGCGACGAGGCGGTTATACGCAGCGAAGGCAAACAGCACGATGATGACGATGACGCCGAGAACGATCCAGCCGGTCGACATGGCAGACAACTCCTGTGGGACGAAAGACAGCGAACCTAGACGAAAAACCGGGCGTGCGGCAGCCCGCCCGTGAGGTGGGAGGCGACTTGGGGCATGGCTTTAGTCGGAAGTGGGGCGGGATAAGTTCAAGGCCGGGATTTGTGTCGGTTTGCGTGTCCCGGACGCGGTGCAGCGTCTCTTTGACGGTGCACCGCAGAGCCGGGACCCACCGCGCCGGTAGAGATGGGCCCCGGACCAGCAGCGCATCACGCCGCAAGAACGGCGCGCTGCGCAGCATCCGGGGCACGGAGGCCGCCGTCTGCGTCAGCTCTTCTCCATCACGGCGTCGCCCCACCGCCAGCGCCGGGCAGTGGCGTACTCCGGCTTGGCGCGGCGAGGCACCTTTGTGAGGGCGAGACCTGCCGGGGTGCAGAGCTTCGCTGCTATTTCGACCTTGCTGACGGCCGGTTGCGCCAGAACGCGGGAGGGGCGCCGTGCGACCGGCGCGCGCGCGAGTGCGACATAGGAGAACCTTTCGTCCTCGAAGGGCAGCTCCGCGCCCTTCACCTGCTTGTGCGCGCGGGAGCGTTGCAGGCGCTGGGTGAAATGGCACCAGTCGGGCGCCTGCAGCGGGCATTTGCCGTCGTGCGGGCATGGGGCGGCGACATGCGCGCCCATTGCGATCAGCCGTTCACGCAGCACGATGATCCGCGCATAGCCCGCCGGGGTGCCCGGTTCGACCACGAGCAGCGTGTCGCGGGTCTTTTCCCACATCCGTTCGGCCAGCGCGCGTTGTTGGGCTTCGCCGATCTCGCCGATCATGTAGCTCGCCACGACGAGCTCGGCTGCATCCGCTTTCGCCAGCGCGGCGTGGGCTTCGCCGCGTTCGTAGCTGATCTGATGAAGGCGCGTGCTGTCCCGTGCGAGGTCGAGCGCCAGCGTGCGCAAGGTATCGTTGGCGTCGAGCAGCGCAAAGCGTTGCAGCGAGGGAAATGCCTCTGCCGCCGCCCAGGTCGCCGTTCCCGGCCCGGCGCCGATATCGAGCAGGTCTTTCGGCGCGAAGTCCGGCCTGATCTCGACCAGCGCATTTAGGCTGGCCGTGACAGCGGCATAGGTCGCGGGCATCCGCGCCAGCGCGTAGGCCAGCGCGTCGGCCTCCGAGCGGATGGCGCCGGAGCCGCCGCCGTCGCGGTAGGTTTTGGAGATTGAAGCTGCGCGGCCGGCGGCGTCGCTGCGCGAAAAGCCCCGCAGCTTGCCGTCGAGCGCGGCTTTCAGTTCCGCTGGAAGGTCGGGTGAGGTCATCTATCGATCATCATCCGCCTTCGCGGATGATGACGTCAACCGGGTGACGCGGGCTATCTCACGCCACGTCCTGGTCGAGGATCTTCACGGCGTCGTCGAGGCCGACCGAGACCAGTTGCGACACGCCGCGTTCGGCCATGGTGACGCCGAACAGCCGGTTCATCCGCGCCATCGTGATCGGGTTGTGCGTGATGATGATGAAGCGGGTTTCCGTCGACGACGTCATCTCGTGCAGCAGGTTGCAGAACCGCTCCACGTTGTGGTCGTCGAGCGGCGCGTCGACTTCGTCCAGCACGCAGATCGGCGACGGGTTGGTGAGGAACACCGCGAAGATCAGCGCCAGCGCGGTCAGCGCCTGCTCGCCGCCCGACAGCAGCGACAGCGTCTGCGGCTTCTTGCCGGGCGGTTTGGCGATGATTTCCAGACCAGCTTCCAAGGGATCGTCGCTTTCGATCAGATGAAGCGCGGCTTCGCCACCGCCAAACAGTTCGACGAACAGCCGCTTGAAGTGCTCGTTGACGACCTCGAACGAGGTCAACAGCCGCTCGCGCGCTTCCTTGTTGAGGCTCTGGATGCCCTGGCGAAGCCGCTTGATGGCTTCGACCAGGTCGTCGCGTTCGGTGGTCAGCGCGGTGTGCTGGGTTTCCACCTCGCGGAGTTCTTCCTCGGCGCGCAGATTGACGGCGCCGAGACGTTCGCGGTCGCGGCGCAGCTTTTCGAGGTTTTCCTCGATCTCGTTGAGCGGCGGCAGTTCCGCGCCCGGCTCGATCTCGGCGAGCGCTGCTACCGCATGCGGTTCGACTTCGAGCATGTCGTGGATTTCACGCTCGATGTCGGAAAGCCGGCGCTTGGTGCCGTCCATGCGTTCCTCGGCGCGGGCGCAGGCTTCGCGGGCAGAGGAGAGCGCTTCGAGCGAAGCCTTGGCTTCGCGATCGGTCTGCGCCATCACGCTCTCGGCGGCGGCGAGCGCATCGGCTGCGACGCGGCGGGCGCTTTCGGCGGATTCGATTTCGTTGATCAGCGCGCGGCGCTTTTCGGCAAACAGAGCCGGGGCATTTTCAAGCTCGGCGCGCTCGGCCGTCACTTCGGTGATCCGCGCCTCGACGGTGGCGACCTGTGAGGCCGAGCTTTGCCTGCGGTTCTGCCATTCGGTGCGTTCGGCCGTTATCGCCTGCACCCGCTTGTCGGCCAATTCGGCCTCGCGCGCCAGCGCCTGGGCTTCGGCCCGCACCTGTGCGGCAAAGCGCCGGTGCCCGTCAATCTCGCTGCGAACGGCGGCAAGCCGCGCCTCGGTGTCGAGGGTTGGCGGCAACTCGGCCAGCGCGGCGTTGGCGCTCTCATGCGCCGCTTCAGCCTCGCTGCGATCGGCGGCGAGACGGGTATGGGCTTCGGTCAGCGCGGATTTGCGCGCGGCGTGGCGGTTGATCTCACGCTCGGTCGTGGCATGGCGCTCGCGCGCCGCATCGGCTTCGCGCTGCGCGGCCCGCCAGGCTTCGCGGGCGGCGGACTCGGCGGCGGATGCCGCCTTCAGCTCAGCCTCGGCGTCTTCCAGCGCCTGCCGCTTATTGGCGGCGTCGATGCGGGCCTGTTCCAGCTCGTGTTCGATATCGACGAGGCGCGCGCGTTCGGCGAGACGCCGTGCGGCGCCGGTCGGCGCGTGCGCAGCCGCGACAAAACCGTCCCAGCGCCAGACATCGCCTTCCAGCGACACCAGCCGCTGGCCGGTCTTCAATTGCGACACCAGTTCTGCGCCGCGCTCCTTCGGCACGACGCCGATCTGCGCGAGACGACGCGCCAGCTCGGACGGCGCCTCGACATGGGCGGCAAGCGGATCGACGCCGGCCGGCAGCGACGGATCGTCGAAGCTCGCACCCGCATTGGTCCAGCGCATCGGCGCGGAGGGATCGACCGGTGCGTCAAGGTCGTCGCCGAGGACGGCGCCGAACGCCTTTTCATAGCCCTTGGTGACGGTGACGCCGTCGATGATCGGCGGCCACAAATTCTTGGTCTCGCCGTTGACGAGTTTTGAAATCGTGCGCGCTTCGGTCTCCAGCCGCTGCACGCGCTTGTCGGCCTCAGTGAGCGGTGCGCGGGAGGCTTCGAGCTTCTGCCGCGCGGCGACGTGACCGGTCTCGCTGGCTTGGGCTGCGGCTTCGGATGCGGCCAGCGCTTCCTGCGCGGTCTCCATGGCCGCGGCGAGCGCGTCGAGGTCGCCGAGATTGCCGGTCTCGTCGCTGAGCTTCTGCTCGTCGGCCTGGACGCTGGCGATCTCCTGATCGAGTCGGGCCAGCCGGTCGCGGTGGGTACGCACGCCGGCTTCGAGCTGGTTGCGCTTGGCGGTGAGGTCGGCGAGCGCAGTGGTCAACTCGCCGAACATGTGCTCGGCGGCGGCCAGCGTCTCTTCCGCTTCGGAAACGCGTTCATCAACGCCGGAGCGCTTTTCGACGCGCGACTTGATCTCTTCCTTTAACTCGGCGTCTTCGGTGTCGAGCCGCTGCAGCGCCACCTCGGCGTCCGATGTCTGCTGCTGCTCACGCGCGATGTCGGCGGCGAATTGCGTCAGCCGCCGGTCGAGTTCGGCGACGCGCTCCTTGGCGCGCTCTTCCTCGCGGTCGAGAAGTTCGCGCGCATTGGTGAGGCGCTGCAGCCCCGCTGCGGCGCGGGCTTCGCCTTCCCGCAAGGCAGGCAGTTCGGAGGCGCGGATCGCCTGGATGCGTGCGGCCTCGGCCTGCTCGCGGGTGCGCTCGGCCATCTCGCGAACGTTGATGTCATGGGTGTGCGCGGCTTCCACGACGTCGGCGTTGGCTTCGAGCCAGCGCAGATGGAACAGCGTGGCCTCGGCCTTGCGCACCTTGGCGGCGACTTCGCGGAAACGAATGGCCTGGCGCGCCTGCTTCTTCAGGCCGTCGATCTGGCCGGCGAGTTGGCCGATCACGTCCTCGACGCGGGTGAGGTTGGTTTCGGCCGCCCTCAGCCGCAGCTCGGCTTCGTGGCGGCGCGCGTGCAGGCCGGCGACGCCGGCAGCGTCTTCCAGCACGCGGCGGCGTTGTTCGGGCTTGGCCTGAATGATCTCGCCGATCTTGCCCTGGTGAACCAGCGCCGGCGAACGCGCGCCTGTGGCGGCATCCGCAAACAGGATCTGCACGTCGCGGGCGCGGACGTCGCGGCCGTTGATACGATAGACGGAACCGGCTTCACGCTCGATGCGGCGGGAGATTTCCAGCACCTGGCTGTCATTGACGGCGGCCGGCGCGGTGCGATCGGCATTGTCGATCGTCATGGTAACTTCGGCGTGGTTCCGCGCCGGGCGGTTGCCGGAACCGGCGAAGATCACCGCATCCATGTCGGCGGCACGCAGCGATTTGTGCGAGGTCTCGCCCATCGCCCAGCGCAGCGCCTCGACCAGATTGGATTTGCCGCAGCCGTTCGGTCCGACGACGCCGGTGAGGCCGGGTTCGATCATGAAATCAGTGGCTTCGACGAACGACTTGAAACCGTGGAGGCGGAGGCGAGTGAGTTTCATGAACACAGATCTCTGTTGGCCGGGCGCGAATCTCCCTGCCGTGACAATACCATAGAAGGCAATGTCGGTGTGTGGACGAACCGCCGATAGCGGTTGTTATCGCCTGCGACAATGGCGAGGGCGGGGCCGGAGGGCAACGGGCCCAAGGGGCTTTTCCCAAGGCTTTTGACAAGGCTTTTGAGCGCTTTTGTCCAGCCTTTTGCTGGACTTATGGCCGCGCTTGAATCCAGCGGAAGCGAATCAGCTCTTCAGCATCGCATTGATGCGCTTGGAGAACTCCTCGAAGCTCTGCTCGCCCTTGATCATCTCGCCGTTGATGAAGAAAGTCGGTGTCGACTGCACCTTCAGCACCTCGGCGGCGAACTTCTGGTCGGCCGCGATCTTGTCGCAGCAGCGCCTGATCCTTCAGGCAGTCCTCGACCTGCTGCTGGGTGAGACCAGCCTGCTTGCCGATCCGGCTCAGTGTCTCCGTGGTGTTCTTCGTTACCCAGTCGTTCTGCTGCCTGAACAGAAGGTCGATCACGGCGAAATATTTCGGGGCGTCGTCCTTGGCGATGCAGCGGGCCAGCATCGAGCCCGCGGCCGCCTTGATGTCGAGCGGGAATTCCCGGAATACGTAACGGATCTTGCCGCTGTCGATGAATTCAGACTTGATCTTCGGGAATACTTTTTCAGCGAAGGCCGCGCAATGCGGGCACGTCATCGAGGCGTATTCGGTGATCGTCACCGAGGCGTTGGCAGGTCCAAGCGCCATGTCGGGCAGGGACTGCGGCTTGGCGACGTCGGCGGCGCCCTGCGCGATGGCGTCGGTGATCAGCCGCAGCGGCGAGAAGCCGGCGAGGGCGGTCAGCCCGGTCAACGACAGGGCGGCGGTGAAGGCGCGGCGCGTGATCATCAAGGTCTGCTCCCGAGTGGCGCGGTCACGCCCGAAAGAAGTACGAAAAGAAGCCTTCGCTAGCTTGAAACGCTAGTTGTGGCAATGGCAGGTTGCGCCGGGCGAGCTGCGCAAAAGGCTCAATTTCGCTTGATCGCGGCGCCAAGCCGCGCCAATGCGGCGCGCAGTTCCTCGTCCTCTACCGCCGACAGGGTTTCGGCGACCTTTGCCACCGATTTCGGGTCCGGCTCGCGGCTGCGCGCCGGGCCTTTCCGGCGCGAGAGCGGCGCCTGCCGCAGCGCCAGCCGGCCGACCGCGCTCCAGCCGAAGAAGCGGTTGACCCGTTGCAGGATCACGTCGGAGGAATGCTGGATCTCCAGCGCCGCAGGGCCCTCCACCCGCAATATCAGCGTGGCCGGTTCCTGCGGCTGCCCCTCCACCGGTCGCGGCCATTGCATCTTCAGCGGCTCGGAATGGGCGGCAATTTCGGCGCCGGCAATGTCGGCCCAGCGCGTCACCAGTTCGCGCGCGGCAAATCCCTGCTTGGCGTAGGCGTCCGAAAACACGTCGCCGAGCAGGACGGAAAGGGGTTTTGCCGAGATCGAGCCGGGTTTTGCCATGGGGCTTTATATCACCTCGCGCGGTGTGGATGTAACCTCCTCAGGTGTCATGGCCGGGCTTGTCCCGGCCATCCACGTCTTCGACGCTAGCGTGAAGAAAGACGTGGATGCCCGGGACAAGCCCGGGCATGACGTGGAGAGATTGGAATCGCCGCACTAGAGTGTGCCCATGAGTCCTGCGGCTGCCAAAATCAAACGACGAGAAGCCCCCGTTGTGGCGGCCTCCCGTCCCACGCTGCTGCTCGACTGGTACGACCGCCATCGCCGCCGGCTGCCGTGGCGGCCGCCGGCGGGCGAGCGGGCTGATCCGTACCGGGTCTGGCTCTCAGAGATCATGCTGCAGCAGACCGGCGTCAAAACGGTCGGGCCGTATTTCGAGAAGTTTTTGGCGCGCTGGCCGGATGTCGCCGCGCTCGGCCGCGCCTCGCAGGACGACGTGCTGCGGATGTGGGCGGGGCTCGGCTATTATTCGCGCGCGCGCAATCTCCATGCCTGTGCGGTCGCCGTGCTGCGTGACCATGGCGGGGTGTTTCCCGATACCGAGGAAGGCCTGCGCAAATTGCCGGGGATCGGGCCGTACACGGCGGCCGCGATTGGCGCGATTGCCTTCGACGTCAGGACCATGCCGGTTGACGGCAATATCGAGCGCGTGTTGTCGCGGCTGTTTGCAGTGGAAGAACCGCTGCCGCAGGCCAAGCCGCTCATACAGGAATTGGCGTCGACATTGCTCGGCCCCTCTCGCGCCGGCGACGAGAAGTCTCGCGCTGGCGACGAGAGGTCTCGCGCCGGCGACAGCGCGCAAGCATTGATGGACCTCGGCTCCTCGATCTGCACGCCGAAGAAGCCGGCCTGTGCATTATGCCCGTTGAATGATGATTGTGCCGCCCGCCTGCGCGGCGATCAGGAAACCTTCCCGCGCAAGGCGCCGAAGAAAGCGGGTACGCTGCGCCGCGGCGCCGCCTTCATCGTCATACGCGGCGATGAACTCCTGGTTCGTACCCGGGCGGAAAAAGGCCTGCTCGGCGGCATGACCGAAGTGCCGGGCTCGGAATGGCTGGCCGGACAGGACGACAAGGCGGCGCTGAAGCAGGCGCCCGCATTCAAGGATGCGGTGCGCTGGCATCGCAAGGCGGGCGTCGTGACCCACGTGTTCACGCATTTTCCGCTCGAACTCGTGGTCTACACCGCCAAGGTGGCCGCGCGTACGCGGGCGCCGAACGGCATGCGTTGGGTGCCGATCGCAACGCTTGCCGATGAGGCACTGCCCAATGTGATGCGCAAGGCAATCGCGCACGGGCTGGGGGATTGAAACGGGCGCCACTGCTCGGGTGGGCGCCCGCTCGCCCTGGGTTAGTTTGCAACCGGTGCCCGGCGGGCAATGTGCAGCAGCTTGCTGACATCACGCTGGCAGCAGGCCTGCGGTAGATGGAAGCCTCACGTAGGTTTCCATGATCCGCACCGCTCTCGACAATATCCCCACGCCGCCGTCTTCCAGACTGCTCGGCTGGCACGTGCTCGACGCGCGGCCGAAGGATGGCTGGATCCGCATCGGCTTCGACGGCAAACGGGATTTCTGCAACCCGGCCGGCTTCGTGCAGGGCGGCATTCTCTCGGCGATGCTCGACGACACCATGGGGCCGGCGGTGTTCACCATGACCGACGGAAAACTCTATATGGCAACCATCACCATGACCGTGAATTTTCTGGCGCCGGCCAAGCCGGGGCCGATCACTGGCGAGGCCAGAGTCACCCAGCTCGGCAAGACCGTCGCTTTTGTCGAGGGGCGGCTGACGGCCGAAGATGGCACACTGCTGGCGACCGCCACGACCAGCGCGCGGCTGGTCGAGACCGCGAAGGCCATCGCCCCTTCGGCTAGCTCGCGACCCGCGGTGCTTCCCGCGTGATCTGGACGATCGGCGGCTTGGCGTTGAGGCCCTCGACCTGGAAGCCGGCGACGCGCTTGTAGTTGGCGGCGATGTCTTCCAGCTCCTGCAGCGAGAGCACATCGGTGACGACGTTGTAGCCGTCGGGCGCGCGCTCTTCGACCATCTGCATCACCTGCTCGGGACCATTGCGGCGGTTGAGCATCACTAGGTCGGTGGTAGCGGGCCGGCGCTCGGCTTCATATGCGACTAACGCGGCGTTGGTCGCGCCGTGCGCCAGGATTTCGCGGGTGATGACGCGCGCGTCCAAAATCGCCTGCGACGCGCCGTTGGAGCCGACCGGGTACATTGGGTGGGCGGCGTCGCCCATCAGCGTGACGCGGCCGAACGTCCATTGCGCAACGGGATCGCGATCGACGAGCGGATACTCATAAGCGTGCGGGCAATTCTCGATCAGGCCGGGCACATCGAGCCAATCGAATTTCCAGTCTTTGAACCAGGGCAGAAACTCTTCGAGCCTTGCAGCCCGGTTATAGTCCTCGCGCCGCCACTGATAGGTCGGCGGCATGTGCCGCTCGGCCACCCAGTTGATCTTGAATTTGCCGGCGCTATCCGCCTGCTTTGAAATTGGATAGCAGACGAATTTCAGGATCTCGTGGCCGGCCATGATCATGGTGCGGCCGGACAGGAAGGCGTCGCTGTCGGTGATGCCGCGCCACAGGATGCGCCCGTTCCAGATCGGCGCGCCCTCGCCGGGATAGAGCTTTTCGCGGACCGCCGAATGGATGCCGTCGGCGGCGATCAACAGCGCGCCCTCGTGAGCGCCATTCGATTGGCCGGTTGCCTTGTCGATGAACTCGGCGCGCACGCCGTTTTCCGTCTCGGTCCAGCCGGAGAGGTGATGGCTGGTGAGAATATTCTCTTTTCCCAGCCGCTCGATCGCGGCATCGAGCAGGATCTGCTGCAGCGCGCCGCGATGGATCGAGAATTGCGGCCATTTATAACCGGCCTCGATGCCGCGCGGCTCGCTCCAGATCGGCTTGCCGTGCTTGGAGAAATACGCGAGCTCCTTGGTGCGGACAGCGGCTGCGTCGAGCTGGTCGTACAGGCCGAGCTCGATCAGCTCGCGTACCGCATGCGGCAGCACGTTGATGCCGACGCCGAGCGGCCGCAGCTCGGGCACGCTTTCAAAAACCCTGGCGGGAATGCCGATCTGGTGCAGGCTGAGCGCCAGCGTCAGCCCGCCGATGCCGCCGCCCGCGATGAGAACAGTCATGTTAAGCCCCTGTTGCTTCCCGGGCGTCATGACATGGGGGGCGGCAGGGGGCAACTGCGAAGGCCCGGCAGATTTCTCTCGCAGCTCCGGCAATTCACGGGAGCGGAGGGGCCGGGCCAAAGAATCCCACGATCCTGACCAGCCGGCCGTCGGCGCCGATCTCGCCGAAATCGATCGACGTATCGCCGCAGGTTCCGTCCGCACGCACCAGGCGCCAGAGAAAGCGGACTACGTTGTGGTGCACGTCGATACCGCTCATGAATTCGAGCCGCGCCGCGGGTCGCCCGGCCATCACCTTGCCGATCTGCGTCGCCAGTGCGTCACGCCCGGCCAGGGAGACGTTCGGATCGAGATAGACGCCGCCGTCGCTCCAGCATTGCTCGAGCAAGGCGCGTCTGGCCGTATCGTCCGGCTCGTTCCAGGCCGCCATATACTGCGTCACGACCTTCGTGATTGTGTTGTCGTCCATCAGCACTCCCGCCATTCCCGGTGTTCCTGCACGATCGAGACAACTCATCGCGCGTTTCGCATGTGCAACTCTTGCAGGGAATCGTCGGGCCGTCACTTACATCCGAGGTAATTGCCCTTCTGATGCGATGGTCTAGATTGTCTGGCATGGATGCGCCAAACCAGAATGCGCAAATTGTTCCGGCCGGGCATTTCAGCAGCCTGCTGAAGCACTGGAGAAACGTGCGCCGCCTTACCCAGATCGAACTGGCGGCCGATGCAAATGTCTCCGCCAGACATTTGTGCTTTCTGGAAACCGGGCGGTCGCAACCGAGCCGCGAGATGGTGCAGTTGCTCGGCAGCGCGCTCGATCTGCCGCTCGAGGAGAGGAACGCGCTGCATGTCGCGGCGGGTTTCGTGCCGCCCTATGGCGACAAGGGACTGGCCGCCGAAAATCTGCAGCCGGTCCGGCAGGCTTTGGATTTCATTCTGCGGCAGCAGGAGCCGTATCCGGGGATCGTCATCGACGGCCGTTGGGACGTTCGCATGCGCAACCAGGGGTCAGCGCGCCTGCTGAAACCTTTTCGCGATGCATACGCGATGGAGGCCGGACTTGCGGACAACGCCATGCACGTCGTCTTTCACCCCAACGGGCTGCGGCAGTTCATGGTGAACTGGGATGAGTTCGCCGGCCAGATGATCCAGATC
Source organism: Bradyrhizobium sp. AZCC 1610 (assembly GCF_036924515.1). Classification (NCBI taxonomy): domain Bacteria; kingdom Pseudomonadati; phylum Pseudomonadota; class Alphaproteobacteria; order Hyphomicrobiales; family Nitrobacteraceae; genus Bradyrhizobium; species Bradyrhizobium sp. AZCC 1610. The sequence continues at coordinate 5,181,091 of NZ_JAZHRR010000001.1, read as the reverse complement.
CTTCATCGCGACGTCGCGCAAGGCAGCCGGGCTGCGGCGCAGCTGCTCGACGAAATCATGGCCTATCCCGGGTTGTCGGCCGAATGGAGGCTCCCCCGCCAGTCGTCGGCGTCGGCTCCGGTCATGACGATGCACCTTGCCAAGGGTGACTTTCGTCTCGCCTTCTTCTCCACCTTTACGACTCTGGCGATGCCGATGGACGCAGCGCTGCAACAGATCAAGATCGAATGTTTCTTTCCGGCGGATGACGCGGCCGCCGAGAAGGCGCGACAACTCGCACTTTGACAAAACTCAGGAGATTGAAATGCAACTTGCTCCGCGCGATCATCAATCGGCCGAGACGATGAACGAACTGCGTGCGCTGAACGCCCGCTTCATCCATAATTTCGTGACCAACGACGTGGCTTCGCACGACGCGATACTTCATCCAGCCTTCATTACCATCTTGTCCACGGGCCAGCGATGGGATCGTGCGACCTATCTAAAGTATTGGGCGACGGCGTTCGATCCGAAGGTCATCGTCTACTGGGACGTCCGTGATGAACTCATTACCGTTATCGGCGACGTTGCGCTGGTGCGTTCCACCAACAAGCACACGCGCCGCCGAGGTGGAAATGAAGTAACTGGCATGACCATGTACACCGATACATATCTGTTCGAGAACGGCGCGTGGAAGTGCATCCAGGCCCAGCTCACGGCGGTCGCTCCCGAGCATTGTCCCGCCGATGACACGATCGTCAGCGTCTATATCGAGGGAAAGCTTCAGCCGCGCGCGGCGTGAACGCGCCGGCCGCGGGCAGGTTGGTGGTACGCCGGGGCTTGCGTGTGGCGCAGGGGCGCTTCAACGCTCCGGGGATGGACGGCGGGCCAACGCGCGGCTAACCTCGGGCATCCCCCGTGAGGATCAACATGTTCAAGCTCTATTACGCCCCCGGCACCTGTGCGCTGGCTTCGCATATCGCTCTGGAGGAGGCCGGCGCCTCCTATGCGGCGGAGCGCCTCGACTTCAAGAACAGCCAGCAGACCACCCCGCAATATCTTGCCATCAACCCGAAGGGGCGGGTGCCGGCACTGGTGACAGACCGTGGCACCTTGACCGAAACGCCGGCAGTCCTCGCCTACATTGCGCAGAGCTTTCCGCAAGCCAGGCTGGTGCCCGATGATCCCTTCGCGTTCGCGCAGGCGCAGGCCTTCAACAGCTATCTCTGTTCCACGGTGCATGTGTCGCATGCCCACAAGATGCGCGGCTATCGCTGGGCTGTCGAGGAGTCCTCGTTCGCCGACATGAAGCGCAAGGTGCCGGAAACCATGGCCGCAGGGTTCGCGCTGATCGAGCGCGACATGCTGAAGGGGCCGTGGGTGATGGGCGAGCAGTACACGATCTGCGACCCCTATCTGTTCACGATCGGGCTTTGGCTTGAAGCCGATGGCGTCGATGTTACGACGCTGCCCAAGGTGGCGGCTCACCGAAAGCGGATGTCGGAGCGGCCGGCAGTGCAGAAGGTGCTCGCCGAGGAGAGAGCTTAAGCTGCATTCGCGCGACCCGGTGGCTTTCCCACCCTACACCTACGCAGCCTTCCTCGTGGCGCGCTCCATCTCGCGGCCGATGCCAAGCATGATGTTGCGCAGCCAGATCGAGCCGGGGTCCATCTGGGCGCGGGTTGGGTAGAACATGAACTGCTCGTCGATTCCAGGATCGAGCGGTGGCGCGATCGTTGTCAGCGACAATTGCTTCGACAGCGCGGCGATCAGGCGGCGCGGCACGAAGGCGACGAGATCGGTGCGCGCGGTAACGTGCAGCGCCTCGATATAGCCGGGCACGACCAGCGCGATCCGCCGCTCGATGCCCTTGGGGCGCAACCACATGTCGATCAGGTCCTCGCTCTGGCCGCGAATCACGACCGCGACGTGGCGCGCATCGAGAAACACGTCAGGCCGCTTCAGCCGCGCACCGATAGGGTGGCCACGCCGCACCGCGAGCGCGTCGCTGTCAGTGTAAAGCCGTTGCCGGTGAAATCCGGTGAAGGCGTTGCCGATCGAGATCACCAGATCGATGGTGCGGGCGAATTCCGGCGTGAAAATTGCCGGCCCGCGCCACGGCACCACGTCGATCCGGACGTTCGGCGCTTGTTTGGTGATCTTCTCCATCAGCGGCGGCATTAGAAGCTCGACCGCAAGGTCGGGCATCATCAGGCGGAACTGACGCTCACTCCTCGCGGCGTCGAACTCATCGGCGATGAACAGGGAGCGCACCTGATCGAGCGCCTGCGCCAGGGGCGCGCGCAGCGCCTGCGCCCGCGGCGTCAGCTCCATACGCGCCCCGGTCCGCACCAGCAACGGGTCGCCGATCAGGTCGCGCAGCCGCTGCAGCGCATGGCTGGCGGCCGGCTGCGACAGCCCGATCCGCATCGCGGCGCGGCTGACATTGACTTCCCTGAGCAAGGCGTCGAGCGCCACCAGCAAATTGAGGTCAAGCGAATTCAAATTCATGAGGTGAATATATATCATATTCAGTATCGATTGGAAGAATGAGCAAAGATTGCTGAATATGGCCGGCATCCGAGACACCGAGACCCACCTGCATGACCGCACGACTGGAGCCGGCCACAGCGCCCTATCCCGACAAAGTTCAGGCCGCCTTCGATCGCATGCCGCGATCCTGGATGCCGCCCTTTCGCCTGTTCACCACGCTCGCGCGCCATCCCGAGCTGTTCGAGCGCTTCATTCGCGGCGCACCGAGCTATCTCCCGGGAACCAAGCTCAGCACAAGGCAGCGCGAGATCCTGCTGCATCGCGTCACCGCGCGCTGCGGCTGCGAGTATGAGTGGGGCATGCGCGTGCACTACTTTGCCGGCGAGGCGGGACTGACCGCGGCGCAGGTCAGCGCCACGGTGCATGGCGACGCCGACAGCGCCTGCTGGGAAGCCAACGACGCGCTTCTGATCCGCCTCGCTGACGAGCTGCACGACACCTGCGACATCAGCGACGAACTGTGGCCGGCCTTGCGGGCGGCATTCGAGGATGAAGCCATCCTCGAGCTGCTGCTGCTCGCCGGCTACTACCGGACGGTCGGCTATCTCGCCAACGGCCTGCGCCTGCCGCCCGAACCCGACGTCAGCCGGCCGTTTCCGGCGGCCTGATATCCACCGACCGCGGAGAACACGGTCCCCTCATTTAACAACGGAGACAATCCATGAGTTCAGCCGACAACAAGAAACTGGTGCAGCAAATCTACGCAGATTCAGCGAACCGCAGCGGAACGACCTTCCTCGACAATATCGCTGAGGATGTCACCTGGGTCGTCACCGGCCAATATTCCTGGTCGGGCAAATTCAAGGGCCGTGAGGCCATCAACGACGGCCTGATGGGTCATCTGCGGTCGCTGCTCGCCGCCGGGCGGCCGCGCACGCTGGCGTTCAACTTCATCGCGGAAGGAGATTATGTTGTGGTGGAAGCCCGCGGCGACAACATTACCAAGTCCGGGGAGCGATACGACAATCAGTACTGCATGGTGTGGCGGATCGAGAACGGCAAGATCAGGGAGATCAAGGAATATTGCGATTCCGCGCTGGTGGAGCGTGTGCTCGGTCCATTCCCCCCGGAGCAAAAGCTCGCCGTTGCGGGTTGAGCCATAGAGTCGTTGCAGAACTGAGCTCGTAGGGTGGGCAGAGCTAAGCGTGCCCACCATTCCTCAAGCCACAGAGATGCTTCGAAAAGAAAAAGGTGGGCACGGCGCAAGTGCGCCTTTGCCCACCCTACAGGTTTTCGGTGTAGGCCTGCTCAGGCCGCCTTCACCGACATATGCTTGAACATGTTGCCGCGCGCTTCGTCGTCCATCTCGGCCTTGAACTTGAAGTTATCCTTCAGCGCGATCGCTTTCGCTGCCGCAGGCCGTGCCATGATCTCGTCGACCAGCCGCTTGACGTTGGGATATTTCGCGACCGCATCCTCGCCCATCACGAAGGGCATCATGCGGGCCCAGCCCCAGACGTCCATGTCGACGATGGTGTAGGTGTCGCCGACCATGTAGCGGCGGTTGGCCAGATGATCGTTGAGAATGCCAAAGTGCCGCTGCGCCTCGAACTGGTAGCGGTTGTTCGCGTAGTCGATCTTTTCCGGCGCAAAATGCTTGAAGTGGACAGCCTGGCCGGAATACGGGCCGACGCCGGTGGCGACGAACATCAGCCATGACAGCAATTCGGCGCGGTTGGCCGGCGTGTTCGCAGGGAGAAACTTGCCGGTCTTTTCGGCGAGGTAGAGCAGGATGGCGTTGCTGTCGAACACCGTGACGCCGTCATCGTCGATCGCGGGCACCTTGGCGTTCGGATTGATGGCGAGATATTCCGGCTTGAACTGGTCGCCCTTGCGGGTGTCGACGGCGACCGGCTGGTAGGCAATGCCGGCTTCCTCGAGGAAGAGGGCGACCTTGGTCGGGTTGGGCGATCCGTTGAAGTAGAATTTGAGCATTTGGAATTTTCCCCCATTGCTTCTTGCAGCAAGGCTTATTGCGGAATCCGGACACGGCAGGAACGCCGCCGGGTGGCACGTCCATGCTCAAATTTTTGCGAGATGCGCAAGCGACGAGTTCGTGAAAGGCAGCCTTACGAGAAAGCGGAGCCTTACGATAGGACCAGACCACCTACGCCGGCGACCGCAAGGGCAGCGCCCGAAGCAATCATCAGCAACGCAAAGCGAATTTCCGAATGCAAAGCGGTGCGTTGCCCCGTCCGTTCGGATCCTCGCGCATAACCGTGGACGATGATCTGCTCGCTGAAGCTGCTGTTGGCGTCCAGAATGTCGGTCAGGCCCGCGCTGGCGATCAGGATGCCGAGGATGATCAGTCCGGCGGGGCCAAGCAAACTCAACAGCAGCATCGGAAACAGCCCGATCAGGAAGATCGGCAGCAGTGGCAGCACAATGAACGACTCAGAGCCTCGCGTGCGCATGGCAGCAATCTCTTTTATTTGCAATGAACGTAGCACATATGGGCTCAAATAGGAGCATAAAGGCGCATCGCCACCCGCGTGCATGACACGGCTGCCATGCCGGCGGATCACGCGGGCTGCGTGGGGGATGGGCAAAGCCGCATCTCGCGCCATCGCCGCCCGGCGGGCCATACGCACGCTGCGGTGCTTTGGCGCGGCCGTGCCGTAGGCCGCGCCTGGGCGCCTCGTGATGATCTGAAACGAGGTTAGCCGGCCGCCATCCCGGAGCGGATTTCGGCGCGCATCTCGTCGATCAGCTTGAGGCCGTTCTTGGTCTCGACATGCCAGAAGGTCCAGCCGTTGCAGGCGCCGGAGCCTTGGGCCACCGCGCCGATGCGGTGGATCGAGCCGACCTTGTCGCCGAGCATGATGGCGCCGTCGGCACGAACCAGCGCGCCGTGGCGCTTCTTGGAGTCGACCAGCTTGGTGCCGGGCGGAATCATGCCGCGCTCGATCAGTTCGGAAAACGCCACACGGGGGGCGTCGCGCGCGGTCATGAATGGCGCCAGGGTCGCCTCAGGCAGCGGTTCGACGGCTGCGATGCGCGCTTCGGCCGCTTTCGCATAGGTTTTGTCGCGCTCGAAGCCGATATAGCGGCGGCCGAGACGTTTTGCCACGGCGCCGGTGGTACCGGTGCCGTTGAAGGGATCGATCACGAGATCGCCGGGCTTCGACGACGACAGCAGCACGCGCGCCAGGAGGCCCTCGGGCTTCTGGGTTGGATGCACTTTCTTGCCGTCGGCGCCCTTGAGGCGTTCTTCGCCGGTGCAGAGCGGGATCAGCCAGTCGGAACGCGCCTGCACGTCCTCATTGGCGGCCTTCAGGGCTTCATAGTTGAACGTATAGCCCTTGGCCTTCTCGTCGCGCGCCGCCCAGATCATGGTTTCATGGGCATTGGTGAAGCGGCGGCCGCGGAAATTCGGCATCGGGTTGGTCTTGCGCCAGACGATGTCGTTGAGGACCCAGAAGCCGAGGTCCTGCATGATCGCGCCGACGCGGAAGATGTTGTGGTAGGAGCCGATCACCCACAGCGTCGCCGACGGTTTCATCACGCGGCGGCAGGCGAGCAGCCAGGCGCGGGTGAAATCGTCATACGCGGCGAACGAGGAGAACTTGTCCCAGTCGTCGTTGACGGCATCGACATGGGATTCGTCGGGGCGCTTCAGGTCGCCCTTCAGCTGCAGGTTATACGGCGGATCTGCGAATACCAGATCGACCGAACCGGCCGGAAGCTTCGACATCTCGGCGACGCAATCGCCGACGACGATATGAGCGCTGGATTCGGACTCAAATTTAGTGCGGGGCGCCCTTGCAGACGCCCCGCGACGCGACACTACCATGACTCAATTACTCTGACTCAGGCGACGCTGTCGGCGACGCGGGACTAAACAACCGACTGGCGATACATTGACCGGGCAAAGTAAAAATCGACTTAACCAAGAATGCTGCGGGCAAAGATTGCGAAGAGAGATGGCTGAGAGGAATACCAGCGGAGATTGCGTCGGCTTGCGCACTAGGCAATTTTTGCCGGGCGGGTTATTGATTAATGGAATGGAAATTTTACGTGATTGTCGCGTTGGGTATTCGAGCAGACAGCCGGGGATGAGGAAATACCGCCATGCGTTACGATGATTTCCGCCGCAGCGACGACATCGAGGATCGTCGCGACGACAGCGGCGGTGGAATGGGTGGCGGCGGTGGCGGATTTGGCCTGCCGATGGGTGGCGGCGGGCTCGGCATCGGCACCATCATCGTGCTCGGCCTGGTCGGCTATGCTTTCGGAATCGATCCGCGCCTCCTGATCGGCGGCGCCGAAATCCTGACCGGCGGGGGACAAGCGCCGACCTACCAGACCGATCGCAGGTCAGGGCCGGCCAAGACCGGCGCCCCGAAGGACGAAGTCGGCAGCATGATCGCTGGTATTCTCGGCGAAATCGACGACCGCTGGAGCGAGATCTTCCAGTCCAGCGGACAGAATTACACCGGACCGCGCATCGTGCTGTTTCGCAACGCTACCAATGGCGGCCGCTGCGGCATGGCGCAGTCGGCGATGGGACCGTTCTATTGCCCGCCGGACAAGCAGATATTCCTCGACACCAGTTTCTTCCGCGAAGTCGAAACACGGTTTCGCGGCTGCTCGGGCAGTGCCTGCAAGTTCACCACGGCCTATATCATCGCGCATGAGGCGGGCCATCACATCCAGAACCTGCTCGGCATCCTGCCGCGCGTGCAGCGGCTGCAGCAGCAGGCCGGCAGCAAGGCGGAAGCCAACGCGCTGCAGGTCAAGGTCGAGCTGCAGGCGGATTGTCTTTCGGGCGTCTGGGTCAACCGCGAAGAGAAGAAGCGTCCGGGCTTCATCGAACCCGGCGATATCGACGCAGCACTGAGAACGGCAACCGCGATCGGCGACGACACGCTGCAGCGACAGTCGACGGGCAGGGTGGTGCCCGACAGCTTCACCCACGGCTCCGCAGCGCAGCGCAAGCAGTGGTTCATGACCGGTTATCAGCAGGGCACGGTACAGGCATGCAACACGTTTGCGGCGGGAGCGTTGTGAGTTGAGCCAAAGAAGTATCTCGTCATGGCCGGGCTTGTCCCGGCCATCCACGTCTATACTTCTGAGAAATCGAAGACGTGGATGCCCGGGACAAGCCCGGGCATGACGGGAAGAAGCGGTCATGTCCTCCATCGATGAGTCAAAACAATTCGTGCCGCTCAACATCGCGGTGCTGACGATCTCCGATACGCGCACGCTCGCCGATGACAAATCCGGCGCCACGCTGGCGGAGCGGCTGACGGCGGCCGGTCATCAGCTTGCCGCGCGCGAGATCATCGTCGACGACGTCGATGCGATCCGCGTCATCGTCAAGCGATGGATCGCTGACGCCGGCGTCGATGCGATCATCACTACCGGCGGCACCGGCTTCACCGGCCGCGACGTGACGCCGGAGGCGATCGAGCCGCTGTTCGAAAAACGGATGGACGGTTTTTCCATCGCCTTCCACATGCTGAGCCACGCCAAGATCGGCACCTCGACCGTGCAGAGCCGCGCCACCGCCGGCGTTGCGGGGGCGACCTTTATCTTCTGCCTGCCGGGATCTCCGGGCGCCTGCCGCGATGCATGGGACGGCATCCTCGCCGCTCAACTTGATTATCGCACGCGTCCCTGCAATTTCGTCGAGATCATGCCGCGGCTCGACGAGCATTTGCGGCGGCCTAAAGCACAAGGCGCTTCAGCCTGACCAGCAACGCCGCTATCGCGCGCCACATGTCGCGATAGAAGTCGGCGCGCAACTGATGTGCGCGCTTGATATGGAAGTCGAGGATATCAGGCGTCACGCGCCGCGAGTTGTCGCGACGCTGGGGCTTCACAGTTCGAGTTCCCAGGTTTCGCCGACCAGGTCTTGGCCGAAGCTGCGGTGCGGCTCGGTGGCGACCAGCTTGAACCCGGCCTCCTGATAGATTTTGCGGGCGGCGACCAGAATGCTCTGGGTCCACAACGTGATCCGGCGATAGCCGCAGGCCTTCGCGAACGCGATGCATTCGCCGACCAGCCGCTGGCCCAATCCCTGTCCGCGTCCGGCTGGCTCGACCAGCAACAGGCGCAGCTTGGCGACTTCATCGGTGTGTCGCACCAGGAATATCGAGCCGACCTGCATTCCCTCGATCTCGGCGATCCAGCAGCGTTCTCGCGACGCGTCGAATGAGGCGAGGAATTTCGCCGCGATCTCGGCGACGAGCCCCTCGAACGAGGAATCCCAACCGTATTCGCGGGCATAGAGCGCGCCGTGGCTCTGCACCACCCATCCCATGTCCCCGGGGCGCGGCTCGCGCAGCGTCGCCGGTCGGGATGAGGCAGGCGCATCGCCAAGCAGCCGTTGGATGTCGGCCATTGCCCCGATCAGGCGCTCCTTGCCGCCGCGCGGCAGCGAGGCAAGCATGGTCGCGACGTCGTCCTTTGTACTGCGCTCGAGTTTTGAGAACGCCTGCCGCCCCTTGGCCGTCAAAGCGAGCCGGTTTTGCCGGCGGTCGGACGGCAGCGGTTCGCGGGTGATCAATCCGGTTTCGTCGAAATTCTGCACGATTCGGCTGAGATAGCCGGCGTCGAGACCCAATTCGGCACCGATCTCCTTGGCCGAGAGATCTTCACGGTGGGCGAGTTCGTACAGCACCCGCGCCTCGCTCAGCGAGAACGGGCTCTTCAGGAGCTGTTGGTCCAGCACGCCGAGCTTGCGGGTGTAGAAGCGGTTGAAGGCGCGTACCGCCGCGACTTCGTGTTCGGAATCCAGTTGGGACATCGCATCACCTCAATACTTGCCATTGTCAAATATATATTTGACTTTGGCAAGTATATTTGTGCTGCGAAAGACGGTTGCGAGCGGGGTGAGGTGCCGTGACGGCGGAACATTTTCTTCTTGTGCCCCCGACGCAAGCCGCGCGCGTCGAGATCGATCCTACTTTGCATGGGGTTGTTTTCGCGATTTTGGGTGTGGGCGCTGCGATGTACCGCCGTACTGCCGAAGCTAGGCGACGACCATGATCCGGCTGCGCAATTGGGTGCGCGACGAGCGGCCGAGCTGGCGCAGCAGCCGCGTCTCGGAACGGCGGGAATCCGGCCGGTAGCCGCCGAGCCGCTCATAATGATCGCGCGCGATCAGAAGTCCCTGTTCCGCCGAAGGCCCGGTAATCATGCGGGCGATGAATTTGAAGCCGTCGCGCAGCCGCGTGTCGGCGTAGGGCGAGCGGGCATAGCGAAACACCCCGGCGCGCGGCCGGCCGCTGCTCGATACATTCTGGATGAATTGCGTGGTCTCTTCGATCCAGCCGCTGTCGAGCACCGCGCCGGCGTGCAGGAACATCAGCCATGGCGAGCGCGCTGCCCGCGCGCCGGCGGCCAGCGCCGCAGCGCGCGTTCCCTCGAAAGCGAGAAAACGGCAGCCGGCCACGTCGGCGACCCGTTCGATCACGCCAGTGCCCGCCCGGTCGACCAACAGCACCTCGCGGATAACACCGGCCGCAGCGCCCGGCACGAGGGCCGCTAGCGTTGCGACGGCGGGCTGTTCGATCCCCTCGGTTGGAATGATCACACTCAGCATGGATGAGACTTCGCTGGCTCAAACGGTGAAAAACGCCGCTTGTTACCACCTTGTCAGATTCAAATCAGCCATCCCGCTGCAGTTTTTTGCGGCAAGCCCATCGCAGACGGCCCCCTGCCAGGGTCCTCCCCGCTTTTCTGCGCGGCCTCAGTGCTTCAGACCACCCGAAGGTTGGGGTTGTCGATGCAACTGCTGGCGAAGCCGCTGACCGCCCGGCGGCCCTGCTCGTAAGTGGCACAATTGCAGGCAAATCCGTCGCTTTTGCCATAGGTTTGGGCGCAGACGGCCGTGCTGGCGCCGGCGCTTCCCGGCACGATGCCGGCCGCGACTAATGCGCCAGTTAGCGGCGCTGCAGGGGCGAAACGGCGCCTCCGCCCCCGTGACTTTAGTTGGGTAGCGGTTTTCGCCCTGAACGCGATGCTCCAGAGCTCTGGCTCGCTCGAGGATTCTCGAGGCAGCTTCCCGTCATGCCACTGACATGGGCGCGGCACTGTTGGAAATTCTGGAAATCGCAACGCAGCCCGTCATTCGTCCCGTAAGTCCGGGAGCAAACTGGCCAATTGGCATCAGCATGGCTTGGCAGCGTGCCCGCGAAGGTGAATGATGCTGCAAGCGACATGGTCGCGGCAGCCAAAGTGAGCAGACGCATCTGCACCCTCCCTGGGTTTGTACTCTTCGAATTACGAGGGCGGTCTGCTGCCGTTACCCCGGCACATGCAAAATGTATGTTCTTGATTTGTTCTAAGGGTGTGCTATGCAGTTCGCATGAGCCGAGCATCCTCTCATGCCCTCAAGCACCCGCCGGTCACGGCGCCCTCCGAGCCGGCGGGTGCGATACCTTTTCCCGAGCTCGAGGTCGCGATCGAAAAGCAGCGACGGCGTGGCCGCGGCGCGCAGTCCAACCAGAGCGGCCGGTTCGAGGCCGAGGCGCGGGTCGCCTTCGACGATGGCTGGCAGAGCCTGGACGACCTGCCGCCGTTCAAGACGACGGTATCGCTCGATACCTCGCGCAAGGTCATCACCCGCAACGACTCGCCTGACATCGGCTTCGACCGTTCGATCAATCCCTATCGCGGCTGTGAGCATGGCTGCGTCTACTGCTTCGCGCGGCCGACCCATGCTTTTCTCGGCCTGTCGCCAGGGCTCGATTTCGAATCCAAGCTGCTGGCCAAGCCGGACGCGCCCGAACTGCTCGAGAAGGAACTCGCGGCGCCCGGTTACGAGCCGCGCATGATCGCGATCGGCACCAACACCGATCCCTATCAGCCGATCGAGCGCGAATACAAAATCATGCGCGGCATTCTCGAAGTGCTGGATCGGGCTGGCCATCCCGTCGGCATCGTCACGAAGTCGGCGCTGGTGACGCGCGACATCGATATTCTCCAGCGGATGGCGAAGCGCAATTTGGCCAAGGTTGCGATATCGGTGACCACGCTCGATCCCAAGCTTGCGCGCACCATGGAGCCGCGTGCCTCGACCCCGCCGAAGCGGCTGGAGGCGCTGCGCCAATTGTCGGAGGCCGGCATTCCCGCAACCGTTATGGTCGCACCGGTGATTCCCGCGCTGAACGATTCCGAGATCGAACGCATTCTCGATGCCGCAGCCCATGCCGGCGTCAAGGAAGCAAGCTACGTGCTGCTGCGGCTGCCGCTGGAAGTGCGCGACCTGTTTCGCGAATGGCTGATGGCGAACTATCCCGACCGCTACCGTCACGTCTTCACCCTGATCCGCGACATGCGCGGCGGGCGCGATTACGACTCGCAATGGGGAACGCGGATGAAGGGCACCGGCCCGATGGCCTGGATGATCGGACGTCGCTTCGAAATCGCCTGCGAAAAGCTCGGCCTCAACAAGCGCCGCTCGAAGCTGACGACCGATCATTTCGTCAAGCCGAAGCGCAGCGGACAGCAACTGAGTCTGTTCTAGATAGTTGTCGTGGTTGCGAGCCGCCGGGTCGCGCGAATGTGCGCCCGGCGACGAGCGCAGTTGCGCTCGCACAGTGATGACAGGCTCCGCGACGCAATCCCTCTAACCACGGAGGGAACGAATGGATTGCTTCCGCCTTCGCTCGCTGAGCTTCGGCGGACGCAGTCGTCGCTTACGCCCCCTTGCGCAAACGCTTCGCGTTTGTCGCAGGCAATGATGGATGGGAGAGTAGCATGAGCACCAAGGCGCCAATCCCGCGGTTCACGGTCATCACGCTCGGCGTAACCGACATGCGCGCCAGTATCGCGTTTTACGAAGCGCTCGGCTTTGCCCGAAAAATGCAGGCAACCGGTGAGGCCGTCGCTTTCTTCGACACCGGCGGCACGGTGATCGCGCTGTTCCCGTGGGATCAACTCGCCCGCGACGCCACGCTGCCGGATGAGCCGCGGCCGAAAACCTTTCGCGGAACGACACTCGCCTGGAATTGCGGCTCCGTCGAGGAGGTCGACACCGTGCTGGATTTCGCAATCTCCTGCGGCGCGTCGCTATTGAAGTCCGCACACAAGACCGATTACGGCGGTTACTCCGGCTATTTCGGCGATCCCGACAACCATCCCTGGGAAGTCGTGGTTGCGCCCAGCATCGAGGTCGGCGACGACCGGCGGGTTCACCTGCCGGATTAAAGCCCGCGATGTTATCGCCACGCCGCTTTTCTCTGCCGGTGAATTGCAGTATTGCGGCTTGATGAACCAGAAGCCCGCACCGGTATCGGAAAAGCAGCCGCTCGTCATCTTGATGACGCCGCGCCTGATTCTGCGCACTGCGGTCGAAGAGGATATATCGGTTCTGCAGAATCTGATTTTCGGCGACAGCGAAGTAATGCGCTTTGCGTTTGCCGGAGCACCGATGGCAAAGGACGCCGCCGAGGATTTCATCCGGAGATCATTCACGTTCGGCGAAAGTCTCACGGGGATGGCGGTTCTGGCCGAAAAGCCCGCGGGCGAAGTTATCGGCTTTGCGGGCTTGTCTCCATGCCAAGCGCTGGAGGCCGACGACTTTGAGATCGGATTTGTCCTTGCGCGCAGGGCATGGGGCAAGGGGATCGCAACCGAAATCGGCGAGGCGCAACTCGCTTTCGGGTTCGAGCAACTCAAATGCGGCAGATTGCTCGGGCTGGTCGATCCGCGAAATGCACCGTCCATTCGTGCGCTCGAGAAGCTCGGGATGCGTTATCTGGCGACGATTGCGGAGCCTAAGCGCGGGAGCCGGCTCGTTTATGTGATTGAGGCCGGGGAGTGGCGACGGCGGCGCGCTGAATAACGGGAATTGAGCCGAGTTCCTGGTTGCGCCCGGGCGCGCGCTTTCGCACGATCCCGGCATGATTCGGGACAAGTCCGCCAAGAGAATTGACAAGAAAGCCGGCAAGGAGCAGGCCGAGCTGCCCAAGGGCGTGATCGCGGTCGCGCCGCCGAGCTTCCGCCGTGAGCGGGCGCTGATCAAGCGCGGCGTCTGGCCGGTGGCGGGCTGCGACGAGGCCGGGCGCGGTCCGCTGGCGGGTCCGGTGGTGGCGGCCGCCGTCGTCCTCGATCCCAAGCGAATCCCCAAAGGGATCGACGATTCCAAACGGCTGACCGCCGAGCGCCGCGAGGAATTGTTCGAGGAGATCTGCGCGACATCGTCCTTTGCGGTCGCCTTTGCCTCGCCGGCGCGGATCGATCGCGACAATATCTTGCGTGCCTCGCTCTGGGCGCTGGCGCGCGCGGTCCGTGCGCTGCCCGAGGTGCCAAAACATGTGTTTGTTGACGGCCGCGACAAGATCGACGCGCCCTGCGACTGCGATGCGGTGATCGGCGGCGACGGCATTGTCATGTCGATCGCAGCCGCCTCGATCATCGCCAAGGTGACGCGTGACCGCCTGATGAGCGCATTGGCGCTGGATTGCCCGGGCTACGGCTTCGAAACCCACAAGGGCTACGCCGTGCCGGAACATCGCGAGGCGCTGGACCGGTTAGGCCCGAGCATCCACCACCGCCGATTTTTCGCGCCGGTCATTGCTGCGCGGCTGAAACATTACCCCGAGACGGTCGAAGAGAGGATTGAGCCCGATCTCTTCACCGTAGACGGAGAGATTACTTCCGACGTTTCAGTCACGATCTGAGGCCGGTTGCCTCGGCGGCTGGTGCGCTCTATCAAACGTCCGTTAAGGACAGGGCTGCCCGGCCCGGCATTCGGACGTTTCATGCGCTTCACCTCGCTCGTTGTCGAACTGATCCGCGCCCGGCCGCGGCTGGTGGTCTGGCTCGTGGTGCTGGCCCAGGCCGGACTTTGGCTGATGCTGCCGATGCTGCTCTATCCGAGTCCGCCCGGCGACCTTGCGACCGTGCTGGCCTTCGGCCGGGAGTACCAGGTCGGAACCTGGCTCGGTCCGCCGCTGGCGTTCTGGCTCGCCGATATCGCCTTCCGCGCCGCCGGCAACCACATGTTCGGCGTCTATCTGCTGGCGCAGGCCTGCGCCGTCGTCACCTTCTGGATCTACTATCAACTGGCCCGCGCGATCATCGGCGGGCAGCAGGCGGTGCTCGCGGTACTGCTCTCGATGACGGTGGTGGCGTTCAGTTCGCCCGGCGTCGAGTTCGGCCCGATGGTGCTGGCGCGCCCGCTGTGGGCGCTGCTTTTGCTGCATTCCTGGCAATTGATCGGCCAGAACCGGCGCAACGCGTGGTTCGCCTGGTCGATCGAGGCCGGGCTTTTGCTGCTGACGACGTCGGCTGCACCCGGAATATTGCTGCTGCTCGCGGGATTTGCCGTTGCCACGCCGCGCGGCCGGCGCGTGCTGATGTCGCTCGATCCGCTCTATGCGCTGCTCGTGATCGCCGTTTTGGTGTTGCCCTATCTGATTTGGCTGCTCCGCGCCGATGCACTCACCGTGCCGCCGTGGCCCGCAATTTCCGATCTCGGCACGCGAGTCCTGCAATGGGGCTGGCTGCTCGCCGGCCTGGTGCTTGCGTCGTCCGCCATCGTGCTGCTGGCGGTCCTCAACTCCGGCTGGTTCGCCCGCCATGCCGGGGAAGCGCCGATCATCTACCGGCCGCCGGTCGATCCGCTGGCGCGCGACTTCGTCTATTTCTTCGCCGTCGCCCCGGCGCTGCTAGGAAGTTTCCTGGCCGGGCTGTTCAATTTCGACCACGTAGTGGGCGGCGCGGGCGTTGCGCTTCTGATGTCCGGACTTGCCGTGATCGTGGCGACCGGCGATCTGCTCCACCTGCGGCGTCAGCGCGTGCTGCGCACGGTCTGGGCCGCGGCGCTCGCTGCTCCCGCCCTGGTGGCGATCGCGACCACGCTTCTTCTGCCCTGGACCGGCGCTGAAGTGCCGACCTTGTTGCCGGCGAAAGCGATTGCGCATTTCTTCGGCGACAATTTCGAACGGCGAACCAACCAGCGGCTGCGCGCCGTGGCCGGCGATCCGCAACTGGCGAGTTTCATCGCGATGAGCGCCGGGCGCCCGCATCTGCTGCTCGATGCGACGCCGGAACGAACGCCATGGCTGTCGGTCGCGAAATTCAACGAGACCGGTGGCGTCGTGGTCTGGCGCGCCTCCGACACCTCAGGCACGCCACCGCCTGATATCGCACAGCGGTTTCCAGGCCTTGTGCCGGAAGTGCCGCGCGCCTTCGAATGGATGGTGAACGGCCGCCAGCCGTTGTTGCGGGTCGGCTGGGCCATCGTGCGGCCGAAGGCGCCGTAACTGCGATCTTCTTGCGCTGATGTCAGTCCCGGCTCTGCGGTGCACCGCCGAGAGGCGCTGCACCGCGTCCGGGACACGAGCTAACGCACTTCTTCCAGCGCCTTCGCGATGGCGCGCAGATCCTGCCACGACATCCGCTTGTAGGAGGGCGAGCGCAGCAGATAGGCCGGATGGAACGTCGCCATGGCGCGGATGGTGCGGGTGCCGGTGTCGTAGTCGAACCATTTTCCGCGCGTCCTCATGATGCCCTCGCGGGTCGACAGCAGCGTTTGCGTCGAGGGATTGCCAAGCGTCACCAGCACGTCGGGATTCACGAGCTCGATCTGCCGCTGGATGAACGGCAGGCAGATTTGCGTCTCCTGCGGCGTCGGGGTGCGGTTGCCGGGCGGCCGCCAGGGAATGACATTGGCGATGTAGGCCTTGCTGCGGTCGAGCCTGATCGCCGCGATCATCCGGTCGAGCAACTTGCCGGAACGTCCGACAAAGGGCAGGCCCTCGATGTCCTCGTCGCGCCCGGGCGCTTCGCCGACGAACATGATGCGCGCTTGCGGATTGCCGTCGGCAAACACCAGCCGCGTCGCGGTGTTTCGGAGCGCGCAGCCCTCGAAATTTTCCAGGAGCGCACGCAGCGCTTCCAGCGTCGGCGCCGTTCGTGCCGCTTCGCGCGCGATGGCGATGGCCGCTTCCGGCGCGGGCGCTATTTCGCTGCGCGGAACCGCCGGCATCGCGGCGGGCATTTCCCGCAACGGGCGGGGTGGCGCAGCCTCGCGGACCGGGACGGGAGCGGCAGGGGTGTCGGGCTCGGTAAGCCGATCGACCGGCTCCTCCCTCAACGCGCAATCGACCCCGGCCTCCAGGTAAAAGGCCAGCAATTGCCGAATATTAGGCGCGGGTTCGGGGATCAAATCCATTATGCCAATCTAGTATGGATCGCGTCGGCGTGAAACGCCTCGCATTGCATTTCCATGGTTGTCCTCCCCGCAAAAATCGGAAACAACGAGCCTTTAGAGCCGTTCTCAATTGGGCTGAGATCAGATCATGAGCGCAGAAGAACTTCCTCCCCGCGAATCCATGGAATTCGACGTCGTGATCGTCGGCGCCGGGCCGTCGGGCCTTGCCGCTGCGATCCGGCTGAAGCAGCTCAATGCCGATCTCAGCATCGTCGTGGTGGAGAAGGGTTCCGAGGTCGGTGCGCATATTCTGTCGGGCGCAGTGATCGATCCGGTCTCCCTCGACAAGTTGATCCCCGATTGGCGTGAGGATGCCGATTGCCCGCTGAAGACAGAGGTCAAGGACGACCGTTTCTACTGGACCACGGCAACCAGCGCGATCCGGCTGCCGAACTTCGCCATGCCGCCGCTGATGAACAACCATCACTGCTATATCGGCTCGCTCGGCGACGTCTGCCGCTGGCTGGGACCGAAGGCGGAGGCGCTCGGCGTCGAAATCTATCCGGGCTTTGCCGCGGCCGAAGTGCTGTACGACGACAACGGCGCGGTACGGGGTATCGCGACCGGCGACATGGGCATCGCCAGGGATGGCAGTCTCAAGGATTCTTTCACGCGCGGCATGGAACTGCTGGGCAAATACACGCTGTTCGCCGAAGGTGCGCGTGGCAGCCTGAGCAAGCAATTGATCGCCAAATACTCCCTCGACGCCAACAGCGAGCCGGCGAAATTCGGCATCGGGCTGAAGGAAGTCTGGGAGATCGATCCCGCCAAGCACCAGAAGGGCCTGATCCAGCATTCGTTCGGCTGGCCGCTCAACAATTCGACCGGCGGCGGCTCGTTTCTCTACCATTACGACGACAACAAGGTGGCGGTAGGCTTCGTCGTGCACCTCAATTACGACGATCCGTATCTGTCGCCGTTCGACGAATTCCAGCGCTTCAAGACCCATCCCTCGATTCGCACCGTGTTCGAAGGCGGCAAACGGATTTCCTATGGCGCGCGCGCGATCACCGAGGGCGGTTATCAATCGGTGCCGCGTCTGAGTTTCCCGGGCGGCGCGCTGATCGGCTGCGCAGCCGGCTTCGTCAACGTGCCGCGCATCAAGGGCGTGCATAACGCGATGGGCAGCGGCATGCTCGCCGCTGAACATGTCGCCGCAGCGCTCGGCGCCGGCCGCGCCAATGACGAACTGGTCGAATACGAAAACGCCTGGCGGGATTCCGCCGTCGGCCGCGATCTGCACCGGGTCCGTAACGTCAAGCCGCTATGGTCAAAGTTCGGCACCATCATCGGCGTGGCGCTGGGCGGCTTCGACATGTGGTGCAATACGCTGGGCTTCTCGCTGTTCGGAACCCAGTCGCACGCCAAGCCCGATCGCTCGACGCTGGATGCGGCGAAGGCGCGCACCCCGATCGCCTATCCCAAGCCGGACGGCAAGCTGACTTTCGACAAGCTGTCGTCGGTGTTCCTCTCCAACACCAACCATGAAGAGGACCAGCCGGTTCATCTCAAGGTCGCCGACATGAACCTGCAGAAGACATCCGAGCACGATGTCTATGCCGGTCCGTCGAACCGCTATTGCCCGGCCGGCGTGTATGAATGGGTCGAGGAGGCCTCGGGTCCGCGCTTCCAGATCAACGCCCAGAACTGCGTCCACTGCAAAACCTGCGACGTGAAGGACCCGAACGGCAATATCACCTGGGTTCCACCGGAGGGCGGTGGCGGGCCCAACTACCAAGGTATGTAGAAGAGAGGCCGCATTGACCACGATTGCGTGAGCTGGAGGAGGCTGATACCGCCTCCGGCCACGATACCGCCACAGTAAAAGCGTTTCCGGGTTGGGCTGGCTAAATCGGAGCCCTAAGGGCCTAATCTGCCGATCGATTCGCCAACCCGTATCCTTGCGGTTGAGGGCCAAAAGCGGCATTGTCGCTGCCCGAGATGCCGCCGCTTGGGTTTGCATTCGAGACCGATCGTAACGATCCCGCCATACATCCTGGAGCTAGGCGAACGTGATGCTTTCCACTCGTATGAATCGTTGGACCTTCGCCGCAATTACTCTCGCCGCACTGGCCGCACCGGCTGCGGTGTTGGCCCAGACGCCCGAACACACGGGCGACAACGCCGCGCAATTTCCGAGCAAGGCCGATCTGAAATCGCTGACGACGTCGGGCAGCTATCTCGCCGCGCGGCATGCCAGCGTCGAGCGCGACGCGGCTTCCGCCGCGGCATTCTATCGCTCCGCGCTGCGCACCGATCCCAAGAACAATGAACTGCTGGACCGTGCCTTCATTTCCTCGCTGGCCGATGGCGACATCGATGAAGCGGTCAAGCTCGCCGATCGTATCCTGACGATGGACAAGGCGAACCGCGTTGCGCGGCTGGTCGTCGGCGTCCGCGACCTCAAGCAGAAGAAATATGCGGCCGCGCAGCTCAACATCAACCAGTCGATCCGCGGACCGATTACCGACCTGGTCGCGACGCTGCTGTCGGGCTGGGCGAGCTACGGCGCCGGCGATGCCAAGACGGCGGTTGCCAATATCGACAAGCTGACCGGCCCCGAATGGTATCCGATCTTCAAGGATCTCCACACCGGGATGGTCCTCGAGATCTCGGGCAAGGACAAGGATGCCGGCGCGCGATTCGAGCGCGCCTACAAGCTCGACGATTCGATGCTGCGCGTATCCGACGCCTATGCGCGCTGGTTGTCGCGCAACAAGGATGGCGCGGCGGCGGCCGGCATATACGAGGCGTTCGACAAGAAGTTGCCGCGGCATCCTTTGGTGCAGGAAGGCCTGCGCGACACCCGGGCCGGCAAGAAGCTGTCGCCGCTGGTCGATTCGGCGCAGGCCGGTGCGGCAGAAGCCTTGTACGGCATCGGCGCCACGCTCACCCGCCGCGGCGGCGAGGATCTGGCGCTGGTCTATCTGCAGCTCGCGCTCTACCTGCAGCCCAACCATCCGCTGGCGCTGTTGTCGCTCGCCGATCTCTATGAGTCCGTGAAGAAGCCCCAGATGGCGATCAAGGTCTACGAGCGCATGCCGGCGAGTTCGCCGCTCAAGCGCAACGCGCAGATCCAGCTTGCCACCAATCTCGACGCCGCCGACCGCAGCGAAGAGGCGATCAAGATCCTGAAGGGCGTTACCGCGGAAGCGCCGAAAGATATCGAAGCCATCATGGCGCTCGGCAACATCGAGCGCGGCCGAAAGAAGTTCAACGATTGCGCCGCAACCTATACGCTCGCGATCGACGCGATGCCCGGGGTGACGGACAAGAACACCTGGGTCACCTACTATTATCGCGGTATTTGCCTGGAGCGCTCCAAGCAGTGGAGCAAGGCCGAAGTCGACATGCGCAAGGCGCTGGAGCTGCAGCCCGAGCAGCCGCATGTCCTGAATTATCTCGGCTATTCCTGGATCGACCAGGGCATCAACCTCGACGAGGGCATGAAGATGATCAGGCGCGCCGTCGATCAGCGTCCCGACGACGGCTACATCGTGGATTCGCTGGGCTGGGCGTTTTACCGGATCGGCAATTTTGAAGACGCAGTAAAGAATCTCGAGCGCGCGATCGATCTCAAGCCCGAGGATCCGACCATCAACGACCATCTCGGCGATGCCTATTGGCGCATCGGGCGGACACTGGAAGCCAAATTCCAGTGGGCCCATGCCCGCGACCTCAAGCCTGAGGCGGAAGAATTGCCGAAGATCGAGGCCAAGATTGCCAACGGTCTGCCCGAAGACACCTCTTCTGCGGCTTCCGCCGACAAGAAGAAAGAAGACGGCAGGGGCGGCTGAGGCAGGGACTTTGGGGGCTGTTCGGCAATGCCGGGACTGAGTGATGAAGGGCGCGCCAAGGTCAACCTGACCTTGCGGGTGAATGGCCGTCGATCGGACGGCTATCACGATCTCGAAAGCGTGGTGGCGTTTGCCGACTGCGCCGACCGGCTGACGCTGACGCCGGGTTCGGATCTGGATTTGAAGATGTCGGGGCCGCTGGCGCAGGCGTGCGGCGAGACGTCGGACAATCTGGTGCTCAAGGCCGCGCGTCTGCTGGCCGAGCGCGTACCTAACATGAAGGCCGGCAGTTTCTCGCTCGACAAGGTCTTGCCGGTCGCGGCTGGAATCGGCGGAGGTTCGGCGGATGCCGCGGCGGCACTGCGGCTGCTTTCGCAATTGAATGGGCTCGCGCTCGACGATCCCCGCATCATCGAGGTCGCGCAACTGACCGGCGCCGACGTGCCGGTCTGCGTCAGGTCACGCGGCTGCGTCATGACCGGCGTCGGCGAAACGCTGCAGCCGCTCAGCATGCCGAAAATGCCCTGCGTGATGGTCAATCCCGGCGTTCCCGTCGCGACCCGCGACGTTTTCAACGCGCTCGGCCTGCGCAATGGCGAATTGCTGGTCGGTGCCACCGACGTGCTGCTGCAGGACCACTGGCCCGACGAAAAGGCATCGCTCGAAGATTGGGTTGAAGCGCTCGCCGCCAGTTCCAACGATCTGGAAGCGCCGGCCATGCGTGTCCAGCCCGTGATCGGTGACGTCATCTCGGCGCTCAACGCGACCAACGGCGCCTGGCTGGCACGGATGTCCGGATCGGGCGCTACCTGCTTTGCGATCTATGAGAACACCGCCGAAGCCGGCCGCGCGGCGGAGAAGATCCGGCGCGATCACCCCGGATGGTGGGTGCATGCGGGAACGCTGAGCTGAGATTCTCTTCGTAGGATGGGTGGAGCGAAGCGATACCCATCGCTTCATCGCGAGCGGTTTGATGGGTTTCGCTGCGCTCTACCCATCTACGAGCTAACTCGCCGGCCGCTTGGCCAGCGCCAGCGAAATACCGAGACTGGCGATGAACAGCCCCGAGCCTTGTCGCAACCGTTGAAGCAAGTTCGGGTTGCGCGTGAGACCGGCGCGCGCCGTGGCCGCCATCATCACCACGACGACATCGACTAACGTGTTGAGCGCCACCGAGATCAGGCCAAGCGCGATGAACTGCAGCGCAGGGTGGCTGCCGGCCGGGTCGAGGAATTGCGGAATGAAAGCCAGAAAGAACGCCGCGGTCTTCGGGTTCAGGGCTTCGACCAGCACGCCTTCCCGAAACACGCGCTGTGTACCGACAGCGACGACCTGTTGCGGCAGCAGATCGCGCGCCTCGCGAAACGTCTTGAGGCCGAGCCAGACCAGATAGAGCGCGCCTGCGAATTTGAGCACGGTGAACAGCTCGGCGCTGGCAAGGATGATCGCCGAGACGCCAAGCGCGCCCGCGATCACATGCACGAGCCCGCCGAGCGCAGTCCCGAATGTCGAGGAGAAGCCGGCGCCTTTGCCGCCCGACAGCGTCCGTGCCGCGACGTAAAAGATTCCAGGACCAGGGACCGCGGCAATGACAAGCGCGGCCAGGAGAAACAATGTGAAGTTAGCGCTGGTCAATGCGATCTCTCTTGTAGGATGGGTAGAGCGCAGCGAAACCCATCAACTTTCGCCACCGGCATGAATAATGGGTATCGCTTCGCTCCACCCATCCTACGGACTTCTCAGTGCGACCGCGCCAGACAGAACGCCACGACCTGCTCGAGCGCGGTCTTCATGGGCGAGGCCGGGAACAGCGCCAGCGCGTCGACCGCCATCGCGCCGTAATGCTGGGCGCGGCTGATCGTGTCTTCCAGCGCGCGGTGCTTGGTCATCAGGCCGATGGCATGATCGAGATCGCTGTCGCCGATCTCGCCACGCTCCAATGCCTTGATCCAGAACTTGCGCTCGCTGTCATTGCCGCGGCGGAATGCCAGCACCACCGGCAGCGTGATCTTGCCCTCGCGGAAATCGTCGCCGATGTTCTTGCCGAGTTTCGCAGCCTTGCCGCCATAGTCGAGCACGTCGTCGACGAGCTGGAACGCGATGCCGAGATTCATGCCGACCGAGCGGCATGCGGTCTGCTCGGCCTTCGGCCGGTTGGCGATCACAGGTCCGACCTCGCAGGCCGCGGCGAACAGTTCGGCCGTCTTGCCCCGGATGACCGCGAGGTATTCGTCCTCGGTGGTCGCGGTGTTCTTGGCTGCCGCAAGCTGCATCACTTCGCCTTCGGCGATGGTGGCCGCGGCGGAGGAGAGGATGTCCAGCGCGCGCAGCGAGCCGACCTCAACCATCATGCGGAAGGCCTGGCCGAGCAGGAAGTCGCCGACCAGCACGCTGGCCTCGTTGCCCCACAGCATCCGCGCCGACAGCTTGCCGCGGCGCAGTTCGCTCTCGTCGACCACGTCGTCATGCAACAGCGTTGCGGTGTGCATGAACTCGACGGAGGCGGCGAGCTTGATATGGCCGTCGCCGGAATAGCCGGTGAGGTTGGCCATCGCCAGCGTCAGCATCGGGCGGAGACGTTTGCCACCGGATGAGATCAGGTGGTTGGCGACTTCCGGAATCATGGTGACTTCCGACCCCGTCCGCGACAGGATCGTGGTGTTGACCCGCTCCATGTCGGCGGCGACGAGCCCGACCAGCGCATCTATCGAAGCGTTCGACGGGCTTTCGAAGGGTACAATAACCGCCACGCGGGTCTCCAATTTGGCAAATTCGCACTATCCTTGTTCTACAATAGAAAGTGCCGGCTAAGGCGGCAAGGGCGCGAAGCGGTTGACAGACCCCGTGCCGTCGCCGCACCCGGGCGAAAAGGAGAGCATAAATTGCGGGAATTGGTCAGGACCAACGATATCGTGCTGGTTTCCGCGGTCGGTGCGCTGCTCGACGGCGCCAATATCCATCATCTGGTGCTGGACCAGAACATGAGCGTCATCGAGGGATCGCTCGGCATCCTGCCGCGCCGCATCCTGGTTCACGAGGACGACAATCGCGAGGCCCGCCAGCTACTGACCGAGGCGGGCCTGGCTCACGAATTACGCCCCGATGACTGACCCCGTCCTCGAACTCACCGAGGATGCGTTTCTCGGCGGGCAATTGCGTCTGAAGCAACTGAAATCGGGACATCGCGCCGGTCACGATGCGGTGCTGCTGGCAGCGGCGACGTCAGCCCGTTCGGGCGACCGTATCGCCGATCTCGGCGCCGGCGTCGGGGCCGCGGGCCTGGCGGTTGCCAGGCGGGTGTCCGGCATCGATCTGGTTCTGGTCGAGATCGATGCGGCGCTGGCGGGCCTTGCGCGCGCCAATGCGGATGCGAATGCGATTCAAGCTGACGTGATCGTGCTCGATGTGGAAGCTGATGCCACAGCCTTTGCCGCCGCCGGACTCGTTCCTGATAGCTTCGATGCGGTGCTGATGAATCCGCCCTTCAACGATCCCGCGCGGCATCGCGTCTCGCCGGACACGGCGCGCGGGACCGCGCATATGGCGACCGCAACGACGCTCTCAAAATGGGTTCACGCGGCGCGGCGCATTCTCAAATCGAGGGGGGCGCTGACGCTGATCTGGCGCGCCGACGGAATTGCCGAGGTGCTCTCGGCGCTCGATCACGGTTTCGGGAGCTTGCAGGTCCTGCCGGTTCATGGCGACGCGCGGGGGCCTGCCAATCGCATCCTGGTTCGCGCCACCAAGGGTGGGCGGGCGCCGACGCAAATCCATCCCGGCCTTATGCTCAATGACGAGCAAGGCGTGCCAAACAAAAGGGTGCAGGAGATTCTGGCCGGGAAGGAGAGCTTGCCGCTCGCGAACCCGTAGAAGTGGGTGGCTCGCACGCCCAAATTTCCTGGAACAGGACGCTATTGCGGAAGCGTCTCTGACTGTTGTTTGGGCGCCGATGTAAAGTGGATCGCGGCCAGAAGGCTGCCGATGAGCATGATCAGCAGGTAGATTTTCATTTCACTCTCCGCTGCGCCATTGCAGCTTTAACGTCTGCAAGGCAAAAGGCGTTCCGGCCCAAAAGGCGTTTCGGCCTTTGCAATGACAGTGGTGCGATAAAAAATGGTTAATTCGAGGTAACGGCATGAGTGAACAAATAAGTGATCGCGCGGGATTGCCGAACCTTGTTGACAGGGTGAAACAATTCATTCCGGCAAGATTCCGGCGCGACGCCGCCGTTGTTCCGGTGGTGCGCCTGTCGGGCGTCATCGGTGCGGTGACGCCGTTGCGGCCGGGGCTGACGCTGGCGGGCATCGCCAAGACACTCGAACGCGCTTTCGCCACCAAACACGCCAAGGCGGTGGCGTTGGTGATCAATTCGCCCGGCGGCTCGCCGGTGCAATCGCGCCAGATCTATTTGCGGATCAGGCAGCTTGCCGCGGAAAAGAAACTGCCGGTGCTGGTATTCGTCGAGGACGTCGCGGCGTCCGGCGGCTACATGATCGCCTGCGCCGGCGACGAGATATTCTGCGATCCGTCCTCGATCCTCGGCTCGATCGGTGTGGTCGGCGGCAGTTTCGGTTTTCAGGACCTGCTCAAACGAATTGGAGTGGAGCGGCGGCTCTACACGGCAGGCGAGCACAAGGCGATGCTCGATCCGTTCCTGCCGGAAGACCCCGATGATGTCGCACGTCTGAAGGCGCTTCAGCGCGAGATCCACGCCATCTTCATCGCCTTGGTCAAAGGCAGCCGCGGTGCGCGCCTCAAGGACACCGACGACGTCTTGTTCACCGGCGAATACTGGGCGGGCGAGAAGTCCGTGTCGCTGGGCCTTGCGGACAAGATCGGCGATATCAGGTCGACGCTGCGCGAGCGCTTTGGCGAGAAGGTGCTGACGCCTGTCATTGCGCCCGCAAGCGGGATGCTGGCCGGGCTGTTGGGCCGGAAATCGCCGGGGGCGGGCTCGCTGGCCGCCTTTGATGGTATCGGGGGATTGCCGGATGAACTGATTTCGGCGCTCGAAACCCGGTCAATTTGGGCCAAATTCGGGTTCTAGCGATCAACTGGAGGTCAACGAGCCGCGCCATTTAGTCCCAAAAGCGGAATTGCGGCGCAGACCGGCTTGGGCGAGAATGCACCCATTGGGGGCTGACACGTGAACGACAAGGATCGACCGATGCCGCCGCTGATCGCATTCGCGGGTGCCCTGGGTGGGCTCGCCGTGGTCCGATGGGCCTACAAGACCGCCGTACGGATCAACAGGGAACTGGAAGACGCGCGACTGGCACGCGTCGCCGAGGCCGCCCAGACCGCCGACATTCCGACGCTGCGCCGCGACCCCGTCACCGGGGCTTATCGGCCGGGCTAGGACAAGCCAGACAAACCGCCAATTCGGCGATGCCGGACTTCCGGCATCGCCTTGATTCCCTGCCTCCGCGTCGATACGGTCCCGCGCTCTTAAACCCCCCTCGCGAGACCGATTCTGCCGATGGACGCTTTGCCTGCCCATATGCGCCCCGAACGTTCGTTCCAGGGCTTCATCCTTGCTCTCCAGCGGTTCTGGGCGGAGCAGGGCTGCGTGATCCTGCAGCCCTACGACATGGAAATGGGCGCGGGCACGTTCCATCCCGCGACGACGCTGCGCGCACTCGGGCCCAAGCGCTGGAACGCCGCCTATGTGCAGCCCTCGCGGCGGCCGAAGGACGGCCGCTATGGCGAAAATCCCAACCGGCTGCAGCACTATTATCAGTTTCAGGTGATCATGAAGCCGTCGCCGCCGAACCTTCAGGACCTGTACCTGAAGTCGCTCGCCGCCATCGGCATCGATTCGAGCCTGCACGACATCCGCTTCGTCGAGGACGATTGGGAGAGCCCGACACTCGGCGCATGGGGGCTCGGCTGGGAGTGCTGGTGCGACGGCATGGAAGTCAGCCAGTTCACCTATTTCCAGCAGGTCGCGGGCGTCGAATGCGCGCCCGTTGCCGGGGAGCTGACGTACGGGTTGGAGCGGCTTGCCTGCTACCTGCAAGGCGTCGACCGAATTATGGATCTCAATTTTAACGGCCGCGAAGGCGCTGAGAAGGTCACTTATGGCGAAGTGTTCTTCCAGGCCGAGCAGGAATATTCCCGGCACAATTTCGAGCACGCGGATACGGCGATGCTGTTCGAGCAGTTCAAGATGGCGGAAGACGCCTGCCGGAAATATCTCGCGGCCGGATGGAAAGAGACCAGCAATCGGAAAGAGCATCTGATGGCGCTGCCGGCCTATGACCAGTGCATCAAGGCAAGCCATGTATTCAACCTGCTCGACGCCCGCGGCGTGATCTCGGTGACCGAGCGGCAGAGCTACATCATGCGGGTGCGCGAACTGGCAAAAGCCTGCGGCGAAGCCTGGGTTCACACCGAAGCGGGCAGGGCGGTCTGATGCCTGATCTTCTGCTGGAGCTGTTTTCCGAGGAAATCCCCGCGCGCATGCAGGCGAAGGCGGCGGACGATCTGCGCCGCATGGTCACCGACAAGCTCGTCGCCGAGGGCCTGGTCTACGAAGGCGCCAAGGCGTTCGCGACGCCGCGGCGGCTGGCACTGACCGTGCATGGCATTCCGGCGCGGCAATCCGACCTGAAGGAAGAACGCCGCGGCCCGCGCGTCGGCGGGGCCGATGCGGCGATCCAGGGATTCTTGAAGGCTACGGGTCTGGCTCGGATCGAAGACGCCAAGATTCAAACCGACCCCAAGAAGGGCGATTTCTATATCGCGCTGATCGAAAAGCCGGGCCGCGCCACCATCGACGTGCTCGCCGAGATTCTGCCGGTCATCATCAGAACCTTCCCGTGGCCGAAATCGATGCGCTGGGGCGAACGTTCGACCAAGTCGGGTTCGCTCTCCTGGGTGCGGCCGCTGCATTCGATCATCGCGACCTTTGGGCTCGAGACCGAAGAGCCCGACGTGGTGAAGTTTTCCGTCGACGGCATCGAGGCCGGCCAAACCACGTTCGGCCACAGATTCATGGCGCCGGCTGCGATCTCCGTGCGCCGCTTCGAGGACTACGAAGCCAAGCTGAAGGCCGCAAAAATCGTGCTCGATTCGCAGGGCGCGCAAGGACATCATCCTGGCCGATGCTAAGGAGCTGGCATTCGCGCAAGGTTTTGAACTCGTCGAAGACCAGGTGCTGGCCGACGAAGTCGCGGGCCTCGTCGAATGGCCGATCGCGCTGATGGGATCGTTCGACGAGGAGTATCTCTCGATCCCGGGCGAGGTGATCCGCGCCACCATCCGCAACAACCAGAAATGCTTTGTCGTCAGCGATCCCAAGACGGGCAAGTTGACCAACAAGTTCATTCTCACCGCCAATATCGAAGCCACCGACGGCGGCAAGACGATCGTCGCCGGCAACGAGCGCGTGATCCGCGCGCGGCTGTCGGACGCGAAATTCTTCTACGAGACTGACCTGAAGACGAAGCTCGAAGCTCGCTTGCCGAAGTTCGATGGAATCGTGTTTCACGAAAAGCTCGGCACGCAGGGCGAACGGATCAAGCGCATCGAGCGGCTGGCCGCCGAGATCGCGCCGGTGGTCGGCGCCGACGTCGAAAAGGCCAAGCGCGCCGCGCATCTGGCGAAGGCCGATTTGCTCGCCGAAGTCGTCGGCGAATTCCCTGAGCTGCAAGGCTTGATGGGCAAGTACTACGCGCTGGCGCAGGGCGAAGACGCCTCCGTCGCAGCCGCAAGCGAGGAGCACTACAAGCCGCAGGGGCCGGCCGATCGTGTGCCAACCGACGCTGTTAGTGTTGCGGTCGCGCTGGCCGATAAGTTCGACACGCTGGTTGGGTTCTGGGCGATCGACGAAAAGCCGACGGGATCGAAAGACCCTTACGCCCTGCGTCGCGCGGCGCTTGGCGTCATCAGGTTGATTATCGAAAATACGTTGCGTCTGCCGGTCCTCGAGGCAGCCAAATCTGCAATGGCTGGCCTGTCGATCAAGGCTGATGCTGAAAAGCTTGCGAATGACCTGCTTGCATTTTTCGCCGACCGCCTGAAAGTCCAGCTTCGCGACCAAGGCGCGCGTCACGATCTCGTTGATGCCGTGTTCTCGCTAGGCGGCCAGAACGACCTGCTCCTGGTGGTCCGCCGCGTCGAGGCGCTCGGCAAGTTCCTCGACACCGATGACGGCAAGAACCTGCTTGCAGGGACCAAGCGTGCGAGTAACATCCTCTCGATCGAGGAGAAGAAGGACAAGCGTACGTTCGACGGTGCGCCGGATGCCGGGCTTTACAATTTGCCTGAGGAAAAGGCGCTCGCCAACGCGATCGATCAGGTCAAGAGCGAGGCCGGCGCGGCCGTCGCCAAGGAAGACTTCGCCACCGCGATGAGCGCGATGGCCAAGCTGCGTCCGGCGGTCGATGCGTTCTTCGACAAGGTCAAGGTCAATGATGATGAACCCAAGGTGCGCGAGAACCGACTAAAGCTCCTGAACGAGATCCGCGCGGCGACCCGCGCGGTTGCGGATTTTTCGAAGATCGAAGGCTAGATCATGGATCGTCAGACGCTCGCCGCTTACGACCTGGATGCGGCGGCGTTCGCGAAGGATTGGCTCGGTCAGCCGGCGCCCGTCGACCTGCAGGAAGTCGTCGAGCGGTTTTTCGTGCGCGGCGGCACTTCCGCCGATATCGGCTGCGGCTGCGGCCGCGAGGTCGCCTGGCTTCACGCGAACGGTTTTTCGGCCGTGGGCTTCGATCCTTCCGAAGGCCTGCTGAACGAAGCGCGCCGGCGATATCCCTCCCTCAAGTTCACGCATGCCGAACTGCCCGAGCTGCGCGGCGTCGGCACCTTCGATAACGTCCTGTGCGAAACCGTGATCATGCATCTCGACCGCAAGCAGATTGCGGCATCGGTTCGCCGGCTGCTCGATATCGTCAAGCCCAGCGGCATTCTCTATCTGAGCTGGCGTGTCACCGAGGGCGCCGATCTTCGCGACGCGCAGGGGCGGCTTTACACGGCGTTCGATGATGCGTTGGTGCTGACAGAACTGAAGGCAACGACGGTGTTGCTCGATGAAGAGGCGGTCAGCGCCTCCTCAGGGAAGAAGATTCACCGCCTCGTGGTGAAGAAGCCGGGACTGGAAATCAGGGAATAGTGATCTCGTGCCCCGGATGCTGCGCAGCGCCCAAGGCGCGTTCACGCGCGTCTTCGACGCGCTATGGCGGTGCGCTGCTAATCCGGGGCCCAGCATCACCGGTACGAATGGGTCCCGGCTCTGCGGAGCAGCGCTTCCGGACGATGCGTTGCATCGCCTAGGCTGCACCGCGTCCGGGACAAGAGTCACACAAAGAAAACCCCGCCCGGAGGGGACGCCGAGCGGGGCTTCGTGTCCGGTCGTATCTCGCGCACATCCGCTTGCGCGGCGCCCGGACCAATCGTTCAGGCTACTGAGGTCAATCGACCACCTGAACGATTCGACGCGAACGCGGTTCGACCAGCACCGTCTGTCCGTTCACCACGGTGTAGCGATAGGGCGTGACGGCGAACGATTGCGGCACGTCGTAATAGGTCACGCCGGCTTCCGGCAGCACTCCCCCCACGGTCACGCGCTCGGAAATCCTGTAGTTCGGCACGCGTTCCCGCACGATGTATTCGCGGAAGGCTGGACGCTGCTCGGCAGTGATGCCTTCGTGTTCGCCAATGACGACGGTGCTGCCGCCGGTGCCGGTCGTGGTCTGCGCCTGTGCCGCGATCGGGACGGCCATCGCGCCGGCGATCGCCGCAATGGCAAGTACTCTGTTCCGCATGGTCAACTCCTTCGCGAGAAGAGGCGCCGGCTTTCGCCAGCACAATGCGGGCCAATTCATCCCGTGCGGCATTGTTCCGGCAAAAGCGCGGCCTCATACGCGGCATTTCTGGGGAATTGTTGCGGAGGCTGGAACCCATTGAAGTGGTGGGCGTCTTGCTATTCCGAAACCGCGCCAGCGGTTAAGTTGCCATCCTCGATTCGATTCCCCTTCATCAGCCGGAGATTTCAATGACCATCACCGCTGCGAACGTCCCCGCGATCATCGCCCTGCTCGCGGGGATTTTTATCCTGATCATGCCCCGGCTGCTCAATTACATCGTAGCTATCTATTTGATCTTCGTAGGCCTGGTCGGTCTCGGCGTGTTCAAGATGTTTCGGTTCTAGCGCAGGAAAGCAGGGTTTCGCGGCTTGCGCGGAACCCCTCAAAATGGTGTAAGGCGCGCAATCTTCTCATCTTTTCGGATAGTTGGAATCCATGGCCAAAGCCGTCGCGAAGTCCAAGAAGGCTGCAGTGAAATCTGTAGCGAAATCAAAGCCATCGGCCCGGCCCAAGGCCGCCGCCACTGCCCCTTCCGCCCGCAAGGCGCTGAAGAAGGCCCCGGCCAAGCCGGTCGCCAAGGCCGCGGCCAAGAAGGCTGCGGTCCGCAAGCCGGCCGCTGAGGCGGTAAAATCCGGCAAGTGGGTCTATACCTTCGGGGACGGCAAGGCGGAGGGCAAAGCGGGCCTGCGCGACCTGCTCGGCGGCAAGGGCGCCAACCTGGCCGAAATGGCCAATCTCGGCCTGCCGGTGCCTCCGGGCTTTACCATTCCGACCTCGGTCTGCACCTATTTCTACGCGCACGACAAATCCTATCCCGCCGCACTGAAGGCGCAGGTCGAGAAGGCGCTCGACCATGTCGGCAAGCTGACCGGCAAGGCGTTCGGCGATTCGAAGAATCCGCTTCTGGTGTCGGTCCGCTCCGGCGGCCGCGCTTCGATGCCGGGCATGATGGACACCGTGCTCAATCTCGGCCTCAACGACAAGACGGTCGAAGCGCTTGCCGAACTCTCCGGCGATCGCCGCTTCGCCTATGACAGCTATCGCCGCTTCATCACGATGTATTCGGATGTGGTGCTCGGCTTCGAGCATCATCACTTCGAGGACATCCTCGACACCTTCAAGGACAGCCAGGGCTATACGCTCGACACCGATCTGTCCGGCGACGACTGGGTCGAACTGGTCGGCAAGTACAAGGAAGCCGTGGCGCGCGAGACCGGCAAGGATTTCCCGCAGGATCCGCACGAGCAATTGTGGGGCGCAATCGGCGCGGTGTTCTCATCCTGGATGAACACGCGCGCGGTGACCTACCGCCGCCTGCACGACATTCCGGAATCCTGGGGCACCGCCGTCAACGTGCAGGCCATGGTGTTCGGCAATATGGGCGAGACGTCCGCGACCGGTGTCGCGTTCACGCGCAATCCCTCCACCGGCGAGAGCAAGCTCTACGGCGAATTCCTGATCAACGCGCAGGGCGAGGACGTGGTCGCGGGCATCCGCACGCCGCAGGACATTACCGAGGAAGCGCGCCAGGAATCCGGCTCCGACAAGGCATCGATGGAAAGCGCGATGCCGGAGGCGTTCAAGGAACTGACGCGGTTCTACACGCTGCTCGAAAAGCACTACCGCGACATGCAGGACATGGAGTTCACGGTCGAGCAGGGCAAATTGTGGATGCTGCAGACCCGCGGCGGCAAGCGCACGGCGAAAGCGGCGCTGCGCATCGCCGTCGAGCTCGCCAATGAAGGGCTGATCTCGAAAAAGGACGCGGTGATGCGGATCGATCCGGCTTCGCTGGATCAATTGCTGCATCCGACCATCGATCCCACCGCCAAGCGCGACGTGATCGCGACCGGCCTGCCGGCCTCGCCCGGCGCGGCATCGGGCGAGATCGTGTTCTCGTCCGACGAAGCCGCCAAGCTGCAGGCCGACGGCCGCAATGTCATTCTGGTGCGCATCGAGACCAGCCCGGAAGACATTCACGGCATGCACGCCGCCGAAGGCATTCTCACCACCCGCGGCGGCATGACCTCGCACGCCGCCGTGGTCGCGCGCGGCATGGGCAAGCCCTGCGTCTCCGGCTGCGGCGCCATCCGCGTCGATTACGGCCGGGGCACGATGAGCATAGGCTCGCGCACCTTCAAGACCGGTGACGTCATCACGATTGATGGCTCGCTCGGCCAGGTGCTGGCCGGCCGGATGCCGATGATCGAGCCGAAACTGTCCGGCGAATTCGGCACGCTGATGGGCTGGGCCGATCAGGTTCGCAAGCTCGGCGTCCGCGTCAATGCCGACACGCCGGAAGATGCGCGCACCGCGATAAAATTCGGCGGCGAGGGCATCGGGCTGTGCCGCACCGAGCACATGTTCTTCGAGGAAACCCGCATCCGCACCGTGCGCGAGATGATCCTTTCCGAAGACGAACAGTCGCGCCGCGCGGCATTGTCGAAGCTGCTGCCGATGCAGCGCGCCGATTTCGTCGAGCTGTTCGAGATCATGAAGGGCTTGCCCGTCACGATCCGCCTGCTCGATCCCCCGCTGCACGAGTTTTTGCCGCACACCCAGGCCGAGATCGAGGAAGTCGCGCGTGCGATGAACACCGATCCCCGCCGGCTCGCCGATCGCGCCCGCGATCTTGCCGAGTTCAACCCGATGCTGGGCTTCCGCGGCTGCCGCCTCGCCATTGCCTATCCTGAAATCGCCGAGATGCAGTCGCGCGCGATCTTCGAGG
Organism: Bradyrhizobium sp. AZCC 1610; assembly: GCF_036924515.1. NCBI lineage: Bacteria > Pseudomonadati > Pseudomonadota > Alphaproteobacteria > Hyphomicrobiales > Nitrobacteraceae > Bradyrhizobium > Bradyrhizobium sp. AZCC 1610. The sequence continues at coordinate 5,148,049 of NZ_JAZHRR010000001.1, read as the reverse complement.
CGGCGGTTGAAGCCGAAAAGCGCACCGGCAAGGCCGTCGGCCTCGAGGTGATGGTGCCGCTGATCGCGACCAAGGCCGAGTTCGACCTGGTCAAGGCGCGCATCGACGCCACCGCGCAGTCGGTGATGAAGGAGACTGGCAAGAAGCTTGCCTATCAAGTTGGTACGATGATCGAGCTTCCGCGCGCGTGCCTGATGGCCGGCGACATCGCGCAGACCGCGGAGTTCTTCTCGTTCGGCACCAACGACCTGACCCAGACCACCTACGGCATCAGCCGTGACGACGCCGCAAGCTTCCTCGGCACCTATGTCAGCAAGGGGATCCTGGAAATCGATCCGTTCATCTCGGTCGATCGCGACGGCGTCGGCGAACTGGTGAAGATCGGCGTCGCCCGCGGCCGCAAAGTCCGGACGAATCTGAAGGTCGGCATTTGCGGCGAGCATGGTGGCGACCCTGCTTCAGTGGCGTTCTGCCACGAGATCGGGCTCGACTATGTCTCCTGCTCGCCCTACCGCGTGCCGATCGCCCGCCTCGCCGCCGCGCAGGCCGCGCTCGGCAAGACGGTTGCAAGCCAGGCGTAGTTTAAACGCTCACTATCAACGGATACGACGTCATGCCCGGCCTTGTGCCGGGCATTCGCGTTTTGGCGCAGGCGCAAGAGCCGTCATTGCGAGGAGTGCAAGCGACGACTTGTCCGTCGAAGCTCTGCAAGCCAAGGCGGAAGCAATGACGACCGCTTCAGCACGATGAAGTGAATTGGGAACTCGCAAAGACCCGTCGCGACGTGGGCCGAGCGTCATGCGTACGTGCCCAGAAAATTTCTTCATCATCTTCGTTGACGGGATATTTACCACTTTCACCGAGGGGCCGTTTACCAACGCTTCTGATGCGATCCGCGAAAATCACGCGATGTCTTGCGTGTAACGCGCTGGCCACGCCGATTAACTCCCCGGCAACCTAAATTCGATATCAACAAAAAAGGTCGAATTGCACGGATGTACTGACGTTCGATCGTGTAAGCGTTGCGTGAGCGTATCGATGTTTGTGTTGCGTAACCAGCCGAAGGGCGCGCGGTTCGCGTCCTTCGGCCTCGGTCTTTGCGTCTTCGCATTGATGCCGACCGAGATCGGATATCAGGATATTGCTTCGCTGCTGGCGCGCCAGCCCGGCGTCGCCGAGCGTTGGCAGAAGCGGGTGTTCTCCTCCGCCGGCACCATCCAGGTCGCGACATTCTCTTTCGGCCGTCCGATCGGAACCTCCTCGCCGCAAACCGCGACCTACCGGCTGGCCAGCCTCGACAACCAAGGCATCGACATTACGGGAACCGTGACGCGCAATCCGCTCGCCGCTCCGCCGCCGCGTTATCACGCCGCCGATTTTCCCAAGGTCGATCGCACGCTGAAAGGCGATCGCCTCATCGTGACGCCGCCGCCTGCGGAAACCGCAGCCCCCGCCGAGCGCGCGCCAGCGATCGAGGACCCCGCGACATCGAATGCATCGGTCAAGGGCGCCAAGACCGCCGAGACGGCGCCGTCCGTCGAGCGCGCGCCGCTCGATCCCGAGCTGCAGGCCGCGCTGAGCGCGCCGCCGCTGGCGCAATACGACACGTCGCTATCGCTCGAAACCAGACCTCAGGACGATCTCAAGACTGTTCCGGAAGCGCGCGAGGCCGCGCGCACGCCTGCGACGCCGCGCGATGGTTTCTCCTTCAAGACCTCGAGCCTGTTCTTTGGTTCGTCGCTCGGCTCTCCCGAGAGCATCGAGCGCTGGCGACCCGGCGAAGAGCCTGTCATCGTAATGCCGGGCGCGATCGCCGATCCCGACATGAAGGTTATGGCCTCGCTGCCGGTCGATGCCGATGGTCCGGTGCGGGCCGGCGAGAGCGTTGCGCCGAAAGGCGAAGTCAATTCCGACAACCAGCGCGCCAAGACGCCCGCCGAACGTCTCGGCCTGTTCGACGAAAAGTCGCGCACCAAGTCGGAGAAGTGCCTGGCCGAGGCGATCTACTTCGAAGCCCGCGGCGAAGCCGTGCGCGGCCAGATCGCGGTGGCGCAGGTGGTGCTGAACCGCGCCTTCTCCGGCAAATATCCCGAAACCGTGTGCGGCGTGGTCTACCAGAACAAGCACCGCCACCTGGCCTGCCAGTTCACCTTCGCCTGCGACAACAACAAGGACGTCATTCGCGAACCCGAGATGTGGGAGCGCGCGCAAAAAATCGCGAAAGCGATGCTCGACGGCCAGCTCTGGCTGCCGGAAGTCGACAAGTCGACGCACTACCACGCCTATTGGGTGCGGCCGTCCTGGGTCAATGAAATGAAGAAGATGTCCAAGTTCGGTGTGCATACCTTCTACCGGCCGCGCGCCTGGGGCAACGGCAGCGATGCGCCGAGCTGGGGCACGGCCGCCGAGACCGCGGCGATCTCCGCCAGGCTCGCCGAAGCCGCACAAAGCTCGGCCGAGCAGGCCAGCGCGAAACGGTAGCGTCGCCTCCGTCGTCCCGCGTTCGTGGGGACGACAGCCCAACAAATTGCACTCATTGCCCTCGCTAATTTTGCAGGGCTGCCCTGCAGCGGAAAATTTTTCTACGGCACCCCTTGGGCTTTTCATGCATCTGCATTAACTCCCGGTAACGTTTCGTCCGGCGGTCCCGGGCGGCAGACCTGCGGGGAAACAAATGGCTGTAACGACCGGCGACCCACGTCCATCTTCCGGCCTTGGCACCTGGCGCACTCCGCTCGTCATCATCATCTGCGGCTGCGCGATCGCGCTGTTGAGCTTCGGGCCGCGCTCGAGCCTCGGCTTTTTCGTCCAGCCGATGAGCCGCGAGTTCGTCTGGGGACGCGACGTCTTCGGCCTCGCGCTGGCGCTGCAGAACCTGTTGTGGGGCCTCGGCCAGCCGATCGCGGGTGCCATCGCCGATCGCTTCGGTATCCTGCGTGTGATGATCGTCGGTGCGCTGCTCTATGCCGGCGGTCTGCTCCTGATGCGTTATTCGACGGCGCCGCTTTCGCTCGATCTCGGCGCCGGAGTTTTGATCGGCTTCGGTCTATCAGGCTGTTCGTTCAACCTGGTGCTGTCGGCGTTCAGCAAGCTGCTGCCGCCCGAGCGGCGCGGCTTTGCGCTCGGCGCCGGCACCGCGGCCGGCTCGTTCGGGCAATTCCTGTTCGCGCCGTTCGGCGTCGCGATGATCGACAATTTCGGCTGGCAGGCGGCGCTGACGGTGTTCGCTCTCCTGATGCTGCTGATCGTGCCGCTGTCGCTCGCGATCGCGACACCGCCTTCGACGTCGTCGAACGAGCCTGTCGGGGACCAGCAATCATTCAAGACGGCACTGGCGGAGGCGTTCGGTCATCGCTCCTACGTGTTGCTGGTGCTCGGCTTCTTCACCTGCGGCTTCCAGCTCGCCTTCATCACGGTGCATCTTCCGGCCTATCTCGCCGATCGCGGCGTCTCGGCGCAGACCGGCGGCTGGGTGGTCGCGGCCATTGGCCTCTTCAACATCATCGGATCGCTCAGCGTCGGCTGGCTGCAGAACAAGTATCCGAAGCGCTACATCCTGTCGCTGATCTATTTTGCCCGCGCACTGTCGATCATGGCGTTCATCTCGTTTCCGATCACCACCTTCTCGGCAATCGTATTCGGCGCTGTTACCGGCCTGACGTGGCTCTCGACGGTGCCGCCGACCTCGGCGCTGGTGGCGCTGATGTTCGGCACCCGCTGGTTCGCCACGCTGTACGGCTTCGCCTTCGTCAGCCACCAGGTCGGCGGCTTCCTCGGTGTCTGGCTCGGCGGCGTGGTGTTCGAGCAGTTCGGCTCCTATACGCCGATCTGGTGGCTCTCGATCATGTTCGGCGTGCTGTCGGCGCTGATCAACCTGCCGATCGTCGAGCAGCCGGTCGCGCGCCCGGTTGCACAACCCGCCTGATGCGGTAAACACTCCCGACACAGAAAAGCCCGGGGAGTTTGCCGTGGGAACGTTCAAGGCCATCAGGATCGACAAGGCGGACAGGGGTACCACCACCGCACTGACGCAGTTCGACGAAGCCGAGCTGATGGACGGCGACGTCACCGTTGCGGTCGAGTGGTCGACGCTGAACTACAAGGATGGTCTCGCCGTCACCGGCAAAGCGCCTGTGGTGCGACGCTTCCCGATGATCGCCGGCATCGATTTCGCGGGCACCGTCGAACAATCCTTACACCCGGCGTGGAAGGCCGGCGACAAGGTTGTCTGCAACGGCTGGGGCATGGGTGAGACCCATCTCGGCGCCTATGCCGAAAAAGCCCGCGTCAAGGGCGACTGGCTGGTAAGGCTGCCGGAAAACATCTCGACCCGCGAAGCGATGGCGATCGGCACCGCCGGCTATACCGCGATGCTGTCGGTGCTGGCGCTGGAAAAGCATGGCCTGACGCCCGCGAGCGGCCCTGTCGTGGTGACCGGCGCCGCCGGCGGCGTCGGCTCGGTCGCCACCGCCGTGCTCTCCAGGCTCGGCTACCACGTCATCGCATCCACCGGGCGCATGTCGGAGGCCGACTACCTCAAGGGGCTCGGCGCCGCCGAGGTGATCGACCGCGCCGAGCTCGCAGGGTCCGCCAAGCCGCTGGCGAAGGAGCGCTGGGCGGGCGGCGTCGACAGCGTCGGGTCGACCACGCTCGCCAACCTGCTCTCGATGACCAAATATGGCGGCGCCATTGCCGCCTGCGGCCTCGCCGCCGGCATGGACCTGCCGTCCTCGGTCGCGCCGTTTATTTTGCGCGGGGTGTGCCTTCTGGGCATCGATTCCGTGATGTGTCCGTTGCCCCAGCGCAGGCTTGCCTGGAACCGTCTCGCCAGCGATTTGGACAAGGCAAAACTGGCTGAAATTACTCAGGAAATCACCCTCGACCAAGTCGTCGGGGCGGGGGCGCAAATCCTCGCCGGCCAGGTCCGCGGTCGAATCGTGGTAAAAATTCTCTAACGTCGTTCAGACTTTACCAACCAACCTGCTCCAAATTGCCACGGTTGGTATGGTAAGCACGGGGTAAAGAGGCTTGCAGCATGGTCCGGCAAACTGGGGGCCCGGTTTCGTGCTCAAGCCAAGGCGGACGCCCGCGCTCTTGTTAAGTTGGAGTAGCTGCATGCTTGCGCGTTTGGTTCTGGGGGCCGTCACGGCCAGTGCGATGATCGTTCCTGCGCTGGCCGGGAGCATGAATGCCGACGAGGCGCGCAAGTTTGTGGCAGGCAAGACCTTCGCCTTCACCTGCTTTGACGGCACCCGCGGCACTGGCCGCGTGCTCGACGATCTCGGCGCAGCCGGGTCTATCCAATTCAGCGGCTCGGGCCCGCTCCGCCATGTGCGCCTGCCGGGCAACACGCTGCAGATTCGCGGCCAGGCCGTTTGCGCTTCGATCAAGGGACTTCCGTTCGAGCCGTGCTTCAATATCGACAAGCGCGACGATCGCTCGTTCCGCGGCTCCGTCTCGGGCATGGGTTTCGCATATTGCGATTTCCGCCATCAGGGCGCCTCGCAGATGCTAATGGCGCGCTCCGTGGCGCGACCGCGCTCGCTGCATCGTCGGGAGGAGCCGTCGCGCGCGGCTGACGCGCGTGCCGAAGTAACGGGGCGGGTCGAAACGCCGGCGGTCGAGAGCGCCAAGCTCGAGCCGGTGAAGTCCGAGCCGAAGGCGGAGCAGGCCAAGCCTGAACCGGCCAAGGCCGAGAGCGCCCCGGAACTGCGCCGCTCGACCGATTGATCGCGGCAACACCGCGGGGACGGCAAATAAGCTGCCTTGGGATCGAATGGGCGTGCGGGCGGTCCGAGAGACGCAGCGCGGCCGATGAACTATCCGACATCAAGCCTCATCCGGCGAACGGGAACCCGTAGTCATACGGGCTGGCGCATTCATGTCCTGGTAGCGAATCTCATTCCAAGTGGTGACCGGCAGAGAAGCCGGGAGGCGGCCCAACACGTGAGATCAATCATGCCGCTATATTTTTTTCGGATCAGCCACGGCCGCTACGCGGGCGCGTCTGATCAGGGGTCCGAATTCGAAAGCCGCGAGGCCGCCTGGACCGAGATGACCAAGGTCTGCGGCAACCTGCTCGGCAGCCTTTCGCGCAGCCTGAAACAGAATGCCGAATGGCAGATGGAGCTCCTGGACGAAGCCAAGAAGCCGGTGTTCAGGATTCGCCTTGTCGCGGAATCCGTCAGTTAGCTCGCCGTCCGGTGCGACCGAGACGGAGACCGCCTCGTCGCATGTTCTCTCCGCGGCGCAGTTGCTGTCGGGCGACAGCAACCATCTCAAGGTCGAGGTCGCCAAATTCCTCGAGTCGGTGCGCGCCGCCTGACGAGTCAGCTTCCCGAGGAAGCAGCCGGCGCAGGCGGCGGCGCCGCCGCTTGCCTGCGGAACAGGATCCGCTGGTACAGCCAGCCGATCGCCACCAGCACCAGGCCGAGGCACATGAAGGACAGCGCGCGATAGACGCCGGTCAGGGTCGACATGTCGATCATGAAGGCTTTCAGGATCGTCAGTCCGATGACGACCGCGGACGCCAGCCGCGCGCGCTGCGAGTTGAAGAGGATGCCGATGCCGAGCAGTACGACGCCGAACGCCAGGTACGCGATCGAGTAGGTGTATTGCTCGGCGCCGGTGGTCGGACCGACCGAGATCGCCGGACCGTGATACATTCGCCTGATCTCAAACGTCACATAGGCAAGCGCGAGAATGAGCGCTGCCGCCGCAATCGTGTTGGCGTAGGCCACGGGGCGGCGGCCTGCCACGGCATAGGACAATAGCAGCGCGAGCACCGCGGGCAGGGCGTAGCCGAGCAGCAGGAGGTTGATGACGATGCCGCCGACGTCGATCCACCGGAGCATCGGGTTCTCCAGCAGCAACAGCCCGAACACCGTTGCGAGGCCGGCGAAAGCCGTCAGCAGGATCGCGCCGGCGTTGTGGATGACGCTGCCGGTGCGGATACGCAGGCGCTCCAGTCCGATCGCCATCGCCAGCGCGACGCAGACTTGCAGCGCGACCTCGGTCAGGCCGGCGCTCTGGCGATAGACGTCGCCATTGTTGACGGCGTGGCGGATTTCCATGAAGGCCAGCAGCACCGTGAACAGGATCGCCGCCGATTCCACCGTCCGCAGCGGCGCGTCATCGCCGCCGCGTCGCAGCAAGATACTGCCGGCCCAGAACGAGGCGGCAGGAATGCCGTAGCCCCACAACAGCCAGTTGAAGATCGGCGTGGTGCCGACGGCTTGGCCTACGATGCGCGGCTCGTAGCCGATCCGCAACACCACGATGCCGGCGAGGATGGCCGCGAGTGCGCGCAGGAACGAGATCGGCCGCTGCGTTGAAATCCAGGCGGTGCCTGCCGACATCAAGGCCAGCGCAATTGTCAGCCAGCCCTTTTCCAGCGCAAAGGTCAGTGCCAGCGCCAGCGCTGCCAGCGAGCCGGTCGCAAACAGCGCGATCGAAGCCTGCAATCCCGGACGGTCATCGCGCTTGCTGAGGATCTCGGTCGCAGCGGCATAGGCCACTGCCAAAATCACCGCGAGAATTGCAAACGGAATCGAGCGGTCGAGATGCGCGATGCGGGCGTAGAGTGCGACCAGAAGCGCCACCGGCGTGAAGACCGCGGCGGCCGACCAGATCACCGGTATGACCGGTCCCGCGAAGCGGCCCTGCGCGAGGAATCCGGCAGCGCCGAAGCCCGCAGCGAAGATCGCGGCCGATATCAGGTGCAGCGACACCGATCCGTCCGTGGCGCTCGGCCCGATGCCTTGCAACGGGCCGTCGGGCAGCACCAGCATGTCGGGATTGGCGCGAACGGCCCATTCGGCGAATACGACAAAGACCAACGCAGCCGCGGCTCCGACCGCGCCAGCGGCGGCATCGCTGCGCCAGGCGACGAACAGGCTGCCGGCCACCAGCAGGCCGAACACGATCATCGCGGTGTCGGCATGGAAACTGTTCAGCACGATCAGGGTCGCGCCGAGCAAATAGGCCGCAAGCGAGCCGGACGAGATCGGCTCGACCTCGCCCTCGTCCGCGGGCGGGCCGAACATGAAGCCGCACACCACCAGCAGGGCGGCGAGAATGAAACCGGCGAGCACGTGGAACGCATGCGGGCCGACCATCGACGGACCGCATTGCAGGCAGGGGAACGTCCACAGCAGCGCGAACGCGATCGTGGTGACCGCGAGCCAGCGCCACAGCCTCACGCGCGCCAGACCGAAGGCCGCCGCGGTGACGATCGCGAGATAGATGTAGAGCGCCCAGAAGTCCGGCTTGTCGGACGAGACCAGGATCGGCGTCACGAAGGCGCCGACGACGCCGAGGCCGGCGAGCGCCGGCCCGTGCAAGAGTGCCGCCGCAAGCGTGCCCATTGCCACCAGTCCCAGCAAGATGAAGGCGGTCGCCGGCACCAGGAAGCCGTATAGCGCGTAGGCGGCGTACACCGTGGCGAACGCCACTGCCGTTCCGGCGGCCGTCAGAATGGCCGGGATATTGGCGATTGGCAGCGCCTCGATCGTGGAGATGCTCTCTTTGCGGCGCGTCCATTCGCCGGCCAGCAGCAGAGCCAGCGCGAACAAGCCGCCCAGCATGGTGCGCACGCCTGGGCCGAGCAGGCCGGCCTCGATCGAATATCGCACCATGAAGAACCCGCCGAGCGCCAGCGTCAGCCCGCCGATCCAAACTACCCAGCGAGTGCCGACTGTTTCCTCGAAGCCACGATCGGGCTGTGGCAGCGGAGGCGGCGGTGGTGGTGCCGCGCCACCTGCGGCCTGTTCTGACGCCTCAGCGGGCGCGACGGATTCGACGTCGGGTGCGATGGGCGGTGGGGTCGGTGCGGCCGAGGCCGGGGGCAGGGTCCGCTCGAACGCTTCAAATGGTGTGAGAGGTGGAGGCACGTGCGCAGCGGCGGCCGTCGGCGTCGCCTGGATCGCCTCCAGGCGCTGGCGCAGCTCTGCCACCTGGTTCATGGCCTTTCGCGCGAAGATCAGGGCGACGATCGCGATCACGAGCGCGAAGAAAACGAAGGGGTCGTCGAACATTGGGCCTCCAGGCGGGCGTTCCGAAGCGTTTTCAAGCGAAGTGGGTACCGGTTCGCGTGAAGAAAACGCGTCAAAACGAATGACTAGCCGTTAACCGGCCACGTCCGCAGCCTGGTTGCAATCCTGTGTGCGCCGTTGTCCGCTAAAAGTTCAAATCTGCCGCTATTCCAGATCGAGTTGGAACGGCCGGCCTTCGACGGTCATGCTGCCCGGGCCCATCTCGTCGAGCGCGCGCAACATCCGGCCCTCGCGCCCGAGCGCCTTGTCCGCGAGGCTGACGATCAGCCGGTTCGGCGAGGCAATCGCGGAGCGGGCGCGAATTTGCCGGGCGATCTCGATCTCGTCGCGATGCGGATTGAGCGCGCAGGCGGCGGCAAAGGCGCTTGCCGTCGAGCGGCTGATGCCGGCGTAGCAGTGCACCACCATCGGCGCGCTGCGGTCCCAGCCTCGGACGAAATTCAGTACCCTCTCGATATGCTGGTCCGACGGCGCGACAAAACCGTCCATCTGCTCGGTGATGTCGTCCATCGACACTCTCAGATGATTGGCCTCGAGCACCGAGGCCGGCCGCAGCACCTGATCGACATTGGCCATCACGGTGAGGATATGGCTGGCGCCGGTGGCTCTTACGGTCTCGGGAAGTGCGGCAAGCGAGCAGATGTGAAGCATGGCGATCCCTTGGAGCGTCCTGTCGCGATTATAGGCCCGCGGACCGGGTGGTGAAAGCAGGTTTGCGCGAGACGTTCAACCGAGCAGCAGCTTGAATCGCGCCAAAAACTGCTTCTCGGCCCGGGCCGCGGTCCATGGCGTCAGATAATCGCGCACCGTGGCCGCGGGCAGGCCGGGATCCTTGCCGAACAGGCGCCTCGCCTCGGCCTGTGAAAATCCCGCCAGATGGGTGGCCTCGAGATAGGCCGCGCCGCGATCGGCCGCCTTGATGGCTTTGGTGATTTCATCGGCGAGAGTTGGCGGCAGCCCGAAGCGAATATGGATCGCCGCCAGCAGGCGCTTCTCCACCACCTTGTAGTCGCAGCCGAGCACTGCCTTGAACGGCGAGATCATGTCGCCGATGACATATTCCGGCGCGTCGTGCAGCAGCGCTGCAATCCGGAAGCGGGCGTCGACGCGCGGCATCTGCTCGCGCATCACGGTTTCCACCAGCAGCGTGTGCTGCGCCACCGAGAAAATATGCGCGCCGCTGGTCTGCCCGTTCCAGCGCGCGACGCGCGCCAGCCCATGGGCGATGTCGGCGATCTCGATATCGAGCGGGGAGGGGTCAAGCAGATCGAGCCGCCGCCCCGACAGCATACGCTGCCAGGCGCGGTTGGCGACATGGGACGATTTTCGCGTCGTCATTTGGCCTTGAGGCGGGGCTTGCGAAGTTTGCCGCTGCAGTTCTCGTGGCAGAAGCACGTGACCAGATGGTCGTTGACCATGCCGGTCGCCTGCATGAAGGCGTAGACGATGGTCGGGCCGACGAATTTGAAGCCGCGCGCGCCGAGCTCCTTTGAAATCTTGATCGAGACCGGCGTCGAGGCCGGCACGCTGGCGGTGGTCTTGAATTGGTTGACGACGGGCTTGCCGTCGACGAAGTCCCACAGGAATTTTGAGAAGCCCGCGCCTTCTTCCATGATCTTCAGATAGGCCTTGGCGCTGTTGACGGCGCCCTCGATCTTGGCGCGGTTGCGCACGATGCCGGCATCGTTCATCAGGGCGTGGATCTTCTTGTCGCTGTAGCGGGCGATCTTTTCCGGCTGGAAATCGTCGAACGCTTTGCGGAAGTTTTCGCGCTTGCGCAGAATCGTGATCCACGACAGTCCGGCCTGGAAGCCGTCGAGGATCAGCTTTTCATAGAGCGCCCGGTCGTCGTACTCCGGCACGCCCCACTCGGTGTCGTGATAGGCCATGTAGAACGGGTCTTCACCGGGCCACGGGCACCGTGTTTTGCCGTCGGGGTGCAGGCGCGCAGATTTGCTCATGCGACGGTCTGCTTCGGTGGGGTGCGAACGTCATTCGGGTCGGTCAGCCGGATCGCAAGGCCGCCGGCCGTCAACGCCAGGCCGGCCTCTAGCGCATCGGCGACGCGATCGGTTCGGAGCAGCGCAAGACCCTTGCCTTCGGCAGTCGAACCCATGGTGCCGACCGGCTTGTCGCCGGCGAGAACAGGGAGCCCGGCTTCCGGCGAAAAGTCTTCCAGAGTGACCCGCACGATCCGCGTGCGCGCGGTGCCGCGATGCTGCATCCGCGACACCACTTCCTGCCCGACATAGCAGCCCTTGTCGAAATCGACGCCGTGCAGGCGGTCCATATTGGTCTCGTGCGGAAACGCGTCGCTGTACATGAAATCGAGCCCGCCGCGCGGCACGCCCGAAGCGATGCGATGGGCCTCGTAGGCGTCGCTATCGACGAGATCGGCGCCGATCAGATCGGCCACCTTCTGCTTGAGATCTTCTGATACGAGAATGCGCCAGCCCAGCGCCTCGAGCCGCGGGTCGGCAAAAGCCAGATCGGGCTTCACGGCCGGCTCGCCGTCCCACACCGCCAGCACGCCCATGCTGTCGGAGATGTTTTCGACCGCGACCTTGGCGCGCAGCTTGTAGAAGCCGAGCTTGTCGGCGAGGTTCTGCGCCAGCGCGCGGGGCGCATCGATCAGGAAGCCGCCGCTATGGCCGGCCGGGGCTTCGGTGATCAGGAAGTCGGCCGTGATCTTGCCCTGCGGCGTCAAGAGCGCGCCGAACCGGCCAAGGCCGGGCTCGAGCAGCGTGATGTCTGTGGTGACGAGGCCATTGAGGAAGTTGCGGGCATCCTCGCCGCTGACCTTGACCACGCCCCGGTCCGGAAGAAACGCTGCTTTCATAAGCTAAATCGGCCTCTTCTGACGTTCTTTTGAAGTTCCTGGGGAAACGCAGGTGACGGATACCCCATGCGAAGTTAAGGCGCTAAGGTGCCCCCAACAAGGCCCGCGCGATAGCCTTAAAGCGGGCTTCCAAGGACGTTTGAAGCTCCGATGAATCAACGATTTGATACCATTCTAAAATCCGGCACCGTGGTCAATCAGGACGGCGAGGGCATCCGCGACATCGGCATTTCCAACGGCCGGATCGCCGCGATCGGCGGACTCGGACAAGCTTCCGCCGGCGAGACGATCGACTGCAAGGGCCTTCACATCCTGCCCGGCGTGATGGACACGCAGGTGCATTTCCGCGAGCCGGGCCAGACCCATAAGGAAGATCTTGAAACCGGATCGCGCAGTGCCGTGATGGGTGGCGTCACGGCCGTATTCGAAATGCCGAACACCGATCCGCTGACCGTCACGGAAGCCAACTTCACCGACAAGGTGAAGCGCGGCTATCATCGCATGCATTGCGACTTTGCTTTCTTCATCGGCGGCACGCGTGAGAATGTTCAGGATTTACCTGAACTGGAGCGCGCACCGGGCTGCGCCGGCGTGAAGGTATTTATCGGCTCTTCGACGGGCGCGCTGCTGGTCGAGGACGACGAGAGCCTGCGACGCATCTTCCAGGTGATCCGCCGCCGTGCCGCGTTCCACGCCGAGGACGAGTATCGCCTCAACGAGCGCAAGCCGCTCCGCATCGAGGGCGACCCGCGCTCGCATCCGGTATGGCGCGACGAGACCGCGGCGCTGATGGCGACCCAGCGGCTGGTCAATCTTGCGCGCGAAACGGGAAAACGCATCCACGTCCTGCACATCTCGACCAAGCAGGAAATCGAATACTTGAAAGATCACAAGGACGTCGCCTCCTGCGAGGCGACGCCGCATCACCTCACCATGGCCGCACCCGAATGCTACGAGCGGCTCGGCACCCGCGCGCAGATGAACCCGCCGGTGCGCTCGGCCGATCACCGCGACGGTATCTGGTACGGCATCGAGCAGGGCATCATCGACGTGCTCGGCTCCGACCACGCGCCGCATACGCTGGAGGAAAAAGCCAAGACCTATCCCGCTTCGCCCTCGGGCATGACCGGGGTGCAGACGCTGGGTGCCGTTGATGCTGGATCACGTCAATGCCGGGCGGCTATCGCTGGCGCGCTTCGTCGATCTGACGAGCGCAGGTCCCGCGCGGCTCTACAACATCGCCTGCAAGGGCCGCATCGCGGCGGGCTATGACGCCGATTTCACCATCGTCGATCTCAAGCGCAGCGAGACCATCACCAACAAATGGGTGGCCTCGCGCGCCGGCTGGACGCCCTATGACGGCGTGCGCGTCACCGGCTGGCCAGTCGGCACCTTCGTGCGCGGCAAGCGTGTGATGTGGCAGGGTGAGGTGACGGCGCCGTCAACCGGCGAACCGGTGCGTTTCCTGGAGACGCTGAAGGCGTGAGAGTTTCTACTGCTTCGCCAACGCCAGCGAAAACTCGCCGTTGCGCACGCGGGCCGAGAGACCTTCCGCGAATTTCGCCACCGCGTCCTCGCCGTAGGTCGAGACCAGTTCGGCCAGCGCCGTGAACAGGCTCGCCTGTGCGAGGCAGTCGCCATCGACGCCTTCGTGCCGCGCTTCCGCCCAGGCTTCGTTCAGGTAGCTCAGGGCAGTCTGCTTCTGTTCGTGATCGGGAAGCGGGTCGCGGGCGATCGGGAAGGTGGCTGGGCGGTTCATGAAGCTCAACGAAATCTGCGCGCGAACCAGGGCGGAACGCATCCTAACGCGACAAGCTGTAGCACGCGCGGCGTGCTCGCCTAGCCACATCTTTAGGAAGGGTTAACAGCGCTGCCCGAATTTCAGGCGGCCACAAAAGTTCCCGCTCGTTTCACGTAATGCAACCAAGGATCGCTCCCGGGGTCGCGCAAACATGATGCGCGCCGGCCTCCAGCAACTCGTCCCGGCTGCCGTAGCCGTACAACACGCCGATACCCTTCATGCCGTTGTTTTTCGCGCCGACCATGTCGTGGCTGCGGTCGCCGATCATCAGGGTTTTGGCTGGATCGACCGAAGCTTCCTTCAGCGCGTATTCGAGTAGATGCGACTTGTCCACACGGGTGCCGTCGAGTTCGGAACCGAACACGCGCTCGAAGTGATCGCGCAGCCCGAAATGGTCGATGATGCGTTTGGCGAACACATGCGGTTTGCTGGTGGCGACGAACAGCCGGTGGCCGGAGGCGCAGAGCGTGGTCAGCACGTCGCCGATGCCGTCATAGACGCCGTTCTCATAGAGGCCGACATCGGAAAATCGCTCACGGTAGAGCGCCACCGCGCGATCGGCGGTGTGATCGCCGCCGAGCAATCTCACAAAGCTCGCGCGCAGCGGCGGGCCGATGCACCAGGTCAGTTCGTCCTCGGTTGGCATCGTCGGATGATCGAGCCTCTGCAGCGCATACTGGATCGAGCGGGTAATCCCAGGCTTGGGGTCCGTCAGCGTTCCGTCGAGGTCGAAATAGATCGCGTCCATGATTCAGTTCGCGTACCGCGCGGTGAGGTCGCGCGAGATCTTTGAACCTTCCTCGATATATCGGCGGATCGCGACCGAAGCTGCGGGTGTGCAGGTCCGGTAGGTCTGCTGAAAGCCGTTATAGCCGCGGTTGAAGCCGGCGATCATGCGGGCGCGGCGGTCGCCGGACGGGGTTTCGGCGTCGATCAGCGCCTGCATTTCGTTGCGCCATTTCGCCCCTTCATTGGAGCCGCAAATGCCCCGGAGATAGTGCAGGGTGCCGAGAATCTCGGCCAGCCGCTGCAGGTCGCCGTCAAACGGCGCGGCGGCATCCTGGGCCCGCACGGGGGCCACATGGCATGCCGAGATGAGGATGAGGGCGGCGAGGGCGTGCTTGAGCATTTGAGGGCCGATATGCCCCCTCCATACGCCCGAGGCAAGGTGTGAAGCCCTGGAATGGACCGCCTAGACCAGCTTCCGGGCGGCCTCGATAACCTCCCGGAGGCCGCCGGTTACCCTGAGATCGCCGAGCCCATCCGGCGCCAGCCATTTGAAATCGTCGTGCTCGTCGTTCAGGACCGGCTCCCTGGCCGTCCAGCGCGCCGCGAACGACATGATCAGGTAGTGCCCGCCGCCGCCGGCCCCGGGCAGCACCTCGCGCCAGCCGGCCAGGCCCAGAATCTCGATTCTCAAGCCGGTTTCCTCGTCCACCTCGCGGTGAAGCGCGGTGTGCAGGGATTCGCCGAATTCGACCCGGCCGCCAGGGAACGAGTAAAAACCCTTGGCCGGCGAGCGGGCGCGGCGGACCAGCAGGACCTTGCCGTCACGGAAGATCGCGCCGCTGACGGCGAGCTGGGGGTGGGTCGGCTGGACAGGGGAAGCCAAGGGGTGAATCCGGTAAGCAGGGAACTTGCTGTGATCATGCCCGATCGGTTCGCGCAGGTCTAATGCGGCTGATAGCAGCGAAGCGTGAGGCGGCTAGTTCGACATGACCGCTTCGACGTCGTTGTCGGCGTTGCCGTTGATGACGCCACCGGCCAGCGCCACCAGCGGCTTGACCCAAGCGGTGGCCTGCTCGGCCAGCGTGGCGCGGGTCTTGTCCTGCTGGGCCTCGCGCATCGCCTGGCCTACTGCGGTCAGGATCGAGGTCATGGTAGCGGTGAGATTGTCGAAATTGGCACGGACCCTGGCGTCGGCGCATTCATAGGCCTCGATCGCGAGGTCGCGGGCCTTGAAATTGGAGGCCCAGAAATGCTCGGCGTAGGACAACGGGGTCCAGGTGAGGAAATCCTCCGCGCATTCCGGCATGTCCGGAACCATTTCGAGCAGCATGATGGCTTCGTTGAAATGGTTCAGGTAGTCGGTGGCGAGCCCGGTGCGGGGATTGATATTGGCGGCGCGCAGTTGCTCCGCACGGGCGTCGTCAATGCGGCCCGTCGGTGGCGGTATCGGGCGATCGGATCGCACTTCTGTGGCGGCCATTGAGGTCATCTATCCCACTGTTAACATCCGGGGTTAACACACGTTGAACAGAGGCTTATCCTGGTCAGATAATGTGCGGACGTTTCGTTATTACATCGCCGCCCGAGGCGCTTCGGCAGATCTTCGGCTATATCGAGCAGCCCAATTTCCCGCCGCGGTATAATATCGCGCCGACTCAGCCAGTTCCGGTTGTCATCCTGGAAAATGGCGGCCGCCATTTCCGGCTGATGCGCTGGGGGCTGGTGCCGGCCTGGGTGAAAGATCCCCGTAAATTTACGCTGCTGATCAATGCGCGCTCCGAGACGGTTCTCGATAAGCCCGCATTCAAGAACGCCATCAAGCGGCGGCGCTGCCTGATCCCGGCGGACGGCTATTACGAATGGCAGGACGCCGGCGGCCGCAAGCGGCCCTTCTTCATCCATCGCCGCGACGGCCGTCCCGTTAGCTTTGCCGCGCTTGCGGAAACCTGGATGGGGCCGAACGGCGAGGAGACCGACGGCGTCGCCATCGTCACCGCACCGGCCAGCCGCGACCTCGCCGTGCTGCATCACCGTGTGCCCGTGACGATTGCGCCTGAGGAATTCGAGCGCTGGCTCGACGGCCGGATCAACGATGCCGACGACGTCATGCCGCTGTTGCGCGGGCCGGCCGAAGGCGAGTTCGCCTGGCACGAGATTTCCACCCGCGTCAACCGCGTCGTCAATGACGACGCGCAACTGCTGCTGCCGATCACCGACGAGGAGAGGGCGGCGGAAGAGCCGAAGCCTGCGAAGAAGGCCGCGCTGCGCAAGGCGACGGCGGCGCCGGAGGATGACGGGCAGGGGTCGTTGTTTTGAACGCTCATCGAAAAATATTCAGCGCCGCGTATTGCAGCAGCATGATGGTTTTCGCATCCACGATGCGGCCGTCGGCGATCATCGCGAGCGCCTGATCGATCGGCAGCTCCAGCACCTCGATGTCCTCGCCTTCATCGGCGAGTCCGCCGCCGTTGCCGATCCGCATCGAGGGATCGTACTCGGCGACGAAGAAGTACAGTTTCTCGGTGACCGAGCCCGGGCTCGTGAAGGCTTCGAAGATCTTCCTGATGTCGCCGAGCCGATACCCGGTTTCCTCTTCCGCCTCGGCGCGAATCCGCACCTCGGGCGCTTCGCCGTCCAATACGCCGGCCGCAGCCTCGATCAGGAGATCGTCGTAGCCGTTGACATAGGCCGGATAGCGAAACTGCCGCACCAATATCACGGTGCGCTGCGCAAGATTGTACGGCAGCACCGTTGCGCAGTTGCCGCGGTCATAGGTCTCGCGGGCTTGCGTCTGCCACTCGCCATTGGCGCGGCGATATTCGAATGTGGTCTTCTTCAAGAGGTAGTAGTCGTCGGAGAGTATCTCGACGTTCTTGACGCGGACGCGATCGGAGACGGTCATCGAATTCCTTTCGCCGTCATGGCGTCGGCTCGCGGCCGTCGAGCCATTTGGCAAAAACAATGGTCTGCGCTTCAGCGTAGCCGATCGATTGGTAGAATGCCCCTGCCTTGGCGTTTTCGCGTCGAACCAGCAATTGCAGTTTGGCGACACCGGCTGCGCGCAGCCAGGTTTCGGCGGCGGTCATGATCGTGTGGCCATAGCCTTTCTTGCGGTGATCGGGATCGACAGCTACGTAGTAGACCCAGCCGCGGTGACCGTCATGGCCGAGCATGACAGTCGCCACTATCGCGTCTCCTTCACGACCAATCAGCACCGCTGAATTCGGCTCGCGCCGTGACATCGCGATATCGGCGGCAGGATCGTTCCACGGCCGCGTCAGTCCGCAGGCCTGCCACAGAGCGATGACATCAGGGACATCGGCGTCCGCGATCGGCGCGATGGCGAGTGGCGGGACCGGCTTTGGTTCTGACATGTTCACAACACTTTGCCCGGGTTCATGATGCCGAGCGGGTCGAGCATCGCCTTGATGCCGCGCATCAGCTCGATCGCGACCTTGTCCTTGACGTCGGGCAGTTCGTCGCGCTTGAGCACGCCGATGCCGTGCTCGGCGGAAATCGATCCGCCCATCCGCAGCACGATTGCGAACACGACTTCGTTGACCTCGTGCCAGCGCGACATGAAGTCGGCAGTGTTGCCGCCGATCGGCTGGCTGACATTGTAGTGGATGTTGCCGTCGCCGAGATGGCCGAACGGCACCGGCCGCGAGCCCGGGATCAGCTTCACCACCGCGGCATTGGCCTCTTCGATGAAATCAGGCACGGCTGCGACCGGCACCGAGATATCGTGCTTGATCGAACCGCCTTCCGGCTTCTGCGCCGCCGACATCTCGTCGCGGAGTTTCCAGAACCCAGCGCGCTGGGAGAGATTCGCGGCGATCACGGCGTCGTCGACGATGCCTTCTTCCATGCCCTTGGCGAGGATGGATTCCAGCGCGGCGCGGGCGTCGTCGCGCGAGGATGACAATTCCATCAGCACGTACCAGGGATGCTTGCTCGCAAGCGGATCGCGGATGTCGATGCCGTGACGAAGGCTGAAATCGACCGCGATGTCGGCGAGCAATTCGAAGCTGGTGAGGCTGCCGGCCGCCTCGTTCTGCGAGATCGACAACAGCTTCAGCGCCTCTGCCGGCGATCTGAGGCCGACATAGGCGGTTTCCACCGCGTGCGGCTTCGGAAACAGTTTTAGCGTCGCCGCGGTGATGATGCCGAGCGTGCCCTCGGCGCCGATGAAGAGGTTGCGCAGGTCGTAGCCGGTGTTGTCCTTCTTCAGCTTCGAGAGCCCGTTGAGGATCCGGCCATCGGCGAGCACCACTTCCAGCCCGAGCGCCATCTCGCGCGCCACGCCATACGCCAAGGCAGCGGTGCCGCCGGCATTGGTGGAGAGATTGCCGCCGATGGTGCAGCTTCCTTCCGCGCCGAGCGACAGCGGGAACAGGCGATTGACTTCGGCCGCGCGGGCTTGCGCGATCTGCAACACCACGCCGGCCTCGCACGTCATGGTGTTGGAAGCGGGATCGATCTCGCGGATCTTGTCCAGCCGCCGCATCGAGACGACCACTTCGCCATGATGCGGGGTCTGGCCGCCGACGAGACCGGTGTTGCCGCCCTGCGGCACCAGCGCGATTTTGTGCTCGCTGGCAAGCTTGCAGATCGCGGACACTTCCGCCGTGGAGCCCGGCCGCAACACCAATGGCGAGCGGCCGTGAAACAGGTCGCGTTCCTCGGTGACGTAGGGCGCAATATCGGCGGCATCGGTCACCGCATATTTGTCGCCGACAACGGCACGAAATTTCGCGATCAGCCCGGCGGGAAGAGGCGGCACGGAAGCTTGTTTGGAGCTTTGAACGGATTCTTGGACGATATTCATTTTCTTGTTCTCTTTCATTCCCGCCCGATCATTCTCGCCCGACCGCTGCGCGGCGCAGCCGATCGTTGATGGCTTCGCCCAATCCCTCGTCCGGAATCGACATCACCGCGATGGTGCGCACGCCTTGGCTGTCGAGCGCGCGAAGATGGCCGAACAGGTTGGCGGCAGCCTCGTCGAGATCGCCGCGCTCCGACAGATTCATCACCGCGGAGGCGGCGTCAATTCCCGAAATTGCTCCGAGGCCAAACGCGAGCAATGCTTCGCCGGCTTCGAGCTTGACGGCATTGAGCCGCACTTTTGCACGCGGCGCGTAATGGGACGCCAGCATGCCCGGCGCCAGCAGTTGCCCGCTTTCGGCCTCAGTATCCGCCGGCGGCTGCACCAACGCGCGGCCCAGCACGCGCTCGATCTCCGCGCGCGGCAGGCCGCCGGGACGCAACAGCATCGGCTCATCGAAGCAACCGACGATGGTCGATTCGACGCCGACCTCGACCGCGCCGCCATCGACGATCAGGTCGATCCGTCCCGCAAGGTCGCTCTGCACATGCGCAGCCGTGGTCGGGGAGACGTGACCCGAGAGATTGGCCGAGGGCGCCACCACGGGACCGCCGAAGGTTCGCAGGATGTCGCGCGCCACGGGGTGAGCCGGTATCCGGATCGCGACCGTGTCGAGGCCGGCGGTGGCGAGGTCGGCCACCGCGCAAGCGTGCGTTTTCGGCAGCACCAGCGTCAGCGGGCCCGGCCAGAATGCCTCGGCAAGCGCGGTCGCCGGCGCGTCAAAGCGCGCGATCTGCCGCGCGGCGGCGATATCGCCGACATGGGCGATCAGCGGATTGAAGGCGGGCCGGCCCTTGGCCTGGTAGAGGCGGGCGACCGCAGCCGGATTGGTGGCGTCGGCGCCGAGGCCATAGACGGTCTCGGTCGGGAACGCGACCAGCCCGCCCTCGGCCAGGACACGCGCCGCCGCCACCACGGCAGCCTCGCCGGCGGGCAAAATCTGGGTTTTCAGGCGAACATCCACTGTGATTAATTTCCTTAATTCGGCTGCTTGCGGTCGCCGAAACCCAAGGCTATAAGCCGCGTTCCAAGTCGGAGTGTGGCTCAGCCCGGTAGAGCACTGCGTTCGGGACGCAGGGGTCGCAGGTTCGAATCCTGCCACTCCGACCATGATTTTCTTACGCTTTTCGTCTTCTTTCACGATAGGCGGCCAAGTCAACCCCGCGATCAACCCCAGATACGATGTTCTTGCTTGGTTTCGTCGTGATGGCGGCGGCCGCCTCGCGCAAGAACTCCGGGTGATGGTGGCCATAGGTATCAAGCAACACCTCGACCGACATCCCGAGAAAACCCGCCGCTTTCCACGGATCTGCGCCCCGCTGCATCAGCCAGGTCGCGGCCGTGTGCCTCAAGGTATGCGGAGTGACCTTGCCAGCTTCCGTGGATAGCTTGGCGAGTCCAACGGCGCTTCGGAACCCCGACTTGACGGATTTGACCGCCGCGCCGTTGAACTCGACAAAGTGCGAGTCGATGGCGCCTGTCCTGACCCAGCGGCGCATATGGGCGAGCAACCGGTCGGGAATTGGTGGTGGCGGTGCTGTTCTACGACGTTGAAATCAAAGGAGTCTGCAGTCGTCACCAGTTAGGTGATGGCTGTAATTGGGGGTGGTTGGTGATGCCCGTTCGTGATCATCCCGATTGGTCATGCTGGCGTGGCCGTTCTTACCGACGATGATATGATCGCGCACGGAAATGCCGGGAGTGCCGATGATCCCGGCGATCTACCTTGTCGTCTGGATGTCGGCGGTCGACCGGCAGGCGGCGCGATGACTGCGGCTGACGAGGCGGGATAGGATATCCACGCCCGCGGACGCGGCCCCTTAGCTATCGCGTCGAGCTGCCTGAACGCGGACTGATGGAGACGGTGGAGAGCGACATGAGCAAAGCCAAGCATTTGCGGAGCCTGCTGCGGCAGGACGGCGTGACCATCGCGCCGGGTGCATACGATTGCATCACGGCAACACTGATCGCGCAGACAGGATTTCCGGCCGTCTATATGACCGGAGCCGGCACCGCGGCGAGCCACGGTTATCCCGACTATGGGCTGCTGACCATGAGCGAAATGGTCGAAAATGCAGCGCGGATCGCCGCTGCGGTCGACGTCCCCGTTGTCGCCGATGCCGACACGGGATACGGCAATGAGCTCAACGTGGTCCGCGCCGTGCGCGAATTCGAACGGAGCGGTGTTGCCGCTATTCACATCGAGGACCAGGTCTTCCCGAAGAAGTGCGGGCACCTGGACGACAAGGAGATCATTTCGTTCGACGACTACATCGCCAAGATCCGGGCGGCCGTGGACGCAAGGCGTAGTCTCGATTTCCTGATCATCGCACGCACCGATGCGCGAGCAGTCGTGGACTTCGAGGAAGCAATCAAACGCGCCAATGCTGCGCTCGCAGCCGGCGCGGACATGGCCTTCGTCGAGGCGCCGCAGACGATCGACGAGGTCAAGACAGTTCCCAAACTGGTCGGGGGGCCGTGTCTCCTCAACGTCGTGCGCGGCGGAAAGGGTCCGCCGATCGAACTGAGTGCCGCCGAGGCGATGGGTTACAAGCTCGCCATCCTGCCGACCCTGCTGTTCCAGGGTGTCATCGGTTGCTGTGAGGAGCTCCTGACGGAGCTCAAGACCGGCATCTTTCCGACGCCGCCCAGGGACCTCTCGCTTAAAGAGGCTTTTGCTCGCTTCCGCGCTCGCGAATGGGATTCATTGCGGGACCGCTACCGCGACGTCTCGAATGCTGTGGCCAAGACGGGTGAGGCTTGAAGCAGTGTCGCCTTACTGGGACCTCAGCCTGGGGTCTAGTTCGTCTCGTAGCGCATCGCCGAACAGGCTGAAACCGAACACCGCAAGACTGATGGCGATCCCCGGAAAGATCGCTATCCAGGGAGCGCTCTCGGCGTATTCCTCGGCGCCGCCCTGAAGCATCAGGCCCCATGCCGGCGTTGGCTCCTGCACTCCGAGACCGAGATAGGAAAGGGATGCCTCGAGCAGGATCGCCTGACCTACGAAGGCGGTGATCATAATGAGAAACGGCGCCATGACGTTCGGAACCATATGCCGCAGAATGATGCGGGCATGGCTAAAGCCATTGGCGCGGGCGGCGTCGATGTAGGGGAGTTCGCGGATCGCCAGCGCACTTGAACGCACGACGCGGGCGCAGCGCGGAATGAACGGTATAGTGATTGCGATGATCACGTTCTCCGCTCCCGTTCCGAAGATTGCGATCACGGAGAGTGCCAGGATGATCAGCGGGAACGCCATGAATACATCAAGGATACGCTGAAAGATCAAATCGATCTTGCCGCCGAAATAGGCGCTCGCTACGCCGAGCACGAGGCCGAGGGTGGCGCCGACGAACGACGACGCAAAGCCGACCAGCAGGGCCGTGCGCGATCCATAGACGATGCGCGAGAACACGTCGCGTCCGTATTGATCCGTGCCGAGCCAGTTCTCGAGGCTCGGCGGTTCGTGCATGCGGTCGAAGGCGTTGGCGACCGGGTTGTACGGGGCGATGAAGTCGGCAAACGCGGCAACCACCACCATGACGATGATGACTGCGGCGCCGGCGGCGCCCAGCGGGTTGCGGCGTGCGAACCGGACGGTCGCCGCAAGCCGGCTCCGCGGCTTGCGCTCATCCGTCAGCTCGATGCTCGTTCCGAGGTCGGTCGCGACAGTCATGCAAAGCCTCTCGCCGTCATTTGTATCGGATCCGCGGGTCGAGCCACGCGTAGATGATGTCCACCACGAAGTTGGTGACGACGAAGATCGTCACCACCAGCATGACCAGCGCTTGTGTCATCGTGTAATCGTGATTGCTCACGGACGCGACAAACAGCTTGCCGAGCCCGTTGAGATTGAACACCTGCTCGGTGACCACCAGGCCGCCCATCAGGAATGCGAATTCGATGCCGATGATGGTGACCACCGGAAGCAGCGCGTTTCTGAGCGCATGCCGCCGGATGATGAGCTTCTGGACGAGCCCCTTGGCGCGCGCCGTGCGGACGTAGTCCTCGCGCAGCACTTCAAGCAGCGCCGAACGCGTCATGCGTGTCGCGACGGCGGAATAGCGGTAGCCGGTCGCGAGCGCCGGGAAGATGGTCATGCTCAGGTTGTACAACGGGTCGACCCAGATCGGCACATACTTGATCGGTGGCATCCACGGGCTTCCGAACACCGACTTCGTGGTGATCAGCAGGCCGAGGATGATCAGGATGCCGAGCCAGAACGAAGGCATTGCGATCCCGGCGATGCTGAAGCCGCGCACCACGTAGTCGATCCAGGTGTTCTGCTTGACCGCGGAGATCGTTCCGAGCGGGATCGCGAGCAGGATGGCGGTGATCGTGGCCATGATCGCGATCTGCAGCGAGAGCTCGAAGCGGAGCCCGACCTCTTCCGTGATCGGACGTCCGGTCCACATCGACTTTCCGAAGTCGAACCGGACGAAGTCCCAGATGAAGGTCAGGAACTGCACGACATAGGAACGATCAAGACAAAGCTCGGAGCGACAGAGAGCAATCGCCTTGGGATCGACGTATCCAGCCCCGCCCGTCATGCGCAGCACACAGACGTCGCCCGGCACCAGCCGCAGCAGCAGGAAGACAAGCAGCGCGGCGCCGAGCAGCGTCGGGATCATCAACAGGAGTCGCTTTAGGACGTACTGGTACATCGTTCCTGCACCACTCTTGCCCGCCCCCGCGGCCGTTTCCCGTTCACTGCCTTGCTATGGCAGGGGACACGGAAACGACCGCCGTCGGGCGCTTACTTGTCGAGCCATACGTTGGCGAGGTCCTGATTGAGGTAGTGGCTCGGACTGATCTTCCAGCCCTTCACGTAGGACCGGTGCGGGATGATCCGGTTCCACCACAGCGTGACGAACGAATGCCCCTGCTCATCGAGCACACGCTTCTCGAACTGCCGCATCAGCTTGCGCTGCTCGGCTTCGTCGGACGTGCGGTTCATCGCCTCGAACATCTTGTCGAGGTCGCGATCGACGTATGCGCCGTAGCTTTCGTTGCCGATGTCCTCCGACAGGAACTTGCCGATGTCGAGCAGCGGGTTGATGACCGACTGGCAGTTGAAGTCCACCGTCACGTCGAAATCAGCCGACCTGAGCCGCGCGTAGAATGGACCGGTCGGCTCCATCTTTTGCTCGACCGTCACCCCGATCTGCCGCCACTGGTCGATCAGCCACGTGCCCACGATCGTATAGGGCTGGTCGACGGCGCGGTTGGACAATTCGAACTTCAGGCCCGGGACTCCGGCCTCCTGCAACAGTCGCTTGGCCTCGGCACGCGACTTGTTGATGTCGGGCCAGTAGCCGGGAAGCTGCTCGAGCTCCGCCTTTGTCGCCGCCAGCGGATGACCCGGGAACGCGACACCACCGACCGCCCTGACGATCGCGATGCGCGAAAGGTTCTGCGATCCGCCCCAGCGATCGACCGCCAGCGTCAGCGCGCGGCGAACGCGGACATCGTCGAACGGCTTCTTCTTGTGGTTGGGGGTAAACAGCAGCACGCAGTTCCAGTCACTCTCCTGAACCGTGATGTCCTTTCCGAGCGCGTTGACGAGGTCCTCGGTGCTCTTCGGCGGGAAGCCGCGGAATTGGATTGCGGCCCGGTCGCCGCGGATCGCTTGCACCTGCACCGCCTGCTTGTTGGAGAAGATCGCTTCGAAGCCGTCGAGATAGGGCTGCCCGGCAACGTGGAAGTCCTTGTTGCGCTCGCCCCGCACGTAGGCGCCGGCCTCGCGTCCGGCGAACTTGAAGGGTCCCGAGCCCATGACATTCTTCTCGTACCAGCGAATGTCTCCCGCGAGCTTTGCCTTCGAGTAGATGAAGTTGAAGGGCGTCGCCAGCGCCGGGATGAACGCGCCCGATGGATACTTGAGCTTGAACACGACCGTGTGGTCGTCCGGCGCGCTCACGCTCTCGACCATGACGAAATAGGCGACGCGCGCGCTGGTCGTGCCTTCCGGCGGGAAGATGATCTTGTTGAATGACGCGACGATGTCGTGCGCCGTCAAAGGCGTACCGTCGTGGAATTTCACGCCCTGCTTGATCTCGAATGTGTAGGTCTTGCCGCCATCGGCCGGCGTCGGCATCCCCGTACACAGGTCGCACACGAAGTCCGTCGGTGAGGAGGGATTTTCCGGATTGACCTTGATGAGCAGGCTGTAGAACGGCGCAAAAGGATGGATCAGCGCGAACGTCGTCTCGCGGTGACCGTCCCAGCTCGGCGGCTCGTCCGGTACCACAAAATTCAGGGTACCACCCTGCTTGGGTGCGGCCTGAACCGAAGGCCCCGAGAAGCCGATGGCGACGGCCGCTGTGACCGCCGCGATTGACACAGGTCCGAGATATCTCGACAGTTTCATGATCTCTCCTCCTCTGAAAACGCATTCTCCTTTTTCAGACGACCGAGGGTCTTGCGCCCTTAAGGTCCGATCGCCCCTCGCACGGGGCTTTCAAATGACGGCGCAAGCGACCCAATGGCCGGGTCGCAGCTCCCGAAGCTCCGGAACGTTCTTGGCGCAGCTGTCGATCGCAAGCGGACAGCGCGGATGAAACACGCATCCCCGCGGCGGATTCATCGGGCTCGGCACCTCGCCTTTCACGATCCGGTAGGCGCGGGCCTTCTCCATGTCGGGGTCCGGCACCGGCACGGCTCCGAGAAGCGCCTGCGTATAGGGGTGCAGCGGATTACCGTACAACTCGTCACAATCGGCCAGTTCAACGATCTTGCCGAGATACATGACTGCGACTCGATGGCACAGGTGGCGGACGACACTGAGATCGTGCGCGATGAACAGATAGGTCAAACCGAACTGTTCCCGCAGATCTTCGAGCAGATTGATGATCTGCGCCTGAATTGACACGTCCAGTGCCGAGATGGCCTCGTCGCAGATAATGAACTCCGGACGCACCGACAGGGCACGCGCGATGCCGACACGCTGGCGCTGGCCGCCGCTCATCTCGTGGGGGTAGCGGTCGGCAAACCTGGGATCCAAGCCACACAGGCGGAGCAATTCCATGACCCGCGCATCACGCGCTGCCTTGTTCGGCTCGGTCCGGTGCACCATCATCGGCTCGGAAATGATCTCGCCGATCTTCATCCGCGGATTGAGGGAGCTATAAGGATCCTGAAAGATCACCTGGATCTTCTGCCGCAGCGCCCGCATCGATTTCTGATCGAGGTCGACCAGGTTCTTGCCGTCGAACAGGATCTCGCCCGCGGTCGGATGCTCGAGCCGCAGGATGCACCGACCGGTGGTGGTCTTGCCGCACCCCGACTCGCCGACCAATCCGAGCGTCTCACCCTTGCGGATGGTGAAGCTGATGCCGTCGACAGCTCTCACCTGGGCGACCTGTCTGGAGAAGAGAGCGCCCTCGGTCACTGGAAAATGCATCTTCAGGTCGCGGATCGTGACCAACTCCGGCGCCAGGTGGACGCGCCTTTCGGATTGGCGCCTATGCTCGAGCGCGACGTCCTGCGCGACGGGCGATACCCGCACCGCTGCCTGGGCGCTCTGCCGTGCCGCGCCGGTTGATTCGATGGGGGTCATGACGACCTCGTGAGAGATCTGGCTACTGTGTTTGCCTCCCAGCATGCCGCGAGATGATCGCCGCCATCGACCCGCTCCAACGGAGGCGACTCGCTGGCGCAGCGTGCAACGGCAAAGCCGCAGCGCGGTTGGAACGAGCAGCCCGCGCCGAGGCGCGAAAGGTCGGGCGGCTGGCCCTGCACCGGATCGAGCCGTGCCCGGCGCGGCTGATCCATCCGCGGCACTGAACGCAGCAGCGCCAGCGTGTAGGGATGGCGGGGACGGTGATAAATATCGTGCGCGGGTGCGCTCTCGATGATCCTGCCCGCGTACATGACGTTGACCCTGTCGGCATAGCGCGCGACGATACCGAGATTATGGGTGATGACGATCAGCGCCACGCCCATGCGTCGCGTCAGATTCTTCATCAGCTCGAGAATCTGCGCCTGAACCGTCACGTCGAGCGCGGTTGTAGGCTCGTCGGCGATGATCAGCTTGGGCTCGCAGCACAAGGCCATGGCGATCATCACGCGTTGGCGCATGCCGCCGCTGAAGTGGTGCGGGTACTGCCTCAGTCGACGCTCAGGATCCGAAATCCCCACCATGCCCAACAGCTCGATCGCACGCGCGACCGCCTGATCGTGGCTCATGTCGAGATGCTGCTCCATGGTCTCGGTAAGCTGTCGGCCGATCGTCAGGACTGGATTGAGCGAGGTCATCGGCTCCTGAAACACCATGGCAATGTCCTTGCCCCGGACCTCCCGGATTTCCTCATCGCTCAGCTTGAGCAGGTCCCTGTCCTGGAAGCGAATGCTGCCGCCAATGATGCGGCCGGGCGGATCGGCGACCAGCCGCAGGATCGAGAGCGCGCTGACGGACTTGCCGCATCCGGACTCGCCCACGATGGCGATCGTCTCGCCCTGATTGATATCAAAGCTGATGCCGTCGACGGCCTTGACCACACCGGCCGCCGTGAAGAAGTAGGTTTGCAACCTGTCTATCTCGAGAAGCCTGGACACCTCGCGCCTCTCGTCATCCGTCACTGTACAGATGGCCTTTCAGCCGTTCGACCTGACCCGCCTCCATTTACGTCTTGATCTTTCGAGCCTCTCGGCCGCAAGTCAAACCCAATCCTATGGTACTGCGACAATTTAGACCAAAGTCTTGAATGCATCGGCCCGGCTGCCCACCAGCCGCAATGCATCCTGGTCATCACTGGCGCGACGCCGGAGGGCTGCCGGAAGGCCGTCGATTGCCCGATCAAGGATCGCGACGCTCTCTTGGCGTTCTACGACGTCCCGGTTGAGCGTTGCTGCATTTGCGAACGATCAACCCGAGAGCACGTTTGCGACGGTACGGCACAGGACGATCCGATCGAAGGGCTGCCTGTCGAACAAGACCGCGCTGGCTATGGTCTTCAAGGTGGTCAAGGCCGCTCAGAAACGCTGGCGACGCCTCCGGGGCTGCGACCAGTTCCCAAAAGCCATCCAAGGTTTGAAGTTCACCGGCGAACGATCATCAAATTGCAAGCTCAAGCTGCCGCCCGATCTCGTCCGTCGCCAGGATTCGGCGATAGCTCTGCCGGCATCGATCTAGGCCAAATCGCTTTGGCCACGTGTCCGCATAATGTTTGGCGAACCTCGGCTTCAACGTACACGAAACGCCGATCGTGAACAGTGCGGCCGAAGCCTTGCGCGGGCGCTCGACAGCCGTGTCGATTTCATAGATGCCGCGCGGGCGGCAGTTGCACTTGACGAAGCGGAAGGTCCCATCCGGCCTGTCAAATTAGCCGCAGTCCCCTCAAGCTCGCATGCCCGTTCTTGCCGACGATGATGTGGTCGTGGACAGAAATGCCGAGCGGGGTGGCGATGTCGACGATCGCTTTCGTCATCTGATTACTAGATGGAAGAACTGCTTCACCTGTATTCACCTCGTGCTTTCGATATGCCCGAAGATGGTTTTGATGACACGGATTGGTCTATGGCGGATTCGATCCGCTGCTCGCGAACGAAGGCATACTAAAACTGGCGCCTGGATCGAGAATGTCAGGAAAAGCCCGTCAGGCCGTAGCGGCAGTTTCGTGACATTTGGGCGGCCAGCGGCCCTGGCCAGGTCGTTATCGAGGGGGAGCGGACGAGGGAGAGCGCTATTCAGCTTGCGTTAATGACCCAAACTGGATTTGCGGCTTAATCGTCGAAGCTTCTGAATGAGCTTCCATAATAGTCATACACACAGCAACCCGGCGGCGTCCTGTAGCCGCCGTGTACGGCTGCAAAGTACCAGCGACGCGCTGGTCGCTCTCGGGAATTTCATCGCAATCGAGGTCAAATGCAGTTGTGGCAACAAATTCAGTAGCAGGGTGAAGTTAGAGCCGTCCTTGAGACGGTGCCGGCGAGATTTTTGCAGTGATTGCATTTTCTGGAGCCTCGTTCAATTCTCGCTCAGCCTGAACGTAAAACTCTTCGTCTCTATCTTTCGGCTCACCTGCCTGCAGCCACAGCTCGTAAGCGCGCCGTGTGATCTTCATCTTCTGGGAATCTGCCACTGTGACTTCCTTCGAGCTGAGTCGGGGACGACCAATAATATGGGTGTTTCCCAAGTAGGCGCTCAACCAGAGAGTTTCCGAGCCGACGAAATTTGCGGCTTGCACCTGAAACCAAAGATATCCTCTTCGACAACTGCCGGAGTTGCTATCAGTGGCGGAATTTCTCTGCACCGCAGACTGAAACTTCGTCGTCATGCCTTATTCGATGACTGTCACACCATCATAACCACAGCGGATTGCGCATGGTAGTAAACACGAACAAGAACGATGATCGATGCAATCAGTCCAGTGGTTGCAACGATCCATGCCATCTGTGAGACCGAAATGGAAAGGCTCACAGCCTACTGCCCCACGCTGGGCATGGCAGCCTTCGTCAACGCGGCGATCTGCGCCGCCCGGACATTCTTCAGTTGCCCCATGAAACTCTTTGCATTGTCGTTCCCGTAGGCCCGGTGACTGATGGCGAACAGGAGCACGCCGGACTTGTCCGCTGCGCCCTTTAGCGGCGCATAGCGATAGCCGTTCCATTCGACGACATATTCGCCTTTCGGGTCCTTCGAACTTACGATGAAGTCGAGCAGAGCTTCTCCGGCATTGGAGTTCTCGATCACATTCATGTTCACGAGCGGGTCAGTGGCCTTCCGCTTCTTCAACATGTCGACCTGGGCGCGAACAGCGCCCGTCACCGTCAGATCGCCTGTCACCCTCTCGACGATCAGCATCTGCGTATAGCTGCCGATGCTCTGGTCGGATGGCAGATACTCCTGCTTCGCGTAGCCGGGCGTGGGCCTGGAGCTCCAGACCAGCTTGTAGGACTTGCCATCGAACTGGATTGGACCGGGAACTCCGAGGTAGCCGCTCACTTGTGCGGCCGCGGGTGACAGCGACGCACTGAAAACGAAAGCGGCACATGCGATTGAAACGGCAAGGCTGACTAACGGTGTTCTCGCTAACATCGCGGGCACCTGCCTCGATCAGAGTTTCGGAAATCCCTTGCTCTCGCCGAGCCGTTGCGGCTCAGACCAACGTCACTGGTTCTCGGCGCGCTGCCGGGCCCTTCGTCCCTCTTCGACCCCAAGCTGCCAGGCGGTGCGCCTCACCCAGTCGTCGGCACTTGCTTTGCCGTATAGCTGCACCCGCCGATGATACTCAGGCTCAAGCTGACGCTTCAACTGCTCGCGGCGCACCGGATCCGGTCCTGGCGAGACTGGGGGCCGCCGCGGCTGATCTTGCGCCGTTCCTTGACGCTGCAGACGTTGCTCGTGCAGGCGCTGCTGGTGACGCCGAATATTGTGGTGGCGCTGCGATTCGAGGTGAGGCGTAAGCCAATTCATCTGGGCAACAGCCTGGTTGCCGACAACACCGGGAGGATCAAGCATTCCGACAGTGGCGAGAACAGCCAACCCCGCGACCCCTGCGCTCTTTTTCATTTCATTCGCATCCTTAGTGCGTCATTGCAGACCGCCGATGCCTTGAGTGACCGACAAAAGAGAGGATTTTTTGTGGCACGACCGCGATCGAATCTACGCGGCATCTAAGTTTGGTCAGAGGGTGCAACGACGGATCCGGCTCACGGCTGGAAGCTGAGGCAAAGGAAAAATCCGACAGGTGGCACTTCGTGAAATGCCCTACATGCCACGGCACAACCGAGTCCAAGCGGGACTGGGACGAATACGAAGTGATCGGAACGATCCCCGGAGAAGTGGCATATCGCCCGCTTTCCGAGAGTGAATGTCCGCAAGCGCTGAGTTCGCGATAAGGCTTGGCTCAGGCTCGTGTAGCCTGAGCGAACTGCAGCGGGGTGAGCCCGTAGCTTCGCTTGAAGTGATGCGTCAGCGAGCTCTGATCGTAGAGCCCGGCGGCGACCGCGGCATCGCCAATCGGCGATCCCGTCGCGAGATAGCGCCGGGCGGCGTCGAGCCGCAGTTGCAGGACATAGGCATGCGGTGTCATGCCGATCGTGCGCTTGAACAGCCTGATGACCTGAAATTGCGTGAGATCGAGCGTGTCGCTCAGGTCCGCCAGGGAAATCGGCATCGCCAATCGCGCTCGGATGTACTCGATCGCCCTTTCGACGCGCACGCGGTCGCGCGGCACGGGCTCGACGCGCAGCCCGCCGCTGCCGTGACGCCTGAACAGTGCTCCGAAGCTCGTGACCATCAATTCGCGCTGCAGCAGCGGATCATGTTCGCCGTCGAGCGCGCGATGCAGCGCATGCAGATTGCTGGCCAGTTCGGGATCGGCAATCCAATTGCGGGTGAAGTAGGGAATACGATCGGTGCCGAGTGCGCGAGAGATCGTCGAGCGCGCTCTGTTCGAGGTAAAGCGACCGGTAGCGCCAGTGGCAGCTTGCGCCCATCCATCCCGCATGAGGTCCGGACGGGTTGAAGACCAGCAGTGCCGATGTATCGGCATTGTCGACGACGCCGCGGCTCTGGATCACGGAGCCGCCGATCTCGGTGATCGCGATCACTAGCTCTTCGTGGCGGTATCGGCTACGCCGCCCCCACACGCCAGCAGAGCGCGCATTTTGTCGATTGAAGCGGTATCGACTCGCCGGCATTTTTTCTACGACGAGCTGAGCCGGGTCTAACACCCTTAGTTTAAACTTGGCTGCTAGTCTTCCAGTGGTGGCTATCATCAGCGCCAACCCCACCCGTGATCAGCCAGGCAAGCGGTATCCGGTGCAGACGGTCGACTTGAGCGGAAAAGTCGCGGTGCACCGTCGCGCTGATGTCCCGAACCATTCGTCATGAGCCCACTCCCGGCACGCAGAATGGGATAAATCGGACAAGAGCAAGTTAGGATTGACAGTTGGAGAACAAGGTTAAGCCCAACGGAATCACCAACTTGCTGCGGGAGCCGTACTCCGCGCGGGACGCTCTGCCTCGGTGTGGCCAGCGCGGCTCGCGTGGCAACCTGCATGAAGTGTGAAGCGCGGTGTACGCCCTGGCGACGACGCGATGGCGGCGAGTGAAAAATTTTTCCGGAACAAAACTCATGCCGCTGGCTTTGAGTTTTCCAACAGCTCGCTTTGCATTTCTAGGAAATGCAGGTCGTCATCACCACCACCATCGGCATTTCTTGGAAATGCAGTTCATCACAAATATTCCTTCTCCGGGAATAGTGGTTGCGTGTGCGTTACGACAGGGTGAGTTCGACCATGCCCCACCCAGGCGCCGGCTTTACAACGGCAGAGTCTCACTCCAGCGCAGCGCGGGATCTCAATACATATCTCAATTGCGAGACTCTCAACTACGAGACGGCGCTGCTCGAGTGCGCCTCCGGATCGCAGTCTGCCGTCGGCAAAATCTACGCCCGGGAGAAGGACCAGTTGCGCGCGATGGCACACCGCATCGTCCACGACATGTCACGCGCGGAGGACGTCATCCATGAGGCATTCGCGCAGATTCTCCGAGATGCAAGAGACTTCGATCCTGCACGCGGATCCGCCCGATGCTGGATCTACGCGATCGTCCGCAACACGGCGCTCAAGATGCGGGAGAATGCCAGGCGCGAACTCGCGCTCGGCGAAGACACGCTGAACGCCATCTGCGAGCGGAAACAGACCGTCCCGGAGGACCCCGCGTCCTGCATCCCGGACAGCATGACGCTACGGGCCATGCTCGATCAGCTCGAGCCAAGGCACCGCGCGAGCCTGCTGTTGGCGATCATCGACGGCTGCACGCACCAGGAGATCGCCGAATACCTCGGGGTACCGGTGGGAACCGTCAAGGCGTGGATCCGGAGAGAACTCGTGGCCATGCGCCGGCAGATCGAATGAGTGTGAATTTATTTTTCGCCGCTGCATCCATCGGGGAGCGTCGGCGACAGTTAAGGGTGACGGCGTGATGATCCGGACAAGGCATGTGCCCGCGACCGTCGCAAACCCGAAGCGAGGAGCGAAGCCATGTCAATCCTGAACAACGTTACGAGCTTTTTCCACCCGAAGCCGATTCCAATGCCACGCGAGGACTGCAAGCCAGCCAGGCCCGACGACTGCGGCGACGGCAAGGAGTCCAAGTGGAATGACGATCACAAGGGTCGTGACCACTGGAAGAATGGCGACAAGGACGATTATTCCAAGCACGGCAAGGATGATTACTCGAAGCACGCCAAGAATGACCACGATCACAAGGATCGCGATCACTGGAAGGACGGCGACAAGGACGGCCATTCGAAGCACGGCAAGGATGATAAGCACGGCAAGAACGACGACGATCACAAGGGTCGGGACCACTGGAAGGACGGCGACAAGGACGGTGATTCCAAGCATGGCGACAAGGACGGTTATTCGAAGCACGCCAAGAACGATGACTGCTCCGATGACGGCCACAAGGACGGCCATTCGAAGCACGGCAAGGACGACTACTCGAAGGATGGCAAGGGCGACCACGGCAAGCACGACGGTGGTTGGAAGGACGCCAAGAACGACGATTGCCGACCGCACAAGGACTACTGCGAGCCGCCGAAGGACTATTGCCCACCGAAGGACTGCCAACCGCAGAAGGACTATTGCGCCCCCAGGCCGTCAGACGACTGTGGCAAGGGCAGTGCAGACACCAATCATAGCCCGGGTGAAATGCTGGCAAGGTTCGACTTCTCCCGAGGTGATTTCGGCTCGCGCGGTCCGGATCATTCGGGTGACATCCAGGGCGCGCTCGCTTCGATGTCGTCCGACCATGCGCTGGATTACGCCATCGGCCAGATGGGCCCGGCGGATCAGTTCGACATAGGGCAAGACGACGTGACGTTGCACGAAGGAGTGAATCACGCCTGATGTCCGAAAAGGCTCGCCCGGCAGTAAATTCGCCGGGCGAGTTTGTGAGTGGGGCGAGATAACGAGATGAAGGGCGACGGTCATGAGCGAAGTAGAAAAACGCGAACTGTTCGAACAAGAGCAGAAGATCTTCGAAGCCGGAGCGCAGCGTGCAAACAAGCGAGCCGGCTCTTTTGGTTTCTTGACCTGGCCGTTCTTCATTGCCCCGCTGATTGCCGGCGAGGAGTTTCTCGCCGCCACGTTCAATTCCGCGGCGGCCGAGGAGCAGGCGAAAGCCGCTCTGGCAGGCGCGGCGCAGCAGGCTGCGAATGACGATTCGCCGGCTCATGATCCCTCGAAAACGAGCACAGAGGATGAGACGGCCGAGGAGCCCGCCGCGTCGTCGGAGGCGCATGCGGTCCAGCTCGATCCGACCGAGTTTCTGACGCAGCCGCAGAAAGACGCGGCCAAGCCGAGTGCCGCCCGCAGCGAAGAAGCTGTCGCCGCCGCTGGGGGTGGAGGCGGGGGCGGCGGAGGCGGAGGCGGAGGCGGCGATGATGCCGATTCCCGTCATCATGACACTCACGCCTCAATCGACGATAATTCCGTCAACTTGCTGTCAGCGGATTCCCGTGTCGGAAGCGGTCAACCGACGGGTGGGTCAACGCTCGGGCCCGTTCAGTCCAATGTACCTGGCGACTCCTTTGATCCGTCGATCATTGGCTCCGCCGGCCTACTTGGAGGCGTCGGCAATCTGAGCAATGACTTGGTCGGCACGATTGCGCCAGCCTTGGCGCCGGCGGAGCCGGTCCTCGCGCCCGTGACCGACAGCGTGGGTCCGCTGGTGAATGACGTGGTCGACGTGGCAGCGCCGGTCGTGGCGGCGGCGGAGCCGGTCCTCGCGACCGTGACCGACACCGCGGGCGCGCTGGTCGATGACGTGGTCGACGTGGCAGCGCCGGTCGTGGCGGCGGCGGAGCCGGTCCTCGCGACCGTGACCGACACCGCGGGCGCGCTGGTCCATGACGTGGTCGACGTGGCAGCGCCGGTCGTGGCGGCGGCGCAGCCAGTGCTCGCGACCGTGACCGACAACGCGGGCACGCTGGTCCATGACGTGGTCGACGTGGCGGCGCCGGTCGTGGCGGCGGCGCAGCCAGTGCTCGCGACCGCGACCGACAGCGCGGGGACGCTGGTCCATGACGTGGTCGACGTGGCAGCGCCGGTCGTGGCGGCGGCGCAGCCGGTGCTCACGACCGTGACCGACACCGCGGGCACGCTGGTCGATGACGTGCTCGACGTGGCGGCGCCGGTCGTGGCGGCGGCGCAGCCGGTGCTCGCGACCGCGACCGACAGCGCGGGGACGCTGGTCGATGACGTGGTCGACGTGGCGGCGCCGGTCGTGGCGGCGGCGCAGCCGGTGCTCACGACCGCGACCGACAGCGTGGACACGCTTGGCAGCTTGACGAATGACGCCACCGCGACTGCGGGGCCGGTGGCCGACACCGGCAATGTGGCGAGCGATGCTCTTGCAAGTGCGGCACCGGTCGTTGATGTGATCGGGCCGGTGCTCACCCCAACCGCCGCCGCTCCGAGCCATCCGACGACCGACGCGCCAGATCCGGCCGACACCGGCAATGTGGTGAGCGATGCTCTTGCGAGTGTGGCGCCGGCCGTTGATACGATCGAGCCGGTGCTCGCCACAACCGCTGCCGCGCCGAGCGATCCGACTACCGACGCATCAGATTCGACAGCGCCGGATACCAGCAGCGGTAGTCAAGCCTCCGACCCAGCCGATACCCTTCTCGCGCTCGCCACCGCGGCTGACGCACCGATCGAGGTTCCGGCATCCGCGACCGCTGCGCCGGCCAACGTTGTAACGGAGGTATCGAATGACGCTGTCGATCCAGCCCCCGTCGCAGGCGACGTGATCGCCTTGGACGACGCGCCACCGCCTCCAGCAAATGCTCTGTACACCGGAAACCAGTACACCGACTACGGCGTCACGCTGAGCAGCGACATCGTCGTTCCCCCGCAGGATGACGTGTCTCCGACCGATGCCGCGTCGGCTCACGACACTTCGGAGCCGGCGGTTGCCGACCAGAAGCACGCACCACCGCCTCCCGACGTCGTGGATACAACTCATCCAGTCGATCACCTTGGAAATGCCATCCTATAGCGGGGGGCGAAGATGGCGGCAGTCGAACCAGTAAGCATTCCGCCGCACGACCCTTCTGCGGATCAGCTTCGCGTTCCGCCCGCTACGGAGGCCCGCGCCGATCACGTTGGACCTGTCAACCCGCTGGCCGCCTGGCGTTCGGTCGCGCGCACGAACCTGATCGCGGTCGTAGCATTTTCGGTCGTCGTGAACCTGCTGATGCTCACGATGCCGTTGTACCTGTTCCAGTTATCCGACCGCGTGCTGGCGAGCCGCAGCCTCGAAACGCTGCTGATGCTCTCGGCTCTGGCGCTGGGGTTCATCGGCATTCTCTCGATCGTCGACATTCTGCGTCGCCAGGTACTGGGGCGTCTTGCGACCAAGATGGAGGTCCTGCTCGGCGGCCCGGTGCTGGCGAGCAGCATCAACAACGCCAGGGCCGGCGAGGGTGGGACCATCCAGGCGATCCGCAGCCTTCACCAGGTGCGCGGATTCCTCTCGAGCCCCGTCGTGCTTCTGCTGATGGACGCGCCGCTCTCGCCGCTTTACTTCGGAGTCATATTCCTCGTTCACCGAGATCTCGGTTACATCGCCGTCGTGTCGGGCCTGGCCCTGGCGCTGATTGCGTTGATCAACCAGAAAGCGACCTCCGAGCGCTTGGGCCAGGCAGGCCTGCATGCCGCCGAGGCCGATGCGGCGGCCGAGTCGCTGGCGCGAAATTCGCAGGTGATCAATGCAATGGGAATGCTGAGCGAGAGCATTCTCCATTGGGGTCGCCGGCAGGCACCGGCCCTGACGGTGCAAAGCCAGGCCCTCGACCGGAACTTCTGGATCAGCGGTGCGTCGAAGTTCGTCCGGCTCGTGGCCCAGATTGCGATCCTCGGCACGGGCGCCTATTTGGCCCTTCAAGCCGAGATCACCGGCGGCATGATGATCGCTGCCGCGATCATTGCCAGCCGCGCCCTGCAGCCGCTCGAGGGCTTGATCGAGGGATGGCGCAGTTGCGTTCAGGCGCGATCGGCCTATGCGCGGGTCAAGGAGGCGGTCGAGTCATTCCAGCGCGAGACGCCGAAGCTGCGCCTGCCCAAACCGCAAGGGCGCCTGACCGTGGATCGGGTCTTGTACCTGCCGCCCGGCTCGAAGGAGGCGGTGCTCAACAGTGTGTCGCTTGAGCTCGCGCCCGGAGAGTCTCTAGCCATTGTCGGGCCGTCAGGATCGGGCAAGTCGACGCTCGCGCGCATGCTGGTGGGCTGTTTGGTGCCGACCGCCGGCAAGGTCAGGCTGGAGGGAACGGAGCTGCGCAACTGGGATCGCCGCCAGTTCGGGGAATATACCGGCTACCTGCCCCAGGAGGTCGAGCTTTTTCCCGGAACTATCAAGCAGAACATCTGTCGCATGCGGGACGATCTGCCCGACGCGAGTATCTACGAGGCGGCGATGTTCTCGGGCATCCACGACATGGTCTGTCAGTTGGCGCAAGGATACGAAACCGTGCTCGACCGCGGCGGCGGCCCACTCTCCGGAGGACAGAAGCAGCGCATCGCGCTCGCGCGGGCTTTCTTCGGTAATCCGTGCCTTGTCGTGCTCGACGAGCCGAACTCGAACCTCGACGCGGCGGGCGAGCAGGCACTGACCGAGACCCTGCAGCGCGCCAAGGAGCGCGGGGTCACCGCGGTGGTCGTAACCCTGCGCCCGGCGCTGCTGAACAGCGTGGACAAAGTGCTCATTCTGCGGGCCGGACGCGCCGAAGCATTTGGATCTCCGAGCGAGGTGCTGCATCGCCTGGTTCGGTCGTCCGGCGGAGACAAGCCGGAGCAGCCGCGACGCATCGAATCCTCCGGCCCGTGAGGTAACCAGCGCGGGAGGACAGCATGAGCGCGAAAAAGGACATCGGCGAGTGGCATCGCGGCGTTCCGCTCAGCGCCAAATGGCCTATCTTCGCAGGCCTCGCCATTCTTGTCGTTGGGCTCGGTTGTTTCGGTGTTTGGGCCGGAGTAGCTCCTCTGAACAGTGCGGTCGTTGCCTCGGGCACGTTCGTGGCCACCGGGCAGAACAAGCTGATCCAGCACTTCGAGGGCGGCATCATCCGCGAGATTGCGGTCAGGGACGGCGATGTGGTCGAGGCGAACCAGATCCTCGTTCGCATGGACGACACCGCGGTCAATGCCAAGCTGAGGCGGCTGGTTCTAAAGAAGTATCGACTGATTGCCATGAAGGCGCGTCTCGAAGCCGAAATGAACTCTATGGAGACAATCGAAATTCCGGCAGCATTCAGCGGCAGCGTACGTGATCCGGAAGTCAAAGCGATTCTTGAGCGGCAACGTGCCGAGCTGCGGGCACGCCGGGTTAGTCTCGCGACCGAAGAAAGCCTGCTCGGCAAGCAAATCGCCGGGCTGGAGGAAAGCATTCGCGGATATCAGGCGCAAGTGCAGTCCACCAAAGATCGTATTACTCTGTTCGCCGAAGAGCTGAAGGACAAGAATTCGCTTCTTGGACAGCAGTTGGTCCGCAAGTCGGATGTGCTGGCGCTGCGGCGCTCCGAGGCGAGTCTCGGCGGAGACCTCGGCGAGTATCTCGGTCGCATCGCCGATTCAAAGGAGCGGATCGCTCAGGCCAACGAGAGGATAGCCCAACTCCACTCGACGGCGCTGCGGGATGCGATCAAGGAGCTGCGCGAGACCGAGGGGGATCTGGACGACGTCGAGGAGCAGATTCGCGCCGCCCAAGACGTAGTCGACCGGGTCGAAGTCCGTTCGCCGGTCCGTGGCATCGTGGTGAAGAAGAACTTCCATACGCCGGGCGGCGTCGTCTCTCCTGGCGCCGTGATCCTTGAGCTTCTGCCGATAGGCGAAGAGCGCATCATCGAGGCACACATGAATCCCAAGGACATTTCGCACGTGAGCGTAGGCCAGGAAGCGCTGGTGCGGCTGTCGGCGCTGAACCAGCGCATTACGCCCACGGTCGGAGCGAGCGTCATCTACGTGTCGGCCGACGCCTTGGCGGCGCAAATGCAGGCCAAGAACGAAGCACGCCCAGACAGTGACACGCGTCGGGAATTCTACGTCGTTCGGGTGCGCCTGGACCAGGACGATATCCTCAGGCGCATGCCTGAATTCATCCCGACGCCCGGGATGCCCGCCGACGTCTACATCAAGACCGGAGAGCGTACGTTTTTCGAGTACATTATGAGGCCGGTCTTCGACAGCTTCTCCCGCGGTTTCCGCGAAACCTGAATGGACGAGCAATCTTGCCGTCAACAGCGCCCGCGAATACCTGCAATTGGGATCGTGTGGTTGACGGCGTTCGTCTTTGGTGCGTGGTCAATGACCGCTTGCGCCAGGAGCGGCCATTCCCCCAAAAGGCAGCTGTTGGCGCAAGGCGGTCGTTTCGCAAGCGAATCGGAAGAAGCTGAGCTGCACTGTGCACTCAGATTTGAATCGCCTCTCAACAGCCGGCCTTCGATCGTGCGCTTATGTCGCGCCTCGTGTTTCTGTCGATTGCTATCGTCCTATCGCTGCTGCCGGTCGTCGCGCCGGCTGCGCAGGTTCATAAACGGCCGGCCGGTCACCATAACGAAGGAGTTCAAAGACACGCTTCCTTTGGTGTTCTAGTGCGATCTACATCCTGCCCACCGTGCGGTAGGCGCTCGGGGTTGTGCCGATCAGCCGGTGAAAGCGTCGGTTAAAGGTGGCGAGATCTCTGAAGCCGGCCTTGAATGCGATCGCAGAGATCGAATCTCTGCTCGTCCGCAACCGTATCGCGGCGCGATGAAGCCGGGTACGGAGAACATATTGATGCGGCGTCATCCCGGTCACCTGGCGGAACGTGCGCAAGAAATGGTATGGGCTCATTGCTGCTTCACGGGCGAGGGAGTTGAGCCGGAAGTTTTCATCTACCGGCGCGTCAATGCGGCGCAAGGCTTGGGTGATCCGTCGTTCGTCGCGCGCGTTCGGGCTGCGCGTGGCCGCGCGCTTTCCTGTCGTGATCGTCAACGCGGCACCCGTAAGTCGTATTGCAATTTCCTCGAGTGCGGCTGCATCGCGTGCGTCGCGGACCACTTCCGCCTCAGCCAGCAGGCCGACGAGTTCGCTCGTCGGGGGCACGCTGGCATAGGAGAACGCCGCCTTGCGCACGTCCATTACGCCCGCTGCAACAGTCTCGAAGAACGCCGGCGCAAAATGGAAGGCGAGGCAGCGGTCGCCCTGCGCATGTTCATGCCCGCATTCGAAGCTGCTGCCGGCATTGCCAAGCAGGAGCGAGCCTGGGACCAGAGTCGCTGATCCAGCCTGCGTCCGGTATTGAAAGCTTCCGTGCGTAACGGATGCGATTGCCATTTCGGCATGCTCCTCCACGAAGGAGTGATCGTGCGGCCCGTAGTCGCAAATTACATCACGCACGCTCCACCCGGGGCCGGACGCCAGTAGCTGAATGCTGAGTGCCATACCCCACAACGAACAATTTGGCCGCAGGTTCCTCAAGCAACATAGCTGCCCGGATGCTCCGCTCAGCCCGGCAACTTTAGCAATTTTTCCCAAGCGAGAGCCCACGCCACGACATATCCAAAGGAGCAGTTGTCCTATTCGAACAGGAGGTTCCAATGATACCGGCAAACGAAACCTTCAACGGCACCTATCCATTCAAGCCTAACTTCACCAGCGCTCCAGGATTCCGAATGCACTACGTCGATGAAGGCCATGGAGAGCCGATCGTATGTCTCCACGGTGAGCCGACCTGGGGTTACATATATCGAAAATTCATCCCGTCGCTGAGCAGATCACATCGCGTCATTGTTCCCGACCACATGGGATTTGGGAAGAGCGAGACCCCGGCTGATCGCGAGTACACGCTCCGAACACACGTTGATAATCTCGAGGCGCTCCTCCTCGGGCTTAACCTCGCCGATATCACGCTGGTCATGCAGGATTGGGGTGGGCCGATCGGAGGAGGGTTCGCCTGCCGTCATCCCGATCATGTCAAGCGGCTCTGTCTGCTGAATACAATCGTGCCACTCGGCCTTCCACTGGAGCCGGACCTCTTTCCCAAGAACATGGAATCGGAGTGGTTTCGCTGGATACGAAAATCGCACGACAATGGATCGCTGGAGAACGTACTTGGTCATCTCGATGTGACAGTCTTAAGCGTCATGAAGCTTCTTGGATTCGAGAACAGCGCAGCCGTCGACCAAACGTGGATTCAGGCATACGGCGCCCATTTCCGAACCAAGGAGGACTGTATTGGTGCGATCAACTTTCCCCTCGATTTTGCACTTGGCAAAGCGCAATTTCAGACCGGGAGGCCGGATCAG
This sequence comes from Bradyrhizobium sp. AZCC 1610, assembly GCF_036924515.1. NCBI lineage: Bacteria > Pseudomonadati > Pseudomonadota > Alphaproteobacteria > Hyphomicrobiales > Nitrobacteraceae > Bradyrhizobium > Bradyrhizobium sp. AZCC 1610. The sequence continues at coordinate 5,106,438 of NZ_JAZHRR010000001.1, read as the reverse complement.
GCCGAGGCAGTCAGACGGAAGCCGGCAATGCTTGCCGAGGGTATGCGGGATAGGGCCGTGCTGCCTGAAACTGCCCTTACTCATTTTCGCACAGCATTTCCGGATGGAGCCGTGATCGAATTGGAAAATGCGGGTCACTACTGCCAGGAGGACGTACCGGAAATTCTGATTGCGCTGATCAAACAGTTCGTTCAGCTCAGGTGAGTTTGCGTGCATAGAACGCAGCTCGTCGCGCTCGCATTCGGCTATTTCGTTGTGGGGATCGGCGCCTTCGCGGTGGGCGGTCTGCTCAACGAGATTGCGAGAGACCTCGGCACGTCAGCCGCAGGCGCCGGACAATTGATGTCCACCTATTCGGCTGCCCTCGCGATTGGGGCGCCGCTGCTCACACCTCTCACCAAGCGACTTGAGCGGCGCGCGCTGATTACTGCGGGACTGGTGTTATTTGGAGCCATGCAGTTTGCCGCGGCCATTGCGCCAACCTACGGTACGCTCGTGGCGGCGCGCGTCTTTGCTGGGTTCGCTGCTGCGATCGTCATCCCGCATTCGATCGTCGCCGCTGGGCTGGCAGCACCGTCTGGACAGGGTGGCAGAGCCATCGCCACGATGTTTCTAGGCTTTACCCTTTCCATTGTGATTGGGATACCCGCAGGAAATGCGTTGGGAGCAGTTCTTGGTTGGCGTGCAACGTTGGGCCTTGTGGGCGCAATGGCGTTCATGAGTGCGATCTGGATCGGACTCGCCATTTCAGCGAAACTTCCGAATATGCCGGTAGACTGGAATGCGTCGCGGTCCTTGGTGCGTAATGCGGCACTTCTTTGGTTGTTGCTGACCACGATTCTTCAGTGTGCGGGTCAATTTACCCTTTATACTTACCTTGCACCCGCACTTCGAGACCGCCTGGAAGTCAACGCAAGAGAAATTGGCCTTCTGTTCGGTTGGTTCGGGTTGTCGGGGCTCATCGGCAACTTCATTGCAAGTCGCATTATCGATCGCGCTGGTGCGGCACGTGTCGTCGCTGTGTGTCTGGCGCTGATCATTGCGGCGTTCGTGATATGGCCCCTGGCAGAAGGATCGATGAAGCTAACGATGCTGGCGATCCTGATATGGGGGCTCGGCGGCTTCGCTATTCATCCGTCTCAGCAAGCGCGACTGGTGGCAATCGCACCGAACTTGGCTTCAGCTACTGCCGCCCTAAATTCGTCCGGCACATATCTCGGACAGATGCTCGGCAGTGTCCTGGGAGGCGGGCTAACCAGCGGGTTCAGCACGAACGCGCTCGCGTGGGGAGGAGCTGTGTTGCTTCTGGCAGCGAGTGGAACCGCATTTGCCGCGGGCCGATCGCAAGCCCCTAGAATATCATGCTGAGTGCCGGTTCTCACCACGTGAACTGTGCATCGCGCGAGGGGAATGGCCGCTTCTGGCGGATTTTGTTGCAAAAATCGGTTGAGACAGCCCGCGAAGCGTGATTCCGTTGTGTTGACGTGAATCGCGGCGGGGTCGACCATCGATCGACCCGGAACTAATGATCCGGATGCTGGTGGTTGGGTATGTCTTTGCGATCCGCTCGGAGCGATTGATCTGCCGTGAAGTACAGGTGAACCTCGCCTATCGCTGGTTCTGCAAGCTCGGCATCGAAGATGCGATCCCGGACCATTCAGCGTTCTCGCGTACCCGCAACGAGCGTTTCCGCGAGGGGGATATCTTCCGTCGCGTGTTCGAGCGGGTCATCGAAGCATACCTCGCGGCCGGACTGGTTGGGGGTGAAGGTTTTGCCGTTGACGCGAGCCTGATCCAAGCCGACGCCAACAAGCAGCGCTCGAGTATTTGGCGACCCTCGATAATACGTCGTGGGGGGCGCAAGCGACGTCGTCCCAAAGCAAGCGACGTCGTCCCAAAGTTCGTCTCGCCATCAGTTCCGGCGGCCCAGTGGACGGGAACTCACAAGGGGCCGGCATTCCTCGCTTACGCCGACAACTATCTCATCGACGTGAAGTACGGCGTCATCGTTGACGTCGAAGCATCCCGCGCCATTCGCCAGGCCGAGGTCGGTGCGGCGAAGACCGTGATCGAGCGGACGGAAGAGCGCTTCGGCCTCAAGCCGGATAGGCTTGCGGCCGATACCGCTTACGGGGCGGCTCCGATGCTGAACTGGCTGGTCGAGGAGAAGGGTATCGCGCCCCATATTCCGGTGAACGACACGTCGGAGCGAGACGATGGCACCTTCTCGCGCGGCGACTTTCATCCGACCGGCGACGTCTACCCTGCCCGGGCGGAAAGCAACTTGGGACAAGTGGCACAGTGCATGAGGGCAAGACGCTTCTGTATCGTGCCAGCAAGCTCGACTGCGATGTATGCCCACTCAAACCCAAGTGCTGCCCAAAAGAGCCATCACGCAAGATCCCGCGCGATATCCATGAGCATGCCCGCGACGTCGCCCGATCGTTAGTTGGCACCGAGGACTTTGAGCAGTCGCGGCGCGAGCGCAAGAAGATCGAGATGCGGTTTGCGCACCTCAAGCTCGGCCGGCTTCGACTGCGCGGTCCACGAGGCGCCCACGTCGGAAGATATTCGACCTGGCCATCTCTCATTGGCTGGACCTAGCTCAAGCTTCCTCATGATGGATTGGAGCGAGAGTTTAGGTTTTCCAACTAGTTAGAAGGCGGCGTGTGCACGATGTGCACCGGGAGATCAAAGAAAAGCTAGAGACAGCCAGAGTGAGCAGCCGTACTGGGCTTTAGTGTCGGCAGGAACTCGATGTTTCGAGAGCGCGCAATCCAGAAATTGGCGAGGCCGATCATTGCCAAGACATTCGCTGAATTGATCGATTATGGAACGGGTGAGCGGGCAGCCCGCAAGCGTGCTGCTTGCGAAAATTATCTAAGTCGACACGGACTGAGCCAGGTCAACATCGCTCACTGGACCCGAGCGCATGAGCAGCCATCTATGACTAGCGAGTGCGTCGTGGAGAAATCTGTGCCGGGACCACCTCTCAGCCAGAAGCGGGAACTTCGCGTTCGCTAAACATGATAAAGCACCGGATGCTCCAGGCTTGTCGAAGCGGCTGTTACTTGCAGCGCATTCGAGATCTCACCTCGCGCTGTCTATCTTGCTTGCAATTCCCAGTTCGGCCAACCTTCTTCATGATTCGCTCGGCTGGCTGTTCGGGCTGCTGGCCTACGGTATACAAACGGATTTCAAGATTTACGGGGGCTTCATTGCGTTGATGGTCCCCGACCACATGCGCGAGCCTTTGCCATGGCGCCGCGCACCGCCTCGGCGATGCGCTCGCCTGGCGTGTCGGCGTCAAAGCCGCGCACGAATTTGCCTTCAGCGTCCATCAGGTAGTGATAGGTGCTGTGGTCCATGACGTAATCGACGGCGCCCGGCTCGCTCCTACGGGGGGCGTAATAGACTCCATACTCCTGGGCAACGGCAGCGATCTGCTGCCGCGTGCCCGTGAGTCCGACGATCCTCGAATCGAACGACTGGGTGTAGGTTCCCATTACGTCCGGCGTGTCGCGCTGCGGATCGATTGTGATGAACAACGGTTGGAGCTTGTCGGCGTCGGGGCCGAGCTTCTCAAGCGCGGCGGAAATATCAAGGAGCGCCGTCGGGCAGCTATCGGGGCACGAAGTGAAGCCGAAATAAACCAGCAGCCATTTCCCACGGTAGGTCTGATCCGTGACCGTCGCGCCGTCAGGTGAGGTGAGTGTGAACGGGCCGCCGATCGTCGCCGGCGAGTTGGCCGCGCGTACGAGCGGTTGGCTCAACGCCAAGGCGGTCGCGAGAGCAATGCCGAAAGGCATTGCTCGCCCAATATCCGAAAATATGGGACGGCGACGCATCAAATGCCTCCCGCGGCTGCGGCCTTATCCGCCACAAACCTCCCTCTCGTTTCAGCAGGTGTTTCTTAGACGATTTTTGCCCTCAGGCTTCATAAGCTTTGCTTAAGGTTTCGAAAAGGAGTTCTGATTTTCCTAACCCCTGTAAATGGCGGTTAGCTCTCGACGAAGTTCCAGCGGACATCAAAGATCGAGAGAGGGCTGTGATGACTGGCTTAGCCATTAAGTGGCTGATCGGGGCGTCGGCGATGGTCGCGGCGGTGGCAACGCCGCTCCCGGCGCCAGCCTACGAAGCGGGCCCGGTCGCGGGCGGCGGATCGATCACCGGCAAGGTCGTGTTCAACGGACCCCCCGGCACCCGCAAGGTCATTCCGACCAAGGACATCGAGGTGTGCGGCGGTCCCTACGAGGAGACGCTCATTCAGGTGGGGCCGGACAAGAGCGTACAGAACGCCGTCGTGTATCTGACCGATATCGCGAAAGGAAAAGCCTGGCCGGCGGACGCCAAGAAGCCGGAAATCGACAACAAGAAGTGCAAGTTCGAACCTAGCATTCAGGTGATACGCGTGGGCGGGCTGGACGTCGTCAATAGCGATCCGATGCTCCACAACACGCACGGCTATTACGGCAAGCGCACTGTGTTCAACCTCGCTCTGCCCAACCAGGGTCAGCGAATTCCCGTCGAATTGCCGCGGCCGGGCGAGGTGCGCATCGACTGTGACGCACATGGCTGGATGGAAGCGTTTATCTATGTCGCCGACAATCCCTACTACGCCGTCACCGGCGCCGACGGAAAGTTCACCATCTCCGACGTTCCGGCCGGAACCTACAAGCTGGTGGCGTACCAACCCTTCACCGGCCCGAACGAGCAGACGGTGACCGTTGCGGCGGGGAAGGCGAGCGATCTGAATATCGAACTGAAGAAGGGCGCCACGTCGGTTCAAGGCGGTTCCGGCGCGAAGTAACGGGCTTCTGCGGCTAGACCGGCGACAATCGAGCCGAAGGAACAAGAATCCGGCGAGGTGGTGAACAGCCGAAGTCGCCGCGGGGAGGGGGCGACGCCTTGTAACGACCAATCGCAAGGGAGGAAGCCCATGTCCGAGCTTGAGCGCGACCGGCGTGAAATGGCTGCGGTGCTCCAACAGCCCGGAGTGCGTCCTGACCCCTCGCTGCGGATTACCCGGCGCACCTTTGTTCACAGATCATGTCTCGTCGGAGCCGCGACCGTAGCCGAGACCTTCGCCTGGTGGCCGCTGCTCAACACTCTCGACGTCGCTTATGCGGCCGAGGCGCCATTCAAGTTTGCCTGGATTTCCGACACCCATCTCTATCCGAAATCACTCAATACGCGCTTCGTCGAGAAGACGGTGCGTGCCGCCAAGGAGGTGCAGGCGATGAGTCCGCCGGCCGATTTCCTGATCTTCGGCGGCGATCTGGCCCAGCTTGGCAAGGTCGAGGAACTCGAGCTCGGTGTAGAGATCCTGAAAGAAATCAACATCCGCAAGGTCTACATTCCGGGCGAGCACGATTGGTACCTCGACATGGGCAAGAAATGGGGCGAGCTGTTCGGTCAGCCCCACTGGACCTTCGACCACAAGGGCGTGCGCTTTGTCGGGCTCGACACCGTCAGTCGCGGGCCGGACTATTGGACGGCGAGGAAGATGAGTCCCGAGGAGCGTATGGGTCACATGGCCACGCTCGACGGAACTGTTGCCGGCGCGTGGGCGGGCGTTGGCCGCGATCAGCTCGACTGGTTGCAGAAGACGCTTGCCAATTGGGACCGGAACCGGCCGGTCGTCATCTTCAGCCACAATCCGCTCTACGAGTACTATCCGCCGTGGAACTTCTGGGTGCGCGACTGGCGCGAGGTGAACGAGGTGCTCAAGCCCTACACCAAGGTCACCAACATCCACGGTCACACGCATCAGGTGCTCTACAACGAAATCGGCACCATGCGCTCGATCGGCATGCTGGCAACCTCATGGCCTTGGCCGTACGCGCCGGAGGGGGTGCCGAAGCTGACCAAGCCGATGATCCGGGTCGACCCTGGTGATCACTTTGACGGGGTAGGATGGGCCAAGATCGACGTCAGCGCCCAGGACAAAGTCGAAGCCGAATACATCATGTGGCGTAAGCAGGTGTTCGCGCAGTCACCGGATGACTATTCGAAGAGCATTCCCGAGGTTTTGCGGCCTCGGATCGCCGATAATATTTGGCCATACTAGGAGGAATGGTCATGACCGCGCCCATCACACGTTTCATTCTGTTCCGCGCTGCCCCGGCGGTAGCACTTGCCGTCCTGGTCGGCCCTGCGGGTGCGCACAAGGATCCGGTGACGCCGCAGCTGCTGAACTCCTACCAGCAAGTGTTTATGGAGCAGGTCCGCAAGGGCGATCTGCTGTTCCACGGCGATGCTGCAACCGAGCAGGCGATGGATGTCGTGTTGTCCAAAACGGGAATGGCATGCGCCATGTGCCATCCCATGACGGCCGATACCCACCCCGCCACGTTTCCGAAGTACCAAGCCCAGATGGCCAAGTTCGCGACGTTGCGCGACATGATCAATTGGTGCATCGAGAAACCCAACCAGGGAGAAAAAATCGCCGATGACTCGGAAGCGATGAAGGCTCTGGAAGCGTACATCTACTGGTCGCAGAGCGGCTCGGTGTTGAACCCGGGCAAGTTCTGATTTCGATGCTGCGAACCGGAGGTTTCTAGGCCGGGGCGTCGCTGTCGAAGCCGCGTCTTCCCGAGAACAGGAGAAAGCGCATTAACAGACAGGCAAGGGGGAATGCTCCATGGCGGAGGTGTTTCCTGCAGAGAGACTGCGCGGCAGGTTCAGTGGCGTCATCTTGGATGATCTGGTCGATTGGCGGGTGGTCCGAACCTGGCTTTATTTTGGCATGTTCTGGCTCCTCGTCACGCCGTCGGTGGGCGTGGCGATCTCAGGTCTCTTCAACTATCCGGACTATCTTGGGACCAGTAATCTAGGGCTGACCTTTGGCCGGCTGCGGCCGGTTCATGTCAATGGCGTCATCTTCGGCGCCTTTTCCGCCCTCTTCATTGGCGAATGTCACTATCTGGTCCCGCGCCTCTGCGGTGTGCGGGTGCCATGGGCACAATGGGGCGTACCGCTAGCATGGCTTTATAACATCAGCTTGGCGGCGGGGCTCATCTCGTTGCCTTTTGCGCAGAACCATGGCCTGGAGGCAGGCGAGCTCCCGCTCTTCGCCGAGATTCCCATCTTCATCGTCATCGCAGCGACGACGGCACAGTTCCTCCTCACCATCGCACAACGGCTCGAAGCGCCGCTCTATGTGGCGCTCTGGTATCTCATAGGGGCCTTCGTGTGGACGACGATGAATCTCTTGCTGGGTAGCTTCATCCTTCCCTACACGATTCCAGGCATTAATAGCGCCGCATTTCATGGCCTCTACATCCACTACATCGTCGGACTGTGGCTCACGCCCGCAGGCTACGTGCTCATCTACTATTTCCTGCCGGTCGCTGTGCGCAATCCGCTTTACGCACACCAGCTGTCGCTGGTGGGTTTCTGGTCGCTCGCGCTGTTCTATCCCTTCGTTGGCATCCACCATTATCTGTATAGCCCGATCGCCGACTGGACCGAGACTCTCGCGATCATCACCTCCATGTTGCTGATAATTCCCGTGTGGACGGTGCTCGTGAATTTCTTCGGCACCGTGAAGGGGCGTTGGGATGGTTTCGGGAAGAACCTCCCCGCGAAATTCCTGATCATGGGTTCGCTGATGTATCTGGTCGGTTGCTTCCAGGGCTCAACCGAGGCGTTGCGCTCGATCCAGCAGCCCACCCATTTCACCGACTTCGTCATCTCACACTCGCATCTCACCGTTTTCGGCACGTTCGTGGTCTGGGCGATGGGCGGTCTAATTTACGTGTGGCCGCGCGCGGTCAAACGCGAGCTTTGGTCATGGACCCTTGGCAACTGGTCGTTCTGGCTGATCACCGTCGGTATTACGACCATGGGTCTGGTGCTGACCGCCGGAGGTCTGCAGCAAGGCTTCGAATGGATGAATGGCACCGAGTGGCTCGACACGGTGGTCCGGATGAAAGCCTATTGGCTGGTGCGTACGCTCAGCGGCATCACGATGGACATCGGGATGTCGCTGCTCGTCTTCAATCTTATGATGACCGCACTCAGCCGACCGGCCGAGGAAAGAGCGCCCATTCAGGCTCCAGGTGCAGCCCCGATTCCCGCCGGAGGATCAGCCGAATGAGTGCGCGCTTCGTCGCTCTGGTGGCCGGGGTTTTATTCTTCTTTCTCGCCGTGGTCACCCAGGGCATCCTACCCTTTATTGAGCCGACGGCGCGGACGACCGACGTGACCGCTGTGGTCCGCACCGATTTTGGTCAGCTCAAATGGATAGTGACCGATGCCACTGATTATACGCCGCTGCAGCAGCTCGGCCGCCAGGTGTATCTACGCGAGGGGTGTTGGTACTGCCATTCGCAATACGTGCGTCCGGTGACCGGCGAGACGCGCCGTTGGGGTCCGGTCTCCGAAGCAGGCGAATACGCCTTCGACGTGCCGCACCTATGGGGCACCCGGCGTATCGGGCCGGATCTGACGCGGGTCGGGCTCAAATACAGCGACGAATGGCATCTCGCGCATTTCTGGAATCCCCGAATGCTCTCGCCGGATTCGAATATGGCGCCTTTTCGGGGACTGTTCGACACGCCCGCAGAATCCGTCAAGATTGTCGATGACGGAGCTGGTAATCGCGGCCTGGAACGAACGCCCGTTACTGAGAAGCTCTTCGCATTTGAAAGCAAGGAGCAAATTAAGCTCACGCCGAACGCCGATGGACTTCTGTTTGTGCCCATGGCGGCGCGCGGCAAGGCTCCGATCATTTGGACGCCGAACAAGGAATATACAGGCGACACCGTCAACATCGCCGCCGAGACAGAAGCGCTGCAGGGGCTCATCGCTTATCTCCAAAAACTTGGCATGAATCGCGGCAAGTGGCGGGACCTGTTTGAGCCGCAAAAGCTCGAAGTTACGGATGCTACGGTGCCGCGATCGAGCGAATGGATCGCCTACGGCAAAGAGGTCTATCAGCGGCGATGCCTCGGCTGCCACGGGGAGAGCGGCGACGGTAATGGACAGGCTGCAACCTTTATGTACAAGCAGCGCCCGAGGAGCTTCGCGGCGGCCGTTTTCAAGTTCAGGCTGACCAAGGAGCCGTTGCCAACCGATGGCGACCTTCTGCGCACCATTACGCGCGGCGTTCGGGGCACGGCGATGCCGGCCTGGCACGAGCTGCATATAATCGACCGCCTCGCTGTCATTCAGTACATCAAGTATGAACTGGCGGTCGACCGTTCCGACCCGGCAAAGCCCTATGCCTATTTCAAGGAAGAACCGCCAGGTCCGCCCCTGTACATCGGGCGGCCGCCTGTTCCGTCTGAGCAGATGCTCACTCGCGCCAAGAATGTGTGGCAGAGTGCAAAGTGTTGGGAGTGTCATGGTCAGACCGGGAAGGGTGATGGCGAAAAGGCTCCCGGGCTGAAGGACGATCTGGGCTTTCCAAGCCCGCCCGCGGACCTTACCGCCGGCCAATTCAAGTCAGGTCCTACAGTTGAGGACATCTTCCGTACGATGACGACCGGGTTGAGCGGCACGCCCATGCCATCCTACCGGGATCCGCTGTCAGAAGAGGACCGCTGGGCGCTCTCCTACTACGTGCTTGCACTATCGGCCTACAAGGATCCGCTGTCGGGCGAGCCGCTGCCGATCGCCCCCAGTGATCGCAGGGCACTCGACGATCCTGCGCTCGAGGCCGATACGCCGGACAAAGCCTACATCCCAAGCGGCCGCGCTGCGGCGAGCCGCGGCGGCGATCACATCCTGGCCGGCAAGGGGAATAGCGTGGCCAAGCAACGGGCCGCCAAGGAGTAATGAGCAATGACCATCTATTTCGAGATCGTCGGCCCCTATATTGCAGCCTTGATGATGAGTCTCGGTGCACTCTGCGTCTTCATTTGGGGCGTGCTCTCGGGCGCCTTCGGCGGCGCCAACGATGCATCCATACGGTTCCTGCAGAGGGAGATCGGCGATGACGGATCCGGCGCACACGCCAAGCACGACGGCGAATAACAACTCACCCGCCGAGACGGAGGAGATGGAGGAGTATGCCGGCGGCACTATTCAGTCTCGCCACGGCTACATTCCCGTGTGGCTGCTGGCTGTCTATGTCGTCCTCTTCATCTGGGCGCTGTACTATCTCGTCGTCTATTGGGGTGGGCTGGGACCGGGACGGATCTAGCGATCGCGACCCACGGGCAGGCCGGCAACCGATTGAATGCTGACTCTATAAGGAGCAGGAGATGCCGGTACAGAAGGAGCAGAGGATGCTGGCAGCCAGGATCATTCTCGCCATCATCGCCTTGAATCTGCTCTTCCTGTTCTTGGAACTCACCATGAACGTGGTCCGTGTCTATTTCGGATGATCAGGAGGGCGCATGTTGGAGAATCCAGTTTTCTCGCTCGCCGATGTGAGTGCGATCCAGGTCATCGCGTTTGTCGGCTTCGCGATCGCCACCATTGCCTTTTTTGGTTGGGTTGCCTGGCTCGTGCGCCGATGAGCGCCTATCTGATAATCTTCTTCACGGGGTTCGCCGGCAGTTTTCACTGCATCGGAATGTGCGGCGGGTTCGCTTGTGCGCTGGGCCGCGATCCGCAGGGACGCGGCGCGACAGTTCTGCGCCATCTGCTGTACAATACGGGGCGATTGACGACCTACTGCTTTCTCGGCGGACTTGCGGGCGCCCTCGGTCAGGTCATATGCACGCCGCAGGGAACGACAGTCCCGCTGCTGAGCGGTCCGCTTGACACCGGTCAGCGAATTCTCGCGATCCTCGCCGGACTGCTGATGGTCGCCATGGCGCTGCAGTTCTTTGGCCTGCTGCCGCTCCTGCATCGCGTCACCGCCGGCTTCGGCGCCAGTACGCTCTCGGCATCGCTGCGCAGCCTGTTGACGGCGCCGGGACATGCCGCCCCCCTCGCGTTTGGCGTATTCAATGGCTTCCTGCCTTGTCCGCTGGTCTACGCCTTTGCTGCCCAGGCAGCGAGCACGGCCGGAGCGTTGCCGGGCTTTCTCACCATGGCAGCGTTCGGGCTTGGGACCTTCCCCGCAATGCTTCTGATGGGCGGCGTCAGCCGAGCGCTGGCGCCAGCGTGGCGGCAGCGCGGCGTGTGGCTGGCCGGCAGTTGCATTCTGCTCCTCGGTCTCGTCACCGTTGGCCGCGGCATCCTGCCCTTCGCCGTGCACTTCGCGCATGGTTGGACAGAACCAGCATGACGGCCCAGGACCATGCGCTGTGCAGCCACTGCCTGTTACCCATCGGGCGGCGGGCGATGCGACGCACGGTGAACGGTGAGGCTTGCGCATTCTGCTGCTACGGCTGCTGTATCGCCTACCAGGTCAAGCACGGCAAAACCGAGGAATGGGAGGCCGCTTGGCTGCTGATTCGGCTCGGTGTTGGCGGCTTTCTCTCCATGAATATCATGCTGTTCAGCCTGCTCCTGTACAGCGATGCCTTCAGCGGCGCGGATGCCGAGATGCTTCCCTGGATTCATCTTCTGCTCTGGCTGTTCGCAACACCCGCGGTGATCATTCTCGGCGGACCGTTTCTGCGCGAGGCGTGGCTCCACGGCATGGAGGGGCGCCTGACCTCCTCGGCACTCATCGTGCTCGGCGTCGGCGCCGCCTACCTTTATTCCGCTTTTGCCACCATCGAGGGCAGCCCGCACGTTTACTTCGATACGGCCACCATGGTGCTGATGCTGTTCACCGCGGGCTACTACCTCGACGCCGCCGGGCGTGCACGGGCGGCGCGTGACCTGCAGCCGCTCTTGGCCGCGGAAAGTGAGTGGGCCACCGTCGTCCTTGGCGACGGAGAGTACCGCCGGCCGGTGCGCGAGGTTGACGCAGGTGTGCTGGTTCGAGTTCGGCCGGGCGAACGCATTCCCGTCGACGGCGTGATCATGGAGGGCGAATCGCACACCGACGAGGCCCTGATCACAGGCGAAAGCCGGCAGATCGCCAAGGGCGTCGGCTCGCATGTGATCGCCGGCAGCATCAATCTTGACGGGCCGCTCCTGATCCAAAGCAGCGGCGTGGCAAACGCGACCCGCTGGGCGCAGATTTGTCGATCGGTACGGGATGCATTGATCCGCCGCAGCCCGAGCCAGCGTCTCGCCGACAACATTGTAGGCGTCTTCGTGCCGATTATTCTCGTGCTGGGCATTGGAGCGTCGGTGTACTGGGCGCGGCACTTGCCGTTCGACCGTGCGCTATTGATCGGCCTTGCGGTACTGGTGGTGGCCTGTCCCTGCGCAGTCGGGCTGGCGGCACCGATGGCCACCTCGCTGGGCATTGGACGGCTTGCCCGGAACGGCTGCCTGGTGCGCGACCCGGCCGCGCTTGAGGCGCTGGCGCGCATCCGGCTGATCGCCTTTGACAAGACCGGCACGCTCACTTCGGGCCAGGCGCGCGTTGTCGCTATCGACAGCGATGGAACCAGCGCCGATGTGGTGCTCGCGCATGCCGCCGGACTGGAGCGCCATTCCGAACACCGCTTGGCCCGCGCGATAGCTGCAGCGGCAGCTGCGCGCGGGCTCGTGCCAATCGCCATCCACGACGTTCGAGTCGTGCCGGGGCGTGGCATCCGTGGCAAGTCGGACGGTCGGATCGTAGCGGCAGGCAGCGCCGCATTGATGCAGGAGTTGAATTGGTCGCTGACGCCAAATCTGGCCGATTACGGGAGACAACGTGAAGCGAGCAGCCATTCCGTAATCTATGTCGGCTGGGGCGAGCGGGTATATGCTGTGCTTTCACTTGACGATACGCCGCTGCCGGAGGCGCGCTCGACCGTCGAAGCGCTGCGCCGCCGTGGGGTGCGCGTGACGCTGTTGACCGGCGATCTTCCGGCAGCCGCAGTGCGGATTGCCGCTGCGGTCGGAATTGAGAGCGGCGGTATCGAGGCGGGCCTCACACCCGAGGCCAAATGCGCGGCGCTGGGACGCCGCCGGCATGACCATGGCATGGTAGCGATGGTCGGCGACGGCCTCAATGACGCGCCGGTGTTGGCCGGAGCCGATGTCGGCATCGCTGTCGGTTCGGCGACGGACCTCGCTCGCGAGGCCGCAGCGGTCGTGCTCCCACCCGGGGGGCTACGGACGCTGCCGTGGGTGATCGACGTCGCTCGCGCAGTTCGCGCGACCATTCTCACCAACCTGGCGTGGGCGTTCGGTTATAATCTCATCGCCATTGGGCTGGCGATGGTTGGAGTCCTCCAGCCAGTGCTGGCGGCGGCCGTGATGGCCGGCTCAAGCATCATCGTCGTCCTGAATTCGCTGCGGTTGGAGCGGTTGCCCGAACCAGTTCCATCCGCCGCGGCGGAGAGCGCTCCTGCACCTCGCAGCACGGCCACTGCAAATCAGAAAGCGGCATAGCCGAACGTGTCACGCACAAAGGCAGCGTACCAGCTTTGCGCCTCCCGTGCGGTCCGGTGGCGGGTTTCGGCGCTTTCCTGCACTTGGCTGACGAAATTGTCGACGATCTTGATCGTTCCGGCGACAGGCTTGAAGTTGACAGCATTGCTCACCGCATCGTCGGGACCAAGATGAGTATAGCAAGTGTTGAACAAACGAGGCGGAACGCGCTCGGACCCGGCAAGTGCCTCGGCGATGGCAAATGCACAGGCCTTGGCTTGGCTATTCGCAACAAACGCCGATTTCGGCATGTCACCCGCACTGGTCGCATCGCCAACGACATGGATTCCCGGCTGTAGCCTCGACTCGAACGTTATGGGATCGACCGGACACCAGCCAGATTGATCCACGAGGCCGATTTGCTGCGCGAGCTGCCCAGCCACTTGTGGTGGTATGACATTCGAGACCGCGGCCTTGAATGTCTCGTTCGCAGTCTTGACGGATCGCTCCTTCACGTCGATGGCCTTTATTCCACCGGTGAATTGGGCAGGTAGCCATTCGATCATGCCCCGATAGTGTCGCTCCCACGCATCCAGAAATAAATCCTGCGCGTTGAAGCTATCTTTGGCATCGAGGATCAGGATCCTCGAGCGCGGCTTATGCTGCTTGAAATAATAAGCAACCAGAGAGGCACGTTCGTATGGGGCGGGCGGACAGCGGAACGGGTTAGGGGGCGCGACGAGCACGAAGACGCCGCCATCCTCCATGCTTTCGAGCTGCCGTCGCAGCAGCTGCGTCTGCAGGCCTGCGTTCCAGGCATGCGGGATGACCTGCGTTGCCGCCTCGTCATACCCTGCGAGGGCCTCGTAATTGAAAGCGATGCCAGGGGCAACGACGACGCGGTCGTAAGGTAATTTTGGACCACTCTTGAGCCCGACGGTTTTTCCGACCGGATCAACCGCTGCCACGGAGTCATGAATGACATTTATGCCGTATCGTTGCGCGAGCGTCTCGTACCCATGCGTAAGCGACTCGAGCGAGCATAGCCCGGCGAGATAGAGGTTGCTGAAAAAGCAGGTCGTATAGTTCAGCTTTGGCTCAACCAGCGTGACCTCGATCGTTGGCGCGCTGACGGCCAAGTACTTGGCGGCCGTGGCACCGCCGATGCCGCCACCAACAACGACAACCCTCGCCTTGGATTCGCTCGCGGCCAATCGAGAACCGAGCCCTGCAAGGACCATTGCTCCCGTCGAGCGGCCGAACTCTCGACGGGTCCAGGACTTCATGGCCTAACCTGCTTGTTCAGGGCTGCGAGATAGCGCGCCACTGTCGCGATTTCTTCATCACTGAGCGACAGGGCAATGGCGCGCATGATATGGCTTGGGCGCTCGCGCGATCTGTACGCAAGCATTGCGCGGGCGAGCATCTCCGGACTCATGCCAAGGATCGTCGGAACACCACCATCGCCGCCATCCAGACGATGGCACGACGCGCACATCGCGACGAGTTGGGCTCCACCATCGCGGTCCGCTGCCTGGCTGGGACCGGCGAAAGTAATGAACGTACCTGCAGCAATGGAAGCGGCGATGATTTTTCGCATGCTGAGTACGGCTCTATCCGCGTGTCTGCGATCGCCGATCCCTTTGCTCATGGCTGCGAAAAGGAGCATGGCAACATCACTACAACATCATTAGGTGACAGTGAGCTGGTGCTCCAATACATAGATACCGCCGCCATCCTCCTCCCAAACGAACTCAAGCCTGCCACTCTCTGTCGCGCGCAAGTAGAACTCGATAAACGGATTCGCCGCCATGGCTTCGTGGAGATCGACGCTGAACACCACGACACCATTGTGGCGGCAAGTAAACTTGTTGACGATCTTGCGCGGGATGACGTTGCCTTGGTCATCGTACCGCAGCCCGGTCTCCATCGGATGGCTGATCAGGGTTTTGACCGAAAACACTTCACCGCTCGCGGCGGCGCCTGGCACTTGTACACGGGGTGTCGGAGCGAACATTCCGCACCTCCTTCCGGGATGTCATTTGCATCCGTTGGTGGCGACCTCGACCCAGGTCTCGGTCATCAGCAACGTGCCGTCGTTCGTCTCCGCCACCGCCAGAACATATTGCGGTTCGGCAAGGCGAATGCGCGTTGAAACGCGGGGCTCGCTGCGTTGTGGGACGAAATGAAACGTCGCAACCTCGACAAGCGGGTTCCGCGGCGCTAGCACAGAGACGTGCCTGACGTGATCGGATTCGGTCATGGGACTATCGATCACGAGCGTGAATGGCACGGTGTAGCCATTCGGAAACACCTGCGGCATCATCAGATGGAGACGATCCGATGCGATCGGGGTTTTTCCGGTCAGCTGCTTAACGAGTTTCGCCGCGTCATCGCCCGGCGTTGGTGTTGAGGCAAGAGCGGCGCTCGCAAATCCGGCGCTCCCGGCAACGGCAGCGCTCAAGACGGTTCGGCGCGTAAAGCTGAGTTGCCTTTTCTTCTCCAACCCGAGATCCTTCCTATCGATAGGTGAAATTCTCGAAGCCGGCGCTTTTGTACGCTGTAATCTTATCATGGGCGCCCTCGCAAAACGATTCCTTCTCGCGGCTGCTGCGACTGTTGGCACGGCTCGACAGTAATCCTGTTGGCGGGCACAACCGGACACGCGGCCGTGTGCATCTCGCGAGCGCTCAGAACTCCATGTCGCTGCGATGGTGGCCGTGGTCGTGGCCCGGCAGAGGTGGAGGCGGGGGCGTCGGCAGCTCGGCGACCATGGCCTCGGTGGTGATGAGCAGGCCGGCGACCGAGACCGCGTCCTGCAGCGCGGTGCGCACCACCTTGGTTGGATCGATGATGCCCCTGGAGACCAGGTCGCCGTACTCGCAGGTCTGGGCATCATAACCCCAGTTGTACTGCTCCTTCTCCAGGATCTTGCCGATTACCACCGAGGCGTCGTCGCCGGCGTTTAGTGCTATCTGGCGCGCTGGCCAACCGATTGCCTTCTTGACGATGTCAACGCCATGCTTCTGGTCCTCGTTGGCTGGCTTTACCCGGTCGAGCACCTTGGCGGCGCGCAGCAGCGCCACGCCGCCGCCCGGCAAAATGCCTTCCTCGACCGCGGCGCGCGTCGCATGCATCGCGTCGTCGACACGATCCTTGCGTTCCCTCGCGTCGATCTCGGTGACTCCCCCGACATGGATCACCGCCACGCCGCCGGCGAGCTTGGCAAGCCGCTCCTCTAGCTTCTCGCGGTCATAGTCGGAGGTGGTCTCCGCGATATGCTTCTTGATCTGGTTGATGCGGGCCTCGATGTCCTCCTTCGTGCCGGCGCCGCCGACGATCGTAGTGCTTTCCTTGTCGATCATTACCGTTCTGGCGCGGCCGAGCATGTCGAGCGTGGCGTTCTCAAGCTTCATGCCGAGATCTTCCAAGATGGCGGTGCCACCGGTAAGGATGGCGACGTCTTGCAGCATCGCCTTGCGGCGATCGCCAAAGCCGGGCGCTTTCACCGCCGCGACCTTGAGGCCGCCGCGCAGCTTGTTGACCACGAGGGTGGCGAGTGCCTCGCCTTCGACCTCTTCTGCGATAATGAGCAGCGGCTTACCCGTCTGCGTCAGGGCTTCCAGCAGTGGCAGCAGTTCCCGCAAGTCCGAGAGCTTCTTCTCATATGCGAGGACGTAGGGATTCTCCATCTCCACACGCATCTTGTCGGCATTGGTGATGAAGTAGGGCGAGAGATAACCCCGATCGAACTGCATGCCCTCGACCACGTCGAGCTCAGTCTCAAGCGACTTCGCTTCTTCGGCCGTGATCACGCCCTCATTGCCTACCTTTTTCATGGCCTCGGCGAGCAACGCGCCGATTTCTGCATCGCCATTGGCGGAGATGGTGCCGATCTGCGCGATCTCGTCGTTGGAGGTGATCTTCTTCGAGTTCTTCTTGAGATCCTCGACGACAGCCTCGGCCGCAAGGTCGATGCCGCGCTTCAGATCCATCGGATTCATGCCGGCGGCGACTGCCTTGGTGCCCTCGCGAACGAGGGAAGCCGCAAGTACGATTGCAGTGGTTGTGCCGTCACCGGCGACATAAGAGGTCTTGCTCGCGACCTCGCGCACGAGGCGCGCCCCCATGTTCTCGAACTTGTTCTCGAGCTCGATATCTCCGGCGACCGTCACACCGTCCTTGGTAATGCGGGGTGCGCCAAACGACTTTTCCATTACCACGTTGCGGCCCTTGGGCCCGAGCGTCACCTGCACCGCGTTGGCGAGAATGTCGACACCGCGCAGCATGCTTTCACGCGCCCTGCCGGAAAATGCGATTTGCTTGCCTACCATGGATGGTTCCCGATTTGATCAGGCGATCTCGCGGGCCGCGGGCGTCTAAGTCCGAATTTGCGGTCCTCCCTTTGCTTGTCCGCACAACAGCGACCCTCAGAGCGTGCACGTGTGGCGCGCTTGCGCTGGTGACTTCAACCCGCACGATTTCAAGCCGTCCAGTGTTTTAAGCTAGCGGCCAAAAAGCCAATCAAATTGCTTTGCCGCGGCATTAAGAATATCTTATCGGGGTGATCACGACCCGGCAGCTATGCTATCTTCATGCGCTTGCCCGTCATCAGCATTTCGGACGAGCCGCGGCGGAGTGTTGTGTCAGCCAGCCCGCTCTTTCAATGCAGATCCACGAACTGGAAGGGCTTCTCGGCATAGAGTTGATCGAGCGGCGCCCGGGCGCGCCGATGTTCACGGAACTTGGAATCGAGATCGCGCAACGCGCCGGCGTGATCCTTGGTGCAGTGCGCGACCTGACAGACCTGGCTCAACACAGAGCCAAGGTGCTGAGCGGAACGTTGCGCGTTGGCGTCATCCCGACGCTGGCGCCGTATATATTGCCGCGGTTGCTGCCGCAACTGGAACTCGGGTATCCCGATCTGCGCCTTGATTTGGTGGAAGCACAGACCAAGGTGCTGCTCGCGGATCTCGAGCGTGGCGCTCTCGAAGTATTGCTGTTGGCGTTGCCGCTCAAGGCGGCCGCGGTTGAAGTTTTCCATCTCGCGAGGGACCGCTTCCTCTTTGCTGTACCCGCCGACGACCCTCTTCCGGAAACGGCGCGCGTGACGCCCGGCGAGGTGAAGAAGCGTAAGCTCATTCTGCTGGAAGAAGGTCATTGTCTGCGGGATCAGGCGCTCGACTATTGCGCCAAGGGGCGTTGGACTGTGGCCTCGAGCCTCAGTGCAACGAGCCTTGCAACGGTTATGCAGATGGTGGCGAGCGGATATGGCGCCACGCTGGTTCCAGAAGTAGCGGCCGATGTCGAGTTGCGCGACGACCGAGTGAAGCTCCTGCGTTTTGTCGAACCGCAACCGGGCCGCAGTATCGGGCTGGCGTGGCGCCGGACGTCTCCACGCAAGGTCGACTTCCTGGCGCTTGGTCAGATGGTGAAGAACGCGCTGAACGCGCCCGCCCGGCCGCAATGTATCCGCCACCAGCGCGCCGGTCTGCGGAGGGAAATCTAGTGGTGCTAGTCACGTGAATCTAAATATCGTCGCATAAGGTCTGCTGAGCTTTGCGGCAGAAGCGCTTAACTGAAGCCAAGATTTGGTCTGCAGATTTGTCCATTTTGGATTTTCGTTATGCCGGTCGATGAAAGCGCGAATATCGGCCTCGAGCTGCCTGACGGAGGTATGAACACCTCTTCGGAGGCGTTTTCTGGTGGGTTCGGCGAACCAGCGTTATCCATGACGCCGAAGCAACGCGAACCGACGCAGGCGTGCCGCCCTTTCGGAAGACCAGTTCGTGCTCACACTGACCGGCCCCAAGATGATCGCCTGGCCCGACAAGTCCGCAGGCGTGCGCGGCCAACTGGCCCTGCGTGCCGCACTGCAGCGTTTTGCTCTCGCAAACCGACCGTCCCGGCCTCGCGCCTTTTGACGGTCAGGGCTATCCTTTCTCTCTGATCGTGCTTTCGGCGAACCGCATGAAGGTTGGCTCCGGTGGCGGCTCCCGGGTGCAAGAAATGAGCCGCACAGCTTTCGTTGGTGATCAAATGACGCATGGCGGCCAAAAGGGTTTCGGCATGACCAAGCACGGCCGATCGGGGCACGCGACCCGATCGCCGCGCTTCCGTTTCCTGCAGAAGCTCGAAGCAGAGAAGAATGATCGCAAGGACCGCTCTCGGATCAAGGATCCGAAACGGTCCGTCGAAGAGCTATTCCATCCCCGGAAGCCGACGTGAACCTGGCTATCCTTGGATGAGCTCCGGGGTGGGCATTCGGAAATTCGGCGCTTGTGCTCAGTACGCGTCCGTACGTCGCGCGACAATTAGAGACACGTTGTCTTTAGCGCCCGCCCTGAACGCCTTTGCTGCGAGTTCACGCGCAGATCGACGAGGGTCTTTGGCCGTCCTCAACGTGTAGCTGATGATCTGATTGGTGACCATATCGGCGAGGCCGTCGCTGCAAAGGAGCAGGGTCTCTCCGGGTGCAAGCGGCGAGTCGACGGAGATGTGGGGGTTTGATCGCTACGGGAAACGAAGAGCCGCCTAGCGCCTGAGTGAGGGCATGGGACCTGCGGCGACCGAAGTGGTTGTTCTCGCCTTCGGGCACATCATCGTAGCTGAGCTGCACTAGCTGGCGTGCGCTGAACAGGTAGCAGCGGCTATCGCCAACATTGAATCTGACCACCTGGTCGGCGGTCAGAAGGGTCCCCAAGAGCGTCGTGCCCATGCCGAGCGCCTCTTCGTGCTCGTGCATGAGTTTAAACAAGTGCTGATTGGCTTCCTCGATCACTTCGGTGCAGGAGGCAGGATTTGAAAGCCGATCGACAGCTGCAACCAGATAATCGAGAACGGCTCGGCTGGCCATCGCGCCATGCGCGTGGCCGCCCATGCCGTCCGCAATCATCAGGAGGCAGCTATCGATCGGCGCCGTCATGACCACCGGCGCGTCCATGTCACCAGTGAGGATACGGTCACCGATCGAGCCCAAGTTCAATCAGCACCTCGTTGTAGATTTGCGCTGTTCTTACTGCGCTACGTACGCGTCCGGGCGCGGCGCGGGAATCGGCCCCATTGTCTGATCACAGGACCACATAACATGATGTCGCGGATTTTTCGTCGGCCGAGAAAATGGTTTCACCGGAAGCGCGAAAGATTTCATGCCCGCGGGCGACGAAACGCCCTCACGGTGCCGTGATCTTTTCCGAACGGAAATAGACATCGGCCTTCATTCCGATCGTGAGCTCTCCCGCTCCCGTCAATCCGACTGTGACCCGAACGACATCCACGTCGGTCTGATTGCGCGATCCGGCCGGCTCGAGGCGGCCAGGCTCGATCAGCGGCGCGATCGACGAGACGTTTCCCTCGAACTCGCGATCGGGAAACGCGGCCGCTCGCACGGCAACTGCTTGCCCGACCTTGATCGACCCGAGGTCGCGTTCGTCCAGTTCCGCGCGCACGCATAGGGCCGAGAGGTCGGCGAGCTGCAGCGGTGGCTGCGGCGAACCGGGCGAGACCACTTCACCCACCCGCACATTGACCTGCAGCACCGTGCCGTCAATCGGTGCGCGCACCGTCATTTTGTCGAGGGCGGATCGCGCCACAGCGTATTCCGATCGGGCGATACTAAGCTGGCCCTCCAGCGAGGTTGGTAAAGCTCCATCGTCCTCGGCGGTACGAAGCTCGTCTTGTCGTGTCGACAGTTCATTCTGAGCACGCGTGAATGCCAGGCGGGCAGCGGTCAGGTCGGCGTCCGACCCGCCGCTGACCCGTAGCCTCGCGGCAGCCCGATCAACTGCCGATCGCGCGTCATGCAGCGTCCGTTCGGCATCGGCCACAGCATCCAGGGCTTTGCGTCGAGTCCTCGCACTGCCTGTCGCCGACCGTTCATCCCGGGCGCGCTCGCGCAGGGCGACTTGCGTCTCCGCCGCCGCCAACCGCGCTCGGAGCTCATCGTCTGCGAGCTGGATCAGCGGTTCGCCGGCGAACACCCTGTCATTGGTCTTCACCAACACCTTTTGGACCACCCCGACCACTGCCGTCGCGACCTTGATCTGACCGGAGCAAGGCTCGATGCGCCCGGGCGCAACCGCTTGCCAGCGCTTTTCCTGCGGTGCATCGGCCGACAAACCCCACATTGCCGGCTTGACGGGGGCCATTGCTGCAATCGCCACCAAGACTACGACGATTGCAATCAGAGCCAAGACGGCGACCAAGGCTGTCCGGCGCTTCGACATGACTAGTGGTCCTCCCGCATTTCGCGAATTCATTGCAGTTTGGCGCCGTCGCGTTCATCATCAATGATCCGTCCATCCTCGATATGAACGACTCGATCCGCGAATGGCAACAGACGCGGATCATGCGTCACAATCAGCACAGCATGTCCCCGTTCCTTGGCGATTTCGGCAAGTATCTTCATGATCGCTTGGCCATTTGTGCCATCAAGTGCGGCGGTTGGCTCGTCCGCAAGGATGATGGACGGGTTTCCGACAATGGCGCGAGCGATCGCCACGCGCTGCTGTTCGCCGCCGCTGAGTTCGCGCGGATACGCCTTTGTCTTGTGGGCCAGGCCGACCTTCGCCAGTGCCTCTCGTGACCGGACCCTTGCCGCTCTGGAGGGGGCACCGCGGACATCGAGCGCGAGCCTCACGTTGTCGGTGGCAGACAACGTCGGAAACAGATGAAACGACTGGAAAACAAAACCCACATGCTCGCGCCTGAGACGCGCCAGGTCCTCAGGGTCGGCGCCTGCGGTTGAATGTCGGCAGATACGAATCGTTCCCTCCGTAGGCGTCAACATGCATCCGAGGATGGACAGAAGCGTGGTCTTGCCGCTCCCGGAAGGTCCCATGAGCAGGGTGAGTTCACCGCCGTTGAGCGCCAGGCTTACGCCCTTGAGCGCCGCCACCTTGGCAGCGCCGCTGCCAAGGTCCTTCGTGATATTTGCCGCCTCGATCAATGGTTCGGTCATCGCGTGAACACCATGGCAGGGTCGATGCGGGTGACCTGAACGATTGCCGCGATGGATGACCCAATGCACATGACGAGGGTCAGCAGAAACAGCCCGGCGATCAGCCCGGGCGTGATGACGATCGGCAACGCCGTCGCCGCGGTCAGTCGCACAACGGCGTCGCCAATCAGCGCCGCGATGGAGAAGCCGATGACAGCACTGAGCAGCGCTTGGCAGACGATCACGTTGTAGATATACCGTCGGGAGGAGCCCATGGCGCGCAGGGTAGCGAATTCGTTCAGGTGCTCTTTCGTGCTTGCATAAAGAGTCTGGGCGACCACGACGGTGCCGACTATCACGCCGAGTAGGGCGCCCGCGAAGAGCGCGGCGCCGGCGCCCGTGCCGAACAGCCAGAACGTGCGGCTGCGTTCGCGAAACTCGGCCGGGGTAAGGACCTCGACATCCGCGATGTTCGACGTCAGCTGCCGGCGAACGCGATCAGGATCGGCGTCGGCGCTCAGACGAATAATAAGATAGGTGGCCTTTCCGGACGGAACTCCCGTGTGAGCCCGCGCCCGATCGACGTCCATGAAAACGAACGGCGTCGTGGTGAATGAACGAATGCCGCTGGTGACGGCCGCCACTTGTACGGGTTGCTGTCGGATTTCGGCGGTCGCCCCGATCCCGGAGACGCCAAGGCGATCGAAATAGGTCCGGTCGACCGCGACTGCCTTGGGGCTCGACAGCGCCTCGATCCGGCCTTCCACCAGGTCCCACGGCTGCAGCCCGCCGGACCGCAGATCCGAACCGATGACGAAAACGGGGGTCGACGCCCCGCTCGACATTCGCCAATCGGCAAATCCGATTACGACGGGTATGGCCTCCACCACTCCGTTGATTGCAAGCGCGCGATAGCGCTCACGCGTGTTCAGCAGGGAAGGGTCCTCGAAGCACTTGGTTCCGCGCGGCATGACCCAGAGATCGGCGGACGTATGATCGATCATCGTCGTCACCATGCGCCCAAAGCCGAAATAGAGGCCCATCTGGATGGTTACCAGAACGATGGAAAACACGATCCCGATCACGGTTGCAATGAGACGCAGCCGGTCATGAAACAGATTTCGGAATGCGATCTTGAAAACCAATGGCATGTTACCGGGACTCGATTACTTTCTGTCCAATGTCAATTCAGTCTTCATGTGTTGGCGTATGCCGCATATGGTCGCATTCAGTCGCGAGACCGGCAGCGCGCCGGCCATGGCGGCGGCGATGGACCAGCTTATGATTAGCGTTCCACTGAACACGATCGTGGCCTTGCCGATCGCAAACAAGTCGGTGCCCAGCAGCGCATATTGCAGCCAGACGGCAAACACATAGTGTATCAGATAGATTCGATAGGCATTGTCTGACAGACTGTCGAACGCCCACGTGCGCCAATGTGCGAAGCGCAAGCAGATCGCCAGCGAGCAGAGACAGCTCGTCGCGCAGGCGACAACAAAACCTATGCCGGCCGCGAATTTCGCGATCAGGGGAGCGCCGCTCCAATCCGCCAGTGTCGCCGAAGTCGGCGTAGCCCAAAGCAGGAAACCGGCAATGGCTGCGGCGAGCCATGCCATCCAGTGCCGCGCCAGAATTCCGTTGCAGTCGAGCAAGCCACGATCGAGGCCATAGGTCCCGACCACCACGCCGGCAAGGAAATAGACGAGGTAGTGCAACGGTCGGCTGGGCTGAAAGGCGATGGGGCCGATGCTCACCCATGCGAAGGGCGAATAGGCCAGCATCAGGGGAATATAGGCCAGTGCGGAGACCGTCACCAGAACGGCAAGGAATCGAACCGGATTGCCGCCGGGGAACGCCACCAGCCGGACAAGACGTTGATCCCACCCTGGAGCGAATTGATGCACTGCGGCTGCGAGAACTGTGAGCGCCAATAGCTGGCCCAGAAACCACTGCGGTCCGCACGGCCAGAACGGCAGCGCGAGCCAATCTTGCCAATAGGCACGGAGGCCTGGATCGCGGGCGGTCGTGCGATAGGCGGCGTAATAGGCGAGCGGCGCAAGAAAAATGACTGCCAGCACCATCGGCAAGCCGATCCGCAGCAGGCGGTCGGACAAGAACTTCCGGCTTCCCTTGCTCGCAAGGCTTGAGGGCACGAACAGGCCCGAGAGAAAGAACATGAGGCTCATCAAACCCACATCCTGCCAGGCGCAGAACAGGTCGAAGCCGAACCATCGCCGGCTATCGATAATCGGAAATGCCAGCCACAGGTAGGGGGCGCTGTCGAACGGATACGGGCTGGGAGGCAGGGAGGCGAGGTAAGGGAGGACCGAATGGAACGCCAGCACGATCAGGATCACAACCGCCCGAAGATTGACGAGGGCAAGGCTCGATCTGTTCATCCGTGAGGCCTCGTGCCGATTGCAAAGATATGCACGAGAGAGTGCCCCGGTTCCACGTCAGGAAACTCCTCGTTGATTATTTCGCCTGCAATTCGCCGTTAGGATGACGATCTGGTGGCGTGCGCCTTGGCGTAGTGCTTCACAGAGGGGTAGTGGCAATCGGACAGGAAGATCTGGACGCAGAACCTCTGCGGTTGCACTGCAGTAACGGCTAGGGCTCTATCGCTGCTTTGAAGACGTCCGCTCGGTGCACTTTCGAACATGCCGGTTGGCCGACGATGCCGGTTCATTGAGGCAAAGCAGCCGGCTGCAGCACTTGGCGGATTCGCCGCGAACCCCCCGACGGCCTTACGGATTCGAGGGCTTCGAAAATCTCGCGAATGTCGAATGTTGATGATCTCAGCCGCTGCAAGGCTCTGCAGAATCGATGCGAGCGTCGGCGGTCGCTTTTGCGTTAACCGATGTGGTCCCCTCACAAAGCAGCGCGTGAGACGCACGAGCGGTCCTGAGAATTTTTAGTCATCAGCCAAAAAGGACTTTTTTCAACACAATCTGCCGCAAACATCGGGCGCGATAGCGACTTCGGTTGAGGGCCATTGGCAGACATGCGGCGCGCTTCGGTCATTAGATCAATACGGACGCGGTTTTCGGCAGACAGGCGTCGGCCGCGAAGGCGGCCGGTCGCTCAAGGGCGCGCAATGAGCAACGGCTGCACATTTTCGCCGCCTGCCATTAGGGGATTCGACGGCTCGAAGCGCTCGCGCACTTCTCGCTTTTTGACGAGCGAGCGCGCAACAACAAAGGCATCCTTCAGGCTTTTAGCTTGCCGGAGTGCTATATTAAAAAAGGCGTTGCCGAAATAGGTCCATTTGGCTTTGTCCCGGCAGCCGAACGATGGATGGTCGGCATCGGCCGCGGTGATTACCAGCGTATCGGGGTTCGCGAGACGAGGGATAAAGATCCCGGAATAGCAGGCCGAGATGACCACCACCTTGTATCGCATGCTGGTCCGCGCCAGCATGTAGGCGAGATTAGACGGCGTGAGCGTTTGCGTAAGCCGCCCCGCTTTGACTGCAAGGCCGGCGCGGGAGCCGTGCGAGGTGAGAATCAAAAACAGAATGTCGTTGTTGGCGTCCATCCCGTTGGCCGCCGCTTGCAAGGACATGGCCAGGCCTTCGATCGTTGCACCTCCGCCTTTCTTCGAATTGTATTGCACGTTGATCGGGGCGCCCCCGAAACGGCCCGCTACGATCCGGGCTGCGCCGGTCGCCTCGCTTCTAAACACGCCTTGATCGCCGAACAGGCCGAAGGACACCACGCTCACCTTGCGAGTACCCTCAACGGCGTGCACCGTCGAAACCGACGGCGCAACGGTCAAAACAAAAGCAATGAGGGGAGCGCCGATCCGGCTGATCCAACGGGGATACACAGTTTCACCAGGGCATTTTCAACAGGTCACGTGAAAGAGTCCGCTTCTCTTTGCGCGCGACCGGTTGAACATCCGGATTGCCTCGGGTGTCGGCTTCAACACGACCTCGCCGCCCTTTCTTTCGAAATAGGCTTCAGCTTCCGGTGATAAGTGCACGTTGCCCATCTGACCCGAGCCAATGACGATCTGATCGCACCCCTTCTCGAAGAGAAACTTTGCCTCGTCTTTTGAAAGCACGTGCGAGGTACCATACAGCTTCTTTGATAGCTTCTTTTTCCGCTTCACAACTTTGCCGGAAAGACGAACGACCACGTCGTGCTGATAGATCTTTCCGTCAATCGTAATCGCGCCAAATATGGTGCTGTCAATCTTCATCGTGACCTCCTAATCAGGCTCCCGCTCCAACTCGCAGCAGGGAGGCGCCTCGACGTCGGCATCATCCGCCGCTGCCCCCAGTTGCCCGGATGCACCTCGAACAAGCCAGGGATTGCGGTGGAGCAAATACCGCAGCGGCCGTTCCCTGTGAGCCGCCAAGTGGTGATGTCATACCAATCTCGACCGATGATCCGCTCACTGCAGCCCGGGCAGTACGTGCTTTGGCCCCTCTCGTCATGGACATTGCCGGTGTAGACGAAATGAAGCCCGACCTTGCGCGCGATATCGCGAGCCGTCGTCAGCGTGAAGGCCGGCGTACAGGGCAGATCCAGCATCTTGTAGTCAGGGTGGAAGGCGGTGAAATGCAAGGGCACGTCAGGTCCTAGCCTTGTCATCACCCATTCGCTCAGCTTTTTCACCTCCTCTGAGCTGTCATTGTGACCCGGGATCAGCAGCGTTGTGATTTCGAACCAGACCTTCGTCTTGTTCTTCAGATACTCGAGCGTCTCGAGGACGGCGCCGAGACGCCCCGTGCACATCCGCTTGTAGAACGCCTCGGTGAACGCCTTGAGGTCGACATTGGCGGCGTCCATGAAGGTGTAAAGCTCCTCCCGCGCCGCCGCGTCAATGTAGCCCGCTGTGACCGCCACGTTCTTGATCCCGCGCCGGCGCGCCGCCTTTGCAACATCCACGGCATATTCCAGGAAGATAACGGGGTCATTGTAGGTGTAGGCGATGGAGCGCGAGCCCGTGGCAATCGCGGCCTCGACAATATCTTCGGGCGAGGCCGCGTCCTGGAGCCGGTCGAGTTCTCGCGCTTTGGAGATGTCCCAGTTCTGGCAGAAATTGCAGGTCAGGTTGCACCCGGCGGTACCGAACGACAACACGGGAGTTCCGGGCAAATAGTGGTTCAGTGGCTTCTTCTCTATTGGATCGACACAGAATCCTGAGGAGCGGCCGTACGTCGTGAGCACGATCCGGTCGTCCTGCCGGCCACGCACGAAGCACAGGCCGCGCTGGCCTTCGTTAAGCCTGCAATAGCGCGGGCAGACATCGCACTGGATACGCCCGTCTTCGAGCCGGTGCCAGTAGCGGCCAGGAACGCCTTCCAAACGCTCGGGTTCGGTCATGGAATTCGTCGTGTGGATCGTTAAGCAGACCTCAGTTTGTTGCCAACGGGCGTGACGGAGAGTTGCCACGATATCTAGCCGGGCGGGCTCGCCTAAGGGCTCGAACGCCCGTGGACGTCGGCTCATCTTATTCCTGATGGGCGGAGATGATAAGCCGAACCGTCGACAATCTCGGCCGTTGAGGTCCAAGAGTGCTCCCGTCGCTGCAGCATTGTTACTCCATGCCAGTGGCGCAGGCCTTCGTTCCTGGTGGCCTGGCGATGACGGCCTCCTGTTGATGCTGAGTCATTCAAGGATCATGAGGGGAACAGGTCTGCTCTAAACGGAGCCGTGCGAACCATGGGGGCTTGGAGAGCGTCAGTTCCCTGCTATATCTAGTTGCGCCAACCGAAGCTTTGCAGGGCATTTTGCAAAGACTGGTCCTGTGCTCGGGCGTCTGGTACGGGAGGGTCCTGTACCCGTGCATTTTGCTCCCCCGGGCCTTTGCTCGATTTCGCTCGGGCCGGATCTCTGCCCGTGCATTTTGCACGGGCCGGACCTGTACTGGGGCATCTTGCACAACCTGTACTGGGGCATCTTGTACGGGGTCAACCCGTGCCCGTGTATCTTCCTCGGCCGCCCATTGCTTCAACAAGGCTTCAGCTGGTGGCTGACTGATTTCGGTCTGACTCTGATCGGCCGCAGCAATTTCGTCGCACGTCGGCGCGTCCCTGCAGTCGGCGGCAAATCGTGAGTGCCGGCGATTGATTGAATTGTTGGCGTCGACGGAGTCGATTGCGGCACGACGGCAATTGCTGCCAACCAATCCACGAAACCGGCTTTTGGAGTGCTCTGCGTTCGATCCGCTTTGAATCGATTCTCTCGATGCGACGAAGCCCGTCTTTGTCCTAGCCGCAGGACTCTTCATGTACTTTCAGGCACGCTGCCAGCGAAATTGGTGAGCCATGGGAAGCTGGATGCGTCGTCCTCAATTCATTGCCGAACACGCGCGGAATGCGCGCGGTCTCTTGGGCCGGCTCATTGCGTTCATTATGGCGCACGAAACCTGGCGTCAGAATCTGCGCGCGATGAATGCACTGGGCATCGAGCAGGGCGACCATGTGCTCGACATCGGATGCGGTCATGGCCGGAGCCTGACGGAATTGGCCGTGCGGGCTCCTTTGGGGCACGTCGTCGGGGTGGACCCTTCCCAGTTGATGGTCGAGATCGCCGCGCAGCGAAACCGGCCGCTGATCGAAGCCGCTCGCGTGGACGTCGTTCTTTCCAGCGTGGACTCGCTGCCTTTTCCCGACGGCATGTTCGACAAGGTGCAGTGCGTGCACGTGCTTTATTTCTGGAAAGATATCGAGACATCATTGCGCGAGATCGCGCGCGTACTGAAGCCGGGCGGCCGTCTGGGATTGCTGTTCCGAACGAACGCGGACTTGAAAGCCATCGCATCGTTCCCGCCGGAAATTTACCGCTTTCCCGCGCTGGCCGAAATATCGGCAGCGCTCGAACGGACGGGCATGGACGTCCATGTTGCGGGGGATGGCGCCAACGAACCCGCGCTTGTGTTGGCGACGAAACGGTGCGCCTTGAACTGACTGCCCGGGAAGCGATCACGGTACGATCGTGGACAGACGTGCGACCACATCGTCGATCTCGGTGGATGTGGTGTGCCTTCCCAGGCTGAAGCGGATCGCTCCCATTCCAATCCTCTCCGGCACGCGCATGGCGGCGAGAACGGGCGAGAGCTCGATCTGGCCGGAATGGCACGCCGAACCCGTCGATGCCGCGACATCATGCAACTGGCCCAGGATGTCCGCGCCTATTCTGCCGACGAAAGACACGTTGAGGGTGTTGGGCAAACGACGCGATGGATGGCCGTTGAGTGCGACGCCCTCACCGAACCTGTCCTGCAGGGCCTGCCAGAAGCGATCGCGCAAGGCCTGAATGCGGTTCATGGGTGCTAGGTCCGCGGCCATCGTACAAGCCATTCCAAGCCCAACTGCGAGCAGGGCGCTCTCGGTTCCGGCGCGGCGGCCCAATTCGTGGCCAGCGCCGTGGATCAGTGGTTCAAGTTCGAGGCCTCGCCTGACATAAAGCGCGCCAACGCCTTTTGGAGCGTAAAGCTTGTGACCGGCGATCGTCAGCACATCGACGCCAAGCTCGTCCACCTTGGTCGGGATTTTTCCGACCGATTGCGCTGCATCGGTATGAAAGCGGATTCCATGCTGCCGCGCGATCGCGCCGATTTCCGCGAGCGGCTGGACAGTGCCGACTTCATTGTTGGCGTGCATGATGCTGATCAGCAGCGTCTGCGGAGTAATGGCGCGGCGCACGTCCGCTGGATCGATCAGGCCTGTCCGGTCCACCCGTAGGTATGTGACCGAACCGCCGAGCCGCTCGATGAACCGGCAAGGGCCGAGAACGGCGGGATGCTCGATGCTTGAGGTGATGATGTGCGCTCTGCCGGGCTTCGCCGCGAAGTAGGTGCCTTTGATGGTAAGGTTATTCGCTTCGCTGCCGCCGCTTGTGAACACGATCTCTTCGGGCGCGGCGCCGAGCAGTGCCGCGACCTGAGCGCGTGCTTGGTCCAGCGCGGCCTTCGCCGGCGCACTGGCCCAGTGGCCGCTGGAAGGATTGCCGAACGCCTCGTCCAGGAATGGCCGCATCGCTGCCGCGACCACCGAATCGACGGGCGTGCTCGCGTTGTAATCGAGGTAAATCGGCCGTGTTGTCACGGTCACGTGCCTTGATAGGTGTGGCTAAGCTGCAGCCAGGGCAGTTGCTCATTAGCGAAGAAATGCTTGCTCGGTTGCAGCTCCGAAGCCCGGTCGAAGGCGCCGACGTGATAATGCGTCTCCGTCGGAAAATGCACGGTCGCGCAGGTCAGCGTCGAGCCGCAGCGGGAGCAGAAGCCACGCGTCGTTCCCGGCGACGATTTGAACGTCGTGATGGCGCCCTCGGTCACCGTGACAGCGTCGTTCCCGAACCCGACGAAGACGCTGACCGGGGCGCCGGAATGGCGACGGCAGCTATTGCAGTGACACCAGAAGACACCCTTCGGTCGGCCGCGCGCTTCGAAACGCACCGTCCCGCAGAGACAACGGCCCAAATAGATTTCACTCATGGTCGTGCTCCGGGCCTGCCCTCCATGGCCACAGCGACGACCACCCCGGACAGGAAGGTGAGCGTGCCGATCGTTCCGATGGCCCAAGCCATGCCGAGCAGGTCGGCGATCAGACCGGCCGCCAGCGCCCCGATCGCGTAACCGAGATCGCGCCAGAAGCGGTAGACGCTGAGCGATCGTGCGCGCCAGCTTGGATGCGAAGCGTCGGAGACGGCGGCGATCAGGCTTGGATACACCATGGCGGTGCCAAGCCCGAGCAGCAGGCTGCCGACAAGCCACCATTCGAAATGACTTGTTGCTGCAGTCAAGAACAAGCCCACGGCCTGCACCCACATGCCGGCAACGATCAGCCCCTTGCGACCCCAACGATCAGAAAGAGGACCCGTGGCGATCTGCAGGATGCCCCAGGTGGCCGGATAGACGGCCTTCAAAATGCCGATCCGATCGACATGGAGGCCGAAGGAGGCGAAGAACAGCGGAAAGATTCCCCAGCTCATTCCATCATTGAGATTGTTGACGAGCCCGGCCTGTGACGCGGCAAACAGGTTGCGATCCCTGAAGGAGGTGAGAAGAAATATCTCGCGGAAGCTGATCGGGGCCGATTGCTGCGTATGGGCCGCCGTTTCCAGTCGGACATGCTCCCGCGTATCCTGCACCAGCAGGATTGAGAGCGCTGTGCCAAGAATCGCATAGGCAACACCGAGATAGATCGGCACCGGCCGAAGCCCGTACTTAGAGGCAAGATACCCGGTGAGGAAAGCGGTCACGCCGACTGCAAGATAACCGGCGAACTCGTTCAAGCCCACGGCAAGTCCCCGCGACCTCGGCCCGACGAGATCGATTTTCATGATCACCGTCATCGACCAGGCAAGGCCCTGGTTGATCCCGAGTAGCGCGTTTGCTGCGATGACCCATCCCCAGCTTGGCGCCCACATGATCATGAACGGCACCGGCAGGCCAACGAGCCAGCCGAGGATCAGAACCCGCTTGCGCCCCCACTTGTCGGCGAGCTGGCCTGAAACCAGATTCGCGCACGCCTTCACAACGCCGAAGCTGACGATGAAGGAAACGACCAGCGTCGTCGAACTGATCCTGAACTCCTCGGAGCCGATCAGCGGTACGACCGTTCGCTCGATTCCGACCATGCCGCCGACGAAGGCGTTGATCACCACAAGCAAGGCGAACTGCGGCCAGTTCTCCTTCAGCCCCAATCGGACCGACGAGGCAGTCTGCGGAGCAGCTATCGCTTCAGTCATCGGATCACGCAGCGGCAGCTGTGATGCCTGAATTGGCTGCCCTGATCTTCGCTGCCTCCGGTGGTGCCGGCGGAATCTCGGCGGTCATGAATCGAACGAACTCGGCTTCGTCCGCGATCTTGAATGCCTGATTATTCCGCTTCTCGAAGCCGATGGTGGACCATGGCTTGCCACTCAGCCGCCGGCCGCAAACTGAGCCCGCATAGGCCCCAGGCAACACATCGACATACTCGGGAAGCTCCTTCAGCCGGTACACGCTTCGGAACAATTGCCGTGCGCCTTCCTCGGCGTTCGCGGCAAGTTCAGTGCGGCCGAGATCGCCGACCATGAGGGTGTGGCCGGTCAACACGAACCACGGCTCGTCGGCGCGCGTCCGGTCCGTCACGAGAATGCAGATATGCTCCGGTGTGTGCCCCGGCGTGTGCAGCACCGTTGCCGAGACGTTACCGAGTGGAAGAACGTCGCCATCGCGCACCGCTTTGTATGGGAACGAGACCGCCGCATCTGCTGAGAGGACGTATTCGGCCCCCGCCGCGGCGGCAAGAGCCCGGCCCGCCGACAGGTGGTCGGCATGGACATGCGTGTCGATGACGAAATCTATCCGCATGCCGGCATTGTCGGCAGCCTTCAGGTAGGGCTGAATGTCGCCAACCGGATCAACTACGGCGCCCTTAGCCTTGCCGCCGCAGCCGAAGAGGTAGGAGATGCCGACCGGATGGCTATGCAGGAACTGGCGTAGAATCATGGGCTTGCACTCCTTGATGAGAACGGGTATACAACATTCAATCGATCTGCTGAATGATATATTGAAGGGATGCCTTGTCAAGCATTGGACCAAAACAGGCGATCTACGAGAATCTCGCCGGAGTGGCGCAGGCGCTTGGCCACGCTCATCGGCTGGAACTGCTGGAGCACTTGGCGCAGGGGATACGCACTGTCGAGGAGCTGTCGGCCCGGGCGCATCTGACGTTCGCCAACACCTCGCGCCACCTGCAACTCCTCAGGCGTGCGCGTCTCGTGGAGACTGAGCGTCGCGGCAAGCACATTCTCTATCGCCTGGCCGGCGATGCCGAAGTGGTCACCCTGATCAAGGCGCTGGGCCGCGTCGGCGAACGGAACGTTGCAGAGATCGGCCGCGTGGTGACCGATTACTTTCAGACACGTGATGCGCTGGAGCCCGTCTCGCGCGATGATTTGGTTACGCGACTGCGCGACAATCTGGTGACGCTGCTCGATGTGCGGCCTCAGGATGAGTTCGCGCTGGGCCATCTTCCCGGGGCTCTCAACATTCCTTTTGCAGAACTGGAACGGCGCTTGGGCGAACTTCCGAAAAGCCGCGAGGTGATCGCCTATTGCCGCGGGCCCTACTGCATTCTTTCATTCGAAGCTGTCGCAGCGTTGAGATCCCGCGGCTATCGCGTCCGCCGTCTCGAGGACGGTTATCCCGAATGGAAGGCCGCCGGTCTGCCGGTTGAATCCGTCGCTTGAGACAAGTCGATCAGGTGCATCATGGATGATAAGCCTCATCGCGCAGAAGCCGCGTGGCCGATTGTCGGTGTCAAGGACCACAAAGCGGCCTCCGTGTTCCGGCCCGAAGCCCTGTTGAGGGAGGCGCGCCGGCAGAGACAGTTGCCGCTCGTCGCTGTCCCCGAAATCTGCGTGCTTGATCCGGACGGTGATGTCGTCCGTCACCTCAAGCGGACGGGCGCCGGGCGCATCCATGAAGGGTGGGCCTGCTACCATACGGAGCTCCTTGCTTTGGATATTGATGGCGTCGGCGAGGTCGGGATCGTCGGCTGCGCGGTCGGAGCACCCTTCGCCGTCTTGGTCGCCGAGCAGCTCTTCGCGTCGGGCTGCCGGCTGCTCGTTAGCGTTACCTCGGCGGGTCAGATCAATCCTATTGGACCGACTCCCTATTTCGTCCTGATCGACCGGGCGATGCGCGACGAGGGGACAAGCTATCACTATCTGCCGGGCTCGATCTTCGCCGAAGCACCCGACACGACGCTTCTGGACCGCGTCGAGCGGGCGGGCCGGTCGCTGCCGGAGAAACTGCATCGCGGCTCGACGTGGACCACGGATGCCCCCTATCGCGAGACCGAAGCGGCGATCGCGCGAGCGCGGGATCTGGGGACGCTTGCCGTCGAGATGGAAGCCGCGGCCCTCTACGCTTTCGGCGCGACGAGCGGCCACTCGATCGTCTGCTTCGCGCATGTCACGAACTCGATGGCGCAGACGGAGGGCGACTTCGAGAAGGGCGAAGCCGACGGCGCCAAGGCCACGCTCGCGGTGGTGGCCGCCGCGGCGCAGGGGTGGCGCGGCTAGGCGCTTGCCGAACGCTTCATGACATTCGGCGCCGTCAAGAGCTCCGGAAAGAACCGGGCGCGCATCCGCTCCGCGTAGTCGAGACACCCGGGTTGCGATCGCAGATACGATCGGATGGGCGTGTCGATCGGAGTGAGTACCGAAGAGGCGAGCGTACCGAAGACCACGGCGTCAATGCTCGACGGCGTGTCGCCGAAGAAGTACGGACCGGGGCCGATCACGGTCAGCACCGCACGCCAGTCGCGCAGCGCCGATTCCACGATCTCTTCGTGGGAATTGCGGGTGAGCCCCTGGAACCAGAGTATTTTGCCGACCTGCTTCGCCACGAGATGCGATACCAGGGGACGCACCAGCGTCGGCAGCGCATCGAAGCGCTCGTTAGTGTGGCGTTGGCCTTCCTCGCGGATCAGATGCGTGTAGGCCAGAACGAACGCGTAGTGCTCCTCCAGCGTGCGCTGGACCAGCAGGGCGATGGCGCGCTGCGATGCGTTCAGGTCGGCGTCGGGATCGACGCCGCGCGTGCGCTTGAGATGGTCGATAATGATCGTCGTATCCGCGACGATCACGCCGCCGTCGTCGACGAATGGCAGTTTGCCTCGCGGTCCCTTGCGCGGGTTCGTCGTGACCTCGACTTCGTAGGGAATGCCGGCGATCCGCAGCCACGTCTCGAGCTTGCAGCAGAACGGACTGAGGTTCGGTATGTCGAACATGCGTGGAAACTGAAACAGTCTGAGCGGTCGGTCCTTGCCGGTCATTGGCCGCGCTCCTGTACCGCGCGCGCTGCGAACATAGCGAGAAGGCGCCCCCAATCGCCCTCAGTATCGAAGATGTGCCGCATCTCGGCGGCTCGCGCTCCGTACCGGTCCAGCTTGCGGTGCTCGAGTTCGACGCGGGTGGCTCCTTCGCCTTCCGCGATGAAGAGGACCTCGATCTCGGTCTTCAAATTCGGGTCGTACTGCCAGTCCGCGGTGATGTCCCACGACAGGACGAGGCGCGACGGCGGCTCCCAAGCGAGCACGCTGCCCCAATTGCAGGTGCTGCCGTCGTCGCCGCGTTCGTACCAGAGGCCACCAACCCGCGGCTCCATGATCGCATCGACCGCGTTCGTCTTTCCTATCTTGTAGTGTGCGAGCGGCCACCAGCTGGCCATCTGCTCCGTGAAAACGCGCCAGGCCACCGAGCGGGGCGCCTGCACGGTCATCACCTTGCGGACGCTGTAGGGATCGTATGAGTGGTCGGGCGCCTTCTCCATCATCGGGATCTCCTCTCTTTGGCGGCTTCGCGTTCGGCCGCCTGTTTGAAGGCTTTGAGCGTCTTGTCCCAGAACCCGTCGAGCCATCCCCGCAGGCTTTCGAGTCCGCGCGTGTCGATTGCATAGAGCCGCCGCGTGCCTTCGATCCTCACCACCGCGAGGCCCGAATCCTTAAGCACCCTGAGATGCTGCGAGACCGCGGGCCGACTCACGTTGAGGCCATCCGAGATCTCTCTTACGGATCTGTTGCCCTCGCGCAGCCGCATGAACACCCGTCGTCGAGTCGGGTCTCCAAGTGCGTCGAGGGCGCGTTCTGCATTGATCATGTCGCTGCTCGCTATCGACAAATAGTAAGTTTATACTTACCGTAAGTCAAGGCTAACCATTTCTGCCGAGGTAGAGGTGAAGCGTCGGCCAGCAGACGCGGAGGTCGTCGGGGCCGCGAACCTCACTAAGTCGGGGGCGCATGCAAGAAGGCTAAATTTTGGATTGGCCCTCAGCGGACACCGCTGAAGCTGAGGTCGATCTCAGCTCCTCACCGAAAGCGGAAACAGCCTTTCGGTACACCGACGACGTCCATGCGCATGCACTCGCGACTCGCATTTCGGCAGCGACGATCGGCATCGCCTGTTTGCGACAATTTTTGATCAGATTGCTTACTCACACAAACCCGGACGGAGCTACAGATCGATCTCGAGCGCGCGCATTATCCTGTAGGATAAGGGGAAATTGGCGCACCCGACACGATTCGAACGTGTGACCTTTGCCTTCGGAGGGCAACTCCAACCGCTTAAGCGACCGCCTGAAAAAGCAAGTGAGATGGTTGCATGCCCCGCAATCAACCGAATGCCTTGGTCGAAAACCTATTTCTGCATCAAGTGCCAACCCCGGAATAACCCCGACTACGTCAGGAACGAACGGACATAACCGGCGTCGAATGAAGCCAAAACTCTCGATTTTTCAGGACTATGCGGCGTGATAACTGGGTTCGGGACGCAGGGGTCGCAGGTTCGAATCCTGCCACTCCGACCATTTATTTTTGCCATTCATTTTTCAGGGCTTTTCTGATTGCTGGCGGTTCCCGAGTCAACCGCGGATTCCCTGCCTGAAACGAAACATAAACATGCGTTCTCGCGGCGCAATCAGCGCCCGAGGCTTGCTTGCGTCACCCTCGCATCGGAGGGAGCAGGGAATGCCGGGTGCTTGCTGCACCCGCGGTCTCGTGTGCAAATGTGTAGGAAGTGCGCACACGAGCATACAGGTACAGCCGGAGCACTCCGGCATTCCCTGCGCAATGGTTTGACGGCTTATGCCGCGCTCTCCCTGGAGACGAATTCGTCTTGCCTCCATCGCTGCCGGCTTGATGGCTCAACCGATCCGGTTGGATCAATTTCGCCACCGGCAGCTTAACACCAGCCACGGGTGCCAGGACCACACGGTTTTGCCGTACGCATCAGCGCCGTACGTCTTGCGCGGTGTGCTCGCTCACGGATAACCGCCCTGCGAACACCTTCTCGCGCCCAACGCTGCCGCGTCCATCACATCCCGCCTCGCGTTCGTGACGATCGCGATACGCCCCTCTTGCCGAGACGAGACGCGCGGAAATAGCCACTGATTTGGGGCGAGGGGGAAGCGATTTATATTTGTAGAGCAGGCTGGACCACCCAAATCAGATTGAATCTGTTCAGCAAATTAGATTTTTCGCGCAATAGACCCTTCAGCGTCTGGCTGAGAGATGAGCCTTGATGACCGCGGCGATCCGATCCGAGGGGGTGCCCGGCGGGAAGAACCCGAGATACTTGCCGTCGCGATCCATCAGATAGATGAAGCCTGAATGATCGATGGTGTATTCTGCGGCGCCTTCGATCGCGACCTTCGCGTAATAGACCCGATACAAGCGCGCAGCGTCGCGAATCTGCGCAGCATCGCCTGTCAGGCCGAGCAGGCGCGGGTGAAAGAACGGCACATAGTCGGCGAGATGCGCAGGCGTATCGCGGTCGGGATCGACAGTGACGAACAACGGCTGCACCGCGTCGCCGCCGGGGCCAAGTTTGTCGACGGCCTGCCCGATCGCCATCAGATCGGTCGGGCAGACGTCCGGACAGAAGCTGAACCCGAAATAGACAAGCATCAGCTTGCCACGGAAATCGGCGTCCGTACGAGGCTTGCCGGTGTGATCGATGAGAGTGAAGGGGCCGCCGATCGGCTCCTTGCCCCACATCACTGCGTCCATCAGCTCGCCGGCGCTGCGTTCGCTCTGCGCGTGCGCCACGGGCACTGCACCGAGCAGCCCCGCGGCCAGGACCGAGCCGACAAGCACCCGGCTGTTCCTCATGCGCCCATCGTCATACGGACGCCGGTTGTCGAAACCAGGAGCTTGTCCGGTAGCTGCGCGCGCACGGCGCGAGCGAAGTTGTCGCCGCTACAATGCATCGGGATAATCACGTCCGGTTCGAGCTTCTTGATCTCGGCGACGACTTGGTTGAGATAGTCCTCGGGTGCCGGCCCGAGATGGAAGCCACCGACGATAGCGTGGATCTTCTGCACGCCGGAGACTTCCTGTGCCTGCCGGACCGAATTGACGATACCGACGTGACCGCAGGAGCTGATCACCACGAGCCCGCGGTCTTTTACATTGAAACAGGTCGCGTGCTCGTGGATGTGCTCGTCCGGAACGATCTTGCCCAGCATCTCCGCCGGCAGGTAGTGGCTCGCGTTACAGCCAAGACCGTCCTTCACAGCGAAACCGACGTGCGTGTTCGGCAACACTCTTTCGATGCCCGACCTCTTGATCTTACCCGTCGTGAAAGCGTGGTCGGCGATAACCGTCGGGTTTTCCGCCAGAACGACTGAGACCTTGTTCGCGGCCAGCTCGCGGCGATCGAGCGCGCCAAATTCGGCAAGTGCGCCGGGCGCGCCGCTATAGCGCTGGCAGAAATTGTCCTCGCCGCCGGCATAGAGTTTCACATCGGCGGGCAACGCGCTGCGGTATTTCTGCAGGAAGCCGATGAGGCCGCCGTAGTGATCGAAGTGGCCGTGGCTCACGACCATTGCATTGATCTTGCTGGGATCAGCGCCGGTCAGTTCGATATTGTTGAGCAGAGCTTCCGGCGTATAGCCGAAGTCGAGCATGATAGTGCGCTGCTCATTGCCGCGCTGTGACTGCAGGTACAGAGACAAACCCCATTGATTGTGTAGTGCGCGACGATAGTCCTGCTGCCGTGGTGCCGGCTCGATCGAGACGTTCCCCAGCTTGCCCGGGCGCTCGAAAATATTCTGGCTTCCATCGATCAGCACCCGGATCGTGAGTTTGTCCACCACGGGAATGTCGATCGTGGCTGCTTTGGCGATTTCGATGCAGGTGAAGCTGCCGGCGGCGACGGCTCCCCCAATGGCCGCACACCCCCTCAGAAAATCGCGGCGTTTGAATTGCTCGATCATCGATCCCTCCCTGCAATGGAGCCAAGCGTTATCCTTGGCTGGATGACTCCAAAACTGGCGAAGTATAGAGGGCGCGAAATCGCGCCCTCAAATCCAATATCAATGAAAATATCAATGAATGAGTAGTGCTTGTCCGCCGAAGGGCACTGGTGCTGCGCTCAACTACAGAGCTCCGGCACGTCCCATTGGCAGCTCATCGAAGAATACGCCACTTTCGGTGCTGCCAAAAGAGCAGGTTCACTTCCGCTTATCCTTGGCGTCGTTTCGCTGCGATGCGGAATTTGGTCCGCTATCGGCGGCGCATTTGGGACATCGAGTAGCAATCAAGCTCGATTTATGGGTACGCCCGGGTTCGAAGGACGACGGCACACAGCGCGAGCCTTCGATGCCGTTACGCCCGCACCGCAACGGGAGCGGCGATGCCGGACTTCCTTCGTACCGCGCGCCGCGCTGAAACTCGGCGCTAGCGTGGCGTGCTGCTGGTCTCGGAACCCCGGCCGCCACCCGTACCAGCGCCTGAACCGGTCGTCGTCTGGCTGCCGCTCGGATCGGGACGCCCGGGCGGATGCGCGGAAGCGCCTGAACTTTCCTGTTGCCCCACAACGCCGGATTCTCCGGAGTCGCGAGTCTTGATGCCTTTATCCGCTTCTTCCTGCATCTGCTTGTCGGATTGCATCTGCTGGCTGGGCGCCGTCGACTGCTGGGCCTGTGCCGGCGCGGCGATGGCAATGCCAATAGTGGCCGTGATGATGAGCATTGAGGTTCGCATAAGCCATCCTTCCTATTGTTCCTCTCCGCTCACAACGCGCGAGGCAGCGATCGTTTCCCGAGAGAGTTTTGGAAGAAGAAACTTGGTTGCCAGTTCTGCGGTGCCCACGCAGCCTCTGCGATTATTGCGCGAGCTGCGCCAATCCTTTCCAGTCGAAGCTGATTCCGTGGCCGGGCCGGGTTGGCGCCAATGCCATGCCTTGGTCGAGGACCAGCGGGTGCTCGATATACCGATCGAGCCCAAATCCGTGCGCCTCGAGATAGGAACGATTTGAGCAGGCCGCGAGAAGGTGGACCGTGACGTCATGCGCGCCGTGGCTGGTGACCGGAAGATTGAACGCTTCTGCGAGCCGCGCGATCTTCATGAAGGCGGTGACGCCGCCGCAATTGGTGACGTCGGGCTCGGGATAGGACACTGCGCCGGCCGCGATGTAGTTCTTGAACTCCCAGAGCGAGCGCAGGTTCTCACCGGCCGCAATCGGCACGCCGCCGGCAGCCATGATGCGGGCATGACCGGCAATGTCATCGGGAATGATCGGCTCTTCGAGCCAGGTGAGGTCGCAGGGCTGCAGGGCTCGCGCGGCGCGGATGGCTTCCTCGACCGTCCATTTCATGTTGGCATCCGCCATCAGGGGAAAGCCGTCACCGAGATGTTGGCGCATCGCCTGCACGCGCGCGACGTCGGATGCGAGATCGGGGCGACCCACTTTCATCTTGAGGGCGCGAAAGCCCTTGGCAAGATTATCGTCGGTTTGCTTGAGAAGCGCCTCGACGGAAAGATCGAGGTCGATGCCGCCGGCGTAACAGGGCACGCGGGCGTCGAAGCCACCGAGCAGACGGAACAGCGGCAGATTGGCGCGTCGCGCCTTCAGGTCCCACAGGGCGACATCGAGCGCCGAGAGCGCAAGCACGGGCGGTCCGCCGCGCCCGCCATAATGCAGGCCCCACCAGACGTGATGCCAGATGGCCTCGGTGTCGTCGGCTTGCCGGCCCTCGATCAGTTCAGGAATCTCCCGCCTGAGAATGTCGGCAATCGCGCCGCCATTGCGGCCGACGGTGTAGGTATAGCCTGTGCCTTCAGCCCCATCCGAATCGCGAACACGGCATGTCACCAATTCGAAGGCTGCGATTTCGCCATGTGTGCTGTCGGAGAGGGTAACTGTCAGCGGGATCCGATAGAGCCCAGTCTCGACCGTTTTGATGAGTGCCATTGATTTCCACCCGGGTTTTCTTCGTGCATGTTCAGTTGGGCGCGCCAACAGGTCAGTTTGGCTCCCTTCCTCTTCCGTCCACGTTACCGTGATCCCGTTTAATGCACTACGTTCGGCACCGCGGCATGCGTTGCGGCGGATCGGCTTCGCAGACCTTAAGTTTGCGTAATCTCATTGCAGCGAGTTGCGTCTGAACCATCTAAGTGACGGGCGGGAGCGTTAAAACCTGCCCTTCAACTGACACCCAGCAGCCGTGCTCAGAAAGGCGAGCTGGGTCCTTTTGAAATCAGGTCCTGCCTCACTGAACTCAGACGCGACGATGATGTCTATCCCTCAATTTCGAACGGCCCGCTGGTCGTGGTGGTCGACGCACCACCGCAGGAGCCGAGAACCGATCTCGCGTGGGGACTGGCAGGGAGCTAAGGCCGCTAACCAGGCCACAATGGCTGTTGCAAACTGGGGCGTTACTCATAAAACGAGAGATGTCCGCTTTTGAGGTGCTGGCTAAAGCAGACATGCGCTGGTCATCCCGGAATTTCGCCTTTTGTGACCCGAAGCGGACGTTTCCCGATGCAACTCGGAAAAATTGTTAGGAATTGCTGAATAGTCTTCCGGCGTGGTTCGGACCCGGATGGCCCTGTGCGGAAGTTCGTCAAAATCGCGCTAATTGCCTGCTTGACGGTATTGTCCGTTCCAGCGGCTCTGTACGCATTCGTCTGGCTTTGGATGTGGTACAAAACTGCGGAAGTAGACCGTTTTTATCAAGAACATCGCTTGCTCGGCGAAATGCGCGCCGCACAAAAGGACAGCGCGAATGACTCCATACCGGCACGCGAAGCATTATTGAAGATAATCCCGCTGGGAACAGACAGAGAGGCGGCCATCGCTCTGCTCAGCAAGGAGAAATTTGACTGCAAAGGCATCGCCGGACCAACCAATTGTCAAACGTTGTCTACAAACGTCCTTGGATACAAACAATGGATTGTAGACTTGGAATTCGACGCCGATGGGCGCCTGAGCAATGCACGCGTCACTATCTGGAATATCTTCCTCTAGCGGCTAGACGTTATCCGCGGGCATTCCGGATTTGTGAGTACACGCCCTGGAGCTGCAGATCATCCTCAGGGAGGCCATAGCCTTCGAAGAGTTTCTAGATCCCGGCCATCATTCCCAATCGGCCGATGCCTGGAAGCTTCAGCGCGGGCCG
Organism: Bradyrhizobium sp. AZCC 1610; assembly: GCF_036924515.1. Taxonomy (NCBI): domain Bacteria; kingdom Pseudomonadati; phylum Pseudomonadota; class Alphaproteobacteria; order Hyphomicrobiales; family Nitrobacteraceae; genus Bradyrhizobium; species Bradyrhizobium sp. AZCC 1610. Next base: position 5,064,272 of record NZ_JAZHRR010000001.1, on the reverse strand, counting down.
GCGAATGTCGAGTCCCACCACCGCGCCCAGGAAATTGACTTCCAGACCTTCGACCCATCCGATGGTGAGACCTACATAGCCTCCGAGGGAAGCGTATACCCCGGTACCGGACGATGTCAGCCCGACCCACTCACCTCGATAGGGGTAGTCCTTTCCAATGGCGGTCGGCGGCAAGACAGTCTTGAGTTCGGGAACCGCATCCAGCACAGCCTGGACAAAGGTATTGGAGTTCGGTCCCGGCCATGCGTTGTAGTCGCCGTAGGTACGAAACTTATAGTTCTCGATGACGTGACGGATTTTGGGAATTAGACGGCCAGCTTCAGGACCGTCGACAGCGGCAATGGTTTCGGGGACGACGCCAAACCACCGTGCGTCGGCAACGAATCCGTTGGTGCGAATAGGCTCGCCCCAGGCAGTATAGTCATAACGCGTGTACGTAGCAGCATTCTGCTCTTTAACGACGATCCAGGTGTGGATGGCGAATATCGCCTTCCATCGAACCGTGCGCGCCCCGTAAACCCGGATTACTGCTTCAGGATGATGAGATGGTAGCGGCAACAGGCCAGCGCTGGAGCGGTCTGCAGTCTGCCAATTTCCTCGGGATTCGGCAAACCAGTAGCGCCCGGCCGACACACCGACCGGGAAAAAGACCAACAACAGAAAGATTGCAGCTGATTTGAGCAAAGGACAACGCTTGGGCCGCGCCGCGCTCTAAGCGGCAGTCACGATCTTAGGCGCCCCGCTCGGGAAGATCGCCAAGCAGATTCGACAGCTTGACCGCAAGCTTTCGAAGCCGGGCATTCTCTTCGAGCAGCCGCACGACGTTATCGGTTTCCTGATGCAGCGCGTCATCTTCCCGAAGTCCGTCGACTTCGTCGAGCAGGGGCGACAAGGCGGTGAGAAGTTCGTCGCCCGGATGCGGCGCTTCATTGGCCTGACGCGCGCAATTGTCTTCACGCAGCGGCACGACATTGCCGGCTCGCCCGACATTTCGAAATGCCTCGCGGCGAGCCTGCTTGTCGTGCGGCGGATGTTCGATACTCATGACACATTCCTGTTCACAAGGTGGCCCGGTCGTCGGTTCGACGACGAGCATTCCATTGAGTCGAGGGCAAATTTGCGTCGGAAAGGGAACGACGATGAGGCTTGCCCGAAAAGTCACACGTCCTTGGAGTCACACGGCAGATCGGATTAGGCCAAATTTTTGACTTATCGCGGGCCTTTCTGATGTCTGCGCGGCTGGGGAGCAAACCAACTTATTTTGGGGCGTATCGATGACGGATTTCCTGACCAATGCGGATCACTGGCGCAGGCGCGCGGAGCGGACAAGGGCGTTAGCCGCGAATGCCGTCAAGGACCAGGGCCGCCTGCTCAAGGTGGCGGAGGAATACGATCGCCTGGCAGCTCTTGCCGAACGGCGGCGAAGTGCTCCGGCTCCGGCCGGTTCCTACGCTCCGGCAGGCCAGCCCGAGTAAATCCTCTTCAATCGAAAAACCGTCGGGAGAAGCGGGCATTTCGCGCTTCAGTTGGCGCATGGCGATGCTGTCGTGGCGGAGAAGTGTGCCGCCATTACCCAGATGTGTGACCCGTAAAACACAACCGCGGGGCAACGTTCAAAGCATTGTGATCATGCGATTGCAGGGGAATCAACGAATCACCTAGACCGGTAGCGGGGCTGGGAAGCGGAGAGTGAGTATGAGAGTCGCTTCCTTAGAAAGTGTACTGACGGCGGCTACGCTGGTACTGGCCATCGTCATCGTGCTGTGGGGAATCAAGATTTTCCACGGTGTGTGAACAGGGCGAACTGGCGTCGAACTAGAGACCTCCGGTCAAAGAAGAGGCTCGCGACAAAGGTGTCACTTCCGCGGCGGCGGAAGCCTTTTCATTTCTAGTTGCCGACGCATGGTTCGTTGGAGGCTTGTCCCTTCCGACGCGTTTCGAGTTTGGTTTACGGCCTGGCGCGAGATCCGCACGGGCCGCGAAAGGCATTGGTTTCAAGTCTCGCATGCATTTTGGTTATTATCTAATGATCGCCGCGCTCGTTCTCATGGGGCTGGAAGTTCTTTACGCGCTCTATCAATTGGCCACGTTTCTTTAGAAACGTCAGTTCTGATTGAATCAGAACGCGCGCTAGACTGTTGTTTTGACGCGTTTTCCTGACGCGAGCCGGTGCTGCCTCGGACCCAAATACGGGAACATGCTGTGCTCGAAAACGCCATAAATCGCACGCGCAGGCTGCAGCTCCGGCCTGCGCGGGCTTCGGGATTCGCCGCAATCACGCCGCTTTAGCGCCGGGGTCGCCTCCGCACGATTCCAATTTTAGTCGCAAATTTGCCCGCCGACTCACCTCATTCTCCGCGCGCGACAGGACGACTGGGGGTTCGTTCCGCATTTTAAAATTGGAGTATCAATCATGCGAGTAGACCATCCGCAGCATAATAAGCGAGACCGCCGCGCAGAACCTTCATTTTGGGTTCAGGAACCGACTGACGATGCTTTTTCACTGCTTGAGAATGCCCTTCGCGGGGACGAGCCCGCCCTTCGTCGCGACGAACAGGCCGACGAAGCCCACTCGCTGATCGAGGAGAATGCCCGGCTTCGGGAGCTTTTGGCTCAGCTATCGGACATCATTCGCAAAAACGGCGTTCACCCGCGGTAACGCCACGATCCGATCTCGGCCCCGCCCCGGCAAGAGCGGTTCAACCACGCGGGCGGGGCCGCTCCATTTTCGATGATTGAATTCACGCGGAAGCCGCCCCGCACGGGAAGCGGCGGATAGCCGGGCGGAATACGCGCCGCCGTCAGCAGCTAACAGTGGCCTGTTTCAAAAAGCGGCCGGTCAAAGAACGGCCCCAGCTTCAGGGGCTAGGGTCCGCTGGGGCCGTTCTATGCCGGGGCGCGCCGATCCCCATGCTGTCCCGGCATGTGCCCAAGCTAAAACCTGACCCCCGCCGCTGTCTGTACGGAACCCGACAGTGCCTGGCAGTACGATCAGCTCAGGTGACAGGCCACGAAATGCCCATCGCTGCCTTGCTTCAGTTCGGGCGCGCTTTCCCGGCAGCGGGGCTCGGCGATCGGGCAGCGGGTGTGAAAATGACAGCCGCGCGGCGGGTTTATCGGGCTCGGCACGTCGCCTTGCAGGCGGATCCGCTTGCGCTTCACCTTGGGGTCCGGCACCGGCACGGCGGAGAGCAGCGCCTGGGTGTAGGGGTGCTGCGGATGGCGGTAGAGATCGCTCGCACTGGCCAGTTCGACGATGCGCCCGAGATACATCACCGCCACGCGGTCGGAAATATGCTCCACCACGGAGAGATCGTGGGCGACGAACAAATAGGTCAGGTTGAGTTCGGCCTGCAGATCCTCCAACAGATTGATCACCTGCGCCTGAATCGAGACGTCGAGCGCGGAAACCGGCTCGTCGCACACGATGAACTTCGGCTCCACCGCGAGCGCGCGCGCAATCCCGATGCGCTGGCGCTGGCCGCCGGAAAATTCGTGCGGGTAGCGGCGCATGTGCTCGGCCTTCAGTCCGACCTTGACGAGCAGGCTCGCCACACGGTCGTCCCGCTCGCTGGCCGAAGAGGCGAGCTCGTGGATGGTGAAGGCTTCGCCAAGGATCGCAGCGACGGTCATGCGCGGATTGAGCGAGGCAAACGGGTCCTGGAACACGATCTGCATGTTGCGCCGCATCGCGCGCAGGTCGCCGCCGGATAGACCGCGCACGTCGCGACCGTCAAAGACGATCTCGCCTTCGCTGGGCTCGACGAGGCGCAGCACGCAGCGCGCCGTGGTCGACTTGCCGCAGCCGGATTCGCCGACCAGTCCGAGCGTTTCGCCGCGGTTGACCGCAAACGACACGCCGTCCACCGCGTGAACGCGCCCAACTTCGCGCGAGAACAGGCCGCTCTTGACGGAAAAATGCTTCTTCAAACCGGTGACGCGCAGCAGGGGTTCGCTCATGAGCTCGCTCCCTGCGTCTCTCCGAGGTGACAGGCCATGCGATGGCCCGGTGCGACCTCGCGCAGAACCGGTTCCTGTTTGGAGCAAAGACCAAAGGCGTGGCGGCAGCGCGGTGCGAAGCGGCAGCCGGGCGCGGGATTGATCAGCATCGGCACGGTGCCGCCGATCGTTTCCAGCCGGGTCTTGCGCGCGCTGTCGAGGTCGATGCGCGGGATCGAGCGGATTAACCCTTGCGTGTACGGATGGCGCGGGCTTGCGAACAGGCTGTCGACATCGGCCTCTTCCACCACCTTGCCGGCATACATGACGACGACGCGCTGCGCGGTCTCGGCGACCACGCCCATGGCGTGGGTGATCAGCATGACCGCCATGCCGAAGCGTTCCTTCATGTCCTGCAACAAATCGAGGATCTGCGCCTGGATGGTGACGTCGAGCGCGGTGGTCGGCTCGTCGGCGATGACGAGCTTGGGCTTGCAGGCCAGCGCCATGGCGATCATGACGCGCTGGCGCATGCCGCCCGAGAACTGGTGCGGATAATCATGCACGCGGCCTTCGGCATTGGGAATCTGCACCAGCTTCAGCATCTCCACCGTGCGGGCCAGGGCTTCCTTTTTCGACAGTCCCTCATGGCGGCGCAGGCTTTCGGCGATCTGCTCGCCGATCGACAGCACCGGGTTGAGCGAGGTCATCGGCTCCTGGAAGATGAAGCCGATCTGCTTGGCCCTGATGTCGTCCAGCTCGCTGCTCGTGAGCGGCACGAGATCGCGGCCCTCGAACAGGATCTGGCCTTCGACGATGCGGCCCGGCGGCATCGCGATCAGCTTGAGGATCGACATCGCCGTGACGGTCTTGCCGCAGCCGGATTCGCCGACCACGCAGAGCGTCTCGCCCTTGTTGAGCGCGATGTCGACGCCGTCGACGGCCCTTAGCATGCCGTCGTCGGTGGCAAAGTGGGTCTTCAGGCCCTTGATCTCGAGCAGCGGCGCCATCAGATCACCCGCCTTGCATCGAGCGCATCGCGCATTCCGTCGCCGATGAAGTTGATGGCGACGACCGCGACGAAGATGGCGCCGCCCGGAAACAGCGCCCAGTGGGCGGCGATGTCGAGAAAGTCCTTGGCGTCGAACAGCAGCCGGCCCCAGGTCGGAACGTCGGGCGGGAAGCCCAGGCCGAGAAAGGACAAGGTCGATTCCGCGATGATGGCGGCGGCGACGTCGATGGTGCCCGCAATGATCACCGGTCCCAGCGCGTTGGGCAGGATATGACGTACCACCTGCCGCAGCGGACTGGCGCCGAGCGCGCGGGCGGCTTCGACAAAATCCTTTTCGCGCAGCGAGAGGAATTGCGCACGCACCAGGCGGGCGACCGGCATCCAGCGCAGGCCGCCGATGACGAGCACGATGAGAATGAAGATGCCGCCCTCGGGGCCGAAGGCGGCCTTGAGCCCGTCGCGGAACAGATAGATGAGGAGCAGCAGCAGCGGCAGTTGCGGCAGCGAGAGGAACAGGTCAGTGAGCCACATCAGCGCATGTCCGAGCGCGCCGCGCGACATGCCGGCGAGCGCCCCGATTACCGTGCCGACGATGACGGCGACCGCCATCGCGGCAAGGCCGACCGCAAGCGATATCCGTCCGCCATAGATCATGCGGGCCAGAATATCCTGTCCGAGATCGTCGGTTCCGAAGGGATGGGCGAGCGAGGGGCCTTCGAGGCGCGCGCTGAAATCGATGTCGTTGATGCTGACGCGCCAGACGAAGGGACCGAACACCACCGACACGATCAGGACGAGCAGCAGGACCGCGCTGACCACGGCGAGCTTGTGGCGGCGATAGCGCCGCCAGGTCTCGCGCCAGGGCGACCAGGCCGGCCGCCGCTCAGCGGAGGGAGATGCGAGGGTCAAGCCAGCCATAAAGGACATCCGCGATCAGGTTGAAGAGCACGACAAGACAGGCGAAGACGAACGTCACGGCCATCACGACCGGCGTGTCGTTGGAGAGGATGGAGGAGATCAAGAGCGAGCCGATGCCCGGAATGCGAAAGATCTGCTCGGTGACGATGGCGCCGCCGAACACGGCGGGCATCTGCAGCGCGACCAGGGTGACGACCGGGATCATGGCGTTGCGCATCGCGTGCTTGACGATCACTCTTGTCTGCCCGAGGCCCTTGGCGCGGGCGGTGGTGACGTAGTCGAGGCGGATTACGTCCAGCATGGCCGAGCGCACGAAGCGTGTCATGGAGGCCGCCTGAAACAGGGCGAGCACCATCACCGGCATGATGGCCTGCCGAACCTGTTCGATCATCCAGCGGAAGCCGGTCGCCTTGATGTCGGTGGTGTAGACGAAAGGCAACCAGTCCAGCGTGATCGAGAAGATCAGGATGAACAAAAGGCCGGTGAAGAAAGTCGGCAGCGAAAAGCCGATAAAGGCGAGCGTGTTGGCGATCTGGTCGAAGATCGAGTAGGGCCTCGTCGCGGCATAGACCCCGACCGGTATCGCGATCGTGAGCGCGAGCAGTTGCGCCGAGCCGATCACATAGAGCGTCGCCGGCAGGCGCTGCAGGATGAGCGTGTCGACGTTCATCCGGCTGACGAAGGAAAATCCCCAGTCGCCCTGCAGCATGGCCGCGAGCCAGTGCAGGTAGCGGAGGTAGACCGGATCGTCGAGGCCGAACTTGGTCCGAAGCGCCGCCGCTACTTCGGGCGGCACGTTGGGATTGGTCGCGAGCTCGCTGAAGGGATCGCCGGGCGCCAGCGCCAGCACGATGAACAGCACAAGCGAAATGCCGAGCAGGCTCGGAACCGCGATCAGGAGGCGACGCAGGATATACTGACGCATGAGAAACGATCCGCCTAACGCTGGCTATCAGGTCTCTCGGTACCAGTCCTGGATATTGTCGGTGTCGTTGGTCCAGCCGCTGAGCACCGGGCGCAGCGAGTTGGTTGCGGCGCCGACCTTCAGGCGGTGCATCACCGGGATGACCACCGTGTCCTGCCACATGACGTCGTTGGCCTTGATGTAGAACGCGGCCCGCTTGACCGGATCGACTTCAGCCTCGGCCGCGTCGATCGCAGCGTCAAACTCTTTGTTGACCCAGCGCGGGAAATTCCTGCCCTGCCACTTGTTTTCCTTGGTGGCCACGAAGCGCGAATGAAAGCGCCGCATATGCTGGGCCGGGTCGGGCTGGGTCATCGGAATCTGGAACATTTCGATGTCGGCATAGAATTTGGAATACGTGTCTGGATTGGCGACATCCGAGGAGAAAAAGACCGAGGCCACGACCGATTTCAATTCGACGTCGATGCCGGCCTTCTGGCAGGCCTGTTTGACGATCGCCTGGGTCTTCTGGCGTGGGCCGTTGATCGCGGTCTGGTACAGCAGTTTCAGTTTTTTGCCGTCCTTCTCCCGGATGCCGTCGGCCCCGACTTTCCATCCGGCCTCCTCCAGCAGTTGGGTCGCCTTCTCGATTGAGAACTCCCATTTCGTGTTCCTGGAGACGAACTGTTCCGGACCGTTGAGGAAGCTGGCGGTGGTACGTCCGGCGCGACCGTAGATGTGCTTTTGAATGGCATCGCGGTCGACGAGGAGCGCCAGCGCCTTGCGAACGGCCGGATTGGAGAGCAGGGGATGCTTGGTCTTGATTGAGGAACGTTCGCCGTCGATCTCGGTGTTGGGATCCGTGAAGTTCAGCGCAATGAACTCGATATCGCCGCCCGTCGAGTAGACGGTCTTACCCTTGCCGCCCTTCTCCAGGCGCAGCAGGACATCGTCTTCCACCTGCATGTTCCAGGCATAGTCATATTCGCCGGTCTGAATCACCGCGCGCGCCGCCGAGACGGCGTCTCCGCCGCCCTTGATCTCGATCGTATCGAAGTAGGGGCGGTTCGGCATGTGGTAGTCAGGATTGATTTCCCCGCGCACGAGGTCGCCCGGCTTGAACTCGACGAACTTGTAAGGACCGGTGCCGACGGGCTTGAGATTGTTCGGAGCCTCGCGGGATTTGGCGCCTTTGTAATCTGCAAACAGATGCTTGGGCAGGATGCAGCCGACCACCGCGACAAAGGCATCGGCCCAGAACGGGGTGGGGTTCTTGAACAGGATGCGGACGGTGAGATCATCAACCTTTTCGACGGTGATGTCCTGGTAAACGCCGATGGTTAGCGCCGAGGTGGCGGGATCGCGGGCGTATTCCCAGTTGAACACGACGTCGTCGGCGGTGAACGGCTTGCCGTCATGCCATTTGACGCCTGGCTTGAGCTTCCAGGTCACCGACTTGCCGTCGGCAGTGAGACCGCCGTTCTGAATCGACGGAATTTCCGCCGCCAGAATTGGGTTGAGGTTGCCGGCGGAATCCCAGCTCGCCAGCGGCTCATAGAACAGGCGCGAGCCGTCCTGGTCCTTGGTGCCGGTGGCAAAATGCGGATTGAGCAGGGTCGGTCCCTGCCACCACAGCAGTTTAAGCGGGCCGCCGCCGCCGCGCTTGGTCGGCTTGTAAGGAGTGGGACTCTGCGCCATTGCCACACCGCCGATGGCGAGTATCTGCGTGGCCATGGGCGCGGTGAGACCGAAGGCAAGCATGCGCTGAACGAAGCCGCGGCGATCCATGCGCCCGTCCTTCACCTCGTCGATCATGGTTCGCAGTTCGGTGTCCAGCATCGTTGTCCCCGTCTGGTTCTGGTGTTTTGTTGCGGCGCGCCGCCGGGCGGCAGCGTCGGGTGTCCCACCTGTAAGATGGCACATCAAATGCCCTGGAGGTCAACGCCCCCAGATCGACAATCCGCAGGATGGCGAAGCGGCGATGATATTTTGCTTGGGCAGAAACATGCTGCGCCGCACATCGCTTTGGCAATCCGGCGGCCTTGGCACGCCAAAGCGCGGTTAAATGCCCCACGGAGTGCAAAAAATTTATTCGCCAGGCGGCTGGTGCCAGGTCTGGTGCCAAGTCCGTTTTAGGCCGGGTCAGGTCAGATCAGCGACATGTCCAGCGGGGGCGCGACGCTGTCCGGCAGCGGGCTGACATAGGGGGTGCGGGCGGTGCGCTTTTTCAGGTCGGCCTTGGCGGCGGCGATCAGGTCCGGTTCCGTCAGCGCCCTGACGCCGAGTGCCGCCATGGCCTTGGCGGCCTGCACCATGGCCTTGTGGGCGTGCGGGCTCTTGCCCTGCGCCACCACCTGCCAGGTGTGGAACGGGGTGCCGATGGCAACGGTCGGGGCGTGGACCTGAACGGTCGGCACGACCCAGCTCACGTCGCCGACGTCGGTCGAGCCGATTTGCGGGTTACGTTTGGCATCCAGCGGGACGATGAAATCGGCCAGCGGCCGGTCGGTCGGCTCCATGCCGATCGAGTGATAGACGGTTGCGATATCCTTCTCCGTCAGCGTGGAGCGGATCTGCTGCGCGAAATCCTTGTCTGTGTCATCGAAATGCGGCGGACCGAGTTCTTCCATGACGCCGTGAAGCGCTGCTTCAAGCGGGGTGTTCGGCAACAGATTGGAGACGGCGGAAATGATCTTCATCTCCACCTTGGTTTCGGTCATCAGCGCCGCGCCCTGCGCGATCTTGTGGACCCGCTCCACCAGTTCGTTCATGCCGGGCAGGTCGCGGTCGCGGATCGAATAGCGGACGCGGGCGTGGGCCTGCACCACGTTGGGGGCGATGCCGCCGGTGTCGAGCAGGGCATAATGGACGCGGGCGGCGCTCGGCATGTGCTCGCGCATGTAGTTCACGCCGACATTCATCAGCTCGACCGCATCGAGCGCGCTGCGGCCGAGATGCGGCGAGGCGGCAGCATGCGAGGTGCGCCCGGTGAAGATGAAGTCGGCGCGCGTGTTGGCGAGCGAGGGCGTCACCACGACTTCCCAGAAGCTCGACGGGTGCCAGGTGATCGCGATGTCGGCGTCGTCGAAGGCGCCGTCGCGCACCATGAACGCCTTCGCCGCGCCGCCTTCTTCCGCAGGGCAGCCGTAATAGCGTACGCGCCCCGGCACCTTGTGGTCGGCGAGCCAGTCCTTCACGGCCGTGGCTGCCAGGAGCGCGGCCGAACCGAGCAGATTGTGGCCGCAACCATGGCCATGGCCGCCGGCCTCCAGCGGCCGTGGCTCCGCCACGCCGGCTTCCTGGCTGAGGCCGGGCAGCGCGTCGTATTCGCCAAGGAAGGCGATCACCGGCCCGCCGTCGCCCCATTCCCCCATCACGGCGGTGGGAATGCCGGCGACCTGCTCGGTGATGCGGAAACCCTGATGGCGCAGCTCGGCCAGATGTTCGGCGGAAGAGCGCGCTTCGGTGTAGCAGACCTCGGGCATCGCCCAGACCCGGTCGGCCAAGTCGACAAAGCGCGGCTTGATAGTGTCGACGCCACGCCAGATGTTACTGCGGTTATCCATCTTCCGATTTCCAATTCTGAAGGCGATGTGAGCTGAGGAATTGTAATCAGCTTCGCAAAACGACGCCAGCGCCGGGCGGACATTCAGCCATGCGGCCGGGTCGGGGCGCAAACCAGATGGGGCGATCACACCTTTATGCCATGCGGCTGGAACAGCTGGCCTTTCTCCACCACCAGCACCACGGCGAGCGCGGCCAGCGTGCAAAGCAGGAAGCCGGTCGCGAACGGCACCAGCGTGCCGTCGTAATCCTGGCCGATGGTGGCGCCGATGCCGATGGCAAGCAGGGTGGTGATCGAGCCGTACAGCGACGCGGCGGTGCCGGCGATATGGCCCTGCGGCTCCATGGCGAGCGCGGTGAAATTGGCGATCATCAAGCCGAACGCAAACATCATCGATACCGAGAGCACCATGAACAGCGGCAAGGGCAGCATCTGCATTTTTGCCGCCACCAGCATAGTTGCGGCGATGACCACGAAGCCGATCAGCGCGCTGTGGGAGAGCACGCGCATGCCGAGGCGGCCGACGAGGCGGGAATTGACGAACCCAGCGATCGCGGTTCCGACGGCGACACCGGCAAACGCAACCGGAAAATAATGTCCGAGCTGGTAGATGCCGGTGAACACCTGCTGCGAGATGAATACGAAGGCGAACAGCGAGCCCAATACTCCGCCGGCCGCCAGCGCATAACCCAGCGTCTGGCGATTGGTCACGGTCTGGCGGAAAGCATCGAACACGGCGCCGATGGCGAGCGACCTCCGCTTGGCGACAGGCAGTGTCTCCGGCATGCGCAGCGCACTCCAGACCAGCGCCACCACGCCATACAGCATCAGCACGATGAAGATGCCGCGCCATTGCGTCAGCATCAGCACGGCCTGGCCGAATGCCGGGGCAATGACGGGCACGGCAATGAACACCATCATCGCCAGCGACATCACGCTCGCCATGCGCCGGCCGGCGTAGCAGTCGCGGACGATGGAGGTCGCGATCACACGGGTGGCCGAGGTGCAGAGGCCCTGCAGCGCGCGCGCCAGCAGCAGCGTCTCGAAGGAGGGGGCTGCGATCGCAAGCAGGCTGGCGATACAATAGACGGCCATGCCGCCGAGCAGGATCGGGCGCCGCCCGAACCGGTCGGACAGCGGGCCCATCACGAACTGGCCGACGCCGAAGCCGACCAGAAAGATCGACAGCACCATCTGCGGCCGGTTGGCTGACGTGATGTGGAAGGCGGACGCGATGTCCGGCAGCGCCGGCAGCATCATGTCCATCGCAAGCGGATTCAGCGCCATGATCGAGGCGATCGCGATGACGAATTCGGGGAAGCCCATCGGGCGGTGGCCTGAAGCGGCCAAGGCATCGGCACTGGTGTCGGACAACGAAAAACCCTCTTGAGGCGGGCACTCTATCGATTTTGTTGCGACGCACAATCGGCGTTTTGGAATGGCAGGCCGGCGGCAGGCTGGCCTGCAGCGGAGCCTTGCCGTAACGGGCGGAAAGCCTGTTCCGTCGGGGCCAAAGTCATTGTTCTGGTGGGCGGCTTGCTCTATCCCGTAACGCTCGAAAACTTCAGCCCTTGACTGCTTTCGGAGACCTTGTGTCGGGACAGACCTTGAAGATCGGCACGCGCAAGAGCGCGATGGCGCTGGCGCAGACGGAAGGGATCGCGCGGCTGTTGCGGGCGGCCGATTCCGCGCTCGACGTCGAGATCGTCAGGTTCGAAACCCGCGGCGACCAGGACCAGACCAGCAAACTGCTGCGCCATGGCGGCAAGGGCGGCGCCTTTGTCGCCGAAATACGCGAAGCCATGCGCGGCGGGCAATTGCAGGCGGCGATGCATTCGCTGAAGGACGTTCCCGGCAATGAGGAGACGCCCGGCCTGATCATCGCCGCGACGCTGCCGCGCGACGCCGCCAACGACGCACTGGTGCTGCGTCCGGGCCTTTCGCTCGATGTATTTCGCGCGTCGAAAGGCAAGGGCTTCAAGATCGGCACCAATGCAGTGCGCCGCGCCGCCTATCTGCGCCGGCTGTTTCCGGAAGCGGCCGTGATCCATTTCCGCGGCGCGGCCGATACGCGAGTGGCAAAACTCGATCGCGGCGACAAGCAGCGGCTTCCCGACGGCGGCGAGGTGGGGCCTGCGGATGCACTGGTGATGGCGCGGTCGGGGCTCGAGCGGATCGGCATGGCTTCACGTATCGTCCATGACTTTTCGGTTCGCGAAATGCTGCCAGCAGTGGGGCAGGGCATCGTCGCGGTCGAATGCGTCGAGAACGATTGGCTGACGCGCGGGCGGTTGGCGAAGATCGAGGACGCCGCCTCGCGCCTCTGCGCCGAGGCCGAGCGCGAGGTGCTGTGGGTGTTGAACGGCCATTGCAACTCGCCGATCGCCGGCCACGCCACGCTTGCGAGCAGCGAGATGACGCTGACCGCAGCGGTGCTCGATGAAACCGGCGACCGCTTCATCGAGGTGTCGCGGCACGGCGCCGCGGACCGGCCCCGCGAACTCGGCCGCGCCGTCGGCCTGGAGTTGTTGGACAACGGCGCAGCCGAGATTATCGCGCGCACACGGCCTGCGGAAGATTCGCTGCTTTCGTGAGGGACGCGTTCCCCGGATGCTGCGCAGTGCGCCGCACTTTGCGGCGTGGTGCGCTGCTGATCCGGGGTCCATGCTGCGGCGGGACACGGCGGCGAATCTACAGCCATGAAAATCTTCTTGCGATATTCGAGATCGGTGAGCAACGAGCGATTCGAACGCCTGCTATCATCGATCCACCTGAATGGTCAGCTCGGCAATGCGACTGTCGGCGCGGCGGAGTCGCCGGCAAAGTTCGCGGTTGATATTCTGCATCACTATCACATAGGCGTGGATGTCGGCCTTGTAGTATGTGTAGAGGTTTCGGGCCGTGAGCTCGTACAGTACCGTTGGGCTCTCCGCGACGACGGTGGCTGACCGGTTCTGCATTTCGATGAGCGTCATTTCGCCGAAGAAATCGCCGGGCTCGAGGTTCGTTATCCGAATTGTGCGCCCCAGATCGCCGAGCTTGCTCACCGCGAGCTGGCCCGAGTGAACGATGAACATCGAGCGCCCCGGTTCTCCTTCCGCGACAATCGTGGCGCCGGCGTCGAAACGGCGCTCGACCAGCATTGAAGCCAGGAGATCGAGGCTTGCGTCTGAGAGGCCACCGAAGAAGGGTGTGGTGAGCAAGAATGCCTTCAGATCGGGCGAGCTGACAGCCATCGATCCAATATACTCTCGCTCCCGGCAGCGGCAAGTTCGGAACCTTGTTTCGCGGCCGGCCGAGGTGAGCGTCACAGCCACAAAATCTTCTTGCGGTATTCCAGATCGGTCAGCAGCGGTCGCGCCGGCCCCTGATGAAACACCGCGCCGCGCTCCAGCGCGAAGACGCGGTCGGCCAGCGCCAGCACCAGATCGAGATTATGTTCGACGATCACGATGGAGATGTGCTGCCGGAGTTTGTCGAACACCTTGAACAGGTCGAGGATCACCGTCGGCGCCAGTCCCTCAAAGGGTTCGTCGAGCAGCAAGAGTTTGACGTTGCCCGACATCGCCCGCGCCACCGCCACCATCTGCTGTTCGCCGCCGGAGAGATAATCGGCAGCGACGTCCATGCGCTCGCGCAGGCGCGGAAAGTATTCGAGGATCTGGGCTTCGTCCCACACCACGCCGTTGCTGCCGTCGGTGTTGCGCGCCAGCCGCCCGAGCGAGAGATTTTCCCTGACCGTCATGCCCGCGAACAGGCCGCGGCCCTGCGGCACATAGCCGATGCCGGCGCGCGCAATGTCGGGCGCGGGCAGGCGGGAAATATCGGCGCCGACATATTCGATTCTGCCCGACGACAGCGGCACGAGACCCGCGAGCGTCTTCAACAGCGTCGACTTTCCCGCGCCGTTGCGGCCGAGCAGGGCGACGATCTCGCCCTCGCGCACGTCGAGCGTGGCGTCGTGCAGGATGTGACTCTTGCCGTAGAAAGTGTTGACGCGCTTGAAGCGCAGAACAGGCGCAGTGCTCGCGCCGATGCGTTCGCTGCTGGCGTGCTCGACCTCGGGTACGCCGGTGCCGGTATAGATCTCCTGCACCCTGCGGTCGGCGCGCACGGCCTCGGGCGTGCCCGTCATCAGCACTTCGCCCTGGTTCATCACCGTGACGGTGCGGGAGAAGCCGAGCACGCGATCGATGTCATGCTCGACGATCAGGACCGGAATGTTGGCGGCGATGTTTTTGACGAGGTTCGACACGCGCTCGCGCTCGGCGGCGGCAAGGCCCGCCAGCGGCTCGTCCAGCAGCAGCACCTGCGGCTTGGAGCCGAGCGCGATGCCGAGATCGACCAGCCGCTGCCCGCCATAGGACAGTTCGCCGCCCTCGATGGTCTCGATGCCTTCGAGGCCGAGGAACTTGATCAGCTCCGCGGTCTCGGCGTGGATCTCCCTGTAATGGTCGATGTCGCGCCAGAGGTTGAAGCGCCCGGCGTTCTGCGCCTGCAGCGACAGCCGCAGGTTTTCGTAGATCGACAGCCCCTTGAACAAATTGGTGATCTGGAACGAGCGGGCCAGCCCCTGGTGGCAGATCGCCTCCGACGGCACGCCCTGGATCTCTCGGCCGTTCAGCTTGATGGTGCCGCTGTCGGTCGAGTACAGCCCGGAGACCAGATTGAACAGCGTGGTTTTTCCCGCGCCGTTCGGCCCGATCAAGGCATGGATTTCGCCGGCGCCAACTTGCAGGCTCGCATTGGCGACGGCGCGGATGCCGCCGAAGGCTTTTGAGACGCCGCGCACGTCCAGCACGGTGCCGTCGAGCCCTTTCGGCAGCAGGAAGGCCGGCAGCGGCAGGCCTTCGTAGATTTTGCGCTTGCTCATCGCAGCCGCTTCTTCCGGCGGCGGCCACCAGCGCTTTACCAGTGTCGCCCAGATGCCGACGAGGCCGCCCGGCGAATACAGCACGAAGGCGACGAAGACGAGGCCGAACCACAGCAGCCAGTTCGGTGTCCAGATCGAAAACAGTTCGCGGAACAGGATGAAGAACAGCGCGCCGATCGCCGGCCCCAGCATGCTGCGCATGCCGCCGATCACGACGATCGCGAGCAGTTCGCCGGAGAACGGCACCGAGACCGCTTCGGCGGAGACGAGGTAGTTCTGGAAGCCGATCAGCCCGCCGGCAAAGCCGGTGACCACGGCCGAGATCACGAAGACCCCGAGCTTGTAGCGCTCGACCGGATAGCCCTGAGACGTGGCGCGCTGCTGGTTCTCGCGGATCGCCATCAGCACATGGCCGAACGGCGAACGCACCAGCCGCAGCAGCAGATAGAGCACGCCGAGGCAGAGCACCGAGACGACGATGTAGTAGTTCAGCGCATTGTCGAGGCTGAGCGGCCCGATGCTGCCCCGTTTCAACCCGCCGAGGCCGTCCTCGCCGCCGGTCACGGCGGTCCAGCGGAAGGCGATCGTGTAGGCCAGCGCCGACAGCGCCAGCGTCAACAACGAGAAATAGACGCCGCGCCGGCGCAGGATGACGAAGCCGACGAAGGTGGAGATGATTGCGACGACAACGGCCGCCAGCAGCAGCGGCAGCAAGATGTCGCCGCCAAACCAGTTGCGCTGGATCAGCCCGGCCGCATAGGCGCCGATACCGAACCACGCGCCGTGGCCGAACGAGACGAGGCCCGTATACCCGATGCAGAGATTGAGTCCCATCGCGGCAATGGCGAGCGCCACCACCATGGTGCCGGTGTTGAGCGACAGCCCGAGCAGATAGAGGCCGAACGGCAGCGCGACGACGGCGAGCACAGCCAGCAGTAGCAGGCGATATTTTTCGGCGGTGCTTGTCATTCGAACTTCTCGATACGTTCGCCCAAGAGCCCGCGTGGCCGCACCAGCAGCACCAGGAACATCAGCACGTAGATCGAGGCTTCGCCGGCCGCTGGCGCGAAATGGATGGTGATGCCTCTGACGACACCGACCAGAAGCGCTGCGATGACCACGCCCCAGAAACTGCCGAGGCCGCCGATGACGACCACGACAAAGGCGACCGTGATGATCTCGGCGCCCATGGCGGGATGCACGATCGTGATCGGCGCAAAGAACGCGCCGCCGAGCGCGGCCATGCCGACGCCGAGCATGACGATCGCGGTCATGTAGGGCTGCAGGCGGATGCCGAGTGCGGCCACCATGTCCGGTCGCTGGATGCCGGCGCGCACGACGCGGCCGAACGAGGTCTTGTGCAGCAGCAACCAGACGCCGATGAGGACCGCGGCGACGACGGCGAGGATCAAGAGGCGATAGCGCGAGAACAGAAAGTCGCCGAGAAAGACCGAGCCGCGAAGGCCTTGCGGGATTGCAGCCGAGATCGGCGGCGCGCCCCAGGTGATCCGGATCGCCTGTTCGGTGACCATGGCGAGGGCGAACGTCACCAACAGGCTCAGGATCGGATCGGCGTCGTAGAACCGGCGCAGGATGAAGCGTTCGAAGAGAATACCAAGCAGCGCGACGGCGATCGGCGACAGCACCACTGCCGAGCCGAAGCCGAGATATTTTGTGATCTCGACAGAGATGTAGGCGCCGAGCGCATAGAACGCGCCGTGGGCGAGATTGACGATGCCGCCGACGCTGAAGATCAGCGAGAGACCAAGCGCAATCAGGAGGTAATAGCCCCCGAGCACCAGGCCATTCACCACCTGCTGCAGCAGAAATCCGAACTGCATGTGCGATCCGCGACCTTGAAACGCGCTTTGAAAAAGAGACGGCGCCGGCTGTTGTGTGCCGGCGCCGCAACGCCAGTGTGCCCGACGCCCGGATTCGGGCTTCTAGAGCGGGATAACTTATCCCGCTCTAGGTTTTTGTTTGGAGCATGATCTCCGCGCAAACGCGTTCCGCGTTTGTCGCGAGGGAAAACCGGTCTCCACTTTTCCGGATCATGCTCTATGCCTTCATGTTGCAGGGATTTTGCGTCTTCGTCGGGTAGATCGATTCCAGCTCGGCGCCCGCAGCCGGCACGGCTTCGCCGAGCACGAGCATGTCCCACTTGTCCTTCATCTCGTTCTTCGGTTTTACGGTGAACGGATAGGCCTCCTGCACCAGCTGATGGTCCCAGGAGCGGAAATAGGCCTTGCGCGCCTTCATGATGTCGAACTGCGTCTGCTTCTCGAAATAGGCGACCAGCGCATCGCTCTCGGTCGACTTGGTCTCGGTGATCGCCTGCGCGATCATTTTCAGCGTGATGTATTCGATCCAGGCATGGTTCTCCGGCGGCTTGCCATATTTCTTGCTGAACGCCTCGACGAAGGCCTTCGAGGCCGGATTGTCGAGCGTGTGATACCAGACCGTCGGCCAGGTGCCGCTGAGATTGCCTTCGCCCATCGCCCAGGCGTCGCCGGTGTTGAGGTTGAAACCGACCAGGGGATAGGGGAAGCCGAACTCGGCATACTGCTTGACCAGGTTGGTGACCTGGTTGCCGGCGAGGTTGCAACACACGACGTCGGGCTTGGCCTGCCGGACCTTCAGCAGATACGGGCTGAAGTCGGTGACATCGGTCGCGATCAACTCGTCGCCGATCAGGGTGGCGTCATTGGCGCTGAAGAAGGCTTTGGCGGCCTTCAGCAGGTCGTGGCCGAAAATGTAGTCCGCCGTCAGCGTGACGAACTTCTTGCCCTTCACCATGCCCTTCTGCTTGAGCGCGGTGCCGACGGCGTTGACCATCACGGTGTTCGGAATGTCGCAGTGGAAGGAGTAGCGGTTGCAATCCTTGCCGCGCAGCGCGTCGGAGCGCGCGCCGGTCGAGAAGAACACCTTCTTGTTGCGCTCAGCGACCTGCATGATGGTCAGCGACGAGGCGGACGAGATTTCGCCGAACAACAGCACCGCGCCGTCCTGCTCGATCATTCGCTGCGCCTTGGTGGAGGCGGTGGCGGGATTGACCGAGTCTTCCGACATCAGGTCGATCTGTTTGCCCATGATGCCGCCGGACGCGTTGATCTCCTCCGCTGCCATCTTCACGCCGAGTTGGGCGTAGCTGCCGATCGCGCCGAGGAAGCCGGTCAGCGGCACCAGATGGCCGATCTTTATTCGCGTGGCCTGTGCGCTGAGGGTGGACGGAGATCCGATCACGGAGGCGCCGGCAAAGGCGGCGCCGGCCTTCAACAGAGTACGTCGGCTGTAGCGGGTCATCACTGGTCTCCTCCCGAGATACGTCGCGACGTCCTCCCGCCGATTCCCGCCTATGCGACAATGTGAGAGGCGTTCTTTTATTGTTGTAGGATATTTCCGGACGCAATGGCTCCTGTCAACGCCAAATGCGTCGCAGCCGCGTTCAAGCCGCTAGGAAGAGGATTTTAGCTGGATCGGATCAGGAGGATTTCGCGAGATCCCGCGCGCCGAATTCGGCGGACAGCCGACCGGCGGCCGATTGCACCAGCTTGGCGCGGCTCTGCAGCACCTGGTCCGTCATGCGCCAGATCGGGCCGGAGATGCCGAGCGCGCCGATCACTTCGCCGGTGAAATTATAGACCGGCACGGCGACGCAGCGGACTTCCGCATTGAATTCGCCGTCGTCGAAGGCGATCGCACTGCGGCGGATCTCGGCGATATCGCGCAGGAGCACGGCGGGGTCGGTGATCGATTTCTTGGTCGACGGCTTCAGTTCGACGCGTTCGAGAAAGCGCTTCAACTGATCCGGGCGCAACGAGGCCAGCATGATCTTGCCGAGCGCGGTGCAATGCGCCGGGCGCACCACGCCGACGCGGTCGGTCAACTGGAACGCGCCGGGTCCGCTGGTGCGGGCAATCACGACCACCGCATCGCCCATCCGCACGGCAAAATGGCCGCTTTCGCCGGTTTCGCGCGACAAGTCTTCCAGCACCGGCGTCGCCAGATTCACCATCTCGATTTCGTCGAGCGCGCTTGCCGCGAGCGCAAACAGCGGCCGGCCGACGCGGTAGCGTTTTGAATCGCGCTCCTGCCTGAGATAGCCGAGCGAGACCAGCGTCTTGGCGAGGTGGAAGGTGGTGGAATTATGCAGGCCCACCCGCTTGCTGAGGTCGGCAAGCCCGATGCCTTCGCGGTGACGCGCCACTTCCTCGATGATCGAAAAGGCGCGGCCCAGCGACTGCACGCCGCCGCGCGCGCGCTCCTCGGCCTCGTCGTCGATGTTGGGCTCGCTCGATGGCACCAGCCTTGTGATCGAAACCTTGCCGATCGAAACCTTGCTCGATGTGGCCGGCTTGTCGCTCGTCTTCGGCTTGGTGCGCGGTTTCACGGAATCAACTCTCCAGGGTGGGCGAGGCGAACTCTATCAGGCCGTCCTCGCCCGGCAACAGCGCCCCGCATCGCGCGGGGCGCAATCCGCATCATACCACAATAGCAATTGACGTACAGTATTATGAGAAATAGGTTCGGACCCCCATCGCCGGCCGCGCGAGCCAAGACGCGGAGGCGAATTCGTTGAGCTGCAGGGAGAGAGTGAAACGATGTCGCGTAACATGCTCAACGGCGCCCAGGTCATCGTCGACTATCTGATCCAGGAGAAGGTGCCGCAGGTGTTCGGCCTGTGCGGCCACGGCAACATCCAGTTCATCGACGCGCTGTATGAGCGCTCCGCCGATATCAAGACCATCTCGGTGCATCACGAGAGCGTCGCCGGCTTCATGGCCGACGTGTACTACCGCGTGTCGGGGCGGCCGACGGCGACGTTTACGTCCTGCGGGCCCGGCTCGGCGAACCTGCCGATCTCGCTCGCCAATGCCTTCCTCGACTCCGTGCCGTTCATGGCGGTGACCGGCAACGTGCCGACCAGCCAGTTCAACCGCGGCGCCTTCCAGGAAATGTACCGGCATTATCAGGCCGATTTTCCCTCCACCGTGCGCACGATGTGCAAGAAGGTGTTTCAGCCGACGCGCGGCGAGATGGTGCCGCTGGCGGTGCGGCAGGCCTGGAAGACGATGACGACCGGCCGCCCCGGACCGGTCGTGCTCGACGTGCCCTTTGACGTCTTCATGGAGTCGGCGGCCGAGGAGGCGCCGAATGCGCAGGCCTGGAACGCCAACATATCGAGCCGCTGCGGCGCCGATCCGGAAGGCGTGATCAAGGCCGTCGACATGCTGCTCGGCGCCGAGCGGCCGACGATCATTGTGGGGCAGGGTGTGCGCTATGGCGGCGCGGCGGAAGAATTACTGAAGCTTGCCGAGCGGCTGCAGATCCCGGTCGCGGCTTCCGCAAGCGGCCTTGGCGCGATCGATTGCAGCCATCCGCTGGCGCTGGGTCTCGTCGCACGCGCCGGGCATTATCAGGCCAATCACGCGACGCGTCAGGCGGATGTTCTGCTGGCGATGGGGATGCGGTTCGACGATCGCACGTCGAGCTCGTGGATCCCGGGATATTCCTTCACCATTCCGCCGACGCGGCTGATTCACGTCGATATCGATCCCGAGGAGATTGGCCGCAATTATCCTGTGGCGCTCGGCCTGATGGCCGATGTGCGCACCTTCCTGCGCCAAGTGCACGCCGAACTCGATCGCCGCGCGGACCTCACCAAAAAGGCCGATGCCCGCAAGAAGTGGCTTTTGCAGATCGATACCTACCGACAGGAATGGGACAAGTTCGTCGCGCCCGGATTCTCCGACGACACCACCCCGATCAATCCGCAGCGCGCCGCGCTCGAAATCGACAAGGCGCTGCCTGAGAATGCGATCCTCGTCAGCGACATCGGCGTGCACCACAACTGGCTGCTCGGCTTCTGCAAGCCGCGGCGGCCGGATTCGTTGATCGGCTCGATGGGGTTCGGCCCGATGGGCTTTGGCGTCGCCGGCGTGATGGGTGCGAAGTTTGCCGCGCCCGACCGGCCCTGCGTGTCGGTGTGCGGCGACGGCGCGTTCTTCATGCACGCCAATGTGCTGGGCACGGCGGTCGAATACAATCTGCCCGTGGTCTGGGTGGTCTGGAACAATTACGCCTATGCCTCGATCCGCGGACTGCAGCGCGGCTACCTCGGCGGGCGTGAGCTAGCGACCGATTTCCACGATCCCAACACCGGCGAGCGCTACAATCCGGATTTTGCCGCGATGGCGCGCTCCTGCGGCGTCGAGGGCGTGCGCGTCGATCGCGCCGGCGATCTCGGCGAAGCCATCCGCAAGGGCATCGCGGCGAACAGGCCCTATCTAATCGATGTCGATATCGCCGCCGACATCAATCCGGTCGGCGCCGGGGTCTGGGAATTGCCCGGGCTCGGCCAGAGCAAGGCCGGCATCGGCACGCGTTTTCAGCCAGCCTGATCTCACGCTGAGGGGAATCCCATGTTGCTTGCAGGCAAGAAAGTTGTGATCGTCGGTGGTTCCTCCGGTATCGGTCTTGCGACCGCGGAGATGGCGAAGCGCGAAGGCGCCGATATCATTCTTGCGTCGCGAAACGTGGAGCGGCTCGACAAGGTGGCCGAGAAGCTGAAAGCGATCGCGATCCCCGCCGACGTTACCAGCGATGATAGCGTCGCCGCGCTGTTCCGCCGTTGCGGCCCCGTGGATCACGTCGTAGTCACGGCGGCGCAACTTCGCACCGGTCCATTCAAGACGGTGGCGATGGAAGATGTCCGCGCGACCATGGAAGGCAAGTTCTGGGGCGCCTGGCGCGTTGCGCAGCAGGCCGAGATTCGCCCCGGCGGCTCGCTGACGCTGGTGTCGGGCTTCCTCAGCGTTCGGCCACGGCCGAATTCGGCGATCGTCAGCGCCGCCAACGGCGCGCTGGAATCGCTGGCCCGGGCGCTGGCGCTCGAACTGGCGCCGGTGCGCGTCAACGCGGTCTCGCCCGGCATCATCGATACCCCGATCCGCGCCGCGATGCCGGAAGAGGCGCGGCGCGACATGCTGGCGAAGACGGCAGCCGCGTTGCCGGTCGGCCGCGTCGGCGTGGCTGAGGATATCGCGCGGCAAATCCTCGGTTTCATGGCGAACGGTTTTACCACGGGATCGATCGTCTATATCGATGGCGGGGCGCTCGTCATCTGACCGGTGGAGGAAGCATCATGGCTTCAGAAAACAACGGCGCCTTCGTCCGCAACATCGCTGAAGTGCCGTGGCGGGAATTCCCCAATCATTTCGGCGGCGCGCTGTCAAAACCGCTTGTCATGCCGGAGACGGCGGGCTCCCGTCACATCGACTACCGGATCTCGATGTACCAGCCGATGGCGCATGTCGCGCGCCACAAGCATCGCGTGCAGGAGCAGATCTATCACGTGCTCGAAGGCGAGGGGCTGATGGAGATCGCGGGGAAGAACCACGTCGTCCGCAAGCACGACTTCATCTTCCTGCCGCCCGGCGTCGAACACGCGATCTCGAATTCGGGGCTGGTGGATCTGGTGTTTTTGGTGATCACCTCGCCGGTGACGGACGACGAAAAGCCGGTGTGAGGGCTACGTTCCCCGGGCGCAGCGCAGCGCGTTCGGGATCGCGCTTCGCGCGACTCCGGCGGTGCGCTGCAGAACCGGGGTCATACACCGCGGCCGTGGGTCCCGGCTCTGCGGAGCAGCGTTTGCACGCTGCACTGCGTCCGGGACACGGAGGCATCACGCCGCCAGATCCTGTAACAAAAGCGACGAGCCGCGAATCAGCACCTTGCGTCCCTTCGCCGTAATGGCGGGCGCATCGCCGTTCATGGTGGCGAGTTCGAGCGCGATCAGGCCGTCGATCGTGTAGTGGCTCATGCGCGGCAGCCGCGAAGCAGGCGTGCGCAATGCCTTCAATGCTTCCCACTGGGACGGCGTCAGCTCATAGTCGAATTCTTCGTTCATGGTACCTCGGCATTCTTGCAGCGCTTGCCACAATTCTTGTGGCGCGTGATAGCGAGCGCACGTGAAGTTCGTGCGACCGCAACGAGTCGGTATTTCGACAAGCGACGATGCGCTGTCACATCATCGTGTCATTGGAATTGGTCGATGTTGTCGAATCACGCGGGCGGCCAAAAACAAATTACGCTGGCGCAGGTCGCGTGAGCAGGGGCGCGTCGAAAAAACCGCCCGATCGCCGCAACCCTTAAGAGAAAGTTACTAACCAAAGGTAAACGGGTGGCCCCGTAGGAACACGGCTGTCGGGCGCAGCGGTCTATCCCCGCTGCACACTCGCTCCGCCATCGACCGGCAGTGTCACGCCGGTAATAAAACTCGCTTCATCGGATGCGAGAAATAGCGCGGCGTTGGCGACGTCCCAGCCGGTGCCCATCTTGTGGCGCAGCGGCACCTTGGCATCGCGTTCGGCCTCGACTTCGGCGCGGCTCTTCTTGAACTCGCGCGCGCGGGTGTCGACCGCCATCGGCGTATTCATCAGCCCCGGCAGGATGACGTTGGCGCGGATGCCATATTGCGCGTTCTGGTAGGCGAGCTGCTCGGTGAAGGCGATCATCGCCGACTTGGTCGCCTTGTAGGCCACGTAAGGATAGGTCGTGATCGCGGCCATCGACGAGATATTGATGATCGCGCCGCTTTTTTGCGCCCGCATGATCGGGATCACGTGCTTGGCGGCCCACACGCAGCTCTTCAGGTTGATCGCGACGCAGCGGTCGAACGCTTCCTCCGATATGTCGAGCAGTTCGGCGTCGCCGCCGGACAGGCTGACGCCGACATTATTGTGCAGAATATCGATGCGGCCCCAGCGTCCTTTCGCATCCTCCACCATCGCCTTGAGGTCGGCATTTTTGGTGACGTCGGCCTTGAACGCCGCCGCGGTGCCATCCTTGGCGGCGATCAGGTCGACCGTCTCTTGGGCGGAGGCCAGATTGTGATCGACGCACAACACCCTGGCGCCTTCGCGCGCAAAGGTCAGCGCGGTGGCGCGGCCGTTGCCAATGCCTTCGCCCGGGCTCTGGCCGGCGCCGACGACGATGGCGACACGATCTTTCAGGCGCATCTCATTCCACTCCCGGGATCGGGTACTGTTGCAGTACCTCTTTGTAATAGGGCTCGTTGTCGATCTTCATCGTCGCCAGCACGCGCACCACAGCGCAGTAGAAGGCGATGGTGAGCACGAGGTCGACCATGTGCTCGTCGGAGAGTTGCTTCTTGATCTCGGCAAAGGTCGCCTCCGACATCGCCAGTTCCCGCACCATCTCACGGGCGCCGCGCAAAATCGCTTTTGCCAGCGGCTCGAGCTTGGAGGGCTTGCCCTCGGTCTCGGCCATCAGGCCTTCGATATCGTCGTCGGTAACGCCGAACTCCTTGCCGATCTTCACGTGATGGGTGAACTCGTACTCCGATTTCTCCATCCAGCCGACCTGGAGGATCGCGAGTTCACGCAGGCGCGGGTCGAGCTTGCTCTTGAAGCGGATGTAGCCGCCGACGCCGTTGAAGGCGCGCGCCATGTCCGGCGAGTTCACCAACAGCTTGTGCAGGTTCGTGTTGCGCTTGAGCATGTCGCGGTACTCAGGAGCAACCTGATCGGCTTCGAGATAGGGCAGGCGGGCCATTTTGTTGTTGTCCTTGTTGGCGATAGCCGATCAGGCTCATCTAGCCATAGAGCGCTTTGTGCTCCTGATCGTAATTGGCGTAGGAGTCCTTGATGCTCGCCATGTTCAGCAACATGGTGGCGACCGGCGCGTCGTCGACTCCGAACACCGTCGTGCGCACCCACACGCTCTCGGTGCGGCGGCTGCCGCTGAGCGCGACCACTTCGCGCTCGGTCGCGTAGCTCTCACCTGCGAATAATGGGCCGCGGAGCAGGCGGATTTCCTGATCGGCGAACAGTCCGACCGCGGGTCCGCGGATCGGCAGCCGGTCCTCGCGGGCGCGGTATTGAAACAGCACGCTCAGCATCTCCATGGGGATGATGGCGCGACCCCAGGGATTGAGCTCCTGCGAGTAGTACGCCGAGGGCTCGGTGATGACCTTCAGTTTCTGCTCAAGCGAAAACGGATAGAGGTCGCCCATGTGCTGGTCGAAATCCATTCTGACCGTCTGCCGCGGTGTCTTCATGCCGACCTTGAGGTCGGCGAGAATGACGGGATCGGCGAGGGGCTTGAGTTCACCGAGCCGCCGGCTTAACGCGGTTTCTGTCACGTCGCCGACGGAAGCGGTGCCGCGCAGAATTTCGGTGCCGTCGCGCTTGGTCATGCCGATCGCGCAGATCGTCTGTCCCGGCTTCGGCTGTTCGATATTGGCCTGCACTTCCTCGCCCTCGAAGGCGGGGTTGCGGTAATGCGCCGACAGGCATCCGGTCTCGAACCAGGCCTGGCCCCAGATCCGCTCGCACAACGGCGCGAACTGGCTGAAATGGGTCGGGCCCTCGATGGTGCCGCCCTGAAACCCGAGCTTTTGCGCGGTCGCATCGTCGTGGATCGAGGCGTGGGAGTCGTAGACCTGCGCGTGAAGCATCTGCCTGGGGCTCCGCCATGGCCCCACCAGCAGATTGCCGCTTTCCAATATCTCGGTCGTGAACGCCGCTTCTGTCATCCCTGGTCTCCCTTTACTCCCAAGCGTTTCAAAGAAGGCGGATTTCGGCAAGAGCGATCCACAAGACGGGCGAGATATGCCATGCGGCCATGGATTCACGCTGGGCACGCATAGCAAAACCGGTGCATTCTGTTCGCAATTAGACCGGTTCAAATAACCGGCGGAACGCGCGACGGGGAGCGGACGAATGGCATTGATGGAAGTTGGTCTGGACGACAAGTATCGTCTGGATGCGAAAAGGATTTTTCTGTCCGGTACGCAGGCGCTGGTCCGCCTTCCGATGTTGCAGCGCGAACGCGACCGCGCAGCGGGACTCAACACCGCAGGCTTCATCTCCGGATACCGCGGCTCGCCGCTCGGCATGTACGACCACGCGCTGTGGCGCGCGAAATCCTTCCTCAAGCAGCATGACATCGAGTTCGCACCGGGCCTCAATGAGGATCTGGCGGCAACGGCGGTGTGGGGCAGCCAGCAGGTCGGCATGTTCCCCGGCGCCAAGGTCGATGGCGTATTCGGCATCTGGTACGGCAAGGGCCCCGGCGTCGATCGTTCCGTCGATGCGCTCAAGCACGCCAACTCCGCCGGCACCTCGCCGAATGGCGGCGTGATTGCGCTCGCCGGCGACGACCATGGCTGCCAGTCCTCCACGCTGGCCCATCAGAGCGAGCAGGTGTTTGCCGCAGCATTGATGCCGGTGGTCAACCCGGCAACGCTGCAGGATTATCTCGATCTCGGCATTTTGGGCTTTGCGCTGTCGCGCTACTCAAGTTGCTGGGTCGGCTTCAAGGCGATTTCCGAAACCGTTGAAAGCTCGGCCTCGATCGTCAGCGATCCCGATCGCATCAAGATCATTTTGCCCGATGATTTCGAAATGCCGCCGGGCGGGCTTTCGATCCGCTGGCCGGATGGACCGCTGGAGCAGGAGCGGCGGCTGCACGGCCCGAAGATGCAGGCGGTGGCGGCGTTCACGCGTGTCAACCGCTTCGACCGCATCGTGCTGGATTCGAAGCCGGCGCGGCTCGGCATCATGGCGACCGGCAAGGCCTATCTCGATCTCCGGCAGGCGCTGGCCGATCTCGGGATATCAGACGCCGAGGCGCAGGCGCTGGGACTTCGCATCTACAAGGTCGCGCTGACCTGGCCGCTGGAGGAATCCGGAGCAAAGGCGTTCGCCGAAGGTTTGCAGGATGTTCTTGTGGTCGAGGAGAAGCGCGGTTTCATCGAGGATCAGCTCCTTCGCATTCTCTACAATGTGGATGCCTCGAAGCGACCCTCCGTGGTCGGCAAGCGCGACGAGAGCGGTGCGATGCTATTGCCGAGCGAGGGCGAACTGACGCCGACCATGGTCGCTGCGGCGGTGGTCGCGCGGTTGCGCAAACTCGGCCATCGCAGCCCGGCGCTGGAGCAGCGTCTTGCGAAGCTCGAAGCGTTCGACCGGCCGGCGGAGGGCATTGGCGCCGCCAAACTGCAGCGCACGCCGTATTTCTGTTCGGGCTGTCCGCACAACACCTCGACCAAGATCCCCGAGGGCAGCCGCGCCATGGCCGGCATCGGCTGTCACGGCATGGCGCTGTCGGTGCCGAACCGCCGCACGCAGACGATCTCGCATATGGGCGCGGAAGGCGTCAGCTGGATCGGGCAGGCGCCGTTCACCAGCGAACAACACGTGTTCCAGAATCTGGGCGATGGCACCTACACCCATTCCGGCCTGCTGGCGATCCGCGCGGCGGCGGCTTCCGGCGTCAACATCACCTACAAGATCCTCTATAATGACGCGGTGGCGATGACCGGCGGCCAACCGGCCGAGGGCGGGCTGACGGTGTCGCAGATCGCGCACCAGGTTTCGGCGGAAGGGGCGAAGCGCCTCGTCATCGTCTCCGACGATCCGGAGAAATATCCCAGCAATTACTTCCCGGCAGGCGCGACCGTTCATCATCGCCGCGAACTCGACGCGGTGCAAAAGGAACTGCGCGAGGTCAAGGGCCTGACCGTCCTGATCTACGACCAGACCTGTGCGGCGGAGAAGCGCCGCCGCCGCAAGCGCGGGCTCTATCCGGATCCGCCGAAGCGCGTCTTCATCAACGAGCGTGTCTGCGAAGGCTGCGGCGATTGCTCGGCTGTTTCCAACTGCGTCTCCGTGCAGCCTCTGGAGACCGAGTTCGGCCGCAAGCGGCGGATCGACCAGTCGAACTGCAACAAGGACTTTTCCTGCATCGAGGGCTTTTGCCCGAGTTTTGTCACCGTGCACGGCGGCAAACTGAGGAAGGCCGATCGTACCGCGGCCGATCCGTCCGCGCTGTTCGCCGATCTGCCGCTGCCGGCCACGCCTGCGCTCGATGGCGCCTACAACATCCTCGTTACCGGGATCGGCGGCACCGGCGTCATTACCATCGGCGCGCTGCTCGGCATGGCAGCCCATGTCGAGGGCCTGGCGTGCTCGACGCTCGATTTCACAGGGCTCTCGCAGAAGAACGGCGCGGTCATGAGCCACGTCCGCATCGCGCCCGAGGCTGACGACCTCTCAACCGTCCGCATCGCACCCGGCGGCGCCAACCTCATCCTCGGCTGCGACATTGTCGTCGCCACCAGCATTCCGGCGTTGAGCCGGGCCGAGCGCGGCGTGACACGCGCGATCGTCAATGCCGACCTGTTGCCGACGGCGAGCTTCGTCATTAATCCCGATATCGATTTCGAGGCGGGGACGATGCGCGAGTCGCTCAACGAGGCCATCAGCGCCTCCGATCTCGACATTCTGGACGCGACCGGGCTTGCCACCGCGCTGATGGGCGACAGCATCGCCACCAACGCCTTCATGCTTGGTTTCGCGTTCCAGCGCGGCGCGATACCCCTTTCGCTGGAGGCGATCATGAAGGCGATCGACCTCAATGGCGCCGCGATCGAGATGAACAAGCTGGCGTTCTCCTGGGGGCGGCTCGCCGCGCACGATCTGCCGCGCGTCGTCAGCGCCGCGCGCTTCAAGAGTTCGGGTGCGGTACCGGTCAAGCGCACGCTCGACGAGAGCATCGCGTTCCGCGCAAAATTCCTGACCGAGTACCAGAATGAGGCCTATTCGAAGCACTACCTGACGGAAGTCGAGCGCGTTCGCACCGCCGAAGCAAAAGGCTCGCCCGGTTCGCATGACCTCACCGAGGCCTTTGCAAAGGGCCTGTTCAAGCTGATGGCCTACAAGGACGAGTACGAAGTCGCCCGGCTTTATTCCGATGGCGAGTTTGCCAGGGTGCTGAAGGAACAGTTCGACGGCGACGCGAGCGTCAAGGTCAGCCTCGCGCCGCCGCTGCTGGCTTCGCGCGACAGGGCGACCGGCCATTTGCGCAAGCGCGAGTTCGGCGGCTGGATCTTCCGCGCCTTCGAACTCCTGACGCGGTTCAAGTTCCTGCGCGGCACCGCATTCGATCCGTTCGGCTACACGGCCGAACGGCGGACGGAGCGGGCCTTGCCGGGCGAGTATTCCGCAATGATCTTCCGCCATCTCGACAAGGCGAAGCCGCATGACTGGCCGCGTCTGGTGGCGCTGGCGAAGTCCGCGGAACTCGTTCGCGGCTACGGCCATGTCAAGGAAGCCAATGTCGCGAAGTTCCGCGGAGAATGCGCGCGCCTGGAAGCCGCGATCGGCCAGCCGGTGGCGCAGGCAGCCGAGTAGGGGCAGTTAATCCGGCACGTGAACTTCTTCACGGTCGGGATCGCTCACCAGTAACCTTGAGGGCGGGAACAGCTGGAATTGTCTGGCCGGCTGCCTACATGGTGGCTGTTCATACAGTCTTTGGTTGATTTCAGGAGGCCTTCGATGGTCCTGAAAAGCGCTATTGCGGCAGCACTTTGCACGGGGCTCCTGATGTCGGGCAGCGCCGCGCTGGCCGACGAGTACCGCGCAGGCGAGCTCTTCGGCCTCGATCCTTCCCAAGCGTTGCTCTCGCCGAAGCGGCTCGGCCCGGAGACACGATTCGCCCCTGTCCGGATCGAGGCCAGAACCGATCGCAAGGTGGTAAAGACGGAGCGCGTGGTTGTGCCCCGGACCGCCGAGCGCAAAACGCGCGTTGTGCGGGAGCGCGTGGAGAAGCCCCGCGTTGTGCAGGAGCGCGTCGAGAAGCCGCGCGGTGCGGCCCGCACCAAGCTGGCGCGCCGCCATACCAATCCGCTCGACGCGCAGGCGCGCGATACGCGGATCCAGACCTGGCCGTGCAAGTCCGGCGGCATCTGCGACTGGCAGCGGTAGTTCATTTGTAGGATGGGTGGAGCGAAGCGATACCCATCAATCCTTGCGCAGAAGCATGATGGGTTTCGCTGCGCTCTACCCATCCTACGATTCCACGTCATCCACCTGTCGTAAAACCTTCGGCCTACATTCAAATTGCTCGGGCACACCTTCGTCGTGATTCGACGAGGGTGCTTCGATGCCGATTGCGATACGCGCCGGACAAGCTGTGAGCCGGCGTCAATTGCTGGTCCGCTCCGCGGCAACATTCGCCGTTGCCGGTCTCGGCAGCCTCGCCAGGCCCTACGTCAGCCGTGCCGCGGACCGTCCGCTTATCGCCAGCGGAATCCAGTCGGGCGACGTCTCCGCCAACTCTGCCGTGATCTGGGCACGCGCCGACCGGCCGGCGCGGATGCAGGTGGAATGTTCTGTTGTCGAGAGTTTCAAGACCATCATTCGTTCGGCTACCGCCGATGCCTTGCCGGCCAGCGACTTCGTCTCAAAAGTTCTGCTCGATGGGTTGCCGGCGGGGCAGGACATTTTCTATCGCGTGCGCTTCGACGATATCAGCGAGAGCGGCATCGAAGGCGAGACGCAGGTCGGGCATTTCCGCACCGCGCCCACCGCGCGAAGCAATATTTCGTTCGTGTGGTCTGGCGATACCGCTGGCCAGGGCTGGGGCATCGATCCCTCGCGCGGCGGCATGCGGACCTACCGCACCATGCTCGGCAATCGTCCGGACTTCTTCATCCATTCCGGCGACCACATCTACGCCGATTGTCCGGTGGAACGTGAACTGAAGCTGCCCAACGGCGAGGTCTGGCGAAACATCGTCACCGAACAGAAATCCGTGGTGGCGCACAGCCTCGAACAGTTCCGCGCCAACTACAAATATAATCTGCTCGACGACAATCTGCGCGCCTTCAACGCTGAGGTGCCGATGTTCGCGCAATGGGACGATCACGAGGTCACCAACGATTGGGCGCCAATCGGCACCGCCGACGAGACCGGCTATGCCGAGGACGGCACCTCACGGCTGGTCGCGCGGGCGCGCCGCGCGTTCCATGAATTCATGCCGATGCGGGTGACGCCCGCCCAGGACGGCCGCATCTATCGCAAGATCGCTTACGGTCCGCTGCTCGACGTCTTCATGATCGACATGCGCAGCTACCGCGATTCCACCTTTAACAAGCGCGACGACCAGAGCGAGACCTGCATTCTCGGCGCGGTGCAATTGGCCTGGCTGAAGCGCGAACTCGTGGCCTCCAATGCCACCTGGAAAGTGATCGCCGCCGACATGCCGATCGGCCTGGTCAGCGAGGATGCCATTGCCCTCGGCGACGGCCCGCCGGAACGGCGCGAGCACGAGATTGCGGATCTGTTGTCGTTCATGAAGCGCGCCGGCATCCGCAACACGGTGTGGCTGACTGCCGACATGCACTACACGGCCGCGCATCTTTACGATCCGAACCGCGCGGCCTATCAGGATTTCGAACCGTTCTGGGAGTTCGTCTCCGGCCCGCTGCATGCGGGCACCTGGGCGCCGGCCCCGCTCGACAATACGTTCGGTCCCAAGGCGATGTTCCAGAAGGGCTGCAGCGCGGAGCAGGGCGAGAATCTCGCGCCCTGTTTCGGTTTGCAGTTTTTCGGCCGCGTCGACATCGACGGCAAGACCGCAGTCATGACCGTGACGTTGAAGGACGTCGACAACCGCGACCTCTGGTCGGTCGATATCGAACCCCGTCCGGACGCGCGGCCCGGCCGGATCATGGCGCAGCACATCTGACGTGTTCGATCGGGAGACCGTCGGCACGGAATCCCCGTAACTTTCCATGTTCGCGCCGCATAGTTTGGATAGGTTGCCTTGCCGACGCGTGGGGTGCAAAATCGCAGCCGGAAGTTGCGTATTATTTCTTGAAGGTGGTGTTGCGGTGGCGCACAATTCGCCTGTCCCTCCCGACCGGAGCGCTGCGATGTTTGTCGCCGAGAGCAAGCGCCTGACGCGGATCGCCAAGATGGCCGTCGAGTCGATCGGCGCGAATTGGGAATGACATTGCAGGGGCCGAAGCCAGCCGACGAACTCGGCCGTGTGGGTGCAAAGTATTGGGGAGGGCAAAGTGATGAGTGCCGATCCGCTCCGCGTGGCTTGTATCGGGATGGGATGGTGGTCCGACGTTCTGGCGGACGCCATCCAGCGCTCGGGCAAGCTCGAGATCCGCAGCTGCTACACCCGGTCCGATGAAAAACGCAAGAATTTTGCGGCAAAATACCGCTGCCGGCCGGCCGCGAGCTACGAGGCGATGCTGGCCGATACCGAGATCGAGGCAATCATCAACACCACGCCGAACGATGTGCATCTGGCGACGGCCTGCGCTGCCGCAGCGGCGGGCAAGCACGTCTTTCTGGACAAGCCGATCGCCAACAGCATCTCGGACGGCCGCGCCATCACCGAGGCCTGTCGCAAGGCCGGCGTGGTGCTGGCGCTTGGCTATCAGCGGCGGCGCGAGAGCCATTTCCGCTACCTCAGGCAGCAGATCGAGGCCGGCCGGTTCGGCAAGCTCGTCAACGCCGAGGCGAACATCAGCCGCGACCGCCTCGGCAAGGTCGATCTCACCTCCTGGCGCTACCAGGCCGCGGGCATGCCGGGCGGCGTGATGCTCCAGATCGGGATCCACTACATCGACGTGCTCGCATACCTGATCGGGCCGATCCATGCGGCACACGCGCAGTCGGCGCAACTGGTGCTGCCCGGCGACAATCCGGATGTCGCGAGCCTGATCCTGCAGCATGCGAACGGCGCGCTTTCGACGCTGAACGCAAGCTACGCCTCGGCGTCCGAGTATTACCTGATGAATGTCTACGGCAAGGACATGACCGCATTCTACGATCTGCACAATGGGCTCCGGCTGCTCAAGCGCGGTGAAAACCAGCCGGTCGCGGTGCCATGCACAGTCAACGACACCCTGGTCGAGGAGCTCGAGGAGTTTGCCGCGGCGGCGCGCGGGCAGCGCCGGCACGAAGTCGGGGGCGAGGAGGCGACGAGATCGCTCGCCGTGGTGCGCGCCGGCATTCTCTCGGCACGTGAGGGACGTTCGGTCGAGGTCGCGGAAATATTGAACGGTGACGGAAACTTGTGACCGCGCAGCAGTGCGGACAGGAGCGCGCGTTATGAAACCTGGCACGTGTGTCTGGAAAGCTTGCGTGGTTGCGATGGTATTGGCTGGCATCGCCGGGGAGGTAGGCGCGCAGGACTACCCCTCCAGAGCGATCACGGTGGTCGTGCCGTTCCCTCCCGGAGGCGCCAGCGACGTCGTTGCGCGCATCGTCACCAACCAGATGTCGAAGACTCTCGGGCAATCCATCATCATCGAGAATGTCAGCGGCGCCGGCGGCACAGTCGGCAGCGGGCGCGTCGCGGCTGCCGCACCCGACGGCTACACCCTGCTTGCCGCGGCGATGGGCTCGCATGTCGCGGCGCCGGTGCTCACGCCGAACCTCAAATACGATCCCGTTGCCGACTTCGTGCCGATCGGCATCACCGCCCACTCTCCGGCAGTCATTATCGCGCGGAAGGATTTCCCGGCAAAGGACCTGAAGGAATTTGTCGCAGCGCTGCGGCAACGGGGCGACGCGGTGAAGCAGGCCCATGGCGGCATCGGCGCGTCCTCACATATGGCGTGTCTGCTGTTCACCGCGGAAATCGGCGCGAAGCCGGCGCTTGTTGCCTATCGTGGTTCAGGCCCGGCACTGAACGATCTGGTCGGCGGTCACGTCGACTTCATGTGCGAGCAGTCGGTCAGCGTGGCGGAGTCGGTTTTGGCGGGCTCAGTCAAGGCCTTCGCGGCCTCGGCTGCGAAACGCCTCGAAACGCTGCCTGACGTTCCGACCGCCAGGGAAGCCGGCATCAACTACGAGATGAGCGTCTGGGCAGGACTGTTTGCGCCGAAGGGCGTTTCGCCCGAAATCATCGCGAGGCTTTCCGATGCACTCGACCGGGCGCTTGATGAGGATGTCGTGCGCGAGCGGATTGCCCAGCTCGGTGGCTCGATACCGGCAAAGGACGAACGCAACCCGGCCGCATTCGATCGCTTTGTTCGATCCGAGATCGCACGCTGGGCACCCATTCTTGCTGCGGCCGGAACCGGGAAGTGAGGGTCGTGCGTCACATGAAATTGGTTCAGGGCGTCACCGCGAGATAGCCGCCCACCACCATCAGTACGGAAAGCGTCACGACCACGCCGAGCACGGCGGCGATGATCGCGGGCAGTTCATGAGTTTCCAGCCATTGTCGCAACGCCCTTACCATCGCACCCCTGACCTTGTCCTGATCGCTCCCGCAACCTTACACGCGGGTGATTTCAATAGCGGTCAATTTCGCTCAGTGAAACAGCCCGTCCATGCGTCTTTCGTCGCGCGTCGCGGCGCGCGGCTGCAAAAGCCGGAACGCCACCACGGCCTTGCCGAAGGACAGGCGTTGTGTAAATCCCCGCTCCGGGCCGGGCTGCGGGGCAATTCCTTTCCGCGGGCCGGAATTCGGGTTTTCGCTACACACCGGCGCGGCTCCAGTCCATACTGGCCGCATCAAAGGGAGGTCTATCAAATGCGTGAAGCTGTCATCGTTTCCTATGCACGTACCGGACTGGCAAAGTCCGGCCGCGGCGGATTCAACATCACCCCGCCGATGTCGATGGCGGCCCACGCCATCAAGCACGCCGTCGAGCGCGCCGGCGTCGAAAAGGAATATGTCGAGGATTGCTATCTCGGCAATTGCGCGCATGGCGCGCCGAATATCGGCCGTCAGGCCGCTCTGCTCGCGGGATTGCCGAAGTCGACCGGCGGCGTGTCGGTGAACCGTTTCTGCTCGTCGGGACTGCAGACCATCGCCATGGCCGCCAACTCGATCCGCTCGGAGGGCTCCGAATGCATCGTGGCCGGCGGCGTCGAAAGCATCTCGGTCCCCGGCGGGCCGCTGCCGAAGGAAGTGGTCGATCCGGAGCTGCTCGAGATCGCTCCTGCGATCTTCATGGCGATGATCGACACCGCCGATATCGTCGCCGAGCGCTATAAGCTCAGCCGCGAATATCAGGACGAGTACTCGCTGGAATCGCAGCGCCGCATGGCGGCCGCCCAGCAGGCCAACAAGTTCAAGGACGAAATCGTCCCGATGAAAACCAGGATGAAGGTGGTCGACAAGGCGACCAAGGCGGAGAGCATCGTCGACTACACCGTCGACCGCGACGAGTGCAACCGTCCCGAGACCACCATGGAAGGCCTCACCAAGCTCGAGCCGGTCAAGGGCCCCGGCAAGTACGTCACCGCCGGCAACGCCAGCCAGCTCTCGGACGGCGCGGCGGCGGTGGTTCTGATGGAAGCCAAGGACGCCGAAAAGCGCGGTCTCAATCCGCTCGGCCGCTTCGTTGGCTGGGCGTCGGCGGGCTGCGAGCCGGATGAGATGGGCATCGGTCCGATCTACGCCGTGCCGAAGCTGTTGAAGCGCAATGGCCTGAAGATCGACGACATCGATCTCTGGGAGCTCAACGAAGCCTTCGCCAGCCAGTGCCTCTACTCCCGCGACAAGCTCGGCATCGATCCGGAGAAATACAACGTCAACGGCGGCTCGATCGCGATCGGCCATCCCTTCGGCATGACCGGTGCGCGTCTCACCGGCCACATCCTGCAGGAAGGCCGCCGACGCAAGGCCAAGTGGGGCGTCGTCACGATGTGCATCGGCGGCGGCCAGGGCGGCGCCGGCCTGTTCGAGATTTACAGCTGAGACTTTCGCAAATAGCGCGTAACAAAAAAATGGCTCCGCAAGGAGCCATTTTCGATTCAAGCGACAGTCTCAGTAGCGATGCTTCTTGATGATCACGACCTTGTCGCGATGACCATGCCGCCATCCGCGATGGTAGCCGCGGCCGCGGTGGCCTCGGTATTCGGCACGCGCGCCATAGCCATGGTGGTGGCCATGGTAGCCACCACGCTTGATCACGACGGTCTCCGCGCTCGCAATCGACGGCGCCGCGATGATGAGCGCGCCAAGCGCGGCGATAACGTATCCAAGCTTCTTCATTCCAATTCTCCTCAATTGAGCGAGGATGAAACATCACATCGCAGGGAACGTTCCCGCGGAACTTGAGGAGAATTCTGAACGCTTGTTCAGATGCGTGCGTCGCGCCGCGTTGCCGTTCGGCTTTTGGATAGACGCCGGTAGACAGTCGGTTCGAGCTCTGGCGTGCAAGCGCTTCGGTCTGCCCACCGAGGGATCACCGGCGCCGCCTTGGGCTTTGCGTGGGCGATGCGCGCCATGCTTGCGGAACGCCGACGCCCGGCGCATCATCGCCAGATAAAATCATATCAGGGGGAGCGCTGCGATGACCGGGTTTTCACGCCGTGATTTTCTGAGCCTGACGGGATCGGCTGCTATCGCTGCCGTGTCCGGCCACGCCAACGCCGCGATGGGGCCGAACGACAAGTTCGACCTCGTGATCAAGGGCGGCGACGTGCTGGATCCCAGCCAGTCGCTGCGCGGCAAGCGCGACATCGGCATTCGCTGGGGCGTGATCGAGGCGGTCGAGAACGAGATTCCGGCCGCTCGTGCCGCCAAGACCATCGACGCCTCGGGCAAGCTGGTAACGCCAGGGCTGATCGATCTGCATTCCCACGTTTACCCCTACGGTTCGGCGATCGGCATTCCCGCCGACGAACTGGTGCAGGCGCAGGCCACCACCACGGTGGTGTCGGCGGGCGATGCCGGCGTCAACAATCTCGCCGCGCTGCGCCGCTACATCGTGGCGCAATCGCGGGCGCGGATCTACGCCTTCGTCCACATCGCCAACAACGGCCTGTCCGGCTTCCCGGTCGCCGAGCTCTACAACATCGATTACGCGCAAGTGGAAGCCTGCGCGATGGCGCTGGCCGAAAATCCGGATTTCCTGCTCGGCGTGAAGGTCAGGATGTCGGAGAACGTGATCGCCAAGCACGGCCTGGAGCCGCTGAAGCGGTCGATCAAGGCCTGCGAAATGTGCGGCTGGCCAGCCAAGATGATGGTGCATATCGGCGGCGTCGAGACCAGGGAGCTGATGTCCGAGATTCTCAACCTGATGCGGCCGGGGGACGTGCTGACGCACGCCTATTCCGGCGCGCCGAACATCGGCGGCGCCTTCACCAACATCGTGCAGGACGGCAAGCTGTTGCCGGCGGCGCTGTCCGCCAAGCAGCGCGGCGTGATGTTCGATGTCGGCCATGGCGGCGGCAGTTTTGACTTTACCGTGGCGGAGGGTGGCGATATCAGGCGGCTGCACGCCGGACACGATCTCCTCCGACATCCACGTCTTCTCCGGCAATTCGCCGGGCATGCCTTACTTGCCGAACGTCATGAGCAAGTTCATCCCGCTCGGCCTGTCGCTGGAGCAGGTGGTGGCGGCGGCGACCATAACGCCGGCCAAGATCATCAACCGCGCGCCCAAGATCGGCACGTTGCAGATCGGCGCGCCCGGCGACGTCGCGATCATGGAACTGGTGGAGGCGCAGACCTCGTTCGTCGATACCCGCAACAACAGGCGCGAGGGCAAGCTGCTGCTTAAACCCGTGCAGACCGTGATCAACGGCGTGCCGTTCGGCCGGCCCTACCAGGCGCCGTTCGCGGTGCGGTAGCCTACTGCCGCTGCACGCGGCTATCGCCGATGATGTCGGCGATGACGGCGTCCATTACCAGGGCGCCGCCGACGAGAACCCGCAGCGCCGGAATCTCGGTAAATCCCACCCATATCCAGAACGGCATCAGCGGCGTCTCCAGCGTCGAGATCAGGGCCGCCTGGCCTGACGGTAGCAGGCGCGAGCCGAGGAAGAACAGCGTGAGGCCCAGCGCGACCTGAAAGCATCCGAACATCGCGAGAATGAACAGGTCGAATCCGGTTATCGCGGTTATTCCGTGGGCGAAGGGAATGCTGATGACGCTGCCCAGGATGTTCGACATCGCTGCAGCGGCGACCATCGATGTATTCCTGTGCCGCCGTACCATGACTGTCATCGCAGCGATTGCCAGCGCCATGAAGCAGGCGAGGGCTATACCGATGACGTCGGAGCCGGCGCGTGCGTTACCGACGATGATCAAGATGCCGCAGAGCGCCACGATGCTCGCCAGCATGGTTCGCAGATGGGGGATTTCCCGCAGCCATATCCAGGCAAGCGCAGCCGCGAGGAAGGGACCCGTCGCGATGATGATGGCTACATTGGATACATCCGTGAGCTGCAGCGAAGGGATGAAGGCGATCATCGCCAATGTCGAAAACGACGCGACCAGCCAGCCGTTTTTGTCCATCCTGGTCAGATCCCGAAGGCCGGCACGACCCTGCAACAGCATCATCAAGACCATGATCAGGCCGCCGCCGAACAATCCGCGCCAGAACAGGATGGTCCAGGAGTCGTAGGGAAGCAGCCGTGTGAAGAACGGCGCCGTGCTCCAGGCGATGGCGGCGGCGACGACGAGGGCAATGCCTAAGCGTTGCTGGGAGCGCACCTCCGCCATACATGAATCAATCCGGACTGAGGTTGAAGCTTCGGCCAAGCAGCTTGTCGACGAGGTGCGCGGGATTGTCAGGGATGGCATCGCCGCGCCAGGCGACGTGTTGATCGGTGCGCGTCAGAATCAGTTTGTGATCGCTGGGCGGTCGCGCTGGGGGAATATCGACGATGTTGAACGGGACGCCGTTGCTGCGCATCGCATCGGCCAATGGCGCAACCGCTACATCCGGATCGTATCGCAACAGCGTGTAGCCCGGCCCGAGCGCATCATAGACCGGCCGTCCATCGGCGAGCTTCGCGAACGGAAGCCGGCAGCCCGGCGTCGAGGACGGCGTGAAGTCCGCCATCGTAAAACCCGGCTGCTCGGCGCCGTCATAGGCGATGATCGGGGAGCGGTCGTAGAAATAACCGAAGTTGAGGCCGGCGCAGCAATATTGCTGCACGTTCAGGTCATAGGCGGCTTGCCCTACCTGCCTGCGGACGGCGTCGCCTTCAGGCCCCGGCTGCTCGATTTCATCGGGAACGGTGCGGCGCTGGCTCAACACCTTGCCTGCCATGTCCATGGCAAAGCGCGATACCTGTTCGGTGATGGGAAGACGCTCGGCCTCATAGGCATCGAGGATGGCGATGTCGGCCCATCCTTGCAGATAGGCCGCGAGCAGCCATGCGAGGTTGGTCGCGTCCGCGATCCCGGCATTCATGCCGTAACCGGCATAGGGCATCCACAAATGCGCGGCGTCGCCGCAGATGAACGCGCGCCCCTTGCGAAACCGGTCGGCGACGAGGCGGCGGCCGACCCAGTCCTCCTTGCTCAGCACCTCGTATTCGAAATCGGGGCCGACGCCGAGGATGGCGCGGATCGAGGCGTCGCGATCGACCGACTCGAAAGTCTCGTCTTCGCGGTTGAGGTGGTTGTGGATCAGCCATTTTTCGCGGCCGTCGATCGCAACCACCGTGCCGCAGCGCCGCGAATTGAGCGCCAGCGTCATCCAGGCGGGCCGGTCCATCAGGGCGAGCAGGCCGGGCGCGTGTATATAGGTCGATTGCACGCGCTGGATGATCGGCGTCCCCTGCAGACTGGCGTCGATCGCCTTGCGAACGAGCGAACGCGCGCCGTCGCAGCCCACGATGAAATCGGCATGAATCTGCAAGGCGGTTCCGGTGTCGAGGTTGCGGACGGTCGCAACGATGCCGTCATTGCCTTCGCTGAAATCCTCGAACGCGGTGTGGTTCAGAATCTGAAGCCCGTCGATGGAAGCCGCGTGCGCGAACAGCACGGGTTCCATGTAGATCTGGTTGATGCGGTGCGGCGGCTCGGCCGTCGGCCAGTCGGTATCCGGCCCACCGGTGGCGGTATAGCGATCGCGCCGGCAGGGAATCAGGATGCGCGAAAGCTCGATGCCTGTTGCTGTGGTGCGGTAAGAGCAGTCATTCGGATAATCGGCCGGCAGCCCGGTGTCGCGCAGCTTCCGCGCCAGCCCGAGCCTGCGGAAGATTTCCATCGAACGCGACGAGACGTGGTTGCATTTCACGCTCGGCGGCTCACCGGCGGCGCGTGTTTCCACGACGCTTACGGATATTCCCCGCGTTGCGAGGTCCATTGCCAGAGTAAGTCCGACCGGACCGCCTCCGACCACCAGAACGCCTGTCTTCACCATGTCGCTTGTTGCCAAATCGCTTGCTGTCATGTCGCTTGCTGGGTTGGGACGATCATGCATAACTAAGCGCCACAGAGATCATCG
Organism: Bradyrhizobium sp. AZCC 1610; assembly: GCF_036924515.1. Lineage (NCBI taxonomy): Bacteria > Pseudomonadati > Pseudomonadota > Alphaproteobacteria > Hyphomicrobiales > Nitrobacteraceae > Bradyrhizobium > Bradyrhizobium sp. AZCC 1610. The sequence continues at coordinate 5,024,025 of NZ_JAZHRR010000001.1, read as the reverse complement.
GGGGACCCAAAATGTTTCCGTCGATCCGGCAAGGCATGATCCATGCCCTAATTGTTGTTTTGTCGTTGGCGTTGTCAGCGATTGAAGCAGCAAACGCATATCCTGATCAACCGATCAAGATCATCGTGTCGTTTCCGCCCGGCGGCAGTGCCGATATCGTGATCCGTGCCCTGCAGCCGTTGTTGTCGGAATCGCTGCGTCAATCGATCGTCATCGAGAACAGGGCGGGCGCGGGCGGCAATATCGGGGTCGGCGCCGTAGCGCAGGCCGCGCCGGATGGTTACACGCTTGGCGTGGCGGCTGCCGGCGTGCTCACCGTCAATCCTCATCTCAATCGCGCGGCGATGCCGTTCGATCCGGTCAAGGATCTGGCGCCGGTCACGCTGCTGGCGGAAATCCCGTTCGTGCTGGTGTCCTCGCAGCAGGCGGGCATTGCCTCGGTCGCAGACCTCATTGCGAAGGCCAAGGCGCAACCGCAGGGCCTGTCGATCGGCCATGGCGGCAACGGCACGGCGATGCACCTGACCTCGGCCTTGTTCGCTCAAAAGGCCGGTGTCGCAATTCAATTGATCGCCTATCGCGGCACTGCGCCGGCTACAACGGACGTTCTTGCCGGCCACGTCCCGCTGGCGGTGCTGGATATTCCCGCATCCAGGCAATTGATCGGCGACGGCAAGCTGAAGGCGCTCGGGGTCTCCGCCGCCAAGCGCGTCGTCTTCCTGCCCGACGTGCCCACGCTGGCGGAGCAGGGCCTGAGCGGATTCGAATCCGTCGGCTGGTTTGGGATCGTCGTGCCTGCCGGCACGCCGCCCGCGATCATCAGCACGTTGAATGCCGCCTTTGTAAAGGCGTTGAGCGATCCTGCCGCGATCGAAAAAATCCGCGTTCTCGGCGCCGAACCCGCACCGACCTCGCCCGAGGCTTTTGCAAAATTCATCCAAAGCGAAAGCGCGAAATGGGGGAAGCTGATCGCCGAGGCCGGGATCAAAAGCGAATAAGACATCACAGCCCGGCATCGCGGGCTCAAAGCCCGAGGGCTCAGCTCCGCGCCCGCTTCTCCACATTCGCAATTCGTTCCGGCACGCCAAATTCCTTGCGGCAGACTTCGGCGAGCACGGCTACGCCCTCGCGGATCTGCTCATGCGAAGGGCTGGCAAAGCACAGCCGGAGCCGGCTGCCGGCATAGGCCTTGTCGGTCGACCATTCCGGCCCGGGATTGATCGCGACGCCCGCGGCAAGCGCGGCCTGATAGAGCTTTAGCGTGTCGACATTATCGGGGAGTTTCACCCATAGGAAGATACCGCCCTCGGGGGCTTCGAACTCGGCCGCGGTGCCGAACTGCTCGTTGAGCGCTTCCATCAGCGTGTCGAGCTTGGCGCGCAGGCCGCGCGCCAGCTTCGGCACATGCGTGGAAAAATGCGGTGCGCAATATTCCGCCAGCACCATCTGCTCCAGCGCGCCGCTTCCGGCATCGGTCTTCAGCGCCAGCATCCGCGACATCATCTCCCAGGGCGCGACGATGAAGCCGACGCGCAATGCGGGCGCGATCGATTTCGAGAACGAGCCGATGTGAATGACGCCGCCGTGCTGGCTCATCGCATAGATCGCGGGCGGGCGTTCGCCGCTCCAGATCAGATCGGCGTAGCAATCGTCCTCGAAAACAGGCACGCCATATTGCTGCGACAGTTTCAGCATCGCCGCGCGCCGCGTCTCCGGCATGATTGACCCGGTCGGGTTCTGCACCGTCGGGATGGTGTAGATGTATTTCGGCGTGATACCGCGGCTCTTGTGGTCGGCGAGCGCGGCCGCCAATGCGTCCATCCGCATGCCCTGGTCATCGAGGGGAATACCGACCGCCTTGACGCCGAGCCGCGTCAGCCGGGTCAGCGCGCCCTGATAGGTCTCCTGTTCGACCAGCACGGTGTCGCCGCGCGCCAGCAGCGTGTTGTTGACGAGATCGAGCGCCTGCAGCGAGCCGGAGACGATCATGATGTCGTCGGCGATGCAGGCGATGCCGGCGTCGCGCTTCAGTTTTGCGGTGAGGAATTCGCGCAGGGGACGATAACCCTGCGGGCCGCTGGCGAGGCCGTAGGTTGCCAGCGTCTTGCCCTCGCGCCTGAGCACGGCATTGACCGCCTCGATCAGCCCATCGACCGGAACCTGGTCGGGATCATTGTTGCCGCCGACGAAACTGTATCTGGCAAGACCGGTCCACCGCGCTGCCGGCGCCGGCAGTCCGGCGGGCAGCAATGGCGCGAAATCGAAGGGGGTTGCGGCAGACATGAATGTTCACTCCTGTTTTGTTTTTCGTTGAGAAGGCCGCCCGCGGCCTTCTTGCAGGATAGTTCTTGCAGGCTAGTTCTTGGCGATCTTGATCGGCCGCCGCTGGCTGATGAAGGCATAATGCCCGACGCCGCCGGATACGGCGAGGTTTTCCGCAGGCACCGCGGCGAGGGAGGCGGCGAAGTTCTGCTCGATGGTCCCGGTGCACGCGCTTGCGGCGGGGGAATATAGTATCGACAGCGCGGCCAGAATCGCGAGAAAAGCCTCCATTCTATGGCTGTGACACATTGCTTGTTTGACCCCTGCGCCGGGACCTCTAGGTTGGGGCAGGGGCAAGATCGGAACCATGCACGAGCTTATTCGCGATATCACTTTATGCATCCTGTTCGCCTGGGTGCTCGGCCTGTTGGCGCATTTCTCCCGGCAGCCGCTGATCCTGGCCTACCTTATCGCCGGGTTCGTCATAGGTCCATTCGGCATGCGCTGGGTCGAGTCCCAGGAATCGATCACCGTCATCTCCGAGCTTGGCCTGATCTTCATGCTGTTCATGATCGGGCTGGAAATCGACCTGAAAAAGATCGTGCGCGCCGGCAAGGTCATCCTGTTTGCCGCCGGCGGGCAACTGATCGGCGGCTGCCTGCTCGGGATATTGTTCTTTATCGGGATCGGCCTGTCGATGGGCAGCGGCCATTTCGACGCGCTGTATCTCTGCATCGCCTGCGCGCTGTCGAGCACGGTCATCATCGTCAAGGTGCTGTACGAGAAGCGCGAGCTCGACACGCTGCCCGGACGCATCACGCTCGGTGTGCTGGTGCTGCAGGACATCTTCGCGATCCTGTTCCTGGCGGTGCAGCCGAGCCTCGACAATCTGCAGGTCAGCGTGATCCTGATCTCGATCGCCCGGGTCGGCGCGCTGGTGGCGACCGCGCTGGTGCTCAGCCGCTATGTGCTGCCGTGGCTGTTCCACCAGATCGCGCGCCGGCCGGAGCTGATCCTGCTCGGCGCGCTGGCCTGGTGCTTCCTGATCGGCGAGATCGCGGAGAGGCTGCATTTGTCGCGCGAGATGGGCTCGCTGGTGGCTGGCGTATCGCTGTCGACATTCCCCTATGCGCTCGACGTCACCGCCAAGGTGACGACGCTGCGCGACTTCTTCATCACGCTGTTCTTCGTCTCGCTCGGCATGACCATCCCGATCCCCGGTGCGTCGGTGATCGGGCTGGCGCTCGCGATCGCGGCCTTCACCGTCGTCAGCCGCGTGGTGACGACGTTCGCGCCGCTCTACCTGATGAAGCAGGGCCTGCGGGCGAGCCTGCTGCCGGCGATCAATTTGGCGCAGATCTCGGAATTCTCGCTGGTCGTGATCCAGACCGGCGTTGCGGCGCGCCATATCAGCACCGAGACGTCGAGCGCGGCGTCGTTCGCCTTCGTGGTACTGGCGGTGTTGAGCACCTTCGTCATGGGCCGCAGCGACCAGGTCACGCGCGGTCTCATTGGCTCCCTGAAGCGGATGGGCTTGCGCGATCTCGATCACAAGCACGAAGCCGCCGCCGGAGATGAGGGCGGGCATGGGGAAGCGCGCCGGATCGTCATTCTCGGTTTCTTCCGCGCCGCCAGCGCGCTGGTCGCCGAAATCGAGCGGCTCACCCCGGCCGTGCTCGAGCAGATCACGGTGATTGATTTCAATCCGCTCGTGTTCCGAACCTTGACGGACCGCGGCATGCACGTGGTCTATGGTGACATCAGCAACGTCGATACGCTGGTGCATGCCGGCGTCGGCAAGGCCGAGCTGATCATCCTCAGCATCCCGGATTCGCTGTTGAAGGGCGCCGACAACGAAAAGCTGGTCCGGCACGTCCGCTCGCTCAACCCGACCGCCAAGATCGTCGCCACCGCGGAGATCCTGGCCAACGTCAACGACCTCTACGAGGCCGGCGCCGATTACGTGACGGTGACGCGGCTCAGCGACGCCCATGAGCTCTACAAGGTGATCGAGGCCGCGCAAGCCGGGCTGCTGGAGGACAAGCGTGCCGAGACCGACGCGCTGCTCAGCGAGCGCCGCGAGGTGCTGCCGTAGCGAACGGGTCGGCTTCCCCGGCTACGGCTGGCATCCTGGTATGCCTGCGGGCGACGTTCCGCCCTGCGTATTGACGCTGGCGCGGGACATTGAGTCCGGCTAATGCACTGGCTGTAGATAGCGAGATGTTGAGAAAATGGCCGATACGATCCAGGAAGTTCTGCAAGCTTTTGCCAAGGGTGAACTCGTCGTCGTCACCGACGATGACGATCGGGAGGGCGAGGGCGACCTGATCGTCGCGGCCTCGCTCTGCACCGCGGAGAAGATGGCATTCATCATCCGCCATACCTCCGGCATCGTCTGTGCACCGATCACCACCGACGACGCCCGCAGGCTGCGGCTCGATCCGATGGTGGCGCATAACGAGTCCAACCACACCACCGCCTTCACGGTCTCGATCGACTACAAGCCCGATGGCGGCACCGGCATTTCGGCGGACGAACGCGCCTCCTGCTGCCGCGCGCTCGCCAATCCGAACGCCGGGGCCAACGACTTTGCCCGGCCCGGCCACATCTTTCCGCTGATCGCCCGCGACGGCGGCGTGCTCTTGCGCTCCGGCCATACCGAAGCCGCGGTCGATCTCTGCAAGCTCTCGGGCCTGCCGCCGGTCGGCGTCATCAGCGAACTGATGAACGACGACGGCACCGTGATGAAGGGCGAGCAGGTCGCGCGTTTCGCCGCCACCCATAAGCTCAGGCACGTCACGATCGCTGACATGATCGCCTACCGCCAGGCGCGCGAGAAGCTGATCGAGCGGGTCGCGACCTTCACCACCGACAGTCCGATCGGGCCGCTGCAGGGCTATGCCTATCGCTCGCCGTTCGACGAGATTGCGCATGCCGCCTTCGTCTATAACGGCATCGGCGACGGCAAGAACGTGCTGACGCGGCTGCACAAGCCGAACATCGTCAAGGATCTCTTCACCGGCCAGGCGCGCATGCAGATCGTGCTGGACCATTTCCAGAAGGCCGGCCGCGGCGTGCTGGTCTATCTGCGCGACGGCGCGGCCGGAGTTCCCGTCGAGCCGGTCGGCGAACAGAAATCGGCGGAGGCCGATCGCAACCGGCAATGGCGCGAAGTCGGCGTCGGTGCCCAGATCCTGCGCGATCTCGGCATCACTTCGATCGTCAACCTCACGTCGTCCGTGCACGATTACAAGGGACTGTCCGGCTTCGGCATCGAGATCGTCTCCAACGAAAAGTTGGAGGGATGAACATCGTCATTCCGGGCTCACGCTTCGCGTGCCCTGGAATGAGGTTCAAAACATTGCGCTTCGGCCGATAGCGCATTAATTTGTCGACAATTTCCATGAGAACAGTGATGCGAAAGGGATTTTCATGAGCGTGCGGCCTCAGACCAAGGACAAGCCGACTGCTGCGGGTTTCCAGTGGGACGACCCGTTCCTGCTCGACGAGCAGCTCACCGAAGACGAGCGCATGATCCGCGACACCGCGCGCGCCTATGCGCAGGACAAGCTGCAGCCGCGCATCGTCAAGGCCTATCTGGAAGAGAAGACCGACCGCGAGATCTTCAACGAGATGGGCGAGCTCGGCCTGATCGGTATCACGCTGCCGGAGGAATATGGCTGCGCCAATGCCAGCTATGTCGCCTATGGCCTGGTGGCGCGCGAGATCGAGCGCGTCGATAGCGGCTATCGCTCGATGAACTCGGTGCAGTCGTCGCTGGTGATGTATCCGATCTACGCCTATGGCGACGAGAACCAGCGCAAGAAATATCTGCCGAAGCTCGCCACCGGCGAGTGGGTCGGCTGCTTCGGCCTGACCGAGCCGGACGCCGGTTCCGACCCCGGCGGCATGAAGACCCGCGTAGAGAAGGTGTCGGACGGCTATCGCATCAGCGGCAGCAAGATGTGGATCTCCAATGCGCCGATCGCCGACGTGTTCGTCGTCTGGGCCAAGTCGGCGGCGCACGACAACCAGATCCGCGGTTTCATTCTCGAGAAGGGCATGAAGGGCCTGTCGGCGCCGAAGATCGGCGGCAAGCTTAGCTTGCGCGCCTCGATCACCGGCGAGATCGTGATGGACGGCGTGGTGGTGCCGGAAGATGCGCTGCTGCCCAACGTATCGGGCCTCAAGGGCCCGTTCGGCTGCCTCAATCGCGCCCGCTACGGCATTTCCTGGGGCGCCATGGGTGCGGCCGAAGACTGCATGCACCGCGCGCGGCAATATACTCTCGACCGCAAGCAGTTCGGCCGGCCGCTGGCGGCCACGCAGCTGGTGCAGAAGAAGCTCGCCGATATGGAGACCGAGATCGCGCTGGGCTTGCAGGCCTCATTGCGCGTCGGCCGCCTGATGGACGAGGGCAAGATGGCGCCGGAGATGATCTCGATCGTCAAGCGCAACAATTGCGGCAAGGCGCTCGACATCGCCCGGGTGTCCCGCGACATGCACGGCGGCAATGGCATCCAGATCGAGTACCACGTGATGCGCCACACCGCGAATTTGGAAACCGTGAACACCTACGAAGGCACCCACGATGTCCACGCCCTGATCCTTGGCCGGGCGATCACCGGCATTCAGGCGTTTTCGTAAGGTACCTCATATCGACAGCGTAGGATGGGTAGAGCGCAGCGAAACCCATCTTATCGCCCGCCATGCGCTGCGTGATGGGTTTCGCTGCGCTCTACCCATCCTACAAGACCGCATCCCGGACATCTCCCATGGCCGACAACGACGACATTCCGTTCAACCGCGACTTCCCGCTCAAGCCGGGTGTCGTCGATGAAGCCCGCCCCGGCGTGCGGCGCCTTCTCTGCAACAATCCGAGCCCGTTCACCTTCACCGGCACGGTCAGCTACGTCGTGGGTAAGGGCAAGGTCGCGATCATCGATCCCGGACCGGATGACGAGGCTCACGCCAAGGCGCTGCTGGAGGCCGTGCGCGGCGAGACCGTGACGCATATTCTCGTCACCCATACCCATCGCGACCACTCGCCGAACACCGCGCGGATCAAGGCCGCCACCGGCGCGCCCGTCTATGCCGAGGGGCCGCATCGCGCCTCGCGGCCGCGTTTCGAGAGCGAGAAGCACAATCCGGAATCCGGCGCCGACCGCGATTTCAGGCCCGACATCGAGGTCAAGAACGGCGACGTCATCGAAGGGCAGGGCTGGGCGCTGGAGGCGGTCGCAACGCCGGGCCACACCGCCAATCATTTGGCGTTCGCGTGGCCCGAGCGAAAGATCAATTTCGTCGGCGATCACGTGATGGGCTGGTCGACCTCGATCGTAGCACCCCCGGACGGATCGATGATCGACTACATGGCCTCGCTGGCGCGGCTGGAAGCCCGCGAGGAGGATTTGTATTTCTCCGGGCACGGACCGGAAATCCCGGAAGGGCCGCGATACGTCCGCTTCCTCACCCGGCACCGCCAGGCCCGCGAAGCCTCGATCCTGCATCGCCTTGCCAAGGGCGAGGCCGACATCCCGACCATGGTGCGCGCGATCTATATCGGCATCGACCCGCGGCTGACCAACGCCGCCGGCTATTCCGTGCTGGCGCATCTGGAAGATCTGGTCGCGCGCGGGATCGTCGCAACCGACGGCGATCCGGTGATCGGGGGAACGTACCGGATGGCTTAGGGGCTATTCGCCACTCGCTACTCGCCCTGTCACTTCTTCACAGTCTTCGCCTGCGCCTTGGCTGGCGTTTGCGGTTTCTTCGCCGGTTTGGCGTTGTCGACCGCCGAATTGATGTCCTCGATCAGCTTGGTGACGCGGGCGGCGTTGCTGCCGAGGTCGCTTTCGAAATAGCGTGAGGAGGAGCGGATATCGACGCGCGATTCATCGCCGTCGGGCGTGATGCGAATCGAGATGTCCTCGCGGAATCCCATGATCGGTGTCCGCGCCACCGCCTCGATGCGGCCGATGCGGCGCGGCGGCTGCGGCGGCCGTTCGTCGATCACCAGCCATTTTCGCTTGGTGACCAGCGCCAGCGTCACCTCATAGGCCCGCTGCGGCGGAACTTCGAGCTCCACGGTCTCGACGTCGGGGTAGGCGATCCGCTGCTGTTCGGCCGAATAGAGCCCGGCATAAACCGCGGAGTTCGCGCCTTCGCCGCTGCGCAGCCGCGCCAGCGCCTCGAAGCGCGGCGGATCGATCGGATCGGTGGTGATGTCGTGGATCGGCGGCAGCTTGCGGTATTGCAAGGCGAGGTAGGCCGGGTAGGCGAGGACGAGGGCGTTGATCAGGAACGCCAGCAGGATCCGGCCCATGCCGCGCGACCCGTTCTGCCAGATCGCGGCAAAGGCGGCGAGGCCGACCAGGATCGAAAGCACCGCGCAGCCGAGCGCGCCGAAGAACGTCGCCAGCGCCGGCTTCATCTCCAGAAAGCCGAAGCGGACGATCATTATCGAGACCACCACCGCGACCACGGCGAAGATGGCGAGGTTGCGCGACCAGGTGGCGAGACTGGACACGGGCTCCGACTGGTAGGGAGCGGAAAACCTTCGGGCCATCGGTAAATCTGCCGGTTGGAGTCTGTCTGGCCGGCGGGCGGGCCAGGCTGCAAACTCGCAGCTTGAGACCACGGCGGGGCGCGAATATCAAGGTTTGCGCGATATTAATCGGGCATTGCGCTGATGGCAGCAACCTGGCCGCTTAACCATCCCTGTAAATTGATTATTAGTTGTAGATTGAAGTCGGTCCAACTTTCGTCTACCTCTTGCCGCCGGGTTGTCGTATTTGCTGCTACATGGGACTGTCCTGCACGGGACAGCGGCAAGCCGCCAACCAAGAGGGAAACGGCGGGTGTCAGCTGGAAGCGCTGCAGGATAATCTCAACTCCCGGTCCTTGTTGCTGGGCGGAGCCGCAAGGATGCGGTTGCGCCCATCCGGAGTTTCAGGGATCATCACATAGGGCGCAATCGGCATACGTCCGCGGGGCTGGTGGATAGCCTCATAGGGGCGAGTGTTCAGTATGAGTAATGCAAAGCACGAAGGAAATGTCGGTCCGAACGATCCGGAATACTATGCGCCGCGCGAGTTGAGGGAGCGGATGACCAGCGAGCAGCCGAGCCCGACGCTCATGCAGAACAACGATGGGTGGCGCCCGCGAATGCCGACGGAAGGACCGCCCTTGCAACCATTTGGCAAGCCTCCACGCCGCCAGGATTCCGAAATGTTCACCAAAGCGGTTGCGCAGGCCATGCAGGAGGCGAGGGACGTGGCGCCGGTCGAAGCGCCATCCGTGCTCCGCGACCTGTCGGGTCGGCGCGCGCTGTTCCAGCAGGTCATCCGCTTCTCGATCGCGGTGGCGATTGCGGCGAGCATCGCGACGCTTCTCGTCATGGCCATTCCGTCTTCGCAACGTCCCGCCGGTCAGGACAACGCGTCGCTTTCGGCCGCCTGGCAGGCCGTGAAATCGTCAGTCACCCCGGCGCCGCAGCCGGCACCGCCAGCGAAGCGCACGGCGACCCTGGCCGTGCAGGACGGCGGCGGCTTTACCAACGATCCCGTCCCGCTCGGAATTCACGTCGGCGCGCCGCCGCCTGGCGCGTTCGTATCCATCAACGGACTGACTGCCGGCGCACGGCTGACGTCCGGCAAGCGTAGCGGTTCCAGCGAGTGGCGCGTGCCGGCGACGGAGATTTCCGGCGTTTCGGTCATTCCGCCCGAAGGATTCACCGGCCAGATGCTGGTCACGGCGGAATTGCGCGACGGTAACGGCGTGGCGCTCACCGGCACCTCCACGCGGCTGACCTGGCAGGCAGCGCCAAGCCTTGCCGCGGTAGCGCCAAGGGTCGCCGCGGCGCCGCCGGCTGCCGTGTCGCCCCCGGCTGCCGTGTCTGCGCCGGTTGCCGTGACGCCACCAGTTGCCGTGGCGCCGCCGATCGCCGTGGCCACGGCCGCGCCGTCGGCGATGCCGGCCCGACCGCCGCAGGCGGAGGTCGTGCGCAGCCTCGATCCGAGGGAAATCGCTGCCCTGATCAAACGCGGACAGGATCTGCTCGCCAGCGGCGACGTCCAGTCGGCGCGGCTGTTGCTGATGCGCGGCGCTGAGGCGCGGGATGCGCGGGCGGCACTGCTCGTCGGCACGACCTATGATCCGGCGCTGCTCAGGCAGATCGGTGCCGACGGTCCGCTGGCTGATATCGAGCAGGCCCGCACGTGGTATCAGCGGGCAAAGGAATGGGGCGAACCCGGCGCGCAGCGAAAGCTGGAGGCGCTGGCGCTCTCGCGCTAGAGCCTTTTTCGTTCCGATTGCATCGGAACGGGGCTCCAGGTTTTTGATTTGACGCGTTTTCTTGACGCGAACCGGTCGCCACTTCGCTGGAAAACGCTCCAGGGGATAAACGGCAGCCGATCCGGTCGGATTGAACCGGATCGTGATCGATCTGCGCTGGCATGAGCTTCAGGAAGGCCGCTTTCCGTTTTGTGGAAGGCGGCCTTCCCGCTTTCAGGGCAGTCGTCACGCCGCCGCGTTCGGGAAGCGGTAGCTTTTGAACTGTTCGCGTAGCGCGGTCTTCAGGATCTTGCCGGTCGCAGTGTGGGGAATGCCGTCGACAAAAGCGACGTCGTCGGGCATCCACCATTTGGCGATCTTGCCGTCCATGAATTTCAGGATGTCCTCGCGCGTCGCCTTCTGGCCGGCCTTGAGCTGGACGATCAGAAGCGGACGCTCGTCCCATTTGGGATGATAGACGCCGATCACGGCCGCTTCCGCGACCGCGGGGTGGGCGACCGCGAGATTTTCCAGATCGATCGACGAAATCCATTCGCCGCCGGACTTGATGACGTCCTTGGAGCGGTCGGTGATCCGCATGTAGCCGTGCTGGTCGATGGTCGCGACGTCGCCGGTGTCGAAGAATCCCTCGTCGTCGAGGATATCTGTATCGACCTTGAAATAGGCCTTGGCGACCGCGGGGCCGGCCACCTTGAGGCGGCCAAAAGTCTTGCCGTCCCACGGCAGCACTTTGCCGGCATCGTCGGTGATCTTCATCTCGACGCCGAACGGCGGATAGCCCTGGGTCTGCAGGATGTCGAGCCGTTCCTCGCCGATGAGTTCGGCAAACGGCGGCTTCAGCGCGGCGACGGTGCCGATCGGGCTCATCTCGGTCATGCCCCAGGCGTGACGCACGCGAACGCCCATGTCGACGAACGACTTGATCATCGTGCGCGGCATCGCCGAGCCGCCGCACACCACGCTCTTCAGGTGGGGCAGCTTCAGGTTACCGGCGGCCATGTGGTTGAGCAGCATCAGCCACACGGTGGGAACGCCGGCGGTGTGCGTGACCTTCTCGGTGTCGAGGAGTTCATAGACCGAAGCACCGTCGAGCTTGGCGCCCGGCATTACGAGCTTGGTGCCCATCGAAGGCGCGGAGAATGCGATGCCCCAGCTGTTGGCATGGAACAACGGCACCACCGGCAGCATTGTCTCGGCGGCGCTGGTGCCGAGCGCGTCGACATTGTTGGCCATCAGCCCGTGCAGCACGTTGGAACGGTGCGAATACAATACGCCCTTCGGATCGCCCGTGGTGCCCGAGGTGTAGCACATCGCGGCCGCGGTATTTTCGTCAAAGTCCTTCCACGTGAACTTGCCGTCGGCTTCCGCGATCCAGTCCTCATAGGCGACCGCGTTCTTCAGCGTGGTCTGCGGCATGTGGGCCTTGTCGGTCAGCACGATGTAGCGTTCCACGCTCGGCAGGCTGGTGGCGATCTTTTCCAGGATCGGCACGAAGGTGATATCGACCATCACCACGCGGTCCTGGGCGTGGTTGATGATCCAGGCGATCTGGTCGGGGAACAGCCGCGGATTGACGGTGTGGCAGATCGCGCCGATCCCCATGATGCCGTACCAGGATTCGAGATGGCGCCAGGTGTTCCAGGCGATGGTGGCAACGCGGTCACCGAGCTTGATGCCGTCGCGTTCCAGCCGCTGCGAGACTTTCAGCGCGCGAATGTGAATTTCGGCGTAATTGGTGCGATGAATGGGACCTTCGACCGACCGCGTGACGACCTCTTGCGTGCCGTGATACTTCGCCGCGTGTTCGATAATCCGATGGCAAAGCAAAGGCCAGTCTTGCATCAATCCGAGCATACGCACTTCCCTCCCGATGGTTATTTGCTTTCCGCACGATCCGCCAAAGCACGAGCGGACCGGCGTAAGATCATGGAATTGACATGAACTCTAGCGCGGAGAAAGCAAGCCGAAAATGGGCTTATGGCGTCTTTGGCCGCAGTAGAGCGGCAATGGTTACCGCTGCCGCGGTGCTGCTCCTGCTTGGCATGCCAACAGTGCCCGCCTTCGCAGCGAAAGCCTTCCGCGCGGCGCCGTGGGCCGATCTGTTCAGGGATGCTTCGCCAAGGCCAAGGCCGCGGGCAACGGTGCGCCGCGCGGCGGTGCCGCTGCCGAAGCCCCGTCCGGCCGAGGCGCCTTTCACTGAGCCCGGCCAGCCGGCCGCCAAGGAGCCGCAGACGAGCCGTCAGAACGGCAAACCCAGCGAGCAGGCTGCGCCTGCACCACCGCCCACGCCGCCTCCCTCGGCCTGTCGGCTGGCGCTGACGGACGCCATTGCCATTGCGCCCAGCATCCCCGACATCCGCGGCGCCAACGGCTGCGGGGGCGAGGACCTGGTGCGGCTGGAGGCGATCGTGCTGCCGGACAAGCGGCAGGTCTCGGTGAAGCCGGCGGCCATCCTGCGCTGTCCCATGGCTACCGCTCTGGCCGACTGGATTCGCAACGACATCGCGCCGCTCGCAGCGAGCCTCGGCAGCACAGTTTCCAATCTCGATAATTTCAACTCGTACGAATGCCGTGGCCGAAACCGTATCGTCGGCGCCATTCTTTCCGAACACGGCCGCGCCAATGCGGTCGACGTTCGCGCCCTCAAGCTCGCCAACGGCCGCTCGATCTCGCTGACCGATCGCACGGTACCGCGGGAGTTGCGCGAAACCGTGCTGCATTCCGTCTGCGCGCGGTTCTCGACTGTGCTGGGGCCGGGCTCGGACTGGTACCATGAGGACCACATCCATCTCGACCTGATGGAAAGGCGCAACAATTACCGGATCTGCCAGTGGGACGTGTGGGACCCGCTGCCGCAGAAAGCGCCGCTATTGCCGGCCGAGCGGCCCGACGAAGCGCCGCCGCGCGAGGTCGCCGCCAAACCGGACGACGCCAAGTCCGATGCGAAGTCCGATGCGAAGTCCGATGCCAAGCCGGTTGCTGCCAAGCCGGGCGCTGAAAAAGCGAATGCCAAGAAACCGGAGGCGGCCGCGCCGCCGCGCCAGGAGAAGCCTGCAAAGAAAAAGCGCCGGCAAAACCGGCGCTCTTGATCTTCTGCTGCGGTGTAACCGGCGTCGGCTACTGGGGCACCGAGCCATTGTTGCCGCCGCCCTGCAGCGCCATCTTGGAATTGAACGGCGAATCGCCCTGCTTGGGTTCGAGGACGACGACAACCGTACCCTGCTTCACCCGGCTGTAGAGATCGATGACGTCCTCGTTGGTCATGCGGATGCAGCCCGAGGAGATCGAAGCGCCGATATATTCCGGCTGATTGGTGCCGTGGATGCGGAACAGGGTGTCCTTGTTGCCCTGGTAAAGGTAGAGCGCGCGGGCGCCGAGCGGATTGTCGACGCCGCCGGGCACCGAGGCCGGCAGGCCTTCGATGCGCTTGTGAATATCGGCCGTGGGCGTCCATTTCGGCCATTCGGCCATGTTGCCAACGCGGGCAATGCCGGAGAATGCGAGGGCTTCCTCGCCGACGGTGACGCCATAGCGGATCGCCTTGCCGCCGTCCTGAACCAGATAGAGATAGTGGTGATCGGAATCGACGACGATGGTGCCGGGCAGTTCCTTGCGGTGATAGTCGACGATGGCGCGGCGGAACGGCTCAGCAGGCTTAACCGCCGCGTAGCGCGCTTTCGCAAGCTGGGCCTTGTCGTTCGGCTTGAGGGTGGCTTCAGGGGCGGCCTGATATGTGGTTGCCGGCATGCAGCCGGACAACGCAAGGCCGGCGAGCAGCCCCAACATAACTTTCAGCGACGACATGGGTTACTTCCAATCGAAACTCTGGCGTTCGCAGCAACTATCTTGCGCCTCAAACGCGACGATTCCATTAATCCCACTATCCGCAAAAACCGGCATTTATGCCAGCATTTGCACGCCCGTTCGGCGCTGCGGAAGGCCGGCTGTGGCTTTTATGCCGCAAGTTTTGCGAGTTCCGGTTGATTTCTGGGCAGGGGTGGCGCCAAGGCCAAATCAGGGCCGCGTCGACGCCACCTCGCCGCCGTAAACGCCACTCCGGCGCCATAAATATGGATCGGCGGTTAATGCGCGGGTCATGAAGCGCTTGCCAGAATCGGGTTTAGTACCGCTGGTGCTCGTGGCGTTTTCAAGCGAAAGCCTGCCCCGGACTTGATCCGGGGTGGGTACCGGTTCGCGTCAAGACGAGAGCTGCCGCTCTGTTCCGGAGTTGCCCATGTTTTCGGTGTTTGTTCCCTTCGAATCCTCCCTGAAGAAGCTCCCGGTCGCAGACCCGGCGGCATTGCCGGACAATGCGGTCTGGATCGACCTGTTGAACCCGACGATGGATGAGGATCGCGCGGTCGAGCGGCTGGCCGGGATCGCGATACCGACCCGGGAGGACATGCAGGAAATCGAGATTTCCAGCCGGCTCTATATCGAGAGCGGCGCCCGCTACATGACCGCGACGCTGATGTGCCAATCGGACACCGATATGCCGAGGACCACGGCCGTTACCTTCATCCTCTCTGGCCACCGCCTCGTGACGGTGCGCTACGACGAGCCGAAGCCGTTCGCCTTGGTCGAGCACAAGCTGGCGCGCTCATGCATGGCGGGGATATCGGGCGAAATGGTGCTGATGGAACTGCTGGACGCGGTGATCGACCGCTGCGCCGACATTCTGGAGCGCGCTGGCGCCGAGGTCGACCAGGTCTCCCACGACATCTTCGAGCCCGAAAGCGCGCGCCATGGCCAGGCTAAGCGATATTCCCAGATCCTGATCACGATCGGGCGGAAGGGGGATCTGGTCTCGAAGATCCGGGAGAGCCTGGTCTCGATCGGCCGTGTCGTCACCTTCCTGTCGGCGGTGGTGGAAGGCGCCAAATGGTCCAAGGACATGCGCGAGCAACTCAAGACCATGCAGCGCGACGTCGTCTCGCTGACCGACCATTCGTCCTATCTCTCCAACAAGATCACTTTCACGCTCGACGCCATGCTCGGCGTCGTCAATCTCGAGCAGAACAACATCATCAAGCTGTTCTCGGTGATGGCCGTTGTCCTGATGCCGCCGACACTGATCGCCTCGATCTACGGCATGAACTTCAAGGCGATGCCGGAACTCGAATGGGCGCACGGCTATCCGATGGCGCTCGTCATGATGCTCATGGCAGCCGTGCTGCCGTACTTCCTGTTCAGGTGGAAGAAGTGGCTGTAGGACAGGAGTTCCCTGCAGTTCCACACCTGCGAAGATCGACTCAATTCCACCGCTAAAATTTGAGCGGTGGACTGAACGAATGGTCGAAACTTCTCTGCGATAAAGTGTGTCTCAGGCCGCGAGGATCCCATGGTTGAGAAACTCATAATGTCGCCGCGCAACGTCATCGATCTGGCGCTCTATCAGCAGGGCCGCACCGGTGGCAAGGCGCAGGCGTTCTCGACGCGGCTTTGCCGGCACTGCGGTGCTGTGCTGGCGGACGGCGAGAACGAGGACGAGTGTTCGAGCACGTTCAACGTTGCCGCGGCGACACTGCGCACGGCGCAGCGAAAGTTTTACGCGGAGTGAACGTTGCGTCGTTGCGGGCGGTAGCCCGGCAATCTGGAAACCACGAAGCAAGCGTGGATTGCTTCGTCGCGACGCTCCTCGCAATGACGGCCCGTCACCACTAAACGTGCTGACCGCCGTTGATGTGGATCTCGGCGCCGTTCACGTAGGAACTGGTTTCCGTACACAGCACATAGATGATCTTTGCGACTTCGTCCGGCGTGCCGAGCCGGCGCATCGGGATCTGCTGTTCGACGATCTTCTCGGTGCCCGGCGACAGGATCGATGTGTCGATCTCGCCCGGCGCAATCGAGTTGACGCGGACGCCGACGCGGCCGAAGTCGGAGGCCATTTCCCGTGTGAGTGAAGCCAGTGCCGCCTTCGAGGTCGCATAGGCGACGCCGGCGAACGGGTGCACGCGCGAGCCTGCGATCGAGGTGACGTTCACCACGGCGCCCCTGGCGTGCTTCAATTCCTCGATCAGGCCGCGCGCCATCATGATCGGCGCAAAGAAGTTGACGCGAAACACATGGCTCCAGGTTTCGATATCGGTGTCCATGGTGCCGAGCCGGCTGCCGTCCGGCGCCTTGGGCGAGATCGCGGCGTTGTTGACCAGCGCATGCAACTCGTCGTTCTCCAGCCGCCGGCGGATCTCGGAGATCGCGCGCGTGGTGTCGGCGTGATCGGCGAGGTCGACCTCGATGTGGTCCTCCGGGCCTGCGCCCCACGGGCAGACTTCCGGAAAGGCGTGCCGCGAGCAGGTGATGACGCGCCAGCCGGCGGAGGAGAAGCGGATCGCGGTGGCGTGGCCGATGCCGCGGCTGGCGCCGGTCAGAAGCAGCGTGCGCCGCGGGGCGTTGGATGAAGGGGGCATACGCAATTCTTTCGGTTGGCGTCACGGCCGGGCATAGTAGTCTGCTTTGCGCAGACTACGTAAACTTGTCTGCGCTCCCGGCCATCCACGTCTTACTTTCCTGATGCAGAGAAGACGTGGATGCCCGGCACAAGGTCGGCCATGACGATCGTTCAGGGATAGAGCCGCACCTTGCTCCAGGCTTGCGCCGGTGCATCGCGGCGGAATTCGATACGGTCGTGCAGGCGGAACGGGCGGTCGTGCCAGAATTCGAAACGCGTGGGGTGAATGCGCCAGCCGCTCCACCCGGGCGGGCGCGGCACTTCGCCGATCATGTATTTGGCGGCGACCAGCGCGATCGCCTGCTCGAAGGCAAAGCGGCTCTCCAGCGGCTGCGACTGCTTGCTGGCCCAGGCGCCGATCTGCGCCTGCTTCGGCCGGGTGGCGAAATAGGCGTCGGCTTCCTCATCCGTCACCGGCGACACGTTGCCGCGGATGCGGACCTGACGGCGCAGCGACTTCCAGTGAAATAGTAAAGCCGCCTTAGGATTTGCGGCGAGTTCGCGGCCCTTCTGGCTGGCGATGTGGCTGTAGAACACGAAGCCATCCGCATCATAGCCCTTCATCAGCACCATCCGGACATTCGGCAGCCCGTCGGCATCGACGGTCGCCAGCGCCATCGCGTTCGGGTCGTTCGGCTCGGACTTCACGGCTTCCGCAAACCACTCGGCGAACAGCGCAAACGGTTCCTCGGCCGCGGTAAAATCACCCGATGTTAACGGTGCCGGGTGTTTGATGGAGGTCGTGTCCGTCATGTCAGGAGTCCCAGTTGCGTCCGTCCGCGTCCCAGAGCGCGTTGCAGCCCGGTTGCGGGCTCGCCCTATATAGGGCATGGGGACGCGTTGGCCTATCGGCGATCGGGCCGACCGGCGCAGTGATGACGTTGATTTTGATCGGTCTCGGCTCGGGCGGCTGCAGTCTGTCGCGCCCGGACGCCTACGCCAGGATGAACGCCGCCGATGTCACGGGTTCGCTGGTCAAGCAACCGGGCACGGCGCCGGTGCCGACCGAGAGCGATCTCGCCTTTGCACGCACCGCCGCCTCCGACGTGCTGACCAAGGGCGACAAGGATTCCAGCCAGCCTTGGGAAAATCCGGAGACCGGCGCGCGCGGCTCGGTGACGCCGCTGTCCCAGGCCTATTCCGCCGAAGACGGGCGCACCTGCCGGGATTTCCTGGCAAGCTACGTCAACGGCCGCGCGGAAAGCTGGCTGCAGGGTGCTGCCTGCAAGGCCGGCCATGGCCGATGGGAAATCCACACGATCAAGCCCTGGACGAGGGGATAAGGTCTGAAAGCTTTTTCAAGCGAAGCCTTCGGGTTAGTTGCAAAAATGCAACTGGCTCCCCAGATGAAGCCAAAGCAGGCGAATTGCCCTAAGCTTCGAGAACTGAATTTTCCACGAAGGAGACGTGACGGATGCGCGACCCCTATGAGGTCTTGGGGGTGCCGCGGGGCGCCAGCGCTGCAGCGATCAAGAGTGCCTATCGCAAGCTCGCCAAGAAGCACCACCCGGACAACAACAAGAACGATCCGAAGGCGGCTGCGCGCTTTTCCGAGATCAATTCCGCCAACGAGATCATCGGCGACGAGGACAAGCGCAAGCAGTTCGACCGCGGCGAGATCGACGCCGAGGGCAAGCCACGCTTCCAGGGTTTTTCTGGTAGCGGCTTTGGCGGCGGCGACCCGCGCGGCCGCGCCGGTGGAGCTGGTGGCTTCGAGTCCTACAGCTTCCGCACCGGTGGCGGGCCCGGCGGCGCGGGCGGGGCGGGCTTTGAGGATATCCTCAACAGCATGTTCGGCGGCGCGGCCGGGAGCGGACGTCCCGGCGGCGGCCGGACTTTTGAATTCGAGACCGGCGGGATCGGCCTCGATCTCGACCTGAATGTCGCGATGACGGTGTCGCTGGAAGATGCGGTCAAGGGCGGAGAAAAACGCGTCCGCCTGCCGACCGGCAAGGAGCTCAACGTCAGGATTCCGGCAGGCGTCACCGCCGGCCAGCAGATCCGGCTGAAGGGGCAGGGTGAAACCGCGCCGGGTCACCCGCCGGGCGATCTCCTGATTACGGTCAGCATCGCGCCGCATCCCTTTTTCAAGGTCGATGGCAGTGATTTGCGCCTGGATCTGCCCATTGCGCTCCATGAGGCGGTGCTGGGCGGCAAGGTCCGGGTGCCGACGCTCGGCAGCGCGGTGGAACTGTCGATTCCGAAAAATACCTCCAGCGGCCGCATCTTCCGCCTCAAGGGCAAGGGTCTGCCCAAGGCGGGGGGAGCCGGGGACCTGTTCGTCACCACCCGAATTATTCTGCCCGACGGGAACGATGCCGAGCTTGAGGCATTGATGGAAAAGTGGCGCGACGGCCACCCTTATAATCCGCGCAGCGATTTCGGCTGAGTCGAGCGATTTGGCCGCGATTCGCAGCACGAAAAGACGTGTCGAACAGTACGGGGCCTGGCAGGAATTTTTCCTAAAAAGGCGGGCCTATTTCTCGGAAAACAAAGGGTTTTCCGAGAAAAGGGGCGGCCTCGAAAGGGGGACCAGCGCGGTACCAAACCCCGATCGAGGCCGCTTGCGCCGATCGGCGGATCGAACGCTACTCATTTTCGCGTGATCACCCGGTGCTTTAATGAGACGCGCTGGTGGTTTGATTCCAGATTTTCGATGTCAGAATTGGGACAGGTGGCGCGGTGTTGCCTATCCGCCACTTTTCTTGCCGGTAGGTTAGCCCTTTTTCTCCATCTGATCGTAGATCGCCTGGGCGATCTGCGTCAGCCGCCCCCGGTCGACGCCGGTAGACACCACGGCATAGACGACGCCGTCATCGGCCCAGAACAGCGTGCTTTCCTTGCCTTCCGCGGCGTATCGCATCTGCGTCGCCCCGGCGTCCGATTTCACCGTGTAGATCGTGAAACGTTCGCCTGAGGCGCTCTCGTACATCAGGAAGGACGCCGGGCCCACGGAACCCGGCAACAGCCGCCCGCCGACCAGCTTCAATCCGGCCCCCGCCAGTTCCGGCGCGCGGACGACCCAGCCGCAGCGCTTGGTCAGCCATTGCTGCAAATGGTGGCGTTCGCTGCCCGGCACCTCGACGGGATGCCGCACTTCCACCACGTAAAGCCGGTGCGCCTCGATCGCCTGCACCGTCAGATTTTGGAAAGCCGAGGGCGCCGCCGTCGCGCCGCGCGCGAGCCAGCCGACGCCGCCACCGATGATGAACGCCGCCAGCGTGGCCGCGACCGCGCCGTACACCCATTTGCGCGGCTGTTGCACCAGCCGCTCGATATCGAACCGCTTCGGCACCGCCTCGTCAGCAACGGAATCATACCGCGCACGCAGCGCTTCCGCCATCGTGTGCCACGACTGCACCCGCGCGGCATCGTCGGGATGCGCGGCGAGCCACGCCTCGACGTCGCCACGGCGTTCCGCCGGCAGCTCGTTGTCGACGTAAGCATGCAGCTCGTCTTCGGTGACGGGAATGTTGGGATCGGTCATTGTCGTCGTCTCTGTCTATTCCTGGTCTGTCTGTGCGCCACGCCTGCCACACGCATCTTCATTTCACCCGCCGCAGCGCCGTACGCTCGCCCTCGAGCGAAGCTTTGACATGCGCGCGTGCGCGGGCAAGCCGGGACATTACGGTGCCGATCGGCACGCCCTGGATGTCGGCGACCTCGCGGTAGCTCAGTCCTTCCAGCATCACCAGCAGCAGCACCGAGCGCTGTTCTTCCACCAATGTTGCCAGCGCGCGGGCGATGTCGCGGCCCTCCGCCTCGGTGCCGCTGGCGTCGGGGTTGTTGTCGAGCAGCGGCATGAATTGCGGCCGCCGCGCCAGCGACCGCCGCCGGTTCTTGTTCAAATTGGTCAGGATCGTGTAGAGCCAGCTCCTGACGTCGCCGCCGAGAAACAGCCGTTCCGAACGCAACGCGCGCACCAGCGTATCCTGCACCAGATCGTCGGCGATGTCGGCATCGCGCGCGAGCGCACGTGCATAGCGGCGGAGCGCCGGAATCATGGCTTCGACACTTTGACGAAACGCGCTCATCGGTGACCGGATTGCAAGAGTTGCAGGAGTCATGAGGCGCGAACGCCTTACCCAACATAACACCCAATTGACGTGTCTATTCCAGCCATTGAGGCGCATCGGAAACAGCGTTAATCCGGGGACGGATTTGGGCTCGACCGCGCTGGAGTGCTGGTGTACCTCCAAGCCCCACAGGGAAGCTCGATTGGAAACCGGATGTCGCAAAAATCAGCTCTGATGCAGGGCAAGCGCGGGGTGATCCTCGGCGTTGCCAACAACCGCTCGATCGCCTGGGGCATCGCCAAGGCATGCCACGACGCGGGCGCGGAAATCGCGCTCACCTGGCAGGGCGACGCGCTGAAGAAGCGGGTCGAGCCGCTGGCCAAAGAGCTCAACGCGCTTCTGCTCGGCCATTGCGACGTCACGGATTCCGCCACCATCGACGCGGTATTCGACGTGCTCCGCGAAAAATGGGGCAAGATCGACTTCGTGGTCCACGCCATCGCCTTCGCCGACAAGGACCAGCTCGACGGCCGTTACCTGGAGACGACGCAGGACAATTTCACCAAGAGCATGCTGATCTCCTGCTATTCGCTGACCGCGATCACGCAACGCGCCGAAAAGCTGATGACCGACGGCGGCTCGATTATCACGCTGACCTATTACGGTGCCGAGAAATGGATGCCGCATTACAACGTGATGGGCGTTGCGAAGGCAGCGCTCGAAGCCAGCGTGCGCTATCTCGCCGCCGACCTTGGTGAAAAGGGCATCCGCGTCAACGCGATCTCGGCAGGGCCGATCAAGACGCTCGCCGCATCCGGCATCGGCGACTTCCGCTACATTCTGAAGTGGAACGAATACAACGCGCCGCTGCGCCGCAACGTCAGCAGCGAGGAGGTCGGCGACAGCGCGCTGTATCTTTTGTCGGACCTGTCGCGCGGCGTCACCGGCGAGGTGCATCACGTCGATGCCGGCTATCACGTCGTTGGCATGAAACGTCCTGACGCGCCCGACATCGCGCTCTCCAATTCGCCGAGCAAGGAATAGCTTGATAGTCGAATGCCAGCGCCCGTGATCTACTACATCCGCCATGGCGAGACGTCGTGGAACGCGGAAGGCAGGCTGCAGGGCGCGCAGGACATTCCGCTCAACGATCTCGGCCGCCGGCAGGCGGCCCATGCCGGCAATATCCTCGCCGAACTTCTCGAGCGCGATGGCCGCGACAGGGCCGCGCTGCCGTTCGTTGCAAGTCCGCTTGGCCGGGCGCGGGCGACGATGGAACTGGTGCGCAGCGCCCTGAAACTTCCTCGGGAAGAATATGCGCTCGACGATCGTCTGCGCGAGATCGGTTACGGCGTCTGGGAGGGCTCGACGCTGGCCGAGATGCAGGCGGCCGATCCCGTGCTCTATGCCAAACGGCTCACCGCGAAGTGGACGATGGCCCCGGAAGGCGGCGAAACCTACGCGGAAGTACAGCACCGCATGCGCGACTGGTACGATTCCGTGAAGACCGACACCGTCGCCGTGGCCCATGGCGGCACGGCGCGGGCGCTGATGGTGGCACTCGGCATCGAAACGCCGGCCAGCGCCGCCGATCTTCTGATCGAGCAGGGCGCGGTTTACGTGTTCCGCGACGGGGATTTGCGGAAGTATAGTTAAGGGCGCATCGCACCCCTTTCGTCGTCATGGCCGGGCTTGTCCCGGCCATCCACGCCTTGCTTTGCCGGCCGAAAGACGTGGATGCCCGGGACAAGCCCGGGCATGACAGAAATGGGGTCATTTGACCCCTTAGTCTGCGCGAGTTACGACACGCACTGCGTTATGTTGACTGTCAACATAAATGCGGATTTTTTACATCGGCAGGCGTATCTAACCACCATGTCCCACAACACCTTCGGCCATCTGTTCCGGGTCACGACCTTCGGCGAAAGCCACGGGATTGCGATCGGCTGCGTGGTCGATGGCTGCCCGCCGCTGATCCCGCTGACCAATGAGGACATCCAGCACGATCTCGACCGCCGCCGTCCCGGCCAGTCGCGCTTCACCACCCAGCGCCAGGAGGCGGACGCGGTAAAGATCCTGTCCGGTGTGATGGCCCATCCCGAGACCGGCGTGCAGGTGACGACGGGAACGCCGATCGCGCTATTGATCGAGAACACCGATCAGCGCTCCAAGGACTATTCCGAGATCAAGGACAAGTTTCGTCCCGGCCACGCCGACTTCACCTACGAGGCCAAATACGGCCTGCGCGATTATCGCGGCGGCGGACGCTCGTCGGCGCGCGAGACCGCTACGCGTGTCGCAGCCGGTGCCATCGCGCGAAAAATCCTGCCCAACGTGAAGGTGCGCGGCGCGCTGGTGCAGATGGGCCCGCACAGGATCGATCGCGACAAATGGGACTGGGACGAGATCGCGCGCAATCCGTTCTTCTGCCCCGACAAGGACAAGGCCGCGTTCTTCGAGCAATATCTCGATGGCATCCGCAAGGCCGGCTCCTCGATCGGCGCGGTCATCGAAGTGGTCGCCGAAGGCGTGCCGGCGGGGTGGGGCGCGCCGATCTACGCCAAGCTCGACGGCGAGTTGGCGGCGGCGATGATGAGCATCAACGCGGTGAAGGGTGTCGAGATCGGCGCAGGTTTTGCCGCGGCCGAATTGTCGGGCGAGGAAAACGCCGACGAGATGCGCACCGGCAATAACGGCACGCGGTTCCTGTCGAACCATGCCGGCGGCGTGCTCGGCGGCATCTCGACCGGCCAGCCGGTGGTGGTGCGCTTTGCGGTGAAGCCGACCTCCTCGATCCTGTCCCCGCGCAAGACGGTGGATCGCGCCGGCGCCGACACCGACATCATGACCAAAGGCCGCCACGACCCCTGCGTCGGCATCCGTGCCGTGCCGGTGGGCGAAGCCATGATGGCCTGCGTGCTCGCGGACCACTTTCTCCGCCATCGCGGCCAAGTCGGCGGGTAGGGTCCAGGCCTCTCACTGCATGGCGTCTGCGATCTTTTCCGCTGCCATCAGGACCGGAAAATTGGTGTTGGCGCACGGCACCACCGGGAAGATCGAGGCGTCGATCACGCGCAAGCCCTGCACTCCCTTGACCCGGCCTTGCGTATCGACGACCGCCATCGGATCGTCTGCCCGGCCCATCCGGCATGAGCACGAGGCATGCCACACGCCGATCGCCGCCTTGCGCACGAAGGCTTCGAGCGCCTCGTCGTCGCGCATGACCTGCTCGAACGTAAAGCCTTCGACGATGAAGTTGTCGATCATGGTGTGGCGCAGCGCCGCCGGTCCGTCCATCAGGACAGCGGCGATGGCGGTGAGGACCCTGTTCCTGGTGTTGACCACGCCGATCTTGCGCACGCGGTCGGAATACGACGCCGGGAACGGCTTGTCGGTGACCGCCTTGAGCGGCGCGCTCATCTGCAGCGCCGCCATCTTTCGAAAGCCGCTCATCAGGCGGTCGAGGTCGCGCCTGTCGGACAGCAGGTTGAACTCGACAATCGGTTCTATCAGCGGGTCGCGCGAGGCGAGTTTCACCTGCCCGGTCTCCGAGTAGGTCTTGTTGACGAAGGTGAGCAGCGAGGCGATCTGCTCGCCGACCGCATGCCAGGCCGACTTGCTGAGGACGGCGACGAACATGTCGCCGGCAGGTACGCCCGGAAGCCCCGAGGAGTAGCGCAGCCCCATCTGTATGTGGCGTCTTGTGTGCTCGTTCATGCGCGCGCCACGGCGGACATAGGACGACAACGCGATCGAGGGATGATCCATCAGACCCTGGCCGACACCCGCCAGGCCCATCAGGACCGGAATGCCCATCTCCTTCAGATGCCCGACCGGTCCGATACCGGCGCGCAAGAGATGCGCCGGCGAATGGATCGCGCCACATGAAAGGATGACCTCGCGACCGCGGAACTCCCGTTCGCGGCCATCGACCAGCGCTTTCACGCCGACGCATTGCGTGCCCTCGAACAGCAGCTCCTTGACTTGCGTGTTGGTCGATAGGGTCAGGTTGGCGCGCTTGCGTGTTTCGCGATCGAGATAGCCCATCGCGGCCGAGACACGTTGCTCATCCTGATTGGAGTGCGTCACCGGGAAGTAGCCGTCTGTGAACTCGCCGTTCTGGTCGGGCAGGAACGCAAAGCCGGCGAGCTTGCAGGCCTCGCCCATCGCCTGGCTGTGCCGCGTCCAATGCGCCTGCGGAATGCGGCGGACGGGGATACGGCCGTCCTTGCCGTGAAACGGCCCGTCGAAATCGAGGTCGCGCTCGATCTTCTTGAAAAAAGGCAGCACGTCCTTCCAGTTCCAGCCCGCGGCGCCGCGGGCCTCCCACTCCGCGTAATCGGTCGGCGCGCCGCGGTTGGCCATCTGGCCGTTGATGGAGGATCCGCCACCCAACACGCGTGCCTGCTCATACTTGCGCAATGGCGGGCGGCTCTCGTCGGGGTTGTTGTGGCTGACGATTTGGGTCGTGACCTTGAGTTCGGTCCAGTGGAAGCGCGGATCGAAATAGGCCAGCCCCGAATAGCTGTCGCGGATCTCGGGCGGCTCGTTGCCGGGCGGCGTGTCCTGGCCGGCTTCGCAGAGCAGGACCTTGTTGGCGCTCCTGGCGGAGAGCCGGTGGGCCATGACCGATCCCGCTGAGCCGCCGCCGACGATGATGATGTCGTACACTTTTGACGTTTCCTCTTGCTTTGCGCCGTAAAGCTAGCGCAGCTCCGTCGTCGGGTCACGCCGGATGTCGTTGCGAGCGCGCTTGACGCGCGCTGCAGTTGCGCGGCAAATACCGGCGCGATGGATGCATCAAGACTGCGAGAGTTGACCGACTGGCTGATGGATGGCGGGAGATCCGCGGCCAGCCCCAAGAGATTTATGGCCGAGTGCTGCGAACGGATGGTCGCGGCGGGGTTGCCGCTGTGGCGTGTCGGCGTCTTCGTTCGAACCCTGCATCCCGAAATTTACGGGCGCAGTTTCATCTGGAAGCCGGGCGCCGAGGTCGAGGTTGGCGCGGTCGACTACAACATCCTGCAGTCGCCGGATTTTCACACCAGCCCGCTGATCATTGTGTTCCAGCAGGGGCTGGAGGTTCGGGCCCGCACCGATGATCTCCGGAGCAGTCGTTTTCCGATTGTCGACGAATTTCGCGCCGAAGGCGTCACGGATTATCTCGCGCTGCCATTGCCCTTCATCGGCGGCACGGTGAATGCATCGAGCTGGACCACCAAACAAGCCGGTGGGTTCACGGACGAACAATTGGCAGCGCTGCGGAGCCTGGCGAAGCCACTGGCCCGGGTGGTCGAGATCCTCAGTTTGAACCGCATGGCTGCGAGCCTTCTGGATACCTATGTCGGCAACAGCGCCGGCGAGCGGATCATGGGTGGGCAAATTCGCCGCGGCCACACCGAGACGATGAATGCCGCGATCTGGCTCTCCGATCTGCGCGGCTTCACGGCGTTGTCAGACCGGTTGCCGGCCGAGACCGTCGTGGACCATTCTGAACCAGTATTTCGATTGCCAGGTCGCCGCGATCAAGAAGCATGGAGGCGACGTGCTGAAATATATGGGCGACGGCCTGCTCGCGGTGTTTCCGATCGACGAGTATGTCGGCGACGAGCAGCAGGTTTGCTCGCACGTGCTGGAGGCCGCCCACGAATCCCGCGCCAGCGTGGCGGAGCTGAATTATCCGATTGGAGACGCGGTCGAACGTTTTCGCTTCGGCCTCGCCCTGCATGTCGGGCGAATCCTGTACGGCAACATCGGCGGCGGCAACCGGCTCGACTTCACCTGCATTGGACCTGCGGTGAATCTGGCGGCGCGGCTGGAAAAGATCGCGAGCCAACTCGGCCGCACGGTCGTGGCGTCGGAAGGATTTGCCGGCATCTGCCGAGGAGGCTGGAGCGATCTCGGCGAGTTTCCTGTCGCCGGTTTCTCCAGGGCCGCACGCGTGTACGGCCTGGTCGACGAAAAATCGGCGGCGTAAGGAATCCCGTAGCCCGGATGGAGCGCAGCGCAATCCGGGATTCGTGCCGCGGCCCGAGCTGTCCCCGGATTACGCTGCGCTCCATCCGGCTACGCGTTTCAGTGCAATCCGGGGTAGACGGGCACCATGGTCCATTATCGGCGTAATTTCGTCCCCGGCGGGATGTTTTTCTTCACGGTCACACTGGATGACCGAGGTTCGTCCGCGCTGATCGATCATGTCGTGTTGTTGCGCGCGGCATTTCGGAAAACGCGAAACGAACGGCCTTTTGTTACCGATGCCATCGTCATTCTCCCGGACCACTTACATGCCATTCTGACGTTGCCGCCCGGCGACTCGGACTTTTCAGACAGGTGGCGACGGATCAAGGGAAGTTTTACGCGAAGTGTTCTCGCTACGGGCGCTCAACTTTCACGCGATCATCGTGGGGAATATTCTCTTTGGCAGAAGCGCTTTTGGGAGCACACCATACGGGATGAACGGGATTTCGAGCGCTGTGCTGATTACGTGCATTTCAATCCGGTCAAGCACCAGTTAGCGACATCGCCGTCAGATTGGCCATTTTCCTCGCTGCATCGCTATGTCCGCGCAGGCATTCTGGCTCCGGATTGGGGTGGCGGCGGGAGTACCCATACGGACAACTTCGGTGAGCGGAAAGACTGACCCCGGATTGCGCTGCGCTCCATCCGGGCTACGCGGTCTCCGCTATTCCTCCGGCTCGGTCGTGAACAACAGCGGATAGCCCTTGGCGCGGCCGGCGTCGGTGGCGCGGGTGGCCTTGGTCTCGGCGACGTCCCTGGTGAACACGGCGACCACGCAGACGCCGCGGCGGTGCGCCGTTATCATCACCTTGTGGGCCTGGTCCTCGGTCATGCGGAATTCGGCCTTCAGCACCGTGACGACGAACTCGCGTGGCGTGTAATCGTCATTGACGAGGATCACCTTGTGCAGGCGCGGCCGCTCGGTCTTGGTTTTGACCTTGGTCTTTGGCGTGACGGTGGTATCGGCCATTTCCAGTCAAGTCCGGCAAGCGAGCGAATGACGCGGGCCCGCCGCGCTCAGTTGGCGCGGCAGTCCGCCAGGCGCTGCGCCATGGTCTGATCGCCGCGGCTGACGGCCGTCTCGATCAGTTTACAGGCTCCGGGCCGGTCCTGAAACTGGGTGTTTGCCGAGAGTTTCAGCTCGCTCAGGGCCTTCATCGCGCCGGGCTCGTCGACGCATCAATGGCGGCAGGCTGTCATTTGCGGGAAGTTTTGGCGACGTAACCATGATCGTGCCAATTCGGCCCTTCATGTGCGGCCGCATCGCATCTGTCGCGCCGAGCGCCATAATCGTTCAACTGCGAAGCTCGGCGCTGGGCAGGCGAATCGCGAAGTGGAACCTGCCGGGCACGCGGGCTGTGGCCGAAGCCTGATCCTAACCCGAATGTGAAGGACAAATGATTTCAGCGCTTTGCGTCGGCCACTTTGCATGTCACCATCACTGTCGTTCGACGGGAGGGCCGCAATGCGCTGGTATGTCTCGATCGGGGTCGTGCTTGTCGCGGGCGTACTCGCCGGCGGCGATGTGGCGAGTTTTGCCGCGCCGTATCAGGCGAACCGGCCGAACGCCGCCGGCCGCCAACTGGCCGACAAGGATGCCAACCCGACCGTCGACGTCGAACTCGTCCTCGCCGTCGACGTCTCGTATTCGATGGACATGGATGAACTCGCGCTGCAGCGGGAGGGTTATGCGCAGGCGATCGTCTCCAAGGAATTTTTGCAGGCGCTGAAGAGCGGCCCGAACGGCCGGATCGCGGTGACCTATTTCGAATGGGCGGCATCCTCCGACCAGAAGATCATCATCCCGTGGCGCCTGATCGACGGGCCCGAGACGGCGGACGCCGTTGCCAACGAAATCGTCAAGACCCCGATCCGCCGGGCGTCGCGCACCTCGATCTCGGGTGCGATCAACTTCGCCTTGCCGCTGTTCGACGAGAGCCCGCACCGCGGCTTGCGGCGCGTGATCGATATTTCCGGCGACGGTCCCAACAACAACGGCATGCCGGTGACGGTCGCGCGCGACGCCGCGCTCGAAAAAGGCATCATCATCAACGGCCTGCCGATCATGGTGAAGGAGCCGTCTTATTCCACCATGGATATCGACAATCTCGATTTCTATTACGAGGACTGCGTCATCGGCGGCCCCGGCTCCTTCGTGGTGACGATCAAGGACCGCGACAAGTTCAAGGAAGCGATCCGCACCAAGCTGCTATTGGAAATCGCCGGCCGTACCCCGGACCGCCCCGTCGTGCCGACCGCCGGCAGGGAGCCGCGCGTCAATTGCATGATCGGCGAGAAGATCTGGCAGGACCGGTGGGGGAGGTAGCCATATTTCGTAGCCCGGATGAAGCGAAGCGCAATCCGGGATTCCCATAAGCGTCACCGCTTGCACCGCCCCGGATTTCGCTTCGCTCCATCCGGGCTACGCGCGTCGGCTTACCGCCTGAACCTTGCCACCAATTCCACATGCGGCGTGTGGCGGAACTGGTCGACCGGGGTGACGCCGTCGATCTTGTAGCCGCCGTCGATCAAAATCTTCGCGTCGCGTGCGAACGTCGTGGCGTTGCACGATACCGCAACCACCGTCGGAATCCTGCTCGCCGCAAGCTGCGTCACCTGCGCCTGCGCGCCTTGCCGTGGGGGATCGAACACGACCGTGTCGTAGTCGCGCAACTCCTGCGGCATCAGCGGACGGCGAAACAGGTCGCGCGCCTCCGCCTTGACCGGCTTCAGCCCTGACGTCGAAGTCGCAGCCTTCTGCAATGCCGCGACCGCGCCGGCGTCGCTGTCGAGGGCGGTTACCCGCGACTTCGCCGCAAGCCGCAGCGCGAAGGGGCCGACGCCGCAGAAGAGGTCGGCAATATGTTTGGCGCGCTTGCAATGGTCCGACACCAGCGCGGCCAGCGTTTCCTCGCCGGCCACGGTGGCCTGCAGGAACGAGCCGGGCGGCAGCGCCACCTGCGCGGCGCCGATCGAAATCACGGGCTGTGTCCGCATCAGCACCAGCTCGCCGTGGCGCGTCAGCCGCGCCAGCCGATGCTGCTCCGCGATGCGCGACAGCCTGGTGATCAAGGCGGTCGACAGCGGGCCGGAGCCGCGCACATCGACATCTAACCCGCTATTGGTCGCGGTGATCTGGATGTCGAGCGGCTTACCCATCGATATCAGCGGCTCGGCGACGGCCCAGGCCGCCTCGATCGCGCCGTTCAGATGCGGGTCGAGGATCGGGCAGCGGTCGATCGGAATGATGTCGTGCGAACCGGCCGCCGCATAGCCGACCTTGAGCACGTCGTGCGTTCCTATCCGCCCGTGCAGGGTGATGCGCCTGCGGCCCGCGCCATGGGCATCGAGGAGGGGCGCGACGTCGCAATCGATTCCCGTCTGCGCCAGCGTCGTCACCACGAGCTCGCGCTTCCAGGCGCGATAGGGCTCAGTGTCCCAGTGCTGGATCGCGCAGCCGCCGCAGACGCCGAAATGCGGACAGAACGGCGCGATCCGCTCGACGCTTGCGGCCTCGACCTTGATCAATCGCCGGCGGTCGGGATGGTGACCGGGAACGGCTGCGGCCTCTATCGTTTCGCCGCCCAGCGTGTACGGCACATAGATGTTGCCGCCGCCTGCGATGGCGACGCCGTCGCCGTGATGGCCGACATGGTCGATGACGAGGCGCTCGCTGTCAGCCACGGCGCGCGCCCATGAAGAATTCGATATTGCCGTCGCCGCCTTTGATCGACGAGGGAAACACCTGGATATCGGTGCAGCCGAGCGAGGCGGCGAATGCCGAGATATCGTCGCAGATTTCCTGATGCACCATCGCGTTGCGGATGATGCCGCGCTTGGAGTGCTTTCGCTCCGCCTCGAATTGCGGCTTGATCAGCGCCAGCAGATGCATTGGTGCTGCGGCGAGCGACAACGCCACCGGCAGCACCACCTTCAGGGAAATGAAGCTGACGTCGATGACGACGATATCCGGCCGGGCGGGCAGGCGCTTGCCCTCGAACTTGCGGATGTCGGTTTCTTCCATCGATACGATTTTGGCGTGGCTGCGCAGTGAGGGATGCAACTGGCCGCGCCCGACATCGATGGCGAAGACGAGGCTGGCGCCGTTTTGCAGCAGCACCTCGGTGAAGCCGCCGGTGGAGGCGCCGACGTCGAGGCAGACATGGCCCTCGATCTCGATCGGATATTGCTCCAGGGCGCCGGCGAGCTTGACGCCGCCGCGCGAGACGTAGGGGTGCGCGGGCTGCGCGGACAATTCGGCATTGGCGGCGATCATCTCCGACGCCTTCAGCACGGGCCTGCCGTCGGCGGTCACGCCGCCGGCGTCGATCGCCGCACGGGCGCGGGCGCGGCTATCGAACAGGCCGCGCTCGACCAGCAGCACGTCCACGCGCTTGCGGGCAGAAGTTTCGCTGTTGCTCGTTTTCGCCAAGGTCAGTCCGATTTGCCGGTGGCGCGATCCGCCGCAAGCGCAACGCAGGCTTCGAACGAGGTGAGATCGTGCCAGATGTCCGCAGGCCGCTGCCGCGGCGTCACCAGTCTAGCACCATGCAGGTCGAGCGTGTGGATCATCATGAGGTTGTCGGGCAGGCCGAAATCTTCCACCGTCAGTCCGTCGTCGTCGATCAGATGACCGCCACTGGCTTTCGTGACCGCAAAGGATCGCGCAACCCGCTCGGCATAGATGGCGGGGTCGTTGCTGTAGGCCAGACAGAACTTGCCGCGGCCGGCCATGTAGCCGAGTTCATAGACCGTGCCGGCGTCCGCACTTGGGCCGCGAAACGGCGTAAGATTGGCAATGATCGCGTCCGCCGCGTCCATCATCGCTTCGTTGCCCTTGAAGATCGCGAGCGAGGCGTCGGCGGCCGAAAGATCGACCGCATTGTCGAGCGGATAGAGGCCGCTCACGCCATGGCGGGCGCAGACCGCGACCTTGCGGCGCCCGATCTCGACGGCGTCCGGCAGGAACACATCGGGACCTGCCAGATAGATCTTCATGGGGATTACCGGCGAAGAGCCAGCTCTTCGGTTCTGCGAGGCTTCGGTTCTGCAAGGCTTCGGTTCTGACCAGGTCAGAACCGAAGCGGCTGTGCCTCAGGCGAGCTTGACGGTCTCGGTCTTGTAGTCCTTGCCGAGCGCATCGAACACCTTGGCGACGATGCCCTTGGCGTCGAGGCCGGCATGGGCATACATCGCGTTCGGCGAGTCGTGGTCGATGAACTCGTCGGGCAGGATCATCGCGCGCATCCGCAATCCGCCGTCGAGCATGCCATGTTCGGCCAGCGTCTGCATCACGTGCGAACCGAAGCCGCCGATCGAGCCTTCCTCGATGGTGAGCAGCACCTCGTGGTCGCGCGCCAGCTTCAGCACCAGATCGACGTCGAGCGGCTTCATGAAGCGGGCGTCGGCGATGGTGGTGGAAAGGCCGTGGGCGGCGAGTTCGTCGGCGGCCTTCTCGCATTCGGCCATGCGCGTGCCGAACGAGAGCAGGGCGATCTTGTTGCCCTGGCGGACGATGCGGCCCTTGCCGATCTCGAGGGGAACGCCGAACTCCGGCATTTCGACGCCGCGGCCTTCGCCGCGCGGATAGCGCACCGCGCTCGGCCGGTCGTTGATCGCGACTTGGGTGGCGACCATGTGCACCAGTTCGGCCTCGTCGGACGCCGCCATGATGACGAAGTTCGGCAGGCAGCCAAGATAGGCGTTGTCGAACGAACCGGCATGGGTCGCGCCGTCGGCGCCGACCAGGCCGGCGCGGTCGATTGCAAAACGCACCGGCAGGCTCTGGATCGCGACGTCGTGGACCACCTGGTCATAGCCGCGCTGCAGGAAGGTCGAGTAGATCGCGCAGAACGGCTTGTAGCCTTCGGTGGCAAGGCCGGCGGCAAACGTCACCGCATGCTGCTCGGCAATGCCGACATCGAAGGTGCGGTTGGGGAAGGCCTTGTTGAAGATGTCGACGCCGGTGCCGGACGGCATCGCCGCGGTGATGGCGACGACCTTGTCGTCCTTCTCGGCTTCCTTGACGAGGCTCTGGCCGAACACGTTCTGGTAGGCCGGCGCGTTCGGTTTTGCTTTCGCCTGGGCGCCGGTGGCGACGTCGAATTTGACCACCGCATGATACTTGTCGGCGGAAGCTTCCGCCGGGCCGTAACCCTTGCCCTTCTGCGTCACGACGTGAACCAGGATCGGGCCGGTTTCCATGTCGCGGACGTTCTTCAGAACCGGCAGTAGATGGTCGAGGTTATGACCGTCGATCGGGCCGACGTAATAGAAGCCGAGTTCCTCGAACAGCGTGCCGCCGTCCATCATGAAGCCGCGGGAATATTCCTCGACGCGGTTGGCGCGGTTGGCGAGGATCTTCGGCAGGCGCTTGTTGATCTGTTTGGCCGCCTCGCGCAGCGTGCGGTAGGTCTTGCCGGAATAGAGCCGCGACAGATATGCGCTCATCGCGCCGACCGGCGGCGCAATCGACATGTCGTTGTCGTTGAGGATCACGATCAGGCGTGAATTCATTGCGCCCGCATTGTTCATGGCCTCATAGGCCATGCCGGCTGACATCGCGCCGTCACCGATCACGGCGATAACGTTGTTCTTGCCGCCGGCGAGGTCGCGCGCCACCGCCATGCCGAGGCCGGCCGAAATCGAGGTTGAGGAGTGCGCGGCGCCAAACGGATCGTAGTCGCTCTCGCTGCGCTTGGTGAAGCCGGAGAGGCCGCCGCCGGTGCGCAGCGTGCGGATGCGGTCGCGGCGGCCGGTCAGGATCTTGTGCGGGTAGGCCTGGTGGCCGACGTCCCAGATCAGGCGGTCGCGCGGTGTGTCGAAGGTGTAGTGGATCGCGGTGGTGAGTTCCACGACGCCGAGGCCGGCGCCGAAGTGGCCGCCGGTCACCGAAACGGCGTCGATGGTTTCCTGGCGGAGTTCGTCGGCGACCTGACGCACCTGCTCGATCTTGAGCTTGCGAAGGTCGTCGGGCGTGCGGATGGTATCGAGAAGCGGCGTTTTACTAAATGTGGTCACAGCGATATTCCAATTTTGCATGTCGGGGCCAGTGGCCCGACGCGAGACGGGAAGCGCGTTAACCGCGCCGTGAAAATCCAGACCCCGGTGCCATCTCGGCGGGCCGGTACCTGATTTGAAAGCCTAGATGCACTCTGGCCTAAACCATGTGATATGCATCACGTTAGTAGCTTCGAAACCCTTCTCGGTTCAGTTTCCTTAGCTATTTGAAGCACTTGCTGCCGTCGAAAGTTAGCCCGCAGGCTGCTCTCCCAGCCCATAGAGCCGCAAGCTTTACACCAAAGCCGCCGCCAAAGCCAACCCGGAGAGCCGATTCGGTTCCGGGGCATGAGCCGGATAAACCGCGAATTTTTCAACCGCTGCGGCGGGCGGATGGTTCCAATTTGCTCAAATCGGCGGCACTTTCGGCCGCCGTCGTGGCCGCTTCGATCCTTTTCCAACCCCTCGCGCGCACTCCGGAATCGCCGGTTGCGACATCGAGCGCGGCGTCGGGGACGGTCATCCGTGCGCTGAGCGGGACCGGCCCGCAGACGATCATGAAGAAGTCGTAGGCATTGGGCAGTTCGTTGGCCATCACGAACTGGAAATGCACGCGGAAGAACTGCCAGCGAAACTTTTCGTAGTGCTCGGGGCGGATGATGTCACGGAAGCGGACCGGCACGATCTTCGGGTTGCGCCTTAAGGCGCCGACGTCGATGCCGTGGCTCGTGATCGGATCGAACTGGTAGAAGTTCATCACGTCCTTGCGAGCCTGGCAGTCGATCCAGTCGATCGACGGCTCGATGGCGAGCTGCCGTAGATGGTCGCGGAACGGCTGCGACACCGCGTGATAGCCGACGATCG
Source organism: Bradyrhizobium sp. AZCC 1610 (assembly GCF_036924515.1). Classification (NCBI taxonomy): domain Bacteria; kingdom Pseudomonadati; phylum Pseudomonadota; class Alphaproteobacteria; order Hyphomicrobiales; family Nitrobacteraceae; genus Bradyrhizobium; species Bradyrhizobium sp. AZCC 1610. Next base: position 4,989,117 of record NZ_JAZHRR010000001.1, on the reverse strand, counting down.
GGAAATTGCCGCCGATCGTCAGCAGCACGATCCGCGGCCCGTGACGGCCGAGCGCGGGGTCGAGCTTCAGTGCGCGCGCCAGCACTTCCGTCGACAGGAACGATCCGGAACTATGGCCGACAATGACGATTTCTTCGGCGTCGCTGCTTTTCGCGACATTGACCAGGTGCTGCGCGAAGCGGTCGATGCGCTGGTCCCATTCCGGGCGTTCGCGGTGCGAGAATTCCCAGGTCCAGATCGTGTCGCACAAGAGATAGAGCACGTAGGTGGCGTTTTCCGTGTATTTCAGCACGGCTCCGAGCAGCCCTACGAAGATCGCGATCGCGGCCGCGATGCTGAAAGGATCGGGAATGCCGATGGCGTTGAGGCCCTTCTCGAACACGAAAGCGATGGCTGCGGCACCGGCGGCTTCGAGCAGCAGCACAAGATGCGGATAGGTGATGAACGTGGCAAAGCGCCAGTTCGCCTTGCCGAAGCGGGCGATGGTGCCGGCGAAGATAAGGCGCCAGTAGATCCACACCGCGCTGAACACCGTGCGCCAGATCGGCGACGCCAGGTCCTGCTGGATGAAATCCTCGAACCGGAGGAAATCGTAAGTCGTGCGGGTCTGCCAGTCCTCAGCTGCGGTATCGATGGTCCAGGACGCGATCTCGTCGTCGGCAGCGACCTTGGGCCGGCTGATGGTGGCCTGGAGCTGGTAAAGGCGGCCGAACTTGCGCAGTTCGGTCCGGAACATGCGGTAATATTGCGCCAGCCCGCGCGGATCGTAGCCCTGAATATAGATGATATGGCGGTGCTGGACGCGCACGTACTGTCCCCGGATGATGGCCGACTATAACAGGCTCGGCAGGGCGCCAAGAACTAATTAGGCGACTAAATCGGCTACCATATTGGGCGGCATTCAGCGTTTCGGGTGGGCGGGGCCTTCCCGCCGGCCGGATCACTGCACGTCGAGCGGCTCGGTCCCGGTGACCTGTCCGTTGGCGTCGGTGGTGATCTTGTCGACGCGGGCCTCGGCCTGCCGCAGCAGCTCTTCGCAGCGGCGCTTCAGCGCCTCGCCGCGCTCATAGATCGCGACCGATTCCTCGAGCGGCACCTTGCCGCCCTCGAGCCGCGTGACGATCGATTCAAGTTCCTCGATCGCGCGCTCGAAGGAGAGTTTCTTGACGTCCAGCTGGGTATTTTCGGCCATATCGAGTTCCCGAATGCGCCCCCCTAAGAGCGCTGAATCAAACAACATTTTGCGGGGCTATTGTGGCGGGGATCTACGCGCCCATCAATGCGGTGACATGCGCCGCAACCGACTCTTTCAGCCCCTGCAGGTCGTAGCCGCCCTCGAGCACCGACACAACCCGACCACCTGCGCTTGTCTCCGCCACATCCATCAGCTTGCGCGTGACCCAGCCGAAATCGTCCGCCTTCAGGTTGATCGAGGCCAGCGGATCGCGGTGATGCGCGTCGAAGCCGGCGGAGATGATGACCAGTTCCGGGGAGAACTTCTGCAATTGCGGCAGGATCAGGTTTTCGAACGCCGAGCGGAACTTGGCGCTGCCGTCCTCGGAAGCCAGCGGCGCATTGACGATGGTGTCGTGCTCGCCGCGCTCGCCGCTGGCGCCGGTGCCCGGAAACAGCGGCATCTGATGCGTCGAGCAATACATCACGGTCGGATCGTGCCAGAAGATGTCTTGCGTGCCGTTGCCGTGATGGACGTCGAAATCGACGATCGCCGCGCGGCCGATGCCGTAGTTGCGCTGGGCGTGACGGGCGGCAATGGCGACATTGTCGAAGAAGCAGAAGCCCATCGGCTTGGAGACCTCGGCATGATGGCCGGGCGGGCGCACCGCGACGAAGGCGTTCTGATGCGTGCCTGCCATCACCGCATCCGTTGCCGCGACCGCGCCGCCGACGCCGCGCATCACGGCCTCCCAGGTGCCCGGCGACATCGAAGTGTCGCCGTCGATATAGATCATGCCGCTTTGGGGGGCGATATGGCGGAGCTCGCCGATATAATGCTCGCCGTGGCACAGCGTGACGGAATCAAGATTGCCTTCCGGCGCTTCGCCGCGCGCGAGCGGCTTGAAACGATCGTCCGCCAGCACCTCGGCGACCGCGCGCAGCCGGTCGGGGCGTTCGGGATGCCCCGGGGGCGTGAGATGGTCGAGACAGGCGGTATGCGTCAGAAGGAGTGTCATGCAAAATCCTGGCGTTGAGGCGCGCGCCGGCAACGGATCGGCTAATCTAGGCGGTTAGGGGCCGCTCGGAAAGGCCCACGCATTTCGCAAGACGATGATGGCTTTTCTGCCAGTTTCCGTGTCCCGGACGCGGTGCAGCGTCTCCCCGGCGATGCGAAGCATCGTCCGGTGACGATGCACCGCAGAGCCGGGACCCACCGCAGCAAAATATGTGGACCCCGGATCAGCAGCGCACCACTTCGTGCTGCGCAGCATCCGGGGAACACTGCCCCTCGCGCGTCGCTGCTAATTTACCCTGACAATGCGATCCACTGTGGTCGGGCTGACCGGGCTATTGGCCTTGAAATAGGCATGCAGCGCGTCGGAATCGTAGACGCCGATCAGCGGCGCGGTTCCCTGGGTGAGCACGGTAAAACCGTCGCCGCCGACGAACAGGAAATTGTTGACGGTGACGCGATAGCTCGCGGCGGGATCGAGCGGCTGTCCGTTCAGCGACATCCGTTCAGGCAGCACGCGCTCGCCGTCAGGCTTCGATCCGTCCCACGCATAGGCGAATCCTTTCGACACCTGCAGGATCCTCGGCCGTTTCGGGTCGAGCCATTGCTGCTCCAGCATGTCCTTGATCTGTTTTCCCGTCAGCGTGATCGTCACCAGTTGGTTGCGGAACGGCTGGCTGGCGAACACGTCGCCATAGGTCACCGCGCCGTCCTCTCTGCGCGTTACATCGGCGCGCACGCCGCCGGGATTGGTGAAGGCGATGACCGCGCCGCCTTTTTCCTCGGCGCTGGTGGCCGCGAGTTGCGCGTCTGCGATGATGTCGCCGAGCGGGCTTTCGCCGGCATTGTTGGGGACGCGCGACAGCGTGGCCGTCACCGAACCCGCCGGGCGGTTGGCGATCGGCGCGGCCAGCCTGTCGTAGGATTCGATCAGCGCAGTTTGCCGGACGTCCTTCGCGAGCGTTGCTGATCGCACGATGGTGTTGTCGGCTTTGGCGCTGACGACATCGCGCGTCGTCGGATCAAGCTTGAGATCGATCGCGGTGACGAGGGTGCCGTATTTGTCGCCTGATGTGACGAGCCGCCCGTCGATCTCGCAGACATAGGCCCGGTGGGTGTGGCCGGAGACCACAACGTCGACCGCCTTGTCGAACTTCTTGACGATGTCGACGATCGGGCCCGAAACGCCAGGGCATTCGTTGTAGTCGCCCGTCGGCAATCCGCCTTCGTGGATCAGGACGACGATGGCCTCGACGCCGCGCGCTTTCAATTCCGGGATCAGCGCGTTCACCGTACTGGCTTCGTCGCGAAATTCGAGATCGGCAACGCCTGTCGGCGAGACGAGGCCCGGTGTACCCTTCAAGGTCAGGCCGATGAAGGCGGCCGGAATGCCGTCGAATGCGCGGATTTCGTAAGAAGGAAACACGGTCTTGCCGCTGCTCTTCTCGAACGTGCTGGCGGCGAGATAGCGAAATTTCGCGCCCAGAAACGGGTGCGGCCCCTGGCATTGGTCGACCGGATGGCAGCCGCCATTCTGCATACGCAAGAGTTCGTCCTTGCCCTCGTCGAATTCGTGGTTGCCGACGGAAGAAAGCGCCAGCCCCATCATCGACAGCGCCTCGATCGTCGGCTCGTCATGGAACATCGCCGACAAAAACGGGCTGGCGCCGATCAAGTCGCCGGCCGCAACAAAGATCGAGTTCTTGTGCCCGTCGCGGAGTTGGCCGACCAGCGTCGCCATATGCTCCGCGCCCCCGGCGGGAACAGTGATCTTCTTCGTCCTGTCCTCGGGATCGGCAATCGTGATCCCGCCCGGCGGCGGGCGAAGGTAGCCGTGAAAATCGTTGATCGCGAGAATGCGAAGGTCCACCGGCGCGGCGGTCTGGGCGAGCGATGATGCGGCAAGCGCCAGCATGATCGCGAATGCAAGGATGGGACGAAGGAGAACTTTCATGGACATCGATATCGTAGCCCGGATGGAGCGCAGCGCAATCCGGGATTCGTGCCGCGGCCGAGCTGTCCCCGGATTACGCTGCGCTCCATCCGGGCTACGCTTGCTTTGACATAGCAGCTTGGTGTGTCACCGTCATTGCTGTGAGCGCAGCGAAGCTGCAGGCTGCGGCGGTGCCGCTGGCCAATCATCCGGTGACATCCTACATGATCCGGCAAAAGGCCCAACGGGCCCGGGCGATTTTTCCCGAAATGTGACTACGAGGACAACGCAATGCAGCTAGGCGGAATTCATCATCTGACCGCGATCTCGGCGAAGCCGCGGGAGAATCTGGCCTTTTACACCGCACTCCTCGGCATGCGGCTGATCAAGAAGACCGTCAACCAGGACGACGTCAGCGCCTATCACCTGTTCTATGCGGACGGCAAAGCCAATCCCGGCACCGATCTCACCTTCTTCGATTTCCCGGCCGCGCCCGAACAGCGCGGAACCAATTCGATCTCGCGCACCGGCCTGCGCGTCGCGGGCGAGAAGACCCTCGGCTACTGGCGGGATCGCCTTAAAAAGTCCGGCGCCGTGACCCGCGATATCGTCGAGGTCGACGGCCGGCTGACGCTGCCGTTCGAGGACGGCGAGGGGCAGCGGCTGGTGCTGGTCGACGATGGCGGCATAGGCCCGGCCTCGCCATGGGAGCGCAGCCCAGTGCCCGCCGAGCACCAGATCCGCGGCCTCGGTCCGATCGTGCTGACCGTGCACGACCTGTCACGCACCGCCTTCGTGCTGACAGAAGTGATGAACATGCGCCGCGTGCGCGACTATGCCGCGCACGGCGCGGAGATTCATGTCTTCGCGATGGGCGAGGCAAGGGGAGAAAGCAGCCCCGCCGCCGAACTGCATGTGCTCGAAGACAAGAATTCGCCTGTCGCGCGGCAAGGCGCCGGCGGCGTCCACCACGTCGCGTTCCGCACGCCGGATGAGGCGCAATATCACGCCTGGACCCAGCGCCTGAACGAACTCCGCGTTCCCAACAGCGGCGAGATCGACCGCTTCTATTTCCGCAGCCTCTATTTCCGCGAACCGAACGGCATTTTGTTCGAAATCGCGACGGATGGCCCGGGCTTTGCGACCGATGAGCCGATGGAAACGCTGGGTGAAAGGTTGGCGCTGCCGCCGTTTCTGGAGCCGCGAAGGGCGGCGATCGAGGCGGGGCTGAAGCCGATTACGTAGCTTCGTAGGATGGGTAGAGCGCAGCGAAACCCATCAATCCTGGCGTGAGGCATGATGGGTATCGCTCCGCTCCACCCATCCTACGGGCTATGATCGCAAAGCTGGTTCGAACCTGTCGAGGGCATCATGAAGGTCTACCGATATCTCACCGGCAAGGATGACGCCGCATTCTGCCATCGGGTGACCGACGCCCTGAACCGCGGGTGGCAGCTTTATGGACAGCCGACTCTGACATTCGACCAGAAGCGCGGCGAAGTGATCTGCGGCCAAGCCATCACCAAGGATGCCGAAGGCAAGACTTACGATCCCGAAATGGATTTATCGAAGCTGTAGCGCAGGAGACTTCGTGAGATTGGGTAGAGCGCAGCGAAACCATCATCGTCGTCGTACGCCGTGTAGATGGGGTATTGCTGCGCTCCACCCATCTATGAATCCGTTGATTCGAAGGCTTGCCATGAACGCGTCAGGCGTCCATTTTTGCGGCTGTTCGCCGTTTAGTCGCAAGGAAGCACCTGTTTCATAAGCTTAAGCCGTTCGTACTTTCTATCGTTTTTTGTGCCACCGCCGCCGCCGTCTTGGATCATCCTTTTGCAGTGAGATGTTATGATGGAAGATCACCCTCTTCTGAACGTGGTGGCAAACTGGTCAGGCCGTGTTTCGATACAGCTTGCCTTTGAGGCGCGCGGCTTCTTGGTCCACAGAGCATGGCAGAATCGAATGATTGAGTTCTGCGGTGAACACCAGGCGGACTTGCTCAATCGATATTGGGATGAAGTCGCGTTGGAGACAATGCGGTGCGCAGGAAAGGTGCGTTCCGAGATGCGGTATTTTGGCATTGAACCAAAATACCGTTCTGCATTTTTGGACGAGCTCTTCGCGGCCAGAGATTTTCTTGAGCCTCCTTTTCAAGCTCCCCCACTCATCAGATGCTTGTTTGAGCATCTCAAGAAAACCTGGTTTGATGCTGAGTTTAGAAATAGCGAAGCAGCCTACATAGGGATGCAGAAGAAGCAGGAGAGCGAGCGTTTAGAAACTCAGACGGCGGGTTGGACAGGAAAGAAGCGGGACGTCCTTCCCTTCATTGATAAGTTTTGCTCAGCGCATGCATTCAAGCGCCGTCGTAACCTCTGGCATAAAAATCTGAGCTGCGGCCTCGTCTTCGAGGTCAGCACTGATCTCGGGGGGAGTCCTTATTGTACCCAAATGCCATTGATGTTTCGGATATTCCACGCGGACGATCCCAAATTTGCGTTTGAGTTGGGAGGGAATGAGCCGTTTGATCAGCTTGTCTACGGAAGTCGATTATACGGGGGAGGGGATGACAGCGATTTTGTCTTGGGAGTTCGGGCTAACATTGAGCTGTTCGATGTAATCGCCGCATCCTTTGGGGCTTCTCAGCAAGCTTAGAATCAGAAGCAGCCTTGGTTTCTTGCAAATTACTGCAAAGCTCTGCACTTCGATGCAATAATAAGAAGATTTGCAGAGCCTCCGCTCGCAGCGAATTTCTGCAGCAATCTTGCGTGAGATTTGAATAGCTCGGAACGGTGACAGTGCACTCAATCGCTGTGCCGCGGCCGCCGCATCCTTCGAGCCAACGGTTGGCCGTTGCTCGCAAACATTAATTTTCCAAGCCAATTCAACGCGATTTGCCCCGTCCAGCCCCTTCCGAAAAAACAATTCGCTTCTCGATCACCCCAAATCACCAGTAGAAATCCCGCCGTCTCATCCCTCACGAGGGGCGGATCGCGATCGTCACGGACGCGGGGTGGGATGCGGTGGACGCGGCAGCGTCAGGCGCGTGAAGGTGTTCGCAGGGCGGTTTCGGCCGTGAGTGAGCACAGCGCGCAAGACGACGACGTTGCAGCGTACGGCAAAACCGTGTGGTCCTGGCATCCGTGGCTGATGCTAAGCTGTCGGTGGCAAAGTTGATCCAACCGGATCGATCAGCCATCAAGCCGGCAGCGATGGAGGCAAGACGAATTCGTCTCCAGGGAGAGCGCGGCATAAGCCGTCAACCCATTGCGCAGGGAATGCCGGAGTGCTCCGGCTGTACCTGTATGCTCGTGTGCGCCTCTATCTCCACTATTGCACACGAGACCGCGGGTGCAGCAAGCACCCGGCATTCCCTGCTCCCTCTGTTTTGAGGGAAGGAATTTTCAGCAAACCTCGGGCGCAAGTCGCGCCGCGAGAACGCGGATTTATGTCGCAAATGTCTCCACCCGTCATTGCGAGCGAAGCGAAGCAATCCATTCTTTCTTTATGCCGAGCGATGGATTGCTTCGCTTCGCTCGCAATGACGTGGATAGGCCGCAGCGTACTGGATACCCCGCATGCGCGGGGTATGACAGCGTTGTGTGTGGCGCCACGGCGTGACGTAGCGCTGCGGATCAGCAGCAGCTTCGCCGTTACCGGCTCAGGCTTCGTTCTTCGGAACGTATTTCCCGAGCACGCACTTGTAGCGCTGCAATCGCCATTCGCGATACGGCCCCTTGGCGAGCCAGTCGGCGATTCCAATCTGCGCGTTGACCGCGCACGCGCTCATGGTGATGCCGGACTGGTCACTGGTGGTGACGATCTTTTCGAGACAGAGTTGGCTGTTGCAGAGAACAGCGACAAGAGTGACGAGCATGGCGACCTTCGTTGATAAGGAATATCCACTTCGTTCAGCCAATGCAGAGTTCATGCCAACATTGGTGCACGCCGTTTTTTTGGACGCCCTTACGCGAATTGACCTGCAAAAAACGCAACCCTTCCGTAGCCGTGCTTTTTTGCGCGGGACGGACACCGGCAACGTCGGGGAATGCGAACTGTGCTGAGAGTAGGGGCGGGCGTGGACGATTCGCAAAGCGTAGAACTACGGGACCGTGCCGGAATGGCGATGACTGTCTTAACGCTGCAACAGTGCTGGCTTGCCGTGCCTGGGCCTTCGTAGGATGGGTGGAGCGCAGCGATACCCATAATAGTCTCAGGCAGCAGTTGATGGGTATCGCTGCGCTCCACCCATCCTACAAACCGGCACACTCGAAGGACGAGGATGCGAACTCGCCACTTCAGATTGTCCGGTTGATTTCGTCGTCGATGCGCATTTCAGACTCAATCAGGACATCGCGCCATGTTTGTTTCACGCTGCAGACGTGCCGCGGTTCCCGCTAGAGAGCAGGATGAGACATTAGTGCAACAACCATCGTCCTAAATTCCGGAAGGTCCATCGTTAACAAGCTACGGCCTGCTCGTGGAGATATAATCGCATCGACGAATCCGAAAAGGAGTTTTCGATGGCAAAGTTTGCGGTTGGCGAGCAGGTCGAAAACGTTGCCAACGATCACGAGTCGGGCACGGTGGTCGCCGTGTTTCCGGCCGTTGACGGAGGCTTCAGATATGCCGTCGACACGGAAGGTTACGGCACACTCCAGTTCTTCGCCGAGGAGAAGCTGGCTTTTGCCGCTACGAGGCAGGGTGCCACATGACAGGCCGTGCAACCACTCAAGCGATCTCCGCGACCGAACTTAACGAGGGCGACAGCGATGCTGTGCGCATCAGGCATCAGCTTGACGCCTGGGCCAATGCAAATCGCACGCCTCGATTAGTGGCGGCACATGCGGAAGATGCCAGCGTTGAATCATCTGGCGAGGCGCCGTTGCCGGCGACGAAGCGTGGCCGCGCCTCTCCGGCATCAAAGGCCGCCAAAGGCACCAAGGCTAAGGCAGCCAGGACAGCCAAGGCCAAGACGACCGAGACCAAGATCGCCGAGGCCAAGATCGCCGAGGCCAACGTCGAGCCAGAGGCGCCCAACGCGCCGCTTGAGCCGCTGACCGTTTCCGTCGCACCCATCGTGCCGGAGGCCGTTCCCGCCACGCCGGAACGCGCTCGCACCAGCCGCGCCTTTGCCCTTGTTGCAGCACTCGCACTGGCGACGGTGGCTGCCTATTTTTCAGTCGCGGGCATGGCCGAGATATTTCCCGGTGCGCCGGTGGCGGTCATGGTGCTCGCCGCCACCATGGAAGCCGGCAAGCTCGTGATCGCCGGATGGCTGGCGGCGCATTGGCGCCGGACCAACTGGAAAATGCGCTTCGTTATGGTGGCCCTCGTTGCCGGCCTCGCGCTCATCAATGCCGCCGGGGTGTTCGGCAAGCTGGTCGAGGCGCATGTCAGCGTCGCGGCCACGTCGCGTTCCGGCGTCACCGAGCGCCTGGAAGCGCTCGACGCCCGCGTCACGGCGCAAACGGCTGCCGTTGCCGACCTGGCCAACCGCATCGCGCAAATCGACCGGGCGGTCGACGAGTCGACACGGCGCGGCCGGGTGACCCGGGCGATCAACATCGCAACGCAGGAGCGGGCGACGCGGGATGGGTTGGATACGCAGCGGCAGGCGGCAACCGCAACGCTGGTTGGATTGCAGACCGAACGCGCGGCGCTGGCCGGTGAACGTTCCCGCATCGAGGCGTCTGCAGGCCCGATCCAGTATCTTGCGATGATGGTCGGCGCCGCGCCCGAAGTCGCGGTGCGATGGCTGATATTGTTGATGGTGCTCTGCTGCGATCCCGCAGCGATCGCCTTGACGGTCGCTGCGTCCGCTTCGCGAGCTGGCAATCCGAGGTGAGAGCCGACCGCAGAGCCGATTGCCCAACGTGATGGCTGCATTAACGACGAGATGAACCATCGGCCAACGCACCATCAGCAACGACTAGCCTATTGTCGACATCAGGCGTATAAGTATCTCCCATGAGTTGGGATGCGAAAGACGTAGCACTGCTCAAAGAACTCTGGGCCGCGGGCCACAGTGCCGGTCAGATCGCAAGTCGGCTTGGCTACAGCCGCAACGCCGTGAGCGCCAAGCTGAAGCGCATGGGCCACAAGCGGGGTCACAAGCCACCAACGGCCAACCCCAAGATCGTGGCTGTGCCGACGCGACGGCCGGCGTTGGCGGCAACCTGTGCCCGGCCGACGGATAGGGTGGTGTCGAAGCCCAAGCCGATCGCTGCGCCGACCAGGGAATTCACCAAGCGCGAGCTTTACGCCATGCTGGCGAATGCGGTCAGGAACACGGGCTGACTCTTGGCTCGCCGCCTGGTCGAGAGGATGGGTATGATGGAGGCGCTCCTGACAGGAGCGTGAGGGGCAGGTTTGCAAGCCCTCCCGCCATGAGCCGGAAGGGCATGCATGAACCGGCTACATGGTTCGTCCCTTCGACAGTCTTGCGGTTTTGGCTTGTGACAACCTAGCGGTTTTGGCCTGTTTCGCCTTGCTGTGGTCGTTCCGCTTCGCCTTGGCCTTGCTGTGGTCGTCCCGCACAGCAATCCGGTTGCTCTTCTTGACCTTCGCTGCCGCATCCTGCGTTTTCGCTCCGCCGCGGCGAGAGGCATATTCCTGACCATCGATCGGCGCCACGTGCGGCGGATCCCTGTCGAGATAGGGCCGCCCGATTCCAAACTCCTTGCCGCGCTCGTCGATCCACTTCCACAGCTTTTCGGTAGAGACCCATCGCTGTCCGCGGGTAGCGCCCTTGACGCTCACCACATCGGCCGCAACCCCGCGGCCGTAGCCGCCACGGGTACTGCCGCCGTGGTAGGACCGGTCGGTTGCCGCCTTCAGGCCGGTTGCGATCGATTGACGGTAGTCGTCGCGGAACGCGCTGGTGATGCCGGGCTGCAGTCCGGCCTGTTCTGCCGCGTGGAGCGTATGAAAGAGCTTTAGCTTGAAACTCCGGTCCATGCCTCCGATCACGTAGTCCATCATCGTCATGCCGACTTTTTCTGCCGCCTTCGGGTCTTTCCAGCCGAACTCCTCGTCGACACGCCTGGTAAAGGTCCTGGTGACAGTCACCGTCTTGCCCTTCCGCTTGACCGTCACTTTCCTCCGCTCATGCACCTTGATGGCATCGATCTTGGGCGCCCGTTCGTAGAGCGCCCACAGGTACCGATCGATGCAGATCTCCGCGACCAGACATTCCTCGTTGATTTCGATGGTGCTCACGGCCGGCAGGGCAGTGTCGGGCGCCGTTGTGACTTCCTCGGGCGGAAACACCTGCGACGGATCGGTCAGCGTGGCTACGACAATCGGTTTCGGCTCATCCAGGCTTGCCGTCGCATCGGCGGCTTTCTCTGGCGCGGGATCAGGCATGCTCGCCTGCGCGCCCCCGGCGGACGGTGCTTCGGGCGGAAGCACCTGCGACGAATCCGGCAGCGAGGCCACGACAAAAGATTTCGGCTCATCCAGGCTTGCCGTCGTGTCGGTGGCTTTCTGTGGCGTGGCTTCGGCGGCCGTTGCCATCGCGACATCGCCGATAGCGGCGTTCGCCACGACGGTCGCCTGCGGTATGACCGCGGGCTCGCTGCTTGCGACGAGAGTTGGTTCGTGGCGTTCCACGATTGACTTCGCGCCGGCGTTCTCGATGGAAGCGCTGATATGCCCGGTGGAAGCCGAACCAAAGCCTGCAAGCCAGGCGAGAACACAGCTTGCGAGAGCCAAGCCCGCGAGAGCGTTAATTCGGCGCTGCGCCCTCGTCGCCAATCGCCATGGGTCCATGATCCGGCCTCCCCAGGCTCCGCATGAGCCCAATTACACAGCCAAGCACACGACGGCGCTCATTGTTCGCACTGCGAAATGAATGCGCAACGGCCGGAGACTACGGGATCTCCCATTTTTTCCAAGGTGTTGCTGCAATACCACGCGCGCTGCATGGAACTTGCTGTGCCATTCTGCGACGTAGGCGTGCGACATGACAGCGAAGCGAGGCGGATAGCGGCAAGCGCAACCCGTCGCATGGCAAGTCGAGCCGCGCTCGCGGTGGCGGGTTACGCGTCGCTAACCTGGCTACGAACGCTCACCCCAGCAGCACCGCATCCGCGCCGTTCACGGCTTCCGCGCTGTCGGTCACCGTCTTCTCCAGCGAGCCCGCCTGCACGGTGATGTTCTCCGCAAAGAACCGCGCCACTGTCACGTAGCGCTGCGGATCGCCGCCGGCCTCGCCGTTGCCCTTGGCGGCCAGCGCTTCGCCGGCCAGCATGCAGCCGCCGAGCGTCGAGCCGAACAGGCGCAGATAAGGCGTGGCGCCGGCGAGCGCGTCGTTCGGCGCGGAGGCCACACGCTCCAGCAGCCACTTGCTGGCGCGCTCCAGCGAGCCGAGCGCGTCGCGCAGCTTGGCGCCGGTGGTGCCGAAGGTCGGATCGTTCGAGGCTTCGACCTGCTTGACGATGCCGCCCAGTTCATCGAGCAGGGCCCAGACCGACGCGCCGTCGTTCGCGGCGAGCTTGCGCGTGACGAGGTCGATCGACTGGATGCCGTTGGTGCCCTCGTAGATCGAGGTGATGCGCGCGTCGCGATAATGCTGCGCGGCGCCGGTCTCCTCGATGAAGCCCATGCCGCCGTGGATCTGCACGCCCAGATACGTCACCTCGTTGCCGATATCGGTGGAGAACGCTTTCGCAATCGGCGTCAGTAGTGCGCCGCGGGCGGCGGCATCAGCCCGCACCTTGGCGTCCTTGGCACGCACGGAAATGTCGAGCGCGACAGCCGTGGCGTAGCAGATCGATCGCGCCGCGGCCGTCATGCTACGCATCTGCAACAGCATGCGCTTGACGTCGGGATGCACGATGATCGGGTCGAGCCCGTCGCCCTTCTTGCCGACGGCGCGGCCCTGTTTGCGTTCCTGCGCAAAGGCCAGCGCCTGCTGATAGGCGCGGTCGGCAATGCCGACGCCTTCGAGGCCGACGCCGAGGCGGGCCTGGTTCATCATCGTGAACATGCAGAGCATGCCCTTGTTTTCCTCGCCGATCAGGTAACCGATGGCGCCGCCGCGATCGCCCATCGTCATGGTGCAGGTGGGGGAGGCGTGCATGCCGAGCTTATGCTCGACGCCGGACGGATAGATGTCGTTACGCGCGCCCAGCGAGCCGTCGGCATTGACCATGAATTTCGGAATCAGGAACAGCGAAATGCCCTTCGTGCCCGCGGGCGCATCGGGCAGGCGGGCCAGCACGAAATGCACGATGTTGTCGGTCATGTCGTGGTCGCCATAGGTGATGAAGATTTTCGTGCCCTTGATGCGATAGGTGCCGTCATCAGCGCGCTCGGCGCGGGTGCGCAACGCACCGACATCAGAGCCGGCCTGCGGCTCGGTGAGCTGCATGGTGCCGGTCCATTCGCCGGACACGAGTTTTTCCAGATAGATCTGCTTCAGTTCATCGCTGCCATGGGCATCGAGCGCCTCGATGGCGGAGAGCGTCAGCAGCGGGCAAAGGCCGAACGCGATGTTCGACGCGCTCCAGATTTCGGTGCAGGCCGCGTTGATCGCCATCGGCAGGCCCTGGCCGCCAAAAGATTCCGGGCCCGACACCGCGTTCCACCCGGCGGCGATCCAGCGCTGATAGGCATCGGGCCAGCCGGGCGCGGTCGTCACTTTGTCGTCGGCGAGCTTGATGCCGTGTTCGTCGCCCACCCTGTTCAGCGGCGCCAGCACGTCGCCGGCGAATTTTCCGGCCTCCTCCAGCACGGCCGCGGTGATGTCGCCGTCGAAATCGCCGTAATGGCCGGCCTTCACGGCCGCCTGCAGGCCGGCGCCGTGGTTGAGCGCGAGCAGGATGTCAGAGATCGGCGCGCGGTAAGTCATGACGAAAATCTCGCTTTTGGAGTAATGAGCTGCCGCCGTCTTCCCACGAAATCGGGGCTCTCTCAACTCTCCGCCGGGAGGTATTCGCCTCGCCCGGGGGCGGCGGAAATCGGCGGCGGACGGTCCCTATATATCCTATATATAAAGGCTCATGCCCCCGCGGGGCGGATTCGGGTGAAATTCGAGATTTCAGCCTGTTGAAATGGCTGAAGTCCCTCTATAGACCGGCGGTGTCCGAACCGGTTCGCACGGGGCATCCCCGGCGCGTTCCGCCTCGGCCTGTTGGGGCGTAGCCAAGCGGTAAGGCAGCGGATTTTGATTCCGCCATTCGGAGGTTCGATCCCTCCCGCCCCAGCCAGCACTCAAGCTGCTGGCTTCGTTATGTAAGCAACTCTCTTCCCGCCAAATTTTTCGGGCGCGTTTGGAAATGGAGCTCCTCAAGCTCGGTCCAGAATCGAACTAAGCGGCGTCGCTCATCACACCGACCATATTGGCTTATCTCCGTGGCTTTAATCCCAACATATGCCGCGGAGGCTACGCGGGCTGGTCTGTTACGCACTCATCGTACAATAGGGTATTACAGCGAATAACCATGCGCGATGGGTCGGGAGCTTACCGTCTGAGGTGCTGTCGAACGTTCGAAGCCGAGACCCATTGGGGTTGGAGCTAGCGAATAACCATCAATGCTTCCTGCCGCAGTTGCTGAGAATATTGCTTCGCCCCAAATATGAGCGCCTCGATCACCTGATTGGACCGCGTGCGGCTTGGTTTCACCAATTCCTGAAGAATGAGGCCGTCAATGCCCGCGAGTATGAACCGTGCCAGCGAAGTATAGCCAGCGGTCGAAAGTTCCGACTTTTCGGATTTGCTGGTTAGTTGATCCCGGTAAAGCCGCAGGTATGCCTCGTACTGCTGATCAGCGAGCCATTGGGCCCCCTCACGCAACGCGTACAGCGTCAGCTCGTACTGCACAATCTGGCGAGCGCGCGACCGCATGATGGATCGCCAGGTGCCGTGAATGAGAAGCTCGATGCGATCGTCGAGATCAGGTTCGGTGCCGGCGCGATCTTCCCGCAGTCGCTCGGCGATCTCGTCGATCAGCGCTTCCAGCACAGCGACAAGCAACGTGCTCTTGCTTTCAAAATGATAATGCAGCGTCGCAAGCTGAACATTTGCTTCTGCGGCAATGCTCCTGGTGGTGGTTCCGATAACGCCGGTCTTCTCCAGAGCTTGCAGCGCTCCCTGAATGATTTGGGCACGCGTTACGTCGCTCTTCGTCCTCAGCTTTCTCATGTATCCGATGTTTCTGCGAAGTGCGTTGGGCTGTCAAATGCATCTTGCCGCATGTCGGTAGCTTGCTCAAAATTGGTCGCTTGACTAAAATCTGGTCACATGACCAAAATGTCGCATGGGGATAAGCTTGCTGGAAGATCGAGACAAGGTCGATCGGCGAGCGGATTTATGGCTTCAACGAGCCTCGTCCATCTTCAAGCAGGAAACGGCGAAGACTTTCGCCACGCAGTAGTGGGGCACCGAATCCGCGAATCGCGTTTGAGAAACGGCAAATACGGAAGCAACTGATGATCAGAGTGGACGGCGAGCGTCTGTGGTCGGATCTGATGACAATGGCGGCTATCGGCGCGACCGCGAACGGCGGGTCGTACCGAACGGCGCTGTCGGATGCCGATCGTGATGGACGCAATCTGTTCGTGCATTGGGTGAAAGACGCGGGCATGACTGTCACGATCGACAAGATCGGTAATGTCTTCGCACGTCGGAGCGGCATAGATGACAACCTGCCGCCGGTCATGGTGGGCAGTCACCTCGACACTCAGGCGCCTGGCGGGAAGTTCGACGGCGTCTTGGGGGTTTTGGCCGGTTTGGAAGTCGTGCGAACGCTCGACCGTGCCGGCATTCGGACTCGCCGTCCCATCGAGGTTGTGAACTGGACGAATGAGGAGGGGGCGCGTTTTCCGCCGGGGGTCGTCGGCTCGAACCTGTTTGCAGGCCGAACTACACTGGAGGCTCTGCTCGCCACCCGCGACCGGGCCGGCATCTTCATGGGCGATGAGCTCAAGCGCATCGGATATGCGGGCGAGGCGGAGGTAGGACAGCGTCCCGTAGACAGCTACATCGAATTGCATATCGAGCAAGGGCCGGTTCTCGAGGCCGCCGGCGTCCAGATCGGTGCGGTGACGCACACCTCCTACCAAGGCGGCGGCGTCATCGAGATTCTCGGCGAGAACGGCCACTCTCAGACCACCCGAATGTCGAAACGACGCAATGCCCTGGTCGGTGCTGCGAAAATAGTGCAGGAAATCGAACAAATCGGCATGGCCCAAGAGCCGCATGGGATGGCCAGTGCGACGGTCATCGATATCTGGCCGAACAATCGCATCAATATCCCGCACAAGGCCGTCGTTCAGTTTTTGACGGTGCACGCCGAAGCGGGCGGGCGCGACGGCATTCTCGACAGCATCGAACAGTTGGTCGAGATGGTTGGGCGAGAGCATCGATTGAGCGTGTCGTTCCGGCGCAATCCGCAGCGTGACCGCTTCGAATTTCCGAGCGAACTCGTCGAGATGACTGAAAAGGCCTCCAGGCAACTCGGCTACACGTCGATGCGGCTGCCGACATGGACCGCGCATGATGCGCTCAACATGCATGTGGTGTGTCCAACAGCGCTGATCTTCGTGCCGTGCCGCGACGGTGTTTCGCACAGCGAGTTCGAGTGGTGCGAACCCGATCACGCCAAGGCGGGCGCGGATGTTCTTGCCAATATGGTGCACGAACGGGCCCAACGGCCCGGGGATTGAGGTCGGGCGACCGGCCGGGGCCAGATAGAAATGCGAGGAGTATCGGCCAGCGACGCATCCGGACGCTCGTGCGAGCCAACCAATCAGGAGAGCTGAAAGTGAGCATTCGTCCCAATTCGATCGAGGCGCGCGACGTGGCGCGTGTGCTGCATCCCTACACGAATGCGGTCGCCCATGAACAAGTAGGTCCGATGATGATCGAACGCGGAGACGGGATCTATGTCGTCGACAACGAAGGCAATCGCTACATCGAGGGGCTGGCCGGCTTGTTCTGCGCTTCGCTTGGCTTCAGCGAGCAGCGGCTGGTGGACGCCGCGCATCGCCAGATGCAGAAGTTGCCGTTTTATCACAGCTTCGGCGGCAAATCACACGATACGGCGGTCGAATTGGCCGAACGGCTGGTCGATCTCTCGCCTGTGCCGATGAGCAAGGTGTTCTTTGCCAATTCCGGATCGGAAGCAAACGATACAGCGATCAAGCTCGCATGGTATTACCACAACTCCATCGGCAGGCCGGCCAAGAAGAAGATCATCTCTCGTATGCGCGCCTACCACGGCGTGACGATCGCGTCGGCGAGCCTCACGGGTCTCGTCAATAATCATCGGGATTTCGATCTTCCGATGGACCGCATCTTGCACACTGAGTGCCCACTTCACTACCGATACGCGAATCCCGGCGAAGACGAAGAGGCTTTCGCCACGCGCTGCGCCGATGCGCTGGAGCAACTGATCCAGAAGGAAGGTCCAGAGACGGTTGCGGCATTCTTCGCCGAACCGTTGATGGCGTCGGGTGGATGCATCGTGCCGCCGCCGACCTATTATGAAAAGATCCAGGCAATCTTGCGCAAGTACGAGATCCTGTTGATCGCGGACGAGGTCATCTGCGGGTTCGGAAGGACCGGCAACATGTTCGGATGTGAGACGTTCGATCTCAAGCCGGATGTTATCACGATGGCGAAGCAGCTCTCGGCCGCCTATCAGCCGATCGCTGCCGTGATGATCAATGAAAGGGTCTATTCGGCAGTTCGCGACGCAAGCGGAAAGATAGGAACACTTGGCCACGGCTTCACCTATGGCGGCCATCCGGTTGCCACCGCAGTGGCGCTGGAGACTCTCAAAATCTATGAAGAACGAGACATCGTGAACCACGTCCGTTCGATCATGGGCGAGTTCCAGTCGGGCCTTAAGTCCTTCGCGGATCATCCATTGGTCGGCAACGCCCGCGGCGCCGGACTCATCGGCGCGCTTGAACTGGTCAGCAACAAAGAGTCGAAGGAGATTTTCAACCCGTCCTGGGGCGTTGCGGCTCACGTCGGAGAACGGGCCCTCAAGCATGGTCTGATCACGCGTGCGCTCGGAGACACGGTGAACTTCTGCCCGCCGATGATCATCACCGGGGCCGAGATCGGCGAGATGTATGCGCGCGCCCGACGTGCGCTTGACGACACTTATGCGTGGCTGCAGGCCGGTCGCCCGGTGGCTGCGGCCTGGCGTTCCAACTGACGCCGAAGGCTCGATGCGCTAGGCCTTACCGAAGAGATCAAGGCAGCAGTTCTCGGCGGCAACGCCGCGCGGGTCTTCCGCCTTTAGAGCGATTTCGGACCTTTGCCTTCGGAGGGCAGCTGTTACGATACCCAAGCTCTTGAGCACGTCGGCGCAATTCGCCACCAGATTTGCCACGACGGATTCCCGTGTGGCGGCCTGCTTTTTGTTTGGAAACGGCTGCTAAGCTATTGAGTTTGCTGGAGGCCATTCTGGCCATTTTTTCCAAACGCCCCTTGAAATCACTCGATAATCAAACTGATTTTGATTCCGCCATTCGGAGGTTCGATCCCTCCCGCCCCAGCCAGTTGATATTGCTCGTCTAAAATCGTCTTTTCGTTGCTTCATTCCGAATGGCACATTCCGCTGCCCGTTGATGGATAGAATGCTGAAAACTCTGCAACGCTCATCCGTCACGACCAGCGATGAGGGATAAATTTCACGGCTCCTTGCAGATCGGCGCCGGCCGCGGCGACGGCACCGGATGATCCTTCTTGTACTGAGCAAGGATTGGCTCGAGACCCTCTTTTGACCAAAATTTCGGAGAGCCAATTTCTTTCAAGCAGGATGCGTTCCAATATAATCCCCGGCTCGATGGCAACTGCCCAGTAGCAACGGCTTTACCGATGGCTTCGATATCGTATGATTCAGGATAAATGTAGATCGTGCTCGGATTGTCTTTCAACATCGGGATGATTTGCCGGGCGTCCGACGGTGACCAACTGGTGCAACCATTGCTACGGCCTGCAGAGTAATCCACCAGCGTTCCAAACGGAACGTAACCGTCGTGGTTTGCGTGTGGGCTGTGTGGATCCTTTCGACGACATACGCCCTTTAACGATACGGCTGCATGTCCGCCGATCGCGCGCTGTCTGGCATTTGCGGTCTCGCCTTCGCCGTCAAACTGAACGAACGAGCGTACCAAAACGGCGTCTCGCCTTGTCGAAACCCGGTAATATCCTTTGAAGGATGTTTTCGTCTCGCCCGTCACATACGCACCACCGGTTGTCAGATTGGAATTTGCCGAAGTTCTTCGCGCAGCGCCTCCCATTTGCAAAATCCACGATGCCTTTCAAATCGTGACCGCTGCCGTGACCCGCCGAAATTGCACGGAACGACCGGTCGGCTTCGCAGATAATGTAAAACCGGCGCCCCAATGTGCGTTCACTTGCATAGTTGGGCCGCGTGGCATCCATCGCGAAGTAGCAGGGACTTCTGACCGCGCCATCACGCACTTTTTTCAGGTACAGCGCGCGAGCTCTCTCCAAGACCACTCGTGCGATTTGACCTTCGCGGTCGCCGACGTGGGCCTGCAACCAAGCCGGCGGGGCCGACGATTGCCCCACCGCAAAAGCCGGGCCTGAACTGGACAAGATGGTTATTATACCGAGGCCGGCGATCTTCAGAAGGTGCAATCTCGACCGCAACGGATCATCTCTCTTGTCGACGCATTTGCACTTGACGCGGATGTCTCCGCGCTCCGCAAAGACTCCTCGCTTCATTAGAAGCCTTCCTGTCTTTCAATCGGAGCGATGACCATGGCCGTAGGATACCGTGACTACTCATCGTCATGACTCTGACCTGATCCGCCCACCGCAATTATATTGAAGGGTCTCCCGCCGAGGGCAATTTCGCTGGTTTTCGTGAGGCTCGTTGCATCGACGAGCGAAATGACGCCTCTTGACGGATCGGTGACTGCGATTTTGTCACCAGCGACCGCCAACCGCGGTCGCGGATCATTCCAATGACCGTCCATGGAATAGGGCTCGGTTACTCGTAGCGATCCGTCAATCTCTCCCGCGATAATGTCCAATCGACGCAATCGTCCATCCTCCGTGAAGACGTATGCGAATCTTGCGCGGACTGGATCGACGGCAAAATCGACCCGCCGCATTGGCAATGTCACGAGGCGGAAAGGCTCCGCTTCAGCCGGATCTATCAGAACGACCTTGTCAGAACCGTAATTGCCAAGGAAGTATTGCAAGCCTCGTCCGCCGAGCATGGTGGTCGTCTTGCCGCTTGGCAGCGCCGCGGCGTAGGGAAGGTGCTTAATCTGCGGCGTGGACACATCCATGCTGACAACGAGAAGTCCGCTAGCGCAACTGAAAGCAAGGATGTTTCCCGATGTTGCTTCGCCGTGCAGGTCCGGGCACGAATGAACGCCGCCGATTTGCGCGCCGGACTTGTCGACGATCTTGATGCCGATGGGCAATTCGTCTGAGTTCTGAGCGTTAGGCTCGGAAATGAGCGTGTAGCGATCATTCGCAACCGCTACCCCATGGTGAGGCACCCCCGGCGCGGCTTCGCGCAGAACAGGCTTCGATTCCTGGATCATCCTTTCAGATGCGATTCGAGCGCGGCCCTCGCCGTCGAAGAAGATCGCGATCTCACCACCCTACTCGACCACGTGCGATGGCTGCTTGCCCGCGATCTCAACGCCAAGCAATCGCGGCGCCTTGACTTTGATGTCGCCGTGATCGCCATGATCTTCAAATGATATGCCACTATCGATCGCTGTGACCAAGTCCGCACCTCTCTGCACGGCAAGGACCGTCCGGCCGGTCTTGCTGCGATAGAGACGAGCTGGCGCTTTGGTCGCAAAGGTTTCGATCTTCTCCTGCGTGAGGAGATCGACGACATGCACAATTGACTCGGAATGATCGGAAACAAACAGGCGCCACGCCGTTTTCTCACCAGCCAAAGCAGCGCAGGTGAGGGCGAGTGTCGTCAGAAGGACAACGGTACCACCGGTTTGAACTCTGGCCATCGAATCTTTCCTCTCAAGACAGCATTCGCATTCCGAACAAGACGCATTCGATCATGGGACACCAGGCGCGATGGCTTTCCGGATTGTCGAGGCGTTATGCTTCATCATGTCGACGTAGGTGGCCGCCGGCCCGTCGGGTCGGGACAGAGCATCGGAGTAGAGCTCTCCGGCCATCTTCAACCCTGTTTCCGCGGCAATACGCTGGACGAGACGGGGATCGGTGATGTTCTCTACGAAGACCGCGGCGATGTTATCGCGCTTGATTTGTCGGATGAGACTGGCGATGCCGGACGCTGACGTCTCGGTGTCTGTTGAGACGCCTTCTGGCGCGAGGAATGTCAAACCGTATTCGTGAGCGAAGTAGCCGAATGCGTCATGCGCGGTGATGACAACGCGCTTGTGGGGCGGGATGGGTGCGATCGTCGCTCTGATCTCGTCATCGAGTGCACTGAGAGTTGAATCATAGGCTTTGGCATTTGCCTCATACGTCTTGCAGCCGGGTGGATCGATCGAACAGAACGCGTCTGCGATATTCTTGACGTAGATCCGGGCATTCGGAACCGCTTGCCACGCATGGGGATCATAGTCGCCGTGATGATGGTGATGGCCAGATCGCTCGCGGTCGTGCGCTTGCTCGGTGCTCTTGAGCGGCTGGACTCCTTTCGTAAGCTCGACAACCGACGCCTTTGTTCCGCTCGCTTCGATAAGACGTCTCAAAAAGCCTTCGAACTGAAGGCCATTGACGAGCACGATATCGGCGGCAGCAATAGTTCGGACGTCCGCGGGCCTGGGCTCGTAAACATGCGGATCGCCGTTTGCCCCGACGAGTGACCTGACATCGATACGGTCTCCGCCCACATGACGTGCAAAGTCACCAATAATCGAAAAGCTGGCGACCACATTGAGCTTCTTGGCCGACGCGGCGCCAGCATCAAGTGGTGACAGCGAGAGGAGTCCCGCAAGCAAGACTGTCCTTATCTTGTTGAGCATGGAGCTGTCGCATTCTCGTTGTTCCGAGTGTTCGATGAGGGGTGGCTCGGGACAGGTCTTGGCGAGGGATCGAGCGCTGTGGTCGCCGACCGAACCCGGAGGCTTTCCGATGCTGCGGAACCGCAGTCGCAGGAGCCCGAGCAGAGGTGGACGCGTTGGCCGCGCAGCCCAGATTGCCAAGGTCGTAACGGGTATCCTCAGCAAAAGGCGCACGGATTGGCCGAACGCTGTGCCTGGTCTCCTGATGATCGCGTCCATGCGATGCTCGCTTCAGCCTGAACCGTTATAGCGGAATATGTAATGTTATAACATAACAGTCAAGATCGCGCGAAAGGAGCTACGGAAAAGGAGGCGCCTCAGTCCGGGCCGAGGGCTGCTCATTCGTTATCGGGCATATCGAGTTGAACCAGTTCCGCATTGGTACCGGTTCACGGGCATATTCGCCTGTAGTCGTCGCGTCGTTTTGCTGCGGAGGGGAGCGCTTCCTACACGTCACCTGCTTGTCCGAAGGTGGCTTTGCATGTGGTCGGGGATCAATTCCGCGGCGCAATCGCCCTAGATCTCTGTGTAGTCCAGGATCGTATGTTCTCCGGACCAGACCTTGTCTGCGTCGTAAATTCGCTCTCGGCGCTTGGACCTGAAGTCAATCCCAAGAATGATCTGGCCCACGGCCCTCTTTCCGCCGCTGAAGAATCGGGACGGAATAGAGTCGGGGAGCAGGGCGTCGTTCCCTGTTTGGGACTTGGTCATGAACGATCCTGGGTGTAATGTTGTAACAGAACAATACCTGTTATACTGTTACACCGTCAAGGTGAACGAATGCATCGCAAGCCAGATCCGCGCGAAACTTGCGCGCACGAAGAGACGCATGGTCACCCCGTCGATGGCGATGCAGTTGAGTCTCGCGCCCGCTCGTACGCGGTATCGAAAGGGGTGCCGTTCACGCCGATGCGCCAAAGCGTGCTTGCCTTGCTTGCGGCGTCCGGAAAGCCGATGAGCGCCTACGAGATCGCAGAGAAAGTGAGTGATGCGCGAAAGCTCAAGGCCGTGCAGGTCTATCGTGCGCTCGAATTCCTGCAGGAGGCAGGGTGCGTCCATCGGCTGGCGTCCCGCTCGGCCTATTTCGCCTGCGATCATCTGCACGGAGAAGGCGAAACGGTTGTCTTCATGGTTTGCGCGCAATGTGGCGCGGTTCAGGAGGCGGCCTCCGAACTGGTGGCGCGCGGCTTGCGGGGCGCAGCGAAAACAACCGGCTTCAGGCCCCGACATCCGATGATCGAGGTGGAGGGCGAGTGCGCGGAATGCGCGGGTGCGCCTGAACGCTAACCCTCATGGCTTGTGGCAGGATCGGTCAATCTCGCGGCTAGGCGCAAGGAGTATTTGCTGGCGAGCAGCGGCAAGCGTCATAGCCCGTCTCGGCTTCACTGCAGTTTTCGATAGCTTTGGCGACTCTCCGTACCAGAGGTGTCTTGATCGGAAACGCTTTGGACAGTTACTCGATCGATAGGCGGGACGAGCGCGCAAGCGCGAGGCCGCCAAGCACGAATGCGAGCGCCAGCATCAACATGGCCCGCCACCAGATGCTCCAGCTGATTTCGCTTGCCGGCATCTCAATCCAATGCCACCGGGGCAATGAGGACAGGTCACGCATGGTCATGGCGCGGCTCTCCTGGATCCTGGGAGAGAAATACTGCCGCCATTCTTGGTGAAACGCCTCTGTCTGACCCTTGAAGGCGAGGAAACGGTGTGAATCGGTGCCGGCGATAGAGGTTAGTGCTTCATTGATGAGAATCGCAGGCGATAGCAAGCTCAGCCTGTCGACAAGTTTTTGTTGTTGCAGCAGTTGCTGATCAAAACGTTTCAAAAGCGGCTCGATTCGTTCGTCGACTTTTTGCTTGGCCAGAAAAAATGCACGCATGCGCGAAGGCACTTCGATACGTTCATTTTTTACCAGCAGCGCTTCCGGATCGGAGGCATAGCGATAATCCGCGCTATAGAGGTCCTCGTATTCGCGCAATGATTCGGCGGTTGCGACACGCGTGCGGTTGGCCAATTCGGTGCGGGAGGGGGCCGGGCTAGCCAATCCCACGGCAAGGTTCATTGTCACCGGCAAGATGAGCACAAGAATCGTCCAGAGTGCCACCATGATCAACGCATTGGTCGAAGATGAGACGCCAACGGTGTTGACCAAGGCCGCGACCGCGAACCAGAACAAGGTATACGCCGCCACCAGCGCCGACCACGACAGCATCAAGACCAGTTGCTCCGCGCCGCGGGCTTCGGGACGGATCAAAAGCAGGACCACGAGCGGCACGGGAATAACGATCGCCAGCAGCGCAAGCATGCGCACGATGACTTTCCCGGTCATCAAAGTTGCGATGGAAAGCGGTTGCGAACACAGCATGCGCAAGGTGCCATGTTCGCGCTCTGCCGACAGCAGGTTATACCCGAGCGTCGTAACCAGCAGAGGCAATACGAATACGATAACGAAAGCGAGATCGAAGTGCCCGCTGAGCAGATTCCAGGGATTTTCGATTTCCGTGTCATACATGAACTGAACTTTGCTCAAATAGGTGATGCGGTAATAATTGGGCATCATGTCCGACTGACCGATTGCCAGCGCCGCGAGCGGTGCGTTGGGCATTGTGGCGTAACGTCCGGACAAGGTGCCGGCCATGGCAGCCGGGTTCGCGGGATTGGAGAACGGTATCAGCGCGGTTTGGCCACCGAGAACGGATTTGAGCATCCCGTTGTTTGCCGTTTGGGTCTCTTGTTCGTGTTTGAGGACTTGAGCGACCATGCGGTCGCGGAGCGTTGCTTGCGCCAGTCCCACAAATAGTCCGTAACCCACCATGAGGGCCAGAACACAACACACCAGCAGCAGCGTGCGATCGCGGACAAGGATGCGGGCCTCGTGCAGTACGATCAGCGACAAGGTGGAGAGCGGGCGAGGCTGCATTGTCTTCATTCGACTGCCTAACGCATCAGCGGACGGGAGAGCGCATACTGCGCGAGCGCGACGGAGAGGCAGAACATGACGGCGAGCAGCGCAAGGCTCGCCCAATGGTGCGCCAAGGCAAACGACACAGACGGAAGTTCATACTTGAATTGCGGCACGCTTGCCCACAGCTCGGGGCCAGCCTTGTAAGTGAAATGCGCATTACCCAAGCGATCGGCGTGTTCGATCAAGTCCTCACTGACGATGTTCTGAATCTTCCGCCGTTGGGCTTCGGCCGCGGTTGAGAAGTCGCGATGTTGGGAAAAGTCTGTTCCCGCCAGGCCCATGGAGAAGCCGCGGAGTGCAACGACCGGGGCAACAAGGGCGACCCACTCTTGCGCGCGCTGTTGACGCTCGAATGTGTGCCAAAGCCTGCCGAAATTTTCATCAAGTGCGCCGTAACCCGCCTCGTCATCAACTTTCAACGCCGCGCCCCACTTGCTGAGCGGAACCGATGGATCCCACGGCGTTCGCGCACCGAAGTGGGTGGACCAGGCCTTGCGACCAGCGTCTGCCACGTCGTTCGCGAGTTGATTGTCAAAGTCGAGCCGAGACGGCGTGGGATAGAGCAAATTCGTCACTTCGGAGGCGGTGCGCGGAGCAATCAGCGTTGCGGCGACCCAGAAACCCAGCAGCAAGACCAGGGCGGTCCGCGACGAACGCGCGAGGGCTGATACCGCCAGGGTCAGAAACACGAAGAAGCCGAGATAGAAGCCGTATCCCGCCGCGAGCCACGCGATCCGATAGACCACGTCCACGCGCTCTCCAGCGGGCAGGCGAGCAACGATGAGTACTGCAAACGCAAGGCCGACTGGAGCAATCAGAATGCCAACGCAGCTCGCAAGCGCCGCCGCTTTGCCGTAAAGAAGGCTCCGCGCGGGCGCGCCCAGGCTGAGCAGCTGGCGCAACGTTCCGCGTTCGCGCTCGTCGCTCACAGAGTTGAAGCCGATGACGATAATGAGCAGGGGAAGCAAAACCTGAAGAAGCCAAGCTGGCGATAACTCGCCGAACCGCTGCAAACCGGTTGCATCCTGGGCCGGCCGGAACTTGACTTCGCTCTGGCGATGCGCCTGTAGCCAGACGGTCGAGCCAACAAATGGCCCAATGCCGGGATCGAAGACGGCAAGCGATGGTTCAGGCTTGAACACGTGCATGCCCTGTTCCGCCGCATCGTGCGGGTGCCGATAGCCTTGGTGAAGCCAGGCGTCATAGTCGAGGGCTTGGCCTGCCGACCGTTCGCTATTCAGCTGAATCTGCCGATTCCATCCGGCCGCCAGAGCCACCAGCATGAGGATGACGACCAGCCCTCCGGCCCACAGCAGACGCCCGTCGCGGGTCAGCACGCGAAGATCCTTGGCGGCGATGATTGCGAACACGTCAACTCTTCATGTGCTTGAGGTACAGCGCTTCAAGATCGGCATGGCTGACCTCCTCGCTCCTGAGTTCTTCCACCAGCCGCCCTTGCTTCATGATGCCGATGCGGGTCGCGGTCTGCTTCGCGTGGAAGAGATCGTGTGTTGTCGTCAAGACGGTCACGCCGTCGTTGCTGGCCTTGACGAGAAGCTCCGAGAACTCGTTGGCCGCGGACGGGTCCAGTCCTGAGGTGGGCTCGTCGAGCAAGAGGGCTTTGGCATTCTTGGCCAGTGCGATGGCAATTCCCACCTTCTGACGCATGCCCTTCGAGTAGGTCGCGACCCTGTCATCGGCTGCTTGACGAGGGAGACCTGCCGCCTCGAGCAGTTCAAGCAGCCGCTGCCGCGGCAAATGCTCTCCGATTGCGAGTGAAGAGAAGAATGCCAGGTTTTCCAGACCTGAGAGCACGCCATAGAGCGTGACCTGTTCGGGGATATATGCAAGGAGCCGCTTCGTCTCCAACGGCTGACGCACGACGTCGAGCTTGCCGATTTGCAGGCTGCCAGATGTCGGCTGTAGAAAATTCAGGAACAGATTGACCAGCGTCGTCTTGCCCGCGCCGTTCGCTCCCAAGAGGCAATAGATCTCGCCAGGCAGGACGCTGAGCGAGACATTATCCAGGGCACTCTTGGCGCCAAACTGCTTCGTCACTTCAATCGCATCGAGCATGGATTCTCTTACACCTCCACTGGCCACGTCGGCCGCTCATCGAAGATGCCGTATGCGGCACGCCCAGCAGAGTAGTGAATTCGGCTGCTCACGCTCTGCGGTCGCATGATGAGGCCTCGTTGGCTGCCTTGACGTATGTAACGTTATAACATTACATAGCCCTTGTGAAGCCTTAACGTGGGGTACGAGGCGGTTCGGGGTGGGGGCAAGCGTGCGTTACCTGTTAAGTTCGGTTTCTCTATCAACTCTTTTGATAGCGGCAGACGTGCTGCCTTTTGGCTTGGCTGAAGCGCAAGCTCAGACGCCTTCGTCATCACCCAACCAGCCGGCGAGCTCGTTGCCGCCTATAACCGTTGACGCGCCGCAGCGGCGACCAACGGCGAGAGCGCCGACGCGGTCGAATTCGCAAAGAGGCCGTATCTCTCGGACAAACAGAAATCCGCGACCCTCAACCATCGCCGAGGCGTCACCGCATTCGCAAGGGCAACAGCAGACGCCGGCGACGCCGCTCAACACCAATGTCGTTGCGCCCAGCGCGAGCCGGCTGGGGCTGACCCCGCGGGAGATTCCCGCAACCGTCGAGGTCGTCGGAGCGGAAACGATCCGGGAGCAGGGCTACCACACGACGATCGATACGGTGAAAGGCGCAACCGGCGTGACCGCCAGCGACGCGCCGAACGACGTGTCGTTCTCCACGCGCGGTTTCCAGGGCGAACAGGTCAACGTGACCTACAATGGCCTCAATATCGGCCCGACGGGCTTCACGGCGCTGACCATGGAGACGTTCAACCTCGATAGGGTCGAATTTCTCAAGGGCCCATCGTCCTTGATGTCGGGGCAGGGCGCGGTCGGCGGTGCCATCAACTATGTCACCAAGGCGCCTCACACTGGACCGATCAGGAATGAAGCGTTCGTCGGTTTCGACTCGTTCGGCAGTGTTCGCACCGGCGTTGGCTCAGGAGGCAGCACCAACATCCAGGGCCTCGACTACCGGTTCGACATCAGCCGATCGCTGCAGAATGGCTTCATTGATGACACCGACACAAAGAATCTGCACGTATCTGGGCAACTGGATTATCGCCTCACGAACGCGTTCAAGGTTTTCGTCGCGACCGAATACAAGGACTACAATGCGCGGGTCTATGAAGGCACGCCGCTGGTCCCGGTCGCTTTTAGCGGTCCTTTCGCGACCACGGGCATCGTGTCCGGAACGAAAGTGTCCGATTATAACGGCACCAATCTCGGGCCTGTCACCATCGACAGCCGTACGCTGAAAACGAACTATAACGTGCTCGACAACCACAAGACCATCAAGGAGTCATGGGCGCGCGGAGGATTCGAGTGGGATCTAACGAGCAACGTCACCCTGAGAAGTCAGGTCTATAACTACAATGCCAGCCGCGACTGGTACAACAACGAGGTTAGCGCTTTCAACGCCGCCAGCAACCTGGTCGATCGCGAACGGTTCTATGTCCATCACAACCAGAACCTGGTCGGCAACAACACGGATCTCACGTGGAATTCGCATCTACTCGGCATGGAAAACCGCCTGGTCACGGCGCTCGAATTCTATCACCTGGATTTTTCGAGGCCCGGCGCGGCAAACTTTCCTTCTGATCAAGTGACACTGGTCGATCCCGCTCGTGGCTATTATGGTTTGCTAACGACGCAGCGACAGACCGCCACCATCGACAGCTTTGCGATCAATCTCGAAGATCGGCTTAAGATTACGCACAATTTCGCGCTTATCGGCGGTCTCCGCTACAATCCCTTCGAGCTCGATCGAACGTCCACCGACGTCAACGGCGTGAGCGGGGCTGGTTTCCCATACGCCACAAGCTGGCAGCCCGTGACGGGCCGTATCGGATACACGTGGGAAGCGATCCCGGGGATGACGTTCTACAGCCAGTATGCGACGGCGAGCGACTTGTCGGCAGGCAGCATTTTCCTGCTGGGCCCGACGCAGCAACTGACCTTGACGTCTGCCCGCAGCTACGAGACCGGTGTCAAGAATCTGCTGTGGAATGGTCGCGCCGAATGGACCTTTTCGGCTTTCGACATCGAGCGCAGCAATGTGTATTCGGCGCAGGCTGGCCAACGCCTCAACATCGCTGGAAAAGTCAAATCGCAGGGCGTGGAGTTCGCCGCGGCAGTGCGTCCGACCCCTGAGCTCAAGTTCTGGGGCAACGTCGCGTATGTCCACGCACGCTATGCCGACTACGAATTCACGGGCGGATCGTTCTCGGGAAATACCCCGCCGAATATTCCTGCCGTTGTCGTGAACGGCGGGGCCTCGTATCGTTTCCTTAATCCGGGTTGGCTGCCGGTCGAGCTCGGGGTTTCGGTTCGTCATGTCGGCGACCGGTATAGCACCGATGCCAATACGGTTAAGCTTCTCGCCTATACGACGGCGGATGCCTTCGCCTTTATCGACATTCCGAAGTCACCGACATTCCCGACCTTCGACAGCACGCGCGTCACCTTCCGGGTACGTAACTTCACCAATGCGAAGTACGCGGCATGGAGCTCTCCATTCTATCCAGATCAGATCCTCCTGGGGGCACCGCGGACCTACGAGGTCGGGGCGTCCTTCAAATTCTGATGGTGGTTCGCCCGTTGCGGGTCCTGGTCCTTGTCCATCGCTGGCTGAGCATCCCGCTGTGCCTGCTGTTCGTGATGTGGTTTGCATCTGGTATCGTGATGCACTTCGTGCCATTTCCAGCGCTCACCGAAGCTGAGCGCTTCGGAGGATTGTCCGTCTTTGACGTTTCCCAGGTGAGGCACAGTCCCGCCGAGGCTGTCGCGGCGAGCACGCTCAAAGGCGTCACGCGGGTGCGTCTGTGGCAGCGCAGCGACGGTCCAGTATATCTGGTGTCGACCGCCTCCGGCATGAAAGCGCTGCATGCTGACGATTTGCGCGTGGCCGATATTGGCTCCGAGCAAGTGGCACTCGCAATCGGGTCCGAGCATGCGCGCTTGCGCGGCTTGAATCCTGCTGCGGCCACTTTCGTGGAACTGGCGGAATATGATCAATGGACGGTCCCGAACGGCCTCGACGGACACCGACCTCTCTATCGCATTGCTCTGAACGATGTTGCGGGAACCGAACTGTACGTCTCGTCACGCACCGGCGAGATCGTGAGAGATACGACGCGCAGTGAACGCGCATGGAACTACGTTGGAAGCGTCGCGCATTGGATCTATCCGACCGCGCTGCGCAAAGACTGGATGGCCTGGAACGTCACGGTCTGGTGGTTGTCCCTTGCTGCCGTCATCGCGGCATTGTCGGGCCTCATGGCAGGCCTGTTTCGTCTCAGGCGCGTGCGAGACCGTATCGTATCTCCCTTCCGAAAATGGCATGCTTGGCACCACTGGCTCGGACTGGCGTGCGCTGCGTTCGTGATAACGTGGATTGTTAGCGGGTGGCTATCGATGGACCATGGCCGTCTCTTTTCCACCGGCGCGCTTACCAGATCGGAAGCGGACCGGATCGCCGGGATGCCAGCATGGGTCGAACTGACCGCAACAGTGCCCGCATCGCTTTCACCGACTACCCGTGAAATCGAGTGGTTCACTTTCGGCGGCCGCATCTATCAACGTAATCGAACGGGAGTTGACGCGCAGCAGCTTTCCCTCGTCGTTCCAGCGTCTACTGCACCTGCTTCACCGTTCCTGCAAGCCGATCAGATCAATGTCGTGATCTCGCACGCTGTCGGTAGCTGCTCGAGCACTTCGGCTGTCGCGCCAGATGACCACTACTTCCTTGCATCTGAAGTTGCACCGGCTCCCGTATATCGGTCCATATGCGGGGACGTTTGGTACCAAATCGATGGTGCTAGCGGCGCCAACCTGGAAAAGCTTGATGCGCAGCGTCGAACCTATCGCTGGGTGTACCGCGCGCTGCATACTTTCGATTTTCCTGCCTTGATGGCGCGCCCCAGCCTGCGGAGCGCGATTATTGTTGTTCTATGCGCGTTTGGAGCAGCGTTCAGCATCACCGGACTCGTGGTCGCCTGGCGGCGACTGAGACTTGAATTTCGCTGACCGCAGTCGAATTGGCGCTCCTGCCCATGCGCTGCCGAGGCAGCGACCACAATCAATCGTGATGGGTCCCTAGAGGCTGTTGCGCGATCATATGTAACGTTATAACATTACTTATTGGGGCGATGTGATTGCGTGGCAATGAAGATAGACCAACCGATTCCGGTGACGATCCTCACGGGCTTCCTGGGCTCGGGGAAATCCACGCTGCTCAATGAGCTCTTGGCTAGCGAGGCCTTTGCGGACACCGCCGTCATCATCAACGAGTTTGGCGATATATCCATCGATCATGACCTTGTTCGCGTGAACAAGCGCGAGCTGATGGTGACAACGACAGGCTGCCTCTGCTGCACAGCTGCCAGCGACATCAGGTCTTCCCTGTTCGAACTTTACGACGCTATGGAGAGCAAGGCTGTCCCGTCGTTCAAGCGCGTGATCGTCGAGACGACCGGGCTT
The DNA here is from genome assembly GCF_036924515.1 of Bradyrhizobium sp. AZCC 1610. Taxonomy (NCBI): domain Bacteria; kingdom Pseudomonadati; phylum Pseudomonadota; class Alphaproteobacteria; order Hyphomicrobiales; family Nitrobacteraceae; genus Bradyrhizobium; species Bradyrhizobium sp. AZCC 1610. The sequence continues at coordinate 4,957,452 of NZ_JAZHRR010000001.1, read as the reverse complement.
GCCGATCCCGCTCCGATCATCAATCAGATCACACCGGGCGGTCTTCCGGCGGTCGGGTATCGGGACCATGTCGTGGCAAGATGCTTTCGACTGTCCGGCGTCGTCTGCGCAATCGACGTGACCATGATCGAAGAGACGATGGAGCGGCACTTCGAATGCATGAAGCAGTTGGCGTTTGCGGATTGTGTCGTGCTGACCAAGACGGATCTTGGCGCAGAAGCCGCCGCGGCTCCCGGTCTCTCCGGCCTGCTGCCGAAGATCCGGCAGATCAACGCTGCCGCGGCCATCGTGGACCGTCACGGGAACGAATTCGATCTCGCTGCGGTCTTTGCTCCGCGTCGCTACGTTCCCTCCGAACAGGGGGCCGATGTCGAGGGGTGGTTGGCCTTGGAGGTGGCGTTGGCCCAGCAAGGGCAAACTCACAACGATGCCACAGGCGCGAGCCGCCATGCGGCGACTGGCATCCAGAGTCTGGCATTGCTCGAAAGCCGGCCCGTATCGCCGCAAAATCTCGCCACATTCATTGAACTGCTCAAGGCCGTAGGCGGCCCGCAATTGCTCCGTCTGAAGGGACTTGTCGGGCTGGAGGACGATCCGGAGCGGCCTCTTGTCGTGCACGGCGTTCAGCATGCGATTCAACAGTACCGGCTTCCGGCCTGGCCCTCGGACGATCGTCGCACGCGAATGGTCGTCATCGCTCATGGCCTTGATGAAGCGGTCGTCAAGAGTCTGTTCACGGCGATAACAGGCATTTCAGCGCGCGCAAAAGCGCAATTGGTGCTGACGGTCGCGGGTCTGAGCGTTCTCGGCTTTGCGCTTGTCGCAGGGCTATTGCTGTTGCTTCACGAGCGCGCCACTGCCCAGTTTGAACCCCCGCTTGTGATTCAGAACGCAACGAGACCTCAACGCTGAAAGGGCCAAGCATGAACAACGTGATTTCACAAACACCGGTCACCGTCCTCACCGGGTACCTGGGCGCAGGGAAGACGACTTTGCTGAACCGTATCCTGACCGAGACCCACGGTAAGCGTTATGCGGTGATTGTGAACGAGTTTGGCGAGGTCGGAATTGACAATGATCTGATCGTCAATGCGGACGAAGAAATATTCGAAATGAACAACGGGTGCATCTGCTGCACGGTGAGAGGTGATCTCATCCGGATTCTCGAAGGGCTCATGAAGCGGCGTGGCAAGTTTGACGGGATCATCGTGGAGACTACCGGGCTTGCCGATCCGGCGCCAGTGGCGCAAACGTTTCTTGTAGATGACGACATTCGTCGTAACACGAAACTTGATGCCATCGTCACGGTCATCGACGCAAAGCACCTCCTCGGACAGATCGACCAGGCGCACGAAGCGCAAGAGCAGATCGCATTCGCCGACGTTGTCTTGCTCAACAAGACCGATCTGGTCTCGGAGGCGGACCTTAAGCTCGTCGAGGCAAGGATTCGTTCAATTAATCCCTATGCGATGATCCATCGCACCGAACGTTGCGCGCTTGACCTCGAAAAAGTCCTGGATCGGAATGCGTTCGATCTCAACAGGGTTCTTGAATTCGAGCCTGGCTTTCTCAGTGAAGCTCACGACCATGAGCACGACAGTCACGTAAAGAGCCTGTCATTGACGACGCAGACACCTCTCATTCCTGAGAAATTTTTCCCCTGGATGCAGGAGACCGTTCGTCAGTTCGGAACCGATATTCTGCGGCTGAAGGGGATCATCCAATTCCAGGACGATCCCGATCGCTTTGTTATTCAGGGAGTGCACATGTTGCTCGAAGGAGACCATCAACGCCCCTGGAAACCCGATGAGCCTAGAACAAGCCGCTTGGTCTTCATCGGGCGCGACTTGCCGGAGGACGTCTTGAAGGCAGGCTTTGAGCAGTGTCAGGGCTCAAGTCACTGATTGAAGGCACGGGGTGATGCGCCAAGCTGCAGCATGGCAGCGGAGTTTGTCCGTTGCCATGCTGAGGCTGACAGCCCTCGCAAATCCATTCGGACGCCAAAAGCATGCCAAAGATTGCCTTAACTATGGGGCGGCGGGTCCAAAGAACCGGTTATCCTCAGGCAGTTCAGGAATTAAAGCTGCAAACGCAGAAGCTGCTGGGCTTGTCGGATGACGTGACTATCTCGGTTAGCGAGTTGACCTGTCGAGAGCCAGGATGTCCCGATGTGGAAACCGTCGTCGCGATCTTAAGAGACGAGGAAAAACCAATAATTGCAAGAATCCACAAATCGATTCCCGACGTCACTCTCGATGAACTGAAAGCAGCGTTGATCTGAGGCTTCGTACCTGAAGCGCGCTTTCACGGACATTTCACAGGCTCGGCAATCGCTGCAGGGCAATCCTACGTTCCCGCGCCGGCGCATTGTTGATCCGGAAGGATCCGCTCGCATCGGGGCTCCGACCGATTTGAGCAAGGAAGCACGTCGCTCAAAGCGCTTGGCTCTCCTAGGAATAAGGAGCGTAGGATTGCGTACCCCACGCGATTCGAACTGGTAACCTCCACCTTCGGAGGGCAGATGTTCGATACCCAAGCTCTTGAGCACGTCGGCACAATTCGGTGCCTCGTGTGGCCGAAAGCGGGATTTCGGCGATCATGTAGGCCGCGATCCACCAGGATGCGCGTCGTGAGTTCTTTTGGCGCTGGATCTACCCGCGCGCTTTACACGTCGCTGAGGCTTGTCCACATGCTCTGATTGTTACTTGACCGGACGGCGGCAGCAATGAATTCCATTCCTTCAATTCCGTCAGCGAGCGACGGCAGGTCGGGACAGGCAGCGTCTCCCGAGCGGATCAGCTGAGCAAACTGACTATAAAGTGTGGCGAACGCCTCGAAATAACCTTCGGGGTGCCCACTCGGCAGTCGAACCTGAATCGGAGGAGCGTCACCGGAGATGGCGCCGCCTCGCGTCAGAAGTTGCTTGGGCCTGCCAAACTCCGTGAACCACATCTGGTTCGGATTGTCCTGGCGCCACTCAAGCCCGGCCTTGTCACCATAAACACGCAGCTGCAGACCGTTTTCGCAGCCTACGGCAACTTGGCTGGCCCACAGCATCCCGCGCGCATTGCCTTCAAAACGCAGCAGTATGTGCACGTTATCGTCGAGCCGTCTGCCCTCCACGAAAGTCGACAGGTCCGCACTTACGGCCGCCGTTTTCAACCCCGTGACAAATCGTGCAAGATTATAAGCGTGCGTACCGATGTCGCCGATAGCACCGCCTGGTCCCGAACGAGCAGGATCCGTGCGCCAATCCGCCTGCTTGTTTGAAAGTGGGCGAGTTAGCCAATCTTGCGGATACTCGACTTGAACCACCCGGATAATACCCAAGTCACCGCTCGCCACCATGGCACGCGCTTGTCGTACCAAAGGATAACCGGTGTAATTGTGCGTCAACAGAAACTTCGCGCCATTCTTTGGTTTGATCTTGGCCAGCGCACGCGCCTCATCGAGCGTTGACGTAAGAGGCTTGTCGCAAATCACATGAATTCCGGCCTCAAGAAATGCCTTGGCCGGCGCAAAATGCAGGTGATTTGGCGTGACGATTGAGACGGCCTGAATGCCGTCTTCGCGGGCAGCCTCTTTCGCCGCCATCTCGGCAAAGCTTGTATATATTCGGTCTTCGGCCAGCCCAATCCTTCTACCAGATTCTTGAGCTAGGTCAGGATCGGAAGACAGAGCTCCCGCAACCAGTTCATAATCGTCGTCAATTCGCGATGCAATTCGGTGCACGTAGCCGATGAAGGCTCCGATCCCGCCACCGACCATTCCCAATCGAATCCGCGACGTCGCGCCGTCTCTCATGACATGCCCTCACCTGGTGCCAGACCAAGCATTTTCAGATTTGCTTCCCTGTTTATGCCGGAGCTTGCAAAGTCATCGAAAGCTCGCTCGGTTACCCGTATGATGTAATCGGAGATCAACCGGGCTCCTTCCCGAGCGCCATCCTCCGGATGCTTCAGCGCGCATTCCCACTCCAGCACGGCCCATCCCGCGTAGTCGTAGGCCGTGAGCTTCGAAAAGATCGATCGAAAATCAACCTGACCGTCTCCAATCGATCTAAAACGTCCGGCGCGGTTAACCCACGACTGAAAACCTCCGTAGACACCTTGCCTGCCGGTTGGATTGAATTCGGCATCCTTGACGTGGAACGCCTTGATGCGCTGGTGATAGATATCGATGAAATCGAGATACTTGAGTTGCTGCAGTACAAAATGACTTGGGTCGTAAAGAATATTGGCGCGAACGTGGTTCTTCACTTGATCAAGGAACATTTCGAAAGTCGCACCGTCATGCAGATCCTCGCCCGGATGCAATTCATAGCAAACATCGACGCCGTTGCGATCGAACTCATCGAGAATTGGTAACCATCGGCGGCCAAGTTCACTAAAGGCATCGTCGATCAGGCCCTCGGGGCGTTGTGGCCAGGGATAGATAAAAGGCCACGCGAACGCGCCCGAAAAAGTTGCGTGAGCATTCAGACCAAGGTTGCTCGAAGCCCTTGCGGCCCATTTCAATTGTTGAATTGCCCACGCCGTCCGAGCGGAGGAATTGTCATGGACTGCAACAGGCGCGAAACCATCAAAAGCACTGGAGTAGGCCGGATGCACTGCCACCAGTTGCCCCTGAAGGTGCGTCGACAATTCAGAAATCTCGAGTCCATGACGATTGACTGTGCCACGCAGTTCATCCGCATATGTTTTCGACGTCGCAGCCTTTTCCAGGTCAATAAAGCTGGAAACCCAGCTAGGTATCTGCACGCCCTTGTATCCAAGATCCGCTGCCCAGGCGCATATGTTATCCAAGGTATCAAACGGAGCAGCTTCGGCGGCGAACTGAGCCAGGAATATTGCCGGTCCCTTGATGGTGCGCACAATTAATCTCCTCTCTCTTGTCTTCGAAGGGCCGTAGCCTGACGGCTCTGGACCCCATCGCAGTTCTGCTTCTTACGCCACGGCGCGACATGGTCCCGGTTGAAGGGATCGCGCTGCACCTGTCCTTCGTCTACATCGTGACGGCGAGATATTTCGCCTCCATGAACTCGGCGATGCCATGCCCCCGTCCGCCTTCGCGTCCAATGCCGCTCTGCTTGACGCCGCCGAACGGGGCGGCCGGATCCGACATGAGGCCGCGATTGAGCGCGATCATACCCGTTTCAATCTTCGCGGCTACACGCATGCCGCGGGCGAGATCACGAGTGTAGATGTAGGCGGCGAGCCCGTATTCCGTGTCGTTCGCCCGCTCGATCGCCTCGCTCTCCCGTTCGAAGCGCGAGATCGGCGCCACAGGGCCGAAGATTTCCTCTCGCGCCATCGCGGCGTCGGTCGGCACGTCGCAGAGGACTGTCGGAGGATAGTAAAATCCCGTCCCGCTCCCGACCGAGCCCCCGCACAAAACGCGCGCGCCACGCGCGACGGCGTTCTGAACCAGCCGATCGATCTTATCGACGGCCTTTTTCGTGATCATCGGACCGCATTCGGTGGCGGCTTCGACGCCCGCGCCCACGTTGAGCGCCGTCATGCGCTTTCGAAGCCCTTCGGCGAAGGCGTCGTGGATGCCGGATTGCACATAGATGCGATTTGCGGCGGTACAGGCTTCGCCGGCGTTGCGCATTTTCGCTACCATCGCGCCGTCGAGCGCAGCCTCGAGATCGGCGTCGTCGAAGACGATGAACGGCGCGTTGCCGCCGAGTTCCATCGAGCACGAGATGACGTGCTTGGCCGCTTCGGCGAGGAGGAGGCGGCCAACTCCGGTCGAGCCGGTGAACGACAGTTTCCGCACCCGTGGATCCGCCAGCATGGCGGCGGTGGCCGGAGCAGGATTGGAAACCGTAAGGACATTGACGACGCCCGGGGGAACGCCGGCTTCTTCACACAGCGCAACGAGCGCGTAGGCCGTGAGAGGCGTCTCGCTCGCGGGCTTGAGAACAACCGTGCAGCCCGCTGCCAGGGCGGGAGCGATCTTGCGCGTCGCCATGGCCGCCGGGAAGTTCCAGGGCGTGATCAAAACGCAGACGCCGATCGGCTGATAGTCGACTATGATTCGGTTCGCGCCTGAAGGAGCGAGGCTGAACTCGCCGATGATTCGCACGGCTTCCTCGGCGTTCCAGCGGAAGAACTCGGCGGCATAGGCGACCTCGCCGCGCGCATCGCGCAAAGCCTTGCCGTTCTCGATCGATATCAGCTCGGCGAGCGTTTCCGAACGCTGGGTCATCAATTCGAAGCAGCGCCTCAGAATTTCGGATCGCTTGCGCGGCGGCGTCTCGCTCCAGCCGGCCGCCGCCCGGGCGGCGGCCTCCACCGCTGTCTCGACGTCGACCATGGCCGCATCGGGAACCTCAGCAATCACGCGCTCGGTGGACGGATCGACCACCTCGATAAGCCGGCCGTCAGCGGCCTGCCGCCATTGGCCGTCGATATAGAGGCCGCGCGTATAAGCGCGGAGGTCGAGGGTTTCGTGGTCGGTCTTGAACGTGTGCTGGGGCATGTCCATGATGCGGTCCTGTGAACTCAGATGGCGCTGCCGGCGAGATCGCCGTCGTAGGCGGCTTTCACCAGGCGTTTCATTGCGGGAAGGTCGAACGGTCGGGGATTGTTCTTGATCAGCCGATCGATGCCGAGGGCGAGTTCGGCGGTCCAATCAATCTTGTCGGCGGGAAGTCCAAGACCAGCCAATGTAGGAGTGATGCCAATCGCCGCGAACATGCGGCTGATTTCTTCAATCGTTGCGCGGGCCATCTCGCCGTCGCTCCGGCTCGAGCGCTCGAGGCCGAGAGCGACGCCGACTTTGGCGATTTCGGTTGTCGCCGCGGAGCAATTATAATTCATCACATAAGGCAGCATGGTCGCGACGCCGAGCCCGTGCGGCGTGTGGGTTAAGGCGCCGATCGGATATTGCACCGCGTGCGCGGCCGCTGTTCCCGCGGTTCCGAACGCACAGCCGGCCGCCAGAGCGCCCATCATCACATCCGCCCGCGCGTCCTCGTCGGCGCCATCGCGGCAGGCCTTCTCGAGACTGCGTCCCAGTAGCTTGATGGCGAGCAGAGCGAAGTGATCGGTAAGCGCCGTCTTGCCGATGAAAACATGTTTCTGCGGCAGGTCGGAAGTGACATCGCGTCTAACCGCAGTGAAGGCCTCGATCGCGTGGGTCAAGGCGTCGGCCCCTGCGATTGCCGTCAGGGACGGCGGACACGTCATCGTCAGTTCCGGGTCGCAGATCGCAGCGGTGGCAATCAGGTGCGGGCTCGAAATGCCGACCTTCAAAATTCGATCAGAATCGGAGATCACCGCAACCGGCGTCACTTCCGAACCGGTGCCCGCTGTGGTCGGCGCGGCGATCACTGGCAGGATCGGACCCGGCACCTTGAACTCACCGTAATAGTCCTGAAGCTTGCCGCCGTGGCTGATCAGCAAGGCCGCGCATTTCGCAAGATCGAGACAGCTGCCGCCGCCGATGCCGATCACCATATCGGGCATGAAGCTCCGCGCCTCCTCGACGCAGACGCCGACCGTGTCGACCGGCACGTCCGGCTGCACGCGATCATGAACGAAGATCTCAACCGACGACGCCTTTAGGCTCGCGACGATTTCGGAAAAAACGGCGGTGCCGGCGAACCGCTCGTCGGTGCATAGGAGCGCTCGACGCCCATGTTTGGCGGCGACGGTGGAAAGCGCATGGCGCTGACCCTTGCCAAATAAAATCTCGCGGGGCAGCCTCAGGGCGGCGAACAGGGTCATAATGCATATCCTCTGGCGACGGACGAATTGGATTGTGCGCGACCGAGTTCGCTCCAGAGGTGAGGCTCAATCTCAAAGTTGTTCTCGAACGCCTCGGCACGACGGTGGGCCGCGCTATCGCCGGGGCTGCTGACAGGCGCGCCGGCCTTCAAGGGCGGCGCAGCGCGAACCAGATCCAGATAGCCGGAGAGTCTCGGTACTGATTCCGGAGCGGAGCCCAGATCTATCGCAAGGATGACACCGCCCTTGCAGACGAATTCCGCGTCGAGCATGGCGCGAATGTCGGGCGCGAGCGCTGAACCTGCGAGCCCCGCGACCATTAAGCCGCGTTGAATACGATGTAATCGTTGCAGGCCATGCGGCGGGTGCCCGGTCAGTTCGGCTTCAAAGAGCACGTCGGCTTGGCGAAGTTCATTTTCTTCCAAAGCATCACGTTCCATGAGCATGCCCACGCCCGCGCCCGAGTTCGGCACCGTTCAATCTTCGTCGATTAAATCCTATATGATATAGGATTGAATATCGCGCAAGATCGTGCTAGAAGCGACTTGTGTCAAGAGGCAGACCGAAATCGATGAACGTCACCAATCCTTCCCAAACCAGGGCCGCCAGCGGGCAGATCGATCGCCCCACCAGTCTGGCGGGCGACGTGTATGAGGCGATTTTCGCGCAGCTCATGTCGCTCAAGATCGCGCCCGGCGCGCGCATCACGGTCGATAGCCTGGTCCGCGAATTCAACGTGTCGCAAACGCCTATCCGTGAGGCGCTAGGTCGGCTCGAGGGTGAAGGTTTGGTGCTGAAGACGCACTTGATCGGCTATCGCGCGGCACCGCAGATCACCAAGCGCCAGCTTGACGAAATCTATGAGCTTCGATTGCGTCTCGAGCCCTACAGCGCCGCAAAGGCGGCGGTGCGCTTGGACGACACGAAGCTGGCGATGCTTCGCGAAGCGGCCGGCCTGATGGCCCGCACGGAAGGCAAGGACGAGCGCCTGCGGTACTCGAACTTCGCGCGGCAGGACGCCGACTTTCACGACAAGATATTGGCCTGCGCTGAGAACGAACTCATTCGTCAAGCCATCGCTTTCCAGCACACTCACTTTCACATTTTTCGTCTCATGTTCCATTCGCGCGTCACCGAAGAGGCTCTCGACGAGCACGAAGCCATATTGGCGGCCTTCGCGGCTGCGGATCCCGTGGCCGCCGAAGAAGCGATGCGCGTTCATATTGAACGCTCTCGCGATCGCCTGCTGCTAGCGTTCGATTGAGTCCCCGATGTCGATGAATGTCGCGATGGACAGGGAAAAAGAGGTCGTGCGGCTCGGAAGTGCCGAAGCGAAGGTAGTCAAGCCCGCCCTGCGGGCGACGAAGCTCTCGAAGCAATACGGCTCAGTGACCGTGCTTGCGGAGGTCACGCTCGGCGGTGGTCTGGGAGATGGCAATGGGGCAGTCTGAGAAATCTGCACTGCGTTTGACAAATGTAAGCAAGTCATACGGCCGCGTGCGGGCCCTTGAAAACCTGTCCTTCAGGGTGGCGGAAGGTCGTTTCTTCGTATTGTTTGGGCCGAGCTCAGTTGGCAAGACGACGACGCTCCGCACAATCGCTGGTCTCATCGTTCCCGAGCGCGGGCACGTCGAGATTTTTGGCAAGGATTGGACCCATGAGCCGATTGCGGGTCGGGGCGTGTCAATGGTGTTCCAGTCCTTCGCGCTCTATCCGCACCTGACCGTTTACGACAACCTCGCCTATCCGCTGATCGAAGAAAAGCGCCCGCGTGAGGAGATCGATCGCCGCGTGAAGGAGACAGCGGCGATGCTCCGGCTCGACACGAAGATCAATCGAAAGCCCAATACGCTTTCGGGTGGCGAACAGCAGCGCGTGGCCTTGGGTCGCTCCTTGATACGCCGCCCCAGGATCCTGTTGCTGGACGAGCCTTTGACCAATCTCGACGCGAAGCTACGCCATGAGATGCGGGCGGAACTGAAGCGCCTTCACCGCCAGTTTGGTCTCACCATCGTCTACGCCACACCCGACGAGCTCGAAGCCCTCTCGATGGGTGAGGAAATCGCAGTGATGCGCGACGGCGGCGTGGTGCAGATCGGAACGCCGGACGAACTCTTCGAAGCGCCGTGTGATCTGTACGTGGCAAGCAAGATCGGCTCGCCCCACATGAACATGATCAAAGGCAGGCTGGCCACAGACAGCGCCGCCCTCGAATCCGCAATTGGGCCACTACCTTTCGTGAAAAAGTTGCAAGCCGCAGAAGCCGGTGAAGCGGCCGTGGTCGGCATCCGCCCGAGCGACGTGCGCTTTGCCGGGAAGGGCGAGCAAGGCCTCAAGACCAATATTTCCATGCTTGAGCCGCTGGGGGACGTCACGATCGTATCAGTGGAAACCGGCGGCGAAACGCTGCGCATGGTGTTGCCGGAATCTGCCGCCTCGGGTTTGCAGCCCGGCCAACAGGCGGCAGTTATTCTCGATCCAAGCAAATTCTACATCTTCCGCGCTTCGAGTGGGCGGACGATGGCCTGAGGCGAGCGATTTAAAGAAAAAACCCAAACGGAGGAAACCAGGATGACCGCGACGAGGGAGATCAACAGGATGGTGATGGCGGCCGGGCTTGCCGCTTCGCTGGTGCTGGGAACGACATTTGCTTTCGCCGGTGATGTGACGCTGACGATGGCTGTGCCGGATTGGCCACCAACGCGCATCATGAAGAAGTTTTTCGACGAGCAGTACAAGCCAAAGTCCGGCAACACGGTGAAGCTCCAGGTGGATTTCATTCCGTGGCCAGACTTCTATACCCGCGTGAATGCGTCGCTCACATCAGGCGAGCGGAAATATAACTTCATCGTGTCGGACTCGCAGTGGCTGGGCGCGTTCGTCGAAGGCGGCTATTTCCGGAAGATCAACGATCTGCTCAACGCAGATCCCGAGTTCATGAAGACGTTCAAGGACATCCATCCGAACGCGCTGAACTCCTACTCAACTTATCCGCACAAGTCGGAAAATTACTACGGCTTTCCGCAGTTTCCCGATGTGCTGGTGAACTTCGCGCGAAAGGACATTATCTGCCACGAAGCAGAACAGAAGAACTTCACGGCGAAATTCAACCAGAAACTTCCCTGCACGAGCGAAGAGCTCGACGCCATGACCTGGGACGACTTCAAGAACGTCGGCGAATTCTTTCGCCGCAAGAAGGGCGAGATGCTGGCCGGCAAGCCCGCCGAAGACGATTTTTACGGCATCGCGTTTCAGGCGGGCAAGAGCTACGACTTCTCGTCGATGCAGATCAACGGCTTTATTTGGCAAATGGGTGGTGACATCTGGGATGAGACCCAGGCACCCAACAGCAAAGCGGAAGGTATTGTGAACTCGCCGGCGGCCGTGAAGGCGCTGGAGAAGTATCTGAGCCTGATCGCATACATGCCGCCTCTCGCCAAGACGGGCACGATGGACATCTTCAAGTCGGATGAGCTGTTCCGCCAGGGTAAGGTGGCCATGAGCATCAACTGGATCGGCCTTGCCGAAGCCTCGCTTGATCCGAAAACTTCGAAGGTCTCAGACAACCTGGTGTTCGGCATGATGCCGGGAACCAAAGGTGCTGACGGCAAGCTGGTCCGCTGGTCCAATATTGGCGGCCAGCCCTTCGTGCTGACCACCTGGACGACCGACGCACAGATCAAAGAGGCCGTGGAATTCGTGAAGTGGTGGCTGTCGTCGAACATCCAGCACCAGTTTGCGGCGGCCGGCGGTCAGTCTGCCATCAAGTCCGTGTACTCGGATCCGAAGTACGTAACTTACCGCCCCTGGAACAGGGCTTGGGCTCCTTCGCTGGATTGGCAGAAGGACGTGTGGCACGTGCCGCAGTTCTTCGAGTTGCTGACCCAGCAGCAAGACCAGTACGATCTCGCCATTACTGGCAGGCAGGATGCCAAGACGACTCAGGACAATATCGCCAAGTTCCAGCAACGCCTGCTCAAGGAGGTGGGGCTGACTAAGTAACATGACGCGTGAGCTCTGCGAGCGGCGGCAATTGCGAGCTTGGCCGGGGAAGAGACTTCGTCCTCCTTCCCCGGCCAATTGAAAGACATGGCCAGACGCCGACCGCGGTCGCACGAGCCCGCTCAGCAACGCACAGGAATTGCTTTTCCACGGAAGCTTCATGCAACTGATGTCAACCATACAACCTGCGAAGACTGCACCGGCTCTTCTTGAACTTTCGGCCGACAATTGGCGGCTTGCAATTCTCGTGGGGCTTGTTGTCTCCGCGCTTGCGGTGGTGACGCTGCCGGCGTCCGGTTCCTTCTGGGTCGTTGGCGCTATGTCGGCTTTGGTCGCCGCGGCATTCGCGGTGAATGCCTACCGCCGTCGCTATTATGGCGGGCTCCTGGTCGCGCCCGCCATCGCCGTTCTATTCGTGATGAACATCTTCCCGCTGCTTTGGTCCCTGGGGCTTTCATTTTTTGCCTACCAGTCGAACCTGCAGTCCATCCGTTTCGTCGGCCTCAACAACTACATCAAGGTTCTGACCGACGAGGTCGCGGCGCCCGGCAACTGGAACGCCCTCATCAACACCGCAATGTTCGCGGTGTGCACAGTCTCTGCACAGATGATCGTGGGGTTTCTCCTGGCGATGCTTTTTGCCAAGCAGTTCCCGCTGCGGAAATATCTGCTGATTCTGGTTCTCACACCGATGATGCTGTCGGTCGTGGCCTCAGGTGTCTTCTTCACCTACTATTATGACCCCACCTTCGGCATCCTGAGCTATGTGATCAATAGCGTCGCCGGCGGCCAGTTCATCGTCATGGACAGCAAGGCGGGCGCGGTAGCCGGTATCGTTTTTGCCGACGCCTGGATGTGGTCGCCCTTCGTCATGCTGCTCGTGCTGGCGGGCCTCGTGTCCGTGCCGAAATATCTCTACGAGGCAGCCGCAATCGACAGGGTCTCCGCCTGGCGACGCTTCTGGAGCATCACCTTCCCCTATATCCGCGGGCTCCTGATGTTGGCGCTGTTGTTCCGCACCATCGAAGCTTTCAAGCTGGCAGACCTTGTGATCGTGCTGACCAAGGGCGGAAACGACACAATGACGATCTCCTACCACTTGATCCGCATTGCCAACGAACAGAACAAGACAAGCGAGGGAGCCGCCATCTCCTACATCATCCTCTTCATAGTGATCGTGCTCACGAACCTTTATCTCTACGTTGCCAATCCCAAGAACCGGGAGGCCTGAGCCATGACAGACAGAGTTTCTTTCTGGGAGCGGATTGGCTTTCGTAGCGTCGGCGGCATCGCGGAGGCGGGTTGGGGCCGCACGCTCGTCGTGGCGGTTGTTAGCTTCATCTACTTCCTGCCGGTTCTCTTCATTATCTTCACGGCTATAAAGCCGCAGGGGCTGGCGCTTTCAGTGCCGCCAACGCTTTCGCCTACCTCATTCTTTGGTCTCATCCCCGATCAGTTTGTCTTCACGCCGACCTTGGACAACTTTGCCTCGGTCTTTTCCCGCGTCATGACGGCGGGTGGTCAGCCGGAATCCACCGGGTTTGACCGGTTCTTCTTCAACTCCATCGTGATCGCGTCGGCGTCCGTCCTGCTTGCCCTCGTTATCGGCACGTTAGCCGCCTATGGCTTCTCGCGCTATCCGCTCAAGGGCAACGATACCTATCTCTTCGTCATTTTGACGACTCGTATGCTGCCTGCGATCGTCGTCATCATTCCGGTGATCTTGATGTTCCGCGCCGTGGGCCTTTCCGGATCCTATCTCGGCATCATCATGCTCTATACGGCTTTCAATCTCGCATTTACCGTGTGGATGATGAAGAGCTTCTTCGATGAGTTGTCGACAGACGTCGAGGATGCAGCCCGTATCGATGGGTCGTCAGAAATCAAAGTGTTTTTCAAGATCTGCCTGCCGCAGGTTGTTGCGGGGCTTGCCGCAACATTCGTTTTCGGTCTCATCCTCACCTGGAACGAATTCCTGTTCGCGCTGCTGCTGACGGGTCCTGATACACGCACCGTGCCTGTAGCCATGAACCAGGCCGTGTCTTCCGGCGGGCGCGGAACGGACTGGACGCTGCTGGCTGCCATTGAAACCCTGTTTCTTGTTCCCGTTTTCCTGGCCACCTTCTTTTTGCAGGATCACCTGCTGCGTGGCGTCACGTTTGGCACGGTCAGGAAGTGATCATGTCGACCATCGAAATACGCGACCTCACCAAGAAGTTCGGCACATTTGTTGCCGTCAAAGATGCCAACCTGTCCGTGGCTGCGGGTGAAATTGTTTGTCTGCTCGGTCCTTCGGGCTGCGGCAAGACGACTACGCTGCGCACGATTGCCGGCCTCGAACGCGCCACCGCAGGGGATGTCGTCATTGCAGGGCAGCGCGTGAATCACCTGCCGCCGGAGAAGCGCGACATCGCAATGGTCTTCCAGTTCTATGCGCTCTATCCGGCGCTGAGTGTTGGGCGGAACATTGCAATGCCTCTTCACCGCGAAGCAATTGGGAGCGCGGAAGTGGCAGCTCGCGTCAGGAAGGTGGCTGATATCTTGCACCTTCGCGATATCCTGGACCGATTGCCAGGACAGATTTCGGAGGGCGAGAAGCAACGTGTTGCTGTTGCCCGCGCCATTGTTCGGGATCCCAAATGCTTTCTGTTCGACGAACCCCTCTCGCGGCTCGATGTGGAGCTCCGTCACTCCATGCGGGGCCAGATCAAGGCCGTGCTGTCAAATCTCACGAAAGCCACCGTCATAGTCACCCACGACCAGCTTGAAGCCCTGACCATGGCAGACCGTATTGCCATCATGCGCGACGGGCTCATCGAGCAGGTGGGGAGCCCGCATGAGGTCTTCGCAAAACCCGCCAACGTCTTTGTTGCGAGCTTCATCGGCACGCCGCAGATGAACCTGATCGACGCACAATTCAAGAGCTACGGCAACGGCAAGGCGAAAGTGGTCTTCGACGAGCAGGATGTCGATCTGAGCGTCCATCCCGCGGTCGCAAACCTGAAGGCTGGAAAGGTCACCGTGGGAATTCGCCCGCGAGCTTTCAGCGTTGTTTCCGAGGACACCCGGGACACGATCGACGCCATGGCCGAGCTCATTGAGCCAATGGGTGCCGAGACGCTTATTCACGCGCGCACCAAGACGGGCAGCGACATCCGGGTCGTCGTGCCGCGTGACAAAAGGGTGAAGATCGGCGAGGCGCTCCACCTCGTTCCAGATCCCGTGCAAACCCACGTGTTCGCAGACGACGGAAAGGCGGTGCGCGCATGAGAAATGGCGAGCAAGGCAATGGCGGACTGACGCCGCCGGCGGCGCGGACGTTGGAATACAGCATCATCGGGCTCGGCGTATTCGCGCTGCTGATGATTTTTCAGCCGTTCAACATCGCACTTTTCACGGTTGGCTGCGCGCTGATCGTTCTGGCTGGGCTTGTCAACAACGTCCTGCCTCTGGCGCAACCTGGTGTACCCAAGCGCTCGCTGGTAACGGTGGCCATGGTCGTCGCCATGATCTTCTGCATTGTGCTGCTCGCTTCCATCGTTGTCGCACATCTCTACGGCGCATTCTTCCTCAAGCCGCCGGATCCCAACACCGTGCTAGGCAAAGTCCAGCTCAACGCAATGCCTTGGTACATGCATGGCTTCACATGGACTATTGCGATTATCGCTGCTGCTTTGGCTGGCCTCATCACGCTGCAGAGTCGCCGCAGGGAGTGAGCCTGCACCTTCAAGACATCCACGGATTCTATGCTGCCGATAAACCGCCCCCAACCAACAGACTCGTGCATTTAGGGCGAATCGTTTTCTGATACCTTTAGTCACGAATGTGCCACTCAACCTCGTTCAGGAGCATGAAAGATGAGCGCGTCTCCGCAAGCCACGGCCTTCAACCGCATGCAGCAACTAATGTCCTCTTCGCCGGTCCCATCTATTTCGACTGAATTGTTGGTGACGGCTGACGGCGAGTTGAACCGAGAGCTCAAGAGCTTCCTGCTTGATCCGCCTACAAATCCAAGTCTACTCAAGGGCAAGCGCATCGCCATCTGCTGCACCAATGGCGTGGAGGAAGTGGAGATTCTGGGTGCTCATCGCTGGCTCACCGAGCACGGCGCCACTGTTCATGTTGTCTCGCCCCGCATCGGTGAGTTTCATCCCACGCTCGGCCTCCGCTTCCCGCCGCAATGCGCCACCCATGTCCTTGCCATCCGCCTCATGGAAAATGCAGGCTGGCTGAAGATCGACCGCTACACGGACGAAGCCAGGGCGGAGGATTACGACGCCATGCTTCTGCCGGGCGGATGCTGGAACCCTGATGCGCTGCGCATGGACCAGCATGCGCGCGCGTTTGTGAGCGCCATGTATGAAGCGGGCAAGCCCACATGCGCCATCTGTCATGGCCAGTGGGTTATGGTGAGCGCCAAGATCCTCAAAGGCAAGCGCGCCACGGCTGTGTGGAACATACAGATCGACCTCGAAAACGCTGGCGCTACGGTCCTGGACGAACCCTGCGTGGTCGACGGCAACCTGATTACGGCCCGTTTCCCTTATGACCTGCCGCGCCTGATTGACGCGATGGTGAAGCAGCTGGTGTCTGCAAAGGGCTAAGCCGCGGAACTGGCCCCGGATCGCCTGCCGTGGGAAAGCTCAATGGGGAGGCACGAATGAAGTACGGATTCAATCTGCTGCTCTGGACAGGGCATGTCACCGACGAACATGCGCCTGTGCTGAAGGCGCTCAAGAGGACGGGTTATGATAGCGTGGAGGTTCCGATCTTCGAAGGCACGATCGATTCCTACGCAAGGCTCGGAGAGCAACTTGCTAAGATGGATCTCGACGTCACGACCGCGAGCGTGTTGGGCGCGGGGTGCGATCCACTCTCGGACGACAAGATGGAGCGGCAGGCTGCGGTCGAGCGGGCCAAATGGGTCATCGACTGCACCAAGGCGCTTGGAGGATCGATCATCGCCGGCCCGATGCACTCCGAACTCGGTCGCTTCACCGGGAAGGGGCCCACGGCGGATGAGCGCAAGCGCGGGATCGAATTTCATCGCCGCGCTGGCGATCATGCCGGAACGCACGGCATGAGCTTTGCCCTTGAGGCGGTGAACCGATTCGAATGCTACTTCCTCAACACGATGGATCAGTTGGCCAGCTATCTGGACGAAGTCGATCATCCCGCAATCAAAGGGATGTACGATACATTCCATGCCAATATCGAGGAGAAGGACCCGGTCGCCGCCATAAATACAATCAAGCGGCACATGATCCATGTCCATATCTCGGAGAATGACCGCGGCACCCCGGGGAAGGGCCATGTGCCGTGGGGTCCCACCTATAAGGCGCTCAGGGCCGCAAAATATGATGGTAGGTTGACGATCGAAGCCTTCGGCCGCGCCGTTCCGGCGCTCGCCGCCGCCACCCGCGTGTGGCGCGACTTCTTCCCCAACGAGGAGGAGGTTTATGAGCTCGGGCTCAAGGGCATGCGGCAAGGCTGGGCCGAGGCCGGGTCCTGAATGTCAAGGTCTACCTCGTCGGCACCTGTGACCGCTGACAAAAGCCCGAAACGTCAGCTTCGCAGAATCTCTCGGGCGAACCATTTTCTCAGCAATCCGGACGCCGCGTCGGCGCTTCCGAGATGACTGCGACGTCCTGCAGCAATCGTTGGTGCGTCCATGAAGCGGCGGTCAATACACGCAACGGATCGCCGGACGCTCTCGAGATCCGCGACTCTCGAAGCCCGAAGGCCGGCGAGATCCTGGTCAAGGTGCATGCCACGACGGTCAGCTGGACCGGTGATGGAACGTGGCGCTGCCGGCGTGATGATTGCGCCGCCACCGTCCCGGCGCACTGACGATCAAATCACTGCTGCGGTCTGCGGCACGAGTTCACGAACCGAGAGCAGTTATTTGCTCAAGCCGAATCTGTCGACCAATTATCCAAATAGTTGATCGCGGCGAGGGGCCTTATCTGTTCGATACCGACGGCCGCCGCTATTTCGACGGGTTGAGCGGCGCGATGACTGCGAACCTCGGTCACGGCTTGCGAGAGATCGCCGACAAGATGGCTGACCAGGCGGCCACAGTTGCCTTCACGTTCAGAAAACCAGTTCAGCAATGTTGCTGCGGAAAAGTTGGCCCGCAAACTCTGCGAACTGGCGCCGGGCGACCTTGACCGGGCGTTCTTTGTGAACAGCGGTTCGGAAGCGTCCGAATATGCCATACGGATGTCGCTGCATTATTGGAAAGAGCGCGGCCGTGCCGCGCCGGAATTGGCCACACTTCCCAGAATCGAGCGGTTTCCGACAACGGAGAACCGATGGGCACACAAATCACTTCCCCACGCTAGTCCGGCACGCCAGTGCAGATTCGAGCCTTTTGAGTTGCGCCAAAGCCTTCGCCCTGAAAGCCATCCAGGCCCTGAAGTTCTGTTGCCCTATGCGGTCACGGGGAAGCGGTGGCAAGCCTCGCTATGATTGCCACCGCGCATCTAGGATCGGCATGGCGAACGGACCTGCCTTCGTCGCCGGTGGGCAAGAGGGGGTTCCTGTTCAGCGTAAGGTGAAGAATGCTGATGACGCGCTGGGGCGGCTACCCGAGCACAGACTCTCAGGATGATTTCTTAGACGCTTATTGGTGAGGAGCGCGGCAAAGCCGCGCGTCCTCCGACGATGATATGCATCGCCGATCGACCATAGGCCATGGCTTCACCCCTGCGGAATGCGGCTACCGCCTAATAGCTCGAAGCCATCAGCCGTAAACGCGGGTAGAGCCGGTCGATGGCGGCCATGTCGCTGCACATCTGCTCGATGATCCAGTCGCGAATCTCGCTGACGACCGGCCGGATCGATCGGTCATGCGGGTGCACCAGTTCGCAAAGCCGCCGTGTCGTGGTGAGCGTTTCCGAGGCAGGGACCAAAGCGCCGGTCAGCAGCCAATGCGATGCGACCGTAAGCCAGCCGAGCGCAATGCCCTGGCCGAGCAACGCCGCCTGAACCACCACCGCATAGTCGGAAAAACTCAACGACTTGGCGGGCCCCGATCGTCTGGTGAGAAAGGCCGGATATTCCGCAGCCCAATCGCCGGGGGTATCGGCGAGGCGGATGATGGTATTGGCCTCGATCGATCCATCCGCGCTGTCTGCGTCGCGATAGGCCGGGCTGCAGATCGGCAGCATGACTTCCTTCATGACCAGCGCGCCGTTCCGCGCGGGATCGTATCGATCGCGAAACCGCATGCCGAGATCGACATTGTCGACCGGCCCGCGCAGCGGACCGGAGATAAGCTGGAAGCGGAGATCGACGGTCGGAAACTGGCGCTGCAGCTTGTCGATGCGGGGCATCAGCCAATGGGTGGTGAACGCCGAGGAGACCGAGAGCGTGACCGTCTCGGTGCCCTTGCGGCGGCGGTCGATCTCGATCAGGCCGCTTTCGATGCTGCGGAATCCATCCGATACGTGGCGATAGAGAATCTCGCCGTCTTCCGTCAGGGCCGCGCGGCCATTGGTGCGGTCGAACAGGCGAACGCCGAGATAGTCCTCGAACTGTCCGAGCATCCGGCTTACCGCGGGCTGGGTGACGTTCAGTTCGGCCGCCGCCGCCGTGAAGCTGCCATTGCGCGCCGCCGCGTCAAAGACGAACAGCGCGTGGCTCGAGGGCAGCTTCCGCCGGAAGTCGGGCATAACCTGATGTTATGCCGACGGTGAGAATTTGGCAATTGCCCCTGCCGGCCAACTCTGGTTGGCTTGCGCGATAGCCTGCCAGTACGGGCAAGATTGAAAAACGGGCGGGCAGGGACGGCCTTGGGAGCCGCCTCGAAGTGCCCGGTCTATAAGACGAGATCATGCCGGTTTCAACCGTCGCTTGCGATATCGCGGGTGACGTCGATGGCGCGCATCGGTGCACGCCCTCGGTAACGCAACGAGGTCGATCATTGGACCAGGGCGGAGAGAGCGTCGACATCAGGGCCGCGAGCAAAAACTATGACGCCGTCCGGGCGCTGGACAATGTCACCCTGAACGTCGCACCGCGCGAGTTCGTTTCCCTGCTGGGGCCGTCCGGATCCGGCAAGACCACGCTGCTCGGTATCCTCGGCGGCTTCATTCAACCCTCGTCGGGCTCGATCCATTTCGGCGACCGTGACGTGACCTTCCTGCCGCCGCACAAGCGAGATATCGGCGTGGTGTTCCAGAACTACGCGCTGTTTCCGCACATGAGCGTCGGCGAGAACGTTGCCTTTCCGCTGCGTGCGCGACGGATTCCAAAGGCGGACTGGGCTGCGAGAGTGCGCGCCGCACTCGCGATGGTCGGGCTGTCGGGCTACGAGGCGCGCGGCATCGCCCAGCTCTCCGGCGGCCAGCGCCAGCGCGTGGCGCTGGCACGCGCCATGATCTTCGAACCGCGCCTGATTCTGATGGACGAGCCGCTGTCGGCGCTCGACAAGCAGTTGCGGGAAGCGATGCAGATCGAACTGCGCGAGCTGCACAAGCGGATCGGCGCCACCATCATCTACGTCACCCACGACCAGCGCGAGGCGCTGACGATGAGCGACCGCGTGGCGATCCTCAAGGACGGGCGGCTGGTCCAGATCGATCGCCCCGAGCGCCTGCACGATCATCCCGCCGACTCCTTCGTGGCGAGTTTCATCGGCGAGGCGAGCCTGTTGCCGGTGCGGCGCATCGACGCCTCCAGCGTCGCGCTCGGCTCGGCTGTCCTGAAAAGCGCGCGCGCGATTCCGGACGGCCAGGCGCTGATGCTCGCGGTGCACAGCGAGAAGCTCCTGATTGCGGACGGCGTCGCGGATGCCGCGCTCAACCGCTTGACCGGCAAGGTCACCGACATCGTCTATCAGGGCGAAAGCCTTCGCGTGTTCCTGCAACTGGCCGACGGCACTTGCCTGAGCCTGCGTCAGCCCAGCCATTACCAGGCCTCGCGCCTGTTACCTCCTGTTGGCGGCGAGCTCACCGTCACGCTCCATCCCGAAGACACCATCGTCGTGCCCAAAGCGCGGGAAATGGCGCACGAGAAGGCGCGGGAATGAGCGCCGATCATCAAACCCGAGTGCAACACCAGACCAACCAGAACAAGAGATGAAAATGTCCTATGATAGCTTCAAGGTTCTCACCTTCGACGTCGTCGGTACCTTGATCGATTTCGAAACCGGCGTGCTCGATGCCGTGCGCAAGATTTCCGGCCGAAAGGCGGCCGAGCTCAGCGACGATCAGATCTTCGCGTCCTACAAGCGCGGCCGCGACGCGCATCCGGAGCGGTCGAGCGAGGTGATGTTCCATGTCTATCGCTACCTCGCCAAGGAGCTCGGACTGCCGGCCGACGATGCCGTCTGCGACGCCTTCCAGCTCGCCGTGCTGCGTTGGCAGCCGTTTTCGGATTCGGTCGAGGCGCTGAAGCGCTTGCGCACCAGGTTCCGGCTGGTCGCCATGACCAATGCAGATCGCGTCGCGCTGTCATGCTATGCCCAAGCGCTCGACAATCCCTTCCACGACACCATCTGCGCCGACGACACCGGGGTTGCGAAACCCAATCCGGAGTTCTTTGCCTACAACAAGGGCAGGCAGTCGGCGTTCGGCTACAAGCAGTCCGAAATTTTGCACGTGGCGCAGAGCCAGCATCACGACATCGGTATCGCCCGCAAGCTTGGCTACAAGGTCTGCTGGATCGAGCGGCGCCAGGGCATGAAAGGTTTTGGCGGCACGCCCGAGGTGCCGGAGCTGACAAAGCCCGATTTCCATTTCGCCACGATGAAGGCGTTCGCCGACGCCGCAGTTGGAAGCTGAGACGGGCAGGGCGGCGGACATGGCAGAGGTCTGGACCCCAATGGCACCGGTCGCCTCGCTCTGGGCGGATACGGCGGAGCCGTTGCCTGCCTTTCCGAAGCTTGCCGGCGAGGCGAAGGCCGACGTCGTCATCATCGGCGCGGGCTATACCGGGCTGTCTGCGGCGCATCACATCGCGAAGGACGGCCTTTCGCCGGTCGTGCTCGAAGCCAATCATCCCGGCTGGGGCGCGAGCGGCCGCAATGGCGGGGTCATTACCGCCAAATTCCGCCTCTCGTTCCGCGACATCGATGCGGTCCATGGCCGGGCCATGGCTCGGCGCATGTACGAGATTGCTCATGAGTCCGTCGAGATGGTCGATGAGCTGGTGTCCGAATTCGGCATCGCGAGTGCGCGGCTGACGCGCAGCGGGCAGGTCAAGGCCGCGCATAATCAGGTGACGCTCCGGGCCGCGATCGACGAAGCCGAATGGATGAGGCGGGAGATGGGCGATACGGAAGTTCGTATCCTCGATGCCCATCAGGTGCGCGAAGAGACGGGATCGCGGGGCTTTGTCGGCGGAGCGCTCAATCCCGGCTCCGGCGGCATCCATCCGCTGAATTACCTGCGAGGGCTCGCTAAGGGTGTTGCGCAGCGCGGTGTGCCGATATTCCAGGAAAGCCCTGTGCTCGCACTCCGTCGCGACGGCGATGGCGTTATCGCCGAGACGCCTGGCGGCAGCGTACGCGCGCGTCAGGCGATCATCGCTACCAACTCTTATTCCGACCTGACATCGGCGACCGTGCGGCTGCAGCGCACATTAGTGCCGTTCCGCAGCGCTCTCATCGCTACCGAAAAGCTGTCAGCGAACCTCGCTGGCAGCTTGATGCCGACGGGGCGAACCTACACAGAGACCAAGCGGATGATGCGTTGGTTCCGCAAGGTCGACGACCGTGTCATCTTCGGTGGCCGCGGCGCCTTCGGCAAGCAGGATTCGGAAAGCGCGTTCGAGGCGCTACGCCGTGCCATGACCGGTATCTTCCCCGAACTCGCGGATGTTCCGTTGGAGTTTCGCTGGTCCGGACTTGTAGGCATGACGCTCGATTCCGTGCCACATGTCGGCCGCATCGATGACCGCACTCTTTATTCAGTCGGCTACAATGGCGCCGGCGTCGCAATGTCGAGCTTGATGGGCCGCTATCTCGCGTCGCTTGTGCGTGGGGAGACCGTCGACCTTGGCTTGCTCGACGCGCGCTGCGTCAGGACCATTCCATTTTACTCGCTGCGTGAACCGGCCGTCCGCCTGGTGGCCGGCTGGTACCAATTTCTGGATGCGATCGGGCGCTAGGAGTTCTACCGCCCGGTCATAACAAGAGGGGTTGAACATGATGATTGCATCTTGCTGCCGACGCGCACTGCTCGGTGTTTCCCTTGGTGTTTCCCTTGGCGTCCTCGCGACGTTCTCGGCGCTTCCCGCCAATGCACAACAGATCACCTTCGTTTCCCAGGGCGGCGCCTACCAGAAGGCGCAAACTGTCGCAATCCTCGATCCTTCCGCCAAGAAGCTTGGGATAACCATCAACCAGGACAGCATCCCCGACGCCTGGCCTGCGATCAAATCGCAGGTCGCCAGCGGCAAGCCAACCTGGGACGTGGTCGACGTGCCGACCGGCTATTGCCTGCGCGGCGGCGAGCAGGGCCTGCTCGAAAAACTCGATTTCTCGAAATTGTCAAACGGCGCCGCGATGCCCGAGGCCTATCGTTCCCCTTATTCGGTCGCTTACGAGTTCTATTCGAGCGTGCTCGCCTATAGTCAGAAGAAATTCTCGTCGGAGGCAGCGCCGAACAGCTGGGCCGATTTCTGGGACGTGAAGAAGTTCCCGGGCCGCCGTGCGCTACGCAATCACCCGATCGCCACGCTGGAGGCCGCGCTGATGGCCGACGGCGTCGCGCCCGACAAGCTCTATCCGCTCGACGTCGATCGCGCCTTCAAAAAGCTTGAGGAGATCAAGCCCAACATCACGGTGTGGTGGACCTCGGGCGCGCAATCGGCGCAGCTCCTCAATGACGGAGAGGTCGATATGGTGATGGCCTGGAACGGCCGCGTCAGCGCGCTCACCAAGGAAGGCGCCAAGGTCGCTTATACCTACAATCAGGGCATTCTGCAGAGCACCTCGCTCTGCATCCTCAAGGACGCGCCCAACCTCGCGACCGCGGTCCGCTTCCTCAACGAGGCGGTCGATCCCGTCCACCAGGCAAACCTGCCGCTGCATATCGATTACGGCCCGGCCAACCCGAAGGCCTTCGATACCGGCGTCATCAAGCCGGAGCGTGTCGCGCAACTGCCAAGCGCGCCCGAGAATGCAGCTAAGCAGGCGCTGATGTCCTACGCCTGGTGGTCGTCGCCGGCCGGCGAGGCGGCGGAGAAGCGCTGGGTCGGCTTCATGCAGAAGTAGTTTTGCCAGCAACCCGGCGTGGCGTTCGTCAGCATGCCGCGCCATCGTAGGATCACGATGAGCAGTCCCGTGCACGACCTCTCGGTACTCCATCAACGCCGCGAACAGCGCCTGATGTTGGCGCTGGCGCTGCCGGCGCTGCTCGTGATCCTGCTGTTGGTCGTGCTGCCGGTCGGCTGGCTCGCCTGGCAGTCGGTCTATCACAACGGTTTCACGCTCGAGAACTACCGCCGGATCTGGAGCGAGGACATCTACTGGCGCAGCTTTGCGCTAACGTTCGAAATCAGCCTGCTGGTGACACTGCTGGCGCTGCTGCTCGGTTATCCCATTGCCTATGCGGCGAGCATCGCGCCAAAAAGGTGGGGCATCATCATCCTGGCGCTGGTGGTGCTGCCGTTCTGGACCAGCGTGCTGGTCCGCGCCTATGCCTGGCTCGCACTGTTGCAACGGACCGGCGTCATCAACCAGTTGCTGCGCCAGCTCGGCGTGATCGACGAGCCGCTGGCGCTGGTCCACAACAGTTTCGGCACCATCGTTGCGACCCTGCATATCCTGCTGCCATTCATGGTGCTGCCGCTCTACGCGACGATGCAGCAGATCCCGCGCGATCTGATGCAGGCCGGCGCCAGTCTCGGCGCCGGGCCCATGCTCACCTTCTGGCGGATATTCCTGCCGCTGTCGCTGCCCGGGGTGCTCGCAGGCAGTACGCTGGTCTTCGTGCTCACCCTCGGCTTCTACATCACGCCGGAACTGCTCGGGGGCGGCCGCACCATCATGATATCGATGCTGGTGAGCCGCAATGTCGAACTCTACGACCAGTGGGGTGCCGCCAGCGCGGTCGGCGTGGTGCTGCTGGTCGCGGTCGGCGCCGTCTTCTTTGCCGTCAGCCGCTTTATTCCGCTCGATCGCGTGTTGGGGCAAAAATGACGATGTCCCGCCCATTCCGCATTGCACTGGTCGTGACCTGCGCACTGGTGCTGCTCTATCTGATCCTGCCGATCCTGATCATCGCGCCGATGTCGTTCTCGGCCGCGCGTTTCCTGACCTTCCCGCCGCCGTCGCTGTCGCTGCGCTGGTATCAGGAGTATGTCGGCAATCCGGCCTGGATGCAGGCGACCCGCGTAACGCTGACCGTTGCCGTGCTCACCGTAGTTATCGCGACCCCGCTCGGTGTTGCCGCAGCCTACGCCATCAGCCAGTCGAAATGGCGGATCATGCGGCTGATCCACATGACCTTGCTGCTGCCGCTGGTGGTACCGATCATCATCACCGCGGTCGGCATCTTCTTCGTCTTTGCCAAGGTTGGCCTGGCCGCGACCATGACCGGCCTCGTGCTCGCCAATGTCATGCTAGGTCTGCCCTATGTCGTCATCTCGGTCGCGGCGGGGTTGCAGAGCTTCGATGCCACGCAGGAGATGGTGGCGCGCAGCCTCGGCATGAACCGGCTGCGCAGCTTCTTCGCGGTGACGCTGCCGCAGATCAAGCCCAGCGTGATCGCGGGCGGCATCTTCGCGTTCATTTCGGCGATGGACGAGACCATCGTCGCGCTGTTCATTTCCGGCGGCCAGTATCAGCCGCTGACCAAGCGGATGTTCACCGCGCTACGCGACGAGATCGACCCGACTATTGCGGCGATCAGCACGCTGATGACCGCGGTCTCGTTCATGCTGGTTCTGATTGCAACCAACCGGTCAAAGAAGAGCGCGTGAGCGGGAACTCAGCGGCCTGATTCTTTGCCTCGGTTGAATGCACGTCGCGCGGCAGCGTGTTACGCAGCCGGTTGCCCATATGCGCGTTTCCATCGCCGATCTCGCCGATTGCCTGCGAGCTGTCACCCGGCGCACTCTTCATGACTTCGATTCCAAGGAAGCGATCCTGCTCGCGATACTTGGCACTCATCGAGCACGTCGAAACCGCCGTGGCGGCCGGCGGTGCACGCTGACACAATTTTTCTCGGAGCGTTTCGTTTCTAGCGCATGAGCCCGCGATCGGAAGGGCTGCCATGCCCAACCTTGTCCGAATGCTGCCGCTCGCGACGTACAGACCGTTCTCGCCGACCGATCATGCGTCCCGTGGCCTACGGGCGCTCGACGTTTGACGGCGGCCAACCACTGTTAGCGCCCAGGCTCCGGCGCGCGATCGGTCGCTACACTGGCGGAATGGTTTGTCAGTGGCTTCAGTCCCGTGACGGTGCGCAACAGAACGTAGAATACGGGTGTCAGGAACAGGCCAAACACCGTGACGCCGATCATGCCAGAGAAGACGGCGACGCCCATGGCTCGGCGCATTTCCGAACCGGCACCGGTCGAGAGCACCAGGGGCAAGACGCCCATGATGAACGCCATCGAGGTCATCAGGATCGGACGCAGGCGCAGGCGGCTTGCCTCGATCGCGGCACGAATCGGCGAACGACCTGCGAACTCCAGTTCGCGCGCGAATTCGACGATAAGGATCGCGTTCTTGGCAGACAATCCCACCAGCACGATCAATCCGATCTGGGTGAAGACGTTATTGTCGCCCTTCGAGATCCAGACGCCGAACATCGCGGCAAGCAACCCCATTGGCACGATCATGATGATCGACAGGGGCAGGGTCAGGCTCTCATAGAGCGCAGCCAGCACCAGGAACACGAGGAGGATCGCGAGTGGAAAAACCCAGATGCCGGAGTTGCCGGCGATGAACTCCTGATAGGTCAGGTCGGTCCATTCAAAGGCGAAGCCGGGCGGTAGCACGTCGGCGGCGATGCGCGTGGCCGCTTCCTGAGCCTGGCCGGAGGAATAACCGGGCGCTGCCGCGGCGTTGACGTCGGAGGACAAGAAACCGTTGTAACGGATCGCGCGTTCAGGCCCGGCGCTCTGGCGAATCTTCAAGAGCGCCGAGAGCGGGATCATGTCGCCGGAAGACGAGCGCACCTTCAATTGCCTGATGTCGTCGGCCCGCGCACGGAACGGCGCGTCAGCCTGGACATAGACCGAATAGGTGCGCCCAAACTTGTTGAAGTCGTTAACGTAGTATGAGCCCAGATAGATCTGCAGCGTGTTGAATACCTCCGTTACCGGAACGCCAAGCTGGAGCGCCTTGGTGCGATCGATGTCCGCGAATAATTGTGGCACGTTGACCTGAAAGCTCGAGAAGACGCCGGCGATTTCCGGTGCCTTCTGCATCGCGGCCATGAAGGCGCTGGTTGCCTCGTTCAGCGCGTCATAGCCAAGGCCGGCGCGGTCCTCGATCTGGAGCTTGAAGCCGCCGATGGTTCCGAGCCCGTTGACCGGCGGCGGCGGGAACATGGCGATGAAGGCTTCCTGAATCCCGGCATATTTCTTGTTCAGCTCGGCCGCGATCGCAGCGCCGCTCAGCGCGGGATCCTTGCGGTCGTCGAACGGCTTCAAGGTGGAGAAGACGATGCCGGCGTTGGAGGAGTTGGTGAAACCGGAGATCGAAAGGCCCGGAAAGGCCACCGAGCTCTCGACGCCGGGCTGCGTCAGCGCAATGTCGCTCATCTTGCGGATGACCTCTTCGGTGCGGTCGAGCGTGGCGCCGTCGGGCAGGCGTGCGAAGCCGACGAGGTACTGCTTGTCCTGGCCCGGGACGAAGCCGCTCGGCACCTGCTGGAAGAGCAGGGCGGTCAGTCCGATCAGGAGCACATAGACGCCCATCACCGCCGCCTTGCCAGAGATCACTTTGGAGACGCTGCCGCCATAATTCTCCGAGGAGCGTGCAAAGACGCGGTTGAAACCGCGGAAGAACCAGCCGAAACCTTTCTCCAGAATGAGGGTCAGCCTGTCCTTTGGCTCATTGTGGCCCTTGAGCAGCAACGCCGACAATGCCGGCGACAGCGTCAGAGAGTTGACCGCGGAGATCACGGTCGAGATCGCGATCGTCAGCGCGAACTGCTTGTAGAATTGCCCGGTGAGGCCGGAGATGAAGGCGAGGGGAACAAATACGGCAATCAAGACCAGTGCGATCGCGATGATGGGGCCGGAGACCTCCCGCATTGCCTGGTAGGTGGCGTCTCGCGGCGACAGCCCGGCCTCGATGTTGCGCTCGACGTTCTCGACCACGACGATAGCGTCGTCGACGACGATGCCGATCGCGAGCACCAGGCCGAACAGGCTGAGCGCATTGATGGAGAAGCCGAAGACGTGCATCACCGCGAATGTGCCGACGATCGACACCGGCACGGCCAGGAGCGGAATGATGGAAGCCCGCCAGGTTTGGAGGAACAGGATGACCACCAGTACCACCAGCGCGACCGCTTCCAGCAGCGTGTGGATCACCGCCTCGATCGACGAGCGCACGAACTGTGTGGGGTCGTAGACGATCTGGTAGGATACGCCCTCGGGCATGTTCTTCTTGATCTCGGCCATGGTGGCGCGGACGTGGTCGGAGATCTGGAGCGCGTTGGAGCCCGGCGCCTGGAAGATCGGGATCGCCACCGCCTGTTTGTTGTCGAGCAGCGAGCGCAGGCCGTATTGGGACGCACCTAATTCGATGCGCGCGACGTCGCGCAGCCGCACCACCTCGCCGCGCGAACCGGTCTTGACCACGATGTCGCCGAACTGTTCTTCACTTGCGAGCCGGCCTTCGGCGTTGACCGACATCTGAAGGTCGATGCCCTTGACGCTCGGCGAGGAGCCGACCACGCCGGCGGCCGCCTCGACGTTCTGCGCCTGGATCGCCCTCACGATGTCGCTTGCGGTCAGGCCGTGCTCGGCGGCCTTCTGCGGGTCGACCCAGACGCGCATCGAGTAGTCGCCGGCACCGTAGAGCTGGACATCACCGACGCCGTCGATCCGCGCAAGGCGGTCCTTGACGTTCAGCACCGCGTAGTTGCGGAGATACGTCATGTCGTAGCGGTTGTTTGGCGACAGCAGGTGCACGACCATGGTAAGGTCGGGCGAGCTCTTCTTGGTGATAATGCCGAGCTGGCGAACCACCGCCGGCAGGCGCGGCTCGGCCTGCTGCACGCGGTTCTGCACAAGCTGCGTCGCCTTGTCGGGATCGGTGCCGAGGCGGAACGTCACTGTCAGCGTCATCGCCCCGTCGGTGGTTGCCTGGCTGCTCATGTAGAGCATGTTCTCGACGCCGTTGATCTGCTCTTCGATCGGCGTTGCCACTGTTTCCGCGATCACCTTCGGATTGGCGCCGGGGTAGGTCGCGCGCACCACCACGGAGGGCGGCACGACGTCCGGATACTCCGAGATCGGCATGGCAAAGAGCGAGATCAAGCCGGCCAGGAAGATCACGATCGAAAGCACACCGGCAAAAATCGGCCGATCGATGAAGAATTTTGAGAAGTTCATTGCTATGCCCCAAGCGCTGACGGTCGTTACCGCTGCACGATTTGCCGGCTGCCGGCGTTCGATGCTTGCTGCGGTCCGCGCGAGTCCATCTGCGCAATTTCGGTCTTCAGGAGCGCGCCCGGGCGTACCCGCTGCAGGCCATTGACGACGATGCGGTCACCGGGTTTCAGGCCACCCGTCACGATGCGGAGTCCATCGACGGCGCCGCCGAGCGTTATTCCGCGATAGACCGCGCGGTTGTCGTCGCTGACCACCATAACGAACTTCTTATCCTGATCGGTACCGATGGCTCGCTCGTCGATCATCACCAGCGCCTGTTGCTGAGGCTGGCCCATCCGCACCCGCGCGAACTGGCCGGGGATGAGGCGTCCATCCTCGTTCTGGAATACCGCGCGGACGCGTATCGTGCCGCTCTGGCCATTGACCTGGTTGTCGATCAACTGGATATGGCCTTTGGCCGATGTGCCGCCAGAGGTGTTCATCTCGACGGGTATTTGATCAAGATTGCCGCGCTTGCCCGAACTATCTGCAATGGAATTCAGCGCCCGCAGCACGACCTCTTCGTCCGCATCGAAACTCGCATAGATCGGGTTGACAGAGACCAGAGAGGTCAGGACCGGGGAGGCAGTCCCTGCGGCCACGAGATTTCCGACGGTCACCTCGATCTTGCCGACGCGGCCATCGACCGGTGCGCGGACCTCGGTGTAGCTTAGATTGAGCTTTGCAGCCTGCAGCGTCGCCTCGGCCGCCTTCACATTGGCGATCGCTTCGCGATTGGCGTTCTCGCGCTGATCGAAATCGCGCCGCGTGACGACGGCGTTGCCGACGAGCTGCGCGCCGCGCTCGACTTCGCTCGCAGTGAAGATCGCACGCGCTTTTGCTGCCTCGAGCTGCGCGCTCGCCTTATCCACTTCGGCGGCGTAGGGCGCGGGATCAATCTTGAACAGGACATCGCCGGCTTTCACCAACGCGCCCTCGGCAAAGTTGGCCGACAGGATCGCGCCAGCGACGCGTGGGCGGAGCTCGACGCGGTTGACGGCTTCGAGACGTCCAGAGAAGTCATCCCACAGCGCGGTCCGACGCGGCTCGATCACCGCGATCGTGACGGAGACCGCCTGCTCGGGTGCGGTCCCTGTGGTCGCCTGGGCTGCATGAAAATAGCGGCCGCTCGCGATCGAACCGGCCGCCGCGAGGACGCCGATGATGGCAACGCCGCCGACAACGCGTCTGAATCGACCGGAACGGAAGGTAGTGGTGGATGGGGGCATTTGCGCGCTCCAGAAATGTAGTGTTCGCTACAGATGTGGAGCTGGACGGCGGTCCGCAAGATACTTATGTACTGCACACTACGAAAATCTTATGTCGCAAGCTGCAAGACTGGAAATCAAATAAAAGAACCACGATAAATCAGAAGGTTAGAGGATTGAACGCCGAGCGGAAAACGGCGTCGGCTTCAAGGGAGTAACGCGAATGGCCATGGGACGCCCGAGAGAGTTCGACGCCGATGCCGCATTGGACCAGGCGATGGAAGTCTTCTGGAGACATGGCTATGAGGGCGCGACCATTGCCCAGCTTACCGAGGCGATGGGCATTAACCCGCCGAGCCTCTATGCGGCATTTGGAAATAAGGAAGGTCTCCTGAAGGCTGCCCTCGACCGGTACACGGCCAAACGTGCGGTCTGGATGGAGGGGGTTTTGAGCGCGCCGACCGCCCGCGACGTCGCGGAGCGGATGCTCATGGGTACCGCAGACAGCCAAACCGATCCCGACAATCCGCCCGGTTGCCTGCTCGTGCAAGGCGGCCTTGCCTGCGGTACCGGTTCGGAGAACGTTCCCTTCGAGCTGGCAGCGCGCCGTGCACTGACCGAAGATCAGCTCCGCGAACGTTTCGTCAGAGCGAAGAAGGAGGGCGATCTGAAGCAGACTGCCGACGCTGCCGCGCTGGCGCGCTATCTCTCGGCGGTATCCGCCGGCATGGGCGTGATGGCATCATCGGGCGCCGATCGCGAAGCACTGCGCCAAGTCGCGAACGTATCCGTCAAAGTTTTCGAGGAACAGTCGACAAAACGTTGATGATGCGCAGTTCAGCTCCAGCCCCGCTGCACGGCGGGTGGCTCCGAACGTGCTCCATGGCAGTTCGTGTCCTTCGTACATCTCAAAGGCCGTAACCTGAACGCGCGAACTGCCTGATGCGCCGTATTCCTCAAAATGAGTTGCGTACCTCAAATAGCCTCTGCTAGCCTTCAGCCCATGAAGGAGCCGGACGCCAGCAGCCCTCTCACGCTCAGGGACATCGCCCGCCAGGCTGGCGTCAGCCTCGCGACCGTCGATCGCGTCCTGCACAACCGGCCCGGTGTGCGGCCGGACACGGTCCGCCGCGTCAAGGAGACGATCGCGCGCAACTCCTTCCAGCCGCATGTGGCCGGGGCCGAGCTCGCCCGTGGCCGCTTCAGGCGCTTCGCCTTCGTGATGCCGTCGGGGCCGAACCTGTTCATGCAGCAGATCCAGTCCTATCTCGGCGAGATGTCGGGCTGGCTGTCGGCCCGCCGCCTCGCGGTCGAGATGGTCGCGACCGACGTGTTCGACGCCTCCGTTCTCGCGAGCTCGCTGGAGGCTCTTGCCGGCGAGTATGACGGCGTCGCGGTTGTCGCGCTCGATCATCCGAGCGTGCGGGCCGCCATCAACGATCTCGTCGATGGCGGCGCCAAGGTGGTGACGCTGGTCTCTGATGTGCCGGCGTCGCGCCGCCATCATTATGTCGGCATCGACAATATTGCCGCAGGGCGCACCGCCGGCGCCTTGGTCGGCCGCCTCGTTGGTCCGCGATCCGGCAAGGTCGCGATCGTCGCCGGCTCACAGGGCCTGCGCGACCATGCCGAGCGCATCTTCGGCTTCAATCAGGTGGTGGCGGCGGAGTTTCCTGGGCTCAACGTACTGCCCGTGCTCGAAGGACGCGACGAGGACGAGCGCTCGGGACAGCTCATGTCGCGGCTGCTCGGCAAACATGCCGACATCGTCGGCCTCTACAATGTCGGCGCCGGCACGCAAGGCGTAGCCAGGGCCCTGACCGATTCCGGTCGCGAGAAGCAGGTAGTGTTCGTCGGGCACGATGTCACCTCGCTGACGCGCAAGCTGTTGTTGCAAGGCGTGATGGATGCGGCGATTTCGCAGAACCCGGGCCACGAGGCCCGCGCCGCCGTGCGCGTGCTGCTCGCGCTGGCCCGCGGCGAACCGATCTTGAGTGAGCAGGAGAAAATCCGGATCGACATCGTGATGCGGGACAATCTGCCGTAGGCAGCAGAACTGGTTGGCAAGACGGTCCGATATGGGAAAGGCGGCAAAGATCGCCAACCGGGCCGGAAGGGAGGACGAAGAACGTGTATCTCGGGATGGACATCGGCACGTCCGGTGTGAAGGCGGTGCTCGTGAACGAGGCCGGCGCGATCGTCGCGACAGCCGCGCGCGAGCTTGCGCTCTCGCATCCCGCGCCGCTGTGGTCCGAGCAGGATCCGGATGCCTGGGTTGATGCGGTGATCGGCGCCGTCGACGATCTCGCATCCGCTCATCCGCGCGGCGTCGCGCAGGTGCGTGGCATCGGTCTCTCCGGCCAGATGCACGGCGCGACCTTGCTCGGCGAGGACGGCCGTCCGCTACGTCCGGCCATCCTGTGGAATGATGGCCGCTCCCATGCCGAGTGCAAGGAGCTGGAGGCGCGCTGTCCCTCGCTGCACGCGATCGCCGGCAATCTCGCCATGCCGGGCTTCACCGCGCCAAAGCTGCTCTGGGTGGCCTATCACGAGCCCAAGATTTTTGAGCTGGTAGCAAAAGTGCTGCTGCCAAAGGCCTACGTGCGCTACCGCCTCACCGGCGAGATGGTCGAGGACGTGTCGGACGCCGCCGGCACGCTCTGGCTCGATGTTGGTCAGCGCCGCTGGTCTGCGTCGCTGCTACATGCCACGGGGCTCGATGTCAACCACATGCCGCGCCTGGTCGAAGGCAGCGAGATCAGCGCGGCACTCGCCCCCGAATTTTCGAAGCGCTGGGGTATGGCGAAAGATGTCGTGGTTGCCGGCGGTGCGGGAGACTGTGCCGCGAGCGCGATCGGGCTCGGCGCCATCACGCCCGGTGATGCGTTCCTGTCGCTGGGAACTTCAGGCGTCGTGTTTCGTGTTACTGACAGTTTCGCGCCGGCGCCCGCGTCGGCGGTGCACGCCTTCTGTCATGCGCTTCCGGGTCTCTGGCACCAGATGGGCGTGATGCTGGCGGCGGCCGCCTCGCTCGCCTGGCTTTCGGGCGTCATGGCGACGCCTACCGCCGCGCTGCTGTCGCCGCTCGGCGAGACCGTCCGCGGACCGAGCCCGGTCAAGTTCCTTCCCTATCTCGATGGCGAGCGCACGCCACACAACGACGCTACTGCCAGTGGCGTGTTCGTGGGTCTTCGCGGCGCGACAGGGCGCGATCAGATTGTCCAGGCCGTGCTCGAAGGCGTGGCCTTCGCCGCGCGCGACAATCTCGCGGCGCTCGGCAGCGCCAGTTCCGCGATCATGGAGGTCGATCTTGTGGGCGGCGGCTCGCGCTCGGCACTGTGGGCCCAGATCTGCGCCGATGTCCTCGGCATTCCCGTCCACCGCGTCGAGGAGGGCGAGGTCGGTGCAGCGCTTGGTGCTGCACGGCTCGGCCGGCTTGCCGCAACCAGCGAAAACCCTGCGCAAGTCTGCACGCGTCCGCGGCGGCTTGCGAGCTTCACGCCGCGTGCGTCTGCCGAGGCCGCCTACGATGAAGCCTATCACCAGTGGCGAAAACTATATCCTGCGCTGAAGGAGTTCTCCCTGTGAACGCGTCACCCAAATTCTTCGCGGCGAGTGCGCCGATCGCCTATGGCGGCAAGGACGCCAAAAGCCCGCTGTCGTTCCGCTGGTACGACAAGGACCGCCTCGTGCGCGGACGGCGGCTCGAGGATCACCTGCGTTTCGCAGTCTGCTACTGGCATTCGTTCTGCTGGCCCGGCGGCGATCCCTTCGGCGGCGAGACATTCCTGCGGCCCTGGCATCATGGCACGGATATGATGGCGATGGCACGCGCCAAGGCCGATGTCGCCTTCGAGCTGTTCCGCCTGCTCGATGTGCCCTTCTTCACCTTCCACGACGTCGATGCCGCGCCAGAAGGCGCCTCGCTCGCCGAATCCGTCGCCAACCTCAACGCCATTGCCGATGTCTTCGAACAGAAGATGGCGTCTTCCAGGGTGCGTCTACTCTGGGGTACGGCCAATCTGTTCACGCATCGCCGCTACATGGCCGGCGCCGCGACCAATCCGGATCCGGACATTTTCACCTATGCCGCCGGCCAGGTACGGGCCGCGCTCGAGGTGACCAACCGCTTGGGCGGGCAAAATTATGTGCTCTGGGGCGGACGCGAAGGCTACGAGACGCTGCTCAACACCGACATCAAGCGCGAGCTCGACCAACTCGGCCGCTTCGTCTCGCTGGTCGTCGAGCACAAGCACAAGATCGGTTTCAAGGGACCGATCCTGATCGAGCCGAAGCCGAAGGAGCCGACCAAGCATCAATATGATTTCGACGTCGCCACGTGCTACGGGTTCCTCCAGCGCTATGATCTTCTGAGAGACGTCAAGCTCAACATCGAACAGAACCACGCCATCCTTGCCGGCCACTCGTTCCAGCACGAGATCGCGTTGGCCCAGGCGCTCGGCGTGTTCGGCTCGCTCGACATCAACCGCGGCGACGATCTGCTCGGCTGGGATACCGACCAGTTCGCGATGAACGTGCCGGAGCTGGCGCTCGTGTTCCACGACATCCTGAGGGCCGGTGGCTTCACGACGGGCGGTCTCAATTTCGACGCCAAGATCAGGCGGCAATCGATCGATCCGGACGATTTGATCCACGCCCATGTCGGCTCGATGGACGCCTGCGCGCGGGCGTTGCTTGCCGCCGCCGACATGCTCGATGCCGAGGCGCTGACGACGCCGATTGCGGAACGCTACGCCGGATGGGCTGATGCCGAGGGGCGCGCGATCCTCGCTGGCCAGCGTTCGCTTGCCGATCTTGCTGATCGGGCGCTGGCGCCCGGTTTCGATCCGCAGCCACGCTCGGGTCGTCAGGAATATCTGGAATCACTGGTCAACCGTTACGTCTGAGCGAGGCCGAGCATGGAAACCGCAGGCGCAGCCGGGCAACCGGTTCTGGAATTGACAGGGATCGGCAAGGAATTCGGCGCGATCCGCGCGCTGCACGACGTCGACATGCAGGTTTTCCCCGGCGAGGTGGTCGGCCTGATGGGCGACAACGGCGCGGGCAAGTCGACGCTCGTGAAGATCATCGCCGGCAATTTCCGTCCCACCCACGGCGAGGTCCGCTTCGACGGCAACGCGGTCCATTTCTACCGTCCCATCGATGCCCGTGCGGTCGGGATCGAGGTCGTTTATCAGGACCTGGCGCTTGCCGACAATCTCACGGCGGCGGCCAACGTCTTCCTCGGCCGCGAGCTCAAGCGCAAGTTCGGCCCGTTCGCCTTCCTCGATCACAATGCGATGGCGGCCCGCGCGCTTGAACTGTTCGGTGAACTGCGCTCCGAGACCAGACCGGATGATCTCGTCAAGCAGATGTCTGGCGGTCAGCGCCAGGCGGTTGCGATCGCACGCACCCGCCTGTCGAACGCCAAGCTCGTAATGATGGACGAGCCGACCGCGGCGATCTCGGTTCGACAGGTCGAGCAGGTCCTGAGCCTGATCCATCGGTTGAAAGAGCAGGGCGTGGCCGTCATGCTTATCTCCCACCGCATGCCCGATGTCTTCGCGGTGTGCGACCGCGTCGTCGTCATGCGCCGCGGCGAGAAGCGGGCGGATAAGTCGATCAGCGATACCAGTCCCGAGGAAGTTACTGCCCTGATCACCGGCGCGAAGGAGGCTGCGTGATGGCTATGCCGCTGGAATCCCCGATTTCCTTCACCAATGTCGGCCGCATCAGGTGGTGGCAGCGCGGCATCTTTGCATCCCAAACCGGCTACGTTCTGCTGGCACTGCTGGGGCTGCTGATCGCGATGCATTTTGCGAGCCCTTACTTCTTTACCCAAGGCAACATGCAGAACGTGGCGAAGAACTTTTCCTTCATCGCCATCGCCACTCTCGGCATCACCTTCGTGATCATCACCGGCGGCATCGATCTCTCGGTGGGATCGATGATGTGCTTCTCCGCCATGGTCACATCCATGGTGATGTCTGGCCTGTCGACGCCAGGCATGCCCGGGGCGTCCCTGTTCGTGCATCTGGCCGCGGACGGCAAGACCGTGGTCGCGAACGTACCGGGACTGATCCTGCTTGTCTCGATCCTGGCGGGACTTGTCACCGCGCTGATCGTCGGCCTCGTCAACGGCTTCTGCATCGCCGTGCTCGGGCTGTCGCCCTTCGTCACCACGCTCGGCATGCTCTCGATCGTCCGCGGTCTCGGCTATGTCGTCTCCAACGGGCGCGGCAGCTTTCCGGGCGGGCCAGACGCCGACTATTTCTACGCGCTGACCTCGGGCGACCTGTTCGGCGTACCGGCGCCGTTCATCTATCTCGTGGTCCTCGCGGCAGTAATGGCGATCGTGCTGCACCACACGAGCTTCGGCCGTCACGTCTTCGCGCTCGGCGGCAACGAGAAGGCGGCGGAATTGACCGGCATCCCGGTCGTACGGGTCAAGATCGAAGTCTACGTGATCTGCGCACTAGCCGCAGGGCTGCAGGGCATCATCGTCTCGGGCTGGCTGGGGTCCGCGCCGGCAAACATGGCGACATCCTACGAGCTCAACGTGATCGCAGCGGCGGTGATCGGCGGCGCCAATCTCGCAGGTGGCGTCGGCGGCCCGCTTGGGGCCATCGTCGGCTGCGTGCTGCTTGAGGTGATCCGCAACGGCCTCGTGCTCGCGCAGGTCAGCTCCTACTGGCAGCAGACGCTCGTGGGCGTAATCATCATCCTGGCCGTGCTGGTCGACCGCATCCGCTCACGCATCACTTGAGGTTACTCCGGGAGGGCAACGAACGCATCGTCTATCCGCCTTCTGGAGCACTCAATTCAAAAAGGATAGGCACAAAAGTGTGGAGGGAACCAATGAGGAAGATACTTCTCGCCGGCATGGCCATCGCGATGATGGCGACCCCGGCATTCGCCCAGACCTACAAGTTCGTGATCGTGCCCAAGGCGATGAACAATCCGTTCTTCGACGTCGCGCGCGACGGCTGCCTGAAGCGCGCCAAGGAGCTTGGTAACGTCGAGTGCATTTACCAGGGACCGGTCGAGCATGAGCCGGCGACGCAGGCGCAGATCATCCAGGATTTCATTACGCGAAAGGTGGATGGCCTTGCGATCTCGGTCGCGGATGTCGCAGCGATGACCAAGTCGATCGAGGCCGCGACCGCGGCCGGTATTCCCGTCATAACCTTCGATGCGGATGCGCCAGGCTCCAAGCGCATTGCCTATATCGGCACCAACAACAAGGACTTCGGCCTCGCGCTCGGCAAGCAATTGCTGCAACTCAAGCCTGAGGGCGGCAAGTATGCTGTCGTCTCGGGTGGTCCCGGCGCCAAGAACCTCGCCGAGCGTGTCGATGGCGTGCGCGAGGCGCTCAAGGGCTCGAAGTGGGTCGAGGTCGCGGGCTCGCCGACCTTCTGTAATGACGATCCTGCGCTCGCGGTCCAGCAGATGACGGACCTGCGCACCGCGACGCCGGACTTGGGGGCGATCGTGCCGGTTGGCGGCTGGCCGATGTTCGCGCCCGAAGGCTACAAGGCCTTCGTCAACAAGAACAAGAAGGATATCGACGCCGGCAAGCTGACGCTCGTCGTCGCCGATACGCTGAAGATGCAGCTCGAACTGCTGCGCGACGGCTACTCCAACGCGCTTACGGGACAGCGGCCGTTCGAGATGGGCGAGAAGGCGATGGACGCTCTGCTGGCAATCAAGAAGGGCCAGAAGGTTCCCGAGGTCATTTATACCGGCCTCGACCTCGTGACCAAGGACAACGTCGCTCAACTGTTGAAGTAGGAACGTTCGCAGCCCCAACGTTCCGGCGCTGTACTCCCCCGCTTGCGATCCGCTTGCGGGGGAGTGAGTGCTACGTTCGGTCTCGGAAGGATCTTTGAGATGAAGCGTGCGCGGCTTGCGGAGGGGCTCGACGTCACGGCGATCGGCCTCGGAACGGCGCCGCTCGGCGGATTGTTCTCGCCCGTCAGTGACGCTGATGCAGAAGCGACAATCGAGCGAGCCTGGTCGCTCGGTGTCCGCTTCTTCGACACCGCGCCGCTTTACGGTTTTGGATTGGCCGAGCGTCGCCTGGGCAGTTTTCTGCGCCAGCAAAAGCGGGATTCATTCGCGATCTCGACCAAGGTCGGGCGCCTGCTGCGCTCAGCCACTGCCGCTCCGGAAGACGATCACTACAAGGGAACCCCCGCCGAGCGGCCGCAATTCGACTTCAGCTACGATGGCGTGATGCGCTCGGTTGAGGAGAGTCTCGCCCGTCTCGGGCTCGACCGCGTTGATGTGCTGCTCGTCCATGATCCGGATGACCACTATGAGGATGCAGTCGCCGGTGCCTTCCGCGCGCTCCGGCGCTTGCGCGACGATGCGCGGTCAAGGCGATCGGCGCCGGTATGAATCAATCCGCGATGCTGGCTCGCTTCGCCGAAGCCGCGCCGGTCGATTTCTTCCTGCTGGCGGGCCGCTACACCCTGCTCGACCAGGGCGCGCTGACGACGTTGTTTCCGATCTGCCATGCGAAGAGCATCGGCATCATTCTCGGCGGCATCTACAACAGCGGTATCCTCGCGAACCCGCGCGCCGGCGCGAAGTTCAATTACGAAGACGCCGATGCGGCGCTCGTCGCCCGCGCGCTGGCGCTGGAGGCGCTGTGCCGCAAGCATGGCACACAGCTCAAGGCAGCCGCAGTCCAGTTCTGTATGGCCAACCCTGCGGTAACGGTCGCGCTGCAAGGTGCGCGCAGCGCTGCGGAGGTTTCGGATAACATCGCGATGGCCGAGCGGTTGGTGCCGTCCTCCTTTTGGCAGGAGCTCCGCGAGCGCAATTTGGTCGACGCGTCCGCGCCGCTGCCGGGCGGAGCCTGACCCATGGTGATCGACGGTCACCAGCATTTCTGGGATCCCGCGCGCGCCGATTATCCCTGGATGGAGGCGCCTGAACTCGCGCGGATCCGCCGCGCCTTCGGCCCGACCGATCTCGCGCCGCTGCTTCGCGCCAACGGGATCGATGCGACCATTTTGGTGCAATGCCGTTCCTCGATCGAGGAGACCGAGGAATTCTTGCGCGTCGCCGCCGCGACGCCCTTCGTGATCGGTGTGGTCGGCTGGGTCGATCTGACGGACGGCGCGGTCGACGAGACGCTCGATCGGCTGCGCGGGTCGCCCGGCGGCGACAGGCTGGTCGGCATTCGTCACCAGGTCCACGACGAGCCCGATCCTGATTGGCTGCTGCGCGAGGACGTGCAGCGCGGCTTGGCCGCGGTGTTTGCGCGCGATCTCACTTACGATCTCCTCGTACGTATACGTGAAATGCCGGCCGCGATCGCGACCGCGCAGGCCTTTCCGCGAGGGCGCTTTGTCCTCGACCATGCCGCCAAGCCGCCGATCGCCGATGGATTCAGCGGTGAATGGGCCGATCTTCTCGGCGCACTCGCCGCCTGCGGCAATGTCTGGTGCAAGATTTCGGGTCTCGCCACCGAGGCCAGGTGGAACGACTGGCATGCGGAACGTCTGTTTCCGTTCGTCGCGCACGCCGGCAAATGCTTTGGCGAGGATCGTCTGATCTTCGGCTCCGACTGGCCGGTGTGTTTGCTCGCAGGAAGCTATGGCGCGATCAAGGCCGCGCTCGAGGAGTGCCTGATGAAGATTGGTCCGCACGTGCGCGACAAGGCGTTTGAGGCGAACGCTCAGCGGGCTTATCTTCTTGCTTCTCCCGTTGTGCGAGAAGGTGGTACGTAGCGCCGGATGAGGGGTTCAAGCAAATCATACGTCTCCTAATTAACGGCTTTGCCGGAATGCGGACTGGGCACAGCAAATGGCATTCGCACCGACTTCGCGGATTAGCTGTCGCCGTGTGATGGCTGTTCTTATTTGGAAACCACACCCAAGCTATTGAAATTGCTAGAGCGTATTCTTAGCATTTTTTCCAAAACGCGCATTGGAATCGTTGAATAATCAAACTGATTTTGATTCCGCGATTCGGAGGTTCGACTCCTCCCGCCCCAGCCAGCACTCAAGTTGCTGAGTTCTCTATGTAAGCAACTCTATTCCCGCCCAATTTTTTGGGCGCGTTTGGAAATGGAGCTTCTAATGCTCGG
The DNA here is from genome assembly GCF_036924515.1 of Bradyrhizobium sp. AZCC 1610. Lineage (NCBI taxonomy): Bacteria > Pseudomonadati > Pseudomonadota > Alphaproteobacteria > Hyphomicrobiales > Nitrobacteraceae > Bradyrhizobium > Bradyrhizobium sp. AZCC 1610. The sequence goes on along the minus strand of NZ_JAZHRR010000001.1, from coordinate 4,916,842 downwards.
TCCAGAATCGAACTAAGCGTCGTGCATTACATCGAGCATGTTGGCTTATCTCCGTGGTTTCATCCCAACATATACCGCGGACGCTACTCGGGCAGGTCTGTTACGCCCTCATCGTAGAATAGGGTATTACGGCGAACAAATCGGATAACCAATCGAAATGATGCACTTGTGCGCAATTGGCGCCGTCCTGCAGTTCGCCCAGCAGATTGCCTCGGGGGTTCGAGCCGCTCCCCCGCTACCAAAGCTGCGATTTTGCACGCTGTCGTTCCCGCGATCGCGTTCGCCTGCAACCCGGCAGTTTGCGAGCGGGAGGGCAATTTCGGCTTCGGATCAGTTCCGGTCGTCGAGCAACGCAACGTGCGATTCGATCGCACTGGCCGCCGGCCCCCGTCGGCGCTCGCGTAACTTGCGGAAATCATCGCCCGCGTGGTGCGAGGAGCGTGTCAGTGGTGTGGCCGACACCAGCAGAAAGCCCTTGGTGTAGGCGACCTTCTCGTAGGCTTCAAATTCATTAGGGGGCACGAAACGTACAACGGCGTGGTGCTTGCGCGTGGGTTGGAGATATTGGCCGATGGTCAGGAAATCGACGTCGGCGGAGCGCAAATCGTCCATCAATTGCAGCACCTCGCTGCGGTCTTCGCCGAGGCCGACCATGATCCCGGACTTGGTGAAGATCTCTGCGTCGAGCTCCTTCACGCGCTGCAACAGCCGGACCGAATGGAAATAGCGTGCGCCAGGCCGCACCGTCAGATATTTCGATGGCACCGTCTCCAGGTTATGGTTGAACACGTCAGGTTTCGCCGCAACGACCGCTTCGAGCGCGCCGCTTTTGCGCAGAAAATCCGGGGTCAGGATTTCGACCGTCGTATCCGGGCTTGTCGCGCGGATCGCGGCAATGGTTGCAGCGAAATGCGCGGCGCCACCGTCGGCAAGGTCGTCACGATCGACCGAGGTGACGACCACATGTTCCAGTCCCAGCTTGGCCACCGCTTCGGCGACCTTGACCGGTTCATCCGTATCGAGGGCACCCGGCAGGCCAGTGCGGACGTTGCAGAAAGCGCAGGCGCGCGTGCACGTATCGCCCATGATCATGAAGGTCGCGTGTTTCTTCGCCCAGCACTCGCCGATGTTGGGACAACTGGCTTCCTCGCAGACGGTCACGAGCTTGTTCTCGCGCACGATGCGCTTCGTCTCGGCCCATTCGGCCGATCCGGGAGCTTTCACGCGGATCCACGCCGGCTTGCTCTGTAAGGGCGTGTCGGGTCGTTTGGCCTTTTCGGGATGGCGCGGCATGTCGGGCCGTATCCTGGCTCGCGGATCATTGTTGAGGAGATCGAGCACGACAGTCATTTGGTCAGCCCTTTAAATGCGCCGGTCGCGGACATTCCGCTATCCAAGCGAACTTCGTCAATTCGATTCTTCGTCCTCCCACCAGCGACCGCTTACGACCGGTCGCTGCGTTGCGCGGGCACCGTCGCCTCGAGCGGGCAGGCCGGTTTCCGACTTCGAGTCTTGCATTTGGCATCCGTCGCCGCGCCGGTCCGACATTTCGGGCAACTCGCCCGGCTGGTTTTCCGGAGCGTCGGACAGATCCGGGCCGATCGCATCGCAGGATGCGACGGCTTGCATCGCAATCTCCAGCAAAATGAACGACATGCGCGCGAACCGTCGCGGCCTTCGTGGTCTGGCACGAATGCTGCACAGCTATCTGCAAAAGAAGCTATCCGCAAAAGCGGCAGCTCAAGAACAGACGACGTGAGGGGACGTTCAGATGCCAGCCAGTATTCAACGCATCACCTAAAGCCACGGGCGATATCGCCTGCATGGCATTGCGCGCGCCTCCGCACATCTGCGGAGCGCAATGAACGTTGACGCCTGATTTCGGCTTGGCTTGCAATGGAGAAGGTAATGAAGGTTGCGGACGCGCATGATCTGGATCCACTGGAAACCCGGGAGTGGCTGGATGCCTTGTCGGCAGTCCGGGGCCATCGCGGCAATGACCGGGCTGAGTTCGTCGTCAACGCGGTTATTGACGCCGCGCGCCGTGACAGGCTTCAGATAGCGCAGTCGCTGACAACTCCCTACTGCAACACGATCCCGCCGGATCAGCAGCCTGCGCTGCCGGGCGATCGTGCGATCGAGCACAAGCTTCGCTCGATCATCCGGTGGAACGCTCTTGCGATCGTTCTGCGCGCCAACAAGGAAAGCTCGGAGCTAGGCGGCCATATCGCAAGCTTCCAGTCGGCTGCCACGCTCTACGATATCGGCTACGGCCACTTCTGGCATGCACCGACGGATAGCCATGGCGGCGATCTGATCCTCGTGCAGGGACACTGCTCGCCCGGCATCTATGCGCGTGCCTTTCTCGAAGGCCGGCTGAGCGAGGAGCAGCTTCTCGGTTTCAGGCAGGAGACCGGCGGCAAAGGTTTATCGAGCTATCCGCACCCGTGGCTGATGCCGGACTTCTGGCAGTTCCCGACGGTATCGATGGGACTGGGGCCCTTGGTGGCGATCTATCAGGCGCGGTTCCTGAAGTATCTCCAGAACCACAAGCTGGCCGAGACATCGAATCGCAAGGTCTGGGCCTTCATGGGCGACGGCGAAACGGACGAGCCGGAATCGCTCGGCGCGATTTCGCTCGCCGGCCGAGAAAATCTCGACAATCTGATCTTCGTCATCAACTGCAACCTCCAGCGGCTCGACGGGCCCGTTCGCGGCAACGGCAAGATCGTCCAGGAACTCGAAAGCGTTTTCCGCGGTGCCGGCTGGAACGTCATCAAGGTGCTGTGGGGCTCGGGCTGGGATCGCCTGCTCGAAAAGGACAAGAGCGGATTGCTGCTGAAGCGCATGGAGGAGTGCGTCGACGGCGAGTACCAGGATTTCAAGAGCAAGAGCGGCGCCTATATACGCGAACACTTCTTCGGCAAGTACGATGAATTAAAACAACTGGTCGCCGACATGAGCGACGACGAGATCTGGAAGCTCGCGCGCGGCGGCCACGATCCAGAAAAGGTGTTTGCGGCCTACGCAGCGGCGGTGAACCACAAGGGCCAGCCGACGGTGATCCTGCCGAAGACCGTCAAGGGCTACGGCATGGGCGAGTCCGGCGAAGGCCAGATGATCGCGCATCAGGCGAAGAAGATGACGCAGGATGCGTTGCGCGGCTTCCGCGACCGCTTCCAGGTGCCGATTGCCGACGATGATCTGGCGAAGGTGCCTTTCCTCCGGCTGCCGGAAGACAGCCCGGAGATGAAGTATTTCCGTGCACAGCGCGAAAAGCTCGGCGGCAGCCTGCCGCAGCGCCGGCGCAAGTCTGCCTCCTTACAAATTCCGCCGCTGTCGACGTTCCAGCGGCTGCTCGACGCAACCGGCGACCGGGAAATCTCGACCACGATGGCGTTTGTGCAGATGCTCGGCACCCTCGTGCGCGACAAGGCGATCGGCAAGCACATCGTGCCGATTGTGCCGGACGAGTCCCGGACCTTCGGCATGGAGGGAATGTTCCGCCAGCTCGGCATCTATTCATCGGTCGGCCAGCTCTACCGGCCGCAGGATGCCGATCAGCTGATGTATTACCGCGAAGACAAGAGCGGGCAGGTTCTGCAGGAGGGCATCAACGAAGGCGGTGCGATGTCGAGCTGGATCGTCGCGGCGACGTCCTACAGCACGAACAACGTGCCGATGATTCCGTTTTACATCTACTATTCGATGTTCGGTCTGCAGCGCGTCGGCGACCTCGCTTGGCTCGCCGGCGACATGCGTGCTCGCGGGTTCCTGCTCGGTGGCACCGCCGGCCGCACCACGCTGAACGGCGAGGGGCTGCAGCATGAGGATGGCCACAGCCACGTTCTCGCCGCCACCATCCCGAACTGCGTGTCGTACGACCCGACCTTTGCCTATGAGGTCGTGACGATCGTCCGCGAAGGCATGCGCCGCATGTATGAGGCGCAGGAGGACGTCTATTACTACATCACCCTGATGAACGAGAACTATCCGCATCCCTCGCTCGCCGACGCTGGCAAGGGAGCGGAGGAGGGGATTCTCAAGGGGCTCTATCTCCTGAAGAGCGGTGGCGAGACCGCGAAGAAGGGACTTCGAGTCCAACTCGTCGGCTCAGGCACGATCCTGCGCGAGGTGATCGCGGCCGCAGATCTGCTCAAGGCGGACTTCGGTGTCACCGCCGACATCTGGAGCGCGACCAGCTTCAACGAACTGCGTCGTGACGGCATGGCGTCGGAGCGCTGGAACCTGCTGCATCCGACCGAGCCGCGCCGCAAGAGCTGGGTGGAGGCGCAACTCGACGGGCATCCCGGACCGGTCGTGGCCTCCACCGACTATATGCGCAACTACCCCGATCAGATCCGGGAATATGTCCAGGCGGCCGGCCGTCGATACGTCGTGCTGGGCACGGACGGCTTCGGCCGCAGCGACTATCGCGTGAAGCTTCGAAAATTCTTCGAGGTCGACCGGCATTACGTCGCCGTCGCCGCGCTCAAGGCGCTCGCAGACGACGGAGCGATTAAGCCGGCCACCGTGGCCGAAGCCATCGCCAAATACAAAATCGACGCCGGGCGTGCTGCGCCCTGGACCGTGTGAGCCAGCGGAGCCGAGGACAGAACGATGAGTGGTCTGATCGACATCAAGGTTCCCGATATCGGCGACTTCAAGGACGTCCCGGTGATCGAGATCTTCGTCAAGCCCGGCGACAAGGTGAAGGCCGAGGATCCGCTGGTTTCGCTGGAGTCCGACAAGGCAACCATGGAGGTGCCGTCGCCGCGCGATGGCGTGGTGAAGTCGGTGGTGGTGAAGGTTGGCGACAAGGTCAGCGAAGGCACGGTGGTTGTGCAGTTCGCGGGCGCGGGCGCGGGCGCGGAGCAGGCCGAGCCGCGCCCGGTCGTCAGCGCTCCGCCATCGCCGGTCAGCGCACCGGCGGGTGTTGCCGAGGTGCGAGTTCCCGATATCGGCGACTTCAAGGACGTGCCGGTTATCGAAATCTTCGTAAAGGCCGGCGACAGCGTGAAAGCGGAGGACCCGCTGATCGCACTCGAGTCGGACAAGGCGACGATGGAAGTGCCGGCGCCTCTCTCCGGCACCGTGCGCGAGATCAAGGTCAAGACCGGCGACAAGGTCAGCGAGGGCTCGATCATCCTATCGCTCGCAACTGGGGCAGCACCTTTGCAGGCCGACATTCCTCCCGTGTCGCAGCCTGCGTCCTCGCCGGCCGCCGCCGCTGGAACGGCGGTGGTCGGCGCCTTTGACGAAAGGAGCTTCGCGCTCGCCTATGCCGGCCCGGCAGTGCGCAAGCTGGCGCGCGAACTGGGCGTCGATCTCGGCAAGGTCAAGGGCTCGGGCAATCACGGCCGCATTCAGCGTGAAGACGTTGAGGCCTTCGGCAAGGGCGGAGCGGCGCCGGCCAAACCGCAAGCAGCCGCCGCAAGCGGAGGCGGCGTCGGCGGCATCGATCTTCTGCCCTGGCCCAAGGTCGATTTTGCGAAGTACGGCCCGGTCGAGCGCAAGGAGCTCGGCCGCATCAAGAAGATTTCCGCGGCCAATCTTCACCGCAACTGGGTGGTCATCCCGCATGTAACGACCCACGACGAGGCTGATATCACCGATCTCGAACAATTCCGGGTGACGATGAATAAGGAGCTGGAGAAGAGCGGCGTAAAGCTCTCGCTCCTGCCGTTTATGGTGAAAGCCGCGGTAGCGACGCTGCAAAAATTCCCGGAATTCAATGCAAGCCTCGATGGCGACACGCTCGTCTACAAGAATTACTGGCACATCGGCTTTGCCGCGGACACACCGAATGGCCTGATGGTGCCGGTCATCCGCGACGCCGACAAAAAATCGGTGCCGGAGATTGCCAAGGAGATGAACGGGCTCGCCAAGCTCGCGCGCGAAGGCAAGATCAAGCCCGACCAGATGCAGGGTGGGACTTTCTCGATCTCCTCGCTCGGCGGCATCGGCGGCATCTATTTCACGCCGATCATCAACGCGCCCGAAGTCGCGATCATGGGCGTCTGCAAGGGTTACTGGAAGCATCACTCCTCCGACGGCAAGACATCGAATTGGCGGCTGACGCTGCCGCTGTCGCTGTCGTGGGATCACCGCGTCATCGACGGTGCGGCGGCCGCGCGCTTCAACGTCTACTTCGCAAACGTGCTCGCCGATTTGCGGCGCGTGCTGTTCTGAGATCGGGGGAAGCAGCATGGCTCAGCAGATCGAAGTGAAGGTCCCTGATATCGGTGACTTCAAGGACGTTGCGGTGATCGAGGTGATGGTGAAGTCGGGCGAGACCGTCGCGGTCGACACCAGCCTCATCATGGTCGAATCCGACAAGGCATCGATGGAGATCCCGTCGTCCCACGCCGGCGTCGTGAAGGAGGTCAGGGTCAAGGTTGACGACAAGGTGAGCGAAGGCTCGACCATCCTGGTGCTGGAGGCCACAGGCGCCGCGGCGGCGCCGAAGCCCGCGCCGGCGTCGCAGCCGGCCGCCACCGCGCCGCCGCCAGCCACGTCATCCGCGGCATCCTATTCCGGCAAGGCGGATATCGAATGCGACATGCTGGTGCTAGGCGCCGGTCCCGGCGGTTACTCGGCCGCCTTTCGCGCCGCCGATCTCGGTATGAAGACCGTGCTGGTCGAGCGTTACGATACGCTCGGAGGGGTGTGTCTCAATGTCGGCTGTATCCCGAGCAAGGCGTTGCTGCATACGGCGTCCGTGGTCGACGAGGTCAGGCATCTGCCTGATCATGGCATCTCCTTTGGAGCGCCGCAGATCGACCTCGGCAAGTTGCGCGGGTTCAAGGACGGCGTGATCAAGAAGCTGACGGGTGGCCTTGCCGGCATGGCGAAGGCCCGCAAGGTCGAGGTTGCGACCGGCGTCGGGACCTTCCTCGACTCGCATCATCTCGAAGTCATCGCGGCGGGCGGCAAGAAAACGGTCAAGTTCGCCAAGGCCATCGTCGCCGCGGGCAGCCAGGCCGTGAAACTGCCGTTTTTGCCCGAGGATCCGCGCATCGTCGATTCGACCGGCGCCCTGCAGCTGAAATCAATCCCCAAGCGCATGCTGGTGATCGGCGGCGGCATCATCGGGCTCGAAATGGCGACGGTGTATTCGACGCTCGGCTCGCGCATTGACGTTGTCGAAATGCTCGACGGCCTGATGCAGGGAGCCGACCGCGATCTGGTCAAGGTCTGGGAGAAGGCGAACGCGGGCCGTTTCGACAAGGTCATGCTGACGACCAAGACGATGGGCGCGAAGGTGACCGAAGCCGGGATCGAGGTGAGTTTCGAGGGCGGGCAGGCGCCTGCCGGGCCGCAGGTCTATGACCTCGTGCTCGTGTCGGTCGGCCGCAGCCCGAATGGCAAGAAGATCGGGGCTGAAAAGGCCGGCATCGCGGTGACCGAGCGAGGCTTCATCGACGTCGACAAGCAGATGCGCACCAACGTGGCGCACATCTTTGCGATCGGAGACATCATTGGGCAGCCGATGCTGGCGCACAAGGCCGTGCACGAAGGCCACGTGGCCGCGGAGGTCGCGCATGGCGAAAAGTCGTATTTCGACGCGCGGCAGATTCCTTCCGTCGCCTACACCGACCCCGAGGTTGCCTGGGCCGGCAAGACCGAGGATCAGTGCAAGGCCGAGGGGCTCAAGGTCGGCAAGGCCGTCTTTCCATGGGCAGCCTCCGGTCGCGCCATCGCCAACGGTCGCGACGAGGGTTTTACCAAGCTGCTGTTCGACACCACGACGCACCGCATCATCGGCGGTGGCATCGTCGGGACGCATGCCGGCGATCTCATCAGCGAGATCTGCCTCGCGATCGAGATGGGCTGCGAGCCGGCCGATATCGGCAAGACCATTCATCCGCACCCGACACTCGGAGAGTCCATCGGCATGGCGGCCGAGGTGTTCGAGGGCCACTGCACGGACCTTCCGCCACAAAAGAAAAAGTGACGTTGGAGACAGTCATGATTTCAAGAGCGTGGCGAATTCTCATCCTTCTCGCATTTGTTCTGCTTCCGCCCAAGTTGGCGTCGGCGGCGGAGGCTCATTGGCCCCAGGTGCTCACTCTCGGCACCGCGTCGGAAGGCGGCACCTATTACGCCTATGGCGAAGGGCTGGCCCGATTGCTCACGCAAGAACTCGGCATCGCGGTGGTGGCACGGCCGACCGGCGGCCCGATCGAGAATATCAAGCTGCTCGAGACCGGTGAAATCCAGCTGGCCTTCGTCACGCAAGGCGTGGCGTTGCAGGCGTGGAGCGCCAGCGCTGCCTGGACCGAAGCACGGCAATACCGAAACATGCGCGCCATGTTCGCGATGTACGATACGCCGTTTCAGTTTCAGGTACTCAGTGACTCGCCAATTCAATCGTTTGCCCAATTCGCGGGCAAACGCATCGGTGTCGGACCCGAGGGCGGCACCACCGCCACCTACTTACCCGAGTTCCTCAAGGCGCTGAAGATCGAGGCCACCCTGATTCACGGCGATTGGGTGGTGCTCGCGGAGAAGTCGGTGGCGCGGAGCATTGATGCGCTCGCGGTTGGCGCCGGCGTGCCGGCTCCGTTCCTTATCGATATCGAGCGAAAGGCGAAGGTGCGTTATCTCCCTCTCACGCGGCAGGAGATCGCAACGCTGCGCCTGGCGATGCCGGAACTCTCGGCATCCGTCGTCGCGGCGGGTTCGTATCCTACTTTGCGGCGCCGGTACGACACGGTCGGTCTGTTCAACTTTGCCGTTGCGCACAAGGATCTGCCGAACGATCTGGTCACGGCCATCGTCGACACGGTGTTCGCCAATAACGAGCGGATGGTCGAATTTCATCCGGCGGCGGCGGAAACGATCCCCTCGAACATCACGCGCAACAATTTCATTCCGCTTCATGGTGGCGCGGTCAGTTGGTACCGCAGCAGGGTTACGCCTGGGGTTGCGCATTCGGACTGAGAAACAGTTTCTAGGGAAGGAATAAGATATGGCAACAGCAGCAGCAACGACAGGCGGTCACCATTCCGTAAAATGGTATCAGCACCTCTATGTGCAGGTTTTGGCTGCAATCACAGCCGGCATATTACTGGGCCATTTTTATCCTCAGCTTGGCGAGCAGATGAAGCCGCTCGGCGATGCGTTTATCAAATGCATCAAGATGATTATCGCCCCGATCATCTTCTTCACGGTTGTGCATGGTATTGCCAGCATGCGCGACATGAAGAAGGTCGGACGTGTTGGTTTAAAGGCATTGATCTATTTCGAAGTGCTAACGACGGCCGCGCTTATCATCGGACTTATCGTTATCAATTTGTGGAAGCCGGGCGTCGGCATGAACGTCGATCTGTCGACCGTTGACACAAAATCGATCGCGGCCTTCACCGCAAAAGCGAAGGACCAGGGCACGGTCCAGTTTCTGATGGACATTATCCCGTCGACAGTCGTCGGCGCTTTTGCCCATGGCGAAATCTTGCAGGTGTTGTTCTTTGCGATCCTGTTTGCATTTGGGTTGCAAGCACTCGGTCAACACGGTGAGGGCGTGCTGCGGCTGATTGATGTCGTGAGCCACGTGTTCTTCAAGATCGTTGGCTACATCATGAAAGTTGCGCCGATCGGCGCGTTCGGCGCAATGGCGTTCACGATCGGCAAGTATGGCGTGGCGACGCTAATTTCGCTGGGAAACTTCATGTTGGCGTTTTACGCAACATGCTTGTTGTTCGTCTTCGTCGTGCTCGGTTCCGTTGCTGCCCTTAGCGGTTTTTCGATCTTTAAGTTCATCCGTTATATCAAGGAAGAACTCCTGATCGTGCTTGGCACTTCGTCGTCGGAAACAGTACTGCCGCGCATGATCGCCAAGATGGAAAATCTTGGCTGTGAAAAGTCGGTCGTCGGTTTGGTCATTCCGACCGGCTATTCGTTCAATCTCGATGGCACTTGTATTTACTTGACAATGGCCGCGATCTTCCTGGCGCAGGCGACCGGTACGGACCTGACGATCTGGCAAGAACTCGGCATCATCGGCGTTCTGCTCCTGACATCCAAGGGCGCCGCCGGTGTCACGGGATCCGGCTTCATCGTTCTAGCCGCAACACTTGCATCCGTCGGGACGATTCCGGTCGCGAGCATCGCCTTGATCCTTGGCATTGACCGCTTCATGTCGGAGGCGCGCGCGCTCACCAATCTCATAGGAAATGGCGTTGCGACAGTCGTTGTCGCCAAATGGGAAGGGGCGCTCGATGAAAAAGTGCTCCATCAACGTCTAAACCAGGAGCGCGATGCCGAAGCGGACGATCCGGAGTCCGTAAAGATTGCGGATGACGAGAGGGAGGGAGGCGCGCTCCGGCCAGTCGTCGCTTGACCTTGAAAACGGAAGTGCAGGAAACGCTAAACGAGGAGTTGATCATGACTGAAGTAGTAATTGTGTCTGCTGCCCGGACGCCGGTCGGTGCGTTCAACGGAGCGCTCGGCTCGATCTCTGCCCATGAATTGGGGGCCATTGCAATCAAAGGCGCGCTCGAACGAGCCAAGGTCGCGCCGGAAGATGTCGATGAAGTGATCCTGGGCCAGGTACTATCCGGCGGCGAGGGGCAGAATCCTGCGCGGCAGGCCGCCATGGCGGCCGGCATTCCGCAGGAGAAGACGGCGTGGGGCATGAATCAGCTCTGCGGTTCGGGCCTGCGGTCGGTGGCGCTCGGCTTGCAGCAGATCGCCAATGGCGATGCGAAAGTCATCGTCGCCGGCGGCATGGAGTCGATGTCGATGGCGCCGCATCTGTCGCACATGCGCAACGGCACAAAGATGGGCGACACCAAGTTCGTCGACTCCATGCTGAAGGACGGGCTGCTGGATGCGTTCCACGGCTATCATATGGGGGTCACCGCGGAGAACATCGCCGCCAAGTGGCAGATCTCCCGGGAAGAGCAGGACGCGTTCGCCACCAGTTCGCAGAACAAGGCCGAGGACGCGCAGAAGGCCGGCCGGTTCAAGGACGAGATCATTCCCGTCACCGTCAAGACCAGGAAGGGCGACGTCGTCGTCGACCAGGACGAATATATCCGCCCGGGCACCACACTGGATGCGCTGGCGAAGCTGAAGCCCGCCTTCAACAAAGAGGGCACGGTAACCGCCGGCAACGCCTCCGGTCTCAACGACGGCGCGGCCGCGCTGGTTTTGATGAGCGCCGACGAAGCCAGCAAACGCGGCCTCACGCCGCTTGCGAAGATCGTCTCCTGGGCGACCGCGGGCGTCGATCCCGCGGTGATGGGGTCCGGCCCAATTCCGGCGTCGCGCAAGGCGCTTGAAAAGGCTGGCTGGAAAGTCAGGGATCTCGATCTCGTCGAGGCGAACGAGGCCTTCGCGGCGCAGGCCATCGCGGTCAACAAGGACATGGGTTGGGATCCGTCGATCGTGAACGTGAACGGCGGCGCCATCGCCATCGGCCATCCGATCGGTGCATCCGGTGCGCGCGTTCTGACGACGCTGCTGTTCGAGATGCAGAAGCGCGGCGCGAAGAAGGGGCTTGCCACGCTGTGCATCGGCGGTGGCATGGGCGTCGCCCTGACGGTCGAGCGCTAGACCGGCGGACGGACGGTCGTTCCGGCCGGAGCGAGACGTGGACGGCACTAGGTCGCCCACAAATGACAACGGCTCCCCGAGAGCCGGCAAGTACAAGTTGAACCAATCAAGATCAGGAGGAGATGATGTCCAGAGTTGCGGTGGTGACGGGCGGTACACGAGGCATAGGTGAGGCGATCTCGATCGCGCTCAAGGAAGCCGGCTACAAGGTGGCTGCGAGCTATGCCGGCAACGATGAGGCGGCCGCGAAGTTCAAGAGCGAGACCGGCATCAACGCCTACAAATGGGACGTGTCGAGTTACGACGCCTGCGTCGCAGGCCTGAAGCAGGTCGAAGCCGATCTGGGCTCGGTGGACGTACTGGTCAACAACGCCGGCATCACCAAGGACGGCATGTTCCACAAGATGACGCCGGACCAATGGTACGCCGTCATCAACACCAACCTGAACTCGCTGTTCAACATGACGAGGCCGGTGTGGGAAGGAATGCGCGAGCGCAAGTTCGGCCGCGTGATCTGCATCTCCTCGATCAACGGCCAGAAGGGCCAGATGGGCCAGGTCAACTACTCCGCCGCCAAGGCGGGTGACATGGGCTTCGTCAAGGCGCTGGCCCAGGAGGGAGCGCGCTCCGGCATCACCGTCAACACGATCTGTCCCGGCTATATCGCCACCGAGATGGTCAAGGCGATCAACCCGGAAGTCGTGGCCAAGAACATTCTTCCCCTGATCCCGGTCGGCCGTTTGGGCGAACCGCACGAGATCGCGCGTACGGTCCTGTTCCTGGCATCCGACGATGCCGGCTTCATCACGGGCTCGACGATATCCGCAAACGGCGGACAGAGCATGGTCTGAGGCACCGTCATGTCGATGCAGCCACAAGGGGATCTGACGACGCGAACGCTCGCCATGCCTGCGGATGCAAATCCGAGCGGCGATATCTTCGGTGGCTGGGTGCTTTCCCAAATGGATATCGCGGGTGGCATCCATGCCGGCCAGCGTGCGCAGGGGCGTGTCGCAACGGTTGCGATCGAGGCGATGCATTTCATCAAGCCGGTCCATGTCGGAGACGTTCTCTGCGTTTACGCCGCGGCCGAGCGTGTGGGGCGGACATCTCTGGCGATCCGCCTGGAGGCCTGGGCGCTGCGCCGCCGCCTGGGGGACCGTGTGAAGGTGACCGAAGGCATCTTTACGTTCGTCGCGCTCGACGGCGAGGGACGACCTGCGCCGATCGCGCCTGATCGACAAGAGGAAGCATCGCGACCGTCAACGCCACTTTAATCCAGCGACTTCACCAGCAACCGATGAGGAGAGAAAAATGTCCGACAACAAATCGAAGTCAAATGACGCAGACTTGGGCTTTGCCGGGTTCGACTTCGCCAAGCTCATCGAATCCTGCCAGATCAGCGGCGTCGACATGATGGCGTTGATCGACACGGAGAAGAAGAACATCGACGCGCTCGTCGAGGTCAATCGATCTGCATATGACAGCTGGCGAAACCTGATGGCGCAACAGGCCGAGGTGTTTCAGGAAACCATGAAGGCGATCGCCGCCGAGGCGCGCGACGAAACCGTTGCGGGACGCCGCACCGAGATCGCCAGGGAGGGATTCGAGAAAGCGTTGGCCAACATGCGCCAGCTTGCCGAGACGGCGACCGAATCTCAGAAGCAAACGATGGAAATACTGCGCCGTCGTTTCGAGGACGGCATGGCGGCCATGCGCAATCCCGGCGCCAGAGCGTGAGGTCCGCCGGCGGTTCAAAGCAGGAGGGAGGTCGCTCGTATCGGCCTCTCGAACGAAGTAACCAGTCGAGGAACACGATGGATCAGGATCTGAGGGAAGCCGCACTCGAATATCATCGCCTGCCGACGCCAGGGAAGATCTCCGTCGTGCCGACGACGTCCATGGCAACGCAGCGCGATCTGGCGCTGGCGTATTCACCGGGCGTGGCGGAACCTTGCCTGGCCATCGCCAAGGACCCCTTGCAGGCCGATGAACTGACGGCGCGCAGCAACCTCGTGGCCGTCGTCACCAACGGCACCGCCGTGCTTGGTCTCGGCAATATTGGCCCGCTGGCGAGCAAGCCGGTGATGGAAGGCAAGGCGTGCCTGTTCAAGAAGTTCGCCGGTATCGACGTGTTCGATATCGAACTCGCCGAGGAAGATCCTGACGCCCTGATCGAGACGATCGTCAGGATGGAGCCGACTTTCGGCGGCATCAACCTGGAAGACATCAAGGCGCCGGAATGCTTCTACATCGAACAGAAGCTGCGCGCCCGAATGAAGATTCCCGTCTTTCACGACGACCAGCACGGCACCGCGATCATCGCAGCGGCGGCGATCCTCAACGGGCTGAGGCTGGTGAAGAAAGACATCGCGGACGTCAAGCTGGTTTGCTCCGGCGCCGGCGCCGCGGCGCTTGCATGCCTCGATCTAATTGTCAGTCTTGGATTGCGACACGATCGAATCATCGTGACCGATGCGAAGGGTGTCGTATACGCGGGCCGTATGGAAGGCATGGACGACAACAAGGCGCGCTATGCCGTGAAGACGGACGCGCGGAAGCTGGGCCAGATCATCCAGGATGCGGACATTTTTCTCGGCCTGTCGGCCGGCAACGTGCTCACGCCCGACATGGTCAGGAAGATGGCGCGAGATCCGTTGATCTTCGCCATGGCCAACCCGATACCCGAAATCATGCCGGAAGACGCACTGGCGGTTCGTCCGGACGCGATCATCGGAACGGGGCGTTCGGACTACCCCAACCAGATCAACAATGTCCTTTGCTTCCCGTTCATCTTCAGGGGTGCACTCGATTGCGGGGCAACCACCATCAATGAGGAGATGAAGCTTGCGACGGTCCGAGCGCTCGCGGATCTGGCCATGGCGGAAGTGCCCGAGGTCGTCGCTGTCGCGTACAAGGGGGAGGGGCTTCGCTTCGGCCGCGACTATCTCATCCCCAAGCCGTTCGACCCGCGGCTCATCGAAATGATCGCGCCGGCGGTGGCCAAGGCCGCTGCCGACACTGGCGTCGCCAGGCGCCCAATCGTCGATATGGAGGCCTATCGTCAGAAGCTGAGCCGGTTCGTGTATCAGTCTGGGAACGCGATGCAGCCGGTCTTCTCGGTGGCGAAGGGAAGCGGCAAATCCCTCGTGCTGGCGGAAGGCGAGGATGAGCGCGTGCTGCGCGCAGCACAAGTTATCGTCGACGAGCAGATTGCCAGACCGCTGCTTCTCGGCCGGCCATCAACGATCGAAGACCATATCAAGGCCTTCGGTCTCCGGCTCAGGCCGGGCAACGACTGCGAGATCATCGATCCGCACGATGCTCAGGTCTATTCCAAGTGCGCGGAAGTGTACCATGCGCGCAGGAAGCGCGATGGCGTGTCGGCCGCGCTGGCCCTCTCGGAGACGCGAAGCGATGCGACGGTGCTCGCGTCGATCCTTCTCGAGAGGGGCATCGGCGATGCCATGCTGTGTGGAGTCATCGGAAGGACCGCCAGTCACCTCACCGCCATACGCCACGTAATCGGGACCCGAGACGGCGTGCGCACGCTCGCAGTGATGCAGATGCTCATTCTCCCAAAGCATCAGCTGTTCATTTGCGACACGCACTGCAATCTCAATCCGACCGCCGAGCAGGTTGCTGACATCGCTCTGTTGGCGGCGGCGGAGGTCAGGCGATTTGGCATCACGCCGAGGGTGGCGCTGTTGTCGCATTCGAGCTTCGGAAGCTCCGCGGTCCCGGAAGCGCACAAGATGCGGGAGGCGCGCGCGATCATTCGCGAGCGGTCGCCCGATCTGGCCGTGGAAGGCGAGATGCGCGGGGATGCCGCGCTGTCGCATTCGGTGCTTGACCACGAATTTCCCGACACCGATTTCGAGGGGCCGGCGAATGTGCTGGTGATGCCGAATCTCGATGCCGCCAACATTTCCTACAATTTGTTGCGGATGGCTGCAGGGCAGGGACTGACGGTGGGCGGCATTCTGCTCGGGGCGGCGAAGCCGGCTCACATTCTCACGCCATCATCCACGGTGCGGCGCATCGTCAACATGGCTGCCGTCGCGGCCGCTGACGCTGTTTCGGAACGAGCCTGATCGGCAAAGCGGTTGGACGAGCTGTGAACTGATCGGTCGAGGCCATCATGAGTGAGCCGCAGTTGGGAACATCCCGCATCGTGATCGTCGGGGGCGGAGCCGGCGGATTGGAGCTTGCGACGCGCCTAGGCGACAAATACGGGCGCAAGGGAAAGCTGGACATCACGCTGATCGAGCGAAACCGCACGCACGTGTGGAAGCCGAAGCTTCACGAGATTGCCGCCGGGAGCATGGATATCGCCGCCCACGAGGTCGACTATCTTGCGCAATCCTACTGGCACGGCTTTCGCTACCGGATCGGGGAGATGATCGGGATCGATCGGGATCGCCGTCAGGTGCGGGTGGCGGCGTATTTCGACGCCGAGGGCCGCGAGGTCACGCCGAAGCGGACCTTTGACTATGATGTCCTCGTCATCGCTGTCGGAAGCCAGAACAACGACTTTGGTACACCTGGAGTCCTGGATCATGCGATCAAGCTCGAATCGCAGTCGGACGCACGGCGGTTCCACGAAAGAATGGTCAATGCGTGTATCCGCGCGCATGCCCAATCGTCACCCCTGGGGGCGCACCAGTTGAAAGTTGCAATCATCGGGGCCGGTGCGACCGGCGTCGAACTTGCGGCCGAGCTCCACAGAACGACGCGCGAAGTGGTGGCGTATGGCCTCGATCAGGTCGATCCCCAGAAGGATATCAGGATTACACTGATTGAAGCCGCCGAACGGGTGCTGCCCGCCTTGCCCGAACGGGTTTCGAAAGAGACGGAGAAGTTGCTGGTCAGGCTGGGCGTCAATCTGCTGGTGGGCGCCAAGGTCTCCGAGGTCGGCTCCGACCGTGTAAACCTGACGGACGGCCGGACGATCCCCGCCGAATTGATCGTCTGGGCTGCGGGGGTAAAGGCGCCCGATTTCCTGAAAGAAATCGCCGGCCTCGAAACCAACCGCATCAATCAGCTCGTCGTTCGGCCTACACTGCAAACATCGCGTGACGACGGCATCTTTGCGATCGGCGACTGCGCGGCCTGCTCATGGGGCGAGCGCGGCAATGTGCCGCCTCGCGCGCAGGCGGCTCACCAGCAGGCCTCGCACCTGTATTCACAGATTCCGCGCTGTCTGCGAGGCGAGCCGCTCAAGCCCTATCGTTACAGGGATTTCGGATCACTGGTATCGCTCGGCGAATTCAGCACGGTCGGCTCGATGATGGGAGCGCTGGTTGGCGGCAACCTTGTCTTCGCAGGCATCTTCGCAAGGATGATGTACCTGTCTCTCTACAAGATGCACGAACACGCACTGCACGGTTCGGTGAAGGTTGCGCTTGACTCGCTGACCCGCCTGATCACCCGCCGCACCGAGCCGCACGTGAAGCTCCATTGATGGCAGACCGCAAGCGGGAGGGATGTCGTGCCGGCCGATGCAAGCTTGATTGACGCGAAGGCGCTGCGCCGAACCTGGAGGGAATGCTGATGGACGTCGTGGTCCTTGCGCGCATCCAGTTTGCCGCCAACATCACGTTCCACATTCTGTTTCCCTCGATTTCGATCGCGCTGGGCTGGGTTCTGCTGTTTTTCCGGCTGAAGCACCTGCGCGCGACCGATCCGCAGCAGAAGCTGGATTGGCTGCGTGCCTACCGGCTTTGGACCAAGATATTTGCCCTGACATTCGCGCTTGGGGTCGTCAGCGGCGTCACCATGAGCTTCCAGTTCGGCACCAACTGGCCCGGCTACATGGAGCGCGTTGGCAATATCGCGGGTCCCTTGCTCGGCTATGAAGTGCTGACCGCATTCTTCCTGGAAGCGGGCTTTCTCGGCGTGATGCTGTTCGGCCACCGCCGGGTCGGCGAGATGGTTCACCTTGGATCGACCTTTCTGGTCGCCCTCGGTACGCTGATGAGCGCATTCTGGATCCTTGCACTCAATTCCTGGATGCAGACGCCGGCGGGATACGAAATCGTCGATGGCCAGTTTCACGCCAAGAGCTGGCTGGAAGTCATCTTTAATCCGTCCTTCCCGTATCGCTTCGTGCATATGATGCTGGCATCCGCGCTGACCTGCGCGTTCCTGCTCATCGGGATCAGCGCCTGGCAGATCCTCAAGGGCGTGGCGACGGCCAGTGCGTCACGCGTGCTGCGAACGGGGCTGATCTTCGCTGCCCTGGCTGCGCCCGCACAGATGGTGGCCGGCGACCTTCATGGGCTCAATACGCTGAAGCATCAGCCGCAGAAGATCGCGGCGATGGAAGGTATCTGGGAAACAACGCGGGGAGCGCCGCTGCTCCTTTTCGCGATCCCGGATGATGCGGCGAGAACGAACCGTTTCGAACTGGCCATACCAAAACTCGCGAGCCTGATCCTCACGCACGATGCTGACGGCGAAATCAAGGGACTGAACGAGTTTCCATCGGCCCATCCGCCGGTCTTTCCGGTGTTCTGGTGCTTTCGGATCATGGTGGGGACCGGCATCCTGATACTGCTGGTCAGCTGGATCGGCCTGTGGAGGCATTGGCGCGATGGCTGGGATTTCGCCCGGATGCCGCGGCCAATGCTCAAGTTGTTCGCCGCGATGACCTTTTCAGGTTGGGTCGCGACCATCGCCGGATGGTACGTCACGGAGATCGGGCGCCAGCCCTTCATCGTCGCCGGCCTCATTCGAACCAGCGACGTCGCCTCTCGTGTTCCGTCGTCGAGCATTGCCTTTACGCTCAGCATCTACATTGCGGTCTATCTGGCGCTGCTCGTCGCGTATGTCGGCGTGCTGAAGCACATGTCGGAAACATCGGAAAAGAAGCCAGGCATGATCACATCGGAGAGCTTGGCGGAGGGCCCGCAGAAACATCAGCACCGGGGAGAATTCGCGTGACTTCGATGTCGTTCGACGAACTGCTTCCGCTGATCTTCATCGGACTGATGGGGGTGTCACTGCTCGTCTATGTGGTGAGTGACGGATACGATCTCGGGGTCGGCATGCTCATGCATCGGGCGACACCAGAGGAGCGGGATACCATGGTCGCGTCCATCGGTCCGTTCTGGGACGCCAATGAAACATGGCTGGTTCTTGGCGTCGGCCTGCTCCTTATCGCTTTCCCCAAGGCACATGGGCTGGTCCTGTCGGAACTGTACTTGCCGACCGCGCTCATGCTGGTTGGCCTGATCCTGCGCGGCGCAGCCTTCGATTTCAGGGTCAAGGGCAAGGCCAACCGGAAGGCGACGTGGGACCGCCTCTTCATCGCCGGGTCAACGCTTGCGTCCGTGTGCCAGGGGTGGATGCTCGGTCGCTATATCAGCGGCTTCGGCGAGGGCTGGAACTATCCGATCTTTGCAGGCGCCATTGCGGTAGCGCTGCCGATGGCATACGCGCTGCTTGGCGCGACATGGCTGGTGATGAAGACGGACGGCCAGCTCCGGGACAAGGCGATCGAGTGGAGCAAGATCGCTTGGCCACCCATGGTCCTGGGCTTGATACTGATCTCGATGGCAACGCCGTGGATCAGCGAGACCGTTCGTGTGAGGTGGTTTACCTTGCCGGCGATAATTGCGGTGGCGTCGATCCCGATCACGACGGGCATTGCGCTGCTGGCCGCGCGCCTCCTGCTCGGGTCGACCGCTGTGCGCGGCAGCCTGTGCTGGCTGCCGTTCGCATTGCTGGTGCTCGTCTTCTTCCTGAGCTTCCTCGGCCTCAGCTACAGCATCTACCCCTTCGTGGTGATCGACAGGCTTACGGTCTGGCAGGCCGCCAGTAGCCCTGAGTCGCTCAAAGTCATCCTAATCGGTGTTTGCGTCACCCTTCCTGTCATTGTCGCTTACACCGGATTTTCCTATCGCGTATTCCGGGGCAAGACCATAGAGTTAGACTATGCGTGAGTGGTCGTCTCTTGTGGTCGGCGCTCCTCAGTTTGTCCTGGTTCACAAGATGGCGGAGCTTCCATCCTTGACCATCAAGGGGAGTCCCGAAGTCACTTCGGTGGCACCCAGTTCGACGCGTTGGCTTGTGCGCGGAGCAATTGCAGTCGCACTAGTCGTGGCCGCTTCGTGGCTCGGATATGCAGTGGCTTTCCAGCGCGGACTGGACCATTTGCGCGCTGCCGCCCAGCAGCGGCTGGCCGTGGAAGCAGCCCGGCTCGACGGTCATCTTTCAAGATTTGAGTATCTGCCCTCCTTGCTTGAGACGTCCCCGAGCGTCTTCCGGCTGCTCGACGCGCCTAGCGATCCCGAGCTGCGGAAAACCGTCAGCCAGTACCTGAAATCGATCAATCTGCTTGCGGGAGCCGACAATCTCTACGTCCTCGGCGTCTCCGGCGATACGCTGGCCGCGGCTGATTTCGAGCAGCCGGGGACACCGGTTGGCCAAAACCTTTCATACCGCCCCTATATGAGCGAGGCTCTCTCGAAAGGTCGAGGGGCGTTCTTCGGTGTGGGCATTACCAGCGCGCGCGCCGGCTACTATCTCTCCTATGCCCTGAAGGACGGCGGGGAGACAAGGGGTGTTGCCACCGTCAAGGTCAACCTGGATTCGTTCGAGCGCGCGTGGCGCGACATTGAAAGCCAAATTCTCCTCGTCGACGAGCGTCGGGTCACCATACTCGCCTCCCGCGACGAGTGGCGCTATCGCCCGATGGCGCCGCTCTCGCTTGAAATGCGCGATGACATTTCGCGATCAAAACCTTACGGAAACCACGACTTGACGCCACTCGGATGGACTGTCGTCGCTCAGTCCGAGGGCGGCGCTGCACGTGTCACCACCGAGAGCGGAACTTCCTATACGGTCAGCGAGCTTCCGATCAACCGGGGCCTCTGGAAGCTTGTCCTTCTAGACGACGAGTCCCCGACGCGGCAGACCGCGCTCATCATCGGCGCGATGTCGGGTCTCGCCTCCGTCGTTGCCCTGCTGGCGGTTGGTCTCGTGGTGCAGCGCCGGAGAGAGATCAAGCAACGCCTGGCCAACCAGGCGGCGTTGCAGGCGGCGAACGACATGCTCGAGATCAGGGTGCAGGAACGAACCGCGGAACTGCGGGCCGCGCAAGATGAACTGGTCCATGCCGGCAAGCTGGCCGCCCTCGGCGAGATGTCGGCCGGAATGGTGCATGAATTGAACCAGCCGTTGGCTGCCCTGCAGACCGCTGCTGACAATGCGATCTTGCTCGTTGATCGTGGGTCGATCGGCGATGCCCGCGGAAATCTCACTCGAATTGGCGAATTGATACGCCGGCTCGGACGTTTGACCGGCCAGCTGCGCGTCTTCGCATACAAGTCAAGCAGCCCGCTTGAAGCGGTCTCTGTCGAACATGCCGTGGCTGAATCGCTCAAGATACTCGCCGAACGCGTCAAAGAAGGCGGGGTCGCCGTCGTGACAGACCTTGACGCGAATCTCTGCGTCGCTGCCGACCAAACGCGGCTTGAGCAGCTATTGTGCAACATTGTGGCGAATGCGCTGGACGCCGTGGAGAGCGTCGAGCGAAAGTCGATCCTGATCCGGGCGACCCGGGAGGAGGAGCAGACCGCCCGCTGCCGCATCGCCATCAGCAATAGCGGTCCCGCGATTGCGTCCGATGTTCTCCAGCGCATGTTCGAGCCTTTTGTGACGACCAAGCCTGCAGGAAAAGGGCTCGGCCTTGGCCTGATGCTGTCCAACCACATCGCGCGTTCCTTTGGTGGCGAATTGCGTGCGCAAAACCTTAAGCCGAGTGGCGCCGAATTTGTGGTGCTTCTTCCATTGGCTGACATACCAGAGGCGGCTTTGCATGGACGATGACCAATCAATTCGCGTGATCTACGTCGAGGACGACGACGATGTCCGAATCGGCGGCGTTCAGGCTCTCGAACTTGCGGGATTTTCCGTCTCGGGATTCGTCTCGGTCGAAGCCGCCGACTGCGCCGTTCGCTCCGACAGGCAATTTGTCGTTGTCTGCGACGTGCGCCTGCGCGGCAAGAGCGGCCTTGAATGGCTGTCGGATCTGCGCCGACTGGACCAGGATCTGCCGGTGATCCTGATCACCGGGCATGGCGATATTTCAATGGCCGTGCAGGCGATGCGGAACGGTGCTTACGACTTCATCGAGAAGCCATGCTCTTCAGAGCAACTTGTCTCGGTGGTGCGCAGGGCCGCCGAAAAGAGACGGCTGACCCTGGAAGTGCGCTCGCTGAGAACTGCGCTGGCGGACCGCCAGGGAATCGAGGCGAACCTGCTGGGCCGGTCGCCGCAGATACAGGAGGTCCGCAGGCTCGTATCCACATTGGCCGCAACTAATGTTGACGTCACGATCTATGGCGAAACCGGAACCGGCAAGGATGTCGTCGCGCGCTGCCTCCACAATCACAGCGGACGACGTGGCGGCCATTATGTCCCGGTGAACTGCGGCGGCCTCCCCGAATCGCTGGTGGAGAGCGAGTTGTTCGGCCATGAAGTGGGAGCGTTTACCGGCGCCACCCGTCAGCGTATCGGAAAGATCGAATACGCGAATGGCGGAACACTCTTTCTCGATGAGATCGAGAGCATGCCGCTGAGCGTACAGGTGAAGTTACTGAGGGCGCTGCAGGATCGATTGATCGAGCGCGTCGGCTCGAACAAGCCAGTTTCCGTGGATTGCCGTGTCGTCGCGGCGAGCAAGACGAATTTACTCGAACTCAGCGAAAAAAAGGTATTTCGCGCCGATCTCTATTATCGTCTGGGCGTCGCATTCATCGAACTGCCGCCACTTCGCGAGCGGCGTGAGGATATTCCCCTGCTGTTCGAGCACTTCACTTTGGATGCTGCCAGACGGTTCGAGCGCGACGCGCCGATATTGGACGAGCGGACACTGTCCGTCTTGCTGGCCTATTCGTGGCCGGGAAACGTGCGGGAGCTTCGCAACGTTGCCGATCGCTTCGTGCTCGGCGTGCTCGACGGCAAGACCATCAACAAGCCCGGGTTTGGCGCGTCGGATGTGTCGTTGCCTCGACAATTGGAGAACATCGAGCGATCGATCATCGAGGACGCGCTCCGGCGCAAGCAGGGCGACGTTCAGGCGACTGCAATGCTTTTGGGCATTCCGAAGCAGACGCTGTACGACAAGATCAAGCGCCTCTCCGTCAACGTTGACGGGATCAGGGAGGGCACAACTGTTCGCTCCGGTTCTTGACGGCGAGAAACGGCCATTGCGACACCGTGGAGAGGCTTGACCGTCGAGGTCATACAGCCGGCCGGACACGTGACAAGCTCTCTACATACAAGAGGGAAGGGCGCCAGACAGAAGCTGTCCGAACAGGAAACGAACGAATTTCTTCAATCTTGCGGAGTGAGGGATAAGTGATGAATCGGCCATTCAATATGCCTGACGAATTTGTCGAAGCGTTCATGAAGGCAGGCGCGAGCCTGTGGCAGACGCTGGGGTGGGTGCCGAATGCCGATCGTGACGGTACGAAGTGCGGCTCAGCCCCGTCGGGGCGCATCGCCGAATTGCAGACCGACCATCTGACGCGTTTGCACCAACTCACGGAACAGGTCATCAAATCCGCTGCAGGTGTGCAAACTGAAGTGGCCATCGAACCTGCGCGCGGTGATCGGAGGTTCAACGGCACGGAGTGGCGGGACAATCCGCTCTATAGTCTGCTGAAGCAATGCTATCTGCTGAATTCGCGCTATTGCACTGACTTCGTCGAAGCGCTGGATCTGGACGAAAAGGAAAAACATCGGCTGCGTTTCTTCACGCGCCAACTCGTCGAGGCGATGAGTCCGACCAATTTTCTCGCCACCAATCCCGACGTAATCAAGCTTGCGACAGACACCGAAGGCCAAAGCCTCAAGGCGGGCCTGGACAACCTGATGTCGGATCTGGGCAGGGGCAGTCTGACGATCACGGACGAGGGCGCTTTCGAGGTCGGAAAGGACGTCGCGGCATCCAGGGGCGCGGTCGTCTTCGAGAATGATCTGTTTCAACTGATTCAATATGAACCGGCGACGGAGCAGGTGGCTGTTCGGCCTCTGCTGATCGTACCGCCCTGCATCAACAAGTTCTACATTCTCGACCTTCAGCCGGCCAATTCCTTCGTCCGGTTTGCGGTCGAGCACGGCATGACGGTCTTCATCGTTTCCTGGCGCAACCCGGATGCCTCTTGCGGACATCTTGGATGGGATGATTACGTCGAGCATGGCGCAATGCGCGCCATCGAGATCGCCCGGTCGATCTCCGGCGCCGACAAGGTCAACGTCGTCGGCTGGTGCGTCGGGGGAACCATCCTGTCGTCTGCGCTCGCTATCCTGCGGACGCGAGGCGACGAATCGGTCGCCAGTGTGACTCTGTTGACGACCATGCTAGATTTCCGCGAACCGGGTGATCTCGGCGTATTCGTGGACGAGGAGAGCGTGCGACAGCGTGAGCAGACCATTGGGAATGGAGGCATCTACCGCGGCTCCGAACTCGGCTTCGTCTTCCAGACCCTGCGCTCGAAAGAGCTGATATGGCCGAACGTGATCAATAATTACCTGAAAGGAAAATCACCCGAGCGTTTCGATCTCTTGTTCTGGAATGCCGACGTAACCAACCTGCCGGGACCGATGTATTGCTGGTACATCAGGAACATGTACCTGGAGAACAATCTCCGGGAACCTAACAGGTTGACGATGTGCAACACGTCAGTCGATTTGGGGCGGGTCGACCTGCCGGCCTATGTTCTGGCGACTGTCGAGGACCACATCGTGCCGTGGCGGTCCGCCTATCGGACAACGGGCCTATTCGGCGGCGACACTCGCTTTGTTCTCGGCGCGAGCGGACATATCGCCGGTGTGATCAATCCCGCGTCGAAGAACAAGCGAAGCTATTGGGTGTCGACCGATCGATGCGACGACCCGGCGACCTGGCTGGCGAGCGCTGATGAAAAGCCCGGCAGCTGGTGGAATGATTGGATTGCCTGGCTCAAGCCTCGGGCGGAAGAGCAACTACCGGCGCGCACGCAACTTGGCAGCAACCTCTATCCTCGCGGTGAAGCCGCGCCCGGGCGATACGTGAAAGCGAAGGCGAGTTGACAGGAGCTATGGCGCGCATGCCTCAAAAATCGGTTGTGAGAGGCGTGGTCGCTTACTCGCGCGAACAAGTCAAAGCTGCAGTTTCGGCTTGGGGATGCGCATCGATCTGCAAAATAAAGAGAGTCTGGCGCACCCGGCACGATTCGAACGTGTGACCTTTGCCTTCGGAGCAAGATAACGTACTCATCCGAAAAATGCGATAGGGCACGCTATTCTACGCTATCCACCTGAAGCAACTGGATATTCTCAACGACAACAGCGACGTTCCTATCCGAAACCCCGCACCGATTCTCCCGCTTGCTTACGTCCTGCTTACGCGAGAGATCGTGCCCGGAAACGAAGGAACGTCATGGTCAAGATCACCAAGAGGGTTGTCGAGGCGGCAGATACCCGAGAGAAGGACTACCTAATCTGGGACGACGAACTGCCGGGCTTTGGACTCTGGGTTTTTAGTTCCGGAAAGCGCAGCTACGTCATCCAGTATCGAACGAGAGGTCGCTCTCGTCGATACACAATCGGGCTTCACGGAGCCTGGGCACCAGAGACGGCACGCCGAGAGGCAAGGGTGCAATTGGGGCGGGTCGCTGGGGGTGATGATCCCGTCGAAGATCGCCAACTCGATCACAAGGCGATCACTGTGAAGGAACTGTGTAGCCGCTATCTTGCCGATCTCCAGGCCGGCCTCATCCTGGGAAAGGGAGGGCGACCGAAGAAGGCCTCAACGATCGTCACTGACACCGGCCGTATCGAGCGTCACATTATTCCCCTCATAGGGACCCGCCGATTCAAGGATCTGACGAAAACTGACATCAACAAGGTCCTCAAGGACATCATGGCCGGAAAGACGCGGGTTTCGGTCAAGACCAAGAAGCTGCGCGGAAAGGCCATCGTCCGAGGCGGCACTGGAACGGCCACGCGTACCGTTGGTCTTCTCGGCGGCATTCTTACCTACGCCGTCGAGGCAGGGGTCATCGAGAGCAACCCGGCACATGGCATCCGCAAGCCGAAGGACAACGTACGAAAGCGTCGACTGTCGGAGGCGGAGTATCGAATTTTGGGTGGGTTGCTCCGCGAGGCCACCAAGCAGGAGAAATACGCCACGATCGTAGACATTGTCCGTCAAATCGCGCTGACCGGCTCCCGGCGAAGCGAGATGATTAGCCTGAAATGGACGGAGGCAGACACCGAGGCGAGCTGCTTGCGGTTAGAAGACAGTAAGGAGGGTGAGTCCATCCGTCCCGTTGGGCTGCCTGTCGTCGAGTATCTAGAGCGACGGCGTACCGATGATGTCGGCACATTCGTTTTCCCGGGGCAGGGCGAGGACAACGCGTTCGGCAGCTTCCCGAGCCATTGGAAGCAAATCTTCGAGAACTCCCCGCTGTCGGATGTGACACCGCACGTCCTCCGTCACAGCTTCGCGAGCATTGCCAACGATCTCGGCTTTACAGAGGTGACCATCGCGGCTCTGGTCGGTCACGCGAAAGGGTTCGGTGACGAGTAAGTACATCCATACGCTTGACACCGCACTTATCATGGCCGCGGACACGATCTCGGGTTACATTCAAGGGCTCCTCGACGGCATTGAGTTCAAGCAGACCGCCTACGCGCTGGATCGCGATTCACGCAAGGCCGCCCTGGCCCGCTTCTTGAAAAGGGCATCAGGCGACGAGCCGGAGGAGGGCGAAGAGGAGCGCTGCTTGGCCGCTTAGGGCACCGGGCACTTGTAGTGAACGGCCTTCCAGATGGGCCGCGTCCGATGTTCGCTCCCAAGCGGCAAACGCAGGTAGCTCCCCGCCGGGAGATGAAAGTGCTCGCGACGGGCCGCTTCTGGCGCGAAGCGGACCCCGAGAGCACGCCGGGGGTTATTGGCGCAGTAGTGGGAAGGCGACGACACGACTGAGACTGGCTACTGCGTATTCACCAGACATAGGTCGTTCCTAAATCTTCAAACGGCCGTTCGGACGATCAGGACCACGCATCGTGCTTAGAATCGGGGTCATCTCGGATACACACGGGATCCTGCGTCCCGAAGCCGAGCAACGGCTGGCCGGGGTGGCCCATATCATCCATGCCGGCGACATCGGCCGCCCTGAGGTCATCGACAGACTCCGCCAGATTGCGCCTGTTATCGCCATTAGGGGGAACGTCGACAATGGGCCGTGGGCGAAAAATTATCCTGATACAGAGACGGTCAGGCTTGGCGACCACGCGATCTATATCCTTCATGACATCCACGACCTGCAACTCGATCCGGCGGCATGTGGGATCAACGTGGTTATTTCCGGCCATTCACATCAGCCGCTGATTGAGACCACGGGTGGGGTGCTCTATCTCAATCCTGGAAGTGCTGGGCCACGCCGTTTCAACCTGCCTATCACGCTGGCGACGTTGGATTTGAGCGCAAGCGGTCCCAGGGCACTGCTTCATCATTTAATCGGCGGTAGTGGATAAGTGCAGGCAGGCGCGCGGTCGACTACCCCTCTGCGCTTGCGTGAACGGGGCCAGTTCGTCCGGCCAAACCGGACTCCAGGACCGGCAGCTCTTGGCGCAAAGCGGCCGTTCTGGATCATTGCGCTTCTGCATCGTTCGGCCTCATTATGCGTCCTTGATAGAGTTCGGGAACGACGCCCGCGGCGTATCCAGGGAGGACAGACATGACGGTTTCGACGGAACGCGCAGTCCTGGCCGGCGGCTGCTTCTGGGGCATGCAGGATCTGATACGCCGCTATCCCGGCGTGATTTCGACCAGGGTCGGCTACACCGGCGGCGAGGTGCCAAATGCGACCTATCGCAACCACGGCAATCACGCCGAGGCCATTGAGATCACCTTCGATCCGCAGACCATCAGCTATCGCAGGCTGCTGGAGTTCTTTTTCCAGATCCATGATCCCTCGACGCTGAACCGCCAGGGCAACGACCGCGGCGCGAGCTACCGGTCGGCCATCTTCTATACCAGCGACGCGCAGAAGCGGATCGCTGAAGACGCCATCGCCGATGTCGAAGCTTCCGGCCTTTGGCCGGGCAAGGTTGTCACCGAGGTGGCCCCTGCCGGACCGTTCTGGGAGGCCGAGCCCGAGCATCAGGATTATCTGGAAAAATATCCTGACGGCTACACCTGTCACTTCATTCGGCCGGAATGGACACTGCCACGTCGAGCGGAGAAAGCTGCAACAGGAGCGAGCGGAGTTTCGGCCGCGTGACAAAAGCCTCCGATCTGCTGGTGGCCGCCCTTGAGAACGAGGGCGTGGGGTACATCTTCGCCATTCCCGGCGAGGAGAATCTCGACGTGCTGGAGTCGCTGCGGCGCTCGAAGATCAAGCTGGTATTGACACGGCACGAACAGGCTGCCGGTTTCATGGCGGCCACCTACGGGCGCCTCACCGGGCGCGCGGGCGTCTGCCTGACGACGCTGGGTCCCGGTGCGCTCAATTTGACGACGGCTGCGGCCTACGCGCATTTGGGCGCGATGCCGATGGTCATGATGACAGGACAGAAGGCGATCCGGAGCAGCCGCCAGGCGCGCTTCCAAATCGTCGACATCGTTGCGACCATGCGGCCGCTCACCAAGATGGCGACGCAGATCGTCTCCGCGCAGAGTATTCCGACCCTGGTTCGCGACGCCTTCCGGGTCGCGCAGCAGGAGCGGCCGGGCCCCGTGCATCTCGAACTACCCGAGGATATCGCGGCCGACGAAGCCGCGGCCGACATCATTCCCCCGCATGTCGTCGAGCTTCCAGTCGCGCCTACAGCGGCCATCGAGCGCGCCGCAGCCATGATCAGGGGCGCCAGCAGGCCGCTCGTCATGCTGGGCGCCGCGGCGAGCCGTCCGCATCTCGCCGAGCCGCTGTCGGCGTTCGTGCGACGATGCAGGATTCCATTCTTCAACACCCAGATGGGGAAGGGCGCGGTCAATGCCGGCTCCAATCTCTATATGGGCACAGCCCGCGCTGTCGGAGCGGGATTGGATTCACGAGGCCGTCGACCAGGCCGATCTGATTATTTCGATCGGCCACGACACCGTCGAGAAGCCCCCTTTCCTGATGGGCCATGATGGACCGCAGGTTATCCATGTCGGCGCCACGCCGGCGACGGTGGAACAGGTTTACTTCCCGCAGGCGGAGATCGTCGGCGACGTCGGCGCGAGCCTCACGAGCCTGGCCGATCGCCTCGAAGGCAACCTCCCCAATGGTCAGGCATTGCTGGGTTTGCGGGAAGGGATCCTTGCCCACCTCGCCGAACGGTCGACGGAGGATCGGTTTCCTCTGACGCCGCAGCGCATCGTGCACGACGTCCGCCAGGTCATCCCGCCGGACGGCATCGTTGCCCTCGACAACGGCATGTACAAGATCTGGTTCGCCCGCAACTATCGCACCAGCGTCGCCAACACGCTGCTGCTCGACAACGCGCTGGCGACCATGGGTGCGGGTCTTCCTTCGGCGATCGCAGCGTCGCTGATTTATCCGGACAGGCGCGTGCTCGCCGTCTGCGGTGATGGCGGCTTCATGATGAATTCGCAGGAGCTTGAGACGGCCGTGCGGCTCAAATTGAATCTCGTCGTGCTCGTGCTCGAGGATCGTGCCTACGGTATGATCCGATGGAAGCAGGAAGTCGACGGATTCTCCGACTTCGGTCTCGACTTCGGCAATCCTGATTTCGTCGCTTATGCGAAGTCATATGGCGCCAAGGGCTCCCGCGTCGGCAAGGTCTCGGAACTCGCGACGACGCTGGGAGCGGCTTTCGCGGAAGGCGGCGTCCATCTCGTCGTAGTGCCCGTGGACTACAGCGAGAACATGCGCGTGCTCGTCAATGAGCTGCACTCGATAGCCCAGACCGGGTGACATTTTAAATCACCGCGTCAGCGCAAAATGCCATAGGCTATCCTCGGTGACGCCATTTCCGGCACAGGGAAAGCAATGAGCAACGACGTCATCGCCAATGGCTCCTTGTCAGAAGACCTGAAGGCAATATTCGTGAAGACGATTTCCGCTTTGTAGAGAGCCCGATACCGACACCCGATCAGGGATGGACTTTTGGCAAAGCGCATAATCCGCATTGCCAATGCTCGCTTAGCCGCCAAACCTCACTTCGTATCTTTGGAGATTGATGGAAGTTGAACTCCCCGGAGGCGACGAAGATGAGAACAACTGAATCGCAGAATGCTGCCAGGCATCTGAGGTCTTGGGCTCCGACCTTGTTCGTCGCCGTTCTTCTATTCGGTTTTGCGTTCATCGCACTGGAAGTGACCGAAGGAGAGCCTATCGCGTTTGACCGTTGGTTGATGGTCGCCTTTCGCCATGCGTCCGACCTGTCGCGGCCAATCGGGCCGCCATGGTTGCTTGACGTTGTGCGAGACATCACCGCACTGGGCAGTACCGCGGTACTTGCACTGCTGGTCACGGTTGTGACCACGTTCCTTTTTGCCATAGGCAAACGTCACGCCGGTTTGTTCGTCCTGACGACGGTCCTGAGCGGCGCCATTCTCAATACCCTTCTCAAGCTTGCCATTGCGCGAGCGCGCCCCGATCTCGTCGCTCAACTCACTCAGGTCTCTACGCTGAGCTTTCCGAGCGGGCACGCAGCGATTTCGGCTGTCTGCTATCTGACGCTCGGCTTGATGCTTGCTCAAACGCAAGCTTCCCGCTCTGTTCGCATCCATCTTATAATGACTGCCGCGATCCTTACTCTGCTGGTCGGAGTCAGCCGCATATATCTCGGAGTTCATTATCCGAGCGATGTGTTGGCGGGCTGGTGCTTCGGCACTTCGTGGGCGCTAATTTGCCAGATGCTCATGTCGTATTTTCAGCGCACCGGAAGGATCGAGCAGCCGAGCGACTAGTCAGCGTTGCGCCGCTCAGGCGGCAACTTTGCTCGCTTGCACCGACGAAGTGATCGAATGAGGACGTCGGACTTCCGCTATTGGCGCAGATCCGCTGAGGATTTCCTCGCCATCACTTTGCGTGACTGACCACGTTCCTATCTAGCTAGGGTGTGTGGACCGGGAGGGCGCGACGGAGCTCAATGTGTTCAAGCCGCCTTCACGAACGTTCTCGCCACCCCTGGAATAAGGGCAGGATTGTCGGTCAAAAGCGGCCCTTGAAGCCGAAAGAGGTCTGGACGATTCGTGTCCGGTTACAGCTGGAGCAGCGCAAGCGCGATCTCGCGATGTTCAATCTGGCGATCGACAGCAAGCTGCGGGGATGTGATCTCGTCCGAATAGGTCTGGATGACGTCTGCATCGGAGGGCGCGTGCGGGACCGAGCGACAGTGATCCAGAAGAAAACTGGCCGGCCGGTCCAATTCGAAATCACCGACCAGACTCGGATAGCCATTCAAGCGTGGATCGACGTTTTGCAGCTCAAGACAGGGAAATACCTCTTCCCAAGCCGACTGATCGGAAGAGAGCATCTGTCGATCAGACAGTATGCACGGCTGGTGAGGTCCTGGATCGACCGTGCGGGGTTGGAGGTCGGCAGCTATGGCACCCATTCGCTCAGACGAACCAAGCCAGCACTGATTTACAAGAAGACCGGCAACCTAAGGGCGGTACAGCTATTGCTTGGCCATAGTAAGCTTGAGAGCACGGTTCGTTATCTCGGCATCGAAGTTGATGATGCGCTTTCGATCTCGGAGCAACTCGAATTATGAGCAAGGGCCGGGCTGAACGTTGTTGTCGCGCTCGCGAAGGTGTTCCGCAAGGAACGGTAGCTTGTGGCGCAAAGGGGACCTCCGCCTGAAGGCCGACGTCAGTTAAGTGCCGATTGTGTTGAAAAACTCGAAAATCGCGGAGCTCCGAAAATCTCGCAAATGTAGCGCATTGGCGATTTCAGGCGTTGCAAGGCTCTGTAGAATCGATACGAGGGCCAGCGATCGTTGTTGCGGTAAATGATGTGGTCCCTCACCTCGCAGCGAGAGGGACGCACCAGCGGTCCTGAGAATTTTGGCTATCCGGATTTTCGTGTTGAAATGTCCATGCTCTGGGAATGGCCGTCCGTGTAGGCGGCTCGGCGCCTAAGGTGGCCATGGCTTCATTTTCTTCCGCCCCTGGGGGATACGGCCATGCCGAGGAACACCATCATCGCCTGATTGAGCCGTACCATATCTTCATCGTCGAGACGCCCAATACGCCTGCCGACCTTGGCCTTGGGAACGGTTGTGATTTTTTGTCTACCATCAGCCGGCATGTCGAGAGCAAGCCGTTGCGCTCATTCGGCTCGAAGATGAGCCGGAACAACGGCGCATCCGTCGGATCGGTGGTGAAGGCGCAAATGGTGATGGAGTCGGTCGCGTCGAACCTGTCGTCCTGCACGATGACGACGGGGCGCGGCTTGCCTGCGTAATCCTTGCCGCCCGCGACGGTCCAGATCTCACCGCGTCTCATTCATCGTCCAGATCGGACACGTCGTCGATGAAAGCCTGATCGTCGCGGGCATGGCTGCTGGCCGCAACAGCAAGTGACTGACGATGGGCCTGCTTGCGGAAGGATGAAGACCGCACATCGGGCACCCAAATCTGGATAGGCCGCAAGCCCTGTGCCCGCAACCTCTCACGATGTTCCCGGACCTTCGTCCGGCCAGGCTTGGGCCTTGACGCCGTCGCCATCAGTCCCTCCATGTTTGGTTACATGTAACCTAGCATAATCGCATCCGATTGGCCAGCCTTTTGCCGATGCATCGAGGGCTGCTCAGATACCTCTCAACACGATAATCCGAGCTTTCCCTGTCGTGGATGATCGCATTTCAACACGAAAATCCGGATAAGCAGAATTTTCAATCATCAGCGAAAGAGGACTTTTTCAACACAATCTGCCACAAGCGGACAGCCTCGCAGGCCGCGAGCGATCTGGCGCACGACCGCGCAGTCATTCCCTTCGGGTTGCGTTAAGGCAAGTAGCGGGGTTTCCGAAATTCCTCATCGATGCATCCACGCCCTCGAAATCGAAAGC
The DNA here is from genome assembly GCF_036924515.1 of Bradyrhizobium sp. AZCC 1610. Lineage (NCBI taxonomy): Bacteria > Pseudomonadati > Pseudomonadota > Alphaproteobacteria > Hyphomicrobiales > Nitrobacteraceae > Bradyrhizobium > Bradyrhizobium sp. AZCC 1610. Next base: position 4,884,255 of record NZ_JAZHRR010000001.1, on the reverse strand, counting down.
AGTGTGTGACCGATGACACTGAGGAGCGCGGCGATGCCCCATTTAGTGAACATGTTCTCTTTGTAGCTTGCAGAAAAGCCAGCGCCTTCGGCGATCACATCGCCGATATACTTCCACCAGCCGGTGAGAGTGCCCGGCAACCCGCCAGTCGCATCAGCAATCGCAAGCATGACTCCCGAGATCACGGGAGATAGAAGACGAGAACCACGGCTGCGGCGAAAACACGGAAAATGGTTACTACGCTATTTTTGGGAACGTAGAGTTCGATCCCAAATCAGTCCCCAGGGCACTCCCGCCGCCATTTAGTTCCTGAATGGGTTCCACAAATCCGCGCGACTGATCGCCATAAGTTGCTGGTCGGTCATCGTCTCCAACGGGACATCGCGGCCTGAACTGGCTTACCGTCCAACCGGTCCGCGATCTGTTGGATGGCCTGTAGGTCGCCTTGCTCTGCTTTCTCAGCCAACTTGCGATCTTTGCTCGCACCGTGGCTCGTTCAGTAAATCCAGTCCTCAAGAACAACAGCCACCCCGATCCCAAACGCAAGAGAACCGGGCTCCGCACCCGGCTTTCCTGCAAAATCGAATACTTCCCCACGCCAGATCAGGCCGATCTGTCAGCTGGTTTCGAATACGTCACAGGCGACGAACGGGTTTGCGCTGGCCTAATCAGGTCTGGCGCTGCGGCCGATAGTGCGGTCGACGTCGGCAACCGCCCCGTAGAGGCGCTGCCGCGAGAGCCAATGAAGGTCGTCCATGCGTTGCACGATTCCTACCACAACCGGCACGTGGTGGCGTCCCGCAAGCCGCTCAAGCGAGAAAATGGACCACCATGCGCGAAAAGCGACTCGCGTCCAAGCGCGCGTGTCCCAGCCGAGCAGGAGGACATCCGGCGCATACCTGCGCACCGCACGATTCAGGTTCCACGGGTACATGACGATGATGCCCAGGCGCACCGGTCGCGCACCCTCCCACGGAAAGGATCTTGCGACGGCGGCAAAGGCAAATACGACCGAGCGACGGGCCACGTTGCTGGCAACCAGCCTCTCGATGACTCTAGAGGCAAGTCCCGTCTCCTTCACCTCCACAAACAGGTCAAGGTCAGTTGGTGAAAGAAGCGACAGTGCCGCATCGAGGGTAAGCGCATTCTCGACATGAGGCGGCGGGTCGTGTGACACCACCAATGTGTCGGAATCCGCTGCAAGGCAGACGTCGAATTCGACGCCAGATATTCTGCCGTCACGGGCGGCACGTGCGAACGCGGCGAGCGAGTTTTCACCCGGACCAGCGGACCATCCACGATGCGCAATAAGCTTCATGACGAGGTCCGTAAAGCCAAGCTGCGCGCGCCATGCAATCCCCCCGTAGAGTCAATCCGCGGCCACGACGTTGACCCCTGATCAGCGCGGCGCCGCGGGCTTATTTGGATAGCGCGTGTGGGCCGTGGATCATCCCGGAAACGGTCATTTCCGGTGGCCACGGTCGCGCGCGTGGTCATCCCGGCTGCGATCAGCCGCCGGGGCCATGAGACTGGAAGCCAAGGGCTTGGCAACTTGCCTGAGAGACCGGCGGCATAGCATTCCACCTCCCGCCGCTGGTCAAGCGTGAGAGGTTGGGTGTCAAGCTCATATCGGATTTCTTCTAAGACCCTTTTGGCTTCGTCGTATTGCGCTCGACTGACCATGTCGAAAGTTTTTTCCTTGCTCACTTCGTGAGCGCCTCGATCTTCTCGGCGAAGCGGGCGGGATCTTGCTCGAACAAGGGCTTACTCGCCTACATCTCAATAATCCGGCGCGAATTGGGATTTGCAATCATCTGGCAAATCCGCGTTAGCGTGAACTGAATCCTGGGATCGTCAGGACTAAATTCCATTTGGGCCGCCGTTCGGATCGCTCGGCTCGGGTCTCTCACAATTTTCTTTAAAAAGCTGATAAGGGCCCGGAATTTGGCCGCAAATCTGGATAGGCCGCAAGCCCTGCGCCCGCAGCCTCTCGCGATGTTCCTGCACCTTCACCCGGCGTGTGTTCCATACCTGGCTCCTACTCACCTACGCTTTCCTTTGATTGAACCATCGCCCAAATCTCCGCTTCGGACCTAATGGCCCACAGGCGTGACAATGCAAATTACTGCTGTGCCATTGCGCGTGCTAGACGTACCGAAGCGATTACACGGTACGTGCCAAATCGCTTCTCTTAGGACCTGACGAACTGATCGAATGATGTTGCCTGTTGGACTTTCTGACACAGCTTTTCAGCGAACGTCCGCTTTGCGCCAAAAGCTGTCGGTCGAGGAATGTCCGGGTTGGGTGTGCGCCGTGCAAAGGCGGCGCTTTCCAGCGGGTGCAAATCCCATCCGGCAACCGCTCCAACCGGAAGCAATCGGAGCAGTCATGGAGGTAACGAAGTGGCTGAAGCCCTCGATTAGCGTGTCACAAATTGACGGTTCTCAAGGCTTTTGCTGCCCGGATTCAGGCGCCGATCGACGATGTGCATAGCCACCCTTGCATTTGCCTCAGCCGGCTTGCTTCACCCGCATGTACCATTCCACGAGGCGGCGAACCTGACGCTCGGTATAGCCGCGTCCACCATGCGCGCGACAAACTCGCCGTGCTTCCTTTCGGCATCGCCGTCCTTTTTCGAGCCAAACGAGATAACCGGAAGAAGGTCTTCGACCTGCGAAAATATCCGTTTCTCGATGACTTCTCGAATCTTTTCATAGCTGGTCCAGGACGGGTTTTTGCCGCTGTTCTGTGCCCTCGACCGCAGACGACCTCGTTGCGGAAGTCCTTCAGGTTGGTGATGCCCGCAGGCTTCTCGATCTTGGTCAGTTCCTGGTTGAGAAGGTTGCGATTGAGCATCTGGCCGGTATCGGGGTCCTTGAAGTCCTGATCTTCGATCCAGGCATCGGCATAATCCACGTAGCGATCGAACAGGTTTTGACCGTAATCCGAATAGGATTCCAGATAGGCTTTCTGGATCTCGTGGCCGATGAATTCCGCATAGCGCGGCACGAGCTCGGCCTTGATGAATTCGAGATAACGCTTTTCGACTTCCTCAGGAACCTGCTCACGGCGGATCGAATGCTCGAGCACATACATCAGATGGACGGGATCGGCGCCAAGTTCCGCGGTATCGTGATTGTAGGTCGCGGCTAGGACCTTGAATGCAAAGCGCGTCGAGACGCCGGCCATGCCTTCGTCGACGCCGGCAGCATCCTTGTATTCCTGGACGCTCCGGGCCTTCGGATCGGATTCCTTGAGGCTTTCACCATCATAGACCCGCATTTTCGCGAACAGGGTAGAGTTTTCGTGCTTGCGAAGACGTGACATCACCGAGAAGCGCGCGAGCGTTTCCAGGGTTGCCGGCGCACGCGGCGCGGAAGCGAGTTCCGATCCCTGGATAAGTTTCTCATAGATCTTCTGCTCCTCGGTCACCCGCAAGCAGTACGGCACCTTGATCACGCAGATGCGATCGATGAAGGCTTCGTTCTTTTTGTTGGCCTTGAAGCTTTGCCATTCGGCTTCGTTCGAATGCGCGAGAATGACACCGGTGAATGGAATGGCCCCGATATTCTCGGTACCGATGTAGTTGCCTTCCTGAGTCGCCGTTAACAGCGGGTGCAGCATCTTGATCGGCGCCTTGAACATCTCGACGAATTCGAGGAGCCCCTGGTTGGAGCGATTCAAGCCGCCGGAATAGCTGTAGGCATCAGGGTCGTTCTGGGCGAAGGTCTCCAGCCTGCGAATGTCGACCTTGCCGACCAGCGAGGAGATGTCCTGATTGTTCTCGTCGCCAGGCTCGGTTTTCGCGACCGCGATCTGCCGCAGGCGCGAGGGCTGGATTTTGGCGACCCGGAATCGTGAAATGTCGCTGCCGAATGCTTCCAGCCGTTTGTAGCACCACGGACTCATCGGTCCATGGAGGCGACGCCGCGGAATGCCGTACTTTTCTTCAATCATCGGCCCCAGCGATTCCGGATCGAACAAACTCAGGGGGCTCTCGAACACTGGACTGAGTTCGTCGCCGGCCTTCAGCACGTAGATGGGATGGACTTCCATCAACGATTTCAGCCGCTCCGCCAGCGACGATTTTCCACCGCCCACCGGCCCCAGCAGATAGAGAATCTGCTTGCGCTCTTCCAGACCTTGAGCTGCGTGCCGGAAGAAGCCGACGATGCGCTCGATGGTTTCTTCCATGCCATAGAATCCGGCGAAGGCGGGGTAGGCGCGGATGGTCCTGTTCAAAAAAGATACGGCCAAGGCGGGCGTCCTTGGCCGTATCAATCATTTGAGGCTCACCGATCGCAGCAAGCAGGCGCTCGGCCGCATTGGCATATCGCATCGGATCGCCTCGACACGATTCCAGATATTCCGCCATCGACATGTCGGTTTCGCTTCGAACCTCAAAGGACCGAGCGAAAGCATTGAACAGAGAATCGGCGTACATGATCCCTCTCCTCAAACTGCTGGAACGCGCGGCAAAGTCCGACGGCCGACCGAACAGATCGTCCGACTGCCGGAATCAGTTAGGATCGCGCGGCATCAATTAGTCAGCGACTTGCTGCTTGGCCGTGGACGCGCGAAAATCCCGGGGTGGTTATCTTATGGCCCGAGCAAATCTAATCGACGTAGGCCGCCCTAGCCGCGATCATTTTTGGCCTTCGGGCGCTTCGACCCGTTCTCCGCGCTGGGCTGCGTGTTGCGGACGGCCTCGGTCAGCATCTGGCGCAGCTCAGCCTTCGTCTTCGGCGGCTCCCGCGTAAAGCCAGATTTTTGCCATTGGGTCACGGTGACTATGTGGGGATGCCCGAGGGAGAAGTAAATGTCACTGGGGCCGCAAAATCAGGGGCAGCCGACATCAATTATTTTGAGGATAATCCACGTCCGCTCCGGAGCGCTTAACGGACTCAACTGAGACATCGCGCTACGTCCGAAATGTGCCAAACTCAGAAGTCATCCCACTGGGGACCAGTGTAGGTGTCGCAGACCGGTTTGATCAAGATCACCTTGGCAGGCGAGCGCGACAAGGTTCACTCCGATACTCTTGAGACACGTAGCTTGTTGATCCGTTGGCGGTCCATGTCGGCGATCTCGAAGCGCCATCCCTCCCAGACGAACTGATCGCCAACGACGGGTATTCTGCCGAGTAGAAAGACCGCGAAGCCTGCAATGGTGTGGTAGTCGCCGCCCTCGGGCCAATCGCCTGTGGCTCCGAGACGCCTACCGCAGCCAGCCGGAGGCTGAAACCGAGGAGATCTGACCACGAGGGCGCGAGCTGGACTAGTCCCGCGCCGCCCGACCCCGCCGGTTCACGCCGGCGGGCCTTACTTCGGTGGGTGCAAATCGCCTTGAAGCCAGCGTCCAAGGCCCTTGGACTTCATGGGGTCTTCAAACGCGGCAAAGCTCGTAAGTACCTGATTGCAGACAGCGCATTCAAACGTTTGCAAGTCGACGCCCCGGGCGCGTGCTGGCTCGATGCTGACGAGCATCATCGGGGCCTTGCACTTCGGACAGGCGGGGCGCTCAATTGCAGCGAATGGAATGACGGACGACAGGCGTTGAGATTGGGGCATGATGCTTCCCTCGAACAGGCGGGAGCGCAACACTCTCTGTCACCGGTAATGCCTAGGAGGCGCAGCGGTGATTGTCGGAGTATACGCCTCCAGGGACCTCAAACGCGAGTTAATTCGCAGATATTTGGAAGGAAGGTAAGCGCCTCGCGGAAATTGCGAAGGCGAATGTTGCGGCGCGGGCGCTGTTCGCCTCAATCACCCGCGCCGGGATTTGGCGAGAAGTATGGAAGTTTGTCCGGCTTCCCCTCCCACTCCTTAGAGTCGGGCGGGGGCGCTTTTTTGACCGTAATATTTGGCCAGATTTTCGCGTATTCCGCATTCAGCGACAGCCATTTCTCAAGCCCCGGCTCGGTGTCAGGCTGGATCGCGTCGACCGGGCATTCCGGCACGCAGACCCCGCAATCGATGCATTCGTCCGGGTGGATGACGAGCATGTTCTCGCCCTCGTAGAAGCAGTCTACGGGGCACACGTCGACGCAGTCCATGATTTTGCAGCGAATACAGCTCTCGTTGACGACGAAGGTCAATTAAGCGTCCTTTCAGCAGATCACAGCGGCGACCTCATTCATGGTGTCGGCCTGTCCTCGCGGTGCTCGTTCATTGGTTGAAAATGGACGCACAGAAGACCTATGTCCTCTGGCTGAATCGGAACACCGAGGAGCAGGCATTCAGCGGCCGAGGGGTCCGTGCTCGGCAGGTTGCCGCACATCTCTCTGCCGAAGTACGTGCAGTCCTGGCAAACACCGAAGCGCCGATGCGCACCACTCGTAGCTAGAGTGGACAGCACTTGGTGCAGGGCGCGACGCATCGCAGTTCGCTCTGTCGCGTCGAGCGAATCCACGGCGCGCACCAGAACCTCGAACGGATCGCGTGCATTCGCTTTTTTGCCCTTGCTCGTCAGTCGCAGACTTACGCTTCGCCCGTCCGTCTTGAATGGCTGTCGGACCAAGTACCCACCCGCTTCAAGCGCCTTAATGGCTTGTGTTGCGGTGCCGCGGGTTGTCGCTTGAAATTCCGCGAATGCCGACGGGGTCCGCGAGAACGGGTTGGCACGGGCGAAGAAGCGGAGCGCCATCCATTGGGCCGGACTGAGTTCGCCGTCATAGCCCTCAGCTTGTACCAGCCGTCCCACCTGCAGCAGGAGCTCTGCCGTTTCGCGCGCTGACATGTTTGCCTCTTCGCGAAATATAATAGCGTTTCGAAATTAACTTGACAACCGATCGGATGCAGATAATTTTGTTTCGAAACTAGTTTGAGGGCTTGATCATGGCCCGCAACGCGGCCGAACCCGGCCTCACCCATTATCTTGAGGAAATCCAGCGGTTCCCGATGTTGGAGCGCCAGGAAGAATACATGCTCGCGAAGCGCTGGCGGGAGCGCGGCGATCGCAACGCGGCGCACAAGCTGGTCACCAGCCATCTGCGGCTCGTGACCAAGATCGCCAGGGACTATCGCGGCTACGGCCTGCCTATCTCCGAGGCGATCTCCGAGGGCAATGTCGGCCTGATGCAAGCGGTCGAGCGCTTCGAGCCGGAGAAGGGCTTCCGGTTCGCCACCTACGCCGTATGGTGGATCAAGGCGGCGATCCAGGAGTGCATCCTGCGCTCGTGGTCGCTGGTGAAGATGGGCACCACGGCCAACCAGAAGAAGGTGTTCTTCAACCTCCGCAAGGCCCAGAGCAAAATCTCCATCCTCGACGATGGCGATATGCGGCTCGACCAGGTGAAGGTCATCGCCCGGCGGATCGGCGTCACCGAAACGGACGTGATTTACATGAACCGGCGGCTTGGCGGCGACGCCTCGCTCAATGCCGCGATCCGCGAGGACGGCGATTCCGGCGAGTGGCAGGACTGGCTGGTGGACGAATCCCCGGACCAGGAGACGACGCTCGCCGCGAGCGAGGAGTTCGATAACCGCCGCAAGATGTTGTCCGATGCGCTCGCCGTGCTCAACAAGCGCGAGCGGCGCATCTTCGAGACGCGCCGGCTCGCCGAGCAACAGATCACGCTCGTGAAGCTGGCCGAGGAATTCGGCGTCTCGCGCGAGCGCGTACGCCAGATCGAGGTGAGCGCCTTCGAGAAGGTGCAGAACGCAGTGAAGCACCGCGTCGCGGCGATGGCGACCCCGGCGCCTCTGCAATTGCGTTAGCTTTCAACCCTCTCCTGTGGGAGAAACTGACGATGGACGCGTCGCTATGGATGCGTTTTACGGCAACCGAACGACGCGAGAGGGGCGCCGCTTACCGGGTGCTGATCGAGCCCTCGCTCGACGATCCACGCACGGCACTTTACATCATCGATCGGGCGCCTAGGCCGCGCGTTGCAGATGGAATGTTATCCGACGTTTCATAATGAAGTCGGGGTGCCGATCGTGCGCATTGGCTGCCGCGAGTTCAAGTGTATTGGGGATAAACCGCCGCAAGATCACCCACACATCTACCTCAAGATGGTCGATGCCAGTGAGATCGTCTGCCCCTATTGCTCTACACTATTCCGCTTCGATCCGAGCTTGGGCGCATACGAAGCTGATCCGGCAGATTGTGCTTACGGTAATAGGGACTGAGTTGAAAAGCAGCAACCTGCTTCCTTCGTCATGCCGGCCGCAGCCAACCAGCGCCAGGCGCCATCGTCCCGCAGTCTCGGCGCGGTTCATGATGGCCACGAACGATCCGAATTCGGCAGGATGCAAGCGTCGCGACGGCCAAACCAGCGATAGCGGTTGCGCGCGACCAAATCATAGATCGCGTCGCGGATCACCCGTCGGATGAATTGGAAGACCCATGTCCACTGCCAGCGCGGAAGCTCGCGCGCAATGCGCAGCACGGCTTCGGATTTTACATAGGCCTGGCCGCTCGCCAAGAAGGCAAAGGAATCCGGGTGATCAGGATCGATGCGGATCTGCTCAGCGAGCGGACGTCCCTCGGCCAACTGGATCGGAACGAAGCGAAAATAGCCGCGGCGATCACGTTTGCTCACGAAGCGGCAGCCGCGAGAGCATAGGACGCATACGCCGTCGAACAGGATCAGGCCGTGCGGCGAGCTGATGCCGCCAGGACTTTCTGGGTCAACGACGATTGACTGCTCCGCCTGCATGGAACAAGCAAACACCCGCGGGGACGGCCGGCGCAACAGGGGTGGTCGTCCCTTAGAGCCTGTCTCGAAATGGCTGCCGACATCACTGATGACCGGGTCCCAGCTTGAGCTTGAGCGGTAACAGCGCCACCTCCGAGAGGTCGATATCCCGAAGCCGGAGAAGCTTGATGGAGGAGATGCCGCGTAAATCCGCAGCCGAACTTGAGGCCGAGTGCCTTCGGCTTCTGGCGATGGATCCGCACACGCGAGGCATTAAGCGCGTCGAGATAATTCGCACGTACCCTAAAGGCACGGGGCCGAATTGGACCTACGGCGCGCTTGATCCGATGCCGACGCGCGCGGGCGTGGCCATTGCCCAAACGCTTATCGCGTCGGTCTATGGAAGATGGGCGCTGGCAGATTAATGCGCTCATGCAGCCCTCGCTTGTAGGGGGCCGGATAAACCACCATATGTTAGTCTCACCCCCGTCTGAGGACCATTCTCATGGTTGTTGCTGGCGGCGATTACGTCCATTTCGTTGTGGAGTACGGCGGCAAAATCGAAAAGTGCCGGGTAACGGAGACTGCCCTTCTGAACAGAGAGCGTATGAGCAGAAAGGACGCAGGCCATGCACAGCTCATCGCTATCTTTGTAAGGCACCGAGCCGAGATCGAACATCTCGCTCTCGCGAAGTTGCAGCGGGAGGGGCACTCTGACCGCGGTGTTGTAGTGACCACTGAGGATCTGAACCCTTGATGCAGGCTGGCTGTTCGACGCCCTCGCTTGCGCAAGCGACAACGTGGCCACTAGCTGTTGAGCGGCGATAACGTGAAAACGGAGAACCCGTATGAACGTTTGGGGTGCTTGTCGGTCATTTGCCTTCCGCAATCCTCAGCCTGCCAGCGTTCGTTAGTCGAAGTCCGCCCGACAATTCCTGTATGTACCCTAGTTGGATCAATCGGTCTTTGTGTTCGGCTGGGATTGTGTGGTGCATCAAACCTTAGCGCAGTCCCGCAACGAGACGAATTCTTCGTGGGTCAAAGGCGCAGACAAATCGGGGTTCATTTTCCAAATATGCGCCTCCGGCGCTGCCGTTCAAGCCAGTCATCCTGCCACAATCAAACTCCTACTACCGGGCTTTCCGTCCGGACGTTTGACAAGTTCGAATGAGGGAACGTGGGTGCTTTTCCACCACGACTCTAGCGCAGCCCCGCAGGCCGTGCAGACCGCGTTACCCGTATGCGGTACCGATGGCAAACTGAGCAGCGTCGAGTTGGGGATCATTCCATTTCTTAGAACTCATTTAGTTTTCCCCTGCCAGCCCTCGGAATGTTTGGCGATCCACTCGTCGGCCTGTTGTTCGGTGGCGAAACCCTTGACTACCTCCGTCTCGCCATCGGGCCAAAGAACATCGACCACCCAGCCAAATCCGGGATTACCTTTTCGCGCCACGAAAGCGGGTCGGTATTCGGACATCTCGGGAATATGCGCCTACGGCGCGCCGGTTCAAGCCGGTCGTCCGACAACAATCAAACCGACCGACCGCAACCTGCGGTCGATGGCAATAGTGCACCTGCGAAAAGCCGCTCGTGAGGGCTTGGCTACTGCGCGTCCGGTGGTATTCGCGGCGTCAGCTGGCCGCTTCTGGATCTCGCAAGAGCGCCAGGGGGTGATCTCATGGTTTGAATTTATCGTTTTCCGCCGCGATATCGTCGTCGGGAGCCTCTTCGGCGGCCACCAATTCCTGGGCAAGGCCGCGCCGAAAATCACGCTCCGCTGTTTCCATCAGCCCGGCCACCAAATCTTCCGGCACTCCGTCGATCGCAGCATCTTGATAGACTTCGGCGTCGACTGAATAAGTGAAGCCAGTTGCCGGGATGCCCTCGACGAAAATGCGAACCTTCCAGCCGTTTAACGTTGGGATCGCGCGAACTTCGTAGACCTTGCCGCCGTGTTCGAAGGTCGTAGCCTTATGCATCGCACTCTCCAACTGCCATGGCGGGCCCCGCGCAACCGCACAAAACTACCCGGCGGGGAATGCCAAATCAGCAAATCAGGCGGGCTTTTTGCCCAAGGATCTAACCCCGTCGGTCGACGGCAGTCCCAATTTCCTGCGTAGATCAGGGAGCGAGCTCTCTCCAAAATCCGGAAGGCTGATCAGTGTCTCGTCCGATATCTCGCGCACCTCGCCAACGGTTTTCAGGTCGGCTGCTCGGAGGGGCGGGAGCGCAACACTCTCTGTCACCGGTAATGCCTGGAAGGCGGAGCGGTGATTGTTTGATTATGCGCCGCCAGAGCCCAAACGCGAGTTAATTCGCCGATATGTGGAAGGAAAGGTCGGCACCCGCCCGCCGGTTCGCGCCCGAAGATTTCTTAATTAGCCGCGCGGCCGGCCTGCACCGCCCGGCATCACCTGGACGATGGAAGGTGAGAGCTGGCGCCCAACTCCGCCGCAGCCGGGTCCTTGCCCTGCTCTTCTGGCGTGGGATCGCGGTCCGGCTTCTGCCCCGTCGCGATATCCAGATGGATTTGGCGTCATTGGGCGTCCTAGCTGGACGGGCAATGAATCGATATCGAGGAACCCAAGCGGAGTTCCAGTTCTCGATAGTTGCACCGCACACGGCGCATTCAAAGCTGCTGATCTCGCGCTCCTCAACAATGTGCTCGCTGCGGTCGTAAACCGCGCCGCATTTACAAGTGCGATGATTGGATTCTGACATGCCCCCAACATGCGCTTCGGACTGTCGTTTTCGAGCTAACAACCCTGCCATAATCAAACTGACCCACCCGCGTGGGGTTGATCCTTGGGGCGGTCCAATCGTGTACCGCCCTATTTTCATGTGTGCTAACCTAGTTGGGTAGCAAAATGGTAGCAGGAAAAGCAGATCATGACTGACGATCAGGTCAATCTCGTCGTTCAGCACCTTTGCGAGCAACTGCACTTGGCGCTCCGATTGAAGGGCAGCGAGGCACATCCACCAAACGCCAAGGATATTGGATTCGATCCTGCCTCTGTAAGAACTGTATTGCTGACCGGGTTGCGTTCGGCGGGTGTCACGATCCACCACGAGGCAGCCGGGGCGAGCGAAGAGCCGCCGTGGTCCTAAACGCAAAACGCGGGACAGAAACCCCGCGCCAATGTCTCAGTTGGGTCACAATGCGACCTCACCGGAGTGGCAGCTCTTGGCGCGAAGCGGACCCCGAGAGCACGCCGGGGGTTATTGGCGCAGTAGTGGGAAGGCGACGACACGACTGAGACTGGCTACTGCGTATTCACCAGACATAGGTCGTTCCTAAATCTTCAAACGGCCGTTCGGACGATCAGGACCACGCATCGTGCTTAGAATCGGGGTCATCTCGGATACACACGGGATCCTGCGTCCCGAAGCCGAGCAACGGCTGGCCGGGATGGCCCATATCATCCATGCCGGCGACATCGGCCGCCCTGAGGTCATCGACAGACTCCGCCAGATTGCGCCTGTTATCGCCATTAGGGGGAACGTCGACAATGGGCCGTGGGCGAAAAATTATCCTGATACAGAGACGGTCAGGCTTGGCGACCACGCGATCTATATCCTTCATGACATCCACGACCTGCAACTCGATCCGGCGGCATGTGGGATCAACGTGGTTATTTCCGGCCATTCACATCAGCCGCTGATTGAGACCACGGGTGGGGTGCTCTATCTCAATCCTGGAAGTGCTGGGCCACGCCGTTTCAACCTGCCTATCACGCTGGCGACGTTGGATTTGAGCGCAAGCGGTCCCAGGGCACTGCTTCATCATTTAATCGGCGGTAGTGGATAAGTGCAGGCAGGCGCGCGGTCGACTACCCCTCTGCGCTTTGCGTGAACGGGGCCAGTTCGTCCGGCCAAACCGGACTCCAGGACCGGCAGCTCTTGGCGCGAAGCGGCCGTTCACGGGTACTAGTGACCGGGCAGGGGAATGAAAAATTGATGGTTCTTATCATTGCGACCAGAACAGCTATTAGGCGGACATAAATTCCTATGTCGTTATTTGTCACTGCACCGACTGTAAGACCATTTCTGGCGCACCTTACCGAGTCACCGTTCCGGTAAAGGCAATGAACTTCAAATTTCTTGGATAACCGAAGACTGTTACTAAGGACTGCCGACAGCGGCAGCAAAACGTGTGCTGGCGCTCTGTGCTGTTTGCGGTACGCCAATCATTCGACGACCGTAGTATTTTGGTCTTCGTCTCGGGGCGGTTACGCAACCTGCGCAACAAGAATTCGATATCATAGCCTACGCAACGGCGACCATCGCATCGGTTGTCACGTGGCCGGGAAACACGACGTCGCAATAAATCCCGAAATCACGACCGTGACGCTGGACCACTCTGCGCAGGATTTCGACGTCTACCGGCAAGCGATCCTGCTCAATCGTGATGAAGCCACAGCGTCCGCAAGGCCTCTTGCCCCGCAGCACAACCTCTCCGATCCTGATCTCCCGGCCGATCCAGTCTTTTTCAGGCACCGTCTCGTCCTCATCCGGCCAGTCGACAAGAATGTTCGGACGGAAGCGGCGCGTGTCGATGACGCTGTCGGGCAATTCTCGGCTAAGGCTGCGCAGTGCAGCCGTGGTCAAGAGGTGGATCGGAGCGTGCTCGTAGCGAGGGCGGAAACCGCCCGATCCGATGGGGTCGAACGGCTTCAGCATTGGCTTGAAGCCGAAGGTCGTCGACAAGGCTTCGCGCATCGAGGCGTCCTCCGGTCCAGCCCAACTTCTGCCGTCGGCCGAAACGGCGACGCCGCCATCAGCGATCCTAACATGCGCGCGCGGCACGCCGATGAAGTGCTTTTCCCGTCCAGGGGAGGCGATGCGGCCGGTTGCTTCATCGAGCACTCCCCAGATCCGGTCGCCGGCAATGCCGCCTGCCTCGACGCGAGCCACGGTGAGCTGTTCGCCTGCCATGGAGCTCACCGGATAGCGCCAGAGTTCTGCGACCTTACCCTTCATAGGCTCTCGAGCCTCTGGAGGCGCTCGTCAGGCGCTGCTCGCCATGCTGCTCCGCGCGCGGGCTCGGTCCGGATGCGATCCTATTCGACGAGTCGACTTCCGCACTGGACCCCGAACTGGTCGCTGGCGATCGCGACGGGTTGCCGCTGGCCGCCCGAGAGCTGGGCGGGAAAAGAATCCGCCTTCTCAGCGAGACCCACGCGAACCAGCAACCCGCGCGTGTGCCCCAACGCCTGCATTTTGGAAAATCTCGGCTGTTTTGAACGACATCAACTTGAACGGGCATTGCAATAACTCTCCGAATTTTTGCTCCGGTGGCCCTGTACTAAGGCTTGGCCACCTGCTCGCAGGTAGGCGGTCTAGCCTGCGACGCTGATGAGCGCGCGCTCCATGGATGCAAGGAAGAGGTCAACATGTTCGGCTTGGCAAACGAGCGGAGGGCGCACTTTAAGTGAATCCTCGTTGGCCCCTGTCGTGCTCACAAGCACGCCGTCGTCCCGCATTGCGTTCACCACATCCAGAGCCATTGCACGCCGGCCTGCCGCCGGCGAACCTTCAAGCCCAATGTCGACGCCAAAAAATAGACCAGCGTTTCGGATTGCGCGAACTGAGTAAGGCTGCATCGCGATTTTCTCCAGCCCGGCTCGGAGACGCTGGCTCATGGCAAGCGCTTTTTGGGGGATTTGGTCCCGCTGCAGGATCGTTAGCACGGCGTCTGCCGTCGCTATTCCAACTGTATTTCCAGCGAATGTGTTTGAGTAGCGAGAGGTGCCACCAAATTGGTTCATCGGTGCTCTGCGACCAACGACAGCGCCAATTGGAAATCCATTGCCCATCGGCTTCCCGAGGGTGACAAGATCCGGAACAATCCTGTGCCGCTCAAAGCCCCACATATGAACGCCAGTTCGCCCAAAGCCCGGTTGAACTTCGTCGGCGATGACGAGACCACCTGCCTCCCGCACTGCCGCAGCTCCACTGGCGATGAAGCCAGGAGGATCGACCCATACGCCATCGCTGGAAAAAATACTGTCGATGAGCAGGGCCGCAACGCCAATGCCACGACGGTCCAGATCCATAATGGCCGAACGAATCTGGGCCTCGAAAAAGTCCGCAGCTTGCGATTCCGGCACGCCTGCTGGCCCCGGTAGGGACACCATGCGCACGAATGGGCTGAGCTTGACTGCGTCGCCCAAGTTCGGGGAAACCGCGGCGGTGGCCGCACTAGTGCCGTGATACGCATAGGTTGACACAATCACGCCTTCGTTTCCACTAGCAAATCGCGCGATACGCAAGGCCAAATCGTTGGATTCACTCCCCGTGCAAGTAAAAACCACACGGTCGAGCTCGTTAGGAAACGTATCGACCAATCGCTCAGCATAGTCGACAAGTTTTGGCTCGAGATAGCGCGTGTTGGCGCTTATCCGGCCTGCCTGCGCAGCCATTGCGGCGTTTATCTCTGGGTGGCAATGGCCGAGAGACGGCACGTTGTTATAGAAATCAAGATAGGCCCGCCCGTCAGGATCGTAGAGCCACATGCCTTCGCCGCGAACGAAGTGCAGGGGGCGGCGGTACTGGAGCCGATAAGAGGCCCCAAGAACTTCGTCACGGCGAGCAATCAGCTCGGACTCGCGCCTGGGAAGGTTGGATTCGCCGGGTCTGTAGCGATTTGGCATGAGATCTGTGGACATGTGCTTCTGCCTGCTTGAACGAATACCTTGATCAATTCGCGGTTCTTCTTTTGGCGACTGTGCCGGTCGAGCGAACCGAAATGGCGTTACGGCTGAAACGACGACATTGCCGCTCGGACTGCCGCCTCGCCCGATGTGACACCAAGAGGTGTTAGAATAGAAAGGCCGTGCTCGGCACGCGCGACATTCTTTTTGATGTACTGGGCGTCGGCCGGAAAAAGGTGGGAGCGCCAGTAGTTGACCAAGATCAATGCGCTTTGTCGTGCCCGCATCAGTCCCACGAGCAATCTTGCTTCCAGCGCCGAAAGTGTAGTGACCGAGGCATAGCCGGCAATAAGATGTTCGGCCCCACCCAAAGGAAGGGTCGGATCCTTTACGACGTGACTTGCTGCGATCGCTAGATCCTGGATTCGAGGGCCCCAGCAGCCATCGCCAAAATCGATGAAACCCATTCCCTGGCCAGTCACCATCACATTGAATGGGCTGGGATCATTATGAGTTACCTGCCACGCCACATTCGAGATTTGAGGCTCAACAAACTCGACATACTCCCCCATCGCGACGCGAACGCCATCGGCAATTTTCCGGCATGGCAGGTATTGCTCTAGTTCCGTCGTCAACCTCGACCAGCAACCGATGTGCCAAAGAACGGGGCGGTCGGCCGCGGGCACGCTGACCAGATCAAGAGTCAAGTGCAACCGGGCCAGAGCGATGCCTGTTCGAAAAAGCAGGTCGGGAGTTGGCATCGCTTGGTGCAGCGGAATGCCTTCAATCCGGGTCTGCAAGTACCCGCATACTCCCTCTTGCTCAAACATCAACGCGCCGGTGTTCGTGCGGAGCACTTCGGGTGCGGCGAAGCCCGCGGCCCCTTGTAATCCGGCTATAGCGGCGGCTTGGAAACGAAAGCTGTCGACCGCTTCCGGTCTGGTCGACGTCTTCAGGATTAATCGGCGGCCCTCCGACAGGTTGACCTCAACGGTGCGCTCGACCTCAGAGGATAATGTCGCGATCGATCCCGTTAATCCGTAGTGGCGCTTAAGTAGCGCCGCCGACATGTCCGGTTCGGAAGAGCCCGGCTGCATGGCCAAGATTGCAGCGGCAGCGCGAAAATAGGCTTCGGTGTTCTGCAGGGCCAAGTCCATCCTCGCCCCTCAGAGTCCGAAAACGCCTGGTAGCTCGGTCACATCGGAGATTTCCGTGTACTCGTAGTAGGGGTTGGTTGGCTCATGGCGGCGATTAACCCAGACCTTGTTCTTGATCCCCAGATCATAGGCGGACATCAGGTCGTAGCGGAAAGACGAGGAAACGTGAGTTATGTCCTCTGGGCCACATCCCAGCATGTCGAACATATATTCGAACGCTTTGAAGTGTGGCTTATAGGCACGCGCCTGTTCAGCGGTATAGACGGCATGAAATGGCGCGCCGAGCTTTGCCACGTTCGACGGAATTTGGGCCGTCGTGGCGTTCGAAAGGATGACCAGCGGAATTTCCTTGGCTAGTTTAGCCAATCCCTCGGGTGCGTCCTGATGCGGTCCCCAGGTCGGGATGCGGTTGTAGATCGTTTCAGCGTCTTCGGCACGGAATGCGACGTTGTTGCGGCGGCAGGTGCGCTCCAGTGAGTTGTGAACGACATCTGCAAAAGGCTTCCAGTCCTGCATCACCTCGTCGAGGCGGTAGGCTGAGAAATTCTTGATGAATTCGTCCATGCGCGGCCCATCCAGAAGATGACCGAACAGATCCCTGGCGGCTTCCGCCATTTGGAAATTGATTAGCGTGCCGTAGCAATCAAACGTCACGTATTTCGGCCGGTAGCGATCCATGTCCTTGGTTCCTGTCAATTTGCCTTATCAGCCAAGCATAGCCGCAGGCGCTTGGCAGAATGTGCCGCAATGCATGGTCATTCAGCAGAAGGCCCACCGGTCGACCGCAAAACCAGCACGACCTTTCGCAGTGCTGTCTCTTTCGCGCCTCCTGAGCCGAACCGACCTTTAGGGCGCTCACCCTGTCTGCTGCGTCGAGCCGCCAACGGGGTGGACGATCGAGGTCGCGAACGCTGCCCCAGACCAAGCGGGTGCTGCGCGTTCGGGAGAAGACTTTCCGCAGTGATGTCAGGCGCTAGAGCATCCGACATACCCGACGCAGCCGGCAGCATCACCTGTCTTGTTCTGTCGCAAGCAAGCCACTCTCCTGCCTTCGAGCAATGCCGGTGGAGTCGCGGCCCAGGCAAAGTGCCCAGGATATTGTTGACAACAGAAGCGAGGTTCTCATCCGAAAACCCGAACTGATTTTCAAATCATTCGGTCGGCGCGTGCCGACCAGTTACTCGCTGCCGACAAAATTCGCCTATTGTTTGCTGCGCGTCTCTCGTTTCCGCTTTACGACTTCAGCTCACCGCATGACCGGCCAATCCGTAGACCCACGGCTCGTTTTCCTTTCGGTTAAGAAATCGCTTCCCCTTGGACATGGTTGTGACCGTCTCGCTTATCCCGAGGCGGCTCTGCTGAAGATAGTCAGCGAATAGACCCGTCTGCTCTCGCGTATCGACGCGGGCGAACCGTCCCGTAAGCTCCTTAAGATGCACGGCCGTGAGATGGATCGCGTCACAATCATTGCTGGCGACGATGGGACCGATCACGTGGCCACGCCCGAACTCGCGCTTCATGGAGTAGCCGACGATCTCGCCGCCGCGGCTTAGCGTGCAGATTGACGCACCTTCCGAAAGCAATGCAAGCAGCTTCTGGCGGCTAGTTCCGAACGCGCGCTCGTCCAGCGCTGCGATCTCCTTAAGATCTTCGGCTGACGGCGACATCAATTCGCCATCCAGAACTGGCACCGCCGGAAGGGACGATGCGACCTCACCCTGCCACAGATACACGACCGCTTCCTTCATGAAGCCCAGCGAAAGATAAAGATGATAGGCGGCATCGGTCGAGTTCAGGGTCAAATTCCGATTGCCGCACCGTTCGAACACCTGTTCCATCAGCCATCGGCCGGTACCTTGTGCTTGGGTGCGCGGCGATGTGAGTACCAGGCCGATGGTGGCGAACTTGCGCCCGTGCGGGAACCACATCGCGCTTCCGAAAACGCGCCCGATGCCGTCGACGGCGACGATGCCCTGACCGGCGCGGCGCAGGAAATCCCAGTCCTTTGGCCGATGCGGCCAGCCAACCGCAAGCGAGAGAGCGTGGAGCAGCTTCACATCAACCTCGCGAATGTCGCGGGCGACCAATTCGAAGGACTTCAGACGTACCGATCGTCCCATTTCAGCTCATCCGTTTCTTTGCGAATGCCCAAGGTGTCCGGCATATCGTGCCGTTGATCCTTCGGCCACATTGCTGCAGCCGAAGCGTCTCGCCCCATCATCGCACGGAAACTCAGCAGGTTTCGCCTGTTTAGGGGCAGTCTTCGAAATCTTCAGCCTATAGCGCAACGCTATTCGGCAGGGAAAGCTCCTGCTTGCGGTTACGGTGTCGATATCCGGCGAGTTGGGCGGGGCAGAGCGGCGCCATGACTGTTGAAGAAATCCTTGCGAGGCTAGTCGCGCTTCCAACCGTCGCGGGCCACGAGGCAATTGTCAATTGGGTCGCGTGGCGCTGCCAGGCACCAGGAGCCGAGGTGGCAATCATTCCAGATCTTGAAGGTGATCGGTCCAACCGGATGGTCATTATTGGGCCGCGCGAGGCCGGGGGCTACTTTCCTTCCGGACATATGGATGTCGTGCCGACGAGCGAGCCGGAATGGAGCGGAGCCTCCTCGTACCAAAGAATCATTGAGGATCTCGGTCCGCGCTTTGCCGCGTGACACGTGAAAGGTGCATCGATGGCATTTCTGTTCAATTCCGATGCTGCCAGGGGAGCAGTCTTCCGCCAGGTCTTTGCGCGCGAGCTCCCCAACCTGGAATTCTACCACTGTAGTGAAAATATCGACCCGGACAAGGTGAGATACCTCCTGACATGGAACGTGCCGGACGAGGTCTCGCGTTTTCGTAATCTGGAAGTGCTCTTTTCTATCGGTGCAGGGGTTGATCAGTTCAAGCCGGAGACCGTACCCGGCCATGTGAAGCTGGTTCGCATGGTCGAGGATGGCATCATACGCATGATGCAGGAATACGTCGTCCTTGGCGTGCTGGCGCTCCATCGCGAGATGCTCGCATATCGGGAGCAGCAGAGAAGGGGCATGTGGCAAGCTCTTACCAGTTCGCAGACGACGGAACGCCGCGTGGGTTTCCTGGGCCTTGGCATGCTGGCGCATGCGGCAATCGACCGCCTCAAACCCTTTGGATTTCCTCTTGCCGCATGGAGCCGCAGCAAAAAGGTGGTCGAGGGGGTGACCTGCTTTCACGGCGAAGATCAGCTTGCCGGCTTTCTGATGGAGACGGATATTCTGGTCTGTCTCCTGCCGCTGACGGAGCAGACCCGCGGCATTCTGAACGCAAAGCTATTCTCGTTCTTGCCGATGGGAGCGCGACTGCTGCATGTTGGCCGCGGCCCACAGCTTGACCAGACCGCACTCATCGAGGCGCTCGACGGCGGCCGCCTTGCAGCAGCTATGCTCGACGTCACCGACCCCGAGCCGCTGCCGGAAGGCCATGCGCTCTGGTCGCACCCGAAGGTGATGATAACGCCGCATATTGCCTCCGTGACGCAACCGCATACGGCAGCACTATCCGTCATAGAAAACATCCGGCGCCACCGCGCCGGGAAAAATCCGATCGGCCTTGTCGATCGAACACTCGGCTACTAACCAGGGATAATGCCATGTCACTTCTGATTACTATCGACACCAATCCGGACTTCGCACCAACGAACGCTTTGCCTATTCCGGAACGACTCATTTCGGGCAATCCATCCTTCAAGACCTGGGCGCAGGACGCTTCGAAAGGCGAGAAGGTACTGACCGGCGTCTGGGAAGCAACGCCCGGCGAGACCCATTCCATCAAGGGCACCACCTACGAGTTTTGCCACATCATCTCGGGTCTCATCGAAATTGAGGAAAAGGATGGTGAGACGAAGACTTACCGCGCCGGCGACAGCTTTGTGATGAAGCCGGGTTTTGTCGGCGTCTGGCGCACGATCGAGACCGTGCGAAAGATCTACGTCTGCGCTTATGACTGAGCACAAAGCTCAGAGCGGTCCAAATATATGGCCCGCCAGAACAATCGACTTTCCAAGCCGCGCCTGACCCGATTCAACGCCGTCAGGCAGTTCATTCTCGATGAAAAATGCGGCGTTCGATCCTGTATTGCTCGGATGAGACGATTCTATCTCACCAATCGCAAATCCAACAGCGTGCGCGTCGAACTCACGTCGAGCAGACTCGCTCGTGGACAAGGAACATGAAGCGATTACGCATCGCAGTGATCGCGGGGTTGACCCCGAAGGGAAAAGAACATGAATGCATTGAAGGACAGAGACCTGTTTCGCCAGCAGGCGTTGATCGGCGGCAACTGGCGGGATGCGAACGCGAAAGCGACCGTCGATGTCATCGATCCTGCCAGTCAGCAAGTTCTTGGCACCATTCCGGATATGGGCCGCGACGAGACCAGGGCTGCAATTGACGCTGCGGCCGATGCTTTCAAGCGCTGGAAAAAGAAGACTCATGCAGAGCGTGCAGCGCTCTTGGAGCGATGGCATGAGCTCATGCTGCACCATGAACAGGATTTGGCACTTTTGCTGACGCTGGAGCAAGGCAAGCCACTTGCTGAATCGCTCGGAGAAATTCGCTATGGGGCATCCTTCGTAAAATGGTTTGCGGAAGAGGCACGCAGGATCAATGGATCGACTATCCCTTCACCCACTGTCGACCGCCGCATTTTGGTACTGAAAGAAGCGGTGGGCATCTGCGGGATTATCACCCCCTGGAATTTCCCTAACGCCATGATTACGCGCAAGGTGGCACCTGCGCTGGCTGCGGGCTGCACCGTGGTCATCAAGCCATCTGAATTTACGCCTTTTTCGGCGCTCGCGATCGGCGTTCTGGCGGAGCGGGCAGGAATTCCGGCGGGCGTCATCAATATCGTGACTGGCATGCCGGCGGAAATCGGCAACGAGCTGATGGCCAATGAAACCGTACGCAAGATCTCGTTTACCGGATCGACTCGCGTAGGCGCATTGCTGATGAAAGGCGCCGCCGACAACATCAAGAAGCTCAGTCTTGAACTCGGTGGTAATGCACCATTCATCGTCTTTGACGATGCCGATGTCGACCTGGCGGTTGAGGGGGCGATTGCGTCGAAGTTCCGCAATGGTGGACAGACCTGCGTCTGCTGCAATCGCATCCTCGTTCAATCAGGCATTTACGACGCTTTTGCAGAAAAGCTCGCCAGCCGGGTCGCGAAAATGAAGGTCGGCGCCGGCACGGAAGAGGGGGTCGCAATAGGGCCGATGATCAATGGCGCGGCGATAGAAAAGATCAAGCGGCACGTCTCAGACGCCTTGGATAAAGGCGCGAGGATCATCTCGCAGAGTGAAGGTGTGCCGGAAGGTCGGCAATATGCCCGCCCCGTCGTGCTCGGTGGCGCAACGACCGAGATGCTCTTGGCTTCAGAAGAGACTTTCGGACCGGTCGCTCCGCTTTTCCGCTTCAAGACCGAGGACGAGGCGATTGCGATCGCAAACGGCACGCCATTCGGCCTTGCTGCCTATTTCTACACGGAAAACCTCAAGCGCTCATGGCGTGTTGCCGAGGCGCTGGAATTCGGAATGGTAGGCTTGAACACCGGCTCGATCTCAACCGAGGTTGCGCCTTTCGGCGGAGTAAAGCAGTCGGGACTGGGGCGTGAAGGATCTCAGCTCGGGATAGAAGAATATCTCGAGATCAAAACGCTTCATGTCGGCGGGCTGGAATAAGGGCCGCTTCCCGGTTTTGCACGAGTAATCGTCGGGTTTTTTCGATTTTGCGGCGGGCCGCGTCCGCGCGATAAAAAGGATGATGCCTCAACCGCGAAGTAACGCAATATCTATCGGATGACTAGCCCAAACACGGAAAAGGGGGCCGCTGAACCGCCCCCTTTTATTCATCACGCATCGATCTCTATTGAAGTTTTCGAAGGTCTGAAGTGCCGCGAAAGGGCCCGGAGAAGGAAACGCATTCACGCGCTTTTTCGAAGGGGCTCCAAGCCAACTGCCGCGGCGAGCCCGCCGATGTCTTCGACCTCGGTGTACTGATAGAACGGGTTCGCGGGCTCATGACCGCGGTTCACCCATACCTTGCTCTTGATGCCCAGGTCGTAGGCGGTCATCAGGTCATAGCGGAAGGAGGATGAGACGTGGGTGATGTCTTCCGGACCGCAGCCCAGCTTATCAAACATGTACTCAAAGCCCTTCATGTGCGGCTTGTAGGCGCCGGTTTCCTCGGCCGTGATGACCGTGTGGAAGGGGGCGCCGAGCTTCTCCACGTTCGACATGATGAGGTTCTTCATGGAGTTCGACAGGATGACCAGCGGAATCTCCCTGGCAACTTTGGCCAGACCCGCCGGAACGTCGGGATGTGGACCCCATGTGGGAACCTCGTCATTGATGCGCTGGGCATGCTCCGGCCGAAATGCCACGCCATTGCGCTTGCAGGCGCGCTCTAGCGAGTTATGCACGACCTCGGAGTAGGGCTTCCAACTGCCGAGAACCTCGTCCAGGCGATAGGCTGAAAAGTCCTTGATGAACCCTGCCATCGCCGCGGAGGAAAGCTGGGAGCCGTAGACTCTCGTTGCCGCGCCGGCCATGTCGAAATTCGTCAGCGTGCCGTAGCAATCGAAAGTGATGTATTTCGGTCGGAACTTCGTCATGGCGTGGAATCCTCCAATCCTCCCGGCACTGCGCCGGTACGACAGCATCATAATGAGCATCTCGTAGATAAAGCGCCGCTTTCGCTGGAGCCGGAAGCAGATTGTGTCGTATCGGATCGAAGCTTTGGCAGAGAGTTGTGCCAAGCAACCTTTCGAATTGAGCAGCACCGCGGCGCGGCGGACCTGCTCCGGCATAAGATGCGGCATCGATCACCAACGAAAGTCAAAACTCCTTTGGTCCAGGCGCTGCTTGGGAGGAACTGCTGACCTCGATATCCTACTTTGCTTTCCGGGTTGATATGGAGGTTGAATGTCAAGCAATTCGTTGATCGAACTGGATCGCGCGCATCTGGTTCACCCGGTCTCGTCTTACCGCAGCCACGAGGCGTCAGGTGTGCGGGTGCTAAGATCGGCGAAGGGCGCGACCCTGACCGATGCCTCGGGACATAAATTGCTCGACGGGTTTGCCGGCCTGTGGTGTGTCAATGCCGGGTACGGACAGGAAAGCATCGTTGAAGCAGCCACGAGGCAGCTGCGCGAACTGCCTTATGCGACAGGATATTTCGGATTGGGATCGGAGCCGGCCATTCGCCTCGCCGCCAGGCTGGCTGAATTGGCGCCCGGCGATCTGAACCATGTCTATTTCACGCTGGGTGGTTCCGATGCCGTCGACAGCACGATCCGCTTCATTCGGTACTACTATCACGCCAAGGCTATGCCGCAGAAGGACCAGTTCATCTCCGTGGAGCAAGGCTATCACGGATCCTCGACGGCGGGGGCCGGATTGACAGCGCTGCCGGCCTTTCATGCGGGCTTTGGGGTGCCTTATAGCTGGCAGCACAAAATTCCGTCGCACTATGCCTATCGCAATCCTGTCGGCTCCCATCCCCAGGCTATCATCGATGCGTCGATCGCGGCCCTGCGAGCGAAGATCGCCGAACTGGGCGCAGATCGCGTTGCGGCTTTTTATGTCGAGCCAATTCAGGGGTCAGGAGGCGTCCTCGTGCCACCGCCGTCTTGGCTGAAAGCCATGCACGCGGTTTGCAAGGAGAACGATATTCTGTTCGTTGCCGATGAGGTCATCACTGGCTTTGGTCGTGTCGGCCCATTTTTCGCCTGCGAAGAAGACGATGTCGTGCCGGATTTCATGACCACCGCAAAGGGACTGACGTCGGGCTATGTGCCGATGGGAGCCGTTTTCATGTCGGACCGCGTTTACAATACGATCGCGGACGGAGCCGGCAAGACGGCCGTCGGCCATGGCTACACCTATTCCGGACATCCCGTCAGTGCAGCGGTTGGGCTCGCGTGCCTGGATCTTTACGAGAGTGGCTTGCTGGAAAACGGGCGGAAGGCCGGACACCGCCTGATGGAGGGCCTTCGCTCGCTTGGCGATCATCCGCTTGTCGGTGATGTCCGGGGTCGCGGCATGCTGGCCGCAATCGAGCTTGTCACGGATAAGGAGCGCAAGACGCCCCTGCCACCGGAAGCGGACGCGGCGCGCCGCATCTTCGACCGCGCATGGGATAACGGTCTCGTCATCCGCGCCTTCGCCCACGGCGTACTGGGCTACGCGCCACCGCTCTGCTGCACGCATGAGGAAATCGACAGCATCATCGAACGAACTCGGATGACGCTCGACCAAACGCTCGAAGACAGGGACGTCCGCGCGGCGATAAAAGGATAATCATTTGCGCCTGCCACCGGGAAAACCGAAGAAGGATGATGCGCCGACCAGGGTTGATGCGGCCAGACGCATGCGCAGCGAAATCGCGCATCATCGGCTGATTTCCGCAACATGCTGCTTCGACGTGATAGGCTGTGAGCAGAAAGCCTCGAGCAAGCAGAAGAGCGGTAATCCGCTAAACGCCCGTCGCCAGGATGGAAGGCCACCATTCCTCAATTGTTGAATATGCTTTCGAGAGGCAAATGGGATTTTACAATAGGGGACTTCAACACGACAAAACTGAAGTATTTGTCGATGCCGATGTCCATTTCGACAAGACGTTCCATGATTGCCTGGTAATCGCTTATTCCTGCTGTGATGAATTTCACGAGATAATCGTATCCGCCTGAAACAAGATGGCATTCGACGACCGCATTGATCTTTTCAACAGTCGTGAGAAAGCGAGCGAAATCGATCTGGCGATGATTTTTGAGCGTGATCTCGGTGAAGACGATCAGGGGTTGTCCGAGTTTGGAAACGTCGATCTGGGCGGAATAACCGGTGATAAAGCCCTCCGACTGGAGTCTTTTGACGCGCATCAGGCATGGGCTCGGGGAAAGGTTAATCAGCTCCGCGAGCTCGACGTTGGAAATCCGCCCATTCTTCTGCAATTCGCACAAAATCTTGATGTCGAGCTTATCAAGCTTCATGGGGATGCCATTAGAAGTTTGCGGCGCGGATCGCCTTACGGACTATATCCGTCCCCACTTGCGAGGTCACAGTTCGTCCCGCTTGGAGACCGGCGGCGATGGTGTCGAGGCTCTGAAGCTTCATCGTCATATGCACTGTCATAGCATCAACGCGCCTCTTTTGAAATCAGCCTTTCAAAACTCGGCGACCTTGCCCCAAGCGCCCATTTTCAGACGCTCCGGCCTGTAGGGACGCGGATCGACGATCGGCTCGCTGCCGGTAATGATGTCGGCAATCATATGCCCCGCGCCAGGGCCAATCCCGAAGCCATGGCCGCTGAATCCGGCCGCGAGGATAAAGCCTGGAATCGCCCCCACTTCACCGATTGCGGGAACGCCATCCGGTGTGCTGTCGATATAGCCGGCCCAGACATTAGAGATTGCGACGCGCCGAAGCTCGGGCAGCAATTCGCAAGCTCTTTGATATGTCGCCCGAACCTGCCGCATGTCGGGGCGGGGATTAAGTGTGCGGTTCAGCTCCATCGGGGTCACCTCACCGAGCGCCCATTTCGCCAGGGATTCGTGACCCTGGCGCATGCCCTCGAATGCTCCAGGGGCGAGACTGCGCCAGCGGCGAGCGAACATCGGCACGAATTCGCGGCCGAACCTGAATTGCTGCGGCGTTGGATCGACTCGCGCGCGCCCGCTGATTGCCAGCGTGTACCCGCCGCTGCTACGCCGCGTAAGTGACACGAGCGCAGTGTGCAGGGCATCGGGCAGACCGGCTGCGCCTGGAGCCGTCGCGAGAATGGATTGGCGAACGGATGCCTGCGGGAAGCGAATGCCGAGCTGGTTGCAGAAAGAAGAAGCCCACGCCCCTCCTGCCATCACCACCGTCTTGGTCCGGATTGTGCCCAGTTCGGTCACCACGCCGCTCACCCGGCCGGCACTGAGCTCTACGCCGCGCGCGGCGCAGTGCTGGTGCACCGTGCCGCCAGCCGTCATGATCGCACGCGCGGCCACGGGCACAGCCTTCGAAGGGTCTGCCGTTCCGTCTGTTGGAGAGAAGACGCCGCCTTTCCATTTGCGGCCCGTCGCTTTGCCTCGCTCGCTCGCTTCTTTCGTGCTCAACATGTGCGTCGTAACGCCGACCGTCCTTGCAAAATCGCGCCACTTCGCCCAGCCGGTTAGCTCATTCTCGTCGTTCGACAGATAGAGAAGCCCGCAGCGGCGGAAGCCCGTGTCTTCCCCGGTCTCCTGTGCTACTTTCTCCCAAAGATCGAGACTCCTGGTGGCGATCGGTAGCTCGCGCGCATCGCGATTCTGTTGACGACACCATCCCCAGTTGCGACTGGACTGCTCGGCGGCGACACGCCCCTTTTCGAGCAAGGCGACCTTAACGCCGCGGCGGGCAAGATAGTAAGCTGTGAACACGCCCACCACGCCGCCGCCAATGACGACGACGTCAGCCTCTTGAGGCAGAGACGGACTGGATTCGATATGTATTAGCGGCGCGCTCATCGAGCGAGGACTCCGGTGTTTGAGGTATCGTACCGAGCTTCCGCGGATGCGCCTTGCCGAGTTTTGGGGACAGACAGAATATGCTGCGGTTTGCTCCCTTCATTACAAGCTTTTATTGCGAGATCGCTCGCGCCGCACCTCATAGGCAGAGACTAGGCATGTGCTCTCCGCAATCAGATCGGCGTCAGCAAGAATGAGGGCGTGCCGCAATGAAATTTGCCTGCAGCTTTTGGTGGTGATGCGTTCTTTGCAGGACCGCTGAAGGCTGTCTTCGAGCCCACCGGGTTCTTGCCGCGGGGGCGGTACGCGCCAAGTTGACGAACCTTATGGACAAGCGTGCGGGGGCTCGTCAGCCGCGGGCGTATCAGGCGCGCGTCTCCTGGCTGATGTCGGAGGCGTCGCAGCGCAGAGCGAAATGCCAAATCGGACTTCCTTTTCAGAAGTTCCTGCCGCCCGCGTGCCGCGTTTCGGCGACTCTGGGAGGATCGAAGCGGCCAAACTTGTGGGCACCAAGCAAGAATCTCGATCGATGAGTCGAAGTTCACAAAGGGAGCTGTCGACATGGGCCTTGCCCGGGAACTGACCTTAGCGGAAGCCGCCAAGCCCCTTACGGCGTTCCGCTACATGAGCTTCGATGTCGCGGGCGCGATGATCGATTACGAGAGCGCGATTGAGGATGGACTTGCCGTGATCGCGGCCGAGGCGAACACGGGCAATGCTGCGTCTTGAGCGATACAGCTCCTGCTTGTTGAGCAAAGAGGTCAGAATCATGTCGCAGTTTCCGACCAGGGAATGCCAGTATGAACGGCGAGTTTCCGACCTGTCCGGTCGCGCAGCCGAAAGCCTCCGAAGTCCCAATCCGCAGCAGGACGTCCCGACGCCGTCGAAAGGGGAGAATATTCTAATGGCCTCTAGCATCCAGGCTGTAGACTCCCAAGACGTGGCGCTCTCGGTGCGCGACCTTAGCGTAAGCCTGCCGGGAGGGATGGAGCGGGCCCACGCCGTCGAGAATATCTCCTTCGATCTGAAGCGCGGTCAGATCCTGTGCATCATTGGAGAATCCGGATCGGGAAAGTCCGTGACAGCCAACGCGATCATGGGACTTCTGCCCAGGGTGATCCGAGTTTCCTCGGGCGCAATCCACCTGGACGGAATGAACATCGCGGGTCTGCCTGCCGAAAAGCTGCGCGGCCTGCGCGGACGGGTCGTGTCAATGATCTTTCAGGACCCGCTTTCGGCGCTCAATCCGCTGATGACTGTGGGTGCGCAGATCGAGGAGGCCATAGCGGCGCATGGCATCGGCACAGCGAAATCCCGCCGCAGCCGCGCGATTGAGTTGCTGACCGAAGTGGGTCTGCCGGATGTGCAACTGATGTATCATCAGTATCCGTTCCGGCTTTCGGGTGGGCAGCGACAGCGCGTGATGATCGCGATAGCCCTGGCGCTCGAGCCCGCGATCTTGATCGCGGACGAACCGACAACCGCACTCGACGTGACCACCCAGGCGCAGATCCTGAAGCTGATCCGCGACATTCAGCGCCGCAAGGGAATGAGCGTGATGTTCATCACGCACGATTTTGGGGTGGTGGCCGAGATCGCCGACAGCGTCGTGGTGATGGAGAAAGGCCATGTCGTCGAGCAGGGCAGTGCCGTTCAAGTTCTGCAATCGCCCAACCACCCTTACACGCGGCGGCTCATTGCGGCCGTCCCTCATCTGACAGGCAAGGACCGGATTCCTCTGGAAGCTGTTGGGAAAGCGCCGATCCTGCAGGTTGACGGTTTGATGAAAACCTATCGTAGCGGCGCCAAATGGTTCGGCGCGACGCGGACCGTGCCGGCGGTAAACGACGTATCGTTCGACCTGGCACCTGGGCGGACACTTGGCGTCGTGGGCGAAAGCGGCTCCGGCAAGTCGTCGCTAGGGCGGCTTTTGATCAAACTGATGGACAGTGACGGCGGTCGCATTCTGTTCGAGGGACGCGACGTTGCCGGGCTTTCTGAAGCCGAGTTCCGCCCGTTGCGGCCGCGGATCCAAATGATCTTTCAAGATCCTTTCGCCTCTCTCAACCCGCGCTCGACGATCGGTCACATCCTCACGGTCGGTCCGGTCGCGCATGGAATGTCTTCTGCGCAAGCACGGGAGGAGGCCCGGGGACTACTATCCCATGTGGGTCTCGACGCTGGCGCCTTTGGCCGCTATCCGCACGAGTTCTCCGGTGGGCAACGCCAACGCATCGGCATTGCTCGGGCGCTGATGTTCAAACCAACGCTGCTGATTGCCGATGAAGCAGTTTCAGCGCTCGATGTGTCGATCCAGGCCCAGATCTTGAAATTGCTGGATCAAATCCAGCGGGAGACCGGCGTCTCAATGATCTTCATTACCCACGATCTGCGCGTGGCCAGCCAGATCTGCGACGAAATCGCCGTGATGCAGTACGGGCGGATCGTAGAATGCGGACCACCCTCGCAGATATTCCTAAACCCGAAATCCTCCTACACGCGCGAACTGGTCGCGGCGATTCCTGGAGAGCAGCGGAGACACGACCGCCAGACTTCGGCAAACCGATGAGAGTAACTGCGGATACCGCCATAGGGAGGAAACCATGACCAAGCGTTCCAAATCTGCATCAAACTACTCGCGGCGCGACACATTGCGAATGATGGCCTTAGGCGGGGCTGCCAGCATCTTCGCGCCCAATCTGTTGACCAAGCCCGCCTTCGGCCAAAAGGCTCCACGAGTTCCCAAGGGCCGGATTGTCGTCGGACTCTCGCAAGAACCCACGGTCTTTAATCCGCTGATGGCACATATCGAGGTCGATGACGGCGTCCATTTCTCGCTTTTCGATGCGCTCTTTCGCATCGATCCCAAAGGCGTAATTCAGCCGAACCTTGCTGTCGAAGTGCCGACCCAAAAGAACGGCGGCATATCGGAGGACGGTCTCAATTGGCGGATCCGCTTGCGCGACGATGTGCGTTGGCACGACGGCAAGCCTTTCACGGCTGAGGACGTGAAATTCACCCTCGAACTCATCACGAAGCCGAACTTCCGCAGTTGGCGTACAACGGGGCACTCGTTGGTGCGCGACATTGCCGTGGTCTCGCCTGTCGAGATTACATGGCAGATGGAGCAGGCTTTCGCACCGTATTTGTCGTTCCTGACCGAAACCTTCATGGTGCCGAAGCACATCCTGGAGAAGGAGGCTGATCCAAACAATGCCGCCTTCAACCAAGCGCCAATCGGTACTGGTGCATTCAAGTGGAGCGCGCGCCTTCCTGGCGACCGTATCGAGCTTGTCGCCAATTCGAATTATTTCGGTGAAGGTCCTTTTATCGAGCGGCTAATCTTCAAATACATCCCCGATCTCACTGTCCTCTACACCCAATTCAAGAGCGGCGACGTGGATCTCGTGGGCCAGTCATACATCAGCCCAGATCATTACGAGGAAGCTCGCAAGCTGACGAGCCGGGTGGTAACGCTGGAGCCCAAATCCTCATTCGAGTCTCTTTACCTGAATCTCGAGCGCCCGCAGTTTAAGGAGCTGCAGGTTCGCCAGGCGCTCTATGCAGCGATCGACAAGAAGGCCATTATCGACGGGCTTTACTACGGCGTGCCGACTCCGACTGAGACCTTCATGCCGCGGCAGTCCTTCTATTATAACCCGGGCCTGCCGGTGCAGGAGTTCAGCGTCAAGCGCGCGCAGCAGATCCTCGACGCGGCCGGCTGGGTGCCCGGAAAGGATAAGATACGAGTAAAAGACGGGGTGCGTCTGTCTTTCACCAACTCGACCACGTCAGGCGACCCCCTTCGCGAGCAGGTGCAGCAGTATCTGCAGCAGACGTTTGCAGAGATCGGCGTCGAGATGACCATCTCCAACCTTCCCGCCGCGGTGATGTGGGGCGAATTCTGGCAACGATCGCGTTTCGATTCGGTCATAGTAGGCAGCACCTATTTGATCGGCGCAGACCCGGACGTCACCAACCGCTTACATTCGCTTGCGATCGCTAATAAGGGCGGCCGCGGCTCAAACAATGCGCAATACGTCAATCCGGAGGTCGACTCTCTATTGGAGAAAGGCAGCCGCACCTTCGATCCGGAAGCACGGCGCGCAATTTACTTCCGCGTACAAGAACTGGTCCGGCATGACCTGCCCTTACTGCCGCTTTATCAGAACGTTGCCGTGCAGGGGCACAAGAAAGGGATTCAAGGTGCGGTGTCTAATGGCAACACGCGCACCGAATCCTGGAATGCCGGCGCCTGGTCTTGGGCGAGCTGATATTCGCGGCCACCGCTCCGTCTCGCGAAAGCCAGTCGGAGCGGCAACGTACTACTAAATTTCTCATTCTCAGGAGGAGGGCCGAATGCGCGGATTTCTGCTGAATCGCCTCTCACAGAGCCTCGTGCTGCTGGTGATCGTCTCGATCATCGGCTTCATCATTCTGAGCCTTATTCCAGGCGGCCCCCTGTCGCAATACGCGCGGGATCCAAGCATGACCCAGCAGGATATGGAGCGGCTGGCGGAACAGTTGGGGTTGAACAGGCCGCTATGGATCCAGTATTTCGACTGGGTGTGGCGCCTTGTGCAAGGCGACTGGGGCCGCTCCTTCCGTGACGGAACATCCGTGCTGGCCGTGATCGGACGGCATATCTTTGCCACGCTGCTGCTGATGGGTACCTCGACGGTGATCGCGATCGCAATCGGCACCTGGATCGGTATTCGTGGCGCCACCCACCGCTATTCGATGTTTGACTATCTAGCAACGATCGGCGCCATGGTCGCGCTATCGATCCCGACCTTCTGGTTCGGGCTTGTCGGGATCTACGTGTTCTCCCTGCAGCTAGGTTGGGTGCCTGCAGGGAACATGTACACTATCGGCGACGGCTCCGTTCTGAACTACCTGCACCATCTGATCCTGCCAAGCGTGGTGCTGTCACTTGTCCATGTCGCGGTTTGGAGCCGCTACATGCGGACGGCGACGCTGGACGCCATCAGCCAGGACTTCGTCAAAACTGCCCGCGCCAAGGGCCTGAGCGAGCGCCGAATTCTCTTGAAACATGTTGTCGGCAACGCACTCCTGCCAATGATCACGCTTGCCGGAGTGCAGCTGCCCAGCATTCTAACGGGTGCATTGGTGACCGAGACGGTCTTTACCTGGCCAGGAATGGGACGGTTGTTTCTCGACAGCCTCGGCTACAGCGACTACCCGGTCGTGATGGGGTTGCTGATATTCTCCGCCATCCTCGTCATTCTCGGAAACCTGATCGCCGACATCGTCGTCGCCATTGTCGACCCGCGCATTCGTCTGGCTTGAACCCGCAAAAGCCCCGACAGAGGAGCCAACCGATATGACCGCTCTCGCCGTAAGCACAGCTCCGAGCCGATGGTGGCACAGCCGCGCGGTACTCCGCTTCATTGGCCATCGCCTGGCGCTGCTAGGTCTGGCAATGATCACGCTGCTGACGCTGGCATGCGTCTTAGGCCCCTATCTGCTGCCTTATGACTCGCTCCACATTGACTTGCGCGCCCGCTTCGCTCCTCCGATGACGGGAAATCATTATCTTGGCACCGATCCGCTGGGGCGTGACTTGGCTGCTCGACTGTTGATGGCAGGCCGGATCTCGCTGCTGGTGGGATTTTCGGCGATGCTATTATCGTTAGTGATCGGCACACTTGTTGGCGTGGTCGCGGGGTATCGCGGCGGCTGGATCAGCGCAGTCCTCATGCGTACGGTCGATGGCTTCTTGTCGTTTCCATCGATCTTTCTCGTACTGGCGCTGGCTGCAGCATTGCGGCCCAGCCCCGTCATGATCACGGTTATCATCGCACTCACCAAGTGGATGGAGGTTGCCCGCATCGTCGAGGCTGAGGTTCGCTCGCTACGCGAACGCGAGTTTGTCCAGGCCGGTCGGATGCTTGGGCTAAGCGGAACGCATATCATGTTCAGGGAGATCTTGCCCAACGCTATGGGTCCGATCATCGTAGCCGCCAGTTTGACGGTCGCCCGCGCGATACTTCTGGAAGCGTATATTAGCTTCCTCGGTTTTGGGATCCAGCCGCCACTGCCCAGCTGGGGAAACATGCTCAACGGCGCCCAACAGTACCTGGCCAGAGCGCCCTGGCTTGCCATCATTCCTGGCGCTGCGATTACGATCGCGGTGACAAGCTTCAATTTCATCGGCGACGGGCTGCGCGACGCGCTCGACGTGCGAGACGATCACATCTGAGCTCAATGCGATGCGAGTGGAAGACCGCGTGGAAGGCTACAGCAGGGTTTAGTGACGAGCGTAGACGTCGCAAGCATCGCGTTGGCTGATCACAACCGATCTTGTCAGCAATTCCAGGCCAAGCCTGAACACACAGGAAGTCAGCTACATGCACGAGCCGAAAGTCGCAGAGAAAGACACGCCCTACTGGTGGGAAGCCTCACCGCTAAAGCCGCTGCCTCAACAGCCATTGCCCAAGAAACTCGACGTGCTGATCGTGGGCGCTGGCTATGCCGGCCTTTCGGCCGGGTTGGTGCTGGCGCGCGAGGGCCGCTCGGTTGCGGCCTTTGACGCGATGAATCCGGGCGAGGGGGCCTCGACGCGCAACGGTGGAATAACCAGCGCAAGCATACGGCCTGATTACGCGACGATCTCCCGACGCTTCGGCGAAGACAAGGCGCTGGCGATCGAGGCGGAAGGCAAGATCGCACGCGAATTCCTGTACGAATTCATCAGGACGGAACGGCTCGAATGCGACTTTCAACTGGTTGGTCAGTTCAAAGCTTCATTCGGATATGAACAATACGAAACGATGGCGCGCAGCGCTGACGCGTTGGCGAAGAAATTGCAGATCGAATCTCACGCGGTTCCGTATGTCGAGCAGCTCAACTACATCGGCACCGACATCTACCGTGGTGGCACGGTCCGGATGGATATCGGTGGGCTACACCCGGCGAAGTTTCACGCTGAACTCCTGCGAGTGGCGCTCGCTTCGGGAGTCGCGGTCCATGCACGAACGCCCGTCATCTCAATCGAGAGGGATGGCTCCGGATTCCGCGTCGTTACCTCGGCCGGATCGGTGCAGGCGCGTCAGGTGCTGGTTTGTACGAATGGCTATACCGATGGCGCCGTTCCCTTCCTGCGCCGCAGGCTGGTCCCGGTTCGCAGCCGGATCATTGCAACCGAGGAGCTTGCACCTGAAGTCATGGCGCGGCTGATGCCGAAACGCTTGATGATGACCGAGAACCGCCAGGTCGGCTTCTATTACCGACCTTCGCCCGACGGCAAACGTATCCTGTTAGGGGGGCGCGACAGCTCTCGTGTAGGTAACCCGGTGGCTCCGAAGCTCCTTCTGCGCAGCGGGTTGGTGAACCTTTTTCCGGAACTGGAGAATGTTCGCCTTTCGCACAGCTGGTTCGGCAATGTGGCGATGAATCGCGACATGCTCCCGCGCATCTTCGAAAAGGACGACGTGGTCTATGCCACCGGCTTCTGCGGCTCAGGCGTGGTCTGGGCGCCGTGGATCGGTATGCATGCGGCCCACAAACTGATGGGAAACGACGAGGGCGCGCGAACCGCCTTTGACTTCCGTCCGCCGGCCTCCATCCCGCTTTATCGTGGCGATCCCTGGTTCATGCCCGCCATCATCTGGGGATATCGGATGCAGGATCGGTTCGCACTGTGGCGCGCAAGCCGCTGACAGCAGATCGTCTCTTCTACCGTATCAGCAATGCAATACCCTGCCGAACTTTGCTTCAGTCTGACTGCGTAATGCTGTCGGACCCAAGATACGCTGCAGCTCGTGTGAGCATCGTCAGATGGATCTCGCCGCGTCAGGCACTGGCGATTAGTCCGGCAAACCAAACAAGAGACGTCGACATATCATGACAACCGCAGCTACCCAGGCCGGAGAACGCGAGCATGAAGACGTGGCCCTGGTCCCGTTCGCGAGATCGCATCTGGAAGGTGCCCTGAAGCTCTCGCAGGAGATGTCTTGGCCGTACCTGCTCAAGGATTGGGATTCTGCGCTGCTGCTTGGCCGCGGCTTCGTGGTGACGAGCGCGGGTGCCGTGGTGGGGACCGCGCTCTGGTGGCCTTACGGCGAGACCCATGCTTCCGCCGGAATGATCATCGTCTCGAAAGCTGTTCAGGGACGCGGTTACGGAGCCCGGCTGATGGACGCGCTGCTCGCGGCGGCACGACCGCGGATCATCACGCTGAATTCGACGGCCGAAGGCATGGAACTTTACCAGCGCCGCGGCTTCGTGTCCGTCGGGGTCATCCACCAGCATCAAGGAATTCCCAGGGAACGCTATGAGGCGCCGCGGCCGTGCCTCGTCCGGGCCATGACTCCATCGGATTTCGAGGCGATCACACGCCTCGATCGGCAGGCCACAGGTTGGACGAGGCGCGAGATGCTGAACCGGCTGATCGAAGTCGGCGACGGCTATGTCCTCTTGCGTGACGGCATACCCAGCGGCTACGCCATTTCCCGTCTCTTCGGCCGTGGGCATGTCATCGGTCCTGTGGTCGCCGAAAGCCCGACCGATGCGCGCGCATTGATCGAGGCCGCGCTCGCGCCCCTCGGGAGTGTTTTCGTCCGGGTCGATACCTCTACCACCTCGCAACTCGGGGAGTGGCTCGAAGGCATCGGCCTGCAGCAGGTCGGCGACGCCACCACCATGGTCCTTGGGACGCAGATGCCATCGACCGGGCCAGCGCGCATGTTCGCGCTCGCCAACCAGTCATTCGGGTAGGAGACATCGGGATGCTACGCTTGGAGACGCACGGAACGGATATCCCGAACGCCCGACCGGGCCGGTCGGCCGCGACGGTCGGCGCGCTGGCGACGCCGGGCCTCCTGCTTGACAAGGACCGGCTGGATCGCAATCTCGGCCGTCTGTCCTCTCGGATGGCCGCGCGGGGTGTCGTGCTGCGCCCCCATATGAAGACCGCGAAATCCATCGAGGTCGCCCGGCGCGCCTACCCGTCCGGGCCGGGGCCGATCACCGTTTCTACCTTGGCGGAGGCGGAGTACTTCGCGCAGTACGGTTTCCGTGACATGACTTATGCCGTGGGCGTGGCACCGCACGCCGCTGAGAGGGCGATGCGTCTCCGTAAAGCCGGCGTTGACCTCAAGGTGCTGCTCGATTCGACCGAACAGGCGACGATGCTGGGTGAGGCTGGCCGGGCCGCTGCTGTGACGCCATCCGCCTTCATCGAGATCGACTGCGACGGTCATCGCGGCGGGCTGACCGCCACCGATCCCAAGCTCATCGCAATCGCGATCGCCCTGGCCGAGGCTGGCGTCAAGCTCGCCGGCATTCTCACCCACGCCGGCGAATCCTACAGCCTTTGCATGCCCGATGCCCTCGTCGCGGCTGCGGAGAACGAAAGGGCCGTGGCTGTGGCCGCTGCGGAGGCGTTGCGGGCGGCGGGGCATGAATGCCCGGTCGTGAGCGTCGGTTCGACGCCGACCGCCCATTTCGGCGAAGACCTGACCGGCGTCACGGAGATGCGGGCCGGTGTGTACATGTTCTTCGATCTGGTGATGCACGGTGTCGGTGTCTGCACCACTGACGACATCGCGATCTCGGTTCTCACCACCGTCATCGGAACGAAGCCGGAGAAGGGCTGGATTTTGGTCGATGCGGGCTGGATGGCGCTGTCACGTGATCGCGGCACCGCGGCGCAGCGGATCGACCAGGGTTACGGTCTCGTCTGCGATCTGTCCGGCAAACTCTATCCAGACCTGATCGTCTCGCAGGCGAGCCAGGAGCACGGCATCCTCGCCATCAGGTCCGGATCGGCTGCAACCCTGCCGGATCTGCCGATCGGCACGAAGGTCAGGATCCTGCCCAATCACGCGTGCGCGACGGCGTCACAGCACGAACTGTACAATGTCGTCTCCGCGGGAAGCGACGCAATCGAAGCTCAGTGGCCGCGGATGCGCGGCTGGTAGTCCTGAAACAGAGTTGGGCGGCGATTTGCGCATGCCCAGCATACAGATAGCGAGATTCCGAGGTCGATATGAAACTCACATCCTATTGGCTGGACACATCGGAGCCATTCAAGAGTGCCACCGCAGGACCGGTGCAAGGCACCTGCGACGTTGCGGTAGTTGGTGGTGGCTTGACTGGTTCCTCGGCCGCTCTAGCTCTCGCCAAGAAGGGCGCGCGTGTCGTGCTCCTCGAAGCTGAGACGATCGGGCACGCGGCGTCCGGCCGGAACGGCGGCATGTGCAATAACGGTTTCGCTCAGGACTACGGCACGCTCTCGGCCAGGCTCGGTAAGAAAGTTGCCGACCGGCTCTACCGGTCCTTCGACGCCGGGGTCGACACGGTCGAGCGCCTGGTGGCGGAAGAAAAGATCGACTGCAGCTTCGCGCGCGTCGGCAAGATCAAGCTTGCGGCCAAGCCTGAGCACTATGACAAGCTGGCGCGCACACAGGAATTGCTCGCCGCCAATGTTGATTCTGACACGACGATGGTAAGCCGCGCCGATCTGGCCGGCGAAGTGGGATCGCAGCGCTATTACGGCGGAATGATCTACCGCAAGAGCGCCGGCATGCACGTCGGGCGCTTCGTCCGCGGGCTTGCGGAAGCGGCGGCACGGCGGGGCGTCGAAATCCACGAGCATGCGCCGATGACGGGCCTGCGATCCGCCGCTGGCGGAGGCCACGAGATCGAGACACCAAAGGGCCGGCTTCGGGCCTCGCAGGTTCTGTTGGCGAGCGGCACCTCGCATACGGGACCGCTGGGTTGGATTCGACGCCGGATCGTGCCGGTGGGCGCCTTCCTGATCGTCACCCAGCCGTTGCCGATCGCGACGCTCGATCGGCTCTTGCCGCGGCGCCGAATGGCGGTCGATACGAAGAACCTGGTCAACTACTTCCGAACCACGCCTGATAACCGGCTGCTCTTCGGCGGCCGCGCCCGCTTCGCCATCTCCAACCCTGCCTCGGACGAGAAGAGCGGCGCGATCCTGCAGGCTGCGCTGCACGACGTCTTTCCCGAGCTTCGCACCGCGCGCATCGACTATTGTTGGGGTGGCATGGTCGATATGACGCGCGACCGGCTGCCACGCGCTGGCGAACGCAACGGCATCTACTATTCCATGGGCTACAGCGGCCATGGCACCCAGATGTCGACCCTGATGGGGACGATCATGGCGGAAGTCATGGACGGTCGTACCGAGCTCAATCCCTGGAAGGACTTCGCCTGGCCCGCCATTCCGGGCCATCTCGGTCCTCCCTGGTTCCTTCCGCTGGTCGGCGCCTATTACCGGATCAAGGATCGCTTCCAATGACCTCGGCCGTTCGACATCTGACGGAAGCCGGCTTGCTCGGCAAGTTCTACATCGACGGAGAATGGCGGAAGCCGACTGGATCGGCGACGGCGGTCGTCGTTAACCCGGCGACCGAGCAGCCGATCGCTGAAGTTGCGCTCGGCAGCAATGAGGATGTAGACCGCGCTGTCTCCGCCGCTGAACGAGCCTTTGCCGGCTGGTCTTGCAAGCCGGCTGCGGAGCGGGCAGCGCTGCTCGACCGGATCCATGGTTTGATCCTCGAGCGGCTGGAACTGTTCGCGCAGGCGCTCACGAGCGAAATGGGTGCCGCTATCACCTATGCGCGCCGAGCCCAGGTGCCGCTGGCCGCCGAACATATCCGCGTCGCGCGTGACAATCTCGCGACCTATTCTTTCATCAGCCGGCGCGGCAGCACCGCCATCATGCGCGAGGCCATCGGCGTCTGCGGCCTCATCACCCCCTGGAACTGGCCTCTCTACCAGATCACAGCCAAGGTCGGTCCGGCGCTCGCGGCGGGCTGCACGGTGGTGTTGAAGCCCAGCGAATTGTCGCCCCTGAGCGCCTTGCTGTTCGCCGAGGTGATGGACGATGCCGGTTGTCCGCCCGGCGTATTCAACCTCGTCAACGGGACAGGTCCCGTCGTGGGGACCGGTCTGGCGTCGCATCCGCAGATCGACATGATCTCGATCACGGGCTCGACCCGTGCTGGGATTCTCGTAGCGCAAGCGGCGGCAGTCACCGTCAAGCGCGTCGCCCAGGAACTCGGCGGCAAGTCGCCGAATATCATTCTGCCGGATGCCGAGCTGAGCCGGGCCGTTCCACTCGGCGTCGGCGCCGCCTTCCGCAATCTCGGGCAATCCTGCAGCGCACCGACGCGTATGCTTGTTTCCCGCTCACAGATGGCGAAGGTCGAAGTTCTGGCCGCGGCGGCTGCTTCCGAAATGGTGGTCGGCGATCCGCTTGCGGAAAGTACGACCCATGGTCCGATCGCCAACCGGCCGCAGTTCGAGCGTATCCAGGCCATGATCGGCGTCGGTCTGGAGGAAGGCGCCAAGCTCGTCAGCGGCGGGCCGGGGCGCCCCGACAACCTTCAGATCGGCCTCTATTCGCGGCCGACGATCTTCTCGAACGTCCGTCGCGGCATGAGGATTGCGCACGAGGAGATCTTCGGCCCGGTGCTGTCGATCATTCCCTACGATACGATCGACGAGGCGATCGAGATCGCCAACGACACTATCTACGGCCTCGGGGCTCATGTGCAGGGCATGGATATGGAGACGGTACGGGCGGTCGCGGGGCGGATCCGGTCCGGTCAGGTGCATCTCAACTGTCCCGACTGGGACCCGAACGCACCTTTTGGCGGATACAAACGTTCCGGCAACGGCCGGGAATACGGCATCGAGGGTATGGAGGAATATCTCGAGACCAAGGCCGTTCTCGGATTTTACCGATGAAATTCATCTCGGAACCCGCCTCATCTCGCATGAATCGGCCTTCGAGGCCCGATGGTTCAAGAGGCAGATTACTTCCCCAACGGGGAAACCATCGCGCCGGCGTTCATGATGTTCGCTGGATCAAAGGCGGTCTTGATTCGGCGCATCGCAGCGATGCGGCCGACGTCGCCATACTGCTCCAAAAGATGCTTCTTGAACCGGCCGACGCCGTGCTCCGCGCTAAACGTGCCGCCGAGCGCCGCGGCCGTGTCGTAGAGTTGCCGCGACAGGCCGCTTTCGATCCGCTTGGTGAACTCTATCCGGTCGACGTCGGGAGGCACCAGCACGTTGTAGTGCAGATTGCCGTCGCCGACGTGTCCATAGACGGACAGCTCAAGGTCGGCGTCATACGACCGTACCTGTGAGCCGGCTAAATCCAGAAAACGTTGAATGGCGGAAAGCGGTACAGAAATGTCGTGCTTCACCGACCCGTTCCGGCGCTTCTCGCCCTCCGGGATGGTCTCGCGTACCTCCCACATCGCGGTCCGCTGCGATCCGCTCTGCGCCAGGAAGGCGTCCTCGATCCATCCGGACTCGATCGCTTCGGCCAGAACGGCTTCCATCAGTCCATCGAGATCGAGATGACGCGAGGAGGAGGTGAGCTCGGCAAGTACGGTGCCCCCAGCGCCGGCGCGGACGGAGGGCGGGTTGGTCATCGCTTCGCTCGCGAGCGCGATCGATCGGGCCGTCATGAATTCGAAGGTGGTGAGCAGGTCCGCGGATTCGCGACGTACCAGGGCGAGAAGCTCGGCGAGCGGGGCGCCCGTCGCGAGCTTCAGCCAGGCGGTCGCGCGGCGGATCGGCAAGGGCGCGAGGCGCAACACAGCGCCCGTGACGATGCCGAGAGTTCCCTCGCTTCCAACGAAGCACTGTTTGATGTCGTAGCCTGTATTATTCTTCCGTAGTTTGCGCATGTCCGAAACCACCGTGCCGTCCGACAGAACCGCCTCGATCCCGAGGAGCAGATCGCGAGTCATCCCGTATCTGACGACGGACAGTCCGCCAGCGTTCGTTCCGATGTTGCCGCCGATCCGGCAACTGCCTTCCGCGCCGAGGCTGAGCGGCAACAGAAGTCCAGCGGTCGCCGCGGCGTCCTGTACGTTCTTCAGGATAGCGCCGGCGTCTACTGAGATGCTCATGGAGAGGGGATCGACTTCGCGGATCCTGTCCATCCGCTCAAGGCTCACGATGATCTGCCGTCCGGAGGCGTCCGGCGTCGCACCGCCGCAGTAGCTCGTGTTGCCGCCCTGCGGAACGATTCCGATGCCCAGTTTTGCCGCCAGCAGCACGATGTCGGCGACCTGCTTCGTCGTCGCCGGCCTCAGTACGGCCAGCGTTGACCCCGTGAAGAGCTGGCGTTGATCCGTCGTGTAGGTGGCGATCCGCTCTGGATCGTCGACGACGCCCCCGACGTCCAGAAGGTCGCAAAAGGCGTGAACGTGTACTGACTGAGACATGCTTCAGCTTCCGATTTGGCGTCGGATCATCTTCGCGTTTGTGCGGCATTGCTTGCTGTTCGGTGGCGGTTCGAAAGACACCAATGCCGAAATGCCACGATGTTCGGCAGTTTGCGCCGATTCAGTCTCGTATTGAACGCCTTCATCGCGAGCCCTTTCGGACTTCAGAGGAGGCAATCGATGACTCGCCAGACAGTCTATCTTAGGCCAGTGTCGAAATGGCGAGCCGCCAGTTCGACGGCGTCGCCGGCTACTCAACCTGTCGTTCGACGAGGGCGACCGGCTCTATCCGACGCGCGCGATGGCCGCCACCTGTCCGAT
The DNA here is from genome assembly GCF_036924515.1 of Bradyrhizobium sp. AZCC 1610. Lineage (NCBI taxonomy): Bacteria > Pseudomonadati > Pseudomonadota > Alphaproteobacteria > Hyphomicrobiales > Nitrobacteraceae > Bradyrhizobium > Bradyrhizobium sp. AZCC 1610. The sequence goes on along the minus strand of NZ_JAZHRR010000001.1, from coordinate 4,842,729 downwards.
ACATTGGGACGAAGGCAGCGTCGCCGTGTTCAAGCGGCTATCGCGTAAAATCCTTAATCTCGCGGACCGGCGGAAGCTCACCGCGAGAATGGACGTTCCATATCGCGCCCTCGGCTCCTCAAGAACTCCTTTCGGCAATAAACCCTTTTGAGTTCGCTTGTGCTAATCGCGTCACGAAGGGCAGATCCGATCGTTGCCTCGTCTAACTCGGCAAGATTGCATGCCGGCTCAACTGGCCGCTTCTGGCGCGAAGCGGACATTCGCTACGCCGAAGCACCAGTCGCGTCGTTCTGACCGCCCCATGGTCACTTTCGAAAGGCGGTATAGTCCGCAAGCCCAGTTCGAGGCGACCTTCCTTGCTGCGGAAAACGCCACGCTTGTGGCGAGCGCAGGCATCGGTAGTGCCGGTCACTTTCACGACACCGTTAAAGGCTGTTTCGGCTTGGCCGGACATTCTAGCTAAATGAGTGGCTAACGTCTGCGAGGTCCAGTGCGGCGCCGCCTTAGCCAAACGTAAACGCGAAGGCCTCGACGCCTAAGTTGAGGAACTCGACTTCCACCGTTCGCTCGACAATGGCGCCTGGCTGTCGGATCAATTGATAAAGGCGCTGTTCGGTCACCGCGCCGTAACCTTGCTCATCCACGTCGAGGCCGTGCGCGTCGCCCGGCGGTTTGCCGTCGATCGTCACGCGGAAGCGCACCGGAGTTGCTGAGGCTGGTGGGCTCATGACGAGATTGACGTCGCGGGCGTGAAATCGGGTCGCAAGCACGCCCCCCGATGCGTTCAGCACCGAGGCGTCGTCGCGCACCGTCCAGTCTCCGGCGAGCGCCCACTCATTTGGCCGCAGACGAGCGGGCTGCTGATACGCTTTGGGCTCGTTGCGGATGGCGCCGCCCGGTGAAGCGAAGTTTTCCGTGCGAACGTATCCAAGATAGTTCTCAACTGATTTGAGCGTTGCCCAGTCGGCTGCGACTTCGAAGCCGCGGGGATCGACCGCGACGAGATTGCGATCGATGCTGGCGGCTCCGGCCTCGGCCAGGAGCTTCTGAATGAACCTCTCGGACTCGTCGTACGAGCCTTCGCCGAAATGATGATGGCGGACGCGTCCCTGAGCATCGACGAAGTAGAGCGCCGGCCAGTAGTTGTTGTCGAAGCCGCGCCAAATCGCGTGCTCGCTGTCCACGGCGACGGGATAGGTGATCCCCAGTCCTTTCACGGCCCGTCGCACGTTGTTGATGTCCTTTTCGAACGCGAACTCCGGCGAATGGACGCCGATCACCACCAGTCCCTGATCCTTGTACTTCTGTGCCCACGCCTGGACGTAGGGCGCGGTCCGCAGCCAGTTGATGCAGGTGTAGGTCCAGAAATCGATCAGGACGACCTTGCCGCGTAGCGCCTCCGGCGTCAGCTGCTCCGAATTCAGCCATTCGTTCGCTCCCTTGAGCGAAGTCAGTTGCGACTGGCCGGCGGTCGCCCGGGCCGACGTCCACTGAAACCTCGATGTTGTTGCCTGCGGCATGGACTTGCTCCAGAAGAAGTCGGCGATTGGGGCCGCGATCGCGATGGCGAGAACTGCGGTTGTCAGTCGTTTGCGGATGCTCATGATGGACTCCTTCCGGGGGAGGGAAGTGCGCCTGCGTCACCTGACGCGAGGCGCACGGTTGTACGTCGAAGATCGCCTCAACTGCGAACGACGGCCTTCAGCGAGTCGACGAAGATCCAGAAGGAGAGAGCGAGAAGACCGACATCCTTCAGAAGAAACGGACCGGGCGCCACGGTAATGGCTGGTGGGCCGAGTTCGGCCACGAAGACGCCTGGCGTCGAGATCATGAAGCTGATGGTCGTGACCAAGAGCCCCGCCGAAAGCAGACCGCCCGCTGCGGAGAATATCGGGTTCGCCAGTCTAAGAGCGATCAGTAGTCCGATGCCAAGTTCAACAAAGCCAAGGAGGGTCGAGAAGCCGCGTACCGAGAACAGTGCATAAAACCAGCTCAGAAGCGGGCTGTTCTCCACGAGCGGCACCAGGCCTTGTGCCTCGTAGTCCGTGAATTTCATGCCACCGAACCAGGCATAGACGATCGCGAGCGAGGCGTAGAGTCCGAACCGGCCGAGTGGTTCGGCGTAGACGAGCACATGCCCCGCGTGATCGCGCCAACCGGCAATGGCGACCGGCGCAAGGACCGGCGTTGAGACCGGGATATTGAAGAGTGACATGGTAGCCTCCGTACTGTTGGACATGGGTTACGCCGCAGCCGCGGTTCGGTATCGCGCCGGCACTGAGCTGAGAGAAAGGTTTGGCATGAGCTTCTGCCGCGCCGCTTCGTAGCTGGCCCAGTCCGCTGCATCTGGAAGCGAGGGGATGGTAACGACTTCACCTTGATCGCAGCCGGCGAGAGCCGCGTCGACGAGGTCATCCGACCTCATGACGATGTTGGACGGCAGATTCTCGACGGCGCCACCGGCTGCGTCCCAGAAGTTGGTCGCTGTGGCGCCGGGCAGGACGGTCTGGATACGCACGTTCTTGTCGGCCAATTCCCTGTGAAGCGACTGGCCCAGGGCGAGCACGAAGGCTTTGGTTCCGCCATAGACGCCGTTCAGAACTTCCGGCGCGATGGCGACCACCGAGGCAATGTTGATGATCGCCCCGCTTCCACGGGCGACGAGCGCGGGAGCCGCGGCGTAGGTAAGTCGCATCAGCGCCGTCACGTTGAGATTGACCATCTCCTCCATGGCATCCACATCGGACTGCAACAGCGGCTCCAGGCCGCCGACGCCTGCGTTGTTAACCAGCAGGGTGACGCCGGGGTCCGTGGCGACGATCGTCTCGATCCGCTTCAGGTCACCCTTGTTGTTCAGGTCCGCGGCAACAGTCTTGACCTTTCGGCCCGTGGCGCCGGCGATGCGCGCCGCCAGTTGGTCGAGCCGGGCCTGGTTGCGTGCGACGAGGATGAGGTCATAGCCACGGCGCGCCAGCCGGTCGGCATAAACCGCACCGATTCCGGCGGAGGCACCTGTGATGACTGCGACACCTTTGTGAGAGACGGACATGGCACTTCTCTTTTTTTGCGCCATTGGCGCGGGGGTGGATACTTTTGGCTGGTCACCGAAATGCAGCGCGAACCTCGTCGATGGTCTGCTGGGGATCCTGTAGGTGAGGGTAATGCCCGATACCGGGAAGTAGCGTGAGCTCGGCGCCAATTTTATCGGCGAGTTCGATCCCCATCTCTTTTTTGATGTAGAGATCCTTCTCGCCCCACACGACCTTCACCGGGATTTCGAGCCGCTCCAGATTCGATTCGAAGTGGTTCTGGTCACGCGTGAAATGAGCGTAGTAGCGCGAAAAGGCATCAGCCGTCGTTATTGCGCCGTGACCCCAGGCGCGTGACATGTCGTCCTTGAATTCGCGCGGCACATCGAATTGCGCTTCCTTGGGCAGGCCTCTTCTGAACGCGTTTTCGAGGATATCGTCGCGATTTTTGTTCAGATGGTCGCGGGCCTGATCCATCGAAGGTCCGGCCTTCAGGCTCTGCAGGCTCTCGTACATATACTGAGGCCTGTCGAAGGGAGCGAAATCGCCGACGATGATCGACGTCGCGATGCCGGGCTTCTCCTGGGCCAGGAGAAGAGCCGGCAGAGCTCCGATGTCGGTGGCGTAGACCGTGAGCTTCGACGTTTCGATGCCCGCCTTGCGTATGTAGTCGTTCAGAACGCGCGCGAAGTCCCTTGGGGCGTACGAATATCTGTCGACCGTCGGCCGAGACGAAAGTCCGAAGCCCGGCCAGTCGAAAGCGTGGACTTCGTAGTCGCCGGCGAGGGTAAGGGCGATATCTTTCCAGGCGTACATCGTCTCCGGAAATCCATGCAGGAAGAGAACGGTCCCCTTCGGGTTCGCATTGCGGACCACCATTCTCCGGAGCGTGATGTCCTTGTCGATCTCAAGGAAGCTGACGTCGGCCTTGTGCTCTTGTGCGGATAGCGTTTGGCCGTGTGCCGGCGCACCGAAAGAACTGGATACCGGAGCGGCGAGTGCCGTGGCAGCAGCGATTGCTATCGCCACGCCGCCGTGACATCGGCGACGAATTTTGATTTTCTCCGAGCTATTGCTCATGGCTGATCTCCCGAACTCGAATGTCGCGTGCTTCGCAGTTGTGATGCCGCTTGTGTGGCGTTCTCGATGCTGCTTACTCGCCCAGCACCAGGAGCGGTTTGCCTTTCTCGACGATGTAGGTGGCAATCTCGGCGGCCTTGACGGAGCCGACGTTCTTCACCGCATGCGGCGTTCCGTGCGGAATGAAGAGCACTTCGCCGGCCTTGACGGTCCGCGGCGGCCTGCCGTCGAGCTGATACTCCAGCGCGCCTTCAGTGACGTAGACGAGCTCTTCACCGGGATGCGAGTGCCTGATGGCGCTGACGCCCGGACCGAACTCAACGAGCACCTGGATGACCTCGCGTCCGGCAGCACTGAGATCGTTGCGGAGCAGATTGGTGCGCTTGATGTCGCCCAGACTGACTTCCTGGGCCTGTGCCACGGGCAAGGTCGAGGCGGTGGCGACGAACAGTGCCGCAGCTGCGGCGATAATGCGGAGTGTTTTCATTTTAGTTTGTCCTCGTTCAGGTTGGTGTCTTGCAGCAATTGAGATGTCTGGTTCAGGTCAGTGTTGACGTAGCGGCCGAAACGCCGCGACGACTTCCCGGGAGAAAAGTTCGGGCTGTTCCCATGCCGCGAAGTGTCCGCCCTTGTCGGTCTCGTTGAAGTAGATGAGGTTTCGATAGGCGCGGCGGGCCCAACTCTCCGGAGCGCGATACACTTCCTCCGGGAAGACGGAGATCGCGACGGGAAGCGAGATTTCCGCTGTCTTCTGCGCGGCGGAGAGAATGACGCTCTGACCCGCCGTCTCCCAGTAAATGCGTGCGGATGAAACAGCCGTGTTCGTCAGCCAGTACAGCGTGACGTCGTCCAGCATCTCGTCGCGGGTGAGCAGGCGAAGCGGTTCGGCGTTGTTGTAATCAAACATCCAGGCCGCCAGCCCGGCGGGAGAGTCGGTCAGCGCGTAGCCAATGGTCTGCGGCCGCGTTCCCATCATTGCCGCGTAGGCCCGGTACCTCTTGTAGAAGATGGAGAGTGCGTCGAACGCTGCACGTTCCTTCGACGAGAGATTTTGCGGAGCAGGCGCGCCGGTGGCGAGCAGCGCCGCGATTTCGGACGGCACGGCCGCCGGCAGGTTGACGTGAATGCCGAGCAAACCTGCAGGAGCCTGTCGCGCCATTGCGCTCGAGATCGGCGCGCCCCAGTCGCCGCCCTGGGCGACGTAGCGGCTGTAGCCGAGGCGATTCATCAATTCGGCCCAGGCTCGCGCGATGCGCTCCGGCCCCCATCCCGTGCCTTTGGGTTTGCCGGAAAAGCCGAAGCCGGGGATCGACGGCAGGACAAGATCAAATGCGTCTTCTGCGCGTCCACCGTGGCCGGTCGGATCGGTCAGAGGACCCACGGTCTTGAGCAGCTCGAACACAGAGCCCGGCCAGCCGTGCGTCATGATCAGCGGCAGCGCGTTGGCATGACGGGAGCGGACATGGATAAAGTGGATGTCGATGCCATCTATCGTCGTTGTGAACTGCGGCAGGGCGTTGAGCCTGGCTTCGGCATTGCGCCAGTCATATTCAGTGGCCCAGTAGCGCATAAGTTCGCTGAACGCGGCGAGCTGCAGCCCTTGCGATCCGTCATCAACCGTCTCCCGGTCCGGCAAGCGTGTCGCAGCGACGCGTCGGCGAAGGTCAACCAGTGCCTCTTTGGGGACGTTGACCCGAAACGGGCGAATAACCTCATTCGGTTCAGCGAGAGCGCGGTGAAGAGGAAACAGGCCAGCCGTGCCGGCAATCGCGATGCCCATCGCCACGCTGCCCAGCAGAGCGCGCCGATCCTGGTCGATAACTTCGGAAACCTGCGGCCTGTGCATCTTGCTCTCCGTTGCCTGAGCGGGCATCGACCAATCTGGTTCGCGCGCCGCCTGTGGCTTGAATGTCGCCGGAGAACCGGAAAATTGCTCGTTAGGTGTTGTTAAGCGCTGTTACCTATTGCTAACGTTGGAGAAATTGTTGCGTCCGAACCCCGTGTGCGCGGACGATCCACGGCCGGGGTCAGGTGGCGAAACAGGGCAAAGTTGAAGATGGCAATTTGCCCGGATCAGGGGTTTTCGAAGCGCCTTATTCCTCCACTACGGTCTTTACACGTCGAAATAAGTGCGGCTACTTCTCGGACTGCAAAGCCTTCCGGATAACGATGTTGCAACGGCACAGATCGCGGATTTTCTGCAGTTCTTCTCAAAAAAGCTGGATGGCGGCGAACGCGGTACAGTAACTCTCGCCGGCCAGCTATCGACAAGGGTGAGCGCAGTGACCGGGCTTGAAACAACGAGCGCTTCTCGCGCGAGCCCGGTGAGGGCGCCGCACGATGCAGACATCGCCTCCTTCGGACCATTTTCCCTTCACGACAAGGCGCGGCTGCTTGAACGGGATGGAGTGCCAGTCAAGCTGGGTAGCCGCGCGCTGGATATCCTTTGGCTGTTGGTCAGCCGTGCTGGCGATGTCGTATCGAAGAATGAGCTGTTGGCTCACGCGTGGCCGGGCCTTGTCGTCGAAGAGATCAATTTGCGAGTGCATATCGCCGAGGTCCGCAAGGCGCTCGGTGACGGCAAGGAGGGCGCGCGGTACATCACGAACATACCAAGCCGCGGTTATTGCTTCGTCGCACCGGTGCAGCGCATCGCAGTCACGCCTCCGGCGGTTGCACTTTCTGTGCAGGCACCGGGCGTCCCCGAGACGCCTGCGCCTGTCCTGCCTCACCGCCTGGAGCGGATGATCGGAAGGGATGATGTTGTTCGGGAAGTGTCACAGCGTCTGGTAAGCGAACGCTTCATCACGCTCAGGGGGCCGGGTGGAATCGGCAAGACGACCGTTGCGATCGCGCTGGCCCATGAACTTTCGGCGCAGTTCGACGGTCAGGTTCGCTTTCTCGACTTCAGCATGGTTAAGGATGCGGGGCTTGTCGCGGGCACGATCGCCTGGGCCCTCGGGCTCGTGGTGCACCATTCTGATCCGACCGACAGCATTGTCGGCTACCTGCGCAGCCGTCGCTTGCTGCTGGTGCTCGACAGCTGCGAGCATGTTGTCGAGGCTATCGCCGGGATGGCGGAGCGCATCCACCAGCAGGCGCCCGGGGTCAGCATCCTCGTCACCAGCCGCGAGTCGCTGCTTGTGGAAGGCGAGCAGATCTTCGAGCTCGGTCCGCTTGAGGGGCCTCCGCAGGGTGCGGGGCTGAGCGCAAGCGAGATGTTGGCCTATCCGGCTGCGCGCCTGTTTACTGAACGGGCCGCCGCGGCGGGCCATCGCTCGGAAATTGCCAACGAAGACGCCGAGGTTCTCGCGGAAATATGCAGCAAGCTCGATGGCATTGCGCTGGCGATCGAGCTCGCCGCCGTACGGGTCGGCACGCATGGATTGCGCGAGATGGTGACGCTGCTCGACGGCCGACTTAAGCTGGAGTGGCGTGGCCGGCGGACGGCGCCTCCGCGCCAGCAAACTCTCGGTGCAACGCTGGACTGGAGCTATGGTCTGATCAGCGAGAGCGAGCGGATCCTTCTCCGTCGCCTTGCCATCTTTGCCGCCCCCTTCACGTTGCAGGGGGCGACCATGGTCGCAGGAGAGGAAGACGATCCGCCCGAGCGCATTGTGGACTCGTTGGAGCAACTCGTTGCCAAGTCGCTGGTTGCGGTGCGGCCTGACGGCGCCGTGATGCGCTATCGGCTTCTCGACACCACCAGGGCTTATGCGACGCAAAAGCTTGCCGACAGCGGTGAAGCCACGAGCATCGCGCGCCGGCATGCCCGCTATGTCCAGCACGCGCTGGAGACGACGGCGGCAGACGCGAAGGAGGGCGACCAGGCTGCGCGTTCGCGGTCTCGGACGCTGCTGCTTTCCGATGCACGTGTCGCGCTGAAGTGGGCTTTCGCCAATGACGAGGGCGCGGAATTGCGCGTGCCGCTGGCCGGTGCTTGCGCCAGGCTGTTCGTCGAGCTGAACCTGCTGGACGAAGGAGGCCTATGGTCGAGCCGCGCGCTTACGATGCTCGACGATTCGACCCGCGGCAGCGCATGGGAATTGGAACTGCAGGCAACACTAGGGCACGCTTACATGTTCACCGAGCGCAACAGCGATCAGGCTGAAGTGGCGCTGCGCCGCGGCCTGGAAATTGCCGAGGCACTTGGCGATCGTCCCAATAAATTCCGTCTGCTGGCGCGCTTGAATATGTTCTATCGGCGGACCGGTGACTTTCGCGAACTACTGCCGATTGCTTTTGAAGCCGAACGTGTTGCACGCGAGATCGGCGACAAGGCGGGGCTTGCAGGAGCGAAAGCGCTGGTTGGTGTTTCCTATCATTTGTTGGGTGATCAGGCTGCGGCGCAACTTCATCTGGCTGAAGGCGTTTCGGGCGCAGGTGCGCTCCGCAGCGCACAGCCAGGTCATTTTGCGTACGCGAGAACGCCGCAGATTCCGCTCGCGCGCGTGTTGTGGCTGCGCGGGTATCCTGATCAGGCGGTCGAATGTGTCCGCCCGCTCACTGGTGCGGCGGCACCGCAGGACGCGGTGATGCATTGCATAGCTCTGAGCTGGTCTGCGTCGCTCTATGGCTGGGTTGGCGATTGGTCCCTGGTCGAACAGATGGCCGGTCGCCTTTCGACTCACGCTGCCAGCCACGCGCTGGCACCCTACCAGGCGGTGGCCACCGGCTTTCGCGCGCAGACGATGATCGCGCGAGGTGAACTCAAGGAGGGGATCGAATCGCTGCAGGCCGCGCTGCCACGGCTGCACGCAGACCGTTACGAGCTGTATGCTTCCGCTTTCATTTCCGACCTGTCGCAGGGGTTGGCTGAACTGGGCCAATTGGCGGCGGGGCTGCGCATCTTGCACGAGGCGATCGCCCGCATCGAGCCGGCCGGCGAGGCTTTCGACGGACCGGAGCTTCTGCGCCTGCGCGGTGAACTCGAGGCGCGCGGCGGAGATTTGAAGGCGGCAGAAGCAAGCTTTGCGGCCTCGATTGCGCTGGCCGAGAAGCAGGATGCGTTGTCATGGCGGCTGCGAACGGAAACGTCGCTGGCCCGCTTTCGCCGCAAGCAACGCAAGGCAAAGCCGCTGGACGGACTGGCCGAGACTTACGCCCGCTTCACGGAAGGCTTCGAAACGGCTGACCTGAAGGCTGCACGCGAAGTGCTGGGCAAGGCTTCAAAGTAGCCGCTGCCTCAGCCGAAGCGGAAGTCGGAGAGGTCGATCGACACCATCAGCGTATCGAGCATCGGCTTCAGGTCGTCGCCGCGTAGATAGGCCCTGCGCCGGGTGGGAATCCAGATGCCTTCCACGTTCACGGGATCGGAGACGTACTGCGCCGCCGGGAAAGCGCCGGCAATATCCACGTGGTAGTCGTGCCGGCGGATGAGCATGTCCTCGCCGAAATAGAAGTCCTGTTCAGAGCTGTGGCTGGCGATCTCCGCAGGAAAGGTGGCCCTCAAGCCGCGCCAGGTTTCCGCTCCCTCGCGCCAAGGCTCGATTTCCTCGACCTTGAAACCGTCCATGGCGAGCAGGAACGGGGTGGTGAGGTAAGTCCAAAGCGCATATCCGTTGAAATAAGCGCGATGCAGCGGGTCCCAACTCGTTCGCAAGTCGTGCCGCGCAAACGAAGAGCGTGGATTTGATCGTTCGGCAACCACGCTGCCGTCGGCCGCAAGAATGGCGATGCGATCGGATGTGAAGTCGGTATGCCTGCCACTTCCGAACGGCGCAACCGAGGCCCATTGCCGATGAAGCTCGACCCGCATTGTTCGCGCGATGGGGTCCTGCGGGACACCCTTAAGTGCCCAAAGGTCGCCGCCGCTGACGATGATCGCGGTGAGCGTGTGGTGAGATTTCCAGCGGTCCAGGCCCCCATGGGCCTCGATTGCGTCGGTGAGCAGCGGAATCATGTCGGGTCCTTTCGGCGTTCGCCCTGACAGCTCGGACAATCGGGCAAAAGCCTCTAATTGGCCCGTTAGGTGTTGTTAATCGCTGTTGGAAAGGCACAGAGGGTAATAAAATCCTTTTGTCTCAATGCCTTGGCTGACCGCCGATGCTCGAGCTTTCGGGCCAGGCTGGGCGAACCATCGCGCCGGCATTGCCGGCACGCAATTTCCGTCGCTGCGAAGTGGCGATGACAACGTCTAACAACGCTTAACGAGCCAACATCCCTGATCCGGTGCATATCGCTTCCACACGAGGCCGATGTCTTTCGAGAGACGACGCCTCAACGGGAGCAAGACCATGCACAAGGACGCCAACCAGACTCGCCGCGAGTTCATCGGCGCAGCTACTGCTGCGCTCGCAACCGGCATTGGATTGACCGGCACCGCAGCCGCGCACCTGAGCCTGGCCGGGGTTACAGATGCGACGACACGGACGCTGGCGATCAGTGCGTCTCCTGAGCATCTGAAGCAGATCAATGCCGGCCTTCTGAACGTCGGATACACCGAAAGCGGACCCGTTAGCGGCCCAGCCGTCCTGCTGCTGCACGGCTGGCCCTACGATATCGACAGCTTTGCAGAAGTCGTGCCTCTCCTGACCGCCCAAGGTTATCGCGTCATCGTGCCCTATCTGCGCGGCTACGGCACGACCCGCTTTCTTTCAACCGAGACCTTTCGAAATGGTCAGCAATCGGCGCTTGCAGTCGACATCATCGCGCTGATGGACGCACTGAAGATCGAGAAGGCAGTCGTCGGAGGCTTCGACTGGGGCGCGCGCACCGCCAACATCATGGCTGCGCTCTGGCCGCAGCGTGTCAGCGCAATGGTCTCCGTCAGCGGCTACCTTATCGGCAACCAACAGGCCGGTAAGGTGCCGCTGCCGCCGAAGGCCGAGCTTGAGTGGTGGTATCAATATTATTTCGCCACCGAGCGCGGCCGCATCGGCTACGAAAAGCACCGCCGCGAGTTCGCGAAGCTGATCTGGAAGCTTGCATCGCCGAAGTGGAATTTCGACGATGCCACCTTCGAGCGCAGCGCGCAGGCCTTCGACAATCCCGATCACGTCGCGATCGTGATTCACAATTATCGCTGGCGGCTTGGATTGGCCGACGGCGAAGCGGCCTACGACGAACTCGAGGCGCAATTGGCCGAGGCACCGACGATCGGTGTGCCGACCATCACCATGGAAAGCGACGCCAACGGCGCGCCGCATCCAAATCCCGTCGTCTACGCGAAAAAATTCACTGGCAAGTACGAGCACCGGCACATCACCGGCGGCATCGGCCACAATCTCCCACAGGAGGCGCCGAGCGCGTTCGCACAGGCCATTCTCGACGTCGCCGCGCAGGTGTGATCGCGGCGTCCGTATTCACCAGGCACACAACAGGAGACAACCATGACAGTAGCAATCAACCCCGCCAAGGTCCGTTCGACGGACATGAAGTTCGAGATCGCCGTCATTCCGGTATCGGATGTTGCGCGCGCCAAGGAGTTCTACGCGAACCTTGGTTGGCGTTTTGATGCCGAGTTCACAAATGGCAGCGACTTCCACGTGATCCAGTTCACTCCGCCGGGCTCCGGCGCCTCGGTGATCTTCGGCAAGAACGTCACGCCGGCGAAGCCGGGCTCCGCCCAGGGCCTGTACCTGATCGTGTCCGACATCGAGGCCGCCCGGAAGGAGCTGCTTGCGCGCGGCGTCAAGGTTAGCGAGGTCTTCCACGCTGGCGACAACGTCCACACCGGCACCGACGAGCCCTACCTGTTCGGAAGCGTCCGGATCAGCGGCCCGGATCCGCAGCACCGTACCTACCACTCGTTCGCGTCGTTCAGCGATCCGGACGGCAATGGCTGGGTGCTGCAGGAAGTCACCAACCGCCTGCCTGGCCGGGTCGAAGGCGACACGACCTTCAAGTCGGTCTCCGACCTCGCGGCGACGCTTCGCCGTGCGGCGGCAGCCCACGGCGAGCATGAGAAGCTGACAGGCGAGCACGACGTGAACTGGCCGGACTGGTACGCCGAGTACATCGTCAACGAGCAGGCCGGCAAGCCGCTGCCGAAGTAACCATCATCATGTGCGGTCCGCCGGCGTCGGCGAACCGCACCTTCACAAGCCAGCTGCGGAGTAACGCCCATGAGCAACCGAATCCTCGTCTTCTACGGCTCCTATCGCTCCGACCGGACGGGTATCCGGCTTGCCGAATACGTTGTCGACCAGCTGCGCCGCCGAGGTGACGACGCCGAGCTGATCGACGCCAAGGCGATCAACCTTCCGATTCTCGACCGCATGTACAAGGAGTACCCAAAGGGCCAGGCGCCCGCGGCGCTCGAGCAGCTGGCGCAGAAGATCAAGGCGGCGGACGGATTCATCTTCGTCACCGGCGAATACAACTGGGGCGTCCAGCCCGGTCTGAAGAACCTCACCGACCACTTCCTCGAGGAGTGGTTCTGGCGGCCCGCCGCGATTGTCAGCTATTCGGCCGGGCGTCTGTCAGGAGCGCGCGCCGCCACCGCCTGGCACGGCACGTTGTCCGAAATGGGCATGGTGGTGATCTCGAGCACGATCGCCGTTGGACCGATCGGTCAGGCCCTGTCGGCCGACGGTCAGCCGACCGGGGAGGGCGGCAAGGCGCTCGAGCAGTCCTTCCCGCGCTTTGCCGACGACCTGACGTGGTGGGTCGAGGCCGGCAAGGCGCAGCGAAACCGCAAGCAACCACCGTATTGAACGTAAGAAAGCCGTCCATTCAAAACACAACGGAGGATATCATGAGTACTCAACAGAAGGTCGTCATCGTCACGGGCGCGAGCCAAGGCATCGGTGCGGAACTCATCAAGGCATTTCGCGATCACAATTACCGCGTGATCGCGAACTCGCGCTCGATCAAGCCGTCATTGGACGCGGACGTGCTGAACATCGCCGGTGACATTGCCGATCCAGCGACGGCGGATCGCATCGTTTCGGAAGGGCTCGCTCGCTTTGGGCGCATTGACACCCTCATCAACAATGCGGGTATCTTCATCTCTAAGCCCTTCGCCGATTACACGGAGGAGGATTATACGGCCATCGTTGCAATCAATCTTGGTGGTTTTTTCCGTCTCACGAAGCGCGTGGCCGCCGAAATGTTGAAGCAAGGTTCAGGGCACATTGTGCAGATCACGACCACCCTGGTTGATCATCCCAACAGCAGCGTGCCTGCAGGCCTTGCCGCAATGACCAAGGGTGGCCTCAATGCCGCAACACGGTCGCTCGCGATTGAGTACGCTTCGCGCAAGATCAGGGTCAACGCTGTCTCGCCGGGTATCATCAAGACGCCGATGCATGCGGCGGAAACGCACGAGTTCCTGTCGAAGCTGCATCCGGTCGGCAGGATGGGAGAGCCGCGGGACATCGTCGACGCCGTACTGTACCTGGAGAACGCGCCTTTCGTCACCGGCGAGATTCTGCACGTCGACGGCGGTCAGAGCGCCGGTCATTAGCATACCTAACCGGCAAAGCTGCCAAGAGGACATTATCATGCCTATCGTGACTATACAGGTTACACGTGAGGGCACGCTCAGCGGATTCGAATCGCTTACTGCGACTGAAAAAGCCGCTCTGATCAAGGGCGCAAGTCAGCTGCTGCTCGATGTGCTCAACAAGCCTCTGGAAGCGACATTCGTGGTCATCGACGAAATCGATCCAGGCAATTGGGGCTGGGGAGGGCTTCCTGTCCTGGAGTATCGCAGAAAGCTCGCAATTGAGCATCGGCAGCCACACGAAGAGCCCGAACGGTAATGCTGGTCGACACCGTATTCGGTGAGCCGGATACTAAAATGCAGGAGGCGAACCGTTCCTGCCTGAAGCGCGTGATTGGAGAACAAATCGCTGCTCGTGACGGCTGTGTGCGAGCCTGCTAGGGTAGGAAGATGCAGGATTTTCGCGATTATCTACGAGCCTACCTGGCCCATGTCCGGAGACATGGCTGGATGAAGGCTTTGGGAGTCGCCCTGCTCTGGGTGGCTGGCATGTTCGTTCCGGCCGGAGCACGAACCTTCGTTCAGTTGCCGGACTGGCTTGCGTTCTCGTGGATGCTTGGCTGGGCGATTGGCGGCTACATTCTTGCACCATACGGAATGTGGAAGCAGCAGCGCTCCGGAGCCCTGGAGCCCGCCCGTGACTTGATAAAGCGAGACCCACGCGCTGAAGGAAAGCCATAGTCGGTCAATTCATGTTCCCTGGAAGAGCGACTCCTGCGAGGCTACGCTAGTTAGTATACGATGGGATCCGGCTGCTCGCTTTGCGCCTGAAATTGAGGGATGTAAGGGCAGTCTATGCCGATAGAAGGGTCGTCGGGGTTCGATTAACGGATAGCGCTTATTGCGAAGGTTTGATGGCGATGATCATACCTCGCATGGGCGGCCGCTCGACCCAACCCGGCCGTCCTTCCGAATTGCCCGGCAGCACAAAATCACGGCCCTATCCATTGGAATTCGATCACTGAAATCCGCTTCAGTCAAAAGACAATCGGCTAACGACTGCTTCTGGCGGCAAAGCGGAACTCCAGGAAGCCTGACATTGCGCGCTGCGAAAAAGGATGAATTTTCTAGGCAATCCTTGCGGCGCTGGCGATGAGTTCGAAGGAGCGCAGCCGAGTTGCGTGATCGTAGACATCGGAGACGACCATGAGTTCGTCGGCGCCTGTTTCCGTAATGAGCGCATCGATGCCCGAACGAACCGTATCGGGCGAGCCAACGATAGAGCGAGCGAGCATGCCCATCGCCTGCGCTTTTTCCGCAGGCGACCAGTAGCTTTCAATGTCGTCGATCGGCGGCTGGCTAAGGCCGCGCGCGCCGCGGAAGATGTTCGCAAAGGACATCTGCTGCGTCGTCGCCAGCCTGCGCGCTTCGTCATCGCTGCCGGCGGCGATGATGTTGACGCCTACCATCGCGTAGGGATGGTCAAGCTGCTCGGACGGCTTGAAGCGGCTGCGGTAGATCTGCAGCGCAGGGACGAGCAGTTCGGGCGCGAAATGCGAGGCGAAGGCATAGGGAAGCCCGAGTTCAGCCGCCAGCATCGCGCCAAAATTGCTCGATCCCAGAATCCACAACGGCACTTCCGTTCCTGCCGCCGGCACGGCCCGGATGCGCTGATTTGGACCGGCTGGAGCCAGGAAGGCCTGCACCTCAAGAACGTCTTGCGGGAAGTTTTCGGCGGCCTCAGGCGTGCGGCGCAAAGCGCGCAGTGTGAGTTGGTCAGTCCCGGGTGCGCGGCCCAGCCCAAGGTCAATGCGGCCTGGAAACAGTCGGGCCAGCGTCCCGAATTGCTCGGCGATGACGTAGGGTGCATGATTGGGGAGCATGATGCCGCCCGCGCCGCGAGGTGGCGCGCCGACGATGCCCGTCACCATTTCTCGACCCACGGTCTAAGCACGACTTCGAACGCCCAGGTCGACCGATGCTGGCGATGCAGTTGCAGATAGGTTTCGGCGATATGGTCTGGGTCGGCCATGTTGTCGTCGACAGTCGTTCCCGTCAGCCGGTGCGCGCGGGTGCCGTCCACCTGAGTCCAGCCGATGGCGGCATCGATCGGGACATTCGCGACATGGATACCCTGCGGCATCAGTTCTCTTGCCATATTCTGCGCGAGTCCCGACTTGGCGTGACATGCCATTGCAAAGGCACCGCTCGATGGGAAGCCTTTGAGCGCTGCGCTGGCGTTCGTGAAGATGATCGTTCCTTTGGCTCCGTTGGCATCGAGTTCGTTTCCGAGCATGAGCCGAGCCGCCTGTTGACCTACGAGAAACGCGCTGAACGCCGCGTTTCGAAGTGTTTCGAGCGCCAAAAGGTCGTCAACACTACGCCTAGCGCGAACATCGCCTCATGCGACACGGTGGCGGCCAGCCAAACACCGGCGGCGGCGTTCATCATCTGCCAGAAACCGAGCAGCGCCGAGGCCGCACCGGCGTTCTCGCCGAACGGAGAGAGCGCCTGGGCAGTGCCGAGCGGACTGACAAGCCCATGCTGAGGAGGAACACGCTCATCGCGCAGAGAAACGGCAAGAAAGTCGGGCTGAACAGCGAGGCACCCCCTATGCGATCGCGGATGGCGTTGATGAGCGCACCCACCATCTTATCCACGCCGCCCGGTCGATGCGGTGTGCTGGCAAGCGCTTCCATAGAGGTGGGCCGGCAATACTGAAAGGCCGGGAGTCCCTTGAGCATCCGCCGCGATCTCCTGGTCTGCCGGTCAAGTCCGCTAACGGGTGCCTTGAGCGACGCGATGTCAATCCGGGAATAATCCCCAACGCCATCCGTTGTCGTTGCATGGCCCATGAACAAACTGTGTCGGTCGGTAAAAAAATTGTCCGAGAGCCGACAGCGGCGGCTGGCGGCTCAAGCCCGTGGTCGGTGATAGCTATCATGGCCGCGTTCGCCGCGGTCGCGGTCATCGCGGTGGAGTTGACTTATCCGGCCGAGGCACGCTTCGTGCTGGTCGTGTTTGCGCTCGCGATCGTGGGATGGACTCTGCTCAAAATCGACGACACCGTAGTCGCGCTCGCAGCCGTGGCGGCGCTCCTTCTCGGCGGCGCCGTCCCCCTCGCCACCATCCCGGTGACGCTGACAAACCCGCTGATCGGACTCCTGGTCGGAGCCTTCGTGATCGCAACCGCACTTACGCGATCGGGACTCGCGGAACGCGCGGTGATCGCCACGATTGGCAATGTCCGATCGGTCACGCGCCTGTTCCATCGGCTCGCCCTCTTGATCGTGGCAACCGCTTTCGTCGTTCCCTCGACGACCGGTCGCGCTGTGTTGTTCCTGCCGGTGTTCCTGACGCTCGCCGCTTCGATCCGGGATGTACAGATCGTGCGTGCACTCGCGCTTCTTATCCCGAGTGTCGTTCTGCTCTCGGCATGCGCTTCGCTTACTGGCGCGGGCGCGCATCTGGTCGCCGCCGAGTTCATCACGCGGTCCGGCGGAGCGCCCATCGATTACGCACGCTGGACCGTGCTGGGCTTGCCGTTCGCGGTCGCGAGCAGCTTCGTGGCAACGAGTGTGATCCTTGGGCTCTTCCTCGACCGCGAGACGCGCATGACAGCGCCCAAGCTGCCAAGCATTTCGCGAGATCCGCTCCGCTCGCGGCAGCGCGCGGTAGCAACGATCGTCGCCGTCATGCTGGTCGCGCTCCTCGGCGCGACGGCCGTCGGAATCGAGCCTGCTCTTGTCGCTTTGATGGCGGCCACACTGCTCGTGATCGGACCTTCCCGCGCGCTCACGCCCGTCACGGCCTTGAAAGCGATCGAATGGAAGCTGTTGGTGTTCCTGATTGCTACCATGCTGATGGGCGACGCGTTGATCGCCTCCGACGCCGCGCGCCTGGTTGCGGCGGATCTTGTAACGAGCGTCGACCGGCAGGCATTCGGCAACCCACTCGCGGTCGCCACATTTGTCTCCGCGATCGCACTTTGCGCACATCTGGTCGTGACGTCGCGGACAGCACGGGCGGTTGTTCTCATTCCGATGCTCGCGCTGCCGCTCGCCGGGTTCGGATACGATCCGGCCGCGCTCATTCTGCTCGTCGCAGTCGGAACCGGCTTCTGCCAGACGCTGCCAGTAAGCGCGAAAGCGGTCGCGCTCTACGCCACGCTGAAGCAGCCGACCTATGCGCCGAAGGATTTGTTGCTCCTCTCAGCTGTGCTCTTGCCGATTCACCTCATTCTGTTGGTGGCGTTCGCGCTTGTCGTCTGGCCGCTTCTCGGCATCTCGTTGCAACCATGATCATCGGCCGCACCACGTGGCAATCAGCAGTGCTCTTCCATGCACCGGAATAATCCTGGATCCCATCCGTTATCCCCGCACGCTCTTCTGCCGCCCCGCAACGGAGGACAAGATGGCCCTTACCGTTCTGATCGCTCCCTCGGGCTTCAAGGAATGCCTGAGCGCTACCGAGGTCGCCGAGGCCATGGCAGCGGGCGTACGGCGTACGCTGCCCGATGCTCGGGTGCTCCCCACGCCGATGATCGACGGCGGCGAAGGCTTCACGGCGGCGCTGGCCGCGGCGACGAACGGCACGCTCGAACAGGTCACGGTCACTGGTCCGGTCAACGTGCCGGTGAGCGCGCCGATCGGCTTTCTTGGCGGCGCCGGGCCTAAAACGGCCGTGATCGAGATTGCGGCGGCGGCCGGCCTGCGGCTGGTGCCGCGCGAAGTGCGCGATCCGGCGGTAACGACGAGCCGTGGCGTCGGCGAACTGATCCGCGCGGCGCTCGATGCCGGCGCCGAGCACATCCTGGTCGGGTGCGGGGACAGCGGCGTCAACGACGGCGGCGCCGGCATGGCGGAAGCGCTCGGCATCCGTCTACTTGACACGAACAACAAGCCGATCGGTTGCGGCGGCGGCGCGCTGGCGCGGCTTGCCTCCATTGACCTGTCGAATCGAGACCCGCGCCTTGACCGCGTGCAGATTGAGGCGGCGGTCAACTGGCACAACGTGTTGCTTGGTGAACATGGCGTGACGCGTGTTTATGGTCCGCAGAAAGGTGCGACGCCCGTACAGATTATGATGCTCGAGGCGACGCTTGGGAACTATGCCGCCTGCGTCCGCGCCGCAACCGGCGTCGATGTCACGACGGTGGCTGGCGGCGGAGCGTCCGGAGGCATTGGAGCGGGGTTGCATGCGCTCCTCGGCGCGGTGCTGCGTCCGCGCTTCGACATGGTCATGCAGTACACCAACTTCGACGCCCTGTTGGCCGAGACCGATCTCGTGCTCACCGGCGAGGGCACTCTCGATAGCCAAACGCCGTTCGGCAAGGTGCCGGCGGAGGTCGCGCGGCGCGCGAAGGCACGCGGCCTTCCAGTGATCGCCCTTGCCGGTTCAATCGGCGAAGGCGCCAAGATCAATCTCGATTGCGGTATCGACGCGTTCGCGAGCATCCAGATGCGGCCCTGGACGCTCGACGAGGCGTTGGCGTCGGCGTCTGATCTGCTCCGCCACGCGACCGAAGATACGATTCGCATGGTCCTGGTCGGCATGCGCTTGCGTGACCCCGCGGGCCGCCATGGCCACCGCTTGCGGACGGTCGTCATGGACCTCGACGCCGCCCGACGCCGCCCGCTCATCTCGTCGGACACTGTAGCGCCGCCGACGGGGTTATCAGGAGCTATTCATCTTCAGAGCCCACAGGATGCGGAGCATGGCAGATCTTGCGGGGCTGCGTCGTTTCCAGCGCGGTGATTGTTGTCGCAACTTGTGTGCGGCAAGTTTCATCGTGTCGCACTCGTTGCGGAGCGGCATGCGGAGCCAAACTGCACGAGGCCGTCTCCGTAGACGCTGTCCTTTCCGGGTTCGCCGAGATCGATCGCCTGGCTGCTGAGTGCCGCGACCCGGGCTTCCGCGGCGGGCGCGGAATCGAGATCGTCGGCGGGTGGGCCTGCAGCGTCGGCGCGCCGGGCCTGTTTTCCCACGTGAGCCAGCGCCAGCCGCGCGGCGACGAACGGTGCGGCGAAGGAGGTGCCGGTGTGCTGTCGCAGCTTCCCGTCGCCATCGCGAAGAGCCAGATCGACGCCGGGAGCGGCAAGTCGGATATGCGGTCCACGAACCGCTCGCTTGTAGACGACGAGATTCCTGTCAACCGCGGTTGCCGCGATCGCCCATGGATAAGCTGCAGGATAACGCGGTTTGACGGCGGCGCCGTCATTGCCGCTCGCGGCGACCACGATGACGCCTCGCGCCTGCGCACGCTTTCCCTCCGCGTCCAAAACCTCGTTTGACGATCCCGCCAGGCTCAGATTGATGACCGCGACGCCGCGCTCCACCAAAGCGTCCATCGCGGAGACCAGATCGAACGTGTCGATCTGGTCTGTGCCGTTTTGCGAATGGAACGCGTCGACCGCTACAATCCGGGCCTTCGGCGTTAATCCCGAGAAGACGCCGTCGCCAAGCAAGAGCGTCGCGATCGCCGTTCCGTGGCGTTTGCTCGACGCCTGTCGGTCGGGCGAGCGCTGCGTAATCACCTCTAGTCGCTTGCTCGCCAGCCCTGTGTGGTCCGCATCGATACCCGTATCCACCAGCCCGATGGCACCCAGGTCACCGCAGTTTTCCAGCGAACGCCAGCCTACGGTCTCCAATGGATTGAGGAACGCGTTGCGCAGCGTTGACCGGCCGCCCTGCATCCAAAATCGCTGGCGATATAAGGTGTTCTCATCGACAGGCCGTCCCGGTGCGATCTCACGCAATGATGCGAGCGCGCGTTGTTTGGAAATCCGGCCCGGCGCTGCGACCCGCAGCAACAAACCCCGGCCGCCGCTCAGCGAGCGTTCGGCGATGACGCGAAACCCGCGGTCGCGCAGTGTCTGGGCTTGAGTAGCCTCGATTTCGGACAGCACATATTCAGGCGCATTCGCACGCGCCCTCGCGGCGCGGCGCGGTCTTGCATCCCACGGCAACCGAAAGCCGCGAAACAGCGAGAAGTGTCTACCTCTTCCGCCAGGGGTCCATTGGCTGCCGATCGGGGGGCCTCCGCCAGCGCCGGCCCCGCCACCACCATCGCCGCCACCACCGCCGCCACCACCGCCGCCGCCACCATCACCGCCACCATCGTCAGCGAATGCGGGCGGGAACAGTGCAAGGTGTGTTGGGGACTGGCCGACAACGGCGAAGCCCAGAAATAGACCGACGACGGTCGCGAATGAACGGCAGGCAGTCACGGTTCTCATGGGGGGATCACTAGAATTGTTGCACTGCGTGGTTGACACGTAACAGCTCCCTTGTGCGCGCTTGCGCTAGGTGGCGCGCGCCAGCTCGCGATCATACGGCGACTTTTTCTGTCACATTCGCTATCCTTGGTGATACGTTGACTTGCGCCTTCGTCGCCGTACAACAACGGAGGATGCTGCCCGCCTATTCCCGCCCGGCGTAAAAAAAGCGCGGAGCGATCCGAAACGAAGCGCTTCACGTCAGCTGGTTGGCAGGGGCTTAACGTTCACGGAGCGGATGAGTTCCGGTGGCGTTCGGTCGCCGTGCGCAGAACACTTCGGCTTGCGTCTACCATCTGACGACGTTGGGCGACGGTGCGCCCAACGGCCGCAATCCATAACGGCTGTGCGACGGTCTCTATTGCAGGAGCCGCATCATCAAGGGTGCAGCTAAGGCTGTACGAGAACCTTGCGCTCCGCGTCGCCGGTCAGGATTTCCTTGCTCCCGAGCGCTTCGATGAAATGATCCGCCGTCTCCTGGCCACTCGCTGGCGAGAAACCTCCACTCGATGGCGAAACCACGACGAGATGGACACGCCACGCGCGTTCCCGCAGGCAGGCGACCCGCGTCTGCTGCGTGCCGACGATCGCCGTCGTGAATTCGCGACAGATGGAGCCGTCTTCCATCCGATGCGTGGATACCATGGTGATGTCGGCCGTCGCCGTTCCCGAGTTGCTTGGGACTTGCCGCGACTCGCCGCTCGCGAGTTGGAACAGCAACTCCGCTTCAGCAGGCGATACAGCAATGCTGTTGAGCGGCACATTGTTCGCGAACGTGTTGTCGGGCTGTCGAAGCGCGCTGAGTGCAAAGCCCAGCACGCCTCCGGCACAAAGTGCGATTGAGGCGGCCAAAGCCATGGCCTTGAAGCGATCGGACCGACGCAAACTGCCCGAGGTTTGTTCGCGCCATGCGCTGGCGGGCCTGATGACACCGTTTTTTCCGGCACGGTCGTCGGCTTCGTTGGTTGCGGATGTTTCAGGCGGCGGAACGGAGCCGTGCTGGGCGCCTCGGCCAAAGCCCGACAATGCATTCCCGAGCCTGCGGGCCATGCCGACAAGATGTTCGGGCACGTCATCGTCGGCGCGGCTGGACGTTCCGGACAAGAGCGCCCGCGATTCCGCGAATGATGCAAATCGCGCAGCAAGATCGTTGTCGCGGCCAAGCGCCTCGCGCACGCGGGCCGCCTCCGCGGGTTCAAGTTCACCGTCGGCCAGGGCCATCAGGGTTTCGTCGGTGATCGCGGTCATCAGGACTTATTCGCGTTGTGACGGGCTTCGATGAATTGATCGAAATCGAGTCCGGCTGACAGAGCAAGCCTGGCGCGTGCCAGACGGCTCATCACTGTCCCGATCGGAGTTTTGAGGCGTTGGGCAGTCTCTCGATAACTCAACTCCTCAACACAAACGGACTGAACAACGGCCTGCTGATCACTCGGCAGCGACGCGAGAAACGCCTTGACGTCCGCAAGCACAATACGGCTTTCAGCCACGGCTCTGCCATCGGAACCGGAAAGGTGCTCCGCATCCTCAAGCGCCGTCTGCGCACCCTCGATTTTCCGGCGCCGGATCTGATCGATCCAGAGATTCTTCATGATTCTGAACAGCCATGCGTCCAGCCGTGTGCCCGGCTCCCACAGCGCTTGGGCGCGCAGCGCGCGCTCAAGCGTAGCTTGTACAAGATCGTCTGCCTCATCGGCTCGCCCGGTCAGCGAGCGCGCGAATCGACGCAGACGAGGTAGCAAGCCCACAAGTTCGTCACCGAAGCCGCTCATTCTTCATGTCTCGACGTCGACGGCATAACTCATTCCTCACGTCTCGACGTCGAGGGCCGTAGTCGTAAAGAAATAACGTGGCGCGCTCTCGCATATTCCGAAAGCTATCATCTTTTTTTATGTATCCGCTAACAGCAACATCCTGGAGATCATCTCAGGATGGCCTGAGCCGTGCAAGCCCTTTCGGTTCATCCGGGAATAAGCACTGCGGGCTTCCGTTTAGCTTCGGGTGGCGCAGGAGCGGATCTAACCGTTTCTTGTTGGAGCCGCGCGAAAAGGCCGCATCGCGGCTGAACAACGGGAGTGGTCCATGCAGATCAATGGAACTGACTTTGACGATCGGCTGCGCGGCACGGGTCTGGCCGATACGATCTTCGGCTTCAAGGGCAACGACATTCTGGAAGGATTCGACGGCAACGATACGTTGAATGGTGGAGAAGGCACCGACATTCTGTATGGCGACGGCGGTGACGATCGGCTTTACGGCGACAAGGACAATGACGAGCTGTTCGGTGGAGCCGGAAATGACGTCCTTGATGGCGGCGAAGGCAACGATCTGTTCGAAGGCGAGGATGGAAACGATGCGCTGGCCGCAGGCAAGGGCGAGGACACCCTCTATGGTGGCATCGGCGGCGACAGACTGGACGGCGGCGAAGACAACGACGAGCTGTTTGGCGGCGATGGCAATGACGTCCTGCTTGGCGGCAAGGGGCAGGACTTCGTCTTTGGCGGCAGCGGAGCCGATACGCTCTATGGCGGGGAGGACGCCGATCTGGTCGAAGGCGGCGACGCGAACGATATCCTTTATGGAGAGGACGGCCAGGACGAAATGTACGGCGGTCTCGGTGACGACCGTCTCGACGGTGACAAGGACGCCGATCGGCTGTACGGCGGTGACGGCGTCGACATCGTTTCCGGAGGTTCGGGCGACGACCTGGTCGCGGGCGGATCCGGCAACGACCGTCTGTTCGGCGGCGAAGACAGCGACTGGCTGATCGGCGATGCCGGAAACGACCAGCTTATCGGCGATAGCGGCAACGATCGGCTTGACGGCGGTATCGGAGCCGACAACCTCACCGGCGGCATCGGCAGCGACGTGCTGATCGGCGGGCTAGGCGGTGATATCCTGACCGGCGGAGCCGATCAGGACTCGTTCGTGTTATCGAACATGGCTGCGAACCGCGACACGATCACCGATTTTGGGATCGGTACCGACGAACTGCAGATCGAAGCGGCCATGTTCGGCGGCGGAATTAGCGGCGGCAATTCGCTCGACGCAAGCCAGCTCGTCGTATCTTCAGTACCTGTCGCGACGAGTTCCGGCCTCGGGACATTCCTGTTTGATACCGATGACGGCAGGTTGAGCTGGGATGCCGATGGCGCCGGCGACCAGAGCGCCCAGTGGATCGCAACGCTACAGGGTGTTCAGACTCTCAGCGTTAACGACTTCCTCATCGTCTGAGTCTGCCTCGGGCAGGAAGCACGGTTATCCCTGCTTCCTGCATCCGCGGGTCCGCGAGGTGCCGCATTTCCCATCCGTCTTGATGCACGCGACGGCGTGGCAAGTGAACGACCTTGGCGGAGCAAAATGCTGGAATAAGCTGCCAAGACGTTCGTTGAAGGCGTTGAGGTTCACTTCGAACGCCCGACGGAGCAGCGCTGATGTGGCAAATTCCAAAGCTCAACCAGCTTCGCTCGGCCTGGACCGGCTCTCGACGCGCGGTCGCCGAATGGAGTCTCGCCGAGCTGCAGCCTCGAAGCAGAAGGCGCAGTATTGCAACCGGGCTGGCGGGGATCGCCATTGTTGCGGCCGCGATCGTGATTGGCTTCAGCGAAGGCGATGGGTCTCCGCCGATCGACACACCGTTCGTCGTACAGGCCGCCTTCCGCGGGGATCTTGAGGTCAAGGTTTCTGCAACCGGGACCGTGGAACCGGTCAGAATCGTGGAAGTTTCGACCGAACTGTCCGGGACGATCGGGGATATCGCTGTCGACTACAACGACAGGGTAAAGGCCGGGCAACTCCTGGCGACGCTCGACGATGCCGTGCCCGCAAGGCAGCTCACGCGCGCCCGAGCCGCGCACGGTCTTGCCGAAGCGCGGTTGCGTGAAGGACGCATTAATCTCGCGCTTGCCGAAAGCGAACGGAACCGGAAGCAGCGGCTCGCGGAGCGGCAAGCCATCAGCGAGCGCGAACTGGAGGTGGCGGTCGGCGCTTTCACGAAGGCGACAGCCCAGGTCGAGATATTTGAAGCAGAACTCAGGATCGCTGCCGCGGAGGTCGATCTCGCGGCGTCGAATCTCGACAAGACGCGGATCGTCGCACCCGTCGACGGCGTGGTGCTTCGGCGCAACGTCGAACGTGGCCAGGTGATCGCAGCCTCGTTCCAGTCGCCGGTGCTGTTTCGTATTGCAGCCGACCTCAAGCACATGCAGGTCAAGGTCGATGTCGATGAAGCCGATGCTCTCGCCGTGCGGCCGGGACAGCCTGCCGTGTTCAAGGGCCAAGCCTTGCGCGATCGCGCCATCCCGGCTGTTGTCGAAAAAATCTATCTTGGTCCCGAGGTCGTGCAGGGCGTCGTTACCTACAAGGCGATTCTTGGCTTCGACAATGACGAGCTTCAGCTCAAGCCCGGCATGACGACCACAACGGACCTCACGGTCGCACAGCGCCGCAACGTGCTGCTGGTGCCAAACGCTGCGCTGCGATTCGTGCCGCCGACCCAGGTGCCTCCGCAGAGCGTGCCTGGAGCGATCGCTCACGCGATGAATGCTGCGACCTCACCTCATCCGGCCATCGCAGCGGCGCCCGCAACGGCGCGCGCCGCTGATTCCCCTCTGGCCGGCCGTCGGCAAATCTACAAGCTGGTTCGCGGCGTGCTCACATCCGTTCACGTGCGGATTGGCGAGACCGACGGCACGCACAGCGAAATCCTCGATGGCGACATTGCAGCAGGCGATAGCATCGTCATCGACACAGCGGCGGTTCAGCCATGAGCTCCGGCGCTGCCGAAAGCAGGGCGAGAGAGCGCACCGCAAATGGCACTATCGAGCCCCTGATGCTGTTGGAGAATGTTGCGCGCATTCACGGCCGCGGACCTGCTTCGGTGACCGCCCTCGCAGGTGTTGATCTGTCGATCGCACCGGGCGAGTTCGTCGCGGTTGTCGGGCCCAGCGGCTCCGGCAAGTCGACGTTTCTCAACATCATCGGCTGTCTCGATACACCATCCAGCGGACGTTATCATTTCAAGGGGATCGATACCGGCGCGCTCGACGCCACGCGTCGGGCGCTCTTGCGGCGAAGCAGCATCGGATTCGTGTTCCAGCGGTTCAATCTCATCAAGCGCACCAGCGCTCTGGACAATGTCGAGCTGCCGCTGCTGTACCAAGGCGTTCCGCGCCGGGTGCGCCGCGAGGCCGCCGCAGCGGCCCTGATCTCGGTCGGCCTGTCCGGGCGCCAGCACCACACCCCGGACCAACTCTCCGGCGGCCAACAGCAACGCGTCGCGATCGCGCGCGCCCTGGTCGTCCGGCCCGACCTGCTGATCGCCGACGAGCCGACAGGCGCGCTCGACAGCACGACAGGTGCCGAAATCAAGCAACTGCTGAAACACCTCAATCGCGAAGAGGGCACCACGATTGTCATGGTGACACATGACCCCTCGATCGCCGCGTATGCGCGTCGCACCATTCGCTTCGCCGACGGCCGCATCCGTCAAAGACACTTCGATGGAGAGTGCAGTCATGACCTATGAGATCCTGCGCTTGGCTGTTTCTGCCTTGCAGCGCAATGTCCTGCGCTCGGCGCTGGCCGCGCTCGGCATTGTTATCGGCGTGAGTGCCGTGGTCGGGATGGTGACGATCGGGCGCGGGAGCAATGCCAAGGTGAAGGAACAGATTGATCAACTCGGCATGCAGTTGCTGTCGCTCCGCATCGGCCAGGATACTCGCGGTGGCAAGGGCGCGCAGATTGAGGCGAAGCCATTCACATACGCCGACGTTGACGCGATCCGCCAGTTTCGCAGTGCACTGCAGGCGGTCGCGCCCATCGCTTCGCAACCGGTTCGCGTCGTTTTGCGACAGGCAAACTGGGTCGCCAGTATCACAGGTGCAGACAACGATTTTTTTATCGCCAAGCGATGGGGCCTCGCCGCGGGCCGGCTTTTCTCCGGTCACGAAATTCAGGCCGGCAAGAATGTTTGCATTGTCGGAGCGACCATCCATGAACGGATGTTCGGCGGCAGTGCCGCAGTTGGCGAAACCATTCGCGTCAAGACGTTGCCTTGCGAAGTGATCGGAGTGCTTCGAAAGCGAGGGCAGTCGGGGCTGTCGCAGGACGACGACAACATCGTGGTCATGCCGCTCACCGGTTATCAGCGCAGGATTCAGGGCACCATGGATATCCAGTCAGTCAATGTCCTGGTCCGGCATGACGTCGATACCTCGCACATGAAAGAGCGGATCGAGGAATTGATGCGCGAACGTCGCGGCATTGCCCCCGGGCAGGCCGACAACTTCCATGTGCTCGAGATGCGCCAGGTCGCTGAGGCGATGGCGGGCACGTCGCGGACACTGACCGCGTTGCTGACCGCCATCGCAGCGATCAGCCTGCTGGTGGGCGGCATAGGAATCATGAACATCATGCTGGTCTCGGTCGCTGACAGGACCGCAGAAATCGGAATCCGCCTCGCAATCGGGGCGCTGCCGCGCCAGATCAAGGCGGAAGTGCTTGCCGAAGGGGTTCTGCTGGCAGTCGGAGGCGGGCTGGCCGGCATCTTTGCCGGGCTGGCTCTTGCATGGGCTGCGCGCCTTTGGCTTCGGATCCCGCTCGTCGTGGATCCCGCAACCGTCGTCGTCGCGGTGGCCGCATCTTGCGCGATCGGACTGCTGTTCAGTTACATGCCGGCTGCGAGGGCTGCGCAGCTTGACCCGATCGAAGCGTTGTCCCGCGAATAGTCGGACGTTGCCGCGCCGAGGGGCCAGGGGCGGCTCGTCATGTTGCCGGTTGATGGCTGCCTGCACGCAATAAGACACGCAGAAAGGGCCCGGAAGCCCGGGCCCTTTCCGTTGTTGGCGTCGACTGGCCGAACCTGGCCAAGACCCGCTTAGCGCGAGCTGTTGGAGCTTGAGTTCGACGAGCTGTTCGAGTTGGAGTTCGAAGAGCTGTTGGAGCTGGAGTTCGACGAGCTGTTGGAGCTGGTGTTCGACGAGCTGTTGGAGCTCGAGTTCGACGAACTGTTGCCGGCCAGAATGATCTGGCCCCGCTCGGCCTTCACGGCTTTGACCGCGGTGTCGAACGGTACGCCGACGGCAGCCTGCGCGCCGGTCGTCCCGAGCGCCAGGACGATCGCACTGGCGGTGAAGATAGCTTCTCGTTTCATGGCAAGATCCTCTTTTCCTTGGTTGCGATACGGGGCCGATTTATTCTCGACCCCAGAATGAAACGAAGCGCGACGAGAGCTTATTCCGAATGCCGCCGAAGTTCCGGCGCCTCGTCAGTGTCGCCATCGCCTCATCGCCTCGCACGTGCAAACTTTCGATACCATCCCTCGGAGGCCTGGGTGTTCCGCAGAATCTGCTGGCGCTCGCGCTGCTCAACGGCGGTCTCCGCCGCAACGACGGGCACGAGGCGCTCGCGCGAGGCACCTTCCTTGCGTAGTTCGAGGTCCGCCTCACCACGCTTGAATGGAATGACCTGCACCAGCGGCGTACCCTTCTCGATGACGTGGACCCCATCGGACCCGGTCGCGATGAAGGGAAAGTTGATCAGCGACGCATAGGTGTCGGTATCGACAACGCCGGCCAGGATCTCGACGGGAAGGTTATGCCGGTTGAGTGGTGCGACGAACAGGCAGCTCCAGCCTGGCGGCGTCTTGATCGTCCAGTAGTTGTGAAATTTCATGGGCGGTCTGTCTGCGAGCGGGTGTCCGGCGATCTGGTAGCTGCCGTGATTGCTCACCATCACCCGGTCGAACTCCCAGCCGGCATCAACCTTGCGGCCTTGCTCGCTGATTTGCAGACGCACTGTCGCAGCGATCGGCAGGACAAAGCCAAGCGTCATTGCATCGAGAAAAGGCATGCATCGCTTGATGGTCAGGCCGTTGTTAGTGGCCGAAAGCACCGATTGGTCGACAGGCGGAATGCGTCGAAACCAGTCCGGCAGCGCCGCCTTGGCCGGCGCAGGCTCGGCAATAACGCCGGAGTCGTCCGGCTGGCACAGAAATTTGATCGAGCTGTCTTTGTTAACCCGCAGCTCGGACTCTGTCTGTGGGTAGGATCCGGTGTCGGGTTCCGGCGTACGGCGTTTGGAACGGAATAGCATCGGGGGCTCCTCATAAGCGTGGCCACGCGGGAATAACGTGATCGCTGGTCCGTTATTCCGCGTTCCTTTGGTCAACGAAGCCCCACTCGCTTTCTGCGTTGGCCTGCACAGCCACGCGGAATCAGAAGTGCTCGGGGCCTCACTCAAGATCTTGCTGGGGGGAGGGCCCCTAGCGAGACGGCATTGCTCGTCCCGCGATTGAACAGACTCGTGCTCAACATTGGGCGTTCAGCCGATCGAGACTCCCGCCGGAAGTCTCGATCTAGAATCGGTGCAATCGTTAATCCGCCGAGTACCAGGCAAAGATCGTATTCAAGATGCTCGACAGCGGCGAAATGGAGTTAGCTCTCAAGCCTGATAGCAAAGGTGCATACACTGAGACGAAACCGAGCGTCGCCACGCTCAGGGTTTTGTTCTATGTGGTCGCCGGCAAGCAGCTCGACACCGTACCGAGCGAAGCGGTATCGTGGAGATCGGCAGCTCGACCAGTTGCCCTAAAGGGCAATATCAATCTGACATTTGTCGATGCAGTGTTTCCGTTGTGAGCCGTTAATGGCGCGTTCGCAATTGGGTTGCTGCAAATGTTCAATTGTAACGGCACTCCATCCGTGGTCCTCACGCTTGGCAAGCGGGCGGGCAAGCCAAACCACGAACTGGTCGAGCAGGCTGAGAGATTTGCCTTGGCCAACCTTCAAACTCCGCTCGATATTCCAACACTCTGTCGAGCGCTGGCCGTCAGCGAGCGAACCCTGCGCAAAGCTTTTCAGAAGATTCGGGGCCTGCCGCCCTGTCGACGCCTGCGGATGTTGAGGTTATCGGGAGCAAGGCGGGCGTTGCTGTTGGCCCGTGGTCGTTTTGTGACCGTCACCGAAATCGCGACCTCATTTGGCTTCGTTGAGCTTGGGCGCTTTTCCGTTGAGTACCGGAAAATATTTGGTGAAAGTCCTTCGGAAACGCTTGGTCGGCGTTCCGCAACCGACCGGTGCCGCCGCAGCGCCTCGCACGATCGCGTGGGGACCGCTGGGTCTGATTTTAGCGAAATGTCGTCTTTCTAGATTGCGAGAGATCACGGGTCGTGGGAGATAGTTTACGCTGACGGGAAGCCAAATGAATTTGAAGCGAGTACCATTTGGCGTGCGGCGGATCTGTTAGGAGTGTTATCGCGACAACGTGTCGCGCTCCGTCAACTGGTGTTGGCTGACAATGCGCCCTTTACCGCGGGTGTCGGGGGCTTCAGGCGCGAGCCGATCTGCAACTCTGAGCCAATAGAATCAAAGACGCATTGATGATTTGCGGCTTCACCAGAAGGCAATTCTTGATAGCGGCCGTGGTTTCATTTCTGAGCCACGATGACCTTCAGTTTCTCGATTCATTTCGAAACATTAATTCTCTAGCCAGCATCGTGTAATGCGAGAGCCCGTATCGGCAGCGGCATTGGCGCGCGCAACTGCGCGCTGAATCCTCAACCTGGAGCTCTCTTATGACGGACCAACGCAATTCTGCTTCCTCCTCTCATCGGGAGCAGACGCGCTCCCTGTTCTCGGCACGAAAAGTCGTGTTGATGGCATCGGTGGTAACCGGGCTCGCGGTGTATGGGGTCAGCTCTTCGTCCGATCGCTTTGATATCTTCGGCGGCGCAGCTCACGCCCAGGTCGGTAATGCTGCGTCAAGCGCCGCCCAGTCCTTTGGATTTGCCGAGGTGGTGGAGCGCGTGAAGCCGTCTGTGATCTCGGTCAAGGTCACAATGAAGGACAAGGCCGCTGACGCGAGCAACAAGGACGACGCCGACGAGCCGAGCTCGCCCATGGAGCGCTTCTTTCGTCAGTTCGGCGGCCCGAATGGCGAATTTCAAAATCCCGGGCGTAACGGTCGGCGTGGCACGATGGGGCAAGGTTCCGGATTCTTCATTTCATCCGATGGATTCGCGGTTACCAACAACCACGTCGTCGAGGGAGCAGACAAAGTCGAAGTAACGACTGACGCCGGAAAGACCTACACCGCGAAAGTGGTCGGGACAGATCCCCGGACAGACCTTGCCTTGATCAAGGTCGAAGGCGGTTCAGACTTTTCGTTTGCGAAGCTTTCTGCTGACAAGGCCAGAATTGGTGATTGGGTACTTGCAGTCGGCAACCCGTTTGGCTTGGGTGGCACCGTAACCGCCGGTATCGTTTCAGCCAGCGGCCGTGACATCGGAAGTGGTCCTTACGACGATTTCATTCAGATCGACGCGCCCGTTAACAAGGGCAATTCGGGTGGCCCAGCCTTCAATATGCGGGGCGAGGTCGTCGGCGTAAACACCGCGATCTATTCGCCATCCGGCGGTAGCGTCGGCATCGCATTTTCGATCCCGGCAGCGACTGTAAAGAACGTGATCGCTCAGCTGAAGGACAATGGAAGCGTCAGCCGCGGTTGGATCGGTGTTCAGATTCAGCCGGTAACCCAGGATATCGCCGACGGCATGGGTTTGAAACAAGCGCAAGGTGCGCTGGTGGCCGACCCCCAGAAAGACGGGCCTGCAGCAAAGGCCGGCATCGAGGCAGGCGACGTCATCACTGCGGCAAATGGTCAGTCGGTCAAGGATGCCCGTGAACTTGCCCGCATCATTGGGGGCTTCGCACCTGGCAGCACCGTCAAGCTGGACGTTCTGCACAAGGGCAAGAGCAAAGTCGTCAGTCTGACCCTTGGTCAACTGCCAAACGCTCAGCAAGCCAAGGCCGACAGTGAAGCCGATGGCAAAGGGTCGACCCGTGGTACCGACGTTCCGCATCTGGGCCTCACCCTTGCCCCAGTGGGCAAGGCAGACAGCGCAAGCAAGAAAGGCGTCGTTATCACGAAGGTAGACCCGAAGAGCGTAGCTGCCGATCGCGGGCTCAAGAAGGGCGACGTGATTCTGGAGGTTGCCGGAAAGAACGTTACGAAACCCGGTGACGTCGGTGAAGCGCTTGAAACCGCACGCACCGACAAGAAGGGCAGCGTGCTGATGCGCCTTCGCTCCGGCGACGCATCCCGTTACGTCGCTCTGCCGCTCGCAAACGGCTAAGCAACTCAATGGCTGGCAGCGGCATTTTTGTCGCTGCCAGCCATCCCGTTGCCGCGGCGCCCAGTTCAGCGTCTTTCGGATATCGCGGATCACTGATGGCTAACAGCAACGAAACTGATTCTGCCGCCCGTTCAGATGTGCGACAGGGGTGGTCTGATGCTTGGCATCTCTGGTGGGTCATCATGCCGAGGCGATCGATTGCCGGTCGGCTGGTTTGGGGAATGGTATGGCGGCGCAACCGTGGAGGACGCTGGGAATACAAAAAATTCGTCGAGTATTCGGATGACGGTGGTCCGAAACCTGGCTCCTAGATCGGGGCACAGGCCCTGTCGGCCAGCTTAATATCATCTCCCGCGCGGCACGCCACCTCTTGAAGGCAGGTCGTTGTGCCACAAGCAGCGATGATGGAAGTCGTCAATATTCAGCGCTCCGAGAATGATCGTGTGCAACGCATCTGAGATCGAGTTTAGCAAATTGCGGATTACACGGGCCTATATCAAGCTCTTGTGCATTCCGGAAGGCGCCGCGAAAATAGTTTCACTCGCGCGACTCGGAAGTTACGAGGTTCGCATGCTTGAAATCTCGCAAGACGAATCTGACACGCCCCTGCTTTTTTCGATAGAATTGTTCGATCACGACGCACAATCGCCGGTCGATAGTTGCAGCTGCTGCGACATCGAAGAGGGAGCAGCTGCGTTCCGAGATTTCATTTCGCGATGAAGTCATTCGAGTGAGTTGTCTTAAGGGAGCGAGCCGCAAAGTCGAACGAATTGTCTCCTTTCATGGACGGTATGGCGTATGCCTCGCCGGCTCGGCCGCTCAAGCAATTCCGAAAAGCCGGGTGCCGAAACTGCATAGTCACTTGGCAGTCCTTGCTCCACTGTTCGGCACTTGAGCGGATCGGCATTTACGGAAAGTCGATGAGGAGCGAGAGTCTGGTCCGTTCGCAACGCATTAAACGCCATATCCGCGGGACGAGGTTTAGCAGCCCAGAGTGTCGTTGGTCAGGCCCGAGAGGAGACCCAACATGTCACGTCGAACCATCATTTCGCTCGCTGCATCCGTCATTATCGGCATCGGATTTGTCGGTACCATTTCAACTGACGCCTCCGCATATCGCGCTGGTGTCTCTCGCGGTGGGGTTTACCGTGGCGGCGTTTACCGTGGTGGCATCTACCGTGGCGGCATCTACCGTGGTGTACGCCCGGGAGTGGCGGTCGGCGTCGGTGCTGCTGCGGTCGGTGCTGCCGCGGTCGGGGCTGCTGCCGCGGGTGCTTATTACGGCGCTCCCGCCCCGGTAGGTTGTCCATACGGCTACTATTATTATGCCCCCTACAACCGCTGCGTACCGACGCCATAATGGCTGCAATACGGTGGACATCGGAAGAGCGGAAGCAAGTGGCCGCCGCTCTTTCGTACAGTCTGAATGAACGTGCTCGTTGCGAAGCCCCTGCCCAAAAAGCAGGATACTGTTCCCACGTGCGCGAGAAAACTCGAAACTCGCAAATGCCGCATGTTGGCGATTTCAGCCGCTGCAACGCTCTGCGAGCGGCTCGCGTGCAAGAATCACTCGTACTCTAGCGTCGGCCGCCCATCAGGCGCAGCATCATCATGAACAGGTTGATGAAGTTGAGGTAGAGCGACAGCGCGCCCATCACGGCCTTGCGGCCTGCCGAAATCGTGTCATCGCCGCGGTCGTACATCCCCTTGATCCGCTGGGTGTCGTAGGCAGTCAGGCCCGCAAAGACGCCGACGCCGATAATGGAAATCATCCAATCGAGCCCGCTCGATCTCAGAAACAGATTGACCAGGCTTGCGATAATGATGCCGATCAGGCCCATGAACAGGAAAGTTCCGAATCCCGACAAGTCGCGCTGGGTAGTGTAACCAAAGATGCTGAGCGCGCCGAAGGCCGCCGCCGAGATAAAGAACACCCGCGTGATCGAGGACTCCGTGTAGATGTGGACGATGGTCGACAATGAAACCCCGACAAGGGCCGCATAGAGGAAAAACAATCCTCGCGCAGCTTCCACCGACAACGTGTTGATTCGGGCGCTGATAAAGAACACTAGTCCCAGTGGCGCCAGCATGAGCACCCACATCAGCTGACTTTGAAGCAATTCATCGCCGGTGAACTGGTAGGTCAAAAACGCGGCAACGCCGGTCAAGCCAACGCCGGCGGCCATGTAATTATATACGCGCAGCATGAATGCGCGAAGGCCGACGTCTATCGCCGTGACGCGGTTTGCGGAGAAGGCGGGCGCAGATGCATCTCGATCGTAGTTCGACATGGGTCGTAACCTTTCTTACAGGCTCCTGCAGGGAGGAGCTTGAGATCGACGATCGACGTTCCGTAGTTTGAGCCAATCCACGCGGAATCTCAGCACGCCAAAAGACTGAGACCTTGACCGACTTCAGAAAAATTAAAGCGGAACCCTATGCGATGCCATGCGATTTCGGCAGGGAGCGGATAATTGCGCTCTAACGTCCGAAGGTCCGGTCGGCCAGAGCGTCATCGATGCCGACTTCTGGCCGAATGAACATCAGGGACTTTAGCGCTTCGCATGGCGTGCCGACTGGTCGCAAGTTCAAGGGGCAGATTTCGCCACACCTTGATAAGCGGGGTATTGCCCCAAAGAGCAATGCCCATCGTACGACGTTCTAGTTAGGCTGGTTGGGCAGCTGCCGATAAGATCTGACCGTGTGGGCGCGGGGTGTGGGCCTTGTTGAACTCGAAAGTAATGTCAGGTCGTCGCTTCGATCAAGCCTCGCACGTACCCGATCCCCCGCTGCGCTGAGCCCAAGGCGTCGTCGGCCGCATCCGAACGACAACGCGAAGGAGCAGACAACCTAGGCATCAAATGGAGCGCCCAAATGACACACATGATACGAGCGTGTTCGGTACCGATTGTGGCCGCACTGGGAATGTTGGTTGCAGCGGCGCCCGCACTTGCGCAGAACGCTCCCCAGTGCGTGGTGTCGGGGTCACCGCCAGCAGGCTGGGGCTTTAACTCGATAGGCTATATCGAGATCGCTTCCGGCGGGAGCTGCATGTTTTCCGTCAGTATCGCCGGCGAAATATTGAGTTCGAGCGTTTCACAGAATCCGGCACACGGCACTCTGCAACAGCTCAATGTATCCAGCATCGCCGCGCACCGCAGCCATGTGGCCGATATCGTCAAGCACGGGCTGACCTGAGGCTCGGCCACACGCTGACGCTGTTCGCCCTTGCCGGCGCCGCCATCCTGCTCGGCCGCGTCTGACGTCATCCTCCATACGAACCATGGCTGTTCACCCGGGATAGAGCGGACATCGAGCAGAGGGCGAGAGGGGGCACTTTTGGGCCAAAGGTAAACATCGGACCCGCGCCGAAGCCTCTAGCAAATCACCTCGTTTATATGCTTTGATCGCCCGTGGCTCGACTCCGGAGTTTGGGGTCTGATTGGCCAACGCGCGGCTGGAGTTTCCCAGCGTATCATCATCACGCGCTATGCGACCGATCCACCGCGGCATGGTCAGACAGAACAATCCTGCCGGGATTCCGACATCTACGTTTGGCGACTTCATCTTCTACTACACCGATGCCTTCGCGACGGCGTCAATATCTGCCGTGTGGCGATTGAAGGGAAGCGAATGACGCGAAACCCCGTCCTTCATAGAGTACCGGAACAGAAGGTACGGCGGTTCACCGTCGCTGATCCGACGGGGCAATTGCCCAGCGCGGTGGCGGTCGCGATTGGGGTTGGCATCGTATATTTCCTGGCGGCACGGTTTAGCCTTTCCTTGCTGACAAAACCTGATGGCGTGGCAGTGTTCTGGCCAGCGTCCGGTGTTGCGGCGGGCGTCCTGATCGCCCTTGGTCCTCGGGCGAAATGGCCGGTGGCCATCGGAGCGGCCGCGGCAACCATCGCGGCCAATCTTTTGGGAGACAGGAGCGTTGCGGGCGCCGTCACTTTCGCGTTGTGCAATGCTGGAGAAGCGATGCTCACGGCGGGCCTTATCGAGCGCCAGTTTGGTTCGGGTTTCGCCCTCGACCGCGTGCGAAAAGTCTTAGGATTGCTCGCGGCAGCCGTGTTGGGGAGCGCCATCTCGGGAATCGGCGGAGTTCTGGGGTTCAAGTTGTTCCACTTCTCGACTGCGCCGATTTGGACCATCTGGCAGCACTGGTTCGCATCCGACGCGCTCGGCATTCTAACGGTTGCGCCGCTGCTAGCCGGAGCTGCCGCGGCCGCGCGCGACCCTCCGTCGCTGAACGAGGCCCTCGAAGGCGCTGCAGCACTTATCGCGATAACAGTGACGATCACACTTGTTATCTTTCTACCGCGCTCATCATTTGCGACTGTAGTGCCGATTGCCCTGCTATTTCCCCTGTTACTTTGGCTGGCGGCCCGCTGCCGGCCGGTGTTCGCCGCGGCGGCCGCGTTCGTCGTTGCGCTGACGATCGTGTGGACGACCACTTTTGGCATTGGATATTTCGGTGACCCCGACCTTCCAATCGAAGACCGCATCGTGGGCGCCCAAGCGGGCATCTTGACAACGTCGCTGTGCACGCTCGTTCTTGCCGCGCTGTTCGCAGAGCGGCGTCACCAGGAGGCTGCACTGAGGGAGGGGGCTACGCGTTTGGAAAAGGCCCTTGCGGCCGGGACGGTGATTGCTTTTGAGTGGGATGCCCAGACCGGTGCATCACATCGCAGCGAGAACGCGGCGAATATTCTTGGATACGATCCGCAAGCGCCCCTTTCGGCAGCTCGCTTTCTTGCACTGATTCATCCGAATGACCGTGCGCACTTCAAAGCGCAAGTGAGGAGTGTCCGACCTGAAAATCCGTCCTATGCTGTCACATTCCGCGTGATCCGCCCCGACACCCAGGAAATGTGGCTTGAGGAAACAGCAACAGCGGAGTTTGATGTTGATGGGAAATGCCTACGTATCGAGGGCCTGACCCGTGACATCACGAAAAGCAAGCGAGCCGAAGAGCACCAACGCATGCTGGTCGCAGAGCTTGACCACCGCGTCAAGAACGTGCTTGCCCGCGTTGGCGTGGTCGCCATGTATACCCGCGAGGGTAGCGGCACAATCGACGAATTTATCCAAGCACTCGATAGACGCATCCAAAGCATGGCAGTTGCGCACGAATTATTAAGCCAAGGTAATTGGCTGGGCGTTCGTCTTACGGATCTTGTTCGGCACCAGCTAGCTCCCTACGCAACAGACGCAAATACGACGACCAGCGGCCCGGACATCGCGCTCAACGCCGCGGCAACTGAGGCGCTCGGAATGGTGCTGCACGAGCTTGTGACCAACGCCTCCAAATACGGCGCGCTGTCAATCCCCCAAGGTCGGGTGTCGGTAAGCTGGGAATGCCAGAGCAGGGACGATGCAACGTTTGGTCTGAAAGTCTTGTGGCGCGAGACGTGTGGCCCGCCCGTATCAGCTCCATGTAAGAGCGGATACGGAATTAGCCTGATTTGCGAACTCATCCCTCACGAGCTTGGAGGTACGGTCGACCTCGCATTTTCATCCGAAGGCGTGTCCTGTACAATCGAAATCCCCCTCAAGCAGCTGGGTAGCCTCGCGTGAGAGGATCTCTCATCGATCCGGCAGCCGAGCAACGATCGGGCGCAAGATCGCCAAAAACTGCTCGACGCTGACGGGCTTTTGCAGAATGGCTTCGACCTTTCCAGGTTGAAGAGAAACTTCCGTGTAGCCCGTCATGACGATGACCGGAATGCCTTCTTCCTGGAGCCGATCAAGCAACGGGTTAGCCCGCTCGCCATCCCGCAAATTGATGTCGACGATGGCCACGTCGGGCTTGCGCTCGGCAATTAGGCGCTCGGAGTCAGCTATGGTGGCAGCCGGACCGGCCACGTCCGCGCCCAGTGCACGAAGCAGACGTTTGATGGCGTTGCCGACGTGCCAGGAATCCTCCACTAGCAGAATACGCGCACCTTTCAGTTCCGACGATCCAGATGTTGGTAGGCTATGAGGGCTCGAGGTGGGTTTCATAGCTGCTATTTCAGCGGCACGAGGGGTGGATGCTGATCCACCGCGTTCGCTGGGCGTGATGGACTGCTCAAGCGGTCCCGAGATGCCGACGAGGCCGCGAATTTCCTTCCCAGATGTTCAAATACTAGCTGCTACGCTAGCGGCTGCCTATGCAGAATAAGGCACTTCAAAGGTAGTTCGGTGTTCGCTATGGCACTTAGCTCTTCAGAAGGTCGAATCCATGGCTGCTCAATGCCCCCGGTGATAAGCGAGGCGAGAGCCACGCCATCCTACGTGGCGAGCTGATGGCCATTCTCGACCTTGCCGCCGGCCGGCGGAGATCTCCCAGGCCAGAAGTTATGACAAACGTGCTTGCAGGTCTGCGATTGAACCTATCGCCGACCTCTCAGGCCCTTGATATCAGCTTCGTGTGCGGCGATGATTTCTGCTCGTGAAGTCGGTCCCGGCAGCTTCGGCTGAGGTACGAAAGGGTCTCTCATGAGCGCTGAAATCAAACCCTATCGCATTTCGATCGGCGACGACATGCTCGACGATCTCAGATCGCGGCTGCGCAACACGCGCTGGCCGGAAGCCGAACTGGTCGAGGACTGGAGCCAGGGCGCACCACTCAAATGGATCAAGGACATCTGCCGCTATTGGGCGCAAGAGTACGATTGGCGCGGGCGCGAGGCGCGGCTCAATCGCTTTGCGCAGTTCACCACCGAGATCGACGGGCTCGACATTCATTTCCTGCACGTCCGTTCGCCGCACCCGGAGGCGATGCCGCTGGTCATCACGCATGGTTGGCCGGGTTCGGTGGTCGAGTTTCACAAGGTGATCGAGCCTTTGACCGATCCGACCGCGCACGGCGGCAACGCCGCCGACGCGTTTCACGTCGTTTGTCCGTCATTGCCCGGTTTCGGCTTTTCTGAGAAGCCGAAGACAACCGGCTGGGGCGTCGGTCGCATCGCGTCAAGCTGGGCGGTGTTGATGGATCGCCTCGGATATTCGCGCTATGGTGCGCAGGGCGGAGACTGGGGGTCGGCGATCACGACCGCGATCGGCGCGCGGGACGCCGAACATTGCGCTGGCATTCACATCACGCTGGCAATGTCGACGCGGCCCAACGTGGAAGGGCAGCCGACTTCAGAGGAAGCCCGCGCCCTGAACGCCGTTCAGTATTACACCGATTGGGATTCCTGATACTCCAAGCAGCAATCGACCCGGCCACAGACACTCGGTTACGGCTTGACGGATTCGCCGAGCGGGCAGGCCGCGTGGATTCTGGAAAAGTTCTGGGCCTGGACCGATTGCGACGGTCACCCGGAGAACATCCTCGGCCGCGATGAACTTCTCGACAACGTCATGCTCTATTGGGTGACGGCGACCGCCGCCTCGTCGGCTCGCCTGTACTGGGAGAGTTTCGGGCCCAAGCGTCGCACGCCGTTCAGGGTGACGATACCGACGGGCGTCGCCGTCTTCCCCAAGGAGATCGTTACGCCGGTGCGAAAGTGGATGGAAGAGAGCTACACGAACATCCAGCACTGGAGCGAAATGCCGAAGGGCGGTCATTTCGCTGCGTTCGAGCAGCCGGACCTGTTCGTGCGGGAGGTGCGGGATTTCTTCAGGACGGTGCGTAAACCGCCTGTTTCGTGATCAGTTCGGCTTAGTCACGCCCATTTTCAACGCACCCCGGCAAGCGGGGACCGGCGATCATTGCGAAGAAGGACGCAGGGATTGCTGCGATCAAGGATCCGTACTCAACAGCGATGGGGTCGTTGAACATGGTGTTCGGTATCCATCGCGACGTGATCGCCGAAAAGCCCGGCCTCGTCCGGGTGATGCTCGGCATTCATCAGACGGCGACGGATTTTGCCTCGAAGGACGCAATGGTCGCGATGGCGTCCAACAAGCTCGGCCGGAAAAAGGAGGCGATCGAAGCTTCCGTCCCCCAATGTCGAACTGACATGGCGGCTCGAAGCAAAGCAGATCGAGCAGTCGAAAATCTATGCCGACCACATGCTGGCGCTGAAGCAGATCAAGCGGCTGCCGGATTTCTCAGCGTTCATCGACACCAGCTTCGTCGATGCGGTGAAGCCAACCTTAGCGTGACCACGCTCGCGTCCGATAGCGACAATAGTGCGGTCGCGGAGCACAAGGCGTCATGGATGGCGACTTGGTGGCCGCGCTTGCGGCAAGTCCCGAGTTCAACAAGTGGCGACGCCTTCTGTCCTCGCAACTGCATAGTCATCACGGCCGCAAGGCGGGCCGATATGCCGCGCCGGCCGTTTAGAGGTACCAGGCAGTAACTGCCTTGAGCAGGGCGTTTTCGATCACTGGCAGCACAACGATCTGGTTCATGCCAGCCGCGCGCGCCTGCTGCGCCGCGATCGATTCATCGACCTTCAGATGCTCGTTGATGGCGGGCATGCCCGTGGCCCAGGCGCCGCCGATGCTGCCTTCGCCTTTGCGTATCGTCTTTGACGCATAAAGCGAGGTCAGATCGGCATTCTTGCTGCAATCGCCGGACTGAAACACCAGTTCCGTTCGCGACGGGTTCGGGACCCAAATCTCAAAGCGTCTGGCGATCGGCGTTGCCTGCGCGGACAGGAAGGTCATGACCCAGGTCTGATCCGAGGGCGTGGTGTAGGGAATGCCGACGCCGCAGTTGATTCCGATTTCGCTCGCTTCCTCCCAGCGCAGGAAGCTCCTGGCGTTGTGCAAATCCTTGACGATGAGCGGCATGCCGGCCTTCCAAGCACGGCCGGGCAGGCCAAATCCGCGCGGGAACTTGGTGTGCCGGGAATTGAATTCAAACATGTCGGCGGTGCCGTAATAGCCGTCGACCAGACCCATCTCGTGGGATTTATCCGGATCATTGTGCCAGAGTTCGATGGCGCCGACGTGCTTTTCGTCGTCGCCGCAGAACAGCACCATCACGGCCATCAGGAATTCGCCAGCAAAAACCGGCAGCGCCACGCCGCAGGTCAATCCGGCTTCGATCGCCTCGTCCGTGCGCTTGAAGTAGGAGTTTGCGAACTCCGTGAGAATAACGGGATGACCGCTGGCCCACGCCTTGCCCGGCAAGCCTTCGTCATAGGCGAACAGCGCGTTTTCACTGACGGCCTTGAACTCCGAATACTCTTCGCTGCCAAGACAGCCGCCGAACTCCAGGCGCGTGCGGGTTCGGTCGGGCACCCATAATTCAACCACGCGAATGAATGTCTTCATCGGACGCACCCGCCGTCGCAACGCCTGACATCAGCATCGGCGATTTGGCGACGGTATGTACGATCAAATTAGAGGCAGGCTCCGCCCAAAGATCGTGCGGAGGCGGTACGCCTGACGAACGGATGAACTTTCAGTCTCGATAAGACGGATCAGTCCGGTCGAGCTTGCGCAGCAGCGCCGGCCAGGCGAGGTCGCCGTTACGGGCGCCCCGGCCGGGTTTCGGCTGCATCCGCTCATAGGTGTCTTCGAGGATAGCTTTCGGCGGATAGATCAACTTGGTGTTGCAGGACAATGCCATGACCTGCACCTGGCAGGCGCGTTCGAGACGGAACAGCACATTGAAGGCTGCCGGCACGGTACGGCCGACGACGAGCAGGCCGTGATTGCGCAGGATCATGGCTTCGTTGTCACCGAGGTCTCTCACCAGCCGCTCGCGCTCGTCGACATTGTCGGCGATGCCTTCGAAATCGTGATAGGCGATGTGGAGAAACCGCATCGAGGTCTGTGCCAGCGGCAGCAGCCCGCACGCCATCGCCGAGACGGCCATGCCGGCCGGCGTGTGCGTATGCGCCACGCAATCCATGTCATGCTTGGCCATGTGGATGGCGCTGTGAATGACAAAGCCGGCGACGTTGACGTCATAGTCGGAGGCGTTGAACAGCGTGTTGCCCTCGACATCGACCTTGATCAGGCTGGAAGCGTCGATCTCCTCGTAGAGCATCCCGTAAGGATTGATCAGGAACTGGCCGGTTGTTCCCGGCACGCGGCAGGAGATGTGGTTGGCGACCATCTCGGTCATCCCGTACATCGCAGTGAGACGGTAGCAGGCCGCGAGATCGACCCGCGCCTGCCATTCCTCCGCGCTCACCTGTTCGCGGACCGATTTTACGACCTTGACGGCGGGCGAACTGACGGGAGGGTTCATGGCGTTTCTCTACGGTTGAATTATTGGGCCGGGGCGGGGCCGGATCATTAGCCGGCAGGATAGCGGCAAATTTCGCGGTGCCGCAAGGCGAGTACCGCAGGCGTTATTGCAGGTCTGGCGGGTGAAATTCGAATGCGCTATGGCACGGGACGAGGTGAATGCCATGACCGAAGGACGCTACCGGCTGATCGGCTCAACCGCGTCGCCCTACGCCATCAAGTTGCGCGCGCTGTTGCGCTACCGGAGGATTCCGTTCGATTGGGTCATCATGACCAAGGCGCTGCGCAAGGCGACCGAGCATTTGCGGCCCAATCTGATTCCGGTGCTGCAGTATCCTGACGGGACCTACCGCGGCGAGACCACGACGCTGGCTTACGACCTGGAGAGCCGTCACAAGGAACGCTCCGTCATTCCCGATGACAAGGCCGTCGCGTTTATCTGCGATCTCCTGGAAGACCTCGCCGACGAATGGGCGGTGAAGCCGCTATTTCTCTATCGCTGGTGGGATCCGGAAGATCAGGCCTATGTCTCGCGCTGGGCCGGCGAGGAGTGGTCGGTGTCGGAGGCCCAGACCGGCAGTCCGGAAGAGATCGAGCAATTCCGCCAGCGGCAGATTTCGCGCATGGTCATTCTCGGCGCGACAGCGGAAAACAAGCCGCTGCTGGAAGAGAGTTACTTGCGGATACTGGCGGCGTTCGAGCCGTATGTCGGCATGACTAATTATCTGTTCGGCAGCCGGCCGTCGCTCGCCGATTTCGCCTGGTTCGGCCAACTCAGCGAGATGGCGACCGACCCGACGCCGATGCTGATCATGCGCGCGAAAGCGCCGTTCACCGATCACTGGGTGCGGCGGCTGGACGATGTATCGGGGGTGGAAGGCGAGTGGTATCCACGCGAACAAGCGCTTGGTGGCATGGCCGAGGCGCTATTGAGAATTGCCGGCGAACTCTATCTGCCGTTCCTTGTCGCCAATGCGGAAGCCTTTGCCAAAGGCCTCGAGCGGCTGGAGATCAATGTTTGGGGCCTGCCTTATGCGCTGGCGCCATTCAAATATCAGGTGAAGTGCCTGCAGCAGCTTCGCGACAAGTTTGCAGCGCTGGATACGGAGAGCAGGGCGGCGTTGCGGCCGGTGCTGGAGCGCACCGGGTGTTGGCAGCATTTGGCCAGCGGCTAGCTAAAAGCATGAGGCGGCCTCATTTGCGGTGGCGGCTGCCCAGCGCGGTTGCGATCGATTCCGGATTCCTGATGCGCTCGATCAACATGTCGATTCGATCGCCGCCCCAGAATAATTCGCCGTTGAAGACCATAGTCGGCACGCCGAACACACCGAGCGCTTCCGCTTCATCGATGATGCGGTCGTGCTCGACCCGCGCAGGACCGTGGACGTAAGCCTCGAACGCCTCGGCCGATCCACCGATCGAGGTGATCACGCCCGAAATGTCCGACAGTTCGTCGATTTCAAGATCATGACTCCAGAAGCGACGGAATACCGTGTCGTGATAGGGCCGGAACAGGCCATGGCGCTGTGCGAACAGCATGCCGGCGCTGGAATAGAAGGCGTCATAGATGCGCCGCGGCCCCTTCATGGTGAGGCCCTGCGCATTGGCATAGCGGCGCGCGTCCATATAGGCGTAGCGCACCTTGCGCCAGAAATGCGGCGTGCGCTCCTCCACCGTGCCCATGAATTCGGGGATGCGCAGTGTGTATGGCAGCCATTCGAGTTCGACGCCATGGATGTCCTCGAGTTCGAACAACCGTTTGTTGGCGACGAACGCATAAGGGCTTTTGTAATCGGTATAAATTCGTACGCGCGCTCTATCCATGGCATGTCCTTGTTCGACCAGATCAGTATCTCGATCCGAACAGAGCATGGAACCATGCGGCGCGGTTTGATATTCCAAAGCTTTTGATATTCCAAAAACGAATGGGCCCCGGTGCATGAGAGCATCGCGGGGCCCGACATCTTCGTTTTAGGCGAAGGATTTCTGGTAGACACCAGTATGATCTCAGGATCCGGCAGCGCTTGGCCTTGGCGCTCCAGTCCCGCGGATAGGTTCGAATTGTTGAAGGCGCAACGAGGCTGGCAGCTGCTTATGACCTCGACCGCACCTGGACCTTGCGATGAGCAAGGTCACCAGACTGATCCGGTGGCGTCATGCTCCTCCTCAAGAGTTAGCCGACGGACTTTCGTCCGCTTCCGCTGCGTGACGCCTCGATCATCTCACCGGGGCGCCAATGCCTGCGAAGCGGGGAGCCACCCGCTCCGTGACTTCAACAGGTGCAGCAGTGAAATGCTGCGGCAGATGCCGGCCGGTGTCAAGCCGTCCCCAACAGCAAGTTGTGCGACCGGTTCCCGGGAACATTGTCAGAGCTTTGTCTGATGGTAGTCCCGTAGGTCGGGGTCGTGAGTCATCGCCCAGTAATCCACGAACCGCCATGGCATCGCCGAAAATACCCGGCCTTGGTTGTTGCGGTAATACGTAGTCATGCCTGGGTGAGTCCAGATCAACTGCTCATGTTCGGCATCAACTTGTCTGATGTATTGATCGTGCACCTCGGGGCGAGCATCGATCGCGGCGATGTCTTGCTCGATCATTTCGACGAGGCAAGCCGAGATGTACCTGCTCTGGCATTCCGACTGGAAGATCACGCTGCCGCCGTGCGCGGGACCTGAATTCGGACCGAGCATCACGAAGAGATTCGGAAAGTCCGGTACGGTGAGGCCGAGATAGGCTGTCGGGTTATCGTTGG
Source organism: Bradyrhizobium sp. AZCC 1610 (assembly GCF_036924515.1). NCBI lineage: Bacteria > Pseudomonadati > Pseudomonadota > Alphaproteobacteria > Hyphomicrobiales > Nitrobacteraceae > Bradyrhizobium > Bradyrhizobium sp. AZCC 1610. The sequence continues at coordinate 4,797,929 of NZ_JAZHRR010000001.1, read as the reverse complement.
CCCAGGCCGTCCTGAGATTCTTGCCGCCGCGTCCGGTGATGTTGAGGCGAGCGGCCATTTCCGTGACTTTGAAGCCGGTTGAGATGACGATGGTATCGGCAGGCCGCAACTTGCCGTCGGAGGCGACGATGCCGTCGCGCGCGAAATGGCCGATCTTGTCGGTGACCAGTTCGACATTCGGCTTCGTCAGCGTCTTGAACCAGTTGTTATCGAGCAGGATGCGCTTGCCATAGGGCGGATAGGTCGGCACGCATTTCTCGATCAGGTCGGGACGATCCCTCAATTCGGACAGGATGAAATCCGTCAGTTCCTCACGATGCCGGTCATTGCCCTTGTTCACGGCGCGCTCGGGATGCGGCCAGTCGGGATCCTTGCGCAGGAACGGCAATAGGCCGTCGCCGTAGCGCCAGAACATGTTGAAGCGATACCACTGCACATAAAACGGCAGGTGCGCGAGAAGCCATTGCGCGCCCTCGGTGATGGGATCGGAATAACCTGCGACCGGACGCACCCATTGCGCGGTCCGCTGATAGACGGTGACCGAGGCGACCCGGTCCGCGATCGATGGCACCAGTTGCATGGCGGTCGCGCCGGTGCCGATGACGGCGACATGCTTGCCGTCGATCTTGACGTCGTCGGACCACAAAGCGGAGTGCAGCGTCAGGCCTTTGAAATCTTCCTCGCCCTTGAAATGCGCAGGGTGCGGGTCGTTGAGCTGGCCGATCGCGCTGACCAGCGTGGTCGATTCAAAGATCTCCTCGCCATTGGCGGTCTTCAATGTGGAGATCCAGCGCCGCTTGTTCTCGTCCCAGCACGACGACGTCAGTTCCGTATTGAGCCGGAGATGCTTTCGAATGTCGTGTTCGAGCGCGACCTTTTTGAGGTAGTCGAGCAATTCCTGGCGCTGGGCGAAATAGCGGGTCCACGGATTGCGCCGGCCGAACGAGAACGAATACGAATGGTTCGGCGTATCGACGCCGCAGCCAGGATAGCGGTTGACATACCAGGTGCCGCCGAGTTCGTCGTTTTTCTCGACGATGGTATAGGGAATGCCGAGCCGGCCAAGCGCAACGCCCAGCGCGATAGCGCAGACGCCGGCGCCAACGATCAGCACGTGCTGCTGCGCCAGCTTCTCGCTCGATGGCGGTTTGGTCCAGCGCGCCTCCCGGGGGATGAAGCCCATTTCCTCGCGCATCAGCGGCGCATATTCCGGCGTGACGTTTTCACCGAGCGTCGCGCGCATCATCTTCAGCATCAATTCGTCACCGGGGTCCGATATGACCGGCTTGGGCTCGCCCTTCGCGAAAAGCTCCAGCACCGCGGCACGGATTTCAGCCTGGATTTCTGGAGGAAGACCAGCTTGCGGATCCGGAATCAGGCGGACGTCGCGCTTCGGCTTGTAGGGCGGCTCCAGCCAACGCTCGTCGCCGGTCATGTGGACCAGTACCATCAGCAACACCCGGATATCGCCCTCGGCAATCGCCGATGACAGATCGAGTTTCTTGCGCGGCAGCTCGATATTCATGCTGGTGTCCTCGATTACGCGCCTGGTACTTCGGGCAGGCCGCCATAGGCGGCCCAGGTGGTGCCTGCAATATATCCAGCGTCGACGGGCAAGTTGATTCCGGTGACGCCGCTGCTCAGCGGCGAAAGCAGCCACGCGATGGCCTGTGCGACCTCGATCGGCTCGACCAGCCGGTTCATCGCCGTCGGGCTTTCGAGCGATTTCCTGTTCAGCGCACCCGAGGCGATACCGGCTTCCAGCGCGACGGTGCGCGTGAACCCGGGTGAGACCGCATTGACGCGCACGCCACTGCGGCCCCATTCGGCGGCCAGCGTCTGCGTGATCTGAATGACGCCCGCTTTCGCGGCGGTATAAGCATGGATCGGACCTGACGTCATGCCGGCAACGGAGGCGACATTGACGATCGCGCCATGTCGCCGCTCGGCCATCTTCACGCCGACGCTGCGGGCGACCAGAAACGTGCCGCGCAGGTCGATATTGACCTCGCGGTCCCATTGATCCATCCGCACGCGCTCGACCCGGTGCATCTTGCCGAAGACGCCGGCAGCGTTGACGAGGCCTACTATCGGACCATGCGCGGCCTCGATATCGGCGATGCCGCTGACGACGGCGCTTTCGCTTGCGACGTCGAGTGGTGCCGGCCACAGGACGACTTGCGTTCCAGCCAGCGGTTCCGGCGCGATGTCTGATATCACCACGCGCCGGCCCTGTTCGGCCAAGAGCATGGCGGTAGCGGCGCCGATGCCGCGGCTGCCGCCGGTGATGAGGACGATACCCTCAGCGGTCATGGTTATTGCCTTTTTCCGGTGTGAACAGGCCGCGCGTCACCAGCTTCTGATAGGCGGAGATGACGTGATCGGGTACGGCCGTGACCGCGCCGCCTGAATAGGAGTAGCGTCGGCTGAGATAGCCGCGCGCGCCCATCAGCATGTGGACGATGGCCTCGAATTCCTCGTCGCTATAATCGAGGATCGCGCCGGCCAGGCGCGCGCGCTTCAGAATCCGAACGTATGCCGTGGACATATTGTCGAGATGCTTCTGGTAGCCGATCGGTGCGAAATATTCGGCCTCGTTGAGGATACGCAAAAATTCCGGCACCTCTCGGATGAAATCGAAGAACGCGCTGAAGCGCTCGATCTCCTGCCTGGCCGCCTCCGCCGTGCCGGTGCGCTCGCGGATGAAATGAACCATGTCGATGCCGATCTTCGGCAGCAATTGATCGAGCAGTTCCTGGCGGTTCTCGAAGTGATTGTAGAACGTTCCCTGGGCGACGCCGGCTTCCTCGGTGATGCGGGCGACGGAAGCCTCGGCGTAACCGTGTTTGCCGACCACCTTGGTGGCGGCGTCAAATATCTTTCGCTTGGTCCAGGCGTTGCGCTCGACACGGTTGAGTTTTGTCACTTTGCCGGATGCGGCTTGCGATGATTGCGTCATGCGTGGGATTCCAGTTCGGTGCGCAGCACGCGCTTGAGGACTTTTCCGGAAGGGTTGCGCGGCAGGCTGTCGCGGATGATGAGCTGCTTTGGCACCTTGAAGCCGGCGAGGCGCGCGCGGCAGTGATCGGCAACAGCGGACAATTCCAGCGTGGCGCCGTCGCCCAGCACCACGACCGCCACCGGCTTTTCGCCCCAGAGCTCGTCGGGTAGGCCGATGACGGCGACTTCGCGCACCTGCGGCAGTTCGTAGATGACGCGCTCCACTTCGGAGGAGGCGATATTCTCGCCGCCGGAAATGATCATGTCCTTCTTGCGATCGGTCAGGTAGAGAAAGCCGTCCTCATCGAGATAGCCGACGTCTCCGGTACGAAACCAGTCACCGAAGAACGCAGCCGCGGTCTTTTCGGGATCCTTCCAGTAGCCTTGCGTTACCTTGGGCCCGCGCAGGCAGATTTCGCCGTTCTCGCCAGACGGCAGTCTGTTGCCGGCATCGTCACGGATTTCGATTTCGACATGGGCGATGGCACGGCCGGTCGAACCGATCTTCTCGATTTCGCGTCCGGCTTCCATGAAGGTGTCGCCGCCGCAGCTTTCCGTCAGCCCATAGGCGTCGATGTAGCGGGCGTTCTTGAAGTAGTCGGAGAAGGCGCGGATGCGCACTTCCGGCGTTTTCTCGCCGCCGCCGATGGCCCAGCGCAGGCTGGAGACATCGTAGCGGTCGCGGGCCGGGCAGGTGAGGATTGCGGTCGTCATGACGGGTGCGAACCAGGCGGCGTTGAGTTTCTCCGCTTCGATGGCGGCGAGCGCCTGCTCGGGCTCGAAGTTGCGGTGGATGGAAAGCATGCCGCCGTGCCAGAGCACCGCGATCCCCGGCAGATCGAGCGCACCGACATGATAGAGCGGACCGACCACCAGCAAGCGCGTGTCCGCGTTCAATCCGAGCGCGAGCGTCTGGTCGGCCGACTTCCAGTACAGGTTCTCATAAGTGAGCATCACGCCCTTAGGGCGGTCGGTGGTGCCTGAGGTGTACATCAGCCGCATCAGGTCACGCGGTTGCCTGACATGCACCGGGGCAGGCGCGATATCAGGCGCAAGGCGCGTCGCGTCGGATTGGGTGCCTTCGTCGAGCAGCACCACTGGCGCACCGCCGGTTGCGATGCCTGCAAGCTCGTCATCCGCAATCAGGAGGCGCGCGCCTGAATTGCCGACGATGTAGCCGACTTCATCGGCGGAGAGCCGATAGTTGATCGGCAGAAACACCGCGCCGATGTGGCTGGTCGCAAATACCAGTTCGAGGAACGCCGTGCTGTTCTTCATCAGCACCGCGACGACGTCGCCCGGGCCTATTCCGCGTGAGGCGAGCCATCCGCCGACCCGGCGGATACGGACGTCGAGCGCGGCATAGGAGACGTCCTCGCCGCGGTATTTCAGCGCACAGCGATCCGGCGTCCGCCGGGCGTGAAATGCGATGAAGCTGGATAGATTGATCATTATCGCCCAAAAAGCCGGTTTCCGGCCTCGTCTCTCCATATATGAATTATGACTCGTAATTCATCTTTGGCTTGACGTCACCCCCCTTGCTCTGAAATTCTCAGCCTGCATGGAGGCGACACGACCTCCGGCAGGGATTTGGGAACGCAAACCCCACAGGGAGGAAGCAATGACGAGGACCCGCAAACCGGGCGTAAGCCGACGTACGACGTTGGCGATGATGGGCGCCGGGGCCGTAACATTCGCGACGCCCTGGGTGGCACGCGCGCAAGCCAAGACCATCAAGGTCGGCATGCCGACCATTCTTTCCGGGCGCGTGGCGCAGCTCGGAACCTCGTCGCGCAACGGGGTGATGCTGGAAATCGAAAAGGTCAATGCTGCCGGCGGGTTGGCCGGACGCCAGATCGAAATGGTGATCCGCGATTCCAAAGGACAGCCGCAGGAAGCCGCGCGCGTCGCCCGCGAACTCGTCAACACCGACGGATGCGAAATATTGATCGACGCGGAAGCATCATCGGGCGCTTTCGCGGTGCATGAGGTGGCGCGCGATCTCGGCGTGCTCTGCCTTCACACCAACTCGGAAACTTCGGCGCTGACTGCCGATCCCAAGCAGCACATTCCCAACGCGTTCCGCACCGCACGCCAGGGCGTGCATGACTCCATCGTCGGCGGCAGCTACGCAGCGGCGATCGCCAAGGCGAAGGGGCTGAAGAGATGGGCGACCTGTTCGCCCGATTACGCCTATGGCCGCGACACCACCGGCGAATACGTGACGTACCTGAAGCGCTTCGCGCCCGACACCGAAATCATCAGCGAGTCCTGGCCCAAACTTTTCCAGCCTGACTACACCGAGGTGGTGACGAAAATTCTGCAGGCCAAGCCGCAGGCGCTGTATTCCTGTCTGTGGGGCGGCGACCTCACGTCCTATATCGACCAGGCCAACATCTACGCGCTGTTCAGCCAGATGGAGGTGTTCGCGGTCAACATGGCCGACTACACCGCGCTGACGGTCGTGAAGAACCTGCCGAAGGGCATTCACTCCGGCAACCGCTACATCAAGACCTATCCGGCAACACCGGAGAATGCCGCGTGGGGCGATGCGTACAAGGCGAAGTACAACGAGTATCCCACCAACTGGTCATGGGAGAATGCCACCGCGATCATGCTGCTGGCGGAAGCCTCGAAGAAGGCGAATTCAGCCGACGGCAAGAAGATCGCGGAGGCGCTGCGCGGCCTGAAGATCAAGTCGCCGTTCGGCGCAGACGGCACCGTCACGATGCGCGCCGAGGACCAGACGCTGGTCGGCTATGCGATCGGCTGGGGGACGACGATCCCGCAGGAGCCCTACGTGCCGCAGGTCCAGGCAGGCGACTGGAAGACGATCTTCGAGCTCGAAGCCGAGTGGAAGAAGAGCAAGGGCTATACCTGATCGATCGGCGGAAGCGGAGGTGGCGTAAGCCGCCTCCGTTCGCTGCCGAATGTTTTTCGCGCGTCGCCCGTTCCGGCGCGCTGTAATGGATGCTTCCCTTGGATATCGATGCGCTTACCGGTTGTCTCGCCAGTTCCGCCTGCCTGGTGACGCAAACTACCAGCGGCTTCATCATCGGCATGTTGCTGTTTCTCGTCGCCGTCGGGCTGACGCTGATCTTCGGCGTGCTCAAGGTCGTCAATTTCAGCCACGGTGCCTTCTATATGTTCGGCGCCTATTTCGCGATGACGGCCTATCAGTTTACCGGCAGTTTTGCGCTGGCGATGCTGTGCGGGGCGGCCGGCACGGCCTTGCTCGGCCTGATCTTCGAGCGCGTGTTCATGAGCCGCGTCTATGGCTCCGACGTGCTGATGCAATTGCTCGTCTGCTACGCCTTCGTGCTGATCTTCGATGACGTCGTACGGATGATCTGGGGGCCGGAATTCAAGTCGATGGGCATGCCGGCGGCGTTCCAGGTGGCGCCGCTGTTCATCGCCGGCGGCGTGGTGCCACCGTATTATTTACTCCTGATCGGCGTCGCGCTGGTGGCTGCCGTGGTTCTCGGGCTCGGCCTGGCGCGCACGAGAATTGGCAAGGTGATCCGGGCGGCCGCGCATAATCCGGGCATGGTGTCCGCACTCGGCATCAACACCGGATTGATTTATGGCGGCGTGTTCGCGCTCGGCGGCATGCTGGCGGGCCTTGCCGGGGCGCTCGCCGCGCCCGTGCGGTCCCTGACCCCGGGCATGGGATTTTCGGTCCTGATCGAATCCTTCATCGTCACCGTGATCGGCGGCATGGGCTCGATCCTCGGCGCGCTGATCGGTGCAATCCTGATCGGCATGATCCGCTCGTTCGGATCGCTCGGCTTTCCCCTGTTCACGGAAGGGCTGATGTATCTGTTCATGGTGATCGTGCTGGTGTCCAGACCCACCGGTCTGTTCGGTAAGGAGGTCGCATGACCGAATTACAGGCCGAACAGGCCGCCGTGATGCCGCGGATCGAGTCCCAATCGCAGCGCTCGCGCTATCGCGACGTGCTGATCGCGTTGGCGGCCTTTGCCGTGCTGGCGATCCTTCCGATGCTCACCGGCAGCAAGGCGCTGCTCGACTTTGTCATCCGTTGCTCGGCGTTCGGCCTGTTCGCGACCTCGCTCAACCTGCTGGTGGGTTTTACCGGCTTGGTCTCGTTCGGACATGGCATGTTCTTCGGCCTTGGCGCTTACGGCTTCGGCCTGATCATGCAGCGCAGCGGCCTGCCGGTGCCGGTCGCGTTTGTTGCAACACTCGTTATCACCACCCTTATCGCCACCGTCATCGGCGCGATCTGCGTGCGGTTGAAGGAGATCTACTTCGCCTTTGTCACGCTGGCGTTCCAGATGCTGATCCACAGTACGATTCTATCCTGGGTGTCGCTGACCGGTGGCGATCAGGGCTTGCGCGGCGGTATTCCGCGCCCGGCCTTTTTCGGCGTCGATTTGTCGAACCATGTGCATCTGTACATCACGAGTTGCGCGCTGCTGGTGATCGGACTTCTCTTGATGCGCCAGATCGCGCAATCGCCGTTCGGCTATACCTTGCGGATGATCCGCGACAACGCCATCCGCGCCAGCTTCATCGGTATCGATGTCTGGCGCGCAAAACTCACGATATTCGTGCTGGCGGCACTGTTTGCCTCCACCGGCGGCATCATCATGGCGCTGTTCGTGTCGGGCGCGTATCCCGAGTTCGCCTACTGGACGATCTCGGGTGAAGGCATCTTCATCAACATGCTGGGCGGCGTCACGACGTTCCTCGGTCCGATGGTCGGCACCGTGCTGCTCCTGATCCTCAACGATACCGTGACGCGACTGACCGAATATTACGGCATCGTGCTGGGCATCGTGATCCTGTTCTTCGCCATCGGCCTGCGGAAAGGCCTGATGGATTTTGTGGTCGAGTGGTATGCGCGACGCCGCAATGGTTCCGGGGAGTAGCCATGCTGGAGATACGCTCCCTTTCGAAATCGTTCGGCGGCGTCAAGGCGACGGATAATGTCACGCTCGACTTCGCCGACGGTTCGCTCACCGCCGTGATCGGCCCCAACGGTGCCGGCAAGAGCACGTTCTTCAACCTGATCACCGGCGCGCTGAGGCCGGACTCCGGCCAGATCCTGCTCAATGGTGTCGATATGGCTGGGCGGTCGCCGCCCGATATCGTGCGTCACGGTATCGGCCGGGCATTTCAGGTCGCAAGTATTTTTCCATCACTCACGGTGCATGAGACGATGCTTGCCGCCGTCTGCGCTGATCAGCGCCGCGCCAGCGTGCTTCACCGCCGCTTCCCGTTGGCCGAAACCCGCGACCGCGCCGAGCATGCGATGGAATTGCTGGGGCTGACCAGCAAGCGCAATCGGACCGCGGCGACGCTGTCGCATGGCGATCAGAAGCTGCTCGATATCGCCCTCGCACTGGTGCTCGATCCCAGGGTGCTGCTGCTCGACGAGCCCACCGCCGGCATGGGCACTGAGGAGCGCTGGCGGATGATCGACAAGGTGAGGGAACTCTGGGAGAAGCAGAAGATCACAGTGGTGTTCATCGAGCACGACATGGATATCGTGTTCAAGATCGCGCCCGAGATTGTCGTGCTCTGCTACGGCCGCATTCTTGCAACCGGCACGCCGGATGCGATCCGCCGCAACGAGGCCGTCATCGAAGCCTATCTCGGCACCGAACATCATGCCGGAGCCGCGGTATGAGTGCGCAGCCGGTCGTGCAGGTCGAGGACCTCGATGTCTACTACGGCACCAGCCAGATCCTGTTCGGCGTGGGCCTGTCGGTGCGGCAGGGCGAAACCATGGCGCTGCTCGGGCGCAACGGCGCCGGCAAGTCCACCACCATGAAGGCGATCATGGGGCTCGCTCCCGCACGCCGCGGCAAAGTCACCTTGCGCGGTAAAGTAGTGTCCGGGCTGAAGCCGCATCACATCGCGCGCGCCGGTCTCGGTTTCGTGCCGGAGGATCGCCAGATATTTCAGGAGCACACGGTCGAGGACAATCTGGTCATCGGCGCCAAGAAGGGGCCAAATGGCGAGGACGAGTGGTCGATCCGGCGCATTTATGATGTGTTTCCGCTGCTGGAGCCGCTGCGCAACCGGATCGCAGGAAGGCTATCGGGCGGCGAACAGCAGATGCTGGCGATTGCGCGCACGCTGATGGGCAATCCCGCGCTGCTGCTGCTGGACGAGCCGAGCGAGGGGCTGGCGCCGATCATCGTGCAGCGGATCGGCGAATTGCTGCGGCAACTTCGCGGCACCGGCGCGACAGTGCTGATCGCCGAGCAGAACATGCATTTTTGCCTTGGCCTTGCGAGCCACGCGACGGTTATCGACAAGGGCCAGATCGTCTACACATCCGGGATCGAAGAGCTGAAAGCCAATGATAACATTCGTCAGCGCTACCTCGCGCTGTAGCTTTCGGCCCGACCGGGGGACGGAATGACCATCGAACGCAACATATCGCCGACGCATGAGGCGCCGTATCGCGGCCTGCGCGTGCTGGATTTCGGGCAGGGCATCGCCTCTCCCTATTGCGCGATGCTGCTCGGCATCTACGGGGCCGACGTGATCAAGGTCGAGCCGCCCGAAGGGGATTGGTCTCGCTTCCTTGGAACGACCTATGGAAGCCACACCACGCTGTCGGCGGTCTATAACCGTGGCAAGCGCAGCCTTTGTCTTAACATGAAGCACAAGGACGGAATCGCAATTGCCCGACGGCTGGCGAGAGATTGCGACGTTTTGATCGAAGGCTTTAGGCCGGGCGTCGCCGCGCGGCTGGGGATTGGCTACGAGGAATTATCGCGCGACAATCCCGGCCTGATCTATCTTTCGGTCAGCGCTTTCGGGCAGAGCGGTCCCTATTCGAAGCGGCCGGGCTCCGACTCCGTTGCACAGGCCTTCTCCGGCCTGGTGTCGATCAATGTCGGCAACGACGGCACCCCGCACCGGGTCGGCACCACGATCTCCGACGTCGTGACCGGCGTCTATGCCTTCCAGGCCATCGCGACGACGCTGTTTGCGCGCGCGACCGTCGGCACCGGGCGCTGGATCGACGTCAATCTTTGCCAATCGACGTCCGCACTGCTCGGTCACAAGATTGCGGAGCATATTCTGGAGGGCGATGCGCCGCGCGCGCTCAACGTTCCGGCGGGCTCGTATCAGACGGCCGACGGCTGGATGATGGTCACGCTGGTGAACGAGCCGCAATATAAGCGGCTGTGCGCGGCGATCAGCCGCGACGACCTCGCCAATGACCCGCGCTTTGCCGATTTCGCCCGGCGCGCGGATTCCGTGGACGCGCTGATCCCGCAGTTGCGGGAGGTTTTTCTGACGCAGCCGACGGATGCCTGGCTTGCCCACCTGCATGCCGCTGACCTCATCGCCGAACGGATCCTCAATCCCGGCGAATGGTTGCACAATGCCCATGTTGAGGCGACAAGAGCCGCGGTCTGCCAGCAGACGCCGGGCGTGGGGCCGGTGTACTCGCCGCGGACGCCGGGCATTGCGAGCTTCTCGGAGGATGACTTGCGCCCCGCGCCTGATATAGGCCAGGACAGTTACGAGGTGCTGCTGGAAACGGGTTTCCAGCGTGGCGCCATCGACGATCTGGTCAAGGCCGGCGCGGTGCGTCAGGCCAAGGGAGGCACGGCATGAGTACCGATCTCGTTCGTTATTCCGTCTCAGGCAATATTGCCGAGATCATGCTCGATCGCCCCCCGGTCAATGCGCTGAGCATGGACCTGATCGATGCGCTGCTGGCGGCGCTTTCGAAGGCGAGGGACGACGAAGCGGTGCGCGCCGTCATCATAGGCAGCGCACACAAGGTGTTTTGTGCCGGGCTTGATCTGGATATCGTCAGGGGCAAGCCGGGGATTGAGACCAAGAAATTCCTCGAACGGCTGTATTTCGCGCTCAACGATACCCAGTATCGCATGGGCAAGCCGACCATCGGCGCCGTCGACGGCGCGGTGCGAGCCGGCGGCATGACGATTGCGATCTCCTGCGACATGATCATCGCCGGCGACGCCTGTACCTTCGGCTATCCCGAAATCGATGTAGGCCTGATCCCGGCGATCCACTTCGTGCAACTGCCGCGGCTGGTCGGCAAGCACCAGGCGTTTGGGCCGCTTTTCCTGGGCGAGCCCTTTGATGCTGGGACAGCCTTTCGCATGGGGCTCCTGAGCGAAGTGGTGCCAAAGGGCACTGCGCTTGAGCGCGCGCGTTCGGTCGCGAGCAAGCTCGCCGCCAAATCTCCGATCGTCATGAAGATCGGGCGCGATGCCTTCATGCGGGCGGTCGATGCCGATTTCCGCCGGTCGGTCGAAAATGCGGCCGAGAGTTTTGCGCTTGTCGCAACGACGGAAGATTGTCAGGAAGGGCTGAATGCGTTCGTCGAAAAGCGGACGCCGAACTACAGGGGGCGCTGATGGCTGGATTGTATTTCGAGGAATTCGAGGTCGGTCGGGAATTTCACCATGAATTCTCCAGGACCGTGACCGAGATGGACAACACGATGTTCAGCCTGCTGACCATGAACCCGCAGCCGCTGCATATCGATGCGCATTTTGCCGAAAGCACCGAATTCGGCCAGCGGCTGTTCAACAGCCTCTATACGCTCGGCATCATGATCGGCATGAGCGTCTACGATACGACGCTCGGCACCACGATCGGCAACCTTGGCATGACCGACGTCAAGTTTCCAAAACCGGTATTTCACGGCGATACGCTCAAGGCGCACACCAGGATCATCTCCAAACGAGAGAGCAAGTCGCGGCCGAACCAGGGCATCGTGGAATTCGAGCACACCATGACCAATCAGCGCGGCGAGGTGGTGGCAAGTTGCCGCCGCACCGGCCTGATGCATTGCAAACCGAAGGTGTAGGCTGATGCGATCGTTCCTGTTCGTTCCCGGCGACAGCCAGCGCAAGTTCGAAAACGCCAAGAAGACCGCGGCTGATGCGCTGATCCTCGATCTCGAGGATTCGATTGCGCCGGACGAGAAAGTCGGCGCGCGGCGTACGGTGCGCGAGATGCTCGACGCCCGCAATCCGAGCCAGAAAATGTATGTCCGCGTCAATGCGCTTGACACAGACATGACGCTTGGCGACCTCGCGGCCGTCATGCCGGGCCGGCCTGACGGCATCGTGCTGCCGAAATGCGCTGGAGCTACCGACGTCAACCGCATCTCGCTCTATCTCGATGCTTTCGAGGCTGCTGCCGGGATTGAACGGGGATCGACGAGGATCGTCACCGTGGCGACGGAGACGGCGAGGGCAGTCCTGAAGCTGCTCGACTTCGAGAACATGAGCCCGCGGCTATGGGGCATGATGTGGGGCGCCGAAGATCTCGCGGCGTCGCTCGGCGCGTCGCGAAACCGAACCGGCGGTCGGTTCCACGGGCCGTTCCTGCTGGCGCGCGATCTCTGCCTGATCAGCGCGGCGGCGGCCGGCGTCGTCGCCATCGACACTATTGCGACCGATATCAACGACCTCGACGCGCTCAAGGAAGAGTCTATCGCTGCCCGTCAGGATGGTTTCCTTGCCAAGGCGGTGATCCACCCCAAGCATGTAGACGTCGTCAATGCAGCCTTCATGCCGACGGATGAGGAAATCGCCTGGTCGGAGAAGGTCGTGAAGGCGTTCAACGACAATCCAACTTCAGGTGTGGTGAAGATCGACGGCAAGATGATCGACAAGCCGCATCTGCGCGCCGCGGAGAAGATTCTGGCGCTGCGCTCATCTGGGCTTCGAATTCGTTGACCAGATTGACTTTGCGGCTTGGTCAGCGGCAAATGCAGCAAAAGCAACAAGTTCAAGGAAAATGCCATGGTTGACGCGCTGATCATCGATGCATGCAGAACGCCGCGGGGCATCGGCAAGGCCGGCAAGGGCGCCTTGTCAGGCATCCATCCGCAGCATCTCGGCGCCACGGTATTGCGTGCGCTGGCCGATCGCACCGGCATCAATACCGCTGACGTCGACGACATCATCTGGGGTACCAGCTCGCAACGCGGCCAGCAGAGCGGTGATCTCGGGCGGATGTCGGCGCTCGATGCCGGCTATGACGTGCGCGCCAGCGCGGTGACGCTGGACCGGTTCTGCGGATCCGGCATTACCAGCGTCAACATGGCGGCGAGCTCGATCATGTCGGGCTCGGAAGACCTCGTGATCGCCGGCGGCACCGAGATGATGTCGATGGAAGGCCGTCGCGGCGAGGGGCCGTTCATGATGGACAACGGCAATCTTCGTCTGCGCGCCCGGCATCCGCAATCGCATCAGGGCGTCTGCGCTGACGCGGTGGCGACGCTTGAAGGCATCACGCGGCAGGACGTCGATGAATTCGGCCTCGAAAGCCAGAAGCGGGCGGCGGCTGCCATCAAGGGCGGACATTTCGACAAGAGCCTCGTGCCGGTCTACCGCGAAGACGGCAGCCTCGCGCTCGACCGCGAGGAGTACCCGCGGCCGCAGACCACGCTCGAAGGGTTGGCTGGCTTGAAGCCGGCGTTTCCTGCGATCGCGGATTATACGCTCGACGACAGGGGGACGACCTATCGCAAGCTCATCCTCGACAAATATCCCGACCTCGACATCAACTTTGTGCATCACGCCGGTAATTCTTCCGGCGTCGTCGACGGTTCAGCGGCCATCCTGCTGGCGTCGCCGAGTTACGCAAAGGCCCATGGCCTGAAGCCGCGTGCCCGCGTCGTCGCGATGGCGAATATGGGGGACTCGCCAACCCTGATGCTGAACGCGCCGGTGCCGGCCGCCCGCAAGGTGCTGGCCAAGGCGGGCCTCACGCTCGAAGACATCGATTTGTTTGAGATCAACGAGGCGTTCGCGGTCGTCGCCGAAAAGTTCATCAGGGATCTCAAGCTCGATCGTGAGAAGGTCAACGTCAATGGCGGCTCGATCGCGCTCGGCCATCCCATCGGAGCGACCGGATCGATCCTGATCGGCACCGTGCTCGATGAGCTGGAACGGCGCGATCTCAAGCGGGGGCTGGTAACGATGTGCGCCGCCGGCGGCATGGCGCCGGCGATCATTATCGATCGGGTCTGAGGCGACTGCTCAATCTAGGCAGCCGGGAACAAGAGCTCAAACGCAACGCCCTGATCGGACGGCAGTAGCCGGATCGATCCGGCGTGGCTGGTCATAACGGCCTGGACGATGGCCAGCCCCATTCCCGTGCCGCCTGTATCGCGGCGTGTGGTGAAGAAGGCATCGAAGATCTTTTCCCGATTTGCTTCGGATATCGGATCGCCATCATTACTGACCGTCATCCTGACGGATCCATCTTCCTCGGTCGCTTCGAGCCGCACAGTCTTCGCGTTGTGACGGATGGCGTTGTCGGTCAGATGCGACAACACGATCAGCGCTTTTTCGCTGGACATCCCGATTGGGCGCTCGAGGCTTCCGGTTGCCTCGATTGCTCGTGTCGGGAATCGGCTCTTCAACCCTCCGACCACCTGTGACAATTCGGATTGCTCGTTCTGCGGCGCGGCCTCGGCGCGCGCCAGTTCACGCAGCCGCTGGGTCATGGCTTCCAGGCGCCCGGTGTCGCCCAGAATGTTCGATATGAAATTCTTCTGTTCCATCCGCGTAAGATTGTCGGATTTGCTTTGCAGCGAATCCAGCAGCAATTCAACGGCGCCCTTGATCGATGTCAGCGGCGACTTCAATTCATGTGTGAGGTGCGCCGAAAAGGTCGCGATGTAATCCGACCGCCGCGCCAATTGCTCGGCCATGTCGAGGAAGCTGTGCGATAACTGGGCGAACTCGCGCGTGCCGTAATGGGCGAGCGGCCGAAATGCGTCGCGATCGCCGCGGCCGATGCGCGCGGCGCGATCGACCAGCTCGCGCATTGGGCGGGTGATGGTTCGGGAGAAGATCAGACCGATGGCGATCGTCGCCATAACGACCGTAAGTCCTGCCAGAATGAACTTGCGGCGCTCCTGATAGAAATGGTCGAAGATGTTGCTCGGCGTTCTCGACGTATAGATGACACCCGCCACGTGGTTGTTGACGATGATGGGCATCGCCGAAAATACGTGCACGCCGACGCCGCGGCTGATCGAGTAGATCGGAGGCGGGGGCTTGTCGGGCTTGCGAATTCGCAGGGCTGCCCGGTATTGTCCCCGTAGCGCTGTGGCCACTTCCTCGATATGGGCGAGCGATTGGCCGACCTCGTCACGGCCGGCGATAACGATGCCGCGGGGATCGAGGATCCGGAAGCCGGCCAGCGTGACTTTCTGCGTTTCCAGGATGATCGGCATCAGCCGCGTGCCGATCTCGACATAGGGCGGCGACGCAGGCGCGCTTGCCGGAAGGGCATTTGGCCGCCGCCGGAGCAGATCGGCGCCGGCGGCAAGATCGAGGGCGGGTCGGATCGGCGTTAGCTGGTCTTCCCGGTCAGGGCGTGCGTCGGTCGGAATTTCAGCGCCGAGCGCTATGCCGTCAGCGAGTCGGGCTTCCACCTCGCGCGCATAGACCGCCGCCAGCACACGGCTTTGGGCGATCAGTTCGGCCTGGGTTTGATGGATGAGCTGGTTGTCGTAGAGGCGGAAGAAGAACAATCCGACCAAGGGCAGCGTCGCCACCGAGGCGAGCATGGCGAAGATGACCAGTCCCAATGACGGTCGCCATTTCTCGCGTGCGCGCGCTATCATGCCAGCGGCTCGCATCGCCCGAGCTTGAAGCCGACGCCGTGAATGGTTTCGATGACATTGTCGCAGTTCACGGCGGACAGCTTGGCGCGGATATTGCGAATGTGGCTGTCGATGGTGCGGTCCGACACCTGAATGTTGAGCTGATAGGCGGCGCTCATGATCTGCTCGCGGCTGAACACGAGCGTCGGCCGTGTCAGAAATGCCCTGAGGATTCCGAACTCGATGGCCGTCAGCCGCAGCGGGGTGCCCGCAAACTCGGCAATGTGCTGTTCGGGGTCGACGGACAGCCGGCCTTGCGATAGCGCGGCTATGGACGCCTTTGCATCCTGCCCGCGCGACGCCATGCGACGGAGGATGACGTTCACCCTGGCTACGAGTTCGCGCGGGCTGAACGGCTTGGTGACATAATCGTCACCGCCGATTTCCAGGCCCAGTACGCGATCGATCTCGTCGTCGCGGGCGGAGAGAAAAAGGATCGGAACGTCCGAGGACTTTCTGATTTCCCGGCAGACATCCAGGCCGTCGAATTCCGGCATGCCGATATCCAGAATCATCAGATCCGGCCTGTCGGCGGCAAAGCGGGTCAATGCTTCCTTGCCGTCGCGCGCCTCGAAGACAGTCATTCCGGCCTTCTTCAGTGCAACACGGATGACCTCGCGTATGTGCAGGTCGTCGTCAACGATGAGAATGCGGTGCGTCAAACGTCTCTCCTGGCGCCATTGGCCTGCGGTCGAACTAGCCTGTTGTCGTACTCTTCGGTTGGGCGCCCAGGGCGCGCTGGAGGCGCCAGCTTCGAAAGCTCCAGGAGCGCCAAGCCGTCGCTTTCACTTGCTGTTCTACAAGGCAACCACGGCGGGAAACAAGGGTGGGATCGAACCCGCGAAGGGCAATAGCCCGGTCGATAGCCGGCAATGCTTGCGGTCCGAGGGAAAACAGATAGTTCATGTCGATCCACACTCCCTTGCCTACGGCTTCGCGGCTGTGGCTGACATTGTAGTCGGCGATGATGGCGGCAAAATTGATCAGCGAGCAGGCGTAGAGCGTTGCCGTCAGGGTGATGAGGTTGGCGCGGATCAGCCAGTCATTCGAGCGGTTAAGAACGATGCGGGCGACGATGAGCACGAGCCCCAACTCGACCAGAACCATCCAGATGAAAGCCGCGACGCGCCACCAGGTCAGCAGGTAGATTTGAACATAGAGATCGAGGCGCAGGATCGATGACATCACCAGCAGGACATTTTGCGCCACCCACAGATAAACCAGCGGCCGGATCCCCCTCGATTGCTCGGCCGGGCCACCTGGCCTCATGGCGACCAGAACGAAACCCGCCGCCAACAGCGCCGTGACGATGAGGGGATAGGCGCCTCGATGCGCATATGAGGCGTAACTGATATCGGCGGGCAAGGTCGCGTTGCCCCAGAGATAGGCCACGTCAAGAACGGTTTGAACGGCGAACAGCAAATTGAACAGGATCAGCGAACGCAGGATCGTCGCAACACCGAAGAAGTCGTGTTGGCCCGATGGTATTCCCTGCGCCAATGCTGCCGCTTCGGCCATGCCTGCCGGCATCTTCCGCGTGCCGCTCCACCGGACGTGGATAAAAGGCCATACGATCGACAGCGCCACAGTCCAAAACAGTACGCGTCCGAGACTCACGTAAGAGGCCGTGTTACCCAGGTTCAGCAGGCTGATCCACTTCTCGAGCAATGGATTGGCCGATACCAGCAAAAACACGAAGATGCCGCCGAGAACGATGGGAATGAACCACACGGCAAACCCGGTCTTCAGTGCTGGTAGATTGAACGCACCGATGGCATCGCGGAAAAATCGGAACGGGCCGACCAGATAAAGATCGCATAACGCCGCGGCTCGCTCGCCGAGACCATGCCGATCGCGATTGGTCGTCAGCAGCAGGCCTACGCCGAGAGCTAACACCATGAACGTCAGAGACGCGACGTTGAATTCCTCGATGGCGGGGAAGAGGGCGACCAGCAGGAGAGCGCCTGCCGGCAGCACCTGCTTTCGGTTCAAAGTTGCGAGGTTGGTGAGCAGCGAGCCGCTGGCTACGGCGACCGCAAAGATGGCCGCCGATATTCCAATGCCTTGTCCGTAGAACAGCCAGTCGGCCAGTGTAGCCAGCGCGAGAACAATGGCTGCCTTGACGGGAAAGGTGCCTTCCCGAACGAAACTGGCATTGGAGGCCGGCGTGGTGAAATCGGCCATTATTGCGCTACCTGTCTGGAGGAGAGATTTGCAAACCAGCGCCGGTGCGGGGCGCTCGCATAGCCACCACCCGTCATTAGCCAGTCTTGTGGGAATAGGCATTCGATGATCGCCCCAGTTTGCAGGACGAACTATCTGACGCCGGTGTGCAGTTGCTTGGAGCGCCGTCTGCAAGAGTTCAGGATTTTTATGCAGTTTCCGTGCAGGCGTTGTTATGCGCTCGCGTCGGCGAGACGAGTTTGATACGGGCAATGGTCTCGTTCGACCTCCTCGCGCAAACCCCGTACATTTTCATGCAAATTCTCAAACGTATTGGCCTCGTCCTGATCTGGTTCGCCGGAGCCGTCTTCATTTTCGCTGCAGCCAACAAGAACGATCCCTATCTGATTTCGCTGCGCGGGCCGGGAAATATTGTTCTGGCGGCAGCGAGCATCATCGCGGTGGTGGTCCTCATCCGTCGCGGCTATTGGTGGCGAGGTATCGCCGGACGGTTGCTCATTCTGCTATGGTGCCTGCCATCGCTGTCGATGCTCGGAGCGCATGCTTCGTTTGAATGGCGCAAGCGGAGCGTCTTGCAGATCGACGCCACACCGGCGCGAAGCCTTGGGCGACATTTTGTTGTTGGATACTCGTCATTTTCAGAGGTGTCGGCTCTCGCCGAGAAGGGCCTGATCTCCGGCATCTACATCACCAAGCACAATGTCGTGGGATCGTCGGCGGCGCGTCTGACGGAAGAGATTGCGGCGCTGCAGGGAAGGCGGCGCGCTGCTAGCCTGCCGCCGCTGATCGTTGCGGCCGACCAGGAAGGCGGCATCGTATCGCATCTGGCGCCGCCCCTGACCAAGCTGCCGGCGCTATCGACGCTTGCGAGCCTGGCGCCGGATGTTCGCGCGGAGAAGGCGGAGGCGTTCGGGCGTATTCACGGGCAGGAGCTTGCGGCGCTCGGCGTCAACCTGAACCTTGCGCCGGTGCTGGATTTACGCCCCGAACTGAAGCGCAACCGGCTCGACTTCAACACGCTGATCGGCCAACGCGCGATTTCCGATGATCCGGCTGTCGTCGCCGATATCGCGCGGGCTTACGTCAACGGCCTGGAAGCGTCAGGCGTCGGCGCGACGGTGAAGCATTTTCCAGGGCTCGGACGCGTACGAACCGATACCCATCACTTCAGCGCCGATTTGGATACGCCCCTGGACGAACTCGAAGCGTCGGACTGGATTCCCTTCAGGAAGGTGCTGGCTGGCTCAAAAGCGCAACTGATGATCGGGCATGTGACGCTGACCTCGGTTGATCCGGACCGTGCGGCGTCGCATTCCAAACGGGTCGTCGACGGCATCGTTCGCAAGAAATGGAATTATCAAGGCGTCGTCATGACCGATGATCTCGTGATGGGAGCGATCTACCAACGCGATGTCTGTACGGCAGTGGTCGAGGCGCTCAATGCCGGTGTCGATCTGCTGCTGGTCGCCTTCGACGGGGCGCAGTTCTATCGCATCTTCACCTGCGCCGTGGCGGCATCGGTCGAGGGAAGGCTCGACGCAGCCATGCTGGGCGCGAGTGAGGCGCGGTTGAAAGGGGCATTCCCCGCAGATTGAGGGGCGGGTGCAGGTAACCCCGTCATTGCCTCCGTCTGGAATGCCGGCTTGTGATCTTGCCGTTTGGACCACGACACGTAGTAGGCCACGCCCGTCATGATCAAAATCCCGGCAAAGCTGACCAGGACATGCATGGCGAGCGAATCCGGGCCCGTGATCAGGACAAGGTGTCCGGCAAACGAAAGAAATACCCCAACACAAAAGACCGACAGCCATTCCTGGCCACATTTGATGACCGGCTGCAACGTCTGCCATCGGAAACCGGACCAGTCTCGCGGCACCACATAGGCAAACAGAAAAGCCAGCGCGAGAAAGTGAAGTACCCTGTGAGGGGCGAGGTTTTCCGTGTCGTTGGGAAGAAAGGCATCGCGCAGGAGATCCGGGACGATGCCGGCCTGGGGAAATTTCCCTGCCACCGTCACCACCAGAGCAAAGAGCAGATACAGCCACGCCGCGGCCCGCAGAACCGGGACCTTCTGAAGCGTACCTATAGCCCGCATTTGATCGGCGCCACTCAACGCAAGCCAGGCGCCAAGCACAAACAGGAGCTGCCAGCAGAACGGGTTGAGATACCACCGTCCATCCGGAAACGAGGCCAGATTCCAGTCGAACTGACAGGCCGCAAAGTAGAGACCGATCGACCCCGCCATGGTGACGTTCGGCCGGCGGACCATGCCGAACAGAACGAGCGGGAAGACCGCCATCAATACGATGAACAGTTGCAGCACATCGAGGTTGAGCGGCTTGGCCTGCAGCAGCAGTCCGTGAATCAGGGTCCGGATCGTATGGTCGACGATTCCCGTGACGTTGAAATCACCAATGAGTTCGGATGCACGCGACTTGCGCGCGACATATCCGATCAGATCGATATAGATCACGAATAGGACGATATAGGCGGCGTAAAGCTGCCACAGCCGCTTGAAGATACGGGTTGCCGTCACGACGAACCCGCGCTCCAGCATCATCCTTCCATAGAGGATTGCGGCCGTATAGCCGCCTATGAACACGAACACGTCGGTGGCGCCGCTGAACCCGAAATTGCGCATGGTCAGCAGGCTGACCGCATTGTGCGGGACATGATCCAGAAAGAGGAACCAAGCCGCGAGACCAAGCAGGAGACAGAGTCGGAGATCGCCGTCGCGCGCAGCGAGCTCAGCCTTCATTGACGGATACATTTGCAGATTAAGAACTTTGCAGTCGGAGGAATCGAATCGCAACATAACGCGACCGTCCGCTCAGCCGGAATAGACTTTGCGTGAAGAATAATTAAGCAAGTTGTCGGCGATTAAAGCCCGCCCAACAATCACAATGTTTTGAGGGAATAGAGTGACCGAACGCGATCACGCTCTCTCGTGCTTGCGAAGATCGCGGATATGGTCGAAACAGTTGGCTTGCAGATCGGCGCCCGTCGCACCGATCTCGGGCAGGGCGGCCTCGCTGAGAATCTCGGCGGTGATATCCTCGACCGAGCAATCCGCGATTTCATGGATGAAGCTGATATTCCTGTATTCACCCGACGCGACCCGGGAGATGACCTCGCGCCTTGTGATTTCCGGGTCGACGATGGCCTCGCGACCGCGACGGCCGTAGTCGATCATCACGACGAAATATTGCATGCTGGCGATCTGACCTCATCCCGTGCGTCGGTATCGACGATGTCAGTATTTCTGAAAAACGGAAATTGGTCAAGTAAAAATTCGGAAAAACAGAAGTGTCGGCCGCGAGGGGACGGCAAGGCAGTCGCGGACATCGATAGAATCAGCCGATTCGGAAATCGCAACGGTGATCCTATTTGTCCGGCGTGCGGCCGCCCGCAGTCCTTGTCGCCTTGCGAACCCGGGCTGCCGCCTTGTTACGCAATCGTTCGATCTGGCCCCTGGGCAGGGTGACGCAGATCTCCCCGATCCATTCCAGCTTTACGCCGGTGATCGGCTTGGCATTGAAACTCGTGAGGTTGACCGAGGTCTGAGATTTTCCCCTCTCGATCGTCTTCAGATAACGCTCACCGGTCTTCAGGCGGACTGCAGCTTCCTCGCCATAGAAGCTCGACAGCGGATGGCGCTGCTCGCGATAGACCACAATAATATCGCCATTCTCGTACTTCGGCAGCATGGAATCGCCGGAGACCTCGAAGGCGATGGTCTCTTCGGCGATCGGGAAGGGCAGTTCGACCTCGCCGAGGCCTTCCGGCGGCACCTGCTCATGCTCAGGCTCGATCGAGGCGCCAGCGCCGACGCGGCCCATGATCGGCACCGAGTTCAGTTCGAGATAGTCGATGATCGGCGCGATTTCGGACGCCTTGATCAGGCGTATTCCGGACAGGATCTCGGAAACCGCGCCGGGGCGAACGCCCATTGCCGTCGCCAATCCACCCTTGGTCTTGCCCGGCTTCTCCAGGCCCCGTTCGATCAACCTGATGTCCAGCATGGTCAGACCTTTCCGAATTTCGGAAACGATAGCAGTTCCGATTATCCGAAATCAAGCTTGACTTTCATTTCGGAATATCAGAAATTGATTGCCGGCGTCGGGCGGCGTTGACAAGAGCAAGGACAACAAATGGAACTGTCGAACTGGGCGCCCGAGCACTCGGACGCGCTGCGGGACTTTATTGCCAAAGGCATGACCTTTTCGGAGGCTACGCGAGCGATCAATTCACGATTCAATACTTCCTACTCTCGCAGTGCTGCGCTCGGGCGCGCCCGGCGCCTGGGGCTGGGACCGGACGATCGCCAGCAACCATCGATGCCCACCAAGCCTGCCGAGCTGCATGAGATCGCTGAACCCCGTCCCAGCGATTTCAGGACGCTTGCGCTTCCCTGGCCGACGCCGGTGTTCAAAGCGATCAAGCCGGTCAAGCTGCGCTGCGTGCCGCTTGAACCGCGACATCTCTCCCTGATCGACTTGGAGCGCGGCGACTGCCGCTATCCCTACGGCGGCGATGAAGAGGGCGAGGCCATCACCTTCTGCGGTCATCCGCGCCGTCCGGGCTCGAGTTATTGCACGCCGCATTTTCATCTGAGCCGCGATCTGATCGTGCCCGCAGAACGCGCGGTGAGCGAGCACCGTTTCACTGCGCGTGGTGGCGGCATGAAGAGCGCCGCTGTTACATGCGTGGCCGACAGGCTGAAACCGCTACCGCGCCGCCATCGCATCGCTCATCTGCGTGCGCTGATCGGACTTCAGCCGGTGGGCTGCGGCCGTCGGGACGAATTGTCGGAATTGCTGCGCGACGAGATATCGGACGCATCAATCGAATAGGGCCTGCAACCGAATAGAGCTGCCGGTCGCGACCGAATTCCACTGCTTCAAGGAGCCCCTCAGATGCCGAGAGCCAAACGCCGAAAGCCGCACAATCCCGCCAAGGCGCATGACCGAAGGTCCCGCGACTTGTTACGCAAGGCCGAAGTTGCAACCGTCGAGGTCGATAATCCCCTGGCGTTGGAGCCGGGTGATAAGATCGTGGCCCTGCGTTCTATCCGCAACGATCCGCTCGCTCGCCTGCATTCCCACCGCCAGATCGACGAGGCGCAGTATCAGGCCGGACGTGCGTTCCAGAGCGACTGGGAGAAGGCCGAGCGCGGACCGCGCGCGGTCGACCCGACCCGGGAATATGTCGATGGCGGGCAGAGCCGCGAACCGATCACCGAGGGCCAGCGCAAGGCCGTGCTGCGGTTGAACCGGGCCGAACGCGAGCTTGGCGCGGATGGCTCGGCGCTGGTGCATGATGTCCTGGTCCAGGGTCTGACCATGGAGCAGATCGGCCAGCGAAGGGGCCTGTGTACCAAACGCTGGAGCGACTATTTTTCAAGACGATTCCGCGAATGCCTCGACCGGCTGGCGCTGCTGTATGGGTTCGCGACGGAGCATCCCGTTCCCGTCAAAAGCCTCCCGCGCTGAATCGCAGAGGCTGCACCACGTCATAGGCAGCCTTGGTCAGCGGAACGGCGTAGTCGACGGTCAATGCGCCGAACGGCGAGGCCCAGGTCAGGCCTGCGCCGATCGACGAGCGAACGACATTCTTGTTGGCGACCTGAAGCGATGCCGTCGATCCGCTGTAGCGGAATACGCTGCCGGCATCGACGAAGGCCGTGGCCCTGAGCCCGTATTCGTTGGGTACGCCGGGGATCGCGCTCTGCAGTTCGGCGGTCGTTGCCCAATAGGCGCTGCCGCCGACATTATCCATCGTGGTGCCCGGCGTCAGGTCGCGTGGGCCGAATCCGTTGGGGGCAAATCCACGCACCATGGTCGGGCCGCCGAAGAAATTGTTCATCAGCGGCACCTGCTGGCCACCCCAACCGGTGACGTAGCCGCCCTGGGCGCGAACCATGCCAACCAGGTCGCTACTGAGCGATTTGTAGTAGCGGACGTCTTCCGTGGTCTTCAGAAACTTTACGTCGCCGCCAAGTCCCGCCAGATCCTGGCTGAGCTGCGACCTGATTCCGCTGGTCGGGCTCTTTGTGTTGTCCAGTGTGCTGTAGGTTGTCGTACTGCCGGGGGCGGAGACCCAGGTCGGACCGGCGGCCGCCGCCTGCCGGACGGCGAGCGAGGGCGTCAGGCCCGAAGCGTTCGGCGAAAGCGTGATGTTTTGATTGTAGATCGAGTAACGCCACTGCACGCCGAGTTGCTCGTTGATCGGCGTACCGAGCTGCAGTCTCGCGCCATAGGTCGTGCTGCCATAGGATTGGTAGCTATTGGCGTCGTTCTGGCGGCCGAAAAGCTCGATGCCGGCCGCGACCTTGGTGCCGAGAAAATAGGGTTCGGACGCGGCCAGATTGATGCCACGCGCATATTGGCCGTAAGTGAAGGCGGCCTGGACGTTCTTGCCCGTGCCATAGAAATTGCGCTCGCCCACCTTGACCTCGACGAGCGCGCCGTCGGTGGTCGAGTAACCCCCGGCGACGTTGAAATCGCCGGTCGCCTGGTCAACTGCCTCGACATCGAGGATAACATGATCCGGCGCCGAGCCCGGCCTGTTCGATATCTTCACCGTCTTGAAGTAGTTCAAATTCTTCAAACGTCGTTCGGCCCGGTCTATCAGCGTCTTGTTGTAGGGATCGCCTTCCGCGATGTCGAATTCGCGCCGGATCACGTAATCGCGGGTGCGCGTATTGCCATGGATCTCGATCCGCTCGACATAGGTGCGAGGCCCTTGATCGATCACGAAGGCGACGTCGATGCGTTGCGCGGCGGCATCGCGCGTGAGGTGAGGGGTCGCTTGGGCAAAGGGATAGCCGAGCTTTGCCATTTCGATGGCCAGAAGCTCGGTGGTCTTGTCGAGGGCGTTGCCGTCGAACACGGCGCCCGGGTGGGCGGTAGGGACGGCACGAAGCTTGTCGCAATCCATGCCCGGAACGTTGCAGGCGACGCTGACTTCCCGGAAGTGATAGAGCGGGCCCTCATCGATTGCGAAGCTGAGCGTAAAACCCTTCGCCGCCGGATCATACTCGGTCTTTGCCGATGAGACGCTGACATCGGCATAACCCTTGCTGCGGTAGTAAAGGCGCAGCTGTTCCTGGTCTTGCGCGACGCGGTCGGGATCGTAGACGTTACCGCCGGTTAGAAAACTCAGCATATGGGTGGCGGAGGTCTTGATCACGGCGCTGAGCTGCCGTTTGCCGAAGGCCTTGTTGCCGGTGAAGTCGATCTGCCGCACCGGGGTTTTTGCTCCCTCCGTTATGGCGTAGATGAGATCGACCCGGCCATTGCCGCGGTCGATGATTTGCGGATCGACCTTGACCTCGGTGCGGCCGACACGGCGATACGACTCGATGATGCGGCCGACGTCAGCCTGCACGGCGGCGCGTTGCAGCGAGCCGCGCGGTTTGGATTCGACGGTAGCGGCAAGGTCGGTGTCCTTGACCTTCTTGTTGCCTTCGAATGCGACGCGGTCGAGCACGGGCGCTTCGGACAGATGCACTACAAGTCGCTCGCCGGCGCGTTCGATCGAAACCTTATCGAACAGGCCCGTTGCGATCAGCGCTTTCAACGCCGCGTCACGCGCGGCGTCGTCGAAATGCCCGTCGGGCGCTGCGTGGAAGTAGGAGCGTACGGTCTCGGCATCGACGCGGCGATTCCCTTCGACGATAACCGATCCCGGTGATGGCGGTGCGGATTGAGCGACGGCAGACGCCGCGAAAATCAAGCCGAGGGCGCCGGCTAGCCGGCAAGCAGCTAGCCCCGATCGGGACGATCGGTTGCGCAGCGTGATGCGTCTGATCCTCACGTCCCGCCGGACTCCTGTTGATCGGTTAAGATCGAATTGCCCGCGCGGGGCAAAAAAATGTCTGGGATAAGGTGAGTTGCGGGCGAGGCTCTCGTGATGCGCCACAATTTGGACGTCTTCTCGTAATGCGAACTTTCTCAGAATTGTCGCAATGCGCGCTTCATGCTTCGCCATCGAGAGAGCCCAGGACGTTCGCGCACTGACCGCGCATGCGTCTGCGCTCGCAGGAGCATCACATGCGTTATGCAGCTTTCGTCGCCGCCGCGTTCATGCTGATTCAGCCGGCGCACGCAGAGAAGACGCCGGAGGTCGATCCGCGCGCTTCGCTCGGCGTGGTCCAGCAATGGATCTATAACTACCGGGCCAAGCCGGACTATGCCCATATCCCGGCAGCCGTGCGCGTACTGTTTCATTCGCAGACGTTCAAGGAACCTGAGAACGCCGGAATCTATCTCGGCTTTATCGCCGGTGCGATCGGCTCGAACCCGGCCAAGGCCGAGCAGCTCATTGCCAGTTTCTTTCCCGTCCGACCGGAAGACGAATGGGTGATCGTCCGTGCCATCGCCTATTCGGGGCTGCCCGACTGGAGAAACGTTCTGCGCCGGGTTGCGCCACGAATGCCGGGCCGGCGGGTCATGATCGACAGCTACCTGGCGGGCAAGCTGCCGACCTTGACCGACATCCCACTGGAGGAGGTGAAGCCCGGCGTGATGGACAAGCTGCGCGGAGCATTCACCAAGAATCCCTTTGCCAAGGACGAGCGCAAGTTAAACACGACGCTCACATTCGCGAGCAACCAGGATTTGCTGGATACGCTGTGGGGCTACTATTTTGCGACCGGCTCGCATGCACCCATCCAGCGCATCATCCAGATGCTGCCGTGGAGCAAGAGCCGCGACACGATCGACAAACTGACGGTCGGAAGCATGGCGCGCTACACGCTGGCAAGCTACGCGATCCGCGACGCCGGTTTGCGCAACTATCTCCGCAACGAACTTGCAAGGCAACCGGCGGCGGTCAAGGCGCCGCTCGCCGAAGTGGTCGAGGCAGCGGACACGGTGCAGATCGCAGCCCTGCGCAAGGATGCGCTCGCTGCCGTGGATGAACTCAAGACCAAGGGCTCCGATAGCCGCCGCGACCTCAGCTTCTGGGGTCAGGTCGGCGTCGGCGCGGTCGCGGTCGGTTGTGTCTCTGCGGCTGCGCTGGGGCAGGTCGCGGTCGGCATTCCCTGTGTGATCGGCGGTTCGGCCTCGCAGGGATTGCTGTCGTTCTGGGAAAAGCAGCAGTAATCCAGAACCAGTCGCCGCAGTTCATTCCAGCCCGGCGCGGCGAAAGCCTTCGAGGTAATGCTCGCGATCGGCGTCGAGCTTCCAGGGCAACTGCGTCGCGATCCAGGCAAGCGAAATATTGGGCTGGGTCCGGCGCAGCTCCTGAAGCGCGGTCCGGGCGAGTTCGATCTGGCCGGTCATGCCGGCCGCG
Organism: Bradyrhizobium sp. AZCC 1610; assembly: GCF_036924515.1. NCBI lineage: Bacteria > Pseudomonadati > Pseudomonadota > Alphaproteobacteria > Hyphomicrobiales > Nitrobacteraceae > Bradyrhizobium > Bradyrhizobium sp. AZCC 1610. The sequence goes on along the minus strand of NZ_JAZHRR010000001.1, from coordinate 4,770,790 downwards.
ACCGTCAGCACCCGATAGGCGCCGGTGAGGTCGCCGCGCTGACGCGTCGCCTCGCGCGCCAGAGCGATCGCTTGGTGATAGTTCCGTCCGACAAACTGGGCGTAGGCCGCAACGCCGTAATAGATCGCGGAAGAAGGATCGCGCGGGCTCTGGCGGATGGCGCGTTGCGTCGCCGCATAGGCATCCGTCCACCGGCCGGTATAGGACAGCGCCAGGGCATAGTACCCCTGCGCCAGCGAGAAATTCGGGTTGAGCTGGAGCGCCAGTTCGAACTCGGCCAGCGAATGGTCGAGCCGGCGCGTGGAGAAATACACGCTGCCCAGCGCCGTATGCGCCCAAGCATCCTCGCTATCGGCGGCAATGGCTGCCAATGCCGCTTGCTCGGCGGCGGGCGCCGCAGTTGCAAGGTCAGTCCAGCCCAGATGCACGCCGAACATATGGTTGGTCGCGAACAGGGCCAACGCCTGGCCGTAGCCCGGATCGATCGCAATCGCGCGTTCCAGCAACGCCTGCGCGGCGAGGCTGTCAGGCCGCGTCACCCGCCAGTGATGCGACAGCGCCCGCATCACCAGGTCCCACGCGTCCACGCTATTGGGCGGCTTGCGCCGGCTGCGAAAGTTCTCAGCCGCGTAAATCTGCGGTTCGATCGCCGCGACGATGGCGTCGGTGATCTCGTCCTGTACGGCGAATACGTCGATCAGCTCGCGGTCGTAATGCTCCGCCCAGATGTGGCTGCCGGTCGCGGTGTCATTGAGCTGCGCTGTGATGCGGACGCGATCGCCGCTCCTTCTAACACTGCCTTCGACCACGTAGCGCACGCCGAGCTCGGCGGCGACCTGCCTCATGTGCACCGCCTTGCCTTTGTAGGTAAACGACGAGTTGCGCGCGATCACGAAGAACCAGCGCAATTTCGACAGCGCAGTGATGATGTCCTCGCTGATCCCGTCGGAAAAATACTCCTGCTCGCGGTCGCCGCTCATATTGTCGAACGGCAGTACGGCTATTGCCGGCTGGCTGGGCAGCGCTAACACCGAACGAGGTTGTTCTGCTTCTACCGGCGACGCGGCCTGTGCATCGCATGGCCCATTCACGACTCCGACGAAGCGGATCCCCTTACGGGGAATGGTGCGAATGAGCCGCTGTTCCTTGCCGTTGTCGCCGATCGCGTTTCGAGCGGCGTTGATCCGGCTGTCCAGCGTCGAGTCCGAGACGATCCGTCCTCTCCACACCAGCGCAATGAGATCATCCCGGCTGACCACGCGATCGCGGTGTTTCAACAGGTGAACCAGCAAGTCGAATACTTGCGGCTGCATCGCCACCAGTTCGCCGCCATGGCGCAGCTCGCGACGATCGGTGTCCAGGATGTAATAATCGAAGTTGAATTTCACGTGCGCTACCGCACCTTTCTCAAGAAACAATCAAGTCCGCCTCATGAAGAGATCAAGCGTTAGGCAAAGTCCTGGCGCCATCCTCCGTGCATCCTGCCAAAACCGGGAGTTGCAAGCCCATTTCCCGTAGCGGAGTCGATTTCATGACGGAAACCCAAGCCATCGGCCCGGCCATGCCGGGCAATCGAATACTAAGATTCACTGCATTTCTGTTCGGCGGTGTGGCCTATCTCACATTTCTGTTTCACGATTCTGTACGCCATCGGGTTCGTATCGGGGCTCGCCGTGCCGAAGGCGATCGATACCGGCGCGAGTTCGGGGATATTCGAGGCAATCGTCGTCAATCTCGCTCTGATGTCGTTATTTGCCATTCAACATAGCGTCATGGCGCGTAGATCGTTCAAACACTGGTGGACGCAGTTTATTCCGAAGTCTGTCGAGCGCAGCACCTATGTGCTGTGCGCAAGCCTGACGCTTCTGTTGCTGTTCTGGCAATGGCGTCCGATGCCGGCCGTCATCTGGAACGTGCAGGAGCCCGAAATGGCCGTGGTGATCGTCACACTGTCGTTCATTGGTTGGGTGATCGTGTTCACGAGCACCTTCCTGATCAATCATTTCGAACTGTTCGGACTACATCAGGTCGCCAACAATCTCGTAGGCCGCGAGATGCCGGCGCCCGTCTTCCGGACGCCGTTCTTCTACCGTTTTGTCCGGCACCCGATCTATCTCGGTTTCATCATCGCGTTCTGGGCGACCCCGACCATGAGCGCCGGGCATCTGCTGTTCGCGGCGGTGACCACGGCCTACATCTTCGTCGGTATCATGCTCGAAGAGCGCGATCTCGTAGGCATGTTCGGCGACGAATATCGCCGTTACCGGGAGCGCGTTTCCATGCTATTCCCCTGGCGCAGGCCGACCTGGTTACTTCTCAATTATCTGTAAGGAGACAGAAAATGATGAAGCATACTGGAAGCTGTTTTTGCGGCGCAGTGGAGGTCCAGGTCACGGGTCCGCCGGAAGGAATGGGTTATTGCCATTGCAGTTCCTGCCGTTCGTGGTCCGGCGGACCGGTGAACGCGTTTAGCCTGTGGAGGCCGGAAGCGGTACGGATCACGGCGGGGGCGCAACACGTCGCGACGTTCGAGAAGACTCCGATGAGCCAGCGCAAGTATTGCGCGGAGTGCGGCGGCCACCTGATGACCAATCATCCGACGCTCGGGCTGGTTGATGTCTTCGCCGCAACCCTTCCGACGCTCCCTTTCACGCCCGGCGTGCATGTCAATTACGCGGATACGGTGCTGCCGATGCGGGATGGCTTGCCCAAGCTAAAGGATTTTCCCGCCGAGCTTGGCGGCTCCGGTGAGGTGATCGCCGAGTAGGAAAGACGGGTCGCAACGGCGCGGCGTTGTTCGCGGCGCCCGCTCATCGATGAGGCGCCGCTCGGCTCCCGGATCAGACCGGGGGCGGGCGGCGCTCTTTTTGGGGTACCGTAACCGTCGGGCCGGGCCTGCAGCATGGATGGAAGAGCAATTCCCCATGGCCGCGTGCCGTCTTCAAGAGCTATGTCAGCGGCAGGTCCCGCCCTGCAAAATCGGGGTTTGGCCTTACCCGTCTGGTTCCGGTAAGAAAGCCTTGAAGTCGCGGCGAAAGCTTTCGTTTCGCCAGGCAGAATAACAAGAGGAAATGCCGGGGATGACTGCCAGACCGCAATTGCCGGAGCGAACGCCGCGCGTAACGGGCGAACCGACTGCGCTGGATGGTCTGCTGGTCGTCGATTTCACCCGGGTCGTTGCCGGCCCGGCCTGCACGCAAACGCTGGCCGATTTCGGCGCCGAAGTGATCAAGATCGAAAACCCCGACGGGGGCGACGATACCCGCCATTACGAACATGCGGAAATCGGTGGCGAGAGCGCGGCCTTCCTCAGCCTCAATCGCAACAAGCGCAGCATCGCGCTCGATTTCAACAATCCTGCGGCGCTCGAAGTCGCCCGCGAATTGATCGCGAAAGCGGATGTTGTCGTTGAGAATTTCTCCGGCGGGGTGATGAAGAAGTTCGGGCTCGACTATGCTTCCGTTGCGCCGACCAATCCGAAGCTGATCTATTGTTCGATCTCGGCCTATGGCCGCAATGGGGAGTTCGCTTTGCGTCCGGGCTTCGATCCGATCACGCAGGCCGAAAGCGGCTTCATGTCGCTGAACGGGTTTCCGGATGGAGAGCCGGTGCGGACCGGTCCGCCGATCGTCGACATGGCGACGGGCATGTCGGCATGCAACGCGATCCTCTTGGCGCTGATCGCCCGCGACCGGCTCGGCCGCGGCCAGCAGGTCGAGGTCGCGCTGATCGACACCGCCGTGACGATGACCGGTTTCTACGGCATGGCCTATCTGGTCAGCGGCGCGAATCCTGGCCGCTTCGGAAATTCGCCGAACGGCTCGCCCACCGTCGGCGTCTATCAGGCATCCGATGGACCGCTTTACATGGCCTGCGCCAACGACCGCCTGTACCGCCGGCTCGTGGTGGACGTGCTCGATCGGCCGGACCTCGTCACCGATCCCGAGTTCGCCCACAGGAAAAACCGAACCGCCAACAAGGAAAAGTTGCGCGCCATCATCGCCGGTATCTTTGCCAGCGACAGCCTTGAGCACTGGATGGCGAAGATGAAGAAGGCCAACATACCGGTCGGCTATCTGCGCACCGTAGAGGAAGGTTTCAACGCGCCGGAAGTGCGCGACCGCCATCGTCTCAGCCGGATTCCGCATCCAACCGCAGGCGCCGTCCCCAATATCGAAACGCCGCTGCAGATGAGCTTGACGCCAACCGTCGATCCCGTGGCGGCGCCGCTGCTCGGCGAACATACCAGGGAAGTGCTCCGAAAGACCCTCGGCTACGATGAGCGACGTATCGCAGCTCTGGCGGAGGCGGGGGCTTTCGGGAAGGCGGGCAATACTGCCTGAGCAGGCATTCAAGCGGAGACGAGGGAGTAGCTCGTGCTTCTGCCACCGCCTTCGTCCTTGGCGAGGATGCCCTGGTCAACGAGATTCTGAATGTCGCGCAAGGCCGTATCGGGCGAGCACCTCTCGATTGTTGCCCATTTGCTCGATGTCAGTTTTCCCTCGAAGCCGTCCAGCAGACGATTGAGCATATCGCGCTGCCGGTCATTGAACCTGGCGGCGGCATGCCGCTTCCAGAATTCCGTCTTTTCGAGCACGGCTGCGAGAATGGTGTTAGCTCCACTAAAGGCGCGGTCGAGACAGTCCAAGAACCACTCAAGCCACGACGTGACGTTGAGGTCGCCCTTCTGGGTGCCCTCCAGCATGTCGTAGTAAGTTTTCCGTTCCGCACGTATTTGGGCGGACATGCTATAGAAGCGTTGCGGGATTCCTTCGGAACGGGCGAGCGACATGTCGGCGATGGCGCGCGCAATCCGTCCGTTGCCATCCTCGAAGGGGTGGATGGTCACGAACCAAAGATGCGCGATCGCGGCCTTGATGATCGGATCGATGTTTTCCTCCGTGTTGTACCAATTGAGAAACGCGGTCATTTCGGCGTCAAGCTTTTCCGCCGTCGGTGCCTCGTAATGCACGCGTTCGCGTCCGTAATCGCCGGAGACGACCTGCATCGGTCCTGCCGACGCGTCGCGCCAGGCTCCCACGGTGATCTTCTTCATGTTGCTGTGGCTCGTCGGGAAGAGCGACGCATGCCAGCCAAAGAGTCTCTCCGCCGTAAGCTCGGCTTTGAATTTCTGAGTGGCGTCGAGCATCATCTCGACAATGCCTTCGACGTTGCGATCTGCGGAGGGCAAAGCACCAGCGTCCATGCCAAGGCGACGCGCGAGCGATGAGCGCACCGCGTTCTTGTCGAGCTTTTCTCCCTCGATGTCGCTGGACTTGAGGACTTCTTCGGTCAGGCTGGTCAGGACAGCTTCTTCCTGCTGGGGGAAGCCCAGTCCCTGCATCCGGCCAATAAACTGCCCCTGCCGCAGCCGAACTGCGGCAAGCTGCTTTGCCAGGGTGTTCGAATCCCAGGAAAAGTGAGGCCAATCAGGTAGTTGGTGGACATAATTCGGCATTATCCGCATCCTTTGCGGAGAATATGCCAGTTATTTGCCGCATCCGCAAGGCTATTATCCGCAAATTATGCGGAGAATGGAGCGACCATTCTCCGCATCGGGCCCAAAATCCTAGCATCGGACGATGGATTGAGCCCGGGGTTAGCGAGAGCGGTCTGCTCGCCAGTTCGCCCTGAGGGCCACGTAACCCAACGTCGGTGGGAGGGATCGTCCGTTCGTTGTTTTCGATGAAAGGACCATCGGCTCAGGCGAGACGGGTGTAAGGGTGGAGCGGGCCGTCCGTTCGCACGCAATCATAATCGTTTCGTCGAATGAGTATAACCCGCGCGCATTCGGGCAGTCAGTTGATCCCACGAACGCTCGAACGAGGTTCTTCGATTCGCTCGCCTACTGGCGTTCGGTCTTATGCGCAGCGCAATCGAAGCAGGCCAGACGATTTGATCCAGTTTGATCATTCCGTTCACTTCTACTGAGGTGTTTCCCGCGCCGACATCTTCTGCCATGGCATGCTGGATGCGCAGATCGCGATTCATCGCGTGCTGGCCGTGATGGCGGCGTTTCTGGTTGCTTCCCAGGTTTCGCGGGCGGAATCTTCCACCCCACCCGATGCACCTCGCAAGCGAATAACATCCTTGCGTTTGCGCGACGCCTAACCCGTTTCAAAGCGGTAGCTTTTCCCATTTATCTGCGGCTAATGTGCCGCCAAACGGGAGAGAAACAGCATGAATGAGGGGACCCCCCTACGGCCGACGCGGAATGTCGAACTCGGCGCCAGCGGTGAAGAATTCCAGAATCTCCATGAATTCATCCGAAAAGCCCGCTCCCGGCTCAACCAGAACGCATGGGACTATATCGTCGGCGCCTCGGAGACGGAGACCACCATGCGCCGTAACCGCATGGCGCTCGACGAGATTGCATTCCGGCCGCGGGTGCTGCGGAACGTCGCTCAGGTCGACGGGTCGACCGAGGTCTTCGGCCGCCGCCTGCGGTTGCCTGTTATGATTGCGCCGGTCGGCGCGCTCGAGATTTTCGATCCCAATTCAGGCGCCGCCGTCGCACGCGGCGCGGGGCAGTTTGGCGCCGCTCACATGTTGAGTTCGGTGTCCGAACCGGGGCTTGAGGCCACCGCCAAGGCCGCGCCCGCCGCGTTGCGCATTTTCCAGCTCTATGTCCGCGGCGATGACGCCTTTGTCGAAGACGTTGTCAGTCGCACGATCGATAACGGCTATGCCGCGTTCTGCCTGACCGTCGACACGGCGCATTACAGCCGGCGAGAACGCGATATCGCCAAGCGGTATGTCCGCGAAAGCCGCATCCGGGCCACCGGCGGCGACTTCCAGAAGGGGCTGGAATGGCGCACGGTGAAGCTGATCAAGGACAAGTATAAAATTCCGCTGGTGATCAAGGGTATTGCGACTGCGGAAGACGCAGCCATCGCGCTCGATCATGGCGTGGATTGGATCTATGTGTCGAACCACGGCGGCCGCCAGCTCGACCACGGACGAGGGTCAATGCACGTCTTGCCGGAAATCGTCGACGCCGTTGCCGGCCGCGCCAAGATCATGGTTGACGGTTCGTTCTGCCGCGGCACCGACATCGTGAAGGCGATCGCTTCCGGCGCCGATCTGGTCGGCATCGGCCGCCTGCAATGCTGGGCACTCGCGGCCGCGGGCGAAGCCGGCATCGCGCGGATGCTGGAGCTGCTGGAAGATGAGGTTATCCGCTGTCTCGGGCTGCTTGGCGTTACCAGCTTTGCCGAACTCGACAAGTCTTACCTGCATGCGGCGACCGCGACGAATCTGCCGAGCGTGTTCAGCGCCTTTCCACTGCTGGAAATCGAACCCTATCGCTATTGAGAAGGGCGGCCTCGCGGGGTCTTTCGCCTGAAGCCAGCCCTGTCATTTCAGGAGTGGTCGCTCGTCAGGGGAACTCAGCGGACATCTCCGCATTGTCAGGTGCGCCGAGGACGGCGCCGCCAAACACGAGTCTGATCTCCATGGTCCAGTAGTCTCAAGCGAATGGCAGAAAATCCTTTCGCTCAATTCAGCCTCGAGAAGGCAATCGATCTTCGCTGGACGTTGCGGGATATCCAGGCTCGCCGGCTGAAAATGTCTCCAGTCAGCGACGAAGATTTGAGGACATTGACAGGCCTCGGCCTGGTCGAAGTGCGCGACGAAGGGCTCGTGCTGACGCCGGCCGGAACGGCCGTGCTGAACGGGTCGTAGTCAGCGCGCCTTCAAGAAGCTCTCGCCCGAGTCGCAAGGCGTGCAGCGGTAGGTCAACACGTCGTAATTCTGGTCGCGCGGCTCGATCATCGCCAGCCGCATCTGTGCGCCGCATTTCATGCAAGCCATTTCTATGCTGGTTTGAAATCGCGTGCAGGTCGGCGTCGGTCGAAAAGTTTGCAGCATTTTATCCCCATGTCCCGAGAGAGACTTAAAACCAGAGACGCAACGCCACCGACAATCGATCCCTAACCCGAATCACTATGCCACACTGTTGCCACCATTGGAATCGGGCGTCGCACCGTATGGCTACGGGTCGCGAGGAAAGGAAATCATTCCTTGAGATGGCGCCGGCCCCGGGTCCCCGCCGCCAAATCCATGCCCGTGCGTCGGTCCATTACGGCGCAGACGCAGCCGGGAATTGTGCTAACCTGCCAAGGTCGACATTGGAGAAGCGACCATGACTGAACCGAAACTCGAAGTCCCGGCCGAGCTGCGCGATCTGGCCGAGAAAACCATCGATCAGGCAGAAAAGGCGTTCGGCATGTTCTTCGATGCCGCCGGAAAGTCCATGACGTCGATGCCCGGTGCGGGTACGGAAATTTCCAAACAGGCGCTATCGTTTACCGAGCAGAATATGAAGGCTGCGTTCGAGCATGCCCGAAAGCTGGTCCATGCGACCGACCTTCAGGAAGCGATGCGGATCCAGTCTGAATTCCTGCGCAGCCAGTTCACCAACGCCGGTGAACATATGCGCCAGATTACCGGCGGCGTCATATCGGCCGCGAAAGATTCGACGAAAGGCAAGTTCTGAGACTGCGTGCTAGCGGCGGCGTCCGATCGCGACACCGAATAGAAAGGCGATGCACAAGCTGGCGAGCGGCGCTTCGCGCGTAATCGCACTGATGGTTGAGAGCGGCATTCCCGGTTGCCGTGCCGCCGTGATCGCGTCGCTGAGACGCCCGACCGCAGCCTGCAGCGCGGCTGACACTTCCGTGAGCGTGCGCGATACATCGGTCGCCGTGTCGATGGCGCGTTCTGCCATGCCGGGCTGCGATGGCTCTGGGGTTTCGATGTTCACGTTCCACAACTCACTTGGTCGCTCGGCATTTGCCGGGCAACGGCTAACGTCCTGACAATACGCAGCCAGGACATTTGTTCCCGGAAGTCATCGCCTTGCTGAACTGATCAGGAACCTTCCTCATCGTCGGGATTTAATCTCGTGAGGAAATCAAAGCGGATTTTCAAATGGCGAAGGACTTGACAGAAGATTATTTGAGCCGACGTGGTGGCGCGCCGCTGAAGGTTGCGATTGCGGTCGCGGTTGTCGGCGTGCTCGGCATGCTGATTTTCGACCATGGGCCATGGAACAAGCCGAAGGTACAGCCGGCCTTTATGGCGAGTTACAGCTCCACCGGCGAAGCTGCCCGGGCAGCCGGCGCGCAGGTTATGCCGACCGAACCGAAGCTGCAGGTGGAGCCTGAGCCACCCGTGCCAAAGCCCGTTCATCCGGTTAACCCAGCGCGGCAGTAAAGCGCGCCGTTTGACACGTCGGGCAAATCACCGGCATAACGGCATCCTCACCGAGGTCCGCAAGCTTCCAAACGAACGCGTCAGCGCACGCTGACGAATGCGCCCCAGCACGCAGCCAACCCTGCAGCTACCAGTACGAGCAGCGGATTGTCGCAAAACGGGCTGCCGTATTGGCACATCGCTACACCCAGCGAGCCGATCTCGTGACGGCCCGCCGCATAGAACAAGCCCGACAGAATCGTGAGCACCGCAGCAACGAAAAACATCCGATAGCCTCCTTGCGCTCGGTTGGGCCGCAGGTCGCGCCATCCACAGCCCAACGGTCTTGTTTTCGATGTCGCTGTGCTGAACCTGGTTTGCTTGGCCACTTGACGCGTCGGGCAAATCAGGGGCACATTGGCATCATCGCCGATATCATAGAGCCCGCGCCGGAAACGGCGGCGGGCTTTTCATTTCACAAGACAATCGGCCAAGGCGGTTTCAATTTATCGAAACCGTTTCGTCGAATTTTCTGCAATTTGTTGAGAGCCGGCCATCGGAGTGCAGTGAAGGCTGCAAACCGGCGGAGCCGGTTGCTTGCAGCGCGAGCCTTTATTGCGACCGTCAGTTTGGCGGTGTTCTCCCATGCAATCACGGCTCGACATGCACGCGCAACGAGACGCTCCGCTGCGAATGATGGCGTCCGGAGCATTGATTTTGTTGCCTTCTCAGTTCGAGCGCCACCATGCCGGTTCATACGGCGCCGCTGCTGTGTCATCAAAATCAATGCGCAGACAAACACTTACGATCACCGGCGGCTGGCGCGACATCGTCGCTTTTATCTTGCCTTCCTAATCGGGCGTGCAAAGTCAACTCCGTCCTACGCCTTTTTGCTACTTCTCTAAACAAGCAGCGCTCCTTTCGTATGCGTCCGGAGGCTGCACATGACGTCGGGTCTTGACGAGCCTAGCCGTCTCGGGTGGCAATGCGCCGACTCGGGGAGCTCCTACTCTGTACGGGGCTCAGCAATGGCAGCTTTCGCGATCACCGCTTCGGCACGTTCTATCGCGGCACTGAGTTCATCGCTTTTCCAGGCATCAACCGAATGGCCATCGTCGAACGACCGATCGTTGGCGTCTCGCGCGCGTGCGACCAACTCACGAAGCGCGGCAACGGCTTCGGAGAGCAGCCTGGCATCCGTTCCGTTTCGGGAAGACTGCGTCACCTCTTTATCCCCATCACACCGTAATTATGGACCGCCAGGCAATATCGTTACAAAGGACGACCATTGCAACCGCCCGCGGTCTCATGTTCGCCGTTTGGCGAGAGCCTGGCTTTGCTCAGGCTGTGGCAGCGGCGGGCCCTGCGGAGCTCCAATTCCACGGCAGCAGTTCATCGAGACGATTGACGGGATGTCCATCCATTTCACCAAGCGAGGTTTTGAGAACGTGGCTCGGATTTTCAAGCGATGACTAGAGTGCAGGCTGCGGATGTCAGGGCCATCGTCGCAGAGACTCTGGCCGAACAACAAAGGACTGGTCGAGACGACATCGATGCAATGGTTGTCAAAGCCGTCGCGACGACACTGACATCCTTCGGGATCGACGAAGATGATCGCAAGGAGCTTCGCGCGGATCTTCACCACTTGCGGCGCTGGCGTAGGGGCGTCGAGCAGGTACAGAGCTATGCATTCAAGACTGTCGTCACGGTCATCGCAACAGGCTTTGTCGTAGCTGTGTGGCTCGGCATCAAGGTGACGCTCGGCAAATGACCGCTAACGTGCCAACGATGAGGGAGAGTTCAGGTGCGGCGGATATATCGGAGTCGCGAGGTTGACGCGAATGACAATGACATTGCTGATGTCCGCAGCCTGCACCCCATCGTCGCTTGATAATCAAACTTCGCTTGGCGAAATAGAACGACGACGCGAGGGATACGGGCAAGCGAACCCCGGCAAAAGCACAGAAGCGCGATTCTACCTAATCAACTTAGCGAGCTCGGCTGGCGACTACCCATGGACGCGAAGTGTAGAACGTTCACGGATCGCCGTGGGGCACTGCGAAGCGCTTATCTTCGTACGCCTTGATACGTAAATAGGACCGAGCTCACCGATAAGCTTTGGTCGCAAATAGAGTCGTAGGCCGACAGGAAATTACACAAACCCTATCAGTTGTGCGAGCAGGGCAACATCGTGCACCGCGTCGATAGGTTGCCTCGCCGTCGTCCTCAACAAGAAACACTCTTCGCTTATCAGTTCAGAGGGGAAAGCTTCTGGCTAGCTGTCTTGCGGAACGAAAACAGCTGAGCGTTGCCAAATACTCAACTTGCGAACCCAAGCTACTGCAGCAGAGTATTTGCAACATTCAACTTCGGCGAGCCGCCCGCCACCATCAGATATTGAGCTCCAGCGGACTGGTCTTCAGTGTTTTCCACGTTGAGCTTGCCGCCGCTGCCCGCCTTCGCGTCCGCCGGCGCCTCTTCGACCAGCAAATAATGCTCGAGCGATTTCTCCAACGACTTGGTCGACTTTCCTTTGCGAGAGAAACCGTTTGAGCAGTTGATTTTGAAACGGTCCTTTTTTGGAGGAGGGACCAACTAGCGCTCGATGATCTGAGGGCCTGCATCGTGCGATAGCTGAGCTCGCAGTGTTCATTGCAGCCCAGACCCGTCTCAGCAGATGGCGACCGGGAACGGCACCACGATTTGTCCAATGATGGATTGGAGCGAGAGTTTAGTTCTTTCAAATAGTTAGGAGACGGCGTGTGCACGAGGTGTGCACCGGGAGATCAAAGAAAATCTAGCGACAGCTAAATTAGCAGAGCCTCGACCGGGCGCGCTTCCTCCATTGGAGGCGTGGATCGGCGCGGTCGAGGTATCGACGGCCGGGACCGGCTCTCCAAAGGGATCGAATGCGGGCTGGCTCATGGTGGCTTCCGTTTTTGCTGAGCCTTGCCGTCGCGAGTAACCGTGCGGAAGGGTAGGGGAACGCGTTTGCGGCAGCGCCGTGGAAGCACGTTTTCCGCTGGCGACCCGGGACAGGTCTTCTTCCATAGTCCGGAAATGCGGCCATCAGCCTGCGAGAAAAGCCGCCATCGACGGCGACAACCGTGCCGGTCGTGTATTGCGATGCCGGCATGCAGAGAAATGCGACGGCGCCGGCAATGTCCTCTGGCTGCCCCCATCGTTTGAACGCCGTGCGATCGGCGATACGCTGGTAGTGCGCGCGATCGGATCGTCCTGCGGCATTGATCGCCGTCTCGATATAGCCCGGCGCGACCGCATTGACGCGGATACCTTCTTCCGCCCAGGCCAGCGCCAGCGCCTTGGTCAGCATGACGACGCCACCCTTGCTCGCGCAATAGGCGGGGATGCGCGGCAGCGCGAGCGTTGCGTTCATCGACGCGATGTTGACGATCGAACCTTTGGCGCCGGTAAGCGCAGCCCGAAAGGCCATGCAGGTGCGGAACGTCCCGGTGAGGTTGACATCGAGCACTTTTGTAAAAGTCTCGATCTCAAATTCCTTGTCGCGCGCCAGTATACCGGCGCAGTTGACCAGCGCATCGACGCGTTCATGCCGGCGGGCGAACGATGTAACCGCCTCGTCATTCGTAATATCGAGAGGAATCAGCTGCAATCCCGGTCGGGGCAGCAGTACGGTGCGCGCGATGTCGGCATCGTTGACACCGGTGGCTGTTACCGTGGCGCCGAGGTCGCAGAAAAGATTGGCGATGGCAGCGCCAATGTCGCCGGCGCCGCCGATCACCACGGCATGGAATCCAGAAGCCAGCGCGAAGGGTGCGTTCATCGGGTTGCTCCTTGTTCTTGGGATGATCGCATCGGCGGTGCGGTCGACTCGCGGACGATCAGCGAGTAATCGACTTCGTGATGCATGATGGTCTGCTCGCCCGCGAGGTGACGGACGAGATATTCGCCGGCGCGCTGCCAGGTATCTCCAGTCGGTACATGGATGGTCGTGAGGCTGGGTCGCAGATGCCGGCTCCAGTCGAGATCGTCGAAGCCGACCACCGACAGGTCGTCGGGCACTGAGAATCCGCTGCGTTCTGCCTCCAGCAGCACGCCATAGGCGATAACGTCATTGCCGCAGACCACGGCCGTCGGCCGGTCCTTGAGGCCGAGCAGGTAGCGGGCGGCTTCGCGCGCATCGTCCAGCGTATAGGGCACTTCGACATGCCATTGCGGGGGCGTCTTGATGCCGTGTTCGGCCATCGCGCGGCGAAAGCCGGCGACGCGGGCGCTCGCCCGATCGTTGTTGCGCTGGAGTGCGGACACGATCCCGATCCGCCGATGGCCGAGTTCGATTACATGCGAGGCGGCACGGTGCGCAGCGGCTTCGTTGTCGGTGCCGACACAAGGGTAGGGCCGGTCGGGGCGATAGATGCCGACATTGATGAAGGGCACGGAATAGTCGGCGAGCATCTTGCGCAAGCCGTCATGATGGCAGTCGCCGCGCAGCACCAGGCCGTCAACACCACGGCTGACGAGGTTGCGGGCCTGCTCCAGCTCGGCGTCGAGGTCGTAACCGCTCGTGGTCAGGAACAGCATGTAGCCGACGGAAGAGAGATACTTCTGCAGCGAGGCGATGCCGCGCGCGAACATGGTGTTGTCGATGGTCGGGACGATCGCGCCGAGTGTGCGCGAACGGCGTGACGACAGCTCACGCGCCGGTGCGTGCGGAATATAGCCGACCGTCTCGACGGCGCGCGCAATGCGCGCCCGCAGCGGCGCGCTTACTGAGTCCGGGTTGTTGAGGGCGCGCGATACCGAAGCGATCGACACGCCGGCCTTGGCGGCTACCGCGCGAATTCCTTGTTTTGCGGATCGTTCCATCGCCACGTACGCCGGTTGGCATTTGAAATGTAACGTTACAAGATTAAGGATGCCGGATGCGAGGCGACGTGTCTATCGATATTTGCCTTAGAAGTTGTGTTATGCGCCAACTTGACAGCCGGCTTTGTCGGCCTACTATGTAACCGTTTTCAGAGAATGCCGGTTCAGCCGGAAACGGGGGCGGTCAGCTCCCACCAAGGGAGGAGACCGATGAAAGCCACAGCCTTTGCGGCGCGCCTTGTGCTTGCCGTTGTCGCGGCCGGTAGCGCGGCTTCGGTGGCTTGCGCCGCCGATTTCGACTGGAAGAAATTCCAGGGCAAGACCGTTACCTTCCTCGCCAACAACAATCCGGTGTCGCAGGCGCTGCTGACGCACAAGGCCGATTTCGAGAAGCTCACCGGCATCACGCTGAAGGTCGACGGCTACCAGGAGCAGCAGATGCGCCAGCGCCTTGTCACCGTGATGAACGCACGTAGCGACGAGGTCGACGTGTTCATGTCCTTGCCATCGCGCGAAGGTCCGCAATTCGCCGCTGCCGGCTGGTACGCCGATCTAACGGCAATGACCAAAGGCGCGGTCGCAGGCGACTACGACTATGCAGGCCTCAGCCAGGCTCTGCTGAAGGCGGGAACCTTTGACGGCAAGCTGACCAGCATGCCGATGAATATCGAGGGGCCGATCCTCTATTACCGGACCGACATTCTCAAAAAATGCGGCGTCGAACCGCCCGCGACCATCAAGGACATCGAGCCGGCGGCGAAGAAGCTGAAGGCGTGCGACGCCAATATCACACCATTCGTCTCGCGCGGGCTGAAGCCTGCGATCGCCTATACCTTCAGCAACGTGCTGCACAATATCGGCGGCCACTACATCGCCAACGGCAAATCCAATCTCTGCTCGGGCAAGGGCAAGGAAGCGCTGGAAACCTACAGCGGCCTGCTCAGGGACTACGGACCGCCCGGCGTCGTCAATTACAGCTTCCAGCAGATTTCAGCACTCTATCGCAGTGGCCGCGCGGCGATGTCGTTCGAATCCTCAAACGAACTGCGTACGGTGATGGACGGCGGTGAGCGGCTGAAGGACACCGCGCTTGTTCCGTTCCCGGCCGGCGAAGCGGGGCAGGTCCCGACCGCGATCGGCTGGGGCATGGCCGTCTCCGCCCACAGCAAGCAGCCGGAGGCCGCCTGGTACTTCGTGCAATGGGCAACGAGCCCTGAAATTCAAAAGCGCATGGCACTGCAGGGGATTGCGCCGCCGCGTTCCGCCGTAGCCAACGATCCCGCGTATCGCAAGTGGATCGAGGAGGAGCCGGTGCGCAAGCAATGGCAGGCCGCGCTCGATGTCCTGGCTGCGAAGGGCTCGTCTGAAGTCGGCTATCCCATTGTCGCCAATCCGGAGTCGCGCGAATTCATCGGTCAAGCCGTACAGGATTTGATCCTGAAGCAAAAGACCGTCGATCAGGCCTGCGCCGACGCCGACAAGGGGCTCGATGCCCTGATCGCCCAGAAGTAGCACATGAGGCGTCGGCCGTATTGACGCGGTCGACGCCCTGTCGTTCCAGATTGAATCCGGGAAAACTGCAGGCATGTCCGAGGCTGCCGCCACATTGACTGAAGATCGGCAAAGGCTGGAACTGGCCGCGCTTTCGGCGCCGGCGGTGATCTTCACCGTCGCCATGATTGCGTTCCCGGTCATCTATACGGTCTGGCTCGGGCTGCACAGCTTTTCCTCCACCGGCAAGCAGTCGTTCGTTGGGCTGGCGAACTATGCAAGGCTGCTCGCCGATACCGAATTCTGGCACGGACTGTGGGTGACCATCGCGCTCTATGTTCTCTCGCTGGTGCTGCAACTGGTATTCGGGGTGTGGCTGGCGCTGGTTCTGTTTCACGCCAAGCGTCTGCCGGGCATCGTACGTTCGTTCTTCATCTCGCCCTTCATGATGCCGCCGGTGGTTGCCGGCATGATGTGGCTCGTCATCCTCGATCCGTCGCTCGGTGCTGCCAACTACATTCTGCAATCCCTCGGGTTGCCGCCATCGGAGTGGCTGGCATCGCCGGTCTGGGTAATCCCGACGGTTGCGCTGATCGACACCTGGCAATGGACGCCGTATGTCGCGCTCATTGTGCTCGGCGGTCTGCAGTCGCTGCCGCCGAGCGTTTATGAGGCGGCGCAAATCGATGGCGCCTCGGCGTTCAAGACGTTCCAGCGCATCACGCTGCCGCTGCTGATGCCGACGATCGTCACAGCAACGATCCTGCGCAGCGTCGATCTGCTGCGCTTCTTCGACATCATCTACATCACGACCCAGGGCGGTCCCGGCAACGCGTCGAACACGCTCAATATCTACGGCTTCCGGGTCGGCTTCGAGTTCTTCAACATCGGCTATGCGAGCGCGCTGATGCTGACATTGACCGCAATCGTGTTCGGCGCCGTGCTGGCGTTCAACCGCCTGCGCGGCGCAGTGGCTTGGTGAGGTGAAACCGTGACCGACGCGCCGATCACCGATGCCTGGATACGCCGCCTCAACCTGCTTCAGCTCGTGGTCGCCGGCATCGTTGTGCTGACGCCGACCCTCTGGATGGTGTTGTCCTCGCTGAAGCCGTCATTCGAGGTGACAGCTTATCCGCCGACGCTGATATTCACCCCGACGCTCGAGAACTATGCGCAGCTTACAAAAACGACGCCTTTCGTTAGCTACGCAATCAACAGCCTGATCGTCACCATCGGCTCGACCGCACTCGGCCTGTTGTTCGGAATTCCCGCGGCGTTTGCGGTATCGTGGACGCGCATTTCATGGCCGGCGATATTGACGCTGGCGGCGCGGATGGCGCCTGGCACGCTATTCCTGCTGCCGTGGTACGTGATGTTCCGTCAGGTCGGCATGATCGGCTCCTACACCGCGCTCATCCTGAGCCATGCCGTCATCACGCTTCCGATCGTCATATGGGTGCTGTTGCCGTCGTTTGACGGCATTCCGCGCAGCGTCTTTGAAGCGGCACAGGTCGATGGCTGCAGCGTCACGCGCATTCTCTGGCGGATAGCGCTGCCGCTGGTTGCCTCCGGCGTGGCCGTGGCGTCCATTCTGGCCTTCGTGTTTTCCTGGAATTATTTCCTGTTCGCGCTGGTGCTCTCGAATGGCGACAGCAAGACGTTGATTGCAGCGGCATTCAACTTTATCGGCGAAGGATCGACGCAATGGGGCGCATTGATGGCCGCGGCGACCCTGATCGCGCTGCCGCCACTGATTTTGGCTGCGCTGGTTCAGCGCTGGCTGGTATCCGGGCTGACGCTTGGCGCGGTGAAGGGTTAGGGCTTTGAGATGAACGTCGTTCCGCGATCCAATTCGATCATGCAGGCTGCCGTGTTCCACGGCGGCGACCGCATCACCATCGAGCGCATTGCGATGCCGGAAGTGTCGACTGGCGAGGTGCTGGTGCGCGTCTCGCGCACGGCGCTGTGCGGCTCCGATTTCAAGCTCTGGCACAAGGGCGCCGAATTCACCGCCGGTCACGAGATCTTTGGCGTGGTCGAGCAGCCCGGCCATCCCATGCACGGCAAACGGTGTGCCGTCTACATCCCGCTGCATTGCGACCGCTGCGCGGCTTGCCAACGCGGCGATACGCAGATGTGCCTTGAGGTATCGAGCCTGATCGGCTGGAACAGGCCCGGCGGCTACGCCGAGTACGTCCCGGTTCCGGAAAATTGCCTACTGCCGGTGCCTGACGACATCGAAGATAGCCTGGCCCCGCTTCTGCTCGACGTCATCGGCACGTCAGGTCATGCCGTGCGTTTTGTCAGTCGTATCGTGCCGCCGCAGGAAGCGAGTCCGGTTCTGGTGATGGGCGCGGGGCCGATTGGGCTCGGCGTGGTGCTGGCATTGCGCAGTCTCGGCTATCGCGACATTCATGTCGCCGATCCCAATGCGGCGCGCCTCAAGATCGCGCAGTCCTTCGGCGCGAAGGCGCATCCGGTCGGCCATACGTCGAGGCGGTTTGCGCTGATCATGGAATGCTCAGGCGCGCATGCGGCCCGCAATCTCGGGATCGAGCTCGTCTTGCCGCGCGGAGCCCTTGTGCTGGTTGGCGAGAACGTCGCGCCCTGGACGATCGAGGAGGGCAAGGTGTTTCGGCGCAAGGATTTCTACATGATCCGCACCTTCTATTTTCCGGTTAGCGATTTCGAGCCGAACGTGGCGCTGCTGCGCCGGTACAAGGAAGAATATCGTGTCCTCGTCGATGGCGAATTCGGGCTCTCGGCGCTGCCGGAGAACTTTGCGCGCTTTGCCAAGGGCGAGTTGATCAAGCCCGTGCTGGCGCTGGATTAGCGATCATGGCCTCGATCTCGATCCGCAACCTCGTCAAGTGCTACGGCAATTACACCGTGATCCCCGATCTCAATATGGAGATCGCGGACCACGAATTCGTCGTCTTCGTTGGCCCCTCCGGCTGCGGAAAGTCGACATTGCTCAGGATCATCGCAGGGCTCGAGCCAATCACGGCGGGCGATCTCTATATCGGCGACAGGCGCGTCAACGGTGTGCGGCCGGCGCAGCGCGATATCGCCATGGTGTTCCAGGACTACGCGCTCTATCCGCATATGCGGGTCTACGAGAACATGTCCTTTGCGCTGGAGCTGCGCGGCACGCCGAAGGCCGAGATCGACGCACGGGTCAAGCGCGCGGCAGCGCTGCTGCACATCGAGCCTTATCTGAACCGCAAGCCGAAAGAATTGTCCGGCGGCCAGCGCCAGCGCGTGGCGATGGGCCGCGCGATCGTACGCAATCCAAAAGCATTTTTGTTTGACGAGCCGCTCTCCAACCTCGACGCAAAGCTGCGGGGCCAGGTGCGCGCCGAGATCAAGGCGCTGTCGCAGGAGCTCAAGACCACAATGATCTTCGTCACCCACGACCAGATCGAGGCCATGACCATGGCCGACCGGATCGTGGTGATGCAGGGTGGCACGGTGCAGCAATACGATACGCCGGAAACGGTGTATGAGCGGCCGGCGAACCAGTTCGTGGCCGGCTTCATCGGCTCGCCCGCGATGAATTTCCTTCCCGTCGAGTGGCGCGAGGATCGCGCTGTCTTTTCCCACGATGGGACCGTCGTGCCTCTGAACGGTGAGTGCGGTGGCCGGCTGCGAGCAGCCGGCAACGGTGTACTTGGAATTCGTCCCGAGCACTTCGCTTTAGTGGCGGATCCGGCCGACGGCATTGCTGTCAATATCAGGCTCGTCGAACCGCTCGGCTCGGACACGCTGATTCACTTCGATATTGCCGGCGCTTCGGCTATTGCGCGGGTCGATCCGTCGCTGCGCCCGAAGGTCGGCGATTGTCTCCGGCTTCGTCCGCAGGCTGGGAAGGCGCATCTGTTCAACGGCAGCGACGGTCAGGTGTTGCGGTGAACCAACCCGGCAGGATCGGAGATCGCGTCGCGCTGGCGGACATCGCGTCCGAGGCCAGGCGCGTCCGGGTCATCTGCCTGGGCTTGTCCGCGCTCGACCAGATCTGGCGTGTCGATCGGCTCTTCTTCGGTCAAAGCGAGAAGATCAGGAGTCTCGACTATGCGACGCTCGGTGGCGGCATGGCGGCGAACGCTGCCGTGACGGTCGCCCGGCTCGGCGGTTCGGCCGCGTTCTGGGGCCGGGGCGGGGACGACGCAGCCGGGCACGAGATGCGATCGGCCTTCGTGGCCGAAGGCGTCGACGTCGAGAACTTCAGGCTATTTTCTGATGGCCGCTCGTCCGTCTCTGGCATCATCGTCGACAAATCCGGCGAGCGGCAGATTGTGAATTTTCGCGGCCTCTACCCCGAAGCTGCCGATTGGCTTCCGGTGGAAGAGGTGGCGCGCGCGTCGTCGGTGTTGGCCGATCCACGCTGGGTTGAGGGTGCGGCGGTCCTGTTTGGCAGAGCACGTGCGCTCGGTATTCCCACGGTGCTCGATGGCGACGTCGCCGATGCCGAGGTTTTCGAACGGCTGCTGCCGCTCACGGATCATGCAGTCTTCTCTGAACCGGCGCTCGCTTCCTTTGCGGGATCGGTGAACGATGAATCCCTCCCGAACCTCGCGCGCTTCAAGTGTCGCGTGATTGCGGTGACGCGCGGTCACGGCGGAGTTAGCTGGTACGAAGAGGGCAGTCTGCACCGGCAAGCCGCTTATCCCGTCGATGTCGTGGACACCACGGGGGCCGGCGATGTCTTCCACGGTGCCTACGCCTTTGCGGTAGGCGTCGGTCTTGAGGTGCGCGACGCCATGGCGTTTGCCGCCGCGAGCGCCGCGCTGAAATGCACCCACTCCGGCGGCCGCGTCGGAATCCCATCCATCAACGATTGTCTTGCATTCATGAGGACGAACCCATGAGAACGATTGGAAAGAACCGCGGCCTTGCGCGCCTGGCGGACGCGGACGGCCACTTCTGCATGGTCGCGTTGGATCAGCGGCCGCCGCTGTTCGACGCCATCGCGCAGGCGAGGGGCATTACGCGGGATCAGGTCGAATATGCTGACGTGACCGCCGCCAAGCGTCTCCTCGTCGAAAACCTCGCGCCTCACTGCAGCTCGATGCTGTTCGATCCGAACTTCGCCGTGCCTGCGGCGATCGACCTGTTGCCGGCACGTTGCGGACTCATCATGACGCTCGAGGAGCACCGCGTCGAGGAAACGCCGGGCGGACGCAAGTCGCGGGCGATCACCAATTGGAGCGTCGAGAAGATCCGCTCCATGGGCGGCGACGCCGTAAAAGTGCTCGCTTGGTATCGGCCGGATGCGGATCCGGCGGTGAACGAGCATCAGAAGCGGTTCGTGCGCGAGATCGGGCAGGACTGTGCGCGCTACGATATTCCTTATGTGCTGGAGCTCCTGGTCTATCCCTTCCTCGGCAGCGCCAATCATACGGCTGACTACGTAGAGTCTCCGGGCAAGCTCCCGGGCCTCGTGGTCGAAAGCGTGCGCGAGTTCGCCAAGCCGGAATATGGCGTCGATCTCCTGAAGCTGGAAAGCCCGCTTGCCGCCAACAGCCTGCCGCCGCGCGACGGAAGTCCCGCGGCGCTGGCGGCGCAGAAGGAATTTGACGCGATCGGCGACGTCTGCCGCGAACGCAGCATCCCCTGGGTGCTGCTGTCGGGCGGCGCGGCGCCGGAGAAATTCGAACGCGTGCTGGATTTTGCCTATACAGCGGGTGCAGGCGGCTTCCTCGCCGGACGAACGATCTGGCTCAATGCCGTGCTCAAGAACTTTCCGGACCGCGCAGCGGTTGCAGCAAGCCTACGCAAGGATGGCCTTGCCGTGCTGGAACGGTTAAATGATCTCACCACGGCCAAAGGAACGCAATGGAGGGCATGCTTTCCGGCATTCAGCGACATCAAGCAGGAGGGCGACTTCGCACGCGCCTACTGACGGTGCAAACGCTCACTAGGTCTGTTGTGGTCGGTGGATCCGGAAAATGACATCTGATACGTTCACCCTCCGCTCTGTCGAAGCGCGCTGCTACCGCTATCCATTGTCGACGCCGGTGGTGACGTCGTTCGGCAAGATGCTGAACCGTCCGGCGGTCTTCATTCGCGCGGTCGATGACGATGGCGTCGAGGGATGGGGAGAGGCTTGGTCCAATTTTCCCGCACCCGGTGCCGAGCATCGTGCACGGCTCGTCAATGAGGTGCTCGCGCCTGCCGTCGTCGGACGTAAGTTTGATGGCCCTGTGCAAGCCTTCGAGACTCTTACGCAAGGCACCGACGTGCTGGCGCTGCAATCCGGTGAGGCCGGGCCCTTTGCGCAGGCGATCGCGGGAATTGATCTGGCGCTGTGGGATCTCCATGCGCGCCGGCGGAAGATACCGCTGTGGCGGTTGTTGGGCGGCCGGACCGGCAAGATCAGAGTGTATGCGAGCGGCATCAATCCCAGCGGCGCCGTGCGGACGGCTGAGGCAGCCCTGAGGCGCGGGCATCGCGCGCTGAAGCTCAAAGTCGGGTTTGGCACCGAAACGGACCTCGCCAATCTGGCGGGGCTACGAGCGATCGCCGGCGCGGGCATGCTCGCGGCTGATGCGAATCAGGGCTGGACGGTCGAGCAGGCGCTGGAGATCCTGCCGCGGTTACGCGAATTCGATCTCCGCTGGCTAGAAGAACCGATCCGCGCCGATCGGCCGCGAACGGAGTGGCGGGCGCTGCGTGCAAGCGCGGGCACGCCGCTTGCCGCGGGCGAAAACATTGCAAGCCGGGAGTACTTCGAACAAGTACTGTCGGAGGACGTGCTTGGCGTGGTTCAGCCGGATATTGCAAAGTGGGGCGGGCTCACCCTTTGTACGGGATTGGCGCGCGACATCCTCAAAGCCGGCAAGGCGTTTTGTCCGCACTATCTCGCCGGCGGCATTGGCCTGCTGACGTCCGCCCATCTGCTTGCCGGCGTTGGAGGTGATGGCTGGCTGGAAGTCGACGCCAATGACAATCCGTTGCGCGACCAGCTCTGTGGTCCCGTTGCGAATGTGACCGAAGGCACCGTCGTACTGAATGAAGAACCGGGACTTGGAATAGTGCCCGATCTCTCTCGTATCGACCGATACCGCAGCATTTAGACGAGACCGAGAGTGGAGCACAGTGTCGCCCGGCGATGCCAGCTTCTGAACCGAAGCGGACGACTATTGATCTCGTTTCGTTTAGGTCGCTCTAACTAGCCCATACTTCCCCATGATGGATTGGAACGAGAGTTCAATTTTTTCAATTAGTTAGAAGGCGGCGTGTGCACGACGTGTGCACCGAGAGATCAAAGAAAATCTAGCAACAACCAACGTAAGCAGGCTGAATTGGACGCGCTGGGGTGACAGCGGCGCGCCGATTTTTGAGAGGGGAGTGATCTCGTTCAGCAAGACGCGAATTTGCGCCTATCACTTGCCGAGGTTCAATTCGCGGGTTGAGCCGTTGCTTGGACGTTGGCTCACTGGCTGACAGTAACGAGCTCTACCGCACTCCGCTCGAGCTGATCCCGCCGTGGCTGGAATCGCCCCGTTGACTGGATTTCTGGCGTGGTCTCTTTGAGCGTTTCGTTGGCTATCAGATAGATCAGCCCAACGTTTGCCTTTCGCGATTGGACTCTACTACCTGTTGCGCGCTCAGACGGTCAAGCTAGGATGGAAACCAAAGGGAGACCGCGATGGTTATCCTTGGTGCCATCTTAGTGGTCGCAGGAAGCGCGATTGTACTCGGGTGCGCTATCTTTTGGGCTTGGTTTGCTTACCGGCAGAAGGGATTGAGCGGCCCAGACGAGGGGGATCATCCACCCGAGGTCCCAACACCGTAATACATCCTGCACCAACGTGAAGCACTATCGGGGCAGGATGCTGGGTCAGAAAATAGTTTCTGAAAGCGGGCAAGTTCTTAGTCGCGCATCGATAGGGATATCCCAAGCTTTGCTGCCATAACAGTCGTCGCACCGGGAGTCCGCTTCAACGCTTTTGCGATCTTGGCGACGCCTGACTTTGCCTTTGCCATGGTCTTCATTGTTCGAACATCGTCCTTTGTCCACGCGCGGCGAACTACTTTCTTAGCTTTTGCCATTCTTTCTCCGAATCGTAGGGGGCGGAGCCGGGCTTCTATCATGACCGTCTACGTTGGCGATAATGAACAAGACTACATTGCGAGAATGTGAATGCGGCTTCGCCACGTGAAATTCAAATGTGTGAACTGGATTACTGTTTCGGCCGGAAAAAACGGGCATGTAACCTCGCGTTGCGAGGGGACAATTCCAGCATGGATGACCGATTTTATAGGGATAGAGCGCGCGTCCTGCGGGATCTTGCGGATGAGGCAGACCCGTTGATTAAGCAACGGCTTTTGCGTCTTGCCAACAATTACGACGATATAGCCACAACGAAGACGATACGTAATCACGCGGAAGAAGGGCCTGAGCTAGGTCGTGACGTAAATTAGCCGATACCCCGGGGGGCGTTTTATCTTTAGCGGTTTTAGGGCTTCGACCGGTGGGTGGTAAAAACGACGCATCCGCAAAATGGGTGAAATCAAGTACCCGACACCGACCGCGCTTCCAGACACAGTAGTTCAGATTGACCAAACAATTGCATTTCGAGGTCGAGAATTGATCGGCCCGTTCGGGCTTTCAGAGTCGCCAAGAGTGAAGAACTCGTACACGCGGTTGCTTCCGATGCGTGGCATGTAGCGGCGGGTTCTGCAATCATCGATGGCGAAGCCGTGCACCCGCTAAAGACGAGACGACAGATTTTTCAAATCTGCAAAACGAACTGAAAGGGCGATCTACCAAGATAGTGCTGGTCGTCTTTGATTTGCTCTATCGCAAATAGCTCATCGCGGCATTTGGGGTTGAGCTGCGGTTGCTTGCCGAAATTGAACTTCGGGCCAAGTCGTCGGAGGGCAAGTTGCGGCATCCGTTCTTCAAGGGGACCAGAGAGGATTTGGCATGACCAAAGCTATCGAGGCGCAACCGCAATGCCACATCGACGCGGATTCCGTTCCTTTGTGGTCAGTATCGTACAGACGCAACCGGAATGAAGGGTAGGCTTCGCGTGTGTGGTGCAATGCAGCGGCGGCGGTTGCGGACTCGTCGAGGTACCTCCAAGCCTCGAACGGGTCCGCTCGCGCCGCTCTTCGACTGATTGCGCGTATCGACTGCGCCACCAAGCGCTCGGTCAAATCCAGCATGATGGCGCGCGCCGCCGCGCAAAGCGGACTTTCGTCCCTGCCATTAGATGCAAGTATCTTTGGAACGCCGGATGGCTCAGCGTCTAGATGAAGCGCCTCGCCAGCCAAGTCTCTTCGACAGCGCCCCGCAGAGCGTCAGGACTTCAGGACGAAGTTCCTTAAGCTTCTGACGTGTCATTCGACTCCGCGGTCCGACAACGCATAGCGAGCCGACTACGCGTCCCGAATAAGCGAACACCGGTGCTGCTATGCATCGAATACCCTCGATATGCTCTTCGTCGTCATAGGCGTAGCCGGACATCCGAACGCGCTCAAGTTCCGCGGCGAACGCCGCTTGCGTCGTGATGGTCTGTGGCGCAAAGGCGTTGTAACGTAGCCGCGGCAGCAGGCCCTAAGTTCGGCCTCCGGCAGAAATGCCACGATGGCCTTCGCGACGGCGGTTGCGTGTATCGGGCGCTTGGCGCCTACGCTCTGAACGACGCGCACCGGGCCTTCGGCGTCGCGTTTGGCGACGATGGATACGGTTCCATCCCTGTAGGCAGCCATGCTGCCGCCTTCACCGCTGATACGGGTGAGGCGGCAACGAATGGTTGCGCGATCTCGCCGAGCTGTTCGGGCGTCCACATTCTGCCGGTCAGTTCGAATAGCTTTGAAGTCAGTTCATAGCCGCGTGACCGGTCGCCGCGATGGTCTCGAGCACCTGCAATCCACGCTCAAGTGATTGGTGAGTACCCGTCCCCGGCGGCGGTTCCTCAGCCGCGGACAATATTCTGGTCCGCATCTTTCCCGGAGCATTGACCGGCCGTGGAACGGACTTCGCCTCGGCGGAATTTACCCTCGCGGTGGTTATCGCGCTGTTTCACGGTATGAGAAAGCAAGGTCCACCTGCTTTCATTCGGTTTAGCATCGGCCTCGGCGGCAAGCCGTCGTCAGAATGGCCGCCGCAAGAAAAAGACGGGAGGCACGGGACGGCACGCCGGCACAAAGCCGCAGGGAGGATGTGATGAAGAATTTGGCTGTGATCACGTGTGCTGCGCTCGGCCTGTGGGCGCTCGACTGTTCGAATGTTTTGGCTCAGGCACCGAAAACATTCACGCTAAAATTCAATCACGTGCTTGGCCCGAAGGAGCCATACCACGATGGCTTCCTGAAGTGGGCCAAAGCCGTCGAGCAGCGCACCAATGGCGGCCTCAAGATCGATGTCTTCCATTCCGCGCAACTGGGTCTCGAGGAAGACATCATCGAGCAGATCAGGCAGGGAGCCAATATCGGCCAGAACACCGACGCCGCGCGTATGGGAAACTACGTTCCCGGCATCGCCGTGATGAACGGACCTTATTTCGCCGAGACGCTGGAAGAGGTTGCCAAGCTGCGCAAAGCGCCGACCGTCGCAAAATGGCAGGAAGAACTCGCGACCAAGTTCGGGCTCAAGGTGGTGTCTTTCAACTGGGTGCAAGGCTATCGACATTTCTTTACGAACAAGCCGATAAAGACGCCGGACGATCTGAAGGGCCTGCGCATCCGCACGCCGCCGGCGCCAATTTGGCAAGAGTCGATACGCGCGCTCGGTGCCGTTCCGGTAGCGATGGCATTCGGCGATATGTACCCGGGACTGCAGCAGCGGGCGATCGATGGTGTCGAGCTGGTTTACAACAACATTCCGGGTGGCCGCTTCTACGAGGTGCTTAAAGTCGCGAATGAGACAAGGCACATCATGCTGATCAACTTCGAAGTCGTCGGCGCCAAATGGTTCGACAGCCTGCCGAAGGAGTATCAGGACGCGCTGGTGGAAGAGGCCGATCGAGCCGGAGAGGAGACATCGCGTCAGATCCTGAGGCTAGAGGAAGAAGTCGAGCAGCAATTGAAGTCTCGCGGCATGACGATCAACAAGCTTTCCGAGCGGGCACGCAGCGATTTCGGCTGTCTGTTATCTGACGCTCGGCTTGATGCTTGCTCAAACGCAAGCTTCCCGCTCTGTTCGCATCCATCTTATAATGACCGCCGCGATCCTTGCCCTGCTGGTCGGAGTCAGCCGCATATATCTCGGAGTTCATTATCCGAGCGATGTGTTGGCGGGCTGGTGCTTCGGCACTTCGTGGGCGCTAATTTGCCAGATGCTCATGTCGTATTTTCAGCGCACCGGAATGATCGAGCAGCCGAGCGACTAGTCAGCGTTGCGCCGCTCAGGCGTCAACTTTGCTCGCCTGCACGGACGAAGTGATCGATGACGTCGGACTTCCGCTATTGGCGGCGGGTCATTCGGCAAATTTGTGATGCCGTTTCGGACGTGAAGCAGCTTATTCGATCACCCGGTCAGCTCGGGAAAGCAGCGTCGCAGGGATTTCAGTACCAAGCTATTTTGAGGTTGATGATCAGCTCAAGTCCGGTCGGTTGTTCGATGGGCAGATTGGAGGGGTCCGCGCCATCCAGAATCTTCATGACGAAATAACCGGTTCGACGCGGTATCTTATAGATCGATGCGCCGTAGCCGACGAGGCCACGCGAAAGATTTGGCGTTTCCAAACACACCATCGGCAGATTTCGGAAGCAATAGAAACGTGGGCGCGCCGCCCACGTGAATGGCGGTGGATCGGGCGCTATTGTCGCCCACCGCGCCTTACCAAATTCAATATGGCTGCCGTCGCCAAGTGGCACGGAACGCGCAACACCTCGCTTCTGTTTGGTTGGTGCCAATCAGAGGAAAGAAGGGATGCGTGCTTCTGCGTTGACTGATGACTCACTCCGGGACAGCAGTTATCCGCGTTAGCCGTGAAAGGCACGATGGGCGGAAACGATATTCTTCTCGCGTCGGAAAACGGGTGGTTGGAACATCAGTCGTGCACTAGGTGAGAGGGACGATGTCACGCGGCAAGAATTTGGAGGCGAATCTGAGTTTACCGCTGAAGGCCGCGGCGTACGTTTCGCTTGCGAACTGTGGGGCACAATAGAGAAGGAGCTGCGAATGTCGAAGGAAGAAAAAAACAAAGCTGTTGTAGGCCGTTGGTTCAAGGAGTTCTGGGGCAATCCCTGGAACCCCGATATCGTCGACGAGCTGGCTGCGCCTGACATACTGTTGCAGTATTCGCTGCATGAGCCGCGCCGCGGTCGCAAGGACGTGAAGGAATTCATGATTGGATTCCGCAATGCGTTTCCAGATCTCAACTTCTGGGGCGCTGCGGACTTGATCGCGGAAGGCGATTACGTCGTCGGTCGCTGGGAAGGCGGGGTACACACACCGGCTCTGCTTTCGATGACTTCATCATCGGATCATTGCCGGCAGCTTCTGGTCGGAAAATGCGCTTCACCGGAATTACCGTGCTCCGCGTCGAGAGCGGCAAAATCGCGGAAGAGGTCGGCCTGGACGACGGCGCGACCGCGCTGCAACAGCTCAACATCTTGCGCGCGGCCTAGTCAATCGTGATGGCCATCTCCGACGATGTTGGTAGCAGAAACGAGTCGGACCGGGGTCATTCCCCGGTTCGGTTCGCTGCTTGGTGGCCACAAGCGGCGTTATTAAAAACAAGGAGGACAAGCTCAATGAGTATGAGTCGCAAAGAATTAACGTTCGCCTCCGGCCATGATACATGTGCTGCGTGGTTCTACCCCGTGGTGGCGGAAAAAGGGGCGAGACCTATCATCGTCATGGCCCACGGATTGACCGGCACACGCCGAGACCGTCTTGGCGCGTTCGCCGAACGGTTTGCGGCCGCCGGTATCGCGGCGCTCGTTTTCGATTATCGAGGCTTTGGCGACAGCACGGGCGAGCCGGATCTATTCGAGCCTTCTCTTCAGTTGGAAGACTGGCGCGCTGCCATCGCGTTTGCTCGTTCTCTACCCGATATCGATGCCGGACGCGTGGCGACGTTTGGCTCCTCGTTGGCCGGGGGCAACGCGCTCGCCGCGGCAGCGGAGGACCTCCAGGTGGCCGCGGTTATCAGCCAGGTTCCATATCTGGACAGGGACACCCAGACCTACACCAAACCTCAGCACGTCGTGGAGGAAATGAAGGCTGCAGCAGCCGAAGGTCGTTATTTGGCTTCCGTTGGTCAGCCCCATGAGGCGGCATTCATTAGCGCGCCCGGAGCTGAGGTTGGTTGGCGTCGTGTTGTCGCAATCGGTGAGGAATCTCGATGGCGGAGCCGCGTCTCGGCGTCTTGGCTGCTAGGTCCTCCGTATAGTCCCATCCGACATGCCGCCTCGCTTCACTGTCCCTGGCTGGTTTGCATCGCTACGGACGATCAGGTTGCCAAGCCGGGACCTGCAATTGAGGCCGCGCGCCAAGCCCCGAAAGGTGAGCTCCGCATCTATCCAGGTGTCGATCATTTCGACATCTACGATGGGCCGTCCCACGAGGCAGTGGTCGCGGATGAGATTGAGTTTCTTCACCGCCACCTGCTAGGCCGTAGCCTCTGCGGAACAACTAAAGCAGCGTCGGAGTTGCCGCGAGTTATTTACCCGCGTTGACCTCGGGTGAAAGCCCAGTTGGTGAAGGCGTTGCGAAAGCACGAAAGTAGCGCCGGCATCTTGCAAATCAAGATAACAAAGCCATGGTGACCAGATGGTTTTCTGAATACTGGCACAAAGGGAATGCACATCGTCGATGAGTTCGGCGCAGATGACCTCGTATTCTCCTATCGTTTGCATGGCGAGCTGCATGGCCGAGAACTAAACCTGATTTTCCGTGTCGTTTGAGATGGGTCAAAAACAGGCATCCCGGGAATGACCGCCTCTGGCACTTTTGAGACTTGCCGACCGGCCCTGACGATGTCCGTTCACCGGGGTACACCGGAAGTCTTCGTCGGACGGTGAAAACGACGCTTTTGACCCCAAGCGGACGTGCAGCCTGATCCATACCGTGGCTCAAGCGCGGTCTTTATCGTCGCTCCTCGGACTCTTTTTGGGGGGCGCATTGTCAGGGCAGCTGGATCATTCGTTCCAAGCCTGCCCTCCGGATAGTCGCGCGGCTGTCGTGGCGCTGTTGGCCTATGACTATCCAGTAGTACGGCTGATCTTAGGCCAAGCGCAGTGTGGTAACTGCGTCGGAAAGTGGTAAGTTCGAAGGCCTCTCGCCTCGCACGGAGGTCCTGATGCTGGTTCCGGACACTCTATACGCCAAGAGCGGTCACGTTCGCATCGCTTATCAGGTCGTGGGGGACGGACCCTTCGATCTCGTGTTTGTTCCTGGCTTTATTTCCAACCTCGATCTGGCATGGGAAGATCCGGTCCGGGCTCAGGTCTGGACCCGCCTCGCTGCCTTCTCGCGCCTTATCTTGTTTGACAAGCGGGGTACCGGACTATCCGACCGAATAGGGGGGGTGCCAACACTTGAAGAGCGAATGGACGATGTGCGCGCAGTGATGGATGCAGTTGGCTCGCGCCAGGCGGGTCTTTTCGGCGCCTCGGAGGGCGGCGCGATGTCAATGCTGTTTGCAGCCACTTATCCGGACCGCACCCGGGCGTTGGCCTTGTATGGTGCCTTTAGCCACTTCCTCTCGTGGGTTATGCCCCCAGATCAACTTGAGGCATTTCTTGAAAGTTTGGAGAAAAACTGGGGGACGGGTCAAAGCCTTGCTCTGTTTGCCCCTAGTCTGCTCTCTGACGACGCGTGCAAGCGACGCTACGCACGCTTCGAACGACTCAGTGCGAGCCCGTCGTCGGCCACTGCACTCATTCGCATGAATAGTGAAATCGACATTCGCCCAATCCTTCCGTCAATCCAAGTGCCCACGCTTATTGTGCATCGAGAAGGAGATGCTAATGTTAACGTTGAAGCGGGGCGGTTCTTGGCTAATCAAATCCCAAACGCGAAATACGTCGAGTTGCCTGGAAATGATCATTTGCTGTGGGTCGGCAACACGGAACGGGTGGTGGACGAGGTCGAGGAGTTCTTGACGGGGTCGCGGCATACACCAGAGCCCGACCGTGTGCTTGCCACCGTTCTGTTTACCGACATCGTAGGCTCGACAAAGAGAGCGGAAGCAATTGGGGATAGGGCCTGGCATGACTTACTCGATCGACACAATGAGATCGTACGGCGAGAGATTCTACACCATCGCGGGCGCGAGGTGAAAACGACCGGAGATGGGTTTCTCATCACGTTTGATGGTCCGGCGCGATCAATCAGGTGTTCGCTGGCCATAAGCGAGGCCGTTGAGGACCTTGGCTTGCAGGTGAGGGCCGGACTTCACACGGGCGAAGTCGAAATGACGGACAATGACCTAAGCGGTATTGCAGTCCACATCGCATCGCGCATTGCGGCGATGGCACAGCCTGGACAGGTTCTCGTATCGAGCACCGTCCGTGACCTTGTCGCAGGATCAAACATTCGCTTTCGCGATGAAGGTAGCCACCGCCTGAAAGGCCTGGAAGAAAGCGTCAGGCTGTTTGCTGCGGGACACCGATAGTTAGCTCGTAAGCTTGGTGGTCGGGGACCTGTCTCCGACGAACTGATCTGTTGCGCTCAATAAAGCGAAGAGTCCGCTCATGGTACTTTGCGACCTGCCGACCGGTTCTGAAATTGTCCGCTTATCGGGGTAGATCGGAAGTGATCGGCGCATGGCCAAACCGACGCTTTTGACCCAAATCGGACATTAGCATCAGTAGTTATTCGCCGGGCTGGCGGCGCCACCTAACAAGCGCGAAGGCCCAAAACGCTTGGACGACTAAGAGGAACGGCCACAGGTACCAAAACCAAAGCCACGCAACGTTCGGCATGCCGTTTTTGAAGCCAAGTGCGGGCATGACCCTCAGCTCAACGTCTTCTCCTTCGAGCGGTCGTTCGGCGGCGACGACTTCGATATTGACGACATTCACACCGCGGTGAAGCACAAGTCCGCTCCTGGTTGGCGGCCACTGCCACACACCTGGCGAGATTGATACACCAGGCGTTAGGTCCCGAACCGCCGATGATGGCGGAGAGGCAACACTGTTAGGCATCGCCTCATAGGTGATGGGCGTTGCGTTCGGCATGAATGCAGCGATGCGAACGGCACTGCCCGGATTGATGAGCTTCAGAAGCCCCGTCTTAGTCCAATCCTCGCGGAAGCTGTGATTGCCCAGTTCGGGCCTGGGTTTATCGCCAACCTTGAATTCCAGTCGCATCCGCAGCACGTCTTCGGCGAGTCAAAAGATGTGCAGTTGCGTCGAGTAGCCTGGCTCAAGCCTGACGCTGATCACGTCGGTCTGGCTCGCCACGGAGCCGGCCGAAACGTACAGCAGCAAGAGCACGGTCGCGGTGGACCATGTGAACCAGGATTTCCATGTCATGTCGGCTTAAATTATCCAGAATCGACCTATCCCGCGAGCTGGGAGAGCATACTAGGTTAATGGCGTACTATCTAAGGATGCGAATGCCGGAATGTCCGCTTATGGCAGATACTGTTGCAAAAGTCTTTTTGGGGTGACGAACGAAAATTCTTAGAGCTGTCGATGCATTTTACGAGCCGCGACGTTAGGGACCACATCGTTTCATCAAAAATCGATCACGGATCTCCGTAATGGCGCTGAAAAGCGACGCAGCAGCGGAGAGGTCCAAATATCAACTTTCGCGAGATTTTTAGGGTTGTGCGATTTTCGACTTTTGCAACAGTATCGGCACTTTTCGGACCTGACAGGTCTGGCTGACGATGCCTGTTGTTGAGGGCAAAGCGGACTTCCCAGTTGCGCACTCAGACTTCTGAGTTTGTGAAGGTTTTCGGATGCCGGCCCCATGAAGATTGCGCCGCGGGCACGGGGCCGGCGTCCGCAAACCTCCAAGGGAGGAAACCGCGGGATGTCGGGCGAGGTGGCGCGTCAGTCGCTATGGGGATTTCGTCGCTGGCGGTGTGTTGCCGAGGAGCGTTGACTACCTCTGTAGGGAGCGGTCGAAGCGGTGGCGAACTCGGTCGGTCGATTGCAATCGTCGGAACTGGGGTCGCGCAGCGGAGATTGATCGACGAGTCGGTTGCCGCGGGCGTCGCAACGGCGAGCATGGTCATGGCCGATCGAGAGTCGGCGAGGCAGAGGCGCAATGGAATGCCGTGGCGAACCGGTTCTGGTCACGATGTGTCGATCCTGATTACCGCCGGCCGGTAAGCGCGGCGAGGCGCCGCGATGGAATGTCTCGATGATGACCATGCGGCCGCCGCAGCAAGGGCACGGGTGCGAGAGCGGTTTGGGCTCATCGGTCTCGGCGCAGCTATTATCTTCGACCTCGGGCTGTGCCGCAGGCACGTCGAGCAATCGGCGCGCTTGAGCGATATTGCCGGCGCGGGTACCGCTGGCGAGCAGTCCGTAGTGACGGATGCGGTGGAAGCCGTGCGGCAGGACGTGGATCAGGAAGCGACGGATGAACTCGCTGGTGGCCAGTGTCATGACATTGTGGCGATCACGACCTTCGGCACGATAGTCCTTCCATCGGAAGGCGACGCTGTCGCGGTCGCAGGCGATCAGCCGGCTGTTGGCGATGGCGACACGGTGGGTATAGCGGGACAGATAGGCCAACACGGCCTGTGGCCCACCGAACGGGCGCTTGGCATAGACCACCCATTCGGCTCGGCGTAGCGGTGCCAGACACGCCGCGAACGCCTGCGGGTCGGCGAGGGCTGCGTGATCGCCGAAGAACTTCAGGAGGCCGGCCTGGTGTGCGGCAAGGAGCCTCTCCAGGAACAGCCGTCGGAACAGGCGGGAGAGCACGCGCACGGGGAGGAAGAATCCGGGCCGGCAGGACACCCAGCGCTTGCCGTCAGGCGAGATGCCGCCGCCTGGGACGATCATGTGAACATGCGGGTGGTGAGTCATCGCTGAGCCCCAGGTGTGCAGCACGGAGGTGATGCCGATCCTGGCACCCAAATGCTCCGGATCGGCAGCGATCGTCAGCATGGTCTCGGCCGAGACCTTGAACAAGAGATCGTAGATCACCGCCTTGTTCTGGTAGGCAATGTCGGCGATCGGCGCCGGCAGCGTGAACACCACGTGATAGTACGGCACCGGCAACAGATCGGCTTCACGCGCGGCGAGCCATTGCTTCGCGGCGGCGCCCTGGCACTTCGGGCAGTGCCGGTTGCGGCAGGAGTTGTAGGCAATCGTCGTATAGGCGCAGTCCTCGCAGCGCGTAACATGGCCGCCGAGAGCTGCCGTGCGGCAGTTCTCGATTGCCGACATCACCTTCAACTGCTCGAGGCTGACATGGCCGGCATTGGCTCTGCGCCATGCCGGTCCACGGTCGCGGAAGATATCCGCGACCTCCAAAGCCGGGCGCGACATAAGCGCCTCAGCGTCAGCCGGGCGGCCGGATCTCCTTGAGCTTGAGCGCGATGTGCTCCAGCGGGCTCATGACCTCGCTGATCGTCTTGGTGGCGACGCGGGTATAGAGCGCCGTGGTGTCGAGCTTGGCGTGACCGAGCAGCACCTGGATGACGCGGACATCGATGTTCTGCTCGAGCAGGTGGGTGGCAAAGCTGTGCCGCAAGGTGTGCAGCGAGACGCGCTTGTTGATCTCCGCCATCTGGGCGGCGGCGTGGCAGGCGCGATTGAGCTGGCGCGTGGTCATCGGCTGCGCCGGATCGCGGCCTGGAAATAGCCAACCCCGGGGCCGCGCCGTCCGCCACCAGGTGCGCAACAGATTGAGCAGGTGTGGGGAGAGCATGACGTTACGGTCCTTGCCGCCTTTGCCCTGCTCGACGCGGATGATCATGCGTTTGCTGTCGATGTCGGCGACCTTGAGCGAGACCACCTCGGCGGCGCGCAGACCGGCGCCATAGGCCACGCTCAGCGCCGCCTTGTACTTCAGCCCCGGCGCCGCATCGAGCAGCCGCGCCACCTCTTCGACGCTGAGCACCACCGGCAGCTTGCGCGGCTCGTGAATGACATGGGTATGCTCGACGATCTCGTGGCGCTTGAGCGTGACCTTAAAGAAGAACCGCAGCGTCGATACGGTCTGGTTGATGGTCGGCACGCCAACGCCGCTCGCCGCCAGATGGAGCTGGTAGCGGCGCACGTCCTCGAAGCTCGCCGTATCCGGCGATCGCCCGAGGAACGCAGCGAAGTTCTTGACCCGTTGCACGTAGTCATGTTGGGTCTTCGGCGCTAACTTGCGGATCGTCATGTCTTCGATCATGCGCCGCCGCAATGGGCTCATGGCCTCGTCGGTCATGGGGATGCTCCTGTCTTGAGTGAGGTTGTCGAAACCCCTCGATCTCAAGACAGGACGCCCCGTTGCGCTATCCTGTTGGCTGCCCTGCCTGCTGCGGCGCCCTATCGCGCGAGCGGTTTAGTCCTTTGACACTAAGCAGACGTCACTGACCCGGCGCGACGCTCAGGTGAAATGTCGCCACTAGGATGCGCCAGCTTTCGGCAAAGCGAATGACGTTGTGCGACTGCCGCCACTGCCATGCCAAGCTTCCATCAGGCCGAAGATTTTTTCATGTCACGGTCGGGAGAGCACTGCACTCGCCTATGGAAGCGACCTCTAAATCGTGCTTGGCCTCCTGTTCGCCTAGATTGGAGCCCATCATTGGATTTTCCGTAGATCATCTGGCTCGCGATGAAGTCGTCTAAGCCCCGGGAATGGACCGAACTAGAGGTTAAGACCCTGATCTCCATGAGCGGGCAGCGGCATAGCGCGGCAGAAATATCGAAATCCCTTGGACGCTACGTTGGTTCGGTGAAAACGA
The DNA here is from genome assembly GCF_036924515.1 of Bradyrhizobium sp. AZCC 1610. Lineage (NCBI taxonomy): Bacteria > Pseudomonadati > Pseudomonadota > Alphaproteobacteria > Hyphomicrobiales > Nitrobacteraceae > Bradyrhizobium > Bradyrhizobium sp. AZCC 1610. Next base: position 4,735,430 of record NZ_JAZHRR010000001.1, on the reverse strand, counting down.
AAGCGCGGGAGCTTGGATTAGTAGCTGTCAAAAAGCGATCAAAGTCCAACCGGTGGGGCGCGTACTGATGACCATTGGAGATGGAAGAGGCGCGCTCCCGCGTTGAATTGGCTATCATCCAGTCAGATCACCGAGCGCAGGCCGCAACCCGCGTTGCCTCCGAAGGCAATCGAATGACGTCACCCAGGCCCTGGCGGGCGGCGGCAGCGCCACGATCGCCGCGGTGGTACTGCCGAGTCGCTCACTCTCGGCGCATCATCGCTTCCTTAGCCAACGGCTTGTCCTCGTCGAACTTCACCCAGGCGCTGCGCGATCTTGGAACGGGCGGCAGTTGATGAGCGCTCCCACGAAACGGCCGCGGAAGCGCCGGTACTTCTCCTGAAAATCGGCCTCGATTCGTTTTGACGAACAGGAGCGGGGCTACCCGCTCCGCTGATGACGGAGTCGTCGTTACGGGTCCGCGTGACGATGCTCGCATGGAACTATGCGGCGCGGGTTTTGTTTTTTCCCGATCGGGCGACCTTTGCCTTTTTAGTGGATTTCGTCGCAACCAATCCCGTGTCGGTGGGCGCTGCGGCGGCAGCGTTGCTGCCTGAGCCTTCAACGGATGTCGTGAGAATTTCGCGTTGAGCATTGAGCCAATAGATGTCTGCCTGGCCCTCGGGTTCACCATCGGCGATCCAGAGGTGGTAGGCACGTTCGCGAATGGCCTCTTCCAGATTTGGCATGGGATTCTTCTTTCATGATGCGCCCAGCCCCGGCAGGCAAAGTCTCGCTCCGTAGGATTAACGAAATGTTAACCGCATGTGTCGGTTGGATTGCCTGTCGGATTGCGATCAGCCGGTCTCTTTGAAGCGCGTCAAGATCACAGCGGCGGGTGAGGGACGAGCCTGCTGCCGCCCGGCAGCGCGATCGGCTCGTGGAACTTACGGCCCCAGCCTGATGAACGCTCTGGCATCTCCTCGTCCCGGGGGTATCCAACCCGAGGCGCAAGGGTTGCGTTGGCAATCAGGTTGGCGTCTATTTCCTCAGACCGGGCGAAAAGAAGAAAAAATCCTAAGAGGGCGTGCGCATGTTTCGCGCCGCCAAAATGGGCGCCAACGGAGCGGCGGCCGACGTCGATCATCTCAAAAGCTGCGCCAATGTGCCTCCAGCCCGGCACGGAGCCAAAACCATTCCAGTCGCTGGTTGGGATTTGAGAGCAACAGACAATAGGTGGAGAAGGTCGCCTGAACAGGTAGGATGATGCACTGAACTGCCTGCGATTCGGAGGGGCCATGACCAAGCCGCGGCCAAGAACCGGTAACCTCTTAGCGATGCGTGCAGAGACCGGAGAGAAAGTCGATAAAATTCCAGCCGCGCGTTTCCCGGTTCAACACGAAATCCAGCAACTGCAAAAGGAATTGAGCGATTTTAACGAGCGAATCATAGAATTGGAAAATGAAGGCCATCGCGGCCATGCGATGGAAGTGTTGAAGGCAAAGGCAATAGACTTTGCACGGCAGATCGATGAACTTCGCTGCTTGCTAGTCGAACCGCTTCCGAAAGATTAGGACCTGCAATCAGCAGATCATGCTGGGCACCGGCATCTTCCACGAACGCCGATACGTCATGTATTCACGCCGGCGAAGCTGAGGATCAGCAAGAGATTGCTATTCGAGAATCCGGGGCGGATTTTTTCATACGTGTCCCACGTAAAGCAAAACCCCCGTCGGTCTGGGTAAGACGGCAGGGGTTCTTGCGGGTGGATGGTGCGGGGCTAGGGGAGGTTGCTCCTACGTGTCGCGCCACGGACCTACTCGACGAGCAAACGTCTTACATCAGGTTCCCACAAGGCGATTTTCTGAGCAGTTGGTCTGAACTGCATACTCGAAGGCAGCTCCTTCAGGATCGTTTTCCTCGAACTATTCTGGGCCGCGTCCTGGCTCGAAAGACCTTCAGGTGATCGCGGTCACCAACCTGCTTGGCGTTTTCGACGTAGATCCAGACGGTCATGATTGGTCCCTCTTGAGCTTCCGCTTCCCCCAATGGGTATCCTTGCGCTCGGGATTGAACACCCTCTCGACATGACGGTTCAGCGCCTTCATGACCCCGATCCGCGCCATCATCGCCAGAACGCCCGCGTATCAAGAGCCGCCTTACATCCGGTTTGGAATGCCCCGCGCCGGGCCAGAACTTTAGGAATATGATGCGTGACCATTGGGAGGTTTACGCATGGCAAAAGAACCGCACCAAAAGACCAACGCCGAACTCGCGCAGGATTTGTCCACACGGCCTGACAGTCTCATCCACCTCACCGCAAAGGCCGAAATGGCACGAAGAGCCGCCGTACAGGATCAGTGGCGGAGCTGGATCATGTTCGCTTCCGTGGTGATCGCAGCGCTCGCGGCCGCCGCTTCGGCCTGCTCGGCTTACTTCGCCTATCCCAGTTCGCTCCATAAGTGAGAACGTCAGAACGCCCCGCGCGAAAAGGTGGTGCATAGGCGCCTGTCTTCACTCCACCTCATACTGGAACGCCACGCCTTCCGGGTCATTCTCCTGAAGCCATGTCTCGGCGGCTTTCTCGCTCGCAAAGATCTTTAGGTGTTCCTTGTCGCCGACCTGCTTACTGGTCTGTTGATATCGATGGGGCGCCAAGAAGCTACAAAGCCCGGCCGCCCGTGAAGTCCGGTAGTGCCTCAGTTTGAAATTTAGAACTTGCCTTCCCGTCTGAACTGGGCGGCCAAATCAGTATCAAGCTTTTCAATCCGCGCTATCGTCACTTCCCGTTGCCACAATTATCTGCTCATTCGTCCCCATTCACTCACCGCGCGACGAATGAGTAGATAATCCAGATTACGACGAGAGCCGCTAGAACAAGTATCCAATTGGGAACTTGACTACCCGCTATCGATGTCTTCCGGCTAAACCATTCCATGGCCTTCCTCCCAGATAGACCGCCTCACTTGGGCGACCTCCCACGCTTCCAACACCCCAACGATATCACCGATTTCCCAAAGCCGCTTGGTAACATTCGCGGCCATCGCTGAAAGAGCCCACTACCGCATTTGACCCTCCCTTGGAAGCTTACCGCTAAGCATTACCTATAGCTGGGCTTATCGCAATGCAGGAGGTGGAAATGGGTCAAAGCAGGGTATTGCACAGCTACGTGTCGAGCCAGCGCGATTCTTGGTGGTATTTGGTACAAGACGACAATGGCGCGCTGTTCATCGATTATGAGAATGACGTCTCCCCTGAGGACGGCAGGACGCGCACACCTATCAACGAGTTTATTGCCAAGGATAGAAACGGTGCGGTGGGAAAAGCCATCCAGTTGCTAATCGACCGCATGTTCGAGGATAGAGATGCCAAGGGGTCCTAAGGGCGAGAAGCGGCCAGCCGCCGCCATCGGCAACGCCATCATGATCGCCAAGATCGCCACCGGCGAGATCGAGGACATCACCACCGAGGACGGCAAGAACGCGGCCGCCGTGGCGCTGGGGCGCATGGGCGGCAAGGCGCGGGCCGCGGGCATGTCGGCGAAGAAGCGGAAAGAGATCGCCAAGAAGGCTGCGGAAAAACGCTGGGGAAAGTAAAAGAGTCTGCTTGCAAGTAAGCAGAGGCGCCCCGGAAGGGGATGGTGTCATTTTCCCTTCGCCTTGGAGCCTTTGGTTTTCGCGGGCGGGGGCCCCGCAGCCTCCCTGGCGAGCCGCTCTGCCTTCAGACGCTCACGGTTGTTAGTGAAGGCCTTCTGCGCGATCTCGTGCTCAGTCATTGCCTTCTTGGCATCGACTTGGCGAAATGCCTTACGCGCATCGCGCTCGGCTTTGGTGGTCGGCTTTGGTGGTTGAAGCCCGCCCGGCGGCTTTGTCATTTCTTCGCCTTCAGCCCGATCTCGACTGCCTCTCGCGCCAGCCTTTCTGCTCTAAGGCGTTTGTGGTTTGCATGGAATTCTGGCTCGGCTTGGCTGTCCGATATCGTCTGCCTCGACGAAAGCGGGTGGAGAGCCCGTCGCTCGAGCTCGTCCGCAACCTGTTGCTCGGCAGACCGCTTCGGCTTGATCATTTGCTTTTTCCCTTCGCCCGAGTTCGACCAGGCGGCCGATGGCTTCTTAACGCAAATCAGCGGGTCGGCTGGCTGGTACTTCCGGTTTTCGGCCTCGCAGCCTCCTTCGCGCGCTCGGCCTGCCAAGCATCATATTCCGGCGTCCCACGTCGCGGAGGCGCGTCCGGCGGCAATCCGCCGATCCAATGCGGCATGTCGGCGATATGGGGCCCGCTCGCACAGGCCGAGACCAATGAGCAGAGTGCGCACAGCGTCAAAAAAGTCCGGAGCACGGTCGGAAATCCTTAAGTGCGCCGCAGACGTCGTTTCTCCGCTCCAATCGAGCACGTTTCCCCGGGGTGGGGAATTGTTTTTTAAGCAAATCAGGTGCAGCATGTCCGTGGGCCTAAGAACCCGAAACCAGTGCTGCCCCGTGTCATCCCTGATTTGCTCGCCGCCTTCGGGCGTCCTGTGACCATGGATCACGGCTGTCTCGGCCTTTTGGCCGGGGGGCGCCGCCATGTCCAAGGCCGCAAGGCCCAAAACCGTCGCGCCTGTCTCACTGGCAGGTTCTTAGCCCCCGGCTGCCGCGGCTGATCCGCGACACAGGCCCTAAGAAGCCAAACCAGTGAGCAACCCCCATGACCATCGAAAGACCCATGTTTCCGCCCGTCGACCAAGCGCGGCGCCACTTCCTGACCGTTGTTGCCTCCGGCACCGTTGCCATGATCCCTACCGCCGTGTCGGCGACCGCGCCTGCGGTCGACCCGATCTACGCCGCGATCGACGCGCACCGGCAGGCTGTCGCCGCACATGATGCGGTTACGGATGTTCGTGCTGCCTTCAACGACGTCAACATGAACGACGAACAGAAGGCGCAACTCGCCGTCCTTGAGGCCGCGGGGGCCGATGCCTGGGACCAGTTGGATGACGCTGGCTGCGATCTGGTGAATTCCAAGCCCACTACACTCGCCGGTGTAGCGGCCCTCTGCAGATACGTTGAGCCGCTTCTCAACGAGAAGGACACGGTCAACTTGCCGGAGGTGAATCAGACATTATTCCTCGGGCACCCCAGCCATGCGCATGCCGTCAAACCTCCGCCCACGTCCTGCAAGGTACTGAGGCTAACCTGCAGGTCGGTCGTGTCCTGCTTGGCCTGCTGCATGGACAGGCCCTTCCAGTGCATCCCAAATGCTTCCGGGCTGGCATAGACCTCGTACAGCATGATCGTGTCGGCTTCCTTCTGCGGCACGAGGATTTCGAACTTCAAGGTGCCGGGTTCGGTCGCCAAGCAACGCTGAGCGTGAGCCTTTAGGTGTTTCAGGTATTCGTTCCGCTTGCCCGGGGTGGTCTTGATGGTTGCCACGATTGCTAGTTTGGCCATATGTTCATCCCCTTCTCGCTAGGCGATGCGCCGACTTATGTAGTGTGCGCTCAAAGCGGACGTCAGCCAATGCCAGAGGTTCTTACGTCTCGAAAACGACGAGCCGGGCCGCCAAATAAAATACCGCGGCTGCGGCGCATGCCCCGCCTATCGTAGCGGCTGTGCGTCTAATTGTCCGGCCCCAGTTCATAGATCGTCCCTTAGGCCCTTGAAGAACGGATGCCGCACCGTGCCTTCTGCGGACTTCGCCCGGTACTCGATTTCGGCCAACAACTCCGGCTCCACCCAGATGCCCTTGTGTGCAATCCTCTTTGCGTAGGGCTGTGTCTTGCGGATCAGCGGCGTCAGTCGTTTGCGCAGATCGGCAGCGGATGCCTTGTCGAAGCCGTGATCGACCTTACCCGCATAGATCAGGTCGTTGCCCTTGCGGCGGGCGAGATAGATGATCCCCGAATGCCGCTGCGAGCCGCTCCTTAAGGGATTGTTACTGGTTGTTTGTCAGCATACCGCCATTGCAGATAGAGCGCGACGAGCGACAGCGAATTCCGAAATGCTTTAACCCGACCAGCGTCTCTCATAGGAGGCCCACTTTGCTCAGGGGCTTCGTGATTGCAGCCTTGGTGCTGCTTGGTGCATCGCAGCTAGATCAGTATCTCACCCATGGTCGGTATACCGACGCGGCCATGTCGATGCTGCGACAGATCAGGCACTCGTTTGGCGTTTGAGGGTGGACGCCGTTTGCAAAAGGGCGCTTCCCCCGCGCGTTGCATCGTAGCCGTTCCCGAATTGGCAATGAGATCGATTTTGCCGCTGCCTGACGCCTCCCGCGTTCGGAACCGCAACCTTTTTTTGCCTAGGTGAATTTAGTTCATGGGTCTCGGGGCTTCGCAAACCTGCGAGGCGAGCCATGTTCCTACGGCCAATTGATGCTCTTCTTGCCGTTGTCACTCTAGGAACCGCAGTCCTGATCGAGATCGCTGCGTTCATCGTCATAGGACTGATCTAGGGCGCACTGGCTCGCAACGCGGGGCACGCAATCGTTAGCGTGCCCGTTTTGTTCAACATTTCTATGGAACCAAAGGGGCTGGCGCTGGTAACCCCGTGTCAAGCGATCCCTCCAGCACCCGAGCGAAACGTGTCCAAGCCCCTAATCCTCGTCATCGAGGACGAGTATCCGGTGCAAGACATTGTCGAAGATGCGCTAACCGAAGGCGGTTTTGAAACCGATATTCTCTCCTCAGCGGAAGAAGCCCTCACCTTGTTCAAGAGCGGGAACAAGAACTACAAGGCGCTCATCACCGACGTTAACTTGAAGGGCAGATTGAGCGGTTGGGAGGTGGCGAGACAGATCAGGGAAAAAGACCCTGCCTTTCCGGTGGTCTACATGACGGGCGCGGCTGCGGACGATTGGGCGTCGCAAGGCGTCCCCAACAGCATCCTGCTGCAAAAGCCGTTTGCGCCCGCGCAGCTTGTCACCGCCGTTTCCCAGCTTCTAAATAGCGCAAGCCAAAATCAAAGCATGGCCCCACCCTCGGCTTCCGAGGCCAAATGAGCAAGGCCCGCTGCGTGCACGGTCCCGCCTCGGGTAGTGGGGCTGGGGGCTTTGGGACGGAACCGTGCCAGGCCGCTCGGGGTTGGCGACCCGATCTGATAACGCGGCGCTGTTAGCTGTCGTTCCTGCGCGACGCAAATGCGCGCGAGGCCCGGATGAGGGTATCCGGGCCTCTGGCAAAAACCTCAACAGCACCCCTCCGTGCCGCTCGGTCGATGCTCGAATCAACGCTAGAGCATAGACCGACGGGCGCGTATTGATCTGGGGCAAGCCACGGCCCGCGTTGATGTATGCGGACATCGCGCGCCGCGCGGCGGGGACCTTAGCGCCGCGCGCCGATGTCCGTGGTTCTCACAAATTTGGCAGGCTTGTCGGCGGCCAGACAGACGAACCGGACGACATTGATTAGTCTTTTGCCTGATCAATGTGAGGCTCGCCATGGGGCGATTTTATTTTCACCTCCGTGCGGGCGACGAACTAACATCCGATGACGAAGGAATGGATTTACCGGATCTTTCTGCGGCTAAGCGCGAGGCTATGCTAACTGCCCGTGAACTTTTGGTCGAAGCAATCAAGAGCGGTAAGCAAACGGTTCCGGAGGCTTTCGTTATCGCAGATGATGAAGGTCGAGCGCTCGACACCATATCGCTCGCAGCGGTTCTGCCCGCGCCGTTCAACAAGTAAGGGCGTTCAGCGCCCTTTCGGGATATCTCGCTCACAGTATGCGGGAAATTCGCGCTCGGCCTTCGGCAATTTGATGATGTACTGCGCGGCGTCGCGGAACGTGACCAGCGGCTTCCGACCCGGCACCATGATTGGATCGAAGAACCGCTGATCCCGGAATCACAGCTCGCATCCCATTGCGTGGACAACCTCGGTGCGAACCATGTCCGAGATTTGCCAATAACCGGACATGTGGCGGATATTTCAAAATCGACGCGAATGATGTGGTGGACGACGCCCGCTCCCGGCATCGAATGTGCCAAAGGGTGATTGTTCAACAACGAATCACCGGAGGGGGTCGTCCACATGCAGGTTAGCACCATCGGCGTTGATCTCGCCAAGAACGTGTTCCAAGTGCACGGCGTGGATAGTGCGGGCAAGGTCGTCATCAATCGTCAGTTGCGGCGCAAGCAGGTCATCGACTTCTTTAGCAAGCTTCCCCCTTGCCTGGTCGGCATGGAAGCCTGCGGAACCGCTCATCATTGGGCGCGTGAAGTCTCCAAGCTCGGTCACACCGTGCGTCTGATGCCGCCGAGTTACGTGAAGGGCTATGTCAAACGGTCGAAAAACGATGCTGCCGACGCAGCCGCCATCTGTGAGGCCGTGACACGCCCATCAATGCGGTTCGTGCCGATCAAGTCGGCCGATCAGCAAGCCTTGCTGATGTTGCATCGAACGCGGGATCTTTTAATCCGTCAGCGCACGCAGCTGATCAATGCGCTCCGAGCCCACCTTGCCGAGTTCGGCCTCGTTGCGGAGATGGGGCGCGAAGGTCTCGCGCAGCTTGCCGCGATCATCACGGACGAAAGTAACCGCGAAGCTCTTCCATCTGCGATGAAACAGGCGCTGCAGGCCATTGTAGATCAACTCGCTGCTCTGGAATTGCAAATCGGGACTCTGGATCGCGCCATTCACGCCCATCATCGTGCCAATGACATGAGCTGCCGCCTCGAGACCGTGCCCGGGATTGGCGTGATCGGGGCCACGGCCATTGCTTCTACTGTCACAGACCCGAGTGACTTCAAATCCGGTCGGGATTTTGCGGCATGGATCGGACTTGTGCCGCGGCAGCACTCGACGGGGGGCAAGGAGCGGCTCGGCGGCATCTCCAAGCAAGGAGATCGCTATCTCCGACGGTTGCTCGTCATCGGTGCAACAGCCGTTGTTCGACACGCCCGGCAGCAGCCGCAAAAGCATCCCTGGGTCATGAGGCTGCTGGCCAAGAAGCCGGCCAAGCTCGTTGCCGTTGCCGTTGCCAACAAGATGGCGCGCATCGCCTGGGCGATCATGGCCAAGGGAGGATACTATCGAGCGCCGGAGCTTGCTGCAGCCGCCTGAAGAGGCTTGGCAACGGGAGCCTGAGGCGACGGCGGAGCAAGACAACCGAATTGCGAGGGTGATGATGGCGTGATGCGAAACGGTCGAGCCGTCGATTGGGACAACCCGCTTCTGGGTCATGGGCGTCAAAGCCCGTGCGAATGATTGGGACCCGATCCGCGGACTACATCAGGGCCAGCGGTCATGGTGCCGCGCAAACAGGCCGGACACATGACTTGCACCCGACCGCAAGCCGAACGTCAGATTCTTCTTGCAACGCGGGCGTCGTCCACACATGACCCGAAGCGGACAAGAGCAGCACCGTTGACCCAACGCGGCGGGCCTTCCGCCGACGCTAACGTGTCGCAGCCACAGACATTGCAGTCGCCTTGCGGAAAGGACGGATACGTCTCAAAATTCGTTTCAGGGGTCTCTTTGGATCCGGTTCCGGCGACCCGTTGAAGTCCCGCATCCGGCAGATTTTTTCCCTCCGTCTGATTTGGAGCCCACTATGGCGACATTCACGCGATCGCGAAGCCTGCTGGTTTCCGCAAGTCTTGCCGCACTCGGCGGCACGGCACTGGCGGCGCTGCTGGCCGGGACCGGTTTTATTCTCGCGGACGCACGCGCAACCGCCGTGGATGTATCGCTGCCGCTCGCCGACGCCGATATTCCGATCTGCGGCACGCCGACGGCAACCGCCCGGCCGAACATGATGTTTCGCCTGGTGCAGACGGAAGTGCCGCGCGCCGAGATGAGCGCAGCCAGCCCCGCGCCGGCATTCGCGGACACCGAGCCGCCGCTGTGGACCGGCATCGGCTCCATCACATGGAAGGTCACGACCGCGAACGAGCGCGCGCAGGCCTATTTCGATCAGGGCCTGCGTCTCGCCTACGCCTTCAATCACGATGAGGCGCGACGCGCGTTTCGCATGGCGCAAAAACTCGACCCTGACTGCGCCATGTGTTTCTGGGGCGAGGCGCTGGTGCTCGGTCCCAACATCAATCTCCCGATGCCGGAGGACGCGGTCGCGCCAGCCTATGCCGCCGCGCAGAAGGCTAAGGCGCTGGCCGGGAAAGCGAGCCCGCGCGAGCAGGCGCTGATCGGCGCCATCGCGGTGCGCTACGGCAGCGATCCCAAGGCCGCCCGCGCACCACTCGACGCTGCCTACGCGGCCGAGATGGCGAAGGCAGCAAAACAGTTTGCCGACGACGACGAGATTGCCACGCTCTATGCCGAGGCGGTGATGGATCTCAGCCCCTGGGACTACTGGAAGCCGGGCGGCCGCGACGCCAAGCCGCAAAGCGTGCCGATCGTGCCGACGCTGGAGCGCGTGCTGACGCGTAATCCCAATCATGCCGGCGCTATTCACCTTTATATTCATGCCGTCGAGGCGTCGGACCGGCCCAAGCGCGCCGAGCCCTATGCCGACAAGTTGCGCGGCACGATTCCCGGCGCCGGCCATCTCGTGCACATGCCGAGCCACATCTATTATCGGGTCGGCCGCTATCTCGACGCGCTGGAAGACAACAAGACCGCGGTCAAGGTCGATGAAAAATACCTGACCGAGACCAACGCGCCGATGGGCGTCTACCGGCTCGGCTATTATCCGCACAACGTGCACTTCGTGATGGCGTCGGCGCAGATGGCCGGCGACGGCCCGACCGTGATTGCGGCTGCGGAGAAGCTCGGCCAGCTCATTCCCAGCGAGGCTGCCAAGGGCATTGCGATGGTGCAGCCGGTCAAGGCGGCGCCTTACTTCGCGCACGCGCAGTTCAGCACGCCCGAGACCATTTTGGCGCTGCCGGATCCCGGCGATGCGATTCCTTATGTCAAGGCGATGTGGCTCTACGTGCGCGGCGTCGCGCTGGTGGCGAACCGTGACTTCGCGGGCGCTACTGCCGCAGCGAGCGCCATCGAGACGATCGAGCGCACCGCGGACTTCAAGCTGCTGAAGGATTCAGGCGTCCCGGCGCAGGAGGTGCTCCGCATCGCGCGCACGGTGATCCTCGCACGCGTAGCTCAGGCCAAGGGCGACTATCGCACCGCCATCATCCGGTTCGAACGGGCGGCGGCATTGCAGGACACGTTGGCCTACACCGAGCCGCCCTATTGGTATTATCCGATCCGGCAATCGCTTGCCGCCGCCCTGCTGCAGGCCGGCCGTTACGCCGAGGCGGAGCGGCAATTCCAGCGCGCGCTCAGCCGGGCGCCCGCCAATGGCTGGTCGTATTACGGGCTGGCGGAACTGCATAAGTCACGCGGTGATGGCTCCGCAGCCCGCAAGGCCGAGGCCGACCTTGCCAGAACCTGGATCGGCGACCGCAAGCTGTTGCAGATTTCAAATCTTTGAAGCGCGCGCCTGACTCGTGCCGATGAGGTGATCGAATGAGGTCGCGGACTTCCGTTCCTGGCACTTTTCGGCCTGACAGGCCGGACTGACCAGGTCAGTTGATAGGAGCAAAGGGACCTCGCGATTACGCAGGTCCACTTCCAAAGATGACCCCGGCCGCGATAGACTTGGTTCGCGGGCGGCTGTAGTCTCATTGGCCGAAATCCCTGCAAGGGACCGGCCACCATGGGTGCGGAGCATATCCGGCGAAGGCTTGCCGCGATCCTCGCTGCCGACGTGGTTGGATATTCCCGACTGATCGAGGCAGATGAGGAAGAGACGCATGCGCGTCTCAAATCGCTCCAGGCTGAGCTGGTCGGACCTCGGGTCGAAGCTGACGGCGGGCGCATCGTCAAGACCACAGGAGACGGAATTCTGATCGAGTTTCCTAGCGCCGTAGATGCGGTGCGCAGTGCGCTCGCAATTCAATCGGAACTCGCAGAGCGCAATGCGCCCCTTCCAAAGCACCGCCGCATTATCTTCCGGATCGGCATTACGGTGGGCGATGTCATCGTCGAGGGCGACGACATTCACGGGGAAGGCGTTAACATTGCCGCGCGACTCGAAGGATTGTGCGAGCCGGGAGAGGTCTACGTCTCCAGTACCATTCACGACCAGGTCGTAGGCAAACTGCCGGCGGGTTTCGATGACCTTGGCATGCGGACAGTAAAGAACATGGCGCGGCCTATCCACGTCTATCGCGCCCGTTCACCACATGACGCGCCCGGGAGCCACGCCGCTGCCGGCGGCTCCCCTCCAATTCCCGACAAGCCGTCTATCGCGGTGCTGCCACTTAACAGTATCAGCGGCGATCCCGCGCAGGACTATTTTTCCGACGGGATCACCGAGGACATTATCATTGAGTTGTCGCGGTTCCGATCGTTATTCGTGGTCGCCCCCCACTCGTCGTTCTCCCTGCACGGCAAGACGGTCGATGTTACCGAAGTCGGCCGCCGGCTCGGTGTCCGATACGCGGTCGAAGGCAGCGTTCGCAAGGCCGGCAAACGGGTGCGGGTAACGATCCAGCTCCTCGACGCGGCGAGTGGCAATCACCTTTGGGCCGAGCGCTGGGACTGCGAACTTGAGGATATTTTCGTTGTCCAGGATGAGATCACCCGGACGATTGTCTCGACGCTGGCGGGCCGGTTGGAGGACGCCGGCCGCGATCTCGCCAAGCGCAAGCAAACCTCGAATTTTACCGCGTACGATTTTGTCTTGCTGGGGAACGAGCGGTGGCGGCGCTTGACGCAGAACGACCTTGCGGAGGCGCGCGGTTATTTCCGGAGCGCCGTGGCGCTTGACCCACAGTACGCCCGCGCCCACGCGAACATCGCTTGGACCGCTGTCTGCGACGTATTCCTTGAGTCAGCCGACGCGAACTCGCTGGACGAGGCGTTGCGACATATAGAGACGGCTCTCGACATTGACGACAGCGACGCTTGGTCTCACGGCGTCTACGCGCAATTGCTGTTCCTGCTCAGGAGGGACGATGAGGCCGAAATTCACTTCAAGCGCGCTCTCGCGCTCAACCCCAACGACGCCGATGTCGCCGCTGTTTTCGCCAATATTCTCGTCTACTGGGGACGGTGGCGAGAGGCGGTCACATCAATCGACGCGGCCAAGCGTCTCAACCCGTTCCCGCCCAATCTCTACCATTGGTACCACGCGCTTGCCCTCTATTCGGGCCGCGAATACGAGCAAGCGGTCAAAGCACTCAAGGAGATGCGGGCCCTTGATCGCTGGTCGCACGGCCTCCTCGCCGCCTGCTATGCGCAGATGGGCCGGCTCGATGAAGCACGGTTCGAAGTGGATGCATTCGTGAGCGAACGGCAGCGCGAATTGAAGGATCGTGGCGAACCGCTATCTCGGAACCGCCTCGACCTTGCGCTGGCGCGAGCCGACAGGTACAGAAATCCGTCGGATCGCGAACACTTTCTCGAAGGTTTGCGCAAGGCGGGTTTGACAGGCTGATCGCAGCGCGTCTCAATCGAGAACTTCAATCGGTATCTCTCGGCCGTCTTGATTCGCGTTTGAGCGCTGCGGCGTCTGCTCCACCCAAAGCGGACATTCGACCTCTTGGATGTCTCGCTTAAAGGTTCTACGCTGTACTTGTGATACACAGCAGGGGCACGGACGATGCGCCGGCGAGACATCATTGCAATAGTTACTGGCATCGCAGCTTTGCCGCTCGCGGCACACGCGCAGCAGCAAACCCCGCCGGCCTCAACCGATATCTCCAAGTGCGCGCACAATCTGGACGGGTTTCCCCGGCGGCTCGACGGACCGCGATGGAACGGCTGGGGCGTAGACATCAACAACAGCCGGTTTCAGCCAGCAGCGATGGCCGGAATGACGCCGGAACAGGTGCCCCGGTTGCAACTGAAATGGGCGTTCGGATTTCCCGGCGCATCTGCGGCCAATGCCCAGCCGACCATTGTTGGCGGTCTGCTGTTTGTGGGAGGTGGCGATCGCAAGGTCTACGCGCTTGATGCAAGGAGCGGATGCATCCGCTGGACGTTCGCAACAGAGGCGATGGTCCGAACGGCGATCAGCGTAGGTCCGATCTCCGGCACGGATCAGTTTGCGGTGTTCTTTGGCGACGTGCGCGCCAGTGCCTACGCCGTGAATGCGACGACGGGCGCATTGATGTGGAAGACCAAGGTCGAGGATCATCCGGCTGCCCGGATCGTTGGCGCGCCGACGCTATATTCCGGCGTGCTGTATGTGCCGGTCTCATCATTCGAGGAAGCGACTGGATCTAAAGCCAGCTACCAATGCTGCACCTTTCGCGGCAGCGTCGTAGCGCTGGATAGCAGGACCGGCCGGCAGGTGTGGAAGGCCTACACGATCCCTGAGGCGCCGCGCCCGACAAAGCAGAATGTCATCGGGACGCAGCTGTATGGTCCGGCCGGTGCCGCCATCTGGTCAGCGCCGACCATCGATGTCCAGCGTCACGCGGTCTACGTCGCAACTGGAAACAGCTATTCGAATCCGCCAGCAGAAACGAGCGATGCAATTCTTGCGTTTGACCTTGCGACGGGCCGGATGCTCTGGCATCGGCAGGTCACGGCCAAGGACAGCTATGTCGTGGGTTGTTTAGGTGCGGACCAGTCCAATTGTCCGGAAGACCATGGTCCGGACAGCGACTTTGGCCAATCACCCATCCTGGTGAGTTTACGCAACGGACAGCGTGTGTTGGTCGTCGGGCAGAAATCCGGGGTGGTCCATGCGCTAGATCCTGACCAGGAGGGCAAAATCTTGTGGCAAACGCCGGTCGGTAAGGGTGGTCCGCTGGGAGGCATCATGTGGGGCTCCGCCGCGGATCAGGAGCGCGTGTATGTCGCCAACTCCGACCTGCGGTTTCTTCCTGACGGCACTATGAGTCTTGATCCCACTGCCGGCGGCGGTCTGTTCGCGCTGGATCTTGCCACCGGGAAAGTCTCAATGCAGGTACCGCCGGTCCCGTGTGGTGACCGGAGCCAATGCAGCCCCGCTCTTTCCGCAGCTGTCACCGCAATTCCCGGCGTTATTTTTTCGGGTGAGGTCAGCGGCTATCTACGTGCCTTTGCCACTGCCGACGCCAGGCTGCTTTGGGAAGTCGACACGGCGCGCGATTACGCGACGGTGAACGGCGTTTCGGCACACGGCGGTGCCATGGACGGACCCGGCCCAACGATCGTGGACGGGATGCTCTACGTGGCTTCGGGCTACGCCCAATGGAGTGGTCTGCCCGGCAACGTCCTGTTGGCCTTCGAAGTCAGGAATCCCTGATAAGGCGGTGAGTTGGCGTCGGCGATGGCGTTGATGCCAAGTCAATGTCGCCTCTTGGCGCGAAGCGGACATTGACCAAAACAGGCGGAATTGCAGTGCCGTCGGTCAGCAGTGTTTTCAAAGCCACAGTTTGCGGACGTCGATCATGCGCGACGTTGCCAGGACCGTAATTTCGAAATGATCTGTATGTATGGCCGGAGCAACGCTTCCTCGTCAGCCACCCGAGGTAGGAGCCGTATGCGTGAATTGCGCACGTACGGATCTGGGCGGGGGGCGCTCAGCAATGGGCGTCCCTACCGCGACAAACGGAAATTCGGTCAGAGGGTTAGATGGCCGCGTGTGCACAACGTGAGCACCGAGAGATCAATATAAGAATCCACTTGCAGCAAATTTGAGAGGGGCAGTTCTGGAGCGACGAGCGTCGATATGTCCCTTTTCCGGTTGTTTTTATCCGCTATCGGTCGAGTAGGGTCGTCAATTCCGCCCCCTCGTCAGCGACGAACACGGCAATCAGCTCGGCCGGCTCCGTGTTGCTTGAATTGGCGGAAACAAGATGCGTCGCGCCAGGTGGTTCAAAGAACGATTGCCCGACCTCGAATGTCTCCAGCACGCCGCCTTTGAGCTGCGAGCGGACCCGGCCCTTGGTGATGTAGGCCGTGACCGAGCCACCATGGCGGTGCGGCGGAGTAAAGCCGCCCGGTCCGTAAGCGACGCGCACCACCGTTACCCTCTTGCCGGGTACATTCGGCAAGGCGTGCGAAGCGATCACTTCGACTTTATTGAGCGATGAGCCCGACGCATTGTCGGCGCACAGCGGAGCGGGAGCTGCCGATATCGCGTCCATCGCTACCGGCAGCGTTCTCGCGATCGCCGCCGCGCAGGTGAAACCCGTAACGATGGCCAGCGTCAGCCGGCGCCAGTTTCGCTCCGCGAGCGGTAATGTCATTCCCGATGCAACGGTCATTGGCATCTCCCGTTTGACCCCAAGGATTCCAAAAGGGGATTGTTTTCAAAGATCGTCAGCTGGCGACGGCTGGCTTGAACACCGAGAGGGGGGCAGGATCGCGGCTCGGCGGGGGAGGGATTTTCCCGTTGATATCGGTGAAGCCGTATTCCGCTGCCAGTTCCGAGGCGAGCAGGATCTGGCCGGTCTTGGCGATAACATCGGGATCGGCAGCCAGCGCTGCAATTGCGCGCCCGACGAAGACCGGTGTCTCGCCTCTCTCCGCGATCAGCTTGGCGAGCGCCGCTGGCACGCGATCGGGCTGTGCCGCAAGCTTCTCGCTCCTGATATATCCAGGCCAGATCGAGACTGCAGAAATGCCAAAGGGCTTCAGCTCATGAGCCATGTCGCGGGCCATCCGGTCGACGCCCGATTTCTGCACGCCGAACGGAACGTTGAATGTGTATCGGACGCCGCCGCCCGACGACGTATTGACGATCAACCCGCGTTTTTGCGGCAGCATCAGCGGGACAGCGAACTGGCTGGCGACGAAGTGTGAACGCAGGCCGACGCGATGCAGGGTGTCCCACAGCGAGGTCGGGACCTGCCAGAAGGGAACGTTGACCGGCATGACGTTCGGCGCCGCAAACACGTTATTCACCAGGACGTCGAGGCGACCGTAGTCACGCTGGATCAGGTCGAAGGCGTCCTTCACCGAACCGTCGTCGGAATGATCGCACAGGAGGCCGACGCCCTTGCCGCCGGCGTTGTCGATTGCCGCAATCGTCTCGTCGAGAGAGCCGGGCCATTCCGACCCGCCGCTGCTGCGCGTGCGTGCCGTCACGATCACGGTCGCCCCGGCTTCGGCCAGGCCGATGGCTGCTCCCTTACCGACCCCGCGGCTTCCACCAGTCACCAGCGCAACACAATCCTTGAGGCGTCCCTTGGTCATATGACCTCCCCATGTTCCTTCTCAGGAAGATGCATTGACAAAAATCTTCCTGGGAAGATAATAGGCGAAGATAACCAAACGCGTCAACCAGGGATGTCTCGCTATGGTCACGAGGGAAGAGAATGAATTGCTGTGCCGCGTCACGGGTGACGCTCCGATGGGACGAATGCTGCGCCAGCATTATTGGCTGCCGGCCGCCCTCTCGGTGCGGGTGCGCAAGGGTGAAGCGCCCGTTCGAGTCAAACTTTTCGGTCGCAATTTCGTGGCGTTCAGGGGCAAGGACGGAACGGTCGGCTTCCTCGACGAAGCGTGCCCGCACAGGGGCGCTTCGCTTGCGCTTGCGCGCGTCGACGATTGCTCGCTGACCTGCCTGTTCCACGGCTGGAAGATCAGTGCCGGCGGCGACGTGCTGGAGGTTCCCAACGAGCCGAACAATCCCAAAGAATTCGCAAAGACGGTCAAAGTAAAATCCTATCCGACGCGGGAAGGAGCTGGGCTGATCTGGGTCTGGCTCGGCGAAGGAACGGCGCCCGCAGCGCCCGACTTCGAATGGATGGATCTGCCACCGGATCAGGTTTACGCGGCCGGCATCGAGCTTAACGCGAACTGGCTTCAGGGCGTCGAAGCGACCATCGATTCCTCGCATGTCGCTCTGTTGCACCAGAGCTGGACCGCGAGCTCGGCAACGGACTTTGGGGCGACACGGCTCAATACGGAAGTCAGCTACGAGTTCGAGAAGAAGCCGTACGGCTTCCGTGCCGCTGCTCTTCGATCCGCGCCCGATGGATCATGCCTCGCCCGCGTCACGGAGTTCGTGATGCCCTATTACGGGTTGATCGCACCGATCTATTCCGGGCCGCAGCAGGATCGCACCGCGATCATCGCAGTGCCGATCGACGATGAGAATCTGATTCAGTGGTACATCTTCTACAATCCCGAAAAGCCGGTGGATTCCTGGCGTAAGGTGCAGCGGGCCAATCAGTGGCCGATGGCCGGCGGCCTCCCGGGTGATCAAACCAACAATTGGGGGCAGAATCGCCAGATCATGGATGCCGGCAACAGCACCGGCTTCCACGAGATCGTCATCGAGGATTTCGTGGTGATGGTCAGCATGGGCCCGATCGCCGACCGTTCGCAGGAATATCTGTGTTCGGCGGACCAGGCGATCGTCAGGGTGCGCCGCCAATTGCTTGAGGAAGTGCGCGGCTTCATGAACGGCAAGCCGCCGAAAAGCGGCCAGAGCGACAGCATGTCCTACAAGGATATCCGCGCGGTCGGCGGCCGGCTGGCGTCCGCCTCCGAGGAGTGGCGACAGATTCCCCGCTAATTGGATCGGAAGCGTCGGGCGCGGACGTCTTGTCCGCGTCCATTCCCCGGCTCAGGAGACATCATGGCCATGACTTGGAAGCATCTGTGCGCCGCATCGAGACTGTCCGAAGGGGAGCCGTTGGGCTTCAAGGTCGGCGACCAGCGCGTCGCGCTCTACAAGGTCGGCGACGATATCTTCGCAACGGACGACGTCTGCTCGCATGCGTTCGCGCTACTTTCCAGCGGGTTTCTCGAAGGACATGTCGTCGAATGTCCGCTGCATGGTGCGATGTTCGATGTCCGCGATGGCAGGTGCCGGTCGGGGACCTACAGGGATATCAAGGCATTCAAGGTCGAGAGCCGCGATGGCAAGATCTATGTGCATCTCGACGATGACGTTGCGAATGAGAATACCCCCGACCACGCGCTGGATGCCGAATCGTGAGCGGGCTTGTCATCATCGGAGCATCCTATGCCGGTGTTCAGGCGGCGCTCAGTGCCCGCGAAGCCGTCTATGACGAACCGGTGACCGTCGTCGCCGATGAACATTCACTCCCATATCAGCGGCCGCCGCTATCGAAAGACTTCCTGCTCGACGAGACCAGCGAGCACAACCTGATCCTGCGCGACGACGCCTTCTTCGCGAGCAAGCGAATCGATCTGCTGCTGGGCCGTCGCGTGATCGAGATTGACCGGACAGCCAGGCAAGTGGCGCTGGCGGACGGGGGCCGGCTGGATTTCGACAAGCTCGTTATTGCCACCGGGTCGCGGGCGCGGCGGATATCGATCCCTGGAGCCGAGCCCGACGGAGTTTGCTATCTTCGATCGGTCGCCGATGCCATCGATCTCAAGGCGCGACTGGGGCAGGCGAACGAGATCGTCATCGTCGGTGGCGGGTTCATTGGACTTGAGGTCGCGTCCTCGGCGGCAAAGCTCGGCAAGAACGTCACGGTGATTGAGGCCGCGTCCCGGCTGCTCGAGCGGGCCGTCTCGCCAATTGTCTCGCGTTTCCTGCTCGATGCCCATGCACAGGCGGGCGTCGATGTGAGGCTCGGCGACATTGTCATCGCGATGACCGGTGATGCCGGACGAATTGCCGGGGTCGATCTTGGCAGCGGTGTGCGCCTCCGCGCGGATCTCGTGGTCGTAGGCATTGGCGGAATCGCGAACGACGAACTCGCCAGCGCGGCCGGGCTGAAATGCTCCAATGGAATCGTCGTGGATCAGCATGGCCGCACCGGAGCCTCCGACATCTACGCCGCCGGCGACTGCGCAAGCCATTACAGTCGGTTCGCGGAAGGCTGGATCAGGCTGGAATCAGTCCAGCACGCCCAGGACCAGGCCAGGGCGGTGGGGCTCGCGATCGCTGATAAACATGAGCCTTACGACAGTGTCCCGCGGTTCTGGTCGGATCAGTACGACCTCAAGCTTCAGATCGTCGGGCACTCCGGGCGCAGCGACCAGATGGTCACCCGTGGCTCGATCGAGGAGAGCAGCTATTCTGTGTTCCATTACAGGCAGGGGAGATTGGTCGCAGTCGATAGCATCAACAGGCCCGGTGACCAGATGGCGGCGCGGCGCCTCATCGCGGCGGGCATTTCGCCGACGCCGGGGCAGGCGGCAGACAGCTCGTTCGATATCAAATCGCTCCTGAAGGCGATCGATAAGGCCGTCGCGTAGTCTCGCGGGGGCGCGTCTAACTCGCCGCGAGTCGGCTGGTCTTCTTCGTCGCCCTCACGGTCCTCACAGCCAACAGCTTGCGCAGGCACCGGTCGAGCATCGCGATCTCGGCCTTGGTCAGGCCGCTCGCCTCGGCCACGCTCGCGACGACCTTCGCGATCTCAGTAATGCCGCGGTCGGCGGTCGCAAGGCCCTTCGCGGTCAGGCGGACCAGCTCGGAGCGGCCGTCGTCGTTTGCGGAGACGCGGAGGATGAACCCGCCTTCCTGGAGCCGCGCCACGCGCTTGGTCATGGCGCCGGAAGTGACGAGCAGCGCGCGAAACAGGTCGGTTGGGCGCAGTTCGTAAGGCTTTCCCGAGCGCCTGAGCGCCAGCAGAACGTAAAGCTCGCCGGTCTGCACGCCGACGGTTTTCGATATTTCGTGCAGCCGCATTTCGTGAAGTTGGTTGACCCGCTCCAGCCGCAACAGCGTGCAGGCCATGGCCATGTCGAGGTCAGGACGCTGCTCAAGCCAGGCGGCTTCGATATCGTCGTACAGGATGCTATCGGGCTTTGGTGCTTGTTTGGTGACTGGCTCTGTACCGCGCGACACGCTCTTTTTCCTCATTCCTTCCTATCCTCGTTAGTCCTGCACCAAGTGGCACCGCCACTATCCCTTGGTCCAATCTAACACCCTCGAATTCACGTGTCGCGCGGCAAGTTCCTGGTATTGGTCGAAGGTGGCGGTACGGCCATTTGACGCTGGGGCTCGCTGTTGACAAATATCTTCCTAGGAAGAATATTCTTGGTAAGAAATATAGGGGAGGATCGCATGCGTGGACTTGGCGCAGTATTCTTTTTCGCAGCTTCACTGGTCACATTGTGCGCAGCCAGGGCGGAGGAGGGCGAGCTGATCCTCGGGCAGACGATGCCCTATAGCGGTCCGGCCTCGGCGCTGAGCGCGGTCGGCAAGGTCCAGACCCGCTATTTTCAGATGATCAATGAACGCGGTGGAATCAACGGCCACAAGATCAAGCTGATCTCGCTCGACGATGGCTATAGTCCGCCAAAGGCAGTGGAACAGACCCGAAGGCTGATCGAGAGTGATGAGGCTGTTGCGATTTTCGGCAGCATGGGCACCGCGCAGAACGCGGCCGTCCAGAAATATCTGAACGGCCGCAAGGTACCCCAGCTCTTCGTATTCGCCGCCAGCGACCGCTTTGCCGATCCGAAGACCAGCCCATACACCATCTCGGGAATGACCTTGTTCAGTACCGAAGCGGCCATTTACGCCAGGCTGGTTTCCGAGACCATTCCGCGGGCGCGCGTCGCGGTTCTCTACCAGAACGACGACTATGGGCGCGAATACCTTCGCAGCTTCAAGGCCGAACTGGCGCAGCGCGATCCGCAGGCGGAGATCGTCGCCACCGCGCCTTACGAGGTCACGTCGCCGACGGTCGATTCACAGGTGGTATCGCTGGCCAGCACCAACGCCAATGTCTTCCTGAATGCGTCGACCGGCAAGTTCACGTCGCAGGCAATCCGCAAGGTTGGTGAACTCGGCTGGCACGCGCAACAGTTTCTGCCTATCGGGAGCAACTTCGTCGCAACGATCCTCAAGCCGGCGGGGCTCGAAAATGCCAAGGGCGCGATTTCGGCCACGCCGACGAAGACAGTGGGCGATCCCGAATGGGTCAAAGACCCAGCCTATCTGGAGTGGGTGGCCTTCATGAAGAAATACTATCCCGAGGGGGACATCGAGGAACAGCTCAACTTCACTGGATGGAACGTCGCCGTCCTCATGACCAAGGTACTCGAAGCCTGTGGTAACGACTTTTCGCGGCAAAATATCATGAAGCATGCCACGGCACTGAAGAACGTCACACTTCCTGGCCTGATCCCCGGCATCACCGTCAACTCGACCCCGGACGACTACCGCCTGATCAAGTCGCTCCGGCCGCAACGCTTCGACGGCGAGCGCTGGGTCGCGATATCAGGGACGATCGAGGCTCGATAAGGGCGCCACCGGCCGGCTGAGCGACGCACGCCATCCGCTATCGCCCGCGCCTGAGGTCCTCGGTCGCGCGCCGGAGGATTTCGTGAAGCCATTCGTGCGATGGCTCGCGTTCGACACGCTCGTGCCACAGCAGCCGGACCTCGACAGGCGTCGTGGTGTAGGGCAGCTCGTAGGTCGTGATGGCATGGGTTTGCTCGAGCGCTCTCGCCAATGGACGCGGGACGATGGCTGCCAGTTCGGAATCCACGAGCAAGGCGGGCAGGGCAAGAAAATGCGGCAGCGAAACCGCTATTCGCGGCGGCCGGTCGCTTTCGGATAGTGCCCGTTCGAGCGCCGCGCGGTCGTACATTTCCGACCGCCTGGCGAGACCCCGCTCGGAGATGAAGCCTCCAATCGCGCCTTCCTGGTCGCCGCCAAAGGAGACGACGACCAGCGGCAGGCGAGCCAGCTTCGACTTGTCGAGCCGGTCAAGCCTACGCTTTCCGCCAACGATCAGCACATCGTCATATTCGAACAGCAGAGCCGTGCGGAAACGGCTCGGAGGGGTCGAGAAGACACCGATGGCGACGTCGATGCGGCCAAGGTCGATCTGCTCGGCAAGGTCGATCCGCGTCACCGGCTTTATCATCAGGTCGATCGCCGGCGCCTCGCGGCCGAGTATCCTCAGGAGCGGAGACGCCAGCACCATCGTGGTGAAGTCGTTGGCGGCCAGCGTGAACTGCTTGGTGGAAACCGCCGGAACGAAGGTCGGCAACTCGACCGCCGCCTCGAGGGATCGCAGGGCTTCGCGAACCTGCGGTGCCATCGTCAGCGCGCGCGCCGTCGGTTGCATCCCCGTTGCCGTGCGTACGAACAGGTCGTCTTCGAGCATCTCGCGGAGCCGGGCGAGCGAGTGGCTCACGGCGGATTGACTCAGCGCGACCTTCTGGCTGGCTCGCAGCACGCTGCGCTCTTCCATGACGGCGTCGAAGACCTTGAGCAGATTCAGGTCCAATGTCTTGAAGGGAACGGACACGATAAGGATCCAATCGATGGCAGACCGCACAGCCAATGTGTTGCTGCGAGCGATTCCAGTTAATGCCAGACGCGCCGCGGACGCAACCGCGCGGACGCTGAAGACATGCTGTGGCGTTGTCGGCGCCAGCAATCTGAAAGCGGTTCAGGACCACTCTGCAAGAGTTTCACTTCCGCAACCGGGCGATCCCGTCATTATCATGCCACCGTGTTTGGAGGAGACGGGAAATGAGATTTTGCGTGATGTCGATCGGAGCTGTCAAAGGCAATGCTGTCGGGGCCGTCTTGGCGTCGACACTGTTCGTGACGTCCGCGATTGCACAGGACGGTCCGGTCAAGCTCGGGGTCGTGACCGACATGTCCTCGCTTTACGCCGACAATGGCGGCCAGGGTTCGGTGGTTGCGGCGCAGATGGCCGTTGACGATTTCAAGGGCAAGGTGCTGGGGCGCGCTGTCCAGATTGTTGCCGGCGACCATCAGAACAAGGCCGACGTTGGATCTGTGATCACACGGCGCTGGCTGGAGAATGAGGGCGTCGAGGCGATCCTCGACGTGCCCAATTCCGCCGTTGCCTTGGCGGTGCAGGGCATCATGCGAGACAAGAAGAAGCTGTTTCTCGCAACAGGCGCCGCGACGTCGCGCCTGACCGGCGACGAATGCTCGATGACCGGCATTCACTGGACCTATGACACCTTTGCGCTGTCGCAGGGCGCAACACGGGCGATCTCGCGTCTTGGCGCAAAGAGCTGGTTCTTCCTCTCGGCCGACTACTCCCTCGGCTCGCAGCTCGAAGCGGATAGCCGCAGGGTCATCGGCGCGACAGGCGGTAAGGTCGTCGGTGCCGTAAAGCACCCGATCAACACGTCTGATTTTTCCTCGTTCCTGCTCCAGGCACAATCCTCCAAGGCGGAGGTGATCGCGCTCGCTGATGCCGGCGGTGATTTCATCAACGCCGTCAAGCAGGCGGGTGAGTTCGGGATTACGCGTGAGCAGAAGCTTGCCGGACTGATCGTCTTCATTGCTGATATTCACAGCCTTGGGCTGCAGAGCGCCCAGGGCCTGTTGCTCAGCTCGGCATTCTATTGGGACTTGAATGAGGAGACGCGGGCATGGTCGAAGCGTTTCATCGAGAAGACCCAGAAGGTCCCGACCATGATCCAAGCCGGCACGTATGGCGCGGTGATGCACTATCTCAAGGCGGTCGAAGCAGCAGGCACGCTGGATGGACCGACCGTTGCCGCCAAGATGCGCGAAATGCCCGTGAACGATTTCATGACCCGTAACGGCAAGATCCGGGAAGACGGCCGGCTGGTCCGCGACATGTATCTGTTCCGCGTCAAGTCGCCGGAGGAGTCCAAGTACAAGTTCGACTACTACAAGCTGCTCGCGACAATTCCAGGAGAAGAAGCCTTCAAACCGATGGAGGAAGGGGGATGTCCGCTCTTGAAGAAGCCGTAATCGGCGAGGGCGCGGCTCGGACTGCCCGGAGCCGCATCGACGAGATCATCGCTGGCCGCTTCGCGTGCCGCGAATTCTCCGACGCTCCCGTTCCGAGACGGACCATCGAGCAGATTCTCCGCGTGGCGCGGTTCGCGCCGAGTGGCGCGAACATCCAGCCATGGCAGGTGTACGTGCTCGCAAGCGCAGCCAAGGACAGGGTATCGGCGGCGCTGCTGGAGGCGCACGAAACGTCCCGCGACGAACACGTGTCCGAGTACAAATATTACGCCAGCGATTTGCCTGAGCCGTACCTGAATCGGCGACAGGAATTCGGCCGACTGTTCTACGGCTCGCTCGGCATCGCTCAAGCCGATATTGAAGCCCGGAGCAGGCAAACCGCCAGGAACTACGCATTCTTCGGCGCGCCGGTGGGATTAATCGTCACCATCGACCGCCGGCTGGAAGTGGGAAGCTGGCTCGACCTCGGAATGTTCGTTCAGAACGTGCTGCTGGCTGCGGCGGGGCGTGGGCTGCAATCCTGTCCGCAGGAAACGTTCGCGAAGTATCACAGGATACTGCGCCCGCTTCTGTCGATCCCTGTGGAGCAGATGGTGATCTGCGGAATATCGATCGGCCACGCGAAGGACGCGGCAACGAGAGGCTTGATGCCACGAGCGGACGTGGAGGCATTCGCCTCGTTCGCGGGTTTCGACGACTAGCTGCTCTAAAAGGAGAGATGACCATGGGAAGCCGAGAACAGTTGATCGAACGCAGCATTCCCTTTTTGCAGGAAGTCAAGGACATGACGCCCGGTGCCGCGATGGAGCGTTGGCTCAACGAGAAATACGGCGAGGACAGCTCGCTCTACCAGGACCTTTCTCGTCTCATCAAAATCGGCGTCGAGGAAGGCTGGGCGGCGAACCAGGAAGTGGAGGGCCCGAACTACCGGCGCAGCCGCATCCTGGAGCCGACGCCCGAAACGTTCCAGTTCAGCATCACCGCCGTCTACATGAACAGCGCTGATCCGCGCCGCTTCAAGGACGAGGATGATCACGACGTGCTGCGCGGGCAGTATCACGGTCATCCCTATGGCGAGCTCAACCTGGTTGTTCCCCTCGACAGGGGCGCCGAGTTGAGGGGGTTGCAGGGGTGGCAGGGACCTGGCTGGACAGCGCCCGATCCTGGCAGCCGGCACTATCCCGAGGTCAGGGGTGGCGCGGTGATCGCGCTGTTCTATCTGCCGGCCGGGCGCATCTCCTACGATTTCAAGGCACCGGCCTGATTGCTGACTGGACATCCCGAGTGGGGCCTAGCGTCCTTGGAACAAACACATGACGTTGATCTATCCGGTCACCTCGAACAGCATCCTTCCCGCGCCGCTGTCTCCCGCCTACAAAAGTTCGATCAAACGCGCGCCGCAGAAGCCGCTGATCCCGATGCGCCACACGCTCTCGGAACTGACCGGCCCGGTCTATGGCCACGAGACCGTGCGCGAGCACGACAACGACCTCACCATCCAGCACAAGGGCGAGCCGCTCGGCGAGCGCATCATCGTCCACGGCTATGTGCTCGATGAGGACGGCCGGGGCGTGCCCAATACGCTCGTCGAGCTGTGGCAGGCCAATGCCTGCGGCCGCTATATCCACGTCGTCGATCAGCATCCGGCGCCGCTCGATCCGAACTTCACCGGCGCCGGCCGGACGCAATCGGATGACAAGGGCTACTACAAGTTCATCACTATCAAGCCCGGTGCCTATCCCTGGGGCAATCATCACAACGCGTGGCGGCCGGCCCACATCCACTTCTCGGTGTTCGGTCATTCCTTCGTCTCGCGCCTGGTGACGCAAATGTATTTCCCGGGCGATCCGCTGTTCCCGTTCGATCCGATCTTCAATTCGGTGACCGACGAGAAGGCGCGCGCGCGGGATGATCTCGTCCTTCGATCTCGACAACACCAAGCCGGAATGGGCGCTGTGCTACCGCTTCGACATCGTCCTGCGCGGCCGCAACGCGACGCCGATGGAGACCAAGTAGTGCCGGAATCAAAAGGGATCACGCCGTCGCAGACCGTCGGTCCGTATTTCAAGTACGGCCTAACGCCGAACGGCGAGTACGCCTGGAACGACCCTTTTACCAACAACCTCGTCACGCCTGACGTGACGGGTGACCGGATCCGCGTCGAGGGCATCGTCTATGACGGCGACGGCAAGCCGGTGCCGGACTGCATGCTGGAGATCTGGCAGGCCGACGCGCAGGGCCGCTTCTCCGATCCGCAGGACAAGCGCGCCTTGCCCAACACCTCGTTCAAGAGGTTCGGCCGCTGCGGCACCCGCGGCAATGGCGGCTATGTCTTCGACACCATCAAGCCCGGCGTGGTGCCCGATCCCGACGGCAAGCCGCAGGCGCCGCATATCGTGCTCGCGGTGTTCGCGCGCGGCATGCTGCTGCACCTCTACACCCGCATCTATTTCGACGGCGAGGCGGGCAACGCCGCCGATCCGGTGCTGGCGCTAGTGCCGGCCGATCGTCGCGCGACCTTGATCGCCAAGCGCAAGGCGGGAGGAGCGAACGCGATCTATTCGCTCGACATCCACCTGCAGGGCGACAACGAGACGGTGTTCTTCGACGTCTAGTGGCAGGGAAGGGTGCACGCCTGCGCGCGGGTCGGATGCTCCATGACGAGATTGCCGCAGCGATTCATGGGATCCGCACCGGACGGAAGTCGGCGTCGAATCACCAGTTCTACGTCGTGGCATAGCGCTGCCCCATGGCCGGTGAAACGCTGCTGTTCACGGAGGCTGAGTGGATACCGCGGTAGACGACGTCGTTCGCAAGATGACGTCGTTTCGGCTCGCTGGACAACTTCGAGAGCCGAAGCTACCAGTGGTCTGAATGCCGGCGCGATCGTGCCGCCGCATTCGCCACCAGCGGGCTCAGAGTGAGGAGGGCTCGATGCTGAGACCGATGCCATGCGATTCCACATCGGCTCGGCGCGTCGGTAACTACGTGGTCCCGAGTGGACTTCTTTCGTGCCAAGGAAGGCCCTCTAGCGACGCACCAGCGGAAAAGCGCGGGCCGCTGTGGGTCCATCGCCTCTCGCCTGAAACGTAACTATTAGTCCACCCAGGATTACGGAGACCTCCGTCATGTCCGTTGATTGTATTGCGCCCCTCACTCTGGTAGCGAAGGATCACAATGAGAGATCCTCTCGATAAGCTTTCTTGGGACGATTTACGCATCGTAAAGGTGATTGGCGAGAGCGGATCCCTCGCGCTTGCCGCGACTGCGCTTGGCATCAATACTTCGACCGTTTCCCGGCGGCTCTCGCAGCTCGAGGGGACTTTGGGCGTTGCTCTTTTTGACCGGCGGCGCGCTGGATACTTGCCGACGGCGTCTGGTGCCGAACTGATGGCTCTCGCCGAACGCGTTGAACTTGACGTAATCAGCGTGGCGCGACGCGTCTCGGGTCACGTTGAGAAACAGGCGGGCGACTTGCGCGTAACGACCAGCGACGCGCTGATGCTAGATTTCCTCACGCCGATCATTGCAGACTTCCATGCCTTGAATCCATCGGTCAGAGTCGACGTGATCGTCGGAAACTGTTTGCTGAATCTTGCACGTGGGGAGTCGGACATCGCTTTCCGCGCAGTGACCGGAGTGCCTCCTGAAAATCTCTTCGGCCGGAAGGTCGCAACCATTGCATGGGCGGCCTACGGGCGCAGGCTCGACTTCTTCGACGACCGGCCGCCCCCTAGCGATATCTATCAGCGTCGATGGCTATCATACGGAAAGGGCCTATCCGGCCTCAAGGCACACGCTTTCGTCGAGGAGCGTGTCCCTAGAGAAAGGATTGTCTTCCAAAGCGATTCCGTCGCGGGGATGTCGACGGCAATCGCCGCGGGCATGGGGATTGGATTCTTGCCCTGCATGCACGGCGATATTTCTGCGGACCTCATGCGTGTGGGCCCGACAGAGCCCGACACCAGTGACGAGCTCTGGATATTGACCCATCCCGACATTCGGAAGTCAGGGCGCGTGAATGCCTTCATGACGCATTGCCTGAAAGCCATCGCGAAACAGCGAGCATTGATCGAGGGGCGACGGCCTGACGCGCACCGTGCGGACGGTCAGCGATAGTCGTCAAGCTCTTCTCGCCGCCCAATACTTTGCAAGTCGCGCAGCTGTTCTAAGTCTGCAATTTTGCGGAAATGCTTCAGCGTAAATGCTGCTCGCGCGATGCAAAGCTCCGTCGTAACTGCTTCCTCGTTCTGCGGTCGTCGGTCCCCGCGCGGTTATCGGCTCCGCATCGGCCTAATCGCCAAAATCAAGAAGTTTCATCACTCTGGAAAGGAAGCCGACGTGAGCATCAAAGCGATCGCTAAACCCGCCAAAACGCTTCTCAGCCCCAAGGATCACGCCTTGATCCTGATCGATCATCAGTCGCAGATGGCGTTCAACACCAAGTCGATTGACATCACCAATCTGCGTACAAATGTCGCGATCCTCGCTCACACGGCGAAGGGCTTCAAGGTGCCGACGATCCTCACCACGATCTCGAAGGATACTTTCGCAGGTCCGCTGTTCAGTGAAATCACGGATGTCTTTCCGGATGCGGAGGTCACCGACCGCACGACGTTGAATGGCTGGGAAGACGAGAATCTCATCCGCCGCGTCAACGCCGTCGGCAAGGACCGCCTCGTTATCTGCGGCCTGTGGACTTCTGTCTGTTGCAATGGTCCCGTGTTGTCGGCGCTGGAGCAGGGCTATGAAGTTTATATCGTTACGGATGCTTGCGGTGACTGCACGACCGAGGCGCACGAACGGGCGGTCGAGCGCATGATCCAAGCCGGTGCGCGTCCGATCACCGCGCTCGGCTATCTGTCTGAACTGCAGCGGGATTGGGCGCGTCAGGAGACCTACGACGTCACCACCAGCATCGCGAAGCAGTACGGTGGCGCCTTCGGCGTGGGTGTCCAGTACGTCAAGACGATGTTTGGCGCCCACTAGGGCTCAAGTTCTGCTTCTCGCCTCAAACGGGCGCAGGATCATCCGCCTTCAGTATCGGGTGAACGAGAAATTCGTTCATCCGATGCCGGCCAACGCCAAGGGCAGCGCCGATCCAGAACATTCGGCCATGACGCCCACACCCATTGCCAAGCTGCTTGCAAGTCGCTGGTGCGGCGTGGCTGCGCGCGCGGTGCTCACATTCCCCTATTGGATCAATCCGATTGCCTCGATTTTGAACTCACGGCCGAACTTCCACGATCCGCGCAAACCGCTTGCGATACTCGGCCGGCGTCACTCCGACGTGCCGAGCGAATGCACGCCGCAACGTATCCGCATCAGCAAAGCCACAATGCGTGGCCACTTGTTTCGGAGCCTCATGCCCAAGCTCAAGTAGACGCCTGGCAGCGTTGACGCGGGCTTCTTCGACCCACGTCGCGGGTGTGATGCCGACTTCGTTACGAAACAGCCGCGCAAAGTGTCGCGGACTTAGCTCCATACGCTTCGCCAAGTTGGCGACGCTATGGTCTAGCGCAGGATTGGCGGCGACCCAGCGCTGCAACTCCTGCAGCGCAGCGCGGCCAGCGGGTACTACCTCGCCATTGCGGGTGAACTGCATTTGTCCACCTGGGCGCTTGAAGAACATGACAAGTTGGCTCGCAACCTTCATCGCCGTCTCGCGTCCGAGATCTTCCTCCACGAGGGCGAGCGCCAGATCGAGCCCTGCGGTCACGCCGGCAGCCGTACGGAGCTGGCCGTCGGTGATGTAAATCGCGTCCTGATCTACGGTGACCGAGGGAAATCTCTCAGCCAGCGTATCTGCGACCGCCCAATGCGTCGTGACGCGCCTGCCGTCGAGGAGGCCAGCCGCCGCGAGGAAAAAAGCGCCGCTGCACACCGACCCGAAGCGTTTGGCCGTGGGGGCCCGCCGGCGAAGCCAATCGACCACGATGCCGTCTGCAGGCACTTCGGCAGCATTCGGACATCCTGCGATCAGCAGCGTGTCGATAGCCTCCCGGAAATCGCGATCAATGATCCGGTCGGGCATCAACCGCACACCCGACGAGCTACGGACTAGGCCTGGCTCTGCCGCCGCCACGAAAAGCTCATACGCCGGATAGCCCGCCTGCACGTTCGCCTCCGCGAACACATCAAGAGGTCCAGAGACGTCGAGGAGCTGCACCCCCGGCAACGCCACGATCACGACCGTCCTTGGCTTCGACTTCACATTCACGTCCGCCTTAGTCAGTATTTGTCCGGTTTAGACGTAATACGTTAATTGCGGACAGAATAGCCCAGTCTTACTGTCCTGGCGAGTGGAAAATTCAGGAGAAATTCAATGCCGTCGATCGCAGACGCTGTCATCCCCGAGAGTAAATTGGCGCGCGCCATCACCGAGTATGTCCGCGATACCGAGACCGAGCTGCTCTTCAACCATTCCAGCCGCGTCTATCAGTTCGGCGCGCTGGCCGGCGTTCATCGCGGGCTGAAGTTCGATCGTGAACTGCTCTATGCCGGCGCCATGTTTCACGACATTGGCTTGATGCCGAGCCATAGCAGCAAGGACGAGCGCTTCGAGGTCGATGGCGCGCATGCCGCTCGCTATTTCCTCCGCAGCCACGGCATCCCCGAAGACGACGCCTACGCGGTCTGGACCGCGATCGCGCTCCACACGACGCCGGGCGTACCGCAGCACATGCATCCGGTCGTGGCCCTGGTGACCGCGGGCGTCGAAATGGATGTTCTTGGGCTCACCTACAAGGAATATTCCGACGATGAACGTAAGGCAGTCGTGAAGGCGTTCCCGCGAACGCCGCGGTTCAAGGAAGACATCATCCAAGCATTCTACGACGGCATCAAGCACAAGACGGAGACGACGTTCGGCAACGTTAAGGCGGACGTCATCGCCGACAAGGAGCCGCATTTCCATCGCGGCAACTTCTGCAGCGTCATCCGCCGCTCCCAGTGGCACGGCTGAGCCGTCCTTTCCACATTTTCGCGCTGCTCGGCCGTCGTTCGGGTGGGCAGCGCATAACCGAGGAATCGTCCCATGACTGACAAACCACCACATCTTACCCACGCTACCGGCGCTCCCGTAAGCGATAACCTGAACATCGTGACCGCTGGTCGCCGTGGTCCCGCGTTGCTGCAGGACATCTGGCTAATCGAGAAGCTCGCCCACTTCGATCGTGAAGTGATCCCGGAACGCCGTATGCACGCCAAGGGCTCGGGCGCCTTCGGAACCTTCACGACAACCCATGACGTCACACGTTATACAAAGGCGAAGATCTTCTCGGAGGTCGGTAAGGTAACGCCGATATTCGCGCGCTTCTCGACCGTAGCCGGCGAACGCGGCGCGGCCGATGCAGAGCGTGACATCCGCGGCTTTGCGCTGAAGTTCTACACGGAGGAAGGTAACTGGGACATGGTGGGCAACAACACCCCTGTGTTCTTCTTCCGCGATCCGTTGCGCTTCCCCGACCTCAATCACGCAATCAAGCGGGACCCGCGCACCGGCATGCGCAGCGCCGACAATAACTGGGACTTCTGGACCCTTTTGCCGGAAGCACTGCACCAGGTCACCATCGTCATGAGCGAGCGCGGTATTCCGAAGAGCTACCGTCACATGCATGGTTTCGGCAGCCATACCTACAGCTTCATCAACGCCGCCAATGAGCGGATCTGGGTGAAGTTCCACTTTCGCACCCAGCAGGGCATCGAGAACCTGACGGACGCGGAGGCGGAAGCACTTGTCGGCAAGGACCGCGAGACTCACCAGCGCGACCTCTTTGAGAGCATCGAACGCGGTGATTTCCCCCGTTGGACACTGCTTGTCCAGGTCATGACCGACGCGCAGGCCAAGGCGTTCCCCTTCAACCCGTTCGACTTGACCAAGGTCTGGCCAAAGGCGGACTTTCCGTTGATCGAAGTCGGCTACTTCGAGTTGAACCGCAATCCGGAAAACGTCTTCGCCGAGGTGGAGCAAGCTGCCTTTTCCCCGGCTAACGTCGTGCCTGGCATCGGTTTCTCTCCCGACAAGATGCTGCAGGCGCGGCTGTTCTCCTATGGCGACACGCAGCGCTACCGTCTCGGTGTCAACTTCAACCACATCCCGGTCAACGCGCCGAAATGTCCCTTTCACAGCTATCACCGGGACGGTGCGATGCGGACGGACGGTAATCTGGGCCGGACACCGACGTACTTCCCGAACAGCCGCGGAGAGTGGACGGATCAGCCTAATCTCAACGAGCCGCCGCTCGAGATCGACGGCGCAGCCGCACATTGGGATCACCGCGTTGATGACGACCACTATCAGCAACCTGGCGACTTGTTCCGCAAGATGAATGCGGCCCAACGACAAGCCTTATTCGACGACACGGCGCGCGCGGTCGGCGGCGCGGCGATCCATATCCAGGAACGGCACATCGCCAATTGCACCAAGGCCGACCCGGCTTACGGGACCGGCGTCCGCGAAGCGCTGACCCGCCTCGCTACCGTTCGTCCGACCGAAGGGAAAGTCGCCGCGGAATAACAGAAGAAGGTCAATGCTTGCAATGCGCGAGACGCTGCGACGGCGCGCAAGATCGGAAAGTAAGAAACCGATTTCACGAACTAGGTGAAGGAACATCATTTCATCGTCGCCAAGCCGGAACGACCTCAGCGAAAAACGTCACGTTGCGCTAGTCATCTGGAACTCAAGTTCGTCACATTACAAGTTAGCGCTCGAAACCTTGGAGGAGAGCGCTTGTGGCGAATGCAGGTGTGAGAGGCCGGCCGATCGAGCCGTTGGTGCTGAGTGCGCTGGAGCGGACGTACTTGGAGAGACAAGTCCGTCGTCACCATGTTGCGCGGTCGCTATCTGAGCGGTGCCGCGCGATCCTGCGATGTGCGGACGGCTTGCCAAGCAAATCCGTGGCTGCCGAACTCGGCATCCACGAGCACACCGTTGGCAAGTGGCGCCGCCGGTTTTTGAAGGATCGCTGTGATGGCCTGCTCGACGAGGCCCGCCCCGGCCGCCTTCGAACCATCAACGACGATCAGGTTGCTGCCGTGCGGGGGAACGATGTCGGCCGCGGCTTCGTCGGCCGCGATATCCTCGGGCCAAGTGAAAAGCCCTGCGTCGGTCTTGTGCGCGAAAGTTTATTCGCGATCACGTCGTGCGGCCGAATTCGTTCCAAAGCCGAATATGACAAACGACCGCTTGTGGCGCAAAGCGGTCATTCGGCGGGACGGCCGTCCCCCTTGCTTTCACTGCATGAAGCCTTCGGCGCGGACCTTCCCGGTCACCAGGCTCGCGGTCCCCACACCCCAGATCTGTCGCTCATTGACCCAGGCATAGTTTTTGGACGCGGTGGAGAGGCGGACGTTTGCGAAGATGTCGAGCACCGGCTCGCCGGGTCGCGGCGCAGCCTGGCCGTCACCGGACAACGCGATCCGGTGGCCGTCCTCAGTCTCGATGATGACGTGCAGGTCCAGCTCGATGCGACCATCGGCGCGTACCCGCAGATAGTCGACGCCGTGCGCGTGTCCCGCGAGGCGGCCCTCGTACCGCCCATCGACCGCAAGGTCAAATCGAGCTCCGTGTAGTGGAATCGCTTCCTGGCTGGCAAGGATGGCGTCCATGCTCACGCCGTAGTCGGTAACTCCAGTGATATTGAGTTCCATGTCGTAAATCTTCTCGCCCCTCATTGCTGCATTTTGAGTCATTGCATTTCTCCTGGTAACTCCTGTTGTTTGGCCGGATCGCCGACACCCAGTCGAACGGGTGACCACCAAGACGACATGTTCGGGAGAAATTATTTTCGCTGGAAATTATTTTCGCTGGATATGCGGGGCGATAGGGGGTGACGGTCTAGCGCTGAGCGACCCGAGCGCGGAGAAAATGTCTCATGTGGGTCAATTGCGTCCTTGATCGATCGAAGTGGGGCCGAAGTATGTCTCCAATCGTCTGAAAGCCGACGCAGGTTCAGAAGGTTACCGGGTTGAGAATGGCCATCCTCATCAACTGAGGAGGTCACCATGACCGATATCCCAAGCACCAGTGAGAACGTCTCGAAGCACGTGCCATGGAATAAGGGAAAGGTCGTCGGCGCTAAGCCACCTCTCCGGCCGAAGCACGTCTGGTCCATCCGAACGAAGCTCCAGGTCGAAGGGAGGCTCCGGGATCTGGCGCTTTTCAACGTTGCCATTGATAGCAAACTTCGCGGCTGCGATGTCGTGGCCCTGAAAGTCGATGACATTGCGCCAAGCGGCTATGCCGCCGATCGCGCAAGCGTCCGGCAGAAGAAGACGGGACGGCCGGTCAAATTTGAACTCACGGAGTCAACGCGCGAAGCTATCGACGATTATCTGAGGGCGACCGGCAAGAAGCCGGGCCAATATTTATTCGCCGGCCGACGAGGACCTGACCGCAGCCTAACCACTCGGCAGTACGCGCGCCTGTTGTCTGATTGGCTTGCCAGTATAGGGCTGGATTCGCACTGGCTCGGAACGCATTCACTGCGTCGAACAAAGGCGACCCTCATCTACCGGCGTACCGGCAACTTGCGAGCCGTGCAGCTTTTATTGGGCCACACGAAAATCGAGAGTACCGTCCGATATCTGGGGATCGAAGTCGACGATGCTCTCGCAATAGCGGAACAGGTTGATGTCTGAACCACCGGGGCGGAGCGGACGAACTCCGCCCTGCTCAGAAAGGCAGCTCAGGGCCAGACTCGGACTCATGCACTGCGTCAAACCGACATCCCGTTGCCCCACTGTGAGACGAAGCGTCACCTGCTCCGCGGCCCGTCGATGATCGAACCGAACCCCTTTTCCAATGTCCGTGAACGATGGGGATCGTTCGCGTCGGCTCGATCGGTTAAAAAAAGATCGTGAAGAGGCCGCCAGCAAAAGGCGGCCTCTGGCTCAGGTATTCAAGCTACTCTTTCAGACCATCAACAGCAAACGAGCGGAACTTCGCGTATTTTTCGCCAACCTTGCGAAGCTCGACATATTCTGGATTGGCCCGCCAGGCCCGAATTTTCTCCATACTATCCCAGACCTGAACGACCACACGCTTCGGCGCGTCTCCATCAAATGCTGTCACCGTTCCTGTAGTTGCGGCGGATCCGCCGATAGCCAAGAAGCGACCGCCGGCTGCCTTGATGATGGCCTGAGCCTTCGGAGCGTACTCCTTTGCATACGCATCCGGGTTGGTCACGTCGATTTCTGCCACGAAATAGACCGGTGGCTTTGCCTGAGCGTGAAGACCTTCAACCGCGAGAGCGCCAATCGCGACACCTGCGGTCACTGCCACTGCGATTTTGTAATTTGATCTCATGGCATTCCCTCCTAGTGTGTGCAATTTCCCCCCGAGGCACACGTTGAAAGTGCCCCAGCTGACGGTGGGACCAAACGTGCGCGGTGGATGTGAACCGGCTCACATGGGCGGATGCAAATATCTGAGATCGACGGCGCAGATGTGTAAGGAAGCCTGTCAAGTCCGAGTTGGGTCAAAATGCGACTTGGCCAGGAGGGCAGCTCTTGGCACGAAGCGGACCTAAGCAAGCGGCTCGCGATGTCTGCTCTGTGGGAATAGAACGGACATGCCGCGCCAGCGGAGGGATTTCCGATTTTGTGAAGGTTTTCGGATGCCGGCCCCATGAAGATTGCGCCGCGGGCACGGGGCCGGCGTCCGCAAACCTCCAAGGGAGGAAACCGCGGGATGTTGGGCGAGGTGGCGCGTCAGTCGCTATGGGGATTTCGTCGCTGGCGGTGTGTTGCCGAGGAGCGTTGACTACCTCTGTAGGGAGCGGTCGAAGCGGTGGCGAACTCGGTCGGTCGATTGCAATCGTCGGAACTGGGGTCGCGCAGCGGAGATTGATCGACGAGTCGGTTGCCGCGGGCGTCGCAACGGCGAGCATGGTCATGGCCGATCGAGAGTCGGCGAGGCAGAGGCGCAATGGAATGCCGTGGCGAACCGGTTCTGGTCACGATGTGTCGATCCTGATTACCGCCGGCCGGTAGCGCGGCGAGGCGCCGCGATGGAATGTCTCGATGATGACCATGCGGCCGCCGCAGCAAGGGCACGGGTGCGAGAGCGGTTTGGGCTCATCGGTCTCGGCGCAGCTATTATCTTCGACCTCGGGCTGTGCCGCAGGCACGTCGAGCAATCGGCGCGCTTGAGCGATATTGCCGGCGCGGGTACCGCTGGCGAGCAGTCCGTAGTGACGGATGCGGTGGAAGCCGTGCGGCAGGACGTGGATCAGGAAGCGACGGATGAACTCGCTGGTGGCCAGTGTCATGACATTGTGGCGATCACGACCTTCGGCACGATAGTCCTTCCATCGGAAGGCGACGCTGTCGCGGTCGCAGGCGATCAGCCGGCTGTTGGCGATGGCGACACGGTGGGTATAGCGGGACAGATAGGCCAACACGGCCTGTGGCCCACCGAACGGGCGCTTGGCATAGACCACCCATTCGGCTCGGCGTAGCGGTGCCAGACACGCCGCGAACGCCTGCGGGTCGGCGAGGGCTGCGTGATCGCCGAAGAACTTCAGGAGGCCGGCCTGGTGTGCGGCAAGGAGCCTCTCCAGGAACAGCCGTCGGAACAGGCGGGAGAGCACGCGCACGGGGAGGAAGAATCCGGGCCGGCAGGACACCTAGCGCTTGCCGTCAGGCGAGATG
Organism: Bradyrhizobium sp. AZCC 1610; assembly: GCF_036924515.1. Lineage (NCBI taxonomy): Bacteria > Pseudomonadati > Pseudomonadota > Alphaproteobacteria > Hyphomicrobiales > Nitrobacteraceae > Bradyrhizobium > Bradyrhizobium sp. AZCC 1610. The sequence goes on along the minus strand of NZ_JAZHRR010000001.1, from coordinate 4,698,263 downwards.
CCGCCGCCTGGGACGATCATGTGAACATGCGGGTGGTGAGTCATCGCTGAGCCCCAGGTGTGCAGCACGGAGGTGATGCCGATCCTGGCACCCAAATGCTCCGGATCGGCAGCGATCGTCAGCATGGTCTCGGCCGAGACCTTGAACAAGAGATCGTAGATCACCGCCTTGTTCTGGTAGGCAATGTCGGCGATCGGCGCCGGCAGCGTGAACACCACGTGATAGTACGGCACCGGCAACAGATCGGCTTCACGCGCGGCGAGCCATTGCTTCGCGGCGGCGCCCTGGCACTTCGGGCAGTGCCGGTTGCGGCAGGAGTTGTAGGCAATCGTCGTATAGGCGCAGTCCTCGCAGCGCGTAACATGGCCGCCGAGAGCTGCCGTGCGGCAGTTCTCGATTGCCGACATCACCTTCAACTGCTCGAGGCTGACATGGCCGGCATTGGCTCTGCGCCATGCCGGTCCACGGTCGCGGAAGATATCCGCGACCTCCAAAGCCGGGCGCGACATAAGCGCCTCAGCGTCAGCCGGGCGGCCGGATCTCCTTGAGCTTGAGCGCGATGTGCTCCAGCGGGCTCATGACCTCGCTGATCGTCTTGGTGGCGACGCGGGTATAGAGCGCCGTGGTGTCGAGCTTGGCGTGACCGAGCAGCACCTGGATGACGCGGACATCGATGTTCTGCTCGAGCAGGTGGGTGGCAAAGCTGTGCCGCAAGGTGTGCAGCGAGACGCGCTTGTTGATCTCCGCCATCTGGGCGGCGGCGTGGCAGGCGCGATTGAGCTGGCGCGTGGTCATCGGCTGCGCCGGATCGCGGCCTGGAAATAGCCAACCCCGGGGCCGCGCCGTCCGCCACCAGGTGCGCAACAGATTGAGCAGGTGTGGGGAGAGCATGACGTTACGGTCCTTGCCGCCTTTGCCCTGCTCGACGCGGATGATCATGCGTTTGCTGTCGATGTCGGCGACCTTGAGCGAGACCACCTCGGCGGCGCGCAGACCGGCGCCATAGGCCACGCTCAGCGCCGCCTTGTACTTCAGCCCCGGCGCCGCATCGAGCAGCCGCGCCACCTCTTCGACGCTGAGCACCACCGGCAGCTTGCGCGGCTCGTGAATGACATGGGTATGCTCGACGATCTCGTGGCGCTTGAGCGTGACCTTAAAGAAGAACCGCAGCGTCGATACGGTCTGGTTGATGGTCGGCACGCCAACGCCGCTCGCCGCCAGATGGAGCTGGTAGCGGCGCACGTCCTCGAAGCTCGCCGTATCCGGCGATCGCCCGAGGAACGCAGCGAAGTTCTTGACCCGTTGCACGTAGTCATGTTTGGTCTTCGGCGCTAACTTGCGGATCGTCATGTCTTCGATCATGCGCCGCCGCAATGGGCTCATGGCCTCGTCGGTCATGGGGATGCTCCTGTCTTGAGTGAGGTTGTCGAAACCCCTCGATCTCAAGACAGGACGCCCCGTTGCGCTATCCTGTTGGCTGCCCTGCCTGCTGCGGCGCCCTATCGCGCGAGCGGTTTAGTCCCTTGGCGCAAAGCGGACATTCGACAAAGGTTCAACTTCTGGTTTTGCCACTTGCGGACACTCTGTCAGAAATGATCTAGAGCGGGGTGGGTTTATGTTTGGTCATATCCGGCGTTGGCGAAGTAATTAGCGCATTCGGCCGGTGAGACGGTGTTGAGGATGGGAGCGATAGCATCGTAGACGGCCTCGGTGGTTCGCTGTGCGGCTTTTCGCAGCCAGTGTTTGAACTTAGCGAAGAACTGCTCGATGGGGTTCAGATCGGGCGAGTATTTCGGCAGGTAGAAGAGCCGGGCGCCGGCGGCACGGATGGCGCGACGCACGGCGGTGGCCTTGTGCGAGCCGAGATTGTCCATGATGACGATGTCGCCATGGCGCAGGGTCGGGACCAGAACCTTCTCGATGTAGAGAAGGAAGGCTTCGCCGTTGATCGGCCCCTCGATGAACCATGGAGCGGTGATGCGATCGTGGCGCAAGGCGGCCATGAAGGTCATGGTCTGCCAGCGGCCGTGCGGCACCTTGGCTTTGAGGCGTTGACCGCGCGGCGCCCAGCCCCGTAGCGGCGCCATATTGGTTTTGGTCCAGGTCTCATCGATGAACACCAGCCGAGTGGGATCGATCCGATCCCGATACTTGGTCCACTGCGCCCGCCGACGGGCAACATCGGGACGATCCTGCTCGGCAGCAATCAGCGTCTTTTTTTGTAACTGAGCTTCTCAGCGTGGACGAATTCCCACATCGTGCGGTAATCGACCTTGAGGCCACGCTCGGCGAGTTCGGCGACCAGCCCGCGCACGGTAAAATCCTTCCGGCACCGTTGCATCAGCCATTCGCGGTGCGGCCCCGCAATCTTCTTTGGCCTGTAGCCGCCGATCTGGTCCGGCTTGACGCTCCCAGTCTCGTGGAAGCGCTGTACCCAGTTGATCGCCGTGCTGATGCCCACCCCAAATTGGGCCGCCGCCTGATGCCGCGACAGGCCGCCTTTGATGACGGCCTTCACCACCCGCTCACGAAGGTCGTTCGAATAGGGTCGTCCCATCCATGCTGGCCTCCTTCCCAGCCAGCATGTTGAATCAGAAGTCTTCCGATTTGGGAATCCTCAATCGATTCAGACTAGACCCATCCCGCTCTAGTCACGTGAATCTAAATTTCGTCGCATAAGGTCTGCTGAGCTTTGCGGCAGAAGCGCTTAACTGAAGCCAAGATTTGGTCCATTTGAAGGGCTTTGGATTTTCGTTATGCCGTCGATGAAAGCGCGAATATCGGCCTCGAGCTGCCTGACGGAGGTATGAACACCTGTTCGGAGCCGCGGTCGGCCGCCAAAATTCGGCGAGCCAACGCCTGGAGCGCTTCGGCGGATGGCGCAACGCGCGTGTCTCGCGTCGACCGGCCCAGCTCTATGCCGGCTTCTGCGTTGAGGATGTCGCCGGGAAGAGAGATGAATACGGGCCCCGTGGGGGGCGTGGTTGCGATCTTGGCTGCCCGGCGCACGATGCGGGGCAGGTCTTCAAGCCGAGTAACTTCTACAGCCCATTTGACCAGCGGCTCGGCAATCCGGACGAGGGGTTCGTACAGCAGGGGCTCCATCAATCCATGGCCCTGTTCCTGCTGTCCCGCAGTGAGGATCATGGGAGTACCGGTGAACTTCGCGTTGTAGAGCGAACCTATGGCGTTGCCGAGACCGGGCGCGACATGGACGTTACAGGCGACCAGGCGGCCGGATGCCCGGCTGAATCCGTCGGCGATCGCAACCACCAAGCTCTCCTGCATCGCCATGACGTAGATCAGCTCCGGATGGTCCTTCAGCGCGTGCATGATGGGAAGTTCGGTGGTGCCGGGATTTCCGAACAGATGGGTAATGCCCTCATCCTTCAGCAGGGCCAGGAAGGCCGAGCGGCCGGTGATGCGGTTCATGGGTGGCTCCGGTTCATTAGGGCACTGGGTTGAGGTCATCGCCTCAATCTTGCTTGAGGCGACGTTCGCTCTGTCTCGGTTGGTAGCGAGCGCCGAGAGGCAAAAAAAGCCCGGACTTTTGCAAGGCGGGGCCCCAAGTCTGGGAGGAAACGACTATTTGCCCAGCCAAACCTTCGGCGCCTGAATCTACTGAAGGCATCGCCGCCCGCCCTTGGCTTCTATCGGTGCATGAGTACCGGCACCGGTGCGAAGAAGAGGAAGTTGGGCAGTGAGAACCAGCGGGCCGCGATTTCGGCGTGAGCGGAAGGCGTCCAGAGGCTGACGATTGCAATGGCTGCCACAAGGCCAACGGTGATCGGGCGAGCGAGCTCACGCATTCGCTGCTGTAGTTCGCAGCAGGTGATCAAGCTCGGCATGGTCCCCGGCAACAGCCCGCCGCGTGACCAGCTGCCAGGTTTCATCAGCGCTGAAATCGAACGGTGGCGCAAAGTCATAATTTAGGCCGGGCTTGCTGGCTCGCAACGTTGACCGACCCACGCTACCTGTCATGAGCGGCCGCCAACCGCAGATCGAAGGCTCTTAAGGCCGGACGCGAGAAGATCGTCAGCGACGCCGCCTCAAGCCATATCTATTTCTTCCCCGCCTTTGCGACAACCGTTTCCCATTTCTTCGCCTCGCTCTCGATAAATCGTGAAAATTCATCCGGCGCCATTGGTAATGGATCAGAGCCCAGCGCGCGGATTCGCTCGACGATTGCCGGATCCTTCAGCGCTGTCACAAATGCTGTGTTGATTTTCGCGATTGCATCATCTGGAGTTCCGGCCGGCGCAACGATGCCGAACCAGCCCGTCGCTTCAAAACCCGGGACCCCCTGCTCGGCAAATGGTGGAATGTCTGGAAGACGTTGATATCGATACGCCGAAGAGACGGCGATAGGCGTGATGAGACCGCCCTCGATCGCGGCCATCGCTGATGGAGGATCGATCACCCCGAGCGGCATATGCCCGCCGATCAGATCGGTAACTACCGGAGCCATACCGCGATAGGGCACCAGTTCAAGCCTGGTATCGGCCATCTGTTGAACATCTCGGTTGTCAGGTGCATCAGCGTGCCGTTACCACCGTGACCGATTGCAAGTTGGTTGGGCTGCTTTGCCATGGCGACGATGTCGCGAAGCGTCTTTCCCCGCAGCGAATTCGAAGCCGCGAGGATGAAAGGCACCGACGCGAGGCCGGTAACGGGCGCGAGGTCCTTGCGCGGGTCATAGCCCGCGTTCTCCTGGACGCCGAGGCTGACGCCTAGACCCGCCGCGCCGCCCAGTCCGATCAGGTAGCCGTCCGGCGGCGCCTTGGCGACCATGCCGATCGCGATCGAGCCGCCTGCACCCGGGCGATTTTCAATGACCAACGTTTGCCCCAATTGCTTTTCGACGGTCGGCTGTACGATGCGTGCGCTTGCATCGGAACTGCCGCCGGCGGGAAACCCAACGACGAGGCGGATCGCACGTTCGGGGTAGGCGCCCGCAGCCGTACCACTCCCAACTGTTGTCCACTGGCATGCGAGCACGATTGCTATCACGGCTCTTGAAGCGCTTCTCATGATCCCTCCCGGTGTTTCTTGTGAGGCCCCGCGCACCAGCCAACAGATTTGGATTTCTAGGGATGCCGGCCGGTATTGTCGGTGCACTGGTAAGCAATTGCAGATCGTCATTGTGCCGGCAGCCAGGACGAGTGGAAATGCTTGATGCTCCAACCCTGGTCGCCTTGGTCACGAGGAAGGTGAGCTGGCAGGATCGTCAATAGAACGAACGCCAACAGCAATTTTCTCATGATCGTTCGCCTCGCGCTGTGGGTTGACACCCACACACACGCCTCAGATCATCTTGCAGAATCCTGACGCTTCGGGTTAGCCACAAAATACTCTTGAATTGATAAGGTCGCCTTATGACTCCAGCAATGCGGTTAGCCAATCTACTTTGCGGATCCCGCGCCACGGACGATATCCAAACCGTCGCGAGATTGTTCACCGCGAAGGGCGGGAGAAGTCAGCCGTTCCGGCTAGCGCGAACGACCGGTTCACAGTATTGTCTCCCGCGGTTTATGTCGTGAAGATGGTTGGTCAATCGAGTGAACGTGGCCAATCATCATGGGCGTCCTTGGACCGACATCATGATCCAGGCTATTCTCAAGAATGAGAACTATGTCGGGAATCTCGTCTACAACCGTACGTCCCGCCGCCTCGGACAGAAGCTGGTCAACAATCCTCAACACCTGTGGGTTAGGAGCGCGGCGGCGGTGGACCCGATGGTCGACCAAGACCTCTTCGCACGTGCCCAAAAAATCATGGCCGAGCAGTATATCTCCATCCCAGAAGACGAGATGTTGCGCCGGCTGCGACACACGCTCGCTCGCAGGGGAAAGCTTAGCGACGGCATCATCCGCAATACGGCCGGACTTCCCTCCACCCAATGTTACGTCAAGCATTTTGGCTCGATAAGAAAAGCCTATGCGCTCATTGGCTATAAAGCCTCACGGGACTGCGCTTGGTATGATGCGCGACAGCATTGGTCCGATGTATTGTCAAAACTGGCGGCGCAGGTTGCGGAGGCGCTAAGGATCGAACTTGGACTTCAAGTGCACCTCAGAGAGGACGGTCCAAGCCTGGCACTGAACGGAACGCGCAGCATCATCTCATTTCGCGTGGCGCGGCAACCGCCAAGGAAGAGCGCAAGCCGCACGTCACAATGGCGAGCCCATCTGAGGAAGATGCGATCAGAGCTGTTTATCGTCCCGCGACTGAACGATGCCAAGCTAATCCAAGACTATGTGATCGTACCCAAGTCAGACGGTGCCAAGCCATATCTGACGCTTTCGGATGCCTCTTTGGCCCGTCACAGGGCGGTTCGCGTCGAGACCGTGGACGAGGTGATTGCCGAGATCAAGGCGAGGTTCACATCGTCCAGCCATGCCGCGCCAGCCAAGCCAATGCGACGGAGCAAGCGAAGGAAACCAAGCCGGCCCAAAACCAAGAACGTCCGCGCGCGGCACTGACGGAGTGCAGATAGAGAATTGCGCCCAAAACCTTGCCGTAGTTTCTTCGGCTGACGGCGGAGAAAGGACCGGAAGCCGCCATCCGAATCGCGCGCGCTGCCAAGATGCCGCTTCGTATCGCTGCAAAGGTGCCGCGGGGCGAAACGGGCTACTTCAAAGAACAACTCGAGCCGCAGATTGACGGGAAACAGGTCCAGCTCACCGGCGAGGTCAATGATGAAGCGAAGCGACAGTTTCTGGCGGGCGCCGCAGCACTGTTGTTTCCGATCGATTGGCCGGAACCGTTCGGCCTCGTCATGATCGAGGCCATGGCGTGCGGCACGCCCGTCATCGCGTTCAAGTCCGGCTCGGTGTCGGAGGTCATCGACGACGGCATCACCGGCTTTGTCGTATCCGACAAGGCAGAAGCCGTTGAAGCGATCGGAAGGCTTTCCGAGCTCGATCGACGTCAGGTGCGAATGCAATTCGAGAAAAGGTTTACCGCAAGACGAATGGCACAGGAATATCTCCGCCGCTACAAGACATTGATTCATCCCGATGTGAGCGAAGTTCATCCCGGCATCAGGCCCGCCTTGTCTAAAGGTTCATCTGGCGCTTGCTCAGATCGCGTACGTTGAAGTGACTTATGAGGGTGGAAACTGCAATCACCATCACCAACCCGACCAATCCCATCAGGCCCGCCATCAGCATGTCTTTGCACCATGCGTAAAGTTGGAGCGTCAACAACTCACTTCAGATTTGCCGGCTTTTCCCGCAGCGGCACGTTGGCCGCAGGTGGTGGGCAATAGTTCAAAAGCCTAAACAGCGCCTTGGCTTCGAGTTCTTCCTTGGCATGTCTGCAGGCTTTAAAATCTTCAAGGATAGAATTCAAAAATCTCTTCGACGGCTTTGCTCATCGGAATCCACTCACGCCGCGATATTCTGGCATGGTGCTGCGCTGCTTATTCCGGTTGCTTTAGCCCCGGAGACGATAGCCAATCGTTTATACGCAATGCGGTGTCGGCCTGCCGGGCTTTTCTCAAGAGCTCTTCTCGCTCCTTTCCGTGCGGCATTTTCTTGGCTTCTTCGCGTAGGCGTTCGGCTTCCTGCGCAAGTCGATCAGGGAACGACAGGATTTGTTTAAAACGGCGTCGCTGCATGGCGCTGCTCCATTTCCATGGAAGGCGGGACCGGCGTTCTCATCACCACTTGCTGTCCCGCGAGCGAAGAGGTCCACAATCGATCCGCTTAACCTTCACGAGCGTGAGCCTCATGGACTTGTGGCATTTCGGGCAGATTGGGGGCTTTGAGGCATTCATCGCACAGGTGCACCGGGCATTTTTGGCAACCGTATTGGAAAGTGTATTCCTCGAAATGGGGACTGTAAACATCTAAGTTATTGATATTATTAGTACTTTTACTAATTTTTGGACTTTTTGGTTGTTGAAGGAACTTGGTTTGATTGAGTGAATTGAGCAATTTACTAATTTCGCGTTGAACACTGAAAATGCTCTGCGTGGAGGAGGCCATGAACGATCTCCGTGGTGAGCGATTGCAGATCATGCTTTCGCCGGAAGAACTATCGGTGATTGACGACTTCAGATTTCAGCATCGTATGCCGACCCGAGCCGCGGCTGTTCGCGAGTTGCTTAAACTGGGCCTCGCGTCGACTGCGACCGCTGGCAATGGCATGAAATCCAGCAACTATGGCGTGTTCAGTCGCGGACCTACCGGTCATCTGGATAGCGACGCCACCGGCGAGTAGCGCGTCCCAGTGAGGGTTCGTTGTGCCATGTCTATGTCCGCGTTGGGTCCAGAAGGCGACCTCCAGCATGCGGGCGGTAGTGGTACAACGCGGACAGGAATCCGTATGCCCGCTGCGCGCGAGACTGACCAACGGGTGCCTTCCTCAGATGTTGAGATTTGGTGCCCAGGAAAGGATAGGATCACCACCGCCGTGCGAGATTGATTTTGCTAGGCTTTTGAGCCGTCCGGTGATTTCTTGTATATCGTCCACAACTTGATTTCGCCAGAATGACTTGAGCGCTAGGGATGCGCCACTATGCGGTCCTTTGGAAAAGAAAGGTCTATTGTCAGGCCTGCGGGGTTCCAATCCCACGCGATCCCGCCCCCAAATTGGCTCTGCACCGTTGCACGGGAGAGTAGCGTACCAAAGCCCTCTACCTCTGCTTGACGACCAACCGGTGGTCCTCCGCGTTCCGTCCACGTTAGCACGAATTGGTCAGTGTTTTCGGAGCACGCGATATTGATGGAGCCACTTTGGCTCGAAAGTGCCCCGTACTTTGTGGCGTTGGTTGCAAACTCGTGCAATAGCAACGCAAAACCGGTCACCACGTCGCCCGCGATTGGAATGTCGGGTCCGCTGATCGTGACACGCGCCCCGCCTTTGTCGGTGCTGCCATCATAAGGCGAGAGAATCGTCCCAATCAACGTATGCAGCAGCGTTGAGTGTTGCATTCGATGAGTGCCATCGGCAGTCAGCTTCAACGTTAGGTCGTTGGCTTTCGCGAGGGACAACAAGCGGTCTCGCACCACAGTAGCGAGTTCTTCCGCTGTTTTCGCCGATCGGGCACTCATCGTGACCACGCCGCCAGCGACAGCAAAGAGGTTCTTGATGCGATGATCCATCTCTCGGAAGATTAGCCGCTGCTGTTCCTCTGCTCGCTTTCGAAATGAAATATCGCGGGCTATTTTCGAAGCGCCGACGATCTTGCCGTCCTTGTCTCTGATCGGGGAGATCGTCAGCGAAATGTCGATGGTGCGGCCATCCTTGCGTTGGCGAACGCTTTCGTAGTGCTCGACGCGCTCACCGCGCCGGATGCGGGCAAGAATGGTCGGCTCCTCGTCGTGACGGTCGGGAGGGATTAGCATCATGACCGACTTCCCAATCGCCTCTTTAGCGCTATAGCCAAACAGCCGCTCCGCGCCCTGATTCCAGCTTGTGATGATGCTATTGAGGTCCTTCGAAACGACCGCGTCGTCGGATGATTCGATGATCGCGGCGATGGCTCGATAGCGCGCCTCACTCTCTCGAAGCCGCTGTTCAGCCTCCCGGCGCTCGGTGATGTCGACCAGCATGTTGACAGCGCCAATCAAAGCCCGTGAAGCATCGAACAGGGGCGTTGGATACGGAATGAACGGTACGCGCGTGCCGTCCGGCCGTTCGGCGACCGCTTCCATGCCTCGGATAGGACGCCGCTCCTTGAGCGCCAGCGCCATCGGACATTCGGCGTGCGGGAGGGAAGTGCCGTCCGGCCAATAGAGCTTCCATGATCCGCAAAACTCGGCGGTCCCTAGCGTCGGTCGGCATCCCCACAATTGCGCCGCCGCTTCATTGTAGAAGGTGATACGGCCGGCGGCGTCCGTCATATAGAGCGCTACCGGCAGTGCCTGCAAGAGTTCGTCGGATCCCCACGCCCCTTGATCTACGTTCGGCTTCTGCAGGGAGACCAGCAGCGATTCGATGTCGTCTTGTTCGGCGATACTCATCACACCCTCACGGCTGGAAAAACCTAACTTGCCTAAGCTGTGTCACAGTGGAAGCTGCAACGCTTTGTCTCGATGGCCGCGACAAGACCCCTGAGATATTTCAGAGGATGAAAGGTGCCTTGGCGCGGATAGCATAATACGTGCCGCTGGGCGCAATGGGCGAGGGGAACGCCGACCAGTCGACGGACAGGCGCGCCGACCTTGCGGACCGCATCCAATTCATACTCAATGATCTTCGCATCGGTGTCGCGCGCCTGAAACAGAAAACCGTCCAGGCGCCGGAAATCGCAGTCGATGGATTCCCGCTGCTGGATTTCCTCGATGCGATCCACCGCTGCGGCCTGACTCTCGTAGAACAGGCGGGATGTGTCCTCCCCGCGCAGGCCGATCATCGCGGACGTCAGATCATCGCAGAGCGGCGCCAGATGCGCAGTGGTGCGCGCCGTTATGCCGCCCGCGATCTTCCCACGATCGAGCACGATGACGCGCGAACCTCCGAGGGCGAGTTCATAGGCCGTAGAAATCCCGGCAATACCCGCGCCAATGATTACAACATTGCATTCCTTGCCGCCCTGCAGCGGTGTCGCGTTTGGGGCGACCGCAACGTCCATCCAAAGCGACTTGCTGCGCCGATCGATGAAAGGATCCATCCGAAAGCCCGATAAGTCGACAAATGATTTCTGGAGGTCAAACGGCCGATCAAGGGAGTGGTTCCTAATCAGTCCGCTGTCGTCGGCCGGCGCCGTCGACTCAGTCAGGCGTCTGCATCGGCCGGCGCCGCGCTTTTCTGGTCTTGTCGAAATAGACGAACACGTCGCAGCCTTGCCGCTTCCAGGACCTGATGCGGCGAGCCCATTCCGAAAGGGTTCGCGGACTATAGTGGCCCTTGTAACGGACCGTGGGGCCGTGCCAGCGTCACATAGACGAAGTCCGCCGTGCGCGTCCAAGGCGCCGGCGCGTCATGATGGTCGGAAATGCATAGCGAGATGGCTTGCTGCCGGAGCAATCGCGATATCTCTGGTGAATACCAGCTTGGATGGCGGAACTCGAAACTGTAGCGGCGTTTTCTTCGAAAGAAGCTTGAAGAAGGAAGTGAGTCGGTCGGCGTCAGCCCTAAAGTTGGGCGGAAGCTGAAACAAGATCGGCCCGACTTTCTTGCCGAGTAGGGACAGGCGGTCTTCCAGCAGTTCAAGGCTGTTGACCGAATTGTCGGAAAGCCGCTTCCAATGCGTGATGAATTTGGATGCCTTCCAGGCAAAAACCAAATCGCGCCCGGTCTGATCACGCCAGCTCACCACCGCCTTCGGAGTGGGTATTCTGTAAAACACGCCGTTGAGCTCAGTCGTCGAAAACTGGCTGCTGTAATAAGGCAACTGCTCCTTGAGGGGCAGGCCATTCGGGAAGAACGGCCCGCGCCAGGAATCGTAGTGCCAGCCCGATGTACCGATCAGAACCCGCGCCATGAGGTCACGGCTTCAAGACGACCTCGATGCAGCCGCCCTACCGTGCCATGCCAGTGCTTTCATCGTCCGGATCCTCCGCGTCGTTGATGAGAAAGACCTGGAAGCACGAGTAGTTCCTATCGCTCGGGCAAACGACGAGGAAGCGGCGCCGCTTAGGAACAACGGTCCCGGCAATAACGTTAAGCGCGCATCCAATCAAGGAGGATGCCATGGGACTATTCACAGAAGACATCAAGACAATGGACGACCTGTTCCTGCACGGCCTGCAGGATATTTATTATGCAGAGCAACAGATCACGAAGGCGTTGCCGAAGATGATCGATAAGGCGGCCAACCGCGATCTCGTCGCGGGCCTCAAGGCGCATCTGAAAGAGACCAACAAGCAGATCGAGCGGCTGGACAAGGTGTTTCTGAAGCTCGAGCAGCAGCCGCGCGGCACCCAATGCCCGGCCATCGATGGTCTGATTACGGAAGCCGATGAATTGACCGGCGAGGTAGCCGACAAGGCCGTGCTCGATGCGGCGATCGTCGCCGGCGCGCAGGCCGTCGAACACTACGAGATCTGCCGCTACGGCACGCTGATTGCCTGGGCCGAAAAGCTCGGTCATGACGAGGTGGTTCGCTTCCTGACCACCAACCTCAACGAGGAAAAGGCTGCGAACACGAAGCTCAATACCATCGCGCTTCGGAAGGGCGTCAACACCAAGGCATCGAACGCTGCCTGACCCGGAACTGGCAGCCAAGGCTCCGGCGAGAAACCGGGCCTTGGCAATGCCTATGGGCCAGTGGGGATACCTTTTACAGGAACGGCTTTCCGCCAGTGACGGCGATCGTCGCGCCGGATACGTAGCTCGAAGGCGGATCGGCCAGCACGACATAGGCCGTGGCCAACTCAGCCGGCTGACCGGGGCGCTTGATCGGGGCCTGTTTGCCGAAGTTCTTCACGGAGTCCTCAGGCAAGGTGGACGGGATGAGTGGCGTCCAGATCGGCCCCGGAGCAACCGCATTGGCACGAATGCCCTTCTCGGCCAGCATCTGCGCCAGTCCCGCCGTGAAATTGTGGATAGCACCCTTGGTCGTTGCATAGGCTAACAGCGTCGGGTTCGGTACATCCGAATTGATCGACGCCGTGTTGATGATGCAGCTACCCGCCTTCATGTGACTTACCGCTGCCATGGTAAGATAAAACATCGCGTGGATGTTTACCTTGAACGTCAGTTTCCATTCCTCGTCGCTGATGTCGTCGATCGATTTGAAGCTGGCCTGATGGGCCGCGTTGTTGACGAGGATATCTGCACCGCCCAGTTCCGATACGCCCTTCGCGATGACGGCGCGGCATTGACCGGGGTCCTGGATGTCGCCGGGAAGCAAAACGGCCGTTCTGCCGGCTTCCGTCACCATCCGCTCGGTCTCCCGGGCATCGTCATGCTCGTCGAGATAGGAGATCAGAACGTCAGCTCCTTCTCGGGCGTAGGCGATAGCAACCGCGCGGCCGATCCCGCTATCGCCACCGGTGATGACGACCTTCTTGCCGTTGAGGCGGCCGCTGCCCTTGTATGTCGTTTCGCCATGGTCGGGCACCGGATTCATCGCGGCAGTCTTGCCGGGCATCGGCTGGTGTTGGTTCGGAAAGGGGGGGCGGGGATAATGCAGCATGGCTCAGCCTGTGCTCTCTTTTATCTCAATGCTCCTTAACATCCGCTTGGCAGGTTCGCTCCTGCGTTGGCGAGCCGGGCAGGCGAGGGGCGCGGGGAATGCGAGGAACGAAGTGAGGTATCGCCAATTGATATGGAAGGTTCCGTCTTAAGGATTACAAAACGACATATCTTGCACCGTGCCTTGCGCTCATGCTCCTCGGCGTGCATGCAAAAGACCGGCATCAACTCCACCCTCGGCATCGCTCCGAAGACGGAAGATTTCGTGAGGCAAGTTGTCATCAGTGACATGTTCGAAATTCAGTCCAGCAGGATCGCGCAGGAACGGGGCAACGCCGACCAGAAGGCGTTTGCCGGGACCATGATCAAGGATCATCAAGTGACTTCGGCTGATATCTGATGGATCATGCCGGCGAGTGGAAAACGGCACTGCCGACCAAGCTGGACAGCCTCCACCAAAGCAAGATCGACAAGCTAAAATCTCTTCATGGCGCCGAGTTCAGCTCCCGATACAATCTTGACCAGGTCAGCGGCCACAAAGATGCCGTTTCGCTGTTTGAACGGTACGCGAAAGGCGGCGACGACCCGAACCTCAAGGAATGGGCAGAAAAGACGCTGCCGACCCTGTGGCATCATCTCGAAATGGCCCAGGAGATGGCGGCCGGAAAGCCTGTTGAAAGCACTAGATGCCGATCATAGGACTTGCGAGGGAGGCCGGTCCCAAGGCTCCGGTATAAACGCGGGTCCGGCTCCGAGACCGAAATTCATGCCAGGAATTCGCGATAGGGCACATCTGCTTGGCCGCCAAACGCGGGAGGAGGTTGCGCAGGCAATCGTCTGGCTGCTGTCGGACGCATCCTCGCAGGTCACTCATCGATATAGCAGGTGCGGCCGCTGATGGCGGCGGGCGTGGGCTCTGGTCGCTACAAGGCTTGCGCGAGCGCATGGACGAAGAGAGACCGGGCCTCCAGCGAATTTATGGCGGTGAAAAGCCGGCCGCAAAGATGGCGCCCAAGAAAGTCCAAGGGCGTGCGGGCCGAGAAGAAGGTAGGCGCTAGAAATGCCAGCATGCCAAGATACTTTTTCCGTGTGTACCACGACCGACCTGAGCCGGACGAGGAGGGAGAAGAACTGGCCGGATGCGCAAGCCGCGTGGCGCGAGGCAACGGTGACGGTGGGGCAGATCATTCAGGACCTCGATGGGAGGTTGCGTCCCGGCAAGGATTAGCGACTGGAAGTGACCGACGAATTCGCGAACCGGCTGTACGTCATCCACCTCTACGCCGAAAAACCAAAGTGATGGCTTGGGCGAATGCTGAAGGCTGAACGGCCGGCTATTTCGGGCTGCGCAATTCCGGGGATGCCAGCCACCGGTCTATCGCGGCTGCAGCATCACTGGAGACCGCTGTCTGTATCAGACGGTCGCGTTCCTGGCCCGGCGGTAAGCCGTCGGCTTTTGCGCGCGCGAGAGACGCGACTTGTTTCAAGCGTTCCTGAAGCGAAAGGACCGGGCGGCTGCGGTTGCGCTTTTTCTTCATGTTAGATCTCCTGCGAGATCTGAACTTTCCACATCGCAGCGGCCTCATCCTTAACCTTTGTTGGGAACCGCGCCCTTCCGCGCCCGTTTTTCCAGAGAAAGTGGACCGCGAAGGAGAATCTGGTTTGGATAAAGAATCGATCGTCGCGACCCTATTACGGCGGCTTGATGCGGTCACGGGGCTCGATGAGGCGGACATCGCCGCCATCCGCGCGCTTCCGATTGTCGTTCGTCCGTGGGAGGCCGGACGAGCCATCGTTTCCGACGGCGACCGCCCGACGGAATGCTGTCTGGTGATCGAGGGATTCTGCGTGCGCTCCAAAACGATAATGAACGGCCAGCGGCAAATTCTTTCCATTCATATCTCCGGGGACATCCCAGACCTTCAGAGCCTATATCTGCACCGCATGGACCACGATCTCATCAGCTTGGTCCCGTCCAGGTTGGGCTTTATCAGTCACGCCGCGCTGCGGGCTATGACGCGCGGGAATCCGAACATCACCGAGGTGCTCTGGCGCGACACACTGATCGATGCCGCGATGTTCCGGGAATGGATTGTCAATGTTGGGCAACGGCCGGCCGCGAGCCGGCTTGCTCACATCGTCGTTGAGTTGCGCAGACGTCTCGCCATCACGGGCTACACGGAATCAGGCGCGTTCGAGATGCCTCTCACGCAGGAGCAGATTGGCGAGACGCTGGGCATAACGCCAGTGCACGCCAACCGAATCATCAAACAACTGCGCGATGAGAACATCCTCGATATCAACAGGGGCCGGGTGAGGGTGCTCAACGAAACTAGGCTTGCGGAACTGGCGCAATTCGACGACCGCTATCTTCACCAAAGTCCGTCCCTATGAGGGGGACGCAACGAATCCTTTTTCTAAGGAAGTCGTGTAGCCGAAATAGCAGCGCTTTTCCATGCGCAGCTCCCCGGGAGCGATCGGCAGACGCTGGACGGATCAAGATATCGACGATCTAAAGCGCATGGCCAGTATTATTCCGCACCGCAGATTGCCGAACTGACCAATCGGACCGTCGGGGGCGTCGTATTCAAAGCCTATCAACTGGGGCTTTCCTTGCGATCCAACCGACACGCAAGAGAGCAGGCTGCCGTCGCGGAATAGGGAAGCCCACAGACCATCGGGAATGCTCGGTTTGTCCGATATGGGACATACGCGACGCCAAAAAAACGGACTGCCTACCGGCAGCGCGCCGGAGAAACGTGCCGTTTGCCAAAAACTGAGGACCCTGACGGCGTCCACGGCTTGGGCGTCTGGGCGCTGGCCGTCATTATGGGAGCGGCGCTCGCCTCGTTGATCGGCGCGGCCAGTCTCAATCGAACGCCTTCGATGCGAAGCCCTGCGCAGGCCAGCGCGGCCAAGCCGTTCCTGAGCTATGAGCTTGACCGGCTGTTTCGTGCCAGCCGTCGTGCGCCCAATGTTGATCTCTGCGCCGAGCGCGCTGAGACCGGGCGCATCCTTCTCACCACCTCAAGTCATAGCGGCCTGAGCACGGACGATCGCGCCTATCTCATTCAGCAGGTTGGCGCGCTTACGGGACTCTCTGCGGCCGATGCAGAGCGAAGGGTGGACAGCGTCATTGTAAACGCCAAGACCGCTGTTACGCAGCACAGTCATCCTTGCCTTCTCGGTCGCGACCGCCGTCTTGCTTGGCGCCGTGGCTGCATGGGCGGTCGCGTGCGCCGGCGGACGGCATCGCGACGGTGCTCTCGTGCCGGAATGGATGGCTCGATCAGATGCGATCGGCCGACGGCATGAGGCGATGGTGCCGTAGGGCAAGAGTTGCGTAGATCGCCCGCGCTGCAACGGCATAAGCGCGGCAGAGAATTGTCCTCGCCCAAATTAATAAGCCCCGCTAAAGCGGGGCCTTTTGTTACCACCCCTGGCTTCCGTACCAGGCGTCGATCTCTTTCTTGGCCTGGTCTTTGGCATAGCCATACCGCTGCTGCAGACGGCCCTCGAGTTGGTCTTGCTTGCCGTCTATGACATTGAGGTCATCATCGGTAAGCTTCCCCCACTGTTCTTTGACCTTGCCCTTCATCTCCTTCCAATTACCTTCAACGCGGCTCCAATCCATGCGGTCCTCCATTTAGTGCCCGTGACGAAACGTGTCGCTGCTGGCATAGTTCCTAACAGACCATGAGACATCCTTACTGACTGCGTTACTCCAGACGCAGGGACCGGAATTCAACGATGCGGCGTCACGCCGGTTGGGCTCGCTGGTCGAATGCAACCGCTGCAAGGCGGGCGAGCCTGCCGCCTGACGCCCTCCGTGACCGCGCGACACGCTCTGGGAGCTGGAGGCGTCGCTGAAATGCCGGTTGTCCTGGCCGGTGCCCGTGATCAAGCTGACCGCGCGAGATCACGCCCCACAAATGGGGTGAATCCGGAGGAGCGATAAACGGCGAGACCGCAACGCGGCGTTGTCATTCGATTTCGGAGCGGTCGCAAGGCCGCGCGATCCCGAGCGCATTAGGAACATTGCCTAGTATTCCAACGTTGAGAGTGTCCGTCCGATCACACGAGTGTGCAACCGCCATGGCGACTCTAGTCACGCGCAACCAATTCAATGTCACGCCGCAAGGGTGGTGCATAAGCCGGCGGAGGCTGCTTTCATCCCCAGTCCTGGCGACCCACTTTCAGGAACGATGCGGCTAGGTCAGCTAGTCAACCAGCGGGCCAACGGGCGGGGATACCGCGCGGAAGACGTTCTGAGAATTATGGGAGAACTTTGGGAAGAGTTTGTTGCCAGCAACCCGGAGATGTTCACTACGAACTCAGCGCCCTGCTAATCGTTTGGTGGCGCGTTCGAGGGAGGCGAGGGAAAACCAATGGGACTTTTGTGGCGGGTCCTGAAGGCGGCGGCATCCGGCTTTATCGCTAATGATGCCCTAAGCCGCGGAGCTTCCATCGCCTTCTATGCCGCCACGTCCCTGGCGCCCGTACTCCTTATCGTCGTGGCTATCGCCGGCTTGGCGTTCGGGCAGGATGCCGCTCGCGCCGCGATCAGTGATGAGCTCGGCCGGTTGTTGGGACCAACCGGCGGCGACTTCATCAAATCCATCCTGGCCCGATCAAGCGATCCGACGTCAGGCGCGACCGCAACCGTCGTGGGCGTCGTCACGGTGCTGGTAACGGCATCCGGTGTGTTCGGCGAGATGCGCACGGCACTGAACGCAACGTTCAAGTCCAAGCCGACGGACGAGCCAATTTTCTCCTTGATCCGGAGCCGGGCAGCCAGCCTTGGCCTTGTCGCCGCACTGGGCTTCATGCTGATCGTCTCGCTGGCCGCGAGTGCCGGGCTATCCGCCCTGGAGCACTGGTCGACCGGCAAGGCCGTGCTCAGCGCGCTCAACGCGGTCGTGTCACTTGGCATCTTCACGCTATTGTTCACAGCGATCTACAGGGTACTGCCGGACACGACGATCTACTGGCGCCATCTTCTGCTGGGCGCTTTTGTCACAGCCCTGCTGTTCACCGTCGGGAAATCGCTGATCGGATGGTACCTCGGTCAGGCAGCCCCGAACTCGACCTATGGCGCCGCGGGCGCGCTGATCGTCCTGATGTTCTGGGTCTACTACTCCGCGCAGATACTCCTGTTCGGCGCGGAATTAACGAAGGCGATCGATGACGCGCGCGATCCAGCGGCGCGCAACGAGCGTTAGGAACGATTCAATAGTGCCTGAGTTCGTTCTCAAAACAACACGAACGCACAGGCGGTGACGACATGACACGATCCGTGGAGGAGCTACGACGGGACTCCGAGCAAAGCCGCGCGCAGCTTGCGGCAACCGTCGACCGGCTGAGGGAGCAGATCGCCGACACCGCAGAAGACATCCGCTACAAGGTCTCGCCGGAAAACCTCAAGGCTGAGGTGAGCGGCTTCATCAGTCACAAGACCCACGGCTGGATGGATGCGCTGAAGCAACAAGCCATGGATAATCCGATGCAGGCAATCGCCGCGGGCACCGCGATCGCCGTGCCCGCGATGCGCCTGGCCCGCGGCTTCCCACTACCGCTCTTGATGATCGGTGCCGGCCTTGCCCTAAGTTCGAAGACCGTTCGCGATCGCGCCGCGGAAGCGGCAGCGCCGGGAATTGACAAGGCGAGGGAGGTTATCGACGAGACCGCGGAACGCGCCCAGTATCTGGGTGACGGTATGCGGAAAGCGATGTCCCACACTGAGCGTCAGGCAGCCGGCATGGCCGGTGAAGCTCGTGAAACCGCAGGCGGAATGGCAGATGCGGCGAGCGGAATGGCTGGTGACCTGAGGGATCGCGCGGCGCAGGCCGCCGATGCCGTCGCCGACAAGGTCAGGTCCGGCATGGATGCCGCTTCGGAGATAGCCAAGGAGAAGATGGAGCGCGTTCGCTCGACTGCGACGAACGCGGCGACGGCTGCTCCCGAGACTGCAAGCAAGGTGATCCGGGACAACGTCGCATTGATTGGCGGCCTCGGCGTGGCGATCGGCGCGATCCTTGCTGCTTCCCTTCCGAGCACCAGGGTCGAGGCGAGCGTGGCCGGTGAAGCGAGCGACCGCGTCAAGCGCGCCGCCGGCACGGCGGCTCAATCCGGATTTGAGGCGGCCAAGGACACGGTGCTGTCGGCGGCGGATGCCGCGGCAAGAAGCCTGTCCGAAGCCGACCTCGGCGGACACGCCAGCCGCATCACCGAAGGCGTGACCGAGAGACTCAAAGAGGTGGCCGACGACGTCGTGACAACGGCCTTCGATCCTTCCCGAAACCCGCCAGCCAAATAGAGGCCGCCATGAGCGATATGGATCTTAACACCCGCGATAAGAATTCTTCCCAGAACCAGAATACGGGCTCGTCCCAGAACCTGAAGGACCAGGTGGCGGATGCCGGCGCTGAGATCAAACAGCGCGCCGGTGATGTGCTGAGGGCGTCGACGGACACCGCACGCGACAAGGAGGCGGCCGATGCCGCCAAGGAGGCTGCAGCCGGAACTGCGGATCGTTTCCAGGATCAGGCGCGTGAACAACAGCGCTCGGGTGCCGATTTTGTCGGCCGCTTCGCCGGCAACATCAGGGATGCGGCGCGCGCATTCGAAAACGACGTGCCGTTCGCAGCCCGCGGCATCAATTCGGCGGCCGAATATGTCGACGAAACCGCCGACAAAATCCGCAACGGAAGCTTCCGCGATCTGGTCGATGGCGCGACGGATTTTGCCAAGCGGCAGCCTGCGGCCTTCTTGGGTCTGTCGGTGCTGACCGGTTTCGCCGCTGTCCGCTTCCTGAGGGCATCGGGAAGCGAGAGCTCTTCACGCCAGGGCTCTTCCTCATCGTCATCGTCCTACGAGCCGTCATCATCCTACAGCTCGGGATCCTACAAAGGTGAGGCGTCATGAGCACGAAAACCGATCTTCGGACGATCTCGCACCTTTTCGGCGACGCGCTTTCGCAATTCGCAAAACTGTTCCAGAACGAGGTTGATCTCGCCAAGGCCGAACTCGGCGAGAAGGTTCAGCAAATCGGTGGCGCCGTCGGCCTCATTGCGGCCGGTGCCGTCCTGGTTATTCCCGCGATCGTCATGGCGCTGTTTGCGCTTTCCGCGGCCTTGATCGCGGGCGGCTGGTCGCAGCCGGTCTCTTATCTGATCTCCGCGATTGTTGCCGCGGTGCTCGCAGGCATCTTGTTTGCGGTCGGTATGAATCGGCTCGACACACGTCATCTGGCGCCGCGAGAAACGTTGCGTCAGCTCGAAAAGGACAAGGACACCGTGAAGGGAATGGTGCGATGATCGGTTCACAAGGGAGTTTCATAGATGGTCTGGCCGCGGCTGCCCGGGAAAACCCGCTCGCCGCAGCCCTGATCGGAGGTGGCGCGCTGTGGCTGCTTATCGGCAGCGACAAGCTGAAGAACGCCGCCGGTTCGGTCACGTCAGCGGCCGCGCCGCTCGCCGATCTCGGCGCGCGTGCCCAAAGGTCGGCCGCCTCCAGCTGGGACGATACTTACGGTTCCATGCGGAATCGCGCCTCCCGAATGCAGGACGAAGCCTCGCGCGATATCAATGAAACGGTCCGCAACGCCAGAATGGCCACTTCCGATGCGATGTCCGGCGCGGCGGAAACGATGAGCGAGCGATTCGACGAAGGCGTGGCCGGCGCCCGGGAAATGTTTGACCGGGTGGGCCGGGCCTTGCCGAGGAAGGAAACTCTGAGGCAGGCGCAGTCCTCGCTGTCCGATCTCCTGGAAAGGCAACCGCTGGTGCTTGGTGCCGTAGGCCTTGCGATCGGCGCCACGGTGGCGGGCGCCCTGGCCAAGTCGGGTCTCGAAAAAGAGTGGGTCGGGGACTTGAGTGACAGCCTCAAGGCAGATCTGAAGGTGCGTGCCGGGGCCGTGTCGCAAAGCGTCCGAGAGGGGGCCGATACGCTCAAAGCCGAATTCGAAGATGCCGGCGCCGAATACGTCGATCGCGTCAAACAGGCGGGCCAGGATGCGATGGAGGCGGCCCGAGAGAAAGTAGGATCGTAAGAACACTCTGTTGTCGCCGCCTTTCGGAGGATGTTCAGCCCGGTCCGGTATTCGGTAGAATGGCCCCAGCGCAGTAGCGCTGGGGCCGTTTGTAGGTGGTATCGGGTCGCTTGGTTATGCGGCTTTCGCGGTCTCGGCGTGCTGGTTGACCTCGGATTCCGCGAGCTGACTCAGGGCACTGTCCGTTGCCTTCTCTTCCTTAAGGGTTGCATCGAGCAACTTCACTGCATCGGCGTAACCCAATTCGTTTGCCCAGGTCTTGAGGGTGCCATAACGCGAAATCTCGTAATGCTCGACGGCCTGTGCGGCAGCGAGCAGACCAGCGTCAAGGGCCGGCATACCCTTGTACTCGTCCATAACTTCCTTGCCTTCTTCGATGATTCCCACGATGGCATCGCAGGTCTTGCCCTTCGGCGTTTCGTCGATCGACGCGAATACCTGCTCCAACCGCTCGACCTGGCCGTCGGTTTCGGCCATGTGCTTTTCAAACGCAGCCTTAAGCTTCGGCGACTGCGCGGCTTTGGCCATTTTCGGCAGGGCGGACAGGATCTTCTTCTCGGCGAAGTAGATATCCTTCAGTGTATCAAGAAACAGATCTTTCAGTTCTTTCTCTCTAGCCATAGAACCCTCCAGGTTAATTGCTGGTACCAAACAAGATTGCCGTTGAGTTGTTCCTAGCCGAAACCGCTTTCCCTTGCGCAGATCAGACACTAAGTCGCCTGGGTTCAGAAGCGCAGCATTTCCGAACATGAAAAGTAGAGCGATCGTGATCAGGGCCGGGAGCATGAGCGATCCGAGACAGCCCAACCGGTCTATTCCCGCTCTGGACGGCGAAACCCTTCAGCTCGTAGCCCCAGATCTGCACGCGCGGGAGCGGCAGGAGGTACTGGAAGCCCAAAGAGAAATGTACGAAACCAAATATCTGGGAAGCGTTAGGGCATTCACCGGTTTGCGGGAAGTGTCGAGACACTAAGGGAGGCGGCGGGCAAACTTGCGCTCCGCTCGCTACTGAACGTCAATGATGCCATGGCATGCGGGGACGACCTCGAACATGGCTAGCCGGATCCACGATTAGTCGGGCTAGCGCTTGGAAAGCTGGGGATCTCAGCATAATCGGGGATGCTCCTTATGAACGTCAAGGCTGCGAGCGGAGCAGGCACCTGCAGCCGGCGAGCTTCTTACAGGTGGGTTTGCCAAGCAAGCGCGACTGGAGGCTGGCCGTTTCGGAATGAACACCCTATAAACAGACACCGTTACCGTGTCGGCATGTCTCAAAGGTGCCATGACGCTGCCGAGGGCACCGATGGTGGATCAAGACCGCTGGGACCTCGAAATTGACACCGCCTGAGTGACCGCTGATCAGCCTGCCGTTACCTAGGCGCGGATCATCTCGATCGCTTCCTCGCGGAACGTGTGCATGTCCGTCGTCTGTGAAGCCGACGATTTATTGCCCGTGCAAGCTCGCGACACGAATTGCATGAAGGGAACTTGCTGGGTCCGTTCGCGTTTTCGTGTGAGGCGCAGCACAATGCATAATTTGCCTACAGCCTCAGGGCTTCCATCATCAAGCCAGGTCCGCGCGGATGCGGTCACGTCTCGCGAACTGGATATTGTAAGAGTTGCGGCCGCCCTGGTGTCGGGCGCGGTCATCCTTGCTGGCCTGTATTTCGGCCGTGAAATACTCATACCACTCGCGATCGCGTTCCTGATCACATTCGCGCTGAACCCGCCCGTCACATGGCTTGCCCGGCTCGGCCTGCCCAGACTGCTCGCGACGAGCCTCGTCATGGTAACCGTCGGATGCGCCCTGGTTGGACTAGGCGTCATTCTCGGCGCACAGGTCCGTTCGATCGCTGTCGAATTGCCGGCCTATCAATCGACGATACTGACGAAGTTGGCGGATCTACGCCAGAATCTTAAGGCACCCGGATTGTTCGACGGCGTGCTGAAGACAGTCGAACGCGTACAGAAGGAGGTCGAGTCAAAGGACGACAAACCCGCGGAAGGCCCGGTGCCACAGCGTGTCGAAATCGTTCCCATGCCGCAAACGCCGTTCGAGCAGGCATTTGCCTGGCTTGTGCGGTCAGCGGAGCCGCTGGCTACGGCCGGCATCGTCTTGATCTTCGTCTTTCTGGCGCTGCTTGATATCGGCGACCTTCGCGACCGGTTTCTACGACTATTGGGTGGCAACTTCCATCGTTCGACCGATGCGATCCAGGAGGCTGGTGCGCGTATCAGCAGGTATCTTCTGATGCAGCTACTCGTAAACGTCAGTTACGGCGTGCCGCTCGCTGCCGGCCTCTGGATCATCGGCGTACCAGGCGCGCTTCTGTGGGGCGCCGTGGGCGCGGTCATGCGCTTCATCCCCTATGTCGGCCCACTGATTGCTGCGATCTTTCCAGTCTCGATCGCTTTTGCCGTCGACAGTGGCTGGAGCATGTTGCTATGGACCGTTGCGGTGATCGTCATCCTCGAGTTGATAAGCAACAACATTGTCGAGCCCCTGCTATATGGTTCGAGCACCGGCCTGTCGGCCATATCGCTGATCGCCGCGGCGATATTGTGGACAGCGCTTTGGGGTCCCGTGGGGCTGATCCTCTCCACCCCTCTCACGGTTTGTCTACTAGTCCTCGGGCGTAATCTGCCGCAGCTGCGCTTCCTCGACACTATGCTCGGTTCGACGCCTGCACTGGATGTACCCGCCCGCATCTATCAGCGACTGATTGCAGATGATGCCGACGAAGCTGTCGAGATCGCAAGCGCCGAAATCGAAGAGTCTTCGGTTATATCATTCTACGATGCAATCGGCATTGAGGTCCTTCGTCTGGCAAGCGAGGAGTATCTCCAGAACGCAAGCGCTGAGCACCGCCTGCGTCTGGCAAGCGGAATGGATACACTGCTCGACGATCTCAGAGATCAATACCCAGCCTCCCTGAGTCCGGAGGCAAAGCCAACGGTCCTGTGCATCGGAGGAAAATGGGAGATCGATGCCCTCGCCGGCGAGATGCTAGCCCACGCGCTTGGTTTCGAAGGGATCGCCGCAGCTTCCCAACCCGCTGCAAGCGTCAATGCCGACTATCTGGCTAAACTCGACCTGAAGGGCGCGGACATTGTCTGCCTCAGCTACTTTACGCCGAACCCAGCCATCCCCGCCCGCCACGCCTGCCGGCGTCTGCGAAGACGATGGCCGGATCTGCGCATCGTTCTAGCGCTATGGAGGGCGCCCCCGGAACTGTTGACCGACGAATCCCTCGCAGCGCTCAAAGCCGATGCTGTCGTGACTTCGGTCGAGGAGGCGGTCCGTCGTATTCACCGCATCGTCGACCCTGAAGAAGCCAAGGTGGTCCAACAAGCCCCCGTGCCTGACAACGACGCAGAGCGTGTCAACGCGCTGAAAGCGACCGGGGTCTTAGAGGGTGACAAACGTGAAGCGCTGGATGCTCTCGCCAAGCGTGCGGCCGACGTATTCAACACCAGCGTTGCCGTGATCACCACTATCGATAAGGACCGCGAATACTTCGTCGGACAAAGTGGAAAATTGCCGGATGCCATCACCGACGATACAGGTACGCTGCTGCCGATGGACCGCGAACATGCGATCTGCAACTACGTAGTAGCCAACGACGAGACGCTAGTGGTCTCGGATATCGAGCGCGACCCGCGCTTTGCCGATAACGAGACGATCGAGCAATGGAACGTGCGCTTCTACGCTGGGGCGCCGCTACGCGCAGCTGACGGTCTGATAATCGGAGCGCTATGCATTCTCGACTCCGAACCCCGCACCCTGGAAGGAGACGAAGTCGCATTGCTTGAAACGATGGCTGCTGATGTTGTAGCCACCATTACCACGAGTGATGCGGATGAAGAAGCGCCAGAGAAATCTGCACCTGCTACCTCATCGGCAGCGGTCGGGCAGGAGGTGCCTCAGTAAGCGCCAACTCCAGGGTTCAGGCGGACGCCGGCCACCGCAAGGTTGCACAAGCGAGTCGCATTTCTTCGCGCATCACTGACCAGATGACCTATGAGCGGCTTAGGGCGTGGGTCGAGGAACTTAGACAGAGGCTTGGACAACGTCTGGCCGCCCAGCGGACCAGGGAAGAGATTAGAGCGCGCCCACGAACTTTGGGACAGAACGGACGGCCAGCAGACCGCGACCTGGAGTTCTGGCTTCAAGCCGAGTCTGAAATACGGCCGAACGGCAAGTGTGAAGCTATCGCGCTAACCCCAAGATGTGTGCCTTGAACGTCCGGATCTGTCCATCCAATTGCCATAGCTCGACGTCGTGGCCCGTCAACAAGTTGCCTATCTCCGGCATCTGCGCCGCGCGTGGCAACAGTCAGCGAAATGGGCCATGTGCCGTGCCCCGAGGCCCGATTTTCAGCAGCTTTTGAACGATGTTCGGGGGCATGCTTCGTCGCGTAGGCGGCCGCGATAGCCGATTTACGAACGGCCGAAGAGGGTAAACGGGTGCGCAGCACCGGTCTTGAACTTCGGTTCTCCTCAGTAGGCGTACAGCAGCACTAAAATCTAGCGCCAACTCGGGTCAATGGCTATACGTCGGATCAGGCCAAGCGCGTTCTGCGTAGCGAAAGCGGAACGAGCCTCGCGAGTGTTTTACTGCTCGTCACCGCGTTCGCACTTGGAACACCTGATCATAATTCACGCCAGGGTGCCCTGGTTGGTTTGGCTTGAGGGCCGCATGAAACTCTTGATCAAGGCCGAACTCGTCTATGCTTTCGCGCAAGCAACGCAGGTTATCGCTATCATTGAGGCTTCACATACGAGCGATCAAAAAATCCTCTCGGAATCGCTCGACATTCAGCCACCGGCGCTATTGCTCTTCGACAAGACACCATACGGTGACCGGAGCATACGCGCCTCGTTCTCTGGCGAAGTGGCGATCCGTTATCAGGTCGTGGTGGAAAACAATCTTCGGCAGCTCCTGCCGCCGGCCGGTCACCAGCATCTATGGTCGGACCTTCCCACCGACGTGCTCCCGTTTCTCCTGCCCAGCCGCTTTTGCCCGTCGGACAAGTTCATGCGATTTGCGCAACGCGAGTTCGGCGGAGCCGGCGACGGCGTGGCGCGAGTTATGTCGATCTTGGATTGGATTCATCGCAACGTTGACTATGTGTCGGGCGTCAGCAACGCTGAGACGACCGCGGAGCGGACGTTTATAGACCGCGCGGGCGTCTGCGGCGATTTCGCGCATTTGGGCATCACGCTGGCTCGCGCACTCGGCATTCCGGCCCGCGCCGTCAGCGCGTATGCGCTTCAACTGGACCCGCCTGACTTCCACGCAGTCTTCGAAGTTTATCTCGAAAATAGTTGGTGGCTGATTGACGCGACGCAGCTTGCGCCGATTGAAGGGATTATCCGCATCGGCAGTGGCCGGGATGCGTCGGATATCGCATTTCTGACCTCGGACAAGCAGTGCCAGGTCTTGAGACAGACGATTGAGGTTTCGAAACCCCATCGGTTACTGGCTGAGCCATTGCTGCCGTATTCCCACGTCGGCATATTATCGGGACCCCCGAAGGGGATGGATTTTAAGTGCGGCCGTGCGCGGGCGACCGCCCCTGGCGCGGGCCTGTTTCTTTCCGTGTGAGTACGTGGCTCGCCATGCTCGGTCAGTGGCTCGCCGGCTTCTAAGTAATCCCCCCGGGCTCATCCCGGCGGGTTACTTTTTGCCAGCGTCGGCCGGAACGTCTCTGCCGGTCCGCGATTGTGTTAGCGGCGACGGAATCTTGCGAGGAGCGGGACAGTCCCGGCATCAGGCCATGCGGTGTAACGCCCGCGTGGCTATTGTCTTGGGGGGCGGTTGGGGTGCTCGCCAGCGCCTTTTGAGCCATCCCTTTAGCAGCGGCTACGGACGCCGTCCTTTAGCAGCGGCTACGGACGCCGTGATTTTGGCTAGGGTGCTTTCTCATCGGATCTTCGTCTTCTTCGCTGACTCAACCCAGGGTTAAATCGTACGTACGAGCACGACAGCATCTCTGGAGCGCTTGCTACCGAGCGGGCCGGCTCCTCCGCGCTTCTAATCACGCCGGGGCGCGACCAGGGAGTTGCAAAAAAAAGCCCGCCAGGCCGAGTCGTTGGCTAGCGCCAAACTGGACCCTAGCAATTTCGTGATCGACCTACCAAGCCTAGGCGAATAAGTCAGCGCTACCTTGCTGGGCCTTACAGCTAGCCACAAAAGCAGCGGGCCGATAGGCCCGCTGCACGTCAATTCGGACGGTCGACCTTTACTGTTTGCTGCGATCGACTTGCGTACCTGTGGGGTTCGGAGACGGCAGCGTCGGACGGTTGGTCGTCGCCGCGCCCGTGGTCGTGCCGGGCTCGGTGTTGGTCTTGCCCGAAGGCCCCGCAGGGTTGGCCGGCTGGGTCTGCTGCGCGGTCTCGCTGGGCGGCGTGGTGCCCGCCTGGTCCACGCTGTTGTTGCTCAGGCCGTAGAACACGACACCCAGCACAACTGCGATGGCGATGGCGTACATTGCGACCTTGGTGCCGCTGGCGGGACCTTCGGCGAGCTGGGGATCGGCTTGCAGCTCATTATCGCGACGCCGCATTTCCTCTTTACTACGGCCCGCACGATGGAGATCGTTTGGATTGGGTTGGTATGCCATGAATTCGTTCCTCCGGTAGCGCCCCGGCTAAGCGAACAGGACAATGGCCGCGCTCGCTGATGTTCCGCGCCAATGTTGCGACCACCGGCCACATAGCAGCGTCCACCTCTATTGAGCGGCCGCATTTGTAATCGGAACAATAGACCAAGACGCGACGAACCCGATTCGTGCATTTCGCTGAAGGTGATTTTTTGCGATCGTTTCACCACTCGTCCCCAGTGGCCCGACGTCGGGCTCAGGCGTACTCGTCTGTCTGAGTTACGGCCGGTCTCTTGTACCAGGGCCTCATTGACCTTGGCGCGGTCGCGCCGCGCTTCCGGCGGTAGCGACATGACGATGAATGTCGGCCAGGATCGTCAGACTGTCGAGCGGCTTGTTTGCCCATTCCTAGAACCGATCGAAATCATCCATCAAAGGTCCTCCCGTGGGCCTCTGAAGAAGGGATGGCGCACCTTGCCCTCACCCGATTTGGCTCGGTACTCGATTTCGGCAAGCAATTCCGGCTCGACCCAGATGCCCTTGTGCGCGATCCTTTTGGTGAAGGGCTGAGTCCTGCGGATCAGCGGCGTCAACCGCTTGCGCAGCGATTTGTTCGGCATGATCCATGTCTGCTATGCGCCGATAACGACCAAATTCCGCATCGCAGCGGACTGACGCGATGGGCCAAGATCAGACATCGAACCGTTGCCAAGCACGCAGACCGCCGTATAGATTATTGTTGGGGAAATCGCGGCCTCCCCGTGAAATGGCGATCCCATTCAAGCGCTGCTCGCTTTTTGTTGGGGCGAGCACATGGATGGATCATCCGCAGTCGAAATCGCGCTCTTTCTTCTCGCGACCTTTGGGGGCGCGCTGGTCGCCGGTCTCTCCGGCTTTGCCTTCGGGCTCGTCGCCTCCGCGATCTGGCTCTACATCCTCACGCCCCTTCAAACGGCCACGTTGATCATTGCGTTCGGGCTGATCGTGCAGGGCTACTCGGTCTGGAAGCTGCGCGGCGCGCTGGACTTGAAAAAACTCTGGCCCTTCGTTCTCGGTGCCGCGCTCGGCGTTCCCGTCGGCGTCAGCATTCTCACTTGGGCAAATCCTGTCCATGTGCGTATGGCCGTCGGGGCCTTCCTAGTGCTCTACAGCTTCTATGCGCTGTTGCGGCCTGCGATTCCGCGGGTCGATGCGGGTGGCGCCACGGCCGATGCCGGCATCGGCTTCCTCAATGGCGTGCTCGGCGGCATTACCGGGCTTGCCGGCATCCTGGTGACGATTTGGTGCGGCCTTCGCGGCTGGCCGAAGGACGTCCAACGCACGGTGTTTCAGCCGGTCGCGGTGGCGATCTTTGCCATGAGCGCATTCTGGATCGGCGCGAAGGGCGCGATCACGCCGGACACGATCAAGCTGTTCCTGATCGGCTTGCCGGCGCTGTTCGCCGGCACCTGGCTCGGCCTAAAGCTGTTCGGGCGGCTTGACGAGGCTTCGTTCCGGAAAGTCGTGCTGGTGCTGCTGCTCGCCTCGGGAATCGTGCTGGTGCTAGCTGATCCCCGTTGACAGCCGAAGCGTCAGGCAGTTAATTCGGCCCATGGGGATTTTGCGATCTCCCCACGAGGCGACATGCTCAAGTATCGCGTCCCGTTTCTTTTACGAGGGCGCAGCCATGTCATCCTACACCAGCATATCTCCAGACAAGCTTTCACGATTGATCGGCACGGCGCACATGCCTGCCCTGATCGACGTTCGTACCGACGAGGATTTCGCCGCCGACCAGCGGCTGATTCCCGGCGCGGTCAGGCGCAACCATAAGGACGCCGCCGGCTGGGGCGAAGAATTTTCCGGCCGCTCGGCCATTGTCGTCTGCCTGCGCGGCCAGAAACTCGCGCAGGGCACCGCCGCCTGGCTGCGGCATCTGCACGTATCGGCCGAGGCGCTGGAAGGCGGCTTCGAAGGCTGGAAGGCCGCCAAGCTGCCGCTGGTGCCGGCCGCAAAACTCCCCGCACGCGATGCGCAGGGCCGCACCGTCTGGGTCACGCGCGCGCGGCCGAAGATCGATCGCATCGCCTGCCCCTGGCTGATCCGCCGGTTCGTCGATCCGAACGCGGTATTTCTTTTCGTCGCGCCGCCGGAAGTGATCGCGGTTGGCGAGCGCTTCAACGCCGCGCCCTTCGACATCGAGAACGTGTTCTGGAGCCACCGCGGCGAACTCTGCACGTTCGACGTGATGATCGAGGAATTCGGTCTGGCGACACCACCTTTGCTGCGGCTGGCGACGATGGTACGTGGCGCCGACACCGGGCGGCTCGATCTGTCGCCGGAAGCGCCCGGGCTGCTCGCCGCCTCGCTCGGCCTGTCGCGCATGTTCGACGACGATCTCGAGCAGCTGGAAGCGGGCATGACGCTGTACGACGCGTTCTACCGCTGGTGCCGCGACGCGACTGGCGAGACCCACAACTGGCCGACCAACAAGGCGAAACCGTAATGGATGCCACCATGGGCAAGAGGACTGATCCCGGCGCAAGCCGGGAGATCGGTCACGGCATCAGTTTTGGTGAAGCCTTCCGGGTCTGGCTGCGGGTTGCCGTGCTGAGCTTCGGCGGCCCGGCCGGGCAGATCGCGGTCATGCACCGCATCCTGGTCAAGGAAAAGAACTGGATCTCGGAGGGCCGGTTTTTGCATGCGCTGAACTACTGCATGCTGCTGCCGGGGCCGGAGGCGCAGCAGCTTGCCACCTATATCGGCTGGCTGTTGCACCGGACCGCCGGCGGCATCATGGCCGGCGGCCTGTTCATCCTGCCCGGTATTATCGCCATCATGGGCCTGAGCTATATCTACGCGGCCTACGGCAATGTCGGCTTCGTCGAGGCGGTGTTCTTCGGATTGAAGGCCGCGGTGCTCACGATCGTGGTGCAGGCCGTCGTCCGCGTCGGCAAGCGCGCGCTGCGCAACCGGGTGATGATCGCGCTGGCGGCCATCGCCTTTGTCGCGATCTTCTTTTTTGACGTACCCTTCCCGATCATTATCATCGCGGCAGGCGTGATCGGCTATTTCGGCGCGCGCAGCGGACGGCCGGAATTCGCCGCGATCGAGCACGGTGGCGGAAACAAGAAAGCGGCGGCGATCGACAGCTTGCTCGGCGAGGAACTACCCGACCATGTCCGTCCCTCTGTTGGGCGCGCGCTCACCGTGAGTTCGGTGTGGATGTTGCTGTGGGTAGTACCGGTGGCGGCGCTGCTGATCGGGCTCGGCCAGGCCAACGTGTTCAGCCAAATCGCCCTGTTCTTCAGCAAGATGGCGATGGTGACGTTCGGCGGCGCCTATGCGGTGCTGGCCTATGTCGCCCAGCAGGCGGTCGAGCATTACCACTGGCTGCAGCCGCGCGAGATGCTGGACGGCCTCGGCATGGCCGAGACCACGCCGGGGCCGCTGATCATGGTGCTGCAGTTCGTCGGCTTCATGGCCGCCTATCGCGATCCCGGCACGCTGTCGCCGATGCTTGCCGCCACGCTCGGAGGATTGCTGGCGACCTGGGTCACCTTCATCCCCTGCTTCCTCTGGATCTTCCTCGGCGCGCCCTACATCGAGACACTACGTGGCAACAAGGGGTTGGCCGGCGCGCTGACCGCGATTACCGCCGCGGTGGTCGGCGTGATCCTCAATCTGTCGATCTGGTTCGCACTGCATACGCTGTTCCGGCAGACCACGCCGGTTCGCTCGTTCGGCCTGTCGTTCGACATGCCGGTGTGGGGAAGCCTCGATCTAGCGGCCTTCGTGCTGGCGGCGGCCGCGGCCACCGCCATCTTCCGCCTCAACATCGGCATGCTCTGGGTGCTGGCGGGGTCGTGCGCGGCCGGCGTGGCGCTGCGGTTTGTGGGTATGGCGTGAACGGTACACCGGCTCGGGCAAGCCCCTTAGGACACGAGTTGGTCGCAAGCCTGCAAGTTGCGTTGCGAACGTCAGCTATGGTGAACCGACATCGGGTCGGCTTGCGAGTTTCCGTGAAGGCTGACCCTTGCCAAAGCGTATGGGCATGATACAGAAAGCACTCGGGCCATTGACAACCGCCCGATGAGCTCCCGCAGCCAAGCGTTGTTTCGCTCCATTACGGAGGTGAAACATGTCTTGCGGCAGCACTACCTTAAATTCAACCAACA
Source organism: Bradyrhizobium sp. AZCC 1610 (assembly GCF_036924515.1). Lineage (NCBI taxonomy): Bacteria > Pseudomonadati > Pseudomonadota > Alphaproteobacteria > Hyphomicrobiales > Nitrobacteraceae > Bradyrhizobium > Bradyrhizobium sp. AZCC 1610. The sequence goes on along the minus strand of NZ_JAZHRR010000001.1, from coordinate 4,666,362 downwards.
ATCTCAAAGCAGCTTCACCCTTGTTTCCGAGCCTGAGAAGGTCTTGGAAAATTCCGCTTGCGTGGCTGGCCGGAATAGCACTGGGTTGGGAACGACGGTACCAGCGCAGGCAACTTCTCGAAAAACTTGATGACCATCTGCTCGCCGACATTGGCGTATCGAGGACTGCTGAAGAAGTGCGCAGGTCTCCCTTGTACCTAATAGCGTGGCGCGACAGCCGATGACAGTCTTTGCATTTGCAAGACCACAACCGCTTTCGTTTGTGCCGAGGTTCATGTCCGAGTTGGGTCATTCGCGCCGGTTTGACTGAGCACCTGCGACTTCCGTTCTACCCTGGTGAGCAGACATTCTCAGTATGGGCGGGCATGTCCCAAGAGGACATTGGTGCTCTATGCGATGCGCGTCTCTAAAAAGAAGTCTGCGTCGGGTTTGACCAATGAGTTCATAGCTACATGCAGCGAGTTTACTTGCTCGCCATGCTGTTTGACATATTCGTACGCGGCATGCTCCCGCTCCAGGTCGGTATAGACGAGTTCACCTCGATACGTGAAGGCCGGTAGCGTTTTGCCAAAGCCGTCCAGCGCCTCGCGGCGCATAACGCGATAGCCCGTGGCAAACCCCATATCTATGAAATGCTGGAAGAAGGCGTGCAATCTCGGCAAAAACTCTTTTTCACTCACGCCGTCCCGCAAAGCAAATACGCCACTGAAACTAACTAGCGAAATTTCCTGCATCTGGTGTCCCGAGTGTTTTCCTTGCCAACGGGAATTTTACAAGAGAATGCAATTATGTCGATCTGGGAGTTATCGACGATGTCCGAGTAGGGTCAAAGGCGCCATGCTGGCGGTCGGCCGTTCACTTCCGGTTTACTCCGATAAGCGGACGTATTCGGTGTCGGCTACCACTTCGCAAAAGTGCCATAAGCGGAATACGCCAAACACCAATGATATGGGTTAGTATGTTCTCCTTGGCCGCAGATAATAGGAAGGTCACATGACGCACTACATTATCTACTTCAACCAGCAATGGGTCGGTGATCACTCCGAAGAGTGGTTTCAGTCTCGCGGACCGTTGGCTAGGGCAGTCGTGGCCGAGATGAAGGAAGCGGGCGTGCTCATCTTCGCCGCGGGAGTAGATGAAGATCTGAGCAAGGCTTTTAGTGCTAATAACATCAGCGGCGAACTGCAGTTTATTGAAGGTCGGTATTCCAACGCCCCGGAGTATCTCGGTGGCTTCACGGTCGTTGATGTCTCCGAGCAAGAGTCGGCGAAGTTTTGGGCCGGCAAGCTCGCAATCGCTTGTGGCTGGCCGCAAGAGGTCCGGCCACTCCATGTGTGACAGCTGCAGGATGTGAGTCCGAACCTACGCTGAGGTCGATGGCTGAACGTCTCGCGTCGTTCATGATGACTGGCTTGGATCACAAGCGGCGGTAGAGGCGAGCATGGACCTGCGTCCGGTCTGCCCCTGCCAGCCGACATGACAAAGGCTTGTGCGGTGTTCGGCTTAGGGCCAGTAGGCGACATTCAGCCGGAAGCCACGAAGGTCGCGATCCGACCCTTCTGTGTCCTTCCTGCGGAGCAGTCCTACGGCGGCGGTGACCAAAAAGCGGACTGGCGAGGCACCGAGGCGTATTGTTTCCTTCAAGAAAGAACCTTGCGGAGGAAAGCAAGCATGACGCTGTTGAATTGCCTCGGCCTTTGCAGCGGCGCGAAATGGCTCACACCAGGCAGGATCTTCAATTCCGCTGTCGCGATACTCCGTGCAAGATATTCGGCATGTTCGGGCTTGATGAACTCGTCGTGCTCGCTCTGCACGATCGCAACAGGCACACGGATGTGGGCGAGCTCGCCTGCAGAATAATTCGGTTCGGTCTTCATCATCTGGCCGACAGCTTCAACCAATGCGTCGAACTGGTCCGGCGTGGCTGATAGCTGGGCATAGTCCTTGGCGTGCCGTCCGAAACACCGGTCGAGAACCGGGCTGGGCTCGATTTCTTTTGTGCCGCTGGGGTCCATGTTGCAGCCGAAGAAAAACACGCCTGCAACGTGTTCGGGGGCCTTCATGGCGAGGATCAAGGCGGTGCAGGCGCCATCGCTCCATCCGACGACGGCTGCCTTGTCCACTTGCAGCGCATTCATCACGGCCAGAACGTCGGACGCCATCAACTCATACGTGAAAGGCCGCGAATCGCGCGTGCTGCGGCCATGGCCGCGGCTATCGATCAGCACGGCGCGATAACCCGACGCGACCAGCGCCGGAACCTGATAGCCCCAGTTGCCGCTATGCCCAAGGCCGCCATGCAGCAAGATCACGGGAGCTCCCGACCCGTACGTCGCGTACCGGATTCGAGCACCGTCGTGTTCCACAAAGCCTTGATTGATCGCGGTGGGCAGGGGCGCAGCGCCATGCGCCTCGAAACATTTAAGGTCGTCGTCGTATGATCCCATTCGGATTTGACCCAAAGCTTAAGATAGGGAGACCTGCAACCGCCGCTGATATCACCCCGACAAACTGTTGACGGTCGATATAGCACCCGCGACCTGACTGAATCAAATGTCCGCTTCTAGGCGCTTTCTGCTCGTACTCGACGAACGACGCCATTCCACCATTGCCAATGTTCGATCCTTGCTATCGAATGTCCGCAACGGGTCTTGGCCGTGTAAAAACGCCCTTCCCGGGGAAGTCGATATCGGCGTTCGATCACGGCACGTCGCGAAGCGGCGAACTCATCCGCTCGCATGTATTTTGCTTTCACATGACCGTCTCGGGGCCATAGGCGCTTGAAGCGGACCGTCCGCGCTAAACGCGCGAGAGCCGCCGGGATGTCCCCAGCGGCTCGCGCGTTGCGTAGCGATGTGGTGCGACGCGCAGCGTCGCGTGGCGGAACGTTGCGATGCGCCAAAGCGCGCCGCGTTGCTTACCGTGATGTCGACAAGTCCTACGCGTCTCATCAACTACGCTAACATAGCTGGGCGCGAGGCGACTTCAAGACAGCGCTGCTGCCGTAGTCGCCATCTCTTTTGATTGCGCCGCAAAGCCGCGACCGTCGGAGGGGGATGTAACAAAACCTGTAACGGTCAGTTTTGGCGCTGACGACTACGGTGCTTGCACATGGTGCCGTTGAGCCATCGCACCTGCCAAAAGCGTGATATGCTTAGCGGAAAGCAGCGGGAAATCTAGATGTCAGAAGACGCCCTTATCGTCATAACAAGCGCCATCAAAACCGCTCTCATTGATCATCCCAGTTCTGGGCACGGCACGACGTGGGACCAAGTCACGAAAAGTGACGAAGAAAGCATTCATCTCGCCAAGGCTGTGCTGGTTGCTCTTCGCAAAGCCGGATATTCCGTTAACAAGGTTGAAGACGAGAATGCCCCGAACCCCTAAGGACGAGAGGCTCATGCCGACGCAATTGGGGATGCCATTTGCAGGTACCGGGTCTGCTTGCTCGTGCGTTGAATTGGTGTGCCGGTAAAGCAACCCTAGCGGCGAACATCGACGCATCCCGCGTCTGCTGTTGCGCGGTAAGCAGCCGTCCGCACTTCCGAGAAGTGCCGTGCACGGACTTATTGAGCGGCAGCGAATAAATCCCATTGGCCGGGAATGCCTTTGAGATCGAACGCGCCGCGTTCCGTAAATTGGAGTCCGGCGCCGGCGACAAGATCGGTTACAACGCGCGACACAAGAACCTCGTTCGCGCCGCATTGCGCCATGACGCGCGCGGCGGCGTGCACCGCGATCCCGCCGACATCCTGGCCCCGTACCTCGATTTCGCCGGTGTGAAGGCCAGCGCGTAGAGGGAGACCCATTTGCTGCGCGGCTGCGCCGAAGGCGAGCGCGCAGCGCACCGCGCGCCCCGGTCCGTCGAAAGTTGCGAGAATGCCGTCGCCTGTGCTTTTCACGAAATTTCCGCGATGCTTCTCGACCGTCTGTTTCGCCAGACGATCGTGACGATCGAGCAGTTCGTGCCAGCGGTGGTCTCCGACTTCCACCGCCATACGCGTGGAGCCGACGATGTCGGTGAAGAGAACGGTCGCCAGGACCCGATCCGTTTCCGAAACAGCGCCATCGCGATGTCCGGTGACGAATTCCTCAATGTCGCCGATCAGCCCCTCGCAAGCTACTTGCCCAATAGCGCCATTTCGCGCTCGTTTCCGTCGTGGGTACCGGTCACGCGCTTCATCGACAGGCCGGTGCCCCATGCTGCAACGGTGGCCGTGAAGAAGGCTTCGAACGCTTCGTCGGTCCTCAAGGAGTTAGCGTAACCGCCGAAAAGAATTAGATGCGATACCCGTTCGAGATAGGTCGCGGCGAACAATACGCTCATGGGGCTGCCCTCGGAGAACCCAAGCAAGACAGCCCGCTTCGAGCCGACCGCATCCATGACGGCGCGAACATCGTCCATTCGTTCTTCCAACGACGGCACACCGGACACGCGATCCGACAGGCCTTGTCCTCTCTTGTCGAAGGTTACAACGCGCGCGAACCCGGATAGCCGGTGCAAGAACGCCGTAAATCCGAGCAGTTCGTGGTGGAATTCGACTTGGGAAATCGAACCCGGCACGATGACGATGTCGAGCGAACCATGCCTTATCGTCTGATAGGCGATATTGATGTCGCCGCTTTGTGCGTAGCGCGTCTCGGGCATACCCAAGTCGGTCATGGGTCCCCCAATCTCCGCCCATATTACCCTGACGACCGATCTGGAACAATCATGCAACTGGGCTTCGTCGACGCGACACAAGGTCCGGGTCAGAAACGGACTTGCCGGGAATGGCGGCTATTAGCGCGCAAAGCGGACATCGGGCGCGATAGCGAATTCGGTCGAGTGCCATTGGCAGACATGCGGCGCGCTTCGGTTATTAGATCAATACGGACGCGGTTTTTGGCAGACAGTCGTCGGCCGCGAAGGCGGCCGGTCGCTCAAGGACGCGAAATGAGCAACGGCTGCACGTTTTCGCCGCCTGCCATTAGGGGATTCGACGGCTCGAAGCGCTCGCGCGCTTCTCGCTTTTTGACGAGCGAGCGCGCAACAACAAAGGCGTCCTTCAGGCTCTTGGCTTGCCGAAGTGCTATATTGAAAAAGGCGTTGCCGAAATAGGTCCATTTGGCTTTGTCCCGGCAGCCGAACGATGGATGGTCGGCATCGGCCGCGGTGATTACCAGCGTATCGGGGTTTGCGAGACGAGGGATAAAGATCCCGGAATAGCAGGCCGAGATAACCACCACCTTGTATCGCATGCCGGTGCGCGCCAGCATGTAGGCGAGATTAGACGGCGTGAGCGTTTGCGTAAGCCGCCCCGCTTTGACTGCAAGGCCGGCGCGGGAGCCGTGCGAGGTGAGAATCAAAAACAGAATGTCGTTGTTGGCGTCCATCCCGTTGGCCGCCGCTTGCAAGGACATGGCCAGGCCTTCGATCGTTGCACCTCCGCCTTTCTTCGAATTGTATTGCACGTTGATCGGGGCGCCCCCGAAACGGCCCGCTACGATCCGGGCTGCGCCGGTCGCCTCGCTTCTAAACACGCCTTGATCGCCGAAAAGGCCGAAGGACACCACGCTCACCTTGCGAGCATCCTCAACGGCGTGCACCGTCGAAACCGACGGCGCAACGGTCAAAACAAAAGCAATGAGCGGCGCGCCAATCCGGCTGATCCAACGTGCATACACAGCGTCACCAGGCATTTCTTTCAACAGGTCACGTGAAAGAGTCCGCTTCTCTTTGCGCGCGACCGGTTGAACATCCGGATTGCATCGGGTGTCGGCTTCAACACGACCTCGCAGCCCTTTCTTTCAAAATAGGCTTCAGCTTCCGGTGATAGGTGCACGTTGCCCATCTGACCCGAGCCAATGACGACCTGATCGCACCCCTTCTCGAAGAGAAACTTTGCCTCGTCTTTTGAAAGCACGTGCGAGGTACCATACAGCTTCTCTGATAGCTTCTTTTTCCGCTTCACAACTTCGCCGGAAAGACGAACGACCACGTCGTGCTGATACGTCTTTCCGTCAATCGTAATCGCGCCAAATATGGTGCTGTCAATCTTCATCGTGACCTCCTAATCACGCTCCCGCAGCAGGGAGGCGCCTCGGCGTCGGCAATCATTCTCATTCACGACCGTTCCAGTCTGCCGATCCGGATCGGGACGCGCCGCTGCCCCCAGTTGCCCGGGTGCGCCTCGAACAAGCCGGGGATTGCCGTGGAGCAAATACCGCAGCGGCCGTCCCCTGTGAGCCGCCAAGTGGTGATGTCATACCAATCTCGGCCGATGATCCGCTCACTGCAGCCCGGGCAGTACGTGCTTTGGCCCCTCTCGTCATGGACATTGCCGGTGTAGACGAAATGCAGCCCGACCTTGCGCGCGATATCGCGAGCCGTCGTCAGCGTGAAGGCCGGCGTACGGGGCAGATCCAGCATCTTGTAGTCAGGGTGGAAGGCGGTGAAATGCAAGGGCACGTCAGGTCCTAGTCTTGTCATCACCCACTCGCTAAGCTTTTTTACCTCCTCTGAGCTGTCATTGTGACCCGGGATCAGCAGCGTTGTGATTTCGAACCAGACCTTCGTCTTGTTCTTCAGATACTCGAGCGTCTCGAGCACGGCGCCAAGACGCCCCGTGCACATCCGCTTATAGAACGCCTCGGTGAACGCCTTGAGGTCGACATTGGCGGCGTCCATGAAGGTGTAAAACTCCTCCCGCGCCGCCGCGTCAACGTAGCCCGCTGTGACCGCCACGTTCTTGATCCCGCGCCGGCGCGCCACCTTTGCAACATCCACGGCATATTCCAGGAAGATGACGGGGTCATTGTAGGTGTAGGCGATGGAGCGCGAGCCCGTGGCAATCGCGGCCTCGACAATATCTTCCGGCGAGGCTGCGTCCTGGAGCCGGTCGAGTTCGCGCGCTTTGGAGATGTCCCAGTTCTGGCAGAATTTGCAGGTCAGGTTGCACCCGGCGGTGCCGAACGACAACACGGGAGTTCCGGGCAGATAGTGGTTCAGTGGCTTCTTCTCTATTGGATCGACACAGAACCCCGAGGAGCGGCCGTAGGTCGTGAGCACGATCCGATCATCTTGCCGGCCACGCACAAAGCACAGGCCGCGCTGGCCTTCGTTAAGCCTGCAATAGCGCGGGCAGACATCGCACTGGACACGCCCGTCTTCGAGCCGGTGCCAGTAGCGGCCAGGAACGCCTTCCAAATGCTCGGGTTCAGTCATGGAATTCGTCGTGTGGATCGCTGCGCAGACCTCAGTGTGTGGCCAACGGGCGTGACGGAGAGTTGCCACGATATCTAGCCGGGCCCGCCTAAGGGCACGAACGCCCGTGGACGTCGGCTCATCTTATTCCTGATGGGCGGAGATGGTAAGCCGAACCGTCGACAATCTCGGCCGTTGAGGTCCAAGGGTGCTCCCGCCGCTGCGGCATTGTTACTCCCTGCCAGTGGCGCAGGCCATCGTTCCTGGTGGCCTGGCGATGACGGCCTCCTGTTGATGCTGAGTCATTCAAGGATCATGAGGGGACAGGTTTGCTCTAAACGGAGCCGTTGCGAACCATGGGGGCTTCTCGAGCTCAGCGAAGCTTCAAGCCAAGGGCAAGCCGGTCGACTTCAAGGAACTGCTCCGAATGGAGCCTGACGGCGGAACGACAGTATCCGCACTGTAAAGAGCAAGCATTGGACGAGATGGCTCGGAACCAATAGCCGCTGCGTGGTGCCGTTCACGTCATTCAGCGAATTCAACAAAGCCGAGGGAGGCGATATCTGATTCGCCCTTGACGAGAGCCTACCCTGCTTCGCCGGCATCTGGACAAACTGGACGTCCGTGCGAAAGGTGAGACTATCAACGACCTATTCGCGTTCCTCACGACTGAGCCGAACTCGGAGGTCGGCGCCATCCATCCGAACGCAATGCCAGTAATCCTGACAACGCCGGCCGAAGTGGAGACCAGTCCCCTCACGACGCGAAACAGCGCGATGATGGCGGCCTGGTTGGTGGTGATCGAATAGAGATTGCACACGGTGGTTCCTTAGCATCCCCCGTCTATCGCCACATGCCGCGCATGCGGGATCCAATATCGAGCCTTGGTCCCTGGCCGGCGGTGCGTGCCGTGGCGCCGGCCGGCACGACTGGCCAAGCCGTCCGCTCGAACAGACCCAGCAGTTTTTCGGGAATGAAGCGCGTCCTGGAGGCATAGAGGTGACGATCTCCCTGTGCGTGCTGGCCGTGGACGAAGAAGCGCTGCGGCACGACCAGATGGAGGTCATCCTTTGCGCGGGTCATAGCCACATAGAGCAGGCGGCGTTCCTCCTCGATCTCGGCCGAGGTGCCGGCTCCAAGGTCGGAGGGCATGCAGCCGTCGACGACGTTGAGCAGATAGACCGACTTCCACTCCTGGCCCTTGGCGGAGTGGATCGTGGACAGGATGAGGTAGTCCTCGTCGAGCAGCGGCACGCCGGCCTGGTCGCTGGTCGCGTCGGGCGGATCCAGGGTGAGCTCGGTCAGGAAACGCTCGCGCGAAGGATATCCGGAGGCGATCTGCTCGAGCTGGATCAAGTCAGCCCGCCGCGTGTCAGCATCTTCGTGGATGCGCTCGAGATGTGGTTCGTACCAGAGGCGGGCACGCTCCAGGTCGACGGGCCATTCCGAATATCGGAGATTGCCCAAGGTCTCGACGAAGCCCTTCCAGTCGTCGCCAGCGCGCGGTGGCGTCGGTAAGCCCGCGAGCGCTGTGATGGGGTCGGCAGCCTCCGCCATGTGATCGAGCACGCGCTGCGCGGTTGCGGAGCCGATGCCAGGCAGCAGATGCAGCAGACGGAACCCCGCGACACGATCGCGCGGGTTTTCGACGAACCGCAGCAATGCCAGCAGGTCCTTGATATGCGCGGCATCGAGAAACTTCAGTCCGCCAAACTTCACGAACGGGATGTTCCGACGCGTCAGTTCGATTTCAAGCGGACCGCTGTGGCTGGACGTCCGGAACAGGACGGCCTGCTCTTTGAGGAGCGTGCCGGACTCGCGGTTCTCCAGGATGCGTTCGACGATGAAGCGGGCCTGGTCGGCCTCGTCGCGGACCGAGACGAGTTGGGGCTTCGCGGCGGAGGTGCGTTCGGTCCAGAGGTTCTTGGTGAAGCGTTCCTTGGCGAGACCGATTACGCCGTTGGCCGCGGCGAGGATCGTTTGCGTCGAGCGATAATTGCGATCGAGCGTGATAATGTTCGCGGGCGGCGAGAATTGGTCGGGAAAGTCGAGGATGTTACGTACGGTCGCGGCGCGGAACGAGTAGATCGATTGAGCGTCATCGCCGACGACCGTCAGACCACGGCCTCCGGGCTTGAGCGCCAGCAGGATCGAGGACTGCAGGCGGTTCGTGTCCTGATACTCGTCGACGAGAACGTGATCGAAGCGGCCGCCGATGTCGTCGGCCAGGCCGGCGTCGCCGACCATCTGCGCCCAATAGAGCAGGAGGTCGTCGTAGTCGAGTACGTTCTGCTTCTGCTTGGCCTCGACATAGGCCGCGAACAGTTCCTTGAGCTCCGTCGCCCACCCGGAGCACCATGGATACGACGTGCCGATTACCTGCTCGATCGGCATCTCGGCATTGACGCAGCGCGAGTAGATCGAGAGACACGTCCCTTTGGTCGGGAAGCGGCTTTCGGTCTTCGAGAAGCCCTTCTCATGCCTGACCAAGTTCATGAGGTCCGCGGAGTCTTCGCGGTCGTGGATCGTGAAGGCGGGGTCCAGGCCGATCTGTTCGGCGTATTCGCGCAGCAGCCGGGCGCCGATGCCGTGGTAGGTGCCGGCCCAAGTCAGCGCGTCCGTCATGACCCCGGCGTTGTTGCCCATCAAGTTGCGCGCGATGCGTTCGACCCGCTTGGTCATCTCGGACGCGGCGCGACGTGAAAACGTCATCAACAGGATCCGGCGGGGGTCGGCACCCTGGACGATCAGATGGGCGACCCGATGGGCGAGGGTGTTGGTCTTTCCGGACCCTGCTCCTGCGATGACCAGCAGCGGCGGCGCCGCCAATCCTCCCGCAGCGCCGTACTCGACGGCACGCCGCTGCTCCGGATTGAGAGTTTCGAGGTAGGCGGTTGCCGTCTGCACCTTGGGCGTCCGTTCATGGTCGGAATAAGCGACGGTCGATGATTCCTGCTGTGACCGCAACCTTCTAGACCTCCGCTCGGGGGTGGCGCGACTGCCAAGCAAGCTGGAGCAACGTCGCCGGCGGACGCCGCCCGGTCTCGGCGCACTTCCGGCACCGCAGCCGGCTCGCAAGATCGTGCACGAATGTCGTCGGCGGATGCTTAAGCGCCGCGAGATCGACGTCATTCGGAGTCATGCATCTGGCGCACTGGATCTCCAACCTTGGGAAGCCGCCGTTGACGGCCTGGTCAATGGTGGGCGACGGGTCGCCCGGCTCGTCATCGCTCCACATCCGCTCGTTCCAGCTTTCGCAGAGAAGCTTATCGGCCTGCTGGATCAGCGCAGCGCCCTTGGCACGCATCTCCGCTGACTGCGTAGCCAAAATGCCGGTCATCGCGCGTGCCTTGCCGAGCTCCTTCATCAGCCCCTTTCGATCGCCGCTCGAAAGGGGCGTGGGGTGGTGTTTCGGCGCCATCCGGACAAATCCAAACGCAGACCAAATCGGTGTGCAGGCTAGGTCATATCGAACCCCGGCCAGCACCCATCGTCCTTATGGCTACCGGTCCTTTGCCGGCAGGTATCGTCCAGGAGCCACTGCCCGACGTCTTTCCAGATCGCGTTACGGCCATAGAGGCGGACCGCATCTGCGGTCTGGATTTCCACGGTACGCTCGCAGCGGCGGCAGGAGACGCGCAGAAGGCGGCGGTGGATATCCGAAAGCCTTCGTTGCGATAGTCGAAGCCCATTCGTGCCGGCGCGAGGATCCTTGAGCACCGATTCCCAGTATTCGGCGGGGAGCGCCGCGTCCGGAGCCGGAGCGGGATTCGTTAATTTCCGGACCGCTTCCGCGGCCAGCTTTTCCATCTGTTTCGGGGTCGGCATGCGCCAGCTCGCGGGTCGGTCGGCCATTTTCTTGACTAGAACATAACGAGAACAAAGTCGAGTCCGCCCAGGTTGAAATTTGGGCTGGGTCAGCAGGCCGGCACCGATGGGGGACGATCAAGATCGTCTCGCGTATTGAACGGCCGGCATCCTTGTCGGACAAGGAGGCGGCGTCCTACTGGCGTAGCGCAGCGGCCTGAACCGGAGAAAATGTAATGTCAGCGACCATCCCACCGGCCACCATGAAGGAGCCCGCAATTTTTCTGGCGCATTTCATTGGCGATGCGCAGCCGTTTGACAGCTTCGATGCCATCTGCGGCTGGGCGGCTGGACTCGGTTACAAGGGCGTTCAGGTCCCGACCTCCGATCCACGCCTGCTCGAGCCCACCGCGCGCCGCCATTTCCCATTCGCCTTCGGTCGATAGCCGCGTTCCCGACCAGTGGCAATAAGCGACGGCGTCGTCCCAAGAGACATGCGCCACGGGGTGATCGAGCCGGCCGACGACGGTGCTTTCCGGCCCCCGGCTGCGCCCAATAGCAAGGGGAGACCAAAACGTCTCAATAATATGCGCGGCTGTATAATATGCGCGGCTGTCGCAGGTTCATCTGTAGATACTAGCCCGACATCCAGTTCACGACATCGAAGATGAGAGCGAAGTCAGCTTCGGGTCACGATCGACGCCTTGATCATTGCCGGTCAGCCGGTAGACTGACAAAGCTCGAGCGGCGCAAAGCACGGAGCAGGCGAGGAAAATATGGCTGGAGACGGCGGAAAGCCGGATGCAGGTTCGCCCGCGGGGCCGGACGCGGACAGCTATGTCGCCATGGTCGCGCGTGCCAAGGCCCTGATTCCAGAATTGCGCGATCGTGCGTCAAAGACGGAGGAGCTTCGGCGCCTGCCTCCGGAGACCGAGCGCGATTTGCATGACGCAGGTTTGTTCCGAATCGTGCAACCCAAACGCGTTGGAGGTGCCGAGCTTGACTATGTCGCTCTGGTCGATTGCGCCGAGGCGCTGGGGCAGGCGGACGCGTCCGTGGCGTGGAACTTCGCCAATCTTGCCAGTCATCACTGGATGCTGGGCATGTTTGACCGGCAGGCGCAGGACGCCGTCTGGGACAGGAATGCCGATGCGTTGATCGCGTCGTCCTTCATATTTCCAGCCGGCCGCGCGAGAAAGGCGGATGGGGGATATTTCCTTCGTGGTCACTGGCCGTTCTCCTCGGGCGTCGAGTCTTGCGACTGGAACATGCTTGCCGGCGTGGTATCTTCCGAAGATGAGGCTGACGGCATCGAGTATCGAATATTCCTGCTTAACAGGAGCGACTACAAGATCAACGACACCTGGAATGCGACGGGGCTGTGCGGCACCGGGTCAAATGACGTATGGGTTGAGGATGCCTTTGTCGCGGAGAAAATGACTGTTGCGGTGAGCGAGCTGACCGGCGGACCGACGCCGGGAAGCATAGTCAACCCAAACGCGCTGTATGCGCTGCCGGTATTCACTCTCTTCCCTTACGTGTTGTCGGGCGTTGGCTTGGGTAATGCGCAGGCTTGTCTGAATGACTACGTCGAATTCGCGCGGCATCGCGCCTCGACCTACAATCGCGCCAAACTAAGCGACCTGCAGACGACCCAAATCAAGATCGCAGAAGCCTCCGCCAAGATCGACGCGGCCCGCCTCGTCATGCGCACGAACTGCGCCGACGCGATGGCTGACGCAAGGCGGGGCCACGTTCCCGACCTTGCGGCCAAGACGAGATTGCGGCGGGATGGTGCGTTCGCGGTGAACCTCTGCACCGAAGCGGTCTCGTTGTTGTTCGCGGCAAGCGGTGCGCGCAGCCTGTTCACGTCAGGCGCACTGCAGCGGCAATTCCGCGACGCCCACGCGGTGAATTCGCACCTCGCATTCAATTTCGATGCGGCAGGAACCAATTATGGACGCGTGGCGCTTGGCCTGCCGTCCGAAAATCTGACGCTCTGAGGCCTGGCGGATGTCCGACGCACCCAAACATCCGGCCGATCCGGCCAACGAATTTGCCAGCGACAATTCGGCGATCGATCCCCGGGACTTTCGCAATGCACTTGGCACTTTCGCCACGGGCGTCACCATCGTCACGGCGATGGCGGCGGATGGAAGGCCGTATGGCGTGACCTGCAACTCCTTTGCCTCAGTGTCGCTCAATCCGCCGCTGGTATTGTGGAGTCTGGGGATGTTTTCTCAAGGACTCACGATCTTCCAGAATGCCAGCCATTTCGCGGTCAATGTTCTCGGAGCTTCCCAAGAAGCACTGGCGTCTCGGTTTGCAAAATCATCGGACGACAAGTTCGCTGGCGTGAACTGGACGCCGGGTCTTGGCAACGCGCCGGTGTTGACCGACAGCGTCGCCAATTTCCAGTGCCGCGCGGCAAATCGATATTACGGCGGCGACCACATCATCTTCCTCGGCGCCGTCGAAGCCTACGCCTATAATCGGCAGGAACCGCTGCTGTTTGCGCGCGGCGGCTTCGGCCGGTTTATTGCCGGGGATGGCAACAAGTCCTCGTGAGCGGACCGCCGAATCTCGTTGGACCTTCTGCGGCCCTGTCACAGACCCGCAATCTAAGTCCTTGCCATCTCTGCGCGATACCAGTCGCCAATCTCGCTGGCTGTCATCAGTGCCACGCCGTCGTGGCCGAGGACGTAGTCGAGCAGCGCCTCCAGATATTTGATGCGATGCGGTATGCCCGTAATGTAGGGGTGAATTGAGATCGCCATGATCCGCGCGTTCGATGTGCCTTCGAGATATAGCCGGTCGAACTGATCGGTGCAGCGTTTCAGGAATTGCTCGGAAGGCAGATGCTGCAGCGCGTGGATGACGATATCGTTGGTTTCGACCGAATAGGGGATCGTGGTGATGGTGCCGTGAGGCGTCGCAATGTCCTGCGGCAGATCGTCGATCACCCAGTCCGCGACATACTCGATGCCGTTCAGGCGCAGCAGATCGAGGGTCTCCTCGGTCTCGGTGAGGCCGGGGCTTTCCCATGACCGTGGCGGTTTCCCTGCAAATTTCGAAATTGTCTCGACCGAGCGCTTGATGGCGTCCGCCTGGTTCTCGACCTTGTGCATCGGCCCCTGCACGAAACCGTGACCCATGAATTCGAATCCGGCGTCGAGCGCAGCGGATGCGACGCGCGGGTAGGCGTTGCAGACATTGGCATTGAGCGCCAATGTCACCGGCATTTTGCGATCGGTCAGCGCCTTGAACTGTCGCCAGAATCCGGCGCGCATGCCGTATTCATGCCATGACCAGTTCGGCACGTCGGGCAAGAGCGGCTGACCCATTGGCGGGCTCAGCACCGTGCGAGGCATGGCGTTCTCGATCCGCCATTCTTCGACATTGAGGATAACCCATACCGCAAGTTTCTTGCCGCCGGGAAGCGTCAGCTTCGGTCGGTCGACTTGTGCTTGATAGGGGATGCGATCGCTCAGTGCCACGGCAAGCTTTCCTGGTGTAGATGGTCTATTCGGCGGCCTTGGAGGAGCCGGATGCGCTGGCATTGACTCGTGGCATGACCTTTTCGGCCATCAGGATCATCGACTGGCGTCCGAGTTCGCGATCCTTCCAATCCTTGCCGGCATAGAGCAGTGTGCCGAAAGGCCCGGTCTCCTCCTGAAAAGCCAGCAGTTGATCTGCTACGCTCTCCGGCGTGCCATGAATGATCAGCTTGTCGCAGATCGACTCCAGCGTCACCTCGTCATCGGGCTGATCGCGGCGCGTTTTGAACAATTCGATACGGCCACCGCGCTTCAGCTTGGTGAACAGCGAGTGATAGTAATAAACATAGGGCCCATTCGGATCGGTGGCGTAGGCCTTCGCCGTTGCTGCGTCCTTGGCGACGAACACGCTCTTGGCAACGCGCCAATTCGCCGGATCCGCAGGGCGGCCGGCGCGTTCGCAGCCTTCGACATATTTCGGCCAGTGGCTTTTCACCCAGGCTGGCATCAGGAAGTTTGCTGAGATCGGTTCCCAGCCGCGTGCGGCGGCTTCCGTCACGCCCTTTGAGAACGGCGCCACTGCGGTGACCACGATCGGCGGGTGCGGCCGTTGCAGTGGGCGCGGGATGAAGCCCTGGCCGATGTCCTCTATCTGGGTCTTCTGAACCGATATGTTCCAGAATTGGCCTTGCAGATTGTAGGGCGGCTCGCTCGCCCAGATCTGAAGCACTTGATTGATCGCCTCCAGGAACATGGCATTCCTGTCGGCCTCGAGATTACCGAACACTTCCGCGTCCGATAGCAGGCCGCCGGGGCTGATGCCGAAGATCAGGCGTCCGTCGAGCATATGATCGAGCATCGCGATCGAGGCTGCAACTGCCGCCGGATGAGTGTTCGGCATGTTGACGGTGCCGGTGCCAAGCTTGATCTGCCTGGTTGCGGCTGCGAGCCACGCGATGAAAGCTATGCAGGAAGTGATATTCTCGGCCTTGTCGGTGACGTGCTCGCCGACATAGGCTTCGGTAAAGCCGAGTTCATCGGCCAGCAGGAAAGCCTCGCGATCCTCCTTGAGCGAAAGCCGCCAATCCTTGTCGACAGGATGAACCGGCATCGTAAAGAACCCAAGCTTCATGGTCTGCTCTTCCCCAAGGCAGGGCTTTTTGTTTGGCACCGAACGTGCGTCGTTCGCCGCACGAAAACAAGCTCAAAGTCGAAATAATCACCCGACAACAAACTTGACCTTTGGCGGTCTCAGCCGTCTAATCCCGCAAAAATGCCGATAGTTGGTCGGGGAGGTCACGCAAAAAATGAAGGCCTCGGCTTTCGCTTACGCCCGCGCAACCAGCGTCGCAAATGCGCTGGAATTGCTGACCGCACATGGCGAACGGGCCAAGGTGTTGTCGGGCGGCCAGAGCCTGCTGCCGGCGATGAATCTGCGCCTGGTCGCGCCCGAACTCATTATCGATATCGGCGAGTTGGCCGAATTACGAGGAGTTGTGGTGAAGGGAGGCATCCTCACCATCGGTGCGCTGACACGCCATGCCGATCTCTTGAAATCTCCGGAAATAGCAGCCCATGCTCCCTTGCTGACGGATGCGGTCGCCCATGTCGCCCATCCTGCAATCCGCAACCGCGGCACCCTCGGGGGAAGCCTTGCGCATGCAGATCCAGCTTCCGAACTGCCGGCCTGCATGCTCACGCTTGGCGCCACCATCATTGCTCGCGGGCCGCGCGGCGAGCGGCGGATTGCGGCAAGCGAGTTTTTCGCCGGGATCTACGAAACTGCGCTTACGCCGCAGGAATTGCTGGTCGGCGTTGAGCTGCCGGTGCTTCCTAAAAACCCGACCTATTTCTTTCATGAGTTTGCCCGTCGACATGGCGACTACGCGATCGTCGGTCTCGCAGCGCAGGCCTTCGTCAAGGATGGACGGTTTACTGATGTTCGCCTTGGTTTCTTTGCGGTCGGCGATCGCCCGTTGCTAGCCAAGTCTGCCGGCAGACTGGTCGATGTCGCCATTACGTCTACGGTGTTGTCCGAGGCGTTTTCCGCGTTGGATGAAGAGCTCGACCCTCTGGAGGATCATCAGGCGACACCCGCCATGCGCCGGCACCTGGCGAAGGTCCTGTTGGCGCGTTGCGTATCCTCGCTGCTCGATTGCCCTGATCTCCACGCGGGAGCATCAGCGTGACGACTGCGGCTGCGATTTCGCTTGTTGTCAATGGTGAACGTGTTGAAGCGAATGTACTGCCGCGCCTGAATTTGGCGGATTTTCTTCGTGAGCATCTTAAGCTGACCGGCACGCATGTCGGTTGCGAACATGGAGTGTGCGGTGCATGCACGGTCCGCGTCGATGGCGATATCATCCGTTCCTGTCTGCTGCTTGCGGTGCAGGCGCACAATGCGACGGTTGAGACGATCGAGGGGGTCTCCGACAGCGGCGAGATTGCGGATTTGCAGTCTGCATTCCGGGAGCGTAACGCACTGCAATGCGGCTTCTGTACGCCGGGAATGCTGATGGCGGCGCAGGATCTGCTGAAGCAATCGCCGTGTCCGGATCGAGAACAGATTCGCGAACATCTTTCCGGCAACTATTGCCGCTGTACAGGCTATCAAGCGATCGTCGACGCCATCGCGACTACAGCGCGGGCGCGCCGGGCGCTTGCCATGACGTCAGCACAGGAAAATTCGGAAACGCTTTCTGTGCTGGACCGTCCGAACTCCTATATCGGCAAGACGGTGCCGCGGCCGAACCTCGACCGGCTGATGCAGGGGCGCGGGCTCTATGTCAGCGACATCGAGCTGCCGCGTATGGCGCATGTCGTGTTCCTGCGCTCGCCGCATGCGCACGCGAAGATCAATGGCATCGATGCTTCGGCGGCCAAGCAGATGCCGGGAGTGATCGCCGTCGTCTCGGGCAGTGAACTCTCGACCGTCATCACGCCGTGGGTCGGCGTACTCTCGCATTTGAAGGGTCTCAAATCCGCTCCGCAAAGCGCTATCGCGGTTGACCGCGTGTGCTGGCAGGGCGAAGCGGTCGCGGCCGTGGTGGCGAGCAGTCGCGCTCAGGCCGAGGACGCCGCGGAGCTTGTCTTGGTCGATTATGAAGAACTCGATGCCGTAACGGACATGCGCACCGCGCTTGATCCGGCAACCGTCGTGATCCATGCCTCGCTCGGCGACAATCTGGCTTTTGAGCGCAATCACGATGCGGGCACCGTCGATCGGGCCTTTGTCGAATCCGACGAGGTGGTGGAGGCAGAGTTCGTTTTCGGACGGCACACCGGCGTGACACTCGAACCGCGCGCGGTGGTAGCAGACTGGAACGCCGCGGAAGCGAGACTGACCATCTATCAAGGCACGCAGGCGCCGCATATGGTGCAAAATATCGCGGCGCTCCATCTCGGTTTAAGGGAATCGCAGGTCCGCGTGATCTGCAAGGACGTCGGCGGCTCCTTCGGCATCAAGGTTCACATTTATGCCGACGAGATGGCGACTTACGCGCTGTCAAAGCTCCTGCGGCGTCCGGTCAAATTCGTCGCCGACCGAGTCGAGAGCTTCAATACCGATATTCATGCCCGCGACCATCGCTGCAAGGGAAAGATCGGCGTCAAGCGCGATGGCACCATCACGGCATTCGAGATCGACGATCTCACGGGGATCGGGCCCTATTCGATGTACCCGCGCACCAGCGCGATCGAGGCCAATCAGGTCGTCAATCTCGTCGGCGGTCCCTATGTGACGAGGAATTATCGTGCCCGGGCCCGCGTCGTGTTCCAGAACAAGAACGTGATGTGCCAGTATCGCGCCGTCGGTCACCCGATCGCCTGCTCGGTGACGGAAGGCCTGGTCGATCTGGCGGCCATGAAGATCGGCATGGATCCGATCGAGATCCGTCGTCGCAATCTGATTGCCGATGACGCTTATCCCTGCGCTTCGCCGTCAGGTTTGCGCTTCGAGCAATTGTCGCACCATGCAGCGCTCGCCAAGCTCGTCAAGATGATGGACTACGAGGCGTTGCGCACCGAGCAGGCTGCCCTGCGAGCGAAGAACATCCATCGCGGCATCGGCATCGCCAGCTTCATCGAAGTTACCAATCCCAGTGCGGCGTTTTATGGCGTCGGCGGTGCTAAGATATCTGCGCAGGATGGCGTCGCGGTGCGGCTCGACGCGCAGGGGTCAGTGATCTGCCAAACAAGTATCACCGAACAGGGGCAGGGATCGGAATCGCTTACCGCACAGATCGTCGGAAGCGTGCTTGGCGTCTCGATGGATCGCGTCCGCGTGATCCTGGGCGATACCGACAATACACCGTATGGCGGGGGCACCTGGGCCTCCCGCGGCGCCGGCATTGGTGGCGAGGCCGCGCTGCAGGCTACCAAGGTACTGCGCAGGAACATCCTCGACGTTGCGGCCGCCATCCTGCAATCGACGCCCGGAGAACTCGACATTGTCAACAATGGCGTCGTGAATACCGTCGATGGTACGCTGCGGATCGATTTGAGCGAGCTCGCGCGTATTGTTTATTTCCGTCCCGATACGCTGCCGCCAGGCATTCAGCCTGAACTGATGGCTGTCAGGCATTTTGTCCCGCGCGCATACCCCTTCGCCTTCACCAATGGCGTTCAGGCCTCTTGGTTGGAGGTCGATACCGATACCGGCTTTGTGAAGCTGCTGAAGCATTGGGTGGTCGAGGACTGCGGCACCATCATCAACCCCCAACTGGTCGATGAGCAGATCAGGGGTGGCGTGGTGCAGGGCCTTGGTGCCGCGCTGTTTGAGAAATGTGTGTATGACGAACGCGGCCAGCTCACCAACGCCAATATGGCCGATTATCTGGTTCCGATGTCCGGTGAGATGCCGGATATCGATGTCGGGCATGTGGTCTCACCGACCTTGGAATCGGAGCTCGGTGCGAAGGGCGCGGGCGAGGCCGGGACGGCAGGTGCGGCAGCGGCCGTAACCAACGCGGTCAACGACGCCCTCCGGCCGTTTGGGACAATCATCACGGAGATTCCACTGACGCCTCAGGTTATCCTGACCGCCTTGGGGCGAATCTAGTACGAAGTTCGAAGGGCGGTGACCGCCGCCACTTACGCTATTCAGCCGCCGCGCTCGCGATCGCGCCCGCCTGCCGGTTGGTGACAACGACCTTGATCGCATCTTCGACGCGCTCGCGGGCATAGCGCAGCGCAGTCGGCAGGTCGGCCAGCGGAAATGTGTGGGTGTGGATCTTCGTCGCATCAAAGCGCTTTTCCGCCATCAGCGCCATGGCGCGGCGGGTGGCGCTGCGGCCTTCGCCGCGAATTCCGTAGGCATAGATATTGTTCTTCACGAGATGCGCGAGATCCATCGTGACTGGATCGTGCGGAAACGCAGCGAGGCAGATTTTCCCGCCGCGGTTGGTCATGTGAATGGCCTGGTTGATCGTCGATTCGCTTCCGGCACACTCGACCACATAGTCCGCGCCGATGCCGCCGGTGAGTTGCCTGACCACCTCAACCGCATCCTCGTCGTTGATATTGACGACACGGTCGGCGCCGAGCTCCCGGCCGATCGCCAGCCTTCTGTTGCGCGTCCCGGTAAGGATGACCGGGCTGGCGCCGAGCGCCTTGGCGACGGCCACCGCGAGTAGTCCGATCGGCCCCGGACCAATCACCACGACGCTCTCGCCGGCTACCAACCCTCCCAACTCCGTCAATCCATACATCGAGGTACCCGCGGTGACGACCAAGGTCGCCTCGGCGTCGCTCATGGTGTCGGGCACCCGCGCGAGCGTATTGATGTGATTGATGGCGTATTCGGCAAAGCCGCCGTCCGTCGTGAAGCCGTTTGCGCGATGGCCCTTCTCCGGCTTCCCGTAATTCAGACACGACGTATACATGCCCTGGCGGCAACGCTTGCACTGGCCGCAGCCGGCGTGGATCTCCACGCTGATCCGCTCTCCGATCTTGAATTCGTCGACGTCGGGCCCGAGTGCGGCGACCGTCCCCATATATTCGTGGCCGGGCGTAAAATTCTTGTTGAAGGGCAGGCCGCCTTCGATGCTGGCCGGCGAACCTGAATGAATGACTTCGAGATCGGTGGCGCAGATCGCAACGGCGTCGATCCGGATCAGAACTTCGGCGCGTGAAGGGACGGGCACCGGCTTTTCAAGCAGCAACAGCTGGTCCGGGTCGCCCAGCACCCAGGCCTTCATCCGCTCGGGAATGGGCAGTGCGGGCGATGTCTTCACGCCTGAGGGTTGGTACATGGGCGTATCCTTTCGCTTCGGATGCTACCGGAAATCGCCGGCCGACAAAATTGCCGAATACGGGCGGCGTTTGCCGGGGGCATTTGCTGCATAGCAAAACGCATGTCGCAAAACCTTCATACGCGGCCTATACTTGCACACCGGTTGGTAATGAGATCGTCAATTGCCGCCCTAAACCGGAGTGACCCATGAAGACCGCTCGTTTTGTACTTGCCTTGCTCGCGCTGTCGCTGATCGCGCCCTGGCACTCAGCCAAAGCGGCCGACGTCATCTGCTACAATTGTCCGCCGGAATGGGCGGACTGGGCTTCCATGCTGAAGGCGATCAAGGCTGACCTCAACTACGATATTCCGCACGACAACAAGAATTCCGGCCAGGCGCTGGCTCAGATCCTCGCCGAGAAAAACAATCCGGTCGGCGATATCGGCTATTTCGGTGTCACCTTCGGCATGAAGGCCAAGGCGCAGGATGCGCTCGAGCCCTACAAACCTGCGAAATGGGATCAGGTTCCTGCCGGCCTGAAGGATGCCGATGGCCACTGGACCACGATTCATTCCGGCACGCTTGGCCTGTTCGTGAACAAGGACGCGCTTGGCGGCAAGCCGGTGCCGGCCTGCTGGAAGGATCTTCTGAAGCCTGACTATAAGGGCATGGTCGGCTATCTCGATCCGTCGTCGGCGGCCGTGGGATATGTCGGCGCGGTCGCACTCAATCTGGCGCTTGGCGGCTCCGAAGCAAACTTCGATCCAGCGATTAACTTCTTCAAGGACTTGCGGAAGAACGATCCGATCGTTCCCAAGCAGACTTCCTATGCCCGCGTCGTCTCCGGCGAGATGCCGATCCTGTTCGACTATGATTTCAATGCCTATCGCGCGAAATATTCGGAAAAAGGGAATTTTGAATTCGTGATCCCCTGCGAGGGATCGGTGGTGTTTCCCTACGTCGTCGGCCTCGTCAAGAACGCGCCCGACAAGGACAAGGCCAAGAAGGTGCTGGATTATCTTTTGTCCGACAAGGGGCAGGCGATCTGGACCAACGCCTACCTCCGCCCGGCGCGGCCGATTGACCTGCCCGAGGCGGTGAAGAAGAAATTCCTGCCTGACAGTGACTATGCGCGCGCGAAGAACGTTGACTGGGGACGGATGGAAAGCATGCAAAAAGGCTTTGTCGACCGCTATCTCGCCGAGGTCCGCTGAGGCAATATGGCGCCTCTCGCCGGGGCGCTATCTTCTGATGTCACATAGGTCTTTTGTCTGGTTTTGCCTGCTGCCGCTTGCGGTGGTGACGGCGGCATTTTTCCTGTTGCCTATGGCGCGGCTCGTCGTAACCGGGGCAGGCGGATCGCAGGGGCTCGCGGGATATCTCGCGATCGTGACCGAGCCGCGTTACCGTGCGACGCTTGTCAACACCGTCCTGCTTGCCGCCGCGACCACTATCGTGACCCTGATCGTGGCGACGATTGCCGGGATGTTTCTGCAACGGCATCGTTTCCCGGGTCGCGCCGTTCTGATTGCGATGCTGACCTTTCCGCTGGCGTTTCCCGGCGTGGTGGTCGGCTTCATGATCATTCTCCTCGCCGGGCGACAGGGCCTGATCGGCGATTTCTCCAACCGCCTGTTTGGTGAGAAGCTGGTTTTTGCCTATTCGATCTACGGCCTGTTTCTCGGCTATCTGTATTTCTCCATTCCGCGCGTCATTCTCACCATCATGGCCGCGGTGCAGAAGCTCGATGTCGGCCTGGAAGAAGCCGCGCGTTCGCTCGGCGCGGGCCCGTGGGCAGTGCAGCGCGATGTCGTCCTGCCGGCCCTGGCGCCGGCTTTCGTTGCCTCCGGCGCCATTGCCTTTGCGACCGCGATGGGTGCGTTCGGTACGGCGTTTACGCTGGCGACGAACATCGATGTACTCCCGATGCTGATCTATACCGAATTCACGCTGGCCGCGAGTTTCTCCACCTCGGCCGCGTTGTCGGTCGGGCTTGGCATCATTACCTGGTTCATTCTTGCGCTTGCTCGCTCCTTCAGCGGAAGCGCCGTCGCTGCGACCGGATGAGACCATGCGCGATCGTCTGATCTTCACCGGCCAATTCATCTTTACGCTGCTCGTCGCGGCATTCCTGGTGGTGCCCGCGATCCTGTCGATCTCCGCCGGCGTCACGGTGAACTACTTTCGCGGCATCCAGTCCGGCGTGACCCTGCAATGGGTCGTGCAGGTATGGGAGCTCTATGCCGGCACTATCCTGCTGTCATTCGTGGTCGCATTTGCGACGCTTGCGGTAACGCTCGCCGCGGGCGTTCCAGCCGCCTATGCCTTGCACGTGCGGGGAGGGCGCCTGTCGCGGATCGTCGAGGAGATCATCACCCTGCCGTTGGCGATCCCTGGCCTGGCCATCGCGCTGGCACTGCTGTTGACCTACGGAGGTTTCGGCGATTTTCGCCGCTCCTGGCTGTTCATTCTCGTGGGCCATGTCATCTTCACCATGCCCTTCATGGTGCGATCGGTCATGGCCGTGTTCGCGACAGTCGACATCAAGACGCTGGACGAGGGCGCGGCGTCGCTCGGTGCATCGCCGTGGCGGCGCTTCCGCGATGTGATCGTACCTAATGCCGTGCCGGGGATATTGGCGGGCAGCCTGATGGTGGTGACGTTGTCGCTCGGTGAATTCAACCTGACCTGGATGCTCCACACGCCGTTGACCAAGACGCTGCCGATCGGACTGGCCGACAGTTACGCCTCGATGCGGCTGGAGGTGGCGTCTGCCTATACGCTGATCTTCTTCGTGATGATCATTCCACTGCTGGTTGCCATGCAATTGTTTGCCGAGAAGGAATCGAAGAGATGAGTGCGCAGGCCGGACACGGCGCCTCGGTGCGTATCGAGGCCTGCGGCAAGACGTTTGCCGACGGAACGCGTGCGCTCGAACCTGCAACGCTGGACATCTCCCGTGGTGAGACGCTGGTGCTGCTCGGCCCCTCTGGTTGCGGCAAGACTACCATGCTGCGCATCATCGCGGGGCTCGAAGTGCCCGATACTGGCGGCAGGGTGCTATTCGACGGCAAGGACATGACGGCGGTGCCGATCGAGCGGCGTAACGTCGGCATGGTGTTCCAGTCCTACGCGCTTTTCCCCAACATGACCGTATCGGACAATATCGGCTATGGTCTGAAGATCCGCGGGATACCGGCCAAGGAGCGGGTGGCACGCGTCGCCGAACTGGTGGCGTTGACCAATATCTCCGGGCTTGAAAACCGCCGCATCGACCAGCTTTCCGGCGGGCAGCGTCAGCGCGTCGCGCTGGCGCGCGCGGTTGCGATCCGGCCGGGCATCCTGTTGCTCGACGAGCCGCTGACGGCGCTCGACGCCGCGCTGCGCGACCGGCTGCGCGGCGAACTGAATCGCCTGCTGCGAGCGCTGGGTATCACCACGATTTACGTGACCCACGATCAGTCCGAGGCCATGGAGCTCGGCGATCGCATCGTCGTTATGCAGAAGGGAGCGATTGCCCAGATCGGCACGCCACGCGAGATCTACTTCACGCCGCAAAGCCGCTTTGTCGCCGAATTCATTGGCGCCGCGAATATCGTCGAAGCGGCTATCGAGAATGGTCACTTGGTATTGCCGGGCGGACGGCAGCCGATTGACGACGATGCAAATATGCCGGCGGCTGTTGCGATGATCCGCCCCGAGACCATAAGCGTGGTGGAAGCCGGAAGCGCGCCGCTGTTGGGCACGATCGACAGCGTCAGCTTCATCGGCGACAGGCAGCGGCTGGTCGTTAGTGGCGCGTCCAACAGGTTGCTCACCGTCGACGCGCCGAATACGGTTCAAGTCAGGCCCGGCGAACGGATCGGATTGTCGATTTCGCCGGACGCCGTCCGCCTGTTGCCGCTCGGTAACTGAGAAGGTCGATGTCGCCAAAGCCGGTTCATATTGCCCAGATCTCCGACCTGCATATCAAGCCGCCCGGATCGCTTGCCTATGGCAGGGTCGACACCGCCAAGGCGCTCGAGCGGTGCGTCGCCGCACTGAACGAATTCGAGCCGGTACCCGATTTCGTGGTGATCTCCGGCGATCTGGCGGACACGCCGACGGCCGAGGAATATCAATATCTCAAGCGGCTGCTGTCGCCGCTCAAGCTTCCGTTTGCCGGCATTCCCGGCAATCACGATTCGCGCGAGTTGATGCGTGCCGCGTTTCCTTCCGCTTCGTATGCCTTCGTGTCCGGGCCACTTAATCAGAAGATCGAGGTCGCCGGGCTCGATCTGCTG
Organism: Bradyrhizobium sp. AZCC 1610; assembly: GCF_036924515.1. Taxonomy (NCBI): domain Bacteria; kingdom Pseudomonadati; phylum Pseudomonadota; class Alphaproteobacteria; order Hyphomicrobiales; family Nitrobacteraceae; genus Bradyrhizobium; species Bradyrhizobium sp. AZCC 1610. The sequence goes on along the minus strand of NZ_JAZHRR010000001.1, from coordinate 4,641,356 downwards.
TTGCTGGATTCAAGCGTATACCGAAAGCCGCATGGCGAACTCGACGGGCCCACGTTGCAATGGCTTGATGGGATGCTGGCTTCGTCGCCCGACAGGCCGGCGCTCTTGTTTCTGCACCATCCGCCGTTCAAGGCGGGCATTTGGCACATGGACCGCCAGAACCTCCTCAACGCGGGCGATCTCGCGCCCATCGTGCGCCGTCATCCCCGCGTGCAACTGATCGCAACGGGGCATGTCCATCGCGCGACACTGACCATGTTTGCGGGCGTGCCGACCACGATCTGTCCAGCCCCGAACCATGCCGTCGATCTCGATCTGGCCGAGCTGCGCGAACCCTCCTTCAAAGTCGAGCCGCCCGCCTTCCACCTCCATAGCTGGTTTCCAGGCGAGGGGTTCGGCACGGTCGTGACGCATCAAGTCCCCATAGGTACCTTCGATGGGCCGCATCCGTTTTTTGGACCGGACGGCAAGCTCCTTTAGTCACCGCGCGCCCCTTGGTCGGCATTCGCTGCCCCGGGGCAGTCCACTTTCCGGACCGATTGCAAAGCGGAGAGTTCGAGCGCAATCTTTCCTCAAGAGAGGCGGCTGCGATTGCGCAAGCCTGCCCGATCAGGGGAAATGTATGCGTCTGGTCCATTTGCTGATTCCGGCGCTCGCGCTGCTCTCAAGCCAGCAAGCGATTGCCCAGGGGAGTTATCCCGACCGGCCGATCAAGATGATCGTGCCGCTTGCCGCGGCAAGTGCGGTCGATGTTGCTGCGCGGATCGTCACCCAGAAGATGGCCGACAATATGGGCCAGCAAATCGTGATCTTGAATCAACCGGGCGCGTCGGGGCTGATCGGGGCGGAGGCCGTCGCCCGCGCCGAACCGGACGGTTACACCATTGGCGGATTCAATGACAGCATCATGACGATGGTGCCGAACCTGCAGTCCAGGATGCGCTGGGACATCCTGAAGGACTTCGAGCCGGTGTCGCTGGTTGCGACGGTGGAGTGGGGGCTGATTGCCAACAATCAGGCCAGCTTCAAGAGCGCAGCGGATCTGATCGTGGCAGCGAAGGCGGCGCCCGGCAAGATCGACTATGGCTCGGGCGGGCCAGGAAGCCCGCAGCATCTGGCGATGGCGATGTTCGCGTCGGCTGCCGGCATATCGCTGACGCATGTGCCCTACAAGGGCGCCACCCAAGCCGCAACCGACATTGCCGCCGGCCAGATTCCCGTTGGTTTTCAGGGCTTGGGCACGGTCGCAACGCTTGTGCGCGGCGGTCAACTCAGGCTGATCGGGGTGACCACCGAGAAAAGATTGTCGCAATTCCCTGATGTGCCGACCGTCTCGGAATCCGGCCTGCCCGGCTTCTTCTTCAACTCGTGGTTCACGATTCTCGCCCCTGCCAATACCCCGAAGGACATCATTGCCCGTTTGAATGCCGAGGTGCTGAAGGCCGTCGGTGATCCCGACGTGCGCCGCAAACTTGAAGAGCTGGGTTTTGCGGTGCGCGGCAGTTCGGCGACGGAATTGCGTGTCATGACGCGCGATCAGCTCGCCAAGTACGCGCGCGTGATCAAGGAAATGGGAATCGCCAAGGAGTAGCCGCCGACGGATGGCGACACAGGCGCCAGCGGCCGGCAGTCCGTCTCGCAAATCAATAGCAGGAGTAACGGCGGCCGCCGCGGCCGATCGCAGGTCTCTTTACCCATGCCGAAGGAGTTGTCTCTGCGGCATCCGGCTATTTCTACGCGACGGGCCTGGTTTACGGGTTTATGGCCGCATTTGTGATACTGTTTTCCGCCTATCAGGGATGGGACAGGCGACGGCTCCGCTTCTTGTCAGCCTGTTGAGGGTAGCTATCGTACTGGCCGGCGGATGGATGCTGCTGCAGCAAGCGCCTCGGCTCGATTGGCTGTACTACCTTGTCGCAGGTTCCACGGTTATTGGAGCGTTAACACTGGGCATCGTTTTCGCATACCGGCCGCCAAATCGACGCGTTTTGATGCTTTCCGGTTGAAAAGCCGGCCCGCGTTGATTACGGAAGGGCTGCAATCCCGTGTTCCCAGGAGTTTGACTGGCGTGCCTCAACAAAGGACGGGTGAAGCTCACGGATTCTCGAGCAGCAAACTGTCGGTCTTGCGCAAGCACCCGATTTTTGCCGACCTCGAGCCAGAGGCTTTCGAGCAGCTCTGCCGTTACGCCAAACACTCCACGCTGAAGCGGGGGACCACGCTGTTTTCCAAAGGGGACCCCGGTCACAGCCTGTACGCGGTCATTTCGGGTACGGTGAAGATGAGCATTTCCTCGCCGGACGGCCGCAACGCGATCCTGAACATCGTTGGGCCTGGGGAAATTTTCGGCGAGATCGCGCTGCTCGACGGACAAGCCCGCTCGACCGACGCCATCGCAAACAGCAATTGCGAACTCTTCGTCATCGACCGGCGCGAATTCATCCCCTTTGTGAAGGCTCAACCGGCGTTGGCAATGAAATTCATCGAATTGCTCTGCGAGCGGTTGCGATCGACCAGCGATCAGGTCGAGCAGATTATCCTGCAGAATCTGCCAGGACGGCTGGCCAGTGCGCTGCTTCGCCTGTCCGAAAAGCACACCTCTGCCCCGCAAGGCCGAACCATCGCGATCACGCAGCAGGAGATCAGCGAGATGGTCGGCATGACCCGGGAGAGCATCAACAAGCAGTTGCGCGCCTGGGCCGGCCGCGATTGGGTGCGTCTCGAGCACGGTGCCATCGTTGTGCTGAATGCCGAGATGCTTCGTGAGACGGCAGAAGCGGGGTCCGGGCACGTCGAGAAGGGAGATTGGGCCTAACCGGCTGACACCGCCCCTCGCGACCTTCACATGTCAAACACCGCAACCGCGCGGATCGGCGAAGCCGTCCCGCCGCGCCACTTCATCGGCAGGCCGATGAAGGTGAATTGGCCGCGGCCAAGCAGCGCTTCGAGATTACACAGGCTCTCGATATGGGTGATGTCGAGGTCGAGACAGGCCTTGTGGACAAGGGCATTCACCTTGCCCTCGGGTCCCGGCCGCATCGAATCGATGCCGAAATGCACGACGCCCTGCTGCGCCAGCCATTCGGTGGCAGCGACGTTTACGCCGGAATTGTCGCTGGAATATTCCTTGCGGGGGAATGTTCGCGCGTGGTGACCGGTGCAGAGCAGCACGGTGCCCCCCTTTGGCACCGGCACGCCGGCCTTCGTCACCGCCGCCTCGAGATCGGCGGGCGTAATCTCGGCGCGCGGCGCAATGTGGCGCAGGTCGATGCAGATGCCCGGCACGATGCATTTTTCCAGCGGATACTCATCGATGGATATGCCGCTCTTGCCGAAATGTCTGGGTGCGTCGATATGGGTTCCGGCGTGGTCCACCATGGAGATGAACATCGACGCCAGCCCGTGCACATTGCCGGACTCGGCAAAGGATTCCTCGTGGGTCTTCCAGACGCCGTGCATGACCGGCGGATGGCCGGGATAGCTCGGCGTGCGGTGATAGAGCTCGCGGCTGAGGTCGACGATCTTCACGCGGAGTCTCCCCGCCGCGAACTGCGGCGCCTACTCTAGAACCCGAACGCCCTTGGCAGCGCCAGCGACAGCCAGGGCACGTAGGTCACGATCATCAGCACCGTAAACATCACGTAATAGAATGGCCAGATGCCGCGCATCACCTCATCGACCGAAACCTTGCCGATGGCGCAGCCGACGAACAGGGTGGTCCCCACCGGCGGCGTCAGCAGGCCGATGCCGAGATTGAGCAGCATGACGATGCCGAAATGCACGGGATCGATGCCGAAGCTCTTCACGACCGGCAGCAGGATCGGGGTGCAGATCAGCAGCAAGGGCGCGAGATCGAGCGCCGTTCCAAGAACCAGCAGCATGATGTTCAGCCACATCAGCAGCACGTATTTGTTGGCGGATATGGCAACGAAGAATTCGGTCATTTTCGCCGGCATCTGCATCAGGGCGGCGACATAGCCGAAGCATGATGCTGTGGCCACCAGCGTCAGTACCATCGCCACGGTTTGCAGCGTCTTGTAGACCAGCAGCGGCAGTTCGGACCATTTGTAGTCGCGATAAATGAACATGGTGACGAAGAACGCCCAGACACATGCGACTGCACCCGCTTCGATCGGGGTAAAGACGCCGGTGAGGATGCCGCCCAGAACGATGACCAGCGTCACGATCCCCCATACGGCGTCACCGAGCATCCTGATCGCCTGTCGGATCGGCACAGGCTCCCCCTTGGGATGCTTGTCGCGATAGGCGTAGAACAGGCAGAGCACCATCAGCGAAAAGCCGAGCAACAGGCCGGGGAGCACGCCGGCCAGGAACAGGCTGGTAATCGACACCACGCCGCCTGTCGCCAGCGAATAGATCACGGAATTATGGCTCGGCGGAATGATGATGGCCTGCAGCGAGGCGCTGATGGTCACATTGGTTGCGAACACGCGCGGATAGCCTTTGGCGGCCATCTGCGGAATCATCACCGAGCCGATCGCGGATGTATCGGCGACCGACGATCCAGAAATGCCGCTCATGATCGTGGTCGCGAGAATATTGACCTGCGAGAGGCCACCCCGCATCCGCGTGAAACCGACGACGACGGCTGCGAAGTCGACCAGTCGCTTGGCCATGCCGCCCTCGGCCATGATGGCGCCTGCCAGCACGAAGAACGGGATGGTCAGCATCGAAACCTTTCCGACGCCGCTGGCGAATTGCTGCATGACCGCGCCAACCGGCAAGTCGATCCAGAGCGCGCCGACCAGCGAGGACATGGCCAGCGCATAGGCGATCGGCATGCCGATCGCGAAGAAGAAGCACATGCTGAGAAGCAGAACCGCGATATCCATGGAAATTACTCGACCGGTACGTGGGCGTCGCTGCCGTCACGCGGCGGCGGGCCAATGGTGAGGCGTTCGACGACGAACAGAAGCATCATCGCGCCGCTGACCACGATCGGGAGATAAGTGATGCCGACCGACAGCCACGGAAATTCGTCGACCGAATTATCCCAGGTGGTCTGAACAAGCCGCAGCCCCCAAAAGACCATGAAGATCGCAATCACGCCCATCAAAACTTCGCTGAGGAAGAGAGAAGCGCGGCGTAACGGCGGCGGCAGCAAATCGGTGCCGACAGTCATGTTCATGTGGATGCGCTGGCGATAGCAGTTGGCCGAGCCGATGAAGGTAATGCCGACGGTCAGCAGCACAGCCATCGGCTCAGGCCATGACGAGGCGCTGTTCAGGATGTATCGGGTATACACGGCCCACGGGATGACCGCGGAGACCAGCACGAGCGCCACGCACGCGATCACGGCGCCGGTCCAGTAAACTGCATCGTTTACACGCCGGAAAATTCCGGCCGGAGAATTCGACATTTTGACCTCGGAGAATAACAGCGCTTCAACCGCTTCGGCGGCTCGGAGAGGCGGTGGCCGGAACGGACGTCGCCGGCCACTCGCCAACCGCGAGCTAGTTCACCGCCTCGATGCGCTTGACCATCGCAGCGTATTTCGCGCCGTACTTGTCCCAGACCGGTTTGACGGCATCCTGGAATGGCTTCTTGTCGATGTCGGTGATGATTTCGGTTCCGGACGCCTTCATTTTTTCGATGGCCGCGTTCTCCGCTTCATACCAGAGCACGCGCTGCTCGGCCTGCGCTTCCTTCGAAAGTTTCTTGATCAGCGCTTGATCTTCCGGCGACAGCTTCTGCCAGGAGATTCGTGAGAAGACCAAAAGCTCCGGAATGATCAGGTGCTCGGTCATCGTGAAATATTTGGCTACTTGATAGTGGTTCTGCGCTATGAACGATGGCGGATTGTTCTCTGCGCCGTCGACCACGCCTGTCTGCATCGAGCTGAAAACCTGATCGAAGCCCAGCGCGACGCCGTTGCCACCCAGCGCATTCATGGTGTCGACGAAGAGCGGATTGCCCATCATGCGGACCTTGAGGCCCTTGAGGTCGGCAATGGTCCGGATCGGCCGCTTGTTGTTGTAGACGTTGCGCGAGCCGGCGTTCATCCAGCACAGCGCGATCAGGCCGGTCTTTTCGGCCGAGGAAATCTTCGCCAGCAATTCGTCGCCGATCTCGCCGTCGATCACCTTCTCCATGTGCTTGGAGTTGCGGAAGACGAACGGCATGTTGAAGACATTGACGTCGTCCACAACGGGGCCGACGGCGCCGACCGAAATGCGGGCGATCTGCAGCGCGCCGAGCTGCGCCTGCTCGATCATTTCCTTTTCGCCGCCCAACTGCATCGAGGGGAACATCTGGATCGTCAGCCGGCCGTTGGTGGCGGCTTCCAGCTTCTTGCCCATCCGGACGACGGCTTCGACCGTCGGATAGCCCAGCGGATGAACGTCCGATGCCTTCAGCACTATCTTCGTTTGAGCAAATGCGGATGACAGCGGCGTTGTGGCCGCCATCGTGGCTCCGAGCCCTGCACTCAGCTTGATGAAGTCGCGGCGTTTCATGGTGTTCCTCCTGATGTTGTTTATCGTTGTATGAGCTTTTCGAACTCTAAGGTCGCTCGTCGAAGTACTCCGGATTGATATGTTGAGTAGCTGAGATGTTCTCGAGAAGGCTTTCGAGGTGGATTTCCATCGCCCGCCTTGCGCCCTCTGCGTCATGCGCCTCGATCGCGGTGAGGACGGCCTGGTGTTCGACGATCACTTTTGCGATCCGCCCGTACTGGGGCAGGGTTAGCCGCCGATAGCGATCGACGTGGACCTTCACCTGCTGGATATATTTCCAGATTCCAGGATAGCCGGCGACATCGGCGACTGTAGCATGAAACATTTCGTCGGCCTGATGAAACGTATCGCTGTCTCCGGCGGCGCTGGCCTCGCGCTGCCGTTCCAGGATCGACTGCAGCGCAAGAATCTGGCTCGACGTCGCGCGTTCTGCGGCGAGCCGCGCGGTGGTTTCCTCCAGCGCTTTGCGTATGATGATGGCCTCGGGGAGTGCGGCGACCGGGATGCGCGAGACGAAGATGCCGGACTGCGGATAGATCTCCAGCAGGCCTTCATCCGATAATTTGAGGATCGCCTCGCGAACGGGGGTGCGGCTCACCCCGTAGGCGAGCGCGATCTGCGCTTCCGAGATGGCCTCGCCGGGCCGGCGCTGCAGCGACACCAGTTCGGCCCGAAGATCGGAATAGATCTTCGACGCCGCCGTTGCCGCGCGCGGCCTGCCGCTGCGGCGCGTGCCGGCGGCCATTCGGCGAACCGTTGGATCCGTCTTTTTCGATGCGCGGGAGGGCATGGCTGCTTTCTCGATTGATATATTAGTATATGAATTGGCTTTGACAATCAGAAATCGAGCCGCGCAGTAGTTTTGTGCTGTGCGCCCGGGAGAGCCTCATCCAATAAATTGAGCTCTACGCTGGCACCTGGTCCCGGCCGCCGATGAAGCCGGCGCGTTTCCGCTGTTCATGTTGTCCGGCGCCGGTCAACAAGCCGATCAGGTCCTGCGCTCGTTGCGGGTGGGCGGCGGCGGTCGTGATGCCCGCCGTGTACATCGTTGCAAGTTCGCAGCCCGATGGCAGCGAACCGGACAAGGTTACGCCCTTGGTGCTGATGATCTCGGTCGATTGCGTGCACCCGATCGGACGTCGCGCCTCGGACGCCGCCAGCTCGCGCATCGCGGTTGCGCCATTCGGGAAAATCCTGAGGCGAGCGGAAACCTCATCGGCGACGCCGAGCTGCTGAAGGACATTAGCCACGTGAATTCCGGCTGTGGAGGCCCTGGTATCCGGCACGAAGATCGCGTCGGACGCCAGCAAGGCCTCGCGCAAATCAGCGGCATCCCTGACGGTGGTCTGGGGATCGCCGGTGCGAAAGGCGAGGGCGGTCTCGACCAGGCCGACATCAGCCATCGAACCGGCAACCACCAGCTTCTCCTCAGCCAGTTTGGCGACGAGGGCCGCGGTCAGGATGACGACGTCTGCCGGCGTGCCCTTGCGCAATTTGTCGGCCATGGCGCCGACCGCGCCAAATTCGCCGGCAATATCGAATCCGGTCAGGCCCTTGAAGGCCGACGTCAGGCTTCCGACCAGGCCCTGTGCCGCACCGCCACTCAGGATGTTCAGGGTGCTCACGAGGTCAATTCCATCGCGGCAATGATTCTGTCACGCGTAATCGGCAGATCACGCACCCGCACGCCGAGCGCGTCGAACACCGCGTTGGCGATGGCTGATGTAACCGGTCCATGGGCAGCCTCGCCGGCGCCGACCGGGTCGATATCAGGCCGCTGGATTACCTCAACCTCGACATCGGGCACTTCGCTGAAGCGCAGGATCGGATATTCCGTCCAGCTCGTGCTGGTGATGCGTTGGCGGTCGAAGCGGACGCGTTCCTTCAGCACCCAGCTCGTGGCTTGAATGGCGCCGCCCTCGATCTGGTTGATGACGCCGTCGGGATTGATCGCTTCGCCGACATCGACGGCCAGTGTCAATTTCCTGACACAGATCTCCTCGGCGCCCTCGATCTCGGCGATCGCGGCGCAATAGGCGCCGGTGTTCTTGTAGCGGGCAAAGGCCACGCCGTGACCGATGCCCGGTTGCTTCTCGGGCTTCCATTTGGCGCGAGCGGCAACGGCGCGGATGACATCCTTGGCCCACTCATCCCGCAAGTAACGCAGCCTGAACGCGACCGGATCCTCGCCGCGCTCGGCGGCGATTTCATCGAGGATGGATTCAATCGCAAACACGTTGCCCTGCGCGCCGAGCGTTCGCAGCGCCGAGGTGCGGATCGGCATGGTCGCCAGACGATAGCTCTCGATACGCCAGGATGGAAAATCATAGAGCGGGACCGAGTTGCGATCGCTGCCACCGCCGTTTGCCTGCGGCGGATTGGTCGAGACCATGCGCGGAAACGGGTCCGCCAGTTCGAATCCCGCCAACAGCGCGGGAAGCGCCGCGCGTCCCGGCCGCGCCACGTGACCGTTGCCCCAGATCGAGTGCCGCCAGTCGATGATTTCACCCTGCGCGTCAAGATCGGCCTCGATCTCGATCGCCATCGCGGCGCCAAAAGGTGCGTCCGACATTTCGCCGTGGCGCGACCACTGTACGCGCACCGGTCGGCCGCCGGCGCTTCTGGCGAGCAGCACGGCATCGAGTGCGACATCGTCGGCGGCATTGTGGCCGTAGCAACCGGCGCCCTCCATATGCTCGACCGTGATGTTTTCGACGGGCAGCTTGAGAACCAGCGCCAGATCGGCGCGCAGGAGATAGACGCCCTGGCTGTGGGTCCAGACACGAACGCGGTCGCTGCTCCACTGCGCCATTGCGCAGGATGGGGCGATCGACGCGTGCGCAATGTAAGGGCGGGTATATTGCCGCCTGACAGTCCGCGCTGCCGTGCCGGGCGACGCAGCCGTTTTCTTGCTGATTGTCGTCGATTCCGATGGCTGAGCTTTCAGGAATGAGGCCAGATCGTTTTCGTCGGGCAGGGGCTCGCCGTCGGACCAGGACGCGCCTTTGCACAAGGCGTCGAGAGCCGCCTCCGCGCCATGTTCGGTCTCGCTGACGACGCCGGCAAAACTGCCGTCGCGCACGACTGCAACAAGACCGGCCACCGTGCGAGCGCCATCTTCCTTCAATTCGGTAAGTTTCGCGCGCGTGTTCTCCGGCCGTAGCACGCGGCCATGCAGCATTCCCGCCAATGCATGATCGTGGATGAATCGCGGCCGGCCCAAAACCTTGTCCGGAATGTCGATCCGCTGAATTGAATTCCCAGCCAACGCCCGGCGCGATGCGATCTTTGGCGTTGCTCCGGGCGTGGCATCGCGATCGAGCGAGACTTCCTCGGCAAGTTCCCAATAGCTGGTTCTGACATTGCCCGGTCCTGAAATGGTGCCGTCCTCGATGTCGAGCGCATCGATATCGACCCCCAGCCGTTCCGCCGCCTGCTGAAGAAAGATCCGGCGGACCTCGGCACAGGCATGGCGCAACGCTCGGCCCGACTGCTGGATGGAGAGACTGCCCGATGTGACGCCTTCGTTGGGGCTACTTGCCGTCGACGCGCGGACCATCTGCACGCGCGACAGATCGATATCGAGCTCGTCGGCGGCGATCTGTGCCAATGCCGTGACAATGCCTTGCCCGATCTCCACCTTGCCCGGCGAGATCGCTACCTGTCCGGTGCTTGAGAACTTCACCCACAACGACAGCCTCGGGTTCGCTGCAAGGCTTACCGGCAATGCGGGCGGGGAGGGAGCGGGCGCCGGCTGGTTCATCCTGCCGCCATTTCTTCCGCCGCGCGCAGCACCGCCCGCACCATGCGATTATGCGAACCGCAGCGGCAGAGATTGCGGTCGAGCGCTTCCTTCACCTCCCGGCTCGTCGGTGACGGATTTCGCTTCAACAGTGCCGCCGCGCTCATCAGGATGCCGGAGACGCAATAGCCGCATTGCAGCGCCTGCTCGGCGATGAAGGCGCGCTGCAGCGGATGTGGCTGCTCGATCGTTCCCAGCCCTTCTATGGTGGTTACATCCTTGTCGGCCACGGACCACAGCGGCGTATCGCAGGCGGATACCGCACGATCGCCAATGATGACATTGCAGGCGCCACACTCGCCGGCGCCGCAGCCAAAATGCGGTCCGGTCATGCCGATTTGCCCGCGCAAGATATCCAGCAATGCCCGGTCGGGATCGGCGTCTATTTCCATCTCGGCGCCGTTGAGGCGAAATCGAACGTTCGGCATCGAGGGTGAACCTTCGGCTTCTTATTGCGGCGGCTTGTCGAATTTCTTGACCACTTCCGCCCATTTCACAATATCGCCGCGCAGGAATTTGTCGAATTCATCCGGCGTCATCGACATCGGAACGGCGCCTTGCTGGGTCCAGAGCTTGACCACGTCGGGCCGTTTCACAACTGCGTTCACGGCCGCATTGATTTTGTCGATGATCAGCTTTGGCGTGCCCGCGGGCGCCATCAAGCCGAGCCAGATCGTGGCCTCATAGCCGGGAATACCGGCCTCGATCACCGTCGGTGCATTGGGCAGGACGGTCGACCGCGCCTTGCCTGTCGTGGCCAGTGCGCGCACCTGATTTTCGGCGACGTTGGGTGCCATTGCCGGAACCGCGTCGATCATCATCTGCACCTGGCCTCCAATCACGCCGCTGCGCGCTTCGCCGCTATTGCGATAGGGCACGTGCACGAGATCGATGCCGGCCATGGCTTTGAACAGCTCGCCCGCCATGTGGTACGGCGTGCCCTGACCTGACGAGGCGTAGTTCAGTTTCCCGGGCTGCGATTTGGCCAGCGCGATGAATTCCTGCAGCGTTTTCGCCTGCACCGAGGGATGAACCACGATGACGAGGTCGGAGTAATTGACCGGCGCGATCGGCGCGAGATCGCGCATCAACTCGTATTTGCGCTGTGGAACCAGGGATTCATTCGCGGTCTGGGTGTTCGACATCATCAGCAGCGTGTAACCATCCGGCGGCGACTTGACGGCTTCCTGCGTGCCGATGACGCCGCCGGCGCCGGTGCGGTTTTCGATCACGAAGGCCTGGCCGAAACTTTCCTGCAGAATGTTGCCAATCTGGCGGGCGGTGACGTCGGCAGGACCGCCGGCGCCGAAGGGAACAATCACCTTCACCGGTCGTGACGGATAGTCCTGCGCCAGGCCGGGCGCAGCCAGAAGAGATGGCGCCGCAACAATTGCTGCCAGCGCGAGCGCCGTTCTCAAGCGCATCATATCGACCTCCCCAACTTGGTCTTTTTCTGCAAGGGCCCGTTTACCGGCCTCGTGCCAAGTCTAGCTATCCGCGCACCGACCGCTAGTCCCAAGAATCAGATATTCGTCTGCGCCGGGGCTCATACAAAGCCACGGCGCCACAAGGAGCGTGACATGAAGATCTCCCCCTGCCTTGCTGTCGTTGCGATCCTGCTCTCGGGCGGTAGCATCGCCGGTGCCCAGACCCTGCCGGCCTATATGGCGCCGATTGCCGGCAAGACCGCCGCAACATCTTCTGACATAGCAACCAAGGATATGCTGGCCCTCAACACCGGCATGTTCGAGCTCTATGGCGATGCAGCAAAGATTTTCCAGAAGAACATCCTGAGCAAGCACCCGGTGATCCTCGGCCTGTTTTCAGGCGCCGGCGGCCGGATGATCCTCTATCGGCCGGGTATGGCGCCGATCGACGCGCCGCAGGTGCCGATCGTGTATCAATTGCTCAAGTCGGTCGGCCACAGCACGATGGCGCTGGCCCAGGTCGTCGGTCCCTACATCGATAGCCCCGATAACAAGTCCTGGCGCGGCTCGATGCTGGCCTATCGCAGCCGCATGCAGTCGGCGCTCGACGGCCTCGATGCGACACCGATGGAGCCGGGCTGGCGCGACAACAACCGCACCATCCTGCAGAACAACATCGCCTTCATGGACGAATGCGTTGCCAAAGGCGTCATTCCTTTCGCCGCGCTCGAAGCTTTCGGCAAGAAACAGGCGCCATATCTGGCAAAGAACGTGGCCTGGGCGGCCCAGACGCAGGTCGCGCACTGGATGACGGTGCTGGCCGAGTGGAAGGCGCAGCTCGGCGCCGACTGGGACAAGACATACGCGGCGAGCAACACGATCTACGTCGCGCGCCAGAACAACGTGCTGTTCAGCGTGCTAGCGCAGTTCTTCGGCGCCGACGCCATCAACAACCGCTTGCTGTTGATCGAGACGATTTCCTTCACGACCACGCCGGCCGACATGCTGGAATCGCTGACCCGCATCATCGCGGATCGCTCGGTAGGTGCACTGTTCTTCGGCAATTACCATCTGATGGATTATGAGTTGATGGGCGGCGACGCTCGCGCGGCGATCATCGCCGAGACCGGCAAGCGCGGCATGAAACCGTTCCTGCCGCCCGTCGTTCCCTTTGGTTCGAAGCAATGGCCGACACTGGTCACGTCGGGGCCGGGGCCAGCGACCATCACGGATCTTAAGTAATTCCGGCAAAGGTGAGAGCATGCGGCCTTCGCGGCGCGAGTTTCTGAATTGGGTGTCGGCGGGCGGCATCGCGCTCAGCCTGTCGCGTTTGGGGTCGGCGGAAGCCGCCGGCTTGCCGCCGCGCGCGTCCCTTCCGGGGCGGGCGAACTGGAACCCGGCGGCCGATGGCGCGGGCCGGGTCGATGGCGTGGCCAAGGTGACCGGCGCGAAGCTTTACGTATCCGATTTCCGCGCGGCAGACCTTCCGGGCTGGCCAAAAAATACCTCGCGCGCGATGCTGATCCGCGCGCCTGATGCCACACACGTCTACATTGGGATGGATCTCGCGCGGCTCAGCGGCGCCCTCAAGCCATCGGCGGTGGTGACATCAGCCGATCTCGACAGGATCGGCACGCGCGTTCCGGGATTCTACACCGGCGATCTGTTCTGCCCGCTCGGCAAGACACCGCTCTATTTGGGGCAGCCAGTCGCACTGTTGGTCTTCGAGACGTTCGACGCCTTCGATCAGGCGCGCCTCGCATTGCGCGATGGAACATTTGTGAGGTTCGGCGAGGAGACCGGCCCCGTTACGATGCCGGCCTATGGCGCGTTTCGGTTCACACGCGTCGCCGGTGCGACGCCGGACGCGCCCGACGTCTATTCGCCGATCCAGGCCGGTTGGGTCAGCCCCGGACGCTCCCAGAACTCGCCGCTGCCGATATGGTCGCCGGCCGCAAAGGACACCGAGGCTTCCTATGCCAAGGCCGCGATCCATGGCGAACAGATCCGCGCTGAACTCGCGGCCAAAAATCCGAATCTTTTGGTGCTCGATCGCGAGTTCGAGACGCAATCGGTCGATCCGATGTTTCTCGAACCGGAATCCGGTCTCGCCTGGTACGACAGGAAGGACGGCAGCCTCGAGCTGGTGCTGGGCGTGCAGTCGCCCTACGAGGCGGCAGACTCGATCGCACATCTGCTCGGCGAAGCCCGCGCTCCCTTCAAGCCGGCGCGGATCAATACCCAGTTCACCCATATGGGCGGCGGCTTCGGCGGACGCGATCACACGCCGTTTGTGCTGTATGTGGCGCTGGCGGCGATGTTCGTTCCCGGTCATCCGGTCCGGCTGGCGCATGATCGCTATCAGCAATTTCAGGGCGGCATCAAGCGTCATGCCTTCAAGATGCGTTCACGCATTGGCGTCGATCGCTCAACCGGCAAGATCCAGGCCTTTGCCGCGGACCATGTCCTTGACGGTGGTGGGCTGGCGAATTTTTCACCTAACGTAGCCACCGTCGGTGCGACCGCAGCAATTGGCATCTATGACGTTCCAAAGGTCGATGTGACTACGGTCGCGCTGCATTCGCGCGGCGTGACCGCGGGATCGATGCGCGGTTACGGCACGCTGCAGACGATGACCGCGCTCGAAGTGCTGGTTGATGAAGTCGCAACCGCTTTGCCGCTCGACCCGATCGAGTTCCGGCGGCGCAATGCGCTCGCGCCAAAGGGCCGGACCATGACCGGCAATCCCTACAGCGTTTCGGTCCGCACGTCGGAAATTCTCGACAAGCTCGAGAAGCATCCGATCTGGCAGCAGCGTGCGCAGCAGAAATCGGCTGCGCCGCAAGGAGTGCTCGTCGGCACCGGCGTTGCCTGCGTCACCAAGGACTATGGCACCGGCGCCGATTGTTCGCTGGGGCGTGTCGAACTATCTGCCGACGGCAAGATCACGATCTATTGCGATCATACCGAGATGGGCAACGGCATCGGTACCGCACTCGCGAACCGGGTCGCGCTCCACCTCGGCGCGGTCGCCGACGAAGTCTCGGTGGCGCGGGTCGATACCTATGACGCGCTCGGATTGGTCACGTCGGGCGATTCCTACACGATGGACCAGAAGACGCAGGACGCCGCGGAGAAAAATCCGCGCTGGGTGCCCGCCATCAGCTCGGCGACCAGCGCCTCGATTGGCGCGCATGTCGGCACGCACTCGGCTGCCGAAGCCGCGCGCGTCATCTTCCGTTTTGGGCTGTGGCCGGCGGCGCTGGAACTATGGCGCATCGCGCCGAACGATCCGCGCGCAAAGGATTTTGCGAAAGCGCAGTGGAAGGACGGCCAGCTCATCGTATCCGGTCTTGCGCCACTGCCGCTGCCGGCCCTCGCCGCAAGAGCGCATGCGCGCAATCTCGTAACCGGCGCCGTGGCCCACAGTTTTTCCCGCTGGGCATGGTCGCGCGCGCGTTTTCCCCTTTTTGGCGAACAGTATCGCGCCGAGATCGACGCGCTGGCCTTGCGCAGGGGCAACGGCAAGTTCGAGCGCATCAACCGCGTCAGCGTCAAATTTCCGCCGACCGACAACAACCGGATCGGCACGACCTATACGTCGATGTGCGGCACGCTGGTCCGCATCGAGATCGAGCGCGCCACCGGCGCTCTGCGTATCGCCAAGGCCTACAGCGTGTTCGAATGCGGCAAGGCGCTGGTGCCCGAGGTGGTGCTGGGCCAGGCGCAGGGTGGCTTTGCGATGGGTGTCGGCTATGCCTTGCTCGAGACGCTACCGCCTTATGAGGGGGGCCCGGGCAACGGGCAGTGGAATCTCGGGCAATACCTCGTCGCGCGCGGATCGGATCTGCCGCTGCACGACCTCGAAATCGAAATGCTGCCGCCGCTGACGCCGGACGAGCCACCAAAGGGCATGGCGGAAGTCGTCATGGTTCCGGTGGTGCCCGCCATCCTGAATGCGATTTTCGACGCAACCGGCCGCCGGTTTCAGTCGCTGCCGGTGACGGCAAGCCTGCTCAAGGGAGTTTTGGCGTGACCAGATTGAGCCTCACGATCAACGGCCGGGCGTACGGACCGGTTGAGGTGCGCGACGAACTCTCGATGAACGATTTCCTGCGCGAGTATCTCGGCATGACCGGCACCAAGTTCGGCTGCGGTGCCGCACAGTGCCTGAGTTGCGCGGTTATCGTCGATGATCCCGGTGGCACAAGTCATACGAGCCCGACCTGTATCGTCTCGGCGGCAAGCTTCGACGGCAAGACTATTCGCACCGTCGAAGGACATGCGAAGGGCGACGAACTAACCGCGCTGCAAAAGGCTTTCATCCGGCACTTCGCCTTCCAGTGCGGCTATTGCACCGCGGGCTTCCTCAACGAGGGTCAGGTGCTACTGGAGCGTCTGGCCAAGGCGCCCGTGAAGCGCGCTGATCTCGAAAGCACTATCGCTGATGCGCTCGATGGCCATATCTGCCGCTGCACCGGCTACATCAAATACCACGAGGCCGTGCGGGATGTGATCCTGGCGGATTCCAAACGCTATCTCGCGGCCAGCCAGTGAGCGGACGCCAGGGCCAATCGACATGAAATCGGAATTGCGGGTTCAGCTTGTGGTCGCCGTCGTGACAGTCGCGACGAGTGTGCTCACCGGCTACGCCGTTTCCGAGACCGCGCCGCAATCGCTTGCAAGCCCGGAAAGCTTTGCGTCGATATCGGATACGGACGCACGATCGGCGGCCATGTTCACCGAGCTTGGCAAGGTGCTGACCCATCCGCGCTGCACCAATTGCCATCCAGCGAGCGACAGGCCGCGGCAGGGCGACGAGGGCCGGCTGCACCAGCCGCCGGTGACGCGCGGCGCGGACGGCAATGGCCTTCCGACGATGCGCTGCTCGATTTGCCACAAGCATGCGAACTTCGAACCCGGCCGCATGCCGGGCCATCCGGAATGGCACCTCGCACCGCGCGAAATGGCGTGGGAGGGCAAGACGGTTGCCGAAATCTGCGCACAGCTCAAGGATCCCGCACGCAACGGTGGACGCAAACTCGAGGAACTCATCCATCACATCGGTGAAGATACGCTGGTCGGTTGGGCCTGGGCTCCGGGCGGGACGCGCAGCCCCGTGCCCGGCACGCAGAAGCAGGCCGGCGCCCTGGTCGAGGCGTGGGTGAAGACCGGAGCGGCCTGTCCTGCGCAGTAACATTTAGGCCTGGCTGCCATGGCCAGGCGTTGCCGGCGATGGACAGCGGGCAATCCATAGGAATAATGCGGGGGCTCAGGGGTACCTAACTTCGCCAACAGCGCGGGGAACGAAAACATGAAACACCCAGGGATTTCACGCCGCCATGTGCTGGCCGGCGCAGGCGCTGTTCTCGCAGGCGCAGCATTTCCCACGCGCGTCATGGCGGCTGCGCCGCCACCGGAAACCGTTACTCCGGCATTGATCGAGGCGGCGAAGAAGGAAGGCAAGGTCATCTATTACACCTCGACCGATTTGCCGGTCGCGGAGAAGCTGGCCAAGGCGTTCGAGGCGAAATATCCGGGGATAGCGGTGCGTGTCGAACGCACCGGCGCGGAGCGCCTCTTCCAGCGCATCGGCCAGGAATATTCCAGCAACATCCATGCCGTCGACGTGGTGAACTCGTCCGATGCCGCGCATTTCATCGTCTGGAAGCGCGACGGTATTCTGGCGCCTTATGTGCCGGAGGAGGTCGCAAAATTCTATCCGGCCGAGCACAAGGACCCCGATGGCCAGTTTGCGAGCTTCCGCGTCTGGCTCAGCATCATTGCCTACAACACCAATTTGGTGAAAGCGGAGGACGCGCCGAAGAGTTTTGCCGATTTGCTCGACCCCAAATGGAAGGGCAAGATCGTCAAGGCGCATCCGGGCTACAGCGGCACCATCATGACCGCGACCTACCAGATGCAGCGTGATCTGGGCTGGAGCTTCTTCGAACAGCTCGCCAGGCAGAACATCATGCAGGTGCAGTCATCGGCCGATCCGCCGAAGAAGCTCGATCTTGGCGAGCGCGCGGTGATGGCTGACGGCAACGAATACAACATCTTCCAGATGAAGGAGGCGGGGCGTCCGGTCGAGCCGGTTTATGCCGCGGAAGGATCGCCGCTGATCATCGGACCGAACGGTGTATTCAAGGATGCACCTAATCCGAATGCGGCAAGGCTATTCCAGTCGTTCAGTCTCAGCCGCGAGGCCCAGCAACTGATCATCGATGTCGGCGGCCTCCGCTCGGTGCATTCGCAAACCGTCGAGAAGGCGGGGCGCAAGTCGCTCAAGGACATCAAGACCATGAAGGACGACGCCGCGGCGGTCGAGAAGGAGAGCGAGTCGATCAAAGCGCGCTACACAAAAATCTTCCGCATTTGACCGATATGGCCTCGGGACTGCCCAGGATTTCGGTCGCCGAAACGCTGGCCGAAAAGGTCATCGCACTGAAGCCCGGCGCATTGCCGGCTGCAACCGCGCGCAAATGCGAAGACCTGTTGATCGATGTGGTCGGCCTGTGCGTCACTGCACGCAACGAGGACTACATCGCAAGCGCTTTGGCAGGTTGCGACGATGACGGCCCGTGCACGGCGATCGGGCACCAGCGCACACTGAATGCGGCAGGCGCCGCCTTCGTCAACGGCACCGCCGCGCATGGCGAGGATTTCGATGATACTTTTGAGGGCGGCCCGGTCCATGCAGGCGCCGTGATCGTGCCGGCGGTGCTCGCGGCCTGCGAGCGGCACAGTCCAGATGGCCGCATGGCGCTGTTCGGGATCGCCGTCGGCACCGAAGTGCTGTGCCGGTTGAGTCTCGTGGTGCCGAAGGCCGTTCACAAGACCGGTTTCCATCCGACAGCGGTCTTTGGCGCGATGGGCGCGGCCGCCGGTGTCGGCGCAGCGCTCGGCCTCAACGCCAGGCAGATCGTCGATGCGCTCGGCGTCGCCGGCAGCATGGCCGGCGGCATCATCGAATATCTCGCGGAAGGCGCCTGGACCAAACGGCTGCATGCCGGATGGGCGGCGCAATCGGGGATTCGCGCGGCGCTATTGGCGCGGGCAGGGTTCGTCGGGCCACGCACGGTGTTCGAGGGCGTGCACGGGTTGTTCCACGGCTTCGCGCACACCACGGAGGGCGATTACGATGCGCTGACCGGCGAATTCGGCACGCGCTGGGTGACGAACACGCTGGCCTTCAAGCCATATCCATGCGGGACCATGGCGCAGCCCTATATCGATTGCGCACGCCGGCTGGCCGCGCGCGGCATCAAACCCGAGGACGTCGCCGAGATCCTCTGCGAGGTGGCGGAGGGAACGGTGCACCGGCTATGGGAGCCGCTCGCCGACAAGCACCGTCCGCGCAACGGCTATGCCGCCAAGTTCGCGGTGCCTTATCTTTTGGCGACTGGATTCGTGCATGGCGGCGTCGGGCTCGGGGCGTTCACGGAAAGCGCGATCCGCGATGAGCGCGTGCTGGCGCTCGCCGCCAAAGTGACGTTCGTGATCGATCCGGACAACCCCTATCCTAACAATTACACCGGCCATATCCGAGCCACGCTCCGGGATGGCAGCGTGGTGGAAGAGCGGCAGCCATATCTGCGGGGCGGCGCGCAGGAGCCGCTGACGCGGCAGGACGTGATCGAAAAATTTTGGCTCAACGCCAAGCATGGCGGCTGGAGCGCTGCACAAAGCGATGCGGCGTTGAAAGTGATGGCGGGGCTGTATAGTGGCCGCATCGATCTCTCCTCATTGCGCGGGTAGCGGCTCATGACCCAGGAACTCGTAGGCAAGGTTGCTGTCGTCACCGGCGCTGGCCGCAATATCGGCCGCGCGATCGCCCTGACCCTGGCGGAAGGCGGCGCGCCCGTGGTGGTGAATGCGCGCAGCAACCGCGCCGAGGCGGACGCCGTCGCCCGCGAGATCGAGGCCGCCGGCGGCAAGGCGCTGGTTCATATCGGCGACGTCGCCGACGCCGGCGCGGTGCAGGCCATGGCAGATGCTGCAGTGAAGCAATTCGGCCGCATTGATATCCTCGTCAACAATGCGGCGCTGCGGCGCGAAAAGCCCTTTGCCGAGATGAACTACGCGGCGTGGCGCGAAATCCTCGATGTGACTCTTGATGGAACGTTCCACTGCGTGAAGGCCTGCTTGCCGGCTTTGCGAAAGTCCGGTGCCGGGACCATCGTCAACATCGGTGGCCTCAGCGCGCATACGGGTGCGAAGAATCGCGCGCATGTGGTGACAGCGAAGGCCGGTATCATCGGCTTCACCCGGGCGCTGGCCCACGATCTTGCCGATGACGGCATCACCGTGAACTGCGTGGTTCCCGGCCTTATCGGCACGCCACGGCCCAAGGACAAACCGGAGCCGGCGCACCATTTGATCCATCAGACCATCGCCGGCAATCGTGGCCTGCCGGAAGACGTCGCTGCAACCGTGCGTTTTCTGTGCGGGCCCGGCGCGCGCTACATCAACGGGCAGGCCATCCACACCAATGGCGGCGCCTATTTGGGCGCCTGATGCATGGCTAAAGGCCGTTTTTGCAGGTGCACTGCCGGACAAACCCTCTCGGCGACCGCGGCGTTTGATGTTACCTAGAAACGCATGAACCAGCACGCCAAGGTCGATATCCGCCACTCCACCTGTCCGCACGATTGTCCGTCGGCCTGCGCGCTCGACATCGAGGTGATCGACGGTCATTCGATTGGCCGGGTCCGCGGCTCCAAGCTGCAAACCTATACCGCCGGTGTCGTCTGCGCGAAGGTCGCGCGCTACGCCGAGCGCATTCATCACCCTGATCGGCTGCTCCATCCAATGCGCCGCACCGGCCCAAAGGGTTCGGGCCAGTTCGCGCGGATTTCCTGGGATGAGGCGCTCGATGAAATCGCCGCGCGCTTCGATCAGGCCGAGCGCGAATTCGGCGCCGAATCCGTCTGGCCCTACTACTACGCCGGCACCATGGGACTGGTCATGCGCGACGGCATCAATCGCCTTTCGCATGTGAAGAAGTATTCGCGCTTCTATTCGACCATTTGCGCCAACATTGCGCGTGTCGGCTTTGCCATCGGCACCGGCAAGATCGCCGGCGTCGATCCGCGCGAGATGGGTGTCTCCGATCTCGTCGTGATCTGGGGCACCAATCCGGTGAATACCCAAGTCAACGTGATGACGCACGCCTCGCGCGCCCGCAAGGAGCGGGGCGCGAAAATAGCGGCCATCGACATCTACAACAACGACACCATGAAGCAGGCCGATATCAAGATCATCCTGCGGCCGGGGACCGATGGCGCTTTCGCCTGCGGCGTCATGCACGCGCTGTTTCGCGAAGGTTACGCAGACCGTGCCTATATGGATCGCTACACCGATTGCCCTGACGAACTGGAAGCGCACCTGGCGATGCGCACGCCGGAATGGGCCTCAAGGATCTCCGGCGTGCCGGTGGAGGAAATCGAAGCTTTCGCCCGCCTCGTCGGCCAGACCAAGCGTACGTTCTTCCGCCTCGGCTACGGCTTCACCCGCAGCCGCAACGGCGCGGCGCAGATGCATGCCGCGCTATGCATCCCGGCGGTGACGGGCGCCTGGCAGTACGAAGGCGGCGGCGCGTTCTTCAACAATGCCGGGATCTGGAACTTCGACGAATCCATCATCGAGGGTCACGATGCGATCGATCGCACGACGCGCTGGCTCGACCAGTCCAAAATCGGCCGCATCCTGACTGGCGATGCCGACGCCCTGAAGGGCGGCGGTCCCGTCAAGGCGATGCTGATCCAGAACACTAACCCGGTGACGGTAGCACCCGAACAGGCGCTGGTACGTCAGGGCTTTGCGCGCGACGATCTGTTCGTCGCGGTGCATGAGCAGTTCATGACCGAGACAGCCGCCATGGCCGACATCGTGCTTCCGGCCACCATGTTCATGGAGCATGACGATCTCTATTATGGCGGCGGCCACCAGCATATTTCGGTGGGCGCGAAGCTGATTGATCCGCCCGGCGAGTGCCGTTCCAATCACGAGGTGCTGCAAGGCCTCGGCCGCCGTCTCAACGCCGTGCATCCCGGGTTTGAGATGACGCCGCGTGAGCTGATCGACGCGACGTTGAAGAAGAGCGGCCACGGCGATATCGAAACGCTGGAGGCCGATTTATGGCGCGACATCCAGCCGGATTTTCGCACCTCGCATTATCTCGACGGCTTCGCGCACGCGGACAGGCAATTCCACTTCAAGGCCGACTGGGCGAACCCGCCGTGGGGCAATCCGGGCCTGGGCCCTTGGGCAGAGATGCCCTCGCTACCTGATCACTGGACCATCATCGAGGAAGCGGATGAGAAGCATCCGTTCCGCTTAGCGACTTCGCCGTCGCGCAGCTATCTCAACACCAGTTTCAACGAGACGCCGGGGTCGCAGGCCCGCGAGGGTATGCCTTCGGTGATGATGCACCCGGAAGACGCTGCAAGCCTTTCGATCGCCGATGGCGACGCCGTGACGCTTGGAAACATGCGAGGCGAAACCACGCTGACCGTGAAATTGTTCGACGGCCTGCGCCGCGGCGTGCTGATCGCCGAGTCCATCCATCCGAACAAGGCCCATATCGGCGGCCGCGGCATCAACATGCTGACCGGGGCCGAAGCGGTTGCTCCGGTCGGCGGCGCGGCGTTCCATGACAACAAGGTCTGGGTCAGGAAGGCTGCGCCCGCAGCATAATTCCCGCTTGCAGTCCACCGCCATACTGCCGCAAATGATTGCCATTTCATGGCAAACAGGCGAGCGGGACAATGACTGATACGAGCAGCGTGATACGCGAGAAGCGCGGACAGGCGTTCTGGATTACCATCAACCGGCCGGACAAGCGCAACGCCATCAATGCCGATGTGGTTGCCGGCATCGCCCGCGGATATCGTGAAGCGCATGACGACAAGGATGTCCGCGTCATCGTGCTGACTGGCGCAGGGGGCAAGGCGTTTTGCGCCGGCGCCGACCTGCAGCACAGCGGCGCTGCCTTCGCGATGGATTATTCCAGGCCGAACGTCGACTACGCCGATCTGCTTCGGCTGTCGCAGAACGCCACCAAGCCCGCGATCGCACGTGTGGGCGGCGTCTGCATGGCCGGCGGCATGGGTCTGTTGTGCATGACCGACATGGCTGTCGCCGCCGATCACGTGATCTTTGGACTGCCCGAGGTGAAGGTTGGCGTATTCCCGATGCAGGTGTTGAGCCTGTTGCAGTCGATCGCGCCAAAGCGGCTGGTCAGCGAATGGTCGCTGACCGGCGAGCCGTTCGATGCGCACACGGCGCAGGCTGCCGGACTTCTGAACTACGTGGTGCCGCTGGCCGAGCTTGACGCCAAAGTCGACTGGCTGGTCAGCCGCATCGTCGACAAGTCGCCAACCGCGATCCGGCGCGGCAAATATGCGATGCGGGCGATCGCTTCGATGTCGTTCGACGAGAGCATCGCCTATACCGAAAGCCAGATCGCGTTGCTGGCGATGACGGAAGACGCCAAGGAGGGCCTCAAGGCCTTCGGCGAAAAGCGCAAACCATCGTGGCCGGGCAAATAGATCATTCCGAGAAGGGACCAGAGCTGCATTCCTCCGAACGTCCCCTTCTTCTCCACGCCTCGACGGGGCACGGCATCCCGCTTCGATCCCTCGCCCCATCATGAGTCGCTCGCCGGAGGCACTCGCCTTCGGGGCCCGCCGTCATTTCATGCCGGCGTCGCTATCACTGCCCCTCTGCGGGTGCCTTGTTAACCGGTCTCGCGACTGCAGTCGGTCCCGCGTCCCGCCGCGGTTCCCGCGTCGGCGCTATGCTGACGCTCCTGCGGCTGCCTCTTTCTCCGGCCTGCGCTTCGCTTCGGCGCGATTTCTCCAATCAAGCTGACACGCGACCCATAAATAGTCCATTTAAGGTAAAATGGTCCATTTATGAAGCAATAACTTGGACAATTTTGCGTTTTGTGCTATAAAAAGAGCACAGAGCCAAATATGCGCCGTTTATGGACCGCAAAATGTCGAAAGCCCAACGCCCTCTTTCTCCCTATGCCGCTGACGGGGTGGCCCTCCTTGGTCAGCTCATTCGCAAGGCGCGTATCGAACGCAAGCTCAAGGCCGTTGATGTGACCGACCGGGCAGGGATCTCGCGTGGTCTCCTGCGGCGCATCGAAACGGGTGATCCCGGATGCGCGATCGGGGCGGTCTTCGAAGTCGCAACAATAGTCGGCGTGCGACTATTCGATACCGATGAAGCAGCACTTTCAAAGGCGGTCGAGGCTAGTCGCGAAATAATGACGCTGCTGCCGAAATCGGTTCGAAATCCACGTGTCGAGGCCGACGATGACTTCTGACGCCAACTACACTCAGGCCTTTGTCTGGGTCTGGCTTCCGGATCAAACAGAACCCGTCGTCGCCGGCCTTCTATCGGCAAGTGGCAAGCAACTCGTATTCAACTACGGGCGAAGTTACCTCGCGCGCAAGGATGCCATTCCCCTCTACGAACCGGAATTGCCGCTGCGGAGCGGAATCTTGCCGCTCACGGCGGGGTTGAGCATGCCGAACTGTATTCGCGATGCGGCTCCCGACGCATGGGGCCGCCGCATCATCATCAATCGAAAATTCGGTGTGCAAAGCAAGAACGTCGATCCGGGTAGCATCGACGAGTTCACCTATCTGTTGGAATCCGGCTCAGACCGCATCGGCGCATTGGATTTTCAGGCATCCTCCGCGAATTACGTGGCACGAGAAGGAGCCGAGGTCCCTCTCCACGAACTCCTGAACGCCGCAGCGCTGGTGGAGAAGGGAGTTCCGCTCACGGCCGAGCTCGATCGGGCTCTTCTCCATGGAAGCTCGATCGGGGGGGCTCGCCCCAAGGCGACGATCACATCGGACAACAAGAAATTTGTTGCGAAGTTCTCATCGCAAAACGACCTCTACGGCGTCGTCAAAGCCGAGTACGTCGCCATGCGTCTGGCCTCCGAAGTTGGCCTGACCGTTGTCCCGGCGCACCTTAAGCGCGCAGCGGGAAAGGACGTTCTCCTTATCGAACGCTTTGATCGCGTGAAAGTGGAAGGAGGCTGGAGCCGGAAAGCCATGGTTTCTGCCCTCACGCTCCTTGAGCTCGACGAACTAATGGCCCGCTATGCCAGCTATGAGCAACTCGCGACCATCATTCGTCATCGGTTTCAGGCGCCAAGGGAAACGCTTAAAGAACTCTTTGCACGAATGCTGTTCAACATTCTCTGTGGAAATACCGATGACCATGCCCGCAATCACGCCGCTTTCTGGAACGGCAACGAACTGTCCTTGACCCCTGCCTATGATATCTGTCCGCAAAATCGGACGGGTGGGGAGGCAACGCAAGCCATGTTGATCATGGGCCAGGAGCGTACAAGCCAAATCGCTCTGTGCCTGAAAGCGGCGCCGCTATTTCTGATGAGCGACGCCGAGGCAACCCTGCTCGCGACCAAACAGGTCAAAACAATCAAGCAGCGCTGGTCTGCCGTCTGTGACGAGGCAAATCTGAGCAAGGTAGATCGAAATTTCCTCTGGCGCCGCCAGTTCTTGAACCCATTTGCCTTCCTGGAAGCGCCGAAAGCCCTGACCAAGTTGATTGACTAGAAATCATCTCGGACACGCTGCGCCTTCCGCCTGGGGCGGCTCAATGTCGAATAAGGCAAATGGAGTCCGAGTTTGGTTGCGAATTCCTATTTATTCACAATAGCTTAGAAGCTCCATTTCAAATGACTTGAAATTCCTGCCAATTGGCAGTATTTTGTCTGCCAAATGGCGGAGGCTCGCTTCAATGAATCAGGCAGCGGTTAGACCGGTGATAGACCCAGGGGTGGGGCAGTCAGTGCCGAACCTCTCGGATGCTTCCACGCGTGAACGACTGACGCCGTCTGCGGTCGACGGCATGGTTCGTCTTGCCGAAATCTGGCGTCTAACTGGGCCCGAGGTCTGCGCACTGCTCGGTGACGTGTCGGAACGAACCTGGTTCCGAATGAAGAAAGGTGAGTGGTCTGGCACGCTATCGCAGGACACGCTGACCAGGATCAGTGCGCTTATCGGCATCTTCAAGGGCCTTCGGTTGCTATTTTCCGAGCCCCTATCGGATGAATGGGTGCGGTTGCCCAACAAGGGGCCGCTCTATGGCAGCCGACGTCCACTCGATACGATGATAGAAGGCGGCATTCCGAGGATGCTGGAAGTGCGCCGGCATATCGACGCGCTACGCGGCGGTTTATGAATGCCCTTGCCACCAACGTTCAACCTGACACAGCGCGACACGGTGCGGCTGATCTCAACCGGTCGGCTCAAAGACCCGGTGTTGCTTCCGCTTGCTGCCAATCACGGCGCGCTTGAAGATCTAGCTGCGCTAGAGAGTGCTACAAATGGTCGCCTGGTCGCGCAGGAGACGGGGCTTCCGCAGCTAGATCCACGCGAACTCGTGTTTGGTCGGGCCGGCTTCACGTTCATCAACGCTGCGTTCACGCATACGCGCCCGGGCGGCAATCGTTTCAATGATGACGATCGCGGTGCCTGGTATTGCGCCTTCGATGGCGACACCGCGATTGGCGAGGTCTCCTATCACCTGACACGCGAACTCGAAGCTGTCGGTCGCTTTGAAAACATCACCGACTACGCCGAACTGATTGCCGACTTTTTTGGCCCATTTCACGATTTGCGTGATGTCGATGTCGAGGTCGACCCCGTCCTGCACAAGGACCCGGCAATTGCTTATCCGGCTGGCCAGAACCTGGCCCGACAGTTGCGGATCGATCACGCGAGCAACGGAATTATCTACCCCTCAATTCGGCACGCCAGGGGCACCTGTCTTGTTTGCTTTCGACCCGACCTTGTCCAGAATCTTCGGCAAGGTAGCATTTGGCGTCTCGAATGGCAGGGAGCGCCAACGCCGACTGTGACTCGTCAAGATCAATAGGGCCATCTTCGACATTGGCGTCGTGCTCGCTACTGCACCTTTCCATTCTGAGGGGACCCTTCAAGCTGCGGCTCTGTCCTCCTTCTCCGCGCCGCGTGCAATGATCTTCAGACCTGCCTCGGGTAGCAGTCGCTGCAATTCCCTTGCTTCATCCCAAGGTGCGCACATCCACGCATCGCGCTCTTCTTCCGTGGTCAGGATGACAGGCATCGCCTTAGGGTGGATCGACTCAACGATTGCATTCGGCGCAGATGTCAGAAATCCGTAGACAAGGTGAGGGCCGGGAATCGGTTTTGACTTCGTGCCGCGGTCACCTTTGAATTCCGTCCATAGCGCGGCCATCTGGTGCGGGTAAGCAAAACGAACATCACGACGGCTGAAGTCGATGAGCCTTGGTATCCGGGAGAGCAGCGTGATCGGCATTAGAGCAAGCGCGAGTGTTGGATTGTTCGCTGCATCGATGATCCTTGCCTTGAGCAACGCCGCATTGCCGACCGAATTGACGGGGCAGGCCAGCGTCATCGACGGCGACACGCTCGAAATTCTTGGGATGCGCGTTCGTCTTTGGGGGGTCGACGCGCCAGAAAGCACTCAACTATGCCGAGGCGCCGACAGCAATTTGTATCGATGTGGAGCAAAGGCCGCAAACGATCTTGATGCCTTCATTGCGCAGCGTCCGGCGAGCTGCAAGCCAGTCTCCCAGGACCAATACGAGCGGACCGTCGCGAAGTGTTTCGTCGGCGACATCGATCTCGGAGAGTGGCTGGTGCGCAATGGTCTCGCGCTCGATTGGCCTCAGTATTCGAGGGGGCAGTACGCGGTCGCGCAGCGCGCCGCCGATCGTGCCGGACGCGGGGTGTGGGCGGGCAGCTATGTCGAACCTTGGTTATATCGCGCGTGCATTCGGTTGGGCGGCCGTCCTGCCGGCTGTTCAGATGACGTGAATGCGCATCCTTGACCGGCATTTCGGAGACCAGCAGAAACTTGCGCTGGAACATCGCGTTGCAAGAAGATGCCAATCACCAGCCGCTGGTCCGGTCCGGGCGACTCAGGTTAAGCAAAGTTATTGATCAGTCCAATGCGCCAAGGGAATAAAATGGCTGCAGCTACTCGTGAACTACCCGCTCCTGGTTATGCGCTCGAAGTCGACGGCCGATTGAAAGCCGAATTCGCGACCAAAGATGGGGCTTGGGCGGGAGCAGAGGAGCTAAAGAAGCGTTTTCCCATGCTTCAGGTCAGAATCTACGACGCTCTGACAAAGGCCAGGGAGGAAGTCCCGCTTCCACGAGCCTAATTTTCTGTTCGCTCGTTTGCTGAGCGTGCGACCAATCGCCGTCATGAGCCGAACGGTATCGTTCGGACTAAATCACGTTCATGACTTGTGGCCGAAGTTGTTCTGCACCGATCAGGTAGGACGTGAGCGTTGCTGGCTAATGCCCAGCAAAATCCATTATGATCTTGACGCTTCGGATCATCACGCGTCCATCCGCAACAGCGCGCCGGAGTATCGTGCGTGCAAGCCGCACGGAGTGGGCGCGTCCGCTGGCCGCGGACCGGGCTCTCGTGCACCGAGCCGCAAGGCGTCTCGGCCATCCGGCTTCGATCCCTCGCGCGGTCATGAGTCGCTCGCCGGAGGCACTCGCCTTCGGGTCCCGCCGTCATTTCATTCCGGCGTCGCTATCACTGCCCCTCTGCGGGTGCCCTCTTAACCGGTCTCGCGACTGCAGTCGGTCCCGCGTCCCGCCGCGGTTTCCGCGTCGGCGCTATGCTGACGCTCCTGCGGCTGCCTCTTTTTGCTGCCTGCGCTTCGCTCCGGCGCTTTTCGGCGGCTCCCTGCGAGAATGGTCTTTCCGGCTGCGCTGAGGCCCCGCTTCGCGGGTCGTCACCCTTTGGCGTCCATCCCTGTCGAAAAGCCATGCGAATGCACAGTCCATTTCCCCCCGAAGTGCGTGGGGCGTCACCGCCGTTGAGAGTGAGAGTGCGGGCCGGGACTGCGCGACGGGTTGAAGATCGGAGGAGAGGCTTCCGGCGCCCGTCGCGGAGAACCGCGATGTCCAGACACCCCACACAAGTCGGCGACGGCAACGACCGCGCAGGCCTTTACACCGAAATCACCAACAAGATCATCGCCGAGCTGGAGGCCGGACGTGTCCCCTGGGTGCAGCCATGGGGGACGGCGGCGATCAAGGCGCCGCTCGCTATGCCGCGCAACGCCGCCACGCAGCGCCGCTATTCGGGGATCAATGTGCTGATCCTGTGGGGCGCCGTAGTTGAGCGCGGCTTCTCCGGACAGAGCTGGCTCACCTTTCGCCAGGCTCTCAGCCTCGGCGGCCATGTCAGGAAGGGTGAACGGGGAACGACCGTTGTCTATGCCGATCGCTTCACCCCGGAAGACGAACGTCGGCGCGCTGCGGAGGCCGGCGAGGAGCCGGGCGCCATCCCGTTTCTCAAGCGCTTTACCGTCTTCAACACCGATCAATGCGACGGGTTGCCTGCGGACATCGCGACCACCGCGCCGCCCCCGCTTCCCGGCGTGATCGAACCGACGGTTGAGGTCCTGATCAAGACGATCAGTATCGACTTCCGCATCGGCGGCAATCGTGCTTTCTATGCGCCGGCCGAAGATTACGTACAGGTGCCGCCGCCGGCGGCCTATTTCGAGCCGATCAATTGGCACCGCACCGCGCTCCATGAACTTTGCCATGCCAGCGGTCATCCCTCGCGCCTCAATCGCGATCTCGGCGGCGCCTACGGCACCAAGAAATATGCCTTCGAGGAACTGATCGCCGAACTGGGCGCTGCATTTTCCTGCGCGTCGCTCGGCATCGTGCCTACCGTGCGCCACGCCGACTATATCGGCTCATGGCTCGAGGTGCTGCGTGGAGACAACCGAGCGATTGTGCGGGCCGCGTCTTGCGCGAGCAAGGCCGCGGACTACCTGCTCGGATTCCTCCCCAAAATGACAATGGACGTCTCGACCCAGTGTGACGACGCGGATCAGGAGGCGGCGTGATCGCTTTCCGTCAACGCCGTCGAGAGGAAGAGGGCGGCGCGGAGCGCCACGACGGGTTGGAGGCCGAGAGAGAGGCTTTCGGCCGCCCGTCGTGGAGTAACCGACATGGCCAAGGCTGCCAAGAAGATCGTCTTCTCGCGATCGCGCTACATCCCGTTCAACAAGCTCCTGTTCAGGCGTCGACACTGGCTGAAGGGACGTCCCCGGGCAGTCTGGATCTCCAAGAGCGACAAGCTGATCGACGACGCGCAGCGAGACTGGTCCGCGCTCGGCATGGAGCCGCTCCTGGTTACACTGCTTTCGCGCTTCCGCCAGGGCACGTCGATCCGATTGTCGGAAGGCATCCTATTTACGACCTACGCTACGCTGCGGTCCGACGAGCGCGGCGAGAAGATTTCGCGCGTCCGGCAGATCGTCGAATGGTTGGGCTCCGACTCCGACGGGATGGTCGTTTTCGACGAGAGCCACGCGATGCAGAATGCCGTCGGCGGAAAGGGTGACCGCGGCGACCAGGCCGCCTCGCAGCAGGGGCGTGCGGGCCTGCGGCTCCAGCACGCCTTGCCCAATGCGCGCGTGGTCTACGTCTCAGCGACCGGCGCCACGACGGTCCACAACCTCGCCTATGCTCAGCGGCTTGGCCTCTGGGGCGGCGAAGACTTCCCGTTTGCGACGCGCGCTGAATTCGTCGAGGCGATCGAGGAGGGCGGCGTTGCGGCGATGGAGGTGCTGGCGCGCGATCTCAAGGCGCTCGGCCTCTATGCGGCGCGTTCACTTTCCTACGACGGCGTCGAATACGAGCTGGTTGAGCACGAACTCACGCCCGAGCAAATTCGCATCTACGACGCCTATGCCGGCGCGTTCAGAATTATTCACAACAATCTCGACGCGGCGATGCGGGCGGCGAACATCACCGGCGAGATGGGGACGCTGAACGCGCAGGCCAAGTCGGCGGCCCGGTCGGCGTTTGAATCCGCGAAGCAACGCTTCTTTGGCCATCTTCTCACCTCGATGAAGACGCCTTCCTTGATCCGCTCGATCGAGCAAGATCTTGAACAAGAACACGCAGCCGTCATCCAGATCGTCTCGACCGGCGAAGCGCTGATGGAGCGGCGGCTTGCAGAGATCCCAACCGAGGAGTGGGGCGACGTCCAGGTCGATATTACGCCGCGAGAATACGTGCTCGACTATCTCGCCCATTCCTTTCCGGTCCAATTGTACGAACCCTTCACCGACTCGGAAGGTAATCTTTCTTCCCGGCCCGTGTACCGCGACGGTCATCCGGTCGAGAGCCGGGAGGCCGTTAGCCGGTGCGACCGGCTGATCGAGAAGTTCGCCTCGCTCCCACCGGTGTCCGGCGCGCTCGACCAGATCGTCCAGCGCTTCGGTTCCGACATGGTAGCCAAAGTCACCGGACGCTCGCGCCGGATCATCCGCAAAAGCGAGCGCCTCATGGTTGAGAACCGCGCCGGGTCGGCGAACCTCGCCGAGACCGCGGCGTTCATGGATGACGTCAAGCGCATCCTCGTCTTCTCGGACGCCGGCGGGACGGGGCGCAGCTATCATGCCGAGTTGTCTGCCCGGAATCGGCGCCTCCGTGTGCACGACCTGCGCGAGCCCGGCTGGAAGGCGGATGCTGCGATCCAAGGTCTCGGCCGCACGAACAGGACCAACCAAGCGCAGCCGCCGCTGTTTCGTCCCATTGCAACCAATGTGAAAGCCGAGAAGCGCTTTCTCAGCACCATCGCGCGCCGGCTTGACACGCTCGGGGCGATCACCCGCGGTCAACGCCAGACCGGCGGGCAGGGGCTCTTCCGGCCCGAAGATAATCTCGAGAGCAGCTACGGGCGTGATGCTCTCCGCCAGCTTTACATGCTCCTGGTCCGGGGCAAGGTCGACGGCTGCTCCCTTCAGACGTTCGAGGATGCGACCGGGCTGAAGCTCACCGACTCCAACGGCATCAGGGATGACTTGCCGCCGATCACCACCTTCCTCAACCGCCTGCTGGCGCTGACCATCGACCTGCAAAACGTGCTGTTCACCGCCTTCGAGCAGTTGCTGACCGCTCGGATCGAAGGCGCCACGGCGTCCGGGATCTACGACCTCGGTCTGGAGACCCTCGGGGCCGAAAGCTTCGTGGTCACGGACCGCCGCGCGATCTACACCCATCCCGGTACCGGCGCGCAGACGTGGCTGCTCACCATTGCGCAGCGGGAGCGCAACCGGCCATTGACTCTAGATGACGCGCTCCGCCGTCTATCGGACCGCCGCGCCGTCCTGTTGGTCAACGAGCGCTCCGGCCGCGCCGCCGTGCAGGTCCCGGCGTCGAGCCTCATGCTCGATGACGGTGAGATCGAGCAACGCGTGCGGTTGATCCGGCCGATGGAAAGCCACGGTGTTCCGCTGAAGGCGATGGCGGAAAGCCATTGGATCGAGACCGATCGCGAGCGATTCGGCGCAGTCTGGCAAGCCGAGTTCTCCGAGGTGCCGGAGTTCACGAAGAGCACGATTCATGTCGTCGCCGGACTGCTCCTGCCGATCTGGAAGTGGCTGCCGAACGAGTCGACACCTGTTTATCGTCTCCAGACCGACGCCGGCGAGCGCATCATTGGGCGGAAGGTTTCGCCCGCCTGGGTCGCCAACACACTGATCGGGGAGCGGCCGGCGCTCAAACCCGAGGAAGCCTTCGCCGCGCTGCTCGAAGGTCGCACGGTTCTCGACCTCGCCGAAGGTTTGAAACTTAGGCGCGTGCGCGTCATGGGCGCTTATCGGATAGAGCTGTCTGACTTCAGCGACACCATGCGCGACCGCTTGTGCGCCTATGGACTCTTAAGTGAGATCATCTCCTGGAAGCTGCGCATGTTCGCGCCGACGGACGCCGGCGGCGTCGGCGTTCTCGCCAAAGTACTCGAACGCTATCCCGTCAACCGCGTTGGCGGACGGGAGGCCGCGTGATGCCCCGCGATGCTTCCGAACTCGCACGCTGTCTCGCGCGTGAGGCCGAGGGGGTATGCCGCCACTATCTCTCCAACGGCAAGCGCGAGGGGCGCTATTGGCTGGTGGGTGACGTCCAAAATACACCGGGCCGCTCCTTGTTTGTGCGACTCTACGAATCCCCGAAGGGGCCGGCGGGCAAGTGGACTGATGCTGCCACCGGCGAACATGGTGATTTGCTCGACATCATTCGCGAACGTCTTGGTCTCCACGATTTCCGCGATGTTGCCAACGAAGCGAGGCGATTTCTGAATCTGCCTCGTTCCGGCCCAGAGCTTGCCCAAAAAGCGGTTCGTCCAGCGGTGCAGCGCGGATCGCGAGAAGCGGCGAGACGCCTCTTTGCGATATCTCGGCCGACTGAGGGGACTCTCGTGGAGCTGTATCTGCACCGTCGGGGTATTGCCGAGCTGCACCACGGTGGCAGTCTCCGGTATCAGCCTCGCTGCTATTACCGGGGGGCCGATGAAGCGTCACCTCCTGAGATCTGGCCGGCAATGATCGCCTGCGTCAGCGATCTTGACGGCATTATCACTGGCGTCCACCGCACATGGCTCGATCCGGAGAGCTTTGATCCAAATCGGCTCGGCAAGGCGCCGATCGAAACGCCACGACGGGCGATGGGTGATCTACTCGGCAACGCAGTTCGCTTCGGTGTGGCGAGTGACGTGCTCATTGCGGGCGAGGGCATCGAGACCATGCTCTCGCTTGGCTGTGTGCTTCCGACCATGCCGATGGCGGCGGCACTCTCAGCCAACCACCTCGCGGCCCTGCTGCTCCCGCTGACGCTGCGACGCCTCTACATCGCTTGCGATGGGGATGCGGCCGGGATGGGCGCGGCGAGGACCTTGACGACGCGCGCGGAAGAGGCCGGCATCGAGGCGTTTCCACTGTCGCCCAGGCTCGGCGACTTTAACGAGGATCTTCGCACGTTAGGCGTTGAAGAACTTCGGGCAGCCACACGCGTACAGCTTCTGCCAGAGGACGTCGCCCGCTACCTTCCTCGATCTGCAACCGATACGGGGTAATGGCAGGCGATTTGAACTTGATATCGTCATCGACTGTCAGTGCGCGGTCAGAGTTGCCGGACAGAGTCGCGCGCACGGCCTTCTAGAGGGCGATCGGACGGCAAGCGGCCCGGACCGGCAATGGCTGAGGTGCGGCTATTTTCCGCCGGCGCTGTCGCGCCTTTGCATCGCGAAACAAAATAGCCGCACCTCAGCCATCCTCCGCCTCGCTCCGGCCCTGCGCTTCGCTTCGGGTTCTGGTCCACTCCGCCCGCCGTCTGGTGATCGCCAGGAAGGCCGCGATGGGCGCGGCGATCCGGCAAAGGACCTCTCATCATGACGACCGACCATGACGATACCGAGTTCGAACCGCGGCACGACTCATCACCGACCGATCACATCCTCAACGAGCTTCAGCTTTACGGTCACCGTCCCTTCCAAGACGAACCTGACCCGAGGCCGCTACCCGAAGGCAAGGTCATCGCGGGTGCCATCGCCGATATCTTCGACGCTTTCGTAGCGACGCTGAGCGATACCCGGCTCGAACCCGACCTGGAAAATCTGCTTTGGTCGACCGTCAACCTGTTCCACCGCGCCACCAGCCGCATCGAGCGCGAGCTCGACGACAACGAGCAGGCGCAGCAGAAGAGCCAGCGCGAGCAGAATGGATCGGAGGTGCGATCGGTCGAACTCGAAAGGCTGACGGCCGAAGGCATCACGTTGATCGAACGCCGCAACGCCATGGAGCTGTTCCGCGACCTCGCCACCGAGCAATTCGAACTTCACACCGGCTCGCCCTGGCGTCCCCGTTCAGGATCACTGGTCAATCATCGCACGCTCACGTCAGCGATGATCGATAGCCGCGACTTTCTGGCCGCCAAACACCGCGCCGAAACCGAGACGATGCTACCATCCGGACCCAAGATCGCGCTTACCGGTGGACTCGATTTCAACGATCACCGCATGATCTGGGATCGACTCGACAAGGTCCACACCAAGCACTCTGACATGGTCCTGCTGCATGGTGGCTCGCCCAAGGGCGCTGAGCTGATTGCCGCCAAATGGGCGACCAACCGCAAGGTGCCGCAGATCGCATTCAAGCCCGACTGGACCAAGCATGCCAAGGCAGCTCCGTTCAAACGCAATGATGCCATGCTTGCGGTGCTGCCGATCGGCGTCATGCACTTCCCCGGCACCGGAATACAGGACAATCTTGCCGACAAGGCCAAGAAGCTTGGCATTCCCGTTTGGAAATTCGGCGGCGCGTAAGCGCCGCCGAACGGGTGGGGGGTTAAGCGTCGACGCTACTAAGCCCCCGTAGATCGTCTGACCTCGACAGAATCAAGGCATGAGCAGAAAGGTCCCGCTCTTGCCCACGGGCGGCGAGTGAAGATTATCACTCCCATAACCCGGTTGTTCTCCGTTATATTCACGACTGCGCCGTGGTGGTGGAAGGCGCGACCGTCATGTCCTTTGTCGCGGAGACCGCCACCATGCTTATCCTCGGACCCATTCTCAATATGCTCGGCATCGGCCTGTTTTGCTGGCTGATCTTCACCCTCTCTGTCTACGCGCTGCCGTTCTTCGTCGCGCTTTCTGTGGGGCTAGCTGCGGTTCATGGTGCGGGCATCCCCGGTGCAGTTCTTATCGCTATTCTTTCCGGCGCTTTCACTCTTGTCATTGGGCAGACGGCCTTTGCCTTCACTCGATCCGCAATTCTTCGTGCCATAGTTGCGGCTGCTTTTGTAGTTCCGGCAGCCGTCGCGGGCTATTACGTCGGTCATGGCCTATCGCAAATCGGGATGTCGTCATTGCTATGGCGGGACGCCTTTGCCTGGATCGGCGCTATAGCGATCGGCACCGCAGCCTGGACACGGATGACCATGTTTGCCGAGCCCGTGCGACCGGTCGACGCTTTGCCGAACGGACCTCAGCCGGCTCTCACTGCCTCCACGCAACAGGGATGAGCCTCTGTCTCGTCGAGCAAGGTTACCTGCAATCGGGGCGTTGATTGGCCGCGTGATGGACCGCTGGGTAATGCGGTCGGTCTTGGAACGCTTGGTTCCTGGCGTCTCACCTTGCTCGGACCACTAATGCAGGGCACGGGCATCTCATCGCGATTTGTTCAAGACAATCGATTCCGCCTATTCCTTCGCTTTTGTTTCCTTCTCTTTGGTTGAACGTAGCGACATCTTGTGCAGCACAACCGAGATTCGCCACGACTTCTCCTGAGGGTACAGTTCAGCGCACGGACGCACCGGGCCTTTTGATGGCTTGATCTGGCCGAAGACCGGCTGCGCCTCGATCGCCTAACCGCAACGCCGCGGGTCAACTTTCTTCCCCTGGGCTAACGCCCATTCCTCGCGAGACAAGAAAGTCTCCCCTTTGGCGTCCTCCGCTGCGCTCCGGCCCGCAGGCGGGTGCGTCGTCGATCGTCCTCGGCCTGTAGATCGCCATCGAGGCCGCGGTGGTCGCGGCTCGAAACTAGCTAAGGAGAAGTAACATGGCTAACATCGGTTCTTTCAAGAAGGTCGGCAACGACTTCCAGGGTGAGATCGTCACCCTCAGCATGCCGGCCCGCGGTGTCCGGATCGTCGCCGAGACCAACCGCACCAACGAGAACGCCCCCAGCCACCGCGTCTTCGTCGGCCGGGCTGAGATCGGGGCCGCCTGGGCGAAGCGTTCCGAAGAGGGCCGCGATTACCTCTCGCTCAAGCTCGACGATCCCTCGTTCAACGCGCCGATCTACGCGAACCTGTTCGACGACGAGGAAGGCGATGGCTACACGCTGATCTGGTCGCGGCCGCGCAAGAACGGCAAGTGAGGATCTGCATCGGCAAGTGCCCCGCCTGGATCCGCCCGGCGGGGCTTCCTCACCTGTGAGGTGAAATCGAACAGTCAGGGGTTCTTTACTCCTCGCTCCGTTCCGGCCAGCCAAACGCTTGATGGAACGCGCTGTCTAGAACGTGAGCCGCGCAATCTGAGAAAATTGCGCGGCCATTTTTCATTTATTGCCCAGGCGCCCCAAGCGCGTAGCTGCGGATCCGGCAAGCGGGTCAGGGGCGGACGCGTGTCCGCGCCGGCGCTCGCCGGACCTTCGGTCCGGCTCGCGGAAGAGCTGAGAGGCACACTCGTCAGTGCTAGATATTCGGATGGAATCGTTCACTTTTTCCTGGTCAGCTTGGACCTTTCGCTACGTGCTTCATCATCTGGTAGCACAAGATCGATATGGCTCACGCCCAAGGTCGTTGCGAGTTCAAACAGTGTAACGATGGTCGGATTGCGACGTCCGCGTTCGAGACCGCTGATGTATTGTTGGGTAAAGCCGGATGCTTCCGAAAACTTCTCCTGCGTGAAGCCCTTCTGCTTCCGCAATCGCTCGAAGTTTCGGCCAACCAACTTGCGCATATCCATTCGCGCAAGTTGCTTCTTTACATACTATGAGGTTTATCTCCTATAGTGTGTATTCCCAAGTGCGTCGGCATTCGAATGTCCTCCAGGAATGGCTGCCTTCGTAAAGCTTGGCTGCGAAACTGTGCCGAATAGGACTAAAGTGGGGCTATCACTGAATGGGGACAGCCGCAGCTGCGCGCCGTCTCGAAGGAGCTACATGCCGTCACCCCCGCTTGATCCCGATGTTGCGGACCTGGCACCGGTTGATCCCGTGCTGACGGCCTACGACGAGCAACACGTCGTCACCTATCTCCGGCTGCTGGATGCTGACGCCGACAATGCGGACTGGCGGGACGTTGCAAGAATCGTTCTTCACATCGATCCCGAACGCTACCCGGAGCGTGCGCGCAGCGCCTTCGAGAGTCATTTGGCTCGCGCCAGATGGATGACGAATCACGGCTATGGACATTTGCTGCGCGGTGGACCCGCCGATCAGTAGGACAAACAATCTGCAAAATAAAATCGGGAGGGAAAAATCTTCTGAACTGCAGATAATTCGCGTAACTAAACGGTGGGATACGTTATGCAACCATAAATGGCCCATATTTGCAGTGTTGCAATGCGGCATTGTTACGCGTGAGGATCAAGCACAATGCCGGATTTCGATTGGCGCTCGCCCGAGGCCTATTCAAAACTGCAGAACGCCGACCTGACCGGTCTCGCCTGGGAATGCCTCCGTCGTAATCCCGAATACAAAAAACACTATCGCGCGCTTGAAAACCCGCTTGCCGGCGCGCCAGCCGAATTCCGGAAAAAATGGGGCCTGTCTTTTCGCGGCTGATCCGCAGAAGGCCTGTCACGAGCAGATCGTCTTTTGGGCGCCTGAAGTTCTGCCGACCGTTTTGTCGGTAGGGCCTTCGTCGTCGCAAACTTCAGCTCAACCGATCGCTCTGGATCTAACAAGACTGCCGCCCGGCGAGTTGCGGCAGAACGCGGACGGCTGGCATGCCGTGCTACGGTTCGATGGCGCCACGCATCGCGTGTGGATGAGGAAACTGCCTGCCGCCGGCTCGCCGCAAGCGATTGAGCTGCCAATGGACTCGTCGTTCGAGCTCCGCGCCCAGGCTGCCCAATCGCTTTGGCGTACGCTGAGTGGCCGTTCGCCTGGACCACCGCCGTCCGGCTTTTCTCCGGAGCGGCGCCAGCGATTTACGTTGGTTTTGCGCGCCCTGGATGGGCGCAATGAAAACAAGAGCTATCGTGCGATTGCCGAAGGTCTTTTTGGCAAGAAGCGCATCCCGGAGCGGCGCCTGGAAGACGCATGATCTGCGCAATCGTACCATCCGCCTCGTGCAGCGCGGCCTCGCTTTGATGCGCGGCGGTTATCGCGAACTCCTGCGTCCAAGACGCAAGGACAAATAGCCGCTCGCTTGGGGGTGTCGAAAATCCACCCCTCGATCTTCGGCATCCCCCTGCGAAGGGCTGCTCCTCCATGATCACTGCACACACGCTGGCACCGCCAGCATTCGCGCGATGTCTTCATGGAGTTCTCAAATGCCCGATCCCATGGCCGGTCTGCCGCCACGTTTCCTGCGCACACCCGAGGCCGCGCGATATCTCGGGCTCTCCGGCCGCACCTTGGAGAAGCACCGTACCTACGGCACCGGTCCGACTTATCGGAAGATTGGCGGCCGGGTCGTCTATGCGCTCGATGATCTGAAAGCCTGGGCCGATCTCGGGTCCAAGACATCGACGTCCGATCCCGGGAAGGGGACGGTCCTGCCTGCCAAGAAGCATCCGGCACTGCGCCCCTATGCGGGCCACGAACGTCGCTGATTGCTGCGGGAGCATTGGTAAATGCGGCGCAAATCTCGATCCGAGCGCAGCCAGCTCGAGCTGTTTCGTGCCTTGCCGGGCGATCTCGCGCCGCGCGACGCCCAGGACCTGATGGCTTATCCGTTCTTCTCGCTCGCAAAGTCAAAGCGGATTGTACCGATCGATTTCCGGGCGGGGGCAATCTCCATTCGCGTTGAAGCGGTGCCCGAACACGGCATGGCGACGATCTGGGATGCTGATGTCCTGATCTGGGCCGCCTCGCAAATTGTCGAGGCGCGCGACGCCGGCCTGAAGACCTCGCGTCTGATGGCGGCGACGCCTTATGAAATCCTGACCTTTGCTGGCCGCGGCACCAGCGCGCGCAACTACGAGCGCCTCAAGGCAGGTCTTGACCGGCTGCAGGCGACGTCGGTGCTGACGTCGATCCGCCAGCCGGCAGAACGGCGGCGGCATCGTTTTTCCTGGATCAACGAATGGAAGGAGACGGCCGACGCCAACGGGCGCCCAACGGGTCTCGAACTGATCCTGCCGGACTGGTTCTTTGCCGGCGTTCTGGATGACGCGCTCGTGCTGACCATCGACCGTGCCTATTTTGGTTTAACCGGAGGGCTCGAGCGTTGGCTTTACCGGCTCGTCCGCAAGCATGGCGGCCGCCAGCAAGGCGGCTGGAGTTTCGACTTTCTGCATCTCCACGCCAAGTCCGGCAGTCTCTCGCCTCTCAAGCATTTTGCGTTCGACCTGCGCGAAATCGTCAGTCGGCAGACCTTGCCCGGCTATGAGCTCGTGATCACGCGCGACCCAAACGGCGTCGAACGGTTGAACTTTGCGCCGCGTTGCACCGATCCGTTCGAGGAGCGGCTTCGCAAGCGCGGGCTGGCGCCGGAGGCTGGAGATAAGCTGTGAATCAACTCGTGCTATCGGGGACCACAACCCTCGTGCCATCGGGGACCGGATCCTCGTGCTATCGGGGACCGGAATCGGGCTTAAGCGCTTGTGATCACGTGCGTTCGAGCCGCCGTAACTCTTCTAACCAGAAATCCTTCGGATTTCTTCTAACGGACCGCGCCGTTTTCCCTGCTGTGCATAACCCGTCGCCGCGCGATCTGCGTGCGCGTCCGCAAGCGTTGGACCTCCGGGTAGACGGAGGGGCCTCATGAGCGATCTCACGCAGGTCGAGCTTCTCTGGCTTGAAAGGCGCATCGAGAACCGAATTCGTTTCGGTCGCGCTGCCGAGGAGAGAATCCTCGATCGCAACAGGCGCGTCCTGTCATTCGCACCCGGCAGCATCTTTGCTTTCGTTCGCTGGATGTCGAACGATTTCGGAACGAACGTTTCCCGCATCGACATCTTGCGGGCGGTCGCAACCGGCCAACGCTGCTCGACCGTCCCCTATGTCAAACCCGGCGGCGAGAGTCTCTTGCGCCTTTCAGGCTGGCCAAAGGTCGAACGCGTACTGCAGTTGATCGATGCCGTAGAGGCCCTCGGCATTGATCCTGCCGACGCCGCACCCGACTATTGGCATCACGTTCACAACCGCCTGTCCGTCAACGAAACCCCGCGCGCCTACACAAAGTCACGCCATCAGGCCTGGCTCCGTCGGCGGAGGGTCGCACTGTGACGCCCCGAAACCGAACACTCGCGGTGACGATCGGCGCAGCTGCCATTCTCGCTGGGACAATCGTCGCAAAGCCGTTCCCAATCTGCATCTGGAACAGTTCTGAGAGTGTCCCTCTTGGCCTCTATCGCATGCGCGCGGCCAGCAATTACTACGTCACCGAACTCGTCGCCGTTCAGCCGCCCGAGCCGCTGGCGACCTACCTGGACCGAAATGGCTACCTGCCGACAGGAGTTCCGATGTTGAAGCGTGTGCTGGCGCTTCCCGGACAAACCGTCTGCAGAACCGGGAGCACCATTACGATCGATGGCATCGAGATGGGCGAGGCGCGGGAGCGCGACAGACGCGGCCAGCCATTGCCGATCTGGCACGGATGCAACGTCGTCGGAGACGCCGAGCTCTTTCTAATGAACTGGCAGTCGGCAACCTCGCTCGACGGCCGTTACTTCGGAATGATGCCGGCAAAGGCTGTCATCGGTCGCGTACTTCCCGTGTGGACTTGGGAGGATTGATCGTGGGCACGCTCATCTTCTGTTGGGATTGCCGCTTGTTCCGCTGTGGCGGCTGTCTTGTCTGCAGTTCTGACGGTTGCGTCCGCCGCCAGTGAGCTGAATCGCATTCTGTCGAAGCTATTCGCATTCTTGGCGGTGCGTGGTTGGGAGCAGGGGCAGACTGACCGTGGACGGCTCTTCAAATCGGGCTTCGAGAAACCGGTGCACGGGTTTAGCCCACTGGTGGCCGAATCTGGAGCCTGGGTGCAACGACTTAGGTGGTAGTTGGCACAAAGGAGAGCTCCGATGAAACTTTACGTTGGATTGGACGTCGGCCTTGAGGAAACCAGTCTTTGCGTTGTCGACAGCGAGGGCCAGACGGTGCGCGAGCTGAAGGTTAGCACGGAGCCAGAGGCGATCCGCTGCGCTCTTGAAGGCTCCGCGGATCGCCTCGATCGCGTGGGCGTCGAGGCGTCCTCGCTGGGCATCTGGTTGTACCGCGAATTACAACCGGTCGGGATCCCGATCATCGTTGTCGAAGCCCGTCATATGCGCGTTTCACTGTCGACAATGCGCAACAAAACCGACCGGAACGACGCGCGCGGCATCGCACAGATGATGCGCTTGGGCTGGTACCGCGCCGTTCACGTCAAGAACATCGACATGCAGAAGATGCGTACGCTGCTGGCCAATCGGAAGCTGCTCAAACGCAAATTGATCGACATCGAAAACCACATTCGTGGCGCGCTGCGGGCCTATGGGTTACTGGTTGGAGCCGTCGCTCGAGGTGCCTACGAAGCACGCATTCGCGAGCTGCTCTGACGTAGCGATCCGATTTTCGTGATGACCATCGAAGCCATGCTCGACGTGCGGCGAGCGCCCTTCGAGGGCTACGAGCGGTTACATCGCGTGCTCCTGCAAGTGGTCCAACATGATCCGGTCTGTCGGCGTCTGATGACGGTTCCCGGCGTCGGGCCCGTTGCCGCTCTTTCGTTCAAAGTGGGGTTAGATGATCCCCGACGCTTTGCGCGATCTCGAACGGTCGGAGCGCATTTTGGCCTGACGCCGAGGCGACATCAGTCTGGAACGTCGATCGACTATGAGGGCCGCATCAGCAAGCAGGGCGACGTTGCGGTTCGGGAGGCGCTATGCGAGGCGGCCGCAAGCCTGTTGCTACGGGTCAGGAAATGGTCGGCATTGCGGGCCTGGGGCCTGCGGATCGCCAAACGGTCGAGCATGCTGTGCGCGATCGTCGCGGTCGCGCGCAAGCTTGCCGGTATCCTGTACAGGATGTGGGTCAGCGAAACCGACTTCCACGTCGGGTTCGGCGCCAAGGTCACGCAACGATTGCGATTGAGGCCTGCACAGTAACTGCTGTAGCAGCACGAAAGATTAGCCTGGTGTTGCACCCAGCATGTTGAGGAGGAGCAAAGATTAAAGATCCGCGCGCGCGGTGAGCGTCCCCTGGCGGGGCCGCGAAACGGGGAATGTCCGCTATCTCTTGCCTGCTGCCGCCCTTCGGGGACGAGAGCGCCGGACTGCTTGGACAGCCCTGTTTACGAACCTGATGAAGAGTATGCGACAGCCCAAGTGCTGAA
The DNA here is from genome assembly GCF_036924515.1 of Bradyrhizobium sp. AZCC 1610. Taxonomy (NCBI): domain Bacteria; kingdom Pseudomonadati; phylum Pseudomonadota; class Alphaproteobacteria; order Hyphomicrobiales; family Nitrobacteraceae; genus Bradyrhizobium; species Bradyrhizobium sp. AZCC 1610. The sequence goes on along the minus strand of NZ_JAZHRR010000001.1, from coordinate 4,598,776 downwards.
CGCGAAGGAACGCATGGACCCCGCCTGGAGAATGCAAATCGCGACCGTGCTGATGGCGAACGCTGCTCGCAATCGAAGCAGCGGGATAAGGAGCGCTGCTTGTTTAGAGAAGTCGCAAAAAAGCGTAGGACGGAGTTGACTTTGCACGCCCGATTAGGAAGGCAAGGTAAAAGCGCCGCCTTCGGTCGGGCCCATGTGGTTGATGGAACTTAAGTTTTAGGGGACGACTGGAATGGTCATGGCGTCGCTCCATCGGGAAATGTCAAGAAAATCAACGGATCGAGAGCCGCCCTTCTTAGCGCAAGTCGGCGGGGTAGCATCATGAGCCGCGGCGATAATGACTTTCGCGTTCGCCCCGGCCGCATTCGCGACGGCGGGCGCCGCGACTTGCGTCCGAAAAGCTTTGTCGGCCAGGTCATGCGAGCTGCGAAGAGGGCCGGACATGTCGGGGACAGTTTTGGACGCGGCAAGGGCGGCGCGAGCCGGTCCCGCTTTGGACGAGGCCGGCGTGCCGCTCTCTCCTTGTCGTCGCTACGACCGACCTCGCGACGTGTGGCAATGAAGGCGCGCGTGGTCCGCCACCACGGCACGCGCTTTCGTTCAGCGCCTCTGTTCAAGCATATCACGTATTTGAAGCGGGAGGGCGTGACGCGGGACGGTGCCGACGCCCGGATGTTCAACGCGAGATCGGATGTGGCGGATGAGCGCGCCTTTGCCGAACGCTGTGAGGACGATCGGCATCATTTCCGCTTCATCATATCTCCAGACGGACGCCGCCGAACTCGGCGATCTCCGTACCTTCACGCGAGAGCTAATGATCGATGTAGCAGCGGACCTCGAAACCAAACTGGACTGGATTGCGGTCGATCACTGGAATACCGACAACCCCCATGTCCACGTCCTGATCCGCGGCCGCGACGCGAACGGCCAGGATTTGGTCATTAGTCGTGATTACATCAGTCGCGGCTTTCGGAATCGCGCCACTGAGCGCGTTACTCTCGAACTCGGGCCACGCAGCGAGCGAGAGATCCGATCCGCCCTGACGAGGGACGTTGAGGCCGAGCGTTGGACGAGTCTAGATCAGGCGTTGCGTATTGTCGCCGACGAAGGGGCCGGCGTGGTGGACCTTCGGCCAAATGCAACAGGTGAAGACCCCGAACTTCGCCGTCTGATGGTCGGCCGGGCAACCAGGCTGGAACGTTTCGGGCTTGCCGAGCAGATTGCACCCGGTTGCTGGACCCTCAAACCTGGTATCGAGGACAAGCTTCGTGATCTCTCGATTCGTGGCGATATTCTCAAGACCATGCATCGGGCTATCGCCGGCATCGGTCGCGAACCAGATGTCTCGGGCTTTGCCCTGCACGGCGATGAGCCGGCAGACGCAGTGGTTGGCCGCCTGGTCGAGCGCGGGCTACACGACGAGCTGAAAGGTTCGGCCTATGCGATCATCGAGGGCATAGATGGACGAACGCATCACATCAGGTTCACTGATCTAGAAATGACCGGCGATGCCACGCCCGGCGCGATCGTGGAAGCACGGGCATACGAGGATGCGCAAGGCCGCAAACGCCTCGAGCTTGCCACGCGATCGGATCTCAGCATCGAGGCTCAGGTCACGGCGCAGGGCGCGACCTGGATCGACCGGCAGTTGCTTGCCCGTGATTCGGAGGTCGGCGGCGCCGGTTTCGGAACAGTAGTGCAAGATGCGATGGAGCGCCGGATCGACCATCTCGCAGACGAAGGTGTCGCGCGGAGACAAGGGCAGCGCGTTATCTTCGCCCGCGATCTCCTCAATACTTTAAGACAACGGGACCTTGATGCGGCTGCGTCGAGGCTCTCGGCCGAGACCGGATTGCTCCATCATCCTTCGTCTGAAGGTGAGCATGTCGCAGGTATCTATCGTCAACGCGTAACGCTGGCGTCGGGGCGGTTTGCCATGATCGACGATGGATTTGGATTCCAGCTTGTACCTTGGCGACCGGCGTTGGAGCAGCATCTTGGTCGGGAGGTGTCAGGCATCGCAACGAAAGGGGGCGGTGTGACCTGGACCTTCGGAAGGAAAATTGGTCTCGGAATTTGATCGCCGGACGCGCCGCGCATTTCGGCGTGCGAACTCTGCGTGGTGCCGCTACTCCAAGGCACTCACAAGCCTGAGTCAGTTTCTGTACCCGGATCTATCCGAACATGCGACGACAGCAATTGAGAGATTGCCCGGCGACGGGCGTAGCGCCTTTTGTAGGTCACGTTCCTGGCGGTCGAGGTACTTTCGGCAGTTGCCGAATTTCCGATCCCAAGGTGCGCGCCGCAAGCACAGTTCAATAGCGTTTCAAACAAGGTCCAAGCATGAAGCCCAGGATTGGCGTCTACCTCTCTGAACAAATGGCCGCACGGCTGACGGCGGCGGCCAAGCGTCCCGGTGCCAGCAAATCAGCGCTTGTTGAGGCCGCGCTCGCTCAGTTCCTCCGTGCTGACGACGACACTGATAACCTCTCGGTCGACCATCGCCTTACCCTTTTGGGCCGCCAACTCGAGCAACTCGATCGCGATCTTAGAATCGTAAACGAGACTGTCGCGCTTCAGGCCCGATACCACCTTGCAGTGACGCCACCGCTGCCAGCCGCCGCTCTGCGCACTGCCTGCATGCTAGGGGCGGAACGCTTTGACGAATTTGCCGCACAAGTCGAGCGACGCGTTCATTTGGGAACATCGCTCATGCAGGAAACGATAGATCGGATTGGTACGACGAAACGGGATACTCAGGCTAGCGTCGGGGAGGGGATGCCAGCGGCGTACTCCCCAGCTCAAGAGCCAGATGTCCACGCGTCAAATCAGCTTGGCAGTGACACACACAACCCCGCTGCTGTTCGGGAGGGCGGCAGCTTGATCAACTTTCCAGGCAAGGCGGGGATACCTCTGCACTAAGGTCGCCGCGACGTGGGAAATCGCTCGCGCAAATTCCAGCGATTTGTTGCGACGATCTGGACCATCTCAGGACACGAGTTCACGCCGACCTACTGGAAACCTGACAGCAAATTGGCGTCTTATTCTGTGCGTGTTCCTGCCGTTCGTTGCCGCCTATTACCTCGCGTTTCTGTTCCGGACTATCAATGCGACGATCGCGAACTCGCTTGCGTCGGAATTTGGCCTCGGCGCCGGCGATCTTGGCCTGCTGACGTCGGTGTACTTCCTGACTTTCGCGGCTGCTCAGATTCCGATCGCCATCTTATTAGATCGATACGGCCCGAGACGAATCCAGTGCGCTGTGTTGGTCGCCGCAGCGCTGGGCGCGGCGTTATTTGCTTTCTCGAACGATTATTTCCTGCTGCTCGGCGGCCGGGCGCTGATCGGTCTAGGCGTCGCGGCGGCATTGACGGCTGGCTTGAAGGCTCTCGTTCTCTGGTTTCCCAGCGAACGTATCCCGCTGCTCAACGGCCTAATGATCATGTTGGGGGCCTTGGGCGCCCTGACCGCAACGCTGCCCGCCGCAAACCTAATAGATTCGATCGGTTGGCGAGGGTTGTTTGAGCTGCTCGCAGTGGCGTCGGCTGGATGCGCTCTTATCGTCTACGTCGTCGTGCCTGAGGCGCCGGCTGCAAGCGGTGCGACCGCCAACAGTATAACGACGGTTTACGCCGACCCGCGCTTTTGGCGCTTGGCTCCGCTTTCGGCGACCTGTATCGGAACCGCTTGGGCGTTGCAGGGACTATGGGTGGCGCCATGGCTCAGCGATGTCGAAGGGCTCGACCGGACCGGATTGCTCCGGCATTTGTTCGTCATGGCAATCGCATTGGGTGTGGGCGCGCTTCTATTGGGTATCGCGGTCGATTGGTTGGGCCGGCGCGGTATCGGACCGAGGGTGCCATTGGGCCTCGTCGCTATGGTATTCATTGTGGCTCAACTGACGCTGATCTTCCGGTTGCCCATTCCATCGTATCTTCCATGGGCCGTCGTCGCGGCGGTCGGTACTGCGACCGTTCTCAGTTATGCGATCCTGGCCGAGTATTTTCCCAAGGAAATTGCTGGAAGGGCCAACGCGGCGCTGAACGTGCTCCACATCGGTGGTGCGTTTTTCGCGCAGTATATGACTGGCATGGTGGTTCAGCTCTGGACCCCTATAGAGGGGCACTACCCTGAGGTAGCCTACAAGACGGCGTTTGCCGTCAATGTCGGCCTCCAGTTCGCAGCGGGCATCTGGTTTGCTTTACCTTGGATCTTGCCACGCTTGCGCAGGTGATGGCGATACCATGCGGCGCATAGCAGTTGCGATGTGCTCTCAAGGCGCGTCAGGGCTGGCCATGCTTGACGAGGCTATGACGGCCCGAATTTCAGATGAGCGAGCTCTTTGGAGGATGCTTTCGGTCGGGGTAGACTAGCCGATTTGTTCGCCGGGATGCTCGGGAATGCGCTGACCATTCCAAAAGGCTTGTGTGTGGGGGGCGGGATCGTTTGATCTGCTGGTGCCCATGTCTGCCACCAAAATTCTCTGGGACCAGATTCTCGTCGTCTTCGTCATCGTGCTGATCACGATGTGGGCCGCGACGCAGTGGACCGCGTGGCGGCTCGGCTATCAGCCCCAACTCGGCGAACCCTGGTTTGAGCTCGCGCACGGTGTTCCCGTCTATTTTCCTCCGTCCTTCCTTTGGTGGTGGTTTGCCTTCGATGCCTATGCACCTGACGTGTTCGTCGAAGGAGCATGCGTTGCGGCATCGGGCGGGATCATTTCCATAGTGGTCGCATTTGCGATGTCGGTGTGGCGGGCTCGTGAGGCGAAGACGGCCGCGACATACGGTTCCGCGCGTTGGGCGAAGGGACCTGAGATTCGACGCGCTGGCTTCGTCGGGCCGGACGGAGTGATCCTCGGGCGTTTCGAGGGACGTTATCTGCGGCACGATGGACCGGAGCATGTGCTGTGCTTCGCGCCGACCCGATCAGGGAAGGGCGTCGGACTCGTTGTGCCTACACTCCTGACTTGGCCAGGAAGCTGCATTGTCCATGACATCAAGGGTGAAAACTGGACCCTGACCTCAGGCTTTCGGGCCCGGCACGGCCGGGTGCTGTTGTTTGATCCAACCAATTCTGAGAGCGCGGCCTACAATCCTCTTTTGGAGGTGAGGCGAGGGGAATGGGAGGTTCGCGACGTCCAGAATGTCGCTGATGTGCTGGTTGACCCGGAAGGGTCGCTTGAACGGCGCAATCACTGGGAGAAGACCAGCCACGCCTTGCTGGTCGGAGCTATCCTTCACGTTCTGTATGTGGAAAAGGACAAGACCCTTGCGGGCGTCGCGAGCTTTCTGTCCGATCCGAAGCGTCCGATCGAAACAACGCTTCGCGCGATGATGACTACGCGGCACCTTGGCGAAGCCGGGACACATCCGGTGATCGCTTCTGCGGCTAGGGAGTTGTTGAACAAGAGCGAGAACGAGCGATCAGGCGTACTATCGACGGCGATGTCGTTCCTCGGTCTCTATCGCGACCCCGTCGTTGCCCAGGTAACACGCCGCTGCGATTGGCGAATCCGCGATCTCATAGAGGATGACCGGCCGACGACGCTCTATCTCGTTGTACCGCCGTCAGACATCAGTCGCACCAAGCCCTTGGTGCGGCTTGTGCTAAATCAGATCGGTCGCCGTCTCACTGAAGACCTCCATGCCAAGGGCCGCAGGCATCGGCTGCTGTTCATGCTCGATGAGTTTCCGGCGCTTGGAAGGCTTGACTTCTTCGAGTCCGCGCTTGCCTTCATGGCTGGCTATGGACTCAAGAGCTTTCTCATCGCCCAATCTCTCAATCAGATCGAGAAGGCCTATGGGCCAAACAACGCTATCCTCGACAACTGTCATGTGCGCGTTTGCTTTGCGACCAATGACGAGCGCACCGCCAAACGGATTTCGGACGCGCTTGGGACTGCCACGGAACTGCGGGCAATGAAGAACTATGCTGGTCACAGGCTAAGCCCCTGGCTCGGCCATCTCATGGTTTCTCGGCAGGAGACGGCGCGGCCTTTGCTCACGCCGGGCGAGGTGATGCAACTTCCACCTGACGATCAGTTGGTGCTGGTTTCGGGGGCGCCTCCAATCCGCGCCAAAAAGGCGAGGTATTTTGAGGATCAACGCCTCGCTGAGCGTGTGCTGCCGCCGCCGGAATCATCCACCCGCGACCGCGAGGTCGGCGCTCCGCCGGATGATTGGAGCCGGTTGCTAAACTCACCGAATAGCAATGCTGGCAAGCCAGAACTCCTGTCGGACACCCAACGATCGTTCGATGATCCCGCAAATTCCGGCATTCGTCGCGAGCCGGAGCTTCCCAAGCATGACGATATCGCACCAGACGTTTTGAAGCCTCCGCCTGAGTTCGACTTTATGGAAGACGAGGACGACGGTGACACGGTGCGGGCTCGCGCGATGCGCAAGAATGGCGTTGGGCTGGCGCGCCAAGCCGCGCTGGACCCGGGCGATGGTCTCGAGCCCTAGGGGGTAAGATTGTGCGGACAAAACATACGTTTCGCTTGCCTCCGGACCTTGCGGTCAGGCTCGCCGATCATGCAAGCCGCAAGCGGGTGCCCCAAGCACTTGTCGTCGAAACCGCACTGGCCTCATTCCTGTCGCCGGACAATTCCGAGCGGATGGAGGCCGCACTCGGCCGTCGCCTTGATCGATTGACCAGGCAGGTCGAGCGGCTCGAGCGTCACATCACGATCTCGAATGAGGCCCTGGCCTTGTTCGTACGATTCTGGCTGACGGCAACGCTGCCGCTGCCCGACACGGCGCAACCCGCCGCAAAGGCCAAGGGCCGGGAACGATATGAGGGCTTTGTCGAGGCACTCGGGCGCCGGCTAGCCAGAGGCCAGACCCTCGCTCAGGAGGTCTCGCTCGACGTCGAGCCGGCCAAGACGTCGTCAATCATTGCTCAAGAGTGATTTCGCAGGCCCTTTCTTTTGCTACGCCACGGCACGCTGCCCGATCTGATCTTGTTGCGCGGATGCACGACCTGCCTTTTCTACTAATCCCGTCGCTGAGCCATTTTCGCACTCGGCGTCTTGGGAGCGAAGGTGGCAGTTCATTCTTTCCAATCCGAGGCGATATCGCGTGGTGCACGCATGTTGCGTACCGCGCTCGGACCCGCGATAGCGTCCTGGCTCGAAGACCCCATAGTCATCGAGGTGATGCTCAATCCTGATGGCCGGCTTTGGGTCGATCGATTGTCAGGAGGCCTCGCAGATACCGGCGAACGTCTCGCCGCAGCCGACGGCGAACGCATCGTGCGGCTCGTTGCCCATCATGTCGGCGTCGAGGTCCATCCGGAAAGTCCGCGGGTTTCGGCCGAATTGCCCGAGACGGGAGAGCGATTCGAAGGGTTGCTGCCGCCCGTGGTGACCGCACCAGCCTTCGCAATCCGCAAGCCGGCGGTCGCCGTCTTTACGCTCGACGATTACGTCGCCGCCGGCATCATGGCCGGAGTTCAAGCAGAAATGCTCCGCGAAGCCGTCCGTGAGCGTCGCAACATCCTCGTGGCGGGCGGTACCTCGACCGGCAAGACCACCTTAACGAATGCGCTCCTGGCCGAAGTCGCCAGGACGACCGACCGCGTGGTGCTAATCGAGGATACCCGGGAGTTGCAATGCAAGTCGCCAAACCTCGTAGCATTGCGCACGAAGGACGGCGTTGCCTCACTGTCTGACCTTGTTCGTTCTTCCCTACGGCTGCGTCCCGGCCGGATTCCAATCGGTGAGGTACGTGGCGCCGAGGCGCTCGATCTCCTCAAGGCTTGGGGCACCGGCCATCCCGGGGGAGTCGGCACCATTCACGCTGGCACGGCGCTTGGCGCGCTACGCCGGCTCGAGCAGCTCATCCAGGAAGCGGTCGTCACCGTGCCGCGCGCGCTGATTGCGGAAACTATCGATGTGATCGCCGTTCTCTCCGGCCGCGGCACCGACCGACAGTTGACAGAACTGGCGCGCGTCGAGGGCCTGACGTCCGATGGTGATTACCTCATCTCACTCTCAGGAGACCGATCGTGAAGGACATCACATTGCGAGCCGTGGTGGAAACGGCTGCCGCTACTTTCAGCTCTTTAGTGATCTCTCCCGCGGCATATGCGGCGGGATCCAACATGCCATGGGAGCAGCCGCTCAACCAGATCCTGCAATCGCTCGAAGGACCGGTCGCCAAGATCCTGGCCGTGATCATCATCATCGTCACCGGTCTTGCGCTCGCATTCGGCGACACCTCCAGCGGTTTCCGGCGCCTGATCCAAATCGTGTTCGGTCTGTCGATCGCATTTGCGGCGTCGAGCTTCTTCCTGGCGTTTTTCTCGTTCGGCGGCGGGGTGCTCATCTGATGGACGGACCCGTTGAAGGCTTCGCGGTACCGGTGCATCGCGCCCTGACCGAGCCGATCCTGCTTGGTGGTGCGCCGCGGGCGGTCGCTATCGTCAACGGCACCGTTGCCGCGGCGCTCGGCCTTGGCCTGCGGCTATGGGTCGCCGGCCTCTTGCTCTGGGCGATCGGCCATGCCGTCGCCGTTTGGGCCGCCAGGCGCGATCCGCTGTTTGTCGAGGTCGCAAGGCGGCATTTGCGCATCCCCATCCATCTGAACGTGTGAGCAGGCAATGATGAACCTCAGCGAATATCGCCGTTCTACCACGCGTCTTGCGGATTTCCTGCCATGGGCCGCACTCGTCGACGAAGGCATCGTCCTCAACAAGGATGGATCGTTTCAGAGGACTGCGCGCTTTCGGGGGCCCGATCTTGATTCCTCCGTTCCAGCGGAGCTCGTTGCGGTTGCCGGCCGCCTCAACAACGCCTTGCGTCGCCTCGGATCCGGCTGGGCTGTGTTTGTGGAAGCGCAGAGGTATTCATCGAACGCCTATCCACCGAGCAGCTGTCCGGATGTGGCGTCGGCCCTGGTCGATGCCGAGCGCAGAGCTCAGTTCGAGGAAGAGGGAGCTCACTACGAGTCAGCCTATTTCCTCACCTTCCTGTATATGCCGCCGGCGGAGGATGCAGCGCGCGCCGAGCGCTTCCTTTATGAAGGACAGGAGCGCGGGCAAGCTGCCGGCGCCCACGAAGTGTTGCGCGGCTTCGTCGACCGAACCGACCGCGTACTGCAACTGATCGAAGGATTCATGCCGGAGAGCCGGTGGCTCGATGACGGCGAGACTCTGACTTATTTGCATGCCTGCGTCTCGACCAAGTGCCACCGCGTCCGCGTCCCCGAAATTCCGATGTATCTAGACGCATTGCTGGCCGATCAGCTGCTGACGGGCGGGCTCGAGCCGATGCTGGGGAGTGCGCATCTGCGTGTGCTCACGATTGTGGGGTTCCCGACCGTGACCACGCCGGGGATCCTGGATGATCTCAATCGGCTGGCGTTCCCCTATCGCTGGTCCACTCGGGCGATCATGCTCGACAAGGCTGACGCGACGAAGCTCCTGACTAGGATCAGGCGGCAATGGTTTGCCAAGCGGAAATCCGTCGCCGCAATCCTGAAGGAGGTGATGACCAATGAGGCTTCGTCTCTCATCGATACCGACGCCAGTAACAAGGCTTTCGACGCCGACGCCGCGTTGCAGGAACTCGGCTCCGATCTCATCGGAGAGGCGTTTGTCACTGCCACCATTACGGTCTGGGACGACAATCCGCACACCGCGGATGAACGGTTGCGCCTGGTCGAAAAGGTCATTCAAGGACGCGATTTCACCTCCATGGTCGAAACCGTCAACGCGGTCGAAGCCTGGCTGGGCTCGTTGCCTGGCCACGTCTATGCGAACGTTCGTCAGCCGCCGGTCTCTACCCTGAACATCGCCCATATGGTTCCGCTGTCCGCGGTCTGGGCGGGGCCGGTAAGGGACGGGCATTTGGGCGCGCCGCCGTTGTTCTTCGCACGGACAGAAGGATCCACACCATTCCGATTCTCTCTTCACGTTGGGGACGTCGGGCACACGCTGGTGGTCGGTCCGACCGGTGCGGGCAAGTCCGTGCTGCTTGCGTTGATGGCGCTGCAATTCCGTCGTTATTCCACCTCCCAGGTCTTTGCCTTCGACTTCGGCGGTTCGATCCGGGCCGCAGCCCTCGCCATGAAGGGCGATTGGCACGATCTCGGCGGCGCGCTGTCCGACAGCGCCGCTGAACCGGTCGCGTTGCAGCCGCTTGCCATGATCGACGATGCGGCGGAGCGCGGGTGGGCCGCGGAATGGATCGCAGCCATTCTCGCCCGTGAAAAGATCGACATGACGCCAGAAGCCAAGGAGCATCTTTGGTCGGCGCTGTCTTCGCTGGCTTCTGCGCCCGCGGGCGAACGCACGCTGACCGGTTTGTCCGTGCTGCTGCAGTCCCAGAGCCTGAAAAGGGCGCTTCAACCCTATTGCCTCGGTGGCCCCTTTGGGCGCTTGCTCGATGCCGAGACCGAACGGCTTGGAACAAGTTCAGTCCAGGTGTTTGAAACCGAGGGGTTGATCGGCACCGGCGCCGCACCGGCGGTCCTATCCTATCTCTTTCATCGGATTGAGGGGCAGCTCGACGGGAGGCCGACACTGCTCATCATCGACGAAGGTTGGCTCGCGCTCGATAATGGAGGGTTTGCCGGCCAGATCCGCGAATGGCTGAAGACGCTGCGCAAGAAGAATGCCTGCGTCGTCTTCGCCACGCAGTCGCTCTCGGATATCGATGGCTCCGCGATTGCGCCGGCCATCGTCGAGAGTTGCCCGACGCGGCTGTTCCTCCCGAACGAGCGCGCAATCGAGCCACAGATCACGGCTATCTATCGGCGCTTCGGTCTCAACGACCGGCAGATCGAGATCCTCGCGCGCGCCACGCCCAAACGCGACTACTACTGCCAGTCACGGCGCGGCAATCGCCTGTTCGAGTTAGGTCTTGAAGAGTTTGCGCTCGCCTTCACGGCGGCGTCATCAAAGTCCGATCAGGCAATGATCGAGCGCGTGCTGGCCGAACATGGCCGCGACGGTTTTGTCACCGGATGGCTCGCCGCGCGTGGACTGGGTTGGGCCGCCGATCTCATTCCCGGTCTCGTCAAGCAGGAAGGTTTGTCATGATGCGTCGCCGTCACCTTTCAGCAATGAGCGCGCTCGCCATTGCGATCGCGTGTACCGCCTTGCCAAGCTCCGCTCAGTTGATCGTGTTCGATCCCAACAACTATGCGCAGAACGTGCTCACGGCCGCGCGTGAGCTGCAGCAGATCAACAACCAGATCACCTCGCTGCACAACCAGGCGCAGATGTTGATCAACCAGGCCAAGAATCTCGCCAGCCTACCATATTCCTCTTTGCAGCAGCTTGAGCGGTCGATCCAGCGAACCCAAGAGCTGCTCACCCAGGCCCAGCGCATTGCCTACGATATCAAGCAGATCGATCGCGCGTTCTCGACGACCTATGCGCCGGTCTCGACGAGCGAGTCAGATCAAGCACTGATCGCGAATGCGCAAACACGCTGGCAGAATTCCGTGGCAGGCTTGCAGGATGCCTTGCGCCTTCAGGCGACCGTGGTCGGCAATCTCGATACCCACCGTAAAGAGATGTCGGCCCTCGTCAGTTCAAGCCAGGGCGCGACCGGCGCGCTGCAAGCCAGTCAGGCTGGGAATCAGCTCCTTGGTCTGCAGGCGCAGCAGCTCGCTGACTTGACTGCAGCAGTTGCCGCGCAGGGACGTGCGCAAAATCTCGAAACTGCCCAGCGTACCGCCGCCCAGGACCAGGGCAGGGAGCAGCTCCGCCGCTTTCTCGCACCCGGTCGAGGCTATCAGCCTTCGATGGTTCGGATGTTTCACCAATGAGCAGAGGGGGTGGACTCAAGCGCATGATCATTGTGGTCACGGCAGCTGTCGTGCCCCTCCTGGTTGTCGCGGTCTGCACAATCCAGCTTCGCGGTGATGGTGATAGTCCACCAGCAGGATCGTCGGCGTCCCGCGCAATCAATCCGCTTGGCGCCAAACTCGAACACTGCCGGAAGGTCACCTCCGAGCAGCTGGCAGAACTCCAGGAGTGCCGTCTGATTTGGGCGGAGAACCGCCGGCGCTTCCTGGGATCAAAGAAGACGCCATCCGTTACTTCCGCCGATGCTCAATCAAGCAGTCCGACACCGGCGTTGGCGCAGCCCAAGAATCTCGATCGTCTTCCCCAGGGCTGGCCACCCGTTGCAACACAAGAACGCGAGTGATTTCGATGGGTGGCACGGGCGTCATTGATCGATTTCTGGAAACTTTTACCCGCTATATCGACTCTGGTTTTGGGTTGCTTGGTAACGAAGTCGCCTTCCTCGCGACTACGCTCGCCGCGATCGACGTCACGCTGGCCGCCCTGTTCTGGGCTTGGGGTACTGATGAAGACATCATCGCCCGCCTTGTGAAGAAGACGCTGTTCGTTGGCGTCTTCGCGTACCTGATCGGCAATTGGAACAATCTCGCCCGCGTCGTTTTCGAGAGCTTTGCCGGTCTCGGCCTCAAGACCTCTGGCACGGGACTGTCCTCGGCCGAATTCCTGCGCCCGGGGCGGATCGCACAGGTCGGTATCGATGCCGGGCGGCCGATCCTGGACTCGATCTCGGGATTGATGGGCTATGTCAGCTTCTTCGAGAATTTCGTTCAGATCGTAGTGTTGCTGTTCGCCTGGGTGATCGTGCTGCTCGCTTTCTTCATTTTGGCAATCCAGCTCTTTGTCACCCTGATTGAATTCAAGCTGACGACGCTCGCTGGCTTCGTCCTGATCCCCTTTGGGCTATTCGGCAAGACGGCCTTCGCCGCCGAACGCGTGCTCGGCAACGTCATCTCGTCTGGCGTCAAGGTCATGGTGCTCGCCGTCATCGTCGGCATCGGCTCGACGCTGTTTTCGCAGTTTACCGCAGGCTCTAGCGGTGCACAGATCGGCATTGAAGATGCCATGGCCCTGGTGCTCGCAGCATTAGCGCTGCTGGGTCTGGGAGTCTTTGGACCCGGCATCGCCAACAGCATCGTATCCGGCGGCCCCCAGCTTGGCGCAGGAGCCGCCGTCGGCACGGGGTTAGCTGCTGGCGGAGTCGTGTTGGCCGGAGCGGGTCTTGCTGCAGGCAGCGCTGGTGCACTCGCGGGAGCCGCACGTGGAACTGCGACGCTAGCGGGCAGTGCGAGCGGTGCGTTTCGGGCGATCGGTGTGTCCGGCGCGTCCGCCATGACGAGCCCGCTTCGTCGCGCTGCGGCAAGTCCAGTTGGCAGCTCGGCATCAACCGGCGGCGCTGCGGCCGGTGAAGGCGGCGCAGCCCAGCCCCCTGCGAGTGCTTCATCTGCGAACACCCAGCCCAGTTGGGCCAGCCGCTTGAAGAGCATGAAGACCATGCGTCATGGGGCGTCCGCCGCCACCAACGCAGTCCGTTCTGCCGATCAGGATGGAGGCGGCGCCTCCGTCGATCTCTCGGAAGGAAAGCAGTGATGTTCAAGCGACCGTCCGTTCACTATGGCCGCACGCCTACGCCTGTGACGCCCTATCAGAAGGCGGCCCAAGTTTGGGACGACCGCATCGGTTCGGCGCGCGTGCAGGCGAGAAACTGGCGGCTGATGGCTTTCGGTTCGCTGATCCTGTCGGCAGGGCTCGCATCCGGTCTTGTCTGGCAGTCGACCCAAGGCACCGTTACGCCCTGGGTCGTTGAGGTCGATCGTCTCGGCCAGGCGCAGAGCGTCAGCCCAGCCAATCCATTCTATCAGCCGACCGATCCGCAGATCGCCTTCCATTTGGCACGCTTCATCGAAGACGTGCGTGGACTTCCAGCCGACGCTGTCGTGCTGCGTCAGGACTGGCTGCGTGCCTATGACTTTACAACGGACCGCGGTGCCGCGGCCCTCAATAACCACGCTCGCGTCAACGATCCCTTTGCCAAGCTCGGCAAGCTGCAGATTGCGGTCGAAATATCGAGTGTCATCCGCGCCTCGCCGGAGAGCTTTCGCGTCGCCTGGGTCGAGCGCCGCTATGAAAACGGTCAGCTTGCCGCTACCGAACGCTGGACCGCCATCCTCACCCTCGTGATCGAAACCCCGCGTGATGCCGATCGCCTGCGTAAGAATCCGCTCGGGGTCTATGTCAATGCCATCAACTGGTCGAAGGAGGTCGGGCAGTGAACGAGCCGACAATCAAAATCGCTAGCCGACGTATGGGCAAGATCATGTGCCCCGTGCTGTTTGCTTGCCTAGTTGCACTCAGTGGCTGTACCACCTTCAAGCCACCGCAGATCAGCTACGATGCCGATATCCCGCCGCCCGCCAGTCCATCAATATTAGCGGAAGGGCGTCCACGGTCGCAGCACGTTCCACCGTCCTGGACGCCAGCCAAAGGAGGAAAGAAAGGGGTGGCGGAGGCGAAAGAGCCTGTCGCCCGGATCGAGACTGCCAATGATGCCGCACGCGTCGAGCCCCGGAAGGAGGGCTACTTCAACGCGGTGCAGGTATTTCCGTTCAGTCCCGGCGCCCTCTATCAGATTTATGCCGCTCCTGGACAGATCACCGATATCGCGCTCGAGCCTGGTGAGCAGCTCACGGGTTCAGGTCCGGTATCGGCCGGCGACACCGTGCGCTGGGTTGTCGGCGACACCGAAAGTGGAAGTGGCGACACCAGACGCGTCCATATCATGGTCAAGCCGACACGGTCCTCGATCGAGACCAATCTCGTGGTCAACACTGACCGGCGCACCTATCTGATTGAGCTACGATCGCGTGAGAAGCCCTATATGCCCTCGGTGGCCTGGTTCTATCCCGAGGATCGGATGGCGCGCGCAGAGGCCGTTCCGCCGACGCCAGTTCTTCCCGAGCCTTCTCAGCGGCGCTATCGCTATACCATTGAGGGCGATGATCCGCCCTGGCGGCCGGTCGGTGCCTATGACGACGGTCGCAAGGTCTATGTGGAATTCTCTCCTGGCATAGTTCAGGGCGAGATGCCGCCGCTATTCGTCATCGGTCCGGATGGCAAGCCTGAAATCGTCAATTACCGAACCTATCGTAATGTGCTGATTGTCGATCGGCTATTTGCCGCGGCTGAGCTGCGGCTTGGTGGCGATGCCCAGCAAAAAGTTCGGATCGTTAGAAGCGACCGGAGGTCTTAATGACCAGCACCGAAGCGAATAGTGCCGGCAGCCCTCATTCGACCGCGCCGAAGACATCTGAGGAAATTGCTCGCTCTTTGCGCCTCCGCCCAGAACGCCCGCCTATTAAGCGTCTGTCGCGTAAGATTTTGGCTAGCGGGACAGCATTGGCGCTCCTTATGGTCCTTGCAGCCGTCCTCTGGGCCTTGCAGAACAATCGTACACGCCGGTCTGCTTCCGAAGAACTCTACAGCACTGATCACCACAATGTGGCCGATGGCTTGGCCGGACTGCCGCGCGACTATACGGGTATTCCGCGCGACGTGCCTCGCCTTGGACCGCCATTGCCCGGCGATCTCGGTCGTCCAATCGTTGCGGCTCAAGCGCAGGCAGGTCCGCTAGCGGTCGATGCCGAGCAGCAGCGAATGAACCAGGAAAGCGAGGCCGCGCGCATCAGCAAGGTCTTTGCGTCAACGAATGCTCGACCACCCGCGGCAATCACTCCCGCTGAGACCACCTCGAATGCTGTGGCATCGCCCGATGAGGCCTATGCTCAGAACGGACAAGATCGCAAGCTCGCGTTCATCAATGCCTCGATAGATCGCCGGACCACGAGCCCCGATCGTGTGACGAAGCCGGCTTCGCCTTACGTCGTGCAGGCCGGGTCCGTGATCCCCGCTGCGCTTATTACGGGGCTTCGCTCCGATCTGCCGGGTCAAATCACCGCGCAGGTGACGGAGAACATCTATGACACGCCGACGGGACGCTCGCTGCTAATCGCCCAAGGAGCGCGGCTGATCGGAATCTACGACAGCCAGGTTGCCTTCGGCCAGTCGCGCGTCCTCTTGGTCTGGACACGCCTCATCATGCCGAATGGCCGATCGATCATCCTTGAGCGCCAGCCGGCTGCCGACGCCGGGGGATATTCGGGGCTGCAGGACGAGGTCGATCATCATTGGGGCGAGCTGTTCAAGGCGGGGCTGCTGTCAACCTTGCTCAGCGTCGGGGCGGAGCTCGGCTCCGATGCCGGCAACAGTGACAGTGGTGTCCTCCAGGCGCTTCGCCGTGGGGCAGGGGACTCTTTCAACCAGACCGGCCAACAGATCGTTCGGCGTAACCTCAACATGCAGCCTACGCTGACAATCCGGCCGGGTTTCCCGGTGCGGGTAATCGTCAATCGCGATCTGGTCCTTGAACCATACAGAGTGTGAGAAAAGAAAGGGCCAAGCCGAAGCTCGGCGCCGTTGCCGATGACAATCCTGTCAAGCCTACTGTGAATTTGCCAGCAAATGTTTATCGGGACCTCGTCGCTTACACCGACCTGCTTGCTCGTGAGACTGGCAGCCAACCTCGGATCCAGCAAAACTGGTTGCGCCGATGCTTGGCGCGGTTCAAGGCGACCGATTAAGCTTTTGCGAAAGCAAGAGTCAGCCTGCAGAAGGCAAGGGAAAGCGTTCGCTCAACAGTTTGAAGAAATTTGCGAGCGCTGGATTGTCGTTATCCTTGCGCCAGTGTGCTGAATAGTGAACTTGGCTTGGCCCCGTGCCGTCACGTACCTCTCGATATGTGAGGCCAGCAAAATTGACGCCGATGTCGGATTCGGCCACGAGGCTAACACCGAAGCCTATAGTGATGAGAGTCTTGATGATGCCTCTGCTGGCGTCATGGCGTTCGATTTTGGGGCGGTCTACTGTCGAAACGAGTTTTGCTATCAAGAGATCTTCGAGTTCTCGCCCCGGATCATACTGGCTGAGAAGAACTGTCTCATTCCGCAGGTCGGTCCAATAGATCGACTTCTTTGTAGCGAGTTGATGACCCTCCGGCAGGGCAACTAAAATGCGTTCGCTCCACAGCGGCAAAGCCTTACTATTAAAGAGCGGCCCCGCATCCCTAGCTATGACAACGTCAATTGCGCCGTTGCGTAGGGCGGTCACGAGACGCATCCGGGATCTCTCAACCATGCGAAGCTCGACTTTCGGGCACCGCTGCCTGAAATCCACCAAGGTGGCACGCAAGTTGCCGGCTGACAGAGACGTATAAAAACCCACAGTTAGCCGACCAGCCTCTCCGCGGCCGTCGTAGCGCGCTGACGTAACGAGCGCATCCATTTGTTCGAGTATCGATCGCGCTGTTCGAAGAAAGTTTCGTCCGGCAGTCGTCGCGCATATGCCGCCGCTCGATCGCTCGAACACGGTCACGCCGAGGGATTCTTCCAATTGGCGAATGCAGCGACTTAGCGTCGACTGCTGCATGAGAAGGGCCTCGGCAGCTCGGCGAAAGCTGCCATATTCCGCAGAAACCACTGCGTATCGGAGGTGCTGGAGAGCGACAGTCGATGATCTATTGTGAAGAGACAGGTACTTGTATTCTGGTTCGTGAATCATCTCGATCGTCTGATGCTTTTGAACGGGCAGGAGCACCGACAAGATACTCAGAATCGGGTGATTTTCAGCGGCTGGTTGTGTTATTTCGTGGGCGTTGTTATTCGCGACAATGATCGCCGACCGCTGGTGGCGCAGAGTGCGAGCGCGCTCTGCCACGCACTGCCAAGCCATACGGCGCTCAGAACCTCTTGGATTCAACCATCCGCGAGCATCTGGGAGCAGTGATGAAATATGAAAGCTGAGCAGTGATGGGCACGACTTTAGGACCAGGTTGATAGGCCGCATCCGCGACGAGCGCACGCAACTTTCCTTCGACTACGCAAAGGAAAGAGAGTATGACACCGGCAGGAATTTAGGAAAGAGGTCGCCAAACCAGGCGGCCTTACGTGTCCGTCATCAACATTAGGCCCCAGCCCATGGTCGCCAACCCGGGTATGGCCATGAGGGACGGCTGGCGGCAAAGGCTCTCAACCATCGAGCAGATGGGACCGCCGGACCATCCATTGCCGTGAGCCTAGTCCGATGAAAATGATCGAAAGCGTGGCGAGGGCCACAGCTGTGACGATCGCGGAAAATACCGAGGGTACGCATGGTCGGCACTCGAAAAATGACTTACCAGAAAATATTGGAATGGAACCTGAGCTGAATTCTGTTGGGAACAAGACGGTTCTATAACCAGTCACGGTCAACACCGAGGCAGCCCTTATGCGCGGTTATTCCTGGACTTTGCGCGTTCGGCGGCTTCACGCCACCGTCGAACAACTTCGGCAACGATGATGTATGTGCCGACAATCAACAGAATGGCTTCGATCATGATTTGTCCCGCCGAGGTAGTGCCGCTGGTACACTACGATCTCTATGTGTGGTTGCCAAGGCGGGTGTCTACACTAAAAACGGGTTCCGAGGACGAAGTCCCTGAGGGGTCGGTGATCCGTTCCTATCGTGAATTAGAGCAGGGCAAACACGGACAACACTCCGATTGACCACTCAATTATGGCCAAAGACCATTGTTCTTATTGATCTTTTTGGGCGCTAGGTTCATAGGGCTTCGTACGAAGCGGGCTGTAGACATGATAGCCTACTGACGGTCGCGGCCGTCGACGAGCGTTACCCCACATTCGCCTTCAGTCCGGCGGCTTCGATGCCGGCGACCGCGCAAGCCTCGTCGTTATCAGACGTATCGCCGCTGACACCAACCGCCCCAAGTAACGTAGGGCCGTTCATGATCAGCACGCCGCCGGGCACCGGCACAAGGCGGCCTTGCGCCAGCGCGTTCATGGCGCTGACGAAGTAGGCCTGCTCCTGGGCGCGCTGGAACAACGCCCGCGATCCCATGCCCATCGCGAGCGCGCCATAGGCCTTGCCGTGCGCGATTTCGGCCCGCATCAGGCTGGTGCCATCCTGCGCCGCCGTGACCTTCACGCAGCCGCGGGCATCCAGAATGGTGATGACCAGCGGCTTCAGTTTCTTCTCGACGCCCTTGGCAAGGGCGGCATCGAGAATCTTGCGAGCGACGTCGAGGGTAAGTTCGGCCATAAATAGGTTCCTTTGCGATTGAGTAGGGATTAATGGTTGGGCCGCGCGCTGTCGAGGCTCATCGCGAGCACTCGGGCGACGTGCAGTGCTGCACGGTTCGTGCCGTCCTTGATCTGGTGCCGGCACGAGGTGCCGTCGGCAACGATCAGCGTGGTAGCGTCGGCGCGGCGTACTGCCGGCAGCAGCGACAGCTCGGCCATTTCCATCGAGGCTTGATAGGTGTCGGCGCCATAGCCGAACGCACCGGCCATGCCGCAGCAACTTGATTCGATGGTTTCGACACCGAGATCGGGAACAAGGCGAAGTATTTTTTCGACCGGCTTGAAGGCGCCGAATGATTTTTGATGGCAGTGGCCGTGAACAAGCGCTTTTGCCTGGATAGCGCCGAGTGGCAGCTTGAGGCGGCCGGCCTCCGCCTCGCGAACCAGAAATTCCTCGAACAGCAATGCATGCGCGCTGACGCTCTTGGCGTCATTGTCCGACCGGAGCGAGAGCAGTTCGTCGCGAAGCGTCAACAGACAGCTCGGCTCCAATCCGACGATCGCCACGCCGCGCGCCGCGAACGGCGCGTAGGTCGCGACCAGCCTGTCCAGTTCGCTGCGCGCCTGTTCGACCAGACCGGCCGAGAGGAATGTCCGCCCGCAACACAGCGGACGGGCGCGGCCCATGGGTCTTGGAACATGCACGCGATATCCGCCTTCAACCAAAACACGCAAGGCTGCGTCGAGATTCTCACGCTCATAAATGCGGTTGAAGGTGTCGGCGAACAGCACGACCTCATGGCCGTCTGCGGGGCCAAATACCTCGGCGTCGGCCTTGAACACATCGCGGCGGAACGCGGGCAGGGCGCGCTTCGCACTGATGCCGGCAAGTTTCTCGAACAGCGCACGCAGCAATGGACTGTTGTTGCGGAAGTTGGCGAGCGGGGCGAAGCGGGACGCCAGATCAGCATAGCGCGGCAGATAGCCGACCAGCCGGTCGCGCAGGGAAAGCCCGTGCTTTGCCGCGCGTGCGGCCAGCACCTCGATCTTCATCTTGGCCATGTCGACGCCGGTCGGGCATTCATGGCGGCAGGCCTTGCAGGAGACGCAGAGTTTCAGCGTATCCATCATTTCATCTGAGGCCAGTGCATCCGGGCCCAACTGCCCCGAAATCGCAAGCCGCAGCGTGTTGGCGCGGCCTCGCGTGACGTCCTTCTCGTTGCGCGTCGCGCGATAGGACGGGCACATCACGCCGCCCTCGAGTTTTCGGCAGGCGCCGTTGTTGTTGCACATCTCGACCGCGCCCTGAAAGCCGCCGCCGGCGCCGGGATAGGCCGACCAGTCGAGCGCGGTCTTCAGCTCACCTATGCGATAGTCCGGCCGATAACGAAACAACGAACGATCGTCCATTTTTGCAGGATCGACGATCTTGCCGGGATTGAGCTGATTGTCCGGATCGAAGCGTTGCTTGACCTCCCGGAAATCGGCCACGATGCGGGAGCCGAACATCGCTTCGTGAAACTCGGAGCGAACCAGCCCATCGCCATGCTCGCCGGAGTGCGAGCCCTTGTATTCGCGCACCATCTCGAAGGTCTCTTCGGCGATGGCCCGCATCGCCTTGACGTCCTTTTCGAGCTTCAAATTGAGGACGGGGCGCACGTGCAGGCAGCCTTCGGAGGCATGCGCATACATGGTGCCGCGGGTGCCGTGCCTGGCGAAGATGGCGTTGAGCCGTTCGGTATAGTCGGCGAGATGCGGCAGCGGCACCGCGCAATCCTCGACAAAGGAGACCGGCTTGCCCTCCTGCTTCATCGACATCATCACGTTGAGGCCGGCGGCGCGGAAATCGGCGATCCCGGTTTGCAGTGCGGGCTCGGTGATCTCGACCACGCCGCCCCATTTGCGTTGCGGCTTGTCCCAGCCAAAGCCGAGATCGGCCATCAGTTCGCCGAGCTGTTTGAGGCGATGCAGATTTTCAGCCTGATCTTCCTCCGCGAACTCCACGACCAGCACCGCATCGGGATCGCCGCGCACGGCGGTCGCGATGATCGGCTGGAACATCGCGATGTCGCGGCCGAGCGCAATCATGGTGCGGTCGACCAATTCCACCGCGATCGGACGCAGCTTCACCAGATGCTGCGCCGCATCCATCGCCTCGTAAAAACTGCCGAAATGGCAGACGCCCAGCACCTTGTTTCGGATCACAGGCCACAGCTTGAGCTCGACCTGCGTGGTGAACGCCAGCGTGCCTTCGGAGCCGACCAGAAGATGCGCC
The DNA here is from genome assembly GCF_036924515.1 of Bradyrhizobium sp. AZCC 1610. Lineage (NCBI taxonomy): Bacteria > Pseudomonadati > Pseudomonadota > Alphaproteobacteria > Hyphomicrobiales > Nitrobacteraceae > Bradyrhizobium > Bradyrhizobium sp. AZCC 1610. The sequence continues at coordinate 4,577,554 of NZ_JAZHRR010000001.1, read as the reverse complement.
ATGTTGTTCGGCGCATTGCGCGGCACCAGCGCATCGAGGTTGTAGCCGCCGACGCGGCGCTGCACTTTTGGAAATCGCTCCGATATCTCCGCGGCCTCGCGCTCGCCGAGATCGAGCATGTCCCGGAACAGCGCGAGCCCGCTCTGGGGCGAGTTCACTCGCGCCAGATCCCGCGGCACCTCGCCGAAATGCAAGAGCGTGCCGTCGGTCAGCGCCGCGTCCATGGACAGCGTGTTGTCACGCATGGTGCCGTAGCGCAGCGAACGGCCGCCGCAGGAATTGTTGCCGGCCATGCCGCCGATGGTGGCGCGCGAGGCGGTGGAGACGTCGACCGGAAACCAGAGTCCGTGCTTTTTGAGCTGGCGATTTAAATCGTCGAGCACGATACCGGGCTCGACCACGCAAATGCGGTTTGCGACGTCGAGCGAAAGCACCCGGTTCAGGTGTTTGGAAAAGTCGACGACGATTCCCTCGTTGACGGTCTGGCCGCATTGCGAGGTGCCGCCGCCGCGCGGGGTGACGATCACGCCGTCGCTCCGGCAAATGGCGAGCGCCCTGAGGGCTTCGTCCATGCTGCGGGGTACCACGACGCCCGCCGGCATGATCTGGTAGAACGAGGCGTCGGTGGCATAGCGGCCGCGGTTGAAGGCATCGAAGAACACGTCGCCGGTCATGTTTGACCGCAGGCGTCGCTCAAGCGTTGAGGCGTTTTTCATCCCAAATCCAAAGTGATCCAAGAGGGCTGTTGCAACCCCTCAACGGGATTATGCACTTTTTTAAGGACGAGTTACATTATGAATTCATAATCGGCAAGCTAGCTGACCGCGGTCGCAGCTGCGCCCCGTGCCACGGCCAGATGTTCAATGGCTGCGGCTCGCTTGTTGCGCAAGTGCTGGAACAGGATGTCGCTCAGCTCGCTTGCGGCGCGGCGGCGCAGCGCATCCAGGATCGCTTCGTGCTCGCGCATGGCCTCGCCCCAGCGCTGCCGCTTGCGCGCGAAATTGGCGGAATAGCGGACCCGGCGAATCCGGCCGGCAAAACTGGCGTAGGCCGCGCGCAGGGTCTCGCTGCGTGCGGCAGCAACGATGCTCTCGTGGATGCGCTGGTTGACCTGAAAATAGCCGTGCATGTCGCTATTGAGGTAGTGGCCGTACATCTCATAGTGCAGCCGCTCGATCGCGGCGATTTCCTCGTCCGTGATGGCCTCGCAGGCAAGGCGTCCGGCGAGGCTTTCCAGGCCGGCCATTACGTCGAAAAGCTCCTCCAGATCCCGCGCACTAAGCTGGCGCACGCGTGCGCCGCGGTTGGGCAGGAGTTCGATCAAGCCCTCCGCAGCCAGCACCTTGAGCGCCTCGCGCAGCGGCGTCCTGGAGATTCCAAACATCTCGCAGAGCTGCCGTTCCGGAACACGTGCACCCTCTGGAATGTTGCCTTCGACGACGTAATCGCGAAGCCGCAGCAGGATTTCCCCGTGCAGCGAGGCCTCCTCGCGGTCGGACTGGGCAATCGGCACCCCGGCTTCGGGAATCGTGGATTTCATTTGCATAACAGTAGTTTGCGGAATCTGCGACGTCGACGATCTAAATCGAATACCAAAAATGAGTTGAAAAGGCAAAAAATGAATGCAAAATAGCTCAAGGCGCTTTTTTGGGAGGTTGTCATGCGGCAAGGACGGCATTTTCTGCAGATTCCAGGGCCGAGCCCGGTCCCGGATCGGGTTCTTCGCGCGATGGACATGCCCGTGATCGATCACCGCAGCGCCCAGTTCGCCGAGCTCGGGCGGGCGGTGCTGGAGGGCAGCCAGAGGATTTTCCAGACCGCTGGACCGGTGTTGATCTTCCCGTCGTCCGGGACGGGCGCCTGGGAGGCGGCGATCGTCAATACACTTTCGCCCGGCGACAAGGTCGTGATGGTCGAGACCGGCCACTTTGCGACCCTGTGGCGCCAGATGGCGGGCCGCTTCGGGATCGAGGTCGATTTCATTGCCGGCGATTGGCGTCGCGGCGCCGACCCCGCCCAGATCGAGGCCAGGCTCGCAGAGGATGCCGCACACGCGATCAAGGCGGTGATGGTCGTCCATAACGAGACGTCGACCGGCGCCACAAGCCGTATCGCCGACATCCGCGCCGCGATCGACCGGACCGGACATCCCGCTCTGTTGATGGTCGACACCATCTCCTCGCTCGGGTCGGTCGACTACCGACATGACGAATGGAAGGTCGATGTCAGCGTCAGTTGTTCGCAAAAGGGTTTCATGCTGCCGCCCGGCCTCGGCTTCAACGCGATCTCGGAGAAGGCCCGAGCCGCCGCCCGAACCAACCGGATGCCGCGCTCCTACTTCGACTGGGAGGAGATGCTGAAGCCGAACGCGAAGGGCTTCTTCCCGTATACGCCGGCGACAAACCTGCTCTACGGGCTGCGCGAGGCGATCGCGATGCTGCTGGAAGAGGGGCTCGACAATGTGTTCGCGCGTCACCTGCGGCTCGCTGCAGCGACGCGTGCCGCGGTCAATCACTGGGGGCTGGAGGTGCTGTGCCAGGAACGCGCAGGAGTATTCGCCCGTGCTGACCGCCGTGCTGATGCCGCCGGGGCACGACGCCGATCAATTCCGTCAGGTCGTGCTCGACAACTACAACATGTCGCTCGGCTCAGGCCTGTCGAAAGTCGCGGGCAAGGTGTTTCGCATCGGCCATCTCGGCGAATGCAACGAGCTCACGCTGCTCGGTGCGTTGACCGGCGTGGAGATGGGCTTGTCGGTCGCCGGCGTTCCGCACCGCTCCGGAGGCGTCGATGCCGCGATGACGTATCTGGAGCAGCGTCCGCAAGGCAATTCCCCGGCGCATCTCAAGGTCGTCGGCAGCTAGCCGGCAGCTCGCGCCTGCCCGGCGGGGGCCGCTCCAGCCCTGCTCCTTATGCATTGACGTGCTGCGTCCGGCGGGCGACAAGCCCGCCAAATGGTGATATTCGAGCGGCTCGAAACGCCAAGACAAGACGCCAAGGCAAGACCGGGAAGGACGCCCATGACCGTGCATACTGGAAGGCATTTTCTGCAGATTCCGGGACCGACCAACGTGCCGGACCGGGTGCTGCGCGCGATGGACATGCCGACCATGGACCACCGGGGCCCCGAGTTCGCCGAGGTCGGCCACGCTGTGCTGGACGCCATGCAGCGGGTGTTTCGCACCAGGCAGCCGGTGATCATCTACCCGTCCTCCGGCACCGGCGCCTGGGAGGCAGCCCTCGTCAATACGCTGCAGCCCGGTGACAAGGTGCTGATGGCGGAGACCGGGCAGTTTGCCGTGCTGTGGCGCGGCATCGCCGAGAAGTTCAAGATCGAGGTGGATTTCCTGCCGGGTGACTGGCGTCACGGCGCCGACCTTGAGCAGATCGAGGTGCGGCTGTCGGCCGACAAGGCGCACAAGATCAAGGCCGTGTGTGTGGTTCACAACGAGACCTCGACCGGCTGCGTCACGCATCCGCTGGACGTCCGCAAAATTCTCGACCGCATCAACCATCCCGCGCTGTTGATGGTCGATACCATCTCCGGTCTGGGATCGCTGGAATATGAGCACGATGCCTGGGGCATCGACGTGTCGGTCGCCGGATCGCAGAAGGGCCTGATGCTGCCGCCGGGTCTCGGCTTCAACGCCATCTCGGAAAAGGCGCTTGCCGTGGCGAAAGCGAACCCCGCGATGCGCTCCTATTGGGACTGGCAGGAAGTCATCGCCATCAACAAGGCGGGCACCTGGCCCTACACGCCGGCGACCAATTTGCTGTTCGGGTTGCGCGAAGCGGTCAAGATGCTCGAGGAGGAGGGGTTGGAAAACGTCTTCGCCCGGCACAAGCGCCACAGCGCTGCGACGCGCGCAGCCGCCAAGGTGTGGGGCCTGGAAACGCAATGCCAGGAGCAGGGCGCACATTCGCCTGCGCTGACCGGCGTCGTCATGCCGGAAGGCCATGACGCCGACAATTTCCGCAAGGTGGTGCTGGAAAATTTCGACATGTCGCTCGGCACCGGCCTGAACAAGATCAAGGGCAAGGCGTTCCGGATCGGTCATATCGGACACTTCAACGATCTGATGCTGATGGGCACGCTGTCGGGCGTCGAGATGGGCCTCGATCTCGCCAAGGTACCGCACCGCGGTGGCGGCGTGCTGGCGGCGATGGAAGTGCTCAAGGGACGCGATATCGTGCCGATGCCGAAGGCTGCCGTCGCCTGAGATCGTTTGACCGAAACAAAAACAGAGAGAGCTGCGATGAACGCTCCGGTAGCTTCGACCGAAGACCTGATTTATTCCGTTGAGGACGGCATCGCCCGGCTGACATTCAACCGTCCGCAGGCGCGCAATGCGCTGACCTTTGCCATGTACGAGCAAATGGCGGCGATCTGCGAGACCGTCAACAATGATCGCTCGATCAAGGCGATGATCCTGACCGGCGCCGGCGACAAGGCGTTCGCGTCGGGCACCGACATCTCGCAGTTCCGCGCCTTCAAGACCGCGCAGGATGCGCTCGACTACGAGGCGCGGATCGATCGCGTGCTCGGCGCGCTCGAGGCATGCCGGGTGCCGACGATCGCGGCGATTGCCGGCGCCTGCACCGGCGGCGGCGCCGGGATCGCGGCTTGCTGCGACATCCGTATCGGCACCGAGACCACGCGGATGGGCTTTCCGATCGCGCGCACGCTCGGCAATTGCCTGTCGATGTCGAATATCTCCAGGCTGGTTTCGCTGGTCGGCCCCGCACGGACCAAGGACCTGATCTTCAAGGCGCGGCTGGTCGAGGCGCCGGAAGCGCTGGCGCTTGGGCTGCTCAACGAAGTGGTGCCTGATGTCGCGACGTTGCAGCGCCGCGCCGACGAAACCGCGAAGCTCGTTGCCAGCCAGGCGCCGATCACGCTCGAAGTCACCAAGGAAGCGGTGCGCCGCATCCGGCGGACGCTGACGCGCGACGAAGGCGAAGACCTGATCCTGCGCGCCTATATGAGCGAGGATTTCCGCGAGGGAATGGACGCGTTCCTCAACAAGCGCTCGCCGAACTGGAAGGGTAAGTAGCCGAACGGGGCAATAAGCGATCAAACCTGCCCCTTCCGCTATGGCTTGGCAGCCTTTCTTGCCAGTTCCATACCCAGATCGAGCGCCGCGATACCTATTCTGTCTGACGGGGTGGTGCGGCAACGTTGATCCATCCACGCAATGATCGCGTCAAAGTCGCCGCCACCAACCATGTCCCGTTCACCGCTGATGTTCAGGCCGCTGATGAACCCAACCAGCCAGGATTCAAAGCTTCCTTTGACGACCGCATTCTTCTTGCGGTTGGTCCAAGCCATGCAGGTTTGAGAGCCCGCGCCGATTATTGAGGAACCGGCGTCCGCGGCGGTGGCAAGACAAGCCAGGAGCAAACCCACCGCGAACGCTTTCATGCTTTTTCGCCGAGCGTCATTCTTCGGATCGTAGCGCAATGGGACGGCTACTTCTTGAGACAAAGACCAATGGCCGGACCGCTGCCGCACTTGGCGCCGTCGGGTGCACCGCCAGACGGACAGAACACCGACACCAGGTTTTCATTTGCATCGCAGCTGACTTCGCCGTTGGCCTGAACCGACCTGATGGAAACGCCAGCCGGTCCGGGATCGCCCTTTGCGCCGGGCGCGCCCTGCGGTCCTTGTGGCCCTTGGGGACCCTGTTGCCCTTGAGGGCCGGGCACGCCTTGCAAGCCCTGTGCGCCCTGCGGCCCGGCTGGTCCTTGTGGGCCGGTATCCCCTTTCGGTCCTGGATCCCGCCCGCACCCCGCGAGGGTCAGCGCCGCACCCATGAGGGCGGTCATCACAATCCTTCTCATTCAGCGTCTCCTCCTGATGCTTCTTGTAGCGTGCATTAATTAAATGGGCTCACTCGCCGCCGCACAACGGAATTCGGCTGTTCGTAGCCGCAGGCTCTCCTGCCGGAAGGACTTGCACCTCATGCGAAAGTTATAGGCGGCACATTGCGGTGCAGCTTGAACTCTCGTCGGTTCGCTCGCAAGATGTGGCAAGCAACCAGCCAAGTCTGATTTTACAAAGCCTTGCAAATACATAGGGATGAAGCTCGTGGGACAGATGCTGAAAGCTGCGGCCGCCTTGACGGCCATGATCGCAAGCACCCCGGCGCTTGCCGCTTGGGAGCCGACCAAACCGGTTGAAATCGTGGTCGCAGCCGGCGCGGGCGGTGCGTCCGACCAGATGGCGCGTATGATGCAGGCGGCCATTCAGAAGAACAATCTGATGAAGCAGCCGATGGTTGTATCGCTCAAGGGCGGGGCGTCGGGTGCCGAGGCGCTGATGTACATGAAGTCCAGCGACGGCGACGCCAACAAGGTCCTGATCGCCTATTCGCTGATCTACATGCTGCCGCTGTCGGCGAAGATTCCCTTCAACTGGCGTGACCTGACGCCGGTGTCGGTAGTTGCGATGGATCAATTCGTGCTGTGGGACAATGCCGACGGACCGAAGACGGTGAAGGACTTCATCACGGCCGCCAGGGCTGCAAGCTCGCCGTTCAAGATGGGCGGCACCGGCTCCAAGCGCGAGGATCACGTGTTGACCGTGTTCATGGAGCAGAAGACCGGCGCGAAATTCTCCTATCTGCCATACAAGTCCGGCGGCGAGGCGGCGACGCAACTGGTCGGCAAGCACACCGAAGCCAACGTCAACAACCCTTCCGAGAATCTGGAAGTCTGGCGCGCCGGCCAGGTCCGTGCGCTGTGCGTGTTCGACAAGGAACGCATCGCCTACAAGACCAAGGTCACCGAAACGCAGTCGTGGAACGACATCCCGACCTGCAAGGAGGAGGGCCTCGACGTGCAGTATCTGATGCTGCGCGCGATGTTCCTGCCCGGCAAGGTGACGCCGGAACAGCAGGCGTTCTATGTCGACCTGTTCCAGAAGGTGACGCAGACTTCGGAGTACAAGGACTATATGGAGAAGCAGGCGCTGAAGCCGATCTTCCTCACCGGCAAGGACATGCTGAAGTTCCTCGAGGAGGACGACAAGCTCAACGCCTCGCTGATGAACGAAGCGGGCTTCGTCGCGAAGTAACGCGTTAGAGCTTCGGTTTAAGACCGAAGCTCTAGATTCTTGTTTTGGCGCGTTTTCTTGACGCGAAGCAGTATCCACTTCGCTCGAAAACGCTAAAGTGATTGTCACTCGTCCGCGTGGCCGTATCCGGCCATGCGGAGGCGAACCTTCTCGATCTCCGCACTTGACAGCAATGGCGGCGTGCCGATCTGCAGGCAGCCGTGATACTGGCGCGCCAGCGTCTCGACCTCGACCGCCAGCCACATCGCCTTCGGCAGCGACGGCCCCACCGCGATCATGCCGTGATGCGCCAGCAGGCAGGCCTGTCGGCCTTCCAGCGCACGTACGGCATGTTCGGAAAGCTCCTGGGTGCCGAAGGTCGCGTACGGTGCGCAACGGATGGTGTCGCCCCCGGCGACGGCGACCATGTAGTGCACCGGCGGAATCTCCATGCCCATGATCGCCAGCATGGTCGAATAGGGCGGATGGGCGTGGACGATCGCCTGCACCTCCGACCGGGCCTTGAGGATGTCGCGGTGAAACCTCCACTCGCTCGATGGGTGCTGGGCGGGATCGTGGTTGCCGTCGAGATGCATATAGACGATCTGCTCGGGCTTCATCGCCTCGTAGGGCGTGCTGGTCGGCGTGATCAGCATGCCATCGCCGTGGCGCTGGCTGATATTTCCCGACGTCCCCTGATTGATGCCGAGCGCATTCATGCGCAGGCAGGCATCGATGATGGATTGGCGTTTTTCCCTGTCCTTCGTGGTCGGCATTGTGAGACCCCTTGCAACCGCGCGACAATGCTTGATTATTGCGCCGCAGTATAGTCGAACATCTTGCGTGAAATCCTGACTGGGAGAAGTCATGACGCGTGCCGTGCTTGGCATCATCGGCGGATCCGGCGTCTACGACCTGCCGGGGCTGGAGGACGTCCGCGAGGAGGCCATCGAGAGCCCCTGGGGCGAGCCGTCCGCAGCCCTGACGCGCGGTGTCATCGCCGGGCTGCCGATCGTGTTTTTGCCGCGGCACGGCAAGGGCCACGTGCTGTCGCCCTCGGACATCAACTACCGCGCCAACATTGACGTGCTGAAGCGGGCAGGGGTCACCGACCTGGTCTCGCTCTCGGCCTGCGGTTCGTTCAGGGAGGAGCTGCCGCCGGGCACGTTCGTGCTGGTCGATCAGTTCGTCGACCGCACCTACAAGCGCGAGAGCTCGTTTTTCGGCAAGGGCTGCGTGGCTCACGTCTCGATGGCCCATCCGGTGTCGCCACGCCTGCACGTGCACCTCGTGGCAGCCGCCAAGGCTGAAGGCATCGAAGCGGTACAGGGCGGAACCTATGTCTGCATGGAGGGGCCGCAATTCTCCAGCCTGGCGGAGAGCCTGACCTACAAGGCGCAGGGCTATTCGGTGATCGGCATGACCAACATGCCCGAGGCCAAACTCGCCCGTGAGGCCGAGATCTGCTACGCCAGCGTGGCCATGGTCACCGATTTCGATTGCTGGCATCCTCATCACGACGCGGTCACCGTGCAGGACATCATTCGCGTGCTGAACTCGAATGCCGGCAAGGCCAAGGCGCTCGTTGCGCGTCTCGCCGGGGATTTTCCACGCGAGCACGAGCCGTGTCCTGTTGGATCGGACAAGGTGCTGGATACGGCCCTGATCACCGCGCCGGAAGCGCGCGATCCCAGGTTGCTCGCCAAGCTCGATGCGGTGGCGGGGAGGGTGCTGAGCTCATGAAGGTCGACGGCCGGCATTTTCGCAGCATCTGGCTCGAGGACGACGGCTGGACGGTCGGCGCGATCGACCAGCGCCGGCTGCCGCATGAATTTGTGGTCGCGCGTGTCGCAAGCGCCGCTGATGCGACCGAGGCCATCCGCTCCATGCTGGTGCGCGGCGCGCCGCTGATCGGCGCCACGGCCGCTTACGGCATGGCGCTCGCCATGCGCGCCGATGCTTCCGATGCGGCGCTCGACCGCGCCTATGCCATGCTGCTGGCGGCGCGGCCGACGGCGATCAACCTGAAATGGGCGCTCGACGAGATGCAACGATTGCTTCGGCCGCTGCCGGCGTCGGAGCGCGCTGCGGCGGCCTACAAGCGCGCCGGCGAAATCGCCGAAGAGGACGTCGCGATCAACCAGGGGATCGGCCGGCATGGTCTGGCGCTGATCGAACAGATCGCGGCGAGGAAGGGGCCCGGCGAGCCCGTCAATGTCCTGACCCATTGCAACGCCGGCTGGCTCGCGACGGTCGACTGGGGCACGGCGACGGCGCCGATCTATCTCGCACACGATCGCGGCCTGAACGTTCATGTCTGGGTCGACGAGACCCGGCCGCGCAATCAGGGCGCCTCGCTCACCGCCTGGGAACTTGGCCACCACGGCGTGCCGCATACGGTGATCGCTGATAACACCGGCGGCCATCTGATGCAGCACCGGATGGTCGATCTCGCGATCGTCGGTACCGACCGGGTGGCCGCCAATGGCGATGTCTGCAACAAGATCGGGACCTACCTGAAGGCGCTCGCCGCCCACGACAATGGCGTGCCGTTCTATGTTGCACTGCCGTCGCCCACCATCGACTTTAGCATCGATGACGGCATCAGGCAGATTCCGATCGAGCAGCGCAGCGCCGACGAAGTGGCGACCATGACCGGCCGCACCGCCGATGGACGCGTCGAAACCGTGCGCGTGGTTCCCGAGGGCTCGCCTGTGGCCAACTACGCCTTCGACGTCACACCGGCGCGGCTGGTGACGGGATTGATCACCGAACGCGGCCTGCTCCGCCCAGAGCGTGCTGCACTTGCGAGCGCATTCCCGGAGCGCAGCGCGGGACATTGACGTCAGCGACACCGGCACGTATCCCCGTTCAGGTCTGTCGTATCAGGGTTCACTGTCTCCATGTCCAATACCGACATCGAAATCGTCGTTGAGGATCCGACCGCACCCGAAGCCAATTCGCCTGCGGTGACGAGCGTTCGCGCGATCGACATCGTCGTCTGCCTCCTGTTGCTCGCGCTCGCAACGACGCTCGGGTACGACAACTGGCGTACGGGAGCCGGCTGGGAATCGACCGGCCCGCAGTCCGGGTACTTTCCGTTTTATCTCTCGGTGATCCTCGGCGGCGGCAGCCTTTATGGACTGGTCGCCGCGTTCCTGTCGCGGAAGGAGGCTTCCGAGGTCTTCGTGACGCGGGCGCAGCTTCGCCGCGTGATGGCGGTGTTCGTGCCGACCGTGCTGTTCTGCCTCGGCATGCAGTTCCTCGGTCTCTATGTCGCGAGCTTCCTGCTGATCGCCGGTTTCATGCGCATGGTCGGCAAGATCGCGCTGTGGAAATCGCTGCTCACCGCCTTGGTGTTCACCGCCGTGATGTTCGTGACCTTCGACATCACCTTCGACGTCATCATGCCAAAGGGCCCGCTCGAAGCGGCGCTCGGCCGCTAACACAGGTCGGTGGGACTCACGCCATGGAAGCCTTGTAATGGAAGCCTTGGGCCTCTTGATGCACGGCTTCGCCGTGCTGCTGACCTGGAAGACGCTGCTGCTGATGATGCTCGGGCTGGTGCTGGGCATTTTCGTCGGCGTGCTGCCCGGCCTCGGCGGTCCCAACGGCGTGGCGATCCTGCTGCCGCTGACCTTCACGATGGATCCGACCTCGGCCATCGTGATGCTGTCCTGCATCTACTGGGGCGCGCTGTTTGGCGGTGCCATCACCTCGATCCTGTTCAACATTCCCGGTGAGGCCTGGTCGGTCGCGACCACCTTCGATGGCTATCCGATGGCGCAGCAGGGCAGGGCGGCGGAAGCGCTGACCGCGGCGTTCACCTCGTCGTTCATCGGCTCGCTCGTCGCGGTGATGCTGATCACCTTCCTGGCGCCGATGATCTCCTCCTTCGCGCTGAAATTCGGCCCGCCCGAATTCTTCGCGGTCTATCTGCTGACCTTCTGCTCGTTCGTCGGCCTCGGCCGCGAGGCCAAGCACAAGACGGTGATTTCGATGTCGCTCGGCCTCTTGCTCGCCGGCATCGGCATGGACACCGTGTCCGGCCAGTTGCGCATGACCTTCGGCTCGGCAGAGCTGTTGCGCGGCGTCAACTTCCTCGTCGCCGTGATCGGCCTGTTCGGCATCAGCGAAATCCTGCTCACCATGGAAGAACGCCTCGCACTGCGCGGCCACGCCGCCGGCATCTCGCTGCGCGTGGTGTTGTCGGTCTGGAAGGACCTGCCGAAATACTGGGTGACGCTGTTTCGTTCCTCGTTCATCGGCTGCTGGCTCGGCATCACGCCGGGCGGCGCGATCGCCGCGTCCTTTATGGGCTACAATCTCGCCAAGCGCTTCTCCAAGGACCAGGACAGTTTTGGCAAGGGCCGCATCGAGGGCGTGTTCGCGCCCGAGACTGCGGCGCATGCCTCCGGCACCGCAGCGCTGCTGCCGATGCTGGCGCTCGGCATTCCCGGCTCCGGCACCGCGGCGATCCTGCTCGGCGGCTTGATGGTGTGGGGCCTCAACCCCGGTCCGCTGCTTTTTGTCGAGCACAAGGATTTCGTCTGGGGCCTGATCGCCTCGATGTATCTCGGCAATGTCGTCGGCCTGGTGCTGGTGCTGACGACGGTGCCGATCTTTGCCTCGATCCTGCGCGTGCCGTTCGCAGCGGTCGCGCCGATGATCGTGGTGTCTTGCGCGATCGGCGCCTACGCGATCCAGAATGCGATGTTCGACATCTGGCTGATGCTGGGCTTTGGCGTTGTCGGCTATGCCTTTAAAAAAATCGGCATTCCGCTCGCGCCGTTCACGCTGGCGCTCGTGCTCGGCAACCGCGCCGAGGACGCGTTCCGCCTGTCGATGATCGGCGCCGGCGGCGATCTGAAGGTGTTCTGGTCGAACGGCCTGGTCGGCTCGATCACCACGCTTGCGATTGTGCTGTTGTTCTGGCCTGTCATCGACTGGGCGTTCGGCAGCGTCACGCGCATGCTGCGGCCGGCGAAGGCGTAGCGGCAAGCGGTCTGCGAAGCTATCCAGACCCATCGACGTAAACCAGGTCGTCATCCTCCGCGCATGCGGGGGATCCAGTACGCCGCGGCCTTTCGATTCCATCACTGCTGCCTCTGGAATACTTGTATGGGGGTGATCAAGAGTGATCGTTGTCAGATCATTGCTGTCGTCTCCTTGTTCGACGAAGACCGACATCTCCTCGTCCCGACCCCGAGACGACTAGCCGCCTGGGCGGAACGACGGTCAAGGGTGGCCGCAGGCCATCGCGGAGCGACGCAGCCCTTGACGGTCGTGAGCCCGGCGGCAGGCTTGAGGGCGGGACGAGGTTTGGCGTTAGCGGCATAGGGACGACTTCCGAGGCGAGCCCACCGTGGACGCGATACCGCGTCGCAGACTTGTATTCGGTTGATCGATCGGGACCAGAACCATGATGCATGCATGCGCATCGGGGGGGCGAAGCTCCGGGGCGGCGGGTCCATTCTGGGTCGCGGCGCAAAGGCCATGTATTCCGGCGGATCACCGCCACCTCGGATGTCGTCGGCAGACTGCCGGCTGCCGAACTGTCAATCGTGTTGGGGTTGCGGAAGCTGCATGGTCAGGTTCCGGCCGGGCGCAGCTTGAGCCCCTCCGTCATCTCGCCGGTGGTTGCCAGCCGCCACAGCGCGATGAGCAGCTTGCGCGCCAGCGCCACGATCATGGTTTTGCGCGTGGCGCTGCGGCCATCTGCGGTGCGCTCGCGGAACCAGCGGACGAGCCGGCTATCCTTCTGGAAGATCAGAAAGCGCCAGGCCAGTTGGATCATGCCGCGGCGGACCCGACCGTTGCCGGCGCGGGCCAGTCCCTTCTCGCGGTGGCGCTTGCCGCTTTCGTCCGGCGCGCCGGTTAGTCCGGCATAGCGCGCCACGGCTCTGCGATCGCGCAGCTTGCGCGCCAGCGCCTCATTTACCAGCATGTCGGCGGTCTCAATGCCGACGCCAAAAACCCTTGCGATCAGACGAACCATCGCGTGAGGCCTTGTCGTTGCGGCCGGCGCGAGCGCGAGCCGGCGCAACCGTTCACTTTCGATGATGTGGATCTGGTCGTGCACCAGGCGCAGCCGCTCCAGATCGCGGCGCAATTCGGCGTGGGCATTTTCCGGTAACGGTGTTCCTTCCGCGGTGTGCAGTGTCTCCAGCTTCTGCGCCGCCTTGCGCAGCCTCGGATTGAACCCGCCGATGCCGAACAGGGCGAGGACAGCCTTGATCCGGTTGACGATCCGTGTTTGCTCGCCCACGAGGCTCTCCCGCTCACGACTCGGCCGCCGCGCATCTTCTTCCGCCATGGTCGGGATCGCGACCATGCTGCAATGGCGCTTCTCGCCACGCAGCCAGCCGAGAAAACGAGCGCATCAGCAGTTCCGTATCGATCCGATCGGTCTTGGCCCGGCGGTGCTCGCGGGACACTGCGATGCTTGCGGCATGGATGACGTAGGCCTCGATGGCGCGCGCCTGCAGCCAGCGCGCCAGCCAGAATCCGTCTCGCCCGGCCTCATAGGCGCAGACGATCCGCCTGACCGTCCGCCCGGCCTTGCGCGCTTCATCCTGCCAGCGCTGCAACTGCTTCAGCAGGGCGCCCGCATCGGCCTCAAGCTTCTTCAGCGGCTGGCGCGCGACTCCAGGGATCACAGCCGCAACGAGCCACTTCGACTGGCTCATCTCGATCACTGCGACCAATGTGCTATCCTGTTCGAAGGCGGTGAGGGACCTGCTGGCGTCAAACGATTGCGACATGGGGTGCTCCATTGCGTGATCACGGCGCTCGAGGGCATTCACACCCTCGCCGCCGCTCCCCATAGCATCTGGGCGCCCGGTCAAGCCGGGCGATGACGACTGAGTATGCGTTGGCGTTCTCGCGGCGCATTTCGCCCGAGGTTTGCAAATCATTCGCCCAAAGAAGAGGGCGCAGGGAAGACCGGGTGCACGCTGGACCCGCGGTCTCGTGTGCAATTTGCGCATAGAAACGCGCACACGAGCATACAGGTTCAGCGGAAACACTCCGGCCTTCCCTGCGCAATGGCTTTACGGCTTACTTCGAGCTCTCCCCGGTGAACGGCTCGCTTGCCACCGTCGCCCCCAAGAAGCTTGCTTCTCGAGAACGTGACGCCAGCACCGCGGCGTCAGGACCACACGACTTGATGTCTAGCGATATTTTACCCTTGGGGAAAACTCTAGAAACCCCTGCGAATTAAAGGTTTCTGCGAATTGGCGGCCCGCGCCGCTCTGCTCGCGAAACCGTGCCGGGCCCTATTAGGCCCTAGTTTCACATCCTGCCGTTTGGGCGAGGGTTGGGGCTGCTCCCGGCAAGGCTCGATCCGGTCGGGCTGCGCCCGGTGGCGGGCCGATCGCGGCGTGTCCCCTGTGCGCTCGCGCGGCTTGCGCGGTGTTGTCCTGTAGCCCGCCGCTGGCGGCGCGCTGTACGGCCTTCTAATGGCCTCGACGCTGATGCCTGCGCTTGTCGTGGTGGCGGTGCCGTGCTCGACGCTGACTTGCCCGTTCGCCCTCATTTGAGGTTGGGTCGATGCTGTCTCAATCGGACTTGTCCTCGATTTCTCGTCTCAGGTCGTCCAACCGCTTGCCTTGGTACGTCCAAGCCCATGGACCGGAAACTGCAGGCCAATCGTCGCCGAGCGCGTTGTGTGCTTGAAGCGCCGCATCCGACAACGAGGTCATGTTGCCCAGATAGTCCACCTTGTTGGCGTCATCGACGGTCGTGCAAATGATCTTCGGGTCTTTTGCAAGTTGAAGTTCAGTGCCCGGCACAACTCCTATCTTTGAGAGGCGGAAGCGGCTTCGGCGCTTGGCGGCTTCTACCTCGGCCTTGATTTCATTCGTTTCAAATATCTCGTCGCCAAGCCGCACCTCGCGGATTTCGGCCAGCGAAAGAGCGGCCTTTACCCGTTCAGGAGCTATGCGAAAGAACTCCCGGCCCTTACTTATACGGTGATCCCCAAAGGCATCATGGAGTTTGCTCTCAACAGAACCGCAATCGGTCACTTCGCAAGCGTAAAACAGTTCAAAGGGCAGCGGCACGCCAGTCGAATACAGTTGCTTAATTCGTGAGGCCAATTCGCCGTTAGTACAGCCAATCTTGATCAAACCCAGCATGGCTTCGTTTGTCAGAATGTATAGCGGTCCTTCGCTTAGTCTTTGAAACTGGGTTTATTGCCGCCATAAGGTGGCTGGCGCGGATCGATGGTGATGCCGTCCATGCCGGAAGCCTACCGCGTCGTGCCGCGCAAGGATAGCGATGCGCGCGAGCGCTGGCGATGGTGGCGGCGCTGCCCGGACGCTGGCGCGCTGCCTGCCACCTGTCGTCGCCAGCTTCCATATCCCCAAACTTTGGGGATTTGCTCCCGCAGTCGTCGTGACGATGGCGTCGTGGTGCGGTCCCTCACCCGGTGAGGGATTGGTGAGGGTCGTGCGCTTGATGCTGGCGCACGGTCGCGTCGTGGTGACGATGCGTCATGGTTGGAACGGTGACGACGCAGTGTCCCCTCAGAACGGGACCGATGGTGTTCCGAGCCGGTTAACGATCCGTTAACGACACGGGGACACTTGGCCGCATTGATCGACGGGCGGTGTCCGTCGTGGTGACGCGCGTCGAGGTGATGCGAGCGCTGGCGCAGACCGTCGAAGGATGGCGTCCCCCGCAATCGCTCGCCAAGGTACTGTGAGGGCCGCGACCCTCCGGGGGGACCGCGCGACCGCGCCCCTTGAGGATATTTGCAATCGCGCATTCTCGGCTTAATTTTATGCGAGCTGATACACATATGGCGGCGCGCGAGGTGGCGCATGTCGAATACGGAAACCGTGATCTTCATGGGGTTGGAACGCCCGGAGCCCGCACGAGGTTAGATAGATTGCGCACCATCGCGGGCCGCATGAAATATGCCGCCAACCGCCTCTTCGCTGCCCGCGCGGCCAACGAAAGGCGTATGCTGCTATGACATGCGGACCATCTCAGAATCCGCCATCCACGGCTGGAGTTGCCTAGTCCGCGTGATCGCGAAAGCGAACTCATTGCATTGCTTCGGGAAGAGAAGGACAAATAGCCGCGAAAGCGGCTCTATGATCAGGGAGAAGGTTCTTAGCGCCGCTTGTCCGGCTCGCGCGAAACGCTGGACTGGCAGTCTCAGGTCATAGAAGAAATCTATCTTCGGAATATACGCCGGGTCAAAGCTGACGATGGTCTCTTTCACGCCGCGCTCGGTCCACCGAAAGATATAGTTTGGAACGCCGGTATTGGCAACGCCTCCTGCTTTGCCGTCCGCTGAGACGGCATTGACCTCATACTCAAGCGTCAGGCCTAAGCGAATTGCCGCGCGCATCACAAGGCTGTCACGGGACTCGAAGGCAACGACGCATTTCCGGGAGACCCGGTACATTTCGAGAAGCGCCCGATGCGGCGAATGACAATGATGAAGGCCTGCGTGAACGATCACGAGATCAAATGAACCATCTTCATACGAAAGATTCTCTACATCCTGTCGGTTGTTCGACATGCCGTCGTCCAGGTTCGTGACCGTCGCATTTGTAAATCCGACGATGCCCATAGCAAGCTGATCCAACGGGCCACCGCAAACCACGAGAACTCTGTCATCCAGCGATGCGGTGCCGTTCGCAATCAGCTTTCGAAGAACGTCAACATAGAAACCTGTCACTACGTCTCGCATACACCCTCCGGCGAGGAACTCGCTATCACAACCAACTTGAGAACATCAAAAGCACGCGCGGGAATAGTCACTTTAACAATGGGTCGAGGAAGCGCAGGTGTTCCCGCACGAAGATCGGACGTAGATGCACGCGGTCTGAGAATTTGGGCTCGCCCACTCCGAAGAAGGGCGAGCAGCCTTCGCCGCCGCCGCAGATGTCAGGAAGGGGATCGAGCAGCACCGCCCCAGTGTGCTCGCTGACGGTGCGCAGCTTGGCGTCGGCGGCACCATGGGCGGATCGTAGGCCGGCGATGGGCACTGCATTCTCAACGTCTGGAGCAATTCGAACGCCGGCGACGCCGCGTGTTACCATCTCCCCGGGATTGAACCGCTGGTGTTGGGGCACCCCTAGCACCAGATAGACCTTGGCCCCGTGGCGCTGCAGCAACCGTACATAGTCTTCAAGATTGGCGTAGAAGGCGTCCATGCCCTCCTTTATGTTCAGGGGCAAACGCCCACCATCTCGCTCGATCAGCATACCTTCGTCGCTGTAGCCTGCCCATGCAGCACCGAGAACTACCGATTGGACGTTCTGACGCCGCACGAGATCGACTAAAATGCCGGGCAAATCGATGCAACGGGCAAATTTGTCCCGCTGGATCACCTTCGGCACCGGAGGGCACCTTGGGCCAGTCACGAAATACGTGTTGGCCGCCAGTTGCCCATCGTCGGCAAGCTGCTGCACCCGGGGACCATAGTGAAACAGCATGCTATCGCCGCTTAACGCCACCTTGCGCTCGCCGTGGCCCAGCTGGGTCACCAAAGTCCAACCGTGGTCTAACACCTCCATGCCGTTGGTAGCTTTGAAGTCCGCATCGAGTTTGGCGTCGCCGATCTTCCGGATATCTATTCCGGGAAGGAGTGGGAACCGTTCTGGGAAGCCACTTTTCGTCCACACTGCGAGCCCGCAGGCGCCGAGGGCAGCCACGCAGGCCGCGACGATCTGAGTACGACGATGGCGGTGCGCCCCAAAGCGGACCGGATTCTCTACGAAACGGTAGGTGGCCCAAGCCAGTAGCAAACTCGCAGCCACAAGCCCCAAGGCCATCAGAGGCGTCGGCGGCTTACCTAGGCGAATAATATAAGCATAGGAAATCAGTGGCCAGTGCCAGAGATAGAGCGGATAGCTTATTAGTCCGACGAAGATGACAGCACGGTTAGAGAGGACAATACGGTTCACCATAGCCTCGCGCCCGGCTAGGATCACTGCAACCGCTCCGGCCACCGGGAGCAGAGCAAGCCAGCCTGGAAAGCGTAGCTCGGGTGTGAACAACGCCACCGATATCAGCAGGGCAGTTAAGCCACCAAAGGAAATCCAGGACCGGGCGCTGGACGTAAGAACAATCGGACGCCACCAAGCCAGACCTGCCCCTGCTAGAAGCTCCCAGAAACGTGAGACGGGTAGGTAGAAGTCATCGACAATGTTGTTGATGGATAGGGCGATGTTGATTGCGAAGGAGGCCAGGAAGAGCACGGCCAGCAGTCGGCCCATCCTTGCCTTCATCCGGAAGGCCATCCATAGCAACGCTGGCCAGAGGATGTAGAACTGCTCTTCGATACCCAAAGACCATAGATGCAAGAGTGGTTTCAGACTGGCGGCATGATCGAAATAGCCGCTTTCGCTCCAGAGCACTATGTTGGAGAGGAAGCCTGCGCCGAAGAACACATGTTTGCCCAGCTGCGCCAGCTCGGACGGCATCAGGGAGATGAAACCGAAAGCCAACACGGCGACCAAGCAAACAGCAAGCGCCGGGAAGATGCGTCGTATGCGCCGCCCATAAAATGCCCTAAATGTGAAGCGGTGCTCCGTTATTTCAGCGAAAAGTATTTTCGAGATAAGGAAGCCCGAGATGACGAAGAAGACGTCTACGCCCACATAGCCGCCGGTGATCACCTTCGGAAAGGCGTGATAGAGCACGACAGAAACTACGGCAAAGGCTCGCAGCCCATCGATGTCCGGGCGGTAGTTGTCGGTAACGTGCGGCGTTGAGGCATTCAACGACTTGCTAAAGAATCGGGGAAAGCGGTTCGTGATTGAAAACCAGCTGTGGGATTGAGATTCGCGCTCACTTTGTAGCATTAGGACCGCCACCACCGCGAAATCGACGTGCTCGCTTCCGGGCCTGTCGGCAGCGCCTTTGGGTGGTACTCGATCCTATTTGCCTTCAAGAGCGCAACGATGTCGGCTGGTGTTGCCTTTCCTGTCGCGACAAGTTCATCCGTCTTAAACTCGTCTACTGCAAACGGTTTGCCTGCTTGGCGGCAGACTAGCTTGGTAAAGCAAGCCACGTCGCCAGACGTCGCAGCGACGGCGCGAGCCTCACTCAGGACGTTGCGCTCGCTGGCATAGAGCGACGCTCGAAACTCGGGGCTGAGCAATAGCAGGGCGGTTTCCTGCCGATCGGATAGAAAGAGCCGCAACAGTAACGCCACCATCATGGCGTCTCGGCAACGATTCACACCGAAGCGCGCCGCAAGCCAGCTTGCTTTCATCCGATTGAACGTCAGTCCTAGTCCAATCGCGAGCGCGAGAATCAGATCAAATTCAGCGTTGCCGAACACGCCATGGCCAAACCACTGCAGGATGCAGGCTGCGAGCGCGAGCCCGATATGTAGTGCCGTGAACCTCGCGGCTTGCGATCCGCGGTCGAAGAAGGCCCAGGCGGCCCATATCACGAGCGCCAGCGCGGACCATTGCAAATGTCCGATTTGCCCCAGGATGTTCGACCAAGCATATTGCCGCGGCGCTAACAGATCGGGAATGAAATTCGGACCGAATACAACTACGCAAGCGGCCAGACCGACGAGGACAGCAACAGTGCTTACAGCCAGCGCGCGGTGGGAATATCGGCTCCGATCAACATAGAGCCACGCCAGCGACGCTAAGGGGATTGCAACGTTGTTGTGTTTCCAAAATCCTGAAATCACCATCAACAGGAGTGCCGGCGTCGGCGAGGCCTGCCGCTGCCAGCGCTGGAGAAACCAAACTAGCGCTGCGCCCATAATCGCCAGTCCGGCTATCTGCGGGTCATTGGTGCCGACGTAGACCGTAGAATTACGGGCCATCATGGCGAGATACCAAAGCGCCGCGACAACAGCCCCGAGCAGCCCACCACTTAGGATCCTGACCGCTGCAAAAACCTCAACCGCGATGGTCCCGAGCGCGATCAGCGAAAGCCAGCGTCCGACAAAAAGATTATCGGCGGTGAACACTTTGCCGAGGATCCCCACCGCATAAAATGAAAGCGGTGGATAGTTATTCCCAATCAGACTCTCGGGCGCAGGATAGATCGGCAACCAGGCCGCCGCGGCATCTTGCCAATAGGCATTCCAGGATTCGGTGAACCAAATCTCGACAAGGAATTGCGCTCGCCAGATCGGCCACGCAAGGAAATAGGCCGCCGCGAATGACAGCGAGGCGACGTAAACTGTAGAACGCGCATCAACCCGCCACGGCGGTTGCACGCCGGCAATAGAAGAATTCAACTGAGCCCCCGGCCCACCAACAAACGGTCAACGGGCGGGAGCATATAGACCGACCGTTGCTACCTTAACAAGTGGGCTTGAAGTCAGATCAGATCTCGGATGCCCCGAGGTGCAGGTGGTTGGAACCAGCACTATCGATTTCAATTGATCGGCTGAAGTTGGTCGCAAAACCGCTACAAGCGTGAACCGGCAGGCGCCTGGTCCGCTGGCTTTGGAGGTGCTGGAAAGAGGTTACGACAGTCAGCATTGTGCTTGCAGCCATGCCGCAGCAGGGGTTCAATTGCGATCTGACGGGACGCGTAAGAAGCTCAGCGAGCATCACCGCTGCGCCTACCTTTTGGGAGGCGGACGATGGGGAATGCTCTGTTGGCCGAAAACGGCATTCGGGCGGCACAGTACGTCCGCATGTCCACCGACCACCAACGCTACTCGACGGCAAACCAGAGGGACGCGATTGGCGCCTACGCAGCGGAGCGCAACATCGATATCGTAGGCACTTACGTGGACGATGGCCGGAGCGGCCTCACCATTGCCGGCCGAGATGGGTTGCAGGAATTGATCGCTGACGTGCAATTCGCACGGAGCGATTTCGATTGCATCTTGGTTTATGACATTAGCCGGTGGGGTCGCTTCCAAGATGTGGACGAAAGCGCCTACTACGAATTCATCTGCAGGCGATCCGGTATCAACGTTCACTACTGCGCTGATGAATTTGAAAACGACGGCAGTCTGGCTTCAACAATCATTAAAGTCTCAAAGCGGTTCGCGGCGGCCGACTTTAGCCGGCAACTGTCAAAGAAGGTATTCATCGGCCAGTGCCGGATCACCGAGCTGGGGTTCTGGCATGGCGGGGCGCCAGCCTTTGAACTGCATCGCGAACTGCTGAATGAACACGGGGGTTCTAGAGGTTTGATGAAGAATGGGCAGCGGAAGGCCCTGCAGACCGACCGCACCATTCTTAAGCCCGGTCCAGCTTCCGAAAAGAAGGTCGTCCGTCGCATATTCCGCATGCTCGTGAGTGAACGCAAAGGATTCAAGGAGATTGCAGCCGAACTCAACGCGAGCCAACTTACGACGGCGCGGGGCAATCCAAACGGTTTTGAAGGTTCTCACCAACGAAGCCTATATCGGTAACATCGTTTTTAACCGGATATCCTACAAGCTGAAGCAAAAGCCGATCAAGAATCCTCCCGATATGTGGATCCGACACGACAATGCTTTGGCTCCAATCATCTCTCCTGAGATTTTTGCCAAAGCACAGGAGATAATCACGGAGCGCCGGCAAGGACTCACCGACCAAGAGGTGCTGGACCGGCTGGCGGCTCTGCGGACGCACGAGGGCCACCTTTCGAGCGAGCTGATCTCTGCAGCGCCGGATGTGCTCAACCGCACGACGCTCATCACGCGGTTCGGTTCGCTCACGGCCGCCTATAAACGTATCGGATTTCAACCCGCGCAGCGTTACCGCTGGCTAGAAACCGAGGCGCGCATGCGCGGTGTGATCGACGCCGACGTAACCGAGATGGTGACCCAACTTTCCCGGGACGGAATCCATGCGAGCTTTGAACCTCAAAATAGGATTCTCAGTTTGGATGGCAAAGACGTCACGGTAACCATCGGCGCTGCCAGATCTCTCTGTGAAGGACATTCTGGGAAACGCTGGCGCGTGAAGACTGACCGAAGCGCGACCACGTCGTTGACCTTGATCTTCGAATGGATGAGACGAACACCAGCTTGAAGGACTACTACCTGTTGCCGACATCGGAAATCGCCCGCACACGAGTCAAAAAGCTGCGCATGACAAGCCGGGTGTTCTCGAACTCCAGCCGACTCGAAACCCTCGACCAGGTCGTCCATGCGTTACGAGCGGTCAAGGTCCAGGGCCCTCGCTGTGGAAGCGGCGTTTCTCCGCTGCGTTAATTGAGATGCACATGGGCGTTCTTACTGCGCCCCCGGAGGACCTATGAGCAGGGATGCCTTCGATCAATGGTGGGAATGGGTAGAGAAGCCGCTCGATAGTCACCTGACGATTCCTGCTGAGCTGCACGATGCGGTTATGTCTCTTCAACCTCAAGAACGGCGGGACCGCGCGAAGGTCAACACGGCTGCGGAGCGGCGCGGAGCAGATCGCGGTGCGGCTGACGGAGGCACGCTTCTTGCGGCGAGCTAGTGAAAAACCGACGGCTTACGCTGGAGATCATCCGCTGCTTCTCTGATCTCCTGCGCGAGCCGCTTGGTGTGTGGGAATGCCGATAAACCTGCATGGCACCTTATGGGGATTATTTTTGGTAATCAATGGCTTACGGAGTCCACACGCCTCTCTACAATTCCATACGCATCATTATTTTCCCTGCGCAATGGCTTTACGGCTTACTTCGAGCTCTCCCCGGTGAACGGCTCGCTTGCCACCGTCGCCCCCAAGAAGCTTGCTTCTCGAGAACTTGACGCCAGCACCGCGGCGTCAGGACCACACGACTTCGCCGTACGCGTCCGGCGCGTACGTCTATCGCGCCATTTGCGTCCATCGCATCTCACCGCACGTTCGTGACGATCGCGAGCGCCCCTCAATTGGGTGAGACGAGCGGAGTTATGCGGGTGATTTGCCCGACGACGGAAGCGGAATATTTTTGCGCGGAGGGCTGGATGACCAAAATCAGCTTGAGATTGCTCGCGAAATTCGATTTTTGGCGCAGCGGCTTTGAGGCGCTCAGCCGGTGCGGCGTCGGTCAGCCCGGCAAAAGCCGCTTCGGCAGGCTGAAAGCGAGCCGGTAGAGCGGCAGGCTGTCGATGACACCGTGATCCTCGGCAGGGAGGGCCTTACGCGCATGATGGAGCGCGTCGCGGACCGCGGCCTCGTCTAGTCCCTCGATCAGCAGCAAAGCAGCGAACGAGCCGTCGTTGCTTCGCATGCCCTTCTCGCGGGTCTTGATCGAGGTCTGCGCGATGTCGGTGAGCAGGACCCGCGCGGCGATGATGCGGTCGAGGCGGGCGAGCTCCGCGACGAGCGTGGCGGCGTCCCACGACGGCGCGGTGTCGAGGCGTAGGGGAGCGACGATGCCGCCCTGGCCGGTGCCAGCTGAGGCTGCGAGGCGGCCGCCGCCGCGTGCGAAATTGCCGAGCCGGGGCATGATGCGTTGCGACCACGGCGTCGGCGCGTTCAGCCGCGCCAGATAATCCGCCCCGCCGACGACGCGCTCGTCCTCGAGCTCGTAGAGGATGAAGTAGCGGTTCACCGCCAGGCCCAGCGCACGGAAGATGCGGCACGCCAGGAAGCCATTGACGCCGACGCGCTCGGCGGCATGTTCGCGCGTGATCCAGTGCGCCCAGTCGGTTTCGTCCTGCGGTGTCAGATCGCTCCAGATGGCGAGATAGCCGGCTCCCTGCATGTCAGGCTCCATCCGTCATTTCGGTCCGCCGCGTACGGCCGCCGGCAGCGATGCCGGCAACTGGCCGGCGCCCTGCAGCGCGGCCTGCATGGCGACGATGTAGCCGTAGGGACCGAGGCCCGCGATCACGCCTTTCACCGCGGCCGAGAGCTTGGAGTGCCGGTGCAGCTCGTCACGGGCGTGGATATTGGAGATGTGCACCTCGTAGATCGGGCCCTCGAAGATCTTCATGGCGTCGAACATTGCGATCGAGGTGAAGGAGTAGGCGGCGGGGTTGATGATGAGGGCGTCCGCCGAATTGCGCGCGGACTGGATCAGGTCGACCAGCTCGCCCTCGTGGTTCGACTGATGAAACGCCAGTTGAGTGCCGGTGAAGGTCGCGAACTCCTCGCATGACGCCTTGATGGCGTCGAGCGTGGTCGAGCCGTAGATGTGCGGCTCGCGGATGCCGAGCATGTTCAAATTCGGGCCATTGAGGATCATGATGCGCATGGAATGCCTTTCACGGGAGAATGACAGGGCAGTGTAGCCGATCGCGGCCACATGTCAGCCGCCGAACCATTTCGCCGGCACGGTGACGACGGACGGAAACAGCACCATCAGGAACAGCACGATCAGCTGGGCGATCATGAAGGGCCAGACGCCTTTGATGATCTCCTCCATGCTGATGCGCGATACGCCGCAGACCACATTGAGGACGACGCCGACCGGCGGGGTGATCAGGCCGATCGCGCAGTTGATGATGAAGAGCACGCCGAAATAGACCGGGTCGATGCCGGCCTGCTTGACGATCGGCATCAGGATCGGGGTGAGGATCAGGATGGTCGGCGCCATGTCGAGCGCGGTGCCTACGATGACGACCAGCAGCATGATCGCCAGCATCAGCAGCGTCTGGTTGCCCATGAACGGGCGGACAAGGTCGACGATCTGGGTGGCGATTTCCGACACCGTGATGAGCCAGGACGACACCAGCGCGGCCGCCACCAGGAACATGATGACGCTGGTGCTGAGCGCAGCCGAGACGAAGACTTCGTAGAGCTCGCCGATCTTGAGCTCGCGGTAGATGCAGGTCGCGACAAACAGCGCGTAGACGGCGACGACAACGGCGGCTTCCGTCGGCGTGAACACGCCGAACCGCAAGCCCACGATGATGATCGCGGGCAGCATCAGGGCCCAGAAGCCGTCGACGAAGGTCCAGACGATTTCGCGGAACGACTTGCGCGGCGGGCTTTCGACATTCTCCTGACGCGCGACCCACCACCAGGCGAAGCACAGCCCGGCGCCGAGCATCAGGCCGGGGAAGATGCCGGCGAGGAACAGTTTTGAGATCGAGACGCCGCCGGCCACGCCGAACAGCACGAAGCCGATGCTCGGCGGAATGACGGGCGCGATGATGCCGCCGGCAGCGACAAGGCCCGCCGCATACATTTTGCGGTGGCCGGCCGCGACCATCATGGGAACGAGCAGCGCCGCCAGCGCCGCGGCGTCCGCCGCCGCAGAGCCGGATAGAGACGCGAGCACGCAGGACGCAAGGATGGTGACGTAGCCGAGGCCGCCTCTGACATGGCCTACCAGTGCCAGCGCGACGTTGACAATTCGTTTGGCCAGCCCGCCGCGGTTCATGATCTCGCCGGCCAGCATGAAGAACGGCACGGCCATCAGGGGAAAGCTGTCGGCGCCGTTGATGATGTTTTGGGCAACGATCTGCGAGTCGAAAATATCGAGCGAATGCATCAGCGCGACGCCGCAGACGATCAGCGCGAAGGCAATCGGCATGCCCAGCGCCATTGCGCCGAGCAAAGAGAAGATGAAGACCGCGAGCGTCACGACAGGCCCCGCGCGATCAAGGGATGATCAGGTGTGCTCATCGCTTTCCTTCACCAGGATCAAGTCTTCCTCGGAGGCCGATCCGCTCAACACCCGCACGAGATCGACGAGCAGGATCACGGCCGCCGAGACGCCGAACACCAGCCCGGAGGAATAGAAGAACAGCCCGACCGAAATGCCGGAGGCGGGCGCGCTGTCGCCGAAGGTCAGCACCGCCTGTTTCCAGCTTCCGAGCGTGAGCAGCGCGTCCACGTAGAGCATCAGGAGATAGCTCACCACGAAGCAGACGAGCTTGCCGCGCGGCGGGAGCGCGCGGACCAGCGTGTCGACGCCGAGATGGGCATGTTGGCGCAACGCCACGATGGCGCCGAGAAAGGTCAGCCAGACCAAGAGCCAGCGCGACAGTTCCTCCGAGATCGCTATCCCCGAATTGAAGAGATAGCGCAGCACCACGTTGGTAAAGACCAGCACGACCATCGCAGCGAGGCAGATCGCGATCGCGATCCTGAGCAGCCGGCAGTAGAGATCGATCAGCCGCTCGATCGCGCCCATGACGGCCTACTTGGCACCGCGGATGCGCGCCAGCTCGCCGGTGAAGAGCTTTACGCGCGCCGGATCATATTCGGCCGAGAATTTTTCGACGACAGGTTTGGTGGCGTCCTGCATGCGGGCGTATTCGGCCGGCGCGATCTCGTTGAACTGCATGCCCTTGGCTTTCAGTTCACCCAGCGCCTTGTCCGCGGCGAGCTTGGTCTGGTCGCGCTGGTACTCGCGCGTCTCGGCAAAG
This sequence comes from Bradyrhizobium sp. AZCC 1610, assembly GCF_036924515.1. Taxonomy (NCBI): domain Bacteria; kingdom Pseudomonadati; phylum Pseudomonadota; class Alphaproteobacteria; order Hyphomicrobiales; family Nitrobacteraceae; genus Bradyrhizobium; species Bradyrhizobium sp. AZCC 1610. The sequence goes on along the minus strand of NZ_JAZHRR010000001.1, from coordinate 4,551,269 downwards.
CTGTCGCGCAGCATCTTCTGCTCTTCCGCCGACAGGCCGTCCCAGAACTTCTTGCTGACGATGATGACGTTCTGCGTGAAGGTGTGGTTGGTGGCCGAGACGTATTTCTGCACTTCGTAGAACTTGTTGGACAGGATGACGCTGTAGGGATTCTCCTGGCCGTCGACGGTCTTGTTTTCCAGTGCGGTGTACAATTCGCCGAACGCCATCGGCACCGGGTTCGCCTTCAACGCCTTGAAGGTTTCGAGATAGACCGGGTTCGGGATCACGCGCAGCTTCAGCCCGGAGAAATCCTCGACCTTCGCGATCGGCCGGCTGCTGTTGGTGGCGTTGCGGAAGCCGAGGCCCCAGTAGCCGAGACCGATCAGCTCCTTCTCTGGCAGCAACTCAAGCATGGCCTTGCCGAACGCGCCCTGCGCCAGCGCCTCCGCCTGCTCGAACGTGCTGACGGTGAAGGGGAAATCAAACAGGCCGAGATCCTTGACCACGCTCGCGAGCGAGGTCGTCGACGCCGAGAGGATTTCCTGCGTGCCGCCGCGCACCGCCGATTGCTGCTGCATCTCGTTGCCGAGCTGGGACGCTGGAAACTCGCGGATCTTCAGCTTGCCGCCGCTCTTGGCCGCTAGCACCTCGGCGAACTTCTTCACGCCAAAGCTGATCGGGTGGTCGGTGTTGTTGAGGTGGCCCCAGCGGATGGTGCGTTCCTGCACCTGGGCGGCAGCCGGTGTCCCCAAAAGCGCGCAAAGGCTGACAGCAGCGCACAGCAATCCGATCCGCATGGCGGTCTCTCCCCGTTGGTTCGCGATCTTCTGGACGTCGCGGTGGGGGGAGTATTCATATGATAAAAGCAAAGTCAAAATATAATTTAGGAATTATCATATGAAGTGTATTATATAGGACGAATAGTGACGCTTGAGCGGAATCGGCTGACGTGGCACTTGCCGGTTGGCTGCCTCGCGCATGGATTGGCAATGACACTGGTCGAACGATCGGAAGAGCAGGAAGCGGTCGGCGATGACGGCTATCGCCGTATCCGCGCCGACATCGTGTTCGGCCGGCTCCGCCCGGGACAGAAGCTCCGGCTCGAAGGCCTCAAGGAGGAGTACGGCGTCAGCGTCTCGACGCTGCGCGAAATCCTCAACCGGCTGGCCGCGGAGGGCTTTGTGCTGGCCGAGGGCAGGCGCGGCTTCGAGGTGGCGCCGATCTCGGCCGAGAACTTGCGGGAGTTGGCGGAGCTTCGGCTGCTGCTGGAGCAGCATGCGATGGGCGTGTCGTTCGCCAATGCCGATGTGGAGTGGGAAGGGCGCGTGGTCTCCGCCCATCACAAGCTGGCGTCAACCGAGCGGCTGATGGAAACCGGCCTCGGCGAGCTCGAGCAGTGGAAGCGCTATGACGGTGAATTCCATCAGGCCCTGATCTCCAATTGCGGTTCGCGCATGCTGCTAGAGACCCATGCCTTGGTGTTCGACAAATATTTCCGCTACCAGATGATCGCGTTCAGCTACCGCGGCAGCGAACCCGCCGCCCAGCACAAGGCGCTGCTCGAGGCCGCGCTGAAGCGCGATGCCAAGACCGCGGCTGAAACGCTGCGCGCCCACGTGAACAATTGCGTCGAGCACGCGCTCGCAACGGCGGCGCTGAAGTAGGGCGATCGTAGCTCTTACGGCTTCATTGCGAGCCAACGGGTCGCGCGAATGCGCGCCCGATGACAGGCTCCGCGAAGCAATCCATCGTACGGCACAAAGAAAGATGGATTGCTTCGTTGCTTTCGCCCCCTTGCGCAAACGCTTCGCGTTTGTCGCAGGCAATGACGGCACGGTTGGAATCACACCACCTTCCGCTGGCGCAGCTCCGCGATCTCGTCTTTCGCAAAGCCGAACTCGGCCAGCACTTCTTCGGTCTGCTCGCCGAACTCCGGCGGGCGCGCGGCCATGCTGCTTGGCGTGCGCGACATTGTCACCGGCTGGCCGACGAGTTGGATGTGGCGGTTCTCGTCGTTCGGCACATGCTGGGCGATGCCGAGGTGCTTGACCTGGGCGTCGTCGAACATCTGGTCGATCGAATAGATCGGGCCGCAGGGAACGCCGGCGTCGTTCAATTCCTTGACCCAGGTTTCCGTCGACTTCTTTTCGGTGAGCTTGCCGATCGCTTCGTTCAGCGCGTCGCGGTTCTTCGAGCGCGCAGGTGCGGTGGCATAGTCGGGGTTGGTGACGAGTTCGGGCGCACCGATCGCCTGCGCGCAGCGTTCCCAGATCCGGCCGCCTGTCGTGGCGATGTTGATGTAGCCGTTGGAGGTCTTGAACACGCCGGTCGGGATCGAGGTCGGATGGTTGTTGCCGGCCTGCTTGGCGACGTCTTTTTCCATCAGCCAGCGCGAGGCCTGGAAATCCAGCATGAAGATCTGCGCCTGCAGCAGCGAGGTCTGCACCCACTGGCCCTCGCCGGAGACATCGCGCTCCAGCAGCGCGGTGAGGATGCCGAGCGCGCAGAACAGCCCGGCGGTGAGGTCGGCTACGGGGATGCCGACCCGCATTGGCCCCTGACCCGGCGCGCCGGTGATCGACATCAGTCCACCCATGCCCTGCGCGATCTGATCGAAGCCCGGCCGCTTATGGTAGGGGCCGTCCTGCCCGAAGCCAGAGATGCTGCCATAGACGATGCGGGGATTGATCTGGCGCAGGCTCTCATAGTCGATGCCGAGCTTTGCTTTGACGTCGGGGCGAAAATTCTCGACCACGACGTCGGCTTGCTCGGCGAGGCGCTTGAACACTTCGAGGCCCTTGGGGTCCTTCAGGTTCAGCGTCATGGCCCGCTTGTTGCGGTGCAAATTCTGGAAATCCGATCCCTGGCGCGGGCCGCCCGGCTGCTCGCCGCCGCCGTCTTCCAGCAGCGCGTCGATCTTGATGACGTTGGCGCCCCAGTCCGCCAGTTGCCGCACACAGGTGGGCCCGGAGCGAACGCGGGTCAGATCGAGCACGGTGAAGCGGGAAAGAGCCTGCGAAGCGCGTGGGAAAGGCATTGAAAGACCTTGTCTTTTTGGGTTTTCGCCTGGGACGGCAGACCGATCTGACCTGAAACAATAACGATCTGGCGCCGATTTCCAACTCCTCGTTCTGCGTAAGGCGGGGTCCGCATGGGCGGCAGGGCGAGGTGACATTTGGATCGGAAGCCCGGCGCGGCCGAAATCCGACCCCGCAAGACTACGGACTGGTACCGGTGATTCTGCTTTTCGCCGTAATGCGCCGTAAAGCAAGCGCGCAATAGCCCGGCTGGTAAACAAGCGTTAATAGGCGCGATTCTAGTTTCCCGTGTGCTTTTACGATTCTCTCGCAACCGAACGACCTGCTGATGGGCCCCGATCGATGAGGAAGAACGATTCGCAATTCGATGACGCCTGGGCATTTGCGGCGCCGGACGCCGGCAGCGGCGCGCCTGTTGAGGCGCACGAGGGGATGAACGAAACGCTCTTCGTCGATGAAGGCGAACCTTACGCGTTCGCGGCCGATACCGTTACCACGATGGTTACGAGCGCTGCGAAACCGGTTGCGTCGATAGCAACGCTCGCCGATTACCTCGTCAACGGCTTCTGGCAGTACAACAACACCATCGCCCATCATTGGGCTTCCAATACCATCAGCTACAATATCAATGCGCTGAACGCGGCCGAGCAGTTTCTTGCGCAATCGGCGCTGCAGGCGTGGTCTGAAGTCGCCAACATCACTTTCGTCCAGACGTCCGGCACGGCGAACATCACGTTCAGTAACACCGGGAACATGCAGGCCTATGCCAGCGGGAGCTGGTACGGCTCGGGCGCGATCGCGTCGATGAACATCGTCATCAGCTCCAACTGGGTCACGACCGACGGCGGTGCGAACGACGGCAAGACCGGCATCGATAGCTACGCCTACCAGACCTACATCCACGAAATCGGACATGCGCTCGGCCTCGGCCACCAGGGGCCGTACAACGGTAGCGCGTCGTATTCGACCAATGCGGCCTATGCCAACGACACCTGGCAATATTCGATCATGTCGTATTTCTCGGAGCCCAATTATTCCGGGAGCTCATACCGCTATGTGGTGACGCCGCAGATGGCGGACATCTACGCCGTGGCTTCGATGTACGGCGCGGCGACCTCGACGCGAACCGGCGACACCGTCTACGGCTTCAACAGCAATGCCGGTGCGGTCTTCAATTTCGGGAACTACACTTCGGCGCCGGCGCTGACGATCTATGACAGCGGCGGCAACGACACGCTCGATTGCTCCGGCTATTCGGCGGCGCAGACCATCGACCTGCGCTCCGGCGCCTTTTCCTCGGTCGGCAGCCTCGTCAACAATATCGGGATCGCGCTCAATGCGGTCATCGAGAAAGCCATTGGCGGCAGCGGCAATGACAAGCTGATCGCGAACGATTCAAGTTGCACACTGTCGGGCGGCGGCGGCGCCGATACGCTGACTGGCGGGACGGGCAACGACATCATCGTGGGCGGTTCCGGCACTGACCTTGCGATATTTTCAGGTGTCCGCAGCAACTACGTGATTGCTTACAATTCGGCCACGCAGACGTTCACCGTGATCGACCAGCGCTCCTCCGGTCAACTCGATGGCGTAGATACCCTTACCGGCGTGGAGAACTTTCAGTTTTCAGACGGAACGTTTGCGAGCACGACATTTCTGGGCCCTCCAACGGTCATTGAGGCGCTTGGGGTAACCAGTCTGGTCCAGATTTCCTCCTATTACTTTCTTCAGAGCAACAGCAGCGGAGCCGGCCCCCAGCTTTATTGTTACGGAGCGCCAGTCACCGCCAGCCAGTTTGGCGCATGGACGCCGATCGGAACAGAGCAGACCGCCAGCGGCTATCAGGTTGTCTTGAAAAACGGGACGGCTGACAGCTACATCATCTGGAGCGTCGACAGCAACGGCAACTACATCACCAATACCGCGCCTGCATCGGGATTCAGCTCCGGCATCGAGTCGCTGGAGACTAGCTTTCAGCAGGATCTCAACGGCGACGGCACGGTCGGTGTTCCCATCGTGTCCGGAACAGCCATCGAATCCTTCGGATCGACCAAGCTGGTTCAGGTCGGCAATAACTATTATCTCGCCAGCGTCAGCAGCAATTCTGGCCCCGAGCTGAAATGCTACGGAGCGCCGGTCGTCGTGGGCCAGTTCGGCGCCTGGACACCGATCGGCACAGAGCAGACGGTGAGCGGCTATCAAGTTGTCTTGAAAAATGGGACGGCTGACAGCTACATCATCTGGAGTGTCGACAGCAACGGCAACTACATCACCAACACCGCGCCTGCGTCGGGGACGAGCTCAACCATCGAGACGCTTGAGACGAGCTTCCAACAGGATCTCAACGGTGACGGCACGATTGGCATTCCCATCGTGTCCGGAACAGCCATCGAATCCTTCGGATCGACCAAGCTGGTTCAGGTCGGCAATAACTATTATCTCGCCAGCGTCAGCAGCAATTCCGGCCCCGAGCTGAAATGCTACGGAGCGCCGGTCGTCGTGGGCCAGTTCGGCGCCTGGACACCGATCGGCACAGAGCAGACTGCGAACGGCTACCAGGTTGTCTTGAAAAACGGGACAGCTGACAGCTACATCATCTGGAGCGTCGACAGCAACGGCAACTACATCACCAACACTGCACCTGCATCGGGATTCACCTCTGGCATTGAGTCGCTGGAGACCAGCTTTCAGCAGGATCTCAACGGTGACGGCACGATCGGCATTGCCGTCGCGTCAGGGACAGCCATTGAGGCCTTTGGGTCGACCAGCCTGGTCCAGGTCGGAAATAATTATTATCTTGAGAGCATCAGCAATGGCTCCGGCCCCGAGCTGAAATGTTACGGTTCGCCGGTTGTGGCGGGTCAGTTTGGCGCCTGGACCCCAATCGGAACAGAGCAGACGACCATCGGTTATCAGGTCGTGTTGAAGTATGGGACGGCCGACAGCTACATCGTCTGGAGCGTCGATAGCGGCGGCAATTACATCACCAATACCGCGCCTGCATCGGGGGCGAGCTCAACCATCAAGACGCTTGAGGCGAGCTTCCAACAGGATCTCAACGGCGACGGTGTGATTAGTGTGGGAGCTTCTGTCGCACCCAGTGCAGCTTCATCCCTCGAAGCCTCATCCCTCGATATGTCGCAAGTGGCCCCGGCTACGCCCGGTTCTCATGACGCGTTCCTGTTCCGGGCAGATTTCGGTGAGCAGGGCGGAGGAACTGATTCAGTCTGGCTGGCTGAATTTTCAGCGCCGGCCAGCGATGCGAACCTCGGGGCGCTTCTCAGGGTTGCGCAGGCAGATTTGTTGTTCCATGCGGCGAATGGCGGTCAGGATGCGATAGTCAATATCTACAACCATGACGACGCAAAGCTTCAGGCGACCGAGCTGCACGCTGGCTTTTTCTTCCTGCATTAGCCAAACCAGCCCAGAACACGCCGGCACTTGTTTAGCCTGACGTTCCACTCAGCGCTTCTCGTTCCGCCGCGCATGTTGGCCGCCCGGTCCCGTGCCCCTGTGTTTAGGGGGCAGACAGGTTGCCCAGCAAAGAGAGGGCGAGCCTGAGCAGTAGTATTCGGTCATCTCGATAATTGTAACCCGATGCTTGCTGGAGATGTGCCGAGTGCATGCAATTGGACGCTGGCCCAGTGGTGGGAGCAAAGGAACGTACGATCGGGTAGAGCGATGGCTGCATCGCCTCTGAGAGCCCGTACAGAAAATTTGAGCACTTGAAACGAGAGGCCTCTCATGTTGTTAATGACTAGATCAGGCTTGAGATGAGCTACCATCAATGATTAACGGCGCCTTCTTCAGTGCGACAATTCAGACGTCCGAATTTTCAGAGCGCCACGTTATCCAATCGCGATTCATCAGATGAACAACGGAGGCAAGGTCAAGGTCGATGCAGCAACGTCGAACTTGATGGATGCTTTGCGCGGCGTGAGCGCAATGATCGTTGCGTGCGTCCACGGATTCCAGGTGTTCGTCTTGCCCTATTATGGGGTCGGTTCTCCGAGCCATATCCTGACGAGTCTATTGGCCACTCACGCAGTGACCATGTTTTTCATCGTCAGCGGGTTCATGATATACGTTAGCACTCTTCGTCACAGAAATGCGGATGGGTCATTTCAATCGGCAAGATTTGCCGAAGCGCGAATACTCAGGATTTATCCGCCGCTGATTGCGGCAATTGTTATCACCATCCTGGTTTACCTGACAATCCAACTTCTGGGCCTGCATGGCCGGGAGAGCTTTCGGCTTGGGGGAGAATTATTTGTTGCCCGAGAACGCGCGACACTCGAATGGTCGGCGCTTCCCAGCACATTCTTTCTGCTCTATGGAGCGGTCCCGGGGGCTCCGCCGCCCATTAATATGGACGGGCCGCTCTGGACCTTGAGCTACGAATGGTGGTTCTACATTCTCATATTCTTGTCAGCGCGACTCTGGAACGGCTGGTCATTTTCTACCTTGCTCCCGCTCGCCGCCGTTGGCGTCATGCTGCTATATGGTCGCAACACTCTGTTTCTTTGGTTTTTCCTGATCTGGCTCAGCGGCTTTTGGCTCGGGCACATTTACGTCAAGGGCCAACTATTCACCGACAAGTTTTGGCCAAGGGCAGCGGCATTAACCGTTAGCGCCTTGATCATGATGTTCGTCATGGGGCGCGGGCACTTGGTCAGCGATCTGCTTAATCCTTTCGATACACCTTCTGCGCAGAGGATGATGGTGATTATGGGCGTCTTTCTTACGCTCGTGGTGTCGATCCTGATACGCTGGGCGACTTTTTCAGGTGTACGGATATCCAAGGCAATCAGCGGATCGGCACGATTTTCCTATACACTTTATGTCATCCACTATCCGCTACTTCTGCTGAGTTTCAGCTTGCTGCACCCTTTGCTTCACAATCGTGACTGGATGATATCACTGATCGCAGTGTCGGCTGTCCTCGCGCCGATTACATATATCGCTTCAAAGGTTGCCCTTCTCGTAGAGAACAGGAGACTGCTGAGCCATTTGGTGCCTCGTACACATCGCTTGCAGCAAAAGGCTTGATGCTATCACGAAGCCGTAGCGCGCCTTCCACGTCCGCACAGATGAACTTGTATTCGGATCAGCTACTGGGGATCTCTGCAAAAGCCCGCCAAGCTTTAAGGGACGAAAATCGGAGCAGGCGCCATCCAGCCGAAGAGAGCTGGTTTGATCGTCTGTATCATTAAAGCAAATATATTTCAATGACTTGCAGGGGCTGTATTGCGGCCTCTTAGCCGCTACTGTAGATAGGCTAGAGTGGGGCAAGTCAAACACTTAGCGACCTCCCGGCTCGGTTCTTCGGCCAAGCCGGCAAGTGCGCTTCTAAATCATTCGCGGCGCGGCTTGTTCCCTGGTCGTTGGGTAGGTGGGCCAACTCCTGATCGACCGATCCATGTCGCGCCTGCCTGAAGCAGATATGGCATTGAAAAAAAGTCCGACCGATTTGCTGGGTAATTCTGCCTGGAATGCGATCGCTTTTGTCGTGGCCGTGGCACTCAATCTCGCTGTCCTGCCGTTCGTGGTCTTCCGCCTCGGCGTGGCTGTGTTCGGCGTCGCAGGCCTGGTCACGGCGTGTGTTGCACCCGCGCTGGCGTTCAGCAACGCGCTGGCGCTGTCGACTACGCGAGAACTCGCCCAACGATTAGGGCCATCCGAGCGTGACGATGCGCGACGCTTCTTCGCCACGGCCGCGATGCTGGCGTTGGCAGTGGGCGGCGTGATCGCGGTCCTCTTCGGATTGGCCGGGGCACCGCTTGCGCGCCTCGGATTTCGCTTGAGCGGACCGTCCGGGGATGATCTCGGATTAGCGTTTGTGCTGGCCGGTGCCGGATGGCTGTGCCAATGCCTGTCTGCCGTCTTTCTGGCCTTGTTCACGGCGCGCCAGGATTATCGAAGCGTTGCTTCGATCAGCATCATCAGTACCGTGGCTGCAACGAGCTCGATGCTGCTGCTCATTCCGCGCTGGCCTCAAGCCTCGACGTTTCTCGGCTGTCAGGCACTTGGTTTTGCAACGACCCTACTTCTGGCCTTCGGATGGTCCCGACGCGTCATAGGCGATTGGATGGCGCGCCCGGCGATCGATCGCGGAGCGCTCGGTAATCTGGTCAAGCTGGGTGGCTGGCAACTGGCCGCACAGGGCAGTGCGCTCATTGCGGCACAGGCGGATCGTTATTTGCTCGGAGCTTTGCTGCAGCCGCAGTTCGTCGGTTTTTACACGATTGCGCAGCGGCTGGAAGAAGCCGTGTATATCGGCGTCCTGAAGGTCGGCGAAATCCTCTTCCCGTTCTTCAGCGCGCTGCAAAAAGAGACTGACGATCGCAAGGCCGGTCTGCTGTTCCGCTCTTCCTGGATCCTCAACGTGCTCGCCGCGAGTGCGCTTGGCGGTCTGATCCCCGTCGCGGGCCCGTTGCTTCACCTGTGGACCGGCGCCGAAGTGGCTGCCGAGGCCCAGCGTGTACTAGTGATACTGTCGATCGCCGGCATTCTTGGATCGAGCTCGAACGTGTTTGCCTTCTATCTTCTGGCGCAAGGGCGATCGGGCTCGAATGCCCTAATTGCGCTGCTCACGGGTGTGTTCACGCTGGCGACCAGCGCGATCGCCTTGCCTTATTTCGGATGGCAGGCAGCGGGATGGAGCGCCTGCATCGGCATGATCGCTCAAATGATCACCGTCGTGATCCTGCTGCGCCGGCATTTCAGCCTCACCGGCATGTGGTCGCGTCTGATCCACTTCGTGTTGATCCCAATCGGCGTCGGCATCGCAACCGCGCTGGCGTTGCGATATGGCTTCCGCAGCACGCAGCTCGACCAGGCGATTGGCTGGTGGTACGTTGGGGGCCTCTATGTGCTGGCGGCCGGTATCATCTTCGTCGTCGCGGTCGCGGCATCGCAGGCCGGCCCCTACGGCGCAGCCTGCTGGCGGGATCTCCGCGTCATCGCCAGCCGCTTCCTGCCCCTCAAGGCGATCTGACGAATGTGCGGAATTGCAGGCATCGTGAACCTCCGCGGCAACGCGGTCGAACCGGCGGAAATCTCAGGACTGACGAACCTGGTCGCGCATCGCGGGCCGTTTGGCGAGGGAAGCTGGTTCAGCGCGAACCGTAATCTGGCATTCGGCCACCGTCGGCTGGCAATCATCGACCCCGGCGAAGGGGGCTATCAGCCGATGGTTTCCAGTGATGGTCGCCATGTGATCGTGTTCAATGGCGAGATCTACAATTTCCTGGAACTGCGGCGCGAACTCGAGGCACGGGGAGCCATTTTTCGCAGCCAGTCAGATACCGAAGTCATTTTGGCCGCGTGGCAAGCGTGGCAAGAAGGCATGCTGACGCGCTTCAACGGAATGTGGGCGCTGGCGATCTTCGACACCCAAACCGAAGAACTGTTTCTGGCGCGCGACCGCTTCGGCATCAAGCCACTGTTGTATGCGTTGACACCGGAGCGCTTCGTCTTTGCATCTGAGCAGCGCGCATTGGAGCGAAGCGGTCTCATCAGCGTCTCGCTGGATGTCGATGTGGCCCGGCGGCTGCTGCTCGATGCTTTTGGGGTGGAGGGAAGCGAACGGACGCTTTGCCGGGAGGTGCGACGTCTGCAGGGTGGACACTGCATGTGGCTGCGCCGGGGAAAACTGGAGATCCGACGCTGGTGGCGGACGGCGGATCATCTGCCGGCGATACCAGCCACCGAAGCCGAACGCGTGGAACGCTTTCGCGAGATTTTCAAGGATGCCGTTGCGCTGCGAATGCGCAGCGACGTCCCGATCGGAACCTGCTTGTCGGGAGGATTCGATTCGTCGGCCGTGATCTGCACCATGGCCGCGCACGAGAAGGCCGGCATGGGTCCACGCGACAGCACCTCGTGGCGCCACGCCTTCGTGGCGACGTTTCCCGGCGCCTCCAATGACGAGCGGCCGATGGCGGAGCAGGCCGCGGCCTGGGCGGATGTCGTGCCGGCGTTCCTCGAGATCGGCCGGGCCGATGCGTTGACCGAGCTCGACCGAATTCTCGACGACAATGACGACGTCTATATCGGGCTTCCAAGCGCGCCCTGGTTGATCTATCGAGAGCTCGGGCGTCACAACGTGACGGTGTCGCTGGACGGCCATGGGGCGGACGAATTGATGGGAGCCTATCTCCAGGAGGGACAATCGGGCGCGTTCCGGCTGCGAAACGCGGCTGCCGCACTTGGCTCGAACTCGGCACTGGCGAGGCGAGGCGTCGATCTCGTTCGGGCGCTGATGATCCGCCGCCAGGGGCACTATTTTCTGCGCGGTGGCCTGCGCGATCTCCCGGGTTCGCTTCCGCTGGTCGGCGAGGATGACGTGTTGCCACGTGAATGGGGCGCATTGAACCGGCGTCTCTATCGCATGTTCCACAGCACCGTGCTGCCGACCATCCTGCGAAACTTCGATCGACTGTCGATGGCGCACGGCATCGAGGTCCGGATGCCGTTCATGGACTGGCGCCTGGTGACGTACACCATGGCATTGCCGGAGGCATGCAAGTTCTCCGATGGCTATTCCAAGGTGATTGCGCGGCAGGCGATGGCCAACCTGATGCCGGAATCCATTCGCATGGGGCGCCGGAAGGTGGGATTCAATTCGCCGATGCCGGAATGGCTGAACGGGCCGCTCGCCGGCTGGACTGCCAGTCTGCTCGATCAGAAGGTGCCGGCGTTCGCCGAACTGGTCGACGAGGAAGGCTTGCGCAGGACGGTCGGCCGCCTGACTTCGTCAAAGCAATGGGATTGGGACACGGCCAGCCGAATCTGGCCGTACCTGAATATGAAATGGATGCTGGCAAGGTTCTGACATGCGACTCATCCTGATAGGCGTGATCGACGCCATCCTCGGCTGGAAGAGCCGGCTTTCCGGGGCGGTGAATATCGGACGTGGGTCCACGATCGCGTGGCGTCGTATCAGGCGGGCGGCCGGCAACGCGCTGTCAGTTGGAGAAAATTCAATCGTCCACGCTGATATCAGTTTCGAGGAATCTGGAGGCGAAATTCAGATCGGAAGCCGCACATTCATCGGACGCAGCCATCTGGTCTGCTATCGAAGCCTCGCCATCGGCGACGATGTCATCATGTCGTGGGGCGTCACGATCGTGGATCACGATTCCCACAGCATCGATTGGACGGATCGCCGGAACGATGTTCTCGAATGGGGCGCCGGCCGGAAAGATTGGGAGAAGATCGCGCATGCGCCAGTCGTCGTGAGCGATAGGGCATGGATCGGATTCAACGTGAGTGTGCTGAAGGGGGTCACGATTGGAGAGGGTGCCGTGATCGGAGCGTGTTCGGTTGTAACCCGCAATATTCCGCCATACACCCTGGCAGTTGGAAATCCGGCCAGAGTAATCCGCTCATTAAGCTCCCCGCCAGATGCAAATCCCCCGGGTTGATTGCATGCGTATGTTCCAGAACAACGGCTTGTCACGCGGATTCCGTGTCCATCGTCGCCAATCGCCCTATCAAAGCTTTGCCGCCGGACGAGCACAATTTCTGGATACGAGATTCACTGCGTCTCACATCCTCCTGCCCGTACTCGCCAATAGCCCGGATGCATTTTACACCAATGGAGACGATGAACAGCTGCAGATGCTGTGGGCGAAAGAGAATGGTCTGCGGACAAAGAATCTGGAGCAAATCCTGCTCGCGCAGATCGAGCAGCATCGCACCGAAGTATTCTATAACCTTGACCCGATCCGTTACGGCAGTGAGTTTGTCGCGAAATTGCCGGGTTGCGTGAAGAAGTCGGTTGGCTGGCGAGCCGCGCCCTCCGGAAGTGCAGACCTGACGAAGTACGACCTGATCGTATGCAACTTTCCGTCAATCCTCGATAGCTGGCGACAGAAGGGCTGCCGGGTGGCGTATTTTTTTCCGGCGCACGATCCTGTGATGGATGCCTATGCCGCTGCCCGAAGTGATGAACTTGACCTCATCTTCATCGGAGGATTCTCGCGCCACCACGTCAAACGTAGCCAGGCACTCCGGGCTGCGGCTTCGACGCCCGGTGTCCGGGCACGGTTTTACCTTGAAGATTCACGCCTCACCCGACTGGCAAATTTTCTTCCTCCCGTGCCGGCGCTTCGCTCGTACCGTCATCCGGACGAAATTCGTGAGATTCGCGCCGATCCTTTGTATGGCCTGGATGCGTATGCCGCGATCGCCAAAAGCCGCATCGTATTCAACGGTGCGGTAGACATGGCGGCAGAGGATCGCGGCAATATGAGATGCTTTGAGGCGACGGGATGCGGAGCGGTGCTTTTGACGGACGCAGGGCGCTATCCTGAGGGTTTCGTTGATGGCGAAACCATGCTGGAATATTCCTCGCCCAAGCAGATACCGGAGCTGATCCACAAGCTGATGAGAGATCAAACTTTGGCCAGATCCATCGCTCAGACGGGTTGCGCCATGGTGAAAGAGCGCTATAGCAAACAACTGCAATGGACGAAATTTCAGGATCTGATCTGACCGGTGCGCCGGGCTAGCAAGTGCGAGTTTGCGTGTTAGACGAAAAGCCTCTCATCACTTGGGAAGATGCCGTGGTCTGCCTGCGCAACCAGCCGGACAAGCGGCAACTCGTGCTCGACGCGTTCTATGACGACCCCCTGATCGATGCGGCCAAGCGCTATTTTGCCAGTGCCGAATGGCAGGCGGTTTCGAAGTTGCTGGCACACCGGACCGGTAAGGCGCTTGACGTCGGCGCCGGGCGCGGAATTGCGAGCTATGCGCTGGCGCAGAGCGGATTTACGGTCACCGCGCTGGAGCCTGATCCGAGTGCCGTGGTTGGGGCGGCGGCGATCCGTGGGCTCGCGGCCGAGGCCAGTCTGCCGATCGAGGTGGTCGGGGAATTCTCCGAGCGCCTTCCGTTCGCTGACGGCACGTTCGATGTCGTGTTCGCGCGCGCCGTGCTGCACCATATGCGCGATCTCGACGGTGCCTGCCAGGAAATGTTCCGCGTGCTTCGCCCTGGCGGAATGCTCATCGCCGCGCGCGAGCATGTGATCTCAAAGGAATCCGACCTTGGCGCATTCCTCGATCAGCACCCCCTGCATCACCTTTATGGCGGCGAGCACGCTTATCTTCTCGATCGGTATGTCGGCGCACTAGGGGCTGCGGGATTTGCCGAGATCGAGGTGCTTGCGCCGCTGAAGAGTCCGATCAATCTGTTTCCCTATACAATCGAGACGCTTCGGGCAGCCGTCGTGGAGAGATTGACAGCCAAGATTCCGGTCAGGCCCGTTTGGCGGGCCGCACTCGCTTCCAGGAGCGTCCTCACATCGCTGCTTTCGATGGCAGAGCGCTTTGACCACCGGCCGGGCCGGCTCTACTCATTCGTCTGTCGCAAGGCATCGGCATGAACGTGTGGGTTACCGGCGCCAATGGCTTCATCGGTAGGCATCTCGTTCGGGTGCTGGCTGATCGGGGTTATTGCGTTCACGGCATCGGCCACGGCGCGATCGGCGAGGCCGAAAGACATCGCATCGGCCTTGAGCATTGGTTGAACGGTGAGATCGATGCGGCCAATCTCAATGCGCTTGCGGAACACTCCGGATTGCCGTCGACGATTTTCCATCTGGCCGGCGGCTCGTCGGTCGGGCTATCGATCGCGCAGCCGTTTGAGGACTTTTCGCGCACTGTTGCAAGCACGGCCAGATTGCTGGAGTGGCTGCGCAGCGCCGCCAGGGATTGTCGCTTGATCGTCGCGTCGAGCGCGGCGGTCTATGGCGCCGATCACGAGGGGCCGATCGGAGTGGATGCAGCAACGCTTCCGATGTCACCCTACGGGCAGCACAAGCTGATGATGGAGCAGTTGTGCCGAAGCTACGCCGTCACCTTTGGCTTGCACAGCATGGTGGTGCGGCTGTTCTCGGTCTACGGGCCGAATTTGCGCAAGCAATTGCCCTGGGACATCTGCTCGCGCCTGCAGGCCGGTGAGCGAAAGCTGGTGCTGGGCGGCACAGGCGCGGAGGTGCGGGACTGGACCGATGTCCGTGACGTCGCCCGGCTGCTGGTCGAGATCGACCAAAGACCACAGGTGGAGACCTTTCAGGTGATCAACGGCGGAACCGCGATTGGCACGACCGTGGCGCGGGTTGCCGAAACCCTTGCAAAATGTTGGGGCGGAAGCACTTCCGTGCAGTATTCCGGCATCGTTCGCGCCGGCGACCCGACAAGTCTGCTGTCGGACGACACGATGTCGTGCATGCTACCCTTCGACTGGACGATCCCGGTTGAACAGGGTCTTGCGGATTATGTTTCGTGGTTCAAGGATCAGATCCGGTGAACCCGGCCGCGCCGGTGCGTCTCGCGTTTACGCATATTCCCCGCCGGGTCTGGGCCGGTGGCTACAACTATCAAAGCAATCTGTTCGCGGCACTGAGCAAGTTCCGCCCCGGCGAGTTTGCGCCCGTTCTGTTTGCCGGGATAGGCGACGATGCCGATCTTGCGCCGCTCGCCGCGATAGCGGGCGTGGAGGTGGTGCGATCGGGGGCGTTCGAGGGCCGTGCCGGTTTGGTTACGGCGCTGGCGCTGGGGCTGGACCGCGAGGCTGCGGCAAAATTCCGGACGCATCGCATCGATGCCGTCTTCGAATCCGCCCGCTTCTTCGGCTGGCGTCTGCCTTATCCTGCAATAGCATGGTTTCCCGATTTTCAGCATCGACGGCTGCCCCAACTGTTTCCGACAACAGCTCGGTGGCGTCGCGAAGCCGGTTTCCGGATGCAGATCGCATCCAGGCGGACCGTCATGCTGAGCAGCGAAAGCTCGCATCGCGATTTCAGGAAATTCTATCCCCGTGCGAAGAACGAGGTCTGTGTGGTTCGTTTCGCGACCGGGCCGTCGCCGGCGTTCCTGAACGCAAATCCGGCCGAGATAGTCGCCCGGTATCAGTTGCCCGAAAAATACTTCTACCTGCCGAATCAATTTTACACCCACAAGAACCATCAGGTGGTCGTGGATGCACTGGCCATCGTGGCGGAGCGCGGGGGCGAGGCGGTCGTGTGTGCATCGGGCAGCACCGAAGATCGGCGCGAGCGCGGCTATTTCGAAGAGGTCATGGCGCGGGTGCGCAGCCGTGGGCTCGAAAAGCGTTTCCGCCATCTGGGAATGATTCCGCTATCGCATGTTTACGCGTTGCTGCGGGCATGCACCGGGCTGATAAACCCATCCCGATCGGAGGGATGGAGCACAACGGTCGAAGAAGCGAAATCGTTTGGGGTGCCGATGATATTGTCCAATCTCGATGTGCATCGCGAGCAGACCGCCGGCATGGCGCACTATTTCGGAACTGACGATCCTGACGCCCTTGCGAACGAACTCATGCGTCTCTCAGAGGATTCGGAGGGACCTGTGATCCGCAACCTCCTTCCGGATCAGGATGTCCGCGTCGCTGCCTTTGCGGCGGACTTTGCCAGGACCGTTCGGCTTGCAATGCAGGCTTGAGTTCGGTTGCTGATTGAGTGACCGGCACGGGCAAATTTTCTGCACCCGTCACTCAATGCTCCAGCCATATTGATCACCGGCTAAGATCTTGCGGGCGCGGCGTCGCCGTCACTCCGAATGCGTCGCGCGGTATAATGTACCAAAGAACAAATAGCGCGCCGGCGCCATGGGACAGCAGGACCGTTGTCAGAGGTACGTTAAGGAGCGCTTGGACAAGAATAGCGCTCGAGATTAGAATGAACTGCGGCTGCAAACCGGCAGAGAGGCGGTTGCCTATCGCAATTACAAGTCCTGCGGCGAATGCCGTGACCGGGGCAAAGAAGGCTCCGACCGACGCGATACCCTCCGTCGCAAACAGCGACGCATTGAACTGTCCGCCAATGCCAAATGCATCGTAAATGACGTTCGCCAGTTGGTCCTGATAGGGGCAATCGACGAAGGGCTTGAGAAAGCGTATCTGACAGAAATTTGTCACGGGATGAGTGAAGAAAAAGCTATTGTAATAGTCCATGGCCAACGAGGGAATCGCGATCATCCGAAAGTTCACGAGTCCAAAATAGGAGATGGCCATACCGTGAGGCAGTATCTCCTGCTGGAACAGGGTGATCAGCAATAATCCGACGGTTATTGGCACAAGCAGCGAAAGAGTGATGGCAAGCTTGAAGTTGAAATACCTCGAAAGGGCCGAAATTGCCACGAGCCAGAACGGCGCAAACAGGGCCAGTTTGCTCAGCGTGATCGGATAGAACATCAAAAGTAGAAGGAGAGCCGCGCCGGCACGCCAGACGTTTCCTCGTGCCACAAAACAGGCGAATGCAAACGGCAGCAGCGCGTTGGATATTATTCCGATCACGTAGTTAAGGATCACCGGAAATTTGAGTTCGGAGCGATACGTATAGATGTTTTCAATGCTGACAAATTTGAAGCTGTAGCTGGCACCGACGAGGATCGTCGCAAAACTCAGCAACAGGATCAGTGTGAGCAGACGATCCAATGCCGATAGGGACAAAATATAGATTTGGCGAACGGGCGACGAGATGAACAGGGCGGGCAACAAGAATGCGATCGCTGATGCTGCAGCAGAAAGCGCGGCTAATCGATGATTGTAGATCAACTCCGAAAAACTATTCAGCCACAGATATCCCGAGAGCATCACATAGGAATAGAAGCCGACGACGTAACCGAAGCTATTGCCCGCAAATGCAAAAAGCACTGAAAGGAGGGCAAAGGCAGCTATCAGCACAAAAGCGCTAGGCAAGCCCGAAGGACGAAAGGATATGAAATACTCCGAATAATAATGAGCCACATAAACAAGAGAAATACAGGACACCGCGATCAGAACCCAGTTTAAGAGGATCAAGCCCCGACGCTTCCCAAACAGGAGGTTTGGTACGGGCGTTTGCTTTTGTTCGGTCAGATTTTCCATTTTTCGGGCCGACATCCAGGTTCGCGAGGGTTTACAATCGACGTTTTCCGAGCTTAAGCAAGCGAAAGCTGGCGGGCACTCTACCATTTGAGGAATCAACTAGGGCAGGTTGCCGCAAAGGCTGCTTTCAGGTTGCTAACGCCGGGTGGTTTGGGACTGTGTAATGATGATCTCAATTGTGCATTGGGATAATCGGACGAAGCTGCTGTTCGCAGTTGTCGCAATCAGTGCCTGTTTCCTCACGGCCAACTGGCTGCGGTTCAAATATTCGCCGCCTACAATGTCCCGAGCCGAGCCAAGAATTGCAGGCGAAAAGGTTTTGTTTTACGCAGGCCGTTCGTCGCGCGTTTGGCTGAGGTTGTAAAAAATTCGGAGCTTTTGCGCCTGATGACGCAGTCGCGTCCGGTAGGTCTAGTGTCCTGAGTTGACAATACTTGAGCGGCCAGTGACATACATATTGAATGTATCAAGCGATCGGATCCGCGGAAAAGGTGTCTGTTTGACTATCGAGATTTTCTTATTGCAATGTAGTCGGTCAGTATAGGGACGTATGATGATCAAATTCGGCCTGCTCGGATGCGGGCGTATCGCAAAGCGCCACTCGGAACTCCTGGGCGGCAATCGTATCGACGGAGCCAGGCTCGTGGCTGTTTGTGACACCGTTCGCAGCCGCGCCGACGCGATCGGCGCGAAGTTCGGCGTCCCGGCAGCCTATGACATCGATGACTTCCTCGCGCGGACCGACATCGATGCGGTGGCGGTGCTGACGCCGAGCGGGATGCATCCCGCCCATGTCATCGCCTGCGCGAGGGCCGGAAAGCACGTCGTTGTCGAGAAGCCGATGGCGCTGCGGCTGCAGGATGCCGACGACATGGTTCGCGCCTGCGACGAAGCTGGCGTCAAGCTGTTCGTCGTCAAGCAGAACCGCTTCAATGTTCCCGTGGTGAAGGCGCGCGAGGCGCTGGAGGCCGGCCGCTTCGGCCGCCTGATTCTCGGCACGGTCCGCGTCCGCTGGTGCCGCGACCAGGCCTATTACGATCAAGATGCCTGGCGCGGCACCTGGGCCTATGACGGCGGCGTGCTCTCCAACCAGGCCAGTCACCACGTCGACATGCTGGAATGGTTCTTCGGCGACGTCGTCAGCGTTCATGCCCGTGCTGTGGCGGCGCTGGCAAAGATCGAGGCCGAGGACACGGCGGTCGCAACGATGAAATTCCGCAACGGTGCGCTCGGGATCATCGAGGCGACGACGGCCGTCCGGCCAACCGACCTTGAAGGCTCGCTTTCGATTCTCGGAGAGAAGGGAACCGTCGAAATCGCGGGCTTTGCCGTCAACCAGATCCGGCACTGGCGCTTTGTCGAAGAACTTCCGTCGGACAAGGACGTGGTCGAGAAATTTTCCGTCAATCCGCCGAATGTCTACGGCTTCGGCCATCAGGCCTACTACCAGCACGTGATCGACTGCCTAGTGAACCAGCGTTCGGCGCTTGTCGACGGTCTCGAAGGGCGCAAGAGCCTGGAACTGATTTCCGCGCTCTACGAATCGATCGAGACCGGCGCCGAGGTGCCGCTTCGCTTCGCGCCGCGGCTGGGCCGGCTCGGTGTCGTCTCGTGAACCGGCCCGAAATACATCAGGCCGGCGTCCGTGACGTTGATTTCGGCACAGGCGTCAAAATCGTCGAGCCGTGCAATCTCTACGGCTGCAAGATCGGCGACGACTGCTTTGTCGGGCCGTTCACCGAAATCCAGAAGGGCGTCGTGATCGGCGCCCGCACGCGGGTGCAGTCCCACGCCTTCATCTGCGAACTGGTCACCATCGGCGAAGACTGCTTTGTCGGCCACGGCGTTATGTTCGTGAACGATACGTTCTCGACCGGCGGCCCGGCTCGCGGCAACAGGGAGTTGTGGCGCGAGACCGTGATCGGCAACCGCGTCTCGATCGGCTCCAACGCCACGATCATGCCGGTCAGGATCGTCGACGATGTCGTCATCGGCGCCGGCTCGGTGGTAACCAGGGACATCACGACGCCGGGGAAATATGCAGGCAATCCGGCGCACTGGCTGCTGGCGGACAAGTAGGAAAGACGAAGATGCCGGTGCCCTTTGCGGATCTGCAACTGCAGTATCAGACCATCAGAAGCGAGATCGACGGCGCGATTGCCTCCGTCATCCGCGACAACGCTTTCATTCGCGGGTCCTACGTCGATGCCTTCGAACGGGAGTTCGCCGCTGCCGTAGACGTCAAGCATTGCGTTTCCTGCGCGAACGGCACCGATGCGCTGTATCTCGCGATGGCCGCGCTGAAGGTCAAGCCGGGTGACGAGGTGATCACCACGGCGCATTCCTGGATCAGCACTTCGGCGATGATTACGCACTCAGGCGCCACCGTGGTGTTCTGCGATACCGATGGCGCTACGTTCACGATCGATCCGGCGGCGATCGAGGCCGCGATCACGCCACGCACCGTCGGGATTATTCCGGTTCATCTGTACGGCCAGCCGGCGGACATGGATGCGATCATGGCGATCGCGAACAAGCACAAGCTCTGGGTGGTCGAGGATTGCGCGCAGGCGCATCTGGCTCGCCATAAAGGCCAGCAGGTCGGTACCTTCGGCGCAGCCGCGACCTATTCGTTCTATCCGGGCAAGAATCTCGGCGCGATGGGCGATGCCGGCGCCGTCGTGACCAATGACGATGCGCTGGCCGAACACATGACCATGCTGGCGCGGCACGGCGGGCTGGTGAAGCACCAGCATCATATCGAGGGCATCAACAGCCGGCTCGACGGCATGCAGGCAGCGATCCTGTCGGCGAAACTGCCACATCTTCCGCAGTGGACAAGCGCCCGGCAGCACGCCGCCAAAGTTTACGATGCAGGCCTCAACCAGATCGAGGATGTCGTCGTGCCGCAGGTCGCCCCTGACCGCACCCATGTCTATCATCTCTACACGATCAAGCATCCGCGACGCGACGCGCTGGCCGCGCACCTGAACGCCAACGGCGTGCAGACGGCGATCAATTATCCCACCGCGCTGCCGTTCCTTGCCGCGTATGCCCGCTTCGGGCTCCGTCCCGAGCAGTTTCCCAATGCATTCGGCGATCAGGTGCAAATCCTATCGTTGCCAATGTTCGCGGAGATCACGGCGGATCAGCAGCGGGCAGTGATCGACGCCGTTCGCCGATTCAGTTGAAGTATATCGTGTTTTACCCGCTCGACGTTCGCGATAGGCGTGTCACTCCTTGTCGACAACGCGCGCGAATGGCTAACCTCATCAATAGATTGCTGGAACGATACGATTTATGGTGTTCTCTCAGAGCGACAACGGTAGTCCGAATACTAGTGGCCGGATCTATCGGGTAGTGCGGAGCAATGAGTGATCCGGATGTGGGCACCAACAAACAGCTGGCGCAAATGGACAATTTAGTCGCCGGCACAAGGTCACGTCCCTTTATTGCTCTCGACTTTCACTTCGTTCTCGCCATCATTGTTTCGAGCGGGTCCATCATCGTTACCGCGAGCGGCGGCCCGCTAGTTACCGCGTCTATCCTCGTCGGATCGATCCTGGCGGCCGCCGCGCTTAACCGCTACCGAGACTTTAGGATCATTGATGTCGACCTGCTATTCGCAACTTTTTGCTTGGCGATCGTCGTTTCGTTCGCTCTGAACGGATACGGCGATTTGAAAGAAGCCGGACTTCTCTTCTTGAGCTTGCTTGCTTACCTGGTGGGGCGCTTCGCCCCGACGGGAATGCGGCGCACCTCGTTCACTCTCTTGACAGCAGTCATCGTCTTCATCGGGGCCGGCGCGACATTCATCTCGCTGGCGACGCAAACAGCCGCTTTGTTTAAGCCGATAGTTTTCGGCTCCGATCACAGCGCTATCGTGTTTCTCTCATCACTCAGCTTCCTCATCATCGCCTTGGCATCGACCGAGATGAGCCACCGTCAGGGCATAGTAATCGCGATGTTTCTCGCGTTGCCGCTCGGTATTTTTGCGGCAGCACAAGTGCGTTTCACCTTCGTCGCACTCGCCGCGACCATGGTTTCCATGCTCCTACTGTCGCGGCGGGGACAGCGCCAGTTCAGTTTCGCGATATGCTTTGTCATTGCGCTCGCTGCGGGTATCGGACTGGCGAGCCGTTTCCAAACGACCAGCACCTATTTGAAGATGGTTCTCGAACCAAGCTCCATGATGACGCGAGAAGACTCGCTCCAGGGGGCGCTGCCTGCGACGGCCTGCCTCGGCGGAGCATCCGCCGGCAATTCGTTCGTGGTTCGCAAAGTCCTCCTGCGTGATGCGCTCAAGGCGATTCCTTCGTCCGGCTTCTTCGGTACAGGCCTCGCTTCGTTCCCAAGCATGACCTGCGTTCCCAATTCCGAGCCGCATAACTCGTTTCTGCAGGCTACAATCGAATTCGGTTGGCTGGGCGGGCTTGCTCTGCTCGGCCTGACTTTCCTTGCGCTCAGGCAGCTTGTTCCCCTCGTCCGGATCGATTCCGAGGCTCGGTTCGTTTTCGGCAGCCTCGTGTTCGTCGTCGTCCTAGATCTGGCGCACGGAATTTTGAGTCGCGACACGCTGCTCTTTCTATTCGCGGGCTATGCAGCGCGGCTCGTTTCAACACGACAAACTGGTCAAATCACCCGATCGCGGAACTTAAGCGCATGATTGGGAATCCGAACGGGCCACAGCCGCATCTCTTGGTAACAGCTTGACGTAGCTTGGGTAATTCGGCCGCCATGGGGACCGCCGCCTCGAGCATCGGGGGTAGGGCCGGCAAAATGCTGATTGGGTTCTAGCTCATTCGATCTGGCCTCCGGTCACGATACTGTTTAGAAGCCGTGCAGGGCCGAAGGTGATTCAGTCAGGCTGAACGGAAGGGAACATTGCGAAAGATATTGCTTACTGGTGCCGGAGGATTCATCGGCTCGCACCTTGCGGAGGAACTGGTCCGCAGGAACTATGGCGTGCGCGCGTTCGTGCATTACAACAGCCTGGGCGCTCACGGCTGGCTGGATTCGTCGCCAGCCGAGATCCGCAAGGAACTCGACGTCTTCGCGGGCAACATCTGCGATCCAAACGGCGTGCGCACTGCGATGAAGGGGTGCGACGCTGTGCTGCATCTGGCCGCCCTGATCGCTATTCCCTATTCGTATCACTCGCCCGACACTTATGTCGAAACCAACATCCGCGGCACGCTCAATGTGCTTCAGGCGGCGCGCGATTTCGACGTCTCCCATGTCCTCCACACCTCCACCAGCGAAGTGTATGGCACGGCGCAGTTCGTTCCCATCACTGAAGATCACATGCTGCAGGGGCAGTCGCCCTATTCGGCCAGCAAGATCGGCGCCGATCAGCTGGCGCTGTCGTTCGAGCGCTCGTTCGGCACGCCTGTGACGGTGGTGCGGCCTTTCAACACCTACGGCCCGCGGCAATCGGCGCGCGCGGTGATTCCGACCATAATTACGCAGATTGCGGCCGGCGAGCGCACCATCAAGCTCGGCAGTGTTCACCCGACGCGCGATTTCAATTTCGTCGCTGACACGGTCGGGGGCTTTCTTGCTGCGCTCGAGACCAAGGCCGGCGTCGGCGAAGTCATCAACATCGGCAGCGGGTTCGAGATTTCGATCGGAGATACCGCACGGCTTATTGCCGAACTGATGGACGCGAAGATCGAAATCGAGCAGGACGCCGTCCGGTTGCGGCCGGAGCGCAGCGAAGTTGATCGGCTGTGGGCCAGCAACGCCAAGGCGCAAAAGCTCTTGGGATGGTCGCCGCGCCTGGCCGGCATCGAAGGACTTCGCAAAGGCCTCAAGCAGACGATATCCTGGTTCACGAAAAACGAAAATCTGTCCCGCTATCGCACCAACGCCTACAATTTGTGAGCCTGATGAGCCATTCTTCAGCTATCGCCGACCGCTGCGCCGAGCTTGATGTGCGTGCCGTGCTTGAAGCGGTCGATACCGTTCTTGCCTCTGCGACCCGCCCGGTGGCGCTGCATGAACCGCGACTTGGCGCACGCGAGCGCGAACTGGTGCTCGATTGCATTGATACCAACTGGGTATCGACTGCCGGGAAGTATGTCTCCCAATTCGAGCAGATGGTCGCGGCCGCCACCGGGGCCCGTCACGCCATCGCCATCGTCAACGGCACCGCGGCGCTTCATGCCGCGTTGCTGCTCGAGGGCGTCCAGGCAAACGATGAAGTTATCCTGCCAGCGATCACGTTCGTCGCGACCGCCAATGCCGTCAGCCATGCAGGGGCCATCCCGCATATCGTCGATTCCAGTTGGAATACGCTGGGCCTCGATCCGGCCGCGCTGGATGCGCATCTGGACGAGATATCGGTTCGCCGCAACGGCGAACTCGTGAACAAGCAGACCGGCCGGCGGCTTCGCGCCATCGTTCCGGTCCACATCTTCGGGCATCCGGTCGACATGGCGCCGCTGCTGGCGGTCGCCGCGAAGTACGGCCTCGTGGTCGTTGAGGACGCAACAGAATCGCTAGGCTCGACGTGGAAAGGCCAGGCGTGCGGCACGTTCGGCCATTCCGCGGTGCTCTCATTCAACGGCAACAAGATCATCACGACCGGCGGCGGAGGCATGATCCTGACTGACGACGACGCGCACGCCACGCGCGCACGGCACTTCACCACCACGGCTAAGAAGTCGCATGCCTGGTCGTTCGATCACGACGAGGTCGCCTACAACTACCGGCTTCCCAACATCAACGCGGCGCTCGGCTGCGGTCAGATGGAGCGGCTGTCGGCGATGGTCGAGGCCAAGCGCGAACTGGCCGGGCGTTACCTCGAGGTGTTCGACGGTTTCGCCAATGCCGGCATTTACCGCGAGCCGAACGGCGCGCGGAGCAACTATTGGCTCAATACGCTGGTTCTGGATCGCGAATACGCCGGTGAGCGCAACCGGCTGCTGTCGGCGCTCCATGCCAATGGCGTTCATGCCAGGCCGCTGTGGACGCCGATGCATCTGCTGCCGATGTATCGCAACTGCCCGCGTTCACGGTTGCCGGTCGCGGAGGACATGTATAATCGCTGTGTCAATCTTCCCAGCAGCCCGTTCCTGGCCGCCAGCGAGCAAACGGACGCGAACCGGAACTGATGCCCCGTCTGGTCTTCTTCACCATTCACAGCACGACGCCGTGGTGGAAATATCTGGGCTCGCGAATTGATTTCGCCGACGTCACCGTGCTCAGCGATTTGCGCGGGGAGGGCGACCGGTGCCTGGTCGACGACTTCTGCCGCTTCATGGCCAAGGGCGATGCGGCAGCCGTCGCGCTCGCGCGCTTTGGCGACGACGGATGTGCTGATATCATCCTTCGCTGCAGGGTTCTGCGCAGTGTTGATCGCACCCTCGCGCTCAGGATGGTCGGCGGCATGACGCAGGCGATCGAGCGTGCCTTCGACGAGCTTGACCCCGATCTCGTCATGACTTTCACCATCGACCGTTACGTCATGGACGTGATGGCGAGAACGGCAAACGCGCGCGGCATCGACTTTCTGGAAATGACGACGTCGATCATTCCTGACGAAGTGATGCTGATGCGCCGGGGGCGGCCGGTCTGGCTTCGCGAGCCCTCGAATGACGAGGTCGACGCCGCGGTCGACGTGCTGTGCAACGCAGATTTCGCGCCCGCCTATGTGCGCGACGCAAAGAGATTTTCGACCCGGCAGTTCTGGCGCGTGTACGGCTACTATGCGGTTCGCGGCGCGTTCTTCAACTTTTGGCGCTTTTTCAAGCGCGACCGGTTCAACATCCACTACCTCGACGCGCTGAAGCGGCTGAAGCACAAGGTCCACTTCGCCGACGTGGCGGCGCTCAAGCTGCTCGACCGGAATTGGGAGGCGCGGCTTGCCGAAGTGCCGCGCGAGCGGCGCGTCTTCCTCGGGCTGCAGCTGTTCCCGGAAGCCTCGATGGACTACTGGCTGAAATCCGCCGACATGCTTGCGCATGACGACGTCCTGGTGCGGTATTGCGAGGTACTCGGCCAGGCCGGCTACCGCATTTTAGTGAAGGACCACCCGCTCCAGTTCGGTTTTCGTCAGCGCGAACTGTTCGAGCGGTTGTCAAAGCTGCCTTCGGTCACGCTGGTCCCATACGATGTTCCGGCCAATCTGCTGATCGAAAAGTGCGCGATTTCGCTCACGTTCACCGGCACGATCGGTTTTCAAGCCGCGCTGGCGGGACTTTGCTCGATTGCCACCGATCCGTATTACGCGACCGAAAATCACTTCCTGCATGTTCGCAGCGTCGAGGAAATCGGCGGTCTAGTCGAGAGACTGAAGCGTTGGCGGTCGCCTGACGATCTGGTTGCGACCCGTCGCGCAATCATGAGACATTTGGCGTCGGTCAGCGTCGAGGGCGACTATTTCGGCTGGCGCAAATTCGATCCCGACAATGAAACAGCGTGCAAGGCTGTTGAACCGTTGGCGCGTTCGTTGAATGAGTATCTGCCGAGATTTCTGAAGTCTCGCAAAACCGCTGCATAGTGTCTTGCTTTGCTCGCAATTCACGTGGATGCCCATGTGAGCTCACTGGAATGGCGCGATGCCGGCTCGTCTGCTTGGTTTCCTGAAGCGTCCCGCGGTTGCCGGCACGGGCGCAGCCTTCATCTTGCGTGGGCTGACGCTGGTGAGCCGATTTTTGCTGTCTTTGCTGCTCGCCAGGATGCTGACACCCGCCGAGATGGGAGACTACGGCCTTCTCACGGCCACGCTGGCCTTTGCGCTGCTGGCGATCGGGCTCGAATTCTATTCGTACACGCTGCGTGAAATGGTGCCGGCGACGCCGGCGAGGCGGACCCGGATCATTGCCGACCAGATCGTGCTCGGCGTGCTAGCGCTGGTGGTTATCGGCGTTCTCGTGCTCGTGGCCGCCCTTGGGGGGCTGTTTCCATCGAGGTTGGCTCCGTGGTTTCTGCTGATCTTGATCACCGAGCACATTTCGCTTGAAGCGACACGCATCCTGATCATCACCGAGCGTCCGGTTCGCGCTTATGTCGGGGTGTTCTTGCGCGGCGGCATTTGGGTCTATGCGATGACGGTCCTCATGTTCGCAACGCCGTCGACGCGGAAACTTGAAACGGTGCTGGTCTGGTGGGCGCTCGGCGGCGCGCTCGCGATCGCCTTTTCGGCGGTGTCGCTGTCGAACCTCCCGTGGCGGGAACTACGAGGCTACCGTCCCGACTGGAATGTAATTTTCGTGGGCCTGCGGACGGCGCGTCCCTTCATGCTGAGCGCGGCCGGGGCGCTTGTCATTTCCTATGTCGACCGCTTCGTCATTGACAGGTTTGTCGGGCGGGAGGCGCTGGGCATCTATACATTCTACTCGACGATCCTGATCGGTCTGTTGTCGCTCGGCGGATCGATATCGCACCAGTTCCTGCCAAAGGTCATCTCCGGATATGCAGCCGGCGCGAAAGCCTACCGGGCGGCTCTTCGCACGTTTTTCTGGTCGTTGCTGACCCTTGCGCTGGGAACGACGATTATTTCCGGTCTGCTGATGGGGCCAATGCTCAACATCCTTGGTCTCTCCCTGTATGCGTCCAGCATCTGGGTCTTCTATGCGATGCTGCCCGGAATATTCCTGCGCATGATGGCCGACGTTCCGTCATATGCCCTCTATGCAGCGCGATCCGACAATTATCTGCTGTTCTGCAATCTCGGCGCCGCATTCATATCGACGCTACTTAACGTGTTGCTGGTTCCGGTCCTCGGGATGTACGGCGCGGCATTGACCGGCGGGATCGCCAGTGCCGTTCTGTTTTTTTTCCTGGCATTATTGGCTTGGCGCAAGATGCGCGAAGATTGCCGGGAACCCGGCGCAACGGCGACGGTCGGTCTTCCCACCGATCCTGACATGCTCTACCCATAAAACGCTGCGGGCACTGCGCCGGTCAGGCTGTCATTGCGAAGCCAATATGACCTTGCTACACAACCACGGGTTATCAGCTCACCGTCGAACGCCAGAATGCAGCAGTTTTCAAGGCTAGCCAGTGGTTTCTCGTCACCAGCGATTCTAATCGTCGTAATCTGGTGTTCGGTATTTGCCTGCGTCGCGATCGGGCCGATCGACTACCCAGGACAGCCGTCGTCAACCGTGCTGGTGATAGTGGCCGCAGGCCTTTCTCTGTTCATTCTGGGGCACGGCGCAGGCGCGTGGTGTTTTGGACGCTGGTTTGCACCCCAGGCGAATGTGTCTGCACCGTCGTTGCGGAGTCTGAACAGCGTCGTCATCGCAACGTCATTGATCGGCATCGGCGGGATCGGGATGATTGCGTTCGATCGTGGGGTGCTCAGCGGTATCAGCAATAGCGGCTATGCGGAATTGCTGCGTTGCGCCCCCGGACTGGTTGACCTTATCGAAATCCGGCGGACACCTTTACTTTACATCGGATATCTAACTTTCTCCTTTGGCTTTGCTTCGCTGGCGTTGTTCCTCCTGAAAGGGGAAGAAATCAGAGGGTGGGCGGCAATCGCCGCGCAGCTTTCGATCGTCTGTCCTGTCGGCTACGCGCTGCTCTATTCCGGACGCATGCCGATCCTGTTCGTCCTCATTCTGATCGTTTCGATCATGCTGGTGCGCATCAGCCAGGGACGGCCATCTTTGCCGCGCGGGCATTACCTCCTTCTGAAGACGGTCGTTCTCGTCTTGCTTTTCGCAATCTATTCCAGCGCGATATGGTCGCGCAGATCGAATTTCTGCGTCCAGATGAGCGGGGTGATTCAGGAACTGGAGCAAAGAAAGGCCGGGCGGGATACTGAGGACGCCGAAGCCAGGCGCGAACCGGAACCGAACATGCAAGCTCCGGTTGGCGACCGCGCCAGGCGGCCGCCGCCTCCCGGTTCGATCCAGGCGACCGACGTCAGTAAAATGGTCATCGACGCAACCAGGACGGCGAGCGAAACAACGGCGCCGCCGGCTGCCGCTCCTACGCCGACAACGGTGGTCGCTCCGGCGGTGAATTCGACCGAGGCTCTGCTGGCGGTGATGCGAGAATCGTGGAACGTGCAGCCGCGTGCCTATGTCCTCTCGGCGATCGACTCGGGCAGGCTGTCGTCGCGGGCCGCCATCACCTTTCTGAGTACGTATTTTTATCTTACCCACGGCATTCGCGCTGCAGATAATACCTGGCACGCGCGCGAGAAATTGTCGCCGCAATGGGGTCTCTATGAGGTCGGCATCCTTTCGCCGATTCTGCGTGTCTTTCGCCCGGACGATCAGCGGGTGGCGGACATGGAAGCGCAATTGAAGGATGCTGGAATCTACGGGTTTTTCCCAACGGTTTGGGCTGCTGCCTATATCGACTTCGGTATCGTGGGGGGTATCATCTATATCCTGATATGGGGATTTGTGGGCGGCTGGAGTTCTGCCGGGGCCAGGCGTTCCGCTTTGGTGACGCCGTTATTGCTGCTGGTTTTCATTCTCGCCAGCATTGTTCTCAGTCCCGTCCAGGGTCCCTTTGGCATCGCGAACTCAGTGCTGGTGTTGTTCTCGATGATCGTCACGGGGGCGACGATCGATTTCATGCGCATGAGGGACTATTCCCGGCACGCGTCTCGCCAATTGAAGCTCGGACGCTCCGTAAGCTAAGCCGCCCCGCGCGCCGAAAGGGTACGGAGCCATGCCGCCGTCTCGGCGACGCCTTGCTCCATATTGTACGGCAGCGGTCCGCAGACTGCCTCGGTTGGCTTGAGGTCGAACTGATATTGCGTCAGCACATTGTTGAGCCGGAATGAATTGAACGGAAATTTCTGCACGCCCACGGCGTTCACGGCATCCCCGCAGCGCGCGAGCATGCGGGCGATACCGAGCGGCATATGCGGGATTGGGCGCGACTGGAACGCGCGCTGAAACGCATCGCTCCAGGTGAGCAGATCGATCGGCTCGTAGTCCGCCAGATAAAACGTCTTCCGATGAACGAGGTCCGTGGGAGCCTCGAGCAGCCGCAAATACTGAAACGCGATGTTCTCGATGTAGCTGTAGGATTTCCATAGCGGGCTGTTGCCGACGTGGAAGTAGTGACCGCGCTCGATCATGCGCAGAAAACGCTGGTAATGCGCGCTCATACCAGGCCCCCAGACCGTTGTCGGGCGGGCCAGGCACCATTCGCGTCCTGCGCCGTCCTGCTCTCGAACGAGTTGCTCAGTGCGGACCTTGCTCTGGCCGTAGAGAGTATCGGCGGTGTAGTCGGTGTCGTTGCGCGGAACGTAGCCGACGCGGCACACGAGCTGTGACGACGTCCAAATCGCCCGCCGGATCGACGGCGCGAGTCGGACGGCGGCAATTACGTTCTGCACGCCCTCGATGTTGGCCGCGTAGCCTGCGAGATTGGTTTTTTCGTCGAGATCGATGCGCGCGGCGAGGTGGACCAGCGCGTCCGGCGAAAATTCCTGCACGGCTCGATTGAGCCGCCCGGCGTCCAGGATGTCGCACACATGGTCCGTCGTCGCGCCGGCGTTCTTGTCGAGGCCTGCGACTTCAAACCCTGCAGTCCGCAACCGACGCACCAGCGCCTGACCGATGAAGCCGGAGCTACCGGTTACAAGTACTTTCATGCCGGAATTCGCTGTTTTGATGAAATAGCGGTCGCTTGACCTGCCTGTCCCGGTGATTTACCAAACCGCACAATCAATTGCAAATTGCAGCACGCGTTTTGGATTCGGTCTGACTGGAACGCCTCGGGCGTGCGTGGAGCCTCATGAAGAGATTCATCTCAGCCGTGTTCCAGGCCATCAATGGTGTGCTGGAGATCATCGGTCTTCGGTTGTTGCGAACCAATGCGCCGGTTCGGAATTTCAGCCTGTTTTTCAAGCACCTCAAGTCGCTCGGCTTCGAGGTTCGCACCGTCATCGACGTCGGAATTGCGTTCGGGACATCGCCAATTTACAAAGCGTTTCCGCGCGCAAAATATTTTCTGGTTGAGCCGGTGGCCGAGTGCCGTCCCGTTTTGGAAAAGCTGAAACAGCGCCTCAACGCGGAGTATTTTCTGGTCGCCGCCGGTGCGGAGAACGGCGAGGTCACCTTCAACGTCCACGACGATATTTCCGGATCCAGTCTTTTCTCGCAGGTCGAAGGCAAGGTGCTCGACGGTGAAGCACGGCCGACGCCGATGCGACGGCTTGATTCGCTGCTGCCGGAAAATCTGGAGCATCCGGTTTTTCTTAAAGTCGATACCCAGGGCGCCGAGATCGAAGTGCTCAAGGGACTGGGCTCCCGGATCAGCGAGATCGACCTGCTGATCCTGGAGACCACGATGATGCCGATGCGGCATGGCATTCCGCAATTCGCCGACATCGTGCGCTTCTGCGACGAGGCGGGATTTGCGGTTTATGACGTGCTGGAAGGGCACATGCGCGCCCTGGACGGCGCGCTGGCGCAGATTGATCTTGCCTTCGTGCGCAAGGATAGCGCCTTGCGCAGCCAGGCTGCGTATTTCAGTTCCGACCAGTTGGCGGATTATATCAAAACGTCGAGCAAGATTCGCAGCGCGAGTAACTGACCGGCGTTTGGCTTGCAGGTGCTGGCGGCAGCGATCGCCTCAGATTTCCGCCAGCAGGATGAAGAGGCAGCGCCGCTCGCCTTTGTTGACCATGCCGCCGCGATGCATGCCGTTGCCATCGAACAGCACGCAGTTGCCGTAGTTTGATGTCGCGCTGAAATGCCCCTCGCGCAGGCGCTGGACGTCGGCAGAATCATCCCGCAGGTCGCCGCCAAAATCGGCCTTCTTTCGCAGGAATGCCGGCAGCGCCATGAACAGCTTGCGCGCTTCGGGCTTGCGGCCGGAGAAGCCACTAAAGTCGTTGGTACGCCGGACCATGCCTTCGAACCAGCCCATCTCGGCGTTGTGGCTGCCGCGGACGTAGCAGAACGGGCCGCCGTCGGGACCGATGTCGTGGACATAGATCGCGCATTTCAGCATGCCATAGGTGGCGTCGATGTGCAGATAGCTGCCCCAGGGATCGGCCAGCTGGGTATCCGGGAACACGCGCTTCCAGAACGCCAGGTCCTGGTCGTTGATCTGCGCGTTGACATGTTTCACGCCGACCGGGCGGCCGAGATAGGCGCTGGCGGCTTCGACGATGCCGTAGCGGTTGAAGATATTTTCCACCGTCGCGAAAGCTTGCGGATCGGAGGTGCGCGTGCACCAATAGACGTTATCGTCGAACTTGCGCTTTTCGGCAGGGATGCCGGCGCGGCGTTCGTCGAGCTTCGCAAATCCGGGATTGATCACGCTGCGAATCTGCTCGATCTCGTCGGGCGACAGCGTCAGCGGCACGATGCCGTCGGCCTTGATCTGGTCCAGGAGAGCGGGGTTCGCCGGGGTCGCCGGGCGGCGAGCTCCGGTCAACGTGCCGATCATGCGGCTGGCGCGGATGCGGGTAAACATCGAGATGTAGCGCAACGCCGTTCTGAAACTCAGGCCGCTGAAGCCGGCTTCCTTGCTCAACAGCGGCATGTTTTCGTAGTCTGCGATGCGCCGAATGGTGACGAACGCAAACGTTCGCAGGAAAACGTTCAGCGCGCGAATCCGCTCGCGCAGCGTCGCCTTGGGGAACAGGCCGCCATAGGCGGGATGGGCGTCGTAATCGATCCTTGGCAGGGACTTGCCGCTATAGGGAGGAATCGGCAGCGCCTGCATCCGGGCTTCGCGCGTGCCGGGCGCCACATCGGACATCGAATCAAGTGTCGTCATGAAGATTCTCCGGGCGATGAGCGGTTCACCAAGCCAGCCGATCTATACAACCTGCGGCGTCATGCAAGCAACAAAGAAGGCTCCTGAGTGGCTGATTGCAGCTAGTCCGGAGGGGGCGCTAAGTCGTGGAAATGCTTTTGAAAAGCCGACCTCGGGTCGATCTTTCGAAGGGTTCTAGCAATCTTCTCGGACGCGCCGCCGCGGCCATAGGGCGGTTCGCTTGACATGTCCGGCTGGAACAGGCCCTCGAGGATGCTCCGGAGTGCTGCGAGAATCGCAGCCTGGTCGGCGGGGCAATCAATGATCGACGCCGCGCGCAGCCGGCCCAGCTGACGGTCGCCGATATTGACCGAGGGAATCCCGACCGCAGGCGCCTCCAGAATGCCGCTCGATGAATTGCCCACCACGGCGTCCGCAAGTCGCAACGCCGCCCAGTAGCGCTCGCTGCCGAGCGAAGCAAACAGATGCGCCTGGCCGGGCCGCTCGGCCACGAACGCCCTGACGGCATCGTCGATCACGCGGTATCCGGGATCGGCGTTGACGCCGGTGAAGATGAAACTGCGATCCTCGATCTGGGCCAGCGCGCCCAGCAGCGCGGCGACATTGGCGGCATCGGCATCCGGCCGCGCCGTGGTCGGATGCACCGTGACGAGCAGGAACCGTTCCGGGCCACTGATGCCGAGTTCACCAAACAAGGCGGCTCGGCCGATCGTTGGCGCGGTGGCCGCCAGATCGAGGCCGGGCGCGCCGACATCAAAGACAAAATCTGGATTCTCGCCCATCTGGATGACGCGCCGCCGATACGGCTCGGCGGCGGTAAAGTGCACGCAGGCCATCTTGGTGATCGCATGGCGGATGGCGTCGTCGAACGCGCCGGCCGTGACCTCGCCGCCATGGATATGGGCGATCGGAATGCTCAACAGCATTGCCGCCACCGCCGCCGATAGGATTTCGTAGCGATCGCCGAGCACCACCAGCAGATCGGGCGCCAGTCTCGGCAGCGCTTCGGCAAACCCGGCCACACCGATCCCGGTGCCGCGCGCCACGGTTTCCGCGCGATCGTCGCTCAGTTCGAGGTCGATCTTGGCCGCGATCTTGAAACCGTCGGCCTCTATGATGCGCCAGGTCTCGCCGAATTTCGGCAGCAGGTGCATGCCGCAGGCGATGACCTGCAGATCTACGTCATCCATCTTCTGCAACCGCGTCAGAACGCCTTTCAGCAATCCGTAATCCGCCCGCGATCCGGTCACCACGGCGATGCGGCGGGGGGCTGTCGTCATGGCTGTTTTCGCCACGGCGAGGCGTCGAGCATTCCGTGCTCGATGACGTAGGAGGCGTAGGCCAAGTCGGCCGCGGTTTCGATTTCGATCGAATGCAGGCGATCCATCAGGATGCCGTAGCTTGCGGCCGGGTCGGAGTAGATCTTGCCGTGCTTTCGCATGGAGTCCCACCCGATCAGATAGAGCGCGCCATTCATGGTCACCTCTAACGGCTGGTCCTGCCGCCGCTGCGCGGTCGTAGCGAGCATCTTGTCGACGATGGTGCCGATCGAACCGTCCTTGCCGAGCGGGCCGACGAAAATCGACGACACTTCGGTCTCGCGCATTCCAACCACGAGGCTGGCGTTGCGCGCCTTGAACAGATCGATCGCCTCGTCGAAATGCTCGGGGCGCGCGAACGGAGATGACGGCTCCAAAAGCATGATGGCGTCGTAGCGCCGCCGCTCATTTGCCTCGATCCAGTCCATGGCGTGGAGCACCACTTCGTTAGAAGACGCGGTATCGGTTGCAAGCTCGCGCGGACGCTCAAACAGCATCTCGGCGCCATGCCTGACGGCCTCGCTTCGGATCTCGGGGCTGTCGCTTGAGATGATCAGCCGCGAACAATGGCGCGACTGCAGCGCGGATCTGGCCTTGTAGCCAATCAGGCTGAGCCCGCCGATTTCGCGCAAATTCTTTCCCGGCAATCCCTTCGATCCGCCGCGTCCCACCAGCAGGAACAATATCTCCGCTTTGTCAGCCATTTGCTCTCGGTAAATCCCGCCCACAAGGAAACTCAGCGCCGTCCGCTTTGCGTTGCTTTTACCAGTGTACTCGACTAAGACAACCGCTTGATTTAGGAGGCAATTTCGGTTGTCCGCACCGGTCAGCGACGAAAAGCGCATGCATCGCCGAACCATGATCATTGCCGAGGCCGGCGTTAACCACAACGGCGATTGTGCCACGGCGCTGGCGCTGGTCGAGGCGGCGGCGCGTGCCGGCGCCGACGTCGTCAAATTCCAGTCATTTCGGGCTGACAAGCTGGCCACCGCCGAAGCCGCCAAGGCGAGCTATCAGCAGGTTACGACCGGCACCCAGCAATCCCAGCTCGAGATGCTGCGCGCGCTCGAACTGCGTGAAGACGACGAGCAGCGCATCGCGGCCGCCTGCGCCAAAGCCAACATCACCTATATGTCGACGCCGTTCGACGCCGACAGCGCGACGCATCTGGTCGAGCGCATCGGTGTCTCTACCTTGAAGGTCGGCTCGGGCGACCTGACCAATGCGCCGTTGCTGCTGCATCTTGCACGCTTTCGTCTTCCCATCATCCTGTCCACGGGCATGGCGACCCTCGCCGAAGTCGAGCAGGCGCTTGGCGTGATCGCGTTCGGCTATCTGCGTGAGGCAACC
Organism: Bradyrhizobium sp. AZCC 1610; assembly: GCF_036924515.1. Classification (NCBI taxonomy): domain Bacteria; kingdom Pseudomonadati; phylum Pseudomonadota; class Alphaproteobacteria; order Hyphomicrobiales; family Nitrobacteraceae; genus Bradyrhizobium; species Bradyrhizobium sp. AZCC 1610. The sequence goes on along the minus strand of NZ_JAZHRR010000001.1, from coordinate 4,515,972 downwards.
GCGCAGCCGACGGCGGCGGATTTCGCCAACATCCTGCTCGATCGCGAAACCTGGACGGAATTGCGCAGCAAGCTGACGCTGCTGCATTGTACGACGGAATATCCGGCCGATCCGCAGTCGATCAATCTGTGCGCGATGGGGACGCTCTCCAATGCGTTCGGGCTTCCCGTCGGTTTCTCCGACCACAGTCGCGGCATCCATGTAGCAGTTGCGGCGGTGGCGCTGGGCGCGACCGTTATCGAAAAGCATCTGACCCTTGATCGCAACCTGCCGGGCCCCGACCACCGCGCCTCGATCGAGCCCGATGAACTGGCCGCGATGATCGCCAATATCCGCGAAGTCGAAGCAGCGCTCGGCGACGGGCGCAAAATTCCGGCGCGGGAAGAGATCGCCAATCGATCGGTGGCGCGCCGAAGCCTGGTCGCGACCAGCGCGATCCGCAGCGGCGAGCGATTTACCGAACAAAATCTCGGTGTGAAGCGTCCGGGCGATGGCATATCGCCGATCGAATACTGGAGTTATCTCGGCAAGAAGGCCGATCGCGATTACGCGGCCAATGAGGCGCTGGAGCCATGAGCCTGATTGTGCTCTGTGCCGGCGGCCATGCCCGCGTTGTCATCGAGGCATTGCTCAGCCGAGGTACGCGTCCGAGCGCCGTGATCGACCGCGATTCCGCCCGCGTGGGCATGCTCATTGGAGGAGTGCCGATCACCGGTCCGGACGAAGACATCCTGAAGATGACGATCGACCAAGTCGAACTCGCCAACGGCCTCGGCAATCGGGCGTCGCGATCGAGTTCCGGACTATCGGCCCGGCGCGAGCTGTTCGACCGGTTTACGGCGCTGGGATACATGTTCCCGATTATAACCCATGCATCATCGGTGGTGGCATCCGATGCTTCCCTTGGCGACGGCGCTCAGGTAATGGCGGGTGCAATCATCCAGCCCGCGGCACGAATCGGCCGGAATGTGCTGGTGAATACCCGTGCGGTGGTCGAACATGATTGCCAGGTCGGCGATCACTGCCATATCGCACCGGGCGCGGTGCTGTGTGGCGGCGTCGTGGTCGGCGAGGGGGCGCATGTCGGCGCCGGTGCGGTGGTATTGGGTGGGGTTAGCGTGGGCGCCGGTGCCATTGTGGCCGCCGGGGCCGTTGTTGCGAAGAACGTCGAGGCCGGCGCGTTTGCCGGCGGCGACCGGGAATAACACGTTATGAACGGTGCATTTGTTGTCTGCGAGGATACACCCCTGATCGAGACGCTACGGCGCATCGATCAAGGCAATCTGCAGCTGGCGATCGTCGAGCGCGATGGAAAGATCGTCGGCACCGTGACCGACGGCGACGTGCGGCGCGCGCTGCTCGGCGGCGTCGGTCTCGATGCATCGGTCGATCTGGTCATGAACCGCACGCCGATCACCGCGCCGGTCGGGATCACCAACCCGGCGGCGCTCAACCTGATGCGCCGCCATTCGATCCATCAATTGCCGATTGTGGACGCGGACGGAAAAGTCGTCGAGGTCAAGCTGATCGACGATCTTGCGCTGGCCCAGCAAAGCGATCACTGGGTGGTGCTGATGGCGGGCGGCCTCGGTTCGCGGCTGAAGCCGCTGACCGATGAACTGCCAAAGCCGCTGATCAAGGTCGGCGACAGGCCGATCCTGGAAACCGTGCTCGGCGGTTTCGTGAAAGCAGGCTTCGGCAAGTTCTTCATCTCGGTCAACTACAAGTCAGAGATGATCCGCGACTACTTTGGCGACGGCTCGGCCTGGGGCGTCGACATCAGCTACCTCCAGGAAAACGAACGTCTCGGCACCGCCGGCGCGCTCTCATTGTTGCCGGAGCGGCCGAAGCAGCCGTTCTTCGTCATGAACGGCGATCTCCTGACTACCGTCAATTTCGAGCAGATGCTGAAATACCACCGCGAGCATCAGGCTTTCTCGACCGTCTGCGTGCGCGAGCATTCCGTCACCGTGCCGTTCGGGGTGATCGACTTCGACGATCACCGGCTGCTCGGCATACGCGAAAAGCCGACCCAGAAATTCTTTGTCAATGCAGGCGTCTATCTGCTGGACCCCGGCGTGCTCGATCATATCGACGAGAACGAAGTGGTCGACATGCCGACCTTGATCGAGCGGACCATTGCAGGCGGCAAGCAATCCGTGGTGTTTCCGCTGCGGGAATACTGGATCGACGTCGGCCGTCTCGACGATTTGCAGCGCGCTTCGGACGAATTTCAGAGGGTTTTCGGGTGAGCACCGACCGCTCCTTGCGCGAATTGATGTCGCTCGACGGGCGGGTTGCGCTGGTCACGGGGGGCGCCGGCCATATCGGCAGGGCGATCGGCGATGCGCTGGCCGAGCTTGGGGCCAGCGTCGCCGTCGTCGACCTTTCGCAGCCCGGCGCCGCGGCGGCCGCCGACGAGTTGAGCGGGCGCTGGACCGCCCCCGCCGCGGGCTTTGCCTGCGACCTGGAGCAGTCCGACCAGGTGCGCGATCTGCCCCGCCAGGTCCGCGGACGTTTTGGGCGGATCGATATCATCGTTAATTGCGCGGCCTTCGTCGGAACCAGCGGCCTGGAGGGCTGGGCGGTTCCCTTCGAACAGCAGTCGGACAAGACCTGGAGGAGGGCGCTCGAGGTCAATCTGACAGCCCCGTTCGTCCTGGTTCAGGCCGCTGCGGCCGACCTGAGGGCTTCCGGGCACGGCAGCGTCGTCAATATTTCCTCGATTTATGGGCTCTCCGGGCCCGATTGGCGGCTCTATGAGGGCACCAGCCTCGGCAACCCCGCCGCCTATGCCGCCAGCAAGGGCGGGCTGATCCAAGCCACCCGCTGGCTCTCCACGACCCTGGCGCCGCACGTCCGGGTCAACGCAATCGCACCGGGAGGCGTGTTTCGGGACACCCCGGAGCCGTTTTTGAGCCGCTATACCGCCCGCACGCCGCTGGGGCGGATGGGACGCGAGGAGGACTTCAAGGGAGCCGTGGCCTATTTGGCGACCGATTTATCTGCATACGTGACCGGCCAGTGCCTGGCGGTCGACGGTGGATGGACCGTGTGGTAATGGCACGGCAAATCATGAAACCGCGAGAACTCTTGAAATGTTGAGCTGTAGCAAGTGTCTGCTGCCGGAAACGGCAGAGGCAACGTCGTTCGACGACCACGGATCCTGCAGCGTTTGCGCGCAGATTGAAGTTCGCGACACCCAGATCAATTGGGATGAGCGCCATGCCCAGATGATGGAGCTTGTCGCGCAATACCGCGACAAGGGTCTTTACGACTGCATCGTTCCCTATTCCGGCGGCAAGGACAGCGTTTTCCAGCTCTGGTACGTGGTGAAGAAGCTGGGCCTGAAGCCGCTGGTGGTGCGCTTCGACCATTGGTTCTATCGTCCGCTGATCGAAGAGAACAACACCAGCGTGTTCAAGCAGCTCGGCGTCGACGTGCTGAACTTCACCCCGAACTGGCATGTCGTCCGCGAGCTGATGCTGGAATCGCTCAAGCGCCGCGGCGATTTTTGCTGGCATTGCCATACCGGCATCTACGCCCACACCATGCAGATCGCGATCCGCTACGAGACGCCGCTGTTGTTCTGGGGCGAGAGCCTTGCCGAATACCAGTCGTTCTATTCCTACGACGAGATGGAAGAGGTCGACGAGAAGCGCTTCAACCGCGCCATGAACCTCGGCATCACCGCCGACGACATGTACGAATTTTTGGGCGGCCGCGTCGCCAAGCGCGACCTGTATCCGTTCGTCTATCCGCCGCGCAAGGAACTGATGCGGATCAAGTGCCGCTCGATATGCCTCGGCAGCTACATCAAGTGGGACACCAAGAAGCACGTCGAGATCATCAAGCGCGAGCTCGGCTGGAAAGGCCAGGAAGTCGAGGGCATCCCACCGGAATACGACTACGAGAAGATCGAATGCTTCTTCCAGGGCGTGCGCGACTATTTGAAATACATCAAGCGCGGCATGGGACGCACCAACCATCTCGCCAATATCGATATCCGCAACAAGCGCATGACCCGCGAGGAGGGCGAGGCGCTGGTGCGGGAATTCGACGGCAAGCGGCCGCCGAGCCTCGACCTGTTCCTGGATTATCTGCAGCTCACTGAAGAACAGTTCCTTGGCATCGCGATCAAGCACGAGGTCAGCCCGTGGCAGTTTTCCCCAAACGCGGTGGAGCCGGGCAGGAAAATGCCTGACATGGACAAGTGGGACCGGACCTCGGTGCCGTGGCCGAACCATCCGGGTGTCGAAATCGGCGGCAAGGGGTGATTTTATCAGCGGCGCTGGGGTAGCGGCGGGGGAGCTAAGGCGATGTCAGACGTTGCGATCGTCGACTACGGCATCAACAATGTGCGATCGGTCCGCAATGCCGTCGAGTACTGCGGCTACAATCCGATTGTGACCCACGACGCCGACGCGATCGCCGATGCATCGCATGTGATCCTGCCCGGTGTCGGCGCCTTCGGCGACGCCATGCTCAACATCCGCGCCCGCGGCATCGACGAGTTGCTTGAACTTCACGTCCGTGAAAAGGGCAAGCCGTTCCTGGCCGTATGCCTCGGCATGCAATTGCTGGCGCAGTCTTCGGAAGAGCATGCCGATGACGGCGTCCTGCATCGCGGGCTCGGCTGGTTCGATGCCGATGTCGTGCGCCTGATGCCGAACGATCCTGCGCTGAAGATCCCGCATATGGGCTGGAACATGGTGGCCAGGGAGCGCGACCATCCGATCCTGGCCGGTATCCGCGAGAGCAATCTCGCATTCTATTTCGTGCACTCCTTCGCCATGCGCTGCAATAACTCGGGCGACGTCGTAGGCTTTGCACAATACGGTCAGTCCGTGACCGCGATCATCGCAAAAGACAATATCGCCGCCACTCAGTTCCACCCCGAGAAGAGCCAGGACAGCGGGATCGAGCTGATGAGCAATTTCCTGCGCTGGAATCCTTGAAAATTAGCCTGCGATGCTGAAGAAGCGCCTTATCCCGAAATTCCTGCTGCGCGACGGCAGGCTCGTCAAATATGTCCGCTTCTTCGAAAACGAGCGTGCCGCCGGCAATCCGGTGACGACCGCAAAAGTCTATAACGACTACGGCGTCGACGAGTTGATCGTGCTCGACATCGTGCCGAGCGAAGCCTCGCGCAGCCGCGTGGTCGATATCATCGAGCGGATGTCGGAAGAGATCTTCATGCCATTCACGGTCGGCGGCGGAGTCAAGACGCTTGAAGAAGTCAACATGCTGCTGCGCGCCGGCGCCGACAAGGTTTCGGTCAATTCGGAAGCGGTGCGGCGTCCCGAATTCGTCCGCGACGCGGCGCGGGTGTTCGGCGACCAATGCATCACGGTGTCGATCGATTACAAGAAGATCAGCCCCAACCACGCCAGCGTTTTCATCGACGGCGGCCGCGAGCATGCGGCCCTCGACCCGATCGAATGGGCGCGGCGCTGTGAGGACCTGCATTGCGGCGAGGTGCTGCTCGGTTCCATCGATCGCGACGGTACCATGAGCGGTTACGACCTCGACATGATCCACAGGGCTGCAAACGTGCTGGGCGTGCCCTTGATCGTCTCCGGTGGCTGTGGCTCACTGCAGCATGCGATCGATGCGCTGGAGGCCGGCGCGTCCGCAGTGGCGATCTCTTCGATGTTCCTCTTCACCGATCACAGCCCGATCAAGCTGCGCAGCCATCTCTTCTCGCGCGGCCTCGAGGTGCGGGCGAGCTCCAGCAGCAGGAACTAGTACCGTGCAGCTCTCGCTTCAGCGCAATGACCTCGCCGGCTATGTGCGGAAGCAGTTCGAGAACCTGTTTCCGGATGGCGCCGATCTCGGCGACTTGCCGAATTTCGTCGATCTCGCGCTTGGCCGGATCGAACATTGCTTCTCGCGCGTCAGGCTGAAAGGCTTTTTCGCCGATGGCGAAGCGCGTTTTTCGCATTGGCACTCCGACCAATACGCGATCTTTCTCTACTATCTCGCAAACAGCGCGTTCCGCGAGCGGCCCGGCCATCCCATCGCCGACAAGGCCTATGCGCTCAACAAGGCGCTGCACGCGCTGGATGCGTTCTATGAGGTCGAGCTGCCCGACGTGTTCGCGGTCCAGCATCCGGTCGGCACCGTGCTCGGCCGTGCGAACTATTCAGATTACTTCATCTGTTATCACAACTGCACGGTCGGCGCGAACCTCGAGAACGACTATCCGTCGTTCGGCCGCGGCATCGTGATGTATGGCGGCAGCCGCGTGATCGGGAAGACCGCCATCGGCAATAACACCTTCGTGTCGACCGGAGCGATCATCATTGATGGCGGCGCGCTCGCCGCCGACAGCGTGCTGCACGGCATCTATCCGAAGGCCGCGCGCTCGCCGACGTCGCGCAACGTGAGGCGCGATATTTTCGGGGTAGACGCCTGATCAGGTCAGACGCTTGAACCCGGAATGGGCGACCGGGCCGCGCAGCAATTGCTTGACGGCCTTCTGCTCCACTGCGGTGCGCAGCTCGCGGAACACCTCGTTCACGGTTTCCAGATAGCGGTCGACATGGGCGTCGGTATGCGTCCACATCGCGTAGAACGAGCCGGTGGCTAGAATGCCGCGGTCGAGCATCATCTGCGTGAACAATGTACGCACCTCCTGGGCGTCAGGCAGATCGAAGGCGAAATGCCCGAGCGGCGAAATGCCGGAGACATGCACCGGCAGGCCGGTTGCCTGTGACACCTCGGTCCAGCCCTTCTGAAGGCGGGTGCCGATCCGCATCAGATGCCTGGCGACATTCTGCTCGCGATGCTTGCGCAGAGTGGCAAGGGCTGCGACCGGTCCGACGCGCTCGGTCCAGGCGGTCGAGCTGACAAAGGTTTCCTGCGCAGCATCCATCACCGATGCCCGGCCGACGATCGCCGCCATCGGAAAACCGTTGGCGATGGCCTTGGCGAACACCGCGATGTCGGGGTCGACGCCATAGGCGAGGTGCGCGCCGCCGGAATTGATGCGAAGGCCCGACGTCACCTCGTCGAAGATCAGCACCGCGCCGCAGCGGTTGGCGAGTGCGCGGATGCCCTTGATAAAGGCGGGCTCGGGCTCGCTGGAGCGCACCGGCTCCATCACGATCGCGGCGAGCCGCTCGCCGTTCGCGGCAACGATCGCCTCGATCTCGTCGAGCTTGTTGAAGTGGAACGGATGCATCAACCCGGCGAGACCGCGCGGCACGCCCTTGGTGTCGAGGCCCGGCAGCAGGTGGCCGTCGAGTGCGGTGGTCTCGCCGAGATTGGCACTGAGATACCAATCGTGCCAGCCGTGATAGCCGCAGAATGCCACCATGTCGCGGCCGGTGGCCGCACGCGCGATTCGGATCGCGATCGCCATCGCTTCGCCGCCGGCGCGGCCGAAGCGGACCATGTCCGCCCAGGGATGCAGCTCGACCAGGAGTTCCGCGAGCTCGATATCCTCCGCGCAATTTAGCGTCGACATCGAGCCCATGTCGATTGCGGTCTTCACCGCCGCGTCGACGTCGGGATCGGCAAAGCCCAGGATAGTGGCACCGATGCCGCAATAGCTCATGTCGAGATAGGTCTTGCCGTCGAGATCGACGACTTCGGCCCCCTTGGCCGACTTGAAATAGGTCGGCCACTGCTCGGGCAGGAACATTTCGGGCCGTTTGGAGAGCAATTGCGTTCCGCCGGGCATGACCTTGCGCGCGCGCCGGTAAAGCGTTTGGCCAGTGCTCGACATCGCATGTTTCTCCCGTATGGAAAGCAGGCGGTGGATACCCCAAGCCTTTCGGTCAGGCAAGGTGCCGGGCCCAGCCTATGCTCGCAATCGAATTGTGTAAGCGTGTTCGCGACGGCACCGCCTGTCTTGGCGAGCCGTGCGTGACGCTCACCCGCAGAAAGATCTGCGGCCAAGGGCGTCTTCAGCTCGTTTGACCGCTTCTGCGGTCCATCCTTGCCCGCCTGACATCGTTGACGACGCGGCGATAAAGCGCAAGTGCAGCTTCTGCGCGGTATTTGTGGGCAACGCTGACCGCTCGTATTCCCTTTTCGGTCGTCGCCTGACGGTCTCGTGCAGCCTCCCGGATCGCCCGGGCAAGCTCTATCGGATCCTCGGGCGGCACGACCCATCCGATGGCCTCTTCGGCGAGCACAAGGGCGCCTTCAGAATTTGCCTCTGACGCGACAACGGACGGCCGGCCGACGGCCAACAGGTTGTAGAGGCGGCTCGGAATCGACACGCCGGCGATATTTCGGCGATAGGGTATGACCCAAAGATCCGCCGCGGACAGAAACTCGATCAGCTCATCCTCGGGGACCGGGCTCAGGATCGTGACGTTGGCGAGTTTTTCCTGCGCGAGCAGATCATTCAGTTCTCTCCAGCCAACGCCCCATCCGGACAGGATGAAATGAATGTCGTTCTCCGACTGCAGCAGTTTTGCGGCTTCAAACACCGTTGCAGGGGAGTGGGTAAAGCCCAGATTGCCTGATAGTCCGACGATGAATTTGGAAGCATCCGGAGCGCGGAAACGGCTGGATGGGTCGATCTTCTGATATCCGATCGGGATCAGCGGCCAATTGGGGATGATGTGAAGCTTGTCCGGTTTGACGCCTGGATACTTCAGGATCAGGGGCGGCACATCGCGTCCGATGACGATGACGGCGTCCAGGCTTCGAAACAGGAGCGTGTTGGCGGAACGGATGAGCCGGGCTGCAAAGGACCTGGATTGGATCAGGCCGGCCGCTTCGAGCGCTTCGGGATAGAGATCATGGATGAGGAGCAGCGTGGCCGCGCCGCGCAGTTTCGCCGCCAGAAGCACGGTGTAAGGCAATGTGAAAGGAGACGTTATGCAGAAGACGACGTCGCTGGATGTTGCTCGCCTCAAGACCGAGAAGAACATCCGCACTGCCACTAGGCATACCGCCGCCGCGCGTTGCACGAGCGCGGACTTGCGCGGGCTCCAGTTTCTGATTTCGACAATGGCCGGATTGCTGCGCGGGTCTGCGCTGAGCGAATCCGGGTTGGGCGTGGCGGAAATAACGACAACCTGGTTATCTGCCGCAAGTGTATCGGCGATCTTGCCCAGATACACCGCCGTCGTGCTCGTATCCGGAGGATAGAACTGAGTAGCGAGGATCAGCTTTGCAGAGTTGTGCATGTGTGAGGGCTGTCTGAAATATGGAGCTCTGATAGTCGATCTGTCGACTGTTCCATTCGGTATGTTTTGTAGACGAGTCTGATACCTTCCTCCAGCGGCGTGCTGGCGCGCCAGCCGAGCCTGGCCAGCCGGCTGACGTCCAGCAGTTTTCGCGGGGTGCCGTCGGGTCGTGAAGTGTCGAAACTTATTTCCCCGGCATAGCCGACGGTCGCCGCGACCACGCGGGCGAATTCGGCGATCGTGATGTCCTCGCCGGTGCCGATATTGACCAGCTCATCGCCGGAATAGCTCTTCATCAAATGGATGCAGGCATCGGCAAGATCGTCGACATAGAGGAATTCGCGCCGCGGCGTGCCGGTGCCCCAGACCACGACTTCCCTGGCGCCGGACATCTTCGCCTCGTGGAAGCGGCGGATCAGGGCGGCCACGACGTGGCTGTATTCGGGATGATAATTGTCGCCGCTGCCGTACAGATTGGTCGGCATCACATTGATGAAGTCGGCGCCATACTGGCTGCGATAGGCCTCGACCATCTTGATCCCCGCGATCTTGGCGATCGCATAGGGCTCGTTGGTCGGCTCCAGCGGCCCCGTCAGCATCGAGTCCTCGCGCAACGGCTGCGGCGCCAGCTTCGGATAGATGCAGGACGAGCCTAAGAACATCAGCTTCTCGGCGCCGTTGACATGCGCCGCATGGATCACATTCGCCGCAATCGCCAGATTGTCGTAGAGAAATTCGGCGCGCAGCGTGTTGTTGGCGACGATGCCGCCGACCTTGGCGGCGGCGAGAAACACCACCTGCGGGCGCTTGGCGGCAAACCATTTGTTGACCGCGGCCTGATCGCGCAGATCGGCCTCGCTGCGGCTCGCCGTCAGCAGTTCGACATCTTCCGCCGCCAGCCGGCGCATCAGCGCAGACCCGACCATGCCGCGGTGCCCGGCGACGTAGACCGTCTTGCCCTTCAGCTCAAACGGAAGGCTTGCCATTGGCGACCTCCCGCCTTGCGTCATCGAGATCGCTCGCGACCATTTCCTTGACCAGCTGGGCGAACGACGTCCTGGGCTGCCAGCCGAGCTTCTCGCGCGCCTTGCTGGCATCGCCGACCAGAAGATCGACTTCGGTCGGCCGGAAGTAGACCGGATCGATCCGGACCAAGGTCTTGCCGGACTTGGCGTCGACGCCGGTCTCGTCGACACCCTTGCCGCGCCATTCAATGCGGCGGCCGACTTCAGCAAACGCCAGTTCGACGAACTCACGCACCGAACGGGCCTCGCCGGTCGCCAGCACGAAATCGTCGGGCGCGTCCGCCTGCAATATCCTATGCATGCCCTCGACGTAATCCCGGGCATGGCCCCAGTCGCGCTTGGCCTCGAGATTGCCGAGATAGAGCACCTCATCGATGCCGGTTTCGATGCGGGCGACACTGCGCGTGATCTTGCGCGTCACAAAGGTCTCGCCGCGGATCGGGCTCTCATGGTTGAACAGGATACCGTTCGAGGCATAGATGCCGTAGGCCTCGCGGTAGTTCACCGTGATCCAGTAGCCGTACAGCTTGGCGACGCCGTAAGGCGAGCGCGGATAGAACGGCGTGGTCTCCTTCTGCGGCACCTCCTGGACCAGACCGTAGAGTTCCGAGGTCGAGGCCTGATAGAACCGCGTCTCCTTCTCCATGCCGAGAATGCGGATCGCCTCCAAGAGCCGCAGCACGCCGATGGCGTCGGCATTGGCGGTGTATTCCGGGCTTTCGAAGCTGACGCCGACATGGCTCTGGGCGGCGAGGTTATAGATCTCGGTCGGCCTGATCTGCTGCATCAGCCGGATCAAATTGGTCGAGTCGGTCATGTCGCCGTAGTGCAGCAGGAACGGCACGTTGCGGGAATGCGGATCCTGGTAGAGGTGGTCGATGCGGGCGGTGTTGAACGAGGACGATCGCCGCTTGATGCCGTGGACCTCATAGCCGAGGCCGAGCAGATATTCGGCAAGATAGGCGCCGTCCTGGCCGGTGACGCCGGTGATCAGCGCAACAGGCGGTTTTCCTATCATGCCTTCAACCTGTTCAAGAATTTCGGATCCGACGTACCATAGGCGCGCAACGCGAAACTAGCGATTATTAGCTGCGCAGTATCGTCATCGAATTGAAGCCATACTCGTTGGACGAATTCAGTTCAAGAAATTCGTCACAACATTCGGTCAAAAGCGCCTAGTCAAGCCAAATCACTTCAATCCGTGCTACTCAAGCACCGATTCTCCGCATGGCCTGCCTAAGGAAGTCGAGCGCGAACCAAGTCACGTCCGAGCCTCGCCTCCTGGCAAGGCTTGGGCCCGCCAGCGTGAACCGGCGGGCCAGTTAGAAAAGCAATACTATGGCTGCTGATGTGGCAGGACGGCTCGGTATGAACGGCCATTCGTCGCTGGGTTACTATTGTCGCTTGACGAAAATACGAAACCCTGGCCTCGCCAATGTGAGAAACGGCCCCTTCCAAGCTTTATAATGTCTGCGTGTGAGCTGTGAGGCGGACCGAGGGGCTTGTCGTCTTCGTATATCATTACGGACGAGCGCTGGTTGTCGTCCTCGGAATCGGCTTCGCCCAATCGCGCGCTTTTAGGAACCCAACTATGTGCGACCACAGCATGGTGCGAGTCTCCCAATCGCTCGAAGCCGCGAAGGACAATCTCTTTTCCTGAGGAAGGGGGATAGGAATACTTGAAATAAGAGGCGAGCGCGAAATAGCTGGTGATGCCGGCTATCGCTAATGCGCATTTCAGTTTTCGACTGACTTGCACGGGCGGTATTCCACCGTGAGCTTGTGCAACTACTACGGGTAGTATGGATTTTCTATCACTTGGCCGACATAAGACCGAAATCGAGGAGTTGGACGATTAGGCACCTGAGTTTCCGATCACGAGGTTCGCTCTACAATCAACTTTACGAGAATGGCGCATGTCTTGGATCGGCACAGCAGCAATCTCGGATGTAGCAATTTAAGTCAAGGCCGCTTTTTTACATCGAGAAGTACCGGACGACGATGTGTTGGTCTTCAAGCGATAATACTGATCCTGTGATAAATGGTAGAAAACCTATTGGATAGTCAGATCACCGAAATTTGAAAAGCCACATTAGCATCGTGCATCAATTGCCGCTGGAAGAAATTTGGTCCCGCGTATGATTACAAGATTGACTTCAAGAAATGTTCGAGGTTATCACCCCGAAACAAATATCCTTTTATCCCTGCTGCTCGTGCGGCCTCTAAATCAGTGAGCTTATCTCCTACGAGACTGCTTCGACTGACGTCCACTGGAAACCGGTCCAAGAGATCGTTGATCATACCCGGTGCGGGCTTGCGCCGATTGCTTACTTGACGATACCGTTCTATTGGCGCTTGGGGATGATAAGGGCAGTACTCGAAGGCATCTATGTGAGCTCCAATCTTAGCTAAATCGTGCGCCATCCACGCATGTATCGCTTCAACATGGCTTTCCTCGTAGAAGCCTCTGGCTACGCCAGATTGGTTCGTAATCACGAATACAAAATATCCAGCATCATTGGCGAGCTTCACCGCTGCGCGTGCGCCATCTATCCACTTTAGCTTGCTGATTTCGAAGACGTAGCCGCAATCTTCGTTCAGCACGCCGTCCCGGTCAAAGAAAATTGCTGGCCTCTTCATCTCACTGTCTTAACGCGGGGAGTACTATCATGCCAAGACTGCTCCAGCCGCGAAACTGTTAGCCGTATACAGGGATGTCGGATCGTAGGGATTTTTCAAGCGATCTGATCGCCAATACCAATCGAGGCTCGCCGATCCAATCGTTGTACGTCTGTAAGCGAGACGATCGAAGGCGCCACGCCGTTCGACAGGGCTCTACGCTTCCGCGCGATCTGCCGATGCAGCATGTCTTGTTGCGTGGCTGCGAGGGCAGGAATGCTTCAGGATCTTACCATGCTGCGAAAGATCCTGTTATCTGCGAATTCTGCGAAAAATGAAACCGGGCTCGCCCGTGTCCGGTGCCAAGGTATTGGCAATCACGAACGCTATTCGCTCAAGATGGTTCCCAGCCGATCGCAAGTAGCTTCGTTGGCGGAGCTACCAGTGGCCGACCAATCCGGTCCCAGGTCGAAATTTGGCCCGTCGCCTTCAGGCACGCCTTGATCCAGCTTTCGGGGAAGGGGATCAAGCCGGGTGATCTGCCGAGACCGGCGCGGTGACGCGCGATGAGATCTGCGACCGTGACCAGTTTCGGGTCCGATACGATAAAGGTCTCTCCCCGAGCGCGGGGGTTGCTCAAGGCGGTCTCGACCGCCAAGTTGAAATTCTGAATCGACAATATGGACCGTTGTGCCGTTAGCGCTCCGAATGGTAGCGGGACCGGCAGCCGCGAAAGCCGATGGACGATAGCGAAATTTCCTTTCTCACCTTCGCCATAAATTACGACCGGTCGCAAGATGGTAAAGGAAATGCCGGCTGCGCGAATGGCCTGTTCGCCGGCAAATTTGGATCGTCCATACGCATTGCTTGGTGTCGGAAAATCATCCTCAGTCAGGTCATGATCCGCGTAAGCACCGGACTGGGCGGCGATGGACGAAATGAATACCAAATGTTTCGTCGCGCCGCGAGATATGGCGCGCGCTAGCGCCGATGTCGCGCGATGGTTGATGCGATCGTAAAGGGCGTCACCGGCGTACTTGTGAGCGATGCCCGCAAGATGAACCACAGTGTCGCATTGGTCTAGAACGGGGCACCAATCGAACAGCTTCGAGAGATCCGGCAACGGAACTGCGGTGACGTTCGGATTCTCGAAAGTGGCTGTCGCTCTCGATGCGGCAATCACCCTGTATCCCCGCGTGGCAAGGAAGGGAACCAAGTGTCGCCCGACGAACCCGTCGGCGCCCGTCACAAGCACCCTGGGTTTTTCCTTGTTGGTGCTATTGTGTGAGCCGGACGCGGCGGAACGCATTTGCGCGTCGACCGGGCCGTGAGCCGGCCTCGCTCGTGAAATCATCACTGGGATATCCACCTTCCGCTGAATTTCCCGCTGCATATCCTGCGCACAAGGCTCTTGAGGTCAATTGAATGATTTACTCGCCTCAGTATAGCCGTACGAATCACCCGAGGGCAACCGAGGGTTTAACCACGAGTTCCCGCCTCATGGACATGACTGTGGAATGGGTCCTTAGTCCGCATTGCGACCGCTTGTGTTCACACCAGCTTGAGCAAGATGATTGCAGTGGTGGGTGCGACAGAGTGGCACTGTGAACTCATCGCTGACCTTGCGTCCTAATGCTCTCGGTTGAGCGAATTTTAGGTGGTGTGGATCAGACGGGGTTTGTTGGCAGATCAGGCAAGGCTGTCCTCGTACGAAAGATAGGTGGAGCTTGCTTCGCTTACGCACCGGCTCTTTCGGCAGGAGAGCAATTCCGACGTACGCATTCGAGTTAGTGAAGAGGGATTTGGCAGAACGAACCCAAAGCCGAGCACCAAGCAAGCGGGGCTAGTTGCGCTCGTCGGATACCACCTTGCCGTCATTCGGCAGCGCGCCAGCGCCGACCAGTTCCACATTGCCGCCGAGTTTCGTCACCGCGCGCAGGCTCGCGGCTAGTTCCTCCTTGAGCGTCTCGCCGGGCGCCGCCGTTTCCGCCTTCAGCGTCATCAGATCGCTTTCGCCGGAACGCGTAACCACGAGGCGCAGTCGTCCGAGTTCGGGATGGCGCTTGCCGATCTCGGCGATCTGCTCGGGGCGCACGAACATGCCCTTGACCTTGGTGGTCTGGTCGGCGCGGCCCATCCAGCCCTTGATGCGCATGTTGGTTCGTCCGCACGGGCTTGCGCCCGGCAACGCCGCCGTGAGGTCGCCGAGCGCGAGGCGGATCCAGGGATGCTGCGGATCGAGCGAAGTGACGACGATCTCGCCGACGTCGCCGGGCGCTACGGGGTCACCGGTGCCGGGACGTACGATTTCCATGATCAGGTCCTCGTTGACGACCATGCCATCGCGCGCCGGCGTCTCGAAGGCGATCAGGCCGAGGTCGGCGGTGCCGAATGCCTGATAGGCATCGATGCCGCGCGACTTCACCTCGTCCTGCAGCGATTTCGGAAACGCCGCGCCTGATACCATCGCGCGCTTGATCGAGGAAACGTCGCGCCCCGCACTTGCGGCGGCGTCGAGCAGAATCTTGAGGAAGTCCGGCGTGCCGCTATAGCCGATCGGCTGATAGGCCTCGATCAGTTCGAACTGCTGCTCGGTATTGCCGGGGCCGGCCGGAATCACCGCACAGCCCAGCGCCCGCGCCGAAGCGTCGAAGATGAAGCCGCCGGGCGTCAGATGGTAGCTGAAGGTGTTGAGCACCACGTCGCCGGGCCGGAAACCCGCCGCAAACAACGCCCGCGCGCCGCGCCAGGGGTCGGCGTGAACGGGCTCGGGCTCGAAGATCGGCCCCGGCGAGGTGAACAGCCGCCCGAACGACCCCAAAGGCCCGGCCACGAAACCGCCGAAGGGAGGCGCAGCCTTGTGCAGGGCTGGGAGTTCCGACTTGCGGAGCACCGGCAGGCGCGCCAGCGCGGCGCGGCTGGTTATAGCAGCGGGGTCGACGCCCTTCAGGCGCTCGGCATAGGCCGGCGCGGCCAGTGCCTTGCGCAGGACGTCCGGCAGCCGGGACAACAACTCCGCCTCGCGTTTGGCCGGCTCGCGCGTCTCGAGCGCGTCGTAATGGTCCGTCATGACGAATTCCCCAAGTTAGGGTCGATTGCGCGCCGCCTCTGACGTGGTATCAGACGGCGGCTACCGGTTTTGTTGATGTTCCAGGGGACGCAATGGCTGAAGGACACCCCGCTGCGGCGGCAGATGCTGGCGTTTCGGCCGACATCGTCGCCAAGCTGAAGCTTCGCATGATCGACCACTGCCTGCCGCTGTGGTCGACCGAAGGCTGGGACCACAAGGCGGGTGGCTTCGTTGACCGGCTCGATTCCGACGGCCGTGCCGATGCCTCGGCGCCGCGGCGGGTTTTCGTGCAGGCGCGCCAGATCTATTGCTACGCCAAGGCGGCGCAGATGGGCTGGTATCCCGACGGCCGCACGATCGCGCTGAAGGGGCTGGAGCACCTCTTGAGCAAGGCGAAAGCCCCCGACGGCAAACCCGGCTTCGTCCACACATTGACGCCTGATGGCACGGTGCTGGATCCGCTGCGCGATTCCTACGACCACGCCTTCGTGCTGCTGGCGCTGGCCACCGTCTACGGGCTCGATCGCGACGCGCAGATACGCGCCGAGATCGATGCGCTGTGCCATTTCATCGACACCCAGTTGCGCTCGCCGCACGGCGGGGTTCACGAAGGATTGCCGGTGTCGCTGCCGCGGCGGCAGAATCCGCAGATGCATCTGTTCGAAGCGATGATCGCGGCGTTCGACGCGACGCATGACACGGTGTTCCAGAACAGGTCCGGTGACTTCTTCGCGCTGTTCCTTGCCAATCTCTACGACAAGCAGCGGCAGGTGCTTGGCGAGTACTTTGAGGAAGATTTTTCGAAGATCGAGCCCGTCAGCGTGGAACCTGGACACCAGGCGGAATGGGCTTGGCTGCTGAAGGGCTTTGAACGCATCACCGGCTGCCCGACCGGGCGCTACCGCGGCGAACTGCTGGCGTCGGCGCTGCGCTATCGCGACGAGGCCACCGGCTGCCTGATCGACGAGGGCGGCGCAGGCGGCAACATCAAACGGCATACGCGCCGGCTGTGGCCGCAGACCGAAATCGCCAAGGCGTGGATCGCGCAGGCTGAGTCGGGCGAGGCGGGGGCTGCGGATGAAGCGCGCGCGGCGTTGGCGCGGCTCGAACGGCATTATCTCAGCCATCCCGTGGCGGGCGGCTGGTACGACCAATTCGATCGCGACGGCAACTCGCTGGTCGCCACCATCCCTGCATCTTCGTTTTATCATGTTCTTTGCGCGGTTGCGGAAGCGGAGCAGGTGCTCGAGTGAGCATCTGATTCTTTTGTTTTGACGCGTTTTCTTCACGCGAACCGGTCTCCACTTCGCTCGAAACGCTATGGTTCACAGCCACCGCTTTCGCCGCTTGAAGCTTTTCAGGTTCTTGAAGCTCCTACGCTGGTCGCCGGCGCCACCGAGGTAGAATTCCTTGACGTCCTCGTTGTCGCGCAATTCGTCGGCCGTGCCGTCGAGCACCACCTTGCCCTGTTCCATGATGTAGCCGTGGCTCGCGACCGACAGCGCCGCGCGCGCGTTCTGCTCCACCAGGAGGATGGTGACGCCGAGGTCGCGGTTGATTGCCTTGATGATCCCGAACACCTCCTTGACCAACAGCGGGGACAGGCCCATCGACGGCTCGTCCATCAGGATCATCTTGGGCCGCGCCATCAGCGCGCGGCCGATCGCCAGCATCTGCTGCTCGCCGCCGGAGAGATAGCCGGCGAGCCCGGTGCGCTCCTTCAGCCGCGGGAAATATCTGAAGACCATGTCGATGTCGTTGCCGACCTCGTTGTCGGTGCGGGTGAAGGCGCCGAGCTTCAAATTCTCGATCGACGTCATGTCGGAAATGATGCGGCGGCCTTCCATCACCTGAAAGATGCCGCGGCGGACGATCTTGTCGGGGTCGATGCCGTCGATGCGCTCGCCGTCGAAGACGATTTCGCCGCGGATGACTTCGCCGTCCTCGGTCTTGAGCAGGCCCGAGATCGCCTTCAGCGTCGTCGACTTGCCGGCGCCGTTGGCGCCAAGCAGCGCCACGATCGCGCCCTTCGGCACCTCGAGGCTCAGGCCGCGCAGCACCAGGATGACCTTGTCGTAGACCACTTCGATGTTGTGGACGCTGAGGAGTGGGGCGGCGGCTTGCGCCGCCGGTGCGCGATCCATTTGAGTTGCTTCAGTCATGTCTGATCACCTCTTGCCGTCATCACCCGCCTTGTGCGCAATTGCGCACTGGAGCGGGTGATCCAGTATTCCAGCGGCGCCTGCAATCGACCGAAACGCTGCGGCGTACTGGATCCCGCTTTCGCGGGGATGACGACGGAGTGTTGGGGTCGCCCGGAGGCGACCCGGGAAATCACCAGCCGAGCCACTCGGGCTTGCGCGGCAGGTCGATCGTCTTCACCTTCTCCATCTTGATGCCGCCATTCTTGATCAGATCGTTGAGCGGGGCGTCGGTCGAGCCTGCAACCTTCATGCGATAAAGATCGACCTTGAGCGTGCCGCGGTGATCCTTCTCGGTGAAGGTCGAGGGATTGCAGACGCCTTCTCCTCCTGCGGGCACCCAATCCTTTTTCTGATAGAAGCCCTTCTTGACGTTCTCGCCGGTGGCGCCGCCGTTCTTGGCTGCCCATTCGACGGCTTCCTTCATGTAGAGCGCGGTGCAGACGCCGGCGAGGTAATGCACGGGACGGTAGGTGGTACCGGCCGCGTCCGACATCTTGGAGATTTCCATGAAGGTCTTCATGCCGGGAGCGTTGCCGCCCCATGCTACCGCGGTGCGCAGCGGGAACACCACGCCGTCGGCGGCAGCACCTGCGGCCTTGGCGGCGTTCTCGTCCATGCCCCAGACGTTGCCGAGGAACTGCACATCGACGCCCGCCGCCTTGCAGGCGTTGAGTACGGAGATGTTCGAGCCGGCGGTGTTGCCGAGATAGGCGTAGTTGGCGCCCGAGCTCTTCAGGGTCAGGCACTGCGCGCTGTAATCGCCGGGCGTCAACGCGAAGACGATCGGCGGCAGCAGTTCGAAGCCGAGCTCGGCGGCAATCGCTTCACCGGCGGCCTTCGGCGCGTTCGGATAGGGGTGGTTGGCGCCCATATGGACGAATTTCGGCTTGCCGGGCTTGCCCTTGGACTTCCAGTCCTCGGCGGCCCAGGTCAGCATGCCGCGAACCGCGTCCGAGTAGCTCGGGCCGTAGAAGAAGTTGTAGGGAGCAGGCTTGGCCTTGCCACCGGCGCCTGTCGGATCGGAGAGCGCCGCGGCATAGGATGCCGAAATATCCGGGATCTTGTCCTGGGCCAGGAATCCCGTCAGCGCTTCGGTGTCTGCGGTGCCCCAGCCGAGAATGGCGGCGACCTTGTCGGAGCCGGACCACTTCTTGTACTGGGCGATCGCGCGCGGCACCTGGTAGCCGTAGTCGACGGTATCGAGGTTGACCTTGGCGCCGTTGATGCCGCCGCTCTTGTTGATCCACGCATAGGTGTCCGCGACACCCTGTCCGAACGGCGTTCCGACGTCCGAGGTGGGGCCCGAATAGTCGGTGAGATGCCCCAGCGCGACCTGGGCCTGCGACGTCGTTGCGGCGCTCGCCAGCAGGAGAGCCAGTGAGGCGGTGCTCAGTAGAGTCTTCATCGTCATGGACTAATCCTCCGGTTATTTCTCGAGGTCTTCTTGTTGTCCGTCCCGTTCCGACCTCAATGCGAGAACGGGTAGAGTTTCCAATATGCCTTGATCTGCCGCCAGCGATGCGCGAGCCCGTCCGGTTCGAACACCAGAAAGACGATGATGATGATTCCGATCGCCATCTCGCGTAGGAAAGCGATGTTGTTCTTCAATCCCAGGAACTGGTCGATCGGACTGCCGCGCAGTGCGACGCTGAGCCATTCCATCGATTCCGGCAGCAGCACCATGAAGGCCGTTCCCATCAGCGTGCCCATGATCGAGCCGAGCCCGCCGATGATGATCATCGCCAGGAAGATGATCGAGCGATCGATGCCGAAACCTTCGTTGGAGACCACCTGATTGTAATGCGCATAGAGCGCGCCGCCGACGCCGGCAAAGAACGCGGCGAGACCGAACGACAGCGTCCGGTACTTGGTCAGGTTGATGCCCATGATCTCGGCGGACAGGTAATGGTCGCGCACCGCAATCAGCGCGCGTCCGTCGCGCGAGCGGATCAGGTTGGTGACGAGCAGGTAACAGACGACGACATAGGCCAGCACGACGTAGAAATACTGCTTATCGCCGCGCAGCATGTAGCCGAAGATCGAGAACGGCTCGGCGCTGGCGGGAACGCTGCCGCCGGTGAACCATTCGGCGCGGGCAAAGAAGTCGAGCAGGATGTATTGCGCCGCCAGCGTGGCGATCGCCAGATAAAGCCCTTTCAGCCGCGCCGCGGGCAGGCCGAAGATCAATCCAACGGCCGCCGTCACGACACCCGCGAGCGGAATGCAAAAGAAGACGGGAATCCCGAACCGGTTCGAGAGATAGGCCGACGTGAAGGCGCCGAAGCCAAAAAACGCGGCGTGGCCGATGGAAATCTGGCCGGTGAAGCCGACGACGATGTTGAGGCCGAGCGCGGCGATGCCGAAGATGCCGATCTGGATCAGCAGGCTGAGGATATATTCGTTGACGACGTGCGGCGCAAAGCAGACCAGCACGATGCCGGCGATCATGGCGTTGCGGCTGGTCGCGGTCGGAAACACGGTGGTATCCGCCGCATAGCTGGTGCGGAAATCGCCGGCGGGAATGAGGGTCTGGCCTGCCATAATTGTTTACACCCGCTCGATGTCTTTAGTGCCGAACAGGCCGTACGGCTTGATCATCAGGATAATGATGAGCGCATAGAACGGCGCGATCTCGTACAGATTGCCCCAATGCAGATACTCGCTGTCGAGAAAATGCGCGAAGTTTTCCAACAGCCCGATGATGATGCCGCCGAGCACCGCGCCGCCAACGCTGTCGAGACCGCCGAGGATCGCGGCTGGAAACACCTTGACGCCGTAGGCCGATAGCCCGGCCGAGACGCCGTTGACGACGGCCACCACCACGCCCGCGACGGCGGAGACGGTCGCCGAAATCGCCCAGGCCATCGCGAACACGCTCTTCACGGAGATGCCGAGCGATTGCGCCACCTGCTGGTTGAACGCGGTGGCGCGCATGGCGAGACCATATTTGGAGAGGCGAAAGAACCACGCCATTCCCACCATCATCGCCACCGAGACCGCGAGGCTCATCAGATAGACGGTCTGCACCTGCAGCCCGAGGATGTTGACGTTCTGCGTCTGGAAGATGCGTGGGAACGGCTGCAAATTGACGCCAAACATCCACTTCATCAGCGCGGAAAATACCGTCGACAACGCGATCGTCACCATGATCACGGAAATGATCGGCTCGCCGATCATCGGGCGCAGGATGACGATCTGGATGGCGATGCCGAACAGGAACATGAAGACCAGCGTGATCGGCATACCCAGATAGAACGGCACCTGATATTTGGTGAGCAGCCACCAGCATACCCAGGCGCCGACCAGCAGCAATTCGCCCTGCGCGAAGTTCACGACCTGGGTTGCCTTGTAGATCAGCACGAACGACATCGCGACCACGCCATAGAGCGTGCCGACCACGAGGCCGTTAACCAGAAGCTGGATCAGGAGCTGGGTGTTCATGCGAAGTCACCGAACGTACACGCTGTCATCGCCGGGCTTGACCCGGCGATCCATCGCCTAAAAAAGTGATTTTCCGAAAGAGGATGGATGCGCGGGTCAAGCCCGCGCATGACGATCAGTTTTGCGGGGCCGCTGGTAGACATCAGCTTCATTCCGCGGCCTCCGCCATCGGCGCATCATGGCCGAGATCGACCACCCGGAGCGTGGTGCGGATGCGCTGGGTGGTGCCGTCCTGGAAACGGATTACGGTGTCGACGGGAATATCGCTCTTGCCGCCATAGATCGCGTCGATGATGTCGGCGTATTTCTCGTTGATGACGTTGCGGCGCACCTTTCGGGTGCGGGTCAGTTCGCCGTCATCGGCGTCGAGCTCCTTGTAGAGCAGCAGGAAGCGGGAGATGCGTTGCGGCGGCGGCAGCGTGGCGTTTACGCCCTCGACCTCCTTGCGCAACAGCGCATAGACCTCGGGCCGCGAGGAAAGATCGGTGTAGGTCGTGAACGAGATGCGGTTCTTCTCCGCCCATTTCGAGATGATCGAGTAGCGGATGCAGATCATCGCCGCCAGCGTGTCGCGGCCGGCACCGAGCACGACCGTCTCGGCGATGTAGGGTGAGAACTTGAGCTTGTTTTCCAGATATTGCGGCGAGAAGCGCTCGCCGCGCGAGGTCTCGGCGAGATCCTTGATGCGGTCGATGACGACGAGTTGGCTGTCGGCGTTGAAATAGCCAGCGTCGCCGGAGTGCATCCAGCCGTCCTTCATGTCGGCGGCCGAGGCTTCCGGATTCTTGTAATAGCCCACGAACATGTTGGGGTGACGTACCACGATTTCGCCGACGCCGTTGACATCGGGATTGTCGACGCGGATCTCGATATCGGCCGCCATCGGCACGCCCGTCGTATCCGGATCGACCTTACCGAAGGGGTGCAGCGTGTAGGCCCCAAGCATCTCGGTCTGGCCATAGAGCGTGCGCAGCGGCACGCCCATGGCGCGGAAGAACTTGAAGGTATCCGGCCCAAGTGCGGCACCGCCGGTCGCGGCCGAGCGCAGCCGCGTGAAGCCGAGCCGGTCGCGCAGCGCGCGGAACAGCAGCTGGTCGGCCAGCATCGAACGCTTTCCCTGCGCCAGCGCCGAAAGCCCCGCCTTCATGCCGATGTCGTAGAGTTTTTGCTTGAGCGGCGAGGAGTCCATCACGTTGGCGCGCACATCGGCGGCGATCGATTCCCAGAGCCGCGGCGCGAACAGCACGAAGGTCGGCGCGATCTCGCGGAAGTCGTGCATCATGGTCTCGGGTTCTTCGACGAAGTTGACCTTCATCCGGCAGAGCAGCCCTTTGCCGAGCGCGTAGACCTGTTCCATGATCCAGGGCAGCGGCAGCACCGAGACATATTCGTCGTCCGGCCCCTTCGGATCGAACGCCAGATAGGTCGCGCAATGCTTGAGAACGCGCCCGGCCGCCAGCATCGCCAGCTTGGGGTTGGCCGTCGTGCCCGAGGTGGTGCAGAGGATCGCAACATCCTCGCCCTGAGTCGCGTCGACGAGGCGGTCATAGAGGCCGGGCTCGCGCGCGGCGCGGTCGCGCCCCATCGTGGCGAGTTTTTCGGCTTCCATCAGGCGCGGATCGTCGTATTTCCGCATGCCGCGCGGATCGGAATAGACGATGTGCTTGAGATTGGGCGCGCGGTCGGCCAGCGCCAGCAGCTTGTCGACCTGCTCCTCGTCTTCGGCGAACACCAGTTTGGCGTCGCCATAGCTGAGCAGATAGGCCGCTTCCTCGTCCAGCACGTCGCGATAAAGGCCGAGGCTCATGGCGCCGATGGCATGCGTCGCGATTTCGGCGGCCACCCAGTCGGGGCGGTTGTCGCCGATGATGCCAATGACGTCGCCACGCCCAAGACCGAGTTCGACCAGGCCGAGCGCGAAGTCGTGCACGCGCGTCTGATAGGCGTTCCAGGTGAAGACGCGCCACAACCCGAGATCCTTTTCGCGCAACGCGATCTCGCCGCTGTGCTCCCGGGCATTGAGGCGCAACAGTTTTGGAAAGGTATCCGCCTGGGCGGCGCGTCCGGCGTAGTCCATCATGCCACGCTCTCCCGTGGCGCCGGCGTATCGTCGGGATCGACCAGGACCTCATCCTCTTCGCCGAGATAGGCGCGCTTCACATGGGGATCGGCGAGCACCGACGCCGGATCGCCCTCGGCGATCTTGCGGCCGAAATCCAGCACCATAACGCGGTGGGAAATGTCCATCACCACGCCCATATCGTGCTCGATCATCATGACGGTCATGCCGAACTCTTCGTTGAGATCAACGATGTAGCGCGCCATGTCCTCCTTTTCCTCGAAGTTCATGCCGGCCATCGGCTCGTCGAGCAGGATCAGCTGCGGTTCCAGCGCCATGGCGCGGGCGAGCTCGACGCGCTTGCGCAGGCCGTAGGGCAGGGTGCCGGCGGTGGCCTTGCGCACCGACTGCAGGTCGAGGAAATCGATGATCTCCTCCACCTTGCGGCGATGCTCGAGTTCCTCGCGCCGGGCGCCGGTCAACCAGTACAGCGAGCCCGTGATGAAATTGTTCTTCAGGAGGTGGTGCCGCCCGACCATGATATTGTCGAGCACGCTCATATGATGGAACAGCGCCAGGTTCTGGAAAGTGCGGCCGATGCCTAGGGCGGGCCGCGCGTTCGGATTGAGGCCGGTGATGTCCTTGCCGCGGTAGAACAGCTGGCCTTCGGTCGGCTTGTAGCGGCCCGAAATGCAATTGACGATGGAGGTCTTGCCGGCGCCGTTCGGGCCGATGATCGAGAACAATTCGCCCTCGTTCACGCCAAACGAGACTTCGGTCAGCGCACGAACGCCACCGAAGCGCAGAGAAACCCCGCGCACTTCCAACGTGTAAGCCACTCATTCCCTCCAGATACGGCGCTTGAGCAGCGCTCTTTATCTATCGTTTGCAATGCGCGATCCTACATCGGCGGTGACGGGCAAGCCATCCGACTATCGGTAGTGGCCGATGCCCCGCGTCACGCGTGGTAGCGTCGCACCCCCGCCGCGCCATAGGCCGCGCGTATCGAGGTGGTTCTCCTTAGGGCAATGCGATAGTTTGAAATGTCTTTTGCCTGACAATTGGTCAGGAAATTTCACCAGGCGGCACTCCTGTTGCAGTGCAGCACGAGAATCGATGGGGACGCGACGGTCGATGCGATCATGATTGCTGCGGATTACCTCAAGCGCATCGCGGCCTGGTCGCGCGAACTGAACGAACGGGAAATCGAGGTCGCTCGTGCCGGCATCGTGGAGAAATCCTATCGTGCCAATGAGCACATTTTCATGCGCGGCGATGCCTTCGACTACTGGACCGGCATCGTCACGGGTCTTGCCCGAATGAGCACCGTGTCGAGCGGCGGCAAGGCTGCGACGTTCGCCGGCCTCACGGCAGGCGCCTGGTTTGGCGAGGGTTCGGTGCTGAAAGGCGAGCCGCGCCGCTACGATGTGGTGGCGTTGCGGGATACGAGGCTGGCGCTGATGGACCGCAGCACCTTCTTCTGGCTGTTCGAGAACAGCGTCGCTTTCAACCGCTTTCTGGTCCGGCAGCTCAACGAGCGGCTCGGCCAGTTCATCGGCGCGGTGGAACATGGCCGCACGCTCGATGCCACCGGCCGCGTCGCGCGCTCCATCGCCTCGCTGTTCAACCCGATTCTCTATCCGGACATGACGCGCCATCTCGAGATCACGCAGGAAGAAATCGGAGCGCTTTCGGGTATTTCGCGGCAGAATGCCAACCAGTGCCTGAAGCGGCTGGAGAAGGAAGGCCTGCTGCGGCTCGAATATGGCGGCGTCACCATCATCGAACTCGAACGCTTGCGTCACCATGGCGAATAAGCACCTAAGGGGCTGATTCCAAAGGGCTTTGGCGATAGACTTGGCGGGGGTCGAATGCTATGGCCTGCGCGAGGACGCATTTGGAGATGATATGGCGGCTCAGGATTCACAGCGGCGCGTGGCGCTGATCACCGGCGTCACTGGCCAGGACGGCGCCTATCTTGCCGAATATCTGCTCGGCCTCGGCTATGAGGTCCACGGCATCAAGCGGCGGTCGTCCTCGTTCAACACCGCCCGCATCGACCACCTCTACCAGGATCCGCATTCCCGCAACGTGCCGTTCCTGCTGCATTACGGCGACATGACCGACTCGACCAATTTGATCCGGCTGATGCAGCAGATCAGGCCGACCGAGATCTATAACCTCGCCGCCCAGAGCCATGTCGGCGTCAGCTTCGAAAGCCCGGAATACACCGCCAATGCCGACGCCATCGGCGTGCTGCGGCTCTTGGAGGCGATCCGCATTCTCGGCATGGAGAAGGAGACGCGGTTCTATCAGGCCTCGACCTCGGAACTCTACGGTCTGGTCCAGGAGGTGCCGCAGAAGGAGACCACGCCGTTCTATCCGCGCTCGCCTTACGGCGTCGCCAAGCTGTACGGCTACTGGATCACGGTGAACTACCGCGAGGCCTACGGCATCTATGCCTCGAACGGTATCCTGTTCAACCATGAGAGCCCGATCCGCGGCGAGACCTTTGTGACGCGCAAGATCACGCGCAGTGTCGCCCGCATCGAAACCGGCATCGATGAGGTGCTCTATCTCGGCAATCTCGAGGCCAAGCGCGACTGGGGCCATGCCCGGGATTACGTCGAGGGCATGCATAGGATATTGCAGGCGGACGCGCCCGACGATTTCGTGCTGGCGACCGGCGAGGCCCGTTCGGTGCGTGAGTTCGTCGAACTGGCGTTTGCTGAAGTCGGCCGCCGCATTGAATGGCGCGGCAAGGGTGTCGACGAGACCGGCGTCGACGCCAAGTCCGGCAAGACCTTGGTCCGGATCGATCCGGTCTACTTCCGGCCGACCGAAGTCGATCTTCTGGTCGGCGATGCCAGCAAGGCGCGCGAGAAGCTCGGCTGGCAGCCCAAGACGTCGTTCGCCCAGCTGGTCAAGGAAATGGTCGCGAGCGATCTCGATGACGCAAGGCGGGAGGTCGCCAATGGCAAGCCTTCCGTTTGAGCTGAAGGGCAAGACGGTCTACGTCGCCGGGCACCGCGGCATGGTCGGGTCTGCGCTGATGCGCCGGCTGGCGGCGGAAGATGTCGAACTGCTGACGGCGAGCCGCAGCGAGGCCGATCTGCGCGATCAGGCCGCGGTCAACAAATGGTTTGCCGCCAAGCGCCCGCAGGTGGTGTTTCTCGCCGCCGCCAAGGTCGGCGGCATCGTCGCCAACAACACGCTGCGCGCCGAATTTCTCTACGACAATCTGGCGATTGCGGCGAATGTGATCCATGCGGCGCATGTCAACGGCGCCGAGAAGCTGATGTTCTTAGGCTCGTCCTGCATCTATCCGAAGCTGGCGCCGCAGCCGTTGCGCGAGGACTGTACGTTGACCGGGCCGCTGGAGCCGACCAACGAGCCCTATGCGATTGCGAAGATCGCCGGGATCAAGATGGTGGAGGCCTATCGCAGCCAGTATGGCGCCGACTTCATCAATGTGATGCCGACCAACCTTTATGGAAGCGGCGACAATTATCATCCGGAATACAGCCACGTCGTGGCCGCCCTGATCCGCCGCTTCCACGAAGCCAAGGTTTCCGGCGCTGACAAGGTCATGGTCTGGGGTACCGGCACGCCACGGCGCGAATTCCTCTATGTCGACGATCTTGCGGACGCCTGCATCCACTTGATGAAGACCTATTCCGGCGATGAGCTGGTCAATATCGGCACCGGCGAGGACATCACGATCGCCGAATTCGCCCGCGTGGTCGCAGCCACCGTCGGTTATGCTGGGGAGATAAGTTTCGACACCTCGCGCCCGGACGGCACGCCGCGCAAACTGCTCGACGTCAGCCGGCTGGCCAGGCTCGGCTGGCGGGCCTCTGTCCCGCTGGAGGACGGCATCAAGCTCGCCTATCAGGCGTTCCTCAGCGAGACGAAGTGACGCGGTGAAACTTCCGCGTCCGGACTGAGAATATCTGTCGGCTTCACGACGCTCCACGGATAGGATGCACGCACCCAGGTGGCCGCAAGAGCCGCCAGTGCGTCGGAGGAAACATGAAAAAATTTCAGCGCCGTCAATTTTTGCAACTTGCAGCCGGTGGAGCTGCGCTTCCGCTCACATCTGGAAACGCAAGCGCGCAGGCCTATCCGGCGCGGCCGGTTCGCCTTGTCATCGGCTATACGCCCGGCGGCTCGGCGGACCTCACGGCGCGCCTGATGGGGCAGTGGCTGTCGGAAAAGCTCGGGCAATCCTTCGTCATCGAGAACCGGCCGGGCGGCGGCACCAACATCGCCACCGAGTCCGTGCTGCGCGCCACGCCTGACGGCTACACGCTGCTGCTGGTCGCGCCGGCCAATGCGATCAACGCCACGCTCTACGACAAGCTGCCCTTCGATTTCATGAAGGAGATGGAGCCGATCGCCGGCATCATTCGCTTTCCCAACGTCGTGCTGGTGCATCCGTCACTGCCGATCAAGTCGATCCCCGAACTGATCGCCTACGCCAAGGCCAACCCGGGCAAGCTCAATATGGCGTCATCAGGCAATGGATCCACGATCCACATGTCGGGTGAACTGTTCAAGATGCTGACCGGCATCAACATGCAGCATGTGCCCTACCGTGGCGGCGCGCCGGCGCTCACCGATATGCTTTCCGGGCAGATGCAGGTGATGTTCGACAATCTTCCGACCTGCGCCGAGCACGTCAAATCCGGCAAGCTGCGCGGCCTTGCGATAACCAGCACGACGCGATCGGAAGTGCTGCCGGATTTGCCGCCGGTCGCCGATTTTCTCCCCGGTTACGAGGCGAGCGCCTGGTATGGCCTCGCGGCGCCGAAGGGCACGCCGCCAGAAATCGTCGAGAGGCTCAACAAGGCCGTCAATGAAATCCTTGCCGATCCCAAGGCGAAGGCCCGGTTCGCCGAGATCGGCGCCATTCTGCTGCCGGGCTCGGCTGCCGACTTCGGCAAGCTGGTGGCGGACGAAACCGAGAAATGGGGCAAGGTGGTCAAGTTCGCCGGCGCCAAGGTGGATTAGCTTCTCGCCATCGCGCGCGGCGGATTTTTCGAAAGCGCCACCGCCATCGCTGAGATCAGCGGCCTCATGAAAAAGGCGTCCTCGGCTGGATAGATATCGGTGCGCAAGCCGTGCGACTTGAGTTCGTCGGATACCGCTGGCCCGACCGAGGCGATCGGCGTGCGGTCAAGCCCCTGCCGTAGCCGGTCCTCGCATCCGCGCGCCTTCGCGACTTCGATCAGGCGGCGGACCTGGCCAAGATTGGTCAGCGCGATCGCATCGATGCGGCCGGCCGCCATCTCGTCGATCGCGCTGATGATATTGGTATCTGCAGCCTGCGCGTCATAGGCATAGGGCAGCACGGTATCGACCTTGGCACCTTGCGCCTCGATCGCGCTGATCAGGACGCTGTGATCCTTGTCCGGGTAAAGCTGCAGGCCGAGGCGATGGCCGCCAAGATCGAGGCGCGACAGCATCTCGGCGACGCCTTCGGAGGTCGGCTTTTCCGTGGTCATCTGCGGTTCCAGCCCGATTTCGCGCAGCGCCTTGCCCGGTTTGGGGCCGCGCGCAAATTTGCGCGCCTTGCCGAGGGAGGCAACGAACTCCTGTTCGACACCGATGCGCCGGACCACCTTCATCAGCCGGCGCAGGCCTTCGCCCGTCATCAGCACGACGTCGTCAAACGGCTTTTCAATGCACCGCCCGATCCATGCTTCGACCGGCGCCGGGTCCGGCGCGTCGTGGATGGTGAACATCGGACATTGCAGCACGTCGGCGCCTTGCTCGGTGAGCAGGCGGGAAAACTGCGCTTCCTCGCGCGTTTCCAGGATCAGGATGCGGTAACCGTTCAATCTGTCAGCCATGATCTTGCTCCAACGCTTTTGCTTCGCGCTTTGTTTATCCTGACCCCGGTTTCGGGATTGGCGCAAGCGTATGCGCGGTGATAGAGCAGGGTCGCAATCGCCGCTTCACCCTTTTGCCTGAATTGTAGTCAGCTTCGTCATGCCCGATCACCAGTTCGTCCTGACCCTGTCCTGCCCGGATCGCCCCGGCATCGTTTCCGCGGTGTCGACCTTTCTTGCCCATAACGGACAGAACATCCTGGACGCCCAGCAGTTCGATGACATCGAGACCGGGAATTTCTTCATGCGGGTGGTGTTCACCGCCGCCGATCTCGCCGTCGAACTGCAGGCCTTGCAGACCGGTTTTACCGCGATTGCCGATCGCTTTACCATGGAATGGCAGATGCGCGACCGCGCCAATCGCCGCCGGGTGATGCTGCTGGTCTCCAAGTCGGATCACTGCCTGGTCGATATCCTCTATC
The DNA here is from genome assembly GCF_036924515.1 of Bradyrhizobium sp. AZCC 1610. NCBI lineage: Bacteria > Pseudomonadati > Pseudomonadota > Alphaproteobacteria > Hyphomicrobiales > Nitrobacteraceae > Bradyrhizobium > Bradyrhizobium sp. AZCC 1610. Next base: position 4,486,089 of record NZ_JAZHRR010000001.1, on the reverse strand, counting down.
GCTGGCGTACCGGCGAACTCGAGATGATCCCGACCGCAATCGTCTCCAACCATCCGCGCGAGACCTACGGCAGTCTCGATTTCGGCGAGATCCCGTTCCACTATTTGCCCGTCACGAAGGAGACCAAGCGCGAGCAGGAGCAGGCGGTCCTGAAACTGGTTCAGGACAGCGGCACCGATCTCGTGGTGCTGGCGCGCTACATGCAGATCCTGTCGGATGAGATGTCGGCAAGACTGTCGGGGCGCTGCATCAACATCCATCACTCGTTCCTGCCGGGCTTCAAGGGCGCGCGGCCCTACCACCAGGCGCATGAGCGCGGCGTCAAGCTGATCGGTGCCACCGCGCATTATGTTACACGCGATCTCGACGAGGGCCCGATCATCGACCAGGACGTCGAGCGCATCAGCCACCGCGACACGCCGGAAGATCTGTCGCGCAAGGGCCGCGACATCGAGCGCCGCGTGCTGGCGCGCGCCATGCGCCATCATCTCGAGGATCGCGTCATCCTCAACGGCCGCAAGACGGTCGTGTTTATGGACTAGCGAGCCGCATCCTGCGATGAGGGCGCGGGGTTGGCTTCCTCGCCGCGTTCGGAAGCCGGCAGCAGGCGCTTTCGCTCGCGCTCCCGCATGTACTCGTCGTATTTTGCAGTCCCCGGGCGCGGCGGTGCGTCCGCCGGCATGCCGCCGATCGCCGCCGGAATGGCGTCGCTGATTCCGGCTGCGAGTTTCTCGTTGATCGTGCCGCAACCGGCCAAGCCGCAGCCCGCGAGGGCAACGGTGATGATCGTGACAATATGGCGCGCGCTGGTTGGCATCGGCAGAAGGTTACAACCTGACCCTTTAAGGATGATGGATTTAGGGCGCTGCCTTTCGGGAACCGGCGAGGGCGCTTCTTTGTTGACAGGACCATTTGATTTGTACAATCGTACAAATGACGCCAATCACGGGGAGACGTCGGGCGGCGATATCGGATCATATAATACCGTCGCGTCTTTCATGACAGCTCTGGCTGGCCTGGCCTCTTCGCCACGGCACGCCAATGGTCCGATTGACAAAAGGGCGCCCGAGGACGCCATGTTGCCGCGCTACCCGGCCGAAAAATCTGGGTTATGGTGAGAGATCAAGGGCCGGGGACTCGGTTCGAGGACACAAGGCCGATCAGGGGGAGAGATGCTCATGTCTATTCGCAGTCACATGTTGCTGGCCGCAGGCGCCGTCGCCGGGATGCTGACGCTCGCGCCGGCTCACGCCCAGGGGACCGTCAAGATCGGCCTGATTCTGCCGATGACCGGCGGCCAGGCATCCACCGGCAAGCAGATCGACAACGCGGTCAAGCTCTACATGCAGCAGAACGGCGACACCGTCGCCGGCAAGAAGATCGAAGTTATCCTCAAGGACGACGGGGCGGTTCCCGACAACACCAAGCGCCTCGCGCAGGAACTGATCGTCAACGACAAGGTCAATTTCATCGCGGGCTTCGGTGTGACCCCGGCAGCCCTTGCTGCCGCGCCGCTGGCGACGCAGGCCAAGGTTCCGCAAATCGTGATGGCGGCGGGCACCTCGATCATAACAGAGCGTTCGCCCTATATCGTGCGCACTTCTTTCACGCTGGCGCAGTCGTCGACCATCATCGGTGACTGGGCCGCCAAGAACGGCATCAAGAAGGTCGCTACCCTGACCTCCGACTATGCGCCCGGTAACGACGCCTTGAACTTCTTCAAGCAGAACTTCACCGCCGGCGGCGGCGAGATCGTGGAAGAGGTGAAGGTCCCATTGCAAAACCCTGATTTCGCTCCGTTCCTGCAGCGCATGAAGGATTCCAAGCCCGATGCCGTGTTCGTGTTCGTGCCGGCAGGACAGGGCGGCAACTTCATGAAGCAGTATGCCGAGCGCGGGCTCGACAAATCGGGCATCAAGGTGATCGGACCGGGCGACGTGATGGACGACGATCTGCTCAACGGCATGGGCGATGCGGCGCTCGGCACGGTCACGGCGCACCTGTATTCTGCCGCTCATCCGTCGGCCGCGAACAAGGAATTCGTTGCCGCCTACAAGAAGGCCTTCGGCTCGCGCCCGGGCTTCATGGCGGTCGGCGGCTATGACGGCATCCGCCTGATCTACGAGGCGCTGAGGAAGACCGGCGGCAAGACCGACGGCGATGCGCTGATCGAGGCGATGAAGGGCATGAAGTGGGAGAGCCCGCGCGGCCCGATCTCGATCGATCCGGAAACCCGCGACATCGTGCAGAACATCTACATCCGCAAGGTCGAGAAGGTTGACGGCGAACTCTACAACGTCGAATTCGCGACCTTCGAGGCGGTGAAGGATTCCGGCAAGACGAAGAAGTGACGCTGAAAGCGTCATTCCGGGGCGCATGCCCTGCACCCGCCACGTCATGCCCGGGCTTGTCCCGGGCATCCACGACTTTCTTCCGTTGCGGTCGCAAAGGAAGACGTGGATGGCCGGGACAAGCCCGGCCATGACGCCATAGTTTCAGTTTCGCTTTCAGACCTTGGCTAAGTTCTTTACATGACCACGCTGTTCACCATCCTGTTCGACGGTGTCGCCTACGGCATGCTGCTGTTCGTGCTCGCCTGCGGGCTTGCGGTGACGCTGGGGTTGATGAATTTTGTCAATCTGGCCCATGGCGCCTTCGCCATGACCGGGGGCTATATCTGCGCGGTGCTGGTAAATAATTCCGGCTGGCCGTTCTTTACGGCGCTGCCGCTCGCTTTTGTCTCGGCCGCGGCGATCGGCGTGGCACTGGAGCGCACACTCTACCGCCATCTCTACACCCGCAGCCATCTCGACCAGGTGCTGTTCACGATCGGCCTTACCTTCATGTCGGTGGCGGCGGTGGACTACATCATGGGATCGTCGCGGATCTTCATCAAGCTACCGGCGGCGCTCGAAGGCCAGTTCGATTTCTTCGGCGTCGGCATCGGCCGCTACCGGCTGATGATCATCGTGATCTGTGGCCTGCTCACGGTGGCGCTGCAATTGATCCTGGCGAAAACCCGATTTGGCAGCCGTCTGCGCGCAGCGGTCGATGATCCCCGCGCCGCCAGCGGCCTCGGCATCAACGTGCCGCAGGTGTTCGCCTTCACCTTCGCCTTCGGCTGCGGCCTTGCCGGCCTCGGTGGCGCGCTCAGCGCCGAAATTCTCGGGCTCGACCCATATTTTCCACTAAAATTCATGATCTACTTCCTGATCGTGGTCACCGTCGGCGGCTCCTCCAGCATCACCGGGCCGTTCCTTGCTTCGCTGCTGCTCGGTATCGGCGACGTCGCCGGCAAGTATTACGTGCCGAAGATGGGCCCGTTCGTCATCTACACCATCATGATCGTGATCCTGATCTGGCGCCCCAACGGCCTGTTCGGCCGCACCGCTACGCGATGAGTCCGCGATGACCGCAGTTTCCGACGTCTCATCTTATGCCATCGCCCGCGCCCGCTGGCGCCCCGCCGAAATCGCGTTCTGGATTCTCGCGGCCTCCTGCGCGTTCCTGTTTCCGTCCCGCTATCTGATCATGACCGACATTATTCGGCTGGCGTTGTTCACGCTGTCGCTGGATCTGATCCTCGGCTACGCCGGCATCGTCTCGCTCGGGCATGCCGCCTTCTTCGGCGTCGGTGCCTATTCGGCAGGGCTGCTGGCGCTGCACGGCATCATCAACGAGCCGGTGATCGCGCTCGTCGCGGCCGGCCTGATCGCCATGGTGCTCGGCTTCCTCACCAGCTTCCTCGTCATCCGCGGCGTCGACCTGACCCGGCTGATGGTGACGCTCGGCATCGCGCTGCTGCTGGAAGCACTGGCGGAACGCTTCTCCAACATCACCGGCGGCACCGACGGGCTGCAGGGCATCGAGATGCAACCGATCCTCGGCCTGTTTGCGTTCGACATGTTCGGCAAGACCGGCTTCTTCTACTCACTGATCGTGCTGTTCGTGCTGTTTCTGCTGGCGCGCCGGATCGTGAATTCGCCGTTCGGCCTGTCGCTGCGCGCGATCAAGAACAATCCGTTGCGGGCGTCCGCGATCGGCGTGCCCGTCAACCGTCGCCTGATCGCAATCTATACGGTAGCGGCGTTCTATGCCGGCATTGCCGGGGCGCTATTCACCCAGACCACGGCATTGGCCTCGCTCGACGTGTTCGCGTTCGAAAAATCCGCCGATCTGATGCTGGTACTCGTCATCGGCGGCACCGGTTATCTCTATGGCGGGCTCATCGGGGCGGTCGTGTTCAAGATGCTGCAGGAGCTGTTTCAGACCATTACGCCGCAATACTGGATGTTCTGGATCGGGCTCGTTCTGGTCGTGATCGTGCTGGTCGGCCGGGACCGCATGCATCGTTGGGCGCTGTGGCTCCCCAACCTCGTCATCCGGCAAATCGCCGGCCGCAAGGCCGTCGTGGCCGTTCCCGAAAGCGATGCGCCATGACGATCGCGCTGGAAACCAAGGGGCTGGAAAAATCCTTCGGGGGCCTTCGGGTCACCCGTGATCTGTCGTTGAAGGTGGAGCAGGGCGCCCGTCACGCCCTGATCGGACCGAACGGCGCCGGCAAGACCACCGTTATCAATCTCCTGACCGGCGTGCTCAAGCCCAATGCGGGACGGATTGTGCTCGAGGGCAACGACGTCACCGATCTGCCGGTTCACACCCGGGTGCTGCGCGGTCTCTCGCGCACCTTCCAGATCAATCAGCTCTATGCCGATTTGACCCCGCTCGAAACCGTGGGGCTCGCCGTCTCCGAGCGGCTCGGCCGTGGCGGCGACTGGTGGCGGCGGATGGGCACGCGCGCCGACGTCAACGAGGAGATCGCGGACACGCTCGGGCGCTTTCATCTGCTCGACGTGATGAACGAGCGCACCGCGACGCTTCCCTATGGTAAGCAGCGCCTGCTGGAGATCGCGGTCGCGATTGCGACAAGGCCGCGCGTGCTGCTGCTCGACGAGCCCGCCGCCGGCGTGCCCGAGAGCGAACGCCACGATATTCTGGCAGCTGTCGCAGCGCTGCCGCGCGACGTCACCGTGCTGCTGATCGAGCACGACATGGACCTGGTGTTCTCCTTCGCCGATCGCATCTCGGTGCTGGTCAATGGCGCCATGCTCGTAGAGGGTCCGCCCGACGAGGTGGCGCGGGACCCCCAGGTCAAGGCAGTCTATCTCGGCGAGGCTGCCGATGACTGAGCTTCTTGCCATCGATGCCTTGCGCGCCGGCTATGGCGAAGCCGTGGTGCTGCCCTCGATGTCGCTGGCGCTGGGCGAGGGCCAGGTGCTGGCGCTGCTCGGGCGTAACGGCACCGGCAAGACCACGCTGATCAATTCGATCGTCGGCATCACCCGCCGTTTCGGCGGCAGCCTTGCACTCGGTGGATTAGACATCACCGCGATGCGCCCGGATCAGCGGGCGCGGGCAGGGATCGGCTGGGTGCCGCAGGAGCGCAATATCTTCCGCTCGCTGACGGTCGAAGAAAACATGACCGCGGTGGCTCAGCCAGGTCCCTGGACCGTGGATAAGGTTTACGAAATGTTTCCGCGGCTGAAGGAACGCCGCAGCAATTTCGGCAACCAGCTCTCCGGCGGCGAGCAGCAGATGCTGGCGATCGGCCGCGCGCTTACCCTCAATCCGAAAGTTCTGCTGCTGGACGAGCCGACCGAGGGGCTGGCGCCGATCATCGTCGAGGAACTGCTCCGGGCGCTCGGCACCATCACCCGGGCCGGCGGCATCTGTTCGATCATCGTCGAGCAGAATGCGCAAAAGATTCTGGGGCTGGCCGATCGGGTTGTGATATTGGAACGCGGCGCAATCGTGCATGATGCGGCCAGCAGTACGTTGAGGGCCGATCCCGCGGTGCTCGAACGCTATCTCGGCGTCGCCGGTGCCGCCGCGCATTAGATTAGATGGGAGTTGAGACCATGCAAAGAACCAAAGCCCCGTTCCGCGCCGACGAGGTCGGCAGCCTGTTGCGGCCACAGCGCATCAAGGAAGCGCGCGCCAAGCTTGAGAAGGGCGAGATCACGGCGGAGGACTTGCGCAAGGCCGAGGACCTCGAGATCGAAAAGGTCGTACACAAGCAGGCCTCGATCGGCCTGAAGCTTGCGACCGACGGCGAATTCCGCCGCTCCTGGTGGCATTTCGATTTTCTCGCCAAGCTCACCGGCTGCGAACTCTTCCACCCCGAGACCGGTATTCAGTTCGCGGGCGTCGAGACCCGCCATGACGCCGTCCGCGTGATCGGCAAGCTCGACTTCCCCGATAACCATCCGATGCTGGATCATTTCCGCTTTCTGAAGAAGCATGCCGACACCGCCCACGTCACGCCGAAGATGACGATCCCGTCGCCCGCGGTGCTGCATTTCCGCGGCGGCCGCAAGTCGATCTCGAAGGAGGTCTATCCCGATCTTGAGGAATTCTTCCTCGACCTCGGCAAGACCTATCGCAAGGCAGTGAAGGCATTCTACGACGCCGGCTGCCGCTACCTGCAGTTCGACGATACCGTATGGGCCTATCTCTGCTCGCAGGACGAGTTGCAGAAGGCGCGCGATCGCGGCGACAACCCTGATGGCCTGCAGGAAATCTACGCGCGTGTTATCAACTATGCGCTGGCGGAGCGGCCGGCCGACATGGTGATCACCACGCATGTCTGCCGCGGCAATTTCCGCTCGACCTGGATTTCGTCCGGCGGCTACGAGCCGGTGGCCGAGACCATGCTGGCCGGCACCAACTACGACGGCTACTTCCTCGAATATGATTCCGACCGTGCCGGCGGCTTCGAGCCGCTGCGGTACCTGCCGAAGGGCAACAAGGTGGTCGTGGTCGGCGTCATTACGTCGAAATTCGGCGAACTCGAGAAGAAGGACGACATCAAGCGTCGTCTCGAAGAGGCCGCCAAGTTCGCGCCCCTCGACCAGCTCGCGGTCTCGCCGCAATGCGGCTTTGCCTCCACCGAGGAAGGCAACATCCTGTCCGAGGAAGAGCAGTGGGCCAAGCTCAGCCTCGCGGTCGAAGTCGCGAACGAGGTGTGGGGGAAGTAGCAGCCGCCTTCACCGTCGTTGCGAAGAGCGACTTGTCCGCCGTGGCTCAACGAGCGAAGGCGGATGGCGATCACGCAATCCATTCTGCCTTTGCGTGGAGATTGCTTTGCGGAGCCTGTCATCGGCCGCGCATCGCGCGACCTGTTGGCTCGCCACGACAAAGGGGCATGCCGATCGGTGGCGCGCCCAGTGCCGGAGGGCGAACGCCAACATTCCCCCGTTGGGCAGATGGTGGTAGGACATCTGGGCAATCCGAAGCTGCCCACTGGTGTCTCCCAACCTCGCCCGATGAAGAACGACCAGATTCTCAGCCAGATAACGGAGTTCTGCCGCCAGGCCGACATGGCGGAGACGACGTTCGGCCGCCGGGCCGTCAACGACGGCAAGCTGGTGCATCGCCTGCGCGAGGGTAAACGCATCACCATCGACACGCTGGATCGTATCCAGGCCTATATCGCGGCCTCGACGCCGGGCGGGCTGCCGCCGCCACGCGGCCTCGAAGTGCCGCTGGAGAAGCGCGATCCGCGGGGCAATTTCCGTTTTTTCGAGAACCGCCAGAAATACCTGCTGTTCGTCCATACCTGCAGCGAGAAGCGGGTTATCGCCGAGCGGGTGGCGCTGGAGCTTTCCAGCCTGCACCCGCGCCCGCCGGCACTGCGGGTATTCGACGCCGGCGTCGGTGATGGCACGGTGCTGGCGCGGGTGATGCGCTCGATGCACGGCCGCTTCCCCCATATGCCGTTCTATATCGCCGGCAAGGAGTTGAGCCTGGAGGACGTCCGGCTGACGCTGGACAAGGTGCCGGACCGGCTGTTCGAGCACCCGGCGACCGTCGTCGTCCTGACCAACATGCACTACGCCGAGGCGCCCTGGCTGACCCCGGCCTCGCCCGCGGCCGCCGCCGGAATGATCTGGCATGAGGTCGCCCTGCGGGGGGCCTCCTCGGGCGAGTTCGAGACCCAAATCGCCGAATTGGGCTCGTTTCTGGAACAAAATTGGCGAGCCAATATCAGCCCCAAATCGGGCATGCCGATCTATGAACGACCTGTGGCGCTGGTGGTGTACCGGGAGGACCACCGGTTCCTGCTTGATTCGATCATCCCCCGGGCGGGCCGGACCGAGGCCAATTTCGATCTTGTGATCGCTTCCCAGCCCTATCGGGCCAAATCCTCTGTGAATTTCCGCGCCAAGCGGATCATTGCGCCGCTGGCCCGTTCCCTGCGGGCAGGGGGCCGTTTGATTGGAATTCACTCCCACGGGCAGGATCCAGGCGTGGAAATCATCCAGTCGGTCTGGCCGGGAGAAAATCCTTTCGCCGTGAGCCGTCATGAGCTATTGCGCGCGGTGAAATACGAGCTGGGGTCGGCCGGGCGCGACCTTAACTTTAATGCCTACGCCGATAACCGTTCCATCTTCCGTTATGATATGGAAGCGCTGCCCAACGAGGTCACCGGCCAGATCGGAACCTCGACGGCCTTTGCAGCGTGGAATGCGGCGGTGTATGTCGCCCAGATCGAAGACGACCGGTTGACGGAAATGACTGAAAACAGCCGAACCCTCGATGCCACCAGAGAGGTTCTGCGCAAGCATAATGGGCTTTGGTTCTACGACGAATCCTACGTCATTTCGCGCCGTCGCGACTGACATTCCGGGATAGATCACAAACAGCCGCCGGCATCCGGCGGGAACAAGGGGTTGTTGATGCGCGCGTCCTATTTGTTCACAAGCGAGTCGGTTTCCGAGGGTCATCCGGACAAGGTTTGCGACCGGATCTCCGACGAGATCGTCGACCTGTTTTACCGCGAAGGCCCGAAGGCGGGCATCGATCCGTGGGCGATCCGCGCGGCCTGCGAAACGCTCGCAACCACCAACAAGGTGGTGATCGCCGGCGAAACCCGCGGCCCGGAATCGGTCACCAATGAGCAGATCGAAAACACCGTGCGCGAGGCGATCAAGGATATCGGCTACGAGCAGGAAGGTTTTCACTGGAAGACCGCCGACATTGAAATCCTGTTGCATCCGCAGTCCGCTGACATCGCGCAGGGCGTCGACGCCAAGCAGCCCAGCAACCAGGAAGAGGGCGCGGGCGACCAGGGCATCATGTTCGGCTACGCCACCAACGAGACACCGGATCTGATGCCGGCGCCGATCTTCTACGCCCACAAGATTTTGCGATTGATCTCCGAAGCGCGCCACTCCGGCCGTGAGAAGGTGCTGGGTCCGGACTCCAAGAGCCAGGTCACCGTGCAATACGAGAATGGCAAGCCGGTCGGCGTCCGCGAGATCGTGGTCTCGCACCAGCATCTGGTCGAGGACCTGACCTCCAATCAGGTACGCGACATTATCGAGCCCTATGTGCGCGAGGCGCTGCCGAAGGAGTGGATCAACGGCAAGACCATCTGGCACATCAATCCCACCGGAAAATTCTACATCGGCGGACCCGATGGCGACTCCGGCCTCACCGGCCGCAAGATCATCGTCGATACCTATGGCGGCGCGGCCCCGCATGGCGGTGGCGCGTTCTCCGGCAAGGATCCGACCAAGGTCGACCGCTCGGCGGCCTATGCGGCGCGCTACGTCGCCAAGAACATCGTCGCGGCCGGTCTTGCCGACCGCTGCACGCTGCAGCTCGCCTACGCGATCGGCGTGGCGCGGCCGCTGTCGATCTATATCGATACCCATGGCACCGGAAAGGTGCCAGAGGACAAGCTCGAGAAGGCGGCTGCGCAGGCGATGGATTTGACGCCGCGCGGCATCCGCACCCATCTCGATCTCAACCGGCCGATCTACGCGCGTACCTCGGCCTACGGCCATTTCGGCCGTACGCCGGACAATGAAGGCGGCTTCTCCTGGGAGAAGACCGATCTGGTCGAGCCGCTCAAGCGCGCGGTCTGATCTCTTCTTACCTCGCCCCGCTTGCGGGGAGAGGTCGCCGCGACTTCGCGGCGGGTGAGGGGAGCCGCCGCACACGCCGCCGCTCGGTATTCGCGGCAGCGCCCCTCACCCCAACCCTCTCCCCGCAAGCGCGGGCGAGGAAGCTGACCGTCACAATGCGTCCAGTGTCGCCCTGTACCGATACGCCCGAATTCATCGTGTTAGGAAAAATGATATGACCACCGCCGCCGCCAAGAAGCCCGCCTTCACCGACTACATCGTCAAGGATATCTCGCTCGCCGAATTCGGCCGCAAGGAAATCTCGCTGGCCGAGACCGAAATGCCCGGCCTGATGGCGACGCGCGAGGAGTACGGCCCGAAGCAGCCCCTGAAGGGCGCCCGCATCGCAGGCTCCCTGCACATGACGATTCAGACCGCGGTCTTGATCGAAACGCTGGCCGCGCTCGGCGCCGACATCCGCTGGGTGTCGTGCAACATCTATTCGACGCAGGACCATGCGGCAGCTGCCATCGCCGCCGCCGGCATTCCGGTGTTCGCGGTGAAGGGCGAAACGCTCGCCGAATACTGGGACTACACCGCAAAGCTGTTCGACTGGCACGGCGGCGGTACGCCCAACATGATCCTCGATGACGGCGGCGACGCCACCATGCTGGTGCATCACGGCCTGCGCGCCGAGCAGGGCGACGTGGCCTTCCTCGACAAGCCGGGTTCGGAAGAAGAGGAAGTATTCTTCGCGCTCATCAAGCGGCTTCTGAAGGAGAAGCCGAAGGGCTACTTCGCCGAGATTGCCAAGAACATCAAGGGCGTCTCGGAAGAGACCACCACGGGCGTGCATCGCCTTTACCAGATGGAGAAGGAAGGCAAGCTGCTGTTCCCCGCCATCAACGTCAACGACAGCGTCACCAAGTCGAAATTCGACAACCTCTATGGCTGCCGCGAGTCGCTGGTCGACGGCATCCGCCGCGGCACCGACGTGATGATGTCCGGCAAGGTCGCGATGGTCGCGGGCTTCGGCGACGTCGGCAAGGGCTCGGCCGCGTCGCTGCGCCAGGCCGGCTGCCGCGTCATGGTCTCCGAAGTCGACCCGATCTGCGCGTTGCAGGCGGCGATGGAAGGTTATGAAGTCGTGACCATGGAAGACGCCGCTCCGCGCGCCGATATCTTCGTCACCGCGACCGGCAACAAGGACATCATCACCATCGACCACATGCGCGCGATGAAGCATCGCGCCATTGTTTGCAACATCGGCCACTTCGACAACGAGATCCAGATCGCAGGCCTTCGTAATCTGAAGTGGACCAACATCAAGCCGCAGGTCGACGAGATCGAATTCCCCGACAAGCACCGCATCGTCCTGCTGTCGGAAGGCCGCCTGGTGAACCTCGGCAACGCGATGGGTCATCCGTCCTTCGTGATGTCGGCGTCGTTCACCAACCAGACGCTGGCGCAGATCGAACTCTGGGCCAACAACAAGGACGGCAAGTACGAGAAGAAGGTCTACGTGCTGCCGAAGTCGCTGGACGAGAAGGTGGCGCGGCTGCACCTCGCCAAGATCGGCGTCAAGCTGACCGAACTGCGCAAGGACCAGGCCGAATATATCGGCGTCAAGCCGGAAGGCCCGTTCAAGTCGGATCATTACCGGTATTGAGCCTCGATCGGGTGGCCAGGGTCAGACCGTCGCCGCAATGAACTCGCAGGCGGATCTGACGCTGGCCAGTCCGGCGCCGGTCGCAAGATCGGCACCAGCGCCAGCCTTGTCGCCCATCGCGGTCTTGCCGGTCGTGACGTCGGTCGCTGTCTTGATGAGGGCGGTGCGGGCCTGATCTGCGCCGACACTCTTGCGGATTTCCTTGAAGAGCGCGATCGCCCCCGCCAGTTGCGGGCATGCTGCGGAAGTGCCCGAGAAGATGCCCCAGCCAGTTTTTTTCCGGCCTGAAGGAAAGTTATGGCCGTCGAGTTCGCTCGTTGGCGGAACCGGCAGCATGATGTGATTTTTTTGCGGTGGCGCACCGGCCGCACCAACTACGCCACAGAGATCCGGAATGTTTCGTCCCGGATATATCTTGCTCTTGAACGAACTCGCGTAGCTCGAGGCCTCCAGGGCGCCTTCTTCCAGTACGGTAACGCCACCTGCAGAGATCACCTGCGGCATGCATCCGGGAAACGCGTGATGGCCGTTGCCGGCCGAGAAAACGACGATGATGCCGGATTGAATGGCGTCTGATAGGATCGTCTCGATATCCACCAGTTCATTGAAGAAGTTGGGGTCAGCAGCCTTGAGCTGGTCGCGCGATCTGACGTCGACGTCGAAGCCCCAGGAGTTCGACATCACATCGGGGCCAAGTGCGATTGCGGCCTCGAGAGAAGTTGCCGCACTTGGGCCGCTCTTCACGCCATAGACCGTGCAATCAGGTGCGATGCTAAAGATGTTGGCGCATTCACCGGTTCCGTGCCCGCTGGGATCGTCGTCGGGATTGGTCGCGCCGGGCGACGCGGAGGCGACTAGCTTGTAGCCGTTCGCTGCGAAGAACGGGTGAGGGAAAAAGCCGCTGTCGACCATCGCCACCTTGACGCCGCGCCCGGTCCAATCCTGCCGGTGGGCACGGGGAGCGTTCAATGCTGCCCGGACGTCATCGAGACGAAGATGCAGAATGTCTTCCACCGGCGGACGATACGAGGCACCGTAAAATTCGATGGGGCGCGGTATGTAGGCGAAATCGACAGTGTCCTTCAGTTCGTTGGGGACCGACAGCACGGTCTCCGGGACAAGAAAACTGTTGGTCGCCGTTACGCGATTCTCGTTGCGACCGGAAAACTCGCCTTGGCGGAGCGTTGCTCCGAACAATTGATCGAAGTCTTGCCGCTTCATCTCCACTTCGATCCGGTCTTTTTCCGTTGGCTTGACCTCGACCGGCAGCCTTGCGGCGAAAAAGTTCAGCACGGAGCGCGTGCGTGCGGGATCTGGCGAAAATTCCTTGGGTTTGATTTGTATGGATTCCAGGCCGAAATCGAGCCTTGGTGCGCGGCTCCGCGATTTTGGAACCAGCCTCACAATAACGTTGGATGCCATGTTCAAGTCCCCCAAAATTCTGAAGGTGATCAAATAGAACTAAAAGTAAGTCGGCTCCTTCGGGAAATACGCGCGGTAGCCGACCCCACCAGGCAGCCGTCCAAAGGCCGGCTCCCCCTTAAATTGTGGCACTTTCTGACTCAAATCAATACGTGTATCAAAAAATTGTTCGATCAAGGATCTTTCGCCGACGATCAGTAGTCCGCGGGGTGACACCGACTCGACCTTGAAGCCTGCTGCATCAAGCTCACTGCTTGCGGACGTCGAAACCCCGGCGCTCGGCGAGTCGAGCGCGATCCTCAAAGTAAGTACCGGATCGATTTTGCTGGGCATCCTTAGTCCTGGCTAGGGTGCACGCTTGAGGCCGCAAAATATCACATAAATCGGCGACCGTACGGCCGGTTTAGGCGACACAGGCTCGGCTCCGCCGACGCGGTTGCGTTGACCCTCGCAATGGCAAATAATGCCGTTAGCGGTGGTAGCAAGTGTCCCATTGGCTGCAACGCCTGGCGGATGGGCAAATGACGCGGGCAGGCGGTTGTGCATTCGTGCGTCTTCAAGCGATGGAGCCAATGGCATCAAACGAACATTTCGACGTCCTCATTGTCGGTGCGGGTCTCTCCGGCATTGGCGCGGGTTATCACCTGCAGGAGAAATGTCCGGGTAAGAGCTACGTGATCCTCGAGGGACGCGACTGCATTGGCGGCACCTGGGACCTGTTTCGCTATCCCGGCATCCGCTCCGACTCGGACATGTACACGCTCGGCTATTCGTTCAAACCGTGGACCGAGTCGAAGGCGATCGCCGACGGGCCGCGGATTCTGAACTACGTCCGCGAGACCGCTGTAGATAACGGCATCGACAGGAAGATCCGCTTCCACCATCGCGTCAAGCGCGCGTCGTGGTCGTCGCCGGAGACGCGCTGGACGGTGGAGGCCGAACGCGCGGTGGGCGAGGGCGCGACTGAAATCGTGCGCTTCACCTGCAATTTCCTGTTCATGTGCTCGGGCTATTACAAATACGAGGAAGGCTATACGCCGGAATTTTCCGGCACGGCCGACTTCGCCGGCCAGATCGTGCATCCGCAGAAATGGCCCGAGGATCTCGACTACGCCGGCAAGCGCGTGGTGGTGATCGGCTCGGGCGCCACAGCGGTGACGCTGGTGCCTGAAATGGCCAAGACCGCGGCGCATGTCACCATGCTGCAGCGCTCGCCGACCTACGTGGTGGCGCGGCCGGTGGAAGATGCGCTCGCCAACAAGCTGCGCCGCAATCTGTCCGCGAAGCTCGCCTATCACATGATCCGCTGGCGCAACGTGCTGTTCGGCATGTATTTCTTCCAGCTCTGCCGGCGTAAGCCGGATCGCGCCAAGCAGTTGATCCTCGGCGGCGTCAAGATGGCGCTGGGGCCGGAATACGACGTGGCCAAGCATTTCACGCCGCGCTACAATCCGTGGGAGCAGCGGCTGTGCCTGGTGCCCGATGGCAACCTCTTCAAGTCGATCCGGGACAAGCGCGCCTCCGTCGTTACCAACGAGATCGACACCTTCACCAAGGGCGGCATCAAGCTCAGGGACGGCAGCGAGCTCGACGCCGACATCATCGTCACCGCGACCGGGCTGAACCTGCAGGTGCTCGGCGGGCTCGAAGTCAGCGTCGACGGCCGCACGGTCGATTTCGCGCGGACGCTGAACTACAAGGGCATGATGTATTCGGACATTCCGAACTTGGCCTCTGCGTTCGGCTACACCAACGCGTCGTGGACGCTGAAATGCGATCTCACCTGCGAATATGTCTGCCGGCTGATCAACTACATGGATCGCAACGGCTACAAGCAGTGCATGCCGCACAATGTCGATCCTGACGTCACGGAACTGCCGTCGCTGGATTTCTCGTCCGGCTATGTGCAGCGTTCGATCGCGAAACTGCCCAAGCAAGGCTCGAAGCGGCCGTGGCGGCTGTATCAGAACTACGCGCTCGACATCGTGACGCTCCGCTACGGCAAGGTCGACGACGGGGTGATGCGGTATTCCTGAGCGGTTCCGCCGCGCGAAGTGCGTCCCGACGTCCCATGCGTTATTTCGCGTATACGTATGTGAGCGCGAATCGTCCAACATGTCCTCACGGTTAACGCCGGATTAACCGGCGTCGCTATACGCTGCGTGGCTTGTGGCCCCTGACAGCACGAGGAAGCCCATGGACGCCCAGCGAATTGCCGTCGATGCCATCGTGGCGCTGACCGATTGCGACCGCGAGGCGGCCGCCGCCTTCATCCGCAAGCTCTATCTGGCCGGCGTCCGCGATCCGAAGCGGCTCACGTTCAAGGGTCTGCAGGCGCTGCGGGGCTGAGGGCGGGGCTCTCTCCTCTGTCGTCCCTGCGAACGCACTAGGGCATCTACACGTTTGCCGGGCCATATACGAGGATTTGGAAGCGAGCCATTCCGATGTGGAAGGTGATTGGTCCAGGTGGGCGATGCGAGGCGTAGCCGGTCCATCCGCCGAGCTTTGCGATGATCCATGCGGCCCAGGCGATAGTGTTGGGGCGATGGTGGTTCTTCTGAAGCTCGGTCCGGCCTTTCAGGGTTTTGTTGATGGCCTTGAGCGCTTCGATCTCGTCCGGTGTGAACGCAAAATCTGCCGGCAATTCTTCGCCGCCATTGCGGGCTTGAACCAGCTGGATGACGATACATGCCACTCTGGTAGCGATCGCCGCGAGTTTGATCAGGCCTTCAGCGCTGTCGAGCTGACTATCCTCGATGCGCAGACCCTGGCTCTTCAGCGAGCGAAAGAGCTGTTCGATGATCCAGCGCTGCTTGTACCAGGAGACGATCCGCCAGGCATCGGCGGCAGCGGCAATCGGATGCGTGGTCAAGAGCAACCAATGAATGGGCTTGGCGCCCTTCGGGGGGCGCAACTCGACGACTTCCACGAAGCTGACTTTGACGCCCTCCGGCAGGTCTTTCACGCCGGGGCGCGGCGGCCGTTTGAGCACAACGGTTCCGAAGCGCATGGAGAGGTGGGCCTGGCGACCGCGGCGATCCATTCGCTTTGGCAGATCGATCACCGCCTTGTCGCAGAAGCGGGCCCGTTCGACTGCCTGATAAAGCGTGCCGCCGTCGACCAGCGCATGGTCGTGCATGGCGCGCGACAGGAGGTGGACATTGTCAGCGGGTGTCAGCGCCCAGTGAGCAAAGAAATCCCCCTCGCGGTCGTTGACAACGGTGATCATACGAGCAGCGGCCAGAACATCGCGGCCTTGCTCAGCGGTCGTCACCCAGCGCGCCGACTCCTTGTCGGCCAAGGCGCGCTTCTCGTGAGCGATCTTGGCCTTGCGCTTGCGCGTCCACACCTCACCGCCGGTGAGCCCGAGACAGACCCCGCTGTCGGCATCGACCGCCATCATGGCATGCAGCAACACGCCGCGAGCATTGCCTTTGCCGACCTTGCCCAAGCCGCGCCGATGTCCAGGACAGGTGTGGAACTTAATCTCGCTGGTATCCTGGATTGACAGCACATGACGCCCGCTGACCGCGATCGACGTCTGCAGGCTCCAGCCTTCAATCAGCTTGTCGATCGTGACCTGTGGATTGTTCACAAACCGCCAGAACGCCATGTTCGCAGCCCAGTCGCCCTGCGCCATCTGGCGCAAACAGACGCTGCGCGTGCAAAGCATAGCCCGGAGAAGCGCCGCCCCCTTTTATCGAGGCGAACGTCTCCAAACTTACCCAGGGACAAACCCGGTTCCTGCTGCATCTCTGGCGCTCCTTCGAATCAAAGCGCCAGAGAGAGAATCATACAAACGCTGCGGCGACAGCACATCATGCCGCTCCGAGTCAATCTGTCGCGTCCCCAAGGTGTGTAGATGCCCTAGTGCGAACGCAGGGACCCATAACCACCGATATTTGTTGCTGACGCAAAGCCGTCGACCATCCTTCCAAGACAACATCCGCCGCGGCGTATGGGTCCCTGCGTTCGCAGGGACGACGGAGGAGTTTTCGGATTCAATCTTCAAGAGCTGACGCACCTTCGCGATCTCGCGACGCATTGCGTCCGAGGTTTGCATCTTCGTTTGCCCTCTTCGTAATTAGAGGGCGCAGGGAAGACCGGGTGCTTGCTGCACCCGCGGTCTCGCGTGCGATTTGCGCAAACAAAAGTGCACACGAGCATACAGGGCAGCGGGAGCATTCCGGCCTTCCCTGCGCAATGGCTTTACGGCTTACTTCGTGCTCTCCCCGGTGAACGGCTTTCTTGCCACCGTCGCCCCCGAGAAGCTTCGCTTCTCTTGGACTTAACGCCAGCACCGCGGCGTCCGGACCACACGACTTCGCCGTACGCATCGGGCGCGTACGTCTAGCGCGCCATCTGCGTCCATCGCATCTCACCGCACGTTCGTGACGATGGCCAACGCCCTCATCTGCCGTGAGACAAGCGGAGTTATGCCGATGATTTGCTTTGGAAGTTAAGCAGAATATTTTTGCGCGAAGGGCTGGACAGGTTTTGACTGATTTGCCCGTCGTGCCAGTTTGTCGCAGGCCGCTGCATGAAGTTACGCTTGTGCGCGAAGCAAATCAGTCCGCAGCGCCGTAGGGCGGATTAGTTGGCGCAAAGATCGGCGGGTTATGCTTCGCGAATCCGCCCCATGAATCCGCGCGACTACGCCGCTAGCCTACGACAACTTCGCTGATCTGGATGACCGGTGACTGGTCGGTATAGTTCGGGATGTCTGCCATGATTTCCTTGGCGTGAGGTCCAAAGCCGGCCTGGAAGGCCTCGATCGAGTCGCAGAAGATGTGACACATTCCGACATAGGTTGCGGGAGCGCCGGGTGCTCCGCCGGCCAGGCCCTTGTCGACCGTGTAGGACTTGCACGCATCGCCCATGCGCGCTTTCAGGAGCGGCATATGCTTGTCGCGATAGTAGTCGTGATCGAAGCGCCCGCCGGGTGTATTGGGATACATTACGCTTACCTTGATCATCGTGTGTCCTCCGATCCGACGTTCGCCGTTGGTCTCCGGCAATAGTTGAAATCTGTGTCAGTTTTGCGGATCTTGCAACCGGGAGGCGGTGGGGCCGGTGGTCGAATATGGTGCCCTTTTGTTGCGGTGCACGAGTCTGAAGGTGGCACAAAGCAAGTAATGTAACTGCACCAAGTTGTTGCGCTAGAAGGTACGATGCCATGGATAGCAACGAGGACGCTCCAGACCATATTGCCCAGAACGTCGCTACCTACGACAGCATAGCAGAGCACTACAAAGTCACCGCAACTCCGGAGCTGCGTGCTTGGAAAGAGGCCTCCATACGGCGCTTCGCCGACTTTCTCCCGGGTCAAAGAGTGTTGGTGCCAGGCTGCGGAGATGGGCGGGATTCACGCTTCTTGTCTTCGATTGGACTTCGCGTCACATCGTTTGATTTATCGGAAGGCATGCTCAGACAGGCAAAAGCGCAGGACCCTGACGGAACCTATCTAAGATTGGATTTCCGAGACATTCGTTTGCTCGAAGGATCATTCGACGGCATTTGGGCGAGCGGTTGCCTGTATCATTTAACGAAACCTGAGTTTGCAGTGTGCGTCAAATGCTGTTGGGAAAAGCTAGCGGCCAAAGGAGTGTTCTACCTCAGCATGAAGGAGGGCAAAGGTGAGCGATATGAGGAGACGCCTGGACCACGATATCCGGGCGGAGCACAAGCGAAAGCCTTGCTCCGAGGCCGGCGGTTTTATGCGTACTATGAACGACAAGAGCTTATGCGGATGCTGACGGGCTTCGCGCTATTGCATGAGCAAAGAGTCCTTCCCGCAGAGGGGGGCTTCGAGCTATGGCTGCGCAAAGAGAGTCCTCGGTGATAGCAATGTGTAGGATGGGTGGAGCGAAGCGATACCCATCATTTGCACCCGATGATCGCGATGGGTTTCGCAGGGACTCAACCCATCCTGCCGGCTCAACGAAAAAGCCCCGGACCGAGGTCCGGGGCTTTGCATTTCGCGAGCTCTCAGTCGCAGATTATTCCGGCTTGCCGATCGCGACCTTCAGCGTGCCGACGCCGTCGACGCCGCACTCGATGTTGTCGCCGGGGTTGAGCTGGGAGACGCCGGCGGGCGTGCCCGTCATGATGATATCGCCCGCTGCGAGTTTTACCTGCTGCGAGAGCTGCCAGATGATCTCGGGCACGCTCCAGATCAGTTCGGTGAGATCGCCCTTCTGGGCTTCCTTGCCGTTGACCGTCAGCCAGATCTTGCCCTTCGCAGGGTGGCCGATCTTCGAAGCCGGCTGGATCGCGGAGCAGGGCGCGGAATGGTCAAAGGACTTGCCGACTTCCCACGGCCGCTCCTTCTTGCGCGAGGCAAGCTGCAGGTCGCGGCGGGTGAGGTCGATGCCAACCGCATAGCCGTAGACATGGTCAAGCGCCTTGTCGGCGGGAATGTTGAGACCGCCGCTCTTCATCGCGACGATCAGCTCGACCTCGTGATGCAGATCCTTGGTCAGCGGCGGATAGGGAATCGTGGTGCCGTCGGGCACCAGCATGTCGGCGTGCTTGGCGAAGAAGAACGGCGGCGCGCGCTCGTCATTGCCCATCTCTCGGATGTGCTCGAGATAGTTGCGCCCGACGCACCAGATGCGGCGGACCGGATAGGAGCCTGTCTCGCCGACGACGGGAAGCGTGGGCTGCGGGGCTGCTGATATGACGTAGGAGGCTGCGTTCATGAAAAGAGTCTCGGTGGGTTACGGTTGAACTTCAGTGTGTAGCCTTACGCGGTTGCGCTGATCGGCGCCAGACTGGGCGTGCTGGCGTCGCGTTGCTGCAGGCGGAAGAACGAGGCGTAGCGGCCGCCGCGGCGCAGCAAATCGTCGTGCTGGCCGTGCTCGACGATCTCGCCAGTCTCGACCACCAGGATAGCGTCGGCGTGCATGATGGTGTGCAGACGGTGGGCGATGACGATGGTGGTGCGGTTGCGGCAGAGATGCTCGATCGCCTCCTGCACGGCTTTCTCGGATTCCGAATCCAGCGCCGCGGTGGCTTCATCGAGCAGGATGATCGGCGCATTCTTGACCAGCGCCCGCGCCACCGCGATGCGCTGGCGCTGGCCGCCGGATAGCTGCGTGCCGTGCTCGCCGACCGGGGTGTCATAGCCGAGCGGAAAGCCCATGATGAAGTCGTGCGCGCAGGCTGCCTTTGCCGCGGCCATGATCTCGTCCTGTGTGGCGCCGACTTTGCCAAACGCAATGTTGGCGCCGATAGTGTCGCGGAACAGATAGACGTCCTGCCCGACATAGCCGGTCTGCTGGCGCAGCGAGTGGCGCGACACGCCCGAGATCGCCTGGCCGTCGATCAAAATGGCGCCGTCATTGACCTCGTAGAGCCGCAGCAGCAGCGCCAGCACGGTGGACTTGCCGCCGCCGGACGGGCCGACCAGCGCGGTGGTCTTGCCGGGTTCGGCGACAAATCTCATGCGGCGCAGCACCGGTTCGTTTGGCCGGTAGCCGAAAGTGACGTCGCGGAACTCGACGCGGGCTTCGCTGAGTTTCAACGCCGGCTTGTCGCCGTCGTCAGGCTCGCTCGGCGGGCTGTCGACGATTTCCAGCAGCTTGCGTGCGCCGATCAAATTGCTGTTGAGCTCGATGTTGAGCCGGGCCAGCCGCTTGGCCGGCTCGTAGGCCAGCAGGAACGCGGTCAGGAAGGAAAAGAACTGGCCGGGCGAAGCGCCCATCGCGACCACCCGGTAGCCGCCGTACATCAACCCGCCCGCGATCGCGAAGCCGCCGAGCGTTTCCATCAACGGGCTGGAGCGGCTGGAAACGCGGGCCATCTTGTTGGCGTTGCGCTCGACCGCGGCGATGCTGGCGTCGATGCGCTCGCGCATCGCCTGTTCGAGCGTAAAGGCTTTTACCGTGCGGATGCCCTGCAGGGATTCCTGCATCGTTTCCATGATGTCGGCGGTGCCGGAGAACTGGTTATGCGCAAGGCCCTTGATGCGCTTCACCAGCTTGCGCAGCACGATCATCGCCGGCGGCGCCACCGCGAAACCCAGCAGCGCCATCAGGGGATCGGTCATCAACATGACGACGACGAGCGCGATCAGCGACAGCAGATCGCGTCCGATGGCGTTGATCAGGAGATTGAGAACCTGCGTCACCGCGGTGGCGCCTGCGGTCAGCCGCGCCAGGAATTCCGAGGAATGTCTCTCGGAGAAGAAGGCGATGTTCTCGCTCATCAGCTTGGCGAACAGCGCCCGCTGGTTGTTGGCGAGGATCGCGTTGCCGATCTGCGACAGGATCACGGTGTGACCGTAGGTCGCCGCGCCCTTGATGGTGAAGATGACGATGGTGACCAGCGACAGGATCGCAATCCCGCGCACATCCTTGTCGACATAGGCCTTGTTGATGACCTCACCGAGCAGATAGGCGGAACCGGCCGTGGTCGCCGCCGCAATCCCCATCAGCGCGAACGCAACCAGATAGCGCCGCCAATAGCCAAGCCCCTGTTCGGCGACGAGACGCCTGATCAGGATCGCCGCGCCATAGGGGTCGTCAGTGATTTTTCTCGGTAGTTTGCTTGGAAGTTCGGTCATCCGCGTTCCATTGACGGCGCCTGATAGCCCGGCGCGTCAGGGCTGCTGCGATGACTCCTTGCCTGCTTGGCGGGGCTTTTTCAAGCCAAATAAGCGATTGATTTCAGGCCGATTCCGCATGCTGCGGAAGGCCGCCGCGGTCGCGGAACAGTTTCTCCTCCCAGGCCAGCGCGTGGGCCGCGATGGTCTCGAGATTGTCGTATTGCGGCGTCCAGTCCAGCGTCGCGTGGATGCGGCTGACATCGGCGACCATGGTCATGATGTCGCCGGGGCGACGCGGCGCATAGGAAACCGCGAAATTGCGCATGGAGACGCGGCGGACGGCCTCGATGGTATCGAGCACCGAATAGCCGCGGCCGTAACCGCAGTTCAATGTGATCGAGCTTCTGCCGCCGCGCAAATAGGCCAGCGCGGCGCGATGGGCCTGCGCGAGATCGCTGACATGGATGAAGTCGCGGATGCAGCTTCCGTCCGGCGTCGGATAGTCGGTTCCGTACACGTCGATCTTGGCGCGCTGCCCGGTGGCGGCTTCGACCGCCATCTTGAGCAGATGTGTAGCCCCAACGGTGGCAAGGCCGCAGCGGCCTTTTGGGTCGGCGCCGGCGACATTGAAGTAACGTAGCACGACATAGTTCATGCCGTGGGCGGAAGCCACGTCGTGCAGCATGATTTCCGTCATCAGCTTGGAAGAGCCGTATGGCGACGCCGGCCGCGTCGGCGCATGTTCCGGCACCGGCACCTGGTCCGGATTGCCGTAGACGGCAGCCGTCGACGAAAAGATGAAGCGGTTGACGCCGCCCTTGACCGCAGCATTCAAGAGGCTGCGGGTCGTCATGGTGTTGTTGCGGTAATAGCCGAGCGGATCGCGCACGGAATCCGGCACCACGATGGAGCCGGCGAAATGGATGATGCTCTCGATGCCGTGCTGGGCGATCACGCCTGCGACGAGGTTTTCATCGCCGGCATCGCCGATGAACAGCGGCACGCCTTCCGGCAGGAAGGCGGTGAATCCGGTGGACAGATTGTCGATCACGACGACGCTTTCGCCGGCATCCGCCAGCGCATGAACCATGTGACTTCCGATATAGCCGGCGCCACCGGTGACGAGCACGGTCATGGGCCACCTCTCGCTCTTGAATTTGGAGCGCCCGGACGCAAAGCCGGTTTCCACTTTTGCTGGTCGCGCTCTATTGGAGGCGATGCTAGCCGTGGCGCGGTGAAGAGTGGGTTTCGGCGCCGGCGAACTGGCCACTATGCTTAATGTTGCGTATAGGAACTGGCCGAAATGGAGCCGGACGTGCCGATCGAGAACAATTTGGCCAGTGATCTGCAACTGATCGTGCCGAATCTGCACAGGCGCTATTCGGGCGTCACGGCGACCAACCGGATGGTGGCGCCGAAGCTTGCCCAAATGTACCGCGCGGCGTGGCTCGGGCCGCATGCGCCCGACGGCATCGCGCGGATGGGTTTTGCGGATCTGTTGAGGCTCTGGCGCCATCGCAACTCCCTGATCTGGCACGCGCGGCGCAATGACGAGATGATCGCGGGCGTGTTGCTGCGCGCGCTCGGCTGGCCGCTGAAACTCGTCTTCACCTCGGCGGCGCAGCGGAATCACAAGCGGCTGACGCGCTGGCTGATCCGGCAAATGGATGCGGTGATTGCCACTTCCGAACTCTCGGCGTCGTTTCTCAAGCGCGAGGCGACGGTCGTGATGCATGGCGTCGATACCGACAGCTATGCACCGCCGGCCGATCGCGCGGCGGCGTTTGCGGAAGCCAAACTGCCGGGGCGTTATGCGATCGGCTGCTTCGGCCGGGTGCGCGCGCAAAAGGGCACGGACGTCTTCGTGGAAGCGATGTGCCGGCTGCTGCCGCGCTATCCCGATTTCACCGCCGTCATCGTCGGCGCGGTCGTGCCGGACCAGCAGGGTTTTGCCAACGGTTTGAAAAAGCAGATCGAAGCCGCCGGACTGCAATCGCGCATCGTCATCACGGGCGAGCTCGCGATCGAGGAGGTGCAGCGCTGGTATCAGCGGCTGACGATCTACGCCTTCACCTCACGCAACGAAGGCTTTGGCCTGACGCTGATCGAGGCGATGTCCGCTGGTGCGGCGCTGGTGGCCTCGCGCGCAGGCGCCGCCGAATTCGTGGTCGAGGAGGGCGTGACCGGCGTGCTGACGCCGCCGGGCGATGTCGACGCGCTGGTCGCCGCACTGGAGCCGCTGATGCGCGATCCGGCCTCGGCAATCGCGATGGGCGAGCGGGCGCGGGCGCGCGTGCTGCAAAAGTTCAGCCTCGAGGCGGAAGCGAACGCGATCGCCGCGGTCTATCGTACGCTATAGCGTTTTCGAGCGAAGTGGATGCCGGTTCGCGCAAGGAAAACGCGTCAAAAACAAAAGAACAGAACCCGGTTCTGATGCAATCAGAACCGATCAGGCTCTGGGCTGAGTGACCAGCAGGCGGTGCGCGACCTCGGCGACGTAAGAGGGATCAATGTCACGCATGCAGCGATGGTCGTTCATGGTGCAGACCGTACGCTGACAGGGCTGGCAGGGCAGCACGGCCTTGGTCTGAACAACCGTGGCCGCGAGTCCGTTCAGCGGCGCCCAGAGATAGGGATTGGTGGGGCCGAAAATGCCCATGGTCGGCGTGCCGATCGCCGCCGCGATGTGCATCAGGCCGGAATCGTTCGAGATGGCGACGCCAGCCGCCGCCATCGCCAGGATGCCGTTGCGCAGGTCTGACCCCGTGAGGTCGCGGACCTTGCCGCGGCCGGCGGCAACAATCTCCTGCGCCAGCGCCTTCTCGCCGGGGCCGCCGACCACCCAGACGTCGAGCCCGCGCTCGGCCAGCAGCCGTGCGGCGCCGGGGTAATAGGTCCAGCGCTTGGAGGCGCCGACCGAACCCGGGGCCAGCGCCACCGCGGGACCAGTGCCGAGGTCGTTGGCCTGCCGCCAGCGCGTGATTTCCTCAGGCGGCACGGCGAGCTGCGGCACCGGCCATTCGCCCGGCAGCGGCGCATGGGCGGGCAGCGCCAGCGCGGCATTCTTGTCGATGAAGCGGGGCAGGGCTTTCTCGCCCCATCGCATCCGGTTGATCAGCCCGAACCGGGCCTCGCCGAAAAAGCCCACCCGCTCGGGGATGCCCGCCAGCACAGGGGCAATCGCGGCCTTCCAGGTGCGGGGCAGGACGAGGGCGGTTCCATAACCCCGGGAGCGCAATTCGGACGCGAGACCCCACTGTTTCGCCACCGCCAACCGGCCGCGGGGCAGATCCCAGACGATTCCGGCGCGGACACCCGGCATGTAATCGACCAGCGGCGCGCACAGCGAGGTCACCAGCAGATCGACCGGCCGGTTCGGCCAGCGCTGCTTGAGGACACGCACGACGGTATGGCCGCGGACGTAATCGCCGATCCACATATAGGGGACGATCAGGATCGGCCGCGTGTCGGCGGCATCCTCCATCTCGATCCCGTTTGTTGAATCAGAATTCATTTCTTGTTAACTGACTTCAGGCTGATTCCGGCCCCGTCGGTAACTGCTCTGCTCCGGTAGGTAAAGCCGGGTGATCCGCCTTCACCCAGCCATATCAGCCAAGTTGCTTGCCGCGCGGGAGTGGGGCAAAGCTTTGCCGAACAATCATGGCAGGGGATGGCATGTTGCTGGTGACCGGGGGCGCCGGTTTTATCGGGTCGAACGTCGTGGCTGCGTTGAATGACGCCGGCCGGGACGTGGCTGTGTGCGACCTGCTCGGCCAGGACGGTAAATGGCGCAACCTGGCCAAGCGGCGGCTCGCCGATTTCGTGCCGCCTTCGGAACTGATGGACTGGCTGAAGGGCCGCCGGCTGGAGGCCGTCGTTCATCTCGGCGCCATCTCCGAGACCACGGCGACCGACGGCGATCTGGTGATCGAGACCAATTTTCGGCTGTCGATGCGGCTTTTGGACTGGTGCACGGCCAACGCCACGCCGCTGATCTACGCGTCCTCGGCCGCTACCTATGGCGACGGCAGCGCCGGCTTTGGCGACGACCAATCGATGGATGCCTTGAAGAAGCTGCGGCCGATGAACCTCTACGGCTGGAGCAAGCATCTGTTCGACATGGCGGTCGCCGAACGCGCCGCGCGCGGCGAACGGCTGCCGCCGCAATGGGCCGGGTTGAAGTTCTTCAACGTGTTCGGCCCCAACGAATATCACAAGGGCACGATGATGAGCGTGCTGGCGCGGCGCTTCGACGACATCAAGGCCGGGCGCCCCGTGCATTTGTTCAAGTCCCATCGGGAAGGGATCGCCGACGGCGACCAGCGGCGCGACTTCATCTATGTCGACGACGTCGTGCGCGTGATGATGTGGTTACTGGCGACGCCATCGGTCAGCGGCATCTTCAATGTCGGCACCGGCACCGCGCGCAGCTTCCGCGACCTGATGCTGTCGGCCTATGCGGCGCTCGGCGTTCAGCCGAACATCCAGTATATCGACATGCCCGAAGCGATCCGCGGCAGCTATCAATACTTCACCCAGAGCGAAGTCGATCGGCTGTTGCGCGCCGGCTATAATGGCGGCTTCACCGCGCTGGAAGACGCGGTCGAGCGCTACGTGACGGGTTTTCTCGATCGAACCGATCGCTTTCGCTGATGGGCACCAGGTAGACAGATGTTCGATTTTGAAGCCCTGAGCCAGGCGATCCCACGTCAGACCGTGCTCTGCGTCGGCGACCTCATGCTCGACGAATTCGTCTATGGCGAGGTGTCGCGCATTTCGCCGGAAGCACCGGCGCCTGTGATTGCCGTCCAGCGCAGCGAGACCAATGTCGGCGGCGCCGGCAATGTCGCGCGCAACATCGCCGCTCTCGGCGCGCGCTGCATCTTCGTAGGCCTGGTCGGCGAGGACGAGGCGGGCGCGAAGCTGAAGACCGATCTGGCGCGGGAGAGCCTGATCGAGGCCGTGCTGGTCTCCGATTCCTCCCGCCCGACGACGCGCAAGGTGCGCTTCGTCTCCGAGCATTTTTCCACCCATATGCTGCGCGCGGATTGGGAGCAGGCCGTTCCGGCCTCGGCCGAGATCGAGCAGCGGCTGATCGACGCGATCCTGCCGCTCGTGCCGCGCGCCGATATCGTGCTGCTGTCCGACTACGCCAAGGGCGTGCTGACGGCGCGCGTCATCCGCAACATCATCGACGCCGCCAAGAAAGTCGGCAAGCGCGTGATCGTCGACCCCAAGAGCGCCAATTTCGCGATCTATCGCGGCGCCACGCTCTTGACGCCGAACCGCAAGGAGTTTGCCGAAGCCACCCGCAGCCGCGCCGATACCGACCAGATCATTGCCGCCGCGGCGCAGGACGCGATGGTTCTCGCCGATTGCCAGGCCATGCTGGTGACGCAGAGTGAACACGGCATGACGCTGGTGGCTCGCGGCGGCGAGGCGATACACGTGCCGGCGTTGCCGATCAAGGTGCGCGACGTCTCTGGCGCGGGCGACACGGTCGCCGCTGTGCTGGCGCTTTCGCTTGCGGCCGGGGCCGACTGGGAGACGGCGCTGCGGATGGCGAATGCGGCGGCCGCGGTCGCGGTCGGCAAGAAGGGCACCGCTACCGTGACGCCGGCGGAACTGCGGCGGAAAATCCTGCCGCATGCGTCGCTGGCGGCCGAGGAGAAGATCGTGCCGGCAGGTGGCGATCTCGCCATGCATCTGGCGGAATGGCGCCGGCAGGGACTGCGCATCGGCTTCACCAATGGCTGCTTCGACATTTTGCATCCTGGCCACGTCAAGGTGCTGACGGCTGCGCGCGGCGCCTGCGACCGGCTGATCGTCGGGCTCAACAGCGATGCCTCGACGAAACGGCTGAAAGGCGAGGGGCGCCCGGTTCAGGACGAGCAGGCGCGCGCCGAAGTGCTGGCGGCGCTGGAAGCGGTCGATCTCGTCGCGATCTTCGAGGAAGACACGCCGATCGACCTGATCGCGAAAGTGAGGCCGAGCGTGCTGGTCAAGGGTGGCGACTATACCCGCGAGCAGGTCGTCGGCCACGAGATCGTCGAGGCCGGCGGCGGCGAGGTCGTGCTCGTCGACATTCTGGCGGGCTACAGCACGACGTCGCTGGTCGACCGCGCGCGGGGAGGCAAGGCGTGAGCGCGAACGCAGCTTCGTCGCCGATCGCCAAGGCGCTGCCGATCTGGCGCGATCCGACCGCATGGATGAAGGCGAGCGACGTCGTCGCGGTCCTGCTTGCGCTGTCGCTGCCATGGTCGACCTCGCTGGTCGGTATTTTCGGCGCTGCGCTTCTGGTCACGGTTGCGCCGACGCTCGAATTGAAGAGCTTTCTGGCCTCGCTGAAGCGTCCGATCTTCGCGCTGCCGATCGCGCTGTTCGTTCTGGCGCTTGTCGGCACCCTGTGGTCGGACGCCTCCTGGGGCGCGAGGTTCTATGCCGTGGGGCCGGCCGCAAAGCTCCTTGTGCTTCCGGTCCTGCTCTATCACTTCGAGCGCTCGACGCGCGGGACGTGGGTGTTCGTAGCGTTCCTCGTCTCCTGCACGCTGTTGATGCTGATGTCCTGGATGGTATTTCTCCGCCCCGAACTTTCACTGCGGACTCCGGATCTCGCCGCGCGCGGCATCTTCGTGAAAAACTACATCGCCCAGAGCCAGGAATTCACGCTCTGCGCGGTTGCGCTGGCCTATCCGATCATCATGCTGCTGCGGGCAAGGCGGATCGCGCTGGCCCTGCTGCTCACCGCCATCGCCTTCGGCTTCTTCGTCAACATGGCGTTCCTGGTGGTGTCGCGCACGGCTCTGGTGACGGTGCCGATCATGTTCGCGGTATTTGCGCTGCTGCATCTGAGGTGGCGGAACATCCTCATCGTGGCCTGCGCGGCGGCCGCATTCTCCGCCGTGGCCTGGCAGACCTCGCCGGCATTGCGCCAGACCGTGGACATGTTTGCGCGGGACTACCAGCTCTACAAGGAACAAAACATACCGACATCGATCGGGCTGCGGCTTGAATTCTGGCGGAAATCCCTGGGCTTCTTTGCCGAGGCGCCTGTCAT
The DNA here is from genome assembly GCF_036924515.1 of Bradyrhizobium sp. AZCC 1610. NCBI lineage: Bacteria > Pseudomonadati > Pseudomonadota > Alphaproteobacteria > Hyphomicrobiales > Nitrobacteraceae > Bradyrhizobium > Bradyrhizobium sp. AZCC 1610. The sequence goes on along the minus strand of NZ_JAZHRR010000001.1, from coordinate 4,457,482 downwards.
CGGCCACGGCACGGGTGCGACGCGCGGCCTGTTTGAGCGCGTCGCAACGCACGACTCCTACCAGGCCAGCAGCGAAGTGATCGGAAACCCGCATAACCAGACGCTCAACGTCGCGGTGCAATGGGGTATTGTCGGTGTCGTCATACTGTACGCGATGTGGCTATTGCACCTGCTGTTGTTCCGTGGCGACGGGCTTGCCAACTGGGTCGGTCTTTTGGTCGTGGTGCAGAACATCTTCACGTCGCTGTTCAACTCCCACATCTTCGACTTCCATGAAGGCTGGATGTATGTGCTGGGCGTCGGGGTCGCGGGCGGCATGGTGCTGCGCGGCAGATCCGAGGTCACGGAATCTTCCGGAACAGCCCGGCCATGATCGCTGGCATGCGCGCCGCAGATAAGATATCAGCGGGCGAGGGACGCGCCTCGCGAATCCCCCTCGCTCTTCGCAGCCGGCCACTGGAATGACGCCTCTTTCGCAACTGACCCGTCGCAACTACCTGATCGCAGCGCATGATGCGCTGGCGACCGCGTTTGCGCTGCTCGCAAGCTTCTATTTGCGCTTCGAGGGAGGCGAGGCCTTCTATGCCCGCCTGCCGCTATTGCTGCGCATTCTGCCCCTCTTCATCGTCTTCAGCGTCGTGATCTGCTACGTCTTCAACCTGACGACGACGAAATGGCGTTTCATTTCGCTCCCCGATGCGCTGAACATCCTGCGCGTGGCGAGTGTTCTGACGGTCGCGCTTGTCGTGCTGGATTATGCCTTCATTTTCGGGGCATCGAACGGCAAGGCGCCGGTGCTGTTCGGCCGTATCACCATCGTGCTCTACTGGTTTCTCCAGGTATTCGCGCTGAGCGCGCTCCGCTTCGGCTATCGCTATTTCCGCTATTCGCGCGTTCGCCGCCATGCCCGGACCGAAGGGGCGTCGTCAACCCTGCTGATCGGCCGCGCCGCCGACGCGGAGGTGCTGTTGCGCGCGATCGAGAGCGGCGCAGTCAAGCAGCTTTGGCCGATTGGCGTCTTGTCGCCATCGGCCGCGGATCGCGGCCAGTCGATACGCAACGTGCCGGTGCTCGGCGGGCTCGACGATGTCGAGGACGTGGTCCGAGACTATGCCGGACGCGGAAAGCCGATTTCGCGGGTCGTCATGACCCCGTCGGCGTTCGAACCCGAGGCGCATCCCGAGGCGGTCCTGATGCGGGCCAAGCGGCTCGGCCTGTTCGTTAGCCGCCTGCCTTCGCTCGAAAGCGGCGACGTGCCGAGGCTAACCAATGTCGCCGTCGAAGACCTGCTGCTGCGGCCGAGCGAGAAGATCGATTACGCACGGCTCGAAGCGCTGGTGAAGGGCAAGGCGGTGATCGTCACCGGGGGCGGCGGCTCGATCGGTTCGGAGATTTGCGACCGCGTCGCGACCTTCGGCGCCGCGCGGTTGCTGGTGATCGAGCATTCGGAGCCGGCGCTTTACGCGGTGACGGAAGCGCTGACGGCACGCGCCACCAATGCGGCGATCGAGGGCCGAATCGCCGATATCCGCGATCGTGACCGGATCATGAACCTGATGAAGGAATTCAAGCCCGATATCGTGTTCCATGCCGCAGCCCTGAAGCACGTGCCGATCCTCGAGCGCGACTGGAGCGAGGGCGTCAAGACCAATATCTTCGGTTCCGTCAATGTAGCCGACGCCGCGCTGGCGGCGGGCGCCGAAGCAATGGTGATGATCTCGACCGACAAGGCGATCGAGCCGGTCTCGATGCTGGGCCTGACCAAGCGCTTCGCCGAAATGTATTGCCAGGCGCTCGACCATGACCTGATGACGCAATCGGAAGGCAAGCCGCACATGCGGTTAATCTCGGTGCGGTTCGGCAACGTGCTGGCCTCGAACGGATCGGTGGTGCCGAAATTCAAGGCGCAGATCGAGGCCGGCGGCCCGGTCACGGTGACGCACCCGGACATGGTCCGGTACTTCATGACCATCCGCGAAGCCTGCGATCTCGTGCTGACCGCGGCGACCCATGCGCTGACGCCGGCGCGGCCCGATGTCTCCGTCTACGTCCTCAACATGGGACAGCCGGTCAAGATCGTGGAAATGGCCGAGCGGATGATCCGCCTGTCCGGCCTTGAACCCGGCATCGATATCGAGGTGGTGTTCACCGGCATGCGGCCGGGCGAGCGGCTGAACGAGATCCTGTTCGCCAGCGCAGAGCCGACGGTGGAGATCGGGGTCGCCGGCATTATGGCGGCCAAACCGAACGAGCCACCGATGCAGACGTTGCGCAAATGGCTCGCGGCGCTCGATGAGGCGATTGCGCGGGATGACCGCTCCACCATCCGCGCGGTGCTCAAGGATGCCGTGCCTGAATTCGGATCGCACGCCGCCTGATCTTTTTCGGTGTCCGCCGGCCGTGCAGGCCGCTTCGAAAGCCATGATGCAGAAGTCCGGAAAAGTCGTCGTCGTCAGCCAGCATTATCCGCCGGATCCGAGCACGACGGCCGCGATTATGGCGGCGATTTCGGAACGCGTGGCGCAGGAAGCCGAAGTGCTGGTGCTGTCGGGAACGGCAGGCTCCGCCTCTGCTGCGGCCGCCGGCAAGCCTGCGGTCGTCGAGGTAGGGAATTGGATGCCCGGCAAGGCCGCATTGCTCAAGCGCGCTTTCGCCGAACTGCTGTTCACGATCCGGATGTTCACCGCGCTATTGGTGAAGTTGCGCCGCGGCGACGTCGCGCTCACCGTTCCAGCACCCTTCATGCTGCCTTACGCCTTTGCCGCCGCCGCCAAATTGAGAGGCGCGAGGTCGGTGCTGATCATGCACGATCTCTATCCCGACGTCCTCATCATGGCGGGCCTCCTGAAGCCGAATTCGTTGCCGGCAAGTGCGATGCGCGGCTTGAACGCGTTGATGTTTCGCGCGCTCGATGCCGTCGTCATCATCGGCCGCGACACCGAAAAGCTGCTGCTGCGCTATGGCGGCATGACAAGCGACAAGATCCGTTTCATTCCGAACTGGGCGACGCTCGCGCGCGGCGTTCGCGCGGTCGATCCTGATAATCCGTATCGCCGTCCGCTTTCCGCTCGCTTTGTCGTCGGTCTGTCCGGCAATCTCGGCTTTACCCACGATCCCGTCATCGTATTCGAGGCCGCGCGCCTGTTGCGCGACGACAAGGATATTCACTTCCTGCTGTCGGGCTGGGGGGTGGGCTTCGACCAGTTGAAGGCCATGCAAGCCGAGGCCGGGCTTGCGAACGTCACCCTGGTCGATCGCGTCGAGGACGACCAACTGGAGGCATTTCTTTCGGCCGCGGACGTCTGGATCATTCCCTACCGCAGGAACGTCGCCGGCGTATCGGTGCCCAGCCGGTTCTACAATCTCCTGGCGATCGGCCGCCCGGTGATCCTGGTTTCCGAAGCGGATGCCGAGGCGGCGTTGACGGTGACCGAACACGATGTCGGCTGGGTCGTCGAGCCCGGCAAAGCCGATGAGCTCGCGAAAACGGTCAGTCGTGCCGCCGGCGCCAAGGATCCGCAGCGGGCCGAGCGCGCGGCCGAAATCGCAGGGCGTTTCGACTTTGAAATCGCCATGGCCGACTATTGCGGCCTGATCCGCGAGCTCTCGCAAAAGAAGCCGGATTAGCCTGACGGCGATTGCCGGCGCGAGAAGCGGTGCATCAGGAGCGCCGTGGCGATGCTGCCGATGACGAAAAGCAGGATTGCGATTGCCACCGACGAGGTCATGGCCGAGCCGATCGCCAGCGCAGCGAGCAGGACATTGAGCGCGAACACCTCGCTCACTACGCGCCACACCGGAAAGCCGTTGTCGGTGGCGCGCTGATAGAAATGGGTGCGATGCGCTGCCCAGAACGGCTCGCGCCTGATAATGCGCCGCATCAGGGTGACGGTGGCGTCAGTGAGATAATAGAGCGGCAACAGCAGGGCGGCTGCGAAGTGCTGATGCCAGGCGAGCTGCAGCAGGCACCAGCCAACTAGCAGGCCGATCGGCAGGCTGCCGACGTCGCCGAGAAAAATTTTCGCCACCGGCCGGTTGAAAGGCGCAAATCCAAGCATCGCCCCGAACAGCGCCGCGGCGGCAAGGGTCGCGGGCGCGGGAAGTTCGGCGAGCCAGCCGAGCAGAACGACAGCGCCGGTAATCGGGACAATCTCGGCCACCGTCATCAGGTCCAGCCCGTCCATGAAGTTGACGAGGTTCACGAACCACAGGCCCGCGAGGAACAGCAAGCCGCGCTCGAGCCAGAGCGGGCAGGCGGGAACGATCCGCAAGCTTTCGGGCGCGGCAAAGATGACAACCGCGACCGCGAGCCCCTGCAGCAGCAGCCGCGGCACGACCGGGATGGTATTGACGTCATCGGCAAAGCCTACGGCCGCGATGAACAGCGTCGCGCCGAATACCGCGACGGGGATTTTCATTTCCGCCGTGCCGGCAAATGCGATGACCGTGACGGCCACGATCAGCGTGGCCGCGATCACCGCGATGCCGGCGCCCTGCGGTGTCGGAATGCGATGGGAAGAGCGCGCATTCGGCCGCGCCAGCGCTTTTCGCACGAGCAGCGGCCGGATCGCCCATGTCAGGACGCCCGACAACAGCGCCGCCGGCACTGCGGCGGCAAACGACAGCAGTAGTTGCGAACTGGCCATTCTATCCGCGTGAAAAGTTGCTCGGAGATTATTTGCGAACTTCGATGGGCACCGTGCCCTGCGCGGCTTTCTCGGCGCTCAATATCCAGACCAGCCCGCCGACCGCGCCGACCATGAAGGATACCGCGCCATAGAGCAGGGAGATGTTGACGCCCTCGTTGGCCATCAGGCCGGCATAACCGAACGCCAGCCCCATGGTGGCCTCGCGGACGCCCCAGCCGGCAATCGAGATCGGCAGCATGGTGATCAGCATGACAGGCGGAACGAGCTGGAAGATCTGGCTGAACAGCACGGGGGCTGCGATCGATTGCACCACGCACCAGGCGATGACGACGGCGAGCACGTGCACCAGCAACGACAGTACCGCGACTTTCGGGCCGTGAACGCGGCTGAACAGCACGCGATTGGCGATCACCGAACAGGCGTGGATGTGATGAGTGCCCCACCAGTGCTTCAGCCACGGCCACGGCAGCCGGCCGAGCAGAAGAAATCCGAGGCCGCCGGCAAGGGCTGCGAAATCGACGAACAGCAGCGCCGACCTGCCATGCGGATCGGTGATCAGGCGGTAGCTCCAGGGCAGGCTCGCGACGATGACCACCGCGAGCGCGATCAGGCCGATGGCGCGGTCGACGAAGATGGAATAGGTCGCGGCCCGCCAGCCGGCGCCGCTGCGGGCCACCAGCCATAGCCTGACCGCGTCGCCGCCGATCGAGGAGGGCAGCGTCTGGTTGAAGAAGGTTCCGATCACGTTGAAGCGCATCGCCTGCCTGGTCGGCAGCGGCGCGCCGCACTCCGCGCTGATCTCGCGCCATCGCAGGACGCCGACGAATATCTGCAGGAACGTCACGGCAATCGCCACGCCGATCCAGCCCAGGCTGGAAACGTCGATACGGGCGACGAGTTCGGCAAGGTCGACCTTACGCAGCGAGAAATACAGGAGCGCCGCCGAGACCAGTATCTTCAACGTCGAAAGCAGGATACGGCGCATCTCGCCCGTGCTGGGTTTGAGAAGGGGGTGCAAAAAGCGATGCAATTCGGCGCCTTGGTATGGTTTTCGGGCCGATCTGGCAATAGCGGGGCTGGAAGGTGTTGCGGCGGCCTCGGCAACGCAGGTAAAGAGGCCGGGACAGAGATTTTTCAGCCTTTGAGCGGCGCCTTCCAAGGATACGATGCCCGATCAACCCATCTTGGTCACCGGAGCTGTGGGTTTCATCGGCTTCCACGTCGCGCGCCGGCTGCTTGCCGAAGGCCGCACCGTGGTCGGTCTCGACAATCTCAACGATTATTACGACCCGGCGCTGAAGGCGGCGCGGCTGGACATTCTGCGCGGGGAACGAGGTTTCGCGTTCGAACAGATCGATCTCGCCGACCGCGCCTCAATGGAACGCCTGTTTGCCGAGCACCGCTTTGCCAGGGTGGTGCATCTCGCGGCACAGGCCGGCGTGCGTTACTCGATCGATCATCCGCATGCCTATGTCGACGCCAACCTCGAAGGCTTCGTCAATGTGCTGGAAGGTTGCCGGCATCACGGATGCGGCCATCTGGTTTATGCGTCATCCTCGTCGGTCTACGGCGCCAATACGAAACTACCGTTTTCGGAGGACGACAAAACCGACCATCCGGTCAGCCTGTACGCCGCCACAAAGAAGGCCAATGAGCTGATCGCGCATTCCTACAGCCATCTCTATCGTCTGCCGGTGACGGGCTTGCGGTTCTTTACCATTTACGGGCCGTGGGGACGGCCCGATATGGCGTATTTCCTCTTTACCAAAGCGATCGTGGAGGGCACTCCGATCAAGCTCTTTAACCATGGCAGGATGCGGCGCGACTTTACCCATGTTGCGGACGCGACGCGTGCCATACTGCACCTGGTCGATCAGGCCCCGCGCGATGGCGGCCCGGCGGCCGATGCGCCGGCACGGATTTACAATGTCGGCAACAATCACCCGGAAGAATTAACCCATGTGGTAGCGGTTCTGGAGCGGGAATTGGGCCGCGCGGCAGTCAAGGAGATGCTGCCAATGCAGCCTGGAGACGTGACCGAGACCTTCGCCGATGTCGAAGGGCTGATGCGCGACACCGGCTTCAGGCCGCAGACCTCGATCGAAGACGGGCTTGCCGATTTCGTCGCCTGGTATCGTGACTACTACAGGATTTGAGACGCCGATGAACCGACGAATTATCCCCCTGATCATGTGCGGCGGCGCGGGCACGCGGCTGTGGCCGGCCTCGCGCGAGGTTCACCCCAAGCAGTTCCTGTCCCTGTTCGGGGCGCGCTCGACGTTCCAGGACACGCTGTTGCGGGTTTCTGATGCTGGTCTGTTCGAACGGCCCGTCATCATCACCAACAACGCCTATCGCTTCATGGTGCTCGAGCAACTGGCCGAGATCGGGCTCGAGGCCGACGTGCTGCTCGAGCCGATGCGGCGCGATTCCGGGCCCGCCATCGCGGCCGGTGCCGCCTTTGCAGAGGCGCGCGACAAGGATGCGATCGTGCTGGCACTGGCCGCCGATCACGTGGTGAGCGACACGCCCGCCTTCCTTGCCGCCTGCCGCGAAGGACTGGCTGCCGCGGAAGCCGGGCACATCGTGACGTTCGGCGTGCAGCCCGAGCGCGCCGCCACCGAATATGGCTACATCAATCCCGGCGAGGTCATTGCCGGCAAGGTCCGCGCGGTCGCAAAGTTCGTCGAGAAGCCGGATCCGGCAACCGCCGCGAGTTATGTCGAGGCCGGCTATCTCTGGAACAGCGGCAACTTCATGTTCCGTGCCGCCGTACTGACGGATGAATATCGCAAGGTCGATGCGGAAAGCGTTCAGGCCGTGAGCGATGCGGTGGCGAAGGCGGGCACCGACCTCGGATTCGTCAAGCTCGACGAGGCCGCGTTTGGATCGGCGAAGTCGATCTCGATCGATTATGCTGTCATGGAAAAGACAGCGCGCGCCGCGGTCGTGCCGGTCGCGTGCGGCTGGTCCGACGTCGGCTCCTGGCATGCGGTGTGGGAATTGTCCGGCAAGGATGGCGAGGGCAACGCGGCGCGCGGCGCCGCGGTGTTCGAGGACTCCCGCAATTGCAACGTATCGACCGACCGCGCGCTGGTCGCGCTCGAAGGCGTCGACGACCTCGTGGTGGTCGCGACCCAGGACGCCGTGCTGGTCTCCAGGCAAAAGGATGCAAACGGGCTGAAGCGGCTGGTCGCGAAGCTGAAGACGGTCGCGCCGCAGGTGACCGAGGATCACATCAGGGTGCACAGGCCCTGGGGATCCTATCAGTCGGTCGACAATGGCGACCGTCATCAGGTCAAGCGCATCATCGTCAAGCCGGGCGGGCGGCTCTCGCTGCAGAAGCACCACCATCGTGCCGAGCACTGGATCGTGGTGCGCGGCACGGCGCAGGTCACCGTCAACGAGCTGGTCAAGACCGTGCACGAGAACGAATCGATCTACATCCCGATCGGCGCGGTGCACCGCCTGGAGAATCCCGGCAAGATCCAGCTCGAACTGATCGAAGTCCAGACCGGCAGCTATTTCGGCGAGGACGATATCATCCGCATCGAGGACGACTACAAGCGCAGTTGAGCGACAGTAGTTTTACCGGGCCGGCGGTTGTAATTCTTTGAATCAAAACGTGTCCGAAAACCGTCGATCGCGTTCGCCACATCTGTGATGGCGTGCTAGAGAACCGCTGGGGATACTACCGGCGCAATTCTGCTTAGAATCCGCCTAAAATCTGCTTGGGGTCGACAAATCATGAGTTCCAAAGGGTCCGCATTCGATGCGAAGGCCGACGCAACACGCGGCTTGCGCGTCGGCGTGGTCGGCGCGGGCGTGATGGGCAGCAACCATGCCCGCGTGCTGGCCGGTCTGCCCGGGGTGACGCTGGTCGGTATCGTCGATCCGTTGCCGGAACACCGCGCGCGCGCCACCGCGCTCGTAGGCTGTCGCGCGTTCACCGATCTCGACGAACTGTTCGACGAGGGCGTCGATGCGATCACGATCGCGGCGCCGACCCATCTCCATCACGAGATCGCGCTCGCGTGCATCACGCGCAACATCCACATCCTGGTCGAGAAGCCGGTCGCCTCGACGGTGGAAGAGGGGCAGGACATCGTCAACGCGGCGCGCAGTGCCGGCGTGACGCTGATGGTCGGCCATGTCGAGCGCTTCAATCCGGCGGTCGCCGCGATCAAGCAGGCGATCTCGGGCGAAGATATTCTTTCGATCGGCATCACCCGCGTCGGCCCGTTCCCGCCGCGCATGTCCAACGTCGGCGTCGTCATCGATCTCGCCGTGCACGATATCGACCTGATCCGCTGGTTCACCGAGTCAGATATCATCGAGGTGCAGCCGCAGCTTTCCAGCGCGATCGCCGAGCGCGAAGATATCGCGCTCTTGCAGTTCCGCACCGCCTCGGGCGTGCTCGCCCACATCAACACCAACTGGCTGACGCCGTTCAAGGCGCGCAGCGTCACGGTTGCGACGCGCGGCAAATATGTGATGGGCGATCTCCTGACGCGCCAGGTGACCGAGTGCTTCGGCTTCAAGCCCGACGGCAGCTATTCGATGCGGCATCTGCCGGTCGGCCATGACGAACCGCTGCGCGCCGAGCTGATCGCATTCCTCGATGCCGTCCGCACCGGCAATGTGCCGGCGGTTTCCGGCGACGAGGGCGTCGCCAGTCTCGAAATCGCGATCCGGTGCCTCGAGCAGCCCGCGAAGCCCGCGGCCTCCGCCGCGCGCAAGGGCCCGCGCCGCATCGCCGGCTAAATTTCTTCTAGAACCGAGCAAGGCTCCATGAACCAGCACATGCGCCCAGAACCCATTCCCTTCACCGATATCGCCGCGCAACGCCGCCGGCTCGGCAAATCGATCGACGATGCCGTTGCCCGAGTGCTCGATCACTGCCAGTTCATCAACGGGCCGGAGGTCACGGAGTTGGAAGCCGCGCTTGCGAAATTTTCAGGCGCCAAACACGTGGTGAGCTGCGCCAGCGGCACCGACGCGCTGCTGATGGTGCTGATGGCGAAAAATATCGGCCCCGGCGATGCCGTGCTCTGTCCCTCCTTCACCTTTTGCGCGACCGGCGAGGTGGTGGTGCTGACCGGTGCCACGCCTGTTTTCGTCGACGTCGACGAGGTGACCTTCAACATCGACACCGGCTCGCTCAAGCGCGGCATCGCGACGGCGCGACAGCGTGGCCTGAAGCCGCGGGCGGTGATTCCAGTCGACCTGTTCGGGCAAAGCGCCGACCACGACGCGATCGGCGCCATCGCGGAGGCCGAGGGCCTGTTCGTGCTCAACGACGCCGCCCAGAGCTTTGGCGCGAGCTACAAGGGCCGCCGGCTCGGCACCTTCGGTCTGGCGACTACAACCAGCTTCTTTCCCGCGAAGCCGCTCGGCTGCTTCGGCGACGGCGGCGCGATCTTCACCGACGACGATGCGCTGGCCGAAATACTGCGCAGCATCCGCGTCCACGGCCAGGGCTCGGACAAATACGACAATGTCCGTATCGGCCTCACCGCGCGGCTCGATACCATGCAGGCGGCGATTCTGATCGAGAAGCTGAAAATCTTCGAGGACGAGATCGCGGCGCGCAACGTGGTTGCAGAGCGCTATGCGCGGGGGCTCGGAAATGTCGTGACCGTGCCCCGTCTTGCCAGCGGCTGCAGCTCGATCTGGGCGTGCTATACCATCCGCCTGCCTAAAGGCACGGACCGTGACCGCTTCGTTGCCGACCTGAAGGCGCAGGGGATTCCGACCGCGATCTATTACACGAAATCGATGCATCAGCAGACCGCGTACAAGAGTTTCCCGGTGGCGGATGGCGGGCTGCCGGTGAGCGAAAAGCTCTCGGACGATGTCGTCAGCCTGCCTATTCACGCCTACCTCGACGAGGCGACGCAGGCGCGGGTGATCGAGGCGGTGCGCGGCGCGCTTTCTTCCTGATTTCACGGTTGGGCGAATTTGCGCTAGAAACGGCGCATGCTCGGACGCATCTTCACCGTCGGCGGTTACACGCTGCTCTCGCGGCTAACCGGATTTGCACGCGATATCATGCTCGCCGCCATTCTCGGCGCCGGGCCCGTCGCGGATGCGTTCTTCGTGGCGCTGCGGCTGCCCAATCATTTTCGCGCGATCTTCGCCGAGGGCGCCTTCAACGCGGCCTTCGTGCCGGCCTACGCGCATCTGCACGGCAAGAGCGAAGCGTCGGCGCGGCTGTTCGCCGACCGCATCTTCACGCTGCTGTTTGCCGCCCAGGTGGTTTTGCTCGTCGTGGCCTGGATGTTCATGCCGGAGGTGATCGCTATCCTCGCGCCGGGGTTCAAAGACGATCCGGCGCGCGGCGAACTGGCGATTTCGCTGACGCGGATCACGTTTCCGTATCTGCTGCTTATCACGCTGGTGACGCTGTACGGCGGCATGCTCAACGTGATGCATCGCTTCGCAAGCGCTGCCGCCGCGCCGATCTTTCTCAACCTGTCGATGATGGCGACGCTGGCGCTGGCCGCGTTCTTTCCGGGTGCGGGCTACGCCGCCGCATGGGGCGTCCTGCTCGCCGGCATCCTTGAATTCCTGCTGCTGGCAGGCGACGCGGCCAAGTCCGGCATCCTGCCGAAATTCGCGTCCATCAAATTCGACGAAGACGTGCGCGCGTTCTTTCGGGCGCTGGGCCCCGCGACCGTCGGCTCAATGGGAACGCAGATCGCGCTGTTCGCCGACACCATCATCGCGACCTTTCTGGCGGCGGGCGCGCTTTCGGCGCTGTACTACGCCGACCGTCTCAACCAGTTGCCGATCGGTGTGATCGGGATCGCGATCGGCACCGTGCTGTTGCCGGAAATGTCGCGGCGCCTCACCGCGAACGATGTCACCGGAGCATCGGCCGCGCAGCGGCGGGCCTTCGAATTCTCGCTGTTGTTTTCGGTGCCGTTCGTCGCCGCCTTCCTGACCGTGCCTGATGTCATCATGCGCGCGATGTTTGCGCGCGGTGCGTTCTCGAAGGCGGATGCCGCAGCCGCGGGCGCCACGCTGGCCGCTTACGCGATCGGGCTGATTCCGTTCGTGACCATCCGCAGCGCGGTGGCGACCTTCTACGCCCGCCACGACACCGCGACGCCGGTCAAGGCGGCGTTGACCGGCGTGGCCGTCAACTTGGCGCTGAAGGTCGCGTTGATGGGCGCGCTGGCGCAAATCGGCCTGGCGCTCGCCACCGCCATCGGGGCCTGGGTCAATCTTTTGCTCGTGCTCTTCTTCGCGGTGCGGGCAGGCTACCTCGAACTCGACCGTGCCTGGATGACATCGCTCGCCAAGTTCGCGGCGGCCGGTGTCCTGCTCGCCGCCGCGCTTTGGGCCACCGCACGATTCGCCAGCTTCTACTTCGCGCAGATGCGCACCTTCCGGGACGAGACCGCATTGCTGCTGCTGATCGCGGCCGGCGCCTTCGTGTACGGGGTCCTGATCCTGCTGTTGTTTGGCAGGGGGTGGCTATTCGTGCTGCTGCGCGACCGGAGATCTGGCCGCAATTGACTGTAAATAAAGGAAAAATTTTGATTGGGGCGTGTTGTGGCCGCATTCTGGCATTTTTGCAACAAGTTCCCGAAAAGCGCCATTTGCGGCCGATCCGTACATGATTGAGAGGCGACTCCGCGTTAGCTTGATCCCAGTTTCAATTAACGGTTTTTCAAAGAGGGTTTTCCATGCGCGCTTCAGCCTTCAAGGCAATCGCAGCTTCGGCACTGGCTGTCATGGCCGCGACTTCGATGGCATCTGCAGCGGACATGGCGCCGCGCTACACCAAGGCACCGCCGGCCATGGTTGAGGTCTGGAACTGGAGCGGCTTCTATATCGGCGGCAACGCCGGCTATAGCTGGGGCCGCGGCCACTCGGACGTTTCGTATTTCAACACCGTCACTGGATTGCCGATCGCTCCGCCAGCGGGCTCCATCACCAGCGCCGGCTACAACATGGACGGCGCCATTGCGGGCGGCCAGATCGGCTACAACTGGCAAGCCAACAACTGGGTGTTCGGTTTGGAAGCCGACGCGCAGTGGTCGGACGAGAAGGGCAGGGGCGTGTTCAGCTGCGCCGCAACCGGCATCGGCGGACCGTGCCTTCCCGGCCTGACGTTCCTGCCCCCGGGCGTGACCGGAACCAGCCTTGCCGTCGATACGCACCTCGAATGGTTCGGCACTGTGCGCGGTCGCGTCGGCGTGCTTGCGACCCCCAGGGTCCTGTTCTACGGCACGGGCGGTCTGGCCTATGGTTCGTTCAAAACGACGGGCACGATGGCTGGCGTAACGCCGGCCGGCATTGCCGTGGCTTCGGTTACCTCGAACGACGATATCCGCTTCGGCTGGACGGTCGGTGCCGGTGTCGAAGGCAAAATCACCAACAACTGGAGCGCCAAGCTCGAATACCTCTATATGGATTTCGACAGCTTCCGCGCTGGTAGCTTCACGCTCGCGCCGGCCAGCGCGATCAGAGCCGATGTGGACACGCGCTTCCACGACCACGTCCTGCGTGTCGGCTTGAACTATACCTTCGGCGGCCCGGTGATCGCGAAGTATTGATCTCGACGTAGTCTCCTCCCTGAACTCGAAGCCCCGGCATCGTCCGGGGCTTTTTGTTGTGCAGTCGCGAAAAATTCCGCTGAGCGGGCACCGGGTCTGTTGCGCCAGGCCAAGACCAGGTCATGACCGGTGTGCCGAAAGCGGTTTGCGCTGACGCCCGAACCGCTGCAATATGGAACGCTTCTAGAGCATGATCCGGAAAAGTGGCTACCGCTTCTCCGAAAGGGCCATGCTCAAACCAAAAAGATGGGGCGGATGACAGTTCGAAGGCGTCATCGTGCTCCAGGACAATTGGAGATACGATGGCAGCTCCCATCAAGTTCGGCGTCGGTCAAAGCGTTCTTCGCAAGGAAGACGACGCGCTCATTCGCGGCAAGGGCCGCTATACCGACGACCATTCGCCACAGGCTGCGATGCACGCGCTGATGCTGCGCTCGCCGCATGCGCACGCGAAATTCACGCTCAACGTCACCAAGGCCCGCGGGATGCCGGGCGTATCGTTGATTCTGACCGCGGCCGAGGTCGGCGATCTCGGCGATCTGCCGTGCCTGTTCAACCTGGAAACCGATCCCTTCACCGGTCCGCCATACCCGATCCTCGCCAAGGACGAGGTGCGCCATGTCGGCGACGCCGTGGCCTTCGTGGTCGCCGATACCATCGACCAGGCCCGCGATGCGATCGAGGCGATCGACGTCAAATGGACGCCGCTGCCCGCGGTGGCCGGCGTCGTCAACGCCGTCAAGCAGAGCGCGCCGCAGGTCTGGCCCGACAAGCCCGGCAACGTGCTGTTCGACGTGCCGGTCGGCGACAAGAAGGCGGCGGAAGCCGCCTTTGCCAAAGCGCATGCGGTGGCTGAAGTGTCGATCGTCAACCCGCGCGTCATCACCAACTTCATGGAAACGCGCGCTGCGGTTGCCGAATACGACGCCAAGCGCGATCATCTGACGCTGACGATCGGCAGCCAGGGCAGCCATCGCCTGCGCGAGATCTTGTGCGGCATGGTGCTGAAGATGCCGATGGAGAAGATGCGGGTGATCTGCCCCGACGTCGGCGGCGGCTTCGGTACCAAGCTATTTCCCTACCGCGAATACGCGTTGATCGCGGTGGCCGCGCGCAAGCTGCGCAAGACCATCAAATGGACCGCCGACCGCTCCGATCACTTCATGGGCGATGCGCAGGGCCGCGACAACGTCACGATCGCGAAGATGGCGCTGGCCGAGGACGGCAAGTTCTTAGGGATGGACGTCGACCTGATGGGCGACATGGGCGCCTATCTCTCGACCTTCGGGCCCTATATCCCGCATGGCGGCGCCGGCATGCTGCCCGGGCTCTATGATATCCAGGCCTTCCACTGCCGCGTCCGCACCGTCTTCACCAACACCGTGCCGGTCGATGCCTATCGCGGCGCCGGGCGTCCGGAAGCTGCTTACGTGATCGAGCGTCTGGTTGATGCGGCCGCGCGAAAACTTGGGCTGACGCCCGATGCGATCCGGCGCAAGAACTTCATCCCGCCGAAGGCGATGCCCTACAAGACCGCGACCGGGAAGGTCTACGATTCCGGCGACTTCACCGCGCATATGAAGCGCGCGATGGAAGTCGCCAACTGGAAGGAATTTTCCAAGCGCGCCAAGGCTGCGAAGAAGGCTGGCCTCGTGCGCGGCATCGGCATGGCCTGCTATGTCGAGGTTTGCGGCACCATGGGCGAGGAGACCGCCAATGTCGCGCTCGATTCCAATGGCGACATCAACATCCTGATCGGCACCCAGTCGAGCGGGCAGGGCCACCAGACCGCTTACGCGCAACTCGTCGCCGAGCAGTTCGGGGTGCCGCCGGAGCGCGTCCACGTCCTGCAGGGCGACACCGACAAGATCGCCACCGGTCTCGGCACCGGCGGCTCGGCGTCGATCCCGACCGGCGGCGTCAGCGTCGAGCGCGCGACCCGCGAGCTCGGCGCCAAGCTGAAGGAAATCGCGGCCGAAGCGCTGGAGACCAGCGCCGGCGACCTCGAGATCAGCAATGGCGTCGTGCGCATCGCCGGCACCGATCGCTCGATCAGCTTCGCGGACCTCGCAAAGCGCCCGGGCGTCGATCCCTCGAAATTGAATGCGAGCGCGACCTTCGCGCAGGCCGACGGCACTTACCCGAACGGCACGCATCTCGCCGAAGTCGAGATCGATCCGGCAACCGGCATCATCAAGATCGTCAACTACGTCATCGTCGACGATTTCGGCGTGACGCTCAATCCGCTGCTGCTCGCCGGCCAGGTGCATGGCGGTGCGATGCAGGGCATCGGTCAGGCCTTGATGGAGCAGGCGGTCTACAGCTCAACCGACGGCCAGCTCGTCACCGGCACCTTCATGGACTACGCGGTGCCGCGGGCGTCCGACGGCCCGTCATTCCATTTCGAAACGCACAACGTGCCGTGCACGACCAATCCACTCGGCGTCAAGGGCGCAGGCGAGGCCGGGGCGATCGGCTCCTGTCCCGCGGTGGTCAATGCGATCATCGAGGGCCTGTGGCGCGAGTACAAGATCGATCACATCGACATGCCGGCCACACCCGAGCGGGTCTGGATTGCAATCCGCGAGGCCCAGAAACGGCATAATCTCTGATATTTTGTCGCATGCGGAATGATGCGCCGCATGCGGTGTTTACAAACAACCGGTCCGCACCACCTTTGGGGCCGGTACAAACCCGAATTGAAGGGGATTTAGCCAATGAAGCGGATCGTCGTCGTCGCAGCTGTGCTTGCATTCAGTGCCGGTGCGGTCGTTGCACAGCAGGATCAGGTCAAGCGGACCCAGGCCATGATGAAGGACAATGGCAAGAACGCCGGCGCGTTGTCGGCGATGGTCAAGGGCGATAAGCCCTACGACCAGTCGACCGTCAATGCCGCGCTGGCCCAGTTCGAAGACACCGCCAAGAGCCTTCCAACGCTGTTCCCCGAGAGCATGAAAGGTGTCAAGCTGGAGGGTGATTACGATCCCTCGCCGAAAATCTGGGAAGACAAGGCCGGCTTCGAGTCCCAAATTAAGAGCTTCGCCAAGGTCGTCGCCGATGCCAAAGGCAAGATCAAGAATCTCGACACGCTAAAGGCGGAAATGCCTGTCATCGGCAAGCAGTGCGGTGGCTGCCACGAGACATACCGGATCAAGAAGGGTTGATCGCATTCCAACTTTGAGCATGATCTCCGCGCAAACGCGTTCCGCGTTTGTCGCGAGGGAAAACCGCTACACATTTTTCCGGATCATGCTCTGGCCTCAAAAAGGGGCGGACACCGCGAAGCGTCCGCCCTTTTTGTGTTAGCCTTTTCTTTTTTTGTCTATTCGTGTTCGAACTTATCTGCTTCGTCACCAAATTTACTTGGTGACTTGATTTATTTGGTTACCTGGCCGCGGATTTCGCCGCCCGGATTGGCTGCGGTGTGAATGTTGATGTAGTACTTGCCGGCCGCGAGGTCCGCGGCCTGCGCATCGGTCAACGTCGCGCTGCCTTCGACCGGGCTCGACGCCGCATTGGGAATGGCGACCGCAACACCGGCATTCTTGCCGGCTTCGGCGGGCCCGTGGAAATGGGCGGCGGTGGCAGGGCCGGACAGGCCGGAATAGCTCAGCTTCCAGCTCAGCTTCTTGCTGGCGGGATCGTAGTCGATGTCGGCGGTGCCCTTGGCCGCGCTGGTGTTGGGTGGCACCTGGGCCTTGCCGTCGAGCGTCGCCTTCATCTTGTCGGCAGACGCGGGCCCTGCAAACGCAATCGCTGCCCCGAGCGCAAGCGTGACCAGCATGATCTTGTTCGACATGGTGTTTCTCCCTGGTTGACGTCAAACGGAAGCGTCAGCCTCAAAACAATGATTTTCCGGATTTATTCCCGAAACGCCACCAAACGCCTCGAAATTTCGTGCAAGCCTATGGCGCAAAGTGCGTCCATACTGGTTATTGAATTGAGACGCGTGACGACGGATCGGTGAATGCTGCGACGAATTCTCCTTGGCTTGATTTTTGTCGGCGTCGCCGGCGCTGGCACCTTCTGGTGGCTGACAGTCCCGGCGGTCGTTGCCTCGGCCTCGCTTTCGCCCCGCACGCCGAACCTTGCCAATGGCGTCACAACGTTCAATGCCGGAGGCTGTTCCTCCTGCCATGCTGTGCCCAACCAGCCCGACCGGCTGAAGCTGGGCGGCGGGCTTGCCATGCCGTCGCCGTTCGGGACGTTCTACGTTCCCAACATCTCGTCCGATCCCACTTACGGTATCGGCCGGTGGAGCGAGGCGGATTTCGTGACGGCGGTGCTCAAGGGGACTTCGCCCGACGGCGCGCATTATTTCCCGGCCTTTCCATACGCGTCCTACCAGCACGCGACGGTCGATGACGTTCGCGACCTCTTTGCCTATCTGAAGACGCTTGCGCCGGTGGCCGGCAAGCCACGCGACCACGACGTGCCGTTTCCATTCAACATCCGCCGCAATGTCGGCATCTGGAAATGGCTGTTCATGGACGGCAAGCCTTACACGGCGGACGCTTCACGTTCGGCGTCGTGGAATCGCGGCGCCTATCTCGTCAATGGTATGGGCCATTGCGCCGAGTGCCACAGCCCGCGCAACTTCCTCGGAGGTATCGTCCAGGCGCAACGCTTCGCAGGTGGCCCCAATCCGGAGGGCGAGGGCTGGGTGCCCAACATCACCCAGAAGAGATTGGCCGAGTGGAGCGCGAGAGACATCGACTACTTCCTCGAAACCGGGCAAACGCCGGATGGCGACACCGCCGGTGGATCGATGGCGCGGGTGATCAGGAATACGTCGCAGTTGCCGCCGGAGGATCGCGCCGCCATCGCGGAATATGTGAAGTCGTTGCCAGCGGTCGAGGGACCACCACGGCCGAAGAAGGCAAAGGACGATCAAAAGTCTTGATGGAAAGCGTGACTTCGCGCGTCGTCAGTTAGTCAAGGCGGCGGTGATCGGCTCACGCCTTTCCGGCAATGTCGGCACGATCGTCAACGGCTTGCGCGGCACGGGCGGCGCGGCGGTTTTGGTTCGTTTCAAATCAGTGGGGCGCTTGGTCGAAGCGATGTCAGCTTGCGGGCGATCGGAATCGCCGATCCGGTACATCACGACGCCGCGATCGAAATAGGCCGCTGCGAAGCGCGGATAATATTGAACCCCCAAATTGTACGTGACGAAGCCCGGGACAGGCTCGAAGCGGCCGATTGGCGCGGCGTTGGCTTCCTTCGCTGCGGGCGCTGCGGCGGCCATTGTGACCGCTGCGCCGGTTGAAACCTCTCCCTCGCTCTGGAGGCGCGGTTCGTCCTGCGCCGGAGCCCCGGGCTGCAGCGCGGCAACCTCCAGTGCGCCGCCGGCGGTTCTGTCGGTCACCATTTCCGCCGCCCCAGGCGGTTTTGAAAACAGTCCGAACAGGGTGTAGCCGCCCACCAGCACCGCCGAAATGATCGTTGCCGCCATCGTGTTGGAGGCGACCTTGCGCATGGTCTCGTAGGTGTGGGTCGCCGGCGTCGCCGGAGGCTGCAGCGCTATGGCGAGCAAATGATCGTAGGTAGCGCGCTGCTCGGTATCGGTCAGGATGTCATAGGCACGCATCAGCTCCCTGAACCTCAGCGCAGCATCGGGATTGTCAGGGTTCATATCGGGATGCGTGGCCTTCGCGGCCTTGCGGAAGGCAGCCCGCAATCCCTCGGCGTCATCACTCGGAAGCGCTCCGAGCAGATCGTACAGCGTCCCCATTGGTGGTACTCGCGACTGTTTCACCCCTCGGAAGGTCCCCCGCCGCGGAGCTCCCGATTGACGACGCTTAAGCTAATGAAAAACTTCAAGGCGGTAGGATGATGCTCTGATGGCAAAAGCATGCCATTGAGATCGGTCGTTAACCATATGTTGCCGCAAAGCTATTCGGCCTAGCCTAGCAGGACGATACGGAGGGTTCCAGCCCCATCTCTCCGGGTAAGCGGCCCTGAACGAGCCATCCTTCTGATGGTGGTGAGGAAGACCTTGGGCGGTGCGTCCTGCATCTTTGCTTGCCTTCATCGAGCGGCTCAAGAGCCTGCACCATCGTGACGCTGGCGTGTGGTCTCGACATGTCGGAAGATGGCAGCGCCCAGGAGGCCCCCTCAGGCATGATTGTCGCCGGTCGTCATTGCGCGCTTACACAGGATGCCTGGAGTGAATTGGCTGCCCGGGCGGTGATCGAAGAAATCGCAGCCGATGCTATCGCGCAGTTCGATCCCGAGACGTTCTGGCCGGGTCATCCAAGCGACGACGGCGTGGGAGACGGTCACGCCAGTTTCTATACGGGCGCGGCCGGCGTTATTTGGGCGCTAGACTACTTGCATCGAATCGGTGCGACCAGCGTTGCCGAAGACTTTCGCCCTGTTCTGCCTCGGCTTCTGGAGCGGACAATCGCCGCCTTCGAAAACAATTCGCCTACCGATTACGGGAAGCATGGCTCGCTGCTCAAGGGCGACATGGGTGCGGCGCTTCTCGCCATGCGTCTCGCACCCACATCGAGCCTGGCTGATCTTGTGCATAGGCGCGCAGAAGCAAATATCGGACTGCCGATCCGAGAGCTCATGTGGGGCATGCCTGGGTCCATGATTGCCGCAATCCACATGGCCGAGATGACAGGGGAAACGCGATGGCGCGGGATGTTCGAAATGCAGGCGGCCCGGCTGTTAGGCGCTCTCGAGGACACGCCGCAAGGTCAACTTTGGACACAAGATCTCTATGGTGAGAACGACCGCTGGCTGGGACCCGTTCACGGCTTCGCTGGCAACGCCATCCCGTTGCTGCACGGGTGGGACTGGTTGACGCCGACGCAGCAAGCGCAGGTAGCCGGATTTGTGCCGGCGACACTCGCAGCAAATGCGTGGCAATCTGAAATGGGGACAAATTGGAGCGCGAGAAGCAAGCGCGCGAGGCCGCCTGCCTATTGTCAGCATTGTCACGGCGCGCCCGGCATGGTGACGACATTTGCGGATGCGCCCTTTGCTTCCCCTGAATTGGACGCACTTCTTGTGGATGCCGGTCGCTTCACCTGGGCCGCCGGACCACTTACCAAGGGCTCGGGCCTTTGCCACGGCACGGGCGGGAATGGCTACGCATTCCTCAAACTCTACCGCCGCACGAACGACCCGATGTGGCTCGACCGCGCACGCCAATTCGCTATGACGGCCATCGTCCAGTATCGCGGCGCTCAGGTAGCCGTTGGTCGCGGACGGTATACGCTTTGGACTGGCGATGTCGGTCTTGCAATTTACCTTTGGGACTGCATCACCGGGGAGCCTCGCTTCCCGACGATCGACGTGTTCTGATCCGGACACGGCGACACGTCACCAGCACAACTCCCATTTCGCTTTGCGTACTGCAGCGTTTTGTCTTGAACAGACCGCCGCCGACCAATAAAATGAGAGGTAGTTGGCAGGCACGTTTCGGAGTGCGCCTATATGGCGTTGGATTTGGTTCGTTCCGGATACGCAACTCTCGAACATGAGATCGCCCAGGAGAGGGCGTCGGCGCTCGGACGGCTTGGACGGCGGCTTGAGGCCGCGCTAGCGGCACTTGCCGCATGCCCGCGGACGGCCAATTCCGATCGAAAAATCCGCGATGGTCTCGTCGAGCAGGCGGGATATGCGCTCTGGCTCTTCGTCGTGCAACGCGAGGCCTACGGTCTCAACAAAATCGACCACGTGATACAGGTCTACGGGGTGCCGAACGACGTGGTTGCCCGCATGGGTCCATTGGCCACGCCGAGCATCCATCCGATGAAGACCATAGAGGTTGAGGACGCGCCGGCGCCAATGTTCTGAAACTCGCCCTTCGCGGCGTGTCGCCGCTAACTCGCCGCCATCAGGGCTGCGATCGTTTGCCGCATCGGTGTCCGGCAAGCCCACCGCGATGAGCGCTTGCTCAATGAAGGCCTTCAACCGACCAGAAGTGACTGATGTCTCGGACAGGACGCGCACTCCCTGAGGCCGCGGGCGTGGCCGTGCGCCGGGCGAAGTCGACGGCGATTGCGGGCAGGCGGGGCCGCCGTTGCTAGCCCGTACCGAACGCCTTGAAGGTGATGATGGTGTGGGTGTCCTGGATGCCCGGAATCACCTGCACCTTCTCGTTGACGAAATGGCCGATGTCGGTGTCGTTGTCGACGTAGAACTTGACCAGCAGATCGTAATCGCCAGCGGTGGAATAGATCTCCGAGGCGATCTCGGCCTCCGCGAGCGCATTGGCGACGGCATAGGACTGGCCGAGCTTGCATTTGAACTGAACGAAGAAGGGAACCATCGCTATCGTCTCCAAAAATGTTGGCCCCAATAGGCCAAAAACCGCTGACAATGGCAAGCCAGCTTGCTGCCCATGCCATGGCGCGGTAGAACAAATCCATGGTCCTCAACACACGATTTGCGCGAGGCTTGCGATGACGACGCCAATCGCGCTGACCATCGCGGGCTCCGATTCCTCTGGAGGCGCCGGCATCCAGGCGGACCTGAAGACGTTTGCCGCGCTCGGCGTCTACGGCGCCTCCGTGATCACGGCGCTGACCGCGCAGAATACCGAGGGCGTCAGCGGCATCCACCAGGTGCCGGCCGAGTTCGTGACCGCGCAGATCGACGCGGTGTTTTCCGATCTGGCGGTAGGCGCGGTCAAGATCGGCATGGTGGCGCAGCCGCCGGTTATCGACGCTATCGTCGCGGGGCTGGCGCGCTGGTCGCCGAAGCAGGTCGTGCTCGATCCGGTGATGGTCGCAACCTCGGGCGACCGGCTGCTCGCGACTGAAGCCATCGATGCGCTGCGGACCAGGCTCATTCCGTTGGCGTCGGTGATCACGCCCAACTTGCCGGAAGCCGCAGCGCTGCTCGACGAAGGCGTGGCGGCCGACGAAGCTGCCGTTGAGAAGCAAGGCAGGCAATTGCTGGCCCTGGGATGCAAGGCGGTGCTGATCAAGGGCGGCCACGGCGAGGGCGCCGAGTGCATCGACTATCTGATCGATTCCTCTGGTGTCATCGCACTCGCCGCGCCGCGCATCGCCACAAAAAATACCCACGGCACCGGCTGCTCGCTCTCCTCGGCGATTGCCGCGGGGCTCGCGAAGGGCGAGGGCATGGAGACCGCCGTGCGCAACGCCAAGGCGTGGATTAGCGCTGCGATTGCCGCAGCAGATCGCTTCAGCGTCGGGCATGGCCACGGCCCGATCCATCATTTTCACAAGTTTTACTAGCGGTCGCTACGAGGGGCGTCTTGTAGCCCGGATGCAGCGAAGCGAAATCCGGGGCGACCGAATCCGCTCGCGTGACCGGCCCCGGATTGCGCTGCGCTCCATCCGGGCTACGTATTGCCTCTCCAATGTCGCCTGCCTGTCGCATCGCGCTGCTATCCGCAAGTTGCGGGGCGCGGCATTGATTCTCGTGGGTTATCGCGGCGTGAACAAGTCATCGCCCTGTCACAGAAATCTGTCAGGGGACAGGTATGGGTAGTGACTCCTTGAGTGAAGAAAGCCCGGAACGGCGCTTTCGGACCTTGTTTATCTCCGACGTTCATCTCGGAGCCCGCGGCTCGCAAGCCGACCGTTTGCTGGATTTCCTCAAGAGCCACGACGCCGACACCATCTACCTCGTCGGTGATATCGTCGATGGCTGGGCGCTGAAGTCGAGCTGGTACTGGCCCCAATCGCACAACGACTTCGTGCAGAAGATGCTGCGCAAGGCGCGCAAGGGCGCCAAGGTCGTCTACGTGCCGGGCAACCACGACGAGTTCCTGCGCAACTATTACGGCACGCATTTCGGCGGCATCGATGTGGTGGAAAACACCATTCATGAGGGCGCCGACGGCAAGCGCTACCTCATCATCCACGGCGACATCTTCGATCTCGTGGTGCAGAACGCGCGCTGGCTCGCTCATCTCGGCGACAAGGCCTATGACTTCGCCATTCAGATGAATCGCCTCGTCAATTTCTTCCGGCGCATGTTCGGCGTTCCGTATTGGTCGCTGTCGCAATGGGCGAAGCTGAAGGTCAAGAACGCCGTGAACTATATCGGCGCGTTCGAAAAGACCCTGGCCGGCGAAGCGCGGCGGCACGGCGCCGACGGCGTGATCTGCGGCCATATCCATTACGCCACCATTCGCGACGAGCACGGCATCCGCTACATGAATTGCGGCGACTGGGTGGAAAGCTGCACCGCGCTTGCCGAGCACGAGGACGGCCGGTTCGAGATCATCACCTGGACCGATCCGCAGCGAAGGGCAGCACCCGTTCCCCGCGTCGCGGCGCGCGCCGCATGACGCATATCCTGGTCGCGACCGATGCGTGGCATCCCCAGGTCAACGGGGTGGTTCGGACGCTGACCATGATGGCAGAGGCGGCCAAGGGATTCGGCGTCGAGGTGAGTTTCCTGACGCCGCAATCGTTTCGCACCTTCGCGATGCCGAGCTATCCGGATCTGCGGCTGGCGCTGCCGTATCCGGCAAAAATCGCGCAATTGATCGAAGCGGCAAAGCCCGACAGCATTCATATCGCGACCGAGGGCCCGATTGGGTTGCTCGTGCGGCGCTATTGCCGCAAGCGTGGCCTGCCGTTCACCACGAGCTTTCACACCCGTTTTCCGGAATATGTATCGGCGCGCTCGCCGATCCCTGAATCCTGGGTATGGCGGGTGCTGCGCTGGTTCCACCGGCCGAGCCAGGCGGTGATGGCGGCAACGCCGGCGCTGGCGGCCGAATTGCGCATGCGCGGCTTTCGCAACGTGGTGCTGTGGTCGCGCGGCGTCGATACCTCGCTGTTTCATCCGCGGAGCGTCGATCTCTGCCTGCCGATGCCGGTGTATCTCAGCGTCGGGCGTCTCGCGGTTGAAAAGAATCTCGAAGCCTTCCTCGACCTCGATCTGCCCGGCACCAAGCTCGTCGTCGGCGATGGACCGGCCCTGACGGCGCTGGAGCGGAAATATCCGAACGCCGTGTTCCTGGGTGCAAGGCACGGCGAGGAGCTGGCCGAAATCTACGCGGCCTCTGATATTTTCGTCTTTCCCAGCAGGACCGACACGTTTGGCCTGGTGCTGCTGGAGGCGCTGGCCAGCGGCCTGCCGGTTGCCGCCTTTCCGGTCACCGGTCCGCGCGACGTGATCGGCTCGGCGCCGGTCGGCGTCCTGGATGAGGATCTGCGTGCGGCCTGCCTGGATGCGCTGCAGGTTTCGCGCGAAGATTGCGTCGAATTCGCCGGCGCCCACACCTGGCAAGCCTCCACGCGGGTTTTCATCGAACATGCCCTGAATGTGCGCCCGATCGAGCAGGAAGGCGAGGTGGCCGAATTTGGGGCAGAAGACCCGCATTTCGCAGCCTGAATTCACGCTAAATCGTCTTGCCCGTCTGTCGGCGAGCGCGATACAAATGGCGGATGCCAGAATCCATCCAAAATCCACCCATTGGCGCGGCCGATATCGAGGCCGCCGCCAGGGTGGTCGCGCCTTTTGCGGTACGGACGCCGCTGTTGTCGTTTCCTGTTCTCAATGAACGCGTCGGGACCAAGGTCTTTCTGAAGCCCGAAATGCTGCAGCGGACCGGGTCGTTCAAGTTCCGCGGCGCCTTCAACAAGCTGGCCTCGATCCCGCTGGACAAGCGCAGCGGTGGCGTGGTCGCGTTCTCTTCCGGCAACCACGCCCAGGGCGTGGCGGCGGCGGCGCAGATCCTCAGCATGCAGGCCACCATCGTGATGCCTGCGGACTCTCCCTTCACCAAGCGCGAGCGCACCAAGGGCTATGGCGCCGAGGTGGTGCTCTATGACCGCGACAAGGAAGACCGCGAAGCCATCGCCAACGGCATTGCGGCCAAGCGCGGCGCGACGCTGGTGCGCCCCTACGACGATCCCTTCGTGATCGCCGGCCAGGGCACCGCGGGACGCGAGATCGCCGAGGACATGGCGGCGCTCGGGCTCGTCCCCGATATCGTGGTGGCACCGGCATCGGGCGGCGGGCTGATCGCCGGCGTTGCGACGGCGGTGAAGGCAAGGTTTCCGCAAGCGCAGGTAATCGTCGCCGAGCCCAAGGACTATGACGACCACGGCTTGTCGCTGCGCGCCGGCCATCGCGAGGCCCATCACGCCGCCGGCCGCACCATCTGCGATGCGTTGATGGCGGCGATGCCGGGCGAACTCACCTTCTCGATCAACAGCAAGCTGCTCGCGAATGGCGTGATCGCCTCCGACGAGGAAGTCGGCGCGGCGGTCGCCTATGCCTATCGGGAATTGAAGCTGGTGGTCGAGCCCGGCGGCGCCGTCGGTCTCGCTGCACTGTTGGCCGGCCGTATCGACGCCAGGGGCAAGAACGTCGTCATCGTGCTCTCCGGCGGCAATGTCGACGCGGACCTGTTTGCCAAGCTGGTCGCCTGAATCAACCCGTCTCAAACGGAACCGGGCAGAGCGTGTGCTCTGCCCGGATTCGAATTGTACGAAGCTCTTTGGTTAAGCTCTTTGGTTAGAGTCAGCGCCTGAAGCCGCCGCGTCCGCCGAACGAGCCGCTGCCACCGAACGAACTGCGGGACGGGCCTGCGGCGAAGCGATTGCTGAAACCTCCGCCGCCCATACCACTGTTGAAACGACGCGGCGCGGTGGTGACCATAGGTCTGGTCGTGACCATGGGTCTGGTGGTGACCCGGTTGTTGATCTTGCCGGGGAAGGTCGTGCCCTTGCTGGCGTTGACGGGATTGGCGTTGATCTTGCCGGGCAGTGTCGTCACCTTGCCGTTGTTGCCGACATTGACGGGCGTGCGGTTGATCTTGCCGGGCAGGGTGGTGACCTTGCCTGGATTGCCGTTGTTGTTGCCGACGTTGGCCGGGTTGATCCCGCCCTTGGCGGGCAGCGTAACGATCTTCGACTGCGAGGGCATATGAGCCTGAGCGCCAAGGTTACCCTTGGAGATGCCCAGCGTCGGTGTGTGGCCGAAGTTCCCCGGCTTGAACGACGGCGACTGCTTCGCCAGATGCGTGAACTGCATCAGATGCACCGCCTTCGGCGCACCCTGCAGCTTCAATGCAGACTTGGCGTACTGACTGTTGGAATAATTGTCGTGGAACGTCTTGTAGGCGAAGGGCGAGTTCGCAAGCACCGCCTTGTGCCACGCCTTTGCCACCTGCAGGTTACCGAGCAACACGCGGATGCGGTCGCACAGCGGGTCATGCGGGTAGAGCCGGATGAATTCCTCATAATGCTCGGGCGAGCCTTCGGACAGCACATAGTCATAAGCCTGGCGCACCGAGCGTGACGGCAGGTTCGACGCGGTCTGGACGATCGGGCTGCGATCCGGTGCACGGACTGCGGCGACCGCCGTATCACCGAAGAAGTAGAAGTCGGAGGTCAGCGACGAGCTTTCCCAGGGCGTCTGCCGGCCGTCGGTCGTGTTGTTCACCTGGAGCCGCACGCGCTTGAACAATTGTTCGATCGGCAGGTTCGGTTCGCGCGCGACATTCAGGAAGGCCGACGTATACGGACTGTGGTTGCCGTCGCCGTCCTGCGCTTCCATGCCCGGCGCGGTCGAGTAGCCGACGATCGAACCTTTGGGGGCATCGACGATGGCGAGACCCCGACCGGTGTCATTGACCTCCGGGAACGGATTGTTGCGGCAGGCGTCGAGCACGACGATGCGCATCCGGCTCGGGATCGATTCCAGCGTGCCCATCACGTCGACGAGCCGGACCGAGTTGCCGTCGAGATCGGACGGCGCAGCGATCTTCGCATCGACCGGGAGCAAATAGTTCTCGCCCGCCACCTGCACGCCGTGACCGGCATAGTAGATCATGGCGACGGTACCGGGGCCGCGCTCGGCGACCCTGGCGGAGAAATCCTGCACGACCTTGACCATGTCGCGGCGTGTCAGGTCGGTCGCCTGGGTGACCTCGAAGCCCGCCGAGTTCAAAAGCTGCGCCATCGATTGCGCGTCGTTGCCGGGATTGGCGAGCTTTGGCGCGGTCTGGTAATTCGAATTGCCGATCACCAGCGCAATGCGCTGGTCGGCGGGAGGCGGCGATTGCATGCCGTTGCGGATATCGGCATTGGGGGCTTCGGCGAGAGTTGCGCCGGTGCTGAAGTTCAACAGGCTTGCCAGAAGACCGGCGCGCAATAGCGTTGACTTAAAACGGGACATGGCAGCGTTCCTCAAATGAATCTCGCGGCGAGATTTGCTGTGGGAACGCTAAGCCGCATCCGCATGGCGGTACGTGACGCCGGTCACGCTTGCGGCGCGCCGTGTCCCGCTCTTGCCGTGGCGTGAGGTAGCTGACAATCTCGGGTTGCTGGAAGGTCGAAGGAACCCAAAATGGGGTAAGCTTCGGGCTGAAGACCGCAATCGGAATCATCGCGGTGGTGCTGGTCGCCGCGGCGTTGGCGCAGGCGAGCAGGGTATTCGCGCCGCTTGCGGCGGCCGTTTTTGTCATCGCCATCGTGTGGCCGATTCAGAAACGGCTGCAGTCGTGGATGCCGAAGCTTGTCGCGCTGGCGATCACCGTCGTCGTCACGGTGGCGATCTGTCTCGGCTTTGCCTCCCTCGCGGCCTGGGGATTTGGTCGCGTCGGACGATCGCTGGTCGCGGAGTTGCCGCGCTATCAGGCCTTCTATTCAGCGATGGTAACCTGGCTGGACGGCCACGGCGTCTCGGTCGCCGGATTGTGGGCCGAACATTTCAACGTAGGCTGGCTGCTGCGCGCGACGCAGTATGTCACCGGGCGCGTCAATACCACGCTCAGCTTCTGGGTGATCGCGCTGGTTTACGTGATGCTCGGACTTCTCGAAGTCGAGAACATCAGGCAAAAGATCGAGCGGCTGGATAATCCTACCGCAGCCCGCGTGCTGCTCGACGGCAGTACGGCGACAGCGGCGAAATTCCGAAAGTATCTGCTGGTGCGGACGAAGATGAGTGCGGTGACCGGCCTGTTGGTCGGCGCATTTGCGTGGGTGGCCGGATTGCCGTTCGCATTCGAATGGGGCGTGATTGCCTTCGTGCTCAATTATATTCCGTTCATTGGTCCTTTCGTCGCAACGCTGTTTCCGACCTTGCTGGCGATGACGCAGTTCGAGAGCTGGCCGGCGGTCCTCGGCGTCTTCGTCTGCCTGAACGTCATTCAGTTCGCGGTCGGCAGCTACATCGAGCCGCGGGTGGCCGGCTCCATGTTGTCGATTTCGCCTGTCGTCGTGCTGTTCGCGATCTTCTTCTGGACGTTCCTGTGGGGGCTGTTCGGGACCTTCATCGGCGTGCCGATCACGCTGGCCATTCTGACCTTCTGCGCCGCGCATCCGTCAAGCCGCTGGGTCGCCGATCTGCTCGGCGGACCGGATCAGATGAAGCCGGGCAAGCTCTAGGAGTTTTTCTCGCCGGCAATCTCCACCCGCTGCGGCGGCATCAGACCAAGCTGTCCATCTGGCCCAGCCGCCAGCGTGTGAATATAGAAATGCGTGGCCGCATCATCGGTCGTATTCATCACCGGCGAGGGCGCGGAGATGATCTTCAACGAACCGCATGCGCCGATCCAGTCGATATGGCGGTGACCGTGCATCACCACGGCGCGACCGGCCAACGCTTCCAGCCTGCGCACGAACCAGCTGCCGTTGATCAGTGCCGTACCGATGCGTTCTGAGAATGCCTTCACCGGCATGGGATACTCCACCACATGGTGGTGCAATGCGACGATCCAGCGTGCTGCCGGATAATGGCGGATCGCCGCCTCGAAACGATGGGTCTGTTCGACGGATACCAGCCCGAGCGCGTTGGTAAAGGAAAAATGGGTCTCTGCATTGGAGTTCAGGATGGCTATTCCGAGGCCGTCTTCCGCCTCTGGCGGCAGGATCATCGGAAACTGGTCGTCGAACAAGCCACGCAGCGCCGCTGCACGGCGCAGGCCGCCATACTCCGCAAGCGCCACGATCGCATCGCGGTGCGGCGCCAGCGCCTCGTTCAGCGTTACGGTCGGCGTTCCCAAGGCATCGACCACGCGCACGCGATGGCCTTGCACGGCGGCCATCGCCGACAGGGTGCGGATTTGCCGTAACCGCTTGCCCGGGCTGAACGGCAGATCGAGCCGGGCCGGATTGGCGCGGTCGACGATGTTGACGTCGTGATTTCCCGGTAACATGACCGTGCACGCGGCAAGTTCCGGATGATGCGCTATTGCGTCGAGGAATGTGGCCCATTCGCCGGCGCGGCCGGCGTCGGTCATATCGCCGGTGATGAGAACGTGATCGAGTGGATCGATCGCATGAATGGCGGCGAGATGCGCCAGGACCTGATCGAGCCGGCCATTGCCGCGCGGTCCCGACCGTCCGCTTTCGATGCGAAAGCCATATTGTTCGCCGATCACGTGAAGGTCCGACAGATGCGCCACGCGCCAGCTACGGCCGCCGGAGGAGGCGGTGTCGAAGGCGGCGAGATCGACCGGTTGCGGCATGCTGGCATCCGCTAATCCCCAAGCCAGCGATGCGACCGCCAAATATATCGACAGCAGCACGACGGCATTTGCCAGCGTCGGCACGGCGAGGCGATGCAGCAAGACCAGGTCGTTCCAGGCGCCCGTCCAACGCGAGGCGGGCCAGGCCAGCATCGCAATCACCACGGCGCATGCGGACAGCATGATACCGGCCGCAACCGAATTGGCGCTGCGTAACCTCGCCCGGCCGGCGATGGTCAGCTTCCTGCCCCATATCCGCTCCGTCAGGTGGCGCAGCGCTTCGCGGGTGAACGCGTAGCCAGGCTGCACGGCGAGCGCGTTGAGCGACCAGAAATTGACCTCGGCGATCCGCAACAGCGGTCGCCATCCGATCCATCCCACCGCGACGATCGCAAGCAAGGCGAGGGCCGTGCCGATCTCGGTCAGTGTGGCAAGCTGTTCCGACAAGGTTGAAAACCAGGCGGAGACCAGCAACGGAGCCAGACCCAGAAGCACTGCCGGCAACAACAGCAACACCGTCCAGGCAAACAGCAGTTTGGGCAAACTGATTTCGACCAGCAGGCTCCCGGCGATTGCAAGCAGGGACCGCTGCCCGGGACTGGCGGCATCGTCCTCGATATCGCCGTGGCGCGGATCGATCAGCATGCGGTCCCGGGGGCCGGCGGAGTTCGGTTGCTCCGCTCAAGCGGCGTTTGTTTTGGGCGTGGCCGGCTCGGTGCTGGCTTTCGCCAGTGCGTCGCGAAGTTGCTGTTCCTTGGTATCGTCAAGGGATGTCTTGAGCACGGTGCCGCCCGCGTCCTGAATCTCCCGCAGCACCTTGTCCGCCGTAATGTTCTTGATGAGCACGAACAGCGCGGCGTTGCCCGGCTGCATGCTTGCCGACAGTTCCTTCATGAAGGCGTCGTCGATGCCGTAGTCCGACAGGGCGCCACCGAGCGCTCCGGAAGCCGCGCCGAGCGCAACACCAAGGATGGGATTGAGGAAGATGACGCCGATCAGGAGCCCCCAGAAGCTGCCCGATACGGCGCCCACCGCCGTCGTATTGACGAGCTGGTTCAGCTTGACCGGGCCAGCCTCCGTCTTCACTGCAATCACTGCATCGCTGATCGTGATCAGATATTCCTTCTGCAGCTTGAACAGACGCTGCCGCACTTCTTCGGCCTTTGCCTCGGATGGATAGATGATCGCGACTAGATCTGACATCTCCGTATCCTCCAACTCGATATGATGGACATGCTGTTGGCCGCCCAGGGCGCTTTTGACGGGTCAAGCTCCTTCACCCGCGCAGCGCAACGCCGCTGCCGGAAAATCCGCTAGCGGTGAGGACGATCCGGCGAGGGGCGTCGACTTAATGGCGGCGAGTCGCTTGGATCGCTTGGCAGCCATGCGGCACAACTGCAACGGTATCACAACCTGCGAGCGAACGGATCACGGTTCGCTGATCGTTCCGCTCTCATCAAACCGTGACGGCTCTCGGTCAAATTGGTTTCTAATTCGCCGAGGTTTGTCGATGCAGCGTGAGCGCAACGTGATTTGTCACAAAATTTTGTAGCGGAGCACACCCACCGCAAACCTACTTTAAGGTTGTGTGATTGACTCGATGCACCTTCGAACCTTATGCTCGCTGCAAGTCACAAGAAGCTGAAGCGGTCGACGGAGATCGCTTCTCAGCATGTAACTCGTGTTGCCGAACGGCTCGACAGTCCGCGAGCAGGATTGTTCAAGCCCGGGTGGAGGAGTCCGATGGACTTGCCTTCGATCTCGGAACAAGCAGAACGGCCATATATTTCGACGGGGCATCTGCCTGAGCCTGACATGGTGCAGAGGCTGGTGTCTGACGCGTATCGGCGTTTCAAGTCGAACGGCGACGGGCATAATTCACAAGTCTATCCGGCGCTCGCCAGGGTGCCGCGAGAGCTGTTCGGGGTTTGCGTCGTAGGCACCAGCGGGCGCGTCTACGAGGCCGGCGACACCGAACATAAATTCTCGATCATGAGCGTGTCGAAGCCGTTCGTGTTCGCGCTGGTGTGCGAGACGATCGGTCCGGAGGAAGCGCGCACAAGACTTGGGGCGAACGCCACCGGCTTGCCGTTCAACTCGCTCGCCGCCATCGAGCAGGGCGGCGGCCGGACCAATCCGATGGTGAATGCGGGCGCGATCGCGACGACGAGCCTCGTGCCGGGCCTGACGGCGGAAGGTCAATGGCAATTCATCCACGACGGGCTGTCGCGGTTTGCGGGGCGCAAGCTCACGCTCAATGAGGAGGTGTACGCCTCGGCGTCGCAAACGAACTATCGCAACCGCAGTATCGCCCGGCTGCTGCAGAGCTACGACCGCATCTATTGCGACGCCAGGCAGGCAACCGATCTCTACACCCGGCAGTGCTCGCTGAATGTGAGCGCCCGCGATCTGGCGGTGATGGGGGCGACACTGGCGGATGGTGGCGTCAACCCCGTCACCAAACAACGCGTGGTCGACGCGGCCGTCTGTCACTATGCGCTTACGGTGATGATTACGGCCGGCTTGTACGAGACTTCTGGCGACTGGCTTTACGACATCGGTCTGCCGGGCAAGAGCGGGATCGGCGGCGGCATCGTCGCGGTTTCTCCGGGCAAAGGCGGCTTCGGAACTTTCGCGCCGCCGCTCGATGCGGCCGGCAACAGCGTGAAGGGACAACTGGCGGCTAAATTCCTGTCGCAGCGGCTGGGAATGGATCTGTTCGTATCGCAGCCGGAAAACTGACGCAGATGCAAAGAGCGGCTTGGTCGAGTCGATGGCTCGGTCGATCCAAAAACCGGGCAACTCGGGAGGACGCCATGGCGACGCACTCGATACCGATCGGAGCAATCCGGGAGCAAGCGCGGGAGTCGTGGGTGCCGATGATCGCGATCGCGCTCGGCCAGATGATCATGTCCTTCAATGTCGCCTCGCTCCCGGTCGCACTCGGCGGGATGGTGAAGAGTTTTGCGGTGCCGCCGACGACGGTTGCGACCGGCATCGTGGCCTATTCGATGCTGGTGGCCGGCTTTGTTATGTTGGGCGCCAAGCTCGCGCAACGGTTCGGCGCGCTGCAGGTGTTCCGCTTCGCCGTGGTCCTGTTCTGCGCGTCGCAGATATTGATGACCTTCAGCCCCACGGCGACCTTGATGATCACGGCACAGGCGCTTTGCGGCGCGGCGGGCGCCGTGATCGTGCCGTCGCTGGTGGCGCTGATCGCCGAGAATTACACGGGGCGGCAGCAGGCGACGGCGGTGGGCGCGCTGGGCTCGGCGCGGGCGGCGGCCGGCGTGCTGGCGTTCATCATTGGCGGCGTGCTCGGCACCTATATCGGCTGGCGCCCGGCGTTCGGAATTCTGATCGCCGTTTCCGCCATTGTCTTCTTGTTGAGCTTCCGTCTCAAACGCGACTACGGCCGCCCGGATGTGCAGATCGACATCTTTGGCGTCGTTCTGGCGGCATCGGCGATCATTCTCATCAGTTTCGGTTTCAATAACCTGAACGGCTGGGGGCTTGCGCTGGCGAACGCCAATGCACCGTTCGATCTGCTTGGCCTTTCGCCGGCGCCGGTCATGATCGTTCTCGGCGTCGTGCTCGGGCAGGCGTTCCTGATGTGGACGCACCGGCGGCAGGCGACGGGGAAGACACCGCTACTGGCGCTCGAGGTGATCGACTCGCCGGAAGAGCGTTGCGCCGTTTACGCGTTGTTTGCCGTGGTCGCGTTGGAGGCGGCGCTGAATTTCTCGGTGCCGCTGTATATCCAGATCGTCCAGGGCCGGTCGCCGCTGGCGACCGCCATTGCGATGATGCCGTTCAATTTGACGGTGTTCTTCACGGCGATGCTGATCGTCAACGTCTATGACCGGCTGACGCCGCGGCAGATCGGGCGCTACGGCTTCATGCTGTGCACCATAGGCCTCGTGTGGCTCGCCGTTGTCGTGCGCAACGACTGGAGCGAGGTTCCGGTGCTGTTAGGTCTGGTCCTGTTCGGCATCGGCCAGGGTTCGTTGGTGACGCTCTTGTTCAACGTGCTGGTCACCGCCTCGCCCAAGGAACTGGCGGGTGACGTCGGCTCGCTGCGGGGTACCACGCAAAATCTCGCCGCGGCGGTCGGAACGGCGCTGGCGGGTGCGCTTCTCGTCGGCCTGTTGAGCACGATCGCGCTGACCAGCATCGCGGCAAACCCCGTGCTTCCGAAGGAAGTCCAGAGCCAGGTCGATCTCGACAACATCACCTTCGTCAGCAACGACCGGCTGCGCAGCGTGATGGAAGGCACGACCGCAACCCCGCAGCAGGTCGAGGAAGCCGTGCGCGTGAATACGGAAGCGCGGCTGCGTGCCCTGAAGATCGGGCTCTTGATCATGGCGGGCCTTGCGCTGTTGGCGATCATCCCGGCGGGCCGGCTTCCGAACTATCTGCCCGACGAGATCCCAAGTGATGCGCCCGGCAACCGATTGAGGTCCGGCTGATCAGCACGAGCATGCGAGGAAAGGGGCGTCCCAAGAAGGAGAACACAATGGATGCAATCGACCGTCGCACTGCGCTGCGGACTCTGGTGTGCGGTGCCGTGACCATCGGCCTGGCCACAAGCCTGCCATCAGGCATGGCCGAGGCGGCGCCGCTCGCGATACAGAAGGATCCTGGAAAGAACGCCGGAGATTTCAAGCTCGAGGCTCAAGGCCCTGGCACGCGGCCGCCCGGATCACCGGCCGGACGGCCACCGGGACGACCGCCTGGACGGCCGCCCACGCGGCCGGCGCGCCCCCCTCATCACTGGCATCGCCGTCGACGTCGCCGTTGGGTCTGCTGGTGGCATCGCGGCCGTCGCCGGTGCGGTTGGCGATGGAGGTAACGGAACTCGAGGTCGGTGATACCTGAAGCGAGGAGAATGATATGACGACCTATGACAACAGCTCGCCGGTCGGCGCCACCAGTTTGACTGCGCCGCCGTTCTGGGTCTGCGTTCTGCTTGGGCTCGTGATGGTCGTGGCGGGATTTCTGGTGCTTGGCGACATCGCGCTCGTCACCCTTATCAGCACCATCTTCATCGGCTGGGTCTCCATCATCGCCGGTGCCTTCGAGATCGTCCACGCGTTCTGGACCAAGGGGTGGGGAGGCTTCGTCTGGCAGGTGCTTCTCGGCATCCTGTACATCGCATTCGGCATCGTACTGGTGGGCCAGCCGGTCGCCAGCGCCCTGATTCTCACCTACGTCCTCGGCCTGGTACTGCTGATTTCGGGTTTTGTTCGCATCCTGCTCGGCATCAGCCACTGGCGAGAGGCGGGCTGGATCATGCTGCTGTCCGGCGTGTTCGGCGTAGTGGCCGGCCTCGTCATTCTGACTGGATTTCCGATGACCGGCTTGTGGGTCCTCGGATTCCTGCTCGGCATCGATCTGATATCCCATGGAATCGGGTGGTTGGCTTACGCGTGGCAGCCTACCACCCGAAGCGCGTAGCTCCTCCCTGCCCACTGGAGCGAGATGGCTTTTCGTCGAATCGTTATCTCGCTCTTTCTTTCTGTTTGAGGACGTCGGGCGATCTGGTGCCAACTTTGCCAAAACGCGGCCATTGGTGCCGGAATATGCGCTATGGCCGATTGGCCGCCACCTTGAGATGGAACGGCAGCACCGTGACTGACATCGGCAATTGTCCGATGCTTTCGCCGTCGACATCGGCGCGGACCATGCGATCGCTGTCGATGGTGATCCGCGTGGCGTGGCGGCGTGAGACTTTTGGATGCGCGAGATAACTGCCGTCGCCGAGATTGGGAACGATCTTGGTCAGGCTTTCCCAGCGACCCATCTCGCCGACGATGATCAGGTCGAGCTTGCGGTCGCCGGGGTCGGCGCCCGGCGCGAGCATCAGGCCTTCGCCCGCGCCATCGAAACTGCACAGCATCAGCGACCACATCGGCAGGTTCTGTTCGGCCTCATCGTCGATCCTGATGCGGTAGTCACGTGGGCTGTAGGTCAGCGACGTGAACGCCGTCATCAGGACGTAGCTGATCGGGCCGAGCCGCTTCAGGAGCGGCACGCGCTGCGCGCGCCAGGAAATCGTGGCGGCGGCACCGACGATGGCGAGCACGAAGCCGTAACGCGTCACCTGGTCGCCCGCATAGCCCCTGGCGTCGGCGCGGAATACGTCGATGTCGCGCGTGTGGCCCATGGCAATGGCCTTGCTGGCCTCGCCGAGCGCGAGCTGGCCGAAGGAGCGGGAGAGCTCGTTCGACGTGCCGCCCGGCAGTTGCGCCAGCACGAGGTCGGGCGCGATCGGCCGATCGTCCGAGATCACGCCATTCATCATCTCGCTGAAGGTTCCGTCGCCGCCGACGGAGATCAGGCGCTGGTAACCGGCATCGACGGCTTCCTGCGCCAGCTTCGTCGCGTGATTGCGCGCGCGGGTCAGCGCAATGTCGTCGTCATCGATCGGGCCGAGATGCTTTTCGAGTTCGGCGCGAATCTGCGGCCAGCGCCTGCCGCAACGGCCCTTGTTCGCCATCGGATTGACGATGATCCTGGTTTTCACGGCCATCTCCGCTGGGAAGACAATCGCGCCAGCTTGACGTCGGCGGAAGCGTGAAGCAACCGGAAAGCGAACTATTCGCAGATGCAACAAATGCCGCAGGCGCGTTATGGAAGCCGGGAGAGCTTCCAGCAGCGACGGAGGCCTTTTACGAAAAGAACGCGATCTTCTCGGCCTGGCTCATGCGCCGGATCGGCGCCAGCGGGTCGTTGGCCGCCGTGACCGGCTTTCGCAGCATGCCGCTCGCGATGAGGCTCGAGCCGAGCGACATTTCCACCGCGGGCGCCGGCGGCGGTGGCGGTTGAACCACCTGTTGAACCGGCGGCGGCGCCGGCGCGGCGACTGGCTCGGGCGCTTTTGCAACGATCTCGGGGGCAATCGGTGCAGGCTCCGCTAGACGGACTTGCTCGGCTACCGCTTCGGCGATCTCGTCGTCGTTGATCGGATCCGGCGCGCCCATCTCCATCGCGATCATGTCGAGAACCGCCTCGTCCTGGGCGTCGTCGTCCTGGGCGTTGGCGTTCTGGAGAGCAGTTTCCTGGACAGCGGCTTGCTGGACCTCGGCGGCCGACGGCGGCTCCGTTTGCGTCAGCACGGCTTCCGCGGCCGCAAGCGCGGCCTCGGCGGGCGTGGCCAGCGAAGCGGACGGTGTCTCGGCAGCTTGCTGTGCCAAAGCTGCTTCGGCTGTCTCCGCCGAGGGCATTCCCGGCGCGGCCGGGAAGGGCGCAGCCGCTTCGGTCTCGGCAGCCGGCGCTAACGAGCGGTCGTCGTCGCCGAATTCCACAAGCCGGCCCTGCAGGTCGGCAAAGGCCGCACGTAGCGCCGCTCTCGCCTCTTCGGAGGAGAACTGGTCGGTGCTTCTTTCGATGACGGTGACCTGCGAATCGATCAGGTCGCAAATCCGCCCGTCATTGCCGATTTCCCGCAACCGCCAGGCGATTTCCCGCAGCACCCGCGCACCCTTGCGGACCGGCGCCAGCCGCTGCTCCAGCGCGAGGCTGTCGAGCGCTTCCACCGCCGATTCCTCGGCAGCCTCGACCGAACTGCGGATGGCGGCGAGCGCCTCGGTCAGGCGCTCCTGCGCCGCGGCCGCCGCGGCAACGGCCTCCGCGGCCTGCTGCGCCGAAAGGCCTTCCTCCCGGTGGAGGCTTGCCTCCCGCTCAAGGGTCTCTTCCCGCTGGGCGATGAGGCTTTGCTCGATCCGCGCCACCGCATCCAGCACCATGCGGGTGTCGGCATTGCGATTGCGCTTGGCGTATTCGGTCAGGAACCAGCGGCCCCGCGAAGTCTCCATGAAGGCTTCGGCGATCGCCGCATAGTCTTCCTCGCCCGGCAGCGCGGCGCGTGCTGAGATCGGCGAAAGGGCGAATGCTTCGTCGGCCATGTCAAACTCTTCGCGCAAATCAGCGCGCATTGCGATAACGAAACAACACGATATTGCCCGAATCGCAATTGAATTGATGCAGAGCGAATCACAAATCCCCATCGCTTCTCAAGCCGCATCGAAACGATTCGCGACGCGGGTGGCGCTGTTTTACGGCACGCTGTTCGGCATGACCGGCGCCCATCTGCCGTTTTTCACGGTATGGTTGAAGGCGGTCGGGATCGATGCGTTCTGGATAGGGCTGATCACGGCCGTGCCCCCGGTGACCCGGTTTTCGGTGCTGCCGCTGGTGACGGGCTTTGCGGAACGGCGCCAGGCCTTGCGCGGCGGCATCATTGTGACCGCCTTTGCCACCGCCCTGGGCTTTTTCATCCTGGGCACCCAGCATCTGCCGGTGCTGGTGTTCCTGATCTACGCGCTGACCTGCTGCCTGTGGACGCCCATGGTGCCGCTGACGGATGCCTACGCGCTGCGGGGCGTGAAGCGCTATGGCCTCAACTATGGACCGTTGCGGCTGTGGGGCTCGGCCGCCTTCGTCCTCGGCGCGCTGGTCTGCGGGGTGCTGCTCGACCTCATCGCTGCCCGAAATCTGATCTGGATCATCGCCGGCTCGGCTGCGATCGGGGCGCTGGCCAGCCTCGCGCTGCAGCCGCTGGACGACACCAGGACGGCCCGCCCGGGCACCGGCCGCGCGGGCGCCTTGCTGCGCGACGGCGGCTTTCTCGCAATCATCGTGGCGTCGGCGCTGATCCAGGGCAGCCATGCCGCCTATTACATTTTCGCGTCGATTGCCTGGCAACAAGCGGGATACGACGGACTGACGATCGCAGTTCTGTGGGTCCTGGGCGTGATTGCCGAGATCGTGCTGTTCGCACTGTCACCGCGATTCACCCTGCAGCCGTCGATGCTGGTGGTGATCGCGGCACTGAGCGCAGCCGCGCGCTGGGCGATAACGGCGCAGGATCCGCCGCTGGCTATACTCGCGATCGTCCAGCTCGCGCATGCGCTGAGCTTCGGGCTGACGCAGGTCGGAATCATGGGGTTGATGCTGCATCACGTGCCCGGCCACGTGATGGCCCGCGCGCAAGGTTATCTGACCGCCTGCGGCGGCATCGTCGCCGGCCTTGCGTCGATCGCGTCGGGCACGATCTACGAGACCTGGGGCCAGGGCATCTATTACGTCATGGCTGTCATGGCCGCCCTGGGCGGGCTGGTCGTCTGGCTGGCGCGGGACCGGCTCTCGCATCAGCCCCACAAGGCCGCTTCCGGCGGATAGACCAGACTGCCGTCGTAGCGCAGCCCGCCATCGCGGTCGCGCGCCAGTAACAGCGGACCGTCGAGATCGACGAATCTGGCCTGCTGTGCGAGCAGCATGGCCGGCGCCATCGCCAGCGAAGTCGCGACCATGCAGCCGATCATGATTTCAAAGCCGAGCGCCTGCGCGGCATCGGCCATTGCGAGCGCCTCCGTCAGCCCGCCGGTCTTGTCGAGCTTGATGTTGACGGCGTCGTAGCGCGCGCGAAGGCCTTCGAGAGAGGCGCGATCATGCACGCTTTCGTCGGCGCAGACCGCGATCGGGCGCTTGATGTGCGCCAGTGCCTCATCCCGCCCGGCCGGCAGCGGCTGCTCGACCAGCGTTACGCCGGCGTTGGCGCAGGCGGCCAGGTTGTATTCGAGATTGTCCGGCGTCCAGGCTTCGTTGGCATCCACGATCAGTTCGGATTCCGGGGCCGCCGTGCGTACCGCTGATATCCGCGCGTCATCGCCGTCGCCGCCGAGCTTGATCTTCAGCAGCGGCCGGTGCGCGGCCTTCGCGGTAGCTGCCGCCATCGCTTCCGGCGTCGCCAGCGAGATCGTGAAAGCGGTGGTGCAGGGGCGCGGCGCCGGGCGGCCGAGCAGGGTCCAGACCCGTTGGCCAGAGTTCTTGGCCTCGAGGTCCAACAGCGCGCAATCCAGCGCGTTCCGGGCGGCGCCTGCGGGCATCGCCGCCTGCACGGCCGTTCGGTCCAGTCCCTTCGCGAGCAGTTCCTGCATCGCGTTAAGGGCTTCAAGTGTTGCTTCCGGGGTCTCGCCGTAACGGGGGTAGGGTACGCATTCGCCGCGGCCACTCTCGCCGTCATGGCTGACGGTGGCGACAACCGTGACGGCCTCGGTTTTGGCGCCCCGGCTGATGGTGAAAGCGCCTGCAATCGGCCAACGCTCGATGCTGACGGCAAGCTTTCGAGATGGGCTGGAAGTCATTTTAAAATCTGCAATTTTCTGAACCGCAAGCTTGCCCGCCGCTACCAACTATGGCTGGTTAGGGGCAGATTCGACAAGGCAATACGGCGTGCGGAACCCAAGCGTTTTGCATCGGCAGCGTACCGGCCTTAAGAGGTGGCATCGTGAGCGGCGACCCGACGTTGGAGCGGATAGCCAGGGGCAACGGGCTGGCGCTGTGCGCAACCGGCGCGTGGACGGCCCGCTTTGCGCCGGTGCTGGAACGAATGGTCACTGAGGCCGAGAAGCTCGGCGGCACAAGGCCCGACATCTTCATCGACGTCTCCCAGGT
Source organism: Bradyrhizobium sp. AZCC 1610 (assembly GCF_036924515.1). Lineage (NCBI taxonomy): Bacteria > Pseudomonadati > Pseudomonadota > Alphaproteobacteria > Hyphomicrobiales > Nitrobacteraceae > Bradyrhizobium > Bradyrhizobium sp. AZCC 1610. The sequence continues at coordinate 4,417,391 of NZ_JAZHRR010000001.1, read as the reverse complement.
GTCGAAGCTCGACACGTTCGGCGCGTGGCTGATCGAACGGCTGCGGCGAAGCCTGACCAAGGGCGGTGTCGAGACCCAGATCGCCGGGCTCTCGGCCAATTATTCGAGCCTGGTCGACGAGGTGCGCCGGGTGAAGGCCGAGTTGATCGTCGAAACCGATAGGGTGACGATCACGGGCATGCTGGAACAGATCGGCCGCAGCGTGGCCGGCGTCGGCGGCACCTTGATCGGGTTGATCGACATGCTGGGCGCGGTGCTCGCCGCAGCGGGCCATGTCCTCATCCGCCCCCGCGGCTTCCGCCTGACCTCGACCATCCATCATTTGGAGCAGGTGTGCTGGCGCGCGGTGCCGATCGTGGTGCTGATCACGTTCCTGATCGGCTGCATCATCTCGCAGCAGGGCATTTTCCACTTCCGCAAGTTCGGCGCCGATATCTTTGTGGTCGACATGCTGGGCGTGCTGGTGTTGCGCGAGATCGGCGTGCTGCTGGTGGCGATCATGGTGGCGGGGCGCTCGGGCTCGGCCTACACCGCCGAACTCGGCTCGATGAAGATGCGCGAGGAGATCGACGCGCTGCGCACCATGGGCTTCGACCCGATCGAGGTTTTGATCCTGCCGCGGATGCTGGCGCTGGTGCTGGCGCTGCCGATCCTGGCGTTTCTGGGCGCGATGGCGGCGCTTTACGGCGGTGGGCTGGTAGCGTGGCTCTATGGCGGTGTCGAGCCCGAAGCCTTCCTGCTGCGGCTGCGCGACGCCATATCGATCGACCACTTCATCGTCGGCATCATCAAGGCGCCGGTGATGGCCGCGGTGATCGGCATCGTCGCCTGCGTCGAGGGGCTGTCCGTCCAGGGCAGCGCCGAGTCGCTCGGCCAGCACACGACATCCTCGGTGGTGAAGGGGATCTTCTTCGTGATCGTGATGGACGGCGTATTCGCCATCTTCTTCGCATCGATCGGAATGTGACCATGGCGGGCGAAATTTCCGACGCCATCATCCGGGTCCGCGACATCACCGTGCAGTTCGGCAAAACGCGCGTGCTCGACGGGCTCAACCTTGACGTCAAGCGCGGCGAGATTCTCGGGTTTGTCGGTCCGTCGGGCGCCGGCAAATCGGTGCTGACGCGCACCATCATCGGCCTGGTGCCGAAGATCGCCGGGCGTATCGAAGTGTTCGGCGTCGATCTTGATGCGGCAAGTGCAGCGGAGCGCCGCGGCGTCGAGCGCCGCTGGGGCATCCTGTTTCAGCAGGGCGCGCTGTTCTCCTCGCTTACGGTGCGGCAGAACATCCAGTTTCCGGTGCGCGAATATCTCAAGGTTTCGCAGCGGCTGCTCGACGAGATCATGGTGGCCAAGCTCGGCATGGTGGGCCTGCGGCCCGAGGTCGCCGACCGCTATCCGTCCGAACTTTCCGGCGGCATGATCAAGCGCGTGGCGCTGGCGCGTGCGCTCGCGCTCGATCCCGAACTGGTGTTCCTGGACGAGCCGACCTCAGGGCTCGATCCGATCGGCGCCGGGGACTTCGACGAGTTGGTGCGCACCCTGCAGCGCACTTTGGGCCTGACCGTTTTCATGGTAACCCATGATCTCGACAGCCTTTATACGGCCTGCGACCGCATCGCGGTTTTAGGGAACGGTAAGATCATTGCAGCAGGATCGATTGCCGACATGCAGGCCTCGCAGCATCCCTGGCTGAGGCAATATTTTCACGGCAAGCGCGCCCGCGCGGTCATGGGCTAGAGCATGATCACGAAGCGGGCACCGGTTTTTGATGAGATCATGCTCAAACGAGCGATAAACGACGGGTCTGATCGGCGAAGCTGAACAGAGCCAGGTTTCGGAGTACCTTGGGTTATGGAAACGCGGGCGAATTACGTCCTGATCGGAGCGTTTACGCTGGCGGTGATCGCCGCCGCGTTCGGCTTCGTGCTGTGGTTTCAGAGCCTGCACACCACCAAGCAGCGCAGCCCGATCCGCATCGTGTTCGAAGGCCCGGCGTCCGGCCTGCGCAACGGCGGCAGCGTCAACTTCAACGGTATCCGGATAGGGGAAGTTGTCTCCGTCAAGCTCGACAATCCGCGGCGCGTGGTCGCACTGGCGATGGTCGAGAACAACGCCCCGATCCGCAAGGACACGCTCGTCGGGCTCGAATTCCAGGGACTGACCGGCGTCGCGGCGATCTCGCTGAAGGGCGGCGAGGAGACCGCGCCTGCCGTCCCGCTCGACGAGGACGGCGTTCCGATGCTGACCGCCGACCCGAGCGCGCTGCAGGACGTGACGGAGTCCATCCGCGCCACGCTGCAGAACGTCAACCGGATCGTCGCCGACAACCAGGAATCGGTGAAGAACTCGCTGCGGAATCTCGAAACCTTCACGGCCGCGCTCGCGCGCAATTCCGAGAAGATCGACAACGTCATGCTCAGGGTCGATGGCGTGATCGGCAAGGCCGACAGTCTTATGCTCGGGCTGAACACCATCGCGGGCGGCGCCGCCGGCGGCGAATTGAATCTAATGGTGAAGTCGATCCGCGAACTCGCCGAGGATTTCGACAAGCGGTCGGGCGCGCTGATGGCCGATGGCCGCCGCACCCTCTCCGACATCAGCCGCGCCGTGAACAATTTCGACCGCAACCCGACCCGGGTGATCTTCGGCGGCGGCAGCAGCAACAGCCAGGCGGCAGCACCGCCGCCGCCACCAGCGGCAGCGGCCCCGAGGGGGCCGAGCGGGCAGAAGCGGCAATAGTAGCAGGCGAATAGCGAATGGCTCGCCTCGCTCTGTCATCGTCCGCGAAGCTGCCCTTTCGCCGCGTCATTGCGAGCGAAGCGAAGCAATCCATAGCTTCCGCGCGGGGACGGTATGGATTGCTTCGTCGCTTTGCTCCTCGCAATGACGGCATCGACAAGGGACTGTTCGACCTCACCTTGCAACGTCCTATTCGAGAAATACTCAACCTTCATTTCAGGCGCTGGGATTGCACCTGGCGCGCAATTTCGATGCCTTCCCGATCTAATCGTTGATTTTCGGCTTCATCATCGAACTGACGGTAGTGGGCAGTTTCGTAGTCGATGACCCACTTCTCGATTCTTCGGACGAGTTCAGAAGAAAATCCGACTTCGTTGGGATCGAGATATTTCCCAATGAGGGAATCCCGGATCCCAGTTCCCGAGAGCATTCCATCGACTGTCAGATAGCGCATTCAAGTCACCGGGCTTCAAACCAGAAACGGAGGCGTTGCTGCCTCCGTTTCCATTCGTTGCTCACGATTCGCTATTCGGTGCTTACCCCAGCCGTCCCGCCGCGTGCGCGAGCAGCGTGTAGACCAGCCCCGTCTCCGAGGTGAGGTGGCCGCGCAGCGCCTGCGGTCCGCGATCCTCGCGCGCGACTTCGTCGAGGAGCCGTTCGAACTCGGCGATATAGCGGTCGACCGTCTGCTTGAAGCCTCGGTCGGCGCGGTATTTGCGGGCGACTTCATCGAACGCCTTCTGGCCGGCCGGCGTGTAGAGCCGCTTGGAGAACGCCTTGCTCTCGCCGCGCTGATAGCGGTCCCACATTTCGGAGGCGAGGTTGCGATCCATCAGCCGGCCGATGTCGAGCGACAGCGACTCCAGCGGATTGGCGGGGGTCTGCGGCGGGCGGCCACGGGGAGGCTGTCCCGCACCTGCGTCGGTGCGGTGGAGCAGGTCGGACAGCCATCCATCGCCGCGTCCAGCGTCCTGGCTTGCCGGCGAGACCGGCGGGGCTTCGGCGCGGCGCGTGGCCGGCATGGCCGGCATGCCGAGGTCCGGCGGCGGCAGCGTCGATGCGCTGCCGGCGTCGCGCATGCGCACCTCGTTGCGGCCGCCGGAGGCGGCTGCCATCACGGGCTCTTCCTGGCGCTGCACACTGGCACGACCGGAGGTCACGACGTCGAGGCCGCGGCCATGATGGGCGACGATCCGGTTGAGCTCGGCGAGCGCCTCGATCTGGTCGACGATCACCTTGCGCATCTGCGCGGTGTTGTCGGCGGCCTCCTGCGGCATCTCGAGCACGCCGCGGCGCAGCTCGTTGCGGGTCGCCTCGAGCTCGTTATGCATTTCGGCGGCCATCTGCTTCATGGACTGCACCATCGCACCGAACTTCTCGGTCGACTGCTTGAACATCGCATCCGTCTCATGGGTGCTCTGCTGGTACAGGTCGTTCATCGCATGGAGGGTCTGCTGCCGCTCGTTTTCGGCCGCAGTGCGCACCGCTTCGAATTGGCGGCTGATCGCAGCCGATCCGGCGCCCGCGGTTTCCGCGACCACGCGCGCGATATCGCGGGCGCGCTCTTCGGCGGCGGCGAGCGATTCGTCGAGCAGGCCGGTGAAGCGCGACAGACGCTGGTCGAGGTCGGTGGTGCGCAGGTCGATGGTGGTCACCAGCGATTCAAGCTGCGACTTGCGGTCGGCGACCGAGGTCGAGGTGGAACGGTTGGCCTGTTCGACCACGCCGGCTGCCTCGACCAGCTCCTTGCCGTGCTTCTCGAACTCGCTCGACAGTGCGCCGAGATCCTCCAGCGCCTTCGAGGTCTTGCTGTTGAAGACGGTGAGCTGGTCTTCCAGGGTCTGCGTGGCGACCCCGTTGCGGGCGGTGACGTCGTTCATGGCGGACACGAAGTCGGCCACGCGGGTCACCAGGGCGCGCTCGAGCGAGTTGAGATTGTCGTGGGCGCCGGTCAGCACTTCCTGCAGCAGGATATTGCCTTCACGCAGCCGTTCGAACAGCGCCACCGTATCGGTGCGCAGGATCTTGCTGGTCTCCTGCATTTCGGTGACGGCGGCGATCGAGACCTGACGCGACTGGTCGATGGCCGAACGCGACGCCTGTTCGAGGTCCTTCAGCGACTTGGCCACCGCGCCGGTGGCGAGGTCGCCCGCGGACGTGATCGTGCGCGCGACCTCCGAGCCGTGGGTCGACATCGATTGCGAGAAGGCCTGGCCGCGGCTCTCGATCGATTTCAGGGCGTCGGCGGTGACGCGGTCGATGTCGGTCGTCAGTTGCGTGGTCCTGGTGCTGAGCGCCTCGACCAGCGAACCGCGGCGGCTGTCGACGATCTGCGCCAGACGGTCGGTCTGCTGCTGAACGTAGGTGACGATCTCGTCGGTCTTGCCGGTCATCGTCGAGCCGAAATTGCTGCTCGCGGCGAGCACCGAGCGCTCGATATCGGCCGAGGTCGATTTGACCTTGGTGCTGACTTCGTTCGTTGCGGCGACCAGCGCGCTCTGCGCGTTCTGCGCAGTGGTCTGGATGGTGTCGGTCGTGCTGGCGGCGACGACGCCGAGCGAACGCTCCATGTCGGCGGCGATCGCCTTGATCTGGTTCGCGGCGTCGGCGGATGTCGCGGAAAACGAGCTCTGGGCTTCGCGCGCGGTGCCGAGGATGGAGGCGGCGGTGTCGGCGCCGACCGAGGTCAGTGTTCGTTCGACATCGATCGCCAGCGACTTGACGTGGTTGGCGGCTTCGGTCGACGCCGTGATCAACGTGTTCTGCGCTTCGCGCGCACCCGTCGTGATCGACTCGGCGGTGGCGTTGCCGGCCATCGAGAGCGAACGCTCCACGTCGGCGGCGAGCGACTTGACCTGGCTCGACGCGTCGGCGGACGCGTTCATGAGCGTGCTCTGGGCCTCGCGGGCGCTTGCGGTGATCGACTCGGCGGTCGCCGTTCCGGCGATCGAGAGCGAACGCTGAACGTCGGCTGCGAGCGACTTGACCTGGTTGGCGGCCTCGGTAGAGGCGGCAACCAGCGTGCTCTGTGCTTCGCGGGCGCCTGCAGTGACGGCCTCAGCGGTTGCGGTTCCTGCGATCGACAGCGAACGCTCAACGTCGGCGGCAAGCGACTTGACGTGGTTTGCCGCGTCCGCGGATGCGGTCACCAGCGTGGTCTGCGCCTCGCGCGCTCCTGACAGGACGGACGCGGCCGTGGCGTCGCCTGCGGCCGAGAGTGTGCGCTCGACGTCTGCGGCGAGCGACTTGATCTGCGTAGCAGCTTCGGAGGAGGCCGATACGAGCGTGGTCTGGGCCTCCTGGGCGCTGGTCACAATCGAGTTTGCCGCGCCGGTGCCGACGGCGGCGAGGGAGGCTTCGACCTCGGCCGAGGTCAGTTTGAGTTGTGCGCCGACATCGGAGGAAACCGTCAGCAGCGCCTGCTGCGCGGTGCGCGCGCCGGTCTGGATGGTCTCTGCGGTGTTGACGACGAGATTGGTCAGCGAACGCTCGGCGTCCTCGACATGCGACTTGATGCCGGAGGACAGCATCTCGGCGCGCGACATCAGGTCTTCGCTGGCCTGGCGGCCGCTGCTTTCGATTCGGCCGGCCACGGCCTCGATGCGCGAGCCGAGCAGATCCTCGAACTGCGTAACGCGGGTGTCGATGTCGGTGGCGATGGCGCCGACCCGGGTCTCCATGCCGCTGGCGAGGTTGCCGACCCGGGTCTCGATGCCGCTGGCGAGGTCGCCGACGCGGGTCTCGATTCCACTTGCGATGTCGCCGACCCGCATCTCAATGCCCTGGTGAATTTCCTGGAACCGCGCCTGGATGGTGTCGGTCAGATAGGCGGTGCGGCCGTCGAGGGTTTCGGTGACGTTGGCAATACGATGGTCGACCGCGGCAATCGCCTGCGCGGTGCCCTCGGTCAGCGAAGAGGTGAGGAGGGTTAGCCGCTGGTCGATCGACTGGATCGCTTGCGCCGCGCCGTCAGTCAGCGAGCCCGTCAGGGTGCTGAGGCGGTTGTCGATGGTCTCGGTGACGGACCTGGCGCGGGTGTCGAACGTCGTCTCCAGCGATTGCAGACGGCCGTCGACGGTCTCGTCGAACCATTTGATCTTGCTGTCGAGCGAAGTGTCGAGGTTGCTGACGCGGGTGCCGAGCGTGGTTTCGAACTGCAGCAGGCGCTGATCGAGGGAGGCAGTAATCTCGCCGCTGTTCGCGACCAGGCGGGTGTCGAAAGTGTCGACGTAATTCTTCAGGTTGTCGCTGATCTCCTGGGTCCGCTGGCCCATGCGCTCAACGATCTCGCCACCGAAGGTCTTGACGGTGCGATCGAACTCGGAGATGTGGCGCGTGATCAGCGCGCCGAGCGTGCCGCTGTCGCGGGCGAATTTTTCCGCAAGTTCGCCGCCCTGGTTCTTCACCAGTTCGTCGAACGCGCTCATCTGCAGGGCGAGGCTGTCGTGCGCGTTCTCAGTCTGGCTGATCACCTTGGCGACCAGCGTGTTCACGGTCACATCCAGCGCATCGCTGGCCTTGTCGCCCGAGGTGAGAATGCGGCTTGCGAGGCGGTTGCCGGCTTCGTCGATCTTGTTGACGAGATCGCCCGAGCGCAGTTCGAGTTCAAGCAGCAGCGAGTCGGAGGAATTCTTCAGGGAATCGTGGACCTGCTCGGTGCGGTCGGAGATGCCGTCGACGATGGTCGAGGAGCGCTGCTCGAATTCGCCGGTGATGCGGTCGATACGTTCGTTCAGCATCTCGTGGACGCGATCGGCGAGATCGACGAACTCGTCGTGGACGTGACCGGTCTTGAAGTTGAGGCTGGTGGTCAGCCGCTCGGAGGCGTCGAGCACAGCGCGCGTGGTCTCGGCGCTGGCTTCCTCGAGGCGGTCGAGCAGGTCGCCGCCGCGTTCGCCGAGCGCCAGGATCATGTTGTCGCCGGCGTTGCTCAAGGCGCTCGTGATATGCTGGCCGCGCTCTTCCAGCGCGCCGGTGATGCTCTTCGCGACTTCGTCGACGCGCGAGGCGATCGCGTCCGAGATCAGCGCGATATCGTGGCGCAGGTCGATCTGGACGCCGGAAATGGCGCTGCGAACCTGCTCGGCCTGGCCGACCAGGTTGTCGCGCTGATGCGCAATGTCCTGCAGCAGCGCACGAATGCGTACTTCATTGTCCGAATAGGCGCGCTCGAGCGCTGCGACTTCATTGGCGACAAGCGTTTCCAGTTCGCCGGCGCGTGCGATCGCGCGCTCGACGCCGTCGCCCATGGCTGCGACTTCGCGGCGGATCGCCTGACCGACCGTCACCATCGAATCGGCGGCGGCTCCCTCGGGCTCGGAGAAGCGGATCGCGACCTGCGCCATCGACTGCGCGATCATCCGCATTTCCTGGCCGCGCCAGGCCAGGCTCGCGAGGAAATAGAACAACAGCACCGGCGCAAAGAACAACGCCGCAAGGCCGGCGAGCACCAGCACGCCGCCGCTCTGTCCGATCGCCGCCTGCAGCGCGGGCAGGAAGCTGACGGTCAGCAGGCCGCAACCGATCACCCAGACGCCGCCGAACACGGAGGCAAGCGTGTAGACGCTGCGGGCAGGGCTGCCCTTCTGGATTGCCTGCAGAATCTGTCCGATGGTTTCGCGATCGTCATTGGCGGCGCGACGGGGGCTGCGCGGCTCTTCGATCGGATCGAACGCTTGCCGCTCGGCGCTGCCGCGCGTGTCGAACGGCGATTCGGAATAGGTCGGCGCGGCGGAGGGCATGGTCGGCGACGAGAGTTCGCCGCCGATCGAATTTCGGTTGGTGTCGACGGTCGTATCGCTGATGTTGAGCGCTTCCTGAATGGCGGAGAGCGCGACTTCGGTGGGATCTTTGACCTTCTTGGGATTGTTCGCCATGTTCAGTCCGAGCCCTCTTAACTTTTACGCATCCGGCCGTTCTTGCAAAAAAAATGCCCCCGCAAGCTCGAAGCCGGATTCATAACCCCCCGCGGACCGCAAGCGTGCCCGCCGGCAGCTTGTCCGCTACATCCGCAAACATCCTATTGGTTGAGCGATACGAATGAAATGGCCGCGATTAAGACATTCTTAATCATCGTTAACAGCTTTGTTCCTTAAGGCCTTAAAGATACACAAATTTCTGGAACCGGATCCTCGATCACGACGGATTGGTGTCTAAAATAAGGCAAAAATGTAGCGAATTCACAGAACGTTTCGTTAACCGGTGCCGTGATTGGCTGTTGAAAATGACCTCTCCGAATCGCTGCGGCGAGGCGATCCGGACCTTAAGTCATGCCGCTTCATCTCGAACGGATAGAATGGATGCCATCGCCGCCGCTGGCTCCCGATGACGGGCCGATCGATTTCGAACATCTCAACCGCATGACGCTCGGCGATGCCGGCCTCGAGCAGGAGGTGTTGGCGATGTTCGTGGCCCAGTCGGCAAAACTGGTGAGCACGCTCGCCACCACGCCTTCGGATGCAGGCGCATTGGCGCATACACTGAAGGGCTCGGCCCGCGCGATCGGTGCTTTTGCGGTCGCCGATGCCGCAGCCGTGCTGGAGGCGGCCATCGCCAGAGGCTTCGATGCGTCCGCTGCGCTCGCCGAACTCGGCGAGGCGGTTACAGAGGCGCGGGCGGCGATCGAGGCGATTCTGCGCCGTTCCTGAGCGGAAAGCGGTCCGTATCGGCCAAAATCCCGGTAAAATGCCGCCTTAAGGTTTTCGTCCCGACCGCTGGCGCTGTGCGGATCGACCCGTTATACGACTGCCGGGACCTTCCTTACATATTCCGGCAGCACGAGCGATCATGGCCAAAATCCACTTTGTCGACCATACCGGCGAAAAACGAACCATTGAAGTCGAGAACGGCTCGACCGTGATGGAAGCCGCGATCCGCAACGCCATTCCAGGCATCGAAGCCGAATGCGGCGGCGCCTGCGCCTGCGCAACCTGCCACGTCTATGTCGACGAAGCCTGGCGCGAGAAGGTCGGCGCTCCGACCCCGATGGAAGAAGACATGCTGGATTTCGGTTTCGACGTGCGGCCGAACTCGCGCCTGTCGTGCCAGATCAAGGTGAGCGACGATCTCGACGGCCTCGTGGTGTCGACGCCGGAACGGCAGGCCTGAGGTCGCTCAGGCTGGGTCGACGCCGCGGCGAATCCAGCGCTGAAAATTTGCCAGGATATCCGGCGTCAACGGCGTAGGTTTGCGCGTGGCCTCATCGAGCAGCACCGACACTGATTGCGCCGACGCAACGCATTTGCCTTCGGAGAACACCACCTGATCGAAGGTCACTGACGTGCGGCCGAACTTGACGACGCCCAGCCCCATTTCGATCGTACCAGGCCAGCGCAATTCTGCGCGGAAATGCATGTCGAGCCGGACCATGATCCAGGTGACGCCGTCCGGCATCAGCCCGTAGCTGCGGTCCTTCATTAGCGTGACGCGGCCGGTTTCGAAATAGGTGGCGTAAACCGCGTTGTTGACGTGCTGGTTGGGGTCGAGATCGGCAAATCTCACATTGTCCGACAAGCGATAGGGAAAATCCTCCAGACGCGGGATCGCGTCGGGATGCAAGGGGGCGTTCACAGGGCCATCTCCGAAAAATCTCGTTCCCTTACAGCCCACTTGTCGAATGACGGCAAGGGGTTGCGGCCGTCGCGAACGCCATATTATGGCTTTCCTGTTAGCCCCGGGTTGGCTAGACAGATGCGGCCTTCCCGCCAGGTTCAACCGAAAAGAAGCTGACATGAGCGAAGCGATCAAAACCGATGTGCTGATTATTGGCGCGGGTCCGTGCGGCCTGTTTGCCGTCTTCGAACTGGGCCTCCTGGACATGAAGGCGCATGTGGTCGACATCCTCGACAAGATCGGCGGTCAGTGTGCCGAACTCTACCCGGAAAAACCGATCTACGACATTCCCGGCATTCCCTTCGTCACCGGCCAGGGCCTGACGGACGCGCTGCTCGAACAGATCAAGCCGTTTCATCCGACCTTCCATCTCAACGAGATGGTGGAGACGATCGAGAAGATCGGCAATCCCGGCTTTCGCGTGACGACCGATACCGGCCAGGTGTTCGAGTGCAAGGTGGTGGTGATTTCTGCGGGCGGCGGTTCGTTCCAGCCGAAGCGTCCGCCGGTGCCGGGCATCGAAGCCTATGAGAGCACCTCGGTATTCTATGCCGTGCGCAAGATGGAGCAGTTCCGCGACAAGAACATCCTGATCGTCGGCGGCGGCGATTCCGCGCTCGACTGGACGCTCAATCTGCATCCGATTGCGAAACGCGTGACGCTGCTGCATCGGCGCGACGATTTCCGCGCCGCGCCCCACAGCGTCGAGCAGATGCGCGCGCTGGTGGCTGGCGGAAAAATGGATCTGAAGATCGGTCAGGTCACCTCGCTGGAAGGCGAGGGCGGCAAGCTTTCCGCGGCCGTGATGAAAGGCAACGACAACGCGATCTCGAAGATCGAGTGCGATACGATGCTGCCGTTCTTCGGGCTGACCATGAAGCTCGGCCCGGTGGCGAACTGGGGCGTCGCGCTCGAGAACAATCTGGTGCCGGTCGACACCGCTGCGTTCGAGACCAATGTTCCCGGCGTCTTCGCGATCGGCGACATCAACACCTATCCCGGCAAGCTCAAGTTGATCCTGTCCGGATTCCACGAAGGCGCGCTGATGGCGCAGAAGGCGCACCGCTACGTCTATCCGGACAAGCGGCTGGTGTTCCAGTACACCACCTCGTCGTCGAGCCTGCAGAAGAAGCTCGGGGTCAACTGATCCTCAAAAATGAATGACGGTTTGCGGAACTTTCCCGGGGCGCGCGCGGCAATCGTCACTGGAACCGTCCGCGAAATGGCCTTAGTTTGAGGCCACTCATTCAGGGGATTGATCAGGTGATGACGATGCGCAAGCTGACCGTATTTCAACTGATACTCCCGATCGTGATCGGGCTCGCGTTTGCCGGTGAACTCGCCGCGCAGCCGGTGGAGCCTTCGGCGGCCGGGCTGTGGGAGAAGACCGAGAAGGGCAAGCCGGTCGGATGGTTTCTGGTGGTCGATCGCAACGGCGCCTTCGAAGGGGTGTTCGCCAAGCTCTTTTCTGAGCCGGGCGATGCTCCCAATCCGATCTGCTCGAAATGCACCGACGATCGAAAGGATGCACCGTGGCTTGGGCTCTCCTTCATCCGCGACATGAAGCGCGAGGGATTGAAATACGAGAATGGCAACGTGCTCGATCCGCGCGATGGCAAGATCTACAAGGCCAAGATGACGCTCAGTCCCGATGGGCAGACGTTGACGATGCGCGGCTACCTCGGCATCTCGCTGCTAGGCAGGGATGAGGTCTGGACGCGCCTGCCTGATACGGCGCTGGCGCAGGTCGATCCGTTGATCGTCGCAAGATATTTGCCGGCGCAGGCTGCTGCGATGAAGCCTCCCGCCGGTGCGGCAAAGGCCCCCGCAGCGCCCAAGAAGACCACTGCGCCGGCACCGGTTCCTGCACCTGCGCGTTAGTTCAATCCGCCGGTTCTGCCTGGTGGCCGCGGCGCGTCCGGCGCAACCGGTATCGGCGGCGCCGGCTGCGACGTAATTTCAGGCACCCCGGCGTCGAGCTGCAGCACGGCGGCAGCGGCTGGCACGACGGCATCCGCCATCGCGGCGTGGCCCTCGGCGCTCGGATGCACCGCGCCGCCATAGACTGCCGACAAGACGCCCCAGGTGGCGTCATGGATATCGGATGGCTGCTGCGATGTCGGCAGGCCTTGGGGGTAGGTCATCGCCGCGAAGTAGCTGTCATTGGCATCGCGGATCCAGCGCGCGCGTGGCAGATAGGCGCGATACTCGCCGGCGCTGCGGCCGCACAGCATCGGCTGGTTGGCGGCCGTGACGATATCGGGATCGAAGCTGTCGCCGGTCGCCGAGAAGCACTGCCGGTCGAATTCCGGGTCGCTCTGCGTGCGCGCGCAAAAACCGTGACCGGCAAAACTGGGCTGATGATTATCGACGAAGGTCATTCGGTCGGCGCGCGGATTGCGGCACAGGATGCCGCCCTCGCACAGCGCCAGCGCTCTCAGTTGCGGCAGGAATTCGCTTTCGACAAAGTTCGAGACGGCCGCGAGCCGCTGCGGCTGGGCGTTGAAGGAGGGATGAATGTCGAAGCCGGCACGTCCGCCGGGGCAGGGCGCGCCGCCACCCGACAGCGTCGGATTGGCGTAGGAGGTGTAGACCACCCGCGACAGGTCGCCGCCGAGGAGGGGCTTGAGCGCCTCGCGCAGCTTGGCAAAGCCCTGTGGCAGGTCCCGCGTCATTGCACTGCGCGCGTCGTCCACGGAGGCCATCACGCCGCTACGCCGAAACAGCGCGCGCTCGGTCGCCGTGTCCACGATGACGTCGGCGACGAGTCCGGAAAAATAGATGTCGTTGGCACCGATCGACAGCAGCACGAGGTCGAGCCCGCGGTCCGCCTGACGGCGTTTCGCGGCGGTGAGCGCTTCGCGCAGTTCAGTCAGTTGCCCGTTGACCGTGCCCAGGCACGCACTGCCCGATTTCGACGGCAGGCAGTCGCGGGCGCGCTGCGAGCCGAACAGCCCGTCGGCAATGGTGGCGCCGGTGCAGGCCAGCGGCAGATAGGTCACCGCGATGTGCGGATATCGCACGGCGAGCGCCAGCGCGGTCCGGGTCTGATAGCTGTAGAGCGAACGGTGGCAGGCAGGATTGAACCAGAGCGCGCTTTGCCGCTGCCAGACCGGCAGCGTGTCGGGTGCCTCGCATGCGCGTCCGCCCTTATAGCCGGCGCGGCTCGGACGGTAATATTGCGACGCTGCCGTTCCGAGATAGGAGCGGAAGCAAAAGCCTTCGTCGGCCAGCGCAATCGGCCGGTCAGGATTTCCCTCGCCGGAAGCCACACTGTCGCCGAGCCCGGCAATGAAGATGTCGCGCACCGCGATCTCGGTGAAAACGCGCTGACTGCCCTCCGAACTGGACACGTCGACGGTAGCAACCGTGGTGCGGCCATAGCGGACCCTGAGATTGATCGGCTCGGCACAGTCGAAGGTGGAGGTTTGCGGGCCGTCACCATCGTCGAACGTCCACGCGCAGGTGGCGCCGACCGGAACCGGGCCGGTCAGCCGGGCCACGATCGGATGATCGATCGGCGTCAGATAGCTTTCCTTGACGTTGTCGCGCGTGCAGGGCTCGTTGACGCGGCCGGCGAGATCGATACAGAGCCTGTTCACCGTGTTGCGCGCCCAGCCGCGGCCATCGCTCTGGATCGCCAGTACCTGCTCCGAAGCCAGCACGCTGCGGCCGCGTCCGCTTTCGGCGTGCAGCAGGAAATCCCGCTCCTCGCGGAACAGGCGGAATCGGTTGCGCACCTCCCAGGAAATCTGCAGCGGCCCGTAGCCGCCGGCGGTCTGGGCTTGCGCAGCGGACGTGGATATGCCGGCCAGCGCGCCGGCAACCAGCGCGACCGACAGCATCGAACGTAAGAGAATTCCAGCCATGGCGTCGTTTGACGTTAGCGGTAAGGCAGAAATAAGAGAATGAGGCAGCTCTGCCTCAAAAGACCAGACGGCGCAGATAACGACGCCGTTACCAGCCTCAGGATTGCCGGCCGTTGATCGGTGGTCGCACCCGGGCCTTGGCCGTGCAGGCTTCGCCGAGCCGACGCCGTTCCAGCCAGGGTTGCAGCACGCTGAGCCAGAGTTCGCGTGTGCCCATGATCCAAATCGAGATGCCGAAGGGGATCAGGAAGTACAGGATCCGGAACACCACCAGCGTCGCCAGCAACTCTTCCCTGCCGAATTGCTGCAGCGCCACCAGCATCGCGGCGTCGAACACGCCGATGCTGCCGGGCGCATGACTGGCAAAGCCGAGCAGCGTCGCCAGGATGAACACCACCGCGAGCGAAACGAAATCGATATACGGCTCCATCGGCATCAACAGGTACATCGCCAGCGCGCAGAAGCCGAGATCGACGACACCGATCAGAACCTGCAGCAGCGTCAGCCGGGCGGAGGGCAACACGACCTTCCAGCCGTTCTGACCGAGCTCGCGCCGACCCTCGCCCATCAGCAGCCAGGCGAAATAGGCGCCGATGCCGACAAGGCAGCCGATCGCGATCAGCCGGTTCATCGCCGGCGGCAGCAGGTCCATCGCCGATGCCGCCTCGGGATGCCAGGCCATACCGCAGCCGAGCACGAACAGATTGCCGAGCCAGAAGGTGAGGCCGGAGAGAAAGCAGATTTTTGCGACGTCGATCGCGGTCAGTCCGTAATCGGAATAGATCCGGAACCTTATGGCGCCGCCGGTAAAGACGGTGGCGCCGATATTGTGGCCGATGGTGTAGCTGGTGAAGCTCGACATCGCAGCGATGCGATAGGGCACGTGTGTCTTGCCAATGGTTCGCAATGCGAAGAAATCATAGAAGGTCAGCGTGCAAAACGCCCCCACCACGCACAGCGCGGCCAGCGCGATGCGATGCGGGGCGATCTCCGTCAGCGCGGTCAGGATAATTCCGGTGTCCACCCCTTTCAGGGTGCGAACCAGCGTGGCGACCGCAAAGATGACGATGAGGAGACTCGCAGCGATCCCTAGCCGTTTCCAGCCGATCTTCTCCTTGAAACCACGCCCGAGCGCGGTCAGCAGCCGATGCATTCATCCTCCCGACGGGGCAATACATAAAGATGGGACCTGTCACCACGGGTGACAGTCGACGGTCAGAGGCACCGCACTCGAAATCCATAAGCCAAAACCGGGCCGTTGTGCAGCCCTTGACAAGCATGCCTTTTGGCTTCGTTCGCCGCCTTTGTCATACGCCCTACATATGTCGCCGCGTTAACGATTTTGAGTCGCAACGAGGTCCGTTCCGCGTGCTCTTTTTGCCGTTCCGTCCGTTCCATCACGGCGTTTTCGAGGCCTTCAGGAACATCCTTTTCGCAAGCCGGTTGGCTCCGATCAGCATTGAACATGAAGCGTATGTCCGGCCGGAAATGGCCTGCGCCTGCATGTTCCAAATGAAGGACGACCGCAATGGGACTCTTCACCAAAGACATCAAGACCATGAACGACCTGTTCGTACATCAATTGCAGGATATCTACTATGCCGAGAAGCAGCTCGTGAAAGCACTGCCAAAAATGGCCGAAAAGGCCACCGACAAGCAGCTCAAGCAAGGCTTTTTGACCCATCTCGACGAAACCAAGATGCATGTGCAGCGCCTCGAGGAGGTATTCCGCATGCACGGCGCCGAGGCGAAGGCGGCCGATTGCCCGGCGATCGATGGTATCATCGAGGAAGCCGACGACGTCGCGGGCGAGATCGCTGACAAGGCCGTGCTGGACGCAGCCCTGATCAACGCAGCCCAAGCCGCCGAGCACTATGAGATCGCCCGCTACGGCAGCCTGATCGCGTGGGCGCGGCAGCTTGGACGCATCGATTGCGCCAGCATTCTGCAGAAGACGCTCGATGAGGAAAAAACCACCGACCAGAAGCTGACCTCGCTGGCGGAAGGCAAGGTCAACCTGCGGGCCGCAAGCTGATCATCGGTAAATTGAGGCAAAACGCCGCGCCGGAAGCAATTCTCGCGCGGCGTTTCCATGCCGGGCCGCCTGGGATGCCAAAAGCGTTTGTTCACCATCCGCGCAACTGAGCCGCGGTGGTTACCCCAAATATACGAATGGAACCGCAATACAGGCCATCGGGGGTCTGTAATGTACCGTGTCCTGACTTGTCTCACCACCGAGCATGACTGGCGCCTGGTCGTATTGGCAGGCACCATCTGCTGGCTCGCCAGCGCGGTCGCAATCAGCCTGTTTCATCGGGCGAGGGCGTCGCGCGGTCGAACGCGCGCGACCTGGATCGGACTCGATGCGGCCGTCGGCGGCTGCGGAATCTGGGCCACCCATTTTGTCGCGATGCTGGCGTACGATCCCGGCGCGGGCGCCGGATACAGCATACCCGTCACCTTGTTGTCGCTGGTCTTCGCGATAATCATTGTCGCCATCGGTCTCTGCATTGCATTGTCCAGTGCGCGCCAATCGGTGGTTGCCCTTGGCGGCGCCGTCATCGGCGGCGGTGTCGCAGCGATGCACTATACCGGCATGGCGGCACTCGAGCTTCCGGCGTTCATTGTGTGGTCGTCCGGCATCGTTGTGGCCTCGGTTGTGTTTGGCAGCTTGTTTGCGGCCATGGCGCTTCTTGTCGCCGTACGTCGTGACAATCCCGTCCATACCTTGGCCGCCACCGGACTGCTGACGGCTGCCATCGTTTCGCATCATTTCACGGCGATGGGCGCCGTCACGCTCATTCCCGACCCGACCCTCGGCAGCGACGGGCTGTCGATTTCTGCGACCGCGCTTTCGTTCCTGACGGCGGTCGCGGCCTTCGCCATCCTCGGTTTATCGCTGCTCGCGGCCATGATCGACCGCCGCGCAAAGGGCGAACTCCATCAGCAGAAGGTCTTGCTCGACACCGCGCTCGACAACATGTCGCAGGGACTTTCCATGTTCGATGCGGATGGCCGCATCCTCTTGTACAACGAACGCTATGCCGAAATGATGGGACGGACCGGTATGGCTCTCCAGGGTCGTTTGCTGCTTGATGTGCTCCGGCAGCAGAAAGCGCTTGATCGATGGGACGGCGATCCCGATCAATTCGTCGCCAGCGTGATCGCTGCGGCCAAGGCCGGCAACAGCGTGACCAGGACGGTGAGCCGCAACGGACGTTCGCTCCGCGTGGTCGATCAGCCCATGAAGGGTGGCGGATGGGTCGCCACATTCGAGGATATCACCGAATGGCAGGCGGCCCAGGAACAGATCTCGCATATGGCGCGCCATGATGCGCTGACCAATCTGCCGAACCGGACACTGTTTCGCGAGCAACTCGAAAAGGCCTTGCGGCTCGTCAAGCGCAGCGATCAGCTTGCGGTGCTGTGTCTCGATCTCGACCACTTCAAGGACATCAACGACTCGCTCGGCCATCCGGTCGGCGACGCGCTGCTGAAAGAGGTCGCGCGGCGTCTCGGCGAATGCGTGACGGAGCACGACACGGTGGCGCGGCTCGGCGGCGACGAATTCGCAATCGTGCAGTTCTGCAGCGATTGCGAGCCGACCGCCGTCGCCGTGCTCGCCAGCCACGTGGTCGAGAAGGTTTCCGCGCCCTACGAGATCGCCGGTCACCAGCTCGTCATCGGCGTCAGTATCGGCATTTCGCTGGCGCCCGAGGACGGCAAGAACCCCGACGAACTGCTGAAGAAGGCCGATCTTGCGCTCTACCGCGCCAAGGAGGACGGCCGCGGCACCTACCGCTTCTTCGAGACCGGCATGGACGCGCGTGCGCAGGCGCGGCGGCTATTGGAACTCGATTTGCGCGCGGCGCTGCAGCGCGAGGAGTTCGAGGTCTATTACCAGCCGATCCGCGATGTTGCCGAGGACGTGGTGGTTGCCTTCGAAGCCCTGGTGCGCTGGAATCATTCGCTGCGCGGCATGATCTCTCCGGTCAATTTCATTCCGCTGGCGGAAGAGACCGGCCTGATCGTTCCGCTCGGCGATTGGGTGTTGCGCCAGGCCTGCATCGACGCGGCCGGCTGGTCGCGGGATGTCTGCGTTGCCGTCAACCTGTCGCCGGTGCAGTTCAAGAATCCCAGCCTGGTATCGACCGTGAAGGAGGCGTTGAGGGCCTCCGGCCTTCCGGCGCATCGGCTCGAACTGGAGATAACGGAATCGGTGCTGCTGCAAAACAGCGAGGCAACGCTGGCGGTTCTCCACGAGCTTCGCGGCTTTGGCGTCAAGATATCGCTCGACGACTTTGGAACGGGATATTCATCGCTGAGCTACCTGCGCAGCTTCCCGTTCGACAAGATCAAGATCGACCGTTCGTTCGTGAGCGAACTGGCGACGCGTGACGATTCGATGGCGATCGTCCGTGCGGTGACCGGCCTCGGCAAGAGCCTCGGCATCGTCACCACGGCTGAAGGTGTTGAGACCGATGCGCAGTTCGAGCTGTTGCGTCAGGAAGGCTGCACGCAGGCGCAAGGCTATCTGTTCAGTCCGCCGCGCCCCGCAGCCGAGGTGGAAACGATGCTGTCGAAAGCACGCGCGCGGGCCATCGCCTAGTTTCTCAAGTCTTGTTTTTCTAAGCTTTGCGCAACGCGAAATGCGCGCCGCAGAACGCCATTGCCGCGCCGAGGCATAAGGCCGCAAGGCCTGCCAGCACGCCCGAAATGGTCGGGACGGGGCTCGGCGCCGAGGCGGCCTGTCCCGCGCCGGCAAGGATCAGTACGCCGACGGCGATCAGGAACTGCCGCATCCGCTGCGGAATTTGGCCCGAGGCCGCGCTGTGCATCAGGTTGGCGGTAAAATAGCCGCCGGAAAAGCCGACGGTTGCGATCAGCCACCACGCGATCGCCGCGCCCGCCGGCATGAACTCGCTGGTATCGGATCGCCACAGGCCGCCGAGATCAAGCCCGTAACGCGCGCCCAGCATGTGGACGGCCAGCGCCAGCAGCACTCCGGAAACTATCGCGCCGGCCAGGATCAGGCGGCGCGGAAAATAAGTCGTCTCGGCCATGGCCCGCTTGTAAGGTAAAGCCGGCTCGCCGCGCAAGCAGGCGGTTTCAAACGACACGGGATATTTTGGATTGCCGACATCACTACCGAACCAGGTCAGCGAAGGCGAGGGCGCGCGCACGATCAGCTACGTCTACAAGGCGTCACTGATCTCGTCGGCGTATCAATTCGAACTGACGGATTCCGGATTGTCGTGGCGGATCGGCCGCCGGTCCGGCGTGTGGCCGTATGCCGACATCGCTTCGATCCGGCTGTCGTATCGACCGATGTCGATGCAATCCCGTCGCTTTCGCGCCGATATCGCAAGGGCCGGCGGCGGACGGATCGCCATCCTTTCGACGACCTGGCAGACCGTCTCGCTGATGACGCCGCAGGACCAGGGCTACCGCGCCTTCATCACCGAGTTGCATCGAAGGATGAAGGCGGCAGGCAGCAAGGCCTCCCTGACCGGCGGCATCGGGACGGTGACCTATGCCGCGGCGGTTGTGATGCTGGCGTTGCTGACCATCGCCATGGTCGGGCTTCTCGTCCGGGCGCTTGCGACTTCCGAATTCACCGGCGCGTTGTTTCTGGTCGGCATGGCGGTCTGGTTTGCCTGGACCATCGGCGGCTTCATCAAGCGCAATCGGCCGCGCAGATATTCGTTCGACGCGCTTCCCGAGACGCTGCTGCCGTAGCCGGATCCGCAATCAAGCGACACGAAATGTGATTTCGCGAAGCGCCGCGGGGCACGGCACTCTGTGCGGCGTTCCTCAAAGCAGGCGAGTTGCCGTGACGACCCCAACGATGCGATCGCCGACGGAAGCCGAGATTGCCGCGATCAATGCGCGGCATCTGATCGAGACGCCGCTACGGCCGGCCGATCTGCTGTTCGTGTTCGGCACGCGCGAGGACGTCGACGAGCGCGTCGATGAAGCCTGCCGGCTGTGGCGCGAAGGGTTTTTTCGCTGGGCGATCGTGAGCGGCGGCGTGACGCCGGGATCCGATCTGTCGGAATGCGAGATCATTGCCGGTGCAATGGCCGCGCGCGGCGTTCCTGCCGACATCATCCTGAGAGAGGACCGCGCGATGAACACCGGCGAGAACGTGATGTTCTCGCTGCCGATCATCGACCGAACGCTCGGGATCGCCAACATCCGCAGCGTGATCTGTCTCGGCAATACCTGGACGGCGCGCCGCTACCCGATGACGCTGCATCGGCATTGGCCGGAAGTGGAGAAGATGCTGGTCATGGTCGACAGTTTCAGGACGCCGCGGGCGCTCTGGCATACCGACGCCGAATTCTGCCGCCGCATGCTCAAGGAATGGAACAAGATCGAGCCGTACAAGGCGAGGGGCTTTATCGCGGAGTGGCCGGCATGCGAAACACGCGATCGATAGCTCTACTCGGTCGTATCGACGTCTTCTTTCGCCGTCAGCATTCCCGAGAGCGTGCGCAGCGCCAGATCGAGCTGTTCGGTGCTGGGGGCGCCGAGCGCGAGGCGGACGGCATTGGGGGCATGGCCGGGGATCACGGCGAAGGTGGTCGAAGGGGTCAGCGCGATGTCGCGCCGGGCCGCGGCCGCGACGAATGTCTGCGAGCGCCAATGCTGGGGCAGGGTCAGCCACAGATGGTAGGATTTGACGTTGGCCTGAACCTCGAAGCCGGCGAGGTATCTGGCCGCCATCTGCTGGCGCCGCGCCGCATCGATCCGTTTCAGGCGTGACAGCTCGGCCACCGTGCCGTCAGCCATCAGCCGTTGTCCGGCGGCAAAGGCAAATCCGGAAGCCGTCCATCCGCCCGATCGAACCGCGGCCATGATGCGCTCGCGCAGGCGCGGCGGCGAAACGATGAAGCCGAGCGCAAGGCCGGGCGCCACCTTCTTCGACAGGCTGTCGAGCGTGATGCAGCTATCCGGCGCGAGCGCGGCCATCGGCGTCTCTTCATCGAGAAAGCCATAGACCGTATCCTCGATGACGGTGAGGCCGAGCTTCTCGACGACGCGCAGCAAATCGGCCCGCCGCGACGGCGGCATGGTCATGCCGAGCGGATTTTGAATCGTCGGCTGAATGTACAGCGCCGACAAATGCGCTTCGCGGTGAGCCTTCTGCACCGCGTCCGGGCGAACGCCGTTCTCGTCCATCGCAAGCGGCACCAGCGTGACGCCTAACCTGGCGGCGATGTCCTTGATGAAGGGATAGGTCAGCGCCTCGACGCCGCAGCGGCCGCCGTTTGGCACCACCGCCGCCAGCGCCGCGGCGATGCATTGTCTGCCGTTCGCGGTGAAGACGAGTTGATCGGGAGCCGGGGACCAGTCCTCGCGGGAGAGAAACTCGGCGGAAATTGTCCGTGCCGCCAGCGTGCCCGTCGTGGTCGAGTGCCGCAACGCGAGATCGAGCATTTCGGGGCGCTCCAGCCCCGCAAGGCTTCTTGCGATCATCGCCGATTGTGTCGGCAGGATCGGATAGTTCACTTCCAGATCGATGCGTGCGCCGCGCGGCTCAGTCGGCATGGCGATGCCGCGGCGCGTCTCGCCTGAAACGAACGTGCCGCGCCCGACTTCGCCGACCACGAGGCCGCGGCGCAACAGCTCAGTGTAGACGCGGCTCGCGGTCGAGACCGCGATCTTCCGCTCATAGGCAAAGCTGCGCTGCGGCGGCAGGCGGTCGCCGGGCCTGAGCGCGCCATTGGCGATCTCGGCGGCGACGGTATCGGCAAGCTTCAGGTACTCGAACTTCGACATTATTGCACCGAGAGCAATGTTTTCCTTGCACCGAGCAATGTATCGGATCATTTTGGAACCATCAAGCCAGAGATTGCACTGAGAGGGGTGCAAACAATCGGTCCATTAAGGTGCAAGCGCTCTCGCAAGCGTTTGCGCCGGCGGCAGCGGCTTGCCGCGTGAAAGCAAGGAGAAGTGCGATGACCACGATCTATTCGACGGCAGGCCAGCCTGCTCCCCAAAGCTTGGCAGGCGGAGTTTTCCGCGTCCTCGGAGGCTGGGTGAATGGCATCGTCACCTATTTTGCGCACCGCCACGCCATCCAAACCCTGAGCGAACTGGACGACCGTGCGCTCCGCGACATCGGGATCGAACGCAGCCGGATTGAATCGGCCGTGCGCGGCACCGTCGATCCGGACTTCGGCCGCATCATGTGAAGACGTCAGGCGTCGCGGCTCAGCGGCGCCGTTACGTCTCAGTGCCGCACCACCAGCACCGAACATCTGGCGTAGCGCACGACGTGGCCGGCGTTGGAACCGAGGAAATAGGTCCGCATCGCCGGCCGGTGCGAGGTCATCACGATCAGGTCGGCCTTGATCGCCGCCGCCTCTTCGAGGATCTCGTGGTAGATGCCGCCCTGCCGCACCGCAGCGGAAATGCGTGACGCCTCGATGCCGGATTCCTTCGCCACGATGGTGAGCGCTTCTTCCGAGGTGGCGCGCTGCTGGGCGTCGAAATCGGCCGGCACATATTCCGCCAGCATCACCGGCGTCATCGGCAGTACGTTGAGCAGGCGCACCGAGCCGTTCCAGGTCTTGGATAGCGTCGCAGCCGTTGCGATTGCGGGCTTGGCCAGTTCGGTATCGGCCAGATCGATCGGCACGAGAATCGACTTGAACATCTGCGCCTCCTGGCCCGGGCCCCGTTCGGCCCTGATTTATCAGGACTGGGCTCTAGCCTTTTGTTTTGACGCGTTTTCTTTTACGCGAACTTGTTCTTAATTCGCTCGAAAACCGTGTCGTGAAGAGCCTAGCATGGCGGGGCAGGGATGTCCGCCTGCCTCAGTCGTCCAGCGCCTGCTTCAGCAATTTTGGGCTGGTGAAGCGCACGAGCTTGCCGCGGCGGAACGCCACTTCATTCCAGTCGTCGATCGCAAAATCCAGGATGGCAAGGCCAGCGGTCGGCAGATTGTCCTCAAGTGACTTCTTCGCCGCTGCGTCGCCGCTTCCGGCGAGCATCAGCGCCAGCTCATGCATGCCGGGATTGTGGCCGATCAGCATCAAGCGCGCGGGATCGGTGACCTCGGCCATACGGATGATCCGCAGAAGCTGCGCCGGCTCGGCGCCGTAGAGTTCGTCGAGCAATTCGACCTGTGGCTGCGGAAGCCGTTCCCGCACTGCATCCTTCATCGCATCGCGTGCGATCTCCCAGGTCTGGCGCGACCGCACTGCGGTCGAAACCAAAACGGCATCGGGATGGGGCGGATGCCGGCCGATCCAGGTTCCGATGGCGGCGGCATCCAGCCGGCCGCGCTCGTCGAGACGGCGGTCCTGGTCATGGCCCGAAGGCGCGTCGTGTTCGGTCTTGGCGTGACGCAGCAGCATCAAACGGCGCATGGGCGCGATCTCGATTCGGTCTTAGTCTCGACTAATCTACAAGCTCATGTCGCGGACAAGGTGACAAGCGCCGCAGCGGTCCGTAAGAAACGCCATGCCCGAGACTTTCACAAGTGCGACCAACGGCCCCGACGACGACGCGCCTTTTCGCTCGCGTCTGTCATTCGACCTTGATGTTGACATTTGCGTGGTCGGAGCCGGACTTGCCGGCCTCACGGTGGCGCTGGAGGCCGCGCGCCTCGGCGCCAGCGTGGCCGTGCTCGAAGGCCGGCATGTCGGCTGGAACGCGTCCGGCCATCAGCTCGGCACGGTGATGCCGGGCTACAGTCTTCCGATCGGCGACCTGATCGAGCGCGTCGGCCTGGATGACGCGCGCGAGCTGTGGGCGATGTCGAAGGAGGGCGCCGATTACGTTCGCGCCGCCGCCACCGAAGAGGCGATGCCGGGAATTACACTGACCGAGGGCGCGCTGGAGGTCTCTACTGTCGACGCCGGCGAAACGCTGATCAGCCGGCTGCAGACGCTGAGCGGGGATTTCGAGACCGAGGTCGAGGGATGGCAGGTCGATCGCGTTCGCGATCAGCTCGGGACCGCGCGCTATTTCCACGGCATCTATTATCCGCGCGCGTTCCAGATCGACGGCCGCAAATACATCCACGGTCTTGCCGCGCAGGCGAGGCGGGCGGGCGCGCGCATCTTTGAGAATACGCCTGTCGTCAGCATCGACCCGTCAGGGATTCGCAAGCGCATCGTGACGCCGTCGGCGCGGCTGCGCGCATCGCACATCGTGCTGGCCGGCAACGTTCACCTCGGCGCCCCGCTGCGCCGCCTGTCGGAGACGCTGCTGCCGGTCTGGCGCTATGCCGCGGTAACGGAGCCGCTCGGCGAGCGGCTGGGTGAGGTGATCGCCTTCAAGGGGTCGGTGGCCGACAGTGACGGCATTGATCATTTCCGGATCGTCGACGGCGGCCGGCTGATGTGGGCTAGCCCGGAAACCACCTGGGAGGCACGGCCACGCCGCTTTGGACCCGCTATTCAGCGCCGCATTGCGACCGTCTTCCCAAGGCTCGGCAAGGTCGCGATATCAGACGTGTTCGGCGGCGCGGTCGGGGTGACCGTGCACGGCATGCCGCAGATCGGCCAGCTGCGCAAAGGACTGTGGGTCGCCAGCGGCTTCGGCCGCCATGGGCTGAATACCTCGGCAATGGCGGGGCAGGTCATCGCGCGCAGCATTCTGTGGGGCGAGGAACGCTGGAAACTGTTCTCGCCGTTCGAACTGGTCTGGGCGGGCGGCGCCACCGGCCGCGTCGCCGGCCATCTGATCGGGCTGTGGGGGCGGGGCCATTCCGCCGCGGCCGGCGCGCTGGCCCGTTACCGCGAAGGCGCCCGCGCCCGGGAAAGCGTGCGCGAGGCACGATTGGCGGAGGCCAACCGGCAGGCCGGAACCAGGCCGCCGCGCGGTCCGCCGGCTGGGCCGCGCCCGGTGCGTCCACAGGGCGGCGGGATACCGGCCGCTCCCTCGCAGGAAAGTGAGAAAATCCGGGACTGATCCGTGTAACGTCGGCGCTTGTGGGCCGTATTTGATGGCGAACCGTTAAGCCCGCCATGCACGGAGACTTCCATGTTCGACCGCCGCATCCTGCTCGCATCCGTCGCCGGCCTGTTTGGCCTGACCGCTTTTCGCTGGCTGCGTAGCAGCCCGGCGCAAGCCGCTGAGAAATTCGAGGTGGAAAAGACCGACGCCGAATGGCGCGCACAGCTCACGCCGCAGCAGTATGAAATCCTGCGCAAGCACGGCACCGAGCGGCCGGGTTCGAGCCCGCTCCTGAAAGAAAAACGCAAGGGCATCTATGCCTGCGCCGGTTGCGATCTGCCGCTGTTCTCTTCGGACACCAAATATGAGAGCGGCACCGGCTGGCCGAGTTTCTGGAAGCCGCTCGACAACGCCCTTGGCGAAACCAAGGATACGACGTTCGGGATGGCGCGCACGGAAGTCCACTGCCGCCGCTGCGGTGGACATATGGGTCACGTCTTCGACGACGGACCGAAGCCGACCGGCTTGCGCTATTGCATCGACGGGTTTGGGCTGGTGTTTCACCCGGCAGGGCCATCGGCTTCGTAAGGGCTGCCCGGCAATTGTTGCCCGCCCGGCAAATGTGCCCCGGTCTTCGGATCGGGGCTTTTTTCTTAAGTATTTGATTTTTGTTGATTTTATAGTTTGGCACAACGCTTGCGACATCTTCTCCCGACGCGGCCTCGGTTTCCCTGGATCGGCGAGCCGCCCGGATCGAATTTGGAGAAAATGTCATGGGTATCTTCGGCGCTCTCACCACCGCGGTCGGCGGCCTCCGCGCCAACTCCTACGCGCTGGAAAACGTCTCGGGCAACATCGCCAACTCGCAGACCACGGCATTCAAGCGCGTCGACACCTCTTTCCTCGATCTCATTCCGCAAACTTCCAGCACCGCGCAGCTCGCCGGCGGCGTGACCACGCAATCCCGCTCCACCAACTCGGTGCAGGGCGACGTGCAGACGGCCTCGGTTGCCACCTTCATGGCGATCAACGGCAACGGCTTTTTTGCGGTGCAAAAGCCCGGCAACTTTACCGACGGCACGCCGGTGTTCGACGGCGTCGACCGTTATACCCGCCGCGGCGACTTCCAGATCGACAAGAGCGGCTATCTCGTCAACGGCGCCGGCTATTATCTGCAGGGCGTGCCGATCGATCCGACCACTGGCAACCCTTCCGGCAGTTCGCCACAGGTCCTCCGATTCCAGAACGACTTCCTGCCGGCGCAGGAAACCACCCGCATCGATTATCGCGCCAACCTCGCCAGCTATCCGCTGACGACCAAGCATGACGTTTCCGTTCTCGGATCGGAATTGATCGCGCCGGGATCATTCACCGTCGGACGTAATCCGCTGGCGCTCGGGACGCCTTCGGCGCCCTATACGGACGCCTCCAGAAGCGGCACCGTTCAGAGCAACAAAGCGACGCCGTCGGTTGCGAACACGCTCTCGACCCTGCTCGCCGGCGCGGCCGGCACCGACTCGATCTCCGCCAATTTCGTCGCGGGCGACACCATCACGGTCAACGGCCAAACCATCACCTTCATGGCGTCAGGCGCCGCCGGCAACAACCAGATCGACGTCGGAGACAGCATCGGAACCTTGCTGGGCAAGATCGACGCGCTCCAGGGAACCGCAATCTCATCGGGAATCAACGCTGGCTCGATCACGCTGCATTCCGGCGTGGCCGACGATCTCTCGATCTCGAGTTCGAACACCGCGGCCTGGGCCGCGCTCGGCTTCACCGGCACCGTGACGGCGACGCGCGGCGGAGGCGGCGGCGTCGGTACCGGCCAGGTCATCGGCAGCGACACCTCGACATTTCTGAACGAGTCGGTAGCGGGCGGTGCGGTCACAACCTACGACGTGTCGGGCGCGCCGGTGAACCTGCAGTTCCGTTGGGCCAAGACCGACAGCACCACGCTCGGCCCTGGCCATACCGATACCTGGAACCTGTTCTATCAGGTCAATCCCAATGCAACCGGCACCCAGGTAGCGTGGCAGAACGTCAACACCAACTTCACTTTCTCGGCCTCCGGCCAGATGTCGCCGGCGGTACCGAACATCACGCTCGCCAATGCGGTCGTCAACGGTGTCGCGCTGGGTAGCCCCGTCATCAACTTCGGCACCGGCGGCGTCACCCAGTTTGCGGACGCCAACGGCAACGTTCAGGTCAACCAGATCCAGCAGGACGGTTTCCCGGCCGGCCAGTTGCAGTCCGTCGGCGTCGGCACCAACGGCCGCATCGTCGGCAACTATTCCAACGGCCGCAACCTCGACCTCGCCGAAATCTCGGTCGCGACCTTTAACGGCACCAACTTCCTCAAACGCGTCAACGGCGGCGCGTTCGAGGTAACGGACGGATCCGGACAGGCGCTGTTCGGCAAGGCCGGAACCATCGTCGGCTCGTCGCTGGAAGGATCCAACACCGATATCGCCGACGAGTTCACCAAGCTGATCGTCACCCAGCAGGCTTATTCGGCGAACACCAAGGTCATCACCACTTCCAACACGATGGTGCAGGACCTCCTGAACGTACTGCGCTGATTTCCGCGACGCGATTTGAGATGGGCAATTAGTCATGGGTTTGAGCCAAGCTCTCGCTATCGCGATGTCGGGCCTGCGTGCGACGCAAGCTTCGATCTCGCTGGTCGGATCGAACGTCGCCAATGCGGAAACGCCGGGTTACGTCAGGAAGACGGTCATCCAGGTCGCCGGTACCAACGGCGATTACGGCTCGAGCGTTCTCCTCAACGGCGTCGACCGGCAGCTCGATCAATATCTGCAGACCCAGTTGCGAACGGAAACCTCAGGCGCAGCTTACGCCGACATCCGCTCGACCTTCCTTGCCAATCTGCAGAATGTCTACGGAAATCCGGCTGAAACCGGCACCATCGAGGATTCGTTCAACAAGCTCCTGACCGCCTTCCAGGGCCTGTCGACGAGCCCGGACTCGCAGTCGGCGCGGATCGGCGCGGTCGCCGCCGCGCAGACCATGGCGCAGACGCTCAATGCGGCGACGCAGGGGATTCAGAACCTTCGCGCCAACGCCGAGATGGGCATCAACGATTCCATCACCACCGCGAACAACGCGATGGCCCAGATCGCGTTCATCAATAACCAGCTACAGAACAACGGCAAGACTGATGCGGCGACGGCGTCGCTGCTCGACCAGCGCGATCAGTACATTACCCAGTTGTCGAGCTTGATGGACATCAGAACCGTCGTCAACGACCTCAACCAGGTGACCGTATTCACGAACTCGGGCGTGCAGCTCGTCGGTACCGAGGCTGCGCAGCTAAGCTTCAATCCGCAGGGCACGATCACGCCCAACACGCTGTACAGCTCAGATCCGACCAAGAGCAACGTCGGCACCATCGCCATCAATTTCCCGCACGGCGGCAGCTACGATCTGGTGTCGACCAACTCGATTCGTTCAGGCAAGATCGCTGCCTATCTCGAGCTGCGCGACAATACGCTGGTGAAGGCGCAGGCGCAGATCGACCAATTCGCGGCGGCGATGTCGAGCGCGCTGTCGGACAAGACGACCGCCGGCACTGCTGCGCCCGCGTCCGTGCTACCGCAGGCCGGTTATGATCTCGATCTCACGGGATTGCAGTCGGGCAACGTCATGCACGTTACCTACAAGGACAACACCACCGGCATCACGCACAATCTGTCGATCGTGCGCGTCGACGATCCGAGCGTGCTGCCGCTGAGCAATACCGCAACGCTCGATCCGAACGATGCGGTGCTCGGCATCAATTTTGCCGGCGGCATGGCTTCGGTGGTTACCCAACTCAACGCCGCGCTCGGGTCGAGTGCCAATCTGCAGTTTTCGAATCCGTCCGGTTCGACGCTGCGCGTTCTGGATGACGGCGCGCCGAATCGCTCGGATGTGCTGGCGGCCTCGGTCACCACGACGATGTCCTCGCTCACCAGCGGCAACGCGCAGCTGCCGTTGTTCACCGATAATGGCGGGCTCTTTACCGGTGCGCTCACCGCCAACGGATCGCAGCAGACCGGTCTTGCGGGCCGTATCAGCGTCAATCTCGGGCTGCTCGGCGATCCCTCGCGCACCATCGTGTATTCCACCAGCCCGTTGACGGCTTCGGGCGACACCACGCGTTCCGACTTCATTCTTACGCAGCTGCAGTCGGGGAACTATCGCTATTCGCCGCAGACCGGCATCGGCACCACCGGCGCTCCGTTCACCGGCACGCTGGTCAACTTCGCCAAGCAGTTCATCAGTCAGCAGGGCGAGGCCGCGACCGCCGCCAAGCAACTCGCCGACGGCCAGTCCGTGGTGCTGAATACCCTGCAGAAGAAGGTGACCGATGCCTCGGGCGTCAATATCGACGACGAGATGGCGCATCTGCTCGCGCTGCAGAACGCCTATTCCGCCAACGCGCGCGTAATGTCGTCCATCAAGCAGATGTACGACACGCTGATCCAGGCAATGTGAGGGTTTCATGTCGATCGATGGCGTTAGCGGCAGGACATCCTATATCGGGACGTCGATCCTAAATATCCGCAAGCAGCTCGATGATCTGACGCAGCAGCTCGCCAGCGGCCGGGTCTCGACGACCTATGCAGGGCAGGGCGCCAATCGCGGCTTTGCGCTTAGTTTGCGCGCGCAGGTCAGCAGCATCGATGCCTTCAAGGATACCGCGACCAACGTCAATACCAGGCTCAACGTCGCCAACCTTGCGCTGCAGGGATTGGCCGACATCGGCACGTCGGTGAAGAGCGCGGCCGGTACGTCGACCATCGTGCTCAACAACAACGGCCAAACCTCCGGCCAGATCACGGCGCAGGCGGCGTTCTCGAATGCGGTGTCGCTGCTCAACAGCCAGACGGGCGACCGCTATCTGTTTTCCGGACGGACCACCGACACGTCCGCGACGGTGCCGGCCGACGTCATGCTCGACGGCGTGGGAACGCAGGCCGGTTTGAAGCAACTGATCAACGAGCGCCGCCAGGCCGATCAGGGCGTCGGCAACATGGCGCATCTGACGGTCTCCTCGCCGCCGTTGACGACCACCGTGACCAGCCTCGCCGAAGACGGTTCATCGTTCGGGTTGAAGCTCGGCGCGGTCAGTTCATCGCTGACGGGAGCGACCGTGACACAGCCGACCGGCGCGCCGCCGGCCGTCACCGTCGATCTCGGCGCCGTCAATCCGAACAGTGGCGACAAGATCACGTTCAACTTCAACCTGCCCGACGGCACCACCGAGTCGATCGCGCTGACCGCGACGACGACGAATCCGCCGCCGACAGGCTCATTTCTGATCGGCGTCGATACGGTTGCGACCACCGCGAACCTGCAGGCCGCATTGACGTCTTCGATCCAGACGTTGGGCGACACGGCGCTGGTCGCCGCGTCTGCGATCGCGGCATCAGACAATTTCTTCAATCCGTCCGCGACCGTCACGGGGACTGCGGTCAACAATCAGGCCACGGTGCCGGGGCCGATCACCGGCGCTACGCTGCTCTCGGGCGCTGCGGGAACGGATTCGCTGGCCGCGAGCTTTGCGGCCGGCGATACGATTACGATCAACGGCACGCCGATCACCTTCGTCGCATCCGGCGCGACCGGCAACCAGCTCAACATCACCGACAGCGTGCAGGCCTTGCTGGCAAAGATCGATTCGATCACCGGCACCGGTACGCCGTCGACCGTCACCGGCGGCGTGATAGCGCTGCACGGTGCTGACGGCGCCAGCCTGACAGGTTCCAGTTCGAACACGGCCGCGTTCGCGGCGCTGGGCTTCAGCGCCACGGCGAGTGCAAATCCGGCGCCGTTGCGCGTCAACGGTCCGCCGTTTGCCACGGCCACCAATCTGATCGGCGGCACGTCCGCCAACACCGTCTCGTGGTACACGGGCGAAGTCGGTACCGATCCGGCGCGCGGCACCGCGATCGCGCGCATCGACCAGTCGATCACGGTGCAGTATGGCGCGCGCGCCAACGAGCAGGCGTTGCGCTATGAGTTGCAGAACATCGCGGTGTATTCCGCGGTCACGACCAATGCCGCCAATCCGAACTCGAAGGCGCAGGTGAACGCGCTGCAGCAGCGGATTTCGGCAAATCTGGCGCCACAGAGCGGCCAGCAATCGATTCAGGACATGCAGGCGGAGTTCGCCGGCGCGCAGAGTGCCATCAAGGCCTCGACCGACCGCCAGACCCAGCTCAAGGGAATGGCGCAGACTATGCTCGAT
Source organism: Bradyrhizobium sp. AZCC 1610 (assembly GCF_036924515.1). Lineage (NCBI taxonomy): Bacteria > Pseudomonadati > Pseudomonadota > Alphaproteobacteria > Hyphomicrobiales > Nitrobacteraceae > Bradyrhizobium > Bradyrhizobium sp. AZCC 1610. The sequence goes on along the minus strand of NZ_JAZHRR010000001.1, from coordinate 4,385,999 downwards.
CAGATCGAGGGCATCAACCAGGACGAGGTCGCGACCAAGATCCTGGCGCTGCAGACCAGCCTGCAGGCCTCGTATCAAACCACGTCGATGCTCTACCAGACCACGCTGACCAAGTACCTGCCGATCTGACGAAGGCTTGTCAGCTCAAAAATGAAAAGGCCTCCTCGCGGAGGCCTTTTTCGTTTGGGCGAAGGGGCAATGGTTATGCAGACTTGCGGTCTGGCTCATTGGACGCCTGGAGCTTTCGGGCGCTTTCGAGAATCTGCTCCTCATGGCCGATCAGCTTCTTCGCTTCCTTCAGCGCGTGATAGAGATCGCCGTTCAGGATGTAGTTGTTGATCCCTTCGATGAAGGGCCACGCACTCGGCATTGCGGTCAGGATGTCGCGTACGAGGCTGAAATAGGTCGGATGGTGCGCCATCGGATCCGGTGACAGGTACATGAGCTGCACGGCAAGATAGACCAGCTTGGCCGGCGTGTCGGAGGTCTCGGGTGTGAGGATGTCTTTCTCGCGCAGGATCGGAATCCGGTCGCCGTCGATCAGCAGCCTGGCGCGCTGATCGGTGTTGGTGACCACGCAGGCACCGATGATGATTCGCTCGTGCGGTTTGAGCTCGACTTTCAAGGCCATGCCTGTTCTCCGTTTGACGCTTGTCGCGTTGTCGATTGCCCGCCGGCAGATTTCGCATCCTTTCCGATGATGGTTAACCAATGGTGAAGACGCGAGTAGTGCCCGTCTGGCGGGGCTTTTCGCGGACGACCCCGTAGGAATACGGAGTGGATTCGGACGCGGCGAATTAATTTCAAGTTCATCGTCTTTGCGAGCGACTCGTCCGATCAAATTCATTTTTTCTTAGAGACTTGCTTCCAGAGTGAGCCGTCGCCTGATCGAGAGGTCGGGAAAGTGGCTCGTTTTAGTTTCACACCAGAAAGGTATGAAAGATGTCCGGTATTGTTCTCTCGGCTTCGGTTCGCCAGAACCTCCTCTCGCTGCAGTCGACCGCCGACCTGCTCGCGACCACGCAGAACCGCCTTGCCACCGGCAAGAAGGTCAACACCGCCCTCGATAACCCGACCAACTTCTTCACCGCGCAGTCGCTCGATTCGCGCGCCGGTGACATCAACAATCTGCTCGACGGCATCGGCAACGGCGTGCAGGTGCTGCAGGCCGCCAACACCGGCATCACCTCGCTGCAGAAGCTGGTCGACACCGCGAAGTCGATCGCCAACCAGGCGCTGCAGAGCGCGGTCGGCTACTCCACCAAGTCGAACGTCTCCGCCACGATCGCCGGCGCCACCGCAACCGACCTCCGCGGCACCACGACCTATACCAGCGCCATCGCGTCCTCGAACGTTCTGTATTCCGGAAACGCCGGCGGCACGACTGCTGCGGTTTCAGGCTCGACGCTGGGCGGCGCGGTCGGCACTTTGACCGGCTCCGCTGCCATCAACGGGGCGACGGTGAAGGCCTCGCTGCTGAACGGCACTGCAGCACCGCAAGATGCCAACGCTCAGGTCAATGCGGGCGACATCATCACTGTCAACGGCAAGACGATCACCTTTGCCGCAGGCGACGCCCCCGGCGTAAACGGCTCGACCAACACCGCGCCAGCGGGCTTTACCCACCTGAACGCGAGTGCCAACAGCACTGGCAACGTCTATAGCGATGCGGACGGCAATTCGATCGTCTATCTGGGCGGAGCGTCAGGTACGCCGACGAAGGCATCGGTCGGCGACGTTATGGCCGCGATTGATATTGCCAGCGGTGTACAGAGCAACGTGGCCGGGGTTTTGACTTTGAATGCCGGCCAGACCGCCTCTACCCTCGCCGGCGGCGTCTTGGCCCTCAAGAGCTCGACCGGTGCCGATCTGTCCATCACGGGCAAGGCCGACACCCTCGCTGCGCTGAAGCTTACGGGTTCGGTCGGCGCTGGCAATGCCACGGTCGGCGCTGCCCGCACCACCGATACAAATAGCCTCGGTAACCTGATCCAGGACGGCTCGACGCTGAACGTGAATGGCAAGACCATTACGTTCAAGAACGCCCCGACGCCCGGCGCGGCGGCGGTTGCGGCCGGCTCCGGTGTCAGCGGCAACGTCGTCAACGATGGCAGCGGCAACTCGACGGTCTACTTGCAGGCGGCGACCGTGGCCGACGTGCTGAAGGCCATCGATCTCGCGACCGGCGTTCAGACCGCGACCAACGCTAGCGGTACGGCGACGGTGGCCACCGCTTCGGGCCAGACCAACTCCTCGATCAACTCGAGCGGCGCGCTGCAGATCTCGACCGGCACCAACGCCGATCTGTCGATCGTCGGCACCGGCAACGCGCTCTCCTCGCTCGGCCTCACCGGCAACACCGGAACGGGCACCAACTTCACCGCGGGCCGCACCGCGGCGGCTGGCAGCCTCTCCGGCAAGACCTTGACCTTCACCTCCTTCAACGGCGGCACGGCGGTCAACGTCACCTTCGGCGACGGTTCCAATGGCACGGTCAAGACCCTCGACCAGCTCAACGCCGCGCTGCTGGCCAATAACCTGAGCGCGACGATCGACTCGACCGGCAAGCTGACGATTTCTGCGAGCAACGATTATGCTTCGTCGACCCTCGGTTCGGCGACGGCAGGTGGAGCGATCGGCGGCACGCTGACGACCGCGATCACCTTCACAACTCCGACGGCTCCGGTGGTCGACGCTTCGGCGCAGGTCGTTCGCAGCAACCTGGTGAGCCAGTTCAACGGCATCCTGTCGCAGATCACCACCACCGCGCAGGACGCGTCGTTCAACGGCATCAACCTACTCGGCGGCGATCAGCTCAAGCTGACGTTCAACGAAACCGGCAAGTCGACCTTGAACATCAGCGGCGTCAACTTCAATGCGGCCGGTCTTGGTCTGGCGAACCTCGTCAGCGGCACCGACTTCATCGACAACTCCGCGACCAACAAGGTTGTCGCCAACCTGGCCAGCGCCTCGACGCTGCTGCGCACGCAGGCTTCCGCCCTGGGTTCGAACCTGTCGATCGTGCAGATCCGTCAGGACTTCTCGAAGAACCTGATCAACGTGCTGCAGACCGGCTCGTCGAACCTGACGCTGGCCGACACCAACGAGGAAGCGGCGAACAGCCAGGCGCTGTCGACCCGCCAGTCGATCGCGGTGTCCGCGCTGGCACTGGCCAACCAGAGCCAGCAGAGCGTGCTGCAGCTCCTGCGCTAAGCGGGACGGCAACGCCAACGATCAAGGCGGCGGGGGAAACCCCGCCGCCTTTCTTTTTGGGTGAGAACTTGTTCCAGCTCGAGAAAGAAAAGCGCCGGCGTGAGGAAAAGTATCGAAGTGGAGAATTTGGGCTTCGATCTTAATTCCATCAGAACCGATGGCCGGCATGCTGACGCAACAAATATGGATTTTTGCCGGACTGCCGACACACTTGGTAATGCTTGCTAACCATATTTAAAGGCGCAGCCTGTATGAAAGTTGGGCAGTTTTTCTCAAGTCCCGCGGTCCTGCAAAACCGCTCCCATCGAGGTTCGTGAATGTCTAATGCAGCCCAGGCCTACGCGCGTACATCTCAAACGACGACGTCCCCCCGTGAAATCGAAGCGCAGGCACTGCTGAAGGCCGCACGGCAACTGCAGGAAGTCCAGTCCAACTGGAACGGTCCCGACACAGCGATGCACAATGCGTTGCTTTTCAATCGCCGGCTCTGGTCGATCTTCATGAGCGCGGTCGAGGGAAACGAGAATCCTCAACCGATCGAAGTGCGGCAGAACATCGCGAACATCGGCGTTTTCGTGATGAAGCAGACCGTCGACATGCAATTGAATCCGGATCCGGCCAAGCTGAAATCGCTGATCGACATCAATTGCAATCTTGCCGCCGGCCTTGCTGGTCGCGGCTAACCAAATCGACCGAGTGTGCCAAGATGGCTGACCTTTGGAGCATTATATCAGCTAACTACAAGACGGTGGGATTGACCGTTCCGTCGAAGACTCCCTACGTGGCGGTCGATCCCAAGCTCTATGAAGGCACCTGGACCGGGAAATATGCCGACAACAAGACGTTCAAGTTCACGATTTCGAACGTCACCGGCTTTCGCGGCAAGGTGCAGTACCAGAGCGGCGGCACCAACAAGTTCCAGGAAGTTCTGATCAAGGACCTTTCGTTCCGGATCGGCGACACCAAGTTCACGCTATCCGCCCTTGGAAAAGCGGAGATCAAGAACGTCGTCACCGATCCGTCGAGCGGCCAGACCTATCTCGACCAGGCCTATGCATCGCGCTCAAGCTAACATCAGCCGTTACGCGTCCTAAGCCTTGCGGTCGGTTGCGCGAAGCCGCGTGGGGGCGTCCTTGGTTAAATCGAGCGCGTGGAAATAAGCCCGCCGGCGCAGCACGGCTTCCTCGGGAAACTGCTTCACCACCTGGCTCGTCCTGGTATCAATGACCTGATAAACGACGGCGCGGGCGTCGCGATCGATCACCACCTGGTTCGACACCGAAGCGCTCGAAATGGAGACGCGGACCGCGGCGGAATCGGTGCTGGCGCGCGCGCTTGAGTCAACCGCCGCGACGCTCTGGCTCGCCGGCAGTTCGGTCGCGACCGCATGTTGTGCCGCTTCGCTCACGTGCTGAACGATCGGCGCGGCAACCGGTGCCCCCACCGGTTTGATGTTGAAATCTGTACTCATGGCAGCCTCCAGGCTTGCGCGAGTCAAATCCCAACCCCTCGTCAACGCAGTATAGCCCGGCACCTGTCAACGCGGTGTTAGGGAATACGCTCAATTCCGCTCTGACGCGGGCGCGCAAATTTAGTGAAAATTGTATAGAGCTGAAGACGCCGAGGTCGCCGCTTGCAGCGACCGAGCTCGCTTACAGCGAGCGGCTGACCGAGAGCGGCGTGATGTTGCGCGGTCCCGGCGCGGTGCGTTGTCCCGACGCCGTATAGGTGCTCGGAATGTTCTTGCGCTGAATCTCGGCGTTGACGCCGCGCACGATGCCTTCGGACACCGCGTGTGCTGTCGCGAGGACGGTGAGATTAATCTGCAGCATCGCGCGGAAGGTGTCGTGATGGCGGCGCAGCGTGGTCAGCAATTCCGGCGACACCTGCGCCAGATATTTTTGCGCATTCTTTAGATTCTCGACTGCAACCATGTAGCGGCGCGACAGCTCGCCCTTCTGATCTTCCAGTCGCATCGCCTCGCGCACATTGCCGGCGCGAACCAGTTCGGTTTCGCGCTCGATGATGCCGAGCAGGCCGCTCATCACCTCCATCAGATCTTCCGCGAGCTTGCGCGCCTCAGCCGGCGTGGAGATCGCTCTTGCTGGTGCCGGCGCGGGGTTGGCCTGAGGATGCTGATTCATGTCGGGTTTTCCTTTTGGATCAGCCGGCGCGGTTGGCTTGCTGCAGGATCAAGGTGCGGAAGACATCGTTGGAAATGCCGATGCCGCCGGACTTGGCAAAGGATTTCGAATACTCATCCGTCAGCATCGAGCGCCAGACGCCGGTGCCGGTGGTGTCGCCGAACGGACCGTCGCCTTTGACGCCGGTGGTCATCTGCGAAAACATCGAGTTGAGGAACATCGCCTCGAACTCCTGGGCCTTGGCGCGCGTCTTTTTCTGCGCCTCAGGCGAAACCTTGGTCAACGCGTCGGCGAGCTGCAGATCCTTGCGGCCGTTGATCAGCGAAGTTTTGGCCTTCGAGTACCCGTTGATGCCGGCGATCGGGCTTGTTTCCATCACATCACCTCGATGTCGGCCTGGATCGCGCCGGCGGCCTTGATCGCCTGCAGGATGCTGATGAGGTCGCGCGGGCCGATGCCCAGACCATTGAGGCCGTCGACCAGTTGCTGCAGCGACACGCCGTCTTTCACAACCGCAAATTTCTTGCCGTCTTCGGAAACGCTGACGCCGGTGCGCGGCGTCACCACGGTCCGGCCGCGTGACAGCGGATTGGGCTGGCTGACTTGCGGGCTCTCCGAAATCGAGACGGTGAGATTGCCTTGCGCCACCGCCACCGTAGCCACGCGAACGTCGCGGCCCATCACGATGATCCCTGAGCGTTCGTCGATCACGATCTTGGCGGCGAGATCCGGCTCGACCTGCAGTTGCTCGATCTCGGTCAGGAAGGCGACGACATTGCCCTTGAACTCGGCGGGTATCGCGAGCTGCACCGTGGAGGGATCGATCGGCTCGGCGGTCTTGACGCCGAGGAAATCGTTGACCGCGGCCGCAATGCGCTTGGCGGTGGTGAAGTCGGCATTGCGCAGCGCCAGCCGCACATTGGGCAGGCGATTGAGCGCGAATTCGATCTCGCGTTCGATGATGGCGCCGTTGGGGATCCGGCCGTTGGTCGGCACGCCGCGCGTGACACTGGCGGCGGCCCCTTCGGCCGCGAAACCGGCGATGGCGAGCGAGCCTTGCGCGACCGCATAGACGTTGCCATCGGCGCCGAGCAGGGGGGTGACGAGCAGGGTGCCGCCCTGCAGGTTCTTGGCGTCGCCGAGCGCGGACACCGTGACGTCCATCCGCGTGCCCTGGGTGCCGAACGCCGGCAGGTTGCCGGTGACCATGACGGCGGCGACGTTGCCGGTGCGGATGGTGGCGCCGCGGATGTTGACGCCCATGCGCTCGAGCATCGCCTGCAGCGATTGCTTGGTGAAGGGGATGTTGTTGAGCGTGTCGCCGGTGCCGTTGAGGCCGACCACGAGGCCGTAGCCGATCAACTGGTTCTGCCGCACGCCTTCGATGTTGGCGAGATCCTTGATCCGCGACGTCGCGCCCGCGGACGAGGGCGATAACGCCAGCGCCAGCAGCGCCGCGCAGGTCACCCAAATCAGTCTTGCCGAACGGATGCCGGGCATCCTGTGCTCCCCTCGAGGTCTTCAACCGGACCGCTGACGTCACTCCCATGACGGCGGTCCGCCATTAACTATGCGAGGGTCATGCCATATTGCGCTTCTGAGGCAATGCCTTGATATTGCTGAATGTTCCCCGGAGCTGTGATGCCGCGGCGGCTTCACCACGATGGGCGAAACTGCCGCACGTCGGCAGATTTTGCCGGGCCGTTTACGCGTCATTAACCATAAGAGGGCGAAGGTCTCTCTACTCTCACGGCGAGACCACCTCGATGCGCATCTACGGACCGAACGGCACCACGCTTGGATCGCCCGCGAGCCACACGCGACGAACCAGTTCGACCGGCTTCTCGCTGCCGGAAACGACGGCTGCGCCCGAAGAGTTGCGCTCGGCCGCATCGCCCAAGGCCGCCGGTAACATCGATGCGCTGCTCGCGCTGCAGGGCGTCGAGGATCCGACCGAGCGCCGCAAGCGTTCGGTAGCGCGGGGCAGGGGCGCGCTCGACGTGCTCGACGAGCTCAAGATCGGACTGCTCTCCGGCAATCTCGATGCTTCCACGATGAACCGGCTGCGCGATGCCGCGGCCAATCTGAAATCCTCCTCCGGCGATCCCGGCCTCGACGCCGTGCTGTCCGAGATTGAGCTGCGGGTTGAAGTCGAGCTGGCAAAGGCCGGACAGTTCTAGATTTACGCCGCTATCGAATTGCGCGCCGCGTCGTAGCGGCGCTGCGCGTTCAACACCTCCTTCAGGTTCTTCTCCGCCCACTCCCGCAACGGATCGACCGCGCCGGCGAGCGTCGCGCCGAGCGGCGTGATCGAATACTCCACCGTCACCGGCACGGTCGCGATCGCACGGCGTTTGATCAGTCCGTCGCGTTCGAGCGATTTGAGAACCTGGCTGAGCATCTTCTGCGAGATACCTTCAATGGTGCGGCGTAACGCATTGAAACGCATCGGCTCGTCGCGCACGAGAAGCAGGATTAACACCGCCCATTTGTCGCCGACGCGATCGAGAATATGGCGCGTCGGGCAATCGGCCGAATAGGCGTTCGGGGTTTTCGAATTGGCGGCTTTCACGGCGGTTACTCCGGCGTAATCAGGTGACCAGAAAGTGCTCTCTTCACACTTACATTCTTTTCGCTATCTAGTCACTATTGGATACCACATCCGCGTATCGCACGGGAGACGTCCATGAAAATCGCCGTCATCGGCGCGTCCGGCAATGCCGGTTCGCGCATCACCGCCGAACTCGCCCGCCGCGGCCATGAGTTGACCGCCATCGCCCGCCATCCCGAAAAGATCGCTGCCCAGGCCAATGTCACGCCCACCGCGGGCGATGCCATGGACGAGGCGGGACTGGCCCGGTTGCTCGCTGGTCATGATGCCGCGATCAGCTCGATCCACTTTCTCGCCAGTGACCCGGCCAAGCTGATCGGCGCTGCCAAGGATTCGAAGGTCGGCCGCTACCTCGTCGTCGGCGGTGCGGGCAGTCTTGAAGTGGCCCCGGGCGTCCGGCTGGTCACCACCCCGGGCTTTCCCGTGGTATACAAGGCGGAAGCCGAGAAGGGCGCCGCCTTCCTCGACCTGCTTCGGGCCGAGAAGGAACTCAGCTGGACCTTCCTGTCGCCCTCGGCCCTGTTTGTGGCCGGCGAGCGAACCGGCAAGTTCCGTCTCGGGACCGACCAGCTTTTGACCTCTGCCGACGGCAAAAGCTCGATTTCCTTCGAGGACTTCGCAGTTGCACTCGCCGACGAGATCGAACGCCCGGCCCATATCCGCCAGCGCTTCACGGTCGGCTACTAAAGGACAGGCCGTCCCGATAACTTTGCCTGTGCAAGGCCTTGGGGGAGGTACCCCCAGGGAGGCGGTCTATATTGTCTGTCACAACCCGCCGCTATATAAGGCCCGCGCGGACGGACAATTTTCCGCCCCGCCTTGCACGTGAAGATGGGCTGGCCTTGGAAAAGTTGAAGAACTATCGACCCTCCGAAAAAGAGCCTTTCATGAACGACCGCCAGCGCGACTATTTTCGCGCCAAGCTGCTGGCGTGGAAGGACGAGATCTTGAGGGAATCGAAAATCACCCTGCAGACCCTTCAAGAAGAGAACGTCAATCATCCGGATCTCGCTGATCGCGCCTCTTCCGAAACCGATCGCGCCATCGAACTGCGCGCCCGCGACCGCCAGCGCAAATTGATCTCCAAGATCGACGCCGCGCTGCAACGCATTGAGGACAACACCTACGGCTATTGCGAGGAGACCGGTGAGCCGATCTCGCTCAAACGGCTGGAGGCCCGTCCGATTGCAACGCTGTCGGTGGAAGCGCAGGAGCGTCACGAGAAGCGCGAGAAGGTTTATCGCGACGAGTAGGGCAATAATGCCTGATGTCTGACCGCGTGCGGTCAGCGCTGCAGGGTGCAAACGAGAAGGCCGCCGCTGATGGACAACATTCTTGCGGCCGCACAGACCATCGCTACTGCCCGCCGCAACCGCACGCCGCTGGCCTCGCTTCCTGCTGAGCTCGCGCCCAGCGATGAAGCGGAAGGCTATCGCATTCAGCGCGCGGTCCACGACCTGCTGCTGCCGCAGACAGGCAGCCTGGTCGGCTACAAGATCGGCTGCACCAGCGCGGTGATGCAGCAATATCTCGACATCCCCCATCCCTGTGCCGGCGGCGTGTTTGCCAAGGGCGTTCACGACGGTGGCGCCAAGCTGCGCTACGGCGACTATGTCCGTGTCGGTGTCGAATGCGAGATTGCGGTGCGGCTCGCACGCAATCTTGCGCCGTCGGAAGCACCGTTCACCGCAGAATGGATGATGGAGGCGGTCGAGGCCTATCACCCCGCGATCGAGATCGTCGACGACCGTTACGTGAAATGGGAGGCGATGGGCGCGCCGACGCTTGTTGCCGATGATTTCTTCGCCGCCGGCTGCGTGCTCGGCAAGGCGGTGGCGCGTACCAAGGCGCCGGACCTGCTCACGGTCAAGGGCCGCGCCCTCGTCAACGGCGAGGAAGTGGGCCGCGGTACCGGCGCCGACGTGCTCGGCCATCCCCACAATGCGCTCGCCTGGCTCGCCAATCACCTGGCCGAGGAGGGTAAGGGCCTTCATGCGGGGCAGATCGTGCTCACGGGTAGTCTCCTGAAGACCGTATGGCTCAACGCCGGCGACAGCGTGAAGATGGAGCTCGACGGGTTGGGCACGGTGGTAGTCAATTTCCGGAATTGAGTGGCGGCGATGGCTGAGAGCGTTCCGTCGGTTCTCGAATCCGAAGCGAGAGGTGAAATCGCCGACGTCTATGCCGACATTCGAAAAGTTCTCGGCACCAGCGTGGTCAATCTGATCTGGCGCAACCTTGCGACCATGCCGGGCGCGCTGGAATGGACGTGGTCCACCGTCCGTCCGCTCTATCTCGGCGACGCCCCATTGCATGCCGAAGCCGTCAGGCAAACGATCGCGCTGCCGGATTGGCCCGGCTTCTCCACCGACACCTTGCTTGCCGCCGGCGTGGACGAGATCGAACGCGCGCTCATTCGTGATGTGCTCGACAGCTATCAGTATACCAACGCGCTGGCACTCGTCGTGTTGTCTGCGCTCCTCGCGCATTACGAACCGCGGCCAGCGGATGCGGTGAAGCTTGCCGGCACCGCGTCAAAGCCGTCCGGCGCCAAAATTCCAGAGTTGCCGCCGATGGATGCGTTGGACCCGGAAGTGGCAGCGCTGGTTGAGGAATTGAATGCGTTCGGCGAAGACACCGAGCCGCAATTGATCGCGAGCATGTACCGGCATCTGGCGTATTGGCCGGCCTACCTGGCGCTGGTGCGAACCATGCTGGCGCCGCTGCAGCGGGAAGGGCGGCTGAATGCGCTGACGCTTTCGATTCGCGCGCTTGGGTATGCCCATGGCGCTGTTCTCGCGTCACAACTGAAACCGGCCACGCCGCCGGATACGCTGAAGGGCGCGCTCGCTTCCTGCCGACTGTTCGTCGAACATCCGATCGCACGCATGACGGGGCTCTGCGCCCTGATCCGGCGCGCAACGCCGGAGTGACCATCAGCTGTCGGAGCACTTCAGATCGGATTTATCCCAGAATGCCTTGATTGCATTGAAGGGCACGGAGAGGCGTTCCCGATTCCCCATGAGTCGCAGCAAGACCTCGAAGCGGTCGTCCTTTATGTTCAACTGCTCGAAGTCGTTCTGCAGGATGATGGTCATATCGTCGGGATATTTCGACTTGAGGCCGATCGATAGCTTCACACCGTCGGCGTGGGTGCGGAACGTGATATTGACCGGCCGCTGCTCCGAGGCGAGCTTGAGCGTCTCGGCAATCTTGGAGCGTGCTGTCGGCTTGCTGCACGGCTCGGCCAAGGCAGCCGAGGCCGGGATGAGGATCGCGAGGAGGAGTAGAATTGCCGCATGGGAGATGGTCATGCCCCGCACTTGCGGGGCATCCAGTATGCCGCGACCTGTCGTGTCCATCACTGCTGTCTCTGGAATACTCGATCGCCTGCCTGCGAGAACGAATGACAACTGGCTGTGTGTTCGCGTTGCCGCGGCTCGCTTCACCCAAGGTCATGCTAACCGGTTCCCTCAAAAAAGAAAGAGGGCGCAGGGAATGCCGGGCCACCGGGCACCCGCAAGCCCGTGTGCATTGGTCGCAGGCACACGCCCGTCACCACAGGTGCTCGGGATCAACCGACGCTCTCTGTGCAAGGGTTTTAACGGCTTAAGTCGCGCTCGCGCCGACGACGAATTCGTCTTGCTACCGTCATTAGGAAATTAATGGTTAATCGAAAACCTGGCCGAGCTCGACAAAGGTTCGCCTGCGTGGCGCTGATAACGGATGCCAGGACCAGCCGATCTTGCCGCCCGCAGCTTCGTTAACCAATTGCATCTGGCGGGCAAGTGCTGCCGACTGAAAGCGCATGCAGGGAATGCCGCCCTGCGACAAACTTGCACACCCGATTGCTGCCGCGCCCACCGCATCATCTGTGACGATCGCAACATGTCTCTCTTGTGGGGACTGGACGCGGCAGGCTTGCGTGCGTTCGTGGCGCACCCGCCTGACGAGGGATGCAGGAACGTATGCAGGCAGCCGCAATTAATTAGTGGAGCGTGAGGCAGGCGGGAAACGACTATGAAGATGAAATCCATTTCGCTCGTGGCAGCCCTGGCACTCGCCAGCACCGCTGCGCTCGCACATGGCAATGCCGCGGGAACTGCTGGCGCCGTGGACAAGAAAGGCGATGCCACTTCTCCTGGCGGAACCGTGAAGAAGTGACGTCCGGGAAGGAACGATTCTCGGTCGGGAAAATTATGCAAACGTGTCACTGGACACGCAGTAACCTTGTCAGGCTTCGGCGCAATCTTCCCCCCGAGATGCGTTGGAGCCTGCTTTTTTAGCGACCTTGGTGAGGAGACACGAAAGCGCCGTTTCGCTTCTCTCGCGGCGGCATCGGTGGTCGTGAGACCGATGGTTTGGGGCGACGCGATTGATGACAAACGTGCCGGTGGCCCGGTCCCTCAGCCAGTGCTTCTGGTCGAGCTGTTGGCAATCGCATCGCCGTCACAGGCTGATAACATACGCACCCATCGCCACCAGAACGGCGACGCTTATAGCGATAATGATCAAGAAGAATTTTCCCATTGCTCTGTCTCCCGCAGATCCCAACGCAAAGCAGCAGGATTAGTTCTCCGCTGACAGGAGCGCACCTGCGTTTGCAGAGGGCCCGCCATCGAGGCGGGCCCTTCGAAAGTCAAGGTGTGACCGCGATCAGATCGCGACGCCGTAGTAGTCGTTGACGGTGCGGGTCCTGGTCTGGTCGCTCCAGTTCCAGGCGTTGTCGTTGCGGTAATGCGGTGCGCCCTTGAGCTGCGCTTCCGTCACCCCGGTAACGTAGCCGCCGAGCGAGGTATCGTATTTCAGCGATTGCCAGGGCAGCGGATAATGGTCGTCGCCGATGCCGAGAAAGCCGCCGAAGGAGAGCACGGCGTAGGACACCCTGCCGCTCTTCTTGTCGATCATGACGCGCTCGATCGAGCCGATCTTGTTGCTATCGGCGCCGTAGACCGCAGTTCCCTCGACCTTGTCGCTGCCGATCAGGTTGCCGGTTTCGTTTGCTTCCAGAGACATGGTTCCCTCCGTTGCGGTTGATAGATGAAAAACGAAGAGGTGCGGGCAAACGTTCCGGGGGAAGGGTTACGCATCGATGCACGGCTACGATACGCGAGTAGCGCATCCTGGGCTTATTGCGACTGACGCCCGCTAACCTCGTTGCGATCGAAACGATGGGTTGGGAGAGACGTTCGCCGACCACTATCTCTGTCGGGGCCGCCGATGCGAATTCCCTCCGACCTCGGGCTTCAAACCGAATCACTAGTTTTTCAAGCCGACCACGATCTCCGCCACGAGTGCTGGCGCCATCAACTAACAGTGACCTTGGCACTGTGAAATACCTCACGCGGCCAAAACGAGCCCGGACCTACGAAGGCCCTGTTAGCGTAGGAGGGAAACATGCGTATGCGTATGGTATTTCTTGCCCTCGTGACATCGGCAATTGTCTTCTTCACCGGCCTTAGCGCGGCCTCTGCGAAGGATTACCCCTACTGCGTTCAGGGCGACGACTTCGCCGGCGGATCGGGCGATTGTATCTTCACGACCAACGTGCAGTGCCAAACCGCGGCTTCGGGCCGGACGGCTTATTGCACCGACAATCGCAACTTCAGCGCCAACGCCCAGCTCATCGACAAGAGCCGTGCGCGTCGCCGTTCGAACTGACATCGGACCGCGCCAATAGCATTCACGACGTTTCGCGATGCACCGTTCAAAAAGCGAACGCGGCCTCCGCCGGGTGAGCTGACGGAGGCCGCGTTGACACTTGATCGCGCCGAGGTTCGCGATGGAGTGTGGGAGCTCGGGATAAGACGCAGAACGGCACAGCACGTCCATCACCTGCTGGCCGTAGGGAGCATGCGAGCCGCCGCAGGGCTTTCCCCTGCGGGGCTCGGCTGTTATTGTCCCGACAGAGAGCCTGAATGGCCCACAAAAACGACCCAGGGAGATGACGATGGCAAGGACGTTGGTGACGATGGCCGGCGCTGCCGCGCTGACCGGGGTGCTGGCTGCTTTATCGGCGCCGGCGATGGCGCAATATCCCGACCGCCCCATCAAGATGATCGTGCCATGGGCTGCGGGCGGCGATACCGACAACATCTTCCGGCCATTCGCCGTCGAATTCCAGAAGCACATTGGCCAGCCGGTGGTCGTCGCCAATGTCAGCGGCGCGTCCGGCACCACCGGTGCGCGCGAGGCCAAGGCCGCGGCGGCAGACGGCTATACGATCTATGCCGTGCACGACTATATCCATCTGACGTTCTACGCCGGCATCAGTGACGTCAAGTACAGCGACTTCGAACCGATCTGCCTGGTTTCGGCGACACCCTCGGTGCTGACCGCAAGCGCCAAAACGCCCTGGAAGAACTGGCAGGAGCTCGCAGACGACGCCAAGAAGCGGCCGGGCGAGATCACTGTCGGCGCCACGCTCGGCTCGACCAGCCATATCTTCCCGGCCATGATCGAGAAGGCGGCCGGCGTGAAATTCAAATTCGTGTCCTACGACGGCTTGGCCCCGCGAATGAATGCGCTGCTCGGCGGCCACATCAACCTTACGGACTCCAACCTGACGCAGAAGGGCAAGGTCGAAGCCGGCCTGCTGCGCTACATCGCGATCGCCAGCGAGAAGCGCGATCCGGAATCGCCCGACGTGCCGACGCTCAAGGAGCTCGGCATGAACATCGTTTACGAAGTGGCGCGCGGTATATTCGTCCCCAAGGGGACGCCCGCGCCGGCGCGTGCCAAGCTCGAGGAGGCCTGCAGCAAGGCGACCAAGGAGCCGAGCTTCGCCCAGGCGATGAAGCTGCAAGGCACCCGCGTGGCGTTCCTCAATGCCAATGACTATGCGCAGTTCCTCGCCAAGATCGACAATGAGAACAAGGTCGTCATGACCGATCTCGGCCTGATCAAGAAATGAGCATCGGCCGCGACGGAATTGCCGGGCTGGTCCTGCTCGCGATCAGCCTGGTCCTCCTGGTCAAATCCTTCCAGCTTCCGTCCCTTCCGATCGTGCCGGTCGGGCCGGGCTTTTACCCGGCCATCGTGCTGTCGTTGATGGCGGCCGCGAGCGCACTGCTGGTCCTGCAGGACCTCCTGAAGCGCCGCGCGCCGGACATGGCCGGCACAGACGATGCGCCTCGGCGAAATTACCGCCTGGTCGTGATCGCGTTCGCGATCGTCGGCGCCTATGTGGTGCTGCTGCCGCTTTTGGGATTTCGTGTCGCCACGGTCCTGTTCGTCGGCGCGCTGCAGGCCGCATTGGGCCGGCCGGAAACAGCGCGGCAATGGGTTGTGCTCGCCGCGATCGCGCTCGGCACCGCCATGGTGAGCTACTTCGTCTTCGAACGATACCTGCTGGTGCTGCTGCCACGCGGCGCGTGGACGGGTTTCTGATGCTCGATTTGCTCTGGAACGGCCTCGTCAACATCGCCCAGTGGAAATATTTGTTGCCGCTGTTTGCCGGCACGTTCATCGGCGTGATCGGCGGCTCGCTGCCGGGCGTCACCATCACCATGACTGTCATCGTGGTGCTGCCGTTCACCTACGGGCTCGATCCGCTGGCGGGCCTTGCGGCGATGACCGGCGTCTATGTCGGCGGATCGACCGGCGGCCTTATCACCTGCTGTCTGCTCGGTATCCCGGGCTCGCCGGCTTCGATCGCCACCACGTTCGACGGCTTTCCAATGGCACGCAACGGCGAGCCGGGCCGCGCCATCTGGCTCGGCGTCTGGGCTTCGGTCTGGGGCGGCCTGCTCGGCGCCTTGTTCCTGGTGTTCCTCACCGGGCCGCTTGCGGCGATCGCGCTGGAATTCGGGCCGTGGGAATACTTCTCACTGTTCGTGCTCGCGATGGCGATGGTAGCGGGGCTAACCGAATCCTCGCTCCTCAAGGGACTGATCTCGACCGCCATCGGGCTGTTGATCACAGTGGTCGGCCACGATCCGATCGGCAGCGTGCCGCGCTTCACCTTCGGCTCGGAGTTCATCGGCGGCGGCTTTCCGTTCCTCCCCGTGCTGATCGGCATTTTCGCTTTCGCGCAGATCATGACCGATCTGGAGAAACTGGATTCGCCGCGCGGCCAGCCGGCGCAATCGCTGGTCGACGTCAAGCTTGAGCGCTTTTCGCACCGCAAGGTGAACCTGGAAATCTTCAAGCAACCGTTCCTGCTCGCGTGGTCAACCATCGTCGGGCTGATCATCGGAATCCTGCCAGCCATCGGCGGCAGCGCATCGAGCGTCATGGCCTATGACCAGGCCAAGAAATTCTCGAAAACGCCGGAGCGTTTCGGCACGGGCCACCCCGAGGGCATCATCGCGTCGGAAGCCTCGAACAACGCCAATGTCAGCGGCTCGCTGATGACCATCATGGCATTCGGCATTCCCGGCGACGCCGTCACCGCCGTGATGCTCGGCGCGATGACGATCCACGGCATTCAGTCGGGACCGCTGTTCATCTCGCAAAACCCCGATATCGCCTATGGCATCTATGCGGCCTACATCCTAGCGCACCCCTGCATGCTCTTGATCTGCGTCGCGCTGATGCCGCTGATGCTGCGCGTGACCTCGGTGCGGATGGCGGTGCTGGCGCCGGTCGTGCTGGTGCTCTGCGTCGTCGGCGCCTACGCGCTCAACAACACGATGCAGAGCGTCTACGTGCTGCTGCTGTTCGGCGTCGTCGGCTACGTGCTGGTCAAGCTCGGCTTTCCGCTCGCGCCCCTGATCCTGGGCCTAATTCTCGGCGACCAGATCGAGATCAACCTTGTGCGCGCGATCATGACCGACGCGAATCCCTGGCTCTTCCTGACGCGGCCGATTTCCGGCTTGCTGCTGGCGGCGGCGGCGACCTCGGTCGGGCTGGCCATCTGGCAGCATTGGCGCCACCTGAATCGGATGGCTGAGGAAGAGCCGGATTTTTGAACCGAGGTGATGGTGCCGTTCGGACGCCTGCGTCGCGGCCCGACGCTAACCATCAGGTCCAGCTCTTAGATCGATCGCCGTTGCCGGCCGGCGAAGAGACCGTAGACAAAGAGCACAATGATGGCGCCGACTACCGCACCGATCAGACCCGCGCCTTCTCCGGGACTGTACCATCCGAGCGCCTGGCCGAGATACGTCGCCACGAAGGCGCCGACGACGCCCAATATGGTGGTGAGAATGAAGCCTGAGGGCTCGTTGTCTCCAGGCATAATGAACTTGGCAATCACGCCGGCAATGAAACCAATGATGATCGTCCAAAGTATGCCCATCTCGATGCTCCGTTCCTGATTGCCCCGACGTCACGTCCATCAATTCATGCTGCGGGCAAACGGCCGTCCGGCGTGTATTTGTCGACGGCTGCCGGAAGCTCGCGCGACAATCTCGCCAGGATTTCCTCCTGCGACAGTCCGGTCTGCTGTTCGAGTTGTGCCAGAACGTCGGAGCCGATCGCCTGCTTCAATTCCGGCGGCGAGACATCCTTGTTCGGACCCTGATTGATCCAGGAATCAGCCTTGTCGCCCTGGCCGTTTTGCTGGAACCTATCGAGCAGTTCACCGATCCCGCCATTGAGGAGGCCGCCAACCCCGCCGGCACCGCCCAACATCCCGCTCAGATTGCCCAGCAAGCCGCCCAGGGGCTGCTGACCGGCGCCTGCATTCGGCTGGCCGCCGCCAGCGCCCTTGAGAAGTTCTGCCAGTTTGTCGCGGTTCTGATATCCGGCAATGGCGAGTAGCCCGAGAAGGGCGGTCATCGATGGCATTCCGCGGCTCATGGTCGGCTCCTTGTAGTTCGGTGCTGTCAGGAACGCGGGGCGGGAGCTTCGGTTCCAACGCGGAAGCGGCCGTAAGAAAGACAACACGCGCCCGTGCCACCGCAGCTCAAGATGATGATCCTAGCGCAAACGACCACGGCCTCCGCCAGGGGAGCTGGCGGAGGCCGCGTTGATACACTTCATCGCGCCTAGGTTCGCGATGGAGTGTGGGAGCTCTAGGAAAAACTAGAACGGCAGCAGCACGTCCATCACCTGCTGGCCGTAGCGGGGTTGCTGCACGTCGGTGATCTGGCCGCGGCCGCCATAGGCGATGCGGGCCTGCGCGATCTTGCTTGATTCGATCGTGTTGTCGCTCTGGATGTCCTCGGGGCGGACGATGCCGGCGACGATCAATTCGCGAATCTCGAAATTGACGCGGATTTCCTGCTTGCCCTCGACCACGAGATTGCCGTTTGGCAGCACCTGCGTCACCACGGCCGCGACGTTGGTCTGCAACGCTTCCTGGCGGTTGACCGAGCCCTTGCCATCGCTGGAAGAGGTGGAGTCCGTGGTCAGGATGCGGCCGGGCAGGATCTTGTTCGGCTGTGTGATCGTCTGGGCGCCGATGAAGTCGGTGATCCCCGAATCTTCCTTGCTCGTGCGGCTGCGCTGGGTTTCGTTGGCGATGTTGGCCTTGTCGGTGATGTTGACGGTCACCGTGAGCAAATCGCCGATGCGCGAGGCACGCTGATCCTTGAAGAAGGCGCGAGAGCCGTTCCGCCACAGCGAGTTGGCATTGTAAGAAGCCTGCTCCGGCTTCGGCATTGGCATCTGCACCGGCTTGTAGCCGGGCTGCGTGGTGGGATTTTCGATCTCCGTCAGCTTCGGCTTTTCGCCGATCTGCGACAGACGGTCGATCGAGGAACAACCGCTGGCCAAGGCGGCTAGCGACAGCATGGCGCCAGCGAGAAGTATGCGGTTGAGACGGATGACTGACATTTACATTACTCGGCTTTTGGAGCGACTGGCGAACTGACGGTAGCGACCGCAACGGGCGCTGGTTGTGTTGTGCCAAGCGAGGAGGTGGCATTGCTGGTCTGCGGCAGGCGGGACGCCATCGGCGTGATCGAGACGGGACTAATCGAGACTTGGCCGCGGCCGATCACGGTGCCGGACAGCGTACGCTTCGACTGCACGTTCATGACGTTGACGACGTCGCCTTCGGTGCCATTGTCCAGCGCCTTGCCGCGCATGGTGAGGTAGACCCCGGGCGCCTCGTAGACCAACATGACGTTCTGGTCGCGCTGTACCAGATCGGGCTTGGCGAGATCGGCGGTACGGATCGCCTGGCCGGCGCGGAGCTGGCGGCGGGCCTGCATGCCCACCGCGCGGTCGCGCGCGGCGGCATCGGCGCCGGCTTCCGCTTTCGGGCGGCGCTCGACCATCACGTCGGATGATTTCAAGATCTCATTGCGGTCGACATTGCGTGCCAGCACCGCGGCTTCGACGGTCTCGATCGCCGTGCCGGTGAAACGCAGCTTGGCCGCGGCGGCGCCGTTCTCGTTGCCGATTTCGAAGGTGACGTCGAAGCGGCCGTTGCGGTTGTCGTAGCGCACGATGGCTGCCTGCATGTTGCCGGTGAAGCCGGCGTCCAGCCTGACGTCGCTGGGATCGCGGTCGAAGCTCAGCGACAGATTGGCGGCGTCGCCGAGACCGTTGCGGCGCTCCAGCGCACGGGCGATCTGCAGCTCGATATCCTTGCCCTCGAGCGTGCGGGCCAGACGCGTCACCGATATTTCCTTCAGGTCACGGGTGTCGACGCCGATCACATGATGGGCGCGAAGGGTGTTGAGCACCTGCACGACCGGCAGCGAGCCCGTGGTGCCCAAATCCGGCGCGCGGTAGATCGCGATCTGCGCCGCGCCGCCGGCATTGTCGATGACGTCGCCGATCCGCACCAGATCGCCCGACACCTGCACGTTGGCGCGCAGCACGGGCGCGGCGATCAAATTGCGGTTCGCGAAGGTTTCCTGGGTCTGCGCGACCGCGGCCGCGCACGATGCGGCGATCAGGGCTGTGGCCAGGAGGAGGGCGCGGGCGATCATGACCAGTCCTTTAGCGGAACATGTTGGAGGTGGATTGCAGCATCTGGTCGGCCGCGCTGACGACCTTGGCGTTCATCTCATAGGCGCGCTGGGCGGCGATCAGGTCGGAGATTTCGGTCACCACCTCGACATTGGCCTGTTCGAGATTGCCCTGCTGCATGTCGCCAAAACCGTCGGTGTTGGCGATGCCGTCCTGCGGCGTGCCGGAGGCCGGCGTGTCCGTGAACAGATTGTCGCCGATCGGGTTGAGGCCGGCCTTGTTGATGAAGCGGGTCAGGCCGATCTGGCCGACCAGGGTCGGCGTAGTCGAGCCCGGCAGCATCACCGTGAGCTGGCCCTGCGCGTTGATGGTGATCTGCGAGGAGTTTTGCGGGATCGTGATCGTCGGCTGCACTGGATTGCCCTGCGCGGTGACGACGCGGCCCTGCGCGTCCATCATGAACGAGCCGTCGCGGGTATAGGCATAGGTGCCGTCGGGCACCTGGATCTTGAAGAAGCCTTCGCCGCGGATCGCGACGTCGAGGTCGTTGCCGGTCGGCGACAGCGTGCCCTGGCCCATCAGGCGCGGCGTGCCGACGGTCTTGACGCCGCCGCCGATATCGACGCCGACGGGCAGGATGGTGCCCTGGTCGGAAGCCTGCGCGCCGACGCGGCGCACGTGGTCGTAAATCAGATCCTGAAACGCCGCGCGCTGCTTCTTGTAGCCGGTGGTGCGCATATTGGCGATGTTGTTGGAGATCACCTGAACGTTGAGTTCCTGTGCCGCCATGCCGGTCGCTGCTGTGTAAAGGGCGCGCATCGATCTATTCCTTAAGCGTTATGCCGGAACGTCGGCGAGTTTCTCGACTGCGGCTCGGTGCAAGTCGTGCTGCTGTTGCAGCATCGCCGAGATCTGCGTGTAGGTGCGCGTGATCTCGATCATGCGGCTCATTTCATGGACGGAATTGACGTTCGACTTCTCGATAAAGCCCTGGCGGACCCGCGAGGTGGTGTCGGGCTGGGCGGCGACGCCCTGGCCCGCGGAGTAGAGGTTGCCGCCTTCCTTCACGAGCTTCTGCGCGTCGGCAAACGAGACCAGCCGCAGCTTGCCGCGGACCGAGTCGGTGCTGCCGGTGCCCTCGAGCACCGTGATATTGCCGTCGGCTGCGATGTTGATCGCCTTGTCGGTCGGCTGGAACACGATCGGACCGGAGGTACCCAGCACCGGGTCGCCGCTCGCGGTGACGAGCTGGCCCTGATTGTTGATCTGCAGGCCGCCGTCGCGGGTGTAGCGCTCGCCGGCGGCCGTCTGGACCACCAGGAAGGCGCTGCCGTCGATCGCGACGTCGAGCGGGTTCTTGGTCTGCTCGGAGGGGCCGGCTGCGAAATCATGGAAGGTGGCGCGGTCCTGCACGAAGGAGACGCGGCGGTCGGCGCGCATGAAATTGTCTTCATGCGCCGGCGAGCGCAGATATTCCTCGAACAACGACCGGTCGGCCTTGAAGCCCGTCGTGTTGATGTTGGCGACGTTGTTGGCGACGACATCCAACTGCCGTTCCAGCGTCATCTTCCGCGATAGTCCGACGAGAAGCATATTCTCCATCGGTGGTTCTCCCCTTGATCGATCCGAAGCAGGCTCTCCCAAGCCCGTGGTCCGGATCCGTCGTAAACCTTTGGGCTCTCCCAAGCCGGCAGGTCACGCCAGTTACTCAGCGAAAGCCGTGCCAAGTCGGGAAATGCTGTTTTTTTAGGGGGTTAGGCGTTTTTCGGGGCGCGGCGGGGCCGGCAGAAAGGTCTTGTTGACCATGTTTGCCCGGCAGATTTTTCCTACTTGGGCGCCAATGGAAAGGTTCCGTTAACCATTATTATCCTAGCGTTGCACATAGAGAGCGCGTGTGCGCTGGCGGCTTTTGTTTCGCGTTGTGGGGGCATCGTTACCCAGGCTGGTGGCAACCGCGTTCGTTTTTCGGAATCGAAGCGGGCGGGGCAATGGCTGACAACGAGCAGGCGGAAGGCGCAGACGGCGCAGAAGCCGCGTCGTCGAAAAAGGGCAAGCTCAAGCTGATCATTGCGGTTGCCGGGTTCGTCGCGATCCTCGGCGCCGGCGCCGGCTGGTTCTTCCTGATGCGCGGCCATGGCGAGGAGAAGCACGCCGAAGCGCCGCCGCCGAAGCCGCCGTCCTTCGTCGAAGTGCCCGATATGATGGTCAACCTGGTCGGGGCCCCCGGCGAGCGGGTGCAATATCTCCGCGTCAAGGTCGTGCTCGAGATCAAGGATGAGAAGCATGTCGAGGCGATCAAGCCGAACCTGCCGCGCGTCACCGACCTGTTCCAGACCTACCTGCGCGAATTGCGTCCCTCCGACATCAACGGTTCTGCCGGGCTGTTTCGCCTCAAGGAAGAGCTGACCAAGCGGGTCAACAACGCGGTGGCGCCGCAGCAGGTGAGCGCCGTGCTGTTCAAAGAAATCGTCGTGCAGTGATGGGACGGATCTAGCATCATGGCCGGCAACCAAGACCAGATGGACCAGGACGCCATTGCCGCGCAATGGGAAGCCTCCCTGGATTCCGAGGATCCCGCGGCGGCCGCGGAAGAAGCTGCCGCCAATGAACTCTCCGAGAGCATGGCGCTGCAGTGGGCGGCCATGGTCGAGGATGGCGGCCGCGAGTTCGGCAACAAGAATTCCGGCGAACGGGTCCTGTCGCAGGAAGAAATCGACAATCTGCTCGGTTTCACCGTCGGCGACGTCAATCTCGACGATCATTCCGGCATTCGCGCCATCATCGATTCCGCGATGGTGTCCTACGAGCGTCTGCCGATGCTCGAAATCGTGTTCGACCGCCTGGTGCGGCTGATGACCACGAGCTTGCGCAACTTCACCTCGGACAACGTCGAAGTCTCGCTCGACCGCATCACCTCGGTTCGCTTCGGCGACTACATGAATTCAATTCCCTTGCCGGCAGTGCTCAGCGTGTTCAAGGCCGAGGAGTGGGAAAATTTCGGCCTGGCGACGGTCGATTCCAGCCTGATCTATTCGATCATCGACGTGCTGCTCGGCGGCCGGCGCGGCCAGACCTCGCTGCGTATCGAGGGCCGGCCCTACACCACGATCGAAACCAACCTGGTCAAGCGGCTGGTCGAGGTGGTGCTGGCCGACGCCGAGCAGGCGTTCCGGCCGCTGTCGCCGGTGACGTTCTCGATCGACCGGCTGGAAACCAATCCGCGCTTCGCCGCGATCTCGAGGCCCGCCAACGCCGCGATCCTGGTGCGGCTGCGCATCGACATGGAAGACCGCGGCGGCAATATCGAATTGCTGCTGCCTTACGCGACCATCGAGCCGATCCGCCCGGTTCTGCTCCAGATGTTCATGGGCGAAAAGTTCGGCCGCGATCCGATCTGGGAAGGGCATTTCGCGACCGAAGTGGCGCAGGCCGAGATATCGGTCGATGCCGTGCTGTACGAAGCCGACATTCCGCTCAAGCAGCTGATGAAGCTGAAGGTCGGCGATACCTTGCCGCTGGAAATGCGCCCTGAAGCGCTGGTGCAGGTCCGCTGCGGCAACGTTCTGCTGACCGAAGGGCGCATGGGCCGGGTCGGCGACCGCGTCGCCATTCGCGTCACCAAGCAGTTGCGCAAACCCAATACCACCTTCGCGATGTTCGAGAAGGCCGACGAGCAAACCAAGTTGATGGAGGCACAATGAGTCATTCCCTTGGCGTTGTAATCGAGAGTCTGGTGGCGGTGCTGCTGATGCTCACGATCGGCTACTGCATGCTACTCAACAAGCGGCTGAAGCGGCTGAAGGCGGACGAGCATTCGCTGAAGGCCACGATCGCGGAACTGATCACCGCGACCGAAATCGCCGAGCGGGCGATCGGCGGCCTCAAGCACACCGTGCGTGACGTCAATGAGAATCTCGGTAGCCAGCTTACGGCGGCGACGCAGATGGCGGGGCATCTGAAGAACATGCTCGCCGAAGGCGACGGCGTCATTCGCCGGCTGTCCAAGATCGCGATCGCGGCGCGGCCCTCGCAGGAGGCCGAACCCGCAGCGCCCAAGGTTTCTTCCGCCAAGGCGGTTGCCGCGGCGGCTGAAGCATTCTCCGAACGCAGAAGGGCCAGTGGCCTCGCCGCATGAAGTCGTTTCGCGACATCCGCGTCATTCCGGTCGTTCTGGTCGCGATCTTCGGCCTTGCTGTGCTGAAGATCGCGGGCCTCGTGATCGATGGCGGATACGTGTTCGACTACCAGGTCAGCCAGCCGGCCAAGCGTTCGTGGGCGCAGGACAATCTGGGTTATCCGAGCAGCGCCAAAGCCGATCCCGCCGACATCACCGGTTCGGTCAAGAAGGAAGAGGCGCCGAAACCGGCCGCTCCCGCCACCGACGCGCCGAAGCCCGACGGCGTCGTGGTGTTTCCCGACCAGAACCCGCAATCGGTGTCGCCGTCGGAGCGCGCCATTCTGGAACGGCTGCAGGCGCGGCGCCAGGAACTGGAGCAGCGCGCGCGTGAAGTCGAAATTCGCGAAAGCCTGTTGAAATCCGCCGAAAAGCGCATCGAGGGCCGCGTCGAGGAAATGAAGGCCACCGAAGCCAAGATCTCGACCGCGACGGGGCAAAAGGCGGAGCAGGACGCCGCCCGCTTCAAGGGCATCATCACGATGTACGAGGGCATGAAGCCAAAGGACGCCGCCAAGGTGTTCGACCGGCTGGAAATGTCCGTGCTCTACGAAATCGCCTCCCAGATCGCGCCGCGCAAGATGTCGGACATTCTGGGCCTGATGCAGCCGGAAGCGGCCGAACGGCTGACGGTCGAACTGGCCCGCCGCGCCGGCACCGATAAATCCACGTCCACCGCCGAGCTGCCGAAGATCGAAGGCAAGATCCTGCAGCAAAAGCCCAATTGACGCGGGGTGCCGGGCGCCCCCCGGTAAGAGGGCGCCAGCGCCACCCGGTCAGAACCTGCGCGGCCCCGACGAAACGAACGAGCGATGGGCTACGGCCAGCGCGCCGCGCTCGTTGGTTTCAAGGGCGATCTTCTGCGCCAGCATGACATCCCCCGCAACGAGGTCGCCATCCGGAACGAAGCACCATTTGCAGACATGGTGGCCCGTGCCGTTGAGTTCCTCGATGTTCGTCTGGGTGCCATGATGTATCCGATAGCGCGTCCCGGTGTCGCTGCCGATGACGTCGAAATACCGGAATCGCTCATAGCAGGCGCGCTGCTTCGGCGAGAGCCAGCCCTTCAACAGCGTCAGCGCTCGCGCCTCGGTCTCGAAGCGGAACGATCTGGTGCAGGAACCAGATCGCGCCACTACCAGCGAAAGCGCCGAAAGCAGCAGCGTGCCAAGCAAAGCCAGGACGAACGAGCATATCGCCAGGACGATCTGCTGGGTCACCGCCGTTCAGCCACCAACGAG
This sequence comes from Bradyrhizobium sp. AZCC 1610, assembly GCF_036924515.1. NCBI lineage: Bacteria > Pseudomonadati > Pseudomonadota > Alphaproteobacteria > Hyphomicrobiales > Nitrobacteraceae > Bradyrhizobium > Bradyrhizobium sp. AZCC 1610. The sequence continues at coordinate 4,360,808 of NZ_JAZHRR010000001.1, read as the reverse complement.
ACGTGGATAAAACAGCGTTTCCTCCGCCGTCGGATCGAAGGAGCGGATAACCCGTTGCTCGCCGGGCCCCGATCGGACCGCCGCCGTAAAGCCTGCGCCGGTCAATTCCCTGAAACGCCGCTCGGCCTTTTCGACCTCCGCGCGATCATGGATGTCGAATGTATGGCGGGTGTCACCGGTACGATCCATCACGATCTGGGTTGCCATTTCACGCACTCCGAATTGGCTGCCTGAGGCAGGTTTGGCGACCCGGGAGCGTTGGTTGATCGACTGCCGGCCCCGCGTCCCGGGTCCATTGTTTCCCTAAGACGGGATGGCTGATGTTGGTTCCATCCGTTTTGCGATAATGATTCCAACCACGGCGCGGGCGGCACTATCGCGCTTGTTGCAGCTGGGAGCCCATGGCGTCTTGCGGGATGAGGGGCGCATTCCGGCCGCCCGGGCGCGGCAGCGGGTGCCCACCGACCCACTCCAACGAAATCAATGAGTTGACGTTAACAAAGCCTTAAGTCGGCCAATCCAAGATTCAAACCGGCAGGCGAGAGCGCTTCGCCGCAGAACGCATTGAGGCCGCGAGATTTCCTGGATGGGGCAAAGAGCTGCCGCTGGAACTGGGTCGCAGGGCCGCGCTTTGGCGCGGGCGGCCCGGCTTTGCCTTGGCCGGCCACTTGCCCTTGCCCTGCTGCTGGCCGGCCTTGCTATTTCGCAGCCCTGCCGGGCCGACGATCCGGTCCGGGGGGAGGCGACGTTCACGTCCGGCGGCGGCTTCGCGCGGCTGGTGCTCAAGCTGGCCGAGGACGTCGAATCCGACGTTTCGACCGCGGGTTCGATCATCATCATCCACTTCAAGCGCCCGGTGGATATTCCCGTCGACAAATTGTCGGACGCGGTTCCCGATTATGTCGGCTCGGCGCGGCGCGATCCCGATGGTACGGCGATCCGGCTGTCGCTGTCGCGGCGGGCAACCGTCAACACCATGACGGCGGGGGAGCGGATTTTCGTCGACTTCCTGCCCGATAGCTGGACCGGTCCGCCGCCCGCGCTTCCTGCGGCGGTCGTGCGCGAACTGGCGGAGCGGGCGCGGGCCGCCGAGCGAGCGCTGCGTGCGCAGATGGCGGTCAACGCCGCGAAGAAGCGGCCGCCGGTGCGTGTCCGCGCCTCGGTGCAGCCGACCTTCGTCCGCTTCGTGTTCGAGATGCCCGACGGCGTCAACGTGTCATCGGTGCTGAACGATCAGAAGCTGACGCTGCAGTTCAACAGCGTGCTCAATTTCGACCTGGCGGATGCGAAGGTGGCGGCGCCGCCGAACATCGCCTCGATCAACCAGCGGGCTGACATCGACTCTTCCGCAGTCGACATCGAGCTGATCGGCGAGGTCGACGTGCATTCCTTCCGCGAGGAAAAGAACTATGTGATCGATGTCGCCTTCCAGCAGGCGGAGAAGCCCGCTTTGGCCGAGCCGCAAGCCGCGGCCAAGCCGGTCGTACCGGCCAGGCCGGGGCCGGCCTCGCGGATTTCGCGCGACAAGGCCCTGAAGGAATCATCGCCGCAGCAGCCGGCGGAGATTCCGCCTGTTACCTCGGAGATGATTGCCGAACAGGCCAGGATCGAGATCAAGCCCGCCCAGGTGACCGAAACGCCTGCCGTGGCCGAGGCCGCAACGCCGGCCGCCGAAAAAGTGACGCCGGCCCAGGACAACGCGGCTCCCGCGGCCGAGAAGATGGCAGCCGCACCGGAAAAAACATCACCGCCGGCGGAAGCCGCGAAAGCGGCGCAGCCTGCCGAACAGGTCCAGGCCGCCGCTGCGGAAGCGCCGAAGGCCGTGGCGCCCAGGCAGGCTCCACCGCCCGCGGAGCCGCCGAAGGGGGCAGCGCCGGCGGCATCCAGTCCGCCGCCGGAAAGCGGCGCCAAGGACAAGACCGCCACCGTCGAGGCGAGGCGTGACAGCGATGGCCTGCGCGTGACGTTCTCCTTTGCCGCGCCGACCCCGGCTGCGCTGTTCCGCCGCGCCGATACGGTGTGGCTGGTGTTCGACCAGGCCAAACCGATCGATGTCGAACCGATCCGCGCCAAGGGCGGCGCCATCATCGGCGATGTCAGCCAGCTGCCGCTGGAAACGGGCCAGGCCATCCGCATCCGCCTCAACCGGCCGCAGATCCCGTCGCTCGAAAGCGAAGGCCGCGCCAACGGCGCCGAGTGGACGCTGACCTTCGCCGACCGCGGCCAGGCGTCACCGCTGCCGCTGATGGTGCTGCGAAACATTACCGATCCCGCGCTCGCCAATGTCACCGTGCCGCTGGCCAATCCCGGTGCGATGCACCGGCTGGTCGATCCCGACGCCGGCGATACGCTGTTGGTCGTCACCGCGCCGCCGCCGACCCGCGGCCTCATCAAGCGGCAGGATTTCGTCGAACTGTCGCTGCTGGAATCCGTGCACGGCGTGGTCGTGCATCCGAACTCCGACGATATCAACGCCGAGGTCGGCGCCGACAAGGTGATGCTTGGACGGCCCGGCGGTTTGACGCTGTCGTCCGCCGACGTCGCAGCCGAGCGCGCCACCGCGGCGGTGCGGCCGCTGTTCGACGCCAACGAATGGCGCAAGAACCGGGAGGAGAAGTTTCTCGTCCGGCTGGATGCGTTGACCAAGGCCGCGGCCGCCGCGGGGCCTGAGCAAAAGGCGCAAACCCGCCTCGAGCTTGCCAATTTCTACATGTCGCGCGGGATGTATCAGGAAGCGAGGGGGGTGACCAACCTCATCCTCTCCGAGACCAACCAGGGCAACGAAGATGGCGCCGTGCTGATGGTGCATGCGATCGCCAGCATCCTGATCGGCCATCCCGAGCGGGCGCTGAAGGATCTTGCAAGTCCTGCGATCGGCAACGGCTACGATTCCCAATTGTGGAAAGGGTTCGCGCTCGCCCGTCAGGAAAAATGGGCGGACGCGCGCGAAAAGCTCAAGAACGCCGAATTCTCGATCGCCGCGCTGCCGCTGGAACTGCAGCGCATCGTCACCGCGGATGCGATGCGGGCCGCGCTCGAGGTGAAGGATTATGCCGGGGCCTCGCGGCGGCGCAGCGAACTCGAGGTGATCGGCATTCCCAACGAGATGAAGCCGGAGATCGCGGTGCTGCGTGGGCGACTCGCCGAGGCGCTGGGGCACGACAAGGACGCGCTCGACGCCTACCGGTACGCGGCACAGTCCCGCGACCGGCAGGCGTCGGCCGAGGCGAGGCTGCTGGAGGCCCTGCTGCGGCACAGGCGCGGCGAGCTCGGCCAGGCCGAGTTTCTGCACGAGCTGGAGACGTTGTCGGTCATCTGGCGCGGCGACGCGATCGAGCTGAGGACGTTGAACAAGCTGGCCCAGATCTACGCCGAAAGCGGGCGCTATGCCGACTCGCTCACCGCCGCCAAGACCGCGACGAAGCTGCAGCCCAATTCCGAACTGTCGCGGCAGGGTCAGGATGCGGCGTCCGCGTTGTTCTCGGAGCTCTATCTCGGCTCGAAGGGCGACGACATGAAACCGGTCGACGCGCTCGCCATGTTCTATGAGTTTCGCGAATTGACGCCGATCGGCCGGCGCGGCGACGAAATGATCCGGCGCCTCGCGGACCGGCTGGCTGCGATCGACCTGCTCGACCAGGCCGCCGAACTGCTGCAGTACCAAGTCGACAAGCGGCTGGAGGGAGCCGCGCGCGCGCAGGTGGCGGCGCGCCTTGCCATGGTCTACCTGACCAACCGCAAGCCGGACCGGGCGATCACGGCGCTGCGCTTGACCCGGATCGCCGATCTCTCCGGTGAACTGCGGCAGCAGCGGCTGCTCCTTGAGGCACGGGCCCAAAGCGACATCGGTCGCCATGACCTCGCGCTCGACATCATCTCCAACATCACAGGGCGCGAAGCGATCCGGCTGCGCTCCGACATCTATTGGGCGTCGCGGCAGTGGCGTGAGGCTTCTGAACAGATCGAACTGTACTACGCCGACCGCTGGCGGGATTTCAGGCCGCTGAACGCCGCCGAGAAGAGCGACGTGATTCGCGCCGTCGTCGGTTATGCGCTGGCCGGGGATGCGATCGGCCTGGCCCGTTTCCGCGAGAAATACGCGCCCCTGATGATCGGCGAGGCCGACCGGTTTGCATTCGAGACCGCGAGCAAGCCGGCCGCCTCCAACAGCGCCGAATTCGCCCTGATCGCCAAGATGGCCGCCAGCGTTGACACGCTCGACGGCTTCATCCGCGAAATGAAGATCCGCTTCCCGGATGCCACCGCCCGCGCGCCGCTATCGCCGGGAATGTCCGGGGCCGAGCCGGTCCATACCGGCACCTTGCCCGCGATATCAGGCATCCGGAGGATCGAACTGAAGAGGCAGGCGAAGTAGCGGATTTGGCCGCAGGTTCGGCCAATTTTTGACCAGTTGACGCATTAGGAGGACGTCGGCGTCGTCTTGGCGCTTCCTGCTATCGTCTCTAGCTAGCCGTCCAAAACTGGCCGTCCGATGCCGCTGACCCGCGACCGAATTATTGGACACGACAATGAACGCCTGGCGTTCAGGTTCACCATGCTGAACGACGCCGATACGGTCGAGTGCCAGATCAGCGATGCCGCATTGGACGAACTCGGAGGCGTGAAGGGTACGGAGAGCATGGCAAGGCAGGCGCAATTTTTGGCGCTGCGGGATGCCGTCGAGGGCATCGCATCCGAAATTTTCGACAAAGGGCCGTGCGTGAGAGGCCAGATCGTCAGGATATTCACCAAGCACGTTCAGAAATCACCGCCATCGCTGGCCGACCCGATCGCGACCGGCTCGGAGCCGGATACGGACAACACCGTTTCGCTGCGGGTCATTGCCGAAACGAGGTCGGCAAGCGCGTCGCAATAACGCGCCGCGCTGCGGTCGCCCCGACACGGCCGCATGGCAACAACCGCGTCCGGCGGAACGGGGCCATCGAGCGCGACGAGATGGCGCGTCGTTCCGTCACCTCTCGACAGATGCCTGTCAAAGCGGCAACCTGCAGGCAACCAACCTGCCGGAGGACACCGTCACGATGAGCAAGCCCGCCAAAACCGAAGCCGAACTCATCGAGATGGCGCGAGCCGAATTGAAGGTTCACGCCGATTGCCCCGACGGCATCGTCATATCCGTGCTTCGCGATGGCGATAGCTGGGAATTTCGTGCCCAGGCTGATGACGCCACCATCGCCAAACCCGGCTATCCCGAATGTGTCGCCATGCTGGTCCAGGTCGGTGACCACCTCTGCAAGCAGTATGACTTCAAGGAGTGAGGGGCAGTTGCGAGCGTCCGGCTCGGCTTGACCGCTTCAAAACGTCTTCACACCGTAAAAATTCGCCCCGGGTTCAAAATGTTCTTCGGGTCGAGCGCGCGCTTGAGCGTGCGCATGGTTTCGATTTCCTCTTCGGTGCGGCTCATTCTCAGGTAAGGCCGCTTCAGGATGCCGATGCCGTGTTCGGCCGAGATCGAGCCACCGAACTCGCCCGTGATGTCGTAGACGAGCTTCTCGAATTCATCGTGCTTGTCGGGCGTGTGCTCGTGATGCACGTTGAGATGCAAATTGCCGTCGCCGGCATGGCCGAACACGATGGCGAAGGCGTGCGGGTCAACGGCCCTGATGCGCGATCCGATCGTGTCGGCATATTCCTCCATCCGGTCGATGGCGAGGCTGACATCGAAACCAACGCGGGCGGTGTAAGGGAAGGTCCGACCCAGTTCGACGCTGGAATCGCGGATGCGCCAGATCGCGGTGGCGGATGCATTCGAGGTCGAGAGTGTGGCGTCGAGAATCAGATTGTCGTCCATTGCCGTCTCGAGCAGTTTTTCGAGACCGGCATGGATACGCTCGGGGTCGCTGCCGGAAGCCTCCAGCAGAACATAGAACGGGTGATGGGTAGGCAGCGGCCCGGCCACGCCCTTCACGCGCTCGACGGTGAGGCGGTAGTACGCATTCCACATCACCTCGAATGCGGTCAATTCGCCGCCGAGACGCTCCCGCGCCATCCTCAGGAATGCCGTGATCTGCCCGAACGAGGGCAGCGCGCACAGCGCCACCTGCCGCTCCGCCGGCGCGGGAAAGACGCGTAGCGCAGCGCGCGTCACCACGCCGAGGATGCCCTCGCTGCCGATGAAAAGCTGCTTCAGGTCGATGCCGGTGTTGTTCTTGATGTATTTGCGCAGGCCCTTGAGCACGGTCCCGTCGGCCGTGACGACTTCGAGCCCGAGGATCAGGTCACGCGTCATGCCGTACCGGATGACGCGGTTGCCGCCGGCATTGGTCGAGATGTTGCCGCCGATGGTGCAACTGCCGCGCGCGCCGAGGTCGAGCGGAAACATCAGGCCGTCCTGCTCGACCCGCTCCTGGAGCTTTTGCAGCGGCGTGCCGGCCTGCGCGATGGCGACACCGGCGGAGGCATCGACCTCTTCAACGCTGTTCATGCGCTCCATCGACAGCACGATTTCATTCGCATTCGGCAGCGCGCCGCGCACCAGCCCGGTCATGCCGCCTTGCGTCGTAATGGGGACACCTTCGCGGTGACAGAGCCGCAGCAACACGGAGACATCCTCCGTCGTTCTCGGGCGGACGACCGCGCGCGGTTTCGGCACCGGATTGCCGGCGAGATCGTGATGATAGCGCGCGTCGATGTCGCCGCCTGATAGCACCGCGCCCTTGTCGAGCACGTTGCGCAGTTCGTCAATGAAGCCCTCGGACATGCCCCTGCCTCTTCTTTATGAGAAGTTTGGCCGAAGCTTTACATGCGGCATGGCCAGGAAGAAACCCGGGCCGGCGTCAATCGCGGCGTTTTCCGAGCTGGAAAGGCGGGCTCTGAAACTGCCATCCGTCGGCCGGTGCTGTGACCGGCGATCAGTGCGGCTGTCGCCAGGAGATCCTGTGCAGGGCCTTCTTGATGCGCGACTTCGGCATCGGCGGGGTGACAGTGGGGCTGATGGTGGGGCTGTCCTGCCGCTCGGGCTCGATCGAAGTGATCTGGTTGCAGGCGTCGCACTTGTAAACGTAGATAAGGGGGCGCAGTCCGATCCGGGGCAGCTTTCCGATCTGGGCCGTACCTACGCCGCAGAACTCGCAGCGCGGCGGCAGACCGGTTTCTGAAGGCTGGACGGGCATATCGAACTATCGCTGAAGCAACAAACGACTCAATTCGGCAATGGTGGCTGCCGATTGCATCCTAATCGTGGACAGAAAGTCCGTAAGACTACGAGGTCGTGCCGCTCATTCGCCGCCGGCGTCCATCTTTTGCCGCCAAATCGACCCCGGCCTGGCATCCAAACAACACACTGCAGGGTGCAAACTCGCAACGCCAGCGCGTGACCACACGGAAATTCCACCGGATCGAGTCCGGCCGGATTGTAATTTGCAAGGCGTGCAGAAATGTCCTCCACCAAAGGTCAAGACACATCGATGCAAGCAGCGCTGGCGGTTGCGGAGGCCGCGGCGTCCCGTCCATCGCCCGCCGACAGGTTCAATATCGATCGGGAAGGGCCGGCGAAACGCGCCGTAAAACTCGGGGCGCTGCAGCAACGATTCCAGAAGTTGAACGAGTATTGCGACGAGGCGGCCGCTGAAATTCGCGCTTCGCTCGAAAGGGCTCCGCCGCGCTAGCGCGTGATCCGCACGAAACGGGCGTCGTCTGGATTAAACGCGCAGACGTTTGCGGCAGATCAAGGCAAGCCGGCCGGATTGCCTTACCCGGATTGCCTTACAGCGAATTCCATGCCGAGCGGCCCCTTGTTCTGGATGGGGAATTTCCGGTTACGAGGCCCGGACTCCGGGCCTCGCCATTCTCAGATCGAAGTCAGACGTCACGAGATTCGATGCCGCGTCGGCAACGCCTCACTTCTTGTCGATCTTCGTGACCGCGTCCGTCTTGTCGATCTTCGTGATGGTCTTGGTCCCCGCGGTGTCACTTACGGCAAAGGTGACCCTGTCGCCGGCGTGCAGGACGTTCAGCCGTGCGCCGTCCTGGATCTTGAATTCTTCGGTCGCGGCGCCGGTGTTCGCGCCGGTGGTGCCATCAGGCATATCCTTGATCGAGATGGTGCCGCTGATCCGATCTATTCTCGTCACCATTCCGGTCCGCGGTTGCTGGGCAAGGGCCGACGTACCGGCGATGCTGAGGGCCGCGGTGGCGGCCATAATCATCCCTGCGATCTTCATGAAATACTCCCGGCTGTAGGGCATCTACGATAAGCCGGGATTGCGGCAATAGTTCCACGGCGAAGCGGGATTGCGGCTTTTTCTTCCGTTCGAATACGGGCAACGCCGGCCCGGTTGCCTGATTCCAGCCACGTATCACGTTCTCGGGTCGCGCAAACGCCATCCCCACGAGTCTGCGCAGGGAATGCCGACCAATCTGAAGGCCATGCTGGGCCCTGGCTACCGGCCCGCCGGATAGCTCTATCGCTTTCGGGCGGCGTGGACGCCGGCCCGCGCAAGGAAAGTGCATCAATGCAAAGGGTGAAGGCGCGTTTCTGATTCAACCGGAATCGATGAAGCTCTAGGCTGCGCCGGCCTCGGGCTCGAGTTCGGTTTCCGTCACCGTGCGGTTGCGGCCGAGCCGCTTGGCTTTATAGAGCCCGCGGTCGCAGCGCTCGATCATGGCGTCCGCAGATTCGGCGAGGCGGAATTGCGCCACCCCGATCGAAACCGTGACGCTGCCGATCTCCTTGCCGGTTGCGCGGCGGGTGAGCTTCGCTTCGGCAATGCGGCGGCGAATGCGCTCGGCGACCGACGTGCAAGCCTCGAGATCGGCGCCCGGAAGCACCGCGATCAATTCCTCGCCGCCGTAGCGGGCCGCCAGATCCACCTCGCGAACACCTTCCTGCAAGACCTTTGCGACCAGCCGAAGCACCTGGTCGCCGACCTGATGGCCATAATCGTCGTTGAATTTCTTGAAGTGATCGATGTCGATCAGGAAGACGCTGAGCGCCTCGTCCTTTTCCATCGCCGAGATCTGGGCGAGGCGGAGGAATTCATCCATCGAGTGCCGATTGGCGAGCCCGGTCAGCGCATCGGTGTTGGAGCGTTGCTCGGCCGCCTTCAGCGAGTCGCGGATGCTGTCCAGTTCCTCCGAGGTGGCGGCGAAATTTGCCTCCAGCGTCGCGGCCCGCGTCGTCGCCTTTGACAATTCATCAACCAGTTTCGCAATGATCGTCCGGGGATCGGTGGCGACAGCGGCTTCGGACGACACTTCGCCGAGCGCTTTGATGTGGGTCTGGTTGTCGGTAACGGCGGTGTTCAGGAATTGCTGGGCGGTGGCGATCAGGCCGCTCAATTGATCGGGAAGGTCGCTGAGCGGGTCGCCTCCGGACTGCGGCGCCACATAGGTAATGTAGAGCTCGTGGTTGATCGCCGGGTCGAATTTGCGCTTGCCCGCGATCAGGATATCGATGGTTTTTCGCAGCGCCAGCGAATTGCCCAGGGAATATTCGAACCAGACCGCGAAATTGGTGGGGGTGGCAGCAACTGACTGCTGCGACATCAACCGAATAGCCCGGTCGGCAATCGTCGTGGCGTATTCGACGTCCATATCGCCGATAGGCTGGCCTGCCATCGTTTAACCCGGTGATGCGTTTGCTGCGAAATTCAGTCCCTGGCATCCATTGTGCACGAAGGACCTAATCTGACCTTAAATTCGCCAGGAAACTCCGCAGCAAATACGTAACTAATATTGACCTATTGGGTTGTGGAACCCGCGGCAACCGGCCGCTAGCTGCCGCCATAGCTCTGCACCAGGCTCCCCGCCACCAGCGACCAGCCGTCGACCAGCACGAAAAAGATCAACTTGAACGGCAGCGACACCACGACTGGTGGCAGCATCATCATACCCATCGACATCAGGACCGATGCGACGACGAGATCGATGATCAGGAACGGGAGGAACAGCAGGAAGCCGATCTCGAAGGCGCGTTTCAGTTCGGAGATCATGAAGGCCGGGACCAGGATCCGCAGCGACAGGTCCTCCGGCGTTGCCGGCGGCGGCTCGCCGGAGAGGTCGACGAACAGCTTCAGATCCTTTTCACGAACGTTCTTCTGCATGAAGCCGCGCAGCGGCACCGAAGCCTTTTGCAGCGCTTCCTCGACCCCGATCTGGTTGGCGACCAGGGGTTTGATGCCGTCGTCATAGGACCTCTGCAGGACGGGGCCCATCACGAACGCGGTCAGGAACATCGCGAGCGCAATGATCACCGAGTTGGGCGGGGCGGTCGCGGTGCCCAATGCGGTGCGCAGCAGCGACAGTACGACGACGATCCGCGTGAACGACGTCATCATGATCAGGATCGACGGCGCGATCGACAGTACCGTCAACAGCGCGATCAACTGGATCGCGCGCTCGGTGACGCCGCCGCCGCCCTGGCCGAGACTGATGCTGATATCCTGCGCCAGCGCCGGGTCGGCGAGCGATCCGGCGGCGGTTAGGATTAAGAAAAATAAAACTCTACGCGGAGAAGCCGGCGGCCTCACGAAGGGTTCTTCGGACGGCCGAGCAAGGACGCCATCTCGTCTTCCAGATTTTCGAAGCCGCTCTTCTGCGGAGCGGGCGTGGGAACGGGAGGCTCGCTGCGGGAGGTACGGGCGGGCGGCGTTTCCGGCGCAACCGGCGGCGCCACCGGTTCGGCCGGCCGGCGCAAGGCGGCTTCCAGCCGCTGCGCCATTTCGGCGAGATTCTGGTCGGCACTCGACGGCGCGGGGGCTGGAGGGGGCGGAGGCGGCGGCGCGGCGGTGCGTTCGGGCGCTCGGGCCGGGGTCTCACGAACCGCCGGAGTGTCACGGACAGGCGTGTCACGGGCAGGCAGCGCCTCACGGATTGGCGGCGCCTCGCGGACCGGCGATGCCTCACGGACAGGCAGCGCCTCACGGACTGGCGGTGCCTCCCGGACTGGCGGTGCCTCCCGGACTGGCGGTGCCTTGGGCAACTCGCGCTGCGGCCGTGGCATCAGCGGCTCGTTGCGGCCCAGGCGCGGCAGGGCCGGTTCGGGGCGACCGCTGATCGATTCCGGCGCAAAGCCCGTCAATGGATCGCTGCGACGTTCCGGCATCGGCGGCGGCGCAGGGCGTCGGACTTCGTCGGCGAAGGAGGGCCGTGCGGGGCGCGGCGGCGGCTCCGGCATTTGCGGTTCGGCATGATGATCGAAGGCGTCGGTCGATCGCGAATCGGATCTTGCCGCCTCGTCGCTCCAGGCGGCATCGGGCAGCGGCGCGATGCGCGGCGCCTGCTCGCCGACTGCCGGGCGCGGCGCCATTTGATCGCGGTTGGGCATCGCGCGCACGATGTTGGGTTCGACCACGATGTCGCTCGGGCCACCGATCATCAGGAGATGCTCGACATTGTCGCGCCGTACCAGCACGAGGCGCCGGCGGCCGTCCACGGCAGCGGCGTCGATCACGGCGAGCCGCGGCATACGTCCGCGCTGGGTATTGGCGCCGAGGCGGTTGCTGGCGAAACGGCGAACCAGCCAGGCGGCAACGCCGATCAGCGCCAGAACGGCGATGAATGCGAAGAGAAATGTGAGTGTCTGCATTCTTTAGTCCCCGGCCACGGGCCGTTCTCTTGATGCTGGCTTCGACGAGTGCGGTTTAGGTCTTGCTGTCCGGGATCTTGCTGCCGAGCATGTTCCCCGGGAACACGATTCCCGCCATCCTGACCATGCTCCGAAGCGATCCGCAGACGGCGAATCACGCCCGAGATCAGCCATATTCCTTAATTCCCCGCGGCGAGCGCCGCCGTCCGGTTAATTAATAGACCAAGAATCGCTTGAGCCAAAACGACTTCTGAGCGCCCCAAGTTGCATTGGGTGCTGCTGGTTAACGCAGTTTTCGTGGCGAAAATGCGCTCGTTTTGTCGCTGTCAGCGGGTATTGGCTGACGTCGGCGGGAGCATAACGTAATTTTAACCGGCCGTTAACCATACACCGGGCAAATTCTGCCTACCTCGCGGCGTCTGCCAGAGGTTAACGGGGAGCCGCTCGCGATGGCTATCAACGACCTTCCGATCCTGTCGGCGCTGCGCACCAAGATGCAGTGGCACCAGGAACGCCAGCGCGTGCTCGCCGAAAATGTGTCCAACGCCAACACCCCGAATTTCAGGCCGAGCGACCTGGTCGAGCCGAAGTTCGACAACAAGGGCGCCAACGTCGGCGGCGCGATGGGGTCGCTCGCCATGATGCGCACCAGCGGCACCCATATCGGCGTCTCCGGCGGCGGGCAGAGCTTCAGGGGCGATGGCGGCAAGAGCGGCTTCTTGACCAAGCCTGCCGGCAATGCGGTCAATCTGGAAGACCAGATGCTGAAGGTTTCGGCCAACCAGATGGATTACGCCGCGGCGACTTCGCTCTACAGCCGCAGCCTCGGACTTCTCAAAACCGCCATCGGAAAACGCTGACGCGTAAGGGAGCCGGATCATGGCAGATGATGGAAGCGACTTCGCCCGCTCGATGAGTATCGCGACCTCGGGGTTGCGCGCGCAGGCGGGGCGGATGCGGGTGATCTCGGAAAACATCGCCAATGCGGACTCCACCTCGCCGACCGCGGCCGGCGATCCCTATCGCCGCAAGGTGCCGACATTCTCGTCAGCGCTCGACCGCACGCTGGACGCCAGGGTCGTGACGCTCGGCAAGGTCAGGACCGACCAGTCGGCGTTTCGCGTCAAGCATGAGCCGAGCAATCCGGCGGCGGACGCGGGCGGCAACGTCAAATATCCCAACGTCAATCCGCTGGTCGAAATGACCGACATGCGCGAGGCGCAGCGGTCCTATGAAGCCAACCTCAACATCATCAGCGCCACGCGCCGCATGATTCAACGCACGCTCGACATCCTCAAGGCCTGAACAGGAACCATAGAAAATGGCTTCACCGACCGTTGCAGCAAACGCCTACGCCGCGCTTTCGCGCATCATGGAAACCGGCGGCGCCGAGAAGAGCGGCCCATCCGCCGGCGGCCCGTCCTTCAGCGCGCTGCTCAAGGACGCGGTGGGAAGCGTGCTGGATGCCGGCAAGAAATCCGACGCCCACACCATGGCAATGAGTTCGGGAAAGGCTAACGTCATGGACGTGGTGACGGCGGTCGCGGAGACCGACGTCGCGGTCTCGACGCTGGTGTCGGTGCGCGACCGGGTGATCCAGTCCTACGAAGACATCATGAAGATGCCAATCTGACGTCCCTCGGGACGTCATCCTGGGCCCGATAGTTCCGCCTTCGCTCGTTGAGCTTCGGCGGACAAGTCGTTGCCGCGGACAAGTGTAGAGAAGGAAGTTGAAATGACCGGTGCTGAAACCCTCGACGTGGCGCGCGATGCGATCTGGACCATCGTGGTGGTGTCGTCGCCCCTGATGGTGATCGGCCTCGTGGTCGGCGTCGTGGTCTCGCTATTCCAGGCGCTGACCCAGATCCAGGAACAAACGCTGATCTTCGTACCGAAGATTCTCGCGATCTTCGTGACGTTGTTGCTGGCTTTGCCGTTCATGGCGGATTCGCTGCACAGCCACATGATGCGGATATCGTCGCGAATCATAGGCGGTTGATGCATTGTCAATAAATGCGCGTCGACATATCGCTGCTGCCGGCCCTTGCCGCCACCTTCATGCTGGTATTCGCCCGCGTGGGCGCCATGGTGATGCTGTTGCCGGGATTCGGCGAGAGCAATATCCCGGTGCGCATCAAGCTTGCGATCGCGCTGCTCCTGACGCTGATCATCCTGCCGCTGCACCGCGCCGCCTATCAGGTCGACCTGACCTCGATGAGTTCGCTCGGCGTATTGATGGTGCACGAGATCGTCATCGGCATCGTGCTCGGCGCCACCGCGCGCGTCACGCTGTCGGCGCTGGCGGTCGCGGGTTCGGTGATCGCTCAGCAACTCGGCCTCGGCTTCGTCACCGCCGTCGACCCGACCCAGGGGCAACAGGGTCTGCTGATCGGCAATTTTCTCACCATCCTGGGCATGACGCTGCTGTTTGCCACCGACAGCCATCACCTGGTCATATCGGCGCTGAACGAGAGCTACCGGATTTTCTCGCCGGGCGAACTGATGCCGAGCGGCGACGTCGCGGCGCTCGCCACGCGCGCGTTTGCCACCGCCTTCAAGATCGGCATGCAGCTTTCGGCGCCGTTCCTGGTGTTCGGCCTCGTCTTCAATATCGGCCTTGGTGTGCTGGCGCGGCTGATGCCGGCGATGCAGGTCTATTTCGTCGGCGTGCCGCTGTCGATCATGGTGGGCTTTTTGATCTTCGGCCTCGTCCTCACCGGAATGATGGCGACCTATCTCAACTACTTCATCGGCGTGATGCACGAGCTGACGCCGCTGAAATAGAGCATGATCCGGAAAAGTGGGTACCGGTCTTCCCTCGCGACAAACGCGGAACGCGTTTGCGCGGAGATCATGCTCAAACAAAAGGCTAGGACGCCGCGATGGCCGACGATTCCGACGACAAAACAGAAGACCCTACGCAAAAACGTCTCGACGATGCGCTTGAAAAGGGGGACGTCGCCAAAAGCCAGGAGGTCAACACCTGGTTCATCATTGCGGGCGCCACGCTGATATTATCGACCTTCTCGGGATCGATCGGCGGCGGCATCCTGACGCCGCTGCGCAACCTGATCGCCAATGCGGGCCAGCTTCGCACCGATGGCGCGGCGCTGCTCGCGCTCGGCAACACGCTGGGCTATGCCGTGCTCGGCGCGATCGGCGTGCCGCTCCTGATGCTGGCAATCGCCGCGATCGCCGGCAACATGATCCAGCACCGGCTGGTGTGGTCCTCGGAATCGCTGAAGCCGAAATTCAGCAAGGTGTCGCCCGGCGCGGGCCTGAAGCGCATCTTCGGCAAGCAGGCGGTGGCCAATTTCGCCAAGGGCGTGTTCAAGCTGATCGCGCTCGGTGCCGTCATGATGGCGGTGCTGTGGCCGGAGCGCGATCGCCTCGAATCGTTCCTGATGTTCGACCCTTCGGCAATCCTGGGCGTCACCACCAACCTGACGCTGCAGCTAATGGGCGCCGTGGTGGCGATGCTGGCGGCGGTTGCGATCGCGGACTACTTCTTCCAGTACCGGCAATGGTTCGAGCGGCAGAAGATGTCGCTGCAGGAGATCAAGGACGAATACAAGCAGTCCGAAGGCGACCCCCACATCAAGGGCCGTATCCGGCAGTTGCGGGTCCAGCGGATGAAGAAGCGCATGATGTCCGCCGTTCCCAAGGCCAGCGTGATCATCACCAACCCGACCCACTATTCCGTGGCGCTGTCCTACGACCGCGGCATGTCGGCGCCGGTCTGCGTCGCCAAGGGGGCCGACAACATCGCGCTCAAGATCCGGGAAATCGCCAGGAAGCACGACATTCCGATCGTGGAGAACGTGCCGCTGGCGCGCGCGCTTTATGCCACCGTCGATATCGACGAGGAGATTCCGGTCGAGCACTATCACGCGGTCGCCGAGATCATCGGCTACGTCATGGGCCTGAAGAACGGGCTTGCCACCCGGAGAATGTGAAAGGAACCGCTGGAAATCGCCTTGAAATGCCTTCAATCTGTCAAATAGCCGCCTGATGGGCTTGCGCTTGCGGGGCCGATTCAGGCACTCAATAAGGGGTGCGCCAGCCGAACGCGGGGTTACCTGCGGCCGGCCAATTTTGACCGGCGCGTGACCTCCTCGCCGAAGGGCAACGCCGCTTCATATGACCGTCGAAACTGACAGCCATTCGCCGACCAAGCCCTTTGCGGCTCACGAACCGGCGCGGCGGGGCGGTAGCATCGTGCTGGTGCTGCTGGTGGCTGCCGGCATCGTGGCGGTGGCGGTGGCGCTGATGACCATCGGCCGCGCACAGGCCCAGCCCTATATCCTCGGCGTGCTGGCGCTGCTCGCCATGGTCGGCCTGTTCAATCTGTTCGCCTTTGCCGCCGGTATCATCCGCTTTATCGACCGCGCCGCCGACGACCCCGTAATGGGCCGCATCGCCGATCACGCCCATGACGGTTTGGCCGTGACCGACCCGAAGGGCCATGTCGTCTATTCGAACGCCGCCTACCTGGCGCTGACGGGCGCCGCAAGCCCGCAGGACGTGCGCCCCATCGAACGCGTCTTCATCGGTAACCCGGACGTCTCCGAAGCCGTGTTCCGCCTGCTCAAGGCCGCCCGCGAAGGCAAGCGGCAGCAGGAGGAGGTCCGCATCGCCGGCTCTGACGGTGCCCAGGGACGCTGGTTGCGGATGCGGGTTCGTCCGCTCGGCCAGAGCAAGCGCGAAGCAAAATACGCGGTGTGGTCGATCGCCGACATCACGCGGGATCGCGAGCGCCAGGAAGATGTGTTCCGGGAGCTGCAGCACGCGATCGAATATCTCGACCACGCGCCGTGTGGCTTCTTCTCGGTCAGTCCGGCCGGCGACGTCATCTATGTCAACGCCACGCTGGCGAACTGGCTCGATTACGATCTCACCGAGATCGGTTCGGGTGGGCTGAAGCTCACCGATATCGTCTCCGGCGACGGCGCTGCGCTATTGACCTCGATCGTGGCGGTGCCCGGCGAGGTCAAGACCGAGGTGTTCGACATCGACCTGCGCATGCGCGGCGGCAAGACCATGCCGGTGCGGCTCTATCACAAGCTCGCCTTCGGCGCCGACGGCTCGCCGGGTTCGTCGCGTACGCTCGTGATCAGCCGCGCGCGCGACGAGCATTCCGACCCCGAACGCGCCGCCGAAGTCCGCTTCATGCGATTCTTCGACCATACGCCGATGGCGATTGCGACGGTGGACCGCGGCGGCGCCGTGGTGCGCGCCAATGCCCGCTTCGCCAAGCTCGCGCAGAGCCTCAGCCCGGACGGCGCGGCGAACAAGTCGATCATCCGCACCGTGAACGCGCGCGACCGCAGCCTTCTGATCGCAGCGATCAACCAGGCGGCGGAAGGGCAGGGCGATATCGCCCCGGTCGAGGCCATGCTCGACGGCGCCAAGGAGCGCTGGGGGCAGTTCTTCGTCACCGCGGTCGAGGAGGACGAGCGCGACACCGAAGCCGCCATCGTCTATCTGCTGGAGACCACCGAGCGGCGCACGCTGGAAAACCAGATCAACCAGTCGCAGAAGATGGACATGGTCGGCCAGCTCGCCGGCGGCATCGCGCACGACTTCAACAACGTGCTGTCCGCCATCATGATGGCCAACGACTTCCTGCTGAACGCGCACAAACCGACCGATCCGTCGTTCCAGGACATCATGCAGATCAAGCAGAACGCCACCCGCGCGGCGACGCTGGTGCGGCAACTGCTCGCGTTCTCGCGCCGCCAGACGCTGCGGCCGCAGGTGCTCGACCTCGGCGACGCCTTGTCCGATCTCACCATGCTGCTGCGGCGCTTGATCGGGGAGAAGGTCAAGCTCGACCTCGTGCATGGTCGCGATCTCTGGCCGGTCAAGGTCGACGTCTCGCAGTTCGAACAGGTGGTCGTCAATCTCGCGGTCAACGCGCGCGACGCCATGCCAGATGGCGGCAAGCTGACGGTGCGGACCGCCAATGTGACGGTGGATGAAGCAGCCCAGCTCACCCACAAGGGCATGCCGGCCGCCGACTACGTGCGGATCGACATTTCCGATACCGGTACCGGAATCCCCGCCGACATCGTCGACAAGATTTTCGAACCGTTCTTCTCGACCAAGGAGGTCGGCAAGGGCACCGGGCTTGGTCTCTCGACGGTGTACGGCATCGTCAAGCAGACCGGCGGCTTTGTCTATGTCGACTCCACACCCGGCGCAGGCACCACGTTCCGCATCTTCCTGCCGCGTCATCGGCCCGAACTGGAAGCGCAGCCGGAGGCGCAGGCCACCAACGGTGCGGGCAAGGAAGCCGCGGCGAAGCCGCGGCCCGACCTGACCGGGCAGGGCACCATCCTGCTGGTGGAAGACGAGGATGGGCTGCGCTCCCTGAATGCACGCGGCCTTCGTTCGCGCGGCTACAGCGTGATCGAGGCTTCCAACGGCATCGAGGCGATGGAGGCGCTCGACGAAAAGGACGGCGCGGTCGATCTTGTCGTCTCCGACGTCGTGATGCCGGAAATGGACGGCCCGACGCTGTTGCGCGAAATGCGCAAGCGCAATCCGAATCTCAAAATCATCTTCGTCTCAGGTTATGCTGAAGAAGCCTTCGACAAGAGCCTGCCGGAGAACGAACAATTCGCCTTCCTGCCGAAACCGTTCGCGCTCAGCGCGCTGGTCGAGAAGGTCAAGGAGACCATGACGGCGTCTTAGCGCCTGGGCCGAGAGCCAGCGACTCATGGTGAATACGGCGTTCACGGCCAAATCGTCACATCCCCGCGACCGAGGGCCGCAGTTCCGGTTCCCGATAATGGCTTCACTTTTAGGCAGCCGTGCCCATCTTAGGGACGCTTCCCCATCCTGGGGACTGAGGAAAAACACATGAATTTCTCGCAAGGCACGCGCGGAATTATTCGGGCACTGGCCATCGTCCTGTCCGTGGCGCTCCCGTTGGCGATCGCGATCTCGGAGGCTGACGCCCGCGTCGGCGGTGGCGGCAGTTCCGGTTCGCGCGGATCGAAGACCTATTCGGCGCCCCCGAGCACCACCACCGCGCCAGGCGCCGCGCAACCCATGAACCGTACCTTCACCCAACCGGGCACTCCCGGCGTGGGCGCCCCGGCGGCTGCCGGCGCGGCCAACAAGGGTGGGTTCTTCAACCGGCCCGGAATGATGGGGGGCATGCTTGGCGGTCTCGCCATGGGCTTCCTTGGCGCAGGCCTGTTCGGCATGCTGACCGGCGGCGGCTTGTTCTCCGGCCTCGGCGGCCTGTCCTCGATCATCGGCCTGCTGCTGCAGGTCGCCCTGATCGTTATCGTGGTGCGGCTGGCGATGTCGTGGTGGCAGCGCCGCCATACGGCGGCCTCCGCCTACGCGAATGGACCTGCTCCTGCCGCCGAAGGTCCCGGTGCACAGACCAGCTTCCGTTCCGGCCTCGGTGGCTTTGGACTGGGATCGGGCAGCGCGCCGCTGGAGATCCAGCCGGCCGACTATGAAGCCTTCGAGCGTCTGCTCAGTGAGGTTCAGGCCGCGTGGTCGAACGAGGACGTCGCTAAGCTGCATACGCTGGCGACCCCCGAGATGGTGTCCTACTTCTCCAAGGATCTCGAGGAGAACAAGGCCAAGAACGACGTCAACAAGGTGACCGACGTCAAGCTGCTGCAGGGCGACCTCGCAGAAGCCTGGCGCGAAGGTGAAACCGATTTCGCCAGCGTGGCGATGCGGTTCTCGCTGGTCGACAAGACCATGGAACGCACCACCGGCCGTCTGGTCGCGGGCAGCGAAACCCCGATCGAAGCGACCGAAGTCTGGACCTTCGCCCGCCGACGCGGCAGCGACTGGGAACTCTCGGCGATCCAGCAGACCAGCTGATCGCCACAACGTGACGAAGAAGGCGCTGCGGTTCGTTCCGCGGCGCCTTTTTCTTTATCAGAATGCCGGCCTCATTTCGCGCCGGAATAATGGTTGCCGTGATGTGTTGATGCCAACGAATCAAAAACAACAGGGAGAAACCAGATGAAGAGCTTCGCCAGGATCATCTCGCCGGCATGCTTTGCGCTTGCCGCCATATCGGCTCTCGCCAGCGCGCCCGCGCAGGCGCAATCGGCCGATACCGGTTTCTTCGTGACCAGCAACGGCATCGGCAATGGCGGCAATCTCGGCGGGCTCGCCGGCGCCGACAATCACTGCCAGACATTGGCGCAGGCGGCCGGAGCCGGCGGCAAGACCTGGCGCGCTTACCTCTCGACGCAAGCCGCCGACGGCACGCCGGCCGTCAATGCGCGCGATCGCATCGGCAAGGGGCCGTGGAAGAATGCCAAGGGCGCGGTAGTCGCCAAGGACGTCGCCGAATTGCACGGCGCCAACGGTCTCACCAAGCAGACCGCGCTCAGCGAGAAGGGCGAGGTCATCAACGGCCGCGGCGATACGTCCAATCGCCACGATGTGCTGACGGGATCGCAGCCCGATGGGTCAGCGTTTGCGGCGGGCGAGGATCGCACCTGCAAGAACTGGACGAGTTCGACGCAAGGCGCCGCGATAGTCGGACATTCCGATCGCGTCGGCCTGCGCGACGACGACGCCTCGAAATCCTGGAACTCTTCGCACCCCTCGCGCGGATCTGACGGTGGCTGCTCGCAGGCCGACCTGAAGAGCACCGGCGGCGACGGGTTGTTCTATTGCTTCGCGACGAACTGACCGCGCGGTATTTTTTGCGTTCGCCAGATAACCTCTCCGGCAAGCCTGAGAGAGATTGACGTACGTATGAGGTAACGGGCCTGGTCTGCCTCCTGATCGCGGAACTCCTGATTGTCTGGCGAGTTTTAATCGGGATCGGAGGACTTGCCATGAAACGTCTGCTTGTCGCGTTGATTTTGACCGTCCTGGCGCCGACGACGGTGGCGCTGGCCGGCAACACGTCGTCGAATTCCAGCTCCAACTCGTCGAACGGCGTTCATACCCGTGTCGATACAATTACGACCGACGATGGCCGTGGGCGGACAATTTATCAGCGGCGCAGCGTCCGCATCGACGCTGATCGCGGACGACCGACATACATGCGGAACACTGTCCGCGAACGCTACGGCCACCGCCCAATGCGCCGCTGGCACCCTGCTGACGATGACGATTGAGGCCATTCGCGCGTGGTCATGACGTCGCGCCGCGCTGCAGCACATGCGGCTACTGAGAGCCGCTCGGCTATCGCTTGGGCGCATTGCCTTGGTCGCGCTAAAGGCCGCCGCTAGGCGGCTTTTCTCTTTGTGCGCTTCTTTGTCATTTTGCCGGGACTCTTCCTGGCGCTCTTCTTCGCCTTCTTCGGAGCCTTGCCCTTGGCGAGATGGGCGCCGACTGTTTTCGACGAATGCCCGACGGCGGCGACCGCGGCCTTCAATCTGGCGGGCGTGACCTTGAACTTCTTCGACCAGTAGCTGACTTCATAGGGCTGGCTCACCGCGATGCGGGCCCGGTCGGCAGCCTTGTGCAGCTTGATATAGGCGCCTACCTTCTTGGCGGAGTGCCCCACTTTCTTGACGGCGGCTTTCAGCTTGGCCGGCGTGATCTTGAATTTCTTCGACCAGTAAGCGACCTCGTAAGGCTCGCTCACCGCGATCAGCCCGCGATCGGCCCCGCCGCGCTTCTTGCTGTTGTCCGCCATCCCCGTTCTCCTGTCGTGTTGAGAAATCAACGCTTCAAGCGGGAAGCAACCTACCACGCCCGCTCGCACTCGGACAGATTCGGCGCCTAGCGGAGATCTGCGCGCCGCGTTCATGCTGCGACGGTTGCGCGGACGCCGTGTTTGGCGTGACGAACGAACCGCGGGATGATTTGTTATGTCGGTCAAACCGGTAGCGGAGGTGTCATCGATGCGTTACGAGCTCTATTACTGGCCGATGATTCAAGGCCGCGGCGAATATGTCCGCCTCGCGCTGGAGGAGGCCGGCGCAGGCTATACCGACGTGGCGCGCCGCGGCAACGGCATGTCGGCAATGACGCGCATGATGGAAGCGGGGAAGGGAACGCCGCCCTTCGCGCCGCCGTTCCTGAAAGCCGGGAAGCTGGTGATCGGGCAGACCGCCAACATCCTGCTCTATCTGGGATCGCGCCATGGGCTGGCGCCGAAGGCCGAGGCCGGCAAACTCTGGGTGCATCAATTGCAGCTCACGATCGCCGATCTGGTGCTGGAAGTGCACGACACCCATCACCCGCTCGGTCAGTCGCTCTATTACGAGGACCAGAAGGCGCCGGCAAAAAAGCGCACCGATGAATTCTGGAAATCGCGCGTGCCGAAATATCTCATCTATTTCGAGGACCTGCTGGCGGCCAATGGCGGCACCTACATCACCGGCCGCCGCCTGACCTATGTCGATCTGTCGCTGTTCCAGATCGTGGAAGGCCTGCGCTACGCCTTTCCAAAGCGCATGCAGGAGTTCGAAGGGGAGATTCCCGGGCTCGTCGGCCTGCACGACCGGGTGGCGGCGCGGCCGAACATCAAGGCGTATCTGGCGAGCGATCGACGGATTGCGTTCAACGAGGAGGGGATCTTCCGGAGGTACAAGGCGCTCGATATCTAGTCCTGTCATTCCGGGTTCGCGCTGGCGCGCGCCCCGGAATGACGGCGTTGCCGTCACATGCTCCGTCCATCCACCGGCGTCATCGTCAGCTTCGACAGTTCGATGCCGTCGATGCAGCTTACATTCAGCGCCACCACGTCGCTGCCGTCGGGCTTCTTGCCGCGCGCGAAGACATCGACGCCGCAATCGACGCAGAGCTGGTGGTGGATCACGTGCTTGTTGAAGAGGTATTCTTTCAGGTTTTCCTCGCCGGCGCGGAGATGAAAGCTCTTCGGATCGAGAAAGGTGAAATGCAGCCCCTTCTTGGTGCAGATCGTGCAGTTGCAGGCGGTGACCATCGCGAGGTCGCTGGTGCATTCGAAACGTACCTGGCCGCAATGGCAGCCGCCGGTATAGGTCTTGCTATCGGGCATTCTGGTTCGCCATCGCCATGTTTCACCAAAGTCCGGGCACCAGACGATAGCGCACGCGCGCGGCATAGTCAGCATAATCAGGCAGTCCTTCGACCAGCGCGCGCTCCTCGATGCGGGCGCGAATGGCGAACAGGACGGCGAACACCGGCGCGAACGCCACACCCCACCACGATCCCAGGAGCAGCGGTATTCCAAGGAAGTACAGCATGATGCCGCTGTACATGGGATGACGGACGAAGGCGTAGGGCCCGCTTGAGATTACGCGTTGGTGGCGCTCGGCCTGCACCTTGACGACCGGTGCGGCGAACGAATTCTCGCGGAACACCCACATGATGAAGGCGATCGAGAGCAGATACATCGCAAGGCCGAGCGCCTGCAGCGGCAGCGGAACGTCGGAGGCGTTCGCGCGCCGGTCGAGGCCGATCGCAACGAGCCATAGCAACAGCGCCAGAAAGAAGATCAGCATGAATATCTTGTCGGCGGCAGGCTGGTTGGCCTGAAAAGTCGGCCGCATGCGCTCGGCGAGCAGCGCCGGATCGGTCTTGGCTAGCCACAATCCGCAGGCGGGGCCAAGGATCGCGCTGACGATCAGCATTACCCACGCCGCCGGCCAGTCCAGCGAACCCGCCGCGGCGAACAATAGCGCGCCCATGGCAATGACGACGATGGTGTTCTGCAGCAAGAGTTTTGCGATCATGCCCGGGTTCCATTCCCCGTGACAGCATGATCGCGCGGTTTTTCGGCAAACTTGCGGCGCCGGCCTTGCCGCAGGGCAGGGCTGCGAGCCGTCAGGCCAGCCGATCGATCCGCGTTCCCTGACCCGGCGGCAGGGGAGCGACCAGCGTCGGCTTCGGCGTGCGGGTGCCGTCGGCGGCAGCGCCGTTCTGGACGTCGGGGGTCTTGTCGGGAGCCTTGAACACCGGGACTTCAGGCGGTTTGACCACCACCGTTGCGGCGACAGCAGAGACATTCATCGGAAGCATCCTCTTGGTTGCTTCCGACACTGGCCGGCTTGAAGCGAACGATTGGTGAATCCCGCGCGGCAATCCCGCGCCGACGCCGTCAATCCCGTCCAATGGTGAACGGCCGGCTCGCGGAATCGTTAGAATGCGACGGATCGGGAGCGGATCTACTCATCCTTGCCGCGGGTCACCACGATCGAAGCCTCGGTCTTGGTGCGCGTGCATTCCATGTTAAGCCGGCGGAAGCGCATGGAAACCTTGTCGCCGCGCAGTAGGCCCATGCGCTTGATGCAGCGCGAGGAGCCGGTCGCAACGTCGGGCTTCGGAATCGTGAAAATGATGGCGCCGGCCGACGCGATCAGTTCGAAGAATTGCGGCTTC
Source organism: Bradyrhizobium sp. AZCC 1610 (assembly GCF_036924515.1). NCBI lineage: Bacteria > Pseudomonadati > Pseudomonadota > Alphaproteobacteria > Hyphomicrobiales > Nitrobacteraceae > Bradyrhizobium > Bradyrhizobium sp. AZCC 1610. The sequence goes on along the minus strand of NZ_JAZHRR010000001.1, from coordinate 4,336,951 downwards.
GGCTTGCGGTCCGCCTTGGCGTAGAGCTCGTTGGAATAATTGCGGCCGCGGCATCCGAGCGACAGCTCTTTCGCCGCCGGATGCGTCAGATAGATCGTGTTGCCGGTATTGACGCTGATCTTGAGGCCGTCGATCTGGTTCTTCAATTCCTTGGCGATATCGTCGCAGCGGTCGGCCTGCGCCGGCGATGCGCCGACCACAGCAACCAGCGCCAGCGTGGCGGCAAGCAGGGTCGGTCGGAGAATTTGTGGTCCCAAAGCCATTGTGAATGCCCCTTTGCGCTATTGAAACCCGCGCGCGGATTTCCTGCAAGGGGGACGCGCGGAAGTCAACTTGCTTGTCAGAAACCGTAGAGGATGACGCCAATTCCGAAGGCGATCACGGCGAACACGCCGTACAGCGTGGGAATGCTGACCAGCAGGGTGGCGAGTCCCAGCCACTGGCTGCGTGCGGCAAGCGCTATGGCGCAGGCGGCCATCAGCGGAAACGCGATCATTCGGACAGGCGTCTCGAAGGCGGAGACACCACGAAAATCCAACCCGTGCCATACCACCGAGGGCATGAAGTTCAGCCAGGTCATGAGCACGAGCGCGCCAAGCGCCATGATCGCGTGACGCAGCCGGCCGACGGTGGCAAACCCCAGCGCTGCCAGCGCCAGCAGGGGATGGCTCGCAACGTACGCCTTGATGATCGCGCCACCGAGGCCGGGGCCGGGAATTTCCGACATATCGCCGAACAACATCGGCGCGTGCGACAGCCCATCGAACGCTTCGATGGCGGCAATGATGATCAGAAGCAGATATAGCCCGAGCAGCCGCGGGGCGCGGATCGGGGCTGCGTCAGGCAATGTGGTGGCGGAGTTCATTACAATCGCAATCGGTTGGGCAGAATGTTGGAAATCTCCGATTTGTCTGAAGAGGGCCCGGAACGGTTCAATGGGGATTCGGGCCAACATCCCAAAATTGTACGAAGTGAGGTTCGTTCGCACTGATTGTCAGCGAGGGGTCTATCCTGAACTGTGCTATGATAACGTCATGACGAAAGAGCAGGTGAAAGCTGTCCTGGATCGCGTGCTGACTTGGCCGAGCGAACGTCAAGAGGACGCTGCCAAGGTCTTGATGCTAATGGAATCGCAGAACGAAAGCGTCTACCGGCTGACCGATGAGCAGGTCGAGGAGGTTCGGCGTCGGCGCGCCGATCCGAAAGCTCGGAAATTGACGTTGGAAGAGTTCAACGAGCGGCTTCGTCGGCGCCTCGGTGAATGAAGATCATCGTTCACGAATCCGCCGCCCGTGATCTCGACGGGATATTCGACTGGATTTCCAAAGATAGCCCCGCCGCAGCCGCCGAACTGGTTCGGCGTATCCAGCTTCGCATCAATCGGCTCGCTGTTGTCGGCCTTGCGCATATGGGGAGGCCGGGTCTGGTCGAAGGAACGCGAGAATTGTTGGAAACGCCCTATATTCCTATATTATAGTCTACTCGGTGGATGAGGCCGCTGGCGCGATTGAGGTGATTGCCATTGTGCATGGCGCACGGGATCGGCAGGCCTGATGGGCGATGCGGAAACCGCTGGTCTGGAAGCTCCGCAAAACCTTCCCTTTATCCAAAAAGTGCTTAGAACGGCTCTATCGCCGGCCTGAAGTCCCCCTAGACGTCTCCGGCCTTTCGAACAGACGAGCCAGCCATGAACGCCCCGACCGCCTTCCCTGACCAAAAGCCTGTTCCGCCCTACAAGCACACGCCGCTGTTTCCGCTCGGCGCGGACACCACGCCCTACAAGAAGATCACGGCCGAGGGCGTGCGGGTCGAAAAGGTGCTCGGCAAGGACATGCTCGTCGTGTCGCGCGAGGCGCTGCGGGCGCTGTCGGAGGCTGCCTTCGGCGACATCAATCACTATCTGCGGCCGGGCCACCTGAAGCAGTTGCGCTCGATCCTGGAAGACAAGGAAGCCAGCGACAACGACAAGTTCGTCGCCTTTGACTTCCTGAAGAACGCCAACATCGCCGCCGGTGGCGTGCTGCCGATGTGCCAGGATACCGGCACCGCGATCATCATGGGCAAGAAGGGCTGCAACGTCATCACCGATGGCGACGATGAGGCCGCGCTCTCGGAAGGCGCGCGCGACGCCTATTTGCGCCGTAACTTGCGCTATTCGCAGGTCGCGCCGTTGTCGATGTATGAGGAGAAGAACACCGCCAACAACATGCCGGCGCAGTGCGAGATCTACGCCGAGGGCGATGACGCCTACAAATTCATGTTCATGGCCAAGGGCGGCGGCTCCGCCAACAAGAGTTTTCTGTTCCAGGCGACGCCTTCGGTGCTGACCAAAGACCGCCTGCTCGCGTTCCTGAAGGAGAAGGTGCTGACGCTCGGCACCGCGGCGTGCCCGCCGTATCATCTGGCCATCGTGATCGGCGGCACTTCCGCCGAGCTCTGCATGAAAACCGTAAAACTCGCGTCCGCGCGCTATCTCGATGCGTTGCCGACCCACGGCTCGGCCGATGGCAACGCGTTCCGCGATCTGGAGATGGAGCAGGAAATCTTGAAGATGACGCAGTCGCTCGGCGTCGGCGCGCAGTTCGGCGGCAAGTATTTCTGCCACGACGTGCGCGTGATTCGGATGCCGCGGCATGGCGCGTCGCTGCCAATCGGGCTCGGCGTATCCTGCTCGGCGGACCGCCAGGTGCTCGGCAAGATCACCAAGGACGGCGTCTATCTCGAGGAGCTCGAGCATAATCCGGCGCAGTATTTGCCTGCGGTCGAACAGTCGCTCGGCGGCGAGGTCGTGAAGATCGATCTCAACAAGCCGATGATGGAAATTCTGGCGACGCTGTCGCAATACCCGATCAAGACGCGCGTCTCGATGACCGGCACGATGATCGTGGCGCGCGATTCCGCCCACGCCAAGCTGCGCGAGCGGCTGGAGAAGGGCGAGCCGCTGCCGGATTACTTCAAGAACCATCCGGTGTATTACGCCGGTCCCGCCAAGACGCCCGACGGCTACGCCTCCGGGGCGTTCGGCCCGACCACCGCGGGTCGCATGGATTCCTTCGTCGACCAGTTCCAGGCAGCGGGCGGATCGATGGTGATGGTCGCCAAGGGCAACCGCGCGGTCGCGGTGCGCGAGGCCTGCAAGAAGCACGGCGGCTTCTATCTCGGCTCGATCGGCGGTGCGGCGGCAAACCTCGCCGAGCACTGCATCAAGAAGGTCGAGGTGGTGGAATATCCCGAACTCGGCATGGAAGCGATCTGGCGTATCGAGGTCGAGGATTTCCCGGCCTTCATCATCATCGACGACAAGGGCAATGATTTCTTCAAGGAATTGAATCTGGGGTGACCTGTTCGCGTTCGGCTTGAAATGTGAGCGAGGACGCGATGATCGAGTGGTTCGACGACCTGAAGATCGGGATGCGCTTCAAGAGTGAGGCGGCGACGGTGTCGAAGGAGGACATCGTCCGCTTCGCCAAAGAGTACGATCCGCAGCCGTTTCATCTCGATGAGGAGGCGGCCAAGAAGTCCATTCTCGGGGGCCTCGCCGCTTCCGGATGGCAGACGGCGGCGATCGCCATGCGGCTCGCCGCGAGCGCGCGGCCGTTCGGGCCGCACCCGCTGTTCGGCGCCGGCGTCGACGATCTGCGCTGGCTGAAGCCGGTGCGGCCCGGCGACACCATTTTTCTCGAAGGGGAGGTGGTGGAATTGGTGGCATCGCGCACGAAGCCGCAAGGTATCGCCCGGGTCAAGTGGATCGCCTACAACCAGCATGGCGAAGCGGTCTATACCTTCAATCCGATTGCAATCGTGCCCAGCCGACCGAAGTGAGCAAGAGGTCGGGGTGCAGGGCGCTTGGCCTCGACGGGTTCAGCAAAGGCTGGGTTGCCGTTCTCCTCGACGGTGACGTGCAGGAAATCTCTTTTCATCGCGACATCACGGACGCGCTGTCGCGTTCTTGCGATAGAGCGGGGATCGATATCCCGATCGGGATGAGCGATCACGGCGAACGCGACTGCGACCTGCTGGCTCGAGCAAAATTGCGGCCGCACGCGTCGCGCGTCTTTGCCGGCGCTCGCCGCTGGCTGTGGTCGGAGTTCAGCGATCCCAATGATGCCAACCGGGAGGCGCAGCGGCGCGGGCAAAAGCGGGTGTCCCGCCAGCTCTGGCATCTGGGTGCGAAGATCATGGAGGTCGACGCGTTCGTGCGCGCGAATCCATCTCGCGATATTCGCGAGGTGCATCCCGAACTGGTGTTTCTGCGATTGAACGGCAACGAGCCCTTGCCGTCGAAGAAATCCGCCGGGGGAGTTGCGCTGCGCCGCGCGCTGCTCAAGCAATCGGGCTTTCGGCAGATCGATCGCTGGCTGACCGATGAACGTAGCGGTGCAAAGCCTGACGATGTGCTGGATGCCTGCGCGGTTGCGATTGCGGCCCGCGAGCCTGCGGGCAGCGTCCCCGAGGGGGCGCCGCCCGTTGATGCGCACGGCTTGCCGATGCGGATCTGGTTTTAGGGGGAGAACCTACGCCCGCGATCCCGTGAAGGGGAAGCTGCCCATCGGGCCGATGCCCATTTCGCCGGACATGCTGTCGCCGGAAACCTTGCCGGTGAACGCGAGCGTCAGCGGCATCGGGTTGGTGATGGAGATCTTCCAGGCGACGTCGTCGCCGTTGACGGTGCCGTCAAAAATTTCGCCGGAATTGCCGTCGGCGCCTTGCGTTCCCGTCAGTGTGCCGCCCGAGCTCGTTACCGCCAGCGTCGCCTTGCGCTCGCCCATAGGCGTGCTCATGGTGATGTTCCAGTTTCCGTCCACGGCCATCTTTGTCTCCCGACATTTTTTTCGGCAAACCGGAATGGTTTGCGAGATCCCGCCAAACTCGATCGGCGGTATAGCCTATCTCGCCATACAAGCCCAACCGTCTCAAGCGTCCTTTTGACGCGTATTTCTTTAGGCGCGTTGGGCGGCAGCGCGAAGCCGGCTGCCGACCAAGACACGAAACGCGATGTATTGAATTGCGAAGGCGGCAATCTTGGCGCCGACCAGTACGACGGTCACGTAGAACGTCCACAGCTTCATGTCGCCGGTCATGGCGACACCGATGGTGCCGGCGGCGAGCACGAAACACAGCGCGGCCCAGGCGTAGCCCGCGAAGGTGACATACTCGGGAATGGCCTGAGTCACGATCGGCGGCATATAGCGCAGCATCCAGCCGCGCTTGAGCATGATGACGCCGATCGCAAGATGGCCGATCGCGGGTTTCGCCAGCACGAAGCGCGGATCATGCGTCAACAGCGTCGCGCTGCCGAGCACGATGACGAGTGCCAGGCTCGCCCACGTCATGTAGCCGAGCTCCTTGCCCTTGACGCGCGAGTAAATCACCTGGGCGATGGCGCCTGCGATCGCCACGCCGGTCGCCAGCAGCACGTTGTCGGTGGTGAGGTAGATCGCGATGAACAGGATGGTGGAGAAAAAATCGGCGCCCAGTCTGGCGAATACGTCCTTCATCGGCTTGCTTTCTGCTGGAGGGTTGTTGCGGATCGAAAAAGGGTAACTTAGTGGGGGCCGGGCAGGGCGTTGGCCGGCGCGGAACCATGCTTTGTCTTGCGATATTGTGGATACCATGTCGTGAAATAGGCGGCGCTGTTGCGGGCGGCGAAGGCGATCATGAGCCCGGACCAGAGCGGCACGCCCGGCACGTAGATCATCAGCACGTTGCCGGCGATCATCAGGACGAAGGCGCCGGTCCACGCCCAGGTGATGACATAGATCGCCTTCCTGAAGCCGGGCAGCCTCGCAGTCTCGGCATCGACCTCCTCAAGCGCATATTGCAGAACGAACGGCTTGCGGATGATGAGCGACGCCAGCGATATTGCGAGCACGCCGATATCGACCGCCAGCTTGACGGACGAATGGGTCATATTCGGATCGATCAGCGCGATGTATGCGCCGAGTGCGGTGAACACGACGACGCAGCCCGCGCCGAGCGTTTTGACCGAACGGCCGCGATAGACGTCTATGCCGATGACAGCGAGGCAAATCCCGGCCGATACGAACAGGCTGATCTCGGCGGAGGTCACCAGCATCAGCAGGGCGAACGAACCGAACGGGGCGAGGATCAGGAAGATGGTCATGGCAGCTTCTCGGCTAATCTTTACAACGTAAAGATAAACTATGGGGAAGGCAGGGAGTCGTCAAGAAAAATCTTTACAGTGTCAAAATAAAATTCGCAAAGTGAGAAAATCAAAGTGTTTGCAATGCCTTGCTTGCCTATAAGACGCGCGCCAGGATCGTCAGGGCGCTGGCAAGCAATAAAACGAGCGTGATCGTGATGCCGCCCATCCGGCCGACGCGGAATTGCAGCGTATCGGGCGCGGCGTACATGCCGAGCGGATGCAGCAGTCGCGAGACCAGCAGCGTGCCCATCAACAGATGGACCCACGTGGCTCCGAGGCCGGACATTTCCAGCATCGCGACCATCAGCGTGATGATCGGCACGTATTCGACGAAGTTGGCATGCGCGCGGATCGCGCTCCGCAGCGCGAGGCTTCCGTTGTCGCCGAATGTGACCCGATCTCTCATGCGCAGCCGCCCGACCTGAACAGCGAGAACGGTGTAGAGCAGGGCGAGTACGGCGAGATAGGCTGACGTGATCGAGGGCAGGTGCATATGTGTCTCCCCGTGGCTGTCTATTGATGCCGTCGTTCCGGGGCGATGCGCAGCATCGAGCCCGGAACGACGGAGGGATGAGCTGCCCCCTTACGCCGCGCCAACCCAATTGCCGTGAATGCCATCGGGCACTCGGTGGCCGAGATGCACCAGTGCCACCGGCCCGGAATCGACATCGGTGGCATTGAACACGGCGAGGTCGCTGCGGTTTTCGCGGGCGCGCCAGACCACCGACATCAGCCAGCCGTCGCCCTCGCCAGTATTGTTGCCGCGTGGGACGAACGCCGCTTCCGAGATCGTATCGCCGGCAGGCAGCAAGTACTGGCCAAGGCGCGATCCATTGCCGTCGACGTGTACAAGGCCCGACAATCCACCTGATGTCGGCAGCTCTGGATTGGCGCAGGCATACCACCCGTGCCGATTGGCGGAGCCGACGCTTCGATCGCAGACGCGCGGGAATTCGCCGGCGATGTCGTCGAGCCAGGTTTGCGTGAAGCGATCGGTATTCGCCGAAAGATCGAAGGTCCAGCGGCACAGCCGGGCGCGCGACTTGCCGGGATCAGTGGGGGTGCCGTCGGGATGGGTGAACAGCGGCGGCTCTTCGTACTGCATGACGTCGGCGATGATCCGATCGCCGTCCTCCCACGCGTTCATGACGTGGAAAACGTAGCAGCACTCGGCGCGAAACCAGAAGAGATCCTTGGCGGAGCCGTTGCGCTTCATGACGCCGACATGGGCGCCCTTGTCCGGCTCCCAGGCATAAGGCGGCCGGCCCGTCATGGCGCGCTCGATGCTGCCGGTGAGGGGCAGGATCGGAAACAGCAGGTGATTTTCGGTGACGATGAAGTCGTGCACCATGCTGGCATAGGGCGCCTCGAAGTGATCGAAGCGCGTTACCACGCCGGACGCATTGATTGATCCGAAGGAGAGGGCGGGCGTCAAGAGGCCCGCGGCGTTGTAGCCGAAGAACACCATCTCGCCGGTGACGGGATCGATCTTGGGATGCGCCGTGAACGGTCCGGATATGCCTTTGCCATAGTCGCAATAGCCGAGCCGGTTGAGCGTGCCGGGCTCGATCTCGGTCGGCAAATGGCCCTCTTCGAGTGCGAGCAGGCGGCCGCCATGAAAGATGATGTTGGTATTGGCGACGCCGCCGTCCTGCGTAACCGAGGCAGGCGTATCCGGCAGCCTGCGGCCAAAGCCGCCGAACAGCGCGCGGCCGGCGTCGTGCTCGGCCAGCCATTTCGGGGTGCGGACCCAGCGGTTGCGGTAGCTGGCGCGGCCGTTCTCCAGATGAAAGGCGTGCAGCATTCCATCGCCGACGAACCAGTGCGCGCCGGGCGCGTCGAATTGCGGGTTGGGGCCGTTGCGATAGAGCGTGCCGTTGAGTTCGCGCGGCAATTCGCCGGTCACTTTCAGGAACGGCGCGTCGCATTCCATCGGGATCGGCGCAAGGTTGGTTCGGGCCGCCTCGGTCTTCACCTGGTCGAGCATCGCACGTTTCCTCCGGTTGAATCTTTACATCGTAAAGATATCAGTAGGGACGTTGCGGCACGCCGTCAAGCAAAATCTTTACAGTGTAAAAATTGCAGCTATAAAGAGTCGTATGGCAAGAACATCGCGAGAAACCAGAACGAACCGTCCCGCCGCGAAGCGCAGGCCCGCAAGGGCCGTGGCCGAAAAGCCGGCCAGCCGGCGTCGCCGTCCAGCCGGCGAGACCCCTTATCATCATGGCGATCTGCACGACGCCTTGCTCGCCGCCGCCGAGCGGGTGCTGGAACGCGACGGGCTGCCGGGCCTGACGCTGCGCGCGGTGGCACGCGAGGCCGGCGTGTCGCATGCCGCGCCGACCCATCATTTCGGCGATCTCACCGGGCTCCTGAGCGAACTTGCCGCCATCGGATTCCGCAGATTCAACGCCGCCATGACGGCCGCGGGCAACACTGAAACGCGCCCGCTGATGCAGGCGCTGGCCCGCGCCAAGGCCTATGTCGCCTATGCGCAGGCGCGCCCCGGCATGTACGGGCTGATGTTCCGCACCGAGCGGCTCGACATGACGCGGCCCTCGCTGCACGAGGCGGCGACCGCCTCGTTCGAGGGATTGGCGACCGCGGTGAGCCTCAGCCGCAACGAGAAGCTCACCGGTGAGACGCTGGAGGCGCTGTCGCTCGACCAAGCCGCGGCGATTGCCCGGGCCTGGTCGCTGGTGCACGGCTTCACCACGCTGCTGCTCGATGGAAGGCTAAAGGATATCGTGCACCGGCTGCCCGAGGGGACCGGCGTCGACCAGCTTCTGGATGCAATGTTGCGCTCGACAGTGCCACGACCGCCGGGGGCGTAAGACGGCGGCCGCTCTGCCGGAGTTCGCAGGCGGGATGAAGCTGCGCGGTGACGGTTGCGGCTGGCGTCCCGCTCAGCAGCCCCTGCAAATCTTGGTTTGCCGCGCGAGCCTTGCGTCGGCTTCCTCGTCTTCGTTGGGCTGCCGTGTCCAATCGTCGTAGCGCGCTCTGGCGTCCGATCTCGGTGCGGCTTCGTTCAGCGGACCCAGGATGATCTCGCGATTGCGGGCTGTCCTCCGCTTTGGCTGGGCCGCCCCGGCTCGTTCGCCATCTGCAGTCGGCGGTTCACCCAACCCGTCCCATGCAATCGGCGCGCCCGCGGTCTGCGTCGAGCAGCCAGTCCCGGAGGCGCAGCAGCCGGAGAGCGCGATGCCGGCGATGAGGAGTGCCAAGAGTTTTATGTGCATCGCTGCCCCGGGTAATGCCGTGAAATAATATGGTTTGACAAGGTTCAAGCACTCAAGCCCGAAGCTTTGACGTTAATGCGGCAAGAAAGCGCCAGACTGCGTCTACCATCACCGCCTTGCCAATTCCACCGCGCGGCCGCGCTCGCCAATCACCTTCACTTCGTCCTTGCCGCAGTTGAAATCGCGGGCGAATTCGTCTGCGGCCTGGCGGGCCAGCTCGTTGGGATTGCGGTTGGCCTGGCCGTCGATATAGGCGACATGGCAAACCGACCCTGGCGGCAGCCGGGTCACCGCGAGCATCGGTTTCGCGGTCGGGCTTCCGGTCTTGTCCAGGTCGTTGTTGTCGGCGATCAGCCAGCGCTGAATGATCGCGAACGGCCTGCCGTCCGCCGCTCGCCATTCGACGGTGTGGGCGGTGGAATTGAAGGGGGCAAACCAGGCCTCCGCGGCCGGCTCCTTGGTGGCGGCCACATGGTTAGGCCCGACCGAGACTGTTTGGCGCAAGTCGTCCTCGCTGATCAGCACCACCAGTCCCGATTTGCCGGGGCACACCTGCGTGGTGCCGCCGTCGAGGTCCCTGGGCTTGCCGATGGTGCGGCAGTCCTTCGGCGCCGTCGACGTGTAGCTGCTGCTGAATGTTTGGGCGTTGGCCGGTGAAATCAGGCTAAAGGCAGCCGCGAACAGGGCCGCGGCGGTTGGTACGATGAGCTGCCGACGGGGGACACGTTTCATCTGCACTTCTCGCATGGAACTTCCAGGATCAGACGTGCGCAATCTGGGGAAGGTTCATGGCAAAGGTGCGAAACACCTGACATTGCCGCGGAATCGTCCTAGAAGAGCGACTCGCAATTCCTGCGTTTCCCTAGCGTGTAGTCATCCCATCGTCATGCCCTCTATTCCCTCGAATAAGCCCTATCGTGTCGGCCGTTCCCCCACCGGACTTGGCCTCTTCGCCACCAAGCCGATCAAGAAGGGCACCAAGATCATCCGCTATTTCGGGCCGCTCCTGGATTCGAAGAAGAAAAAAGACGACGCGATCGAGAACAAGTACCTGTTCGAACTGAACAACCGCTGGACGATCGACGGCTCGGTCCGCAAGAACGTCGCCCGCTACATCAACCACGCCTGCAAGCCGAACGCGGAATCCGACGTCAAGCCGCGCAAGCGCAAGGTCTTCATCCGCGCCATCAAGGACATCGAGCCGGGCGAGGAGATCAATTACGACTACGGTACTGACTATTTCAAAGCCTATCTGAAGCCGATCGGCTGCAAATGCGCGGCCTGCGAGAAGAAGCGCAAGAAGCAACGCGCCGAGGCGCGGGCGGAGAGGGCCCGCCTGAAGGCCAAGGCCGAACGGAAGGCGCTGAAGAAGGCGGAAAAGCTCGCCAAGGAAAAAGCGAAGGAACAAGCGAAGCTGAAGGAAAAGACTGAGAGGAAGTCGAAGAAGAAGAAGCTCAAGCTGAACGGCCATTCGCTTAATGGCAAGGCTCTAAACGGCAAGTCACCCGCCCGCAAGTCCCTCAACGGCAAGCATCTGAACGGCAATAGCCGCGTCAGGGTTGCCGGCAAGAAATCGGCCGGCAGGACGCCGCCGGTTTCCGCGCCGCCTGCGCCGGCCCTTCAGGCTCAGCCCGCCGCTATTTCCGTTGAGGCTCAGCCCGCCGCTATCTGAAGGCTCATCCGCCGGGCTTGCGCACCGATTTCGGCAGCGACGAGTCCCCGAAGTTTACCGCCGAGCGCTGAACGATCGCGCCTGTTTCGTCGACCACGACGCGAAACCGCCGGTGCTCGGAGAAGAAGGTCAGGCGATGCCGGCCGCTATCCGCATCGATCCCACGCTCGGCGAAGCTCGTGATCTTTCCCGCGCGCATTTCCTGCTGGAGCAGGGGCAGGGCGAGGCCAAGCCCCTCGGCGACGATGGCTGCGTCGATCTGCACGGCGCCATTCTCGAATTCGATCGGTTTCATGTGTCGCACCTGAGCCTTGCGATGGTTTCTTGCGGCCCTCACACAACCGCCGGGCTCCGCCCGGCCGTCGCGGGATAGGCGCATTCTGCCAGCGTCGTGGCGTCCAGTTCGCGCATGAAGGCTTCGCGGGCGGCGGCGAGTTTTGCTTTCAGCCGGCAGCGCGGCTTCAGCACGCAATTGCCGCCATCCTCGCGAAAACATTCGACCAGCGGCGGCCCTTCCAGCGCGCGCACCACCTCGCCGATGGTGATCGACTGGGCGGGGCGGGCCAGCATGAAGCCGCCGCCGACGCCGCGCTGGGTCGAGATGAAGCCGCTATCGGCGAGGTCGCGCACCACCTTGGCCAGATGGTTGCGGGAAATGCCGAACTCGGCCGCGATCTCGTTGGTCGCGAAGGAACGACCGGGCTCGCCCGCCAGCCGCATCAGGGCGCGCAAGGCAAAATCCGTGAACGACGTCAGGCGCATGGGAGCCCTTTCAAAAGATCTGCTTGCAAATCATCTATAGCCGGCTAAATAGGTATTTGAAACACCTATTTAAGGGCAGGCGCAGAAATGGAAGCGATCGTGGCAGGGCCGGGGCGGCGTGAGCGCATCACGGCCGAAATCATGGAACTGACTGGCATCGACGAGGCGATGATCGAGCGCTTGGTGCACGGCTTCTACGCCAAGGTGCGCGCCGACGCGGTGCTGGGGCCGATTTTCGAGGCCCGCATCGGGGATTGGGAGCCGCATCTGGCGCAGATGTGCGCGTTCTGGTCGTCGGTCGCGTTGATGACGGGCCGCTACCACGGCACCCCGATGGCCAAACATCTGCCGCTGCCGGTCGATGCCGGGCATTTTGACCGCTGGCTCGGGCTGTTCGAAGCCACCGCCCGCGAGATCTGTCCGCCCGAGGCGGAAACGCATTTCGTGGAACGGGCGCGGCGCATTGCGGCGAGCCTCGAACTCGGCGTCGCCGGCGCCCACGGCGTCGTGCTCGGCAACGGGGAACGATTTCGATGCAACCAGGCAGGAGCAAAGTAATGGCTCATCGAGCACATGTCGTGACGAACAAGGAGCGGGCCGACCCGTATTCGGGCAGCAGCCTGGTGCCGATGCTTGTGATCGGGCTTGTGTTGACCTTTGCGGGAATGATCGCGGCGTTGGTATTGAGCTGAAGTCCCTCCTCGTCATTGCGAGCCACCCGGTCGGCGCAAAGCGCCGCCGGATGACAGGCTCCGCGAAGCAATCCACTTCTCTACTTGCGGAGGCATGGATTGCTTCGTCGCTTTGCTCCCTTGCGCAAACGCTTCACGTTTGTCGCAGGCAATGACGGCCGAGGTTTACGCCGTCACCGTCTCACCGCTCTTGCGCAGCCCGACATATTGCAGTTCGGCGAACACGCCGGTCGCAATCGCCTGCGCCACGATGAAGACCTGACCGAGCAGGTTCGGCGACACCGCGCCGGAGAACAGCAACGCAATGCTGCCGAGCGTCCAGGCCGCGTTGCCCACGATCACGAGTAGCACCAGCGCCTTCACCACCGTTGACCGCGTGGCAAGCCAGCCGACCAGCGCGGTATAGGCAATCAGGAACAGGCCGGTTTCACGCAACAACACGTCAGGCAGATTGAGGAAGGGGGCGAGCGCGCCGGCGCCCAGCGTCAGCGCGACTGCCGCGACGCCGCTGAAGATGGCGTCGGCGACGAGGGCGCGGCTCAGGAATGGTGACGGACGGATCATGACAGTTCTCCTTTGCTTGGGGGACTTTGGGCGAGACAGCGATCAGCGCTGCAGGAGCGACTGGAGCCGACGCATCAGCCACGTCGGGCAGAGCGCCTTGCCGACCCTGTTTTCGATCGTCTGCACCTGCACGAACACGAAGACGCTGGTGTCGTGCACCAACGGCTGCGGCATGTTCAGCGAGCGCGCCAGCAGCCAGGTGGCCAGATTGAGCGTCCACGGGATTGCAGCGGCGACGAGGCGGAAGAGGGAAAGCATCAGCATGGGTCATCTCCTGTGCTGCCAAGATGATCCAGCCCGTGACCCGTTTCGATTACCTCACACGTAATGGAATGGATGAAATTCGCATGGTAGGTTTTCCACCATGAACGCACATGCTGCCACGGCGCGAGCCGAACGAACCCAGCCCATCCATATCGGCGATCACCTGCGCGAATGGCGTCAGCGCCGCCATCTGAGCCAGCTCGATCTGGCGGGAGATGCCGAGATATCCGCGCGTCACCTCAGCTTTGTGGAGACGGGCCGCGCCGCGCCGTCGCGCGAAATGGTGCTCAAGCTCGCCGAACGATTGGAGGTTCCCTTGCGTGAACGCAACGTGCTCCTGGTCGCGGCGGGCTTTGCGCCTGCCTTTCCGCAGCGCTCGCTCGACGATCCCGCGCTCAAATCGGCGCGGCAGGCGATCGACCTCGTGCTGAAGGCCCACGAGCCGAATCCCGCGCTGGCCTATGACCGGCACTGGAATCTGGTGACGGCCAACCGCATGGTGGCGCCGCTGCTCGAAGGCATCCCGCCGCATTTGCTTGGGCAGCCCTTCAATATTTTGCGGCTTGCCTTTCACCCGGAAGGGCTGGCGGCGCGCACCGTCAATCTCGCCGAATGGAGCGCGCATCTTTTGGAGCGGCTGCATCGCCAGTGCGAGGCGACCGCCGATCCCGAACTGCTCAAGCTGTATCAGGAATTGAAAGCCTATCGGATGCCGGCGCGGTCCGGACCGGTCTCGGCCGACAATGTCGCGATCCCCTTCAAGCTGCGGAGCGAGGGGGGCGAGGTGCTCAGCTTCTTCTCGACCACCATGGTGTTCGGTACGCCGGTCGACATCACGTTGTCGGAACTGGCGCTGGAGACCTTCTTCCCCGCCGACGACCTCACGGCACGGCGAATGCGGGAGATGGCAGACAGTCTCAAATAGCGCCTTGTCTGGCGGCTCATTCGGCTTATTTTCGGGGTTCCATTTCGACCTGAGGAGGCGCCGATGAGCACCCTGAAGCCGCTGAAAATCGACATCGTCTCCGACGTAGTCTGCCCGTGGTGCTATATCGGCAAGCGCCGCATTGAGAACGCCCTGGCGCTGGTGCCTGATGTTCCCGTCGAAGTGCGCTGGCGGCCGTTCTTCCTCAATTCCTGGGTGCCGCGCGAGGGCATCAGCCGCGACGAATATCTCACCGCCAAGTTCGGCTCGGTCGAAGCCTACAAGGGCATCGCCGGCCGCGTCGTGGCGGCTGCGGGCGAGGAGGGGCTGACCTACCGCCCCGAACTGGTGAAGCGCCAGCCGAACACCATCGATTGCCACCGCCTGATCCACTGGGCGGATGCACAGGGAAAATCAGCCGAGATGAAGCAGCGCCTGATGGAATTGTATTTTCGCGATGGCGGCGATCTGACCGACCTCAACGTGCTGGTGCAGGCGGCGGCCGATATCGGCCTCGATGCCGACGATGTGCGCATGCGGCTTGCCACCGATGAGGATGTCGCGCTGATCTCGGGGCAGGCCCAGGAAGCCTCCGACAAGGGTATCTCGGGCGTGCCGACCTTTGTGTTCGCACAGAAATACGCCGTGTCCGGCGCGCAGCCCGCCGAGCAGCTCGCCCGCGCTATCCGTCAGGTATCCGGCGAGATCAACGCGCAGGCGGCGGAGTAGGGCGCGACTGCTCGTCATGCCCGGCCTTGTGCCGGGCATCCACGTCCTGACCATGCTGCGGCAAAGGAAGTCGTGGATGGCGCCGGGTCAAGCCCGGCCATGACGATCGGACGAAATCATCGGCAACAAGAAACCTTGGGGAGACGTCATGATTTATGAACTGCGCACCTACACCGTAAAGCCGGGCACGCTCGGCGACATGATCAAGGCCGCGAGCACGGTGTCGCGCGACATCCGCAAGGACGATTACGGCAAGCTCGAAGGCTACTGGTCGACCGAGATCGGGCCGCTCAACCAGGTCCTGCACATGTGGAGCTACAACAGTTTCGACCAGCGCGCGCGGATGCGGGCCGAGCTGGCGAAAAACCCGCGCTGGGCCGGCGAGTACGTGCCGCTGATTCGTCCCTTGCTGGTCCGCCAGGACGTCCGCCTGATGAACGCGGTGAGGCCGCCGGTTGCGCCGGCATCGACGGGCAATGTCTACGAACTCCGCAACTATCGGGGCAAGCCTGCCGGCGGCCTGAAGCAGTGGCTCGATGCGTTCACCGCGGTGCTGCCGGAGCGTGAGAAATATTCAAAGATCGTCGGCCTCTGGACGACCGAAGCCGGGCAACCGAACGAAGCCTGCCATATCTGGGCCTATCCCAGCCTGAACGCGCGTGCCGAAGCGCGGGGCAATGCGATGAAGGATCCTGCCTGGCAGGAATTCCTTGGCAAGGGTCCGGGCTTTCTCGAGGAAATGCACTCGACCATCATGCTGCCGGCGCCGCACTCGCCGTTGCAGTGAGTTTGTTCACGTAGCCCGGATGGAGCGCAGCGTAATCCGGGGTTATCGCATCTCGCTGCACCGGCCCCGGGTTACGCTGCGCTCCACCCGGGCTACGGCTACGAAGAGAGACTTACGCGCCCTTCAGATAATAATTCGCGCGTTTGCCGAGCGCGACCCGCCGCAGCACGCGGCGCATCGCCATCGAGGCGCGCAGCGGCTTGATCGCCGTCGTCACCGCGCGATAGAACGCGAGCTTGAGCGCATCGAGTGCCGGCTGTTTGCCGGGGGGCTGCTGCGGCAGGCCGACACCCCGCAGCATCGAATTGAAGAAGTGCAGGTCGTTCAGCCGCCGCACTTCGCGCGTCTTCCAGGTGATCGCCATCGAAATCGAGAAAGAGCCTGCGGTGCGCACCCAGTGCGGCCATTGATACGGCACGTAGCAGCCATCGCCTGCGAACAAATGAAATTCCTTGCCGCGCGGCGCAAAGCTCTCGTCGTATTTCAGGTTGCGATGCTTGGTCATCGAGCGCTCGACCTCGTCGTCACTGACGATCGTGCGGTCGGTATTGTCGAAGATCGTGAAGAATTTTTCGCCGTGGATGTGGACGAAGAAATTGTCTTCGCTGTCGAGATGGAACGGCGTGGTCGAGTTCGGCGAGGACACGAACAGAAAGCCCTCGACCTGCTCGAAACCTGCGTCGAGCAGGCTGTTGAAGCCGCGCGCGCGGGCGACCGACAGCAGTGTATCCTCGAGCAGGCGGCGATACTCGGGCGAATTCTCCACCCGCTTGAGTACCATCCAGGCGCCGGCGGTTTCGATGCTCTTTACCACTTCGACCGGATCGAGGTCGACGGTGGGAATCGCATCCGGATCCTGGCTGATTGCGACCTTGCCGGAATTGTATTCGATCAGGTCGCGCGGCAATTCAGAGGCGAGCTGCGCGATTCGCGGTAGCGTCAGCAGCGGATGGCCGGCGAGCTTGTGATGGATCGCGAACGGCTTGAGCGGGAAGTCGCGGCGAAGCGCGTCATGATCGGCCGTAATCACGGGCGCGATGGCGGTGAGCGTATTCATTTAGGATTTCTCCTGCCGTGCTCTGACGAAATGAACGATGCGGCGTACCGGCTCGCGGATCGCGCCGCGCAAGCCGAGCGCGGCGCGGATCAGCGACACGACCGGATCGCGCCGTCGCAACGGGATCAGGACGTCGCCGATCGCAAGGCGTCCGCGCCAGATCGGGTTGATCATGGGATGATCGGGAGCGGCGGTGGAATCGACCAGGCGAATGGCCGGATCCGTGCAGAGATGCCGGGTCAATTCCAGCGTCAGCTGCACGCCCGGCGAAAACTTCGCAAAGCGCTCGTCGACGCCGAGCTTGAAGTAGAAGGCGCGATCCTGATGGCGCAGCACGATGGCGGCTGCCACCGGCGTTTCGCCGGCCCGCAGGGTCACGATCTCGCACTGGCCTGTCTCGGCCAGCGCTGACGTGGCGCGGCGGACGAAGGCCGCATCGCCGTCGTCCTGGCAGAGCGCGGTGCCGCGCTGGCCCTTCCAGCCGCTGGCCTCCAGCATCAGGAATGTTTCGACGGCGGTGGCCATTTCGGCAGGCGTCCTCGCCACGTCGAAGTGGACGGGGCCGTGTTCAGCGAGGCGATTGCGCTGACGGCGCAGTTCTTTCAGTTTCTTCGCGCCCAGCGCCTCGCGCAGCACGTCGTCGGCGTCACCGGTGGTATCAAGGCAGGCGCGGACATGCGATTGCAGCACCACGGGCTGCATGCCGCTGCGATGCAGCACATCGGTAAAGGCTTTCAGGGCCGCGCCATCAAGCGAGGTGGCGCGGAAGATCAGCGCATGCGCGCCAGCCCGCCGGGCCTGCTGCAGAATGCCCGTGACGGCTTCTTCCGCCATGTCGCGATCAAGCAGTGGCGTGCAAAGCGTGCCGTAGGGATCGGCGCTGACCAAAGCGGGCAGAGGGATCTTGTAGGCGCGCCACATCGAGATCACGGGCACCAGGCCGATCAGGCTGGAGGCATCGCGCCACGCGCCGAGTGCGGCAGCGTTGACGCGACCCCGCGCTGACGCGTTCACTGCTAGTTCCCATTCGGGCAAGTAATAGCCGTTCGGCTCGGCGGCGCGCTCGGAAAGCGCGCGCCATTGGCCTGCGGAAACGCCGGCGAGCGGCATCAACTCGCCGCCGGAGTCTGGTGCACGCGCGTTCGCATCCTTGCTCGATGCACGGCGCACCGTCGATGTGTCGGTAATATCAGCCACTTTCCCCGAATCCCGTTCGCGGTTTTTTGCCAACGGCACCCCTAGGGCGCCGCCTGCTTATCGCGTTCACAGGGCAAGGCTAGCGAAAAGAGATGGAAAATAGCGTTGTTGCAAAGCTCGGATTTGAGCGGTCGCGTTAACCGATCTTTCAGTCTGGTCAGGCCGTCCAGCCGTCACGCCACCTCGGCAGCGGCGGGGGTGATCAGGAATTTGGCTTCGAAATCACGTGCCGGCATCGGCCGTCCGAAGAAGTAGCCTTGTCCCTCTTCGCAGCCCATCCTGACCAGGAAGTCGGCGGTGGCCCGGTCCTCGATGCCTTCGGCGATAACCGACAGGCCCAGTTGCTTGGACAGTCCGATCGTCGAACTCACGATCGCCGCGTCGTCGGGATTGGCCAGCAATCCGAACACGAAGGAGCGGTCGATCTTCAGCCCGTCGAGCGGGAATTTCTTCAGATAGCTAAGGCTTGCAAAGCCGGTGCCGAAATCGTCGAACACGATCCGAACACCCAGCTCCTGGATCTTCAGGAACGTGTTCAGCGCGCCCTTCTCATCGTGGAGCAGGATGTCCTCGGTAATCTCGAGCTCGAGGCTGGTCGGGCTTAAGCCGGTGCGGGCAAGCGCTTGCGCGACCGAGCCTGCAAGATCGCCGGACTGGAACTGCGAGGGCGAGAGATTGACGCCGATGCGAAGCTGGTGGCCGGTGCGTTCCCAAGCGGCTGCCTTGGCGCAGGCGGTGTCGAGAACCCACTCCGCCATTCTCTCAGAGATTGGCGAGGTATTGACGATAGGCATGAATTCAGCCGGCGAAACCAGGCCTCGTACCGGATGGCGCCAGCGTATCAGCGCTTCGGCGCCAATCAGGCGGCCATCGGCCAGATGGTGTTGCGGCTGATAGAACAGTTCGAATTCATCGTGCTCCGCGGCCGCCGCCAGTTCCGCTTCCAGCGTCAGACGGGTTTGCAACTTGCGGCGGATCGCGTCCTCGAACAGCACATGACCGCCGCGTTTGCTCGCTTTGGCGTGGCTCAATGCCAAATGGGAATTGCTCAGCAGCTCGTCCGCGCTGCGGCCGCCGCCGGGGAAAACCGCGGCGCCGATGCTGACCCGGACGCGATGCCGGCGGTTGCCGGCCAGCAGCGGTGCCTCGAAGCTCGCGCCGATCTGCTCGGCGAAGCGGCTGACGTTTTCGCCGATATCGCTCATCCGGACGGCGACGGCGAATTCATCGCCGCTCAATCGCGCGACCATGCCGGATACCGGAATTCCCGCCGTCAACCGCTCTGAAATGCCGCGAAGCACGAGATCGCCGCTGGCATGACCGAGCATGTGGTTGATCTGCTGAAAGCCATCGAGGCCGACCACCAGCAGCGCCACTTCGCAACCCTCGGCCTCGGCTTTCGCAATCATCGCGGCCAGGCCGGCGTGAAGCGTGTTGCGGTTGATCAGACCCGTCAGCGTGTCGTGTTCGGCGAGGTATCGAATCCTCTCGGCTTCGCGCTTTCGCACCGAAATGTCGCGCAGGATCGCTCCGAATTGAAACCCGTCGGTGCCCTGCCAGCCGGAGAAGCTGGCCTCGACCGGAAACACCTCGCCATTGCTGCGGCGTCCGTCGAATTCGACTACCGATCCGGGAGCGAGATGTGCGGCGTTCTTGATGGAGAAAGAGGACGTGGCAACGGCTCCGTCACGTGCGCAAATCTCGTCGAACGGCCGGCCGATCATTTCCTCCGGCAGATAGCCGAAGATCGCGGTCGCGCCCGGATTCCAGACCGTGATCAGGTAACTGGAATCGGTGCAGATCAGACCGTCGCCGAGCGCCATCGCCACGCGCTGAAAGCGGCTCTCGGCGACCCTGCCGAGCAGATCCTTGATATCGATCTCGTCGAGTGCGATGGCCGCGATATAGACAATGATGGCGATTTGAATCAGCGACGTGTCGAGAATGAGCGGGAATGCCGCCTGCAGGGCAAACGCGCCGGCCTCGAGGGAGACAGCGGTTGCGGCGAGCAGCGCCACTCGCTTGCCGGCGGAAAGGCGGCGCCATGAGAACAGCATGATCAAGGCGAGCAGGGCCAGGCCGGTCAGCGTGACGACGTGCGAGGTCCATTGCAGCGCGCGGTTCTGCAATAGCGATTCCGCGGCCAGCGTCTGCAACACGGGGCCGGAAACGATCGCGCCGTTCGGGACGCTGAAGCGGTCACCGAGTTCGAGCGCCGTGCCCCCGATAATGACCTTCTTGCCCTGCAGTTTTTGCAGCGTCGCCGGGTCGCCGCGCAGCACGTCCGCAAAGGACGCTTTGGGGATTCCCGCAGTCCGGATGCTGAAGTCGATCAGAAACGGCGTGCGCTTTTCCGCGTATTGACCGGCGAGCACGGCAGCCATGCGAGGGCATGAATTTGCCGTCCAGCTTCTCGCCGAACGGATAACGGCGGACGAGGCCGTCGGGTCCCACCTCGACATTGACGACCGCCGGCCAGGAATGTTCGGCGAATTGCTGCAACGGGCGATTGACGTGAAGCGTGGTCTTGTCGGTGCGAGGCTGCTGGAACGAGGGCAGCACGACCGATCCGCCGGCGTTCTGCAGGGCTTCGGCAAAGTTTCGGTCCGACGACGCATCGGAAGGCGTGGAGAAGTCGACGTCGAGCGCGATGTCCTGGACGTCCGCCTTCTCAAGCTGCCGGATCAGTTCGGCGTGGAGCAGGCGCGGCCATGGCCAGACGCCGATCCTGTCGATCGACGATGCGTCGATCGCGATCACCACGATGTTGCCGCTGACCTGTCGCGACTGCCAGGCGAACCGCAGGTCGGCCAGGGTGTTGCGAAGCGAGCTGTGCCAGCCGCCCGCCAGGACGATTGCCAGCGCAATCATCACGAAGATATGCGGCCGATATCGTTTCACTTGGTCACCATTCTGGTGTTTCGGGTTTGACCGGTCGTTCAGCTCTCTTGCAGTTGATTGTGCGGTTAGCGGCCTCTTCCGTGTCCACTGTTGCCACGGCCACTGCCGTTGGCTCCGTTGCCATTCCCGTTGGCGGCATTTTCGCTGCCGCCATTGCCATTGCCGCCGTTGCTATTGCCGCTATTGCTGTTGCCTCCGGCGACAGCCGCTACCGCGCTTGCATTTGCTCGACCGGCGGCACTGGCGACGGATCCGTTGCCATTGTCTCCCTGACCATTGTTGGCGGCGGCCGTGTCGGTGCCGGGAGTTGATGAACTCCAGACCGTATTGGGTTCGGAGGCGCCCCGCGCCGCGCCGACCGAAGCCGAACCGCCATGGGCGAGACCGTTGGTAACGCGATGGAGGTTCATTCGAACTTCGCCGATCGACGAGGAGATGCGAGTGACGCCATGCCTCGCGGGATGGGCGCTCGCATGCTTGTTGTGTCCGTTGGCTGCATGGCGTGGCGCGGAGAGACCGCCGCGCGGCACCGGCACGCGCTCGATCGAAGGTGCGCGCGGCTTGCCGTGCTCGATCGGGGCGAGGACGCCGGCTCCGCCCAGCGACAGCCCGACCTTGCCGCTCGCGAAGGCCGTCGCGTGCTGCCCGGCCATCACCTGGGCGATCTGACCCGACTTGAAATCTGCGACCTCAACCTGACCGCGGACCACGTCGACGGTGGTCTTCCCTGCATTGACGGTGACACGGAATTGCGTGCCCTTCACCACCGCCGCGAGGTAGGGGGTCTCGACCTCGAAATGTTTGACGTTGCGCTTTTCGACGTCAAGCAGGATCGAGCCGGCCCGCTGCACGATGGTCGTCGAGAGTCCTTCCTTCTTCTGGGCGGGGACGCCGACCACGGAATTCGGCGAAACCAGGATCATTTCGTCGCCGCGCCTCAGGAGGACGCGCCCGGTACGGCCGGTGCGAACGGTATCGCCGGGCTTCAACACGTCTTCCTGTTTCAGCGATGCCTGCTGCACGCCGCTGCCAGCGAGCCACACCTCGCCCGAGGATTTGTGCACGGTCCAGTCGTCGCCGTCGGCAGCGAAAGCGGCGGAAGCCGTCGCCAGGACGAACGCTGTCCCGAGGGCTCTTGTGACGTGAAGGATCGCACGCATGAAACTCTCTCCGATTGCCGCTTTATCCCGAACGACTATCGGAAATGTTTCAACATTGAGTGAGCGAAAGCCTTGCTTCCAAAGGATCGAATTAACCATCCGTTCACCATAAAACTCTATTGAAATCATATGGCTAGCGGTTCCACCGATGTGCAGAGGTTTCTCTCCGTAGATGTACTGAGAAGTATGTGTGCAGCGGTCATTGTCCGATTTTGCCTGCTGATGGTTGGCCTCGGTTTGTGCACCGCCTGTTCTCCCGCGCACGCGCAGCACGCGAACCAGCCCGGTTATGATCCGAGACAGATCGAAAAACGTTTCGAGGATCAGCAATCGAGCCAGGGCGCCAATGGGCGGCCCCGGTTGCCGTCGCCGCAATTTGCGGGGACGGAGGGGCAGGGCGATTCCAAGCCACTGTTCGTGCTTAAGCACGTCTCGATCACCGGCGCCGTAGCGATACCGCAGGACCGGCTGGTCGCGACATATCAACCCTACATCGGCAAGACAGTATCGCAGGCCGACTTGGCGACTATCGCCACCGCGGTGAGCGACGTCTATCGCGCCGCCGGCTTTCACCTCAGCCGGGCGATCGTTCCTCCGCAGGACATCCAGGGCGGCCAGCTTCATATTCAAGTCATCGAAGGCAGCATCACGGAGCTGACGCTGAAGGGAGACGGCGCCGAACAATTCGGTGTCCGGCCGATGCTCGAAGCCGTGCTGACGGAGCGGCCTTCGCGGCTTGCGACTCTCGAACGGCAGTTGCTTCTGATCAACAGTCGGCCCGGCGTGCGGATCGAGGACACTGCGATCGAGGAGATCGGCACCGCGAGCGGCCATTTCCGCCTGATCCTGTCTCTCAAGACCTGGCACGTCTTTACCTCGTTCGGCGTCGACAATCTCGGATCGTCGTCGGTCGGACCGTGGCAAAGCTACGGGACGGCGGCGTTCAACTCCTATCTCACGCCAGGCGACTCGCTGGTTTTCAACCTCTCCACCACGCCCGGCGATCCGCGGCAGCTCGCGTTCGGCCGTCTGTCCTACGAGATTCCCGTCGGCGCCGACGGCGCCCGCATCGGTGCGTCGGGATACTACAGCGAGGTTTGGCCCGGCGATTTCCGTCGCCTCTACAGCGACAACATCAAAACCGAGTCGTTCGAAATTCGCGGCAGCATCGCGCCGCTGCAATCGCAGAAGTCCAGCCTGACGCTTATCGCGGCCTCCGCTTTCACCAATGCTTCCGAAAACGACGTGTTCGGCGCGATCTACGCCGATCGCATCCGCACTGCGAGCCTCACCTCGGACTACCGGCTGCAGGACAATTTCGGTGGCACCAATTATCTGACAGTGAATTATCGCCAGGGCCTCGACATTCTCGGCGCCTCGCACCGCGGCGACGACTTTCTGTCGCGCGACGGCGCATCCGGCAAATTCTCCGCGCTGAATTTCTGGTTCACGCGTTACCAGACGCTGTCGGACGCATGGTCGCTGAAACTTGCGTCGGCCGGCCAGACGGGGTCCGGCCCGCTGTTCACCTCGCAGCAATTCTATCTCGGCGGCATCGCGTTCGGGCGCGGCTATGGCAGCGCCGAGATCAGCGGCGATAACGGTCTGGCGGGCTCGGTGGAACTGCGCTTCGACCAGAAGACGAACCTTCAATATCTGAGCGGCTATCAGCTTTACGGTTTCGTCGATAGCGGCGTCGCCTGGAACTCTGGCTATCGGCTTAGCGATGGCCTTTCGCTGACCTCGGCCGGCGGCGGCGTTCGCTTCTTCCTCGCCGACGGCTTGCAGGCCGACATCGGCGCTGCCGCGCCGCTCGGCTATCGCGCGCCCGACAATCCCACCCGCGGCGTGCGGGTGCTGTTCTCGCTTTCGAGTGCGCTGAAGCTCTGTCCGGTCCGGGCGGCAACCCGCTGTCTATAGGGCTAGATCGGCTCGTAGCTCTCGCTGGTACAGGTGTCTTCCGGCTCGATCTGCCGGCGATCCGCAATCACGCCTTCGGAAATCTCGATTCGGTAGGTCTGCGTGCCCAGCGGTTTGCCGGTCACCGAAATCACTTCGGCCTTGACGCAGGCGGTCCAGCCCGGTCCGCGCAGGTTGGGGCGCGGCTCGGAAACGCGAACATTGGTCGGTTGCGAGGCCGCCGTGAACACCGAGTCCAGTTTCTCCTTCAGCATCCGCTTGGCGTCGGGCGCCGGCTCGAGCGGGGGCGGCTCGGGCGCCTTGGCGCGCATGAACTCGGGCACCGGCGAGCGGACGTCGGCAAAGCCGCAACCCGCAAGCGCCAGCGCTGCGCCCACAACCAGCGCTATATGATTCACGATCCGCCGCATCGGAGGGTGTTTTAACCCGAACACGCTGCGCCAGAACAGGGCATGTTGCCCAGATAACGATCCCGATACTGTGATTTGCATCACTGCGCAGGACTTGGGCCTGCGGCAAGATCGCCGTTGAATCGAGCCCTTGTCACGCCTCACAACGCGCCGCCGGCTTGAACCTTTGGCTCCGGGGCCATGACCAATCCGTAGCCTGCATTGCCGGGAGGTGGCATCATGTTCCGTGACACGCTGCTCAAGCTGATGATTCCCGCTGCGGTTCTGCTGGGAACACATTCGGCGTCTGCTGAAAGTCGCCTCGCGCTGGTGATCGGCCAGTCCGCCTATCGTTCGGTGCCGGCGCTGCCCAATCCGGCCAATGACGCCAGGGCGATCACGCAAATGCTGACCGATTCCGGCTTCGAGGTCTCGACCGCGGCCGATCTTTCGCAAGGCCAGATGCGGGAGGCAGTCAGCGAATTCGCCGGCAAGGTGGCGGCCAAGGGCGCTGATACCGTAGCTTTGGTGTTTTACGCCGGTCACGGGCTGCAGATCGATGGCGAGAACTTTCTGGTTCCGATCGATATCGATCCGAAGCGGGAAGCCGACATTCCGATCCAGGCGGTGCGCCTCAACGACATCCTGAACACGCTGACGTCGGTGCCGAGCAAGATGCGCATCCTGATGCTCGACGCCTGTCGCAACAATCCGTTCCCGGACCTCAAGACCGCCGGCGGCGGGCTTGCCCTCATCGATGCCAAGGTCGGCGCTCCCGGTACGTTCCTGTCGTTCTCGACGTCGCCCGGCGCGGTCGCGGAGGACGGCTCCGGCTCCAACAGCCCGTATACGAATGCGCTGCTGGCGGCCGGCAAGGAGCAGAACATTCCGATCGAGGAGACTTTCAAGCGGGTGCGGCTTGCGGTGAACAAGGTCACCGAAGGGCGGCAGACCCCGTGGGACAGCTCCTCGCTGACCGAGGATTTCCGCTTTTCGGGCGCGTCGGTCGCCGGGCCGAAGCCTGCGGCCGCTCCGAAGAAGACGGTCGCCGAGTGGACCCGCGATCTGAAGGGCAAGCCGGTCGAGGCGGCGAACGAGCTGATCGTGGCCGACGGCACCGACGAATCGTATGAGGCCTTTGCGGGCCTCTTCCCGCAGACAGCGCTTGGGCGGCTGGCGCGCGACTGGCTGGTTCGGCACCGGCGCATGGTGGCATGGAACGAGGCCGTGCTCACCAACACCGCGTCCGGATATCGCTCGTTCCTGGCGAAATTCCCCGACAGCGATCTCAGCGCGACCGCGCGCAAGCTGGAACAGCGGCTGCGCAACCGTCCCGAGTTCACACCGGCGGTTGCCGCCGCCAACGCCGCCGTGCCGCAAAACGTTGCGCTGGCCGCGCCGACCTGTCCCTGCAACGTGCAGCCGCCGCCCCCGCAGCCGCTGAAGGTCAATGTCCCGATCAGGCGCGTCGAGCCGGATCCGCCGAAGAAGCGGGTCGATCGCAAGCCGCCGCGTCGGAGCGAGCCGGATGATGACGTCGTGGTCGTTCGCCGTCCGCCCCCGCGCGTGGTGTACGATCCGCCGCCGCCACCGCCGGTCAGCATCGGCATCGGCATTGGCCTCGGCGGGTTTGGCGGCGGTCGCGGCGGCCACTATGGCGACCATGGCGGCCGGGGTAGATACTGACCTGCCGATAGGGTAATCGATCCCGCAAGCGTTGCGCTTGCGGGGGCAGGATGCGAAATCCGGTTCGTCTGTTCACTTTCATCGTTGCCATTTTCTGCGCGAGTATCGCGCTTCCGGCTTCCGCCTGGGAGCATTGGGGCGGCGATCGCGGCGGATCGCGGTTTTCGCCGCTCAACCAGATCACGCCGGACAATGTCGGCAATCTCGTCCGCGCCTGGGAGTTTCGTACCGGCGATCTCGACAGCCGCGCGCCCGAGGTGATGAAGCGGACCAAGTTTCAGGCCACGCCGCTGTTGGTCGAAGACAGCCTGATCTTCTGCTCGCCGTTCAACGAAGTGATCGCGCTCGACCCCGGCAGTGGTGTGCAGAAGTGGCGATATGATCCTGATATCTCGACCGCTCAACGCCCGGCCAACCGCTACACTTGCCGCGGCGTGGCCTATTGGGTCGACGAGCGCGCGGCTGAAAATGCCGACTGCCGCGCGCGGGTGTTCATGGGCACCAACGACGCGCGCGTGATCGCGCTCGACGCGAGATCCGGCATTCCCTGCGCCGATTTCGGCAACAATGGCGAGATCAGGATCGAGATCGGCGCGCCGCTGGAATGGCCCGGCGAATTCCAGATCACGTCGGCCCCCGTCATTATCAGCGACACCGTCATCGTCGGTTCTGCGATCGCGGACAACCGCCGCGTCGAGGCGCCACCCGGCACGGTGCGCGCCTTCGATGCGCGAACCGGGCGTCCGCGCTGGTCGTTCGATCCGCTGGTGCATGATGGCATCGTCTCCGGCCACGCCAATGTCTGGGCGCCGATGTCGGTGGACGAGGAACGTGGCCTGGTGTTCTTGCCGACGTCCTCGCCGAGCCCGGACTTCTGGGGCGGCAAGCGGCCCGGCAACAACGACTACGCCAATTCGGTCGTGGCGCTGCGCGCCGAGACCGGCGAGCGGCTCTGGTCGTATCAGACCGTGCATCACGATGTCTGGGATTACGATTTGCCGGCGCAGCCGACGCTGGCGCGCATCGACACCGGCGCAGGCTTGCGCGACGTCGTGATCCAGTCGACCAAGCAGGGGTTTGTGTTCGTGCTCGACCGCGATACCGGCAGGCCGGTATGGCCGGTGGAGGAACGCGCCGTGCCGCAAGGCGGCGCCGAAGGCGAGCAGCTCTCGCCGACACAGCCGTTTCCGACCCACGTGCCGGCGCTGCTACCGCAACAAATTTCGGCCGACGACGTGTTCGGCGTCATTCCGTTTCGCGACAGCGGGATCTGCCGCGACCAGATCGCGTCCGCACGCAATGACGGCCTCTACACGCCGCCGTCGACGCAAGGCACGGTGGTTTTCCCGATGACCGGCGGCGGCGTGAACTGGGGCGGCGCCGCCTTCGATCCCGTCAATCAGATTCTTTACGCCAACACGACGCGGGCGATCCATATCGTCAAGCTGCTTCCGCGCGCCGCCGTGGCCGACGGGTTCAACCCGCCGCCCGGCCACGACTTCGGACGGCAGCAGGGCGCGCCGTTCGCGATGACGCGCGCGGTCGCAGTGTCGCCTTTGGGGCTGTTGTGCAACAAGCCGCCCTGGGGTGAGATGGTCGCGGTCGATCTGAAGGCCGGCAAGATTCTCTGGCGTTCGCGCGTGGGCACCACGGAGGACCGCGCGCCACTCGGCATCGCCTTTCCGTTCGGCACGCCGCTCGTCAGTGGCGTCGCGATCACCGCCGGCGGTCTCGCCTTCACCGGCGCGATGGACGCTTATCTGCGCGCCTTCGACGCGAGGTCGGGGCATGAGCTGTGGCAGGGCCGACTGCCGGTGCCGGGCGTCGCCAATCCCATGACGTATCTGTGGAAGGGCGAGCAATATGTCGCGATCGGCGCCGGCGGTCATTCCGAGTCGGGCACGACCATCGGCGACAGCGTGGTCGCGTTCCGCCTGGCGCGGCCGGGCGAAACGCCTTCGCTGCGGTCGCGCACAATCGACCGGCCGGGCGGGCGATTCATGAGCGGGGCGATTGCGGCTGGGTTTGTGGTGCTGCTGATGGCGGTGTTGGTCTGGCGCTGGCGGCGGAGCAGGGTGGGGAGGGCGTAGGTTACCGCAACAACCGCTCCATCGTCGTCCCTGCCTAGTGCGCAATTGCGCACGGGGCGCAGGGACCCATACTCCGCGGCAGTTCCTGTTGGAAAAGACAAGATAACAACGACCTCACAAACAACTTAGGCCGGTGGCTATGGGTCCCTGCGTTCGCAGGGACGACGGAGGATGGATTTCGGATTCGCCATCAAGCAGGTCGCTCGCAATGACGTGGATATGACGTCGCGTTCTCGCGGCGCATTGCGTCCGAGGTTTGTATCTTCGTTTGCCCTCATCGAGAACAGAGGGCGCAGGGAAGACCGGGTGCTTGCTGCACCCGCGGTCTCGCGTGCGATTTGCGCAAACAAAAGTGCACACGAGCATACAGGGCAGCGGGAGCATTCCGGCCTTCCCTGCGCAATGGCCTTACGGCTTATAGCGTGCTCTCCCTGGTGAACGGCTTTCTTGCCACCATCGCTGCGTGAATACATCCACGCAACTTAGCGCCAGCACCGCGGCGTCAGGACCACACGACTTCGCCGTACGCTTGAGCCACACACGTCAGTCGCAGCTCTCGCGTCCATCGCATCTCACCGCACGTTCGTGACGATGGCCAACGCCCCTCATCTGCCGTGAGACAAGCGGAGTTATGCCGATGATTTGCTTTGGAAGTTAAGCGGAATATTTTTGCTGAAGGGGCTGGACAGGTTTTGACTGATTTGCCCGTCGTGTTGATTTGTCGCAGGCCACTGCATGAAGTTGCGCTTGTGCGCGAAGCAAATCAGTTCGCAGTGCGTAGGGTGAGCAAAGCGACAGCGTGCCCACCATCAAGAAACGCGCTCGACGATAGATGGTGGGCACGTCGCTGACGCTCCTTTGCCCACCCTACAGCCGAAATGAATCTGCCAGCAATCAGCTCGGCACGGCGGCCTTGTCGTTAAAAGGCCCGGCGGCGCGGAGGAGGGCCAGCTTGCGGTTGGCGCCCACGAGAGAGAAGCTCGTAAATCGCGATCACTGCGACGCAAGCGATGATGGTGATGGTCGCCATCACAAGAGTGGTCTTGAGCATGGTTCGTCCCTCGACAATTTCAACACCAAGACGCCAGACGAATTGTGTTCCCGCAAGACGAGATAACTACGGGGGACGGCCCATTACTGCATATTGCAAAGGGATGGTCGGGCCTGCGGTATCCTGATTTCCAGCACGACGACGCTTGATGCAATCTTGTAGGGTGGACAAAGCCAACGGGTCGCGCGAACGCGCGCCCGATGACAGGCTCCGTGTGTCCACCACCAGGAAGCGCGTTCGGTGATAGATGGTGGTCACGGCGCGATAGACGCGCTTTTGCGATTCTCTACAGCATCTCTCTACAGCATCGCGAACGCGCTCGAGACCATCGCCACCGGCTTGTTGTCGGTGGCGGAAAGAAGCGTGACGCGACCGAAGCTCATGGTGCGCCCGAGGCGGACCACGCGCGCATCGGCCAGGACGTCGGAGGCCGAGGCCGCGCGCATGAAATGCGTGGTCTGGTCGACCGTCGTCATTGCGCGATAGCCGCGGTTGGCGGCGAGGTTGGCGATCACCATCGCGGTGTCGGCAAAGGCCATCAGCGCCTGGCCCGAGACTGTGCCGCCATTGCGGCACAGCCGTTCCGAGAACGGCAGGCGCAGGATCGCGCCCGGCTGCCAGTCGGCGGCATCACCGGGCGGGGCAAAGTCAAAGCGCTCGATCGAGAGATTGAGATCCATCACCCAGGGCGCAAATATCTCGCCAAGCACCCGCCTGGCTTCCGCGATGCCGAATTCCGTTGCTTGTGGCTGTTGCTGCATGAACGCCGGTTTCCTTAGCCGATATTGTTTCAGGCCGTATTGTAGTGGTCATTGCGGCGAAGGGAACAGCGGCGGCGGGCCACAAATACGGCACGAAATCCTGCGAGTCTGGCCGCGCTTTGCGGGCGGGTTCGGCGCGCCTAACCAAAGGCTGGGGCCCTCATGCTTGGCGGGGCGGTTGCGCCGGTGGTATCCTTCCCGGAAACGCAAAGTCAGCGTCCCAAAGGAGAGCGTCATGAGAATGCTGAGCGCGGCCGCGGTGGTGGTGTTGTTGACGGTGCCGGCCTACGCGCAGACCCCGAACATCAACCTGATGCCGGAGTTCCAGTCCAAATCGCCGGAGGAGAAGGAGGCGGATGCGATCAAGGAGAAAGCCTATAAGGATTCCCTGAGGAAGATTCCCGATGCCAAAGGCTCTTCCGATCCCTGGGGCACCGTGCGCAGCACCGACGCGCCCAAGGACTCGGCGAAGGCCGCCGCGGCGCCCAGGAAGAACAAGACCGGCAGTAGCAGTCAGTAGGCGGCCGTACCAAGCGGCGAGTAGGATTCGTTCGCCGCCATCCCTATATTCGACCTGTCGTCCTATGTCTGGAGTTACGACATGGTCTTTCGTCCGCGCGATCTCGCGAGCCGGATGGCCGGCCGGCGCAAGCCGGACGACGGCTATCTGCGCGAGACCTTCACGCTGCCGCGCGACCAGGCCAGGGCGCGGGCGCGCGACTTTCTCGACCGCTATCCCAAGGCGGCCTATATGAGCTCGGTCGAGAGCTGGCGCGAGCTGCCCGATGGCGACATCGAATTCACGATGCGCCGGCTCGCCAGCGCCGACTAGGCAATGCTTTCCGCTTTGCCATCCCGCTGCACGTCAGAATTGATATCAATACCTCGGTTTTTGCCGAATTCCGATAACTCGGTATTCAGGTATTCCGCCTAGCTAGGATTTCCCCGCGCAGGAGAAATCATGGCGAGAGACCGCAAAGACCTAGGTGCCCGCAAGTTCGTTCGGGTCGACTTGCGCAAGCCGGGATTCCTGATTCCGGCGCCGGATGCGGCATGGATCCAGTGCTACATCCTCGACATTTCCGAAAACGGCGCCTGCCTCGACGTGGGTGACCTCGCGGTGCCGAAGGTGTTCGGCCTTTCGCTGACCGCCGGCGGCGAGGTGCGGCGGCTATGCACGTTGATCTGGCGCAAGGGCGAATTGGTCGGCGTCCGATTCATCTCCGCCCGGGAGCTGCGGAAGGGCGTTGCGCCGGCCGGTGAACCGGATGCGGCTCCCAAAAAGGCGCACGCCTAGCGCGCTCCTTAATCGGTGTCCTGCAGCGTCTCCGCAACCAGGCGGATCCGGAATACCGGCCTCCTGGATTCATCCAGCAATTCCATCTGCCACTCGGCGTTTTCGGAGAGTTTTCGGGAAATGTCCGCGATCATGTCCCCGCAGACGTCGGTCATTTCCTTCCAGGCGGCGTTATGATCGGCAAACTCCGCACCGTCGTTGTTGACGCATGCATCCTCGCCATGTCGAACGCTGAAGAAGAAGATCGGCATGGCAAGCTGAACCAGATGCAAAATGGGCCGCCGTTGGCTCCGAGAACGCGCGAGAGCGGGCGGAGTGGATTCCTGGCGCGCGGAAAGATCAACTCCGGGTTTTTACGGGCTCATGCCCGTTGTCGGGCACATGCGTCATGTCATCATGTAGCCGTAACGTGCTGAAATTGCTTAAGGCTTTCCCGGCGGGCGGCCGGTAGAAGGATCCGGCGAAGCGAGTTGTTCCCGTTCGGCTTTTTTTAGCTCCCGATCGATCCGAAGCTGGACCCGCCGGATGGCGAGCAGATTGAGCCTGGCTTCGGTCTTTCCCGCGATGACCCTGTCGCCGATGCGGAATTGCCATTTCCAAATGCCCAGAGCGGCCGCCGTCACGGTGAATTCAACGCCTTTGTAGATCATATAAAAAATCCCGCTGCGGCCTCAACCGCTTCGAATCCAAACCTGATACTTAAAATTGCAAATATTAATGAATGCAACTATTATAAGGCTTGATCGAGCGTCGGTTGGACGCCTGCGAGGGAGCGGAGAGGGGGCGGGGAGTACCCGCGCGGACTCCTCTGCGGGTAACGGGAGCGGAACCACAAAGTTCCATATTCCATGCGCTGGCAAATAGATTTGCCGCGCGCCAGCACGGCAGAAATCCTCGCGCTGTGCGTTCTAACCCCGCGGGGTGTCCGAATTCCCGCGCCGGAACCGCTTCCGCGCTCGCCGAAAAGCGCTGCGCCGCGCAAGCGGAGTATGGTCGCTTGGCGGCGCAGGCCTATTCCCCGAGTGATGCAATGTCCCAGGCAAGAATTTTGTCTGAACCGGAATGAAAAAGGTTCAACGCCGTTTGAGACGAATTTGCCGGGCGATTTGCGAACTGGAAACGCTGCCTTGCGGCGAACGTATCCGCTCGCGAGGGCGGGTGGTGGTCTTCCAGATTTCCCCCGTCATCGGCGACCTCGCTGCATAGCCCCATGCGGCGGGGTCGTTTGGCTGCGGCGTTGCGTTGCCGATCGCAGCGGGTTGCGATCCCTGCCATGGCCCGCACGCAAGGCATGCCATGCCGCCTGGTGGATTTGCCGGCGCCTATTCCTGGCGCGTTGGAGAAGGCTGCCGCGGCGGCATATGGGTTCTCGATGGCGCGTCCGGCCGGACCGGCGGCGGCACCCGCGAGGGCTCCGGGGTGCGGCTGAGACTCAACAGCCATGTGAGAAGATGGGCGCTATGCTGTTGAAGCATCGGCAGGACCGGTTCGGGGGTGAAGGCAACCTGTATGTGCATGTGGTAACGCATAGCGTGCGCATCTTGACGGACGGTTCAGGCAAAACCGCAAGCACGCCTAAAATTGTAAGCGACGTCACCCGCACCTCGACTTGCGAGTACTGGCCGAAATAGACTGTCTATGCGCTGGCGTATATGGATGGAAAGGAAGAGGCCGCCAACTGAGGCGGCCTTCATCCGTTCATGTCGTGGACGGCGGCTCGATATCCGGTGCTGGTGGCGTCAAGTCACATGACGCTGGATCGTCCACTCGCAATTTTAAATCAGCCGCTTTCTCCATTAACGCAGCGGAAATTTTGGGGTCTTTGGTTGCCTTGGCAAACCTATACAAAATCGCCGCTTGACGCACGAAGTACGCTTTACCAATCACATGAATTTTCCCCGTGGTATCCCAGCGC
Source organism: Bradyrhizobium sp. AZCC 1610 (assembly GCF_036924515.1). Classification (NCBI taxonomy): domain Bacteria; kingdom Pseudomonadati; phylum Pseudomonadota; class Alphaproteobacteria; order Hyphomicrobiales; family Nitrobacteraceae; genus Bradyrhizobium; species Bradyrhizobium sp. AZCC 1610. The sequence goes on along the minus strand of NZ_JAZHRR010000001.1, from coordinate 4,303,727 downwards.
GCCACCGACGGTACGCAGAAATGGGGCAAAGGTTCCTATGAGTTGCAAAAAGTGAACACATCAAACCGGCCACTGGCGGATTCAAGCCAGGCCACCAGGGGTCGAAACAGGCCGGGACCGACTTGCGGATGGACCGATAAAACGATGAGGCCGCTCGTTGGCGGCCTCATCGCGAGAGCTAGCGTTCCGGCTGCTCTACATCAGGCGGCCGGGGGCTGGCATCCGGCGCCTTTGCACTCCTTGCCGAAAGGTCGGCGGCCTTTTCGAGAAAGCCCGCGGCGACGTCCGGATCCGTGGTGGCCATTGCAAATTTGAGAAAAGTTGCTGCTTGTTCCGTTAGATATTTCTTGCCCGGCACAATCTGGTTCCCCGTTACTACCCGTCACGTCCGATGCAATTACGCACTGCGGCGGAATCCGTTCCGCAGGGAACAGCACAAAAGTGAGCTCAAGGCGGCGCCTGTGTCCGGACAGACACGGTTGCGGCGTCAGTCCTCGCCGAGGAGTTTCCCGGTTTCCTTGTGGATGAAATGAGGCCGGGTGCAGACATTTGAAAAGGATATGTCGGCCCATCGGCGGAATATGTCGAACTTGCGCGGCGGGTCACCTCCGTATGTTTTGCGTAGTTGGGGGGCCGGCCCGGGGACAGCAGGCGGCCGTGGTGATACTGACGAACTTTGCCGGCGGCCTTACTCGTAGCTGGCTTTTGGCGCGTTCATGGACCCGTTCATGGACCGCTCAACGTCATCAGCCAGTTGGCCCAGATGCTTGGCCAGCCGGTCGAACATTTCGCGCTTGGTCATGTCCGTTGCAAGGTCGCGGATCCGCGCCGCTTCAGCCGCATTGCTCCGAAGCTTCTCCAGAGAGGCTCGATAGTCCTTCACTTCCGGGTCCCCTTGCCAGTCCAGGACACTGGGGTGCGGCCTTACTTCTTCTGATCGGACAGCAAGTTTTCCAATGAGTTTGGGGGCCGCAGGCCGGGCGATCTCAGCCACTCATTGATGTGAGCGGCCGTCTCGGCCTGCCGGGCACGCCGCAAAAGCAGTTCTCGGGCCATGCTGCCGGGAGGTTGCTTTTCAGCGGCCGCTTTGAATTTAATCGCCTCTTCCGCTAGCCGCTCTTCAAAGGTCGCCGTGTGAGTGACGCGCTTACGCTGCTGAGCCATGGGGTCCCTCTTGAGCCCACCCATCGCTAATTAAAGGCCGGTTGTTTCATTCCGTCTGTCCGGCAGCCGACAAAACTCAAATCAGGCCATTGCGATTTTTCGAACCGGGTCCCTGAGGTCGGAAACAGGCCAGTACCAAATCCCGGGTACTGGCCGAAATAGGCCACTCCGCTTTTCAAAACAAGCCACTAACGAATTGACCCCCCAGCAATGGTGCTGGGGGTCTTTTTTTGGAGAACCAAAATGAGACTGCAACTGCTGCATTACATAGCCAAGCCGCTGCGCATTCAGTTCAAGGTGGACGGTACTGCGGCAAGCATCTTCAAGATGATCTACAAAGATTCGCCTAAGGGGACGGAGGGGCTACCACCGCCACCGCAGGACTATACAAAATGAAAGAGGCTGCCAACTGAGGCGGCCTTACTTCCGGGCGACGTGGCGGGCCAGTTCACGCATGAGCGCGTGGTATCGATCGATCTGGCCGGCGACTCTCGTCCAACTTTGGGCGATCTCTTTCAGAGTCTTAGCCTCAGCCTCACTCCGCGCTGATTTCATCAAGCGACGGCATTCTGCCGCCTGATCCTGGCAGTGCTGCGCGCTGTCCATGGCCATTTCTCGCGCCGGATTCTACCCCAAGTTTAATACCCTTGAGGTACCTCAAAATTCCCATTGCACGTAGATTTACCGAGAACAGGTGTCGGCGACTTTGCGGCGCGTGATTGTCACCGACATGGCCCCCTTGTGACCGGTTCCTGGCACAAGTTCCTACCCGCTAGAAAGTGTAGGGCGGTCAAACTAGGCCACCCACAAATTCAATTTAGGCCACGAGGGGTTAAAACAGGCCAGCACCAAATCCCGGAAAAGAACATATTGCGAACATAGAACAAAGGTGGTACGAGATTCCCGTACGCTGTCGAATCCCGAAGAATCCCGAAGTCGAATCCCGAACTTGCCACCGCCCGTTTGTCCCGCTCGCGAATCCCCGCCATAAGGAGCACGTATTATGTCCACCACTGCCCTGCGTATCGTCGAAGGATCCTCCATGGATAAGACCAAGGCCCTGTCCGCCGCGCTCTCCCAGATCGAGCGCCAGTTCGGCAAGGGCTCGGTGATGAAGCTGGGCAAGAATGACCGTTCGATGGACATCGAGACCATTTCTTCGGGGTCGCTCGGGCTCGATATCGCGCTGGGCGTCGGCGGCCTGCCGAGGGGACGTGTGGTCGAAATCTACGGGCCGGAATCTTCAGGCAAGACCACGCTGGCGCTGCACACGGTGGCGGAGGGACAGAAGAAGGGCGGCATCTGCGCCTTCATCGACGCCGAACACGCGCTCGATCCGGTCTATGCGCGCAAGCTCGGCGTCAACATCGACGAACTGCTGATCTCGCAGCCCGACACCGGCGAGCAGGCGCTGGAAATCTGCGACACGCTGGTGCGCTCCGGCGCGGTCGACGTGCTGGTGGTCGACTCCGTTGCAGCGCTGGTGCCGAAGGCCGAACTCGAAGGCGAGATGGGCGATGCGCTGCCCGGCCTGCAGGCGCGGCTGATGAGCCAGGCGCTGCGCAAGCTCACCGCCTCGATCAACAAGTCCAACACCATGGTGATCTTCATCAACCAGATCCGCATGAAGATCGGGGTGATGTACGGCTCGCCGGAAACCACCACCGGCGGCAACGCGCTGAAATTTTACGCCTCCGTCCGCCTCGACATCCGCCGCATCGGCGCGATCAAGGAGCGCGACGAAGTGGTCGGCAACCAGACCCGCGTCAAGGTGGTGAAGAACAAGCTGGCGCCGCCGTTCAAGCAGGTCGAATTCGACATCATGTATGGCGAAGGCGTCTCCAAGATGGGCGAAATCCTCGATCTCGGCGTCAAGGCCGGCATCGTCGAGAAGTCGGGCGCGTGGTTCTCCTATGACAGCCAGCGGCTCGGGCAGGGGCGCGAGAACTCGAAAGCCTTCCTCAAGGCCAACCCCGACATGGTCGCCAAGATCGAGACGGCGATCCGCCAGAACTCCGGCCTGATTGCTGAGCAGATTCTGGCAGGCTCCCCTGAGCGCGACGCCGACGGCGAGGAGCCGGCGGGCGACGAATAAGTTTCCAACGCTTCAGGCCGCAAAGGCCTGAGACGCGACAGACGGGCGCTGCGGACGTTGAGTTGCCGACGTCTTTGGCGCCCGTTTTGTTTGGTGGGTAGGTATCGTCGGAGAGTTCAATGAAGCCTCTCGTCCTGACCGGATGGTTGATGCCGGACTTTATGGAAAATGACCTCGCCGATCTCGTGCTAAATTTGGATTTTTTCAACTTCGTGTGGGGACCGCAGCCCTCGCCAGATGAACTCGCAGCCCATCTTGGCCCTCGCACCGGGAGTCACGACCGGAACCGGGCCACACACTGGTCGGACTGGGGCACCCACCGGAGCAAAAACAGAAGGCACCGTAATCGGAGCCTGGCCGAATTCTGCCAGCAATACGAAACCGTCGAACTATGGTTCGACATACGGCCGGGCGCGCAGCTGAAACTGATCTGGCTGCTCGATTATTTCCGCTCTTATCCTGAAACCATTAGCAGGTTGAAGCTGCGTCTTGTCGATCTGAAGATGAGCGCGCTTGAGAAATTTGGCAGGTGGCGGCCGCCGGTCGTCGATGTCACCGAAAAGGAGCTTGAGACGGCAAGCGCAGCCTGGCAGGCCTATCGGTCGCCGACGCCGGAGGCCTGCTTCGATCTGCTCGGCAAGGATTTAAGCGCTCTTCCGCTTCTGAGACCCGTCCTGATCGATCTGCTCGAAGAACTGCCGTCAAGTTCGACGGGACTTGGCGCCTCGGAAATGCGGATGCTCGAACTGATCGCGCGGGGATATTCGCTCACAAACGCGCTCTTCCATCTCTACCAACTGCGCCAAACGCGCATCTTCGGCGAGTGGGAATATGGCTATTTGCTCGACGGGCTGGCGTTCGGGCCCAAACCGGCCGTGGCGGGCCTCGATGAGAAACTGCGCACGCTTGACCGCAAAAATTTGCGGGACCGGCACACGGCTTACCTGCGAAGCGAGCTGTCGCTCACCGAATTCGGCAAGGCTGTTCTCGCCCACAAGGAAGACTTCAGCCGACACAATCCAATCGACCGCTGGTGGGGCGGTACGAGGCTGACCAATGATAATCTGTGGCGCTGGAATCCGGCGCTGGTCGCCCCCTGATACGTGTAGTCTAAACGAGGCGTACCATGACGCGTCTGATCCTGACGGCAGATTCCTCGAGCGCAGGTTGCGTTGTGTCAGCCGGTCACGCCGATCTGGCTGTCGCGATCGAGCTTCGGATGGTTTGGGGGCCGCCACGTTCCGACGCGGAGCTTGCAGCGTTTTTGGCGGCGAGGACCAGCCAAGAGCCGGGCTCCCACTGGCTCGATTCAGTGCCGCAGCTGCGCCTGCAGAAATTCGACATGAGCGAACTCGGGTTGATCGAGGCTTGCGAGCGTTGCGAAACGGTCGAACTCTGGATGGAAACGGAGCCGAATGCCCAACTGGTATTGATCTGGCTGCTGGACTATCTCGGCCCGCAGGCGAAAAGCTTGGGCATCATTCTGCGACACGTGGATGCCTCTCTCGGCGAGACAGAACCGGCGCGTCTCGCCGAATGGAAGTTTCCGGGCGTTGCGATCAACGATCATCATCTCGAGATCGCAAGCCTGGCGTGGGGCGCTTACCGGGCACCGGCGCCACACGCCTGGTTCAATCTGCTGAGCAAGGACCTGAGTGTCTTGCCACAGCTTCGGCGATGCGTTCTGGAAATGCTCGAAGAGCTTCCCGGTCGCGCAACCGGGCTTGGCGCGTCGGAGTTGCGAATTCTGGAATTGATCGCGGCGGGCTACGAGCATCCGTTCGAGGTGTTTCCTCATTTCAAGCAGCGCTTTCAGCGCCGCGTGTTCGGCTACTGGGAAGCTGGCGCTCTCCTGGAAGGACTTGCGCTTGCGCCGATGCCCGCTATTTCGGGCCTTGCGGAGTGGCCGTTCACGCCTGAGATGCACAATCTGCGCGAACGATACGAGCGATATAAGGAAAGCCGGCTATCGCTCACCGCGCTCGGCAAGGCAATTTTGGCGGGCACCGAGGATTTCAGCCGCCACAACCCGATCGATCGCTGGTGGGGCGGCACGAGACTGACCAACGACCGGCTGTGGCGCTGGGACCCGGTCCTGCTCGTGCCGTAGCGGCGTGGCCGTTGGATGGGGTGAACAAAAACGAAACCCATCGCGGCTATCATCGCAGATGCGGCACGATGATGGGTATCGCTTCGCTCCACCCATCCTACAAGGCGCTACTCCGCGGCTTGCGCGTAATCCGCGACCGGCGGGCACGAGCACACCAAATTGCGGTCGCCATAGACGTTGTCGACGCGGCCCACCGGGCACCAGTATTTGTCCGTGCGCGAGACGCCGTCGGGGAAGCAACCCGTGGCGCGGCTATAGGCGCGGTTCCACGCATCGTCGACGATGTCGTGCACGGTGTGCGGGGCGTGGCGCAAGGGCGAGGCTTCGACCTTCCAGCGGCCGATTTCGATCTCCGTGATCTCGCTTCGGATCGCGATCATGGCGTCGCAGAAGCGATCCAGCTCCGCCTTCGATTCCGATTCGGTCGGCTCGATCATCAGCGTGCCCGGCACCGGGAAACTCATGGTGGGCGCGTGGAAGCCGTAGTCGATCAGCCGCTTTGCAATATCGTCGACGGTGACGCCGCTCGTGGTTTTCAGCGGGCGAGGATCGACGATGCATTCATGGGCGACGCGGCCTTTTGCATTTCTGTAGAGCACCGGGAAATGCGGATCGAGCCGGTTGGCGATGTAGTTGGCGTTGAGGATCGCGATCTCCGTGGCGCGCCTCAAGCCTTCGCCGCCCATCATCAAAATGTAGATGTAGGAAATGGTCAGGATCGAGGCCGAGCCTGCCGGCGCCGCCGACACCGGTCCCACGGAAGCCGGCGCCGTGCCGTCGGTGGCGGGGTGGCAATTTGAAGGATGACTTGGCAGATAGGGCGCAAGATGTGCCTTGACGCCGATCGGCCCCATCCCCGGGCCGCCGCCGCCATGCGGAATGCAGAAGGTCTTGTGCAGATTGAGATGCGAGACGTCGGCGCCGTAATCGCCAGGCCGCGACAGCCCGACCTGGGCATTCATGTTGGCGCCGTCGAGATAGACCTGGCCGCCGTGGCTGTGAACGATGTCGCAGATCTCGCTGATGTGCTCCTCGAACACGCCATGCGTCGAGGGATAGGTGATCATCACAGCTGCGAGATTTTTCGAATGCTTCTCCGCCTTGGTGCGGAGGTCGTCGACATCGACGTCGCCTCTGATGTCGCAGGCGGTCACCACCACTTCCATGCCGGCCATGTGGGCGGAGGCCGGATTGGTGCCGTGCGCGGAGGAGGGGATCAGGCACACCTTGCGGTGCGGCTCGCCGCGCGCGGCATGATAGGCGCGGATCGCGAGCAGCCCGGCATATTCGCCCTGCGCGCCGGAATTCGGCTGCAGCGAGACCGCGTCATAACCGGTGATGTCGCACAGCCATTGTTCCAGCCGCTTGAACAACGCGTGATAGCCGCGGGCCTGCTCGCTAGGTGCGAACGGATGCAGGCTGCCGAACTCGGGCCAGGTCAGCGGAATCATTTCCGTGGTCGCGTTCAGCTTCATGGTGCAGGAGCCGAGCGGGATCATCGCCCGGTCGAGCGCGAGGTCGCGATCACTGAGCTTGCGCATATAGCGCAACAATTCAGTCTCGGAGCGGTGCGTATGGAACACGGGATGGACAAGGAAGGCGCTGTCGCGCTTCAATTCGAGGGGAAGCGTTTCGCGCGCCGTGACCTCGACGTCGGCATAGGAAAGCTTGCCGCCGAACGCGCGCCACACCGCCTCGACGACGGCAGGCGTGGTGGTCTCGTCGACCGCAATCCCAAGCGTGCCGTTACCGATCCGCAGATTGATCTTTTCGGCGAGCGCGCGCGCGACGATCTCGCTCTGCTTTCCGCCGGCCTGAACCGTGACGGTATCGAAGAAGGCCTGCGACGTCGGCGCAAAGCCGAGCTTTGCCAGTCCCGCCGCCAGCACCACCGCGCGCCGGTGCACGGTGCGCGCGATATGCGTCAGCCCCTCGGGGCCGTGATAGACCGCATACATCGAGGCGATCACCGCCAGCAGCACCTGCGCGGTGCAGATGTTGGAGGTGGCCTTTTCGCGGCGGATATGCTGTTCGCGGGTCTGCAGCGCCAGCCGATAGGCCGGCTGTCCCCGCGAATCCACCGACAGTCCGACGATGCGGCCGGGCAGCGAGCGTTTTAAAGCATCGCGCACCGCCATATAGGCCGCGTGCGGGCCGCCATAGCCCATCGGCACGCCAAAGCGTTGCGCCGATCCGATGGCGATATCGGCGCCGAGTTCGCCGGGCGAAGCGATCAGCGTCTGCGCCAGCAGATCGGCCGCCATGACGGCAAGCGCCCCCTTGGCGCGCAGCGCCGCGATCGCGGGCCTGAGGTCGCGCACCGCGCCTGATGTGCCCGGATACTGCAACAGGCCGCCGAACACCTCGGCGGAATCGAGATCGGTGAGGGGGTCGCCGACGATCAGATTCCAGCCGAGCGGCTCAGCGCGGGTGCGCAGCACCGCGAGCGTCTGCGGATGCACCTCGGCATCGACGAAGAACGATTTGGTCTTTACCTGCGACGCCCGCTCGGCGAGCGCCATCGCCTCGGCCGCGGCGGTTGCTTCATCGAGCAGCGAGGCGTTGGCGACGTCGAGCCCGGTGAGGTCGCAAATCATGGTCTGGAAGTTGAACAGCGCCTCCAGCCGGCCCTGGCTGATCTCCGGCTGATACGGCGTATAGGCCGTGTACCAGGCCGGGTTCTCCAGGATGTTGCGCTGGATCACCGCGGGCAGGATGGTGCCGGAATAGCCTTGGCCGATCAGCGAGGTGAATACTTGGTTCTGTGCGGCGAGCTCACGCATATGCGCCAGCGCCTCGGTTTCGCTCAACGCAGGGCCGAGGTCGAGCGGCGTCTTCTGCCGGATCGACGACGGCAGCGTCTGGCTCATCAGCTCAGTGAGGCTGTTCGCGCCGACGCTATTCAGCATCGCACTGATGTCGCGGGGCGAGGGGCCGATATGCCGGCGCACGAAATCGGTGGCGGCTTCGGCGGTGGTTTTCAGCGGCGCGTTCATGGGTCTTTCCTCGTCACGTAGCAGGGAGCAGTTACTCCGTCATGCCCGGCCTTGTGCCGGGCATCCACGTCTTCCTTGGCGCCCGTGGATGGCCGGGACAAGCCCGGCCATGACGGCGGATATTCACGCCGTATGTGCCTTGTAAGCGGCTTCATCCATCAGGCCGTCGAGTTCGCTCTTGTCCGCAATCTTGAGCTTGAAGAACCAGGCCTTGCCGCCGGCGTCGGAATTCACCAGCGCGGGTTCTGCGGCGAGCGCCTCGTTGACTTCGACCACCTCGCCCGATATTGGCGCGTAGACGTCCGAGGCGGCCTTTACCGATTCGACCACGGCGGCGGCTTCGGCCTTTTTCAGGGAGCGGCCGACCTTGGGCAGTTCGATGAACACGACGTCACCGAGCTGCGATTGCGCATAGTCGGTGACCCCGATGGTGGCGACATCGCCCTCGATACGGAGCCATTCATGGTCTGATGTGAACAACGTCGTCATGAAACGTCCTCTGGTGATCTAGCGTTTGCAGAACTAGCGTTTGTAAGTGTTGGGAACGAAGGGCATGGCTGCGACCTGCAGCGGCAGGCGCTGGCCGCGCACTTCGGCAAAAACTTGCGTGCCGTTGGCGGACAGCGATGTCGGCAGATAGCCCATCGCCACCGGCGCATTGAGGCTGGGTCCGAAGCCGCCCGAGGTGACCTTGCCGATCGCTTCGCTTGAGGCGGCGTCCGCAAACAGCAGCGCGCCTTCGCGCACCGGCGCGCGGCCCTCGGCGCGCAGGCCGACGCGGCGGCGCGATGCGCCTTTTTCAAACTGCGAGAGGATATCGTCCGCGCCGGGAAATCCGCCGGCGCGGGCACCACCCGTGCGACGGCTCTTCTGCACCGACCATTCCAGTGCGCCCTCGACCGGCGTCGTCGTGGTGTCGAGGTCGTGGCCGTAGAGGCAAAGGCCGGCCTCGAGCCGCAGGCTGTCGCGCGCGCCCAATCCGATCGGCAGCACGTCGGGGTCTTCGAGCAGCATCGTCACCAGCGCCTCGGCCTGTGCGGCCGGTACCGAAATCTCAAAACCGTCCTCGCCGGTGTAGCCGGACCGCGAGACGAAACAGTCGAAGCTGGAGACCTTGCGCGGGCCGGTATCCATGAACCGCATCGCCGACACGTCTGCACCAAGTCTCGCCAGAGCCCGTTCGGCCTTCGGTCCCTGCAGCGCGATCAGGCCGCGATCAGCCAGCGAATCGATGACGCAGGTCTCGGAGAGATGCGCGCGCAGATGCGCTTCGTCTTCGGCCTTGCAGGCGGCATTGACGACCAGAAACAGGTGGTCGCCGAAATTCGCCACCATCAGATCGTCGAGAATGCCGCCGTCTTCATTGGTGAACTGGGCGTAACGCTGCCGCCCCGGCGCAACCGCCACGATGTCCTGTGGCACCAGCCGTTCCAGCGCCAGCGCCGCATCGGCGACCTGGCCTGATTTGGGACGCAGCACGAGCTGGCCCATATGCGAGACGTCGAACAGCCCGGCGGCGCTTCTTGTGTGCAGATGCTCCTTCAGCACGCCGGCCGGGAATTGCACCGGCATCGCGTAACCCGCGAAGGGAACCAGCTTGCCGCCGCGCGCCACATGGAGCGCGTGCAATGGTGTGCGTTTCAGTGAGGATTCGTCTTTCGCCAGCATCCGTCAGGCCCTCGTGGGTTCCGGAGACCAGCCTCCGAAAACCCAAAGAAAGCCCCATCTGTCGCTGTGCCTGAGAGTATTATCCCGTCGGCGGACGCCCTGGGCCAAAGCCGCCCGGCGTCACTTTCCAGATGCTATTTCGTCACGCGGTCCGTTTGCCTGAGAGTTTCCGGGGCGGTTGCTCCTTCGGCGCCGGCGCTTAAGCCGATCTCTCCCGACGTGACGTCTAGAATATAGGTAGAAAAACACAGGCCTGCCAAGCCTGTCAACGCAGCCGCAGCATTATCAACGGGATGTGCGTGCCCATCTTGTGTGCTGCGGCAAGCCTATGATCCGCCTGCACAGTTTCTGGACACCGCAGGCCGCCTTGTCTAAAAGCGTTCCGCCGGAAGGTTTAAGAGCTGGTTGCGGCCTGACCCGGCCCTATTTCCGATTGGATGAACATGAGCGGCGTCAACGAGATCAGGTCGAAATTCTTGGATTTCTTTGCGGAGAACGGCCACGAGATCGTGCCGTCGTCGCCGCTCGTGCCGCGCAACGATCCGACCCTGATGTTCACCAACGCCGGCATGGTGCAGTTCAAGAACGTCTTCACGGGGGTCGAGAAGCGGCCCTACCAGCGTGCCACCACCTCGCAGAAATGCGTGCGCGCCGGCGGCAAGCACAACGACCTCGACAATGTCGGCTACACTGCGCGGCATCACACCTTTTTTGAGATGCTGGGCAATTTCTCGTTCGGCGATTACTTCAAGGATCGCGCGATCGAGCTCGCCTGGAATCTCGTCACCAAGGAATTCGGCCTGCCGAAGGACAAGCTCACGGCGACCGTCTATATCGACGACGACGAAGCATTCAATCTCTGGAAGAAGATCGCTGGTCTCCCGGAGTCGCGCATCATCCGCATCGCCGGCTCCGACAATTTCTGGCAGATGGGCGACACCGGCCCGTGCGGTCCGTGCTCGGAAATCTTCTACGATCACGGCGACAAGATCTGGGGCGGCCCTCCGGGTTCCGCCGAGCAGGACGGCGACCGCTTCATCGAGATCTGGAATCTCGTGTTCATGCAGTTCGAGCAGCTCGAAGGCGGCGCGCGCAACCCGCTGCCAAAGCCCTCGATCGACACCGGCGCGGGGCTGGAGCGCGTCGCGGCCGTTCTTCAAGGCAAGCACGACAATTACGATATCGACCTGTTCGTGGCGCTTGTCCGCGCGATCTCGGAATTAACCGGTGCCGATCCGCAAGGGCCGCAGAAGGCGTCGCTGCGCGTGATCGCCGACCATCTGCGCGCGTCATCGTTCCTGATTTCGGACGGCGTGCTGCCCTCGAACGAAGGCCGCGGCTATGTGCTGCGCCGGATCATGCGCCGCGCCATGCGCCATGCGCAGCTACTCGGCGCGCGCGAACCCTTGATGCATCGCCTGGTCTGGGCGCTGGTGCGCGAGATGGGCCAGGCCTATCCCGAACTGGTGCGCGCCGAAAAGCTGATCGAGGAAACGCTGCGGCTGGAAGAGACGCGCTTCCGCAAGACGCTGGAGCGCGGCTTGTCGATCCTCGACGAAAAGAGCAGTGGCCTGAAGAAGGGCGACATGTTCGACGGCGATACCGCGTTCACGCTGTACGACACCTATGGCTTCCCGTTGGACCTCACGCAGGACGCGCTGAAGTCGCGCGGCATCAGCGTCGATCAGGCTTCGTTCACCGACGCGATGGAGAAGCAGAAAGCCAAGGCGCGGGCGTCGTGGTCGGGAAGCGGCGATACCGCCAGCGAGAACGTCTGGTTTCCCTTGCGCGAAAAGCTCGGCGCCACCGAATTCCTCGGCTATGACACCGAGAGCGCCGAAGGCGTGGTCACCGCGCTGGTGAAGGACGGCAAGGACGCCGATAGTCTCAAAGCCGGCGAGAGCGGCGCGATCGTGCTGAACCAGACGCCGTTTTATGCCGAGTCCGGCGGCCAGGTCGGCGATACCGGCCTGCTGACGGGCGAGGGCGTCAAGTTCCGCGTCACGGACACGCAGAAGAAGGCCGGCGATCTCTTCGTCCATCTTGGCACGGTGGAGCAGGGCACGCTCAAGGTGGGCACCGCGCTGCAGCTCGAAGTCGATCACACGCGCCGGTCATCGATCCGCTCGCATCACTCGGCGACGCATCTGCTGCATGAGGCGCTGCGGCAGGTGCTCGGCGACCATATCGCCCAGCGCGGCTCGCTGGTGGCGCCGGATCGGCTGCGCTTCGACTTCGTGCATCCAAAACCGATCACGGCGGAAGAGCTCGCCCGCGTCGAGGATATAGCGAACGAAGTCGTGCTCGAAAACGACGAGGTCACGACGCGGCTGATGGGGGTGGACGACGCCCGCGAGGCCGGCGCGCGAGCCCTGTTCGGCGAAAAATACGGCGACGAGGTCCGCGTGGTTTCGATGGGCAAGCAGGCCCGCGCGCAAGGGACCAACGCGCTCGGCTGGTCGGTCGAATTGTGCGGCGGCACCCATGTGCGCCGCACCGGCGATATCGGGCTCATTTCAGTGACCGGCGAAAGCGCGGTGGCTTCCGGCGTTCGGCGCATCGAAGCGCTGACCGGACGTCACGCGCGCAAGCACGCCAATGACACGATGTCGATCGCCAAGACCGCGGCGTTGGAGCTGCGCACCTCGGTCGACGACATGCCGGCGCGCATCGCGGCGCTGATGGAAGAGCGCAAGAAGCTCGAACGCGATCTGTCGGATGCGCGCAAGAAGCTGGCGATGGGCGGCGGCGCGACCAATGGCGCGGCGGCAGCCGGCGGTGTGCGCGAAGCGGGCGGCGTCAAGCTGCTGGCCCGTGCGGTCGAGGGCGTCGAGACCAAGGATCTGAAGAGCCTGGTCGACGACGGCAAGAAGCAGATCGGCTCCGGCGTCGTCGCGATCGTCGGCGTCACCGAGGACGGCAAGGCCGGCATCGTCGTCGGTGTCACCGCGGATCTCACCGCGCGCTTCAACGCAGTCGAACTGGTGCGCAAGGGCTCCGAAGCGCTCGGCGGCAAGGGCGGCGGCGGCCGGCCCGACATGGCGCAGGCCGGCGGGCCTGATGGAGCCAAGGCCAACGCCGCGCTGTCGGCAATCGAACAGGCGATGGCTGGCGCTTGAGCGCAGACAAGCCGGCGCGTGGACTCATAAACGCACAAGGCCAGAATCTGCTGGCTCGACCCGGTCGCAAAGCGAACGGGATGGGAAGTCGCGCGTGTGAAGGCGAAGATCGGTGAGCTCGAGATAAACAATCTCTGAACTGCTCGTTCGGCCGGCGTTCACGTCAACCCTTTAGGGTCTCCATCCAGGAACTGAAAGTTAGTGCCCCGTAGACGGTGTTCCCGGCCGTGGAACCGACCCCACGCCACCCAATAATCTACGCAGGGACACACTCACAATGGAGGAGACATCATGAAGAAGTTTCTCATTCCGGCGGCTGCCGCAGCATTCATGACAGGCGCTGCCTACGCTCAGACGGGATTCTATGTCGTGCAAGATACCTCCACGAAGAAATGCACCATCGTGGACAAGAAGCCGACCACCGCCACCACTGTCGTTGTTGACGAGGGCAAGGTGTTCAAGTCGCGCACCGCAGCTGAAACCGGAATGAAGACCATGAAGGTCTGCGCGAACTAAGGGGACGGTGGCGAGAAACGATAATGCCGCTCCCATCGAAAAGTGAGAGGCCGCCGAAGCGGCCTCTCTAATCACGGCACATAGCAACTGGAGGATCAGAGAATGTCGAAAGCAATGCGCAAATATGTGTTCGGCGCCGCAGCGGCAACTGCACTTTTCGTATTTCCGATCTCGGCCTTTTCCCAATCCATTGAGGTTGGACCGGGAGGCGTCCGAGTGTACGACGGTCGAGGAGGGCAATGCGAGCAATTGCGGCGTGCCTGCGAAAACAAGGACGCGCTGGGGGAGCGGGGCGAAGGAAATTGCCGCAGATACCGTGAGACCTGCCAAAGGCCCGTTCGCAGGGACGTGTGCGCCGAATTGAGACAAGCCTGCCTCAACAAGGACGAACTGGGCGAACGAGGCGAAGGAAATTGCCGCAGGTATCGCGAGACTTGTAGAGGTCGGTTGTAAAGGTCGCTAATTCTTGGTGTTGCAGCGTGGTCCGGCATCGCCCGGACCGCCCCGCACACCGGTCATCCCGAGGCCGCCTTGGTTGGCGGCCTCGTTCATATCAGGACAAGCTTGCGACGTTGCCTGTCGGCACAGCGCGTCATTTCACTGCGCTTCGAATTTGATACGGCGCGATTCAACGTAGTCGAACTGGTGCGCGAGGGCTCCGAAACGCTCGGCCGCAAGGGCGGCGGCGGGCGGCCCGAGATGGCGAGCCGCAAGGCGCGACCCAATGCGGACGCCAGGTCGGGATAGTGCGGTGCACCGCTCTATTGCGCGATCCTGTTGCTGGCAATTCGACCTCAGGGCGAGCATAGTTGCGGCATCACAATTCCGGATAGGTTCATCGGCGTTGATGATATGGACTCTCCCGGTCAACGCCGGTGATCCGCGGTTCGGACAACCGGAGTCCCGCCATGTCTGTTACGGCTTCCAGCGAAACACACCACCAGCACACCTTCAATTCTGCTGAAATGGGCGCCATCGCCCATCTCTACCGGGGCGAAGTCTACCGTTCGACGATCTGGAGAACGCGGCTCGACAACACGACCAACTGGGCGATCGTCACAATGGGCATCGCCCTGTCGACGACCTTTTCGAGCCCGGAGGCTTCTCCCCTGCCACTCCTGCTCGTAGGCCTGCTCATTGCCGTGTTTCTCGGCATGGAGGCGCGACGTTATCGCTACTTCAATGTCTGGCGCGCCCGAGCTCGATGGATGGAGATGAATTTCTACGCGCCAATATTCACCGGTGAAGCCCGCGACGATAGCTGGCAGGCGATTCTCGGGCGCGACTACACTGCGCCCCGCCACCACATTTCGTTTGTCCGCGCGGCGGGGCGGCGGCTGCGCCGCAACTACGTCTGGATTCTCGCCGTCCAGGTGATTGCCTATTACGGCAAGATAGCGATCCATCCGACGCCTGTGTCAACGTTGGCGGAATATGTCGACCGCGCCGCCGTCGGACCGATTCCCGGCTGGGTCGTTCTGATGGTAGGCTTTGCCTACAATTTCGGCTGGCTGGCGTTCGCGCTCGGCACGATGTGGCTCGACCAACGCGAGCACAGGAGCGACAAGGTGGCGATGGGTTAGCGGTAGCGCGAAGCGCGTATTCACGCCAAGTGTCCCGGCCATGACGGATAAAGCGTTCAGCTTTTGCGCAGGAATACGTAGTCGGCTGAGTAGGGAGCATTGCGATAGGTGCCCGGCTTGTCGCAGGCGCCTTCGAGCTTTCCGCCTGATGTATTGATCCGCTGCACGGTGGTGACGCCGTTGAGAAGCCCGGTGCCGCGCCCGGCTGTCACGTTCAGCTTCAGCCACGGAATATCGTTCGCCGTCGCACCGGGGGCGTTGCCGACCGCCTTGCCGATGATGGCGCTAGAGTCGATGTGTTCCCAGTTCGGCCCGGTGTAGTGCCGGCCGACGGTCTTGCCGTCGAGCAATAATGTCGCGATCGGTTCGCGGAACGCCCAGGCCAGCTTGCCGTCGCTACCAGCCTTGCATTCGTAGACCTGCGCGCCCTCGGCGTGGAGCGTGAGCACGATCGTTTCGCCGGGCGCGGCGATGGCGTCGGGAAGTGGTGTCTGGGCGGAGGCGCTCAAAACTGACGCCGACGACAAAAGCAGAGCGAGTGCGGTATTCCGGATAATCGGCATCATGAATCCATGGTGTTGGCCCCGAAGGACCAACACCATTATCAGCCAATTATGCCATCGCCTTGGCGAGGTTGTCCGAAACCATCCGGATGGCAGCGTCGTATCAGCCCTTGCGCAGGAACACGTAATCGGCCGAGTAGGGGACGCTTTCATAGGTGCCTGCCTTGTAGCAGGCGCCATTGAGCTTTCCACCCACCGTGTTGATCCGTTGCACTGTCGTCGCCGGACTGAGAACACCGCTGCCGCGCCGGGAAGTCACTCCGAGCTTCAGCCAGGGAATGTCGTTCGCGACGGTGCCTGGGGCCGTGCCGACGACCTGGCCGACCACCGCGCTGCCGTCGCTGTACTCCCAGTTCGGTCCGGCATAATGCCGGCCGACCGTCTTGCCGTCCGAAAAAAGCGTCGCGATCGGCTCGCGAAACGCCCAGGCGAGTGCGCCGTCGGCGCTGGTCTTGCATTCGTAGACCTGCGCGCCTTCGGCATGCAGCGTGAGTATTGCGGTTTCACCCGGAGCAGCGATGGCCTCGGGAAGTGATTTCTGGGCGGCCGCGTTGACGAGCGACCCGGTGAGAAAGATGGCAGTGAGTACGGCGTTCTTAGGGAACGACACGGTAATGCTCCGTCGTTGGTTTTCTGTCACTGCGAGCCAACGGGCCGCGCGAATGCGCGGCCCAGCGACAGGCTCCGAGCAATCCATCGTGCCCCAAGCTGAGACATGGATTGCTCGTCGCTCTGCCCCTTGCGCAAACGCTTCGCGTTTGTCGCAGGCAATGACGTGGAGGGAGTCGTGAAGGGTGGCTTACGCCGCCATCGCCTTGGCGAGGTTGTCCGAAACCTTGTCGAGGAAGCCGGTCGTGGACAGCCAGCGCTGGTCGGCGCCGACCAGCAGCGCGAGGTCCTTGGTCATGTAGCCTTCCTCGACGGTCGCAACGCAGACCTTTTCCAGCGTGTCGGCGAATTTCGCCAGCGCCTCGTTGTTGTCGAGCTTGGCGCGGTGGGACAGGCCGCGGGTCCAGGCGAAGATCGACGCGATCGAATTGGTCGAGGTCTCCTTGCCCTTCTGGTGCTCGCGGTAGTGCCGGGTCACCGTGCCGTGCGCGGCTTCGGCTTCCACCGTCTTGCCGTCGGGCGTCAGCAGCACCGAGGTCATCAGGCCGAGCGAACCGTAGCCCTGCGCCACCGTATCCGACTGCACGTCGCCGTCGTAGTTCTTGCAGGCCCAGACATAGCCGCCGGACCATTTCAGCGCCGAAGCCACCATGTCGTCGATCAGACGGTGTTCGTAGGTCAGCCGCTTGGCCTCGAATTCCTTCTTGAACTCGCGGTCGTAGATGTCCTGGAAGATGTCCTTGAAGCGGCCGTCATAGACCTTGAGAATCGTGTTCTTGGTCGAGAGGTAGACCGGATAGCCGCGCAGCAGGCCGTAGTTCAGCGAGGCGCGAGCGAAGTCGATGATGGAATCATCGAGATTGTACATTCCCATCGCGACGCCGGCTTCGGGGGCCTTGAACACTTCCCTCTCGATCACGGTGCCGTCCTCGCCGACGAACTTCATCGAGAGTGTGCCCTTGCCGGGGAACTTGAAGTCGGTGGCGCGGTACTGGTCGCCATAGGCGTGGCGGCCGATGATGATCGGCTTGGTCCAGCCGGGAACCAGGCGCGGCACGTTCTTGCAGATGATCGGCTCGCGGAAGATCACGCCGCCGAGGATGTTGCGGATGGTGCCGTTCGGCGACTTCCACATCTCCTTCAGGCCGAATTCCTTCACCCGGGCCTCGTCGGGGGTGATGGTGGCGCATTTGACGCCAACACCGACCTTCTTGATGGCGTTGGCGGCGTCGATCGTGACCTGGTCGTTGGTCTGGTCGCGGTACTCCATTCCGAGGTCAAAATACAAAAGCTCGACATCCAGGAACGGGGTGATCAGCTTGTCCTTGATGTACTGCCAGATGATCCGGGTCATCTCGTCGCCATCGAGTTCGACGACGGGGTTGGTCACCTTGATTTTTGCCATGACGGAGGGGGCCTTTTCTTCGGAAAACCGCGCGTTTGGGGCGGGGTGGGATGATTATAGGCGGCCTATAGCACTGCAAACCGGCTGGCGAAAGCCAAGCCGTTATGCACTTTCAGCCCATCCTTTAGATTAGATTGCTGCCTGGGTCGCCGTCCCCGCCACCACATACCAGGTCACGAACAGGCCGCAGATCAGGCGCCCGGCAGGCTGGAGCCGGTCCGCCGCCAGGTGAAGGTCGCGATCACGGCGCATATCGCCAAGAACGGCACGAAGCGCTACTAACCCGATTCTCAGCCTTGAGAATTCCGAAAACGGGCAAATGATAAGGCTTTGAATCGTGCCGCGTCGCGCGCTGGTTCAAAACCTTCATATGTTGAATCAACTTCAGAAGTTGAATCAGAAAGTGAAGCTACGAATGTCCGGTTCGGGCACCGATAAAACCAAGTCTGGTTGGGACTTAGCTGGACCTGTTGTGATCCTTGTCGAGCCGCAGCTCGGCGAGAATATCGGCATGGCGGCGCGGGCGATGGGCAACTTCGCGCTTTCGCGTCTGCGGATCGTCAATCCGCGCGACGGCTGGCCGAACATCGCGGCGCAGCGGGCGGCCGCCGGCGCCGACCAGATTCTGGAGCAGGCGCAACTGTTCGACACGGTCGAGCAGGCGGTCGCCGACCTGACCTTGCTGTTTGCCACCACCGCCCGCGCCCATGACCAGGCCAAGCCGGTGGTCGCCCCGATGGAAGCGGCGGCCGAGATCGTGGCCCATGTCGGCGGCGGTGGCGGGGCCGGCATCCTGTTCGGCCGGGAGCGCTACGGCCTCCAGAACGAGGAGGTGGCGCTCGCCAACCGGATCATCACCTTCCCGGTCAATCCCGGCTTCGCCTCGCTCAATCTGGCGCAGGCGGTGCTGTTGATCGGCTATGAGTGGTTCAAGCTGTCGACCGGCGGCGCCTTGCCGTTCGCGATGCCCGAACGTTCCGAGCCGGCCTCGCAGCACCAGATGCAGGCCTTCTTCGACAATCTGGTCCGGGAACTCGACAAGGTCGAATTCCTCCGCCCGCGCGAGAAGCGGGAGACCATGCTGGTGAACCTGCGCAACATCTTCACCCGGATGGACCCGACCAAGCAGGACATGCACACCCTGCATGGGGTGGTGATGGCGATCGCCGAAGGCCGCAAGGGTCCGGCCAAAGGGGGCGTGCTGGACGGCGAGCAGGCCACAAGGCTGCGCGCTTTGCTGGCCGAGCACGGGCAGGGCCCGGCGGTGCCCGGCGACAGCTCTACCGTGCGCGGGCTCGCCCGGCTGCTGCGGCGGAACCCGACCGACGCCGAGCGCGTCCTGTGGCAGGCGCTGACCCGCGATCGGCGTTTTGCCGGCCAGTTCAAGCGCCAGACGCCGGTGGGGCGCCACATTCCGGATTTCGTCTCCTTCGTCCACCGGCTGGCGATCGAGCTGGTCAATCCGAACGAGTCGGAGGCCATTGTCGCCGACCGTGCCAACCGGACGACGTGGCTAGAGGCGCGCGATTACCGCGTGATCGAGATGCGGGTCGCCGATGTGGAGGCGGATCTGGAAGCGGAACTGACGCGGCTGGAAGCGAGCCTGCGTGAACGTGGTTAGGGCAGCCCGCTCCCTGTCCCTGAGGACACAAACGGGGTAAGCTCGCCTCTGAGGAGCATTTCAGGCGGCTGCTGTCCAATCGAATACGCAACGGGAGGTGTGCGATGGCTACATCTGACTGGCGTCTCGAAGGCGAATGGATCAAGAACTGCAATTGCGCGTTTGGCTGTCCGTGCGATTTCAACGCCCTGCCGACCGAGGGCTATTGCAAGGGCCTGGTCGGCATGCGGATCACCAAGGGACATTTCGAGAAAACCAAACTCGACGGCCTGGTCTTCGCAGCCACCGTTGATTTTCCCGGCGCGCTGCACGAGGGCAATGGCCAGCTGCAGCCGATCATCGACGAGCGCGCGACGGCGGAACAGCGCGAAGCGCTGTTCAACATCATGTCGGGCAAGTTCTCCGCCGAAGGCACGCTGTTCCACATCTTCAGCCTGATCGTCACCAAAATGCACGAACCGCTGTTCGCGCCCATCGAGTTCTCGTTCGACAAGAATGGACGCGTCGCGCGTGTCGTGGCCAAGGGCGTGCTCGAGACCGAGGTCGAGCCGATCAAGAATCCGGTGACCGGAGCGCCGCACCGCATTCAGGTGGTGATGCCCGAAGGATTCGAGCACCTGGCGGCCGAGGTCGCTTCGGCCAACATCCGCTCGACCGGTGCCATAAAATTCGAAACCAAGGGCACGCATAGTTCGCTCGCCAACGTCGTCCAGACGCCGGAGGGCGTCGCGGCCTAGCGCCGCACCCGAATCCAACTCTACGTGCCGCTCCAGCAGCGGGGTGGATTCATGATGAGGACCTCGGCGCTCGAGCAGACCCTGCGGTACGATCGCCTGATCGTGGCAATCGGAATAGCCACGGTGGTCGCATTCTCCTGGTCCTATCTGCTTGCCGGCGCCGGCATCGACATGAGCATGGCCGACATGCCGATGGACCCGGAGCCGTGGTCGTTGGCCCAGGCATGGCTCATGTTCGCGATGTGGTGGGTGATGATGGTCGCGATGATGGTGCCCAGCGCAGCCCCCATGGTCCTACTGTTCGCCGCCATCAAGCGCAAGCAGGCGACTGCGGACAGTCCCGTCATCGCAAGCTGGCTGTTTCTGGCCGGCTATCTCGTGATCTGGGCAGGCTTCAGCCTCATCGCGGTCTCGCTGCAGTGGGGACTTGATCAGGCCGGGCTGCTGTCCGGCATGATGGCGAGCACCAGCAGCGTGCTCGCCGGGATCATCCTGCTTGCGGCCGGGCTCTATCAGTTGACGCCGATCAAGCGCGCCTGCCTTCGATACTGCCAGAGCCCGTTGCTGTTCCTCTCGAGCTACTGGCAACGCGGCACCATGGGCGCGCTGCGCATGGGATTCCGGCACGGCGCTTATTGCGTCGGCTGTTGCTGGTTCCTGATGGCGCTGCTTTTCGTCAGCGGTGTCATGAACCTGGCCTGGGTCGCAGCCGTCGCGATCTATGTCGCCTTCGAGAGGCTGCTGCCGCGCAGCCAATGGCTCAGCCGCGCCGCGGGCGTGGGCCTGATTGTGGCTGGCGCAGTTGTCCTCGCGCGCGGCCTGACCGCCACGGCTTCCGCGTCCCTCTAGCTCGTCATCGCCGGTGCCTCAGACGGCGACAAGTTCTGCAGGGCTACGCTTCGGCTTCTTCATTCTGGACGGCCCGAACAGATTGCCCGCGACGAGGCCTGCGGTGTCGGCGACGCCCGGGTCGCGCGAGACCATGGCGGCGACGATGGCGCCGTCGATCAGCAGCGCTAGCTGATGGGCGAGTATTCGCGGCTCGGTCGCGCCCATTTCAGCGGCGAGCTTTTCGATATGCGCCAGCACGACCTTCTTGTGGCGCAGCGCGATGTTGCGGAACTGCTTGGCGTCCTTGTCGTGCTCGGCGACCGCGTTGATGAAGGGACAGCCGTAGAAACGCTCCTCTGCGAACCAGCGCTTCAGCGCCGGAAAAATCCGCTTAAGCTTCGCCTGCGCGTCACCGCCGCCATCTTCCATCGCGCCGATGAACCATTCGCGCCACGCCTTGCCTTCGCTTTCCAGCACGGCGTTGACGAGGTTGGTCTTGGAGCCGAACAATTTGTAGAGCGTGGTCTTGGCGGTGCCGGCCTCGTCGATGATCGCATCGATCCCGGTGGCGTTGATACCGTTCTTGCAGAACAGATGCGTCGCAGCGCTGAGCAGGCGTCCGCGTGCGGATT
Source organism: Bradyrhizobium sp. AZCC 1610 (assembly GCF_036924515.1). Classification (NCBI taxonomy): domain Bacteria; kingdom Pseudomonadati; phylum Pseudomonadota; class Alphaproteobacteria; order Hyphomicrobiales; family Nitrobacteraceae; genus Bradyrhizobium; species Bradyrhizobium sp. AZCC 1610. Next base: position 4,282,078 of record NZ_JAZHRR010000001.1, on the reverse strand, counting down.
CTTCATAGCCTGCCGCGACAGTTTTCCTCTTTGAAACCGATTTGCCCATGCGCGCCAGTTAATCGAACCGCGGCGCAATCATCAAGCCGCATCTTTGCGTCGAAAGTAATCGCAAGCACGCGGCAACTGCATCGCGCGTGAGCAGCCCCGCGCTGACCAATTTCCGGGCAGGCACAGCTAAGCGGCGAGAGACGTTCGGCTTTTGATTTTGGCTGCTCCTGGCACGCTTAATGCAGGAAACAGAACGTTCAGTATCCTACTAGGGAGAGAAATGATGACCGCGGTCGCTCAAAAAACGGTGCTCACAGGCTGCCTGGCGCCGATCGACAAAAATGGGCTCGAGCAGCTCATCGCCAACGGCAAGGCCAATCCGAAGGTCATCAAGACCTTGAAGTGCAAGACGGTGGCGGAGGGCAAGTTCCGCCACGCCAACTACATCCGCAACCTCGCGCCCTACATCGTCGACGAACCGCCGGGCCTGCTCGGCGACGACACCGCGCCCAATCCGTCGGAGGCGTCATTGGCCGCGCTGGGCTCGTGCCTTGCGGTCGGCCTGCACGCCAACGCCGTTCACCGCGGCTGGATCGTCAACAAGCTCGAACTCGAACTGGAAGGCGATCTCAACATCACGGCGGTGTGGGGCACCGGCGACGTCAGCGAGAAACCGGTCGGTTTCACCGATGTCCGCGTCAAGGTCGACATGGAATGCGAGGGCGTTCCGAAGAGCGAGATCGATGCGCTGGTGGCGCATGTCAAGAAGTGGTCGCCGGTCGCCAACACCTTCACTCGCCCGGTCAATCTCGAAGTCAACGCTTAAACAGCCACGACAAGCCTTTGAGTGCGAACAGTCTTGGGTGCGGAGGGTTTCATGGGTTCATTGGCGGTATCCCGGCTCGCGGTAGACGATCTCCCATCGGCATCGATCGCCGATCAGGTCGGGATAATCGCGCGCAAAGACCTCGCACCCCTGGCGAGCGCCATCGATGAAGGCACGGTCTATCCCGATGCGCTGCTCAAGCGCCTTGGCGATGCCGGTGCGTGGGGCAGCCATCAACCGATGAATGGCGCGGCCGATTTGCGCTGCGCCATTCAATCGATCGCAGCGCTAGGCGAAGTCTGCGGCGCCACCGCCTTCATGGCGTGGTGCCAGAACACGCTGGTCTGGTACGCCTCGAATTCGGGCAATCCAAAGCTCGTCGCCAAGTTTGCTGGCAAGTTCGCCAGCGGCGAGATCCTCGGCGGCACCGGGCTGTCCAACCCGATGAAGAGTTTTTTCGGCATCGAGAAGCTCAAGCTGAAAGGCCGCAAGGTGGAAGGCGGTTACGTCGTGCGCGGCGCGCTGCCCTGGGTGTCGAACCTCGGCGCCGATCATTTCTTCGGCACCATCTTCGAGCGCGAGGACGAGCATGGCGGCATCGTGATGTTCCTCGCCGACTGCTCCAATCCCGCGATCACGCTGCAGCCGTGCAAGCCGTTCCTGGCGATGGACGGCACCGGCACCTATGGCGTGCAGTTCCGCGATGTCTTCGTGCCGGACGAATTGATCCTGGCCGAGCCGGCGGGGCCGTTCGTCAAGAAGATCCGCGCAGGGTTCATCCTGCTGCAGGTCGGCATGGCGCTGGGTCTCATCAAGGATTGCATCCAGATCATGGACGAGGTCGAGGCGCCGCTCGGCCACGTCAACCGCTACCTGCCGCAGCAACCGGTTCAGTTCCGCGAACTCCATGCCGAGTTCGAGAAGGAGGCCATGGCGCTCGCGCGCGACCCCTACAGCGCCGACGACAGCTACTGGCGGCGCGTGGTGGCGCTTCGCCTGCGCGCCGGCGATGCCAGCGTCGCGGCCGCGCATGCGGCAATGCTCCATTGCGGCGCGCGGGGCTACCTGAAGAGCCACCGCGCGCAGCGGAGGCTTCGCGAAGCCTATTTCGTTGCCATCGTCACGCCCGCCACCAAGCAGCTTCGCAAGATGCTGGCCGGCGACGAGCACTAAAGGGATTTCCGATCGACCCCAACCAGCAACCATAACAGGAGAGGCCTGCCATGACGGACGTTCTGATTACTGCCGGCGAACTCGCGGAATTCCTCAAGCAAGAGCCGTGTGTCATCATCGACACCCGCAATCCCGAGGCTTACGGCGCGGGGCATCTCGCAGGCGCCGTCAATGTCCATGAAATCTTCACTTACCTCGCGACCTCGACGCCGGAAGGCATGCAGGAGCTGAAGACGAAATTCGCCGACGCGTTCGGCGCCGCCGGGCTTTCGGGTAAAGAGACCGCGGTCATCTACGAACAGTCGATGAATTCCGGCTTCGGCCAGTCCTGCCGAGGCTATTACCTGCTCACCATGCTCGGCTATCCCAAGATCAAGGTGCTGCATGGCGGCTACGATGCCTGGGTGGCGGCCGGCCTGCCGGTGACTACGGACGTGCCGTCGCCGGTGAAGGCGTCGTTCTCGGTTCTGCCCGAAGCCGGCGACATCCTGATCGACGCCAAGACCATGCTCGCCGCCGTCGGCAAGGCCGGTATCGCCTTGCTCGACGTCCGCGATATCGATGAGTGGATCGGCGAGAGCTCTTCGCCTTATGGGAAAGACTTCTGCCCGCGCAAGGGACGCATCCCCGGCGCCGTCTGGCTCGAATGGTACCGCATGATGAAGCCAACTGCGGAAGGGCCGCGCTTCAAGTCGAAGAACGAAATCCTGGCGGAATGCGCCACCGTCGGCATAACCCAGAGCACGCCGGTCTATCTCTACTGCTTCAAGGGCGCGCGTGCCTCGAACACCTTCCTCGCATTGAAGAACGCCGGCGTGAAGGATGTCCGGATGTATTTCGGCTCCTGGAACGAATGGTCGCGCGATCCGTCGTTGCCGATCGAGGAGGGCCTGCCGACGGAGGCCAAGCTCACCACCAAGGCGGCGTAAGCAATGCGTCTGATGGTTGCGGCCTGATTCGACCGATCAGGTTGCAACCTCGCGGCCTGCGATATCGACGCAACATCGCCAATGGGTGGAACCGCGCCATGGCAACGCTCTGGCGTTCCCGATATCCGTGGGTATAATTGCGGCACAGGTGGTGGTCGCGCGGATGTCGATGTTCTCACGCAGATTTGGTCTCGCATTGGTCGCAGCGATGCTGTGCCTGGGCGCACGCACGGCCAACGCCCAGGCCTCACCGGTGAATTACTGGATCCCGGGCTGGCCGATGGGCTTCAGCGGAGATGCGGGCGAGAGCCCGAACGCGTACGGGAGCTTTCCGAGCTTCGACTTCCGCGACGTCGGAAACGGCTCTTCCTATGCGCGGTACAATTTTTCGAACGGCTTTTTTGTCGGCAGCCAGCGCAGCAGCATGGGCCTCAGCGGGATCAGCCAGAGTGCGTTCGGCAGTTTCGGTTCGCTCTATAGCGAAGGCGTGCAGTTCGGCTACAGCTTGAAGAACAGCGGCTTGCCCGTCACCTTCTATGCCGGATTCGACACGCTGAAATACAATACCGGCATCGGCGGCCCGTTCGCGCCGTTCGACTCCAAGTCCGGCACGCTGCCGATCTCCAGCGTGAATGCCGGCGTCGAATTCCAGGCGACGTCGAATCTCAGCCTGTCGCTCGGGGTCGGCTACGTCCAGCAGTCGGGCCGGATCGACAGCGAGTTCAACTCGCTGCCCGGCGCCTCGCCGTTCGCCGTCGGCGGCCGCCGCTATTAGGGCATATACTCGTAATTGAGTCAGGTCCGCTTTACTTTAATATACCCTCAACAGCGGCACGAAGTCGAACGTCGCCGGATGTCCGAGTTGGGCCTAGCTGTGTGTGGCAAGGAGGCCAAGGCATGAGGATAGTAATCGTAGCTTTTGGAGCGGCCCTAGTCCTGTGTAGCCTGAGCACGTTTAGTACCGCAGCGCATGCGCAGGCCAATGTCGTTCGTGAACCACGGGAAAGGCCTATCATCAGGGTGCCCGTGGTAAGGACAACTCCTTACTGGGATTACTATATTGTTCCACGATATCGTTATCGCCCTGAGGACGACCGGGTCGATCCATGCGGCGGGCCCGTAGTGCCGGTAATACGCTATGGGCCTCAAGAGGAAACGGTCCCGTTGTGGCTGGCGAACGCTTTCGGTCTTGGCCGTGTGCATGGTCGAGATTGGCCATGTAAGGGCCGCAACCGGTAATGTAATGCACCGATTGAGCAGAAAATTTCCACTTATCCCTCTGGGAAGCCGACGTTTATGAGTACACGCCCTAATTTAATTAGCCGGTCAGGCCACGCGCATTGGAAATCCCCAGCGCCTTGATGCGCGATGCCAGCGTGGTCGGCTTGATGTCGAGCATCTCGGCGGCGCCGCCGGGGCCGAACACCTTGCCGGAGCAGGCCCGAAGTGCGGCGAGAATGTTGGCGCGTTCGTGCGCGCGCATTTCCGCTGATGTCATGACGGCGCTCCCGGCCTCGAGCTTTAAGTGCGCCGAGCCGGTGGACGGAGAGGCGCCTGCGGCATCCGGCAGGTCGATGCGCAGCCGGCCGTTCTGCGCGAGGATCGCCGCGCGCTCGATCACGTTCTGCAGTTCGCGGACGTTGCCGGGCCAGTCGTAGCGCGAAAGCCTACGCGCATCGCCTTCCGACAAGCGCAGATCGGATTTCAGCGCCTTGCTCTCGCGCGTCAAAAAATGCTGCGCCAGCAGCGGAATGTCTTCGCGCCGCTCGCGCAGCGGCACCGACTCCACCGGAAACACGTTGAGCCGGAAGTAGAGGTCCTCGCGAAACCGGCCACGCTGCACTTCCTGCTTGAGGTCGCGGTTGGTGGCGGCGATCAGGCGCACATCGACGGCGCGGGTGCGCTCTTCGCCGACGCGTTCGAAATTGCCCTCCTGCAGCACCCGCAACAGCTTGCCTTGCAGCTCCAGCGGAATTTCGCCGACCTCGTCGAGAAACAGCGTGCCGCCGTCGGCGAGTTCGAACCGGCCGATGCGGTCGCGCATCGCGCCGGTGAAGGCGCCGCGGACGTGGCCGAAGAACTCGCTCTCGAACAATTCGCGCGGGATCGCCGCACAGTTGACCCGGATCAGCGGCCGGTCGCGGCGGCTGCTCGCCTCGTGGATCGCGCGGGCGATCAATTCCTTGCCGGTGCCGGATTCGCCCGTGATCATCACGGCCGCCGACGTCGGCGCCACCAGCTTGACCTGGCGCAGCGTCTTCTGGATCGCCTCGCTCTGGCCGATGATGCCGCGCGGATTGGTCTCGATGCGGATTTCTTCCTGGAGATAGGCGTTTTCCAGCTCCAGTCGCTCGCGCAGCCGGTCCACCTCGGCGAGCGCCGCATGCAGCTTCTCGTCAGCCTCGCGCCTTTGGCTGACGTCGCGGAACACGATGACAGCACCAACGACGACGCCGCGGTCGCGGATCGGCGTCGAGGTATATTCGACCCAGACCGGCGTGCCGTCCTTGCGCCAGAACACTTCGCCCTCGACCTGGTGCACGGCGCCGTCGCGAAACGCCGCGTAGATCGGGCAGTCGTGATCGGGATAGTGCCGCCCGTCATGATGGGTGTGATGAACGATCGGGTGGATTTCCTTGCCGACCAGTTCTTCCGCGCCCCAGCCCAGCATGCGTTCGGCGGCCGGATTGACGAAGGTGGTTTTGCCCTCGGCGTTGACGCCGTAAATGCCCTCGCCGGCGGCGCGCAGGATCAACTGGTTTTCGCGTTCTATATCCTGGAACACCCGCTCGACCCGTTGCCAGGTCGCGATCCCGCCGCGCATGTGGTCTTCGGCCGCGGCATCGACATAGCGGCGGCGGCGCGCATCGAGGTCGCTCATGGTGAGCAGCACCAGCGAGCGGCCGTCGCCGGGCACGAGTGAGCCGGCATATTCCAGGCGCAGGCTTTGCCCGGTCGCGTGGCGCGGGGTGAGCGCGTTGGTCCAGTATGCGCCCTTGTCGAGCACGGCTTGCGTGAACACGATCAGAACAGGCAATTGTCCGGCATGCAGCGTGCTGGCCTTGGTCTGGCGCAGCAGGGCGCGGTCATAGCCGAGCAGGGTGCAGGCCGCCGGATTGGCGTCGAGGATCTGGTCGGCATGGGGATCGAGCAGTAGCGCGGGCTCGATCGCGAACTCGAACGCGGCGGTGCGCAGTTCGACATCCTGCGGCGAGGTGGTTGAACCGAGGGCAAGATCCATCTGGCCAATACTCCGAAAATTCGTAATCGAACTACGAATTTTCGTGTATCACGAATTTTCGTAGCCGCCAATCGGGGCGAAATTCCTGCGATATCAGCGCCGTCGCCCAAATGCGGGGCTGGCATGTGCCTTGCTTAATTAGGGTGCAACGTCGCGCAGGAGGGCTGATGTCTACCTTCGACAACCCATTCGATCCCAACCGCCGTCTTCATGCCGGTGGCTGCAGTTGTGGCCGGCATCTCAGCGAAGCCGAGCATCAGGCCGCCCAGCTTCAGACCCAGTCCGCCATCGAGAGCGAGCAAAAGCGCTACGAAGGCGTGGTCGCCTCCGCCGTGATGCGCGCGATGTTTCCGAGGGACGTCGCGCGGCGCGCGTTTCTGAAATCGGTGGGTGCGGCAACCGCCGTGGCGGCCGTATCGCAGTTCTTCCCGCTCAAGACCGCGACCGAAGTTTTCGCAGCTGGCGGGCCGCTCGAGAAGAAAGACCTCAAGGTCGGCTTCATCCCGATCACCTGCGCCACGCCGATCATCATGGCGGCGCCAATGGGGTTCTACTCCAAGAACGGCCTGAACGTCGAAGTCATCAAGACCGCGGGCTGGGCGGTCATTCGCGACAAGACCATCAACAAGGAATACGACGCGGCGCACATGCTGTCGCCGATGCCGCTCGCCATCACCATGGGCGCCGGCTCCAATCCGATTCCCTACACCATGCCGGCGGTCGAAAACATCAACGGCCAGGCGATCACGCTTTCGGTCAAGCACAAGGACAAGCGCAATCCGAAGGACTGGAAGGGTTTCAAATTCGCGGTGCCGTTCGACTATTCGATGCACAATTACCTGCTGCGCTACTATCTCGCCGAGCACGGCATCGATCCCGATACCGACGTGCAGATCCGCGCGGTGCCGCCGCCGGAAATGGTCGCCAATCTGCGCGCCGACAATATCGACGGCTTCCTCGGGCCCGATCCGATGAATCAGCGCGCGGTGTTCGACGGCGCCGGCTTCATTCACATCCTGACCAAGGATATCTGGGAGGGCCATCCGTGCTGCGCCTTCGCCGCCTCGAAGGAATTCATCACGGCGATGCCGAACACCTATGGCGCGCTGCTGAAATCGATCATCGAGGCGACCGCGTTCGCGCACAAGGCGGAGAACCGCAAGCAGATTGCGGCCGCGATCGCGCCGGCGAATTATCTCAACCAGCCGCAGATCGTGCTGGAGCAGATCCTGACCGGCACTTTCGCCGACGGTCTCGGCAATATCGTCACGCAGCCGAACCGCGTCGATTTCGATCCGTTCCCGTGGCAATCCTTTGCCGTCTGGATCATGACCCAGATGAAGCGCTGGGGGCAGATCAAGGGCGACATCGACTATGCCGGCATCGCTTCGCAGGTCTATCTCGCGACCGACGCCACGCGCCTGATGAAGGAGGCCGGGCTGACGCCACCGACCACCACCACCAAGAGTTTTTCGGTGATGGGCAAGACGTTCGACCCGGCAAGACCTGAGGAATATCTCGCAAGCTTCAAGATCAGGAAGGCGTCGTGATAGGCGATGCTCTCGTGTCCCGGACGCAATGCAGCGCGCAGCACGGAGTGCGTAGCGGTGCATTGCTGAGCCGGGACCTTGCAGGCGGTGGGTCCCGGTTCTGCGGAGCACCACTTCGCTTCGCTTCGTGCTGCACCGCGCCCGGGACACGGATATCGCAGCCATGAACTTCTCCCTTCGCTTCCGCGCAGCCGTCGTCTCGATTGTGCTGCTCGCGGCCTTCCTCGGCATCTGGCATCTTGCCACGCGCGGAACGGGCGCTGTCGCCAACATGACGCCGGAATACGCCAAGCTGATGGGACTGACCGCGACCGCCGGTAAGTCGGCGATGCCGGGCCCACTCGATGTCGGCGCGAAATTGTGGGAGCACCTCAGGCAACCGTTCTACGACAACGGGCCAAACGACAAGGGGCTCGGCATCCAGCTCGGCTATTCCATCGCGCGCGTCGGCCTCGGCTATTTTCTTGCCGTCATTGTCGCTATTCCGCTCGGCTTCCTGATCGGTATGTCGCCCCTGATCAGCAAGGCGCTGGATCCCTTCATCCAGGTGCTGAAGCCGATTTCGCCGCTCGCCTGGATGCCGCTCGCGCTCTACACCATCAAGGACTCGAGCATCTCGGCGATCTTCGTGATTTTCATCTGCTCGGTGTGGCCGATGCTGCTCAACACCGCGTTCGGGGTAGCCGCCGTGCGCAAGGAATGGATCAACGTCGCGCGCACGCTGGAGGTCGGCACCGTCAGGCGCGCCTTCACGGTGATCCTGCCGGCGGCCGCGCCGACGATTCTCACCGGCATGCGGATTTCGATCGGCATCGCCTGGCTCGTCATCGTCGCGGCCGAGATGCTGGTCGGCGGCACCGGCATCGGCTACTTCGTCTGGAACGAGTGGAACAACCTTTCGATCACCAACGTCATCATCGCCATCCTCCTTATCGGTGTCGTCGGCATGCTGCTCGACCAGATCCTGGCGCGGTTCACGCGCATGGTCACGTTCCCGGAATAGCGCCATGACCGACAAATTCATTTCCATCGAAGCGATTGCACGGCGCTATCCCGGAGCGGATGGCAAAGAGACCACGGTGTTCGAGAATCTGTGGCTGTCGATGAACCGCGGCGAGTTCGGTTGCGTGATCGGTCACTCCGGCTGCGGCAAGACCACGGTGCTGAATATTCTGGCCGGCCTCGACCAGCCGAGCGAAGGCGCCGTCATCGTCGACGGGCAGGCGATCGAGGGCACCAGCCTCGACCGCGCCGTGATCTTCCAGAGCCACGCGCTGCTGCCCTGGCGCACCGTGCTCGGCAACGTCGCCTACGCCGTGACCTCGAAATGGCGCAAATGGGATCGCGCCAAGGTGAAGGCGCACGCGCAGACCTTCATCGACCTGGTCGGGCTGACCGGCTCCGAGCACAAGCGCCCGTCCGAACTGTCCGGCGGCATGAAGCAGCGCGTCGGCATTGCGCGTGCGCTCTCTATCACGCCGAAAATCATGCTGATGGACGAGCCGTTCTCGGCGCTCGATGCGTTGACGCGCGGCACGTTGCAGGACGAGGTGCGCCGCATCTGTCTGGAGACCGGGCAGACTGCGTTCATGATCACCCATGACGTCGATGAAGCAATCTATCTCGCCGACAAGATTTTTCTGATGACCAACGGCCCGGGCGCCGTGCTGGCCGAGATCGTGGAAAATCCGTTGCCGAAGGACCGCGGCCGCATCGACCTGCACCGCCATCCCTATTACTACGCGCTGCGCAATCACATCGTCGATTTCCTGGTCAGCCGCAGCAAGACATTTGCGTCTGATGTGACCAATCACGATCCCCGCAACGTGCCAGTGGTGCGGCCGGGTAAACCCGAACTCATCATCGCGTCGGAAACAGAGGATACAATACAGGCGTCATGGCCGGGCTTGGCCCGGCCATCCACGTCTTCCTAGGTGCGCGAAACAAGTACGTGGATGCCCGGCACAAGGCCGGGCATGACAAATAGAGGAGACCATTCATGAAACGCGAAGACCTCACCGAAAAGCTGCTCGACATCAAGCGCGAGAAGGGCTGGAGCTGGAAACATATCTGCGAAAAGATCGGCGGCTATTCGGAGGTGCTGATAACAGGCGCCATTCTCGGCCAGATGAAATTGACAAAACCGCAGGCCGCCAATGCCGGCGAACTATTCGGACTGTCCAAATCCGAAATCGCCATGCTCAACGAAGTTCCGATGCGCGGCACCGGAACGCCGATGCCGCCGACCGATCCCTTGATCTACCGCTTCTACGAACTGGTGATGGTCAACGGTCCGGCGTGGAAGGCGCTGATCGAGGAGGAATATGGCGACGGCATCATGTCGGCGATCGACTTCGACATGGTGATGGAACGCCTGCCCAATCCCAAGGGCGACCGTGTCAAGATCACGATGTCCGGAAAATTCCTGCCATACAAATATTACGGCGCCAGCGGCAACGTGTCGGAATACGGGTTCAAGGAGGGGTGAGGGACGCGAATGGTGAGTGGCGAATAGCGAATGGAGATCTGCTGCTCGCCATTCGCTACTCGCTATTCGCCCACTGCGAACGCCGCCCGCACTTCCTTGATCGGCGCCATCTCGCGCACATAGGTGAACGCGCCGTGATCCTTCATCTCGCGGGCGCTCTTTAAGAACGCGGCCAGCGCATAGCGCGCCATCGCGCCGCCGACGCTGATGCGCTTGACGCCGGCGGCCGAGAGCTGATCGACCGTCAGCGTCGGATCGGCAAATCCCATCACCAGGTTGAAGGGCTTGCCGACCGACGACACCACCGTGCGGATGGTGTCGATGTCGTGGACGCCGGGCGAATACAATACGTCGGCACCAACAGCCTCGAACGCCTGCAGCCGCTTGATCGTATCGTCCAGATCGATGCGGCCATGCAGGAAATTTTCGGCGCGCGCCGTCAGCGTGAACGGGAAGGGGAGTGCGCGCGCAGCCTCGACCGCCGCCTGCACGCGCTCGACCGCGAGTTGGAAATCGTAGATCGGCTGGCGCGGATCGCCGGAAAAATCCTCGATCGAGCCGCCGACGCAGCCTGCTTCGGCCGCGCGCCCGATCGCCTTCGCGGCGGTCTTCGGATCGTCCGCGCCGCAATTCTCCAGGTCGGCGTTGACGGGGAGGTCGGTGGCATCAGCGATCATCCGGCAGTTCGCGATGATGGCATCGAGGCTGACGGTGGCGCTGCCGAGCGTATTGGCAAGGCCGAGGCTCGTGGTCGCAAGCGCCTCGAACCCCATCGCGGCGAGCAGCTTTGCCGTGCCGGCGTCCCAGGGATTGGGAATGATGAAGGCGCCGGGGCGCGCATGCAGCGCGCGGAACGCTTCGGCTTTTTCCATCTGGGTTCGCATCGGCAATCTCCGCTTCGTTGGTTGGCCGGTTCTGGTTGGCGGCGAAGCTAGCGGGCTATCGCCCATCAACCAAATTTGTTATTTCTCTATGCATCATCAGCTTTTTGCATGGATGAAACATGGACAGCGATGCGCTTCTCACGTTCCTGACCGTTCATCGCCGCGGCGGCATTTCGAATGCGGCGAAGGCGCTGCACCGTTCGCAGCCGGCGATCTCGCGGCGCATTGCGCTTCTGGAGCAGGAGCTCGGCGTGCCGCTGTTCGAGCGGATCGCGGGGCGCACGATGCTGAGCGATGCCGGGCGGGTGATGGTGCCGTATGCCGAGCGCGCGGTCGCCGCCGCCCAGGATGCCGAGAATGCGGTTCGCGCGCTGGCGCGGCCGAATTCAGGGCCGATTGCGCTCGCGGTGGTCGGCACGCTCGCCGGCGGGCGGCTGTCCGAGATTCTAAAGCGCTTTGCGGCCGAGCACCCGGAGGTCGAATTGACCCTGCGGACGGCGACGAGCGCGGAAGTCAGCGATATGGTCCGGCGCGGCGAAGTGACCATCGGCCTGCGTTATGATGCCGACCGTTCGCGCGATCTCGACTGCGAATTGCTGTTGTCCGAACGTTTGCAGGTGGTGTGTGCTCTGGATCATCCGCGCGCAGGGCGCCGTGTCGCAAAACTTGCAGAACTGCGCGGCGAGCGCTGGATCGCATTCCCTGTCGTGCCGGGACGGCGCGAGATCACGGCCGCACACGTCTTTGCGCTATTTCAGACCCATGGCCTGGGTGAAGTCGACTGGACGCCGGTCGACAGCCTGACCGCGCAGAAGCGCCTGGTCGAAGCAGGCCTCGGCGTGGCGTTGCTTTCGGAGAGCAACGCCGCTGAGGAACTGCGACACGGCACGATTTCGACCATCGCCGTCCGCGATCTCAAGGCGAGCCACGATGTGGTAACAGTAACGCGCCGCGGCGGCTTTCTCAGCGCGGCGGCGCGGCGATTGCTGGAGATCGTTCGTGGAGAGTATAAAAAGGCGCGAATGGCTGACAGCGAGTAGCGAATGGATCTGTTCGCCATTCGCTACTCCCTATTCGCTGCCTACGTCCCCGCCTTCACCTGGGCGGCCGCCAGCGCTATCAACTCGTCCATCTTGACGCGCACCTCGGCGGCGGTGACGGCGACGCCCTTGGCGGCGAGGTCCTTCACGACCTTGTTCTGGACGTCCTGATCGCCGGCTTCCTCGAAATCGGCCGAAACCACTTCCTTGGCGTAGGCATTGGCGGCATCGCCCGACAGGCCGAGCTTTTCCGCTGCCCAAAGACCGAGCAGCTTATTGCGGCGCACCTCAGCCTTGAACTTCTGCTCCTCGTCGAGGGCGAACTTCTTCTCAAAACCTTCCTCGCGCTTGTCAAAAGTGCTCATTCTTCGGTTCCAATCCCCGCAATGGTAAACAAGGCCGTGTTGTCGCGGCCCGATCGCCTACCTAGATAGAGGGGGCGAATCGGTAAAACAACGGGCCGTTAGGCCGCAGGCAACCGGGATAAGTTGGCCCCAATTGGGCCGGGTCGATTGTGCTGGATGGGCCAATCGGATAGGTTGCCATCAGGCGAGGTTCTTGTTCTGTTTCCGGTCGTATGTTCGGGATCTGGCCTTCACGGCAGCTCCGTCGTGGTCGCAAACCCTTGTCATCCGGAGCACACCAATTTCATGGATTTCAACAAAACACGGTACATCCCAATGAGCCGTCGACGCCGTATTTATGAAGGCAAGGCCAAGGTCCTGTATGAAGGTCCGGAGCCGGGAACCCTGATCCAGCACTTCAAGGATGATGCGACCGCGTTCAATGCCAAGAAACACCAGGTGATCGAGGGCAAGGGCGTCCTCAACAACCGGATTTCGGAGTACCTGTTTCAGCACCTCAACGATATCGGGGTGCCGACCCATTTCATCCGCCGCCTCAACATGCGCGAGCAGTTGATTCGCGAGGTCGAGATCGTGCCGCTGGAAGTGGTGGTGCGGAACGTCGCGGCGGGATCGCTGTCGCAGCGCCTCGGCATCGAGGAGGGCACGCAGCTGCCGCGCTCGATCATCGAGTTCTATTACAAGAACGACCAGCTCAACGACCCCATGGTGTCGGAAGAGCACATCACCGCGTTCGGCTGGGCGACGCCGCAGGAAATCGACGACATCATGGCGCTAGCCATCCGCGTCAACGACTTCCTCACCGGGCTGTTCCTGGGCATCGGCATCCGTCTGGTCGATTTCAAGATGGAATGCGGACGCCTCTTTGAGAACGAGATGATGCGGATCATCGTCGCCGACGAGATCTCGCCTGACTCGTGCCGGCTGTGGGACATCAAGTCGAACGAGAAGCTCGACAAGGATCGTTTCCGCCGCGACCTCGGTGGCCTGCTGGAAGCCTATACCGAGGTGGCAAAGCGGCTGGGCATTCTGATGGAGAATGAGCGCCCGGCCGGTACCGGTCCGGTGCTGGTGAAGAGCTGAGTTAAGGGGCAAGTCTCGTGAAGGCACGCGTTACCGTTACGTTGAAGTCCGGCATTCTCGATCCGCAGGGCAAGGCCATCGAAGGCGCGCTGAAATCGCTCGGCGTCGATGGCGTTGCCAGCGTCCGCCAAGGCAAGGTGTTCGACATCGAACTGTCGGGCGCCGACAAGGCCAAGGCGGAGGCGGCGTTGAAGGATGCCGCCGACAAGCTGCTGGCGAATACGGTGATCGAGAATTATCGGGTCGAACTGCTCTAGGCGCGCCTTCCATGAAATCAGCCGTTCTCGTCTTTCCCGGAATCAATCGCGAGCGCGACATGGCGCGTGCGCTCAAGCTGGCCTCGGGAAACGAAGCCGCGATGGTCTGGCACGCCGAGACCGCGCTGCCCAAGGGCACCGATCTCGTGGTGGTGCCCGGCGGCTTTTCCTATGGCGATTATCTGCGCTGCGGCGCCATTGCTGCCCGGGCGCCGGTCATGGATGCGGTGCGTAAGTTTGCGGCCGATGGCGGTCTCGTGCTCGGCGTCTGCAACGGTTTCCAGATCCTGTGCGAAGCGGGCTTGCTGCCCGGCGTCTTGATGCGCAATGCGCGGCTGAAATTCATCTGCAAGGATGTGCATCTGCGAGTCGAACGCTCGGATACGCCGTTCACGCGCGGCTACAATGCCGGCCAGATCATTCGCGTGCCGATCGCGCATGGTGAGGGCAATTACGAAGCCGACGAAGAGACCGTGAAGCGGCTGGAGGGCGAGGGGCGGGTGCTCTACCGCTATTGCTCCGCCGATGGTGTGGTCGACGAGGAATCCAACATCAACGGCGCCGCGGATTCGATCGCCGGCATCGTCAACGAGCGCGGCAACGTGCTCGGCATGATGCCGCACCCGGAAAACCACGTCGAAGACATCATGGGCTGCACCGACGGCCGCGGCCTGTTCGCGGGCCTCGCTGCACATCTGGAAAAAGCGGCGTGAAATCTCTTGTGATGCGCTTGATGATGCGCGTGGCCGTTGCTGCGGCCTTTTCTTTCGCCGCTGCCGCCCACGCGCAGGACTATCCCAAGCGTCCGATTACCATGATCGTGCCGTTCGCGGCCGGCGGCACTTCCGACGTGATCGCGCGCGTGGTCGCCGAGGAGATGACCAAGTCGCTCGGGCAGCCGATCGTGATCGAGAATGTCGCGGGCGCCGGCGGTTCGACCGCGCTGACGCGTGCGGCGCGCGCGGAAGCCGACGGCTATACCATCGCCATCGGCAATGCCGGCACGAGTGCGGCGACCTATACGATCTATCCAAAACTGCCGTTCACGCCGGAATCCTTCGTGCCGATCGCGGTGGTAGCAAAAACCTTCGGCATCGTCGCGCTGCGCAAGGATTTTCCGGCGAAGAACCTGCAGGATTTCATCGCCTATGCGAAGAAAAATCCTGGCAAGGTCAATCTCGGCCATGCCGGCGCTGGCTCATCGAATTTCCTGATCTGCAAGACCTTTGCGCAGGCCGCCGGCATCGAGGTGACGCTGGTTGGCTATCGCGGCGCGGCGCCGGCGCTGACGGATGCGATCGGCGGACAGATCGACGGCGTCTGCGATTCGGCTGCCTCGGTGTCGCAGGCCATCGACGACAAGTTAGTACGGGGCATCGTCGTCGGCTCGACAGTACGGCTTGCGACCTTGCCCGATCTGCCAACGTCTTCGGAAGCCGGCCTTCCCGATTTCGAAGCGCAGGGCTGGAACGGCCTGTTCGCGCCGAAGGGCACGCCGCCTGCGATCGTCGCGAAACTGAATGCCGCGGCCAAGGCCGCCGTCGAGAGCGAGGCGGTGAAGAAGCGCTTTCACGATCTCTCCACCGTCGCGCCCGACGCCAACGAGCACGCAAGCGAAGTGCTGGGACAACTGGTGACGCGCGACGTCGGAAAATACAGGAAGCTGCTGGAAGAGAAGAAGTAGCACCGGTCATCACGTGATGAAGGTGACCGCGCGAACGAAAAAGCCCCGCCAAGCGGGGCTTTTTATTGCCTGCCAGATTGTCTTACCTGCCAGATACTTTACCTGCCAGGTGTCGAGCCGGGTGCTGCCGGCGCCAGGGTCGAACCGCTGGGCGAGGGATTGATAAGCGTGTTCCCCGACGGGTTCAGCCCACTGTTCCGGCCGGCCGCGGCGCTGCCGGCGTTGTTGGTCACGCCAGTGTCAGCGGTGCCGCCCGTCGCGTTGCCGGTAGTCGTTCCGGTGGTGGAAGATCCCGTCGTCGTGCCGCTTGTTGCAGGGCCGCCCGTGGCCGAACTTCCGCCGGCGGAGCCGCCACTGGTCTGCGCGAGCGCGTAAGTGCCCGTGAATGTCAGCGCCGTTGCCAATCCCAATGTTGCGAGTTTCATGATTGCTCCTTTTCTTGCTGCGCAACGGCGCAACACGATGCGCTCGCATGCGTTCCCGCGTGCCGTTCACAGTTCTTTGCTGTTCCGTCGAAGATTTCCGCCGGCAATAGTTTACAAATTGCACGAGTGCTGTGGTCGCCGTTCATTCCGCAGGAGATTGGAAGGAACCTTCAATCCTTCGCGCGCAACCGGCGAAGCCAGTTTCGATACTGCGTGGCCGGAATGGTCATCGCGGCGACGCCGGCCATGACAAGGACGAGGCCGAGCGCGAGATTGGCCGGCACGGATTCGCCGAGCAGCAGCACCGACAGGCCGACGCCGATCGGGATGCGCAGATAACCTTGCGCGTTGGTAGTGAGCGTGCCGAGCCGCGTCAGGCACATGTAGAACAGTATCAGGCCGAATGCGCTCGAAAATATTCCCATCGCGGCCGTGGCAACCAGTGCCTCGGCCGTCGGCCGCAAGGTCCAGGGATGGTCGACGATCAGCGCGAACGGCAACAGCACCGTGCCGCCGAACAACAGCGAGCCCGCGGCCACCACCATCGGGTCGTAGTCGGTCAGCCGCAGACCGAAGATCGTGGCGCAGGCAAACGAGATGGTGGCGATCAGGATGACGATCTCGGCAAATATATTGGCATCAAGGGTAGCGAGCGCGTCGAGGCCAATGATCACGGCCGTTCCGATAAGCCCCAGAATTGCGCCGATCAGCTTGAGCAGCGTGGCCGGCTCGTGCCGCGTAATGGCCCAGGTGATGAGAAAGGCGAAGATCGGCGTCGTCGAGGCCAGCACCACCGTATTTGCCGCCGGCACATATTGCTGCGCCCAGGTGATCAGCAGGAACGGAAACGTCGAATTGATGGTCTGCTGCTGGGCGAACAGCTTCCAGGCCCTGGCGTCCACCGGCATCCGCACGCCGCGCACGCGCAAGACCACTAGCAGAAAGCCCGCAGCGATCAGCGAGCGCGCCGAGATGAAGGTGATCGGCGGGATCGAGCCGAGGCCGATCTTGGTCAGCGGATAGGTCGAACTCCAGCAGCACGCCAGCGCGAGCAGCAAGGCATAGTCGCGCCAGCCGCGGCGGGCCTGTGGCGCGTCAGGTGGCAACGGCGCCTGTGCCCGCCGGATTCTTCCACTTCACCCGCTTGATGGTGCCCGAGAATGTGAACAGCGAGCGTTCGCCGGACTTCAGCACGCCGCGCAGGAAGATCAGCGAGCCGCCGGCGCGGGTGATTTCACCCTCGCATTCGACCAGTTCGCCTTCGCGCGCGGCGTCGAGAAACTCGCAGGCGAACGAAACCGTGACGCCTGGGCCCTCCAGCACGGAGGAGGCGATCGCGAACAGACAGTAATCGGCAAACGACATGAAACAGCCGCCATGGACGTTGCGCATGCCGTTGAGGTGCTTCTTCTCGACCCGGAACGCGCATTGCACGCGGCCGCTTTCGTCCATCCGGTGCCAGAACGGCCCGTTATGGGTCTCGAAACTGTCGCGGGTCCAGGTCCGCCAGCCCGCGAATTCGCCCTCTGTTTCGACATGCAGGTCGGGGCGGCGGTGGAATGCGTTTTGGGGGAGTTCGTTCACTAAAAATGGCCCTTCAAATCGATGTTTCAGCCCTTAAATCCGATCCGGGAACGATGTGCAAACGCCGATCCCGATAACCTTCCCCCGCAAAGCTCTGGACAGGGCGGAAATGCGCCATAAAAGGCCTTTTCGCACCCCCGCGATCTTCTTAAGAAGAGACCCATGAACGAGCCCCAGATCACCCCCGAACTCGTCGCCAGCCATGGCCTGAAACCCGACGAGTATGAGCGCATCCTCAAGCTGATTGGGCGGGTGCCGAGCTTCACTGAACTGGGGATTTTCTCGGCGATGTGGAACGAGCACTGTTCGTACAAATCCTCGCGCATCCATCTGCGGGGGCTGCCGACCAGGGCGCCATGGGTGATCCAGGGGCCGGGCGAGAACGCCGGCGTCATCGATATCGGCGACGGCCAGGCGGTCGTCTTCAAGATGGAGAGCCATAACCACCCGAGCTATATCGAGCCCTATCAGGGCGCGACCACCGGCGTCGGCGGCATTTTGCGTGACGTGTTCACGATGGGGGCGCGGCCGATCGCCTGCCTCAATGCGCTGAGCTTTGGTGCACCGGAACACCCGAAGACGCGGCACCTTGTGTCGGGCGTGGTCGCCGGCGTCGGCGGCTATGGCAACTCGTTCGGCGTGCCGACGGTTGGCGGGCAGGTGCGTTTCCACACCCGCTACGACGGCAACATCCTGGTCAATGCGATGGCGGTTGGGCTGGCCGAGACCGATAAGATTTTCTATGCGGCAGCCTCCGGCGTGAACATGCCGATCGTCTATCTCGGCTCGAAGACCGGCCGCGACGGCATTCACGGCGCTT
This sequence comes from Bradyrhizobium sp. AZCC 1610, assembly GCF_036924515.1. Taxonomy (NCBI): domain Bacteria; kingdom Pseudomonadati; phylum Pseudomonadota; class Alphaproteobacteria; order Hyphomicrobiales; family Nitrobacteraceae; genus Bradyrhizobium; species Bradyrhizobium sp. AZCC 1610. The sequence goes on along the minus strand of NZ_JAZHRR010000001.1, from coordinate 4,263,738 downwards.
CGATGGCGTCGGCCGAGTTCGACGACGATTCGGCCGAGAAGCGGCCGACGGTGCAGGTCGGCGATCCCTTTGCGGAAAAGCTGCTGCTGGAAGCCTGCCTCGAAATCATGGAAGCCGATTGCGTGATCGCGATCCAGGACATGGGGGCGGCGGGCCTGACGTGCTCGGCCGTTGAGATGGGCGCCAAGGGCGATCTCGGCGTCGATCTCAATCTCGACGCGGTGCCGACGCGCGAAACCGGCATGAGCGCCTATGAGATGATGCTCTCGGAAAGCCAGGAGCGCATGCTCATGGTGCTCAAGCCTGAAAAGGAGCAAGAGGCCGAGGCGATCTTCAAAAAGTGGGGCCTCGATTTCGCCGTCGTCGGCTACACCACGCCAAGCAAGCGCTTCGTGGTCAAGCATGGCGGCGACGTGATGGCCGATCTGCCGATCAAGGAACTGGGCGACGAGGCGCCGGTCTATGACCGGCCGCATGTCGCGTCCGCGCCGTTGCCGGTGGTGCAAGCGCGCGAGGTAAACCCGCCGCTCGGTATCTCGGCGGCGCTGGAAAAACTGATCGCAACGCCCGAGCTGTGCTCGAAGCGCTGGGTGTGGGAGCAATACGATCACGTCATTCTCGGCAATACCGTGCAGCGCCCTGGCGGCGACGCGGCGGTGGTGCGCGTTGAGGATGGGCCGAAGGGGCTCGCGCTCACCGTCGACGTGACGCCGCGCTATTGCGAAGCCGATCCGTTCGAAGGCGGCAAGCAGGCGGTGGCGGAAGCCTGGCGCAACATCACGGCAGTCGGCGGCCGTCCGCTCGCGATCACCGACAATCTGAACTTCGGCAATCCGGAACGCCCGGAAATCATGGGCCAGTTCGTCGGTTGTCTGAGGGGTATTTCCGAGGCCTGCAGTGCGCTGGACTTCCCGGTCGTGTCGGGCAATGTCTCGCTCTACAACGAAACCAACGGCCGTGGCATCCTGCCAACGCCCTCGATCGGCGGCGTCGGTCTGCTCGACGATTTCACGAAATCTGCCACGCTGGCGTTCAAGGCTTCCGGTGAGGCGATCCTGTTGATCGGTGACGTCAAAGGCTGGCTCGGACAGTCCGCGTACCTGCGCGATGTCTGCGGCCGCGAAGAGGGCGCGCCGCCGCCGGTCGATCTCGCTGCCGAAAAACGCAATGGCGACGTGGTGCGCGGCATGATCCACGCCGGTACCGCGACCGCGGTGCATGACGTTTCCGACGGCGGCTTGCTGATCGCGCTCGCCGAGATGGCGATTGCAAGCGGCATCGGCGCGCAGCTATTGGCGGCGCCTGCCTCGATCGTGCCGCACGCGTACTGGTTCGGCGAGGATCAGGCGCGCTACATCGTGACGGTGCCTGCGGCGGATGCCGGCCTCGTGCTGGCCAAGATGAAAGGCGCGGGCGTGCCGTGTGCGCGGATCGGCACCACGGGCGGTGACGCGATTGCGGTTGCCGGTGAAACGGCGGTGTCGGTGGATGCGCTCAAATCGGCATTCGAGCACTGGCTGCCGGCGTACATGAGCGGCAAGGCGTCGTAGATGCCTGTAGCCCGGATGGAGCGCAGCGCAATCCGGGAATTTCGCGGCGATACCGGTCCCGGATTGCGCTGCGCTCCATCCGGGCTACGAGTTCACAGCACCTTCGTCGCGCCCGGAATCTGCCGCAACGCTCGCGTCAGCGCCCAGCTCAATGCGACTGTCAGCACCAACCCGATCGCGACCTTGACGATCGCCGGCAGGTCGTAGTCGAACAGCCAGTATTGCAGCCACAGTGCGATCGGGTAGTGCACCAGGAACATGCCGTAGGCGTCGGCCTGCATCGGATCAAGTAGCTTGGCTGAGCCTGATTGTCTGAACCTCTGGAAAAAGGCCAGGATCAGAAACATGATGGCCACGCTGAAGACGGTGAAGCAGATGGCATAGAGCACCTCATACCAGTCCGGCAACGGCGACGGGTTGCCCAGTATTTCCCGCTTGATGAAGATCAGCACCCACAAGAGGCAATACGGAACGATCGCCAGCACCATCCAGTCCCAGCTGACCTTCGCCATCCGGCCGTCTGCAGCGAGCAGCCCGCGATCCATTTGCGCAACGCCGATGCCGGCACCGAAAAAGAAGTAGCTCGCATAGAGCATCACGCGCCCGTGCTGGACCGAGAACGGTCCGAACTCAAACCAACTGCTATGTCCGTAGTGAACCAGCCCGGGAATGTAGAACGCAGCGGTGACAGCAAGCATGACCGCGAAGAACACTGCGGGCCGGCGACGGCCATGCAGCGAGAGGCGATTGATCGGATCGAGCAGATTGGGCGACAGCCGGTACAGCAGGCAGGCAACCAGGTCGAAGGCGAACAAGACCCAGAGAAACCAGATCGGCCCGCTCGGCCACGGACCCTTCGTGACCATATTCCACCAGTATTCCGAAAAGCCGATCTCGGGATGATGACGCAGTGAGATCGCGTAATAGGCGAGCGGAATGACCGTGAATGCGCAGATCACGAACGGCAGGCCAAGCCGAAGCAGGCGATCTGCCAAGTAGCTCAGCGGTCCCTTCCGGGCGATACCAGACCAGGCGAACAGTCCCGACAGGAAAAAGAACATCGCCATGAAGAAACTGTCAGTGGCGAGCACGATCATGTCGAAGCCGAAGAATGACTTCGGATCGGTATGACCGAAATAGGTATAGGGGATGACGGCATGGTGGAGGAGCACCACCAGCGTGAGGAAGGTGCGAGCGCGATCAAGCGAAAGGTTTCGCGATTTGACCTTGGGCACTGCGCCCAACTCGGCATGCCCCACGGCAGAAATCGATGTCATGCGCGCCTCCCCGGCCAGGCTGCTTGTGCCGAATGTTGCAGCCGGGAACTCGATTCAGCAAGTCTTATGACGCAGCGTGCGGCGATGCGGCAAATTTCCTTTGGATCGGGCTCTCACTACACTTCCTCGATCGTCACCTTGTCCGGATAGAACGCCAGATGGCCCGCGATCTCGGCCATGGCCGGGAAGGGCGTCTCATAGGTCCAGATCGAATTTTCGATGCTCTTGCCGTTGGCATTGATGCTGAAGTAGTTCGCATCCCCCTTGTAGGGGCAGTGTGTGGTCCGCTCGGTGCGGGCCAAGAGCGCCATATTGGCGTCCTCGCGCGGCACATATTGCACCGCCGGATAGCTGGCTTCCTTCAGGGTCAGCGCATGGGTGGTATCGGCAATGACCACGCCGCCGGCCGAGACCCGGACGCGTTTGGGGTTTGCCGTAATCGTGATCGGATGGTCGGGACCGGGCAATTTCATGATTTTGAGCCTCTTTTTAGGTCAGCCCGACGTAATCGGGCGCGACTTGATCTCGCGGTGTCAAACGGTTGGAGGCGGAATATAGTGCCGCCGGGCGTGACCTAGAAGAGCGTACGCGCTAGGTTCGGCCGTCACGGTCGCGCGAGCCGGCCGTGATTCGAAACACCTGACGGAGACATGCTGGAATGCCGATGGACGCCCACGATATCGAATCGATGATCAAGGCAGCTATCCCCGATGCCGAGGTGACGATCCGCGATCTCGCAGGCGACGGCGACCACTACGCCGCGACCGTGATCTCGGAATCCTTCCGCGGCAAGTCGCGTGTGCAGCAGCACCAGATCGTCTACCAGTCGCTCAAGGGGCAGATGGGCGGCTTGCTGCATGCGCTGGCGCTGCAGACCGGGGTACCTGGCGGACCCGGGGTGCCAGAAAGCTAAGCCCGGGACGGGCCACGCAGGGGCATCGATGACGGACAATTCGCACGGCGCGCTGTTTCGCCCGATCGTGCCGCACCAGCATAACCGCGTCACCTACGTCGAACTGTTCTTCGACCTCGTTTTTGTCTTTGCGGTTACCCAGATCTCGCACACGCTGCTCGCGCATTTTACGCTGCTGGGCGCGCTGCAGGTCACGCTGCTGTTCCTCGCGGTGTGGTGGGTGTGGGTTTTCACCTCATGGATCACCAACTGGCTCAATCCCGAAAAGACTCCGGTCCGGCTCCTGCTGTTTGCGATGATGCTGGGCGGGCTGGTGTTGTCGACCTCGATCCCGGCCGCGTTTGAAGCGCGAGGATTGTGGTTCGCCATCGCCTACGCGGCGATGCAGGTCGGCAAGACGATCTTTCTGTGGTTATCGACGCCGCCGTCGCGCCCGCGGATGCGCATGAATGCCATCCGGATCGCAGCATGGCTGTCGATATCGGCGATCTTCTGGATCGCCGGCGGGGTGATGGAAGGTCAGTCGCGGCTGGTGCTCTGGGCGATCGCGCTCGTCATCGAATATATTTCGCCGGCGGTGCGGTTCTGGATTCCCCGATATGGCGCGTCCTCCGTCGCGGACTGGATGATCGAAGGCGGCCACATGGCCGAGCGCTGCGCGCTGTTCATCATCATCGCGCTCGGAGAATCCATCGTCGTCATCGGCGCGACCTTTGCCGAACTCACCTGGACGACCGAAAACGTTCTGGCGTTCGTCGCAGCCTTCCTCGGCAGCCTCGCAATGTGGTGGATCTATTTCCACATCGGCGCTGAGGCCGGCTCCGAACAGCTTTCAAAATCGAGCGAGCCGGGAAGGCTGGCGCGGCTGGCCTACACCTATCTGCACATGCCGATCGTGGCCGGCATCATCGTCACGGCGGTGGCGGACGAACTGGTGCTGAAGCACCCGAGCGGTCATTCCGATCTCAAGACAGTGATAAGCGCGACCGGAGGTCCCTTGCTGTTTCTGTTCGGGACCATCCTGTTCAAGTACAGCTTTCGCGGCTTCCTTCAGCTCTCGCACGGAGGCGGCATCCTCGCACTCTGTGTGCTCGCCTGGTTCGCAAGCGAGCTGTCACCGTTGATGCTGTCCATCTTGACCACCGCGATCATGATCGTGGTCGCGGTGTGGGAATCGATCTCGCTGCGATCCGACCCGAGAGAATAGTACCTCTAGTCAGGCAGCGACCGCCTGACCGGCAGCAATGGCGACGTGCTGTTCTGATCGACGACGTTTCGAAGAACGAGAGTTGACAATTGTACGACGAGCGCCCGCAGTCTGGCGTTCTCCTCGATGAGGGACGCCCGTTCGGTGTCCGCCTCTTGATCCCAGGCGGAGTCCTCGCGAACGGACGACGAGCTGGAATATTGCTTCCGATTGCCGGACGCTGGATACGCATTCCCCATAACTGAAATCCCCTGGCACGAACTCACCCCTAGCCGAGCCTGCCGCAGAAACTCGACTGAGTCCGCGTCAAAAATTGGACCTTTCGAAGGGCAAACGGGAGCGCAGATGGAGCGTTTTGCGGGCGGGTCGATAAAGATGAAGATTTGTTAAGAAGTTTGTCTATAGTGGGCGCGGCAAAGGTGCGGGGACGCGCGGCGGCGTAGCACCTTTTCCATCAGACCTTGACCAGCGCGATTCACTCAGTGCCCACGGGGGTCCGTGGTGGGAATACGCGCCTATGAAACAAAGTGAAGCAAGAGTACGCATTATTCAGGAGTGGGATCGCTGGATCTTAGCGCAGTCGATCGAGCAGGACCGGCCCACTGGAAAAGACTCATTGAAGTTCTTCCACGAACTGCAGGACACCGGATCGCCGCTCCTGGATTTCCAGTCTCGCGGACAGGACAAGTGGCGGATCATTCACGCGTGGTTGCTGGGTGCAGACCGATTGTTCGATGACTGGATATCTGCCGCGCCCCGGATCGCCCCAACACGCAGGCCGCGGCCGCACCGCACGAGATCGGACTGCAAGACGTGAATTGCAAAGCGCGCGACCAATCCTCAGCCTGACGCCGCCAGCGCGTGAACCGAAAACATCCGGTCCCGATCGGTCCAGGATTCCCGCACCGACCAGCCGGAGTCGCGCGCCAGTACGGTGAAGCGATCGAGGCTGTATTTGTAGCTCGACTCGGTGTGGATGCTTTCGCCGGGACGGAATGAAAAATTGCGTCCGAGGATGCGCACGGTCTGCGCCTTCTTGGCGATCAGGTGCATCTCGATGCGATGGCGCTCGCGGTTATAGACCGAGCGGTGCATGAAGGCGGAAACGTCGAAATTGCCGCCGAGCTCGCGGTTGATGCGGACCAGAACGTTGAGATTGAATCGCGCGGTGACGCCGGCGGCGTCGTTATAGGCATCGTAAAGCACCCGCTCGTTCTTTTCGAGATCGACGCCGATGATCATCTGCGCGCCTTCGCCCAGAATGTCGCGCGCGCTGCGCAGGAAGGCGCGCGCTTCGTGCGGCTCGAAATTGCCGAGCGTCGATCCCGGAAAGAAGCCGACCTTGGGCATCCCTTCGATCTCGGCCGGCAGGGCAAACGGCGCGGTGAAATCGGCGGCAACCGGATAGACGCCGAGCTCGGGAAAATCCTTGCGCAAGGCGCTCGCCTGCGCGTTCAGGAAGTCGCCGGAAATGTCGACCGGGACATAGGCGCCGAAATCGCAGCGCTCCAGCAGCAGGCGGACCTTGGTGGTGGCGCCGGCGCCGAATTCCACCAGCGCAGCGCCGCTCGGAATGATGGAAACGATCTCGTCGCCGCGGCTGCGCAGAATGCCGAGCTCGGTGCGGGTCGGATAATATTCCGGCAGAACCGTGATCTGCTCGAACAGCTCCGAGCCTGCGGCGTCGTAGAAATATTTCGGCGACAGGCGCTTGGGAAATTGCGACAGATTGCCGATCACGTCTCCGGCGAAGGCCGAAGTCTGCTCATCGAACGGGTAGCTTTGGGCCAAGGCGGCGGCATGCACATTCATGATACTCTCCCGAACGCGCTTACCGGCGCGCTATGATCCATGTTGGGTCAGGCGTAATCTGCGAGGCGTAACCCCGTGAATTGCCAGCGGTGGTGCGGGTAGAAGAAGTTGCGATAGGTGATACGGCTGTGGCCGGGTGGAGTTGCAAGCGAGGAGCCGCGCAGCACGAGCTGGTTGACCATGAACTTGCCGTTGTATTCCCCCAGCGCCCCTTCGATGGCGCGGTAGCCGGGGTAGGGGGCGTAGGCGCTGCGGGTCCACTGCCAGACGATGCCGAAGGCGTCGTTGAACTGGCCGGCGCGGGCGGCGACCTCCCATTCCATTTCGGTCGGCAGATGCCGGCCGGCCCAGCGCGCGAACGCGTCCGCCTCGTAGTAGCTGACATGGCAGACCGGGGCGGAGGGGTCGATCGGCTGCAATCCGCCGAGCGTCATGATTCGCCATTCGCCGTCGACCTGGCGCCAGTGGCCGGGGGCCTGCCAGCCCTCGTTGGTCACGGTGGCAAAGCCGTCCATCAGCCACAGCGTGGCGGTGCCGTAGCCGCCATCCCTCATGAAGGCCAGCCATTCGGCATTGGTGACGAGGTTGCGGGCGAGCCGGACCGGGCCGACCAGGGCGCGGTGCGCCGGCTTTTCATTGTCGAAATGGAAGCTGTCGTCGGCATACCCGACGGTGTGGATGCCCTCGTTGAGGGCGACCCATTCGTCGCCGTCGCGATGCGACGCCGGGAAGCGCCATGACGGGTCGTAGGCCGGCGGAATCGGGTTCTGGGCAAAGGCGTGCAGGATGTCGGTCAGCATCAATTCCTGATGCTGCTGCTCGTGGTTGAGGCCGACCTCGACCAGCGGCACCAGCCTGGCGAGGGCCGCCTCGCCGGCAGCCTGGAAGAACTTGACCACGGCGGCATCGACATGCCGGCGATAGGCAGTGACCTCGTCCGCGCTCGGACGGGTGAGGTGGCCGCGCTGGTGCCGGGCATGCCGGGGACCTGCGCTGACGTAATAGGAATTGAACAGAAAGGCGTAGTCGGGGTGGAAGGGCTGGTAGCCCTTGCAGTGCTCGCCGAGCAGGAATTGCTCGAAGAACCAGGTGGTATGGGCGCGGTGCCATTTGGCCGGGCTCGCGTCCGGCATCGACTGGATGAGCTGGTCCTCGGGGCTCAAGGGCGCGGCCCGGCGCTCGGTCTCGCCGCGGACGGCCATATAGGCTTCCACCAAATTCTGGGCGAGGGTCCCTGAATCGGAGAAAAGTGACGGGGCGGGGGTCGCAAACTCGGCGGCTACTGATTTCGTCACAGGTGTCTCCGGTGAGCGGGGAGAACGTTAGTCCGGCAAACTGGTTCCCGACGGGCGGTCCGTCCTAGATAGGGGTTCCCTTCCGGGAAAAAAGCCTTCCCCGCTATGATATTGATGTCGTCAGACTATGGGCGGTGGTCGCCCCCAAGGGGCCCCGATCGGCCCCGCGCATCCCAGCTACTCGCCATTTTACTTTGGATGCACAACGGTTTGGGCTACATATATGGCAAGTAACCGGGTTAAACGGGATGAGCCGGCCCGTCAGACAGAGCCGCAGGGGCCAAAGTCCCAAAAGGAAGCAATATGAGCATCGAGCAATTCATCGACAACGAAGTGAAGTCGAACGACGTCGTGCTGTTCATGAAGGGGACGCCGCAGTTTCCGCAGTGCGGTTTCTCCGGCCAGGTGGTCCAGATCCTCGATCACGTCGGCGTCGGCTACAAGGGCCTGAACGTTCTCGAATCCGCCGAACTTCGCGACGGCATCAAGACCTATTCGAACTGGCCGACTATTCCGCAGCTCTACGTCAAGGGCGAGTTCGTCGGCGGCTGCGACATCATTCGGGAGATGTTCCAGGCCGGTGAATTGCAGCAGCTGTTCGCCGACAAGGGCGTCACCGTCAGCGCGGCAGCTTCCGCCTGAGCGCGATCGCGCGCCAGATCGGCACGGCGCGGCTGGAAGTCATTGTTGCCGACATCACCACGCTGCGCGTTGACGCCATCGTCAACGCCGCGAATTCGTCGCTGCTCGGTGGGGGCGGCGTCGATGGCGCAATCCATCGTGCTGCGGGGCCTGAGTTGTTGGCCGAATGCCGGACGCTCCACGGCTGCGAGACCGGCGACGCCAAGATCACCGAGGGCTATCGGCTCAAAGCCAAGCACGTGATCCATACGGTTGGGCCGGTGTGGAACGGCGGCACCCTCGGCGAGGACGATCTGCTCGCCTCCTGCTATCGCCGCTCGATGGAGCTCTGTCAGAAGCACGGGCTCGCATCCGTGGCCTTTCCAGCGATTTCCACCGGCATCTATCGCTTTCCTGCCGACCGCGCCGCCGGTATTGCGGTCGCCACCGTTGTCGATGCGCTGGCTGCCGCGCCTTACGTGACAAAGGTCATCTTCTGCTGCTTCTCTCCCGACGGCGGTCGGCTGCATGAAGAGGCAATGGCGGCCTTTGGCGGCCCTTGCGCCGACTGACGCCACAGCTACACTCAAAGGCATATTTCGGAGGGGGCCAAATGAATTTACGTCGATTGCGGCGCGCGCTCACCTGTGGTGCGCTGATGCTTGCCACGCTGTCGTCCGCCCAAGCGGAAGGCACTTTCGATCTTCCCGCAGGCGCGCATTTCAACAAGGAAAAGCTTGCGAAGATCACCGAGTTCTTCAAGAACGAGGTGTCGACCGGCAAGATCGCCGGAGCCAACGTCCTGATCCAGCAGCACGGCAAGCCGGTCTATCACGAAACCTTCGGCGTCCAGGACGTGGTGTCGAAGGCGCCGATCACTGACAAGACCATCTTCCGCCTGTCTTCGCTGACCAAGGCGATCACCTCGGTTGTGGCGATGCAGTTGATCCAGGACGGCAAGATCAAGCTCGACGATCCCGTCTCGAAGTACATTCCCTCCTTCGCAAATATGAAGGTCGGTGAGGAGAAAAAGGCCGAGGACGGTACCAAGACGCTCGAGCTGGTGCCGCTGACCCGGCCTATTACCGTTCTCGACCTGATGCGTCATACCTCCGGCATCACCTACGGCTTCTACGGCGACAGCCTGGTGCGCAAGGCCTACAAGGAGGCCAACATCTACGCGGGCGAATTCGACCTCGCCGAATTCGCCGAGCGGATCGCCAAGCTGCCGCTGCACAACCAGCCGGGCGCGCTCTGGCAATACGGCCATTCCACCGACATCCTGGCGCGGATCATGGAGATCGTGTCCGGAAAATCATTGCTCGAGATCGAGCGGGAAATGCTGCTCGATCCGCTCGGCATGACCGATACCGGCTTCTTCGTTACCGAACCGGAGCGGCTGCAGCGGCTAGCCCAACCGGTGCCGAACGACAGCGATTTCCGGGTCGGCCGCCTATACAGGACCGAGGTTCGCCAGAAGTGGGAATCCGCCAGCGGCGGCATGGTTTCGACCATGTCGGACTTTTCGCGCTTTGCGCAGATGCTGGTCAATGGCGGTACCTTCGAGGGCAAGACCTATCTCAGCCCGAAGACGTTCGAACTGATGACGTCGGACCATGCCGGCAAGGCCTCCGGTGTCGCGCGGGATCATTACTATTTTCCCGGTGACGGTTTCGGCATGGGGCTTGGGTTTGCCGTGCGCACCGATCCCGGCAACGCCAAGCCGCCGCCACCGGGATCGCTCGGCGAACTGAAATGGGACGGCGCCGCGGGCTGCTATATGGTGGTCGACCGCAAGCAGGACATGTTCTTCGTGGTGCTGGAGCAGACGCCGACGGAGCGCCAGCGCGTCCAGCGGACGCTGAAGCAGTTGGTCTATGAAGCGCTGGAGAACTGACGGCGCCGCAGGGCGCTGCCTCGTTGCAGCGGCGCTCGCGCTGCTTGTTCTCGGCGGCTCGCTGCACGAGGTGCGAGCCGAGCCGAAGGCGCCGGACGCGCCAACTTTTTCACGCGCGGCCCTTGACCGGATCGGCGACTACGTTCGCAACGAGGTCACGACCGGCAAGATCCCCGGCGCAGTCCTCCTGATCCAGCAGCACGGCAAGCCGGTCTATCTCGAAAGTTTCGGCGTGCGGGACCCCGCGTCCAGCCAGCCGATGACACCGGACACCATTTTCCAGATCTATTCGATGTCGAAGGCCGTCACCTCGGTTGCCGCGATGATGCTGGTGGACGACGGCAAGCTGTCCCTCGACGATCCCGTGTCGAAATACATTCGCGCCTTTGCGGATGCAAAGGTCGGCGTCGATCTTTCCGATGAAGCCGGACAGTATCCGCTCAAGCTCGAGCCGTTGAAGCGCCCGATCACGATCAGGGATCTGCTCCGGCACACGTCGGGCATCACTTACGGCTTCTTCGGTGAAACCGCGGTGCAGAAACTCTATGCCAACCCACAGCTGTACGCCGGCGATTTCGACAATGCCGAATTCGCCGACCGGATCGCGACGTTGCCGCTCGCCGATCAGCCCGCAACGCGTTGGAATTACAGCCATTCAACCGATGTACTCGGCCGTGTCGTCGAGGTGGCCTCGGGGCAGACGCTGTTTCAATTCGAAAAGCAAAGATTGTTCGATCCGCTCGGCATGTCCGAGACCGCGTATTACGTCGCCGATGAAGCGAAGTGGCCGCGCATTGCCCAGGCATTTCCCGTCGATCGTTTTCGGGTGGCCGGGATCAAGGAGCCGACAGTGGCGCGGCGCTGGGAATCCGGCGGCGCAGGACTGGTCTCCACGGCTGGCGACTACGCTCGCTTCCTGCAAATGCTGCTCAACGGGGGGACGCTGGACGGCAAGCGCTACCTCAAGCCCGAGACAGTCGCGCTGATGACGTCGGATCAGATCGGGCCGGAGACCAGGATCATTCACGACCCCTTCTATTTCCCGGGCCCGAGCAGTGGCTTTGGCCTTGGCTTTGCCGTGCGCACCTCGCCGCCGCTGAATACGACATGGCCGCTCGGCGAATACCGCTGGGACGGTGCGGGCGGCAGTTTCTATTTTGTCGACCCGCAGGACGACCTGCTCGTTGTCTTCATGGTGCAGGCCCCGACGCAAGGCGGGCGGATCCAATTGGTGCTGAAGACGATGATGTTTGAGGCGCTGGGCAAGGGCCTGCGCAAGGATTGACAATCGCCTGACTACGCCACGGCGTTTCGCGCGATCGTCTCGCGGTAGAAAGCCGTGCTCAGCTTGGGCGTCCGACGCTTGGTATTGAAGTCGACGTGGTAGAGGCCGAAGCGCTGTTCATATCCGTCCGACCATTCGAAATTGTCCATCAGACTCCACAGGAAGTATCCGAGCACGGGCACGCCCTCGGACGTCGCGCGCTGCAACTGCGTCAAATAATTGCGCAGATACATGATGCGATCCACGTCGTAGATAGTCCCGTCCGCGGCCGGCTGGTCGCTCCCCGACGTTCCGTTCTCGGTGATGTAGATCGACTTCACGTTCCACAGTTTGGCCACATGGCGCGGGACCCAGTACATCGCCTCGGGGACCGGGCCTCAGCCAACCCGCTTTCATATGCGGAAACGATGCCGGAAACGGCGCCAGCGTGAAGCCGCGTTCGTTGTCGGCGGCCACGACATAATGGTCGGGCGTGTACACATTCAGTCCGACAAAATCGATCGGTGACGAAATGATGGGCAAATCCTCAGGCGTGAATTTCGGCGCGTCATGGCCGGCCCGCGTCAGGTATGCGTCGGTATATTTTCCCTCCATCATGACAGTCAGATAGCCGGCGTTGAGCTCACGCGTCGCCATCTCGGCGGCACGGATGTTGGCTGGCGTTTCGATGGCAGGGATGCAGCTCACGGCATTCTCCGCCGGACCGACCCTGGTCCCAGTACGCCCATGGGCCCTGATAGCCTGAACCGAAAGGCCGTGGCCGAGCGCGACGTGGTGACGGACCTGGTTCAATCCCGATTGGGATAGTTTGAGGCCCGGCGCATCGGCGCCCATGCCGTGGCCGAGATGAACGAGCCGGGAGCATTCGTTGATCGTGAAAAAGTATTTCACGCGGTCGCTCAACCGCGCCGCGACATAAGCCGCGTAATCCGCAAATCCCATTGACGTGTCGCGCGAGGTCCAGCCGCCGAAGCGGTCCTGCAGCGCCTGCGGCAAGTCCCAATGATACAGCGTCGCAAACGGCTCGATGCCGTTCGCCAACAACTCGTCGACAAGGCGGTTGTAGAAATCGAGGCCCTTTGGATTTGGCGCGCCGGCGCCTTCCGGGAAGACACGCGGCCATGCAATCGAGAATCGATAGGCCTTTGCGCCCAGCGCCTTCATCAACTGGATGTCTTCTTTGAACAGGCGGTAATGGTCGGTCGCAGTATCGCCATTGCTGTGATCGGAGATCGTGCCGCGCGTGTGGGCGAAGCGGTCCCAGATCGACGGGCCGCGGCCGTCTTCGTGCACGGCGCCCTCGATCTGATAGGCCGAGGTCGCCGTGCCCCACAGAAAACCGTTCGGAAAACCGGAAGAGGTTGTTCGATTCCGTGTTCCGTTGTCCGCGTCCGATTCGGCCAGTCCGGACCCGGCCGACAGCATCGACATTCCAAGCGCCGACCAGCCTGCAATCCTGCCAAATTGTCGCCGGGAAAATCTCTTGAATGGCATCATTTCACTCGCCGTGCCGGGATCAATCTTGAGCAAAACAAGGCTCACCCTTGATGCTTATTGTTTGAAGCAGGCCCAATATCGCCGCTTCCGTGTCTCGGTGCAATTGTGCAACAGGCTGCATCGGCGGGTCGACAGGGCCGCCGCTCGCCGTTAAATAGGCTGATCCATTCACCGATCTGGGAGCAGGACGATCGGCTTTCGCACGCCGCTGGCGCTTTTCTTCGTATCGCTGGGCATCGTTGCCGCGGTGTGGTGGTGGCTGGCCACGCCGGTGGCGCTGACGCGCGCGCCGATCGATGACGCGGCGAAGCTGGAGTGCGTTTCCTACGCGCCATTCCGCAACGATCAGACGCCGCATGATCCGACGCTGATCGTCAGTCCGGAGCAGATCGCGGAGGATCTGGCCGAACTTGCCAAGGTCTCAAAATGCATCCGCACCTATTCCATCGACAACGGGCTCGACAAGGTCCCCGAGCTAGCGTCCAGGGTCGGATTGAAGGTTCTGCTCGGCGTCTGGATCGGACGCGATCGCGCGAAGAATGCCCAACTCGCCGACATTGCGGTCTCGCTGGTGAAGGATCATCCCGGCACGGTGACGGCGGTCATCGTCGGCAGCGAAGTGCTGCTGCGCGGAGAGATGACCGTCGCCGACCTGAGGCAGATCATCCGCTCGGTCAAGCCGCGCGTGAACGTGCCCGTGACCTACGCCGATGTCTGGGAATTCTGGCTGCGTTATCGCGAAGTGGGCGACGACGTCGATTTCGTCACCGCCCATTTCCTGCCCTATTGGGAGGACGTTCCGCCGCGCGCCGAAGATGCGGCCGCGCATGTCGACGGCATTCGCAAGCAGGTGGCGGCAGCCTTTCCCGGCAAGGAGATCCTGATCGGCGAGACCGGCTGGCCAAGCCATGGACGGATGCGCGACGGCGCGCTGGCTTCCCGCGTCAATCAGGCACGTTTCATTTCCGAGATTCTCGAGCGGGCAAGGCGGGACAATTTTCGCGTCAATCTGTTCGAGGCCTATGACGAGCCGTGGAAGCGCCGCTGGGAAGGAACGGTGGGCGGTTATTGGGGGCTGTTTGACGGGACCGAACGCAAGCTGAAATATCCGGCCGGGGTGGCCATCAGCAACTATCCGTTCTGGAAGCTGCAGATGGCATGCGGGCTGTTTCTTTGCACAGGCGTATTCACAATAGCCTTGGTCACGCTGAAGCGCCGACCGTCGCCGACGCCATTGGCATCGTGGCTCGCCGTCGCCGTGTCCGCGACTGCCGGCGGGATCCTGCTGGGCGTGAGCGCCGACAAGATGCTCCACGAAAGCTACGGGGCCGGCGGTTGGTTGATCCAGGGCTTGCTGCTGGCCGCGGCCATCGCCGCACCGCTGCTGTCCACCTATGCCTTGATGTCGGGGCGCGGGCTTCCGTCGTTTCTTGAAGTGTTGGGGCCGCCCAAGGACCTGACCCCATTTTTCATGGCCAACATGCTGGGCATCGCGCTGATCGTGACGACGCTCATTGCCGCGCAAACCGCGCTTAGCCTGATATTCGACGCACGCTGGCGCGATTTCCCGTTTGCTGCCCTGACCATGGCCGTAGTGCCGTTTTGGACGTTGGCGTTCCTCAACGGTTCGAAATCCGGCGAACGGCCGCTCTCGGAAGCCGTGTTTACGGGACTGTTCGCCATGGCGACGGTCTATGTCGTCTTCAACGAAGGGTTCGAAAACTGGCAGGCGATGTGGACCGGGGCGGTGTATGTTCTGCTCGGCAGTGCGCTGTGGCGAGCGCGCACTGCTGCTGTTGTTGTCTGAACTCAGATCAGTTTACCGGACTCGGGACTGACGCCCTTCTCACGCCCAGCGCACGATCTCGCGCACCAGGGCGACCGTCTCCTCGATCATTTCGGCCGTCACATCGAGATGCGTGCAGGCGCGAATGCGACCGTCCATCATCGCGAGCAGAACGCCGCGCTTGCGCAAGGCGTCGACCATTTTGCCGCCGGCGATACCAGCGCCGTCAGGCTCGAAGAACACCAGATTGGTCTCGGGCTCTTGCACCTCGATGCCGTTAATCTGCGACAGCCCGCGCGCCAGCGCACGCGCATTGGTGTGATCGTCGGCAAGCCGTTCGACGTGATGGTCGAGCGCGTAGACGCAAGCCGCGGCGCAGATGCCGGCCTGCCGCATCGATCCGCCGAGGCGCTGCTTCCAGCGCCAGACATCGTCGATGAAGGCGCGCGAACCCGCTATCACGCCGCCGATCGGCGCGCCGAGGCCTTTTGAGAAATCGATCCAGGCCGAATCCCATCCCGCGGCCATATCTTTCGCCGATATCCCGGTAGCTGTGCAGGCGTTCAGCAGCCGCGCGCCGTCCATGTGGGTAATGAGCCCGTGCGCCTTGGCGATCGCTACCACTTCATCCAGCGCCTTTTTCTTCCAGATGGTGCCGCCACCGATATTGGCGGTTTGCTCGACGCTGACGACGGTTTGCGGCGGCTGGTAGCGCGAGCGCGGGTGAAGGGCGGCGCGGAATGTTTCGGGGGCGAATTGCCCGTCGTCGCCCGGCAGCGGCATGATCTGGAATCCGCCGAGGGCGGCATGCGCGCCGCCTTCGCGGGCGATGATATGTGCGCTGGCATGGGCGAGAATTTCATCGCCCGGCCGGCAATGGGCGAGGGTGGCCGCGACATTGCACATGGTGCCCGACGGCATGAACACGGCGGCTTCCTTGCCGAGCAGGTCAGCGACACGCTCGCACAGCAAATTCACCGTCGGGTCGTCGCCGATCTGCTCGTCGCCGACCTCGGCGCGTGCCATCGCCTCGCGCATCGCTTGTGTCGGGCGCGTCTGCGTGTCCGACAGCAGGTTGATGCGGATGGGATCGGCCTTGGGATCGCGCGGGGCAGGGGTGTAGTGCATGGAGGGGTTCTCGATATTTGCAACGTGATTGGGAGAAGGAACTATCTGAAGCGCAGATTTTCGCGTGACAGCTGGTCGATCGATCTGCACCCCATCAGCTTCATTCCTCGCTCGATCTCGGCCCGCATCAGGCCGAGGGCGCGTTCAACGCCGGCCTGGCCGGCCGCGGCAAGAGGATAAAGATAGAAGCGTCCAACGCCAACAGCCTTGGCTCCCAGCGACAGCGCTTTCAGGACGTGGGTTCCGCGCTGGATTCCCCCGTCCATGATCACGTCGATCTGGTCGCCCACGGCATCCACGATTTCAGCCAGTTGGTCGAACGGCGCACGCGAACCGTCGAGTTGCCGACCACCGTGGTTGGAGAGCACGATTCCGGCGCATCCGATTTGAACGGCGCGCCTGGCATCGGCCACCGACATGATGCCCTTCAGGCAGAATTGCCCGTTCCACAGCTGCACCATTTCAGCCACGTCGTCCCAATTCATCGAAGGGTCAAGCATTTCGGTGAAATAGCGGCCGATCGACATGGCGCCGCCGCTCATGTCAACGTGCCGGTCCAGCTGAGGCAGTTTGAAGCTCTCATGCGTGACGTAGTTGATGCCCCACATCGGCTTGATCGCGAACTGGTACATTCCGGCGAGCGTCAGCTTGAAGGGAATCGAAAACCCGGTGCGCAGGTCGCGTTCCCGGTTGCCGCCGGTGATGCTGTCCACGGTCAGCATCATGACCTCGACGCCGGCTTCCTTTGCGCGTTGCATCATGGCGCGGTTGAGTCCGCGATCCCGGTGAAAATAAAACTGATAGACCTGCGGCGTATCGTGCGCCTTGCGCAGTTCCTCAAGACTCACTGTGCCGAGCGAGGATACGCCGAACATCGTGCCGTATTTCGCGGCCGCGGCGGCAACGGCGCGTTCGCCGGTATGGTGGAACAGGCGTTGCAGCGCGGTCGGGGAGCAATAGATCGGCATCGCCAGTTTCTGGCCCATGACGGTCACCGACATGTCGATGGTTTCCACGCCGCGCAGGACGTTGGGCACCAGATCGCAGCGCTCGAAGCTTGCGGTATTCTGGCGAAGCGTTGCCTCGTCGTCGGCGGCGCCGTCGATGTAGTTGAAGATCGGGCCGGGCAACCGTTGCTGCGCCAGCTTGCGGAAATCGTGGAAGTTGTAGCAGTCGCTCAAGCGCATGTTATCCCCCGGCAGAGGTTCAACCCATGGCCACCCCCGGCTGAACCTTCGGCTTAATCCTACTTGCAAGCCGGCGTTTGAACCATGCGCATTGCAGACTGCGCATAGAAAAAGGCCCCGGCAAAACCGGGGCCTTTGATATCTCGAAACCGAAAACAGATCAGCGCGAATAGAATTCGACGATCAGATGCGGCTCCATCTGCACCGCGAAGGGCACGTCCGACAACGCGGGGATGCGGGTGAACTTCGCGGTCATCTTGGAGTGATCGGCTTCGATGAAGTCGGGCACGTCGCGCTCGCCGAGCTGGCTTGCTTCCAGAACGTGGGTGAGCTGCTTGGAGGATTCCTTGATCTCGACGAGGTCGCCGGGCTTGACCTTGTAGCTCGAAATGTTGACGCGGCGGCCGTTCACCTTGATGTGGCCGTGGTTGATGAACTGGCGGGCGGCGAACATCGTCGCGACGAACTTGGCGCGATAGACCACGGTGTCGAGACGGCGCTCCAGGAGGCCAATCAGGTTCTCACCGGTGTCGCCCTTCATCCGGCCGGCCTCGACATAGATGCCGTGGAACTGGCGCTCGGAAATGTTGGCGTAGTAGCCCTTGAGCTTCTGCTTGGCGCGGAGCTGGACGCCGAAGTCGGACAGCTTGCCCTTGCGGCGCTGGCCATGCTGGCCGGGGCCGTATTCACGGCGGTTCACGGGGCTCTTCGGGCGGCCCCAGATATTCTGGCCCATACGGCGATCGATCTTGTATTTCGCCTCACTGCGCTTAGTCATCGCGTCCTCTGCATTAGGTTTGAGTTTTGAGGAAACGCGCCCTCCTGTGCACCGGCATGGCCGGGGCCGACAGGTCCGCCTCGAAAGCTCGGGGAAGACCACGGGTCGCGAAACGCAACGCGGGCCGAAACCGGCCCGCGAGCAAGCGGGTTCTTAGGGAGAAAACGCCGTCCTGTCAACGAAAACGGTCGCTTTTCCGGGCCAGATCGGCCGGTCAGGTCGCGACCGCCCAGACCGGTTTGGGCTCGCTTTGCTGCCGATTGGCACGCAATTCGGCGGCAATTTCACCGTTCAGCACCTGTTCCAGTCGGTTCAACGCCTTGGCCATCGGGGCCGCGTCGGTAATCCGGTGATCCCAGCGCAGCACGACATCGATGGTCTGGTCAGGCTTTTCCACCCCGTAGCTCAGGACAAACGGCCCGGGGCTGATGGCATGGAGCTGGCCGGCGCCATAGGCGGCCACCGAGGTCACGCCAAAGCTGCCGAAATAATTGGCCCGCTGGCGACCGAAATTGAGCCCGATGGCCCAGAACAGGCGGCGCAGCGGCAGCGGCAGTCGGGTGGTGCGCAGGATCTTGCGGAACGCCGGCACCTCGTGGATCGGCGCCTCCTTGGCGTGCCGGATCAGGGCATCGACAGCGGCAAGCGGCATTTCATCCGGCGCGGCGACCTTTTGCGGCAGCACGCAATCCTGGCCGTCCTCGATCCTGGCGATCGCTACCATCGCGACGCTGCGCGGCAGTTCGTAAAAGGCGGGCATCGGCCATTTGACGTAGAGGGTGCGCAGGATCGGCTGTTCCTTCGCCACCAGCGCGAATGCCTTGACGAAGATCGCGGCCCAGCTCGGCCGCTGGGCGGCCTGCGCGCGGGCTTCCTGCAGGCCGCGGATATGAAGCGGTCGCGTGAGCGAAACAAAGGGCACGCGAATCGACGCATGCATGAGGTCGGCGACCAGGCGGCGCGGTAGTGTGATTTTTCGAACCGTTCCGCGCATCGCTTCGCTCAGGGTTTCCGCAATAGACAAATCAGAAAGCCGGCAGGTCGCCTCGGTAACCCGCCAGCGCCTCATCTAGCACGAACAAGGCGTTTTGACGCCAGAAGGTTCGCATCCAAATCGCCCAAATAGCCGCCAGCGCGCGCCCGCAGACAATGTAAACCGCAAGGACTTTGAAGGGCTTGCCGCCGTCTCGGCACCTATCGCTTGATCCCGTCAAAGCTGGCCGCGATGCCGCGCTGGAACAGCGACCAGTCGAAGCCGAGCGCCAGCGCCACATAGCCGCGCTCGATCATCCGGTTGGCCTGCTCGGCGGTGCGTGCAACGCCGCCGATCGGTACGCCGCTCCTGAGGATCCCTTCCTCTGCGCGCTTCATCAACGCCACGACTTCCGGATCGTCGGGCAGGCCGCGCTTGTTGATGGAGGTGGCGAGGTCGCCGGGGCCGATCACCGCAAGGTCGATGCCGGGGGTTGCCATGATCTCGTCGATGCGCTCGACCGCTTCGACATGCTCGATGGTGATCATGCAGATCATGTCGTCGTCCGCCGTCGCCATGTAATCGGCCATCGAGACGCCCCAGCGGAACGGTGCGTGGAACGGGCCCCACAGCCGGTCGCCCTTCGGCGGATAGCGCACGCTTCGCACGGCCTTTTCGGCATCAGCGCGGCTGCAGATCATCGGGAAGTTGATGCCGAGCGCGCCGAGGTCCATCGGCGCTTTCGCCAGCCACGGCTCGTTGGCGGCAATCCGCACCATCGGCACGCAGGGCGTGCCCGCGGTGGCCGTGATCATCGCGTGCGCCGAGCCGAGATCGATCGGTCCGTGCTCGAGGTCGACGATGATCCAGTCGATCCCGGAGCGCGCCATGATCTGCACGGTCTGGATCGAGGGAATGGTCGCGATCGCGCCGAACGTCGGGCGTCCCTCCCGCCACGCATGGCGGAGGCGGTTGAGCGGCGCAGGTTTTGCGGAGGTCAAGGCGGAAGCTCCTGCCTGTGGAACGGTCATGGTTACGGCGGGCGACACCATAGGGCAGATTCATGTCGTATCGAGCCACATTGTTTTTAACGCATCGTATTCGCCGCGCCATGATTCCGGCGCAAGAGCCCAGCAACGCAATGCTCAGGATTTGGCTCGAAGAATGCTTCCATGATGATCGATCGACGTACCCTGTTGGCTGCTGCGTTGGGCTTTGTGCTCTCGCCAGCATTCGCGCAAGAAGCACCGCCGGTGCTCTCGCCTCCGCAACCCGTGATCGAGGGAATTCGGGACTCAACGAACAGCGAGTGCTATTGTCACAACACGAAAGGTCAAGGCGGCGCCGTGCCGACCGCGGTCATCGAACAAAGAATTAGCCTCGGGAGAGCTGCGCGGGCAATACCCGGGCTATGCACGACAGGGAGGCCTCTATGAATCGAAAGACGGCTGGAATTGTCTTCATGATGTGCGTTGGAATTGCGGCGTTGGCCGATTCCGCGAGTGCACAAAAGTCACCAGGGAGTGCAGCTCTCGACACCAGCCTGCGCGGCGCGGTCGAGAGCAGGAACGTGCCGGGCGTGGTCGCGCTGATCACCGATCGCGAGCGGGTGCTTTATCAGAGTGCATTCGGCGTAGCCGATGTCGCGACCGGGCGGCCGCTCACGACCGACGCGCTGTTTCGTATCGCCTCGATGACCAAGCCGGTCACTTCGCTGGCATTGATGCAGCTCGTCGAGCAGGGCCGCCTCGGTCTCGATGACCCGGCCGAAAAATACCTGCCGGAGCTTGCAGGACTGAAAGTCTTTGAATCGTTCGACGCGGCGACCGGAGCCTACCAGCTCCGCCCGGCATCGAGACCAGCGACCGTCAGACGCTTCCTGACGCACACGTCCGGATTGGCCTATCCGTTCACCAGCGCGATCTGGCGCGATTTCAAGCCGCGTGCCGGCGAAAATTATCCGTTCGGCGGACCGTTGCTGTTCGATCCGGGCGAGCGCTGGCACTACAGCACCAGCACCGATGTCGTCGGCAAGCTGGTCGAGGTGGTGTCTGGCCAAAAGCTCGAGGACTATTTCCGCCAGCACATCTTTGCCCCGCTCAAGATGGATGACACGTCCTACAATGTGCCGGAGGCAAAGGGGCCGCGCCTCGTCGCTCAACGGCAGCGCGCTGGCCAGCGCATGGACGGCGCCATCGAATTGCAAACGCCGCAGCTCGGGTTCACCATAGCGGCGCCGATCGGCGGCGGCGGCCTCGCATCGACCGCTGATGACTACGGGCGCTTCGTGCGCATGCTGCTCAACGGCGGCGCGCTTGACGGTGTGCGTGTGCTCAAGGCCGAGACGGTGGCGCTGATGGGCCAGAACCAGATTGGCGCGGTCTCGGTCCCCGCACTCAAGAGCGCGCTGCCGCGTAGCGCCGACTTCACCTTCATCGCGGACGGTCGCGACAAATGGGGGCTCGGCTTCCTCGTCACGTCCGATCAGGTACCCGGCAAGCGTTCCCCCGGCAGCCTGAGCTGGGGCGGTATCAACAACACCTTTTTCTGGATCGATCCGGCGCGCGGCATCGCCGGCGTGATCATGATGCAGTACCTGCCATTCGCAGACGCCAAGGCGCTGGCCGTCTACGATACGTTCGAGCGCGGCGCCTATCAGCTCGTCAACGCCGAGCGGTAGAAAGCTTGCAATGCCGGGTCGGCTTTATGCCGACCACGGCAGACCGAACTGGGACATTGGGTAGCGCGGCCTGGGTTACTTTTGTCTTGGGCGCACACGCACCCGGCGACTTTGTGCCAGCACCCGCCCGCCGAAAAACGGCATCAAAGCAGTTCGAAGCGGTCTTCGCGGAAATTGGGCGGATGGCACGCCGGCAATTGGGCCAGGCGTGCATACATGCCGCGCGCTTGGCTGGCCCTAACCACAGGGCTTGCGACATCATTGACCGCACATCGACGTTTCGTCCCGGTATAATCGCTTGCACAATAAACCTAGGGGAGGAGTCAAAGATGAGGACAATACTGGTCGCTGCCGCACTTGCCGCCCTTACCGTCGGCGCATCTGCTCAAGACAAGCGCCCCGACTACGGCACCGCGGTTAATGCCGCGGGCGCGAAGAAGATCGCAGCCGGCGTCGTCGCCGAATGCCAGAAGAACGGATGGAATGTGGCTGTCGCTGTGGTCGATAATCACGGATTCCTTGTGTACTTCGAACGCATGGACAACACGCAGACGGCCAGCATGGACATCGCCATCGGCAAGGCGAGGGCCGCGGCGACCTATCGGCGCCCGACACGCGTTTTCATGGAGGCGATCAACAAAGGCGGGCCGGCCACGGCCACACTTCCCGGTGTCTTCGCCTCGCCTGGCGGATTGCCGATCATGGTCGACGGCAAAGTCACCGGCGGCGTGGGAGTGAGCGGCGTCACCGGCGACCAGGACGAGCAATGCTCCAAGGCCGGCCTCGGGACTACATAAGAAATTGTATCCCGCACTCCAGCGTACAAGCGCCGGCACGGTTCTGTTGTAGCCGTGCCGCGCCCAGGCGACTTTACGCCAGGACGCGCCCGCCGAAGAACGGCATCAGGGCCCGGCTCAGCGTGTGCGGCCGCCGCGACGTGAATATGATCTCGGCGCTGGCCTTGTCGCTTTCCCGGCCTGGAGATCCGAGCAGTTCGGACACACGCCGGGCGATGGCGGGCGCGGGATCGATCCAGTCGACCGGCCACGGCGCGAGCTTTGTCAGGCGGTCGAGCAGCAGCGGATAATGTGTGCAGGCCAGCACGACGGTGTCGGTGCGATCCTCGCCATTTCCGACAAAGCAGGGGGCAAGCTCTGCCGCGATATCCTCGTCGCGGACGTCGCTGCCGTTGAGGGCCGATTCGGCGAGCGAGGCGAGTTCCGCCGATCCCACCAGCGTCACTTCGCAGCCTTGCGCGAAATCATCGATCAGGCGCCTGGTGTATTCGCGCTTGACGGTGCCCTTGGTGCCGAGCACCGACACGCGTTTGGTCCTCGAACTGGCGCAGGCCGGCTTGATCGCAGGCACGGTGCCGACGAACGGCGCGCTATAGGCGCTGCGCAGATGCGACATCACGAGCGTGGAAGCGGTGTTGCAGGCGATCACCACCAAAGCGGGGGCGTGGCGCGCGATCAGCTCGCCGACCAGCGGCACCACGCGGGCGACGATCTCTTCCTCGCTGTGATGGCCATAGGGAAAGAACGCATCGTCGGCGACATAGACGTAGTGCGCGTCCGGCCGGGCGCGGACGATCTCGCGCAGGACCGTGAGGCCGCCAAGGCCGGAGTCGAAGACGAGGATGGTGGGCGGGGCTGACACGCTGCGACCTTAGCCGATCTGCGGTTACCGTTGGGTTGCTTTGAGAATTGCCGGACGGCGATTGTAACAATTTGGAACGATTTGAATCGGCTTGGCAAGGTCGGAAAATTGCTGGTGTGGCCGCCTAAGGCCTGCAGGCAAGGTCGGCCGAAATGCGAGAAAATCCTGCCAAGCGGCTGGACCGCTTAGAACTTCTCCGATTTCGAGCGGCGTTGTCCGTCGCGCCACGGCGTCCGGCGGCGTATGCCGGCGAAGGCGGCGAGATCGGCGGCGGAATAGTCAGCTCTCGCCGAACACGCGCCTGAAGATCGTGTCGACGTGCTTGAAGTGATAGCCGAGGTCGAACTGCTCTTCGATCTCGGCATCGCTGAGATGCTTCTTCACGTCAGGATCTTTCTTGAGCAGCGTCTGGAAGTCGCCTTCGCCGCGCCATACCGGCATGGCGTTGCGTTGGACGTATTTATAGGCGTCCTCGCGGCTGGCGCCCTTTTGCGTCAGCGCGATCAGAAGCCGCTGCGAATGCACCAGGCCCCCGAGCCGGTCGAGGTTCTTCTGCATGTTGGCGGGATAGATCAGCAATTTCTCGATCAACCCAGCAAGGCGCATCAGCGCGAAGTCGAGCGTCACGGTGGCGTCCGGTCCGATCATGCGTTCGGCCGAGGAGTGCGAGATGTCGCGCTCGTGCCAGAGGGCTACGTTTTCCATCGCCGGCATGGCATAGGCGCGCACCATGCGGGAGAGCCCGGTGAGATTTTCCGAGAGCACCGGGTTGCGCTTGTGCGGCATCGCCGACGAGCCCTTCTGGCCCTCGGAGAAGAACTCTTCCGCTTCCAGCACCTCGGTGCGCTGCAGATGGCGGATTTCGATCGACAGCCGTTCGACCGAGGAGGCGATCACGCCGAGCGTCGCAAAATACATCGCGTGGCGGTCGCGCGGGATCACCTGGGTCGAGATCGGCTCGGGCACCAGCCCCATCGCTTTGGCGACATGTTCTTCCACGCGCGGGTCGATCTGGGCGAAGGTGCCGACGGCGCCTGAAATCGCACAGGTCGCGACCTCCTTGCGGGCGGCGACCAGGCGCTCACGGGCGCGGGAAAATTCGGCGTAAGCATAGGCGAGCTTGAGCCCAAACGTCACCGGCTCGGCGTGGATGCCGTGGGAGCGGCCGATCGTCGGCGTCATCTTGTGCTCGAAGGCGCGCTTCTTCAGCGCCGCCAGGACCTTGTCGATATCCGCAATCAAAAGGTCGGCCGCTCGGGTGAGCTGCACGTTGAGGCAGGTGTCGAGCACGTCGGAGGAGGTCATGCCCTGGTGGACGAAGCGGGCCTCGGGGCCGACGATTTCGGCCAGATGGGTCAGGAAGGCGATGACGTCATGCTTGGTCTCGCGCTCGATCTCGTCGATCCGCGCCACGTCGAAGGTCGCATCCTTGGCCTTGGCCCAGATCGTCTTCGCGGCTTCCTTCGGGATTGTGCCGATTTCCGCCAGCGCATCAGCCGCATGCGCCTCGATCTCGAACCAGATCTTGAAGCGGGTCTGGGGCTCCCAGATGGAGGCCATTTCCGGGCGGGTATAGCGGGGGATCATCGAAAACTCCGGACGAGCAGGGCGGGACACGAGGCGGCCCCGGCCGATTTGTTTTTACGCCGCGCTTTAGCAAATCGTATCGGGTGAGGCCACCCGTACGGTGCCCTCGGGAGGGGAAAACCCGGTCACCGGCCGGACCAAAAACCGCTTGGGCCGCCGCTAAAGGCTGGCCAGCCCGCACTCAACGGCCAGGCGGACAAGCTGCGCGTCGGTTCGCATGCCGGTCTTGGTCTTGATCAGATAGTGATAGTTTTGAACGGTCTTGATGCTGAGATTGAGGTTGGAGGCGATCTGCTCGGCCGTCGCGCCGGCCGCCAATTGCCTGAGGATCTCGATCTCCCTTTCCCCCAACTGGTCGAGCACCGATCCCGACGGGGTCAGGCTTTCCATCGCCAGAACGTGCGCGATGTCATCGCTCATCGCATGTTCACCGCGCGCCACGGCACGGATCGCCTTGATAAGCGCGGCCGGTTCGCTGCTCTTGGTGACATAGCCGCTCGCCCCCGCGCTGAAAGCGGCCTTCACCAGCGCGGCCTCGCTGTGCATGCTGAAGACCAGAATGCGTGAGCCGGAGTGCCTCAACCGGATGTTCCTGATAGCCTCGAGGCCGCTGGCTCCGGGCATCGATATGTCCATGACCACGATGTCGGGGGCATACGTCTTGAACGCGCGGTAAGCGTTGACAGCGTTGTCGGCCTCGGCGACCACGCGGAAGTCGCTTTGGTGCTCCAGTACGCGCCGGTAACCCTGCCGGACGACAGGATGGTCGTCGACCAGCAGGATCGAAATGCCCTTGGTCTGGGAAGCGGAAGCTGTCATCCGGGCACCATAGCGTTTCTGAGCGAAGCATGCCCTCGGACTTGATCCGGGGGCGGGTACCGGTCGCGTGAAGATGCGACAGACAAAGCGCGTCAAGCGGCGAGCGGAATCGTGGCGGCCACGCTGACGCCACCCGTTGCGCGGGCGATGGAAAGCGAGCCGCCAAGTGCGGCCACTCTCTCACGTATCCCGGTCAGGCCGAAGCCGGCGGATTGTGCCACCTTGGCCGCATCCCCGCCGCCGTCGTCCTCCACGCGGACCAGCAGCGCGTTTTCCGCCCCCGTCCGTCGCTCGATCCGGAGCACGATCTCGCGCGCTGCGCTGTGGCGCAACGAGTTGGTCAGGCATTCCTGGGCGACGCGGTAGGCTGTCGCGGCAACGACGCCGCGCACATCGGCGAGATCGCCCTGCAGGTCGAGCTGGATCATCGGTTGCGTCGCATTCTGTGATCGCCAGCTGTCGACGAGGCTGACGAGGCAGGCTTCCAGCCCGAGTTCCTCGGCGGGCGGATGGCGCAAGCGGTTCAGCGTATCCCGCAAGCAGGCCATGATGCGGAGGGTGGATTGCGAGATCATCCGCGCATCCTGCGCGACATCGCTGTTGGCCTGGCTCTTTTTCTGTTCCTGCGCGCTGGTCGCTTCGATCGTGCTGGCGAAGGCGAGAATGGCCGTGAGGTTCTGTCCGAACTCATCATGCAATTCGCGGGCAAGCGCCCGCCGCTCGTCGTTGCGGATTTCAAGCAGGCGCCGGGTCAGGACGGCTCGTTCTTCCGTCGCCTGTGCGAGGCGCTCTCCGAGATCGCCGACGGCTTGCCCGATCATGGCAAGCTCCATCGATCGGAAGCGCGGAAGCGGTGTCCGGTATTGGCCGTGCGCCATGCGCTGCAGTGCGGTAACGATCAACTGCGCCGGCGCGAGGGTATGCGCGATCGCGAGCGATGCGAAGAAGGCGATGGCCAGGGCCATCAGCAGCGCGACGTGGATGTTATCCACGATGTGTTGCCAGGCCAGCGATATCGCGGCGTCCGGATCGGCGATGGCCGAGATGGTGCCTGCGGTGACGTTACGCATGCTGATCGACCGGGCAACCGCCGCATGGGTGCCAAACAACGTCTGCACGGCCGCGGCGAACCAGAGTGGCGGCGACTTGCCGATCCCCTTGCTTTGGCCGCAGAGCGGATTCTCGAACGCGCCCGCCGGCTCGAACCGGACGCAAATTCCCGGCGAAATGAGCTTCATCGTCTCGATGGTGCGCCATTCGGACACTGGCACGAGATGTTCGCGCGCTCTGTTGCTGCGCAACAGCAACTCGCGCCAGTAGAGCGCTTCCAGCGCCTGGGAGACCCGTTCTGCGGATGCGGCCGTGGCTCGATCGACGCTGCGATAGGCGTCGATGGTTGCCCAGATGGTGGCCGCGCCCAGACACAAGGCGACGACGACGAGCAGGCGGGCGACGAGTTGAAGCACGAGGCGCATGCGATTACTCCACGGCTTGTCGATGACGGTAACAGCACCGCTATTTCGTTCCAATTGCAAGCCGGGTGGTGACGCGAGATTGGGAAATCTTCCCAACGAACGGCGGGCATATGTCTTTGGACCACGCCCGCGGCCTCTGATCTAACGAAAGGCGAGGGGCCTTTTTGCGGGCGGGCTTCGGAGCAGCAGCCCTCAAGGGAGCTAACGCAGCATGAGTGCCATTGGTGCCGAGACCGCATTATCAGGCACGGCCACGCCGGAACGAGGCGTCTTGCTGCTCTGGATGATCTTTACCGGGCTTTCGGTCTTTGCCGTCTTCCTGCTATGGCGGTACGGGCTGATCCATCTCATGGTCGACTCCGATCGCACCTATATTTCGAGCCTCATCGCCGTTCTCTACTTCATCACCTGCGGCCATTGCTTCTGGCGGACGCGGGCGATCGCGCGGGAAGGCGAGGTCGCAAGGGGCTGTCGCACCATGCTGTCGGCGCCGGACGGCGCGAAGGTGCTCGCCGCCGGTGCGCGCGGTCTGCCGGGCGGGCTGGTCACGGATCACATCCGCAGCCTGGTGACGAAGGCCAAAGCGCAAGCCGCCGGCCGCATCGACCAGACGCTGCTGCTCAGGACGCTGGCCGACCGGTTGCGCGGCTCCAACGGGTTTGGCGCATTCGTTTCCGACACGCTGATGAAGCTCGGGCTGCTCGGCACGATCGTCGGCTTCATCATCATGCTGGCGCCGATCGCGACCCTCGACGCGGCCGACAAGGCCGCCATGAAATCATCGATGGGCCTGATGAGCGACGGCATGGCGGTGGCCATGTACACGACGCTGGCGGGCCTGGTCGGCTCCATCCTCGTCCGCATTCAATACTACATGCTCGATGCCGCGACCCAGCGGGTGTTTTCCGATGCCGTCATGCTGACCGAGACGCACGTCACCCCGGTATTGGAAAGCCGTCCTGGAACGCCACCATGATGGATGACTTCGGTCTCTATCCGCGCGAGGAGGCGTTCGACCCGCTCGGCGTGATGCTGTTCAAGGCGCTGCAGGTGATCGCTTTCCTGTTCTTCCTTGCGTTGCTCGCGGTCTCGCCCGATGCAAAGGATGGCAAGATCGATTCCAAGGCCGAATTCCTCATCACGATGGACTGGCCGGACAATCATCCCGACGACTTCGATCTGTTCGTGCAGGACCCTGCCGGCAACATCGCCTGGTACCGCCGTCGCGAGGCCGGTTTCCTCACCCTCGACCGCGATGATCGCGGCGGCGCGAACGATTTCATCGTCGTCAACGGCAAGAAGATCCTGTCGCCGGTCCGGGAGGAAATCGTCACGGTGCGGGGCGTCGTCGCCGGCGAATACACCGTCAACGTCTCGCACTTTCAGGCCACCACCGGGCAGCCTGTCGCGGTGAGCGTGAAGGTTCAGAAACTCAATCCGGCCGCGCAGGTGATCTTCGACAACAAGCTGACGCTCGATCACTCTGGCCATGAGAAGACGGCGGTGCGCTTCTGGCTCGACGCTGCGGGCAAGGTGATCGACGTACAGCAGCGGCAGAAATCGCTGATGGAGACGTTCCGTAACGTCCGCGCGAATGGCGCGGATCTGGACCCGAAAACAGGCGTCAGGATGCCGCGCCGTGAGTAACCTGCAATCGGTCATCCTCACGCTGGCGATCAGCTACGCCCTGATCGGTGCGCTGTTGCTTCTCGTCCTGGTGTATGCACGCTTGCCCTGGTCGGCCAAGGCGGTCGCCGTGATCGTGACGAGCGGGTTCTATATTGCGAGCTTTGTCGGGGTGCGCGGACTATTGGGCTGGGCCAGCGTCGACAGGCTGCCCGCCACCTTCAAATTGCTGCAGGCCCGTATCGTCGAGCCCCATTCGCTGGAGGGCGATCCGGGCTCGATCTATCTCTGGGTCGAGACGCTCGACGACGGCAATCGGCCGAGCGGTGTCCCCCGGGCGTTCCGCATTCCCTACAGCGACAGCCTTGCGGAAAAGACCGACAAGGCGGCGGGCGAGATCGCCGCCGGCCGTCCGCAGGGCGGTCGCGCCGCCGACTTTGGCGATGGCGGCGGCAGCCTGCTCCAGGCTGCCCGCGAATACATCACGCCCGGCATGATCCTGGACACGTCGGGCGGCGACCCCTCGACCGGCGGGGGATTGGTCGCGGTCCCCCGCGAGGGCGATGGGGTATCGTTTACGCCGCTGCTTCCGCCCCGGATGCCGCCGAAGGACGAGCAATAGGCTTCCGAGGAGGGAGCGTTGGCCCCGACAATCACGGATTATTGACTAACAGATATTGAAATCTGTCAGCGAGACATGCTATATCCATTGCCGACGCCAAGACTGGGTGTCGCCCGGCTCGTAGGTCTGAGCCCGGGTACTTGCAAAGGACTACGCTAATGACTGCCCATCTCATTCATCTGACCGCCCAAATCCAGCGCTGGCTCAACCAGAGCGTCGCCCGTCATCTCGCCGCCCAGGCCGAGCGGCTGGAGCCGGTGGTGAAACATTAACCCGCCAAGGGGATTAGACGGAATTATAAGGGGGATTAGATGACCACCCGTCCCATCGTTTCGCAGGTGCGCGCATGAACGAAGTCGTGGTTCTGACCCCCGAACGGATTCTGGAGGTTACCGAGGATGTTCTGCGCCGCTACGGACTGGCCAAAGCAACCGTAGTGGATGTTGCCCGCGCCCTCGATGTCAGCCACGGCAGCGTCTATCGCCATTTCCCCAGCAAGGCCTCGCTGCGCGAGGCGGTGGCCAAGCGTTGGCTCGACCGTCTCAGCGCGCCGCTCTTGAAGGTCGCAGAAGCTTCCGGCCCGGCGCCCGCCCGGCTGGAGAAGTGGCTACGCACGATGTTTTCGATCAAGCACGAGCGGCTTGGCGACGATCCCGAGATGTTTGCGACCTACCTGACGCTGGCGCGCGAGGCCTGCAAGGCCGTGAATTGCCACAAGGACTGCCTGGTCGATCAGATCGCGCTTATCCTGTCCGACGGCGTGAAGCAGGGCGCGTTCGAGGTCGCCGATGTCAAGGTTTCGGCGCGCGCCATTTTCGACGCCACCAGCCGTTTCCACCATCCCGCCCATGCCGAGGAATGGAACGAGCCGGGTGCCCCGGCGCGGATCGACGCATTGCTGGCGCTACTGCTCAAGGGTTTGAAAGCGCCCCGCAAGCACTGACTTTCCTGCACGACTGATCAACGTTGCCCGCCGCGATCGTCGACGCGATGAATGCCGTGGCGCGGCCTTGGCCGGTGCAGGAAGGCGGCTAGCTCCGGATCAGGCAGCCCGTGCGCTCAGTCGAGGGTCTGGACAGGCGGCAGCGCTGTTTTGGCTGAACGCGGCGGGTTCGGCACGGGATAGCTGGTGGCGCGGCCGCTCCGGTCGGCTTGGCCGGCGGAATTGGATGCGGGGGCCACGGCTTCCGCCCTGGCGCCGCGCACGCCGTCCCTTGAAGACTGCCTGCGGTGCCGCGACGACGACCGCGAGCCTTCCAGTCCCCACGACCGCGATATCGAAGGCCCGGCCGTATAGCCGACGAAGGCTCCGGCGACGGCCCCGACTGGGCCCAGCACGACGGCGCCGGCCACCGCGCCCAGTGCAGCGTCGCCCGCGCGCTGCGCGAGCGCGGCGGAGGGGGCGAGTACCAGGAGCATGGCGGCTGTGGTGTAGGCCTTGATCATATTTCCGTCCCATCCGTGAAAGACGGGATGCTGTTCTGCCTTTATGGCGAGATGCGTGACGTTTTGTGGCCGCAGCATGGACTTTCAGGTTCCATGGCCAACTCCGCGTCTGATGTGGCTTTCCTGCCGGCTGCTAAGTGCGACGGCGCGCGCGCTCGAACTGCCACAGCAATGGCTCGGCGCGCGGGCGAGGCTTGTCCGCGTCAGACCGCTTCGCCGCGCGCCAGCGCCGCCGCGTGACGGATCGCGGAAATATTGGCCTTATAGGCCTCTGTTGTGCCGCCCTTGAATACTGCGGAGCCCGCCACAAACGCGTTGGCGCCTGCCGCGGCAAGCTGGCCGGAAACGTCAGGGCCGACGCCGCCATCGACCTCGATATCGATCGGGCGGCCCGCGGTCATCGCCCTGATGTCGCTGACCTTGCCGAGCGCCGATTTGATAAAAGCCTGGCCGCCGAAGCCCGGATTGACCGACATGACCAGCACCAGATCGATCAGGTCGATGACGTATTCGATCGCGCTCGCCGGCGTGCCGGGATTGAGCGAGACGCCGGCCTTCTTGCCGAGCGCGCGGATCGCCTGCAGCGAGCGATGCAGATGCGGCCCGGCCTCGGCATGGACGGTGATGTGATCGCAGCCGGCTTTTGCAAACGCCTCGAGATAGGGGTCGCAGGGCGAGATCATCAGATGGGCGTCGAAGATTTTCTTCGTATGCGGGCGCATCGCCTTGATGACATCGGGCCCGTAGGAAATGTTCGGCACGAAATGCCCGTCCATCACGTCGAGATGGATCCAGTCGGCACCCGCCGCGTCCACGGCGCGGACTTCTTCGCCCAGCTTGGCGAAATCCGCCGCCAGGATTGACGGCGCGATGACGAGGGGACGCGACGCAAATTGCTGAGACATGTGCGCTTTCCCAAAACTCTTAAGGGGCTGGATGGCTCCGCGTAACATGCAGGGCGGCCGGGGGCAATGCGACCGCCAAGCTGCCTGTGGGCAGGAAAAATCTGCCGGAGCGGGCAGCTATTGCCGGGTTTGCCAGACGGAATCGGATGCGGGAAAGCCTGGTTTTATTGGGTTTTTCATCATGGCATGGCGCTTGCTGAGGAACATGCGCGAGCTATCGGCCGCGACCGCCGCGGCGTTGTTGGAGTTTTGCCATGTTCCTTGCTTTGGGCGCTGCGTCCTCGGCTATCGATGCCCTCAAGGCGCTGACGTCGTCGAAGTCGTCGTCCGCGCCGACCACCGGCGTCAGCCAGAACTCTGCAAGTCCGTTCGCTCTGTTCTCCTCGAACACGTCGGCTTCGGTCGGTCCGGGATCCGGCACGCCTGGCGGCGGTTCGCAGATATCGCCGGAAACCATGAGCGCGCTGCTCGACGCCCAAAGCCAGTCCTCGGCAGGATCGACCACGGCATCCAAGAGCCGCCACAGTGCGCTGAAGGATTTGTTCGGGCAGATTGATGGCGACGGTGACGGCAAGATCACCAAATCGGAATTTGAAGAGGCGCTGGGCGCCGGCGGCACCAACCTCGCGCAGGCCGACAGCGTGTTCGGCAAGCTCGACAAGGATGGCGACGGCTCGGTCAGCCTCAATGAGCTGGCATCGGCGCTGAAGGGCGGCAAAAAAACTCACCATGATCACCATGCCGCCAGCGAGTCCGACGGATCGAATTCCGATCCGTTCTCGCAGGCCCTGCAGGGCGCTTCCAGCACGTCCGTCACCAACAGCGACGGTTCGGTGACGACGTCGCTCACTTATGCAGGCGGATCCAAGGTAACGATGACGTCGGCCGCCGGCAAAAGCTCATCCACATCAGCGGCATCGTCCTACAATTTCATCGAGCAGATGATCCAGCGTCAGGCCCAGGCAATTTCATCGGGCGCCACCGCATCGCTCTCGGTCAGCGCCTGAGCACGAGACCCGGCGAGATTCCTTCGGACTGCGACCTAACCGAAGCGATCGCTCCACGCCGGTAGCGCACCCAGAAAGGGTAGCGCGGTCGCACTATGGACACCGCGCGCAATTGCGCGGGCGACGGTGTTCGCGGCCACCATGCCGAGTTCGGTGAGGCCGAACAGCGGATCGATCGGCTTCTTGCCGGTCGCTGCGGCAAACACCACGTCGCCATCCAGCGGCGCATGCACCGGATAGATGGCGCGCGCCATACCGGTTTGCGCGATCATCGCGAGCCGCCTGGCCTGGGGCTTGGTCAGCACGGCATCGGTGACGACGGCCACCAGCGTGGTGTTCTCCGCAGGGCTTGCTGCCGGACCGCCCTTCAGGCGCGCCCGCAGCATATCAGGCGTGAACGAGGGCGGCATTCCGCGCCCGCCAAACTCAGTGCCCGTCTCGAACGGCGCCGCCCAGAACCATGGGCCGTCGCCTATGGTCACGCTGCCCACCGCATTGACCACCGCGAGCGCGCCGACGGTGACGCCGCCTTCGGTCTGTGCGGAAGCCGAGCCAAGGCCGCCCTTGAAATTGGCTGTTGTCGCGCCGAGGCCGGCGCCGACGCTGCCCAGCGCGAAATCCACGCCAGCCGCATTCGCCGCGGCATAGCCGAGGTCGCGGTAGGGCGGGAAACGTCCCCACGCCTTGTTGCCGCCGTTGAGCAGATCGAAACAGATCGCGCCCGGAACGATCGGGATCACCGCGTCGCGCACCCGGAAGCCACGTCCCCGTTCGGCGAGCCATGCCTGCACGCCGCCGGCGGCGTCCAGTCCGAGCGCCGAGCCGCCGGAAAGCGCGATGCCGTCGATCGCCTCGACGGTGCTTTCGGGGCTGAGCAGCGCGTCCTCGCGCGTGCCAGGGCCGCCGCCGCGCACGTCGATCGAGGCCACGGCAGGGGAGTCGAAAAGGATTGCGGTGACGCCGGAGGCGAGCGCCGCGTCGTGGGCGTGGCCGACGCTGACGCCGGATATGTCGGTGAGGAGATTTCTCAAAGAGCCGATCCGTCGGGCGCGTTGTTTCATTGGGAATACACCAGTCGCGAAAAACGTCGCGACTG
This sequence comes from Bradyrhizobium sp. AZCC 1610, assembly GCF_036924515.1. NCBI lineage: Bacteria > Pseudomonadati > Pseudomonadota > Alphaproteobacteria > Hyphomicrobiales > Nitrobacteraceae > Bradyrhizobium > Bradyrhizobium sp. AZCC 1610. The sequence continues at coordinate 4,229,610 of NZ_JAZHRR010000001.1, read as the reverse complement.
TCCAGCACCATTCTAATCGCTCAGTTCGGCGTCCGGCTGCGTTGACAATGGAGTTACTCAAACATATGATGATCAAAATTATGACTATATATGGCGTGCCATGTCCGACACGGCTTCCGATAGCGATCTTCAAGCGGGCGGTTCGCTAATTCACATCGGCCGTGACGGCGTGCCGCTTCGCCGGGTCTTGGCGCCACTCACCCGAAGCCTTCAACAAATCTGCGCGTCAGTCATCGCTGAAGCCTTGGCCGAAGCCGGGTTGGTCCAGCTTGAATATGCCTTGCTGGTGTTCGTCAATGATGCGCCCGGCATCAGCCAGCAAACGCTCGCCGAGGCAATGGGGGTTGATCGCAACAATGTCGGTCTGATCGCCGGAAAACTCGAAGCGAGAGGGCTTCTCAGGCGAACAGTCAACGGGGACGATCGCCGCGCGCGTCAAGTCTATTTGACCCGAAAGGGAGAACGCCTGTGGCGGCAATGCCAGCCGGAAGTCTTTGCCGCCAACCAGCGCGTTCTGGCGCCGCTGAACGCATCGGAAAAAAAGCTGTTCATTGATATGCTTGTGCGGCTGGTGGAAGGAAACCGTGTCCATGCGCGGCCCGGTGCCGGACGACGCAAGCGAACTTCACGCAAGTCCATTTAGGCACGGGGGATAACGGCATGCATGCATTCCAGCGTTTTGCATATGCTCTGATTGCCATCGCGGTAACGTGGTCCCCGGTGGAGGCGCTCTCGCAGACCTGGCCACAGCGGACCGTCAAGATCGTCCTTCCGCTGCCGGCGGGGGGCGCCACCGATCTTGCCGCGCGCCTGTTCGCCGAACGCCTGTCCCAGCGATGGCGCCACGCTGTTGTCGTTGAGAACCGCCCGGGAGTGGACGGGCTCGCTGGTGTGGCGAGCTTCGTCAACTCGCGCGATGATCACGAACTTCTGTTTTCATTCGCTGGTCCAATTTCGATCAATCCGCTGATCTACGAAAAGCTGCCATACGATCCCGATCGCGATCTTGTTCCGATCGCCGCAGCCGCCGAAAATTTTTTCTGCATCGCGGTTTCGAGTTCGATGGGCGTGGACTCCTTGGGCTCATTTGTCGCGATGGCGCGAGACAATCCGGGTAAGTTCAACTGGGCAGCGACGGCGGGGCTGCCTCAGTACATCTTTTCAGCTTTCCAAAAATCTACCGGCCTCATGCTCACACAAGTGCCGTACCGGGACTTTGCGCCCGCGCTCCAGGACTTCGCCGAGGGGCGCATCCACGTCGTTGTTACCGCGCCATCATTCCTGCTGCCAGCGGTCGCCGCAGGTAAAGCCAGGCTTGTGATGGTTTCCAACCGACAGCGCTCCCCCTTGGCTCCGGAGGTACCGACCGCCGGGGAGTCCGGTTTTCCCGAGTTGACGTTTGAAGGTGTGGTCGGGTTTTACGGATGGCGGGATATGCCGACGCCGCTGCGCGATCAGATTGCAGAGGACATCAGGGCGGTAGGCGCGGATGCCGCCGTCGTCTCACGGCTGCGCAATGTCGGGGTCGAGGTTCGGGTCGGCACACCTGCGGAGTTTTCGTCGTCCATTGCGGAACAGAGAAAAAAAGTCCGGGACATCGTCGCACGTACGACCCGATAGAGAAAGGATGTGTACCATGGAAGCGACCAGCGCCGCCCCGGATCGCCTGGTGAAATTGGGCCTCGCCTTCAGGGATTCCAAGACGCTCCTGAGCGCAGTCGAACTTGGCGTCTTTACCGTGCTGGCCCAAGGGCCGCTTGAGTTGGAACCACTCGCCAAACAGTCGGGCGTCGATGCCCGCGGGGCGAGGGATTTCTTCGATGCTCTGGTCGCGCTTGGTTTACTCGAACGGGATGAATCTGGCCACTACAGCAACGCCGCGGACGCGAACCAGTATCTCGACCGCAACAAGCCTTTCTATATTGGCGGAGAGCTTGAATTGGCGAACGCACGGCAGTTTGGCCCCTGGAGCATGCTCACGGACGCGTTGCGCACCGGCAAGCCACAAAGTGGAGCGCGGGGCACGGAGAATTACCAGGCCTATTACGCCGACTCCGCCATTCTGGAGAACGTTGCCCGGGGCATGACCGGTGGATCACTGCGCGCCGCGCAGGCGATCGGGGCGCGTTTCCCGTGGCAGGAGTTTCGCACGCTGATCGATATCGGCACCGCGCAGGGATGCCTGCCGGTCCAGATTGCGTTGGCTCATCCGCACGTTACCGGCGGCGGTTTTGATCTTCCAGCCCTGAAACCTCTGTTCGATGCCTATGTGGAGCAACATGGTGTGGCGGACCGCTTGCGCTTCCATCCTGGAGATTTCTTCAACGATCCATTGCCCACAGCCGACGTTCTGGTGATGGGCCGCGTGCTCCATAATTGGGATCTCGCCACCAAGATGCTGCTGCTCAAGAAAGCGTTCGACGCACTTCCAGGCGGCGGCGTCCTTATCGTCTACGAACGCTTTATCGACGACGGCCGGCGATTCAGTACGGTGGGCCTGCTGGCCAGCCTGAACATGCTGGTCCTCACGGCCGGCGGCTTTGATTACAGTGCTGCAGACTGCAAGGGCTGGATGGCCGAAACCGGATTTCGGGATCTCCAGCTGTCGTCGCTGGCCGGTGACATTGGAATGATTGCCGGACGGAAGTGAGTGGGCACAGTCCGGTTTCGTTGTTGCAGTTTGCCTAACTGGCAAGCGCTAGCCGGATCATCCTGGCAAGCTCGGATTTGCGGTAGGGTTTGGCGAGCAGCAGCACGCCGGAATCCAGCCGGCCATGATGGACGATCGCGTTCTCGGTATAGCCCGAGGTAAACAGCGTTTTGAGGCCCGGCCGCCGCTTCAGCGCCTCGTCGACGAGCTGGCGGCCGTTCATGGGAGCCGGCATGATCACGTCGGTGAAAAGCAGGTCGATGGTGGGGACATGGTAGATGATCTGCAGGGCGTCGGAAGCGTTGGCGGCCTCCAGCGTGGTGTAGCCCAGGCTCTCGATCTGGGTCGTGACATAGCGCCGCACCAGCGCGTCGTCCTCGACGACGAGGATCGTTTCATTGCCGCCCTCGATATTCGCCGAGACCTGCGCTTCCGCTGCGGTCTGCTGCAATCCCGTCGCCCGTGGCAGGTAGAGCTTGACGGAGGTGCCGTGGCCTTCCTCGCTGTAGATCTTGACGTGTCCGCCCGACTGCTTGACGAAGCCGAACACCATGCTGAGGCCGAGGCCGGTGCCCCGGCCGACCTCCTTGGTCGTGAAAAAGGGTTCGAATACCCGTTCGAGCAGCGCGGGCGGGATTCCGGTGCCGGTGTCGCTGACCGCGATCATCACGTAATTGCCGGGCGTGACCTCGCTGTGCATGCCCGCGTAGCTTTCGTCGAGGAAGACGTTGCTGGTCTCGAGCGCGAGCTTGCCGCCGTTGGGCATGGCATCGCGCGCATTTATTGCCAGATTGAGAACGGCCGTCGTAAGCAGGTTAGGATCGACCAGCGCGGTCCATGCATCTTCCGCCAATAGCGGCGTGATTTCGATGTTTTCGCCAAGCGTCGGGTGCAGCAGCTTCGCCGACTCCAGCACCAGCGCGTTGACGTCGACTTCAATCGGCTGCAGCGGCTGCTTGCGGGCAAAGGCGAGGAGATGCTTGGTCAGGTTGGCGCCGCGCTCGGCGGCTTCGTCGATCAGCTTGGCGATGGCGGCGAGCTGGGGCTGATCGGCGACGGCTTCCTCCAGAATGCCGATGGTGCCGGTGATCACGGTCAGGATGTTGTTGAAGTCATGCGCGACGCCGCCCGTGAGCTGGCCGACCGCATCCATCTTCTGGGCATGATGCAATTGGGCTTCCGCAGCCTGCTTTTCGGTCAGGTCACGGCCGATGAAGAAGTGGCGGCGGACCGGCTCCGACCAATTTCCGGTCCAGTTCAGCGTGACCGCCTTGCCCTCCTTGTTGATATAACGCGTCTCGAAATTGCGCTTGCTTTGTCCCCGTCGCCCCGCCCGCATCTCCCTGCGGGTATGTTCGAGATCGTCGGGATGGATGAATTCGATCGCGCTGCGTCCGACCATGTCGGATGGCTGATAACCGAGAATGGCGGTCACGCTCGGGCTGACCTGGATGAAGTTGCCGGCGGAATCGGTGACGAAGATCAGGTCGTTCGAGGAATCGAATATGCGCCGCCGCTCCTCGATTTCCTGGTTGAGCGCTTGCTGCGTCCGCTTGCTTTCCGCGATGTCGCGCGCGGCTTTGGAGATGCCGACGATCTTGCCGGAGGCCAGGCGGATGGGAGAGATGCTCAGCGAAACGTCGACGGTGCTGCCATCCTTGCGCACGCGCGAAGTCTCGTAATGTTCAATCGGCTCGCCTCGGCGGATCCGTTCGACGACATTGCGTACCTCGTCGCGCCGCTCCGGCGGGACGATAACGTTGATGCTCCTGCCCAACGCTTCGGCCGCCGTGAAACCGAACAGACGTTCGGCGGCTCCGTTCCAGCCGGTAATGGTGCCGTCCAGCAATTTGGTGATGATGGCGTCGTTGGATGATTCCACGACCGCGCTGAATAGACTTTCGCGTTCGGTGCGGAGGTCCCTTTCCGAGGCGGCTTGCAGACGCAACGATCCGAGCAGGCGAGCCAGCTTGGCCTGCAGGCCGACATTGTCGATAAGCAGGATGGCGAGCACGAAACTGGCAGCGCATAGCCCGTATAGACGGCCGGCGTAAAAGCCGAGATCGAACCTCGCCGCGTTGACAACTCCCGACAACGCGATGTCGAACAGCCAGGCGCACATCACGACCATGAGCCAGATGTCGAGCACCGAGTGTGGCCGCCGGAACCACAGGATCAGCAGCGCCAAGAAGCTGAGAAACAGCTCGGTCGACAGGATTCCGATCAGAACGGAGGTGAAGTGCCCCTGTGCGCCGCTCAGAAGCGTGGGGAGCATGTCGTGCCCCGCGGTCACGATCCAGGTCGCGACCGACAGCGCAACACCGACGGCGACAACGCTGCCGAACAACGCCCGGCCCACCGACCCGCTGATTTTGGGGCCGCCATCCCTGTCCTTCAGCAATGCGTAGCCGATCACCAGAAGCGGAAATCCACTGTGCCAGATCTGGTAGAGCCAGGCTGTTGTTTGCGGGCCCGAATTGAGAAGTCCGGTCGGAGAGAACACGCCTGGGAAGGACAGGGCGTGGACGATGGCTGCGGCCGCGGTGAACAGGTAACCGCTCGCAAGCAACAACAGAGCCCGCGACCGAAGCAGGGCAAATTGCGAAAACAACAAAACGGCCGTGATCAGATCGTTAATGGCGAGCGCGGATTGATAACTCGCAATGAACGCCGGAACGGGCGTAAGCGGCACCGTGGCAAACGGCACGGCGCATGTAAACAGGACCGCCGAGATACCGACCACAACCAGCGCTGCGGTGCGATCGCCGCGGGTTGCCGGCATGGTCGAAAGAAAGATGATGTTGCGTTCGTCACCCATTGTCGTCTCCGGCCAAACTGGCAGCGACCACGCCATGGCAATAGCCTCGAAATGGCAATAGCCTCAAACGCTCGAAAACAACGCGCCGACGAAAGGACGTCCAGCCGATATTTGGATGCGCTGGAATCGCAGCCCCGAGGCTACGCTAGCGTCGCCTGCGCGGGAATCAACTCAAGGCTACATATTACCTGACGAAGCCTGGCGGGGAACTCGACAGGCGGGGTAACCGCCTCTTTACCGACCGGCTGAATAATGCCCGCGGAACCGCCGAAATCCGCGAATTTTCATCGTAAGCTGCTGCACGACCGATCCGGGAGACTTCGATGCCCCGCGTGCTTGTTGTTGACGATCAGGCTGACGTTCGTGCGATGATTTCCATCGTGCTGCGCATCCATCATTTCGAAATCGTCGAGGCAGAAAGCGCAGCATCCGCGTTGAAGCTGTTCGAGGAAGCAAGCTTCGATCTCGCGATCGTCGATATCTTTCTGCAGGGCACCAACGGCTCCGATCTGATCACAACGCTGCGCGGGCGCGCGCCGGGCCTGCCCGTGATTGCGATTTCAGGAATGACCGCGCTGGACTTTCTGTCCGAAACGCCTGAGCTCTCCGGCGTTGTCTGTCTGCAGAAGCCGTTTCGTCCGCCGGATTTGATGCGCGCGATCGAAGCGGCGCAGGGGGCGCTCCGGCAATCGGCCGGTGCCGTCGTAGCGGCGGCGCGATAGAACATCCGGAATAGTCTGCTTTCATTGCTGGCTGACGCTTCAAGCGCCCGGTTACCGCTCGGCGCGTCGCAAGCCGTTGCCGTCGACGGCGATCTCGCGGAGCGGGACCGGATCGGCGGCAAACTGCCGTTGCGACAGGGGGACCGAAAGGCAGCAAACGAGGCCCTCCGGGCGCCAGTCGAATTCGGCCTGGCCGCCGAGCTGCGACTCGATGCTGGCGATCACGCTGCGCGTTCCGAACCCGCGCGATACCGGTTTCTCGACCGGCGGCCCGCCGGTCTCCACCCATGTGATCTTGAGAAGGCCTGCCTGGTTTTCCCAGCTCACCGACAGCCGGCCCGACAGCGCCGACAGCGCGCCGTACTTTGCCGAATTGGTGACGAGCTCGTGCAGCGCCAGCGCGACGGTCTGAGCCGTCGCCGGCTCGAATTGGACCTCCGGACCGGACAAGTCGATCTGTTCGCCGGTGGAATAGGGCGCCAGCTCCTCGTCGATCAGTCTTCTTATTTCGGCGCCTTGCCAGCTCGATAGCGAAAGCACGGTGTGCACCCGCGCCAGCGCGTTGATCCGTCCTTCGACCGAACGGATGTAGGTCTTTACGTTCTCGCCGCGCGTCAGCCGGACGATGGATTGCGCCAGCGCCAGCGCGTTCTTGGCGCGGTGATCGACCTCCCGCGCCAGCAGGTTCTGACGCTCCTCGGCCTGCTTGCGCTCGGTGATATCGACGGTGACGCCGCTGACGCGGATGACACGGCCGCCCTTGTCGATGCTTGCCGCCGCCGTTCCCGCGCACCAGCGCACCTCGCCGGTCGGCCGGACCACGCGGAATTCCGCTTCGTATGATTTCGCGCCTCGGGCGAAGCTCGCCCACGCCTCGTGCAGTTCATGAACGTCGTCGGGATGAAACAGCGCCTGGATATTGGCCGGCGTCAGTTCGAACTTGCCGGGATCGATGCCGAGGATCTGATACTGGCCTTCGTCCCACATCCAGTCGCCATTGACCCAGTCCCAGTCCCACGATCCCATCTTTCCGGCGGCGATCGCAAGGCTGCGGCGCTGCTCGCTTTCCAAAAGCCTTGCGTGCGATTCCTCCAGTTCGGCGGTACGGGCGCGAACGCGGTCTTCGAGCTCGACGTTGAGGCGCTCGAGTTGGCGCGTCTTGCGATAGAGCTCCGCAAAAACCTTGATCTTGGCGCGCAACACCTCCGGCACGACCGGCACCGGGACGTAGTCGACCGCACCCATTTCGTAGCCGCGCAGCCGGTCGATGTCGCTGACCTGTATGGCGGAGATGAATATCATCGCCGTCTTCTGGAATCGGGGATGTTCGCGGATCATCGCGGCCAGTTCGAACCCGTCCAGTTCCGGCATGCAGACGTCGACCAGGATGATGGCGACATCGTTCTTGAGCAGGAACTCGAGCGCTTCGCGCCCGGACGAAGCCTTGACCAGATTCTCGCCGAGTTCCTTCAGGATGACCTCATAGGCGAGCAGCTTCGCCGGCTGGTCGTCAACCAGAAGAATATTTACCTTGTCTTGGTCCATCATCTGTTTACGCCGGTCAGCGGTGCAACCACATTCGTATCGCGAGCAGCAACTGCTCGGTATTGACGGGCTTGGCGAGATAGTCCGAAGCGCCGGCTTCGAGACATTTCTCGCGGTCGCCCTTCATCGCCTTGGCGGTCAGCGCAATGATCGGAAGGCGGCCGAAGGACGGGTCTTGCCTGATGACGCCGATGGTCTGATATCCATCCATCTGCGGCATCATGATATCCATCAGCACGATTGCGATATTCGAATTGGACTCGACCAGCGCAATGGCCTCGTGGCCCGTCGTCGCGGTCAGCACCTTCATGCCGCGCCGTTCTAACACGCTCGATAGCGCGAAGATATTACGTGCGTCGTCGTCCACCAGGAGTGCGGTTTTGCCAACGAGATCCTCATCGGAACTATTGAGCTTTTCGAGCATCCTCTGCTTCTCGACCGGCAATTCCGTGATCACACGGTGCAAAAACAGCGACGTTTCGTCGAGCAGGCGTTCCGGCGACTCGACGCCTTTCACGACGATGCTCCTCGCCATGGTGTGAAGTTCCGCATCTTCCTCGGCCGATAGTTCCCGCCCCGTGAACACCACGACCGGCACGTTCGATAGTTGCTCGTCGTTGCGAAGCCGGTCGAGCACCTCGAAGCCGCTCATGTCCGGCAGCCGCAGATCGAGCACGACGCAGTCGCACGGCTGGTTCCGCAATGTGGACAATGCATCGGCGCCGGTGTCGGCGGTGAGGATCTCGATGTCGTCGTGCCCGAGCAATTCGGTGATGCTCATCTGTTCGGCGGCATTGTCCTCCACGATCAAAAGGCGCTTGCGTCGGGGTTTTGCGTATTCCTTGATCTGCGACAGCGCCGCGCTAACGCCCTCGGTCGTCGTCGGCTTGTTGACGAAGGAAAACGCGCCGCGCGCCAGCGCATGCTGACGGTCTTCGTCGAGCGTGATGATCTGGACCGGAATGTGCCGCGTCAGCGGATTGTGCTTGAGCTGGCTCAGCACGGTCCAGCCCAGCATGTCCGGCAGGAATACGTCGAGCGAAACCGCGGCCGGCTGGAACTGCTTGGCGAGTTCGAGCGCTTCGGCACCGCGGCTGGCGACCAGCACCTTAAAGCCCTTGTCGCGCGCCAGATCGATCAGCACCCGCGCATAATGCGGATCGTCCTCGACGATCAGCAGGATGGTATCTCCCGGCGCGAGGTCGAGGCGGTCGTCCGGCAATTGTTCGACGACCCGCTCCTGGGTTACCGCACCCTGCAGCGCCGGTGTCTGGGAGAAGGATGACGGGGCAGGGGAGCGCGGGGCAACGGTGGGACCGGAATATGTCAGCGGCAGATAAAGCACGAAGGTAGAGCCCTTGCCGGGCGCGCTGCGCAGATGAATTTCGCCGCCGAGCAGGCTCGCGAGTTCGCGGCTGATGGCAAGGCCGAGGCCGGTGCCGCCGTATTTCCGGCTGGTGCCGGCGTCCGCCTGCTGGAACGCCTCGAAGATCAGCTTCTGTTTCTCCAGCGGAATTCCGATGCCGGTGTCGGTCACCTCGAAGGCGACGACGGCGGGCGCGCTATTGAGGATCGGGTGCTCGGCGCTCCAGCCGCCGACGGCGGCCGATACGTTCAGCTTCACGCCGCCCTCCGCGGTGAACTTGAACGCGTTCGACAGCAGGTTCTTGAGAACCTGCTGCAGGCGCTTGGAGTCGGTCACCATGCTGCGGGCGAGGTTCTCGTCGACATCGATGTTGAACGAGAGATGGCGGTTTTCGGCCTCGTGCTTGAACGGCCGTCCGACGGTCTCCAGCAGGCTCGATGTCAGGATCTCCTCGGCATCGACCGTCACCGTGCCGGATTCGATCTTCGACAGGTCGAGGATGTCGCTGATCAGGTTGAGCAGGTCGGTGCCGGCGCCGTGAATGGTGCGGGCGAATTCGACCTGTTTTGCCGACAGATTGCCGTCCGGATTTTCGGTCAGCTGCTGGCCGAGGATCAGGATGCTGTTGAGCGGCGTGCGCAGCTCATGCGACATGTTGGCGAGGAATTCGGACTTGTACTTCGAGGTCAGCGAAAGCTCGGTCGCCTTTTCTTCGAGCGCGCGCCGCGCCTGTTCGATTTCCTGGTTCTTTCTTTCCACCTCGACGTTGCGCTCGGCAAGCTGCTGAGCCTTCTGTTCGAGCTGTTCGTTGGTCTGCTGCAATTCCTTCTGCTGCGTCTGCAGTTCGCCGGCGAGCTGTTGGGACTGTTTCAGCAAGCCCTCGGTCTGCATCGTGGCCTCGATCGAGTTGAGCACGATGCCGATAGAGTCGGTGAGCTGTTCGAGGAAGATCATCTGCGAGGTCGTGAACGAACTGATCGAAGACAGTTCGATCACCGCCTTGACCTGGTTCTCGAACAGCACCGGAAGCACGACGATATTCTTCGGGATCACCCGCAACAGCCCCGAATTGATCGGCGCAGTATCGCTCGGGATGTCCGCCACCAGCCGCTGACGCTTGTCCATCGCGCATTGGCCGATCAGCCCCTCGCCGAATTGCACGACTTGCGGATGCGGATTGGCCCCATCGCCGGCATAGGCCGAGAGCAGGCGCAACTGCGGGCTATCGGCATTCTCGGTCTGATAGATCACGCCCATATGTGCGTTGATCAGCGGCGCCAGTTCGGTCAGCAGCAGCCGGCCGACGGTGGAGAGGTCGCGCAGGCCCTGCAGCATGTTGGTGAACCTGGCGAGGTTGGTCTTCAGCCAGTCCTGTTCGGTATTCACCTGCGTCGTCAGGCGCAGGTTGCCGATCATCGTATTGATGTTGTCTTTGAGTTCGGCCACTTCGCCGCGGGCGTCGACCTGGATCGAGCGGGTCAGGTCGCCCTTGGTCACGGCGGTCGCCACCTCGGCGATCGCGCGCACCTGAGAGGTCAGGTTGGCGGCGAGCAGGTTGACGTTGCCGGTGAGGTCCTTCCAGGTGCCGGCGGCGCCGGGCACGTTGGCCTGGCCGCCGAGGCGTCCCTCGACGCCGACTTCGCGCGCCACGCTGGTGACCTGATCGGCGAAGGTAGCCAGCGTCTCGGTCATGTTGTTGATGGTGTCGGCAAGGGCTGCGACTTCGCCCTTCGATTTGACTGTCAGGTTCTGCTTCAGGTCGCCGTCGGCGACCGCCGTCACGACCTTGACGATGCCGCGCACCTGTTCGGTCAGATTGGCGGCCATGAAGTTCACGGTGTCGGTGAGGTCCTTCCAGGTGCCGGCGACGCCGGGGACCTGCGCCTGACCGCCGAGCTTGCCCTCGGTACCGACTTCGCGCGCCACGCGCGTCACTTCGCCGGCAAAGGCGTTGAGCTGATCGACCATCGTGTTGATGGTGTTTTTCAATTCGAGGATTTCGCCCTTCACGTCGACCGTGATCTTGCGCGACAGGTCGCCGCGGGCCACGGCGGTGGTGACTTCGGCGATGTTGCGGACCTGCGTGGTGAGGTTGGCCGCCAAAAGGTTGACGTTGTCGGTCAGATCCTTCCAGGTGCCGCCGACGCCGGGCACCACGGCCTGGCCGCCGAGCCGCCCCTCGGTGCCGACTTCGCGCGCCACGCGCGTCACTTCGGCGGCGAACGAGCGAAGCTGCTCGACCATCGTATTGAGGGTGTCTTTCAGCAGCAGGATTTCGCCGCGGACGTCGACCGTGATCTTCTTCGACAGGTCGCCGCCGGCGATGGCGGTGGCGACTTCGGCGATGTTGCGGACCTGTGCGGTCAGGTTCGAAGCCATGAAGTTGACGTTGTCGGTGAGGTCTTTCCAGGTGCCGGCCACTTCAGGCACCTGGGCCTGGCCGCCGAGCTTGCCTTCGGTGCCGACTTCGCGCGCCACGCGGGTGACTTCCGATGCAAACGCGTTGAGCTGGTCCACCATCGTGTTGACGGTGTTCTTCAGTTCCAGAATTTCGCCCTTGACGTCGACCGTGATCTTCTTCGACAGGTCGCCCTTCGCCACCGCGGTCGTGACTTCGGCGATGTTGCGGACCTGGCCGGTCAGGTTGCCGGCCATCGAGTTGACGTTGTCGGTGAGGTCCTTCCAGGTGCCGGCGACACCGGGCACGTTGGCCTGGCCGCCCAATCGCCCTTCGGTGCCGACCTCGCGCGCCACGCGGGTCACTTCGCCCGCAAAGCGGTTGAGCTGGTCGACCATCGTGTTCAGCGTTTCCTTGAGCTGCAGGATCTCGCCGCGCACGTCGACCGTGATCTTGCGCGACAGGTCGCCGCCGGCGATCGCGGTGGCGACCTCGGCGATGTTGCGGACCTGAGCGGTGAGGTTGCCGGCCATCGAGTTCACGGAGTCGGTCAGATCCTTCCAGGTGCCGGCGACGCCGGGCACTTCGGCCTGACCGCCGAGCTTGCCGTCGGTGCCGACCTCGCGCGCCACGCGCGTCACTTCGCCGGCGAACGCGTTGAGCTGGTCGACCATCGTGTTCAGCGTTTCCTTCAGCTGAAGGATTTCGCCTGACACGTTGACCGTGATCTTCTTCGACAGGTCGCCTTTGGCGACGGCGGTGGCGACCTCGGCGATGTTGCGGACCTGAGCGGTGAGGTTGCCGGCCATCGAATTGACGTTGTCAGTGAGGTCCTTCCAGGTGCCGGCGACGCCGCGCACGTTGGCCTGGCCGCCGAGCTTGCCCTCGGTGCCGACTTCACGCGCCACGCGCGTCACTTCGCCGGCGAAGGCGTTGAGCTGGTCGACCATCGTGTTGATGGTGTCCTTCAGCTCGAGAATTTCGCCGCGCACGTCCACGGTGATCTTCTTCGACAGGTCGCCGTTGGCGACCGCCGTCGTCACCTCGGCGATGTTGCGGACCTGCGCCGTCAAATTGCTCGCCATCGAGTTGACGCTCTCGGTCAGGTCCTTCCAGGTGCCGGCGACGCCGAGCACGTTGGCCTGACCGCCGAGCCGCCCCTCGGTGCCGACTTCGCGCGCGACGCGGGTGACTTCGCCCGCGAAGGCATTGAGCTGGTCGACCATCGTGTTGAGCGTTTCCTTCAACTGCAGGATTTCGCCCGAGACGTTCACGGTGATCTTCTTGGAGAGGTCGCCGCCCGCAATCGCGGTCGCGACGTCGGCGATGTTGCGCACTTGCGCCGTCAGGTTGGAGGCCATGAAGTTGACGTTGTCGGTGAGGTCCTTCCAGGTGCCGGCGACGCCGGGGACCTGGGCCTGACCGCCGAGCTTGCCTTCGGTGCCGACTTCGCGGGCGACGCGGGTCACTTCTGATGCGAACGAGTTGAGCTGATCGACCATCGTGTTGATGGTGTCCTTCAGCTCCAGGATTTCGCCGCGGACGTCCACCGTGATCTTGCGCGAGAGGTCGCCGCGGGCGACCGCGGTGGTGACGTTGGCGATGTTGCGGACCTGGGCGGTGAGGTTGCCGCACATCGCGTTGACGGAGTCGGTCAGATCCTTCCAGGTGCCGGCGACGCCGGGGACGATGGCCTGGCCGCCGAGCTTGCCGTCGGTGCCGACTTCGCGGGCGACGCGCGTCACCTCGGAAGCGAAGGAGCGGAGCTGGTCCACCATCGTGTTGATGGCTTCCTTGAGCTGCAGGATCTCGCCGCGGACGTCCACCGTGATCTTCTTCGACAGGTCGCCATTGGCCACCGCGATGGTGACCTCGGCGATATTGCGGACCTGGCCGGTCAAGTTGTTGGCCATCGAGTTGACGCTCTCGGTCAGGTCCTTCCAGACGCCGGTCACTTCGGGCACCTGGGCCTGGCCGCCGAGCTTGCCTTCGGTGCCGACCTCGCGCGCCACGCGCGTCACTTCCGAGGTGAACACGCCAAGCTGCTTGATCATCGTGTTGACGATGTTGGCCGACTGCAAAAATTCACCGCCCAGCGGGCGGCCGTCGACGTCGAGTTTCACGGTTTGCAGCAGGTCGCCCTGGGCCACGGCCGCGACCGCGCGCGTGACTTCGCGAGTCGGCCACAGCAGGTCGTCGATCAGCGTGTTGACGGAGCCTTCCATGTCCGCCCATGAGCCGCTCGAGAGGTCGAACTTGACGCGCTGCCTCGTCTTGCCTTCACGGCCGACGACCTGGCCGACGTGCTCGAGTTGCTGCGCCATTCGCTGGTTGGCGGCGACGATTTCGTTGAAGGTGTCGGCGATCTTGCCCTCGATACCGAGGTGATCGCCGGTCATCCGTACCGAGAAATCGCCCGCGCGCATCGCCTGTAGTGCGTGCAACAGATCCTGCATCGGGTCTAACGTGCCGTTGGTGGTGGCTGGTTTGGGCTTGGCGACCCGGCGAACGGAGGGTGATGCTCCAGGGGAAAAATCACTCATAGTGTTTCCTCGGCCAGTTCGCACGAATCTCGGCTGAGATAATGCAATTTCACAAATAGAACCGCTGCCCCGTCGGCAGATCAAGCTGGAATAACGGTTAAGGTCGTGGAATCAATGACATGGAACTCAGCCCAACGGTCCTCAATGCGGCGGGAACCTAATTGTTCCCGTGACCGGAAAATTATCTGGAACCCAAAATGAAAACGCCCCGGCAAGCCGGGGCGTTTGACGTTCTGATCTATGAAGGGATCAGGAGCCCTTGGGATTGATCTCGGTGTAATTGCCCTTGGCGTCCCACTTGTAGACGACGTAGTCGATCGCCTTGATGTCGCCCTTGGCGTCGAAGCCCAGCTTGCCGAGCACGGTGTCCCATTCGCCGGCCTTGATGGTCTCCATGACCTTCTTCGGATCGGTGGTCTTCGCCTTCGCCACCGCCTGCGCCCAGACCTGCATCGTGGCGTAGGTGTAGAGGGTGTAGCCCTCGGGATCGATGTTCTTGCCCTTGAACTTCTCGACGATCGCCTTCGCGGTCGCCTTGTTGCGGGGATCGGGACCGAAGGTGAACAGCGTGCCTTCGCCAGCCGGACCCGTGATGGATGCGAATTCCTTGTCGTTCAAGGCATCGCCGGCCATCAACACCGTCTTGAGGCCCTGGTCGCGCATCTGGCGCAGGATCAGGCCGGCTTCCTGATGGTAGCCGCCGACAAAGACCAGATCGATGTTGTCGCGCTTCAGGCGGGACACGATCGAGTTAAAGTCCTTGTCGCCCTTGTTGTAGGATTCGAACATCTTCTCGGTGAAGCCGGCCTTGTTGAGCGCCTTCTTGGTTTCGTCGGCAAGGCCTTTGCCGTAGGTGGTCTTGTCGTTGAGGATGGCGACGTTCTTGCCCTTGTAGTTCTTGACGATGTAGTCGGCGGCAACCAGGCCCTGCTGGTCGTCACGGCCGCAGACGCGCGCCACGTTCCAGAGCTTGCGCTCGGTGAACAGCGGGTTGGTCGAGGCCGGCGTGATCTGCAGCACGTTGCCGTCGGCGTAGGCTTCCGACGCCGGGATCGACGACGACGAGCAGAAATGACCGGCCACGAACGGGATCTTCGCGCTGGCGAACTTTTCCGCCACCGAACGCGCCTGCTTGGGATCGCAGGCATCGTCGCCGATCTGCAGCGCCAGCTTCTTGCCAAGCACGCCGCCGGCGGCGTTGAGGTCGGCCACCGCCTGTTCGGCACCGTTCTTCATCTGCCGGCCGAACGCGGATTCGCCGCCCGTCATCGGGCCGACAACTGCGATGGAGATGTCCTGCGCCAGCGCTGTGGTGGAAAGCGCCAACGATGCGCCCAATGCCAGGCCGATGAGTTTCAGTGATTTCATGAGGTATCCTCGCGGGTAGTTCGATTTCGGGAAGCACCCGGCGGGCCGGGTACGAAAATCGCGCCTATTGTCGGCTGATTTTGCCGCGAAGTCATCGGCAATTTTCGGGCAAATGCACGGTTGGTTCGCCTCATCTTGCCGCAGTACGTGTCCCGGACGCGGTGCAGCGCTCCTTCAGCGCTGCTCCGCAGAGCCGGGACCTGCCAGAGATGGACCCCGGATCAGCTGCGCACCGCGCAAGGGCGCGCTGCGCAGCATCCGGGGAACGTTCCCGACCGCTACCCCCGCCGGCCGCCCTCCAGATAGGCGGCGCGGATTTCCGGGCGCTGCAGCAATTCGCTGCCGGTTCCGGACAGGGTGATCAGGCCGTTGACCATGACATAGCCACGATGCGCCAGTTTCAGCGCGTGGTTGGCGTTTTGTTCGACGATCAGAACGGTCAGGCCGTCCTGCCGGTTCAGGGTCCGGATCGCATCGAAAATCTGCCGCGCGATCAGGGGGGCCAGCCCCAGCGACGGCTCATCCAGCATCAACAGGCGCGGCCGGCTCATCAGGGCCCGGCCGATCGCCAGCATCTGCTGCTCGCCGCCGGACAGCGTGCCGCCGCGCTGGGTCATGCGTTCCTTGAGCCGCGGGAACAGCGCGCAGACGCGTTCCAGGCCGCTCGCCCGATCGGCCTCGCTGCTATCGGTCGCGTCGGCGCCCATCTGCAGGTTTTCCGCCACGCTCATGCGCGGGAAGATGCGGCGGCCCTCGGGGGACTGGGCGATGCGCAGCCTGGCGATCTCATGCGTCGGCACACCGGTAATGTCCTGGCCGTCGAATTCGATCCGGCCCGCGCGGGCGCGGGGCCGGCCGAAAATCGCCATCATCAGAGTCGACTTGCCGGCGCCGTTGGCGCCGATCAGGGCGACGATCTCGCCGGCGTTGATGTCGAGATCAACGCCCTTCAGCGCCTCGATCTTGCCGTAGGCCGCGCGCAGCGAGCGGACCGCGAGCAGGGGAGTTTTGGATGACGCGGTCACGTTCCGCTCTCCATCACGGCGATGGCTTCTTCCTCGTCGGCGCCGAGATAGGCGGCGATCACCTTGGGATCGTCGCGGATGTGCTGTGGCGTGCCTTCGGCGATCTTCACGCCGTAATCCATCACGACGACGTGGTCGGAGATTTCCATCACCACCGACATGTCGTGCTCGATCAGGAGGATCGAGGTGCCGTGGTCGGTGCGGATCGAGAGCAACAATTCGCTTAAGGCAGCGCTTTCGCGCGCGTTGAGGCCGGCCGCCGGCTCGTCGAGGCAGAGCAGCGCGGGCCGGGTGCACATCGCGCGCGCGATCTCCAGACGCCGCTGGTCGCCATAAGGCAAATTGCCGGCGGCATCGTCGGCGCGATCCAGGAGGCCGATGCGGTCGAGCCAGGTCCGCGCCAGATCGATCGCAGCCTGCTCGGCATTGCGCCAGGAGGGTGCGCCGATCAGGCCGAGAAATGTCAGCCCGGAGGCGCGCATCAGCGCATTGTGCTGGGCCACCATCAGGTTCTCCAGCGCCGTCATGCCGGGAAACAGCCGGATGTTCTGGAAGGTGCGCGCGACCCGGGCGAGTTTGGAAATTCGGAAATCGTTCAGCCGTTCGAGCTGGATCGCACGCCCGTCATCATGCGTGAGCCGCATCGCGCCCGAGGTCGGCTTGTAGAAGCCGGTGATGCAGTTGAAGACGGTGGTCTTGCCGGCGCCGTTTGGTCCGATCAGCGCGGTGATCTTGCGCCGCTCGGCGTTAAAGGAGAGTTCGTTGACGGCGACGATGCCGCCGAAGCGCATCGACAGGCGATCGACGGACAGGATGTGGTCGCCGCTCATCGTCCCTCCTTGACGAGGTCGGATGAGATGGCTTCGCTGCGTTGCAGGAACACGGTCGGCGCGCGGTGGCCGATCAGGCCGCGCGGCCGCCAGATCATCAGCAGCACCATTGCCATGCCGAACACCAGCATGCGGTACTGGTCGAGTCCGCGAAACAGCTCGAAGCCGCCGATCATGGCCAGTGCCGCCAGCGCCACGCCGAGTTGCGAGCCCATGCCGCCGAGCACCACGATCGCCAGCACCAGCGCCGATTCATGGAAGGTGAAGGATTCCGGGCTGATGAACCCTTGTCTCGTCGCGAAGAACGCGCCGGCCAATCCGCCGAACAAGGCGCCGGTCGCGAATGCCGTGAGTTTGGTCGTGGTGGTGTTGATGCCGAGCGCGCGGCAGGCGACTTCGTCTTCGCGCAAAGCTTCCCAGGCACGACCGATGGGGAGGCGGCGCAGGCGTATCGTGACCCAGTTGGTGAGCAGCGCCAGCGCCAGGATGATGTAAAACAGAAACACGATGCGGTGGGTCGGCGAGAATTCGATCCCGAGCATCGCCGCGAGCCCGTCATCGGCCGGTGTGAGCGGAATGCCGAACAGGGTTGGCCGGGGAATGCCGGTGACGCCGTTCGGTCCGCCGGTCAGGCTCTGCCAGTTGATGAGGACGAGGCGGATGATCTCGCCGAAGGCGAGCGTGACGATGGCGAGATAATCGCCGCGCAGCCGCAGCACGGGAAAGCCGAGCAGCACGCCCCAGAAGGCGGCGAGGATGCCGGCGAGCGGCAGGCAGATCCAGAACGACAGCCCGAAATTGGTCGCCAGCAGCGCGTAGGAATAGGCGCCGACCGCGTAGAACGCGACATAGCCGAGGTCGAGCAGGCCGGCGAGGCCGACCACCACGTTCAGCCCCCATCCAAGCATCACGTAAGTCAGCACGAGGATGCCGAGGTCGAGAATGTAGCGCTCGTCGTAGAACAGGACCGGCACCAGAAACGTGAACACCAGCAGCACCGGTGCGATGCCGCGGCGCGCGACGGCGAGGGCGCTTTGCACGGAAGGCGGCACGATCCTGACGGTGCCGACCGGTCCCCACCATTGCCGCAGCAACTCGACGAGGATGCTGCCGCCGAACACGGCCGCGACCATCGCGGCGAGGTCGCCGAACCGCGTCCAGTAGATCAACTGTCCCTGCGGTCCGGCTTCGGTGCGCACGCCGATCATCAGCGAAAATAGCACCAGCCCGACCAGCGCGCTGATCAGCGCCTTCTTGAGGATGAAGGCAACGCCCGGAGCGTGCGAGGCCTGCTTGGGGGCGGCGGGGGTTGCGCTCACGCTGCCGCCCGTCAGACTTTTTCGACTTCAGGCCGGCCGAGCAGGCCGGTCGGAAGGAAGATCAGGACCACGATGAGGATCGAGAACGCGGCGACGTCCTTGTACTCGACCGAGAAGTAGGCCGACCACAGCGTTTCGATCAGGCCGATCAGGAGACCGCCCAGCATCGCGCCGGGCAGCGAGCCGATGCCGCCGAGGACCGCGGCGGTGAACGCCTTGATGCCGGCGACGAAGCCCATGAAGAAATCGACCAGCCCGTAATAGAGCAGGTACATCATGCCGGCGACGGCGGCGAGCGCCGCGCCGATCACGAAGGTCATGGAAATGGTGCGGTCGACGTCGACGCCGAGCAGCGAAGCCATGGTCTGGTCCTGCTCGCAGGCGCGCATGTCGCGGCCGAGCCGCGTGCTCGATACCAGCCAGGTGAACAGCGCCAGCAGCACGATGGTGGTGATGACGACGATGATCTGGATGTTGGAAAGCTGCACCGCGAAACCCGCGGCGCTCTCATGCAGCGTGTAGCCGCCGGTGATGATCGGCGGCACCGGTTTTACGCGCGCGCCCTGCGCGACCTGGGAATAATTGGTCAGTACGAATGACATACCGATCGCCGAGAGCATCGGCGCCAGGCGGAACGAGTGCCGCAGCGGCCGGTAGGCGATGCGCTCCACGGTCCAGCCATAGAGTGCCGTGATCGCCATCGATACCAAAAGCACGACCAGCAGGATCAGGGGGATGGTGGTGAGGCCGAACGAGACCAGGATCAGGAACGTGATCAGCGCGATGAAGCCGCCGATCATGAAAATATCGCCATGGGCGAAATTGATCATGCCGACGATGCCGTAGACCATCGTGTAGCCGATGGCGATCAGGCCGTAGATCGAGCCGAGCACGAGGCCATTGATCAGTTGCTGGGCCAAATAGGGTAGATGCTGGGCTAAATAATCCATGCGCTGCCGTGGCTAGAGCTTGTGACGCGGCGAGAGCTCCGGCAGCCCAAGACGACGCGTCGTGTCGTTTTCTAACAGTGGGAACCAAGGGCGGCAACAGCGCCGGCTGCGGCTTAATTGGCTTGTACAGAGCTAGTTTTTGCGCAGCAGTTCCCACCTCACAGTCCTGCCACGCCTTTGCCGCGGAATGATCGCGGCGGAACCGGCGTTCCCTTGCAACGAATGCCATACCCCTCCGTTTACTCCAGCTATGGTCAACAACGGAGATCCCCCAATGGCCAAAATGAACCAGAACCCGGGCCAGCAGAACCAGAACCCGGGTCAGAAGCCCGGTCAGCAGCAGGGCGGCGGCCAGAAGCCGGGCCAGCAGCAGCAGGATCCGGGCCGTCAGGGGCAGGACCCCAATCGTCAGGGGAAGGAGATGCCTGATCAGGACCGCTAGGCCGGACTGGTGATTGAGTAAGAGAAGGCCCCGCCGCAAGGTGGGGCTTTTCTTTTGTGCGCACCACGCACCATCGTCATGGCCGGGCTTGATGGCAGTTCGTGTCCCGGACGCGGCGCGGCACGAAGTGACGCGACGCAGAGCCGGGACCCAGGTTGGCTGCATCTGGGTCCCGGCTCTGCGTAGCACCGCCAAGAGGCGCTGCGCCGCGTCCGGGACACGAGTGCTCGGCCGCCGGCCGAGCTATCCCTTCAGCAAACCCAGTTCGGCGATGATCGCGTTCGCCTCCTTGACGGCGTGGTTGGCCGCCGGCACGCCGCAATAGATCGCCTGCTGCAGCAGGATTTCCTTGATGTCGTCGGGCGTGAAGCCGCCTTCTGCCAATGCTGCGCGCACATGCAGGCGGAATTCATCCCACTGTCCCAGCGCCACCATGGTGCCGATGACAAGCACGCGGCGGGTGCGGTGGTCGAAATGCGGCCGGGTCCAGATATCGCCCCAGGCATAGCGGGTGATCAGGTCCTGGAAATCAGTGTTGAACGCGTTGCGGTTTCTGATCGACTTGTCGACCCATTCATTGCCGAGCACTTTTCGGCGCTGGGCCATGCCGTCGTCGCGGCGTTGATTGTCGTCCATTGGGGGCCTCTTATCGTTGCGTCAAAAAGCCCACCAGCGCGTCGGTGAAGGCGTGCGGTTGCTCGACGTTCGAAATATGCGCCGCATCGAGGATGGTCATGCTGGCGCCGGGAATCCGGCTGCGCATGAATTCGGCGTCCGCGACCGTCGTCGACATGTCGTGGCGGCCGGCGATCACCAGCGTCGGGCTTTTGATCATGGGCAGCAGCTCGCGCTGGTCGAGGGTCGACAGCGCCTCGCAGCAGGCAATGTAGCCCTCGACCGGCGTGGCCAGCATCATCGCCTTCATGTTGGCCGCGATCTGCGGCTCGCGCTCGCGAAAATCCGCCGTCAGCCAGCCCGCCATCACGGCGTCGGCGACCGCGGCGATGCCGCCTTCCTTTACCGCCTTGATGCGGTCGTTCCAGCGCGTCGGGTCCGGGTAATGGCAGGTGGTGTTGGCCAGCACGATCTTGCCGAATCTGTCTGATGCGTTGGCCCCCAGCCATTGCCCGACCATGCCGCCCATCGACAGGCCGCACCAATGCGCCCTGGCGATGTTGAGATCGTCGAGGATCGCCAGCACGTCGCGGCCGAAGCGCTCCAGTGAATAGGGCCCGGGTGGCACGCTCGACTTGCCGTGACCGCGACGGTCGTAGCGGATGACGCGGAACACCTGCGTCAGCGCTTTCATCTGCGGCTCCCACATCTGCATGGTCGAGCCCAGCGAATTCGACAGCATCAGCGTCGGTCCGCCGTCGCGGCCTTCGACGGATACGTTGAGCAGGCACCCGTTGGCGTCGATCATCGGCATGGCAGTTCTCCGGCTTCTTATTTGTCGTCCAGCGCAGCGAGCAGGCGGTCGATCAGGGCTTGCGAGGCGCCCTGATAGGCCATCGGCTCGAAAAGTTCAGCGATTTTCTCGGCGCCAAGCTGCGCGGTGATTTTCGAATCTTGCGTCAGCACGTCGCGCAAATGCTTCTTGTCCTTGACCGCCTTCTTGCTGGCCGCCTCGACCAGATGATGCGCCTCGCTCTTGCCGATCTTTTCGGCAAGCCGCATCGTCACGGCTTCGGCCATGATCAGGCCGTCGGTCGCATCGAGATTGGCGCGCATGCGCGCGGTGTCGACTTCCAGCCCCTCGGCGATATCCACAATTGCCGCCAGCGCGCCCGAGGTGACCAGCAGCAGCATCGGCAGCGTCGGCCATTCCGCGTGCCAGGGGCCGGCGCTGCGCTCATGGTCCTGCACCTGCGCCGCAAGGATCGTCGCCGCGAGGTTGGGCGCCATGGTGGCCGCCGCCAGCGCAGTGGCGGCCGCGACGGGGTTACGCTTGTGCGGCATGGTGGAGGAGCCGCCACGGCCTTCGCCCGATGGTTCGAAGGCTTCGGCGACATCGGTCTGCATCATCAGCGAAACATCGCGTGCGATCTTGCCGCAGGTGCCGGCGATGATGGCGAATACCGAGGCCGCTTCCGCGATGCGGTCGCGGTGGGTGTGCCAGGGGGCGTCGGGCAGGGGCAGGTTGAGGTCCTCGGCCAGCTTTTCCGCGACTTGCCATCCCTTGTCGCCGAGAGCGGCGAGCGTGCCGGCCGCGCCGCCGAACTGCAGCGCCAGCGTCTCGCTGCGCAGGCGCTGCAGCCGCAGCTTCGAGCGGTGCAGCGCCGCGGCATATTCGGCGAGCTTCAGCCCGAACGGCATCGGCAGCGCATGTTGCAGCCAGGTGCGGGCGACCACGGCGGTATGGCGGTGTTGACGCGCCAGTCCGGCAAAGCCCGCGATCGCGCGATCGATATCTACAAGCAGCGCATCGATGCCGGCGCGAAGGCCGAGCATGGTGCCGGTGTCGATGACGTCCTGGCTGGTCGCGCCCCAATGCACATAGCGCGCCGCCTCGGCATCCACCTTGGCGACGTTGGCCGTCAGCGCCTTGACGAGCGGGATGGCGAGGTTGCCGGACCGCGTCGCGGCTTCGGCCAGCGCCGCGAGGTCGAATGATTCGGCGCGGCACGCCTGCGCAATCGGGCCGGCGGCATCAGCCGGAATCACCCCAAGCGCGGCCTCGGCGCGCGCCAGCACCGCCTCGAAATCCAGCATGTTTTGCAAGGCCGCGGCATCGTCGCAGACCGCGCGCATCGCCGCGCTCGACAGCATCGGGGCCAGCAGGGGGGAAAGGGACGTGCTCATCTGCGCGCGACCTAACCACTCCGGCCTGTCGCTGCCAATGCCCTTGTCGGTCTGGCTTTGCTGCGGTTGCGAATATGCATGGCCCATCGCGTCAGGCGGCCTTTCTTTTGGCCCGGGCGTGCTTTACTTGGGGATATCAGGTTGAAGCGATCCAGGAGACATCCCCATGGCCATGACGATGAACGGCGAAGTCCAGCTTGCGGCGTCGCGCGAGGCCGTGTGGGCCAAGCTGAACGATCCGGAAGTGCTGAAGGCCTGCATTCCCGGCTGCGAGGAGCTGGAAAAGACCGAAGACAACGGCTTCCGCGCCACCGCCAAAATGAAGGTCGGGCCGGTCTCCGCCCGCTTCAAGGGCAAGGTCAATTTGAGCGATCTCGATCCGCCCAATGGCTACAGGATCTCGGGCGAAGGCGAGGGCGGCGTCGCCGGCTTTGCCAAGGGGGGCGCCACGGTGGCGCTCGCCGAAAAGGATGGCGGCACCCTGCTGAGCTATAATGTCGAGGCCCAGATCGGCGGCAAGCTCGCCCAGCTCGGCCAGCGCCTGATCAACGGCGCGGCCAAGAAACTGGCCGACGAGTTCTTCGCCAATTTCGCCAAGGCCGTGCAAGGCTGATCTCGTGCAAGGCCGATTCTGACGTACGCCTCAAGCCCCATCCCGCAGTCCCGCCAGGTCCATTAGGCATGCCCCAGGCGAGGGGCTCCTGAGGTTGCTCATTACCGGGATGGCCCATATTATGGCCTTTGGAATGACTTTAAACGCCTGCGCGGTCGATATGCGGCGGTGCAGCTCAAGAGAGTGGTGATGGCCAAGATTTCCCTGATCGTGAACGGTAATCCCGTAAACGCCAATGTCGATCCCCGTACCCTGCTGGTCCAGTTGCTGCGGGAAAATCTGCGGCTGACGGGCACCCATGTCGGCTGCGACACTTCGCAGTGCGGCGCCTGCGTCGTCCATCTCGACGGCAAGGCGGTGAAATCCTGCACCACGCTCGCGGTCATGGCCGACGGCCATGAGGTCCG
Organism: Bradyrhizobium sp. AZCC 1610; assembly: GCF_036924515.1. Taxonomy (NCBI): domain Bacteria; kingdom Pseudomonadati; phylum Pseudomonadota; class Alphaproteobacteria; order Hyphomicrobiales; family Nitrobacteraceae; genus Bradyrhizobium; species Bradyrhizobium sp. AZCC 1610. Next base: position 4,205,812 of record NZ_JAZHRR010000001.1, on the reverse strand, counting down.
CACCATCGAGGGGCTGGCCGCCGACGGCGCGCCGCTGCATCCGATGCAGGAAGCTTTTCGCGAACACCACGGTCTGCAGTGCGGCTTCTGCACCCCCGGCATGATCATGACCGCGGTCGATCTCGTCAATCGCAAGGGCAACGATCTTTCGGACCACGTCATCCGCGAGGAGCTCGAAGGCAATCTGTGCCGCTGCACCGGCTATCAGAACATCGTTACCTCGATCGCCGCCGGCGCCAAGGCGATGGCCAAATCCGCTTAATCGACAAATCGATTTTATCGCGACCGCGATCAGGAAGTTCTCAATGTACGAATTCAAATATCATCGTCCGGCGACCGTGCGGCAGGCCGCCAATCTCCTGGTGAAGAACGAAGACGCCAAGGTGATTGCCGGTGGCCATACGCTGGTGCCGGTCATGAAGCAGCGGCTCGCCAGTCCGCCGCATCTGATCGACCTTTCCCATATCGAAGGGCTCGACGCCATCGAGATGAAGGGCCGTTCGCTGGTGATCGGCGCGACCGCCAGGCATGCCGACGTCGCGACGTCGCCGATCGTCGGCGAAGCCATTCCGGCGCTCGCCGAACTCGCCGGCGGAATCGGCGATCCCGCGGTGCGCCACAAGGGCACCCTTGGCGGCTCGCTCGCCAACAACGACCCGACCGCGGATTATCCCGCCGCCGTGCTCGCGCTCGGCGCCACCATCGTCACCAACAAGCGCCGCCTCAAGGCGGAAGAGTTCTTCCAGGGCCTGTTCACGACCGCGCTGGAGAGCGACGAGATCATCACCAAGGTGATGTTCCCGCTGGCGAAGAAGGCGGCCTACATCAAATTCCGTAACCAGGCCTCGCGCTACGCGCTGGTTGGCGTGTTCGTCGCCAAGCGTCCGTCCGACGTGCGTGTCGCCGTCACCGGCGCGGGCTCGGACGGAGTGTTCCGCGCCACCGCGTTCGAGGAAGCGCTGAAGAAGCGTTTTTCGCACAAGGTGCTCGACGGCATCTCGGTGTCGGCCGAGGGGCTGAACAGCGATCTGCACGGCAGCGCCGAATATCGCGCGCATCTGATCGGTGTGCTGACGCGTCGCGCCGTCGAAGCCGCGACGGCGAAGTAAGTTTGCCGATTACTGGCGTATCAAGATTGGCTTTCCCATGAGTGCATCGGCGCCGCCCAAATCCGTCGATGGCATGCTCGAGCTGTTGACCTCGCGTGGCTATCTGGCCGAGCGGTCGCTGGCGACGGTGACCTATCTGGCGCTGCGCATGGGCCGGCCGCTGTTCCTCGAAGGCGAGGCCGGCGTCGGCAAGACCGAAATCGCAAAAGTTCTGTCGGCGGCGCTCGGGCGCAAGCTGATCCGCCTGCAATGCTACGAGGGACTGGACGTTGCCTCTGCGGTCTATGAGTGGAGCAGCGCGGCGCAGATGATTGCGATCCGGCTGGCGGAAGCCGCCGGCGATACCGATCGCGAACAATTGTCGTCGGATATTTTCGCCGAGCGCTTTCTGATCAAGCGTCCGCTGTTGCAGGCGCTGGAGCCGGATATGGCCGGCGCGCCGGTGCTCTTGATCGACGAACTCGACCGCGCCGACGAGGCGTTCGAGGCGTATCTTCTGGAAATCCTCAGCGACTTCCAGGTCACGATCCCCGAATTCGGCACCATCAAGGCGCCGCAGCCGCCGATCGTCATCATCACCTCGAACCGTACCCGCGAGATCCACGACGCGCTGAAGCGCCGCTGTCTCTACCACTGGGTCGACTATCCCGAGGCCGAGCGCGAGCTGGCGATCGTCAAGTCGCGCGTGCCGGGCATTTCCGCAAAGCTGTCGCAGCAGGTCGTGCGCTTCGTGCAGGCGCTGCGCGACCAGGATTTCTACAAGTCGCCGGGGGTGGCCGAGACCATCGACTGGGCCACCGCGCTGACCGAACTCGACGCCCGTTCGCTGACGCCGCAAATGGTCGGCGACACGCTGGGCGCGCTGTTGAAATACCAGGACGACATCGCGCGGATGCAGGGCGACACGCTGCAAAAAGTTCTGAAGGAAGCGACGAGCGAGAATTAGCTCGTGCGTCGCGCGCCCCGGAGTGACGGGTTGCACCATGACTAACATCGATCACCTCAATCCGCCGACCGGGCATATGGCCGACAACGTCGTCGGCTTCGCCCGCGCGCTGCGCGCGGCCGGCATTCCCGTTGGCCCCGGCGCCGTGATCGATGCACTCAACGCGCTGCAGGCGATCGAGATCGGCAACCGTGCCGACGTCTACGCCACGCTGGAGGCGATCTTCGTCAAGCGTCACGAGCATATGCTGATCTTTGCGCAGGCGTTCGACCTGTTCTTCCGCGCCGCCGAAGACTGGAAGCACATGCTGGATTCGGTGCCGCTGCCGGATCACGCCAGGAAGAAGCCGCCGCCGGCCTCGCGCCGCGTGCAGGAGGCGCTGGCGCAGCCGTCGATGCGCGACGAGGCGGAGCAAGTGCAGGAGCAGGAACTGCGGCTGTCGGTCTCCGACAAGGAGATTTTGCAGAAGAAGGATTTTGCGCAGATGAGCGCGGCCGAGATCGCCGAGGTCACCCGCGCGATCGCCAATATGAAGCTGCCGCAGGCTGAACTGCGCACCCGGCGCTACCAGCCCGACGCCAAGGGGCTGCGGCTCGACATGCGCCGCACCCTGCGCAGTTCCTTGCGCACCGGCGGCGAGATCATCGACATCAGAAAGCTCGGCCGGATCGAGAAGCCGGCGCCGATCGTGGCGCTCTTGGATATCTCGGGGTCGATGAGCGAATATACCCGCCTGTTCCTGCATTTCCTCCATGCCATCACCGACGCCCGCAAGCGGGTGTCCGTGTTCCTGTTCGGCACAAGGCTTACCAATGTGACGCGGGCGTTGCGGGCGCGCGATCCGGATGAAGCGCTGGCGAGCTGTTCCTCGTCGGTGGAGGACTGGGCCGGCGGCACCCGCATCGCGACCTCGCTGCACAGCTTCAACAAACTGTGGGGCCGGCGCGTGCTCGGCCAGGGCGCCATCGTGCTCCTAATATCAGACGGGCTGGAGCGGGAGGCCGACGCCAAGCTCGCCTTCGAGATGGACCGGCTGCACCGCTCCTGCCGCCGCCTGATCTGGCTCAACCCGCTGCTGCGTTACAGCGCCTTCGAGGCCAAGGCGCAGGGCATCAAAATGATGCTGCCGCACGTTGACGAATTCCGCCCGGTGCATAACTTGACATCGATGGAAGGGCTGATCGCGGCGCTTTCCGCGCCGCCCCCGCCGCACCACATGAGCCGCATCCGTTCAGCAGCTTGAAAGGGCTTCAAAATGCTCAACCGCGACGAAGACATTCTGCAGGCCGCCGAGAACTGGCAGAAGGCCGGCCACGGCGTGGCGCTGGCGACCGTCGTCGAAACCTGGGGCTCGGCGCCGAGGCCGGCAGGCTCGAGCCTCGTCATCAACGATGACGGCACGTTTCTGGGCTCCGTCTCCGGCGGCTGCGTCGAGGGCGCCGTCGTCACCGAGGCGCTGGACGTCATCGCCAGCGGCAAACCCAGGATGCTCGAGTTTGGTGTTGCCGACGAGACCGCCTGGAATGTCGGCCTGTCCTGCGGCGGCACCATCCGCGTCTTCGTCGAGAAGGTGGGCCAGTCGTGAAACTCGAAACCCTGACACAAGTGAACACCGAGCGCGCCGCGCGCCGCCCGGTGATCGTGATCACCGATACTGCCAATGGCGAGCAGCGGCTGGTGAAAGCCAAGGACATCGCCACCGATCCGCTGGGCGCCGAACTTTCAAAGCAGCTCCGCATGGGCAAGAGCGGCATGATCGAGTCCGGCGGCAAGAAACTGTTTCTCAATGTCTACGCGCCGACCGCACGGCTCGTCATCGTCGGAGCGGTCCATATCAGCCAGGCGCTGGCGCCGCTGGCACGCTCGCTTGATTACGACGTGACGGTTGTCGATCCGCGCACGGCGTTCGCAAGCCCCGAACGCTTTCCAGACGTGCCGCTGATCGCCGAATGGCCCGACGTCGCGCTGCCGCCGCTCAACATCGATCATTACACGGCGTTCGTTGCCCTCACGCATGATCCCAAGATCGACGATCCGGCGCTGCTGCACGCCTTCGAGCGCGGCTGCTTCTATATCGGCGCGCTGGGCTCGCGAAAGACGCATGCCAAGCGAGCCGAACGCTTGAAGGCGCAGGGCGGATCGGACGCCGATATCGCGCGTATCCATGCGCCGATCGGTCTTTCCATCGGCGCGGTATCGCCGTCGGAGATCGCGGTCGCGATCATGGCCGAGATCACCGCCGAACTGCGGCTGCCCAAGGAAGGCGAGCAGCAAACCGCGAAGGTGCAGGCGGCATGAAGTTCGGTCCCGCCAGTCCGGAAGACGCGATTGGCGGCGTTACCGTCCATACGCTGCGGCAGGGTTCGCTGGTGCTGAAGAAGGGCACCACGATCGGGCCTGCCGAAGTCGAGGCGCTGAACAAGGCCGGTGTTGCGGAAATCGTCGTGGTGCGACTGGAGGAGGGTGACGTCTCCGAAGACGAAGCCGCCGCTAGCATCGCGCAGGCGGTGGCAGGCGAGGGCGTCAATGTCGAGCGCGCCTTCACCGGCCGCGCCAACCTGTTCGCAGCGAGGGCCGGCGTGCTGGTGGTGGATCGCGCCGCGGTCGACCGCATCAACGGCGTCGATGAAGCCATCACCTTTGCGACGCTCTCTGCCTTCAAGCCGGTGGTCGAAGGCGAGATGATCGCGACGGTAAAACTCATTCCGTTCGGCGTCGAAGCGAAGCTGCGCGATGCCGCGGTTGACGTTGCCGGCAAAGGCGCGCTGCGGATTGCGCCCTACACCATCAAGAAGGTCGGGGTGGTCTCGACCCTGCTGCCCGGGCTTTCGCCAAAGGTGATCGACAAGACCTTGCGCGTGACGGCGGAACGGCTGGCGCCGGCCGGTGCCGGCATCATCGCCGAGCGCCGCGTGCCGCATGACGAGGCTGATCTGGCATCCTCGATCAAGGAATTGCTCGGCCTCGGCGCCGAACTCGTGATCGTGTTCGGGGCCTCCGCGATCGCTGACCGCCGCGATGTGATCCCGGCCGCGATCACCGAAATCGGCGGCAGGATCGAGCATTTCGGCATGCCGGTCGATCCCGGCAATCTCTTGTTGATCGGCAGCGCCGGCGGCGTGCCGGTATTGGGCGCGCCGGGCTGCGCGCGCTCGCCGGTGGAAAACGGTTTTGACTGGGTGCTGATGCGGCTTCTCGCCGGGCTAAAGGTCACGCGCGCCGAGCTGACCGGCATGGGCGTCGGCGGTCTCCTGATGGAAATCGTCACGCGGCCGCAGCCGCGCACCGTGGCCGACCTCGAAGCCAATCGAAACGTCACTGCCATCGTTCTGGCGGCCGGGCGCTCGACCCGGATGGGCGGCCCCAACAAGCTGCTGGCCGAAATCGACGGCAAGAAGCTGGTGCGGATCGTCGCCGAACAGGCGCTGGCCTCCAAGACGACTGACGTTATCGTCGTCACCGGCCATCAGGCCGAACTGGTCGAGCAGGCGTTGGCGGGGCTGAACGTGAAATTCGTCCGCAACCCGGATTTCGCCGGTGGCCTCGCGTCTTCCGTCAAGGCCGGCATCGCGGCAGTGCCCGACAACGCCGACGGCGCCGTCGTCTGCCTCGGCGACATGCCGCTGATATCAGCAAAACTGATCGACCAGTTGATCGAAACGTTTGCGCCGGACCGCGGCCATCTGATCGCCGTCCCCGTCAGCGACGGCCGTCGCGGCAATCCCGTGCTGTGGTCGCGCCGTTTCTTCAAGGAGTTGATGACGCTCGACGGCGACGTCGGCGCCCGCCATCTGATCGCCAAGCATAACGAGGCCGTGGCCGAAGTCCCGGTCGACGGCCAGAGCGCGTTTCTCGATATCGATACGCCGCAGGCGCTTGAGGCGGCACGAGGATCGTAGGGTGGGCAAAGGCGCACTTGCGCCGTGCCCACCATCTCTCCAGTTCGCCGATTCATGGTGGGCACGCGGAGCCTGTCATCGGGCGAGCATTTGCGCGACCCGGCGGCTTTGCCCATCCTACGCAACGGTGTTTTACGTCAGAGTCCGCCGCTCAGCTCAAAAACCAATTTCGGTTTGTCTCCCGAAAGATCGTGAACCAAGGCTGCTGAAAAGGAATCGCTTTCGCAAGCCTCTGCGTGGCTAACAACATAGGTGCGGCCGGAAAGTGCAAACGCGAATTCGATACCGCCGCAGGTGCTCTCCACATTAACTGTGGGAGAGCGAATCTCTTTGAAAAGATCCTCGAGCGTTTGGCCAACCAGTATTGGGACGTTTTCGCAAACGCCGCAGCCAGCCGATAATAGTTTTTCCCAGACGGCTGGATCCTCATGAGGCGGCGCCAGGAATGTCTCAGAGAACAAGATGGTTGGTGACAACCTGAGCAAGCGCGTCTTCAGTATCCGCATATCCGGCGCGAGGTTCAGCGCATTTGTATTCTTGATATATCGGCCTATCCGTTCAATAAGCGCTTCGTCCTGAATCTCTTCGAGCGGAAGTTCATTGACTGTCTGCGGGGCAGCCAAAATGGCAATCATGGAGGCGGGGTGGCGAGTTGCAGCCGCGTTCCTGTCTTAATGCCGGTTTGGAATTCATTACGCTCGATTGAGAAGTTTTCTTTTTGAACGGCTGAACTCTTCCAGCCCTTGGCCAGCACCGTCACCTGCTTTCCTTTTGGAATTGTGCCATAGACGCAAACTGAAGACGGTCCTCGGTCCGAACACGGGTAGAGCCCGCGAAAGAGGCTGCTTTGTCCTTCAGCATGGCAAGTAGCGGTCGTCAGCAAGATGGCGAATGCCGCCAGTGACAAATATTTCATGACCATCAGGACTCATTTTTTTCAGGTCTCCGCTGTATTGCGGAGACCCTGCAAATCGATGTCGATCAGGTCAAGTCTACCGCATACGGGGCTTCTCGGTAACGGCCGGTACGGCGACAAGAGTGGCTTTGCCCTAAATTTCAACCCCCGTTCACCAACTGGAAACTCACCCTGGCTAGATTCTGCAGGTTACCTCGGGGGAGGGGCTTTTGATCGTTTTCGACTGTGGCGGCGCAACGCCGCGCGCTCTTTATCCTTGCGCTGACGCTGATACTGAGTGTCTCGGGCTACATCAGCAAGGCATGGGCGGCCGGCGCATTCGCCGTCGGCAAGTGCGGCGCCTACGGCCAGGCCTTTGACTATCCTGCCGAGGAAGCGGCCCGCGCCGCGGCGCTGAAACAATGCAAGGGCAACTGTACCGCGCTCACCATGAATCGGGCCTGCGCCGCGCTTGCAGTCGACATGACCAATCCCTGCGGTCCCCACGGCTATGCCGTAAAGCCAAATATTTCGAGCTCGCTCAACGCCGCGACAAAGAAGTGCTACGAGTTCGGCGGCAAGGAATGCGTGATCCGCGCCTGGGCCTGCGACGCCAAGGGGTGATTTTGCTATCGTCATTCCTGGGGGGCGTCGAAAACGCGAACTATGATGTACAACTGCACATCATAGCTCGCGCTGACACGCGCCCCGGAATGACATCGGGAGTAATCATGCAGTTCGACACCAAGATCGCGGTCATCATCCGGACCGACCTCGAACCGTGGCAAAAACTCAACGTCGCCTCATTCCTCGCCGGCGGCATTGCCGCGGCCTTTCCCGAATGCATCGGCGAGCCCTACGGTGACGCATCGGGCACGAAATATCTCTCGCTGATCGGCCAGCCGATCCTGATCTACGGCGCCGACCGCCCGGCGCTGTCCCGCGCGCTCGAACGGGCGCTGGCGCGCAACGTCACGCCCGCCGTCTATACCGAGGACATGTTCAGGACCACGCATGACGCCGCCAACCGCGAGGTGGTCAGCACCGTGATCCGCGCCGAACTCAATCTGGTTGGACTCGCGATGCGCGCCGAGCGCAAGGTGATCGACAAGATCGTCGACGGGCTGAAGTTTCACAGCTAGCGCGTGGACCGATAAATTTCAGAGCGAGGCCCTCACGCGGCTAATGCCTTCACAGGTGCGAAAGCCCTGCTCGTAAATTCCGTGCCCTTAGAATGCCGAACGGGTCTTCCCGCTGGGCCAGCTTCCGATAGATGGCCAGATCATCCTCCTGGAGCGCCGGTCCCTCGCCACGTCGCCCAACAGAGCCGATGCCTGGTCCCAACGGCAGCGAGGTGCCAACACCCGCATAAAGGTATCGATCGCCGTAGGCCTGCTTCAACGCTGCAAATGTCGGCTCACCGGTGCAGTGGCCCGGGGCGATGTTCTCTACCTTGAACGTTTCCTTGAGCGCTGCCACGGCCTTGGCAATGATCTCGTCCGATGCGACGACGAGGTGGAAACCGCCGGCGATCAAGCGAATTCTGGGATTGATCGCTGTCGCCGCCTCGACAATCTTTTCGATCCCAGGGTGCGCGCAGCCGACCACGAGCACGATGCCGTCCGAGGTGTTGATGGCCAGGGACAACTCCTTGAGTTCCTTCGTGCCGGGGGTGTCGGACACGAGTGCGAGCAACGTAATGCCTGAGGCGATTTCCGTTGTCTTGTCGATAAGCTCGATGTTGGCGCCCTGCCAGGCGGTGCCGAATTTCATGACTTCCGGCGGCTTGCCGTCGTAGTAGCGCATCTCGGCCGGCAAGGATTGGTCCTTTCGGTAGAAACTCGACGGCAGCGACGAGCCATAGATTCCGAATCCTTCCCGGGGTGCGTAGATCTTCACCGTCGGATTCACGCTCAAAACATGGTTCAGGCCGGCCATGTGATCGGAGTGGCGGTGCGACAGCACCACGAAGTCGATGCTGGTGAGGTCGATGTTCTTCGCCTTGATGTTAGCTGCGAAGATGTCCGGGTCGTTGCCTGTGTCGAACAGGATTCGTTTGCCGGAGATTTCCACGAGCGCTGAGAAGCCCCAATCCTTCTTCATCGCCGCATCGGCGCCGAAAGCGTCGTAGAGGATCGTGATCTGGCCGGTGGGTTCAGCTGCCGCGATACGCGTCGGCGCAACCAAGGCGGCGGCGCCGGCAAGTGCGGCAGCAAGAAACAACGTTGTGCGAAGTGCCATGGAAGTTCCTCCTCATCGAGGCCCCCATTTGTGCCTTGTAACAGTCTCATGCGAGTTCGCGATTAGGCTGCTGGGTTGAGCTCGCCGTCACGCAGATGATTTGATCTGTCAATATAGCGCCCAAACCCGGTTCGGGTTGATCAGCGGGTCATCGCTCCCGAGGCCATTCGGGACTTTATCGACGAGTGTCTTTACCTCAGGGCATTGAAAAACTACGCTGTTTCCGGAAGTGTCACTACAAAAGGCGTTCGCTCAGCGTCGCGACCGTGCAGGGCTTTGCCGATCGGAAATTCGCCGGACTGAACCGCGACGGCATGGGTAAGGGGCGAAGCCGACTTCCGGCTTTCCCGCGCCGAGTTGAATGTCGTCGGGCTCGCGATGCGCGCCGAGCGCACGAGAGCGGAAGCCGCGCGGTAACCGCTTTGCTTCTCAGCTCTGCAGTCCAACGAATCCACGCAGCTTCTTGACCGTTTCGGCGGCGTCGTTGGCTTCCTCGGTCGTCAGGACGGTGATCTCGCCACTACGCCGGTGCAAGACGCTGTGATGGATCGGCGCGCCTGAAAGGCCGTCCACCTCCGACTTCACCGCGATATCGTCGATGTCGGCAAGCTCGAACTCGACAGGCTTTTTCTTCCACAGCAGCATTTTTTGCTGCAGCGTTGCCTTGCCGAACTCCTTGTCGAGCGTCAGCGTTGTCGAGCCTGCTTTCAAAGTGAGCTTGCGTGGGGTTTCTTCGATATTCGTCATGGGCAGGTCCCCTGTTGGTTCCCTTTCACATGCCAGTTAATCTAATCCAGAACGCGGCGACCGAACAGGCCACGTTGGACGGTGCGGGGGGATGCCGCAGCGGTTGCGGCTTTCGTTTGCCGGCGGTTCGCTGCGCCGCCGCAAGTCCCGCGTCGGCCGCCTGTCGGCGCGGTCGCGGTTGCGGCCTCTGGCGGTCTTGCGGCACGGCCGCAAAACGCAAATACTCCGTCCAGTTGGGTTTCCGATAGGAAGCCCGGCCAAGAAGGCCCGGGCGCGGGCAACAAGGGAGGGATGTCATGGACCGGGGAACCAGGCCCAATGCGGCCGACGGCAACAATTTCAGTACCAGCCGGCGCAGATTTCTAGGCAGTTCAGGTCTGGCGGCGATAGGCGTAGTCATGGGCGGCGTCCTGCCGCTGTCGCGCGACGGCGCCGGCATTCCCCAGGCCCACGCGCAGGCTGCTCCGCCTGCTGCGCCCGCGCCGGCCAAGGGCCCGCAGCATCTGAAATTCCCCGGCAAGAACGAAGGCCTCGTCGTGCTCGGCGAAAAGCCGCTGGTCGCCGAGACGCCGGAAAGTCTGCTCGATGACGACACCACGCCGATCGAGAAATTCTACATCCGCAACAACGGGCAGATCCCGGAAGAGACGAAAGATCCCGACGCCTGGAAGATCACCATCGATGGCGAGGTCAACAACAAGATCGAGATCACGCTCGGCGAGTTGAAGTCGAAGTACAAGGCGGTGACGCGGCGCATGGTGCTGGAATGCGGCGGCAACGGCCGTGCGGCGTTCTCGCCGCCGGCACGCGGCAACCAGTGGACCAATGGCGGGGCGGGCTGCGCCGAATGGACCGGCGTGCCGCTCGCCGATCTGCTGAAGAAGGCCGGCCTCAAGCCCAGCGCGAAATACACCGCGCATTATGCGGCCGATCTGCATCTGTCGGGTGATCCGAGCAAGCCGAGCATCTCGCGCGGCGTGCGCATCGAAAAAGCGATGGACCCGAACACGATGATCGTGTGGGCCATGAACGGCCAGCCGCTGCCGAACATCCATGGCGGGCCGGTGCGCCTGGTCGTGCCGGGCTGGGCCGGCTCGGCGTCGCAGAAATGGCTGACGCGCATCACCATCCGCGACCGCGAGCATGACGGCCCCGGCATGACGGAATTTTCCTATCGACTCGCGATCAAGCCGATGGTGCCCGGCGGCAAGGCCGATCCGGCGAATTTCCGCATTCTGGAATCGATGCCGGTGCGCTCCATCATCACCAATCCTGCGAACGGCGCCAAGTTCGCTGCCGGCACCAAGGAGCTGAAACTGCGCGGCGCTTCCTGGGCCGGCGATCTCACCGTCAAGCAGGTGGATATCTCGACCGATTTCGGCGCGAGCTGGCAGCGGACCACGCTGGAAAAGCCGAAGAACAAATATGACTGGCAGCGCTGGACCGCGACCATCAAACTGCCGACCGACGGCTATTTCGAGATCTGGGCGCGGGCTACCGATTCAAAAGGCGCGATGCAGCCGCATCAGGCCGGCTTCTGGAATCCGCAAGGCTATGGCGGCAACGCCATGCACCGCATCGCCGTGCTGGTCGGATGATGCTGCGTTTTACGTGGCTCGCCTTGGCCGGCGTGCTCTTGATAGCGCCGGCCATGGCCCAAACAAGCTTCACCCCGCGCGACGAAAGTCCGGAGGAGTTTGCCGCAGGCGCCGGCCGCGATGAGGCCTTCTACGCCTGCACCGCCTGCCACGGCTTCGGGCTGGTGGCGCAGCAGGGCATGACGCGCGCGCAGTGGGAGGATTCGATCAACCTGATGGTCCGCCGCCACAACATGCCGCCGCTCGACGCCAAGGACCGCGAAACGGTGCTGAACTATCTCGAGGCGGCCTATCCGCCGCGCGCGCCGGCGGGCAGGGGAGGCTGGGTGAACCCGTTTGCGAAGTAAAGGGGAGATGCAGAGTGGCGCATCATCAAAAGGCCGTTGCGGCAGCAGTGGCGCTAAACACTGCAATCTTTGTGGTGGAGGGTATTGCCGGTTATCAGGCATCGAGCCTGAGTCTCCTCATGGACAGCGTGCACAACCTGTCAGACGAGTTGGCTCTGGTCTGCCTGTATGCAGCATTCCTGGTCACCAGAGGCCCTTCGCAGCGGCTGTTAAGAGCCGGTAATCTCTTTAACTCAGTCGGACTGATAGCGGTCAGCGGACTGCTCTTGTGGCAGGCCGGCGAGCGCCTGTTCAATCCGGTGCCGGTGCAGGGCGTCGTTCCCATTATCGTGGGTCTGGCCGCGGCTGCCGCCAATTGGAGCGTGGCCCGCTTACTCCTGGAGCCAGGCAGAAACAACGCTGCAATCCGACTCGCGTACATCCACAATCTTGGCGACGTGTGGGTATCCCTTGCCCCGGTAGCCGCGGGCTTACTTCTTCTAGTGACCGGCTATCCAGTCTTCGATCCAATCATCGCAGGAGCCATTGCACTATGGATCATTTTCACGACTGGCCGGGAGGTTTTTGAATCGCACGACGAACTGATGTGGCCGGAGAAAATCATCTGCTGCCATACTGACCACGATCAACCGGTCGTGACGCCACGATCCAACTGACAAACTACGAACAAAAGCCGTCTGCAAGCTGGTTCAAAGCCATCTGCACGGGACTGTCCCTAGCTGATGTTGGAATGGTCCGCGCGGGTCACCATCGATCCTCACCCGACCGATGGAGTTCGGGCAGGCCAGTTTTGTGCGGCCAAGGGCCTGAGCGCGTTGTAAAGGTCTGTCTGAGTAATTTGCTCAAGCGGCTTGTCGATCTTGACGGCCTCGGTTGGCCGTCTCGGGTGCATGATGAGCACGATGGTTCGCCCGCCGCCGCAAAGGGGATCGCCGCAATCGCGTTCGCTTATGGTGACTATGGTTTCATCATCCGCGTTGATGGCTGTCCGGGCATGCTCTCTTAATTTACGCACCACGTTCCATTCGAAGTTCGACGTTTTCCTCGGGAACAAAATAACAGTCATATCCTGCACCGGGGCCTGAATGGACACTTGCGTGATGTTATAACATTACATCTTGGAGTCAACCGTCCGATGGTGCGCTCCTGCATCGTCGCCTCCGCAACTATTCCACTATTGGCGGCGATGATGGGTATCGATCGGAACCGAGCGTGCGCAAGGAATACTCACATGACCGTATGTACCGAAAAACATCACGCCAATCACACGCATAAGCATGGGCCGGATTGCGGGCACACCGCGATTCGGCATGAAGGCCATGTGGATTATCTCCACGATGGCCATCTCCACCATATGCACGAGGATCACGTGGACGAGCATGCCATCGGGGTCACCGCCACAAATCCTGTGCAATGCACGCCTCAAGTCCATTGTGAGCACGCGCACGGTCCAAACTGCGGACATGAAGCGGTGCCGCATGGCGACCATATCGACTACCTCGTAGACGGTCGTCTGCACCCCACCATCCGCACGGTGACCATTGCGATGATCACGGGCCCGTGCAACTGGCCTGAGGGCGTCGATCAGAGCCGAAGCTCCAGCTACGCTCTTGACGCAGCCGCGCTCCAAGCCAGAATGCTTGGCGGCTTGCGCCGGGAGGCGGTCATATGAGGTTTTTGATTACTGCGCAGGATACGGCGGGAAACGTGACCCTCAACCGGGGGTCGGTTCCGGCTGCGTTGAAGAAAGCCACAGAACTGATATCGGACGGCTGCTGGAACGTCGAGATCGTAACGCCCGATGGGGCCATCTATCAGCCCGGCGAATTCGATCAGTTGAGGGAGCGGATTGGCGCAGCGGGCTCCGACATGTCGCTCGCCACGCAATAGTTTGGCGTGCAATTTAAGCTTGTCTTGCTGCGTCGCCGGGAATTACCCCTCCAGCGTAAATCCAACCCGCAAGGCGACCTGGTAGTGGCGAACGGATCCATCTTCGATGTGGCCTCTCGTTTGCACCACTTCGAACCATTTCATGGAGCGAACGGTCTTTGATGCGCGGGTTATGGCGTTCTGAATGGCGTCTTCGATGCTTTTTTCGGAAGATCCGACGAGGTCCAGGATCTTGTAAACATGGTCCTTCATTTCGGCATCGGGCATGGCGAGCCTCCGTTGTAATGTCGGTGGAGCACCCAGGTTTGTTGTCTCCGCAGAATTTTAATCCGACCGAGAGCCAACTCCATGCTCTCATCCGAGTTCCGAGGACCAGTCATAATAGGCGGGGCGGGAATAGCGCAGGACAGTCCATCGCGGCCGGACGGTCTTGATGTGCACATTTTGCGACGTCTGCTCTACTTCCTGAGCGGACGTCGCACTGCGCTCGGGCGTGACCGAGGTTTGCGATATCAGAAGCACCGGGCCTTGCGAAATCGAACGACCGCCGCTACCGCACCGCGATCGGCGAAACCGTCGAGCCTGAGCCGCCCTGAATCTTCAGCGGCTGCATCACAAAGGCGAATTCTCCGACGCCCTTTTGCGCCAGCTCATCGAGCTTGAGGTTCTCCAGCAAATGGATGCCGTTCACCACCAGCGCGATCTGGTGCACCGGAAGCGACAATTGCTTGTCGGGGTTGGGCGCGACCTCCACCGGCCAGTTGTCGGCGCCGAGCAGCATTGGGTCCTTTGCGGCAAGCCAGAGCGCGGCCGGCACGCCGATGCCCGGGCAGGATTTCACGTAGCGGGGATTGTCCTTGCCGTAGAGCTTGCCCCAGCCGGTGTGGATGATCACGGCGTCACCGGGTTGCAGCGTCAGGTTCTGCTTCTTCAGGGCCCCCTCGAGATCATCCACCGTGATTTCGTAATTGTCGCCCAGCATCTCGACGCCCTTGAAGCCCGCGACGTCGATCAGGACGCCGCGCGTGAACAGCGTGCCGACATTGTGGATGCCGAACTTCTTGAAGCCGGTGCGGTCGACGTTCTCGTCGACCTTCTGGCAGTTGTACCAGCTGTTGAGATGGGTCTGGTGCGCGAAGCCGTCGAACTGGGTGCCGACCTGGCCGAGCTCGGTGATGATGATCTCTTCATTCGAGCCGCGCATGTTGGAGAACTGGTTCATGAACGTGCGCTTGGTGTGCATGTCGAAGCGCCGCGTTCCGAAGAACGCCATGCTGGGGCCGAGCACGTGCGCGAGTTCGATCACCTCGCCGTTCTTGATCAGCTTCGCGGCGTTCATCACGGCCGCGGGTTTCTGGTGATTGCCTGAACCGCGCTCGTCGGCCGCGCCCCATTTCGACGGACAGCGTTGGCTTTCCGCCGGAACGGTCCAGCTTGGTGCTTGCGCGAAGGCGGCGGCGGAAAACACAAGCGTGATCGCCGCACCCAATGTGAATGCTTTCATCTGTATCCTCCCAAGAGAGGGCGCTCTGGTTCGGCACCCCGGGACAAATAATGCGGTTCTCTTAGAGGCGGTTTCAAGTCCGGCAACGCGCCCGAGACGATGTGCCATCGAGGGTTGCGGCGGTGCGGCGATGATTTGGTGTAAGGCGACAGCACACTAAATTGCTCAGTTTCGCGCTTCCACGCATGCCCCGAAGTTCGTTATGCTGAGGGCCAAATGGTCCCGGATGGGCTCCTATGCGCCCCCGCGCCAATGGACTTGCATTTTAAGGGAGTGAGCACATCATGAAACGCCGAACGTTCCTCAAAGGCGGCGCTGTGGCCGGCGCGACGGCGCTGGTAGCGGCGCCTGCGATCGCGCAAGGTGCGCCCGAGATCAAGTGGCGCCTGACCTCGAGCTTTCCAAAATCGCTCGATACCATCTTCGGAACGGCGCAGACATTTGCGAAATACGTGGCTGATGCCACCGACAACAAGTTTCAGATTCAGACGTTTGCGGCAGGCGAGATCGTGCCCGGCCTGCAGGCGCTCGATGCCGTGAGCTCCGCGACCGTCGAGATGGCGCAGACGCCACTCTATTTCTACATCGGCAAGGAGCCGGCGTTGACTTACGCGACCGGCGCGCCGTTCGGCATGAACCATCGCCATCAGCATTCCTGGTGGACGTTCGGCGGCGGCGCCGAGCTCTGCAACGAAGCGCTGAAGCCTTTCAAGACGCATGCGATTCTGTGCGGTAACTCCGGCACGCAAATGGGCGGCTGGTTCCGCAAGGAGATCAAGACCGCCGATGATCTCAAAGGCCTCAAGTTCCGCATCGCTGGTATGGGCGGCCATGTGCTGGCAAAACTCGGCATCGTGCCGCAGCAGATCGCGGGCGGCGAGGTCTATTCAGCGCTCGAGAAGGGATCCATCGACGCCGCGGAGTTCGTCGGCCCCTATGACGATGAGAAGCTCGGTTTCTACAAGGTGGCGAAGTACTATTACTTCCCCGGCTGGTGGGAAGGCGGGGCGATGTTGCACATGATCGTGAACGAAGAGAAGTGGAATGCGCTTCCCAGGCAATACCAGGCGGTCCTCAACCAGGCCGGGTCGGCCGCCGGCGCGTGGATGATCGAAAAATATGACAGCGTCAATCCGGCCGCACTGAAACGGCTTGTCGCGGGCGGGGCGGAGCTGCGCGCGTTCCCGCAACCGGTCATGGAGGCCTGCTACAAAGCCACGCAGGACCATCTGAACGAAATTGCCGAGAAGAGCGCGCTCTTCAAGAAGACAAAAGAGAGCCACGACGCGTACATGAAGGAAGTGCTGTTCTACACGCAGATCGCGGAAAACTATTACGACAACTACCTGCTCAGCAAAATGCGCAAGGGCTGAGTGAGCGTCATCGATGTCCGATCGCCGGGGGCCACCGTGAACAACATGCCGCGCGTTTCAGTGGCCGCCATTTTCGCTTTGGTGGCGGCATGTGTCGTGACCTTGATATCGACAGCCGCACTCGGGGCTTGCAATACGACGCTGTATGGAGAACTTGTGGCGTATGACGATCCAAAGCAACGCTTTCCCGTCGTTCCTCAGAAGTGGCTATCTTTTTCACTCGGTGAAATCGTGCAAGAGAACGGCCACACCGTGGTGAAGACCTTTCAGTCGTTCGAATTCCCGAATACCAGGACGACGCTTCCTATTCCGTTCGCGCTAAATATCGATTCGCCAAAGGACTGCCCAAAAGAACTTCAGCTAGACGTGACCGGCTCCGACCGCCTCGGCTTTCACTATGAATTTCCGCTGAACGGCGGGAGAAGAGTCAACCTTGAGAAGTTTGAGAGTGTTCGCGTTGGTCCGCCGAGTTTCTGACACCGGCGCGGACCATCGCGCTGCGCGTAAAATCCAATTTGTCGAATAGATTCAATCTGATTTGGGTCGTCCAGTCTCGCACGCAAATATATTCCGCTTCCCTGTCACCCCAAATCAGTGGCTATTTCCGCGCTGTCCCGTCTCGACAAGAGGGGCGTATCGCGATCGTCACGAACGCGGGACGGGATGTGGTGGACGCGAGGGCGTCGGCGCGAAGAGTGGCCGCAGGGCAGGTCTATCCTGTGAGTGGCTCACGTCGCGCAGGACGTACGACGCCGATGCGTACGGCAAAACCGTGTGGTCCTGACACCCGTGGCTGGTGCCAAGCTGTCGGTGGCGAAGTTGGTCCAACCGGATCGATTTAGCCATCAAGCCGGCAGCGATGGAGGCAAGACGAATTCGTCTCCAGGGAGAGCGCGGCATAAGCCGTCAAGCCATTGCGCAGGGAATGCCGGAGTGTTCCGACTGTACCTGTATGCTCGTGTGCGCACTTCTATGCACATTTGCACACGAGACCGCGGGTGCAGCGTGCACCCGGCATTCCCTGCTCCCTCTCAGGAGGGACAAGGTTCGTGGAAAAGCTCGGGCGCTTTGCGTCGCGAGAACGCGAACACACATTCAGTTGTCATCACCCGCGAAGGCGGGTGACCCAGATGCTATGGGGGGAGCGGCGGCGAGGGTGTGGATACCCTCGAGCGCCGTGATCACGCAATGGAGCACCCCATGTCGCAATCGTTTGACGCCAGCAGGTCCCTCACCGCCTTCGAACAGGATAGCACGTTGGTCGCAGTGATCGAGATGAGCCAGTCGAAGTGGCTTGTTGCGGCTGTGATCCCGGGGGTCGAGCGCCAGCCCCTGAAGAAGCTTGGTGCAAATGCGGACGCTCTGCTGAAGCTGTTGCAGCGCTGGCAGGATGAAGCGCGCAAGGCCGGGCGGACGGTCAGGCGGATCGTCTGCGCCTATGAGGCCGGGCGAGACGGATTCTGGCTGGCGCGCTGGCTGCAGGCGCGCGCCATCGAGGCCTACGTCATCCATGCCGCAAGCATCGCAGTGTCCCGCGAGCACCGCCGGGCCAAGACCGATCGGATCGATACGGAACTGCTGATGCGCTCGTTTCTCGGCTGGCTGCGTGGCGAGAAGCGCCATTGCAGCATGGTCGCGATCCCGACCATGGCGGAAGAAGATGCGCGGCGGCCGAGTCGTGAGCGGGAGAGCCTCGTGGGCGAGCAGACACGGATCGTCAACCGGATCAAGGCTGTCCTCGCCCTGTTCGGCATCGGCGGGTTCAATCCGAGGCTGCGCAAGGCGGCGCAGAAGCTGGAGACACTGCACACCGCGGAAGGAACACCGTTACCGGAAAATGCCCACGCCGAATTGCGCCGCGATCTGGAGCGGCTGCGCCTGGTGCACGACCAGATCCACATCATCGAAAGTGAACGGTTGCGCCGGCTCGCGCTCGCGCCGGCCGCAACGACAAGGCCTCACGCGATGGTTCGTCTGATCGCAAGGGTTTTTGGCGTCGGCATTGCGACCGCCGACATGCTGGTAAATGAGGCGCTGGCGCGCAAGCTGCGCGATCGCAAAGCTGTTGCGCGCTATGCTGGACTGACCGGCGCGCCGGACGAGAGCGGCAAGCGCCGGCGCGAGAAGGGACTGGCCCGCGCCGGCAATGGTCGGGTCCGCCGCGGCATGATCCAACTGGCCTGGCGCTTTCTGATCTTCCAGAAGGATAGCCGGCTCGTCCGCTGGTTCCGCGAGCGCACCGCAGATGGCCGCAGCGCCACGCGCAAAACCATGATCGTGGCGCTGGCGCGCAAGCTGCTCATCGCGCTGTGGCGGCTGGCAACCACCGGCGAGATAACTGAGGGGCTCAGGCTGCGCCCGGCCGGCACCTGACCATGCAGCTTCCGCAACTCCAACACGATTGACGGTTCAGCAGCCGGCAGTCTGCCGACGACATCCGAGGTGGCGGTGATCCGCCGGAATACATGGCCTTTGCGCCGCGACCCAGAATGGACCCGCCGCCCCGGAGCTTCGCCCCCCGATGCGCATGCATGCATCATGGTTCTGGTCCCGATCGATCAAGCGAATACAAGTCTGCGACGCGGTATCGCGTCCACGGCGGGCTCGCCTCGGAAATCGTCCCTATGCCGCTAACGCCAAACCTCGTCCCGCCCTCAAGCCTGCCGCCGGGCTCACGACCGTCAAGGGCTGCGTCGCTCCGCGATGGCCTGCGGCCACCCTTGACCGTCGTTCCGCCCAGGCGGCTAGTCGTCTCGGGGTCGGGACGAGGAGATGTCGGTCTTCGTCGAACAAGGAGACGATAGCAATGATCTGACAACGATCACTCTTGATCACCCCCATACAAGTATTCCAGAGACGTCAATGATTGAACCGATAAGCCGCGGCGTACTGGATACCCGCATGGGCGGGTATGACGACCTAATGTGGAGCGGTCACCTCCGTCATTGCGAGCGAAGCGAAGCAATCCACTCTTTCTTTGTGACGCGAGGTGGATTGCTTCGCTGCACTCGCAATGACGTGGATAGACCGCATCGTACCGGATACCCCCGTATGTGTGGGATATGACGACCCGTTGGCGACACGCAAAATCCTCAAGGCCGGCAGCGCGATCGAGGTTCACCGGTGTCAGTCACGCCCATGTGAGAAGCCGCTTTTCATTCGACGTTGACAATGACTGACCGGTCAGTCATATTAAGACCATGACAAAGGAAGCTACCAAAAGCGCCCGGAAATCCGCTCCAAAACCGGCCAACCGCCGGCCAGGGGCGAGGGCATCGGCCGGATCGAGCCCGCCACCCAAGCCCGCCTCCAACCGCGCCGAACGCGCGGCCGAGCGGCGCGGGGCCATTATCGAGGCGGCGATGGACGAGTTCATTGCGCGCGGGTTTGCGGCGACGCGGCTCGACGACATTGCCAAGCGCGCCGGGGTCGCCAAGGGCACGATCTACCTGCACTTCAAGGACAAGGAATCGATGTTCGAGGAATTGATCCGGACCGCGATCGTGCCGCTGGTGACCCGCTTGTGGGCGACGCCGCCGCAGCCCGGAGCATCGGTGCGCGACATGGTCGAGGGTTTCGCCAAAACCTTCATCGAGGAGGTGGCGACCACGCGGCGCGGCGACCTCGTGCGCCTGGTCGTCGCCGAGGGACCGCGATTTCCCGCGGTCGCCGACTTCTATTACCGCGAAGTGGTGTCCCGAGGCCTTGCGGGTATGCGTGCGCTGATCGAACTCGGCATCGCGCGCGGCGAGATCCAACACAAGAACCTAGCGCGGTTTCCGCAAATCATGGTGGCGCCCGCGCTGATTGCGGTGATCTGGCAGAGCCTTTTCAGCAGACATGCGCCACTGGACGCCCTCGAAATGTTTCGGGTGCATCTCGATCTGATTTTTGGCGAACGGAGAACGGCATGACGTCGTCGCGAACCATAACGATCCTGGCCGTGCTGACGCTCGCTGCCGTGCTCACGGGTTGCAATGAGCGCAAGGATCCGGGCTTTCAGGGCTGGGTCGAGGCCGACATGATCTTCGTCAGTCCCGATGAGACCGGCCGCGTCACCAAGCTCAATGTGCGTGAGGGCGACGAGGTGAAGCCCGGAATGCAGCTCTATTCGGTCGACGACGACTTGCAGCAGGCGGACCTCAATCAGAACAAGGCCACGCTCGCCAATGCACAGCAGACCTACGATCGCGCGGCGTCGCTGAGCAAGACCGGCTCCGGCACGCAGGCTAATCTGGATTCGGCGACCTCGGCGCTGCGCGTGGCCGAAGCCCGCGTCAACACCTCGCAGACCCGGCTGGCGCGGCGCAGCGGCTTTGCGCCGGTCGGCGGCACCATCCAGCAGATCTATTTCCGGGAAGGCGAGATGGTGCCGGCGCAGCGGCCGGTATTGTCGATCATGCCGCCCGGCAACATGAAGCTGCGCTTCTTCGTGCCGGAGACGGAACTGCCGAAGCTCGCGATCGGTGACGAGGTGAGGGTGACGTGCGACAATTGCGCGGCCGACCTGACGGCAAAGATCTATTTCATCGCGACCACGGCCGAATACACCCCGCCGGTGATCTACAGCCTCGATGAGCGCAACAAGCTGGTCTATTTGATCCAGGCGCGGCCGAGCCGGCCTGACGTGCTGCGCGTCGGCCAGCCGATCAGCGTGTTTCTCAACCCTCGAACGCCAATGGCGGACAAGCGATGAGTGCGGCTCCCGCATCAGGTCCCGACATCGCCATCAACGTCGAGGGCCTGTCAAAATCGTTCGGCGGCCGCGAGGTCGTGCATGACCTCTCGATGCAGGTGAAGCGCGGCTCTATCTACGGCTTCCTTGGGCCCAACGGCTCCGGCAAGACCACCACCATCCGCATGCTGTGCGGGCTGCTGACGCCGGACGCCGGCGAGGGCACCTGCCTCGGCTACGACATCCGCCGTGACGCCGACAAGATCAAACGCCTGGTCGGCTACATGACGCAGCGCTTCAGCCTGTACCAGGATCTCTCGGTGCGCGAGAATCTCGAATTCGTCGCACGGCTCTACGGCATGCGCGATGCGCGCAGCGCCGCGGCCGAGATGATCCGGCGCATCGGCCTGAGCGGCCGCGAGGAGCAACTCGCCGGCGAGCTTTCGGGCGGCTGGAAGCAGCGGCTGGCGCTCGGCGCCTGCACGCTGCCTAATCCGCAATTGCTGCTGCTGGACGAGCCGACCGCCGGCGTCGATCCCAAGGCGCGGCGCGATTTCTGGAACGAGATTCACGCGCTCGCCGCCGAGGGGCTGACGGTGCTGGTCTCCACCCATTACATGGACGAGGCCGAGCGCTGTCACGAGATCGCCTATATCGCCTACGGCCACCTGCTGGCGCATGGCACGGTGGACGAGGTGATCGCGAAGTCGGCGTTGTCGACCTACACGGTCTCCGGCGACGACCTCAACGGGCTTGCGGCTGAACTCGCAGGCAAGCCCGGCATCGACATGGTGGCGCCGTTCGGCACCAGCCTGCACGTCTCGGGGCGCGACAAATCGGCGCTCGAGGCGACCATCGCGCCTTATCGCGATACGAGGGGATGGCACTGGCAGGATAGCGAGCCGTCGCTGGAAGATGTGTTCATCGATCTCATGAACCGCTCAAAGGACAATTTCCAATGAGTGCAACCGAAGCTGTTCATCCCGTGGACGAGGCGAGGGAGCCGGCTTTCGGCTTCTGGCGGCGCAGCTATGCGATGCTGGTCAAGGAATTCATTCAGCTCCGTCGTGACCGCGTTTCGTTCGCGATGATCGTGATGATCCCGGTGATGCAGTTGCTGCTGTTCGGCTATGCCATCAACACCACGCCGCGTCATCTGCCGACGGCGGTATTGATACAGGAGGAGAGCGATCTGGCGCGCTCCGTGCTGAAGGCGCTGGAGAATACCAGCTACTTCCGCTTCACCCGCGAAGTGCACAGCGTCGCCGAATTCGACGACCTGCTGCAGTCCGGCAAGGTGCTGTTCGGGGTCGAGATCCCGCGCGGCTTCGAACGCGCGGTGCGGCGCGGCGACCGCCCGGCGCTGCTCGTTGCGGCGGATGCGACCGATCCGGTTGCGGCCGGCTCTGCGCTCGGCACGCTCGGCGTGGTGGTGCAGACCGCACTCGCACACGACCTCCATATCGGCGATCCGCCCGCAATGCCGTTCGAGATCAGGGCGCATGCCCGCTACAACCCGGCCGCGGAATCGCGGCTCAATATCGTGCCGGGCCTCGTCGGCACCATCCTCACCATGACCATGCTGATCTTCACCGCGCTGTCGGTGACGCGCGAAATCGAACGCGGCACGATGGAGAGCCTGCTGTCGATGCCGATCAGGCCCGTGGAAGTCATGTTCGGAAAGATCATTCCCTACGTGATCGTCGGCTTCATCCAGGCCTCGCTGATCGTCGGCATCGGGGTCCTGCTGTTCGGGGTGCCGATCCTCGGCAGCGTGGCGCTGCTGGCTGTTCTGACGACGCTGTTCATCACCACCAATCTGTCGATCGGCTACACCTTCTCCACCATCGTGCAGAACCAGTTGCAGGCGATGCAGATGTCGATGATGTTCTTCCTGCCCAGCATTCTGTTGTCCGGATTCATGTTTCCGTTCGCCGGCATGCCGGTCTGGGCGCAGTATCTCGGCGAGGCTCTGCCGCTGACGCACTACATCCGCATCGTCCGCGCCATCATGCTGAAGGGCGCTGCGCCTTCCAACCTGCAATACGACACGATTGCACTCATTGTACTGATGCTGGTGGCGATGACGATCGCCGTGACACGCTTCCGTCGCACGCTCGATTGAGGCATATAGTCGATGTCAGTTGATCGACGTCACGCTGCGCGCGCCCCGGAATGACAGGATAAGGGATGGCTGGGTTCTGGGGCAAAGGGAAGAGCGACCAAGACACGGGGGTGTCGGCTGACTTCCAGCGCGCGTTGATGCAGGAAGTGATGACGACCGAGCTGTTGCGGATCAAAGCGCTGATTGCCACCACCGCACTGCTCGCCATCATCCTCGGGACGGTCTATTTCTTCGCATCCGAGGCGGTGAGCCGCGTCTGGCACGGCAATCTGAAGCCGGAATATCTCTATTCGATCATCGTGCCGTTCATCCTGTTCGAGCTGTGGGTGCATAGCCAGATCACCCGGCACATGAAACAGGGGCGCGATTTGCCGGTGATCCGGCGCTATATCGGCGCGCTGATCGAGACTTCGATGCCGACGGTCGCGCTAGCGCTGCACATCAACAGCATGGGATCGGTGGCCGCGCTCGGCTTCGTGACGCCGATGATCTATTTCATCTTCATCATCCTCTCCACGCTGCGGCTGGATTTCTGGCTCTCGACCTTCACCGGCGCGGTTGCCGCCGTGCAGTTGTTCTGCATGGCGATGTTCTATCATCCGGCTATCGGCGACCAGGCCGAACCCCTCTATTATCACGCCGCGCGCAGCCTGATCCTCCTGATCTGCGGCGTGCTCGCGGGCGCGGTCGGGCACCAGTTGCGGCGGCAGTTCGAGGCGAGCATCAAGGCGGCAACCGCGCGCGACCGCATCACCAATCTGTTCGGCCAGCACGTCTCGCCGCAGGTGGTCGAACGCCTGATGGCCGAGGGCACAAAAACCGACAGCAACATCCGCCGCGTCGCCGTCATGTTCGTCGATTTCCGCAGCTTCACGGCCGGCGCGCGCACGCGCACGCCGCAGGAAGTCGTGGACCGGCTCGACGGCGCGTTTGCGGTGCTGGTCGACATTCTCGATCGCCACGGCGGCATCGTGAACAAATTTCTGGGTGACGGATTCCTGGCGCTGTTCGGCGCGCCGCTGGTAGCGCCGGACCCGGCTCACCGGGCGGTCGCCGCGGCGCGCGAAATGCTGGAAGCCAATGCGCGGGTCAACGAGGCGTCGAGCTGGCCGCTGCGTATCGGCATCGGTATTCATCTCGGTGAGGTGGTCGCGGGCAATATCGGTTCGCCGCGGCGCAAGGAATACACCGTGATCGGCGACACCGTGAACTTCGCCTCACGGCTCGAAGCGCTCAACAAGGACTTCAATTCGCAATTCCTGATTTCGGAAGCGGTTCGCGATGCGCTTGGCGAAGCATGCGGCGATGCCGTCTCGCTCGGCGAGGTCGAGGTCAGAGGCTATGAGCGGCCGATGGCCGTGTGGCGGTTGGGATAAGGGAGTATCGAAATGCAGCGGCGTTATATCACTGTGGACGTTTTCACCGATCGCGCCTTCGGCGGCAATCCGCTGGCCGTGGTTCTCGATGCCGGCGGGATGTCGACCGAACAGATGCAGGCGGTCGCCACAGAGTTCAATTATTCGGAGACGACTTTCGTGCTGCCGCCGGCCGATCCCGCCCACGACGCGCAGGTGCGCATCTTCACCGTGAACAGGGAGCTTCCGTTCGCAGGTCACCCAAATGTCGGCACTGCCTTCGTGCTGGCGACGTTGGCGGCAAAGCCACCGGCGCGGCTGCTGTTCGAGGAAGGAGCAGGCCTCGTGCCGGTCGAGATCGTGACCGAGCAGGGCAAGGTCGTCAGCACCGAATTCACGGCGCCGCAGCCGTTGAAGCGGATGTCACATCTTCCTGTCGAGCAGGCAGCGGCCTGCCTCTCGCTGTCGGCCGGCGACGTCAAGACCGACCGGCATGCACCGCAGATCATCTCGGTCGGGCTGTCGTTCCTGGCCGTCGAAGTCGCCTCCCGTGCGGCGCTACGGCGGGCCAGGCCGGATGCTGTGGCGTTCGCAAAAACCTTCCCGTGTGACGGCAGCGACGCCGTCTACTTCTATACCCGCGACGTGCCAGCCGGCGAAAAGCCATGCGAGCTGCAGGCGCGGATGTTTCACCCAGCCGTCAGCGGGCTGTCCGAAGACCCCGCGACCGGCAGCGCGACGGCGGCCTGCGCGGCGCTGCTGGCCGATCTCGACGACATCAAAGACGGCGAACTGAGATTGAGGATCGGCCAGGGCGTCGACATGGGACGGCCGAGCCTGCTGCTGACGCGCGTCCGCAAGAAAGATGGCGCGGTCGCATCCATTCATGTCGGCGGCAGTAGCGTGAAGATGATGGAGGGCACGTTCCGGCTTGATGGAGAGGGGTGATTACTTCGTAGCCCGGATGGAGCGCAGCGTAATCCGGGGCAGGTCGATCCGCCTTCGACACCGTTCCCGGATTGCGCTGCGCTCCATCCGGGCTACGAAGCTACGGTTCTACACTTGCGGCGCGACCAGATTCTCCACCTTCACACCGTCGCGGTCCTCGATGATCTCGGCGATCCATTGCCGGTGGCAATGGGTGTGGTCGCGCTCATAGCAGAGAATGCAGACTGGCCCCGATTGCTTCACCAACGCCGACAGCTCGTCGAGCTCCTCCTTGGCCTGAGCCGTCTTCAGATGCGCCGAGTAGATCCGGTGCAGCAAGCCAAACTTGCCGCTGCGCGCCGCCTCGCGGCCGGCCTTCGGCGTTCCGAGGCCCTTGAGGTGCAGATAGGAAATGCCGCGTTCGTCGAGGCCGGCCGCAAGCTGATTCTTCGAAAAGCCCGGCCGCCGCGAGGACGCGACCGCGCGCACGTCCACCAGCAGCTTGACGCCGGTAGCTTCCAACTCGTCGAGCACGGCCTTCGGCGGCGTCTGCTCGTAGCCGATGGTGAAGAGGCGTTTGGTCTTGCGGGCCATCGAGAGCGTCCGGATGTCGTCCGCGCAAGGCTACGGCACCGCCCGATCAATTTCCACATCGACGTTGCCGCCGGGGGCGGCGTGTCGCATAGTTCCGCAAAGAGCCCGTCGAAGCTCACTCTCTGGGGGAAACAGCATGAACCGCATTGGTCGCTCGCTCGCATGGTTGCTCGCGCTTCTCGCCTGCGGCGTTGTGGCAGCGCACGCACAGACCGGTTATCCCGACCGCCCGGTGAAAATCATCGTCCCGATCGGGCCCGGCGGCAGCTACGATCTGGTCGGGCGGCAGCTTGCGGACGCGCTGTCGAAGCGGATGGGGCAGGGCTTCGTGGTCGAGAACAAGCCGGGTGCCGGCACCGTGGTCGGCACGCAGGCGGCCAGCCAGAGCGCGCCGGATGGCTACACGCTGGTGGTCGGCGGGCTATCCAACATGGCGTTCAATTCGGCGTTGTATTCGAAGCTCGCCTACGATCCGCGCAACGATTTCGTGCCGGTCGCGCTGATCTACAAGTTCGGCTACGTGATGGTCGGCCGCAAGGATTTGCCGCACGCCAAGCTGCAGGACATCGTCGCCGCTGCAAAGGCCAACCCCGGTTCGATTTCGGTCGCGACCGCCGGCGTTGGCACCGGCCAGCATCTGGTGGCGGCTGCGTTCATGAAGGCCGCGGGCGTAAAATTTCAGGAGATACCCTACAAGGGTTCGCCGCCGGCCTTCGCCGACCTGCTCGCCGGCCGCATCGACCTGTTTTTCGATTCGATGGCCGCGGGGCTCCCTTACGTGCAGTCCGGGCAGGCGAGGGGCATTGCGGTGCTGTCGTCGAAGCGTAGCCCGCTGGCGCCTGACGTGCCGACGATGTCGGAAGCCGGCGTATCCGGCCTCGACGTCGATTCCTGGCTCGGGATATTCGCGCCCGCCAAAACCCCGCCCGAGGCGATCGCAAAACTGCGGAAGGAAATCCGCGCCTCGTTGCCCGAACTCAAGGAGCGTTTTGAGAAGAGTGGCGGAGAGGTGTGGGATCTGCCGGACGACAAGCTCGATGCCTTCGTCGCGTCCGAATACGACAACTGGACAAAACTGATCCGCGAAGCCGGCATCAAGCTGGACTAGGGAGTTACTTCACGCGCTCGATCAACTCCATCGCGCCGGCCGGTGCCCGCACCTTGCCCTCGTGGATGACATAGGCGAACACGTCGCGCGGCGTCTTCGCGGGCTTGGCCTTGTCGACACGCGGCAGATCGTCGGGTTCGCCGCCACCGGCCCAGGCCTGAAAGCGCTTGGCCCAGGCGTCGAGCTGCTTCGGCGGATAGCAGGTCTTGAGCTCGTCATTGCCCTTCTGCAGCCGGGCATAGACGAAGTCGCTGACCACGTCGGCGATCGCGGGATATTTGCCGTGCTCGGCGAATACGACAGGCGTCTCGAACTTGCGCAGCAATGCAATGAACTCCGGCACGCAGAAACTATCATGCCGCACCTCGACCACATGCCGTAGCGCGCGTCCCTCGAGTTTGCGCGGCAACAGTTCGAGGAACTTGCCGAAATCGGCCTCGTCGAATTTTTTGGTCGGCGCGAACTGCCACAGCACGGGCCCTAGCCGGTCGCCGAGTTCCAGCACGCCGGAATCGTAGAAGCGTTTTACGGAATCGCCGGCTTCCGCCAGCACACGACGATTGGTCGCGAAGCGCGGTCCCTTCAACGAGAATACGAATCCGTCGGGCACCTCGCGCGCCCATTTGCGAAAACTCTCCGGCTTCTGCGAGCCGTAATAGGTGCCGTTGATCTCGATCGAGGTCAGCTTCGATGCAGCGTAGGACAGCTCTTTCGCCTGCGTGAGCTTCTCCGGATAAAACACGCCGCGCCACGGCTCGAAGGTCCAGCCGCCGATGCCGATATAGATGCTGCCGCTATTTTTCGCGGTCGATTTTGAAGGCTTGCTCACGGGATGGCTCGTCGGAAATGGGGAGGGAGCTGGTGCATGTTAGCCAAGTCGGCCCTGATTGGCCAGTTTGCCAAGGCGTCGGTTCACAAGGCGTCGGTTCATAGGCGTGATCCCACGAAAAAAGGCTCCGGAAAACCGGAGCCTCGTGCTTCCACCCGTTTACGCCACGCCAAACCAGTTTCGCGTAGCGCCTTAAGATTTGCCGTGTGTTGCCGACGCCTTGCCCGTCACCCCCTTGAACGGGTCGAGGGTCTGCCTGGCAAGCCGGTTGTGGAGTTCGCAGATCTTCTGCGACTCGGCGACCGACGTTTCATAGGCCCGTTTCACGAATTCGGTCTGAACCGTCATCGCCTTGTCGAGCGAGCGAACGCCGCTGAGCTGTTCGACAAACGATCCGAACTCCTCGAACGATTTCCTTGTGTAGTCGCGATAGGCATTCGCGATGGTCTGCAGGCTTACCGGCGCAGGCTCGGCCGGTGACGGTTCGGCTGAGACGGACTCGGCTGAGACGGGCTCGGCGGGCGAGGGCTCGGACGGCGAGGGCGCAGCGGCCGGCTGCGGCTCGGGT
Source organism: Bradyrhizobium sp. AZCC 1610 (assembly GCF_036924515.1). Lineage (NCBI taxonomy): Bacteria > Pseudomonadati > Pseudomonadota > Alphaproteobacteria > Hyphomicrobiales > Nitrobacteraceae > Bradyrhizobium > Bradyrhizobium sp. AZCC 1610. The sequence goes on along the minus strand of NZ_JAZHRR010000001.1, from coordinate 4,177,082 downwards.
GACGCGACGACGGCAACGGCAGGCTCTTCGACGGCCGGCTGCTGATCCACCTTCGGGCTCTCCGCGTGATCCGGCTGCGGCTGCTGCAGTTCTTGATCCTGATCCGGGCTTAGCGGTTGAGCCGGCGCAGGGCTCTCAGGCAAACTCTCCTGGGAGATGGCTTTTTTGCCCCGCTCCCCCTTGCCCTTGCGCCGTCCGGATTTCCCGGTCGGTTTGCCCTGGTCTGTATTCGACATCTTCTTCCCCTATTCCCTGTCAACCCAAAGGTCGAGACTCCGCCTTGTTTGCGATGGAATCGCGGTTCTTACTTGTCCGTTGCGCGGCGCTCGCGTGGTGAGATTTTGAAGGCGGTGTCGGTGGCCGGTCTTGTCGATGGCTGACGCCGGGACTATTCCTCGACAAGCTCTTTCCGTGATATCAGTTCCCGGTCAGGCGTAGGGGATAATTGAGTATGAATTCGCAGTCAGTCGCCGGTCTTTTGGGCGCCATCGTCGCCTCGATCGTGCTGGTGGTAGCAATTGCCTACGGGCCGATCGGCCAATATGGAAAGCCCGCCAAACCGGCCAGCATCCAGCAACCGGCGCCGGTGCAGCCGGCTCCTGTGGCGCCGCGCGGGCCGGTGATTCGGGAAGTGCCGAATTAGGAGGCGGATCGCCCCTTGCGGAACGCTGGCGGTGTTCCCACATCGAATCTAACGGCGACGTTGACGCTTCAAGGCTCCGGCGCAGGAACGACCATGAATAGTTTGGCTGCGCCGGATGTACGCGCGCCATCTGTTCGTGGTCGTTGGCATTTTCAGAGCATTTGCAAGCGAAGCAGGCCCCGGATCCGATCCGGCGACGGCTACCGGTTCGCGCGCGCCGGGCAGGCACCGGGTCGATTTCGCCCCCTTTTTCACTGCCCAGTCACCTCATTCCCTTAGCTCGCCTTGGCATGTCAGCCGGCTGCGGATATACGCTGCCGGTCATGAATCACGCCATCAAGCCGAGCCCAGAAACCGCGTCGCAGGCCGGCTTGCCTGAGCTTTCGGTCGTTGTGCCGACCTTCAACGAACGCGACAATGTCACCGTACTGTACCGGCGGCTGGAGGCCACGCTGACCGGCATTGCCTGGGAAGTCGTGTTTGTCGACGACAATTCCCCTGACGGAACCTGGCAAGTGGTGCGGGCGCTGGCGCAGAAGGATTCTCGTGTCCGCTGTATCCGCCGGGTCGGGCGCCGCGGACTGTCGGGTGCGTGCATCGAGGGCATTTTGGCCTCCAGCGGCCCCTATGCGGCGGTGATCGACGCCGACCTGCAGCACGACGAAACGCAACTGCCGAAAATGGTCGCGCTGCTGCGAAGCGGCGAGGCGGAACTCGTGGTCGGCAGCCGCTATATCGAGGGCGGCAGCGCCGATAGTTTCAACAAGCAGCGGGCAGGGGCCAGTCAGCTTGCAACCGAGGTCGCCAGGCGCGTCCTGAAGGTCGAGGTCGCCGATCCCATGAGCGGCTTCTTCATGATCCGCCGCGACCGCTTCGAACAACTGGCGCCGCAGCTTTCGACCCAGGGCTTCAAGATCCTGCTCGATATCATCGCGACCGCGGCGGGCAAGCTGCGCGCCGTCGAGATTCCTTACACCTTCGGTTCGCGTCAGCACGGCGAGAGCAAGCTCGATTCCATGGTGGCGCTGGACTTCCTCGGCCTGGTGCTGGCCAAGCTGACGCACGATGTGGTGTCGCTGCGTTTCCTGTTGTTCGCAATGGTCGGGGGCATCGGCCTTGTCGTGCATCTCGCGACGCTGTTCATCGCGCACGAAATCTTCAGGGAGCCGTTTGCGGAGGCGCAGGCGGCCGGCGCGCTGGTTGCGATGACCAGCAACTTCATCCTGAACAATTTTCTCACCTATCGCGACCAGCGGCTCAAGGGATTTGCGATCCTGCGCGGCCTGTTGCTGTTCTATCTCGTCTGCGGCGTCGGACTGCTCGCCAATGTCGGCGTAGCGTTCGCGGTCTTCGATCAGGAACCGATCTGGTGGCTCGCAGGCGCCGCAGGCGCGCTGATGGGCGTGGTCTGGAACTACGCGATGTCCGGACTGTTCGTCTGGCGCAAGCGATGACCGGAAAATGAATCCGAACGAGGCGCGGGTTGCCCTCAACACGGGTCTGGCGATCCTGGGGCTGGTTGGCTTGCGCCTGATTGCCGCGGCGTTCACGCCGATCACCTTCGACGAAGCCTACTACTGGATGTGGTCGAAGCATCTCGCCGGCGGTTATTACGATCACCCGCCGATAGTCGCAGTGGTGATCCGGCTTGGCACCCTGATCGCAGGCGATACCGAGTTCGGCGTGCGGCTGGTTTCGATCCTGCTGGCGCTGCCGATGAGCTGGGCGATCTATCAGGCCGCCGCCATCCTGTTCGGTAGTCGGCGCGTGGCCGCCTCGTCGGCGATCCTTCTGAACGTCACGCTGATGGCCGCGGTCGGCACCATGATTGTCACGCCGGACGCGCCGCTGCTGGTGGCTTCCAGTCTTCTGCTGTTTGCGCTGGCCAAGGTGCTGCACACCGGCCAAGGCGTGTGGTGGCTGGCGGTCGGCGCCGCCGCCGGTTGCGCGCTGCTGTCGAAATACACCGCGCTGTTCTTCGGACCGGCAATCCTGATCTGGCTGGTCGCCGTTCCCAAGCTGCGGCACTGGCTGATCTCGCCCTGGCTTTATCTCGGCGGCCTCGTCGCGCTGCTGCTGTTTGCGCCGGTCATTCTCTGGAACGCCGGGCACCACTGGGTTTCCTTCATCAAGCAGATGGGGCGGGCGAGGATCGAGGATTTCCGCCCGGTCTTCATCGCCGAACTGATCCCGACGCAGATAGCCTTCGCGACGCCGCTGGTGTGGATCCTCGGTGCGATGGGGCTTTACGCGCTGTTCCGCCGCCGCGCCGGTGCGCCGCCGGCGCGCGCACTCGTCAACACGATGTTCTGGGTCATCGTTGCCTATTTCGTCTGGCATTCGCTGCATGCCCGCGTCGAGGCCAACTGGTTTGCGCCGGTCTATCCTGCATTCGCCATCGCCGCGGCTGTCGCCGCGCATCTGGTCGAATGGGAGCCGCGCCGGCAGCGCCTGGTCGATTTCTGCCGGCGCTGGGCGGCGCCATGTGGCGTCCTGATGTTCGTCCTGCTGGTCGTGCAGGCCGACACCGGCGTGCTGTCGGGCTATCGCCGCGATGCCACCGTGCGCAGCGTCGGCGTCGGCTGGCGCGAGACGGCCGACGCGATTGAAGCTGTGAGGGCGCGAACGGGAGCTACCTGCGTGCTGGCCTCTGACTACGGTACCACCGGCTGGCTTGCCTTCTATCTGCCGAAGGACACTTGCGTCTCGCAGCAGAGCCAGCGCTTCCGCTGGGTCAATATGCCCGAGCCCGATACGATGAAACTCGCCGGTCCGTTGCTCTATGTCCGCGAGGTCTTCCGAGGCGATGCTCCGTTGAAGGACAAGTTCGCCCGCGTCGAGAAGATCGGCGAGGTCGAGCGCAAGCGTGGGTCCTTCGTGATCGAGACCTATGCGCTTCATCTGATGCAGGGCCCGAAGGGCGACGTGTTTGACCGCACGCCGCCGCCGGAATTGCAGTAGGCCGCGAAGCCGGTCACTCCGCGGCGTCGGGATGTGTGCGTTGATCGATCGTGGGACGTTCGCCGTGCCACAGCCAGACCGTGAGGGTGCCTGACCTGCCGCGAATCTGCGCCTCGACGGGGCCGGCAAGGCTTCCGGTTTTCAGCCGGGCGCCGGTGCCTTCGGCCGCGATGCGCAGCGTATCGCTCAGCGCCAGCCTGACATCGTGGTGGGCCGCTACTTCCATCAGACGGCTCGCCACATTCACGGTGTCGCCGGTTGCGGTGATGTGCTGATGGTTGCGGCCGCCGAGGCGCGAGGCGACGATCGGTCCGAAATGCGCACCGATCTTGAAGCCGATCCGCACCGCGATCTGCGGCGGCAATGCTGCGATCCAGCGTTCGGTCTTGACGCAGAGGGCGATCGAACATTGCCCCGCGCGCGCGGCATCATCCGGCGCCGCCTTCGGCAGGCCGAACAGGATCATGGCGCCATCACCCAGGAAGCTCGTGATCACGCCGCCGCACCGCGTCACTTCCTTGTCGACCAACGCGTGAAACTCCTTCACCAGTCCCCTCGTGGCGTCCGGATCGAGCGTTTCGCTGAGTGAGGTAAATCCGGACAGGTCGACGAACACGACGGCGGCATTCTGCCTGACCGGTGCCACCAGGAAGTCGGGATCGCGCGTCAGCCATTCCTGCAGGCCCGGCGTCTGGAATTGCTCGAGCAGCTTGTTTTGCGCAGCGAGATGCTGCGCGCTGCTCCGGCCCGACCATAGCTGCAACGTACCGAACAGGACGACCGGCGGCACTGCCGCGGCCATTGTCGTCGCGGCGTCGAGCCATATGCCGTACGCGAGAGCAACCGTGTTCGCAGCCGCCCATGCGAGCATCACTGCGCTGACAGCGAGGAGCCCAATCGCGTTTCGCCGCCACGCCAGCAAACCGACCAGCAGTATCGGGAGCAGGATCGTCGTAATGGCCTCGACGATGCGAACCGGCCGGTCGCGCACGACGCCGTCGCCTGCGACCAGATGCGTAATCGCGGTGGAAATGATTTCCACCCCCGGCATCAGTGAATCGAACGGCGTCGGAAAGAAGTCGCCGGCGCCGGTTGCGGTCGCGCCGAGCACGACGATCCGGCCCTGAATGGCTTCCTTGGCGACGTTGCCGTCGATCAGATTTGCGGCGGTGACGGTGCGAATGGTGCGGCGCGGGCCGTAATAGGAAATCGGCAGCGCATAACCGGAAGCGGTCGCGATCGGCCGATCGCCGAACAGCAGGCGGTCGGGCTCAATCGTCAGCTTCTGGCCGATCGCAATGGATGCGACGCGAAGCGGAAACGACAACTCGATCTTGTCGTTTGTCCGGAACAGCATCGGGACCGACAGCGGCGTGCCGGTCTGGGAAGCGGTCGGCCGTCGGCAGGCGGGCCAGCGGCCCGTCGTCTTCTGCGGAAGGCTGCAGGATGTTGGAAAACACCGCCGCCGCCGCAAGCACGGTCGGACTCGCCGCCAATGATTGCGCGAGGGCCGCATCGCCATCGGCGGATCCCTTGTCGACCAGCAGAAGATCGATCGCGATTACCTTCGGCTCCAGCCGCGCGATCGCCTCGACGATTTTGGCTATCTCCGCGCGCGGCAGGGGATAGGCGCCGCTGAGCGTAACCATGGTGTCGTCGATCGCAACGATCGTGACGAGGTCCGGCGGCGCCTTTACGCCGCGCGCCAGTGTTCGCACATCGGTCAGTGCCGACTCGAGCCGGTCGAGAAACCGCAAATAGCCGCTTGAATGGCCGAGCCATATCGCGCCTGCCCACAATCCCGTGCAAAGCAACGCAACCAGAATATGAAGACGTCGATGGCTCATTTGCCCGGCTTCTATTGTCCCAATCTTGCCATTAGGGCGGTAACGCGCGCAGGCGGCCAGCGCTTGACGATCAGGTCGCCTGATGTCTCGACGTCGACGCCGTCGCCGGGGCCAAGCACGACGCTGCCGCGGCCGGCGGATCGCGCGACGCTCACGCGGCCGTCGACGACGAAGACGGAGGTCTTTCCGCCCTCGGCATCAACAGCCCATTTGGTGCCGCGTACCGCGGCAATCGCCTGCGGCGTCAGCACGTTGAACCTGACACGGCCCGGCTTCTTCGGCACCTCGAGCAGCAGGGCCTTGTTGCTGAGTTCGACGGAATCGACGTGGCCGTCGCGGTTGCGATCCCCGAGCTCGAACTTCGCGCCGCTTTCGGCCACGATCGTGATTGCCGCCGGGCAATGCAGGGTTTGCGTTCCCTGGGCCGTCGGCGCGGACGTGCAGCCCGGTTTCGCTGGCTGGGCCAAGGCATGACCAGCGAGGAGGCCAAGGCTCGCAACAGCGATACTTACGGCGCGTGCCGGTATGGTCATGGCAGCTTCCCCTTCGGGGTACGGGCGAAACAGGTGTGGGTGATACGCCACCGTATCACAAGGCTAGCCTCCAGTGCAAAGCCATCGGCAGGCGATAGTATGTCTGCATCCGGCGGTTAAGGTTCGGTGATAGCTCCCATGCAGAAAATCCGCGCAAATCGGCTCCAAACCGGGCGGAAACGGCGGTTGTAGGCCGAATTTTTTGCCCGCGGCTGTCGGCGGGATGGGGGTCCAAAGCGTCTTGTAATGGTCCAACCCGATACGAGGTATTGCCATGTCCGGTTCCGCACTGAAACCTGCCGCTGAACTCGCACGCGGAAATAGCGTGCGCTTTCCCAACGAGAGCGCCGAGTATCGCCGCGCCCGCGAGCAATTGCTGACGGAAGAGATCGAGCTGCGCCGTCACATCGAACGCGTCGCCGAATTGCGCCGCGCGCTGCCGCCGGGAGGCGCAGTGACGAAGAACTATGAATTCGAAGGCGAGGGCGGCAAGACAACCTTGCCGGACCTGTTCGGCAACAAGCAGACGCTCGTGATCTACAGCTACATGTTCGGTCCCGCGCGCGAGCAACCGTGTCCGATGTGCACGTCCTTCATGAGCACCTGGGAAGCAAAGCTGCCCGATGTCGAGCAGCGCATCGCGTTTGTCTTCACGGCGCGTTCGCCGATCGCGCGGTTGATCGCGGCCAAGAAGGCGCGCGGTTGGACGCGGCACCGGATCTATTCGGACCCGTCTGGTGCATTCACGCGCGATTACGTCAGCGCGGCGGATGCAGACATGCCCGGCTATAATGTGTTCACGCGTCACGACGGCAGCATTCGTCATTTCTGGTCCGGCGAAATGGGGCCATCGACCGCCGATCCCGGACAGGACCCGCGCGGCGCGCCCGACTTCGATCCGCTGTGGACCATCTTGGATACGACGCCGGAAGGCCGCGGCAAGGACTGGTACCCGCGGTTGAGCTATTAGCGCCCGGGGCGGGCAAAGCCATTCGCGTTGTGATACCTCGCTGCGAACTGAACGGACCTCTGTTGCGACCGACAAGGGATCCTCCGAAGCCTCGAACGGTTTTCGATATGAAGTGTTTGCAGTGAAGGAGAACTGATGCGATCCGATCCCTACCAGGAGCGGGCCAGGGCTTTGGCCGCCGAAGCCGGGCTCGACCCCGATGCGAAGATCGATCGGCCCGGCCAGCGGCCGATGCCGACCTGGTGCCTGTTTCGCGATGCCGCGCGCAAGGAGACGCTTGCGCGCGATGCGCAGGCCGTTGCCGTTGATATCGCGCTCAAGCCGCAGGCTCAGCAATACCAGAACAGCCCGCTGAAGATCTTCGGCAAGCACGATGAGGCGACGATCGCGCAGATGCGCAATTGCATGTCGGTCGGCAATGCGGTCGCCGGCGTGATTTGCGCCGACGGCCATCTAGGCTACGCCCAGCCGGTCGGCGGCGTGATTGCCTATGAGAAGCAGATCAGCATCTCCGGCGTCGGGTTCGACATCGGTTTCGGTAACATGGCCGTGCGCCTCGACACGCCGTTCAGCCAGATCGAAGGCAACGTCGGCACGATCATCAAGGACGTGCACAACGTGATCTCGTTCGGCGTCGGACGCAGCAACGACGAGCGCGTCGAGCATGAACTGTTCGACGACGCCGATGCGTGGCGTGAATCCGATATGGGCGCTTACCGGCAGAAGGCGGTCTCGCAACTCGGCACCGTCGGATCGGGCAACCACTATGTCGACCTGTTGCGCGACGAGGAGGGCCTTGTCTGGATCGGCGTGCACTTCGGCAGCCGCGGCCTCGGCCATACCAGTGCGACCCGCTACCTCAAGGCCGCGGGCGGCAAGGACGGCATGAACGTGCCGCCCGCTGTCATCGATGAGGACAGCGAGATCGGGCGGCGCTACATCGCGGCGATGCAACTCGCCGGGCGCTACTCCTATGCCGGTCGCGAGTGGGTGATCGAGCGCGTGCGCAGGATCATCGGCGGCGAAGTCACCGACATGGTTCACAACCACCACAATTATGCGTGGCGGGAGAACCATGGCGGCAGGGATTTGTGGGTGGTTCGCAAGGGTGCAACCCCGGCATTTCCCGGCCAGCGTGGCTTCGTCGGCGGATCGATGGGCGACGATGCGGTCATCGTTGAAGGCGTCGATAGCGAGGAGGCGAAGGCTTCGCTCTACTCGACGGTGCACGGCGCGGGCCGCTTGTTTGGCCGCAAGGAGGCCAAGCGGCGATTCACACGGGCCGAGATGGACGCGTGGCTGCAATCGCGTGGCGTGACGCTGGTAGGCGCTGACCTCGATGAAAGTCCGATGGCCTATCGCAGGCTGCCGGAAGTGCTGGCCGAGCACGCCGGTTCGATCAGGGTGCAGCACACGCTGCGTCCGTTCGCGGTGGCGATGGCCGGCGAGAATGAGTTCGACCCGTTCAAGGATTGAGGCCGAACTTGGCCCGATATGGGACATCCGGCGCGCACAATGCCGGATGTCCCTGATTGGGACTGATCCCCGCATCGTTACGGGGTAATTTCCCCAATAGTTCCATGGATTTGGGCCCGCCTTATATCCGCCCGCGTTTAAGCCGGATTTAACTAAAAGTCGCCTTAATGACGCTCTGTGCCTCTGCGAGATGCTGCAGGGAACGTCTCCGGACGCAGCATCAATGGGGGACTTGGTGGAATTGTTCTGGGCGTTGTGTGAATGAGTAAGCGTACGCGTGCGTTCGGCCCTGCGGCCCACAACCGCAGGAAATCCTCTCGCAAGGGTATTCCTCAATATTTCCTCGGCGGTGTCGCGGTCGCGGGCCTCGTGCTGGGCTGCGCCTGGACCGTTTACACCAACGTGCTCGGCGCCAGCGTCTATCCATCCGTGAACGGCGCCGCCTTCGAGGCGCCTGCCGTCAAGCATACGACCACCGCCGCTGCCCGTCCGGTGCAGCCGGCTTTCAACGAGATATTCGCATCGCTGCCGCAACAGTCCCTGGTGATCCCCGCGCCAGAGAACGTCGCGTCTTCGCTGATGTTCACCGAACGGTTCGCCGCAGCGGCGGCGCAAGGCGCGCCATCCAGAGCTGTCGAGCCCCAACCGGTCGAAGCGACGAAGCTGGCGGAAGCTTCGCCGCGGGCCGAAGCGCAAAAGGCCGTTCAGGCGTCGAGGCCTGTTGAGACGCCGAAGCCGAAAGTTTCCGCACCGGCCACCAAGCTCGCGTTGAACGTTCCGGCAACGACGCCGAAGGAGGCCGAGGCCAAGACTGTCGAAGCCAGAACTGCGGAGGACAAGGCCGCGAAGCCATCCGGTACTTCCGTTCGCGATATGGCGCAGCGCGCCAAGGCCGCCGTGATGTCGATTGCTTCCAACGAGAAGCAGACCATGGTCGAAAAGCTGTGGGGCAAGCAGCCGGCAGCCGGAGGGCTCCTGGCTTATGCATCCGCCGACGCCAGTGTCACCGGCAGCATCATCGATACACGAAGCCAGAACCCGATGATGGGCGGATCGCCGCCTTATGACCGCCAGACCGCGGTGTACGATATCGCCGCCAAGACGGTGTATCTGCCCGACGGCACCAGGCTGGAGGCGCATTCCGGCCTCGGCTCCAAGATGGATGACGTGCGCTATTCGCATGTGCGTATGCAGGGCGTGACGCCGCCGCACATCTACGAACTGAAGCCGCGCGAGGCGCTGTTTCACGGCGTGCCGGCGCTGCGGCTGACGCCGCTCGGCGGCGAGGAAAAAATCCACGGCCGCGACGGGCTGCTCGCGCACACCTACATGCTCGGGCCGAGCGGCCAGTCCAACGGCTGCGTCTCGTTCAAGGACTACTACGCGTTCCTCGACGCCTACAAGAACAAGGGCATCCGCCGCCTCGCGGTGCTGGCGAAGATCCAGTAAGCGGCGCTGGCGCTGCAGGAGGGCCGTCATACTCCGCGAAAGCGAGGTATCCAGTACGCTGCGGCCTATCGGTTCAATCATTGACGTCTCTGGAATACCGGGTCGCCCGGTCAAGCCGGGCGATGACGAGTAGGAGCTGCCACCGTCATTGCGAGCGAAGCGAAGCAATCCATCCATCCCCATGCTGAGCTATGGAATGCTTCGCTGCGCTCGCAATGACGCAGATACGAGTTCGCCCTCTCGCGACATGATCTGCCCGAGGCCTGCAACTTCGTTTGTCGCCCTCTTTGTCAGAGGGCGCAGGGAAGACCGGGTGCGCGCCGCACCCGCGGTCTCGCGTGCTATTTGCGCAAACAAAAATGCACACGAGCATACAGGTTCGGCGGAAACACTCCGACCTTCCCTGCGCAATGGCTTTACGGCTTACTTCGTGCTCTCCCCGGTGAACGGCTTTCTTGCCACCGTCGCTCCACGAGGTAACCCGTGAAACTTAGCGCCAGCACCGCGGCGTCAGGACCACACGACTTCGCCGTACGCTTTGAACCACACACGTCAGTCGCAGCTCTCGCGTCCATCGCATCTCACCGCACGTTCGTGACGATGGCCAACGCCCCTCATCTGCCGTGAGACGGGCGGAGTTATGCCGATGATTTGCTTTGGAAGTTAAGCGGAATATTTTTGCGGCTGAAGCCGCGCGAGGCGCTGTTTCACGGCGTGCTGGCACTGCGGCTGACGCCGCTCGGCGAAGAGGAAAAAATCTATGGCCGCGACAGGCTGCTCGCACACACCTACATGCTCGGGCCGAGCGGCCAGTCCAACGAAGCATCGAGCTCGGATGAGCAATTGCGCATCAGAGAATCCACTTATCCCGAATCTCAGGACGATATTTGCGGATCCAGAGCCGGCAGCGGGTTTTGCATTCGAGCGAAGCCGGACAACCCACCTGCGCCGCGATCATCAAAAGCTTTGTCGAGCGCGAAAGGCAAATGCTGGAAACGCTCGATCCGGCGGAGCGGCGCGAACCGAGAGCACTTGCCATGTGCCGGAATTGGAACTTTCGGGCACTGTTACCGTATTACCCATGCGTATTTTTCGGTTGCGTCCGGCGGCCCATTTGCATCTAACTCTTAAGGCCCTGCGAGCAGAAAGTCCGCCCTCGCGACCGAGCGTTTGAAGTTTGTTGTTGAAGCGTGTTTGTGTGAGTACGCGTAGAGAGAAGATTTGATCTATGTTAAATTGTCCGTTTCGCGACACTCCAGATGGAGAACGCCGCAGACGCGTCACCGCGGGTTCTCCGCGGTGAAGCCTCGCGGCGTAATGGGCAATCGCCTTCTTGCAGCATTGCCTGCACTGGACCTCGATCTGCTAGAACCCGAACTTGAGATGATCGCGCTCGATCAGGACGCGGTTCTTTCGCAGGCGGGTGATGATATCGACTACGTCGTCTTTCCCCACAGCGGCGCGATCACCTTGATGATCGACATGGCGGACGGGCATACGGTTGCCACCGCGGCAATCGGGCGTGAGGGAGCCGTTGGCATTCTTTCGGTGCTCGGGCCATCACCTTCGGCCACGACAGCCGTCGTGCGCGCGGCCGGCACCGCGTCTCGGATCCCAGCATCGCGATTTCTTGGCGTCTTTAACCGCAGTCCCGCGATCCGACGCATGGTTCAGAATCACGTCAAGGCGATGTTGATGCAGTTCCAGCTCGGCCTGGCCTGCAATGCGCTGCACCCGGTCGAAGCCCGCATGGCCCGCTGGCTGCTTCAGCTTCGCGACCGCGTCGATCATGATGTGCTCCCGCTCACCCAGCACACGCTGTCGCAAATGCTCGGTGTGCGGCGTACGACCGTGACGCTCCTGATGCGCAATCTGCGCGCGCGCGGAGCGATCAGGTCCGATCGGCGAGGCCTGATCGAGATCGACCGGGCGCGGCTCGCTGCGGCAGCGTGCGAATGCCATCGGGTCATGCGTCTCGAAGTCGAGGAGATTTTCTCAACGAGTTCGGGCCAATCCCGCGCGAGGGGTCTGCTCGAAGAGAGGCGCATCCCCGGCGTCAAATCGAGCGACGTCAGGTGAGCGCGTTTCATGCGACCGCTTCATCCTCCAGGTCGCCACCTGCCGCTGCGGCGTTGGGCAAAGCCCCATCAAGGAGCTGATGCTCGGTCCGATCAGGTTCTTTGCAGCCAATCACGTTCGAATGCTTGCTCGGATGCCGCCTCGAGCTTCGCAATTTCTCGCAGCACCTTCGCCGTCTGGCGCAGCTGCTTGCGCTCGGGACCCGGCTTTAACCGTCGTGCTTCATCAAGAATGTCCTTGGCCTGCAGCAGCCAGGTGGATGTCTCATTTGAGATTTGCATGCGCGGCATGGTGTCCCCCATCGCCATAATCACGTGATCCGTGTCGATGATTAAGCCGGGGCGGCCGCCCGGCGATGCTGCACCCGAATGCTCGGTTCGTCGACCCAGGCTTCGCGCGCAAACCAAGCGTGATCGGTGTGGCAGATCACGCAACGCGTGCGCGAGAAAAACACCGCGCGGCGCCCGAAGCTTTCGCGATCAGTCTTGATGCCCGTGGGAATCGCGTGTCCGGTTTGCGGACATTTGATCATCACCATACCCATGCCGTTCTCCCTTGCGATCGTCTTTATGGATTTTTACAAATAAGTACCGGCCGGTTGGAGTGCGCCTGTCGGTGCGGGTTACTTGGGGGGCATCGCGCACCTTGTTTGGTCGAGCAAGGCCAGTGGGGGCTGCATGCTCGCCGGGCTTATTCCAACCGGCCGGATCTCTCCTCAAACGAATCCTCAGTCGTGAATCGGGCGGCTTTTTTAACCTGCTCGGTGGAAAGCCTTGGTGAAGTGCTTCCTGATCGGCTCGCCCGTTTCCGTTGCGAGCTTCTGGGTGAGCGCCCATAATTCTCTGTTCTGGTCGGAAGCGGTGTTAAACGCCTTGCGCGTTTGCGCCGCCGACAAGGTAAAGACATCGGTCGCTGACTTGCTGCCGCAGAGATCGATCAGAAAATCGAACGCAGAGGCGGCATTGGCGTTTGAAATTTCAATTACCTTCAGCCCGTAGTCGGTCGCGCTTCTGGCGTTGCCCGAATAGGTCTCGCGCAGCGCTTCCGTCATCTCCTCCGACGCGGCCCTGATCTTTTCAAAACCTTCCCGTGCGCGGGCGAGGGCCTGCTCATTGCCGCCGATGCCAGCCAAGCCGATCTTCGAGAAGTCCGGCAGCGGCATCCCGAAAACATTGGTTCCGTTCGGTGTCACTTTCATTTCGCTTTCATTCACGCAACATTACTCCTCTCAGGCGAAAGCATTCTCCGCGACGCTCGCAAGCGTCACGAGAGCTCGCGCTCCGTGTTCGATCAGATTTTGGATGAGCCTTGATTAGCCCCGACCCGATACGACTTTGCGCTAAGAGAAGGAGTGCGTCGGTTCGAATTGCGACTCTCGCGCGAAATTTTTTCCGGATTTGTCAATACAAACGATGGTATATTTTACACAACGCTGTGCATAACAAGGATATCCGAGGACGCAGGAAGCCTTTTCTTCAGCGTAGCGTTGCGGGGGAAATTCCCGCGTTGTGTGGCGGGCATCACCATCGTCCTGCCCAAACAAAAACCCCGGCATTTCTGCCGGAGTTTTGCATTTTTCGAGCGAGGTCCCGGTTCTGCGGAGCGGCATGAATGCCGCACCGCGCCCGGGAAAGGCTGGATCAGAAGTCCATGCCGCCCATGCCGCCGCCCGGAGGCATGCCGGCGCCGGCGCCCTGGTTCTTCTTCGGCAGTTCGGCGATCATGGCTTCGGTGGTGATCAGCAGAGCCGCGACCGAGGCCGCGTTCTGGATCGCCGCACGAACGACCTTGGTCGGGTCGATGATGCCCTTGGAGACCAAATTGCCGTATTCGCCGGTCTGCGAGTCGAAGCCGTAATTGTACTGCTCCTTCTCGAGGATCTTGCCGACGATGACGGAGCCGTCTTCACCGGCGTTGATCGCGATCTGGCGGGCCGGCGCGGACAGCGCCTTGCGCACGATCTCGACACCGGTCTTCTGGTCGTCGTTCGCGGTCTTGATGCGCTTGAGCTGCTCGGAGGCGCGGAGCAGGGCGACGCCGCCGCCCGGCACGATGCCTTCTTCCACCGCCGCACGGGTCGCATGCATCGCGTCATCCACGCGATCCTTGCGCTCCTTGACTTCGACTTCGGTCGCGCCGCCGACGCGGATCACCGCGACGCCGCCTGCGAGCTTGGCCAGGCGCTCCTGGAGCTTCTCGCGGTCGTAGTCCGAGGTGGTTTCCTCGATCTGCGCCTTGATCTGCTGCACGCGCGCCTCGATGTCGGCCTTCTTGCCGGCGCCGTTGACGATGGTGGTGTTTTCCTTGTCGATCATCACCTTCTTGGCGCGGCCGAGCATCTGCAGGGTCACGTTCTCGAGCTTGATGCCGAGATCTTCCGAGATCGCCTGACCACCGGTCAGAACCGCGATGTCCTGCAGCATGGCCTTGCGGCGATCGCCGAAGCCCGGAGCCTTGACGGCCGCAACCTTGAGGCCGCCACGCAGACGGTTGACGACGAGGGTGGCAAGGGCTTCGCCTTCGACGTCTTCCGCGACGATGACCAGCGGCTTGCCGGTCTGCACCACGGCTTCGAGCAGGGGCAGCAGTTCGTTCAGCGAGGAGAGCTTCTTCTCGTTGATCAGGATGTAGGCATCGTCCATCTCAACGCGCATCTTGTCGGCGTTGGTGACGAAGTAGGGCGAGATGTAGCCGCGGTCGAACTGCATGCCCTCGACGACGTCGAGTTCGGTCTCGAGCGACTTGGCTTCTTCAACCGTGATGACGCCCTCGTTGCCGACTTTCTTCATGGCATCGGCGAGGAACTTGCCGATTTCGGCGTCGCCGTTGGCGGAGATGGTGCCGACCTGGGCGATTTCCTCGTTCGAGGTGACCTTCTTGGAGTTCTTGACGAGGTCGGCGACCACGGCTTCCACCGCGAGATCGATACCGCGCTTCAGATCCATCGGGTTCATGCCGGCGGCGACCGACTTGGCGCCTTCACGGACGATTGCAGCCGCGAGAACGGTTGCGGTGGTGGTGCCGTCGCCGGCAGCATCGGCCGACTTGGAGGCGACTTCGCGCACCATCTGCGCGCCCATGTTCTCGAACTTGTCGTCGAGTTCGATTTCCTTGGCGACGGTGACGCCGTCCTTGGTAATGCGGGGAGCGCCGAACGACTTGTCGAGCACGACGTTGCGGCCCTTCGGACCGAGCGTCACCTTGACGGCGTTGTTAAGGATGTCGACGCCGCGCAGCATGCGGTCGCGGGCATCGACGCCGAATTTGACTTCCTTGGCTGACATATTTGATTTCCCTGAGTTGATCTTGGTCTCTCACCCTGTCGGGGAGGCGCCGCGCGGGCGCTCCTCAGGGTGAGCGGTGCGGGCGAAGCGCTTAGGCAGCCTTCTTCTTGCTGGCGGGAACGTCGGTGAGAACGCCCATGATGTCGGACTCCTTCATGATCAGGAGTTCTTCACCGTCGATCTTGACCTCGGTGCCCGACCATTTGCCGAACAGCACGCGGTCGCCGACCTTGAGGTCGATCGGGATCAGCTTGCCGGCTTCGTCGCGGCCGCCCGGGCCCACGGCGGTGATTTCGCCCTGCGAGGGCTTTTCCTTGGCACTGTCCGGAATGATGATGCCGCCAGCGGTCTTCTCTTCGGCGTCGATGCGCTTGACCACGACGCGGTCGTGAAGCGGACGGAATTTCATGCAGTCCTCCTAAGTTTCTGAAGATGTTGTCGAATTCTGGAATTTTGGCAGTCCGGGCAGGCGAGTGCCAGCTCGGCTGCGGTGGACATAAGCCAGTCTTGTTCGGGGGACAAGGGCTTCTAGCAGAAAAATTGGCACTCAAATATGACGGCTGCCAATTTGATTAATCATGATTAACCGGGGCGGCGGGGCCCCGGGACCCCGTATTAGCACGTGCGGTAAGGTGCTGCTAACGCGACCTTTTTCAACAGATCGTTAAACATTTAGGCTTGTGATGGGTTGGTCTCGTGCGTCACATTTCTCTCATGTGAGCGCATCTCCGCCGGGGTGGCTCGGTGTGTGGCCACCACGTGAAATGCGCTTCCAGCAATGGAGGTTTGGCATGGTCTCGCAGGTTGGAGTTGCTTCCGACGATTTCCGGAAGCAGGTGCTGGGTTACGGGCTGACGACGGCGCAAATCCTTTATCGGATGCCGGATCATCCCTCATTGCTGCAGACCTATGTCTGGCAGAACTACGATCTTTGCCCGAAATTCCCGGCGCTGAAGGATTTCCTCGCCTTCTGGCACGAGAAGCTCGATGGTCCGCTGTTCTCGGTGACGGTAGCGCATTGCAAGCTGATCAAGCCGGCCGAGCTGCGCGCCGTCGACGGCGTGTTCAGGCTGCATTGAAAGCGCGCTGATTTTGTAGGGTGAGCACGGCGCGAAGCGCGCCTTTGCCCATCCTGTGAAATTGAATTCGTGGTAGCCTCCCTGCATCAACAAGGGAGGCACCAATGGCCAAGCAGAAGGCGACATCAAAAGCCGCAGCCAAGACCGCGGTGAAGAAGAAATGGACGGGGCACCAGACCGCCGCCAAATCCTCCGCGCGCAAGACCATCAAGTCCAAGGGACGCGTGTCCGCCGCGAAGTCAAAGGCCGTCAAGTCCAAGGCGCGGCCGAAGCAGCGCATTGCCATCAGCCATCACCGCGAAGAGGATTTCAAGGCCGACGGGCTGCGCACCTACGCGAAATACCGCGACCTCGGCATCGCGGACGCGACGCACGGCCTGGCGCAGGCGCATGTGATCCGCCTGCAGGGGCCCTGCAATCCGGCGGAAGTTTCAAAACTGCATTACCACGACGTCGAATTCCAGATGGTCTACGTGCTCAAGGGCTGGGTGAAGACCTACATGGAAGGCCAGGGCGAGACGCTGATGAAAGAGGGCAGCGCCTGGACCCAGCCGCCGCGCATCAAGCATCTGATCATGGATTATTCCGACGACGTCGAATTGCTGGAAGTGATTTTGCCGGCGGAGTTCAAGACGGTGGAGTTGGCGAGTTGATCTTGTAGCCCGGATGGAGCGAAGCGAAATCCGGGAACGGTAGGAGCGATTGAGCAAGAGTCCCGGATTGCGCTCCGCTCCATCCGGGCTACGGGCTGCCGGGCTACGTCATCACCCCCACCACTGCGCCCATCAAACACGTCGTCAGCGTGCCCGAGACGATCGACTTCAACCCCAGCGCATTGATCTCCTCGCGCCGCTCCGGTGCCATCGTCCCGAGGCCGCCGATCATGATGCCGAGGCTGGCAAAATTGGCAAAGCCGCACATCGCATAGAGCATGATCAGCCGCGAGCGCGGGTCGAGCGCATCGGTGCCGAGTTTCGACAGGTCGACATAGGCGATCAATTCATTGAGCACGGTCTTGGTGCCCATCAGGCTGCCCGCCGTGATCGCCTGCGGCCAGGGCAAGCCCATCAGCCAGCACACGGGCGCCATCAGAAGCCCGAGTAAACGCTGCAGCGAAATTTTGGCGCCGCCGATCTCGGGCAACAGCCCGAGGATGGCGTTGACGAGAAAGACCAGCGCTACCAGCACCAGCAGCATGGCGACGATGTTCAGGAGAAGTTCAAGTCCCGCCGTGGTGCCCTTGGCGATGGCGTCCATCGTGGAGGAGGCATGCATGTCGGGATCGGCCAGTGAGCCGCCGGTGCGCTTGTCCGAAGTCTCCGGAACGATGATCAGGCTGACGAGAATGGCCGCCGGCGCGCCCAGCACGGAGGCGATGACGAAATGCGCCGCCGCATCCGGGATCAGCGG
This sequence comes from Bradyrhizobium sp. AZCC 1610, assembly GCF_036924515.1. Taxonomy (NCBI): domain Bacteria; kingdom Pseudomonadati; phylum Pseudomonadota; class Alphaproteobacteria; order Hyphomicrobiales; family Nitrobacteraceae; genus Bradyrhizobium; species Bradyrhizobium sp. AZCC 1610. Next base: position 4,159,351 of record NZ_JAZHRR010000001.1, on the reverse strand, counting down.
CGCAAGGAAGGTGGCGTAGAGCACCAGCACGGTGCCGGCGATGCCGGCCATGCCGCCGGTCATGACCAGGAACAATTCGCTGCGCGTGAGCTGCGCCAGATACGGGCGGATGAACAGCGGCGCCTCGACCATGCCGAGAAAGATATTCGACGCGGTCGACAGTCCCACCGCGCCGCCAACGCCGAGCGTGCGCTCCAGCATCCATGCCATGCCGCGCACGATCGGCGGCAGCACGCGCCAATAGAACAGTAGCGTCGTGAGAACGCTCATGACCAGCACAATCGGCAGCGCCTGAAACGCCAGGATGAAATCCGCACCCGGCGCCTTGAGGTCGAACGGCAGCGCGCCGCCGCCGAGGTAACCGAACACGAACGACGTGCCGGCGCGGGATGCAGCCGAGATGGTGTTGACGGCGTCATTGATGGCGCCGAACGCCTTCGCCACCGGCGGCAGCTTGAGCAGCACCAGCGCGGTGATAACGGTGACGGCAAGCCCGACCGCCATTTGCCGCAACGAGACCGCGCGGCGGCTTTCGCTGAGCGACCACGCTATCGCCAGCAACGCCAGCACGCCGAACGCCGATTGCAGTTGCAGCATGAATCCCCCAGAACCCCGGAAACGATTATGCCAGCCTTGCCGGTTCGTGAAAACCCAACTGGTGTCCCGGACGCGGTGCAGCGCCTTAGCGTTGCGCCGCAGAGCCGGGACCCATCTCACGCCACGCGGAATGGGCCCGGCTCAGCAGCGCAGCATTCGCGCCGCGCTGCGTCCGGGGACACGTGAGCCCCATCAACCGCAGCCATTGACAACAGCCTGGCGTCACCGCTCGGATATGTCCGCCACCACGCCTGTCGGCGCCCGCGACCTGCTCAGGCACCGGCCGTTCCTGTTCTCCCTGTTGTCGCGTAGCCTCTCACGCTTCGCCAGCCAGTTCGAGAGCGGCGTCACGGCGGCGCTGTTCGGCACTGTGCCGGCCGCCGTTCTCGGCGGCGTCGGCACCATCGCGATCGCGTTGCTATGGATGAAGCTGTTTCCGGCGCTGCGGGAAGGTGGAGCGGCTGGAGTAGGGGGCGGCTGCCGTGTCCCGGACGCGGTGCAGCGTCTTCACGCTGCTCCGCAGAGCCGGGACCCATCGTGCAGCGTATGGCCCCCGGCTCTGCAGCGCAGCACTTCATGCCGCGCTGCGTCCGGGGCACGAGAACGCGCTTACCCCCGCCCCACAAACGGCATCTTGGTCGCCATGACCGTCATGAACAGCACGTTGGCGTCGAGCGGCAGGCCGGCCATGTAGGCGACCGCGTCGCCGACCGCCTTTGCGTCCATGCGCGGCTCGTGTTTCATCGTGCCATCGGGCTGCATCACGCCGGGGCCGGCGACCATGCGATCCGTCATCGGGGTCGCGGCGTTGCCGATGTCGACCTGGCCGACCGCGATGTCGTACATGCGGCCGTCGAGATTGGACGCCTTGGTCAGGCCGGTGATCGCGTGCTTGGTTGAGGTGTAGGCGGCAGAGAACGGCCGCGGCGCGTGTGCCGAGATCGAGCCGTTGTTGATGATGCGGCCGCCGCGCGGCTTCTGGTCCTTCATGATGCGGAAGGCGTGCTGCGTGCACAGGAACGGCCCGGTGAGGTTGGTGTTCACCACCGCCTGCCACTGCTCGAGGCTGAGGTCTTCGAAATTCACCGGCGGTGCGCCCATGCCGGCATTGTTGAAGAGAACGTCGAGCCGGCCGTAGGTGTCCATCACCTTGGCGAACAGGGCTGCGATCGAGCCGGGGTTGGTCATGTCGGCGGACACGCACAGGCTCTTGCCGATGTTGTCGCCGAGCTTCTTGGTTTCCTCCAGCATCTCCATGCGACGCCCGGCGAGCACCACGGTGAATCCCGCATTCATCAGCGCCAGCGATGCGGCGCGCCCGACGCCGGTGCCTGCACCGGTCACGATTGCGATTCTGTTTGTTGGGTCGGCCATGTTTTCCTCGCCTTCAGTTTTTTGCTTCTGTTTCGGTCTTGTAGGGTGGTCTTGGAATATTCTGGTGCGCCGCGCGCAGTGCCGCCGACCAGCGGGAACGCAGATCGTGGAAATAGGGCTCGCCGGCCTCGATGCGGTGGTTGAGATCGGCCTCGCAGGCATCCGTGCGCACCACCAGAACGTCGATCGGCAGGCCGACGCCGAGATTGGAGCGCATGGTCGAATCCATCGAGATCAGGCCGGTCTTCAGCGCCTCATACAGTTCGACGTCGTAATGCATCGCGCGGTCGAGCACCGGCTTGCCGTATTTGTGCTCGCCGATCTGCAAATAGGGCGTGTCGGTGGTGCATTCGATGAAATTGCCGGCGGTGTAGACCATGAACAGCCGCATCCGCGAGCCCTTGATCTGTCCGCCGAACAGGAAGGAGACGTCGAAGCTGACGTCTTCGGATTGCAGCGCCGGACCTTCGGTGGCATGCACCAGGCGGATCGCCCGCCCGATGCGCTGCGCCGCCTGGAACATGGTCGGCGCGTTCATCAGCGTCTCGACCTCACCGGTGTTGGGGTCCTCGACGCCCTCGGTCAGTGTTGAGAGCACCGACTGGCTGATCGCCAGGTTGCCGGCGCTGGCGATCGCCATGATGCGCTCGCCGGGCTTACTAAAAATATGAAGCTTGCGGAAGGTCGAGACGTTGTCGAGGCCGGCATTGGTGCGGGTATCCGCGATCATGACGAGACCGTCCCGCACCAGAATTCCGCAGCAATAGGTCATTCCCGATCCCCGAACGCGCCTGATTTTTTCGGCGCCAGACTAGTAGCCAATTTCAGGGGGGCATCCAACCCCAATTCCCCGCGGCGCGGCATGCGCCGGGCGGGTAAAACATGCCCTACGGGACGGCGGGGTAGGCATGCAGAAAGCAGCTCTGACAAGCGCGATTATGGCGACGTTCCTCTTCCTTGGCTGCACCCATGCGCTAGCCGGACCTTGGGAAGACGGAATGGTGGCCTATAACCGCGGCGACTATGTGCCGGCGATCCGGCTGTTCCGCCCGCTGGCGGAAGCGGGCAATCCCAGGACGCAGACCCAGATCGGAACGATGTATCGCAAAGGCGAGGGCTTGGCGCCCAGGCCCTCCCGCGCCTTCATGTGGTTCAGCCTTGCCGCCAAGCGCGGCGATGCCAAGGCGAGGGCGAGCTTGCGCGAAGTCGCGAGGACCATGACCCCTGCGGAAATGTCGCAGGCTGAGGCCATGGCGGGAGCCTGCGCCGCCTCCAACTATCGGGCTTGCGAATATTGATTAAGTCTGCCGCCTCCGGCACGCTGGCTGTCCCACAAGAACAAGAAACACTGGGAGGTCATCATGCGCGCCAGTCGGTTGTCACGCGAACTCACCGTATCCGTGGCTACGCTTTGCATCGCATTGCTCACGGCGGTTCCCGCCGCGGCGCAGAAAAAGGGCGGCACGCTGCGGCTCTATCACAACGACAATCCGCCCTCGACCTCGCTGCACGAAGAAGCGACGATTGCCTCGGTCACGCCGTTCGCGGCGATCTTCAACAATCTCGTCGTGTTCGATCCCGCCAAGGTCCACGAAAGCATCGATACTGTCGTTCCCGATCTGGCGGAAAGCTGGTCCTGGGATTCCACCAACACCAAATTGACCTTCAAGTTGAGGCAGGGCGTAAAATGGCACGACGGCCAGCCATTCACCGCAAAGGACGTGCAGTGCACCTGGCGGATGCTGATCGGCAAGACCGAGACCCAGGACTTCAAGCGCAATCCGCGCAAGGTCTGGTACACCAAGCTGCAGGACGTCAGCGTCAACAGCGATCATGAGGCAACGTTTGAGCTGAGCGAGCCACAACCCAGCCTGCCGGTATTGCTCGCGAGCGCGTTTTCGCCGGTCTATCCCTGCCACGTGCCGCAGCAGGTCATGCGCACCAGGCCGGTCGGCACCGGCCCGTTCAAATTCGTCGAGTTCAAGCGCGGCGAGTCCATTCGCCTGGTGCGCAATCCCGATTACTGGAAGAAGGACCGGCCCTATCTCGACGAGATCACGTTCCGGATGATCGACAGCCGCGCCACGCGCATGCTGGCGTTCGCCACCGGCGACTACGACATCACCTTTCCCTCCGACGTCAGTGTTCCCCTGATGAAGGACATGAAGGCGCGCGCGCCGCACGCGATTTGCGAGATGACGACGACGGGAACCCAGATCAATTTGATGGTCAACCGCGTCAACCCGCCGTTCGACAATCCGGATATCCGAAAGGCCATGTCGCTGGCGCTGGACCGCAAGCCCTTCAACACCATCCTGATGGAAGGGCTGGCGCGCATGGGCGGGGCGATGCTGGCGAAGCCCGAGGGCGAATGGGGCATGCCACCGGAAATGGTGACTGATCTGACCGGCTACGGTCCCGATGCCGAAAAGAACATCGCCGAGGCGCAGGCGATCATGCAGAAGCTCGGCTACAGCGACGCCAAACCGCTGCAGATCAAGATCCAGACCCGGAACCTGCCGACCTATCGCGATCCCGCCGTGATCCTGACCGACCAGCTCAAGAAGATCTACATCACGAGCGAACTCGACATTCTCGACACGCCGCGCTGGTACGCGCGGCTGGCAAAGAAGGATTACACGATCGGACTGAACGTGACCGGCGTCAGCGTCGACGATCCCGACGGCAACATCGTCGAGAACTATTCCTGCAAGTCGGAGCGCAATTACACGCAGTATTGCAATGCCGAGGTCGACCGGCTGCTGACCGCGCAATCGAGCGAGCTCGACAAGGAAAAGCGCAGAAAGATGGTCTGGGACATCGAGCGGTTATTGGTCGAGGATGCAGCGCGGCCGATCATCCTGCACTCATCGGCCGGCAATTGCTGGCAGCCTTATGTGAAGAATTTCCGGCCGCACGACAACAGCCAGTACAACAATTTGCGGTTCGAGGATGTGTGGCTGGATAAGTGACGGCGCGCCTCAGATCACGTCAAGATCGTGGGCGGTCATCACGCGGCCGTCATAGTGTTGCTTGATCTCCTTCAATACGGCCTCTTCCGGGTCGGCAAGCGTCAACGCGCCGCCGGCGTTTGCACGGTGATAGAGCACCAGCAGGCCCGGCTTGGCCCGCGAGGCAAGCGCAGCGAGCTCCCTGGAGGAAGTATGATGGGTTCGACGGTACCGTTGCCACTTGGGCGAGACCTTCTCGTAAGTGTGTTGCGAATAGGTCTCGTGAATCAGCACGTCGCAACCGGCACAATGCTCGGCAAGGTTTGGAGTCGGCGCTGTATCCCCTGACAAGACGATGACTTTATCGGGCGTCTCAAACCGAAAGCCGTAGGCGTGCTTCAGTCCGTGTCGCACCGGAAAGGCCGTGACGCGGATATTGCCGTCGGAGTAGATCTCTCCTTGCGTTATCTCGTGCACAACGACCCGGCATCCCGCCCGCGGCAGCCGGTCGATACCGTTGACGCGATTGTTGATGTCGATCGTCCAGGCGCTCAGTACGTGCTTCGTCATAGCGCGGAGGCCCTTGGGACCATAGACTTCGATCGGCTCTTTACGGCCGAGAATCCACGGCGTGAGGATGAGGTCCGGATAGCCGGCGGTGTGGTCCGCGTGCATATGGGTCAGGAAGGCCGTCTTTATTCCGCCTGCGGCGGGTCCGAGCGCAGTTACGCCCTTGTTGTACGCCGCTGCCACGCGACGGACGACGCCCGGGCCGAAATCAACCAAATATGGCGTTCCATTCACCACGATGGCGGTCGCGGGTCCGGACCGCGCGGGATCAGGGCGCGGCGTGCCTGTGCCAAGCATGACGATCTGTGTCGTTGACGTCTGCAGCGCACGCGCTGTTTTTAGCGTCCGGCGGGAAGGCATCATTCCGGCCGGATGTTTGATGTCTTGATGACGGTCTGCCATCGCTCGGAAGCCGATTTGAGCAAAACTCTGGCTTCAGCGCCGGTGCTTGCGATCGGCTCCAATGCCTGTGCGCGAAGGCGGGTCTGCAGCTCAGGCAATTGCAAAGCCTGACGCACCTCCCGCTCCAGCAGCGCGCGAATGGATTCCGGAACGCCCTTTGGCGACAGCATCACCTGGTAGAACCCGACCTCGAAGCCGGCGTAACCGTTTTCAGTGATGGTGCCGATCTCTGGCGCGTACAGGGCGCGTTCCAGACTGGATAGAGCAAGTGCCTTCAGCCGGCCTTCGCGCGCCAGCGGCAGGACGCCGGGGGTTGCAAGGAAGCCTGCCTGAACCTGCCCACCGACGAGACCCATCACGACCTCGGCGTTGCCCTTGTAGGGGACGTGCAGGCCTTCAAATCCCGCCTTCATTCGAAAGTATTCCATCGTCAGATGGCCGGGATTGCCGCTTCCGCCGCCGCTGCCGTAAAGCAGTGGCCGATCCAGATTTTTTGCATAGGTGACGAACTCCCGGACCGATGTCACGGGAACGGAAGGATGCACGACGAGCGACATCGAAAAACTTGCCGCGACAGAGATCGGCTCGAAATCCCTGACCGGATCGAATGGGAGTTTCGGATAGAGCGTCGGACTGACTGTGAGCGGCGTATCGAGAGCGAACAGCAGCGTGTAGCCATCCGGCTCCGCCTTGGCCACCGCATCGGCCCCGATGTTGCCGGAAGCGCCGGGACGGTTTTCCACCACGAAAGCCCGCTTGAGGCTTGAGGCGAGTCTGTCGGCCAGCATTCGTGCGGTGAAATCCAGCGGTCCTCCGGGTGGAAACGGCACCACGATCTTCACGGATCTCGACGGATAATCCTGCGCGGCGGCGCCCGTGCCGAAGGCCAGGCTGATCACGGCGACGGTTGCCACGGCAGCCATGAGGCTTCTCAAGGGAATTGATGCGGTCATCGATCACCTCCGGCCATCCTGAGCGACGATTGCCGCGATCCTGCGTCGGGCAGACATAACGGTCCAGTTCTGATATATGACGATGGCATAACCATTTTGATAAGGTCCGTGCCATGCAGTGGGTTGACCGCGTTGGAAGGCGCCTGAAGCTGCGCGACCTGCATATTTTGCTCGCCGTAGTGCAGCACGGCAGCATGGCGAAGGCTGCAGGCGAACTGGCCATCTCGCAGCCTGCGGTATCGAAAGCGATATCCGACGTTGAGCATGCGCTGGGGCTTCGTTTGCTCGACCGTGGACGCAACGGCATCGAGCCGACGATTTACGGCCGCGCACTCGTTGCGCGTGGCCGCGCGATCTTCGACGAGTTGAAGAGAGGGGTAGACGAGTTGGCTTTTCTCGCCGACCCGACTGTTGGCGAATTGCGTATCGCCAGCACGGAGAGCATTGCTGCGGGTTTCTTGCCGGCGGTGATCGAGAACTTCTCGCGCGAGCAGCCGCACGTCCGGCTCTACGTTGCACAAGCGGTCATGAATGCACAGCATTATCGCGATTTGCGCGAGCGTAGCATCGATCTCCTGTTAGGACGCATACCAACGCCGTTCGATGAGGGCGATCTTGATGTCGAAACGGCATACGACGACCCAGTGGTCGTGGTCGCCGGCCGCCATAGCAAATGGGCGCGCTCGCGCCGGCTTACACTCGCCGAACTCGCCGAAGAGCGCTGGGTCCTGCCGCCCGCAGATACCATCGCAGGTATTTTGGCTGCCGAATGGTTTCGCGCCGGCAGCCTCAAGATGCCGCGCGCTTTCGTAACGACGCTTTCGATCCATCTCTGCTGTCGGTTGGCTTCCACCGGGCAATACGTGACAACACTTCCGATGTCGGTGTTACGTGGGGCGCATCACGATCGGCTTCTCAGGGTCCTCCCGATCAAGCTGCCTGTTCAGTTGCGGCCAGTGGGAATCGTGACACTGAAGAACCGCACGCTTAGTCCCGTGGCAAAACGCTTCATTGAGTGCGTGCACCACACTGCGAAGCAGCAAATCAGGCGCTCAAAGCACTGACGGCGTAGACGCCTGATGTCGTTGCACGCGACGCGTCTTTTTTCAGCTACGACTGCGACTGGCTCTGCCACTGACCCGGCCGCCCGGCGTGTTCGACCTTGACCGCGACCGCCAATGTCTCCGTCCCGCCGCCATAGCGGGTGCCGCGCACCGGGGCGGCGCCGAGGTAGTCGAGCCCGATGGCGACGCGGGCATGGGCGTCGGTGGTGCAGAGGCCGTTGGCGGCATCGAAGCCGACCCAGCCCAGGTCAGCCACGAAGGCTTCAGCCCAGGCGTGGCCGGCCTGCTGGTGGATGGTGCCGTCGGAGCGCAGGAAGTGTCCGGAGACGAAGCGTGCCGGCACGCCGCCGGAGCGGGCGCAGGCGATGAAGATGTGGGCGTAGTCCTGGCAGACGCCGCGCTTGAGCGCAAAGGCTTCCGCCGCCGACGTGCCTGAATTGGTGGGGTCCTCGTCGAAGGTCATGTGTTCGTTGATCTGCACCATCAGCGCATGCAGGAAGCCAAGCACGTCGCCGTCGGATTCCGAGCGCAGCTCGCGGGCAAACGTCGCCATCGCCGGATTGACTTCGGTGAGCGCGGTCTGGCGCAGGAACAGGCTCGCGGGGAATCGCTCGTCGGTGCCGCGCAGCACGCCACCGGTGTCGTGGGTCTCGATCAGGCCCTCGACACGGATGGTCAGGTCGGCGATCGGCCCGTGCGTGAGCACATGCGTGACATTGCCGAACGCATCCTGATGCATGTCGAGGCGGGAGTCGGTTGAGACGTCGATCTGCCACTCGGCGACATATTGCCCGTCATGGCTGCTGGGCGTCATCCGCAGAATCTGGATTACGCCCGAAGCCGGCGGCTCGTAGCGATAGCTCGTGGTATGGGCAATTCGCAGGCGCATGACTCAACCCGGTTCGGATCGTTGTGCCCGGCCAGTAGCGCGAAGCGCTTCTTCGCGCTAGATGTGCCGGGCATCCACGTTTTTCTTACTCAGGTGGCATAGCAAGACGTGGATGGCCGGGACAACTACCAAAAAAGACGCGCTCCGCGCTTTTGCCCGGCCATGACGGAGTTTTTGTTGCGCGCATCCAAAATCTCTAAATCAAATACTGCCTGGTGATGATCTCACCGAGCCGCGCGTTATCCGAAATGAATTCCTGAATGAACTCATGCACGCCGTGCTGGAAGATATCGTCCATATGGCTGTGTTCAAGCCGGTTGCGGACGCCGCGGGCGTGGCGCTGCGAGGCGCCCTGGCGGCCATAGGCGACGCCGATCTGGTCGAGGTTGCGCACCAGATTGCTGTAGCAGCTCGCCAGCGAGCGCGGCAGCGTGTCGTTGAGGATCAGCAGGTCGGCGATCAGCCACGGTTTTAAGGTCTCGCGATAGACCCAGTGATAGGCCGTCAGCGCCGACACCGAGCGCAGGATCGAGGTCCACTGGTAGTAGTCCAGCGGGCCGCCGACATGTTCCTCTTCAGGCAGCAGCACGTGATACTTCACATCGAGAATGCGGGCGGTGTTGTCGGCGCGCTCCAGGTGCAGCCCGAGCCGCGAGAACCAGTAGGCGTCGTTGCGAAGCATGGTCCGATAAGCCGAACCGTCGAACCGCAGCGAGGTCTCCTGCACGAAACGGAGAAACCTCGCCAGTTCCTCGCGGCTCGATGTGCCTTTGCCCCAGAGTTCCCCGAGTTCGATCCAGGCCGAGTTGATGGTGTCCCACATCTCACTGGTCAGCGCCGTTCGTACCGAGCGCGAATTGAGCCGGGCTGCCTCGATGCAGTTCTTGATCGACGAAGGATTGGACGGCGAAAACGCCAGATACTCGACGACGTTCTGTTCGTTGGCTTCCTGATAGGCTTCGTAGAAGCTCGCGCTGACGCCGGCGGTCAGCAGCGCCGATTCCCACTCATTGGTCTTGCCGATATAGGCGGCGGGAAGCGCGGTAACGCGCAAGGTCGCGTCGATGGTGCGCGCGATGTATTCGGCGCGCTCGACATAGCGGGCCAGCCAGTACAGGTTTTCGGCGGTGCGCGACAGCATACGGAAATTTCGCTCTCTATTCGTCCAGTATCCAGGTGTCCTTGGTGCCGCCGCCCTGGCTCGAATTGACCACCAGCGAGCCTTCCTTCAGCGCCACCCGCGTCAACCCACCGGGCACGATGGTGACGTGCTTGCTGCCCGTCAGCACGAACGGCCTGAGATCGACATGGCGCGGCGCCAGGCCGGAGGCGGTGCAGGTCGGGCAGGTCGAGAGTGCCAGCGTCGGCTGGGCGATGAAGCCTTCGGGCTCGCGCTTGAGCTTGTCGCGGAACGCCTCGATCGTCGCTTTGGTCGCGGCGGGGCCGATCAGCATGCCGTAGCCGCCAGAGCCGTGGACTTCCTTCACGACCAGGTCGCTCAGATTGTCGAGCACGTAGGCCAGGTCCTTCGGCTCGCGGCAGCGCCAGGTCGGCACGTTCTTCAGGATCGGCTCTTCGCCGAGATAGAATTTCACGACCTCAGGCATGTAGGAGTAGATCGCCTTGTCGTCGGCAATCCCGGTGCCGACCGCGTTCGCCAGCGTGATGTTGCCGGCGGCATAGGCGGACATCAGCCCGGGCACGCCAAGCGCCGAATCCGGGCGGAAGGTGAGGGGGTCGAGGAAATCGTCGTCGACGCGGCGGTAGATCACGTCGACGCGCTTGAGGCCCTCGGTGGTGCGCATGAACACCTCATCGTTCTTGACGATGAGGTCGCGGCCCTCGACCAGCTCGATTCCGAGCTTGTCGGCCAAAAACGAGTGTTCGTAATAGGCGGAATTGTAGACGCCGGGCGTCATCAGCGCGACCGTCGGCTCCGCCGAGGCGGAGAGCGGCGCCACCGAGCGCAACGCCGACAGCAATTCGTCGGGATATCGTTCCACCGGCGCGACGCGGTGGCGGGCGAACAGGTCCGGAAACAGCCGCATCATGATTTCGCGGTTTTCCAGCATGTAGGAGACGCCGGACGGCGTCCGCGCATTGTCCTCCAGCACGATGAAATTGTCGGCGTCGACCCGGACGATGTCGATCCCGGCGATGTGGACGTAGACATCGTGCGGCACGCTCTGGCCGTTCATTTCCGGGCGGAACACCGGGTTCTGGAAGATCAGGTCGTCGGGAATGATGTTGGCGCGCAGGATGTCGCGGCCGTGATAGATGTCGCGCAGGAACATGTTGAGCGCGCGGACCCGCTGCTTCAGGCCCTTTTCCAGCACCGTCCATTCCTTCGCCGATATGATCCGCGGGATCACGTCGAAGGGTATCAGCCGCTCCTGGGCTTCGGCGTCGCCATAAACGGCGAAGGTGATGCCGATCCGGCGGAACAGCAGTTCCGCCTCCTGCCGGCGATATTCCAGGGCATCCGGAGGCGTCTCCTTCAGCCAGCGGGAGAGCTCCCGATAGGCCTGGCGGAGATCGCCGCCGGGCCCGTTCATTTCGTCGAAGGCAACGGCCATAAATCCTGACTATCTCTCGAAGCCATGCGGCACAGTGCATGACTTCACGGGATGGTAGCAAGGCTCGGGCCAGCGCGATATGCATTGGCTTGCGGCATTTCGTGTGGGTAGCTTGCCGCGCTGCCCTAAAAAAAGGCTGCCGGGTGCTTATTTCGGCAGCAAACCCCCGTGACTTCAATGCGTTGCTTGCGCAAGGTACGGGACAGGTGGGGAGAAGTCATGAGCGAGATCGTCACGGCGGGTATTCTGGTCATTGGCGACGAGATCCTGTCCGGCCGGACCAAGGACAAGAACATCGGCTTCATCGCCGAGTACCTGACCAATATTGGAATCGACCTCAAGGAGGTCCGCGTCGTCGCCGACGACGAGGCCGACATTGTCGATGCTCTTAATGCACTGCGGAATCGCTATACCTACGTCTTTACCACCGGCGGCATCGGGCCGACCCATGACGACATTACCGCCGACAGCGTCGCCAAGGCATTTGGTGTCGGCATCGACCATCACCCCGAGGTGGTGGCGCGCTTCCGCGAGCGCTGGAGCGAGCAGGATCTGAACGAGGCGCGGCTGCGCATGGCACGCGTCCCCGACGGCGCCGAACTGATCCAGAGCGCGACCATCCTGGCGCCCGGCTTCAAGCTCGGCAATGTCATCGTGATGGCCGGCATCCCCTCGATCATGCAGGCGATGATGGACATCGTCGCGCCCAAGCTGAAGTCGGGCGTGCGGATGCTGTCGGACTCGGTCCGCGCCAATGCGCGGGAAGGGGACATCGGCGGGCCGCTGCGCGAGATCGCTATCGCCCATCCCGACACCATCATCGGCAGCTATCCGTTCATGGACGATGACAAGAAGCCGAACACCAACCTCGTCGTCCGCTCGCGCGATCCGGAAAAGCTCACCGCCGCGATGACTGCGGTGAAGGAGATGCTGGCGGGGCTCAACACAGTACGGTAGAGGCTGTCTCGACGATGGCGACAACGAGGCCCATCACACCGCGGGATCTGGATCTGGTCTGCCGACATCGCGAGGCAATGTTTCGCGAATCGAATGCGCCGGGCAGAACCGAGGACGTCCTGAAGGCCATGACGGCGGCTTTCAGGGTTTGGGCCGAACCGCGTCTGAAGGATGGAAGCTACTTCGGCTATATCGTAGAGGACGCGGGCGCGTCGGTTGCTGGCATCGGATTGATGGTTATCAATTGGCCGCCACATCCGTCGCATCCGCTGGAGGACAAGCGCGGCTATGTCCTCAACGTCTTCACCGAGCCTTCGCACCGGCGGCGGGGACTGGGAAGCATGCTGATGGAATTGGGAGAGGCCGAACTCCGGAAGCGCGGTGTGTCCTTTTGCATACTTCACGCGACACGCATGGGAAAGCCGCTCTACGAACGGATGGGATGGACAGGAACAAGCGAGATAGCAAAGATACTATTGTCAGGAGAACAAAAGTGACCGCTTGCTCTGGAGCGCGTTCGTGACGGAGCGCGAAAAAGCCACCCCGCCGCCGGAGAAGGCCTTTCCGGTCTCCTGGGACCAGTTTCACCGGGATTGCCGGGCGCTGACCTGGCGGCTCAACGAGGTCGGGCCGTTTCATGCCATCATCGCGATTACCCGCGGTGGGCTGGTGCCGGCGGCCATCGTGGCGCGCGAACTCGGCATTCGCATCATCGATACCGTCTGCATTGCCAGCTACGACCACACCAGGCAGGGCGACCTGCAGGCTCTTAAGGGCGTTTCGGCCGAAGTGGCAAGACTCGGCGGCGGCACCGGCAAGGGGCTGTTGATCGTCGACGATCTCGTCGACACCGGCAAGACCGGGCGGCTGGTGCGCTCGATGATGCCGGACGCGCATTTTGCAGCCGTCTATGCCAAGCCGCAGGGCAAGCCGCTGGTTGACACGTTCATTACCGAAGTGTCGCAGGATACCTGGATCCACTTTCCCTGGGATACTGCGCTGTCGTTCCAGCCGCCGATCCGTCCGTGACGGGGCGGGTTGATGTGTTCGTCATTCCGGGTTCGATGCTGCGCATCGCCCCGGAATGACGGTAGCCGAAAATGCCCCTTCAAAACCGCGTCACACCCACCGGCGACATCATCGCCACCCCGCATCGCGGCCTGTTCACGGGCAACCGCGGCATCATCCACGATCCCGCGACGAAGACGCTGCTCAGGAAGCGCTGGTCGAGCCCGGCGTGGATCACTTGCGTCTGTGAGTTCAGGGGCTGGCGGCGCAAGGTGATGGGCGGGCGGAGCTGGACCGAGCTGTTCTTTCTCGACGAGGCCACCGCATTCGCGGCTGGCCATCGCCCGTGCTTTTTCTGCCGCCGCGACGACGCCAATCGTTTCCGCGCGGCGTGGGAGGAGGGCAATGGCGTGAGGGGCGTTCGCGCGCGCGAGATTGACAAGGTGCTGCATGGTGAGCGGCTGGACCGCGGCAGGAAGCGACTGCATCCGCTGCCGATGCAGGTGGAGCAATTGCCCGATGGCGCGATGGTGCAGGCGCGCGAGGAGAGTTTTCTGATCGTGCAGGGCAGGGCGCTGCAATGGTCGATGGCTGGTTACAGCGAAGCAGAGTGCACCATCGCCAACTCTCAACTCTTGACGCCGCCGTCAACGCTGCGCGCGTTGAATGCCGGATATCGCCCAGTGCTGCATCCAAGCGCGTGTAGCTAGCTAGCGAAGGTGGCGCCGCTTGCGCGGTCTGCTCTCTCTCCCGCTTGCGGGGGAGAGCTGGAGTGGGGGCTCTCTCCGCGATTCGCGCCCGTGGAGAGAGCCCCCACCCTAACCCTCCCCCGCAAGCGGGAGAGGGGACGGAAACATCAACCCAACTTCTGCCTTGCCAGCTTCGCCCCCGCACCCAGCGCCGCCAGCTTCGCCTCCGCGATATCCCGCCGCATCGGCGCCATGCCGCAATTGGTGGTCGCGACGATGTTGCTAAGCGGCACGAATTTCGACACTGCCTCGATCACCTTCACGACATCCTCGGCGGTCTCCACCGAATCGCTGGCAACATCGATCACGCCGGCCTGGACGACCTTGCCCGGGAGCAGCGCCAGCAGATCCAGCGGCACCTTTGAATTGCGGCACTCGATCGCGACCTGCTGGATCGGGCTTTTGGCGATCGCCGGGAAAATATCCTCGTATTGCCGCCACTCGCTGCCCAGCGTCTGCTTCCAGTCGGTATTGGCCTTGATGCCGTAGCCGTAGCAGATGTGGACGGCGGTGGTGCAGGTCAGGCCTTCGGCGGCGCGCTCCAGCGCCTTGATGCCCCAGTCGGAGACCTCGTCCATGAAGACGTTGAAGGCAGGTTCGTCGAACTGGATCACATCGACGCCGTCGGCCTGCAGCGCCTTGGCCTCGTTGTTGAGCAGTTCCGCAAAGGCGAACGCCATCTTGACCTTGTCGCCGTAATATTTGTCGGCGACGGTGTCGGCGATGGTCATCGGGCCGGGCAGGGTGAATTTCAGCTTGCGGGTGGTGTGGGTGCGGGCGACGCGGGCTTCATCGGCATGGACGCGGCCCTTCAGCGTCAGCGGCGCGATCACTTGCGGCACCATCGCCTTGTAGCGGTCTTTCCGGATGCCCATCTCGACCTTGTGGGCGAAATCGATGCCCTCGACCTTCTCCAGAAAACCATGGACGAAATGCTGGCGGGCCTGTTCGCCCTCGGTGACGATGTCGACGCCGGCATCCTCCTGCAGCTTCACCGCCAGCATGGTGGCGTCGCGCTTGGCGCGGGCGAGCTCGTCGCCTTTCGATTTCCAGGGGGCCCAGAGCGTGTTCGGCTCGGCCAGCCATTCCGGCTTCGGCAGCGAGCCTGCGATCGTGGTTGGAAACAGCATGGGAGCCTCCCGTTCGGTCGTGATTGAGCGCCTGTCTGCCATGTCTTATGATCGAGGTACAGAACAACAAAGTCGCCGCTGCGGGGAATATCCCACATCGGCAGCAAGGGGAGCCATGATCGACCTGCATTACGCGCCGACGCCCAACGGCTGGAAAATTTCGATCATGCTGGAGGAACTCGGGCTTCCGTATCAGGTCATTCCGGTCAACATCCGGGCCGGCGAGCAGTTCAGGCCGGAATTTTTGGCGATCAGCCCGAATAGCCGCATTCCGGCCATCGTCGACCGCGCACCTGGCGATGGCGGCGAGCCGATCCCGGTGTTTGAGACCGGGGCGATCCTGATCTACCTCGCCGACAAGACCGGGCGTTTTCTGCCGAAGGAAACGCGGGCCCGCTCCCGCGTCATGGAATGGCTGATGTGGCAGATGAGTGGGCTGGGGCCCATGCTCGGCCAGCACGGCCATTTCGCGCTCTATGCGGCGGAAAAAATCCCGTACGCAATCGAGCGCTACCGTGACGAGGCGGCGAGGCTCTACCGCGTGCTCGATACGCAGCTTGGCAAGACCGGCGCCTATGTCGCTGGCGATTATTCGATTGCCGACATCGCCTGCTTTCCCTGGACCATGACCCACAAGGCGCAGGGCTTTACGCTCCACGATTATCCGAACGTCAAGCGCTGGTACGCCGAAGTCCGCGCGCGGCCGCAGGTGCAGGCAGGGTTGGCGATCGGCAAGTTCGTGAAGGAGCCGTTCGACGAGGAAGCGCGGCGGAATATGTTCGGCGCGCGTGCGAAGGAGCTGGCGGAGAAAAGATAACTAGCTGTCATTCCGGGGCGCCGCGAAGCGGCGAGCCCGGAATCCATGCCGCGCGGAAACATGGATTCCGGGCCTGCGCCTTGCGGCGCATCCCGGAATGACGAGGATGAGCCAAGAGCAAACCCAAAGGAAACCCCATGCTCGAATTCTTCTTCGACTGCTCCAGTCCCTGGACCTATCTCGCCTTTCACAACATCCAGCCGCTCGCCAAAGAGCTCGGCGTTGAGATCAATTGGCGGCCGATCCTGGTCGGCGGCATCTTCAATACCGTCAATCCGAGCGTTTACGCGCAGCGCGAGACGCCGGTGCCGTTGAAGGCGCGCTACATGAAGAAGGATCTCGCCGACTGGGCGCGCTCCGCTGGACTCGCCATCAAGATGCCGCCGACGGTGTTTCCGGTGAACAGCGTGAAAGCGATGCGCGGCTGCATCTGGCTAGGCCAGGAGATGGTGCCGTTCGCCACCGCGGTGTTCGAGGCCTATTGGGGTGGCGACAAGGACATCTCGCAGGATTCGGTGCTGACGGAGATCTGCAAGAAGGCCGGCGTCGACCATGTCAAATTCTTCGAGGGCATCAGCCAGCAGGCGGTCAAGGACCAGCTCAAGGCCAACACGGATGAGGTGATGGCGCGCGGCGGTTTTGGTTCGCCGACCATCTTTATCGACAAGACCGACATGTATTTCGGCAACGACCGGATGCCGCTGATCCGCGAGGCGCTGGAGCGCCACAAGGAGCGCGCCGCCTGATGCCGAAAGCCGTCGTCTGCCGCGAGCTTGGGCCGCCCGAAAGCCTGCGCCTGGAAACGTTTGACGCAGCACCCCTGGCCGCCGGGCAGGTGCGCATCGCCATCCGCGCCGCCGGAATCAATTTCCCCGATATTTTGATGGCAGCGGGCGAGTATCAGCTCAAGCCGCCATTGCCGTTTACGCCGGGTGTCGAAGCCGCCGGCGATGTCGTCGAGGTCAACGCGGCCGAGGGCGTCGCTGTTGGTGACCGCGTGATCGTCAGGATGCGCCACGGTGCCTATTGCGATGAAGCCGTCGCCTCGCCCTCGCAGCTCGTAAAACTGCCGTCGACGTTCGACTATGCCGAGGGCGCGACGTTTCTGGCCGGCCACGGCACGGCCTATCACGCGTTGATCGACCGCGGCTGGCTTGAACCCGGCGAGGTTCTTCTGGTGCATGGCGCGGGCGGGGGTGTCGGGCTCGCCGCCGTCGAGATCGGGAAGATGCTGGGCGCGACCGTGATCGCCACCGCCTCGAGCGATGAGAAGCTGGCAATTGCGAAGGCGAGGGGCGCCGATCATCTCATCCGCTACGATCGCGAACCGTTCCGCGACGCCGTGAAGCGCATCACCGGCGGGCAGGGCGCGGACGTGGTGTTCGATCCCGTCGGCGGCGAGGTGTTCGAGAACTCAATGCGCTGCATCAACTGGGGCGCAAGGCTGCTGGTCATCGGCTTCACCGGCGGCATCGGGCTCGCCAAGACCAACCTCCTGATGATCAAGGGCGCGAGCGTGCTCGGGGTGCGCGCCGGCGAAGCGGTGCGGCGAAATCCCGCGCTCGGCGAGGTCAGGATCAAGGCGCTCACGGAATGGGCGGAAGCCGGAAAAATCCGCCCCAACGTCTCGCACCGCCTGCCGCTGGAAGATTACGCGAAGGCGATGCGGCTGCTGATCGAGCGCAAGGCAATCGGTCGGGTGGCGCTGACGATGGGGTAGTTTCTTGTCATGCCCCGCCAACGGGTCGGCCGAATGGCCGCCCGATGACAGGCTCTGGCGGGGCATCCAGTACGCCGCGGCCTTTCGGTTCAAGCACAGATGTCTCTGGAATACTTGTATGGGGGTGATCAAGAGTGATCGTTGTCAGATCATTGCTGTCGTCTCCTTGTTCGACGAAGACCGACATCTCCTCGTCCCGACCCCGAGACGACTAGCCGCCTGGGCGGAACGACGGTCAAGGGTGGCCGCAGGCCATCGCGGAGCGACGCAGCCCTTGACGGTCGTGAGCCCGGCGGCAGGCTTGAGGGCGGGACGAGGTTTGGCGTTAGCGGCATAGGGACGACTTCCGAGGCGAGCCCACCGTGGACGCGATACCGCGTCGCAGACTTGTATTCGGTTGATCGATCGGGACCAGAACCATGATGCATGCATGCGCATCGGGGGGCGAAGCTCCGGGGCGGCGGGTCCATTCTGGGTCGCGGCGCAAAGGCCATGTATTCCGGCGGATCACCGCCACCTCGGATGTCGTCGGCAGACTGCCGGCTGCTGAACCGTCAATCGTGTTGGAGTTGCGGAAGCTGCATGGTCAAGTGCCGGCCGGGCGCAGCCTGAGCCCCTCAGTTATCTCGCCGGTGGTTGCCAGCCGCCACAGCGCGATGAGCAGCTTGCGCGCCAGCGCCACGATCATGGTTTGCGCGTGGCGCTGCGGCCATCCGCGGTGCGCTCGCGGAACCAGCGGACGAGCCGGCTATCCTTCTGGAAGATCAGAAAGCGCCAGGCCAGTTGGATCATGCCGCGGCGGACCCGACCGTTGCCGGCGCGGGCCAGTCCCTTCTCGCGCCGGCGCTTGCCGCTTTCGTCCGGCGCGCCGGTTAGTCCGGCATAGCGCGCCACGGCTCTGCGATCACGCAGATTGCGCGCCAACGCCTCATTCACCAGCATGTCGGCAGTCTCGATGCCGACGCCAAAAACCCTTGCGATCAGACGCACCATCGCGTGAGGCCTTGTCGTTGCGGCCGGCGCGAGCGCGAGCCGGCGCAACCGTTCACTTTCGATGATGTGGACCTGGTCGTGCACCAGGCGCAGCCGCTCCAGATCGTGGCGCAGCTCCGCGTCGGCATTCTGCGGCAGCGGTGTTCCTTCCGCGGTGTGCAGTGTCTCCAGCTTCTGCGCCGCCTTGCGCAGCCTCGGATTGAACCCGCCGATGCCGAACAGGGCGAGGACAGCCTTGATCCGGTTGACGATCCGTGTCTGCTCGCCCACGAGGCTCTCCCGTTCGCGGCTCGGCCGCCGCGCATCTTCTTCTGCCATGGTCGGGATCGCGACCATGCTGCAATGGCGCTTCTCGCCACGCAGCCAGCCGAGAAACGATCGCATCAGCAGTTCCGTGTCGATCCGATCGGTCTTGGCGCGCCGGTGCTCGCGGGACACCGCAATACTCGCAGCATGGATGACGTAGGCCTCGATGGCGCGCGCCTGCAGCCAGCGCGCCAGCCAGAATCCGTCCCGTCCGGCCTCATAGGCGCAGACGATCCGCCTGACCGTCCGCCCGGCCTTGCGCGCTTCATCCTGCCAGCGCTGCAACAGCTTCAGCAGAGCGTCCGCATTTGCACCAAGCTTCTTCAGGGGCTGGCGCTCGCCCCCCGGGATCACAGCCGCAACAAGCCACTTCGACTGGCTCATCTCGATCACTGCGACCAACGTGCTATCCTGTTCGAAGGCGGTGAGGGACCTGCTGGCGTCAAACGATTGCGACATGGGGTGCTCCATTGCGTGATCACGGCGCTCGAGGGTATCCACACCCTCGCCGCCGCTCCCCCCATAGCATCTGGATCACCCGCCTTCGCGGGTGATGACGGCGGAGGAGTTAAATCTCCCATCCCGCACGAACGCAATCGTCTGCGCGATCGCAACTGAATTCCGCACCAGCCACGGATGCGACGCCGCGATCACCACATGATCCGCCATCCCATCGAGTTTGGTGTTCGCAACCGACACCCGTCCGTCATACGGCTTCGGCAAAAGTGCCGATGTGATCGGATAGATCGACCGGTTTCCGGCGATGATGCCGACCGGATAATCGACCGGCGGAAACAGCGCGTTGACCGCTTCATTCCGCTGCGTGCCGAGTTGCTGTCCGGCTGGTCCGAAAAAAGCGCGGTAAGGCCTGAAATGCCTGAGCCGGTCGGCGATTTCGCTGCCGCTGTTCGGGGTGCCGAGCATCACGACGCGGCCGAGGCGTGTTGGCCGATATCTGGCAGTGTAGACCCGCGCCAGCAAGCCGCCCATGGAATGGCAGACGAAATGGACAGAACCATCGATGCCATCCGCAAAACGCTGGATGGAGGGATGAATGTCCTCCGCCAGCGCTTCCAGCGCCTTCCGGCGGCTCGCATAGTCCAGATTGAGCGTCGCGAAGCCACAGTCTTCCAGCGCCGCCTGCATCCTTCGAAACGATCGCGCCGTCCTGCTGATACCATGCAGCAGGACGACGCCGTCTTGCGTCGCGTTGGCCGATGCGGGCCGGCCGCTCACTTATACTCCCGCTCCGTCCACCACGGGAAATAATCCGGCATATCACTCGATACCTTGTTCTTGAACTGCGCCGGGCGCTTTTCCAAAAACGACACCACGCCTTCCTTGACGTCGTCGCTTCGCCCGCGGGTGTAGATGCCGCGGCTGTCGACCTTGTGGGCTTCCATTGGATCGTCGGCGCCCATCATGCGCCACATCATCTGCCGGATCAGCGCCACCGACACCGGCGCGGTCTTGGCGGCGAATTCCCTGGCGAGCGCGCGTGCGGTCGGCAGCAAATCGTCCGGCGGCACCACCTTGCTGACGAGGCGGCCGGCGAGCGCCTCCTGCGCCGGGAAGACGCGGCCCGAGTAGCACCACTCCAGCGCCTGTGAGATGCCGACGATACGCGGCAGGAACCAGCTCGAAGCGGCTTCGGGCACGATGCCGCGCTGGGAAAATACGAAGCCGAAGCGTGCCGCTTCGCTGGCAATGCGGATGTCCATCGCAAGCTGCATGGTGACGCCGATGCCGACCGCCGGCCCGTTCACCGCGGCGATCACGGGTTTTAGGCACTTGAAGATCCGCAGCGTCACCTGGCCGCCGCCGTCGCGCACCATCGGATCGCTGTAGTCAACGGCGCCGCTGGCAAGCCGCTTCACTGGCCCGCGCCGCGCGTCGCGGTCGAAGGTGTTGGCGCCGGAGGAAAGGTCTGCGCCGGCGCAGAAGCCACGGCCCGCGCCTGTCACGATGATGGCGCGGACATTGTCGTCCTTGTCGGCGGCGTCGAAGGCGTCGATCAGCTCCTGCTGCATGGCGCCGTTGAAGGCGTTGAGCTTGTCGGGCCGGTTCAGCGTGATGGTGAGAATTTGATCGTCGACCTCGTACTTGATGGTCTCATACGCCATCGCGTGGGTTTCCTTCCTTTGTTTTCTTGTTCGACTGCTCAACACACATCGTCATGCCCGGGACAAGCCCGGCCATGACGGAGCTATCCAGAATCTACTACTTCGGCGGCGACGGCCACGGCCGCTGCGGGCCGCGCAGGCCTTCGAACGCCTTGGCCATGCCGAGCACGCCGAGATCGTCGAAGCGGCGGCCGATGATCTGCACGCCGATCGGGAAACCCTTTTCGTCATAGCCGCCATTGATCGAGATCGCGGGATTTTCAGACATGTTCCACGGCACGGTATAGGCGATGTGCTCGAACGGCTTGTCCGGATCGTTGATCGGGGCGGCGAATTCGGCGGGGAAGTTCACCACCGGCGACACCGGCGAAATTACGTAGTCGAGGTCGTGGAACAGCTTTGCGGCAGCGGCGCGGATCGCCATCGTCGCGTTGAATCCCCTGATGACATCGACGCCGGAAAGTTTCGCGCCCGCTTCTGCCCATCTATGGATGTAGGGCAGTGTCTTGGCGCGCTCCTCGGGCGATAGTTTTGACAGATCGTCCCACATCCGCGCGCGCCAGAAATTGTCCAGCCCGTCGAGCATCTCGCGCGTCAGGATACCGCCGACTTCCGTAATCGCGGCGCCTGCGGACTCAAACGCCTTGGCGGCGTTGATGGCAACGCTTCGCACTTCGCTTTCCAGCGCCTGGCCGGTGCCGGGATCGAGCATCAGGCCGATGCGCAGCTTGCGCGGCGACTTATCGAGTGTCTTCCAGTGAATGCTGCTGTCCGCCGGCAGGCTCATGCCGTCGCGGCGATCCGGCTTCGCCAACACGCACATCATCAGCGCCGCGTCGTCGACGGTGCGGGTCATCGGTCCGGCGACGCGGCCGACATAGGGCGGATCGACCGGAACGCGCCCAAAACTCGGCTTCAGCGCGACCAGCCCGCACCACGAGGCCGGCAGCCGCACCGAGCCGCCGATGTCGGTGCCGAGATGCAGCGGGCCGTAGCCGGCGGCGCCCGCCGCGCCGGCGCCGGCGGAGGAGCCACCGGGATTCTTGGCCAGGTCCCAGGGATTGCGGGTGAGGGGATGGAAACTGGAGAGGCCCGACGACAGCATGCCGTAATCAGGCATCGTGGTCTTGGAGAAGATGATCGCGCCGGATTCGCGCAACCGCGCGGCGGGCGGCGCATCCTTCTCTGCCGGTACCAGCCTGACACTGGCGGCGCCGAGCGGGATCGGCTGGCCCTTGGTCGCGATATTGTCCTTGATGGTAACAGGCACGCCGTCGAGCGCGCCTGCGGGCTCGTCCCTTTGCCAGCGATCGGTCGAAGCCTTCGCGGCAGCGCGCGCGCCGTCGGGATCGAACAAATAGAGCGCCCTGATGTGTGGCTCCCACACCGCGACATGCTCAATCACTTCCTCCAGCACTTCCGATGGCGAGAACTGCTTGGCGCGATAGCCGGCGATCAGGTCGACGGCGGAAAGGTCATGCAGCGAGGTGATCTCTTCTTCGGCGCTTGGTTTATGCATGCGGACCTACCGGGAGACGGGTTTCGATGATGCGGGCGAACATGCTGGCGCCGATCGGCAGGATCTTGTCGTCGAGGACGTAGCCGGGATTGTGCACCGGCACCGAGCCGTCATGGCCGATCCAGAAGTAGGCGCCGGGCACGACCTGCATCATGTCGGCGAAATCCTCGCTGCCCATCTTCGGCGTTGCCCGCGTGAACACCTTGGCCGGATCGACCACGGTCTTCGCCACGGCCTCGACCACCCTGCACTGTTCCTCCTCGTTGACCAACACGCTGAAACCATCGCGGATATCGACGGATATTTCGCACTGGAAGGTCGCGGCAATGCCGGCGCTGATCGCGCGCATGCGTTCACGGATCAGCGCGCGCACGCCATCGTCGAACGCGCGCACCGTGCCGCACAGCTTGGCGTCGCCGGGGATTACATTATAGGCGGAGCCGGAATGAATCTGGGTGATCGACAGCACCGCCGCCTTCAAGGGATCGACGTTGCGGCTGACGATCGTTTGCAGCGCCTGCGCCAGCGTGGTTGCAATCACGACCGCATCCTTGGACCGCTCCGGCATCGCGCCATGCGCGCCGTAGCCCTGGATGTTGATGTCGAAGAAATCTGCGCCGGCCATCGCAGGTCCGGGGAGGATCGCGATTTCGCCGTGGTTCAGGTCCGGCGCGTTGTGCAGGCCGTAAACCTCGTCGCAGGGAAATTTCTGGAACAGGCCGTCCTTGATCATGGCGCGGGCGCCGCCGAGGCCTTCCTCGGCGGGCTGGAAGATGAAATGCACGGTGCCGTCGAAATTTTTGGTCTCGGCCAGATAGCGCGCGGTGCCGAGCAGCATGGTGGTGTGGCCGTCATGGCCGCAGCCGTGGAAGCGGCCGGGGATCGTCGAGCGCCATTTCAGGTTGGTGTTCTCTTCCATCGGCAGCGCGTCCATGTCGGCACGCAGGCCGATGCGCTTGCCGCCATTGCCCTTGCCCTTGAGCACGCCGATCACGCCGGTGCCGCCGAGGCCGCGATGCACCTCGATGCCCCATCCCTTCAGCTTCTCCGCGACGATGCCGGAGGTACGCACTTCCTCGAAGCCGATCTCGGGATGGGCATGCAGATCGCGCCTGATGGCGGTGAGTTCCTCGGCATAGCCGTCGATGCGGTCGATGGTGGGCATGTCTGTTATCCCGTGACTGAAGCTGTTGAGCGTAACTGGGCGGGCGGGGTGAAGGCGGCGCCGTTCGGCTTGATGCGGATGCCCGGACGCAGCCGCGTCCAGGGCAGCGCCGCCGTATCGGCCGGCATCGCGCCGGGCGCGGCGCAGATCAGCAGTTTTTCGGCGATCGGCTCGAAATCGGCGCGGAAATGCACCGAGCTCTTGTTGACCAGGATTTTCTGTTCGGTCGGCTCGATGCCGACATAGCGGTACATCGACTGGTCCGCGAGCTGCGCCTTGTAGGAGCCGACGACCACTCTGATATCACCGATGCGCAGGCAGGCGGACGGCCCCATATCCATGTCGCGTCCGCGGTAATAGGGGCCGGTCGCTACGAATTTGCCATCGGACAGTTTCTCGACGACAAAGGTTTCCCTGTAGGGCGCGTCGCCTGGAATGCCGGACTTGCCGCCGATATCCAGCGTAACCGTGGCGCCGAGGCCTGCCGCGTGCGCGGCCCTGGCCGACTCCGGATCGTTGATCACGCCGGTGGCGCCGGACGCCTTGTTGCGCACCAGCGCGCGCAGCATTCCCGTGGTATCGGAATCGCCGCCGGCGCCGGGATTGTCCTGGGTGTCGGCAATGACGATCGGCCTCGTCGCCGATTTCGCGAGCTCCATCGCAAGGCGAACGCCATCGTCGGGTGAATAGATGCGGCCGTCGAAATCGTCCTCGTGGCTCTCGACGAGCGCCGCCAGTTTGTCGGCAGCAGCGTCGGCGTCGGCCTGCGTCAGGCCATAAGCGAACACGCTCGGCCCGCAATCCCGGAAATCCGCGGCCGGAAAGCCCGGCGCAAAGGACAGTGTCGGCACCGCGTCGCTCTCGAGCGCCGCTAGCTTCTGATAAATGCCCTTGGTCGGCTGGTCGTCGGTGCATTGCCAGGAGATCGGGATCAGGAACGGTAATTGCCGGAACGCCTTTGCAAAGCGCTCCTTCGTCTTCAGCATCAGCGCGAGGTGTCTTGCACAGGCGCGGCCGGTGTCGGCCATGTCGATGTGAGGGTAGGTGCGGTAGGCAATGAGGGCATCCGCATGCTCCATCATCTCGGGCGAGACGTTGGCATGGAGGTCGAGGCTTGCGACCAGCGGCAGGTCCTTGCCGATCACCTGGCGCAGGCGGGCAAGGGTTTCGCCTTCGCCATCGTCGTAATGTTCGGTCACCATGGCGCCATGCAGATCGAGATAGACGGCATCGATCGGTCCGGCTGCAGCGATGCCGTCGATCATCTCCCTCATGACGCGTTCGAAGGCATCCCTGGTGACATGCGCCGATGGGCTGGCGGCAGCCGAGATCGTCGGGACCAGCTCCCAGCCATTGGCTTCAGCCGCCTCGACGAAGCCGGCGAGGCCGACATTGATGTCGCGCATGACCTTGAGGACATCGGCGCCATGCGCCATCGACGGCCAGCCGCCGCCATGGACGAAATCGTCGTAGGTCGCCTTGGTCGGCGCGAAGGTGTTGGTCTCGTGCAGAAAGGCGCCAACGGCGATGCGGGTCATTCAGTGTCTCGGCCAATGCTTTTCGTTGGGAGGACGTTAAGCGTGACATCGTGGCAAGCGCAAGCTGTGAAGCAATTCCGTTTTGCATGCCGCCCCACCGTCATTGCCTGCGACAAACGCGAAGCGTTTGCGCAAGGAAGCGACTCGTCCGCCGTAGCTCAATGAGCGAAGGCGGAAGCAATCCATGCTGCGTCTTGCGGCGCGCAGATCACGTTAGCGTCGCCAGCAAGCCCGCCATCAAACGGCCCCGCTCGGCGAGGCTGTCGACCTCGATATGTTCGTTGAGCGTATGAGCGTCGGCGCCACGAACACCCAAGCCATCAAGGGTGGGGATGCCCATCGCACCCGTAAAATTGCCGTCGGAGCCGCCACCGGCGCTGCCATGCGGGAGCTCGACGCCCATTTGCCTGGCCACGCTGCGCGCGTGTTCGTAAAGCGCCATCGTGCCGGCATCGGGTTCCCACACCGGCCGGGTCACACCACGGGTGACCTTGAACGTGACATCATTGCTGCTTCCGGAAAGCGCGAGCATCCGTTCGACACCGCGATCGAGGTCGGCCTGTCGTTTGGCCATGCTGAGCGCCTCGCCGGTGCAGGTGGTGGCAACGCAATTGACCCATTGGCCGCCATGCACGACGCCGACCGAGAAAGTACAATCTTCAGTCGTCATGCCGTCGATAGTGATAATCTGGCGTGCCATCTCGCGGATCGCGGAACGGCCGGCGGAGAGTGTGGCGCCGGCATGGCTCGGCTTGCCGATGGCTTCGAGATTGAAGCGGGCAATGGCATATCGCCCGGTGACCACGCCGTTGTTGGTGCGGCCAGGCTCCGGCACCAGCACATATTTGTTGCGGGCGGCTTCGGCCTCGATGATGTCGCGGGTCGATGGCGTGCCGACCTCTTCGTCCGGCGTGAACAGCACGGTGATCGGCAGCGGCGTCGTGAACGCGGCGCGGGCCAGTTGCCGGATCGCTTCGAGAGTGAGGTAGTTGCCACCCTTCATGTCGAAGATGCCCGGACCGTAGCATTTGTTGCCTTCGCGCCGCCACGCCAGCTTTTCCAGCGTGCCGACGGGATGGACGGTATCGAGATGGCCCGCGATCAGGATTCCAGGCTCGCCCTGCTTCGGGTGAGGGAAGCGCGCGCGGACGCAGCCGGCAAAACCCTGCCGTCCGGCGATGCGTTCGATGGTCGCACCCATGATGGCCATTTCGCGCGCCGCAACATCGAGCATACGATCGACCGCGCGCGCATCCCAGGTGGGGCTTTCGCATTCGACCCAGGCCCGCAAACCCTGCAGCATGGTCTGGGAATCGAAGGGGAGGTTGGCAGGATTCATGATGGGTCCTCCCGGTTGGGCCGGAATGTTTGGGTTCGGCGTGGACCCGTTACGAGAAGGATCGGCGGCGAATTTGTAAAGGGAAAACATGGCGCGTTCGGACTTTCCGGGCGCGAGGTCAGGGCAACGGTATTTCTGGCATCATTCTTGATTGTAGATTTTCGAGGAGGCGTGTTGGCGGAGCTGAACCGGGACTGCAATCCATCCGGCGGCGGGCGTAAGCCGGCCGCGAAAGGATCTGTCCGGAGGGCTGTCCTGATTTCTGTCTGAGCGCGGCGTCACCAGTGTCGTCGGGTCAAAAGGGTGTTGTGAAGCTGAATATCGACCCTATAGTCCGGTGAGAAACCGGGCAGGGGCCCGAACAATAGGCGTTCGGGCGTGGAGACGACAATGGAGGTGAAGGAATGAACGCGTTCAGAAAAGCAATTCTTGCTGCAACTTGCGTCGGCAGCCTGATGGTTGTTGCGGCAGCGCCTGCGCTTGCGCAGACCACGCTGCGTGCCGTCATGCACTCGGATCTGAAGATCCTGGATCCGATCTGGACCACGGCCTACATCGTCCGCAACCACGGTTACATGATCTACGACACGCTGCTCGCGCAGGATGAAAAGGGCGAGGTCAAGCCGCAGATGGTCGAGAAGTACGACACGTCGGCCGACAAGAAGACCTACACTTTCACGTTGCGCGAAGGCCTGTTGTGGCACGACGGCAAGCCGGTGACGTCGGAAGACTGCATTGCCTCCATCAAACGCTGGGCGGTCAAGGACTCGCTCGGTCAGAAGATGATGACCTTCGTTGCTTCGATCGATGCGGTCGATGCCAAGACTTTCACCATCAAGCTCAAGGAACCGACCGGCCTCGTGCTGCTAGGTCTGTCGAAGCCGTCATCCAACGTGCCGTTCATGATGCCCAAGCGCGTCGCCGACACCGATCCCAACAAGCAGATCGAGGATTTTACTGGTTCCGGCCCCTTCGTCTTCGTCAAGGATGAATGGAAGCCCGGCGACAAGACCGTTTACGTCAAGTTCGACAAGTACAAGCCGCGCGCCGAGCCTGCCTCGGGTCTCGCGGGCGGCAAGGTCGCGAAGGTGGATCGCGTCGAATGGCGCGCCATTTCCGACGCGCAGCAAGCGGTCAACGCGCTGCAAAAGGGCGAGATCGACTACATCGAGCAGCCCAGCCACGATCTCCTGGGCACCTTGAAGAAGGATACCAACATCTCAATCGTCGAGGTGCCGCAAATCAAGGCGCAGTACGTCTTCCGTCCGAACCACCTGCACAAGCCGTTCGACAACCCGAAGGTTCGCCAGGCGCTGTGGTACGCCTTCAATCAGGAAGACTTCCTGATGGCGACTATCGGTGACGAAAACTACATCAAGGCGTGCAAGGCGCTGTTCATCTGCGACACCCCGTTCGGGACGACCAAGGGAACGGATGCAATTCTCACCTCGAACGCCAAGAAGGCGCAGGAACTCTTGAAGGAAGCGGGCTATGACGGGACGCCCGTGCTGCTGATGCACTCCACCGACCTGAAAGTTCTGACCAACCTCGCGCCGGTGGCGAAATCACTGATGGAAAAAGCAGGCTTCAAGGTCGACATGCAGTCGATGGACTGGCAGACTCTTGTTGCGCGCCGCGCCAAGAAGGATCCACCGAGCGCCGGTGGCTGGAATGCCTTCCTTACGGCCTGGGTCACGGCCGACGTGATGAACCCGGTCTCTGCCGCCTATGTGAATTCGGGGTGCGAAAAGGCTTCGTTCGGATGGCCCTGCGATGCAGAGATGGAGAAGCTGCGCGACGAATTCGCGCGCTCATCCGATCTGGCCAAGCAGAAAGAGATCGCGGAAGCGGTCCAGAAGCGCAATATCGAGATCACGGCCATGATCCCGGTCGGCGAGTACGTACAGCCCATTGCCATTCGCAAGAACGTCAAGGGGCTCTTGATGGCGCCGGTCCCGGTGCATTGGAACATCGAAGTCACGAAGTGATGTGAAGGAAGCGGGCGGCTTCCCGCCGCCCGCTTCGTTTCGGGGATCGACCTATGTATGGCTACTTCTTCCGGCGACTGCTCGGCACGATCCCTGTGATGCTGGTGGTTGCGGTCTTCATCTTCCTGATGCTGCGCCTGACCCCCTCCGATCCGGCGGCGATCATCGCCGGCGACAATGCCACCACCGAACAGGTGGCGCAGATCCGCAGCCAGCTCGGCCTCGACCGGCCGATGATCGAGCAGTTCGTGATCTGGTCGGGCCGGGTGCTGACCGGTAATTTCGGCGAGAGTTTCTTCTTCAGGAAGACGGTGGCCTCGCTGATCGGCGAGCGGATCGAGCCGACCCTGTCGCTCGCCTTGTTCACGATCCTGATTGCGGTGTTTGTCGCTGTTCCGCTCGGCGTACTAGCGGCGCACCGGCACGGTTCGTGGATTGACCGCATCGTGATGGGCTTTTCGGTGCTCGGCTTTTCCGTGCCCGTGTTCGTGATCGGCTACCTCCTGATCTACCTGTTCGCGGTCTATTTGAACTGGCTGCCGGTGCAGGGCTATCAGCGAATCTCGGAGGGGATTGGTGGCTGGGTGCAACGGCTGATCCTGCCGTCGGTGACCTTGTCGGTGATTTATATCGCGCTGATTGCGCGCATGACCCGCACCAGCGTGCTTGAGGTGCTCTCGGAAGATTACATCCGCACCGCGCGCGCCAAGGGACAGTCCGAGCGAAATGTGCTGTTCCGCCATGCGCTGCGCAATGCGGCGGTGCCGATCGTTACGGTGATCGGCCTCGGTGTGGCGCTCCTGATCGGCGGCGTTGTCGTGACCGAAAGCGTGTTCACGATTCCGGGCCTTGGCCGGCTGACGGTCGACGCCGTGCTGGCGCGTGACTATCCGACGATCCAGGCCGTCATCCTGCTGTTTTCATTCGTTTACGTCATGATCAACCTGGCAGTTGATATGATCTATACCGTGCTCGATCCCAGGATTCGCTACTGATGGTGGACGCGACGATCCTCGAACCCGTACTGCCGGCCAGCCCGGGCAAGCCGGCTGCGTATCGCAAATTGCTGCGTAACCCGGGCGTGATGTTCGGCGCCACGATCATCGCGATTGTCCTGCTGATGGGACTGCTCGCGCCGTGGCTCGGCACCATCGACCCGACGGGGATCAACCCGGTGGCGCGCAACAAGGTTCCCGGCGCGGAATTTTCGATGCGGACCGATACCGGCGAGCGCATTCGCATGATTGCCGCCTTAGGCACCGACGGGCTTGGGCGCGACGTCTACAGCCGCGTCGTCTACGGCGCGCGCGTCTCGCTGCTGGTCGGCGTTTCGGTCGCACTGATCAGCGTCGCCGCCGGCCTGTTCATCGGGCTATTGGCCGGCTTCTTCCGCATTCTGGATGCCGTGATCATGCGGATCATGGATGGGTTGATGGCCATTCCGGCGATCCTGCTGGCGATTGCCATGGTGTCGCTGTTCCGCTCCAGCGTGCTGACCGTCATCATCGCCATCACGGTTCCCCAAATTCCCGGTGTCGTGCGGCTGGTGCGCTCGATCGTGCTCAGCGTGCGCGAGGAGCCCTATGTCGAGGCCGCGGTCACGCTCGGCACTTCGGTTCCGAAATTGTTGTGGCGGCATGTGCTGCCGAACACGATCGCGCCCATGATCGTGCAGGGCACCTTCATCTGTGCCTCGGCCATTCTCATCGAGGCCATCCTGTCGTTCCTCGGCATCGGCGTGCCGCCCGAGGTGCCGACCTGGGGCAACATCATGGCCGAGGGCCGGCAGGTCTTCAGCCTGTATCCGCACAACATCATCTATCCCGGCGTGTGCCTTGCGCTGACGATCCTTGCCGTCAACGTTCTCGGCGACGGCTTGCGCGATACGCTCGATCCCAAGATGGTGAAGCGGGTGTAATGTGAGCAACACCGTCCTCGAAGTCTCGAATCTTTCCGTCGCCATCAACGGAGGCGACCGGACGCATGCCGTGCAGGGCATCAACCTGACCGTCGGTGCCGACGAAATCGTCTGCGTGGTCGGCGAATCCGGCTCCGGCAAATCGGTGACGGCGCAGGCCGTCATGGGCCTGCTGCCGAAAGGCGCGATGCAGGTCGAGAGCGGCTCGATCCGACTGCAGGGCGATCAACTGCTCACCAAATCCGACGCCGAGTTGCGCGCTGTCCGCGGTACCCGCATGGCCATGGTGTTCCAGGAACCGATGACGGCGCTCAATCCAGTCGAGCGGGTCGGCGATCAGATCCGCGAAGTGCTGGAGATCCATACCGGCCTCGACCAGAAGGAGCAGCGTGCGCGCGTGCTCGAGATCATGCGCGCGGTGCATCTGCCTGATCCAGAACAGATGATCGACGCCTATCCGCACCAGCTCTCCGGCGGCCAGCGCCAGCGCATCATGATCGCGGCGGCGCTGGTGCTCGATCCCGCGCTGCTGATTGCCGACGAGCCGACCACCGCACTCGACGTCACCACGCAGGCACAGATCCTCAAGCTCGTTCGGGAAATGCAGGGCCGCAAGAAAACCGGCGTGCTGTTCATCACCCATGATTTCGGCGTCGTCTCCGAGATCGCCGACCGTGTCGTGGTGATGCAGATGGGCCGGATCGTGGAGCAGGGCCCCTGCGAGGAGGTGCTGCGGAATCCGCGCGAGGACTATACCAGGATGCTGCTGGCCGCGGTCCCGAGCATGACGCCGCCGAAGCGGTCGCCGGTGATCGGACCGGTGGTTCTGCAGACCGAGAATCTTTTCAAGACCTATGGCAAGCGCTCGCTGTTCCAGCCGAAGGCGCGCGTGGTTGCCGCGGTCAAGGACGTCTCGCTGACGATCCGGCGCGGCGAAACGCTGGGCATTGTCGGCGAGTCCGGTTCCGGCAAGTCGACGGTGGCGCGCTGCGTCGCGCGGCTGGTCGATACGTCAGCCGGCGGCATCAAGATCGACGGCGTCGATATCGCGGCGATGCGGGAGGCGAAATTCCGCCCGATGCGCCGGCGCATTCAGTTCATCTTCCAGGACCCGTATCGATCGCTCAATCCGCGCCGCACGGTCGGCGAGGCGATCATCGAGGGGCCGATGAATTTTGGCCTCAGCCGCAAGGAGGCGCTGCAGCGCGCACGCGACCTGATGGCCGTGGTGCATCTGCCGCCGGCTGCGATCGATCGTTTCCCGCATCAGTTCTCCGGCGGCCAGCGGCAGCGGATCTGTATTGCGCGGGCGCTGGCGATGGAGCCTGAATTGCTGATCGGCGACGAGCCGGTTTCGGCGCTCGACGTCTCCGTGCAGGATCAGGTGCTGAAGCTTTTGGACGAAGTGCGCCGCAAGTTCGATCTGGCGGTGCTGTTCATCACCCATGATTTGAGGGTGGCAGCCCAAGTCTGTGACCGGATCGCGGTCATGCAGCGCGGGGTGATTGTCGAGCAGGGCGCCACGGCAGACGTTTTTGCGGCACCCCAGCACGAATACACCAAGGCATTGTTTGACGCCGCACCCGGCCGGCATCAGGAATTTGCCGCTAGCGCCTGATGGCGTCGCGCAAATCTACCCTTCGTCATTGAGCCAACGGATCGCGCGAATGCGCGTCCGTTGGCTCGTAATGACGGTGAAGTCAGCAATGGGTGTCGCGCACCAGTTCCGGCCCGTCGCTCAGAAGCGGCGGCTGGACTTGCGGCGGTTGTGATTGTGGTGGACGCTCATTCCGGGGCGGTTTGCGTCCGGTTGCGGCAGGCTTGTCCGCGGATTGTTCGTTGGCCATTTGTCATACTCCGTCTTTGTGCATGACAACATTTTTGCGGGCGGCGTGTTCCTCAGGCCGGATGCGCGGCGATGTGTTCCAGCAGCAATTCGCACACCCGTTCCGGTGCCTGATCCGCCGCAAAATGCCCGATGCCCGGAAGCACCTCGAAGCGATAGGGCGCGGCGATGAAATCGACTGTACCTTCGGCGGCGGCGCGGCCGACGGTGTCGTCGGCGTCACCCCAGATATAAAGGGTCGGTACGCGGATCGGACCGAGCGGCCCGCGGATCGCGCCGCGGGCACGATACCAGGCCAGCGCGGCTTCCATCGCCTCCTTGTTGCCAAGCACGGCGAGATGCCTCTCGATCGCGTCGGCCGGGACGCCATTGGCGGTCAGGCGTTCGCGCAGCCATTTGGCGTCGTCAGCCAGTACGACATCGGCGGCATCCGGTTCCAGAAACGCCTTGTGGTGCTTTGAGCGTTGCGCCTGCTCGCTGTCGGCCGTCAGCGCGCGATTGAACGCGTTCGGATGCGGCCGCGAGAGAATGGTGAGCGAAGCCAGCCGCTCGTGGTGGCGCTCAGCGATACCCCAGGCGATGCTGCCGCCCCAGTCGTGGCCAACGAGATGAAAGCGCGCCTCGCCATAGCCCGCGGCCGCCGCGATCGCCATGGCGTCGTTCATCAGGCGGTCGATCAGGTAGTGCGAAAACTCACGCGGATCCGGCCGGGCGCCCGGCGAATAGCCGCGCTGGCTCGGCGCAATGGCGCGATAGCCCATGTCGCCAAGGCAAGCGACCTGCGCGCACCAGCAATGCATCGATTCTGCAAAGCCGTGCAGCAGCAGCACCAGCGGCGCGCCGGGTGGACCGGCGGTGATGGCGTTGAAGGCGAGGTGCGGCGCGATGGAGATTTTTTCGAAGGTTGGCATGGGGCGATCCTGGATCGGCAATCGGGCCGATCCATGGTGGGCCATATTTCAGCGGGGTGGGCGGAATTGTGCAACCCGGGAAAAGTGCTGTATTGGAAGCCGCATAGAGGCCCGAGGGACGGACGTTTGCATTATCTGAGGTCTATACTATTCGATGCCGCCGTGGTGATCCTGACGGTCGTCGTTTCGCTGTCGGTGCCTGTCATGGCACTGTTCAACGCGAGCAGCGCGACGGTGCGTGCGGTCTCCCAGGTCTGGGCCAACGGCATCCTGTTCCTGATGAAGTACGTGGTGGGGCTGGATTATCGCATCGAGGGGCGCGAGCACGTTCCCGATGGACCCTGCATCATCGCCTGCAATCATCAATCGCTGTGGGAGACGGCGGCGCTCTGCGTGATTTTCCCCGATGCCAGCATCGTCGCCAAGAAAGAGTTGAGGAAGCTGCCGCTCGTTGGTTGGTTTCTCGAGCGCTATCCGATGATCCTGGTCGATCGCTCGGCTGGCCGCCAGGCGCTGCGCCAGATGGTCGATGAAGCCAGGCGCGCGGTCGGCGAGGGGCGCAAGGTGCTGTTGTTTCCGCAAGGCACGCGTCAGGCGATCGACGAGCCTGTGAAGTTCCAGTCTGCCGGCATCTCTGCGCTCTACACCAATCTCGACGTCCCCGTCGTGCCGGCCGCGTGCAATTCCGGCCTGTTCTGGGACAAGAAGAAGCTGACGATGCACTCAGGCATCATCACACTGTCGTTTCTGCCGCCGATCGCGCCGGGCTTGCCGCGCAAGGAATTTCAGGAAAACATGGAGCGGATGATTGCCGAGGAGGCGAGCCGCCTGCTCACGGTCAGCGAGGCGAAGGTTTCGCGTCGGCCCGTGACGCGATGAGACGACGTCGCCTAGCCGGCACGACGTCCGGCGATCCAACCTGCCAGCGGCGCCAGGAAAGCCAGGCACCAGACGAACTGCGCAATTCGCGGGGCTACCAACGCCACGGCCGTCCCGAGGACGAACACTAACACCGGAAACAGCGCTGTCATGAGCAAATGCGGATCGCTGCGGCCCTTGAGCGCAAGAACCCATAGCACCGCGTTCAGCGCAGCGATGATGGTCAGGTGAAACCCGTAGAGGACAGCCAGCACGCCATCGAGCCGGTAGGCGCCGTAGAGTCCGTTCGTCACCGGCAGGATGATGATCGAGAGCAGAAAAAACAGATTGAGAAACACCACGCCTCGGCCGCCTTCCGGCGCAACCGCGAGCCGGCGGTGATGGCTGAACCAGAACATGCCGGCGACGATGAAGCTGATCATCAGTGCGATGACCGGTTGCGCATAAACGCGCATCAGGTCGTGCCAGTCGGGTGCGTTCTTGAAGCTGGAGGCCTTTGGTAGGTCATAGGCGAGCAGGGTCATGGCCACGCCGAAGATGGTGTTGCTCAGCATCTCCAGCCGGCGCATTTCGAAAAGACCGATTTGCGGCAATGTGATCCCCCAGTCTCACCAGTCCGTCGTCGCCTTCGCTTCGCTCAGGCTATGCCGGACACGCTTTGCCCTGACGGTTTCGCATGGCTGCGCCACGCGTAGCCCGTCAGGGCGAAGCGTGGTGCGGGCGGCCGGACTCGAACCGGCACAGCGATTACTCACCGAGGGATTTTCTTACCTGCTACGACTTTCGCCGCCCAAGCCTCGCACGTTTGTGCACGGCCCGGTTTGGGGTCTGGACTATACCTTCACCATAACGCGTCTGCGTCGTAGGTGCTGCCCGTCTAGTCTCTACACCTTCGCACTAACCGTTAGGTTTGGGCGCTTGGCTCGGGATTGCCATGTAAAAGGTTTCCCCGACTTTGAGCAGTTCTACACCTCGGGTTTCCCCGAGGGCACTCAACCATTTAAGTCCCTTGCGTCTACCGATTCCGCCACGCCCGCTTTGACTACCAAATCAGATACTTAGCGCGTTTACCGGAGAAGTGGAATTGGCATGTTCCCCGGCCGAACGCATCCTTTGCTTTAAGCGAGCGCGTCTGCCAAAGCAAAGCCTCAATGCGGACACTTGTGCCTGTTTTAGGCAATCTCAACATTATCCGCTTAACGAAGGTCCGATGCCGATATCGCCGTCCCATTGCCGGTCATTCAAGGGCTGCCTTGCCGCGCTGGCGCTGGTTGCGCTCGGAGCCGGCCTGTCCGGCTGCGCCGGCATGAGCGACGCCGTTTCCCCGGCCTTCGCCGACCCTGCCAAATACGATCTCTACGATTGCAAGCAGCTCGAGCCGGAGCGCAAGAGCCTTGCCGCCCGCACCGCGGAAGTGCAGGGGCTGATGACGAAGGCCGAAACCGGCGTCGCCGGTTCCGTGGTGGCGGAGATGGCCTATCGCAATGATTACATTGCGCTGCGCGGCCAGTCGAAGCTGGCCGAAGAAGCCTGGCAGAAGAACAGGTGCCAGGACTCGAAGCCGGAAGCCAAACCGGCGCCGGTCCCGCCATCATTCGCGCCGGCTCCCGTTGCCAAGAGCGGCCGTCCGAAGGCCAGCCGCGCGGCAAATTAGGGGATCGCAGCCCGGATGAGCGAAGCGACATCTGGGCGGTGATCGTGTAATCCCGGATCTCGCGGAGCCTGTCATCACTGCGCGAGTGCAGTTGCGCTCGTCGCGGGGCATGCATTCGCGCGACCGTTGGCTCGTCCGGGCTACAGGATTCTCCGCTCACACCCGCCAATCATAGATCCAGTCCTGCCGCGCCAGCATGCGCTGTGGGCCCATCGCCTTGATGGCGAGGTCGCGCGCCAGCGCCAGCGGTCCGGTGAGATGATAGATGCGCCCCTGGTGCCGCGCGGCGCGCTGCACGCGCCGCACGCGGCCGCGCCGCAACCGGCCATAGCGCTTCAGCGCTGCCGGGATGCCCGCGATATTGTCGCCCGGGCTCTCGCTCAGGCATTTGGCGAGCACGGCGGCGTCCTCGATCGCCATTCCCGCGCCTTGCGCGGCAAACGGCAGCATCGCGTGCGCGGCGTCGCCAAGCAGCGCGATCGCGCCGTCGCTCCATTCGCCGATGTCGGGCAGCGTGAACAGCGCCCATCGCCGCCAGCCGTCGACGGCGCCGATCAGCATCCGCGCGGTCGCGGGCCAGCGCTGCGAGGCGAATGCGCTCTTGAGTTCGTTGGCATCGCCGGGCGCGCTCCAGCCCGGCCTGTTCCAGGTTCCCGGTACGATCGCCACCACGTTGATCTGCCGCGCCGCCGAGATCGGGTAGGCGACCAGATGCGCGTCCGGCCCCATCCACAGCTGCACCCGCGGCGCGGTATATTCGCGCGGCAGCGTCGTCGCATCGAGGGTTCCGCGCCAGGCGATCAGGCCGGAGAATTGCGGCTGCACCTCCGGGAACAAATGGTTCCGCACTGCGGACCAGATGCCGTCGGCGCCGATCAGCGCCACCGCCAGCTCCTGCTGCCGCGCGTTGCCGCGGCGCTGGACCACGGTCAGCCCCTTGGCGTGCGAGGTCACGTCCTCGAACTGGCAGCCGAGCCGCAGGTCGATGTCCGGATGATCGTTGACCTCTGCCTGCAGGGCACCTTGCAGATCGGCGCGGTGCATCACCCAGTAGGGCGCGCCGGCGCGAAGGCTAGCCGCTTCGCCGAGCGGCAGGCGGGCGATCTCGCCGCCCGCCCGCGCGCTCATGATGTTGATGGCCTCGGGCGTCACGGCGCGCGGCATGAGCCGCGGTCGCAGGCCGAGGTCGACCAGGATTCGGCTGGCGTTGGGCGAAAGCTGCAGGCCGGCGCCGGCTTCCTCCAGCCTTTCGGCCTTTTCCAGAACGATGATGCGAAAGCCTTTTGCGGCGAGCGAAAGCGCTGCCGTCAGTCCCCCGATTCCGGCACCAGCAACGATGATGGTGCGCGCGGCAGCCACCGAAAGGTCAGGCGACCTTGTCCTTCAGGACGCATTCGGGCGGGCGGGCCTCGCCCGCGGCGAGGTCGGCGGCAAAGCGGTATAGTGTCGAGCAATAAGGGCAGATGATCTCGTTGTCGTTGCCGAGGTCGAGAAACACATGCGGATGGTCGAACGGAGGATTGGCGCCCACGCACATGAATTCCTGCGAGCCAATCTCGATCACGGAGACTCCGGCGTCGTTATGGAAATGCGGAACGACATGGTCGGACATCAGTTTCACCTTGGATAGCAACGATGGGCAGACGCAATCAACACGACGCGGCAGGTTCGAAATGCCGCGCACCATAGTGGGGGGTGCCGATGATTCCTAGAGCCGATTCCTCAGCCGATTCGGGAGGTCCCCGCCGCATACTTGCTCATGCAAATTCGACACAATCTTGTCGTCGGAGAAAAGCCCTTCTTTCGTCGGGGCAGTTGTGTCTTAAAAACGGCACACCATCTTGAGAAAGACTAAAACATTAGGTTTTTTTGGATGAGGCGGTTGCGGCTCGGTTCGGCTTTGGCAGGGGCGTTAGGATGCTTGGCGCTCAGCGTGGCGGTGTGCGGCGCGCTGTGGCCGCACGCCCGCGAGGCCACAGCCATTCTGGCGGCGCAGGACGATCCCGCGGCGCTGTCCGATATCCACATCAAGTCCGCCCTGCGGAGCAATCAGGCGCTGGTCGCCGACCATATCGAGGCGGCGCTCGC
The DNA here is from genome assembly GCF_036924515.1 of Bradyrhizobium sp. AZCC 1610. Classification (NCBI taxonomy): domain Bacteria; kingdom Pseudomonadati; phylum Pseudomonadota; class Alphaproteobacteria; order Hyphomicrobiales; family Nitrobacteraceae; genus Bradyrhizobium; species Bradyrhizobium sp. AZCC 1610. The sequence continues at coordinate 4,121,327 of NZ_JAZHRR010000001.1, read as the reverse complement.
GGAGGGCGATTCCGATCTCGCCAACAGCTTCGTCGAACTCGCTCGCGACAAAGGCATCGCCGTCAGCGACGAACTGTCGAAGCGCGTCAGCGATGCCGTTACTGAGGCGGGCTCGGCGTCGCATTTTGCCAAACGCTTTGCCACAGGCCTGGTGACCGGCAATGCGGACGACGTCGCGAGCCTGTCGGGCACGGTCGCCGGAGATCTCTTCGTGTTCGGCGACATCAGGGACATCGTGCGCGAAGGCAAGCATCTGGCGACCGGCGAGGAGGTGGACCGGCTGATATTGGGCCTGGCGACGGTGGGCCTCGCGGTGACCGCCGCGACCTATGTATCCGTCGGCGGCATGGGGCCGCTACGCGCCGGTCTTTCCATGGTCAAGGATGCCCGCAAGGTCGGGCGGCTGGGCGAGGGGCTGACACAGTGGGCCGGCCGCTCGGCGCGCGAGGTCGTCGATGCGCCCGTGCTGCAGCGGGCGGTCGCGAAGGGTTCGGTGTTGCGGCCGGGCGAGACGATCAGCGCGATCAAAGCAGCGTTCCGTGCCGAGAAGGCCGGCGCGCTGGTGCGGCTGGCGAAAGACGTCGGACGCGTCGGCGAAAAAGCCGGCACGCGCGGGGCGCTCGATACGCTGCGCATCGCGCAAGGGCCGAAGGACATCGCACGCGCTGCGCGGCTTGCCGAATCCAAGGGCGGCCAGACCCGTGCGATTTTGAAGGTGCTCGGCCGCGGCGCGCTGCTGCTGGCGACCGGCGCCTTCAATCTGACGATGTGGGTATTTGGCGCGCTATTGGCGCTGTTCGGTTTTCTGTCGTCGATCAAGGCAACCACCGAGCGGGCCACCGAAGCGTGGCTGCGTCGCAAGAAGGCGCGGCGGTTAAGAAGGCAGGCGGCAGCAGCATGCTTGCCGTCCGGCCCGGCTCTGGCGGGCGTTGTCTCACACGGCTAGACTTGCATCATTGCAAGGTCGCGAATTCTAATCCCCTAAACATGGAACTGATGATGCCGAGTTTTCACAACGGCGCTGTCGAAATTGCCTATCTCGACGAAGGCGAGGGTGATCCGATCGTTCTCGTGCACGGCTTTGCCTCCAGCAAGAACGTCAACTGGATCTATCCGACCTGGGTTTCTGATCTGAGAAAGGATGGCCGCCGCGTGATCGCGCTCGACAATCGCGGCCATGGCGATTCCGAAAAGCTTTACGATTCCGCTGCTTACGAAATTGCGATCATGGCAAGTGACGTCATCGCGCTGCTGGATCATTTGCAGATCGAGCGCGCCGACATCATGGGCTATTCGCTGGGATCGCGAATGACGGCGATATTGGCGCGCGAGCAGCCGCAGCGCCTGCGCTCGGCGATTCTCGGCGGCATCGGGATCGGGCTGATCGAGGGCGGCGGCCCCGGCGAGAGCGTGGCCATAGCGCTGGAAGCGCCGTCGCTGGAGGACGTCACCGATCCGGTCGGGCGGACGTTTCGCGCCTTCGCCGACCAGACCCGCTCCGACCACCGTGCGCTTGCCGCATGCCTGCGCGGTTCGCGGCGGCTGATGACATCGGAGGAGGCCGCCGGAATCGGCGTACCGGTCCTGATCGCGGTCGGCACCAAGGACGAGATCGCGGGCTCCGCGGCCGCGCTCGGGAAAATCATTCCGGGCGCCGAGGTGCTCGACATTCCGAACCGCGATCACATGCGCGCGGTCGGCGACAAGGTCTACAAGACCGGCGTCACCGACTTCCTGTCACGCCGGCAATGAGCGGTCGGGTGATGCGTCGTCGCCGGCGAAATGCCTGACAGCCGCAATCAGCAACACCGTGGTCGCCAGCCACGCCATGCGCGCGCCGTAACGATCATGCGGGCCTGATATCACGGCACAGACGAACGCGTTGCCGAGCAGGGCTGACGTGACCGTGCCGGCGAGCAAAGTGAGATCGTCGAACGGCCGGCGCAGCACGCCGTGGCCGAACAGGATCGTGGCCAGCAGCATCGACGCCAGCGCGACGGGAACGTGAATCCGGTTGATTGCGGTGAAATCGAAATGCCAGCGCTGTTGCTCTGCCGCGCGCATCGGCTTCACCTGTGCGGGAAGAAAGCGCTCGATGATGCCGTAGGTATGGCCGAGCCAGCCATTGGTGCCTTCGCCGGTTCCTGCCTGGACCAGTTGCTGCGCTGTGGCCGTCAGCGCCGCCTTGGCCTGCCAGGCCGGATACTCCGCGAGCGAATGCAACACGATAAAGCTCATCTCGTCATTCAGTCCCTGAAAGCGGCCGAGCGTGTTGAACATGCTGTTGCCCCACAGGAATTGGTCGGCGGTGGCCGGAAGCCGATCGCGATAGGGGCAGAGCTTGAAGTTCTGCTTCGGACAATGATCGCGCAAATACTGCGCGACGATCCCATCCTGCAGCATCCGTCCGAAGGCTACGCCATAACCGCCGGGCGTCCACGCCAGTTTTCCGGACAATGCGAAATTGCTCGACAGCAACAGCAGAGCTCCGGCGACGATGGTGAGGCTACCTTGCGTCAGTCCGGAAACGGAAATCCGCCCGCGCAGAAACGGACGCGCGATCCAGCCGATGCAGCACAGTCCAAGCAGCACCGCGAGCGTTGCGCTGTGCGTCGCGGCGGCGAAAGCGGTGAGGCCGAACAGCAAGCATTTTTCCGGGATCGAAGTCCGTTTCCCATGCGCGACCAGGATGAAGAGCGCCAGCACGGACAGGCCGGCGAAAATGTCGGTCAGGAGCGTGCTGGCGAGCCAGGGCAGCGAGGTGGTCAGGACCAGCACGAGGCTCATGGCCAGCAGCCGCAACGGCTGCGGCATACCGAGTACGCGCAGCGTCAACTGCAGGATCCACAGCGTCGCCAGCGCGTTGATCCCAAGGTTGATCCAGAAGCTCGAATCCTCGCCGAAATGAAGATAGAGGCCGAACATGGTGGAGCGGCTGGGCACCAGGTAGCCTTCATACCACCGCGCCAGGTAGCCGCCGGTATCCCACTGGAGCAGGGGATAGCCATTCCACAGGGCGGGGGCCAGCAACATCAATGGGATGGCGATGGCGGCGATCCAGGCTGACCGCCAGTCCGCAGCGGTCCGCGCCCGCAATACCTGCGTGCTGGTGTGGCTTTCCCCCATCAGGGCAGCATCCGCCGAATGGCGGGTCCGCCGAAATTCACCAATAGTCGGACGCCGGCCGGCTTGATTTTCCGAAATCGCTGACCACCTTGAACTGACCCCAGGGGGCATTCGGCGGGGGTTACTTTGCCGAAGCCTGCCGGGGACAGCCGTCCGCCCGCCGTGCTATAATATCAACGAAACCAGTGAATTTGCGAGAGCAATCATGGCAGTGCATCAGGTCAATCCGCAAGGTTCGAAGCTTGCCGCACTCGATCCGATCTGGGATCGCGTCCGGGGCGAGGCGGAGGACATCGTCCGCCGCGAGCCCGAGCTTGCTTCCTTCATCTATTCGACCGTGCTGCATCACGAGCGCCTCGAAGATTCGGTGGTGCATCGTCTCGCCGAGCGGCTCGATCATTCGGCGCTATCGGGCGATCTGATCCGCCAGACCTATGACGAGGCGCTGCGCGACGAACCCGATCTCGGCAACGCGTTCCGCGCCGACCTGGTCGCGGTCTACGACCGCGATCCCGCAACCTCACGCTTCATCGATCCGTTGCTCTACTTCAAGGGGTTCCACGCCCTGCAGACCCATCGTCTCGCACACTGGCTCTACAGAAAGGGCCGCAAGGACTTTGCCTATTATCTGCAGAGCAGGTCGTCGGCGGTGTTTCAAACCGACATTAATCCGGCGGCCGTGATCGGCCGCGGCATTTTCCTCGATCACGCGACCGGCTTCGTCTGCGGCGAGACCGCCGTGATCGACGACGACGTTTCGATCCTGCACGACGTCACGCTGGGCGGCACCGGCAAGGAGAACGAGGACCGTCATCCGAAGATCAGGCGCGGCGTGCTGATCGGGGCGGGCGCAAAGATTCTCGGCAATATCGAGATCGGCCATTGCGCGCGCATCGCTGCGGGCTCGGTGGTGGTCAAGCCGGTGCCTCACAACGTCACGGTGGCCGGCGTTCCCGCAAAGATCGTCGGCGAGGCCGGCTGTGCGGAGCCGTCGCGCACCATGGATCAGATGCTCGGCGCAATCGGCCTTTGATTTTCCACACATTCTGCCCGCCGTATTTGTGAAGTTACGGCTGGTAGTCTGCGCCGTCTCGTCCTAAAAACCTCCCGGAAATTCAAAGTATCCGATTGGAGACCGCCGTGGACGTTCAGGAAGTCAGGAAACTCGACGCCTATCTCAAGCGCGTATTCGGCAATCCAAAGATCCGCGTTGTGCCGCGGCCGAAAAAGGACGACTCCGCAGAAGTCTATATCGGCGAGGAGTTCATCGGCGTGCTGTTCGTCGATGACGAGGACGACGATCGCTCGTTCCAGTTTCAGATGGCGATCCTCGAGGAAGATCTGGCCGACGTCGGCTGAGACGCGTGCCGCGACGTTGTGGGTGGGCAAAGCGAAAGCGTGCCCACCACTTGTCTTTCTCGTATTGTGAGTTGTTATGGTGGGCACGGCGCAATTGCGCCTTTGCCCATCCTACGAACCCGAGGCCCCGGCGGGTTCGCTAACCCTTCCGCCCGCGCATCTGCGCCGTCAAGCGCTCCATCGCATTCGCAACGTCGCGCCATTGCGACAGCCAGCTCCGCGGAAAGCGAAACGTCAGGTCGGCGCCGTCGACGCGGCGCTCGCTCAGGCACATGCCGGGCGTCAGGCCGTCGCGCGTACAGCGCGCGTTGAGGTTCGGCGTCGCGGCGGAGAACAGGTCTTCGTTGGCGTAGGGTGAGCCGTCGCGAAAGGCGCGCATTGTCAAACCGTCATCGACCGGTGTTGCGGCCTGCCCGAGGTAGCGCGGATAGATCGTGCGGACTCGCGCGTCGGGCCCCAGTGTGTCGTGGTGAGCCGATATCGACAGGAAGATCCGGTCGATCGGTTGTAGCTTCTCCTCGATCGCGTCAGCGCTGACGCGCTTCGGCGCATCCGGTGGTTCCAGCGACGGGAAGACGAAGCTGAGATCGACCCGCTCCTGCGGCCCGGAGTGGCGTTGGATCTTCCGCCGGATCGCCGCTGTCGGCACGTTGAAGAGGGAGGCGCCGACGCTGACCGGCAACCGTTCCGGAGCGCTGGCAGGGCGCGCTACCCAGGTCGGCCACAGCAAATAGGCGACCAGCGCAACGGCGCCCGCGGTGACCGTTGCCGCGACCATGATCAGGACCATGTGCGAGCGCGGATCCCTGCGGGTGTCGCGGGCGAGGTGCTGGGCCGTCGAAAGCAGGGTCATGAACGATGCATCGGTCGAGGAAGAGCCAGGCGAATCATCCCGCGAATATGCCATGGGGGGCATGATTTCCTCATGATTTCGCGGGAGTTCCGGCCTCGCCAGCCATGCGCAAACGATGTCCCGGCGGCCCGTTGTTAACCTTTCCTTAAGGATGCTGTGGCGGCCACCGCCCAATTTTGCGAAAGCAGGGCGCGGTTTTTCGAGTAGGGGAAGTTGCCATGTCGCCCGATGCGTTGAATTCCCTGTTCGCCCTTTGCATCGGCTTTGCGTTCGCGGGCGCGCTCGCCAGCGGCTATCAGGCGATGGCGGCGCGGCCGGCGGGGTTCGCGCTGCTTGGCGAAGGCGTGGCGCCGAAGACGTTTGCGGCCGTGCCGTTTCTGGTTTTCGCCGCACCGTTCATCATCATGCGCAATACGTTGCGCGGCGCGCAGATCGAGCGCCGCCGCTTCGAATTCGTGATGATGGCGACCGTGCTGTCAGGCTTCTGGAGCCTGATGTCCGGCACGTTTTTCCTGATGACGCTGCGCGCCACCGGTGTGCTGGCCTGAGGCTCGCGGCCTGCTCGCTTGATCCCGCGCCAGCGGCCGTGCCAAGGTCTCCGCCAACGGAGACCTTTTTGCTATGGCGATCTACGAACTCGACGGACAGGGACCTGAACTCCCCGGAGACGGAAACTATTTCATCGCAGATACCGCTGCCGTGATCGGCAAGGTGCGCCTTCTGAATTCGGCCAGCGTGTGGTTCGGCGCGGTGCTGCGCGGCGACAATGAGTGGATCGAGATCGGCGAAGGCTCCAACGTGCAGGACAATTCCACCTGCCATACCGACCGCGGCTTCCCCCTTACGATCGGCAAGAACTGCACCGTCGGCCACAATGTCATCCTGCACGGCTGCACGCTCGAAGACGACGCGCTGGTCGGAATGGGCTCGATCGTCATGAACGGCGCCAGGATCCGCCGCGGCAGCATCGTCGGCGCGGGATCGGTCATCACCGAAGGCAAGGAATATCCCGAATACTCCCTGATCATCGGCTCGCCCGCGCGCGTCATTCGCACGCTGACGCCGGAGCAGGTGACGGCGATGGGAAGTGCGGCGAAATTCTACGCGCTCAACGGTCCGCGATTCAAAAACGGGCTGAAGAAGATAGGTTGAAGACGGCAGCCTGCTTTTCGGCGAGATCATGGGAAAGACGCCGCGAGAACTGTTTCCCCCATCGGCTGCCGAATTGATCGAGAAACGGGACCGCCAGTTGCTGGAGCGAAAGCAGCAACTCGAGGCAATCGTCGACACCGTCGAGAATCCCGTCAAGGGCAGGCGCACCATTGCGGTGCGAAGACTTCAGATCGGCGGTCCGGATCGTGAATCGCACCTGTTCGTCAGCATGGTCGAGGATCGGACCGGTCAGACCGAAGTTGCGGCCCGGACGGGAGTTGCGGCGTAACGGATCGCTCCGACCGAATGCTGCAGCAGCTTAGTTGCCTTCGCTCTTGTTCGCCTCTCCGGCGCCGGCGACCTTTTCATGGCCGGCGGCCCAGAGCGCATGCTCCTCGCTGCCGTCGTGATACGGATTGGCTTCCGCCGGAATGTTCTGGCGTGCGGCGCGCTGGCCCTGCTCGAAAGGGTCCGGATCGGAATTCATGATGGCGTCTTTCCGGCTTTCGATCTTGTGTTCTTCGGTGTCGACGTCTTCGAGAGCCCCGCACTTTTTCGCAGCGCATCCTTGAGGTCTACGGGAATGCCGTGCTTCTTGAGCAGGTCTGCAAAGGCCTCGTCGGCCAGTTCCTGAAACGTCGCCATCCGGTCGCGTGCAAGCTGGGTGAGCTTGTCGAGCGTGTCATCGTCGAAGGCGATCAATTTGCGCAAGCGCGGCCAACTCCGGGCGTCGAGCGGTTGTGAATGAATGATCCGGCGGCGGAATTGTTCCGGCAGGAACAACGGCGGGACGCCATCGTTGCTCTAAAAAAGGAGATTCCAATGAAGCTGGCATCTGCAGCCGCCGCAGTTGCGGCGATCACAATCCTGATATCCCCGATCGTATCGTTTGCTCAGAGCGCGGGCGGATCCGCGGGTGGGTCATCAGCCGGTAGCAGCAGCGGCAGCGCCGCGGGCGCGCCGGGTGCGGGCTCTACCGGGGCCGGTACGACCGGGACCGGCACGCAAGGCATCAGCGGCGTTTCTCCCGGGACTGCCGCTCCCGGGGGATTGAACAATGCCGGTCAAGGTCCGGGTGGCGCGGCGAACCCGTCCAGACTTGTGTCGCCGCCTCCGCCGGGCACCAACACCGCCGGCACCGCACAGTCGTCAGGCCCCGGCAGCGGTGTAACGACGGGAACGAGCAGGCAGATGAGCGGCGATGCCGAGATCAATGAAGAGAACAAGCAAGTCGACCGCAAGATCAAGGGCATCTGCCGCGGCTGCTGACATCGCTTCCGCGGCCCGCTTACGGAAGAGCGCAAAACAGCCCAAAATAGCTCAAGCCATCTCCGAGAAATCGATCTAGACTTGACGCCGGATCCTCGCGGGTCCGGCGGCGAATGCGTTGTCTTCGTCGAGGCCAAGGCCACGGCGGGAGATGCTGCGCTGCGATGTTACCGAGACCGTTGTTTGAGGAATGCCGTTCGCGTCACATCGGGGATGTTGAACATGCTCACAGCGCCTGCATTGACATTGATGTTCTTGATTGTCGTGATTGCTCTGGGTGCAGCTTTCGTCTGGATGTTCTGGGAGATCGAACAGACGATGTCCAGGCTGCGCTGGATGTCGGGACCTCATCGCAGGGGCGATCGTCTCGGATAGCCGGCCTGACACCGCGCACAGTCACGTTCCGCGCAATAGCCGGAATCTGCCGGCGGCGTCATTATGCGCAATTTTCCGAAAAATTGCGCTTGTTCTTTGATGCATCCTTAGATGGTCGATTGCCATGTTGCGGTTCCGCGCGTGGAACCCGCGCACGTCCGACAAAGAATTTGTGGAGACGACAAGTTTTGAAATGCGGCCGGCCTTAAGCGGATGTTGGTTCGATGATCGTCTCATCCACGTCGTGTCTCTCGCCGGCCATCAAATCGTGCACCAGAGAGTTTCGAGCTTCCGTCAGCTTGATCGCGCTGTTGTGGGGCTTGAGTTGCGCGCAGCCGTCGATGGCGCAATCGCTGCCGACCGGCGGAACGGTGGCGAGCGGGAACGTTGCGATCAGTTCGACGTCGCCGACCAGCCTCACGATCAGCCAATCGAGCCGCACCGGCATCGTCAACTGGTCGAGCTTTTCGGTCGGGCAGGGCTACCAGGTTCAGTTCAATAACGGCAGCGGCGCGACGCTCAACCGCGTGACCGGCAACGTGCCGTCGTCGATCAATGGCGTGGTGTCGGCGACCGGCTCGGTCTACCTCGTCAATCCGTCGGGCATCGTCGTCGGCCCGACCGGCGTAATCAAGACCGGCGGCAGCTTTGTGGCCTCGACGCTGGACGTCCGGGATGCCGAGTTCCGCGCCGGAGGATCGCTGACCTTCAGCGGCAACAGCAACGCCTCGGTCGTCAATCTCGGCAAGATCGGCGCGTCGAAGGGCGACGTCGTCCTGATCGCGCGCCAGGTTCGTAACGACGGCTCGCTGACGGCGCGCAACGGCACCGCCGCGATGGCCTCCGGCAGCGAGGTGGTGCTGAGCGACGGCTCGCTCGGCAATGGCAAGGTGCTGGTGCGGCGTCCGGCGCAGGACGGCGAGATCCGCAACAGCGGCGCAATCCGCGCCGCCGAAGTGGAATTGCGCGCCAATGGCGGCAACATCTATGCGCTTGCCGGCAACACCGGGCGGGCCATCACGGCAACAGGCGTCGCCAGCAAGGGCGGACGAATTTTTCTGACGGCCGAGGGCGGTTCGGTCAACGTGACGCAGAAGGTCGTGGCGCGGCGCGTGCAAGCTAACGCGGCGCGGCGCTCGTTCACCGGCGGCGACGTCGTCGTCAGCGGCGACAAGGTCGTGGTCAGCGGCACGATCGAGGCGAAGGGTAACGGCGGCGCAGGCGGCGGCATCGTGGTGACGGGCACGGACGTCACCCTGACTTCGGGCGCTGCGATCGACGCCAGCGGGACGTCGGGCGGCACCGTGCTGATCGGCGGCGACCGGGCCGGCGGATCGGACGCCGCGCTGAAGTTTCTGCCGCAGGCGATCGCCAACGCGCAGACCACGACGATCGAGGCAGGTGCGACGATCACCGCCGACGGCATATCGGGCGGTGGCGGCAACGTGGTGGTGTGGTCGGACGGTACGACGTCGTTTGCCGGCGCGATCAGCGCCAATGGTCTGCGCGGCGGCTTCATCGAGACTTCGGGGCATACGCTCAACTTCAATGGCGGCAGCATCAATGCCGGCCGAGGCGGCACCTGGCTGCTCGATCCCGTGGATTTGACGATCGATGCGACGCTTGCCGGCACCATCGCGACCACGCTCAACGCGGGCAGCAACGTTACTCAGGAGACGAACGCGTCCGGCAGCGGCGGCTATGGCGACATCACCGTGGCAAGCGGCATAGCTTGGGCGAGCGATGCGACGCTGACGCTCAGCGCCTATCGCAACATCGCGGTCAACGCCAATATCACGAGCGCCGGCGGTGGCGGTGTCGTGCTGCGCGCCGACAATGCCGGCACAGGCACTGGCACTGTGATGTTCGGCGGCGGGCAGATATCGACGGCGGGAGCCGTCTCGATCTACTACAACCCGACCGGCAGCAATTCGACCGTCAATACCACCAAATACTCGGCACCGACGCAGACGAATTTCAGCGGCAACGTCACCGGCGGCGCCACGCTGAAGACGTACATGCTGGTCAACACCGTCTATGACCTGCAGAACATGAACAACAACAAGGCCGGCACCTATGCGCTTGGCCATGATATCGATGCCGGCATCACGTCCACCTGGAACAGCGGCGCCGGGTTCGAGCCGATCGGGGGCGGCAACACCTTCACCGGAAACTTGGACGGCCAGGGCCGCACGATCTCCGGCCTCTTCATCAATCGAATAACCCAAAGCGCCGGGCTGATCAGCTATCTCGGCACCGGCGCCACGGTGAGCAACCTCGGCATCATCGGTGCGACCGTAACCGGCAGGACGGCTGTCGGCGCGGTCGTCGGCACGAACTACGGGGCGGTCTCGAATGTCTATTCGAACGGATCGGTCACCGCCATCGAAGCCGGCGCCGGCGGTCTCGTCGGCTACAACTTTCAGACCGTGTCGAATGCCTATTCGAACAGCACGGTCAGCGGACCGCTCCATGTTGGCGGCGCCATCGGGCTGAACAATATCGCCAATCTCGGCGGCGGCATCATCAGCGCCGGCTCGATATCGCAGGTCTATGCGACGGGCGCCGTGATCGGCACGGGCGGCAGCCCGAGCTCTGTCGGCGGGCTTGTCGGTTACAACGGCAACTCCATCACGCAATCCTACTGGGATAGTTACACGACGGGGCGGGCGTCCGGCGTCGGCGCCGGCGGTTCGGCCGGCGTGACGGCCGTGACCAGCGACCCGGCACAATCCGCCGCGGCCAATTACGCCTTCAAGCAGAGCGCCTACGGCAACTTCAGCTTTCCGGGAACGGGCACGACCGGCTGGTTCATGGTCGACGGCCAGACCCGGCCGTTCGGCCGCTGGGAATACCAGACCATCATCACCAACGCGCACCAGCTGCAGCTGATGGCGATGAATCTCGGCGCGAGCTACACGCTGGCGGGCAATATCGACCTCGGCTCCAGCCTGGCGGCCGTCGGCGGCAAATATCCTGGCATGTGGTCGTCGGCGGGTTTCGTCCCGATCGGCAGCACCGCCACGAAATTCACCGGAGCGTTCAATGGCCAAGGCTACACCATTGCCAACCTGACCATCAATCGGCCGACCACCGACGATGTCGGGCTGTTCGGATATGTTGGAGCTGGTGTAACGGTGCAGGACGTGGGTCTGCTGGGCGCCGCAGTGACCGGCAAGGCCGAGGTCGGCGGGCTGGCCGGCAACAACGCCGGGACCATCACGCGGTCCTACGCGACCGGCGTGGTGAACGGCACCAGCAATGATGTCGGCGGGCTGGTCGGGTACAACGTTGGTACGGGCAGCAACATCACGCAATCCTATGCCAGCGTGACGGTCGGCAGCCCCGATTTTTATGTCGGCGGGCTTGTCGGCTACAATGAAGGCGCGATCGCGCAAGCCTACGCCGTAGGTGCCGTCAGCGGCCAGAGCGCCGGCGGTCTTGCAGGCTTCAGTGGCGGCACCATCACCCAGGCCTACGCGGCCGGGGCGGTGAGCGGCGCCAGCACCCTCGGTGGGCTGGTCGGCGATCAGACGGGCACCATCACCCAATCCTATTGGGACACGGTGACATCAGGCCAGAATACCGCCATCGGAACCGGGACCGTCTCCGGTGGGATCGGCCTGACGACCAGCCAGATGCGGAATCCTGCCAACTACGCGACCACCTACGCCGGCTGGGACTTCGCCAACGTGTGGTCGGCGCCGAGCGCCGGCTACTATCCGCAGCTCTACGGCGTCAACTACGTGCTGCGTGTCGATCCCGCCAATGCGTCGCGGGCCTACGGCGATGCCAACCCGGCTCTCGGCTATACGGTCTACGGCCTGCACACGGGCGACACATCAGCCATTCTCGCCGGCTTCTCGCTGTCGACGGCGGCGACGACGACGTCCAATGTCGGCAGCTACGCGATCACAGCGGGCGGCAGCGCCGCCAGCACCGGCGGGCAGGCCTATCGCCTGATCCAAACGCCTGCCGCGCTGACGATAACGCCGCGAGCGATCATGGTGACGGCCGATGCCAAGAGCCGGACCTATGGCGATGCCAACCCGGCGCTGACCTATCAGGTCGGTGGTGCGGGCCTGGTCAACGGCGATACGCTGTCGGGCGCGCTGGCGACGTCGGCGACGACAGCCAGCAATGTCGGCGTCTACGGGATCGGGCAGGGCACGCTCGCGGTCTCCGGCAACTATGCTCTGAACTATACAAGCGCCAACCTGACCGTCACGCCGCGCGCGATTACCGTGACGGCCGACGCCAAGAGCCGGGCCTATGGCGATGTCAATCCGGCGCTGACCTATCAGGTCGGCGGCTCGGGCCTCGCCAACGGCGACACGCTGTCGGGCGCGCTGGCGACATCGGCGACGACAGCCAGCAATGTCGGTGTCTACGGCATCAGCCAGGGCACGCTGGCTGCCTCGACCAACTACGCGCTGAACTATGCGAGCGCCGACCTCACCGTCAGCCAGCGGGCGATCACGGTGACGGCCGATGCGAAGAGCCGGGCCTATGGCGACACAAACCCAGCCTTGACCTATCAGGTCGGCGGCTCGGGCCTCGCCAACGGCGACACGCTGTCGGGCGCGCTCGCGACGTCGGCGACCGCAGCCAGCAATGTCGGTGTCTACGGCATCAGCCAGGGCACGCTGGCTGCCTCGACCAACTACGCGCTGAACTATGCGAGCGCCAACCTGACCGTCAGCCAGCGGGCGATCACCGTGGCGGCCGACGCCAAGAGCCGCGCCTATGGCGATGCCAATCCCGCGTTGACCTATCAGGTCGGTGGGTCAGGGCTTGCCAACGGCGATACGTTGTCGGGCGCGCTGGCGACATCGGCGACAATTTCGAGCAATGTCGGCACCTACGGTATCACGCAGGGCTCGCTCACGGCCTCGACCAACTACGCGCTGAACTATGCGAGCGCCGACTTGACCGTCGCCCAGCGGGCGATCACGGTGACGGCCGATGCGAAGAGCCGTGCCTACGGCGATGCCAACCCGGCCTTGACCTATCAGGTTAACGGTGCGGGACTGGTCAATGGCGACACGTTGTCAGGTGCGCTGGCGACATCGGCGACAACAGCCAGCAATATCGGCGCCTACGGAATCAGTCAGGGAACATTGGCGGCTTCGACCAACTACGCGCTCAACTATGCGAACGCCGACCTCACCGTCACCCAGCGGGCGATCACGGTGACGGCCGATGCGAAGAGCCGCACCTATGGCGACACCAACCCGGCGCTGACCTATCAGGTCGGCGGCTTCGGGCTGGCCAATGGCGATACGTTGTCAGGTGCTCTCGCGACATCGGCGACAACTTCGAGCAATGTCGGCGTCTACGGGATCGGACAGGGCACGCTGGCGGCCTCGGGCAACTACGCGCTGAACTATGCGAGCGCCAATCTGACGGTCACCCAGCGGGCGATCACGGTGACAGCCGATGCGAAGAGCCGCGCCTATGGCGACACAAACCCGGCCTTGACCTATCAGGTCGGCGGCTCGGGTCTGGTCAATGGAGATACGCTGTCGGGAGCGCTGGCGACTTCGGCGATGGCAACGAGCAATGTCGGGGTTTACGGCATTACGCAAGGGAGCCTCGCAGCCTCGACCAACTACGCACTCAACTATGCGAGCGCCAATCTCACCGTCACGCCGCGCGCGATCACCGTGACGGCGGATGCGAAGAGCCGTACCTATGGCGACACAAACCCGGCCTTGACCTATCAGGTCGGCGGCGCGGGCCTCGCCAACGGCGACACGCTATCAGGAGCGCTGGCGACGTCAGCCACGACTTCCAGCGATGCCGGCGTCTACGGCATCACGCAGGGGACGCTCGCGGCCTCATCGAACTACGCCTTCGCCTTTGTTGGAGCGAACCTCACGGTTACGCCAGCGGCGGCCCGTCGCGTACCTACCGCAGAACTCGGAGCTTACGTGAAGTCGCGGGTGGCTTTGCCCGCGCCGCAGCCGCTCGAGCAGATGCGCGAGCCCGTAAGCATCGAGCAACCGTCTCCCGCAATCATCTGCAAATCCAGGCAATGCCTTGAGCTTCCTCATCCTCACAATCGGCGGATTGGCGAACGCGCCAGATTCGTCGATACGATGATCAATCGTGATCGGCTGCCGGCCTTTGTCGACAATTGATGTTGATTGCGTGAGGCCACGGCAAGCGGCCACACATTCCGATGTGTTGATGCACGTATAAGTTGGTGTGAGCGGAGTCGCTTCAACCGTGCACGCTGCAGTTATGCCACACACGGAACTCAACCTTAAACCGTTCTTAATCCATAAACCATATTGATTGACTTACTCATTGTTCGCCGTGTGCGACAGAACGTCGGAACGTGCAAACTCATGCAAACTCATACGTCGATATTCCGAAGCCCCTGCAGGCTCCGGTCGTCATGATGCAGTCGCTTTCACGACATTTCGGATCGCGCATAACACAACAGGTGCGAACATCCGCGCGTCATGCGACGGGAGTAGTCACCTGTTGCGCGCTGATGATGGTTTGCGCCGTCGCGCCTGATAGCATCGCGCAGGCGCAAGTGGTGGAGCGCAATCTGCCGCCGGAGCCGCCGCGCCGCGCGTCGGCGATCAAGATCGATACCAACGATCTTCTCAAGAGCGACGATGCAACGCCGCTCGGCGTAAATGTTCAAGCCATCGTGCTGATCGGAGTAAACGCCGGCGCGAAACAGGACGGCGGCGCGAAGGGTATCGATGTGAGTCAGGTCAGCGGAATCGACGCCGCCGCGCTTCGCGAGCAACTCACGCCATTCGTCGATCGGCCGCTCAGCCGCAAGCTGATCGCCGAAGTGCAGGCGGCGGTGGCCGCAGCTTACCGCGAGGCCGGGCGACCATTCGTGTCGGTCACGCTGCCGCCGCAGGAAGTATCGTCCGGCGTGCTCCAGTTGCGCGTGATCGTCTTCAAGGTCGCCGGCATCAAGGTGACGGGAGCCGCAGCCGAGAGCTACCCGCAGAGCCGCATCCGCCTCGTCCCCGGACAGGAAATCGATGCCCGCAAACTCGAGACCGATCTCGACTGGGCCAATCGCAATCCGTTTCGGCAGGTCGAAGCGGTGTTCGGTCCCGCCAAGGATCTCGGCATGACCGACGTCAACATCCAGGTGACGGACCGCAAGCCGTGGCAGGTGTACGCCGGCTATGCCAACAGCGGCACGCTTCTGACCGACCGCAATCGCTATTATGTCGGCGCCAGCGGCGCACCATCAGCCGATCTCGTCGCGTCCTATCAGCTCACCGGCAGCGGGAATTTCTGGGTCGACGACGGGCTGTTCAGCCGGCCCGATGACGCCAGATATGTCAGTCAGGCGGGGCGGTTGCTCACGCCGCTCGGATTGCGCACGAGTCTGGAAGTCGTGGGCGATCATGTGCTGACCAATGAGCGGCCGAACAATCTGTTCCGGATCAAGACCCAAACCAGCCAGGCATCGGCGATCGTTCGGACCGCGCTGTCCGATCTGCTGCCGCCGACGGCTGGCGATCTGCTCGGCGGCGTCGAACTCAAGCACCAGCTACGCACGACCATCTTCGATGGTACGCCCGTCGCGGAGGGCAGCGCCGATGTTGCCCAATTGGTGGTCGGATGGAACGGGCGCTGGTCGGACAATTTGGGCACCAACAACCTCGATGTCCGTTTCAAGTCCAATCCCCGCGGCATCCTGTCCGGCAACAATTCAGGCGCCTGGAACGCCTTCACCAATGGACGCGTTACCGACGTGCAGACGAATCTCGTCACCCTTGAGTATGGCCGCGTGACGCCGCTGCCGAAGAGCCTGTCGCTGAAATCGGAAGTGTCCGTGCTGGCGTCGTCCAAGCCGCTTCCGGACACCGAACGCGTCGGGCTCGGCGGGATACACGCCGTGCGCGGTTATGTGACCGAAGACGGTGCGGTCGACCAGGCCCTGATCCTGCGCAACTCGCTCTACGTCTCGATGCCCAGCATGCCTTCCTGGATGCCGGGCACGCTGGCGCCGTTCCTGCTGGCCGACGTCGGGTGGGGGCGGGATCTGTTCTCCCGGCGCGACTCCACGCTGTCGTCGGTCGGGGCCGGATTCGACTTTGCGGCCGGGTCGAACTTCAATTCCAAATTGCTGGCGGCCAGAGCAATGACCGACGGGCTGCATACCCCGGCTGGATCCTGGCGCGTGTCGCTGCAAGCGTCGGTGAGCTATTGAAGTTCGTGCAAGCCCGCGGCGGTTGAAGGGGCACAAAAAAACAAGGCCGTCGACGCAGTATACCGTCAACGACCTTGCCAGCCCCGGATATTGAAATCGGCTCACGCCATCCGGTGAATTTCAGGATGCCCGGGATTCTTGCGGGGATATGTGAACCAGTTCACAAAGGCGGAAAAAAGTTGCGGCAAGGCGTGCCGTAACGGTGGAAAATATCCCGTCACCCGGCCGCATGGCCTGATCGGGCCGCCTCCCAAGGTACCTGCAATGACGGTCGTTGTGAGGCGGCTGGACAGCCAAGGTGCTGATCAAGTTTCGGCCGGCCGCGCGTCAGCCCGCTGAGCGGGACTTCATCGCCAAGTGGCCGTCCAGACAGACCGATCAGCCGCGCGCCTTGGCGCGGCTGCGGTTCGCGCTCCGGTTTGAGCGGGGCTTTGCCTTGGCTGACCGCGTGCGCGGGGCGGCAGCCGCGGCGGGCTCGGAGGCTTGCGCGCTGGCAAAGGATTGCCGCAAGCCGTCGATCGCTTCGGTGAGCGTTCCGACCTGCTCGGAAAGCTTCCTGGTGTCGGCCTGCTGCGCGGCGAGCAGGCGGCGGACGGTCAGCAGCTGATCCTGCACCACCTGCAACTGATCGATCGATTCCTGCTGCGTCGCCTCAAGACCCTTGGTCCTCTCGACCAGTTGTTCGGATGCCTGCGCGGCGCGGGCCTGCAACTGCCGGGTCGCGACCGCGCGATCGGTCTCGGGCGCGTTGCCGGTATAGGCGCGCCACAGGGCGATAGAGCTTACGCCAAGCACAACAATGACGAGGGCCGCAGCGGCGATCGCAATCGGCTGTCCGCCGAAACGCACGATGGGGCTGGCACTCCGGGGGGCGAGTTCGATCATGCGACTCCAAATCCCGACGTGATTCAATGTTCCCGAATACCACAGGCGCGGCGGCGCTAAAACCCGGGATTTGCCGGGCTCGCGGGGGGATTTCGGGCAAAAACCCCGCAAGATCAGGGTTTTGGGCTGCAGGAAGGGCCCTGGGGCTAACGGATATGCGTCCGGATGAACTGACCGGCGTAGGCGAGCGCGCGCCGGCCGTCTTGGAGATTTGCATTCCAGACCGGCCATGCATGAATCATGTGCGGCCAGATTTGCAGCGTCACATCGACATCGGCCGCCCCTGCGGCCTCGGCAAACCGCGTTGCATCCGCGAGCAATGTCTCGGCCGATCCGACCTGAATCAAGACCGGCGGAAAGCCCGTGAGATCGGCAAACAGCGGCGAGATCAGCGGATCGCGACGATCGATGGATGGCGGCACATAGGCATCCGCAAGTTCAGCGAGATAGGCTTTGTGAATCAGCGGATCGATGGCGTCCTTGGTCGCGAGCGTGCTGCCTGACATGGTGAGATCGGTCCACGGCGAAATCAGCCAGGCGCAGGCGGGCAGCGGCTCTCCCGCCGCGCGCAAACGGTTGATCAGCCCGAGTGTCAGGTTGCCGCCGGCGCTGTCGCCACCGATCGCGATACTCGCCGCCGGGATGCCTTGGTTGCGCAGGAAGCGCCATGCCGTGAGCGCGTCTTCATGGGCGGCGGGGTAGGGGTGCTCGGGCGCCCGACGGTAATCGATCGCGAGCGTACGCGTACCCGCGTCGCGCCCGGCTTCCGTCACCAGGCGACGGTGACTGACAATCGAGCCGGAGCAGTAACCGCCGCCGTGGAAATACAGCAGCACACGCGATTTCCCGCTAGCCGGTACGATCGACCACTCACCGGCAACGCCGTCGCAATCGACGACCTCGCATTGAACGTCCGGTGCCACCGGCCAGGTTGACCCGACCTCGTCGAGGCGTTGCCGCCGCTCCGACCAGCCGACCGGCCGCGGCTTCGAGCCCAGCAACGCGCGGATGGCGTCGATCTCGCTGTGCGCCACGGCAGCTCCTCCCGATGAGGCCGTCCATCATGGCACATCGTTCGTGCAGTGCAAAAACGTAAACGGAGACGAGCCGGGAGGAAGGCCAAAATTTTTTTGAGGCCCTTGAAACCAAATCGCGGTTTTCTAATTTTTTTTGCTGCCACCGCTGGAGGCGAAGGCGGCTTAAGCCCGTCGCGCCTCGCGAAGGACCAAAAGGCTCCGGCCCGAACATTGCGGGCGGGAAGCGTTTTCCACCTTTGGGGAGAACAAAACAGTGATCGACCAGTCAGACAATGTGTTTGATCTGAATGCGGTGCTGCATCCGGCGAGCGTGTTCGACCACCCGCGCGACGTGGTCGCCGACGCGACGCTTTCGCTGAGCGAAAAGCGCGCGATCCTCGCGTCCTGGGCCTCGGACGCGGCGGCGGTGTCTTCGAATCCCACGTTGCGCGAACTTGCAGGCGCGAGACGCATCGTGACGATCGACGAGGTCCTCGAAGCGCTCTCGATGCTCGACCACAAACCGCCGGGACCGCCCGGCGGCAAGCCGATGCGGCAAAAATCCACCTCGCGCGTGGCGCTGGCGGCGTAACCTTCGAGCTATCCTTGTTCCAAAAAAGGTGCGGCCACCCTTTGGGGGAAGGGTGGCCGCGCGCGAACCGGTCTGGGACGGGGAGGGGTGGGGATGTGACCGGGTCGCGGGTTCGTAAAATCCTTTTCGTTATCGATCGCGTGACGAGGCGGTAGCGACCGCAGGGCGGTTGTCACCGAGCGAGACCCACACATTCGGATCGCTCTGCGACTGACGCTTGACGAAGCGGTAGCCGGCCTCGGTCCAGGCCAGGACGTTTTCGTTCTGGTTGTCGAGAACGAACTCGCCCTTGTCGGTCTTCACCGTCAGCACCGCGTGGCCTTCGCCCTTCTTGTCGCGCACCACTGTGATCAGCAGCGCTTCGCGCGGCCATCCGGCGTCGATCAGCATCTTGCGCTTCAGAAGCACATAGTCCTCGCAGTCACCGTAACCGTCCGTCGGCAACGACCATTTCTCGATCACACCCCAATGATCGATGTCGGTGATCGGCTTGACGGTCTCGTTGACCCACTTGTTGACCCGAACCAAATCCCGCCACGCCGTCTGCGACATCACGATGTCGCGCGGCTGTGATGCGCCGCCGCGGCAATCGCTCGCATTCTCGGCGCAGAATTCGACCCAGCCGATCGGCGAACGTGCGGTGTCGCCGAGGCTGGCATAGAGAGCGTCGCCGGCGTTCGCCGAGACGCTCATTGAAGCGCTCATCCCCAACAGGACGGCGATGACCGCCAGTCCCTTCCCCTGTCCCCTGAACAACATTGTGGCCCCCGTTTCTTGTTGGGGCCATGTTTCGCACAGAGGATTTGCGCTGCCGCTAAGTCAGGCAAGTACATTTGACGTGAATACAAGTAAAAGACGCGGCTAATTCGATCTATACTTGAATCGAATTAGACTAAAATTTGAAACAACCGCAACTGATTCAAATTTTATGCATTAACGCGCGCCGCGCTGCGCCAGCGACGGATAAGCGTGCGAAAGGCCACCGCGTTAACCCGCGTTTTGCACGCCCCAGACGCGGCAAAGGCGGCATCCGTGGTGCGGATACCGCCTCTTGAGGTCGGAAAAGCAGGGATTTTCGGCGGTTGGCGCTTTACCGCGCGGTAACTGCGTCTTCGAGCGCCTCGCCGACTTGCTCGTGGACGAACTCGAGCGCGAAGCCTTCTTCGAGGTTTCGCACCACACGGGACTGCACCTTGCCCAGCATGACCAGCGATTTCAGCGGCGGCCGGTTCTCCGCGGCGATGGCGGCGCCCGACAGCGAGAGGTCGATGATGCGGCAGGTCATCCTGCTGCCGTCCTCGAGCGTGAGCAGGGCGATCGGGTTGCGCGGCACGATGCGGTCGTGGCGGCGGTCTTCCGGCAGATTGAGGATATCGCGGTTGGCAAGCCAGGTGAGCTGGGCGGCGAGCTTGTCGCGCTTGCGCGCGGTGGCACCGACGGTCATGGCAAAGCCGTTGTCGATGATGCGGGTGATTTTGCCCTCGACCCGGCCGATATGGTCGAGATAGGCAATCACGCGGTCGCCGACATTGCCGATGCCAGGCGCCAGCAGGGCCAGCCCCCCCGGCGACATGTTGATAATCTGGCAAGGAAATTCGCGGCGGTCGGGCAGCATGTAGCGGCCGAGCAGGTGCACCTTGACGCGCTGAAAGCGCCGTCGCTCCTGGGCGGACGGTACAGTGGTTGTTTTCTTTTGCGCAAACGACATCTTCGCCACCAGACAGCCGGTCCTTCGGCGTCGGAAAGACCCTAAGGCCGACAGGGTTAACGATGTGTTATCGGCGGTTGCATGAAGCACTCAAGATTTCGGCGCGGATAATTTGGCGCAGCCGCGGCGCGACCGGCCGGCGATTTTGGTCAAGTCAGCGAGAGGCGATTGTTGCGCGCGGTGGCATTAGGGTTACTCTCGCGCCCGGCCGGGCCGGCCAAGAATGCCTGCGAACGGAGGTTGCGAAATGCCGGGTGTGAAGCGGGAACACGATGACAGCGTCGGCGTGCTGACCTTGGATGAGCCTGAGACGCTGAACGCGATGACGCCCGATCTGTTGGGCGACCTCGCGATCGCCATTGCCGAGATGACCGGCAATCCGCAGGTGAGGGCGCTGGTGCTGACCGGTGCCGGCCGTGGCTTCTGCTCGGGCCAGAACCTCAAGGCTGCGCAAATCCTGGGCGACGACATCGCCGCCGGCGTGATGAAGTATTACTGGCCGACGTTCAAGGCGTTGCGCGAATGCCGCGTGCCGGTCGTGGTGGCGGTCAACGGCGTGGCGGCGGGCGGCGGGTTCAGCCTTGCGATGGCGGGCGACGTGATCGTTGCCGCGCGTTCGGCGCGCTTCATTCAGGTGTTCAGCCGCATCGCGCTGGTCCCCGATCTCGGTTCGACCTGGCTGTTGCCGCGTCTCGTTGGCCGGCAGCGCGCGCTGGAATTGATGATGACCAATGAGCCGCTCTCGGCCGATCAGGCCAAGGAGTGGGGATTGGTCCGCGAAGTGTTCGATGACGCCGCGCTTCGTGATGGTGCGCTTTCGCTGGCGCGCAAACTTGCAAGCGGCCCGACACGCGCGCTCGTCGCGACGCGCCGCCTGATCGAGGAGAGCGAACACGCCAGTTATGCCGATCAGTTCCGCCGCGAGATCGAAACGCAGGCGGAGATCCGTCTCAGCGCCGACGCGGTGGAGGGGCGCAATGCCTTCCTCGAGAAACGTGCGGCGGTGTTCACCGGACGCTGAGAAGGGATCAGGCAATATGAAGATCGACAATGTCGCAGACCTCATCGCGGAGGTTTTAGCCTCCGGGTGCTTCGCGCCGTGATGAGCGGCCGCGGCGACGAGGTGATCGACGTGGCCAAGACCAATTTGCTGTCGCGCTAGGCCGAGTATTCGGGCACGACCTTTATTCGGCTGGATGGCTGTTCAGTGTGCTAAACAATAAGGCTCTATGTCCAAATGGCTTAAACAGTTTCTGTTTGGAGTTTGGGGTCTTCTGCTGATCCCACTGATCACGCCTGTCCTCGAAAAATGGTTGGAGGAACATGTCTTCTCCGATCCTAACGGTATGGCCACGACGGTTTTTCGTAACGCTGTGGCCACGCCCGTTTTTGATAACCTTCTCGCACTGGGCCAACAGGGTTGGTTTAAATTCGCGTTGGTCTTTTGGACCGGAATCGTACTTGGCGCCTCACTGGAATGGTTAAACCGGAAGTCGGATGAGAAAAAAGCTTCCGAGCTCCGGAGCCTCGGCTCTAAATTTCGCAGTCTTTCAGATAGCCTCAAAATTCGGACCGCGTCCTTAGGATGGCCGGACAATGTGGGTGATCTTAAGCCTGCAATCATGTCTGCATTTAACTCCGCCAGGAAATTTCAACTGTGGGTCCCGGATGAGCACGTGTACCAATTGCCGGATGCGTCATTCCTTTGTGAATACTTCAGATGTGTCGGTAAGCTTTTGGAGGATGGACAATTTGACAGGGCCAACAGGGAGGCGCTCTCCTGGAAGCCATTCCTCTATAACGTGACGCTGTCTTGAGTTCAGGCGACCTGGCCCACGAACTGCTGCAGTTCCGGCGTTCGGGGCGCAGCGAACACCTCCTTCGGAACGCCTTCCTCATGCACCTTGCCGTGGTGCATGAAGACGAGCTTGGTGCCGACGTCGCGCGCGAAGCGCATTTCGTGCGTCACCAGGATGAGCGTCATGCCTTCGCGCGCCAATTGCTCGACCACGCGCAGCACCTCGTTGACCAACTCGGGATCGAGCGCCGAGGTGATTTCGTCGCACAGCAGCACTTTTGGCCGCATCGCGAGCGAACGCGCAATGGCGACGCGCTGCTGCTGGCCGCCGGACAGTTCGCTCGGATAGGCGTCCATCTTTTCCGACAATCCCACCTTGGCCAGCACCTCGGCGGCGGTCGCGCGGGCCTCCGCCTTCGACACCTTGTTGACGACGGTCGGCGCCAGCATGACGTTCTCGGCCGCGGTCAGATGCGGAAACAGGTTGAACTGCTGGAACACCATGCCGACATGGCGCCGCAGCTCGCGCAGATTGGTGGCCAGGCCGCCGACCTCGATCCCGTCGGCGGTGATGCTTCCGGACTGGTAGGTCTCCAGCCCGTTGATACAGCGGAGCAAGGTGCTCTTGCCCGAGCCTGAGCGGCCGATGATGGCGACAACGTCGCCCTTGGCGATATCGAGCGAGACGCCTTTCAGCACCTCGTTGGCACCAAAACTCTTCCTGACGTCACGAATGCTAACGAGCGACATTGAGGCGGCCTTCGATTTTCTTCGCCCACCAGGACAGCGGGAAACACAGGCAGAAATAGATCAGCGCGACCAGCGAATAGACCAGGAACGGCCGGAAGGTCGCGTTGTTGAGCATGGTGCCGGCCTTGGTCAGTTCGACGAAGCCGATGATCGAGGCGAGCGCGGTGCCCTTGATGACTTGCACGGAGAAGCCCACCGTCGGCGCGACTGCGATGCGCGAGGCCTGCGGCAGGATGACGTAGCGCATCTGCTCGATGTAGCTGAGGGCGAGGCTGGAGGAAGCCTCCCATTGGCCCTTCGGGATCGACTCGACGCAGCCGCGCCAGATCTCGGTGAGGAACGCGCTGGTCCAGAACGTCAGCGCCAGCGTCGCGGCCATCCACGGCGAGACCTCGACGCCGAACAGCGCGATGCCGAAGAAGAACAGGAACAGCTGCATCAAGAGCGGCGTGCCCTGGAAGAACTCGATGTAGATCTTGGTGAACCATTCCAGCGGCGCGATCCCCGAGGTGCGCATGAACAACAGCACCAGCCCGACAATGCCGCCGCAGACAAACGCGATCAATGACAGCACGATCGTCCACTGCGTGGCGATCAGCAGGTTCGACAGAATGTCCCAGAAGCTGAACTGCAACATGGTTCACTTCGCCTTGAAGATGATGCGGCCGAGGCCGCGCAGCAGTGAGCGCGTCAGCAGCGCGAGCAGGAGGTAGGCCAGGGCCGCCAGCAGATAGACTTCGAAGTTCCGGAAGTTGCGCGACGCCACGAAGTTCGCGGCATAGGTCAAGTCCTCCGCCGAGATCTGCGACACCACGGCCGAGCCCAGCATCACGATGATGATCTGCGACGACAGCGCCGGATAGATCTTGCGAAACGCCTGGTTGAGAATGATGTGACGCAGCACCTCCCACTTGGTCATGGCGAGGCTGAGGCCGGCCTCGATGTGACCCTTGGGAACCGCCTCGATGCCGGCGCGGATGATCTCGGTCGAGTAGGCGCCGAGATTGATCACCATGGCGAGGAAGGCGGCGGTGGTTTCGCTGAGTTTCAGCCCGAGCGCCGGCAGGCCGAAGAAGATGAAGAACAGCTGCACGATGAACGGCGTGTTGCGGATCAATTCGACATAGACCGCAACGACGCGGCCGAGCCATACCGGTCCGAAGGTGCGGGCCGAGGCGCCGGCGGTGCCGACCGCGATGCCGGCGATCGTCGACACGACCGTCAGCACGATCGTGAAGATCAGGCCCTGTAGGAGCACGTTCCAGTAGGGCAGCAGTTCGGCGAATTGCAGTTTGTAAGACACTGCGGGCGCCCCCGGCCTCTAGAAGCCGGGCGGTAACGGCGCCTTCAGCCACTTCTCTGACAGTTTCCCGATCTCGCCCGACGCCTTCGCCTTGGTGATGATCTCGTTGACCTTGGCGAGCAGCGCCGGCTCGTTCTTGTTGAGCCCGACATAGCAGGGGCTATCCTTGATCACGAATTTCAGCGCCGGCGCACGGGCAGGGACCTTTTCGGCGATTGCGGCGGCGACCGTATTGCCGGTGGCGATCAGATCGACCTGGCCGGATACGAAGGCGGCGATGGTCGCGTTGTTGTCCTCGAAACGCTTGACGGTCGCGTCCGGCGGGGCCGAGGCGGTCAGAGCCTGTTCCTCGATCGCACCGCGCGTGGCGCCGATGGTCTTGCCCTTGAGATCGGCCGCGCTGGCAACCGCGATCGCCTTGGTGCCGAACACGCCGGAGAAGAACGGCGCATAGGCGATCGAGAAGTCGATGACCTTTTCGCGCTCCTCATTCTTGCCGAGGCTGGAGATCACGAGGTCGGCCTTGTTGGTCTGCAGATAGGGAATGCGGTTGGCGCTGGTCACCGGGATGATCTCGGTCTTCACCCCGAGTTCCTTGCCGATCAGATTGGCCATGTCGATGTCGTAGCCCTGCGGCTTGAGATCGAGGCCGGCGGAGCCGAACGGCGCAAAATCCTGCGGCACGGCGATCTTGATCACCTTCGACTTCATGATGGAATCGAGGGCGTCGGCATGGGCCTGCGTCGCCACCGCAGCAGTGGCAATTGCAGCGGCAAGCAACAGTTTCTTGAAAGGCATTCTAAGATCTCCGAGGTTACGCCAATTCACCGCCTCCGAGATCGCCCTCGGTGCGTCTTGTTTGGCTGATGTGGCCCGGCTCCACGTCGCAGTTCGACCCTGCCTGACGCCTCGCATTTAGGCAATGCTTGGCGGTGCTTTTTTTGAAGGCGTCTGTGGCTCGTTTTTCGAGCATGATCACGCGACCATGCGTTGTGCTGCGGCGTTCGTTGAACCCGTCGGTTCGTGATTACCGCAGACCTTCATACACCATGAAGCCGCGCGCGATGGCGAGCTTGCGCAAGGCGCGCGGAGCGAGCTTTTGCGGCCGGTGCAAATAGCGCCACGACGTCACCTTGAAATCGCTGATTGTGCCGAGGTCGCTTTCGAACGGCGCCAGCACTCCGGTCAGGCTGATCGGCGCATGCGCGCGGTTGTTGAATGGTAGCAGCAGCAACTCCAGATGCGCCGTCGTACCGTCTTCCGAGGTCGCGGTGATGCCGGCAATCGCCGCCAGCATTTCCTCTGCCACGTAGCTGACGATGTCCTCGATCTCGCGGCGGCTGTCCGGGGTGAACAGCGCTACGAGGCTTGTATCCTTCAGGTCGCGGCCAAGCAGGGCGCTGACCCGCGTTCCGGCGACGCGAAACGGGTAGCCGGCATCGTTGTCGTAGGACAGCACGAAGATGTCGCCGAGCAGTTCGCGCACCGCGCCGGGTTCGATTTCGCTGCGGTCCGGCGCCCGCGCATCGCCGCGCTTCGCATCCCAATAGGCGAAGAACTCGCGGCTCGATCGGTGTTTCATATCTAATCCTCGCCCCCGGGGTTGCTTCTAGCGAGACACTTCTGTCCCGCTTTTGCGCAACACGCCTTCCCTCGCGTGTTGTGCAGGACGGGCTTTGCAGCGTCCATGCCGGGAGCGCGATTTGGCCGCGCAAGCCGCGGCTTTGCGTTGTTAACGTTAAATTAACTATGAGGTTGGCGAAGGCGGGGCGGCGTGCGTAGTGTGGAACGCATCAGACGGCGCCGGCTTATCTCCAGGTTCTCGGCGCAGTTGGTACACAGGCTGGCGTCAAACAGTTTGGTCATCGCGCGGGGAGGGGCGGGGATGTGATCCCGGCTCCAAAGGGCGCGAGAAGATCAGCAAGACAAGGGAGGATGTTCTCAGCATCCTCCCTTTTTCTTTTGGCGGTAAAGCCGTGTCCCGGACGCCGCGCAGCGCCTTTGGCGGTGCGCCGCAGAGCCGGGACCCAAGCGGACTGCGTCGTGGGTCCCGGCTCTGCGTCGCGTCACTGCGTGCCGCGCCGCGTCCGGGACACGAGCACCTCTTTGCGTCAAGAATTCAGTTTGCCGGTCAAATCGTCCCAATCTGGGTTGAATTCTTCAATGAGTTTGATCTTCCAGACGCGTCGCCAGCGCTTCATCGAGTGCTCTCTCGCGCGCGCTTCAAGAATGGAATCGAACGCCTCGAAATAGACGAGTAGATCGACGCCATATTTCCGAGTGAATCCGGAGACGAGCTTGCCTTTGTGCTCCAACATCCGCCGCGCGAGATTGTTTGTGACGCCGACATAAAGCGTCCCGTTCCGTTTGCTTGCGAGGATGTAGACGAAGAACGATCCATCCATATGGTATCAAGCCAGATCATAATCAATCTTAGGGTGTAGTGTGGCAAATTTGCCAGGCATTGCCAATTCTCATGTCCCGGACGCGGTGCAGCGTTCTTCACGCTGCTCCGCAGAGCCGGGACCCACCACCCGTCGCGACGCCACTGAGACATCCACAATCTCGATTGTGCACTTGCACAGGGTGGGCAAAGCCGCCTATCTGGGACCAATACGCCTCGAAGCTGCCTTACAAGGTCCTGGCCTTTTGGAATCCCAGCCTTACTCATCCCTGGTCGAGCCGCCCGACGCCCCGCGTGAGCCGATCCTCACGCTGCCGGGCGCGCTGACGGCCTATATCGCGCTGATCGCAGCGATTCATTTGCGCGTGCTGCTGCCGGTGGAGCTGGAGAACTGGACCATCGACGTGTTCGGTTTCATTCCGAAGCGCTACGATTCCACGCTGCTCAACATCACCTTTCCCGGCGGGGCCGGCGCCAAGGTCTGGACCTTCGTCACCTATTCGCTGCTGCATGCCAATCTCAGCCATATCGGCTTCAACGTGCTGTGGCTGTTGCCGTTCGGCAGCGCGCTGGCTCGCCGGTTCGGCCCTGTCAGGTTCTTCGCATTCATGGCGATGACGGCTGCGGCGGGCGCACTGGCGCATCTCGTCACCCATGAGCACGCGATCGCGCCGATGATCGGCGCCTCGGCCTCGGTATCCGGTGCCATGGCCGCCGCCATCCGCTTCGCCTTCGTGCAGGGAAGTTTTCTTTCGTTCAACCGGGGCGATGCGGATGCCGCAGCGAAGGTTCCAGCGCTGTCGCTTGCCCGGGCGTTGCGCAACACGCGCGTGCTTGGATTTCTGGCGGTGTGGTTCGGCGTCAACATCATCTTCGGCCTTGGGGCGATTTCGATCGGCACTGAAGGCGCCAGCGTGGCCTGGCAGGCGCATATCGGCGGATTTCTCGCCGGCCTGATGTTGTTTTCGCTGTTCGATCCGGTGCCGCGTGCGGCGCCGCATGCGGCGGACGTTTCATCGCCGGACGAACCTGGCCGCGTCTGATCGCCGCTTGCGGCGAGCGGCGATTTCATCCATCATCCTCACAGGTTGTAATGCAGGCCGCAGAACTGTTGATTGAAGACTCGCGAACAAGTCGGGCTCTCGGGGGCGCGAACGGATTCAGGGAGGCGTCAATGACGGTACGTTCAATTCTCGATACCAAGGGCCATCAGATCGAGAGCGTCGAGCCGGACGCCAAGCTTTCGGCTGCGATCAAGGTCCTTGGCGAACGCAAGATTGGCGCCGTGCTGGTGATGAACCAGGGACACCTTGAGGGCATTTTGTCAGAGCGCGATATCGTCCGGGTGCTGGGCGAGCGCGGCGCCAGGGTGCTCGAGGAACCGGTCAGCGCCGTCATGACGCACAAGGTCGTGAGCTGCCGGGAGTCCGACACCGTCGCCGGGATCATGGAAATGATGACGCTGGGCAAGTTTCGCCATTTGCCCGTGGTCGAGGACGGCAAGGTGGTGGGCCTGATTTCGATCGGCGACATCGTCAAGCGCCGCGTCCAGGAATACGAGACCGAGCAGGAAGCGCTACGCGACTACATCAAGACGGCCTGAGCTTGTTTTGACGCGTTTTCTTAGCGCGAACCGGTAACCACTTCGCTTGAAAACGCTACGCTATTCCTTCGCGGCCTTTTCGACCGCTGGCTCGGCTTCACCCGCCGGCGGCGGCGCCAGAATGTGGATCGCCTCCTGGATCGAATCGATGGCGCGTTCGGCCGCGCGCACGCCGTGGGCGATCAGGTCGTCGGCGCGATGAAAATCGAACCAGCCGATCTTGCCGACGCGGGGCGAGATCAACAGATCGGGCGGATCGCCCGCCAGCCGTGCGCGGGTGATGCGGTCCTGCATGATGTTGAAGGCATCGACCATGACCGAGGAGATGCCCGGCCGTCCGCCGCCGCCGAAGAACTCGCGCTTCATGGTGCGCTCGGCGGAGAAGAATTTTCCGATACCGCGTTTCCGCGGCTCGGGTTCGGGCAGCGCTTCCGGCATGACCGAAACCGAAACGCCGGCCGAGGGGCCGTGGGAATAGATCGTCGTGGAATGCGAGAAGACGTCGCTGGAGAGATTGGCGGCTATGACGATCTCCGCGCCGAGCGCGCGCGCCGCCGACACCGGCACCGGATTGACCATGGCGCCGTCGACCAGCCAGCGGTCGCCGATCAGCACCGGCGAGAATATTCCGGGCAGGGCATAGGAGGCGCGCATCGCGTCCACCATCGGGCCATGGGTCAGCCAGATCTCGTGGCCGGTGCGGACTTCGGTCGCAACGGTGGCGAATTTCACCGGCAAGTCCTCGATCAGGCTTTGGCCGACCGCGGCCTCGAGTTCGGCCGCAAGCTTGGCGCCGCCGATCAGGCCCGAGCCGTTCAGGCGGATGTCGAGATAGGAGAGGACGCTTCGCGGCTGCAAGCTGCGCGCCCATTCTTCCAGCGTGTCGAGATGTCCGGCGGCATAGGCGCCGCCGACCACGGCGCCGATCGACGTTCCGACTACGACGTTGGGAATGATTCCGTGGGCCACCAGCGTCCGGACGATGCCGATATGGGCAAAGCCACGTGCGGCGCCGCCTCCCAGCGCCAGCCCGATCACCGGCCGGCGGATGCTGCCGAGCCCGACCTTGTCGTGGGCCTTGTCTTGGGCATCGGAGCCCTTTTGGCCGCGGCCCATCCAGCTATCCAACACGCTAACTCTCCTGCGGCTTCAACGATATCCGCCGCGGCGCGGCCGCGCCAGAATAGTCCATTCCGATCCGCCTGCATGGTTTATGCCCGGCGAAAACGGCCTAGGCAGGGAATGTGACTGGACCACGACCGCAGGATTAACATTGGGTGCCGGTGCCGGTTCCGCCACCGATACCGGTCGAACTTCAGCTCCGGAGGCTTGAATTTGCCGCGTTTTCGGTGAAAAGCATGGCCATGATTTCGCGGGGTGACGGTATCGTTGGATTCGGGCGGGGTGGATGGCCTTTCCCGGCGCTGGTGCTCGCCTTGACGCTGGCCGCTTTGCTTCCGGCCCCGGTCTCGGCCCAGTGGTTCTCGGACCGCCCGCCACCGGTGCCGCCCGCCGTGGTTCCGGACTCCCAGACCGGGCCTGCCATGAATCTGGCGCCGCAGTCGGGGACGGGGACTACCCCAACGCTTCCCGCGCCGTTGACCCAGCCGACCATCGTTCAGCCATCGCTTGCCACGATCCCTCCGGTGGTGCCGCCGCCGGGGGCCGCGACCGCAGGCCAGGCGGTGCTGTCGCTGACGGCACGCTACGGCAAGGATCTGCCGGTCATCAACGGCGGGCTGGTGTGGCGGGTGTTCGCCGACAAGCCCGACGACACCGGCACGTTCAAGCTGATCCGCGAGGAGCGCGGCGCGACCCCGAACATCGTGCTGCAGCCCGGCAATTACGTCGTCCACGTGGCCCTCGGCCTGGTCAGCGCGGTGCGGGCGGTGAGCCTGAAAGCGGAGACCGATCGCGTCGCCTTCGTGCTTCCGGCCGGCGGACTGCGCATCGAGGGCCGCGTCGGCACCAGCAAGATTCCGCCAAACCAGATTTCGTTCGCGCTCTACAAGGGCAGCCAGTTCGAAGGTGGCGCTGGCGCCGAACGCCAGTCGCTGGTCCCCAACGTGGCCGCAGGCGATGTCGCGCTGCTGCCGGAGGGGACCTATTACATCATCTCCAACTATGGCGATGCCAACTCCGTCGTGCGCTCCGACATCCGCGTCCAGGCCGGCAAGCTGACGGACGTGACCGTCAGCCACCGCGCGGCGGTGATCACGCTAAAGCTCGTCAGCGACCGGGGTGGCGAGGCGCTCGCCAACACGGCGTGGTCGGTGATCACGCCGGGCGGCGACGTCATCAAGGAATCGATCGGCGCGTTTCCGCGCGTGGTGCTGTCCGAGGGCGAATACCGGGCGATTGCCAAGAACGAAGGCAAGGTGTTCGAGCGCCCCTTCAACGTCGTCAACGGCGTCGACGGCGAGGTCGAGGTCGTCGCGCGGTAGCCGCGTGTCCCGGACGCAGCAGGGTCTGTACACAAAAACTGCGAAAACAACCCCATGCAAAGTAGAATGCGCCGGTTCTGAGCACTCACGCCGCTTGCGTCCGGGGCATGAGGAGGTCCGCCATCACGGCTCAACCCAACCTCATCCTGCTCTAGCCGCCGAACGGCATCGTCATGCCCGGCAACGACCCGCGGCGTGTAGGCTTCAAAACCGCGTCACGATATCCGACAGCGCCGGGCGCGGGCGATCCTCGGCCGGCTTTACCGGCGTGCCGATATGGATGAAGCCGGCCAGCCTTTCGTCCGCCTTCAATCCGAGCCCGTCGAGCACGTCGCGATCGAACGCGAACCAGCCGGTGAGCCAGGCGGCGCCATAGCCGAGCGCGGTGGCGGCGTTGACGATGTTCATCGCGCTGGCGCCGGCGGACAATTCCTGCTCCCAAGCCGGTACCTTCGGATGCGGCCGGGTAAAGCTCACCACCGCGATCACCAGCGGCGCGTCCATCAGCCGGCGCTTTTCGATCTCGATGTCGGCAGTCGGTGCGGCGGGATTCTTTTTCGCGAATACCTGCGCGATGACGTCGCCGGCCCGCGCCCGCGCGTCGCCTTCGAACACGATGAAGCGCCACGGCGTCAGCTTGCCGTGGTCGGGCACCCGCGCGCCGATGGTCAGGATGGTGTCGAGTTCGGTCGCGGTGGGGCCGGGGCCGCTCATCTCGCGGGGCTTGACCGAGCGGCGGATCTTCAGGAGTTCAATGGCGTCGGGCACAAGGGTCTCTCATCGGACGGGATTGGGGGATTGCCTAACACGAAGATAGGGTATCGACGAAGCCGGCAAAAGCCGTTTTAGACGGATTATGATCAGGTCTCGGTCCCGGCGTCATGCTCGTTACGTCCAGCGGCCGCCGAGCTCAGCTCATGATAAAAGTCTTGGTCCCAAAGTGGGACTATGCTAGGTTGGCGCTGTGAGGGTGATAGCGCTCAGCACGATCAAGGCTTTTCTTAGTCGCGGCCAGGGCGTAAGCGATGCCCACGAGCCGGTGATGGCCTGGTTTCGACAGGTGAGGCAGGCGGACTGGGCAAAGCCGGCGGACGTCAAGCGAGACATCCGCAGCGCCAGTATTCTCAAGGACGGTCGTGCGGTCTTCAATATCGCCGGCAATAAGTATCGCATCGTTGTGTGGATCAACTATCCCTATCGCGTGGTCTATATCAGGTTTATCGGGACGCATCGGCAATACGATGCAATCGATGCGCAGAGCGTTTGAGGTTCAGTCATGAATATCGCACCGATCAAATCCAATCGTGACTATCGCCGGGTTCTCAAGGAAATCGAAGGATTGATGAGTGCCCGCCGCAACTCGCCCGAGGGAGATCGGCTCGACGTACTAGTCACGCTTGTGGAGGCATGGGAGCGCAAACATTACAGGCTCGATCTGCCGGACCCGGTGGAGGCGATCAGGTATCACATGGAACAGAGCGGATTGCAGCCGCGCGATCTCATCCCGTTTATCGGCAGCCGAAACCGAGTGCACGAAGTACTCAATCGCCGACGCGAGTTGACGCTCAATATGATTCGGCGACTGCATGAGGGGCTCGGCATTCCAGCCGAGTCCCTCATCAAGATCGGGCAGAACAAGGCTGCCTAGGCCGCCGCCCGCGCCCGCTTCACGTCCGGCGGGGTCGCTTCCTCGACGAGGGCGGCCAGCGCCTCGTCGGTCGGCATGACCTTCTGCCCATCGCTGCCGAGCCGGCGGATCGAGACCGAGTGGGTCTCGGCCTCCTTCTTGCCGACGACGAGCAGGGCAGGGATCTTCGCCAGCGAGTGCTCGCGGACCTTGTAGTTGATCTTCTCGTTGCGCAGGTCGATCTCGACGCGCAGCCCGGCGCGCCGCGCGGCAGCTGCAACCACCTTGGCGTATTCGTCGCCTTCGGAGGTGATCGTCGTGACCACCACCTGGGTCGGCGCGAGCCAGAGTGGGAAGCT
Source organism: Bradyrhizobium sp. AZCC 1610 (assembly GCF_036924515.1). Classification (NCBI taxonomy): domain Bacteria; kingdom Pseudomonadati; phylum Pseudomonadota; class Alphaproteobacteria; order Hyphomicrobiales; family Nitrobacteraceae; genus Bradyrhizobium; species Bradyrhizobium sp. AZCC 1610. Next base: position 4,088,504 of record NZ_JAZHRR010000001.1, on the reverse strand, counting down.
GCCGGCAAAATGCTCGATCAGGATACCGATGAAGCGTTCCATCGAGCCGCAGATCGCACGGTGCACCATCACCGGCGTCTTCTTGGAGCCGTCGGCGTCGATATAGAATGCGCCGAAACGCTCGGGCAGGTTGAAGTCGACCTGCGTGGTGCCGCATTGCCAGTCGCGGCCGATGGCGTCGCGCAGCACATATTCGAACTTCGGTCCGTAGAACGCGCCTTCGCCGGGATTGATCGCAGTCTTGATGCTCTGATTGTGGCTGTTCGTCTTGATCTCCTGGAGCACGGTCGCCATCACCCGCTCGGCATGGTCCCACATCTCGTCGGTACCAACGCGCTTGTCCGGCTTGGTCGAGAGTTTTATCGTGAGCTCACCCTCGAAGCCGAAATCCGCGTAGGTCGACAGGATCAGATCGTTGATTTTCAGACACTCGTCGGCAAGCTGGGCCTCGGTGCAGAAGACATGCGCGTCGTCCTGCGTAAAGCCGCGCACGCGCATCAGACCGTGCATGGCGCCCGACGGCTCGTAGCGATGCACCACGCCGAACTCGGCAAGACGCAGGGGCAGGTCGCGGTAGCTCTTCAAGCCATGCTTGAAGATCTGCACGTGGCCCGGACAGTTCATTGGCTTGAGCGCAAACCAGCGCTTGTCCTCGGCCTCGTCGCCGGCCGACTGCGCCGCGAACATGTTTTCGCGGTACCAGTCCCAATGGCCTGAAGTTTCCCACAGCGCCTTGTCGAGGATCTGCGGCGCGTTGACCTCACTGTAATCGCCGGTCAGGCGGCGGCGCATATAGGCGATCAGCGCCTGGAACACCGTCCAGCCCTTCGGGTGCCAGAACACCACGCCGGGGCCTTCCTCCTGGAAGTGGAACAGGTCGAGCTCGCGGCCGAGCTTGCGGTGATCGCGCTTCTCGGCTTCCTCGATCTGCTTCAGGTAAGCGTCGAGCTCTTCCTGCCTGGCAAACGCCGTGCCGTAGATGCGCGTCAGCATCGGGTTGTTCGAATCGCCGCGCCAATAGGCGCCCGCCACCTTCATCAGCTTGAACGCGTTACCGACCTTGCCGGTAGAACTCATATGCGGACCACGGCAGAGGTCGAACCAGTCGCCCTGGAAATAGATCTTGATCGGCTCGTCGCCGGGAATGGTGTCGACCAGCTCGACCTTGAAGGCTTCGCCCTTGTCGCGGAACACCTGTTTGGTCTTCTCGCGGTCCCACACTTCCTTGGTGAAGGGTTTGTCGCGCGCGATGATCTCACGCATCTTCTTTTCGATTGCCGCAAAATCTTCCGGCGTGAACGGCTCGTTGCGGAAGAAGTCGTAATAGAAGCCGTTCTCGATCACCGGGCCGATGGTGACCTGCGTGCCCGGCCACAGCGACTGCACCGCTTCGGCGAGCACATGCGCGCAGTCATGCCGGATCAGTTCCAGCGCGCGCGCATCCTCGCGGTTGATGAGCTCGATCTTCGCATCGCCCGAGATCGGATCGTTGAGGTCGGCGACGACCCCGTCGAGCGCCATCGCCACCGTGCGTTTGGCGAGCGAGGGCGAGATGCCCTTGGCGATGTCGAGCCCGGTGATGTCCCTGGGGTATTCGCGTTTCGCGCCGTCCGGGAAGGTGAGGGTGATCTTTTCCAGGGGCTCGGCCGGTTTCAAATTGGCAAGGCCAAACTGGAATCCGGATGCGGGGGAATTGCTGTCAGGCATGTCGATCTCCTAAAGCTCACTCCTGCGAACGAGCGCAGGTAAGCGGGAAAGCAGCGGTATAGCAGGGGATTCGGCTCCTGCAATCGGGCAATTTGCTAAACAGGGCGTGATGGAAGCAGCCGCGGGCGCTATATCCGGGGCCTCATTGCCCCGGAAAGCCGGATTGCTTCTTCATAGCCCGACAATGCGCGCAGAGCCCGCGAGACATCAGCGGCGTCAAATTAATAAATCTCATGACAGCGATGACAAATAGTCCGACATCGCGTCCTTTTCTTGACGCAGCCCGCCGCGTACATGCATGTGCATGAAACATGTGCTCGTGCCCGTCTATACCGAACGCCGCTTCGCACCCACCGCATTGATGCTTGGCAATGTCGTCACCGGCTGCTCGGTGCTGGCGCCGGCGGGCATGCTCGGCGAGTTATCTTCCGGTCTTGACGTCAGCATTCGCACTGCGGGTCTTCTGATTACTTTCGGCGCGATCATGCTCTGCGTCGGTTCACCGGTTACGGCGTGGCTGACTTCCAGGATCGAGCGCCGCACCTTGCTCACAGTGACGCTCGCGGTGCTCGCCGTTACCAACTTCGCTTCCGCCCTGGCGCCCGACTACACCAGCCTGCTCATCATCCGTCTGGTCATGCTCGCGGTCGGCGCGCTCTATACGCCGCAGGCGGCCGGGACAGCCGCGCTGATCGTGCCGGAGCAAAAGCGCGGCAGCACCATCGCCTATATCTTTCTCGGCTGGTCGCTGGCGGCGGCGGTCGGGCTGCCGCTGATCACCTTCATCGCCAGCCGATATGGCTGGCGCGCGGCCTATGGCAGCATCGGCCTGATGGGTTGCGTGAGTATCCTCCTTCTGGCCTGGCGCCTGCCGCGCGGGCTGATGGGCGCGCCGGTCGACCTCAAGACATGGGCCGCTATTGGCCGCAACCGGCTGATCGTGCTGTTGCTGTCGATTACCACGCTGCAGATGTCCGGCCAGTTCGTAGTGTTCACCTTCATGGGTCCGCTGCTGGCGAGGCTGACGGGCGCGGGGCCTGATGCGATCGGGCTGGTGTTCGCCGTCTATGGCGTGTGCGGCGTCGTCGGCACGGCGATCGGAACCCGCATCGTTGATTCCTGGGGCGCCTGGAAGACCTCGCTTCTGTTCACCTCGGTATTGCTGGCAGGCCTCGCCGGCTGGGCGTTGAGTGCCGGGATATATCCGTTGATGGCCGTGTCCGTTGCGATCTGGGGGATTGGATTTGCTTCCACCAATTCGATGCAGCAGGTGCGGCTGGTCGGTGCGGCACCTTCGCTGGCATCCGCATCGGTGTCGCTCAACACATCGGTCCTCTATGTTGGGCAGGCGGTGGGATCGGCGATCGGCGGTTTTCTATACGCGAACGATCTCCTCTACGCCGCGGGCTATGTCGGGACGGCCTTCGTCGTGCTTGCGCTGGTGACGGTGATTCTAACCAAGCCGACCAAGGTCCAAGGAAGCGCACCGCGCTGATCCCGGCCGAAGACTTTTGACATCCCCACGCGGGTTCCATAAAGGTAATGTTATAACATTACGATTGGGACGTGGGGCTGTAAGTAATGGAAAAGATTGGCGATTGGTATGGAATCAGGAGGCGGATCGGACGCCGAACGCGGTTCTTGGCAGTTCTGGCCGCAGCATCCTTTGCCGCGGGCGGTGCACGCCCCGCCATTGCTCAAACCGTCCCTCAGGCTGTCCTGCCTGCGATTACGGTGGAAGGACGGCCAGCCACCAAGCAAAAGCAGCGAACCAGCAAGCGCTTGCAGATGCGGGCTGCGTCCAGCGCGCGCCAGGCGCAGACCGGCGCGGATCGAGCGCCGCAAGGCCCAATTGATGGATGGCCGGGAGGCCTGCCGCGCGACCACATCCGTTCGACGACCGATCTCAACGTACCCAATACGACCGGATCGCGACTGCCGGGCACGGCTCGCGACATCCCCGCCAGCGTGGAGAGCATCAATCAGGCGACGATGCAGGAGCGAGGCAAGACCAGTTGGGTGGACGCCCTTCAAGGCCTGACCGGCTTCACGTCCGCCGTCCGGCCAGGAGCTGCCGGCGTCGCATCGACGCGGGGGTTCACCGAGAACGGCGTCGCGGTGCTCTATGACGGAATCCGTGTCACCAACACCACGATCAGCACGCGCAACTATGACAGTTTTATTTTCGATAGGGTAGACGTGCTGCGCGGACCGGCGTCGGTGCTTTACGGTGAAGGCGCCATCGGCGGCGCCGTCAATCTCGTTCGCAAGCAACCGAGCGGGGTCAATGAGCCGTTCGAAACAATCTCCTCGCTCACTACTCGCGAAGGCGTCCGCCAGGCCGTGGGAAAGGGAGGTCCGTTGGGGAACGGCTTCTCCTATCGGCTCGACGGCGTCGTCAACGGATACAACGGCCCGGTCGACGATAACCAGGTCAGATACGGCAACGTCGCAGGCGCCTTGCGCTGGGACGTGACGCCGCAATTGTCATCGACCGTCGATTTTGACTACATGAAATCGAAAATCGAGAACGCGTATTGGGGCACGCCCCTGGTGCGAGGGCAAATCCGTTCCGATCTCCGCGAGGTCAACTACAACAACCTGCCGAACAACAAATACGACGACAGTGTGCTGTGGCTGCGCTGGAACACGACGTATGACACCGAGGAGCTAAAGATCCGCAATCGCTTCTGGTCCTATCAATCCGATCGCGATTGGATCAACACGTACCGCTTTACCTATATTCCCGCTGGCGGCACCTGCTCTTTCCGCGGGCAGAACCTCCTCAACAACACCGGTACGGACCAGGTCTGCCGGCAAACGTGGGAGAATCTCGGCTACGACCACCGCTTCGTTGGCGATCGTTTCGACGTGAACTGGAACGGCAGCTTGGGAGCGATGCCGCTGTCGACGGTGATGGGTGTCGAGGTTGCAAGCACGCGATGGGACAGTCCGCGCAACGAGGTGACATCGCTTCAACTCGTCGATCCCTACAATCCCGCACCGACAGACTTCTTCACGCGAGGCACTGCGCGGACGCAAAACGTGCGCGCGGATCTGACGCAGAAGGCGGTTTTCGGCGAGGCGCGCCTGGAAGTGCTCAAAGGGATCAAAATCGTTGGCGGGTTTCGGGTCGATCAGATGGAGGTGGACTACAATCGGAAGCCGACGAACCAGCTCTACAGCAAGACGTTCGAACCCAGCACCTATCGCATGGGTGCACTGTGGGACATTCGCGCCGACACGACGCTCTACGCGCAATATGCAACTGCGGTTGAGCCGCGCTTTGCTCTGTTCACATTGGGCGTCACCGATACCCCCTTCAGCCTCACCAATGCGCGTCAGGTGGAAGGCGGTATCAAACACGCCTTCGCGAACGGACGAGGCGAGCTGTTGGCGGCCGTCTATGACATCGAAAAGACCGATATCCCCTCGACCGATCCGCTGACGGGATTCACGGTTCAGGTGGGCAAGCAGTCATCCCGCGGCTTTGAGATTTCCGGCAGTTACCGCCCGTTGGAGACTTTGCGTATCGAGGCGAACTTTGCCTACGTGGATGCCCGGTATGACGAATATCGAACCAGTACGGCCGCGAACTACACGGGTAATACGCCGCCGAATGTGCCGCAGGTCGTGGCGAACTTTGGTGCCACGTGGCAGCCGTTCGCAAATTGGGCGGTCGGCGGGTGGATCAATCACAAGGCCTCCATCAAGGCTGACGATGCCAACCTGGTGACGTTGCCGTCTGCCACCATCGCGGATGTTTTTGCCACCTACCGTTTTGCGCAAAACGCCGACCTGACGTTCCGCGTGCGCAATATCACCGACGCGGTCTATGCAGCGTGGGCCACGGACGCGAACTACGTCATTCTTGGCGTGCCGCGGACCTTCGAGCTTTCACTCCGTACGCGGTGGTAGGTAGGTCCGGGAATGCTCGTTCGCAGCAGGCGTCGTCGTGCTCCGCCGCCTGCGACGCGCACGGTTCCCAAGGCCGGCCAAGCGTTCGTGTCCGGATCCGAACGCACGGCGCCGATCATTCAATGGCTCACGCCATCCCCTCCGATCGCAAGCAGGTTCGAAGGGACGCCCCCCACCTTGATACGCTGTCGCGCGGTGAGGGTTACTGCGTCGAGAATTGCCACTTCGCCCGTACGCGGGTCGGAGACGGCGACATACGGGCCGATGGAAGCGATCCGCGGGCGGACGGTGCTCTGATCCATCGCATAGCGCTCGGTAACGCGTGTTTGGGCTTCGGTCGTGCCGGTCAACGGGTTGATGCTGAGAAGGGTACCATCCTCAATGATGACGAAGAGCCGGTCTCCCGACTCCGGATGGAGGTTGAAGTCCATCCTGCGCGCCGGCAGAGCGATGAAGTGGAAGTCCCCATCCGCAGCAGAAGGATCGACGATGACCATGCCGTCGACACCGAAATCACCGGCAACGAATGTAAATCCGGTTGCGCCGGTCATGCGGCGGATCATGCGTCCAGGCGGCAGCGAAGCTGGATAGGGGAGTTGGCGACTGACGACGCCGTTGCGTGCCATCTCGAAGATCGCAACGCCATCCGCACACCCGAACACGACGAAGCGGCTCGTCGCCGCTTCGCCGTGCAAGCTTGGGCATTCAATCCGGTGCGGGTTTGGGCTGTCCTCGCTGCGGAGCTCGATCGCATCCGGAAGGCCTTCACCTGCGGGTGGAATGGTGACGGCCAAACGCCTTGCAACCGGAACGGCCACGCCGTGATGCTTGATGCCGGTTTCGGCACGCTGAACGCGTTCCATGCGGCCCGCGACGAAATCTTGCTCGTTGAAAATCTGGGCTGTTCCGTCGCCATCGAAAAACACGGCAACGCGGACGTTGTCGTGTGTGAGATGCGAAGGGCGCAAGCCGCGAAGCCGGGAAGACAAAAGCGCGGGAGCGGAAATCTTTATGTCGGCATGATCGCCGTGGCTCCCGAGCTCAATGCCGGTGTCGATGACAGCGACTTCATCCGCTTCGGGCTGCACGGCATACGCATAACGGCCAGAGGCTCCCGCGTGGAGGCGCGCCGGACTGGCCAGGGGCAGTGCGGCAAGCAATTGACCGTTTTCGAGATCAAAGATCTTGAGTGCCGCCGCCTTGGCATCGGCAACCACGAGCCGAAAAGCCTGCGCGGTGCCCGCAGCGTGGGTGCGATGTTCGGCGGGGCTGTGCGCATCGCTGGCTGCGCCGGACATTCCGCAAAGAACCATCGCGATAGCAAGAAGTCGGCGCATCGCTGTCCTGTCAGATGGAAAATATGCAATGTTATAACATAACAATTGCATGCAGCAAGATCTCACCGCGAGCCTGATGGTGCGAGAGGGCGTTCAATCCGAGATTCGCGTGAGCGGGGCCTTGAAGCTGACGCCGGGCAGCTGCAACACCGCGGCGAAGAGGCCGGTTACCGGTTTGCGTACGGCGCGCTCGCGACCCGGGTCAACGCGGGCGTTGCCGCCATCTTGACCAGCACGTCCTTGACCGGATGCTCGGTCCAGGCCTGCGTGACGTAATCGCGATGGGTGACGCCGTCTGGCGTCTGCACGAACACGACGCTGCCGGGCCGTAGCGGCCCGTCCATGCTCTCGGTGACCGCGATGCCCCTGTCGCGGAGCATCTGCATCAGTTCCTGGTCGTGCCGCTTGGTGTAGCGGGTATACGAAGAGACGAAGAAGCCGCTGCGGTTTTTCTCGATCCAGGACGCGAACTTGTCGAGTTCGCCATAGACGGCGTCGAGCAGAAACACGCCGCGGACCCGGTTGGGGACGCCGCCGACCTCGAGGCTCCAGGCGGTCGGCAGGAAGCCGCCGCTGTAGCCGACGATCACGATCGGCAGGTTCGCGAACGCCTGCGCCGACTTTGGATCGCCGTAGAGGCGGGCGAGGTGGCTCGCTGACTCATCGATGAAGCGCTTGAAGCCGCCCGGCTGCCAGAACTTGCCGGCCGAGGAGTCTGCGGCGTTCACGGCCATTTGGGGGGCGAGCAGCACGGCGTTGACGCCTGAATCCGAGATCTGCTGCGGCACCAGTTGGCGGTCGCGGACATCGCGCTCCAGCGTCGCGCCGTTGCCATGGAAGAACACCACGATCACGCCCGGCTTCTTCACATCGAACGTCTCGGGGACATGCACCAGCACGCGGCTGTCGTTGTAGGTCTCGTCCTGCCAATAGACCCGGCCGCCATGGCTGCGGTGGCCTTTGCGGTCGCCCTTGGAGATGTTGAGGAACGGTTCCTCGGAGCGCGGATTGGTGCCGAAATAGGGGAAGGCCGAGGACTTCATGCTGACCAGTGTGGTCAATTCTTCGCGCTCGGTGCGGGGCAGGGTCATCGTCGGCGTCAGCGACGCCACCCTCACGGGCTCGGTACGCACCGCGCGCGGTTGCGGCGCGAGCGCGATCTGGCGCTGGACCTGCGGCAGGCTTTCATGGGCGGTCGGGAAACGGTCGGCGAATTGCGGCGTCGGAAACCGGTCGTCGAACGTATCGGCCGCAGCCTGCGACTTGGCGCGGGACTTTGCGCCTTCCGTGTTCGCCGCCAGCATGTCGGCGTTCGGCGCCTTGCCGCATTGAACCAGGGCAAAGGACAGCGGCACAACCAGCGCAGCCATCGCCACCCAATGCCATCGCAGCGGCAAGGGGAACGGCATGGCGCGGCGCGGCATCGCCGGGGACGTCGCCCGGCTGGCGCGATCAGCTGCCTGGAATTTCGGAACTGCTCCGACCATCCACCCCAATGCCCCAAGATCCGCCGTCAACCGGCGTAAGCTCGCACGCGTTTAGGCGACGTTAAGCGTCCGGAAAAACTCCCCACGTCCGGAAGCCCTGAGGAGACCATGCAATCGTGTCGCGATTGTGGGACCGTCACGATGTTTTCGCAATCCAGTAATGGTACGGGAAGGGTTGACGGTACCATAGAACCTATTTTGTCTCTCAATTTAAACCATTGTTAACATTGCTTGAATTGAGGCGCGGCAGCCTGCACGATGCAGCTGGCTGCGGCGCTGAAGGTACGGGTCCGAGATGGCGGCATCAGAAACGCGAAGCCCGGCGTGGCCCGGCTCGCTCTCCGGCGGACGCTCCACCGTTTCGGTCCTGGTGGCGGTTGCCATCGTCGTTGCCGACATGGTCGGCGTCGGCGTCTTCACCAGCCTCGGCTTTCAGGTCAAGGACATCCCCTCCGGCTTTTCGATCCTGCTGCTGTGGGTCATTGGCGGCATCGTCGCGTTGTGCGGGGTGTTTTCCTACGCAGAACTGGGCGCGATGTTTCCGCGCTCGAGCGGCGAGTACAACTTCCTCGGCCGGGCCTATCACCCGGCCTTCGGTTTTGTGGCGGGCTGGGTGTCGGCAACCGTCGGCTTCGCCGCACCCGTCGCGCTGGCCGCCATGGCATTCGGTGAGTATGGCAAGTCGGTAGTACCCAATGCGCCACCGATGGTGCTCGCGGTCGGCGTGGTCTGGTTGGTGTCGCTGGTGCAACTCACCGGCATCAGGCACTCCTCGACTTTTCAGCTGATCGCCACCATCCTGAAGGTGGTGCTGATCGTCGCCTTCCTGGTCTGCGGCTTTGTGATAGGCACGCCACAGCCGGTGTCGTTCGCGCCATCGGCCTCCGACTTCACCCATATCGTCAGCGCGCCGTTCGCGATCAGCCTCGTGTTCGTGATGTATTCGTTCTCGGGCTGGAACGCGGCGACCTACATCATCGGTGAGGTGAGGTTGCCGGAGCGCAACGTGCCGCGGGCGATGCTGATCGGAACGCTGATCGTGCTGGTGCTGTATGTGGCCCTCAACGCGGTGTTCCTGCACACCGCGCCGATCGACAAGCTCGCCGGCCAGCTCGACGTCGCCCGGATTTCCGGCAGCTACATCTTCGGCGAATTCGGCGGCCGCATCGTCGGCGCGATGATCTGCTTCGGGCTGATCTCCTCGATCAGCGCGATGATGTGGATCGGGCCGCGCGTCATGATGACGATGGGTGAGGACCTTCCGGTGCTGCGGGCGTTCGCCCGACGATCAACCGGCGGCGCGCCGCCTTACGCCATTCTGTTTCAGCTCACGGTCGCGAGCCTGATGCTGTTTACGCGCAGCTTCGAGGCGGTGCTTGAATTCATCCAGTTCTCTTTGCTGTTCTGTTCGTTCTTTACCGTGCTCGGGGTCATCAAGCTGCGGATTACGCATCCCGACCTGCCGCGGCCCTACCGCGCCTGGGGATACCCGGTAACCCCAGTGGTTTTCCTGCTCGTGACCGGTTTCATGATGTACTATCTCCTGACCGAACAGCCGCTGCGCTCGTTCCTTGGTCTTCTGATCATGTTTTCAGGTCTGTTGATTTACGCCGTCTTCCGCAAGCGGGAAAATCAAGTCCCCGCGGCCGCAGCAGGCCACGAATGAACATGCTGCATTCCCTGAGAATGGCGATGCTTGCTGCTGTCATGCTGCTGACGGCCGGGGCTACCGCCTATGCCCAAACCGTAACGGTCGACGACACCGCGAAATTTTTGGCGGGCATGATGCCGTCGGCGGAATCGCCGCTCGCGCCGCTCACCAAGGATCCGGCCTGGCAACGGCACGCCAAATTTTTCGACACCGCGTTCGAGAAACTCGAGCAGCGCCAAATATCGCGGATCCGCGCCTGGGCGGATACCAACCTGGCGGCGCCGCGACCGACCATGTTCTACATGTTCTCAGGTCCGGACTTTCTCTATGCGAACGCATTCTATTCGAAGGCTTCGACCTACGTGCTGAGCGCGCTCGAGCCGGTGGGTTCGGTGCCTGACCTCTCGAGATTGCCGCGCGGCGGCATCGCGTCTGCGCTCTACAACGTCGAGCGCTCGCTCGGTTCGATCCTGAGCTTCAGCTTCTTCATCACCAAGCAGATGAAGACCGATCTGCAGGCGGGCCAGATCAGCGGCACACTGCCGATCCTCTACGTGTTCCTGGCGCGCTCGGGCATGACCGTGAAGAGTGTCAGTCCGATCTCGCTGGACGACAAGGGGGCGGCATATTTCGCGGGCGAAAATCCCGGACCGAACGCCGTGCGTGGCGTGCGCATTATCTTCAGCGGCAGCGATGGTCAGGAAAAGACGCTGTACTACTTCTCGACCGATCTCTCCAACTCCGGCGTGAAGGCGAGCGGTTTCCTGAATTTTTGTGCGACGCTCGCGCCCGGCAACAGCCTGATCAAGAGCGCCTCCTATCTGCTGCATTCCGGCAACTTCACCACGGTGCGCGACTTCCTGCTCAACAACAGCGCCACCATCATCCAGGACGATTCCGGAATCCCGCTTGCCTATTACAGCACGAAGAAATGGCGCTTGTTCCCGTTCGGCCGCTATCTCGGACCGATCGACGAATTCGCGGGCCGGTACCAGGAGTCATATGCTGCTCTGTTCCGCCGCGCGCAGCCGCTCGATTTCGGTATCGGCTATCGCTGGCGCACCCCAGAAACGAATGTGCTGCTGTCGGTGCGATTGCCAGACGATGGATCGCCCGCTATCGACGCCACGGCGTCGGCCGAGGCGCCGCCACCACCGCCGCGTCCGCGACGGCCGCGACCGCCGGCAGATATAGGGCCGCAGCCGGATTTTTGGCCGCAGCCGAGGGGCGGTTTTTTCTTCTGGCGCTAAGCGGAGGGATCCGACCCGTCGCAATCACGAGCTGTTGACACCGCGCCAGCGCCCGTAGCGCCACGGCAAATACCAGCACGCACCCGGAGGTGTTGTGAGCGGCACGTTGTCGATGCCGGACGTGCCCCAAGGTTGGCAGCGCAGGATCCGCGCCAGCGTCATCCAGCCGCCGCCCCATAGGCCGAAGCGTTCGATCGCTTCGTCGCCATACACCGAACATGTCGGCAAATGCCGGCAGTTGTAGCCGACCAGCAGCGACAGCGTGTGCCGGTAGATCCAGATCAGCGCGCGTCCCGCATTTCGCGGCAGACGACGGGCCGTGCTGGCACAATCCGTGCATTGTTTTCGAAGTGACGATGAACGATCTGCGGGCGCCATGCCGAACTATGTACGTAGTTCTGCGGGTGTTCCCAAGCAAGGAACTTAAGCGGTGTAGATATTTACGCCACAGTTCACAATTATCGCACTGCGAAGTGGCGCAGCAAGCGAAGGTATTATGGACGACACAGGACAGCACAGTTACCGTTTTGATACGGATCGATGACAGCATCATCTTGCGCTAAAACCGGAGCCATTGCCGCGATTCGTGGACGGGGCTTGGGGGAAGGAACCAAATTGAGGTTTGTGACGTCGCTGAAATTTCGCGGCTGGGCGCTCCTCGGCGCCACCGCCTTCTGTCTCGCATTGCCGGGCGCGATCGCGACGCTGGACAACTCGGCGCACGCCGGCGGCACCCTCGAAGCACGCAAGCAGCCGATGCATTTCAAGTGGAATGCGTGCCAGCCGGATTGCAGGGGCTGGGTCTCGGCCGTCGGCATCGTCACATCGGATAGTCCGAGGGAGTTCGACGAATTCGCCAAGGGTCGTCAGCTTGCCGGCGCGACCATCGTGCTGGATTCCAGCGGCGGCTCGGTCAACGATTCCATCGCGCTTGGCCGCAAGTTCCGCAGTCTCGGCGCACTGACCACGGTCGGCGCCACCGTACGCACGCAGACGCCACATGGCGAACGCGCGAGCGTGACGCCGGAAGCCTATTGCGAGTCGATGTGCGTGTTCCTGCTGCTATCGGGCAAGACGCGCTACGTGCCGCCTGTCGCGCATGTCCGCGTCCACCAGATCTGGATGGGCGATCGCGCCGACGACGCCAAGGCCGCGAGCTACACCGCGCAGGATCTGATGATCGTGGAACGCGACATCGGCCGGCTTGCTAAATACACCTTCGACATGGGCGGCACCGGCGACTTGCTGTCGCTCGCGCTCAGCGTCCCGCCGTGGGAAGATCTGCACAAATTATCGCGCGATGAATTGCGCCTGGCCAATCTGGTTACGACCGATGCGGTAGCCGACGTGTTCCTGCAGGACAATGCAACGGTGCCGATGGCCGAGGCGAAGCCTGCCAAGCCGCAGGACCGCTTCGTCAGTTCCACCGTCGGGGGCGACGCCCAACCGCAGGCGGGCAGGTCGACCAAGACCGCCGACGCCGCGGCTCCGACCGGCTCTGCCACCGCGCCGGCCCAGCCGCAGCAGAAGTAGGCTCTACCCGTCACCGACGGTGTCATCGCCCAGCTTGACCGGGCGCCCAGTATTTCCAGAGACGTCCGCGATCGATCGAGAATTCCCGGCGTACTGGATGCCCGCCTTCGCGGGCATGACAGTATTGCGTTGGGCGAGGACTTACCCCTTAGGCCGACGCCGTCTGCTTCGCTCTGGTCTCGATCTGGCCGATGGCGTCGACCACGGCGTCGAACGTCAGCATGGTCGAGGCGTGGCGGGCCTTGTAGTCGCGCACCGGTTCGAGCAGGGCGATGTCGGCCCACTTGCCTTGTGGGGGACCGCCGTTTTCCTTCAACATCTTGCGCACGGTTTCTCGCAACTCACGTAACTCGCCAGCCGTCGAGCCGACCACATGGCTTGCCATGATCGAGGAGGAGGCTTGGCCGAGCGCGCAGGCCTTCACGTCGTGGGCGAAGTCGGTGACCACGGGCCCATCCATCTTGAGATCGACCTTGACGGTCGATCCGCACAGCTTGGAGTGGGCGGTGGCGCTGGCGTGGGGGTCGGGGAGGCGGCCGAGGCGGGGGATATTGCCCGCCAGTTCGATGATCCGCTTGTTGTAGATGTCGTTCAGCATGAGATTCGGTGTCCCGGGCGGCGGTCCGAGCGCCCTTGGCGGCTGGGTTTCATCGTCCTATATATGGACAGGAACGGCGGAAAAACAGTCCGGCCGTTTGCCGAAGGCGGCCCGACATGGAAACCAGTTCGGCCGCCGGCGTTTTGTGGATGGGACTCAGGCGCCCGGCGGCAATACCGCCCCGTCTGCCCGGTGACACTCCGGTCTTTGTGGGCCGGTCGAACGGAGAAGACATGGACGCATTGATCAAATCCCTCCGCCCCGGCAAGGCTCCTGAAATCAAGCCTTCCGATTTGAAGCCTTCCGAAGTGAAATCGCCCGATGTGGCCCCGGAAACCCGCCCGGCCGAGCTCGACCCGGCCGAGTTCCTGGCCGCCGCCGTCCGCGCCGACCTGCCGCGCCCCTCGCGCGCGGAGGCGGAACACGCCGTGCACACGTTGCTCAGCTATATCGGCGAAAACCCCGGCCGCGAAGGCTTGCTGGATACGCCGCGCCGGGTGGTCGAGGCCTTCGACGAACTCTATCAGGGCTACCACCAGTGCCCGGCCGAGGTTCTGGACCGCACCTTCGGCGAAACCGCCGGCTATGACGATTTCGTTCTGGTTCGCGATATCGAATTCACCTCGCAATGCGAGCACCACATGATGCCGTTCTACGGCCGGGCGCATATCGCCTATACGCCGGTCGAGCGGGTGGTGGGATTGTCGAAGCTGGCGCGGCTCACCGATATCTTCGCCCGCCGCCTGCAGACCCAGGAGCACCTCACGGCCCAGATCGCTGCCGCGATCGACGAGGTCTTGAAACCTCGCGGCGTTGCCGTGCTGATCGAGGCGGAGCATACCTGCATGTCGGTGCGCGGTGTCGCCAAGCATGGCGCGATGACGTTCACCAGCCGGTTCACCGGCATGTTCCGCGACAATCCGGCGGAGCAGCAGCGTTTCCTGTCCCTGGCGCGAGGACCGAGCCGGTAACCTCGCTTGAAGTTTGCGAGGCCAGCCGTGTCCGCTTCAAAACATGACCATGACCGCGAAGAAGGGCTGGATTTCCAGCCCAAATTCGACGCGTCCGGGCTCGTGACCTGTGTCGCGACCGATGCCGCCACCGGCGACGTGCTGATGGTTGCGCACATGAATGACGAGGCGCTGCGCAAGACGATCGCGAGCGGCGAGGCCTGGTACTTCAGCCGTTCGCGCAATGCGTTGTGGCGAAAAGGTGAGACGTCGGGTCAGACCCAGCGCGTGGTCGAGATGCGCCTGGATTGCGACCAGGACGCGGTCTGGATCAGGGTAGAGCAGATCGGCGCCGCCTGTCACACCGGCCGGCGGTCCTGCTTCTACCGCAAGGTCGATGGTGGTGCGCGATTGTCATTCGTCGATGCGGACAAGCTGTTCGATCCAAAGGCGGTTTACCGCGAATAGCTCGGGATTGTCTGGCCGAAAGCTTGGCTATGCCAGCAGCTCGGCGATCATGCGCGCTGCACGTCTCGCCCCATCGGCCTCGACTGGATTCGGCTTACCCGACCTCGATAAAGCCAGCATCATCGCATCGGCAATCATGTCCGGCGTGGAGGCGGCGAAATCCCTTTGAATGCCTGCGCCGTAGCGGCGAAGGCGATGAGCGACGTGAAAGGTCTGCTCAAAATGATTTCGCAGCGGAAAATAGACGAACGGCGTGCCGGCGGCAGCAAGTTCCATGCAGGTGGTGAGCCCGCCTTGCACCAAGGCAAGATCGCAGGCTGCGAGATGGCGATCGAGATTGGCGACGAAAGCCCGTACCTCGACGCCCGCAGGTGCTGCCAGTGACGCCGCATCGATGCGCGGGCCGGCGACCACGACCATGCGCAGCTCCGGAAGCTTCGCCTTTACGATGGGATAAGCCTGGAGGATACGCCGTATGAGGTGCGCACCGATGCCCGAGCCGCCGACGGTGACAATGCAAATCCGCTCGTCGTCGCGGTAACCCAGCCTTTCGCGAAGCGATTCCCGGCTGCCGAAGCCCTGGGGATGCTCGCCGATAACGTAGCCGGCAAAATCGAAATGCTTCGGTATCCAGTCGCGCATCAGAGGTAGATCTGCGCCGAACGACAGCGGCACGATGTCTTCGGGCGTGCCGACGAAAATCGAGCGATCGCGCACGCCCGGGTGTTGCACGACGTGCTCGATCATCTCCGCGTTGTAGTCGGCCGTCAGCAGCGCTTCTTGTTCGCCGCCGGCCGGCATCGGTACGTAGCCGACGAAATCGGTCAACCAGGCGAGCTTTGCCTTCTTCAATTCGGGGTGCTCGTGCCAGTAGTGGTCGATGTCCCAGGCTTCGTCCGCGATCACGATGTCGTAGGCGCCTTGCTCGACGGCGTCCTGGAAGATCATGAAGTTCTTGATCAGCACTTCATCCATGCGGCGTAGCGCCTGAAAGCAGTGCAACTCATGCTCGCCGCTTTCGAGCTCGATATGCCGCGTTTCGCTGGCAAGGCGGGCGCTAAGCGGATGGACATGTTCGTTGTTGGATTCGAGCAGGCGTGTGACGGGGTCCTGTGCCAGCCAGTCCACTTTCAGGTCAGGATGGAGCTTTCGCAGCTCGCGCGCGACAGCGATGTCGCGGCGGCCATGGCCGAGACCGATCGGAGACGAAAGATAGAGGGCGCGCTTCTCGCGTGTCGTGCGTGGCAGAGGCGCACGCGCGGGTGCGATGATGCCCAGCCGTCGATCGATAAAGTCGTTGATCAGGGTGTTCGCCTTTGCAGGGTACCGCCCGAGAGGGTTATGGCCACCGCCGATGATCGTGACGAACTCCGAGCCGCTCACCGCGGCGTGCGCGGCCTCCGCGCGCTCGCAAGGCTGGATCTGATCGTTGTCGCCGTGGATGAACAGCACCGGACAGCGAATCTTGCGGTACATCTCCTCGCCGACGTCGAACCCGGGAAGAATGCTGCGTGCTTCCACCGTTTTGATCAGCGTCGGCCCGCTGGTCTCGGCGGCCCAGCCGATTCCATCCTCGATCTGCTTGGTCGAATGCGGCTCGCTGCAGATGTTGCGAATGAAGAACTCCGCGAAGTCGGGATAATTCTTCAGCCAGTAATCTCGGTTGAACTTGTCCCAGCCTTCGTAACTCTCGTGCTTTGCCGAAAAGTGCGAGGCGGCCAACCTCTCGTAATGTGCAGGTCCGATAGTCGAGACCGTACCGGCAAGGATCGCTGCCCTGACGCGCTCGGGATGATGCGCCGCCAGAACGGAGGCGAGCAGGCCGCCGAACGAGAGCCCGACCAGGATCGCCTGGCCGACGTCGAGCGCATCCATCACGGCGAGGGCGTCGGCCAGATAATTGTCCAGCGTGTAGGCGGCAACATCGTCCGGTCGATCGGATTTGCCATTGCCTCGGCCGTCATAGGTGACGCAGCGGAAGCGCTCGCTGAAGTAGGGTAGCTGCGCCTTGTAGATTCGGGAGTGGACGATGCTCCAGGGTGGGATGAACAGAATGGTATCAGGCGCGTCGCCATAGATTTCGTAAGCGAGATTCACGCCTCCGCGGGTAACGAAACCTGCGCTATCAGGCAATTTTGCCCGCATGGCATCACCTCTTGTCTGGTGAGGATCCTTCTGCAATCCGGATGAGGTCGCCGACGCGACGAAGCGACGCCCGTATCGGCGAGCCCTTCTTTTCCAGGCCGAGCAGGAACAGGCTTTCGCCTCCGATGAAGCTGCAGGCGGCGATCGCGCCGACTTCCTCCGCCGAGAAGGGGCCGAGCGGGCCGATCTTCTGTTCAGCGGCTTTGGCCAGGCCCACGATCAGATCGACCCAACCCATGATGCCGGCGCGGATCACCTTGGCTACTTCCGCGTCATGCCAGCTCACGGCGATCAGCTCCTGCAGCACCCGCACGTAGCCTGAGGCAATGTCCTCATCCAGGTAGTCGCAGGCGCGGTCCCACTGCTCGGACAGTTTTAGGGATGGGTCTCCGAACAATCTGTTCTGCCGGTCCAGAAGTTGGGCATTGAGATATTCGAACAGCTGGAGGACCAGGTTCTGCTTGGAGCCGAAGTGATAATGAATCTGGCTCAAGGGCATGGCCGCCTCTGCAGCGACTTCACGGGTCGACAGTCCGGCATAGCCGGAGCGACGCAACACCTTCTTGGCAGCTTCGAGCAAGCTGGTGCTGGTCTCAATCTTCTTCACTGCCGCGCGCGCCATGGTGCCTCGTGATGCGATGAAAGTACGCCAAGACGCTACATGAAATCCGGTCGAAATAGTGCCCGGCGCAGCCGGGCACCATGAAACAACCGAATGCATGTCACCCCACCTTCGCCTTATGTCGTGGCAGCGGAATCAGCATGGATACCTGCTGCCGGTAGCGCCGGTACTGGTCGCCGAACAGCGCGATCAGGTCGCGCTCCTCCAGCCATATGCCGATCAGGATGTAGCCGGTGGTGGCGATGGCGAACACCAGATGACCGACCGTCATCGTCGGCGTCGCCCAGAACGCAAGCAAGAAGCCGAGATAGAGCGGATGCCGAACGACCTTGTAAAGCATCTGCGTTTTGAACTCGGCCGGAGGCAACTCGCGCCCGAGAAGACGCGCCAGCACCTGACGCAAGCCGAACAGCTCGAAATGGTTGATCATGAAGGTGCTGGCGAGCACCACCGTCCAGCCGATCCAGGAAATCGTCTGAAGGACAATTGCCGCAACCGGATCGCTCGCCGACCAGATGATGCCTGTCATCGGCCGCCATTGCCAGTAGAGCAGGAGCAATGCGAGGCTGGCAAGCAGCACGTAGGTCGTACGCTCGACCGATGGCAGTACGATTCTTGTCCACCAGCGCTTGAACGCGGGACGCGCCATCACGCTGTGCTGGATTGCAAACACGCCAAGCAGGAGAACGTTGATGAGCAGTGAGGGAACGAGTGGTCCGGAGGGGCCGCTGTCAATGGTCTTCGGGACCGGCAAGTTGGCCACAAAGGCTATCGCATAGAGAAATGTACCGAGGAACAGCACGTAAGTGAGCGTGCCGTACAGCACGGCCATCAAGCCGCCGGTTATGCTCTTTGCGGAAGAAGAGTGGAGTGCATGCTCTGTCATGTCTTGATCCTCTCTGGGAACGAAAGCCCCATGCGCTGTCCGTGGTGACGGTTGCGGTTCCCGGATTTCTCCTCGTTTGCGAGCCGACCAAAATGTCGTCATCATATATCAGTCGGTCGAACGACCGAAATGTTCATCCTGTTTCATGCTGGAAGTGCGGCATTTTAACTCACCATTAACCATAATTGCGGCAGTCTCGACCCGGATAGGCGCTGATTGCCAGGGCCTTGAGAGGCCGCGCGGTCGTTTCGCGAGGAGCGGGGCACCAGAAACATGTCGGTCGACACAACAAGCGCCATGGCTGCGGCAGGTGTCGATCCCACGCGCGTGAAGATCGCGGGTTCGATCAGGCAGGCTGCCTCGACCACCGGCGCCAGCTTCGAATATCTGCTCGCCACCGCGAAGATGGAATCGAATTTCAACCCGAAGGCGGCCGCCGCTACCTCGTCGGCGCGCGGGCTGTTTCAATTCATCGACCAGACCTGGCTCGGCACCGTGAAGGAAGCGGGCGCCCATCTCGGCTACGGCAAATATGCCGACGCCATCACCCGAAATCCATCCGGCAGCTATTCAGTCAGCGATCCCGATGCGCGCGCGGCGATCATGAAGCTGCGCAACGATCCGGATGCCGCCTCGTCGATGGCGGCGGTGCTGACCCAGTCCAACAGTTTCAAATTGACCGGCAAGATCGGCCGCCGCCCGACCGACGCCGAACTCTATATGGCGCATTTCATGGGCGTCGGCGGCGCCGGCAAGCTGATCCAGAACGCCGAGGACAATCCGAATGTGTCCGCCGCGCGGATGTTTCCGAACGCGGCGGCGGCCAACCAGTCGATCTTCTATGATCGCTCGGGGCAGGCACGCAGCGTCTCGCAGGTCTATTCGGTACTGAGCACGCGCTACGCGGCCGCCGCCAACTCGCCGGTGACGCGCACGGCGATGGCGGCTGTCGGCGGCGATCTGCCGAGGCGCATCAACGTCGCGAGCGCCGCGCCGGCGACGACGGCGATCGACAACGCCGCCTATCTCTCGAGCTTCCCGGATCAGCGCGCGGTGACGCCGGTTGCGGCAACGTCGCAGACTGCCGCTGCGTCATCGGAGCCGATCTTCCGCTCGCTATTCCAGGCCGGCGAACGCACGCAGCCGATCTCGCCGGCGGTGCAGGAATTGTGGGGCAGTAATTCGTCGCTGACCTCGGTTGCGCCAACAACCTCGGTTGCGTCAGTAACCTCAGTTGCCTCAGCGAGCACTGTATTGTCGGGACACAAGCCCGAAGTCCGCGCACCTGGCCGGCTCGATCTCTTCAGCGACCGCAGCGGCACGTTTAGCAGCTAGCCGGTAGCCTCAGCCAAATTGAATGGAATGCGGTTTGGTCTATGTCCGCCTTACCCGACAGCGACCGAGCTTTGCGTTGCAGCAAAATTTCGCGATGTGCCATGAACGGACATGGCCCACTATCCGATCACTTCGTCGGAAAGGGCGAGCAAAATCGATGGCAGGCTAACCCGAAGTTTGCGCTG
The DNA here is from genome assembly GCF_036924515.1 of Bradyrhizobium sp. AZCC 1610. Taxonomy (NCBI): domain Bacteria; kingdom Pseudomonadati; phylum Pseudomonadota; class Alphaproteobacteria; order Hyphomicrobiales; family Nitrobacteraceae; genus Bradyrhizobium; species Bradyrhizobium sp. AZCC 1610. The sequence continues at coordinate 4,068,432 of NZ_JAZHRR010000001.1, read as the reverse complement.
GCGAGGCGAGCAATCGCCTGATCCGACTCTCGTTTCTCGATGATCGCCTTTTTCGCTACTGGACACGTAGCTCGCCGCGGCCGAGATCCGAATCGAATCACAAGTTCGATGATTTGTGAACATCGGCGTGGCCAATCACATGGACACTTTTCGAAAGCGAATTGCGCCTCAAGTGACTCAAGAGATTCACCTTTCGCGTATTCCGACCGAAAACTTCAGGCTAACCGCGCACCTTCGCGGCTTCTTCCGTGCTGCGTCGGGCGCTGAACCCATCCGGGTGTTCGACGAATTCATCGAACCCTAGTTCACCCAGAGCCTCCCGCACATCGATTGCTAGTCGCGCTCCAATCACCTCGAGAGCCGTGTAGGAGGTCTCGCTTGAGTAGGGACCATGATGAAGGTCGATTGTACCCAGATAGTTTAAGAAGCTGTTCTCCGGAAGCGCATCAGGATCAAAGTTGAACGCGGTAATCCCGGTCAAGTAATCGGTGTCCGGATGAGAGGTCCACAACGAACGAACCGTCGGCTCGTTTATTGGACTCATCGCAATCCACGCAGGCCTTCCGGACTGCCACATCTGCCGGAGCCGTTCTCCATAGTTAGGGTCCATGACCACAAGTACAGACCCGGTAAGATTGCCTGTTTTCAGCGAGCGCGACATCACCACAGTGTCCTTCCTTGATACGCTGGATGCCTGCGAGGTTAGGCCGTTGCTATTGCGGCGCCAACAACGGAAGTCATTTCACCCGATGAGTGCGGGAAGGGGGGTGTCGCAACCGGGTTGAGCCGACAGCAGATCAACCCATGTGCGCTTCGCCCCGAAAGCGGAAGTTTCCAGAGCACTACCGGTTCCGCAAGGCACCTGGACGCCCGACAGGATTTCGAACCTTCAAATAAAGCGTGTGACTAGCATTGCAGCGGCATGTTCGGCCGCTGACCCTCACGGTGAGGAGGCACGTTAGCCGTCTCGAACCATGTGGCCCCATCCGGGCCTTCATTCGAGACGCGCGTTCCGCGCTCCTCAGGATGAGGAGTAGAGAGTCCGGCTTCGCACCGTTAACAAAACGTCAATAAAACCAGCCGTTTATGGTGAACCCTTTGTTAAGCGTCATGGTTTATTTTTTCTAATAGTGGCACCGCGTCACGGTGTCGTCTCACGTTGCGTAGCCAGGACCATGATCGTTCGGCAGTTCATCAGTTGGATTCGTACCGCTCCGGCAGGCGAGCGGGCAGAGGCGACGCGGGCTTTGGCGCGGGCCTGGTTGATTTCAGATCTCACCGAGGACGATCGCATCGCCGCCGAGGGCGCGCTGCTGATGCTGCTCGACGATCCATCGCCGCTGGTCCGCCAGGCCATGGCGGAAGTATTTTCGCGCAGCTCGGACGCGCCGGCTGCGATCGTACAGGCGCTCTCGCTCGACCAGCCCTCGATCGCGCTGCCGGTGCTCGAACATTCACCGCTTCTGATCGATGCAGACCTCGTCGACATCGTCGCGACCGGCAACAGCGACATGCAATGCGCCATTGCGCGCCGCATCAACCTGCCGCCCTCGGTCTCCGCCGCGATTGCCGAAGTCGGCTCGGCGGCCGCAGCGCTCGAACTGATCGAAAACGCCTACGCCGAGCTGGCGCCGTTTTCCTGGGACCGCATCGTCGAACGTCACGGCCATCTCGCCGCTATCAGGGAATCGATGCTGGTGCTCGAAGGTCTTCCCGCCGCCACGCGCGTCGCGCTGGTCGCCAAGCTCTCCGATACGCTGGCGCAGTTCGTCGTCGCGCGTAACTGGCTGAGCGCCGACCGGGCAGGGCGGCTTGCGAGCGAAGCGCGCGAGCGCTCGGCCGTGAACATCGCGGCGCGTTCGCGCGGCGAGGACATGCAGGGCCTGGTTCGGCACCTGCGCGCCACCGGGCAATTGACCGCAGGTCTGATTCTGCGCGCGTTGCTGTCGGGCAATATCGAGCTGTTCGATTCCGCGCTCGCCGAACTGGCCGATCTGCCGCCGGCCCGCGTGACGGCGCTGCTGCACGACCGCGGCGGCGCCAGTCTGCAGGCGCTCTTGATCCGCGCAGGCCTTCCCGAATCGACCTTCGCGGCGTTTCGTGTGGCGCTCGAGGTCAGCCATGAAACCGGCTATGTCGATACGATCGGCGGAGCGGCGAGACTGCGCCGCCGCATGGTCGAGCGCGTGCTGACCCATTGCGCGACCGACCGCAAGGCCGCCGAGCCGCTGTTGATCCTGCTCCGGCGCTTCGCGACCGAGTCCGCGCGCGAAGAAGCCCGCATGTTCTGCGAGGAACTGGTCGCCGACGAAGCGCACGTGCCGCCCGAGCGCGATCTGATCGCGGCGTAAGCGGCCGTTGCAACACATCGGCTGTCGTCCCTGCGAACGCATGCGAACGCAGGGACCCATACGCCACGGCTTATCCATTGAAAAATGCTGGTCGGCGGCTTTCGCTCAACCACGAACAACTGTGGTTATGGGTCCCTGCGTTCGCAGGGACGACAACGAGAGAGCGGCGAAGCTTACTCCGCCGGAACGATGCTCGGCGCCAGGATCGCTTCGAGATGTTCGGGGCGGTCGCGGTTGACCTTGAGCAGGAATTCGTCCGCGACCCCGCGGAGCTGCTTGCTGAGCGCGCTGGCCATCGTGGCGGTGTCGAGCTTGGTGCGTTCGCGCACGATTGCCTGAATGGCGTTGATGTGGTGGGTGATCAGGTCCGGCGGGACCAGATCGAGGTCGGGCGCGTGTTCGATGATGCGGCAAAGGCTTTCTGCGGCAGCTCCCGCGGACGGAAAGCCGAACGTGGCGGCGTCGCCCTTGATGTCATGGGCGGCGCGAAACAGCTCTTCGCGGTTGTCGGTGGTGAAGCCGTTGCGGAGAACGGCCGCATGCGCCGCCGAGAGCCGGTCGACCTCGATCGTCATCCAGTTCTTGAACTCGCCGGACAGTCCAGCGAGCGCCTTTTCCGCGCGCCCGACGGGATCGTCGAGGTCGGATTCGGGAACGCGCAGCAATACCTTGCGCAGGGGATTGGGCTGCGTGATCACGTGGTGATCGCCAAACGACTTGACCTGTATCGTCCCGGGCTTTTGTTTCGTCATGATGGTCTCTCCAGGCCGGCGCTAGACGGCCGAACGCGCCTTGTCGAGCAGCGACGGCTGTTGCATGACTTCCACCTCGCCACCAACGCGGCGCTCGGGGCCGATATAAGCGTTGTTGGTATTGCGCCGGCGGTCGGGGCCGAAATAGGTCTTGGTCTTGATGAAGGGGCGCGGGTTGGCGACGACATTGAGAATGCGCTGGTAGAGGCCCTTGGCCGAAATTGGCTTCGCCAAAAATTCGGTGACGCCGGCATCGCGTGCGACGGTCACGCGGCGTTTCTCCGAATGCCCGGTCAGCATGATGATCGGCGCGTAGGGATTGCCCTTCGATTCCGGCTGACGGATCATCTGCGCCAGCTCGAGACCGTCGAAGATCGGCATCGACCAGTCGGTGATGACGATATCGGGCACGTAGTGGCTGTACATTTCCAGCGCAGTGGCGCCGTCCTCGGCCTCATACGCCTCGCGCGCGCCGAACGAATGCAGCAGCGTCCGCAAGATGCGGCGCATGTGCGGATTGTCGTCGCAAATCAGAAATCGCAGCTTGTTGAAGTCGATGCGATACATGGTCCGGCCCGGCCAAGCAAAACGGTATACTGGTGTTAACCATATCGCGGCGCTCGTTAAGGAATGGTTGCGAAGCCGGCCTGGCGGGCTCGTGCGGATAGCTATGGCGTCACTTTTTTCCGGCTAGGAACCCGGTTCAAGATCACCGGGTGGTCACCGGGCGGGCGTCAGTATCCGAACTGCTCGCGCAGGATGCGTTCCTCGAGACTGTGACCGGGGTCGAACAGCATCCGCATCGAGATCGTCTTGTCGGACAGCACCTCGACGCGGCGGACATCACGCACGTCGTCATGGTCGGCGGCGGCCGCGACCGGACGCTTTTCGCCCTCCAGCACCTCGATCACCACGAAAGCGGAGTTCGGGAGCAGGGCGCCGCGCCAGCGGCGCGGGCGGAACGCGCTGATCGGCGTCAGCGCCAACAGCGCGGCGTTGATCGGCAGGATCGGTCCCTGTGCCGAGAGATTATAGGCGGTGGAGCCGGCCGGCGTCGCCACCAGAATGCCGTCGGCGATCAATTCCGCCATCCGCTCGTGCTCGTCGATCAGGATGCGCAGATGCGCGGCCTGGTTGGTTTGGCGAAACAGCGCGACTTCGTTGATGGCGTGATGCAGATGCACTACGCCGTGCACGTCGGTCGCGCGCATCAAGAGCGGATTGATCAGGGATTCCCGCGCCGCCGCCAGCCGCGTATGCAGGTCATGCGTGGTGAACTCGTTCATCAGGAAGCCGACGGTGCCGCGATGCATGCCGTAGATCGGCTTGCCTGAGCGCATATGCCGATGCAGCGTCTGCAGCATCAATCCGTCGCCGCCGAGCGCCACCACGACGTCGGCGTCGTCGGCATCGTGACTGCCGTAGAGCTTGACGAGCTGCGCCAGCGCAGCCTGCGCCTCGGTGCCAGCACTCGCGACAAAGGCAATCCGGTCGTATCGCTTGGGGGTGGCCATCGGACGACGAACTCTTGGGTAACGCCAGGATTGGGTGGCGCCGGATTGCGCCGCGCTCGTCTATACACCTTACCGGGGCTTGTCGAGATGGCCGAACCGGCCTTTCGCGCCGGTAACGTAAACCGCTGGTCATCGGAGCGTCATTTTTCCTGCAACGTCCGGATCGGGTCCCAGTCCTCGCCCGGCGGGTTTTGGGCCAATTCCCGGGCCCGCGCGGCAAACAACGACGCTGGCCGGTCGATGTCGGCCGAACGGCCGAAATACTGCGCGGCGCGCTCGAATTCGCGGGCCCGCCACTGCGCTAGCCCGTCGGCATAATTGGCGATCAATGTCTCCTGCGCGGCGGTCAGCCCGGCCGACAGCGCCAGCAATTGGTAGATTTTCAGTGCCTGGGTTCGCCCCTTGACCCTGATAGCGTCGAGCTCGCGCCAGGCGAAGGCCTCGCCGGTAAGGGCTACGGTGGTTTCGGAAGCGATCACGGTGGTGCCGTAGAATTTGTTGGCGCCCTCCAGCCGCGATGCCAGGTTCACGGCATCGCTCATCACGGAGTAGTTGAAGCGCCGCCGCGATCCGAAATTTCCGACCAGCGCCTCGCCGGAATTGATGCCGATCCGCTGCGCCAGCTTGTATTCCTGGAAGAGGGCGGAGGAGGCGTTGAGTTCGGCCAGTTGCGTGCAGCAATCCAGCGCGGCGCGCGCCGCATTGGCGGCATGATCGGGATCGTCGGCCGGCGCGCCGAACACCGCCACGATGGAGTCGCCGATATATTTGTCGACATATCCGCCGTGACGCTCGATGACGTCGGTCATCGCCGAAAGATACTCGTTCATCAGCTCCATCAGGCTGTCGGGCGACATCTTTTCCGCGATCAGCGAAAATCCCTCGATGTCGGAGAAGAACACCGTCACGTTGCGGGTTTCGCCGCCGAGTTCCGGCAATTTGTTCGACGACAGCATGCGGTTGATGACGTGCGGGGCAAGGTAGAGCGCAAAGCTTTTCTGCAGCAGGCGGCGGTCCTTGTCGGCGACGACGAAGCGGAAGCCGATCGTGGCCGCGAGCGCCAAAAGGCTCGCCAGGAACGGCTCGGCGATCGGCAGCGCCAGCGCGAAGTTGAAGGCAATCGTGGCGGCGGCAATGCCGAGCACGATCATGACCGTCCAGGCAAGGGCTGCGACGACGGGCCTGAACAGCCAGGCGGCAGTCGCGGCAAGCGTGGCAATCAGGGCCGCGATCAGCAACCGCAGCAACGGTCCGACTTCGATCGTGGCGTTGCGCGCGATCAGATTGTTGACCGCGGTGGCGTGGATATAGACGCCGGCGATCGTGCTGGTCCTGGATTTTGCGGTGACCGGCATGCTCTCGGCCGCACAGCGCGGCGAACGCGCCCCTTCGATGCCGGTCGCAAATCGCTTGGATGTCATTCGGCGATCTTCAATATCGAGAACGGTACCGAAGATGACGACCTTGCCGTCGAACCAGCGCCGGAAATAATCCTTGTCGTCCTTGACGGCGCAGGCGCGCAGGTCGGCAAACGAGAAGGTGGGGATGTCGTCGGCGCCGCCTTCGAAATTCAGCGTCATCGTGTTCGGCACCCGGCCCGGAACCAGGTATCCCGCAAGCTTCATCCTTCCGCGCTCGTCGAATTGAGGCGCGGTCCCCAGCGCCCGCGCCGCCAGCTCGACCGCCATGGTCGGCATTTTCGCGCCGTTGATGTCAAAGCTCAGCGGCAGTCGGCGCACGATGTCGTCGCTGTCGGTATGGTCGTTGAGCGGCCGGATATTCTGCTGCTGGCGTACCGCGATCCGCTGTCCTGATGATGGCATGATCGAGCGGTCGCCCAGAACTTGGCCCAGCACCACCTTGCCCTTGGCGGACGCGCCGGCAAGCGCACGCAAAAAGTCGCGGTCGAAACCGCGGACCTTTTCGCCCAGCATGCCGTCCCCAAACGGTATCTCGGACTGTTCGAGCGAGTTCGGAATCACCACGTCGAAGCCGGCGACCTTGGCGCCGCCTTCGAGCGTCGCTGACAGCACGCGGCCGATCTCGCCGGTCCAGGTCAGCATCGGCGCGTCCTTGAAAGGGACGGTGCGCAGGCTTTCCTCGTCGATCGCGACGACGACCGCCGGCGAAGCGGCCGGATCCTTGCTGCGGCCGAATACCTCCCAGCGCAACGCGGTGAGGATGTCGAGGGACAGCCCACGGACCGGTCTGGCCGCCGGAGAAACCGAAGCCGCCGCGCAGACCAGCGCGATGGCGGCAACCACCATCCTGTTGCGCGCGCTGCGCCTGATTCTCAAGCGGGATGGCCCGTCACGCCTATTCCATCCGCAGCAACCGGCCGACGATCGGCGTTACGCCGGGTTTGGCCTGCGCATCCACCCGGAACACGATCTGCGATGATTTGAACGAAGCGGCGTAGAGGCCGCCGGGAACCAGGGCGACGTTCTCGCTGGCGAAATCGAGGAAGCGCCCCTTGAGCTGGGTGCCGCCCAGATTGATCTCCTGACGCTCGCCCGGCACGTCGAGGCGCCGAATGATCAGCTTGCCGCGGCCCTTGGCCTCCACCAGCGGCGATGCGCCGTAAAGGGTGAGCTGCGGCTGCGGCAAGGAAGCCGATTTGCTGTTGTCGACGCTGCGCAGCACGGTAGCGGCGACGCCACTGGTCTCCCGCGTCGTCGCGTTTGCCTGGTTGGGATCGCAATTCGTCGTCTCGGCCTTGACCTCGGCGAGGTGAACGGCGCTCTGCTCGGTGCCGACGACGACGGTGCCGGCACCGCTGATCGTCTCGCGCCGGCATGACTTCAGGTAGCTGAGAATGACGGAGCCGCCGTCGCCGATCTTGATGACCGCTTTGGGCGTCACATAGTCCATGAATTCTGCGCCGGTGACCTTGCCCTTGATGTCTTCGACCACCGCGACCGGCGAAGCTGCGGCCGCCGGAGAAGCCAGCGCCAGCAGGCCGAGACAGAGAGCAATCGTACGTTTCATTTTTAGGACCCCATTGAAAAGCGCAGGTTCGTTAGTCGCGCCAGCGCCAAAATGGTTTCATGGACGGATCAAAAATACTCGAAAGATACTTGAAAGATACTTGGCCGGTACGCCGGCAGAACCGACCGATAGCACCTAACGGTCGACGGGGACAACCATTGGACGTGCCGACCGCTTTCTCACGTGATGCTGTCGGGATTGTGATTTTCGGAAGGATTTCTCCTTGTTGTGCACCACGGCCCCATTGTCGCAGTCTTACGGTAGAATCCGCAGGGCGCGCGGCTGGATCGCGGGGCGCGCGCAGGGAGCAAACGGCATGGCTTTTCATTTCACGGCGACGCGCCCCATGCGCTTTGCGGCCACGCTTCTGGTCGTATGTTGGGTGAGTGGTGCGCGCGCCGAGGAGGCCAGTTCGCCAACCTCGCAGCAGCCTGCCGCGGCCACGCCGTCACCGTCGCCGTCGGGCCAGAAGGGTGGAGCAGGGCGGGGCACCGCCGCGACGCCGCCGTCGGCAGCCGAACAACATCGGCTGCCGCCGGATTCCACCACCAGTCAAACGCTGACGCTGCCCGGGCGCACGCTCAACTTCACCGCCACCGCAGGCTCGATCCGGCTGTTCGACGACAAGGGCGAGCCGCAGGCCGATATCGCCTACACCTCCTATCAACTCGACGGCACCGATCGCACCAACAGGCCAGTGACGTTTCTGTTCAATGGCGGCCCCGGCGCGGCCTCGGCCTGGCTGCAGTTCGGCGACGCCGGCCCTTGGCGCATATCAATCACCAGTGAGGGCGCCGTGTCGTCCGCGACGCCTGATCTGCTGCCCAACGCCGAGACCTGGCTCGACTTCACCGATCTCGTCTTCATCGATCCCGTCGGCACCGGCTACAGCCGCTTCGTCGCCTCCGGCGAGGACGTGCGTAAGCGGTTCTTTTCGGTCGATGGCGACGTTAATTCGATCGCGCTCGTGATCCGGCGCTGGCTGGAAAAATACGACCGTTTGCTGTCGCCGAAATTCGTCGCCGGCGAGAGCTATGGCGGCATTCGCGGGCCGAAAATCGTCCGCAATCTGCAAACCCAGCAGGGTATAGGAGTGCGCGGGCTGATCCTGGTGTCGCCGTTACTCGACTTCCGCGACTTTTCCGGCTCAAGCCTGCTGCAATATATGTACAGCCTGCCGAGCATGACGGCAGTGGCGCGTGAAGCCAGGGGCGAGACCAAGGGGCGGGTGACGCGCGCCGATCTCGCCGACGTCGAGCGTTACGCGCAAGGCGAATTCATCGTCGATCTCCTCAAGGGGCAGGCCGACAAGGAGGCAACCGCGCGGCTCACGGACAAGGTGGCTGCGCTCACCGGGATCGATCAGGCGGTGAGCCGCAGGCTTGCCGGGCGCTTCGAGGTTGGCGAATTTCGCCGCGAGTTCGACCGGCGCAACGGCCGGGTGACCGGGCGCTACGACGCCTCGGTGTCGGGCTTCGATCCCTATCCGGATTCGAACTACGCACGTTTCGGCGATCCGTCCGGCGATCCCTTGATGGCGCCGCTGACAAGTGCAGCGGTCGACCTCGCCACGCGCAAACTCAATTGGCGGCCGGATGGCTCGTACCATTTGCTCAGCAACAGCGTGAACAAGTCGTGGGATTTCGGCCGCGGGCCGGCCGAGTCGATTTCACAGCTTCGCGAGATTCTCGCGCTCGATCCGAAAATGAAACTGCTGGTCGGCCACGGGCTGTTCGATCTCGCCACGCCGTATTTCGCTTCCAAGATCCTTCTCGACCAGTTGCCGGCCTATGCGAGTGCGGACCGGGTGAAGCTCGTCGTCTATCCCGGCGGCCACATGTTCTATTCGCGGGACGGCGCGCGTCAGGCGTTCCGCTCGGAGGTCGAGCAGGTGATGAAGTGACAACAAAAAACCGGCGCAGGCTTTGGCGCTGCGCCGGTTGTTCTTCGCAATAACGCGAGGAGACTACCCTTTAGTAAACCAACCCGGTGCCCGGCGGCTTTTCCAGCGCGGCGGCGAGCGAGCGATATTCCTCGCTTGTCGTGCCGGTGAGTTGAGCGATCCGGTTCAGGTGATACTGCGCCTGGTCGCGGTTGCCCTGTTCGACCTGCCACAGGCCATAATACTGCCAGGTCTTGACGTGGTTCGGATCGGCCTTGAGCGCGCGCTCGTACCAGATCTGCGAGACCTTGTAGTCGCCGAGCTTGCGATGGGAGTAGCCGATCAGGTTGGCGACGGCAGCTGAGTCGTCACGGCCGAGCGCCTTGAGCTGCGTGATCGCCGAGGCGTAGTCGTGGCGCTCGTAGATCGCAGCGTAGGCAGCGCGATAGCCGTCGGCGAATGCGGTTTGCTCGGTGCCGGGACGGGCTTCGCTGGATTTCTTCTTCTTCGGCGGCGGCGGCGGATCGTTGTCGGGTGCTGCGTAGACCACGCTAACGACAGGGGCTGCCGCGAGCGTGAGCGACAACATTGCAAGAGTCAAAAGCCTGATCACAAATCTATTCATGCATCTCTCCTGATGGCCGGTTCGGCAATCCTACACCGAAGCCCGTTGATTTGAACCCCCGCCGGCCGTGAACATTCCCGCGCCGCTACCCTTGATTTCGCCAATTTTCATCACCGGTCCGTCCTCAACGGACATGACGAAGATGTCATTCAGATGAACGGAATCCGAAAGTGTGATTCAGGAGGGGTTCAGTGCGCCGCCGCTAGCATTGCCTGCATGATCGGCGAGCCCGGCCGTTCGACCGGAAATGCCCGCGGGTCCCATGGAGAAGGAGACAACCATGCTCAAGACCATTTCCGCAGCGCTCGTTGCCGTTTCCGTTCTCGCCGCGCCTGCATTTGCCGGTACGCCGGGCAAGACCACACAGGCGCCGGTGAACAAGACTGCGCAGGCGCCCGCCATCAAGGCGGAGCAGGATAAAACGAAAGCATTGAAGGCCAATGCGCGGATGGGGCGCGATCACAAGCACATCGGCCCGCACAAGACACACGCGAAACCGCACGCCGCGGTCAAGCATGTGAAGCCGGCCGCGAAACGCAGCTAGCTCTGATTCGCCGGCGCGCGTTTTCGTCCCCATTGCCCCCGCGCCTGCGAATGACAGACCAGCCCACGCGCCATTTGCTTTGCTAATGGCCGTGGGCTGGCGCGTCTCAACTTTTCGAGAGCGATATGCAGGGATAACCGAGTTGCGAATTCCATTCCATCGCGAGGCGGTCTAAGAGACGGCTCTTGGTGAGGGGAAGAGTTCGCTTGGGGCGTTCGTTCAAAATTGCGGCGACGATGTTGCTTCCGGTCATGCTTGCGGCCTGCGCCGCCAGCGATGAAGGCAAGCCGATCACTTTTACTGACGATCGCGGCGTCTCCAGCCAGCCATTTCCCAGGAATCACCGCACCGAAGTGCTGGCGTTTCTGAAAACCTATCTCAACAATCCCGTCGGCGTGCGCGACGCCGTCATGGCCGAGCCGGTCGAGCGCGTCGTTGGCGGGCGGCAGCGCTATGTCGCCTGTCTCCGGTTCAGCCCGCGCGAGCCCGACGGCGGCTACCGCGAGCCGCGCGAACGCGCCATCCTCTTCGTCGACGGCCGCCTCGACCGCATCATCGAAAACGCCGTCGAGCCCTGTGCGGGGGTGGCGTACGCGCCATTCGCGGAACTGGAGAAAATGACGCGCTAATTTCGCGCGCGTCTGCTGAGAGCGCAGAAGGCGCCGTCATCGAAGTGGCTCGCTCTTGACGCCCGCCGGCGGGCCGTGAAGCCTCGCCGACGGGGCTGTATTTGCGGTGTTCCCGAGACGGAACCGTGAACGAATTCGGATCACTTTTCGGCGAGGGTTGAACCTTGCCTTAGTCATCCCGGACCATCAACTAAGCGGGAAGCCATCTCCTTAACGGAGGAAACAGCCTTACGTGCGAGGGAACTAAAACGCTTTGTTGCTGTGCCGTCACAGTGGCGCGCCATCGGGTCGCGGGCACTTGCCGCAAAGCAACCTAAATGAAGTCACGTTGTTTGGCTTGGTATCCGCAACGTCCGTAACGGGGAAGTAAGATGATAAAGATACTGCTCGGCGCAGCCGCGCTGGCCGCCATGGCGGCTCCAGCTTTCGCGGCTGACATGCCGCCGCGGCCCTATACCAAGGCGCCTGCCTATACCGCGCCTCAGGTCGTCTATAACTGGACCGGGTTCTATATCGGCGGCCATGCCGGCGGCGCCTTTGCAGGCAACGACTCCCTGCAGGGCAGCGACGTCCGTTTCCTTGGCGGCGTGCAGGGCGGCTTCGACTACCAATTCGCACCGAACTGGGTGCTGGGTGCCGAAGCCCAGTATAGCTGGCTGCCCAGCTCCAACAATGACGGCGTCCTGTTTCCGGGCGGCACCCTCGTAACCTCCAATACCGACCAGATCGGCTCGGTGACCGGTCGGCTCGGCTACACCTGGGGTCCGGCGCTGCTCTACGCCAAGGGCGGTTACGCCTGGCGCGACGGCAACAATCTCGGGGTCTCGGTGGCCGGCGTGCCGGCGGCCTTCACCACCAACGGCAGCCACAAGGACGGCTACACCGTCGGCGGAGGCCTCGAATACATGTTCGCCCCGAACTGGTCGGCCAAGGCCGAGTACCAGTATTACAATTTCGGCGACACCACTTTCACGACGGGACCCGCCGATATCGCCGGCCGCAGCTTCCGCGACGACGAACACACCGCCAAGGTCGGCGTGAACTACCGGTTCGGCTGGGGTGGCCCGGCTGCTGGCAAATACTGATACCGGCATTGGTATCGACACGCGCAAAGGCCGGCTTCACGCCGGCCTTTTTGTTTTTGGGGCAAAGGCCGGCTTCACGCCGGCCGTTTTGTTTAGGGCGCGTCGAGGCGAACGTGTGCCGGTCTTTTTTGGCGGGCGCAAAAAAATTTCGCGCTGCATGCAACTTTTCGTCACGATCCGATATTATGGTTCCGGCCGGCTGGTGGGACAACGAACATGCGTGCTTTTGCGTTAGGGCTGATCTTTTCCGCAGCGGCGTTTCCGTGCTTTGCTCAAACTGTCCTGAAATCCGAACCGCTTATCCTTGCTCCCTATGAAATCGCCTTCGTGCAGGATCCCTCGTGCGGGGCCGGCAAGGTGCGCAAGGTAACCGGCGCGATCAGGGGACTGCAGCGGCGCAAGGCCTGTGTCACTCTGGCTGCGGAACAGGCATCGCTGGTCTCGGCGACGCCGTAAAACAGATTTACCGCCTCGGATGTCGTCCCCGGCGAACGGGACCCATCTGCCGAGAGCAGTCGCTTGCGTGCCCTTACGACGCCAGCTGCAACTCCGTCTGCGCTTCGCGCTCGGCCTCGGCCTTGTTTTGGGCGGGGTCTTCATGCGGCTCGAGCTGGCATGGCTTGATCTCGTAGTCATGGTCCAGCACCGGGCGGGGGCCGGTGTTGTCCTGTCCGGCGATGACATCGACCACGAGCCCGCTCTTCTGAGCGATCTTCCAGACATCGGCTGCGGTGGGATAGGCCTTGCTCAGCTTGGCATCGTTTGAGAACAGCGCGTAGGGCATTGGTAGCTCCGGTAAAAACGTTCAACGCGGAAGCGGGGGCCGGGGTTGCAGGCTTGGCTGCCATGTCGCCATTACACAGGTTGTTTCGGGAGCAAATTGGCTCGTTTCGGCCCATTTTCGTGGAGTCTCTGAGTCTTTAACGAGCCGTAAATTCCCGAAAAAAGAATCCCCGAGACTCGATCGCCAGAATCGCCGGATGTTTCCGGCCATGAGAACGAGCCTCCAGACCTCCTGTGAGCGTGTCCAACTCACGCTGACCGTCTGCCTGCTGGTCGCCTGCGCGGCCAACATGGCGCTGGTCTGCGCCTGGCTCTAAATTCGGCTCTGGTGCGGTTTTCGTCCTGGGTCTACTTCACCGGCCGCGTCGGCTGCTCGCCTTCCCTGAGAGAAGCGTGGACCTTCGCCATGGTCGCGCTGCAATAGGCCTCGCGCTCGCGGCTGAACCGCTCCTGATGGGCGCGGAAATTGGCGACCCGCGCCCTGATCTCGGATTGGAAATCCTCCCGCAGGTCAAGACGCGCAAGTGGAGCCGGCCTCGATGTCTCCCGCGGCATTTCTTCTCTTGATACGTCTCTTGATGTGTCTCTTGGCGCCTGGGTAGCGGGCGGCGTCTCCGCCAGCAGCGACTCAATGTCGGGAAGGGCCGCGGCCGCGTGGATGGTTCCGGATGTCTCGACGGAGAGCAGGGCAACCGACGCAGTGACGGTCTTCTCGGCCTCCGGCGCCTTGCCGGTCACCGATTGAACGAACGCCATCGTCTGCGCGATCAGGAGATCGCGTTCCCTCATCCATTTCATGAAACACCTCGGCCCAAGTCACTCCATCAAACGGCTTTTGTGGAATCAAGCGGGTGGGGAGCTAACTGGGGATAACTGCCGCGCTTTCGCGCGCAAGGTGACAAAACGGTGACAGTCCTGACCGGCAGCGTGCACATGACCGTCAGGCGTGGACCGGGTTCACGCTGGTCTCGTGAAAGCGATGTTAGCGCTCGCGGGGATTCGTATTCGGGACGAACGGCGCGCCGATCACGCGCACCGGCGGCTGGTCGCCGACGTTGATGATCCGCTTGTCGGGTGAGGGCGCCTGCTCGGCGAACCGGACCGGCTTGCTGTCGCCAACTCCCAGCAGAGTGGCGCCGCCTGCAATGGCCACGCTGATAGAGGTGACCACAGCCAACAAAACCATGTTGCAGTTTTCTTCGCGAATTCTCATGCGAGAAAAACGTGGAAGAGGAGGGGTGGTTCCGGCTCCGAAGAGAGAGATGGGCGCGGCGGCGGTTGGTCGGTTGTTGGTTTTGTACCGTAAAACTACGGGTACCGTAAAACTACGGATAACTGCAGTCTTTACAGGCAAGTAGCACGAAAAATCAGCAAGCGTAGCCGCTAGTATGGGCCGAGAAGCTCTTTTCGCGCATCGCGGGTGGGTGCCATACCATTCCGGAGCTTCCAGATATCGGCCTGCTCATTCATCGGAGCCGCCTGCGGTGGAGTAACCCTACCGCGCGACCCGTATTTGCAGGGCCTTGGCATGGAGCTCGTCCATAGCTAATAGTTATACTTATGCAATATAGCTAATTTTCTCAAATGATCTGGTCTGGTTGTTTTCCGATATGAAAGTCCACTATGGCCCGGGGGGCTGGGTTCAATGGCCTGATAGCGAAGAGTTCTCGATTGAATTCATGAGGCTGCTTGGCGCGGCGCAGGAAGGCGGTTCGATGATCTCCGAATGCTTCCTTGCCGCAAGCCGGATAGATCCGAAGGATGGCGGCGCTTCCTGGTATCGGGAATGGCTGAAAATGGCCCATCTCAACAATGAGCGCGCCAATGCCGCCTTCACGCGCGGTCATCTGCCGACGGCACGGAGTAACTGGCTTCGCGCCATCAACTACTATCTGGCGTCAACGTTCGAGTTAGACGCTGCCGACAAGAAACGGGAGCATGTGCTCCGAACCATGCGAGCCTGCGCCCACCGCTACATCGCACATTTGATCCCCGCCGGCGAAGTCGTCGAGATTCCCTGGCTGAACGGCCATGCGCTGCAAGGCTATTTTTTGCCTGCTCCCGCCGCTTCTGGTCGAGCGCCTGTCGTCGTGTGCATGGGCGACCCCGGACATCGGAAGGAAGAATATCTTTTCAAGGCGGCACGGTATGCCCGCGATCGGGGAATGTCGCTGCTGGCGGTAGATCTGCTTGGATCTGGCACCGGCGCCAAATTCGATGAAGTCGTTGCCCGTCCCGATCTCGAAGCGTCGGTAGGCCACGTAATGGACTATCTCACGACAAGGGACGATATCGACGAACACAGGATTGCGATTCTCGGCGACGGTTCAGAGTCATCCTTTGTGGCGCGTGGCGTTGCTCTCGACAATCGTTTCGCCGCCGCGGTTTGTGACGGCGGGATCTGGGACATGCATGAGCGCGCATTCTTGATGAAACGCCTCCCGCTGAGCTGCTCCGGAAATGAAGGCGGCTGGCTCGGGCGAAAAATCCACTGCCCGCTTTTGATCACCATGGGCGAGCAGGGCTGGCTCGAAAGTAACTACGTGATCGAACTGTTCGAACGGTCCAAGGCCGAGCATCCCGACGTTTCCCTGAAAATTTTCGAGAGCTCTGAAACGGCTGCCGCGCATGGGCATCGCGACAACCCCACGCTCGCCAACGAGTTTATCTTTGACTGGGTCGCCGATCGCCTCGAATCAACATCGGCCTAGAGCCCGCCGCCGCAAAACTCATATGCCCATTGTCACCTTAAGGCTCGCCTTTTCGAGGCGTTTCTTGAGCGCCGCGAGCTTGCCTGTGAGTTCGCTGAGCTCGCGGTCGCTGAATTCCGCAAAGATGAAGTTGTTGAGAGCCTCCTGCTCGGAAGCCAAGCCTGCGATGAGCTTATAAGTCTTGTCGGTCAGGGACATCTGCACGATTCTGGCGTCTTCCTCCGACGTCTTTCGGCGCATGAAGCCCTTCTTCTCAAGCATTTTCGACTGAGTCGTTACGAATGAAGGGTCCACGTGGAGCATCTTGGACACGACCTTCACCGGGACGCCTTCGCCCTGGTCTAGATCGGCCAAAGCCATCAGGATCATCCATTGCGGGCCGCTGATGCCGAGGGTTCTTGCCCAGAAATAGCGAATCTCCTCGAGGTGCACGTTGATGGCGGCGATCTCCCAGGCAAGTTGCCGGGCGACGTCCTGATTCTTCGCTTCGGACTCATTCGACGCTCCGCGTTTGGCGCGGCCCACCGAGTCCGGTCCCTGGCGAAGTTCCCGTCCTATGGCTTGTTTCATCTCGATTCCACCACGAAGCAGCTTACCTGATTTACTAACAAAATCATCCGATTGCGCGCCTTTTTCAACGCGCCTCTGAACACGATTTTGCGAGCGGGTCGGTGTTGCTGGTACGACACAGTCGCGCAGGATAGAGATAGCTGAGTTCATAATGTATTTTGCTTAAGTAAGTTGCGCATGCATAGTTCCTGAGGCGGTCAGGGGGGTCCTGGATCGTTCCGTTTAAGTGGTTCGCTTAAGTCCCTCGCGTTCATGCGGGTGTGTCCGAAGACGCGAAACGACTGAGCGGTTTTCAAAAGGCGAGGGCGGATCTTTTCCTGGGGGAACAGCCACAGGTCCGGTCCTTGTCCTAGCAGAGCAACTTGGAGGTTTAACATGAATATGATCAAGGGCCTTATTCTCGGCTCAGCGGCGGGTCTCATCGCCGTGAGCGGAGCGCAGGCTGCCGATCTTCCCGTCAAGGCCAAAGCGGTCGAGTACGTGAAGATCTGCTCCCTGTACGGCGCGGGTTTCTACTACATCCCGGGCACCGACACTTGCATCAAGCTGGGTGGTTATCTGCGCGTCGATACGACGTTCAACGGCGGCATCTTCGATCAGCCAGCGTGGAACGGCAACCTCGGCCAGCAGAATCGCGTGCGCGATTACTATGCTGCCCGTTCGCGTTTGGCGCTCAGCGTAGATACGCGCACTGCCACAGAGTATGGCGTCGTTCGCACCTTCGGTCAGGCCAACTTTAATTTGAACTCGTCTACCGGCGAAGGTCCGGGTGTGGCTGGCACGCAGACTCTTGGCGTGGATTTGGTGTTCATCCAGTTCGCTGGGTTCACCTTCGGTAAGTCTGCTTCGGCCTATGCATCGCCCTGGCATGGTTATCCGGGCAACAACTCCTCGTTCCTGCTTGGCGGCCATGACGACGTCGTCGGCACGAACAACATCCAGTACACCGCGCAGTTCGGCAACGGCGTGTCCGCCACCATCGGCCTGGACGATCCGTACTACGGCCGTACGGTCAACGGTTACATCAATCCGGTTGGCGCTTTCGCTCTCAGTTCAACCACTGGTCTTGTTACTGGACCCACGATTGGCGGTGCGGTTGGTGCGAGTGGTGCTCTGACGAACGGCTACGCTGGTGCGCGTAGTCCGGACATTGTCGGCAATATCCGCGTCGATCAGGCTTGGGGTCTCTTCCAGTTGTCGGGTGCGCTCCATGAGGTCAACGGGACCTACTATACTCCGACCAACGAAACCTCTGGACATCCTGATTCCAAGTGGGGCGGCTCGGTGATGGCTGCGTTGCAGATCAAGAACTTGCCCACTGGCCCCGGCGACGACATCAAGGTTGATGTCTCCTACGCCGTGGGTAACACGAAGAACGTGCTCAACACCGCGCCGCAGTTCGCGATGTTCGGCGGCACGGGCCGTGCCGGCGCTCACCAGAGCATCGGTTTTGGCTCCAACACGGATGCGATCTATGGGAACGGCGGTCAGTTTGAACTGACAACGGCTTACGGTATCCGTGGTGCGTTCAACCACAACTGGGATCCCTACTGGTCGTCCAGCCTGTTCGGCAGCTATTCGGCTGTCCGTTACAACGGGAACGCCACGGCGCTCTATTGTGCAGGTTACGCCGCCCAGAACCCTGGTGTGACAACCCCCGACTTCAGCTGCAACCCCGACTTCAACGTCTCGCAGCTCGGTTTGATCACCCGTTGGACCCCCGTCAAGAACCTGACGTTCTCGGCGGAAGCCATGTGGTTCCACCTCGACCAGAAGTTCACCGGCGCCAAGGTTCTGTCTTCCACGCAACTCGGTGGAACGAAGCCGACCGCAGGGTACGAATATAAGGATCAGGACGCCGTTTCGCTCAACGTTCGCGTTCAGCGCAACTTCTGATCCTGAACTGAACTATCGCAATGACCCCCGGCAGTTTTCACCGCCGGGGGTCTCTTTTTTTGGCGAGCTGCCGAGGCAGCACACCGTTCTCGAACTCCACCCAATTCTAAAAAGGTCAGGCGTTGAGCAACCTCGGTCTGTTACAGAACGCATTCGCCACAAACAATTTGCGCACTATTTGTCGGGCGATCGATGACGAAATATCGAGGCAATCGAGCATCACGGAATTTTCTCAGCTCGCGAAAGTGAACCGCACTACGCTTTTTCGCGCCTTTCGTCGCCGGCAGGGAACAGGGCTGGAGACGATGATAAGAGTGCTCGAAGTGTTGGGATTTCGCCTTGCTGTGACAGCTAAGGGGCAAGTCTACGGGAAGCCAATAGCTGACGTTTCGACATCCGAGCGAAGCATTCTTGAGAAGACTTCGCCTGGCGAAGGAATGGCGCGCAAACTTACTGCAGCGCTCAACAGCTCGGAAGCGCGTCCTGTCATCGGAGTGTTCGCGGAGATATTGCGGACGCAAGATAACATCGCCGGCTTATCGAAAAAGACAATCAGATGCCGCGAAACATTCTATAGAGCCTTTGTTTATCCTCGCGTACCTCGGTTCAGCACCGCCCTGACTCTCTTGGATGCACTGGGCCTTTCATTTTCTATACGCAGGGTACCTCGTTACAAGCTTTCAACACGATCCCCTCGAAGTCCGTTGGCGACGGCAATTGGAGCTCAAACGGGGGATAAAAACCGCCCGCTGGCGATCGGGCGCTGACTGCTCAGCGCGCCGGGATTTGGCCATTGCCGTATGCACCCGTTCCGCCCGCAGCCTGAACGCGCATCCTTCGTTAAGCGTCAGGGAAAACCTCTGTGCCCGCACGCCGATGCAAAACTAGCGAAGGCCCCTCCGCCGAACACGCTTATATCGCCAAAATACCTATTGTAATAACATGAGTAACTCATGTATTATAATCAGGCGTAGCCGCCGAATAGGTTGGCGGCCTCTCATGGAGAAGCGCACCAGCATCTTCAGAAATACCTCCGAAACCTCTGGCCATGCCCGGCCAGAGGTTTTTCGGCCTCTTGAGGGGCTGTTTCTGATTCGCCGGTGAGTGCAGACTGGGATGGCACCAGATGGCCAAGACGGCGCGTCGCTCTCAATACGCCAGTACGGCTCAGCTTGAAAAATTCTTGAATCAGGCGTTTCAAACCACCGATAGCCGTCAGGTTTGCCTGGCTCTCGGTGAAGCAGTCCGGGCCCAAAATGTCACGACGATCGCTATCGCATCAGGAATAGAGCGGGCACACCTCTACGGGGCTTTTGTATCGGAGAGGGGGCCGCGGCTTTCCACAGTGACGAAGGTGATTACGGCACTGCGCCTGAGGCTGGTTACAGTGCAACCGTCCGCATCCACGCTCGAGAGATATGGTTCTCAACAGCCAGTGCATGGCCATCTACGTTACAGCACTCCGGCGGGAGTTGCCGAGCTCTTGAATCCTGCCCTTGCAACATCCAATCTTCGTGCCATTTGTTCTACCTTTGGTGAGATCATCCGAGCCCAGGAGAATGTTGCTGAGTTCGCGCGACGGATACAGATTGGCCGAACACGTCTCTACCGTTCGTTCATGGGCGATCGTTCGCCCGAATTTACGACTGTCCTGACGATTCTCGGGGCGTTCGGGTTGCAGCTACGTGTCAAGCGAGTAAGCAAACGGAAGGCGTCGCTCGATCCCTATTCAACGCGGAGCCTTGGGCAATCGGCAGAGTTTGGGAAATCGGCAGAGATGGTGTTCCCTCAACAACTTCCCGTGGAATTCCCGGCAATGGTGGAGGCCTGAACGGGTCCTGGCTCGGTCGAACGGGTTTGGTCCGACTGACGCCTTTTGAAGTGGTGCCGGTTGAGAGGATTGAACTCCCGACCTTCGGTTTACAAAACCGCTGCTCTACCGCTGAGCTAAACCGGCGAATTGAAGTGATCGGCGAGGGGTGAAGTATCCCGCCACCTGGTCCGATCTTCGGCGGCTCGAATATCAGACTTGGTCGCAAAGGGCCAGAACCTCAAGAACCGCTTTCATCGCTCCCGCATGGAAAAAGCGGCCTTCCAGCCGCCTTTTCCGCATTCGATTCGCACAGCCCCTACTGGCAGCGATGCCTGCGGCCGTCCTCACCACGGAACCAGGTGCCGGGGATACAGACAAAACCGTTGCGGCGGGCATAGGCTTCGCCGCCGATCGGAGAGGTGGCGATGGCAGCCGCCGTGCCGACCGCGCCGCCGACTACGCCGGCCGCGACATCGCCCGGCCAGAAGCCGCTGTTATCGTCCCAGCGGTTATAGCTGCCACGCCAGGTGCGGTCCTGATAGGCCTGACGCTGGTAGCTGCCGCTGTAGTAGGGGCTTCCCGGTCCTTTGTTCTGGCAATTGGCGTTGGGATAAAATTGCGCGCAATAGCCGGGATTGGAGATGACTTCCTGCGCCATCGCAGGCGCGGCGAGCGCGGACGCAAGGATCGCGGCGGCCGCGAAAATTCCGGATTTTGTCATTGGTGGACTCCATTGCAGGTTGCGCCATGCTAAGTGTTCGTGCGGACGATCGTTCCGGTGCGGCCGCTTCCGCGCGTGTCAAACCGACGTGATGCGATGACCGCAACGGCGAGGCTTTTCCGATTCCGGTTGTGCGATCTCAAGACAGATGTGAAGTTCCGGCTCCTTGTCATTTGAAGGATCATGCAATTTCATGCAGGTGCGCGATGTCGATTACCGCTGTGGCGAGGTCAATTTGCACGGCTATCTCGCACTCGATGAAAGGAGTGCCGGGAAGCGGCCAGGCGTACTGGTGTTTCACGAAGGACTGGGACTCGGCGAATTCGCGATGGAGCGTGCGCGCCGGCTCGCCGGTCTCGGCTATGTCGCGCTGGCCGCCGACATGTTCGGCGATCGGCGGCAGGCGTCCAACCTGCAGGAAGTCGCGACCCTGGTCGGAGAGCTTCGCGCCGAGCCGGAAAAACTCCGCGCCCGCGGCCGTGCCGCGCTGGCTGCGCTCGCCGCGCTGCCGCAGGTCGATGCCGGCAGGCTGGCGGCGATCGGGTTCTGTTTTGGCGGGTCGGTAGTGCTGGAGCTGGCGCGCGAGGGCGCCGACCTGAAGGCGGTGATCAGTTTCCACGGCGTGCTGGCGACCAAAATGCCGGCGCAACCGGGACTGGTGAAGGCCAGCGTGCTGGTCTGCACTGGCGTGGACGATCCCCTGGCGCCGTCGGAACAGGTCGCCGATTTCGAGAACGAGATGCGAACCGGCGGGGTCAAGGACTGGCAGGTCATCGCCTACGGCAACACGCTGCACGGTTTCACCAACCCGGCCGCCGACGGCTCGATGATGCGCTCCGCGCTCTACAACGAACAGGCTGACCGCCGCTCCTGGGCATCGATGAAAAGCCTGTTCGAGGAAGTCTTGACCTGACAAACGCTTCCAACTGGTATTTCATGGCGTTTTCAAGCGAAGCATGCCCTCGGACTTGATCCGTGGGTGGGCACCGGTTCGCGTGAAGAAAACGCTTCAAAACAAAAATCGGAAGTTCATCTTGAACTTCGACTGATACAGCGGGTAGGGGGCGTATGTTCGGAATTCTCGGGCTGGGGTTTTTGCTGGGCATGCAGCATGCGCTGGAGGCCGATCATGTCGCCGCCGTATCCAGTATCGCCGCGCGCCGCAGCCATGTGGCCGATATCGTCAAGCACGGGCTGACCTGGGGGCTCGGCCACACGCTCACTTTATTCATCTTTGCTGGCGCCGCCATCCTGCTCGGCCGCGCGATTCCCGAGAGCGTTGCCCGCCCGATCGAGACCGCCGTCGGCCTGATGCTGGTCGGCCTCGGCGCCCATGTGCTGTGGCGGCTGTGGCGCGACCGCGTGCATTTTCACCAGCACGGCCATGGCGACGGCACGGTGCATTTCCATGCCCACAGCCATGCCGGCGAAACCAGCCCGCATGCCCGCACTGCGCACGCGCATGATCATGGCTTCCGCTGGCGTACTCTGCTGGTCGGCCTGATGCACGGCATGGCGGGCTCTGCCGCGCTGCTGGTGCTGGCGGTTTCGCAGGCCTCCAGTCCTGCGCTCGGCCTCGGTTACGTCGCACTGTTCGGCGTCGGCTCGATGATTGGCATGGGCGCGCTGTCGACGGCGATTGCGGTGCCGCTTGCGGTCTCCGCCCGCTCGCTCACCTGGGCCAATCGCGGCCTGCAGGGGGCCGTGGGTCTTGCCACTGTCGCGATCGGAATTATGACCGTAGTCGAAACGGTGCTGGCCTGAGGCGGGAGCGCCTCAGCGCTGTGGGCTGATGAACAATAATAAAGTGTTCGGGGAGGATAAGATGAAACGCCGAGATTTTCTGGCTGGAAGCGCCGCATGTTCACTGGCCGCATGGACGGGGCAGGCGCTGGCGCAGTCGGGCCCGCTGACCAAGATCATCTTTCCCTTTGCGGCCGGCGGCGGCGGCGACGCACTTTGCCGGCTGCTGGCGCAGCACATCGCTCCCTTGCTCGACCGCAACATCATCGTCGAAAACCGCACCGGCGGTGACGGGCTGATCGGCATCAAGGCGGTGAAGGGCGCCAATCCTGACGGCACCACCATCCTCGTCACCACGGGGCCGACGATGTATCTGCTGCCGATGGTCGAGACGACGCCGAGTTTCGACGCCGCGAAGGATTTCGTTCCGGTCAGCCAACTCGTGCGCTTCGAATTTTGTGTGTTCGTCGGCAAAGCCGTCCCGGCCGAGGTCAAGGACTTCAAGCAATTCGTCGCCTGGCTGAAAGCCAATCCGGACCAGGCCACGTTCGGCGTGCCCAGCAACGGCACCATTCCGCATTTTAGCGGATCGCGGCTCGAGCAGGCGCTGGGCATCAAGCTGACGCGTGTGGCCTATCGCGGCAGCGCGCCTATTATCAACGACCTCGTCGGCGGCCATATGCCGTTCGCGATTTCAACTTTGACCGACGCCATCCCGCAGCATCGCGCGGGAAACGTCAGGATTCTGGCAGTCGGCAGCGCACAGCGTTCGCCGTTCTTGCCTGATGCGCCGACCCTGAAGGAGAACGGCATCGATCTGGTGGCGGACGCCTGGTACGGCATGTGGCTGCCGGCCGGCGCTTCGTCGGATTTTGCGAAAAAGCTGAGCGATGCGGCCGCCGCCGCGCTTGCCAAGGCCGAGGTCAAGGAGAAGCTTTTGGCGATCGGGCTGATCCCGGTTGGCTCGACCCCCGACGGCCTGACCCAGCAACTCGCCGCCAACACCGCGTTCTGGCAGCCGATCGTGAAGGCGACGGGGTACAAGATTACAAATTAGAATCGCCGCTCGCGCCCGCAACGTTACGCGCAGATGGTGCGGAGATCGGGTTGCCGGCCTGCATCCTGGCGCGACGCTTCGCGCGTCGATGACGTATGGCGCGCTCCACCGCTGCGATCAAAGAGGCGACCCAATAGTCGAGGATCCAGCCGGCTTGGCCAGGCTCTCGATTACTTTGTTTTGCTCGTAATGCCTGCGTCATGACCAGGTATCCGTGCCGGTGAGCAACTGCTCCCGGCAGCTCAAGAAGTTTACAGCACGTTCGCCCACGTCTTATCGCCGCGCTTCGAGAACGATATTGAAGGGCGTCTCGGCTGCGATCCGGATGCGGCCAAATCCGGCTTCGCGCAGAACCGCCTCCAACCGGGCCGGTCCCGCTTGCCCGCCAAGGGCGAGCCCGACCTCCTGCGCCAGCGAAACCGGCGTACAGATCATGGTGGAGCCGGCATAATAGAGCCGGCCGATCGGATTGATATTGTCCTCCAGCCTGTCTCCTGCGCGTGGCTCCACCGCCATGAATGTGCCGTCGGGGGCGAGAGCCTCCAGAATCCGGCTCGCCGCCCCGACGGGGTCGCCAAGGTCGTGCAGCGCATCGAAGCAACAGATCAGGTCGAAGTTGCTGCCCACAAAGTTCTTGGCTGTGGCGACATCAAATTCCGTCCTGGCTGCTACGCCGTCGCGTTTCGCCGCGTCGCGGGCGCAGGCGATGGAATCTTCGTGGTTGTCGACCCCGACAAATCTGGATCTTTCGAAGGCTTTCGCCATGAGAATGGTGGAGATGCCATGGCCGCAGCCGATATCGGCGACCCGCGCACCGTTATTGAGCTTTTCGATCACACCGTCCAATGCGGGAAGCCATTCCTGCACGAGATGGGCTTTGTAGCTCACGCCGAAGAAGCGCGACATTCCGCTGAACAGGCAATTGCATCGTTCGTGATAGCCGGCGGCGCCGCCGTTGCGGAAAGCCTTGCTCACCTTGGGTTGGTCAAGCATCACCGCCTGGCAAACCTCGAACGAGCCCAGCATGTAGACCGGACTTTCCGGATTTCCGAAGACCATGGCCTGCTCGGGATTCATGGCAAAGCGCTTGGTCGTGGCGTCATAGTCCAGATAGCCGGCGGCGGCGTGGGCGCTGAGCCATTCGCGCACAAGGCGCTCGACCGTTCCGGTACGGCGCGCCAGTTCTTGCGGCGTCACCGGCCCCGTCTCAGCGAGCGCGTTGTACAGCCCGAGTTCGTCACCGATGCGGACCAGCGGTGCAATCATGGCGGCGCCGAGATCGTCCAGTATCCGTGTAACAAATACTTCCAGCTTCTGCTCGTTTAATTCTCTGACCATTATGTTCATTGCTGCCTCCTTTGGCGCGATGGGGACATAGGTCCTTGCGGGGGTGCGGCAAATGACCAGACTGCCGGATGGCTTGACTAGGCGTCTGAATTCTTTCTATTTTTTGCAGTTCGTCCGAGAAGCATGATCGAGCGTCCGACTGGAGCTGGGACTATGGGCGCGGATGCTCTGTCTGATGTGCTGCGCGCCGTACGGCTCAGTAGCGCGATGTTCTTCCATCTGGACGTCCGCGCCCCCTGGGTGGCCGAGGCGCCGACATCGGCTTCCTGCGCTTCAGCCGTCTTGCCGGGGGCTCAGCACGTCATCGAGTATCACGTCGTGATCGATGGCTGCTGCTGGGGCGGGCTGATCGATGCGCCATCCGTACGGCTCGAGGCGGGCGATATCATCGCCTTTCCGCAGGGCTCAGCGCATGTCCTTTCCAGCGCTCCGGGCATGCGGTCGATCCCTGATCTGAGCGTCTACGGTCAGGCGAGGGCCGGTCAGCTTCCCCTCATGATGCGCCTGGGTGAGAACGGACCCGCCGACGCGCGCATCCTGTGCGGATTTCTCGGCTGCGACACGCGTCCTTTCAATCCGCTGGTGGAAGCGCTGCCCGCGGTGCTGCATCTGCGCAGGAGTTCATACCGCGAGAATTCGGGCCTTGCTCATTTGATCAGTGCTGCAAGGGCCGAATCGGAACGGCGCCGGACGGGCAGCGAGGGCGTGCTGGCCCGACTGGGCGAGCTGCTGTTTGTCGAGGCGATCAGATGCCATATCGAAGCACTTGGTCCCGAACAGACCGGCTGGCTTGCCGGCCTGGGCGATCGACACGTCGGTCAGGCGCTGAACCTCCTGCATGGCAAGCCCGCGGCTGACTGGACATTGGATGAGCTCGCGAGGATGGTGGGGCTGTCGCGGTCGACGCTTGCACAGCGCTTCACCCATCTGATCGGGCAACCGCCGATGCAGTACCTGACGCGCTGGCGCATGCAACTCGCGGCGGGTCTGCTGGCTTCGGGGCGCGACCCGATCGCGCGCGTGGCAGAGGCAGTGGGCTACGATTCCGAGGCCGCGTTCAATCGGGCGTTTCGCAGAACGGTAGGGACGCCGCCGGCGGCCTGGCGGCAGGCGCAGATATTGTCGGAGTAAGGCGCCCAGCGGCGTGCGCTCCTTATGGCTCCATCCCGATCCTCTCCCTGATCGCGGAGTTTGGGCCGTCAGCCTCATTCTCGTCGGAGCGATTGCGCTGGTGCTCAGCGTCGCGGGTAGAGCGTGTACTCACGAAACGATCATGATTGCTTGCTGAACGGCAACACCTGCGGGAAAAATTATCGCAACGCGTGGCGGTTCCCGAGACCCTGTATCATGTTAGTCGCCTGAATTACTGCATGATTTGTCAACGTTGGCAGTGCCTTCGCGCGCTCGATGGACTGTGAAACGTGCCGCGCCCGCGCTTTGACTTGATGATGATTCCCAAGTTTAACTACCGTTGAGTCTCTGATGGGCATCGAAGCAGGTGCACCGGTTTTTTGGTTGACCCGTCTAGCCGCGGCTGCCGACAGCAGGGGGATAGCACCGCATGAGTTCATATTTTCGGCGGCAGCTTGCGGATTACGTCGAGTACCATCGTGACCCCTGGAATTGCGCGATGCATGTCTTCGGCATCGCGTTCCTGTTCCTGGCCGCTGTTCTTCCGCTCAGCCTGTGGTCCATCACCGTATTCGGGTTCCAAACCAGCGCGGCGACCATCGCTGTCGTACCGGTGCTCATCTACTGGTTCCTGCTCGACTTCGCGCTCGGAGCCGCGATCCTTGGGGCCGCAATCGTGTTGCTCTCAGTCGCTGCCGAGATCGTTGGCCATGCGACGACTGCTGGCATGTGGTCGCTTACGGCCATCCTGATTGTCGTTGGGGTCGCATCGCAGATTGTTGGGCATCGCGTGTTCGAGCGACGGCAGCCGGCGCTGGTCGACAACCCGACCCACCTGTTGCTCGGACCAATGTTTGTCATGGCGAAGCTGTTTATCGCGCTGGGCTTTCGGCGCGATCTCGCCATCATCATCCAAGTGCGTCCGCAAGGCGCTGCATCTTGATCTCAAACAGTTCAGCTTGAGTTCATCGGCAGCATGAAGCACATACTGGTCACGGGCGGCAGTGGATTCATCGGAAAGCACCTCGTCTCGGCGCTGATAGCGCGAGGTCGGCAGGTGAGGGTGCTCGATCTTCAACCACCCCCTCGCGCGTTGCCGCGGGTTCAGTATGTCAGGGGATCGGTGCTTGATCGGGATCTGGTTGACCGCGCGATGGACGGGGTCGACGAGGTCTATCACCTGGCCGGCCTGCCGGGGATGTGGCTGCCGCGGAAAGCTGATTTTCACACCGTCAATTACGGTGGCACCGAGATCGTCATTGGGACGGCGCGCAAACGCGGCATAAAGCGCGTCCTGCACTGCTCGACGGAATCCATTCTGTTCCGTGCCTCGCCATCGATGGTTCCTGTCGCTGACGATGCGTTCCTGCCGGACGATATGCCGGGTCCATATACGCGCTCGAAAATGCTCGCCGACCGGTTCGCTATGCAGGCGGCCGCATCCGGATACCCGGTGGTTATCGGCTGTCCCACCATGCCCGTCGGGCCTTATGACCACAACGTTACCCCGCCGACGGCGATGCTCCGGTATTTTCTCAACCGACGTCTTCATTTGCATCTTGATTTTGTCGTGAACCTCGTCGATGTGCGCGACGCTGCCGAAGGGCTGATCTTTGCCATGGAGCGCGGACACGCTGGACATCGCTATGTTCTCGGTGGCGAAAGCATGCCGCTAAGACGGGTTCTCGAACTCATGGCTGATATCAGCGGCCGTCGCGTCCGGTGCATTCAAGTGAACGGCAAGGTCGCCGAAATGGTCACTGCAACGCTGGAGTTGATCGCCGATCACGTGACGCGCCGGCCTCCGTCCGGCACGGCCGAAGGCGTTCGGATCGCATTGCGGGCGGGGGCATTGTCGATCGAAAAAGCGCAACGCGAGCTGGGCTATGCGCCGGGTCCCGTCGAACCTGTGTTGCGGGAAACCATTGCGCATCTGCTCGATGCCGGCCACAATCAGGCTGACTGGGACTCAACGCCGAGTGGTCGCGCTCGATCGCTTCACATCGAGCGCCGGTTTGGCGGTTGATCCAATCGCTTACTAATGGTCCGCGACATGCTGAACGACCCTGGTCAATGGCTGGCTTTCGCCTTGAGTGGCTGGACCACTACCTGGCCCACGCAGTTGCTCGCCCTCATCTGGATTTTGTGGGTCACCAGTTGGGTTTTGGCGTCGTTCTGGTCCGGTCAAACGAAGAAACACGTGATGACCTGGGAGTCGCTCAAGTACCGCTTCCCCATTCTCGCAGGGGCCATTCTTTTCTTGCCATTGACTGGCAAGGTCCTGGGGGAAAAGCCGCTCTGGCAGTTTGGCAACCTTGGCATCTACGTGCTCGCGTGCCTTGTCCTTGCGGGGATCTCATTCACGTGGTGGGGGAGAATTCACCTCGGGCGGTTCTGGTCGAACGCGATCACGCACAAGGAAGGCCATCAGGTCATCGACACCGGCCCGTACGGGCTGGTGCGCCACCCGATCTATACGGGGCTTATCGCCGGAATGCTGGTGACGGGCATCGCGGTCGGAACAGTGACCGCGATGCTGGGTGCGGTGCTGATCTCGCTCGGGATGTTTTTGAAGGCCCGCATGGAGGAGGGATTCCTCACGGAGGAACTCGGTGCGGATGCTTATGGATCGTATTGCCGTCGCGTTCCGATGCTTATTCCGTTTCTGCCGCGCACCTGACGCCGCTCCAAGCTACCGTTTCCCTCGCGACGCTGCTGATGTTGCGACAGGTGGAGCAAGACGGCGCGGAACCAGGACGCGCTGGCCAACTGACAGCGGTGCGCTGTCCGAATACTGATTGGCCTGGGTAAGTGACCACAGCGGTACAGCATTAAGTGCTGCAAGCCTCTGCAAGGTATCACCCGAACGGGCGAGTTGCTGCGTGCCGCTGTCCCACAGTTCTAGCGGGGCATCGGAAGGAACGACGTAGCGCAGCGGCACCGCCTCTCCCTTGGCCGGCAAAGGCGTCGTTGCAAGCTGCGCAATGGCTGTCACCAATTGCTCGTGGATGGAATCCATCTTGTCGATGTTGATGTGGGTGACTTCCCCGTGCTCCTTCAAATCGAAGCTTGCGTAGTGACCCTGGTAACCCTGCTCCGCCACCACATCGCCGCCGCCCAATACACTGTCGGACAGGAAAACGTTGATGTAACGCTCGACGTTCAGCGGCACCTTCGGACTTGCTTGAGCAGGATCAATAGTTGCCACCAGGCTTACCGGGATGTTTTCGGACCTCAGTATTCCGGCAAACGTCAAGGCACAAAGTCCGCCCATCGAATGACCGATCAGGGCGATCGGAGCGGGATCATTCCGGAAATCACGGATGGCCTGATCTGCGATCAGCCGGCAAATGGTGAACTCGTAAACGTCAGCCCGGATGCCGGCTTCTTCGAGGCGCTTGGTCAGGCGGTCCATCCCGCGCGAAAAGATCGGGCCGAGCGCGCCCCGGAACAGATAGACACGCGCCTGCGGCTGGGGCGCGACTGGCGGTGCGACGGGAGCGATCGCCGCGGTAGCATTGGTCGACCGTGCGACCGGGCCGGCGAGTGCCAGATTGCAAATAGCCGAAAAGATGCAGACGGAAACGGCCGCACGGATCACCACGGCCGCAACCTGCGTCGGACTGCTCATACGCTTTCCGTCCGTGATTCTAGTTGCAAAGGCACGCCGGAACATGAATGCCGGCAGGCGACGCCACCCGGCGCTTCTTCCGGATGATCTATCGTCGAGGAATTGGCAGAATTTGCGGCGCTCGTCGCTTCGGTGACAGCCGCCTGAACCGAGCCAACCGAACTACTAGCGTACCGCCGCGGTGCTTGCGGTGCCAGCTCTCACCGCGCTCGCCGCTCCAGGCCGCCGCGGCTTCTGCGCTCGCGAAGCTGGTGCAGATCGGCCGAAGACGACGGCATCGATCTCGCTTATCACCTTCTGCTGCATGACCTGGTTCTTTTCGATGGACATGTGCCCGACGCCAGGCACGCCCTGCACATTCACATTCTCGAGCTTGCCCTGGAATTGTCCAGTTTTCGCGACCTGCGTGCCGGCGCCGTTGGCGATGTAAAAGTTTATATAGCGTCCCACGCGCCCCGAGAGGCTGGTGCGAAACACCGAATCCAGGCCGATTGCCAGCTTCACGGGAGCGCCCAGCTGATCCAGCTTGGCGACCATATCGGGCAGGGCGGTCGCACCCGAGGAATGCCCGACCAGAATGATGGTCTTGATCCTGCCACTCCTGTATCCGGCGGCGGCTTCGTCGGCGAGCGACGACCAGGAGGCGAAGTTCGCGACAGTGACCGGGATGCCCTGCGCCCGCAACTGTGCCGCAATGTCATCGAGACCCAGAGAAAAGATATTGAGCACGCCGCGGAGCAGGTAGACATGAGCGGTCGAAGCCGCCGACGGGGAACTCGGCGCTGCCAGCGCGGGGTTTGCGCCGATCGGCAGGAGCAGCAAGACCGCGATCGCTATCGTTTGCAGTCGACGCCACGATGCCCGGCGGAGAAAGGATGGCCAGCCGACAAATCCAGTGTCGCCGCGATATGGCTTCATTGCGCCCCTCGAA
The DNA here is from genome assembly GCF_036924515.1 of Bradyrhizobium sp. AZCC 1610. Classification (NCBI taxonomy): domain Bacteria; kingdom Pseudomonadati; phylum Pseudomonadota; class Alphaproteobacteria; order Hyphomicrobiales; family Nitrobacteraceae; genus Bradyrhizobium; species Bradyrhizobium sp. AZCC 1610. The sequence goes on along the minus strand of NZ_JAZHRR010000001.1, from coordinate 4,037,728 downwards.
TGGCTGCGAAGTGTTTCGCTGGGTGACCGTAGCGCCCGCGTGCTCGAAACTGCAATAAACGTGGCGTGAGCAGCCGCAATTTGTCGACACGACGTGTCCCCGCCGCAACACCGATCATGCGTGCAGGCCCGGGTTTTATGGCTTCATCCCGATCTTCTCCCTGATCGCGCCGAGTTCCGCCTCGTCCCAGATGCCGATCAGCACGCCGTTTTTCACCTGTAATTGCTGGGCCGCGTACGCCGCGATCTTCGCGTTTGGCGTGGTGATGTGCATCTTCGGATGCAGCGCCCAGTCGAACAGCTCCGATTGCAGCCGCGCCACGACATCGGCGCAGGCGGGGTCGGCGCCGCGATCGACAAATTCCTGCGGGTCGCTCTCGAGGTCGTACAGCATCGGCCGGAAGCCGGAGGCGTGAATGAATTTCCAGCGGCCGTCGAACACCATGAACAGCCGGCAGCGTTCGATCGGCTGGTTCAGCATCACGCGGACGTCCTGCATGGCGTAGTCGTATTCGGAGAATACCACCTTGCGCCAGTCGGCGGGCTTGTCGCCATGTAGCAGCGGCAGCAGCGAACGTCCTTCCAGAATGTGGTCCGGCGGATTGCTGCCGAAATAATCGATGAAGGTCGGCGCCAGATCGATCGCCTCGACCAGTGCATCGCTCACCGTGCCGCGCGTGCTGTCGGCAGCCGCCGACGGATCGATCACGATCAGCGGGATTTTGGCCGATTGTTCGTGGAACAGATCCTTCTCGCCCATCCAGTGATCGCCGAGATAGTCGCCATGGTCCGACGTGAACACGATCATGGTGGTGTCGAGCAGGCCGCGGCTTTCGAGGTACTGCATCAAGACGCCCATCTGGTCGTCGATCTGCTTGATCAGGCCCATATAGGTCGGGATGACTTTCTCGCGCGCCTCGTTGCGCGACATGTTGCGGGAATAGCGCATGTCCATATAGGCGGCGAACACCGGATGGGCGTTGGCGCGCTCCTCCTGCGAGCGGATCACCGGCTGTACGTCCTGCGGCCCGTACATGCTGGCGTAGGGCTCCGGTGCGATGTAGGGCCAGTGCGGCTTGATGTAGGACAGATGCAGGCACCATGGCCGGCCGTCGTCCTGGGCCTCTGCGATGAACTCCATCGCGCGCCGCGTCATGTAGGGCGTTTCGGAATGTTCGTCCGGCACGCGCGCGGCCTTGTCGGCGTGCACCAGCAACCAGCCGTTTTGCAAGGTCCCGTCCTCGGCCGCTCCGGAATTCGCCCAGTGCTCCCACGGATTGGGGGCGTCGTAGCCGTGCTGGCGCAGATAATTGTCGTAGGCCGGCCGCGGCCGCCCGGTCGGATGCAGCCCATCGTCCCGCTCATAGGGCTCGAACCCGCATTCCGATACGTGCACGCCAATGATCGAGTCCGGTGGAATCCCGAGATTCTTCAGCCCCTCCAGGTCGGGAGCCATATGGGTCTTGCCGACCAGCACGTTGCGGACGTCGATCTTCTTGAGGTGATCGCCGAGCGTAGGTTCGCCTATGCGGAGCGGCCAGCCGTTCCAGTGCGAACCGTGCGAGCGCATGTAGCGGCCGGTATAGAACGACATCCGCGACGGGCCGCAGATCGGCGACTGCACATAGGCGTTGGAAAACAGCACGCCGCGCCTGGCCATCGCGTCGATGTTCGGCGTCTTCAGGATCGGGTGTCCGGTACAGCCGAGATAGTCGTAGCGAAGCTGGTCGCACATGATCCAGAGCACGTTCTTCGCAGGCGTTTTGGTCGTCATTTCAGGCATTTCGGCTGGAGTTCAGAGAGAGCGGGAGAGGGCGGGATGGTGCGATATTGCCGCGCAAATGACAATCGAGCGGGCAGCCGAGCGCCCGGGGTCGGCCTTCCGATCCCCCGGGGTCGGCCCTTCCGATCCCCCCGGGGTCGGCCTTCCGATCCCCGGCGTTAACGTTTGGATAGCGCCATTTCTCGCAATTGAACGGCGATCCATGCTTGCCCGTTAGCCTTACCACCAGTTTGGCCGACCGCCTTAACCCCTGAACCGGCTTGTTGGATTAAATTGGGACTCCAGGAAAGCGGGATCCCAAGCGATGCGCGTTGCCTCGACACTGGCAATTTTGGCGGCGATGATGTCGACGGCCTTTGCCGGCGGTGGCTTCGAGATCGTGATTCCGGGCCGTCCCGGCGTACCCATCATCATTAACGGCGTCGATGCATCCTATGCGGTGATCGAAGGCGATTGGGGTCTGGGCAAGGGCACCCATGTCGAGCCGACCATTTACGGTGGCCGCTATATCGATCCGGTGCCGCGCGTCGGCCATTATTATCCGAGCGCCGGCCGCATGCCCGGTTACGGGCGGCTGGAAATCGAGCCGCCGGCGAACCGCAAATTGCCGCAGCCGGCCGAGAGCTATCATCAATCCTGGTCGGCGCAGTCGGCGCCGCTGCCGGCGCAATCGAACATACCCGTCGATCCGCCCGAGATCATCTACGCGCCGAACTATGATCGGCGCAGGCCGCACAACCTTCCACGTTAAGACCAACGAAAATACGAACAGGAGAGAGTAATGCGTCATTTGATTAAAGGATTGATCGCCGCAGTCGCCGTCATGGCCGCTGCGCCCGCGATGGCGTGCGGTTACAACGGTTGCTGGCAGCCGCAGGTCTATGTCGCGCCGGTCGCGGCGTATGGCTACTCGGGTTGCAATCCCTGCGGCGGCTGGGTCCGCGAACGGCTGCCCGATCCGGAGCAGCAGTATTATTACGTCAACCAGGGTCCGACCTATACCGGTCCCGGTAACTTTGCGCCGTACCGGGTCTATCGCGAAGGCTCGATCTCCGGCTACGGCTATGGCTACAACCGTCCGCACTACGGTTATCGCGCACACCGCTACGGCCACGCCGGGCGTTATTACGGCCAGCGCGTGCTGCGCCGCTACTACTGATCCAGTAGAGCCCTGCAAGCTTCAGCGCCCGTTCGCCTCCCGCGAGCGGGCGCTTTTCATTTCATCAGGCCGAGCCGGCTGGCGCCGATATAAAGCGCGAGCACCGCGGCGTTCGACACGTTCAGGCTCTTGATCTCGCCGGGCATGTCGAGCCGCGCCACCACGCTGCAGGTCTCGCGCGTCAGTTGCCGCAGGCCCTTGCCTTCGGCGCCCAGCACCAGGGCGAGCGGCTGCTGCAGCGTCACCGCGCCGAGATCCTCGGTCCCCTCACTGTCCAGCCCGACCGTCATGAAGCCGCGGTCGTTCAACTCGTTGAGCGCACGGGCGAGGTTCTGCACGGTCACCAGCGGTACCAGCTCCAGCGCGCCGGACGCGGATTTCGCCAGCACGCCGGTGGCCTCGGGGCTGTGGCGGGCCGTGGTGACGATCGCTTTCACCGCAAACGCGGCCGCCGAGCGCATGATCGCGCCGACATTGTGCGGATCGGTGATCTGGTCGAGTACCAGCACGATGCCTTCCAGCGGCAGCGTATCGATGTCGGGCGAGGGCAGGGGCTCGGCCTCCGCCAATAGCCCCTGGTGCACGGCGTCGGGCCCAAGCCGCTGGTCGATCGCGTTCGGGCGGACGATTTCAGGGGGAACGCGGGTGTCGATATGCTCGTCCGCCAACCGCCTTGCGGCGTTTTCGGTCAGGAACAGCTTTCGGATCTGCCGTTCCGGGTTGGCCAGAGCCGCCGTCACCGTGTGCCAGCCATAAAGAATCACCGGCCCGTCAGGGCTCGCGTCCCGGTCCCGGCGGCCCGGCGGACGGGCGAATTTTCGCCCTTTTTCGAAGGGTTTGCCGCCGCCGCGGCGGAACGGCGGTTTTCGGTCGCGATCGCTCATGGGGAGCTTGTGTCACGGGTCCCCGAATATGGCAATTTGGCCCATCGAGAGCGCTTTTGGCCACCGCCGTTGGTTGACTTTGCCATCCCGCTTCGCCCATAAACGCGCCGGTCGAAGCCGCTTCGAAACGGGCTTTCGGCCTCAGCGTCATCCATGGTCCGGTCCTCCGCCACTCGGGCGGCCGGTTCCTGACGCTGGCGGACGGGGAAGTGTCCCGAGTGGCAAAGGGAGCTGACTGTAAATCAGCCGCCGTATGGCTTCGAAGGTTCGAGTCCTTCCTTCCCCACCAGCCTTCGCTCGCGAAGCGAGAGAAGGCTGCCACGCCGAAGCCCACAGGGCGAAGGCGGGCTGTGGCCGCGAGCTACGGCTAGGCAAGCCACGCGGAGACCGTCAGGTCGGAGCGTGTCCGGCGTAGCTTGAGCGTAGACGGACTGTTGCCGTCGGCAAGCCGAGCTTCGGCCAGCCATCCTTGAACTCTCACGCCAGCTACTCCGCGCGCCACCTACTTCTGGGCATTGGAGAAAGCCGTTTCGAGCACTTCGCCAATCGGCTGCCAGGTGCGGCCGTCGAATTGAATCAGCCGCAGGTGTTTGATCGGCCGGAAGTTCCAGGGTCCCGTGCTGATTTTGATCCCGGGCAACAACATGGAGCCTTGATAGTCTTTCAGGGCCGCCGCCTGCTTCATGACGTTCTCGCGAGACAGGTCATTGCCGCATTGTTTGAGCACCTGGGCCAATGTCTCGGCGGCGGCGTAGCCGAAGACGGCGGAAGTATCGTCTGTGCCTCCGGCCCGATTATATTTCTCGACAAATGTCTGCCAGTCCCTGGCGGCTTGCTCGTCCTTCCAGGCCGGATCATTGGCATCCTTCAAGAAGGCAGCTGTAATGACGCTCAAGGAGCTTTCCTGGCCGGCGGGCTTTGGCGCCGTCGCGATCGATGAAGCCATATGGTTCAAGATGAACACCGGATGCCAATTGAGATCCGCCGCTATTCGGGCGACTTTCGCTGCGTTTTCCGGCACGCCTGCGAATACGAAAATTTCGGCGCCTGATCGCTTCAAGATCGATACGTGCGTGTCCAGATGCTGATCGGCGATATCGTAGGCGATGTCGACCCTGATCATCCGGGCGATGTCACCGAGCCCGTCTTCCAACCCCTTGAACAATTCTCGGCCGAAATGATCGTTCTGCCAAAGAGCGACGATCCTTTTTCCGGGGTAAAACGCCTGGATGTAGTTGGCGTAGATGCGCCCCTCTTCGCGAATGGAGGGCTGCCAGCCCATTGTCCACGGAAACATCGACGGATCGCTTAGATGATCGTCTCCGGAGGCGACAAAGAGTTGAGGAATTTGCCTTTCGTTCAAGTATGCGCGAACGGCAAAATTCCCCGGCGTTCCGAACGAACCGAACATCAGGAGGACGTCGTCTTTCTCGATGAGGTCGCGCGTGAGGCTCAGAGCCGTCGATGGATCGGATTTGTCATCATATGAGATGAAGCGCACCTTGCGGCCATTGATCCCGCCACGCTCGTTGATCATCTCGAAATACGCCGCTTCGGCTTTTCCAATCGCTCCGAAGACCTCCAGACTCCCGCTATAGGGCATAACGTTGCCGATGCGAATTTCAGTGTCGGTCACGCCTGGATCGCGCACCCGCTCGGTGATCGCGCTCAATGACGTCAGCGCCAGGACAAGAGCAATCAGCGTTCGGACCCTGGATTGCATCGGATGAACTCCATGACAAAGAGTGCAGCCAGATTTCGAGACCTATGGGAGGCGCGCAGCCTGATATGGATCAAACGCCGAGAAATTGACGGCAGCGTGATCGTCATTTTCTTTGCGAGAATGGACGAGCCTTTGTCCCGACCGGCTCATACCGAAAACAGCGCGATAGCTGACGGCAGGCTCGAGCAAGTTCCCGCAAAACGAGATGCGACAAGCCTACGCCGTCGACCGGTTGTGTCAACGAATTCGCTTTTGTTCCCCTGGAGGCAAGCCACCCCCATGAACTCTCCCGCGCCGGCCGCGACCAAGCGGCGAGGAGAGCACATCTCAGCGCTAACCCTCGCTCGCCGTTTCCGGCAAAGCCTCGCCGGGAAGATAAAGCCTGATCGGGCGGATCTCGTAAACGGCGGACGGATTAACGCGGCGCAGGTCGCGCGCAATGCCGATCGCTTCATCCTCGTCGGCGCAATTCAACACATATAGACCCAGCAACTGTTCCTTGGTCTCGGCAAACGGCCCGTCGATGACCATTCCGGCGCCCGGACCCCGCAAGGTGCGGGCTTCCGCCGTCGCGCCCAGCCGCGCCGACGGCCCGAGCAGCCTCTTCGCGTTGAGCCGGTTATGCACGGCCAGCAGTTCGGTCATCAGGGCCGCGTCCTCCTCTGGGGTCCAGGACGTGACCTCGGCTTCGACGTGATAGGCCAGCATGGCGTAGAGCATCTCTTTCTCCTTTACGCGCGGGGTCTCCCGAGGACGTTTTGCCGCGGCCAGTCCCGACATTCCGGCGAGCGCATCGTCGAAGACCGCCGCGGCCCGCGCCCGCGCTTCGTCAATCTCTGCGGCTTCTGATCGCACATTCAGCCTGCCAGGCGATCGAGCGCGATCGCGTGCAGGCGGCGCTCGTTCCATCAGGGGATCATTCAGTACCTGGTCAACAAAAAGGCGCGGCGGGATGGCTCCCGTCGCGCCCAAACTGTTGTGCTCGCTGGTCCAGGGCTGAGAGCGCCCCGATGCCAGACCCATAAACTCAAGGCCTAGCGGGCGATCCCAGCGAGGTGACAGCGCTTGGTATAAGACACTGGATCACCTCCTTTCATTGTTGATGGAAACATCAATATAGGCGGCGAATCAGTCCCTGTTAAGGGCCCGGACCGGTCCATGGGCCGCCCCGCAGGACGTTCGGACGGGCGGGGCGCGGGTTGAGGCCGCCTGCACGGCGTGTTAGTTCAACGCCAGCGCGGGTGTAGCTCAATGGTAGAGCAGCAGCCTTCCAAGCTGAATACGAGGGTTCGATTCCCTTCACCCGCTCCATCATTCAAAGTTTATTCAAGATATCTTGATATGTGTTGCAAGGTGATGCGCCGCAGGCACCTGTGGGTTGCATATGCGAACACGCTTCGATTGTGGCGCGCCAGGTCAATGTCGATTTCGTGCATTTTGAGGGCGAAAATACGCGCTTGCTAACCATGCCTTACGGAACGCCTGGACTTGCCACAAAATCAATCCGATTGAGACACAATGTCGGCGAGTAGGGTTGAAACGGTGCCCGCTGGCATCACGCGTTCAAATTATCTTGCAGAATATGGGCTCACAGGGGGACTGCAATGCGAGCTACGATCGGCACCACTCGTCCGAAAATGGGGCAATTTTCCCGGTTTCGGGCCGGAGCGGCAATGCGCCGGCTTTTCACCGCGCCTCGGCGCAGCGCTGTAACGGCACTGGTGTTGGCCGCAATGGCCGGCTCGGCGATTAGCGATCAGGTGTACGCGGCGCCCCCGGGCAGCAACGAAATCCGGATTGGCAACACCGCGCCCTATACCGGTCCGGCTTCCGCCTATGGCGTTATCGCCAAGGTCATCGCGGCCTATCTGGACAAGATCAACGCCGAAGGTGGGATCAACGGCCGCAAGGTCAATATGATTACCTATGACGACGCCTACGAACCCACCAAAACCATGGCGATGACCCGCAAGCTCGTCGAGGAAGACAACGTTCTCCTCGCCTTGGGGACTATCGGCACGAACACGAACGCCGCGATCCAGCCCTATTTGAACTCAAAAAAGGTCCCGCAACTTTTTGCCTTGTCGGGTGCGGCGGCCTGGGACCAACCGCACGAGTTTCCCTGGACCATAGGCTTCTTGCCGACCTACACGGCTGAAGCGCAAATTTTTGCGCAGTATATCCTGGAGAACCATCCCCGCAGCAAGATCGCCGTCCTCTATCAGGAGGATGGGATGGGCAAGGAATACCTGAAGGGCCTGAAGGACGGCCTGGGTGGCAAGATTGCGATCGTGGCCGAGGCGCCATACAAGGTCACGGACACCAATATCGACGCGCAGATGGCCAAGCTCAAGGCCTCCGGCGCCGACGTCTTCATCGAGTTCACAACGCCGAAATTCGCGATCATGGCGATCAAGCGAAGCGCCGAACTCGGCTGGAGGCCGAACCATTTCGTCGCCTCGATCTCCAATTCCTACTCGGCCGTGATTCAGCCGGCGGGCGCGCAAAATGTGGAAGGCCTGTTGTCGGCCGCATACAGGCTCGAGGGCGAAGACGCGGCGGCGGCCGGCGAGGCGGCGTTCCGCGAATGGAGCGCCTTCATGCAGCGCTATGTCCCGAGCGTGAGCAAGACCAACGGCCAGGCCGTCCTCGGCTATCTGGTCGGCAAGTTGACGGTCGAGGTCCTGAAGAACTGCGGCGACGACCTGTCACGCGAAAACATCATGAAGCAGGCCCGCTTGCTCAAAGGTATCCAGCTTCCCATGATGGTGTCGGGCATCCAGATCAACACCAGCCCATCCGACCATGCGCCTATCGAGCAGATGCGGATGATGCGCTTCACCAACGGCCAATGGCAGCACTTCGGCCCGGTGCGAAGCGGCGTCGATGCGGGCGCCGTCAGCGACTCCTTCAAGACCATCTTCAAGTACGGCACCGCCACCAAGCGCGATCTGGCGAACCAGCTCAACGCCAATACCGTGAGCCTGATGACCGGCTCGTTCGGTTCTACCTACGCCCAGGTCGGTGCCGATCTTGCCTCCGTGCTCGACAACGGCACTTCGCTGCGGATCCTGCCGGTGATGGGCCGCGGATCGGTGCAGGCGGTGGCGGATATTCTGCTGCTGCGCGGCGTCGACGCCGGCATCGTGCGCAAGGACACGCTGTCCTATCTCGACCGCAAGGACTTCGCCAAGGACATCCGCAACCAGTTCGTCTACGTCGCCAAGATGTTCAACGAGGAAATGCACGTCCTGGCGCCGAGGTCGATCACCAGCATGCGGGAGCTCGACGGCAAGACCGTGGTGGTCGATTTGCCCGACAGCTCGACCTTCGTGACGGCGATCAACGTGTTCGACCGGCTCGGGATCAGGCCGCATCTGATCTATCAAGAGCCCCGGCTGGCGGTGGACATGCTGCGCAAGGGCGAAGTCGACGCGATCGTGGCGATCGAGGGCAAGCCGTTGCAATGGCTGAACCAGATCAACGACCGCAACCTGCATCTGGTGCCGGTCGACTATGCCAAGCCGCTGCAAGAGGAATATCTGCCGTCCAAGCTTGGCTCGACGGACTACCCGGGCCTCGTGCCGGAGGGTGGCTACGTCGAGACGATTGCGGCAGAGGCCGTGCTGGCGTCGTATAACTGGGCGCCGAACAGCGACCGCTACCGCCGCCTGTCGCTTTTGGTGGACACCATGTTCGACAAGGTCGCGCAGTTGCAGCGTCCGCCGTTCCATCCGAAGTGGAAGGAAATGGCGCCACGAGCGACGGTGGCGGGGTGGACCCGCTTCAAGGCCGCGCAGGAATGGCTCGACCGCAACATGCCGCTGCCCGCGAGCGCGGCCGCGGCATCAGGCGCCGCACCGCTGCCGGCGCCGGCTGCTGCTCCGGCCGCAGCGCTTGCGCCGCAGGACCGCGATCCCCTGTATCGCGAATTCCTGGAATGGCGCGCCACCCGCGCCAAGGCCAGCACCAACAGGTAAACAGGCCAGCCGGTAACACGGTTTGACGATAAGACGGCCCGCTTCGGCGGGCCGTCGTGCTTTTGGGACAATGTCCAGGCTGTTCCCTTGGCCTGGAATGTCGCATCCGCTTCCCTTCGAGACCCCCTGAACCTTCAGTGCGTCCGGCTACCTTGCGCGCAGCGGGCGTCGAACGGATGGCGTCATGCCGGTAATGCAGGGCTCAGTCACATAAAATAGTGTATCGGCTTGGCTTCGCAGCGCCCGGACACGTTCCCGCGCCACACGCCAAAAATTCGGAGGAAGTTCATGTCGGCTCTGCCACTTTCGGGCATCAAAATTCTCGACCTGACGCGGGTGCTCGCGGGTCCCTTGTCGGCGCAGATGCTGGCCGATCTCGGCGCCGAGGTGATCAAGATCGAGCGTCCCGGCAGCGGCGACGACGCGCGCGCCTTCGGCCCGCCTTACCTCAGGGATCCCGAGGGCAAGGCGAACAACAACAACAACTCGTTCTACCTGTGCGCCAACCGCAACAAGAAATCGGTCACCGTCAATATCGCGACGCCGGAAGGGCAGGACATTGTCCGTGATCTGGCCAAATCCTGCGACGTGATGATGGAGAATTACAAGGTCGGCGATCTCAAGCGCTACCGGCTCGATTACGAATCGATCAGGGACATCAACCCCGGCATCATCTATTGCTCGGTGACCGGCCTTCGGCCAGACCGGGCCTTACGCGCCGCGCGCCGGTTACGACGCGATCCTGCAGGCGATGGGCGGCTTGATGAGCGTCACCGGCCATCTCGACGGCGAGCCGGGCGCTGGGCCGATGAAGGTCGGCCCCTCGATCGTCGACTACATGACCGGCATGAATTCCTCGATCGGCATTCTGGCGGCGCTCTATCACCGCAAGGCCAATGGCGGGGAGGGGCAGCATGTCGACGTCTGCCTGTTCGACACCGTGATCGCCTCGCTGTCGCATTATGCGCAGATCTTTCTCGTCAACGGCCAGACCCCGCCGCGGCGCGGCACCTGGGGCAATGGCGGCATGCCGGCCGGCGTGTTCCGCTGCACCGACGGCGAGCTGATGCTGGTGGTCGGCAATGACGGTCAGTTCCAGCGCACCTGCGCCGTGCTCGGCGCGCCGGAACTCGCGGCCGATCCGCGCTTCGTCAAGAACAACGACCGCGTCGTCCACGGCAAGGAGATCATGGCGATCTTCGCCGGACTATTCCTGAAGAAGCCCGTCGCCTATTGGCTGGAAGAGCTGGAGAAGGCCGGCGTCCCCTCCGGTCCGATCAACGATTTCTCGCAGGTGTTTTCCGATCCGCACGTCCGCTCGCGCGGCATGCAGGTCAAGGTCGATCATCCCCTGCAGCCCGACCTGTCGCTGATCCGCAACGCCATCACTTTCTCCGGCACCCCGGTAAAGGACTATCGCGCCCCGCCGCTGCTCGGCGCTGATACCAAGGACGTGCTGGCGACCATCGGCTATGACGACGCCAAGGTGGAGGCACTGAAGGCGCAGAAGATCGTCTGATCCAGAAACCGGCGCGACGTTAACCTGCGCGCCGGTTCTCATTCGGTGGCAGACGGTACACGATCCGCATTTAGCGCAGGCCCTGACGGTTGATCAGGATCCGATGGATCTGGATGAACGCGGGCAGCTCGATCAGAAACTCGGGATCGCGGTCGAGATGGTGAACCTTGGTCGGCTCGCCCTTGGTGAAGGCGGTCATCGACTCGAGGTCGCTCCAGTAGGAGATGGTCGTGAACCAGCTCTCATGTTCTCGGTCTTCCCGGAATAGCTGAACGCCAAGCGCCGTCTTCTCCAGCGGCGGGATGCCGTCCGTTTTCAGGTAGGCTTCATAGCTGTCCGCGATTTCAGGCCGCGTGCGGCCGCGCCAGATGCGGGCAATCGTCGGCTCGGTCGGCATCGATTCCTCCGTTCTGTGTGTTCCTCGACCAGAGTGTCGATTTGTGCTGAAGCACGGTGCGAGGGTTGATCCACAACGGCATTGCCGGCCTGCGCGTTCCTCGACGAAGATACGAAAACGGAAGCGCTGTTCTGACGAGGCCCGCGTCGAACGATCTCACCCTGTCTTGCGAAGTAGGAATTGTCGCGCGCTCGCCGCGCCACGGGATGGTTGGAACTCCCAACCTCGCTCGATCGAGCATGACCATTATCCCATAAATGGTCACGATTAGGTCAACGACTGATCACACTCGGCCAATAGCAGCAAATCAGATCGATCGCGAATGGTCCTTCAGCACATCGTCATCTGTCATCACCCTGCGAGGACTTCGTCATGGCGCAGCCGAGTACCTATGAGCAGTATTTGCTTGAACTGATCAATGCCGAGCGTGCCAAGGTTGGCGCTCAGCCGCTTGCCTTCGATGGCGATCTCAACGAGGCCGGTGAAAGCCATAGCCAATGGATGATCGGAACCGACACGTTCTCGCACACAGGCTCAGGCGGGTCGAGCGCGGGTCAGCGCATGACCGCCGCGGGCTATGCGTTCACCGGTTCCTGGGCGTGGGGTGAGAACATCGCGTGGGCAACGACGCGATCGCCCACCGGGCTCCAGGACGAAGTGCTGCTGCTGCACACAAACCTGATGAATTCGTCCGGCCATCGCGCCAACATCCTCAATGACAATTATCGCGAAGTCGGGCTTGGCTTCGAGACAGGCGATTACGGCGGCCGCGATAGCGCGTTCATCACCGAAGATTTCGCGCGTTCCGGCTCGGGCGTGTTCCTCACCGGCGTGGCGTTCGACGACAAGGATGGCGACCGCTTCTACGATCCGGGCGAGGAGCTCGGCGGTCTGACGCTAACCGCCGTGAGCAACACTGGCGCAACCTACACAACGACCACATACGGCTCCGGCGGCTACGATCTCGTGCTGCCGCCGGCGACCTACACGGTCACGTTCTCAGGGGCGGGCATTCAAGCCACCACCATGCAGACGACGATCGGCAGCAAGAACGTCAAGCTCGACCTGATCGATCCCGCCACAAGCGGCGGCTCCCAGCCGCCGCCTTCCGAACCACCTCCGCCTTCGTCGAACGTGATCGCCGGCACAGCGTCAGGCGAGACGCTCAATGGTACGGCCGGCGCCGACACGATCCAGGGCCTCGGTGGCGACGACCGGCTCTACGGGCAGAACGGCAATGACCGGCTCGAGGGCGGCTCCGGGAGGGATTACCTGTACGGCAGCACGGGAGACGACACACTGCTCGGCGGCGACGGAAACGATCGTCTCTCAGGCGGAGCCGGCCGCGATGTCCTGACTGGCGGCGCCAACCAGGACAGCTTCGTCTTCGATACGAGTCTCGGCGCTTCGAACATCGACAAGATCACGGACTTTTCGACCGTGGACGATACGATCCGACTGGACAACGCCGTGTTCACGGCGTTCGGATGGAACGGCACGATGTCCTCTTCGGCATTCCATGCCGGCGCGGCCGCCCATGATTCGACCGACCGGATTATCTACAACAGCGATACCGGCGCGCTTAGCTACGATCCGGACGGGACAGGCTCGGCGGCCGCAGTCCAGTTCGCGGAGCTCTCGACCAAGCTGGCGCTCACCAATCAGGATTTCCTGATCGTCTGATCCGGAACGCCCGGATTGCGTGCAATAGCGTTTTCGGCTCGCGTAACGAAAACGCATCGAAAGAAATGAACAGTCGCGTAGGGTGGGCAAAGGCGCGCTTGCGCCGTGCCCACCATCTATCAACGATGGCGCTGCTTGATGGTGGGCACGCTGCGCTTTGCCCACCCTTGTATTAGCGCACCAGATTATACTTGCGTCGTTCCGTGAGGAATGGCCCAGCCTGGGTGGCCACCCGGGCTGGGCCGCCGATCGATCGGATCGATGCCCACCGAAGCCTTGAGGGCTGTCTGTCGTAGCAAGAACAACTGCGAGCAGTTGCAGGTCGAGAACACGGCGGAAGGTCACAAGGTGCTATTGGAGTGGCTGCGGCGCCACAAGGTCAAGCGCATTGGGATCGAGGCGAGCGGCGGCTATGAACAAGCGGTCGTCGTCGAGTTGCGACGCAAGCGGTTTGTCGTGGTGGTGTTTCAGCCGGCGCAGGTGCGTGCCTACGCCAAGTTCCACTTGCAGCGAGCCAAGAACGACAAGATCGATGCCGCGCTGATCGCGGCCTGCACTGCTGCGGTCAAGAAGATCCATCCCGCCCCCGATCCCCGGCTGCAGCCTTTTGCCGAACACCTGACGTTGATCGAGCAGATCGGCGAGGATATTAAACTGTACAAGAACCGGCTCGAGACCTGCCGAGATCCGCGTATCCAGAAGGTCTGGAAGGAAGAGATCGCCCGCCTGGCCAAGCGGGCGAGGGTCGAACTCAAGGCTCTGGTGGCCGCGATCCGCGAGCATCGCGACCTCGCCCAGCGGCTCGACCTGATCTACAGCGTCGGCGGCGCCGGGCTGCCGACCGCAGTCGCGATCCTGGTGCGCATGCCCGAGATCGGCCAGCTCAGCCGCGAGCAAGCCGCAGCCCTCGCCGGGCTCGCGCCCTATGACGATGACAGCGGCGAGCAAGTCGGCGCTCGTCACATCGACGGCGGGCGCAAGAGGCTGCGCCGGGCGCTCTATACCGCCGCGCTGCCGGCATCCTTTCGCTGGAACCCGCAGCTTATCGCTCTTTACAAGCGGCTGAAGGCCGCCGGAAAAGAACACAAGCGCTGCCTCATCGCCTGCGCCAGGAAGCTGCTCATCTTCGTCAACACCGTCGTGGCCCGCGGCACGCTGTGGCAAGATGAACCGCCTCCAACCGCCGTAATCGCCCGGACCGGATGAATTCGGTTTCTTGGTTCGACCGCAGCACCGTTTCTTCGTCCCGACCTGCCGCTCCGACGACGTCGCGCGCAGACGCCGTCAAGGATGGCCGTCGCTCTGCTCCCTCCACCGCCACGCTGTCGCCAGGCCACGCCTTGACGGCGGTGAGCACGGCGTCAGCCTCACCGGCGATCGGGTGAAGCTTTAATGGTTGCTACGGCTGCGGACTGATTTGCTTTTCGTGCAAGCGTAACTTCATGCAGCGGCCTGCGGCAAACTGGCACGACGGGCAAATCAGTCAAAACCTGTCCAGCCCTTCGCGCAAAAATATTCCGCTTTCGTTCTCACGCAAATCACCCGCATAACTCCGCCCGTCTCACGGCAGATGAGGGGCGCTCGCGATCGTCACGAACGTGCAGTGAGATGCGATGGACGCAAATGGCGCGATAGACGTACGCGCCTAATGCGTACGGCGAAGTCGTGTGGTCCGGACGCCGCGGTGCTGGCGTTAAGTTGCGCGGAAGTTTCTGCGTAGCGACGGTGGCAAAAGAGCCGTTCACCGGGGAGAGCACGAAGTAAGCCGTAAAGCCATTGCGCAGGGAAGGCCGGAATGCTCCCGCTGCCCTGTATGCTTGTGTGCAGTTTTGTTTGCGCAAATCGCACGCGAGACCGCGGGTGCAGCAAGCACCCGGTCTTCCCTGCGCCCTCTAATTTCGAAGAGGGCAAACGAAGATGCAAACCTCGGGCGATCAGCGCCGCGAGAATGCGAAACTGTATCCACCGTCATTGCGAGCGAAGCGAAGCAATCCATGTTCCGGCATAAAGAAAGAATGGATTGCTTCGCTTCGCTCGCAATGACGCGGAGAGAGCCGCGTGACCCGTTGGCTCATACGGGCTACAAGAATTCGGCGCGTTTGGCGCCTGACTCACAAGTCTTGCCGGGTCAGCCTGCCATGTGGCACCGCCGGTCGCGTGGGCGCCTTCTTTGCCGGCGTCTCGCCGCCCGTGAGCGCCATCACCGAGACCGAGACCACGCGATCGACAATGGCATCCACGTCGTTGAGGTCGCATTGTCCTTCCGACAATTTCGTCAGCCGCTCTTTTTCCCGGATGGTGTGATGCGACATCGCGAGCGCGAAGTGCAGGCCCCAATAGAGTTCGACGTCGTCGCGGCCGGGCATCGCGCGGCGCATCGCGGCGATGAATTTCCGCAAATGATCGACCTCGCGGTTCTTGATGCGGCGGATCGGCGGCACCGATTCAATCGAGGCGCGGATCATGAAGCGCGCCGCCGTCGAGCCTTCGCGGTCGGGGCCGAGGCATCCGCGCAGGGTAGGGCCCACCAGCGCGTGCAGGATGGCGTCGATCGGGGCGCGTCCGCCGCCCTTTTCCTCGGCAGCCTTCAACTCGTTGAGCCGCTCGCGGTTGGTGGCGAGGCTGCGGGTGACGAACAGCTCCGCGATCAATTCGTCCTTGGAGCCGAAATGATAATTCACCGCGGCGAGATTGACGTTCGCTTCGGCGACGATGTCGCGCAGCGTCACGTCGCCGAAGCCGCGATCGGCATAAAGCCGTTCGGCGGCGGCAAGGATGGCAGACCTGGTACGATCGCTCGACATATCTGGCCCCCGTTTCGGGAGTTGCAATTCAAACAGTTGTATGAAACTATCGTTTGAAGAGCTGGAAAAGTCAATCCACGTTTGCGAGCGTGTCGCAGTTCCGGCCCAACCCGTGGCCGCAGGCCTTGTCCGCACTTGCGGTGAATGAGAGGCGGGCGGACAGTACGGCCAACATTCAGAAGCCCAGAGGTGAGGAGCGTCCCATGAATTTCGATTTGTCAGAAAAGCAAAAGGAATGGCTGAACCGCGTGCAGGCGTTCATGAAGACGCATGTCCGCCCCGCGGTTCCGATCTACGACAAGCAGGATGCGGAGGGCCCGCGCTGGAAGGTGATCCCGATCCTCGAGGAACTGAAGAAGAAGGCGAAGGCCGAAGGCCTCTGGAACATGTTCATGCCGCCGAACGCGCATGAAGACGATGAATTCCGCGGCGCGGGATTGACCAACCTCGAATATGCGCTGCTGTCGGAAGAGATGGGTCGCATCTCCTGGGCCTCGGAGGTGTTCAACTGCTCCGCTCCCGATACCGGCAACATGGAAGTGTTCATCCGCTACGGTACCAAGGAGCAAAAGCGGAAGTGGCTGCGGCCGCTGATGGACGGCGAGATCCGCTCCGCCTTCCTGATGACAGAGCCCGCGGTTGCGTCATCGGACGCCACCAATATCGAAACGCGCATTGAGCGCGATGGCGACCACTACGTCATCAACGGCCGTAAATGGTGGTCGTCGGGCGTCGGCGATCCCCGCTGCAAGATCGCGATCCTGATGGGCAAGACCGATCCGAAGGCGGCGAAGCACCAGCAGCAGTCGCAGATCCTGGTGCCGCTCGACACCCCCGGCATCAAGGTGGAGAAGATGCTGCCGGTGTTCGGCTTTGACGACGCGCCGCACGGTCACGCCCAGGTTCTGCTGGAAAACGTTCGCGTGCCGAAGGAAAACATCCTGCTCGGTGAAGGCCGCGGCTTCGAGATCGCGCAGGGCCGTCTCGGTCCGGGCCGTATCCATCACTGCATGCGCACCATCGGCAAGGCCGAGGAGGCGCTGGAGAAGATGGTGAAGCGGCTGGCCTCGCGCACCGCGTTCGGCAAGAAGATCATCGAGCACTCGGTGTGGGAACAGCGCATCGGCGAAGCGCGCGCCGACATCGAGATGAATCGTCTGCTCTGCCTCAAGGCCGCCGACATGATGGACAAGGTCGGCAACAAGACCGCGCAGGCCGAGATCGCGATGATCAAGGTCACAGCCCCCAACATGGCGCTGAAGATCATCGACAATGCCATCCAGGCCTATGGCGGCGGCGGTGTCTCCGACGAGGCCGGCCTGGCGCGCGATTACGCCCATATCCGTACGCTCCGCCTAGCTGATGGTCCGGACGAGGTGCACAATCGCGCCATTGCCAGACTTGAACTTCGGAAGTATGCAAACACTACGCAGTAACGGAGGCGCTAGGATGGCGCTTCCTAAGAAGAAATTTTAAGGGAGCGTCATCGTGGCGGACGGCGTCAGGAAAGACGAAGAGTTCTCGGGCACCAAGGAAGTCGAGGAGCGTCATCGCATTGACGAAGCGAGCCTCGAGCGCTGGATGCGCGAGCATGTCGAGGGCTATCAGGGGCCGCTGACCGTCCTGCAGTTCAAGGGCGGCCAGTCCAACCCGACTTACAAGCTCGAAACGCCTGCGCGATCCTACGTGATGCGCCGAAAACCGTTCGGCAAATTGCTGCCGTCGGCACATGCGGTCGACCGCGAGTTCCGCGTCATCGCAGCGCTCGGCAAGCAAGGCTTTCCGGTCGCGAGAGCTTACGCGCTGTGTACCGACGATAGCGTGATCGGCGCCGTCTTCTACATCATGTCGATGGAAGACGGTCGCGTGTTCTGGGACCCGACGCTGCCGAGCCAGACGCCGGAAAACCGGCGCAAGATCTTCACCAGCAAGATCGAGACGCTGGCAAAACTCCACGTCTTTGACCCGGAGAAAATCGGGCTCGGCGATTTCGGCAAGCCCGGCAATTATTTCGCGCGCCAGATTGATCGCTGGACCAAGCAATACCGCGCCTCCGAAACGCAGCACATTCCGGAATTCGAGAAGGTGGCGGAGTGGCTGCCGCGAACCGTGCCGGTGCAGAAGCGCGTTTCCATCGTCCACGGCGACTATCGCCTCGACAACATGATTTTCCACGCGACGGAACCGCGCGTGCAGGCGGTGCTGGATTGGGAGCTGTCCACGCTCGGCGACCCCATGGCCGACTTCACCTATCTGTTGATGCAGTGGACCATGCCGGGGCTGGCCAACGCCGATCTCAAGGCGCTGAACATTCCGAGCGTGGAGGAGGCCGCGCAGATCTATTGCAACGTCACCGGCACGGAAGTGCCCGACCTCAACTGGTACTTCGCCTATAACATGTTCCGCCTGGCGGGCATCACGCAGGGTATCGCCGGTCGTATTCGCGACGGCACCGCGGCGAACGCCAAGGCGCTGGAATCGGCGGCGCGCACGGTGCCGCTGTCGAAGTCTTCCTGGGAATACGCTCAGAAGGCCGGCGCGACCTAACCCCGAGCCGTTAGTTTTACTTGGCACTCTCTCCGAATATTCGCGGCAGCCTGCTCATGGCGGTGTCCATGGCGGCGTTCACCATGAACGACTCCATCACCAAGGCGGTGTCGTCAGAGATGAACTTCGGCCAAGTGATGCTGGTGCGCGGGCTGTTCGCGATTCTGCTGGTCGCGGCCTTCGCGTGGCATCAGGGCGCACTGCGTCCGCTGCGCACGCTGATGCTCAAGCCCGTGGCGCTGCGGGTGTTCGGCGAAATCGGAGGCACGATCTCGTTCATGGCGGCGGTCGTGCATCTGCCGCTCGCCAATACCTCGGCGATCTTCCAGGCGCTGCCGCTGGCGATCACGCTCGGCGCCGCGGTAATCTTCCGCGAGCCGGTCGGCTGGCGGCGCTGGTCGGCGATCGTGGCCGGCTTCATCGGCGTGCTCATCATCGTGCGGCCGGGGCTGGCGGGCTTCAGCCAGTATTCGGTGTTCGCGCTGGTGTCGGTCGCGTTCTGCGCGCTCCGCGATCTCGCGACCCGAGGGATACCCGCCAAGATCCCGTCACTGTTCATCACCTTGCTGACGACCGTAACCGTGACGGCGGCCGGCGGCGCCATCCTCGTTCCGCTCGGGGGCTGGACGCCGCCATCCGCCAACGCGCTTGGCCTGCAGGCGATAGCCGCCGTGCTGCTGCTGATCGGCTACCAATGCATCATCACGGCGTTGCGCTCCGGCGATATCTCGGCGGTGGCGCCCTTCCGCTATTCTGCGCTGCTGTGGGCAATGCTGCTCGGCTATCTCGTGTTCGGCGACGTGCCCGACGCGATGATGGTGACCGGGGCTGCGATCATCGTGCTGTCCGGCCTCTACGCCTTCTATCGCGAGCGCATCCGTCACCGCGCGCTGGCGGCGGAATCATCCGGCTTTCCGCCCGACGGGTTGTGATTGCATCACCGCCGCCATATCTGCGAAGCTGATGGGAGATGCCCATGATCCAGCAACTGCGCATCTACGAAATATTCGAAAAGAACAAGGCCGCGTTCCACGCCCGCTTTCGCGATCACGCCGCGCGCATCATGCAAACCAGATACGGTTTCCGGATCGTCGCGATGTGGGAAACCAAATTCGGCGACAAGACCGAGTTTGCCTATCTGCTGGAGTGGCCCGACGATGCGGCCAAGACCGCTGCATGGTCGGCCTTCATGGTTGATACCGAATGGTCCGACATCAAGCGCGTGACGCATGCGGAACACGGCTTGATGGTTGGCCAGATCGAGGATCGCTTGCTGGCGCCGACGGACTATTCGCCGGCGAAGGGCAGGAGCCTTCTTGCGGCATCAGCGTAGAAAATCAGTTTCGTGTCCCGGACGCGGCGCAGCGTGTAACGCTGCTCCGCAGAGCCGGGACCTATGCTTGTCACGCGCTGCGGAAGCAATGGGCTCCGGCTCAGCAGCGCATCGCTCCGCGCTGCGCTGCGTCCGGGGAAAGGGGGCGCCGTTAAACCGGCTTTCCCGTATACGGCATCGACGCGGTGAGGCCGCCGTCGACCGGGATCGCCTGGCCGTTGACATAGGAGGCGTCGTCGCTGGCGAGGAACAATCCCATCGCCGCGAGTTCGTGCGGCTGGCCGGCGCGCTTCAAGGGATTGAGCTGGCCGATCTTGTCCTGGGTGCCGCGCTCCTTGGCGCGGTCGAACACCGGCTTGGTCATGCCGGTTTCGATCAGGCCGGGGCATACCGCGTTGATGCGCACGCCGGTGCCGGACAGCGAGTAGGCGGTGGTCTGCACCAGGCTGATGACGCCGGCCTTGCTGGCGCCGTAGGGGTGACCGCTGGCGCCGGCCTTGAGGCCCGCGACGGAGGCGGTGCAGACGATCGAGCCGGACTTCTGCTTGATCATGTGCGGCATCGAATGCTTGATGGCGAGGAAGGGGCCGATCAGATTGACGCGCAGAACTTCCTGCCAATGGTCGACGGTCTGCTCGGCGAGCGGCACCAGCCCGCCGCTGACGCCGGCATTGGCCCAGATCGCATCGAGCCTGCCATATTTCGCCACCGCCTTGTCGATGAAGGCCTTCACGTCGGCCTCCGACCCCGCGTCCGCCATCACGGCCTCGACCGTGCCTCCGGCGTCGCTGACGAGTTTTGCGGTGTCCTTCACGCCCTCGGTGCGGTCGACGATAACGAGCTTCGCCCCCTCCCTGGAAAACAGCACCGACGCGGCGCGCCCGATGCCGCTTCCAGCACCTGTGATGACGACGGATTTGCCTTCGAGGCGGCCCATGAGTCTCTCCCTGATAGTGTTATGCGTGTCGGCGTCTGCCGCCTTGCGGAATTTCAAACAAGATTTCAAACGCCGAAGCACTTGAGGCGACGAATACACTGACGTACAGCGACAGCGAACAGTATTGAAGGGTTTTGGCGATGTCCAATCCAGGCAAATCGTTGACGGTCACGACACGATGGTGGTGGATACGCCACGCGCCGGTGCGCGAAGACAACGGCTGCATCTACGGGCAGAAGGATCTCGGCTGCGACACCACCGATCGCGTCGTGTTCGAGGCGGTCGGAAAGATCCTGCCGCGCAACGCGATCTGGTATGCAAGCAATTTGAAGCGCACGCATCAGACCGCAAACGCGATCTGGGCTGCAGGCTTCCCCAAGCCATCAGACATGCCGCACGTGAACGCGTTTGCCGAGCAGCATCTCGGGCAATGGCAGGGCATGAACCGCGCGGCATTCCTCGCGAGCCGGCCGATCGGCAGCAGCCACTGGTTTGCGGCGATCGACGAGCTCCCGCCCGGCGGCGAGAGCTTTATGGACCTCTATAGCCGCACGTGCGGTGCGATCGAGCGCATCAACGCCGAGCAGGCGGGCAGGGACGTCATCGTTGTCGCGCATGGCGGCACGATCAGGGCCGCGGTCGGGCTTGCACTCGGCGGTCAGCCGGAGAAAGGTCTCGCCTTCGATATCGACAATTGTTCGGTGACGCGGCTCGATCATCTCTCAAGCGCCAATCACACCGGCTGGCGGCTGCCGATGGTCAACCAGCAGCCGTGGATCGCGGACGCCTCGCACAACGCCATGCATCAGCCGGCGGGACCGGAGGTCGAGCCGCCGTCGACGAAACTTGGCTGAGCCTTAAGTTGTCGAGGACCGCAAAGGCTGCTTAGTTCGAATTCAAAGACGAAACCGGCATCGCGCTGGACCAACATCTGGGAGAGAGACATGAGCTTGTTCGATATGACCGGGAAAGTCGCCGTCATCACCGGCTCCACGCGCGGCATCGGCCGTGCCATCGCCGAGCGCATGGCCGAACACGGCGCCAAGGTCGTGATCTCCTCGCGCAAGCAGGACGTCTGCGACCAGGTGACCAAGGAGGTCAACGAAAAATTCGGCAAAGGGACAGCGGTTGCGATCGCGGCGAACATCTCGAGCAAGGAAAATTTGCAGAACCTGGTCGACGAATCCAACCGTGCATTCGGCAAGATCGACGTGCTGGTCTGCAACGCCGCGTCCAATCCCTATTACGGTCCGCTCGGCGGCATTTCCGACGACCAGTTCCGAAAAATCCTGGACAATAACATCGTCGCCAACAACTGGCTGATCAACATGGTGGTGCCGCAGATGATCGAGCGCAAGGACGGCTCGATCGTGATCGTATCCTCGATCGGCGGCCTGAAGGGTTCGACCGTGCTCGGCGCCTACGCGATCTCGAAGGCGGCCGACATGCAGCTCGCGCGCAACCTCGCCTGCGAATACGGCAAGCATAATATCCGCGTGAACTGCATCGCGCCCGGCCTGATCAAGACCGATTTCGCCAAGGCGCTGTGGGACAATCCGGAGACGCTGAAGGCATCCACGGCGCGTTCGCCGCTGTTGCGTATCGGCGTGCCCGACGAGATCGCGGGCGCCGCGGTGCTGATGGGATCGAAGGCGGGTGACTTCATGACCGGCCAGACCATCGTGATCGACGGTGGCGCGACGATCAGTTGATCTCGTGTCCCGGACGCGGTGCAGCGTGAAACGCTGCTCCGCAGAGCCGGGACCCATGCGACCGCGGAAGATGTGGGCCCCGGCTCAGCGACGCATCACTTCGTGCTGCGTTGCGTCCGGGGCACAAGACCTCATTCCACCGCGGCGTACACCAAACCCCGCAGCATATTGCGGATATATTCGCGCTGGCCGGGGCCCTGCATCATGAACACCGTGAACAGCTCTTCCGCGGGATCGATGAAGAAGAACGTGCCGGCCATGCCGCTCCAGAAGAACTGGCCGAGCGAGCCCGGGAACGGCGCGATGCCTCGGTGAGTGCGAACCGCGAAGCCGAGGCCAAAACCGTGGCCGGGCGGCATCAGCGGCGAGTCGACCTTGACGCCGGCGCTGAGATGGTCTGAGACCATCAGCTCCAGCGTCTTGCGGCCGATGATCCTGTTGCCGTCGAGCGCGCCGCCATTGAGCAGCATCTGGCAGAACCGCGCATAGTCCATCGTGGTCGAGACCATGCCTCCGCCGCCGGATTCCATCACCGGCTTCTCCAGCATGTTGAAGAGCTGCACGTTGTCGCCGTTCCACGGATCGGTCGGGAACGGTTCGGCGAGGCGGCCGGCGTTGGCTTCGCCGGTGTGGAACGCGGTCTCGGTCATCTGCAGCGGCGCCAGGATGCGTTCGGTCAGGAAGGCGCCAAGCGATTTTCCGGAGACGACCTCGATGATGCGGCCGAGCACGTCGGTCGAGCGGCTGTAGTTCCATTGGGCGCCCGGCTGGCAGATCAGCGGCATGCCGGCGAGCATGGTCGCGTGCTCGGCGTTGGTGATCTTGCGGCTGCGCAGCCGCGACTGCTGGTAGAGCTGCTGGACCAGGCCGTTGCCGGTGTGGTCGTAGGTCAGGCCCGACGTGTGCCGCAACAGGTCCTGAACGGTCATCTGCCGCCTGGCCGGTACCAGGTCGAGCTTGCCGTTGTTGTCGACGCCGACCTTCTGCTCGGCAAACTCCGGAATGAACTTTGCGACGGGATCGCCCAGGATGAAGTGGCCGTCCTCGACCAGCATCATGATGCCGACCGAGACGATCGGCTTGGTCATCGAGAAGATGCGGAAGATGCTGTCATGCGCCATCGGCGTGGCTGCCGCAGGATTCTGGCGGCCGATCGCATCAAACCACCCGATCTGACCGCGCCGCGCCACCATGACCGTGGCCCCGGGGAGGGTTCCCTTGTCGACCTCGCGCCTGAAGGCATCCGACATCCGCTGCAGGCGGACGCTCGAGAGCCCGATGGTTTCCGGCTTGGCGTTGGGGAGAGGAGGGATCTGGGGGGCGGATGTTGGCCGGGCGGCGGTCTGCGCGTTCATGGTCTCTCCCGTTGCGCTTGTTGTTTGTGGTGGCCAAGTCTGGCTCAGAAGCCCTGCTTTGGACAGGGTGCAAGCCGCTTCGCCCTTGCATTCGGGGCATGCCCTATGCTTGAAACGGCGCGAAGCGGCGTACGCGCCGGTTCCCTGCAGGAGTGTAGCTCAATTGGTAGAGCACCGGTCTCCAAAACCGGGGGTCGCAGGTTCGAGCCCTGCCACTCCTGCCAGCTAAATCAAATACTTATGCTGATTTTCGAGGATTGCCGATGAGCCTGTTCAGGCGCGCGCCCGGTGATCGATCAGGGCGCTGCTAGGCTGGGTCCTGGAAACTAGCCGAAGAATGCGCTGAGCACCGCGACGTCAGATCGGGCGGGGGCCTCGCCCCGCAGATCGGCGTCGATCACCCGCCGGCATGCATCGATCGTGATGCTGTCGCCGAGGTCGTTCGCTGCGTCGAGCACGGTCCAAGCCGTCTCGCCCGAGGGCTTTTCCTGGTCTTGGCCTAGCAGAGCCATGGTCTCGTTCCCGTTTCCCCGTCAATGGAGCCTGCAGCATAGCGGCAAGCTTTTAAGAACCAGATCGCGGTCTTGCAGGCATTTGAAGGGAGGCGGTACTGGGGATTAACCAATGACAGGGCGGCCGCCGCCAAGGGGGGTGATAGCCCCGCGGCACCCCGTACCTTGACCTTTTGCCCGGCCGGCAGTAGATACCCGCCACCTGCAGCCGGCCCGCCTAGCGCGGATATCCGGCGCGGCTTTGAATTCCCCCGAACAATCGAGCCCGCTTGGCGGCTCATCCTTCGAGAGAGGGCTGGGCGCGAGAGGGCTGTTCGGATTCGCTTTAAATCACAATCGTCTCACGAAGGACGCGGTAACCAACGATGGCTTTCAGCCCGTTCAAATTCCTGCAGGAAGTGCGCTCGGAGACCGCCAAGGTCACCTGGCCGACGCGCCGCGAGACGACGATCACCACAATCATGGTGTTCGTGATGGTTGCACTGGCGTCGATCTTCTTTTTCATGTCGGATCTGGTCATCCGCTTCGTTGTCACTTTCCTGCTGGGCGTCCACTGATGAGCACCGGAACCCAAACCATGGACAAGCGCTGGTATATCGTTCACGCCTATTCGAATTTCGAGAAGAAGGTCTCGGAATCGATCCGGGAGCAGGCGAAGCAGCGCGGGCTTGAGGATCTGTTCGAGCAGGTGCTGGTGCCGACCGAAAAGGTCACCGAAGTACGCCGCGGCCGCAAGATCGACGCCGAGCGCAAGTTCTTCCCGGGCTACGTGCTGGTGAAGATGAAGCTGACCGACGAGGCGTTTCACCTGATCAAGAACACGCCCAAGGTCACCGGCTTCCTCGGCGCCGAAAACAAGCCGATGCCGATCTCCGAATCCGAGGCGATGCGGATCCTGCACCAGGTGCAGGAAGGCGTCGAACGTCCGAAGGCGTCGGTGTCGTTTGAAATCGGCGAGAACGTCCGCGTGGCCGATGGGCCGTTCGCGTCGTTCTCCGGCGTGGTTGAAGAAATTGACGAGGCGCGTTCGCGCGTGAAGGTCGCGGTGTCGATCTTCGGCCGCGCCACGCCCGTCGAACTGGAATTCGGTCAGGTCGAGAAGGTCTGATCGGAGCGGCGCGAAGCTCTGCCTTCGCGTCAATTGAGGCTGTGGGAGGAAGAGGGCGGTCGCCAACCGCTCTTCAACCGAACCACGGACCCTGAAACAGCCGGCCCCGGCCGGCACAACAGGAGCGATAAATGGCAAAGAAAGTGACCGGATACCTGAAATTGCAGGTGCCGGCCGGTGCGGCGAATCCTTCGCCCCCGATCGGTCCCGCGCTTGGTCAGCGCGGTCTCAACATCATGGAATTCTGCAAGGCGTTCAACGCGCAGACGCAGAAGGAAGAAAAGAACACCCCGATTCCGGTGGTGATCACGATTTACGCCGATCGTTCGTTCACCTTCGAGATGAAGACCCCTCCGATGTCGTTCTTCCTCAAGCAGGCCGCCAAGATCCAGTCCGGTTCGAAAGCTCCGGGTCGCGACACGGCCGGCCAGGTGACCCAAGCGCAGGTGCGCGAGATCGCCGAGAAGAAGATGAAGGATCTCAATTGCGATTCCATCGAGTCGGCCATGAAGATGGTCGAGGGCTCCGCCCGTTCGATGGGTCTTGAAGTTGCGGGGTAACGGGCCATGGCAATCGGAAAACGTTTGAAGAAGGCCCGCGAGGGTGTCGACCGCGAGAAGCTCTACCCGCTCGCGGATGCCATCAAGATGGTCAAGGAACGCGCCAAGTCGAAGTTCGACGAGACGATCGAGATCGCGATCAACCTCGGCGTCGACCCGCGTCACGCCGACCAGATGGTTCGTGGCGTCGTCACTCTGCCGAACGGCACCGGCCGCACGTTGCGTGTCGGCGTGTTCGCGCGCGGTGCGAAAGCTGAAGAAGCCAAGGCGGCGGGAGCTGACGTCGTCGGCGCCGAAGACCTGGTCGAGAAGGTGCAGGGTGGCACGATCGACTTCGATCGCTGTATCGCAACCCCCGACATGATGCCGCTGGTCGGCCGCCTCGGTAAGGTGCTCGGCCCGCGCGGCATGATGCCGAACCCGAAGATCGGTACGGTGACGATGGACGTCGCCACCGCCGTGAAGGGCGCCAAGGGCGGCTCGGTCGAATTCCGCGTCGAGAAGGCCGGCATCGTGCAGGCCGGTATCGGCAAGGCGTCGTTCTCCGAAGAGAACCTGGTGCAGAACGTCAAGGCGCTGGCGGATGCGGTCGCCAAGGCGAAACCTGCCGGCGCCAAGGGCACCTACATCCAGCGCGTGGCGGTCTCCTCCACCATGGGCCCGGGCGTCAAGGTCGAGCCGGGCACGCTGCTCGGCTAGCTCGTTGCGGCTTAAGTGAATAGAGGGGCGGAATCGGGAAACCGATTCCGCCCTTTGCGTTTTGCGATGCTTTGCGTAATCGTCGCCGTGCCGGACTTGGCAAGAAGGAACAACAATGCCCGAGAAAGTCCTGATCTATTCGCGTTTTCCAAAGGCCCAGATGGAGCGTTTCGGCGAGCGCTACGAGTTGCTCAACGCAGCTGGCAAGCCGCCCAACGAAGTGTTTTCTGCCGAACAGCTCGCGGACATTCGCGCGATGATCACGGCCGGCGGCACGCCGCTCGGCGCTGGCGCAATGGACATGCTGCCCAAGCTCGGCGCCATCGTCTGCTACGGCACCGGCTACGACGGCGTCGATCTGGCTGCGGCGGCGAAACGCAACATCGCGGTCGGTCACAGTCCGGGGGCGAATGCGGCGTCGGTCGCCGACATCGCGGTTACTTTGATGCTGGCGACCACACGGCGACTGCTCGTGGCGGACGATTACGTGCGAGGCGGGAGCTGGGCGGCTGCAAAACCTTCGCCGATGATGCGCCCGCAGGCCGGCATGCTCGGCCGCAGGATAGGCGTCTACGGCATGGGCGAGATCGGCCGCAAGATCGCGGCGCGCGTCGCCGCCTTCGAGACCGAGGTCGGCTATTTCAGCCGCAGCAAGCACGACGTTCCCTATCAATATTTTCCGACGCTCGATGCGCTGGCCGAATGGTGCAGCGTCCTGATGATCGCGGTGCGGGCCGGAGCGAATACCAACCACGTCGTCGATGCCAATATCCTGAAGAAGCTCGGCAAGGATGGTTACGTCATCAACATCTCGCGCGGCTCGGTGATCGACCAGCAGGCTTTGGTCGCGGCGCTGACCGACCAGACCATCGCCGGCGCCGGACTTGATGTGTACGCGAAAGAGCCGCATGCGCCGGATACCTTGACGGCGCTGCCCAATGTCGTGCTCTCGCCGCATATCGGCGGCCATACGCTGGAATCGCATGTCGCGATGCGGGACTGCGTGCTGGCCAATCTCGACGCGTTCTTTGCCGGCAAGCCGCTGCCTTACGCGGTGCCGATCGGCTGACGGCTTCAGTGCATCCCGGCAGCCGGCAGGTGCCGCAGCTTGTCGGGATTGCGGACGATATAGATGGCGGCGATTTTCTCGCCATCGATGGCCATGCTTATGGTGTGATCGAGCTCGTTGTCCAGATAAAGCAGGGCGCCGACCGCGCCGTTGATCATGGCGGGCTCGATGCGGATTTCGTGGCCGGCGTTCTTGGCGGCAATCCCGATGAAGAAGCGCGCGACCTTTTCAGCGCCGATGATCGGATTGCGCGCGGCGGTCTTGCGGCCGCCGCCGTCGGTGAGTGCCACCGCATCCGCGCGCAGAAGTTCGGCGAGCTGCGCGACGTTGCCGCTGGCTACCGCTTCGCTGAATACCTGCAACAGGCGGGCGTGATTGTCCGGCGCTTTTGCAGGCGCCGGCCGATTGTCGCGTACTGCGCGGCGGGCTCGCGAGGCCAGTTGCCGGCAAGCCGCCTCGGTGCGGTCGAGCATGGCGGCGATTTCGGGGAACGGCGTGTCAAAGACGTCGTGAAGCAGGAAGGCCGCGCGTTCCAGCGGCGATAGCCGGTCGAGCGCCAGCAACAAGGCGAACGAGAGATCGTCGGCGAGTTCGGTGGCGGCATCGGCCGACAGCCCCTCTGCGTCGAACACCGGCTCGGGGAGCCACGGCCCGACATAGACTTCCCGCTGCACTTTCGCGCTCTTCAGGCGATCGAGACAAAGCCGGGTCACGACGGTGACGAGAAACGCCTCCGCGTTGTGCACGTCCTGCGCGCCGGCAAAGCGGAGGTAGGCATCCTGCACCACGTCTTCCGCGTCGCTACGGCTGCCGAGCATGCGATAAGCGAGCCCGAGCAGGCGCCGGCGATGGGGCGCCAGCGGGTCGTTGTCATGCGGCCTGTTTGACGACATCGACATTGTTTCCGCCCACGGCGACGCGCCGGCACTCCTTGGCATAGCCGAGCCCCGCCTTCACCATCGGGAACATGCGGCCCATTTGCAGCGCCAGCGTCAGATCTATTACGCCTTTCTGGCCCCATTGGGCCCGGACGGCGTCGCGAAACTCGTCCTCCTCGACGGCCCGGCGCACCACGGCGTCGGCGAAACGGAATCCGAGCGTGGTCGCCTCATTCATCGCCCGGGGATCGCGGCGGAGAACCGCCTCGATCTGGTCCCTGGGCATGCCGGCTTCTAGCGCCATGTCGACGACCAGTTGCGTGCAGGGCCCGCAATCCTCGGCCAGCGCGCCGACGATCTTGGCTGCGAAACTCGCGTCGATCGGGACCGCCTCGCGATGGGCGGATGCCTTCATGACGGGCGCGAACTTGAAGAAGGCGGCAGGGGAATTATTCAGCATCATCTCGAGATAACTGACGTCGTACCCGTAACGCCTGGCAAATGCGCGCAGCGTGCGGCGCGCGATCCAACTACGCATGATTTTCTCCTTGGCTGGGGAAGGCGGAATAGAGGGCGGCTGCCGACGGCAGCACGATGGCGAGGAGGTCGAACGCGGCGTGATGGTCGTGGCCGCCTGCGATCATCACGAGGTGGATCAAAGCGTGCGCGGCCAGGAAGCCGGCACCCGCAACGGCTGCCGGCCAGTACCGAGGGCGCCATGCCCGCGCGGCGAGCGCGAGGCCGGCCACCAGGAAGGCGACGCCGATGTCCTGGACGAAATGCGGGTTAAGGGGACCGGTCTCGGATACCCCCGGAACGGTTTCGTACCAGAGGGGACCGGCAGCCAGCATCGCCAGCCCGTTAAAGAGGGTGGGTATCGCGAGAATTGCTGCTATCAGACGCCGCATGGGAACCTCCTGCGGCCAAGACGAGCGAGGCGGCCCGGGTGTGACGGAACTGGCCAAAGAAAATTTTCGGGCCATTTCGGGCCCAAATTCGCGGCCAAAGCGGTCCGCGATCTGGTCTGAATTTTGCTCTTGGCAAGCCGGACAAGACTCGGTAAACAGCGGCTTCCGGACCGTGCTGGCAGTTGCTGGCACGTCCGTGCGCGCATTCCGAAAACCCGATACGATAGGAGATCATTCCTTTCAGGACATCCGCATGGATTGCTCGAAAGGAAGGAAAACCCATCGCTTCGGTGGATTGCGGCAGGGGTCTTCCGGCTTGCCGGATGGCCTCGATCCTGTCCGAGACTGCAGGCGCCCAGGTCGAAATTTGCATGGAAGTGCAAATTTCTCCAACGGCTTAATCTTACGGCCTGCATAGACGGGTGAAGACCGGATTTCGCTTCAACGCCGCCTCGCGCGGCGCGATGGCTGATTTGGTTCGAACCTCGACACCCCGCGCCATCTGGTTCGGGAGGGCAGGCTTATCAATGTCGTCCTGCCCGGCGTGTCCTTGAGACTGGTGTCTAGAGGTCAGGTTTTGGGCGAGACGATGGGTGCAACCCGGCGGTCTCGCTTCTTGCGAAGGCCGCCAACCGGAGAGAGCTTGCTGTGGAAAGAGCGGCAAAAAAGGACGCGGTTGAGGCGCTGAACGAGGTCTTCAGGACCACCAGTGTCGCAGTCGTCGCCCACTATTCCGGCCTCACCGTGGCCCAGATGCAGAAGCTGCGCATGCAGATGAAGCAGGCGGGTGCGTCGGTGAAGGTCTCGAAGAACCGTCTCGCCAAAATTGCTCTTGAAGGCACGGATGTCGTTGCCATCGGCTCCCTGCTGAAGGGACCGACCGTGATCGCGACTTCAAACGATCCGGTAACGGCGCCGAAGGTTGCCATCGAATTTGCCAAGACGAACGAAAAGTTCGTCATTCTCGGCGGCTCGATGGGTAAAACCGTCCTGGATGTGAACGGTGTGAAGGCGCTTGCCTCGCTGCCGTCACTCGACGAACTGCGCGGAAAGCTTGTCGGCCTCCTGGTGGCGCCGGCGACCAAGATCGCTCAGCTCTCGACAGCGCCCGCGGCCAAGCTCGCGCGTGTCGTCCAGGCCTATGCCTCAAAGAGCGAAGCGGCCTGACCCTTCGCAAATCAAACCTGGTTCGAACCAAACGTTTTAAGGAAACTGATCAATGGCTGACCTACAGAAAATCGTCGACGACCTCTCGAGCCTGACCGTGCTCGAAGCTGCCGAACTCGCAAAACTCCTCGAAGAAAAGTGGGGCGTGTCCGCCGCTGCCGCCGTTGCGGTTGCCGGTCCGGCCGCCGCCGCGGCTGCCCCCGTTGAAGAAAAGACCGAGTTCACGGTCGTTCTCGCTGCCGCCGGCGACAAGAAGATCGAAGTCATCAAGGAAGTCCGCGCCATCACCGGCCTGGGCCTCAAGGAAGCCAAGGATCTCGTCGAAGGCGCGCCCAAGCCGGTCAAGGAAGGCGTGAACAAGGACGAGGCCGACAAGCTCAAGGCCCAGCTCGAAAAGGCTGGCGCCAAGGTCGAATTGAAATAAGCGTACTACACAGAAAAGTGTGGGGATTCGCGGGGTTAGCCCCTCGAATCTCCACTATTCCGCCCCATATCGGAGCGGCAGCAGGAAAATGCGGTAGGCGGCGGGGACGGCAGGGTTCCCGGCGTAAGCCGTTGGGAGACAGTCAGATTTCGGGCTTTTTCAGTCCGTGAAACGGCAAGTTGAGACGGGCGGGTGCAGTCATGCGCCCCGCGCGTCGTTTTGCGTTTTGAAGGTCTAGAGAACGGGTTCAGGATTTAATTCCTGAGGTGGGCTTTGTTCCTTTCGAGCGATTCGAAATTCAACCCGGGGGCGATGGCAGTCGCGCTTCGGAAGGTTCGCCCACAAGGGCGACGAAAATGAGAGGCCACGATGGCGCAGCAGACATTCACCGGTCGCAAACGCGTTCGCAAGTTCTTCGGACACATCAAGGAAGTCGCCGAGATGCCGAACCTCATCGAGGTTCAGAAGGCGTCCTACGATCAATTCCTGATGGTTGAGGAGCCTCAGGGCGGCCGGTTGGACGAGGGACTGCAGGCGGTGTTCCGCTCGGTGTTCCCGATCTCGGATTTCTCGGGAACCTCGATGCTGGAATTCGTCCGCTACGAATTCGAGCCGCCGAAATACGACGTCGACGAGTGCCGCCAGCGCGGCATGACCTATGCTGCGCCGCTCAAGGTGACGCTGCGCCTGATCGTGTTCGATATCGACGAGGAAACCGGCGCCAAATCCGTGAAGGACATCAAGGAGCAGGACGTCTACATGGGCGATATCCCGCTCATGACCATGAACGGCACCTTCGTCGTCAACGGCACCGAGCGCGTCATCGTTTCCCAGATGCACCGTTCGCCCGGGGTGTTCTTCGACCACGACAAGGGCAAGACCCATTCGTCCGGCAAGCTGTTGTTTGCCGCGCGCGTGATTCCGTATCGCGGTTCCTGGCTCGACATCGAGTTCGACGCCAAGGACATCGTGTTCGCGCGCATCGACCGCCGCCGCAAGATTCCGGTGACCTCGCTGATGTACGCGCTCGGTCTCGACGGCGAGACGATCCTGTCCACGTTCTACAAGAAGATCAATTTCAAGCGCGCCAAGGAAGGCTGGCGCGTGCCGTTCGACGCCGCCCGCTTCCGCGGCTACTCGACCATCAACGATCTGATCGACGCCGATACCGGCAAGGTCGTGCTCGAGGCCGGCAAGAAGCTGACGGTGCGCGCGGCGCGCCAGTTGCAGGAAAAGGGCCTCAAGGCGCTGCGTCTGTCTGACGAAGAGCTGGTCGGCAACTATCTCGCCGAGGATCTCGTCAATCCGAAGACCGGTGAAATCTACGCAGAAGCCGGCGAGGAGCTCACCGAGAAGTCGCTGAAGGCGCTCAACGAGCAGGGCTACAAGGAGCTGCCGCTGCTCGACATCGACCACGTCAATGTCGGCGCCTACATCCGCAACACGCTGCATGCCGACAAGAACTTGACGCGTGAAGACGCGCTGTTCGACATCTATCGCGTGATGCGTCCGGGCGAGCCGCCGACCATCGATTCGGCCCAGACCATGTTCCAGTCGCTGTTCTTCGACAGTGAGCGCTACGACCTGTCCGCGGTCGGCCGCGTCAAGATGAACATGCGCCTCGAACTCGACGCGCCCGACACCCATCGCACGCTGCGCAAGGAAGACATCCTGGCCGTCATCAAGACGCTGGTCGATTTGCGCGACGGCAAGGGCGAGATCGACGACATCGACCATCTCGGCAACCGCCGTGTGCGTTCGGTCGGCGAGTTGATGGAGAACCAGTACCGCATCGGCCTCTTGCGCATGGAGCGCGCGATCAAGGAGCGCATGTCCAGTGTCGATATCGACACCGTGATGCCGCAGGACCTGATCAACGCCAAGCCGGCGGCCGCCGCGGTGCGCGAGTTCTTCGGCTCCTCGCAGCTGTCGCAGTTCATGGACCAGACCAACCCGCTGTCGGAGATCACCCACAAGCGTCGTCTCTCGGCGCTTGGACCGGGCGGTCTGACCCGCGAGCGCGCCGGCTTCGAGGTGCGCGACGTGCATCCGACGCATTACGGCCGCATCTGCCCGATCGAAACGCCGGAAGGTCCGAACATCGGCCTGATCAACTCGCTGGCGACGTTCGCGCGCGTCAACAAGTACGGCTTTGTCGAAACGCCTTATCGCAAGGTCAAGGACGGCCGCGTCACCGACGAGGTCGTGTATCTCTCGGCGATGGAGGAGGGCCGTTATCGCGTGGCGCAGGCCAACGTGCCGCTCGACGCCAAGGGCCGCTTCACCGAAGACCTGATCGTCTGCCGTCATGCCGGCGAAGTGCTGCCGATCACGCCCGACAAGGTCGACTACATGGACGTGTCGCCGAAGCAGCTCGTCTCGGTGGCTGCAGCGCTGATCCCGTTCCTCGAGAACGACGACGCCAACCGCGCGCTGATGGGCTCGAACATGCAGCGCCAGGCGGTGCCGCTGGTTCGCGCCGAGGCGCCGTTCGTCGGCACCGGCATGGAAGGCGTGGTTGCCCGTGACTCGGGTGCCGCGATCGCCGCCCGCCGTTCCGGCGTGATCGACCAGATCGACGCCACCCGCGTCGTGATCCGCGCCACCGAAGACCTCGATCCCACCAAGTCGGGCGTCGATATCTACCGGCTGATGAAGTACCAGCGTTCCAACCAGTCGACCTGCATCAACCAGCGTCCGCTGGTGAAGGTCGGCGACATCGTCAGGAAGGGCGACATCATCGCCGACGGTCCCTCGACCGATCTCGGCGAGCTCGCGCTCGGCCGCAACGTGCTGGTCGCGTTCATGCCGTGGAACGGCTACAACTTCGAAGACTCGATCCTGCTCTCCGAGCGGATCGTGAAGGACGACGTCTTCACCTCGATCCACATCGAGGAGTTCGAGGTGATGGCCCGCGACACCAAGCTCGGACCTGAGGAAATCACCCGCGACATTCCGAACGTCTCGGAAGAAGCGCTGAAGAACCTCGACGAAGCCGGTATCGTTTACATCGGCGCCGAAGTTCGCGCCGGCGATATCCTGGTCGGCAAGATCACCCCGAAGGGCGAAAGCCCGATGACGCCGGAAGAAAAGCTCCTGCGCGCCATCTTCGGCGAAAAGGCTTCCGACGTCCGCGATACCTCGCTCCGCGTGCCCCCGGGCGTGCAGGGCACGATCGTGGAAGTGCGCGTATTCAACCGTCACGGCGTCGACAAGGACGAACGTGCGCTGGCGATCGAGCGGGAAGAGATCGAACGTCTGGCCAAGGACCGCGACGACGAACAGGCGATCCTCGACCGCAACGTCTACGGCCGCCTCGCGGAGCTGCTGGAAAATCGCCAGGGCATCGCGGGACCGAAGGGCTTCAAGAAGGACACCAAGATCACGCGCGCCGTGCTCGAGGAGTATCCGAAGTCGCAGTGGTGGATGTTCGCGTCCCCCAACGACAAGCTGATGGCCGAAATCGAGGCGATGCGTAAGCAGTACGACGAATCGAAGAAGGGCCTTGAACAGCGCTTCCTCGACAAGGTCGAAAAGCTGCAGCGTGGTGACGAATTGCCGCCCGGCGTGATGAAGATGGTCAAGGTCTTCGTCGCGGTGAAGCGCAAGATCCAGCCCGGCGACAAGATGGCCGGCCGCCACGGCAACAAGGGCGTGGTGTCCAAGATCGTTCCGATCGAGGACATGCCGTTCCTCGAGGACGGCACCCATGCCGACATCGTGCTCAATCCGCTCGGTGTGCCCTCGCGCATGAACGTCGGCCAGATTCTGGAGACGCATCTCGGCTGGGCCTGCGCAGGTCTCGGCAAGCGCATCGGCCAGACCATCGACGCCTATTATCAGAAGCAGGACCTCAAGCCGCTGCGCGAGACCCTGAAGAAGATCTATGGCGACGATGAAACCATCAAGACGCTGAACGACAACGAGCTGATGGAGCTTGGCAAGAATTTGAGCCACGGCGTGCCGATCGCGACGCCGGTGTTCGACGGCGCCAAGGAAGCCGACATCGAGGAGATGCTGAAGCTCGCGGGCTTCGACGCCTCCGGCCAGTCGACCGTCTATGACGGCCGCACCGGCGATGCCTTCGACCGCAAGGTGACGGTGGGCTACATCTACATGCTCAAGCTGCACCATCTGGTCGACGACAAGATCCACGCGCGTTCGATCGGTCCGTACTCGCTCGTCACCCAGCAGCCACTGGGCGGCAAGGCGCAGTTCGGCGGCCAGCGCTTCGGCGAGATGGAGGTGTGGGCGCTGGAAGCTTACGGCGCGGCCTACACGCTGCAGGAAATGCTGACCGTGAAGTCGGACGACGTCGCCGGCCGTACCAAGGTGTACGAGGCGATCGTGCGCGGCGACGACACGTTCGAGGCGGGTATTCCGGAATCGTTCAACGTGCTGGTTAAGGAAATGCGCTCGCTCGGCCTCAACGTCGACCTGCACAATTCCAAGGTGGGACCGGCGCCGTCCGAGGCGGCCGAGTAACGGCAAAGATTCCATGTCCGACCCAAAGCGCGAAGGCAACTTCGCAAATGGGCCGGACATTCGCGCTCCGCTCGGACGTTGAGCGGGCGCGGGCCAAACAAGAATTTCGAATTTGCTGCCGGTGACGATCGGCACGCGAGGAGAACACGATGAACCAAGAAATTATGAATCTCTTCAATCCGACGACCCCGGCTCAGGTCTTCGACCAGATCCGGATCTCGATTGCGTCCCCGGAGAAGATTCTGTCCTGGTCCTACGGCGAGATCAAGAAGCCGGAGACCATCAACTACCGGACCTTCAAGCCGGAGCGCGACGGCCTGTTCTGCGCCCGCATCTTCGGGCCGATCAAGGATTACGAGTGCTTGTGCGGCAAGTACAAGCGGATGAAGTACAAGGGCATCATCTGCGAAAAGTGCTCGGTCGAAGTGACGCTGTCGCGCGTCCGGCGCGAGCGCATGGGCCATATCGAACTGGCAGCACCCGTTGCCCACATCTGGTTCCTGAAGTCGCTGCCGTCCCGTATCGGCCTTCTGCTCGACATGACGCTGAAGGATCTCGAGCGGATCCTGTACTTCGAATATTACGTCGTGCTCGAGCCCGGTCTGACCGCGCTCAAGGACCGTCAGCTGCTGTCGGAAGACGAGTACCTGAAGGCGCAGGACGAATACGGCCAGGATTCGTTCACCGCCATGATCGGCGCGGAGGCGATCCGCGAGCTCTTGAAGGGGCTCGAGCTCGAAAAGCTCGAGCAGTCCCTGCGCGCGGAAATGCACGAGACCGAGTCCGACATCAAGCACAAGAAGCTCGCCAAGCGGCTTAAGATCGTCGAGGCCTTCCGCTATTCCGGCAACAAGCCGGAGTGGATGATCCTGACCGTGGTGCCGGTGATTCCGCCGGACCTGCGTCCGCTGGTGCCGCTCGACGGCGGCCGCTTTGCGACGTCCGACCTCAACGACCTCTACCGCCGCGTCATCAACCGCAACAACCGCTTGAAGCGGCTGATGGAGCTGCGCGCGCCTGACATCATCATCCGCAACGAAAAGCGCATGCTGCAGGAGGCCGTCGACGCGCTGTTCGACAACGGCCGCCGTGGCCGGGTCATCACCGGCGCCAACAAACGGCCCCTGAAGTCGCTGGCCGACATGCTCAAGGGCAAGCAGGGCCGCTTCCGGCAGAACCTGCTCGGCAAGCGCGTCGACTATTCGGGCCGCTCCGTGATCGTGGTTGGTCCCGAACTGCGGCTGCATCAGTGCGGCCTGCCGAAGAAGATGGCGCTCGAACTGTTCAAGCCGTTCATCTATTCGCGGCTCGACGCCAAGGGCCTGTCCACCACCGTGAAACAGGCGAAGAAGCTCGTCGAGAAGGAGCGTCCCGAGGTCTGGGATATCCTGGACGAGGTGATCCGCGAGCATCCGGTGCTCTTGAACCGCGCGCCGACGCTGCATCGTCTCGGCATTCAGGCGTTCGAGCCGGTGCTGATCGAAGGCAAGGCGATCCAGCTGCATCCGCTGGTTTGCGCGGCGTTCAACGCCGACTTCGACGGCGACCAGATGGCCGTGCACGTTCCGCTGTCGCTGGAAGCGCAGCTCGAAGCGCGCGTCCTGATGATGTCGACCAACAACATCCTGCATCCCGCCAACGGTCAGCCGATCATCGTGCCGTCGCAGGACATCGTGCTCGGCCTCTACTACGTGTCGATCATGCGCGAAGGCCTGCCCGGCGAAGGCAAGATCTTCGGCGATATGGCCGAACTCGAGCATGCCCTGCATTCGAAGGTCATCCACCTCCACACCAAGATCAAGTACCGGTGGGATGGCATCGACGAGACCGGCAAGCAGGCCAAGCGCTGGATCGAAACCACCGCGGGCCGCGTCATGCTCGGCAATCTGCTGCCGAGTTCGGCGAAGATCTCGTACGACATCATCAACAAGCTGATGACCAAGCGCGAAATCTCCGGCGTGATCGACCAGGTCTACCGTCACTGCGGCCAGAAGGAGACGGTGATCTTCTGCGATCGCATCATGGCGCTCGGCTTCTACAACGCGTTCAAGGCCGGCATCTCGTTCGGCAAGGACGACATGGTCGTGCCGCACAGCAAGTGGAAGATCGTCGATACCACCCGTACGCTGGCGAAGGATTTCGAGCAGCAGTACAACGACGGTCTGATCACCCATGGCGAGAAGTACAACAAGGTTGTCGACGCCTGGTCGAAGGCGACCGAAGAAATCGCCAAGGAGATGATGAAGGAAATCTCCTCGACCAAGAAGACGCCGAAGGGCGCCGACGCCGACATCAACTCGATCTACATGATGGCGCATTCGGGCGCGCGCGGTTCGCCGGCGCAGATGCGTCAGCTCGCCGGTATGCGCGGCCTGATGGCGAAGCCGTCGGGTGAGATCATCGAGACGCCGATCATTTCCAACTTCAAGGAAGGTCTGTCGGTGCTCGAGTACTTCAACTCGACCCACGGCGCCCGCAAGGGCCTCGCGGACACCGCGTTGAAGACCGCGAACTCCGGTTACCTGACCCGCCGTTTGGTCGACGTGGCGCAGGACTGCATCATCACGCAGGACGATTGCGGCACCAAGCTCGGCATCAAGATGCGCGCCATCGTCGACGCCGGCACCGTCGTCGCTTCGCTGGCTTCGCGTATTCTCGGCCGCACCGCGGGCGAGGACCTGCGCGATCCCGTGACCAACAAGGTCGTGGTCAAGCGCGGCACGCTGATGGAGGAGACGCATGTCGACGCCCTCCAGCAGGCCGGCATCCAGGAAGTGAAGATCCGTTCGGCCCTGACCTGCGAACTCGTCAACGGCATCTGCGGCAAGTGCTACGGCCGCGATCTCGCCCGCGGCACGCCGGTCAACCACGGCGAAGCGGTCGGCGTCATCGCCGCCCAGTCGATCGGAGAACCCGGCACGCAGCTGACGATGCGCACGTTCCACATCGGCGGCGCAGCGCAGATCAACGAGCAGTCGTTCGTCGAGTCGAATTTCGACGGCAAGGTGACCATCAAGAACAAGGCTATCGCCAGGAACAGCGAAGGCCACATGGTCGCGATGGTCCGCAACATGGTCGTTGCGATTACCGATGCCGACGGAACCGAGCGTGCGACCCACCGCATTCAGTACGGCGCGCGCATGCACGTCGACGAAGGCGATATGGTCAAGCGCGGCCAGCGCATCGCGGAATGGGATCCGTACAGCCGCCCGGTGCTCACCGAAGTCGAAGGCACCATCGGGTTCGAGGACCTGGTCGAGGGTCAGTCGATCTCGGAAACGCTCGACGAATCCACCGGTATCGCCAAGCGCGTCGTCGTCGATTGGCGCGCGTCGCGGGGCGGAGCGGATCTGCGTCCGGCCATCGTCGTCAAGGGCAAGGACGGCAAGGTGCTGAAGCTCGCACGTGGCGGCGATGCCCGCTACATGCTGTCGGTCGACGGCATTCTGTCGGTCGACATCGGCGCCAAGGTCAAGGCCGGCGACATCCTGGCGCGTATCTCCACGGAAAGCGCCAAGACCCGTGACATCACCGGCGGTCTGCCGCGGGTGGCCGAACTGTTCGAGGCGCGCAAGCCAAAGGACGCGGCGATCATCGCGGAAATCGCGGGCACGATCCGCTTCGGCCGCGACTACAAGAACAAGCGCCGCATCTCGATCGAGCCGATGGACAAGACCGAGGAGACCAGGGAGTACCTGATCCCGAAGGGCAAGCACATCCATCTGCAGGACGGCGACATCGTCGAAAAGGGCGATTTCATTGTCGAAGGTAATCCGGCGCCGCACGACATCCTGGCGATCAAGGGCATCGAGGAACTCGCTGCTTATCTGGTCAACGAAATCCAGGAAGTCTACCGGCTGCAGGGCGTGCTCATCAACGACAAGCACATCGAGGTGATTGTCCGTCAGATGCTGCAGAAGGTCGAGGTCACCGACCAGGGCGACACCGACATGATCTCGGGCGAGCAGGTCGACAAGATCGAGTTCGATGCGATCAACGTCAAAGCGAAGGAAGAGGGCAAGAAGCCCGCCACGGGAACGCCGGTACTGCTCGGCATCACCAAGGCGAGCCTGCAGACCCGCTCGTTCTTCTCGGCGGCCTCGTTCCAGGAGACCACCCGCGTGCTCACCGAAGCCGCCGTCAACGGCAAGGTGGACCCGCTGGAAGGCCTCAAGGAAAACGTCATTGTCGGCCGGCTGATCCCGGCGGGCACCGGCGCTTCGATGGCCAAGATCCGCGAAGTCGCGGTCAAGCGCGACAAGATGATCCTCGACGAGCGGGAGAAGCAGGCTGCGATCGTGCCGACCGCTCCAGAAGCGGAGCCGCTGGCGCTGCCGCCGGCGGAGTAAGGGTTCCGTTCCGATCAACAAAAAAGCCGGCTGCGAAGCCGGCTTTTTCTTTTTGCGAAAGGGATTCTGGCGCTTCACCCGGACGGGTGATGCCTGCTATCACTCAGGAAATGGTGTCCTATCCTCACGGCAATATCGGCGATTCCCCCATGAGCGAATTGGCTCATCTCGAACCCTTGATCGATCGCATCTACGAGGCGGGGCTCGTTCCTTCCCTTTGGCCGGCTGTACTCGGTGAACTCGGTGCGGCCGTCGGCGGCAACGGCGGCTTTCTGTTCGGCGTGCGGGACGGATACACAAGCGCGGTCAATTCTGTCGAATATGACCAGCTCATACCTGTTTTCTTGAGAGACGGATGGAGCGAACGCGATCCTACTCTGCCGCGCGCCATGGCCGTGAATCATGCGGGCTTCGTTACCGACTATGACCTCCTCTCGGAGGAGGAGATCGCGACCAACGACGTCTATTGCAACTTTTACCGCAAACACGGCATCGGCTACCGGGCCGGGACGCTCATCCCGATGCCGAGCGGCGATTCAATCGCAATTGTGGTGCCGCGGCATCAGGATCGCGGTCCGGTGCCGCGAGAGGTCGTCAATCTGCTGGATGGATTGCGGCCGCATCTGGCCCGGGCGTCTCTTGCAGCAAACCGCCTTGGCTTTGAGCGCGCACTTGCCCAGGTTGACGCATTGCAGGCGCTCGGCCTGCCGGGCGCGGTGTTGCGCGGGCGCGGCCGGGTGTTCGCGGCAAACGGCCTGTTCGAAGCGCTGATGCCTTCGCTGTTTCAGGATCGCGCCCAGCGTGTCACGATAACGGACGTTGCGGCGGACGCGCTGCTCGCCGACGCGCTCGGCACGCTGGCCCTTGCCGGTGGCCGGACCGTGAAGTCCATACCGACCGCCGCGACGGCAGGTCACGTGCCGATGGTGCTGCATGTGATCCCCGTACGCGGTTCCGCACGCGATATCTTCACGCACGCTACCGCGCTGCTGGTGGTGACGCCCGTCGATCGCGCCGCGGTGCCGACCGCGGAAGTCCTGCAAGGCCTGTTCGACCTGACGCCGGCGGAAGCGCGCGTGGCGCGGGGCATCGGCCAGGCCGAAACCATTGATACGCTTGCCGATGCGACGGGCGTCAATCGGGAAACGGTGCGCAGTCAGCTCAAGGCCGTGCTGTCGAAAACCGGCCTCTCGCGCCAGCAGGAGCTGGTCAGCCTGCTTGCCGGCAAGGCGTTCCGTAGCGGTTAGAGGTAAGCCGCGCCCACGGCTCCGGCCCCAGGGGGGCGGAACCGCTGGCCCTTCCGCCGGCGGAATAAGGCTTCCGCAAGAATACGGTGCGAAAGACAAAAGGCTGGCACAAGCCGGCCTTTTTGCTGCTTTGTTTCATTGCTGCGTTGCGAAGACCCGCTTTGTTCATCTTCCCTTCAGGGTGAAAAGCGCCTTTGCTTGTGGTTTAGACCGGCTGCTTCCCGAAGGCAGGGGGCCGGAGGGGCGACGGAAAAGACATGTTGGATCTTGCAATCGTGGGCGGCGGCCCAGGCGGGCTGATGAGCGCCTGGTATTTGAAGAAAAAGCTCGGCGATCTCTGCCGCGTCACGATCTACGAGGCGTCCGACCGCGTCGGGGGCAAGATCGTCTCGCGCAAATTCGATTCCGCGCCGGCGATGTACGAGGCAGGCGTCGCCGAAATCTACGATTATTCGATGACCGGCCCGGATCCGCTGCGGGAACTGATCCAGCATTTCGGCCTGCAAACGATACCGATGGACGCCGAGCAGGTGCACCTCGACGGCGAACTGCTCGACGACGTGCCGGGCATGCGCCGCAAGTATGGTGAGAAGACCGCGGCTGTGATCGAAGCGTTCCGCAAGCGCTGCGCCGATTTGGTGTCGCCGATCGAGTATTACGAGGGCGTCGGGGCGCACGACAACGAGCATCCTTGGGCCTACATGACCTGCGAGGAAGTGCTCGACAAGGAAGTCGACGATCCCATCGCTAAGCGGTTCTTCAAGGTGATGGCGCGCTCGGATATCGCAACCGAGGCCCACAACACCAACGGGCTGAACGCGCTGAAGAACTTCGTGATGGATGTCGAGGGCTATATCGGTCTGTATTCGATCCAGAATGGCAACGAGCAACTGATCGAATGCCTTCGCTCGGAAGTCGATGCCGACATTCAGCTCAATCACCGGGTGCTCAAGGTCGGCAAGAACGGCAGCGGCCGCTATCAGCTCAACATGATGAACGGGAAGGGCCCGGAGACGCGCGATTTCGATCTCGTGCTGATGTGCCTGCCGCATTCCTGGCTCGCCACCATGCGCTGGGATGGCGAAGAGCTGCGCAAGTCGATGGTCAAGCACGTCGCCTACTTCGACAAACCGGCGCATTATCTGCGGGTTTCGATCCTGTTCGACGAACCGTTCTGGGGCGAGAAGATACAAGGCGCCTGGTTCATGTCGGAAGCGTTCGGCGGCTGCTGCGTCTACAACGAAGGCGCACGCCATGACGTTGGCCGGCACGGCGTGCTGAACTGGCTGATCGCCGGTTCTGATGCACTGGCGTATGCCAATCTGAGCGACCAGGAACTGATCGATGCCGCGTTGAAGTCGCTGCCGGCGTCCTTCGGCGACGCGCGCGACCATTTTCTGGAAGGCAAGATCCACCGCTGGCTGTCTTCGGTGAATGCGCTGCCGGGCGGCATGCCGGTGCGTGACGTCATGACCAACCACCGTCCGGAACCGAAGCAGCACCCGGGGATCGTGGTGGTCGGCGATTATCTGTTCGATTCGACGCTCAATGGCCTGCTCGATTCTTCCGACGCCGCCACCGATATCGTTCTGACCGAGATGATGCGGTTGCGCCGCGCCCGCGCGCAGCAGGGCGAGGTATCGTCCGACAAGATCGACCGCAGCTATTTCGAGAATTACCGTGGCGTCGGCCCCTACAGCGAAGTCTGGAGCCGGTTTACCGATCCGGCCTATCTGACGGACCTGATCAAGATCGTCTGGGGCAGGGCCAGGGGCTACAAGCTGCTCGTTGCCGGCTCCGCCAGCGGTGAGCTGGTCGGCGCGCTCCGCGAGCGCGGCATCGATGCCTGGGGTATCGAAAACAACAAGGCGATCCACGCCCAAACGCCGAAGGCGCTGAAAAAGTACAACAAGCTCGGCTCCATCGTCGACATGCCGTTCAAGGGCGACGAATTCGATTTCGTGTTCGAGACCAGCCTGTGTCACGTCGCCGAAAAGCAGGTCCCGCGGGCGGTGCGCGAGCTCAACCGCGTCGTGAAGATCGGACTGGTGTTCGGATCGGTGACGTCGGACATGGCCCCCGCACTGATCGACCGCTACGACCTGTTGCGCGGCGTGAAGAAGCTCGGCACCTGGTGGGAATGGTCTGAGTTGTTCTTCGGCAACGGATTCGACCTCTCGATGCACCGCCGCGACTGCACCGATGCGGTGTGGGCGGCGACGCTGGCTGCCAACAAGGGGCCGGGGCAGTGGTACGCCGACGCCGACAGCCTGCGCTATTCGTTTTTTGACAAGGTCGAATCGGACGATTGAAGTCCGACCGATTGTATTAAGGCGCGACCGGCTCTGATGAATCAGCGCCGGCCGCGCCAAATGTTTGCCGAATTGATCCCGATCGCATAGAATCCTTGCGGTAGCGCTCGCCGCTGCCGCGTTCGATTTGCGGTCATGCCGGCCGTGCAGCATCGGTTGGTTTCATGGCGCCCAAGCCTCCTTCCTCGGATGATCGGAATCCCGCGCCGGCGGACGATCCTGAGCTCGCGAAGAAGCTCGCGGCAGGGGCTTCCGCCGCACCCCCGGCAGGTGGCAAGGCAACCGTCATCCCCTCCGACGATGACAAGGATGACAAAGAGGACGAGCTGGAGCTCGACGACGATGATGATGACGAGGACCTCGTCGTCTTCACCGCCAAGGAAGCCGCCGGCGCGATGGCGACCATCTACGGTTTCGTCAGGCCGTATCTGGGCAACTACAGGAAGCTTCTGATTTTCGTCGGCTTCGGCGTGCTGGTGGAGACGCTGTTCAACGTCATCATGCCGCTCAGCCTGAAATTCCTGATCGACGACGCGCTCGGCGAAGAGGACTTTCAGGCGCTCTACAAGATCCTCGGCGTGCTCGCGGCCGCCGGCATCATCACCTCGATCATTGCGGTCTGGTATGAGCGATGGGATGCGCGGCTGGCGGCTTGCATCATTGCCGACGTGCGGAGCCGGCTGTTCGAGCACGTCCAGAACCTGCCGGCGTCGTATTTCGCCCGCACCAAGCGGGGCGAAATTCTCTCGCGCTTCTCGATCGACCTTGCGGCCTTCGAAAGCTCGGTCAAGACCTTCGCCAACAGCGCGGCGCTGCCGTTCCTGGAACTGATCGCCGGCATCATCCTGATGCTGTTTTTGAACTGGCAGCTTGCGGCGGTGGCGCTCCTGGTGTTTCCGATCACGCTGATCGGGCCGCGGATTCTGACGCCGAAGGCGGTGCAGGCGAATTACGAGCAGAAGCTCAATGAATCGGCGCTGCTCGGCACGGTGCAGGAAAACGTCGCCGCGCAGGCGGTGATCAAGGCGTTCAGCCTGCAGCGCCGCACGCTCGGCTGGTTCACCATGCGTAACCAGGAAGTGCGCATCAAGACC
Organism: Bradyrhizobium sp. AZCC 1610; assembly: GCF_036924515.1. Classification (NCBI taxonomy): domain Bacteria; kingdom Pseudomonadati; phylum Pseudomonadota; class Alphaproteobacteria; order Hyphomicrobiales; family Nitrobacteraceae; genus Bradyrhizobium; species Bradyrhizobium sp. AZCC 1610. The sequence continues at coordinate 3,993,101 of NZ_JAZHRR010000001.1, read as the reverse complement.
GCGTCCGCCGTCTTCCTCTCCACGATGGTGGAGCGCACCGTCACCATTTCAGTCTTGCTGCTGCACCTCGTGGTGCTGGCGATCGGCGCCTATCTCGCCACCAAGGGGCAAATCACCATCGGCACTTTCGTCACCTTCGAGAGCGCGTTCTGGGAGGTGTCCTACAACATCGCCCATCTGATGCATTTCATTCCGGTGTCGATCCAGTCGGCGGCGGCGGTGCGGCATATGCAGGAGCTGCTGGATGAGCCGACGCGCGGCGCCGATCGCCCGGGCGCGCCCGATTTGCCGCGCATCACCAACGACATCACGTTCGATCGCGTCACCTTCGCCTACGAGGGCAGCGAGACGCCGGTGCTCGACAATTTCAGCCTCAAGCTTGGCGTCGGCAAGCGTATCGCGATCGTCGGCCCCAGCGGCTCGGGCAAGAGCACGCTGCTCAATCTGATCCTGCGTCTTTACACGCCGGACGAGGGGCGGGTGGCCATCGACGGCGTCGATATCCGCCGCGTGACCCGCGAATCCCTGCGAGCGAGCATGGCGATCGTGTTCCAGGAGAACATGCTGTTCAACATGTCGATCCGGGAGAACATCCGGCTCGGCAAGGAAGGCGCCAGCGACGAGGAGGTCGTGCAGGCCGCGCGCAAGGCCGAGATTCACAGCTACATCATGAGCCTGCCGCAGAAATACGACACGCCGGTCGGCGAGCGCGGCGATACGCTGTCGGGCGGCCAGCGCCAACGCATCGCGATCGCGCGTGCGATCATCCGCAATCCCTCGCTGCTGCTGCTCGATGAGGCGACGTCGGCGCTCGACCAGACCACGGAAGCCGCGATCAACCGCACGCTTCTGAATGTGGCGGAGGGACGCACCATGATCTGGTCGACCCACCGCCTGACGTCGGTGGTCGAGATGGACGAGATCATCGTGATTTCAGGCGGCAAGGCGATCGAGCGCGGCTCGCATACGCAGTTGCTCGCGGCCAACGGCGTCTACCGCAAGCTCTGGGACGACCAGGGCCATACGCCGCACAACTCCGCCGGTCAGGCCGACGACGACAATGAAGACGATGACGATGAGGATGATGACTAGTCTAGACTGCCGCTTCCGGGAAATGTCAGGCGAGGGTTGTAGTGAAGGTTGTTGGACGACTTGAAAGCGTTTGGCGTTACCCGGTAAAGAGCATGCCGGGAGAATCCCTGCCCGAGGCCTATGTCAGCTTTGCCGGCGTGCTCGGCGATCGACTCTACGCTGTCCATCATGCGGGCGCGCCCAAGGCCTTTCCATTCCTCACCGCACGAAGCAGAAAGGAAATGCTGCGATTTCGCCCGAGGTTTCGCCGTCCTGAACTGACGCTTGTACCGGGCAACCTGACCGATGCAGAAACCCGCGGTCCTGGCCTGACACCGCTGTTTCCCTCTAGCGAAGATCTGGCGCTTGAGATCGAAGCGCCGAACGGAAAAACTCTGTCGGCGTCCGATCCGGCGCTGCTGGGTCTGATCGGAGGTGATCAGCTCAACGCTTCCGACCTGACCATCATACGCTCGGACCGCGCCGTAACGGACTGTCGCCCGCTTTCGTTGCTTGCAACCCAGACGATTGACGGAATTGGCCGCGCGGTGGGCTTGACGCTCGACAAGCGTCGCTTTCGCGAAAACCTCTATGTCGATCTCAATTCCGGTGAAAGCTTTGCCGAAGACGCATTCGTCGGCCGGCGACTGCGGATCGGTCCGAAACTGACGGTCCACATTCTGGAACGCGATATCCGTTGTCGCATGATCAGCATTGATCCGGAGTCGCTCGACGAGAATCCCGAGATTTTGCAGTATGTAGCAAAGAATCATGACGGGAGAGCCGGCGTCTACGCCGCTGTGCTGGTGGCGGGTCTGGTTCGCCCGGGTGACGATATCGTTCTTCAGGATTAGTCAGCCGGGACACGCAAGCGCTACAGGCGCAATAGTCGTATCATTCTTCCTGCAGCCCGTAGGGCGGATTGAGCCGAAGGCGTAATCCGCCGCCTTTTTCTCCGACGCAAGCGGGTCGAGCGCGGCTCTCAAGCGCAGTTGCTCGTGGGACGACCAGGGCGATACGCCGCACAACGCCGCCGCTCAGACCGACGACGACAATGAAGACGATGACGATGACGATGACGATGATGACGAGGAGTGAGCCCGGCGGTTTGCCCCTGCGCTGATTCCGTTTCGCATCCGCCGCAAGCAGTCTTCGCCGAACCACGCCAGGAAGCGCGCCCAGCGCTGCACACGACAGTATAGCCCGTTCTCGATCGTGACCTTGCGGAAGCTGACGGCTTTTGCCATCGACCAGGCATCGCAGGCCTGCTTGACCGGATCGTCGTAAAAGGAAGCGATCTTGTCAGCGTCCATGCCCTCGGTCGCAAGCCAGGCGGGGATATGGACATTGCAGAGCTGGCGACGTCGGTGAACACCTTGTCGGTACCGGTGCCGGTAACCGGGCAGGTGCCGCAAAGGCGTCGCCGACCAGAACGACGCCGGGTTGGCGGTAGCCGGTCGAGACGTAGAGATCGGCGGGCCTGATCTTGACGTCGCCGGCAACGCCGTATTCGCCGGTGATACGGCGCAGCCTCGGCAGCGCGGCGTTCATGGTCTCGACCGGCTTACGCCGCATCTCGCGCAGCCAGGGGTCGTCGACCTCGCGGTAGACGAAAAGGTTGGCCCGCATCCTGTTTCCGACAGGGAAGAGCGTCACATAGGCGACGCGCTCCCTTACCCGTTCCGAAAAATAGGTCAGGGCGGGAAATTCGAAGGCCGGGCGGCCGACCGGCACCATGTCGAATCCGATCGATACGGAATGGCTGACGCTGATGATCTGGCGCTCGATGCCGAGAGTGCGGCGCAGCCCGACACTGAGTCCGTTGGCCAGCACCACCAGCCGCGCCGAGATTATTTCACCGTCGGACAGCGTGAGCTTCTGCCGCTCCGCGCTGGTCGAGACATCGGTCACCTTGGCGTAGACGAGTTCGGCGGGAGGTGGGATTTCCGCCCGGACCGCGCCGATCAGCGCGTCGTACATGATGCCGTATTGGCGGCTCGGCTTCTTGTCGAGGAGGTAACCGAATCGCGCGATCCACTTTTCGCCGTCATGGGTGGCCGAGCGAACCACCGAATCGGCGATTCCGGTCTGGTAGAAGCGCCCGAACTGCTCGTCGCCGCTGATTTTTTCGACGCGGAAGTCGAATAGATAGACCGGATGCGGGTCGATCAGAACCGTCGGAATTCCCGCGCGTCCGAGCATGGCGGCCGCGGTCGAGCCGGCAAGGCAGCCGCCGATGATCGCGATGTCGGTGTATTTCATGGGCAATCCCGGCCTCGAAGCGCCAGTTTTGCGCCCCGAAGGGCAACAAAAGCTTAGTCGGGAAAAACTGGAACCGGTATTTAGTGTTTCCGGATATATTTATCCGGGTAGAATTATCGGCTGGCGCGACTCAAGAAGAGGGAGGGCATCGCTATTTCGGACTTGCCGAATTCACGCGAAGCACTGAATCCGCAGACGCCATAGGCATTTCCAGCGTTCTCGTTTCGCTTGACTTAGCTATCCACCGCTTATAGAAGACGGCCACTTAACGACAGGCGGTGAGCAACGCCAGCGTCGGAACGGAACACCCTTTCAAATCCTTACGGAAGTTTCCTAAAGGACTTGGACGGGCACCAACCTCGACGAATGCCGCTCAAACGCTGTCGATCATATTGCTAGGCAATGCCAGGACGATTTTAGTTCTCTTGAGCACGTCCTCTTGAGAGTGAACTCGGATGCATGACCTCGAAAGCAGGCCGGACAGCGACCGCTGATCGGCCCTTAATCGCGGTCCTCTGTGGCGTCGAAGCGCTTTCCACTCAGCAATGGGTGGTTGGCGCGATTTCGTTTTGCGTGGATGTTTTTCACGCAGGGCGGGCCGAACGGAACGGCTAGTTCCGAGAAGAATTTGCGAGGCCATTCGAGGTTTCGCGCGAACTAAAGGGTGAAGGCTGACATGCCGACGATCAACCAGCTGATCGCAAAACCGCGTGCGGTGCAGAAGTCACGCAAGAAGGTGCCGGCGCTGCAGCAGTCGCCGCAGAAGCGCGGCGTTTGCACGCGCGTCTACACCACGACCCCGAAGAAGCCGAACTCGGCGCTTCGCAAGGTCGCCAAGGTGCGCCTGACCAACGGCTTCGAAGTGATCGGCTACATCCCGGGTGAAGGCCATAACCTTCAGGAGCACTCGGTGGTCATGATCCGCGGCGGCCGCGTCAAGGACTTGCCCGGCGTGCGCTACCACATCCTCCGCGGCGTCCTCGATACTCAGGGCGTCAAGAACCGTAAGCAGCGTCGTTCGAAGTACGGCGCGAAGCGTCCGAAGTAATCAGGAACAGAATCGATGTCTCGTCGCCATTCTGCTGAAAAGCGTGAAGTGAACCCGGATCCGAAGTTCGGGAACATCATCATCACGAAGTTCATGAACTCGATCATGTACGACGGCAAGAAGTCCGCCGCCGAGAGCATCGTCTACGGCGCGCTCGCCATGATCGAAACCAAGACCAAGCAGGGCCCGCTGCCGGTTTTCGAGCAGGCGCTGGAAAACGTCATGCCGACCATCGAAGTACGTTCGCGTCGCGTCGGCGGCGCCACCTACCAGGTGCCGGTCGAAGTGCGTTCGGTTCGCCGTCAGGCGCTGGGCATTCGCTGGATCATCACGGCGGCGCGCGATCGCAACGAAAAGACGATGACGGAGCGGCTCTCGGCCGAGCTGCTCGACGCGTCGAACAACCGGGGAAACGCCGTCAAGAAGCGTGAAGACGTGCATCGGATGGCGGAAGCCAACCGTGCCTTCTCGCATTATCGCTGGTAACGGCGAAGAACGGATTTAAGGAACAGCCCATGCCCCGCGTTCATGCCATAGAGAACTACCGAAACTTCGGTATCATGGCGCATATCGATGCCGGCAAGACCACGACCACCGAGCGCATCCTCTATTACACCGGCAAGAGCCACAAGATCGGCGAAGTGCACGAAGGTGCCGCGACGATGGACTGGATGGAGCAGGAGCAGGAGCGCGGCATCACGATCACCTCGGCTGCGACCACCGCGTTCTGGAACGGCAAGCGCCTCAACATCATCGACACCCCCGGCCACGTCGACTTCACCATCGAAGTCGAGCGTTCGCTGCGCGTGCTCGACGGCGCCGTGTGCGTGCTCGATTCGAACCAGGGCGTTGAGCCGCAGACCGAAACCGTCTGGCGTCAGGGCGACAAGTACAAGGTTCCGCGCATCGTCTTCGCCAACAAGATGGATAAGACCGGCGCCGATTTCTATAAATGCATGCAGGATATTGTCGATCGCCTCGGCGCCAAGCCGATTGCGATCCAGCTTCCGATCGGCTCCGAGAATAATTTCAAGGGCCTGGTCGATCTCGTCCGCATGAAGGGCGTGATCTGGGAAGAAGAGAAGCTCGACGCCAAGTTCGTAGACATCGATATTCCCGAGGACATGCGCGAGAAGGCCAGGGAATATCGCGAGAAGCTGCTGGAAGCCGCCGTCGAACTCGACGACGAGGTTCTCGCCGCTTACCTCGACGGCAAGGAGCCCGATGAGGCGACCTTGAAGCGCATGATCCGCAAGGCCGTGCTGACAGGTGCGTTCTTCCCGGTGCTGTGCGGTTCGGCGTTCAAAAACAAGGGCGTGCAGCCTTTGCTCGACGCGGTCGTGGATTATCTGCCGTCGCCGGTCGACGTGCCCGCCATCAAGGGCCTCGATGAAGACGGCAACGAAGTCGTTCGCCTGCCGAACGACAAGGAGCCGCTGGCTCTGCTCGCATTCAAGATCATGGACGACCCGTTCGTCGGCACCATCACCTTCTGCCGTATCTATTCCGGCACGCTGATGTCGGGCACCGGCGTCATCAATTCGACGCGCGACCGCAAGGAGCGTATCGGCCGCATGCTGTTGATGCATGCCAACAATCGCGAAGACATCAAGGAAGCCTATGCCGGCGACATCGTAGCACTTGCCGGCCTGAAGGAAGCGCGCACCGGTGACACGCTGTGCGATCCCGACAAGGCGGTGATCCTGGAAAAGATGGAATTCCCGGAGCCGGTGATCGAAATCGCGATCGAGCCGAAGTCGAAGGCCGACCAGGAAAAGCTCGGCGTCGCGCTGGCGAAGCTTGCGGCGGAAGATCCGTCGTTCCGCGTGTCGACCGACCAGGAGTCCGGCCAGACCATTCTCAAGGGCATGGGCGAACTCCATCTCGACATCAAGGTCGACATCCTCCGGCGTACCTACAAGGTCGACGCCAACATCGGCGCGCCGCAGGTGGCGTTCCGCGAGCGGGTCACCAAGCGCGCTGAAGTCAAGTACACCCACAAGAAGCAGACCGGCGGTACCGGTCAGTTCGCCGAAGTGTCGATCATCGTCGAGCCGAACGAGCCCGGCAAGGGCTACGAGTTCGAGTCGAAGATCGTCGGCGGCGCGGTGCCGAAGGAATACATCCCCGGCGTCGAAAAGGGCCTCAACAGCGTGATGGGCTCGGGCGTCGTCGCCGGCTTCCCGGTGGTGGACGTCAAGGTCCAGCTGGTCGACGGCAAGTATCACGACGTCGATTCCTCGGCGCTGGCCTTCGAAATCGCATCGCGCGCGGCATTCCGCGAAGCGCTGCAGAAGGGCAAGTCCGTCCTGCTCGAGCCGATCATGAAGGTCGAGGTGGTGACCCCGGAAGACTATACCGGCTCCGTCATCGGCGACCTGAATTCGCGGCGCGGCCAGATCCAGGGCCAGGACATGCGCGGCAACGCCAACGTCATCAACGCGATGGTGCCGCTCATGAACATGTTCGGGTATGTGAATAATCTGCGCTCGATGAGCCAGGGACGCGCGACCTTTACGATGCAATTCGATCACTACGCTGAAGCGCCGGCGAACGTGTCGGCAGAAGTCCAGAAGAAGTTTGCCTGATTGTCGTTGGTTCAAAGCTAACGACTGAACGGAGAGTCAAATGGCCAAAGCAAAGTTTGAACGTACTAAACCGCACTGCAACATCGGAACCATCGGTCACGTCGATCATGGCAAGACCTCGCTGACCGCAGCGATCACCAAGGTGCTGGCTGAAACCGGCGGTGCGACGTTCACGGCGTACGACCAGATCGACAAGGCGCCGGAAGAGAAGGCGCGCGGCATCACGATCTCGACCGCCCACGTCGAATACGAAACCAAGAACCGGCATTACGCCCACGTCGACTGCCCGGGCCACGCCGACTACGTGAAGAACATGATCACCGGCGCCGCGCAGATGGACGGCGCGATCCTGGTGGTGTCGGCCGCCGACGGCCCGATGCCGCAAACCCGCGAGCACATCCTGCTGGCCAAGCAGGTCGGCGTTCCCGCGATGGTGGTGTTTCTGAACAAGTGCGACATGGTGGACGATCCGGAGCTGCTCGAGCTCGTCGAGCTGGAAGTCCGCGAGTTGCTGTCGAAGTACGATTTTCCGGGCGACAAGATCCCGATCATCAAGGGCTCGGCGCTGGCCGCTCTTGAAGACAAGGACAAGACGCTCGGCCATGACGCGGTCCTGGAGCTGATGGCGGCGGTGGACAGCTATATTCCGCAGCCGGAGCGTCCGATTGACCAGCCGTTCCTGATGCCGGTGGAAGACGTGTTCTCGATCTCGGGCCGCGGCACCGTGGTGACCGGCCGTGTCGAGCGCGGCATCGTCAAGGTCGGCGAGGAAATCGAAATCGTGGGACTCCGCGACACCCAGAAGACCATCGTCACCGGCGTCGAAATGTTCCGCAAGCTGCTCGATCAGGGCCAGGCCGGCGACAACATCGGTGCGCTGCTCCGCGGCACCAAGCGCGAGGAAGTCGAGCGTGGCCAGGTGCTGTGCAAGCCGGGTTCGGTCAAGCCGCACACCAAGTTCAAGGCCGAGGCCTACATCCTGACCAAGGAAGAGGGCGGTCGTCACACCCCGTTCTTCACCAACTACCGGCCCCAGTTCTACTTCCGTACCACCGACGTGACCGGCGTCGTGCATCTGCCCGAAGGCACCGAAATGGTGATGCCGGGCGACAACATCGCGATGGAAGTGCACCTGATCGTGCCGATCGCGATGGAAGAAAAGCTGCGCTTCGCGATCCGTGAAGGCGGCCGCACCGTCGGTGCCGGCGTCGTCGCAAGCATCATCGAGTAAAGAGAAAACGAAAAGCGAATAGCGAATGATTTCATTCGCTATTCGCCGCTCACTACTCGCATCAAGCGACGAAGAAAGAGACAACGGCAATGAACGGCCAAAATATTCGCATACGTCTCAAGGCGTTCGACCATCGTATCCTCGATACGTCGACCCGCGAGATCGTGAACACGGCGAAACGTACCGGTGCCCAGGTTCGCGGACCTATCCCGCTGCCCACCCGCATCGAGAAGTTCACCGTCAACCGTTCACCGCACGTCGACAAGAAGAGCCGCGAGCAATTCGAGATGCGCACCCACAAGCGCCTTCTCGACATCGTCGATCCGACCCCGCAGACCGTCGATGCTCTCATGAAGCTCGATCTGGCCGCCGGTGTCGACGTCGAGATCAAGCTCTAAATTTCAGGATCGTCCGAAGTTAGCGGACAGAAAGAACAGGAAGCACGCCGATGCGCTCCGGAGTGATCGCACAAAAGGTCGGGATGACGCGGGTCTTTACGGAGACCGGCGAACATATCCCTGTGACCGTGCTGAAGCTGGGCAATTGCCAGGTGCTGGGCCACCGCACGACCGAGAAGAACGGTTATGTCGCGCTGCAGCTCGGTTCGGGTACCCGCAAGACCGTCTATCTGCCGAAGGCAGAGCGCGGCCAGTTTGCGGTCGCCAAGGTCGAGCCCAAGCGGAAGGTCACCGAGTTCCGCGTGTCTGAGGACGCGCTGATCCCGGTTGGCGCCGAGATTCAGGCGGACCATTTCGTGGTCGGCCAGTTCGTCGACGTCACCGGCACCTCGGTCGGTAAGGGTTTTGCCGGCGGCATGAAGCGCTGGAATTTCGGCGGTCTGCGCGCCACCCACGGTGTGTCGGTTTCGCATCGTTCGATCGGTTCGACCGGCGGACGTCAGGATCCCGGCAAGACCTTCAAGAACAAGAAGATGCCCGGTCACATGGGTGTCGATCGCATCACCACGCTCAATCTGCGTGTGGTGCAGACCGACGTCGAGCGCGGCCTGATCCTCGTCGAAGGCGCCGTTCCCGGCTCCAAGGGCGGCTGGATCTCGGTGCGCGACGCCGTCAAGAAGCCGCTGCCGAAGGATGCTCCGAAACCCGGCAAGTTCAAGGTCGCCGGCGGTGAGCAGGCTCAGGCTCCGGCAGAGCAGGAGGGCGCGTGAGATGGAACTGAAAGTCACGACCCTTGAAGGCAAGGAAGCTGGTTCGGTCCAGCTCTCGGACGCGATCTTCGGCCTTGAGCCACGCGCCGACATCATCCAGCGTTGCGTGCAATGGCAGCTCAACAAGCGCCAGGCCGGAACGCACAAGACGCAGGGCCGCGCCGACGTCTGGCGCACCGGCAAGAAGATGTACAAGCAGAAGGGCACCGGCGGCGCCCGTCACGGCTCGGCCCGCGTGCCGCAGTTCCGCGGCGGTGGCCGTGCGTTCGGTCCGGTGGTTCGCTCGCACGCGACCGACCTGCCGAAGAAGGTGCGCGCGCTGGCGCTCAAGCATGCCCTGTCGGCGAAGGCCAAGGACGGCGGCCTGATCGTGATCGACAATGCGCAGATCAAGGACGCCAAGACCAAGGCGCTGGTCGGTCATTTCTCGGGTCTCGGCCTGACCAATGCGCTGATCATCGACGGCGCCGAGGTGCATGCCGGTTTCGCTACCGCTGCGCGCAACATTCCGAATATCGACGTGCTGCCGATCCAGGGCATCAACGTCTATGACATTCTGCGTCGTCATAAGCTTGTGCTGACGAAGGCGGCAGTCGATGCGCTGGAGGCGCGCTTCAAATGAAGAACATCGATCCGCGCCATTACGACGTGATCGTCGCTCCTGTCGTCACCGAAAAGGCGACGGTAGCGTCCGAGCACAACAAGGTGGTGTTCAGGGTCGCCAGCAAGGCGACCAAGCCGCAAATCAAGGAAGCCGTCGAGAAGCTGTTCGACGTCAAGGTGAAGCGCGTGAACACGCTGGTCCGCAAGGGCAAGACCAAGGTGTTCCGCGGCAATTTCGGTTCGCAGTCGGACGTGAAGCGGGCTGTCGTGACCCTCGAAGAGGGCCACCGCATCGACGTCACCACCGGACTATAAGGCGACACAGCGATGGCATTGAAAACATACAATCCGACGACGCCGGGCCAGCGCCAGCTGGTGATGGTCGACCGTTCGGCGCTCTACAAGGGCAAGCCGGTCAAGGCGCTGACCGAGGGCAAGATCAGCAATGGCGGCCGCAACAACACCGGCCGTATCACGGTGCGTTTCCGCGGCGGTGGCCACAAGAAGGCCTACCGCATGGTGGACTTCAAGCGGAACAAGGTCGACGTTCCCGCCGTCGTCGAGCGGCTGGAGTATGATCCGAACCGCACCGCGTTCATCGCGCTGATCAAGTATCAGGACGGCGAGCAGGCCTACATCCTGGCGCCGCAGCGTCTGGCTGCGGGCGACACCGTGGTTGCCGGCAACTATGTCGACGTGAAGCCCGGCAATGTCATGCCGATGGGCAACATGCCGGTCGGCACCATCATCCATAATATCGAGATGAAGATCGGGAAGGGCGGCCAGATCGCGCGTTCGGCCGGCACCTACGCCCAGATCGTCGGCCGCGACCAGGACTACGTCATTCTGCGGCTGAACTCGGGCGAGCAGCGCCTGGTGCACGGCCGTTGCCGCGGCACCATCGGTGCGGTGTCGAACCCCGATCACATGAACATCTCGATCGGCAAGGCCGGCCGTACCCGCTGGCTGGGCTGGCGTCCGCATAACCGCGGCGTCGTCATGAACCCGATCGACCATCCGCACGGCGGCGGCGAAGGCCGCACTTCGGGCGGCCGCCACCCGGTCACCCCGTGGGGCAAGCCGACCAAGGGCAAGAAGACCCGTTCGAACAAGTCGACCAATCGATTCATCCTCCTAAGCCGCCACAAGCGGAAGAAGTAAGGAACGCCGGACATGGTACGTTCAGTCTGGAAAGGCCCGTTCGTCGAAGCCTCTCTGCTCAAGAAGGCAGATGCTGCGCGCGCGTCGGGCCGTCACGACGTCATCAAGATCTGGAGCCGCCGCTCGACCATCCTGCCGCAATTCGTCGGCCTGGTTTTCGGCGTCTACAACGGCCAGAAGCATGTGCCGGTATCGATCAACGAGGAAATGGTGGGTCACAAGTTCGGCGAGTTCTCGCCGACCCGTACCTTCCATGGCCATTCTGGCGACAAGAAAGCCAAGAAGGCTTGAGGAATAGACGATGAGCAAACCAAAGCGCGAACGTGTCCTCGCGGACAACGAGGCCAAGGCAGTTGCCCGGATGCTGCGCGTCAGCCCGCAGAAGCTCAATCTTGTCGCGCAGCTGATCCGCGGCCGGAAGGCGTCTGCTGCGCTCGCCGACCTGCAGTTTTCGCGCAAGCGGATCGCGGTCGACGTCAAGAAGTGCCTGGAATCGGCGATCGCGAACGCCGAGAACAACCACGACCTCGAGGTCGACGATCTCGTCGTCGCCGAGGCGCATGTCGGCAACGGCATCGTGATGAAGCGTTTTTCACCGCGCGGCCGTGGCCGTTCGGGACGTATATATAAACCGTTCTCGCACCTGACCATCGTGGTTCGTCAGGTCGAGGCCGAGGCTGGCGCTTAAGGGCGCGGGAGAAAACGATGGGTCAAAAGATCAATCCAATCGGACTGCGTCTCGGCATCAACCGGACCTGGGATTCCCGTTGGTTCGCCGGCAAGAACGAGTACGGCAAGCTGTTGCATGAAGACGTCAAGATCCGCGAGATCCTGCACAAGGAGCTCAAGCAGGCGGCCGTCGCCCGCATCGTGATCGAGCGTCCGCACAAGAAGTGCCGCGTGACGATCCATTCGGCGCGTCCCGGCGTCGTGATCGGCAAGAAGGGCGCCGACATCGACAAGCTGCGCAAGCGGGTTGCCGACATCACGGCTTCCGACGTCGTCATCAACATCGTCGAAATCCGCAAGCCCGAACTCGACGCCACCCTGGTCGCCGAATCGATCGCCCAGCAGCTTGAGCGCCGCGTCGCATTCCGCCGCGCCATGAAGCGCGCGGTGCAGTCGGCGATGCGTCTTGGCGCCGAAGGCATCCGTATCAATTGCTCGGGCCGTCTCGGCGGCGCCGAAATCGCGCGCATGGAGTGGTACCGCGAGGGCCGCGTGCCATTGCACACGCTGCGCGCCGACGTCGATTACGGCGTGGCGACCGCGTTCACCACGTTCGGCACCTGCGGCGTCAAGGTCTGGATCTTCAAGGGCGAGATCCTCGAGCACGATCCGATGGCCCAGGACAAGAAGATGGCCGAAGGCGACACCGCACGTCCGCGCCGCGACGCAGCGTGAGACATCAGAAGAAGGTTTGAGGGCTTAAAGCCATGATGCAACCAAAGAAAACGAAGTTCCGGAAGGCGCATAAGGGCCGTATCCACGGCGTTGCGACTTCGGGTGCGACGTTGTCGTTCGGTCAATTCGGCCTGAAGGCGATGGCGCCCGAGCGCATCACCGCCCGCCAGATCGAAGCCGCGCGCCGCGCGCTGACCCGTCACATGAAGCGCGCCGGCCGCGTCTGGATCCGCGTGTTTCCCGACCTGCCGGTGTCGAAGAAGCCCGCCGAAGTCCGCATGGGCTCCGGCAAGGGTACGCCGGAATTGTGGGTGGCGCGGGTCAAGCCCGGCCGCGTGATTTTCGAGATCGACGGCGTCACGGTGCAGACCGCCAAGGAAGCGCTCTCGCTTGCCGCCGCCAAGCTGCCGATCAAGACGCGCTTCGTCGCGCGCATTGCGGAGTAACGTCATGGCCCCGATGAAAGTTGAAGACATCCGCGCGATGAGCGAAGACCAGAGGGAGGACGCCGTCCTCAATCTGAAGAAGGAACGTTTCAACCTGCGTTTCCAGCGCGCCACCGGGCAGCTGGAGAACACCTCGCGGCTGCGCGAAGCCCGCCGCGATATCGCCCGCATCAAGACCATCGCCGCGCAAACGCGCGCGAAGAAGAAGTAAGAGGCCTTATTATGCCGAAACGTACCCTTCAGGGCGTGGTCGTGAGCGACAAGCAAGCCAAGACGGTGGTGGTGCGCGTCGATCGCCGCTTCACCCATCCGATCTACAAGAAGACGATTCGCCGCTCCAAGAACTACCACGCGCACGACGAGAACAACGAGTTCAAGCCGGGCGACATGGTATGGATCGAGGAGAGCAAGCCGATCTCCAAGTTGAAGCACTGGACGGTGGTCCGGGGCGAGCAGAAGAAAACCGCCTGAGATTCATTCGGCCCGGCCGGACGAGTAATCAGGATAAATTTTAGGCGCTAATTCGAGCGCATCAGAAAGAGGACGAGGTGCATCAATGATTCAGATGCAGACCAACCTCGACGTGGCCGACAATTCAGGCGCACGCCGTGTCATGTGCATCAAGGTGCTGGGGGGCTCCAAGCGCCGCTATGCCACCGTGGGCGACGTTATCGTCGTGTCGATCAAGGAAGCGATTCCGCGCGGCAAGGTGAAGAAGGGCGATGTGATGAAGGCCGTCGTGGTGCGGGTCCGCAAGGACATCCGCCGCGCCGACGGCTCGGTCATCCGCTTCGACCGCAACGCTGCCGTCTTGATCAACAACCAGTCGGAGCCCGTCGGCACCCGTATCTTCGGGCCCGTGCCGCGCGAGCTGCGCGCCAAGAACCACATGAAAATCATCTCGCTTGCGCCGGAGGTGCTGTGATGGCTGCCAAGATCCGGAAAGGTGACAAGGTCATGGTGCTGAGCGGCCGCGACAAGGGCCGCACCGGCGAAGTATTCGAGGTCCGCCCCGCCGAGAACAAGGCGCTGGTGCGCGGCGTCAACATGGTGAAGCGTCACCAGAAGCAGACCCAGAACCAGGAAGGCGGCATCATCTCCAAGGAGTCGCCGATCCACCTGTCCAACGTCGCCTATGTCGGCAAGGACGGCAAGCCGACCCGCGTGGGCTTCAAGATTCAGGCTGATGGCAAGAAGGTACGCATTGCCAAGAGCTCGGGAGCAGAGATCGATGGCTGATACCGCTTACACACCGCGCCTGCGCGCGGAGTACGACAAGAGCATTCGTGGCCAGCTGACTGAAAAGTTCGGCTATGCCAACGTCATGCAGGTGCCGCGGCTGGACAAGGTCGTGCTCAACATGGGCGTCGGCGACGCCGTCAACGACCGCAAGAAGGCCGAGACCGCGGCTGCCGAACTGACGCAGATCGCCGGCCAGAAGGCGATCGTGACCTATTCGCGAGTCGCGATCGCGACCTTCAAGTTGCGCGAGAACCAGCCGATCGGCTGCAAGGTCACGCTGCGCAAGATCAAGATGTACGAGTTCATCGATCGCCTGGTGAACGTGGCGCTGCCGCGCGTGCGCGACTTCCGCGGCCTCAATCCGAAGAGCTTCGATGGTCGCGGCAATTACTCGCTCGGCCTCAAGGAGCACATCATTTTCCCCGAAATCGATTTCGACAAGGTTTCGGAAGCCCGCGGCATGGACATCACGGTCTGCACCACGGCGAAGACCGACGACGAGGCGCGTGCCTTGTTGACCGCATTCAATTTCCCGTTCCGGCAGTGAGACGCAGTTAAAGCCTCTCAAACGCGGAAACCCAGGAGCCAAGCATGGCAAAGAAGAGTTCGATCGAGAAGAACAACCGGCGCAAGCGGATGACCAAGAACGCCGCCCCGCAGCGTGCGAAGCTGAAGGCGATCATCGCCGACAAGACCCGGCCGATGGAAGAGCGGTTCGCCGCGACGCTGAAGCTCGCCCAGATGCCGCGCAATTCGTCGGCGACCCGCATCCGCAACCGCTGCGAGCTGACCGGCCGCCCGCGCTCGATTTACCGCAAGAACAAGCTTTCCCGCATCGCGCTGCGTGAACTCGGCTCCAAGGGCCTGGTTCCCGGGCTCGTGAAGTCGAGCTGGTAAGGAGGGTCGTCAAGATGTCAACGCACGATCCGATTTCCGATCTCATCACCCGCATCCGCAACGCGCAGATGCGTGCGAAGCCCAAGGTCTCGACCCCGGGGTCGAAGATGCGCGCCAGCGTGCTCGAAGTGCTAAAGTCCGAGGGCTACATCCGCGGCTACGCCAGCGTCGAACATGCGTCGGGCCGCAGCGAGCTCGAGATCGAGCTGAAATATTTCGACGGCGAGCCCGTCATTCGCGAGATCGAGCGGGTCTCCAAGCCGGGCCGTCGGGTTTACGCCTCGGTGAAGAACCTGCCGCGGGTGAACAACGGTCTCGGCATTTCGGTATTGTCGACGCCGAAGGGAATCATGGCTGACCACGCCGCGCGTGACGCGAATGTGGGCGGCGAAATTCTCTTCACGGTGTTCTGAGGAAGGATTGAAGCCATGTCACGTGTTGGCAAACGGCCCGTTCCGATCCCGTCCGGTGTGACGGCGAGCGTCGAAGGGCAGACCGTCAAGATGAAGGGGCCGAAGGGCCAGCTTCAGTTCGTCGTACATGACGACGTCGAAGTGAAGTTCGAGAGCGGCGAGGTCAAGGTCGCGCCGAAGTTCGAAACCAACCGGGCGCAGGCGATGTATGGCACTGCGCGCGCGCAGGTCGCCAATCTGGTCGAGGGCGTCACCAAGGGTTTCGAGAAGAAGCTCGAGATCACTGGCGTCGGTTACCGTGCTGCGCTGCAGGGCAAGAACCTGCAACTCGCGCTCGGCTACAGCCACGACGTCGTCTACGCGATCCCGGAAGGCATCACCATCGTGGTGCCGAAGCCGACCGAGATCACGATCACGGGCACCGATTCCCAGCGCGTCGGCCAGGTCGCCGCGGAAATCCGCGCCTACCGTCCGCCGGAGCCCTACAAGGGCAAGGGTGTGAAGTACGCCAACGAATTCATCTTCCGCAAGGAAGGCAAGAAGAAGTAACGGAGCCGGTCATGTCACTCAAGGTCACGAATGCCCGGCGCAAGCAGCGCGTGCGCAACTCGCTGCGCCGGTCCGCCAATGGACGTCCGCGTCTGTCGGTGTTCCGTTCGTCGAAGCACATCTACGCCCAGGTCATCGACGACCTGAAGGGCGAGACGCTGGCTTCCGCCTCGTCGCTGGAAAAGACGATGCGCGAGGGCGGCAATACGGGCGCCAACATCGATGCGGCGAAGGCCGTCGGCAAGCTGCTGGCGGAACGCGCCGTGCAGAACGGCGTCAAGGAAGTGGTGTTCGATCGCGGTCAGTATCTCTATCACGGGCGCGTCAAGGCGCTTGCGGATGCGGCCCGCGAAAGCGGACTGAGCTTCTAACGAACCGGTTTTGGATAATTACGAGGACAGGGGCTTTACTCCCCTAAAGATTGGAAAACACCATGGCAGGTGAACGCGAACGCGGCGGACGCGACCGGAGCAGGGATCGCGAGGAGCGCGATAGCGAGTTCGTCGACAAGCTCGTCCACATCAATCGCGTGGCGAAGGTCGTCAAGGGCGGCAAGCGCTTCGGCTTTGCGGCGCTGGTCGTGATCGGCGACCAGAAGGGCCGGGTCGGTTTCGGCCACGGCAAGGCGCGCGAAGTTCCCGAAGCGATCCGCAAGGCGACCGAGTCGGCCAAGCGCAACCTGACGCGCGTCGCGCTGCGCGAAGGCCGCACGCTGCATCACGACATCGCCGGCCGCCACGGCGCCGGCCGCGTCTACCTGCGCGCCGCTCCGGCCGGTACCGGCATCATCGCCGGCGGCCCGATGCGCGCAGTGTTCGAAACGCTCGGCATCCAGGACGTGGTGGCGAAGTCGATCGGCTCGTCGAATCCCTACAACATGGTTCGCGCCACCTTCGACGCGCTGAAGCATCAGGATTCGCCGCGTTCGGTGGCCGCACGCCGCAACATCAAGGTGTCCACGCTGCAGTCGCGCCGCGTCGGCGGCGATGCCGAAGTGGTGGCTGAATAACCGGCGCGATTTTTAAGCGCTCTTTGGAGTTAAGACGATGGCCAAGGCCGCAAAGACGATCAAGGTCGAGCAGACCGGCAGCGCGATCCGCCGCCACCACTCGCAGCGTGCGACGCTGATCGGCCTCAAGCTCAACAAGATCGGTCGTGTCACCGAGCTGCAGGACACGCCTGCAATTCGCGGCATGATCGCCAAGGTTCAACATCTCGTCCGCGTCGTCGACGAGAAATAAGCTCGGAGCATGATCCCGAAAAGCGGGTACTGGTTTTCGGTTAAGATCATGCTCCAAGGATAAAGGAAACTAACGATGAAGCTCAGCGATATCGCCGACAACGCCGGCTCGCGCAAGAAGCGCATGCGCGTCGGCCGTGGCATCGGTTCGGGCAAGGGCAAGACTTCGGGCCGCGGCGGCAAGGGCCAGACCGCGCGTTCGGGCGTGCGCATCAAGGGCTTCGAAGGCGGCCAGATGCCGTTGCATCGCCGCCTGCCGAAGCGCGGCTTCAACAACATCTTCCGGCTCGACTTCGCCGAGATCAACCTCGATCGGCTGCAGGAGGCGATCGACGCCAAGCTGGTCGACGCCAAGGAAACCGTCACCGTCGAATCGCTTGTGAAGGCGGGCGTGATCCGTCGCGCCAAGGACGGCCTGCGGCTGCTCGGCCGCGGCGAACTCAAGGCCAAGCTCGCGATCGAGGTGCACGGCGCCTCGAAATCCGCGGTTGCGGCGGTCGAGAAGGCCGGCGGCACGGTGAAGATCCTGGCCCCGGCCAAGAAGGAAGACGGCGAGGCGGCGTAACATCTGCGTCATCGTCCGCGAATGAGCGGGCGGTCCGCACGGTAGGATGATGGACTTATCGAAGCCGAGCACCAAATAATGTCCGGCGTCTGCCGATCGCCCCGCCAGGGGCGACGGCTCGAGGGACGGCGGGAGAAAGCCTGAACATGGTCTCAGCAGCAGAACAACTTGCGGCAAACCTCAACTTCGGCGCACTGGCGAAAGCCGACGAACTGAAGAAGCGCATCTGGTTCACGCTGGGTGCGCTGCTTGTTTATCGGCTCGGCACCTATATCCCGCTGCCCGGCATCGATCCCGCGGCCTGGGAGCAGGTGTTCAAGTCGCAGGCCGGCGGCATCCTCGGCATGTTCAACATGTTCGCCGGCGGCGGCATCAACCGCATGGCGATCTTCGCGCTGAACATCATGCCGTACATCTCGGCATCGATCATCATCCAGCTCTTGACCACCGTATCGCCCAAGCTCGAAGCGCTGAAGAAGGAAGGCGAAGCTGGCCGAAAAACGCTGAACCAGTATACCCGCTATCTCACGGTGATCCTCGCCACGTTCCAGGCCTACGGCATCGCCGTCGGCCTGCAGGGCGCCGGCAACGTCGTCAGCGAACCCGGGCTGTTCTTCCTCATTTCCACCACGGTCACGCTGACCGGCGGCACCATGTTCCTGATGTGGCTCGGCGAGCAGATCACCTCGCGCGGCATTGGCAACGGTATTTCGCTGATCATTCTGGCCGGCATCGTTGCCGAGCTGCCGTCTGCTCTCGCCAACATGCTGGAACTGGGACGCCAGGGCGCGCTCTCGACCGGGCTGATCCTGCTGGTGATCGCGATGGCGATCGTCGTGATCGCCTTCATCGTATTCATGGAGCGCGCGCAGCGGCGGCTTTTGATCCAGTATCCGAAGCGACAGGTCGGCAACAAGATGTTCGAGGGCCAGTCCTCGCATCTGCCGCTCAAGCTCAACACCTCGGGCGTGATCCCGCCGATCTTCGCCTCGTCGCTGTTGCTGCTGCCGGCGACGGTTGCGAACTTCAACGCCGGCCAGGGCCCGGAATGGTTCCAGTGGCTCAACACCCAGCTCAGCCACGGCCGTCCGCTGTTCCTGATCCTCTACCTGAGCCTGATCGTGTTCTTCGCATTCTTCTATACCGCGATCGTGTTCAACCCGACCGAGACCGCCGACAATCTGAAGAAGCATGGCGGCTTCATCCCGGGCATTCGTCCGGGCGAGCGCACCGCCGAATATATCGATTACGTGCTGTCGCGCGTTACCGTGCTTGGTGCGATCTATCTGGCGATCGTCTGTCTGATTCCCGAGATCCTGATTTCCTATGCTTCGGTGCCGTTCTACTTCGGCGGTACCTCGCTTCTGATCGTCGTCAGCGTGACGATGGATACGGTGGCGCAGGTGCAGGGCTATCTCCTGGCCCATCAGTATGAGGGGCTGATCAGGAAATCCAAGTTGAGGGGCCGCCGCCGCTGAGCAGCAGCGGCCACGCGCGGTCTGAAATCCAATACAGGGTGCGCGGCATTTCGCTCACCAAGCCGGGGGGCGAATAGTCATGAGATTGATCCTTTTGGGTCCGCCGGGCGCGGGCAAGGGGACCCAGGCGCAGCGGCTGGTTCAGAAGTACGGCATCGTCCAGCTCTCGACCGGCGAGATGCTGCGCGCGGCGGTCGCAGCCCAAACGCCGGTCGGCCTGCAGGCCAAGGACATCATGGCCAGCGGTGCGCTGGTGCCGGATGAGATCGTGATCGGGATCATCTCCGACCGTCTCGACCAGCCCGACATGAAGAACGGTTTCATCCTCGACGGCTTTCCGCGCACGGTGCCTCAGGCGGTCGCGCTCGACGAACTCCTGAAGAAGAAGCACATCAAGCTCGACGCCGTGATCGAACTGCGCGTCAACGAGAGCGCGCTTCTGAACCGCGTCGAGACGCGCGTCGCCGAGATGCAGGCCCGCGGCGAAGACGTGCGAATCGACGATACCCCGGAAGTGCTGTCGAAGCGGCTGGCCAACTACCGTGCGCAGACCGAGCCACTGATTCACTATTATTCGGAGCGGCGGAAGCTTCTGACGGTCGACGGAATGATGACCATCGAGCACGTCACCCGCGAGATCAACCGGATCCTGACCGCGATCGGGGCGGTGGAACCCAGAGCTGCCAGGTCCGCGGCGCCGGCCAGGAAGGCCGCAGCGGCCACCAGGAAGACCGCCATGCCGGCGGGCAAAATGGCCGCCAAAACCGCCCGGAAGGCTGCCAAATCGGCCCCAAAGGGCAGAAAAACGGCATCGAAGGGGGTTGGTAAGGCGAGCAAGAAGGCCGCTTCGCCGGCCAAGGGGCGGGGGGCCGGCAAGGCCAGAAAGACAGCAAAACAGACCGCAAGGAAGACCACCGCCAAGGCCTCGAAAAAAGTCAC
Organism: Bradyrhizobium sp. AZCC 1610; assembly: GCF_036924515.1. NCBI lineage: Bacteria > Pseudomonadati > Pseudomonadota > Alphaproteobacteria > Hyphomicrobiales > Nitrobacteraceae > Bradyrhizobium > Bradyrhizobium sp. AZCC 1610. The sequence goes on along the minus strand of NZ_JAZHRR010000001.1, from coordinate 3,972,796 downwards.
GAAAAAGCGAGCTAAGCGATAGAGGCGGTTGACGAAACCGAGTTGAATCCTTAATAAGCCCCGCATCCAGTCGGATAGTTTTTGACGATGCCGGGCCCCGAAGCAGATGAGGGGAAGGGCGTCGTGTTCGCGTTTGCGGAAACCTGCCCGAGATAGCAAGAACTTAAAGCCGGCCCATGAGGGATCGGCGACAGGAGAGAAGTCCGTGGCCCGTATTGCCGGCGTGAATATCCCGACCAACAAGCGCGTGCTGATCGCGCTCCAGTACATTCATGGCATCGGCCAGAAGAACGCGGCCGAGATCGTCGAGAAGGTCAAGATCCCGGTGGATCGTCGCGTCAGCCAGCTGAGCGACCAGGAAGTCCTGCAGATCCGCGAAGTGATCGACCGTGACTACCTCGTCGAAGGCGACCTTCGTCGTGAGACCGGCATGAACATCAAGCGTCTGATGGACCTCGGCTGCTATCGCGGCCTGCGTCATCGCCGCGGCCTGCCGGTGCGCGGCCAGCGCACCCATACCAACGCGCGCACGCGCAAGGGCCCGGCCAAGTCGATCGCCGGCAAGAAGAAGTAATTTGGCGAATTGCGAATAGTGAGTGGCGAATAGTTCTATTCGCTGCTGGCTATCAGCCACTCGCGGTTTTTAGGTGTAGCCGCTGGCAATACGGCGGCGTTTGAGATCACAGGAAGGTTTTAGGTAATGGGCAAGGAAGCCACCCGCGTACGCCGTCGCGAACGCAAGAACATCGCCTCGGGCATCGCGCACGTCAATTCGTCGTTCAACAACACGACCATCACCATCACCGATGCGCAGGGCAATACCATTGCCTGGTCCTCGGCCGGCACGATGGGCTTCAAGGGCTCGCGCAAGTCGACCCCCTATGCCGCGCAGGTCGCGGCCGAAGACGTTTCCAAGAAGGCGCAGGAACACGGCATGCGCACGCTGGAAGTGGAAGTTGCCGGTCCCGGTTCGGGCCGTGAATCGGCGCTTCGTGCGCTGCAGGCGGCGGGCTTTACCGTGACGTCGATCCGCGACGTGACGACGATCCCGCACAATGGTTGCCGTCCGCGCAAGCGCCGGCGCGTCTGATATCTGGTCGCGGGCAACTCGCACCGCCTCGCGATTGTTTTTGGAATTTTGACTGCCGCGGACTGATCCGCGGATCTCCAACGCCAGTGATTTGAACGCAAATCGACTGGCCGGTCTATTGACCCGAAGGGGTGACAAAGTGACGATCCAGAAAAATTGGCAAGAACTTATTCGACCGAACAAGCTGCAGATAACGCCGGGCACCGATGCGACCCGGTTTGCCACCGTCGTCGCCGAACCGCTCGAGCGCGGCTTCGGTCAGACGCTCGGTAACGCGCTGCGCCGCATCCTGTTGTCGTCGCTGCAAGGCGCGGCGGTGCAGTCGGTGCACATCGACGGCGTGCTGCACGAGTTCTCCTCGATCGCGGGCGTTCGCGAGGACGTCACCGACATCGTGCTCAACATCAAGGACATCGCGATCAAGATGCAGGGCGAAGGCCCCAAGCGCATGGTCGTGAAGAAGTCCGGCCCGGGCGCCGTCACCGCCGGCGACATCCAGACCGTCGGCGACGTCGTGGTTCTCAATCCCGACCTGCAGATCTGCACGCTGGACGAGGGCGCGGAAATCCGCATGGAGTTCACGGTCGCTTCCGGCAAGGGGTACGTCGCCGCCGAGCGTAACCGGCCCGAGGACGCGCCGATCGGCCTGATCCCGGTCGACAGCCTGTTCTCTCCGGTGCGCAAGGTCTCCTACAAGGTCGAGAACACCCGCGAGGGCCAGATCCTCGACTACGACAAGCTGACCATGACGATCGAGACCAACGGCGCGATCTCGCCGGAAGACGCCGTGGCCTATGCCGCTCGCATCCTGCAGGATCAGCTCAACGTGTTCGTGAACTTCGAAGAGCCGCGCAAGGAAGTGGCGCAGGAGATCATCCCCGATCTCGCCTTCAACCCGGCGTTCCTCAAGAAGGTCGACGAGCTCGAACTGTCGGTGCGTTCGGCAAACTGCCTGAAGAACGACAACATCGTCTACATCGGCGACCTCGTGCAGAAGTCGGAAGCGGAAATGCTCCGCACCCCGAACTTCGGCCGCAAGTCGCTGAACGAGATCAAGGAAGTGCTGGCCCAGATGGGTCTGCATCTCGGCATGGAAGTGCCGGGCTGGCCGCCGGAGAACATCGACGAGCTCGCCAAGCGCTTCGAGGATCACTACTGATCGAACGATAAGTCAAAGCGCGATGATGTTTCATCGCGCTTTTTAACGGGCGAACGCAGGCAGCCCACCTGAGCAACATGTCCGACGAACCGTCGCGACGAAGACAAATCAAGGAATAGATCAATGCGTCACGGCAAGGTTCATCGTAAGCTCAACCGCACCGCCGAGCATCGCAAAGCGATGTTCGCCAACATGTGCGCGGCGCTGATCAAGCACGAGCAGATCGTCACCACGCTGCCGAAGGCGAAGGAATTGCGCCCGATCGTCGAGAAGCTGGTTACCCTCGGCAAGAAGGGCGGGCTCGCTATGCGCCGCCAGGCGATCTCCGAGATGCGCGACAAGGATCAGGTCCGCAAACTGTTTGACGTACTGGCGCCCCGCTACAAGGAGCGCCAGGGCGGCTACACCCGCATCATCAAGGCCGGCTTCCGCTACGGCGACAACGCGCCGATGGCCGTGATCGAGTTCGTCGACCGCGACGTCGATGCCAAGGGCCTGGATTCCGGCCCGGTGCAGGAAAAGTCCGCCGAAGCAGCGTAAGTCTTCCAGAATCGCAAGTTTCAAAAGCGGCGCTTTCAGCGCCGCTTTTTTTATTGGCCGACGCACTCGCAATCCCGTTACCGCGTGGCTTCATAGGAACCGTCGGCGCCCACAGGCGTTTGACAAGACATGAGTAGGTCGTTCGTCAAGGATACAGAGGACGTCGAAGATCTGCCTGATCGGCCGATCTCCGATCTTCCGAACGAGGTGACGCAGCAAGGTCTACGCCACATCGAGGAAGCATTGGCTGCAGCCCAGGCGGCACAAGCTGCCGCGCAATCGGCGGGGGATCGCGACGCCTTGGCCAGCGCCCGCCGCGATGTCCGCTATTGGAGTGCGCGCCGCGCCACAGCGACGGTGATCCCGGAGCCCACGGACAATTCGGTCGTGCGGCTCGGCCACACCGTCACCATCGTGCGCGAGGATGACCGGCGACAGACGTTCCGGATCGTCGGCGAAGACGAGGCCGACCCCGCGCGCGGAACGATCTCGCACGCGTCGCCGCTGGCGCGCGCGCTGTTCGGCAAGGGTGTCGGCGATGTCATTGTTGTCGCCGGAAGGGAAGCGGAGATCGTCGAGATCCGGTGATCAATTGGGGTCGGAGGTTCGCGATGTCGGCCTATGTTATTTCCGAAGTTGAGATGCGCGATGCGGCGGGTTTCGAGGCTTATCGCATCATCGCCGCGAAGACGATCGCGCAGTATGGCGGGCGCTATTTAGTCCGCCGCGGCGTCGCAAATTTGATCGAAGGCGGCCCACCACCGAAAACCATTATTGTCGTCGAATTTCCAACGATAGAACGTTTGCGTGAATGGTACGCTTCGCCGGAATACGCGGAGGCCTTGAAGGTGCGGCAGACGGCGCTGGATCGACGGCTGATCTTCGTTGAGGGCGTCGCGCCAATTTGAGCTGCAGTGCGATGTCGTGCTGAAAGCGGCGCGTCAGGCGACAGCTTTGCGCATTCAATGCGTTGCGGTGCCGCATTCTTCTCGGAACAAGAGCGTGAAGAATCTGTTTTTCCCGTAGCCGCGCTGATGCGGTTAGAGGAGGAACAAGATGAAGAAGCTATTCATGATTGCGGCCGCCGCGTCGCTGGTTGCGACGATGGCCAACGCTCAGACCACCGTCGAAACGACTACGGGAGCTGCGGGCGCGACCATCCGGATCGAGCCGGAATATCGCACCAAGATCAAGAGCTATGTGACCGAGCACAAGATCCGCCCGGTGGAAATACGGGAAAGGATAGTGGTTGGCGCCACGGTGCCGACCGAGGTCGAACTCGAGCCGGTGCCTTCGGATTGGGGTCCGTCAGTGACGAAGTATCGCTATGTCTACTCGAACAACCGCGTGATGCTGGTCGATCCCGCTACCCGCACCGTGGTGCATGAAGTCGACTGAGGTGCTCTCGCAGCGCCATGCAAAAAGGGGCCGCCAGTCGGGCGGCCCTTTTTCATTTTGCCGGATCACCAGCGACGCCAGCCGCCGTAATACCGCGGACCGTAGAATCGCGGACCGCCATAGTAGGCGAATGCCGGGCGAATCACGCGACGGTAGCGAACGACGGGATAGTAAGGCTCGTCGTAATATCCGCCGTAGTAAGCCGGCGCATAACCGCCGTAATAGCGCGGGTAGCCGCCATAATATCCGTAACCCGGACCATAGGCGTAGGCGTTCGAAGCCAGTCCGCCAATCACGGCGCCCGCGATCAGTCCGCCAGCCACGGCCGGGAAAAATCCCCCGCCGCGCCAATGGGCCTCCGCCGGCGAAGGTGCCGTTACCGCCGTCAAGCCCAGGACGGCTGCTGCGGCCAAAGCTAAAGGTGCCTTCCTCATGGATTACTCCTTTCCGTAATTCAGACGCCCAATACTTTACATTCGGGCGAAGTTCGCTCTTTCGCAAAAACAGACACTTACTAAACACATTCGAGTGAAGTTCGTTGCCCAAGTGCCGGCCTCCAGACCGCTCTGGCGTCAGATTTAACTTTGATGAACGAACGTTCAGGCGACGGCTTCGAATGGAGCCGGATCAGTCGAAATCCAGGAAACCCGGCCGGCCGGAAATCGGCGGCTGACGGCGCAGCCAGGCAAGATCGGGGACGGGACGGGCCGTCTCCGGATTGCCGCCAAGCAATGCCTCGATCTCGCGGGCAACCGAAAGCGTCGCGACATCGCCGCCGCGCGGCCCGATGATCTGGATGCCGAACGGCAATCCGGCACCATCGCGGCCGGCCGGTATCGCCACCGCCGGGTGTCCGGCATTGGTCACGGCATAGGCCAGCGCCAGCCAGTGGAAATAGCTTTTGGTCGGCGTGCCATCTATGGCGGCCGGGTACAGCTCCGACCACGGCCGCGGGCTGATCGTAACCGTCGGCGCAATGACAAAATCATGCTCGCCGAAGAATGTCTGCCAGCTCCGGTAAAGCGCGGTCTGCAGCGAGAGCGCCCGCGCCACGTCGAGAGCGGAATAGCCGAGCCCCTCGGCGACGTTGTCGCGAATATTGGGGCCTACCTTATCCGGATATTTCTCGGCGAGTTCACGGTGACGCCCCAGAAATGCGACGGCGCGCAGGATCCGGAACACCTCGTCGGTGTGGCTGCAATCCGGATGGCTCCATTCGAGGCTGCGGAAGGCCGATCCGAACGTCGCGAGCTTCTTCTTGAATGTCTCGGCGATGGCGCGCTCCGTCGGCGCAAATCCGAAATCGCATGTCGCCGCGATGCGCAAGCTGGCGAGATCGGTCCGTGGCGGATCGCGGTAGGTTTCGCGCACGGGCGATCCGCCGGCGTGAAGGATCGCCGACAGCGGATCTCGCGCGTCGCGATCCAGCATGGAGGAAAGCATCAGGCACGCGTCGGATACGGTTCTGGCCATCGGTCCAAGCTGCGAGATTTGCAGCCATGCCATGTTGCGGCTGTTGCTGGCGATCAGCCCGGGCGAGGGCCGGAAGCCGACCACGCCGCAAAACGCGGCGGGGTTTCGCACTGAACCTCCGGTATCCGAGCCGGTCGCCAGCGGCACCATGCCGGTGGCAAGCGCCACCGCCGATCCGCCGGATGAACCGGCGGCGGAGCGTTCGGGATCGAACGGATTACCGGTCGCGCCATGAAGCGCATTGCGGGTGTTGCCGCCCGCGCCCCATTCGGGGACGTTGGTCTTGCCGATGACGATCGCGCCGGCACGCTTGAGCATCGCCACAACAGCTTCATCCTCGGCCGCGATGTTGTCCGCGAACAACACGCTACCAAAGCTTGTCGGCAGCCCTTTGGCGTCGATCAGGTCCTTGACCCCGAGCGGAAGCCCGTGCAGTGGGCCGAGGTTATCGCCGCGCATCACGGCAGCCTCGCTCTCCCGCGCCGTGGCGTGCGCCGCCTCGAACGAGCGCGCAATGACCGCATTGACGGCGGGATCGATCTCCTCGATCCGCCGGATGCAACTGTCCATGAGTTCGACCGGCGAAAGCTTGCGCTCGCCGATCAGCGCCCGGGCCGTTACCGCGGGCAGATCGCACGGCTCGGTCATGCCAGGATTACTCTTCCTTGATCCCGCCCTTGCGGGCCAGTTCCTTCATCTCGGCCGTTTCCTTGGCGATGAATCCCGGCCAGTCGGAATAGCGCTTGAAACCAGCTTCGTACCCGACTTTTTTGAAGCGCTCGATCACCGAAGGGCTTGCGATCGCCTCTTCCAGCACCGAGGCCAGCCGGTCGCGAATGGCCGGGGGGATGCCCTTGGGCGCGACCACGGTACCCCAGGAGACAAGGTCGATATTGGGATAGCCGAGTTCGGCGAGGGTCGGGACGTCGGGAAGGAACGGCGAGCGTTTGGCGGAGAACACCGCAAGCGGGCGAACCGTGCCGGATTCGAGCAGCGGCCGGATCGCGATTACGGTGTCCACGTGGTACTCGATGTGCTTGCCCATCAGGTCGTTCATCGCCGGCGCGCTGCCCTTGTAGGGCAGATGCACCATCTTGATGGCGGCGGTCGATTTGAAGTGCTCGCCGGCAAAATGCGAAATGGTCGCCACGCCAAAGGAGGCCAGCGACAGCTTGTCGGGATTGGCCTTGGCCGCGGCGACCAGCGCCGCGACGTCCTTGATCGGATTGTCGCGATGGGTAACCAGCACCATGGTCAGGGTGCCGGTCTGGCCGATCGGCTCAAAATCCTTCGCGCTGTCGTAGGGCACGTTCTCCTTCACCGCATGCTGCAAGGTAAAGGTCGAATTCGAGCTGGCGAACAGGGTGTATCCATCCGGAGCCGCATTGGCAGCCTCCCTGGCGGCGATCGTGGTGCCACCACCGGGGCGATTGAGCACGATAACGGGTTTGCCCAGGCGCGTCTCGAGCTCGCCGGCAATGATGCGCCCGACGACATCGGAGGCGCCGCCGGGCGGAAAGGGCACGATCAACTGCAGCGGCTTTTCGGGGTAACTACCTTGCGCCGTTGCGATCGACGCACAGCCCACCACGCAGGCCGACGCTAGCGCGGCCGTTAGAAACATCCGTATCATGTCGAAACAGGTCTCCTGTCTTCCGTGTTCCCCGGCAATTCGCGCCGGGAGTTTTCGGCGACAGCCGTCCCGGATCGATGGAACATGGTCCCTTGAATCGATCTCCCGATCAACCCCGTTGTGGGGTTGCTACCAGCCCTCCAGCACGATCTTGCCGCGCGACTTGCCGCTTTCCAACAGCGCATGGGCGCGCTTCAGATTCGCCGCGTTGATGGTGCCGAAAGTTTGGTCGAGCGTGGTGCGCAGTACGCCCTTGTCAATCAGATCTGCCACATCGTTGAGCAGGTGGTGCTGGGCGATCATGTCAGCCGTCTGAAACGACGATCGCGTGAACATCGATTCCCAGTGGATCGAGACCGCCTTGCCCTTGAAGGCAGAGACGGTGAATTCCGGGGGATCGTCGATCAGCCCGAACTTGCCTTGCGGCGCGATGAAATCCGCGATCGCCTTGTAGTGCTGGTCGGTGAAGGTGAGGCTTGCGACCAGCGCGACCGGCGGCACCTTCAGCTTCTCGATCTGCTCCTTCATCGGTTTGGAATGATCGATCACGGCATGCGCCCCGAGGTCGAGGCACCATTTTTGCGACTCCGGGCGTGTGGCGGTAGCGACCACCGTCAGCCCGGTGAGGCGGCGCGCGAGCTGGATCAGGATCGAGCCGACCCCGCCGGCGCCGCCGGTGATCAAGAGCGTGCGCGGATCGATGCTCTTGCCCGGCACGGCGCCGAGCCGGTCGTACAGCAATTCCCAGGCGGTAATCGAGGTCAGCGGCAGCGCGGCGGCCTGCGCTGATGACAGCGACTTTGGCTTGCGGCCGACGATCCGCTCGTCGACCAGATGAAATTCCGCGTTTGTGCCCTGGCGCAGGATCGAGCCGGCGTAGAACACTTCGTCGCCGGCCTTGAACAGGGTCACGTCGGGGCCGACGGCATCGACGATGCCGGCCGCGTCATAGCCCAGGATTTTGGTCTCGCCCTCGGGCGGGGCGGCGCGCTTGCGGACCTTGTAGTCGACCGGGTTGGCCGAGATCGCCTTGACGGCGACTCTGACGTCGCGGCCCTTCGGTTCCGGCTTGGCGGTCTCGAAATCGATCAGCGAATCCGCGTCCTCGATGGGGAGCGATTTTCTGTAGCCGACGGCCTTCATGCTCGTGTCTCCTGCCTCGTTTGGAAAGATGGCTGGCTAACTGTCGCGCTGGCATCCAATTGGCAAGTACTGTAAATGTGGGGAACTAGTCCCTGTTTGGATACTATTGGGAAAGCTCCATGAAAAGGCGGAATTTTGCCCATCGGCCCGGCTGCGCGGTTGAAGCGACGCTCGATCTGATCGACGGCAAGTGGAAAGGCGTCATCCTGTTCCACCTGCAGGCTGGCACCCAGCGATTCGGGGAGTTGCGGCGGCGGATGCCCGGGATTACCCAGCGCATGCTGACCAAGCAGCTTCGCGCGCTCGAGGACGACAAGCTCGTGATCCGCAAGGTCTATGCCGAGGTGCCGCCGCGGGTCGAATACACGCTGTCGGAGATCGGCGAGAGCCTGCGGCCGGTGATCGATACGCTGCGGGCGTGGGGCGAGGGCCATCAGGAACGGCTATCCTGTGGGCCGGCGCCAGACGCCGTCAAAACGCCCGATCGCGCGGCCTAGAGCCCTTTCCGTTCCGATGGAATCGGAACGGGGCTCTAGATTCTTGTTTTGACGCGTTTTCTTGAACGCGAACCGGTCCCCACTTCGCTGGAAAACGCTCTAGCTGCCGGTATTGTGTCCACTTTATCTTCTCTCGTTGCCGCCTCGCATCTACTCGCATCTATATGTGTGGCGCTGAATTCCAGGATTTTCGCATGAATTTGATCCGCTTCTTCGCCCCGCTGCTGGCCTCTGTGGTCGTTGCAACGCCTGCGCTGGCGCAGGACCGCCGCGTGCCGTCCTCGGGCGCCGAACTGCGGCTGTCCTACGCGCCGATCGTGCAGCGCGCGCAGCCCGCGGTGGTGAACGTCTACGCCGGCAAGACCGTGCAAACCCGCAACCCGCTGCTGGACGATCCGATCTTTCGCCGCTTCTTCGGCGTACCCGGCCAGCAGCCGGAGCAGATGCAGCGTTCGCTCGGATCAGGCGTGATGGTCGATTCTTCCGGCCTCGTCGTCACCAATAACCACGTCATCGAGGGCGCCGATCAGGTCAAGATTTCGCTGGCCGACAAGCGCGAGTTCGAGGCCGAGATCGTGCTCAAGGACAGCCGCACCGATCTGGCCGTGCTGCGCGTGAAGGACGGAAAAGAAAAATTCGCAACGCTGGAATTCGCCAATTCCGATGAACTGCTGGTCGGCGACGTCGTGCTCGCGATCGGTAATCCCTTCGGCGTCGGCCAGACCGTGACCCATGGCATCGTCTCGGCGCTGGCCCGCACCAAGGTCGGCATCACCGACTACCAGTTCTTCATCCAGACCGACGCGGCGATCAATCCCGGCAATTCGGGTGGCGCGCTGGTCGACATGACCGGCAAGCTCGTCGGCATCAACACCGCGATCTTCTCGCGCTCCGGCGGCTCGCAGGGCATCGGCTTTGCCATCCCGGCCAACATGGTGCGCGTGGTGGTGGCGTCGGCCAAGAGCGGCGGCAAGGCCGTCAAGCGGCCGTGGCTCGGTGCCAAGCTGCAGGCGGTGACGCCCGAAATCGCCGAGACGCTCGGGCTGAAACTGCCGAACGGCGCCCTGGTCGCCAATGTCGCGCCGAACAGTCCGGCGGCGCGAGCCGGGCTGAAGCCGTCGGACCTGATCGTCGCGATTGAAGGGCAGACGATCGACGAGCCCAACGCGTTCGACTACCGCTTCGCCACGCGGCAGCTCGGCGGTGCGGCGCAGATCGACGTGCAGCGTGCCGGAAAGACCGTCAAGCTGACGGTGCCGCTGGAGACGGCACCCGACACCAACCGCGATGAAATCGTGCTCACCGCGCGCTCGCCGTTCCAGGGCGCCAAGGTCGCCAATATTTCGCCGGCGATTGCCGACGAGCTGCACCTGGATTCCCAGACCGAGGGCGTCGTGGTGATCGACCTCGCCAATGACGGCACCGCGGCCAGCGTCGGATTCCAGAAGGGCGACATCATCCTTGCGGTCAACAGCCAGAAGATCAGCAAAACCAGCGACCTCGACAAGGCTTCGAAAGTATCGTCGAGGCTCTGGCGCATCGTCGTGGTGCGTGGCGGCCAGCAGATCAACGTGACGCTCGGCGGATGAGCCCGAAGCGACCCCGCGAGGCCACCAATCTCTTTGCTGCGGCAGGGATGGAGCAGGACGCGCCGCATCCGCTTCCCGACCGGCTGCGCCCGCGCACGCTTTCCGACGTCGTCGGCCAGGATCACATCCTCGGGCCCGACGGCGCGCTGACGCGGATGCTGGACACGCGCACGCTGGGCTCGCTGGTGTTCTGGGGACCGCCCGGCACCGGCAAGACCACCGTGGCGCGGCTGTTGGCAGACGCCACTGAACTGCATTTCGAGCAGATTTCGGCGGTGTTTTCGGGCGTTGCCGACCTGAAAAAAGTGTTCGACGCTGCGCGCGCCCGGCGCGAAATGGGCAAGGGCACGCTGCTGTTCGTCGACGAGGTGCATCGTTTCAACCGCGCGCAGCAGGATTCGTTTCTGCCCGTGATGGAAGACGGCACGGTGGTGCTGGTCGGCGCCACCACGGAAAACCCGTCGTTCGAGCTCAACGCCGCGCTGCTGTCGCGGGCGCGGGTACTGGTGTTTCATTCGCTCGATGCCGCTGCGATCGAAAAACTGTTTGCGCATGCCGAAAAGGTCGAGGGCCGGAAATTGCCGCTCGATGCGGAGGCGCGCGCCGTGCTGGTGCGCATGGCCGATGGCGACGGCCGCGCCGCGCTGACGCTCGCCGAAGAGGTCTGGCGCGCCGCGCGCAAGGACGAAATCTTCAACGCCGCGCAATTGCAGGAGATCCTGCAGCGGCGTGCGCCGATCTATGACAAGTCCGCCGACGGCCATTACAATTTGATCTCGGCGCTGCATAAATCGGTGCGCGGCTCCGATCCCGATGCGGCGCTGTATTACCTCGCGCGCATGCTGGATGCCGGCGAGGACCCGCTGTTCCTGGCGCGGCGCGTGGTGCGCATGGCGATTGAGGACATCGGTCTCGCCGATCCGCAGGCGCTTGTGATCTGCAACGCCGCCAAGGATGCCTTCGATTTTCTTGGGTCTCCCGAGGGCGAACTCGCGATCGCGCAGGCGGTGATCTATCTCGCCACCGCGCCGAAATCGAACGCCGCCTACAAGGCGTTCGGGGCTGCGATGCGCACAGCGAAGGAGGGCGGTTCGCTGCTGCCGCCAAAGCATATTCTCAATTCGCCGACCAAGCTGATGAAGTCGGAAGGTTATGGTTCGGGTTACGAGTACGACCACGACGCGCCGGACGCCTTCTCTGGGCAGGACTACTTTCCGGAAGCGTTGGGGCGACAAACCTTCTACGATCCGCCGGATCGCGGGTTCGAGCGCGAGATCCGCAAGCGGCTGGATTACTGGGCGAAGTTGCGAAGGGAACGTGAACGCGAATGAACAGTTTCGGGGACTATCTTGCACTGACCATTCGGGCCGTCGCCGTTGTGGCGACGCTGGCGTCCACGCTTGCGGCTGCTGCCGAAACCGTCGAGGTGGTGCCGGGCGTTCAAGTGACGAAGCGGACGTATTCCGTGCCGACCAACGAGCAGCCATTTTTTGGATTTGCGGTCAAGAGTCCGGAGGAGAAAGCCGCTGATGAAAAATTTGTAGACGCCATCGTGGGAGCCACCGGCTCGCGTGAAAAGGCTTTCGATGAAACAACCATGCGTGGCTGGAGAGCGATAAATACCGGCAAGATAAAGGAAGCCGCGGTGCGATTTAATCAGGCGTTTCTCATTTTGCCTGAACAGAGCCGCGTCTATCATGGCTTCGCGGTGGTTGCGCAAGCTCGATTCAATGACCTGGATGCTGCGGACGAACTCTTCAGGATCGCGCTGGAGCGGCCCAACCCGGTAAAGGCCCTCAAGGCCGATTATGGTCGCTTCCTGCTGGTCGCCAAACGGCCGCGCGATGCGCAGTCCGTGCTGGAACAGGCGGTCAAGGATGCTCCCGATTTCGGCGACGCCTGGACCAATCTCGCCTGGGCGCGCTTTCACAATGGCGACCCGGCCGCGGCCTGCGCGGCGGCGGAGGAGGCTGCCAAGCGCCGTCCGTCCAACAATTCCATGGGCGATCTGACGGCGGTCAGAAACGTCGCCCAGTGCAAATAGCTTCGGCTATTTCCCTGTCTTCACGAAATCCAGGATCTGATCGGTCAGCCGGGTGTCGGCGGTGTTGATCGAATACACCTCCGACATGTGGCTGTGCTGCGGCAGCAGGAACGTGCGCGCGCATCCGGCGGCGCGTTTGCAGCTTGCATCTTTCGCGAGATCGAATTGCAGCACGAAGCCTTCCGGGTCCAGTTCGGCGGCGGCCAGCATCAGCGGGATATCCGTTGTTGCCAAACCGGACAGCGAGGATCGTTCGGCGTAGCGCGCGGGATCGGCGCCGAAATAGGCGCGCTGGGTATCGGCGAGCGGTGTCGCGGTCAGGTCGTAAATGCCCGAGAGCATGATCGCGCCGGCCAGGCCGCCACCCTTCACCTTGTGGAATTCGGGATGCGAGACATAGTTTGCGACGTGAACCGCGCCGGCGGAATGTCCCATCAGGTAGATGCGCGCGGGATTGCCGCCACGCTCGCCGATCTTGTCGGTGATCCACTTCACCGCGGTGGCGATATCCTCGGCGCCCGCCGGCCAGGGTGCGAGTGGCGCCAGCCGATAGGCGACGTTGACGCCGATGAAGCCGTTCCTTGCCGCCCACAGCATGATGTTGTCGTAGAACGGGCTGGTCGGTGTTGTCCGCTTGTTGCCGCCGACGAAGGCGCCGCCGTGGACAAAGATCAGCACCGGCCGGGCCGATGTCACATTATCCGGTGCGAAGATATCGAGCAGGTTGCGATCGGCGGGGCCGTATTTAACGTCCCGGTCGACCTTGATGCCCTGATACGGCTCTTTTTCCTGCAGCGGCGCGTAGAGCTCCACCGTCTTGGGTGGGTCGATGACGCGGCCGAGTTCCAGGAGCTTCCAGGCCAGATCCTCCGGCATCTGCTGTGCCCACGCCGTGCTCGCGACCATTGCCGCCAGAACGGTCAAAGCCGACCTTGATAGTTTCATCCGGAATGCCCCACGTTTCTTGGTTGTTTGGCCTAACATGGCCGATCCGGCGCCTGATTTGTACTGAATTCACCGTGACGATTCGCTGCTTTTGCGCTACCCAACCGCTTAACTTTCGGAGCCGCAGCCATCATGAGCCGACGCGTCAAGAGACCTCTCCGCCCCGCGGGCGATCGCCCGAAGGGCGCGCGTCCGTATCGGGGCTCGCAGGCCGAGCGGGCGCCGGCATATCGTCCGGGCGGCAAGCCACCGACGCGCTTTGCAGCTTCGCCGCCCCGTGCGCCAAAGCCCTTTGTCGCAGAGCCGGAGAAGGTCGCGCCCGAGCCGCCGCCGCTGCCGACCAAAGTCCAGACCGTCGTCGTCACCGCCGACGAAAACAACATGCGCGTCGATCGATTCCTCGAGGCGCGCTTTCCCGGCCTGTCGTTCTCCCACATCCAGCGCATCGTCCGGAAGGGCGAGCTGCGCGTCAACGGCAAGCGCGCCGACAGCAAGGACCGGCTGGAGGAAGGCCAGAGCGTGCGCATTCCGCCGCTCAAGCTCGATACGCCGAAGGGCGTGGGAAAGCTCTCGGAAGCTGCCACCAAGACGCTGCAGGCCATCAGGGACATGATCCTCTATGAGGACGCCGACGTCATGGTGCTGAACAAGCCGGCGGGGCTCGCGGTGCAGGGCGGCTCCGGCATCACGCGAAATGTCGACGACATGCTGGAGGTGATGCGCGACGCCAAGGGCCAGAAGCCGCGGCTGGTGCACCGGCTGGATAGGGAAACCTCGGGCTGTCTGCTGATCGCAAAAACCCGCTTTGCCGCGACCGCCCTGACCGGCTCGTTCCGCCACCGTTCCGCGCGAAAGATCTATTGGGCGCTGGTGGCCGGCGTGCCAAAGCCGAAGCAGGGCCGCATCTCGACCTACCTCGCCAAGGAAGAGAGCGAGGACGACAGCATCATGCGGGTTGCAAAACACGGCGACGAGGGCGCGAGCCACGCGGTGACCTACTATGCCGTGGTCGAGACCTCGGCGCAGAAGCTCGCCTGGGTATCGTTGAAGCCGGTCACCGGGCGAACCCATCAATTGCGCGCCCATATGGCGCATATCGACCACGCCATCGTCGGCGATCCCAAATATTTCAACAAGGAGAACTGGGATCTACCGGGCGGCCTGCAGAACCGCCTGCATCTGTTGGCGCGGCGGATCGCGATCCCGCACCCACGTGGCGGCGTGATCGACGTGAGCGCACCGCTGCCGCCGCACATGCTGCAGTCCTGGAATCTGCTCGGGCTGGAGCACGACCGGTTCGATCCGATCGAGAATGCGCCGGAGGAATAGCGCGGCCATCCAGTGCCGCCGGTTGCGCAACAACTGTCAAACCGGAAGCGCACGCATCGCGTATGGTTCGGCCGTGTTATCCAGTTGAGGGCTCCGCATGATTGGAAATCTGCTTCGCACCGCGCTTTTCCATTTCATTCTTGCGGCGACTGCCGGCATCGGCGCTGCGGCCAACGCGCAGACCCTCGCTCTCGTGGGCGGCAAGGTCTACGCGTCGCCTGACGCCGCGCCGCTCGACGATGCCGTCGTCGTCACGGCCGCCGGCGTCATCGCCGCGATCGGCAGCCGCAGCGACGTGCAAATTCCCTCCGATGCGCGGGTCATTGATTGCGCCGGAAAGACGGTGGTGGCCGGCTTCTGGAACAGCCACGTCCATTTCACGCAAGCGGTCTGGAAGAACACCGGCTCTGCTCCCGCCGCGCCGCTGCAAGAGCATATGCGGGAGATGCTGACGCGCTGGGGTTTTACGACGGTCTGGGATATTGGTTCGGACGGGAGAGATACCCTGGCATTGCGCCGCCGGGTCAACGCCGGCGAAGTAGCGGGCCCGGATATTCATTCCGTGGGCAGCATCTTCCCAAAGGACGGCCATCCCGCCTATCTCCCGCCTGAAATCAAGTTGCCCGAGGCTTCCGCGCCGGACGAGGCGGCGCAATTGGTGCGCACCTACATAGGCTTCGGCCTCGACGGCGTGAAGCTGTTCACCGGCTCCTTCAAGGGTTCCGGCAAGCCGGTCGTGAACATGGATCCGGCCATCGCCAAGGCTGCTGTCGACGTGGCACATGCCGCGGGCAAGCCGGTGTTCGCCCATCCGCAAAACATGGCGGGCGTGGAGGCCGTGATCGCGGCCGGCGTCGACATCATGGCTCACACGGTACCCGGCGAATCGGTCTATTCGCCCGAGCAGCTCGCGCGGTTCAAGCAGCAGGGCATTGCCCTGGTTCCGACGCTGTCGCTGTTCGCAAAGCTCCCGGTCGCGCCGGATATCGCTGCGCGTCTCGTTGCTACGACCGTCAATCAGGTCAAGGTGTTCTCCGACAATGGCGGTCCGGTTCTGTTCGGCACCGATGTCGGCTTCACCACGATCTATGACACTACCCTCGAATACGAGCTGATGCATCGCGTGCTGTCCGCGCGCCAGATCCTGGCGTCGCTGACGACCAACCCCGCACAGTATTTCAAGGCCGCGAAGAAGGGGCGGGTCGAGAAGGGGTTCGACGCCGACCTTGCGGTGCTGGACGGCGATCCGGTCGCCGACGTTCGCAACCTCGCCAAGGTCGCCTACACGATCCGCGCCGGCCAGGTGATCTATCAAAAACCCTGACGTCGGCGGAACCCGGCATCCGTGGTTGCCGCCAGAACCAGCATCGCAAGATGTCGCCGCAACTTCCTCATCGGCTTTATTTGCATCCACCATTATCGTATTGTCAGACCTGCATTTATCACCGCCCGCGGGAAGCCGAACACGAGATGCGTGAACTCTTTGATGAAGTCGCCGGACATTCTCCGCTCGATCCGGAGGAGGCGGTGCGCCGCGCCACGCGCACGCCCCGGCGCAAGCGGTTCTACAAGGAAGCCGGCATCGCCAAGGCGGATGACGGGTTTGCCGTCACGCTCGATGGCAAGCCGATCCGCACGCCTTCCGGCCGCCAGGTCGTGGCGCCAACGGGCGGGATCGCCGAGGCCATTGCGGCGGAATGGAATGCGCAGGTCGATACGATCAACCCGCTGACCATGCCGCTGACGCGCTTTGCCAACAGCGTCGCCGAGGTCACCGAGCGCGTCGATGCCGTGGCCGACGATGCCGCAAAATATCTCGGCACGGATTTGCTGTTCTATCGCGCCGGCCATCCCGAGGCGCTGGTCGCGCGCGAAGCCGCGCATTGGGACCCGGTCCTGTCCTGGGCCGCGAACGAACTCGGGGCCCATTTCATTCTGTCCGAGGGGATCGTGCATGTCGCCCAGCCGGCGCAGGCGATCAGCGCGGCCCGCGGCGTGTTTCCGGCCGACCCATGGTCGGTGGCCGCCTTGCATGTGGTGACAACGCTCACGGGCTCGGCGCTGCTGGCGCTGGCCCTGCTGCACGGCGTCCGCGACCCCGACCAGGTCTGGACTGCCGCCCATGTCGATGAGGACTGGAACGCCGAAAAATGGGGTGTGGACGAGGAGGTGGCGTCCCGCCGGGCCGCCCGGCTGGTCGATTTCCGGGCCGCGGTGACTATTTTGAGCGCCCTGAAGGCCTGAGCGCGCCCGTCGGTTAACGAGAGGTTTAGGACGATGGGCTTAGCCTGCAGGCTTGGCCGAGACCTCAAGACATGGCGATATCCATCAATCCCGTTCTCCCGGTGCTTGCCGCCCAAGAGGCTGGCGGCATAGCGGCCGAACTCGTGCTGCAGCCGGGCAGCGTGGTCAACGCGCAGGTCCTGAAAATTCTCTCCGCCGATCTGGTGCGGATTGCGATCGCCAGCCTCTCGATCGACGTGGCCACGGAGATTCCGTTGCAGCAGGGCCAATCCTTGCAACTCGCGGTATCGCAGACCAAGGACGGCATCCGCCTCGCGGTAGTCGGGCAGGGCGGCGATGCCGGGGCCGACGCCGTCACCCTTTCGCCCGGTGCGCTGGCCGATACCGCAGCCAACGACCGTCCGACCATCGTCGCCCCGAAGAACGTATTGACCCCGCTGGAGCGTGCGGCGGTCTCTGTGGCGGCGCAGGCCGCGGCCGCCGAGCAGGACAGCCTGGCGCCGCTGTTTGCCAATCTCGGCGCAGCGGCATCAACCAGCAACCTGCCGCCGAAGCTGCGAGAGGCAATTGCGCAGGTGCTGGCACAACAGACCAGCCTCGATCAAAGCCTCGACGGCGGCGATATCAAGACCGCATTCCAGAAGTCCGGCATCTTCCTTGAAGCGTCGCTGGCATCGGGGGCGGTGTCCTCGACCGGCGTTCCCGATCTCAAGGCCGCGCTGATCGTGCTGCGCCAGACGCTGCAGTCGGCGCTTGGCGCAAATGCGACGGGCGGAGCCACCGCTGCGCCAGCGGCTACCACGCTCAACGCTGCGGCGGCAACCCTTGCTCCGTCGCCGGAGTTCGACGTCCAGGAAATCCTGCTGCCGCAGGCGCGGTTGCTGGTCGCCAAGGATGTCGCCTTGCCAGCCGGCGCTGCTCGCAGCGCGCTTTCGGCCGCACTGAATGGCGGACCTTCGGCCGGCGCGACCCTGAACCTGCTGCAGGAAGCGCTGCAGGAACTCGGCAACCCCGCGCGAACAGCGGCCACGCCGAAAGCCGTTCATCCTGACGAGATGACCTTCCACACCAACACGCCGCCGCCGCCATTCCGTGGCGCGCTTCCGGCCGCACAGCCCATTGCCGCACCCACGATCGCCCCTGATGCGCCGCTCTCGACCACCGCGCACCATCTGCTCGATGACACCGATGCCGCCATTGCGCGGCAAACCCTGCTGCAGGTGGCCTCCCTGCCGGATCGCATCGACGCTTCCGCGCCGAAGCTCGACACCACGGCACCGCGCTGGAATTTCGAGATTCCCTTTGTAACGCCGCAGGGCACGGCGATGGCGCAGTTCGAGATTTCCCGCGATGGCGGCGAGCAGGAAGTCGAGGCCGCCAAGCGGGTGTGGCGGGCGCGATTTTCGCTCGACGTCGAGCCGGCCGGTCCGGTTCACGCGCTGATATCGCTTACCGGCGACAAGACCTCGGTGCGGATCTGGGCGGAACGGCCGGCGACGGCGGAGCAATTGCGCGCCGGCGCATCCGACCTGAGTCAGGCGCTGAGCCGGGCCGAATTGCAGCCCGGCGATATCGTGATCCGCGACGGCGCGCCGCCGCAGACTGCACCGGCCGCGCGCGCCGGCCATTTCCTGGACCGCGCGCTATGAGCGTCGAGACCAGAAACAAGCTTGCGGTCGCGCTGCACTACGACAAGACCGGCGCCCCGCGGGTCGTGGCGAAGGGCAAGGGCGTCATCGGCGCGAAGATCATCGAACTCGCCCGGGAACATGACATCCCGATCGAGGAGAACGAGGTGCTGGCGGGCGCCTTGTCCCATGTCGAAATCGGCGACGAAATTCCGCCGGATCTCTACAAGGCGGTCGCCGAAGTGCTGGTCTTCGTGCTGCGGCTGTCGGGCCGGATCCGCTGATCCCGGCGGTTTCGTGCGAAGAAACCCGTCAAACAAACAGCCCGCTTGTCATAGTTTTTCCACGATGCCATCCGCATCGTTTCGCAGAAAATCCCTCAACCAGGTTCGGATACTCTCGTGATCAATCGTCGTCATGCGCTCGGCCTTCTTGCCGCTACCACTCTCTTGCCCGCGCGCGGCCTTGCCAATGTCTCCTACCAGCGCAGCGAGTTTCGCGACGATCTGGCCAAGCGCTTCTTCGACCTCGGCACGACAGGCACCTTCGTCGGCTACAAGGTGGACGACTATCTCATCATCGCCAGCGACAAGGTGCGCTCAGGCGAGGGCAGGCTGCCGGCCTCGACCTTCAAGATTCCGAATTCGCTGATCGCGCTGGAGACCGGCGTGGTCGAGGACCCCGACAAGGACGTCTTCAAGTGGGACGGCGTGACGCGCAACATCGAGCCCTGGAACAAGGACCACACGCTGCGTTCGGCGATCGCGGCCTCCGCAGTGCCGGTCTATCAGGAAATCGCCCGGCGCATCGGGGCCGAGCGCATGCGGAAATATCTCGACCTGTTCGACTATGGCAACCGCGACATCGGCGGCGGCATCGACCAGTTCTGGCTGACCGGAAACCTGCGCATCGATCCTGTGCAGCAGATCGATTTCCTCGACCGGCTGCGCCGTGGCGTGCTGCCGGTGTCCAAGCGCAGCCAGGAACTGACGCGCGATATCCTCACCGTGACGAAGATCGGCGACGCCACCATCCGCGCCAAGAGCGGTCTTCTGGGCGCCGAGCAGGGCAAGCCGTCACTGGGATGGATGGTCGGCTGGGCCGAGAAGGGCAGCCAGCAGACCGTGTTCGCGATGAACATGGACTGCAAGGAGCAAAGCCACATCGCCGCCCGCATGACGGTGGTGCAGCAATGCCTTGCCGACATCGTCGCGATCTAGCGTAGCGTTTTCGAGCGAAGTGGATTCCGGTTCGCGTAAAGAAAACGCGTCAAAACAAGAATCCAGAGCTTCGGTTCTGATTCAATCAGAACCGATAATGTTCTAACGCCGGTTCAGCGCGAGCGAGACGGACGTGACGTTGGTGCCCTGAGGTTGGATGGACACCGTCTGGCGGCCGCCACGCGTCGTCAACGACAGGTTGGCCGAGAAGCTGTCGCCTCGTGCTGCAGCCTCGACGTGATCGCCGGCTGCCCGTCCGGAAAGTGTCCCGGATGCGTTGCGGCTTGCTTCGGTCCATGAACCCCTGATCGCGCCGCCACTGTATTCGACCTCGCTTGCGAGATCGAATTTATAGCTCTCGCTCGCGCATGTCAGATTGAGCCGAAGCTGCTCGCCGGCTCCGGCGACGTTATACGACGCGCGACAACGCAATTGCTCCCGTTGCCCGTCGCTGGTGCTGAGCACGCCGCCGCCTGACCATGTGCCGGCCATGGCGACGAAAGGCGAGACAGGTGCGGCAAGCGCCGCGCTGCCGGCCAGCGACAGCGATGCGAGCAGCAGCGCCGTCCGTGTGAGATTGGATCCAGACATCTTGATGACCTCCATTCGGTATGGCCATCAACGCCAGACTCGCAAACGGGTTCAACGGTTCCGCCGCCGCCCGACTTGTGCGGCCGGGTTCCACGGCGCCGTTATCCCAGCTTGAGCAGCGCTTGCAGGAATTCGCTCACCGCTTTGCGCGCCTCCTGAGCGGTCGCCGGATTGCCGCCGACATGCGGATTGAGCGCGATGCAGGCATCCTTGTAGGTAAAGGGCGCTTGCGTGTCGGCGTTCATCAACACGCCGCCGTCGCCCTCCTTGAGGCGGCAATTCCGCGCCGACTGGGCATTGGCCGATACGACGACCGTGTTCAGGCCGAGCAGGCCGGCATCGAAGCCATGTGCGGAATCCGGATATTCCGTCAGCACCGCATCGCGCCTGGCTTCCTGCAGGCGGGCGAGATAGGCCTTGCAGGTTGCGACCGGGTTATAGTCGTCAGGCGTGCCATGGAAGATCCGGATCGGACGCGCCACGGTCTCGGCGTCGGTGGCATAGGTGGTCGAGCAATCCGGATAGAACGGAATGTAGGCGGCGAACTGCGCGCCGGACTTGTTCCACAGCTTGTGGAAGCGTTCGAGGCTGGCGTAGAGCGCGGCCTGTCCGCCGCGGGAAAATCCCATCAGCACGATGCGTTCAGGATCGACGCGCGGATGTTTGGCAAGGATCTCCAGCGAGCGGTAGATATCGACGATGAAATTGAGCCGGCCGAGCAGGGCCTGATTGGGGCCGACCGTCGTCAGTCCACGGCCGCTGAAGCCGTCGATGACGAAGGTAGAAATCCCCATAGCATTGAAGTGGCGCACCCACGGATCCATGCCGGCGCCGACGCCGCTTGACCCGTGCATCAGCACCACGACCGGAAGCTTGCCGCTGCCTTGCGCAATGCGGAATTGGCCGGCGACGGTGACCTGTTTGCCGTTGGCGTCGCCGGTGAGGAATTGCTGGTCGGAAATCGTCAGCGACGGGATCGCGTAGATTTCGGTGCGTGCCGCGACGTCCTTCGGCATCGATTGCGCTGATGTTTCGATGCAGGTGATGAGAGTGCCAAAAATCGTAGCCGTCACGGCCACGCGCCAATCGCTCAGCATCGATCCCCCCAATTGATTATCGCTGTCCTACGGCAGCTTTGGGTGGGACTACATCAAGCGGTCAATCGGCTGTCAATTCGGAAGCTTCCCGATCCGGCCCAGATGGGTGAAGCCAAAACCACTGGCATATTTCAGGCCGTAGCCGAGCGCGCGGTCGAAGCCGATATGGGCCAGCCAGATCATGGCGATCGAGAGCACGAGCGGCGAGGCGGTGGCGAATCCGCCGGTCATGATCGCGACAGGCGCGAGATAGCTGTGCACGGTGTTGTAGACCAGGGCGCCGAAACGCGGTCCCGACAGGTAAGCCGCAAAGCTGAGATCGGGGACAAAGAACAGGATGGCATAGATCCACCAGTCGCCGTCCCAGATATAATAAAGCAGCGTCATACCGATAAAGAGCGCTAATCCCTCGAGCCGAAGCACCGTTCGCAGGCCCCCGGTAACGGCGCCTGACGTCTCGGCGCTTGCGGTATCGGTCATTCCATTCCCCTGATCAGGATGGGCATATAGGGCGTGCCGGATGGCGGTGCCAGAGGCCGGAAGGGGTGTTTCCGCTTCGGAAAATGCCGTGTTAGAAGGCCTCTGAAATCGGCACTAAAGGCGGGCGGAAGCAGCATGAAGGACATCCTGGACACCCTCGAAGAACGGCGCGCCGGCGCCAAGCTCGGCGGCGGCGAGAAGCGCATCGAGGCGCAACACGCCCGCGGAAAATTGACCGCGCGGGAACGCATCGAGCTGCTGCTCGACAAGGGCTCGTTCGAGGAATTCGACATGTTCGTCGAGCACCGCTCGACCGAATTCGGCATGGAGAAGTCAAAAGTGCCGGGCGACGGCGTCGTCACCGGCTGGGGCACGGTGAACGGCCGCAAGACGTTTGTGTTCGCCAAGGATTTTACCGTGTTCGGCGGCTCGCTGTCCGAGACCCACGCGCTGAAAATCACCAAACTGCAGGACATGGCGATGAAGGCGAGGGCGCCGATCATCGGCCTCTATGACGCCGGTGGCGCGCGCATCCAGGAAGGCGTGGCGGCGCTGGCGGGCTATTCCTATGTGTTCCGCCGCAACGTCATCGCGTCAGGCGTGATCCCGCAGATCTCCGTCATCATGGGCCCGTGCGCCGGCGGCGACGTCTATTCGCCTGCCATGACCGACTTCATCTTCATGGTGAAGAACACCAGCTACATGTTCGTCACCGGCCCCGACGTGGTGAAAACCGTCACCAACGAGGTGGTGACGGCGGAAGAACTCGGCGGCGCCTCGGTGCACGCCACGCGATCCTCGATCGCGGATGGCGCGTTCGAGAATGACGTCGAGACGCTGCTGCAGATGCGCCGGCTGATCGACTTCCTGCCGTCCAACAACACCGACGGCGTGCCAGAGTGGCCGAGCTTCGACGACATCGGCCGCATGGACATGTCGCTGGATACGCTGATCCCCGACAATCCGAACAAGCCCTACGACATGAAGGAGCTGATCCACAAGGTGGTGGACGAGGGCGACTTCTTTGAGATTTCGGAGGCGTTCGCGAAGAACATCGTCACCGGCTTCGGCCGCATCGCCGGCCGCACCGTCGGCTTCGTCGCCAACCAGCCGATGGTGCTGGCGGGCGTGCTCGACAGCGATGCCTCACGCAAGGCCGCGCGCTTCGTTCGTTTTTGCGACGCCTTCAACATCCCGATCGTGACCTTCGTCGACGTGCCAGGCTTCCTGCCGGGCACCGCCCAGGAATATGGCGGCCTGATCAAGCACGGCGCGAAATTGTTGTTCGCCTATTCGCAGTGCACGGTGCCGCTCGTCACCGTCATCACCCGAAAAGCTTATGGCGGCGCGTTCGACGTGATGGCGTCCAAGGAAATCGGCGCCGACATGAACTACGCCTGGCCGACCGCCCAGATCGCCGTGATGGGCGCCAAGGGCGCGGTGGAAATCATTTTCCGCAGCGACATCGGCGACGCCGAAAAAATCACCGCCCGCACCAAGGAATACGAAGACCGCTTCCTGTCGCCGTTCATCGCCGCCGAGCGCGGCTACATCGACGACGTCATCATGCCGCATTCGACACGAAAGCGGATCGCGCGGTCGCTGGCGATGCTGAAAGACAAGAAGGTCGAGATGCCGGCGAAGAAGCACGACAATTTGCCGTTGTAACAGGTGCCGTAGGGTGGGTTAGCGCAGCGTAACCCACCGGCCGCACCAACCGCGTGTCGAGACTTTGGTGGGTTACGCTGCGCTAACCCACCCTACGAAGCTCACAAGTTCGCTACGCCGCCTTGTTTTGCTGCTTCATGAATTCCGTCGCGCGCTTCTTGAGCTCGGCAGGCGAAACGTCCTCGACGTGGGTGCCGATGTGCCAGTGATTGCCGGCCGGGTCCATCACGCCGCCGCTGCGGTCGCCGTAGAACATGTCCGAAGGCTCCATCACCGACGTGCCGCCGGCCTTCAGCGCCATCTGGTAAACCGCATCCACATTGGGCACGTAGAGGTGCAGCATGGCCGAAGTGGCCTTTGCGCGCTCGGAAGCATCGGAAATCATCACGACGGAATCGCCGATCTTGAGCTCCGCGTGCATGATCTTGCCATCGGGCCGCATCATCGGCTCGAACACGAATTGTGCGCCGAATGCTTTCTTCATGAACTGGACGATCTTTTCCGCGCCGTCGACGACGAGATAAGGCGTGAGGGTGTGATATCCTTCAGGAATGGGTTTTACTTGAGTTGCCATCGCTGTCTCCTCTGGTTTGGATGACGCCTGCAGAACGACCCAACATCCCCTTGTCTTTTGGATTTTCACGCGGTTGTTTGTAGAAAGTGTGACAACCTCATTGCCGCGACGGCGGGTCCGCGGCCGCTCGCGCTACCGGGTTCCGCGTTATATTCATGCTCGGAGCAATAGGAACTCGCGCCGAGCATTCCTCAACATCATGGAAGCTCGGCCTAACGCGACACCAGCGGAACAAAATCGTATTCGCCGACCCCTTGCAGAACCAGGAAGGTGAGCGACTTCGTGCCGCCGTTAGTGACCAGATGCGGTCGCGTGGGTCTGACGACATAGACTTCGCCGGGCTTCAAATTCACTTCCTCTTTCGGATCCTGCAGGAACAGCCTCATGTGGCCTTCCAGAACGTAAAACGTATCTGACACATTGGTGTGGGTGTGCCACGGCACCTTCTGGGTTGCGGAGAGCTGCAACTCAGTAATGCGAAAGCCGGGACGCGCGGCGTGCTCGGCACGACGCTCGACTTCGTAAAGCTGACTGGTGTCCTTGACTGGCTGCGGCTGGTTCATGACGGCCTCCTTCGGATCATCCGCCCCATCGCGTGGGTGATGCCGCGCGATGATAGCCTTGCTCTGCCATTCACGAAACGGTCAGGGGAGCATGTAGGAAGGGTGGAGCCAACGGGGCGCGCGTTCGCGCGACCCGTTGGCTCCACCCTTCCTACGAGGCTAACGGCTTTCGCCTGCGGCCGCCGCTACCGCTCACTCTTCATCGTCTTTTTTTAATCGCTGCTCGCCTTCGCGAAGGCGCTGGGCGATCGCCGTTCGCCTGGGTATCAGCGCGGCCTCATCCGCGAGCCGCTGCGCAAGATCGGAGTGATACTGTTGCACGACGTCGAGGATCGATTCCTTGGCGAGCCGGCGATGATATTCGGCAAGGAATCTGTGCAGGTCAGCCAGCTGTTCGTCGTCCATGGGTATCGCGCCTCAGCCGCGATCTCGGAATATACAGCAACCTGTTGATCCCGCGCCAGCTTTCGACGCGCCAAATCGTCGTCCGGGAGCGACGTCAGATCGTCATCGCCGCCGGCGGACGCTCACATCGGCGGCCCGCCGCTCGCCTCGTTAACCATCTGTTAACCATGCCAGCCTAGCCTATCGTCATTGCCTGTGATCACTAGCGGATTTACCGCCGGTTCGTTCGAGGAGAACAGCCGATGTCCGTCGAAATTCTGACCTATGGCGCCCTCGGCGCCCGCCTGAACATCTCGCCAATGGCGGCCCGTTCGCTTGCCAGGCGGCTTCGGCTGCCGCGTTCGCTGTCGGACGATGGCAAGGCCCTGGTGAGCGTCGATCTCGCCGAAATCAAGCATACGCCCCATCCGCCGGCGCGTCGCCAGGCAGACGACGTCGCTCAGTGGACGACAATGGTTGCGGCACTGCACGTGGAGATCGCGCAGCTTGAAGCGAGCGCAGCCGGTCACCGCGCCGATTTCGAGCATGAACGCGAGCGCGCCGATCGCCTGATGGCCGAGCTGCTGCAGGCGACTGCCGAGGCCACGGCCGCCAGGGAGGCGGCGGCGCGGCTCGAGGGGGAGGTCGCAGTTCTGCGGACCCGTGCCCGCACTGATAGCTCGATCGACAAGACGGAACGCCGGTTGGGGCAGCTCGCCGCGACCCTGGTGGATGCAGACCGCAAGGCTGCGCGTGGGTAACTATCGCTGTCTTCTCTTTCCGCCGCCTGGCGGAGCAATCGTGGGGCAACAATGAGTGACATCACCGGTATCCGCGAGCTGAAGGCGCGCATCGTCGTGTGCGGGGTCGGCGGTGCCGGCGGCAATGCCGTCAACAACATGATCGAGGCCGGGCTCGAAGGCGTCGACTTCATCGTCGCCAATACCGATGCCCAGGCGCTCACCAGTTCGAAGGCCAAGCGCGTCATCCAGATGGGCGCGCAGGTGACCGGAGGCCTTGGTGCCGGCGCGCAGCCCGACATAGGGCGCGCGGCGGCGGAAGAGGCCGTCGATGCGGTCCGCGATCAATTGGCCGGCGCGCACATGGTGTTCGTTACCGCCGGCATGGGCGGCGGCACCGGCACTGGCGCTGCGCCCATTATCGCCAGGACCGCGCGTGAGCTCGGCATCCTCACCATCGGTGTCGTCACCAAGCCGTTCCAGTTCGAAGGCCAGCGCCGGATGCGTTATGCCGAGGCCGGCATCGCGGAACTGCTGAAGGAGGTGGACACCCTGCTGATCATCCCGAACCAGAACCTGTTCCGGGTAGCCAACGAGAAGACCACATTCGCCGATGCCTTCGCCATGGCCGATCAGGTGCTCTATTCGGGCGTGGCCTGCATCAGCGACCTCATCGTCAAGGAAGGTCTGATCAATCTCGATTTTGCCGACGTTCTCTCGGTCATGCGCGAGAAGGGCAAGGCCATGATGGGCAGGGGCGAGGCTTCCGGCGACAAGCGCGTGCTCAACGCGGCGGTGGCTGCAATTTCCAACCCATTGATCGAGGATCCCTCGATCAAGCGCGCCAGCGGCCTGATCGTCTCCATCACCGGCGGCCGGGACCTGACGCTGTTCGAGGTTGACGAAGCGGCGACCCGGATCCGCGACGAGGCCGATCCGGACGCCAACATCATCGTCGGCGCCACCTTCGATGCAAGCCTCGATGGTGTCGTCCGCGTCTCCGTGGTGGCGACCGGCATCGATAATCTCGGTTCTGCGCGCGAGAGGCAGCCGGCAGAAGGCTCGCTCACGGACCTCGCCTCCAGGCTGAGCAATGATCGGCGTCGCATTGCCGACCGTAGCGTACCGCCGACGCAATACGCGAGCCCGCCGTCGCTCATCCCGACGGCCCGCCACCCTGAAGCGCGACCGGCAAGGCCGATCGCGGAGCAGGCGCGGCCGACGGCTCCGCAGCGCCTCGATCCGTTCGGCCGCGCTACGCCTGTGCGCAATCCGGTCGAGGAAAAGGTCCTCGACATCCCGGTCTTCCTGAACCGCAAGGCCAACTGAACCTTCATTGGAACCAGGTAGCTCGCTTCCAGGCGCCGGAAGCAGACGCTGCGAGTCTTGTCCTAGGCGATGCCTGAGCGGCTATTGCCCAAAATCGGCCCTATACTTTCCATCCTCCAGCCTTGCTTTGGTCAAAACGGCGGTAGGGAGTGTCCACAATCCGACGACCGCCCGTTCAGTTGACGGCTAAACTGGGAGGAGGCGCCCATGGATTCCCAGGCGAACACCAAGCAAACCGATTCAGGCGATGCTAGTCCGGGACTGTCCACGCAAGAGATCGATCTGGTCGCGCGCGCCGATGAACGGCTCGTACATGCTTATGAACAGATCGCCCGCGCGGATGAACAGCTCGCGCGCGTCAATGAACAGATTTCCAGGATGGAGGGCGATGCCGCGCGCCATTCTTCGGATCCGAAGAGGGCCGTGAAAGAGCTTCGTCAGCCATCGCGTGGCAGGCCGGCGCTACGCGGCTTGATCGGCCTGCTGTTGACGGCGGGCATCTGTGCCGCGGCTTTCGCCTGGCAGTCCTATGGCGAGACGGTCAGGCCGATGATCTCCCGGTGGGCACCGCAACTGGCTTCGTCGTTGCCGTCGGAAGCACCAAAGCTCGCCGTCGAGCAGAGCCCGCCTGCCGTTCAGGTGGCTGCGGCGGATGCAGCACTTTCGCAATTGCCGCCTCCGGCTCAGACCGTGCCGCAGGCCGCGGCAGCCGCCCCGATCCCGCCCGAGGTGACACAGTCGCTCGAAACGATGGCGCGTGATCTCGCAAACGTGCAACAGGAGATCGAGCAGCTCAAGGCCAGTCAGGAAGAATTGGCCCGCGAGAATGCCAGGACCGCCGAACAGCTCAAGGCGAGCCAGGAACAAATAGCGCGCGCGATCTCCAGCGCCTCCGAGCAGAACCTGCGGCCCAGGACACCAGCAGCGACATCAGCGGCGACATCAGCTACTCCGCCACGGCCGGTTGCTACCCCTGCGCGTAAGCCGGTGTCGGCGCTTCAGCCGACGCAAGCCGGAGCGCAAGCGCGGGCGCCAGTGCAGTTGCAGCCCCGACAACAGTAGTTTCATAGGCGCCGCCGCCCGTATGTCCACTCTGCCCAACTTATCTAGACAACTTGAGGTGCGATAGCATCGTTCACTTCGATCCGGCATGGCGGACGATGCCCTCGATTTTGTATGGCCGACCGCATGATCATGAAGATCTTGCTGCTGCTCTTGTCGTCCATGCTCGCCGTTGCGCGGGAAGCCACCGCACAGGACGCGCAATGCACCGGCGAACGCGCCGCTATGGTCGAAACCATCAAGACCTACGCCCGGTCCCACGCCAGTGTTGTGGGACAGCAGGGTTTTTCGGAGCGGGTCCTTGAGGCGATGGGGCAAACGAAACGCCATCTGTTCATTCCCGAGCGATCTTGTTCGATCGCATATGCGGACAGGCCTCTACCGATAGGTCTCGGCCAGACCATGTCACAGCCGTTCATCGTGGCCTTGATGACAGA
Organism: Bradyrhizobium sp. AZCC 1610; assembly: GCF_036924515.1. Lineage (NCBI taxonomy): Bacteria > Pseudomonadati > Pseudomonadota > Alphaproteobacteria > Hyphomicrobiales > Nitrobacteraceae > Bradyrhizobium > Bradyrhizobium sp. AZCC 1610. The sequence continues at coordinate 3,943,939 of NZ_JAZHRR010000001.1, read as the reverse complement.
GTTGGCCGAGGTCGCGCCCGATCATGTCGTGCTCGAAATCGGTACCGGGTCGGGCTATCAGGCCGCCATTCTTGCGCGCCTGACGCGAAAGGTCTGCACCATCGAGATTGTCCCACAATTGGCTGAGACCGCCACGAAAACACTCAAAGACCTCGCGTATGACAATGTGAGCGTCAGGCTGGGCGACGGCTATGTCGGCTGGCCCGAATGCGGTCCTTTTGACGCCATCGTGGTGACCGCCGCGCTTGGGCAGGTACCGCCGCCGCTAATCGAGCAGCTCAAAGTGGGTGGCCGGCTCGTCATGCCGGTGGGAGCCGATTACAGCACTCAGCACCTTACGGTCGTCGAGAAAATCGCCCCTGACAAGACGACAACTCGCGCCGTCGTTCCCGTGCGCTTTGTGCCCTTCACGCGTCCACAAAATTAAGAGCCAGTCTGGTTCTTGAAGAAGGCGTCGGCCCGTTTACATTAACGATGCGTAAGATCGAATGATGACCGAGGGAACGACACGATGGCGGCGGCGCCGGAAGTCAAATCCGCGGGCCCGGACATCCGGGCAAACGCCATCAGCACCATCGTGCTCGGCTTTGCGGCCGACCCGATGGCACGTTGGGCTTGGCCCGATCCGTCCGTGTACCTTGGAACAATGCCTCGGTTCGTCAATGCTTTGGGCGGCCGGGCTTTCGAGCATGGCACAGCCTACATCACGGAAGGGGCTCGCGCCGTTGCCCTGTGGCTGCCGCCAGGCGTCGAGCCAGACGAAGCAGAAATGGGCGCAATCATGGAGCAGACCAAGCGCCCGGAGATCGCCGAAGATATCGGGGCCGTCATGAAAGGAATGGCCGAACATCATCCGCTTGAGCCGCATTGGTATCTGCCTTTTATCGCCGCCGATCCGACCTGGTTCGGGCAAGGGCTCGGCACGTTGCTAATGAAACACGCCCTTCGACGATGCGACGAGGAGGGTATCGCGGCCTACCTCGAAAGCTCGAACCCGCGTAACATTTCGCTCTATGAACGTCATGGCTTCAAGATCACCGGCAGAATCCAAAGTGGCTCTTCTCCAGTGCTGACGCCGATGCTGCGGCCCGCATCCTGAACGCTCGAGTTGCCCCAAGCCCATTGAAGTGGCAACGCGACACAAGCGGGTATGATGCGCTGCCAACAGGTGCAGCGCCACGCCGTCTGCCAGCTAGTGCGACCTTCGCATCGACCAGAGGATCCCGTTGGTGAGGATTCGCTGGTAACGGGCGTCCTGCCAAACTGACGCCTCGTGGCCTAGTGCCGTATAGAATACGCGTCCCTTGCCGTACAATCTTGTCCATGCGAGAGGCCAGCCATAGAATCGTTGATGCACGCCTGTCTTGCCAAGGTCCACTGAGCTTGGGTCGAGGCGCAGGAGCACGCGTGATCGACGATAGTCGAAGTCGCATATCTGGTAGATCTCGTCCGCGACTTGCAACGAATTCCCGAGAAAAGCCACCAGAGGATCGCTGGGATCGACCACCTCGATTGTCACGGTCTGATGCCAGGGATGACCATTAAAGTAGCCGCCGACGAGGTCGAGATAGTCCGGCCAAGTGTAAAATGTGTCCGTCGCCGAATGAACGCCGAGGAACCCGCGGCCCGAGCGCACGAAGTTGAGAAGAGCTGTCTTTTGCGCTTCGCTCATCGGAAGTTCTCCTGACGTGTAGAACATCACTGCGGCGTAGCGCTCGAGGTTATCGGGAGAGAATTCAGACGTATCTTCCGTTGCCGTGACTTCAAAGGCACCCGAGTTGCTTCCAAGCTGGGTCAGGATTGCCTTGGAAAGCGGTATGACATCATGCCGGTAGCCGGCCGAGTACGTGAAATAGAGGACGCGCTCGCGCGGGCGCTCCGCATGCGCGCCGAGTGGTCGGCTGGCCGCCGCGCCGCCGAGGAGCGCGATGAAATCACGTCGTCTCACAATCCCCTCCGCTAAACCAACCAGCAAATGTGTTGACAGAAGCTTAGCACGGATCAGCCCGGCCCCTGGCCCTGTGGCATCGCCACTCTCTGCCGTCCTATGCAACGCCCACGTTCGGTTCATGCCTTCGGCTCTTTGGGGATCCGATAGGCGATCGAGAGATTTGGCGGGCTGTCGCCGTCGGTATTTTCGCGTCTCGGAAAATGCCGGTTGCGAATGCCATGATTCGGTTGGCCACCCGCGGAAAGCCCGAACCTGATGTGCGCCAATCTGTCCCGCCTTTCGCCTATGGCGGAGGCGAGACGATGCGGTACGCTCGTCGAAAATCAGGGAGCGAACATGCCAGTGAGAATCAGCCGCCGTCACTTGATTGCCGCCGGCACGGCAGCCGCCGCGATGCCTTTCCTGTTGCGCAGTGCCTCGGCGCAAGCCGCGTGGCCGTCGCGGAATATCCGTATGGTCTGCAGCTACCCGGCGGGCGGGCAGACCGACCTGTTGGCGCGCGCCTTCGGCGATTTCATCTCCAGGCAGGTCGGGCAGAACGTCGTCATCGAAAACAAGGCGGGCGCCTCCGGGTCGATCGGCGCGGCGGAAGTCGCGCGCGCGGCGCCGGACGGCCATACGATCCTGTGCTCGATTTCGACCACCTATGTGATGAACAGGGTCATGATGAAGAACCCCGGCTACGACATGGACAGAGACCTGACGCTCGTCAGTATCATCCCGGGCGCCGGGCTGCTGCTGGTCGCGAGCCTGGCGTCCGGCGTCAAGACGCTGGACGACTTCGTCGCGTTCGCGCGCAAGAAGGGCCAGGTGAACTTCGGCACCTACAGCGCAGGCTCGGCCCCGCACATGACCATCAACGAACTCAACAAGCAGTATGGTCTCAAGATCGAGCCGATCCACTACCGGGGCGAGGCTCCGATGTGGACGGGGATAATGGACGGCACGCTCGACGTCGCGATGGGCAGCTACACGGCCGCGCAACCCGTCCTGCAAGGCAACCACGGCGTGGTGTTCGCGGTGCACTCGAAGAAGGTCGCCGCGATTCCGAACGTCAAGACGCTGCCTGAACAGGGCGCCACATCGAAGTTCTTTACCATCAGCGGCTTCACGGGCTGGGCTGTGCCAAAGGCTGTGTCGCAGCCGATCGTCGACCGGCTGTCGGAACTCTGCGTGGCCGCCAACAACGATCCGAAAGTGAAGGAAGTTCTTAGCACGTTCGTGCTGGAGCCGGCGCTCGGTTTCAAGGAAAGCAATGCGCTGTATCAGCGCGAATTGCCAACCTGGATCGAGAGCGCGCAGGCGCTGGGCCTGGAGCCGGTCTAGCGCGAAAGCCGGTCGGCGGGTAGGGTGGGTTACTAACCCAACCAACGAAACTCATTGGTGCTCGATCTTGAATCTGACGGCAGAGGACGACCCGACCGACGAGATTTCACTCATCGAGGAGCGGCTCGAGGAGCTTGCCGGAGTCGCCGAGCGATGCCGAAAGATCATTCTGGTTTCCAAGGCGGTAATCGCCGGCGGCGTCGCATTGCTGCTCGTGATGGTGCTCGGCCTGTTCGGGTCCAGTCAGGTCGCCGCCCTCGGATCGATCGCCGCGGTGCTCGGCGGAATCGTGTCGCTCGGATCGAATGTCAGCACGTTGCGGCAGACGACGGACGCCATCAGCGCCGCCGAGACGCTCCGTTCGGATCTGATCGGCAGGATCGATCTCCGGGTGGTTGGTGATAGCCCCATGAAACTGAGTTGACGTGCCTGCGGGCAAGGTTTCGCGAAGGTCGTCCAGCCCCTCACTTCATCCCCGTGCAACTCGCATAGAACGTCGTCGTCGCCGGCCAGTCCGAGAACATGCCGCGCACGCCGACTTGCCTGGCGAGCACGTCCAGCACCGTCAGCGTATCGCCATCGCGGTCGATCGCCGCCTTGACCGAACGGTGATAGAAGCCGCCACCCTTGTGCAGCGGGCCGTCGCGCTCCAGCGACCAGCCGATCAGATCGAGGCCGGCAGCCTTCGCCGCCTTGGCGTATTCGGACGGGACAATCTCGCGCTTGTCGTTCAGCGTCAGCATGGTCCAGATCGGCGGGCCGAGGATCGCGACGCCTTGCGTTTTCAACTCTGCCATCGAGGGCTTCCAGGTGTCGGGCTTGGCGGGATCGAGACCCTTCTTCTCGTAGCGGTCCTCGAGATACACCGCCTGCGCCCCGAACGCCGGCTCGGTCTTCACCCAATAGAGCACGTCGGCGAGATTGAAACTCTGCGCAAATACGTCGCCCGGGGGAATGCCGGCCTTCTTGTAGGCGTCCAGCATCTGGCTCGCGTATTTCTCCTGCGTGTAGTCGCCGTCGAACGGCATCGCCACTTCGGCCGCCTTCAATTCCGGCGTGAACTTGGCCCCTAAGCTTTTGATCAGCGCGATGCTCTCGTCATGCGTCATCAGCGTGCCGGAATTGGCGTAAAGATCAGTGCGCCAGCGCGGCGTGCCGTTCTGGTATTCTTCCGGCGTCTTCGCATCGGCGTTGAAGCCGTCCATCTTCGCGGTCAACGTGCGGAATTCGGCGAGCGTGATGTCGCTGGTGCAGCATTTTGCCGACGCCTTCTTGCCGGTTGCCGGATCGGCTGGGCTGAAGGCTTGCGAGCATTTTGCAGCAAGCTCCGGCACCGTCAAAATGTTGGTCGTGGTGTGCAGGTCGCATTGCGAATGCCGGCAGACCAGTTCGCGGTCTTTGGTAAAGGTCACATCGCATTCGATGATGCCGGCGCCCATCCGGGCAGCCGCTACATAAGACTCTTTTGTGTGCTCGGGGAATTCCAGCGCCGCGCCGCGGTGGCCGATGGAAAAGTCGGTCTTTCGGAACGGCCCGGTGCATTGGCTGAGCTGTTGCTTCAGCGGCCCGTCCTTCATCTTGTCGACCAGATAAAACGGCCGCGGCCCGATCTGCGGCTCGCGCGGCAGCATGATCTCGTCGGCAAGGGCGGAAGCGGTAGCCGCCAACAGGCAGAGGGCTGCGGGAAGGGCGGAGCGATGGCGGGCAGGCATGGGTGGCACCTCGGAAAACGCGTTGCGCGCGGCCTTGATATCACGGAGCATGTGACAGTTGCGTGTGGCCGGCAACCGGTGTCCCATGCGCCGAACAAAAACAATGCCCGGGAGGAAATCCAATGCCCGCAGCCTTCTTCGTCGTCCGCGCCACCGTGGCCGATCCGGCCAAGCGCCAAGCGTTCGACACTTGGTATTCGCACGAGCATCTGCCGGATGCGATGAAATCGTTCGGCGCCGTGAAGGCTTGGCGCTACTGGAGCGATACCGATCCGTCGGTGCATCAGGCGATGTACCAATTTCCAGACAAGGCCGCGCTCGATCGCGCGATCGAGGGGCCCGAGCTCAAGCGCCTGGTGGCTGATTTCAACCGCGACTGGCCGGACGTGACGCGGACGCGGGATGTGCTGGTGCTTGCCGAGGAGTTGGTCCCGGCTTGAGATGCCGCGCCAACCGGCACACACGCGCGCGATGCAGAAATAGCGCAGCAGCGATAAATGTTCCGCTGCGAACGGCCGTGCGCGAAAATAATTCTGGATCGGCTTCGTTCGCAGCAAAGCTGAACGCACAATTCACCGCGCATTCATCTCGGCACCTCGAAACTCTCTTTCTCGCAAACAGCAGACGGAGGAGGAGATGTGATGGAACGCCGCCACTTTCTAAAACTCGCCTTTGGATTTGCCGCGGGCGGCATCGCGCTTGCAGCAAGCGCGCAGGCCGCGCCGCTGATGCCGGCGCCGCTCGACGACAAGCTGCCCACCAATCCTGATGCCCAACCTGCCGTCACGTCAGGTGATGAGGTCGATCGCCTCACGCCCGAAGAAGTGCGTTGGGGCCGCGGCCGTGGCCGTCATCGCGGCTGGGGCCGAAGGCACTGGGGCTGGCGCCGCCGCCGTTGGCGTCGCAGGCATTGGGGCTGGCATCGCCGCCGCCGCTGGCGCCGCCGCTACTGGCGTCGTCGTCGTTACTACTGGTAAGGCGCCGCTAGAGACTATTTAGACAAGGAATAAAAAAAGCCCCGCGCGAGCGGGGCTTTTGTCCTGCTTTGGAAATGTCAGTAAGCGCGGCAGCGTCCGTAGCGCCACACGGTGCCGTAAGGACACCCGCGGCCGGGCCGTACCACGACGACCGGAGCCGGACGCCGCACCACGACGACCGGGGCTGCAGGACGGACCACAACGGCCCGGCGATTGGGCTGGCAGCCGCCATAGGGACCGCGATGCCAGCCGGGGCCGCATCCGCCCGCGGCTTCCGCCGCGCTGAAGCTGGCAACGGTGCCCAGAGCCAAAATTGCTGCGAAGAGGTACTTCATGTTTTCTCCCGTTTCTTGGCCGCAAGGGCGGCACCGTTCGGAACCTAGTCACGAGACCTGAATGGAACATGAATGTTCCCTGATGCTACGGCGCGGCGAGGAATCCGAGCACCAGTTCATCATATTTGGCCGGCGCTTCCAGGAAGACCAGATGCCCGGTGTTGGGGATCACCTCGGCCCGGCCGTTCGCCATCTTTGCGGCGAGCGCCTTGGCCAGCTCGGCATTCTGTCCCATCTTTGCGCGCAGCGCCTCCGGCGCATTGGCTCTTCCCGGCGCGTTGTGATCGTCGGCGCCCATCACGAACAGCGTCGGCTGCGTGATCAGCGGGATCTCGTGCACCACAGGCTCGCGGTAGATCATCTGCGCCGAGCTGACGAAGGCGCGCAGCCAGCGCGGATATTCGGCGCTGCCCTTGATGTTGAAACGCGCATCGATGAACGGCGTGACCTGTTCGGGCGGCAGCTTCAGCGCGTAATTGGTCTCTAACTGCTTGCGATAGCCGTCGGCGGTGAGCTTGTCCTCATTCTCCAGAATCTTATCGGTCGGCGTCGGCGGCACGTAGAGCCGATAATCCTCCAGGCCAATCGGGGCGGTCAGCACCAGATGCGCGATCCGGTCGGGATAGGCGCGCGCGATCCGCACCCCGAGCATGCCGCCGAGCGAATGCGCCACGATGTCGGCCTTTGCGATTTGCAGATGATCGAGCAGTGCGATCGTGTTGCGCGCCAGCGTGTCGAAATGCAGGTCGCCTTGCGGCTTGGAGGATTTGCCGAAGCCGATCTGGTCCGGCACCACCACGCGATAGCCGGCATTGCTTAGCGTCTGGATGACCGGCGCCCAGTAGCTCGATGGAAAATTGCGGCCGTGCAGCAGCACCACGGTGCGCCCGTTCGGCTGCGCAGGAGCTACGTCCATATAGGCCATCCGCACCTGCTCACCGTCATTCACCAGCGGCAGCAGACGGACGGGGTAGGGATACGCAAAACCTTCGAGCGCGATGCCATACGGTTCGCGCACAGAGGGTTCGCGCGCCGCCGGTTCAGCTGCCAGCGCGCAGGAGGAGAGGCCGCCCACGATAATCGAAAAGCAGATCATGATCGCGCGTCGCATCGCAGGCTCCATCTTTGGGATGCGACCTTATTGATGCGATGAACGCGCGCGGTAAAGCCGGCGCGGCTTCACTTTTTGCGGAGATCAGGCCCACCTCATTCGGCACTCACGCCCGAAAACGTCAGGGTCGTTCCGTGCCGTTTCCGAACAGCGCGGCAAACCGCTTTTCGCCGGTCCGGGTGAAATTGACGACGCGGCTGCCCGGCGCGGGATCGCGCGCCGCCCAGTTCAATTCGGTGAAGCGATTCATGACGGCGGCGCCGAGTGTGCCGGCGAGATGATGCCGCCGTTCGCTCCAGTCGAGGCAGGCCTTGCAGACCGGCCTTCGCGGATGCGCCAGCGCCTCGGTGTCGATCTGCAGCGCCTCGGCCATGAAGCGCTTGCCCTCGCCGGTGAGTTCGATCGACTGTTTGGTTTGCCGGACCAGCCGTTGCGTGCGCATGCTGTCGAGCATCTGCACGCCGAGATCGCCGGCAAGATGATCGTAGCAGATCCGCGCGCGGCGCAGCGCCGGCTCTTTCGGTCCCGTCCGAACGCGGGTGTGGCCGGCGCGCTCGGCCAAGCCCGCAAGCCCTTCGAGCACATGGGCGACATCGGGGCCGGTGAGGCGGTAATAGCGATGACGGCCCTGTTTCTCAGGCTCGATCAGGCCGCCGGCTTCCAGCTTGGCCAGATGCGAACTCGCGGTCTGCGGCGTGATGCCGGCCTGGTTCGCCAGTTCGCTCGCGGTCAGCGCGCGGCCGGTCATCAGCGCGGTCAGCATGTTGGAGCGCGCGGGATCGCCGACCAATGAGGCGACCATGGCGATGTCAGGACCTGCTTTCATAGTTCGATGATAGCCGAAGCATTGCTGTCGATCAAGCGGGTATTCTCCGGTCTGAGAAACAGGTTCCGTCATTGCTTCGCTCCTCGCAATGACGGTAGCAATCATCGGAGATACGCAATGACCATCACCGTTTTCATCCGCTACCAGCTCGATCCGTTCAAGCGCGCGCTGTTCGAGCAATATTCGAAAAACTGGCTCACCATCATCCCGAAATGCGGAGGCGACCTGATCGGCTACTGGATGCCGTACGAGGGCACCAACAACATCGCCTTTGCGCTGATCTCGTTCGAGAGTCTCGCCGCCTATGAAAGCTACCGGGCGCGGCTGCGCGCCGACAGCGAAGGCATGGCCAATTTCAATTTCGCCGAGGAGAACAAGTTCATCCTCGTCGAAGAGCGGACGTTCCTGCGCAAGGTCGTGGCGTGAGGCGTCTGGCAGAACGGGCGTTGCGCACCTATCTACGCGGCGCAAACAAACACAGGGGAGAGCGACCATGCTGACATCTGCTGACAAGCGCGCCGCGTTCAGGAAATTGCACGAGAGCGGATGCTTCATCATCCCCAATCCCTTTGATGTCGGCAGCGCGAAGGCCTTGCAGCATCTCGGCTTCAAGGCGCTGGCCTCCACCAGCGCAGGCTTTGCCTGGACTTTGGCGAAGGCCGACAACCGCGTCACGGTCGATGATGTCTGCACGCATCTCGCCGCGATCTGCGCGGCGGTCGATATCCCCGTCAATGCCGATTTCGAGGACGGCTTTGCGCACGAACCGGACAAGGTCGGCGCCAATGTCGCCCGCGCTGTGAAGACCGGCGTATCAGGCCTTTCGATCGAGGATTTTACCGGAGATAACGCAAAACCGCTGTTCGATTCGGCGCTTGCCGTCGATCGCATCAGGGCGGCGCGGAAGGCCATCGATGCCGACAGCAGCGGCGTCCTGCTTACCGGCCGTTGCGAGGCGTTCCTGCGCGGGCAGAAGGATCTGAAGCTGGTGATCGACCGGCTCACCGCCTATGCCGAAGCCGGCGCCGATTGCCTCTATGCGCCCGGCATCGCGACGCCGGAAGAGATTTCGGCTGTGGTGAAGGCGGTGCATCCAAAGCCCGTCAATCTCCTGGTCGGCGCGGCCGGCCCGTCGCTGAAGGCGGCCTCCGATCTCGGCGTGCGCCGGATCAGCGTCGGCGCCTCGCTGGCGCGGATGGCATGGGCCGGCTTCATGAAGGCATCAAAGGAGATGGCGGAGCAGGGGACGTTCACCGAATTCGCCAACGGCTATTCCGGCGGCGAACTCAACAAGATGTTCAGCTAAAGCATGAACCCATAAATCAGAGTGGCCGGCCGACGTCCGCTTTGGTGCCACAAGCGGCCTTATGCACTGTAGGGAACAGCATGGTTGTTAGCCGGACGGCCTAGTTGTGGCTGCAACGCTTGGGAGTGCGGAGATTGCTCAGCCGCAAGCTGGAGTGCGCGTCGGGCCATTATCTCCGCGCTTCTCGCGGTCGCGCGTGGCGAACTGATCACGGTTGGTACCTGCGAGCACTCTTAACGCTTCGGCTTTGGCAGCACCATCCTGCCCTGTGAAGCAATGCCACCCCACTTGGCGGACCAAGCGACTTCCGAGGCGGAGGGTTGCTCGGTGTCTCTCTGACCTCGAACACCCTGCAGCGCAAACAGGGCGCCTTGGGGATCGGCACATCGCGCGATCCAGCAACCGTCTGGCAATTCGATTGGCCCCTGGAGGATGCGGCCTCCACCAGCATTGACGCGCTTGGCTGCCGCGCCGATGTCGTCGACATTGAAGTAATATAGCCAACACGGCTGCGGCACGTTCGGAAGCTTGGTGAGCATGCCACCGATCGTCTGCCCGGCCGCCGAAAACGATTGATACAGGTCTGCCGGATCGGTTTCACCGTAGGCCTTCTGCCAGCCAAAAAGCTCGCCGTAAAAATCAAAGACCTTGTTCCGGTCTTCAGCCAGCAACTCGTGCCAGCCCACGCGGCCCAGCTCGTCCAGCCCGCCGGGTTGCCGTTGGCCATACGTCAGTCCGCTGACAAGCGCAAAAGTCGCCTTTTGCGGATCGGCGACCACTGAAACCCGGCCGATATTGCTGTCCGTTGGCGGCAGCAAGACAGCGCCTCCACGACGCCTGATCTGTGTGGCCGTCGCATCCATGTCATCGACAGCGACGTAGCCGACCCATCTCGGAGTTGCCCCCAATCGCCGCCCCTCTTCCGGGAGATCCATAAGCCCACCCAGCGGAACTTCGCCAGCAGTAAGCACCGTGTAGGCCAGTTCCGGAGTCGACGCATCCTTCGCACCCCAGCCGACGACTTTGCCATAAAAGGCGCTTGCTGCCGCGACGTCCGTGGTCAGGAGCTCATACCAGGCGAAGCGTCCGAGTTGATTGACCACGCCAATTTCTCCGTTCAAGCTTGGAGACGATTGCGCACTGCACCAAGTCGCACTCGTTGCACTCTGCGCAGGCCGTCGTTGCAATCGACGAAAATGCGGCGACATTGTTCATGAACATGAATGCTACCTGAACGAGCGTCATTACGTTTTCGTGTGTGCATGAATCTTGCCTGCCTTATTTGGTCAGCGTAGGATCGCTCCCGCGGAGATCCTTCTTGCAACGTTGGAGGATGCGACCATGCCGCGGGTGAAGCAAGCTTCGAAAAAGAAGCGAGTAGCCAGAACCGCAGTACCGGCGTTGGGTGCCGCCGGATTAACTTTTTCGCTAGCAGGAGGCGCATCAGCCTCGGCCGTACCGACCGGTGACGTTCAACAGGGGCGGAATTTCGCTCCTGGCATGATGATCGCGCTCGGTGAAGAGGAACTTTCCGACGTCAGCCTCGCCACCTTCCATCTCTTCGACGACGAACTCTTCGACAACGACCTAAGCGGTGTGCAGCTGGCCCAGCGCGGCTGCGGCAGATGCGGTGGTTGCCGCGGATGTGGCGGCTTCCGGGGATGCGGTGGCTTCCACGGATGCGGTGGTTGTCGCGGTTGCAGAGGCTGTGGATGCAGAGCCTGCCGATGCGGCGTCGGCTGCGGTGGCTGTGGTGGCTGCGGCGTTGGTTGGATAGGGGTGGGCGTGCCAGGCATAGGCATAGGCATAGGATGTGCAGGTTGCTGTGCATCTTGGGGCCGGTGCCGCTGGTGCTAGGCAACGACGCTTGCTGATTGCGTATCGACAAGCCACAATTTCATTGGCCGGGCTAGCGATCGACCCGGCCAATTTCTTGTTTTCGTTGCACCGTTCGCCTGCCAGCCTGGGCAGCTTGCCGATGACAAGCGAGTGTGTTCCAACTCAGTCGACCTCGGTACACGAGTCCGACGGGACGAACGGTTCGTGGTGCGCTGGCGATCTGAAATGACAGGTAACAAAATCCGCGTGCTGCCTCCATGACAGCCAATCGCAAGAGCCGCGTTGCGAGGCAGACCCGCAAGGACATCTTGCGATTTGCGCCGAACTTCACCGCCTACGTACTTCCTCCCGATGTGGTCTGCCTCTATTCCGAGGATCGCAAGTTCTTCCTGCATGGCGATCTGTATTGTGCGGTGGCCGCGGCGATCGGAAAAAATGGAAAGTCTGCGCCAGAGATCGTTCGCCAGCTTTCGAAGAGCTATCCGACCGACAAGATAGAGGAAGCGATCAAGCGGCTGTTCGACCGCCGATACGTCGTTACAGGAACATCGCACGCATTCGATGGCGCCGTCGCTGGATATTGGGCGAGCCTCGGCCTGCCTCCCGAGGTCGCGGAGCAGAATCTCCGCAATTGCCCCGTGCAGGTGGAGTCGATCGATGTCAAAGGCGCCAGGGAACTGAGCGCGGCTTTGAGCAAACTCGGCGTTCAAATCGCCAAGCGGTCGCCAAGGCTCATCATCACGCTGGTGAACGACTATCTGGACCGGCGGCTGGCCGAGATGAACCGGGAACGCGTGGCCGACAAGACGCCCTGGCTACTGGTGCAGCCGTCTGGCGTGTTTCCACTGGTGGGGCCCGTGTTCAAACCGGGCGACAGCGCCTGCTGGAATTGTCTGTTCGATCGCATGATCCGCAACCGCGAGATCAAGGGGTTCCTCGACCGCGGGCCGGCGCAGGCGGTCGCCGTATCGCCCCTGGTCCAAGACTCCGTTGGACAGATCGCGGTCCACTTCGCTGCCGTCGAAATCACGAAAGCGATTGCTTCAGGCTTTCGCACCGATCTGCGCGATCATATTGCGAGCCTCGATCTGACTGGTGCGGTCATCGCCAAGCACTTTGTCGCGCGGCGCCCGCAATGTCTCACCTGCGGCAGCAAGAAACTGCAGAGTCCACGCCGGGCGGCGGCGTCAATCGAGATCGCCGAAGGCAGCAAGCTCATCATGACCAGCGGTGGATATCGCACGGTGACGTCTCGGGCCACCGTGGCCCGCTTCCACAAGCATGTAAGCCCGCTGACCGGAGTGGTTACGCGGCTCGAGCGGATCGAGGTCGATCTGCCAATGAACACCAATTTTTTTGCCTATCACAATTTCTCTGGGCCAGCCCAAAGCGTCGATCAGCTCAGGTCCGGACTGAGCGGCGGCAGCTTCGGCAAGGGCTCCACGGCTGAGCAGGGCGAGGCCAGCGCGCTGATGGAGGCGATCGAGCGCTATTCGGGAATTTTCCAGGGTGACGAGATCAGGACGGCGCGCCGCTTTACCGATTTCGCTCCCGGCGACGCCCTTCACCCCAATGACGTCCAGCTTTTCAGCGAAACGCAGTTTCAAAACAGGCATGCCGAGCAGCCGGACGATTCACATCCGGTTCCTGAGCCGCTCGATCCTTCGATGAGGACCGAGTGGTCGCCGGTCTGGTCGTTGCGCGACAAGCGTTTCAAATATCTTCCGACCGGTCTGCTCTACTTCTTCTATGGCGGCTTCCATACGGACTCAAACGGTTGCGCGGCCGGCAACACTCGCGAGGAAGCCATCGTTCAGGGCTTCCTCGAACTGATCGAGCGCGATGCCTACGCCATCTGGTGGTACAACCGGCTGCAGCGTGCCGAGGTTGACCTTAAGCAATTCGGCGATTCGTATGTCCGGGATCTGCAAGCCCAGTTTGCTGATGCCGGGCGCCGGCTGTGGGTGCTCGACGTCACCAGCGATCTCGGCATTCCCTCTTACGTGGCGATCATGCACTGGATGCAGAACGGCCACGAGAATATCGAGTTCGGTTCCGGCGCGCATTTCGATCGCCGCATAGCCCTGCTGCGTTCGCTCACCGAGCTGACCCAGTTCATGTCGATTGGCATGATGGGCGGCGCCAGCGGTGAGAAGCCGACGCTTGACGGTGTCAAGCCGCTGCGACTGGAAGATTATCCATTCCTGGTCCCGAGCGACAATCCGATCGTTCCGCCGGCTCCCGACCTAAAGGTTCACGACAATACGCGCGATCAGGTGAATGCCTGTGTCGAGATCGCGACCCAGGCAGGTTACGATTTCCTCGTGCTCGACCAGACGCGGCCCGACGTTGAGGTCCCTGTCGTTCGCGTGCTTGTTCCGGGCCTGCGGCACTTCTATCGCCGCTTCGCACCGGGCCGGCTTTACGATGTTCCGGTGAGGCTTGGATTATTGGATCACCCGCGGCCGGAAAGCGAACTCACTCCCTTCCTGCCGCACACGTGAAAGGCCGATCTTTCGTGCGCGCTGCCCGGAAAATGCCGACCAGGAAGATCGCGCCAGTCATCGCCGCCCGATTGAACGGTCATTTCTCCTTTCAGATGGAGGCGGACGGAAGCATCGCCGCCTCCGTGGACGGCTATCTTGTCAATCTGGGACACCTCAGCCCGGCCGCGATGGACCGCGCGCGAAATCTGACCGACGGCCTGCCGCTCGCGTCCTTTGCCGGCAAGAGCGCCATCGCGAGGGAGGTCGATGTCCTGGCGCATCGACTGGCGCGGCACGGGCTTCTCGAATATCGCCTGTCCTTTCCGCGTGACGAGCAGGACATCGTGGTCATCGAACCCCAGGTCCCCGAATACTGGCCGCAACGCGCAAAGCTCGGCGAGAGTGACACCATCGTGCTGTCGCGCTTTGCCTATCTGCGCCGGCGTGGCAACGAAATGGTGCTGGAATCGCCGCGCGCCGGGGCGCTGTTTCGAATTCGCGATCCCGCCATTGCCGCCACCCTCGCTGCGCTCTCGCGGCCTCACAAGATCAGCAGGCTTCGCCGCCACGCGGCCTCTTTCAACCTCGATCTGCTCGAACTGCTGCTGGATAGCCAGTTCCTGCTCAAGCTCAATGCGAAAAGCGGCGACGGCCTTCGGGTGAATGAAGGCGACGGCAATCTCGTTCTCTGGGATTTCCACGATTTCGTGTTTCACACGCGGAGCACCGAGGGCCGACAGGCCAATCCGGTTGGCAGCACCTTCGCCTATGCAAGCGTCGTTTCACCGCTGCCCGCGGTGCGTCCGCCTTGGCCCGGCAAGAAGATCGACCTGCGCAAATTCTTCACCTCGAATCCAATCTCGCCCTTCGCAAAGCTGTTGCGCGAACGCCATTCAGTCCGAGATTTCGATGACGAGCATCCGGTCACGCTCGCCGAACTGGCGCAGTTTCTAGATGGCGCTGCCAGAGTCCTATCGGAATGGAATAGCGGCGCGAATTTCGAAGGCAATCCTGAGATCACCTACAGCACAAGGCCCTATCCATCGGCCGGCAGCGCGTACGAACTGGAATTGTATCTGGCGGTCTCGAATTGCGAAGGGCTTGAACGCGGATTTTACCACTACGACGCGGGCGGCCACGCGTTGGTAGTGATCGGGGTCTCCGCACAGCAACTCCAGGCGCTTTCGGCGGCAGCCGAGTTTGCCATGGACGCACCCGGTCCGCCGCAGGTCCTGATCACGATCGCCGCGCGTTTTGGGCGGATCTCCTGGAAATACAGCTCAATCGCGTACTCGCTGATCCTGAAGGATGTCGGCAGCATGATCCAGACGTTCTACCTGGCGGCGACCGATATGGGCCTTGGTGGCTGTGCGATCGGCACCAGCAACATCGATCTGTTTGCAAAAATGACGGGGCTCGAATTCCATGTAGAGGGTCCGGTCGGTCAATTCGCGCTCGGACGCGGCAAGAAGCCGGAGGCCCCACGCTAGAGCGCGATATTTCTCGAAAGGCGGCAGAAGCCGGAGCCTCGATGCGAATTTTGCTGCGTACTAATGAGTCCACGCCTAGAGCATAAAAAAAGCAGCGGGCCGGTTGGCCCGCTGCGCGTCGTTTCGGATGATGACCGTTACTGCTTGCTGGCCGGCGCGTTGTCGGCTGGCGGTGTGGTCGCCTTGTTCATGTCCGTGCTCGAATCAGCCGGAGCCGCCGGGCGGTTGGTCGCGGCACCCGTGGTGGTGCCGGGCTGGCTGCGGGGCGTCACGTCACGCATGCCCGGAGGCGCGGAAGGGTTGGCCGGCTGCGTCTGTGCCGTCTGGTTGTCCGGCGAGGTGCCTGCCTGGTTTACGGTCGTGTTGTTGAGGCCATAGAACAGCGCGCCCAGCACCACCGCGATGGCGACGGCGAACATGGCGACCTTGGCGCCGCTGGGAGAACCCTCGCCGAGGCTGGGATCGGCTTGCAACTCATTGTCCAGACTGTTGAGGCGGGCCTGGTGGCGGATTTCTTCATCGCTCAGGCCAGGCCGGTAGGGATCGTTCGGATTGGGTTGGTATGCCATAAATGGGTTCCTCCGTTAGCATCCCAGAGTAGGTGGCAAGACAATGGTTGGCGCGACCGGATGTTCCGCGCCAATGCTGCAACCCCGCAATGTTGGAACCGGTGATTCCCCCCGGTTCCGGTCGGCTCGGTTCTCAGCTCAGGCTTGGACTGGGCATGGCCATCGGCGACGGCGAGCGGCGAGAATCGTCCGCATCGTCCGGTGTGGTCCCTGCACCATCTGACCTCCCGGGGCGATATAGCGCGAAAGCGGACAGAGCAGGGATGTCATGCCGTTTCGCGGCGAGGCTCCCGGACGACACAAACCGAAACGCGGCCCCGTTACTCCCGGCACGAAATTGCGATCTTTGGATGCGCGGCTCTATGGCCGAGATTTGTGGTGCGTCGGCTGGAAAATCCGACATAGACTGGTTCTAACAAGTTCAGGTGCCTACATAAAAAGCATCGTCGATCAAGGCTCACGCCGACGGCAAAGAGGGCTGTAATGGGAATCAACCAGGGTCCGATCAGTCTCGATCAGAAATACACCCAAGGCACCGGCCACATCTTCCTGACCGGGATCCAGGCACTGGTCCGCCTGCCGATGGCGCAGATCCGCCGCGACCGCGCCGCGGGGCTGAACACCGCAGGCTTCATTTCCGGCTACCGCGGCTCGCCGCTCGGCGGCTACGACCAGCAGCTTTTCGCTGCGCGAAAACACCTCGAACAATACAACATCAAGTTCCAGCCCGGCGTGAACGAGGATCTCGCGGCGACCGCGATCTGGGGCTCTCAGCAGCTCAACCTGTCGCCCGGCGCCAAATATGATGGCGCGGTCGGCATCTGGTACGGCAAGGGCCCCGGCGTCGACCGCTGCGGCGACGTATTCCGGCACGGCAATACGGCGGGCTCGGCCAAAAATGGCGGCGTGCTCTGTCTCGCCGGTGACGACCACGGCGCAAAGTCCTCGACCGTTCCCCATCAGTCGGACCACGCCTTCATCTCCGCGCTGATGCCTTACCTCTATCCCTCCAGCATCCATGAAATCATCGAGATGGGCCTGCTGGGTATCGCGATGTCGCGCTACTCCGGCTGCTGGGTCGGCATGAAGGTGATCACCGAGACGGTGGAAACCACCGCCGAGATCGACCTCACCGACGAGATGACCCCGTTCGCGATCCCGACCGATTTCGAGATGCCGCCCGGCGGCCTCAATTTGCGCTGGCCCGACGATCGCTATGCGCAAGACCTGCGCCTGCAGGACTACAAGGGCTATGCGGCGATCGCGTTCGCCCGCGCCAACAAGATCAATCGCATCACCATGGATTCGCCGAATGCCCGTTACGGCATCATGGCGTCAGGCAAGAGCTACGAGGACATCCGTCAGGCGCTGCGCGAGTTGGGGATTAGGGAGGAAGTTGCCGCCAAGATCGGGCTTCGGCTTTACAAGATAGGCATGCCCTGGCCGCTGGAGCCGGAAGGCGTGCGCAATTTCGCCATTGGGCTTGAAGAAATCTTCATCGTCGAGGAACGCCGCGAGATCGTCGAAAATCAAGTGAAGCAGGAGCTGTTCAACTGGCGCGACGACGTGCGTCCGCGCATCGTCGGCAAGATGGACGATCACGACAAGCGCTTCCTGACCTTCGCCGCCGAGCTTTCCGTCGCCTCGCTGGCAAGCTCGCTGACCGAGCGATTGCTTCGACTTAATCTCAACCCCGAAATCGCCGCGATGCTCCGCGCCAAGGCCGACTGGTTCAACGGCCGTCAGGCGACCCAGATGCAGGCGGTCGCACCCGTCACCCGCACGCCGTATTTTTGCTCGGGCTGCCCGCACAATACCTCGACCAAGGTGCCGGAAGGCAGCCGCGCCTTTGCCGGCATCGGCTGTCACTTCATGGCGCTGTGGATGGACCGCTCGACCGAGACCTACACCCATATGGGAGGCGAGGGCGTGCCGTGGGTCGGCGTTGCACCCTTCACCAAGGAAGAGCATGTGTTCGCCAATCTCGGCGACGGCACCTATTTCCATTCCGGCAGTCTCGCGATCCGCCAGGCGATCGCCTCCGGCGCCAACATCACCTATAAGCTCCTCTATAACGATGCGACCGCGATGACCGGCGGCCAGCATGTCGATGGCGAATTGTCGCCGCAGCAGATCACCTTCCAGCTTCATTCGGAAGGCATCCGCAATATCTATCTCGTCTCGGAAAACCCCGACGCCTATCCGGCGTCCGAGATCGCGCCTGATGTGAAGACCGCGCATCGCGACGAACTCGACGCTGTCCAGAGGACGTGCCGTACGCTGAAAGGCACCTCGGCGATTGTCTTCGTGCAGACCTGCGCCGCCGAAAAGCGCCGCCGCCGCAAGCGTGGCCTGATGGAAGACCCGGCGCGCCGCGTCATGATCAATCCAGCCGTTTGCGAAGGCTGCGGCGATTGCTCGGTGCAGTCGAACTGCATTTCGGTGGAGCCGCTGGAAACCGAGATGGGCCGCAAGCGCACCATCAATCAGTCGACCTGCAACAAGGACTATTCCTGCCTCAAGGGTTTTTGCCCGTCCTTCGTCACCATCGACGGCGGCAAGCCGCGCCGCCGCGCGCCGGCAAGTCTTGATGGTACAGGTCTTGGTGACATCGGCGATCTTCCCGAGCCGGCCTCGTTCCCCTCGCTGGAGCGGCCCTACAACATCGCGGTCGGCGGCGTCGGCGGCACCGGCGTGCTCACCATCGGTGCGCTGCTCGGCATGGCCGCGCATATCGAGGGCAAGGCCAGTATGATCCTCGACATGTCCGGCCTTGCGCAAAAAGGTGGTGCGGTGCTCAGCCATGTCCGGCTTTCCGAGCATACCGCTGACGTCACCTGTTCGCGCATCGTCACCGGCACCGCCGATCTCGTGATGGCGGCAGACGAGGTGGTTGCCGCCGCCAAGGACACCATCACGCTTTGCGAGGCCAGCCGCACCGTCGGCGTCATCAACACCCACGTCATTCCGACCGCCGACTTCATCCTCAACCGCGACTTCAATTTCCAGAGCCGCAAGGTCAACCACGTGCTGGAAACCGAGCTGCGCAAGGATTCGTCGTTCTACGATTTTACCAAGCCCGCCGAAGCGCTGCTCGGCGATTCCATCGCCACCAACATCATGATGCTGGGCTACGCCTATCAGAAGGGCCTGCTGCCGCTGTCGGCGAAGGCTATACTGCAGGCGATCGAGGTCAACGGCGTCTCGATCAAGATGAACACGCAGGCCTTCCAGCTCGGCCGTCTCGCCGCTGCCGATCCGGCGCGGCTTGACGCCATGATGAAGGGCCAGGACGAGACGGTCGCGCTCAAGACGCTGGATGCGATGTCGCTGGATGAGATCATCGCCCACCGCAGCGCGCACCTCGCCGAATATCAGAATGCCGCGCTCGCCGAGCGCTATCGGGGTCTCGTGAAGCGCGTGCGCGATGCGGCCACCGATGGCGGCTATGGCGACGCGTTACCGCGGGCGGTCGCGATCAACTACGCAAAACTGCTCGCCTACAAGGACGAGTACGAAGTCGCACGGCTGTTCACCGACGGCCGCTTCGAAAAGCAGCTCCGCGACCAGTTCGAAGGCGACTTCAAGTTCAACTTCAACCTGGCGCCGCCTATTCTCGGCGGCGGCCTCGATGCGCTCGGCCGCCCGAAGAAGCGCGCGTTCGGCGCCTGGATGTTACAGGTGTTCCGGACACTGGCGAAGTTGCGCTTCCTGCGCGGCACGCCGTTCGACATCTTCGGCTACAGTGCGGATCGCAAGCTCGAACGCGACCTGATCGCAGGCTATGAAAAGGACGTCGCCACCGTGCTCGGCCTGCTGTCCCCGGTCACCCACGACACCGCGGTCGAAATTCTCTCGCTGCCCGACCGCATCCGCGGCTACGGCCTGGTGAAGGAGAAGGCAGTGCAGGACGCCAAGGCGCGCTACACGCAACTCGCCGCCGACCTCGTCAACCCGCCGCCCGCGCCGCGGCAACTCGCGGCGGAGTAGGCGACCCTCGTGGTGAGGAGGCGCGAAGCGCCGGCTCCGGACGATGCTTCGCATCGCCGGGAGAATCACGAGGCCCCCGATCTCGCCCGCTGCCATCCTTCGAGACGACCGCTTCGCGGTCTCCTCAGGATGAGGTCGGTGGGTGTGGTGCTTAGAGTAGGTTAGGTTAGGTTAACGCGTAGGGTGGGCCGAGGCGCGCTTGCGCCGTGCCTACCGTTTCGCATGGGAATCTCTTTTCCGCATACCCGTCTCAGCCTACGGATGCGCCGGCGTATGTCCGGCTTATTCCGAGCGCCAGAATGCGATGCAAGAGGCCCGGGTAATCAAGTCCGTCATGCCGGGCCGCTGTAGCGAACTCTTGGCTCTTCGCGATTTCGGGATTGGGGTTCGCTTCAATGAAATACAGGGTGCCGTCGGCAGAGAGGCGAAAGTCGATGCGCGCGTATCCATCGAGCCCCAGTGTTCGGTAGATGCGTTTCGCTGTTCGCTGAATGCGAGCGTGTGCCTCCGGCGCCAAGGTTCTTGGCCGGCCCATCTACAATTCCCACGCGCTCCTGGTAACCGGGATCGTGTTTGACCTTCTCGGTGGCTATGGCCTGGCCGCCCATGGTGCCGAATTTCAATTCCCAAACCGGCAACACTCGCAACCGATTGTTGCCGAGCACCCCGACATAAAGCTCACGTCCCTCGATATATTGCTCGGCGATTGCGGCGGTTCCGATCCGCTCGTGGACGAAGGCGACGCGCTCTGCGAGCTTCTCGTCCGTATCGACGACGGATGCCTGCGAGATACCCCGGGATCCATCCTCGTTCAGGCTCTTGACGATCAACGGCAGCGCAAGACGCGCTGGACGTTTGACCTTTCGGCGCATCGGGAATACGGCGAAGGCCGGCACCGCGATCCGGCGATGGTGCACCAATGTCTTGGACAGATCCTTGCCGCGCGCCAAGATCAGACCGCGCGGGTTACACCCGGTATACGGGATCTGCATCAGTTCGAGATAGCTTGCGACGTGCTGGTCATACGTGGGCTCGTTGTGAAACTGCTCCAGCAACGTGAATACCACATGCGGCTTGAAACTTTCGATCTCCTCGCGCACCGGCTTGATTTCCTCCTGCGCACCGAGCGGGCGAACATCATGGCCGGCCGCACGCAAGGTGCTCACGACGTCGTATTCTGTTTTCCATTCGTTGATTTGCCGCGCAGTGTATCCATCGGTGGAGTCCGGGGGCACGAAGTCCGGATGCATGAGCACCAGAACGCGCAGGCGTCTCATAGCGCGATCCATTTTCGCCGCGAGGGACCGAACAGCGCGTGCATGGTCTTGGCGGTCAACAGGACGGTGAAGTCAGTAACAAGCTTCCGATCGGAGCCGACAGCGCGCAGATTGAGTTCTCGGCAGCGGGAGATCATGTCGTCAAGTACAGCATCAAGCGTAAGTTGGTTCTCGCCCGTCCACCGCGCGACCAGCTGCCTGAAGTGGGCGCGGTGCCGCCTGATGAATGTAGAAGCCGGCTGCCCCCGGCGATGCCGTGGATCGGCGGAAAAGAGCCGGGAGAGGTCGCGGTCGTAAGTCTTCGGTGGCCTGAAGGCGTAGAACGCCTGCTTCTTTTTATAGTGGTCGCCGAGTGTCTGGCTGAGTTCATGCAGCGGATCGACACGCTCCCGCGTCGTGACTAGCGGCCGCTTCCCGGCGATTTCCTCCATCAGTTCGTCGACATATTCGAGCTTCTTCAGCGCTGGCCAGCCGGCATAGCGCGTCCGCCAGTTCGAACGCGGCCGCAGCCACACCGCGAAGGTTTCAGCGAAATCCTCGTCCGGATGGCTCTGCGCGTACCAGAGCCGAAGATGCTGGACATATTGCCGGCTGGCTGGATTCGGCCGGTAGTAGCGCGGGTAGTGTTTTGAGGACCGGCCGAACAGCTGCTGCCAACGCCGGCGGCGCTGCAGCTGATAGCCGTGCTGGATGGCATGGCCTGCCTCATGGCGGAGGATGGCCATGCATTCGGACCAGGTGCCGCCCTCGACGTCGAGCATCATTTTCTTCTCGATCTTTATCAGGCGGGGATGGGTGAGATAGAATGGGATGGCAATGCCGGGCACATCTGCCGGACTAAACCATTCGCTCGATATCCATGTATGTGGCCGCAGCCGGATGCCCCGCTCTTCGAGCTCTTCATAAAGAGTGCTGATACAATCCTCGAGCCAAGTGCCTTCGACCGCAACCCTCAGACTACTGAGGCGTTGCTGGAGCAACTGCTCATCCGATAGCTTTTCCCAAGCATATTTCCGGCGGGGCATAGGCATCTAGAAGTCATAACAACTCGGTACTCAGATGGTGTCATAGGATGCTGCTGACAACAACCGCCGAGTCTCCGCGGCGCGTCGTTGTTCAGCGACCCACGTCGGCTTTGGTCATCCGCGTCGGTTTGACCGTACACCGACTACTTCCGCTCTACCCCTATAAACAGACATCGTTACCGTGTGCCGGCAAGTCTCAAGGGTGCCAACAGCAGGCCCCGCCCGATTTTTTGTGGACTTGCCGCTTAGTTCGGCATCCCGGGGAAAGACCAGATGGGCGCGTCCCAAATCGTCGTCCATCCGTCCTTGACGCCGCTGTGCGGCGTGAATTCAACGCGAACGACCACGAAGCTTCCGGTCCCGCGATCTAGTCGATAGATGTGGCGGAGCCCCGCAGGCGAAGTGTCCGAGCCCCTTTGAGCCTGAAAGACTTTGGCTTCCTTTTCCCATGTGATCACACCCGGCCTAGCTGTTGTACCAAAGCCGTCCGGGTGCGCGATAATCGGGAATTCCACCGGCGTTGGCCTCAGCACATTCGAAACGTCGAACACCTGATGTGAGCCAACGATGGAGGCGCAGAACAGGATAGCAAGACGGCGGCCTTCCGGGCGTATGAAACGAGCGGGTCTCTCTTTGATGTCATCTTGGTAGCGGCAGCCTGATTGTTCAGCCGCAAGGGCAAGGGTGCTGGGCACCAAAGCGGGGTCCGAAACTTCAAACTCGGTTCGTCCATTGGCTAGCGTGCCCCACTCGCGACGCGTCTCCGTGCGATCCTGTGCAAGCACCGCTGCGGCCGAGTTGAATAGCAACATCCCGGCGACGACAACTCGGAAAAGAATGGAAGGGATCGAGCGCATACTTGTTCTCTTTCAGAGGGGCCACAGTCGCAACTTACCTAGTCCGTCTTATGATTTCCGCTACGGGTCATTCGCGCCGATCTTGATATGTCCGCATCATGTCCGATCACGGGGTAATCTCGGAAATGCTGTTGTTCGGTCTGTCCCATTGAAGGCCTCGCCCATGCTCTCGCCCGTCGCCCGGTCGGACAGTCAGTAAGCGTTTCGGCTGCGCGACAGCGCGACCCGCTAATCCAAACCCATGAAAAGCGCTGCGCGCAAAAACGAATTTCACCAGCCATTTCAACGTGATTTGGGTCGTCCAGATTGCGCGGCAAAAATATTCCGCTTCCCATTTCCCCCAAATCAGCTCCATCTTCGCGCCATCCCGCCTCATCGAAGAGGGGCGTACGCGTCGTCACGATACGTGGAGTGCGGGTTGCGGTGGACGCGAGGCGCCCGCGCGCGCGAGGCATTGCAGGGCGGCCTCAAGCTTGTCTTGGGGCTGTGAGCGATCGATCCGCGCAGGACGAGCGGCGCAGTTCGCGTACGGCAAAAGCGTGTGGTTCTGGCACCCGTGGCTGGTGTCAAGCTGGCGGAGGTTGATCGAATCCAACCGGGTTCGATCGGTCGTCAATCCGGCAGCGACGGAGGCAAGAGGAATTCGTCTCCGGGAAGAGCGCGCCATAAGCCGTCAAACCATTGCGCAGGGAAGGCCGGATGCTCTCCGCTGGACCTGTATGCTCGTGTGCGCACTTCTTTGTGCACATTGCACACGAGACCGCGGGTGCAGCGCGCACCCGGTCTTCCCTGCGCCCTCTCATCCCCGAGGGAGCAAACGACCAGGCACAACTCGGGCGCGTCGCGCCGCGAGAACGCGCTGGCATATCCGCGGCTGCGGCCTGATACGATTTCCACTGATAATCATCCCGAGTTGAGTCTAGTCGCTACCGTCTCGCCCTGCGGAATATTTCGGCGCTTGCCAAGGGGGCAGCGACAGGCCAGAAAAAACTTGGAAGAAGAAACGCCAACGGAGAACGATTTGACCATCAAGGGCAAAGCCTACATTGCCGGGATCTACGAACATCCCACCCGGCACGCACCCGACAAATCAACTGCGCAGTTGCACGCCGAGGTCGCCAAGGGTGCGATCGAAGATGCGGGGCTCACCAAAGCCGACATCGACGGCTATTTCTGCGCCGGCGACGCCCCCGGCGGCCTCTGGCCGATGGTCGATTATCTCGGATTGAAGGTGCGCCACGTCGATTCCACCGAAACGGGTGGCTGTTCCTATTTGATCCATCTCGGCCACGCCGCAGAGGCGATCGCCGCGGGCAAATGCTCGATCGCGCTGGTCACGCTCGCCGGCAAGCCGCGCACCGGGGTGATGCCGCCGCGCGCCGCTGGCGCAGAGGCCGATTTCGAGGCCGCCTATGGCGCCACCACCCACAATGCCTACGGCATGTGTGCCATGCGCCATATGCACGACTACGGCACCACAAGCGAACAGCTCGCCTGGATCAAGGTCGCGGCTTCCCATCACGCCCAGCACAACCCGCACGCGATGCTGAAGGAAGTTGTTACCGTCGAGGACGTCATCAACTCGCCGATGATCTCGGACCCGCTGCACCGGATGGATTGCTGCGTCGTCACCGACGGCGGCGGCGCGATGATCGTGACCACGCCGGAAATTGCCAAGAGCCTGAAGAAGCCGCTGGTGCGGTTGATCGGCCATGGCGAGGCGATGAAGGGTCCGCGCGGCGGCAAGGATCTCGATCTCACTTATTCGGCCGGCGTCCGGTCCGGCCCGCGCGCCTTCGAGGAAGCGGGCATCACGCCAAAGGACATCAAATACGCCTCGATCTATGACAGCTTCACCATCACCGTGTTGATGCAGCTCGAAGACCTCGGCTTCTGCAAGAAGGGCGAGGGCGGCAAGTTCGTCTCCGACGGCAATCTGATTTCCGGCGTCGGCAAGCTGCCGTTCAACACCGATGGCGGCGGCCTCTGCAGCAACCACCCGGTCAACCGCGGCGGCATGACCAAAATCCTCGAGGCTGTCCGCCAATTGCGCGGCGAAGCGCATCCGAAGGTGCAGGTGCCGAATTGCGACCTCGCAATCGCCCATGGCACCGGCGGTCTTCTCGGCGTGCGTCACGCCGCCTCAACCTGCATTCTGGAGCGCGTGTGATGGCTGAAGCGAAAAAATATCCGGCGCCGGTGACCAATCCTGAGACCGCGCAGTTCTGGGAAGCGGCCAAGGCCGGCAAGTTCATGATCAAGCGCTGCACCGCCTGCGGCGAGCCGCATTATTTCCCGCGCTCGATCTGCCCGTTCTGCTTCTCCGACAAGACGGAGTGGGAGGAAGCTTCCGGCGAGGCCACGATCTACACTTACAGCCTGATGCGCAAATCGCCGACCGGTCCTTATGCGATCGCGTATGTCACGCTGAAGGAAGGACCGTCGCTGCAGACCAACATCGTCGATTGCGATCTAACGAGCCTGAAGATCGGCCAGAAGGTGAAGGTAGTGTTCAAGCCAACCGATGGCGCGCCATTGCCGTTCTTCACGGCGGCCTGACGGAATTGCCCGCGCTGCGCGCCAAACAACAGGTCGTCATCCCCGCGAAGGCGGGGATCCAGTAAACGCCGGTGGTTACTGGACCCCCGCCTTCGCGGGGGTGACGACAACAAAAGAATTGGGAGAGAGTTCAAGCATGCCGATCAATTACGAACAGCTCATGGCCCTGAAAAATCTCGGCCAGAAATACGCCTATACCGACCGCGAGGTGATGCTCTACGCCTACGGGATCGGCTTGGGCGCTGACCCCATGGACGAGAACGAACTCGCCTACGTCAACGAAGGCACCTTGACCCCGCGTCCCCTCAAGGTCGTGCCAACCTTCGCCTCGGTGGCGGCCTGGGGCTCAAGCCCCGGCGAGATGAATCTCAATCGCGTGATGGTGGTCGACGGCGAGCGCGACATCACCTTCCACAAGCCGCTGCCGAGCGCGGCCAAGATCACCGCTGACTCGACCGTGCTCGACGTCTTCGACAAGGGCAAGGACAAGGGCGCGGTGATCCGCCACCAGACCGTGCTGAAGGACGAGAACGGCGAGAAGCTCGCCACACTGGTTGCCTCGCGTTTTGCCCGCGGCGACGGCGGCTTCGGCGGACCGTCCGAAGGCCAGCCCGAACCGCATCAGGTGCCGAGCCGTGCACCCGATAAGATCGTCGACATCACGACGCGGCCGGACCAGGCGCTGGTCTATCGCCTCTGCGGCGACCGCAACCCGCTGCACTCCGATCCGGAGTTTGCGAAGAAGGCCGGCTTTCCGCGGCCGATCCTGCACGGCATGTGCACCTACGGCATCACCTGCCGCGGCGTGCTGCAGACCTATGCCGACTACGATCCATCCGCCTTCAAGCAGCACGTCGCGCGCTTTTCCTCGCCGGTCTTTCCCGGCGAGACCGTGACGATTGAATTGTGGAAGGACGGCAACGTCGTCTCGTTCGAAGCCAAGGTAAAGTCGCGGGGCGTCACCGTGATCAAGAGCGGCAAGACGGTGCTGGGTTAGATCTCGTGCCCCGGACGCAGCGCAGCACGTTCGGGATCGCGCTTCGCGCGACTCCGGTGATGCGCTGCAGAGCCGGGGCCCATTGGCCGGGTGGTGCTGGGTCCCGGCTCTGCGAAGCAGCGTTTCACGCTGCATCGCGTCCGGGACACGAAAGCGAGAAGATGTAAGGGAGAGAAACACCATGGGATTACTCGACGGCAAGGTCGCGATCATCACCGGTGCGGGCGGCGGGCTTGGTGAGGCCTACGCAAAGCTGTTCGCGCGCGAGGGCGCGGCGGTCGTGGTCAACGACCTCGGCGGACCGCGCGACGGTTCCGGCGCCGACGTTTCGATGGCGCAGAAGGTCGTCAATGCGATCAAGGAGGAGGGCGGCCGGGCCGTCGCCAACGGTTCCGACATCTCGACCATGTCAGGCGGACAATCCGTGTTCGACGACGCCATCAAGAATTTCGGCCGCGCCGACATCCTGGTGAACAATGCCGGCATCCTGCTGGACGAGACTTTTGCCAAGGCCAAGGAGGCCAACTGGGACAGGGTAATCAAGGTGCATCTCAAAGGCACCTTCTGCTGCACCCAGCCGGTGTTCAAATGGATGCGCGAGAACGGCGGCGGCGTCATCGTCAACACGTCCTCGACCTCGGGCCTGATCGGTAATTTCGGCCAGACCAATTATGGCGCCGCCAAGGGCGGTATCTGGGGACTGTCGAACGTGCTGGCGATCGAGGGCCGCAAATACAACATCCGGATCTGGACGCTGGCCCCGGGCGCGCTGACCCGCATGACCGCCGACCTGCCGCGCTATAAAGAGAACCCCGGAGCTGCGCTGGGCCCGGACGGCATCGCGCCGGCCGTGCTATACATGGTCAGCGACCTGTCGGGCGACCAGACCGGCAAGGTGCTCGGCGTCTCCGGCCCGCGCGGCGTCCGCGAGATGAGGATGATGGAAATGGAAGGCTGGACGCCGCCGTTTACGGGGTGGAAGGCCGAGGATATCGTGACCCACGCCAAGGAAATCTTCTTCTCCGAGGAAGATATCAAGAAGTCGGCGCGGCGATTCAAGTGAATGTCAGGCCGGGGGCGATGCGTAGCAGCGAACCCCAATGCGCAATTGCGCATTGTGGAATGACGAAGAGATCAGAGGCACTCATGACAAAGCTTACTGCCCAGGCCGCAGGCACTTTTGCGATCGCGCCAACCCCGTTCCACGATGACGGCCGCATCGACGAGAAATCCATCGACCGCCTGACCGACTTCTACGCCGAAGTCGGCTGCGATGGTGTCACCGTGCTCGGCATTTTGGGCGAGGCGCCGAAGCTCGACGCCGCGGAAGCGGAGCAGGTGGCGGTTCGCTTCGTCAAGCGCGCCAAGACCATGCAGATCATCGTCGGCGTCTCGGCGCCCGGCTTTGCCTCTATGCGGTCGCTGGCGAAAACGTCGATGGACGCAGGCGCCGCCGGCGTGATGATCGCGCCGCCGCCGCACCTGCGCACCGACGACCAGATCACGGGCTATTTCAAGCAGGCGCAGGAAGCGATCGGCGACGAGATTCCCTGGGTGCTGCAGGATTATCCGCTGACGCTCAATGTCATCTTCACGCCCGCCGTGATCCGCAAGATCGTGATGGACTCGCCATCCTGCGTGATGCTCAAGCACGAGGACTGGCCGGGTCTGGAGAAGATTTCCACGCTGCGCGGCTATCAGAAAGACGGCTCGCTGCGGCCACTGTCCATTCTGGTCGGCAATGGCGGACTGTTCCTCGATTTCGAAATGGAGCGCGGCGCCGACGGTGCCATGACCGGTTACGCTTTCCCCGAACTGCTGATCGACGTCGTCAAGCTGTCGAAAGCCGGCAAGCGCGACGCCGCGCACGATTTGTTCGACGCGCATCTGCCGCTGATCCGTTACGAGCAGCAGCCCGGCGCTGGCCTGTCGGTCCGCAAATACGTGCTGCAGAAGCGCGGCATCATTTCGTCCAGCGCGCAACGCAAGCCCGGCGCGACCATCACGGCGACCGCAAAGGCCGAAGTCGATTATCTGTTGTCGCGGGTGGCGCGCGTCGACCGCCGCGCCAATCTGCAACCGCAATCCAGCGCGGCAGGTTAGTCCAATGGCAGAAGCCGCCCCGCGTCCTGCATCCACCATCCTGCTGCTGCGCGACAGCGCGGAGCTCAAGGAAATCGAGGTATTCATGATGGTTCGCCATTATGAAATCGATTTCAATTCCGGCGCGCTGGTGTTTCCCGGCGGCAGCGTCGACAAGGGCGACAAGGAGATCATCGCGACGCCGGAGCTCTATTCGGGCGGCGAGGGGCTCGACGAAGCCACGCTCAGCTTCCGCATCGCCGCGATCCGCGAGACCTTCGAGGAAAGCGGCATCCTTTTGGCGCGGCCGAAGGGCTCGCGGGCGCTGGTCGATGCCAAACGCGCCAGCGAGATCGAGGCTATCAATCGCGCGGATCTCTGCGACGGCAAGATCAGCTTCCTCAAGGTGCTAACCGATAACGGCATGGTGCTGGCGCTCGACGAACTCGTGCCCTATGCGCACTGGATCACGCCGGAGGGCATGCCCAAGCGGTTCGACACCTGGTTTTTCCTCGCCGCCGCGCCGCCGGAACAGGTCGGCGCCCATGACGGCAAAGAGTCCACCGACTCGATCTGGGTCTCGCCGCGCGAGGCGCTGGAGGGCGGCGAGAGCGGGCGCTTCAAGCTACCGTTCCCCACCACGCGCAACCTGATCAAGCTCGGCAAGCAGCAAAGCGTGAAGGCGGCGCTCGATGACTCCAGCGGCAAATCCGTCGTCACCGTGACGCCGGTGATGACCAAAAACAATGGTGGCCGCCAGCTCCGCATTCCCCTCGAAGCTGGCTATGACGGCGAGGTGTTCGAGATCGGCTCGGTCGGTTAAGGCACCCAAACGGCGCCACGGGCGGTCTGGCAGGAGTCCGGAAGGGCAGGGTTAATGGCCATTCTTCCCGCCGGTGCGGCCGCGCCGCGCCCGGATGGGCGAATCCGGCTGATTTCAGCATGTTCCCCACGGCCCGAAATACATCGTATATTGCGACCGATAGGAGCCCGGCCCGACCCACATGACCGCTGAAACGCCGATTTCGCCGCCGCCGCGATCGTTCTCGCTTTCGATCGGCCAACTGACATTCGGCAGTTTCATGCTGGTGCTGGCGGTGATCATCATCACCTCGACCGCCAGCGTCATCGCCATCCGCCACATCGATTCGACCTTTGCCGAGTTGCAGCGGCTGCAGAGCGTCGGCGACCTCGCCGAGGACATCGACCGCCGCATGAACGAATTGCGGCTCGCAGCGCGGGATTTTGTCACCGAACCCGGCAGCCAGTCGCTTCAGGTCGGCGAGGCCGCGACTACGCTCAGCGAGGTCCTGAAGAAGACGCGGCTGGAACTCGCTCCCGAGCAGCAGGACATGATCGACGGCGTATCCGAGCGCCTGTCGACCTACCGCAGCGGCATCGAGCGCATTTCCGCACTGATCAACCGCCGTGCCGAAATGATCGTCGCGTTGCCGCCTTTGCGCGAAAAATTCGATACCGCGATCGCCGAAGTGTCTGATCCTCAGATAGCGATGGCCCTGTTGCAGACCCAGAGCCGCATCGCCTCGGCGCTGCTGGCGCATAATCCCTCGGCTGCAGAACAGGCCGCGGAAAGCATGCGTTCGATGACGATCGCGGATCCGAACCTGCGCGCGGTAGTCGACGATTATGCGCTGGCGATCGTCAACATATCAGTCCGCGAACGGCAGATATCCGACATCGACAGGGAAGTGCTTGGCGCGGAGGGCCGCCTGATCCAGCGCGTGACGGAATTGCTGCGCGACGTCAGCGAGCGGCGGGGGCGCGTTCTCTCCCGTGATTTTGCGCGGACGCTGACCGAGGCGAAGTGGCAGAGCATCGTGCTCGGCACCGCCGGCGTGCTGATCGGGCTTTTTGCTTCGCTGCTGGTGGTTCGCCGCACCGTGCGTCCGCTTGCCGCGATCGCAAACTCGATTCGTGCGGTGGCCGGCGGCGAGAAGAATACCTCGATCCCGGCGACCGATGTGGACAACGAGATCGGCGACATTGCCCGCGCCGCCGAAGTATTCCGGCAAACCCTGGTCGATGCCGACTCCGCGCGCGAGGCGGCAGTGCGCGCGCTCGCCGAACAGCGGCTTGCCGAGGAAAGTTACCGCAAGCTGTTCGAATCCTCGGTCGACGGAATTTACGTCACGACGCCCGGCGGGGCTTTGCTCAACGCCAACCCGGCGCTGGCGCGGATGATGGGCTATGCCACGCCGCAGGATCTGATCAACGGCATCGGCGACA
The DNA here is from genome assembly GCF_036924515.1 of Bradyrhizobium sp. AZCC 1610. Taxonomy (NCBI): domain Bacteria; kingdom Pseudomonadati; phylum Pseudomonadota; class Alphaproteobacteria; order Hyphomicrobiales; family Nitrobacteraceae; genus Bradyrhizobium; species Bradyrhizobium sp. AZCC 1610. The sequence goes on along the minus strand of NZ_JAZHRR010000001.1, from coordinate 3,912,977 downwards.
TCGCGGACACGATCTATGTCCATCCCGAGGCGCGGGCGGAATACGAGCGGCTGATGCAGCGCGACGGCATGGTTCGTGAATATGAGTACCAGGTTCGCACGCGCAACGGCTCGGTGCTCTGGCTCTCCGACAGCGCGAGCGCCGTGCACAACGAGGCCGGCGTCATCGTCCGCTACGAGGGGACGGTGCGCGACATTACCGACCAGAAGCGGGCCGAGGATGCGATCGCCGAAGGCCGCCGCCTGCTGCAAATGGTGATCGACACCGTGCCTGCGGTCATCAACGTCAAGGACAAACAGCTGCGCTATGTCCTGATGAACCGCTATATGGCCGGCATTTTCGGGGTCGAGCCCGGGGATGCGATCGGCCGCACCACTGCAGATCTGATGTCGCGCTACGGCGCCGAAAAGACCGACGAGCCCGACAAGCGGGTGCTGGCGGTCGGCAAGGAACTCGGCTTCTACGAGGAGGAATACAAGGATGTGTCCGGCCACATGCGGCAATGGCTGGTCAACAAGCTGCCGATCCTGGATGCGGCCGGCGAGATCGAGAACATCGTGACCGTTGCGCTCGATATCGGCGAGCGCAAGCGCGTCGAATTCGAGATGCGCAAGGCCAAGGACGCGGCGGAGGGGGCGCTGCGGAACTTGCGCGAGACGCAGAATTCGCTGATCGAGGCGGAAAAACTCGCTGCGTTGGGCCGGCTGGTGGCCGGCGTGGCCCACGAGGTCAACAACCCCGTCGGCATCAGCCTGACGGTGGCGTCGGCGCTGGAGCGCAAGACGTCGAACTTTGCAGCCGAGGTCGCTCGCGGTGGGCTGAGGCGCTCCAGCCTGAACGATTTTCTCGAGACCAGCCGGGACGCATCGTCGCAGCTCGTCGCCAACCTCAACCGCGCCGCCGAACTGATCCAGTCGTTCAAGCAGGTCGCCGCCGACCGTAATTATTCGGACCAGCGCTCTTTCGACCTCGGCGATCTCACCGAGCAGGTGGTGATGAGCCTGCGGCCCGGCTTGCGCAAACACAATCTGACGCTCAATGTCGAGTGCCAGCCCAATCTGATCATGAACAGTTATCCCGGGCCCTACGGGCAGGTGCTCACCAACCTATTCCTCAATTCGGTGGCGCATGCGTTCCCGGACGGCAAGCCCGGCACGGTCGATATCCAGGTGCGGGAGTCCGGCAAGGACAATGTCGAGATCATCTTTTCGGATAACGGCATTGGCATGAGCCTCGACGTCCGTCGCCGCGCGTTCGACCCGTTTTTCACCACGCGGCGTGATCAGGGCGGCACCGGTCTCGGCCTGCACATCGTCTATAGCATTGTGACGACACGCTTGGGCGGCCGGCTTGATCTCGATTCGCAGCCGGGTGGCGGCACGCGAATCCAGATGATCCTGCCGCGCACAGCGCCGCTGGAGCAGGCGGCGGAGTAGGCGACGCGGGTCGTCTGCAGGCGGTCAACCCTGCAAGAGCGCGTGTATCCAGCCGGCCCCGTGCCGACCCGTCGCGCTAATTGATATCCGCCAGCTTGTGCAGGGTGGCGCCGAAGATCTGGCTCGCTTTGCCGACGAGCGCGGTTCCATTCATGCTGCCGCGGGTGTCGGTGAAGGTTCCGGACACGCCGATGCCGACCGGGTTAGGCCCGCCGAACAGCGGATTGTCATTGTCGCGCGGGGTGGTGTGGCGCTGCACCAGGACCTCGCCTTTGAAGGTATCGCCCTTCACGGTGTAGCTGCCGGTATAAAACAGATAGGCGTCGCCGCCGAGAATCTGGCCGTCCCGGAACAGAATGACGCCGCTGCCCTTGCCGATGCGCCCATCCAGCAGGGTGACGTGGATCGAATAGAGCCCGTTTTTCATGACGTCCCAGATGGCCCGGCCGCCGCGCCCGCGGAAGCCGGTCAAGGAGTTATGCCAAAGCGCGGCATGCACCGTCAACGCGTCAGGTTGGCTGCCAATTCCCGTACAGGAAGCAAATCCGAAACGTGCCACTCCGACGTGACGCGAGGATGACTCGCGGTGATCGACTCAAGTTGGCCCGCGAAATGCATAGCTCGGTTTGGCACCGGCCGGCGGGTGCTGGAGCAAGAGAAACAGGTGACCAACTGGATGAATTCCGGCGGCCACGTGCCGCGCCCATACGCAGAGAATAGCAGCCTCGAAACCACGGGCCGTCATCGCGCGGGCCGCTGGAAAATACCGTTGATGATCGGCGGCGTGTTGCTGATGTTGCCGCTGGCCGCCGATCCCGGCAAGGCCCGCGATCCCGACGGCCGCTATGCCAACTCGCCGCTGAAGCAGTGGTTCGACAGTCTCAGAAGCGGCAAGGGACCATGCTGTTCCGACGCAGACGGCAGCGCCGTCAGCGACGTGGATTGGGAATCGAAAAGCGGGCACTACCGCGTTCGCATCGACGGCGAGTGGCACGACGTGCCCGAGGATGCCGTCATCACCGAACCGAACCGGGTCGGGCGAACCATGGTCTGGCCGATCCGCGGCTATCAGGGATTGAGCATCCGCTGCTTCATGCCGGGCAGCATGACGTGAGCTACGCCAGCGCCGGCCGCACCGATCGTCATACTCCGCGAAAGTGGAGTCATGCATATTTCTGGTCGCGCTCGAGCAACTCGATCGAAATGCCTTGCGGCCCGCGGATGAAGCAGATGCGCACGCCGGGCCGGATCGTGGTCGGCTCCTTCGTAAACTCGACGCCCTTGGCCTTGATCTCGGCGGCGACCGCGTCGATGTCTTTCACGGTCAGACCGAAATGGTCGAGACCCTGATAGGGTGTCACCGGCGGGGTGTTGACGCCGTCGCCGGCGGTGACGGGCGCGATGAATATGTTGGCGCCGCCGAGCTTGACGTCGATCCGCCCCGGGCCACGGATGATCTCGCCGCCCAGGATGTCTTCCAGCCACGCCGCGGTCGCCTCGGGATCGGGGCTGCGCAAGTGGACGTGGTCCCAGGTAACTGCCCAATCAACGGTCGGCATCTCGGTCTCCCCATTATTCTTGTTGCGGCTTTCAACGCCGGCGTGTGATGCGGCGGCCAATGTAGCCGCCAAGCCTCCACAACTCCATCCTCCACGCCTTGCGCCGCCGCCGCAATATTGTCGAGGTGGCATGAAACCATTTCTATTCTGGGTGATTGTTGACGGGCGGCGGGATCCGTACAGCGGCGGTCGTGACAGAAGCCGTACGGGAAACGCCCGTATGGCTTTTTCATGCGCGGCACGGCAATCGCCGGCGCTACCGGGTGAGGGCACGGCTATGAGAATCGCCGGGTGGTCGTTCGGAAAGTCCGCAGCACGGCTCGCCGTGCTGCCGGCCATCGCCATCCTCGGCTGCGCCATGTGGTTGATGCTCCCGCAAGCAAGCGATGCCGAGGGTCATTCCACCGCGACGTCGCCTGAAGTTACCCGCGTGACGCAAGATACATCCGGCAACGACGACACCGCCGGGGTCCAGGCGACCCTGTCGAGCCCGGCGCCATCAACCGCTTCTCCCGACGCCAATCCGGCGCCGGCCGCTGTCGCGCCTCTCGACATCGCGCCGCCGGAAACTGTGGAGTCCGCCAAGTCGTCGCTCGACGGCCTGAAGATTATCTCGCAGTCGTGGCGCAGGGGCGGGCTCGGCTCGAAAGCGCTGGTGACCTTTACGCTCCGCAACGCCAATGACTACGCGGTGAGGGATATCGAAATCGCCTGCGCCTTCAAGCGCCGGGACGGTAGCCATCTGACCGACCGCAGGCGTATCATTCCCGATACCGTGAACATGAGGAGCCGGAAGCGCTACGCCGGCATGCTGGTCGGGTTCGTCAACGTCAACGCAAATAAGGCGAAATGTTCAGTGGTGACCGCCAGCCGTATTTAACTTTGTGCGGCCGAACTCGCCTCGTGTCCCCTCGAAAATGTGATCTGCGCCTTTGAACCTTGCCGGTTGACCAGGAACTAATCGCTATATCATCCGTTGGGCGAATGAACCGCGCGGTGCTCGCGCGGGGGGAGTGAGACCGATGCCCGTAGCGCGTTATTTCCTGTTTATCGGCGGAGTGCTGCTCGCGCTGTTGTTGGCGATCGATGCGCTCATCCCACAGCAGGCGGTCGTGGCCAGCCAGGCCGAGCCTTCGGTCAACAAGACGGTGGTGCGCATTCGCTCCGACCAAAAGCTGCCGGAGCGGGTGGTTTTCGACACCAGCCTTCCGACCATTGTTCCGCCGCCGGCCGTGATGGCCCAAGTGACGGCCCCGGTCGTGGCGCCTGCCTCAGCCGATGCCACCGCCCAGGCCCGTGTGCGGGAGACGTTCGCCCAGTTCGTCCCGGCGGAGGCGAAGAAGTCCGAGCCCCAAGTTCAGCGCAAGCGCAAGATCGCCAAGAGCCGTCCGGCGCAACCGATGCAGTTCGCGCAGCCGCAAATGCGGGTCGCGCAGCAGTCGCATTTCGGCTTCTTCGGCGGTCCGAACTGGAACACCACCTGGTAGGGTGCGCCGCCTGATTTAGTTTAGCGTGGCAGTTTCGGGATTTTATCCGCAAAACCGTTGTAGCAGGTCAGCCGCTCGTCTTCCTCCTTGAGGAAGCGGCAGTCATTGACGCCCTTCGCGGCCGGCGCCTTCGGCTTGGGCTGCGGCGCATAAATGGCGTCGTAGCAATTCAGGCGTTCCTTGGTCGCATCGTCGATGTCCTGGCAGGCCTGCAACTTCTGGGCGACCGACAAGGGTTTTTCTTTCTTGCCCGCCTCTGTTTTCTTTCCGACCACAACCAGCGGTTTGCCGCCGATGGTCGGAGGATCGGCAGGGGCGGTCCCCTGAGCCAGCGCCGCCGCCGGATACAGGATCGCCAGCGTCAGGATGATCTTTCTCATGTCGAAATGTCCGAATAGCCGTAAGAGCGCGCCTGGAGAGACCAGAACTCCCGACCCTCGGAATCGAAAATCCCGCTGTGCGCCTGCGTTCTCTAGCACTATCCCCAAGCGTCTGTCTAACCTGTTGATTCAATGGCTATTCAATTGAGCCCGCGACGGCCTGGAGGGTGTTGGCCTGACCTTGCCTGAAGTCCGGTTGCCTCGGGGTGCGGCGGCTTACGGTTGGCACACGCCATCTGCCGGCGCCAACTTGTGGTCTAGTGGGCGCTGTTTAGGTGTCGCGGGAGTTTGTCACCTTGTTCGGCTCTCACGGCCGCTATCGGATCGAGCGATTGCAGAAGGGTGACGTCGGCTAGATCCCGCAAGGCTATGGTCACTCGATCGAGAATGTCGGGAACGGACCTGCGCGCGTCCTGATCGGTTTCAATGCGGGCATCTACGAGACCAGCGACCTGTCGCAATGGATCGCGGCAAACCGACGGACGTGCTCGCCACGAATTTCGGTCAGCCGGCCGAAGTGTTCGGAAGATTCCCGGATCGCGACGTGTTCATCGCTGGCAAGGATGGGCTCGATAGGAAAGAGCCGCCAAGTGTGCATTAAAACGTCGACTGATCTCGCGGCACGATCGTGTCTGCGTGGTGTGGAACAGATCTAGCGCAGACGATAGGCGTCAAATGCGTGGGCCAGGAATACGCCGATGCTGACGAAGAGGAGGAATGCCGTCACGACCTCGGTCATAGCCTTCCTCCCTGTGTTGCCATGCCGGAAAGGGCACGCTTGAGAAATTCGCGGTAGATGAGGTTGAGTACTGATATCAACATGATCTAACCCCGTTTGTTCCGGTTGGGCTGACCGTAGCGGCTGTTTGTTTCCGGAGCGCTTCGCGGCAGGCAAAAATGGTTTCGTAGCGCCAACTCGGGATCACGGAATCGCGACGGAACTGGACAATCATTGCCATCGTCCGCCCTTTTCTCGCCATCCTAGTTCAGGAGACCTGCGGGGCGCGTTCTGCGAAGGCCGTGTTCCCAAAGGTCCTGTGTGATCGTCCAACATATACTGCAAAACGAAACTCTTACGTCCCGCCGTGCGTTCCTGCGCGGGATTGTGTCCTCAGCCAGCGTGCTCGCGCTCGGTGGATGCGCCAGCCTGGGCGCGACCGGCGCGCGTTACGACGCTGCGTCGCTTACCGCCGAACCGACATTGCTCGTCGCAACCACGCGCAAGCCGGTGAACGGCGGGCGGACGAAACCCTGGTTCGGGCCGGAACGCGCAACGAGGATGACGGTCGCCCGGGCGAAACTGGTGCCGCCCGACGAGAGCCGTTTCTCGCTCGCCGCAGCCGGTATTGGCGACTGGCGTCTTGACGGGGTCGAGCCGGTCTCGGGAGAGGTCAGCGATCTTCTCGCGCAGGGCGGAGGCGACGTCCTGATCTACGTGCACGGTTTCAAACAGACCTTCGAGACGGCGGCGCTCGACACCGCGCATCTCGCCGATGGCATCAAATTCCGCGGCCAGACGATGGTCTTTTCCTGGCCGTCCAAGGCCGGACTGTTCGACTATGCCTATGACCGCGAAAGCGCGATGTGGTCCCGCGATGGCTTCGAACGCGTGCTCCAATCCGTCGTCACGACTCCCGGCGCCGGCCGCGTTCACATCGTCGCACACAGCATGGGCACCATGTTGACGCTCGAAAGCCTGCGCCAGCTCTATGCGCGACATGGCGACGCTGTTGCAGACAAGATCGGGGCGGTGGTGTTTGCCTCACCTGACATCGACATGGACGTATTCTCGTCGGCTGTTATTCGCATCGGTCCACTCGGCCGCAAGATCACCGTCGTCACTGCGACGAACGACCGCGCGTTGGCGCTGTCGGGACGATTGGCCGGCGGGATGACACGGGTCGGCGCCGCCGAAAAGGCCGCCATCGAGCGGCTCGGGGTACGCGTCATCGATGCGTCCGACGCAGGCTGGGGCGTCATCAATCATGATTTATTCCTGTCCAATGCGGAGGTGCGGCGGGTGATCCGCCGTTCGATCGATACCTCAGCCGCGTAAAGCGGTGGCGCTGCTGGACGACTTCGGATCGGGGCAGTCCAGCCTGAGCTATGTCCATCAATTGTCGTTGGACAAGATCAAGATCGACCGAGGCTTCATTCGCAATATCGCGACGCAGGAGAACGCCAGCGGCCGTCGCAATGTCACCACGCCGTCACCCATAATCTCGCCAAATTGACGGAACAATTATTCGTTGCCGGCACGATGGTGCCTGGTCTCGCCTCGAACTGCTCTACGCTTGAACTGCTCAACGTCCGCAACGCCGACCTGTTGTCGGCGCGCGACGCTTTGCGAGTCGATCTGGGAGATCCGGGCGATGCCGGGCACTTGCCGACGATCCAAATTATTCAGTTCATACAGAGGAATGAGAGTCATGCGTCAAGCAACATCGAAGGCCGCGGCAGGTTCGAGCGCGAACCGCCGACAAGTGCTGTCACTCGCGGCGGGCGTCGCCTTGCTCGCGGGCGTCACCACGGCTCACGCGCAGAGCACGGGTATCGCCGCCTGTGACGACTTCCTGACCAAGTACGACGCCTGCGTCGTCTCCAAGGTCCCCGAGGCACAGCGCGCGATGTACAAGACGCAGATCGACCAGACGCGCAAGGCGTGGGTCGACCTGGCCAAGAATCCGTCGGCGAAGGCGACCATGGAATCGACCTGCAAGCAGACCCTGGATGCGACGAAGGCCTCCCTCACGGCGTATGGCTGCTCGTTCTGATTGGCGCGTGCGCCGCTGAAAAGGAGTGGCGCCGAGTAGGCGCCATTCCTTGACGGCGGCCGGGGCGCGACGGGGGGCGGCCGACGATGCCGGCGAGGCGCTCTTCCGGAACTCTGGCCGAAACAACGTGTGCACCGCCGGCGCGATTCACGATCAAGCGGCGCGTCTTTCAAGGCGCGGTCTGCAAACTTCTCTTTATGCCGATTAACCACTTGTTAACCATAACGCCCCAGCATTGCCCCTCTAGAGAGGCGCCACGGGCTTTAGTCCGAAGGCGCGATTGATCGTTCATCTTGGGGGCGGGCAGAGGCTCGCGGGGCTCCAAGGAGCAACGTCATGTCGTCACCAGGCGTAAAGCACCATGCAAGTCTGCTTTCCGAATTCGTCCCGGCGATTTTCGGTGCACTTGGTTTGGGTGTCCCGATTGCGGTTGCGATCATCTGGATTTGTTCCTGATCGTAGTATGCCGTTTGTTTTCTGACGGCGCTCGTCTGTGAGGGGCGTGCCGCGCGATGGTCGATGAAGGTCGGCGCTACGCAGCACTGCGCGTCGCAGGCTCGGCACGACACGAATTGATGGGACGCAGCTAATCGGGCAGTGCTGCGACCGCGACTATCTCGATGACGAGATCACCTTTTTTGAACGGTTCGTAGTCGTCCGTGGTTGCGGTGTTGCCGGCCAGGAAGACAAAACCCTTTGCCCCCGTGGCCAATGTGCCTTTCCCTCAAGGCATAAGGCGACCGGCCTTCAATTTTTTATGGGTGACGAGTTCCATTTTCGTCCTCGCGCCGGAGCACAACGGAGCCGAAGTACACACATATATGGCGAGGACGAACCTATGTTCAGGTTAGGGATGACGTGGCGCGCCACGGCGATCTCTCAGGTCGCAGACGCTATCATTCCGACCCTCATATCCTTGGCGAGATATACGCATGCGTCGTCGGCAAACACGCTGCCGTCAGCAATTCCAACAGCCAGTTTGCCGCGCCTTACCTGGCGCATACTGACCTCGTAGCGCACGCGCTTGATGTCTGGCTTTATGTCTCCCCGGAACTTGACCTCGCCGACGCCGACGGCGCGGCCCTTGCCCGGTGACCCCGACCAGCCAAGCCAATAGCCGACGATTTGCCACATGGCGTCCAGACCCAGACATCCGGGCATCACGGGATCGCCGGGAAAGTGACAGTCAAAAAACCAGAGGCCCGGCGCGATATCCAGCTCAGCGATGACGTGGCCCTTGCCGAATTCGCCGCCGTCCAGGCTGATCTCGGCGATACGGTCTATCATCAGCATGGGCGGTGCCGGCAGCTGGGCGTTGCCCGGGCCGAAATAGCCGCCCTCGCTTGATTTGAGCAGATCTTCCTTTGTGTAGGACGATTGCGGAGCGTGGAAGTCTCTTGGGTTGGACAAGGCAATATCCTTCGGCGTTTGGCTGGCGGTTGCGCAACGTCAGGCGACCTTGTCGCGACCGTTTTTTTCGATGCCGGAGCCAGCAGTCAGGCGCAGGGCTCCGGCCATGAAGGCCCAAATTTCATCAGTGAGTTTCTCCGGATCGGGTCGTTGTTCGCTCATCAGGACGCCGATAAGGGCCTGGCGAATTCCGCCGATCATCAGCGCAATGGTGAGATGTGGATCGATGTGATCGGAAACGAAGCCGTTACGCTGCGCCGCCTCGAGCATGCGTGCGCCGCCGGCGAGCTGTCGGTTGGTGAAAGCTCTCTCGACATCCAGGACCTCGGGCGCGCGGCTCAAAGCTCCGATGACAAGGGGAGCGAAGGGGTGATCGTAGTGGAAGGCGATATAGGAGGCTATTCGCCGCCTCTCTCTGTTCGCCCAGCTTTCCGAGGGGCGGCACGCGTCGTTGAAAACCTCGCCATCGAGCCGGCTATAGAACGCTTCAACGACGGCGGCGATCAGGCCTGCCTTCGATCCAAAGTGGTGATAGGCCAGCCCGACCGAAACCTGCGCTCGCTTCGCGACGGCCTGCATTTCCAGATGCCCATGGTTCTGGATGAGCTCCTCTTGGGCCGCCCGGACTAATCTTTCTCGCGTCGCGATCGGTGGGGTCATCTTTGATCCAAGCGCTGAATTGAATTGAATTCAATTTAATAGTGATTTCCGAGCCGAGGTTCAAGTCGAGAGTTTCCTGAGACCCCGTGGACGTGTCCCGGTGATGCGCTCCGGAGAGAGCCTGAGGGACCTAATTTGACGCGTTTTGCGATGACTTTGCCGGAAGCAAAACCAGAGCGGCGACCATCGCGACCAGCGCGACGAATGCCGCCAGGGTGAAGGGCGTCGCAAACGCCGCTGCCACATCGGTCGTCCCTAGCGTCGCTCCTAACGCCGCAATGCTGATGGCAAACCCGGCTTGGCGCACAATCATTGTCACAGCCGAGGCCATACCGGCCTGCGTGGGTGGTGCGAGCGCCAAAACGACGTTCCCCATCTGCGGATTCGCCAGCGCGGCTCCGATGCCAATTGCAAGCATTCCGGCGATCGTTGCTGCAAGGCGCATCGCAGGGCTGGCGGAGAGAGCGGCAAACACTAGAAACAGGTCTCCCATGGCGACGATGCCAAACGCAGCGATGAAGAAACGCCGCCATCCCCATCGTGTAACAACGCGGCCGCCTAACAGTGGCACCAGCAGCATCGGCAGTGTCGCCGCCAGCAGCGCTACCCCGGCCACTTCGATGCTCACGAGCAGCCCAGCGCTCAAGAACAGGGGCAAATAGACCAGTACGGCCCAGTAACCAAACTGGATGGCGGTCAACAACGCCCCGACCCCGGCCATCGCCGATGTTGCGAACACTCGGGGATCAAGCACCGGACGCAGGCTGCGCCATTGCTGCAAGACGAACACGAGCGCCGCCGCAGCGCTGGCGACGAGGCAGCCGGCTCTTACGGCTAACGAAGCGTCGCGGCGCAAGAGTGCATCAATTGCCAAGCCCAGCGATATCGTCAGCAGCGCGACCCCCAGAGGGTCGAGTGGACGCCCGGCCGGGTCCTTCGTCTCGGCAACGACCCGTGGCACTGCGAGAGCCAGCGCCAGGCAAAACGGGATGTTGGCGTAAAAGATCCAACGCCAACCGAACCACGAGGCGAGCAAGCCGCCCAAGGTCGGGCCCAAGGCCATGGCAACGCCGGAAATCACGCCTATGATGCCGAACGCCCGCGCCCGCTGACCATGGTTCGGAAACGCACCGGCGACGAGTGCAAGTGCACCCGTGACCATGAAGGCTGCACCGACGCCCTGCACGACCCGCGCAGTCAGGAGCTGCGGGCCGCTGGTCGCCAAGCCACAGGCTATTGAAGCCATGAGCAACACGGCATTGCCGGCCAACATGGCGCGGCGGCGACCGAAGCGATCTGCAAGCGCGCCTGATGCAAGGAGAGCGCCCGTGAAGGCAAGGCTGTACGCGTCGATGACCCAGCCGGCACCGGCGACGGCAAAGCCCAGGTCCTTCGCGATGCCGGGCATGGCGACCACGACTGCCGTGACGTCGAACAGCGTCAGGAACGTGCCGAGACCAAGCGCGATCGTGATCAGGTTCGATCGCCCTTGCGCTACCTGAGATGCGCGATTGTGTATGCCGTTCCTCCTATGGCAGGGATTGAGGGTAGGTCAGAGATCAACGGCCCGCTCGACTTCGGTTGCCACCTCGGCCGTGAGGTCTTCCATGCCGATGGCTGCGCATACGCCGGTCCTACTGACAGCGTGGTGTCAGCAGGATTTGATACGACGCTTGGAGTCGTCCGAGTGTCCGGTCGGCGGTGGACCGAGGCAAGCGGCTACCGCCGCGACCATCTGAGCGCGCTCGTCGCCGCTTCAAGCGCAACAACGGCAGATTTTGGCGTGCCCGGTTCTGTACCAGGGTGGCGCGCCACGGTCGATGAAGATGGGCACTATAGCTTCGCCATCGCGCTATGATGCCGCGGCGCGCGCTGCTATTCGCAAATCTGCGACGGTCTACGATCCTTCGCTACGAATCGGCTCTTGATTATATCCGTTGCGGATATATACAAGTTCGTATGAGTAAATCCGGACCCCAGGTGCCGCTGACGCCGGCCGTGTTCCACATTCTACTGGCCCTCGTCGGGCAAGAGCGACACGGCTACGACATCATGCAACAGGTCAAGTCGGACTCCCAGAGTGCCGTCAAAATGGGGCCGGGAACGTTGTACGGCTCGCTGGACCGAATGATCGAAGCCGGTCTCGTGACGAAGGGCAACACGCGGGACCCGCGCAGAATCTATTACAAGCTCACAACGCTCGGGCTGGCGACGCTCAGAGCGGAAACAGAGCGCCTGTCGCATCTTGCCGTTGTCGCGCGCCGCCAGCTGGGGACCGCGTGACGTGATGGCGCATATCAGGAAGACCCAGTCTCGTTCTCTGGCGGTGTACGGGTTCCTCTTGAGACTATATGCGCCGGATTTCCTGGCACGGCATCGTGCGGAAATGCTCCAGAACTTTGAAGACCATGAAAACGCGTCATCGTCGAAGGCAGCGCTTTGGCTGCACATAGGGAAAGACCTCATGCTCAGTCTCATCTCCCGCAACATTCCCAAGTCACTTTGGGGACGAACTGCCCCGATGTTCATCGTCCTCGCCGCCGTGTTAGGCATGTGGCGGGCGTTCGCATACGACACCGCGCCGGTGAGCGATCCGGAAGCGCTCGGCTTCTCGTCGTCGCGGCTGGCACGGATCGCCGCGCAGCAGCGGGCGCAGGTCGATGCCGGAGCCTTCTCAGGCGCCGTTGCGGCGATCGCCCGCAACGGTCGGATCGCCTATCTGCAAGCCGTCGGCTTTCGTGACAGTGCCAAGACGATCCCGCTGCAGCCCGATGCAATCTTCTGGATCGCCTCGATGACCAAGCCGGTTACCAGCGTGGCCGCCATGATCCTGGTCGAGGAGGGAAAGCTCGATCTCGCCGCCCCGGTCCAGGGGTATCTCCCCGAGTTCAAGGATATGATGGTCGGTGTCGAGACGATCGATCCGGCGAGCGGACAGAGCAGGCTCACGCTTGAGCCGCAGAAGCGCCCGATGACCGTCGAGGACCTGCTGCGCCACACATCCGGCCTCGTCTACGAAGGCGGCAATACGGCCGTGCACAAGCTCTACCGTGAGAGTGGGCTGTACGACACTGGCTTGGCACGCGACGGCACGTTGAAGGACTTCGTGTCCCGCCTGGCGCGGCTTCCGCTCGCCCATCAGCCCGGCGAGGTCTGGGAATATGGCCACAGCGCCGACGTTCTGGGACGGGTCATCGAGGTCGCTTCAGGCCGACCGCTGGACCAGTTTCTCGACGGCCGCCTGTTCAGACCGCTCGGCATGATCGACACCGGTTTCTGAGTGCCGCCGGAGAAGCTCGCCCGCCTGGTCGACGCGCCGGTTGACGCAAGGATTCGTCCTGACCGGGACGTCACCAAGCCGACCACGCTGTTCTCGGGCGGCGGCGGGCTGGTGTCGACAGCCGCGGACTATCTGCGGTTCGGCCAGATGCTGCTCAACGGCGGTGAGCTGGACGGGGCGCGCATCCTTTCGCCCGCAACCGTCCGCCGGATGACGACAAATTCGCTGCCGTCCGACATCCAATTTGCGGGCGGCGACATGGGGCCGCGGGGCAGCGCGACCTTCGGGCTCGGCTTCGGGATCCGCAGCGATGCGGCCTCGAGCTGGGTGCCCGGATCGGTCGGCAGCTTCACCTGGAGCGGGGTCTGGGGAACCTATTTCTGGGTCGATCCGGCGGAGCAGCTGATCGCCATGCAACTCATCCATGTTGCGACCGACTTCGACCGTTTCACCCGTCCGTTTCGCAACCTGACCTACGGCGCCTTCCTGGATCCCGACCGGGACGTGCCGATATCAGCAACCGCGGCGATCGATCAAGTCGCGCTCGATGAACTCGTCGGCAAATACGATTTCGGACAGTCATCGAGCTCGCGGGACAGAATGGGTCCTGCTAGCAACTTTTCCGGGATCGGCGCTGACATCGAATTGAAAAGCAGCGGCGCGCGAGTTCTTCGGCCTCTCGATAATTCGCCCTCGGCTGAGGCTGGATTGAGACCGGGTGATATCATCACGGAAATTGACGGCAGCTCAGTCAAGGGTCTTACGTTGAGCCAGGTCATCGCGAGGTTGCGAGGCCCGGTCAATTCGCAGACCCGGCTGAAAATCTCACGCGCGCAGGTTGCTCCGATCGAGATCGCTGTTACGCGGGCGCCCATCTACGTCCCCGGTGTCGAGTTACAGGTCAAGATAGACGCCGGGAATTTGGTCGCAGAGGCGACGGGACCTTGGCCGATCCTGGATTTCGAGAAGGGCAAACCTGTCCGCTTGAAAGCAATATCCGGCAGCGAATTTCATGTCGACAACGGGGACCAGACGCGGATTACCTTCGTAAGGGACTCGAATGGGAAAGTAGCGAGCGCAGTACTGAATGCCGGACCGCGGGAGCAAAGAGGCCGCCTGGTAACTAAACGAGCTTCCTAGCCGATGATCGGAAAACGACGGTATTTTGCGCCGATAGCGTGTACCGAAATGGCGCGCTCGGAGAGATTCGAACTCCCGACCCTCGGAATCGAAATCCGATGCTCTATCCAGCTGAGCTACGAGCGCGTGCGACGGTCGATTATCAGACTTGGCCTAACAGAGCCAGCAGCGGAATGTCAGTAGCAGGGATGCCGCCGGCGGTCCTGGCCGATATACGCAGCCGCGCCCTGGCGGCAGAGAACGGTGGAGGGACCGTCGTAATAGGCGAAGGTGCCGGGCTGCGGGCCGGGCCCGTAATTGTGGAGGAAGCTGATTGGGTAGGGCAGGCCCCAATTGTGCAGGTGGTGCCGATTATGGCGGGCGTCTGCCGGGCTTGGGACGAGGACCGCGGTGGCGAGGAGCGCGGTGGCAACGAAAAACTTCGCTTTGGTCATTTCGATTCTCCGGAAGTCCCACTGAAACAGTAGCGATTTCGAGCTGGGCGGGTAGCCCTTCATGTCAAGAAAACGCGTCGAAACAACAAGATAGACGCGGAATCTCTGATTCGATCGAAGCCGGAGCCCTCCGACATCTTGGCCGATCTGATTTCGCATTCTAGGAGAAACGGCTGGAAAAGCTGCGGAAAACCACTCTAACGCGCCCATTTTTGGCCTCAAGCGATACTTAACGAATTCCCAACACAGTCCGGCCAAAATTCTGCTGTCCGGTCCTTACTCTACGGGCCGACTTATCCCGCGTCTGACAAAGGCTATCCGGTTCCCGACCAACCCATGCGCATCACGTCCCTTGCCTTGCTGTCCCTCTCGGTGCTGGTCGCGATGCCGGCACGCGCCGACCTGCATATCAAGCGCGATCACGGCGGGTATGTCGAGGAGTACAAGGCCAAGTACAACCGCATCCGCGAACGCAGGGAGCGCGTGATCATCGACGGCATCTGCAATTCGGCTTGCACGCTGGTGTTCGGCATCGTGCCGATGAACAAGATCTGCGTGACGCCGAAGGCGAGCCTCGGTTTCCATCAGGCCTATTACGACAAGGCCTTCACCTTCGGCATGAAGGTCACGAGTTTGGAAGGGACGTCGGACCTGATGTCCTATTACCCGGACAGCGTGAAGGACTGGATCCGCCGCAATGGCGGGCTTACCACCGAGATGAAGAAGATCAAGAACGGCGGCGAGCTCTGGAAGATCGTCGATCCCTGTCCGGAAGAGTGGTGAGGCGCAGCGAGTTCTACGCCCTGGATCAATCCTTCCGGTTGGCTTCGCCGTCCGCGATCAGCAACACCGACACTCTTGATTTGCTGAGGATCGCGGTGGCTACGCCGCCAAAGTTCAGCGACTCCCCCTTGATCCGGTCGACCCCCAGAACGACAAGGTCGGCGCCGCTGGTCTCGATTTCCTGCAGGATGCCTTCTTCGGGAGCCGCGTTCGTACGCAGCGTCGTTCTGACGTCGACATCATAACGGGCCGCTGCCGCCACGGCGTCTTTCAAAATACCTTCCTCGCTGGCGAGTGACATGCTGGCGCTGCGCCGGCGCGCGCCTTTGTCCCTGGTCGTGGACACATAAACCACCCTGAGCGGATGAGGGCTCGAGCGCGCCAGCGCACCCGCGATCTCCGCACCGCGCCGCGATAAGGCACTTCCGGAAACCGCGACCAGTATCCTGAACTCCGCGCTCGCGGGTTGCTTGAGGTGGACGCCCTTGGCCGCAACCAGGGCAACAGGCCCCTTGAAGCCCGATGTGACGTCTTCGACTTTCTTGTCGAAGCCGTCTTTGCCCAAGACATTCTCCACTCCGACGACGAGAAGATCGAACCCCTTTCGCGCCTCTTCCGCAACGGCAGCGGCGGCCCCTTGGGCTGGGGCACGCGTCGTTACCTCGACATCGCCCACACTCTCTCGGTCGGCCTTTGCGATCGCCGTGGCGGCTTCTCTTACGATGGCCTCGTGGCTGTCTTCATCCTGGCGCTTTCCCTCCTGTTGTTTGGCACGGGCACCTACATGGAGAACCGTAACTGGGAGGCCGCGCGCTCCCGCGAGCAGGCCGGCGATACGAGAGGCAAATTTCGCATTCGCGCCTTCATCCACGGCGAGCAGCAGACGCTCGAGATTGGCGACAAAGTCGTTTTGCTCGAACTCCTCGCGCTCAAGGCGTATCTTTTCGTCATTTCCGAGTGGAAGGCGGGAAAGCGCGCCGCGAAGCATCGGCGGCATCGCTATGGTGGTGAGGATCGCCATCATCACGATCATCGAGAACAGGTTTTGGCTGAGTACCCCCATGGAAAGACCGATGGTGGCGATGATGACTTCGGTGGAGCCGCGCGCGTTCATTCCGCTTGCCAGCGCGTAGGATTCCCTTGGCGTGAGGCCGCCAAGCGCGCCGCCCGCAAACGCGCCGCCGAATTTTCCAATGCTGGCGATCAGCACCAGCGCGACCGTCAGCAGGAGCAGGTCAGGATCCAAAAGCACGGTCAGGTCCGTGCTCAGGCCCGCCATGCCAAAAAACACCGGCATGAACAGGCCGGTGATCAAGCCGCGCAATCGCTCGTCGATCTGCCGCGTAAGTATTGGCGATTCGCCGACCAGGATGCCGGCGACGAACGCGCCGAGCACGGTGTGAACCCCGATCAGGTGCGTGATCATCGCCATCGTGCTCATCAGGAGCAGGATGACGGTGATGACCGCGGCCGAACTCACCAGATAATCGTTGGTCCAGCGGATCAGGCGGAACACCAGCCGTCGGCCGACCGTGAAACTGATGGCCAGGAAGAGAAGGGTGCCAAGCACGGCCTGACCGACGGAAAAAACATCGAGCGTGCCGTGCGATGCCAGACTGAAGATCATCGCAATGATGACCCAGCCGATGGTGTCGTCGATGATGGCTGTGGCGACAATGATCTGGCCGACATTCCGCCGCATGAAGTTCATTTCGCGCACGACCACGGCGACGATTTTTACCGACGAGATCGATAGCGCGGTGCCGAGAAACAGCGAAGCCACGAGGCGGGCTTCGGGATGCGGGAGCAGGCTCTGCGGCAGAAATTGGCCGAGCGAGAAACCGCAGATGAATGGGACCACGATGCCCGCAATCGATATCGAGGCGGCCGCACGGCCAACCTTGCGGACCAGCTTGAGGTCCGTTTCCATCCCCGTCAGCAGCAACAGCAACAGGATGCCGAACTGCGCGATGCCCTCGATCAGCGCTTTTTGTTCGGGGGAGGGTGGAAAGATCGCGGCATGCGCAGCGGGCCAGAGCCATCCGAACAGGGAAGGGCCCAGCAAGAGGCCGGCCAACAGTTCCCCGATCACGGATGGCTGGCCGATCCGCTGCATGATTTCGCCGAGCCCGCGTCCGACCGCTACCAACAGCGCGATCTGGGCCAGCAGCAGGAATTCGGATGGACGGGCTGATTTTTCGCCCTCGGCGCTGACGACTGTTGTCATCAGCAGGAATGCAGCGAGCGTCCACAATGTTCGCGATCGGCACCATCTGATTGCCATCGCTTAATTCTCCAAAATCCGCGATCCGGAAGTTTTGGATTCCGTGCCTTCCCGGGGTCAATTGCGTTCATGCTGATTGGTTTCAAGCGGCTAACGGACCTTTGGCATGAGGGGGCAGTGCCGATCGCTGTATCGAACGCGAATCCGGCGCCTGGATCGCGACCGGGGTGGTTGCGCTCGGCAACCCGGCGCGATCGGTCCTTGCCGCATGGCATGTGATCGGGCAACAGGGGCGGCAAATGACTGGCGACTTCGAAAAAATTGCCGCGCGCGCGGCGCCGGCGATCTTTGTCGTGCTCTGGAGCACCGGCTTCATCGGCACCAAATACGTGCTGAACAGCGCCGAGCCGCTGACCTATCTCGCGATCCGCATGGCCTGCGTCGTGGGACTGATGGCGATTATCGTGGCGGTCGCACGGCCACGCTGGCCGGATCGCATCGGCGTTGCGCATAGCGCCGTCGCCGGCATTCTGGTGCATGGAATCTATCTCGGCGGCACGGCGATCGCGATCGCGCATTCGATTCCGGCGGGGCTGTCGGCTTTGATTCCCGGCCTGCAGCCGATCCTCACCTCGACGCTCGCAAGCCGCTGGCTCGGCGAGCGCGTCACGCCGCTGCAATGGGGCGGATTGCTGCTCGGGCTCGCCGGCGTCATGCTGATCCTGCACGACCGGCCGATGAGCGGGGAGGCGGGTTGGGGATGGCTCGCCTCGGCCATATCGCTGGTCAGCATCACCTTGGGCACGCTCTACCAGCGCCGCTACTGCGGTGCGATCGACTGGCGTTCCGGCAATCTTGTGCAATACGTCGCGGTGACGATTTTCTTCGGCCTCGGCGCATGGCTGTTCGAGACCAATGTGGTGCACTGGACCACCGAGTTCATGCTGGCGCTGGCCTGGCTTGCGGTCGTCCTGTCGATCGGATCGATCGGACTGCTGTACTGGCTGATCCGCCGCTCGGCCGCGACGTCGGTGGCGAGCCTGTTCTATCTGGTCCCGGCCGTGACGTCGCTGATGGCGTATGTGCTGTTCGGCGAGAAGCTCGACGCGGTTTCGATTGTCGGCATGGTCGCGTGTGCTGCTGCGGTGCTGGTGGTCAATCGCCGCTCAGTTTGAGGTAGTGCCCCCGGCCCTTGTGCACGTATAAATTTCCTGAGGCTTATCAGTATTTTCCCTGGGTTGTGCCCATTAAGGCGATCGTAAGCAAAACGGGGCAGATTGGTCACGATTTTGGGGGATTTCTAGCTATGACCACGCAATCCATTGGAAAGTTCTTGCCGGCGCTCAAGCTGCGGCTCGGCACCAAGGCTGTCATCTCGGCCATCCTTCTGATTGCGGTAAATACCGCGCTGGTGGTGGGGGCGGCCCATTGGTCGCTGACATCAGAGTTCGGCGACAGGGCGCTGCGGGACATCGAAGTCAATCTGCGCACGCTGGGCTTGGCGTTTGCCGAGACTTACAGCGACGCCAAGATCACCCTCAAGGACGGCGCCGTCGCGCGCGCCGAAATGCCCAAGATGCCCGAGTTCAAGGACCACGCGATCGTCGATCGCGCGGTCGGCTATACCGGCGGCAACGCGACCCTGTTCGTCTATGACGACGCCAGCAACCAGTTTGTCCGCCGCACCACCAACGTCAAGAAGGAGAACGGCGACCGTGCCGTCGGCACCCAGCTCGCCCCCGACCATCCGGGGCAGGCGGTCGTGCGTCGCGGCGAGGCCTACAGGGGCCCGGCGACGCTGTTCGGCAAGACGTTCATGACGGCCTACTACCCGATCATGAATCCGGCCGGAAAGGTGATCGGACTTCTCTATGTCGGCATTCCGATGGCGCAGTTCGAGAGCATGCTGTCGCATGCCATCCAGAACATGGCCATCGCAGCCGGCATCGCTGCGCTGCTCGTGATGTTGCTGACCATGGTGCTGGTGCGCCAGGTGACCAAGCCGCTGACCTCGGTCACGGCCTCGCTGACGGCAATCGCGAACGGTAATACCGAGGTCGAAATCGACTGCCACGACCGAATGGACGAGATCGGCGAGATTGCGCGGACCGTCGCGGTGTTCAAGAACAACTCGGTCGAACGCCGCCGGATGCGCGACGAGCAGACCGCGGCTGCTGCCGCCGCCGCCGAGCAACGCAAGACTGAACTGCGCGGCTTCGTCGATGAGTTCCAGACCAGCGTCGGCGGCATCCTCGACAAGGTGCTCAACTCGTCCAGCGAATTCGAGCGTGTCGCGCGGCAGCTCACCGAGACCGCGCGGACTACCGCCGGGCTCTCCGGCAAGTCGGCGGGCGCATCCGAGACCGCCTCCGAGCATGTCCGCACCGCGGCGGCCGCCTCCGACGAGCTCTCCAGCTCGATCGCCGAAATCACCCGCCGGGTCCAGGAATCGAACGGGATCGCGGCCGACGCCGTCAAGCAGGCTGTCGCCACCGACCAGCGCATCAACGAATTGTCGGAAGCGGGCGCGCGGATCGGCGACGTGGTGAAATTGATCACCTCGATTGCCGAGCAGACCAACCTGCTGGCGCTCAACGCCACCATCGAGGCCGCGCGGGCGGGCGATGCCGGCCGCGGCTTTGCCGTGGTGGCGCAGGAGGTCAAGAGTCTCGCCGGTCAGACCGCGAAGGCGACCGAGGAGATTTCCAGCCAGATCGGCAACATGCAGCTTGCGACCGAAGAGTCGGTCAGCGCCATCAAGGCGATCGGCCAGACCATCGAGCGCATCAGCGATATCGCCACCTCGATCTCGGCGGCGGTCGAGCAGCAGCGCGGCGCCACCCAGAACATCGCCCAGAGCGTTCGCGCAGCGGCCAGCGGCACGGCAGACGTCGCCGCCAACATCCGCAACGCCGCGCAGGGCGCCGACGAGACCGGCGAGACGTCGAGTCGGATGTTTGCTTCCGCGCAGAATCTGTCGAGTGAGAGCCTGCACCTGAAGGCCGAGGTCGAAAAATTCCTCGACCGCGTCCGCGCCGCCTGACGGAAGCGTCACGGCGACGCATGGCGCCGCCGGTGAAACCGGAAGCCTCCGGATTCGTAGTTCTCTATGCTGCGAACAATTGCCCCTCGTTTCCCGGGCTGGAGGGCTTCCGTGAACCGATACGCCGCGCTCTATCTGGTGACGCTGTTCGTCATCATCCCGCTTGATTTTCTGTTCCTTGGCGTCGTCGCCAAGGAGTTCTTCACCTCGCAGGTCGGCAACATGCTGGGCGAGATCAAGATCGCACCCGCGATCCTTTTCTATCTGTTCTATGTCGCCGGCATCGTGATCTTCGTCAGCGGCGGGCAGGGCGCTACCTGGCAGTCGACGCTGCTCTATGGCGCGCTGTTCGGCTTGTTTTGTTATGCGACGTTCGACCTCACATCGCTGGCGCTGCTCAAGCACTGGAGCTGGCCGGTCGCGATCGTCGACATCACTTGGGGCGCATTCGTGACGGCGGTCTCGTCGACCGCCGGATTGCTCGTGGCGAATTGGTTGGTGGCTCGAAGCTGAGTCATTCCGGGGCGATGCGTAGCATCGAACTCTGGTGCGCAATTGCGCACCAGAGAATCTCAAGATGCCGGATATGGTCCTTCGGACCATTCCGGGATGACGGCTTCGATTGCTTCGCAATCGCAGCCGTCACTTCGGCTGCGGCACGATCCGGATATACGGCTTCGGCGCCTTCCAGCCGGCCGGATAGATCGTCTTCGCCTCGTCGTCGCTGACCGAGCCTGCAATGATGACGTCCTCGCCCTGCTTCCAGTCGGCCGGCGTCGCGACGCGATGCTTTGCGGTCAGCTGCAGCGAGTCGATCGCGCGCAGGATCTCCTGGAAGTTGCGGCCGGTGGTCATCGGATAGACGATCGTCAGCTTGATCTTCTTGTCGGGGCCGATCACGATCGCGTTGCGGACGGTCTGGTTGTCCGCAGGCGTGCGGGTGAGGGGATCGCCGGAGGTCGAAGCCGGCAGCATCTCGTAAAGTTTGGAGACGTTGTAATCGGTGTCGCCGATCATCGGGTAGTTCGGCGCCGCCCCCTGCGTCTCCTTGATGTCCTCGGACCATTTCGAATGCCGGTCGACGGGATCGACGCTCAGACCCATCAGCTTGACGCCGCGCTTGTCGAACTCCGGCTTCAACTTCGCGAGAGCGCCGAGTTCGGTGGTACAAACCGGCGTGAAATCCTTCGGGTGCGAGAACAAAAGCGCCCAGCTATTGCCGATCCAGTCGTGGAATTTGATTTTTCCCTCGGTGGTCTGGGCTTCGAAATCGGGGGCGGTTGCGCCAATCGGGAGTGCCATGATGTGACCTCATCTTGTTCTAGTTACAGTGGAAATTGGCTTGGAGATTATACTTAATGGGAGCGGTTAGGTGAACCTCCTCGTGCAAAAGGTGAGATCCTTCCCCGCAAGCCCGGAACTCCTAGCATCTTCTTTCGATCCGCGCCTCTGTGGCGAAAAAACCCGCCGACCGCAATTGTCCGGATTGCCCCGATATCGCCTTTTATGGTCCTCATCACGCCCGGCCGGTTTGCCGCCGGGGGGCTGCCTTGGCCCGAACCGTGACCGACCTCACAGCGACCAATTGGCAACCATGTAAAAATCAGGGAATGCGAGTCTCGAATCGTTAACCGCTCGTTCATGCCCCGTATGGAAATGCTGGACCTGAAAAAAAGAAATTGAGAAGTGCAACCATGCCTGCCCCTACTGCCAAAGCCACTGACACGTCCGCCGAAACGTCCGACGTCCCCCAACCATCCTGCCGCCAGACCGCGGCGCACGCGCTCACCATCGTGCGCGACGGCGTGATCACCGGCGAGGGGCCGACGACCAGGGGCCGTATCCATTTCTCCCGCGCGCTCGATGCCGACGACGCCGCCTGGTGCGCGCGCATCCTGACCGTCAGCGCGGTCGAGCATCAGCCCGTCAGCCGCGCCGAAGTCGAGGCGCTGTTTGAAATCAGCGATGCCGCCGCCGAGCGTACCGACGACGGACGTTTCGACGACCTCCTGGCCAAGGCGGTCGCCCATCATGCGGCCTCCGAGTCCGGCCTGCCGGTGCCGCCGCGCACGGTTGCGCTGTCGCCCGATACCGACATCGAGAGTTGGGCGCCGACGCAGGCCGCCAAGATCGATACCAAGGTGCTGGAATGGCTTGCCAGCCAGATGCGCGGCAAGCGCCGCACCAACCACCGCCTCGCGGCGCTGGTCGCAACCCTGATCGGCGCCGCCGCGCTGCCACTCGCGCAACTGCCGGGCATGCTGGACATGGGGATGCTGTAGGTTCATCCGGCGATCATTGATCTGAGGACGGCGGGTCATTTCCCGCCGTTTTTGTTTTGTAGGATGGGTGGAGCGAAGCGATACCCATCAATGCCGACACACGTGACGATGGGTATCGCTTCGCTCCACCCATCCTACGAAAACACACCTTCGCGATCTCGCGGCGCGTTGCGCCCGAGGTTTGCTATCAACTTCCCGCCCTCATCGAGAACAGAGGGCGCAGGGAAGACCGGGTGCTTGCTGCACCCGCGGTCTCGCGTGCGATTTGCGCAAACAAAAGTGCACACGAGCATACAGGGCAGCGCGAGCATTCCGGCCTTCCCTGCGCAATGGCTTTACGGCTTACTTCGTGCTCTTCCCGGAGAACGGCTCTTTTGCCTCCGTCGTCAGCGGGACACTTCCCGCCAACTTAGCGCCAGCACCGCGGCGCCCGAACCACACGACTTCACCGTACGCGTCCGGCGCGTACGTCTATCGCGCCCTCAGCGTCCACCGCATCTCACCGCACGTTCGTGACGATGGCCAACGCCCCTCATCTGCCGTGAGACAGGCGGAGTTATGCCGATGATTTGCTCGAGAAGTTAAGCGGAATATTTTTGCAGAGGGGGCTGGACAGGTTTTTACTGATTTGCCCGTCGGGTTGAAATGTCGCAGTCTACCGCCTGAGATTGCACTTGACGCGCGCAGCAAATCAGCCCGCAGCGCGCTGTCCGGTGGGTAAAGCGACAGCGTGCCCACCATCAAGCAGCGTGCTTGATGATAGATGGTGGGCACGTCGCTAACGCTCCTTTGCCCACCCTACTACGAACTGAACACTGTAATTTTAACAAAGGCCACGCGCACAACGGATGATTAGCCTGTTGGTGGTTTGCATTGGTCGTGAGAACGGAATGATCGCCCTGGGGGAGGCTGCAATGCCTAGATTGCTCGTAGCGCTGTCGATCGCGTCAATTGTCTTTTGCGGCGCGATTTTCGGATTCTTCTATGCCTGGGTCTGCTCGACGATGTGGGGACTCGATCAGGCGGATCCCCGTGTCGCAATCGCCGCCATGAAGGCGATGAATGCCTCAGTGCGCAACGCGGTGTTCTTTCCCGCATTCTTCCTGACGCCGGTCGTTCTGGTTCTCACGGCGGCCGCAATGCGCTTTGCCGATCAAAGTTTGGCTGCGTTCTGGTACTTGGCCGCGGCTGCGGTCTATATGGTTTTCGGCCTTTTCCTCACAATGGCTGTGAACGTTCCCATGAACGAGGCGCTGGCGGTGACGCCTGTTCCGGCAGACATTGAAGCCGCGCGGGAAGTGTGGGAAAGCTATTCAGGGCGATGGCAGTTCTGGAATCAAGTGCGAACGATCGCTTCAGGCGTCGCTTTGATTTTAGCCGCTTTCGGATTGACGATATCGCGACCGACCGCCCCAAAGACTGTATGACAGCAAAGCTCGATCTTTCACCTTCGCCCAAGTTCCAGCAGAATAGGCTGGCTTAGCCAGCGGCCCGGGGCTTTAATTCTCGCTCGGGCACCCCATATAGAGTTCCATGGCACAATGGAAATCATCGACCACGCGGCAACCACCGAAGACGAAGGATGAGTTGCGCCTGATGCTGGCCGAGGCGGTCCGCAACACGCAGCCGATCGCGGATGACAGGCCGAAACGCGCCCCAAAGGCCAAGGACGATCAGTCCTAGCTGGCCGCCGGCGGCTCGCCGCTTATTTGCAAGCTTAAGAAACGGACCAAGGCGCGGCGGTCGATGTCGATCCCGACAGCTTGACCCAATCAGACGTTCAAAAAGGATAGCGGATGCGGATAGCTGCCAAGCCCACCGAACAAGAGATCATCGAGGGGCCGCAAGCGGTATCCTTTCAGATCGCGAACGGGAATGCGCGACAGCGCTGCATTCTGCAAACCGAGCTGCCGACAAAGGCGCTGGCCCAGAAGTATCTTCTTACAAATTGGCCCGTTATCGAAAAAATGGCGCGCGACGCGCTCGCGGCGGGAAATCTTGAAGACGGCCAGATCAAACTCGTCATGGCGGCTTGAGCAGTTCATCATGAACGCCAGTTTTGGATTGCAGGACCAGTCATGCTGAAAGATCGCGAGAATATCCTGAACGCGCTCCGCGAGAAGCCGCTCAAGGCCTACCAAGTCATGAGGCGTGCCAATCTTCCGAATGAGGAGGCCTGCCAGGCCCTGCTTCTGAAAATGCGCGACGAAGGTTTGGTAAAATTCGATATCCACAAGGGGCTATGGCTCATCGGATAGTCAGATACACGCGGCGGGGTTATTTCCCCGCCGTTTTTCTGTTTTCCGCCTTCCGCCTCCAGCCCGAGGGTGCGGCTGGGGAAGCCGGCGGCATCGAAATAGCGCTGGGTGCCGACGCGCTGGAAGTTGAGCACGCAGCGCATTCTCCCCCACAAGAAGCAGTTCCGGTGATCCGTCGTCGCGCCCGTTTAGTTTTGCGCTGCGGCGGGATCATTACATTGTGCGGAACCGGCCTCGAGAGCGGGACTGGATGGCAGCCGCGTGGTCAAGGTCGGAGCCGTCAGAGGAAACATCGGAGCCCCGGCGCCGTTCTCATTGCCAGGAGGCCAGCCATGAGCAAGTTCCAACAGAAGGCCGAAGCCCAGACCAAACAGATCATCGGGCAAATGCTCGGCGATGAGCGGCTGGTGCAGGAAGCCAAGGAGCAGCAGCGCGAAGCGACGGAGCCGGGATCGACCGCCAAGCGCCATGACGATGATCGCCATGACCAGGGCATCGTCCGCGATGAGCGCGGACAAGAGCAGCCTCGCGACAAGGAGCGCGCCCAGCGGGTGAGCAGAGTGGATCGAGGCGGCGATCCGCCGGGAAAGAAACGAAAGAAGGGGGAGGCCGTCCCCAAGCGCGCGGGGTCAGCTAGCTGATTGCCGATACGGATCTAGCTCCGCAGACAAGAGAGGCGGCCGTGCCGCCTCTCTTAAGTCTCGCATACGTTTACGTCTCGCATACGTTCTCGTTACTGACAGATGTGACGTCGACCGTCCTGGCCTATGAACGTCGTGCCAGGCTGACAGACGAAACCGCTGTTGTAGCCGCCATAGTAGCGGCGGCCATAGTAGCCGTCATTATAGGCGTAGACGTCGTTTCGGAATGGAGCGGTGGCGATGGCGCCGGCCGTTCCGATCACACCGCCAACCACGCCCGCGGCTACTTCACCCGGCCAGAATCCGCTGTGTCGATGGTAGACGCGGTCTTGATAGACGCGGCTTTGGGTTTGCGGTTGACGGATGGCATCTGACCGTCCGTGAGGATCCTGCGCCAGTGCCGGCGCTGCGACCGCAGTGGAAAGAACAGCCGCTGCTGTCAGGAGCTTCAAGTTCATAAGTTGCCTCCGTTGTAGTGGCCTTGCAGTGACTTGGAGCCAACGAATAGCGATAGCCACCGTTCCGGTATCGTGATCCGGTCATTTCAAACGGATGTGAGGTTTCAGTTCCGGTTTCATGTTCCGCCGCAAGGCGGCTTCGCTTTTGCGAATGATCTCTTGCGTCGACGCACCCCAGCGGCGACGTTGTCAGGCCGCGTAGCGAGTACGGTGCCAGAGCGGATATGCCAGCCAGAATGCGAGCAAAGCGAACAGTGCGATCGCCCCAGCGCTCAGGGCAATGGCCGTGCTTCCGGTCGTCTTGAAAAACACCACCGCGACGTCGCCGGAGATACCAATGGCCAAGGGTATCGAGGCGGCGATCACAAGACGAGAGCCAATGTTGAAAAATTCCGGATCGTCTTCGCCCTGAAAACCGAGGCGGTGAACCGCGGCGGGCGTCATCAAAAGGATGACGGCCAGCGCTACCGCGCATAGTGCGGCACAATGAAGATATTTGAACAGGTCCGGCAGTTCGTTGAACGCCTTCGTCAATGTGGCGATCAGTTGAAATCCGAGCAGGGCCTGCCCGCCCGGAATGATGACCCGGGCCTCCGTGAGCATTTGCTCGATCTTGGATTTCAGCGAGGTCTCGTTGGACATTTCTGGCATCTGTTTCGTCCGATTTCGTTTTAATGCGAAGCCGAGGCCGTAGAGAAAAGCGAGCCCGATCGCCGTGAACGACGTGCCTGCAACGATGCCGAAGGTACGACCGAACAGGAGCTCGAACGTCACGAAGGCCGATATGCCCAGGCCGACCGTCAGCGGCAACAGACTGGCGCCGGCCAGCATCGTCGCTGTTGCTATGGCTCCCGGCAGGCTCTCTCCGCCGAAGATGATTTGATGAAACAGCGAAGGAGCAATCAGCAGACTGATGCTGATCAGCATCAGCACAAGTCCCGCGTTATGGATCATGCGGCCTCCCTCGGAGATATCCGAAAACCGCTCCTGAAAGACAGCTTCGAACTGAAATCCAAACAGCACCTGGGCTCCCAGGATCAGGAGCCTCGATTCATCAAGTGCGGTCTTCAGCCGGCTTTCGATCTCCATTAGGGCCTCCGCCTAGTGAACCGTCCGCGCATGCCGCGGTTCCAAACCGGTTCGTATCGTCGCATCCGCCGTGCGAATCCGGCGGATTCAGGGAACGATGCATGTCGATGCCGATTGACCGGGAGTACCGCGTGACCCGCTCGAGTAGGCGGGCGCAACCGTCGAATTGCAGACGTATCGCGGGCTGAACGGCAATTGCGAGGTCATCCATGAAGAGCAAGCGCATCGGCGCCGACGAGCAGGCGCAGGTTCACGTCATCATTCTTGACACGGGCGAGGAGGCGTTTGCAGCGCTCACCCGCTTCGCCAATGAATCGGGGATATCAGCGGCGTCGCTGACGGCGATCGGCGCCTTCGAGCGGGCCACCGTCGGCTGGTTCGACATTGCTTCGAAGAGCTACCGCAAGATTGAGGTCAATGAGCAATGCGAGGTGCTCAGTGCGATCGGCGACATAGCCGTCGGCGATGACGGCAAGCCCAGCCTTCATGTCCACATCGTGCTCGGGCTCGCCGACTGCTCGACCCGCGGCGGCCACCTGCTGGCAGGCACGGTGAGGCCGACGCTCGAAGTGGTCTTGACCGAAGTCCCGGCAACGCTTCGACGAAAGAAGCGGGCGGACCTCGGGATTGCGCTGATCGATCTTGCGGCCGGGCACGGCTGAGGCGTCGCGCGCGGTTTAGGAACCATTTCGTTCAATCCAAATGTTGTCTGCCCGCCAACAATGGAGGACGTCATCGTGTCCCTCGGTCTCGTCGTGGTGCTTTTCGAACGCGGCGCGCAGCTAAATCGCCACGGCAAACGCCTGCCAGGGTAGTAGTTTTACGAGGTCGAACAAATATTTGCGCGGCCGGCGCCAGCGTAAGCAAACGTTTAGCCGCTGTCCGTAAAATGCCGGCATCAACTTTTGCATTAACCTCTGGTTAGTCATGCGCCTTCTGCCGATGAAAGAGCCGGACAGGTCCTGGCGGTCGATCAAGGGCCAGTGGAAGAAGGACGCTGAAAGCGTCGGCGAGGATTTTTCGACCTTTTCGACGGGCAGCTTTACGGCCTATGACGGCCTGACCAAGGAAGGCGACCACCCCAGCCTGTACTGCCTTTCCGATGGCGAGCGGATTCATGCGGCCTGCCAGGTCAGCCGCCTGATGATGAGCAAATTCCCGTCACCGATCCTGCGGGCGCGCTTTATCGTAGTGTCGCCGGTCTATGAGCTGGGGATCGCAGACGCCGGCCAATACGCCCAGATGATGGTGGCGCTGTTCTCCGGCATCGTGTGGCTGTCGAGGGATACGATGTCGGCAAGCCATATCCGCTTCTTTCTGAAGAGCCCGGGAGATTCGCAGTACTTCGCGGCGCTGCAGGCTTCGACACCGGGCGCGCTGTTTTCGAAGTTCACGATCGACGGCGCACTGATCGAGTGCAGTCTCAAGGAAGAGGAGATGGCGGAAACTGCCTGATTCCGCCGCCGCTTTAACCTCGCGATAACTCATTTTGCTAACGCCCTTTTGGCTTGTGTTCCCTACAACAAGCGCCTGTGGGGGCAGCAAAAATGCTGAACAATTCATCGCAAGAAATCATCGCGGAGAGCCGGCCGCTGTTCGGTAGCAGCCTGCCGTGGCGGATCCGGCTGGGTGCAATCCAGTGGCTGATCCTGAGTGCGGCGGTGCTTGTGATCGCGATCATGCTCGGCACCGGCTATTTCGCCATGCAATACCGCGAGCGGGCGCTGGAAGTCGCCGAACGCGAACTCAACAACAGCGCGCTGCTGCTGTCGCGGCATTTCGACCAGCAACTGAGCTATCTCCAACACGTACACGAGGACGTCGTCGCCGGCATGCAGGCCGATGGGGTCGATACGTCTGACGAATTCGAACAGAGCATGTCGAGCTTAAGCGCGCACGAGATGCTCCGCTCCAAGCTTTCGGCGCTGCCGCATGTCGGCGCACTGAACCTGTGGAACGCCAAGGGGTGGCTGATCAATTCCTCTGAGATGTGGCCGGTGCCGGACCTCAGCATCGCCGACCGCCAGTACTTCAAGGAGTTCACGTCCGGGAGACCGACGTCCGACGTGATCGTCGAGCCGGTCGTCAGCAAGGTGACGAAGAACTGGACCACGCTGTTTGCGCGCAGGATCGTTGGCCGGAACGGCGAGATCATCGGCTTCGCCAGCCGCGGTGTCGAGCCTTCGCATTTCGACGCCTTTGTTGGATCGCTGGAGCTCAACAGCGGTACCGCAATCTCGATGATTCACAGCAACGGCACCATCATCGCCCGCTATCCCAAGGACGACGGCCTGATCGGCTTCAATGTTGCCGGCACCGAGGCGTTTCGACGCGCGCTGGCCGTGGACGGCAATATGTCGGGACGCTTCACCAGTGCGAGATTGTCGGAAGACAAGGTCGGCGCGGTCAGGTCGCTGACGCACTTTCCGATCCTCATCGTCGCGACCACCAGGACCGAGACCGCGCTCGCCGACTGGCGGGCGCAGACCAGGCTGCAATTTTTTGCAGCGGCGCTGGCGATCGTCGTCGTGATCGGCATGGTCTTCCTGGTCGTGCGCCAGCTACGCGGCCAGCATGCCGCCGCGCAGCGCAAGCTCTCCGAGAAGAGCCAGCATCTCGACACCGCCATCAACAACATGACGCAGGGCCTGCTGCTGTTCGATGCCTCAGGCCGTCTGGTGATCTGCAACCGGCGATATATCGACATGTTCGGGCTCTCGCCCGACGTGGTCAAACCCGGCTGTCATCTGCGCGATCTGATCCGGCACCGTTACGAGCGCGGCTCCTTTGTCGGCGACGTCGACGCCTATTGTGCCCGGTTTCTCGATCCCAATGGCAGCCTCGTGCAGGACACGATAACCTCGACGCCGGATGGGCGCACGATCCGGCTGATCTTCAAGCGCTCGCCGGACGGCGGCTGGGCCACGACATTGGAAGACGTCACCGAAGGGCGGCGCGACCAGGCCCGGATCGAACATCTCGCCCATTACGACGCGCTGACCAATCTGCCGAACCGCTCGCTGTTCCAGCGCCATGCGGAAGGGTTGCTGCTGGAAACCGAGGGGCACGAATTCGCGATCCTCTATATCGACATCGACGAGTTCAAGCGCATCAACGACACGCTGGGACATCTGATCGGCGACGAGTTCCTGAAGGGCGTGGCGGAGCGGTTGCGCCAGTCGGTGGGACCTGAAGATTTCATCGCCCGCCTCGGCGGGGATGAATTCGCCATCCTTCAGCACGGCATCGAGAGCGCCGAGGATGTCCACGCGTTGCTCGCGCGGATCTATCAGGCGCTGCGCACCCCGTTCGACTGCGATGGCCACCAGCTTGCCAGCGATGCCAGCATCGGCATCGCTGTCGCGCCGCGCGACGGCTCGGACCTGTTCGATCTCTTGAAGAACGCCGATCTCGCGATGTATGCGGCGAAGGCGGCCGGCCGCAGAACCTATCGCTTCTTCGATCCCGCCATGGAGCAGCAAGCCAATTATCGCCGCGAGCTGGAGGCAGATTTGCGCGCGGCGCTGGCGCAGGGCAGCTTCGAGCTGCACTATCAGCCGCAGGTCGATCTGCGTAGCGACCGTGTCACCGGCTGCGAGGCGCTGTTGCGCTGGCGGCATCCGGTGCGCGGCATGGTCTCTCCGGCCGACTTCGTGCCGGTCGCCGAGGAAACCGGCCTGATCGAGGAGATCGGGCAGTGGGTGTTGCGCACCGCCTGTGCGGAAGCAGCGACCTGGCCCAACCACGTCCGCATCGCTGTCAACGTCTCGCCGATTCAGTTCCGATCGGAAACGCTGTCGCTGAAAGTGGCGGCAGCGCTCACCGAGACCGGGCTCGACCCGCGCCGGCTGGAGCTGGAGATCACCGAAGCCGTCCTGATCGCGGACGACGACGCGGCGCTGGCGACGCTGAACCAGCTCCGCGCGCTCGGCATTCACATCGCGCTCGACGATTTCGGAACCGGTTATTCCTCGCTGCAATATCTGCAGCGTTTTCCGTTCGACAAGATCAAGATCGACAGGTCCTTCGTCAAGGAAGTGACGCGCAGTTCCTCGTCGGCCTCGATCATCCGCGCGGTGGTGAGCATCGCCGCCGACCGCAACATGGTCACCACGGCGGAAGGCGTCGAGACGGTGCAGCAGCGCGAGACCGTGCAGAATCTCGGATGCACGCAGATGCAGGGCTTTCTGTTCAGCGCGGCGCGTCCGGCGCAGGAGATCCGCGCGCTGCTGGCATCGAGGAAGGCCGGCGTCGAGGCCGCAGCGTGAGGCCGGAGACCAGGTTGCTTCAGCCCGGCTGCGGCTGCGCCTCGGAAATCGCCTTTCTGAGAATTCGCGACAGCAATTCCACCGAATAGGGCTTCTGGATCAGCTCAAAGCCGCGGTGGGCATTCTCCGCCAGCACGTTGCTGTAGCCGCTGGTCAGCACCACGGGCAGACCGGGATAGCGCTCGCGCACGATGCCGGCGAGCTCGACGCCGTTCATCCCGGGCATGATGACGTCGGAAAACACCAGGTCGGCGGAGAATTCGTCCTCGGCAAGGATCGCCAGCGCAGCATCCGCGCTGGCAACGCGGCGGACGGTGTATCCGAGATCTTCCAACAGTTCAGTGGAGAACTGGCCGACGTCGTCATTGTCCTCGACCACGAGGACGCGGTAGCCGCGGCCGCGCGCGGCGGGTTCGGTGGCGGTCGCGGCGGCCTCGACGGCATCGGCCGGCACTGCGGCCTGCGGCAGGTAGATCGTGAACGTCGCGCCCCGGCCGGGCTCGCTCGCGACCGCGATGTCGCCGTCGGATTGCTTGGCAAAGCCGAACGCCTGGCTGAGGCCGAGGCCGGTGCCCTTGCCGACTTCCTTGGTGGTGAAGAACGGCTCGAAGATCGTCTCGAGCAGGGTGGGCTCGATGCCGGTGCCGGTGTCGGTCACGGTGATGGCGACGAAATCGCCGCCACGTGCGGGCTGGGCGCGGAGCGGCGGAATGGCATCCACCTTGCGAACACGGATGGTCAGCCGGCCCTCGCTGTTCATGGCATCGCGGCTGTTGACGGCGAGATTCATCAGCGCCGTTTCGAATTGCGCGATATCGGCAATCGCGAAACAGTTGAGATCGGCAATGTCGACGTCGATCCTGATCCGGGCGCCGACCAGCGGGCGGATCAGTTGCGCCACCGCCTCGACCTGGGTGCCGACATTGAACACCTGCGGCTTCAAGGGCTGCCTGCGGGCGAACGCCAGCAATTGTCCGGTCAGCTTGGAGGCGCGCTCCACCGTCTCGGCAATCGCGTCGATGTAGCGCCGGCGCCGCTCTTCCGGCAGTTCGCGGCGGCGCAGGAAGTCGGTCGCAGAGCGGATGATGGTCAACAGATTGTTGAAATCGTGCGCTACGCCGCCGGTCAATTGTCCGACCGCCTCCATCTTCTGCGACTGGCGCAGCGCTTCCTCGCCCTGGCGGCGCTCGGTAACGTCGATCGCCTCCGGCACTGCGCCGATGATCGCGCCGTGCTGATCGCGCAGCGGGCGCATCGCAAAGTCGAAATAGCGCTCGCCGATTGGCAGCTGCAGCCGCATCTCGGTCTGGATTTCTTCGCCCCGCATCACGGCGATGAAGGCGTCGCGGATGGCGTCCCGCATGCCTTCGGTTCCGGCAAACCACGGCGTTTCCCAGAACGGCTTGCCGATCACCTCGCTGGCATTTGCGCCGATGCCGGCGAGCGAGGTACTGTTCGAATGCAAAACGTCGCCGTGCGCGTTGAGCAGCCCCTGATACTGGTGGCTGGTCTCGAAGATCGCGCGCATCTGGGCTTCGCTGGATTCGAGCTGCGCCGTCCGTTCGGTGATCCGCAATTCGAGGATTTCGTTCAGCCGGCGCAGATCGTGCTCGGCCTGCTTGGCTGAGGTGATGTCGTGGGCGACGCCGATGAAGCCGATATGCTTGCCGGTCGCATCCCAGCGCGGCTGGGATTCGGAGCGCAGCCACCGCCATTCGCCGTCGGCGCGCTGGTAGCGGGCCTCCAGCACGAACGGCTTGAGCGAGGCCTCGCCCGCGATCGATTCCTGCACGACGCGCTGTTGGTCGTCCGGATGCAGCCGCTTGCGCCAGTCGAACACGATGGCTTCCTCGAACGGCAGCCCGAGGAAATCGAGATAGGCCTGGTTGGCGAAGGAACGCGTGCGGTCGAGCTTGGTGACCCAGACCGGCACCGGCGCGCTGTCGGCGATCAGGCGGAAGCGCTCCTCGCTTTCGCGCAAGGTGGCCTGCGCCAGCATCTGAGCGGTGACGTCGCAATCGGCGCCGACCAGCCGCAGCGCGCGGCCGTCGCGGTCGCGCTCGATCTTGGCGACGACGCGGATCCAGCGGGTCGTACCGTCATTCGGCCGGACGATGCGGTATTCGGCCGAATAGTCCTCGCTCTCGCTCTTCAGTACGCCGAACAGATGCTGGACCGTTCGCTCGCGGTCCTCGGGATGGATTCGGCTGACCCATTCCTCGTAGGTCTCGTTAGCCGCCTCGGGCGGCAAGCCGTGAACCAGGAGATATTCGGGGGAGCGGCGGTTCCTGACGCCGCCACGAAAATCGATTTCGAGACCGCCGACACCGGCGATGCGCTGGATCCGCGCCAGCTCTGCTTCGCGTTCCTGCAAGGCGCGATGAGCCCTGTCGCGCTCGCTCGCGATTTCCTGCAGATGTCGCCGCAAGCGTTCGGCGGCAGCTTCAGGCAAGACATTCGAAGTATTGGAAGGGGTCATGCGTGCCGGCAACCTCTGCTGGCACCTTCACACAGGAAGCGGCGGCTTTGCCAGCCTCATTTGCTCTTGGTGGTTGACCGGCAGTTATAGGCCCTGCGGAACCCGGCGGCTTGCGCGTCTTCCTCGGAACAAAACCAGCGATCCGGCTTGGTCAGGCCCGGATAGGAGCGGCACGCCTGCAGATGATAGATGCCGAGGTTCCCGGTGACGCGCGCGCGGACCGCGTATTTGCCCTTGATGTTGCAGCCCGCCGGCATCACGAGATCTTCGGGGAACAAGGCTTCGCGGATTTCGCGGTCGCGATCGGCGCGGCACGCGGCGCCGAGCAGGGGACCGTCCTTCTTGCCGGCGCGGAACTCGTGCGGCGCGACGAAGCAGCCTTTCCAGAGTCCCTGGCGGTCGTCTTTGGCGCGGGCCTCATCTATGTTGAAGCGCCCGCTGGCGGAGGCTTCGACATTCAAGGCAAAGCCGTTGCGGACCAGCAACTGGCTGAGACTTGTGGTCTCGCCCTCGACCTTGCACACGCCAATGTGCCGTTTCTTGTAGGAGGGATCGGGACCGAGATCGTCGCAGCGGACCTGCTTGCCCTCGATTAGCTTGCTCAGTTGACCGCGCGCCTCGATCCCACAGGTCCACACGTCAGCATGCTCGTCGATGCAGAACTGGTCGACGGTTGGGACCTCGATGCCGTCGAGCCGGTAGGTGACATTGCCAAGCTGAAGCGTGCTGCCATCCCGGACGATGGCGGTGGCAGCCGAACTCTGGCTGGCCGGAAGTACGATCGATAGCAACACCGCAACCAGAAAAATTCGTGACCGCATCTGTTTCATTTCAAATCACTTCCACACCCGCGAGCGCTTTCTAGCATAAGGTGAAGTGATTGAACCAAGGCGCTGGCGCTAATCGCGCATGAAAGCAGGTTGGGGAAAACCGTCAGCGCCGTTGCGGCCACGCGCCGAACGGCCCATTGACTTCATGTGAACAAAAGAGGAACATGGACGGTGTCGCTCAACACGGAATATTTGCCATGTCGTCCTCTTCACAGCCGAAATTCGAAGAGGACGACGGGCTGGAAACCGCGGTGGATCAAGCGATTTCAGCCTGCGGCGGCGACATGAGGGCGACGGTCCGCGCGCTGATCGTGGCCAATGAATATCTGGAGTCCGAGGTCGGCGAACTGATGAAGGCGGTGTCCCGCGCCTATGCGCGAGGCCGGTTCAACGCCTATTCCGGGTGAATTACCGCCGGCCGGTGCGGCGAGGCTGATACGAGACCGTTGCCTCCATTGATTTTTGCTGTACGACGGGTTTGTTGCCCGCGTCCCCGCATGTCACATTGCGGGTGAGGATCCCGCCCAAAGCTCAAGCAAGAAGAACATGTTCAAGAGAATTCTGATCGCAAATCGCGGCGAGATCGCCTGCCGGGTCATCAAGACTGCGCGCCGGATGGGGATCGAGACGGTAGCCGTGTATTCCGAGGCCGACCGCGATGCGCTTCATGTCGAAATGGCCGACCACGCGGTGCTGATCGGCCCGCCGCCCGCCGCCGAGAGCTATCTGCGGATCGACAGGATTGTCGAGGCCTGCCGCAAGACCGGCGCGGAGGCCGTGCACCCCGGCTACGGCTTCCTTTCTGAACGCGAAGCGTTTCCGCGCGAGCTTGCCAAGGCGGGCATCGTCTTCATCGGTCCCAATCCGGGCGCCATCGCCGCGATGGGCGACAAGATCGAATCCAAGAAGGCCGCCGCCAAGGCAAAGGTATCGACGGTGCCGGGACATCTCGGCGTCATCGAGGACGAAAAGCACGCGGTGAAGATCGCCGACGAGATCGGCTATCCCGTGATGATCAAGGCCTCCGCCGGCGGCGGCGGCAAGGGCATGCGGATCGCGCATTCGCGGAAGGAAGTCGCCGAAGGCTTCAACCTCGCGAAAGCCGAAGCGAAATCCTCGTTCGGCGACGACCGCGTCTTCATCGAAAAATTCATCGTCGATCCCCGCCACATCGAAATCCAGGTGCTGGGCGACAAGCATGGCAACGTGATCCATCTCGGCGAGCGCGAATGTTCGATCCAGCGCCGCAACCAGAAGGTCATCGAGGAGGCGCCTTCGCCGTTGCTCGACGAGACCACCCGCCGCAAGATGGGCGAGCAGGCGGTGTCGCTGGCAAAAGCTGTCAACTACGATTCCGCAGGCACGGTCGAATTCGTCGCCGGTCAGGACAAGAGCTTCTACTTCCTGGAGATGAATACGCGCCTGCAGGTCGAACATCCCGTCACCGAACTGGTCACCGGCATCGACCTCGTCGAGCAGATGATCCGCGTTGCTGCCGGCGAGAAGCTGGCGATTGCGCAGAAGGACGTGCTGCTGACCGGTTGGGCGGTGGAATCCCGCGTCTATGCCGAGGATCCGTTCCGCAATTTCCTCCCCTCCATTGGGCGGCTGGTGAAGTACCGCCCGCCCACTGAGGCGAGTCAGGATGGCATCACCATCCGCAACGACACCGGCGTGCAGGAGGGCGGTGAGATTTCGATCCATTACGATCCGATGATTGCCAAGCTCGTGACCCATGCGCCGTCGCGGGCGGCCGCCATCGAGGCACAGTCGACCGCGCTCGATGCATTTTATGTCGACGGTATCCGTCACAACATTCCGTTCCTGTCGGCATTGATGAGCCATCCGCGCTGGCGCGAGGGCAAGCTTTCCACCGGGTTCATCGCAGAGGAATTCCCGAAAGGGTTTTCGGCGCGTCCACCGGAAGGCGAGATCGCGCGGCGGCTCGCCGCCGTGGGAGCCGCGATCGATCACGTGCTCGGCGAGCGCAAGCGGCAGATCTCCGGCCAGATGAGCGGGCGCCTCGTGCAGCGCGAGCGCCGCCGCGCGGTGTGGCTGGGTCGCGACGAAATCGCTCTCGACGTGGCGCGCGAGGCCGACGGTATCGCCGTGCGTTTCATCGGCGCCGATGGTTTGCCCGGCAATCCGCATAATCTGGTCTCACACTGGACGCCGGGAGAACCAGTCTGGCACGGCACCATCGACGGCCATCCGGTGGCGATGCAGGTGCGTGCGATCCCGAACGGCATCCGCCTTGCGCACCAGGGCGTTGAAGTTGCGGTCAACGTCTTCACCGAGAGCGAGGCCGCGGCCGCGCGGCTGATGCCGGTGAATTCCGCCGCCGATACCGGCAAGAAGCTGCTGTGCCCGATGCCGGGACTCGTGGTGTCGATTGCCGTGAGCGAAGGGCAGGAGGTCAAGTTCGGCGAGACGTTGGCCGTGGTCGAGGCGATGAAGATGCAGAACGTGCTGCGCGCCGAGCGCGACGGCACCGTGAAGAAGATCCACGCCGCGGCCGGCGCCACGCTGGCGGTGGACGCGCTGATATTGGAGTTTGCGTAGAGGTAAATCCCGTCATTGCGAGCGCAGCGAAGCAATCCATAGCCGCGCAAAGAAGCTGGATTGCTTCGTCGCTACGCTCCCTTGCACAAACGCTTTGCGTTTGTGCAAGGCAATGACGAAAGAGGGAGTCCTTCCTGTGGCTTTCCATCAACGTCGAGAGAGACTGCGTTCCATTCTCAACGGCTCCACCTGCGTACGGCCGGGGTCGATCTATGACGCGACCTCGATCCGTATTGCAGAAGACCTCGGTTTCGAGCTCGGCATGTTCGGCGGCTCGGTGGCCTCGCTGGTCGTGCTCGGCGATCCCGACATTGCGCTGATCACGTTGACGGAGCTCGCCGAGCAGATGCGCCGGATGTCGCGCGCCTCGACATTGCCGGTGCTGGTCGATGCCGACCACGGCTATGGCAATGCGCTCAATGTCCGACGCACCGTGCAGGAACTCGAAACCGCCGGCGCTGCCGGCCTGACGATCGAGGATACGCTGCTGCCGCAACCGTTCGGGCAGTCGGGCACGCAACTGATCTCGCTGGAGGAGGGCGTCGGCAAGATGAAGGCCGCGCTCGACGGCCGCAGCGACCCCTCGCTGGTCGTGATGGGCCGCACCGGCGCCGTATCCGTCACCGGTCTCGACGACGCGATCGTGCGTGCGAAAGCGTATGAAGCCAGCGGCGTCGATGCGCTGTTCTTCACCGGCATCAGGAACCGAGGCGAGCTCGAAGCCATTTCCGCCGCAACCCGCCTGCCGATCGTGCTCGGTGGCGCGCCCGAGGACATGACCGCGCTCGATTATCTCGCCGGTCAGCGCGTTCGGATCGCATTGCAGGGCCACGCGCCGTTCGCCGCCGCCACGCAAGCGGTCTATGAAACGCTGAAGGCCTTGCGTGAGGGAGCCTTGCCGAAGAACTTGAAAGGTCTGGCGTCGTTCGAACTGACCGGCAGGGCGATGCGCGAAGCGGATGTGAAAGCGCGCAGTGGCGCATTTCTCGGATTGAAAAAGCCATGAGCGATGCAATCCGTCATGTCATGATCAGAGGCCGGGTGCAGGGCGTCGGCTACCGCGCCTGGGTCGAGCACCGGGCGGTGGCACATGATCTCGAAGGCTGGGTACGCAATCGGCGCGATGGCAGCGTCGAGGCGCTCTTTGCGGGGCCCGAGGCTGTGGTGACGACCATGATCGCGGCATGCCGGCGTGGGCCGTCATCGGCGCGGGTGGAGGCGCTGCAGGACGAAGCCGCTGGTCCCGACATGCTGAAGCTGCGGCGGGCAGGGGAGCGGTTCTCGGTGCTGCCGACGATCTGAGCGCCGTGATATGGCTGGTGCGCACTCACGAGGTGAGCTGAATGAAGCCGCAACACCCTGCACGCGACTGGAGACGGATCCATCATTCGCCGATGTTCTGGGTCGGAGTATTGATGTGCCTCGCCGCGATTACGATCTATGTGTTGTCTGACGACCTCTCGTGGCGGCCCGGCGCTCGATAGGAATGGGAGGCGCTGGAGCGTGTACTCATAAACTCGGAGATGATGCGCCCGACGCTGCTTTCAGCTTTACCCCCCGAAAGCAGGCGCAGGTGCAGCCAGTTGACATGTCGTCAAAATAAGACCTCCAAAATGCTGGCTATCTGGACAGGCTTGACCACCGATCGCGGTCGGCTATGTCACTTTGACAGTCGCTCGAGGGCGAGGTTCAATTACCAACTGTGACAATATTGGCCTTACAAAGCGTTGTGGATCGGATCGGCGCCGAACATGTGGAACGGCGGCTGAAAGTTGAGACTGAACATGAGGCTCAAATTTTTGGCCAGGGATTGATTCTCTTCAATCTCGAAAATTGGTACAGGGCGCCCTGGATCATTGGCAGCGCGCTGAAGCTGATGGGACTGTACAACCGCGCGCGTCACAACGCCGATCAGATCGCCATTAGGACAAATCTGCTTGAATTTGAGAGCCTTCCTCCGGCATTTGCAAATTTCACAATTCTTCATCTCAGTGACCTGCACGCAGATATAAGCGAGGGAGCGATGCAGCGCCTCATCGGCATTGTCGGCGACCTCAAATACGACATTTGCGTATTGACGGGAGATTATCGCGGAAAAACCTATGGACCATTCGGCGCGAGCCTCAAGAGCATCCATGAGCTGAGGGCCCGGATAAGAGGGCCGATGTACGGAGTGCTTGGCAATCACGACAGCATATACATGGTGCCCGCGCTGGAAGAGATGGGGATCCGGATGCTCTTCAATGAGTGCGAAACAATTTCGCGCAAAAATAGTCAGATCTATCTAGCAGGCATCGACGATGCGCATTTCTACCGGACCGACGACATTGAGAAGGCGGCGAAGCGAATTCCAAGCGACGCATTTTCCATTTTGCTGTCTCACACGCCCGAGGTCTATAGCGAAGCGGCCAAAGCCGGATTCAATTTAATGCTCAGCGGACATACCCACGGTGGACAGCTCTGCCTTCCCGGCGGAATTCCAATCAAGTTGGAGGCTCGCTTACCGCGCTCGATGGGGGCGGGCGCGTGGCATCACGGTAGAATGGTCGGTTACACATCAGTTGGTGCCGGAACGAGCCTATTGCCCGTTCGCTTAAACTGTCCGCCGGAAATTACGTTGCACACGCTTCGCCAGCGAAATGTAAGCGTTTGATCCATACTACGTCATCCGCAGGAAGATGCCGTCGCGCTCGCGCGAAACCTCGCGCTAATGCGTCCGTTCATCCGGCGCGAACTCGCCATCGTGCTGAATGGAGGCGCTCTCGACATATTGCAGGTCGAGGGAGGAATACACGATGCTGCGATTGCGGCCCAGACGCTTGGCCTCATAGAGCGCGGCGTCGGCTTCTCCCACCAACGCGGCCTCGTCGAGCGTCGAGCGGTTCCTGGCGGCGACGCCCGCGCTGATGGTGACGTATCCGCGGCTCGAGGCCGTGTTCGGGATGCCCAGAGCCCGAACCGTCAGCCGGATGGCTTCGGCGACCCTCAGGGCGGCGTCTTCCATCGTATTCGGCAGCACGACGGCGAATTCCTCGCCGCCATAGCGCGCGGACAGGCCCGACGTAATGGCGGTCGCATCGCCGATGGCTTTCGCAACCGCCTGCAGGCAACGGTCGCCGGCCTGGTGCCCGTAGGTGTCGTTGTAGTCCTTGAAATTGTCGATATCGAACAGCAGCACTGAAATTTCTTCGCAGGCTTCGTATTCGCGCCGCAGGAAGCCGTCGAAGGTGCGGCGGTTGGTGAGCCCGGTCAGTCCGTCGGTCGCGGCGAGCTGGGTGAGGCGGCGGTTGAGCTGGGTCAACTCATCCTCCATCCGCTTGCGCTCGGTCACATCGCGGATGACGCAGAGAAATTCCGCCCGTGCGGGGTCGCTGGTTTCCGACGCCAGCTTGAACTTGCTTTCCACCCACGCCAGCGTGCCGTCGCCGCGATAGTGTCGAAACACGACGGTGCTGACGCTGTCGAGGCCGTTGATCCGCGCGGTCGCCGATTTGACGCTCTCCCTGTCGTCGGGATGCACCAGATCGAAGCATGATTTGCCGAGAAGATCCTTCGGGCGCAATCCCAGCACCGGCTCGGCCGACCGCGAAACGTAGCGCAACAGGCTGCGGGCATCGATCAGGATGATGATGTCGGCGATGTTGTTTGCCAGCAATCGATAATGCGCCTCGCGTTCGCGCAGCGCGCGCTCGATCTTGTTGCGGAAGCGGAACTGCAGGGCAAGCAGTGCCGCCAGCATCAGGATCATGCACAGCAGCACGCCAGCGACGATGGCGTCGGTGCGCAATCCCTTCCACCAGCCGGAGAGCAGCCAGTCTTCCGACATCGCGATGGTGACTACCATGGGGTATTGCGGCGTTGCCTCATAACCGAAATATTTCGCGATGCCGTCGAACGGCGAGATGATCTTGTAATATCCGACAGGGCTCACCTTGAGATGCTTTGTGAACAGGCTGGTCCTGGAAAGGTCCGTACCCATGTCCGACAGCGGCCAGCGGGTCAGAAGGATGCCGTCATTCCGGATCAGGGTGATGCCGCCGTCCGTGCCGATATGGAGCGTGCGGTAGAAGCCGTTGAAGTAATCCTTGTCGATCGCAGCTACGACGACGCCGCCGAAATTGCCGTCGAGCCTGGTGATGCGCCTGGAAAGAACGATCGAGGATTGATCGTCCAGACGTGACTGCGACGGCTCGCTGATCCGAAGCGCCTTGTCCACGGTGTCGCGATGGTGGGCAAAATAGCTTCGGTCCGAAACGTTATAACGCGGTGTTTCCGGAAGCGATGAATAGCTCCAGTGGCCCTTGGCATCGGCGACGCCGATCCCGCGCAATTGGGGCAGCGTTTTCGCCGTTTCGGCCAGGTACTTGTTGAACCGGTCCGGCTCAGGATCTCTGTATTTCAGCAAGTCCACCATTCCGGCCATCGCGATGTCGACCGCCTGAATGGTGTGCGAGGCATGCTCGGAAAGCGAATGGACGAGGTTCTGGATGTCGGAGCTGCCGCTCGCCAGTGCCGCCTTCTTGGCGTCGAGCGCCTTCCAGGCCATGACGCCCAGGACACAGGCGGTCATGACAAGC
This sequence comes from Bradyrhizobium sp. AZCC 1610, assembly GCF_036924515.1. Lineage (NCBI taxonomy): Bacteria > Pseudomonadati > Pseudomonadota > Alphaproteobacteria > Hyphomicrobiales > Nitrobacteraceae > Bradyrhizobium > Bradyrhizobium sp. AZCC 1610. The sequence continues at coordinate 3,870,923 of NZ_JAZHRR010000001.1, read as the reverse complement.
GCAAAGGTGATGACCAGGGACGTCGATGTTATCCGCCGCAGCGGCCCGCCCGGGTCTGGGGGATTTCGATGGGGCATTCCTTGCCTTGATGACCGCGTCAGACCTCGTTGCCGGCTACGCGCGAGGAGAATCTAAGACGCGACCGGTACTGAGCGGTTAACGGATCGACCGGGAAAGCAACGGAACACGGTATCGACCCGGGTTCCATCATGGGAACCCGGCCAGGGTGGACTGCGCGGCGGTTGCGCCGAGCGCGGCCCAAACCGCGATAGGCGGGCCCGCGCGGGGCTTGACATCCGCTCAGTTCCGTCAGATATTTCTGTCATGACAGAAACAACCGACAAAAAGAAACTCCCCGCCGTCGTCGAGCGGTTCATCCTGCACTGGGGTGACATGGGGGACGAGTGGGGCGTCAACCGCTCCGTCAGCCAGATCCACGGCCTGCTTTACCTCGCCGAGGCGCCGATGACGGCGGAGGATATCGCCGAGACGCTCGGCATGGCGCGGTCCAACGTTTCCAATTCCATCAAGGAACTGCTGGCCTGGAACCTGATCCGGCGGGTGCCGATCCTCGGCGACCGCCGCGATCATTTCGAGGCGGAGACCGACATCTGGGAAGTCGCGGCACGGATCGCCGCCCGCCGCAAGGAGCGCGAGATCGACCCCGCGGTCGATGCGCTGCGCGCCTGCGTCTCCGACGCGGCTGACGATCCGACCATCAGCCCGGTCGCGGCCAAGCGGCTGAAGGAAATGCTGGCTTTCACGGAGCTGGTCGACCGCTGGTACATGCAGATGCTCAAGGTGCCGCGGCCGAGGCTGGTTGCGCTGATCAAGCTTGGCGAGAAGATCGTCAGCTTCTTGCCCGCAGGCAAATCCAGATAGGGGCAGAGGGGTCGAGCAGGAGCGTGTGATGGCGTCCACAAGACTACCAAGGTTTTCCGCAACGCCCGCCTCGAACACCATCCTGCTCGACGACCACCGCTTTCACGACCTGCTGCCCGACGAGGAGTGGGGCCGTCTGCCGCTGGCGATCTGGCGGCGCTTCTCCAAGCGCTTCGCCGAGGGCGAGACCGTGGTCTATGTCGGCACAATCGAGGAGGTGAGCTTCAGCCGCTTCGGCTGGTGGCTGGCGCAGCTTGCGCGGATCATCGGCGGGCCGTTGCCGACGGGCGCCGAAACCGGTGTCCCGATGGTCGTGACGGTGACCGAGGATGCGGCGAGCGGCGGCCAGATCTGGACCCGCATCAGCGCGCGCAGCAACGGATTTCCGCAAGTGATCCATTCCGCCAAGCGCTTTGCCGGCCCGACCGGCCTGGAGGAATATGTCGGCTACGGCGTCAGCATGGCGTTGCGGATATCGGTCGAGCACGAAGCGCTGGTGTTTCGCAGCGTCGGCTATTCCCTGCAGATCGGGCCGTTGAGATTGCCGCTGCCGCCACGGCTCACGCCCGGCGATCTCGCCGTAACCCATTCCGATCTCGGCGGCGGTACGTTCCGCTTCACGATGGAGATCGTTCATCCGCGCTTCGGCAAACTCATTCGTCAATCCGCCGTGTTCCGGGAGGCCGCATCATGACGTCGCTGCTTTGGACCCTGATCGCCATTCAGGTCGTGATGGGCGTGTTCGACACATTCTATCACCATGAACTGACGGAACGGCTCGCATGGCGCCCCTCGCAGCGCTACGAGCTTAAGCTCCACGGCGTTCGCAATATGCTCTATGCGCTATTGTTCCTGGTGCTGGGCTGGCTGGAGGTGCACGGCATTCTTGCGATGCTGATCATCGCGGTGCTGGCAGCGGAAATCGTCATCACGCTGATGGATTTCGTCGAGGAGGACATCAGCCGGAAATTGCCGGCCAGTGAGCGCATCAATCACACGCTGCTCGCGATCAACTACGGCGCCATCCTGGTGCTGCTGCTGCCGGTCCTGATCGGTTGGGCAGGACAGCCGACCGGCGTCAAATCGGCTTACACGGGTTGGCTCAGCCTGATCGCGGGTGCCGCAGCCGTTGGCGCTGCGCTGTGCGGCCTGCGCGATTTCACAGCATCAAAGCGTCTTTCGCGCATGACCAGCGCGCCCGCGGCGAGCCTGGTCGAAAAACTGCCTGCGCGGCAGACCGTGCTGGTGACCGGCGCCACCGGCTTTATCGGCAGCCGACTGGTGGCAGGCCTGAGCGGCGCAGGCCATCAGGTCATCGCGCTGGTGCGCAACCCTGCGAAAGCCGGCATGTTGCCGCCGCCGATCACGTTGATCACGAGCCTCGATCAACTCCCCGACAACACGCACATCGACGCGATCGTGAATCTCGCAGGCGAGCCGATCGGCAACGGGCTCTGGACCGAAGCCAAGCGCCGCAGGATTTTGGGCTCGCGCATCGACATGACCGGCGACGTCGTCGCCCTGATCGCGCGGCTCGAACACAAGCCGTCGGTGCTGGTCTCCGGCTCCGCGATCGGCTGGTACGGGCTCTGGCAGGACCAGGTGCTGACGGAATCAGCCAAGTCCCATGCTTGCTTCAGCCACGAACTCTGCGACGCCTGGGAGAACGCGGCGCGTCCGGCGGAACAGCATGGCGTGCGCGTGGTCTGTCTGCGGATCGGCCTCGTGATCGGCACCGATGGCGGCTTCATCACGCGAATGCTGACGCCGTTCGAATTCGGCCTCGGCGGGCCGCTGGGCTCAGGCAGGCAGTGGATGTCCTGGATCGAGCGCGACGATCTGATCCGCCTGATCGCCCACGTGATTGCAAAGCCTGAAATGGCCGGGCCGATCAACGCCACCGCGCCGATCCCCGTGACCAATACAAAGTTCACCGAGGAATTGGGCCGCCGGCTGCACCGGCCCGCGATCTTCCGGATTCCCGACGCGCTGCTGCGCCGCGTGGGCGGCGACTTCGCCAATGAATTGCTGTTGGGCGGCCAGCGCGTGCTGCCGAACAAGGCGCTGAGCAACGGCTTCGTGTTCCGGCACGAAACGCTGCGCAGCGCGTTCGAGGCGATCTTGTGAGGAGGGCATGAGCGACGGCTGGGCGCCGGGCTAGTTCCGTCACCGCGGTAGTTTCGCGATCGCCTGGCTGAGTTCGTGGATTTCGTAGGGCTTGCGCAGAATGGGAAAATCGCCGCGCACGTTCAGCGCGGCATCGCTGTAGCCGCTGGCCAGCAGGATCGGCAGTCCGGGCCTGGTGGCCCTCAGGTGGCGCGCCAGGCCGAGACCATCCATTTTGCCGGGCATCACGATGTCGGAGAAGACGAGGTCGATTCCGTCGAGCTCGATTTCGCGCAAGGCCGCTTCGGCATTCGCCACCCGGCGGACAGTGTAGCCGAGCTGTTCGAGCAGGCTGGCGCTGACGGATGCGACCTCCGGATTGTCCTCGACCAGCAGCACGGTGCCGCTGCCGCCGATATCCACCGCATTGGTGTCCTCGGCCGTGACAGCGGTTTCCTTTCGCGGCAGCAGGATCGTGATCCTGGTGCCCTTGCCGAGTTCGCTCGCCACCTTGACCGTTCCACCGGCCTGATGCGCGAAGCCATGAACCTGCGACAGTCCCAAACCGGTGCCCTTGCCGATCGGCTTGGTGGTGAAGAAGGGATCGAAGATCTTGCCGAGGACATCGGGCGCGATACCTGTGCCGGTGTCCTGCACCGAGATCGCGACATATCCGCCGGTGCCAGCCTCGCCGCCGGGCGCAACGTTGTGCGCCGATATCGTGATGACGCCGCCGCCGGTCATGGCGTCGCGCGCGTTGATGACGAGATTGACCAGCGCCGTTTCGAACTCGGCGACGTCGACCATGACCGGCCAGATAGCCGGGTCGACGTCGAATTGCAGCGTCACCGCGCTGCCGACGCCGGTGTCGAGCACCTCGCGCACCGCATCGATACGTTCGGCGACGTCGACCGCCTGCGGATTGACACTCTGCCGCCGTGCGAATGTCAGCAACTGGCTGGTCAGGGAGGCGCCGCGCTTGGCCGCCCCTTCGATCGCCGATAGTGCCCGCAGGCATTTGGGATCGTCGCCCACCGCTTTTTTCAGCGTGTGAAGACTGCCGCTGATGACCATCAGAAGATTGTTGAAATCATGGGCCACGCCGCCGGTCAGCTGGCCAAGCGCGTCGAGTTTCTGCGATTCCGCGAGCTGCTGGTGCATCTGCTCGAGCTGGAGCTGGGCTTCGCGGCGCTCGGTAATGTCCCGGGTGATCTTGGCGAAGCCGGCGAGCTTGCCGCCCTCATGAATGGCGTCGATGACGACGCTGGCCCAGAAGAACGTGCCGTCCTTGCGGACGCGCCAGCCGTCCTCCTCATAGCGGCCCTGTTCCCGGGCAATGCGCAAGGCGCGGAGCGGCTTGCCGTTGGCGCGGTCGACTTCGGTGTAGAAGCGGGAAAAATGCTGCCCGATGATCTCGGTGGGCGAGTAACCCTTGATCCGCTGGCCGCCGCTGTTCCAGCTCGTCACCATGCCGTTCGGATCCAGCATGTACAGCGCGTAGTCGGCAACGCCTTCAACCAGGAGGCGGAAATTACGTTCGGATTCGAAGAAATCCCTTTCGTGGTGCTGATCTTTCTTGAACATCCGACTGCCCGTTTAAGAGGCGCAAACGCGCAGTATGCTGATTGGTTCCCGAAAAATCGGCTTTTTAACGAAATGGTTCGTTATGCCGGTGAAACGGACCGTTTCGCCGAGGCAACCACGCTCCTGAACGTCGCCGCCAGCGTTCGCAACGCCATCAGCTTGGCGGGGTCGCTGACCTTCGAGTGCAGCATCACCTTCGAGGAGGCCAGTCGCGGCAGCCCTTCGGCGGGCCCGATATCGACCAGGCCCGGCGGCGCGATCCGCCGGGCCAGCGGCGCTACCGCAAGGCCGGTCAATGCCGCGGCACCCACGGCGGTGACGCCGCCGCCGACTGGTTCGCCGGCGGTCAATCGCTCGCCGAACAAAGCCTCGCCAGCTTCTGGCTCGACGTTCATGTCAGCGAGGGCACCAACACCAAGGACGAGAAGGCGGCCTATCTCGCCGCGCTGTTCCAGCGCATGGGCGAACTGCTCGGGCCGCTGCACGAATAGAGCTACGCGCATGTCGACGAAGTGAAGGGCGATTCTTACGGCTTCGGCGGCCTAACCCAGGAGCGCCGCTATATCGCGGGCCAACTCGAGGTCGCGCCGCGCAAGGCCGTGGCGTGACGATACCCTCACTTGTGGACTGCGCTCGCGGCGCTGTCCACGCACGCGCTGTCAGCGTGCGGACGCGGGGCTGGACACCATCCGCGCGTGTTGGTCGCCGAAGGCGCGGCCACGACCGAGCGACCAGTCCACCGGTGCATTTTCGCTAAGCGCGATCATGACGTCGTCTCCGGAAAATCCGGCGCGGACGGCCCGGTCGGCGATCCGCCGAAACAGGTTTTGCTTCTGATCGATCGTGCGCCCCTCGAGAAACAGAATCTCGATGATCGACGCGTCCGGCGTGCGCGCGACGTCAGGGAAGGTCGGGTCGATGAACATCATCTCCGGCGCATAGGCCGAAACGAGCTGAAACCGGTCGTTGGGCGGCACGCCGCAGGCCTCGACAAGACCCTCGTGCACGGCGTCGGCAAGGGCGCGAATTTGGGCCGGCGCCAGATGGGCCGGAACGGATATGCGGGCGAGGGGCATGGGAGGTCTCCGGGTTTCTGGGACCACCGTTCTATTCATGCTAAGAATGGAGATAAATCTCGTCTCTGAGAAGCACTCATACCAAAAAGTCAAGAATATGCTGATGCACCCGATGTCAGACCTCGCGGTTTTTGTCCGAACGGTTGATCTGGGGAGTTTTGCGGCCGTGGGCACTGAGATCGAACTGACTGCTTCAGGCGTCTCCCGCATCGTGACCAGGCTGGAGCGCCGTCTCGGGGCCAAGCTTCTGCATCGGACAACGCGGCGGCTGGTGCTGACCCAGGAAGGCGAAACCTTCCTCGTTCATGCCCGAGGCATCCTGGCTGCGGTCGAGGCCGCCGAAGCCGACGTCGCCTCCGTCTATGGACGGCCGCGCGGGCATCTACGGATCAACAGCGGCACCGCGTTCGCAAGACACCGGCTCGCGCGGCTGTTGCCGCAATTCATGGAGCAGTTTCCGGAAATGACGGTCGATCTGTCGGTGAGCGATCACCGCATCGATCCGATCGCCGACCAGATCGACGTCACGATCCGGGTCGGTCCGCTCGCGGACAGCGAATTGATCGCGGTTCGCCTCGGCGAAGTCAGGCGCATCATTGCCGGCAGCCCGCGATATCTGGAGCGCCATGGCGTGCCTGCGCAAGCCGCCGATCTCGCCCGGCACAATTGCCTGCAACTCAGCGGCTTCTCGCGCCTCGCGCAATGGCCGATGTTCGAGCAAGGCAAGCGGGTCATGGCGCCGGTGAAGGGATCGATCCGTTCTGATAGCGCCGACTTGCTTCTCGACCTTGCCTTGGCGGGCGCGGGTCTCGTTCGCTTTGGCGACTTTCTGGGCGAAGACGCTGTGAAGGATGGCAGGCTGGTGCCGGTGCTGTCGTACTGCCAAGATCCCGATCCGCAACCGATCACGGCCCTGATCCTGCCGGGGCGACAAACCATACCGCGGATTCGCGCGTTCGTTGATTTCCTCAAGGCAAACGTTTGATGGAAGTTGGATCGCCGCTTCCGACCGACGCGCGTCTGCGCCGCGACCTCAAACCAGCCGCGGCGTCGGGCGCCCGCCATTTCACACGATCAGCACACCCAGCACGGCCGCCGTTGCGGCGACACCGGAGAGCGCAATCACGGTTGCTCGCCAAAGCAGTTGTTGCCGCGCCGCGCGCCGATCCTGGAACGCCAGCCAGTCCCGGACAAAGCCGGCCGGAACGTCCTGCACGACGTTGCGCCGGTTGGGATGCCGTGTTTCGTGATCTACGAACATGGCCCGTACGTTCGCCACGCCCAGATGGTCAAGCTCGCAATTCCATTGCAGGGCATTCGCGTTGTTGGTCCACCGGTTTTCGAAGGGAAGTCTGTGCGTCGTCATCGCGACCTCCTCTATACACCGCTGCTTCTGGATATGTGGCCTCGCTCGCGGGAGTGGAAGACCTCAGGGCGGGGCGGGAACGTCTCAGGCGGTTGCTTCCGGCAGGCGCGCGCTGGTTGCGCCGAACACCTCCTCAAACGCCTGCCGGAGCGCGACGTCGACGTCTTCCATCGTCACGGGCAGGCCAAGATCCACCAGCGAGGTGACGCCGTAACGCGGGTCGGCGACGCCGCAGGGCACGATCGCGGAAAAATGCGCTAGCTCCGGCTCGACGTTGATGGCGATGCCGTGGAACGACACCCAGCGCCGCAGCCGCACGCCGATCGCTGCGATCTTGTCCTCGTAGCCCGTGCCCTTGTCCGGCCGCCTGACCCAGACGCCGACGCGATCCTCGCGACGTTCGCCGCGCACGTTGAAGGCGTCGAGCGTGCGGATGATCCATTCTTCAAGGCCCGCCACATAGGCCCGCACATCCGGCCGCCGGCGCTTGAGGTCGAGCATCACATAGGCCACCCGCTGGCCGGGGCCATGATAGGTGAGCTGGCCGCCGCGGCCAGTGGTGAAAAGCGGGAAGCGCGGATCGAGCAGGTCGCCTTCCTTGCCGCTGGTGCCCGAGGTGTAGAGCGGGGGATGCTCCAGCAGCCAGACCAGTTCGGTCGCCCTTTGATCGGCGATACCGGCCGCGCGTGATTCCATCTCAGTCACGGCCTCGGGGTAGGGCACAGGAGCAGCCGAAATCCGCCATTCGACCTCGCCGCCGCCTTTGGCGGCCTGCGCGAACATCGTCAAATCAAGGCTTTGGCGGTCATTAACCATTGGCTAACCATAACGTGGTCAGGTGCAACCACATCAATCTAGTTCCCCTTTTGGCGGTTCATAAGTGGCGACCCTCGATAAAGTCAGCGTCGATCTCATGGTGGTGCTCGGCACCACGACCATGCCGATTCACCAGGTGATGCGGCTTTCCCGCGGCGCCATCATCGAACTGGATGCCACCGAGGCGGACGAGGTCAAGATCCTCGCCAACAACCTGCCGGTGGCTTCTGGCGTGGTGCTGGTCGATCGCAACCGTATCGCGGTCGAAGTCAAGCGAATGCTGCCAAAATCGCCTGATGTCAGGTAGTTATCGGAGCGCAAAACTTCCTTGTCCCCCCATCCCTGATTTGTTACATCGGCGCCGTTGATCCGGCGGACGCTTATCCTTCCAGCCGGTATCCCAAGCGCTCGTGGCGGAATTGGTAGACGCGCTGCCTTGAGGTGGCAGTGAGTAAAATCGTGGGGGTTCGAGTCCCTCCGAGCGCACCACCTCAAAAAATCAGCTTTGTTTTTGCTGGGTTTTTGGCTCTGCGGGCCGCACCCTGTCACTGGGGCGGAATAGATGTTTCCGCGTCCGTCCTCGACCGTTTGTTCATGAAGCCCACGACCCCCGCACCGCTTACGGTTGTTTGTTCGGGGAACGAGGCGAGAGCGGGACTTGAAAGGTCCTGTATCGCGCGATCTCAGGAAAGCTATCCGCGGCGTTGGCAGAGACTAATCCGACAACCGCGGCCGGAACTTCTTTGCTGACCAGCCGATTGATCGCAGTGGTTTGACCTTTGCTCAGCTGGACTTCGAGCGCGCCCGCCGCCGCCATCGCGGTCCTGACGCGGCTGATCGACGACTCGGAGTATCTATCGTCGATCGCAATTGTCTTACCGGCTAGGTCGGAGACCGACTTGACGTCGGGACCCGCCACGAGGACGGCCACGAGAGCGTCCAGCGACGCATCCAACGTCGGGACCGACATTCGCTCCGCGACCGCAGAGGCGGCCGCCACCTGCTGCTCTGTCGCTCGGGTCTGCGGAACGTCGGTCGTTGAATGCGGATCGGCGGCGCTTGCGCGAGCAGCTTCGGAAGCGACGGCATTGCCCGTCGTCTGCTGGTTCGTTTGCGGAGAAGGAATCGGTATGGGAATGGCAGGCGCGGCTTTCGCCGCGACCTTGATTGGCCTGGGTGTTCGACGGACGGCATGGTCCATGTGAGATCGGGGTGGCCGGTCGCCGCGCCAAGCGACGATGGACAATGGTTTCGCTGTGGCAGAATCGCTGTCGTATGATTCAGGTTCAATCGGCACATGAACCGCGGTCAGGCAGGCTAACGGGTTCAGGCCAACGCATGATGGCTGTGTTGATTGCTGGCTGCTGCAACCGACCAGGGTAGTAGCCAGCACGCAAATAAGAAGCGTCCTCAATCGATCCTCCTAAAGAGGTTGAGTGCGGCCCGCAATTCTTGCGGCTTGAAAGATGTTGCGCTGGAACGTCAATCAATGATGTAAAACTGTTAAATGCGCATTAAGCTTGGGCCACGTGCAGCCTGATGCGCCGGCATGGTTAATGCGTCAGCCGGTGTGGCTTCGAGCGAATAGAAGCGCCTCGGCGCCGTCCCACGGTGCTTGATTCACACGCCCGCCCTCTCGTTGCTTCCTTCGATGCAGGATTCCGCCACGAATCGGTCGCTATCCTTACGCTCTGGGGGTTGTTCATCGAGTGATGGAGAATGGCCTATGGCGAGTATCGAACGACTTCACAGAACTGCGCCGCTGGATTTAGCCAAGCTTGAAGAAGATGTCGTCGGGAGCCTTCCCGCGATCAGGGCGGCCCCAGCGGGGCCGATGCCAGACTACGTCGAGCATGAAGAGGGCGTTACGCGCGTCGGCGCGCTCACGGCCGAGGCCGTGGTGCGTGACTATGAAACCGCCGCCAGGGAAATCGAAGCCATGGGAGCAGAGCTGATCAGCGCGGCGAAGAAATGCGAGGCAATGACCGCCGAAGTGCATAATGCCATTGCCTTCATGCGCGATACCGCAGCCTCGTATCGTGAGGAAGCCAAAAAGATCTTCAAGCGCATCGAGGAATGCGCGATCTTTACCGAGCAGGTTCGGAAAACCTGCGAGACCGTCAAACTCAAGATGATCGAAGGCAAGCCATAGCGGCCTTGAGATATCCGGAACATCGGTCAGGTCTGTTTTTCGAATAGTGTGTGTGAATTGCGGTACAGGCTGGCGCCGCGAATCAGCTTAGTTTGTAGTCTCCTCCCTAGACTCGCACCCGCCGCAAATGGCGGGTCCTTTTTGCGGTATCCGACGGTCAGAATAGCCTCAGAGCGGTGCTATGGTGGCCGCAGTGGCTGGTCCGCATCCGTTTCAGCTTCGTATACTTGAGGGCCTGATACCCTCCGAACGCACCGCAACGTTGCAGTTTTGGTCTAATGCAATCGGTTCTGCGGGGTGTTCGCGTGTCTGCAATGCCACGGCGCGCGAATCGTTTGCCGCGGCGTGCGGGTTGATGTCCCTACAGTCGCACCGTTCGCGTAAACTGAACGTGCCAGCCGGCCGTTGATTCCCGCCGGCCCCGCCGCCGTTCGGCGCTTCCAGGAAGTTCGACGCTACCAAGACCACCCGGAGCATCTTCATGCTGTTTCTGAGCTACGCCTATCGATTCCTCTCCAACTTCGTGTTCCTGGCCCTGGTCTATTTCGCTCTGAATTTCCTCGAAAAGTACCAGCACCGCGTGGTGGTCGCGATTCTCGTGCTGGTCTATACCGGCATGCATGCGGCGTCGGCGCTGCGGTCGTTTCACTTCTTCCAGCGCATCGAGCGGCTGGAGCTGGAAGCGCGCCGCCTGGTGGCGGCGCTGGGCGAGGGGCCGAATTCGACGTCTACGCGCAAGCAGGTTATCTCCGACGTCAGCGCGCTCCGCCATGCCGGCGAGATCAAGGCCTATATCGACCTGCTGTTTCTCGCCATCGTCATCCTGCTCTGCATCGCCAAGATCGTGACGAATTGAGCCTTGTCCCGATTTGCGGGCTCAGGAAATGCATCAAAACAAATGACTAGGAGGCGGTCTTGATCCATCCGATCAGAACCGGCCAATCAGCGCTTCTTCAAGCCGGCGACCCGAACCGATCGCCCGTTCCGTTTGGCTTGCGCCGCCGGCTTGGGCGCGGTCCCGTCGGCGTGTTGCGGCTCCTGCGCGGCTTGTCCAGCGGACGCCGGGGGCTGTGCCGCAGCCGCGCGGCGGTGACGGTGAGATTTGCCGCCGAGCTTTGCGGATGAGACTTCCGTTGAACGCGCCTGCGCAACCGTTGTCGCCCGGCGTGCGGCCGAGGCCAGCGCGCTCGCAAACGTCGGTTCCGGAATTTTGAAAATGCCCGCCGCCGGCACGGGCAGTGCAGCTAGCGTACCGACCGGCGGCAACATCGTTTGCCTGGACCACAGCGTTACCGGCGGCAGGAGAATGCCTCGACCACGCCGCGCGGCGCGTCCGCCGAGATCGGTCGTGTGCCAATCGAGATCGGACAAGGCCGGGACGGGAAGCGCTGCAGGGCCGGCAAAAGCGAATTTCGGAACCTTCGGCCAGCGCGAGGTTGCCACCAGATCCGGCGCCGGATGCAACTGCCATTGCCGCGGCTCGGTCGGGGTCGCCGGCCGCTCCGGGGTCGCCGGCACCACATGGACGATGCGATAGCCGCGCGCCTTCAACTCGCGCAGAATCCTCGGCAGAGCCGCAACCGTGCGCGGCTGAATGTCATGCAGCAGCAGGATGCCTTTGCCCTTTCGCTCCAGCCGCTGCATCGCGAGCTCATAGACGCGATTGGCGGAGACGTCGCGCCAGTCATCGGCGAGGAAATCGGCGCTCCAGAGCTGAAGCCCCTTGGAAGCGGCAAATTCCTCGATGCCGTCGTTGCGGCGCAGGCCGGGAATGCGCAGGAACGGCGCCGGCGCGGTACCGTCGGCCAGCGCCGCGGTTACCGACGCGATACCCTGTTCGATCTCTTGCCTGGAGCGGTCGAGCGGCAGGCGATCCATGCCGCCCGGATGGTTCTGAGTGTGGCTGGCCACCGTGTGGCCGGCGTCACGCACCTTGCGCACGCCTTCGGGATTGGCGTTGGCTTGGCTTCCGACCAGGAAGAAGGTTGCCTTGGCGCAATGGGCGGCGAGAATGTCGAGGATCTCGTTGCTGTATTTGGGCAGCGGACCGTCGTCGAAGGTCAGCACCACCTCACGTTCCTGGAGCGGCAGCGTCTTACGATATTGCATGGTGCCGATGACGGGATAGGCGCGCGGATCGACCACGAGGGTACGTGACGTGCCGATGGCATCGGGATGACCTGGACAATCGGCGGCGGACGCAGTCTGCGCGGCGACAGAGGCTAGCAGGCCCACGCATAAGGCGGTCCAAGGACGCCGGCGAAGCTCCCCAAATACGCTAGCGATCATTGAACCCCGGCTTCATTCCAAGAGCACGCAACTACTTATATCTGGTGCCATGAATGCCGCCTTAATCGTCTGAATTCCAGACTTAATTTGGCTTCGGAGGCTGATCCGGGCGAGAGAACGGCGCCAACCAAAAAGATCGTGACCTAATGTGCTTTGTCGGACACGGTTTTGGCACTTGCCGGGACCAGGTGGACCACGCGGTAATGGTTGTCGCGGAGGTAGCGCAGGAAGGCCGGCAGCATGGCAGCGGTCTGCGCTTTGGGATCGTGCAGCAGGATGATGCCCTTGCGGGCGATTTGCAGCCGGTCGGCAAGCAATTTCAACTGCTGTGCCGGCGTCATCGGATTCCAGTCGCCGGCCCAGAGGTCGGCGCCGAACACGGCGATGCCGCGCTTTTGCAAGGCGTCCAGCGTCGCGGGCGTCATGTCAAAAAACGGAAAGCGAAAGAACGGCGTGCTCGGGGTCGCGGTGGCCTTTCCGTGAAGCGCCGTTTCGACCGCCGCAATGCCCTTGTCGATCTCGCCGATGGCCGCCTCCGGCTTCATGTATTTGAGATTGTGGTGGGTCCAGGTGTGATGCGCGATGGTATGGCCCTGCGCCGCTATTCTCCGCACCAGTTCGGGATGTTCGGAGGCCGGCTTTCCGATCAGGAAGAAGGTGGCGCGCACGCATTCATGCGCCAGCGCCGCCAGTATCTTCTGGTCCGTCGCGGCCCACGGTCCGTCGTCGAAGGTCAGCACCACCTCGCGGTCATCAAGCGGAAGCGTCTGTGGAAAGCTCTTGAGGCCCACGCGCGGGGTGGTAGCGGCGTCCACCGCGAGAACGCGTGAGGTGCCGAGCGCGTCCTTGCGGGGACATTCGGCGGCCGGCGCCGCCGCGACGAAGGTCATCAATGCCGCGACCGCCGAGCATAGCGCCGCGCTGAAATTTCGGGTCATTTGCTGTTGGACATATTTGGCATTGCGCTGGGTGTTACCGATTGGGTAAGCGTGCAACGTAGCTCAGACAAAGTTCCACCAATCTGTCAAACCGGCGAGGCGTGGCATGGCCGAGAATATCGACGTTGCCCAAGCCGAGGCGCGACCTGCGCAAGGCTCCGTGCTCGACCACCTCCTGATGCGGGATGAAGACGGGCAGCTCCGCCACGAGTTTGTCGAAGAGATCACGCGCGCCATCCACGCCGCCGACCGGCCGCTGTTGTGCGAGGTGGTGGCGGAACTTCACGAGGCCGATCTCGGCGATTTGATCGGAGCCCTTGAAGCCGCGGACCGCGTCACGCTGGTCGAACTGACCGGCGCCGATTTCGACTTCTCGGCGCTCAACGAAGTCGATGACGCCGTCCGCGAGGAGATTCTGGAGGAGCTGGAGCCGGAGACGGTCGCGGAGGGCGTACGCGAACTGGAATCCGACGACGCTGTCCAACTGCTTCAAGGCCTCGACGAGGAGGACAAGGAAGAGATCCTCGAGAGGCTGCCGCCCTCCGAGCGCGTCGCGCTGGAGCGCAGCCTGCTTTACCCGGAGAATTCCGCAGGCCGGCGGATGCAATCCGAATTCATTGCGGTGCCGCCGGACTGGACCGTAGGCCAGGCCATCGACTACATGCGCGACACCCCGGATCTGCCCGACCGGTTTTACGAGATTTACGCGGTGGATTCCGAAAAGCACTGGCAGGGTGCGGTCGCGCTCGACACGCTGTTGCGGGCGCGCCGGCCGGTGCCGATCGCCGACCTGATCGATGAAGACCGCCGGCGCGTCTCCGTGCTGGATGACCAGGAAGAGGTCGCGCGGATGTTCGGCAAGTACAATCTGGTCGCGGCTCCCGTCGTCGACACCACCAACCGGCTGGTCGGCGTCATCACCATCGACGACGTGGTCGACGTCATCGAGGAAGAGGCCGACGAGGATCTGAAAGCGCTTGGCGGCGTCACCAGCGACGAAGAACTGTCCGACAGTGTCTGGACCATCGCGCGCGCCCGCTTCAACTGGCTCCTGGTCAATCTGGCGACTGCGTTTCTGGCATCCTCCGTGCTCGGCCTGTTCGAGGGCCAGCTCGAGAAGATGGTGGCGCTTGCCGTGCTGGCGCCGATCGTGGCGAGCCAGGGCGGCAACGCCGCGACCCAGACCATGACGGTGGCGGTGCGGGCGCTGGCGACCCGCGAACTCGGTTCCAACAACGCGTTGCGCGTGGTGATGCGCGAGGCGATGGTCGGCCTCGTCAACGGGCTCGCCTTTGCGGTGATCACGGGCGTCGCCGCGGTGGCCTGGTTCAAGATCCCGGGGCTCGGCATCGTGATCGGCCTTGCCATCATCTGCAACCTGGTGGCCGGCGCGCTCGGCGGAATCCTGATCCCGATGGTGCTGGATCGGGTGCGCGCCGATCCGGCGGTGGCGTCGGGGACTTTCGTCACCACCATCACCGACGTGGTCGGCTTCTTCTCGTTTCTCGGCATCGCCACGCTGTGGTTCGGGCTGAAATAGCAGATCAATCCGCTAAGTAGGAGAGGTTGCCGCGTGGGACAGCGGCTCCTAGGGTACTGTGCTGCAGGAGGAGTAAGTGGCGCGGAAACCTGACAACTATCCCTTGGTCTTCATCGGCGGCGGCCTCGGCCTCTTGTTGTTGTTCCATTCTATTTGGAACATACTTTTCGAGGACTGGCTGAAGCACCAATTTGAGCGCTTCGTCGGCCACACGATGGCTGAAATCTTAGAAAGGTTTGGAGCTGCTGGCTTCCCGGCACTCGGAGCAATAGGCATTGTCTGGTATTTGATTGCCTACCGGGATAGCAACTCAAAGAACAAAAATCAGAACGCCACGCCAATTTTTAGTCCGCCCTACATTTATTGCGAAACGAAATACATCAAGGGGGAAGACGGCAAAGAAATTCTACTGCACGAAAACCACTTCTATCTTGTCGTGGGCAACGCGCTCGAAACAGGGAAGGTATTGAGACGAACACAGGCGAGAATATTCCATATTGGAGAGCCTATACTTTCCCGTGTGAAAGAAACCGACCAATCAGAGGTGGATGTTAGGCACGGTGAACTTGCACTTTTTGTACTTGGAAAAATCGTTTCCTCTGAACATTTTGGGATGTCGGGTGGTCCGGTTACCTTGGATGCACGAACAATAGAGCTTTACACTCACAATATCCCTCGGGGGTTTAGGACATTTGAGGTCTCCAATGGGGGGAAGAGAGCTTATGGCCTAGGGCATATGCCGGAAAGCCCTACTGCGGACTGGACGCTTTTGGTTGTCGTGTCTGCCGATGACGCAATAGCAATGCAAGTTCGCGTCAACATTGACCTGCTGGCAACAAAAACCCCGGTCACCTGCGAGATTGTGAAGTAGCCCAAATCCTCGAGTTCGACGCACGCCAGAGAGGGTCGTCCAAGATGTGTGGCGCCCTAGTACCAGTCCATTTATCGTTAATCGGGCCTTAACGCGCTTGGCCGATGATGTTGGCTCACGAGGTCGACATGCAGCGCTTGCGGCTGAAAGCGGACGGACGGATCGTTGAACTGCGGGACGGGCAGGAGTTTCCGCTTGCGCCGACGATGCCCGGGCCCGCACCTGCAACGCCCGGGCTCGCGCAAGCGATGCCCACCGCCTCGCCCACAACGCCGGACGTTACACCCGGCGAAACCCCGGCCTTGCCCGCGGTGCGCGACCTGCGCCGTCGGGCGCAGCTGACGCAACTCGAATTCGCGGCCAGGCTTGGTGTGCCCGTCGAAACCATCCGGAACTGGGAGCAGGGCAAGCGTGCGCCGCGCGGACCGGCACGGGCGTTGCTCGCCGTGATCGCCCATTCGCCGGAGACCGTGTTCGCCGCGCTGGCCACGGAGGAACCGTCGCCCGCCTAGTTCGCGGTTTGACGCGCTTTTCTTCCCCCTAACCTGACCCATCCCGGATCAAGTCTGCCGCAGGATTTCGCCCAAAAACGCTATCAAAAACGCTATCAGTTGGCACGGCTGTTTCCGCAGCCCATAATAGGGGCCGGTCCGCGGATACAACCGATGCTGTTTGTCGAAGCCAATGGCGCAAGAATTCCGGCGATCGGGCTGGGCACCTGGGAATTGCGTGGGCGAAGCTGCGCGCGCCTGGTCGAGCAGGCGCTGCGGCTCGGCTATCGCCACATCGACACTGCGCAGATGTACGAGAACGAACGCGAGGTCGGCGAGGGCCTGCGCGCCTCGGGCGTCAAGCGCGATCAGGTCTTCCTCACCACCAAGATCTGGCCCTCGCATTTCGCGCCCCACGATCTGGAGCGTTCGGCCAAGGAAAGCCTGGTGCGACTGCGCCTGACCGAAGTCGACCTGTTGCTGCTGCACTGGCCGAACCCGCAGGTGCCGCTGGTGGAGACGCTGGGCGCGCTGGCGCGGGTCAGGCAGCAGGGGCTCGCGCGGCATATCGGCGTGTCCAATTTCACCGTGGCCCTGATCGAGGAGGCGGTGCCGGCGTGCCCCGAGCCTTTGGCGTGCAACCAGGTCGAATTCCATCCCTATCTCGACCAGACCAAGGTCAGGGAAGCCTGCGTGCGCCACGGCATGGCGCTGGTGGCGTATAGTCCGGTCGCCAAGGGCCGCATCAAGAACGATCGTGCGGTGCTGCGGATCGGCGACCGCTATCGCAAGACGGCGGCGCAAATCTGCCTGCGCTGGCTGGTCCAGCAGGGCGTGGCGGCGATTCCGCGAACCTCAAAACTCGAGCGGCTCTCGGAGAACATCGAGATCTTCGATTTCGAGCTGTCGGAAGAGGACATGCAGCAGATTTCCGGCATGGGCAGCGCCAGCGGCCGGCTCACGGATTTCGGTTTCGCGCCGAAATGGGATTGAGGATTTGCGCCGCCGGACGCTATGCTGGCGGGCAGGGAAGATATCGAACATCGTTCTGATGCCCATGGAGCTGCGGCGGATCATACCCACTGAGATCACGGCGTCGGCGATCGCGCACGTGTCGCTGCTGACGCTGGCGCTGTTGTTTTCCGAGGTCCACCCGTTCGGCGCGGTGACGGCCGAGCAGATCCCGGTCGAGATCGTGACGCCACAAGACCTGGCCGAAAAGCAAGCGCCTCCCGAACAGCCGCCTGCCGAAAATAAGCCTGCCGAAGGCAAGCCGGAACCGGCGCCAGCGCCACAGCCCGATTTCTCCCTGTTCGACAAGCCTGCTGCTGCCACGGCACCCCCGCCGGCCGCACAGCCTGCGCCTGCCGCGCCGCCGCAGAAGCAGGCTGCGCTCGCCACGCCGCGCGCGGCCCAGCCGCTGCCGGCGGCACAGCCGCCATTGCAACCGGCGGCACCGGCCTACCAGCCGCCCGAGCCGGATGTCTCGATCAAATATCAGGTGCTGCTCGGCCTGCCGCCCGACCTCTCGCCGCTGCAGCCGGCTCCCGCACAAGCCCGCAGCAAGGGCGACGACAATTTTGATGCGCCCGCGACGGAAGCCGCCGATATCGCGAGCACGCTCATCGCGGAATTCCGGCGGCACCTCAAGACCTGCTCGAAACTGCCGGCCTCGCTGTCGGGCGCCGACGACGTCAAGGTCAAGCTGCGCGTGTTGATGACACCGGACGGCAGGCTCGCCGCCGAACCGATCCTGATCGAGGCCAGCGCGTCCATGAAGGGCCCGTTGCTGATGCAGGGCGCCATCCGCGCGCTGTCGGCCTGTCAGCCCTACGCCATGCTGCCGGTGGACCGCTACGGCGAATGGAAAGTGCTCGATCTCAGCTTTACGCCGCAGGATTTCGGCGCCTCGTAACGCGCGAACTCACGACCGCTCGATCATCCGATCGTCCCGGCGTCAAAGAGGAGAGGTGAAGATCGCTCTCTTGGGGCCAAATGGAACTACGGTGGGCGAAACGGGAGCGCCGGCCGGACGTTGAAAGACAATCGACCAAGAAACGTCGAGCCCTCGGCCGGCGGCAAGCTCGGGGCCCATTCACTGACGGGAGACGAGCATGACACTCATATGGCTTGGTGTGCTTCTTGTTCTCGGTGGGGTGTTGCAGATGGCGTATCAGCCAATCTGGCATGGCCGGCTAAGCGGTAGAAGGCGGCTTCGCGCCGGGCAACCCAGCGACACGTTGGAACCTGAAAGACCGGCTGGCGGCTTTGGGTTCAAATCGAGCTGGCCCGGTCTTGCGCTACTCGCGCTCGGCGCCGCCTTCTTGCTTGTCGGGGCCACCATCTGAATTTGAAACCGCTCTAGCTCCCCATCGCCCGCCACGCGCTCGAGGCGAACTGTCGCCGCCAGGTCACGATGACGACCAGCGCGGTCGTCGCCAGCAATAGCCAGGGGCTGACGAACCAGCCGAGATAGCCGAGCGCGAAGAAGAACGCGCGCTGGCCGCGGTTGAAATGCCGCCCCGCCGCCTCGAACAAGCGCGTCGTGCGCATCACATGGGCTTCCGCTTCCGCCGTGTCGCGCTGTGACGACGGCGGCATCGCGCCGAGCAGGATCGCGACATAGTTGAACAGGCGGTACGACCAGGCGAATTTGAAGAAAGCGTAGATGAAGATCAGGATCAGGCCGACGCACTTGATTTCCCACAGGGCGGGCGAGGGGGTGAGGTCGACCGGCAGTTCGCGCAGCACGGCCAGGGCATCGTTGGTCGCCCGCAGCAGCGCCAGCGCGCCGCCGATCGCGATCAGGCTGGTGGAAGCGAAGAAGGCGGTGCCGTTCTGCAGCGAGGCCATGATCTGCATGTCGACCATGCGCGCCTCGCGGTCGAGCATGTTCCGTACCCACACCTCGCGATAGCGGTTCATGCGCGCCGACAGGCTGTCGCGGCCATAGGTCGTGTGCTCGAGCGTGAAGCCGTAGGCCAGCCATTCCACGACGAAGAACGCGACGGCGGCGATATCGACCCAATAGGCGCCCATGTGGCGGAATCCCCGATGGTGGCTACGGCATTGTGATGTACAGGTTGAACGCGTGCGGTGCGCTATGGCAAGATCACGGTCGCAACAGGATTTCCCCGCAAATGTTGAAACTGGTCATCGGCAACAAGAACTACTCGTCATGGTCGATGCGGCCGTGGCTGGCGCTGCGCGCCAATGAAATTCCATTCGAGGAAGTATTCATCCCGCTCTACACCAACGACAAGGCGGACAAAGACCGGATTTTCAGCTTTTCCCGCGCGGGCAAGGTGCCGGCGCTGATCGATGGCGACGTCACGGTGTGGGATTCGCTTTCGATCATCGAGTATCTCGCCGAGAAATACCCGCAAGCGAGGCTCTGGCCGGAAGACCGTGCCCGCCGGGCGCATGCGCGGTCGATTTCGGCGGAAATGCATTCCGGCTTCATGCCGCTGCGCAATGAATGCGGTATGAACCTGCACCGTCCGGTCGGCGCGATCGATCTGTCGGATGACGCGCGCGCCAATGTGGCGCGCATTCAGGAAATCTGGGCCGATTGCCACCGCTGTTACGGCAAGGAAGGACCGTTCCTGTTCGGCGCGTTCGGCGGCGCGGATGCGATGTTTGCGCCGGTGGTGCATCGCTTCCGCACCTATGCGATCGAGGTGAAGGACGGGGCACGGCCTTATTTCGATGCGATGATGTCGTTGCCGGCATTTCAGGAATGGACCCGCGCAGGTCTTGCCGAAACGCTCATCATAGAGCGGTTCGAGACGGTCTGATTTGGGGGATGGGCGGCGGTCGAGCGGGACGCCAGGGCGCTCCGCAGGCCCGCGGCACTTGATCAAGCTACTAATCGGCTGTCCGATTTTGGGAAAAGCGGCTTCCGGGCCTGGCACGCGGATCCCCCGGGAACCTCAGAAATTGCCACTTATCGCCCTGAAAAACATGCGGAATTTGCGTGTTTGCCATGCCTCGATGTTACTGGCTTTTGGGAGGTCGGCTGTGCTACATTGTCATAGGGTTCTCAAGTCGGCCGAAAGCTAGCGGGACCGTGAGCGCGGCCGGCGTTCTTGCGTGATGGAGAGGGCGTTGAAGCATAAGTACTCCGTTGGAGAGACTGTCTATTTTACTGCCAGCAACGTTGCCCGTCCGGCCGCCAGCGGCACCTATGAGGTGCTCCGGCTGCTGCCGACAGATGGCGACGATTGTCAGTATCGGATCAAAAGCTCGACCGAAGCTTTCGAACGGGTCGCCAAGGAAAGCCAGCTCGCGATTTCCTGAAACAGTTGTGTGCAAGCAGCCGGCTGACGGAGTTCCGCTTCGATCGCCGTCAAAAGGCCCCGTTCGCAGAACCATTCTGCCGAAAAGCGAATGCGCTAAAGACGCATTCGTCTTTCGATCGCGTTTGATGCTGCGTTAGGGGACACCACGCATGAACTGGGCCTGGGCTGCTTCGCTGGATCAGATCTGGCGCTCGCCGAATCTTCCGTTGTACCTGACGCTGGCCACGGCCGGATTCGTCGGGATCATCGTTCTGATCACACTGCTGCGCTCGGAGCGATCCGTGGCCAACGGCGTGCTTGCGCTCATCACGCTGCTCGCGGTCGGGGTCGCGGGGGCCGTGACCTTCCGCGGCTTCGGCACGGCAAACGTGGTTCAGCCGACGGAGGCGCGTCCGGTTCAGATGGCTACCGCGCCATTGCCGCAGCTTTCCTGCATTGACGAACTGGCCGGCGATGCAGTCCTCGCCGCGTGCGAGAAGGTGCTGTTCGGTTCGGCCGAGTCGGTGGCTGCGGCCGTGGCCTACGCCGCCTCGCAGATCACGCTGCTGACCTCGCTCGGAGATGTCGCCACCGCGAACAAGGGGGCCGGCTCCGACATGCTGGCGCTGCGCCGCGCCGTCGAGCGCGACCGTTACGGGTTGATGGCCTATGTGCTGACGGCGCGCGACCGTTGCACGCCATCGGCTTGCCGCGCGTTCCGCTCGCTGACCGAGACGCGCCAGATCGCGGCCAACATGGAAGATCGTGTCTATGAAAGCCTGATCATGCGCCACGCATCGTCGTGGAACGCGCCGGCACAGTCCACGACGGGCCTGGTCGCGGCGCTGCCGCCGTCGGTCCCCACGGGCAAGCCCACCAACGCCGAATTCCCGACCTCGGCGTCCACCCCGCCAGTCAACATCATGACGCCCGAGCCGCCGCTAGGCGCCGCGCCGAAGCCGTCGTCGTCAGCTGCGGCTGCGCCGGCGTCACCTGCCGCGCCGCGTCCGGCCGCGGCGACACCGCCGGGATCGCCACCGGCACAGACTGCCGCCAAGAAGCCGCCGCCGGCGCCGAAGCGGCCGTCCGCCGCGCCGGTCCAGCTCGCGCCATCGGCTGCGGCGCCTGCGACCTCCGACAACGAGTGATCTTTTCAAAGCGCGCACGGGCCGCTACATCGGCGGGATCATGCCGCTTCATCTCATCAAGCTTGCCGTCGGCTGCGAGTCAGTCAAGGAACTCAAGGGCTGGGTTGCCGAACGCATGGCAACCGCCAAGAAAAAGGGCCTGCCGCTTCGTCACGTCCACATCACACGGATGACGCCGAAGCGCGACGCGGAAATCCTCGCCGGCGGCTCGCTCTATTGGGTGATCAAGGGCGAAATCGCCGCGCGCGAAAAGATCATCGCGATCGAGCCGTTCCGCGACAAGGACGGTATCGGGCGGTGCCGCCTGGTGATGCAGCCCAAGGTCTTCGCGGTCTCGCCGCGGCCGATGCGCCCGTTCCAGGGCTGGCGCTACCTCGCCGAGGACGCCGCGCCGCCGGACCTCACCAAATCCTCAGCCGCCAGCGTGGCGGCGATGCCGGAACCGATGCGGCGCGAATTGCGCGATCTGGGGCTGCTCTGACCGAATTCCCACCCTAGAGCGTTTTCCAGCGAAGTGGAGACCGGTTCGCGTCAAGAAAACGCGTCAAATCAAAAATCTAGAGGCCCGTTCCGATCCCATCGGAACGGAAAAGGCTCTAGACCCCGATATTGTCGATCAGGCGCGTCGTGCCGAGCTTTGCGGCGACGAGGATCCGCACCGGCCCGTCCTTCATCGAGGCGATCGGCGCCAGCGTCTCGGCGTGCCGGGCCTCGAAATAGTCCAGCGCGAATCCGGCGGCGCTGATCAGTTCGCGGCCGGCTTCCGTCGCGGCCGCTAGATCCTCGCCGGCCTTCAACCGCTTGGCGCTTTCCTTCATGGCGCGGTACAGCATCGGCGCCGTCTGCCGTTCCTCCGGCGAGAGGTAGACGTTGCGCGAGGACATCGCCAGCCCGTCGCGTTCCCGCACGGTGCGCGAGCCAATCACCTTGACGCCGAGGTCGAGATCGGCGGCCATCTGCGTCACCACCCGCAATTGCTGAAAATCCTTCTCGCCGAAGATCGCCACGTCCGGCCGGACTTGCGTGAACAGCTTGCCGACCACGGTGGCGACGCCGCCGAAGAAATGCGGCCGGAAACGATCCTCGAGGCCGGCGGTGGCCGGGCCTTCCGGCACGATACGGGTGGCGAAGCCCTCCGGGTACATCGCCTTGACGTCAGGATTCCAGATCAAGTCGACCTTCTCGGCGGCGAGTTTGGCGACGTCGGCTTTCCAGGTGCGCGGGTACGAACCGAAATCTTCCGTCGGTGCGAACTGCGTGGGGTTGACGAAGATCGATACGACCACTTTCTGTGCGCGGCGCTTGGCGAGCCGTACCAGCGACACATGTCCGTCATGGAGCGCTCCCATGGTCGGCACCAGCGCGACGGCAGCCTTTCGGGTGCGCAAGGCCTCGACGGCGCGGCGCAAGGCGGGAACGGTACGGACGACCATGGGACTTCGCGACATCTGGCCTCGATCTCTTGCAGCTTCTGACGGGGTGAGGGGAGCGGCGCTCCCAAGCATCTCGGCGGGCGCGCCGACCTTATAAGGCCAGAGCATTGCCGCCAAGGTTACTCGGGAATGGCAAGGCTGCGGCGGCTCAACGCGAAAGCCAGGCGCGCGCGCCCGCGGATTCAAAAAAGCTGCGGGGCTGATCGCGGCAACGGAACGAAATCCGCATCATGGGGATTCATCATTAAAGACACGCCGCGAGCGAATTGAATGCGTCGTCGCGCATTTCACTTGACGCGCAGCCGCGCGTGATTTGAAGATATCGTGTGGGGGTTGAATCATGTTGGTTCAGGCGAGTCAGGGTCAATTCGGTTCGGCGCATGTCGTCGTGCTGGGCAACGAGAAGGGCGGGTCGGGAAAATCCACTTCCGCCCTGCATATCGCCGTTGCCCTGATGAAGGCCGGACAGCGTGTCGCCACCATCGATCTCGACTGCCGCCAGCAGAGTTTTACCCGCTACATCGCCAATCGGAGCGCGTGGGCGCGCCGCACCGGTCTCGACCTCGAAATCCCCGTGCACTACTGCGTCAAGCTCGGCGAGACGATGCAGATCGCCGACAACGAAAATTCCGAGTTCCAGCAGTTCATGGAGGCGGTGAGCGCAATCGAGCGCGCCTTCGATTTCATCGTCATCGATACGCCGGGTTCCGACTCCTATCTGATGCGTCTGGCGCATTCGATGGCCGACACGCTGGTGACCCCGATCAACGACAGCTTCCTCGATTTCGACGTGCTCGGCACCGTCGATCCCGCGACCTATTCCGTGACTGGCGAGAGCCATTATGCGGAGATGGTGCGCGACGTCAGGCGCAAGCGCCGCCAGATCGACGGCGCCACCACCGACTGGATCGTGGTGCGCAACCGCCTGTCGATGATCGGCTCGCGCAACAAGCAGCTCGTCGCCGACAGCCTGAAGGACCTTTCGCTGCGGCTCGGCTTCCGTTCGATCGACGGATTTGCCGAGCGGGTGGTCTACCGCGAGTTCTTCCCGCGCGGACTGACGGCGCTGGACGACCTCGACGAGGCCACCCTCGGCACACGCCCCAGCATGGGCCATGTCACGGCGCGCGAGGAAGTGACCAGCCTGTTGCGTCAGTTGAAACTGCCGCTCGACGAACGCGGCCGCCGCCGGGCCGCCAACCGCGCCGAATGGTTCACCCAGGTCGACAAGCCGCTCGAAGTCCACGACATCATCGGCGACATCATCACCGCCTGACCTCCAACAAGCCACCGACTTGCCGGCCTTATTGCGGTTGGATCACCGTCACTCTGAAGGGACCGCTGTGGCCGGCGGCATGCGCCACCGCCTCGTTGGCGCGGTCGAGACCGAAGGCCGTGATCTCGAAATGATCGAGATCGATCAGGCCTGAGCGGATCAGGCCGGTCATCAAGGTGGCCGCATGCGGCGGGTACATCCATTGCCCGCGCAGGGTGATGCAGTTTCGCATCATCCACGGATAGGGCAGGTCAAGGCCGGCGCCGCCTTGCATGCCGACGCCGCCCATCAGCACCACCCGCCCGTGTGGCCGCACCGCCATGATGGCGGTCCGCACCTGCACGGCATTGGCCGCGGGCGGGAGGATGTCGAGCACGCAGTCGATCGGGCCGGGTGCCGCCTGCAGGATGCGCGCGCGATCGTCAGCCTCGTGGCCGCGCATCGGCACAGTCCGGACGCGGGCGCCGAGCCGCCGCGTCAGTTCGGTCAGCGCCTGCTCGTTCCGCCCGGTCGCGACCACGCATTGTGCCCCCATCGCCAACGCTACGGCGACGGCGGCGCTGCCGAAACTGCCGGTGGCGCCGTTGATCAGCGCGATCTCTCCCGCTTGCAGTTGCGCGGCAAGAAACCCGCCATAGGGCACGAGCAGTGTGCCGAGTGCGCACCAGCGGCCTGCGTCCTTCTCGTCGATGTCGCCGATCGGAATCGCGTTTTCCGTCGGCAGCCGCATTTGTTCGGCCCAGGCGCCGTCGTGGAAATACCGTTGCAGGCGCAGGCCTCCCTCGCTGCCGGCGGTGAGGCCTTGCAGGGCGATGTCCGGCGATAGCGCGTTGTCGCGTGAGCGCACGGTCGGATCGCAGTAGACCCAATCGCCGGGACGAAGCCGGGTCGCATCTGGGCCGGTGGCGCGGATACGGCCGATCGCGCCGGGGCCGGGCACCACAGGCAGTTCCAGCAGGTATTTTCGCTCCCCGCTGAGCACCTCGTTGGCGTAGGCCAGCACACGGCTCGCCACGACGTCGACAATGACCTCGCCGGTGCCAAGCCGCGGGTCGGGCAGGGTCTCGATCGCAAGCGGCGATCCGAACGCATTCAGGACGGCGGCCTTCATGGGGCCTCCTCATTTCGATGAAACCGCATTCTCGCGAACCTTCATGGTCCCAACAAGACCTGGTATTATCCTAGGACTGTAAGACCCCTTTTTCCCGGGCACGGCGCACATGGCGGCATCAGGCACGAATTCGAGGCAAAGCGAACTCGGCGACTTCCTGCGGTCGCGGCGGCAGAAGCTGGCGCCTAAGGTGGTCGGCCTGCCGGTAGGCCGGCGGCGGCGCACGCCCGGCCTGCGGCGGGAGGAGGTGGCCGAGCTCGCCGGCATCGGCGTCGACTGGTACGTCCGCCTCGAGCAGGGCCGATCCGTCAGCCCCTCGGTTGCGACGGTTGATGCGTTGGCGCGCGCGTTGCGGTTGACCAAGGCCGAACACCGGCATCTGAGGGAGCTGACGCAAAATATCGACCGGCGCGCCTTCGTCCGCGAGACCGTTCCTCCGGCAGTCCGGCGCGCGGTCGAGCAGCTCAACCTGCCGGCCTATGTCACCGGTCGGCGCTGGGACATTCTCGCCTGGAATGCAGCCGCCGACGAAATCTTTGCATTCAGCCGGCTCGCGGATGCCGATCGCAACAGCCTGCTTCTGGTGCTGACCAATCTCGCGACGCGGCGGTTGTTCGGCGCGTCATGGGCGGACGAGGCCCGACGCATGGTCACCCAGTTCCGTGCGACGCACGACCTTTGGGCCGGTGATCCCGCTTTTCGCGATCTGCTGGCGCGACTGCGGGAAGGCTGTCTTGAATTTGCAGGCTGGTGGGAGGCCCATGACGTCAGCGGCGTCGCGGCAGGGCGGAAATCCTTGATCCATCCCAAACAGGGCCGGCTCAAATTGGAGTATGCGAGTTTTCAGGCCAATGACGATCCGGCGCTGAAACTCGTCATCTACACTAGGGTCTAGATATGGGACTGGCCGGTATTGCCGCACCTGTGGACAGCTATGCCGCATCCGTGGGCGGCAGGTTCCCGGGAACCAGTCCGTCAGCATCTCGTTTCATTAGACTTTTATCCAACGCTCGAACCGAAGCTTGATAGGAGGCGTCCTAAAGAAAGAAAAACGGGCTGAATTTGTGGAAACTGAGCGGTTGCACACTGGATAGGTGCGCCGCACAATGATCAGGCGGTCAATACACAACATTTGGCCTTTATGTCACGCCATCGTGACATATATCATCAACAAGGGACCGAAAGAGTCTCAAAACAGGGATAGCCCTTAGCGGGGCGTGAGGACGAATATGAAACGTGGAATTCTCGTTCTGCTTTCACTCTCCGTGCTGGTCGCTGTCGCGTATTTCACCGCGAGCAAGTGGGCGATCCGGCACGAGACGATCGCATTCCACGATCCCGACCGCGACAACCGTCTGGTGGCGGTCAACGTTGCTGTTCGCCGTGACAAGGAAATGCAGGCCAATGCCGGCTTGATCAAACTGCCGGTTGCAATCCTCAATCACGGCAACACCGTCAAGCACACCGAATACTCGTTCCTCGCAAATGTCTTCGCCTGGCGCGGCTATCTCGCGGTCAGCCCGCAGCACGATCTGCCGACCGATCCGCCGATGGTGACCAAGGTCGGTGAACTCTATGTCGGCCGTCTGCCGCAGATTCAGCGCGGCATTGCCAACATCCATTTCGCCATCCACGAAATGAAGAAGGTCCAGCCCAACGCCGACTATGAGAAGGTGACGATGGTCGGCCATTCGATGGGCGGCGACATCACGATGTATTTCGCCAAGCAGTATCCCGACGAGATCAAGAAGGTCGTGACGCTGGACAATCTGCGCGTGCCGTTCCTGACCGAAGGCAAGTTCAAGATCCTGTCGTTCCGCTCCAAGGATACGCTTTTCAAGCCGGACCCCGGCGTCGTGCCTGACGACGAGCAGTGCGAGCAGGCCGGGATCACGGTCGTGAACACCGGATTCCAGCATAATGACATGCGGGACACCGGGCCTGACGCAGCCAAATCCTCAATCCAGTCGATGCTCGACAAGTTCCTTGACGAGTCCGACAAGAGCGGCGCGCTGAAACCCGTGCCGACCAACGTGCCCGACGTCCTGACCGCCAGCCCGGGACCGGTGCCGCTGTCCGTGCCGTTGGCCAGCAATGCGGCGCCGAAGAACAAGCCGGTCACGAACTAGGCAACTGACCGCTATCGTGCGTTTGCGGCTACGCCATCGTCCGGCGCATTGACCGCCGCCGCGCATCGTCCCACATAGAGCTTGCTGCTTACCCGCGAGCGCTTTATGGCCGGCGAACCTATCAAGCCAAAATCGGCAGGCGATGTTGCTTCGGCAAAGGCCGAGGCACGTAAAGGCGGCCCGTTGCCGGAGGCCAAGCCGTCGGCGTCGGAAGACATCGCGGCTTTCGTGGCGAAAGCGCGCGCAATGTCGCCGCACCGACCGGGCGCCAGGGGCAGGCTGGTGTTTGCGCTCGATGCCACCATGAGCCGGCAGCCGACCTGGGATATGGCCTGCGCGCTGCAGGCCGACATGTTTCGCGAGGCGGCTTCGCTCGGCAGCCTCGATATAAGGCTGGTCTACTACCGCGGCTTCAATGAATGCCGCGCCACGGGCTGGATCTCCGATTCCGCGCAACTGGCAAGGTTGATGGGCAAGATCGGTTGCCAGGGCGGCAACACCCAGATCGGCAAGGTGCTGTCGGAGGCGCGCCGCGAGGCGGTGGCGTCCGGCGTGCGCGCCGTGGTGTTCGTCGGCGACGCCATGGAGGAGGCGGTCGACGATCTCTGCGCCAAGGCCGGCGAGCTCGGCCTGCTCAAGGTGCCGGTGTTCATGTTTCAGGAAGGCCACGACGGCACAGCCGAACAGGCCTTCCGCGAGATTGCGCGGCTCACCGGCGGCGCATGGTGCAGGTTCGATCCCGGCGCCGCGGCGCAGTTGCGCGAGCTCCTGCGCGCCGCCGCAGCCTATGCCGCCGGCGGGCGCGAAGCGCTGCTAGCGCTGTCGAAAACCGCAAGCGGCGCGGCCGCGCTGATCGGCCAAATGAAGTGATTACGACTTTGGTTGCCATCGGGCTGAACGCCATGCTTTTCGGCGCCGGTGCCGCTATATTAGAGCCATGGCAACCCTGATTGCCGGCGTCGTCGCCGTTGTCCTTCTCTACTTGCTGCTGCAGATGTTTCGTGCGGCCAACCCGGTCATGCTCGCGCGCGTCATCAAGATCGTGGGCGGCGTGGTGGCGCTGGCGGTCGCTGCCTTCACCGGCCTGCGCGGCGAACTCGCCGTCGCAATCCCGCTCGGCATCTTCGGCGCCGGGCTGCTCGGCTGGTCGCCGTTCGGGCCGGGCGGCTTCAGCAGTCTCGGGGGCCTCTTCGGCGGCACGCAGCGCTCGGCGGGACAGGCTTCGCGCGTGCGTTCGCAGTTTCTCGACATGCGCCTCGATCACGACAGCGGCGAACTGTCGGGGCAGATCGTGGACGGACCGAATGCCGGGCGCTCGCTCGACGCGTTCGACCTGCCGCAGTTGATCGCGATGATCCCGGCCTTCGACGCCGAGAGCGTCGCCTTACTTGAAAGCTATCTTGACCGCCGGTTTCCCGCTTGGCGTCAGAACGCGCAAGGCGACACGGCAGGGGGGCAGCGCCGCGCGGCGCCTAGCGGAAAAATGACGGACGAGGAGGCCTATCAGATCCTTGGCCTGCAGCCGGGGGCGGGGCGCGACGACATCAGCCGGGCGCACCGCGCCCTGATGAAGAAACTGCATCCCGACCAGGGGGGCTCGACGTACCTCGCTGCCCGAGTAAATGAGGCCAAGGATATTCTTCTTCGCACGCATCTTTAGCTCACTCCGGCTCACGCCACCGACGCTACAAACCGAGAGTTGCTTCCGTATCGTTCTCTGACTGACGCCCCACATCGCCCGCCGTTGTCCGGCGTGGTCGATCGTTCATTGCCGGTAAACCTAACCGCAAATTCTTGACGAGAAGTTTTCGCAGGCCGCATTGGGCGTGATTGCACCAGAGCTGCGCCGACTGTGTTTAGAAAACAACAAAGCCGGCGCTTGCGGCGCCGGCTTTGGGAACGTCAACGGGAAGTTCGGATCAGTTGCGAACGGTCATGCAGGAAATGTCGGCGCGCTTGAGCGTGCGGCATACCGCTTCGGCCTGATCGCGATCGAGACCGGCGAAGCGGGCGCGGAATAGCGTGCGGTTGTCCCTGGCGACGACCGGCTCGGTGAAGGGATCGGCTTTGCTGAGCAGGGCGCTGGCCTTGGTGCGGGCGAGATCGATCCGCTGCTTGGCTTCGCTTTCGCTTTCGAGGGCGCCGACCTGGACGATCCAGCCGGTACGAACCACCACCGGCTTGACGGCGTCGTTCTGTTGCACGGCCTGCGGCTGGGCACGGGGCGCCGGATCGGCATAGGCCAGCGCCTGCGCGTGCGAAGCTTGCGAGGGCGCATGCGCCAGAGCTGAAGCGGGCAGCACCCCAAGAACGCCATTTCCGGTGCCGTGATTGGCCGGCTGCGGCGGCATGGCAGCCCTGAGGGCTTCCTTGGCGGCCTCGGCCCTGGTCTCGGCGGCCTTTGCCACGACGGCGCTGGAGGTCTCGGCGACTTCGGGGCGGGCAGGGATCGCGCTGGTAATCGGCGGGGCTGCCGGCTGCGAGGAGCCGGCAGACGCCAGTTTCATCGGCCCGGCCTTGACCTGAACCGTCTTGACCTTGACCGGCTTCATCGGCTCAGCCGAGCCCGGGATCGCCGATATCGGCTGGGTCTGGATGACGCCGTTGGTCAATGGCTCGGGCTTGGCGTGCGGCTCGAATTTGTTCTGTTCCGCTTTGGCGGGCGGCGGGGGCAGGGCTGCGGCGGCCGCCGCCATCAGTGACGGCTTTGCCGGCGCTATCGAGCGGGTCGTGGGCATGGCTGCGAGCCCCGGTTCGGCGGCGGCGAGGGCGCTGCTGGACTGAGCCGTTTCGGCCGGACGCGAAGCGGTCTCGGCTTCGGCCACATCGACGGTGCCGTCGGCGGGATTGCGCTCGGTGATTGCGGCCACGGTGCGCTTGGTCGCGCCCTTCTCGAGATTTTCGGCCAGCAGGTTGCGCATGGTGGCGTCGCGCGAACCGCCGCTGCGGCCGCCCAGCACCACGCCGATGAGATGGCGGTTGCCGCGGCGCATCGAGCTCACGAGGTTGAAGCCGGAGGCGCGGGTGTAGCCGGTCTTGATGCCATCGACGCCTTCGACATTGCCGAGCAGGCGATTGTGGTTGCGAATCGACTGGCCGCGATAGGCAAACACGGAGGTAGAGAAGTAACGATAGTAGCGCGGAAAGCGGTCCTGGATCGCGCGGCCGAGCGTGGCCTGATCGCGCGCCGTGGTTAGCTGTTCGTCGTTGGGCAGGCCGGAAGCGTTGCGGTAGGTGGTCTTGCTCATGCCGAGCGCGCGCGCCTTGCGCGTCATCAGCTTGGCGAAATCGGCCTCGCTGCCGGCAATGGCCTCCGCGATCACGACGGAGGCGTCGTTGGCGGAACGTGTCACCAGGCCCTTGATGGCGTCCTCGACCCTGATGGTCTGGCCGGGCCGCAGGCCGAGCTTGGTCGGCGCCTGTTCGGAAGCGAACTCCGACACTTCCATTTCGGTATCGAGCTTCATCTTGCCGGATTCGAGGCGCTCGAACAGCAGATAGAGCGTCATGATCTTGGTCAGGGAAGCCGGGCGCCTCACGCCGTCGGGATTGTTCGAGGAGAGCACCGCGCCGGAATTGCCGTCAACGATGATCGAGGAGAACTGCGGGCTGTAGCTTTCGCGGACGACGTGATGGCGACGGTGCTTGTAGCGGCGCGCTTCGGCGCTCTCGCTGCTGATCAGGATCGCGGTCGTAAAGGTAATGAGTCCGAGGGCGCACACTCGCAACGCGCGCGAGGAAGCCAAGGTTGTACGAAGCATTTACTTCCCCGTCCCAATTTCTGTCTTGATCACCGGCTCGTGAGGCAAAATTGTGCCCAGCAGCAGCTGATGCTTCCCCATTCGAAGTACCGATCCGGCCCATTACGTGCGGCCGGGTTGGCCGATCAGGTCGCTGTTCTAGGTAAGATGCTGTGTACAAACGCCTTTCAGGCTGTCTGTCGGAAGGCGAACAAGTCCAGGAATCAGGTTAGGCGGAGCGAGTTTCCAAAAGATTAATTAACCGTTGCGTAAGACCCCGGGTTTTTGCGCCAACTCGCCACATTTGTGCGTTGCACAATATTTGTTGACTTTATTGTGCGCTGCACATATATGGAGCATGTCAGGGGGCCGGGACCTCCCGGCAAATCGGTTTGCACCTGCAGTCTGGGAAAGGACTCCATGATGGTCAAGGTTGAAGACATTCAGAACTACGGCAAAGAGCATCTCGAATCGGTTGCCGCTTCCGCGAGCAACCTTCAGAGCGGCGTTCAGGCGATCGCGACCGCCTATGG
Organism: Bradyrhizobium sp. AZCC 1610; assembly: GCF_036924515.1. Lineage (NCBI taxonomy): Bacteria > Pseudomonadati > Pseudomonadota > Alphaproteobacteria > Hyphomicrobiales > Nitrobacteraceae > Bradyrhizobium > Bradyrhizobium sp. AZCC 1610. The sequence goes on along the minus strand of NZ_JAZHRR010000001.1, from coordinate 3,839,162 downwards.
CGACTACGCAAAGAAGTCGTTCGAAGAAACCAAATCGTTCGTTGAAAAGCTCTCCGGCGTGAAGTCGGTGGACAAGGCGATCGAAGCGCAGACCGAATTCGCGCGCTCTTCTTACGAGACCTTCGTCGCGGAATCGCAGAAGATCGCGGGGCTCTACACCGATCTCGCCAAGCAGACCTTCAAGCCCTACGAAGGCCTGGTCGCGAAGTTCACCCCGGCTGCGCACTAATTTCGCGGGTCCATATTTCGAAAAACAAAAAGCCCGGCCGTAACGGCCGGGCTTTTTCTTTCCGCCTCGATTGAGGCGCTTATTTCGCGACGCGCAGCTTGGCCAGCGACTGCCCGATCGACTTGAAGACCGACGCGGTCTGGCCGGCCTCCTTGATGTGATAGAATTTGTTCGCATCGCTGGCGCATTGCTTGAGCACGGTAGACTCCGCATCCCCGCCGGTATTGACCTGCACGGTGTAGACCGCGATCTCAGCCGCCTTGGCGTTTTCGCACAGGATCTTCTGGCGGGCATCGATCTGCGACGTGTTGGAGGTGAATCGGTTTTGCGTGTTCAGACCGTCCGATAGCAGGATGATGGCGTCCTTGTAGGTGTAGTTCGCAGTATCCTTGGCGGGGGCATTGAATGGTGGCACGCCTACTCCGAGCGTCAGCCAGGCCCATGCCATGCCGATGCCCTGGTTGGTATTACCGGTGGGCTGCAAGTTGCCGATCAAGTCCTTAAGTGCATTCCAGTTGTAGCTCAGCGGCATGATCGGTGGCATATAGGGACTGTTGCTCGACTTGCAGTATTGCTCGTTGATGGTCCCATCCCATTTTTTTGTAACGTATTCTTCGGCCACAACCATCGTCGGCGCGTTGGTCGAACTCGGGGCGGTGTTCTTGGTGTCGTAATCCTGCGTGCGGTCGGTGACGCAGCCGGTCCACTTGGTCTTGTCCGGCGTCCAGACCTTGCCGGCGCTCAGGCAGGAACTCTTGGTCGTCTTGCCGGCCTGGCTGCACGTCCCCCAGGTCGGGTTCTGATCGGTCCACACATCCCAGTCGATCCAGGTCTCGTCCTTGTAGCTGGTGCCGAGGTTGACGTCCTTGGCGAAGGGAACGATCGAGATATAAATGTCGCCGGGATTCTTCGCGAGCTTGCTCAACTGATCGACGAGCTCTTTGGCGGCGGTCTGCATCGCCGGCATCTTGCCGTCGTTCTGCATCGATCCCGTCACGTCGAGCGCCAGCGCGACCCGCATGCGCACGTTGCCCCAGGCGGAGGTGGAATTGGTGCCGAAATCGAGGGTCGGGAAGCCGACAATCCGCATGAAGTCGGTATTTACGTTGCCGGCACCCTTGACCAGGATCGTCGAGCCGTTGCCGGAATTGGCCGTGTAGGTCGCGCTGATCGTCACGTTTTTGGCATCGGAATTGTGGTAGAGCGCCGTGAAATAGGCCTGCGCCTTCTCCGTGATCTGCGAGGTCGAGATCGTGCCGTCGGTCAGGTCCTTCCCCAGCATCAGGGCGGTCGAGTCGAGGGCTGCCTGCATCGACGAGCGGGCGGTGTTGGCACGTGTGTAATCCATCGCCGCCCCGACGAAACTGATGATCGGCACCACCGCGATCCCAAAGAGCATCGCGATGTTGCCCCCGTTGGCGCCGGCGGAACCGGCGGGCGGCCGTGCGAATGCGACGGAAAATGACTGTATCGAGCATGGCTCTCACCGCAAATGTGATTTTCTACAGGCATTTCCACCCTAGCGGCTAAACAGGTGGTAAACCGGTTCCGCTAAAGACGGGTAAAAGCCCGCGCACCGGTGAACCGGGCGCCAAAGGCGCCTTCTATCCTCAACGGCGGCTAAACGGGCGGTCGCGGTCCTTTGTCAAATCCGGCAGAAACGATTAACCTTGGTCCGGATAGCCGAGCCGGGAATCGGGCCGGTCCGGGATCGTGTCAGCCAGCGTCAATGCGCTTGCGGCGGTCCGGCGGCAGACCCATATTCCAGGTGCCGATCCGGCTAACGGGTCGGACCGGGAGCGGCGATCTGGAAAAATGCGTTGCTGGGTGCTTCGCGATGGCTCACGCCAGAGCCGATCGCGAGTGGGCCAGGATACGCCGTCCGGTCACCCCTTTTGGAATTTCGAACGCCTGAGCCATGTTTCAGCCAACCTTCAAAGCTTGTTCGTCCGTGCCGGCAAAGTCATCTGCTTCTGCTCCCCGAATGAGCAATGACGAGAACCGCAATACTGGAACCGGTGGGCCGTCGACGTCGGTCATCACCAAGGTCAAGCCGAAGACCAAGCGTCCGAACCTGTATCGCGTCCTGATTCTGAACGACGACTACACGCCGATGGAGTTCGTCGTTCATGTGCTGGAGAAGTTCTTCCAGAAGGACGCCGAAGCGGCCACCAAGATCATGCTCCATGTGCATCATCACGGGATCGGCGAGTGCGGCGTGTTCACCTACGAGATTGCCGAGACCAAGGTCACGCAGGTGATGGATTTTGCGCGCAAGCACCAGCATCCCCTGCAATGCGTGATGGAAAAGAAATAGCCGCGCATGGCTGTCGACCCGGCCGGAGAAGGGAACGGGTCTTATCGATCGGTGTTGATGGAAGCCGATCGTATTCCCGGTAGTTTTTCGGGGGAGGAGTTGGCGTGCGGCAGCCGTGGTGCGCGAAATTTAGAGTAAAACCACGCTTGCGGAACCGGCCTTTCGCCACGATCGTGTGTAACTATATGACAGGTAATGACGAAGGTTGTTGTTGCCTGACCGGGTAATGGCGATCATGATGACCGGGGGCCATAGAGGACGAGAATGCCAACTTTTTCCCAAAGCCTTGAACAATCCCTGCATCGTGCACTGGCGATTGCAAACGAGCGGCATCATCAATACGCGACGCTCGAACATCTTCTGCTGTCGCTGATCGATGACTCGGATGCGGCGGCGGTGATGCGTGCCTGCAGCGTCGATCTCGACAAGCTGCGCACGAGCCTCGTCAATTATCTCGAAACCGAATTCGAAAATCTGGTGACTGACGGCGCCGACGACGCCAAGCCGACCGCCGGATTCCAGCGCGTGATCCAGCGCGCGGTGATTCACGTCCAGTCTTCCGGTCGCGAGGAAGTTACCGGCGCCAACGTGCTGATCGCGATCTTCGCGGAGCGCGAGAGTCATGCCGCCTATTTCCTGCAGGAGCAGGACATGACGCGGTACGACGCGGTCAACTATATCAGCCACGGCATCGCCAAGCGGCCGGGCGTCTCCGAAGCGCGCCCCGTGCGCGGCGTTGATGAAGAGACCGAGACCAAGGGCAACGAGGACGCCAAGAAGAAGGGCGAGGCGCTCGAGACCTATTGCGTCAACCTCAACAAGAAGGCGCGTGACGGCAAGATCGATCCGGTGATCGGGCGCAATTCCGAGATCAACCGCGCGATCCAGGTGCTGTGCCGCCGCCAGAAGAACAATCCGCTGTTCGTGGGGGAGGCCGGCGTCGGCAAGACCGCGATCGCGGAAGGGCTCGCCAAGCGCATTGTCGATTCCGAAGTGCCGGAAGTGCTGGCCACGGCCACCGTATTCTCGCTCGACATGGGCACGCTGCTCGCGGGCACGCGCTACCGCGGCGATTTCGAGGAGCGCTTGAAGCAGGTGCTGAAGGAACTCGAGGCGCATCCGAGCGCTATCCTGTTCATCGATGAAATCCACACCGTGATCGGCGCAGGCGCCACCTCCGGCGGCGCGATGGATGCGTCGAACCTGCTCAAGCCGGCGTTGGCGTCGGGCACGATCCGCTGCATGGGCTCGACCACCTACAAGGAATACCGTCAGCATTTCGAAAAGGATCGCGCGCTGGTGCGCCGGTTCCAGAAGATCGACGTCAACGAGCCGACGGTGGAAGACGCCATCGCGATCCTGAAAGGCCTCAAACCCTATTTCGAGGATTACCACCGGCTGAAATACACCAACGAGGCGATCGAGGCGGCGGTGCAATTGTCGTCGCGCTATATCCACGACCGCAAGCTGCCCGACAAGGCGATCGACGTGATCGACGAGTCGGGCGCGGCGCAGATGCTGGTCGCCGAGAACCGACGCAAAAAGACCATCGGCATCAAGGAGATCGAGACCACGATCGCGACCATGGCGCGGATTCCGCCCAAGAGCGTGTCAAAGAACGATGCCGAAGTGCTGAGGCATCTCGAGCAAACGCTGAAGCGCGTGGTGTTCGGCCAGGACAAGGCGATCGAGTCGCTTTCCGCAGCGATCAAGCTGGCGCGGGCCGGCCTGCGCGAGCCGGAGAAGCCGATCGGCTCCTATTTGTTCTCGGGTCCGACCGGCGTCGGCAAGACCGAAGTGGCAAAACAGCTTGCGGCCTCGCTCGGTGTCGAACTGCTTCGCTTCGACATGTCCGAATATATGGAGCGGCATACGGTGTCGCGCCTGATCGGCGCGCCTCCCGGCTATGTCGGCTTCGACCAGGGCGGCCTGTTGACCGACGGCGTGGACCAGCATCCGCATTGCGTGGTGCTGCTCGACGAAATCGAGAAGGCGCATCCGGATCTCTATAACGTGCTGCTGCAGATCATGGATCACGGCCGGCTGACCGACCACAACGGCAAGCAGGTCAATTTCCGCAACGTGATCCTGATCATGACCACGAACGCGGGCGCCGCCGATCTGGCGCGCCAAGCCTTCGGCTTCACGCGCAACAGGCGGGAAGGCGATGACCACGAGGCGATCAACCGCCAGTTCGCGCCGGAATTCCGCAACCGGCTGGATGCGATCGTGTCGTTCGCCCATCTCAATGCCGACGTCATCGGCATGGTGGTGGAGAAGTTCGTGCTACAGCTCGAGGCGCAGCTCGCCGATCGCGACGTCACCATCGAGCTGTCGGAACCCGCCAAGGCCTGGCTGATCGAACATGGTTACGACGAGCAGATGGGCGCGCGGCCGATGGCCCGTGTGATCCAGGAGCACATCAAGAAGCCGCTGGCGGACGAAGTGCTGTTTGGTCACCTGAAGGGCGGCGGCCATGTCCGCGTCGTGCTGGTCAAGGACGAGGCGAGTGCCGAAGGCAAGGACAAGATCGGCTTCGAGTTCGTCGAAGGACCGGTCACGCCGAAGCCGGAAAAGCTGCCGGGCGCTCGCAAGCGCAAGCCGAAGCCGGGCGGCCCCAACGGGGGCGGCGGCTCCAAGGGGCCGGCGTCGAAGGGCCCGCTGGTCAAGGTCTGATCGCGCTTCGACCGGGAGATACGGAAGAATGCAAAAAAGGTCGGCTCGACAGCCGGCCTTTTTCTGTGGCGCGTTGCGGCGCTCAGCGCTCGCCGAGCAGTTCGTCGATCTGTCGCTCGAGCTGTCGCTTCTTGATCTCGCTCCTGCGTAGCCGCTCCTCGAGATCGGAGACCGGCTCGGCCGGGCTTTCCGCCCTGAATGCGACGCCGACGAAATTGTCGCGCCACCAGATCACTTTGGCGAGGAATGAGCGGCCCTTGCGCGCGATGCGCAGCGAAAGCTGCTCTTTCGGCAACAGGATGTCATCGCTGAATTCGATGGTCGCGCCGTGATCGGAAATATTGCGGACGATGCATTCGCGCGTCGCGCCGTATTCACCGATCTCGGCGACGCCGCCATACATTACCTTGTCGCGCGCGCTCTGGCGTCGGTCACGCATTGAATGTCTCCCAAGAAAGATGGAGACTTTTACCTCGCTTTGTTGCCCGTAAAAGACCGGACGGCACAAAATGCGGCGTTAACGTAAATTAACGGCGGTTCCGATGGCGCGGATTTCGGAACAATTGCAGCGCAAAAAGCCGGCCTGCTGCGGCGGAACGGCGACAAGCCATGATCGTTTGACTGACGCTTCCACCGCAATGCGCGCTCCCGGATTGCAAACTGCCATGCCAAGAGGTCGGTTGCTTCGCGCCCTATGGTGCACGGTGTCGCTGTTGTCCTCATGTGCGAACGCTTTCGCTGAGGACGCGGGCGAGGCCACGCGGTCGAGCGCGATAGCTATCCAGAAGGCGGCCGGTCAGCCGCGCGAGAGTGAGGCGCGCGAGGCGATGTGCCTGATGATCGAATCGGCGGCCAGGGCCTCGAACCTGCCGCTGGAATTTTTCGCGCGCGTGATCTGGCAGGAGAGCCGCTTCCAGTCCGATGCGGTGGGACCGGTGACGCGCAGCGGCGCGCGGGCGCAGGGCATTGCGCAGTTCATGCCGGGAACGGCGAACGAACGCGGCCTGCTCGACCCATTCAATCCCGTGCAGGCGCTGCCGAAGTCGGCCGAGTTTCTCGATGAGTTGCGCCAGCAATTCGGCAATCTCGGGCTCGCAGCGGCAGCCTACAATGCCGGCCCGCGGCGGGTGCAGGAATGGCTGGCCGGCACCGGGCCGATGCCGCAGGAAACCCGCAACTACGTCGTTGCCATCACAGGCTCCACTGTCGAGGAGTGGGCCGCGGCGGGACGAAGCGGCAAGATGCCGGAGCTCGCGCGGACATCGAGCTGCCGCGAACTGATGGCCTTGCTGAAGCGCGCGCCCAATCCGTTCGTAGCCGGGCTCGAACAGCGCATCACGCTCAGTGCTGCCAAGCTGTGGGGCGTGCAGCTAGCGGCCGGCTTCAGCCGCGACAAGGCGCTCGCGATGTACGCCCGCGCCATGAAGCGGCTCAGCGCCGTGATCGGCGACCAGGATCCGAGCCTGCTCTCTTCGGTGATGCGCAGCCGCGGCACGCGCGCCTTCTACCAGGTGCGGATCGGCGCCGACACGCGGCCCGCCGCCGACGACCTCTGCAACCGCATCCGCAAGGCGGGCGGGGCGTGCTTTGTGTTACGCAACAGAGGCGTGCCGGGATGAGGAGTTATCGTAGCCCGGATGGAGCGCAGCGCAATCCGGGACCGACTTGTCCACTTGTGAGATTCCCGGATTACGCTGCGCTCCATCCGGGCTACGGGACTACTGCATGGCCGCTCTGAGCGGCCGCTCGCTTGACGCAGGCAGCTTTCGCCAGCCCTATGCCCGCGACGAGTCAAATCCCACCGGTCTCAATTGGCGCTACCTCCACTCTCTTCTCCCAGCTGGAAAAGCCCCATGCGCGCGTTCGCATGGGGCATGAGCTCGGTCGCGTCCACGGTGCTGACGCTGGTGCTGTTTGCGACCTATCTCGGCATCGGGGCGCTCGCCCATGACAGCCATTTCAGCCTGGGCTGGGTGCTCGGCAGCACGTTGCTGGTCTGGGCGGGCCCGGCGCAGATTATCCTGATCTCGACACTGGGGTCGGGGGCGACCGCGGTGCAGGCGGCGATTGCGGTGACGGTGAGTGCGATCCGGCTGTTTCCGATGGTGGTGTCGGTGCTGCCGCTGATGAAAACGCGCGAGACCAAGCGTCGTCATCTTGTGCTGGCGACGCATTTCATCGCCGTCACCCTATGGGTCGAATGCTACCGGTTGCTGCCAAAAGTGCCGCGCGAGCAGCGGATTGCGTTCACGCACGGGCTCGGCTGTGGCCTTGTCACCGTCTGCATGGTCGCCACCACGCTCGGCTATGGCCTTGCCGCCAATCTGCCGCCGCTGTTTGCAGCGGCGATCCTGTTGCTGACGCCGCTGGCGTTCCTGCTTTCCACCGCGCGCAACTGCCGGCAGATATCGGACGTGCTGGCGCTGGTGCTCGGGATCGCGCTGTTTCCGCTGGTGTCGATGCTGCACACCGGCGTCGATATCCTGATCGGCGGCGTCACCGCCGGCACCATCGCCTATGGCGTGCACTGGTGGCGGGAGAGGGCGCGCGCATGAGCGAGTTTTTCGGCAGCCCGCACGCGCTGTTGGTTCTGGTCCTTGCAGGCTTCCTGCCCAACGAGGTCTGGCGCATGGCCGGGCTGTGGTTCGGCGCCGGCGTCGACGAGGGCTCCGAAGTTCTGGTGTGGGTGAGGGCGGTGGCGACCGCGATCCTCGCCGGCGTTATCGCCCAGATCCTGGTGCATCCGCCGGGCGCGCTGGCGGATGTGCCGGACTGGCTGCGCTATGGCGCGGTCGCCGCAGGCTTTGCGGTGTTCATGCTGACACGACGGTCGATCTTTGCCGGTGTGGTCTGCGGCGAGATCGTGCTGCTGGCGGGGAAATGGTGGCTCGGTTGATTGCAGGCGACGGATAATCCGCTACTGTCCGGCGCACAGGAATCTCACTGGATTAGAATATGGCTCGGGAAAGCGAAATCCGCGAGGGTGAACTCACTGTCGACATGCCGCCGGCCCGCGACGCCGGGCTGGTGTTTATCGGCCGTATCCGCACGCCCTGGAAATCGCGATTGGAAACTCCGCGGCAAGGCCGCCACGACGGCCCGGTCTGCCGGCTCGAGATTTTCGAGCCGTGGGTGCCCGCGATCAAGGGCGTCGATTTCTATGAGAATCTCGAAGTGATCTATTGGCTGCACCAGTCGCGCCGCGATCTAGTGCTGCAAAGCCCGAAGAACAACCAGAAAACCCGCGGCACGTTCTCGCTGCGCTCGCCGGTGCGGCCGAATCCGATCGCCACCTCGATCGTGAAGTTCGTCGCGATTGAAGGCAACCATATCCTCGTGCGCGGCCTCGACTGCCTCGACGAAACGCCGCTGCTCGACGTCAAGCCCGACCGCTGCGAGTTCACCCCGCTGGCGCCGCCGCAGGCCGGCGATTTCGAGACGGAGTGAGTTTTCTCCGCGTCATTGCGAGGAGCGAAAGCGACGAAGCAATCCATTTCTCGGCTTGCGGCGCGATGGATTGCTTCGCTGCGCTCGCAATGACGGGGCGAAACTACCCGTCTACCCCAGCGCCGCCATCAGCTTGGTCGCGTTGTCTTCCAGCACTTTCACATCTTCCTTGCGGCTGGCGGGCGGAAGTAGCGCAACGCCGTCGTGGCGCGGCATCACGTGCATGTGCAGGTGGAACACGACCTGCCCGCCGGCGGGCTCGTTGAATTGCTGCACGGTGATGCCGTCGGCCTTGAAGGCCTTCATGGCGGCGGCGGCGATCTTGTGGGCGGCGCGCGCGACGTGGGCGTAATCGTCGGGGGTGATATCGAGGATGTTGCGCGCTGGGGACTTCGGGATCACCAGCGTATGGCCCGGCGAGCGCGGCATGATGTCGAGGAAAGCCAGCACCTGGTCGTCCTCATAGACCTTGTGGCAGGGAAACTCGCCGCGCAGGATTTTTGCGAAGGGGTTGTTGGTGTCATAGGCGGGCATGGCTTATTCCCTCGAGGTTTGGTCGCAATTTCACGTCGCTCATCGAACAGGTCAAGCCTCGTCGGCCGCCTTGCGGAACGGGCCGGCCTCGGTCAGCTCGCGTCCAGCCTCCGCCACGTAGGCGCGCTCGCGCTTCAGATAGTCGGCAATCGCCCTGCGCAGGTCGGGATCGGCGATGAAGTGCGCGGAATAGGTGGTTTGCGGCAGGTAGCCGCGGGCGAGTTTGTGCTCGCCCTGCGCGCCGGCCTCCACGACCTTCAAGCCGCGCTGAATCGCGAAATCGATCGCCTGATAGTAGCAGACCTCGAAATGCAGGAACGGGTGATGCTCGACCGCGCCCCAGTTGCGGCCGAACAGCGTGTCCGAGCCGATGAAATTGATGGCGCCGGCGATCCAGCGGCCGTTGCGTTTGGCCATCACCAGCAGCACGTCGCGGCTCATGCTCTCGCCGATCAGCGAGAAGAACTTTCGGGTCAGATAAGGCCGGCCCCATTTGCGTGAGCCGGTCTCCATATAGAACGCGAAGAATGCGTCCCAGGCGTCCTCGGTGAGGTCACTGCCGGTCAGATGGTGGATCGTGATCCCGGCGGTGGTGGCCTCGCGCCGTTCGCGCTTGATCGCCTTGCGGTGACGCGAGTTCAGCGAGGCCAGGAAATCGTCAAAAGTCCCGTAGCCTTCATTGCGCCAGTGAAACTGCTGGTCGTTCCGCAGCAGGAAGCCGTGCGCCCCCAAAAACTTCGCTTCGGCCTCCGGGGCGAAGGTTACATGCACGGAGGAAGCGTTGGTCGCGTTGCACAGCGCCATCAGCCCGCTCGCCAACGCGGTTCGGATACGCTTGCGGTCGACGCCGTCGCGGATCAACAGCCGCGGGCCGGTGGCTGGCGTAAAGGGCACCGAGGCCTGCAGTTTTGGATAGTAGCGTCCGCCGGCACGCTCATAAGCATCCGCCCAGCCGCGGTCGAAGACGTATTCGCCTTGCGAATGTGATTTCAGATAGCAGGGCACGATGCCGGCGATCTCGCCGTCGAGCCGCGCCAGCAGATGCCGTGGCCCCCAGCCGGTGCGGGCGCAGGCCGAGCCGGAGGCTTCGGCGGCTGCGAAAAATGCGTGGGAAACGAAGGGGTTATAGGCGGGCTTGCAAGGATCGCTTTGAGATCCGCTGGCAGCCAGCGTGTCGAGGTTTGCGAGACTGTTCGGATCAGGCTTCGGACTGGCGCAGGCGTCCCAATCCGCAGCCGATATGTCGGTAACGGAGGGGACGGCTTCGAGCGTGATTTCGGATGACGTCATCTAGAAATTCAGACCGGTCCCATCGTGCGATCAGCCATCGCGCATGGTGGCCAACGCTTCAAAGATCGTGCATCGGGCGGGCGAGTTCAAGGTGGCGCTGACCGCATCAGGTTCCCGGCAGGAACCCCTCGAAGATCATCTGATCGGCGTTGCGCGCGGCGCGAGCGCGCTGCTCGGGCGTGCGCACGGTCCAGGTCAGCAGCGGTAGCCCAAAAATGTTGCGGGCGATCCAGGGGGCGGGTGCCGGCAATTCATCGACCCAATAGGCGACGAAATGCGGCCGGGTGCGGAAGGCGTGGCGCAGCTGCGTCATGCTGTGGCGTTGCGCCGGTGAGGCTTCCGGCCACTCTTCGGCGGTATATTCGCGCTCCGCCACGATGCCGCGCGCGCGTCCGGGGATCAGTTCGCCCAGCGCCACCACCTGGTCCGGATCAAAGGACATGCCGACCGCGGGGCCGTGATAACAGGCGAGCACCTCCGCCATCCGCTTCACCAGCCGGCGGTCGCCATCGAAATGGCTTTTGACCTCGATCACCAACGGCACGCGGCCGGCGACGAGCGAACAGAGATCGCCGAGCGTCATCATGCGCTCCGGCGTATTCTTGAATGTGACGGCCTTGAGTTCGGCCGCGGTCTTGCCGAGCAACGCGCCGGAACCCTCGGTGAGGCGGCCGAGCGCGTTGTCATGATGCACCATCGCCTCGCCATCCGAGGAAAGCTGGATGTCGCATTCGATGGCGAAGTTGCCATCGACGGCGGCTTGCGCGGCGGCCGGCATGTTCTCGACGATGCCGCGCGAAATATCATGCAGGCCGCGGTGGGCGACCGGCCGTGCCGTCAGCCAGTCCGGCGCGCGCATGAGGTGTGCTCCCCTCAGGACACCTCGAAGACGGCATCCACCTCGACGGCGGCATCCGAGGGCAGGGAGGCGACGCCGACGGTGGTGCGGGCGTGCCGGCCCTTGTCGCCGAAGGCGGTGACCATCAGGTCGGAGGCGCCGTTGAGCACCTTGGGTCCGTCGAGGAAGTCGGGCGCGGAGTTGATGAAGCCGCCGAGCCTGACCACGCGGACCACCTTGTCGAGGTCGCCGAGGGCTGCCTTGACCTGGGCCAGCAGGTTGACGCCGCAACCCTGCGCCGCGGCGTAGCCCTGTTCGACGGTGACGCCGGCGCCCAATTTGCCCTTGGCGATCAGCTTGCCTTCCGCATTGGCGCACACCTGGCCGGAGACAAACAGCAGGTTGCCGGTACGCACGAAGCCGACGTAATTCGCCATCGGGGTGCGGGGCTCGATCAGGACGATGCCTTGCGCCGCCAGCTTCTGTTCGACCGTACCCGCCATGTTTTCGTCCTCAAGTGATTGACTGTCCTGACCCGCGATCAGGCCGCACTGTTTCGCGCATCGCGCTTTTACTTGCAAGGGACCGCGGATCCGCGTTGCCGTGTGGTGATCGAGCGAATCCTGCCGAAAAATCCCGGAAAACAGGGCGCTTCGGTATCCAATTCTTGCGTTTTCGTGACGCCGCCCTAGTTGCGGCGCAATGGAGCCATCACTAATGTAAGCGAATCTCCATCAAGGAAAAACTGGACATGGCTAGCTCGTTCCCGATTCCGGTCCGTGCTTTGGTGTTCTCGGCCGCCGCGACCCTGATATCCGGCTTCGCAAGCGGGCCAGCGCTGGCGGGCGCCGGCGGGCCGTTTCTTGCCCATCAGGCGCTGTATGAACTGAAGCTGGTCAAGTCGCGCGGGACCAACGCGATATCAGGGGCACGCGGGCGCATCCTCTACAATTTCTCGGGTAGCGCCTGCGAGGGCTACACGTCCGAATTCCGCCAGGTGTCGGAACTCGATAGCGGCGAGGGCAAGCTGACGCTGAGCGATCTGCGCTCGCATTCCTGGGAAGACGCCGCGGGCAAGAGCTACCGTTTCAAGATCGATACGCGGATGAACGATGCTGATTCCACCCCGATCGATGGCATCGCGGAGCGTGTGGGCGACCGCATCACGGTCAAGCTGAAACAGCCGGTTGCGAAGACGTTTGAGCTCGACGGCAAGGTCGTGTTCCCGACCGAGCAGATCCAGCACATCATCGCCGCCGCGCGCGATGGCAAATCGGTGCTCGAGCTGATGGTCTATGACGGCTCAGATAATGGCGAGAAGGTCTACAATACGTTGTCGGTGATCGGGCAGCCGATCCCGGGCACCCGCAGCATCGCTTCCCCCGATCCCTCGACCGCCAACGACCAGATGAAGGCGCTGACCCGCTGGCCCGTGACCGTGAGCTATTACGACCGCGACGCCAAGGCGAAGGACGGCGAGCAGACGCCGGTTTACGCGATGTCGTTCGAGCTGTTCGAGAACGGCGTTTCCCGCGCGCTGGTGCTCGATTACAACGACTTCGTGATCGCGGGCGCGATGGGCCGGTTCGACGTCAGGGATTCCAAGCCGTGTAAGTGAGGGGCAATCGTCCGCCGGTACGAACCCCGGAGACTGCGCCCGCGGTGAAGGCTGATCTCCGCTAGCCTGCGGTGCAGCAACGGCTGTGCGCGATTGGGCGCACCCATCTTGTATTGTTCCGGCCCAGCACCAATTAGAAACTGTGGGAAGCAGAATCGCTCCAGGAGCGAGGATGTGGCCAGCAAAAAAATGGCGGACGGTGGGCTCCCGGTGATCGCGCGTTTTGAGGTGCGCCACCGCAATTACCTCGCGCCAGACGGCTCGATAAACAGGCCGCTCCCCGCGTTCGCCTCCGATGCAAAACTGCTCGTCTCGCTCTATCGAGCGATGGTGCTGCTTCGCAGCTTCGATCGAAAGGCTGTTGCACTGCAACGCACCGGACGGCTTGGGACCTATGCGGTTTCGCTCGGCCAGGAGGCGGTGTCAGTTGGCATCGCCAGTGCGATGCGGAGCGAAGACGTCCTGCTGCCCTCCTACCGGGACAATGGCGCGCTGATCTGGCGTGGCGTCAAGCTGGAAGAAATTCTGCTGTTTTGGGGCGGCGACGAGCGGGGCAATCACTTCTCCGGACCGGTCCAGGATTTCCCGTTTTGTGTTCCCGTGGGATCGCAGGCGCCGCATGCCGCTGGCGTTGGCTATGCCTTCAAGCTGCGCAAGGAGCCGCGTGTCGCCGTATGCCTGTTCGGCGACGGCGCTACCTCGAAGGGCGACGTCTATGAAGCGATGAATTTTGCCGGTGTGCACAAATTGCCGGTCGTGTTCGTCGCCACCAACAATCAATGGGCCATATCGGTGCCCTTACGGCTGCAGACCGGTTGCGAAACCCTGGCGCAGAAGGCCATCGCCGCCGGGTTCATCGGCGAGCAGGTGGACGGGAGCGACGTGGTGGCGGTGCGTGCCGCGGCTGAAGAAGCCATTGTCGCGGCCCGCGATGGCCAAGGGCCGCGCTTCATCGAGGCGGTCACCTACCGGCTCGGCGATCACACAACCTCAGACGACGCATCACGCTATCGTCCGGAGGAAGACGTCCAGGCACGCTGGAAAGAAGAGCCGATTGCGCGATTGAGAGCCTTTCTTGCCGGCCAGAAAATGTGGAGCAAGGCGGACGAAGAACAGCTTGCCGCGGAGTGCCACGAGCGCGTCGAGGCGGCGGTCGAGCGCTACCTGGCAACGGAGCCACGCGGGCCTGAAACCATGTTCGATCATCTCTATGCAGATTTACCCGAGGTCTATGTCGCGCAGCGCAACGAACTCGCGAGAGAGGAAGATGGCTGAGGTAACATTGGTCGAAGCCATCAATCTGGCACTCGCCCGCGCGATGGAGGACGATCCGGGCGTGCTCTTGCTTGGCGAAGATGTCGGCCTCAATGGCGGCGTTTTCCGCGCGACCGCCGGGTTGCAGAAGCGGTTCGGAGCAGAACGTGTCCTTGATACGCCGCTTGCCGAACTTCTGATCAGCGGGCTCTGCGTCGGAATGGCGACGCAGGGGCTGAAGCCCGTCGGCGAGATCCAGTTTATGGGATTTCTGTATCCCTGCATCGATCAACTGGTGAACCACGCCTCCCGAATCCGCAATCGCACTCAGGGACGACTCACCTGTCCAATGGTTCTGCGCACGCCGCACGGCGCCGGCATTCGCGCGCCCGAGCATCATTCCGAAAGCACCGAGGCGATGCTCGCCCATATCCCCGGCTTGCGCGTTGTCATCCCGTCGTCGCCGGAACGCGCATATGGACTGCTTCTCGCCGCGATCCGCGATCCCGATCCGGTGGTGTTTCTGGAGCCGACCCGGATCTACCGCGCAGCGAAAGGCGAGGTGGAAGACAACGGTGAGGCTTTGCCGCTCGATGTTGCCTTTGTCCTGCGGGAAGGCCGCGACGTCACGCTGATTAGCTGGGGTGCGATGCTGAAGGAAACCATGGCGGCCGCCGACGCGCTCGCTGTTGAGGGCATCGCCGCCGAGGTCGTCGATCTCGCCACGCTCAAGCCTTACGATGAAGTCACGGTGCTCAGCTCGGTCGCAAAAACCGGACGTTGTGTCATCGTGCACGAGGCGACACGCACTGGCGGATTCGGAGCGGAGATCGCCGCGCTGATCGCCGAGCGCGGCCTGGCTTCTCTGCTCGCGCCTGTGGCCCGCGTTACCGGCTACGACACGGTCGTTCCGATGGCGCGGCTTGAGCAGAAGTTCATGCCATCGGTTGGTCATATCGCGACGGCCGCGCGCCAGGCGTGCCAGTTCAGTTGATTCCCAGCGGACTTATCCCATGCGCCAGTTCGTATTGCCGGATCTGGGAGAGGGCCTCGAAGAGGCGGAGATCGTAAGCTGGTATGTCAACGAAGGCGATCACGTCGTCACCGATCAGCCGCTGGTTTCCGTCGAGACTGACAAGGCCGTCGTCGAGGTGCCGTCACCGTCGAGCGGACGTATCCTGCGCCTGTTTGGCGCCAAGGGAGATGTGGTGAAGGTAGGCGCGCCGCTCGTCGAGTTTGCCGAAGGCCCCGAGCAAGACACCGGCACAATTGTCGGCGAACTCGGCACCAGCGAGCAACCGCCGGCGGCAACAACTTCCAGGCCAGCGGCTGGACAGAAAGTCCAGGTGTTTCCGGCCGTACGTGCGCTCGCGCGCAAGCTCGACGTCGATCTCGAGCTTGTCGAAGCCACGGGACCCGGCGGCTTCATGACGCGTGCGGACGTGGAACGGGCTGCCAAGGGCTTGTCCCATACCGGACCCGCCGAACTCTTGCGCGGATTGCGTCGCGCGATGGCGCAGCGCATGACGGCGGCGCATGCCGAGATCGTCCCGGCCAGCGTCACCGATGAGGCCGATATCGACGATTGGCGAACCGGCGAGGACGTGACAATCCGGCTGGTGCGCGCGATCGCTGTCGCCTGCAAGGCAGAGCCGTCGCTCAATGCCTGGTACAATTCCGGCGCTGGTGAACGGCGTCTGATCGACCGTATCGATCTCGGCATCGCCGTCGATACCGGGGGCGGTCTCATCGTTCCCGTGTTGCGCAATGTCGCAGAGCGGGACGTATCGGATTTGCGAACCGGGCTCGACCGGATGCGGGCGGACGCGGTCGCGCGCTCAATACCTCCGGGAGAGTTGCGTGGCGCCACGATTACGCTGTCGAACTTCGGAATGATCGGAGGCCGCTTCGCCAGCCTGATCGTGGTGCCTCCGCAAGTGGCGATCATAGGCGCCGGCCGCATTACCCAAGGCGTTGTCGCGTATCGGGGCCAGCCGGCGGTGAGGCGCGTGCTGCCGTTGTCGCTCACCTTTGACCATCGCGTCGTGACGGGCGGTGAAGCCGCTCGCTTCCTGGTCGCATTGAAATCGGATCTTGAGCAGTTTTCGTGAGATGGTGCAGGGGGAATTAGGTTGGCTGAGGTCCGAACGGTCCAAGCCAGCATGCCTTGACCGGGAAATGCTGCGGGATAGCCAATCCAGCGTATATTGAGATTAGACAAGGATATCCCATATCATTTCGATAAGGGAGTCCTTGCTGTGCAGACTGTACGGGCGACTCTTGTTGCGGCCGCTTCAGCGGTAGCTTTGGTTGTCTCTCCCCTTGCCGCCTCGGCGGGAGAGGCCAACAGCAAGCTTGCGCTGACCATCTCGGTCGACGGAGCGATCGGGCCGGCAACGGTCCGTTACGTGAAAGACGCTCTGACCAAGGCAAGCGAACGACATGCCGAGGTTGTCGTTCTGCGTTTGAATACACCGGGCGGTCTCGCAACCAGCATGCGCGAGATTATCGCTGACGTGCTGGCGTCGCGCGTTCCTGTTGTCGGTTACGTTGCACCCTCCGGAGCCCATGCGGCCAGCGCCGGAACCTATCTCGTCTACGCCACGCATATCGCGGCCATGGCGCCGGGCACCAATCTCGGAGCGGCGACGCCGGTGCAGATTGGCGGTCCGTTGCCTGGTCTGCCGGACGCTACGCCTGACAAGAGCGACAAGGACAAGAAGGACGGCAGCGACCAGCAGCCGAAGACGAAGGATGCCATGATGGCAAAGGCGACAAACGATGCCGTCGCCTTGATCCGCAGCCTTGCCGAGTTGCGCGGCCGCAATGCCGATTGGGCGGAGAAGGCGGTGCGGGAGGCCGCCAGCCTGTCCGCCAATGCCGCATTGCAGGCGAATGTCATCGACCTCGTCGCACGCGACCAGGCCGAACTGCTCAGGCAGATCGATGGTCGGGCGGTGGAGGTTGCAGGTGGCGATACCAGACATTTGGCGACGAAAGATGCTGTCCTCGAAGCGATCGATCCGGGATGGATCTCACGATTCCTGGCGGTCATCACCAATCCCAACGTTGCGTTGATTTTGCTCCTCGTCGGCGTCTACGGCCTGATTTTCGAATTCACTTCACCCGGCGCGGTCGCCCCCGGAGTTGTAGGCACGATCTGCCTGCTGCTTGGCCTCTATGCCCTCAACCTGCTCCCGATAAACTACGCCGGCCTCGCCTTGATGGTGGTCGGGATCGTGCTTCTGACCATCGAAGTCTTCAACCCGACCGTGGTTATCGGCCTCGGCGGCATCATCGCCTTTGTGCTCGGAGCGATCATGCTCTTCGACGTCGAAGCGCCGGGCTACCGGCTGTCATGGCCGGTCGTCGGCATCACGGCGGCAATGTTTATTGGTCTCGTTCTCGTCGTACTCAGATCGCTTCGGCGCGCCGACAAGGGTCCGGTACGGGTCGGTGCACAAGCCATGCGTGGCCTGTCTGCCCAGGTCATCGACTGGTCCGAGAACGAGGGCCACGTATTCGCGCAAGGTGAACGCTGGCAGGCGCGCGGCGCCGAAACGTTCAAGCCGGGAGAGGTGGTCGAGGTGGCCAACATCATAGATTTGACGCTGGTGGTGCGGCGCCGGCCGACGCTGATCGGCAAGGAGGTACGTCATGATGCTTGAATATCTGACCTATGCGTCGCTTGCGGTGATCGTAATCCTATTTCTAGCCTCCGCCATTCGTATCCTGCGGGAATACGAGCGCGGCGTGATCTTCACGCTCGGCCGCTTCACTGGGGTGAAGGGTCCGGGACTCATCATACTGATCCCAGTTGTGCAGCAGATGGTAAAGGCAGACCTCAGGGTGATGGTACAGGTAGTGCCACCCCAGGACGTAATTTCACGCGACAACGTCCCGGTCAAGGTCAACGCCGTTCTCTACTTCCGTATCGTCGATCCCGAGCGCGCCATCATCAAGGTCGGCGATTTCATGGCCGCAACCAGCCAACTGGCGCAGACCACGCTGCGCTCGGTGCTCGGCAAGCACGAACTGGACGAGATGCTCGCCGAGCGGGACAGGCTTAATTCCGACATTCAGGAAATTCTCGATCAGCAGACCGACGTCTGGGGAATCAAGGTTACCACCATCGAGATCAAGGATATCGATCTCAATGAAACCATGGTGCGCGCGATTGCCAAGCAGGCCGAGGCGGAGCGGTTGCGACGCGCCAAAGTGATCAATGCGATGGGCGAGCAGCAAGCCGCCGAGAAGCTCGTCGAGGCCGGCCGAACGCTTGCGCAGGAGCCGCAGGCGATGCAGTTGCGCTACTTCGCGGCGCTGCACGACATTGCCGGCGAGCGATCATCGACCGTGGTCTTTCCTCTGCCGATGGACTTGCTCGGCCATCTGCCCGGACGGCGGAACGATGCAACGTGACTTTGGTTGGTGCCGGCAATAAGCCAATCGCGTGATGTCGCCCGACGAGTCAAGATCGCTGATCTAGCGATGCAGCCGGACGATCGGTTGCGGTTACGAGTCAGGCCCCAGGACGCGCGGAACATCCTGCGAGGACCCGTCTGGTCGAGAGCGCCGGACCGGGATACGCTTCGGCCCAACCATGCACGTCAGGGAGGCGCAAACATGAGCAAGCTCCAACAACTTCGGCCAAGCGGCCTTCACCACAATCCGGCTTACTCCCACGTCGTCGTCGCGTCGGGTGCGCGCACGATCTATATCGCGGGGCAGGTATCTACCGACGAGGAAGGACGGGTGGTCGGTGAGGGTGATCTGGCCGCGCAGACGACACAAGTAATGCACAATATTGGCCTGGCGCTGAAAGCCGCCGGTGCGAGTTATTCCAATATCGTGAAGATCACCACCTTCGTCGTCGGCTACAAGCCGGAGCTCCGTCCCATCATCGGCAAGGCGCGCTCGGCGTTCTTTGAGGGCATGGAGCCGCCGGCGAGCACGCTCGTCGGTGTAACGGCGCTTGCGGCCCCTGAATGGCTGATCGAGATTGAGGCCGTGGCCGTCGTCGATTGACGTCCCTGCTCACTCCGTCATTGCGAGCGTAGCGAAGCAATCCATCTCTCCGCTTGTGGCGCTATGGATTGCTTCGCTGCGCTCGCAATGACGCGGAAAGGTCCGTAACTTATTCCTCCCCCTCATCCTCTTCCTTCGCCGGCCCCCTGTACGCGATCCCCCTGATCACGGCGGCATTGCCGAACTTCTTCCGCAAATCATCCATCGCACGCTCGGCGTGGGCGGAGCGGCGGTCGAGCATGTCGGTGTCGTCTCCTTGCGATCCCTCGCGCAGCGCGCTGACGCCGGTGCCCATCAGGCGGAATGCCGTGCCGTCGATCTCCTTCGCCAGCATTTCGCGCGACACCGCGAAAATCTTCGCGGCGAGCTGGGTCGGCGCCTGAATCGATTGCGAGCGGGTGCGCTGCCTGAAATCGGCGGTCTTCAGCTTCAGCGTGATGGTGAGGCCAGCAAGATTGCCGTTCTTCAGCCGGGACGACACTTTCTCCGACTGCCGCCACAGCAGCCGTTCCAGCGTGGCGAAATCCCGGATGTCGTTTTCGAACGTGGTTTCGCTCGATATCGTCTTGGCGCCGCGATCCGGCACCACGCTGCGGTCGTCGATGCCGCGCGCCAGCCGCCACAGCCTGCGGCCTTCGCCGCCGAACTGCTTCATCAGCTCGACCTCGTCGGCGCGCTGCAAGTCCGCAATGGTGCGAAAGCCCCGCTGCACCAGTTTCTCCTGGGTCGCGGGGCCGACGCCATAGATGAAGCCGACCGGCTTGTCCGCCAGCATTTCGCGGGCCTCAACCTGGTCGAGGGCGGCAAAGCCCCGCGGCTTGTCGAGGTCGGAGGCAATCTTGGCCAGGAATTTGTTGCAGGACAGGCCGACGGATACCGTGATCCCGATGTCACGCTCGACGTCGCCGGCAAAGCGCGCCAGCACTTTTGCCGGAATCATGCCGTGAACGCGTTGCGTGCCGGCAAGGTCCAGGAATGCCTCGTCGATCGACAGCGGTTCCACCAGCGGCGTCAGCGCCTGCATCGCGTGCCGCACCTCGCGGCCGACGCGGACGTATTTCGCGATGTCGGGCGGGATTACGGCAGCCTGCGGGCAGAGCGCCAAGGCCTTGAACATCGGCATGGCCGAGCGCACGCCATAGGTTCGCGAAACGTAGCAGGCGGCCGAGACCACGCCGCGCTTGCCGCCGCCGATGATCACGGGCCTGTCGGCGAGTTCCGGATTGTCGCGCTTCTCGACGGTGGCGTAGAACGCGTCGCAATCGATATGCGCCAGCCTCAGCGAGGGCAGGGCATGGTGGCGGACGAGGCGCGGGGAACCGCATTCGCCGCACCGCCTGGCCGTGATATCGAGGTCGCCGAGGCAATCCCGGCAGAACGCGCGCGGACCCTCAGCGGCGGACGCGCTCACGGCACGTCGCGCTCCCAGTGCGGGTCGCCCAGCACCTGGCGGGCGGCGGCGATGTTGGTCGGATGCAGTTGCGAGGCGCTCGCAAACGCCTTCACGGTCGCGTCGTCGCGCATCACGAAATCCAGCACAGACGCCAGAAATTGCGGGTCGGCCGCGGCCGTCCGCAGCGTCTCCGGACCGATCCCGCTTTCGGCCAGGAACAGGCCTAGCCTTTCAGGGTCGCCGGCAATAAAACTCAGCGCCTGAACCGCAACGATTTCAGCTACTTCCCGGGGGTTGTGAACAGGCTTTTTCAATAGCGGGTTTGCCTTTCCGTTAACTTATAGGCTCTACTTTGGAACCATCATGCCCGAGTCTGCGGAGTGCGTTCAAGCAATTGGAAACCGCTTCGTAAAAATTGGTGCATCGATTTAACCGCTTAGAGCGAATCTGACGCTAGTTTGAATTCACTTTTCGACAAGCCCGGCGGCGGTGTTCGACGTACTGTAAGGCCGGACTTGTTTCCTGAAGATAAGGGGAGGGACGGGATGGCAAAAACCGTCCTGATCGTGGAGGACAACGAGCTCAACATGAAGCTCTTTCGCGACCTGTTGGAAGCGCATGGCTATCAGACGTCGGGCACCAGCAACGGTTTCGAGGCGCTCGATCTCGTCCGCAAGCTGCGCCCCGATCTGATCCTGATGGATATCCAGCTTCCGCAAGTGTCCGGCCTCGAAGTGACGCGCTGGATCAAGGACGATCCGGAGTTGCGCGCCATTCCGGTGGTTGCCGTCACCGCCTTTGCGATGAAGGGCGACGAAGAGCGCATCCGCGAGGGCGGCTGCGAGGCGTATTTGTCCAAACCAATTTCCGTCGGCAAGTTTATCGAAACCGTGCGGCGTTTTATCGGGTAGGAGTGAGCTTCGATGTCTGCGCGTATCCTTGTCGTCGATGATGTTCCAGCGAACGTCAAGCTGCTGGAAGCCCGTCTGTCGGCCGAATATTTCGACGTGCTGACGGCTTCCAACGGCACCGAGGCGCTCGACATCTGCGCCCACTCCGAATGCGACATCATCCTGCTCGATGTCATGATGCCCGACATGGACGGTTTCGAGGTCTGCCGCCGGCTGAAGTCGAACCCGGCCACCCATTTCATTCCCGTCGTAATCGTCACCGCGCTGGACAGCCCGTCTGATCGTGTTCGCGGGCTGGAAGCCGGTGCCGACGATTTTCTCACCAAGCCGGTCTCCGACATCGTTCTGATCGCCCGCGTTCGGTCCCTGACGCGGCTGAAGATGATGACCGATGAGCTGCGGATGCGCGCCATCACCTCGCTCGAGATCGGTATGGAGGCGCCCGAACGCAGCGCGATCGCCGACAAAGGCGTCGGCGGGCGGATTCTTTTGGTCGACGACCGGCCATCGTCATACGAGCGGCTGGCGCCGATCCTTTCCGCCGAGCACACCGTCGACGTCGAGATCAATCCGGCGGAGGCGCTGTTTCACGCCGCCGATGGCAATTACGATTTGCTGATCGTTTCGCTCAGCCTCGAAAATTACGACGGCCTGCGGCTGTGCAGCCAGGCGCGCTCGCTGGAGCGCACCCGCCAGCTGCCGATCCTCGCCATCTCCGACGCCGACAATAATGCCCGCCTGCTGCGCGGGCTCGAAATCGGCGTCAACGATTATCTCTTGCGCCCCGTCGACAAGAACGAATTGCTCGCGCGGGCGCGCACCCAGATCCGCAAGCGGCGCTATACCGACCATCTGCGCGACAACGTGCAGAACTCGATCGAAATGGCGATCACCGACGCGCTGACCGGCCTGCATAACCGCCGCTATATGGAAAGCCATCTCTCGACGCTCGCCGAGCAGGCCTCGAGCCGCGGCAGGCCGCTCGCGCTGATGATCCTCGATATCGACTTCTTCAAATCCATCAACGACACCTACGGCCATGACGCCGGTGACGACGTGCTGCGCGAATTCGCGGTGCGCATCCGCAAGTCGATCCGCGGCATCGATCTCGCCTGTCGCTACGGCGGCGAGGAGTTCGTGATCGTGATGCCGGAAACCGACCTCACTGTCGCCGGCATGGTCGCCGAGCGCCTGCGCCGCTCGATCGCCGGCGAAACCTTTGCGGTCAACAAGGGCACCAAGCGCATCGACGTCACGATCTCGATCGGGCTGGCGACGCTGGACCACAAGGGCGAGCCGGTCGCCGACGTGCTCAAGCGCGCCGACATGGCGCTCTATCGCGCCAAGCATGACGGACGCAACAGGGTGGTGTCGACGGCAGCGTGATTGTCGTCCCTGCGAAACGCAGGGACGACGGTGGAGGGAGCCTCAAGAGGCCGGCCTTGATTGCCGCTTCTTTGCCGCGCGCTTGTTCGTGGCTGCACTTCCGCCCACTTTCACCCCCGCATTCCTCAGCAGTACCGTGGCCGCTTGCTTTGCCGCCCGCGCCATCGCCGGGTCGTTGCGGACGAGGTCCTGCGCGATCGAACCGTCGACCAGCAAGGCAAGCTGCGTCGCCAGTGCATCTGCATCGGCGACGCCGAGCTGTACCAGCAGGTCGCGAAACCAGAGGCGGCGGCTTTCCTTGAAGGCGACAGCAACCTTTCGGACCGACCGGTCTTCGCCGAGTTCGGCCACCGCATTGACGAAGGGGCAGCCGCGAAAATCCTTCGCCGAAAAGCGTCGCTCCAGCGAATCGAAGGTGCCGAGAATTTGCTCGACCGGCGATTTGTCGGAAGCGCGCGGAGCCACGAAGCGCCGCGCCAGATAGGCTGAGATCAGCGCGTCCTTGGACGGAAAATGATTGTAGAGCGTGCGCTTGCTGATGCCGATTTCGGCCGCGATGGTGTCGACGCCGACCGCGCGAATTCCCTGCAGATAGAACAGCCTATCCGCAGTTTCCAGAATCCGGTCCTTCATGTCAGGTTTGGCGGGCAGGGTAGCCATGCGAATGCGTGGGTCACCTTAGCTTGACAGCAGCTCCCCCTTATAGCCTACCTACACAGGTCTGTGTACCTATTTCAGATATCGATTGCAGGACGCGGCGCTCGAATCGCCCCCGATAGGGAGAATAAAAACAATGGCCCTGCTGCAAATCCTGCGTCCGACGCTACCCATCCTGATCGGTGCGTCCATCATGCTCACGCTCAGCATGGGCCTGCGGCAATCGCTCGGCCTGTTCATGCAGCCGCTGACGCAGGACATCCGGATCTCGGTCTCCGATTTCACGCTGGCGCTCGCTGTGCAAAATCTCGCCTGGGGATTTTTGCAGCCGCTCGCCGGCGCGTTGACGGTGCGCTACGGTTTCCGCGCCATCATGGTCGCGGGCGCGCTGCTCTATGTCGCCGGCCTTGCCTTGATGGCGGGCGCGAACGGCTTTCTCAGCGTCATGATCGGCGGCGGCATTTTGATCGGCATGTCGCTGGCCTGTACCGCGGCAGCCATCGCCATGTCGGTTGCGGCCCGCGCGGTGCCCGCGTCGGTACGCTCGACGGTGCTCGGCCTGGTGTCGGGTGCGGGCTCGCTCGGTGCGCTGCTATCGGCGCCGATCGGGCAGATGCTCAATGAAGGCTACGGCTGGCGGATGGGGCTCATAGGTTTCGTGGTGCTGTCGCTCCTGATGATTCCGGCGGCCTGGTACGCGGGCAGGGTGGACAAGATTCCGCTGCCCAAGCCCGCGGATGACGAAATCGGCAACTCTTCGGCCAGCGTTGCGACCAGGATCGCGTTCTCCAACGCCTCCTTCGTGGTGATGACCGGCGCCTATTTCGTCTGCGGCATGCAGCTCGTGTTCCTCACCACGCACCTGCCGTCCTATCTGGCGATCTGCGGGATGGACCCGATGCTGAGCGCGCAGACGCTCGGCATGATCGGCGGCTTCAACGTGCTCGGCAGCATCTTCTTCGGCTGGGCTGGCGAGCGCTGGAACAAGCTCGCGCTGCTCGGCGGCATCTACATCTTCCGCTCCATTGCGCTGGCTTGGTATTTCACGCTGCCGCCGACGCCGGCGACCACGCTGCTGTTCGGCGCCATCATGGGCTTTCTGTGGATGGGCGTCGGCCCGCTGGTCGCGGGCGCAGTCGCCGAGATGTTCGGCCTGAAATGGCAGGCGATGATCCAGGGGCTCGCCTTCATGAGCCACCAGGTCGGCAGCTTCCTCGGCGCTTTCGGGGGCGGGATGCTCTACGACGCGCTCGGATCCTACACCATGGCGTGGCGGATCGGCGTCGCGCTCGGGCTGGCCGGCGGCATCATCCAGGTCGCGTTCGCGCTGATCCGGCCGAGCCAGCCGCCGCAGATGCAGACGGCGTAGGCGTGGCGGCACTCCCCAGATGCTGCGCAGCGCGCCGCTCTTGCGGCGTGGTGCGCTGCTGATCCGGGGTCCATCGTGAGTCCGTGGGTCCCGGCTCTGCGGCGCATCGTAAAGAACGCTGCACCGCGTCCGGGACACGAGCGCGCAGAATCAAAACGGGGCCCGCAAGGCCCCGTTCAAATCCGTCAGCGATAGGCTTGCGAATTACTTAATCTTCGATTCCTTGAACTCGACGTGCTTGCGCGCGACAGGGTCGTACTTCTTCTTGACCAGCTTGTCGGTCATGGTGCGCGAGTTCTTCTTGGCGACGTAGTAGAAGCCGGTATCCGCCGTGGAAACGAGCTTGACCTTGATGGTGACCGCTTTGGCCATGTTCAGAACCTCAAATAGGGGATATCGGGCGCCGGCCAAATCGGCCTGCATTTGCCGCGCAACCTAGCTTCTGATCGCCCAAAGTCAAGGTTTTCGGGGCAAAAACCGGCCTGATTCGAGGTGATTAACCCTCAAAGAACCGGTTTTTCGGCCTCGGCAGCCCCAGATTCTCCCGCAGCGTCCGGCCCTCATACTCCTTCCGGAAAATCCCGCGCTTCTGCAGTTCCGGGACGACCTTGTCGACGAAATCGTCAAGCCCTGCGGGGAGGAACGGAAACATGATGTTGAAGCCGTCGCTGCCGCGGCTCATCAGCCATTCCTCCATCTGATCGGCGATCGTCACCGGCGTGCCGACAAAGGATAGCCCGCCATAGCCGCCGACGCGTTGGGCGAGCTGGCGCACCGTGAGCTTGTCGCGCGCAGCGGCATCGACCAGCCGCTGGCGGCCGCTCTTAGAGGCGTTGCTTTCGGGGACCGGCGGCAATTGCCCGTCGGGATCGAAGCCGGAGGCGTCGGTGCCGAGCTGCACCGAGAGGGAGGCGATGGCGCTGTCGTAATGCACCATGCTGTCGAGCTTTGCTCGTTTCTCTTTTGCCTCATCCACGCTGTCGCCGACCACGACGAAGGCGCCGGGCAAAATCTTCAGGTGCTCGGGGTTGCGGCCGATCTTTCCCATGCGGCCCTTGATGTCGGCATAAAGTTTTTGTCCGTCGGCGAGGCTGCCGCCTCCGGTGAATACGGCCTCGGCGGTTTCTGCGGCAAGCTGCTTGCCGTCCTCGGACGCGCCGGCCTGCACAATCAGCGGCCAGCCCTGGACTGGGCGGGCGATGTTGAGTGGCCCGCGCACCGACAGGTATTTGCCCTTGTGATTGAGCACGTGCATTTTCGCAGGGTCGAAATAAAGCCCCGCCTCGACATCGCGCACGAAGGCGTCGTCGGCGAAGGAGTCCCAGAGACCGGTGACCACGTCGTAGAATTCGCGCGCCCGCTTGTAGCGCTCGGCGTGCTCCATGTGGTCGTCGAGCCCGAAATTCAGCGCGGCGTCTGGATTGGAGGTGGTGACGATATTCCAGCCCGCTCGCCCGCCCGAGATGTGGTCGAGCGAAGCAAAACGCCGGGCGACGTGATAGGGCTCGTCGAACGTCGTCGATCCCGTCGCGATCAGCCCGATATGTTCGGTGGCGCCGGCCAGTGCCGACAACAGCGTGAACGGCTCGAACGAGGTGACGGTGTGGCTGCGCTTGAGCGCATTGACTGGCATGTTCAGCACGGCGAGGTGGTCCGCCATGAAGAAGGCGTCGAACTTGCCGGCCTCCAGCTTCTGGATCAGTTGCTTGATGCGCGCGAAATTGAAATTGGCATCGGGCCAGGCGCCCGGATAGCGCCACGCGCCGGTGTGAATGGAAACCGGCCGCATGAACGCGCCGAGCTTGAGTTGCCGTTGTGCCATCGCCCCGTTTCCGTCGCTGTTATTGTTGGGAAAGAGATAGGGAGGCGATCAGGGCAGCGCCATCGAGTCAGCGTGAGAAGAATTTTGCAATTTAAGGGATTGGGAGAGGATATTTGCCGTGACGCCAATACCGTCATTGCGAGCGAAGCGAAGCACTCCCAAGCCTCGGGGGAAAGATGGATTGCTTCGCTTCGCTCGCAATGACGTGGAGA
This sequence comes from Bradyrhizobium sp. AZCC 1610, assembly GCF_036924515.1. Lineage (NCBI taxonomy): Bacteria > Pseudomonadati > Pseudomonadota > Alphaproteobacteria > Hyphomicrobiales > Nitrobacteraceae > Bradyrhizobium > Bradyrhizobium sp. AZCC 1610. Next base: position 3,812,181 of record NZ_JAZHRR010000001.1, on the reverse strand, counting down.
GAGCGGAGGCGGAGACCTACGCCCCCAGCACGTCCTTCTGCATCTTGCCGCCGTAGAAATGGAAGAACGGCACCGGTGAGTCGTGGCGCAGCGGACCGGTGGCGAGGCGGCGGTCGAGTTCGGCGAGCACGTTCTTGGTCATGGCATGCGCGTCGGCGAGCGGCTGCGAGCCGATCTCGACCCACACGAGTTCGACCAGCTCGGCATCGGCATGGATCACGCCTTCGACGCGATGGGCGATGCTGGAAGCATCAGCTGTGAAGAAGCGCGTGTCGAAGCGGCGGACGCGGCCGGGTGGCGTGATCGCGCGCGCGATCAGGAACAGGCCGGACGGATCGGGCAGCAGGCCTGCTTCCGTGAACGGTTTCCAGGCGCCTTCGAGTTTGACGGGTTTGTCGACCTTGCATCCAAGGCACAGCCCGGTCTCCTCGCAGGCCTCGCGGATCGCGGCAACCGCCAGAGCACGGGCACGCGACGACGCGATCTTCGGGCTGCCCTTGAGCAGGTTGGCCTCGAGCTCGGCAGAAATGGGAGCGGCGACGGGAATGCGGTTGTCCGACTTGTCGACGCGGCCGCCGGGGAAAACATACTTGCCCGGCATGAACACCACCTTGTCGTGGCGCTTGCCGACCAGCACCTTCGGCTTGTCGCCGGATCGGTCGATCAGGATCAGCGTTGCTGCATCCTTGGGCCGGAAATAGGGATGGTGATCGGCTTCTTTTTCTTCTTTTACGGCGGTCGCGGCGTCGGTCATTCCATCCCCGTTGATGCTTTTGTTCTTTTCGGTTTAGCTAGACGGGAGGAATGTCGCTAGAGGCATTTTCGTCAAAGCCATGCATGCGCAATGCCCACTGGATACCGACCACTGCGCCCTTGATCGGCTGCAACAGCAGCAACGAGGAAATGAAGGTGAGCGGCAGGTAGATCGCCAGTTGCAGCCACACTGCGGGCGAGTAATTGGTTTCGATCCACAGCGCCGCCGGTACCACGATGTGGCCGACGATGACGATCACGAGATAGGCCGGCAGATCGTCGGCGCGGTGCGGCGAGAAATCGAGCCCGCAGACCGAGCAATTATTGGCGGTCTTCAGGAAAGCGCGAAACATCTTGCCTTCGCCACAACGCGGGCAGCGGCAGCGAAAGCCGCGCTTCATCGCGGTCCAGAGGTCGCGCTTTTCGGCGGGTGCGGAATCGCGGGTCCATGTCGTGGGACTTACCGTTTCCATGACTTGCCTTTCTTCGATGTGCCGGGACTCGATTTAACGGACTTGGCTTTACCGGACTTGCCCTTGCGGGGCTTGCGAGCCTTGTCGCGCGGGCTACGGCCCGGATGCGATTTCGACGGCTTTGTCGACGCTTTCGAACCGTCGCGTTTTCTTCCACGCGAAATGACCTGGCCTTCCGACAACAGCTCGAACCGCAACGCGCCAGCCACTGGTGCAGCTTCTACCAGACGGACGTCGACAACGTCACCCAGCCGGTGCATGGCACCGCTGCGTGTGCCGACGAGCGCGTGGCGTGTCTCGTCGTAATTGTAGTACTCGGTGCCGAGCGTGCGGATCGGGATCAGCCCGTCGGCGCCGGTATCCGATAGCTTCACGAACAGGCCAGCGCGGGTAACGCCGGAAATCCGCCCCTGAAACGTCGCGCCGATGCGGTCAGCGAGGAAATGCGCGATCAAGCGATCAGCCGTCTCGCGTTCCGCCTTCATCGCGCGGCGCTCGGTCACGGAAATCTGCGCCGCGACCTCGCTCAGCGTCTCCAGCGTCTCGGCTTCCGGCAACGCGCCTTCGCCGAGACCGAGCGCGCGGATCAGCGCGCGATGCACGATCAGGTCGGCGTATCGCCGGATCGGCGACGTGAAATGCGCGTAGCGGCGAAGGTTGAGGCCGAAATGGCCGTAATTTTCCGCCGAATATTCCGCCTGCGCCTGCGAGCGCAGCACCACCTCGTTGACAAGCTGTTCGTAGTCTTCGCCGCGAACCTGGCCGAGCACGCGATTGAACAAAGCAGGGCGCAACGCGCCGGTCTTCGCGAACGGCAGCTCGAGCGTCTTCAGGAATTCCTGGAGATTATGAACCTTCTCCAGGGTCGGTTCGTCATGCACCCGATAGATAAGCGGCAACGCCTTCTTTTCAAGCATTTCGGCGGCGGCGACGTTGGCGAGGATCATGAATTCCTCGATCAGCCGGTGCGCATCGAGCCTCTCCGGCACGATGACGCGATCGACTGACCCGTCGGGTTGGAGCAGGATCTTGCGCTCGGGCAGATCGAGATCCAGCGGATCGCGCTCGTCGCGCGCGAGTTTTACAAGCGCATAGGCCGCGTAGAGCGGCTTCAGGATCGGCTCCAGCAGCGGGCCGGTGGTGTCGTCGGGCCGTCCGTCGATGGCGGCCTGTGCCTGTGCGTAATGCAGCTTGGCGGCCGAGCGCATCAGCACGCGGTGAAAGCTATGCGAGCGCTTGCGGCCGTCGGGGCCGATCACCATCCGCACCGCGAGCGCGCCGCGTGGCTCGCCCGGCACCAGCGAGCAGAGATCGTTGGAGATGCGCTCGGGCAACATCGGTACGACGCGGTCGGGAAAATAGACCGAGTTGCCGCGCGTCAGCGCGTCACGATCGAGCGCCGTGCCTGGCCGCACATAGAAGGCGACGTCGGCGATGGCGACATGGACGATGTAGCCGCCCTTGTTGTTTGGATCGGGATCGGGCACGGCATGCACCGCATCGTCATGATCCTTGGCGTCGGGCGGATCGATGGTGACGAGCGGCAAATCGCGCCAGTCCTCGCGGCCTTTCAGTGCCGCAGGCTCGGCGGCCTCGGCTTCGCGCACCGCGCTCGGCGAGAACGCCTGCGGGATTTCGTGGGCGTGGATCGCGATCAGGCTGATCGCCTTCTCGCTCGACAGCGAGCCCAGCCGCTCCTTCACCTTGCCGGAGGCGAGGCCATAGCCGCGCGACCGAACAAGATCGACGCTGACGAGGTCGCCATCCTCGGCGCCGCCGGTATCCGACGGCGCGATGTTCAATTCGCGTCCGGTCTGCTTCTTGTCGACAGGAACGAGCCGGCCGCCGCCGCCAGGCAGGTTGCGGAAGATGCCGAGCACGCGCGTGCGGGCGTGATCGATGATCTTGATGATGCGCCCGCGATAGGGGGCGGCTTCGCCATCATCAGCCTTTTCGATCCGCAACAGGGCTCGGTCGCCGACGGCCGCAGCGGTGCCCGGTTGCAGACGGCGCGGGACGTGGATGCGGATCTTCGGTGCGGGGCCGCTTTCCTCGGTGTCCCATTCGGTCGGAATGGCAAGCAACTCGCCGTCAGTATCGCGGCCAGTGATGTCGGCGATCACGGTCGGGGGCAGGGTGGCGGCTTCGTGGATTTTCCGGCCGCGCTTGGCGACGGTGCCTTCGTCGGCGAGTTCGCGCAGGATTCGTCGCAGTTCGGCGCGATCGGCATTCTTCAGGCCGAACTCGCGGGCGATTTCCCGCGTGCCGACCTTGCCTGGATGGGCACGGATAAAGGCAACGATGGCGTCCCGGCTCGGAAAGCCATTGTCGTGTTGTCTCTTCACTTATCCCCGGGCCTTGCCCGCGCTTTTCTTCGCAGGCGTTTTGGATGCTGCTGTGGGTTTTGCCGCCGTTGTCTTGGCGGCGGACGCGACCGGCGCGCGCGCCTTGCTGACGGCCTCCGATTTGGGCTTCACCGCGGCTTTCTTCGCTGCCGCCTTCTTGGCAGGTTTTGGCGCGGCGGGATCGGCCGCCTTGGCCGCAGCCTTCTTCGGCGCGGCCTTCTTCTTTGCGCCGCGCTTCGGCTTGCCGCCGCCCTTGGCGGCGCGCTCGTCGATCAGCGCAATGGCTTCGGCGAGCGTGATGGTGTCCGGCGTCTTGTCGCTCGGGATCGTGGCGTTGACGCCGCCGGCCGTGACGTAGGCGCCATAGCGGCCGTTCTTGACCGCGACGCCGCCAAGGCTCGGATGCTCGCCGAGCGGCTTGCCGGGATCTGCGCCGAAGCGGCGGCCGCTCGGACCTTTTGCGATCTTCTCCGCGATCAGCGTCACCGCGCGGTTGAGGCCGATATCGAACACTTCATCGCCGGCCTCAAGACTCGCATAGGTCTTCTCGTGACGCACGAACGGGCCGAAGCGGCCGATGCCGGCGGTAATCGGCTCGCCGGTTTCCGGATGTTTTCCGATTTCGCGCGGCAGCGACAGCAGTTTCAATGCCAGCTCAAGCTCCATGTCGCCGGGCGACATGTTTTTCGGGATGCCGGCGCGCCGGGGCTTTTCGCCCTCGGCATAATCCTTTTGTTCGCCGAGTTGGATGTAGGGACCGAAGCGTCCGGCCTTCACCGTCACGTCGAGATCGGTTTCCGGGTCCTTGCCGAGGACGCGGTCGGCGCTGGCCTCGGAGTCGGCGGCCAGCGGACGGGTGTAGCGGCATTCCGGATAGTTCGAGCAGCCGACAAAGGCGCCGAACTTTCCGGCCTTCAAATTGAGCGTGCCCGTGCCGCAGGTCGGGCATTGCCTGATGTCGCCGCCATCCGTCCGCGGCGGATAGATGTGCGGGCCCAGCATGTCGTCGAGCGCATCGAGCACTTCGGAGACACGGAGGTCCTTGATGTCGTTGACCGCGCCGATGAATCCGACCCAGAAGTCCTTCAGCACCTGCTGCCAGGAAATCTCGTTGTTGGAGATGCGGTCGAGCTGTTCTTCCAGTGCGGCGGTGAAATCATACTCGACATAGCGGGCGAAGAAATTCTCCAGGAACGCGACCACGACGCGGCCCTTGTCCTCGCCGTGCAGCCGCTTCTTCTCGAGCTTGACATAGCCACGGTCTTTCAGGACCTGCAGGATCGAGGCGTAGGTCGAGGGCCGGCCGATACCGAGCTCTTCCATCCGCTTGACCAGCGACGCTTCCGAGAAGCGTGGCGGCGGTTCGGTAAAGTGTTGCGTGACGGCGAGATCCTGCCGCTTCAGCGGTTCGCCTGCGCTCATGGCGGGGAGGCGGCGCGAATCCTCGTCGTCGCCGTCGTCGTCCTTGCCTTCCTGGTAGAGCGCGAGGAAACCGTCGAACTTGATGACCTGGCCCGAGGCGCGAAGTTCGAGCATGCGGGCGCCGGCCTTCGCCGCGATGTCCACGGTGGTGCGTTCGAGTTCGGCCGATTCCATCTGGCTCGCAATGGTGCGGATCCAGATCAGCTCATAGAGCTTGGCCTGATCGGTATCGAGGCGGCGGCGCATCTCGGCGGGACGTCGCGACAGGTCGGTCGGGCGGATCGCTTCATGCGCTTCCTGCGCGTTCTTGGCCTTGGTCTGGTACTGGCGCGGCGCCTCCGGCACATAGGCGTTGCCGTAATCCTCGCCGATCACCTTGCGCGCCTGCGTGATCGCGGAGCCGTCGATCTGCACGCCGTCGGTTCGCATATAGGTGATGAGGCCGGTGGTCTCGCCGCCGATATCGATACCTTCATAGAGCCGCTGCGCGATCCGCATGGTGTGCGCCGGCGCAAAGCCGAGCTTGCGGCTGGCTTCCTGCTGCAGCGTCGAGGTCGTGAAGGGCGCCTGCGGATTGCGGCGCGCAGGCTTTGCTTCGACGGTCGAAACCGTGAAGTTCGCCGCTTCGATGGCCTTCTTGAGGTCTTCGGCTTCCGCGCCGGAGCCGATGTCGAGACGCTGGATCTTCTTGCCGTCGGCGCCGACGAGGCGCGCCTCGAACGTATCGCCGCGCGGCGTGGTCAGCGTCGCGACCAGCGACCAGTATTCGCGGGGGACGAATTTTTCGATATCGAGTTCACGGTCGCAGACCAGCCGCAGCGCCACCGACTGCACACGGCCGGCCGAGCGCGCGCCCGGCAGTTTGCGCCACAGCACCGGCGAGAGCGTAAAGCCGACCAGATAGTCCAGCGCGCGGCGCGCCATATAGGCGTCGACCAGCGCACCATCGATCTGGCGCGGCGCCTTCATCGCATCGGTCACCGCCTGCTTGGTGATGGCGTTGAACACCACGCGCTCGATCTTATGGTCCTTGAGCGCGCGCTTCTCTTTCATCACCTCCAGCACGTGCCAGGAGATCGCTTCGCCCTCGCGATCAGGGTCGGTCGCCAGAATCAGGCGGCTGGCGCCCTTCAGGGCCTTGGCGATGTCGTTGAGCCGGCCGGCCGCCTTGGGATCGACCTCCCAGATCATCTGAAAATTCGCGTCCGGATCGACGGAACCATTCTTGGCAGGGAGGTCGCGGACATGGCCGAACGAGGCCAGAACCTCGTAGGAGGCGCCCAAATACTTGTTGATAGTCTTGGCTTTCGCCGGCGACTCCACGATGACGATATTCATGTCATTCCAATGGCTTATGGGAAAAGATAAAGGCGGGTTCCGCGAGACTCGCGGCCCGCCGTGTCGATCCGAACATGGGTGGTGAGGCGGCCCCTGTCAAATCTACAAATGCTGTCAGGGAACCTTTTGGGGTCGACTTATATCTAACGAGTTGCGAAATACGCCCTAGAGTTGCGCCACTAAAGGGGTTATTTCTGGGCAATATTGTATTCAATTGGATGCAAGTTTTTTGAGCAAGGCTGGAGGCGGCCGGAAGCGGAAAGCTTCAGGCAAGCGTCGGGACTCGCCACCCGAGGAACGTACCGCTGAACGAGGTGAGGAGGGCGGCCCCGACGAGGCCGTGGCCTTTATCGCGGAGACCGTTGCCGAACTCGTCAAGCTGGCGGAGCGCCACCGGCTCGAGGTGCTCAGCCATTTGCTCGGCATGGCGCAGCTCGAGGCGGAAGAACGCCTGCGCACCCGAAGCAAGCACAAGCTGTCGTGAGCCGCGCGGCTTCGTTACGCCGTAACCCGCCTGCCTTGCTTCCCCGCCGGCCGCGGCTTCAGCGCGGTATCGCCCGCACTCAATAGCCGTCCGTCCTGCGAATGAAGTTCGAGCTTGCGGACCGGCCGGCCGTTTTCCTTGTCGACCAGGATGGTGGCGATCTCTTCCGGGCGCTCGTCGAACGCCTCGCTCCATTGCCGCAACGCGACCAGGATCGGGAACACGCCGCGGCCCTTCGGTGTCAGCAGATATTCCTGATACGCGCTGCCGTCGGAAGCGGGCGCGGTCTTGAGAATGCCCTGATCGGCCAGCGCGCGCAGCCGCACGGTGAGAATGTTCTTGGCCAGCCCCAGCTTCTTCTGGAATTCGCCGAAGCGGCTGACCCCGAACAGCGCCTCGCGAATGATCAGCATCGACCACCAGTCGCCGATCGCATCCAGCGAGCGCGCGATCGGGCAATCGTCGTGCTCAAAACTCGTCCGCTTCACCATTTCAGTCTCCGATCGGGTTTGAGACCGATCACAGTATTGTGTGGTTGCAATATTAAACCATATGTCCTAGGTGATCAATCTAGTTTAATTATGCAACCATGGGAGGCGGCCATGAGGCTCGCGAACAAGACGGCGTTGATCACCGGTGGCAACAGCGGCATCGGGCTCGCGACCGCAAGACTGTTCGTGGCCGAAGGCGCCAGAGTCGTCATAACAGGGCGAAATCAGGCGACGCTCGATGCCGCCGCCGCGGAGTTGGGCCCGAACGCGTTCGCGGTCGTGGCCGACGCGACAGACGTCGCCGCCACCGACGCCGCGATCGGAAAGGGGGCCGAGAAGTTCGGTAAGTATGACATCCTGTTCGCCAATGCCGGCATCGCCGGCGGCACGCCGCTGGGTGCGACGAACATCGAGGCATTCCAGAAGATCATCAGCACCAACCTCACCGGCGTGTTCTTCACGGTTCAGTCCGCGCTGCAGCATCTCAACGACAACGCCTCGATCATTCTCAACGGCTCTGTCATCTCCGTGCTCGGCATCCCCGGCTATTCGGCCTATGGCGCGGCGAAAGCGGGCGTGCGGGCGATGGCGCGGATCATGGCGTCGGAACTGTCGCCGCGCGGTATCCGCGTCAATGTCGTGGCACCCGGCGCTATCCGTACCCCGATCTGGGGCGCGGCGATCGCCACCCCGGAAGCCGAAAAAGCCTTCGAGAAGCGGATCGCGCTCTCGACGCCGCTCGGCCGCATGGGCGAACCCGATCATATTTCGAAGACGGTGCTGTTCCTCGCCTCGGACGATTCCGCCCATGTGCAGGGCCAGGAATTGTTCGTCGACGGCGGCGCCACGGCCTCTCCGAGCGGGGCGCCAATCTATCGGGGGTGAAGTGGACCCCCGCAATTGATGTCCGGCCAGCCCGCCGCCCTGCGACGGATTGGCGCTGAGCCGGAAGGGCGCATTGAACCTCAATCGTCCTTGCCGGACATTCAAAGGATGGGAGTTTCTTGACCAAAGAGAACAGGAGAGCAGTCATGCCGAAAAGGGTCGACGTCTCTTCATCCACCTTGCAGAATTCGGACACCGCTCAGTTCGTTTCAATAGCGCTGTTCTCCGGAGTCGGTCTTTTGATTTCCCTCGTTATCGTTATCTGCCGCATGAACGGCATTTTCTGACCTGGCTTTTCGCGAGCATGCGCGAGCGGCTGCCGTCGAGCGGCGGCAGCCGCTATCGCCTCAACTCAAGCGGCGTTCAGATCGCCGGCGGCTTTCAGTGCGCCGGCCACGGCCTTTTCACGATGCTCCGGACCGACCTGGATGCCGTCGGCGGAGATGAATTCCGGATTCTTGATGCCGATGAAGCCGAACACCCAGCGCAGATAGGTTTCCAGGTGCTCGCCGACGGCGGCTGGCGTGCCCGGGCCATAAAAGCCGCCGCGCGAGATCGCGACGATGACGCGCTTGTTGTCGGCCAGACCTTCGGCGCCTTGCGCTGAGTATTTGAAGGTCTTGCCGGCGATCAGGATGCGGTCGATCCAGGCCTTGAGCTGGCTTGGGATAGTAAAGTTGTACATGGGCGCGCCGAGCACGATGACGTCGGCGGCGAGGAATTCTTCCAGCACCGCCTGACCGGCGGCGATATCCTCGCGCAGCGAAGCTTCCGGGGCCGCCCCCTGGCCGGCGGCGAGGTGGGAGCCGGTGAGATGCGCCAGCGGCGGGAGCGTGAGATCGCGGTAGCTGACTTCGAGCCCGGGCGTGGATTGGCGCAGGCGGTCGACGATGGCGGCGGAAACCTGGCGGCTGACGGAATGGGGGCCGAGAACGCTGGAATCGAGATGCAGAAGTTTCATGGTAGATGTCACCCTTGGTATAGATTTGTAACTGGCGCTATATGAGTGACCGTGGCAGAACCCCGCAAGAACGCACATTTTTTACACCCGAGCACATCCATGAGACCCGAGCACAAAAAAGTGCCTGCCTTGCCACCCGGTCCTCACCTCGACAGTGACTGCCGCGGCGCGGCCTCCGTCCTGGCGCGGGTCGGCGATAAATGGAGCGTGTTCGTGATCATGATGCTCGGCGATGGCCCGAAGCGCTTCAACGAGATCAAGCGGATGATCGGCGGCATTTCGCAGCGGATGCTGACGCTGACGCTGCGCGGCCTCGAACGGGATGGTCTCGTGACACGCACGGTGTTTCCAACCATTCCGCCGCGGGTCGATTACGAGCTGACCGATCTCGGGCGTGGCCTGTCCACGCCGGTGCAGGCGCTCGGCAAGTGGGCCATTGAGCATCAGCCGGAGATCCAACGTGCGCGGACGAAGTTCGACGCGCGCAACAGCGAGGCCTGATCAGATCAGCGTCACCAGCCCGCCGCCATGGCGCTCCAGCCGGCCGGCCAATTCGAGTTCGAGCAGCACCGTGCGAACGATGGTGGCTGATAGCCCTGACATCCGGATCAGGTCGTCGAGGCTGACCGGGCTCGGCCCGAGCAGCGAGACAACGCGTTCGCGCTCGCTTGGGTCGGTATCGAAGTCGAGCGGCTCGTCGTCGCCTTCACGGGCCTCGAGCACGATCGGCCGCTCCAGGATCGGCTGAATGGCGTTGATGACGTCGCTGGCTTCGGTGACCAGCGCCGCGCCCTGCTTGATCAGTTCATTGGTGCCGGCGGCGCGCGGGTCGAGCGGCGAGCCCGGCACCGCAAATACCTCGCGGCCCTGTTCGGCCGCCATCCGTGCCGTGATCAGCGACCCCGAGCGGTGCGCGGCCTCGATCACGACGACGCCGAGCGACGCGCCGGAGATCAGGCGATTGCGCCGGGGAAAATCGTGGGCGCGCGGCACATGGCCGAGCGGCATTTCGGAAATCGCGCCGCCGCGTTCGAGCAGCGCCGCCAGCAAGTCCTGATGCTCCGGCGGATAGATCCGGTCGTGGCCACCCGCCAGCACCGCGACCGTGCCGCTTGCAATCGTGGCGCGATGCGCGGCCTGATCGATGCCGCGGGCCAGGCCTGAGATGACGATGAAGCCGGCGTCACCAAGATCGCGCGCCAATTGGCCTGCAAATTTCAGCCCTGCGCCGGAGGCGTTGCGCGAGCCGACGATCGCGATCATCGGCCGCATCAGGATGTCTGGCGGACCGCGTACGCCGAGCAAAGGCGGCGCATCGTCGAGCGTCGGCAGCCGCGGTGGATAGCCGGCTTCGCCAGGCGCGACCAGCGTGACGCCGATCCTTTTGGCCGCAGCGATCTCAGCCCGCGCTTCCTCCTCGCTGCAGATCCGCTCCGAACGCGCCGCGCCGCCACGCCGCGCCAGATCGGGCAACCGCTCCAGCGCCGCGCGCGCATCGCCGAAATGGTTGATGAGCGAGTTAAAGGTGCGCGGGCCGACATTGTCGCTGCGGATCAGCCGCAAGCGGTCGATCCGCTCGGCGTCGGTGAGGTGGGGCGTGAGTTGTGTTCGGTCATGCATGCGGATGCAGCTTTGCCCAACCGGAGATTGCAATCAACCTGTTTGTGACGGGCGTTACGCTTGCTCCATGCCAAGGCCCTCCGTAACCTGCTTCGTCACCACAGGAAGGCCTGCATGATCTCGCTCGCCGAACTTCAGCGCCGCATCGATGCCGGCGACCTTTCCGCAGACGCTGCGATCGCGCAGTCGCTCGAAGCAACCAGTGCGCATGAAAAGTCGATCGGCGCCTTCGTTTGTCGGGGTGAAAATCCTCGCGCGCAAAGCGCCGGGCCCTTGCGCGGCATTGCGGTCGGTATCAAGGACATCATGGATACGGCGGATTTCCCGACTGAAATGGGCTCTCCGATCTACCGCGGGAACCGGCCGCGCGGTGATGCGGCTGTCGTGATGATGTTGAAGCAGGCGGGCGCGACCATCATTGGCAAGACCACGACGACGGCATTCGCCTCCGTGGATCCGACGGCGACGCTCAACCCGCACAATCATGGTCATACGCCCGGCGGATCGTCATCGGGTTCGGCGGCAGCGGTGGCGGCGGGCATGATCTCGCTCGCGCTGGGAACGCAGACCGGCGGTTCGGTGATCCGGCCGGCCTCGTTCTGCGGCGTCGCCGCGATCAAGCCGTCCTACCGCTTGCTGCCGACCGTCGGCGTCAAATGCTATTCGTGGACGCTCGATACGGTAGGCCTGTTCGCGGCCGGCGTGGACGACGTGGCGCGCGGGCTTGCCGCGATGACGGGCCGGCCCGAATTGCTGCTGCCGCCCAGCATTCCGACGCCGCGCATCGGCATCGTGACGCAGGATTTCGCCGGTGCGCCGGAGGCGTCAGGCGGGGAGGCGCTGCGGATCGCGACACGGGCGGCGGAGAAGGCAGGCGCCTCGGTGCGGGCGCTTGATTTGCCCGAGATTTTCGCCGAGGCATGGCGCGCGCAGCCGATCGTGCAGGAGTTCGAGGCGCATCGGGCGCTTGCCTGGGAATATCGCGAACATTATGCGGAGATGGCGCCGCTGTTGCGCGCAAAGTTGGATGAAAGCAGGAATACACCACCTGTCGCCTATGACGAGGCGATCAAAACGGCGAACCGGGCAAGACAGGCATTGGAAAAACTGTTCGACGAAGTCGATGTGTTGCTGACCCTGTCGGCCCCGGGTACTGCGCCCAGGGGATTGGGCTCGACCGGCGACGCCCGTTACAACCGTCTCTGGACGCTGATGGGCGTGCCCTGCGTCAATGTTCCCGCACTCATCGCGGAAGGCGGTTTGCCGGTCGGCGTGCAGGTGATTGCGAGATATGGCGCCGATGCCGAGGCTTTGATGGTGGCGCGGTTTGTCGAGCAAGCGCTTGCGCGAAAATAGCGCTACTTCGCCCCGATCCGACCTTCGGTCCCCGTCTGCAGCCGCTTTATGTTTTCGCGGTGCTTGTAGAACAACAGCAGCGTCAGCACGACGAACAGCGACGCCAGCGCCGGGTGGCCGAACCACCACAGAAACAGCGGCGTCACGAACGCGGCGACCAGCGCCGAGAGCGACGAGTAGCGCGTGGTGGCGGCGGTCGCCAGCCAGATCAGGCAAAACATCACGGCCGCCGGCCAGAACAGCCCGATCAGCACGCCGATATAGGTCGCGACGCCTTTGCCACCGTTGAATTTGAGCCAGACTGGAAACAGATGGCCGAGAAAGGCGCCGAGCGCCGCCAGCATCGCCGCATCTGCGCCGCCGTAGTAGCCCATGATGACCACCGCGATCGTGCCCTTGAGCATGTCGCCGATCAGCGTCGCCGCGGCGAGGCCCTTGCGGCCGGTTCGTAGCACGTTGGTGGCGCCGATATTGCCGGAACCGATCGAGCGCAGATCCTGCGTACCGGCAAGCTTGGTCAGCACCATGCCGAACGGGATCGAGCCGAGCAGATAGCCGATCAGGAACGCAGCGACGAGGAATGCGTCAGACATTGCGGTAGCTCCCGCCGCGGCCGGTTTCGCACGAATCAGACATGCTCATAGACCGTCCGTCCGCCCACGATAGTACGCACGACGCGCCCCGAGAAGCGGGCTTCGTCGAACGGCGTGTTCTTGCACTGCGATTTGAGGTCGGCGGGATCGAGCACCCAGGGCGTATCGGGATCGATCACGACGACGTCGGCCGGGGAACCCGCGCGCAGCGAGCCGCCGGGCAGGCCGAGCAGTTCCGCAGGCCGGGTCGACATCGCCCGGATCAGCGTCTTGAAGTCCATCTCGCCATTATGGATCAGCCGCAGCGCCGCCGGCAGCATGGTCTGCAACCCGACCGCGCCGGCAGCGGCCTCGGCAAACGGCAGCCGCTTGACCTCGACGTCTTGCGGGTTGTGGTCGGACATCACGACGTCGACCAGGCCGGAGGCGAGGGCGGCGACCAGCGCGAGGCGGTCCTCCTCGGTGCGCAGCGGCGGCGACAGCTTCAGGAAGGTCCGATAGGGACCGATGTCGTTTTCGTTCAGCGTGACGTGATTGATCGACACGGAGGCGCTGACGTAGAGGCCGGCGTCGCGCGCGCGCTTGAGGATTTCCAGCGACTCGATGCAGCTCAGAGAGGCCGCGTGATAGCGCCCGCCGGTCAGCGCCACGAGGCGTATGTCGCGCTCCAGCATCACGGCTTCGGCGGCGTTCGGAATGCCGGCGAGGCCGAGCCGGGCTGCGAATTCGCCCTCGTTCATCACGCCTTCGCCGACCAGATCGGGGTCTTCGGTGTGATGCACGATCAGCGCATCGAAATCGCGGGCATAGGTCAGCGCCCGGCGCATCACCTGCGCGTTGGTGACGCTCCTGTCGCCATCGGTGAATGCGACCGCACCGGCGGCCTTCAAGAGGCCGATCTCCGTCATCTCCCGGCCGCCGAGGCCTTTTGTCAGCGCCGCCATCGGGTGGATGTTGACGATCGCGGTGTCGCGGGCACGGCGCAGCACGAAGTCCACCGTCGCCGAATTGTCGATGACCGGCGAGGTATCCGGCTGGCAGATGATAGTGGTGATGCCGCCGGCGGCAGCCGCCTGGCTGGCAGAGGCAAACGTCTCGCGGTGGCTGGCGCCGGGTTCGCCGACAAAGGCGCGCATGTCGACCAAGCCGGGGGCGACGATCTTGCCGGCGCAATTGATGATGTCGGTGCCTTCAGGGACGCCGGCGGCGCCGATGCCGCGCTTACTGTCGCGGATGGTGCCATCGGCAATCAGGACGTCGCCGGGGCCGTCGAAATCCCTCGAGGGATCGACGACGCGGGCATTGGCGAGCAGAATCGGGCGTCGGTCAGTCAGCATGATTTATGCGTTCGGCAGGTTGCGGGCGAGCGCTTCGAGCACCGCCATCCGCACCGCCACTCCCATTTCCACCTGTTCACGGATCAGCGATTGCGTGCCATCGGCCACGATCGAGTCGATCTCCACGCCGCGGTTCATCGGCCCCGGGTGCATCACCAGCGCATCCGGCTTGGCGTAAGCCAGCTTCTTCTGGTCGAGACCGAAATAGTGGAAGTATTCGCCCGACGACGGCACGAACGAGCCGTTCATCCGCTCGCGCTGCAGCCGCAGCATCATCACGATGTCGGCGCCATTGAGGCCCTCGCGCATGTCGCGCGCGACCTCGACGCCCATCCGCTCGATGCCGCGCGGCAGCAGCGTGGAGGGGGCGACGACACGGACGCGGGCGCCCATGGTGTTGAGCAAGAGGATATTGGAACGCGCCACGCGGGAATGCATCACGTCGCCGCAGATCGCGATCACGAGCCCTTCCAGCCGGCCTTTGTTGCGGCGGATGGTCAGCGCGTCCAGTAGCGCCTGGGTCGGATGCTCGTGGGCGCCGTCGCCGGCATTGATCACGGAACCGTCAACCTTGCGCGCCAGAAGTTCCACCGCACCGGAGGCGTGGTGCCGCACCACCAGGATATCCGGGTGCATGGCGTTGAGCGTCACGGCGGTATCCATCAACGTCTCGCCCTTGCGGATCGAGGATGAGGACACCGACATGTTCATGACGTCGGCGCCAAGCCGTTTTCCTGCCAGTTCGAACGAGGATTGGGTTCGGGTCGAGGCCTCGAAAAACAGGTTCACCTGGGTGCGACCGCGCAGGGACGTGCGCTTTTTGTCCACCTGGCGGTTGAGCTCGACATATTCCTCGGAAAGGTCGAGCAGGCCGGTAATATCGGCAGCGGAAAGCCCCTCGATTCCCAGCAGATGCCGGTGCCCGAGGACGAAGGTCGATTTCGATACAGGGGTCATTAAAGCGAGAGCTATAGGCAGAGATGCCGGGTAGGGCAAGCTTCAAATCCGGCGTCGGGACTTATCCACTAGCGCTTCGGCGGCAGGGTAAACGACCGCGGATGGTGTCCCGTACCGCCGGTTTCCGCTAGGGTGCCGAGATCGGCGCCCGATCAGGCCATGGAAAACCTGCGGCATTTCATTCAGCGCATTCGGATCATGTTGTGGGCACTGGCGTAACCATCGGCAGGGGTGCGGCAAGGCGGATGGCACTCGCGGCGATATTCGCGGCGGGTTGCCTGGCGAGCGCCGCGGCGCAGACGCCAAAACTGCCTGCCGGCTTCGTCTATTTGCGCGATATCGATCCGACCATCATCCAGGATATGCGTTACGCCGGCCCCAACAATTTCGTCGGCCGTCCGCTCAGGGGGTATCAAGCCGCCGAATGCGTGGTGAAGCGCGAAGTCGGCGTGCTGCTGAAGAGCGTTCAGGAAGAACTTGGGCTGCAGAACCTGTCGCTGAAGATGTTCGACTGCTACCGGCCGACAGGCGCGGTTGCCGACATGGTGGCGTGGTCACGCGACGGCAAGGAAACCCCGGCGCAGAAGCGCTACAACCCGTCGTTCAGCAAGGCCGATCTGTTTCGGCTCGGCTACATCGCCGAACGCTCCGGTCATTCCACCGGCGCCGCGCTCGATCTCACCTTGGTCGATTTGAAAGCCGACAACGCAGCCACCTTCGATTCCACCAAGGACTATGGCGACTGCACCGCCAATGTGAACCTTCGCGCGCCGGACGGAAGCGTCGACATGGGGACCGGCTATGATTGTTCCGACGTCAGGTCGCACACGGCGGCGAAATCCATCACGGCGGCTCAGCGCCGCTGGCGGGAGAAGCTGGTTCTGGTGATGGCGCGGCGAGGGTTTGTAAACTATTCCAAGGAGTGGTGGCATTTTTCGCTGCCGGGCGCGGGCCGGCAGGCCTATGATTTCCCGATTACACCGCGGAAGTGATTCACGGTTCCAGGATCAGCCATGAGCCAGGCAACATTTTCGACCCACGAGGTCTTCAACCAGTCGCCGCCGTTCGAAGATGTCGATCTCTATGCGGTCGACCGGCCGCTGGTTGAGGCGGTCGCCGCCAATGGCGGGGCCTCGGCACAAAGCGAGCTGTCGGAGTTCGGCAAGCATTGGGGCTCGGCGGCAATGGCGGAGCGCGGCCGCGTTGCCAACGAGAACACGCCTAAGCTGCGCACCTTCGATTCCAAAGGCAACCGCCGCGACGAGGTCGAGTTTCATCCGGCCTATCATGAGCTGATGGCGCACAGTGCGCATGCTGGCGTGCACAATTCGACCTGGGACGCGGCAGGAAAGCCGGCCGGCGGCGCGTCCGAAGTGATACGCGCGGCAAAATTCTATATGGCCGCGCAGGTCGAGACCGGGCATCTCTGCCCGATCACCATGACGCGGGCCGCCGTCGCCGCACTGGCGGAACAGCCCGACCTGCTGGCCAGGGTGATGCCGGTGTTGGGAACGCGATCCTACGATCCGGCGTTCGCGCCGTGGTGGACCAAGCGCGGCATGACGCTCGGCATGGGCATGACCGAGAAGCAGGGCGGCACCGATGTGCGCTCCAACATGACGCGGGCGGAGCGCGACGGGGACGCCTACCGCATCACCGGGCACAAATGGTTCATGTCGGCGCCGATGTGCGACGCCTTCCTGGTGTTGGCGCAGGCCGAGGATGGCTTGAGCTGTTTCTTCATGCCGCGCTTTACGCCCGATGGGTCGATCAACGCGATCCGGTTCCAGCGGCTGAAGGACAAGCTCGGCAATCGCTCCAATGCTTCCTCCGAGGTGGAGTTTCACGGCGCCTATGCCGAACGCGTCGGCGCCGAGGGCAAGGGCATCCGAACCATCATCCAGATGGTGCAGTTGACGCGGCAGGATTGCGCGATTGCTTCCGCCGGCCTGATGCGATCGGGGCTCGCGCACGCGCTGCATCATGCGCGGCATCGCAGCGTGTTCCAAAAGCATCTCGCCGATCAGCCGCTGATGAAGGCGGTGCTGTCGGACATGGCGCTGCATGTCGAGGCTACCGTCGCGCTGGTGATGCGGCTGTGCCGTTCGTTCGACCGCGCGCCTGTCGACGCCAAGGAGGCCGCCTATATGCGGCTGCTGACGCCCGCCATCAAATACTGGGTCTGCAAGAGCGCGCCCGGCTTTCTCTATGAGGCGATGGAGTGCCTCGGCGGCAATGGTTACGTGGAGGAGGGCATTCTGGCGCGGCATTACCGGGAGTCGCCGGTCAATGCGATCTGGGAAGGCTCCGGCAATGTGATGTGCCTCGACGTCCTCCGTGCGCTGTCGCGGGAGCCGGAAGTGGCGTCCAGCATTGTGCATGAATTGACCGGCGAGACGCTGGGATTGCCGGGCGCGGGGGAGGCAACCGCGTTCATCGGCAAGGCGTTCCACCGGCCCGACAGCGAGCGTGTGGCGCGGCTGGCGGTCGAAAGGCTGGCGCTGCTGGCGGCATCTGCCGCGCTCAATGCCGTGTCGCTGCGGCATGCGCAGTTGTTCGCCGCCACGCGCCTTGCCGGGAATCACGCCGGCATGTACGGCGCGGTCGATCTGGCCAATGACGAGATCCGGGCGCTGCTGGAGCGCGCGCTGCCGTGAATATGTATCATCCGTCATGCCCGGCCCTGTGCCGGGCATCCACGTCTTCGCACCAAGACAAAGACGTGGATGGCCGGGACAAGCCCGGCCATGACGACACCTGGAAAGCTGATTGATGGACTCCCTTACTCCCGCAGTTCCGGTGGCAGTTCCGCCGGCGATCCCCGATCAGCGGCCGCCACGCGTCTGGAAATTCTGGGGCACGACGCTGTGGGGCCTGTTCATCTTCGCTGCGGTGTTCCTCGGCCAGGTCGCGGTGATCATCTACTTTGTGCTGCGGCAAGGTGGGTCATTCGACGTCGCCGAAGCGATCCGTATCGTCGGCGGCGGTCTGACCATCTCGCTCTCGGTCATCCTGGGATTGCCCGCCGTGCTGTTGGCGACATGGATAGCGATCCGTCCAACGCGGATACCCTTTGCCGATTATCTGGCGCTGCGCTGGACCTCATGGCGCAATTTCCTGACAGGTGTCGCTGCGCTGGCCATCCTGGTCGGCGGCTGGGACCTGCTGTCGCGGGCACTCGGGCGCGAGGTGACACCGGGCTTCATGGGCGACGTGCTGAAATCCGCGCAGGCCGATGGCGCGCTATGGCTTCTGGTAATCGCGTTCTGTGTCGCCGCGCCGATGTGGGAAGAGATATTCGCGCGCGGGTTTCTCTACCGCGGCTGGTCGGAATCAAGGCTCGGCGTCGCCGGCGCGATCTTCCTGTCGTCGCTGGCCTGGACCTCGCTGCATCTGCAGTACGACTGGTTCTTTTTCGGCGAGGTGTTTTCGATCGGCCTGTTGCTGGGATATCTGCGTTATCGCACCAACTCGACCTGGCTGACGATCGTCCTGCACGGCATCAACAATTCGGCGGCGACCATTCAGACTTTCTGGCTGGCGGGGAGTGGGTAGGTCAAACCGGACGATGTACGGGTGTGGGCCTACGTTGTATTCGGGTTCGTCAACGCGCGATCGATGATGTCGTCATAGAGCGCCCATTGCTGCCGCGAGTTCTCGATGCTGATCTTCGGAATATCGAGATCCGCAAACAATTGGTCGGTTAGCGCCCGGTATTGACGATAGAGGGCGATCAGGCCGTCAAGACCGACCAGCCCGCGCCTCCTGGCGTACGGCGATTCCAGTTTCCAGTTGGCCTGATAGTTCACCCATTTATCGCCTCGCTGCGCCGAGACGGCGCGAATGGCGCTGTCGACGTCGTCCTGGTGGAAATAGATCAGCAGCGGGCGCAACGGCTTGATGACCGCGACAACTTCCCGGCAATAGGCGGCGATCAACTCCATGTCGGCTTCGAGCAGCAGCAGCGACGTCAGATTGCCGTGGAACAGTTGCCCGTCGACAGCCTGGATGCGGTCGGCGGCCAGCGAACTGTCAACGAAGGCGCGCCACTTGGCGATGCACGATTTGGCAAGCTTTGCCGGCGGCATCGCGCTCCAGGGCAGGTCCCAATCGAAGCGGATCGGATGCGGATCGGCCCCTTCGGTTATCCCGGTGGCGGGGATGCCGGATGCCTCCAGCCGGCGAGCGATGTTCACTGTGACGGTCGACTTGCCGGAGCCCATGATCCCCTCGACGATCACAAGCCTCGGCCAGACGTTGCTCAATGGCGGGATCAAGGTGGAATGACCATGCTCGGGCCTGTGGGGCGCATCGGGTGGTGATCGACAAGGCGCGTTGTCTATTTCTACCTAGTGGGCTGGCACGAGGCAAGTTTGCGCCGCGACAATATCCGCCGCGGCTGTTCTATGCCACCAGCGCGATCGCGATCGGCATCGTGATCGCCGCCAATATCGTCTGCAGCGTAATGATCTGCGCCAAAAGCGGCGCGTCGCCGCCCATTTGCCGCGCCAGCACATAGGCGCTTGACGCCGCGGGCACCGCCGAACAGACCGCCACGACGGCGAGGCTGGAATCGGCAAGTCCAAATTTTAGCGCCAACGCGACCGCGATCACCGGCATCAGCACCAGCTTGAGGAACACCGCGACGCCGGCGGCGAGGCTCGGCCTGAACAGGCCTTCGAGATGCAGGCCGGCGCCGGTCACCATAAGGCCGATGGCGAGCGAGGAGCGGCCGAGCGCGTCCGCCACCTCGTGCCAGAGTTTGGGCAGTGGAATGTGCGTGACGTTGAGCGCCAGCCCGACCGCACAGGCCCAGATCAGGGGATTGCGCACCACGGTCACGACAATTGAACCGGCCGAGCGCTTTTCCGGCGAGGCGTAATGGGCAAGCACCGAGACACTGAGGACGTTGACCAGCGGGATGATGGCGACCATCGCGACGGATGCCAGCGCCAGCCCGAGGTCACCGAACAGACTGCTGGAGACGGCGAGCGCGACAAAAGTCTGCCACCGCGTCGCACCCTGGAAGATCGAGGTAAAGGCGGGACCATCGATCGCGGCGCGGGCGAGCAGCGGACGCAGCGCAAGACACAGCAGCGACATCGCAAGCGCCGACAGCAGCAACGCGCCGCCGACGCCGGCAACCGGCACCTTGGTGAGGTCGGCCTTCACCAGGGTCTGGATCAGCAGGACCGGAAACAGCACGTAGTAAGTCAGCCGCTCCAGCCCATGCCACTGCATTTCCGGTCGTATCAGGGTGCGTTTCAGGACAAAGCCGAGCACGATCAGCAAAAACACCGGCAGCAGCGACGCAATGACGACCCCCATCCCTAGGCGCCCCCCCGCAGCTTCGTCAGCCGGTCCAGCGCGCCCTGCAGGATGAACATGGCGGCGTGTTCATCGATCACCTCGGCGCGGCGGGCGCGGGAGACGTCCATGCCGATCAGCTCGCGCTCGACGGCAGCCGTCGAGAGCCGCTCGTCCCACAGCGCGATGGCAAGGCCGGTGAGGTTGGAGAAATTGCGGGCAAAGGCGCGGGTCGATTGCGCGCGCGGACCCTCGCTGCCGTCCATGTTGATGGGAAGGCCGAGCACGAAACCGACCGCGTTGCGTTCGCCCGAGATCGCCAATAGCCGCGCCGCGTCGGCCTTGAAGGCCTTGCGGTGGAGCGTTTCGACGCCGGTCGCCAGGCGGCGATCGGGATCGGATACGGCAACACCGATGGTCTTGGTGCCGAGATCGAGGCCGATCAGGGCGCCACGCTCGGGCCAGTGCGTGACGGCATCGATCAAGGGGAGGATAGGGGCGGGCATGGCCCCGCTTAACACGCGGTGCGTGGCGCAGGCAAAGCCGATAATGGCGTGGCGTCCATGCGAGAACGCCACGCCGCCTGCCGATATGGTCTTACCGGATCGCTATCGGGTTGATCATGCTCTGCACGCCACCCTTGAAGCGCGGCTGGCCGAGGACAAACAGGAACTCATAAGCCTTGTCCTTGGCCAGCTCTGCGGTGTCCATGTTTTCCAGGATGTAGGTGCCGTTCATCGCCAGCAAGATCTGATGCACCTCGAAGATGTTTTTGGATTCGAACGGAACGGTTTCGAGTCCCCAGGTATCGGCGCCGACGGCAACCACGCCCTTGCCGGTGAGATACTTGGCGCCTTCGACCCCCAGGCCCGGCTCCCCGGCACCATAGCGCTTGTCATCCTTGCCGATCAGGCTGAGCCAGCCGGTATGGAAGATCACGACGTCGCCCTGGCGGATTTCGACGCCCTGCTTCTTCGCGACTTCCTCGATCTCCTTGACGTTGAAGGCGGTGCCTTCCTTGACCACGTCGGTGCCGTAGTGAGCCGCCATGTCGAGCAGCACGCCCCGTGTCACCATCGGCGGGACTTTCTCGATGCCGAGCTTTTTCAGTCCGGTCGCATCGGCGAAGTCGGCGAGTTTGTTGCCATTGTAGTAGACGTGCTCGATACCGAGATGGCCGAGGCCGTCCAACTGACTACCGACGCCGACCCAGCCTTCAATGATGTCGTCGTTGTAGGTTGTCTTGTTGGGTCCAAGGCCGGGAATGCCGGCCTGGCCGGGCTGAACCACCGTGATCTTGAAGGCCCGCGGCGGATAGGCGGGGGTCTTGGAGTCGACGGGAATGCCGAGCGCGTAGGTCTTGCCGGTCTTGACCAAACCCGCTGCCTTCACGACGAGTTCGGGCTTCATGTAATTGGCGGCGCCGACCTCGTCGTTCGGTCCCCATTTCGATTTCGTCCAGTCCTGAGCGCTTGCTGTTCCGACCGCACCCAACAAGGCGACAGAACAGCTCAATACGAACGCAATGCGCATCGCAGTCCCTCCCAGATTGACGTTATGGTTTTTGGTAGCTAGCGGCTCATACTAACGTGGTAGTGTGGGGCGGCCAGAATTTTTTTTGAACTCGACGCGCGCGTGCGATCGAACTCCGCAAGGCCGCGTAAGTGTGCAGCGCAAATCGATTTGTTGCAGAACGATGGCACAGAAGTTTCGTGCGGCGGAATGACCGCGAGGCAAGGCTATCAGATGGATGCGCTGAGCCTGTTCGGCCTGTTCGCGGTGACCGCGATGCTGATGGCTTATGCGCTGGAGGATCGCAGCCACTGGTTCATCCTCGCCTTCGCCGGCGCTTGTGCGCTCGGCTCGGTCTACGGTTTCCTGCAGGGCGCCTGGCCGTTCGGGCTGGTCGAGGCGATCTGGGTCGGCGTCGCGGTGCGGCGCTGGTATGTCAGGCGAGCTTCGGCGTAAGCTGCCAAAAGATTGCGTTGTAGTTGCTTCAGTGATAATATGTAAACTTAGGTAGTGAAGTCGTTTTTATTGTATTTTTCCCAACTCGCGCCGAATGGTGCATCGCAAGCATATCGAGAAAGGGACTTGAGTTTGTCCCTTGAATAGCGACGGCCGTTTTTGCGCCTGCTGTCGCCTATCAGATTTCTACGCTGCGTCCTCACTTTACTTTTTTGATTGGAGATGACGATGTTCATGAAACCCACGCTTATTGCCGCCTCCGAGCGACGCTTCGAGCAGGCAGAGTTCTCTCCAGCCGCCCTGAACCGGAAACTTGGCGACGGGCCAATCTCGATGACGGAAGAGAAAAAGAGGGCTCGCATGCGCCAGCTGTTGGCGCAAACCGAAGACACAGTATCCGCGCGGATCGGGCTTGAACGGATTATCAATGGCAATGAACTCGATAGCATCAACTACCTCGCCAAGGGCACCATCGCTTCGCGCTCGATCTGCCGCATCCAGCTCAAGGACGCACGCTCGAACCTGGTGGGATATGCGTCGGGTTTCCTGATCGGCCCCGGTCTGATGATGACCAATAACCACGTATTCGGCAGGCCAGCCGACGCGCTCAATTCCGTTGCCGATTTCGACTATGAATTGAACGTTGCCGGCATGGAGCGGGAACCCGTCCGGTTCGGGCTCGAGCCGGATAAGCTCTTCTACACCAACGACAGACTCGACTATTCGATCGTTGCGGTAGCGCCGGTGTCGCTGGCCGGCGGCCGACGGTTGATCGATTGGGGCTGGCTGCCGCTGAGCGGGCAGCCAGGCAAAGGCGACCCCGGCGAATATCTGACGATCATCCAGCATCCCAGCGGGCAGCCGAAGCAAGTATGCGTTCGTGACAACAAGCTACTGAAGTATGTCGGGGATTTCGTCTGGTACATGACCGACACCAGTTCCGGCTCATCAGGCTCTCCGGCCTTCAACCGGTTCTGGCAGGTGATTGCTCTTCACCATAGCGGCGTCCCCAGAAAGAATGCGCAGGGCCGCACCCTTACCAAGGATGGCAAGGTATGGGACTCGTCGATGGATGAAGCCTCGATCGACTGGATCGCCAACGAGGGCGTCCGTGTCAGCGCCATCGTGGCCGATCTCAGAGTGACGGTCGGCTCGCATCCGCTGGTGAAGCCGGTACTCGACGAAGTGCAGCCACCGCCGCCGGCCGCACCGGGCAACGAACAGGTGCCGGCCAATGTGTCGCCGAATGGGAACGGAGGCGATCACGAACTGTGGTTTGAGCAATCCGGCGATGTGACCTCGCTGGTAGTCCCCCTGCGCATTCCCGTGCCGTTCTTCAGGAAAAACGGCCAGGCGGCCCTCCCGGAAACCAGGCCAACGCAACCGGTCACAGCGCCGATTGCCGGTCCGGCCGGTGCTGCGCGTATCGGTTCGCTGACAGGTCGACCGATGGAGGCCGTGCATATCGACCAATCCACCTTGGGATCGCGCTCCGGCTACAAACCGAACTTCATCGGCACCGGGAAATTCTCGGTGCCCTTGCCGAAGATTCCTGCCTCCCTTCGATCCAAGGTCGCTACGCTGAAATCCAATCGTTCGAAGTCCGAACTGAAATACTTCAATTACAGCGTGATCATGAACAAGGAGCGCAAGCTGGCTTTCTTCACCGCGGTCAATATCGACGGAGGTGCGCAGCAGGACGTCGGCAAGCGCGAGGGCGATTCCTGGCTGCGCGATCCACGGATCGACAAAGATTTCCAGATCGGCAATGACTTCTATGGCAAGCAATCGGCGTTCGAAGCTGACCGGAGCGCCAATCCGTTCGATCGCGGACATCTGGTCCGCCGCCTCGATGCGACCTGGGGCGACAGCGTCGATGAAGCCAAGGAGCACGGCGACGATTCCTCCACTTCACCAATTGCTCCCCGCAGTTTTGGTCGTTCAACCAGGGCAAGCAACTATGGGCAGGCCTGGAGGATTATACGCGCGACGAACTGCTGAAACGCCGAGACAAGGGCGTGGTCATCACCGGGCCGATCTTCGACGGTCCTGATGCCGAGGGTGCCGATCTGCCGGACCCGTCGGGTCGACCACACAAGGACCCGATCTTCGGCGGCGTGGCGATCCCGAAATATTTCTGGAAGATACTCGTCAGCAAGGGCAACGATCGCCTCAAGGCTGCGGCGTTCATTGTCAGCCAGCGTCATCTGATCATGGACATCGACCGGATCCATGACGCGGAGAAGCTTTCCGCGGAGGATGTTCAGGTCTTCCAGGTCTCAGTCATCGGCTTGGCGAAACTCACTAAGCTGGACTTCGGCAAACTGGCGCAGGCTGATTCCCACGAAGCGACCGCGGTGGGGCCGCGCCTGATCGAAAGCTACGACGACATCAGGATCTAGCCGTTGGGTTGTCAGGCGGCGATAACCTCGCCATTGCCGCTCAGGCAGGAAGCGAAGCCCTGCAGGGCGCTGTATTGATGCGCGCTGCGGCGGGTGATGAAGAGCGTATCGACAGCAGATTGCGCCGGGGTCAGCGCGTGAATGCTCACGGTCTCGTTCCGCCCGACCACCGCGCGCGGCAGCAGCGTCACGCCCATGTCGGCGGCAACACAGCCGATCATGCCGTCGAGCGTGCCGAGTTCGAAGCGCGCGGAAGACGGCCAGCCGAATTCCGAAAAGATCTGCTCGAGCCGCTGGCGGTAGGTGCAGCCGGTGCGGAACACCAACGCGGTGGGGCCGGATTCCGGCGTGCCAGCACGTAAAGCGGCAAGGCTTGGCCAGCGCCGCGCCGTCACCAGGACCAGTTCTTCGCGGAAGGCGACCGTCGCGTCGAGTTCGGCATGCTCGATCGGGCCTGCGACGAACGCGCCGTCAAACGTACCGTTGAGCACGCCCGCCACCAGTTCGGCCGTCGTCGACGTCCGCAGGCTCAGCCGCACCGCCGGGAACCGGCGATGGAATTCGGCGAGCAGGGAAGGCAGGCGAACGGCTGCGGTCGTTTCCATCGATCCGATCGCGAGCGGTCCCTTCGGTTCGCCATCGTCGCGCGCGGCTAGCAGCGCCTCGCGCGACAGCGCGGCCATCCGATGCGCGTAGGGCAGCAGACGGCGGCCGGCGCCGGTCAGCGTCATGCCGCGGCTGTGCCGTTCGAACAGCGCGGTGCCAATCTCGGCCTCCAACGCCTTCACCCGTTGCGTGACGTTGGACTGCACGGTGTTGAGTTCGTCGGCGGCGCGGGTGATGCCGCCCAGCCGCGCAACCGTCGAAAAGGTCAGGAGGTCGCTCAACTCCATGGGGCATTCCGTTTTATTTTAGAGATGGTAGCATCCTTTAGTATTCATTTTTAGAGAATGATAGTTCGCCCTAATCTCACTGTCTAGACCGCAGGGAGGGGACATGCCGATATTGACACCGTTGACCGCCCGTTTGGGCATCCAGCATCCGATCCTGTCGGCGCCGATGGACGTCATCGCGGGCGCACGTCTCACTAAGGCCGTCAGCGCCGCCGGCGGGTTCGGTATTCTCGGCGGCGGCTACGGTGACAGAGCGTGGCTGGAGCAGGAGACGGCCAAGCTTGCTGATGTCTCTGATCCCTTCGGCATCGGCTTCATCACCTGGAGCCTTGCGAAACAGCCGGCGCTGCTGAACATCGCGCTTGAAGCCGGTCCGCGCGCGATCATGCTGTCGTTCGGCGATCCGAAGCCCTTTGCGCCGCGCATCAAGGCGTCGGGCGCGCTCCTGATCTGCCAGGTGCAGGACGAGGCGATGGCGCGGCAGGCCCTCGATGCGAGCGCCGACATTCTGATCGCGCAGGGAACGGAGGCCGGCGGCCATGGCGCGTCGCGGACGACGATCGACATCGTGCCGGCGATCGTCGATCTCGCAGCCGGCCGGGTGCCGGTCGCGGCCGCCGGCGGCATCGGTGATGGCCGCGGGCTGGCTGCAATGATGATGCTGGGCGCTTCCGGCGTGCTGCTTGGCACGCGCTTTTATGCGAGCGCGGAATGTGATGGGGCAGAAGAGGCCAAGAAACGCATCTGCGCGGCGTCGAGCGGCAACAGCGTCCGCGGCATCATCTTCGATCTCTCGCGCAACAATGTCTGGCCGGCGCCTTTTACCGGACGCTGCCTGATCAACGATCATGCGCGGCGCTGGATGGGGCGCGAGATCGAACTCATGCAAAACGTCCAGGCGGTCGCGGCCGAATATGCGGCGGCGAGGGTCGCCGGGAATTTTGACATCGCTGCCGTCATCGCTGGTGAATCCGTCGGGCTGATCCATGATATCCCGCCGGCGGCCGAAATCGTTGACAGGATCGTCACCGAGGCCGACCAGATATTGAACGGGCGACGGAACTCCTCCGCTGCCTGATCCTTACGTCCCTTCAATTCATTCAAGCGAGCAGAACCATGTGGCCAGACCGCCGGATCATCGACCTCTTCAAGACCGAATTTCCGATCGTGCTGGCGCCGATGGCCGGTATCATGGACGCCGAGCTGGTGATCGCGGCGGCGCAGGGCGGGGCACTGGGTTCGCTGCCATGTGCGATGATCTCGGCCGAGAAGGCCCGCGAGCAGGTCAACATCATCCGCCAGCGGGTCTCGGCGCCGGTCAACATGAACTTCTTCTGTCACACGCCGGTCGATGCCGATCCCGCGCGCGAGGCCGGCTGGAAGGCGCGGCTTGGGCCCTACTATAAGGAGCTGGGTCTCGATCCCGCCGCGCCCGTCAACGCCGCCAACCGCGCGCCATTCGATGAAGCGATGTGCGCTGTCGTGGAGGAGCTGAAGCCGGAAGTGGTGAGCTTCCATTTCGGCCTGCCGGATCAGGCGCTGGTCAAGCGCGTCAAGGCGGCAGGCTGCATCGTGATGTCATCGGCAACGATCGTGAAGGAAGCGATCTGGCTGGAGGAGAACGGCGCCGACGTCATCATCGCGCAAGGCGCGGAGGCGGGCGGCCATCGCGGCATGTTCCTGACCGACAATATCGCCCAGCAGCCCGGCACGTTTGCGCTGGTGCCGCAGGTGGTCGATGCGGTGAGGGTGCCGGTGATCGCGGCTGGCGGTATCGCCGACGGGCGCGGCATCGCGGCGGCGTTTGCGCTGGGCGCGTCCGGCGTACAGATCGGCAGCGCCTATCTTCGTTGTCCGGAATCCAAGGTGGTCGCGCCAGCGCGCACGGCGCTGGCCCAGGCGCACGACGATTCCACCGTCATCACCAATGTCATGACCGGCCGGCCCGCGCGCGGGGTCGCCAACCGTGTCATGGGCGAGGTCGGCCCGATCTCGCCGGATGCGCCGGCATTCCCGCACGCCGCCACCGCGCTCGGGCCGCTGAAGGCGGCGGCCGAAAAGCTCGGCAAGGTCGATTTCACCAATCTCTGGGCCGGGCAGGCGGTGCGGATGGGCCGCGAGATGCCGGCAGCCGAGCTGACCCGTGCGCTTGCTGGCGCCGCGCTGGCGCGGTTCAGTGCGTTGGGCGGCTAGCTGGCGGCTTGAACCGGTTTTGTGCTGTCCTAGTGCGCCGGTTCGTCGCGCCTGACGTCCAGGTGCTCGGCGGCCAGCGACCGGTAATGCGCGGCCATCTCCTTGTAGTGTTGCCTCGAGATCGGATCGGTCGCACTTTCCGCGCGGCGTTCGAACATTTCCGCCTTTTCCCGGAGGACTTTTGCCTGGGACATGGCTCTTACTCGCGTTGGTCAGGTTAAGCAGGCGAGGTAAACGATCGCAGCGCCAAGGACGGTCCCGATTGACCAGAGGGCGGGATCCCAGCTTTCCGATCCAGCACTGTCGTTTTCGATGGTCGACCCCCATTTGGTGGCCGTGACTACATCCCCGCCTGTTTCAGGACGACTACGTGAGAGGCCAAAAATGGTTTCGCAAGGGCGCTCTTGCGCATGAAATCTGTGCCTTGCACACGAAATCTTGTGCGTCGGCTGAGGTGAGCCCGCTGCCTGCTTTAATGCCCAAACGGCGGATAATCCGGCATCAGAATGACCACGGCGGCGTGTTCCCGCGGTTGCGGTGCAAAAGCGGCCTCTGCTATACGGCAGATGCGAATTCTCCATTCGAGGCCTATATTTATGTCCGTTGATGCCGCCACCGTTCGCCGCATCGCGCATCTGGCGCGAATTGCGGTCACCGAGGCCGAGGTTCCCCATCTGCAGGGCGAGCTGAACGCCATGCTGGCTTTCGTGGAGCAGCTTTCGGAAGTGAACGTCGACGGCGTCGAACCGATGACGTCGGTGACCCCAATGGAAATGAAGAAGCGGGCCGATGTGGTCAATGACGGCGAGATCTCCGACGACATCGTCAGGAACGCGCCGGAAACGCAAAATCATTTCTTCATGGTGCCGAAAGTTGTTGAATAAGTTCCGTAGCGTTTTCAAGCGAAGTGGGTACCGGTTCACGTAAAGAAAACGCGTCAAACTAAAGATTCTGATGAGATCGGAAGTCCGATGTGTCTGCTCTGCGACGATGAAAAGGCCTATCAGGCCTACATGAACTACCTCGACGCGATGGAGCGGCAGGGCAAGGCCGCCGATCCCGACAAGGCGATGGACGCTGTGCTCGATCAGCTCGAGGCCGCCGACAAGGCCCGCGCCAACGATCCCGGCAACGACAAGACGCTTTCTCCGTTCTTCTGCAGCCCGATCAATAAATGACCGACCTGACATCGATGACGATCGCCGAGGCCAAAGCCGGCCTCGCGAACAAGTCTTTCACCTCGCTTGAACTGACCGATGCGCATCTTGCCGCAATCGAAGCGGCGCGTTCGCTCAACGCCTTCATCCTGGAGACGCCGGATCAGGCGCGTGCCATGGCGCGCGCGATCGACGCCAGGATCGCCAGGGGCGAGGGCGGACCGCTCGCGGGCATTCCGCTGGGGATCAAGGATTTGTTCGCGACCAAGGACGTGCGCACCACCGCGTGCTCGAAAATCCTCGGCAATTTCGTGCCGCCTTACGAATCCACCGTCACCTCGCAGCTCTGGCGCGATGGCGCTGTCATGCTCGGCAAGCTCAACAACGACGAGTTTGCGATGGGCTCGTCGAACGAGACCTCGTGTTTTGGTCCGGTGGTCAATCCGTGGCGGCGTGAAGGTTCCAACACCTCGCTGGTGCCCGGCGGCTCGTCCGGCGGATCGGCATCCGCCGTGGCGGCGCTGCTCTGCATGGGCGCGACCGCGACCGACACCGGCGGCTCGATCCGCCAGCCCGCCGCCTTCACCGCAACTGTCGGCGTCAAGCCGACCTATGGCCGCTGCTCGCGCTGGGGCATCGTGGCGTTCGCGTCTTCGCTTGATCAGGCGGGGCCGATCGCGCGCACGGTGCGCGATTCTGCCATCCTGATGCGCTCAATGGCCGGGCACGATCCGAAGGACACGACCTCCGTCGATATCGGCGTCCCCGATTACGAAGCCGCGATCGGAAAATCCGTCAAGGGCATGAAGATCGGCATCCCGAAGGAGTACCGCCTCGACGGCATGCCGGCGGAAATCGAAAAGCTCTGGACCGAGGGCGCGGCGTGGCTGAAGGCGGCCGGCGCCGAGCTGGTCGAGGTGTCGCTGCCGCACACCAAATACGCGCTGCCGGCCTATTACATCGTGGCGCCGGCGGAAGCCTCGTCCAACCTCGCGCGCTACGATGGCGTGCGCTACGGCCTGCGCGTGCCCGGCCGTTCGATCGGCGAATTATACGAGAACACCCGCGCCGAGGGTTTTGGCGACGAAGTCCGCCGCCGCGTCATGATCGGCACCTACGTGCTCTCGGCCGGCTATTACGACGCCTATTATCTGCGCGCGCAAAAAGTCCGCACCCTGATCAAGAAGGATTTTGAGGACTGCTTCGCCAAGGGCGTGAACGCGATCCTGACGCCGGCGACGCCGTCGGCGGCCTTCGGCGTCGGCGAAAAGGGCGGCGCCGATCCGGTCGAGATGTATCTCAACGACATTTTTACGGTGACGGTGAACATGGCGGGATTGCCGGGCATCGCCGTGCCCGCCGGCAAGGACGCGCAAGGGCTGCCGCTTGGCCTGCAACTGATCGGCCGTCCGTTTGATGAACAGACGCTGTTCTCGCTCGGCGAAGTCGTGGAGCAGGCGGCCGGCCGCTTCACGCCGCCGCGCTGGTGGTAGCGATGGCGGATTTCCGCGCCACTCTCGCGGACGCTGCGCCAGCACCCAGCCTGGAACCACCGCTGGCTGCATTGTGGTGGGCCGCCAAGGGCGAATGGGATCAGGCACACAAGATCGTGCAGGATGAAGGAAGCGCCGAGGCCGCCTGGGTGCATGCCTATCTGCACCGTGTCGAGGGCGATCTTGGCAATGCCGGCTACTGGTACCGTCAGGCCGGCCAGCCGGTGGCGAAGGATTCTCTGGAAGCCGAATGGGAGCGGATCGTGTCCGCGCTGCTCGGGAGTGGAAAAGCATGAACGTGTCAGGCAAGCCGGGAAAATTGATCAAGGGCCAGACCGGCGACTGGGAGGTCGTCATCGGACTGGAGGTGCATGCCCAGGTCACCTCGAAGTCAAAGTTGTTCTCCGCGGCCTCGACCGAATTCGGCGGCGAGCCGAACAGCCATGTCTCGCTGGTCGATGCCGCGATGCCGGGCATGCTGCCCGTGATCAACGAAGAGTGCGTCCGCCAAGCGGTGCGCACCGGGCTCGGCCTTAACGCGCAGATCAATCTGCGCTCGGTGTTCGACCGCAAGAACTATTTCTATCCCGACTCGCCGCAGGGCTACCAGATCAGCCAGTACAAGTCGCCGATCGTGGGCGAGGGCGAGGTCGTGGTCGAACTGGACGGCGGCAAGACCGCGACCGTCGGGATCGAGCGGCTGCATCTCGAGCAGGATGCCGCCAAGTTGCTGCATGACCAGAGCCCGACCATGTCCTATGTCGACCTCAACCGGTCCGGCGTGGCGCTGATGGAGATCGTATCAAAACCTGATATCCGCGATGCCGAGCAGGCCAAGGCCTATGTGACCAAGCTGCGCTCGATCCTGCGCTATCTCGGCACATGTGACGGCGACATGGAGAAGGGAAGCTTGCGCGCCGATGTGAACGTTTCCGTGCGTAAGCCCGGTGGCCCGCTCGGCACTCGCTGCGAAATCAAGAACATGAACTCGATCAACTTCATCGGCCAGGCGATCGAGTACGAGGCGCGGCGCCAGATCGAGATCATCGAGGATGGCGGCACGATCGACCAGGAGACGCGGCTGTTCGACCCGAACAAGGGCGAGACGCGCTCAATGCGCTCCAAGGAAGAGGCGCATGATTATCGCTATTTCCCGGATCCCGACCTGCTGCCGCTCGAGTTCACGCAGAGCTATGTCGACAAGCTCAAGTCGGAGCTGCCGGAATTGCCGGACCAGAAGAAGGCGCGCTTCATCGAGAGCCTCGGTCTGTCGCCCTACGATGCCGGCGTGCTGGTGGCCGAGCGCGAGAGCGCGGTGTTCTACGAAACCGTGCTCGCTGGTCTTGCCGACAAGGCGCGCGACGGCAAGCTCGCGGCCAACTGGGTGATCAACGAGCTGTTCGGGCGTCTCAACAAGGAAGGCCATGGCATCACGGACTCGCCGGTGTCGGCGGCGCAGTTGGCCGCGATCGTCGACCTGATCGGCGAGGGCACGATCTCAGGCAAGATCGCAAAAGACCTGTTCGAGATCGTCTGGACCGAAGGCGGCGACCCGCGCGAGCTGGTGGAGACGCGCGGCATGAAGCAGGTCACGGATTTGGGCGCGATCGAGAAGGTCGTCGACGACATCATCGCGGCCAATCCGGACAAGGTCGCGCAGGCGAAAGCCAAGCCGCAACTCGCCGGCTGGTTCGTCGGCCAGGTGATGAAGCAGTCCGGCGGCAAGGCCAATCCGCTGGCGGTGAATGATCTCTTGAAGGCGAAGCTCGGCATCTGAGTCGTCCCGTAACGGGACACGCTGCAGCGTCCTTGATGTCGCGATCGAGACGTGCGTGGATGTATCGATCGTCTGCCGTGACCCAAAACCTGACCGTCGCGACAGCAAGCGCGCATCCGAATCGGCGATCGCGATTCGTCCGAAAAGTTCGTTTTGGCGCGCATCGGCGAGACTTCAGCGCTGTGACCACGAAAATTTTTTTGTTGCCAAACCGTGCGACTCAGAGTCCGCGCGCGCGGCTTTTTGACACCGCCGATGAGTCGCTGCGACATCAACCGTTCATCGATCGTCGTCGTCGCAAATTCAAAAATGCGCAACTGTACAGGCGATTTCTGCAATACTGACCAGCGACGGTGCGCATCGCTTCGCCATTTTCTGCATCGAAGCGCGAGCATGTTACGATGTCGCAGACGTCGTCGCTTGGCGCGCTCTCACATTGCCCCGTCAACACTTCCTTAAGCGGGCGCTGTTTTTTTGAATGCGTTGGTGTATTCGGGATGTAGTGCATTTCGATTCCCGAGTGCACGCAGCGATTAAGCCATCTCACTTACATTAGGAGGGCAACATGGCCAAGAAAGCTAAGAAGGCAAAGAAGGCGAAGAGCGCAGTGAAGAAGACTGCGAAGAAGACCCGCAAGGTCGCCAAGAAGAAGAAGTAACTTCGCTTCTCCAAGAATTGCCGGCGGCTTGATGCCGGCACGTCACACGAGCCCCGGATAAAACTCTGAAGGCTCTGGTCGACGAAAGAGGGTGTCGGCGAGACATCAGGTCAAACGGCTGGATCGTATTTCGCAAAGAGCGTTCTTTCAAAAGAAGCCCGCTCTTTCAAAGCCGGTCCGGCAGAAGAAACAAGTTTTTCTTCGTTCGGTGCGGGTGTCCTTAACCACCCGCAATTTCACCGGGCCCAAAGCCCGGCATGAAATCTGGTCCTGACGTGTTCGCCGACGCCCTCGTTCCCTCGGGGCGTACTTGTCCCCGGAACGTACGCTTTCCTCGTTCCCCGAAGCGTTCCGATAGCCCACGCATCAGGCGTCCGGCGCTGAAGTCTTCCCTCACTTCATTCGATTGTTCGCAGGCCCGGTCGTTTCGCTGCCGCCTGTTGCTCCAGGCGCGTCACCGCCCGCGAATTCGGGTTCCGGTACGCCGTCAACTCCCGAATGGTCGCAGTAGCTGCGCAATTTCAGATCATCTGCTGGAACCCGTCATCGCGCGGCGGTTGCGGCCTGCCCGGTGACAAGGCTGATGACACCGACCTTGCTGCAATGGTTATCGTTCTGCGAAACCGCAGGGTAAACCGAACTTCACGATTGACCACTTCTCCCTGTGCCGCAGGCGCTTCTGCGATTTTGCGTTCGGCAGCGCAATGCGCGCGTTTACACCCCGTTCATCGCGAACCTTAAACTGCCCTTCAAATTTGATCGGTCATGATCATCCCAACAACAGACCGGAAAACGGCGTTGGGGATGTTTCAACAGTGGACAGGGGCCGCGCTCGGGGCAGGGCGGCAACGATAAAAAGGGGATACTTTGATGTTTCAGGGGCAATTTGATCTGGACACGGCGACGCCGGTTGAAGCCACGGCGATCCCGGATGTGCTGTTCGAGCGCGGCTTGTACTGGGCAAGCGGTCGTTCCGGCGTGGTCAATCTCGTTGCCGCGCATAAATGGTTCAATCTTGCTGCACTCAAGGGCCGTGCGGATGCCATCTCCATGCGCCGCGAGGTCGCCGCGATGATGTCCGACGCCGAGATCGCCACCGCGCAGCGCGAAGCCCGTACCTGGATGACGGCACACTGAGGACGACGCCTTCCGGCCGGCGCCGTGGCGGCTGGAGCGGAAATCGCGGAGAAATCCGGACCGGCCGGCTAGCGCAATCTTGTATATGGCCTATTCTTGGGTCGATGTCGAAGCGCCCGCCACATCCTTCGAATATCCAACGGCCGGGTTCGAGCAGTCAGGCGCTCGAAAGCGCGGCGTTTGCGTTGCGGATGCAGCGTCCCAATGAGGCCGAGCGGCTTGCCTTCGGCGTATTGAAATCGGACCGGGGCAATGCCCTTGCTGCGCAAATTCTCGGACGCGCGCTGCTGATGCAGAACCGCGCCGACGAGGCGATCGCCCCGTTGGAGAGGGCGGCGCGTCGCAGTGACGATCCGCAGCTCGAAACCCTGCTGGCCGGGGCATTGGCCGCCATCGGGCGGGGCGACGAGGCGCTTGACCGGTTGCGCCGGACCATTGCGCGGCGGCCGCCGTTTCCACCGGCGTTTCTCGAATATGCGGGCCAGCTTGGCAAAATTGGACGCGTCGACGAGGCCATCGCGGTGCTCGAAAGTGGGCTTGCGCTCACCCCCGAGGCGGTCGATCTGCGAACGGAGCTTGGATATCTCCATGTCAAACGCAACGATCGCGCCAAGGCGCGCGAAATTCTTTCGCAACAGCTCGCGGCAGCGCCGGAGCGGTACGACGTTCTGGTTGGGTTGGCCAAGGTGATGGCGCTGGACGGTGAATATGCCGCCGCCGCAGATCTCTATAGACGTGCGCTCGGGATGCGGCCCGACGATGCCGTGACGCGAAACAATCTCGGCATATGCCAGCTTGAGATGGGTGAGCGCGAGGCGGGAGAAGCGAACCTGCGTACAATCACGCGTGGCGCCCCGCAGTTGGCCGGGCTGGCGATCACCTCGCTTGCCGCCGCCTCGCACGGCCGATTCTTCCTGCGGCCGAGCGCGGCCGCGAAGTTCCTGGGCGTTGAACGAACCTGATTGTCTTTATGCCCGGAACTGCCGCCGATAGATGCCGGTCTCGCGGTAGATCGCGGTTGTGAGATCGTGCGTCCGCTGCGCTTCTTCTTTGGTGAATGTCGTCGTGCGCGCCACCCAGCTTTCTCGCTTCACCGGGATGCATTGAGCGACCGGTGTGCCCTTCGGCAGCACGCCGCTGAAATTCGCGTCGTGCCAATGCGCCGGAAAATGTATCCAGTTGTCATGGTAGAGGTCGCAATCGACCAGACCGGTCAGCGTGGTGAACGGCAGGTCGAAGCGGTTGGCCGGATGCGTGAACAGCAGCGAGTAGCCTTCCGGCGCCTCGATCGTCCAGAGGTTATGGAATTTGATCAGGAACCGATCGGCGTCGAACAGCGGCGTGCCGCTGACCTGACTGGCGTCGTGGAATCCGATCGGCGAGCGTACGAAACTGACCTCTCCGCCCGGCGGCAGATCGTTATCCCAGGTGAATTCGCCATTCTCGACCTTCAGGTCGCAGATCAGTGGAATCAAAAAGCCGGAGGTCATGGCGTCGATAAAGGGCGGGCAACGCTTGAGCGTGTCGCCGACCCGGGAAAGGACCGGATTGAATGCCTGTGATGGCATCGCCTTGAACCAGTCGGGCACACCGAGCGCTGCCGGCACTGGTGGTGGCAGCAGCCCGTCCAGTTCGATCGGGCAGCGGAACGTCAGCGCCATCGAACTCTCTTGCTGCGATGTCATACTTTGCTCCTGGGTGGGACGTTCGATGCTCGCGCTGCTGAACTGTGTGACGCCGGGCGATACGTTTGCAATCGTGACGGCTCCGAGCGCGCTGCCGATTTGCGAGCCGTTGCTTCATCGCCCACCGCCACATATGAACGAAGAATCAAGGGCAAATACTTGTTGGTCGAGATGACATGTCCTTGGGACGCCACTCTACGTCGCAGATCGTCCGTCGAGCCGACGTAGATGTCGCCATTGCTCAGTTCGAGGAAGTAGACGTACCACACGTGGTTACAGTCTCCCTGCGCTCCTACGGAGCTTCGGGAGACACCCTTGGCTCTGCCGGCCTTCGGGTGGCCTGCCACCCGAATCCCGTCAGGGCGAAGGGTGGCGGAGCCGGAGGGATTCGAACCCTCGATAGGGCTTTACAACCCTATAACGGTTTAGCAAACCGCCGCCTTCAGCCACTCGGCCACAGCTCCATCAGCGCGGATATGCCTGACGCGAGGGCCAGCCGCAAGCGGCAGATTCAGATTAGGCCAAGGCCATTTAGAGGCGCAGTCGCTCGGCGCGTATTCCTCACGAGCGGCCGATATCCCGTATCCCGCGTTTAGGCGCTTCTTTCCGGGCTCTGTGGTCTCGATGACACGCAGGCGGCTCGACAACCGGCTCGGCGTGCGCGGCGCAAGACCTGACCCCTGCGGGGAGTGCTTGTCTCACGCGCCGCGTCGAAATCGCGTGAAATTGATTCGATGTCGCCGGCGGAGCGTTTCGATTCCACGCAAATCACGGTTCCAGATCGCGGCGCGCGAGCGGCGGGATGTGCCGCACCCCACAAATGCATTTCGACCCCGAGAAATGTCAGGCTTCCATCATCTTTGGCCGGTTTTTGGCCCTGGTTGGGCGTCCGTCGACGGTGAGACGCCCGTTGTGGCCTGCGCCCGCATGCGATGAGCCTCGTACGTAGCCTCTATAATGGGTGCGTAATCGCCCGCTGCGGATTCGGCGACCTCGCCCTCGATTCGATGTGAGAGAGATGCGCTGGCGGCCACGAGCCGCTTGTTGCGCTGCCACCGTCACAATCGGCAGCCAATTGGAACTAATCAAAAATACCGAACAGAAACAACAGCTTGCAGAGATACTTCGATCACGAACACGTGTTATTTGTGCAACACCCTTCGGAAAAGGGGCGGAGTCAGGCCGTTCGAAGCGGTTCCTTTGTTGCGTGTGCAGGAGTCCTCGGTAATTGTGATCACGCGACGGAGGGGGGCATCCCGAGGTCGTCCCGTTTTAGGTGGTTCGCTTAAGTCCCTCGCGTTCATGCGGGAGTGTCCGAAGGCGCGAAGCGACTAAGCGGGTTTCAAGGGACAAGGGAACCAACCTTAGGGTGTTACACCCAGCGGATCCGGAACCTTCCCTACAGAGCAACTTGGAGGTTTAATATGAAGATGGTTAAGAGCCTTATTCTCGGCTCAGCGGCGGGTCTGATCGCCATGAGCGGAGCTCAGGCTGCCGATCTTCCCGTAAAGGCCAAAGCGGTCGAGTACGTGAGGATCTGCTCCCTGTACGGTGCTGGTTTCTACTACATCCCGGGCACTGACACCTGCATCAAGCTGGGTGGTTATCTGCGCGTTGATACCACGTTCAACAGCAGCGGTACCCAGAACGCACCGGCTTGGTCCGGTGATTCCGGTCAAGGCAATCGCTATCGCGATTACTTCTCTACCCGTGCTCGTCTGGCGTTGACCGTCGATACGCGCACCGCGACCGAATACGGCGTCGTCCGTACCTTCGGCCAGGGCGACTTCACGTTCGACACGTTGGGCTCCAGCCGCAACCCGAACGTTCTGGCTACCAACCTCGGCAACAACCCGCAGCTGCTCATGACCGCAGGCGGCGGCTATGTCGCGGTTGAATTCGCGTTCATCCAGTTCGCTGGATTCACCTTCGGTAAGTCTGCTTCGGCTTACTCGGCGCCTTGGCATGGTTATCCGGGCAACAACTCCTCGTTCCTGCTCGGCGGCAATGACAGCGTCACCGGTGTGAACAACATCCAGTATACCGCTCAGTTCGGCAACGGCGTGTCCGGCACCATCGGTCTCGATGATCCGACCGTCTTCAGCCGTACCAATATATTCAACCTGGATACTGGTCTTCCGGCGAGCGGCTCTGGCGCGACCGGCAATGCTTATGCCGGCGTGCATGCTCCTGACATCGTCGGTAACATCCGCATCGATCAGGCTTGGGGTCTGTTCCAGCTTTCGGCCAGGGGACACCTCATAAATGCGTCGTACAACGACCTTACTCTTGGTACCGCCCAGCCGAACAATTTCTCTGAACTCAGCGGTCACCCCGAAGACAAGTGGGGCTACTCGGTGCAAGCCGCGTTGCAGATCAAGAACATCCCGACCGGTGCCGGCGACGACATCAAGGTCAGCGCAACCTACGCAAAGGGTGTCACGAAGGACGTCATCGCCACCAGCGGCGGTTCGCCGAACTTCCTGATCTTCGGGCCACAAGGCGGCGGTGCTACGGCGTTTGGCGCGTATCAGAGCGTTGGCTTTGGTGCCACCACGGACGCTATCTTCCTCCCCGTGGCGAATGGCGGCGACGGAACCCTCCATCTGACGAGTTCTTACGGCGTCCGTGGTGCGTTTAACCACAACTGGGATCCGTACTGGTCGTCGAGCCTGTTCGGCAGCTACTCGGCCGTTCGTTACGACGGTACCGCGAAGCTGTTCTACTGTGCAGCGTTCACCGCAGCCGTCATTCCCGTGGCCGGCACGGGCTTCAGCTGCAACCCGGACTTCAACGTAGCGCAAGCGGGCTTGGTCACCCGTTGGACTCCCGTCAAGAACCTGACGTTCTCGGCCGAAGTCATGTGGACCGGACTCGACCAGAAGTTCACTGGTGCGGCTGTGGCTACACCTGCGGCTCCCAAGCCGACAGCGGCCTACAACTTCGCCGACCAGAACTTGTTCAACCTCAACGTTCGCGTTCAGCGTAACTTCTGATCCTGATCGTCTGATACCACTCTAAAAGAACCCCCGGCAGGAAACTGCCGGGGGTTCAACTATTTGGTGCTCGCTGCGATGATTTCGCCCTAATGCTTGCGATACGATTTGGGCTCAAGGCGCTTCGGAGACCGCCTATCTTCTCCTGAAGAGCGAAGCAACGAACAAGCTTGGAGGCTTCTTGGGGCGGAGCGCCGGCTCACGCATTGGATGACGCTGCCCCCAGGTGAACTGGAAAGCTACTCAGGGCCGCCCTTACAACGCATGATCTGCATCGTATTCGCAGCGCGATCGATGTCCTGTTCTGAAATTCGGCGTTGTTAAAGATTGCACGAGACGCGGAGGTCGATCGCACAACGTTTTATCGTGCGTTCCGAAATTTCAGCAATAAAATTGAGTTGCAGAAAAATCACACTTTGTACTGAATCCGAAGGTCCTCACGTGCTTGTCACTCACTAAAGCTAGTGTTGCGCTATCAACTCAACCCAGCAAGCTGCGCAGGAAAGCGCCTGCGAACGTAGGGGAATACATATGCGTGCAATAAGAAACGCTATCTTCACATCGGCGGCGAGCCTGCTCGCTATTAGCGGGGTCCAGGCGGCCGACCTTCCGGTCAAGGCGAAAGCGATCGAATATGTCAGGGTCTGCTCCCTTTACGGCGCGGGGTTCTTCTACATCCCCGGCACTGACACCTGCATCAAGTTGGGCGGTTATCTGCGCGTCGACACCACCTTCAACGGCGGCGCCCACGGTGCGCCGGCCTGGAATGGCGATATCGGCCAGCAGAATCGCTATCGCGATTACTTCGTTTCCCGTTCGCGCATGGCATTGACCGTCGACACGCGCACCGCGACCGAATACGGCGTCGTTCGCACCTTCGGTCAGGGCGACTTCCAGTTCACCACGCTCGGCGGCAGCAGCCGCAACCCGAACTCCCTAGCTACCAACCTCGGCAACAATCCGCAGCTACTCGACACCGCTGGCGGCGGCTACGTCGCGGTCGAATACCTCTTCATCCAGTTCGCCGGCTTCACGTTCGGTAAATCCGCTTCGGCCTATGCCACGCCGTGGCAGGGTTTCCCGGGCAACCTCAACTCGTCCTTGCTCGGCGGTCAGAACACCGACACCGGCGTCAACAACATCCAGTACACGGCCGAGTTCGGCAACGGCGTGTCGGGCAGCATCGGCCTCGACGATCCGACCGTGTGGGATCGCACATCGCTGTTTAACCTGTCGACCGGCCTCAATGCCGTCGGCACCACCGGCAACGCTTATGGTGGCGTTCATTCTCCTGACATCGTCGGCAGAATCCGTATCGACCAGGCTTGGGGTCTGTTCCAGATTTCAGGTGCGGCGCATCTTGTGAACGGTTCGTACAACACTCTGACCGCCGCGTCCGCTGCACCGAATGCGTTATCCGAAATCAGCGGTCATCCCGAGGACAAGTGGGGCGGTTCGGTGATGGCGGCATTGCAGATCAAGAACCTGCCGACCGGCGCTGGCGACGATATCAAGGTCGATGTGAGTTACGCAAAGGGCCACACCAAGAACGTGATCGCCACCAGCGGAGCCTCGCCCAGCTTCGCGATGTTCGGCGGTAGCAGCGTCGCCTATCAGAGTATCGGCTTTGGTGCGACCACTGACGGCGTCTATCTGCCAGGTGCCGGTGGTACCGGTGGTATCGAACTGACTGAAGCCTATGGCGTCCGTGGCGCGTTCAACCACAACTGGGATCCGTACTGGTCGTCGAGTCTGTTCGGCAGCTATTCTGCCGTTCGCTACAACGGTGCAACGGGCGATCTGACCACAGCCAAGGGCGCATATTGCGCGGCCTATGTCGCCAGCAATCCTGGTCTGAAGTCCGCAGATTTCTCCTGCAATCCGGACTTCAACGTTTCGCAGCTCGGTGTTGTCACCCGCTGGACTCCCGTCAAGAACCTGACGTTCTCGGCCGAAGTCCAATGGTTCCACCTCGACCAGAAGTTTACGGGTACCTCAGTCCTTGGTGCCGCTGCTCCGAAGCCCGCGACTGTTTACGAGTTCAAGGACCAGAATACGTACCTGCTCCAGGTTCGCGCCCAGCGTAACTTCTGATCTCGATCGCCTAGCACTTCTCTACGAGACCCTCGGCAGGAAACTGCCGGGGGTTTTTCCTTGTCGGGTCCGGACATGCGCAGCGTCAGAGCGAACGGTTTCCAAAACAGTTTGAGCCGCCTGCGGGTTTACGGCTGTATACGCGCGCAGCGAGCGCATTGAATCTCGTTGTGTGTTCGGCTGTGCCGCTGGAGAACGAACGACGCGATAGCCAGAGCCGTGAACGAGTCCTCTATTTGGTGATCGAATGTCTCGTTGGCGTAACTGTCGATGTCGGCGCGGCATTCGAGATGGCGAAGGTCAACCAGACGTTCCACCCTTCGGGTCGGTTTTCTGCGGCAAATTCCTTGTAACCCTTGAGATTGAGATATCCCTGCTTGTCTCCAATTGGGAATAGGTAGCCGATTTGGGGGCCAATGCTGAAAACGCGCGATTTGAATCCGTTGAGGAATGGTGCTGCGCCAATATCGTCAGTGATCTGCTGATAGGCGTACCCGACCATACCGACAAAGAGTTGTTTGGATAGAAAGTGCGATGTACCCCAGTCAAAATGGAAGTCGATGCCACTTTGATATTGCGTGGATGGGTTCTCGAAATTGTACGTGAAGCCGCCGACCCCGGAAAATTCGATTCCCGTCGTCGGGTTGAGGTAGGTATAGCCGGCGCCGAAGTCGATGCCGCCATGCCCGATGCCTATGTTGGACAGGCGTCTGGAGTCGTAGGCTCCGACCGGGATGTCGCCGTACCCGTAGACCATGTAATTGTGGACGCCCTGATTCCATTTCAGCGTCACCAACGGATAGAGATCACCGACGCCGGTCAGCGAATCCGACAGAACCCCACTGCGTGTCGCGACAATGGGACCGACCTGTGCGGTCAGCGTACCGGCTATGCTGGTGTCAATGTTGCCGACGGCGCCAATTACGCCGACGGCAAGTTGGCCGCCGAGCACGGGCGTCGCGAAGGTGTAGGTTGGCGCAATAAACAACAGATCGCCACGGGCATCCAGAGTGGCGTTGAGATTGACGTTTGCCGTCGCCGGCACCTGGCCTATCGAGATTTGGCGGGCTGCCGCAACGTTGCCGGAAGCAGCCACGCTGGTGTGATAGGCCACCGTGCCGAGCGACCATCCAGGAACCGCCGGGGCGGCAGCCAGGCTACCGAAAAACCCGGGGAGCCAAAGGGACACGCCGTTCTCGTCCGCCCGGGCTGCCTGAGAATGAAGCGCCAACGCCGCTGCGGCGGTAAATGCCATCCGGCAAATATTCAAGGAAGCGATTTTCATCTTAACCTCCCAAAAACGCGCACAACCAATCAGATCAGAATCGAGGTCCTAAGTCTGTGGTTGTGCGGCCACAGGCTACTCAAAAAGAAGTCGCTCCAAGAAGTGTTTTCGCAAGCCAACTACGCCTTAGTCCTCCATAGCTGGCGTCCCGGACTGACTCCCTTGCCGACGCGTCACCTTGGCTCCGCCGACGCAGGCGAGGGGTGGTGAATAGGTTAACGATACGGACCATTTCGCTTATCGACGACGAGGGGAGATCAACCCAACACTTGCTTAGAGGTAAGCGGTATAGGAGCTAACCCAGACGAGAATGGAGGCAAGAAGTCCGATGACGCCTGCGTTCTGG
Organism: Bradyrhizobium sp. AZCC 1610; assembly: GCF_036924515.1. Lineage (NCBI taxonomy): Bacteria > Pseudomonadati > Pseudomonadota > Alphaproteobacteria > Hyphomicrobiales > Nitrobacteraceae > Bradyrhizobium > Bradyrhizobium sp. AZCC 1610. The sequence goes on along the minus strand of NZ_JAZHRR010000001.1, from coordinate 3,769,775 downwards.
GCAAACGCTGTTGCATTGCCGGACATTCCGAGCCGCAGCGAATCCCGGCTCATTTGGTCGGGAACGGATATTTCCGCTGGAAAAGCAGCAGCGCCGCCGAGTGACGTCGTTCGGGCAAGCGTCCCTGATACAGCGACCTGGCCCTGACCGATGCCCTTCGGGATAGCGGTGATCTTTGCATGATAGATGCGGCCGGGAACGTTATCGAAGACGATATCGACCGGCGCGCCGATCTTGATCGTCTGGAAGCCATTTTGTGAAAACATCCCAACGATTGTAATCTCGTTTTCGACGACGAACGACATTACCGAGCGGGCCTGCAGCGCACGGTCGCCGACCGTCAACGTTACGAGGGTCACGTAACCGTCGGCTGGCGCTCGAACCGTAGTCTGCGACAATTCCCACTCGGCATTTTCCAACTGCGCCTGAACCTGCGCTACGGTGGTGTTGACGCCGCCAATCTCGGAGTCCAGCGCCAGTTTGGCGCTCTGTTGTGCTGCCCTGGCTGCACTGAGCTGTGCCGATACGGTCTCAAACTGAACCTGGGTATCCTGCTCCCTGAATTCGGTGTTGGCCCCACTCTCGTAGAGCGTCTGAATGTCCTTCAGGCGCTTTGCATTGAATTTGGTCTGCGCCTCCAGTCCAGCAACATTGGCGGTTGCCTGATCGTAGCTCGACTTCAGTATCTGGGCTTGCTGTTGTGCCGCGGCCAGTGAAGCCCGCAGGTGATTCACCTTAAACTGGAACGGCGCCGGGTCTATCTGGAACAGAACGTCAGCCATCTTTACAGGCACGTTCGGCTTTACCGGAATCGCAACGATCTGGCCGCTCACGTTAGGCGTTACCTCGACGACCCGTCCGGTCACCGTTACCTTGCCGGACGGCGTCAGATAATTGAACAGGGCAAGGAATGTCGCCAGGATAAAAGCGCCGATGAAGACCGAGATGGTCCCGGAGAGCCACCCCCAACGCACGACCTTGAATTTCGAGAACACGAGCCAAAGAGCGACAAAGTACAGGCAAAGGATTATGAGCATCGGCCGAGCTCGGCTTTCTTGATACCAGACAGGCGGGCGAGACGCCGCTGCCTAGTCGAAGGCAAAGATCCGCTTCCAGTCGTTCTTCATGTTGACCACCGTCCACTTGTTCACCGCTGCGGCGTCCAGTGCTACGTCGAGCTTGCCGAAATGCGAATGGCGGTCGTAGGCATATTCGCGCTCCGCATCGGTGTGGTGCACGATCAGGCCGAACCGCGCGCCACTGGCGCCGAGCGTCGCCCATTGCAGCATTTCGAGATCGCCGTCGGAATTGCCGAATGCCGCGATCGGGCGGCGGCCGATGTGCTCGTTGATGCCGATCGGCTTTCCCGCCTTGTCGTCGATGAAGTTGATTTCGGGCAGCCGGAACAGCGTTGGCGCGCCGTCCTTCATCTCAAATCGGGTCTTGATCGATGAGCCGATGACCTGCTCCGGTGGAATTCCGTAGATCCGCTCGGTCCAGGGCCGCATGAACTCGATACCGCCGCCTGACGCGATGAAGGTCTTGAAGCCGTTGGCCCGGAGGTAGGCGAGCAGTTCCAGCATCGGCTGGTAGACCAGCTCGGTATAGGGCCGCTTGAAGCGGTGATCACGCGCGGACGCGAGCCAATCGGTGACGATTTTCTCGAACTCCGCCGTGGTCATGCCGGCATGCGTCACGGCGATGATTTCGACCAATCCTTTTTCGCCGGACGCCGCCAGCGCCTTCAGGTCGCCGTCCAGCACCGCTGCGAAAGGCTGCTTGGTCTTCCAGTCCGGATGCATCGGCGCCAGCGCCTTCACGCGGTCAAGCGCGAAGGCCAATTGGATATACATCGGCTGCTCGATCCAGAGCGTGCCGTCATTGTCGAAGGTCGCGATGCGCTGATCGACCGGGACGAAGAAAGGGCCGCCTTGCGTCGTGACCCGCGCGACAAAGTCGAGGATCGAAGCCTTGGTCGCGCCCTCATTCCAGGACGGCAATGGATCGCGTGCCTGTGCCAGCGCGGAGGTGGAGCGGAGCGAGGCAGGGAGCAAGGGTAGCATCGCCAGCGACGAGAGGAGGACGCGGCGGTCAACGAGCGGAAATTGCGCGATCGGTTTCATGGTCGATCCCCTTAGGTTCGTCCTCCGGATCCAGTTTTCAATCATCAATGCTGCGCGCAAAGGCGCATGCATTGCTCGTGCGGTCCTCAGTAGCAGGGCGGGTAGGGATAATAGCCGCAGTAGGGATAGGCGGCATTTGCTGCCGCCGCACCCAGCGCAGCCCCACCCACCGCGGCGGCACCGACCGCTGCAGCACCGTAGCCTCCGCGATACCAGGCGCCGCGAGCGACGTAGGGACGACGCCAGGCGCCGGCTGCGCCGACACCGCCGACCCGCGCGTAGCCGCCGTGGAAGCCGGCGGCGTGGAAGCCGCCCATGCCGCCAGCGTGAAAGCCGCCGCCGTGGAAGCCGCCGAAGCCGAAGCGGTCGATGAAGAGTGCCGCCGGCCCATCGCCGCCGGCCAGATCGCCTTCGAGCACATCCACGTCAAAGGTCAGCCGGTCGCCCTCGAGCTTGGCCGTCTTCAGCACCACGACGGCATCGCGGATTTTCGACCCGTCCGTGCTGAGCACCGAGACGGTGGCGTTCGGCGGATCCTTGGTAAAGCTCTCAGCGCTATCATTGCCCGGCGACCATTCCGCCAGCAGGTCGGTGGTGAGCGAATGCCCCGCCGCCCGCACCGGGCGGTCCGCGAAAACGATCGAGTTGGGCGCTACGCCGGTGAGTGTCAGTTTTCCGCCCTGCAGGCTGGCGCCGCGGGCGTTCATGACGATCAACGACGGCACAATCTCCGGCATGGCCTGGCCGATCGTCTTCTGCAGCGGCTCGTGCTTCGGCGTCGAAGGCGTGGTCTGGGCCAGCGCCGGTGCTGTCCCGCAGAGCAGGAGGGCGATAATCATGCAGCCAGTTCGACTCTTGATGGTCATGATGGACTCCTTTGAATTTCGCTACTCGCTTCCAATCGGAATCATGCCGAATTCAATTGCTGGACGGTGGATTCCTTAGCTTTTCCATCGCCTGTTCGACGGAGAATGAACCCGGTCTTTGTCTCGGCGGAAACTGCTGGAAACTCACCAGGTGCTGCCCCACGATTGCCTGCGCGGGAACGAGCACAAAGGCGTGCTCCACGAACCAGCGGACGTAATCGCCGGCTTCATGCTGGGCTCGCTCGAACGGGTCGGATCGGAGGTTGAACAGCGACGGCAACCGAAGTTGAATCATCGGCTGGGCCCACACGTCAAACCCATGCGCCTTCTGTTCCAGGAAGACAGCCTTCCATTGGTCGTAGCGAAGCCCGGCCAGGTTGCCGTCGTCGGTCCAGTAGAAGAATTCGCGCCGCTTGTTGGCGCCCTTGCGGGCGAGAAGGTCGCGCTGGTCGTAGCCGTCGAGGTGGACCTTGAAGTTCTTGCCACCGGCATCATAGCCCACCAGCAGCTTTGTCTTGACGTCGGGCTCGCCCGCCGCCGCGACCAGCGTCGTCGCCCAGTCCTCTGCCGAAAACACGTCGTTGATCTCGGTCCGTGCCGGCACCAGTCCGGGCCAGCGCACCATCGCCGGGACACGATAGCCACCCTCCCAGTTGGTGTTTTTCTCGCCCCGGAACGGCGTCGTGCCGCCGTCCGGCCAGGAAAATGTTTCCGCACCGTTATCGGTCGTGTAGATCACGACCGTGTTGTTGGCGATGCCGAGATCGTCGATCTTTTTCAGCAATTGTCCGACTTGCCCGTCATGCTCCACCATGCCGTCGGGATAGATACCAAGACCGGTTTTTCCCTGGGACTCAGGCTTGAGGCGAGTCCAGATGTGCATGCGGCTCGAATTGAACCACACAAAGAACGGCTTCTTGTCGCGATTTGCGCGGTCGATGAAGTCGTTCGTGGCGTTCAGAAATTCCTCGTCGATCGTCTCCATTCGTTTCTTCGTGAGCGGTCCGGTATCCTCGCACTTCTGTTTGCCCCATGGGCCGAAGCGTGGATCATCACCCGGCGTGTCGACGGTGGTCGCAACGCATTTCATGACGCCACGCGGACCAAACTGCGCCTTGAATGCAGGATTTTTCGGATAGTCCGGATGTTCCGGCTCGTCCTCGGCATTCAGATGATAGAGGTTGCCGAAGAACTCGTCGAAGCCGTGCACGGTGGGCAGGAATTCGTTGCGATCGCCAAGATGGTTCTTGCCGAACTGCCCGGTCGCGTAGCCTTGCGGCTTTAACAAGTCAGCTATGGTCGGATCTTTGGCGGACAGGCCTTCCTTTGCCGCGGGAAGACCTACTTTGAGCAGCCCGGTGCGCAAGGGACTTTGTCCGGTGATAAAAGCCGCGCGTCCGGCGGTGCAGGACTGTTGCCCATAGTAATCAGTGAATACTGCGCCTTCATTGGCAATGCGGTCGATGTTGGGCGTGCGGTAGCCCATCATACCGCGATTGTAGGCGCTGATGTTCCAGTAGCCGATGTCATCGCCCATGATGACGAGAATGTTGGGCTTCTGTTGTTGCTGGGCGCATAGCGGCGAGACCAGCGCCGTCGCGGCAGCGAGCGATGTGAGAAAACCGACACAAGCGTTCCTGACGATGCTCATGATAGGTAACCTCCCGATTCAGTCAGTGCATTCATCGCTCACCTGTCGTGGGCGGACGCCCGTGAGGGCGTCCGCTTGGTCACAGCATGCTCTCGCGGCTAGTCGCTCCCGTGCCGCCTGTTCTTGACCTGCTCCAGGATGCCAGAGAGGTTGTAGGTCTCGGGGGCCTGCAGCGGCGGGAACTTTTCGTACGACAGCAGATGTTCCATCCACAACTGCTGGCCGATCGGCAGCATGTTCCAGTCATACTGGAAGGCGGTCGCCGGGGCGCCGAGCGCACCGCCCATGCTCATGGCCGACTTCTGGTCGACGCCGACGTTCTGCTCGAAGGGATCACGCTTGATGTTCTGGACCAAGGTGAAGTGGAAGGGGATCAGCGGCATGATCCAGCCGGCCGGCCCGGGCTGCGACATGGTGTAGTACATCTTCCAGTTTTTGTAGCGCACCGCCGACGGCGTTGAACCCGAGAAATAGAAGAAGTAGTCGCGTGCCGATTTGGCCGATTTGCCTTCCAGGAAGTCACGCTGGTTGACGCCGTCCAACGTCGTCTTGACGATGCCGGGATACCGGCCCGCCTCGATCTGCTGCTTCAATTCGTTACCCTTGGGCCCGCCGCCGATGTCGGTCAGCGTGGGTACCCAGTCGAGAGCGGCGAACAACTGGTTGTGCACCGTGCCGGGTTTGATGACGCCCGGCCATTTGATTACCATCGGCGCGCGGTAGCCGCCTTCCCAGGCCTCGCCTTTCTGGCCCTTGAACGGGGTCACGCCGCCGTCCGGGAATGAGATCGCCTCGGCACCGTTGTCGGTGGTGAACACAACGATCGTATTGTTTGCCTGGCCCATGTCGTCCAGTTTCTTGAGAACGAGGCCGATGTTGTCGTCCATCTGCTTCATGCCGGCTTCGTTGGTGCCCCAGTCCTTGCCGCCGCGCTCGCCCAGCATGGCCTCGTACTTCGGCGGCAGCACGGTGACGACGTGCATGCGCGCCGGGTTATACCAGACGAAGAATGGCTTGTTGGTTTTCTTCGGGTCGTTGCGGTCGAGGAACTCGATGACCTTGGTCGAGATCTCCTCGTCCACCGTCTTCGAGCGTTCCAGCGTCAACGGGCCCTCGTCAGCGCACATCTGGTTCTTGCTCGTGCCGTCCGAGGACTTGCACGACAGGACGTTGCGCGGAGGCATGAGACATAGCGTGGTCTTCTGATCCACGGCACCGGGCACTTCCGGGATGCCGGGAATCGGCGTGTTCCTGCAAGGCGGCGCAACGGTTTGCTGGAGCGGCGTCTTGTTGATGTCGGGGAAGCTCACCCCCTGCATTGCGTCGAGGTGGTAGAGATAGCCCCAGTATTCCTGGAAGCCGTGCGCGGTCGGCAGGGCATCGGTGTGGTCGCCGAGATGGTTCTTCCCAAACTCACCCGTGTTGTACCCGAGATCGAGCAGGAATTTTGCTATCGCCGGCGTGCCGGGCCGCAGGTAGGACGGGCTTCCGGGGAGCTGTGGCGGGATCATGCCGGTGCGCAGCGGATACATGCCGGTGAAGAAGGCGTTGCGGCCGGAGGTGCAGCTTTGCATGGCCACATAGTCCGTGAACATCGCACCTTCCTGCCCGATGCGATCGATGTTGGGCGTCTCGCCGACCATCAGGCCGCGATGGTAGATACTCGGCTGCATCCAGCCGATGTCATCGCCCATGATGAAAATGATATTGGGTTTCTGAGCCGGCTGTTGGGCCGGCTGCTGTGCGCTTGCCGGCCCGGCCAGTGGCACCATAATCGCCGCGCTCAGCAGGACAGCGCATGAACGCTTAAGCAAACCACAGGACTTGCGTGGCGGCGTCGCAATAAATGGCGGCTTGGCAGCGAATATGGTACTCAACATAGCTTCGCTCTCCCTATTTGGATGCGTCAGAGGCTCCTCGCCTGATGCACCGAAAGCCAAGATGACTCGTGGAAGTATCGACTGGCTCCGCGTGTCGCGCTGCCGGCCGGTAGCGTCGGCAGTAGTTCGGCGCGCAGAGATGCGAGCCGCCTTTGATGACCTTCTGTGGAATCTTCACGTTCGTCGTTCTCGGGTCGTAGCTGTTGTCCTCGCGTCCGCCGCGCGGGTTCTGCGGGATGCAGCAGGCCTTCGCCGCATCCGCCTGATGCTTCGGTGAGTACCAGTCGGCAGTCCATTCCCAGACGTTGCCGATCATGTCGTGCAACCCATAGCCGTTGGGCGGGAATGCACTGACCGGCGAGGTGCGCTCGAAGCCATCGGCATTGGCATTCTGGCGAGGGAATTCTCCCTGCCAGGTGTTTGCCATGTGGCGGCCGGCCGGCGTGAATTCATCGCCCCACGCAAATTCGGTGTCGTCGAGCCCGCCGCGGGCTGCAAATTCCCATTCCGCTTCGGTTGGCAGATCCTTGCCAGCCCATTTCGCGTAAGCGACTGCATCGCTGAAAGCCACATGCACGACTGGATGATCGTCCAACCCACGGATGTTGCTTCCGGGTCCGTAGGGATGCCGCCACTGCGCGCCCTTGGCGAAGGTCCACCACTGGCTGAAGTCGCGGAGGTTGACCGGATGTTTGGGCGGCAAGAACATCAGCGAGCCCGCGTAGATCATATGCGGGAGCATTCCCGGATAATCCTTGGGGTCAGGTGTGATTTCGGCGACGGTGACGTGTTTGGTGGCCCTTACGAATTCCTTGAATTGCCGGTTGGTCACCGGATAGCGATCCATCCAGAAGCCATCCACCGTGACACGATGCGCCGGAGCTTCCTCCGGATAGTGCTTGTCCGATCCCATGCGAAAAGTGCCACCGGGTATCCGGATCATCCCGTCGGTTTGCGAAGCACCGACCGTGACGTCAGCTTTGAATGTGCTTGCAGGGAAAAGCGTTGTCATCTCGCGCGCTGCCTCCCGCTCGATCGCCAAATTGCGAGGGGCACGCTACGCAAGAGCCCTGTCACAGGCTATTGGACCGTGGTCCAACATCGCAGCGATCCAGCTAGCGTCACTGGGACGGACCTTCCGGCGCCTGCGCGCATGGATTGCATCGCGGCGATATTGGCCCGCTGTTTCGGTCTGCGGGAAAATCCCCGTTGATTCTACTCAGGAAATCCTGGACGACCGGGGCAGGATATCCCTCCAAAAACGTGCTAAGGTTGCAAGCCGGCAACGTCTAGCCGCGCGGGCAGATTACGAAGTTTGTAAATTTACGATTGTAGCGTTTTTGAGTGGCGGCCGTTTCAGTATGACGACGACGCGCATTGTCGTGTGGAGCATCGGACTCCTTCTTTTGCTCGCGGGGGAAGCCCGCGCTGCGGAGCGTGCGCGCGTTCTTATGCTTCACGCCTTCAACTACTCATTTCCCGCCACCAGCGTGATCGCGGAGGCCGCGCGCAAGCGGCTGGTCGAGCACTCGAAATCGGTTGAGATCGATGCGGAGTTTCTCGACCTCGCTCGAAATACCGACGCGGCCCATTCGCGGCAAATGGCGACGTATATTCGCGACAAGTACGGGAAGCATCCGCCGGATTTGATGATCACGCTCGGCAGCAACGCGTTGCCATTTGTCGTCAAGCACCAAGACCTGCTTCCCGATGTCCCGATCGTCTTTGCATCTATTTCGCCACAGACCTATGCCGCGTTGCGATTGCCACCGAGGACGACCGGGATCATCACTGCGTTCGATCTGGCGAAGACGCTTTCGCTCGCGGAGCAGCTCCAGCCGGATGCTAACAGATTGTTTATCATCGCCGGAAGCGGCGAGACCGATCGGCGTTGGCAACCGATAGCTCGCAAGATGATCGAGGAGCGCGGCGGCAAATTCGAGACGACATTCCTGTTCGAACTTCCATACTCAGAACTCGTCGCTGAACTGTCGAAGGTGCCTAATGATGCGATCGTGATCCTTCTGACGGTTTTTGCTGACGCCGAAGGCAAGACCTTCGTCCCTGCGCAGGTTGCCGCCGATTTGTCCGCGCTGTCACCAGCGCCGATTTACGGGCCTTACGATACGTTTATCGGCAGGGGCGCCGTCGGCGGCTTTGTTGAGACGTTCGAATCGGTCGGCGTTGCGGCGGCGGAATTGGCGATCGAAATCATGAATGGCGCGGATCCTGCTACGCTCGCGCCCCGAACAAACCCGGCGCAGCACTACCGCGTCGATCACCGGGCAATGCAACGCTGGAATCTGAAGGAGACAAATCTACCTCCCGACACCCTCGTTCTGTTCAAAAAGCCGACGATCTGGGATGAGTATCGCGGCACCGTTCTTGCGGCACTTTTCGTCCTCGGCGTACAAACAACAATTGTGGGCGCCTTGCTGATTCAGCGGCGCAGGAGACAGCGCGCCGAAGACCTGCTTAAGGATAGCGAGGAGCGGATGACCTTTGCCGCCGCTGCGGCAAACATCGGCCTCTGGCAGTTTGACCGGAATACCGATGAATTGTGGGTTACCGAACATGGCAGGGCGCTGTTCGGGATCCCGCGTGATGCACCGCTCACCCGAGAGGCATTCCTTGCCGCTGTTCACCCGGATGATCTCGAAACCGCAAGCCATTCGCTCCGGAGGTCCTTCAGGACGGAGCGGTCCGCGGCCAGCGACGTACGAATTATCCTGCCGAGCGGTGAGACTCGCTGGATCCGCATGCGCGCCCGGTCCTATGCGGAGAGCAAAGGCGAGCCAAAGCAACTAGGGGGCATTTTCGTCGACATCACCGACCAGAAATCGGCCGAGGCTGAGACTGCATTGCAACGTCTGGAAATCGAGCACCTGATGCGGGTATCGGTCCTCGGCGAACTATCCGGCTCAATTGCGCACGAGGTCAACCAACCTCTCACTGCGATCCTGTCAAATGCGCAAGCGGCCCTCCACCTCTTGGCGCATGATTCGCCGGATCTCGCCGAAATTCGCGACGCCCTTGAGGATATTGTTCATGAAGATAGTAGGGCTGGCGAAGTCATCCACCGTCTCCGCGGCCTTCTCAGGAAGGGCGAGCGCAAGATGGAAAACGTCAACATCAATGACCTTGTCAGATCGACCGTCAGCTTGCTGCATAGCGAGCTGGTCGGCCGCGACATCAGCGTCAGGCTTGATCTGGAAAACAAGATGCTTCTGACGCGGGGCGATTCTGTTCAGCTGCAGCAAGTTCTGCTCAATCTTGTCATGAATGCGATGGATGCTATGGCCTCGACCCCCACGGCCCAACGGTCTATCTTGATCTCGACCCGAGGTGCGAAAGCCGGAATGATAGACGTGCTCGTGAAGGATCGGGGGCACGGCATCCGTCCCAAGGAAAATGGCCGGCTGTTCGAACCGTTCTACACCACCAAGGACCAAGGCCTTGGCCTGGGTCTGACCCTTTGTTCGACGATCATAAAGGCGCATCAGGGAAAGCTGACCCTGGTCAACGGTGAAGGCGGGGGCGCCGTTGCAGGATTTTCGTTACCCGCCCGGCAAACTGCAGTCAGTTCTGTATGACAGGCATGTTCACAGTTTACCTCGTTGACGATGACCCCGGAGTCCTCAAGTCGTTGTCGCGACTGCTCCGCGCCAAGGGTTATGACGTCAAGCCATATTCTTCGCCGCAGATATTCCTCGAGGAGCATGACGAGGCGATTCCCGGATGCGCCGTACTCGATGTTTCGATGCCAAATCTTGATGGTCTGGAGATTCAGGATGTGTTGACCACCGCCATTGGCTCGCATCGTCCCGTCGTGTTCGTTACCGGCAAAGGCGACATTCCCACCAGCGTACGTGCCATGAAAGGCGGGGCGATCGATTTCCTGACCAAGCCGGTAAAGGACCAGGATTTGTTCGAAGCGCTATCCCGCGCTGAAGCCGTGGACGCTGAGTTGCGCCGGCTTCATTCCGAACTGGAATTGATGCGAGCGAAGGTAAGGACCTTGACGCCACGCGAACGCGAGGTGCTTACGCATGTCGTGGCAGGGCGGCTCAACAAGCAGATTGCCAGCGAGCTGGGTACGGTCGAAAAGACCATCAAGGTCCACCGCAGCCGGATGATGGAGAAACTTGGCATTCGAACTGTCGCCGACCTGGTGCGGATGGCCGAGAAGCTCAACCTGTCGAAACAGGAAAAGCGCTCCTATTGACCCAAGGGCCAACTCGACGGCGCAGGGCGCAGCGGCAATAGTGTTCCATGGCGGAAGCTCCCCCATGGATTGCAGTTGTGGACGACGATCCGGCCGTGCTCAAGGCCTTGAGCCGGTTGCTGCGTTCGCACGCTTTTCATGCGCAGACTTACGGATCGGCACAGGAGTTTCTCGCGGCGTTGCCTGCCGGGCTTCCCGTGTGCCTGATTGTCGATCTTCAGATGCCGGAGATGAACGGCTTGGAGCTTCAACAGCATCTCATAAGCAGCGGCACAAAAATTCCGACAATTCTCATCACCGCGCATGCTGAGGCTGCGCTGCAGGAAGCATCGGATGAAGGTACGCTTGTAGCCAGCCTTCGGAAACCTTTGCAGGAGGAAGCCTTGTTCTCGGCTATCAAAAAGGCAATTGGCAGTTCCCGGAATGCTGAGTTGAAACCGGGTGCGCCGCCTCTTTACGAAAAAGACATCTAGGCCGATGGTAACCTAAAGGCCCGGTCACATGAATGAAGCTGTGACTTGAGATTTTGGCTGAAGTGTCGCCTCTACGGCGTCTTTGAGCGGAGCACGAGCAGAGAAGGAGCAGGGTATGCCAATTTCAATTTTCCCGATCATTGTTAGTACTCAACTCGTCGTCGCGGTGGCCGATCGGCTCCCCGCGTTTGACATCGCCCGAAGTTGCAAATTGGATGTGGCGGCGACAACCGGGCTTTCAGTTGATCAGTCCGTCAAGAGCTGCGTGAACGATGAAAACAAGGCACGGCAACAGTTAGCGAGTCGATGGCCCAAATTCTCGGCCTCCAGCAAGGCCCAATGCATTCCGCAGGAAAGTATTGGCGGTACACCAAGCTATGTGAGCCTGTTGACGTGTCTGCAAATGGATTTGTGGTCCCGATGACCGGCAGGCAGCGGCGCATATGGGGTGCGAGCTTATCGAGCAAGGATGCCGGGAAGTTTAGTCATGTTCAAACACCCTATTGCGCTGGCGGCTTGTCGCGGTTGCGGCGCTCAGTGAAGATGAAACCGGACTCATGCTCGGCGAATGTCGGCTTGCGGAAGAGTGGACGAGGGCAGGGCTGGTTGGTTCGACGCTGATGCCAAAGGGTATTTTCGCCTCGACCGAAAATGGAAGGTTACTTCGATAGCCCCAGGGAAGTGCTCCAGGAAAACACCTTGTCCTTCATTTGAATCAAGGCGGGTGCTGGAAGAACCTTGGCGGGCGCTGCAGCTTTCTCGTTACTCGCAACCAGTTTCGCTACCCGTATCTCGCCATCCGTATAGTAGGGATCGCCTTCGCCGTTGCGACCATTGAAGGTAGGACCGATTCCCCGGATCTGATACATGCCTAGCACCATCCGGGCATTGTCCAGTTCCGCCATCAAGCGATCGCGTTCCTGGTCGATATTTGGTGCGATCTTGTGTGTAACTTGCCCAGTATCACGGCTCAGGGTCACGCCACTGTCGAAGCTCGCCGATCCGAGCCAAACAGGACTGCCGTCAGCGCCGCTTTGCAAAACCAACCATAGTCGGACATGCTGCCGACGATCCGCACTGGTTCCTGCCGGCTTTTCGAATGCCAAATCCTCACGCCGTCCGTCAAAATAAAGCGGACTGACGGGAGCGCTCTTGTAGGAACGATTCAATAGAACGCTCCCGATGATTTCGAGGCTGGTGCGCAAGGTCACCGGATCGGCCGGATACCACCCGGCCGCATGGAATGCGGAGACCACATCTTCCTGGGTTCCGATTAGGCCGACGTTGATTGCGTCGCCTGGTATTCCCTGAGCCGTCGAAGTCACCATTGCCCGCTTTGACACACCGGGCTCATGTTCGATCCGGGCCCATGTTGCGGGCAATATCAGGTAGCTGACAAATAGATAGATTGAGATCACGGCTCCAAGTAGCCAAGAAAAGCGGGACCAGTGGGGCGATAGCTTCATTGAGATGGTTCTCCGATAAACCGATATCGGGCTTCGAAGCAATCATTCCGGAGGCGGCCCGATTGGAGTTGGGCCATCGTTGCCGGTCGATGTCTGCGGAGAGGGGCGTCGCCGTGTCGGTGCCCAGGGAGACACCGCCTGCCGTGACTGTAGTGCTTGCTGCCGGCATGCTTTCAACATCCAATCTCGACCGTATGCTGAACCCCGCAAAAAGGATCATGTACCAGATCCCCAATCCAAAGATGGATAACTGCCGGCGGTATCGTTCGGCGGGGTAGATGCGGATTTAGGGTGCCGGCACTTACCACCAGCCCCAGCTTGTATTTTTGGCACGCAAATGCCCTCGCTTCGTCCTCCGTAAAAAACGTTTCGCTCCGCCGCGAAGACCGTCGTGCAGCCGCTCTCGTTTCTGACTTCGGAGATTCAAACGAGACGTACCAGGTTTTGCGAGTTTCAAACGACATGGAAGGCCTTTGACGCCACTCCGATCGGATCATGCGGTCGCGCGCGTAACGGTGCTGGATTTGCCGCCCGCTACAGTCGGGAATGATCGATGTTACCTGACCGTTCGTCGATTGGCCCAAAGGGCAATGACGTCCCGGACTCAAACATGATAGCCGCGCTGAGGTGCGATTAGGCCGAATAGAAGGACAATGCGCGCTGGGAAAGCTATTCGACGCTGGCGCCGCGATGCAGGTCGGCTTCGATCTGAAGCTTGCTCCCGCCGCCGAACCGCGTGCGATAGACCTGCAGGTTCTCCATGATCCGCTGCACGTAGTTCCGCGTCTCCGAGAACGGGATCTGCTCGACCCAATCGACCGCGTCGACCTTGGGATCGCGCGGATCGCCGTAACGCTCGATCCATTTCTTGACGCTGCCGCGGCCGGCGTTGTAGCCGGCGAAGGTCAGGATGTAGGAGCCGCGGTAGTCTTCGAGCAGCCCGCCGAGTTCGGCGGCGCCAAGCATGGCGTTGTAGACCGAGTCGGTCTTCATCCGGTTGAGGTCGAAACTGACGCCGGCCCGTTTGCAGACATAGCGACCGGCGTCCGGCGTCACCTGCATCAGCCCGTAGGCCTGGGCCGGTGAGACCACGGCCGGATTGAAGGCGCTTTCCTGCCGCGCGATCGAATAGATGACGCTCGGCTCGACCTCGGGCCCGATCTGCTTGAACGACGGGATGCCGGTGACGGGATAGGCGTAAACGTCGAACGGCAGGCCGCGGTTGAGCGCGGCCTTGCCGAGCAGCAGCATGCCGCGGGCGTCGCGGTAGCGCGAGGTGAGTTCGCCCAGGCCCACGAGGGCATCGGGATCGCCGTTCTCGCCCATGTCGCCGAAGATCGGAAGCGCGAGTTCGCGTTCGTCGAGCTCATACAGCAGTTGCACGGCGCGCACGATCTCCAGCCGTTCGACGCTGCGGCCGCGGCCGCTCGGGGCGCCGTTCAAATCGAGCTGCGGCAATCCAAGCTTGGCGCGCGCCAACTGGCCGTAATAACTGGTCGATTGCTCGGCGGCGCGGCCATAGGCGGCGCGGGCCTCCTGCGCGCGCCCCGCCGCTTCCGCGGCGCGGCCCTGCCAATAGCCTGCGCGAGCCAGCGCGGTTGGATTGGCGCTGCCGACGCCGATGCGCGCGAAATGCTGCGCAGCGACCGCCGGATCTTTCAGGAAGCGCAGCGCGATCCAGCCCGCGGTGAATTCCTGCTCGGTCTTGTAGATGTCGCGCGACGGAAGCGCTGCGTCCCGCGCAATCAGGTAGGCGGTGCGATGTTCGCCGACATCGAGCATCTTGCGCGCCAAGAGGCGCCGCTCGATCCACCATTCGTTGAGATTGTGCAGACGGTTCGGGTCTTTCGGCACGCCCAGCATGAGCTGCGCGGCCTCCTGGAATTTATCTGCGCGGCGGAGCAGCTGGATCTTCGCGAACACGTAGCCGGGGTCGCCGTGCAATTCGTGCGGCACGGCGTCGAGCAGGGTTTTGGCGTTGGAGGATTTCTTGTTGGCGGCAATGCGCGCCTTGGCTAGCGCGACATGGCCTGAACCGAGCCGCTTGGCAGCGCGCATGCCGCCGGCTTCCTGCTCGGTGCTATACAGCAGCGTGTCCATCCGCGCCTTGTGGTCGCCCGCCGTCAGCAAGGCGCCGAACATATCGAGGGCCGCGTTCTCGGTGTCTTCCGACAGGCCATCATGGCGCCAGGCCTCGCGGACCAGCCGTTCGGCATTGGCGCGGTCGCCACGCGCAAGCATGGCCTTCGCCAGCGCAAACTTGCCCTTGGCCGAAATCGGCGATTCGTTTCCGAACCAGGACCAGACGGTCGCGTCGTCGCGACGGTCGTCCCAAATGGCGGCCTCGATGCGCCGGCGCAGGAAGGTCTGCGACGGCCAGCTCGGATTGGCCGAGACAAACGCACGGTAGCGCTCGACCGAGGCGCTATTGTTGTCGCTGCGCAGGATCAGCCATTCCGCAAGCTTGCGGGCGACCGGATCCGATACCGCCGCCTGCGCCTGGGTGGCATCCCCAGGCTTCTGCTTGCGCACCAGCTCGATGACGTTTTCCAGCGCGTCCTTGTCGGCCTGTGACGTCGAGGACGTCGCGGCTACCACTGCCGGTGCCACATGCTTGCGCGGAGGCGGCAGGGCTGCGTGCTGGCGCGTGGCCGGGGCCAGCAGCGGCGGTGCTGGTGCCGGCGCCGCGGGGGCAGGGGCCGCCGCCGCCGGGGTATGGGCGGTGGGCGCGCTGTGTGCCGTGGACTTTGGAACGACGTTGCGGGCGATCGGCCGCGGCTTCGGCAGGGGAACTTTTGGCTTGGCCCAGGCTTCCAAGGGGAAGGCAGTCAGCCCGACCGCCAGCGCCAGGCCCGTGGCCAGTGCGGTCGATCGCAGTGCGGCGGCGCGGGCGGGAAGGGTCACGGCTTTCCTTTGCGGCGGCGAATCATTCAATCGCCCGAGCCTTTGGTCTATTTTGATGGAATATGTGGACAAAATACTAAAAACGTCGCGGCCGATCCTGTTTGCGCCATCACCGCGGCAAAATCGCGGCTATCGGCTCCTGAGCAAGGCTGATACCGGCCAGCCCAAGAAAGAGCGTCGAAACAAAGCGCTAGCGCCATACGGCACGGCCCTTTCGCCCGATCGCCAGACCCGATATGAATTGAAATCCAGTTTCGGTGGTGCCGTTTCTTAAGCGTTTGGAGGAAATCCATGGCAGCCAAGACAAAATTCCGGGGATCGTTCACCGCCTTGGTCACGCCATTCAAGAACGGCTCGCTCGACGAGGCGGCCTTCCGCGGCCTGGTGAACTGGCAGATCACTGAGGGCACCCACGGCCTGGTGCCCGTCGGCACCACCGGCGAAAGCCCCACCTTGAGCCATGACGAGCACAAGCGCGTCGTCGAATGGTGCATTGACGAAGCCAACGGGCGGGCGCCCGTCATCGCGGGCGCGGGCTCCAATTCGACCAAGGAGGCCGTCGAGCTCGCCGAGCATGCGGAGAAGGCAGGCGCGGACGCCGTGCTGGTGGTGACGCCCTATTACAACAAGCCGACCCAGGAAGGCATGTACCAGCACTTCAAGGCGATCAACGACGCGATCGGGATTCCGATCATCATCTACAACATCCCCGGCCGTTCGGTGATCGACATGTCGGTCGAGACGATGACGCGGCTGTTCGAACTGAAGAACATCGCCGGCGTGAAGGATGCAACTGCCAGCATGGTGCGGGTGTCGCAGCAGCGCGCGGCGATGGGCGAGGACTTCAACCAATTGTCGGGCGAGGACGCCACTATCCTCGGCTACATGGCGCATGGCGGCCATGGCTGCATCTCGGTCACATCAAACGTCGCGCCGCGGCTGTGCTCGGAATTCCACCTGGCATGGCAGAAGGGCGATCACGCCACCGCGCTCAAGCTGCATGACAAGCTGATGCCGCTGCACAACAACCTCTTCATCGAAAGCAATCCGGCGCCGGTTAAATACGCGCTCTCTCTGCTCGGCAAGATCGACGAGAAGCTGCGCCTGCCGATGGTGCCGGTGTCGGAGCCGACGCGCGTTGCCGTGCGCAGCGCGATGGTGCATGCCGGCCTGATCAATTAAGGGGGGACGACTCGCTTCGCCTGAAGAACGAAGAGGGAAGGCCAACATGCTGAAGGAATTCCGCGAATTCGCGATGAAGGGTAACGTCGTCGACCTCGCCGTCGGCGTCATCATCGGTGCGGCCTTCGGCGCCATCGTGACTTCGCTGGTCGGCGATGTGATCATGCCGATCATCGGCGCGATCACCGGCGGTCTCGATTTCTCCAACTATTTCACGCCGCTGTCGAAGGCGGTGACTGCCAACAATCTTGCCGATGCTAAAAAGCAGGGCGCGGTATTGGCTTGGGGCAGTTTCCTCACGCTGACGCTGAACTTCCTCATCATCGCGTTCGTGCTGTTCGTGGTCATTCGCGCCATGAACAAGCTCAAACGCAAGGATGAAGCTGGGCCCGCGCCGAAGCTGACCAGGCAGGAAGAATTGCTGACCGAGATCCGCGATCTCCTCAAGAAGGGCTAACGTGGCTGAGAAGAACGAGCGCCCGATCAAGGTTGTCGCCGAAAACCGCAAGGCCCGGTTCAACTACGCGATCGAGGACACCGTCGAGGCCGGCATTGCGCTGACCGGCACGGAAGTGAAGTCGATCCGCAACGGCAAGACAACGATTGCCGAATCTTATGCGGATTCCAAGGACGGCGAGATCTGGCTGATCAATGCCAATATTCCGGAATATCTGCAGGCCAACCGCTTCAACCATGAGCCGAAACGGCCACGCAAGCTGCTGCTGCACCGAAAGCAGATCAACAAGCTGATGGGCGCGGTCGATCGCGAAGGCATGACGCTGATTCCGCTAAAACTCTATTTCAACGAGCGCGGCCGCGCCAAGCTGCTGCTGGCGATCGCCAAGGGCAAGAAGCTGCACGACAAGCGCGAGACCGAAAAGAAGCGCGATTGGGGCCGGGAAAAAGGCCGCCTGATGCGGGCGCGGGGATGATGGTTCGTAGGATGGGTAGAGCGCAGCGAAACCCATCATGACGATCGCGGATCAGTGCTTGTGGTTGATGGGTATCGCTTCGCTCCACCCATCCTACGGCACGTCGCTTGGCTCGCAAATGACGGCGGATGGAGGATGAAGGCGATGAACCAGAAGAACCTGCTCGAAGTCGACTGGAGCAAGATCCCGGCGCCGACCGACGATGGCGCGGCGGCGCATCTGGTCGGCATGACGATCCCGCCGCTCGCGCTGCTGGCCACCGACGATAATTCGGTGACGCTGGCTGCGCTTTCCGGCCGCACGGTCGTGTTCGCCTACCCCCGCACCGGCGAGCCCGGCAAGATCAGTCTCGTTGACGATTGGGACATGATCCCTGGTGCGCGCGGCTGCACACCGCAGACGTGCTCGTTCCGCGACCTGTTTGCCGAGCTGAAAGCCGCCGGCGCCAAACACGTGTTCGGCCTGTCGACGCAGGATAACGTCTACCAGACCGAGATGGCGTCACGGCTGCACTTGCCGTTCCCGGTTTTGTCGGATGAGAAGCTGGCACTGGCCCGCGCGCTCAAGCTGCCGACCATGCAGGTGGCCGGACTGACGCTGATCAAGCGGCTGGCGCTGATCGTCGATGACGGGCGCATCCGACACGTGTTCTATCCGGTGTTTCCGCCCGACCGAAACGCCGCCGATGTGCTGGCGTGGCTGAGGGAGAATCCGGTGTAATCGTCATTGCGAGCGAAGTGAAGCAATCCAGAAATAGTGCAACAGGCAGCATCTCTGGATTACTTCGTCGCTGACGCTCCTCGCATTGACGTTTGATTATCCTAGATCCTTTCGCACCTTCGCAAACACGTTGCGAAACATGTCCGGCGTCAGCACCCGCGTATTGGTGTTGTAGCGCGAGCAGTGATAGCTGTCGTAAAGCCTGATGGCGCCTGCGCTATGTACGGCACCGTGCGCAAAGGGGGCGGCGCCATTGCGCAGGCGGAGTGCCTTCAATGTCGATTCATGGGCGATCCGCCCGAGCGCCACGATCGCGCGAAGCCTCGGCATGGTCGCAATCGTCGCGGCCAGGAATTGCCGGCAGGTGTTGATCTCGACGGGCAACGGCTTGTTCTGCGGCGGCACGCAGCGCACCGCGTTGCTGATCCGGCAATCGACCAGCTTCAGCCCGTCGTCCGGACGTGCCTGATAGACGCCTTTGGCAAAGCCGTATTCGAGCAAGGTCGCATATAGCAGGTCGCCGGCGTAGTCGCCGGTGAACGGACGTCCGGTGCGGTTGGCGCCCTGCAGGCCCGGCGCCAACCCGACAATCAACAGTTGTGCATTGGAAGCGCCGAATGAGGCAACCGGCGAGTTGTGCCAACCCGGCTCGCGCGCGCGCGCCTGCGCGCGAAATGCAGCCAGCCTCGGGCAGAGCGGACAGTTGCGGTCGGGTTCGGCAGCGGTAGGGGCGGGGAGGCTAGCCATGTGTCCAAAGCGTTTCGAGCGAAAGCCAGCCACGGACCTAGATCCGGGATCGATACTGGGGTCGCGTCAAGAAAGCGCGCGAAAAACAAAAAGCCCCGGTTCTGTTTCAATCAGAACCGAGGCTCTAGCAGTGTACTGGCTCATTCTCAATCGTCGAATTCGTCCTCGCCGCCCCGCGGCGCCACCGTGGTCGCGCGCTGCAGGAATTGCGGGGCGTGATGACGCGGTTCGCGCGGGGCAGGGCGCTCCGAAGGATCGCGGCCCAGTTTTGATTGCAGCTCGACGAGGTCGGTGAAGACGTCGGCCTGGCGGCGCAGTTCGTCGGCGATCATCGGCGGCTGGCTCGAAATGGTCGAAACGACCGTGACGCGAACGCCGCGGCGCTGCACCGCTTCGACCAGCGAGCGGAAATCGCCGTCGCCCGAGAACAGCACGATCTGGTCGACATGCTCGGCGAGTTCCATGGCATCGACGGCGAGTTCGATGTCCATGTTGCCCTTCACCTTGCGCCGGCCGGAAGCGTCGATGAATTCCTTGGTCGCCTTGGTGACGACGGTGTAGCCGTTGTAGTCGAGCCAATCGATCAGCGGACGGATCGAGGAGTATTCTTGATCCTCGATGATCGCCGTGTAGTAGAACGCACGCAACAGCGTCCCTCGGCTCTGAAATTCCTTGAGAAGGCGCTTGTAATCGATGTCGAAGCCGAGCGTCTTGGCCGTTGCATAGAGGTTGGCGCCGTCAATAAAGAGCGCAATCTTGTTGGAAGCGGGTGACATCAAATGGTTCTCACGTTGTTGTTAGCTTTTCTAGCGCAGCGGCCATCGACCGCGCGCACTTTCCAGGTCTGTTGCCTAAAGTTCGGTGAATCGTGCCCCACGACAGTCACCACTGCAATTATGGTGAGGCGAGGGCGAAAAACCTATACTTTTGACAGTGCAATGAAGAGATTTACTTGTCCTGTACGGCAACCCTGCCGCGTCTGGACGCTCCGGCCCATTCTGGCCCCGAAGCTGGGGTATCAGAGCCCATTAGGAAGGCAAATCACAAATTTAGTCTTGCGAAGCAGCCTCCGGCCCTATAACTAGCCCCTAATACCGACATATTTGGCCCCATTTAACGGAGCGACAGTCTATGGCGCGCGTCACCGTGGAAGATTGCATTGACAAGGTCGACAACCGGTTCGACCTGGTGTTGCTGGCAGCACATCGCGCCCGTATGATCTCGTCCGGGTCTCAACTCACGGTTGATCGCGACAACGACAAAAACCCGGTCGTTTCGCTGCGGGAAATCGCCGATTCCACTATTTCCCCGGAAGACCTGCGCGAGGAACTGGTTCATTCCCTGCAGAAATTCGTCGAGGTCGACGAGCCAGAGCCCGATACCGTGCCTTTGATCGGCTCGGCCGGCGCCAGCGTCGATGCCGACGACACCGAGGTTGCGGTCGAGCGCATGACCGAGGAAGAGCTCCTCAAGGGTCTGGAAGGCTTGGCGCCGCCGGAAGAGCAGCCCGAAGAGGACGAGTAATCCGGAACCTTCCGGTCCGTCCCGAACTCCCGATCTGCCAAAGGCCCGGACGTCAGTCCGGGCCTTTGCTTTTGTTGACATTTTTGCGGTTACAATGCGTCCTTGGCCGGCGCGGCCGAAAACGGCTGACTCGCGGGGCCGATGGGCCATCGGGTTGGGCGTTGGATGGCCGCAGGCCCAAGCGAAATTGAACCGTATCGCGGCCGCGCGGCGTGCATCGCCGTTCGAAAACGCATTACATACGTAACGGCGGGGACCCGTCCGGGTCTGGTGGAAGAAGGTAATGATGTGATGGCGTATTGGCGCCGCAACTCCCGGCAAATGCAGGCCGCGACCGGTCAGGTCGCGGTCGCGCCGACGTCGCCGGTGGCGGAAAAGCCCAAATCGCCGCGCTCGCGCATGATGCGGCAATACGACCTGGTCGAGCGCGTCAGGTCGTATAATCCCGATACCGACGAAGACCTGCTCAATCGCGCCTATGTCTACGCCATGAAGGCGCACGGCACGCAAACGCGCGCGTCCGGCGATCCCTACTTCTCGCATCCGCTCGAAGTCGCGGCGATCCTGACCAACCTCAAGCTCGATGACGCCACCATCGTTGCGGCGCTGCTGCACGACACCATCGAGGATACCGAGGCGACGCGCGCCGAGATCGACAACATCTTCGGCCACGAGATCGGCGCGCTGGTCGAAGGGCTCACCAAGCTGAAGCGGCTGGAGCTGGTCTCGCGCGAAGCCAAGCAGGCCGAGAACCTGCGCAAGCTTTTGCTGGCGATCGCCGACGACGTCCGCGTCCTTCTGATCAAGCTCGCCGATCGCCTGCACAACATGCGCACGCTGGAATTCGTGCCGCACGCCTCGCGCCGCCGCATCGCCGAGGAGACGCTGGACATCTATGCGCCGCTCGCCGGCCGCATGGGCATGCAGGAGATGCGCGAGGAACTCGAGGACCTCTCGTTCCATACGCTCGATCCGGAAGCCTATGCGGTGGTGATGCAGCGGCTGGACGCGCTGGCCGAGCGCAATCGCAACCTGATCGGCGAGATCGAAAGCCAGCTCTCCAAAAACTTGCAGAAGAACGGCATCACCGCGCGCGTCTATGGCCGCCGCAAGCAGCCGTTTTCGATCTGGACCAAGATGGAGCGCAAATCGGTCGGCTTCGAACAATTGTCCGACATCTTCGGCTTCCGCGTCGTGATGCCGGATGTCGAAGCCTGTTACCGCGCGCTCGGCGTGGTGCACACCACCTGGCCGGTGGTGCCCGGCCGGTTCAAGGACTATATCTCGACGCCGAAGCAGAACGACTACCGTTCGATCCACACCACCGTGATCGGTCCCGGCAACCAGCGCGTCGAGTTGCAGATCCGCACCGAGGAAATGAACCAGATCGCCGAATTCGGCATCGCCGCGCACGCGTTCTACAAGGACGGCATGGGCTCACCGACCGAGCGGCTCAAGCACGAATCCAACGCCTTTGCCTGGCTCCGCCACACCGTCGGCATCCTCTCCGAAAGCGCCAATCCGGAAGAGTTTCTGGAGCACACCAAGCTCGAGCTGTTCCACGACCAGGTGTTCTGCTTCACCCCGAAGGGCAAGCTGATCGCGCTGCCGCGCCAGGCCAATGTGATCGACTTCGCCTATGCCGTGCATACCGATGTCGGCAACTCGGCGGTCGGCTGCAAGATCAACGGCAAGTTCGCACCGCTGTCATCCGAGCTGCAGAACGGCGACGAGGTCGAGGTTCTGACCTCGGTCGCCCAGTCGGCGCCGCCCTCGGCCTGGGAATCGCTTGCGGTCACCGGCAAGGCCCGCGCCGCGATCCGGCGCGCGACCCGCACCGCGGTACGCGATCAATATGCGGGCCTCGGCCGCCGCATCATCGATCGCCTGTTTGCCCGCGCCAAGATCGAATACGCCGACGACAAGCTGAAGGGCGCTCTGCCCCGGCTGGCGCGCGCCTCGATCGAGGACGTGATGGCCTCCGTCGGGCGCGGCGAGCTGAAGGCCTCCGACGTCGCCCGCGCCATGTATCCGGACTACAAGGAAGAGCGGATGGTGCGCTACGGGGCCAAGAAGAGCCTCGCGGTCAAACTGAAGCTGAAATCGCCGCCGCATCCGGCGCGCAGCACGTCCGTCATCCCGGTGCGCGGCATCAATTCCGATCTGCCGGTGAAGTTCGCGCCGAACGGCGGCGCCGTGCCGGGCGACCGCATCGTCGGCATCGTGACGCCGGGCGAAGGGATCACGATCTATCCGATCCAGTCGCCGGCGCTGAAGGATTTCGAGGAGGAGCCGGAGCGCTGGCTGGACGTGCGCTGGGATATCGATGAGACCATGCCGCAACGTTTTCCGGCGCGGATCCTGGTGCATAACGTCAACGAGCCCGGCAGCCTCGCCCAGGTTGCCACCGTGATCGCCGAGCATGACGGCAATATCGACAATATCAGCATGTCGCGCCGCTCGCCTGACTTCACCGAGCTGACGATCGATCTCGAGGTCTATGACCTCAAGCATCTCAGTGCAATTATCGCCCAATTGCGCGCCAAGGCGGTCGTGGCCAAGGTCGAGCGCGTCAATGGGTAACTGATCTGTCGTTGCCGGGCTTGACCCGGCAACCCATCTTTTCAAGAAGATGGATGCGCGGGTCGAGCCCGCGCATGACAAATTGGATTTATCGGTTCGAGAGTCGGAAAATGCTCAAAGCTCCCCCACTTCGCCTCGGTGTCAACGTCGATCACGTCGCGACCTTGCGCAATGCGCGCGGCGGCGCGCGGCCGGATCCGGTGCGCGCCGCGCTGGCCGCGATCGAGGCGGGCGCCGACGGCATCACCGCGCATCTGCGTGAGGACCGCCGCCACATCCGCGACAGCGATATGGCCCGGCTGAAGGCCGAGATATCGAAGCCCCTGAATTTCGAGATGGCGGCGACCGAGGACATGCTGCGGATCTCGCTCGCCACCAAGCCCCACGCCGTGTGCCTGGTGCCCGAGCGCCGCGAAGAACTCACCACCGAGGGCGGATTGGACGTAGTCGGCCAGCATAATGCGCTGGCCCCCTTTATCGCGCGGCTGAGCGATGCCGGCATCCGGGTGTCGCTGTTCATCTCGGCCGACCCGCAACAGATCGAGATGGCGGCAAGATTGCGCGCGCCCGTGATCGAGATCCATACCGGCAGCTGGTGCGACGCCGTGGTCGATGGGCACACCGCAAAGGCCGAGGCGGAATGGCAGCGAATCGTAGAGGGCGCCGCCTTGGGGCGCGCGGCAGGGCTGGAGGTCCATGCTGGCCACGGCCTGGACTACCGGACGGCCGAGACGATTTCGGTGCTGCCCGAGATCGCCGAACTCAACATCGGCTATTTCATGATGGGGGAGGCGCTGTTCGTAGGCCTCGGCGAGACCGTGCGGCAGATGAGGGCGGCGATGGACCGCGGCCGCCAGAAGATCGCGGGCCGGCCATGATCATCGGCATCGGCTCCGACCTGATCGACATCACAAGGGTCGCCAAGGTGATCGGGCGCCATGGCGACCGCTTCCTCGACCGCATCTTCACCGACGCCGAGCGCGCCAAGGCGGCGCGCCGCGCCAACAGCGAAAAGATGGTGGTCGCGACCTACGCCAAGCGATTCGCCGCCAAGGAGGCTTGTTCCAAGGCGCTCGGCACCGGGATCCGGCGCGGCGTCTGGTGGCGGGACATGGGGGTGGTGAACCTGCCGGGCGGCCGTCCGACCATGAAACTCACCGGTGGCGCGCTGGCCCGGCTGGAGGCGCTGACGCCGGAGGGGTTCGAGGCGCGGATCGATCTGTCGATCACCGATGACTGGCCGCTGGCGCAGGCTTTCGTCATAATTTCGGCGGTCGTTCCCGGCAAATCATGAGCCGCGCAGGCGTTTGCGCCGGGGAAGCGGGACAAAACAAAAAATCATTGATTTATCAATGGCTTATTAAGTTTTGACAAGGCGCTTGATTGCGCGCCCACGAACAACCGTCTAAAACGCCGCGAGCGACGTGTTCGAGCCAGGGCCGATTCAGGTTAGCGCCGGAATTGGCTCTCAACATCAATATCGAGACCATTTTCCTGACGCGAACGTACCAGGCGATTCGCGTGCGGAAAACGTTCTGCCACCGTGCGGGCAAAGGCCTGCGGGAATTGGGAAAGCGATGAGCGTGACCTCCAGCACAAAATCTGAAAGCGGCTTGGGTGAAACCATCCGCGTCGTCATCCACGCTCTCCTGATCGCGCTCGTGATCCGCACTTTCCTGTTCCAGCCGTTCAACATCCCCTCGGGATCGATGAAGGCAACGCTGCTGGTCGGCGATTACCTGTTCGTCTCGAAATATTCCTACGGCTACAGCCACTATTCCATTCCATTGTCGCCGCCGCTGTTCTCGGGCCGCATCTTCGGCTCGGAGCCGAGCCGGGGCGACATCGTGGTGTTCCGCCTGCCGAAGGACGACTCCACCGATTACATCAAGCGCGTGATCGGCCTGCCGGGCGACCGCATCCAGATGCGGGAAGGCCTGCTCCACATCAACGACAAGCCGGTCAAGCGCGAGCGGCTTTCCGACTTCATCGGCGAGGACCCTTGCGGCTCCGACGCCACCGCGCGCGTCAAGCGCTGGAAGGAAACGCTGCCGAACGGCGTCAGCTATGAATCGCTCGATTGCGTCGATAACGGCTTCTACGACAACACCAACGTCTACACCGTGCCCGCCGGCAACTTCTTCATGATGGGCGACAACCGCGACAACTCGACCGACAGCCGCGTGCTGTCGGCGGTGGGCTATGTGCCGTTCGAGAACATCGTCGGCCGGGCGCAGATGATCTTCTTCTCCATTGCCGAGGGCGAACATGCCTGGATGTTCTGGCGCTGGCCGACCGCCGTGCGCTGGAATCGCCTATTCACAATCGTGCGATGAACGACGAAACAGCGATCATTCCTGACACACCGACCTCGGGCGAGCCGGGCCAGCAGGCCGAAGCCGCCGGCGTCGCCGCGCCGAAAAAGAAGCGCGGCAAGGCCGGGGCCAAGGCGGCCGCTGCCGCGATCGAGGGCCGCATCGGCTACAAATTTTCCGATCCCGCGCTGCTGACGACCGCCTTTACCCACGTCTCGGCCTTGAAGCCCGCCACACGTCATCGCGCGGACAGCTATCAGCGCCTCGAATTTCTCGGCGATCATGTGCTCGGGCTGATCATCTCCGACATGCTGTATCGGGCTTACCCCAGGGCAGACGAGGGCGAACTGTCGAAGCGCCTCGCCGATCTCGTGCGCAAGGAAAGCTGCGCCGACGTCGCAAAATCGCTCGGGCTGCTCGACGACATCAAGCTCGGCGCGGTCGGCGCAGGGGCGGGCGCGCGCCTGCGCAAATCCGTGCTCGGCGACATCTGCGAGGCCGTGATCGGGGCGATCTATCTCGACGGTGGCTATGCGGCGGCGTCGCAATTCGTCGAGCGCAACTGGCTGGAACGGATGCGCAAGCCGCGCCGGCCGCTGCGCGATCCCAAGACGGTGTTGCAGGAATGGGCCCAGAGCAAGGGATTGCCGACACCGGTCTATCGCGAGATCGAGCGCACCGGGCCGCATCACGACCCGCAGTTCCGCGTCGCCGTCGACTTGCCGGGACTGGCGCCTGCCGAAGGTGTCGGCGGCTCCAAGCGCGCCGCCGAGAAGGTTGCGGCCTCTGTGATGATCGAACGCGAAGGCGTCGGCGGCGGCAGCAATGACAGTTGAAGCCTCACCCACCGCGGCATCCGGCGAGACCGCTTGCGGCTTCGTCGCGTTGATCGGCGCGCCCAATGTCGGCAAGTCCACCCTCGTCAACGCACTGGTCGGCTCCAAGGTCACCATCGTCTCGCGCAAGGTGCAGACGACGCGGGCGCTGATCCGCGGCATCGTGATCGAGGACAATGCCCAGATCATCCTGGTCGATACGCCCGGCATTTTCTCGCCCAAACGAAGGCTCGACCGCGCCATGGTCTCCACCGCCTGGAGCGGGGCGCATGATGCGGACCTCGTCTGCGTGCTGCTCGATGCCAAGGCCGGGATCGACGAGGAGGCCGACGCCATCCTGAACAAGCTCGCGACGGTTGCGCACCCGAAAATCCTGGTGCTGAACAAGATCGACCTGATCCCGCGCGAAAAACTGCTGGTGCTGGCGCAGGCCGCCAATGAGCGCATGAAATTCGAAAGCACCTTCATGATCTCGGCGCTGTCGGGCGATGGCGTCGCCGATCTGCGCAAGATGCTGGCGAGGATGGTGCCGCCGGGACCGTTTCACTACCCGGAAGACCAGATGTCGGACGCGCCGCTGCGGCATCTGGCGGCGGAAATCACCCGCGAGAAGATCTACCGCCACCTCCATCAGGAATTGCCGTATCAATCGACGGTGGAGACCGATAGCTGGACCGAGCGCAAGGACAAGTCGGTTCGCATCGAGCAGACGATCTTTGTCGAGCGCGAGAGCCAGCGCAAGATCGTGCTCGGCAAGGGCGGCGCCACCATCAAGTCGATCGGCGCGCATTCGCGGAAAGAAATCGCCGAAATTGTCGGCGTGCCCGTGCATCTGTTCCTGTTCGTCAAGGTGCGCGAGAACTGGGGCGACGACCCCGACCGCTACAGGGAAATGGGACTGGAATTCCCCAAGGAATGATCAGACCACGATCCGACAATAACGAAGAAAAGGCCCGATGACCGTACCGAAGAATGTGCTGTGGTTTGAGGTTCTGCTGTATCTGTCGCTGATGCTGGATGCGGTGTCGGTGGCGTTTCAGGACCGCACGCCGAGGGCCGATATGACCGCGCAGATGATCAATGTCGGGACCTTGATGGCGGCCGGCCTGATCCTGCTTTTGGTCTACTTCGTCCGGCTCGCTGCCGAGCGCCGCAAGAACTGGCCGCGCTGGGTGCTGGCGGCAGCCCTCGTGCTGTCGGTAATTTCTCTCGTGCAGGTGATCGGCCAGAGGGGCCTGGAGTTCGACAGCGGCATCGAGGTGATCTCCTGCGCGCTGACCGCGGCGGGGCTGTATTTCTCCTTCACCGGCGATGCGGTGGGGTGGTTTGACGCGTAGGGGCGCGCTCGTGTCCCGGACGCGGCGCAGCGCGTAGCGGTGCACCGCAGAGCCGGGACCCCATCAGGCCGCGGCGAAAAGGATGGACCCCGGATCAGCGAAGCAGCACCATAGCGTGTCGAAGACGCGCGTAAACGCGCTTGTGGTGCTGCATCGCATCCGGGGAAACGCTTCGCGGAAGTGCGCTCGCCCGCGAAATCCTGTAAACTCCACCCATGGAATGGACCGACGAGGGCATCGTGCTGGGCGTGCGGCGGCATGGCGAATCCTCCGCCATCGTCGAACTGCTAACGCGCGAGCATGGCCGTCATCTCGGCCTGGTGCGTGGCGGCTCTTCGTCGCGGATGCGGCCGCTGCTGCAGCCCGGCAACAGCGTCACCGCGGTGTGGCGGGCGCGGCTCGACGAGCATCTCGGCTATTACCAGGTCGAAGGCACGCGGCTGCGGGCGGCGACGCTCTTGGCGTCCTCGCATGCGGTCTATGGCGTGACCCATCTGGCCTCGCTGGCGCGGCTGTTGCCGGAGCGCGACCCGCACGAGGACATCTACGAGATGCTCTGCCGCACGCTCGACGACTTTGACGATGCCGGCGGCGCGGCCGCCCACCTCATCAGGTTCGAGCTTGCGATGCTGGCCGAACTTGGCTTCGGCCTGGATCTGGAAAACTGCGCCGCCACCGGCGAGACCGCGGACCTGATCTACGTCTCGCCAAAGTCCGGCGGCGCGGTGTCGCGGCGGGCGGGCGAACCCTACCGCGACCGGCTGCTGCGGCTGCCGCCGTTCCTGCGCGAAGGCGAGGGTGGCGCGAACGGCTGGTCGGACCAGGACCTGCAGGACGGCTTTCGCCTGACCGGCATGTTCCTGCTCCGCCACGTGCTGGAACCGCGCGGGCAGGGCCATTCGGATGCCAGGGACGGGTTTATCAATGCGGTGACGAGGAATCGGGCGCGAATCAGTTCAGCGGTTTGACCCCGCTCCCTCAACCCGTCGTCCCTGCGAACGCAGGGACCCATACGCCGCGGCCCATCAATAGCGCTGCAGCCCTAGCCATTTTTCGCCACAAACACCTGTGGTTATGGGTCCCTGCGTTCGCAGGGACGACGGCGAGTGCCATCGTCGCCCCATTCGCACCTTGCCCGATTCACCGCAAAAGTTTAACGCCTCCCCATGGGAAAACGACAGCTACCGCCGGAAGAACCGGCCGAAATCCACGAGGTGATGCTGCGGGATGCGCTGGAAGAGCGCTATCTCGCCTATGCGCTCTCGACCATCATGCACCGCGCTTTGCCGGACGCCCGCGACGGGCTGAAGCCGGTGCACCGGCGCATCCTCTACGGCATGCGCCTGTTGCGGCTCGATCCGGGCACGCCGTTCAAGAAGTCGGCCAAGATCGTCGGCGACGTGATGGGCTCGTTCCATCCGCATGGCGACCAGGCGATCTACGACGCCATGGTGCGTCTGGCGCAGGATTTCGCCTCGCGCTATCCGCTGGTCGACGGCCAGGGGCAACTTTGGCAATATCGACGGCGATAATCCTGCCGCCTACCGTTACACCGAAGCGCGCATGACCGAGGTCGCGCGGCTGCTGCTCGACGGTATCGACGAGGACGGCGTCGAATTTCGCCCCAATTACGACGGCCAGACCAAAGAGCCGGTCGTGATGCCCGGCGGCTTCCCGAACCTGCTCGCCAACGGCGCGCAGGGCATCGCGGTCGGCATGGCGACCTCGATCCCGCCGCACAACGCGGCCGAGCTGTGCGACGCAGCGCTGCATCTGATCGACAAGCCAGACGCCAAGTCGAAGTCGCTCCTGAAATGGGTCAAGGGTCCCGATTTCCCGACCGGCGGCATCGTGGTCGATTCCAAGGAAAGCATCGCGGAAGCCTACACCACCGGCCGTGGCTCGTTCCGCACCCGCGCCAAATGGACCCAGGAAGAGGGCGCCCGCGGCACCTGGGTCGTCGTCATCACCGAGATTCCGTGGCTGGTGCAGAAGTCCCGGCTGGTCGAGAAGATCGCCGAGCTCCTGAACGAGAAGAAGCTGCCGCTGGTCGGCGATGTCCGCGACGAGTCGGCCGAGGACGTTCGTCTCGTGATCGAGCCGAAATCCCGTGCGGTCGATCCGGCGCTGATGATGGAATCGCTGTTCCGGCTCACCGAGCTCGAGAGCAAGATTTCGCTGAACCTCAATGTGCTGATCAAGGGCAAAATCCCCAAGGTAGTGGGATTGGCCGAGTGCCTGCGCGAATGGCTCGACCATCTGCGCGACGTGCTGGTGCGCCGCTCGAACTACCGCAAGACGCAGATCGAGAACCGCCTCGAAGTGCTCGGCGGGTACCTGATCGCCTATCTGAACATCGACAAGGTGATCAAGATCATCCGCACCGAGGATGAGCCGAAGCCGGCGCTGATCAAGGCGTTCAAGCTGACGGAAGTCCAGGCCGACGCCATCCTCAACATGCGGCTGCGCTCCTTGCGCAAGCTCGAAGAATTCGAAATTCGCACCGAGGACAAGAACCTTCGCGGCGAGTTGAAAGGCATCAAGTCGCTGCTCGGTTCCGAGACCGAACAATGGTCCAGGGTCGGCGAGCAGGTCCGCAAGGTCCGCGACCTTTTTGGACCGAAGACGCCGCTCGGCAAGCGTCGCACGATGTTCGCCGATGCGCCTGAGCACGATCTCGCCGCGATTGAGGAGGCCTTTGTCGAGCGCGAGCCGTGCACGGTGGTGATCTCCGAGAAGGGTTGGGTGCGCACGCTGAAGGGCCATGTCGAGGATATCTCGGGGCTAGCCTTCAAGACCGACGACAAGCTCGACCATGCGTTCTTCGCCGAGACCACGTCAAAGCTGCTGCTATTTGCCACCAACGGAAAATTCTATTCGCTCGACGTCGCAAAACTGCCGGGTGGCCGCGGCCATGGCGAGCCGATCCGCATGTTCATCGACATGGAGCAGGACGCCGCGATCGTGTCGCTGTTCATCAACAAGGGCGAACGCAAGTTCCTGATCGCGAGCAGCGAAGGCCAGGGTTTTGTCGTCAAGGAAGAGGATTGCGTCGGCAACACCCGCAAGGGCAAGCAGGTGCTCAACGTTACCATGCCGAACGAGGCCTGCGCGATTGCGACCGTGCAGGGTGATACCGTTGCCGCGATCGGTACCAACCACAAGATGGTGCTGTTCCCGCTCGACCAGGTGCCGGAAATGGCGCGCGGCCGCGGCGTGCGGTTGCAGAAATATTCCAGCGCCAAGCTGTCTGATGTCGCCGTGTTCGAGCTCAAGGCGGGGTTGACCTGGAAGGATTCCGCCGGCCGCGAGCAGAGCATGAGCGCCAAGGAATTGTCCGACTGGCGCGGCAACCGCGCCGACGCCGGCCGCCTCGCGCACGGCCTGCCGAAATCGAACAAGTTTCTGCGTGGGGTGGAGTGATATCTTGGTCGTCCCTGCGAACGCAGGGACCCATAACCACTACCGTTCGTAGGTTAGCGTTCGCTGAAGCTCCATCTCGCTTCAACATTTGAGAGCGGTGGTTATGGGTCCCGGCTCAAGGCCGGGACGACAGAGGAGATGGCCGTGCCATCGTCATCTTCTCACTGTGATAGTATTCGAATTTTTGCGCGCTATATACCGTGACCATGGCGCACGATCACGCTCACCACGATCACTCCCACTCTCATGGTCACGCCGGCCACAGCCACGCGCCCGATAATTTCGGCTGGGCGTTTGCCATTGGCGCGGCGCTAAATACCGCCTTCGTCATTGCCGAGCTGATTTTCGGCTACGCCGCTAATTCGCTGGCGCTGATTTCGGACGCCGTTCACAATCTCTCCGACGTGATCGCGCTGCTCCTGGCATGGGTGCGGCGTGGCTTGCGCAGAAGCAGCCGACGCAGCGGCACACTTACGGCTATCGCCGGGCCTCGATCCTGGCGGCCCTGTTCAATGCCGGCCTGCTGCTTGTTGCGGTCGGCGGCATTGTCGTCGAGGCGGTCAACCGGCTCTATAGCCCGGCGCCGGTCGCAGGCTGGACGGTCGTGATGGTTGCAGCGCTGGGCGTCGCCATCAACGGCTTCACCGCGCTATTGTTCATGCGTGGCCGCCACGGCGACCTCAATATTCGCGGCGCCTATCTGCACATGGCGGCAGACGCGGGCGTTTCGCTCGGCGTGGTGGTTGCCGCGCTCATCATCATGCTGACGGGATGGCTGTGGCTCGATCCCGCGATCAGCCTCGTCATTGCGGTCGTGGTGTTCTGGAGCGGATGGGGCCTGGCGCGCGACAGCGTCAATCTCGCGCTCGACGGCGTACCGCGCGGCATCGAGCTTGCCGAGGTGAGGGACTATCTCGCCGGGCTCGAAGGTGTTTCCGAGGTGCATGACCTGCATATCTGGGCCATGAGCACCAACGAGACCGCGCTGACCGCGCATCTGGTGCGGCCCGGCGGCAGCGACGACGTCTTTCTGCACGGCGTCTGCGAGGAGCTCTCGCATCGCTTCAACATCCACCATTCCACGCTGCAGATCGAAGCCGCCGCCGAGGTGTGCAAGTTGGCGCCGGCAGAGCGGGTGTAGGGAATGTAGGATGGGTGGAGCGAAGCGATACCCATCAGCCTCGCAACCCGTATTGATGGGTATCGCTCAACCCATCCTACGAGGTGATAACTGCGTTCACGCCACCCCCGCAAACCGCATCGCTACGCCCGCCGCGCACGACCCCGCCAGCACCCACAGCATCCCGATATTGAGACGGAAGATCGCCGTCGCCGCGGCAGCCGCCAGCACGAAGGCCGCAATATCGAGGCTTCCCCACACCGGCATGTCGAACGACAGCCCGAACGAGCGAACCGGAATGGTCTGCCGGAACAGCGTGTGCAATCCAAACCAGATCGAAAGGTTCAGGATCACGCCGACCACGGCAGCGGTGATCGTGGACAGCGCGCCTGCGAGCCCCTTGTTGCCGCGCAGCGTCTCGATATAGGGCGCGCCGAGGAAGATCCAGAGGAAGCAGGGGATGAAGGTAACCCAGGTTGCCAGCAATCCGCCAAGTGTCGCCGCGACCATTGGTGACAGCACGCCGGGATCGCGATGGGCGGCCAGGAAGCCAACGAACTGCAGCACCATGATCAGCGGGCCTGGCGTGGTCTCGGCCATGCCGAGGCCGTCGAGCATCTCGCGCGGCTCCAGCCAGTGATAATGCTCGACCGCCTGCTGCGCGACATAGGCCAGCACCGCATAGGCGCCGCCGAACGTCACCATCGCCATCTTGGAAAAGAACAGCGCGATCTGGCTGAACACATTGGCCGGGCCTAGCCCGATCAGCAACGCCGCTACCGGTGCCACCCACAGCAACAGCCACACCGAGCTTACTCGTAGCGCGCGGCCCACGCTCGGGCGCATGTGATCAGGCAATTCCTCGCCGAGCAGGCTGTCCACGGCCGCCGTCTTCTTGCCGCCGCCGTGTTCAATGGCGGAAAATTCAGGCCGTCCGCTCTTCGCGCCGAAATAGCCTATCACGCCCGCCGCGATGATGATGACCGGGAAGGGGACGTTGAAAAAGAAGATCGCGACAAAGGCGATGGCCGCCAGCGCGATCATCACCCGGTTGCGCAACGCGCGCTTGCCGACGCGGACCACGGCATGGACGACGACCGCGAGCACGGCGGCCTTCAGCCCGAAGAACACCGCCTCGACGAAGCCGACATTGCCATAGGCCGCGTAGACGTAGCTCAACCCCATGATGGCGACGATGCCGGGCAGGATGAACAGGCCGCCGGCCATGATGCCGCCGGCGGTCCGATGCAACAGCCAGCCGATATAGGTCGCGAGCTGCTGCGCCTCCGGGCCCGGCAACAGCATGCAGTAGTTCAGCGCATGCAGAAACCGGCTCTCCGAGATCCAGTTCTTTTCCTCGACCAGGATACGGTGCATCACCGCGATCTGCCCCGCCGGGCCGCCGAAGCTCAGCACGGCGACCCGCAACCAGACGCGGAAAGCCTCACCGAAGCTGATACCGTGATCATATGTTTGTGTGGCACCGGTTTCGGCGGTCTTGTTCACGGCGGCATCCATTACGATTTCGCCTTGCTGGTCGGCCAATTGTGCGTCTCGCCTGACGCGTCGCGGCACCAGCGGTAGAACGCGTCGTACAGCGTCATGCCGGCCTCGAGCTGTTCGAGATCGTCATCGAACATCCGCGACAGGCCGAGCGAGGCAGCTAGCAATCCCGGTGCTTCCGGCGACAGATCGAGCCGCCCGGTATCGGCGCCGCGGACCATCGCCGCCAGCCGCAGCAGGGCCGGCGTCGCCAGGCCGAATTCCTCGATCATCACGTCGAACGTGCAGAGCTCGCCGCGGTGGCTCCAGAACACGTTCTCGACGTCGAAGGGCGCGGCGTTGAAGCGCTCGCCGACCGCGAGTACCTCCGGCGGCGAGACAAACAGGAACACCGCGTTCGGATCCACGAAGCGGCGGATCAGCCAAGGGCAGGCGATGCGGTCGATCTTTGGCCGCGCGCGGGTGACCCAGACGGTGCGGCCCTTCGCGTCGCGGGCGGGCAGTTTCTCCGCCGGCACCAGCGGCAGTTTTGCTGCCTTCCAGCCCTCGAAGCCGCCCTCGAGCGCTTCGGCCTCGACATGGAGATGCCGCAGCCAGGCGGCGGTACCTTGCGCCAGTTTCTGGCCGCGCAGGCAGACGACGATGGCCGGGCGGCCTGAAAATTCTTCGCCCCAATCGGCGGCTTCCTCGTGGTGGCGCCTGATAGCACCGGGAATCAGCCGCGGGTCGGCGGCAAAATCCTCGTCGGTACGAACGTCGATCAGGGCAGGCGTATTCGCCGTGCCGATCAATTTGGAAAGCTTGTCCGGAGATATGGTGGTGTAGGATGACATGGCTGCGCCCTCGTAAAAAACGGGACGCGATACTTGGGCATGTCGCCTCTTGGGGGGATCGCAAAACCCCCATAGGCGGAATAAATCGCTTGTAGCTCCTTCTGTCAACCGGTTCGCAGAATACTTGCGAAATGTGTGAACCGGTCCTAGCTTGTGCTCATCGGGGACGAAGCAGGCTCCCCGTCAGACGATCCGCCGTCCAAGCTCTGCGCACACTCGATCCTGTCGAGGATGGCGCAATGGACGTGACCGATAGCGCGACTGAACCAAACCCCCCCACCGCCAACGCGCTGATCAGGCTGCTTTATGTCGCACGGGGCTTGCGTGGCTTCGGCGACGGTTTTGCTGTCATCGTCCTGCCGGCCTACATGACGGCGCTGGGGTATGACGCGATCGCGGTCGGCATCGTCGCGACGGCGTCGCTGCTCGGCACGGCGCTACTGACGCTGATCACAGGCTGGATCGCGCCGCGTCATGACCTGCGGCCGCTGCTGATCGCGGGCGCGTGCCTGATGGCGGCGACCGGCATCGCCTTTCCCGGCGTCGAGCATTTTGTGCTGATTGCACTGGTCGCCTTCGTCGGTACCATCAATCCATCCGGCGGCGATCTCGGCGCGCTGGTCCCGCTTGAGCATGCGGTGCTGGCGCACAGCGTCACAGATGAGCGTCGCACCCAGGTGTTCGCGCGCTACAGCCTGATCGGCGCGCTCTGCACCGCCGTTGGTTCGTTGGCGGCGTCGCTGCCCGATCTCCTCGTTGCGGGCGGCAGCACGCAACTCGCCGCGTTCCGCCTGATGTTCTATGCCTACGCTGCGCTCGGCCTCGCCTGCGCGGCGCTTTATCGCTATGTCCCGCATGCGCGCGGCGAGGAGAGGGCGCCGCAGACGCCGCTCGGGCCCTCGCGCGGCACCGTCTACAAGCTCGCGGCCCTCTTCAGCATCGACGCCTTTGCCGGCGGCTTCGTCGCGCAGTCCCTGCTGGTGCTCTGGCTGTTCGAGCGTTTCGATCTCTCGCTGTCGGCGGCCGGATTGTTTTTCTTCTGGTCGAGCACGCTGAGCGCTTTCTCCTATCCGGTCGCCGCGTGGATCGCCAGGCGCATTGGCCTCGTCAACACCATGGTATTCACCCACATTCCCTCCAGCATCTTCCTGATCCTGGCGGCGTTCTCGCCGAACCTCTATCTGGCGCTCGGCTTGCTGCTGTTGCGCTCGGCGCTGTCACAGATGGACGTGCCGACCCGCACCTCCTACGTCATGGCCGTGGTGACGCCGGCCGAACGGCCTGCGGCCGCCAGCGTTACCGCCGTGCCGCGCAGCCTTGCATCCGCAATCAGCCCGGCGATTGCGGGCGCGCTACTGATGACGTCGTTTACGGGGCTGCCGCTGGTGGTCTGCGGCACGCTCAAAATCGCCTACGATCTCGCGCTCTTGTTCTCGTTCCGCCATATCAAGCCGCCGGAGGAGCAGGGACGTTAGAGCTTTTTGAGGCGCGGTTACCAGGGCGATCGCCGTCCGTCGGGGAGGGGGTCCATCAATCGTCGCTCGTCACGTACATGCGACCATTGCGCCAGCTTGATCTCCGGAGAGTCTGGCGCGTGGGCCTCTTCCGAGTGAAAGGCGAGTTTCTGGTCGGCCTGCACCTGGTATCTGGCGGCCTGCGCGAGCCAGTACCATTTCTTGTCCGGCTCGCTCAGCGCGCGCTGACGGCACTCGGCTTCCAATTCACGTAAGCGGATCGCTTCATTCATAGCCAATTCCAGAGCCTGGAAGCTCCAACAGAGCGGAGCCTCGAAACCACCGGAAACGGATTCCGGTGCTGTCCTCATGACAAAAACTTCTTGACGCCATGCTATGCAGGTCGGGGGCAATTGATTGAAATTTAGTAATGGATTGACGCGATAATTAATGGGCCTGGCCGGGGCCGCCCCAATCCGTTGCGATATTGCTCGCGAATGTCTGCCTACACGATCAGCAGGGCGCCCGAAGCCAGAAGAAGTATCAGCACGATTTTCCGGAACGTGGCCTCGTCGAGCCGCCCAAACAGTTTCAGCCCGAGCCAGGTGCCGGCGAACAAAGCCGGCAATCCGATCAGGAACAGCTTGATCGTATCCGGCGTTATCGCGCCTCTGGCGCCGATCCAGAATGCGCTCATGGCGAAGATCGCAACGGCTACCGGCTGAAACACCGTGCGTTGAACGTCCTTCGTCCATCCGCGCAGGCCGCACCAGATCGTCACCAGAATGCCAGCAAGCCCGGTGATGCCGCCCAGCACGCCGTTGAGGAATCCGATGCCGGCGTCGGCCGCGGCGCCGCCGGCTTCAACCTTGGGGATCGCAGGCCGCAGCAGCGCGTAGAGGCTATAGAGCACCAGGAAGGCGCCGACGCCCATGCGTACATGGGCGGGGTTCGCCCAGGTCAGGATGCCGACGCCGACGGGAACGCCCAGCGCGGCCCCGGCCACGAACGGCCAGAGCCGTCGCCAGTCCAGCGCACCGCGCAGCTTCCAGACCGAATAGCCCTGCACGATCAGCCCGAATGCGATGATCAGCGTCGCGGTTTGTAGCGGGGTGAGGATGTAGAGCCAGATCGCTGATGCGACGAGGCCGAAGGCGAAGCCCGTGAGGCCGGCGACCAGCGCGCCGACAAAGGTTGCGAGAAGAAACAGCGGCAGTTCGAGTGTCGTTCCATCCATGTGCCCGCTCCACAGAAAAGCGAGCAGCGCTTGAATGGGATCGCCATTTGACGGGGAGGCTGCGATATCCCCATGTTCAACTTATGCCCGGCATGACCGCGTGCGCAAGACGCATCGTTATGCCCGCTTGCGATGACCGCGCTGCTGACAGTTGCCGCCATCCGGCAGAATGATTCGCACGACAAACGTTTTTTGCTCGCGCGCGGATCTGTCGCGATCATATGTTCAGCGCTGCAGCCGATGGCGCGTCAATGTGGAGAGACGGCGTGGGCGAATGGGTTGGGGTCACGATCGCGCTGGTCTCGAGTTGTCTCGGCGGCACCGCGGCGGCGATCACGCGCTATCTCGCCGGCAACACCGATCCGATTACGCTTGCGATTCTGCGCTGGGCGATCGGCTTTTGTTGCGTGCTGCCGGCGGCGCTGTTGCTGAAGGCGCGATGGCCGCAACGCCGGGACTGGCCCGCTGTCGCTGCGCTGGGCTTTTGCTTCTTCGGCGTGTTCTTCGTTCTCTACAACATCGCGATGTCCTACACGACCGCGGCGCGCGCCTCGCTCGCGCTGGCGACATTGCCGCTGCACACCATGGTGGTCGGCGCAATACTCGGCATCGAGCCGCTGACGAAACGGAAATCGATCGGGGTCTGCATTGCGGTGCTCGGTGTCGCCGCCGCGCTTGCAACGGGATTGTCGGCCGCGCCGCCGGGAGCGTGGCGCGGCGAGCTGATCATGACGGCGGCCGTATTGTGCATGGCGTTCTACAATGTCTGGTCCCGCCCCTTCATTCAGCGATCGAGCGCGCTTGGCTTTCTCACCGTCGGCATGGGGACCGGCGCCGCAGCCCTGGTCCTGGTCGGCTCGTTGACGGGAAGCGTTGCGGCATTGAGCCAGTTCAGCGCGCCGCAATGGATCGCCGGCATTTATCTCGGCGTTGCCGGCGGCGCGCTGGCGTTCATCCTGTGGGTGCTGGCGCTGGAACGGGCGACGCCGACGCGCGTCGCCAATACCATGACCGTCAATCCGCTCGCGGCCGGGCTGCTCGCCACGCAACTCGTCGGAGAGCCGATCACGGCCAATCTTGTGCTCGGGCTTGTCGCGGTGTTCGCCGGGATCTGGATCGCAACGTCGGAGGTCGGGAAGCCTTGAATGCGTGATGCTCACGCAGCCGCGATGATGCGCTCCGCCTTCACCTCGACGATCTGTGAATGGCCCGGCGGCGAGCCGAGTTCGGGCGGATTGATGCGTGTGATCATCAGACATCCTCCTTTTTTGTCACGCTTCGAGGCGGCGGCGCCCGCAGCAAGCACAGCGCCAGCAGCGCGGAGAGACTGAGCGCCGACGACACCATCAGGATGCGGCTACCCATGATGTCGATCAAGAGGCTGAACGCCAGTGGCGCGCCGGCCTGCGCGATCCGCGCCGGTGCGCCAATGATCCCGAGGCGATAGGCGTAGTTCTGCGGGCCGAAGATCGCGAGCGGCATCGTGCCGCGCGCAATGGTCAAAATGCCGTTGCCGGTGCCGTGAAACACGGCGAACACGCTCGCCGCGCCGCCGCCTGCCAATCCGATAATGGCGGCACCGATCGGATGCGTAAGGCAGGCCAGCCGGCCCGACACCAGCGGGTGATATCGTGAGAGAAAACTTGCCTCGAAGATGCGCGCCGCCACCTGCGACGGACCAATCAGCGCGCCGGCCGCCACGGCCTGCAGCGATGTCGCGCCGGCGGCTTCCAGAATCCGCGGCAAATGTGCGGCCATCGCGCCGGTGACGCTCCACGCTGCGGCGAAGGCAAACGCCAGCAGGATCATGGTGCGGTCGAGCGGGATGTGCGGCTTGACGGCGGCGGCAACCGCGGCCTTCGCGCCGGCCACCGACGGCAGCATCAGCCAGTTGATCGGCAGCCCGATCAGGATGTGCGCCGCTGCCCAGGCAAAGCAGGTGTTGCGCCAGCCGATCGTCTCCAGCCCCCACGCGGTCAGCGGCCATCCGACGGTCGAGGCAAAGCCTGCGAACAGGGTGATGCCGGTGATCGAGCGCCGCGCCGCGTCGCCGTAGATGCGTCCGAGTGCGCCGAAGGCGGCGTCATAGAGGCCCGCACCCATGCCGATGCCGAGCAGGAGCCAGGCGGCGAGCAGAACAGGTATTGAGTAGGTGAGGCCGAGCAGGGCCAGCCCCGCAGCCAGCACGAGGTTGGAAATCGACAACACGGACCGGCCACCGACCAGATCGATCTGCCGGCCGATGCGCGGCCCGAGCATGGCCGAGATGACAAGCGATGCCGAGAAGGCGGCAAAGATCCAGTTCGAGGAAACGCCGAGATCGCGTGCGATGGGATCGGCGAGGATCGCCGGCAGGTAATAGCTGGATGCCCAGGCCAGCGTCTGCGTGGTGCCGAGTGCGACAATGATGGAAAGCTGGCTGCGGTTCACTGCGGCATCTCTCTTCTCGACCAATAGAGCGCCAGCGGCCCAAGCAGGATCCCCGCCGCCAGCACCGAAAATGCGGCCATCCAGGCCGATGAGCTTTGCGGTCCTCCTGCAGCGTCCAGTGCCACGCCCACCGCCCAGGCGCCCAGCGCGGAAAGGCTGAAGCCGACGGTCGAATGCATCGCCATCGTCGCGCCGCGATAGCTGGGTTCGGCCGCCATCGACATTCCGGAGGTAAGCGCGCCGGAATCGGCGGGAACCGTGATGGCATAGATCAGCATCAAAGGCAGCAGCAGCCACGGCGACCTGTCGGCGAGGAGGCCGATCAGAAGCGCTACGGCGGCGGAGGAAAACATCACCGCTGTGACGGCGCGGTGGCGACCGAACCTGAGCGCGAGTTCATTGCCGAGGATGCTGGCGGGCATGGCGAGCAGCGAGAACACGACGCTGACCACGATCGGCGTCAAAATCGAAGCATCTGAATTTCGTAGCGAGACAAAGGTCCAGAACGCCACGATCCAGGTTCTGATGCCGTACAGTTCGAAACAATGCGCGCCGTAGCCGAGCACGAACCCCATGGCTTTCCGGTTCTGAAAAACCGGCGCGAAATCCAGCAGCCGTCCCGTCGCCGGCTTCGGCTCGACCGGCCGTAACAGCAGGCACACGGTGAGCATCACCAGCGGCCCGGCGGCGGTGACGAAAAAGGCGCTGCGCCAGCCCCAGGCTTCCGCAACGAGTTGTGAAACCAGAAACGACAGGCCGACGCCGAACGAGAAACTCGACGTATAGAGCGTGATGGCGCGGGATGAATCGCCCGGCGCCAGACGATCCGTCAGCGCCTTGAGGCCCGGCATATAGGCGCCGGCAAAGCCCACGCCGGCCATCGCGTTGAAGAGGGCGCCCGACCAGAGCCCGGTGGCGAACAGCCCGAACAGCAAGGTGCCGAGCGCGCTCAGCGCCGAGCCTGCGATCAGTATTTTGCGCGCGTCGATGCGGTCGGTCAGCGTCGCCAGCACCGGCACGGTCAGCATGTAGCCGGCGGCGCCGGAGCCCGCCAGCAGCCCGGCTTGCGCCCCGCTAAGATGCCACTCCGGAATCAGGAATGCCGCAAGGATCGAAGGCACGACGACGTGCGGAAGCAGGCTGCCAAGCTGCCCGACGCACATCGCGACGATGACGGAGCGTCCCTCCAGAAAAATTCCGCCTACTCCTTATTGATCAGGACGCGCAACCGCATCCCGTCTTACCTTGCTGCTTTGCTTTCTCGTCCGCGACGCAACAAGCGTCAACATCCGATAATGCAGGGCCGCCGCAGCAATTGCTGGCATCTGGCGCGAGCGAGCGACTGCAGACGCCGGTCTCCGGCAGTACCAGTTCGACCCGCTCTGCGGCCGCGCGGTCGCCGGCGATGTCGGCCGCGATCGAACGCACCTGTTCATATCCCGTGAGCATCAGGAAGGTCGGTGCGCGCCCATATGATTTCATGCCCGCGAAGTAGAAGCCGGGCTCGTCCTGCGCCAATTCACGCGCACCGTGCGGCCGCACGGTGCCGCAGCTATGCTCGTTGGGATCGATCAGCGGCGCCAGTGCGACCGGGCATTCGATGGCAGGGTCGAGCCGGATGCGCAACTCGCGCGCAAAGTCGAGGTCCGGCCGAAAGCCCGTCGCGACGATGAGTTCGTCGATCACAGCCCGACGGGTGGTGCAGCCCGATATGGCACCGACGACGAGGCGAGGGCCGTCGGCGGCAAGATGCGAGACGCGAAATTCGCTTTCCAGCTTGATCCGGCCTGCTGTTACCAATGCGGCGAAGGCCGCGCCAAGTTCGCCGCGGGCGACCAGCTTGTCATTGGCGCCGCCGCCAAAGGCCTTGGCGGGATCGCTGCCGCGCAACAGCCAGACCGGTCGGGTTTCAGGTACTTCTGCCGCAAGCTTCGCCAGATCGGTCAGCGTGCCGATCGCGGAATGCCCTGATCCCAGCACTGCGACGGTCTTGCCGGCATAGCGCGCGCGGTCCTTACCCAGTACGTCGGGCATGCCGTAAGCGATTCTGTCGGTGGCCTCTGTCTCGCCGATGGCGGGGAGGCCGTTCGCGCCCGCCGGATTCGGCGAATGCCAGGTGCCGGATACGTCGATGACCGCATCGGCCTTGACGATCTCAGGACCTTTCCCGTTCTGATACCGAATTTCGAACGGCGACGTTTCGCGGCCCTTGGTCTTGAGCTTGTCAAAGCCGGCACGGCTGATCCCGGTGACGCGGCTCGATGTGCGGACGTGGGGCCTGAGCGCGGTGTTGTTGGCGAGCGGCTCGAGATAGCGCTCCACCATCTCTGCGCCCGTCGGGTACTGGTCGGGCTCGGGCGAGTTCCAGCCTGATGTCGCCAGCAGCCGCGCCGCCGCCTTGTCGATGTTGTATTCCCAGGGCGAGAACAGTTGGACGTGGCCCCATTGCCGCATGGCGTGGCCGACAGTGTCGCCGGCTTCCAGCACGATCGGCTGCAGGCCGCGCTCCAGAACATGGGCCGCGGCGGCCAGGCCGACCGGCCCGGCTCCGATAATCGCGACGGTCTTCGCTTCGCTCATGGCATTCTCCCATAAAACTGGAAATATCGAAATATAGGTCGCAAATGATGATGCTTATGCCGCCGTCTTGGCATCCTTTGTTTCGGTTTCGGCGCTTTCAATGCAGCATTCCGCGACCAGAAATCCCATCAGCTCCCGCATCACTTCGTAGTTGGCGTGGCAGATCAGCGTGGTCGCATCGCGCACCTGGGTCACGAGGCCGACCACCACCAGCGCCTTGATGTGGTGGGAGAGCGTGGAGGGCGCGATTTTCAGCTTCTCCTGCAGTCGTCCCACCGCAAGCCCGGCGCCACCGGCGCGGATCAGCGCGCGGTAGATTTTGAGCCGGGTCGGATTGCCCAGCGCTTCGAGATGGGCGGCGGCATCATCGAGTTTCATGCCGGTAATGTTTCATGCTTCGGCGACGGCGTCAACCATATTTCCAGAATGATGGAAATACAGCGCGTCGACTTGACAATTCCCTA
The DNA here is from genome assembly GCF_036924515.1 of Bradyrhizobium sp. AZCC 1610. Classification (NCBI taxonomy): domain Bacteria; kingdom Pseudomonadati; phylum Pseudomonadota; class Alphaproteobacteria; order Hyphomicrobiales; family Nitrobacteraceae; genus Bradyrhizobium; species Bradyrhizobium sp. AZCC 1610. The sequence goes on along the minus strand of NZ_JAZHRR010000001.1, from coordinate 3,726,967 downwards.
TATATCGATAATTCTAGATATATGGAATTATTGGCGCATTTCTCGCGCTTGCTTCTTCGACTCCTGCAATGGCTGAACACGTATGAGAGTTCGCACACTATCCGATCTCGATTTCCTGCCCGCTCTCGACACGCGGCACGCGCCGCAAGGCCTGGCGAGCAGTCTTGCCGCCACCCCTCGGCATTCGCCGCGCATCCTGCTGCTCTACGGATCGCTGCGGGAACGCTCCTATTCGCGGCTGGTTGTCGAGGAAGCCGCCCGTCTCGTCCGCTTTTTTGGGGCTGAACCGCGCATCTTCGATCCATCCGACCTCCCGTTGCCGGACCAGTTCGAGGGCGACGATCATCCGGCGGTGCAGGAGCTGCGTGAGCTGTCAATGTGGTCGGAGGGGCAAATCTGGTGCAGTCCGGAGCGGCACGGCCAGATCACAGGTGTCATGAAGGCGCAGATCGATCATCTGCCGCTCAACATGGGTGGTATGCGGCCGACCCAAGGCCGAACGCTGGCGGTCATGCAGGTTTGCGGCGGCTCGCAGTCCTTCAACGCCGTCAACACGCTACGGCTTCTGGGACGCTGGACGCGGATGTTTACCATTCCCAACCAGTCGAGCGTTCCACAGGCATTCCAGGAGTTCAACGAGGCCGGGCGGATGAAGCCATCGAGCTACTACGAACGGATCGTCGACGTCATCGAAGAGCTAGTTCGATTCACAGTTCTGCTTCGGCCCCACGTCGCGACCCTGACGGACCGCTACTCCGAGCGCAGGGCGGCCGCAGGTCCGCAACGCGATGCCGCGTCGGATCTTTCAGCGATCGCGACGGCCCATCAGCGGAGGGGTTCTAAGGCGTGAAGGAACCGCAAAGCAGCCTGGGAAAAAGCAATTCTGGATCAGACGGACGCAGGCCTTGTCGTCGATAAATCTGCGTTCTGCGGAAGCAGGAATGTGATTAGCGAGCAGAGCAGCAACATGACCGCGGAGCCGATCAGGCAGCCCGTGATGCCCGCGACCTGATACAGCACACCGGATAGCGTGATGCCGAGGAGGCGGCCGGCCGCATTGGCGGCATAGTAGAAGCCGACGTCTTCCGCGGCCTTTTCGGATCCGGCGTAGGCCAGAATGAGATACGAATGCAGGGACGAGTTTACGGCGAAGGGCAATCCGAAGAGCGCCAACCCGACTACCAGGATGACATCGGGGCGTCCAACCTCGGTTGAGTTCATGATAATCGCCAAGGCAATCGGCACCGCCGCGAGAAGTGCGGCCCAGATCCTTGAGGCCGGTACCTCACGGCTGAGGCCGTCCGCGCTACGGCTCACGAGCGAGGGCGCGATCGCCTGCACGCCCCCATAGGCAATGGTCCAGGCCGCCAGGAATGCGCCCACTTGCAGGAATTTCCACCCGTAGGCGTAGAGAAAGACCGGCAAGCCAACGACGAACCAGACATCCCTTGCCCCGAACATGAAGATGCGTGCGGCCGCCAGAAGATTGACGCCGCGCGACTTGCCGAACAGCTCACGGATAGTTTTCGACGATTTCGCCTTGCCCAGCTGAGACGGCAGCAGCAGCAGCCCCGCGACGAAGATCACGCCGAGCAGGGCGGCCATCAACCAAAGCGCATGGGTGAAGCCTGCGAGATCGAGCAGAAGACCACCGACAAAGAATCCGATTCCCTTCATCGCGTTCTTCGAGCCCGTGAACCACGCGACCCACCGGAAAAGCTGCCCGCTGCCTTCCGCAGAGGTTGCCTTGATCGCCGATTTCGATGCGGTCTTGGTCAGGTCCTTGGCAACGCCGGCGATGCCCTGGGCGATGACGACCCAGACGACCGATGCCGCGGCCCCCCAACCGGGATCAAGTGCGGATAGCATCAACAAGCCGGCGATCTGGAGCATCTGGCCGATCGCAAGCATCCGCGGAATGCCGAAACGCGACGCGAAGTAGCCGCCGGCCAGGTTGGCACCGATTCCGGCGGCTTCGTAGAGCAGAAACAGGAACGCCAGGGTGAACGGCGTGTATCCCAGCCGGAAAAAATGGAACAGGACCAGCATACGCAACGCGCCGTCGACGAGCGTGAAGCCCCAATAGGATGCCGTTACGATGAGATAGTTTCGGACCATGGCTTACACGCCCGATCGCTGAACAATGTTGGCAAGATCGACCATTCGGCAGGCATAGCCGACTTCGTTGTCGTACCAAGCGTAGACCTTCAGCAGCGTTTCGTCAGTCACCATCGTGCTCAAAGCGTCGACGATCGAGCTGCGCGGATCGTTGTTGTAGTCGGCCGAAACGAGAGGTCTGGTCTCCAGACCCAAGATACCAGCCAAAACGCTTTCGGAGGCGGATTTGAAAAGCTGATTGACCTCCTCGGCCGTTGTCGGGCGCTTCAATTCGAAGACACAGTCGGTCAGGCTGGCGTTCAGGACGGGGATGCGCACGGCGTGGCCGTTCAGCTTGCCCTTGAGTTCGGGATAGATCAACGAGATTGCGGTCGCGCTCCCGGTCGTCGTGGGCTGCATCGAAAGCATCGCGGACCTTGCACGGCGAAGGTCCTTGTGTGGTGCGTCAACGACGACGTTGGTATTGGTCGGATTGTGGATCGTGGTGATCTGTCCGTGCCGGATTCCGATCGACTCGTGGATAACCTTGACGACGGGAGCCAGGCAATTGGTCGTGCAGGATGCCGCCGTCAGCAGCCGATGCCGGGCGGGATCGTAGAGATGATCGTTGACGCCGACCACGATGTTGAGCGCCGCGTCATCCTTCACGGGAGCGGCGACGATCACCCGTTTGACGCCCCGGTCGAAGTAGGCCTGAAGCTGGTCCGGCTTCAGGAATTTGCCGGTGCACTCCAGCACGATGTCGCAGCCGAGATCGCCCCAGGCGACGTCGCCTGGACTGGCCTTTTCGCTGAAGCCGATCCGGTTCTTGCCGATCGCAATGGCATTATCGGAATCGACCGCGATCGGCGCGTGCCAGCGGCCATGAATACTGTCGAATTCGAGCAGATGCGCCGTCGCCGCGATTCCACCCTTCAATTCGTTGATATGAACGACTTCCAACCGGTTCTCGGCGCGAGGATCGCTTTCCGGACGATGTATGCCGCCAAGCGCCGAACGCAGCGCGAGCCTGCCCATGCGGCCCATGCCATTGATTCCAACTTTCATAGAGAACTTCCTTAAGGGGAAACGCGCGTTGTATCGCCGATTTCGTCCAGTCGAGCCTTGATCGCCATACGGTCCAGCGAGTCGAACGGAAGGCTTGTGAAGATTTCGATGCGGCGCCGGATCATGGCGTAGAGTTCGTTCAGAAGCGTGGTGCGCTCGGTGGACGACCCCGTGAACTGCGCCGGGTCGGGCAGGGGCCAGGCGCCGGTGACGAACTGGGCGCCGAGGTCCGGACAAAACTGGCCATTCGGCGCATCGCAGAGCGCGATGATGAAGTCCATTCGGGGAGCCTGCGGACCTCGGAACTCATCCCACGACTTTGAATGCAGGCGGGACACGTCGTGTCCAAGAGCCTTCAGCCGGTCGATGACTTCGGGAACGGGTTCTCGGGCCGGTTCCGATCCGGCGGAATAGGCGCGGAAGCGGCCACGGCCGATCTTCTCGAGCAGGGCTTCGGCGATGATCGAGCGGGCCGAATTTTGGGTGCACAGAAAGAGGACGTTGAACGCAGGCGTCATGAACTTCCCCGTTGCTTCGGATGGGAGATCGAAGGCATCGCCGCAGAGTTCGGGGCGGCCGTTGCAGCAGTCCCGAGAGAGAAATTCGAGCAAGCCCCTAAATCCGCCGACGTCTGCCCGATAGTTCATCGAGCGGCCGTCCTTCTCGACGGAGACCAAACCGGCTCGGCTCAAAATACCGAGGTGCGTCGACATGGTGTTGTGCGGCACCTCGCACAGCCGGGCGATTTCACCGGCGGGCAGGCTTAGCGGATGGACGGCGAGCAGATGGCGTACCGCGGCAAGGCGGGTCGCCTGCGCCAGCGATCCAAAACCCTCTATGGCGCTTGCTTCGCGACTATTTGCTTCCATTAGTTTCTCGCGGTCTCTTCATCGTGTCCATGTTTATCGACGAATTAAATGACGGTTCGGTGACATCCTGCGTAAAGCGCGCCGTAATACGCGCCATTGGCATTATTTTTTAATTCAACGTGTCGAGAAATCAAGACATATTTCTTGCGAGTCGGCTGAGTCTGCAATATCGGAGGTCATCGCACGGTCACGGCTGTGCGAGATAGCCAAGAGAGAGAGAGAGAGCGCTTCTCTTAGTCATGCCCGGATGTCGCCTTCATGAACCTGTTCGAACGTTATCTCTCGTTGTGGGTGGCGCTGTGCATCGTCGCGGGTGTCGCACTCGGGCACCTGCTGCCCGGACTGTTCGCGACCATTGCGAGCGCGGAGATTGCGCGGGTCAACCTGCCGGTAGCCGGGCTGGTATGGTTGATGATCATCCCGATGCTGCTGAAGATCGACTTCGGCGCGCTCGGCCAGGTGCGCGAGCATTGGCGCGGCGTTGGCGTCACTCTGTTCATCAACTGGGCGGTGAAGCCGTTCTCGATGGCGCTGCTGGGTTCGCTGTTTATCGGTCATCTGTTCGCGCCATGGCTGCCATCGGCACAAATTCCATCCTATATCGCCGGCCTCATTCTGCTGGCGGCAGCGCCTTGCACGGCCATGGTGTTCGTATGGTCGAACCTGTGCGAGGGCGAGCCGCATTACACGCTGAGCCAGGTCGCGCTCAATGACGTCATCATGGTGTTTGCTTTCGCCCCGCTGGTCGGGCTGCTGCTTGGTGTCGCCTCGATCGCAGTGCCTTGGGCAACACTGCTGATCTCCGTGGTATTGTATATCGTGGTACCCGTCATCATTGCGCAACTATGGCGTCGCGCGCTGCTTGCCACCGGGCCGGAGGTATTGCAGCGGACACTTCACGTGCTGCAGCCGGTGTCCTTGGTCGCGCTGCTGACCACACTGGTGCTGTTGTTCGGCTTCCAGGGCGAGCAGATCATCGCACAGCCGCTTGTGATCGTATTGCTGGCAGTGCCCATTCTGATCCAGGTCTATCTCAATGCTGGGCTGGCTTATTGGCTGAGCCGTCGCTTCGGCGTCGCCTGGTGCGTCGCCGCGCCTGCCGCACTGATCGGCGCCAGCAACTTTTTCGAACTCGCCGTTGCCGCAGCTATCAGCTTGTTCGGCCTCGATTCAGGGGCGGCATTGGCCACCGTGGTCGGCGTGCTGGTCGAGGTGCCCGTAATGCTCTCTGTCGTCTATCTCGTGAAGGCGTCGAGGAGCTGGTACGAGAATGGTGTCAGTGCTTCCGGTGCCATCAAGAAGGAAGCGGAGGTTTGACCATCACGATCTATCACAATCCTGCCTGCGGCACCTCGCGCAACGCGCTGGCGATGATCCGGCAGAGCGGCGAGGAGCCCGAGGTGATCGAATACCTGAAGACGCCGCCGAGCCGCGCGCGGCTGGGCGAGTTGATCAGGGCATTGGGAATCTCGCCACGCGAGCTGTTGCGCAAAAAGGACACGCCCTATGCAGAGCTCAGCCTTGCCGATCCGAAATGGAGCGACGACGAGCTGATCGATTTCATGATTCAGCATCCGATCCTGATCAACTGGCCGATCGTGGTGACGCCGAAGGGCGTCCGGCTGTGCCGGCCGTCGGAGCTGGTGCTTGATCTGCTCGACAACCCGTCCAGTCCTTCGTCAAGGAAGACGGCGAGGCGGTGACGCGCGCGAGGGGTTGAAGGGCGCAGCCTTCCACCCGTCACGATTGCGCGGCATAATGGCCGTATGGAACTCACGCCCCGTCTGCGCCTGACGAACTGGCTGGTCAGCCAGGGTCTCACTGGCCTGCCCCAAAACGACTTGGTCCGCGGCTTCTGCGAGCGCTGCCGCACCGAAGGTCTTCATGTGTCGCGCGGAATGGTCTTCATCGATACGCTGCACCCGATTTTCGAGGGGCGCGGCTTTCGCTGGAACGACGCCGAGACCAACGAAAGCGACGTGTTCGAATATGGCTCGACCAGTGAGGGCGAAGCCGCGGAGGCCTGGCGCAGTTCGATCTTCTATCACATGCTTGAAAACGGCTATCAGGAGCTGCCGATCGACCTCGCTGACGGCCGGACCCACAGGTTCAAGTTCGTGAATGAACTCGCCGAGAAGGGCCACAAGCATCTCGTGGCCTATGTGCATCAGTTCGGCGAGGCCGGCACCATGGGACAGATGGACTGCGTCTATTCCTATTGGGTGACAAGGCGCGACGAGGGGTTTGGCGCGCAGGGGCTCGCGGCGCTGCGCGATCTCGTGCCGGTGCTGGGGCTGGCGATCAAATCTGCGGCGCAGGCCGACATTACCAAGACGCTGGGGCGCGTCTATCTCGGGCGCGACACCGCCGAGCAGGTGCTGCGCGGGCGGATCGCGCGCGGCGTCACCGAGCGCATCAACACGGTGCTGTGGTTTTCCGACCTGCGCGGTTCGACCGCGATCAGCGAAAGCATCGATCCCGGCGAGATCATTCCGTTCCTCAACGATTACGCGCAGGCCTCGATCGACGCCATTCACGAAGCCGGCGGCGAGGTGCTGAAGCTGATCGGCGACGGCGTGCTGGCGATGTTTACCGATGACAACATGGCGAAGGCCAAGCGCACCGCGCTGCGTGCCGAGCATCGCTTCCGCCGCAACATGAAGGCGCTCACTGCCCGCCGCACGGCCGAGGGCCGGCCCGTGACCTCGGCCCATGTCGGGCTGCATGTCGGCGAGGTTTTCTACGGCAATATCGGCAGCGACGACCGGCTCGACTTCACCGTGGTGGGGCCCGCCGTCAACGAGGTGAGCCGCATCGCCTCGATGTGCCGCTCGGTCGACCGTGAACTGCTGATGTCGTCGGCATTTCGCGCAGGTCTCGATGCCGCCGGGCGGAACTACCTCGTGTCCACCGGCCGCTACGCCCTGCGCGGGATCGGCCGCGCGCAGGATCTTTATACGCTTGATCCTGATATCGCCGCGGACGAGGTCGTTGGCGGCAAGTACGAGCGGTATCTGGCCGGTTAGGTTGCAACCCCATGACATGAGGCGCTGATGCGTAATCCAGGTCTTGCCGTTTCGAGGATCGTGTTCGGCACAATCGCTCTCGTGGGGTTAACGTGCTGCGGTCCCGCTGCATTCGCCCAAGCCGCATCGGAGTCCGCTTGGCCGACGACGCAGTGGCAAACATCGACGCCGGAAGAGCAGGGCATGGACCCGGCGGCGCTTGCAAAGCTGATCGAGTACGGAACGAGCCGGAGCTTCGATAGTCTGCTGATTGTGCGGCATGGGCGGATTGTCCTCGATGCCTCTTATGCGCCGTACACGGCGGATATTCCCCACATTACCAACTCCGTTACCAAAGCGGTAATCGGCACTTTGACCGCGATCGCCTACAAGGACGGCCTGCTGGATAGCGCCAACCATCAGATGCTGGACTTCTTCGGTGACCGCAGCATTGCCAATGTGGATGATAAAAAGAAGGCGATCACGGTTCAGAGCCTGTTGGACATGACTTCCGGACTAGACTGGAGCGAACCGCTCAACGGGCGGCCGGATTCGTTGATCGAAATGGAGCGTAGTCCGGACTGGGTCAAATTTATTCTGGACCGCCCGATGTCGAACACGCCCGGCGACATCTTCAATTACAACAGCGGCAATCCGCACCTGCTTTCCGCCGTCCTCACCAAGCTGACCGGGATGAGCGCATCCGATTACGCAAAGGCCAGGCTGTTTGGTCCCCTGGGGATCAGCGCGTGGAACTGGCGGCGCGATCCCCAGGGCATCTCGACCGGCGGATACGGCCTGGCCCTGCATCCTCGCGACATGGCGAAGATCGGCTATCTCTATTTGCGCCAGGGCGAATGGGAAGGAAAACCGCTTGTTCCACGGGATTGGGTCGAGAAGGCGAGCCGTGCCAACGTGAACATGAACTCGTCGTCTAGTCCGGAGCTAAGATACTCCAACTTCTTTTGGGCCTTGCCCAACAAGCAGGTCTATATGGCGGTGGGGTACCATTGCCAGGTCATCATGGTTTTTCCTGCGCTGGACATCGTCGCGGTGACGACGGCCAGGAATTTCTGTTCGCTAGGCAGACTTGCTGATCATATTTCCAGCGCGGTCAAATCCGAAACGCCGCTCCCGCCGGACCCAGCAGGCGCCAACCTGCTGGCAGGCGCAATCCGCGATATTTCAACCGAAAAGGCGACGGAGGTTGGCGCAACGTCGGGAATCGCGTCTTCCATCTCGGGAAAGACCTACAAATTTCCCGGCAACCCGTTGAACGTGAAATCGCTCTCACTCACGCTTGCCGATCCGCGTCCGCGCTTTGAGCTGGAGTTCAACAACCGGGATCCAACAAGGCCGTCACTCAGGTTTACCGGCCCGATCGGGTTAGACGGGCTTTATCGCAAGAGCGAACCAGCCGCCACCGGGATCGTCGCGACCAAGGGAAGCTGGTTGAACGACGGCACGTTCCTGTTCCAGCGCTTGGCATTGGGCGCGGGTGCCCCGGTTCAAGGATGGACCCTGCGATTTGACGGCGGGAAGATCAATCTTCGCGGTAACGACAGGGCTGGACGCGAAGTTTCAGTCGATGGAGAGGCTGACGTACCCTAGCCGGCCTTCGTCCGCATCGTGTAGAGCCCGACCGCCAGCAGCGAGAACGCCGTCAGCACCACGCCGAGCGCGAACAGCGCTTCATGCGAGATTGTCGCCGCGAGCCAGACGCCGGTGGCGGCCGTCATCATCTGCCAGAAGCCGACCAGCGCGGATGCCGCGCCCGCTCTGTCGCCGAACGGGGAAAGCGCCTGCGCCGTGCCTAACGGGCCGACGATGCCCATGCCGAGCAGGAATACGCTCATGGCCGCAAGAAATGGCAGGAAAGAGGGGTTGTATAGCGAGACCAGCAGCATCGCGAAGCTGCCGGTGGCGGCGGTGAACAGTCCGCCCCGGATCGAACGATCGAGCCCATAGCGTGGGGCCAGCCGGGTCGCGAGTATACCGGCGATGAATACGATCAGCACCGTGCCCGCAAAGAACAGGCCGAGTTGAATCGGCGTAAAATGCATCGCTTCGATCAGCACGCGGGGCGCGGCCGAAAAAATCGAGAACAGCGCGCCCAGGATCAGGCTGACGGTCGCTGCCGGCACCACGAAGCGGCGGTCGCGGAGCAGGGCGAAGTACGTCTTTGCGATGGCCCGCGGATCGAGCGGGGTGCGTGTCGCGAGATGGGTCTCGCCGAACACCATGCCGTAGGCGAGGGCGCCGAGCCCGGCGAAAGTTGCGAGGAATGCGAATTCGGAGCGCCAGCCGAAAGTGTGGTCGAGCGCACCGCCGAGCAACGGCGAAAAGCCCGGCGCTGCCGACATCGCGATCATGATCAGCGCCATCGCGCGGCCCAGAGCAGGCCCGGAAAACAGGTCGCGGGCGATGGCGCGGGACAGCACCGATGTGGCACAGGCGCCGGCCGCCTGGATGACACGGCCGATCAGCAGGCTCGGCAAATCACTGGCGAGGCCGCACCAGATGCTGCCGGCGAAGAAGATTGCAAATCCGGTCAGGACCGGCCATCGGCGGCCATAGCGGTCCGAGATCGGCCCGACCACGAGCTGACCGATCGCGAACACCGCGAGGAAGACCGTGATCGCTGCGGTGACCGCCGCACTCGAAACCTCTAGCGAAATCGCTATCTGCGGCAGCGACGGCAGCAGGATGTTGGTGGCGAGCGTGCCTGTGGCTGCAAGGCCTGCGAGCACCGCGATCTGCAGGACGGTGGAGGAAGCTTCCGAACGAGGGCGGGCATCGATTGCTGCAGTTTGGTCGGCCATGAGGGTTCCCGCTTTTATATGAAATGATATATATCATATAAAAGAAACCGGACAGCGGTAATTGCCCTCGAAGGACATTTTGGAACAAAACACCTGTTCGCTCCGTCAATGACGGCTCCCGTTGTGCGCCAACCAGCCGGCTAACAGCCTGCCGGCTCCCCCACCATATCCGGCTGCCGCGCCAGCGAGACCGCCGGCGACAGCAGGATCACCAGCGCCTGGGCGCCGAAGATCGCGGCTGCCAGATAGAGGCATGCCTCTGCGCCGTAGAGGCCGCCGACGATGGCACCTAGCGCGGAGCCGAGCGGACGGGCGCCATAGCTCATGATGTTGATGGCGGAGACGCGCCCGAGCAACGATGGCGGCGTCACCGATTGCCGCAAGGTGGTGGTCGAGATCACCCACAGGATCGGACCGGCGCCGAGGAGGAAGAAGCTTAAGGCCGCCAGCCATGGCGTCGGCGCAATGGTCGTCAGCGCCATCACCAGCGCGGCGACGAAGCCGGTGACGGGTCCGAGCCCGATGACGATTCCGAAGGTCAGCCGCTTCATTATCCGCGTCGCCGCGAGCGCGCCCGCCACCATGCCGAGGCCATACATCCCAAGCGTCACGCCGACGCCGGTAGCCGACAGGCCGAGATGGCGCACCGCGTAGGGCACGAACACGGCGAGCAGCAGGAACGACGCCGTGTTGAAGATGAACTGCGTGATGAACACCGGCCGCAGCAGCGGGTGATGCAGCACGAACGCGGCGCCTTCCCTGATTTCCTGCAGCGGATGACGCCGCGGCGCGGGCGCGCGCGCCGGCTCATAGATGCCCGACAGCAGCACGACTGCGATCACGGACAACGCCGCGGCAAATCCGAAGGCGGGCGCGGCGCCGACCCATCCGACCAGCACGCCGCCGAGCGCCGGACCGCTGGCGAATGCGATCGTGCGCGCGAGTTCAATCCGCGCGTTCGCCGCAGGTAATTGTTCCGACGTCACCAGCGACGGCACCAAAGCGGGCGCGGCGACGCTGTAAGCGACCGTTCCGCAGACTGCGATGAAGCCGAGTAACGAGAGCAGCGGCAGCGTCATTTGGCCCAGCCAGATCAGCAGCAGAATGCCGGCCAACGCCGCGGCCCGCAGCGCCTCGGAGCCCGCCATCACCCAGCGCCGCGAGATGCGGTCGGCGAGCAGACCTGCCGGGATCGCGAACAGGATGAAGGGCAACGTCAGCGCGGTCTGCAGCAGGCCGGTCTGGCCTTCGCCGACGCCGAGCAGCAGCACCGCAACGATCGGGGCTGCGGCCAGCGCGATCTGTTCGGCCGACTGCGCGGCGAGGTTGGACCAGGCCAGGCGGTTGAAGGTTGCGGGCAGGCGAGGAGTCGCATCGGCTGACATGGCTGGATTTCCTGAAGCGATTCGATTTTCACCTCATTGTCTGGCTTGAGGACGATCCAACCCACCCGTTTCCCGACAAGCTTTTTGCAAACAAAAAACCTCCACACGCGAAACGTGTGGAGGTGTTTCACCTTCCGTCATGCCGGGCTTTATCCGGCACGTGTGCTTTATCCGGCACGTGCTTCCTGCTGACGGATTCGCATCAAATGTCGAATAGGAAATCGTGCTTTGTGAGTTCATGAGGCCGCACGCCGGTCAGTTCGATCCGGTCGTCACCGACCTGGACCACCGTGTTTCCATGGCCGCCCCAGATTTTCACATCGCAAAAGTCCAGACGGCCGGCGTTCTCAAACACCAGCATGTCGATGCCGGGATCGAAGTCGGTGATCTCAGCTTTGGTGGATCCGAAGTCAAACACGAATCGGTCAGCGCCGTCATTCCCCGTCATCGTCTGCTTGCCGGTTCCGGCGAATAGATAATCGCCCTGCGGACCGCCGATCAACGTGTCGTTGCCATTGGCGCCGATGACGATCTGGCGGGCTTCGGGATCTTCCGACTCCACGCCGCCGGCAAGGCCGGTATGCCTCGTATAGGTGACAAAGACATCGTCCTGGATATGCTTGGTGTCGGTATTGCGCAGGATGATATCTGCCAGCGTGGTGCCCTTGATCTCGGACAAGGTCCTGGAATCGAACCCCTGATTCTCGAACCAGAACCGGTCGCCATCGCGCAACGCCTCGAACTGCATCGTTAGGATGGCCTGGAAGGTTTCGCCGACAAGCGCGCCAGGGACATGATTTTCCGACAGGCCGCCGGTCCACAGGCCGACATTGTTGACATTGCCGTAAGCCGCTTTCAGTCCGGCCAGCGTCTCCGGGTCGCTCGTGATCTGGCTGAAATCCGTGTAGGGGTCGAGGCCGAGCGCTTCGCGGGTCTGGTTGAGCGTGCCGAGGCCAAGGTCGCGCGCGCGCTGGATATTGATCGCGGCGAGATCCAGCGACACCGGTGGGTCGAAAAGAAAATTGCGCAAGTCGTCGACGATGCGCGCGTCGAGTGCTTGTGATGGATCGGCGGCCAGGTGGCGCAATTGCCCATCGGCGCCGCCATTGTCGTTGAAGTTTGCCGCCGGCTGGAAGAATACGTCCTTCAGGTCTTCCTCGGAGCCGGCGATGACTTCGCCGTTTTCCGCAAGGCCTTCGGTTTCGCCCGACACGATCGAATGTCCGAAGCGAAACGCCGCGGCGACGAATTCCAGCGACAGGTGGGGATCGACACTGGGGTCATAGCCGTCATAGGGCGTGAGCGCGTTCTTGCCGACGAGGTTTGGCAGGAACTCCGAATAGGTGATGTTGGCGATTTCCGCCGTCACGATAGCGCGGGCGTGATTGTAGAGCTGGTCGCCGCTCCAGTTCGGATGCTCGAGGTGCAGTTTGTCGACCTGATAGTTGTGTTCGCGCACGAATAGCGTTTGCAGCGCGGTGAGCGCCGGATTCTCTGCTGCGCGGGCGTCGCCGGCCACGACCATGCCATTGACGATCGGCAGGTTGTTGCCCTGCGACGTCAGCATGTGGCCGTCGGCGGTGCGCAGGCTGGCGGCGGTCGCCGCACTGGACCCATAGACCATCGAGGCGTCTAGCCAGGCGGTATTGGAATTGACCGCCATGGCTGGATTGGATGTGCCCGCGCCAGTCGTGGGATCGATGACCGCGCGGGTGATCGGAATAATGGTGCCGGCGGGAAGCACGGGATCGCCCTCGGGAACCACGACGCTGATGTCGCTAACGCCGTCGGTCCGGGTCAGCGTCATGTCGTGATCGATGAACTGGCCCCAAGCGTACATGAAGGCGGAGACACCTTCCGGGTTCGCCACATCAGGATCGCCGGCGCCGACCACAAGATTGCTGATGGTGCGCGGATTGTTGCCGCCGAGCGGGACGGAGATGCCGTCGGCAAAATGCGCCTCGCCGATACGTCCGAATTCGGTGCCGGCAGCGTTGAGGGTGGCATCGGATTGATTGTTCTGCGAGCCGTCGAAGCTGCGGTATTCGATTTTTACCGGCTGCGGACCCGGTTGGCACGGCGAACCGTGATGGCCATGCGAGCCATGAGACTCATGCGGCCGGTGCGAATGGCCGAAAAAATCGCCGAAGTGAAAATCGTCATGGTCTCTGTCTTGGTTTGCCCAAGTCCGCTTGAACTGGCGCATTCGACCGCTCCCCTCAGTTGCAATTGCGAATTAGTTGCAATTAGTGTCACTAATGAGAGGCATTTGCAATAAGGAACCACACGACGGCCAAAGCCCGCCTGCAAACCCACCTGTCTCCTGACAAGGCCCAAGAGAGACGCCAAGAAAAAGCCCGCCGCGTCGCCGCGGCAGGCCTCATTTGATTTCGATTTTGAACGGCGTCGCCGCCGTTCGACTACGATTTGGGGCCGAGCGTCGCCTTGCCCGTACCGGAGATGGTGGCGGGCGGCGTCACCACTTCATCTGCATCCTCTATAGCGAGCGGCTCGGCGGGAGCCGCCAGTTGCTGCGCGGCCAGCGCATTGGTCAGGGTGGTCAGCGCGTCAGGGCCGGCGGCGAAGCCGCCCTCGGCGAGGATCTTGTCGATGATCGGCTTGAAGGCCGAGACCGACAGCAACTGCGCCGCAAGGCCGTCGCCGAGGCCAAGGCCGTTACCGTGGCCATTCATGGCGCCATTGCCGCCGCCGCGGCCGAGCATGCCACCGGTGTCGAAGATCCGGATGTCCGAAATCTTCTCGATCGGCTTGACCGCTTCGGCCAGCGCATTCGGGATGATGTTGATGCGGGCGAGATTGATATCGTACTCGATCATCTCCGCGGAGAGTTTGTTGCGGGCTTCCGCCTTCAACGCCGCCACTTCGGCCTCGGCCTGGCCGAGCGACTTGACGCCGGTGGCGCGGGTGATCGCCGCATCGGCGTCGGCCTTGGCCAGCATGGTGATGGCTTCCGCCTTGTTGGTCGCGGCCTGGTTTTCGGCTTCCGCCATCACGGTGATCGGCATCGCCTCGGTTTCGGCGGCCTTGCGCGCCGCGATCACGTTGATGATCTTGTCGCGTTCGGCGATTTCGACGGCTTTTGCGGTGGTGACCTTTTCCTCGGCCGCAATCGCAAGCGCGCGCGCCGTCTCGGCGACGGTTTGCGCCTCGGATTGCTCCTTGCTCTTGGTCGCAACCGCGATCGCGCTTTCCTGGGCGACGATCTGCAGGTCGCGCTCCATTTCGGTATTCCGCCGTTTCACCGCGAGGTCGGCCTCGATCTTTCTGGTGTCGCGGGCCTGATTGGCTTCGGTCTGCTTGTTGGCGACCGCCAGTTCCTGCTGGATACGGTATTCAGCTTCGTTCTGCAGTGCGGTCTGCTCGACCTGTGCGGTCTGCGCGCGCATCGCGGCGGTCTTGTTGGCGATGTCGCGCTGCTGCGCCAGTTCCGCCTCGCGCTTGGTGGCTTCGATCGTCAGCGTGGTTTGGCGGGCGACGAGGTCCTGCTGCGCGATGTTGACCTCGGTGGTGCGGACGATCTGGTTGCGTTCCTGTTCGCGTTCCCTGGTGATCTTGGTCAGCGTCGTCAGACCGTGGGCGTCGAAGAAATTGCTAGGATTGAAATGCTTGATGTCGCTCTGGTCGAGCCGCGTCAGCGACACTGACTCGAGCTCGAGGCCGTTGTTCTGGATGTCGGCGCCGACCGCCTCCTGCACCGACTTGACGAAGGTCGCCCGCTGCTCCTGCAGCTCTTCGAGGTTCATGGTAGCGGCCACCGAACGAAGGCCGTCGACGAATTTGGCCTCGATCAGCTCGCGCAGTTCGCCGGCATTGTTGGTGCGGCTGCCCAGCGTCTGCGCGGCGAGCGCGATCGACGAAGCGTCGGGTTTGACGCGCACGTAGAATTCGGCGCCGATATCGACGCGCATGCGATCCTTGGTGATCAGCGAATCCGGGCCGCCGCGAGCGACCTCGAGCCGCAGCGTCTTCAGGTTGACCGCGGCGGTCGAGTGGAAAACCGGAAGGACGAGCGAACCGCCGTCGAGGACGACTTTCTGGCCGCCGAGGCCGGTGCGGACATAGGCTTCGTCACGCGTCGAACGGCGGTAGAGTTTGGCAAGCAGGAGACCAATAACAAGAATGGCAATGACGCCAATAGCGACGGGTACTGCAAGTTCCCACATGTGTTAAGCCCTGTCTGATCGTTGTTGCGCAATGAGGTCGGCGGGTGCGGAAATGGCGATAAAGCTCTTGGCGTCACGGTCGACCAGCAACACGCTGGCGCCGACCGGAAGCGGCGTGGACTCGGGGCTGGCGCGTGCCACCAGAGAATGCCAGTTGCCGAAGACATCCTTGAGACGGACGCGGCCGGGCAGCCCCTGGTCGAGCGGCCCGATCGAAACTTCGGCGACGTGACCGATGAAATCGGCCTCGTCCACGGCATAGGTCTCGTCGCGCGGGATGATGCGGGCGATGCCGCGGCTGGTGACCCGGATGACGGGGAGACTCAAGGCTGCGGCGGCAAGCGCGGCGATCGAGACCGGTACCGAGAGCCCCACACCGTGCGCGAGGCCTTGCAGGAAGAATCCCGCGATCGAGAACACACCGAGCGCGAGGATGATCAGGATCAACAGCGGAAGACGTCCGGCGTTGATCCACAGGAACAGGCCGCCGAGGCCGTTGCCGTGGTCGGCCTCGACGGTGACTTCCTTGCCGACCAGTTCGCTGATCGAGAAGCCGACCAGCGTTGCCAGCAATTCGATGCCGCCGAGCGCCACCATGATCGCGGCAGCCGCGGCGAAGGGCCGCACGTCCGGCGCCAGCAGGATGTCGGTCAGGGCACTCATTGCTGCGACTTGATCCTTTCAAGGCGGGCCGCGATTTCCTTTTCGCGGTGCAACCGGTCGAGTTCGTCGAGTTCCTTGTCGCCGGGCACGCCGGCCGCCGGCACGCCGGTGACGCGTGCGATCGCCGCCATTGCCCGATCGGGACTCACTGTTTTAGTCGCGCCAGCCGCGCGTCCGGTTTCCTGCGGCGAATGCTTTTCGAGGCTCGCTTCGAGATCGGCGAGACGGGTTTCGGCTTCACGCCGCGCGCCAAGCATCGCCTGTAAGGCCTTGGTCTGCTCCTCGATTTCGAGCTCGATGAAATCCATCGCGCGTTCGAGTGCAGTGCCTTGCGATTCCAAATCAATTTGCCGTGCAACGCCGGCGCGCGCGAGATCCTCGCGGCTTTCCGCAACTGCGAGACGAATCTTGTCGGTCAACCCGGCGATTTCGGCATCGAGCTCCTCGCGCCGACGCTTGAGGCGGAATTCCTCGGCGCGCGACTTGCCAAGCGCATGGCGCGCCTCATCGGCGCCAGCGTCGATCTCGCGGATCGCCTGCTTGACCAGCGCGACCTTGTTGCTGTTCTCGGCATTGTCGATGGTCTCGCTGGCGATGGCGGCAAGAAGTCTGCCCATACGTGCAAGGATACCCTCGTGAACCATGGTCTTCTCCTCCGGTGCTGTGGATTTCGATTTGACGGCGATGTGGATTTCGTAAGCGCGGCCGTCCGAGACCAGGTGAGCCGGGAAGGGACTTTCCCAGCCGGCAAGATAGCCGGGTATTTCGAACGGCACCAAGATGCGGCCGCGGACAGTGCTAATCGTCAGTGAAGTTGGTCCCTTGATTGCGAACAGTTTGTCATCGAGCGGGATGCGGCGCGGCGCGGCGCCCGCCACGTAGTTGGCGCGGTCGCGCAAACCGAGCGTCACCAGGCGGGCCGGCAGGCCGGTCTCGGCACGAATCTTTTCGTAAGCCTGGGCGTGAAGCGCGACGAGGTTGGCGCCGACGGGGGCAACCTCCGCGAGAATCGCCATCATGCGCTCATACGCGGCAAAGGTTTCTTCGATCGCGGCGATGGCCGTCGCGTCGGGGTGGAGCGCATAGCGCAGCGTGGCGCCGGGGGATTCATGCGGCAGTTTGATCATGCGATTATCATAAAGCACTTCTTCAGTACTTTACCAGTCAGGGCGCCGGTATCATTTTCGTGATCGCTAGATGCAGTTGCAAATGAGTTGCAATAAAATCTATCTCACCCATCTGGTTGAGATGGATGCACGAACCACCGAATTGAGCCCGGCGACCCCGACTGGGACCGCTCCGAATGAGGACGGCTGGCGCGCTGACGCTGCCGCTGGCACCCAGCTGAGTCTGCCCGAGGTCAACTCCTCCATCTTGGTGCCCTTTGGCGGGCATTGGGTTCGACGTCTGCTCGCGTTTCTTGGCCCGGGTTACCTAGTTTCGGTCGGCTACATGGATCCCGGCAACTGGGCCACCGACCTCGCGGGCGGTTCGAAGTTCGGTTACACGCTGCTGTCGGTGATCCTGCTGTCGAACCTGATGGCGATCCTCTTGCAGGCGCTCGCCGCGCGGCTTGGCATCGTCACCAACCGCGATCTCGCCCAGGCCTGCCGCGCCAGCTTTTCCCGGCCTGTCAACTTCCTGCTCTGGGTGGCCTGCGAGGCCGCGATCATCGCCTGCGACCTGGCGGAAGTGATCGGCACCGCGATCGCGCTAAAACTTCTGTTCGGCATCCCCCTGATCGGCGGTGCGCTGATCACCGCGCTCGATGCCTTCCTGTTGCTGCTGTTGATGAACAAGGGCTTTCGCTTCCTCGAAGCCTTCGTCATCTCGCTGTTGATCGTGATCGCGGTCTGCTTTGCGATCCAGATCACGGCCGCGGCGCCGCCGGTGGCCGCGGTCTTGAAGGGCTTTATGCCGTCGACCGAGATCGTCACCAATCCGGAGATGCTCTACATCGCCATCGGCATCATCGGCGCCACCGTGATGCCGCATAATCTCTATCTGCACTCCTCGATCGTGCAGACCCGCGCCTATGAGCGCACGAACGAAGGCCGCCGCGAGGCGATCAAATGGGCGACCACGGATTCGACCGTCGCGCTGATGCTGGCGCTGTCCATCAATGCCGCGATCCTGATCGTCGCCGCCGCGACCTTCCATGCGACCGGCCGGACCGAGGTCGCCGAGATCGGCCAGGCGTTTGAACTGCTGTCGCCGCTGCTGGGTCTCGGGATAGCCTCGACCTTGTTTGCGGTCGCGCTGCTCGCCTCCGGTCTCAACTCGACGGTGACGGCGACGCTGGCCGGCCAGATCGTGATGGAAGGCTTTTTGCACCTGCGCCTGCCGAGCTGGGCGCGGCGGCTGCTGACGCGTGGCGTCGCCATCGTTCCCGTCGTGATCGTCACCGCGATCTATGGCGAGCGCGGCACCAGCCAGCTTTTGGTTTTCAGCCAGGTCGTGCTGTCGATGCAATTGCCGTTCGCGGTGATCCCGCTGGTGAAGTTCGTTTCCGACCGCCGCAAGATGGGCGATTTTGTAATCTCGCGTTCGGTGGCGGCCGTTGCCTGGATCGTCGCGGGGGTGATCGTCGCGCTGAACGTGAAGCTGCTGTTCGAGACGTTTTTCGGGTGAGGTAGGTTCGTAGCCCGGATGGAGCGCAGCGCAATCCGGGATTCTTGGCTAGCGGCCCCGGATTTCGCTGCGCTCCATCCGGGCTACGAGAATTCCTCAATCCTGCGGCTCGGACAGCATTTCACCCGATGCGTCCACTCGCAGCCATCCTGATGGCGCCAGCCGCTGCTGCGGCAGGAAGCGGCCCTTGTAGTCCATCTTCTTGGAGCCTTCGATCCAGTAGCCGAGATAGACGTAAGGCAGCCCCAGTCTGCGCGCGCGGGTGATGTGATCGAGGATCATGAAGGTGCCGAGCGAGCGGCTCTCCTGCGACGGCTCGAAGAACGAATACACCATCGACAGCCCGTCGCTGAGCACATCCGTCAGCGCCACCGCGATCAGTTCCTCGCCGCGCCCGGTGATGCCGGTATCGACGCCGCGCTTGCGGTATTCGATGATGCGGGTCTCGACATGGCTGTCCTCCACCATCATCGCGTAGTCGAGCACCGTCATGTCGGCCATGCCGCCGTGGCGATGCCGTCTGTCGAGATAGGCGCGGAACACCGAATATTGCTCCGACGTCGGCACGGCGCTGCGCTGTTCGCCGACGATGTCGGAATTGCGCGCCAGGACTTTCTTGAAATTGCGCGAGGGACGGAATTCGTTGGCGACGACGCGCACGGAAACGCAGGCGCGGCACTGGTCGCAGGCCGGGCGGTAGGCGATCGACTGGCTGCGGCGGAAGCCGCCATGGGTCAGCAGGTCGTTGAGGTCGCCGGCCTTGTCGCCGACCAGATGCGTGAACACCTTGCGCTCGTGCCGGCCCGGCAAATAGGGGCAGGGCGAGGGCGCCGTCAGGTAGAATTGCGGGGTGTCACGCGAGTGTTGGGTCACGTCGGGTCGTCAGGCCTCCGAAACAAATCAATCATAGCGCTTTCCCGTTAAGAAAACGCCTCAAAACGAAAAAGCGCCGGCCCGGCCCTGATTTCATTTCCAGGCCCGACCGGCTCTAACATCGCGCCCCGAGGGCTGACGGTCAATTACAGTTTGCTGCTCGCTCAGTAGCTGCTGCGTGCCGAAGGCGCTACCTGGGTGCGAACCGAGCTGTTGATCACCACGGTTCCCAGGATGATGTCGTGCAGTAGCCGGCGGCGGCTGGTGAACAAGCCGACCAGCAGCACCAGCGGCGTCAGGAACGAGATCGAGACCCAGTACAGCACGGCATGGCAGGCGCCGAGCACGAAATAGCCCGGTGCGCCGTACCAGGTGCGCAGTTCCAGATCCATCGCGCGCATGCCCATGGTGGCCGAGTGGGGACCGCCGATCGAGGCACCGTAATAGACGATCGCCCACACGATCGTGGCCGGCCACGCCAGCCAGAACAGCATCCAGCCGAGCCCGAGCGTGACCACGCCGAACACGAAAATGAAGATGTAGCCAAGGATCACTGGGATAGACAGCACGACGAGGTCGATCAGGAACGCAAACACCCGCCGCGTCAGCACGCCGCGAAACAGTTCCGGCTGCAAATCGGGATCGAACGCATGCGGTGGCACCCCACCGTCGTTCCGCCAGGCGCCGCCGGCATTTGAAGCGCCGCCAGTATTGCCAGAGCCGCTATAAGACATGGTCCGTCCTCCAGGCCGATATTCCCGACCCGTGACATGGGAACCGGCCGCGCGCTCGCCAAGGGCCTGTGACCATTAACGCGCCGCAATATTGCGGGTGGGGGAACGCCCGACTTTCACCCCGTCATTGCCTGCGACAAACGCGAAGCGTTTGCGCAAGGGAGCGTCAGCGACGAAGCGATCCATCTATCCGATCTGCCGCACGATGGATTGCTTCGCTTCGCTCGCAATGACGTGGAGACGGCAGAGACCTACCCCACCGCCTTCAGTCTCTCCGCGGCCTTCGGCGCGAAATAGGTCAAGATCCCATCCGCGCCGGCGCGCTTGAAGCCGAGCAGGCTTTCCATCATCGCGCGGTCGCCGTCGATCCAGCCCTTGCTGCTGGCTGCCGCAATCATCGCGTATTCGCCGGACACCTGGTAGACGAAGGTCGGCATCGAAAACGTGTCCTTCACGCGCCGCACCACGTCGAGATAGGGCATGCCGGGTTTCACCATCACCATGTCGGCGCCCTCGGCGATGTCGAGTTCGACCTCGCGCAACGCTTCGTCGGAATTGGCGCTGTCCATCTGGTAGGTGCGCTTGTCGCCGGTCAGCGTCTTTGCCGAACCAATGGCGTCGCGGAACGGGCCGTAGAAGGCGGACGCGTATTTCGCCGCGTAGGACATGATCTGCACGTCGAGAAAACCTGCGTCGTCCAGCGCCTTGCGGATCGCGCCGACGCGGCCGTCCATCATGTCGGAGGGCGCAATGACGTCGCAGCCGGCTTCCGCCTGCACCAGCGCCTGCCGCACCAGCACCGCCACCGTTTCGTCGTTGAGGATCTTGCCGTCCTCGATCAACCCGTCATGGCCGTGGCTGGTGAAGGGATCCAGCGCCACGTCGCAGAGCACGCCGAGCTCAGGAAACTCCTTCTTGATCGCACGCACCGACTGGCAGACCAGATTGTTCGGGTTGAGCGCTTCGGAACCGATCTCGTCGCGCAGGGACGGCTCGGTATAGGGGAACAACGCGATGCAGGGGATATTGAGCTTCATCGCGCGCTCGGCGTCGCGCACCGCCTGATCGACGGTAAGGCGGTCGACGCCGGGCATCGAGGTGACGGGCGTACGCGCATTGTTTCCGTCGACCACGAACATCGGCCAGATCAGATCATCCGTGGTCAGCACGTTTTCGCGCACCAGCCGCCGCGCCCATTCCGCCTTGCGGTTGCGGCGGGGGCGGATGGCCAGATCGAGCGGGGTCGAGGCGAGGGCGGTCTGCCGCCGCGTCGCGTCGCGCATTTCGATCGGACGCCCGAATTTGATCGCCATGTGATGTGTGCTCCTGAAGGCGCGGGTCAGTTTTGATTTGTTCCAGTTCTAGCACCTTGAAGGTGTCCCGTCACCGCGCCTTGATCTGTCTCATCGGCAATTGATTTTACCGTCCCGGCGGGCCAAGACATGGGCCATGAGGACATTCCAGCCCGCGTTGAGCCCCGATTCCGAGGTCAGCTTCCATGTCTGATACTTCGGCGCGCGATCAGGGGCGGGACAAGGGTAGGGACAACGCGATGTCGATGGCGGCAATGTCGTCGGAGCGGATCGAGCCCGACGAGAATGTCTGGACGCGGCGGCTGGTGCTGTTCCTGCGCATCATGGCGGTTATCTCGATCCTGAAGGGCCTGTACCACTGGGCGCAGGTGACGGGATTCATCGGCGGCGAGGAAGAGGCGTTCGAGAACCAGTCGATGGCCTGGCAGACCGCGACCGTCTATTTCGCCGTGATCGAACTCGTCGCCGCCGTCGGGCTGTGGCTCGCGACGCCCTGGGGCGCGGTGGTGTGGCTCACCACCGTCGTGTCGATGGCGGTGATCGAACTGATGTTTCCGGGCATCTATGGCGGCAGCCTCACAGTCGTGGGATTCGAAGCCATGATGCTGGCGGCGTATCTGGCGCTCGCCTGGATGGCCGCGCGCGAACGTCCGCCGTAGGGGGCTTGCTCCGGTGCGAGGGGTCTCACCGCGAGTCGGATGCGTGGATAGAGCCCCTCATCCCGACCTTCTCCCTGCAAGCGCGGGGAGAAGGAGAAGAAGAGAAGCGCAACCTGTCAGTTTCTTGCCATAATCCATTCACGTGCAGAAACCGCGTCGCGATCCCGTACAATTTTCAAAAATTTTTCCGGTAACGTTTCAGTCACCGTTAAGGGCCGTAAAGGGTTCGACCACACCTGTTACGCGAGCGTTTCGATTTCAGGCGCACCTGTTTCCGAATGTGACAGGGCATGCAGACGAAGCGTGAACAGGCGGCCTTCACCGTCAATGAAGGGTTGCGAAAAGCCCTTTATCCATGGGCTTAATCGACGATTCACTGTCTTAAATTCATGATCTCTTTATTCTCTTATTTAAGCGGATCTTCAAACCGCCCCCTTAAGTTGAACCTATCAGGCGGGACAGAAGTTTCGTCGAAATAAGTCGAAAAACGACGACAGGGGAAGTGTCATGATCAAAGCCGTTGCAACGGCGGTGGAAACCGCTGAACGCTCTGCCGGTCAAGCTCCGGTGCAGCCGCTCTATCTGGAAGCTTTGACTTTGGTGGAGCGGCTTCACCGCCGGCTACTCGACGTCATCAAGGACGAATTCGATCGCCGCG
Organism: Bradyrhizobium sp. AZCC 1610; assembly: GCF_036924515.1. Lineage (NCBI taxonomy): Bacteria > Pseudomonadati > Pseudomonadota > Alphaproteobacteria > Hyphomicrobiales > Nitrobacteraceae > Bradyrhizobium > Bradyrhizobium sp. AZCC 1610. The sequence continues at coordinate 3,704,006 of NZ_JAZHRR010000001.1, read as the reverse complement.
GCCGCGCCGACATCAATTCGGTGCAGGCATTGCTGCTCTATAACATCGGCGACAAGGAGCTGACCGCGGGCGAGCTGCGCACGCGCGGTTACTACCTCGGCTCCAACGTCTCCTATAACCTGAAGAAGCTCGTCGAGCTCGGCTTCCTCGATCACCAGCGCTCGCGCGTTGATCGCCGGTCGGTCCGCATTCGCTTGACCGCGCAGGGCCAGGAAATCCGCAAGATCGTCGATGCGCTCTACCAGAAGCACGTCAAGACGGTGGAGCAGGTCGGCGGCATCTCGAACGAAGAGTTCGCGACGCTGAACAAGTCGCTGCACCGGCTCGAGCGGTTCTGGACCGACCAGATCCTCTATCGGCTCTGAGAATTTCTTTTCCGCTCGCGGTCAAGCCGGCCAGATCATGATCCGACGTGTCGGATCATGATCGAGAAGACCGGCGACCAAAGAGCGGACAATGAACTGGCAAGGCAGTAAGCCCTGCTGAAAGCGCATCGGCCCCGGTTTTCCGGGTCCGGTGCGTTTTGCTTTTTGGAGAACCTCAAGTTGACGTTTTGCATGAGCGTCCGGCGCTGACTTTGCCTCTCGCACAATCCGATTGTGCTCTCCGCACCAATCCGATTGTGCCCTTGCACAATCCGGATTGACTAGCCTTCGACGCCCCGCCCATACTCCCTGAAAATACAGGCTTCACGCACGTACCGGCCGCAAGAGTCGTGACGGCTTGACGCTCAAATGGGGAAAACGGGCTTGTCGGCATCGCGGCGTCCCATGTTCGGCGAGCAACAGCGGTTCGTGCTGCTTCTGATCGCGCCGGCTGCGCTGTTGTTGCTGCTGTTTCAGGTCGTGCCGATCGTGATCGGCGCCAACGCCAGCTTTCGCGACTGGGCGCTCTACAATCCCAAAAAGACCTGGATCGGCTTCGACCACTATGTGGCCGTGATATCGGATCCGGCATTTCTCTACGTGGTGCTGCCGAACACCTTCCTGTTCATGGTGCTCAGCGTCGCCGGGGCGCTGGTGGCGGGGCTGGCGCTCGCGCTGCTGCTCAATCGTCCGTTTCGTGGGCAAAAGCTGGTGCAGACGATCCTGCTGGTGCCGCTGATGGTGGCGCCGGTCGTCGCCGCGATCATGATCCGCTGGATCTTCAACGACCAGTTCGGCATCGTCAACGTGGTGCTGGAAGCGATCGGGCTCGACGGCCAGCCATGGCTGGTGCAGCGCTGGAGCGCCTTCGGCATCATCCTTCTGACCGACATCTGGCTGTGGACGCCGTGGTTCACGCTGCTGCTGCTGGCGGGCCTGCAGAGCCTGCCGAAGGAGCCGTTCGAGGCCGCCGCGATCGACGGCACCACCACCTGGCGCGTGTTCCGTTTCCTGACGCTGCCGATGCTGCGCCCGGTGATCGTGGTGTGCGTGGTGATCCGCGCCATCGACGCCTTCCGCACCTTCGATATCGTGTGGACGCTGACCGGCGGCGGGCCGGGCCGCTCAACCGAGCTGTTCAGCCTCTATGCCTATGTGCACGCCTTCCTCAACCTCGATCTCGGCCGTGGGTCGGCGGCGGCGATTATCGGCGGGCTCATCATCCTCGTGATCGGCGTGGTGCTCTACCGCCTCGTCGACCGCATCGCAAAGGCCTGACCCGATGCCCATGGTGAAGCGCTCCGAATTCCTGCCGTGGCTGCCGCCCATGGGCCGCAAGACGCTGTTCGCGCTGGCGCTGTTTGGCATCTGCTTCGCGTTCGCGTTTCCGGTGCTGTGGCTGATCCTGACCTCGCTGCGGCCCGAATCCGGCGTCTATTACGTTCATCGCGGCACTGAATTTACGCTCGGCAGCTTCGCCGAGGTGCTGAGCGACGACCGGATCGTCGGGGCCTTCCTCAACAGCGCGCTGATCTCGACGCTGGCGACCGTGTTCTCGCTGCTGGTGACGGTCTCGAGCGGCTACATGCTGTCGCGGTTCACCGGGCCGGCCTCGCGGATCTGGTTTGGAACGATCTATGTGTTCCGCTGCGTGCCCTATATCTCCTGGGTGCTTCCGCTGTACTTCGTGACGCAAAGCTGGGGTATCTACGACACCTATACCGGACTGCTGCTGCCCCATGTCGCGGTGCATATCTGCTTCTTCTCGTGGCTGATGAAGGGCTTTTTCGACGGCATCGACCCGTCGATGGAATACGCCGCGATGATCGACGGCTGCACGCGATGGGGAGCCTTCATCCGCGTCGCGGTGCCCTCGGCGCTGCCGGCGATCTCGGCGCTCGCGGTGCTGTGCTGGCTGTTCACCTGGAACGAGTTTTTGTTCGCGCTGATCCTGACCGGCAACCGCGTGCCGATGATCACGGTGGTGATGGCGCAGTTCGTCACCGAGATGGGACTGCGCTGGAATCTGATGGCTGCGACCGCCGTGATGGCGCTGGTGCCGGCCTTCCTGATCGCATTGTTCGGCCAGAAATACGTCATCAGGGGTTTGAGGATCTAGGCAAGGAAAAACAGGAGGAGAGGCTATGCAGGGACTGGCGAGATGGTTCGTGGCGGCGACCGCGGCCTTGGTGGCTGCGACGGGTAGTGCCGCCGCACAGGTGAAGGAGCTGCGGATCGGCTACCAGCCGAGCCCGATCCAGGATGCCTCGATTGCGATGTTCGAGGCCTGGGGCGCCAAGAATGGCGTCAAGATCGTCAAGGTGCCGAATTCCTACGGCGTCTATGTCGAGAAGATGACGGCATCGTTGACCTCGAACTCGGATCAGTACGACGTGATCTGGCACAATGACGATTGGGGGCAGACTTGGGCGCATTTGCTGGAGCCGACCGACGACGTCGCGGCGAACAAATTTGCCGACAAGTGGAGTATGGCGCCGGTGGTGTTCGCCAACGCGCAAGGCCAGAACACCGTCGTGCCGATGGGACAGACCTTCAGCGTGTTCTTCTACCGCTCTGACCTCGTGAAGCCAGAGGAAGTGCCGAAGACGCTGGCAGAACTCGTCACCTCGAGCAAGAAGCTGCAGGCGGACGGCAAGGTCAAGTTCGGCTATGTCGGCGGCATGTCGATGAACAACAGCTGGTTCAGCTGGTTCTGGTCGATGTGGGGCAACAATTGCGACGTGCTGCTGCCGCCCTATGAGCGCGACAATGCGAAGCTCGCCGCGGCCGGCTGGAAATCCAGCATGACCGAGCCGTGCATGCAGCAGACCGTCGAATATTGGTGGGATGCGATCAACACCCACAAGATCGTGCCGCGCGGCATGCCGGCCTACGACCGCAACGAAAGCAACGCCGTATTCATGTCGGGCGATGCCGCATTCACCGTGGCGGACTCGCTGTGGTGGGGCACGTTCAACGATCCGGCCAAGTCGAAAATCGCCGGCAAGGTGGCCGCCACGCGCTTCCCGCTCGGTCCCAACCGGGCCAGGCCGTTCGCCTGGGACGATATCTGGGGCTGGGCGATCCCGAAGTCGATCGCGCCGGAGCGCAAGAAGCTCGCCAAGCAGATGCTGGAAGCCATGATGCTCGACAAGGAAGGCCAGAAGAAGCTGTTCAAGGCGACCGGCGCGCCGCCGCCCAACACCGAGTTCTGGCCGGAAATAGCAGCGGAAGATTCGTTCATGAAGTTGTTGAAGGAATCGGTGCTGGATTCGCCGGACAAGGTGCGCGGAGCCTATTACTTCCCGCAATGGCCCGCCGTGCACAAGGCGTTCAACGACACCGTCACCAAAGCCGTCACCGGCAAGCGCGAGGATATCGCGAAGGTGCTGGCCGAGGGTGCGCCGCTGGTCAGCAAGGCCGCGCAATAGTCGAAAGCAAACATCCCGCCGCGGCACGTCGCGGCGGGATTGTTTTGGGTCAACTTCAAGTTCAGGTACGGCGGGTAAATGGCAGCGATCACACTCAGCAAGCTCAACAAGCATTATGGCTCGCTGTTCCACGCCGTAAAGGACGTCGATCTCGAGATCGCCGACAAGGAGTTCGTGGCGCTGGTCGGCCCGTCCGGTTGCGGCAAGTCGACGACGCTGCGCATGATTGCGGGGCTGGAGGACATTACCAGCGGCGACATCCGCATCGGCGACCGGCTGGTGAACAATCTGCCGCCGCGCGACCGCGACATCGCCATGGTGTTCCAGAACTACGCGCTCTACCAGCATATGAGCGTCTACGACAATCTGGCCTTCGGCCTGCGCAACAAGAAAACGGCGGAGGCCGAGATCAAGGCGGCGATCGACCGCGCTGCCGGCATGCTCGGGCTGCACGAACTGTTGCAGCGCAAGCCGAAACAATTGTCCGGCGGCCAGCAGCAGCGCGTCGCGCTCGGCCGCTGCATCGTGCGAAACCCGCAGGTATTCCTGTTCGATGAGCCGCTGTCGAATCTCGATGCCAAGCTGCGCGCCCAGATGCGCATCGAGATCAAGCGTCTGCACGCGGAGATTCCGACCACGTCGGTGTTCGTGACCCACGACCAGGTCGAGGCCATGACGCTGGGTGACCGCGTCGTCATCATGCGCGACGGCAGGGTTCAGCAGATCGGCACGCCGCTGCAGGTCTACGGCAAGCCCGCCAACAAGTTCGTTGCGGGCTTCATCGGCGCGCCCGCGATGAATTTTATCGACGTCACCGTGCGCAGCGAAGCAGGCGCTGTGTCAGTCGAGGGGGAAGGCCTCCGGTTGACGGTCGGCGCCGCGGACGCGCCTGCGCTCGCCGCCCATGACGGCCGGCGCGTGATCCTGGGCTTGCGACCGGAGCACCTCGTGCTCGGCGATGGCGCCCCGGGCCTTGGTTTCGATGCCCGCGTCGAGGTCGTCGAGCAACTCGGCTCCGAGATCTTGCTGGAGACGAGGGTCGGCGGCGCCAGCGTCACCGCCGCCCGCGTGCCTGCGGAAACCGTCATCGCGCGCGGCGATCAGGTCCGCCTTTCGGCGCAGGCGGGCCGTCTGCACTTCTTCGATCCCGAGACTGAGCTGCCGATTTCAGGGTGAAATCAGGCGGAAACGCTCTGTTTCTGCTGCCAAAAGGCCGGCTTGCCAAAAAAAGATGGAACCATCCCGAACCTCGCGCATTGTCGGGCCTGCCACGGAACAGGTGAGGCATGCTGGTCGAGCGCGGAATTCAGATCATGGACTTCGAGGTGGTGGGCGATGCCTACGCCATCGCGTCGAATTATCTCCGCAGGACCGGCGCCATTGCCGATAGCCTCGTCACCGACGATCGGTTGCTCGAAATCATCGTAAGGATGTTTCAGCACGGCGAATTCAACAGGCTCCGGCTCGCCAACAAGGCGATTGCCGAATTCGAAGCGCGCCTACCGGCCTGACCGCATCACCCGCATCACGCAATTCAGGAGAAGTCCATGGAAGCTGCGATCGACCGCATCATGCAGACCTATGACCTGCTTGTGAACCGCACTGCCGCGGCCAACGACGAGGCGCGCGCCAAGGTGACGGAATATCTCACCACGCTGGTGGAAGCGGGCGAGAAGGATCCGCACCGGCTGACGGTGTGCGGGCTGACCTATCTGCGCCAGCTCGACGGCAGCAACGATCCGCTGAAGGCGGGATATACGGGGCTGTAAGGAACCGCCATCTGCCCGCGCGGCCGGCCGACGCCGAAACATGCCGGAGCAGGGCCCTCCCGAAGGGGGCCTTGCCTGCGATGGACTCTCCGCCCTACATTTCCAGATCTTGGATGGCGGAGGGCTTGTCATGGACGTAGCGATTCCAGCCAATGAGCCAGCACGGCTTGACGCGCTAGAAAGCTACGCCATTCTTGATACACTTCCGGAAATCGGCTTCGACGAAATCACCGAACTGGCGGCGCAGATTTGCGACTGCCCGGCTGCTCTGGTTAGCTTCATCGACCCATCGCGCCAGTGGATGAAGGCAAAATATGGCCTTCCGGCAGAGCTTTCCGAATGTCCCAGGGAAATTTCGGTTTGCAAGGTCACAATCTGCAACAACGACATTCTCTACGTTCCCGACCTCCTAAGCGATGAACGATTTAACACCAGCCCGCTTGTGACGGGCGGTTTGAAACTCCGTTTCTATTGCGGTGTCCCGCTCATTACCCAGGATGGCTATGCCTTGGGTACGTTGTGCGTGGTTGACTTCAAGTCGCGTGAGCTCAGTTTCGAGCAGCGGGAAGCCTTACGGCGACTATCGCGGCAAACGATGGTGCACCTGGAATTGCGTCGGCAGTTGATTGAGCGGAACGAGATGCTGCGCCAGTTGGAGCTGGCACGCGATCGAGCAATAGCCGAGAAAGGTGAATCGGAGCGGCTGCTCCTGAACATCCTGCCGCCATCCATCGCGGCCGAGCTCAAGGCGAGCCAGCGCGTCAAGCCGCGCTTCTTCGACTCTGCGAGCGTCATCTTCATCGATTTCAGCGGGTTCACCCGCATCGTCGAAACGATGGAGCCGGCGAGCGTCATCGATCAGCTCGACCAGCACTTCACCAGGTTCGACGATATCATGGCAAAGCATCGCCTGGAAAAGCTCAAGACGATCGGCGATGCATATCTCGCCGTGGGCGGCGTGCCGGAGCACAATCGCTCGCACCCGATCGACGCCGCGTTGTGTGCGCTGCAGATACTTGATCACCTGACCAAGCTGAACCGGCAACGGGAGAAGCTGCACCTGCCGGCCTGGCTGGCGAGGATCGGAATCAATACCGGACCAGTTATTGCCGGCGTCGTCGGCAAACACAAATTTACCTACGATATCTGGGGGAACACGGTGAACGTTGCGGAGCGTGTCGAAGCCGCCGGCGTTCCGGGCCGCATCACTATTTCGGAAGCGACCTGGCAGCACATCAAGGGACGGTTTGAAACGGAGCCCCGCGGCGCTGTGGAGGTGAAGCACAAAGGTCTGGTGAATATGTACTTCCTTAATCGCGTCAAACCCGAATTTTCCTCCGATCCAGCCGGGACGATGGCTAACGACCGATTTTGGAAGCAGGAACGAGAGGCTCGTTGAAACGTCGAGTGAAGATCCGCGTTATGAGTCCGGCGCGGATCGATGTGTTCCTTCATAAGAGGCTAGCCATGACATCAGTTTCCCGTCGTGTGTTCCTGTCGCTTGCGGCCGCGCTTGCGCCGGCTTCGGCCATCGCCCATCACGGCTGGGGCGGATACGATACGTCAAAATCGTTCACCGTCACCGGCAAGATACTGAAATCGACCTTCGAGAACCCGCATTGCGCGATCGAGATGGAGGTCGACGGCAAGCACTGGCACTTCGTTCTCGCGCCGCCGTCGCGCATGCAAAGCCGTGGCGCGACCGCAGACCTGATCGCCCCAGGCAAGACCTGCACGGTTTTCGGCTATCCCCATACCAGCAAGCCGGACGAGGCGCGGATCGAATACATCGTGCTCGGCGGCAAGCGCATCGAGTTGCGGTAGGGCTGCGTGGAGCACCAGGCAGCCCCATCGATTTTCCTGACCTTGCAGGAAAGCGCGCTGGGCCATGTAATGCGCAGCTCGCCTGCGCTTTATCCCGCGGTCGAGATTTTGCACATTTTCGGCTTCGTGGTGCTGGTCGGGTCGATCCTGGCGCTCGATTTGCGGCTGCTCGGACTGGGGCGCGCGATTGCGATCCAGCCCATGGCGAAATTATTATTGCCGTTGTCGCGCGCCGGTTTCCTGCTCGCGATCGGCATGGGATTTTTGCTATTCAGCGCCGATGCATCGCATGTCGTGAAAAACCCGGCGTTCCAAAGCAAGCTGCTGCTGATTGGGGCGGCGCTGATCAACGTCGTGATCGCACATTCAGGCCCGTGGCGTCATGTCAAAAGCTGGCATGACGAAGCGCCCGGCGGCGCCAAAGCCACCGCGCTGATCTCGCTTGTGCTGTGGCTCGGCGCGATCTGCGCCGGCCGCCTGATCGCGTATTTCTGATGGAGGCCGCCATGCGCCGCATGCGCTTCGTCCTCTTCGCGCTCCTTCTCGGCTTCGGCAGCACGGCGGAGGTCGCCGGCGCCGACGACGCGGCCAATGCCTGGAAGGCGTTGCGGGCAGGCGGCCACGTCGCCCTGATGCGCCATGCCGATGCGCCGGGTGGTGTTGGCGATCCGCCGGGATTCCGTGTCGATGATTGCGCCACGCAGCGCAACCTCAGCAAAAAGGGGCGGGCGGACGCAGAGAAAATCGGATCGTGGCTCAAGCGGGAAGGGATCGCGTTCGAAAAAATCCTGAGCTCGCCGTGGTGCCGATGCACCGACACGGCGAAATTGCTGAACCTTGGGACAGTCGAAACCGAGGCGACATTCGGCAATGTCGTGGTGCTGCGAGATCAAAGAGAGGCCTTGACCGCCGGCGCCCGCGCGCTCATCGCGCGATGGACAGCGCCCGGAAATCTCCTCGTCGTGACGCACGGCGCGAACATTTCGGCGCTAACCGGCATCTCGCCGGCCAGCGGTGAAATCGTCGTGGTTAGAAGCGGGAGCGGCGAAGCCGTCGGCCGTCTTATGCTCGAATGAGCCGTAGCTGGCCTCCAGCCGCTATCGCGCGTCCGCCCTCGCGTCTTTGTTGCGATACCGGTTCCAGTTGGCAATCACGGCCTCATATCTAACCGGCTTGGTCAAGGTTTGCGTGCGCGCGGCTTCGGCTTGCGTGCTCTCGGTCATGGATTCTGGAAAAACCACAAAATATCCCAGCAACCCGACGACCATCGTTCCGTAGATGAGAAAGGCCGTTATTAGCCCGCGCCGCGGATTAGCCTGACGTTTTTTGTCTGAGAGAGATTTAGCCATGTGCGAAATCCATCTGTCAGCCCCGGGGGTTTATGGACCCACCCGAAGCATTGCGCTGTGAACTCGATCACGTTGGGCATATTTCAACGACGCCGTGCTACGCGGCCAGCGCAGGCATGCGGAGCGTGCGGCCAATTGCGCTTCGCCGAACAGACAAACGATTGGTCGTCGTAGTCATCCGTCGCAAGTTTGTTCACCCCCAGCCCATGACGTACGTCAGCGGAGTAGCGGCATGGTTCAACGTTGGATCGATTAAATGAAGGGCCGGACGGGTGTCGGAAAATTGCCGGGCCAACTAACGAAAGCGAACACGTTTGATGCGGTAAGCATGCAACACTACGCGGTAGTCGGGACACACTCGGCCGCACGTCTGCGGACTGCGAGTATCGCCTGTCCAAAAGAAGCTGGCTGATTGGGCAAAGGATCGAATTGCCTGACAGGCAAATCAGCTAGATGTTGTGTCCAGTCGCTCGCGCAAAAATATTCTGCTTTCGTTCTCACCCAAATCATCGGCATAACTCCGCCCGTCTCACGGCAGATGAGGGGCGCTCGCGATCGTCACGAACGTGCGGTGAGATGCGATGGACGCAGATGGCGCGCTAGACGTACGTGCCTGAAGCGTACGGCGAAGTCGTGTGGTCCGGACGCCGCGGTGCTGGCGTTAAGTGTCACGGGTTATCTCGTGATGCGACGGTGGCAAAAGAGCCGTTCACCGGGGAGAGCACGAAGTAAGCCGTAAAGCCATTGCGCAGGGAAGGCCGGAATGCTCCCGCTGCCCTGTATGCTCGTGTGCAGTTTTGTTTGCGCAAATCGCACGCGAGACCGCGGGTGCAGCAAGCACCCGGTCTTCCCTGCGCCCTCTATTCAGTAGGGCGGGAAGTTCTCAGGCAAACCTCGGGCGCAACGCGCCGCGAGAATGCGAAGTCACATCTGCGTAGGATGGGTAGAGCGCAGCGAAACCCATCACCGCATGCGCAGTATCAGTGGCATTGATGGGTATCGCTTCGCTCCACCCATCCTACAGTCTGGTGGATTGCTCCGCTTCTCTCGCAGTGACACTCTCAAGCCAACCGCGCCCACCAAACAACAACACCGAGGAAACCCCCATGCTCACGCTTCATCACCTCAACGATTCCCGCTCGCAGCGGATTTTGTGGCTGCTGGAGGAGCTGGGCACGCCCTATGAGATGAAGCGCTATCAGCGCAACGCCGAGACCCGGCTCGCGCCGCCGGAGTTGAAAGCGGTGCATCCGCTCGGCAAGTCGCCCGTCATTACCGACGGCGACACGACGATCGCGGAGTCCGGCGCCATCGTCGACTACCTCATCCGCCGCTACGGCCAAGGAAAAGATAAACCCGCGATGATGCCGACGCCGGGAAGCGCGGACTACGAGGCTTACAATGAGTGGCTGCATTACTCGGAGGGCTCGGCGATGCTGCCGCTGATGCTGAACCTCTACGTGTCCCGGCTGAAAGAGGCGGGCGCGCCGCTGCATCCGCGTATCGACAGCGAGCTCGCCAACCATCTCGGCTATGTCGACGGCGCGCTGAAGGGGCGGGAGTTCTTTGTCGGGCCATCGCTGACCGGCGCCGACATCCAGATGAGCTTTGTCGGCGAGATGGCCAAAGTGTTCGGGAAGCTGGACCCATACCCGAACCTCGCGGCTTGGCTGGAGCGGATGCACGCCCGGCCGGCGTTCCAGCGCTCGATCGCCAAAGGAGGGCCGTACCGGTTTGCGTGAGCGGGCCGCCGGTGTCCCGGGCGCGGCGCAGCATGAGCGTAGCGAATGGTGCGCCGCAGACCCCGGGACCCAGCTCTTTTGCGGCAAAGAGGTCCCGGCTCTGCGGCGCACCGCACCGGACGATGCTTCGCATCGCCGGGAGGGCGCTGCACCGCGTCCGGGATACGGAGAGCCCCCGCCACCCCCCTTCATCCCCACCATATCTGGCATAAATATCTGCCCTGTACCGCAAGTGCTTGGCCAATTCCGGGCGATGTGGTATCTCGCAGGCACTTCTTTCGACCGCCACACCAGACCCGCCCGTTTCGCCCCTAAGGGCCTGCGGCGGTGGAGATATTTCGCCCAATGACCTCCTCGCCCCCGAGCTCCAAGACCGCCTCCGCGCCCGACTCGTTCTTCACGGCCACGCTCGCCGAGGCCGATCCGGAAATCGCGGCCGCGATCAAGGGCGAACTCGGCCGTCAACGGCATGAGATCGAGCTGATCGCGTCTGAAAACATCGTCAGCCGGGCCGTGCTGGAAGCGCAGGGTTCGGTGATGACGAACAAGTACGCGGAAGGCTATCCGGGCGCGCGCTACTACGGCGGCTGCGAATGGGTCGACGTCGCCGAGACGCTGGCGATCGAGCGCGCCAAGAAGCTGTTCGGCGCGCAGTTTGCCAACGTGCAGCCGAACTCCGGCAGCCAGATGAACCAGGCGGTGTTTCTGGCGCTGCTGCAGCCCGGCGACACTTTTATGGGCCTCGATCTGGCCGCCGGCGGCCATCTCACGCACGGCTCGCCCGTCAACATGTCCGGCAAGTGGTTCAAGGCCGCGCACTACACGGTGCGGCGCGAGGACCAGATCATCGACATGGATGAGGTCGCAAAGCAGGCCGAGCAGGTGAAGCCGAAGCTGATCATCGCCGGTGGATCGGCCTATTCGCGCGCCTGGGACTTCAAGCGCTTCCGCGAGATCGCCGACTCTGTCGGCGCCTATCTGCTGGTCGACATGGCGCATTTCGCCGGCCTCGTCGCGGGCGGCGTTCATGCCTCGCCGGTGCCGCATGCCCACGTCACAACCACGACCACGCATAAGTCGCTGCGCGGCCCGCGCGGCGGCCTGATCCTCTGCAACGACGAGGCGATCGCCAAGAAGCTGAATTCGGCGATCTTCCCAGGCCTGCAGGGCGGTCCGCTGATGCATGTGATCGCCGCCAAGGCGGTAGCGTTTGCCGAAGCGCTGCGGCCCGATTTCAAGGTCTATGCGAAGAACGTCGTCGAAAACGCCAGGGCGCTGGCGGAAACGCTGCGCGGCCACGGCCTCGATATCGTCTCCGGAGGCACCGACAACCATCTGATGCTCGTCGACCTGCGGCCCAAGGGCCTGAAGGGCAACGTGTCCGAAAAGGCGCTGGTGCGCGCCGCCATCACCTGCAACAAGAATGGTATTCCCTTCGATCCCGAAAAGCCGTTCGTCACCTCCGGCCTGCGTCTCGGCACGCCGGCGGCGACCACGCGCGGCTTCGGCGTTGCCGAGTTCCAGCAGGTCGGCGGCATGATCGCCGAGGTGCTGAACGCGCTGGCGCAGTCGGAGGACGGCAAGGTGCCGCTGGTCGAAGCTGCGATCAAGGAACGCGTCAAGGCACTCACCGACCGCTTCCCGATCTATCAGTAAGGGTCCAATTGGATGCGCTGTCCCAGCTGCAACAGTCTCGATACGCAGGTAAAGGATTCGCGTCCGACCGAGGATTCGGCTGTGATCCGGCGGCGGCGGGTGTGCATCGCCTGCAACTTCCGTTTCACCACCTTCGAGCGGGTGCAGTTGCGCGAACTGACCGTGATCAAGCGCAACGGCCGCCGGGTGCCGTTTGATCGCGACAAGCTGGTCCGCTCGCTGCAGATCAGTCTGCGCAAGCGGCCGGTCGATCCCGAGCGGGTCGAGAAGATGGTTTCCGCGATCGTGCGCGAGCTCGAAAGCGGTGGCGAGGCGGAAGTATCCTCGGAGGCGATCGGCGAGATCGTGATGGAGCACCTGCGCCAGCTCGACGACGTCGCCTATGTGCGCTTCGCTTCCGTCTATCGCAATTTCCGCGAGGCCAAGGACTTTGAGGCCGTGCTCGGCGAACTCTCTGCGGAAGACGCCGCACGGGTCGCCACGTTACGCAAATGATCTTCCGCATTCTGGAAGACCAGTACGCGCAGAAATCCAAAGAGGCCAAGGAACAGGCCCGGGCCGCGGATCAGCGCTTCATGCAGCTTGCGCTCGTGCTTGGCCGACGCGGGCAGGGGCGCACCTGGCCGAACCCGGCCGTCGGTGCGGTCGTCGTCAAGGATGGTGTGATCGTTGGCCGTGGCTGGACGCAAGCAGGCGGACGGCCGCATGCTGAGCCCGAGGCGCTGAGACGTGCCGGTGAAGCCGCGCGCGGCGCGACGCTCTATGTGACGCTGGAGCCCTGTTCGCATTTCGGCAAATCGCCGCCCTGTGTCGATGCCGTGATTGCATCCGGCATTGCGCGCGTGGTGTCGGCGATCGAGGACCCCAATCCTGAAGTCGCCGGGCAGGGCCATGCAAAGCTGCGCGCGGCCGGGATTACGGTCGACGTCGGGCCGGGCGCTGCGGAAGCTGCGCGCGATCACGCCGGGCATTTCCGCCGTATCCGCGACAAGCGCCCCCATGTGATCCTCAAGCTGGCCGTCTCCGCCGACGACAAGATTGGCGCCGCCGGCCACAAGCCGGTCGCGATCACGGGCGAGGTGGCAAAGACCCGCGTGCATCTGCTGCGCGCGCAATGTGACGCCATCCTGGTCGGTATCGGCACGGTGCTGGCGGATAATCCGGTTCTGACCTGCCGCCTGCCGGGGATGGGAACGCGGTCGCCGGTGCGGGTGGTGCTGGATCGCGCGCTGCGGCTACCCGGCACCAGCAAGCTGGTCCATTCCGCGCGCCAGACGCCGCTCTGGGTCATGACGTCGGACTTCGCCGAAGCCCCCGCGGCCATGAAACTCGGCGCAGCCGGCGCGCAGGTGATGCGCGTTGCGGCGACCGTGCAGCCGCCCGGGCTGGATCTGCCGGCGGTGCTGCATGCGCTGTCCGACAAGGGCATCACGAGACTGATGGTGGAAGGCGGCTCGCGGGTTGCTTCGTCCTTTGTCGCCAGCGGCCTGGTCGATGAAGTCTGGCTGCTGCGCGGGCCTGAAACCATCGGGACCTCTGGCATTCCCGCGCTGGACGCATTGCCGCTGTCGGCTCTCACCGGGTCGCCTGCCTTCACGACACGTGCTAGCGAAACGCTGCAAAGAGACACACTGACTATTTATGAGCGCGCTGTCTAAGCTCGTCATGGCCGGGCTTGTCCCGGCCATCCACGTCTTGGCGGCGGATGAAAAAGGGAAGACGTAGATGGCCGGGACAAGCCCGGCCATGACGGTGGTGGAAAATGTTTACCGGAATTGTCACCGACATCGGCGAGATCGTAGCCCTGACGCCAACGGCGCAGGGCCAGTTGCACCGCATGCGCATCGCCTGCCGTTACGACCAGACCACCATCGCCGATGGCGCATCGATCGCCTGCAATGGCGTCTGCCTGACCGTGGTCGCTTCCGGCGTCGAAGGCGGCAAGACCTGGTTCGACGTCGACGCCGCCGCCGAGACGCTCGGCATGACGACCGCAAAGCACTGGGTCAAAGGCACCAAACTCAACCTCGAGCGCGCGCTGAAGATCGGCGACGAACTTGGCGGCCATATTGTCGCGGGGCATGCCGATGGGATTGCGACCATTGTCAAGCGTGACGATCTGCCCGACATGGCGCGGTTCGAACTGCGCACCACGCGGGAGCTGGCGCGTTTCATCGCCACCAAGGGCTCGGTGACGCTGGACGGCGTGTCGTTGACGGTGAACACGGTCGAGGATGTCACGTTTTCGGTGCTGATCATCCCGCACACGCTCAGCGTCACCACGCTCAGCGGCTGGCGCGCAGGCAGCGAGGTCAATATCGAGGTCGATCTGATGGCCCGCTATGCGGCGCGGCTGTCGGAAATGAAGTGACAGGCAGACATACGGCGCTTAAAACGCCGGCCAGCGAGCTAGACGGAAGGTAGTTGATGGCAGACGCACGGCGCGCACCGCTGAAAGACCAGACCGACATCACAGGCGCGCGCGCGCTGATCGTCGAGGCGCGATTCTATGACGACATCCAGGACGCGCTGCTGGAAGGCGCCGTCACCGAACTGAAAGCCGCCGGCGTGACGCACGACGTCATCACGGTGCCCGGTGCGCTGGAAATTCCGGCGGCGATCGCGATCGCGCTCGATGCTGCCGAAAACAACGGCAAGCCTTATGATGCAGCAATCGCGCTCGGCTGCGTGGTGCGCGGTGACACCATCCATTTCGAAATCGTCTCGATCGAATCCTCGCGCGCGTTGATGGATCTGGCGGTGGCGCGAAAAGTTCCGCTCGGTAACGGCATCATAACCGTCAATACCGACGCGCAGGCCTGGGCGAGGGCGCGCGCCAGCGAACTCAACAAGGGCGGCGACGCCGCGCGCGCGGCGCTGGCGATGCTGCGGATCAAGCGCCGGCTGACAAAGGCTTAGGCGATGGCAGACAGCAAGAAGGCAGCGAAAAGTCCCGACAAGAAGGCCAACCGCCGTGGCGCGGCGCGGCTCGCCGCCGTGCAGGCGCTGTACCAGATGGACATTGCCGGCGCCGGGATCAACGACATCTTCGCCGAGTTCGAAAGCCACTGGCTCGGCAACGAGGTTGAAGGCGACAAATATCTGCCGGCGGAGGCTGCGTTCTTCAAGGACGTGGTGGCCGGCGTGGTGCGCGACCAGGCCAGGCTCGATCCCTTGATCGACGATGCGCTCCAGAAGGGCTGGCCGCTGAAGCGGATCGACGCGATTTTGCGCGCGGTGCTGCGGGCAGGCTCCTACGAGCTGGAGCACCGCAAGGACGTGCCGGGCCGTGTGGTGGTGTCCGAATATGTCGACGTCGCGCATGCCTTCGTCGAAAAGGAAGAGACCGGTATGGTGAATGCCGTGCTCGACCAGATCGCGCGCCAGTTCCGTGCCGACGAGTTCGCGCGTGGCTAGCGGGAAACCCGCGTCCGGCGAGGACTCGCTGATTGCGCGCTATTTCCGGCCGCTTGCGACCGATCCGGGCGCCCTTCGTCTCGACGACGACGCCGCGGCGTTGCAGCCTGATGGCAACGACATCGTGGTGACGACGGACGCCATCGTCGAAGGCGTGCATTTCCTGACCGACGACCCGCCCGACACCGTCGCGCGCAAGGCGCTGCGGGTGAACCTCAGCGATCTCGCGGCGAAAGGGGCAACGCCGGCCGGCTTCGTGCTGACGCTGGCGTTGCGGTATGTCGACGAGACCTGGCTGAAACCGTTCGCGGCGGCGCTTGGCGAGGACACCACGCAATTCAATTGTCCGCTGCTGGGTGGGGACACTGTGTCGACGCCGGGCCCACTGATGGTCTCGGTCACCGCGTTCGGCCGGGTGCCGCCGGGCAAGATGGTTCGTCGCAGCGGCGCCAAAGCCGGCGAGCGCGTGATAGTGACGGGCACGATCGGCGACGCCGCGCTGGGGCTCGCCGTTCTCAAGGGCGGAAAGGTCCACGCCGCGGCAAGCGATATCGCCGCGCGGGCCGCGCTGGTCGGGCGCTATCGCGTGCCGCAGCCGCGCGTGGCTATGGCTGAGATCGTTCGCAACCATGCCAGCGCGGCGATGGATGTGTCGGATGGCCTTGCCGGCGATCTCACCAAGCTCTGTGGCGTGTCAGGCGTATCCGCGGTGATCGACTTACCATCGATCCCACTCTCGGATGCGGCGCGAGATCTGGTGGCGCGCGGCGTTGTCGGACTGGAGACATTGATCGCTGGCGGCGATGATTACGAGATCCTGTGCACGCTGCCCGAGGATCGCGTCGAGGCGTTCGTGCAAGCTGCGCAGAATGCCGGCGTCGTCGTGAGTTCCATCGGAACGGTGATCGAGGGAAGCGCGGTTCCGAAATTCATCGACGGGGAGGGCAGGGAAATCGCGCTGGAACGCTTGTCTTACAGCCATTTCTGAAGTTGGCCCGTTAACGCCGCCGGCCTTTATTTCCCGCCAGCCATTGCTATTTCGCCGAAAAACCTATAGCTGTATTGCCATTCGATTACCGTCGTGCCTTTTCGAACGCGCTCCCTAAGGGGCTTCTTCCAGAGACATCGTCGATATTGGATTTGAATCCGTGCGATCGCCGTGCGGAATTAAAAGCCTAGGTGCTTTGGAGAAGAGAAAATGGCTACAGGAACAGTGAAGTGGTTCAACGGTCAAAAGGGTTTCGGTTTCATTGAGCCGAGCGATGGCAGCAAGGATGTGTTCGTGCACATCTCGGCCGTCGAGCGCGCCGGCCTCGGCGGATTGGCCGAAGGTCAGAAGGTTCAGTTCGAACTCAAGACCGACAAGATGCGGGGCAAGGTGAGCGCGGAAAACCTGTCGCTCGTCTAAGACCTCGAAACGGTCGTTTCACGGATGTACTGGAATGGCTAGTGAGCCCGCTCGATCCCGATAGGATTGGGCGGGTTCTTGTATTTTGGGCCCAGCCCTAACCTCAAGGCCAGCGCCCGCCGCCGCGCGGGCGATAATTTGGCCGGCCCGGGTTAGCGGTGAATCCTTTCAAAAATCGACGGATTCTGGCCTCCGCGGCGTTGCGCCGGGGGGACGATTTTGGCATGGTCCCGCCGATTTGAGGCGACCCTTTTGGGCAGGGGAGGCCTCCATAATATGCGCCGGCCGCGCTCGCGGGATGGCGTGGGGCGGAAAACCAGCATCTGAGGCAACTTCTATGACAGCATTATGGGTGATTGTGCTCTGCGGAGCGCTTTCGATCGTTTACGCCATCTGGGCGACGTCTTCCGTTCTGAAATCGGATGCCGGCAACCCGCGCATGCAGGAAATCGCGGCCGCGGTGGCCGAGGGCGCGCAGGCTTATCTCAAGCGCCAATACATGACGATCGGCATGGTCGGCATCGTGATCTTCGCGCTGCTTGTCTACTTCCTCGGCGTGCTGGTTGCGATCGGCTTCCTGATCGGTGCGGTGCTGTCGGGCGCCGCGGGCTTCATCGGCATGAACGTCTCGGTTCGCGCCAACGTGCGCACCGCGCAGGCGGCGACCACCTCGCTGGCCGGCGGACTCGAACTCGCCTTCAAGGCCGGCGCCATCACCGGTATGCTGGTCGCTGGTCTCGCGCTGCTCGGCGTCACCATCTATTTCGCCACTCTCACCCACGGCATGGGGCTGAAGGCCAACGACCGCGTCGTCGTCGATGCGCTGGTGGCGCTTGGCTTCGGTGCCTCGCTGATCTCGATCTTCGCCCGTCTCGGCGGCGGCATTTTCACCAAGGGTGCTGACGTCGGCGGCGATCTCGTCGGCAAGGTCGAAGCCGGCATTCCCGAGGACGATCCGCGCAATCCGGCGACCATCGCCGACAACGTCGGCGACAACGTCGGCGACTGCGCCGGCATGGCGGCCGACCTGTTCGAAACCTATGCGGTGACCGCGGTCGCCACCATGGTGCTGGCCGCGATCTTCTTTGCGACCTCGCCGCTGCTGGTGCCGATGATGACCTTGCCGCTCGCGATTGGCGGCGTCTGCATCATCACCTCGATCATCGGTACCTTCTTCGTCAAGCTCGGTGCCAGCCAGTCGATTATGGGCGCGCTGTACAAGGGCCTGATCGCAACCGGCGTCCTGTCGTTGGTCGGCGTTGCTGCCGTGATCTACTGGCTGATCGGTTTTGACACGCCGCTGCGCGCTGGCAATGCGTCGTTCACCGGACTGACGCTGGTATGGTGCGGCATCGTCGGCCTTGCCGTCACCGGCCTGATCATCTGGATCACCGAATACTACACCGGCACCGACTATCGCCCGGTGAAATCGATCGCCGCTTCTTCGGTCACCGGTCACGGCACCAACGTGATCCAGGGCCTCGCGATCTCGATGGAATCGACCGCGATGCCCGCGATCGTGATCATCGCCGGCATCCTCATCACCTATAGCCTTGCCGGCCTGTTCGGCATCGCGATTGCGACCACGACGATGCTGGCGCTGGCCGGCATGATCGTCGCCCTCGATGCCTTCGGTCCGGTTACGGACAACGCCGGCGGCATTGCCGAAATGGCCGGCCTGCCAAAGGAAGTGCGCAAGTCGACCGACGCGCTCGACGCGGTCGGCAACACCACCAAGGCGGTCACCAAGGGCTACGCGATCGGCTCCGCCGGCCTCGGCGCGCTGGTGCTGTTCGCAGCCTACAATGAAGACCTCAAGTTCTTCATCGCCAACTCTGCCAAGCATCCGTACTTCCAGGGTGTGCTGCCCGACTTCTCGCTCAACAACCCCTACGTGGTGGTCGGCCTGCTGTTCGGCGGCCTGCTGCCGTATCTGTTCGGCGCCATGGGCATGACGGCGGTCGGCCGCGCAGCCGGCGCCATCGTCGAGGAAGTGCGGCGTCAGTTCCGCGAGAAGCCCGGCATCATGAAGGGCACCGACAAGCCGGACTACGGCAAGGCGGTCGACCTGCTGACCAAGGCGGCGATCAAGGAAATGATCATTCCGTCGCTGTTGCCGGTGCTGTCGCCGATCTTCGTCTACTTCGTGATCTACGCGATCGCAGGCGGTGGCGCGGCCGGCAAGTCGGCGGCGTTCTCCGCCGTCGGCGCCATGCTGCTCGGCGTGATCGTGACCGGTCTGTTTGTCGCGATCTCGATGACCTCGGGCGGCGGCGCCTGGGACAACGCCAAGAAGTACATCGAGGACGGCCATTTCGGCGGCAAGGGTTCCGACGCCCACAAGGCGGCCGTGACCGGTGACACCGTCGGCGATCCCTACAAGGATACGGCGGGTCCCGCCGTCAACCCGATGATCAAGATCACCAACATCGTGGCGCTGTTGCTGCTGGCGATCCTGGCGCACTGAGCGGCGGGAAGCTGATCAAAAGAAAACCCCGCGGTGCGAGCCGCGGGGTTTTGCTTGGGTTGCGATCAGGCGATCAGCCCGCATCCATCTGCAGGCCTTCCTGTTTGATGATGGCGGCGAACTTCGCGGTCTCCGCCTGGATGAAGTCGGAATACTGCTGCGGCGTGCCGTGATCGGTGCGCGCGCCGATCTTGGCCATGTTTTCCTTGATGTCATCGCGCTCCAGGAACACCTTGATCTCCTTGTTGAGCGCGTCGACCACGGGAGCGGGCGCGCTCTTCGGCAGGAAAATGCCAAACCAGGACGACACATCGAACTTTGCAAGCTCCGGCGCGCTCTCGCGCATGGTCGGAACGTTGGGCGCCAGCGCGGCGCGCTCCGGCGTGGTCACCGCCAGGGCGTTGAGCTTGCCCTCCTGCACCTGCGGCAGCGTCGGATAGAGATTGTCGAACAGGACCTGGATATCGCCGGCAAGGGCAGCCTGCAGCGCCGGCCCGGCGCCGCGGAACGGCACGTGCACCATCTTGAGCCCGGTCAATTGCAGGAACCAGGCGCCGGTGAGGTGGGGGCTCTGCCCGACACCGGACGAGCCATAGGTGAGCTTGTCCGGATTGGCCTTGATATAGGCGGTCAGGTCCGCGACCGACTTGATTGGCACCGACGGATGCGCCGATACGATGTTTGGAATCCGGATCAGGTTGGAAACCGGCTGCAGCTGATCCGCCTTGTAGGGCATGTTGCGGAAAATGCTGTAAGCGATCGCGTTGGGGCCGGGATTGCCGACCAGGATGGTGTGTCCGTCACCCTTGCTGCGCACGGCTTCGGCGGTGCCGATGGTGCCGCCACCGCCGGAGCGGTTCTCCACGACCGCGGACTGGCCCCACGCTTTCTGCAGATGTGCCGCCAGCAATCGTCCCATCACATCGGTGGTGCCTCCTGGCGCCGCCGGCACAATGAGGCGGACGTTTTCGGTCGGCCGCCAGTCGGCGCCGTAGCTTGAGCGCGGCAAAATGGCCGCTGCCGAAACGGCTGCGGCGCCGGTCAACACGCGTCGGCGAGAAAGAATTCCAATGGTCACAAGTTCACTCCCTGTTTGGTGGTTGCTTGCAGGGACCGTATGCAGCGCGCGCACGCAGGGCAAGCGGGCGGCTTGGCGCAGGATTTCCGTCTCGCGGAACAGGGCTAAGAAGCCGTAGCGCTTTCGAGCGAAGCATGCCCTCGGAGTTGATCCGTGGGTGGACGCCGATTCGCACAGCAATCAAGCTTGCGCAGATTGCGTAGACCTATCTGCGGTAGAAAACGCGTCAGGACAAAATCCAAAGCCCGGTTCTGATTCAATCAGAACCGGGCAGGCGCTAGTTAAAGCTGAGCAGCTTGAACAGCGGCGTCAGGTAGCTGAGCTCCTGGCCGGACGTCGGCGTGGTGCGGCTGATGAAGTCGAAGATCTTGCCGTCCTGCAATCCGTAATTGGCGAGCCGCTGCACCTGGCGATTCCTGTCGAAATAGATCGCGATCACGCGCTGGTCGACGACCTGCTGATTCATGAACGCGACTTTGCGCTCGGAGCGCTGCGAAATGTAATAGAACACCTCACCGTTCAGGGTCGCAACCGTGGAGGGCGTTCCCATCACGATCAGCACCTGATCCTGGCTGGCGCCGATCGGAATCTGCTCGAGCGCGTTGGGCGGCAGGATGTAGCCCTTCTGGAACTGCTCGCCGGTGCACCCCGCGAGCGTCGCACAGACCATTGCCACGGCCGCCGCCGCGCGGAAGCCGCGCCAGCGCATGGCCAGGCGGCGAGGCGAGGGCACACAGGTGCTCAGGTGGCTCAACTCGGTCATCTCAGGAATTAGCCCGTCCTCTTGCATCGCGCGGTGCGTTGACGTACCGGGCAGCACACTGGATTGCAACACGGCTGGCCCGGGAGGGCTCGCTTGCGGAACCCACAATGCTTTGGCCATTCAATCACTTCAGGAAACCCCGGACGCCGCTGCGCGGCACCATCGAGGCCATCTATGGCATGATCGTGACGCAGGTGCGAGAACCGTTGTTTTATCGGGACTTTGGGGTTCCGGACACGGTTAACGGCCGTTTTGACCTGCTTCTGCTGCATTTGTGGCTGTTCTTGCGCCGCCTGAAGTCGGTGGAGGGCGGCACGGCCCTGTCGCAGGGGCTGTTCGACCATTTTTGCAACGATATGGACGATAATCTGCGCGAAATGGGGGTCGGCGATCTCACAGTGCCGAAGCGCATGCAGGCCTTCGGCGAAGCCTTCTATGGCCGGACGGCGGCCTATGACTTTGCGCTGACGGAGGGCCGTGAGGCACTGGCGCAGGCGATCTGCAAGAATATCCTGAACGGCGAGAACATCGAGAAGGCCCGCCTGCTTGCGGCCTATGCAGAGGCGGCGATGGCCGCTCTCGACCGCCTCGACGAGGCGGCGCTAGCGAGCGGCTCGGCCAGATTTCCCTTGCCGGAGAATGGCACGCAGCAATGAGCAAGACTGGTACGACCAAGACTGGCACGACAGAGAAGCCCGACCCGTGGCGCGTCCCCGTCGCGGTGGCGCAGCTACCGGAGACGGGCCTGCATCGCGACATCGAGGCCGACCAGGCCATTCGCAGCGCGGTGGCCGATGTCGGAGGCTTGCGTGAGGTGCTTTCGGTGCAGGCCTCGTTCGACGTGACGCCAGAGAGAGGCGGCCGCTTCCACGTAGCCGGCCACGTGCGGGCGCGGATTGGACAGACCTGCGTGGTGACGCTGGAGGAGATGGAGACCGATATCGACGAGCCGATCGATCTGACCTTCGCGCCGCCCGAGCAGATCCCAGAGATGGCTGCGCTGGTCGATGAGGCCGCGGAAAGCGACGAGGAGACACCCGATCCGCCCGAGCCGATCGAGCACGGAATGATCGATCTCGGCCGGGTCGCCACCGACGCATTGTATCTCGCGGTCGATCCATATCCGCGCAAACCCGGCGCCGTATTCGAGCCGGTGGTTGAAGCCGCCGATCCCGAGGATCACCCGTTCGCGGCGCTCAAGGCGTTGAAGGCAAAACCGAAAAAATCGGGCACCAGGAAGCCCAAGGGCAAGTAGCCGGCAGCTAAAGTGGTCGGCGAAGCTGCCATCGGTTGGAGGTGGTTGTGATATCTCGCCAGGAATCCTCCGTAAGATATTGAAATATATCTAGATATTTTGTATTCTTGATTTCGGGCCACAGGGCTTGCCTTTCGCCAAAAGAGCGTGGTCAAGAGGTTGTGTCGGGACAGGGACACGCTATTGTCGCGGCCCGGCGGGGGCGTGGTATTGCGTTTTGCCGAGCATCGCTTTGGCGGTGCCATTCCAGTGCGCGGCCAGGTTCTACGAAGGCCGCAAGAGATCAGGTTTCCGGGACGTTCATGCCGCAAAAGGTTCGAATCGCGCTTGACGCCATGGGTGGCGATGTCGGCGCATCGGTCGTCATTCCCGGCGCCGCCATCTCTTTGAAACGGCATCCCGACAGCGAATTCCTGCTCTATGGCGACAGCAAGCTGATCGACGAGCAGCTTGCCAGATATCCGGCGCTGAAAAAGGCGTCGCGCGTCGTCCATACCGACGTCACCGTCAGCATGCACGACAAGCCGAGCCAGGCGCTGCGCCGCGGCCGCAAGAACTCGTCGATGTGGCTTGCGATCGACGCGGTGAAGAAGGGCGAGGCCCATGTGGCGGTTTCCGCCGGCAATACCGGCGCGCTGATGGCGATGGCGCGCTTCCATCTGCACACCATGCCCGGCATCGACCGGCCGGCCATTGCCGGCGTATGGCCGACGGCGCGCGGCGATTCCGTCGTACTCGATCTCGGCGCCAGCATCGGCGGCGACGCGCATCATCTGGTGTCGCTCGCGGTCATGGGCAGCGCGATGGCCAATGTGCTGTTCGGCTTGAAGCGTCCGACCGTCGGCCTGCTCAATATCGGGGTCGAGGAGGTCAAGGGCGGCGAGGAAATTCGCAAGGCGGCGGAACAGCTGCGCGCGATGAACCTGCCGGAGCTCGAATATATCGGCTTCGTCGAGGGCGACGGGATCGGCGCGGGCGCGGCTGACGTGATCGTGTCGGAAGGTTTCAGCGGCAACATCGCGTTGAAGGCCGCCGAAGGGACCGCGCGTCAGATGGCGGATTTTCTACGCAATGCGATGGCGAGCAGCTGGCAATCCAAGATCGGCTATCTGTTTGCCCGCAGCGCCTTCAAGGCGCTGCGTGACAAGCTCGACCCGAACAAATCCAATGGTGGTGTTTTGCTCGGATTGAAAGGTGTGGTTGTTAAAAGCCATGGTGGAATCAGCGCCGAGGGCTTTGCCTATGCAGTCGATGTTGGCTATGAGATGGTCCGCTGCGATCTCCTCACCAAGATCAATCATATGCTTAATCGCGACGGCAGTGCGCTGGCTCAAGCGCAAACCGCGCCGGAGGATGTCTCGTGACTGCTATACGTTCGGTCGTGCTCGGCTGCGGCTCATATTTGCCGGAGCGGATCCTGACCAATGCCGAACTGGCGACCCGCATTGATACGTCCGACGAGTGGATCGTGCAGCGCACTGGCATCCGCGAGCGCCACGTCGCCGCCGAGGGCGAGTTCACCTCGCATCTGGCGATCAAGGCTGCGCGCGCGGCGCTACATCATGCGAGGCTCGACGCCCAGGCGATCGACCTGATCGTTCTGGCGACCTCTACGCCGGACAACACCTTTCCGGCCACCGCGGTCGCGGTGCAGCAAGGCCTCGGCATCAACCACGGTGCTGCCTTCGACCTGCAAGCGGTCTGCTCCGGCTTCGTCTTTGCGCTCGCGACCGCCGACAATTTCCTGCGCACGGGCACCTACAAGCGCGCGCTGGTGATCGGCGCCGAGACCTTTTCGCGGATTCTGGACTGGAACGACCGCGGCACCTGCGTGCTGTTCGGCGATGGCGCCGGCGCGGTCGTGCTGGAGGCGCAGACGGAGCCGGGCAAATCGAGCGACCGCGGCGTGCTGACGACGCATTTGCGTTCCGACGGTCGCCACAAGTCGAAGCTCTATGTCGATGGCGGTCCGTCCTCAACCCAGACCGTCGGCCTTTTGCGAATGGAAGGCCGCGAGGTGTTCAAGCACGCGGTCGGCATGATCACCGACGTGATCGTCGATGCCTTCAACGCCACCGGCCTGACGGCCGACGATATCGACTGGTTCATTCCGCACCAGGCCAACAAGCGAATCATCGATGCTTCGGCGAACAAGCTTCATATTGCACCGCAGAAGGTGGTGTTGACCGTCGACCTGCATGGCAATACGTCGGCCGCGTCGATTCCGCTGGCGCTGGCGGTCGCCGTCAAGGACGGACGTGTCAAAAAGGGCGATCTGTTGCTGTTCGAGGCCATGGGCGGCGGCTTTACCTGGGGTTCCGCCCTCGTGCGCTGGTAAGCGCGGCCTAAAAGTACCGATTAAAATTGTAGTGTTGTTCCATGCGTCTGCATGATGGTCGCTGTTGACCATTGCGTGCTAACCTCCTAATTTCAGGGAATAAATTGTTCGCCGAGAGTGCGGGGCAGGCGATGACCGGGACCGGAAAAACAGTCACACGTGTCGATTTGTGCGAGGCGGTCTACCAGAAGGTGGGCCTGTCGCGAACTGAATCATCCGCGTTTGTTGAACTCGTTTTGAAAGAGATCACCGATTGCCTGGAGAAGGGTGAGACGGTGAAGCTGTCGTCATTCGGCTCGTTCATGGTGCGCAAGAAGGGTCAGCGTATCGGACGTAACCCGAAGACCGGTACTGAAGTGCCGATCTCGCCGCGTCGTGTGATGGTGTTCAAGCCTTCTGCTATTCTGAAGCAGCGGATCAACGGTCACGCGCCCGGCAACGGCGAAAGCAAGACCGACTAGCGAGAACGAGTAACACGGCCGCGTAACAAGGCGAGTACTGCGTCTTCACCAACAAGATGAGTTGAGAGGAGCTGGCATTTGGACAAGGCGCCGGATGCGTTCCGCACTATCAGCGAAGTCGCTGAAGAACTCGACATTCCCCAGCACGTGCTGCGGTTCTGGGAGACGCGGTTCGCCCAGATCAAGCCGATGAAGCGAAGCGGCGGGCGGCGTTACTACCGCCCCGACGACGTCGACCTGCTCAAGGGCATCCGTCGCCTGCTCTATGGCGAGGGCTACACCATCCGCGGTGTGCAGCGGATACTGAAAGAGCACGGCATCAAATCGGTGCAGGGCCTTGCCGACCAGACCTCGGCCGTTACCTTCGGCGCCGTCGAGGAGGCGATCGGTCTCAGCCTGCAGGAGCCCGAGGAGGGCGAGACGCCGACCGTCAATGCCGACGACGAGGATTACGAGACCGAAGAGAAGGAAATCGACTACCGCTTTGTCGATACCGACGACGACGGCATTTTGCTGCCGTTCGCCAAGGGCAAGCCGGGACCTTCGGAAGCCGACCGCGGGCGTCTGGAGCGGGTACTGCAGGATCTCGTCGCCTGCCGCCAGTTGCTGGACAATGCGATGAAGGACGGCTGAGCGGGCGGCTGTAAAATTGGTCGGAGCGAGAGGATTTGAACCTCCGACCCCTAGTCTCCCAGACTAGTGCGCTAACCGGGCTGCGCCACGCTCCGATGCCGTTCCATTAGCTGCGATCAGCGCCCAGCGCAAGGCGCGCGAACGGCCTTATTGAAGCGGCCGCTGGCCAGTTCCCCACCCCCGCCCTAAATGCCGAGAACCCAAACGGCAACAATGGTGCCAAGCACAACTAATCCGCTGACGGTCCAGCCCGTGACATAAGCCGCACCATCCGATTCCGGCCGATCGATCATGGTATCGCGCCAATGGATCATGGCGATCTCCTCTGCGTAGATACTGCCTCCAGTCAGTAGGTCGCTGGCGGAGGCCGAAGGTTCAACATGTGCGGAAGATGCAATACTCCCCTGCAGTGCGATTGGCCGCACGAGCTGGATAACAGCGCCGCCCTTCAATAGGCTCGCCTCCAACCGGCCGAAAAAGCTGCCGGGAACGCGGGATGCAACCCGCGGATAGCGGATGGAAACGCGAGGGTTCGCCATGAAGACACGTCCGACCGGCGTGATACCGCCGATGACCACGCCGTTCCGGAAAGACGGCGAGATCGATTTTCAACAGGTTGCTCCCCAGGTCGACTGGCTGATCGGCGCCGGCAGCCATGGCATGGCGGCGGGCGGTTCGACCGGCGAGGGGCATACCCTCGACCACGAAGAGTATCGCGACCTGGTGGCGGCGACGGTGGAAGCCGCGAAAGGACGCGCGCCCGTGATTGCCGGCATCATCGTCGATTCCACCCGCGATGCGATCCGGCGCGGCAGGCTGGTGCGCGACATGAACGTCGCCGCTTTGCAGGTGACGCCGGTGCATTATCTGTTCAAGCCGGACGAGCAGGCGATGCTCGATCACTTCCGCCGCATGGCCGATGAAACCGGCATGCCGATCATCATCTACAACGTGGTGCCGTGGTCCTATCTCTCGCCGATGCTGCTGACCCGCATCATGAACGAGGTGCCGCTGGTCGTCGGCGTCAAGCAGAGCGCAGGCGATCTGAAACTATTTGCCGATCTGATGATGATGGCGCCGGACAAGCTGATCTACAGCGCCGTCGATGCGCTGATGTATCCGTCCTACGCGCTCGGCGCGCATGGATCGATTGCGGCGATCCTGAGCGCCGCGCCGCACTCTTCCGTCGAACTCTGGAACGCGGTGAAAGCCGGCAATCATGTTCGCGCGCTCGAGCTGCACAAGAAGTTGCTGACGCTGTGGAACGCCATCGTCTCGGACAATCTGCCAGCGTGCACGCGCTACGCGCAGTCGCGGCAGGGGCTGCCGCCAACCTTCTCCCGCGCGCCGATGCCGGAAGCTTCGCCGGCGCAACAGGCTGCGATTGGGAAGGCACTGGAGGGATTGGCTGCACTGGGCGGCTCGCGCGAGGCGGCAGAGTAAATTCCGCTGCGCGAAAACGTCAGCGAGACAATCGAACCGCCGTCTCACGGGCGGCTTTACCGGCAGTCGCGAGCTGTTACTGTCCCGTTCGCACGGGCTCCGTTGCCATGAGGGCCCCAACTCAAAAACTCAAAACCGAGGTAAGCGTACCCATGAAGGATTTTGCCGGAAAGTTTGCCGTGATCACCGGGGGCGGCACGGGCATGGGCCGCGAACTCGCGCGCCAGCTGGTGACCGAAGGCTGCAATGTCGCGATGTGCGACGTTTCCCTGGAGGCGATGGCCGAGACCAAGCGGCTGTGCGAGGCGGAAAAGCTGCCGCAGGGCCTTCGCGTCACCACGCATGTCGCCGACGTCTCGATCGAGAACCATCTCCAGCGTTTTCGCGATGAGCTGATCGAGCAGCAGGCGACCGACAAGATCCATCTCTTGTTCAACAATGCCGGCATCGGCGGCGGCGGCAGTCTGTTCACCAACACGCGCGAGCAGTGGGAGCGCACCTTCAACATCTGCTGGGGCGGCGTCTATCTCGGCGTCCGCACCTTCCTGCCGCTCATGATGAAGGCGGACGAGGCCCACATCGTCAACACATCGAGCGTCAACGGCTTCTGGGCGTCCGTGGGATTGGGCGCGTCGCACACCGCCTACAGCGCCGCCAAGTTCGCCGTGAAGGGGTTTACCGAAGCGCTGATGACGGATCTGCGGCTCAATGCACCGCATATCAAATGTTCGGTCGTGATGCCCGGGCATATCGGCACCTCGATCGTTTCCAATTCGCGCAAGATCCAGAGCGGATCGGAATCCGAAGAACTCAGCCCGAATGAAATCCTGGCGACGCGGCAGCGCCTGAAGGGCATGGGCATCGATACCGAGCCGATGTCGGACGATGACATCCAGAAGATCGCGCTCGACCGCGCGCGCTCCTTCCGGGACGAGGCGCCGACCACGGCGGCGGCGGCGGCAAAGATCATCCTCGACGGCGTCAGGGCCGAGCGTTGGCGAATTCTCGTCGGTGACGACGCCCACAAGCTCGACGAGCGGGTGCGACAGGCCCCGGAAAAGGCTTATACGCCGGAGTTCTACAAGAGCTTTACGGAAGAGGTCGGCTGGCGGCTGGGATAGGGCCCGTCGGTTCTGATTGAATCAGAACCGACGCTTCGCTTTGTGTCGACGCGTTTCTTCACGCGAACCGATTGCCTGATTCCCTCGCGACGCGCTGGCGCGAGCCCGGACGATAGGCGAGGCGGTGGTGACCGGAGCAGTAGGGCATGCCTTGCACCGGCGTGTTGCCGCAAAAGCAGAAATCCTCTGCGCCGGGCGTGCTGATCGGCCAGCGGCACCGTTCGTTGCTGAGCTCGAGCAGCGAGCAGCGGTATTCGCTTGCGATCGGCTCTTCCTGTAGCGGCTGCGCGTTTTCGTAGACGGCCTGCAGGATCTGATACTGCAGTCTGGGGACGGATTTCCTGGAGCGCTCCCTGGCGGTCTTGTCCGGGCGCGGTTTGGCCCTTGGGGGTCCGCGCGTCAATTCCAGGCGAGCGAGTTTGCCGATGACGGCGTTGCGGCTGACGCCGATGCTGGCTGCGATCTCGCGGCAAGTGAGGCCGGCTTCAAAATGACTCTTCAGCAATTCGACGCGATCGGTGGTCCAGGTCGGCAGATTCGTAAGCATGTTTGTCGGTTCCACATTCTGTGTGAACCGCCGCGTTCCGAAAATTCCCGTCAGGACGCCTTTCCGTTGTCGCGGATCGCAAGCAGCCCATCCTTGATGGCGAGCCGAATGCCTTCCTCGATCAAAGTCCTTGCGACGCCGGGAACGCTGGTGCCGTGGGTGCCCTGTCTCACCAGTCTTTCGAGATAGTTGATGGTCGAGAGCGCCAACGTAACGGGAACGCGGTCGGTTTCGGCTTTTTCTGTAGCCATGGGGAACGCTAACTTTTAAACGATGTACTGAAAAGTTACTATTTCGACTCTATTTAGTTTTGCACACATGAGTCAAACGACTTGTGGATAGCTTCCTATCCATTTGAAAAAGCAATTAAAAATCGGGAGCTGGGTCTGTGGATTGGCTGCGCGCGTGTTGAGCGGAGCCCCCGGCGGCGCTTGGCGGCGCTTGCTGGCGCGGCGAAACGATCCAGCCGCGCGTCCATTTCTTGATTGCCTAGCGCCACAGGGAATGCCGATGATGTCCGGGGACGA
The DNA here is from genome assembly GCF_036924515.1 of Bradyrhizobium sp. AZCC 1610. Taxonomy (NCBI): domain Bacteria; kingdom Pseudomonadati; phylum Pseudomonadota; class Alphaproteobacteria; order Hyphomicrobiales; family Nitrobacteraceae; genus Bradyrhizobium; species Bradyrhizobium sp. AZCC 1610. The sequence continues at coordinate 3,674,412 of NZ_JAZHRR010000001.1, read as the reverse complement.
CGGCAAGGGGCGCAATGACGGTAACGAACGGTCTTTACACCATCCAGATCGAGATGAGGGACGGCGGGCACGGCCGCGCCAACGGCGTGATCGTGCTGCACGACGGCAAGATCGCCGGCGGTGACTCATACTTCTATTACACGGGGTCCTATCGCGCCGATCACGGCAAGTGGCGTGGCGAATTGATCACCAACGAGCACACGAAGTCGGTCGGCAGCCTGCCGCTGTTCGGCGGGCGCGAAGTCACCTGCGGCTTTACCGGCGCCTATTCCGTCGACGCGGCCGAAGTGAACGGAACGGCGCTGGTCGGAAAAACCAGCGTGGTGTTTCACGCCAGGCTGCAGCTGCGTTCGGAGTTTTGAAGGCGGCGTCAGCCGTGCACGACCGCCTTCGCGATCATGCAGTGAATGCCCTTGGAGCCGTTGACGGTTTGCGTCACGCGCAGGTCGGCGGCGAGGCTGCACAGCGTGTAGGCGTCCTCGCGCGACAGATTGCGCTTCTCGCCGAGCAGCACGATCATGTCGCGCAGCGCGCGCACTACGCATTGATCGAGATCGGGGTCCATCGCCATCGTCATGTAATGATCAGGCGTTTCTGCGCGGGGATAGGCGAGCTGCAGATCCTTGCGCAAGGTCAGGCGAAAGCGGCCCTGCAGCGCGGTCTCGATCGCGGTGACGCAGACCTCGCCGTCGCCCTGCACGCCGTGGCCGTCGCCGCAAGAGAATAGCGCGCCCGGCACGAACACCGGCAGATACAGTTTGGCGCCGGCGCCCAGTTCCTTGTTGTCGAGATTGCCGCCCATCGCGCGCGGGATCAGCGAGGTGATGCGGCCCCAGGCAGGTGGCGGCGCCACGCCCATCACGCCAAAGAACGGCGCAAGCGGCAGATCGAGCCCCCACGGCATCCGGCCCACCATCCGCTCGCGGTCGAGCGGAATGTTCAGGATCCGTGTCTCATGGAAATCGTCGGGCAGGGTGCCCGACAGCGGACGGATCAGATTGTAACCCCAGTCCTGCCGGAGCTGGACGTCGAGAATGTCCACCTCCAGCACGTCGCCGGGTTCGGCGCCGGCAACCGCAACCGGGCCGGTGAGAATGTGACCCGGCACCATGCGCTCGCTCCGCGCGTGAATGTCGGCAAGCTCGGGAGGGACGTGAAACTTGCTGCTATCAGGCACCACCTCCGGACCGCCGGTCACGGTGTCGATGGTGACTTCATCGCCGCTTTCGATGGTCAGGACGGGCTTCAATTTCGCTTCGAAGAAGCCCCAGTGGCAGGTTTCGGGGCTGGAATGCAGGTGATGATGGGGCATGAGGAGGCTTTTGGTTGCTGCAATGGCGTCGTATGACGCTGTACCAGACATTGTCAGAGGCTTCCCTTGTTTTTTGTCCTGTCCAAAACGCTCGGCTACCTGCTGTTGCCGACGAATTTCCTGATCGCTATCGGGTTCGTCGGCGCCATTCTGATGGCGACGCGCTTTGCATCACTCGGCCGCAAGCTGGTGATGGCGGCCGTGCTGCTTCTCGTGATTTGCGGGCTGTCGCCACTCGGAAAAGCTTTGCTCTATCCCCTGGAGCAGCGCTTTCCGTCATGGGACGCCGCGCGCGGCGCGCCTGATGGCATCATCGTGCTGGGGGCGTCGATCGAAGCCGATCTCTCCGTGGCGCACGGAACACCGGTGGTTCGAGGCGCGCCGGACCGGATCATTGCTGCCGCCGCTCTGGCGAGGCGATATCCGAACGCGCGCGTGGTTTTTTCCGGCGGTAGTGCAAACCTCGTCTCGAACGATGCGAGGGAAGCCGATTTCGCCGGCGCCATCTTCGAAAGCCTCGGCGTCGACAAATCACGGCTGATCATGGAACGGGGATCGCGCAATACTCAGGAGAACGCCGAATTCTCCAAGGCGCTGGTCAAGCCGAAGGAGGGTGAACGATGGGTGCTGGTGACCTCGGCCTTTCATATGCCGCGATCGGTCGGGTTGTTCCGAAGAGCGGGATTTGTGGTGGAGCCCTATCCTGTCGATTGGCGGGTCGGCGGACGCGATGACCTGATGGCGCTTTCAAACGTTGCCGTCGAAGGGCTCGGACGGACCGACCTTGCGCTGCGCGAATGGATGGGCCTCATTGCCTACCGGGCCACCGGCAAGATCGACGAATTGCTGCCGGGCCCGGCGCCGAAGTAGAAGCCGGTCGCCAGCCGGGCTACAATCAGGCAACAGGCGCGGGGTCGCCGATTTGGGAGTTTACGCCATGCAACAGCAGACGCCGGAAGCGTTCGATTTGGCCGGCATGGTAGCCGACCTGAACAGCCTGCTCAGGCTGAAGACGACCGTGATCGGCATCAAGATGTTCGCGCGCGTCGAAGACATGATGGCGATCCCGAAGATCCGGCGTCCCTCGGCGGTGCATACCACCGACCAGATCGTCAGCATGGCTTCACGGCTCGGCTGGACCGTCGGCATCACCGGTGACGATCTCGTCGGCGCGCAGTGCCGCGCCGTGATCGGGCTGGCGCCGCAGGACGAAAAGTTTCTCGCCGGAGAAAACTATGTCGGCGTCTGGCACGGCACGGCCGAGGACGCGCGCAAGCGTCAGGAGGCGCTCGACGTCGTGCCTCACGGTCGGTACCAGGCGATGGCGGTGAGCCCGCTCACCAGTGGCCGGCTCAATCCGCCGGATATTTGTCTGGTCTACGCCACGCCCGGCCAGATGATTATTCTCATCAACGGTCTGCAATACACCGGCTACAAGAAATTCGAATGGGGTGTGGTCGGCGAGACTGCGTGTGCGGATTCCTGGGGCAGGGCGCTCAAGACCGGCGAGCCGAGCTTGTCGCTGCCGTGCTTTGCCGAGCGGCGCTATGGCGGCGTGCCCGACGAAGAGATGCTGATGGCGCTCAAGCCTGAACACCTTGCCAAGGCCATTGTCGGCATGAAGCAGTTGGCGAAGAACGGCCTGCGCTATCCGATCGCGCCCTACGGAATCCAGGCAGATGTCCGCGCCGGGATGGGCGTGTCGTACGCGAAGAAATAGGCTTGCGAAAGCGAGAGGAAACCGTCATTGCGAGCGGAGCGACCTGTCCGCCTTCGCTCTTCGAGCTATGGCGGACAGGTCGCTGCGCTCGCAATGACGAGAAAAAGGAATTCAATATGCCCTCGTCGAAATTCGACATTGTCGTCTATGGCGCCACCGGCTTCACCGGCCAACTCGTCGCCGAGTATCTCGCCGAACATTACAAGGGCGACGCCAATCTGAAATGGGCGATGGCCGGCCGCAGCAAGGACAAGCTTGCTTCCGTCCGTGACGAGATCGGGGCGCCGGCCGATACGCCGTTGATCGTGGCCGATTCAAGTGACGTTGCGTCGCTGAAGGCGATGGTGGAGCAGACGAAGTCGGTGATTGCGGGTGTTGGCCCATATCAGCTGTACGGAAGCGATCTAGTCGCCATCTGCGCTGCGACCGGCACCGATTATCTCGACTATTGCGGCGAGCCGATCTGGATGCGGCAAATGATCGACGCACACGAGGCGCAGGCAAAAGCGAGCGGCGCGCGGATTATGTTCTCATGTGGCTTCGACTCACTGCCGTTTGAACTTGGCGCGTTCTTCGTCCAGACGGAGGCCAAGCGGGTGTTAGGTGTGCCCGCCTCTCGCGTCAAAGGTCGGGTGCGCGATATGCGCGGCACGCTCTCCGGAGGTACTGCCGCAAGCGCCAAGGCGACGTTCGGTGCTGTCGCCAAGGACCTCAGCCTCATCTCCATCTTGAACGATCCCTTTGCGCTCACACCGGGATTTAGCGGCGCGCGACAGCCGCGCGGTAACAAGCCGGTTTACGAAGAAGATCTTCAATCCTGGGCCGCGCCTTTCATGATGGCCCTGATCAACACGCGGAACGTTCATCGCTCCAACATGCTTATGGGATTCCCGTACGGCCGCGAATTCATCTACGACGAGATGGTATTGACCGGTCCCGGCGAGCAGGGAGAAGCGAACGCCAAGCTTGTGATGGCGGCGAACAACGAAAAGACCGGCCCCAATGCCCCCAAGCCAGGCGAGGGGCCGTCGAAGGAGGCGCGCGAAAATGGCCTTTACGATTTGCTCTATGTCGCGATAGCGCCTGATGGACGCCAGGTGTGCGCGTCCGTGAAAGGCGACTGCGATCCCTACGGCTCGACGGCGAAGATGATTGCGGAATGCGCGATCTGCCTGCTGCGAGACGCTGCGGACGGCGCGCCGGGCATCTGGACGCCGGGTGCCGCCATGCAGCACAAGCTGATCACGCGACTGGTGGATCACGCGGGCTTGACGTTCACGGTAGAGAAGTAGGCTTCCGATTGTAGCAACCATTAAAGCTTCACCCGATCGCCGGTGAGGCTGACGCCGTGCTCACCGCCGTCAAGGCGTGGCCTGACGACAGCGTGGCGGTGGAGGGAGCAGAGCGACGGCCATCCTTGACGGCGTCTGCGCGCGACGTCGTCGGAGCGGCAGGTCGGGACGAAGAAACGGTGCTGCGGTCGAACCAAGAAACCGAATTCATCCGGTCCGGGCGATTACGGCGGTTGGAGGCGGTTCATCTTGCCACAGCGTGCCGCGGGCCACGACGGTGTTGACGAAGATGAGCAGCTTCCTGGCGCAGGCGATGAGGCAGCGCTTGTGTTCTTTTCCGGCGGCCTTCAGCCGCTTGTAAAGAGCGATAAGCTGCGGGTTCCAGCGAAAGGATGCCGGCAGCGCGGCGGTATAGAGCGCCCGGCGCAGCCTCTTGCGCCCGCCGTCGATGTGACGAGCGCCGACTTGCTCGCCGCTGTCATCGTCATAGGGCGCGAGCCCGGCGAGGGCTGCGGCTTGCTCGCGGCTGAGCTGGCCGATCTCGGGCATGCGCACCAGGATCGCGACTGCGGTCGGCAGCCCGGCGCCGCCGACGCTGTAGATCAGGTCGAGCCGCTGGGCGAGGTCGCGATGCTCGCGGATCGCGGCCACCAGAGCCTTGAGTTCGACCCTCGCCCGCTTGGCCAGGCGGGCGATCTCTTCCTTCCAGACCTTCTGGATACGCGGATCTCGGCAGGTCTCGAGCCGGTTCTTGTACAGTTTAATATCCTCGCCGATCTGCTCGATCAACGTCAGGTGTTCGGCAAAAGGCTGCAGCCGGGGATCGGGGGCGGGATGGATCTTCTTGACCGCAGCAGTGCAGGCCGCGATCAGCGCGGCATCGATCTTGTCGTTCTTGGCTCGCTGCAAGTGGAACTTGGCGTAGGCACGCACCTGCGCCGGCTGAAACACCACCACGACAAACCGCTTGCGTCGCAACTCGACGACGACCGCTTGTTCATAGCCGCCGCTCGCCTCGATCCCAATGCGCTTGACCTTGTGGCGCCGCAGCCACTCCAATAGCACCTTGTGACCTTCCGCCGTGTTCTCGACCTGCAACTGCTCGCAGTTGCCATCGATTGCCACGTCGAGCTTCCGTTTGCCGGTATCGATCCCGGCACAGACTGTGATACGCTTAGCCATCTTCGTCGACCCTCCCTTGTGAATGCGAACCTAAAGTTCGTTCAACCATCCGGGTCCCGATGAAGTGCCGACCGCGATCTTGCTACGACAGACAGCCCTCAAGGCTTCGGTGGGCATCGATCCGATCGATCGGCGGCCCAGCCCGGGTGGCCACCCAGGCTGGGCCATTCCTCACGGAACGACGCAAGTATAATCTGGTGCGCTAATACAAGGGTGGGCAAAGCGGAGCGTGCCCACCATCCAGCGCACGATCGTGATGGTGGGCACGGCGCAATGCGCCTGGCCACCCTGCACAGTTACGCCGCCGCCCGGCGCGACGGCTCCGCCGCGCGGGGATCATAGGCATACATCCAGTCCATTCCCTTGGCCGACAGCGGTAGCAGCAGCTTCAGCATGCGGTCGCGGATCCAGGCGCCGTTGGCGCTGAACTCGCGTTTGCTGTTGCCGTTGCGGCGGGCGAGTGCGACGACACGCTCTGCGCGTGGACGGCGTTCGGCCTCGAAGTTCTGGAAGGTCAGCGCGAGCTCCTTCCGGTGCTGCATCAGCCGGCCGAGCCGCATGGCGTCTTCGAGCGCCAGCGAAGCGCCCTGGCCGGCATGCGGGCTGGTGGCGTGCGCGGCATCGCCGATCAGAAGCGTACGCTGGCGCGACCAGGTCGGCAGGGTCGCGACATCCAGCGTCGCCGTCACCACGATATTCTCGGCCGCCTCCAGAATGCGCGGGATCGGATCGTGCCAGCCGGCATGGAAATCGAGGAGATGCCGCTTGATCGCATCCTGGCTCATGGCGCGAAATGCCGCCGCGTCGGTGCCGTGCGAAGGCTGCGTACTCCACCACATCACGCCGTTGGTCTCGTCGGAACTGCAAAGACCGTAGCCGAAGAAGCCACTTTGTCCGAACGTCGTCGCCACACGCTGGCCGATCGGCGCGTCCGAAATCACCGACCGCGGAACGAAGCCGCCGAATCCGATCAGGCCGGTGTCGAATGGCTTTGGGCCATCCGGAAGTACGTGGCTACGCACCGCGGAATGCACGCCATCGGCGCCGATCACGAAATCGCCCTCGGCGCTGGAGCCGTCGTCGAAATGCGCGACGACAGGCTTGTCTGCGCGATCCTCGATGGCGACGAGCCGCTTCTCGAACCGCAGCTCGACGTTCTCGCACCAGGCCTTGTCGATCAGCGCCTCGTTCAGGGTTGCGCGGCACATGTTCACCGCAGGCTGGCCGAAGCGCTGCCTCATGTTCCGATTGACCGAACCGAGGCGGGCGCCGGATTGCGAATGGAAATCAAAGGATTCCGCGATAGATCCGCGCCGGATCATTTCGTCGGCGAGGCCGATTTCGGCCAGCACGTGCATGCCGTTCGGCGCGATCTGCAGGCCGCCGCCGATCCCGGCGGAATAGGGCCAGGCCTCGAACAGTTCGGCATCGATGCCGGCCTTCTTCAGAAAAATCGCGGTCACCGGACCCGCGATGCCACCGCCGATGATCAGGGCCTTGGGTCGTGTGCTCATGTGCTGCCTTGCTCCATGCATCCGCGAAATGATAGGAACGTATAGTTGCTAATTATCTTAGTAACTAAGATGTATATCGACTAAGATATGGAGCTTGCCTTGTCAAGAGCGAAGGCGCGGGCTGCACTAATGCAGGAACTCGAGAACGCGCTGCGGCGCGGGTCCGCGCAGGGCACGATCTTTGGGCAAACGGTGGCCAACACGGTCGGGATTTCGGGCTCTGACCTCGAATGTCTCGACTTCCTCAATCTGGAAGGCCGGGTGACCGCAGGACGGCTGGCGGAGGTCACGGGGCTGACCACGGGGGCCATCACCGGCGTCGTCGATCGGCTGGAGAAAGCGGGTCTGGTCCGCCGCGAGCGCGATCCTGACGATCGCCGCAAGGTGTTTATCGCGACCGTCCCGGAGAACGTGGTCAGGGTCGGGCGCTTCTACGAAAACATGCAGCGGGGCATGGTCAAGCTCTGGGAGACCTATTCGGACGCCGAACTGCGGCTGCTGTTGGAATTTGCCTCGCGGAGCTACGAGACGATGCTGGCGGCGACCGAGGAACTCAAGTCGATGGTCGAAGCGCCCAAGAAAACGCAAACGTGGAAGCCAGAGCAAAAGCCTGAGAAGAGCAAGGCAAGCGGTTCTAGGAAGCCTTCGCGGGCACCATGAGCGCGGGATTGGCGCCAGCCTTCCAGCGTTCGGCTGCGACGAACATGCCCCACATCGTGCCCAGCATCAGCCAGAAATGCCGCCAGTGATCGGTGTCGATGATGAAGCTCTCGCCGACTGTGCCGAGGAAAGCTGCGAAGATCGCCAGAAAGGTCGGCTGCCAAGGCACGCGGACGAAGACGTAGCGGAAGCTCGTCAGGATAGTGACGAAGACCAGCGTCGGATAGCAGACGCCGGAGAGCCAGCCGCCCGACATGAACGCATTCAGGTAGGAATTGTGGGTGTCTTCGGGAAAGAAGCGGTTGAACTGCAATGGCCCGATGCCGAATGGTAGCCCAAGTGCCATTTCGGCGCCGAGGATATGGCGGCCGAAACGGCCGAAGCGGCCAGAGTCGTAACTCTGGTCAAAGCTGGCGCGCTGCTTGAACAGCTGCGCGATCGAATCGAACGACAGCAACACGGCCACCAGCGCCGCCGCCAGAACGACGGTGACGAACGCCATCACGATGATGCGCGAGCGCTGCGACTGCGAGCGGCTCGTCAGCACCATCAGCACGAGCATCAACGCGGAGGTCAGCACCAGCACGCCCCACGCGGCGCGTGAAAATGCCAACAGGATTGCCAGCGATATGATGCCGAAGGCGATCGCGCTGCGGAACGCCTTGCCGAACCTGTCCGAAACGACGCTTTGCAGGGCGAGCAGCGCCGGCAGGATCAGGAACGCGCCGAACACATTGGGGTCCTTGAAGGTGCCGCGGGCGCGGTCGTACAGCGTCAGCAGGTCACGCCCGCCGGGAACGAGATTGAAGTAACCCGCGATGCCGGCGAGCGCGGCAATCACGGCGCCGACGACAAGGCCGCGGCGGAGCATGTCGAGCCGCGCCGCGGTATCCTCGGAGATGACCATCGCGAAGAAGATGACCGTGACCGCCATGTACCAGGAGGTCGCGATCCAGTTCGGAACACTGGGCCGGTCCATCACCGCGACCGCGGCGATGCTGTAGCCGAGGTTGAGCAGGAACAAGAGCAACAGCAGCGGTATGAACACCAGCCGCATCCGCAACCCCGTTGCGAAGAAGACCAGCGAGGCGGCAAGCGTCGCCAGCTCATAGGGCGAAGGCTCGATGAAGACGATGGCGCCGGATGCACCGACCAGCCACACCATCGCACGCTGCAAGGCCAGCACGCCGGGCGCGGCCGTCATCGATGGTAGGGAGCCCCCGGCTGTCGCCGCATACGCCATTACGCACTCACACAACGCAACAAACTACGATACTACTATCCGCGTCATTACGAGCAGCGGAGCGACGAAGCAATCCATCTTTCCCAGCGCGACGCTATGGATTGCTTCGCTACGCTCGCAGTGACGGCGAGGTCTTCTCAACTCAGTACGCGTTCTCGCTCTTCGTCATCAACGCCAGCGGCGTCTTGAGCAGAATGTAGAGGTCAAACAGCACCGACCAGTTCTCGATGTAATAGAGATCAAACTCGACGCGCTTCTGGATCTTCTCGTCGGTATCGACTTCGCCGCGCCAGCCGCTGATCTGCGCCCAGCCGGTGATCCCCGGCTTGACGCGGTGGCGCGCGAAATAGCCGTCGACGGCCTCATCGAACAGCCGGCTCTGCAGCTTGCCTTGCACGGCATGCGGGCGGGGGCCGACCAGCGAGAGGTTGCTCTTGAACACCACGTTGAAGAGTTGCGGCAATTCGTCGAGGCTGGTCTTGCGGATGAAGCGGCCGACGCGGGTGACGCGCGGATCGTTCCGCGTCACGACCTTGGAGGCGGTCGGATCGGCCTGATGGTGGTACATCGAGCGAAACTTGAAGACGTCGATGCGCTCATTGTTGAAGCCGAATCTTTTCTGGCGGAACAGCACCGGCCCGGGGCTGTCGAGCTTGACCGCGAGCGCGACCAATCCCATCACCGGTAATGCCAGCACCAGGATCGCGAAGCCGACGACGTGATCGAACAGCCACTTCATCACCAGGTCCCAGTCGGTGATCGGCGCCTCGAACACGTCGAGGGTTGGCACCTCCCCGAGATAGGAATAGGAACGGGGACGGAAGCGCAGCTTGTTGGTATGGGCCGAAAGGCGGATATCGACCGGCAGCACCCATAGTTTCTTCAGCATCTCGAGAATGCGCGTCTCGGCCGAGATCGGCAGCGCGAACAGCACGAGGTCGATGCGGGTGCGGCGCGCCAATTCGACGATGTCGTCGACCTTGCCGAGCTTGGGACTGCCGGCGCAGGTATCCATCGCGCGGTCGTCGTTGCGGTCGTCGAACACGCCGAGCACCTTGATGTCGGAATCATCCTGGGTCTTGAGCGCCTGGACCAGCTGCTCGCCGTTCTCGTCCGCGCCCACGATGATGGTGCGGCGATCGAGCCGGCCCTGACGGGCCCAGCCGCGTACCAGTGAGCGCAAGAACACCCGCCCGGTCACCAGCGCTGCAATGCCGCTAAAGAAAAACGCCGTAAGCCAGAGCCGCGAAATTTCGCTGCCGAGCTTGACGATGAAAGATGCGCCGATGAACAGCAGGAACACGAAGGCCCAGGATGAGATCATCCGGGTCATCTGGCGAAGATGGCCGCGGAATAGCTGCACCTGGTAGATATCGGCGGCCTGGAAGCAGATCACGGCCGTTGCGGCCACGCCGAAGATCGCCGCGAGAAATTCCCAGGAAAAGCCCCTGAGGGGGACGACATAGCCGAAATAGAGCGCGATGCCGATCGCGCTCAGCATCGCAAAGTCGAGGCCGCGAACGACGCCGGCGATCACGATCGGAGAGTAGGCGCGGCCGACTTTCTGATTGGCGACGGCAAGGGCGGCGGGAGTGAGCCTGCGGCGCCGTTCGACCGGCGGGCGATCGGCGGTGGCGGCCATCGCGGCCGTTGCCGCGGAGTCGAACATCGAGCGTGCGTTAATCGGTTCCACTGGTCCACGTCCGTTCTGGAGCATGCACATAAGGAAGGTGCCTGCCGGTGCGGAATTCCCCACACCCACGGCTTACGGGACAAATCGGAAGAAACGGTTACGTTGGTAAAGAACGGTTAACGATTAGCAAACGCGTCGCGGTAGCCGGCAAAGACGCCTTCGACCATCGCCTTCTGCGAAAAATGCTGGAAGATTCGTTCGCGCAGCGATTTGGCCCGCTCGCGCGCCGCAGCCGGATCCTTCAGCGCGGTTTCGATCGCATCGGCCATGGCGACGGCGTTGCTGGGAGCGAACAAGGCATCGCCATGCGGGCCGAAAATCTCGGGGATGCCGCCGACATTGGCGGCGACCATTGGAATGCCGGCAGCCGCCGCCTCGATCACGACATAGGGCATCGAATCCCCGCGGGAGGGAACCACCAGCAGCGAGCCCTTGGAGAAGCCGTAGCGTGCCTTGACGTGGCCGATGAACCGCACGGCGTCGCCAAGGCCGAACTGCTCCACCTGGGCCTTGAGGCTTTCGCTTTCCTCGCCGTCGCCGGCGAGCGTGAGCGTCACCGGACGGCCGCCGGCGCGCAGCCTCGCCACCGCGTCGATCAGGAGGTCGGCGCCCTTGATGTGCCGGAACTCGCCGACATAGATCAGGTCGGTGGCGTCTTCGGCCTTCACGACCGCATCGAATTCGCTGGCGGTAACGCCGTTGAACACGCACCGCACCAGTCCCTTCGGCGTGCCGATGGTGCGCTGATAGGTGTCGCGCGCAAACGCGCTTTCGAACAGGAACAGGTCGGTATCGTTCATCAGCGCGCGTTCGACACGGGCATAGATGTTGCCCTTCAGTGTCGCCAGCGGATAGTGCAGCGAGCCGCCATGCGGGGTGTAGACCCGGATCCTGTCGCGGGAAGCGGTCCGCAAACGCATGTAGGCGCCGGCCTTGGCACCGTGACCGTGCAGCACGTCCGGCTTCAGTTGGCCGATCATGCGCTGGAATCGGGCCCACACCAAAAAATCGCTCGGCAGCGGCTCACGGCGAATGGCCGTGCGGTGAACGCCGAGCTTGAGACGCGGCGCGATTTCCGCCAGCGCCTGCTCGGCGCGTTCGCCGCCGGTGAGGCTGTCGGCGATGATGCCGACGTGATGGCCGCGCTCGGACTGGCCGTTGGCGAGATCGAGGATATGACGGAAGATGCCGCCGACAGGCGCGCGCGTGGCGTGCAGGATACGAAGCGGCTGACCGTCAACCAGAGGCATGATCAGAACCAGCGCTCGCCGACGAGCACGGTGTCGCCGGGGCTGAGTGGGGTGCCTGATGGCACGACGAAACGCGCCGGTCCCGACGCATCGGTGTGGGTCAGCGTGACGCGGTCGCGCCGTGCGCGTGGCGAGAAGCCGCCTGCAATGGCGACGGCACTTTCAACTGTCATGTTGGGTACATAGGGATATTGGCCCGGCGCCGCCACTTCGCCGAGGATGAAGAACGGCCGGTAGGATTCGATTTCCACGGCCACGGAGGGTTCGCGGATGAAACCGCGGCGCAGCCTCGCCGATATCTCGGCCGCAAGCCCCGCCGTGGTGCGGCCGCGCGCCGGAACTGCGCCGATCAGCGGCATCGTGATCGCGCCGCCGGCATCGATCGCATAGGTGTTGGTGAGGCCTTCCTGGCCGTAGACCACGACGCGCAGCCGGTCACCGGCATCGAGATGATAGGCCGCGTCGTGACGGACCGGCGCCGGCTCGGCATAGGCGACCGCCATCGGGGCCGGATAGGGCGTACCGTATGCCATGGAATCGGGACTGCCTTCGGATGCGCCCGCGACCGGCGCGGTCCGGCCCATGCAGCCTGCAAGCGCCAGTGCAGCAATCAGACATGGAATTGGGGCGAGCACGCCTCGCATCACGGGAATCCTGGAAAAGTATCCCGCGATTAAGGGCTTTCATGGTTAACAAAAAATGACCGAGCGCATGCGGGGCGCCGTCTCGGGGCGCAATCCGGGCAAATTAACCCAGCGGCAACCATAATGGAGTGTACTCAGCCGGGGTTCGGGCGGACCAGCAGTTGCGTCCGCGGGGGTGTGCGATGCGTTTGGCGTTCTGGGGTGCAGGCAAGGACAAGCCGGTGGTGCAGCGGGCGATGGCTAGGCCTGCGACTTCGGCTCCGAAGCCCGTCGCCGCATCCGAATCCGGCGATCTCGATCTGCAAGCGCTCGGTCATGCGCTGATGCGCAAGCGGAGCTGGATCATCGTCCCGACGGTGCTGGCGCTGGTGGCGTCGCTGGCCGCGGTCAATATGGTCACGCCCCGCTACAAGTCTGAAGCGCGCATCCTGGTCGACGGGCGCGAGAACATTTTCCTGCGGCCGAACGGGGAGCGCAACGAGGAGCGCACCGCGCTCGATGCCGAGGCCGTCACCAGCCAGGTACAACTGGTGCAGTCCCGCGATCTGGCGCACGAGATCATCAAGAAGAACAAGCTTGCCGACCGCCCGGAATTCGATCCGGTGCTGCAGGGGGTCTCGCCGCTGAAGTCATTGCTGGCCATGGTCGGTATCGGGCGCGACCCGTTTTCGCTGACGCCGGAAGAGCGCGTGCTGGAAGCCTATTACGAGCGCTTCACGGCCTATGCGGTCGACAAATCCCGCGTCATCGTCGTCGAATTCCAGTCGCGCGATCCCGAACTTGCCGCGCGTGTCGCCAACTCGATCGCGGAAGGGTACCTGGTGCTGCAGCAGGATGCGCGGCAGGATCAGGCGAAGGCCGCGGGCCAGTGGCTTTCCGGCAAGATCGACGATCTGCGCAAGAAGGTTTCGGAGGCCGAATCGCGGGTCGAGGATTTTCGCTCCAAGTCGAGCCTGTTCGTCGGCACCAACAACACCACGCTGTCCAACCAGCAGATGGGCGAGATCAACACGCAGTTGAACAATGCCCGTGCGCTGAAGTCGGATGCGGAATCCAAGGCACGGCTGATCAAGGAAATGCTCCAGAGCGGCAGGCCGATCGAGGCCTCCGAAGTGCTCAACTCGGAACTGGTCCGCCGGCTCTCCGAACAGCGGGTCACGCTGCGCGCGCAGTTGGCCGAGCAGTCGTCGACCCTGCTCGACGGCCATCCCCGCATCAAGGAACTGAGGGCGCAGCTTGCCGATATCGATCGCCAGTTGCGCGAGGAGGCGAGCAAGATCTCGCGCTCGCTCGAGAGTGACGCGCGCCTTGCCGGCGGCCGGGTCGATGGCCTGGTGGCGAGCCTCGACCAGTTGAAGAAGCAGGCTTCCTCCAACAACGGCCAGGATGTGCAGCTGCGTGCACTCGAGCGCGAAGCCAAGGCCCAGCGCGATCTGCTCGAATCCTATCTCGCCAAATACCGCGAGGCGAGCGCCCGCGAGAACATCGAGGCGGCGCCGACCGATGGTCGCGTCATCTCACGCGCCACCGTATCCAACACCCCGGCCTATCCAAAGAAGCTGCCGATCGTGCTGATCGCGACGCTGGCGACCTTGCTGCTTACTTCCGGCGCCATTGCGACCGGCGCGCTGTTGCGCATGACCGCTCCGCGGGCCACCGGTGCGGTTTCGCCGGAAGTAGAGCGCGAAATCGCGCCCGAAATCGTCATGGCTGCTCCGCCGGAGCCAGTGCGCGCTCCGGCGATCGCGCCCGAGCTTCCCGTGGCGGACCACGTTGAAGTGGATCGCGCCGCCGAGCCAATGATGAATGAGCCGCGCGCGGACGGCCCTCGCATGGATACCGCGGCGGGAATCGATGAAATCGAGCAGGTGGCGGATATCCTGGTTGGCGCAGGCGCTGAGGCGCGCAAGGTGACCGTACTCGGTACGGCAGCGAGCGAGAGCATCACGTTGACCGCGCTGACGCTGGCACGGCTGATGGCGCAGCAGGCAAAGATCGTGGTGGTCGATCTCGTGGCATCCTCGCCGATCATCACGGCGGCGTCGGTCGATCCGGTAGCACCGGGGCTTGCCGAGTTGATGCAGGGCGAGGCGTCGTTTGCGCAAATCATCACCAGGGACCGGCTGTCGCGCGTTCATCTCGTCAGCGCCGGACGCCCCGGCTTCGACCGCGCGCAGCTCCAGTCGCCGCGGTTGACGCTCGCGATCGATGCGCTGCTGCGGGTCTACGACCATGTGCTGCTGGACGCCGGTGCGGCGTCCGATCTGCCGGCCGAATTGCTGACGTCACAGGCGCAGGCAGTCGTGGTGCCCGACGCGTCAATGGCGTCGGACGCGCGCATGCTGATGTGCGATCAGCTCAAGGCGGTCGGCTTCTCCGAGGTGACGATGCTGAGCAAGCCGTGCCAAGATTCGGACTCGGTCGAGTCGGGCCCGCGCGTTGTGGCGGCGTAAATTGGCTCGTCATTTCCTGCGACAAACGCGAAGCATTTGCGCAAGGGAGCGCAGCGACGAAGCAATCCATTCTTTGCGCGGCACGATGGATTGCTTCGCTTCGCTCGCAATGACGGAGCAACTGGCTAGCTGAACGCGCTGCGCAGTTTTTGCGCCATTTCGAACAGTGCCGGATTGTGCTTCACCAGCCGCTTGGTGCGGTTGAGGCCGGACATGACGCTGGCGGCGAGCTTGCCGCGCTGGCTGAGCGCAATGAAGCTGTCGAAGATCGGCTCGTCACTTTTGCAGAACAGCCGCTTGTAGTCGTCCGATCCGATCCCGAGGTCGAGGGCGCAATAACCCTGTCCGGCATAGTGATCGATGATGTCGCGCATCAGGATCAGACCGGGGCTGTATTTCGAATTCGCCGACATCGTGTAAGTATTGAACAGCATCGAGAAGCGGTGGCCGTCGGCGACGCCGGCGAAGATCGCGATCACTTCCTCGTCGCATTCCAGCGCGTGGATATCGATGGCGTGCTTGCCGCCGGCGAGCGGCGCAGTGCAGGCGCTGCGGATGAAATCCTCGATGCCGGGATCGGCGAACACATTCGGCAGCTTCTGCTCAGCCATCCGCAACGGCTTGACGCGGAAGAACCAGTCGAGCAGCCGCGTGATGTCGGCCTGAGATGACG
The DNA here is from genome assembly GCF_036924515.1 of Bradyrhizobium sp. AZCC 1610. Lineage (NCBI taxonomy): Bacteria > Pseudomonadati > Pseudomonadota > Alphaproteobacteria > Hyphomicrobiales > Nitrobacteraceae > Bradyrhizobium > Bradyrhizobium sp. AZCC 1610. The sequence continues at coordinate 3,658,776 of NZ_JAZHRR010000001.1, read as the reverse complement.
CCACGTGACTGCGGTAACCGGGCAGAGACTGCAGCTTGCGTTCCTTGCCCTTGAGGCGGCGCCGGAACGAATTGCTGATCAGCGCAGGGGGGGCGGCGCCGGGCTCCATCACCAATAGCGGGCAATCATTGGCGGACGGCTGATGCGGCAGCAAGGCAAGCGGATTGGGCAGATCGCGCCAGCGAACCGGTTGCTGATGCAGCGTGAGGACGTCGGCTTTGGATCGCTGCGATATCGCCGATATCAGGCCTTCGAGATCGGCTTGCGTTGCGCTTGCGGCGAAATCGCGGTCGAACAGCGCCATGTTGAAGGTGGAATGCTTGCCACCCATGAAACTGGCGCAACGCGCGCCGTAGGCGTGCCTGAGCGCGAGCGGGAGCAGCAACAGCGGACGGCGTTCCGCGTCGTAGGCGATCACGATGAAGGGAGCGAGGCCTTCGCGCTCGCCGACCTGCCGCTGCCAGGAACTGAGGAAGTCGAAGCGCTGATACGGCGTGAAGGAGGTTTGCGCACCTTCCAGGTTGCGCCAGATGCCTTCCGCTGCAGTGAGGTCATGAACGATGTCGATGCCGGCGATGCGGCTCGCCTTCGACCACGCATCGGCATCCGCCGTCCGGTCTTCAATCGCGGCAGCCATGGTCATCGCAGAGCCCGTGCTATATGAAATTGTTTACAATTTTCGGCTTTGGCCGACCCTCGCAGGGAAATGTCAACAAAGGGTAATACAATCGGTGCGCGGCGGGGGCAGCGCGACCGTGTGGTTGAGGGCGGAACGTTGACTTCGGATCTCGGAATTTGGCGGCGGGCCTCGATGGAGCTCGGCTATTTCAGCGGCTATTTCAGGCTGAAGCAGCGGGAGACCGGCGGCGCCGGTGTCATTTTGCGGTTCGAGCGCGTGCGTCCGCGCGATTCCCGCCCGTTTCAACCGAACCGATGGCGTGAAATCACGCCGCAATTTCTCGACCGGACGATCCGTGCGCTGAAGCGCTGGAACTTCGATCTGATCACGATGGACCAAGTGTGCCGGCGGGCGGTCACGCTGCCAAAGGGCAATCGATTTGCCTGCCTGACCTTCGACGGCGGCTGCAAGGACGTCATCACGCAGGCCTATCCCGTGCTGTCGAAGCACGGCGTGCCCTTCACCATCTACCTGCCCACTGCGTTTCCGGACGGGCTCGGCGAAGCCTGGTGGCTCGCGCTGGAAGACATGATCGCGCGCGAGGATCGCATCAGCCTGGTGATCGACCGCCAGGAGCGGCGTTTCGCAACCGGCAGCACGCCGGAGAAGTATGACACTTTCGAATTTCTGACGAGCTGGATGCGGACGCTGCCGCCGCCGGATCTTTCGTTCGCGATCCACGACCTCTGCACGCGCTACTCCGTCGATCTCGCGGCGCTATCGCGGGCAGCATCAATGGATTGGGACGATCTGACGAAGCTCGCCGCCGATCCGCTGGTGACGATCGGCAGCGCAACGGTGAACTATCCGGCGCTGTCCAACCTGAAAGGGGGCGACGCGCAACGCGAGATGACGATGGGCAAGGCGGTCGCCGAGGCTGCCTTGCGCTGCGCCGTCAGGCATTTCGCCTACCCGTTCGGCGATCGGCAATCCTGGCGCCGGGAGCACGTCGTGATGGGGCAGGAGGCAGGTTTCGCCAGCGCGGTATCGACGATCCCGGGGGTCGTCGAGGCGAGGGGATATACCAATCTGCACGCCCTGCCGCGGATCGCCTGGGACGGGCGGCAACGTTCGTTGCGCATGATGCGCGTGATGCTGTCCGGAATCATGTTTTCGTCGGTCAGGCCGACGAGAGACAATTGGGTCTAGGCGCGGTCGGGCCGCGACATCCAGCTGACGATCGGCATCGCTGGCAGCACCCATCCGAGCCCCGCCACGACATAGAAGATCGATTGCAGCAGGCCTGAACTGGCCAGCCACGGCGTCTGGGCGATGGTCATTCCCAAGAGCGACCACACCACGACCAGCACCAGCAGGGCGATAGTTCCGAAGAGTTTGCGGGTGCGTATCGTCATGGCGGATATGAGCCTTGTGGCGGGTTGCGCGCGGGAAGGGGCGGACTATAAGGGGCGCGCCAATTCAATCAAGCGCGCCTTCGGGGCGAGCCAAGACGTGTTTTAAGACGGGTTTTATGATCGGTAGTTCCGCACAGCAGGCCCCGCATGCCGGCGCCATCAGATGGTGGCTGATCGTGGTCGCCGGGCTGATCGCGGTCATGGTGCTGGTCGGCGGTGCCACGCGGCTGACGGAATCCGGATTGTCGATCGTCGAGTGGAAGCCGGTCACCGGCACGCTGCCGCCGCTCAACGAGGCGCAGTGGGTGCAGGCGTTCGAGGGCTACAAGGCCATCCCACAATATCGCGAACTCAACGCCGGCATGAGCCTCTCGGAGTTCAAGACCATCTTTTGGTGGGAATGGAGCCACCGCCTGCTCGGGCGCGTGATCGGCGCGGTCTATCTGCTGCCGTTCCTGTACTTCCTGTGGCGCGGCGCGTTGGGCGCTGAGCTGAAGCGGCGGCTATGGCTGATCTTCGCCCTCGGCGCGCTGCAGGGCGCGGTCGGTTGGTGGATGGTCGCCTCCGGCCTCACCCAACGGACCGAGGTGTCCCAGTATCGGCTGGCGACGCATCTGGTGCTGGCCCTGATCATTTTTGCGTCGATCATCTGGACGCTGCGGCGGATGACCGCGCGTCCGCAGCCCGTTGTCCCCGTGCGGCTGAAGGTCTCTGGCGTGGCTTTGCTCGCCCTGACTTTCGTCCAGCTTTATTTCGGCGCGCTGGTCGCGGGCCTGCGGGCGGGCAGGGTGTACAACACCTGGCCGGAGATCGACGGCGCCTTCATTCCCTCGGCGGCGCGGCTGTGGTTCGAGGAGCCGTGGTGGCGCAATCTGTTCGACAACACGCTCACCGTGCAGTTCGAGCACCGCATGACCGCCTATGCGCTGCTGATCCTGGCGGTAGTTCATGCCATCGACGCCATGCGGTCGCGGGCCGGCGCGGCCGTAACCGGCGGCGCGTGGTCGCTGGTGGCGGCGATCATTCTGCAGGCTGCGCTCGGCATCCTCACGCTGCTGCATCAGGTGCCGATCGATCTGGCGCTGGCGCATCAAGCCACAGCGATCGTGGTGCTGACGCTTGCGGTCTTGCACACCGAACGCCTGGTTGCACGCCGCGTCGAGGACGACCGGCCGAAACTGGTTCTGCCGCTCGGGCAACCCGGCTGAAATTGAGCAATTCTAATCTGCCGGCATTCCGGGAAGTGCCCGATTTGCAGGGGTTTCTTGTTGCACGACGCCCTTGACGCGTTTGTGTGGGGCCGCACCGCTTTACTTGGATGGTTTGGGCGATAAAACGAAACAAAAACAGGTTCGTTTCATGTCGTCAGCATTCATCCAGGCCGCCGTCATTTTGCTCCGTGAGGGGCTCGAAGCCATGCTCGTGATCGCAGCGCTCGCGGGCTATCTGACCAAAGCCGGGGCGGGTCATCGCATTCAGGCGCTGTATGGCGGCGCGCTCGTCGCCGTTGGGGCAAGCTTCGTTGCAGCCTGGTTGTTTGCGGTGCTGAACTCCGGCGACCACAGCGACGTTCTGGAAGGCATTATCATTTTGGTTGCCGCTGCCCTGATGCTCTACGTCAGCGGCTGGCTGATGGTGAAGCAGGATCCGCGCGGCTGGCAGGAATATCTCGCCCAGAAGGCGGACCAGGCGCTGTCGCAGGACACGGTATGGGCGGTCGGCGCGCTGGCCTTTCTTGCGGTGTTCCGCGAGGGCGCCGAAACCGTGCTGTTCATCAACGCACTGGCGAGTACTGAAGGCGGCTGGAGCGCCGGCCTGTTCGCCGGCCTTGCCGCCGCGACGGCAGCCCTTGCCGTGCTGTTCTATTTCATCAACCTGATTGCGCGAAAGCTTCCGCTGCGACCGTTGTTCATTGTCACCTCGGCATTCCTGTTCGTGATGGCGATCAAGTTTATCGGCGAGGCGGTGCAGGAGTTCCAGGAACAGGCGATCATCACGGTCACCGAGGTCAAGGGCTCGGCGTTCCTGAGCGCGATCGGCTTAAATCCATCCATGGAGGCGCTGTCGATCCAAGGCCTGGTGATCCTGTTTGCGCTAGCGACCTATTCGGTGGTCCAGCGCAACAACCGCCTGATGCGCGAGGATAAGGCCGCCATGCGCGCGGCAGAGTAACCCGCGCCGCAGCTAAGCTGCCTTCCGATTGAGTCCGAGATAGTCGAGCCCAATATCGAGCGCGGCGGAGCTGTGGGTCAGCCAGCCCGCGGAAATCAGGTCGACGCCGGTGGCGGCGATCGCTTTGGCGGTCTCGGCGGTGATGCGGCCGGAAGCTTCCGTGATGGCCCGGCCGTCCGTCATCGCCACCGCCTGCCGCAGTTCCTCGACCGTCATGTTGTCGAGCAGCACGGCATCCACGCCGATCGCGAGGGCCTGTTCGAGCTGCGACAGGGTATCGACCTCGATCTCGATCTTGACGAGATGGCCGGCATGCGCTTTCGCGCGCTCCACTGCGGTACGGACGTCGCCGGCCAGCGCAATGTGGTTGTCCTTGATCAGAATGGCGTCGTCGAGGCCGAAGCGGTGATTGCTGCCGCCACCGGCGCGGACTGCGTATTTTTCCAGCGTGCGCAATCCGGGCGTGGTCTTGCGGGTGCAGACGATGCGCGCCTTGGTGCCTTGCGCAGCCGACACCAGCGAGGCCGTTGCAGTGGCCACGCCGCTGAGATGGCACAGAAAATTCAGCGCCGTCCGTTCACCGGTCAATAGCCCGCGCGCCGGCCCCTCGATGGCGGCGATCGCATCTCCCGGCGCCACCATGCTGCCGTCAGGCCGCTCGGCGGTGAGTCGGATGGCAGGATTCACGAGCTGAAATGCACAGCCCGCGATGTCGAGCCCGGCAACGACGCCGGGCTGGCGCGCGCGCAGCACCAGCGAGGCGTTCCTGTCGGCCGCAACGATCGCATCCGCCGTGATGTCGCCGGCGCGTCCGAGGTCTTCGAGCAGGGCGGTTCGAACCAGCGGCTCGTACATGACAGGCAGAAGTGGGGCTAGTGTCACGGCTGGACGCTCCCGACTGACAAAGATCCGGATTCAACAACGTTGCGGGCGACTTCGAGCGCTTCCGCAAGCGAGATGGAAGACGGCATGGCCGAGGGCAGGGTCTCAGGGTAGTCGTTGCGGTAGTGCCCGCCGCGGCTTTCCTCACGCCGCCAGGCGGCGACCGCGATCATCAATCCCACCAGCGCGGGATCGGAAGCCGCACTTCTGCCGCTGGCGATCGGATAGAGGCTGCGGATCGCGCGTTCGATGCCGTGCCGGTCGCGCAGCACGCCGAGGCCTTGCGACAGGATCGGCCGCGCGGCGGAAGGATCGGACGCGGGCGCAAGCGTGTTGACCGCGTGCGCTTTCAGCGAGCCGCGGCTTGCGCCCTTGACGCTTTCCGCAACCCATTGCGCACAGACGATGGCTTCCATCAGCGAATTGCTGGCGAGCCGGTTGGCGCCATGCAGCCCGGTGCGACTGACTTCGCCGCAGGCCCACAGGCCGTCCACGGTGCTGCGTCCCTCGATATCCACCGATATCCCGCCCATGTGGTAGTGCACCGCCGGCCTCACCGGAATCGGATCGGTCGCGGGATCGATTCCGGCCATTTTGCAGAACGCAGAGATGATGGGATAACGCTTGGCAAAGTCCTGTCCCGGATGTTTCCGTGCATCGAGGAAGACGCGATGTCCCTCCGCGCGGCGGCGCCAGACCGCACGTGCGACGATGTCGCGGGCCGCAAGCTCGGCACCAGGCTGGTCTGCCATGAAGCGTTGCCCGGTGTCGTCGATCAGGATCGCGCCGTCGCCGCGCACGGCTTCGGTGACCAGCGGCATCGGACGCGACGGCCCGTCGAAGGCGGTCGGGTGAAACTGGATGAACTCGAGATCGGAGAGCAGCGCGCCGGCGCGTGCCGCGAGCGCAAGCCCCTGACCGAAGCAACCGGCCGGGTTGGTACTGTCCAAAAACAGGCCGCCGATTCCACCCGTCGCGATCACGACGCGACTGGTGCCGATCACCAGCGGACCGTGCGCATTTACCGCGAGTACGCCCTTGATGGCATTGTCCTCGACGATCAGGCTGCGCGCCTCGAAGCCTTCAAGCAGGGTAATCGACGGGCAGCGGCGCACCGCTGCGATCAGGGCGCGCATGATCTCGCGCCCTGTGCCGTCGCCGGTGGCGTGCACAATCCGGTTGCGGCCGTGCGCGGCTTCCAGGCCGAGCCGCCAGCCGCCGTCTGCCCGCCGGTCGAAGGCGACGCCAAGTCTGGCGAGATGCTCGACAGCCGCGGGGGCCGCGTGGACGATGCGGCTCGCGACGGCTTCATCGCAAAGGCCAGCGCCCGCGGTGAGCGTGTCGGCCAAATGCAGGACGGGGTCGTCATCCCCGCCCATCGCCGCGGCAAGGCCGCCTTGCGCCCACAGGCTCGACGCTTCCGCGCCAAGCGGCGCCTTCGACAGCAGCAACACCGGTTCCGGCGCCAACTGGAGCGCGGTCATCAATCCGGCTGCGCCGCCGCCGATGATAACGGGACGGTTGTTGAGCGCTGAAATCTCCGTGCTCATATCGCCAACATCCTTTCGACGGCACGCCGGGCGGGTGCCGCGATCGCGGGATCGATCGTCACCTCGTGCCGGCCGGTCTCCAGCGCTTGGCGGATGTTCTTCAGCGTGATCCGCTTCATGTGCGGGCACAGATTGCAGGGCCGGATGAACTCGACGTCGGGATGGAGCACCGAGACGTTGTCGCTCATCGAGCATTCCGTCAGCAGCACGACCCTGGGCGGCCGCTGCTTGCCGACGAAGTCCGACATCGCGGCCGTCGAGCCGGAGAAATCGGCTTCCGCGACCACTTCGGGCGGGCACTCCGGATGCGCCAGGATGGTCACGTCAGGGTGATTTTCGCGCAGTTGCCGGACGTCCGACGCGGTGAACAGCTCGTGCACCTCGCAATGGCCTTTCCATGCGATGATCTTGACGTTCGTCTGCGTGGCGATGTTCTGCGCGAGATATTCATCAGGCAGCATGATCACACGCTCGGCGCCGAACGACTCCACGACCTTGAGCGCATTGCCCGAGGTGCAGCAGATATCGGATTCCGCCTTCACCGCCGTCGAGGTGTTGACATAGGTGACGATGGGAACGCCGGGATAGCGCTGCCGCATCAGCCGCACGTCCTGCGCGGTGATGGAGTCGGCGAGCGAACAGCCGGCCGCGAGGTCGGGGATCAGCACCGTCTTTTCCGGATTCAACAGCTTGGCCGTCTCGGCCATGAAGTGCACGCCGGCCAGCACGATGATGTCGGCATCGACCTTGGTGGCTTCGCGCGCCAGCAGCAGGCTGTCGCCGACGATGTCGGCGACGCCGTGGAAGATTTCAGGCGTCTGGTAGTTATGCGCGAGGACGACGGCGTTGCGGCTTCGCTTCAGTTCGAGGATGGCGTCGACGTCCTCGGCGAAGGTGGCCCATTCCGGCGGCGGGATGACCCGCCTGACCCGGTCGTAAAGCTCTGCGGAACGGGCGAGTGCGGTGGAGCTGAGGCTGGCCATTTATACTCTCCTTGAGTATATCTTGGCTTATACTTATCCTGAGCATAATCGATGTCAAGTGCGCGATAGCGGGAGCTTGGTGCCGCCGACCGCCCGTTCCGCCAGCACGGCATGGCGGAACCGAAACAGTTTGGCGGGGCGGCCCACAGTGTCGGCGGCGATTGCGCCAGTTTCCTCAACGAGTTGCTGCTGCTCGATCAGGCGGCGAAAATTCTGCTTGTGCACCAGACGGCCTGCAAGCGCCTCAACGCTGCGTTGCAGCTGCAGCAGGGTGAATTCCGCCGGCATCAGTTCGAACACCACGGGACGGTATTTGATCTTGGCGCGCAGCCTCGCGATCCCGGTCGCGAGAATGCGGCGATGATCTCCGGTCATTTGCCTGCCAGGAATGACGGTAGTGGCATCTGCCCCGTCACGGACCGCTTCCGGTATCAAGCCGGCCTCGTAGAGCAACTCGTAGCGCTGCAGCACCAGCTCCTCGTTCCATTCGCGGTCGTCGAGGCCAAACGTGATGGCGGCGCGCTGCCAGCGTTCACGCTGCAGGCCTGCGGTGGCTGCTGTTTTCGACCACGCCCGAAGCCGGGATGCCAATGTCTTCGCCAGTGTAGCGGGAAGACCGGACCGCTGATCCTCCCATGGAAAGTAATCGTACCAGCCGGACCAATGCGCCTCAAAACCCGCGCCGACCTTGTCTTCGCGGGTCAGGCCCAGATAGCTGATCGAGATCGAATGCGGCGATTTTGCATCTCCGGCCCGTCCGCGATCGGCAAAGGTGTAGAGCTGTTCGACATAGCCGAGCGGATGGCCGGTCTGCGCCTCGACCCATGCCCGCAATCCCGTCTGCAGCGAACGGTGCGCAAATTCGAACGGGCCGCTCGGCAGCGCGCTGGCGTTGGCGATGGTCATGATCTTGGGCTCGCCGTCGGTGACGGCGACAAGGACGGCGACCAGGTCCGCCGTGATCGCATTGGCAGCGCCCGTTTTGCTGGCTTTCTGCGGTGCCCCTGCCACGTCGGTCGTCCGTCTCCGTTGTTTGGCTAATGCGCGTTTAGCAATATCCGTATACGCCGCAAGCATACGGCAGGCGGTTCCAATAGGGACCATAGGAGGGGCCGCCGTAATAGGCACCGTCATAGCTGTAGGAATGGCTGGTTCCGTAATAGCCGGGCAGCGTCGATGAACCCGGCAGTAGTGGCGTGCCGTAGACGCGCGGCGCATAGGGCACGACGCCCACCGGCGTGAACAGCACGTCGGGATCCTCTTCCTCGACCACCAACGTGCGGCCGCGCCGCACGTAAAGCGGCGCTGCGGCCGGGGCGACCGTGGTCCGGTACTTGTAATGGGCGCGGGGCAGGCCGGGCGGCAATTTGCCGGCAGCGCCAACCGCGGCGTTTTTGGGCGCGGCGCGCTTGGGAGCAGGGGTGTCGTCGGCGGCCGCAGCGATTCCGACCGCGAAAGTCGCGACCAAAAATGTCATCATCCAGCGCAGCATCGTTTGCTCCGAATCATCGAGGGCGGCTCAGCGCCACTTTATGCCGGAATGAGCGTTAACGAGAGGCTTGTGATTTCGGAAGCATTGCGGCTCGGGGAGAAGCGGCCAGCGGCGGTCTTCATCGTCATGACCGGGCTTGTCCCGGCCATCCACGTCTTACTTCAGCGGCGTTCAAGAACGTGGATGCCTGGGACAAGCCCGGGCATGATGAGGTTGTAGTCACCGTCCTAGCAATGACGGTCGAGGGCCCTTACGCCGTCAGCGCTTGCTCCAGATCCGCGATCAGATCTTCCTTGTCCTCGATTCCGATCGACAGGCGTACGACATCGGGTGCGGCGCCGGACCTCACCTTGGCGGCGTCGTCGAGCTGGCTGTGCGTGGTCGATGCCGGGTGAATCACCAGCGAACGGGTGTCGCCGACATTGGCCAGATGCGAGAACAGTTTCAGGTTCGACACCAGGTTGACGCCGGCGTCGTAGCCGCCCCTCAGGCTGAAGGTGAACACCGCACCGGCGCCCTTCGGCGCGTATTTGCGCGCCAGCTTGTTGTACTTGTCGCTGGCGAGGCCGGCATAGTTCACCGACGCCACGGCGGAATGTCCGGCTAGAAATTCCGCGACCGCCTTGGCATTTTCGCAATGCTTCTGCATGCGCAGCGGCAGCGTCTCGATTCCGGTCAGGATCATGAAGGCGTTGAACGGCGAAATCGCCGGGCCGAGGTCGCGCAATCCAAGCACGCGGCAGGCGATCGCGAAGGCGAAATTGCCGAAGGTCTCCTGGATTCTGATGCCGTGATATTCCGGCCGCGGCTCGTTGAGCATCGGATATTTGTTGTCCTTCGACCAGTCGAAGGTGCCGCCGTCGACGATGATGCCGCCGAGCGAATTGCCGTGGCCGCCGAGAAACTTCGTCAGCGAGTGTACGACGATGTCGGCGCCATGGTCGATCGGGCGGATCAGGTACGGCGTCGCCAGCGTGTTGTCGACGATCAGCGGCACGCCGGCCCTGCGGGCCACTTCCGCAATCGCCTCGATGTCGGTGATGCTGCCGGCGGGGTTGGCGATCGATTCGATGAAGATCGCCTTGGTGCGCGGCGTCACCGCGCGCTCGAAACTGCCGATGTCGTCGGGATCGGCCCACGCCACGTTCCAGCCAAAACTCTTGAATGCATGCGTGAACTGGTTGATCGAGCCGCCGTAGAGTTTTCGCGCGGCGATGAACTCGTCGCCCGGCATCATCAATTGCTGCAGCACGACGACCTGCGCCGCGTGTCCCGAGGCGACCGCAAGCGCCGCGGTGCCGCCTTCCAGCGCCGCAATGCGCTCTTCCAGAACCGCGGTGGTCGGGTTGCCGATGCGGGTATAGATGTTGCCGAACGCCTGCAGCCCGAACAGCGAGGCGGCATGGTCGGCATCGTTGAACACAAAGGACGTGGTTTGATAGATCGGCGTCACCCGCGCGCCGGTGGTAGGATCGGGCTGCGCACCGGCATGCACGGCAAGGGTCGAAAATCCCGGGAGACGATCGGTCATTCTTTACGTCCTGTTCTTTGGCTTGCTCGAAAATGCGTGGGCGATGCTGATGGCAGCCACGTCCGCCGTCAAGGCGAGGCTTCACATCTGGCGGATTGGAAACGGGTCTGCTTCGTCAGGCCGCGTCTTCGAAATAATTGTTTCTTGTTTCTTCACGTCGGCTCGCTTTTGTTCTTTGCCGCGCGATCCGACGCGGCGGTTGCGCCGCCGCCGACGCTCGTCCGGTTGAGCGAGAGCCGCATGCCCTGTGTCGGGATCGGCGCGCGCTTCGAACTCAGCGTGCGCGAATTGACTCCCATCCATGAAATTTCCGACGACAGCCGTCCATACTCGATCTTCGGGCAGCGGTTCATCACCACCTTGAGGCCGGCGGCTTCGGCCTTCGCGGCAGCCGCGTCGTGGCGCGCGCCGAGCTGCATCCAAATTACCTTCGGCGGCGGCGACAGTGTCAGGGCCTCGTCAACAACAGGCATGATGTGGCTGGAATTGCGGAAGATGTCGATCATGTCGACGGGACGGCCGATATCCGACAGCGAGGCGACGAAGGGTTTTCCGAGCAGGTGTTTTCCGACATGGCCGGGATTGACCGGAATCATGTCGTAGCCGCGCTGCGCCAGATATTTGAAGGCGAAGTAGCTCGGTCGCACGTTGACTGGCGACGCGCCGACCATCGCGATCGACTTCACGCCGTTGAGGGTACTGCGGATGTAATCGTCGTCGTAGGCGTCGTGGTTCATCTGTATCCTCTTGCGTCATTGCGAGGAGCGAAGCGACGAAGCAATCCATTCTTTCTGCGCGTGGCGCCATGGATTGCTTCGCTCGCAATGACGGATCACTTATCCTGCCACTTCGGTTCACGCTTCTCGATGAAGGCGCCGATGCCTTCCTCGGCGTCGCGCGCCATCATGTTCTCGGTCATCACTTCCGCCGTATAGCGATAGGCGTCGGCAAGGCTCATTTCGGCCTGCCGATAGAACGCCTCCTTGCCAAGCTTGACGGTATAGGCGGACTTGAGCGCGACCTTCTGCGCCAGCGCGATCGCCGCATCGCGTTCGGTGCCGGCGGCGACGACGCGGTTGACGAGGCCGATATTCTTCGCCGTCACAGCCGAGATCGGCTCGCCCGTGAGCAGCATCTCCATCGCCTGCTTGCGCGGGATGTTGCGCGACAGCGCCACCATGGGCGTCGAACAGAACAGGCCGATATCGACGCCGGGAGTGGCGAAGCCTGCGGCCTCGGAGGCGACCGCGAGATCGCAGCTCGCCACGAGCTGGCAGCCGGCGGCCGTCGCGACGCCCTGCACGGCGGCGACGACAGGCTTCGGCAGATGCACGACAGCCTGCATCATCGCGCTGCAGGCGTTCATGATCTGCCCAAAATAGGCGCGGCCACGATCGGAATCGCTGCGGCGGGCGGTCAGTTCCTTCATGTCGTGGCCTGCGGAGAAGGCCGGGCCGTTGGCCGCGATGACGACGGCGCGGACGCTGTTGTCGTCATGGATTTGCTTCAGCGCGCCGTGCAGCTCGGCGATCAGACCCTCCGACAGGCTGTTGCGCGCCGCCGGCCGGTTGAGGGTGAGCAGGCGGATGCTGCCGACGTTTTCCTGCAGCAGGATCGGAGGTTGCGGTGTGGGTGCGCGAGCGGTCTGGGCGGGCATTTCTGAGGTTTCCACTCCGAGATTTTTATTTGGGCTTTGATGACAACCTAATGTAACAGGCAGCCTGAATCGAGGGCAGGGGCGGCATGGCGGCAGCGAAAATGAGCGTGGCTGAGCTGGAGAAGTTCCTCCGCGAGGAATTTCCGCAAGCCTTCAGCGATGGCGATATCACCATCGAGAGCGCCGATGGCGAGACCTGCCTGCTGCGGCGGCGCTATGACGAGCGCATGCTACGTCCAGGCGGCACGGTGTCGGGGCCGACGCTGATGGCGATGGCCGATTTCGCGATGTATGTGGTGCTTCTCTCGGCAATCGGCCCGGTGGGGCTTGCCGTGACGACCAATCTCAACATCAATTTCCTGCGCAAGGGTCTGCCGGGGCAGGACGTGCTGGCCGCGGCGCGGCTGTTGAAGCTCGGCAAGCGGCTGGCGGTCGGCGAGGTCAACCTGCTGTCGGGATCATCGCCCGATCCGATCGCCCATGTGACGGTGACCTACTCCATTCCAAATACATAGGGTTTTTAGCGGTAATATTGCACCATATTTATAAGCGATTGTTTTTGCAGCTTTAATTTATGCATCTTGGCGTTGACGGACGCCGCGCCGTTCTCTAGAAACCCGCCAGTTCGGCGCATCTGGCGCCGATTTCCATTTTCACGGATTTCCTCACATGAAAACCTATTCGGCAAAGCCCGCCGATGTGACGAAGAAGTGGGTCTTGATCGACGCCAAGGGTTTGGTGGTCGGCCGGCTCGCCACCCTCGTCGCCATGCGGCTGCGCGGCAAACACCTCCCGACCTACACGCCCCACGTCGATTGCGGCGACAACGTCGTCATCATCAACGCGGCGCATGTCGTGCTGACCGGTCGCAAGCGCGACAACAAGGTCTACTACAAGCACACCGGCTTCATCGGCGGCATCAAGGAACGCACCGCGAAGTCGATCCTCGAAGGTCGCTTCCCCGAGCGCGTGCTCGAGAAGGCCATCGAGCGCATGGTTCCGCGCGGTCCGCTCGGCCGCGTGCAGATGGGCAATCTGCGCGTTTATCCCGGCGCCGAACATCCGCATGAAGCCCAGCAGCCCGAGAAGGTTGATATCGCTTCGATGAACCGCAAGAACATGAGGGCCGCATAAGATGTCGGATACCATGCAGTCGCTCGACCAGTTGGCGTCGCTGAAGACGGCCGCTCCGGAAGCGCCGAAATACGTCAAGAAGGTCGACAAATACGGCCGTGCCTATGCCACCGGCAAGCGCAAGGACGCGGTCGCCCGCGTCTGGATCAAGCCGGGCGCCGGCAAAATCGTGGTCAACACCCGCGAAGTCGAGATCTATTTCGCCCGCCCCGTTCTGAGGATGCTGATCCAGCAGCCGCTGGTCGCCGCCGCACGCGCCGGCCAGTACGACGTCATCTGCACGGTCGCCGGCGGCGGTCTGTCGGGCCAGGCGGGTGCCGTGCGTCACGGCATCTCCAAGGCGCTGACCAATTTCGAGCCGGATCTGCGCGGCGTCCTCAAGAAGGGCGGCTTCCTGACCCGCGACTCCCGCACCGTGGAGCGCAAGAAGTACGGCCGGGCGAAAGCGCGCAAGTCGTTCCAGTTCTCGAAGCGCTAATTGTTTCGCTAAAATTTGCAGCGGTGGCTGCATTCACCAGACGAAAAAGGGCGCCGATCGGCGCCCTTTTTGCTTACTATTTAGTGATGGGTTACCACGGATTTTCGTGAAAACTTGCTTACCTGCACAAACGAAATTGGAACACGGCGCTCCTAGTGTCCCGGATGCGCTGGCGCGAAATTGCATTTCAGTGTGCGCCGAACAAGTTGCATCACACGCGTTCGGGTGAGCCCATGTCGTTCGATACGTCCACGTTATATCTGTTTGCCACGATGGTCGCAGGCATGCTCGGGGCCATGCTGCTGCTGTTCGGCAAGCAGGAAGACATTTCAGCCTTGAAGTGGTGGGGGACGGCCTATCTGCTTGGCGCATCGTCGGTGGCGATCTGGACCATCGGGGGCGCCAAACTCGGCGAGCCGCTGTTGCTGGCGCTGCATGCGCTCGGCTTCGTGGCCTGCGGCATGGTCTGGAACGCCGCGCGCGTCTTCCACGGCCGCAAGCCGAATCTGCCGGGGCTGTTGTTTGGCGCGGTCGCCTGGGTCGGCATGGTGCTGGCTGCGCCATCATTGAATCCCGCCATGCGGCTGATCGTCGGCGCGGCGATCGTGGCGATCTATGCGGGGCTGACGGCTTCCGAATTGTGGAGCGAACGGCGGCGGACGATGCACAAGCGCTGGCCGACGATTGTCGTGCCCGTGATGCATGGTTGCGTGCTGGCGCTGCCGATCCTGCTCGGCAGTCTGCTGCGCCCGCATGACGAAACCTTCACCAGCAGCATTTGGGTGACGGCGTTCTCGATCGAACTGGTGCTGTACGCGATCGGCACGGTGTTCGTCATCTTCATGCTGGTGTCGGACCGCGCCGTGACGGTGCACAAGACCGCGGCTTCGGTCGATCCGCTGAGTGGAATGTTGAATCGCCGCGGTTTTTCGGAAGCCAGCAACCGGGTGATCGAACGCGAGGCCGCTGCGGGGCGGCCGGTGACGGTAATGATTTTCGACATCGACCATTTCAAGAGCATCAACGACCGCTTCGGCCATCCGGCGGGCGACGAGATCCTCAAATTGTTCTCTACTGTCGTGGTCAGCAATTTGCGCATCAGCGACCTGTCGGGGCGGATCGGCGGCGAGGAGTTCGCGGCGTTGTTGGCGTGTTCGCTGGACGAGGGCGTGATCGTGGCCGAGCGCGTGCGCGAGGCGTTCGAGGCGTCCGGCATCGTCTGCGAGGAAGGCCCGGTCGACACCACCGTCAGCATCGGCGTCGCCGGCGGACCGGCGGGCACGGAGCTGGAAGTGCTGCTGGCGGCGGCCGATACCGCGCTCTACCAGGCCAAACGCGGCGGCCGTAACCAGGTCGAGGCCGCGGAAGAGCTGCCGCTCTCGCTGGAGAACTGGCGGCGCAAGACCGCGGGTCGCGCAGCTTCGCCACGCCCGGTGCCGGCGACCACCTGAACGTCGCGCTTAAACAAGGCGATATCTCCGGAGATTGATCCAACACTTTTGGATCGGTCTCTTTCGGAAATGGCGCGCGGTAACCTCCCGTTTACCATTCCGTCCATATCATCTGCGTTATGGATTCAACGCGCAGACGAAATTCCCAGGCGGCGTTGATGTCGCTCGAAGCGGCAGCAACTTCGGCCCGCGGCGGTTTTGGCTGCAGGTTTTCGACCTCGGAAGAATTCGAGATGGCGCTCATCACCGAGCGTCGTGCGCAGGGGCGTTATGATCAACGCAGAATGCGCTGGCCTGCCATCATGTTCATCGGCTGTGCGTTGATAGTAGCCGGCACGGTGCTGCTGTTCGGCTAGCCGCTGATCCCTTTACTTCGCCAACGGATCGGGGCGTACCTGAATATGCACCGCCCGCGGTTTTGAGCCCTTGCCGCCCTCCATCAGCCAGGGTGTGCGGTCGCCGCTTGAACTCCACAGCCCGCGCCCTTTCCAGCCTGCACCCGCATCGTCAATGCGTCCGTCGAGGCCCTTGGCAAAAAAGCCGAGTGGATAGGGGATACGCAGCATCACCATCTGCCCGTCCTTGAAGGCAACGAAGCCGTCGTTGAGGTTGGCGGTGGAGATCGGGATGTTCTCGCCGAGGCCGCTCGTGTTGTGGTGATCAACCCAGGTGTAATAGCTCGCCTCGGCGCTGGAGTTCTCGAAGCCTTCGAAACCGGGTCCCGGATACTTGAAGTAGGAGAAGCCCTCTGGGCAGTGGTTGCCGGTCGCATTCGGCCCGTTCAGCGGGCTCTTGCATTTGCTGCGATCGAAGCGGATCAGGCTGCCGTTCGAGCCCGAGCCCCAGAGCACGCCGTCCTTGTCGATGTCGCCGCCGCGGACGCCGATGCCTTCCTTCGGAATGGCATAAAACTCCGATAGTTTGGTTTTGGGGTCGAAGCGCATGAAGCCGGGTGGGCCGACGAACACGTTGACGGTGTACCAGACCGAGCCGTCGGTCGGATGCGGCATCACGGCGTAGGGGCCTGAACCTGCGATCCGCATGTCTCTGCCTGCCTGCGCCGGTGCCCCCGGCTCGGTGTATTCGTCGACCTTGCCGTTGCCGTTGGTGTCCAGAACGAACGGCGCCCAGCCTTGCGCTTTGACGGCATCGCCGGTCTCGTCCCATAGCCTGATGTTGACCCAGCCGGCGACCGGGCCGGTCCCCGAGAGCCAAAGCGTATCATCGGCATCGTAGCCGAACTGCGGATGATGGGTGCCGAAGCAGGTGTCGATGAAGCTGTATTTTTGGGTTTTGGGATCGAACACCGTCACTTGCCGGCCTGAGCGTTCGAGCGGGAAGGCCTTGGCCGACGGATGGTCCGACCCTTTGCGGCAGTAAGCCGGATTTTCGATGCCGCGCACCGCCGCCGCCAGCCACACGCGGCCCTTCTTGTCCAACATGCTGTTATGATTGTTGGCGCGCTGGCTCCAGATCTTCTCATCGCCCCAATAGGGAGAGGGGCTGACCGGATTGAGCCCGGCCGTGCCATGGAGCGGCGGGCCGAACGATTCCGGCGCATTGGGATCGGCGACCGGCATTTTCGAGAACGTCACCTTGTGGGTCTTCGGATCAAGAATCGGCATGTCGTCGGACGAGTATTCGTTCGCGCCGTACAGCGGGCCGTAGGCGTTGACGGTCGGATAGCGCCGGTCCGAGGAAATCAGATCATGGACGAAGTGCTTCTCGGTCGCCCATTCCCACGACGAGATGACGATATTGCGCTCGATGCCGGTCGGCCGCGGCGGTTTGGACTTTGGTAGCTCGCCCTTGGCAACCCGGTCGGTCCAGTCGCCGAAATACTTGAACGGCACGCCGCCGAGCTGGCCAGCGAGCCGGTTCACCATCCATTCCCCGGTTTGGCCTGAGGAGACGCGGCGCACCCAGGCTTCTTCGTGCGACTTGAATTCGCCGAACGCACCCGGGATGGTACGCGTGGATTCCTGGCCAAGTTGATGGCAGCCGATGCAGTCGACATTGTTCATCCGCTGGCGCCAGATGTCTTGCGTGATCTCCTTCGGAATCTCGGTGCTGCCGCCGAAATCCTTTGCCGGCGGGATCTTCATCATCGTGTACCAGTAGATCGCCGAGTAATAATGGGCCGCCGCCGCGTCGTTTGGCGCCGGCACCGCCGTGAGATTGACCTGCTGGCCGGGCTTGGCCCGCAGCTTCGGCGAGTCCACCAACCCGTAGCCGCGGACCCAGAGCGCGTAGTTCACGCTCAGTGGCAGGTCCGGGATCACGTAGCGTCCCTGATCGTCGGTGACGACGATCTTGGCGAATTTTGTCGGCAACTCGTTGGTCTCCGCGATCACCCAGACGCCGGCTTCGGGGCCGTTGGGGCCGGCTACCACGCCGCCGATGTCGTCGTTGTCGATCGCGACCGTCGCCGGCTGCTGGGCGCGCGATGGCGCCGCCAAGGTGAGCACGCCCGCCGCGGCCAGGGTGAAGGAAAACAGGATCCGATTGAGGTTCATGATTTCTCTCCCTGCGGTCCGCGAGCTTGCCGCTCGTTGTTTGGCGCGAGCCTACACCAAACAGGGTTGAGGCGAGAGCATGTCGCCTGCACGATTTCGTCATGCTTGGTGCCGCCAGCGTGCGTCGCAGCAACTCAGATGGGGTGCATCTGCCTTTTGCTTTTTAGGCGGCTGGGCTAGACACGCGAATTCTCATGAGAAGGCGTAACTCCGATGATCACCGAAATCGCACAAATCGACGTCAAGCCCGGCACCGAGAAGGATTTTGAGGCGGCCGTTGCCAAGGCGCGTCCGCTGTTCCTGCGTGCCAAGGGCGGCAAGGGCTTTGAGCTGCACAGATCGATCGAGAAGCCGCAGCGCTACCGGCTGATGGCGCAATGGGAAACGCTCGAGAACCACACGGTGGATTTTCGCGGCTCGGAAGATTTCACCGCCTGGCGCGCTTTGGTCGGGCCGTATTTTGCTTCGCCGCCCGAAGTCGAGCATACCGAGACGGTGCTGACCACGGCGGACTGAAGTCATCAGCCGGTCGTGATCGCGACAGGCACAGCTTCCGCCTTGAAATGGTTGATCATCACCTTGGCGATCGCCATCAGGGGCAACGCCAGCGCCAGCCCCCAGATGCCGAACACGACGCCGAGCAGTATCTGAAACGCAAACAGCGTGGCCGGCGGAATATCCAGCGCCTGGCGCTGGATGATCGGCGTCAGCACGTAGCTTTCCAGCGCGTGCACGCCGAGGAACAGGATGAAGGCGGAGAGGGCCGCGACCCATCCGGAGGCGAGGCTCGCCAGCACCACGATCAGCCCGCCGAGAATCGCGCCGACGGTTGGGATGAAGGCGAGAAGTCCGGCCTGGATGCCCAGGATGAACGAACTCTGGATGCCGATGATCGACAGGCCGATCCAGGTCACGAGAAACACCACGATCATGGTGATGATCTGCGCAATCAGCCAGCGCTCCAGCGTCTCGCCGATCCGGTCGACGATCAGAATCGCGCGCGGGCGATGTTTGGCCGGCGCCATGAACAACAGGCCGTTGCGGTAGACGCTCGGCTGGGTCGCAAACGCGATACCCAGAAACAGCACGATAAAGAAATTTCCGACCGCGCTGACGGTCCCGAGAATCAGTTTCAGGCTCTGGCTGAAGATGGCGCCGCCGCTGGCCGCAATGGTGCCGGCGCTGGGAAGGCTATGTGTCGCTGCGGCGCTGGGCGTCGCCGGCGCAGGAGAGTCCGCGGGCGCCGACAGAGTGCCGAAATCGAACAGGCTGGTGTCGATGCCGTTGCTTTCGAGGAACGCCTTGACGGTGACCAGTTGCGATTTGATCGTATCGCTCAACGCGGCCGTCTGCTGGGCGATCGTGGAGCCTCCGAGAAAAATGATCCCCGACAGCATGCCGGCCACTACCAGGCAGACCACGGTGAGCCGCAGCGAATGGGGGAGCTTGACGACGCGCCCGAGCAGGTTGCTCATGGCGTTGAGCGCGACGCCGATCAGCATGCCGGCAAAGATCAAAAACAGCGTCGCGGCGAAATACCAGGTGAACAGCAACAGCCCGGCAAACAGCAGGACGCCGATGCCGCCGACCGAGATCGCCCATGCCAGATCGCTGCGGGCCTGAAGGCGATTGTCAACCGGACCTGTCACGTTGATTCCTTCTCGCAGAATATCGTTCCGTCAGTCTTTCGCCAAAACGCGGCCAGTATCAAGCGCCGGTTTGACGCCGACATATCCCGTGTGCCAAGCGATGCCATGAATCCGGCGCGGCGAGGGGTGAGATGATTCTGAAATGGTTCGGCCCGATTGCGCTGCTGGCGGCGCTCGTGATCGGCGACCAGATCAGGATCAACCGGCCTGCCCACAAATATCGCCTGACGGTCGAGGTAGAGACGCCGCTGGGGCGCAGATCGGCGTCCGGCGTGATGGCCGTCCATCCCGATCGCAGCTACACCCGCCGCGGCCAGACCCGTACCCTCGGCGAGGCCGTTTTCGTCGAACTCGGGCAGGGCAAGAACCTTGTCGCGCTGCTGGCGCATGTCGACGGGAAGCTCGTGCTGGATGACGTAAACTACGTCGCCTTGCGCGCCTACAACGCGGCCACCGGCAAGCGCGTGCCGTTCAGCGAGATGAGCCGGTTGACCGGCATCGTGCCGGTGAAGGGCGCGCTGATCCCGGTGCTCGCCACCTTTGGCGATCCGGCCAATTCCGGCACCGCGCGGGTGGTGCCGCCCGACGATGCCGAAGCGGTGCTCGGCAAGGGTTATCGTCTCCAGGGGGTATCGGTCGAAGTCGTGCCGAACGGATACTGGCCGCTCGATTTCGGCGGTGTGCTGGGCGAGCCGGTTACGCGCGGAATCCAGGCGAAACTGCCGTGGCTGACTGGGGGCGACAATACGGCGGCCACCGCGCTCCGGGCGGCCGGCTTGCCCGGGGTCGACGGGACCGACGCCCGGGAGGCCTTCACGCGAAAATAGCAGGGCAGCTCCGCTAAAGCTCTGCGGATGTTGATCCGCCGCCGCCTCGCAGGCATTATCTTCTGCATTCATGGCCCAACCCGGAAGATCCTTGCACAGGACGATGACAGCGGAATTCTTGCGATGAGACGGCCCGTGGTCGGTGTGATCGGGAACGCCTATCGCGTTGAAAATCGCTTCCAGACGCAGATGGTCGGAGAGCGCAATTTGCGCGCGGTCACCGACGTGGCGGGGGCGCTGCCGCTGATGTTTGCCGGCTCGCCCGAGATTACCGACATCGGCGCGCTGCTCGACGTCGTCGACGGGATCGTGCTGACCGGCGCGCGGGCCAACGTTCATCCGACACGCTTCAAGACCGAGCCGCATGAGCGGCACGAGCCCTACGACATCCATCGCGACGACGTCGCGCTGGCGCTGACGGAGGCCTGCGTCGCCCGCGGTGTTCCGATCTTCGGCATCTGCCGCGGCCTGCAGGAAATGAACGTCGCCTTCGGCGGTTCGCTGCACCCGGAAATCCGCGAGATCCCCGGTCGCATGAACCACCGCATGCCGCGGCTGGAGAACGGCGACATCCACCCCGACCCGACGGTCGTGTTTGCCGACCGGCACGACGTCCACCTGACGCCCGGCGGCACCTTTGCAAATCTGCTCGGCTGCGAAACCATCCGGGTGAATTCGCTGCACGGGCAGGGCATCCTCGAACCCGGCCAGCGCGTCGTCATCGAAGGCATCGCCGAAGACGGCACCATCGAAGCGATCCGGATCGCGGACGCCGCAAGCTTCGCGCTCGGCGTTCAGTGGCACGCCGAGTACGACCCGCAGCGCAACCCGATCAATCGAAAACTGTTCGAAGCGTTCGGCGCGGCGCTGAAGGCGCACAAGCGGGCGGCGTAGGGGATTGTCATTCGAGCGCGGGCGCGCAACGCGCTCTCCGCGTACGCCGCGGCTTCTCGATTCAATCATTGGCGTCTCTGGAATACTGGATCGTCCGCCCCAGTGCGCAATTGCGCACAAGGCGGACGATGACAGTTGAATGTGAGGTGGCGATCTCGCGGCGCATTGCGCCCGAGGTTTGCATCTCCTTTTGCCCTCCTCGAAATCAGAGGGCGCAGGGAAGACCGGGTGCGCGCCGCACCCGCGGTCTCGTGTGCAATTTGCGCACTAAGAACGCGCACACGAGCATACAGGTACAGCGGGAGCATCCCGGCCTTCCCTGCGCAATGGCTTTACGGCTTACTTCGTGCTCTTCCCGGTGAACGGCTTTCTTGCCACCGTCGCCACGCGGAAAACTTCCACGTAACTTAACGCCAGCACCGCGGCGCCCGAACCACACGACTTCACCGTACGCTTCCTGCGCGTACGTCTAGCGCGCATTCAGCGTCCATCGCATCTCACCGCACGTTCGTGACGATGGCCAACGCCCCTCATCTGCCGTGAGACGGGCGGAGTTATGCCGGTGATTTGCGTGCCAAGTTAAGCAGAATATTTTTGCTGAAGGGACTGGACAGGTTTTGACTGATTTGCCCGTCGTGCCAGTTTGTCGCACGCCGCTGCATGAAGTTACGCTTGCGCTGGAGGCAAATCAGTCAGCAGCAAGGCCCGCATGAGCCAACGGGTCGCGCGAATGCTGCATCGGAGGTCGTGGCGAAGCGCGATTGCGGTGACGCTGCATTAACGCAAACCCAAGCTTTGCAGGAGTGACGGTGTCTGGGCATTTTGCACTGACTGCTCCTGTGCTCGGGCGTCCGGTACGGCCGGGACCTCGACCCGTGCATTTTGCTCTTCCCGGACCCTTGCTCGATGATTTCGCTGGGTTCGGATCTCTGCTCGCGCATTGTGCACGGACCGGGCCCGTCGATGTTTTTTCGTTGGCTGGGCCTGAACTGGGGCATCTTGCGCAACCTGCACTGGGGCAGCTTGCGCGGGCTGTACGGGCACGACCTGTGCCCGTGAATCTTCCTTGGCCGCCCAGGCCTCGAATTCTTTCAACAAGGCTTCGGCTGACGGCTGAGCGATCGCAGTTTGGTTCTGATCGGCAGGTTCAGAAGCTGCAGCAATTTCGTCGCGCGCCGGTGCGTCGCTTGTCGTCGTCGGCAAATCCTGAGTGCCGGCGATCGATTGAATTGCTGGCGCCGACGGATCGGCGTCAGGCTGAAGCGCCGGTTTTTCGACCCAGGTAGCCGTGACGTCCGCAACGAGCGCGATTGGATTTTCTACCGATAGGATCGCGATACCGATCGCCGCCGTCGCCGTTACCCCCAAAATACTCGCCTTGAGGATTCGCGACGAGAGAGCCGCTCTGCGCAAAGCCTTCCCGATATCCGGCTGCGCCGTTTCTTCGGCTTGCTCGGAGAGAAAGACAGGATAACGATCGTCCGGCAGGAAACCATCTTTTGTCGCCATTTGGTTGATGCCGCCTCTTTATTTGTTCTGCAGTACCAGTACCTCTCCAGCGAGGTCTAAAAGCGACAATCACCGCCACGATTTAGGAGAGATTTTGACTTCACTGGGATTCGGGAACCGCAAGATCACGCGGGAACCCGGATTGCTTTGAGCGCGAGCGGAAATGACCGCCACAAAATCAAAAGGCGCCCCGCAAGGAGCGCCTTTCGCATTGTTGGACGGTGATGCCTGCGGCGCGAACGCCGCGCGGGATCACTGCGAATAGTACATGTCGAATTCGACCGGGTGCGGGGTCATCTCGAAGCGCTCGACTTCGGTCATCTTCAGCTCGATGAAGCTGTCGATGAAGTCGTCGTCGAACACGCCGCCGTGCTTGAGGAAGGCGCGGTCCTTGTCGAGATTTTCCAGCGCTTCGCGCAAGCTGCCGCACACCGTCGGGATCTGCTTCAGCTCTTCCTTCGGCAGGTCGTAGAGGTCCTTGTCCATCGCAGGACCGGGATCGATCTTGTTCTTGATGCCGTCGAGGCCGGCCATCAGCATCGCGGCGAAGCCGAGATAGGGGTTGGCCATCGGGTCGGGGAAGCGGACTTCGACGCGCTTGGCCTTCGGGTTCGCCGTGTAGGGAATGCGGCAGGAGGCCGAGCGGTTGCGCGCGGAGTAGGCGAGCAGCACGGGGGCTTCATAGCCCGGGACCAGGCGCTTGTAGGAGTTGGTCGACGGGTTGGTGAAGGCGTTGATCGCTTTGGCGTGCTTGATGATGCCGCCGATGTACTGAAGGCAGGTCTCCGAGAGGTCGGCGTATTTGTTGCCGGCGAACACCGGCTTGCCGTCCTTCCAGATCGACTGGTGGCAGTGCATGCCCGAACCGTTGTCGCCGTAGACAGGCTTCGGCATGAAGGTGGCGGTCTTGCCGTAGATATGCGCGACCTGGTGGATGCAGTATTTGTAGATCTGCATCTGGTCGGCCATCAGCGTCATGGTGTCGAACTTCATGCCGAGCTCGTGCTGGGCGGAAGCGACTTCGTGGTGATGCTTCTCGACCTTGACGCCCATCTTGGCCATGGCGCCGAGCATTTCCGAGCGCATGTCCTGCACCGAGTCCTGCGGCGGCACGGGAAAGTAGCCGGCCTTGGTGCGGATGCGGTGACCGAGATTGCCGCCCTCGTACTCGGTATCCGAATTGATCGGCAGTTCCGAGGAGTCGAGCTTGAAGCCGGTGTTGTAGGGGGTGGTCTGGTAGCGCACGTCGTCGAACACGAAGAACTCGGCCTCGGGGCCGAAGAACACGGTGTCGCCGACGCCAGACGATTTCACCATCGCCTCGGCCTTCCTGGCGATGCCGCGGGGGTCGCGGTTGTAGGGCTCGCCGGTGGTCGGCTCCAGCACGTCGCAGACGATGACCATGGTGGTTTCGGCGAAGAACGGGTCGATCGTCGCGGTAACCGGGTCGGGCATCAGGCACATGTCGGATTCGTTGATCGCCTTCCAGCCGGCGATCGAGGAACCGTCGAACATCTGGCCTTCAGCAAAGGTGTCTTCCTCGATCATGCTGACGTCGAACGTTACGTGTTGCCACTTGCCGCGCGGATCGGTGAAGCGCAGGTCGACGTATTTGACGTCGTTGTCCTTGATCGATTTCAGGACGTCTTTGGCGGTCTTCATGAATACCCCTTTTGGCTGCGGGACGGTTTCCAGGAATCTGGAGCCTTGTCGGTTCTGATTGCATCAGAACCGGGCTCCAGTCGTTTATTTTGACGCGTTTTCTTCACGCGAACCGGTATCCACTTCGCTTGAAAACGCTCCAGCGACAACGAGACTTCGCAGACGATCGGTTGAGGTATCGCGAACGAAATCAGGCCGCCGGAGCAGCCCTTTTCTTGTTTTTCAGTCGCAAAATTCGGATAGCACCCGGCTTAGATAGCGTCCAGCCCGGATTCTCCGGTTCTGATCCGGATCGCTTCCTCGATGTTGGAGACGAAGATTTTGCCGTCGCCGATGCGCCCGGTCTGGGCGGCGCGGCGGATCGCGTCGATGGCCTTCTCGACCAGATCGTCCCCGATCACGATCTCGATTTTCACCTTGGGCAGGAAATCTACGATGTATTCCGCGCCACGATAGAGTTCGGCGTGTCCCTTCTGCCGGCCGAAACCCTTGGCTTCGGTCACCGTGATACCCTGCAGTCCGACTTCCTGAAGCGCCTCTTTTACCTCGTCGAGCTTGAATGGCTTGATGATGGCTTCAATCTTCTTCACTGAGCGCCTCCCGGGCATTTCCAAATTCAGAGTACAGATGTCGCGCGAGGCGCCGTCTGGTTTGATCCTTGCTTCCGGCACAGCACCGGAATGCTCATAATTGACGCGAACTGCGACGATCGTGAGCCGTTTCCTAACCGGCTTCCCCAAAAGCAGGGTCTATGCCAAGTTGTTAATACGCCTGATTTTGGAACGTTATCAGACTTTTAACAGGCAGATGGAAGAGGTCTGGCCGGAACGTTGCATGATAGCGAAGCTTATAAAATAGGCAAACCGATCAATTCCTATGCAGTCGAGGGCTAAGCGAGCCGCGCACACGGCGGAATGTGCCTCTGGAAAAGGCTGACGGATCGAGGATTCGGCATGGAAGTTTTGACCACGACTGAGATGGAGCGTGCCGACCGGTTGACGATCACCGCCGGCACGCCCGGCTTCGCACTGATGATGAGCGCAGGGCAAGCCGTGGCCGAAGCCGCGATGGATCTCGTCGGGGAAGGACCGATCATGGTGGTCGCCGGCCGCGGCAACAATGGCGGCGACGGTTTTGTGGCGGCGGCCGAACTGGCGGCGCGCGGCCGGGAGGTTTCCGTCATCCTGCTGTGCGAGCGCGACAGCCTGCAGGGCGACGCCGCGCTCGCTGCTCGTGGCTGGAAATATCCGGTGCTGCCGTTCAACCCGCAGGCGATTGGCAAGCCGGCCCTGATCATCGATGCGCTGTTCGGCGCAGGCCTCAATCGTCCGGTCAAGGGCGACCCGATCGAGATGATCGAGGCGATCAACGCCAATGGCGCGCCGGTGCTCGCCGTCGACCTGCCGAGCGGCATCAACGGCACCTCGGGCGCGGTGATGGGCGCTGCGATCAATGCCGTGGAGACCGTGACCTTCTTCCGCCGCAAGCCGGCGCACCTGTTGATGCCGGGGCGCAAGCACTGCGGCCGTGTCCGCGTCGCCGATATCGGCATCGACCCCTTCGTGCTCGAGGAGATCCGGCCGCAGACGTCGGAGAACGTTCCGCAAAGCTGGCAAAAAGCCTTTCCCGTGCCTGACATCGACGGCCACAAATATGCCCGCGGCCACGCGGTCGTACTGTCGGGGGAACTGGCGTCGACCGGCGCGGCGCGGCTCGCGGCGCGGGGTGCGTTGCGGGCAGGGGCTGGCCTCGTGACGGTGGCCTCGCCGCGCGATGCGCTCGCGGTTAACGCCGCGGCGCTGACGGCGGTCATGGTGCGCGCCGTCGATACCGTGGTCGAATTCGCCGACATGCTGGATGACAAGCGGCTCAGTTCTGTCGTGCTCGGGCCGGGTGCCGGCGTCAGCCCGCGGACCCGCGATCTTGTCCATACCGCGCTGTCGGCGAAACGCGGCCTCGTGCTCGACGCCGACGCGCTGACGAGTTTTGCCGATGCGCCCGAGCGGTTGTTTGAATCGATCAAGGCTGCCGAGGACCCGCAGGTCGTCCTCACCCCACATGAGGGCGAGTTTCCGCGCCTGTTCAGCGACATCAGCAACAAGCACCCCGGCCGCTCCAAACTGGAGCGGGTGCGCGACGCCGCCGAACGCTGCGGCGCGGTGGTGCTGCTGAAGGGGCCGGATACGGTGGTGGCGTCACCGGACGGACGCGCCAGCATTGCGTCCAACGCGCCGCCTTGGCTCGCTACCGCGGGCGCGGGCGACGTGCTGGCGGGAATGATCGCCGGGATGTTGGCGCAAGGCGTGCCGGCGTTCGAGGCCGCTTGCATCGGCGTCTGGATGCACGGCGAAGCCGCGCGCGAGGCGGGACCGGGGCTGATTGCGGAAGATTTGCCCGAAGTGCTGCCCGCGGTGTTCCGCCGGCTCTATGACGAGTTCGGGATTGAGTATTAGGCAACTCGAACTCGATGATATGGACGCCGCGGCGCGCGTTCACCGGCTCGCCTTCGACCACGCTCTGCCTTGGCTCGCCGGAATGCATACGCATGACGAAGACCGGTGGTTTTATCGCGAGCGGATGTTCAAGACTTGTACGCTTTGGGGCACTTTCGATCGCGACGTCATAACGGGCATGATCGCCTTCCATGACGACTGGATCGAGCAACTGTATGTACTGCCGGAGGCGCAGGGGCGGGGCGTCGGCACCGAATTGCTCGATGTCGCGAAACGCGCTTCCGAGCGCCTGCACCTCTGGACTTTTCAGCGCAATGTGAGGGCGCGACGCTTTTACGAAGCGCGGGGCTTCGCGTTCATCGAGGAAACCGACGGTGCCCGCAATGAAGAAAAGGAGCCGGACGTGCGCTATCTCTGGACGCACCTGTGAGGCGACGCCCTATCCGACGAGATATTTCGCAACCGCTGTCTCGTTCCATTCTAGCCCGAGCCCAGGTCCTCGCGCGGTCACCGTGCCATCGACGACCTTGGCCGGGTAAGCGAGGATCACGCTGGCAAAATCGAGGAATTCGAGCCAGTGCGCGGTTGGCGTCACCGCGAGCATATGGGCGCTGGCCTCCGCAAACAGATGGCTCGACATCGGAATGTTGGCGGCTTCCGCTTGGGCTGCGACCTGCAGCCAGCCGGTGACGCCGCCGCACTTCATCAGATCGGGCATGATGAAGTCGCTGGCGCCGGCTTCGATCGCCTCCGCAAAGCCGCGCGGGAACCACCAGTTCTCGCCGGCCTGAATCGGCGTGGCTGAGGTCTCGCGCACTTTTGCGTGTCCTGACAGATTTTCCTGCGGCACCGGTTCTTCGATCCAGTGCAGGTCGTAGGGTTCGAGGCGGGCGATACGGCGCGCCGCTTCCGCGGGATCGAGCGACTGGTTGAAGTCGATCATCAGCGCAACATCGGGACCGATGAGGGCGCGCACGCCCTTGACCATCCGTTCGTCGTTGCCGGCATCGCCGTCGCCGACCTTGATCTTGATGCCGCGAAAACCCTGTTCGAGCGAGCGGCGCAGCGCGTTCTCGTCGGCTGCGGGATCGACCACGCCATAGCTGTCATAGGCCCTGATCGGTTTTGGCGAACCGCCGAGCAGTTCAACCACCGGCTTGCCGGCCAACTGCCCGAGGGCGTCCCAATAGGCCATGTCGAGGCCTGATACCGCCATGCCGACGAGGCCCTGCCAGCCGAGCAGGCGGAATTTGGCGTCCATCGCCGCCATCAGATCGTACGGCGCGACCGGCCGGCCGGTGAGCTCGCGGCCAATCTCCTCGACCAGATGGACCAGCGGCTTCACCGTCATCCTAGTATAGGCGAAAATGTAGGAGCGGCCGGTAACGCCCTGATCGGTCTCGACATCGATCAGCACCAGCGGCCCCACATCGATCACGCCAAAGGCGTTCTTCACGGGGCGCGCGAGCGGCACGACGAGACCGCGCGCCTTGACGCTGCGGATGGCGGGAACCGGTTTGGTCATGGCTTGCTCCTCACTCGACAGCGTACCACCGCACCAGCCGCGGCGCCGCCCAGTCGGTGGCGACGGATTCGATCAGGTAGCGCCCCGGATGCTCGGCAAGGAAGGCGATGCGCTGGGTCTGGCCGGGCTCGATCGCCAGCGTATCCAGCCAGAACGGTTTCCAGCCATCGTCGAGCCGGTCCAGCAGCCGGAAGTGATGGCCGTGGAGGTGGAAGACGGTGGCCGTGGCGGCGCGGTTGGTGAGCGCCAGCACTACCGTGCGTCCCGTCTTGACGCGGAAGGCGGGGGCGGTGGTGGCGGCAAAGTTGGCCGGCGTAACCCAGTCGCCTTGGGGACCGCCGAGCGCCAGATCGACACGTGTAGCGCCTTTTAGCTCGATCCGCTCGGGCAGGCCGTTGGAGGGCAGCGGCGGGGCGGGCCGAAGCGGCGCCGGGCGGATCGGTGGCTCGCCGGAGACGATGATCTTGCCGACCGGTCGGGCCTCCTTGCCGTCGTGCAGGAGGATGGGGGTGGAAGTGCCTGCCGGCATTGTTACATCGATGAAGACGTCGGCCCGGCCGCCCGGCGCCAGCACCAGCGCGCCGTTGCGGGCCTGGAAGGGTTCGGCGGGCTGGCCGTCGACGGCCATCACGCGAACCTCATAGTTCTCTATTTTCGTTGCGATAACAGCCCGTTGACAAGCGCTGATAAAGCGGAGCCTGATCCGTTCATTGGTTCGGGCTGAGATATCGAATGAAGTTTTGCCGTTGACCGTATAGGCCGGCATAGCGTCTTTCGGCTCGACGCCGGGCACGATCGCCGTGCCGTCGGGCAGGATCTGCCAATCCTCGACCAGAAACACCTCGTCGCGATCGACTGCGATCGTATCGCTTTCGCGGACCACCAGCGCCCGGGCCCGCGACGGCAGCGCCTGCCCATCACCGAGAAGGCTCATGTCGCACAGGAAGGTCCCGGCATGGCGCAGCGGCAGTTGCAGGGCCAGCTTGCCACCCGCGGCGAGCGGTGCGCGCGCAGTCAGCGGTTCGGCCGCAGCTACGCCGTCGATTCCCCGCCAGTTCAGCACCGCGGGCACCGGCAGCTCATTGGCGAACGCGATCTCCACGGTATCGCCGCGCTGGAACCGGAGTTCAGGTCCTTGCAGCGACCAGAGCGGCGTGGGCGGGCCATCGCGCAAGGCGAGGGCATCGGCTTTGGCCTGGAGCGCCAGCGCCGGTCGCCCTTGCGCCCGGCCTGCCACCGGCCATACCGGGGCCAGCGCGGCCGCGCCAAACCCGGCCAAGAGGGTGCGTCGATTGACCGTCGCGGAAAGGCTTGCCATCGGACCGGTGCGGACCATTTTTTGTTGTGTCTATCCTAGCTGTGACGCCTTGCCCCGGTGCTGTCAAAAAGGGCCATTTTTTTGCTGCGGAGGTGTAGGCTCATGTTATAAGCCCGCCGCCCGCGGCATCGCGGCCGGGTATGGATGCTTTTCACGCGGGCGTGGCGGAACTGGTAGACGCGCTGGATTTAGGTTCCAGTGACGAAAGTTGTGGGGGTTCGAGTCCCTCCGCCCGCACCAAGCGCTCTATCCAAGCGTTTGCATGACGAATACTGGAGGGCCTGCTTCCCGGTCGGGGAGCCAGGGTCAGCCGAACCACCGGCGCAGGCTGCAAGGCTACGCCTCGAACATTTGACACTGCCGGGCCTGTCTGGCCCCGGCGCAAGCGGAAGAAGATTGACACCATGCAGGTCACCGAAACCCTCGCCGAGGGATTGAAGCACGAGTTCAAGGTCAGCGTTCCCGCATCGGATCTCGATGCCAAGGCGGGCGCCAAGCTGGTCGACCTCAAGGACAAGGTGAAGCTCAACGGCTTCCGTCCCGGCAAGGTGCCGGTAAGCCATCTGAAGAAGGTGTATGGCCGCTCGGTGATGGCCGAGACCATCGACCAGACCATCCGCGACACAAATACGCAGATCTTCACCGACCGCGGTTTCCGTCTGGCGACCGAGCCGAAGATCACCATGCCGACCGAGCAGAAAGAGGTCGAGGAACTGCTCGCCGGCAAGACCGATCTGACCTACACGGTTGCGATCGAGGTGGTGCCGGCCATCCAGCTCGCCGATTTCAAGACGTTCTCGGTGGAGAAGCCGGTGGTCGAGGTGACCGATGCCGAGGTCGATGAGGCCATTAAGCGCATCGCCGACCAGAATCGTCCCTATGCGGCGAAGGCCGAGGGCGCCAAGGCCGAGACCGGCGATCGCGTTACGATCAGCTTCAAGGGCTCCATCGACGGCGTGCCGTTCGAGGGCGGCACCGGCGAAGGCATTCAGGTCGTAATCGGCACCGGGCAATTCATTCCGGGTTTTGAGGAACAGCTCGTCGGCATTGGGGCGGGCGAAACCCGTACGCTGAAAGTGTCGTTCCCGAAGAATTACGCCAGCGAGAAGCTCGCCGGCCAGCCAGCCGAGTTCGAAACCACGGCAACCCTGATCGAAGCCCCGGGTGAGACCAAGATCGACGACGAGTTTGCAAAAACGCTCGGCCTGGAATCGCTCGACAAGCTGAAGGAAGCCGCGCGCGAACGTCTGGTTGCCGAGTTCGCCGGTGCGACGCGCCAGCGCGTCAAGCGCGCGCTGCTCGACCGTCTCGACGACAGCCACAAATTCGAGGCGCCGCCGTCGCTGATCGAGGAAGAGTTCAACCTGATGTGGAACTCGATCAAGGCCGAGATGGAATCCTCAGGGAAAACGTTTGCCGACGAGGACACCACTGAAGAGGCGGCCAGGGACGAGTACAAGAAGATCGCCGACCGCAGGGTCCGGCTCGGCCTCGTGCTGTCGGAGATCGGCGAGAAGAACAAGATCACCGTGACCGATGACGAAGTCAGCCGCGCGGTGATCGAGCGTGCACGTTCGATGCCCGGCCGCGAGAAGGAAGTCTGGGACTACTATCGCAACAATGCCAATGCGCTGGCCCAGCTTCGTGCGCCGATTTATGAAGACAAGGTGGTCGATTTCATCCTCGAACTCGCCACCGTGACCGAAAAGAAGGTCTCGCGCGAGGACCTGTTCAAGGAAGACGACGAAAAGAGCGCTGCCTGACCGATTTGGTCAGGCAGGCATTAATGATGAACGGCGGTAGCGGCGGGGCGGCGGCATCCGTCGCTATGAGATCGGCTGCGAATCAGCTTGAACTTCTCTTATTCAGCTCGTAATGGCCCGGCCTTGTGGACGGGAAATTGGCCCATATCTTTGGGCTCTGTGTTGAAGTCCTGCATCACCGGGACGTTCGTCCGCGCGCGGCAAGCCTCGATTGGCGGCCTTTGCTGATGGATGTTCGCCTCCGCCAATTCTCCGCTTAACCCTTGGGTGACTAATGCGCGATCCCGTTGAAACCTACATGAACCTCGTACCCATGGTGGTCGAGCAGACCAACCGCGGCGAACGCGCCTACGACATTTTCTCGCGGCTTTTGAAAGAGCGCATCATCTTCGTGACCGGTCCGGTCGAAGACGGCATGTCGACGCTCACCGTCGCGCAGCTGCTGTTCCTCGAGGCGGAAAATCCGAAGAAGGAAATCTCGATGTACATCAACTCGCCGGGCGGCGTGGTGACGTCGGGGCTTGCGATCTACGACACGATGCAATTCATCCGTCCGCCGGTATCGACGCTGTGCACCGGGCAGGCGGCCTCGATGGGCTCGCTGTTGCTCGCGGCCGGCGAAAAGGACATGCGCTTCTCGCTGCCCAATTCGCGCATCATGGTGCACCAGCCTTCCGGCGGCTTCCAGGGCCAGGCCACCGACATCATGCTGCATGCGCAGGAGATCCTGAATCTCAAGAAGCGCCTCAACGAAATCTACGTGAAGCACACCGGCCAAACCTACAAGGCGATCGAGGACGCGCTCGAGCGCGACAAATTCCTGACCGCCGATATGGCTCGCGACTTCGGCATCGTCGACAAGGTGATCGACAGGCGTCCCGAGGAGGCGGCGCCGACGAAAACCCTGTAAGGTCACGGACAGCGACACCCCGCGTTGACCTTAACGGTTGGTTGAATCGGCAAATGTGGCCGAAAGCCGCGTGCCTATGCCCCCGCATGGGGCGAAAGTTCCGCTTTCGTGCCGGTTTTGCTGCGTGGCAGTTGCGCAACGCTCGGTCGATTTCGTCAACTTCTCCCCGTGCGAACGCCACAAATCACGGTATTGTCACGGATAGCCATTGCGGCCCCGATTAGCGAATTCTTGATAGTCGGGTGTCAGCATGGTTGGCTGTGTGGGATGGGCTAAGGTCGCGGGGATTCGAGAAACTGTGATTCGCACGGTGCGTATTTGAGTTACGGTGCGTATTTGAGTTAGGGTCTTTTCTGGTACGGAATTTGCTCTATCTACCTTGAGGTCCGGTGTGAGTGCCGGAATGGGTCGATCGGGTAACGGATCGAACGGCGGACGGAGACAGGAATGAGTAAGGTTGGCACGAGCGACTCCAAGAACACGCTGTATTGCTCGTTCTGTGGAAAGAGCCAGCACGAAGTCCGCAAACTCATCGCGGGTCCTACCGTATTCATCTGCGACGAGTGCGTCGAACTCTGCATGGACATCATCCGCGAGGAGAACAAGTCTTCGCTGGTGAAGTCGCGCGACGGCATCCCGACGCCGAAGGAAATCTGCAAGGTGCTGGACGATTACGTGATCGGCCAGAGCCATGCCAAGAAGGTGCTCTCGGTCGCCGTTCACAACCACTACAAGCGGCTCAATCACCAGACCAAGCACAACGACGTCGAACTTGCGAAGTCGAACATCCTGCTGATCGGTCCGACCGGTTCGGGCAAGACGCTGCTGGCGCAGACGCTGGCGCGCATTCTCGACGTGCCGTTCACGATGGCGGATGCGACGACGCTGACCGAAGCCGGCTATGTCGGCGAGGACGTCGAGAACATCATCCTGAAGCTGTTGCAGTCGGCCGACTACAATGTCGAGCGCGCGCAGCGCGGCATCGTCTATATCGACGAAATCGACAAGATCAGCCGCAAGTCCGACAATCCGTCGATCACCCGCGACGTGTCGGGTGAGGGCGTGCAGCAGGCGCTGCTGAAGATCATGGAAGGCACGGTCGCCTCCGTGCCTCCGCAGGGCGGCCGCAAGCATCCGCAGCAGGAGTTCCTGCAGGTCGACACCACCAACATCCTGTTCATCTGCGGCGGCGCTTTCTCAGGGCTGGAGAAGATCATCTCCGCGCGCGGGCGTTCGACCTCGATCGGCTTCGCCGCCCAGGTTCTGGCGCCCGAAGATCGCCGCACCGGTGAAATCTTCCGCCACGTCGAGCCGGAAGACCTCCTGAAGTACGGCCTGATCCCGGAATTCGTCGGCCGTCTGCCTGTGGTCGCGACGCTGGAGGATCTCGACGAGGCCTCGCTGAAGAAGATCCTGACCGATCCGAAGAACGCGCTGGTGAAACAATACCAGCGGCTGTTCGAAATGGAGAACATCGAGCTCACCTTCGCCGACGAGGCGCTTGGCGCAGTCGCCCGCAGGGCGATCGAGCGCAAGACCGGCGCGCGCGGCCTGCGTTCGATCCTCGAAAGCATCCTGCTCGAGACCATGTTCGATCTGCCGGGTCTGGAAGGCGTCGAAGAGGTCGTGATCTCGCGCGAAGTGGTCGAGGGAACCGCCCGTCCGCTCTACATCTACGCGGACCGTTCGGACCGGGCCGTCGAAAGCAGCGCCAGCGCCTGATACCGTCAGGCCGCCAGAACTCACTACTTCCAATAGCGCGGCTGTCGGACCTTCCGGCAGCCGTTGTAGTGTAAGCGTTTTTCGCGCGTCTGACCCGCAATTTGCGGTCATTTTCCGTGACTTGACACCCCCATACCCGATAGCCACCTTATGTTTATGGTGGCGGAAATCACGTTCGAGATTCGTCGCAAAATCATCCGGCGAGAGGCGGCAGCGAAGGCGGCCGAGTGACCCGGAACTCCCGGCGCCTTGTGGCGGTTGCGCAAGCGATGCGGACTGCGTGCAAGGGGGCAAAACAAAAGGAATAGGCCATGACGACTCCAAAAACCCGGCCAACCATCGTTCTCGGCGAAAGCCATTCGTATCCGGTGCTGCCGCTCCGCGACATCGTCGTTTTTCCGCACATGATCGTGCCGCTGTTCGTCGGCCGCGAGAAATCGATCCGCGCCCTCGAAGAGGTGATGAAGAACGACGCGCTGATCCTGCTCGCGACGCAGAAGAACGCGTCTGACGATGATCCAAGCCCGGATTCGATCTATGAGGTCGGCACCCTCGCCAGCGTGCTGCAGCTCCTGAAGCTTCCCGACGGCACCGTGAAGGTGCTGGTCGAAGGGCTTGAGCGCGCGCGCGTGCAGAAATATTCCGACCGCAGCGAATATTACGAGGCGACCGCGGTTGCGCTTGCCGACACCGACGCCAATTCGGTCGAAGCCGAAGCCCTGGCGCGTTCGGTCGTGTCCGACTTCGAAAGCTATGTGAAGCTGAACAAGAAGATCTCCGCCGAAGTCGTCGGCGTGGTTCAGGCGATCACTGACTTCGCCAAGCTGAGCGATCAGGTCGCGCAGCATCTGGCCGTCAAGATCGCCGATCGCCAGGGTATCCTGGAGACGTTGTCCGTCACGCAGCGCCTGGAGAAGGTGCTGGGCCTGATGGAGAGCGAGATCTCGGTGCTGCAGGTCGAGAAGCGCATCCGCTCGCGCGTCAAGCGCCAGATGGAGAAGACCCAGCGCGAATACTATCTGAACGAGCAGATGAAGGCGATCCAGAAGGAGCTCGGCGACGACGAAGGTCGCGACGAGCTGGCCGATCTGGAAGAGAAGATTGTCAAGACCAAGCTTTCCAAGGAAGCGCGGGAGAAGGCGCAGCACGAGTTGAAGAAGCTGCGCCAGATGTCGCCGATGTCCGCGGAAGCAACCGTCGTGCGCAACTATCTCGACTGGCTGCTGTCGATCCCGTGGAACAAGAAGTCCAAGGTCAAGAAGGACCTCGAGGCGGCGCAGGCCGTGCTGGACAACGACCATTACGGGCTCGAGAAGGTCAAGGACCGCATCGTCGAGTATCTCGCGGTGCAGTCGCGCGCCAACAAGCTGACCGGACCGATCCTGTGCCTGGTCGGACCTCCCGGCGTCGGCAAGACCTCGCTCGGCAAGTCGATCGCGAGGGCGACCGGCCGCGAGTTCGTGCGCGTCTCGCTCGGCGGCGTGCGCGACGAGGCCGAGATTCGCGGTCACCGCCGCACCTATATCGGCTCGATGCCCGGCAAGGTCATCCAGTCGATGCGCAAGGCGAAGACCTCGAATCCGCTGTTCCTGCTGGACGAGATCGACAAGATGGGCGCCGATTTCCGCGGCGATCCGTCGTCGGCGCTGCTCGAGGTGCTGGACCCCGAGCAAAATGCGACCTTCAACGACCACTATCTGGAGGTCGACTACGATCTGTCGAATGTCATGTTCATCACGACCGCGAATACGCTGAATATTCCCGGGCCCCTGATGGACCGCATGGAGATCATCCGGATCGCCGGCTACACCGAGAACGAGAAGGTCGAGATCGCGCGCAAGCACCTGATCCCGAACGCCATCTCCAAGCATGGCCTCGATTCCAAGGAATGGTCGATCGACGATGACGCCTTGTTGCTGATGATCCGCCGCTATACCCGCGAAGCGGGCGTGCGTAATTTGGAGCGTGAGCTTTCCACACTCGCCCGCAAGGCGGTGAAGGAGCTGATGATCTCCAAGAAGAAGTCGGTCAAGGTCACCGAGAAGACTCTCGAAGAGTTCCTCGGCGTGCCGAAGTACCGCTACGGCGAGATCGAGAGCGAACCGCAGGTCGGTATCGTCACAGGCCTCGCCTGGACCGATGTCGGCGGCGAGCTGCTGACGATCGAAGGCGTCATGATGCCCGGCAAGGGCAAGATGACGGTCACGGGCAATCTGCGCGACGTGATGAAGGAGTCGATCTCGGCGGCGGCGTCTTATGTCCGCTCGCGGGCGATCAACTACGGCGTCGAGCCGCCGCTGTTCGACAAGCGCGACATCCACGTCCACGTGCCGGAGGGGGCAACCCCGAAGGACGGACCGTCGGCGGGTGTGGCGATGGCAACCGCGATCATCTCGGTCATGACAGGCATCCCGGTCCGGCACGATGTCGCCATGACCGGCGAGATCACGTTGCGCGGTCGCGTGCTGCCGATCGGCGGTCTGAAGGAGAAGCTGTTGGCGGCCGCCCGCGGCGGCATCAAGACGGTGCTGATCCCCGAGGACAACGCCAAGGATCTCACGGAGATTTCCGATGCGATCAAGGGCGGCATGGACATCATCCCGGTCGCAAGGCTGGATGATGTCGTCGCCAAGGCGCTGGTCCGTGCGCCGGTGCCGATCGTCTGGGAAGAGGACACCAAGGTGCCGGTCAAGCCGGATGCCTCGGACGAAGCGGCCGGCGGCCTCACGGCCCACTGAGCCCGATCAGTCACCACTGATCAGTCTGTTGCGAAATGATAAAACGGCGCCTTCGGGCGCCGTTTTTGTTTTGCGCGGGTCGAAACTTCGATTTGGCAAGCGGCGTTGATGGCGATGGAAATCGACGGGCAATGCCATTGCGGACGGGTGACCTATCGGGCCGACATCGATCCCGAAAAAATATCGATCTGTCACTGCACCGATTGCCAGAACCTGACGGGCTCACCGTACCGGGTGACGGTAATCTGCTCCGAAGAACAGGTCCGCATGACGGGCGCGCCGGCGAAGATTTACGCGAAGACCGGCGACAACGGCCGCACGCGCCTCCAGCATTTTTGCGAGGGTTGTGGTTCCCCGCTGTTCACCAGCGGCGACGGCGGGCCGGACGACTGGGGCATCCGCTGGGGCAGCATCCGCCAGCGCGATCAGCTCAAGCCGGCGCGGCAAATCTGGTGCCGCTCGGCTGCGCCGTGGATCAACGATATCGGGGACTTGCCGGGACGGCCGGGCGACTAGTGCGACCGGACACCCGAGGTATCCAACCCTTGCATCAAAGGGGGCCGCAGGGCTAAACAGGCGGCTCAAGGGCGGCTAGCTCAGCTGGTTAGAGCATCTCGTTTACACCGAGAGGGTCGGCGGTTCGAATCCGTCGCCGCCTACCAGCCTTCGCGCTCACGCGCTACGGCTCGGCAAGCCAGCACAAGTGCGTGAGCGCGAAGGCTGTCGCGCCGAAGCTCGAAGAGCGAAGGCGGACTGTTTGAGAGTATCCGCACACATGGACGTCTCCCAAGGCCACGATCAAAACGCCGACCAGGTCGCTTACTGGAACGGTCCCGCCGGACAGCGCTGGGCGGAGCGGCAGGCGGCGCAGGACGTGCTGCTCAAGCCTGTCGCCGACCTTGTGATCGATCGGGCCAAGCTGAAGCCGGGCGAGCGCGTCATCGATGTCGGGTGCGGCAGCGGCGCCACGGCGATCGCATTCGCGCGAGAGGTCGCGCCGTCAGGCCATGTGCTCGGCGTCGACGTATCCGGCCCGATGCTGGAGCGGGCGCGGCAGAGCGCGCCAAAGGACCTTTCGATCGATTTCGTTCTGGCCGATGCGACCGTCTATCCGTTCGAGCCGGCCGGTTTCGATGTGCTGGCCTCGCGGTTCGGCGTGATGTTCTTCGCCGACCCCGCGCTGTCGTTCGCCAACATGCGGAAAGCGCTGCGGCCCTCGGGCCGGCTGGCGTTCGCCTGCTGGCGCGAGCCGCGCGAAAATCCGTTCTTCATGGCGCCGCTGCAGGCCGCCTACAAGCACGTGCCGAAGCTGCCGCAGCAGGGGCCGGAAGACCCCGGGCCGTTTGCGTTTGCCTCGGAGGCGCGTGTGCGCCGGATTCTCGATGCGGCGGGCTTCAAGGAAGTCCAGATGGAGCCGTGTCCGCTCTCGCTCGATGCTGCGATTGGCCGCGGCCTCGACGGCGCGGTGCAGGGCGCGCTCGAAATCGGCCCCGTCAGCCGCGCACTGGAGGGCCAGCCGGAGCATCTGCGCGTTGCCGCCGCCAATTCGATCCGCGAAGCACTGACACCGTTCGCAAAAGGCAATGCGGTGCTGCTGCCGGCGTCGGTCTGGATCGTGACGGCGCGGGCGTCGTAAGCTCGAACGAGCGCCCTCGCGCCACTCCGTCATTGCCAGATGCACGATGGCCTACGCGGCCTGTTCCATAATCCTGGCGGCTGCCCCATTCCAATTGAACGCCGGATCGCCACCGCCACGCCACCAAACCGCCTAACGAATCAACGACGCCTGTTGCAGTGGGCTGGCGGCGATGCGCATGGGTGCAGCAATGATGCGCTTGTCCAATCTATATCCAACTCCGGCCTGGACTGGGCTGATTATGGTCGCGCTGCTTTTGCTTGGCGCGATCGTCGTTCGAGTGACCACTGTGTCCGAACACAGGGAGGTCCGCACGCACACCGCTCCCGAGAACGGTGGCCGAGTCACCTTGGATATGGGTGTTGCAGACCTGCGTGGGTCGCTGCCGTAAGATAACTTGTTGGGACGGCAACGCGCGTCCGCCGTGCAATGGACGCGAGGAACGCTATTTGATCGTCGCGTGCACAGTAATTACCGACGTGCCAGAAGCCGTCGGTCCCTGACCCGTTGCCTTGATGGCAAAAGTATCGCTTCCCTTATATCTCGCCTTCGCCTTGTATTCGTAAGTAGTTATGTTGAGCTTTTTCAACTTGCCGTGTGCCGGCTTTTGTAAAATGTTCGAGCTACTTACCGTGCCACGCATCGTGATCGGAAATAGGCAACTTTGCCCGGACGCGACGCTAATGTCGCCGGTCGAGTTCTCGCCCCAATCCGCGAGTTCTACCAATTTTGGACAGTCAGGCGCGGCCAGCGCTGGAGATACGGACATTGAGCCTGCAGCTCCAGCGATAAGCGCCAAAGCGGCGACCTTGGACAACCGCATAGTAGACTTCCTCGTTTTCATGCAAAACGGGGATGCAGCTTTGCCGAAGTTGCTACGCCCGCTCTTCCCAAATCATGGCCAGATGCACGATGGTCTCCGCTGCCTTTTCCATGTCCTGGCGGCTCACCCATTCCAGCCGCGAGTGGAACGCGTGTTCGCCGGCGAAGATGTTGGGGCAGGGCAAGCCCATGAACGATAGCCGCGAGCCGTCGGTGCCGCCGCGGATCGAGCTTCGCACCGGTGTCAGCCCCGCGCGGCGGATCGCCTCGATGGCGTAGTCGATGGTCTCGGGGTGACGGTCGATCACCTGCTTCATGTTGCGGTATTGCGGCCTGACCTCCATCCGGTATGTTGAGCGCGGATAATCCTTCATTACGTCCCGGACGATGCCTTCGAGCAGGGCTTCTTTTTCCTTCAGGCCTTCATCGGTGAAATCGCGCACGATGAGGCCGATGGTAGCCTTTTCCAGCGCGCCGGAAATGCCGATCGGATGCAAAAAGCCTTCCTTGCCTTCAGTTGTCTCTGGCGAGCAGGTGTCCTTGGGTAGGCGGTCGATGATGGCCGCCGCGATCTTGATCGCGTGCTCCATCTTGCCCTTGGCAAAGCCCGGATGGGTCGAGACTCCTTCGATGGTGATGGTGGCGCCATCGGCCGAAAAGGTTTCGTCCTCGATATTGCCGGCGGTTTCGCCGTCCATCGTATAGGCGAAGTCGGCGCCGAGTTTCTTCAGGTCGACCTTGTCGACGCCGCGGCCGATCTCCTCGTCGGGCGTGAACAGGATCTTGATGCTGCCGTGCCTGATTTGCGGATTTTGAATCAGGAATCGGGCCGCATCCATGATCTCGGCGAGGCCGGCCTTGTTGTCGGCCCCCAGCAGCGTGGTACCGTCGGTCGTGATGATGTCGTGCCCGACCTGTTCAGTGAGCGCGGGATGATCGGCTGCGCGGATCACCTGCGTGGGATCAGCCGGCAGCACGATGTCGCCGCCGCGATAATTCTTCACGACCTGCGGCTTGACGTTGGCGCCCGTGCAATCTGGTGAAGTGTCCATGTGCGAGCAGAAGCAGATTACCGGCACTTGTCTGTCGGTGTTGGCCGGGATCGTCGCGTAGACATAGCCGTGCTCGTCGAGATGAGCGTCTGCGAGCCCCATCGCCTGCAGCTCCGAAGCCAGCAGGCGGCCCAGATTCTTCTGCTTCTCGGTGGAAGGGCAGGTCGGCGATGCCGGATCGGACTGGGTGTCGATCACGACATAGCGCAGGAAGCGCTCGGTGACATCGTGGGTGAAGGTGATGGGCGAGGCCAGCATGACGGTCCGGAAATGATGAGCAAGGGAACCGCTCTATAGCAGAAAAGCGCCATTCCGGGTCCCTGCCGGAATGACGTTTTTGGTGCGACCGGGAAGCGTCGGCTTAGACGGCTTCCTTGAGTTCCTTGGCCGCGCGGAAGGCGACCTTCTTGCTGGCCTTGATCTGGATCGGCTCGCCCGTGGCCGGGTTGCGCCCGGTGCGGGCGGCGCGCTTGCGGACCTGGAGGATGCCGAGCCCAACGATACGGATGCGCTCGCCCTTCTTCAGGTGTTTTGCGATCTTGCCGACCATGTCGGTCAGGATTGCCTCGGCGGCTTTCTTCGACAGGTCATGTTCCTCGGCCAGCGCTGCCGCCAGATGTTTGAGTGTGACGGTGGCTGGAGTCGCTGCTTTCTTCGCCATAGCTGGCCCTCCTCGTTGGTTGAATGGCTTTAAGCGCGTTTGAAACCGGTTCGCGCGGGAAACGCCTTGCGTGGTGACTTGAAACCCTGAGGATCCGGTCTGCTCAGAGCGGGGGAGGGTTTCAAGAAACCCAGACGTAGCAGGCCTTAAACGATTCGGGTGATCGCTGCCTACGCCGTTTTGCCTGAAAACAGGCCGTTATTTGCATCACAATCGCAGAAACCCCCGTCTGACGCGGGGATTCGCAACGTCCTTGACTAAGCGGGAGCGGGCCTTTATGCCCTCGGTTCTGCGCGGATCAGGATCTGATTACGGCATCCGCGGGAGTAGCTCAGTTGGTTAGAGCGCCGCCCTGTCACGGCGGAGGCCGCGGGTTCGAGTCCCGTCTCTCGCGCCATTATTTCAATGGCTTGACGCCGATCTCCTCACGATCAGCTGCAAACAAAAAGGCCGCCCGAGGGCGGCCGCTTTTATTTCAATTAAGTTGTTCGACTTAGCGGACCGTCGAGGTGTTCGCGCTGGTGACGACCACCGCCTTGCCGGCCTTCACAACTTGGGCAGTCTGGCTGTAATCCGAACCCGTCCGAGCCGAGATGCCGAAAGCGGCAACCGCGATGCCAGCCACAAGCGCGACAACCACGATCTTCAAGTGGGTGCTACGATCCGCTGAGTGAATGGAGTGGTTCATGTGATGCCTCCTGGACGCCTTTGACGTCCTGTGTTGGCCGTAGAAGTACGCCGCGTGTGTTTCAGGATGGTTTCGCGGTTTCGGCAAAATGGTTTCATTCGGCCGGATTTTGGCCGGATTTTCGCCGAGACATCCGTGATATAGATCACATAAAGGTGTTTGACCGACATCGATGCGGGCCGCGGGGACGCAGGCCGGGATCAAAACAAGCGGGCCGACACCCCGGCCGAATCCGGCGGCCGTGAGCAGCATGATCGCGGATGCCCGGTGCCCGCATGCTCGGTCTTGCGACCGTTTGCGCGATCGCAAAGGGCGGGATGAAAGCTGACCAGGAAGGAAGTGGCAGCCAGCCCGGCAACCATGGTGGTGAAGTCGGATGTCAGCATGCACGGCGCAAACGCCGGGCCGGTGAGTCCCGAAGTCACCGGGGGCCACAGCTCGGCAAGGACGAGCTCAAGGTGCTCCTCGACCAGATCGATCGCCTGACCGACACGGCTGCCCAAATGCTCGCGGACGAAAAGGATTTGAACTGAAATTCGGCACTTTGCGGCCCGACGTGCGTTGGTTGGGCAAGGCAAGGGCGAGGCAGGAACGCAACACTTTTTCGGGTTCTGCCGATGCGCCAAGGGCGGGCAAACGCCGTCAAGCCGGCTTGTCTTGCGCCCTCTGTTGCGCTGCGCTAAGCCAAGAATAATTCCAATCAACGAATCTGCGGTCGAAATCCGCAGGAAAAGGCACGGCCGATGAACGGCATCCTGCAGAATTACCTTCCACTTGTGGTGTTTATCGGGGTGGCGAGCCTGATCGGTCTGGCGCTCCTGATCGCCCCGTTCCTGGTCGCGTTCCAGCAGCCGGACCCGGAAAAGCTGTCCGCCTATGAATGCGGATTCAACGCTTTTGACGACGCCCGCATGAAGTTCGACGTCCGCTTCTACCTGGTCGCGATCCTCTTCATCATCTTCGACCTCGAAGTGGCATTCCTGTTCCCCTGGGCGGTTGCGTTCGGCAAGCTCGGCGCCACCGGCTTCTGGTCGATGATGGTGTTCCTCGCCGTCCTCACGGTCGGCTTTGCTTATGAGTGGAAGAAAGGCGCGCTCGAATGGGATTGAGCCCGACAGCCATAGGCTCTTCGCCTGATATCGCGCAGGCGCCGAAGGGCATTCTCGACCCCTCGACCGGCAAGCCGGTCGGAGCCAATGACCCGTTCTTCCTCGAGGTCAACCACGAACTGTCAGACAAGGGCTTCTTCGTTGCCGCCGCCGACGACCTGGTCACCTGGGCGCGCACGGGCTCCCTGATGTGGATGACGTTCGGTCTCGCCTGCTGCGCGGTCGAGATGATGCAGGTGTCGATGCCGCGCTACGACGTCGAGCGCTTCGGGTTTGCGCCGCGCGCCTCGCCACGGCAGTCCGACGTCATGATCGTGGCTGGCACGCTGACCAACAAGATGGCGCCGGCGCTGCGCAAGGTCTACGACCAGATGCCTGAGCCGCGCTACGTGATCTCGATGGGGTCGTGCGCCAATGGCGGCGGCTACTATCACTATTCCTATTCGGTCGTGCGCGGCTGCGACCGTATCGTGCCGGTCGACATCTACGTGCCCGGATGCCCGCCGACGGCGGAGGCGCTGCTCTACGGCATATTGCTGCTGCAGAAGAAGATCCGGCGCATCGGGACCATCGAACGCTAAGGTTTCAGGTAATGGACGACGGCAAGCTCGACGCCCTAGGGCAGACGATTGTTAGCGCGCTTGGCGGCGCGGCCAGCGCCCATGCGGTCGCGTTCAACCAGCTCACCGTCACGGTCGAGGCCGGCAAGATCGTCGAGGTCATGAAGCACCTGCGCGATGATCCCGCGCTGCGCTTCGTCAACATCACCGACGTGACCGCGGTCGACTATCCCGGCCGCGAGAAGCGTTTCGACGTGGTCTATCATCTGTTGTCGCCGACGCTGAACGAGCGCATCCGCATCCGCGCCGAGGCCGATGAGACCACGCAGGTGCCGTCGATCATCGACGTGTTTCCCGGCGCCGACTGGTTCGAGCGCGAGACGTATGACCTTTACGGCGTGATCTTCACCGGCCACCCCGACATGCGGCGGCTCCTGACAGATTACGGCTTCGACGGACACCCGCTGCGCAAGGATTTCCCGCTGACCGGCTTCGTCGAGGTGCGTTACGACGACCAGGAGAAGCGGGTGCTCTACGAGCCGGTCCGCCTCAACCAGGAATTCCGCAAATTCGATTTCCTCTCGCCCTGGGAAGGCGCGGACTATCCGCTGCCGGGCGATGAGAAGGCTGAGCCGAAGGCCTGACCATGAACGAACAACCGCAAAAGCTTCGTAACTTTACGATCAACTTTGGGCCACAGCATCCGGCGGCGCATGGCGTGCTGCGCCTCGTGCTGGAGCTCGACGGCGAAGTCGTCGAGCGGGTCGATCCGCATATCGGCCTCCTGCATCGCGGCACCGAAAAGCTGATCGAGCAGAAGACCTACCTGCAGGCGATCCCGTATTTCGACCGGCTCGATTACGTCGCGCCGATGAATCAGGAGCACGCCTTCTGTCTCGCCGCGGAAAAGCTGCTCGGCATTACCGTTCCGCGCCGCGGCCAGTTGATCCGCGTGCTCTACTGCGAGATCGGCCGTATCCTGTCACACCTGCTCAACGTCACCACGCAGGCGATGGACGTCGGCGCGCTGACCCCTCCGCTGTGGGGTTTTGAAGAGCGCGAAAAGCTGATGGTGTTTTATGAGCGCGCCTCCGGCTCGCGCATGCATGCGGCCTATTTCCGCGTCGGCGGCGTGCATCAGGACCTGCCGCCGAAACTGATCGACGATATCGAGGCGTGGTGCGATCCGTTCCTGCAGGTGGTGGCCGACCTCGAAACGCTGCTGACCGGTAACCGCATCTTCAAGCAGCGCAACGTCGACATCGGCGTGGTGACGCTGCAGCAGGCCTGGGAGTGGGGCTTCTCCGGCGTGATGGTGCGCGGCTCGGGCGCCGCCTGGGACCTGCGCAAGTCGCAGCCCTATGAGTGCTACGCCGAAATGGATTTCGACATTCCGATCGGCAAGAACGGCGACTGCTACGACCGCTACTGCATCCGCATGGAAGAGATGCGCCAGTCGGTGCGCATCATGAGGCAGTGCATCGCGAAACT
Organism: Bradyrhizobium sp. AZCC 1610; assembly: GCF_036924515.1. Classification (NCBI taxonomy): domain Bacteria; kingdom Pseudomonadati; phylum Pseudomonadota; class Alphaproteobacteria; order Hyphomicrobiales; family Nitrobacteraceae; genus Bradyrhizobium; species Bradyrhizobium sp. AZCC 1610. The sequence goes on along the minus strand of NZ_JAZHRR010000001.1, from coordinate 3,613,907 downwards.
GCGCGCGCCCGACGGGCAGGGCCCGGTCGTGGTCGAGGACAACAAGATCGCGCCGCCGCGCCGCGGCGAGATGAAGCGCTCGATGGAAGCGCTGATCCATCACTTCAAGCTCTACACCGAAGGCGTTCGCGTGCCGGCCGGCGAGGTCTACGCCGCGGTCGAGGCGCCCAAGGGCGAGTTCGGCGTCTATCTGGTTTCCGACGGCACCAACAAGCCCTACAAGTGCAAGATCCGCGCGCCGGGCTTTGCCCATCTGCAGGCGATGGACTTCATCTGCCGCGGCCATCTGCTCGCCGACGTCTCGGCGATTCTCGGCTCGCTCGACATCGTGTTCGGAGAGGTCGATCGGTGATGGCGCAGGCGCCCATCCAGTTTGACCGGGCTTCGGGCGCGCTCGTAGGTGCGAACACGTGGGAGCGTTTGGCCGCGGTTGCGCTGGTGCTGGGGTCGAAGGTGGCGTCGAATTTTTCGCACCGCGGCTACAATATGTGCGCCAATCTCTTGCGCACGACGCTGCCCGAGCGCGGCATCCAGATCAAACTCAATCCCGACGCCATCTTCGAGTTTCCCTATGGCGACGGCTACTGGAGCAAGCTGCTCAATCGAAGCTACAGCTACGAAGACGAGCTGGAGCTGTTGTTCCGCGATTCCGCCGACGTCGACTACACGCTGCTCGATTGCGGCGCCAACTACGGCTACTGGTCGGTCTTGGTGTCGAGCCAGCCGTTCGGTTCGCACAAGGCGATCGCGATCGAGCCGTCGGGGCAGAATTTTCCAAAGCTTGCCAACAACGCCAAGATCAACGGCAATCGTTTCGAGGCCGTGAAATGCGCGATCGGCGCGACACGCGGTACCGCACTGTTGTCCGGCACCAAGCATGAGGCGTTCAGCATCGCCGGCGACCAGTCGGATGGCGAGGAGGTGCCGGTCATCGCGCTCGATAATCTGCTGGATGACGGCAAGGTTACCCCCGGCGGCAAATATCTGATCAAGCTCGACGTCGAGGGCGTCGAGATCGAGGCGATGAAGGGCGGCGTGCGGCTGATGCAGGGTGACAGCGTGCTGCTGTGCGAGGAGCACGGCAACGATCCCCGACATACCGTGTCGCGCTACATCCTCGAACAGACTCCGCTGAAGCTGATCGTCTACGACCCGCGCAGCAATCGCCTTGAAACCGTGACCGACCTTTCGATTCTGGACCGGATCAAGGTTTCAACCCATGTCGGCTACAACGTGTTCGGCACCGCAAGCGCATTCTGGCTCGCCCGGATCGATGCGCTCAATGCGAAAGCCGCACGCCGCGTGCAATGAGAGACTGAACGATGTCCGTCCGCCGCCTCGCACCAAAGGAATTGCAGCCCGCGAGCTTCACGTTCTCGGAAGAGAACCTCGCCTGGGCCAAGGCGCAGATCGAAAAGTATCCGCCGGGTCGCCAGGCGTCCGCGGTGATCGCGATCCTGTGGCGCGTCCAGGAACAGCATGAGGGATGGGTTTCGGAAGCCGCGATCCGCGCCGTCGCCGACCTCCTGGAAATGCCCTACATCCGCGTGCTGGAAGTGGCGACCTTCTACACGATGTTTCAGCTCCAGCCGGTCGGCAAGAAGGCCCATGTGCAGGTCTGCGGCACCACGCCGTGCCGCCTGCGCGGCGCCGAGGACATCATCAAGGTGTGCCAGAGCCGCATCCATCACGATCCCTTCCATCTGTCGAAGGACGGCAATTTCAGCTGGGAAGAGGTCGAATGCCTCGGTGCCTGCGTGAACGCGCCGATGGTGCTGATCTGGAAAGACACCTACGAAGACCTGACCAGGGAAAGCTTTGGCAAGGTGCTGGACGGCTTTGCGTCCGGCAATCCGCCGAAGCCGGGACCGCAGATCGACCGTCAGTTCTCGGCGCCGGTGGGCGGGCCGACGACGCTGAAGGAAACCACATGACGTTCGGCGGCGCCTTGCTCGTGGACGGTCCGGCAAAGGGTAGCGTGATCGGCGTGCGCCGGGCTCGCCTGCATGCCGTCCAATCGTTGATCTGAGGAATTTCAAGTCATGCTCGACGACAAGGATCGCATCTTCAAGAACCTCTACGGCCTCCACGATTGGGGGCTTGAGGGCGCGCGCCGCCGTGGCGCGTGGGACGGCACCAAGGCGATCATCGACAAGGGCCGCGACTGGATCATTGCCGAGATGAAGGCCTCCGGCCTGCGCGGACGCGGCGGGGCGGGTTTTCCGACCGGCCTGAAATGGTCGTTCATGCCGAAGGAATCGACCGACGGGCGGCCGAGCTATCTCGTGGTCAATGCCGACGAGTCCGAGCCCGGCACCTGCAAGGACCGCGAGATCATGCGGCACGACCCGCATCTCCTGGTCGAGGGCTGTCTGCTGGCAAGCTTCGCGATGGGCGCGCATGCCTGCTACATCTATGTGCGCGGCGAGTTCATCCGGGAGCGGGAGCATCTGCAGGCCGCGATCGATCAGGCCTATGACGCAAAACTGGTCGGCAAGGACAACCTCAATGGCTGGCCGTTCGACATCTATGTCGCCCATGGCGCCGGCGCCTATATCTGCGGCGAGGAAACCGCGCTGCTGGAGAGCCTCGAGGGCAAGAAGGGCCAGCCGCGGCTGAAGCCGCCGTTCCCGGCCAATGTCGGCCTCTATGGCTGCCCGACCACCGTCAATAACGTCGAGTCCATCGCGGTTGCGCCTGACATCCTGCGGCGCGGCGCGGCGTGGTTCGCCGCGATCGGCCGGCCCAACAATGTCGGCACCAAGCTGTTTTGCATTTCCGGTCACGTCGAGCGGCCCTGCAACGTCGAAGAGGCGATGGGGATTCCGTTCCGCGAACTGATCGAGCGCCATTGCGGCGGCATTCGCGGCGGCTGGGGCAATCTGAAGGCCGTGATCCCCGGCGGCTCGTCGGTGCGCATGGTGCCGGCCGAGCAGATCATCGACACGCCAATGGATTTCGACAGCTTGAGTAAATTGCGCTCCGGCCTCGGCACCGCCGCCGTCATCGTGATGGACAAGTCGACCGACCTGATCCGGGCGATCGCGCGCATCTCCTATTTCTACAAGCATGAGAGCTGCGGCCAGTGCACGCCGTGCCGCGAAGGCACGGGCTGGATGTGGCGCGTGCTGACCCGCATGGCCGAGGGCCGCGCCCACAAGCGCGAAATCGACATGCTGCTGGAAGTGACCAAGCAGGTCGAAGGCCACACCATCTGCGCGCTCGGCGACGCTGCGGCCTGGCCGATCCAGGGCCTGATCGCGCATTTCCGTCACGAGATCGAAGCGCGCATCGACCAGTATTCGCACAAGGCCGATATCGACGATATCGGCGTGCGTGATCCCGTGAACATGGTTGCGGCGGAGTGATCGCGATGTCGCAACCAAGCTTCTGGTGGCAGAGATACGGAACGCTGGCGCAGATGGCGCAGGCGGCCGTGGCGCTGCTCGGCTTTGTTGCGATCCTGTTCCAGATCAACGAGATCCGCACCAACAACCGGGCATCCAGCGCGCGGCAGGCGTTTCTGGGCTATACGGATCTGGCGTTCCAGAACCCGAAATTCTCGCAGCCCGACTACGACGCGATCAAGGCCGGCAGCCGCGACGAGCAGGTCCAGTATGAGAGCTTCGTCACGTACTTCCTCTACGCCTGCGAGGAAGCGATCGGCGCGTTCGCGGGAAAGCGCGAGTGGCTGGCGTCCTGCGATTACGACCTGAAGCCGCATCTGCCGTTCCTGTGCGAGAAGAACGCGGCGCAGCCGGCCTATCTCGCCACCTATGGCGCCGAGACCCAGCAATGGATCAAGGCGTCGCTGAAGACCGCCAGCGTTACACCGCCAGACTGCAAGCTGGGAAAGACCTGAGACAGCTATGACCAAACTCATCATCGACGGCAAAGAGATCGATGTGCCTGCGGAGTACACGCTGCTGCAGGCGTGCGAGGCCGCCGGCGCCGAAATTCCGCGCTTCTGCTACCACGAGCGGCTGTCGATTGCCGGCAATTGCCGGATGTGCCTCGTCGAGATCAAGGGCGGCCCGAAGCCGGTCGCAAGCTGCGCCTGGGGCGTGCGCGACTGCCGTCCCGGTCCGAAGGGCGAGCCGCCGGAAATCTCGACGCGTTCGCCGATGGTGAAGAAGGCGCGCGAAGGCGTGATGGAATTTCTGCTGATCAACCACCCGCTGGATTGCCCGATCTGCGACCAGGGCGGCGAGTGCGATCTGCAGGACCAGGCGATGGGCTACGGCGTCGACACCTCGCGCTATGCCGAGAACAAGCGCGCGGTCGAGGACAAGTATCTCGGCGCGCTGGTCAAGACCTCGATGAACCGTTGCATCCAGTGCACGCGCTGCGTCCGCTTCTCCGCCGAAGTCGCCGGCGCCCCGGAAATGGGCGCCACCGGCCGCGGCGAGGACATGGAGATCACGACCTATCTGGAGCAGGCGCTGACCTCGGAGCTGCAGGGCAACCTCGTCGATATCTGCCCCGTCGGCGCGCTGACCTCAAAACCGTACGCGTTCGCCGCGCGCCCGTGGGAACTCGGCAAGACCCAGTCGGTCGACGTCATGGATGGCGTGGGCTCCGCGATCCGCGTCGATACCCGCGGCCGCGAGGTGATGCGGATCCTGCCGCGCATCAACGAGGCCGTGAACGAGGAATGGATTTCCGACAAGACCCGCCACATCGTCGACGGCCTGCGCACGCAGCGGCTCGACCGGCCCTATGTCAGGGAGAACGGCAAGCTTCGCGCCGCGTCGTGGCAGGAAGCTTTCGCGGCAATTGCTGCCAAGGTCCGGATGAGCGACGGCAAGCGGATCGGGGCCATCGCCGGCGATCTCGCCGCGGTCGAGGAGATGTTCGCGTTCAAGGATCTCCTGGGCCGATACGGTTCCACCAATCTGGCGGTGCAGGGCGGCGACGCCTTCGACCCCAAGGCCGGCCGCGCGACCTGGACCTTCAACCCGACCATTGCCGGGATCGAGCAGGCCGATGCGCTCCTGATCATTGGCGCCAATCCGCGCAAGGAAGCCGCCGTCCTCAACGCGCGGATCCGCAAGCGCTGGCGCACCGGCCACCTCAAGGTCGGCCTGATCGGCGCCAAGGCCGATCTCACCTATGATTACGACTATCTCGGCGCGGGCACGGATACGCTCGGTGAACTCGCGAGCGGCAAGCATTCCTTCACCGAGGTGCTGAAAGGCGCCAAGAACCCGATCGTGCTGGTCGGCGCCGGGGCGCTTTCGCGGCATGACGGCGGGGCGGTGCTGGCGCTGGCGGCCAAGGTCGCCGCAGGTGCCGGCGCGCTCAAGGACGGCTGGAACGGCTTTGCCGTGCTGCAGGATACCGCCTCGCGCGCGGGCGCGCTCGATATCGGCTTTGCGCCCGGCAAAGGCGGCCTCAGCCTGGCGCAGATGACGACCTTCGGCACGCTGGATGTGCTATTCCTGCTGGGGGCCGACGAGGTGAAGGTGCCGGACGGCACGTTCGTGGTCTATATCGGCACCCATGGCGACCGTGGCGCGCACCGCGCCGACGTCATCCTGCCGGGCGCGGCCTACACCGAAAAATCCGGCCTCTACGTCAACACCGAGGGCCGGGTACAGATCGCCAGCCGTGCGGCGTTCCCGCCCGGCGAGGCGCGCGAGGACTGGGCGATCGTCCGCGCGCTGTCGGATGTGCTGGGCAAGAAGCTGCCCTATGATTCCCTGCAGGCGTTGCGCCAGGCGCTGTTCAAGGCGGTCCCGCATCTGATGCGGATCGACCAGATCGAGCCCGGCAAGGCCGAGGACATCAAGGCGTTGGCGGGCAAGAAGGGCGGCAAGGTCGACAAGACCCCGTTCAAGAGTTCGGTCGAGGATTTCTATCTGACCAACCCGATCGCGCGGGCCTCGGCGGTGATGGCGGAATGTTCCCGGCTGGCGTCCGGGAAAATGCTGACGGCAGCGGAGTGAGCGTGACCTGATGGCTGATTTCTTCGCAAGCTCGTTCTGGACCGGTTTTCTCTGGCCGCTGATCATCATGGTCGCGCAGAGCCTGTTGCTGCTCGTCGTGCTCCTGATCGCGATCGCCTACATCCTGCTCGCCGACCGCAAGATCTGGGCGGCGGTGCAGATCCGCCGCGGCCCCAACGTCGTCGGCCCCTGGGGCCTCTTACAATCCTTCGCGGACCTCTTAAAATTCGTGCTGAAGGAGCCGATCATCCCGTCCGGCTCCAACAAGGGCGTGTTCCTGCTGGCGCCGCTGGTGTCCTGCGTGCTGGCGCTGGCCGCCTGGGCCGTGATCCCGATGGATCTCGGCTGGGTGATATCCGACATCAATGTGGGCGTGCTCTACATCTTCGCGATCTCGTCGCTGTCGATCTACGGCATCATCATGGCCGGCTGGTCGTCGAACTCGAAATATCCGTTCCTGGCCGCGCTCCGCTCCGCCGCGCAGATGGTGTCCTACGAAGTCTCGATCGGCTTCGTCATCATCACCGTCTTGCTGTGCGCCGGGACCCTCAATCTGTCGGCCCTGGTGGAAGCGCAGAACACCCGCGGCTTCGCCAGCCTGATCGGCCTGCCGCAGCTCACCATCCTGAACTGGTATGTGTGGCCGCTGTTCCCGATGTTCGTGGTGTTCTACGTCTCGGCGCTGGCCGAAACCAACCGCCCGCCGTTCGATCTGGTGGAAGCGGAATCCGAACTGGTCGCGGGCTTCATGGTCGAATACGGCTCGACGCCGTATCTGCTGTTCATGCTCGGCGAATATGTCGCGATCACCACGATGTGCGCGTTGGCGACAATCATGTTCCTCGGCGGCTGGCTGCCGCCGGTGGCGCTGCCGCCGTTTACCTGGATCCCCGGCGTCGTCTGGTTCGCGCTGAAGGTGTTCTTCATGTTCTTCATGTTCGCGATGGCGAAGGCGATCGTGCCGCGCTACCGCTACGATCAACTGATGCGACTCGGCTGGAAGGTGTTTTTGCCGCTGTCGCTGGCGATGGTGGTGATCGTCGCCGGGGTGCTGCAGTTTGCCGGGATCGCGCCGAAATGAGGAGGGTAGAACGCAATGCTATCTATACCTGGCCTGATCGGTGCCGCCGTGGGATTGGCGGCATCGAGCCTGATCTATTTCGTGACCATGTTCATGCTCCAACGTCAGACGGTGGATTCGATCACAAGCGCGGAGGAGCGCGAACGCAGCGCGGCGGCCATTCGGATGATCTTGCTCGCAGACATTCCGATCATGGTCGCGGTTGGATACTACGTCGGTCAGCTTCTTTGATGACGAGGGCCGGCGGCAGAAAGAGGACCTGGGCATGAGTGTCAACGTCAACGCAACCGCCCGTGCGCTTCTCTTGAGCGAATTCGTATCGGCGTTCTTTCTCGCCATGCGCTATTTCTTCAAGCCGAAGCCGACGCTGAACTATCCCTTCGAGAAGGGCCCGATCTCACCGCGCTTCCGCGGCGAGCATGCGCTGCGCCGCTATCCGAACGGCGAGGAGCGCTGCATCGCCTGCAAGCTGTGCGAGGCGATCTGCCCGGCGCAGGCGATCACGATCGAGGCCGGGCCGCGCCGCAACGATGGCACCCGCCGCACCGTGCGCTACGACATCGATATGGTGAAATGCATCTATTGCGGCCTGTGCCAGGAAGCCTGCCCGGTCGATGCCATCGTCGAAGGACCGAATTTCGAATTCGCGACCGAGACCCGCGAGGAACTTTATTATGACAAGGCGAAACTGCTCGCCAATGGCGACCGCTGGGAGCGCGAGATTGCGAAAGCCATCGAACTCGACGCGCCGTACCGGTGAGGTGAGGGCATGATCCTTCCCGCGCTGTTCTTCTATCTCTTCGCCGGCGTCTGCGTGGCCTCGGCGGTCATGGTGATTGTGTCGCGCAATCCCGTGCACTCCGTGCTGTACCTGATCCTGGCCTTCGTCAACGCTGCCGGCCTGTTCGTGCTGATGGGCGCCGAATTCCTCGGCATGATGCTGATCGTGGTCTATGTCGGCGCGGTCGCAGTGCTGTTCCTGTTCGTGATCATGATGCTCGACGTCGACTTCGTCGAACTGCGCGAAGGTTTTCTGGAATACCTGCCGATTGGTTTGGTGATCGGCGGCATTTTCCTCGTCGAACTGCTGCTGGTCGCCGGCGGCTGGGTCATCAATCCCGGTACCGTCAAGCAGATCACGGCGGCGATCCCGACCAATGTCAGCAACACCGAGGCGCTCGGGCTGGTGCTCTATACGAAGTACATCCACTACTTCCAGATCGCCGGCATGGTGCTCCTGGTGGCGATGATCGGCGCCATCGTGCTGACGCTGCGCCACAAGGCGAAGGTCAAGCGGCAGGACATCAACGTGCAGAATGCGCGGACGCCGGAACTGGCGATGGCCGTGCGCAAGGTGGCGTCCGGGCAAGGTCTGCAGGACGCGGATGCGGCGGAGTGGGTGAAATGACGATCGGTCTGGGGCACTATCTCGCGGTCGGCGCCATCCTGTTCACGCTCGGGATTCTCGGCATCTTCCTGAACCGCAAGAACATCATCGTCATCCTGATGTCGATCGAGCTGATCCTGCTCGCAGTCAACATCAACCTGGTGGCGTTCTCGACCTTCCTCGGCGACATCGTCGGGCAGGTGTTTGCGCTCTTGGTGCTGACGGTTGCGGCGGCTGAAGCTGCGATCGGTCTCGCGGTGCTTGTGGTGTATTTCCGCAACCGCGGTTCGATCGCGGTTGAAGACGTCAATCTGATGAAGGGCTAGCTCAGCTATGGTTCAGGCAATCGTCTTTCTGCCGCTGCTGGGCGCCATTCTGGCGGGCCTGATCGCGATTTTCGGCGCGCATGCGCGCAACCCGAGCGGCGATGAGGTCAAACATCACGACCACGGTCATGGCGATCACGCCCATGCCACCGATAGCCATGACGATCACGGCCACGACGACCACCACGTCTCGGAGCCGCCGGCGCAGGGTTCGCGCGCGGCCGAGCTGATCACCACGGGACTTCTGTTCGTTTCCGCGGCGCTCTCCTGGGTGGTGCTGGTCGACATCGGCTTCCTGCACCGTGATGTCGTAAGGATCGCGCTATTCCCCTGGATCAATTCCGGCGACCTGCAGGTGGCGTGGGCGCTGCGCGTCGACACGCTGACCGCCGTGATGCTGGTGGTGGTGAACACTATCTCGTCGCTCGTGCACCTCTACTCCATCGGCTACATGGACGAGGATCCGTATCGGCCGCGGTTCTTTGCCTATCTGTCGCTGTTCACCTTCGCGATGCTGATGCTGGTGACCGCGGACAATCTGGTCCAGCTGTTCTTCGGCTGGGAGGGCGTCGGTCTGGCGAGTTATCTGCTGATCGGCTTCTGGTACCACAAGCCCTCGGCGAACGCGGCGGCAATCAAGGCCTTCGTGGTCAACCGCGTCGGCGATTTCGGTTTTGCGCTCGGCATTCTCGCCATCTTCATGCTGATTGGCTCGACCGACTTCGAGACGATTTTTGCCGGCGCGCCGGGGCTGTCGGGCAAGACCGTCGATTTCTTCGGCTGGCACGCCGACGCGCTGACGCTGACCTGCCTGTTGCTCTTCATGGGCGCGATGGGCAAGTCGGCCCAGTTCCTGCTGCACACCTGGCTGCCGGACGCGATGGAAGGCCCGACGCCGGTCTCCGCGCTGATCCACGCCGCAACCATGGTGACGGCCGGCGTGTTCATGGTGGCGCGGCTGTCGCCGCTGTTCGAGCTCGCGCCCAACGCGCAGGCCGTGGTGATGTTCTTCGGCGCCACCACCGCGTTCTTTGCGGCAACTGTCGGCCTCGTCCAGAACGACATCAAGCGCATCGTTGCCTACTCGACCTGTTCGCAGCTCGGCTACATGTTCGTGGCGATGGGGGCAGGGGCCTATTCGGTCGGCATCTTCCATTTGTTCACGCACGCCTTCTTCAAGGCGCTGCTGTTTTTGGGTTCCGGCTCGGTGATCTACGCGATGCATCACGAGCAGGACATCCGCAACATGGGCGGGCTGAAGGACAAGATTCCCTACACCTATAGCGTGATGGTGATCGGCACCCTGGCGCTGACCGGCTTCCCGCTGACAGCCGGCTATTTCTCCAAGGACGCGATCATCGAGTCCGCCTATGTCGCGCACAATCCATTCGCGTATTACGGCTTCGCGATGACGGTGATCGCGGCCGGTCTCACCTCGTTCTATTCGTGGCGCCTGATCTTCAAGACGTTCCACGGCGAGCCGCACGACCAGCACCATTACGAGGCGGCCCATGAAGCGCCAATGTGGATGCTGGTCCCGATCGGCATCCTCGCCGCAGGCTCGATTCTGGCCGGCTTCCCGTTCAAGGAAGTGTTTGCGGGCCACGGCGTGGAAGAGTTCTTCCGCGAGTCGCTCAAGATGCACCCGCACATCATCGACGAGATGCACCACATCTCGCCGGTGATAGCGTTCCTGCCGACGGTGATGATGGTCGTGGGCTTTCTGGTGTCGTGGCTGTTCTACATCCGCCGGCCGTATCTGCCGGTCGAACTCGCCAACCAGCACCAGATGCTCTACCAGTTCCTGCTCAACAAATGGTATTTCGACGAGCTCTATGAGCTCATCTTCGTCCGCCCGGCGAAGTGGCTCGGCCGCTTCCTGTGGAAGAAGGGCGACGGCTTCGTCATCGACGGCTTCGGCCCGGATGGCGTTTCGGCGCGCGTGCTCGATGTCACGCGCAACGTGGTGAAGATCCAGACCGGTTATCTCTATCACTATGCCTTTGCGATGCTGATCGGCGTCGCAGGGCTGATCACCTGGTTCATGTTCGGCTTGGGAGGCCAGTAATGACAACCTGGCCCATCCTTTCGGTCGTCACGTTCCTGCCGGTCATCGGCGCGCTGGCGATCTATCTCACCCGCGGCGACGACGAGGCCGCACGGCGCAATGCGCGCTGGATCGCGCTGTGGACCACGCTGGTCACTTTCGGGGTGTCGCTGATCCTGGTTTGGCGCTTCGATGCCGCCAACCCGGATTTCCAGTTCGTCGAAAAGGCGAACTGGCTCGCCAGCGGCATCACCTATCACATGGGTGTCGACGGCATTTCGCTGCCGTTCGTGATCCTGACCACCGCCTTGATGCCGTTCTGCATCATCGCGAGCTGGAAATCGATCACGATGCGGGTGCGCGAATACATGATGGCGTTCCTGCTGCTGGAAACGCTGATGGTCGGCACCTTCTCCGCGCTCGACCTCGTGCTGTTCTACCTGTTCTTCGAGGGCGGCCTGATCCCGATGTTCCTGATCATCGGCGTCTGGGGCGGCGCGCGCCGGGTCTATGCATCGTTCAAGTTTTTCCTCTACACGCTGCTCGGCTCGGTGCTGATGCTGCTGGCGATCATGGCGCTGTACTGGAATGCCGGCACGACCGACATCCCGACCTTGATGCACACCGCGGTGCCGCGCTCGTTGCAGACCTGGGCGTGGCTGGCGTTCTTTGCTTCCTTCGCGGTGAAGATGCCGATGTGGCCGGTGCACACCTGGCTGCCGGACGCCCACGTCGAGGCGCCAACCGCAGGCTCGGTGATTCTGGCCGCGATCCTGTTGAAGATGGGCGGCTACGGATTCCTGCGCTTCTCGCTGCCGATGTTCCCGCTGGCGTCGCATGATTTCGCCTGGATCATCTTCACGCTGTCGGTGATCGCCATCGTCTACACCTCGCTGGTGGCCTTGATGCAGGAAGACATCAAGAAGCTGATCGCCTATTCGTCGGTAGCCCATATGGGCTTCGTCACCATGGGCATCTTCGCAGGGACCACGCAGGGCGTGGCCGGCGGCGTATTCCAGATGGTGTCGCACGGCATCGTCTCCGGCGCGCTGTTCCTGTGCGTCGGCATCGTCTACGACCGCATGCATACCCGCGAGATCGCGGCCTATGGCGGCCTCGTCAACCGGATGCCGCTCTACGCGCTGGTGTTCATGGTCTTTACTATGGCCAATGTCGGTCTGCCCGGCACTTCCGGCTTCGTCGGCGAATTCATGACGCTGGTCGGCACCTTCAAGGTCTCGATCCCGACCGCGACGTTTGCAACCCTGGGCGTGATCCTGTCGGCGGCGTATGCGCTGTGGCTGTATCGGAAGGTCGTGTTTGGCCCACTGACAAAACCGTCACTGGCGAGCATCAAGGATCTGACGTTCCGCGAGAGCCTGATGATGTTCCCGCTGGTGTTCCTCACCATTCTGTTCGGCGTCTATCCGAAGCCGGTGCTCGACATGTCGGCGGCCTCGGTTCAGCAACTCGTCAACAATTACAATGCCGCCGTGACTGCCGTGAAGGCAGCCGCGCTGGTCCAGTAACGTAGCGTTTTGAAGCGAAGTGGAAGCCGGTTCGCATGAACAAAACGCGTCAAGGATATAAAGCGCAATGAGCTTTTCGAGTGCAGGTTATCAGTTGCTGCCGGTGCTGCCGGAGCTGGTGCTGGCCGTCGGCGCCATGGCGCTGCTGATGCTGGGCGCCTATCGCGGCGAGGGGACAACCAGACTGGTTACCAGCCTCGCGGTGGTGCTGCTGGTCGTCACCGGCGCGCTGGAGCTGATGCTGCCGGCCGGCAAGCTGACGACCTTCGGCGGCAGCTTCATCGTCGACGATTTTGCCCGTTTCCTGAAGATACTTGCGATCATTGGCTCGGCGGTGACGCTGATCCTGTCGACGGAGTTTTTGTCCGACCCGTCGCGGCGCATTTTCGAATATTCGATCCTGGTGCTGCTCTCCACGCTCGGCATGATGGTGCTGATCTCGGCCGCCGACCTGATCATGCTCTATCTTGGGCTCGAGCTGATGAGCCTCGCGCTCTACGTGGTCGCCGCCTCTAACCGCGACAACGCCAAGTCCACCGAGGCCGGCCTGAAGTACTTTGTGCTCGGCGCGCTGTCCTCGGGGATGCTGCTGTACGGCGCCTCGCTGATCTACGGCTTCACCGGCACGGTCGATTTTGCCGGCATCGCGGCAGCAGTGAAGACCGGTAGCGTCGGCATCGTGTTCGGCCTCGTATTCCTGCTGGCGGGGCTCTGCTTCAAGGTATCCGCCGTGCCGTTCCATATGTGGACGCCCGACGTCTATGAAGGCGCGCCGACGCCGGTCACCGCGTTCTTTGCCTCCGCGCCGAAGGTTGCCGCGCTCGCCGTGTTCACGCGCGTCACGTTGACGGCTTTCCCGGGCATTGTCCCGCAATGGCAGCAAATCCTCGTGTTCGTCGCGATCGCCTCGATGGCGCTGGGCTCGTTCGCCGCCATCGGGCAGAAGAACATCAAGCGCCTGATGGCCTATTCTTCGATCGGCCATATGGGCTTTGCGCTGGTTGGGCTCGCGTCGGGCACCGTCGAGGGCGCGCAGGGCGTGCTGGTCTATATCGCGATCTATGTCGCGATGACGCTCGGCACCTTCGCGGTCATCCTGAGCATGAAGCGCGATGGCCAGCCGATGGAGCAGATCAGCGATTTCGCAGGGCTTTCGCGCACCAACCCGCTGCTGGCGTTCTTCTTCGCCATGCTGTTGTTCTCGCTGGCCGGCATTCCGCCGCTCGCGGGTTTCTTCGCCAAATGGTACGTGTTCGTGGCCGCGATCAAGGCAGACCTGTTCACGCTCGCCGTCATCGGTGTGCTCACCAGCGTGGTGGGCGCGTTCTACTATCTCACCATCATCAAGCTGATGTATTTCGACGAGCCGGCCGGCGAGATCGAGCCGATGCGCATCGAACTGCGCACGGTGCTGGCGGCCGCCGGCATTTTCAACATCTTCTTCTTCGTCTATCCGGGGCCGCTGGTCAGCGTCGCCACGGCGGCGGCGAAGTCGCTGTTTTAGAGTGCATGATCCCGAAAAGTGGCCCCCGGTTTTCGGAGAAGATCATGCACAGAAATTGGAAATGACCTTTTCGCTCGGTCCCACAGCCAGATCGGCGGGCTACGGCCTCGCCGCCTTCGACCAGATCGGTTCGACCAACGCCGAAGCCATGTCCCGCGCCCGCGATGGCGAGCGCGGCCCGATGTGGTTCGTGACAACGGAGCAGACGGCGGGCCGAGGCCGCCGACAGCGTGCCTGGATCGCGCCGCGCGGTAACCTCGCCAGCAGCATTCTCGAAGTCATGGACGTGTCGCCGGCGGTCGCGGCGACGCTTGGCTTTGCCGCGGGTCTTTCGCTTGAAAGCGCGCTGCAGAAACTCAGCATCGAAGCCAATGTGCGGCGGGCCGGGGCGGAGCCTCTGAAATACGCCCTGAAATGGCCGAACGACGTGCTGGCGGAGCGGCAGAAGCTCGCCGGGATCCTGCTGGAGGCGGAAGCCATGGCCGGCGACCGGCTCGCGGTCGTGGTCGGCATTGGCACCAACGTCATTGCGGCGCCCGAGGGCACGCCGACGCCGGCGACGTCGCTGGCTGTGCTCGGCGTTCAAATCGGCGCGGAGGAACTGTTCACCGCGCTGTCGGAGGCCTGGGTCGAATTCCGCGGCATCTGGGACAATGGCCGCGGCTTTGCCGAAATCCGAAGGCTGTGGCTGGAGCGCGCGTTCGGCCTCGGCGAGCGGGTTGCAATCCAGACCGGAAACGCGACCGTCGAAGGCACGTTCGATACCATCGACGAGAGCGGCTGTCTGATCGTCCGCACAGCCGACGGTAAGCGCGCGGCCGTCACCGCGGGCGAAGTCTATTTCGGCGCTGCGGCGTCAGTGGGAGCGGCCTGATGGCGCGGCCGGATGAATTGACCTTTGCGCCGCTCGGCGGCGTCGGCGAGATCGGCATGAACCTGTCGATCTACGGGCTCGGCAACCGCCAGCAGCGGTCCTGGCTCGCGGTCGATCTCGGCGTCTCCTTCGGCGACGAGGAGCATTTGCCGGGCATCGACCTGATTATGCCCGACATCCGCTTCCTCGAGAAGGAGCGCAACAACCTGATGGGCCTGGTGCTGACGCACGCCCATGAGGATCATTTCGGCGCGATCATCGACCTCTGGCCGAAGCTGCAATGCAAGATCTACGCGACCCAATTCAGCGCGGCGCTGTTCGAGGCCAAGTGCGCCTCCGAGCGCAATCCGCCGAAGATACCCGTGACGGTGGTGCCATCGGGCGGCCGCGTCGATCTCGGGCCGTTCACCGTCGAGTTCATTCCGGTCGCGCACTCGATTCCGGAATCGCATGCGCTCGCGATCCACACCGCGGTCGGCACCGTGCTGCACACCGGCGACTGGAAGATCGATCCGACACCAATCATCGGGCTTCCGACCGACGAGCGACGGTTGCGCGAACTCGGCGATGCCGGCGTGCTGGCGCTGGTCGGGGATTCCACCAACGCGGTGCGGGAAGGGCGCTCGCCCTCGGAGACCGAGGTCGCCGCCACCATTACCAAGCTGGTGAAGGCCGCCAAGGGCCGGGTCGCTGTCACCACCTTCGCCTCCAACGTCGCTCGCTTGAAAGCAGTGGCGGGCGCTGCGAGAGCCGCCGATCGCGAGGTGGTCGTGGTCGGCCGCGCCATGGAGCGCGTGGTGCAGGTCGCCCGCGAGACCGGCTATCTCGACGGCGTACAGAATTTCCGCAGCGCCGATTACTACGGCCATTTCCCGCCGAACAAGGTGCTGGCGCTGTGCACCGGCAGCCAGGGCGAGCCGCGGGCGGCGCTCGCCAGGATCGCCAATAACGACCATCCGCAGGTGACGCTGAACAAGGGCGACTGCGTGATCTTTTCCTCGCGCACCATCCCCGGCAACGAGAAGGCGGTCGGCGGCATCATCAATGGCCTGGTTACCCAGGGCATCGAGGTCATCACCGACCGCACCGATCTCGTCCACGTCTCCGGCCATCCGCGCCGCGACGAGCTGCGCGACATGATCTCATGGGTGCGCCCGCAGATCCTGATCCCCGTCCATGGCGAGGCGCTGCATCTCTCCGAACACGCCAAGCTGGCGCGCACGGCCGGCGTGCCGAAGGTGCTGATCTGCCGCAATGGCGATCTGGTCAAGCTCGGACCGGGCGATCCCGCCATCATCGACGAACTTCCGTCGGGGCGGATCTACAAGGACGGCAACATCCTGGAGGATTCCAAGTCTCGTGCCGTGGTCGAGCGGCGCCGGATGGGATTTGCCGGCTGCGCCTTCGTGGCGATCGCCATGACCGACAAGGGCGAACTGGCCGACGATCCCGAGGTTGATCTCGTCGGCATCCCCGAGAAGAATGCGGCCGGCGAGGTGATCGACGAAATGGTATTCGATGCGGTGGTTTCGACGGTGGAAAACCTGCCGCGGGCGCGGCGGCGCGATGCGGACGCGACGGCGGAATCGGTGCGCCGTGCGGTGCGGGCCGTCATCAACGAGCAGTGGGGCAAGAAGCCGATTTGCCTCGTTCATGTTCTGACGGTTTGAGGTACAAAGGCGTTTTCGATCGCGGACCTGCCGAGAAGGCGCAGGAAGCAGGGAGTGGAGTGTCATGCTGGGCCGGCTCAATCATGTTGCGATCGCGGTCAAGGACGCGGAAAAGGCGGCAAAAATCTATGGCGGCGCATTCGGCGCCGAAATCTCCGGCGCGGTGCCTTTGCCGGAGCATGGCGTCATCACCGTGTTCGTGACGCTGCCCAACACCAAGATCGAGTTCATCCAGCCGCTCGGCGAAGCCTCGCCGATCGCCAAATTCGTCGAGCGTAACGCCGACGGCGGCATTCACCACATCTGCTACGACGTGCCCGACATCATCGCCACGCGTGACAAGCTGATTAGCGAGGGCGCCCGCGTGCTCGGCGACGGCGTGCCGAAGATCGGCGCCCACGGCAAGCCGGTGCTGTTTTTCCACCCGAAGGATTTTTCCGGCGCGCTCGTCGAAATCGAACAGGCGTGAACCCTGATGGCCTACAGCATCTCCACCGCGCTTGCGATCTACTTCGTGCTCTGGTGGGTCGTGCTGTTCACGACGCTGCCGTTCGGCGTCCGCAGCCAGCACGAGGATGGCGAAGGCGCTCCCGGCACCGATCCCGGGGCGCCGGTCATGGCGCGGATGGGCTACAAGCTGCTCTGGACCACCGTGATCTCGGCCGTGATCTTCGGCATCGGGATGTGGGCGTATCACCAAGGCTATCTGAACATCGAACGGCTGTCGAAGCTGATGGGGCTGCCGTTTTGACATTTCGATCTGGCGGGGGAGAGCAATGACCGTTCAACGCATCCTGATGGCGCTCGTGGTCCTGCTCGCTGCGGGCCTTGTCGGGTCATTCTACATGAACTGGAAAACGCTGGGACAGCTTCGGACGGTGAAGGCCTTCGTCGAGAGCTCGGTCTTCGCCGACGCGGTAGCGGCCTGCGAGCGGGCGCAGAGCACGACCCCGTTCAAATGGACCGGCGGCAAGCAGACCGCCGTTATTGGCCTGACTTCCGTCAAGCTGAACAAGGATACGATCATCCCGAGCTACACGCTGGTCGCCGATAGCGTCTTTTGCGACTATGACCCCATCAAGAGGAAGGCCGACATCGGATCGAACTTCCTGGAACGGGAAACATTCTAGGGTCAGGGACTCATTTTTCCGAGCCAGAAGATGACGGTTGCAGCGATGCGTCGATCATCGCTTACGGGCCACAATGTAGGGGCGTTGGTCCTTGCCCTTGCTGGCGTGGCCCTCCCTGACAAGGACGTCGAAACCCGCGCCAATGATCAGCTGCTCCAGCGCGGATGCGCCGAGGGAGCTGACATGTGGCGCTTTTCCGATGGCTCGCATCGCGGGCAGCAGGAGCAGCCGGATCAGCGGGTTCATGTCTCCCAGACAAGGCGTTTTCGAGATGAACAGGCCCCCAGGCTTCAGCAGGGCGTGGATGCTGCGTAGCGTGCCCGGCACGTTGCGCACCAAGTGCAGATAGTTGAAGCCCAGAACGGCATCGAACCGGCTTTCTTCGTGGACCAGTTCTTCGGCGGTCGCGGTGCGAAAGGAAAGTGCCGGGATCGACTCGACCACCAGCTTCTCTTCGGCGATCGCGATCATCCCGCCGGAAATGTCCGTCGCGAGATAGCTCCGCACGCCATCCGCAAGTCGCAGCGCCGTCGTTCCCGTGCCGCAGCCCAGCTCCAGCACACTGTCTCCACGCTGCAGATGGGCGCGCGCGCGTTCGAGCGTGCGCTCGTATCCACTCAAATCCGCTATGCCGGATCTGGCGTATTTGCGGGAAGACCTGTCCCAGAAACGGGCGTCGCTTGTGATGCTCATGTGCTGTCCCCTTTTCGGCAAAGCCTACTATATGCGTCAAACAAGGAAATTGCGGAAATCGGCAGCATTGATATACGCAAATGCATGAGAGCGATGGACTGGAACCACATACGGGCCTTTCATGCAACCGCGACGGCCGGGTCCCTGTCGGCTGCGGCGCGCCGGCTGGGGCTGACGCAGCCCACGCTGTCGCGGCAGGTCTTGGCGTTTGAGGCCGAACTGGGCGTGGCCCTGTTCGAACGGATCGGCCGCAAGCTTGTGCTGACGCAGACCGGGGCGGATCTGCTCGAGCATATCCGGGTGATGGGCGATGCCGCCGATGCCGTTGCCCTGGCCGCGAGCGGCCGCGTGCAGGAGATCGGCGGACGCGTCAGCATCTCGGCCACCGACACTTTTTCTGCCTATGTCCTGCCCGAGATCATCGCGCGCATCAGATCGACCGCCCCGCAGATCACGATCATGATCGTGGCCTCCAACGACCTCAGCGATCTGCACTGCAGAGAGGCGGACATCGCCATTCGCCATGTGCGGCCCGATCGGCCCGGGCTGATCGGTCAGCATATCCGCGATACCGAGGCGGGATTCTATGCGTCGGAGGACTGGATCGCCCGCCATGGCATGCCTGCGGCACCGGCCGATCTGGCGAGGGCAGATCTGATCGGTTTTGACGATGCCGTGCGCTTTTCGGGTTATTTGGGCGGAATCGGCATTCCGATGGACGCCGCCGACTTCCGGCTGATGTCGGATTCCGGGGTTACGGTCTGGGAGATGGTCAATCGCGGCCTAGGTGTCGCCGCCATGTTGCGCGAGGTGGCTGACCGGACACCGGGAGTGAGAAGGTTGGTGCCGGACATGGCACCGATCCCGGTCCCGATCTGGCTGGTCACCCACCGGGAACTGCAATCCAGCCCCCGCATCCGTCTGGTGCAGAAGATCCTGGCCGAAGAACTGTCCCGGATGTAGGGCGATCCGCTTGTCGTCGCGGTCATCCGACGCTTATTGTCGTTTAGTAGGTCCTGACCCTGGGTCCGGCCGATACGTGGCGCGTGAGTTCGTAGATGCCGTCGGAAGAAGCTGCAGGGATCATCGACCTGTACCAGCGCAAGGCGCTGGACTGGATCGAGGGTCGCGCCCGCATCGGCCTGTTTGAAAAACCCTGGCTCGACCGATTCCGGGCGCTGCTGCCTCCCGCCGGTCCGATCCTCGATCTCGGGTGCGGATCCGCCGAGCCAATGGCTGCGTATCTGATCGAGCTTGGTTATCCCGTCGTTGGCGTCGATTCATCTCCGGCCATGATCGACGTCTGCTGGCGGCATTTTTCCAGGCACGAATGGATCGTCGCCGATATGCGCAAGCTGGCCTTGCGGCGGAGGTTTTCCGGCATCCTTGCGTGGGACAGTTTCTTTCACCTTTGCCATGACGATCAGCGCAACATGTTTCCCGTGTTTCGCGAGCACGCGGCGCCGGAAGCGGCGTTGATGTTTACAAGTGGCCCCGCGCATGGGGAGGCGATCGGAAACTTTGGAGGCGAGCCGCTGTATCATGCGAGCCTCGACCCGGCCGAATATCGTTCATTGCTCGACCAGAACGGGTTTCGCGTGGTGTCGCATGTCGTTGAGGACCCCGACTGCGGCGGCCACACCATCTGGCTCGCGCAGCTCATTTGAGACGCCAGAGCAAATGCGAACGGTCAACGCTGGTCGCTGACAGCGTTTTGCGATTATGATCCGGCCAAGAAAAAGGCCGATATCGGATTGAATTTCCTGGAACGGGAGTGAGTGGGATCTCCCGCACCGGCTTGGGGGGCAGACTGCGATGAGTTCACAGCAGCAATCATTGGCTAATCCCCGGCAGGACGAGTATCGAATTCTTCATGAGGCCGACCTGCGGGACTATCTCGCAGGGCTTGCTGCGGTCGCAGCCCGGCTTGGCGGCACCCAGGCCTCTTGGTCGATCAGCGAGGTCGGCGACGGCAACCTCAATCTCGTGTTCATCGTCAAGGGGACCGCGGGCGGCATCGCCGTCAAGCAGGCGCTGCCTTACGTGCGCCTCGTCGGCGAAAGCTGGCCGCTGCCGCTGTCGCGCTCGCATTATGAGTATCTGGCGCTGACGCATCAGGCGCGGCTGGCGCCAGGGCTGGTGCCGGCGGTGCTGCACAACAATGAGGCGCTTGCGCTTGTCGTCATGGAGCTGCTCGAGCCGCACATCATCATGCGCAAGGGGCTGGTTGCCGGCATGCTCTATCCGCGCTTTGTCGGGGATATCGCGACCTTTCTGGCGCGCACGCTGTTTTTCTCTTCCGACCTCGCGATTTCTGCTGCCCGGAAGAAGGAAGGGCTTGCGGCGTTTGCCGGTAACCACGCGCTCTGCAAGATCACTGAAGACCTGATCTTCACCGATCCCTACCGCGTGGCCGAGCAGAACCGCTGGACGCAGCCCTGGCTCGATGCGACCGCGGCCGCTTTCCGGGAAGACCTCGACCTCCACGTCGCGATCTCGCGGCTGAAACTGAAATTCCTGAACGCACCGGAAGCGCTGATCCACGGCGACCTCCACACCGGATCGATCATGGTGACGGAAGGCTCGACCGTCGTGATCGATCCCGAATTCGCGTTCTACGGACCGATGGGGTTCGATCTCGGCGCGGTCATCGGCAATCTCCTGATGAGCTATCTGGCCTCCGCCGGTCATGAGCGTTCGCCGGGCGAGCGGCGGCTGTTCGAGGTCTGGGTGCTGGAAGCGATCGAAAACGTCTGGACGGAGTTCGCCCGCGAATTCCTCGAGCTCTGGCGCACGGAAGCTCACGGCGACGCCTACCCCCAGACGCTGTTTCCCGGCGCGGCCGGTGCGGCGCGTCTGGAGGTCGAGCGACAGGCCTATATGGCGCGCTTGTTCGGAGACACCGTAGGATTTTCGGCTGCAAAAATCATCCGTCGCATTCTCGGGCTGGCGCACAATGCCGATTTCGAATTGATCGAAGACCCCAAACGGAGGGCGCTCTGCGAGGCGCGGAGCCTGCGGCTCGCGCGCGCGATGATGGTGGAGACGGTGTCGTTTCCCACGATCAGCGCTGTGACGAAAGCGGCGCGGGAAGTCCGCGACTGGCAGCCGGATTTCGCCGGTTAGAGCCGGCCAGGTCTATTCCACCGCCCGTTCCCGCAACCTCTGCGCATAGACATTGATGATGAGCGCCGCCAGCAGGATCAGGCCGCGGATCAATATCTTCAAAAAACTGTCGATGTTGACGTGATCGAGCCCGTTGTTGAGGACGCCGAGCACGAACAGGCCGACAATGGTGTTGCCGATGCCGCCGCGGCCGCCGAACAGGCTGGTGCCGCCGACCACCACCGCGGCGATGGAATCCAGCAGGTAGCTGTCGAACTCGTTCTGCTGCGCGCTGCCGAAATGCGCCACGCCGAGCATGCCGCCGATGCCGGCGCACACCGCCGAGATCACCATGACACTGCCGAGGATCAGCTTGACGTTGAGCCCGGAATATTCCGCCGCCTCGCGGTTTCCGCCGACCATGTAGACGTAGCGGCCGAAGCGGGTGTAGGTCAGCACCAGATGGCCGCCGAGCAGCATCAGGGCGGCCACGATCACGATCCAGGGAATGCCGCCGATCGATGTCGATCCCAAGGTCGTGACCAGCGGGGGCACCTTGTAGGCGATCTGCCCGCGCACCAACAGCGCCGAGATGCCGGCCGCGATCTGCATCATCGCCAGCGTCATGATGAAGGAGGGGATGCCGATGACCGTCAGCCCAAAGGCGTTGACGAGGCCGAGCAGCGCGCAAAGCGCCAGCGCCAGCAGGATTGCGGCCCATCCGGGCATCGAGACGTTGGCGATGTTGACGTAGGATTCCTGCAGCGTGAAATAGGCGACCGCAATGCCGGTGACGTTGGCGATGGCGGCGATCGAAAGATCGATCTCGGCGCACAGGATCACGAAGGTGAGGCCGACGGCGATGATGCCGGTGACCGAAATTTGCGTCAGGATGTTGCCGAGATTGTCGAGCGTCGCAAACGAGGGGCTTGCTGCCGCGAAGAAGCTGAACAGGCAGATCAGCGTCAGGAACGGCGCGATGTTGCGCATCTGGGAGCGCAACATCACGGCGAGCCCGCGAGGCCGTTTCCGATCCGCGGCGACTGTCACGCTTTCACCTGAAGTCATGTCGGTCTCCTCACGCCGCTTCCAGGAGGCGGTCCTTGCTGATCTGTTCGTTGGCAAACTCCCGCACCACCACGCCACGCTTGAGCACGATGACGCGGTCGGCGAGCGACAGCACCGTCTCCGGCTCGGTGGAGAGCACGATGATGGCGAGCCCCTTGGCGCGCAGATCTCTGACGATGTGGATGACGTCGTTCTTGGCGCCGACATCCATGCCGCGGGTCGGCTCGCAGAGCACCAACAGCCGCGGCGGATAGCTGAGCCATTTCGCCAGCGCCACCTTCTGCTGATTGCCGCCCGACAGCATGCCGAGATCGAGATCGACGGCCGCGGGCCGGATCCGCAACTGCTCGACCTGCCGATTGGCGATCGCTCGCTCGCGAGACGGCTTGAGCAGCAATGACGAGATGCGATCGAGGATGCTGATCGAGACGTTCTTGTAGACCGGCTCCTGCAGGAACAGCATGTCGCGGCGGCTCTCGGGAACGAAGGCTATCCCGGAACGCCTGGCATCCGCCGTGCTGCGAAAGGCCTTTTGCTTGCCTGCGACCGCGAGCGTGCCGAGGTCGGGCTTTATTTTGCCGAACAGGATCCGCGCCAGCTCGAGCTGCCCGCATCCCATGAAGCCGTAGATGCCGAGCACCTCGCCGGCGCGGGCCTCGAACGAAACCTCGCGCAGGCGGCCGGCCAGCGTCAGCCCGTTTGCGTTCAGCACCACTGGCTGATCGGTCGGCGGCGGCAGCATGATGTCGTGGATGTAGGTCTCTTCCAGCGCCTCGCGGCCCTTGCCGATCATCGCCTCGATCAGGGCCGGCTTGCTGGTCTCCGACGCGGCGGTCTCCGCGACTTTCCTGCCGTTGCGAAACACGGTCACGGTGTCGGAGACGCGCAGGATGTCCTCGATGAAATGCGAAATGAAGACGATGCTGGTGCCTTCGTCCCGCAACCGCTTCAGCGTCGCGAACAGGCGCTCTACTTCGGGCGGCGACAGCGCCGAGGTCGGCTCATCGAGGATGATGATGCGGGCGCCCGAGGACAGCACGCGGGCGATCTCGATCAGTTGCTGCAGCCCGATAGGGAGGTCGCCGAGCCGCGACATCGGATCGACGTCGATGCCGAACCGCTTCAATTGCTCGCCGGCCTCGCGCGCCATGCGCCGCCATTGCACCAGCCCAAGGCGGTTCGTCGGCTGGCTGCCCAGAAACACGTTCTCGGCCACCGTCAGGTCCGGCGCCACGCTGAGTTCCTGATGAACCATCGCGATCCCCGCCGCATGCGCGTCGCGCACCGATCGAAAGCGGGTCTCCCGGCCGTCCAGCACCAACCGGCCTGAAAAATCCGCATGCACGCCGGCGATGATCTTCATCAGCGTGCTTTTCCCCGCACCGTTCTCGCCGACGAGACCATGGATCTCGCCGGCGGTCAGCGCAAAGTCGACCCCACGAAGCGCCTCGACACCGCCGAACGCCTTCGTGATGTCGTGCAGTTCGAGGATGGGCTGTTGTCCCCTGGGCATGCTGGATCAGATCAGGAAGTGATCCTCCATCCATTGCATGCCGGCCGCGTTGGCCTTCGTCACCACCGGGCCGTCCGTGATCACATGCTTCGGAATACCCTGTCCGCTCTTCTCACCCGCGGTCACCGCGGCAACGCCGGCGATGATGGCGCCGCCATGGATGCGGCAGGAGGGGTTGCGGACGGTCGCGAACATGCGGCCTTCGCTCACCGCCTGGATCGCCGGCGGCATGGCGTCGACGCCGCCGATCAGGATGTTGCTGCGGTTGCGCGCCTTCATGATGTTGTAGGCGGCCAGCGCCATGTCGTCATTGTGGAAGAACGCCGCATCGATTTGCGGGTGCTTTGTCAAATAGGTCTCCCACAGCCGCGCCGTCTTCGAGACGTCCCAATCCGCCGGCTGGGTGTCGAGCACCTCGATGTTCGGGAATTGCTTGACGACCGTGTTGAAACCCTTGGCGCGGCCCTGGGCGCCGGTATGGCCGAGCGCGCCCTGGGTCATGATGATCTTGCCCTTGCCGCCCATGGCGTTGCAAAGCGCCTGCGTCACCGAAGCGCCCATGAATTCATTGTCGGGCGCCAGGAACGAATGAACCTTGATCTGGTCGAGCGGGGCGATCAGCGTGTCCATGTCGATCACGGGAATGCCGGCATCGATCATCTTCTGCACGGGCTGGGTCAGCGTGCCGATGCCGAACGCCTGGATGGCGACGAAATCCCATTTTTGCGACGCCATGTTGTCGATCGCGGCGCGCTGCTTGACCGCGTCTAGCTGGCCGTCGAACCAGGTGACTTCGACGTTGAACAGCTTGCCCCACCATTCCGCCGCCTGCTTGCCCTGGGCGCACCAGGTCGCCTGCAGGCCCGCATTGGAGAACGCCGCCTTCAGCGGTTTCTCCGAACGTGCGGCTGCCGCCAAAGCCGGGTTGATGCCCAACCCGCCGAGCAGGGCGGTTGCCGCGCCGGCAGCCGCCCCTGTCTGAAGAAGATTACGCCTTGTCGTTGAGGATTTCTCAGTCCCTGACATCGCTCGCTCCCTCGTTTGTCGTTGTTTTTTTACCGACGGCGTCGATTGCACGCACCGCGGATCGAGGCAGTGTTTCACACTCGGCGCATTTGCGCCACCGGTTGAACCGACGGCCCGCAACAATGACGTCTGGGGAGTTTTGTGGCTAATTGACCCGTGGTCAGGGCTGGTAATTTTCACACTGCGCTGCAACGACGCCTCGATCTCGTCGAGCAATTTTCGCCACGCCGCGTCGATTTCGTCGGACCAGTCCGCCCCGATGACATCGCGCAGCGTCTGCGCGATGATGCCGAAGAACGCGACGAACAATTCGCGCGGCGTGCCAGCGCATGATCCGCCAAAGTGTGCGCGGTTTGGTGACAAGATCATGCGCCGATTCAAAAGAATAGCGCGCGATCGGACGCAAAACCGGCTTCCACTTTTGCTGATCGCGCGCGGGCGTCGTGCGAGGAAACCTCTGATGTGATCAGGCGGAAATGGCCGGTGCGTTCTCCGGCAAAATCCAGAATGGCGTCGATCGTCAAAGCCAGCATCGAACCCTTGACGAGTTCGCTGCCCTCGGTGCCGAACATCGTCCGCGCTTCGGGATGCGCGTCGAACAGGCGGCGATAGACCTGCGGCGTCAGATCCTCGCAACCCGCGGCGGCCAATTCAAAACTTCGCTCGATCGGATTTGACGATGCCGTCATTGTCGCTTGCGATCGTCTCGAAAAAAGATGTTCTCGAAAAAAAGATGTTTTCGAAAAAAAAGAGCAGGGCGCCAAGCCCTGCTCAAAATTGTGTCGACCCTTAATTTCCCCGAAAATTTAGATTTGCTCTTGATTGTCGAGGCGACGCTGCTTGTGCGCGTCAGGGCTCCTCCCGAGACTTGGACCACCAAGCTTGAGCCTCTCGGCCAGCCTGAGCCCGAATTGGTAGACCATCTTTTTCGTCTTGTCACCATTTTCGGCAACGTTTGTTCAAAATTCCAGCACTCTGCGAAATGATTGCGAATTTGCTACTGATGGTTGTGGATTTAGCTGCAATTCGCCCGAGGCTTGGTATCGGGGTAGGGCGCCTTGCCCGCGGCGCAAAATGCATCGCTTTTCGACAAGTTTACTCCTTGAAGCTGCAACATAGTTCCGGGAACCTGATCTCGACTTCAGACTCTCATGGTGATTAAGGTCTGAAGCGGATGGGATTGCGATGCGCCGGCGGCTGAAGAATTTTCTGCCAATCGTCCTGATTGCCCTGGTGGTGCAGATTTTTGCACCCATCGGCGCATGCTGGGCGGCGAGCATCGCGGCCTCCGATCCGCTCGCGAGCGCCGTCATCTGCCACGGCAATGGTGCGCCCGGTGCAGGGCAGACCGATCAGGCCAACCACCGCGCTCATGACGGATGCTGTTCGGTTTGCAGCGTGCTGCAGACCGGCGCGCCGGTCGATGTGCCGCAGACCGCGGCGATCGCCGTCGAGCGGGTTGCCGAGCAGGTGGCCTGGTTCGATTTTGCCTTCCGGCTGACGAACGCTCGTGCCGGTTCGCACGCGCAGGCGCGCGCGCCTCCCTTCATTTCCTGACGACTTAAACACCCGAACGATCGGTGCGGCGCCAGCCGTGGCGGTTGGTGCAGTCAATCATGCCGGCCAAAGAGCTGGCGTCAGGAATGTCTTATGTACTCCCATCGTGCCTTGGGTAGCGCGAGCCTGCTTGTGCTTGGCAGTGCGTTATCCCTCACGCCGTCGATCGCCGAGGCCCAGACGGCGCTGCCGGCAGTGACCGTCGACGCGCCGCGCGCAACGACCGCCAGACCTGCGGCCCGCAAGCCGGCCGTTCGCTCATCCGCCCGGACCCAGGCGAGGCCGCCTTCGGCCAACCCAACGCCTGCGGCGTCGCTAACCGCGGGCATCACCCCGCGCGTGGCGCGGGCGCTGCTTTACCAGGCGCCAACCGGCCAGACCGAGTCGACCATCGATCGCAGCCAGTTTGACAACCGGCCGGCGGTTACCGTGGCCGACG
The DNA here is from genome assembly GCF_036924515.1 of Bradyrhizobium sp. AZCC 1610. Classification (NCBI taxonomy): domain Bacteria; kingdom Pseudomonadati; phylum Pseudomonadota; class Alphaproteobacteria; order Hyphomicrobiales; family Nitrobacteraceae; genus Bradyrhizobium; species Bradyrhizobium sp. AZCC 1610. The sequence goes on along the minus strand of NZ_JAZHRR010000001.1, from coordinate 3,587,010 downwards.
TGCTGCGCGAGAGCCCCGGCATCTCGGTGAAGCAGGGCAACGGGCCGCGCGATATCGGCATCTCGATCCGCGGCTCCAATGCGCGAAACGGCTTCGGCATCCGCAATCTCGTGATCTTCGATGACGGTTTCCCGGTCACGCAGCCGGACGGGCTTTCCCGCAGCGACCTGATCGACCCCAAGGCCTATGGCGCGATCGACGTGATCCGGGGGCCGTCGTCGGCGCTCTATGGCAATTACGCGACCGGCGGCGCGCTCAATTTCCGCACCCGCCCGGGCGGCACGATCGACGGCGCCGAATACGGCGTTGATGGCGGCAGTTTTGGCTATCTCAACAATTATCTGGCCTACGGTAAGAAGGTCGGCAATTTCGAGGGCTCGCTGTTCGCCAGCGACGCGCGTGGTGACGGGTTTATCGGCAATAGCTGGTTCAATACCCAGACGGTGAATTTTCTCGGCACGTTGCAGGCGACGCCCGACGATCGCTTCACCGTCAAGTTCATTAACAACAATCTCGATACAAGGCTGCCGCTCCGCCAGACGCTCAGCCAGTATTATCAAAATCCGTTTCAGCAGGGCTGCACGACGGGCACGAACGCCGCGCCCGGCTGCCCGGTGGTGCCATTGTTCAACAATGGCTTTAATGGCTTAACGACACCCCACACCGCTACTCAGGCGGGACTTGGCCGCGATGACAGGCGAACGATCGTCGGCGGGCGATGGGAGCATGATTTCGATAATACGACGACCTGGCGCAACCAGTTCGTGTTCGACGACCGCAACATCAGTCAGCCGACCGGAGCTACCAGCGCGATCGGCGACTTTCCGTCGTACAACTACATGAGCGACGTCACCAAACGCGGTGAAATTTTCGGTTTGGAGTCCACCACCTATTTCGGTGCCTTCTACAATACGCTCACCGCGTCGAGCGACTCGAGATTCGTCATGCCGGGCGGCAACGCCACGCTGGGCAGGCTGCAGAGCAATACCTGGAGCGAGACTACCAATTACGGCGTTCGTGCGCGCGAGGAACTCATGCTGACGTCCTCGTTGACCGCCGTGGCAGGCATCGGGTGGGAAACCACGCATCTGAAGGGGATCAATTCCGCCTACGATTACGGGACGTCGCCGGTTCCGAATCCAACGATCATCCCGACAACCGCCGATCGGCGATTTCAAAACACCGCTCCAGAGTTCGCGCTACTCTACAAGCCGAACAGCGAATGGCAGTTCCGCGGACGTGTTGCCACCGGCTATGGTACGCCACAGATAGGGAATCTCTTCGTCCTTTCGGACGGCACACCGGGCAATAACACGCAACTCCAGACGCAAAAGAACCTCGGTTATGACCTTGGCTTCGATTGGACTCCAAACAACGCGCTCAAATTCAGCGCGACCGGTTTCTATGAATTCTTTCAGAACGAGTTGGTCACGCAGGCGACCCCGAAGCAAGGCGTCACTTATACATTCAACGCGCCGCGATCCGAGCATCGCGGGGTGGAGCTAGCCGCCGACTGGAAGTTCTATCCCGGCTGGCGATTCACCGCGGCCTATACCTATCTCGATCAGTACTACACCGAATATGCGGAAGACCTCAGAAGCCAGGGCGCAAGCGGGACGGTCTTCAGCTTCAACCGTGCGGGCAACAAGATTCCCGGCATTTCGCCGCACGAACTGACGGCGCGGCTCGGCTATGAACAGATGTGGGGGCCGCTTGCCGGCCTCGGGGCGTTTGTCGAGGTGCAGTGGAAGGACTCGTTCTACATGGACAACGCCAATTTGCAGAAGGCGCCCGGTTACGAACTGGTCAATCTCAACGTTCACTACAAGACGGATCTCATGTCCGACTATTTCAAGTCGTTGAATCTTTACTTCGAAGTCAGGAACGTGTTCGACCGGACCTATATTGCCTCCGCCAACAATCTCGGCAATTCGGTCTCGGCCGGCGGCCTCCAAGGCCTCAGCACGACCGGTACGATCTACGCGGGTTCCCCGCGCGCGTTCTTTGCCGGAATGAAGCTGGCGTTCAAATGACCGGACAACAACGCAGGAGGAATAAAGCCATGCTGCGAATGAGCCTGCTCGCGACGCTCGCCCTCTCGCTTTGCCAGACCGCAGCGCAAGCGCAAATGAGCCATCATCAGCATACCTCGGAAGCGGCGTGCGAGGAGGCCGTCTTGCGTTGCGCGTCGAAGGTGACGCCGGCCTTCGCGCCGGATGGAACGCTGTGGCTCGCCTGGATGGCAGGAGGCCGGATATCGGTGGCGAATTCGAAGGATCAGGGGCGCAGCTTTTCGACGCCGGTTCAGGTGACCAGGGAAAAGCTCAACCTCGATTGGGGGCCGGATGCGCGTCCCCAGATCGTCGTCGAGAAAAACGGCGGCATCGCACTGGCGTTTTCGACCTTCAGGGACAAGGCGTTCAACGGCCAGGTGCTCACCACCCGATCGACCGATGGCGGCCAAAGCTTTGCGGAGTTGCGGCCGATCACGGCGAGTAACGAGAGCCAGCGCTTTGTGGCGCTCGGCCTCGATGCGGACGGTTCTGCGTTTGCAGCCTGGATCGACAAGCGCAACCGCGTGCCTGCGCAGCAGAGCGGCAAGAAGTATGAGGGGGCAGCGCTGTTCTTCGCGTCATCGAAGGATGGCGGCGCTGTTTATGCCGAGGCGCGGCTGGCGAGCGACAACACCTGCGAGTGCTGCCGGCTTGGCCTCGCGTTCGCTGGTCCCGGCCGTCCCGTGGTGGTGTTCAGGAACATCTTCGAAGGAGGCGTGCGGGATCACGCGGTCATGACGTTCGCCGATCCGGCCACGCCGGGCGAGGTTCGCCGCGTCAGCAACGACAACTGGCAGATTTCCGCGTGCCCGCATCATGGTCCCAGTCTTTCGATCTCGCCCGCAGGCACCTATCACGTGAGCTGGTACACCAACGGCAAGGCGCGCAAGGGGCTGTTCTATGCCCGCTCGCAAGACGAGGGCCGTACGTTTTCCGATCCGCTTCCGCTCGGCCGCGCCGACCGCAACCCAACGCGGCCGTACGTGCTGGCCGGCCCGCGCGGCGCCACCATGGTCTGGAAGGAATTCGACGGCGAGAAGACCTCGGTCAACGCGATGACTTCGCATGATGAGGGCAAGAGCTGGTCAAAGCCTGTCGCGATCGCCACGACGACCGATACGTCCGACCACCCATTGCTGGTCAGCGACGGACAGAAAACCTATCTTTCCTGGATGACCAAGGCCGACGGATATCGCCTTCTGCCGATCGGAGACGGATCATGAAACGCTTCCTGCTGGCTGCAATATTTCTCATTGCCTCTCTGGCCGCCACGCCGGGAGCCGAGGCGCCGTCCGAGCTCAAGCCGTTCGTGCGGGGAAGCTGGCAGGACGTGCTGCGTTCGCACGCCGGGCGTCCGACGCTGGTGCATTTCTGGGGCGTCACCTGCGGCCCTTGCAAGGTCGAACTGCCGCTGCTCGGCCAATTCATGAAGGACCACTCCGAACTCGCCGTTGTGACGATCAGCGCCGATCTCGTTCCGAATCTTCCGGGTGCGGCGCGCGCGATGCTGGAGAAGGCCGGGCTGGGGTCGGCCGAGAACTGGATTTTCAGCGACGGCTTCGTCGAACGCCTCCGATTCGAGATCGACCCGGCCTGGCAGGGTGAGATCCCGCGCACGCTGCTGATCGCGCGGGACGGAACCGTCACCACGATCGAAGGTTCGGCCGAAATACCGGACCTCGAAAAATGGCTGGACCAGCAAAAAGTCGCGAGCAAATAAAGACGCGCTCCCGCTATTGTGAGTATTAATGTTGCGTTCTCAAGTTAAGGCAACGGTGGGCCTGGTCGTCCGCTGTGCCGACGATGCTTCATTAATCGAAAGACATACGATGAAACCTGTTCTGCAACTCTTCGCCTTCGCCGCCCTGTTTGCTCTCCTGGGTGCGCCCGCGCACGCCCAGGAGGTCAAGGCCGGCGACCTCGTCATTACGCAGGCCTGGAGCCGCGCGACGCCGGGAGGCGCGAAGATTGCGGGCGGCTTTCTCACGATCGAGAACAAGGGCTCTGCGCCAGACCGCCTGATCAGCGGCTCCGGCGATGTCGCCGGCAAGGTCGAGATTCACGAGATGGCGATGAACAACGGCGTCATGACCATGCGTCCGCTCGACAAGGGCCTCGCCATCGAGCCGGGCAAGACCGTCAAGCTCGCGCCGGGCGGCTACCATCTGATGCTGATGGATCTGAAGACGCCACTCAAGCAGGGCGACAAGGTGCCGCTCACGCTCGAATTCGAGAAGGCCGGCAAGGTGACGCTGTCGCTCGACGTGCAGGGTGTCGGCGCGCGAGCGCCTGCGGGCGGGGAAATGAAGCACGATCATTCCGGGATGAAGAAGTAGAGAGGCGACGACGATCGCCTGGGTGTTGATGAACTACTGGATAGCCCGCCTTCGGGGTATGACGCCGTTGTGAAGGTATGAGGACCACGGGGCCCAAAAACGGCCCGAAAAACCGCCTTTCCGGCCGCTTTTCACCGGGCCCGGCCTTGTATTTTCGCACCCGATCCGGTTTCACTGCACCTCTTCCGGTATCCCACTGATTCCTTGAGTTGTCCCATGCGGTTGTCGCGGTTTTTTCTACCCATCCTGAAAGAGAATCCGAAAGAGGCGGAGATCGTCTCGCATCGGCTGATGCTGCGCGCGGGCATGATGCGGCAGGAAGCGGCCGGCATTTACGCCTGGCTGCCACTGGGCTTTCGGGTCTTGAAGAAGATCGAGCAGATCGTTCGCGAGGAACAGAACCGCGCCGGTGCGCTGGAGCTCTTGATGCCGACGCTGCAGCTTGCCGATCTCTGGCGCGAGAGCGGCCGCTACGATGCCTATGGTCCGGAGATGCTGCGGATCAGCGACCGCCACAAGCGCGATTTGCTGTACGGGCCGACCAACGAGGAAATGATCACCGAGATTTTTCGGGCCTATGTCAAATCCTACAAGAGCCTGCCGCTCAATCTCTACCACATCCAGTGGAAGTTCCGCGACGAGCAGCGCCCGCGTTTCGGCGTGATGCGCGGCCGCGAATTCCTGATGAAGGACGCTTACTCCTTCGACATCGACGAGGCGGCGGCGCGCCGTTCCTATAACCGGATGTTCGTTGCTTACCTGCGCACCTTTGCGCGGATGGGATTGAAGGCGATCCCGATGCGCGCCGAAACCGGCCCGATCGGCGGCGATCTCAGCCATGAATTCATCGTGCTGGCGGAAACCGGCGAATCCGGCGTGTTCTGCAACAGCGACGTGCTCAATCTGCCGATCCCGCCCGATGACGTCGACTATGACGGCGATCTCACTGACATCATCAAGCAATGGACGTCGGTCTATGCTGCGACCGAGGACGTCCACGATGCCGATCGCTACGAACGCGAAGTGCCTGCCGACAAGCGCGTCAATACGCGCGGCATCGAGGTCGGCCAGATCTTCTATTTCGGCACCAAATATTCCGATGCGATGAAGGCGCTGGTCGCAGGCCCTGACGGCGTCGACGTGCCGATCCATGGCGGCTCCTACGGCGTCGGCGTCTCGCGCCTGGTCGGCGCCATCATCGAGGCCTGCCATGACGATGCCGGCATCAAATGGCCGGAAGCGGTGGCGCCGTTCACTGCCGTGATCTTGAATTTGAAGCAGGGGGATGCTGCCGTCGATGGCGCGTGCGAGAAGCTTTATCGGGAACTTCGGGCCAAGGGCGTCGATGTGCTCTATGACGATACCGACCAGCGCGCCGGCGCGAAGTTCGCGGCCGCCGACCTGATCGGCATCCCCTGGCAGATTCTGGTGGGGCCGAAGGGCCTCGCCGAGGGCAAGCTCGAAATCAAGCGGCGCAGCGACGGTTCGCGCGAGAATCTCAGCCCGGCGGAAGTAGTGGCGAAGATCGCGGGATAAGATATCCACCGCGGCTGTAATGTTGGCCAATAAGGCCACATTTGGTCCGAATCATGGGATTATCGAGTAATGGATGAGACCATGAACGAGAGAGCCCGAACCCCGCCTTTTGCACCCTTCGAATGGCTGTTGTCCGGGCGTTACCTGCGTGCGCGTCGCAAGGAAGGTTTCATTTCGGTCATCGCCGGCTTTTCGTTCCTCGGCATCATGCTCGGCGTCGCCACGCTGATCATCGTGATGGCCGTGATGAACGGCTTCCGCAAGGAACTGCTGGACAAGATCCTCGGGCTGAACGGTCACCTCCTGGTGCAGCCACTGGAATCGCCGCTGACCGACTGGAAGGATGTCGCCGAGCGCATCAGCCAGGTCGACGGCATCCGCCTTGCCGCGCCGGTCGTGGACGGTCAGGCGCTGGCATCCTCGGCCTTCAACGCCGCCGGTGTGCTGGTGCGCGGCATGCGGGCGGCGGACCTGAACAGCCTCACCTCGATCGCCAAGAACATCAAACAGGGCACGATGGAAGGTTTTGACGAGGGGCAGGGCGTCATCATCGGACGCCGGCTCGCCGATCAATTGTCGCTGCATGCCGGCGACACCATCACGCTGGTTGCGCCCAAGGGCGCGGTGACCCCGATGGGAACCACGCCGCGTATCAAGCCTTACAAGGTGGCGGCCGTGTTCGAGATCGGTATGTCGGAATATGACGCCAGCTTCGTGTTCATGCCGCTGCCGGAGTCGCAGGCCTATTTCAACCGCAAGGACGACGTGACCGCGATCGAGGTGTTCACCACCAACCCCGATCGAATCGACGCGTTCCGCAAGAGTGTGACGGAGGCGGCCGGGCGGCCGGTGTTCCTGGTCGACTGGCGGCAGCGCAACTCGACCTTCTTCAACGCGCTTCAGGTCGAGCGCAACGTGATGTTTTTGATCCTGACCATGATCGTGCTGGTTGCCGCGCTCAACATCGTCTCCGGCCTGATCATGCTGGTCAAGGACAAGGGGCAGGACATCGCCATCCTGCGCACGATGGGCGCCTCGCAAGGATCGATCATGCGGATATTCCTGATCACGGGCGCTGCGATCGGCGTGGTCGGCACGCTGACTGGCTTCTTCGTCGGCATGCTGATCTGCCTGAACATCGAATCGATCCGGCAGTTCCTGTCCTGGATGACCAACACCGAATTGTTCTCGCCGGAACTCTACTTCCTCTCCCGGCTTCCGGCCGAGATCGATTTCGGCGAGACCACCGCGGTCGTGATCATGGCGCTGACGCTGTCGTTCCTGGCGACGCTCTATCCGTCCTGGCGCGCCGCGCGCCTCGATCCCGTCGACGCGCTTCGGTACGAGTGAGGACGAGATGGCCGAGGAGGCGGAAGACGTACCGGTTATCTATCTCCACGAGATAAAGCGGGAGTACAGGCAGGGCGAGGCGACGCTGACCATTCTCAACGGCGCCAAGCTCGCGCTGTGGGCGGGGCAGTCGGTGGCGCTGGTGGCGCCGTCGGGTTCGGGCAAATCGACGCTGCTGCATATCGCAGGCCTGCTCGAGAGCCCCGATGATGGCGAGGTCTATGTCGCGGGCACGCCGACCTCGCAATTATCAGACATCGAGCGCACCCAGATCCGGCGCTCCGATATCGGCTTCGTCTATCAATCGCACCGGCTGCTGCCGGAATTCACCGCGCTTGAAAATGTCATGCTGCCGCAGATGATTCGCGGGCTCAAACGTTCCGAGACGATCAAGCGCTCGGAGGAGATCCTGGCCTATCTCGGCCTCGGCGACCGCATCACGCATCGGCCAGCGGAACTCTCCGGCGGCGAACAGCAGCGTGTCGCCCTCGCGCGCGCGGTCGCCAATGCGCCGCGGGCGCTATTGGCCGACGAGCCGACCGGAAACCTCGATCCGCATACCGCCGATCACGTCTTCAAGGCGCTGATGCAGCTCGTGAAGGCGACGCAGGTCGCGATGCTGATCGCCACCCACAATATGGAACTGGCCGGCCGGATGGACCGGCGGGTGTCGCTGGTCGACGGCCAAGTCGTCGAACTGGATTAGAGCATGATCTTCGCTCAGTAGCCGTTGTAGTGCCGCTTGTAGCGGCGTGCCGACGGTCCTTGAGAGGCATGCGCGAAATACGGATTGACCACGCATTGCGCCGAGCGGCCCGACGCCGACATGTTACATTGAGGCAGGGACGTATAGGTACATTCGTAATAGCTGATCCTGCCATAGACATGCAGGCAAACCGGATAGCGGGGATCGTAGGTCTGTGCCTGCGCCGGTGCCGCTGCCGAGGCCGCTCCGATTGCCAAAATTGCCAAAGCCAGAATGCGCATCAGAATCTCCTTTGGGATTGGCGGCTGCGATCGATCTGCACGAGTTGACGACAGCAGATATTTGACGCGCTACGGCGTCAAATCACGTTCGCGCGTTGCGAGGGGGCGGGCGCACAATCCCTCGGCGAATGGCGCCGCGGCTCAGTATCTGCCGTAGCCGGGGGCAGGCGGCAGCGCGCGGCCGGGCAGCGGGCGATACGCGGCGGGCGGTGGTTCGCTCTCGCCGACATAATAGGGATTGGCGATGCAATAGAGAAAGCGTCCCGAAGCGGTCGCCTGGCACTGCTCGTAACTTGTGAAAGTGCAGTAGCTCAGCCCCGGATGCTCGTCTCCCTGAAGGCAGAACGGATATCGGGTGCCGACCGCTTCGGCAGGCGCGGCGCCGAGTGCGGCCAATCCGCTGGCGGCCAGCACGGCTAGAATCGCTTTACGCATTCCGAATCTCCTCATCGTATTTTCGCGCTTTTTCCGGTTCCACTTTCATCGACCAAGCCGCACCCGCGCACTCTCGTCAAGCCATTCCACCTTGCAATACCGCCGCAAGGCTGAATGTGAATTTTTTACGGCTGGCTGCGGTGCAAAGTTTCGAAAAACGCCTGCAGTACAACATTAACTTGCGTTCACACCGAGGCCGTTTGATGTGCGTTGTTGCCGTGAGGTTACAGCAATTCGAGCGAACGATGGCTATGAGCATGCCTCGGCCTTGGGGGCTGTCAAACGGAATGGGAATAAAGAATGAAGAAGGTTTTGCTTGTTACGGCCAGTCTGATCGCGCTCGGCGCGGCTGCGCCGGCTGTTGCTGCGGATCTCGCTGCGCGTCCTTACACCAAGGCGCCCCCGATGGTCGCTGCTGTGTATGACTGGACTGGTTTCTACATCGGTGCGAACGGCGGTTGGGGTTCGAGCCACAATAGCTGGGACCTCCTGGGCGTTGGCACCTTCGGCGAAGGCTCCCATGACGCGAGCGGCGGCACGATCGGTGGCCAGATCGGCTATCGCTGGCAGGCCGGCACTTGGGTGTTCGGCGTTGAAGCGCAGGGCAACTGGGCCGACTTCAAGGGCAGCAACATCAGCCTGTTCGATCCCACGGTTCGCAACGAATCGCGGGTGAACGCGTTCGGGCTGTTCACTGGCCAGGTCGGTTATGCCGCCAACAACGTTCTGTTCTACGTCAAGGGCGGTGCGGCTGTGACCTCGAACGAGTATCGCAGGTTCGATGTTCCCACCAACGCGCTGTTTGCTTCGACCGAAGACGACACCCGCTGGGGTGCCACGGTGGGTGTCGGCCTCGAATACGCCTTCGCCCCGAACTGGTCGGTTGGCGTCGAGTACAATCACCTGTTCATGCAGGACCGTACCTACGCCTTCACCACGCCGGGTGGCGTGTTCATCGGCAACGATCGCATCAGTCAGGACGTCGATCTCGTCACCGCCCGTCTGAACTACAAGTTCGGCGGCCCGGGCGTCGCGCGGTACTGATCGTTCGCGATTCTCGCGAATCATCGAAGCCCCGGGCGCTGCCCGGGGCTTTTTTGTTGTGGCGGGGGCTCGCGAATTATCCGCGAAAGCTGTCCTGCGCAGTGGGTCAGTTTGATTATGGCGGAGTTCCGGGGCTGGAAAACGGGCCGTTCCGGGCGCATATTTCGAGGATGGCGACAATTGTTCAATGCAATTGCGGCGCCGAGTACAGACGCACTGAAGAAAAGTTCTTGGTACCGCAAACGGGTGACGCGGTCTGCGCAGTCTGCGGCGCTGCGCTGGAATCGTGGTTGGAGGCCACCCACGTTCCCTCCTACGAACTTATTGAACGTCCACAGACCGAAAGTCAGCAGGACAAGCCACCCGAAACGCCCTAGCGACCCCCCACCTGCTCGCCATCGCGATGCTGGAGCAGTGGAGCGAACTTCAAGCTGGGTTCGTCGTCCGGCAACCGTGAGACCGGTCAGGAATTAACCACAGGGGTCATTCTTCAAACCCACCCACTACCGCCCCTTGACTCCTGGAACAAAAAAGGAACAATGTTCCTCATATGTTCTCATATCGTAGGGAGTCGGACGATGTTGCGGATGTTCGTGGAAGAAGCGGCGGCGCTGGCCTCGATTGCGCTGTTTGTCGGGATGATCGCGGTCTGGGCGCAGGTGATTCCGCAGCTTTGAGGCCGGGCGAAAACCTGATCCAGGCCGACTTGCGGACGGGCTGGGGAAAAGCCGGATGGCGGGCGCGGAAGCTGCGTTCCGCGTGGACTTAGGCAGGTCAAGGCATCACCATTGCGGTGGCGAGTCGGTGCGCATCAGCGGCCGATGATCGCTCCCCACCATGATAAGAGCCCGTTAAGCGACCATGTCCAGTGCCGGATTCGTTCATCTTCACGTTCATTCGGCCTATTCGCTGCTGAAGGGCTCGATCAAGATCGCCAAGCTCGGCGAGCTGGCGAAGGCCGACCGTCAGCCGGCCCTGGCGCTGACCGACACCGACAACATGTTCGGGGCGCTGGAATTCTCCGACAAGATGGCCGGCTACGGCATCCAGCCGATCATTGGCTGCGAACTCGCCGTCGATTTCGGCGACCAGGACCCGAACGCGCGCAACGCGCTGGCCTCGGCGCCGTCGCGAATCGTATTGCTGGCGGCGCGGGAGCGCGGTTACCGCAGCCTGATGCGGCTGAACTCGCGGGCGTTTCTGGAAACGCCGGTCCATCAATCCCCGCACATCAAGCTCGAATGGCTGGAAGGCGATGCCGAGGATTTGATCGCGCTGACCGGCGGTCCCGACGGCCCGATCTCGCTGGCGCTGCATGCCGATCACACCGCCCTCGCGACAGCCCGTTGCGACCGGCTGGCGAGCCTGTTCGGCGATCGCCTCTATGTCGAATTGCAGCGCCACGGCATCGACAAGGAGCGCCGCGCCGAATCCGGCCTGATCGATCTCGCCTATGCCAAGGGATTGCCGTTGGTCGCGACCAACGAGCCATATTTCGCATCGAATGACGATTACGAGGCCCACGACGCGCTGTTGTGCATCGCCGGTGGCAAGCTGATCGCCGAGACCGACCGCGACCAGCTCACGCCCGATCATCGCTTCAAGACCCGCGCCGAGATGGCGGTGCTGTTCGCCGATATTCCGGAAGCGCTGGCCTCGACGATCGAGATCGCGGAGCGCTGCTCGTTTCGCCCGAAGACGCGAAAGCCTATCCTGCCGCGCTTCACGGTCGGCGCCGGCTCAGGCTCCGATGCGGTAGCTGAGGAGGCCGCGGAGCTGAAGCGCCAGGCCGAGGAGGGGCTCGCAAGGCGCCTGCAGGTTCACGGCCTGTCGCCCGGCACCACGGAAGAGGAGTACCAAAAGCGTCTCGCCTTCGAGATCGACGTGATCAACCGCATGAACTATGCGGGCTACTTCCTGATCGTGTCGGACTTCATCAAATGGGCCAAGGCCCACGACATTCCGGTCGGCCCCGGCCGCGGCTCCGGCGCCGGTTCGCTGGTCGCCTATTCGCTGACCATCACCGATCTCGATCCGATCCGCTTTGGCCTGCTGTTCGAGCGCTTCCTCAATCCCGAACGCGTGTCGATGCCGGACTTCGACATCGACTTCTGCCAGGACCGCCGCGGCGAGGTGATCGACTATGTGCAGCAGCGCTACGGCCGCGATCAGGTCGCGCAGATCATCACCTTCGGAACGCTGCAGGCGCGAGGCGTGCTGCGCGACGTCGGCCGCGTGCTGCAGATGCCCTACGGCCAGGTCGATAAATTAACAAAACTGGTACCGCAAAATCCTGCCGCGCCGGTGACGCTGGCGCAGGCGATCGAGAGCGAACCGAAGCTGCAGGCGTTCCGCGACGAGGACCCGGTGGTGGCGCGCGCCTTCGACATCGCCCAGCGCCTCGAAGGGCTGACGCGCCACGCCTCGACCCATGCCGCCGGCATCGTGATCGGGGACCGGCCCTTGAGCGAACTGGTGCCGCTCTACCGCGATCCCAAATCCGACATGCCGGTGACCCAGTTCAACATGAAGTGGGTCGAGCCGGCGGGGCTCGTTAAGTTCGACTTCCTCGGCCTGAAGACGCTGACCGTGCTCGATGTCGCGGTGAAGCTGCTCAGGCAGCGCAACATCCACGTCGATCTGCCGACGCTGCCGATCGACGATGCCCCGAGTTACCAGATGCTGGCGCGGGGCGACGTGGTCGGCGTGTTCCAGGTGGAAAGCCAGGGCATGCGGCGCGCGCTGATCGATATGCGGCCCGACCGCTTCGAGGACATCATCGCGCTGGTGGCGCTCTATCGCCCGGGTCCGATGGCCAACATCCCGACCTATTGCGCGCGCAAGCACGGCGACGAGGAGCCGGAATATCTGCATCCGATCCTGGAGCCGATCCTGAAGGAGACGTTCGGCGTCATCATCTACCAGGAACAGGTGATGCAGATCGCACAGGTGATGGCCGGCTATTCGCTCGGCGACGCCGACCTGCTGCGCCGCGCGATGGGCAAGAAGATCCGCGCCGAGATGGAAAAGCAGCGCGCGATCTTCGTCGCCGGCGCGGTCAACAACGGCGTGCCGAAGGGGCAGGCCGATACGATCTTCGAGCTGCTCGCCAAGTTCGCCGACTACGGCTTCAACAAGAGCCACGCGGCGGCCTATGCGCTGGTGTCCTACCACACCGCCTACATGAAGGCGCATTACCCGGTGGAGTTTCTGGCGGCGTCGATGACGCTCGAACTCAACAACACCGACAAGCTCTCGGAATTTCGCGCCGAGGCGCAGCGGCTCGGCATCAAGGTCGAGGCGCCGAATCTCAACCGTTCGGGCGCGACCTTCGAGGTTGGCGAGAACACCATCTACTATGCGCTCGCCGCGCTGAAGGGTGTCGGCCCCCAGGCGGTGGAGTTAATCGTCGAGGAGCGGCGCAAGGGCGTCTTCACCTCGCTCGCGGACTTCGCGGCACGGGTCAATCCGCGCGCCATCAACAAGCGCGTGATCGAAAGCTTAGCTGCCGCCGGCGCATTCGACACGCTCGAATCCAACCGCGCCCGCGTCTTTGCCGGCGCTGATGCTATTCTCGCCGCCTGCCAGCGCAGCCACGAGGCGGCAACGATCGGTCAGAACGACATGTTCGGCAACGCTGCCGACGCGCCGACTATCATGCTGCCGCAAATCGAGCCGTGGCTGCCGGCCGAAAAGCTCCGCCGTGAATACGACGCCGTCGGCTTCTTCCTGTCCGGCCACCCGCTCGACGATTACGCCACGGTGTTGAAGCGGCTGCGGGTGCAGACCTGGGCGGAATTCTCGCGCGCGGTGAAGACCGGCGCGACCGCGGGCAAGGTCGCGGCCACTGTGGTGTCGCGGATGGAGCGGCGCACCAAGACCGGCAACAAGATGGGCATCATGGGACTGTCAGACCCAACTGGGCATTTCGAGGCCGTGCTGTTTTCCGAAGGCCTCGCGCAATACCGCGACGTGCTGGAGCCGGGGGCTGCGGTGTTGCTGCAGCTCGGCGCCGAACTGCAGGGCGAGGACGTGCGCGCCCGGGTGCTGCATGCCGAGCCGCTGGATGACGCCGCGGCCAAGACCCAAAAAGGCCTGCGGATTTTCGTTCGCGACACCAAGCCGCTGGATTCCATCGCGCGACGGCTCAACATGCCGGAAGCTGCCGCGCCAAACGGTTCGGCAAAGGGCCTGCCGGCCAAGCCTGCGCCCGGGCCATCGGGCGGCGCCGATGGCGACGTCTCGCTCGTCATCATGCTCGACCTCCAGACCGAGGTGGAGATGAAGCTGCCGGGGCGCTTCAAGGTCTCGCCGCAGATCGCAGGTGCGATCAAGGCGGTGGCGGGCGTGGTGGATGTGCAGACGCTGTAGGCAACCCCTCCACATGGCGCTATCATGATACTTGAGGTTGCCAGTATCTTCACGAACCTGGCGAGAATCCGTCGCTTCTAGCCGTGAATTTTACGCGGGAGTCTCGCGCCTTTTACAGCGGCTCGAGATTGAGAGCTTAACTATCCAGCTTCAGCGAAGCTTCGCCGCGCAACCATAGCCGCTATGGCGAATCAGGGTCATCAACTTCGACGCGGCAAGCCGTAAGGCAAGGAGAGCGCAATGTGCGAAAAATGCTTCTCTGACCAGCTTCATCCACGGGCGCCCTCACGGCGCTCCGTTGTTCTCTTCGCGGCTTCGGCACTGGGACTGACGCTCGCCGACGCAGCTAACGCCAGGGATACGAAAGCTCCTCCCAAGCCGCAGAACGTGTTGTCGCCGGATGCCGCCCTGAAGCGATTGATGGAAGGAAATGCTCGCTACGTTGACGGCACATCGCGGCGCCACGACTTCAAGCATGAGAGGGAGGCATTGGTCGGAGGGCAGAACCCCTATGCGGCCATTCTGAGTTGCGCGGATTCTCGTATCGCGCCCGAATATGCCTTCGACAGCGCGCGCGGCGATCTCTTCGTCTGCCGCGTGGCCGGCAATTTCGCCAGCGACGATACGGTTGCAAGCATGGAATATACCGTCGCCGTGCTCGGCACGCCGTTGATCGTCGTGCTCGGTCATGACAGTTGCGGAGCAGTCGACGCGACGATCAAATCCCTGAAGGACGACAAACCGCCGCCCGGGCACATACCATCGCTGGTCGCCGCGATCGCGCCCTCGGTGAAGGCGTCGGCGCAGCAGACCGGAAATGCGCTCGACAACGCCATCCGGCAGAACGTGATCGACAATGTCGCCAAGCTGAGATCGGCCGCACCGATCCTCAACGCAGTCGTCGAGCAGAACAAGCTGAAGGTGGTCGGCGGCATCTATCGGCTCGCGACCGGCAAGGTCGAGCAGGTGAGCTGACTTAAACTGGATTGGCGCGCGCCGCCGTGGCCCAGCACAGGCTTTGAGCGGTCGCTCGTCACGTCAGGGAAGAAGCGGCAATTGTCGCCGTCATTCCCGGGGCTCCGTCGCGTCGCTCTAGTGATCTGAGCTTCACAAACGGCTGTTACGCGAGGGCTATTGCAACCTCACCGTGTCCCCGGCTATGCCCTTTGAGGGGCATAGTTTTGGGGGCTATATGTTGGGGCGTGGAATTGCGTTGCTGTCGGGTGCGTTGTTGTTGTCGGGCTGTGTGACCGCCAAAGTCGGGACCGACTATGCCGCAATCTCGCAAAAGATCGGGCCGCCGAAAGCGGGGCAGTCCCGGGTCGTGGTGCTTCAGCGGAAGCGCGACGGGCTGTCCATGGCCATTTGCGCCTGTGACGTGAAGGTGGATGGCAGCCCGATGGGGAAGGTGATGGTCGGCACCTACGCCTATGCCGATCTCCCGGCAGGTCCGCATCAGCTTGTCGCGAGCGAAACGCTGTTTCCGGGCGACACCAAGCGCGATTTCACCACGGCGCCCGGCCGTACCCATTTCTTTCTCGTCAAGTCGAGCGCACGGCATGATTCGATCGCCGGGATGTCAATGATCGGGGGATTGGCCGGCGTGGCGGTTGCGGCTGCCGCAACGGCCGGCACCGACAATCTCGGGCCGGGCGAATTTATTCCGCTGGACGAGTCGACAGCGAGAACGATGCTCGCGGAGCTTCAATTGGCCGACTAAGCCTCAGCCAAGGATCACGGCACTTCGGAAACTCGAAGTGCCACCCAATTCCTGCTCATGCCGCCGGAACGATCAGGCGCAGGCGATGGCCATCGGGATCGGTCGCGATAGGCTGACCGTCGGGCGGCGATATACATAAGTAGCGGCGTGAAATTTCAAACTGAGACACTACCCAGCGGAGGCAGCATGAATCCCGGACGCAAACACGTAGCCGACGCCCGGCTCGCCATTTGCTTCAACCCGTGCGCAACGACGCCATCGCAAATTTCAAGAACTTGTCATTGCTTTTGCGATGCCGTCCTGCCCGATCCGTCGTATAATCGCGCTAAAGGGGGAACTGTTCTGCATCACGTGAATACCACCTGAAATCGCAGCAACGGAGGTCCGCCATGAAAGTCAAAGACGCAATGCACAAGGGCGTCGATTGGGTCAGTCCCGACACGCCGATTACCGAAATCGCGAAACTGATGCGAGCGCATGATATCGGCTGCATTCCGATCGGCGAGGACGACAAGCTGGTCGGGATGGTGACCGATCGCGACATTGTCTGCAAAGGGCTTGCTGGCAACGGTTTCGATGCCAGCCGCGCCAAGGCGCGCGACGTGATGACCGACGGCATCCACTGCTGCCGGGAGGACGATGACCTTGCCAAGGCGGTGCATCACATGGAGACGCTGCAGGTCCGCAGGTTGCCGGTGATCAACAAGAGCAAACGCATGGTCGGCATGATCAGCCTGGGCGATATCAGCCATTCAACGTCCGGTGATTTGCTGGCCGGGTGTGTGAAGAGCGTTTCGGCCCATCACTGATGCGGGCAGCCCTCGCGCTAACCAGCAATGGCCCGCGTCGAAATCGACGCGGGGCCATTGATGGGATCGGGCGGCCTCAATCGTGCGTGCTGAAGTGGCCGTGCCAGGCCTTGGCCGTCAATCGCGCGAACTGCGCGCCCTCCATGCGGATCAGCGTGGCGTGATCGCCGCTTTCCATGTAGACGTGCCGTTGCGCATCGATGCTGTCGTCGACGATGACATCGAGCCCATAGCACTCGCCAACCGGCGGGATGGCTCCAATGTCGCAGTCGATAAACAGCTCCGCGATCTCCTTCTCGCTCGCCAGGTCGACCTTGTGGCCGAGCTGACTTTTCAGGGCTGACAGATGCAGGTGATGGGAGGCCGGAAGAACGGCCATCATGTAACCGCCGTCGCGGCGCAGCACGACGGCCTTGGCCAGCGCCTCGCCCGGCACATGGCAGGCTTCGGCTGTGCGGTTTGATGACATCGTAGGGGCATGGGGGATCAGGTCGTAGGTGACGCTCTGATCCAGGTACTTCTGCAGGGTCGGGGAAACGGTCATGACGGCTCCTCCATTGAATGGGCAATTCGCACACCGGGAGGAACTCGCGCAGTCGCCTCACGATGCGGGCGAACACGATCTGGAGGAAAGGATACGCCCGCCGGAAGGCCGCGACAATGCGAATTTCGGTGCCGGAACCGGGTGTGGCGGGCCCCATGCCTTGCTGAGAGCGCAATTGTTCAAGAAATATTCAGCTTAACGCGCGTTCCATGCGGCGCTCGGGCAGCGACAGGGTGGGATCCATGCGGTTAGCAAGAAGTTTGTCGATCCTCTCGGTGTGTCTCGTCGCGATATCAGGACTGGCGGGGCATTTGGACAAGGCCGCCGCGCAGCAGCCGGAAAAGCGTATTGCGCTGGTGGTCGGCAATGCCGCCTATGCGAAATCGCCGCTTGCGACGGCGGCCAATGATGCCGGCCTGATCGCGCAGACCCTGCAGGCGGCCGGCTTCGACGTGATCGGCGCCCGCGATCTCGATGGCGACACGCTGCGCAAGAGTTTCCGCGACTTCATCCAGAAAGCCGAAAGCTCGGGGCCGGACACGGTCGCGATGGTGTATCTGGCCGGTTACGGGCTGCAACTGGCGGGCGAGAATTATTTCGTGCCGGTCGATTCCGCGATCAACCGCGATGCCGATGTTCCGATCGAGGCGCTGCGGACCGGCGACTACATCCGTCAACTCGCCTCGCTGCCGCTGAAGGCCGGCATAGTCGTGCTGGACGCGGCGCGGCAGCAACCTTTCGTCAACGGACAGATCGCAAGCGGTCTCGCCTTGGTCGAGGCGGACCCGCATATGCTGATCGCGTTCAACGCGGCGCCCGGAACCGTGGCGCCGGCCGAGCAGGGATCGTACGGCATCTACGCCCAGTCGCTGGCCGAGATGATCCGGACCGGCGGATTGCCGCTGCCGGAGGTTTTCAATCGCGTGCGGCTTCGCGTCAACGAGGCGAGCAAGGGCGCGCAGGTGCCCTGGGACAGCCAGAAGGTCGACGCGGCCTTCACATTCTTCGAGCGCGCACCGGATGCGCCCGCAGCACCGCCGCTGGACCAGGTCGCTGCCATCCGCAGCAAACCGATCCGCGATCTCGGCGTGCAGGAAGCCTACGCCGCCGCGCTGGAGCGCGACACGCTGCCGGCCTACGAGGATTTTCTCGGCGCCTATCCCGACGATCCGCTGGCAAAGCGGGTGAGGGCGATCGCGGCGGCGCGGCGCGAAGCGATCACGTGGCGCCGCACCTACCGCGCCGACACTCCGAACGCCTATTGGTCGTATCTGCAACGCTACCCGCGCGGGCCTCATGCCGCCGACGCGCGCCGCCGTCTTGCCATTCTCACCGCGCCGCTGGAGCCGCCGCCGGCATTCGACGTCATCGACTACGACGTGCCGCCGCCGCCGCCGGAAGAGTTCATCTATGTCGATCGACCGGTGCTGGCCTTCGGCGATCCCGAGTTCGATTTTGTCCCGCCGCCACCGCCGCCGGTCTACTACCTGTCGCCGCCGCCGGAGGATTTCGTGGTGCTGGAGCCGCCGCCGCCGCCGATCGGGTTGTTCATCCTGCCGCAGCCGATCTTTGTGCCGATACCGGTCTATGTGAGGCCGCCGCGCTATGTGGCGCCACCGCCGAACAACATCATCTTCGCCAACATCCACAACAGGACCGTCATCAACAACGTGATCAACAGGCCGCCGCAGCCGGCGTTGCCTGCGGGCGGAGTTGGCGCCAGGCCTATTGGACGCCCCGGCTCCCCGGAGAAGACAGTTGCGCCGGCGCAGCGTAGTGGCGCCACGCCGACATTGCCGCCCGCCGTCGCGCAGAGGGCAACACTGATCCAGCAGGGCAGAGCGCCGGTACCGCCGAGCGCTACGATCAATCCTGCCGTGAGAACTGGTTTGCCCGGCGCTCCTGCGGGACCGACCGGAAGGCCGAACGCGACGCAGCCGGCGAACGCGCCAGGCACGCTGCCTTCGACACAGCCCTCGCCGAGGATCAATGCCCTGCCGGTTCCAGGCGCCAGGGGCGCGCCAGCCGCGCCTCCAAGCGCTGCGGTATCGCCGGGGGCGGTGAATCCGAACGCAAGGCTTGCGCCGGGCGCGCCCCGTCCGGGATCGGCCGCACCGGCTGCACCCAGCGCTGCTACCGGCTCCAGGCCCGCCATCGGGGCGACGGCTCCGGCTGGCCAGCAGCCAAGGGTGACCGCGCCGCCACCCAGCGCCGCCGCGCCGCCGAAGCCGAGCGCTACCGTTGCTCCGAGACCTCAACAGCAGCCGGAATTGCGCCGAGGCCCGCCGCCGTCGGCCGTACAGGCGGCAAGGCCGCCCACCACCGCCGGCATCCCGCATCACTCCGGCACCTCCACCGCCGCGGATGGCCGCGCCATCGCCTGCACCGAGGATGGCCGCGCCGTCTCCGCCACCTGCACGTATGGCCGCGCCACCGCCTCCGCCAAGGATGGCCGCACCGCCCGCGCCACCGCCGCGGATGGCCGCGCCGTCGCCGCCACCAAGGATGGCCGCACCGCCCGCGCCACCCCCGCGGATGGCCGCGCCGCCGCCGCCACCAAGGATGGCCGCACCACCACCGCCGCCGCCCCGGATGGCTGCTCCGCCACCAGCGGCGCGTCCGGCGCCTCCGGCGGCGGCGGCCAGGGCGTGCCCGCCGGGTGCCCGATGCTGATCGTTAACGGGCCGGATCATCGGATCTGGCCCGAAGGCGCCCTAAATCGCGAGGCCGGAAGGCCGAAAATCCGGCCTTATTTCCTTGCTTCTGGCTGGAATCCGGCTATACAGCGCGCCATCTCACACGGAAACATGGCTCAAAAGGCCGTCCGGTGGCAGCCGGGCCATAAGGCTCGTTTGCTCACACGTTTCCGGAGGAACCAACCGGAGAATCATCACTATGTCGCTACCCGATTTTTCTATGCGTCAGTTGCTTGAAGCTGGCGTGCACTTTGGTCACCAATCGCACCGCTGGAATCCGAAAATGGCGGAGTTCATTTTCGGTGCCCGCAACAACATCCACATCATCGATCTCGCCCAGACCGTGCCGTTGCTGCACACCGCGCTGAAGGCGGTATCCGACACCGTCGCCAAGGGCGGCCGTATCCTGTTTGTCGGCACCAAGCGCCAGGCGCAGGACGGCGTTGCCGAAGCTGCCAAGCGGTCGGCGCAGTATTTCGTCAATTCGCGCTGGCTCGGCGGCACGCTGACCAACTGGAAGACGATCTCGGGCTCGATCAAGCGCCTGCGTCATCTCGACGAAGTGCTCTCGTCCGGCGACGCCAGTGCCTACACCAAGAAGGAGCGGCTGACGCTGCAGCGCGAGCGCGACAAGCTCGACCGTTCGCTCGGCGGCATCAAGGACATGGGCGGCCTTCCCGACATGATCTTCGTGATCGACACCAACAAGGAAGACATTGCGATCCAGGAAGCGCAGCGGCTCAACATTCCCGTTGCCGCGATCGTCGATACCAATTCCGACCCCAAGGGCATCACCTTTGTGGTGCCGGGCAATGACGACGCCGGCCGCGCCATTTCGTTGTATTGCGACCTGATTGCCCGCGCCGCCATCGACGGCATCTCGCGCGCCCAGGGTGATCACGGCATCGACATCGGCGCCGCCGTTCAGCCGGCCCGCGAGGAAGTTCCGGCAGCACCCCAGCCGACCGGCTTCCAGGGGCTGGCCGGTCCGCGCGGCACCGCCGACAACCTCAAGAAGCTCACCGGCGTGTCGGGTGCGATCGAGAAGAAGCTCAACGACCTCGGCATCTTCCACTACTGGCAGCTCGCCGAGCTCGACCACGATACCGCGCACAAGATCGGCGAAGAGGTTGGTCTTCCGAGCCGGGCCGATGCCTGGGTCGCTCAGGCCAAGACGCTGACCGCGGAAGCGGAATAATTGATACGCCGGGTGGCCGGCTTTCCGGCCACCGGCTCTGTTCCTCAAGACTGAGCATTCCCTGGAGCTGACGGCGGCACGGCGCAAAGCGCGCGCCGCGCCCGCGGCTAACAGGCAAGAAGGATATTCGACGATGGCAACGATCACTGCGGCGATGGTCAAGGAACTGCGCGAGTCGACCGGCGCGGGCATGATGGACTGCAAGGCAGCCCTCACCGAAACTTCGGGCGACATGCCGGCCGCGCAGGATTGGCTGCGCAAGAAGGGCCTGTCGAAGGCCGCCAAGAAGGCCGGCCGCGTCGCAGCGGAAGGCCTGATCGGCGTGGCGACCTCGGGCGCCAAGGGCGTCGTGGTCGAGGTCAACTCCGAGACCGACTTCGTTGCACGCAACGAGCAGTTCCAGGGCCTCGTCAAGATGATCGCCCAGGTCGCGCTTGAGGTCGGCGCCGACGTCGAGAAGATCAAGGCGGCCAAGGTCGGCGACGTCACGGTCGAAACCGCGATTTCGGACGCGATCGCAACCATCGGCGAGAACATGACGCTGCGCCGCGCGGCTTCGCTCGAAGTCGGCCAGGGCGTGGTGTCGAGCTACATCCATGGCGCCGTGATCGATGGCGCCGGCAAGATGGGCGTGCTGGTCGCGCTCGAATCATCGGGCAAGACCGATGAGCTCGCGCATCTCGGCCGCCAGCTGGCCATGCACGTCGCTGCGACCAATCCGCAGGCGCTGGATCCGTCCGGCCTCGACCCCGAAATCGTGAAGCGCGAAAAGGATGTGCTGGCCGACAAGTATCGTCAGCAGGGCAAGCCGGAGAACGTGATCGAGAAGATCGTCGAGTCCGGCCTGAAGACCTATTACAAGGAAGTCTGCCTGCTGGAGCAGGCGTTCATCCATGACGAAAAGGGCAAGTCGGTCGCGCAGGCGGTGAAGGAAGCCGAAGGCAAGATCGGTGCGGCTGTGAAGATTGCCGGATTTGTGCGCTATGCTCTCGGCGAGGGAATCGAAAAGCAGGAATCCGAT
Organism: Bradyrhizobium sp. AZCC 1610; assembly: GCF_036924515.1. Taxonomy (NCBI): domain Bacteria; kingdom Pseudomonadati; phylum Pseudomonadota; class Alphaproteobacteria; order Hyphomicrobiales; family Nitrobacteraceae; genus Bradyrhizobium; species Bradyrhizobium sp. AZCC 1610. The sequence goes on along the minus strand of NZ_JAZHRR010000001.1, from coordinate 3,564,909 downwards.
TTCGCAGCCGAGGTCGCGGCGGCCAGCGGCAAGAAGTAACCGCTGCGGTCACCGTCTTCCGGCGCAAACGCGCCGGAAGTCACCTGCGCGGGACAAGGAAGCGATAAGCAATGGCTGAGCCGGTCTATCGTCGCGTCGTGATCAAGCTCTCGGGCGAGTATCTCGCCGGCAGCCACTCCTTCGGCATTGACCAGCCCACCGTTGACCGTATCGCCGACGACCTGATCGCGGCCAAGAAGCTCGGCATCGAAGTGGCCGTCGTGATCGGCGGCGGCAACATCGTTCGCGGCGTCGAAGTTTCCTCGCGCGGCGTGTCGCGCCCGACCGGCGACACCATGGGCATGCTCGCCACCATAATGAACTGCCTGGCGCTGGAGGCCGCGATCGAGCGCAAGGGGACGCCGGCGCGGACCCTATCGGCGTTCGTGATGCCCGAGATTTCCGAGCTATTCACCCGCAGTGCAGCGCACAAATACCTGTCCGAGGGACGAATTGTCCTGCTGGGCGGCGGAACCGGCAATCCGTTCTTCACCACCGACACCACAGCTGTGTTGCGGGCGGCCGAGATCGGGGCGCAGGCCGTGCTCAAGGCCACCAATGTCGATGGCGTCTACAGCGCCGATCCCAAAAAGGACCCGTCGGCCAAGCGTTTCGATCGCCTGACGCATTCGCAGGCGATTGCCGGCGACTACAAGGTGATGGATGCGACCGCATTCGCGCTTGCCCGCGAGACGTCACTGCCTATCATCGTGTTCTCGATCGCCGAGCCAGGTTCGATCGGCGCGATCCTGCGCGGGACCGGCCACGGCACGGTGGTCGCTGGCTGAAACGCCGGTGCTGCTTCGAACCGCAGGCTTTAAGGCGCCGGCGGCTGGTTCCTAAGGAGGGGAGAGTATTATGCCCACGCCCGGTTTTGACATCAACGAATTGAAGCGCCGCATGCAAGGCGCCACCCACTCGCTCAAGCACGAGCTGGGCGGCCTGCGGACCGGCCGCGCCGCAGCGTCCATGCTGGAGCCGGTGCAGGTCGAGGCTTACGGCTCGCACATGCCCCTCAACCAGCTCGCGACCGTCAGCGTGCCGGAGCCACGCCTGCTCTCGGTGCAGGTGTGGGACAAGTCGATGGTGAAGGCCGTCGAAAAGGCGATCGTTGATTCCAACCTCGGCCTCTCGCCCGCGACCGAAGGGCAGGTGCTGCGCTTGCGGATTCCCGAGCTCAACGAGGAGCGGCGCAAGGAACTGGTGAAAGTCGCGCATAAATACGCCGAAGCCGCCAAGGTTGCGGTCCGCCATGTCCGTCGCGACGGACTGGATATCGTCAAGAAGCTCGAGAAGAATCACGAGATTTCCGAAGATGATCAGGAACGGCTCGCCAACGAAGTGCAAAAGGCGACCGACGGAACGATTGCGGAAATCGATCAGTTGCTTGCGGCGAAGGAAAAGGAAATCCTCACCGTTTGACGGCAACGTTCAAGAATCGAGATTGGTGCTGGAATTCAGATAATGCCGAACGCCGCCGCCCCCGCCACGGAAGGACCGGATCGATCCGTCCCGTTGCATGTGGCGATCATCATGGACGGAAACGGGCGCTGGGCGGCCGCGCGCGGCTTGCCGCGCGCCGAAGGCCACCGCCGCGGTGTCGAGGCGCTGCGTCGCGTCGTTCGCGCCGCCCATGAACTCGGCGTGCTCTATCTGACGATCTTTTCGTTCAGCTCCGAGAACTGGTCGCGGCCGGCGACCGAAATCGGCGATCTATTCGGACTGCTCCGCCGCTTCATCCGCAACGATCTGGCGACGCTGCATCGCGACGGCGTGCGCGTGCGCGTGATCGGGGAGCGGGAAGGGCTGGAGCCCGACATCTGTACGCTGCTCAACGAAGCCGAGGAACTGACCAGGGCCAACACCAAGCTCAATCTCGTGGTCGCATTCAATTACGGATCGCGGCAGGAAATCGCCGGCGCCGCCCAACGGCTGGCGCGCGAAGTGGCGGAGGGCAAGCGCGATCCGGCATCGATCGACGCCGATGCGCTCGGCCGCTATCTCGATGCGCCAGACATTCCCGATCCCGACCTGATCATCCGCACCAGCGGCGAGCAGCGGCTGTCGAACTTTCTGATGTGGCAGGCGGCCTATAGCGAACTCGTGTTCGTGCCGATCCACTGGCCGGATTTCGACAAGGCCGCGCTCGAAAGCGCCATTGCCGAATATGCCAGGCGGGAACGCCGTTTCGGCGGTCTGGCCGCGAAAACCGGATCGTGACCGAACCCGAAGCCGCGCCTGCGGCGGGCCAACCCGATTCGCGCAACCTCATGATGCGCATCGCCGTAGCCGCCGTGCTGATCCCGCTTGCGGTCGCGATCGCCTATGCGGGCGGCTGGCTCTGGACCGCGCTGGTAACGCTGGCTGCCATTGGCCTGTTCGTGGAATGGCTCGCGATCGTGGGTCTCGCCGGCGCTACTCGCGTGACGGTGCCGGGTGTGGCCGCGCTTGCGGTCGCCGGGCTTTGTTTTGCGATCGGCCGGCTCGATGCCGCGCTGGTCGTGCTGGCGGTCGGTTTCGTTGCGGTGGTGTCGATTGCGCCGGAACGGCGAGGCTGGGCGGCGGCGGGATTCTTGTACGCTGCGGCGGCCGAGATTTCCTCGGTGCTGGTGCGTCTCGATCCGGTAAAGGGATTCGCCGCGCTGATGTTCGTGCTGCTGATCGTATGGGTGACCGATAGCGGCGGCTATTTCGCGGGCCGCGGCATTGGCGGGCCGAAACTATGGCCGCGCGTCAGCCCGAAAAAGACCTGGGCGGGCGCCGCCGGCGGGTTTGCCGCCAGCCTGGCTGTGGCGGTCGGGTTTGCCGCGTTCGATCTGGGCAGAATCGGGCCGTTATTGATGCTTTCCGGGGTTCTTTCGGTCGTCTCGCAGCTTGGCGATCTCTTCGAATCCGCCGTGAAGCGCCGTTTTGGCGTAAAGGACTCAAGTCACATCATTCCCGGCCATGGCGGGCTAATGGACCGTCTGGATGGATTTGTCGCAGCCGTCGTCGTGGCGGCCCTTTTCGGCTTTCTGCGGGGCGGCGCCGATGGCGTCGGCCGCGGTCTTATGGTCTGGTGAAACGATGAGCGCAGTTCCATTGCGTAACAACAAGGCCGTGGCGGCAGCCGCGCGCACGGTCACCGTGCTGGGCGCCACCGGTTCGATCGGCGACAGCACCATGGATTTGCTGCGCGGCGCGCGCGACCGCTATTCTGTCGAGGCGCTGACCGCGAATTCCAATGTCGAGGCGCTGGCCAAACTAGCCAGGGAATTCGGCGTACGATTCGCAGCGATCGCCGACCCGTCGCGGCTCGGCGAATTGAAGGATGCCCTGGCCGGCACAAGCATCGAATGCGGCGCCGGCGAAAGCGCCATCATCGAGGCCGCCGCGCGTCCCGCCGATTGGGTGATGGCGGCGGTGAGCGGTGCCGCCGGGCTTAAGCCCGCGCTGGCGGCGGTCGATCGCGGCGCAACGGTTGCGCTCGCCAACAAGGAATGCCTGGTTTGTGCCGGCGATTTCTTCATGCAGCGCGCGGCGAAAGCAGGGGCCTGCATCCTACCGGCCGATTCCGAACACAACGCATTGTTTCAGGCGCTTTCCTCAGGCAACCGCGAGGAACTGGTGCGTGTGATCATCACCGCATCCGGCGGCCCGTTCCGCACCTGGGCCGCCACCGACATTGAACAGGCGACGCTGGCGCAGGCGCTAAAACATCCGAACTGGAGCATGGGCCAGAAGATCACCATCGATTCGGCCTCGATGATGAACAAGGGCCTCGAAGTCATCGAAGCCTCCTATCTCTTCGCGCTGACCGCCGACGAAATCGACGTTCTCGTGCATCCGCAGTCGATCATCCATGGCATGGTCGAATTCTCCGATCGCTCCGTGGTTGCGCAGCTCGGCGCGCCCGACATGCGCATTCCGATTGCGCACTGTCTTGGATGGCCCGACCGAATCGTCGGCCCCTCGGCCCGGCTGGATCTTGCAAAAATCGGACAGCTCACCTTCGAGGCGCCCGATTTCGAGCGGTTCCCGGGCTTGCGTCTGGCCTACGAGGCGTTACGTACGGGCCGTGGTGCGACCACGGTATTCAACGCTGCCAATGAGGTAGCGGTGGCGGCGTTTATTGCCGGACAGATCAAGTTCGGGTCGATCGCGCGCCTCGTCGAAGCCACAATGAACGACTGGATTCGCGCCGGGAACCTTGCGCCTTTGAGCTCGGCCGACGACGCGATTGCCGTTGACCATCACGCGCGAAATCGAGCCGCCGCCCTATTGCCTCAAATTGCCTTAAAGGCATCCTAGAGGGTTGGGGAGGGAGCCTTTGGCTCTTGTCGAGGGGAACCTGATGTTGGATTTTTTTCTAAATAGTTTCAATACGTTGGGCCATGGGCTCATCGGCTACATCATTCCCTTTTTGTTCGTCCTGACCATCGTCGTGTTCTTCCATGAACTCGGCCACTTCCTGGTCGCCCGGTGGGCGGGCGTGAAAGTGTTGACGTTCTCGCTCGGTTTCGGGCCGGAACTTGCCGGCTTCAATGACCGCCATGGCACGCGCTGGAAGATCTCCGCGATCCCGCTCGGCGGCTATGTGAAGTTCTTCGGCGACGAATCGGAAGCCTCGACGCCTGCCTCGGCCGAAGCGCTCGCCGGCATGACCGAGGAGGAGCGGGCGGGCAGTTTCCATCACAAGAAAGTCGGCGCGCGCGCGGCTATCGTTGCCGCCGGTCCGATCGCGAATTTCATTCTGGCGATCGTCATCTTCACCTGCCTCTTCACCTTCTTCGGCAAGCCGAGCACCACGGCGCGCGTCGACAAGATCGAAGCCAGCAGCGCCGCCGAGCGGGCGGGCTTTCAGGCCGGCGACGTCGTCACCGCGATCGACGGCAAGAAGATCGGCAGCTTCTCCGACATGCAGCGATTCGTGAGCGTTCGCGCCGGCGAGACCATGACCTTCACCGTCAAGCGCGGTGATTCCACCCTTGAATTGAAGGGCACGCCGGAACTGCGCGAAGTGAAGGATCCCTTCGGGAACACGCAACGGCTCGGGATTCTCGGCATCACCCGCGCGACGACGCCGGGCGAAGTGACCACCGAGAAGGTCGATCCGGCGAGCGCACTTTGGCTGGGAATCAAGGAAACCTGGTTCGTCATCGAGCAGACGCTCGCCTATATCGGCAACATCTTCACCGGCCGGGCGAGCGCGGACCAGATCGGCGGGCCGATTCGGATCGCGCAGATTTCGGGGCAGGTGGCCACACTGGGAATCATTCCGCTGCTTCATCTGGCGGCGGTGCTGTCCATTTCGATCGGGCTATTGAATTTGTTCCCGGTGCCCTTGCTCGATGGCGGCCACCTTATGTTCTACGCGGCCGAGGTGCTCCGGGGGCGTCCATTATCGGAAAAATCGCAGGAATACGGGTTCCGCGTCGGGCTGGTTTTGGTCCTGATGCTGATGGTGTTTGCCTTCTATAACGACTTCCATCAGGTGCCGTGGCTGAGGGGGCTGTTCGGGAGATCGTAGAAGCGGCTTTTTTGTGACGTTGCCCATTGGCAACGTCTTGGAATGAAAATGGAATCGCACCGCGATGTCTGGTTTGCCGCCCTGTCGAAATTGGCTACAAGCAATGCAACTTAGGGAATCTGCCGGTTCGTAGGGGTACGAGCCGGCAGTGCAATGACGAGGGCGCGTTGCGCATGATGTTGGGAATGCGAGTGCGGGGGGCTCTGCTGGGCGCTCTGATCATGGTGGCCGCGCCGATGGCGGGCGCGCTGGTGTCTGTGCCGGCTGCGGCCCAGACCGTGGCGTCGATCGCCGTTGAGGGGAACCGGCGCGTCGAGGTCGAGACCATCCGTTCCTATTTCAAGCCAGGCCCCGGCGGCCGGCTCGGGCAGGCCCAGATCGACGACGGCCTGAAGGCGTTGATCGAGACCGGCCTGTTCCAGGACGTGCGAATCAACCAGGTGGGCGGCCGGTTGGTCGTGACCGTGGTCGAAAACGCCGTGATCGGGCGCATCGCCTTCGAGGGCAACAAGAAGGTCAAGGACGAGCAGCTTTCGGCTGAAATCCAGTCCAAGCCGCGCGGCACATTCTCGCGCCCGATGGTTCAGTCGGACGCCCAGCGCATCGCCGAAATCTACCGGCGCTCGGGCCGCTATGACGTGCGTGTGACCCCTGAAATCATCGAGCAGCCGAACAATCGCGTCGACCTGATCTTCACGATCACCGAAGGCACCAAGACCGGCGTCAAATCGGTCGAGTTCGTCGGCAACGTCGCCTATTCGTCCTATCGCCTCAAGGACGTCATCAAGACGCGCGAATCCAACCTCTTGAGCTTCCTCGGTGGCGCCGACGTCTACGATCCCGACCGGGTCGAGGCCGACCGCGACCTGATTCGCCGTTTCTATCTCAAGAACGGTTACGCCGACGTGCAGGTGATCGCCGCGCTGACCGAATATGACCCCGACAAGAAGGGCTTCCTCGTCACCTTCAAGATCGAGGAGGGGCAGCAATATCGCGTGGCCTCCGTCGACTTCCAGACCTCCATCGCAACCCTCGATGCCGCCTCGATGCGCAGCTTCTCGCGCGTCAGCGTCGGCTCGGTCTACAATGCCGAGGCGCTTGAGAAATCCGTCGAGGAAATGCAGATCGAGGCCTCGCGGCGCGGCTACGCCTTCGCAGTGGTGCGCCCGCGCGGCGACCGCAATTTCGAACAGCACACCGTTTCGATCGTGTTCGCCGTCGATGAGGGCCCGCGAACCTATATCGAGCGCATCAACGTCCGCGGCAACACCCGCACCCGCGACTACGTGATTCGCCGCGAGTTCGACCTGTCCGAAGGCGACGCCTACAACCGCGCGCTGGTCGATCGCGCCGAGCGCCGGCTGAAGAATCTCGACTTCTTCAAGAGCGTGAAGATCCTGACCGAGCCCGGTTCGTCGACCGATCGCGTGATCCTGGTCGTCGATCTCGAAGAGAAGTCGACCGGCGACTTCTCGGTGTCGGGCGGCTATTCGACCACCGACGGTGCGCTGGCCGAAGTCAGCATTTCCGAGCGCAACTTCCTCGGCCGTGGCCTGTATGCGAAGGCGGCCGTGACCTACGGTCAGTACGCGCGCGGCGGTTCGCTGTCGTTCGTCGACCCCTATCTGCTCGACTATCGCGTCGCGCTCGGCCTCGACTTGTTCTATCGCGAGCAATTGGCGAACAGCTATATTTCCTATGGCACCAAGACGATGGGCTTCAGCCCGCGGCTCGGCTTTACCCTGCGGGAAGATCTCGCGCTGCAGCTCCGCTACTCGATCTATCAGCAGCAGATCTCGCTGCCGAACCAGCTCGCGAACTGTAACAACAATTCCTCGAACTCGTTGCTCGCGTTTCAATCCGAGCCCGGCATTTGCGAATCTGGTCGGCGCTCCCGCGGGCGGATCGATAACGGAAGGGGGCCAAACCGCCACCGATACTTCCGGCATCGGCCTGTGGTGCTATAGCGACGGCGAAGCCTCGCTGCCGGTCCGCAGGGAACTGCAGAGCGGCAAGGCGCTGACCTCGTCGGTCGGCTATTCGCTGAACTACAACACGCTGGACAACAACAAGAACCCGACCGATGGCTTGCTGATCGACTGGAAGCAGGACTTCGCCGGTGTCGGCGGCGACGTGAAGTACATCAAGTCGGCGATCGACGCGAAGTACTACACCCCGCTGGTCGCCGACATCGTTGGCTTGATCCATCTTCAGGGCGGCATGCTCAACAGTTTCGGCGGCAGCGAAATTCGGATGCTCGATCACTTCCAGATGGGCCCGAACCTGGTTCGCGGCTTTGCACCGAACGGCATCGGTCCGCGCGACATCAACCCATACGGCACGGGTGATGCCCTCGGCGGCACCAAATACTGGGGCGCTTCGTTCGAATTGCAGATGCCGTTCTGGTTCCTGCCGAAGGAAGTCGGGCTCAAGGGCTCGGTTTATGCCGACGCCGGCGGACTGTTCGACTACAAGGGACCGACGTCGTGGGCGCAGACGGGGGAGGTCAACGTGCCTGGCTGCGTCCCGCCGACCCAGGCGTCGGGAACGACTGCGGCCAATCCGGGAACCTGTTTGGGATTGCAGTATGACAACGGCAATGTGGTCCGCACCTCGGTGGGCGTCGGCATCATCTGGGCTTCGCCGTTCGGTCCGCTGCGCTTCGACTATGCGGTACCGCTTACCAAGGGTCAGTTCGACCGCGTGCAAGAATTCAAGTTTGGCGGCGGCACATCGTTCTAAGGCGTTATCGGGCGGACCGGTCACCGGTGCGCCCGAGCGCATAGGCAAAGGAGAAGATCGTTTCTGCTTCTCTGGAACGACGGCTCTGGTGTGAATGCTAGCCGGACTGCGACGGGTGGAATGGCGCAGCCGATATTTTTCAAGCAACCTCCTTCCTCGACGCTCGCCGAGTTGGCCGCGTTGACGGGAGCGGTATTGATCGACACCGCTCGTGGTGGTCATGTGATCAGGGGCCTGGCTTCGCTCGATGAAGCAGGCCCCATGCATCTGGCATTCTTCGACAACCTCAGATACGCCGATCAGCTCAAGGCGACCAAGGCCGGCGCCTGCCTGGTCAGCCCGCGTTTCGAGGCCCAGGTGCCCGCCCATGTGGCGGTGCTGCGGGCCGGCCAGCCGTTCCGCGCCTTCGTGAAGCTGTCGCGCGAGTGGCATGCGGACGCGCTTCGTCCGCAATCCTGGTTCGACAATGACGGCATCGCGCCATCGGCCATCATCGACCCGTCGGCCCATCTGGAGGATGGCGTGATCGTCGATCCGCTCGCGGTGATCGGCCCTAGGGTCGAGATCGGCGCCGGCACCGTGATCGGCGCGGGCGCGGTGATCGGCGCCGACGTCAAGATCGGCCGCGACTGCAATGTCGGCGCCCGCACGGCGATCCAGTTCGCCCTGATCGGCAACAACGTGCTGATCCATCCCGCCTGCAGCATCGGGCAGGACGGTTATGGCTTCATCTTCTTCGGCCCCGACGGCCATCTCAAGGTGCCGCAGACCGGCCGGGTCCTGATCCAGAACGATGTCGAGGTCGGCGCCGGTACCACCATCGACCGCGGCAGCCTGCGGGATACCGTGATCGGCGAGGGCACCAAAATCGACAATCAGGTCCAGATCGGCCACAATGTGACCATCGGCAGGCACTGCCTGCTCGCGGCCCAGATCGGGCTCGCGGGCAGCCTGACGATCGGTGACAACGTCGCGCTCGGGGCGAAGGTGGGCATCAATAACCACCTCAAGATCGGCGACGGCGCCCAGGTTACGGCGATGAGCGGGGTCAAGGACGACATTCCGCCCAACGGTCGCTGGGGCGGCTTTTTTGCCAAACCCACCAAGCAGTGGTTCAGGGAGATTGTTGCAGTGGAGCGACTGGTGCAGGGCGGCACGGCCGATCCGAAAGGCGAAGGGCGGGAGTGATGGAGGAGGCACCGGTCAGGTTTGAGCTCGTGGATATCAACGAGATACTCAAGACGCTCCCGCACCGTTATCCGATGCTGCTGATCGACCGGGTGATCAAGATCCGGACCGATTACAGCGGCATCGGCATCAAGAACGTCACTTTCAACGAGCCGCCGTTTCTCGGCCACTTTCCCGACCGCCCGGTCTATCCCGGCGTGATGATGATCGAGGCCATGGCGCAGACCGCCGGCGTCATCGGCATCAAGTCGGTCGAGGGCACCGAGAAGCCGCGCGCGGTTTATTTCCTCACCATCGACAAGTGCAAATTCCGCAAGCCGGTGATGCCCGGCGACACGATCGAATACCACATGCGCTCGATCGGCCGCCGCAAGGCGATGTGGTGGTTTCACGGCGACGCCAAGGTGAATGGTACGGTCGTGGCGGAAGCCGACGTCGGCGCGATGCTGACGGATTGATGATATTTTTCACACTTCTGAAGATTTTTTAATCAGATGGACCCGTCAAGGTTGTTGACGGGGCTTGCTGCATACGCTCTTTCTAGATTGTCGCATTTGTATTCAGATATTGTTTTTGACGGAGGCATTCGTGAACAGGCTTGCTTCGATCATTGCGTGCTGGGCCGTTATTTTTCTGATGTCGCCGCAAAGTCACGCGGCAGAGCTGGGCGGTCTCGTATCGTCCCTCAAGAGCGGCGGCTACGTCATCGTGTTTCGGCACGGCGCCACCGACGATAGCCAGAAGGACATCTACCCCTTCAAATTCGACGACATGACCGCGCAGCGGCAACTCAGCGAAAAGGGCCGCGCGCTGGCGCGCGAGCTTGGGGCAGCACTCAAGAAATTGGGTGTGCCGATCGGCGAAGTTTACACGAGCCAGCTGAATCGAGCCGTTGAAACCGGCAAGCTGCTCGGCGGCAAGGACGTCTCTCCGGTGGACGCATTGACCGACAGCGGCGCTGGCAGCGCGTCCGCGATGGCGAACCCCGACGGCAAGAACGCAAAGGCCGGCCGCGCCGTGCGCGATCTCGTCAATGCGCCTCCGAAAGCCGGCGCCAATAACCTGGCGGTCACGCACAAGACCAACGTCGCCGACGCCTTCGGAAAGGAGTTTTCCGATATCCGCGAAGGCGAGGCGCTCGTCTACAAGATCAGCAACTCGGGGCCGGCTGTCCTGGTTACGCGGGTGCAGCCTGGCGAATGGATCGCGCAGGCCGGTAGCTAGATTCGGTCTCGCTTGGACAGGTGCCTGCGCGGGAGGCGGCCGTGTGATCTCCGATCAATGCACATAATATTCGCTGGACGCGAGGGAACTTCAGCTTCCCGACAGGGTTTGTAGGCCGGTGGGTAATTGTGGTTGCTGAGACGGGCCGCATGAAATCTCTCAGAATCGCCGTAGCGCTGATAGCGTCAACCGCTGCTCTCGTCGGGGTTGCAACCGCCCGAGATGATGGCCGCTACGCCAACTCTCCGCTAAAGTCCTGGTTCGACAGCCTCAGAAGCGGAAAGGGGCCATGCTGCTCCGACGCCGACGGCTCCGCTGTCGCCGACGTGGATTGGGAATCGAAGGACGGTCATTACCGGGTGCGGCTCCATGGCGAATGGATCGACGTCCCCGACGATGCTGTGATCACTGAACCAAATCGCGCCGGCCGGACCCTGGTATGGCCGATGTGGGGCACGGTCGGGATTTCGATCCGCTGCTTCCTGCCCGGCAGCATGACCTGATGACATTCTTGATACCAGCGTGCCGCAACATGACGTAACGATACGTCACTGGACACCATTCGGATGCCGCGCTAACCACCGGAAAACGCGCGATATTCGCGTGCATCGATGGGCTGGGCTGCTTGATGGGTACGATCGATCCAACCGCGCGGGTTGAGGATGGCGCTGTGATCGGCGAGGGGACGACAATCGGTCCCTATTGCATTATCGGCCGCAACGTCGTTATCGGCGCCAACTGCAAGCTGATCGCGCATGTTCATGTCACCGCGCAGACCACGATCGGAGCCGGCTGCACGATCTATCCGTTCGTCTCGCTCGGCACGCCGCCGCAATCGCTGAGCTACAAGGGCGAACTGACCCGGCTGGAGATCGGCGCGGGCTGCACGATCCGCGAGTCCGTGACCATGAATGCCGGAACGGTTGGCGGCGGCGGCGTGACGCGGGTCGGCGAGCGCGGCTACTTCATGAATTGCAGCCATGTCGGGCACGATTGCCAGGTCGGCGACGATGTGGTTTTCGCCACATCGGCAACGCTCGGCGGTCACTGCGAGATCGGCGATTTCGTTTTCATCGGCGGGCTGTCGGCCGTGCACCAGTTCACGCGGATCGGGCCGCAGGTGATGGTGGGCGGCGTGTGCGGCGTGCGCGGCGACGTCATTCCGTTCGGCCTCGCCAATGGACAATATGCAAGCCTCGAAGGACTGAACATCATCGGCATGAAACGCCGCAAGTTCACCAAGGAGCGAATCGCCAAGGTTCGTGCGTTCTACCAAAAGCTGTTTCACGGCCCCGGTATCTTTGCCGAGCGGCTGAATGCGGTGCAGGAGCTCGCCGGAGAGGATCCGGCGATCGCCGAAATCCTCGCCTTCATCGAGCAAGGCAAGCATCGCGCGCTCTGCCTTCCTGCCGACGACGGCAACAAGCATTGATGACGGGATCGCCGCAGCCATGATTTCCGCGGCTTCTGACATTTCATCACCAGTCGGCGTTATCGCCGGCGGTGGCGCGATGCCGTTCGCGGTGGCGGAGTCGCTTGCCGCACGGGGGATCGCGCCGGTGCTGTTCGCGCTCCGCGGCGCCTGTGATCCGGCGCGCGTCGAGCGCTTCCGCCATCACTGGATCTCGGTCGGGCAACTCGGTCGCGCCACAAAACTGTTCCGCAGCGAGGGCTGCCGCGATCTGATCTTCATCGGCACGCTGCTGCGCCCGGCGCTGTCGGAAATCAGGCTCGACTGGGGAACGATCCGCGTCCTCGGCCGCGTCTGGGCCGCGTTTCGCGGCGGCGACGATCATCTGTTGTCGGGGATCGGCCGCATCCTCGAACAGGACGGTTTTCGGATGGTCGGCATCAGGGATGTCGCCCCCGATATTCTGATGCCGGAGGGAAGCATTGCCCGCGCTAAGCCCGATTCCGCTGCCGCCGCTGACATCGCCAAGGGGCGGGAGGTGCTCGGCGCGCTTGGGCCCTTCGACATCGGCCAGGCCGTGGTCGTGATCGACGGGCATGTGGTGGCGGTCGAGGACATCGAGGGCACCGACGGGCTTTTGGCGCGCGTGGCGCGGCTGCGCGAGGCCGGGCGCATTCGCGCCAAATCCGGCCGCGGCGTGCTGGTGAAGGCGCCGAAGAGCGGCCAGGATTTGCGCTTCGACCTGCCGGCCGTGGGCGCCAAAACCATCGAGGGCGCAGCCCGGGCCGGGCTTGCCGGCATCGCCGTGATCGCCGGCCATACGATTGCCGCGGAGGCGCAAGCCATGATCGAGGCCGCTGACAGCGCCGGCCTGTTCATCCAGGGCTTATCAGCGTGACGCCGTCTCGCGCCACCGCTGGGATGGAGCGGAGGGTATTTCTGATCGCGACGGAAGAGTCCGGCGATCGCCTCGGCGCCAACCTGATGAAAGTGCTGCGCCAGCGCCTTGGCGACGCGGTGCAGTTCGAAGGCATCGGCGGCCGCGCGATGGCGCGCGAGGGCCTGGAGTCGCTGTTTCCGATCGAAGAGCTCTCGATCATCGGGCTCGCCGCCGTCGTCAAGGAACTGCCGAAGATCCTCGGGCTGATCAAGGAAACGGCCATTGCGGTAACGGAAGCGGCGCCGGATATTCTCGTCATCATCGACAGCCCGGACTTCACCCACCGCGTGGCGAAGCGCGTTCGCGCCAAGGATCCCAGGCTGCCGATCGTCGACTATGTGTCGCCCTCGGTCTGGGCGTGGCGGCCCGGGCGGGCGCGCGCGATGCTGAAATATGTCGATCACGTGCTGGCGCTGCTGCCGTTCGAGCCCGACGCCTATCGCAGGCTGCACGGGCCGCCATGCACCTATGTCGGCCACCCCCTGACCGAGCAATTGTCTTCGCTGCGCCCGAACGCCGATGAAGCTGCGCGGCGGGCGCAATCGCCGCCGGTGCTGCTCGTGCTGCCGGGAAGCCGGGGCAGCGAAATTCGCCACCACATGGCGGTGTTCGGCCAGGCGGTGGCTCGGCTGCAGGAGCAGGGCGTTGCGTTCGAGCTCATGCTGCCGACCATGCCGCATCTGCAGGAAGCGGTCGTCGACGCGGTGAAGGGCTGGCCGGTGCAGCCCCAGGTCGTGATCGGCGAGCAGGACAAACGGGCGGCCTTTCGGATCGCCCATGCGGCGCTAGCCAAATCCGGTACGGTAACGCTCGAACTGGCACTGGCCGGCGTGCCGATGGTGACGGGCTACCGGGTCGGCGCCATGGAAGCCTGGATCCTGCGGCGCGCCATCAAGGTGAACTCGGTGATACTGGCCAATCTCGTGATCGGCGAGAACGTCATTCCCGAATTCCTGCAGGAAGACTGCACCCCGGAAAAGCTCGCAACCGCGCTCCGTGAGGTGTTGAGCGACAGCGACCAGCGTCGAAGGCAACTGGAGGCTTTCGGAAAGATCGATGGGATCATGTCGACCGGCAACCAGCCGCCGAGTGCCCGTGCCGCCGATATCGTGCTGGCGACGATGTGGCAGGCGCGGCGGGGGTAGAGGGTAGCAACAAGAAAAAAAGCCGGACGCGACGATCGCATCCGGCTTTTCCGAATTGTCGTGCGATCGGCGCTTACTTGCGATTCGCCATCTCGACGTAATCGCGGCGCGCAACGCCGGTGTAGAGCTGGCGCGGACGGCCGATCTTCTGATGCGGGTCCTCGATCATCTCGCTCCACTGGCTGATCCAGCCGACGGTGCGGGCGACCGCGAACAGCACGGTGAACATCGAGGTCGGGAAGCCCATCGCCTTCAGTGTGATGCCCGAATAGAAATCGACGTTCGGATAGAGCTTGCGGTCGATGAAGTACTGGTCGGAGAGCGCGATCCTTTCCAGTTCCATCGCAACGTTCAGCATCGGATCGTTGCCGTGGCCGGTCTCGGCCAGCACGGCGTGACACATCTTCTGCATGATCTTGGCGCGCGGATCGTAGTTCTTGTAGACGCGATGACCGAAGCCCATCAGGCGGACTTCGCTGTTCTTGTCCTTCACCTTGGCGATGAATTCCGGAATCTTGTCGACCGAACCAATTTCGGCGAGCATCGCAAGGGCTGCTTCGTTGGCGCCGCCATGCGCCGGACCCCACAGGCAGGCGATGCCGGCGGCGATGCAGGCGAACGGGTTGGCGCCGGAAGAGCCGGCGATACGCACCGTCGAGGTCGAGGCGTTCTGCTCGTGGTCGGCGTGCAGGATGAAGATCTTGTCGAGCGCGTCAGCCAGCACCGGATTGATCTTGTAGTCCTCGCAGGGCACCGCGAAGCACATGTGCAGGAAGTTCTCGGCAAAGGAGAGCGAGTTCTTCGGATACATGAAGGGCTGGCCGATGGTGTATTTGAAGGCCATCGCGGCCAGCGTCGGGACCTTCGCGATCATGCGCATCGAGGCGATCATGCGCTGCTTCGGATCGTTGATGTCGGTGCTATCGTGATAGAACGCGGCGAGCGCGCCGACGGCGGCGACCATGATCGCCATCGGATGGGCGTCGCGGCGAAAACCCTGGAAGAAGCGGGCCATCTGCTCGTGAACCATGGTGTGGTGGATCACGCGGTGGTCGAAATCCTGCTTCTGGGCGGGGGTCGGGAGCTCCCCGTAGAGCAGGAGGTAGCAGGTCTCAAGGAAGTCGCCTTTCTCGGCGAGCTGCTCGATTGGGTATCCGCGGTATTCGAGAATGCCGGCATCGCCATCGATATAGGTGATCTTCGACTGGCAGCTGCCGGTGGAGGTGAAACCGGGGTCGTAGGTGAACATCCCGGCCTGGGCGTAAAGTTTGGCGATGTCGATGACATCGGGCCCAACCGTGCCGCTGAGGATCGGGAAATCGTAGGTCTTGTTACCTACCGTAAGCGTTGCAGTCTTGTTGCTGGATTTTGCGTCCATCGTGAATCCCCGATGAAATCGTTACGAAAAACCGCGCCGACCCTGGTGCCATTTCGCGGTGGCAGCAAGGGAAGCCGGGTTGTCTGGATGCGGCGCCAAAGGCGTAGCTTATTGCCCTGTGCACTGCAAGATGGCCCCGGCCCCCCATATGGTAGGGGCTTAACTGGCCGCCTGATCGGCGAGGCGGGCCAGGCATTCCTCCCGTCCCAGTACCGCCAAAACGTCGAAAATTCCCGGTGAAGTCGTGCGTCCGGTCAGCGCCACCCGGAGTGGCTGCGCGACGGCGCCGAGCTTGAGATTGTTCTGCTCTGCGAAATTTCGCATCGCGGCTTCCGTGGTCTCGGTGCGCCAGTCGGTGACGGCCTCGAGCGCCGTCCGGAGTTTTCCGATCAGCGCCCGGGTCTCCGGCGTCAGCAGGGCGCCGGCCTTCGGCTCGATCTCAAGCGGACGGTCGGCGAAGATGAAGTAGGCGCCCGATATCAGCTCGATCAGTGTCTTGGCGCGCTCCTTCAGGCTCGGCATCGCCCGCAGCAATTGCGCGCGGGTGGTGTCGTTGAGTTTTGCCTTCAGTTCGGCGCCTTCGGGGACGTAATCCAGCACGCTCTCAAACTGGGACACCAGCTCGCGGTCATCAGCCTGGCGGATGTAGTGGCCGTTGAGGTTCTCCAGCTTGGCGAAATCGAACCGCGCCGCGGAGCGCCCGATCGCGGGCAGATCGAACGCGTCGATCATTTCCTGCGTCGAGAAGATTTCCTGGTCGCCATGGCTCCAGCCGAGCCGGACCAGGTAATTGCGCAGCGCCGCCGGCAGATATCCCATCGCGCGGTAAGCGTCGACGCCGAGCGCGCCGTGGCGCTTCGAGAGCTTCGAACCATCGGGCCCGTGGATGAGGGGGATGTGGGACATGTTCGGGATATCCCAGCCGAGTGCATCGTAGATCTGCTTCTGCCGCGCGGCGTTGATCAGATGGTCGTCGCCGCGGATGACGTGGGTGACGCCCATGTCATGGTCGTCGACCACGACAGCCAGCATGTAGGTCGGGTTGCCGTCGCCACGCAGCAGTACGAGATCGTCGAGGTTCTCGTTCTGCCAGACCACGCGACCCTGGACCTGGTCCTCGATTACGGTCTCGCCGGTCTGCGGTGCCTTCAGGCGGATGGTGGGCTTCATGCCGGCCGGCGTCTCGGAGGGATCGCGGTCCCGCCACATCCCGTCATAGAGGCGGGTACGGCCCTCGGCGCGCGCCTTCTCGCGCATCGCCGTCAGTTCCTCCGCGGTGGCGTAGCAGCGGTAAGCCCAGCCGCTGGCCAGCAATTGCTCGGCGACCTCGCGGTGGCGGGCAGCGCGGCTGAACTGGTAGATGACGTCGCCGTCCCAATCGAGCTCCAGCCACTTCAGCCCGTCGAGAATGGCGGCAATGGCGGGCTCCGTGGAGCGTTCGCGGTCGGTGTCCTCGATCCGCAGCAGCATCTTGCCGCCGGCTTTCTTGGCGTAGAGCCAGTTGAACAGCGCGGTCCGGGCGCCTCCGATATGGAGGAAGCCGGTGGGCGAGGGGGCGAAGCGTGTGACGACGGAATCAGTCATTACCGGGGCGGGGCCTATGCATGAACGGCCGTGGTGTATAGCAGGAACGGTGCATAACTAAAGCCTCGCTATCGGCAATGCGGGCTTGGCTCACAGGGGCGAATTTGGCAGAAGGTTCGCCAATCCCTAACAGGAACTCAGGATGACCACAGAACCGGTAGCGGCAGAGGCAGGGCGCGATTTCATCCGCGACATCGTGCAGGCCGATCTTTCTTCCAAGAAACACAGCCGGATCGTGACCCGATTCCCGCCGGAGCCGAACGGCTATCTGCACATCGGCCATGCCAAGTCGATTGCCCTGAATTTCGGCATCGCGCAGGAATTTGCCGGCAAGTGCCACCTGCGCTTCGACGACACCAATCCGACCAAGGAAGAGCAGGAATATATCGATTCCATCCAGGCCGACGTGCACTGGCTCGGCTATGACTGGGGAACCGATCTCTATTACGCCTCTGACTATTTCGACCGCCTGTACGACTGGGCCGAGGGCCTGATCAAGGCCGGCTGTGCCTATGTCGACGACCAGTCGCAGGAGGAAATCCGCATCAACCGCGGCACGCTGACGGAACCCGGCAAGAATTCGCCGTTCCGCGACCGGACGGTGGAGGAAAACCTCGACCTCTTCAGGCGCATGAAGGCGGGTGAATTCCCGAACGGCACGCGCGTGCTGCGCGCCAGGATCGACATGGCCGCCGGCAACATTAACCTGCGCGACCCCGTGCTCTATCGCATCCTGCATGCCGAGCACCCGCGCACCGGCGCCAAATGGTCGATCTATCCGAGCTACGATTATGCGCACGGCCAGTCGGACGCCATCGAAGGCATCACGCATTCGATCTGCACGCTGGAGTTCGAGGACCACCGACCGCTCTATGAATGGCTGCTCGACAAGCTGCCGGTGCCGTCAAAACCGCGCCAGTACGAATTCGCCCGCCTCAACCTCACCTACACGCTGCTGTCGAAGCGCGTGCTGACGCAACTCGTCCGCGACGGCCACGTTTCCGGCTGGGACGATCCGCGCATGCCGACCATCGCCGGGCTGAAGCGGCGCGGCGTGCCGCCGGCGGCGGTGCGCGAATTCGTCAAGCGCATCGGCGTCGCAAAGGCCAACAGCGTGGTCGACGTCGGCATGCTGGAGTTCTGCATTCGCGAACACCTCAACAAATCAGCGCAGCGACGCATGGCGGTGTTGCGGCCGTTGAAAGTCGTGATCGAGAATTATCCGGAAGGAGAGATCGAGGAGCTCGAGGCCGTCAACCATCCCGACGATCCCTCGGCCGGTACGCGAAAAATTTCGTTCGGCCGCGAGCTCTATATCGAGCGCGACGATTTCATGGAGAACCCGCCGAAAAAGTTCTTCCGCCTGTCGCCGGGCAACGAAGTGCGGTTGCGTTACGCCTATTTCATCAAATGCACCGGCGTTATCAAGAACGACGCCGGCGAAGTCGTCGAACTGCGCTGCACCTACGATCCCGCGACCAAGGGCGGCAACGCGCCTGACGGCCGCAAGGTCAAGGCGACCATGCACTGGCTATCGGCCGCGCAGTCGGTGCCGGCGGAAATCCGCGTCTACAATCAGCTGTTCGCGAATCCCAGCCCGAACGCCGCGAATTTCGCCGCCGACCTCAATCCGGAGTCGCTGGAAATCCTGCCCAACGCGCGGATCGAGCCTTCGGTTGCCGCCGATAATTCCGGCGAGGTGATGCAGTTCGAACGGCAGGGCTATTTCGTGGGCGACAAGGATTCGATGCCCGGCAAGCCCGTGTTCAACCGCACCATCGGCCTGCGCGACACCTTTGCGAAGGAAGTCGGCGGGAAGGGCTGAGGTCCGGCGATGGGATCATCCGAACGCAGCGCAACCGACGACATCGTGTCCGGCATCATGGGAAAATGGGCGACGGCGTTCAGCAACCTGGACGCCAGCGCGCTTGCGTCGCTCTATTCGAGGAACGCGTTCTTCTTCGGCTCGAATCCAAACCTGTATCGCGGCAATGACGGCGTTGCCGCTTATTTCGACGCGTTGCCGAGATGGCATTCCCCGACGGTCAAGTTCACCGACGTCAGGACTGCGCATGCCGCTCCCGACCTGATCAACGTCGCGGGCACGGCGTCTTTTGTCGTCGAAGAGGATGCTGAACCCCTGACGGTGAAAATCACCTGGGTCATCATTCGCGAAGGCGGCGAATGGAAAATCGTCAGCCACCACGTGTCGTCGAAGACGCCGCTGATTGAGCCGTAGGGCCGGTCACGCGTCAGCTAACGCGGTCGCAGCTAGCTAGATGTCGTAATACAAGTGGAACTCGTATGGATGAGGGCGCAGCCGGATAGGATCGATTTCTTTCTTGCGCTTGTAGTCGAGCCAAGTCTCGATCACGTCGCCGGTGAACACATCGCCGCGGAGTAGGAAGGCGTGATCGCGCTCGAGCGCGTCAAGCGCCTGATCCAGCGATCCAGGTGTCGACTTCACGTCCTTTGCCTCGGCGGGCGGCAGGTCATAGAGGTTCTTGTCGATCGGGCTGCCCGGATCGATCCGGCTGTTGATGCCGTCAAGGCCGGCCATCAGCATCGCGGCGAACGCGAGATAGGGGTTGCAGGAGGGATCCGGCGAGCGAAACTCGACGCGCTTTGCCCGCGGGTTCGGCGAATACATCGGAATACGGCAGCAGGCTGAGCGGTTGCGCTGGGAATAGACCAGATTGATCGGAGCCTCATAGCCTGGCACCAGGCGCCGATAGGAGTTGGTGGTGGGGGCGCAAAGCCCGCATAACGCCCAGGCGTGGGTAAGGAGCCCGCCGATGTAGTAACGGCCCATCTCGCTCAGCTCGGCGTAATCAGCCTTGTCATAGAACAGATTGGTCTCGCCCTTCCACAGGGACTGGTGAACGTGCATCCCCGAGGCGTTGTCCTCGAACAGCGGCTTCGGCATGAACGTTGCGGTCTTGCCGTGCTCGCGGGCGGTGTTCTTCACCACGTATTTGTAGATCATCAGATTGTCCGCCATGCGGGTGAGCGTGGTGAAGCGCATGTCGATCTCGTTCTGGCCGCCGGTCGCGACTTCATGGTGATGGGCTTCGATCTGGATGCCCAGCTGTTCCATCGTCAGCACCATTTCGGTGCGGAGAGCCTGCATGCTGTCGGTCGGGGGAACGGGAAAATATCCCTCCTTCGGGCGCGGCTTGTGGCCCAGATTCGGCGCTTCCTCCTTGCCAGTATTCCAACTGCCTTCGCTGGAATCGA
The DNA here is from genome assembly GCF_036924515.1 of Bradyrhizobium sp. AZCC 1610. NCBI lineage: Bacteria > Pseudomonadati > Pseudomonadota > Alphaproteobacteria > Hyphomicrobiales > Nitrobacteraceae > Bradyrhizobium > Bradyrhizobium sp. AZCC 1610. The sequence goes on along the minus strand of NZ_JAZHRR010000001.1, from coordinate 3,544,512 downwards.
TTTCGTGGAAGGCGTAATTGATGTCCTGTCCATAGCGCACGTCGTCGAACACGAAGAACTCCGCCTCCGGGCCGAAGTAACTCGTATCGGCGAGGCCAGTGCCCTTGAGGTTGGTTTCAGCCTTCTGGGCGATGTAACGGGCGTCACGGCTATAGGGTTGACCGGTCACGGGGTCCCTGATGTTGCAAACCAGGACGAGGGTCGATGCAGGCGAATACGGGTCGAGGAAGGCCGTGGTCGGGTCCGGCACGACCAGCATGTCGCTTTCCTGAATTTCCTGGAAGCCGCGGATGGACGAGCCGTCGAATCCAATGCCTTCGCTGAGAGCATCGACACTAGCTGCACCCGGCGGGACGGAAAAATGCTGCCACACCCCCGGCAAGTCGGTGAAGCGCAGATCGATCATCTGCACCTTCTCGTCCGTGATCGCCTTCACGAGGTCTTCGGCTGTCGCACACTTCGGAAACATGGCTTCACTCCTGTTATGGAGAGCCGCATCTTGGAGGTCAGGTTGCCCTTCAGCCGCGACCAGGTGGATTGCGACGGAACCTGCTCCAGGTCCTACCTGGCCACGCCGGCAGCTTCAGCTTTGGTGCGGCCCGCGCATGAGCTTCATCGCGTCTTCGATATGCCGCCAGGTTCTGGCCAGTTCGACCTCGCCTTTTGCCTCGAGTTCGATGGCGTTCTGGGCGGCTTCCGCAATGGCCTTGGCGCCATGTGCTTCCAGTAACTGCCGTGCGTAGTCGTGGATTTCGATTTCTCGCATGGCGTCATGCTCCTCTCGTTCTGAGCGCAACTAAGAATTCCAGTTGGGCCGAGAGCCGTAGACGTTGACACCTCGTCAAGCGCACACAGTGTGCATCCTGCTGCGGCGCACTTGCAAGAGCGCTTTCAAGCGCGCTTTCCGGGCGGTGGGCTGCCGGGATTGGTGGCGCCGGCCGCCTAGCAGCCCCGGCAAATGCCGCGCAGCGACTTGGCGAGTTCGGCATCTTCCTGCGCCATAGGCTCGTAGGGCTTTTGCTCTGCGGCCTGTCTGATATCGTTGGCTTTCTGCCGGGCGGCCCGCGCAGTCTCCTGGCGCTGGTAACACGCCTCGCGCTCGGGCCGCGCCTCGATGAAGCGGCATTGCTCGGCCGCCTCGGCGGTGGAAGCCAAGGCGGTCATCATGACGGCAAATGAAAGGCAGGCGGCTAGCTTCATGGCCGCGAGTGTAGCGCGGATGGCGGCGCGTTTCCTCAGGTTTCTGCCTCCGCTCTGCCTAACAGTCTCAACGCATCAACGCAGGTCGATCAATGGCGGCGGAATGCTCCCGGTGACTTCCGATGCGCCACCGGAGATGCGCCAAGCCGCTACTCCGAAGCATGCCGTAAGCATCAGAGCCGTCACAAGCAGAAGCGTGCAAGAAAACTGGCTCACGTCGTGCTCCGCAACCAGCCTCGAAGTTCAGAGAACGAGCACGCTTTGACGAGTCGAAAAATGCAGTTGGGCTGACTTAGCGGCAGTTTTCCACTGCGGATTAATTGCTTTGTGGGGCCGCTGGCGCCGTGCATTTCTTCAGGTTTCTGCTTCTGTTCTGCTAGCAGCTCAAATACACCGTCCGGTAGTCTTGCGATCTCTACGGGATCGTAAGGTGTAGGCTCGGTGGCGGAGCAGGGTGACACATCGGGCCGGAAGCGTGGCTATGCCGGGACTTGGCCGCCGCGCGCCGCCGTGCCCGTCGGCGGCCTTGTCCCGTCTCGCCCCGCGTTCTGGCCGCCGCTGCTCGAAACCCTGCGCGCATGGGCGCGTGCGGAAGCCGGCGCCGGGCGCCTGCTGCCCTGGGTGCCCGTCGCGTTCGGCACCGGCATTGCCTTTTACTTCGCCGCCGATCACGAGCCGGTATTGTCTGTGGCCGGCGTCGTCGCCATCGCGCTATGCGCGGTCGCGGTCCTGTTGCGGCGGCAGAAATTCTTTCCCGTCGCCGTGATGATCGCAGCGGTTGCAGCGGGCTTTGCGATCGCGACATGGAAGACAGCGCGGATTGCGCATGGCGTGCTGGCGCGGCCGATGTTTTCGGTGGCGCTGACCGGCTTCGTCGAAACCCGCGACATTCGCGAGCGCACCGACCGCTTTGTCCTGCGCGTCATCACCATGGAAAGCGCACGCGGGACGACGAAGCTCGATCGCGTCCGGCTGTCGGTGAAGAAGGGCACCGCGCCCGCGGTCGGCAGCTTCGTCGAGCTGAAGGCGCGGCTGTTGCCGCCGCTCACGCCGGTGCGGCCGGGCAGCTACGATTTCAGCCGCGATATGTTCTTTGCCGGCATCGGCGCCTCGGGCTTCGTGATGGGCGCGATCAAGACCGCCGAGCCGCCCGCCACCGGCGGCGGGCTACGCCTGCGCTATTCCGCGTTCATGCAGGGGCTGCGCGACACGATCGACGCGCGGATCAGGACCACTCTGGAAGGTGACAAGCGCGCGATCGCCACTGCGCTATTGACCGGGCGGCGCGACGCGATCTCGCCGCCGGTGAACGACGCCATGTTCATCTCAGGTCTCGGCCATGTGCTGTCGATCTCCGGCTATCATATGGCTGTCGTCGCCGGCGTCGTGTTCTTTGCGGTGCGGGCGCTGCTCGCGCTGTTTCCCGCGCTCACCGTCGGCTACGCCATCAAGAAATGGTCGGCGGCGGCTGCGTTCCTCGCCGCCGCGTTCTATCTGCTGCTGTCGGGGGCGGAAGTGGCGACGCAACGCTCGTTCTTCATGACGGCCGTGGTGCTGATCGCTGTCATGGTCGATCGTCGGGCGATTACGTTTCGCACGCTCGCGGTCGCGGCCCTGATCGTGCTGACGGTCGCGCCGGAAGCGCTGGTGCATCCCAGTTTTCAGATGTCGTTTGCTGCCACGCTCGGGCTGGTGGCGCTGGTGCAGATCGGCTTGCCGCGCCTGTTCGCGACGCCTGACCATACCGCAACCGCCCGCGTGGCGCTGTGGGGCGGCCGTGAGATCGCGATGCTGCTGCTGGCCTCGCTGGTGGCGGGGCTCGCGACCATGCCTTACGCGGCCTTTCACTTTCACCGGGTCACGCCTTACGGCGTGCTGGCCAATCTCGCGGCGATGCCGGTCGTCTCCGCGGTCGTGATGCCGGCGGGCTTGCTCGGCCTCGTCGCGATGCCGTTCGGCTTCGATCGCCTGTTCTGGGCGATCATGGGCATCGGCATCGACTGGATGATTGCGGTGACGCAATGGGTCGCGGCGCTGCCCGGCGCGGTCGGGCGGGTGCCGGCGTTCGGCATCGGCCCGCTGATTGCGGCCAGTCTCGGCATCATCCTGCTCGGCCTGTTGCGCACGCCGCTGCGCTGGTCGGGCGCGGTGCTGGTGCTATCAGCGGCACTATGGGCGGCGAGGGCGCCGCTGCCGGACATCCTGATCTCCGCCGATGGTCGCAATGTCGCCGTCCGCGGCCAGGATGGAAGGCTGCATCTGATGCATGCGGCGAAGGGCTCCCGGGATGCCTTCCTCCTGAAGGAGTGGCTGGCGGCGGACGCGGACGCGCGTACGGCCGCTGACGCATCGCTCACCGCAGGCGTCTCATGCGACGACCTTGGCTGCGTAACGCAATCCGCCGGCGGCCTTATCGCGCAGGCGCTCAAGCCCGAGGCGCTTTCGGACGATTGCGAGCGCGCGGCGCTCATCGTGACGCTGCGGCAGGCGCCCGCTTCATGCGCGGCTTCCGTCATCGATGCCGACCGGTTGCGGCGGCAGGGCGCAATGGCGTTGCGGCGAGGCCGTGAGGGATTTGTCGTCGAGGCAGCCAAGCCCAGGGGGATCGACCGCCCGTGGTCGCCGGCCGCAGCCGACGAGCGCGAGGCCGACGCCACCGTGCTTGCGCCGCGTGTCGTGCCGCCGCGCGCCGTCGATGCGACGCCGGCCGAGGCCGACCTTCAGGCGGAGGAATAGAGGAACATCAGTGCTCGTCGACCGTCGGGCTGGCGGGTATTTCGAAGGCGCCCAGATGAAACTCCTCAGGCGCGTCGGGCTCCGATGGCAAATTGACCAGCGTGAACGACGCCTCGGGGAATTGCCGCCAGATCGCGAGATCCTCGGCCGTGATGGTGAGCCAGCCGTACCTGAACATGTATCGTCCGGGCTCGGTGACGCGTCCGGCCTTTTGCCATGTAACCTTGTTGACCACCGACTGCCCCTCGGCGCCGAGTTCTGAAAAAATTACATTACCACGATCCGCCGGCCTAAACCGGCGGATCGCGTTCGCGTTTGCGTTTATCCGGTCACGATGGATTCGGCCGGCGGCGCTTCCGTCACCTTCGGTGCACGTTCGCCCTCGGTCACCGGCAATTGCAGCACAGTCGCGCGCTGGCCTTCGCAGAGCTGCGTCACCAGCACATGGCTTCCGTCAGGAAATTCGATCGCGTCATGGTGACGGTCGGATACTTCGGGTTCGATCTGGTTAAACTTGCCGACCCGCCAGTCGGTGGTTCGCGTCCAGATCCACCGGTTATCGTATTTGACGTCCTCGGCGAACGCCAGCTCGGTGCCGGGAAGCATGCAGACCGCCACTGCTGGCTCGCGTTCCGACGCAAAGCCGCGGGTCGATGTACCGCGGAAGGTCGTGGTGATCAGCGTCTCGCCGACCTGGGCAGGCCGCGTTGCCACAGCATGCAGGCTATAGTCACACATCGGATGGCTCCCTCGTTTGAGATAGCTGACCCGTGTCTCGAAGGAGGCACAAGCCTCTATCAGAGTGGACATGGCGCAGAGCCTTTTCTTGTTTCTGGGCAATTCTGCGACTGGCGCGCTGCGCCTAAATCACAAACGCGCTAACGCGGCTTGGTTCCGGCCGCGCCACAAAAAACCCCGGCCGAAGGCCGGGGCGGGGTGTCGTCGCCGTCGTGTCTGCAATCCGACAGTTCAATACTTCCGGTACAGGCCGATCAGCTTGCCCTGAATCCGGACCCGGTTCGGCGGCAGGATGCGGACTTCGTAGGAGGCATTGGCCGGCTCCAGCGCAATCGAGGCGCCGCGGCGGCGGAAGCGCTTCAGCGTGGCTTCCTCCTCGTCGATCAGCGCCACCACGATATCGCCGGTGTCGGCGGTCTCGTTACGCTGGATCAGCGCCATGTCGCCGTCGAGAATCCCGGCGTCGACCATGGAATCGCCGCGGACTTCGAGCGCGTAATGCTCGCCGGAGCCGAGCATGTCAGGCGGCACGCTGATGGTGTGGCTGCGGGTCTGCAGCGCCTCGATCGGCGTACCGGCGGCGATCCGGCCCATCACGGGGACGGCGACCGGGCGGTTGCCGTCATCCTCGGAAGCCGGCACGCTCACCGAGCGCTTGCCGAGCGTGCCTTCGATGACGCTCGGCGTGAAGCCGCGGCGGCCGTTGCCGGCGGCAGCAAGCTCCGGCAGCTTGATGACTTCGATGGCGCGGGCGCGGTTGGGCAGCCGGCGGATGAAGCCGCGCTCCTCCAGCGCCGTAATGAGGCGGTGGATTCCGGATTTCGAGCGCAGGTCGAGCGCGTCCTTCATCTCGTCAAAGGAGGGCGGTACGCCGGCCTCTTTCAGCCGTTCATTGATGAAACGCAGAAGTTCATACTGTTTGCGCGTAAGCATCGCGAGCAATCCCCCGGTTGGCACAGTCTTTCGGTCCCGAAGCGTCAGGGTCCATCGCGGGAGTCCCTAAAACTCCCAACCCTGGACACTAGCAGTCGAAACAAATCATGAACGGACACTATATGTTCGATATGTGTTCCGCAACCACTTAATTTCAGGTGAACGCATTGCGGCTTCGGCCCAAAACGCCCTTAAAGGCGCCGTTCAGGGCATCATTCGGGCAGCCGGAGCAGTTCGCAGCGCGAACCCTTTGCGGCAGCCGGCGCGAACGGCGGACGTATCACAAGTGCCCGCGCCGCAGCGAGATTCCCGAGCAGCGATGAATCCTGGTGGCTCACCGGCACCGCCATCAGCGTGCCGTCCGCGCGCGCTTCGAGCCGTGCCCGAAGATAGTCTTCGCGCTGGTCGTTGGCGGCGAGATCGCGGCCCAGCAAGGCGCTTTCGCGCGGATGATGGATGGTGTCGCAGCCCGATAGCGCACGAATCAACGGCACCAGAAACAGGAAGCCGCAGACATAGGAGGAGACCGGATTGCCGGGCAGGCCGATCACCCGCATCGTGCCCAGCCTGCCGTGCATCATCGGCTTGCCCGGCCGCATCGCTATGCGCCAGAACGCCATGGCCGTCCCCTCGGCCTCCAGCGACCGCTTGACGAGGTCATGGTCGCCGACCGAGGCGCCGCCCAGGGTGATCAGGATATCCGCGCTTGCCTCGCGCGCACGGCGGATACCTTGCGCGGTGGCATCGACCGTGTCGGCGGCGATTCCGAGATCGACGACCTCGGCGCCCTCGGCCCGCGCCAGCGCCCGGATGCCGTAGCCGTTGGAATAGACGATCTGGCCGGGGCCGGGGGTAGCGCCCGGCATCACCAGCTCGTCGCCGGTGGCGAGGACTGCGACCTTTGGGCGGCGGTGCACCGCAAGCTCCGGATAGTTCATGCCGGCGGCGAGCGACAAATCGCGGTCGGTCAGGCGGCGCCCGCGCGTGAGCAGCACATCGCCCTCGCGGAAATCGACGCCGGCGGCGCGGATATGCCGCCCGGGAACGGCGGCTTCGGTGATGGCGAGGGAATCGCCGTCGATGGCCGTGTCTTCCTGGATGATGACGGCGTCGGCCCCCTCAGGGATCACGCCGCCGGTGAATATCCGCACCGCTTCGCCCGCGCCTACCTTCCGCTCGAACGGCCGTCCGGCCGCGACCTCGCCGATCACCTTCAGCCGCACCGAGAGATCGGCGGCATCGGCCGCGCGCACCGCATAGCCGTCCATCGCCGACATCGCCCGCGGCGGCTGCGTCCGCCGCGCGGCGACGTCGCGCGCCAGCACGCGATGCCAGGCATCGTCGAGCGCGATCATTTCCTCGGGCAGGGGTGCGGCGCCGGCAAGGATCGCAGCAAGCGCATCGGCAACAGGCATCAAGGCCACGGGCAGACCTCCTATACTTCAAGTGCGGTCAGTGCCCTTGCCACGTCATCCGTCGATGCCACGTGGATGGCACAAAGGCCGCGCGCCCGCGCACCTTCGATATTGGCGGCCGAGTCGTCGAAGAACAGGATCCTCTGTGCCGGCACGCCGATCGCTTTTACCACATGATCATAGGCTTCAGCGTCGGGTTTGCGCAAACCGATGCTCGAGGACAGGAATATCTCGCGGAAATGGCTGAGCACGTCGGCATAGGCCTGCGAGAAATGCGCGACATGGGCCGGATTGGTGTTGGAAAAAGCATAGAGCGGCATGCGTTTGGCGGCGCTTGCCAACAGCGGCGCAATTCCCGGCACCTCGCCGGTGAAAATCGCGTTCCAGCCTTCCAGGAACTGCGCGTCGGTGAGGCCGATGCCGAGCGACTGACGCAGGCTCGCAAAGAACGCCGCGTCGTCGATCCGGCCGATCTCGTGATGCTTGAAACTGTCGTTGACGACAAAACGCCTGGCGAGGTCGGCGGGCTCGCAGCCGGCGTGCCCGGCCCACGTCGCCATCACCTTGTCGAAACTGATATCGAGCACGACGCGGCCGAGGTCGAACAGCAACACGTCGACGGAGGAGGGCGCTGGCGGCAAATTCATGGCCATCGTTTACAAAACTGGCCAGGTATCGGCAACGGGCTGGACTGAATTCGGCCCGATCCGGCGCTTAAGCCCGTGCGCGGGCCGTGCTATAGCGCTTTCGGGCGAAAGCCTGCCCCGGACTGATCCGGGGTGGATGCCGGTTCGCGTGAAGAAAAGCGCGTCAAAAATAGCGCCTTGAATAGCGCCTTGGGTCGCAAGAGGGAGTGATGGCATGAAAATCCTGGGCAGAATTTTGGGCGCTGCATGTGTGATCGCCGCGCTTACCGGGCCCGTCTGGGCTCAGGCTCAGAATCCTGTTCCCAGATACGGTGAGACCGACAAGGAAAAGTCGGCAACCGAAAAAGCGGCCGAAAGGGATGCCGAAAGGGCCTACAAGCGCTCGCTCGGCAATATCCCGGAGCAGAAGAGCACCGATCCCTGGGGCACGGTGCGCAGCGACAGCGCGCCGCCGAAAGCAGCGGCCAAAGATACTGCCAAGGCGCCGCCGGCCAAGCCGAAGGCCAAATCCGCCGACGGCGCTGCAAAGTAGAGACACTTCCCGGCGCTAATGCCGGAAGCCGATAAAAAGCCGCAATGGTCCGGGCCGGCGTGCCTTGATCCGACCAAAAAGCCATTGTGAGTTGGCGGGGCCGGGACAGGGGCGCCGATTCACGGGAATCGCGGGCGTCCGTTAGCCGAAAGGGACGCCCCACGATGCGCAGGAATTTTGCCTTTGTTCTCGGCACGGTGACGGGCGCGTGTCTGACCGTTCTCGTGACGGGACCGCAGGGGGCCAGTCTGGTGGCGGCGGCAAAGGCCGCAGCCCGTTCCGACGCCTACAGCCAGCTCAATTTGTTCGGCAACGTGTTCGAGCGGATCAAGACCAGCTACGTCGAGAAGCCCGACGATTCCAAGCTGATGGAAGGCGCCATCAACGGCATGATCTCCGCGCTCGATCCTCATTCGCGCTACATGAATGAGAAGGGCTGGAGCGACATGCAGGAGACCACCCATGGCGAGTTCGGCGGGCTCGGCATCGAGGTCACGATGGAAGACGGCCTCGTCAAGGTGGTGACGCCGATCGACGAGACGCCCGCGGCCAAGGCCGGCATGCTGTCGGGCGACGTGATCACCCAGATCGACGACGAGCAGATTCAGGGCATGACCCTCGAACAGGCGGTGAGCCGGATGAAGGGCCCCGCCAACAGCAAGATCCGGCTGAAGGTCGCGCGCAAGGGTTCCGCCGCGCCGATCGATATTGCCATCGTCCGCGAGATCATCCGGGTACGGCCGGTCCGCTACAAGACCGACAGCGGCGATATCGGCTACATCAGGATCACCCGCTTCAACGAACAGACCACCGATGGGCTGAAGAAGGCCATCGCCAGCATCGCCAAGGAGATTCCGGCCGACAAGCTCGCGGGCTACGTCGTCGATCTCCGCAACAATCCCGGCGGCTTGCTCGACCAGGCCGTATCCGTGTCGAGCGCCTTCATGACGCGCGGCGAGGTGGTCTCGACGCGCGGCCGCACCTCGGAGGAAACCCAGCGCTTCAGCGCGCGCGGCGGCGACATCACCAAAGGCAAGCCGCTGGTGGTGCTGATCAACGGCGGCTCGGCCTCCGCGTCCGAAATCGTGGCCGGCGCACTGCGCGACCACAAGCGCGCCACCCTGATCGGCTCGCGCACCTTCGGCAAGGGCTCGGTGCAGACCATCATTCCGCTCGGATCAGGCAATGGCGCGCTGGCGCTGACCACGGCGCGCTACTTCACGCCGTCGGGCCGCTCGATCCAGGCCCAGGGCATCGCGCCCGACATCGAGGTGCTGCAGGACGTGCCGGATGAACTCAAGAGCCGCTCCGAGCCGAAGGGCGAAGCCTCGATGCACGGCCACCTCGCCGCCGACGGCGCCGAGCAGGCCGGCTCGCAAGCCTGGGTTCCGACGAACGAGAAGGACGACACGGCGCTGAACGCGGCGTTCAATTTGCTGCGCGGCGTGACGGTGAATGCGAACGGGCCGGCGATGGCGAAGCGGGCGGTGCCGAACTAGCGGTCGCTTGCAGCCTGGAGACCGGCGCTATTCCACCTTCAGCCCGAGCTGATGGACGAGCTTGCTCCACTTCTTTTCTTCCCGATCGATGTCGTCGGCATATTCGGCCGGCGTCGAGCTGAGGGGATCGCCACCTTCGAGACGAATGCGTTTCTGCGCCTCCGGATCGTTGCCGAGTTTGCGCAACTCGGCGCTGAGGATGTCGATGATCTCAGGTGGCGTGCCGTGCGGCGCAAGCAGCCCGTAATGCAACACGGCTTCGAAGCCGGGCAGTCCCGACTCGTCGAAAGTCGGCACATCGGGCAATAGCGAGAAGCGCGTCTTGCTGGTGACGGCGATGGCGCGCAGTTGGCCGGCCGCGATATTGCCCAGTGCCGGCGGCAGCACGCCGAACGCGACCGGCACGTGGCCGCCGAGCAGATCGTTCATGACCGGCGCCGTGCCCTTGTAGGGGATGATCGCGATATCGATCCCGGCCTCGGCCTTGAACAGTTCGGCGCACATGTAACCGCCGGTGCCGACAGGCGACGTGCCGATATTGAGTGTGCCCGGCGCCTTCCGCGCAAGCGCGATCAATTCGGCGACCGTCTTCGCAGGAAACGACGGATGGGCGAGCAGGGCCACCGGCATCGAGGCAACGAGGCCGATCGGCGCGAATTCCTTGCGCGGATCCATGCCGAGCCTGGTGTAGAGGCTTGGGTTGATCGACAGCGTCCCGGTGTGGCCGAGCAGCAGCGTGTAGCCGTCCGGCGCGGCGCGCGCGACCGCGCGCGTGCCGATGGTGCCCCCGCCACCGCCGCGGTTGTCGACGGTCACGGTCTGGCGGAAAGCGTCCGACAGCTTTTGCGCCACCACGCGCGCCATCGCATCGACGCCGCCGCCGGCCGGGTACGGCACGACCAGCGTGATGGAGCGCGTCGGAAAGTCAGCGGCATGGGCGGTCGACATAAGCGAGGCGCCTGCGAACGCAACGGTCGATGCCATGGTGATCGCGGCGACCGTCACCAAGTTGCGACGCGACAATTCATCCATGCGATGACCCCCCTTGCAGGCGACGGCGACACGCCCAAGTCAAGAACACATCCATATTATGTTATGGCGTTATGTTATGGCGTTCCGGACGGTTAATCCATGGCTGGATCATCGTCATGACGCAAGGCCTTCTGGATACCGGCGCAGCGCGTGCCACCGCCCTCTGGCTAGCTGCACTCCAAATTGCGCTCAGTTGAAGCACTCATTGCTGGAGAAAACTGATTGCCGATAGTTCATTCCGAATCTGTCGCGCGGCGGTCGCTGAAAAGGCATCCCTCAAGGCGTGCGCAGCGATCCGAAAACAACACCTCTTTTTTGAAACTCCGTCTCCATCCAAACGTAGCTCGCGCGGCATGATCTTTCACGAAGCCGGTTCCCGCTTCATGTGCGTTCAAACGGAGTAGTTATGTCGAGAAAATGGACCTTGCTGACCCTGATGTTGTCCCTCTGTTCGAGTGGAGCCCTGCAAGCAAATCCGCTCGATTCGCCCGGCGTCGTTTATATCGATGGGCTGCCGTGCAACAGGGCGTGTCAGTCCTACATGGCCTGGTCTGACCGGGCATTGTCTGCCCGGCACCGCGAGAAACGCGAGACCAGCGTCGTGGTACCGGCTGAGGCGGAAATAGAAAGATTAGAACCCGCGGCCCGCCCGCGCGTGGCAAGGCAGCCTGCAGCGGTTTCCAGCCCGGCGCCGCGTGCCGGCATCGCGGCGTCGAACGCCAAGACGTTGAACACCAAGGCGTCGCACACCAGGAGGGCCGCCACCAATGCTGCATATCCAACAACCAGGAAGGAAGTGCCGGTGGCCACGGCGACAGCGACTCGAGAAAAAGCCGTTGAAAAGACCGTCGCAGGAACTCAGGAGCCGGAGCGTCAATTGAAAAGCTCCGACGGGCCGGAGCCGGGGCAGGCAGCATCTATCGCCGCGTCGCAGCCCACGGAGGCCCCCAAGTCTGAGGTCAAGTCTGAGGTGAAGTCCGAAGCGAAGCCCGAGGTCACCCTGCCGCCGCCAGCCACGCTCGAGATCGCCGCGCCGCCCGCCACGTCCGAAACCGCCGCGTTGCCGGCCACAGCCGCCGATGCTCCCGCGTTGGCGCCCCGCACAATTCAGCAGCAGGTCGTGGAAGCGACGGGAATGGCCGATCTCGTCACGGCAATCGGGACGGGACGGGAGGCGGCCAACAAATCGGACAATCCCGGCGCAGAAGCCGGTGAGGCCAACGATTCCGGCAAGACTGCATCCGGATCGACAGACAGCTCGGACAATCTGGTGGCGCTTGTCCTGGCGCGTCCGGAGATCAATTCGTTATCCGATCTGAACAACAAGAACATCGCGATCGAGGAGAAACAATCCGCATCGAGCGGACGCGTCAGCGCCGCGTTGATGGCGGCCGGAGCCGCGGAAGTCCAGTTCAGCGAAGTAAAAGCCGGCGCGATCGAGCGGCTGATCAGCGGCGAAGTCCCGGCCGCGGTCCTGACGCTGGCTTCGCGCGAAGCAGCAGAGTGGTTTCCCGACATCGAAGGCTTCAGGACGTTTCGGGTGCCGCTGACGCTGAAGGCGCGACTCTAGCTAGCGGCAAGCGCGGCCCGGATCAGCTAAGGACATCCGGAGTCTTGACTCCCGCATGTCGCGGCGCACATGCGGGGGACGCGCTTGCAGGTTCAAATGGTGTTGAAGCTTGCCTTGCTCTTCCGCCGTTGCGCCAAGAAGCCAACACCAGCAAAACCCAGGATGATCATTGCCCAGGTAGCTGGCTCGGGGACAGCAGCGATAGAGTTACCTACGCCATGACTGAGTTGGATTTGATAACCGTCGGGCGCAGTGAAGACAGGATCGATCATCGTGTGATTACTTGCGCTGCAGGCCTCGAATGCTCCGCATCCAGCAGAAACGGTGCCCTCCAGCATCACATTGTAGATTGTGTTGGTCAAAAAGGCGTAGCTGCCATTAACTGCAAAATTCAGTCCGGTCTCGCCACTGTGTGCGCCTGCACCAGTCGACCACGAGTAACTGCCTACTGAGGCGTTGGCGTTGCCAATCCTAAGCACCGCCACGTTTCCTTCGGTAGTCACGGCGCCCAAGGCATTTATATGGGTGTGCACGACTCCCGGCTGCCCGGCTATGTAGATTTGGTACTGCATAGTGAAGTATGCGGTCGCGGCAGCTCCTCCAACATATCCCGTTCCTGGGATATATCCCGGCGCAGAGGCCGCAGCAGTTATTTCGAAAAAGGGCGCCGGAGTAAGGGCTGTGTGAAGCCTGAAGGAAGAGGTACTCAAGCCCGAGTGTGTGATGTCCAGATTGTTTCCCGCGGTTAAGCTCCCACTGTAGTTCTGCCCGGTGCCGTTGCCATCAACCCATTGACCGGAATAGCTGCCGCCGTAAGTCACGGGGCCTAAAACGACATCTGCGGATGCTGTTTTTACCGAAAGCACCACGACAAGCACTGCGATGTAGCAGGCAACAAATCGGCAAAAAATCATACTTAAATCCCCCTCCATTCCGACCTGCGGCGAGACCTCGAAGGCACGCTGGTCCTCATAGCTTTATATGATTGTCTCGGGACGCTTGTCGTGACCCAAATGGGCTACGACAAGAAGGTTGGCTGACCACGTTGCGCGTTACTATGACGCTTTGCGGATGTGTAAGAACAGATTGACCCCATTTGGCTCCTCACCAATGCGCGCTGAAGCGTCTGCGATGTTAGCCCGTTTGAAAAGCGATAGGAGCTTTGCACTGTCTCGGTGAAAAAGATGCCACCCGCCGAACTCCATATAGTTGCGATGCACATTGCGGTTGGAGAAGTTTCCGACAACTAGTTCTCCTCCGGGGCAGAGCATGCACGCCAATTTTCGGAGCAATCGAACAAACAAAGCATCAGTCAGATAGTCAAAAAGCCCAGCGCACCAGATCAAATCGAATCGCTGGTTGGTTCGCCAACGAAGGATATTGTTGTGCTCTAGCGTTATCTGGCTGAGGAACGGCGTGAGAAGCTTACTGGCGTGCTCTAATGCCTTGCCATCCTGCTCAACAAAATGAATCTGGAGCCTGTGCGCTAGATTGGCGTGCTTGACAAAGAACTCGAATATGTCCCTGCCAGGACCGCTCGCAACGTTCAATACCTGAGCCCCGCTTGGACGGCAGTTCGCGATATCGCGGAGTAGGGCATGGCAATATTCTTTCCGTGCCCGCACGGCTTTGGCCGCTGAACTTCTCTGAAAGAAATGATCCCAGCGTTCGAGTGTAGGGTCGGGGGATACCCAATTGGTGTAGATGCGATCGATGATTTCAAAGTCCCCGTGGTATCCATGTGGGCGAATACAAACGAAACCTTGATTTGTTTGAGTCGAGTTGAACGCTCCCTTTGAGTCTTGGGCGAACGCTATGATGGACTCGAGATCACCTTCCGTACGGCGTATGGCAATTTCATCAAACAAGGTTGAAAGTTCGTCATATTCGATCGGTTGAGGCCCGCCCTTTTCCACAAATTTCATCAGACGCTCGAGGGGGGCAGCAATAGCCGATCTCGTTGGAATTAGAACTCGATCATCCATGCTTGGCACCAATCGCGATGCTATCGGGCGTCTCTGATCGATCTCGCGGCAATCTTATAACGTTCCAGACTAGTCCAAGTTTTTCCAGCAACGTGATGATGTGACCGTTTACGTCGAGCTGCCCGTCTGTGAGCCCATGAAAAGCTGAGCGCGGAAAGCGGTGATGGTTATTGTGCCAGCCGTCACCAAACGTCAGCATTGCTAGAATTCGATTGTTCTTGCTTCCGTTGCCTTGCGAATAAGCCTCTTCGCCGAAGAGATGGCCGATAGAATTGACGCCCCAGACTACATTGTGAAGTACCGTGGTGCGCAGGCATCCGCCGATAAGCATCGCACTCCATGCTGCCTCAGGACCGGCGAGCACGTAGCCGTACACGTAAGGCATGGCCAAGGAAATTGCGGGCCAGATCCAGTGGGTTCGATGGAAAAAGGCTATCAGCTTGTTGTCAGTAACGCTTGCTCCGTAAACACTGACATCTGTCGTGGTGCAATCAAACAACCAACCGACATGGGCGTGCCAAATTCCCTGAAGTCCACTGAGAGAAGAGCCCCATTCGTCAACAAGCGGCGAGTGCACATCTCCGAACTGATCTGTGTGGGCGTGGTGGCGCCTGTGATCTACAACCCAACGTGCAATAGACCCCTGAAAAGCCATAGAGCCAAGCGCACCCAACAAAAATGCGATTGCTGGGGTGGTTTCAAAACTCTTGTGCGAGAAATAGCGATGCAGGCCGAGGGCGACGCCCAGACCGACAAGAACGTAAAAGAGCACGAAAGCAGAAATATCAATCCAGGTAACGCCGTGCTGCACTATATGACGTCCGGCCCAAAAGCTTCCCAATAGGGGAATTCCGACGAGTAGTCCGTTCTCGACACGCTTTCTAATTGCGGGCAGCCCGCCGAACTTGACGCCTTCAAAGATTACAGGCTGAAAGAAACTGTCCACTGAAACCGTGCGGGCCGTCACTACCTTGCGAACCACTGTTAATAATGCAGTGAGCATTTCGGGATGCCATTTTGCGTTACGGTGACAGCGCACTTAATTCGGCAAGCGATGCTGAATGCACCGTCACCGCAACTGCTCGTTGTCCTTGATACGGGCCGCTGCGAACGCGAGTTGTCGGCGAGTTACGTTGGCGAAGAATGGGCTGGGGGTTGATGTTTGCTTGAAAAGCACGGCCGCCGCGAAGGCGGTCTCTCCTCTTGGGGTCGAAACTCTATCAGGCAGCGAGCGAACCATTCCGGCTCCGATCGATGCGTAAGTCGATCGAAGAGGTGGTCTTTTTGCCGCTCTTCTTCTTTCCGAAATTAGGTGAATTGATACCTCTGCAAGAGCGATCAGAGCACCCGGAACCTTTACCGTTCATTTTGCTCGCGTATGCGCTAGACGAAAAAATTGGTTCTAAGATCAAAAGAGTAAACATAGCGAGAGCCGCCGTTAACAGACTAAACGAAATCCTATTCATATCTTTCTCCCTTGGTCGGCCTTGCAGATAATCACGCCAAGCGGCGCGAATACTTCGGAGCATCATCGACTTGATTTGGATTGACCTGCATGACCCATTTGGGTCTAATCTGAAAATAATTTAAATGACGGATCGTTTGCAGTTGACGATACTAAATCCTTGAAGGAAGCGCGTTTGCAACCAAGCTTTGTGGATGATCCCAGTAGCGCCTTGTTGGAGGCAATTGAGTCCATTTACGATGCCGCGCCGAACCCCCAGCTCTGGCCGGGAACGCTAGGCAAGATCGCCAACATCTTTAACGATGCGGGGGCTGTTCTTCTATGGCGTCGAGATGATGGCTCTTTTGGCACAATAGTTTCCGAGAGCCTCGTCGCAGCTCAACTCGAATACGAGCAAGATTGGTCATCCAGGGATCCTCTTGCCAGCCGCGCCGTGGAGCGCGGATACTTCTTCAGTGGCGAGGCGTTTGCGGATCAACATCTTTGCACACCTGATGAATTTCGAACCGATCCATTTTTCACCGAGTTTCGCGCGAAGTATGGCCTTGGCGGAATTGCTGGAATCGCAACCTCCCCGAACCCGCAGGTGGGCGTAGCATTGAGCCTTCAGCGCCGCCTCGATTCTGATCCGCATTCTGAGGCCGATCTGAAGCTTCTCACCGTGGTCGGACGCCATATCGAGAAGTCGTTCAATCTCTCGATCCGCCTCTTCGACTCTGAGTTTGCTCGACTTGGCCTGGAGGAGGCGCTTGGCGCGGGTCGGTGTCGCCGTGTTTACTCTCGACTCGATGGGACGCGTCGTCTTCTCGAACTTAGCTGCCAAGCACCTGCTCGGAGAGGATATCTACCTTTTGCAAGGAAAGTTATGCATCGGCTACGGAAATCTTCGGCTTAGGAGCGAAGCAGCTATCGATGCACTACTTGAGGCAGGAGTTAGTAGTTTCAATGACGCCAAACCAATTCTCGTGCCTCGGCGATCATCTTCATACCCCCTCGTCGTGCATTTGTTGCCTATAACAGCCAAAGCTGCAGCCTCTGAGCAGTTCTTCAACCACACTCACGTTATCGTTCTGATTGCTGAGCCGAAGATTGGAGAACCCACCGATCCTGCGATTGTGCGGGACTCGCTGAATCTGACCCTTGGTGAAGCGCGCGTTGCGTCCTTGGTAGGTGCCGGTCTGCCGCCGCGCGAGGCAGCGGAACGTCTCAATCTTTCCGAGGAAACCGTTCGCAACGTTCTGAAGCGTGTTTTCGTCAAGCTTGGCGTTTCGAGACAAGGTGAGCTTGTAGCTCTGCTCGCGAGCCTTGCATTACGCGCTTGAGGCCAGCAACTAAGCGTTGGGGCTGCTGATGCAGTAAAGGGGGCTCGTTATCGCCGAACTGAAGAATTTTGGGTATAATGTTCGAATTAAGGTGACAGTGCACTTAATTCGTCCCGTGGCTTCGGGCCGCGTTTCGCGGGCTTGAGGACGCGCCGCGTCTTGTACTCGATGGCGTCGAGGAATTTTCGATTGCCGAGCGGCCGGCCGATGCTCTCCGCGCCGCGCAGCCGCTCGATCACGCCAGCATCCGGCTCTTCGGAAAGGAAATTGGCGAAATCCGGATAGCGCTCATGGACTGGCGCCAGAGCCGTGACGCCGTCGTGACGCCCGCTGAGTTGTGCGCGCACGCTGGACCAGCGCCAGTCGCGCGCGCGGCTGACGAGACGCGCCCGTACGGGATTGAGCGATACATAGCGCAGCGCCGCTGCGAGATGCGCCTCGTCCATGGCGACGCATCCGAAACGCCCCTGCCAGAAATGGCCGGTCCGCTTGCGGCGTGCGTGGATGATGCCGGCATAGCGGCGATGCACCGGCGCCAGCGCGCGGCGCAACCCGTCCGCGTCGGACGGCACGAGAATCAGATGCACATGGTTTGGCATCAGACACCACGCCCAAATTTCCACTCCTGCGGCGCGGCAGGACGCTGCGAGCAAGTCGCGATAAAGCGCGTAGTCGTCATTGCCGAAGAAAGTTCGTGCCCGGCCGTTGCCACGTTGCGTCACGTGGTGCGGAATGTCGGGAATGACGACACGAGCGAGGCGAGCCATACGGCAGGATGCCAACCACAGCGCGAAGAATCAATTGAGTACACTGTCACCGTAGTTCGTTTTCGGATTCCGCTGTCGCTGAAGGCGAAGCTCTAGCAAGCGGAACCCGGATGAGCGAAGGCGACATCCGGGTTTTGTTTTATCCCGCATATCGCTGCGCTCATGCGGCTACATGCTCTCACAGAAATTCACGTGTCTCATTCCAGGGATGCAGTTCGATCCTTACCGCCGAGACTGTTGGCTAGGATTCGCCGGGTATCGGCAGGCCGGGAATAGCTGGCGATTGCTGCCTGCTCCGCGCCCCATGTGAACGCGGCACGGCCTCGGCCGGTCGTTTGACAAACTCCAGATAGGCTGCGTTGACCAAGCGGCTGTTGTAGTGCTGGTGATCGAACCGGACCAACACGCGGCGGGTGAATATCGCGCTGATGACGCCGTACCTGCGTCCAGCCCCCGGAGGCCGGTAGACCACGCGGCGTCCGAGGTCGGTTTGCTGGGGAATGATCATTGGAGTGTCCCATTTTTTGGACCTTGCATCGCCATTACAGCACAACCTGAACACGACACAAGTAACAGTTGAGTTGGAACTCCTAAAAGGTGGGAATAATTCCTGATGGGAACCGCCGTGATGCGCGCGGCGACATCGTCGAGGCCAAGCATACCAGAACAGGTCTGGCCCGAGGCTCTGGTTTTCATCGCCCTCGTCGCGCTGATGGTGGCGGAGGTCAGGGACAGCGCGTCCCTGATCCCTCAACTACTGAAGCAGTCGCGGTCCGTGATCGCCTACCACGATGCGTGCCGATGCGCCGCGACCATCCAGTGAGATGACGGTCATCACTATCGGCAGCACCAGCGACTCACGGAGATGCGTGACCACCTCGTGTACTTCGCATTACGGTGCCAGTGCACTCAATTCGCAGGCGATGTTACAAAGGGCGCGACGGCAATTGAGTAGACTGTCACCGTAATTCCCGTAATTCCGTAATTCATCAAGCTATCGTGAGAGCCCCGGAAACGCACCGTGGATATGATTGGCAAAGTTGGCTAGCGCAGCGACGGCGAGGCAACGAATTGCACGTATGAGATGTCAAATGTCTGCACCCTGCAAGTTCGAGCTAAGTATCTTGAATCACGATGAGAAAGCGCTCATACAGACCTCTCATCACCCCGAAATTGGTGATGCGGATCGCGCGACACTTGAAAACCTGAAATCATCGCTCAGAAAGCTCCGGGACAGGGAGCGTACGCTCGCCTTCCAGCGGCGTCGGATCAGCAAAGGCACCGCCGAGCCGCGAGGCCAAAGCGTTTCGGGGACTGCCGAGCATTCTCTCCATCGTAAGCAGGTTTTCGTGGCTGCCCTGAAGCGGGTTAACAAGGAGCTCGCACGTCTCCAAAAATTTGAGGCGAGGAGGGAACTGGGAGAAGCGGCTCGGCGAGCGCTTTCTCTTCGGAGGGCACAGCAATTCTCCCGCCCGACAAATCAGCCAACTTCCCATGAAGGCATGAAGGCGATTCCGAGTCGCCGACGAAGTATCAAACTCCCGCGGTCAACAATTGGACGGGTGTCACAGGCGAACAAGAGAGCACAGGCCGAAAGAGATTCCCGCCGCTAACCGGCCTCATCCAATTCGGCTGCACACCAAATGAATTTTTTTGCCGCAACCCCCTAACGGGGGGCTGATCGGAAATCGGCTTCGTTGTATTCCCCTCCGATCTCGGCGGGCTGTGAGACGAGGTGAGGTCACAACCGGTATCGGCGGTGCGACCGTTGAGACCAAGCGTAGCCCAGATGAGCGCGACATCTGGGTTAATTTATGCCCGCATATCGCTGCGCGCATACGGGCTACTCAGCCGCAGATTTTGCCGGCTCACGTCAGCGAGGCGCGCAAACTGATCGCTTCAGCGATGTCGTCGCGTCCATGGAATACAATCTGTGGGAGAAAGGCCAGTCGAATGCACCAGACCGTAATTAAAGCCTGCCAAGTGGGAATACTTAGGCTAATAGTCTGATACGAATACCTCGAGAGACGCGCGGGTGTTTCGAGACAGGTCATCCACGGCGCTGAAGGCGCTGCAAAAGGTAGGCAATGCTTCGCGTCTGTTTTGTAGTTTTCGTTTTCATCAGTTGCCGGATTCCGGCCCATGCCCAGGCTACCCCGCAAATGGAATACGGCCTGTCGGTTAGCGCGCAAATCGAGAAGCAAAAGAAGTATCCGCCAGGCGCGATAGCGCGACATGAAATCGGGCAGGCCTTCATCACGTTCACGATCGATTCGACCGGGCGTCTCTTGGACAGCAAAATCACAAGGCCATCCTGCTTCAATGAACTCAATGAGGCGGCGTTGGCGGCTGTTCGCCAAGCTCAACCGTTTTCGCCCTTTTCATCGACGATTCGTCAATCACGCCTGACATTTACGCAGCCGGTCGTGTTTGCTTTTACAATGCAAGAGGCGCTGGCCGTTGAAGCGAAAGCCGATTGCAACAGTCCCGTGCGGCCTGCGCGTTCGCGATCAAAGCCGTCGCGGGCTCCTCTCAGTCCGCCTTCTTCTTGACCTCGCGGAGCAAGCGTAGCCCGGATGAGCGAATCGACATCGGGGGCCTTACTTTATCGCCGCATATTGCTGCGCTCATGCGGGCCTACTTGCTGCGGTAAGGGCATCTAATAATACCGCTGAAGCATGAGATGGCGCGCTTCGATGTGTGGGCTACGAGCTGATTTGGCGTGCGCGTTTGCGCGATTTTCAGTAACAACTTCAAGGTGATTTGCCCCGTCCAGTCTCGGTTGTAAAAATATTCCGCTTCGCCACTGACCCAAATCACCCCTACAACTCCCGCCATCCCGTCCCGAGAAGAGGGGCGTTGGCCATCGTCACGAACGTTGGGGCGGGTTGCGGTGGACGCGGCAGCGTCAGGCGCGTGGACGTGTTCGCAGGGCGGGCTTCCGTGAGCGAACATCGCGCGCAGACGAACGGCGCTTAAACGCTTCCGCCAGATCTTCGGTTGGCCGGCACTTGGCTGGTTGAAGTTTTTGGCGGAGGAAGCTGCGTACGGCAAAACCGTGTGGTTCTGGCGCCCGTGGCTGGCGTCAAGTTGGCGGAGGTTTGCAAAGCTCAACCGGGCAATGCGAACCGTCAATCCGCCAGCGACGGAGGCAAGAGGAATTCGTCTCCGGGGAGATCACGGCATAAGCCGTCAAACCATTGCGCGGGGAATGCCGGGCTGCTCCGGCTGTACCTGTATGCTCGTGTGCGCATTCTTGAGTGCATCTTGCACACGAGACCGCGGGTGCAGCAAAGCACCCGGCATTCCCTGCGCCCTCTCATGGGCGAAAGGTTTTCGCACAACTCGGGCGAAACGCGCCGCGGGAATGCGGACGCGCATCTGGTCGGCTGCTTGAAAATTGAATCGAAGAACTCTCCACGTCATTGCGAGCGAAGCGAAGCAATCCATGATTTCGTCAAGCATATGCCGCGCGATGGATTGCTTCGCTTGGCTCGCAATGACGGCAACAAGCAGCGTCGCTTCGAAAATCCTACGCCGTCCGCACAACCGGCTTGCGTCTGCGGGCGCGGCTCGGGCGCACCGCCGCGGGTCCCTGCCGGTCCGCAAACAGCAGCGGCCTGATCTCCGCCGCCGGCTTCGGCGGGCTGAACAGGTAGCCCTGCATTTCCGAACAGCCGAGTTCGCGCAGCAAGTCGCGCTGCTGCTCTGTCTCGACGCCTTCGGCCGTCGTCGTCATGTGGCGGTCGGCGGCGATGGTCACCACGGCCTGCACGATGCTGGACGATCCTTCCGGCTCGGCGATGTCGGTGATGAAGCAGCGGTCGATCTTAATCTTGTCGAACGGAAAACGCTGCAGATAGCTCAGCGAGGAATAGCCGGTGCCGAAATCGTCGAGTGCAATACGAACCCCGATGGCCCGGAGGTCGTGCAGAACGGCCAGCGCCGCCTCGTCGTCGCGGATGAGCACGGCTTCGGTGATCTCGAGCTCCAGGCGGCTGGCGGCGAGGCCGGATGCCGCCAGCGCCGCCATCACCTTCAGCGCCAGCATGCCGCTCCTGAATTGAACCGGCGAGACGTTGACCGCGAGCCTGATAGTGCCGGGCCAGCTCACCGCTTCCTTGCAGGCAGTGGTCAGCACCCACTCGCCGAGCTGGTTGATCAGGCCGGTGTCCTCGGCAAGGGGCACGAACTCGGCGGGCGAAATCATGCCGCGCTGCGGATGGCGCCAGCGCACCAGCGCCTCGCAGCCGGTGATCGCATTGGTCTGCAGGTCGAGGCAGGGCTGGTAGTAGACCTCGAAGCCGCCGTCGACGAGCGCCTGGCGCAGGTCCATTTCCAGGCTGCGGCGGGCGCGGACCTCGGCCTCCATTTCCGTTTCGAAGAAGCGATAGGTGCGGCGGCCGGCGGCCTTGGCCGCGTACATCGCCAGATCCGCGTTCTTCAGGATCTGGTCGATATCGGAACCGTCGCGCGGCGCCAGCGCGATGCTGATACTGGCGTCGGTGGTCACCTGATGGCCGAGGCACTGATAGGGGATGCGGATCGCCTCGAAGATGCGGCTGACGAGCTTCATCACGTCGTCGGTATCCTCGATCCCGGTCTGGACGATGGCGAACTCGTCGCCGCCGAGCCGGGCCACGAAATCGGTTTTCCGCGCGCAAGCAGCGAGGCTCGACGCGACCGATTTCAAAAGCTCGTCGCCGATCATGTGGCCGAGCGAATCGTTGACGCTCTTGAATTCGTCGATGTCGATATAGAGCACCGCCAGTTGCCGGTCCGGCGCGGCGTGGGACAATTCGCGCTTGAGCCGTTCGTGGAACAGCGCGCGGTTCGGCAGGTCGGTCAGCGCGTCGTAATGGGCGAGGTGGGTGATGCGCTCCTCGGCGCGGCGGCGCTCGGTGATATCTTCATGGGTCGCCAGCCATCCGCCGTCCGGCACCGGCTCGTTGACGATCTGGATCGAACGTCCGTCGGGCGTCGATATCACCATGACGTTGCGGTGCGAGATGTCGCGCAGCACCAGCTCGAGGTAATGATCGATGTCGCCGACGAACGAGCCGGTTTCCTTGCGGTGGGCGATCACCTCGCGGAAGCTGCAACCGGGCTTCACCACGTCGGCCGAGAGGCCGTACATATCGAGATATCGCTTGTTGCAGATGATGAGATTCTGCTTCGCATCGAACAGCAGCAGGCCTTGCGTCATGTTGCTGACGGCGGTGTCGAGGCGCTGCTTTTCCAGCGACAGCCGCTGCTTGGACGCGCGGTGCTGGTGCGAAAGCTTGCGGACGACAAGAAGCAGCAGGGCGGCAATCGCCAGCACGGAAAGTCCGGCGATCGTGATCAGGATTCCGATCTGCTCGCGCCAGTCGGCCAGTGCGGCCGATGTCGTGGTCGAAGCGATGATCAGAAGCGGAAAATTCGTCAGCGCGCGCGACGAGATCAGCCGGTCCTCGCGGTCGATCGGGCTGGTGAGGCGCGAAGTGCTGCGGGGCTGCTCGAAGATCTGCCGCTGGGCGGCCGGGCCGCTCTTGAAGTTCTTGCCGATTATATCCGCCACATGCGGGTAACGGGCCAGCAGCGTGCCGTCGCTGTGGTGCATGGCGATGGTGGCGCCGGGTCCGAGCGCTACGGTTGTGAAGAACTTTTCGAAATTGACGGGTTCGATGCCGCGGCCGATGACGCCGAGGAATTCGCCTTTCGGCCCGGTGATCTTGCGCGCGATCACCGTGGTCCAGGCGCCGGTGATGCGGCTATAGACCGGCTCGACCAGCATCTCCGGCGATTGCGCGCCGGACTTGAAGGTCTTGAAGAAGGCGCGGTCCGCCGAGTTGACCGGCGGCGCCGGCCAGGCGATCGATGCGTTGATCAGGTTGCCCTCGGCGTCGAAGATGTTGATGCCGCCGACATAGGACAGCGCCTCGATCTTGGATTTCAGCATCAGATGGATGTCATGGCCGGACATCCGCCGCTTGTAATTCTCCACGGTCGCGATGCCGCTGGAACGCATGAAGGCGATCATGTCCTTCTGCACGACCTGGAAGTCTTCGAGCTGCTGGTCGAAATGGCGGGCGAGCAGCAGCACGGTGTTTTCCAGCTCGCGTTCGCTGTTGCGCAGCGCGCGCTCGCGGAAATTTCCGGCCATGATGGTCGCGCCGATGGCGATGGCGGCGATCAGGAGCGTGCCGCCCAGGATCAACCAGCGGATCGGACCGCCGCGGAAGGCGGACGCAATCCGAAATGAGGTGGTGCCGGTTGAAGCCATTGAACGCGATCGCTGCCGAGAAATGAACTTCCGGAAGCGGAGTTCTCCCAACCCTCGGCCCACGACTTCGATACCGCGCCGAGATGGAATTGACGTTAGGAAGTCTGGTTAATGAATGGTTAGCCGGGTGGCGGAGGGGGCCGTCGGCAACCACAGGGAACATCGTTCGACCATGGAACCGGCTGGGCGCGATCGTGCAAAAAAATCGGCGGACCCGATGCGGGCGGTCCGCCGATCGATTGCGGGATCGGCGGATCACTGCATGCGTGTCGCGGATGTGCGTGCGCGCTTCCTCACGACGACACCGGCTGTCGGCGAGCCATCCGGCATCACGTAGTTCTGGTTGAACCGCCGCGGATCGGTGTAGGGATTGCCCGGACCTTTATTCTGGCAGTTGGCGTTTGGATAGAAGAACGCGCAATAGCCGGGTTCGGAGATCACCTCCTGTGCCATGGCAGGTGTCATGGCAGGTGCGGATATCACGGCCAACGCAGCCGCCGCGCCAACAAGCCTGTAGATCGACATCGGATTCCTCCTTGTGAAGGTCCCGAAGAAGACAACCCTGCAAGCGGTAGCGCATTCCGCACCGCGCCGGTCACACAGACGTGACAATTGCGACGCTGCCGTCAGGCTCACCGCTCCGCGCGATAATGGCCGGACTTGCCGCCGATCTTCTCGACGAGATGGATGCCTTCGATGCGAACGCCGCGCTCGACCGCCTTGATCATGTCGTAGATCGTAAGACACGCGACCGACACTGCGGTCAGCGCTTCCATCTCGACCCCGGTCGGGCCGGTGACCTTGACGGTGGCGCGGACGATGCAGCCGGGCAATTTTTTGTCGGGCGTGATGTCGAGCGTCACCTTGGACAGCGCCAGCGGGTGGCACAGCGGGATCAGTTCCGATGTGCGCTTGGCCGCCATGATGCCGGCAATGCGGGCGGCCCCCAGCACGTCGCCCTTCCTGGCATTGCCGGAGACGATCAGATCAAGCGTCGCCTTGCCCATGACCACGCGTCCCTCGGCCACGGCCGTGCGCTCGGTCGCTGCCTTGGCTGAGACGTCGACCATCCGCGCTTCGCCCGACGCATCGATATGGGTGAGGGCGGAGCCAGCCTTGTTGTTGGAAGCCTTGCCGGCCATCTGCTAGCCGGTCCCGGTCGCACGCGAGCCATCGGCGCGCGTCAGCAGCGCGCGGGTCGCTGCCGTCACATCGGCCTGCCGCATCAGGCTTTCGCCGACCAGGAAGGTCGACATGCCGACGCGCTCGAGGCGGGCGAGGTCCGCAGGCGCAAAGATGCCGCTTTCGCCGACCATCAGGCGATCACGCGGGATCAGCGGCGCCAGCGCCTCGCTGGTCGCCAGCGTGGTTTCGAAGGTCCTTAAGTTGCGGTTGTTGACGCCGATCATCGGCGAGCGAAGTTTTAGCGCGCGGTCGAGCTCGGTGCGATCGTGGATTTCGATCAGCACATCCATCCCAAGCGCGATCGCGGCGTCCTCGAGATCCTTGGCGGTGGCGTCGTCGAGCGCGGCCATGATGATCAGGATGCAGTCCGCGTTATGGGCGCGGGATTCCACCACCTGATAGGTGTCGAACAAAAAGTCCTTGCGCAGCACCGGCAAGTTGGTGGCCGCGCGCGCCGCGACCATGAAGTCGAGATGGCCCTGGAACGAGGGCGTGTCGGTCAGCACCGACAGGCACGCCGCGCCGCCAGCTTCATAAGCCTTTGCCAGCGCCGGCGGGTCGAAATCGGCGCGGATCAGTCCCTTCGAGGGCGATGCCTTCTTCACTTCCGCGATCAGTGCATAGTCACCACGCGAAAGCTTTTCCCGGATCGCACACACGAAGCCACGCGGCGGCGATGCCGCTTTGGCGCGGGCTTCGACCTCGGACAGCGGATACGCCCGCTTGGCGGCGGCAATCTCCTCGCGCTTGTAGGCTTCGATCTTCGTCAGGATATCGGACATCTCTGGCGCCCCTCGGATCAGCCGCGTGAGACCGCGATCAGGTGTTTCAGCCGCGCCGCCGCCGCGCCGCTGTCGAGCGATTTGGCGCCGATCGCGACGCCGTCCTTGAGGTCCTTGGCGCGGCCGGCCACGATCAACGTTGCCGCGGCGTTCAACAGCGCGACGTCGCGATAGGGGCTGGGCTTGCCGTTGAGCACGCTCGAGAGCGCCACCGCGTTGGTGTCCGCGTCGCCGCCCCTAAGCGCGTCGCCGCTGCAGCAGGTGAGGCCTGCATCCTCCGGCGTCACCTCGAATGTGCTGATCTTGCCGTTGTCGAGGCTGGCGACGAAGCTCGGGCCAGTGAGGGTGATTTCATCGAGTCCGTCGGAGCCGTGCACGACCCACACAGATTCGGAGCCGAGATTTTTCAGCACCTGCGCCAAGGGCTGCACCCAGTGCCGGGAGAACACGCCGACCATCTGCCGCTTCACGCCGGCCGGATTGGAGAGCGGGCCAAGCAGGTTGAAGATCGTGCGGGTGGCGAGCTCGACCCGGGTCGGGCCGACGTTCTTCATGGCCGGATGATGCGCAGGCGCGAACATGAAGCCGATGCCGGCCTCGGCCACACAGCGGCCGACCTGCTCAGGCGTGAGGTCGATCTTGACGCCGAGAGAAGCCAGTACATCGGCCGCGCCCGAGCGCGACGACAGCGCGCGGTTGCCATGCTTGGCGACGGGTACGCCGGCGCCCGCGACGATGAATGCCGCGCAGGTCGAGACGTTGACCGAACCGGAGCCGTCGCCGCCGGTGCCGACCACGTCGACCGCGTCCGCGGGCGCGTTGACCCGCAGCATCTTGCTGCGCATCGCCGCCACCGCGCCGGTGATCTCGTCGACGGTTTCACCGCGGACCCGCAGCGCCATCAACAGCCCGCCCATCTGCGAGGGCGTGGCCTCGCCGGACATCATGCTGTCGAAGGCGGAGGACGCCTCTTCACGTGACAGCGTCGCGCCGGTGGCGACTTTTCCGATGATAGATTTGAGGTCGTCCATCGCTTGGGCTTTCAGGATTGGGTGTCGTCTTGAAGCATGACCGGCTGCAAACTTCAGGTTATCCCGCGATCATGCTCAGTTGTTAGCGCCCGTCACCTGCGCGAAGGCGGCCTGGTTGATGGAGGTGCCGATCTCGGATTCGATCTTCGTCACGTATTGCGCGACCTGTTCGTCGGTCAGACTGCGCTGCAGCGTCTCCTTCAGTTTCTTCAGTTCTTCGGAGGCGGTGTCGACCGGCGGCACGGTCACATCGGTAACGCGGAACACGATCCACTCGCTGCCACCTGTGCCCGGCGTCTGCCCGACGCCGTCCTTGGCGGTCCGAAACGCGGCCGTGATGGCGGCGGAAGGTACGCCTGGAAGCGAGACGTCGCGGCGGAAACCGGTCGCGGTCTCGACCTTCGATCCGACCGCAGCCGCTTCGGCCGCGAGCGTGCCGCCTTGCTCGACCTTCTGTACCATCTCGGTTGCTTTCGCGCGCAGCTTGTTCGAAATCTGGTCTTCGCGCCATTTCGCCTCGACCTGGCTGCGGACCTCGTCGAGCGGGCGCTCGCGCGAGGGCGTGACGCCGAGCACGTCGTACCAGACATAGCCGCCGGCAAACTGGATCGGTTCGTTATCCACGCCGACATCGCTGTTGAAGGCCTGCGAGACGACGTCGAGGCCGCGCGGGATATTCGCCACCGGCTGGCCGTCGGGCGTGCGGCCGGAGCGGTCGACGGCGTCGATCGTGACGGCGGTCAGGCCGAGCTTCTGCGAAGCCTCCACCACATTGGCGCCGCCGCTGCGCTCGTCTTCCATCTTGTTCTGGATTTCGCTGACCTTGGCGCGCGCGCGTTCGGTCGCGATTTCCTTCTTTACCTGGGCGGCGACGCTTTCATAGGTCGGCGTCACGCCCGGTTCGATCTTGCCGACCTTGACCAGCGCCACGCCGAACCGCCCTTGCACCGGCTGGCTGACTTCGCCAGATGGCAGCGAGAACGCCGCATCCGCAATCGCCGGATCGATGATCGCGCTCTTTGCGATCATGCCGAGATCGACGTCGGCCAGATTGAGATTGCGTTCCTTCGCGACGTCGTCGAACGACGTTCCCGAGGTGATGCGGCCGCGCGCGGCCAGCGCCTCGCCTTCGTTCGGAAAAAACATCTGCGACACTTCGCGCTTTTCCGGCGTCCCGAGCTGGTCGCGGCGCTGCTCGAAGATTTTCTTCGCGTCCTCGTCGGAGACCTCGGTCCACTTGCCGATCTCTTCGGGGCTGATCACCACAAAGGACAGTTTGCGATATTCGGGTGCCCGGAACTGGGTCTTGCGCTCCTCGAAATAGGCGGCCAGCGCCTCGGGCGAGGGCGGGTCGATCGTGCCGGCCTGCGCGGCGTCGAGTTTGACGTATTCGATCGAGCGCTGTTCGTTCTGAAAACGGGTCATGGCGTCGATCAGGACCTTCGACGGCTCCACCCCGGCCGAGACGGTGCCGGCGATCTGGCGCCGCAGCCCGACGCGCCGCTGCTCGGCGAGATAGCGTTGCTCGGTGTAGCCGAACTGCCGGATCGTGGCCTGGAAGCGCTGCGCGTCGAACTTGCCGCCCAATCCTTGGAAATTGGGGTCGTTGTAGATGAGCCGCATGGTCTCATCCTGGGACTGGGCAAGCCCCATGCGCCGGGCTTCCTCGTCCAGCGCGGCTTCGGCGATGGTCTGTTGCAGCACCTGCCGGTCGAGCCCGAAGGCGCGGGCCTGTTCCGAGGTCAGCGGACGGCCGAAACGACGGCCGAGCTGCTGCAGCTTTTCCGTGTAGATCTGGCGGAACTGCTCGGTCGAAATCTCGGTCTTGCCGATCTTGGCGAGCGACGACTGGCCGAACCCCTTGAAGATGTCGGCAATGCCCCAAACTGCGAAACTGACAATCAAAACGCCCATCACGGTGGCCATGACAATCTTGCCGAGCCAGTTTGATGAGGCTTTCCGAATTCCTCGAAGCATGGGTCCAACTTGTTTTTTGCAGGAGAGGGGAACCGGGTCGTGCCCTAGGGAATTCGATCCGGGACCGAAAACCGCAACAAAGCGTCACCGAGTTGAAAACGCATCATAAAGTGGCCGCAGCCCCCCCGCAACCTCGCCCGCATGGGCTAATTGAAGCGGTTTATGGCGGCGGGACCGTCCGACGGTATCTGGAACTGGCGGCGTGCCTCTGCTAGCGCATCTATAACGCTGACATTTGCGGGATAATTGACATGACCGACGCCATCCGGCCGCTGATCGCCGGCAACTGGAAAATGAACGGCCTGAAATCTTCCCTGGCCGAGTTCGAAGCTATGATCGCCGGCGCAGGCGCGCTGGCCGGCAAGGCCGACCTGCTGGTTTGCCCCCCGGCAGCCCTGATTGCCGGTTTCGCCGACAAGGCGCTCGGTTCAAAACTCGCCGTCGGGGCCCAGGATTGCCATCCAAAGGCCTCGGGCGCCCACACCGGCGATCTCTCGGCGGAAATGCTGGCGGATGCCGGCGCCAGCGCCATCATCGTCGGGCATTCGGAGCGGCGTGCTGACCATGGCGAGACCGATGCGCTGGTCCGGAAGAAGGCGGAAGCGGCCTGGCGGGCGGGGCTTTCGGCGATCGTCTGCATCGGCGAGACGCAGAAGCAACGCGATGCCGGCCAGACGCTGGAAGTCTGTGGCGGGCAGCTCGCGGGCTCGTTGCCGGATGGCGCTACGGCGGCCAATCTGGTGGTGGCCTATGAGCCGGTCTGGGCGATCGGCACCGGGCTGACGCCGACACCTGGAGATGTCGAGCAAGTTCATCGCTTTATCCGCGGCGTTCTCACCAGCCGATTTAAGGCTGAAGGGAGCAAGATCCGGATTCTGTATGGCGGTTCGGTCAAGCCCTCCAACGCGGCGGAATTGATGGCAGTTGCCGACGTCAACGGCGCACTGGTCGGTGGCGCCAGCCTGAAAGCGACGGATTTTCTGGCGATTGCCGAGGCATGCTAGGGCGTTTTCGAGCGAAGTGAGCTCTCGCTCAGGGCGGGCACGCCCTGCTGCAGCCGCTTCCAGTAGATCAGCGTGCCGGTGAGCCCGCCGTGCGGTTTCACAGCATAGTCCGGTATTAGCCCAGTCAGCTTGAATCCCATCCGCTCGTACAGCCCTGCCGCGCCTTCGTCTTCGGCGGTATCGAGCACCAATAGCCAGCGCCCGCGCGCGATCGCCAGCCGCTCGGCCTCGCGCAGCAGCGCCGTGGCGATCCCGCGGTGGCGGTGACTGACGCGCGTCATCATCTTCGCGATCTCCGCACGATGCGGCTGGTTCGGCGGAAGGTCGAGCAAGAGCGTCACGGTCCCGATCAGGCTCTCACCATCAAATGCGCCGAGAACGATCCGCTCACCCCGGCCGGCAGCGGCGAGCGAGTCGCGCCAGAAAGCCTCGGCCGCCGCCCGTGACAGCGGATGCATGAAGCTGACCGAGCCGCCATTCGCCACGGTTTCGATCAGGATTTCACTAAGCATCGCGCTGATTTCGGGCGAAGGGCTAAGGGCTTTGATCTGGATATCCGACATGAGGATGAATTTCCGCGATGGTCACTTTCGATGATTGACGGTGCGGGCGGAGCGCGCCCGCTTGATCTGCGCAATGCGTTCGACATCCTCGATCTGCAGGTGACGGCCGCGTTCGAGAATTTCCAGCGTGTATTCTTCGTAGGTGAGGCCGAGGCGCTCGGCTTTCCTGATCCGAAATGCGACGATGCCGGGCGAGGGGTTTTTCCAGGCCGCGCGATGCGCCGTTTTCCAGTAGAAATAATTCCCGATTCCCCCGTCGCCCCATTCAGGCCGGTGCTCGTCGAGCGGCGGACCGCCATTGTGGCCGGCGGGAGTGAGGTTTGCCGGATCCGCCGGGTCGGACGGTGAACGCCTGGTTTCGATCTCCGCCATCGCCTGCTAGCTCCGGGCAAGGGCGATGACGTAAGTGCAGGGCACGGCGCTTTCGTTGGCAAACGTCACTTCCGCCGGCGGACCGAATCCGAGGCAGTCGCCGGTGCCGAGTTCGTGGCGCTCGCCGCCATCGATCAGGATGAGCGCGCCCGACAACACCCAGAGGACCTGGCGGATGTGTGCGTAGGATGAGGCGGGCAGCGTCACGCGCTGTTTCGCCGGCATCTCGACCTTGATGATCTCGACGGGATGATCGGGGCGGTTGAACACCTGCGTGCGCAGATAGCCGGTCTCGGGATCGCGCCACACCGGCTGCTCGGCGGCGCGCGAAAGACGCCCACCCTGGCCTTCGGCACGCAGCATCAGGCCGGCGAGGGTGAGATCGAAAGCGCTGGCGAGCCGAACCAGCACCACCGCGGTCGGGCTGACCTCGGCGCGCTCGATCTTGCTGATGGTCGCCTTGGAAACCCCGGAGCGCTCGGCCAGATCCGCCAGCGACCAGCCGCGGCTGTCGCGCTCGAGCCGCAGGCGGTGGGCGAGCCGGGCGCTGAGATCGTCTACTATAGTATCCATCCGTCTATTATAAGAGAAATTGCTGCGACCTCAACTCCGGATTCAAACGTCGCGCGAGAGCCGGGGACAGCCTTGCCGTCGCGCCTGCGGCAATTATCTCCACGGTGGCGGTTGGGGGTGACAATGCCCCGTCCGATCGTGTAACACCGCGCAACTTCAGGAAAACCCGCAAGCTCTTGGTGCAGCCGAAGACCGGCGCGCTTCGCTTGTGACGGAAGGTTTTGAGATGCAGACCGTCATTATCGTCGTTCACCTCATGATCGTCTCGGTGCTGATCGGCGCCGTGCTGCTGCAGAAATCCGAAGGCGGCGGCCTCGGCATGGGTGGCGGCGCCGGCTTTATGTCGAGCCGCGGCACCGCCAATCTCTTGACGCGGACGACGGCGGTCCTGGCGGGACTTTTCTTCCTGACCAGCATGGCACTGGCCTGGCTCGCCGGCGTCGATCGCAAGCCGGCCTCGATCCTCGGCCCCGCGCCGACGACGCAGTCCCAGCCGGGCGGCGCGACGCCGGTCGCTCCACCGACCTCCGGCGGCGTGCTCGATACGCTTAAGAAGGTGGATGAACAGCAGGGCCAGTCGGGTCCGCAGGCGCCGCGTTCGCAATAAAGCAGGGTGGCTATGCAGGGCGGCCGCTACCGTCCTGTATCAGAACTTCCCATCAATGCTTTGATATCGCTCTAAATTTCACGTCACCCACAGCCCGGCGGAATGTTTGCCCGCGCATGCGATTCGTTTTGGCGAATCGGGGCAGTGGCCTTAAAGGTAGAATCCCATGGCGCGGTACATATTCATCACCGGCGGCGTGGTTTCTTCGCTCGGAAAGGGTCTGGCTTCGGCGGCACTCGGTGCCCTGCTGCAGGCTCGCGGGTACAAGGTCCGTCTCCGCAAACTCGACCCCTATCTCAACCTCGATCCCGGAACGATGTCGCCGTATCAGCACGGCGAAGTGTTCGTGACCGACGACGGCGCCGAGACCGATCTCGATCTCGGCCATTACGAGCGCTTCACGGGGCGTCCGGCCACCAAGGCCGACAACATCACCACCGGGCGTATCTATCAGGACATCATCACCAAGGAACGCCGTGGCGATTATCTCGGCGCGACTATTCAGGTGGTTCCGCACGTCACCAACGCAATCAAGGAATTCGTGCTCTCGGGCAACGACGAATACGATTTCGTGCTGGTCGAGATTGGCGGCACCGTCGGCGACATCGAAGGCCTCCCGTTCTTCGAAGCGATCCGTCAGCTCAAGAACGAGCTGCCGCGCGACCATGCGGTCTATATTCATCTGACGCTGCTGCCGTTCATTCCGAGCGCGGGCGAGCTCAAGACCAAGCCGACCCAGCATTCGGTGAAGGAACTGCGTTCGATCGGCATCCAGCCGGATATTTTGCTGTGCCGCACCGACCGTGAAATCCCGAAGGAAGAGCGGCGCAAGCTCGGCCTGTTCTGCAACGTGCGCGAAAGTGCGGTGATCGAGGCGAGGGACGTCGACAATATCTACGCTGTGCCTGAGGCCTATCACGTCGCTGGCCTCGACGATGAGGTGCTGGCCGCGTTCGGCATCACGCCAAAGATTCCGCCGGCGCTGCAGAGCTGGAACGTCATCAACGAACGCGTGCGCAACCCGGAAGGCGCGGTGACCATTGCCATTGTCGGCAAATACACCGGCATGAAGGACGCCTATAAATCGCTGATCGAGGCGCTCTCTCATGGCGGCATCGCCAACAAGGTTAAGGTCAATCTCGACTGGATCGAGAGCGAAGTGTTCGAGAACGAGGACCCGGCGCCGTTCCTCGAGCACGTCAACGGCATCCTGGTCCCGGGCGGCTTCGGCCAGCGCGGCGCGGAAGGCAAGATCCGCGCGGCGCAGTTCGCGCGCGTCCGCGACGTGCCGTATTTCGGCATCTGCTTCGGCATGCAGATGGCGGTGATCGAGGCCGCGCGCAATCTCGTCGGCATCGAGGAAGCGAACTCCACCGAGTTCGGTCCCACTCCCGAACCGCTGGTCGGCTTGATGACGGAATGGCTGCGCGGCAACGAACTGGAGAAACGTTCGAAATCCGGCGACCTCGGCGGCACCATGCGCCTCGGCGCGTATCCTGCGGCGCTGAAGCGCGGCAGCCGCGTCTCGGCAGTCTATGGCGGCGCGACCGAGATTTCCGAGCGCCACCGCCACCGCTACGAGGTGAACACGGCGTACAAGGACCGCCTCGAGCAGCACGGCCTGCGCTTCTCGGGGCTTTCGCCCGACGGCGTGCTGCCGGAGATCGTCGAATACGAGGACCATCCCTGGTTCATCGGCGTGCAGTTCCACCCCGAGCTGAAGTCGCGCCCGTTTGAGCCGCATCCATTGTTTGCGTCGTTCATTCAGGCAGCGGTGGTGCAGAGCCGGCTGGTGTAGACCTGCTGCAGAATCGTAGGATGCGCAAAGCGAAAGCGTGCCCACCATTCGTGCAACAATTCCGAGAGGAGGGTGGGCACGGCGCTTCGCGCCTTTGCCCACCCTTTGACGAACGCTTCAATTGTTGCGACAAACCGCTCCCGTGACCTGCAAGAACAATAACCTTTGGGAGCAAAGCCGATGATCATGGAAATGCGCGTCTATCGTTGCCTGCCAGGCCGCCTGCCAGCGCTGATGAAGCGGTTCGATACGCTGACGCTGAAATTGTGGGACAAGCACGGCATCAAGCAGGCCGGCTTCTTCACCACACTGATCGGCACCTCCAATCAGGAACTGACCTATTTCGTCGCGTGGGATTCGCTCGCCGATCGCGAAAAGAAATGGACCGCATTCCAGAGCGATCCCGACTGGATCGCCGGCCGCGCCAAGAGCGAGGAGGACGGCCAGATCATCGATAACATCGTCAGCCAGTTGCTGGTGCCCACGGCGTTTTCGGCGGTAAAATAGCCGCCGGTGAAACCCTGATATTCAGGGGTTAAACGGGGTTGATCCTGAAAGCGCGGACCGGCATGGTCCGCGCCGAATACAAAGGAAACTCCCTTGAACGTGAATCTCCAGGCAGCCCCGGTCGTCACTGTTGGATCGGTCAAATTCGGCAACGACTTGCCGATTTCGATCATTGCCGGACCGTGCCAACTGGAGAGCCGCGCGCACGCGCTCGAAGTGGCGAGTGCGCTGAAGGAGATCGCCGGTCGGCTCAAGATCGGCCTCGTCTACAAGACCTCCTTCGACAAGGCTAACCGCAGCAGCGGATCGGCTCCGCGCGGCATTGGCCTGGCGCAGGCGCTACCGATTTTCGCAGAGATCCGCTCGTCGCTGGGATTATCTGTCCTCACCGACGTGCATGAACCTCCGCAATGCGCCGAAGTTGCGCAAGCGGTCGACGTGCTGCAGATCCCGGCATATCTG
The DNA here is from genome assembly GCF_036924515.1 of Bradyrhizobium sp. AZCC 1610. Taxonomy (NCBI): domain Bacteria; kingdom Pseudomonadati; phylum Pseudomonadota; class Alphaproteobacteria; order Hyphomicrobiales; family Nitrobacteraceae; genus Bradyrhizobium; species Bradyrhizobium sp. AZCC 1610. The sequence continues at coordinate 3,509,545 of NZ_JAZHRR010000001.1, read as the reverse complement.
TGCCGGCAAACCGATCTCCTGCTGGCAGCCGCCGCGACCGGCAAAGCCGTCAATGTCAAGAAGGGCCAGTTCCTCGCGCCGTGGGACATGGCCAACGTCGTCACCAAAATCACCGGCGGCGGTAACCCGAACGTGCTTGTCACCGAACGCGGGGCGTCGTTTGGCTACAACACGCTGGTCTCTGACATGCGCGCGCTGCCGATCATGGCGCGCACAGGCGCGCCCGTCATTTTCGACGCCACCCATTCGGTGCAGCAGCCGGGCGGGAAGGGGGCGTCGTCGGGCGGCGAGCGCGAATTCGTGCCCGTGCTGGCGCGCGCCGCGGTGGCCGTCGGCGTCGCCGGCGTGTTCATCGAGACCCATCCCGATCCCGATCGCGCTCCGTCGGACGGACCCAACATGGTGCCGCTGCGCGAGTTCGAGGCGTTGGTGAAGAATTTGATGGACTTCGACGCGCTTTCGAAGCGCGACGCAACACAATGAGACGGATATCGCCGTGACCGCCGCGAGCCGTATGCCGCCGGCGCTCAATATCATTGCGCTTGCGACCTTTTCGGCAGCCCTGTCCGCCCGCGCGCTCGACCCGGTGTTGCCGCATGTGGCCGAGGATTTTTCGGTCAGCATCGCGACCGCCGCCAGTTTCGCCGCCGCTTTCGCCTTCACCTTTGCCATCATCCAGCCGGTGCTGGGCGCCGTCGCCGACATGTTCGGCAAGGCTCGCCTGATGGTCGTCTGCCTGGCGCTGCTGGGCCTTGCCAACATTCTCGGTGCGGTGGCGACGTCGTTCCCGTTGTTGTTTGCGTCCCGCATTCTGGCCGGTATCGGCTCGGGCGGCGTGTTTCCGATCGCGCTGGGGCTGACCAGCGATCTCGTCGGGGCTGAGAAGCGGCAGATCGCGATCGGGCGCACGCTGGCCGGCGCCATGACCGGTAATTTGCTGGGTGCCTCGGTGTCCGGCCTGATCGGAGACTTTCTCGGCTGGCGCGGCGTGCTCGCCGTGCTGGGTCTGATTGTCGTGGTGGCCTCGATTGTGGTGGCTGTTGGATTTCGCGGCGCGGCGTTGACGCGCCCACCGCGAACCAGCCTGTCAGCCCTCAAGCAAGGCTATCGCACGATTTTCACCAACCCGAACGCGCGCATTTGCTACGGGGCGGTGTTCATCGAAGGCTGCTGCGTGCTCGGACTGTTTCCGTTCATCGCGGCCTTCCTGTTCGAGCTCGGCGAAACCTCGCTGTCGATCGCCGGCATCGTCATCGCGGGCTTCGCCGTCGGCGGGCTGTTCTACACCCTGACGGTGTCGCGTTTTCTGCCGAGGATCGGCGTCAACGGGATGATGATCGGCGGCGCGACACTGGTCGGCGTGCAGCTCATTGCGATGGCGATGGGGCCGGAATGGAGGCTGCAAACGCTCAGCCTGGTTTTCATGGGCTGGGGGTTCTACATGATCCACGGCAGCCTGCAGGTCTTCGCCAGCGAATTGTCGGCGGAAGCACGCGCCACCGCGCTGTCGCTGCACGCGTTCTTTTTCTTCATGGGCCAGACCATCGGCCCGATCGCCTATGGTTTCGGTATCCAGCACGCCGGCAAGGTCCCGACCTTGCTTGCCGCGGCGGCCGTCATGATCGCGCTCGGCTTTGTTTGCGCAAAACTGCTGCGCCAGACGCGGCCGGCGGATGCGAAAGCGGCCTAGTGGAGTCTGGTCGGACTCGTGCGCGCAGGCCGCGCCTTAGCACTTGCCAAGTTTTCACATTGTGTAAAGATTGAATCGAGCCGACCGCCCCCAGCGCGTTAGTTCCGTTATGAACGGAGGATTGCCTTGAGCGAGTCGATTCACCCCAGCGCACCGCATCATCTGCCGTCCTTCATCACCGCACCGGGTGACACCGACATCCTGATGGTCGCCGTCGGCATTTTTCTGATCGTCGTCGTTCTCGCGGTCGGCAATTTCTATCTGCACCTGCACTCGCTGCCGGAGCGGATGGCCCACAAGTCGCAGAAGTTCCAGTTTGAAATCGTGGCCGTGCTGGGCCTGCTGTCGCTGTTCACGCACAACCACCTGTTCTGGGTGATCGGCCTGTTCCTCGCCATGATCGACCTGCCGGATTTCAGCACGCCGCTGCGCAGGATTGCAGGGTCGGTCGAGAAGATGGCTGGCGTTCCGCCTGAACAGGACCCGACCGAGCCGCCAGTTGGAGACGCGATGCACGCTGCCGCAACCGCCGAGGCGAAAGCCCGCATCGAGAAGGCCGGTGGCGCCAAGAGCGAGGTGCAGGCCCATGTTTGAGCTGCTCCTCTGTTCGCTGCTGACGATCTTCCCGGATTATCTCTATCGCCGTTACCGGCAGGGCAAACGCCTCGGCAAGGAGATCACGCTGTATTCGGTCTGGTTCGAACTGCGATATGGCATCATCTCCTGTCTGATGCTCACCGTCGCGCTGATCACGATGATCTTCTACTATCATCCGTCGACCAATTCGGCGACGTTGTACTACCGGACCGTTCCGATCGTTCCCGAAATCACCGGCCGGGTGGCCGAGGTGAAGGTCGACGTCAGCGCGCCCGTCAAGCAGGGCGATGTGCTGTTCAGGCTCGACAGCGCCAAGCAGGAAGCGTCGCTGCAGACCGCGAGGCGGAAGATTGCCGAAGTCGATGCCGCGATGCTGTCGGCGCAGGCCGATATCCTGAAGGCGGAAGGCCAGCTTCAGGAAGCAAAAGGCGCGCTCCAGCAGGCAACGGACGAACTCGACACCAAGCGCGAGCTGCAGAAACGCAATCCCGGCATCGTGCCGCAACGCGACATCGAAAAGCTCGAAGTGGCCGCCGCCGGTCGCCAGGGCAGCCTCGATGCCGCGACCGCTTCCAAACAGTCCGCGATGACGCGACTAAGCGCGCTTCTCCCGGCGGAGAAGGCAAGCGCGGAGGCGGCGCTGGCCGAAGCGCAGGTCGATCTGGACAAGACCTTTATTCGCGCCGGTGTGGACGGGCGGGTCGAGCAGTTCGCACTGAGGCCGGGTGATATCGTCAATCCAATGATACGGTCGGCAGGCGTTCTGATTCCGGAGGGTGCAGGACGCCGTGCTCTCATGGCAGGGTTTGGGCAGATCGAGGCTCAGGTCATGAAGGCCGGAATGGTGGCCGAGGTCACCTGCATTTCCAAGCCATGGACGATCATTCCGATGGTGGTTACCAGCGTCCAGGACTACATCGCGGCGGGCCAGTTCAGGGGCGGCGAGCAACTGGTCGAGGCGCAGCAGGTCGTGCGTCCGGGCACCATTCTCGTTTTCATGGAGCCGATCTACACGGGTGGGCTGGAAGGCGTGACGCCTGGCAGCAGCTGCGTCGCCAATGCCTACACCAGCAACCACGAACTGATCTCGTCAGGGAAGGTCGGCTCGTTCAAAAGCTTTGGGTTGCATGTCGTCGATGCGACCGGACTCGTGCACGCGATGCTGCTACGGATTCAGGCCCTGCTGCTGCCGATCAAGACCCTGGTGCTGAGCGGGCATTGAGCGGGCCGCGATACAGCCGAACGGATGCGAAAACATGGCAACGAGTTCTCTGGCGCAGTGAGATTAGAGGCCAAGCGTGATCTCGGCCCAGCGCATCACAGTACTGCCATTGAGGAACTCGATCACGCCGGGCTCGATAGCTGCCGGCCGGTCGTGGCCGAGCACTGCCGTTGCTGCGATCATGTCGCAGCGTTCCCTGAAAACGACCGATATAGCCGTCTTGCCAAGTGGATTGCGAGCGTTGAGCGTGTAAGCGCGGCTGCGACCTTCCATCCACGCAATTCTGACTGGACGACTGGTGCCGAGCGGCGAGACTTCGCCGACAAGAACAAGATCTCCCATGCGGTCCACATCGTCGTCATCGGCTACGCCAGTCGTGCAATTGCAAAAGCCGATCTTGGCACGCAGATAAACGTTCACCTCGGCACCGCAATCCGCCGCTTTACAGCGGAACGCCTTTCCCTTCCCCCAGGGATCGATGGGGAAGGGCCAGGCTATCTCGGTCCATACCGGCGCGGTCGCAGTTGCGGCCACGTGCTGTGGCAGAGCGGACCATGCCAGCACCGCCGCCAGTACACTTCCCAGCGACGCTGCTACAATGGCGACACGACCTACCCGCCTCATTGCACCACCTAGTTGCTGGCGAGATACTTCTTCGCCGCCGCGACTTCTGGCCGTTCCGCGTCGGCATTCGCCGTCAGCTCCACGAGTTGCTGATAGTTGCGTCGTGCGGCAGCCTTGTCACCGAGCGTGTCGGCGGCCTTGGCGGAGCCTGCATAGGCTTGGAAGCGGTTCGGCTCCTTGGCCTTGGTGGCCTCGAAGGCCGCAAGCGCCTCCTTGGCCATGTTGCGATCGAGCAGCATGAAGCCGTAAAGCTCCCGCGCCGGCGCCAGCGGGCCTGGCGTGATCACATGCTTTTCGGTCTTGTCCTCAGCCTCCGCTGCAGCGCTCATGGCCTTGAGAGCTTCGTCGTATTTGCCCTCTGCGTGAAGCACCCAGGCAACGGCCACCTGACGCTGGATGTCGACGATCTCCGACCAATAATTATCCTTGGCTTCGCGCAACTTGTCGCGCAATTCCGCGAGCTTTTGGACGTCGGCCTTGGCGGCTTCCGGCTTGCCGGAGCGTGCGGCGCCGAGGGCACGGGCGAAGTGTGAGGTTGCCATCGCAAAGTTCAGGCCGCTTGGCCTGACAGACAGTTGGGAGGCGGCGTCCCAGTCGCCGCGCTCGATCGCATAACGGGCCGGCGAAGCCGCCAGCGCGTAGTCGGCTGCCGCGACCGTGGCCTTGAAGTCGGTCTCGCTCATCATGTCGTTCATGACGGCACGCGCCTGCTGGTCTTGGGCAAGTTGAAGGTGGGCATAAACCATATAATCCTGCGCGTGCAGATAATTGCCCACCGATTTTTCGGCCTTGGCTGCTTTTACGGAGGCAGTGTTGGAGGCGATCGATTCCTTCCAGTAGCCGACGCGGGTGTAAATGTGTGACGGCATGTGCTGGGCGTGCGGCGCGGCCGGCGCGATCTTGGCGTAACGGTTGGCGGCGTCGAGACCTTTTTGTGCGGTCGCCGGATAATCATAGAGATGGATCAGGTAGTGCGTTACGCCTGGATGCTTCGGCAGCCGTACGGACATTGGCTCCAGAATAGCGGCGCCCTTGGCCTGCTGTGCGTAGGTTTTGTCATTCAGATCCGCCGACGTGTTGAGCGTGATCGCGTAGGCGATCTGAGCCTCGTCGTCGTCTGGATATTTCGCTGCGACTTTCGCTTGCGCATCCCGCAAGGCGCGCATGCGCTGGGCGTGGGGAACTTTGTCGTAATCCGCGTACATCACCATAAGCGCATCGATGTAGTCGCGTTCGCGCTCAGTCTTGGCCCCCATTTCCTTGGCCTTCGTGATAGCAGCAAGGCCGGGCGCGAGATTCGGCCGCGGGATTGCGGCATGCGGGTTGTCCATCAGCGTGAGCGCGATGCCCCAATATGCCATGGCACATGTGGGGTCAGCCTTGATGACTTCGTCAAAGACCTCTTTGGCGTTGATGTACCAGTAGGAGTGCTGATAGCGCATCGCGCGATCGAAGCGACGCTGCGCGACGTCGTTGCAAGAGGTTTTAAAATGCACTTGACCGAGCTGCTGATCCACATCGTCCTGTGCAAGCAGCGGCTGGGATGTCGATAGGGTAAGAGCTGCAACGGTAAACCCGAGGAGAGACTTCCGCATGGCCTTCCTCCCTTTGGAGTATCTAGAAAAGAATGTATTGCACTATACGCCTTTCGTGCCTGTGCTTGAACGGATATGTGGACCATGGCAGCGCAACTGACCTTTCGGCCCTCGAGCTTAAAGGTTCTCGGAGGTCCGCTGCGAGTCCACCTTCTGATCAGCGCTTAACCCCGTCCGCGATAGGGCGCGACGCCCTGGTCAGGTACCCACATGCCGTTGGGGAGTTTGCTGGTCTGCCAGAATACGTCGATCGGGATGCCGCCGCGCGGATACCAGTAGCCGCCGATGCGAAGCCATCTTGGCTTGATCTCGGTCGCGATCCGCCTGCCGATCATGACCGTGCAGTCCTCGTGAAAGGAGCCGTGATTGCGAAAGCTCGCGACATAGAGTTTCAGCGACTCGGATTCCAGCAGCCACTGGCCCGGCACGTAGTCGATCATGAGATGCGCGAAATCCGGTGCTTGGCGAAAATCCCAACGTCCGGCATTACCGCGATGCTGACCGCCCTCGAGGTCAAGGTCGATCTGCTCAGCGGGTACCAGGGCGTGAACTCACTAGCACGCAACCAAATTCGGATTAATGCAAGTTTGATGAAAGATAGTTGAGTGTCAAAGGCAGAGAATGTTCTCTTCAAAACCAAGCGCATTACGATCGATCGGTCGCAAATGCGTGGCATCGAGGCAGCGGTAGCCACAATCCTCAAGGCGTTCAATGATCCGTCTGCCGTCCAGCGGCTCGGGGCGATTCAGATCGGTGAGGACCTCGCACAGGATCGGCACTTTGCGACCGCTCTTTGCCAGCACGCCTTGCATGCCGTCGAAGACCTCAGACTCGAAACCTTCGACGTCGATCTTGATAAGGCCAACGCGATCGAGATCGATTTTCCGCTCGCGTGCATAACTATCGAAGGCGATAACCTCAACCGTCAAATTTTCCGTGAGCTCGCTGGCGTGATCGAGGAAGCCGGTAGCAAGTGAGCTCGACCCGATATTGATATCGTAATTGTCGAAATTCTCCGCGCGTGGCGCGACGACGGCCATCGTGAAGGCGCCAGGCCGCGCGCCGCAGGCAAGCTGATTGGCGACGATCCGATAACCGGGATTGAGCTCCGCGAGCCGTCGGACAAAGGTGAAATATTGCGGCACCGGCTCGAAGGCGTGCACCTCGCCGCTCTGGCCCACGAGTGACAAGCTATAGGCCGACCAGTAGCCGCAATTGGCGCCGATATCGACGAAGATATTGCCGGGAGCCAGGCAGCGCTTGAAGATACGTTCGAGAAACATTTCGTGGGTATGGAAAAAGTACTTCTTCATCAACCTATGCAATGACATATCGATCTCGTAATGCACGCCGTTGAAGCGCGTGGTCGCGAGGCCCGTCGGCGGCGTCCTGAACTGCTCGATCGCGCGGCGGTGTACGATATCGGCAAGCTTGAGCGGATCGCTCGATGCATATTTCAGGAGGAAGCGCGCGGTCTTCCGAGCAATCATGGCGGCCTCACGAACTTGATGTTGCGAACATGCGGACGATCTGTGGCCGGCAATTGACCAATCTGTGGCGTCAATCGTTCGAGAGTTTTTCTCAGCCGTGAATCTTCTGCACCTGCGATCTATGCAATCATCATTGTCGCGGCCGTTTATTTCTCTATTGAGGCGTCTTCTGAAAATTCCCGCGCGCAGAAGGCGTTCAAGCCATGCCCGAACGCTTGGCGTGCCTAACCCCGGCCGCGATAGGGCGCGACGCCCTGGTCGGGTACCCACATGCCGTTGGGGAGTTTGCCGGTCTGCCAGAACACGTCGATCGGGATGCCGCGCCGCGTGGATACCAGTAGCCGCCGATGCGAAGCCATTTCGGCTTGATCTCGGCTGCAATCCGCTTGCCGATCATGACCGTGCAGTCCTCATGAAAGGCGCCGTGATTGCGGAAGCTGGCGACATAGAGCTTCAGCGATTTGGATTCCAGCAGCCACTGGCCCGGCACATAGTCGATCATCAGATGCGCGAAATCAGGCTGGCCCGTCACCGGGCAGATCGAGGTGAATTCCGGCGCCGTGAAACGAACCAGATAGTTGGTATCGGCCTGCGGATTGGGCACGCGATCGAGCTGCGCCTTTTCCGGGCTGTCCGGCCATTCCACGGCGCGGCCGAGCTGCAATGATTTCTGCAATGATTTTTTGGCCATCATGATCGTCCTTTGCGAGGCTGACATGGACGCAACAGGCGTCGATCGTCAACCGTCAGCGCGAGGCGGGGTCTTCGAGAAACCGCACCAGCGCCTGCCGCTCGGCGGCGTCCTCGATCCCGCGCATCGACATCCACAATCCCGGAAACATCGCGGCCGGATCGGCGAGGAAGATCTCCAGGCGCTTCGCATCCCAACGCAGTCCTTCGTCGCGGGCCTTGCGCAGCACCGGCGAGTAATCGAAATCGGTGTTGCCAGCCACGACGCGGCCGATCAGCCCGGAGAGGTTGGGACCGGGCAGGCCGCGCTCGGCGGGATCGAGGCTGTGGCAGGCGCGGCAGGGCGCGAACGCCCGCACGCCGTTTTCCTCCGCGGCGGCGGCAGCGGGCAGCAGAAGGGACAACAGCAGCAGGACCGCGAAGGACTTCACGCGACCGTCTGTATCACGACCAGGCGGTCATTGCCGGATTCGCCGCCCCAGGTTTCGCCGGGCCGGCCGTCGAGCTGGCGCACATTCGCGCCCGATTTGTCGCTGGGGAATGCGTTGAATTTTTCCGTCACCGGATCGAAGCGCACGATCGCATTGGCGCCGAAATCGGTGGCCCAGACCTTGTCCTTGTCGTCGACATAGACGGCATAGGTGCGCGGATTGCTGCCGGGCAGCTTCCACGCTTTCCAGGAGCCGTCGGCAGGATCGTGAACCGACACATTGCCGCTGTTCCATTCGCTGACCCAGATGCGGCCCTTGGAATCCGACCACACGCGCCGTGCGCCCTGATTCGGCGTCGGCGGCTCGACCACGGTGGCGTTGCCGGTAGCGGTGTCGATTTTGGCGATGTGGTTGCCGCCGAGCGAGGCGTACCAGATGTCGCCCTTTGGCGTGACGGTCATGCCGTAGGTGCCGCGCCCGCGCGGCGATTTGAATACGGTCATGTCGCCCGATTTCGGATCGAGCCGGCCATAGATGCCGGATTGGCCGGTAAACCAGTAGATGCCGGCTTTGTCGAACACGCCGGTGTTCAGGTTGGCATAAGCCTCTTTTTCGGGCAGGCGGAACAGCGTCACCTTATGATCGGCGGGGTCGACGCGCGCGATTGCATTCTGTCCGCCCTCGGTTACCCAGGGAGCGCCATCAGGGCCGATGATGACGCCATGGGGCGCCGCGCCCTTGCCGAGATCCACGAGCTTGTAGGAGCCGTCGCGCGGATCGAGCCGCCCCAGCGTGCCATTGCGCTGGCCGCAGAACCAGATCGTGCCGTCGGGGGCAGGGGTGGTGTCGCGCGAGCCCATGCCCGCTTTGACCGGATAATATTTGACGCGGAACGGGCCTTCCTGGGCGCTCGCGTGGCGCAGGAGGGCGGGCGCGGCCAGGATTCCAGCGGCGGTGGTTCCAAGAAACTGGCGGCGATTCATTGCGTTACCCCGGCTTGTGAACGTGAAGGTTTGGACGCCGATATCAACCTTGGAGCAGTCTACCCTGACCCATCTCCATCGTCCGGAAAAGGCCGCAGCCAAAGCGTTCACATTTGCTTGCGCGCCGTGTAAGACGCCCCCGAAACATGATCCATCATTCCCAGGAAAGTGCAGACATGACCGCCATCGTCGACATCATTGGCCGCGAAATTCTCGATAGCCGGGGCAATCCCACCGTTGAAGTCGATGTGGTGCTCGAAGACGGCTCGGTCGGCCGTGCCGCGGTGCCATCGGGTGCCTCCACTGGCGCGCATGAGGCGGTCGAGCTGCGGGACGGCGACAGGAAGCGTTATCTCGGCAAGGGCGTGCAGAAGGCGGTCGAGGCGGTCAACGGCGAAATCTTCGAGGCGCTGAGCGATCAGGCCGTCGAGGAACAGGTCCAGATCGACCAGATCATGATCGATCTCGACGGCACCCCGAACAAGAGCCGGCTTGGCGCCAACGCCATCCTCGGCGTCTCGCTGGCCTGTGCCAAGGCTGCGGCGGAATCCTTCGACATGCCGCTCTATCGCTATGTCGGCGGCACCTCGGCGCGGACGCTGCCGGTGCCGATGATGAACATCATCAATGGCGGCATGCATGCCGACAACCCGATCGATTTCCAGGAATTCATGATCCTGCCGGTCGGGGCGGCGAGCTTCGCCGAAGCGCTGCGCTGCGGCTCGGAAATCTTCCACACGCTGCGGGGCGAGCTGAAAAAAGCCGGCCACAACACCAATGTCGGCGACGAGGGCGGCTTTGCGCCGAACATTCCGTCGGCGGACGCAGCCCTCGATTTCGTGGTGAGCGCGATCGGCAAGGCCGGCTACAAGGCAGGCAGCGACGTGATGCTCGGCCTCGATTGCGCGGCGACCGAGTTCTTCAAGGACGGCGCTTACGTCTATGGCGGCGAGAACAAGACGCGCTCGCGCTCTGAGCAGGCGAAATATCTCGCCGATCTCGTCTCGCGTTATCCGATCGTCTCGATCGAGGACGGCATGTCCGAGGACGACATGGACGGCTGGAAGGAATTGACCGATTTGATCGGCAAGAAGTGCCAGCTGGTCGGCGACGATCTGTTCGTCACCAACGTCACGCGGCTTGCCGACGGCATCAAGAATGGCCGCGCCAACTCGATCCTGATCAAGGTCAACCAGATCGGCACGCTGACGGAGACGCTCGCCTCGGTGGAGATGGCCCACAAGGCCGGCTACACCTCCGTGATGTCGCATCGTTCGGGCGAGACCGAAGACTCCACCATCGCCGACCTCGCGGTCGCCACCAATTGCGGACAGATCAAGACCGGATCATTGGCGCGCTCCGACCGCACGGCCAAGTACAACCAGCTCCTGCGTATCGAACAGCAACTCGGCGCGCAGGCAATATATGCGGGCAAGGCAGTTTTCAAGGCACTGGCGTAACGCACCAGCGCATCCAGATATAACAGACACAAAAGGGGAGGATTGCGATGAGCGACGGCAGAAGCGGGCTGCAACTGCGTTCGCTGCTCAAGAAGAGCGGCGAACTCGAACTGTCGCTGGTGGACGTCCCGACGCCCGAACCGGCCGACGATGAAGTCGTGGTCCGTGTCGAGGCGACGCCGATCAACCCGTCCGATCTCGGGCTCCTGATCGGCCCGGCCGACATGTCGACAGCCAAGGAATCCGGCACCAAGGACGCTCCCGTGGTGACGGCGAAGATGCCGGAAGCGGCCATGCGGATGATGGGCGGCCGGCTCGATCAATCGCTCCCGGTGGGCAATGAAGGTGCCGGCGTCGTGATCAGGGCCGGGTCGTCAGACGCTGCGAAAGCGCTGATGGGCAACAACGTCTCGATGATCGGCGGCGCGATGTACTCGCAGTATCGCACCATCAAGGTCAGGGACGTGATGGAGCTGCCGGCCGGCACCACGCCTACCGACGGCGCGTCGTGGTTCGTCAATCCGCTGACCGCGCTCGGCATGACCGAAACCATGCGGCGCGAAAATCACAAGGCGCTGGTGCACACCGCCGCCGCCTCCAACCTCGGCCAGATGCTCAACAAGGTCTGCATCAAGGACGGCATCGGCCTCGTCAACATCGTGCGCAGCAAGGAGCAGGCCGACATCCTGCACAAGATTGGCGCCAAATATGTCGTCGATTCCACCGCAGATACCTTCATGGACGATCTGACCAACGCGCTGGTGGAAACCGGTGCAACGATTGCGTTCGACGCCATCGGCGGCGGCAAGCTCGCGGGGCAAATCCTTACCTGCATGGAGATCGCGGCCAACAAGACCGCCAAGGAATACAGCCGCTACGGCTCGAACGTGTACAAACAGGTCTATATCTACGGCAGCCTCGACAACCGTCCGACCGAACTGAGCCGGGCGTTCGGATTGACCTGGGGGGTCGGCGGCTGGCTGCTGACGCCGTTCCTGCAGAAGATCGGCCCGGCCGAAATCGGCCGGCTGCGCCAGCGCGTGGCGTCCGAACTCAAGACCACGTTTGCCAGCCACTACACGCAAGTTGTGTCGCTGCAGGAAACGCTGCAGCTTTCCAACATCGCGATCTACAACAAGCGCTCCACCGGTGAGAAATTTCTGATCAATCCGAACAAGGGCTGAGTGGCCCGGCAGGCACGTTTATTCCGCTACGAACCGACAAGCCGCCTGAAAGAGGCGGCTTGTTCTGTTTTGGCGTCAGCCACGATGCTGAGGGATAAGAATTTTCTCGCAAAGCCGGCACAAACGCCCAGTTCATGCACTTGCATCTTTCCGTCGATTTGGCGTAAGGGAGGCTAGCGCTTCCGCTTCAAGAGGGATTTAGAATGGCCACCTACAATATCGTCACGATCGTCGGCAGTCTTCGCAAAGAGAGTTTTTCGCTCAAGGTCGCCAATGCGCTGGCCAAGCTGGCGCCGGCTTCGCTGAAGCTCGACGTCACCACGCTGGGCGACATTTCCTTCTTCAACCAGGATCTGGAAGCCGCACCTCCGGCCGACTGGCTGGCGTTCCGCGAAAAGCTGCAGAAGTCGAACGGCGTGCTGTTCGTTACCCCCGAATATAACCGCTCGATCCCTGGCGTGTTGAAGAACGCCATCGACGTCGCCTCGCGCCCTTACGGCAAGAGCTCGTTCCTCGGCAAGCCGATCGGCATTGTCAGCAACTCGCCTGGGGCGCTCGGTGGCGTCAGCGCGGCCAAGCATCTGCAGAACATCCTGCCGGGTATTGCCGGCCCGATCCTCGGCCAGCCCGAAATCTATCTGAACGGCGTCGGCGATGCCTTCGACGACAAGGGCCAGCTCACCAAGGAAGCGGTGCAAAAGGTGCTGCAGCAATATCTCGACGCCTTCGCGGCGTTCATCGAGAAGCAGAACAGGTAACCCGTCATTGCGAGCCAACGGGTCGCGCAAATGCGCGCCCGATGACAGGTTCCGCGAAGCAATCCATACCGCGGCATGGCGGATAGATGGATTGCTTCCGCCTTCGCTCTTAAAAGCTACGGCGGACAAGTCGTCGCTTCCGCTCCCTTGCGCAAACGCTTGCGTTTATCGCAGGCAATGACGATGGGGACAGCACGCTTCCTATTAGGATTCCATTAACCCGGCCGTCGCATCTTGGGCTCATGGTCTCCCGTACCCGCCTGAAATCCATCCTGACCGGCCTCGCCCTCTACACGATGGCGGCGCTGATGGTCGGCTATTTTGGGGTCAACGCGTATACCGGCAAATACGGGCTGAACGCGCGCCAGGAACTCGATCAGGAAATCATCGCGCTCACCTCGGAGCTGGCGCGGCTGAAGCGGGAGCGGGCGCAGGGCGAGCAACGGGTTTCGCTGTTGCGGTCCAACCGGGTCGATCCTGATATGCTGGACGAGCGCGCGCGCTTTCAGCTCGACTACGCCAATCCGCGCGATCTGGTCCGGACCATCAAGCCGAACTAGTTTTCAAACCGATGTCACGGACACCGCCGTCGTTTGCTTGACGTCCGCACGCCGGTCCGCAAATTTCAAAAAACTACAAAATCGATTTCGAAAATGTCGCGCCGCGTTGCAGTGCAGTATAGCATTATTTTCCTGAGCTCACGCAATCCTTTCACGGCGGTTTGAGTTGGGTTAGAGAGGGCTGATCGTCTCTCTCATCCGGATTTGCCATGGCCGCACCCAAGAAAAGCGTCGAGAAGGAATCAGGGCAAAAGGCAAACGCATCCCCACCGGAATTCACCAAGGCCCAGGAACTGGCGGCGCTGCGGGACATGCTGCTGATCCGGCGCTTCGAGGAAAAGGCCGGCCAGCTTTACGGCATGGGCGCCATCGGCGGCTTCTGCCATCTCTATATCGGCCAGGAAGCCGTGGTGGTCGGCATGCAGATGGCCCTCAAGCAGGGCGATCAGGTCATAACAGGATACCGCGACCACGGCCACATGCTGGCGTGCGGGATGGACGCCAAAGGCGTCATGGCTGAACTCACCGGCCGCCGCGGCGGCTACTCCAAGGGCAAGGGCGGCTCTATGCACATGTTCAGCATGGAGAAGAATTTCTACGGCGGCCACGGCATCGTCGGCGCCCAGGTGTCGCTCGGCACTGGCCTTGCTTTCGCCAACCGCTACCGTGGCAATGATTTCGTCAGCGTGGCCTATTTCGGCGACGGCGCGTCCAACCAGGGGCAGGTCTACGAGAGCTTCAACATGGCGGAGCTGTGGAAGCTCCCGGTGATCTATGTGATCGAGAACAACCGCTACGCCATGGGTACATCGGTGACGCGCTCCTCGGCCCTGACCGATTTTTCCAAGCGCGGCGCCTCCTTCAACATTCCGGGCCAGCAGATCGACGGCATGGACGTCCGCGCCGTCAAGGCCGCGGGCGACGAGGCAGTTGCCTGGTGCCGCGCCGGCAAGGGGCCGTTCATCCTGGAAATGCAGACCTATCGCTACCGCGGCCACTCGATGTCCGATCCCGCCAAGTACCGGACTCGCGAAGAGGTCGACAAGATCCGCACCGACCAGGATCCGATCGAACAGGTTCGCAACCGCCTGCTGGCCGCCAAGGTCAGCGAGCAGGAGCTGAAGGCCATCGACGCCGAGGTGCGCGAGATCGTCAACGCGTCGGCGGATTTCGCCCAGCGCGATCCCGAGCCCGATCCTTCCGAACTCTGGACCGACATCTACCGCTAAATTCAAAAACACGTATTCCGCAAAAGTGGTAACCGGTTTTGCGATCAGAATACGTGCAAATCAAATGAGCGCAGAACAAACTGAAGAGTGATTTCGGGAGCTGATATGCCCATTCAAGTGCTGATGCCTGCGCTGTCGCCCACCATGGAAAAGGGCAACCTTGCGAAGTGGCTGAAGAAGGAAGGCGAGACGATCAAGTCGGGCGATGTCATCGCCGAGATCGAGACCGACAAGGCGACGATGGAAGTCGAGGCGACCGATGAGGGTACGCTCGGCAAGATATTGATTCCGGAAGGCACCGCCGACGTCGCGGTCAATACGCCGATCGCAACCATTCTGTCCGACGGTGAGAGTGCGGCCGATCTCGGCAAGGTGAGCGCGCCGGCGCCGCAGGCCAAGGCCGCGGAATCCGCACCGCCTGCCGAAGCCAAGGCGGAGGCGCGCCAGCCGAAGGCCGAGGCGAAGGCGCCACCGGCCGCCGTCGCCGAGCCCGATCCGGAAGTCCCTGCCGGCACCGAGATGATCACCCAGACCATCCGCGAAGCGCTGCGCGATGCGATGGCCGAGGAGATGCGGCGCGACGGCGATGTCTTCGTGATGGGCGAAGAGGTCGCGGAATATCAGGGCGCCTACAAGGTGACCCAGGGCCTGCTGCAGGAATTCGGCGCCCGGCGCGTGATCGATACCCCGATCACCGAGCACGGCTTTGCCGGCGTCGGCGTTGGTGCTGCGATGTCCGGGCTGAAACCGATCGTCGAATTCATGACGTTCAACTTCGCCATGCAGGCGATCGACCAGATCATCAACTCGGCGGCCAAGACGCTGTACATGTCGGGTGGCCAGATGGGCTGTTCGATCGTGTTTCGCGGACCGAATGGCGCGGCCGCCCGCGTCGCCGCCCAGCACAGCCAGGACTACTCGGCCTGGTATTCGCAGATTCCGGGGTTGAAGGTGATCGCGCCGTTCTCGGCCGCTGACTACAAGGGGCTGTTGAAGGCCGCGATCCGCGATCCCAACCCGGTCATCTTCCTCGAGAACGAGGTTTTGTACGGCCACACCGGCGAGGTGCCGAAACTCGACGACTACGTGATCCCGATCGGCAAGGCGCGGATCGTTCGCTCGGGCAAGGACGTGACGCTGATCTCGTGGTCGAACGGCATGACCTATGCGCTGAAGGCCGCCGACGAACTTGCCAAGGAAGGCATCGAGGCCGAGGTGATCGATCTGCGCACGCTGCGTCCGATGGATACCGAGACCATCATTGCGTCCGTCAAGAAGACCGGCCGCGCGGTGACGGTGGAAGAGGGCTGGCAGCAGAGCGGCGTCGGCGCCGAGATCGCCGCCCGCATCATGGAGCACGCCTTCGACTATCTGGATGCGCCGGTGGCGCGGGTCTCTGGCAAGGACGTGCCTATGCCTTATGCGGCCAACCTCGAGAAGCTCGCATTGCCCAACGTGGCCGAGGTGGTCGCGGCCGCCAAAGCCGTTGCCTATCGGTAGGTCGATATGACCGGTCCCAACGAACAGCCGTTGCCGCCCGACGTCATCGGCCGCGAGGATGCCGTCGAAGTGCTGCGCGCCTTCGTGGTCGACGGCGGGCTCTCGATCGCGTTCCAGCGCGCATTCGAGGAGCCTGACATGTGGGGCATGCTTCTGGTCGATATCGCGCGCCACGCTGCGCGCGCCTACGCGCGCGAGAGCGGCTACACCGAGGACGAGGCGCTGACGCGTATCGTCGACATGTTCGAAGCCGAAATCAACCGGCCGACCGATATGGGCTCCACCACGCCCCGGTCGCAACAGGGTCACTGACAATGCCGATCAACATTTTGATGCCCGCGCTGTCGCCCACGATGGAAAAGGGCAACCTTGCCAAGTGGCTCAAGAAAGAGGGCGACAAGGTCAAGTCCGGCGACGTGATCGCCGAGATCGAGACCGACAAGGCGACCATGGAGGTTGAGGCGGTCGACGAGGGCACGATCGCAAAGATTCTGGTGCCTGAAGGTACGCAGGACGTCCCGGTCAACGACATCATCGCGGTCCTGGCCGGCGACGGCGAGGACGTGAAGGCCGCAGGCGCGGGCGCTGCACCGGCGCCGAAAGCCGCCGAAGCACCCGCCGCGAAACCGGCAGCCGCACCGGCACCTGCCGCCGCGCCCGCGCCAAAGCCCGCAGCAACCGGGCCCACGCAGGCTGCCGCGCCGCAGGCGGCAGCTTCGGCTTCGCAAGTGAACGGTCACGCCCGCGTCTTCTCGTCGCCGCTGGCCAGGCGTCTCGCCAAGGAGGCCGGCATCGAACTTTCGCGTATCAACGGCTCCGGCCCGCATGGCCGCGTCGTCGCGCGCGACGTCGAGGAAGCGAAATCCGGCAAGGGCCTCAAAGCTCCGGCCGCCGCGCCTGCGGCGGGCCCGGGTCTCGCGCCCGGGATGTCGGACAAGCAGGTTCTGGCGCTGTTCGAAGAGGGCTCCTACGAAATCGCGCCGCATGACGGCATGCGCCGCACCATCGCGCAGCGCCTCACCGCCTCGGTGCAGACCGTGCCGGTTTTCTACCTGACGATGGACTGCGACATCGGCAAGCTCCTGGTCGCGCGCGAGGAGATCAACGCCGCAGCTCCGAAGGACAAGGAAAAGAAGCCGCTCTACAAGCTGTCGGTCAACGACTTCGTCATCAAGGCGATGGCGGTCGCGCTGCAGAAGATTCCGAACTGCAACGTGAGCTGGACCGAAGGCGGCATGCTCAAGCACAAGCATTCCGATATCGGCGTCGCGGTTGCGATGCCGGGCGGTTTGATCACGCCGATTATCCGCAAGGCCGAAACCAAGACGCTGTCGGCGATTTCCGCCGAGATGAAGGATTATGCGGCGCGCGCGCGGGCGCGCAAGCTGAAGCCGGAAGAATATCAGGGCGGCACCACGGCGGTGTCGAACCTCGGCATGTACGGCATCAATCATTTCACCGCCGTGATTAACCCGCCGCAGGCGACGATCCTCGCCGTCGGCACCAGCGAGGAACGCCCGGTAGTCCGCGCGGGCAAGATCGAGATCGCGCAGATGATGAGCGTGACGCTGTCCTGCGATCACCGTGCCATCGACGGCGCTCTCGGGGCCGAGCTGATCGGCGCCTTCAAGCAGTTGATCGAAAACCCCGTGATGATGATGGTGTGATAGCCGTCATTGCGAGCGCAGCGAAGCAATCCATCTTACTCGCGACAATGTGGATTGCTTCGTCGCAAGGGCTTCTCGCAATGACGAAAGAACCGTGATGGTCGCACGATGAAAACGAGCGAGTAGCCAATGGCCGACACATCCTTCGACGTCATCATCATCGGCTCCGGCCCCGGCGGCTACGTCACCGCGATCCGTGCCGCCCAGCTCGGCTTCAAAACCGCGATTATCGAGAAATCCTATCTCGGCGGCATCTGCCTGAACTGGGGCTGCATTCCGACCAAGGCGCTGCTGCGCTCGGCCGAGATCTATCACTACATGCAGCACGCCAAGGATTACGGGCTCTCCGCCGAAAAAGTCTCGTTCGACCCGAAGGCCGTGGTGGCGCGCTCGCGTGGCGTCTCAAAGCGCCTCAATGACGGCGTCGGCTTCCTGATGAAGAAGAACAAGGTGACGGTGATCTGGGGCGAGGCGTCGATCGATGCGCCCGGCAAGGTCACGGTGAAGAAGTCCGCCGTCGAGGCGCCGAAGGGCGCGCTGGGCGAGGGCGCCTATCAGGCCAAACACATCATCCTTGCCACCGGCGCCCGGCCGCGCGTGCTGCCGGGGCTCGAGCCCGACAAGAAGCTGGTCTGGACCTATTTCGAGGCGATGGTGCCGGAGCGGATGCCGAAATCGCTGCTCGTGGTCGGCTCCGGCGCGATCGGCATCGAGTTCGCGTCGTTCTTTCACACCATGGGCGCCGATGTCACCGTGGTCGAGGTGCTGCCGCAGATTCTCCCTGTTGAGGACGCCGAGATCGCCGGTCTCGCGCGCAAGCAGTTCGAGAAGCTGGGGATGAAAATCCTCAGCAACACCAAGGTCACGAAGCTCGAGAAAAAGGCCGACAGCGTCGTCGCCACCATCGACGACGGCAAGAAGCCGCAGACGGTCGAGTTCGAGCGGGTGATCTCGGCGGTCGGCGTGGTCGGCAACGTCGAGGGCCTCGGCCTGGAGAAACTCGGCGTCAAGACCGACCGCGGCTGCGTCGTGATCGACGGCTACGGCAAGACCAACGTTCCTGGCATCTACGCCATCGGCGACGTCGCCGGTCCCCCGATGCTGGCGCACAAGGCCGAGCATGAAGGCGTGGTCTGCGTCGAAGCCATCAAGGGGCTCCACCCGCACGCCACGGACAAGAACCTGATTCCCGGCTGCACCTATTGCCACCCGCAGATCGCTTCTGTCGGTCTGACCGAGGCCAGAGCAAAGGAGGGCGGCCGCGAGATCCGCGTCGGCCGTTTCCCCTTCGTCGGCAACGGCAAGGCGATCGCGCTCGGCGAGGATCAGGGCCTGATCAAGGTGATCTTCGACAAGAAGACCGGCCAATTGCTCGGCGCCCACATGATCGGCGCCGAGGTGACCGAGCTGATCCAGGGCTACGTGGTCGCGATGAACCTCGAGACCACCGAAGAAGAACTGATGCACACGGTATTCCCGCATCCGACGCTGTCGGAGATGATGAAGGAAGCCGTGCTGGATGCTTATGGGCGCGTGCTGAATATGTAAGGCGTGATCCCACCGATCGCGCCCAACAAGAAACGAAAGAGCAATCTGTGAAAGACAACGACAACCTGACCATCGAACGTCCGACGTTCGTGACCCATCTCGAATGCGCGATGGAGGGCGATCATTATCCTGCCGACCAGATCCATAACCTCTCCAAGGCCGGCAAGCCGCTGCTGGTGCGCTACGACCTGGCCGGCGTGAAGAAGGCGCTGACCAAGGACGCGCTGTCGCAACGCCCCGCCGACATGTGGCGTTACCGTGAACTGCTGCCGGTCCGGAAGGTCTCCGATATCGTGAGTCTCGGCGAAGTGACGACGCCGCTCATTCGCCTGCCAAAACTCGGAAAGAAACTCGGCGGTGGCGAGATCATCGTGAAGGACGAGGGCCGGCTGCCGACCGGCTCGTTCAAGGCCCGCGGCCTCGTGATGGCGGTGTCGATGGGCAAAGCGCTCGGCATCAAGCACATGGCGATGCCGACCAACGGCAACGCCGGTGCGGCGCTCGCGGCCTACGCCACCTCCTGCGGCATCAAGACCACGATCTTCTGCCCGGCCGATACGCCGGAAGTGAACGTCAGCGAAATCGAGCTGCAGGGCGCCACCGTCTATCGCGTCAACGGGCTGATCGACGATTGCGGCAAGATCGTCGGCGAGGGCAAGGCCAAGGCCGGCTGGTTCGACACCTCGACGCTGAAGGAGCCGTACCGGATCGAAGGCAAGAAGACGATGGGGCTGGAGCTCGCCGAACAGCTCGGCTGGGAGGTGCCCGACGTGATCTTCTATCCGACCGGCGGCGGTACCGGCCTGATCGGCATGTGGAAGGCGTTTGCCGAGCTGGAAGCCATCGGCTTCATCGGTTCGAAGCGGCCGCGGATGGTGGCGGTGCAGGCCTCGGGCTGCGCGCCGATGGTGCGGGCTTTTGAAGCAGGCACCGAGCACGCGCCGCGCTGGGAAGACGCCCACACCATCGCGTCAGGCATTCGCGTGCCGCAGGCGGTCGGAGATTTTCTGATCCTGCGCGCGGTTCGCGAGAGCAAGGGATTTGCGATTGCGGTGTCGGATGAGAAGATTTCTGCTGCGCTCAACGAAGTGGCGCGCGAAGAGGGCTTGCTGTTGTGTCCGGAGGGGGCAGCGACGTATGCTGGCTACCAGCAAAGCCTTGCCGACGGCCGCGTGACGAGAAACGATCGCGTGATGCTGTTCAATTGCGCGACAGGGCTTAAATATCCGCTGCCGCCGGTCACGCGTACGCTCGATCGACACAAGCCGATCGACTACGCAAAGCTCTGACTGTCGCGCGGCGGGATGTGATGGGAGCACGAGATGCGAAAGATCATTCTAGCCGCGATGGCAGTGTTGGCATTCGGCAGTGTCGCCGTTGCCCAGAACTTTCCATCGCGCCCTATCACCATCATCGTGCCGTTCTCTGCCGGCGGGCCGTCGGATGCGATGGCGCGGATTCTCGCCGAGCGCATGAAGGCCACGCTCGGCGAGACGGTGCTGGTCGAGAACGTCACAGGGGCGGGCGGATCGGTCGGCGTCGGCCGCGCGGTGCGTTCGCCGCCTGACGGCTACACGATCAGCTTCGGCCATCTCGGTACCCACGTCGCCAACGGCGCGATCTACAAGCTCGGCTACGACCTCGTCACCGATCTCGAACCGGTTGCCTTGCTGCCGAGCAATCCGATGATCGTCGTCAGCAAGAAGGAGGTCCCGGCAACGTCGCTGAAGGAATTTTTGGCGTGGCTGAAGGCGCAGCCGTCGCCGCCGACGGCCGGCACCGCGGGCGCGGGCTCCGGAAGCCACATCGCCGGGCTCTATTTCGAGAACGTCGCCGGCGTCAAGCTGCAATACGTGCCGTATCGCGGCACTGGCCCCGCGATGAACGACCTCGTCGCCGGCCAGATCGATCTGATCGTCGACCAGACTTCGAACTCGATCGGGCAGGTGCGCGCCGGCAACATCCGCGCCTATGCGATCACCGATTCCAAGCGCGTGGAATCAGCTTCCGACATTCCGACCGTCGACGAGGCGGGGTTGCCTGGATTCCACATGACGCTGTGGTCCGGCCTTTGGGTGCCGAAGGGCACGCCAAAGGACGTCGTCGCGAAGCTGAATGCCGCGGCGGTTGACGCCCTGAGCGATCCGGCGGTGCGCAAGCAGCTTGAAAATCTCGGCCTACAGATGCCGCCGAAGGACAAGCTCGCGCCCGAGGCGCTCGGCGCCTGGCAGAAGGCCGAAATTGCAAAATGGTGGCCGATGATCAAGGCCGCCAACGTCAAAGTGGATTAGCTTTGCAAGACCGGGGACGGGAACCTACCGGTAGCGCGGACGTTAGCGCTCTTACGTATACGGAGCGCACAATGGCTGAAAATGACAACCGACGGAAGGGCACAATCGGACTTATTCTCGGCGGAATCATCGCGGTGGCTGCCGCGGCATTCATTCTCACCGGCGGGGATTTGGGCGGGGCTAAAAAAGTGACCAGCGATTCTGATCTTGCGCCGGTTGCGCCCGGAAAGAAATAGCGTGAACATGGATCGGTGAGTGTGCCGATTTGTAGCGGCTGGGCTGTCCTCTATATTGATTGGATGCTCTATTTCGACTGAACATCGTCATCGCTTTGATCCTGATCGCTGGCATGCTTGCGATGACCGAGCTTGCCGTTGTGTCCACCTACAAAATTCTTTGCCGCCTGTTGTTTCGGCACAACCTAGGCCAGCTCATCTTCGGATTTTCCCGGCTGGGATTACGCCAGTTGTTCCCTTCGTCCGCGGGTGACCAAATGCCGCAACATTGTCGCCGGTAGCGGGCTATTTTGTCGGTGTCGGGTAAGCAGGTCGGCTTCTTCAACTTCACTGGCCGGCGGCCGGCAGCGGTGCAGCGTTTGTCTCCTGCGTCACGACGCGCTGGTCGGTCTTCGACGCCACCGCAGTGTCGTTGTCAAACCGCACGCGATAGACCGCCAAGTTCTCCATCACCCGCTGGACATAGTTCCGCGTTTCGGAAAACGGAATCCGCTCGACCCAGTCGACCGCATCGACCTGGGGGTCACGCGGATCGCCATGGGCCTTGACCCAGTCCCGCACCCGGCCCCGGCCGGCATTGTAGCCGGCGAAGGTCATGATGTGATTGCCCTTGTATTCGCTCAGCAGCGCGCTCAGTTCGGCGGCACCCATTTGCGTGTTGTAGATCGGATCGGAAACCATGCGGTCCCAGTCATAGCTGATGCCAAAGCGCTTGGCGGTATCGCGTCCCGCTTCCGGCGTCACCTGCATCAGGCCGACCGCATTCGCCACAGACTTGTCGCGCTGGTCGAATGCGCTCTCCGTGCGCGCCACCGAATAAATCATGCCGTGCTCGATTTCGGGCGCGAGCTGGCGGTGCGGCGGAATCCCGATGGTGGGAAAGGCGTAATGGTCGAGCGGCAGTCCGCGGCCGAGCGATGGCTTTCCGACCTGCAGCATCGCGCGGGCGTCATTGCGGCGGCCGGTGAGCTCGCCGAGCGCTTCGAGCAAGGCAACATCAGAGCTTTGTTCGCCGAGGTCGGCGGCAAAATAGAGCACGACATCGCGTTCGCCGATCTCGTAGAGCATGTCGGCGGCGCGCACGCGTTCGTCCGTGGCCGAAGCATCGGCGGACGCGAGAACGGGCGAGGGCGCGCGCAGCTCGATCTGGTCACGGCCAAGCCTGGCGCGCGCCAGCTGGCCGTAATAGGCGGTCGGGTAGCGGGCGGCCGCTTCATAGCTCGCACGCATCGCATCCGTCTGGCCAAGGGCTTCGGCCGCGCGTCCACGCCAGTAGTTCGCCCGCGCCAGCACGATCGGATTGGTCGCGCCGTCGTCGATGTGGGCGAAATGCGCAGCCGCGGTTTTGGGATTGTCGAGGTAGCGGAGCGCGATCCAGCCGCACATGAAGTGGTAGTCGGCGCGGTAGTATTCATTGGCCGGCGTTGCGGCGGGACGGACCACATCGTAGGCGGTCTGGAACGCGCCCTGATCAAGCAGCTTGCGGGCGAGCATGCGCCGCTCGCGCCACCATTGATCGGTGTCCTGCAGCGCCATCGTCTCCGGTGACGCCGCCACCATCAGGCGGGCCGCGTCATCGATTCGGTCGTTGGCGAGCATCCACTGAATGCGGCAAAGGGTGTAGCCGAGATCCTGCCGTGCCTCGGCTGCGACATCGTCGAGCGCATCCAGCGCCTTGTTCGCTTTTCCCCTGACCGCGGCACAGGCCTTCACGATCGCAAGCTCGTCGTCGCCGAGACGCTTCGCGGCGCGCTTCGCGCCGGCGAGGTCCTTGGCGCCGATTCGCCTGTCCATGCGCGCACGGTGGTCATCGCGAGTGAGAAGATCGCGGAACGTCTCGAACACTGCGGTCTCCAGGCGCTCCGATAATTCGTCCGATCGCCATGCGTCGCGGGCCAGCCGAGCCGCGCCGTCCCGATCACCCTCTGCGAGCAGCAGGCGCGCCAGCGCCAACTTGCCCTTGGCACTTGTGGGCCGATCGCCAATGAAGCCGCGAACCGTCGCCGCATCGCTGCGCTCCTCCCACAGCCGCGCCTCCGCGCGCCGGCGCAGCTGTGCTGTGCTCGGCCATTCCGGATTAGCGGCGATGAACGCCGCGTAGCGGCCGAAAGTTGCTGTCGTCTCCGGGCGGCGCAGGATGAACCACTCGACGAGCTTCTGCGCCGCCGGATCCGCGAGCCTGTTCCTTATGGCCGTCGCCTCTTCGGTCTTTGCCTTGCGCGCGAGATCGATGGCTTCCTTCACCAGCGCAAGGTCGCCCGTCAGCGGAGCGACGGCCTCCCTGGGAGCGGGCGAAGCCTTCGATGGCTTCGGCTTGCGTTGTGCGGAAGCGTGTTTGGCGTGCCGGCGTTGCCCGGACGCAGCGCTGCGATGAGGACGAGCCTCCTTCACGTGCGACTTCCTGGTCGCTTCGTGCGCCTTCTGGGGGGGTGATTTATGGCTGGCCCGCGCGGTCGCATCCGTCGAGAAGAGGGCGAGCCCAGCTACCGTGAAAAAGCAAGACAGCGAGCGTAAGCATCGGTTCATTCCATGGTCCCCCCGCGAAACCCACGTCACAAACGCTGTCAAAGCCAAGAGATCGCATGATGCATGTGGCCTTGACCGTTCGAAAGATGCCACAACCCTTGATCTGCAACCGTCACTTCACGCAACAAATGCGCGCAAAATGAGGCAAATGAAACCAATATTGCCCCGGCGTAGCGCGGCGCAGTCGTGCGAATAAGGAATTTCAGGGCTTACGACGAGCGCAATTGCACTCGCACAGCGATGACAGGCTCCGCGACATCCTGGATTTTCGAAGCTTCCCGCATATCGCGGCGCTCATGCGGGATACGTGATCGATACCCTGCGGCGCGAGAGCAGTGGACCCATCCACGCAGTCCAGCGCCCGGTGACGATCGAATCGACACCGGACGCTGGAGGACAAGGGCCGGGAGGCGGCCCTTGTCCGTGATTGTGCCTTGTTGTTTTGGCTTAACCGTACATGGCCATGTTGGCCATCGCCGTCGCTTCGTTGTGGTGGCCGCCGTCGGTGCCGCCACCGGCCAGCACGCCGTCGTCCTCAAGGTCGAAGTGCGCGCCGCCGAGTTCGCCGACCTTCTCGTAGGCGCCGTACACGGTTTGGGTCGTCGCGATATCGCTTGCCTTCACCAGGTTGCCGTAGACGGTGATGGTGCCGAGCAGATCCTCGTCATGCGCGCCGGCATTGCCCTGCTGGCTGATGACGGTGATCACGCTGTAGTCATTCCTGCCGTCGCCATTGCTGTCCTTGTGCTGGATCGACTGGACCTCGGCGGTGTGCGCCGAGATTTCGATCTTGTCGCCCTGGGCGCGGTTGAAGTCGCGGATCACGTCGTTGCCGAAGCCGTCGACCCAGTGATCGTGAGTGGCGTTGTTCTCGCCGGTCACGCCAACCCAGTCGATGGTGCCGTCGGCATTGACGTGCTTGGCAACGATCTCGTCCTTGGCATTGACCATACCTTCGAAGCGGAAGGTATCGCCGCCGGCGCCGCCGGTCAGCGTATCGTTGACGGCTTTGAACGCAGCGGTTTCAGTCGCGAAGATCTGCGTCGTGCCGTCCTGGGCTGCGACCATTTCGCCCGCATCCGACCGGCTCAACAACACGTCGTTGCCGGTGCCGCCATCCATCCGGTCGGCACCGAAGCCACCGACCAGAAGATCGGCGCCGGAGCCGCCCGAGAGGCTGTCGTTACCCGAGCCGCCCCACACCTTGTCGGCGCCGGAGCCGCCGTTGAGCGTGTCGCTGCCGGCCATGCCGGCGAGCGTGTCTTCCTTGGCACCCCCGAACAAGGTGTTATTGCCCGTCGTACCGTTCAGATGATCATGGTCGGAGCTGCCGCCGCCGAACCGCGCGAAGAAATCCTCGAAGCGGCTATTGTCGAGGAAGCCGTTCAGATTGAAGCGTGCCATTATTAGAACCTCTTACTCAGAGGCCTCACGAACTACAAACGACCACCACGGATTTTGGGAATCGTGAAGTGATGCGCGCGGGCAAGACGTGAGGCGTGACTCCTTGACCCGCATCGAAGAAGAAACAGTAAAACGGGTCCGTGACTGGACGTGCACGCGGCGGATTTGCGCTCGGTAGGGGCAATACGGTGACGCGAAAGGCGTCTCTGCGACCGCTGCTTCAGTGCATCGGTCGATTCCGCCGGCGGTCAAAACCTCTGCGACAAACTGCGCACGACGTTGTTTCGTCTTGCGTATGAACGATTGGTCCGTTGGCCACGCGCGCGTGGTGGGCCGCATCCTCGCGTGACGAAAACAGGCGCAAAGAAGTGCAGCCGCACAAAAATGACCTGATCGCTTCGAACACGATTGATGTCAGGCGGTGTAACTTTCGGTGCGCGCATCGCACGCAGGCGATCGAGCGATCGGCTGCTGCGGGGATGCGGTTCGAATTGCGCTTTGCGATTCGCGGCGACGCGTGGGCGGTCGCCAAATTCAGTTTGGTCGCGCGATAGCGCGCGGCGAATCTCGCGTAGGAGAAGCTTTTCTATCGATCGCCCTCAGGTTGTGACCGGCGCGGGGCGCGGGTGCTCGAAACGGGAACCCTGTCGGAACGGCGGCGGGGACGGATTCGATCAACCAGAAAGGGTTGCCGCTTGGCCACGATTGTTGCGTGACCGCAACAGTGGGCGGGCATTTGGTTAATTGTTCCGCCTGCTCTTGCTTGCGCCGCTTTTTAGCCACACCCCTCCATGAAACCATTTCTTTCGCAGGCTGGTTAGCTACAGCCCGGCGAAGGCGACGGGAAATTGCTCCCGCGAGATGGCTGGGGAAACAGGTTCCGCGGATGGACGCCAAGACCGACATCAAGAAGAGGTTGCCGAGCCGTCACGTGACGGAGGGGCCGGAGCGCGCCCCCCATCGGTCCTATCTCTACGCGATGGGCCTGACCACCCAGCAGATCCACCAGCCCTTCGTCGGCGTCGCGTCCTGCTGGAACGAGGCCGCGCCCTGCAATATCTCGCTGATGCGCCAGGCGCAGGCGGTCAAGAAGGGCGTTGCGGCTGCCGGCGGCACCCCGCGCGAATTCTGCACCATCACCGTGACGGACGGTATCGCCATGGGCCATGACGGCATGCGCTCATCGCTGCCGTCCCGCGAATGCATCGCCGATTCCGTCGAGCTGACCGTCCGCGGCCATGCCTATGACGCCCTCGTCGGGCTTGCCGGCTGCGACAAGTCGCTGCCGGGCATGATGATGGCGATGGTCCGGCTCAACGTGCCCTCGATCTTCATCTACGGCGGCTCGATTCTGCCGGGCAATTTCCGTGGCCAGCAGGTCACGGTGCAGGACATGTTCGAGGCCGTCGGCAAGCATTCAGTCGGCGACATGTCGGATGCTGACCTCGATGAAATCGAGCGGGTGGCTTGCCCCTCGGCAGGGGCGTGCGGTGCACAATTCACCGCCAACACCATGGCGACGGTATCCGAGGCGATCGGCCTGGCGCTGCCGTATTCGGCCGGGGCGCCAGCGCCTTACGAAATTCGCGATGCGTTTTGCTCCGCCGCCGGCGAGAAGGTTCTGGAGCTGATCGCAGCCAATATCCGGCCGCGCGACATCGTCACCCGCCGCGCGCTGGAAAACGCCGCGGCGGTTGTTGCGGCCTCCGGCGGGTCGACCAATGCAGCGCTGCACCTGCCGGCCATCGCGCATGAGTGCGGCATTAAATTTGACTTATTCGACGTCGCCGAAATCTTCAAAAAGACACCGTATGTCGCGGATTTGAAGCCAGGGGGCCGTTATGTTGCCAAAGACATGTTCGAGGTTGGCGGCATACCGCTTCTGATGAAGACGCTGCTCGACAATGGCCACCTCCACGGAGATTGCATCACCGTCACGGGCCGTACGATCGCCGAAAACCTCAAGAGCGTGAAATGGAATCCGCACCAGGATGTGGTGCGGTCCGCCGACAACCCGATCACCGTCACGGGAGGCGTTGTCGGGTTGAAGGGTAATCTCGCGCCGGAGGGTGCGATCGTGAAGGTCGCGGGCATGTCGAAGCTGAAATTTACTGGTCCTGCCCGCTGCTTCGACCGCGAGGAAGACGCCTTCGAGTCGGTCCAGAAGAAAACCTACAAGGAAGGCGAGGTCATCGTGATCCGCTACGAGGGGCCGCGCGGCGGTCCCGGCATGCGGGAGATGCTCTCGACCACGGCGGCGCTGACCGGGCAGGGGATGGGCGGCAAGGTCGCCTTGATCACCGACGGCCGGTTCTCCGGCGCCACCCGCGGGTTCTGCATCGGCCATGTCGGGCCGGAAGCGGCCGTGGGCGGTCCGATCGCCCTGTTGCAAAATGGTGACATTATTGAGATCGATGCCGAGGCCGGCACCCTTAACGTAAAATTGACCGACGCCGAACTCGCCGAACGTAAAACCAAATGGGCGCCTCGACAGACTAACCATACGTCGGGTGCGCTGTGGAAATATGCCCAACAGGTTGGGCCGGCGGTGGATGGGGCTGTGACCCATCCTGGCGGTGCGCACGAGAAACAGTGTTATGCGGACATCTAGGCGTATCATTTTTGCGTTGATGCTGGGGGCCGCGCCGGTGGCAGCTCCCGGATTCGCATTTGATGGCGCACCGGTGAAGCCGGATGCCGCGCCGCCCATGATGAACCAGCCCGCCGCCGCGCAGGCCGTCACTGCGCAGGCCCTGAAGAAGGTTCCGCCGGCGCCACCCGCGACGGCAACGGCTGTTGCCGCGTCCTCGCTGACTTCGCTGCAATACGCCGCCGAGGGTGGCCATCCCGTCGCGCAGTGGAAGCTCGGCCGGATGTATGCAGATGGCAATGGCGTCATCCAGAACGATCTGCGCGCCTTCGAATATTTCAGCCGTATCGCCAACGCGCATGCGGAGGACAGCCCGTCGGCGCCGCAGGCGGCTATCGTCGCCAACGCCTTCGTGGCGCTGGGCCGCTACTACCTGAACGGCATCCCCAATTCCAAGATCAAGGCCGATACGGACCGGGCGCGGGAGATGTTCTCCTATGCCGCGTCCTATTTCGGCAACGCCGACGCGCAATACGATCTGGCGCGGCTTTATCTGAAGACGCCGGACGCCTCGCGGGACGATTTCCGTTACGGCGCGCGCTGGCTTGGTCTGGCTGCCCAGAAGGGCCAGCATCAGGCGCAGGCCATGCTCGGCCAGATGCTGTTCAACGGCGATCGTCTGCCGCGTCAGGCCGCCCGTGGGCTGATGTGGCTGACGCTGGCGCGCGACAACGCGGCCCCCGACGAGACCTGGATCCGGGAAAGCTACAACCGCGCTTTCGCCAAGGCCTCCGACGACGACCGCGCCACGGCGCTGCAGATGCTCGAGCACTGGGTGCAGGGCAAGCGGGACTGAGCCTGATTCTAAGGCTGCGAAGCGACCATCCGTTTTGACATTGGATAGCCAGAGCTCGTGCCGAACTTCCCGGTCCGCACCCCGTCGTCAACATAACCGGCCGACCGATAGAAGCGATGCGCCGTCTCGGTACTGGTGAGCGTGCAACGCCTGTTGCCGCGCTCCACCGCTCTGGCTTCGAGCGCGTTGAGCAAGGCACGGCTGACGCCGCGAAATCGCGCATCGGGCGCCACGTAGTTCAGCGTGATCTCGCCTGCGTCCGTCACGGATCCCACCGCGAGGATGACATCGCCGTCAACGGCGAGCAGGAGCGAGCTTCCCTTCTGCGCAGCCCAAGCGGCCACCGTCTCCGGCGTCTTGTTGGCTAGCCACGCATTGAGGATCGCCGGGTCGTTGCCGTGATCGGCAATGCATAAGCGGGAAATTGATTCCGTCAGAACGCGGCAGGCTGCGACGGCGTCTTCGGGCGCCGCGTCCCGAATCTTCACATTCTCCGCGCCGGTCGCGCTCAAGCCGTCTCCAGGTCGAAATCCGCCCACACCGGCACGTGGTCCGACGGCTTCTCCCAGCCGCGCACATAGCTGTCGACGCCGACATTGGTCAGGCGGTCGCTGGCCTGCGGCGACAGCAGGAGATGGTCAATTCGAAGGCCCCAGTTCTTCTGCCAGGCGCCCGCCTGATAGTCCCAGAAGGTGTAGAGCCCCGGCTCGTCGGTGACCGCGCGCAGCGCGTCCGTCAGCCCGAGGCCGAGCAGGGACTGGAAGGCCTCGCGGGTTTGGGGACGGAACAGCGCATCGTTGCTCCAGGCGGCCGGGTTATAGACGTCGCGAGCGGCCGGAATGACGTTGAAGTCGCCTGCGAGCACCAGCGGCTCTTCCGCCTTAAGCCGCTCCTTCGAGTACTCAAGAAGTCGCGACATCCATTTGAGTTTATAGGGATATTTGTCCGTATCCGGCGGGTTGCCGTTGGGCAGATAGAGGCAGGCGATCCGCATCACCCCGGTCTTCAGCGTGACCACGCCTTCGAGGAACCTGGCGTGGGCGTCCTCGTCGTCGCCGGCCAGGCCCGATTGCGTCTCGTCGAACGGCAGTTTCGACAGTAGCGCGACACCATTGAAGGTCTTCTGGCCGTGGGTGACGACGTTATAGCCGAGCGATTCGATCTCGAGCCGCGGGAACGCCTCGTCGACGCATTTGATTTCCTGCAGGCAGACGATGTCCGGCGAGCATTCCTTGAGCCAGGTCAGGAGATGGTCGACCCGCTGCCGGATCGAATTGACGTTCCAGGTTGCAATGCGCATGAAATGGCTCGGGATTGTAACTACACATTTTCTGGCAGTGGCATACCATGTGCAGCGAGGCTGTGATAACCGTTTAGAAATAAGGCGCAAACATCGCCGTCAAGGGGCAACAGGAGACCGTCCCGTCCTTTGAGGACCGGCGAGCGTGAAAATTATGAAAAAGCGTAGCTTGATACTCCTTGTCGGCGCCATTGGCATCCTTGCGGCGGCCGGTTTCGTTACCCGCTCCTCGTGGATGGGCGGCAGCAGCAACGCCCAGGGCCCGCAACGCCCGCGGATGGTATCCGTCGAGCTGGCAAAGGCGGAGCGCAAATCCATGCCCGTCGATGTCGATGCGATCGGAATGGTGACGCCGATCTCCAGCGTAGCGCTGAAGTCGCGGCTGGAAACCACCATCGTCGCGGTGCATTTCGCTGATGGCGCCAAGGTCAGCGAAGGCGATCTGCTGTTCACGCTGGACAGCCGCCAGATCGATGCCCAGATCGAGCAGGCCGAGGGCGTGCTGGCCAGGGACCAGGCACAGCTCGAGGGCGCCCAGCGCGACCTCCGCCGCTTCACCGATCTCGTCGCCAAGGGCGCCACCACGCAGGTCAATGTCGACAACGCCAAAACGCAGTCCGATATCCTGACCGGCTCCATCAAGGCCAATCAGGCGGCGCTCGACAATCTGAAGGTCCAGAAAAGCTACACCACGATCCGCGCGCCGTTCTCGGGGCGCATCAGCGTTGCCAATGTGAAGGTCGGCAATTTCGTCCGCCCGGCCGACACTACCCCGCTGGCGGTGATCAACCAGATGGCGCCGGTCTACGTGACTTTCTCGGTTCCGCAGCGCGTGCTGGTCGATCTGCGCGAGGCCATGGCCAAGGGCGTCTCCGGCGTCACCGCCACCATTCCGGGCCATCAGCGCTCCGAGAGCGGCAAGGTCGCGATGGTCGAAAACACCGTGGATATGGCCACCGGCATGGTCACAGTGCGCGGCATCATGAACAACGAGAACGAGAGTTTGTGGCCGGGGACGCTGGTCGCGGCCAAGCTGATCATCCGAGCTGAGGATTCGATCGTGGTGCCGACGGTCGCCGTGCAGCGCAGCCAGAGCGGCAATTTCGTCTTCGTGGTCAAGGACGGCACAGCCAAGGTCCAGTCGGTCAAGGTCGACCGCACCGCGCAGGGCATGTCGGTGATCTCGGAGGGGCTTACCGGCGACGAAAGCGTTGTTGTCGACGGCCAATTGCTGCTGTCGGACGGAACGCGGGTCGAGGCCCGGGCCAAAAAGGCCGGAGCGTAACCGATGACGCTCTCCGAACTCTGTATCCGCCGGCCGGTCATGACGACGCTGATCACGGCGTCGATCATCGCGTTCGGCATTTTCGGCTTCCGCCTGCTGCCGGTCTCGGCGCTGCCGCGGGTCGATTTCCCGACCATTGCCGTGACCGCGACCTTGCCGGGCGCCAGCGCGGACACCATGGCGGCCTCGGTTGCCGGCGTCATCGAGCGCCAGCTTTCGACGGTTGCCGGCATCTCCTCGATGTCGTCGAACTCATCGCAGGGCACCAGCACCATCACCATCCAGTTCGATCTCAACCGCAACATCGACGCCGCGGCGCTCGACGTACAGACCGCGCTGACGATTGCGCAGCGCCGGTTGCCGGTCGAGATGCTCATCCCGCCGAGCTTCCGCAAAGTGAACCCGGCCGATTTCCCGGTTCTGTTCGTCGTGCTCACCTCGTCGACGCTGCCGCTGTCGGCCGTGCACGAATATGGCGACATCACCATCGGCCAGACGCTCTCGCAGATTCCGGGCGTCGCCCAGGTCAGCGTCTACGGCGCGCAGAAGTTCGCCATCCGCGTCCAGGCCGATCCCGAGGCGGCCGCGGCGCGCGGGCTGTCGCTCGAGGACATCAGGACGGCGGTATCCCGCGCCAATTCCTCGACCCCGGTCGGCACGCTGAACGGACCGAAGCAGGACGTGGCGCTGCAGGCCTCGGGCCAGATGGACAAGGCGATGGACTATCGCCAGATCGTGGTAGCCTGGCGCAACGGTTTCCCGGTCAAGCTCGACGAGGTCGCGCGGATCTACGACAGCGTCGAGAACGAGCGGATCGCGAGCTGGCTGAACGGCGAGCGCGCCATCGTGCTCGGTATCCAGAAGCAGCCAGACGCCAACACCGTGGCGGTGGTCGATTCCATCCTGGCCAAGTTCCCGGCGCTGCGGGCGCAGATCCCGCCATCGGTTTCGATCAACGTGCTGATGGACCGCTCCATTTCCATTCGCCAGGCGGTGGCCGACGTCGAGGAGACGCTGCTGATTGCGGTCGGGCTGGTGATCCTGGTGATCTTCCTGTTCCTGCGCTCGGCGTCCGCGACCTTCATTCCGGCGCTGGCGGTTCCGATTTCGCTGTTCGGCACCTGCGCGGTGATGTACGCGCTCGATTATTCCATCAACAATATGACGCTGCTGGCGCTGACGCTGTCGGTCGGCTTCGTGGTCGATGACGCCATCGTCATGCTGGAGAACATCGTCCGCCACATCGAGCACGGCATGCGGCCGTTCGAGGCAGCTCTCAAGGGCGCGCGCGAGATCGGCTTTACGATCATCTCGATCACGTTTTCGCTGATCGCCGTGTTCATTCCCGTGCTGCTGATGGGCGGCGTCGTCGGCCGCGTGTTCCGCGAATTCGCGGTCACCGTATCGGTTGCGATCCTGGTGTCCGGATTCGTGTCGCTGACGCTCACGCCGATGCTGTGCGCGCGCGTGCTGCGGGCGCATGACCCGACCAAGCGGCCGAATATCGTGCTCCGCGGATTCGAGGCGATGTTCGATTCCTGGCTGCGCGCCTATGAATGGACGCTCGATCTCGTGCTGGCCCGAAAATTCCTGATGCTGATGGTGACGCTGGCCACCCTGGGCGGCACCGTCTATCTCTACATGATCGTGCCGAAGGGCTTCTTCCCGCAGGAGGACACCGGCTTCCTGATCGGCGTCACCGAAGCCGCCACCGATACTTCCTTCGAGGCGATGAAGGAGCGGCAGCAGGCGCTGGTCGACGTGCTGAGAACCGATCCCGCGATCGAATACATCAACTCCACCGTCGGCGCCGGCGGCCCGAACACGACGGCGAATTACGGCCGCCTGTTCATCGCACTGAAGCCGAAAAAGGCGCGCGACAACCTCAACACCATCATCGGCCGGCTGCGCAATACGGCCCGGCAGATCCCGGGCATGCAGGCGTTCTTCCAGCCGATCCAGAATCTCAATATCGGCGGCCGAATTTCCAAGAGCCAGTATCAATATGTGATGCAGAGCGGCGACACCGAGTCGCTCTATCGTTTGGCGCCCGAGATGCGCGAGAAGATCGAGAAGCTGCCGGGCCTGCTCGACGTCACCACCGACCTCTACATCAAGAACCCGCAGATGACGGTCGACATCGACCGCGAGAAGGCGGCGGTCTACGGCATCACCGTCGATCAGGTCCGCAACCAGCTCTACAACGCCTATGGCTCGCGCCAGGTTGGCACCATCTACATGCCGTCAAACGACTACCAGATCATCCTGGAAGTGCAGCCGCAGTTCCGGGTCGATCCGTCTGACCTCTCCAAGCTCTACATGAAGACCCAGAACAACCAGACCATCCCGCTGTCGGCGGTGGCAAAACTGGTTCCGTCCGTCGGTCCGCTGCAGATCAACCACCAGGCCCAGCAGCCGGCGGTGACGATCTCCTTCAACCTCGCGCCCGGTAATTCGCTGGGCTATGCGGTCGACAAGATCACCGAGCTCGAGCAGGCCTCGAACCTGCCGGCGACCATCGCCACCGGCTTCTCCGGCACAGCGCAGGTGTTCCAGGATTCGCTGCGCGGGCAGGGCGTCCTGATCCTCGCCGCGGTGTTCGCGGCCTTCGTCATCCTCGGCATTCTCTACGAGAGCTTCATCCATCCGATCACCATCATCTCGGGCCTGCCGTCGGCCGGCATCGGTGCGATCCTGACGTTGATGCTGTTCGGGATGGAGATGTCGGTCATTGCCATGATCGGAATCGTGATGCTGGTCGGCATCGTCAAGAAGAACGCCATCATGATGGTGGACTTTGCGCTGGAGCGCCGCCGCGTCGGCCTAAGTGCCGAGCACGCGATCCGGGAAGCGGCGCTGTTGCGTTTCCGCCCGATCATGATGACGACGTTTGCCGCGATCTTCGGCACGCTGCCGATTGCGCTCGGCGCCGGCGCCGGCGCCGAATTGCGCCAGCCGCTCGGCATCGCCGTGGTCGGCGGGCTCTGCCTGTCGCAGCTGCTGACGCTGTACATCACGCCGGTCGTCTACATCTATCTCGACCGCATCGACCGCCGTCTGCGGCGCAAGCTCGAGCCGCAACTGGCCGAGACCGGCGAGGGCGAGCGGCCGCACGTGGTCGCCGCCGAATGATGACCTTCAGGCGCGTAATGCGGTCGGCTGCCCGGGGCGCCGCTTTCCTGATCGCGCTTGCATGCGTCACCGGTACCCTCAGTCCGACCCGTGCGGATGAGCCGATCGAAATCTTCGACGCCCATATGCACTACAATTGGGAGCCAAAGCCCCATTACAGCGTCGACGAAGTGCTGGCGCTGTTTAGAAAGCACCGCGTCACCGGCATCCTCGCCACCAGCCGCCCCAACACCGGTACGCATGCCCTGATGGACGCGAAGCCGCAGGGCCTGCAGGTCGTCCCCTTCATCCGGCCGTATCGCGTGCGCGCCGATATCCAGACCTGGTTCGGCGATCCCTTCATCTTCGACCTCGTGCAGGACGAATTCAAACGCGGCTATTACCGCGGCATCGGCGAGTTTCATATTTCGGGCAAGGCGGCCGATACCGAATGGGTGAAAAAGACCGTCGATTTCGCGGTTGAGCACGACCTCTATCTGCACGCCCATGCGGATGATATCGCCGTCGAAATCCTGATGCGACACAATCCGCGTGTCCGCATCATCTGGGCCCATACCGGCTTCGGCCTCTCGACCGACCGCGTTGCCGAGATGCTGTCGAAATATCCAAAGCTTTGGGGCGAATTGTCCTACCGCAGCGGCATCGTTGACGGCAGCGGCAAGCTGACGTCGGAATGGCGCGCATTGTTCGAACGCTATCCCGACCGCTTCCTGCTCGGCTCCGACACCTGGATCAACGAGCGCTGGGAGAGCTACGGCGAGATCATGGCGGGGTATCGGGCGTGGCTCGCGCAGTTGCCGCCAAAGATCGCGGCGCAGATTGCGCATGTCAATGCGCGCGCGCTGTTCGGCGGCGAACGCTGAGAAGCCTCAATCCGCAAACTGGTTGGCAGCGCGGATGATCGGCGCCCAGCGATCGACTTCGCTGATCAACTGCGCTTTCAGCGCTTCCGGAGTGGCCTGATCCTGCGGCACAGGTTCGGTGTTGATGTCGTTGAACCGCTTCACCAGGTCGGGGTCCCGTAATGCTTCCTGAAGCGTCTTGGATAGTTTCTGGATGATATCGTCGGGCGTTCCCTTCGGGGCATAGATGCCGTGCCAGGCGCCGACCTCAAAACCCTTCAGACCGGCTTCATCCGCGCTAGGAAGATCGGGCATGGACGCGAGACGCGACTTCGTGGTGATGGCGTAGGCTTTGACCAGCTTCGAGGCGATCGGCGCCGTGGTGTTCGTGGTCTGGTCGCAGGAGAGATCGATCTGCTTGGCGATGAGGTCGTTCATGACGGGGGCATTGCCCTTGTAGGGCACGGTCAGAATTTCCTTGCCGACGGCCGTCATGAACAGCATGCCGCAAAGATGCGAAGCGGCGCCGAGCCCCGCATTGCCAAACGTCATCTTGTCGCCATTGGCCTTGATGTACGTCACCAGTTCGGCCAGCGTGTTCGGCGGCAAATCGGGACGGCCGATGATCGTCATCGGTGCGTTGGTCACGAGTCCAACAGGCGCGAACGCCGTCTTGGTGTCGTAGGGCAGCTTGCGGTACAGCGTCGCGGCCGTGGAGATGCCGATGTGGTGGATCAGCAGCGTATGGCCGTCCGGTTCGGCGCGCGAGGCCCGCGTCGCGGCGATGGTGCCGCCGGCTCCCGTTGCGTTCTCGATGACGATCGTCTGACCCAGCAGTTTTGACATCGATTGCGCGGTCACCCGCGCCACCGTGTCGGTGGCGCCGCCGGCGGCGAACGGCACCAGCAGCGTGATTGGCCGGCTCGGATAGTTTTGCGCGAAGGCCGCGGAGCTGACCATGGCGAATGCGAGCGCGATCGCGGCTGTCTTCTTCATTTGCATTTGCGCCTCCCTGAATTCTTGTTCTGATTTATCTCGTGGGCTTTTTTCCTCGCGACCGGGACCGTCACGCCAGTGACGGACCGTCACACGTTGGAGCTATGGATCGCCTCCACAACAGCCTCGGTGACATCCTTCGTCGTCGCGGTGCCGCCGACATCGGGCGTCGTGATACCGGCGCCCGTAACCTTCTCCACCGCGCGCATCAGCCGCGCCGAGGCTTCGGCCTCGCCGAGATGATCGAGCATCTGCGACGCGGTCCAGAAGCTCGCGACCGGATTGGCGATGCCCTTGCCAGTGATGTCGAACGCCGAGCCATGGATCGGCTCGAACATCGAGGGAAAGCGCCGCTCGGGATCGATGTTCGCGGTCGGGGCCACGCCGAGACTGCCGGCCAGCGCGCCGGCGAGGTCGGACAGGATATCGGCATGGAGGTTGGTTGCCACGATGGTGTCGAGGCTCTGCGGCTTCAGCGTCATCCGCACCGTCATCGCATCGACCAGCATCTTGTCCCAGGTGACATCAGGAAATTCTTTCGAGACCTCGTCGGCGATCTCGTCCCACATCACCATGCCATGTCGCTGCGCATTCGACTTGGTCGCCACAGTAAGGAGTTTTCGCGGCCGCGACTGCGCCAGCCTGAATGCGTAGCGCATGATGCGCTGGACCCCGACGCGGGTGAAGATAGCTACTTCCGTGCCGACTTCTTCCGGCAGGCCGCGATGCACCCGCCCGCCGCAGCCGGCATATTCGCCTTCGGAGTTTTCACGCACGATCACCCAGTCGAGGTCGCCGGGGCCGGCATGACGCAGCGGCGAGGTGATGCCGGGCAGGATCCTGGTCGGCCGGACATTGGCGTATTGGTCAAAGCCCTGACAGATCGGTAGCCTCAGGCCCCACAGCGTGATGTGGTCGGGAACATCGGGAGCGCCGACCGCGCCGAAATAGATCGCATCGAATTTCTTCAGCGTGGTGAGCGCATCCGTTGGCATCATCACGCCGTGCTTGCGATAGTAGGCGGAACCCCAATCGAAGGTCTCGACATTGAACTTCACATCGCCCAGGCGTTTTTGGAGGTTCTCGAGCGCCTGAACGCCGGCGGCAATGACCTCGGGGCCGATCCCGTCGGCCGGAATCGCCGCGATTGAATATTCACGCATCGAAATCTCCGTGAGCCAGCTTGC
This sequence comes from Bradyrhizobium sp. AZCC 1610, assembly GCF_036924515.1. Lineage (NCBI taxonomy): Bacteria > Pseudomonadati > Pseudomonadota > Alphaproteobacteria > Hyphomicrobiales > Nitrobacteraceae > Bradyrhizobium > Bradyrhizobium sp. AZCC 1610. Next base: position 3,471,672 of record NZ_JAZHRR010000001.1, on the reverse strand, counting down.
TGAGCGGGAGCTTGCGGCCTGAGGCGAGGGGAGGCAATCGGCTCGCGTTTATACAAAAAATTGATATAATCCCGCCTCGGGAGGATGAATGGACCTACATCACTTGCGCTGCTTCGTGGCGGCAGCCGAGGAGTTGCATTTTGGCAGGGCGGCGCAGCGGCTCGACATGCTGCCATCGGCGCTCGGCCGCTTCATCCGTTTGCTCGAAGACGATCTCGGCACGCGGCTGATGACGCGCACGACGCGCAGCGTCGCGCTGACGGACGATGGCGCCGTGCTGCTGAAGGAAGCGCGGACGCTATTGGCGCAGGCCGATGCGCTGGCCGGCCGGTTCCGGACGCGTGGCCGCAAGCGGGCCGCGATCATTCGTGTCGGCGCCATAGACAGCGCAGCCGCAGGACTGCTGCCGCGGCTGTTGCACGATTTCCGTCAGCTTCGGCCTGACGTCACCGTACAACTGGTCGAGGACAAGACCGTGCGTCTGCTACCGCGCCTGCTGTCCGGCCGGCTCGACCTTACCTTCGTGCGCCCGCCAGAGCGGCCCGACAAGCGGCTGGAGTTTCTGCTTCTGCTGCACGAGACCGCCGTCGTCGCGGTTACCGACCGTCATCCGCTGGCATCGCGCAAACGCGTGACCATCGCCGATCTCGAGAACGAGCCGTTGATCGTGCCCGAACGCCGCTCGCGGCCGCACAGCCATGATCTCACCATGAAACTGTTCGCCGAGGCCGGCTGTGAGGCGCGCGTGGCGCAAATCGCCGATGAAAAGCAGACCATCGTCAATCTGGTCGCCGCAGGATTGGGCGTCGCCATCGTCCCGCGCTGGACCTCGCGAATGGCAACGCGCGGCGTCCGCTTCATCCGCCTTGCCGCATCCGACATGAACAAGCTGCCGCTGGCGGCTGCTTTCACCCGCGGCACCCGCGATCCGGTCAGGGATGAGGTGCTGGCCATGCTGAAAGCCGACCTGCCGCGCTACGCGCGCGAAGCGTAGACCGCCTAGGCTTCCAAATGGCGTGGGGGCGAGACTAGATGCAAACCTCGGGCAAGCGCCGCGAGATCGCGGAGGCTTACTCTGTTGTCATCGTCCGCCTTGTGCGCAATTGCGCACTGGGGCGGACGATCCAGTATCCCAGAGACGGCAGTGGCGGAAACGATAGGCCGCGGCGTACTGGATACCCCGCCTTCGCGGGGTACGGCGACTGCGATTAGGCGAACGAATTCGCCTCTCAATGCTCAGACCGAAAAGCTCGTCCCGCAACCGCACGACGCGGTGGCATTCGGATTGACCACACGGAACGACGCGCCGATCAGATCGTCGACGAAATCGACTTCGGAGCCTGCGAGGAACGGCACCGAGGCCGGATCGACCAGCACCACCGCGCCCTCGCGCGCGATCACCAGATCATCCTCGGTCTTGGCGTGGTCGACGTCGAACTTGTACTGGAAGCCGGAGCAGCCGCCGCCCTCGACGGAGATGCGCAGCATGGCGCCGTCGCCTTCGGACTTGAGGATTTCCCCGATGCGGCGGGCGGCCCGCTCGCTGACGGTGATGGCAGTGGTCATGGCATGCTCTCCGGCCCGTCATACCCAATTCATTTGGTATGGGGCGTCAGACATAGTTAAGTGCGTAATCTCGCGGAATCAAATGGATAAGGACTAAAAAATCGTGTCGGTCGGAATGGCTGCCCCCCGCGCGCTTTATGGCTGCGACCCTGATAGGAGCCGCGGCCGGCTGTTCGCCGAGCCGCCGAGCAAGACCCGCAGCCCGTTCCGGCGCGATTGTGACCGGGTGATCCATTCCACCGCGTTCCGGCGGCTGAAGCACAAGACCCAGGTGTTCGTGTTCCACGAGGGCGACCATTACCGCACCCGGCTGACCCATTCGCTGGAAGTGGCGCAGATCGCCCGCGCGCTGGCCCGGCAGCTCGGCCTCGACGAGGACCTCACCGAAACCCTGGCGCTGGCGCATGACCTCGGCCATCCCCCCTTCGGGCATGCCGGCGAGCGGGCGCTCGACAAATGCCTCGCCGCCCATGGCGGCTTCGACCACAACGCGCAGGCGCTGCGGGTCGTAACCTCGCTGGAACACCGCTATCCCGAGTTCGACGGGCTGAACCTGACTTGGGAGGCGCTGGAGGGTATCGTCAAGCACAACGGCCCGCTGACAGAGCCGGGCGGGGCCCCGGCCGGGCCATACCGCGAAAGCGGGCTTCCGTTCGGCATCGCCGACTTCAATCAAAAATTCGATCTGGAGTTGTGGAGCTACGCCTCGCTGGAGGCGCAGGCCGCGGCCTTCGCCGACGATATCGCCTATGACGCCCACGACATCGACGATGGCCTGCGCGCCGGCTTGTTCAGCGTCGATGATTTGAAGGTCATGCCGCTCACCGCAGCTGTTATCGCCGAGATCGACCGGCATTATCCCCATCTCGACCATGCCAGGCGCGGTGCGGAACTGGTGCGCGAGCTGATTTCCTACATGATCGGGGCGGTTATGTCGGAGGCGGGCAGGCGGCTGGAAGCGGCGAAACTGCAATCCGCGCATGACGTCCGCCACCACCATCAGCCGCTGGTCGCGTTTCCGGAGCAAGTCGCGCAGGAGGAGGCCGAGATCAAGGCGTTCCTGAAGGAGCGGATGTACCGCCATGCGCGGGTGATGCGGGTGATGGGCGAGGCGGAAGGCATCCTGTTCGATCTGTTCGCGCGCTATCAGGAATCGCCGGGCGACATGCCGGCCGAATGGGTCGAGGGCACCGAGCGCGTAACGGAAGGCGAGCGGGCGCGCCGGATCGGCAATTTCATCGCTGGAATGACCGACCGCTTCGCCCTGATCGAGCACCAAAGGCTTTTTGACTCGACCCCGGATTTGCGTTAGGCGGCGGCCATGTCCGACAAGCCAGCCCCACAACATCTGTTCGCCGACGCGCTGGCGCGTGTGCAGGCGATCTGCGCCGCGCTCGCGGCCGACGGCCAATGGCCCGCCGGCATCGATTTCTCCCGCGTCGTGGTCGAGCCGCCGCGCGACGCGAGCCATGGCGACATGGCGACCAACGCCGCCATGGTGCTGGCCAAGGACGCCAAGGCGAAGCCGCGCGAGCTCGCCGACAGGATCGCGGAAAAATTGCGCGCCGACGATCTGGTGGATTCCGTCGAGGTCGCCGGGCCCGGCTTCATCAATCTCACCTTGAAGCCTCAGGTCTGGGCGGACGAACTGCTCACGATGCTGCGCGAGGGCGCGTCCTACGGCAAAAGCGCGATCGGCCACGGCGCCAAGGTCAATGTCGAATACGTCTCGGCCAACCCGACCGGACCGATGCATGTCGGCCACTGCCGGGGTGCGGTGTTCGGCGACGCGCTGTGCGGCCTGCTTGATTTTGCTGGCTACGACGTCACGCGCGAGTATTACATCAACGACGCCGGCGCGCAGGTCGACGTGCTCGCGCGCTCGGCATTCCTGCGCTACCGGGAAGCGCTTGGCGAAAACATCGGCGAGATTCCGGAAGGGCTCTATCCCGGCGATTACCTGGTGCCGGTCGGGCAGGCGCTCGCCGCCGAGCATGGCGACAAGCTGAAGGCGATGCCGGAGGCTTCATGGCTGCCGATCGTGCGCGCCAAGGCAATCGCCATGATGATGGACATGATCAAGGGCGATCTCGCGGCGCTGAACATCAAGCACGAGGTGTTCTTCTCGGAGCGGTCACTGATCGAGACCGGCAACAACAAGGTCACCGAGACCATCGATTTCCTGCGTGCCAAGGGCGACATCTACGAGGGCCGCCTACCGCCGCCGAAGGGCAAACCGGTCGAGGATTACGAAGACCGCATCCAGACGCTGTTCCGCGCCACCGCCTATGGCGATGACGTCGATCGTCCGCTGATCAAGTCGGACGGCAGCTACACCTATTTCGCCTCCGACATCGCCTATCACAAGAACAAGGTCGACCGCGGCTTCCTCGACCTGATCGACGTGTTCGGCGCCGATCATGGCGGCTACATCAAGCGCATGCAGGCGGCGGTGAAGGGCATAAGCGACGGCAAGGCGGCGCTCGACGTCAAGGTCGTGCAGCTCGTCCGGCTGCTGCGCGGGGGTGAGCAGGTGCGGATGTCGAAACGCTCCGGCGAGTTCGTCACGCTGCGCGAGGTGGTGGACGAGGTCGGCTCGGACGCGGTGCGGTTTATGATGCTGTTCCGCAAGAACGACGCCGTGCTCGATTTCGACCTCGCCAAGGTACGCGAACAGTCGAAGGACAACCCCGTCTTCTACGTCCAGTACGGGCATGCCCGCGGCCATTCGATCTTCAAGAACGCCCGCGAGGTCGTTCCCGAACTGCCGGCGGATGACGCCGCCCGGTCGGCCTGGCTGGGGGATGCCCCGGTGGAGCGGCTGACCGACCCGGCGGAACTTGGCCTCTTGAAAAGGCTGGCACTCTATCCGAGAATGGTTGAGTCGGCCGCGGTGGCACATGAGCCGCACCGAATCGCGTTTTATCTATATGATTTGGCCAGTGAATTTCACGCGTTGTGGACGAAAGGGCGGGATTTGCCCTATTTACGCTTCATTATAACTAATGATGCAGAGATCACGAGGGCGCGCTTGGCAATGGTTCAGGGCGTCGTCTCGGTTCTGGCATCGGGCTTAGCCGTTCTCGGCGTCCACGCCCCGACCGAGATGCGGTAGGCAGGGGGCGAAGGCCTTCACGAATGGGGGTTCGTGAGGGTATCTGGCAGGGGCCACGCTCGTCATGGTTTGTTTGACATGGCGAGTTGGCGCTGTCCCGTAGGGGATGCACCATCACGATGGCTGATCGATATCAGGACCGACCTTTTGCTTCCGCCGACCAGGCTCGCGGCGAGAGCGATCCGCTTGCCGAGCTCGCAAGGCTGATCGGGCAGAATGATCCGCAGGGGGCCGCGGCCAAGCCCGCGCCACGCCCGCTGCAGTCGCGGGCCAACGTGCGTCCGCAGCGCTATGACCCGCCGGAAGAAGAGCCCGATGCTCCGCCGAGCCCGCCGGCATGGATGCAGCGCGCGCGCCATGAAACTCCGCCGCCTCCGTTGCCTCTGCCGCAGGAATACGACGACGAGCCGGAGTACCAACCGGCGCCGTACCAACCGGCGCCGGTGCATCCCTTGCATCGCTACGCGGCCCAGCAGCCCAATTCGTCTACCCATGAGGCGCCAGCGCAAGACTACGACGAGGCTCCGCAACAATATGCCGACGAGCCGCAGCAGGACCCGTCGCGCTACGACGATGCGCTGTATGGACGGCTCGAAACCGGCGAGCACGACTATCAGCGCGATCCGGCCTATCCGGACGATCCCTACGCCTACCAGAACGAATATGAGGAAGAGCCCGCGCCGAAGAAGCGCTCGAGCGGCCTGATGACGGTCGTCGCGGTACTGGCGCTGGCCGTAGTGGGGACGGGGGCTGCCTTTGCCTACCGCACCTTTGTCGGTTCGCCCCGCTCAGGTGAGCCGCCGATCATCAGGGCCGACAACAGCCCGACCAAGGTGGTGCCGGCGCCGTCCGATGCGAGCGCCGGCAAGAACCCCGACCGCATGCTGCCAGGCGATGGCGGCGAGAAGCTGGTGTCGCGCGAAGAGACGCCGGTCGACGTCAATTCCCGCTCGGGGGCGCCGCGCGTGGTGTTTCCGCCGCTGAACCAGAACAACAGCCCGCCGCCGGTTGCGAGCGTCTCTCCGACCGGTCCGGCGCCGGCGACGGGTGCGAACGGCACGATGCCGAACAACGAGCCGCGCAGGGTCAGGACGCTCGCCGTCAAGGGCGACGCCGACAATGGCGGCCTGCCGGCAGGGGTCGCGCCGCCTGCAAGGCCGGCGCCAGCTTCGCGAAGCGCCGCTGCCCCGGCTGCCGCTCCCGCTGCGCCGCCGGCCCGTAACCCCGCGTCTGCCAATGCCAGCGCCAATTCGCCAATGTCGCTGGCACCGCAGGCCGATGCCGCGCCGCCGACCCGGATGGCGGCGACCAACCCGGCCCAGACGGCCCCTGCGGCCGGCGGTGGCTATCTGGTTCAAGTGTCCTCGCAGAAGAACGAAGCCGACGCGCAAGCCTCCTATCGCGCGCTGCAGGGCAAGTTCCCGAGCGTGCTGGGGTCGCACTCGTCGCTGGTGAAGCGTGTCGATCTCGGCGAAAAGGGGGTCTATTACCGCGCCTTCGCCGGCCCGTTCGGCTCGTCCGAAGAGGCGGCGCAGGTCTGCAGCAGCCTGAAAACCGCCGGCGGGCAGTGCTTCGTCCAAAGGAATTAACGGCGGTTTCCTTGACCCCGGGGCTATGAGGGGCCTAATCGGCCCCATGAGCAGCCGCGCATTCATTACGGGCGTATCGGGACTGGAACTGAGCGCCACGGAGCGCGAATTCATCCGTGGGACGCGGCCATGGGGCTTCATCCTGTTCAAACGCAATATCGAGAGCCCTGATCAAGTCTCTGCGCTTGTTGGGGAATTGCGACATTGCCTGGGCCAGGCGGATGCGCCGGTGTTGATCGACCAGGAAGGCGGGCGGGTGGCCCGGCTGGGGCCGCCGTATTGGCCGGTCTATCCGCCCGGCGCCACCTTCGGGGCGCTCTACGACCTCGACAAGGCGCTGGGGCTAAAGGCTGCGCGGCTCAGTTCGCGCTTGATCGCGGCCGACCTGATCGACCTCGGCGTCACCGTCGACTGCCTACCGCTGGCGGACGTGCCGGTGGCCGGCGCCGACGCCGTGATCGGCAACCGGGCCTATGGAACCGAACCGGCCAAGGTCGCGGCGATCGCCCGGGCGGTCACCGGGGGGCTGGAACAGGGCGGCGTCCTGCCGGTTCTGAAGCACATTCCCGGCCACGGAAGGGCCACTGCGGATAGCCATTTCCGGCTCCCGACCGTTGATACGTCGAAAGAAGAGCTGGAGCGGACCGATTTCGCCGCCTTTCAACCGCTGGCGGACCTGCCGATGGCGATGACCGCACATGTTGTGTTTAGCGCGCTAGACCCCGCCCAACCGGCGACGACTTCTGCGACAATCATCCGGCAGGTGATTCGCGGCGCGATCGGGTTCCAAGGCTTGTTGATGAGTGACGACGTGTCCATGAATGCCCTGGCGGGTTCGATCGCCGAACGGACCCGCGCCATTGTCAACGCCGGCTGCGACATGGTCCTGCATTGCAACGGCAAGCTCGACGAGATGCACGATGTGGCGCGCGAGACGCCGCAGCTGGCGGGCGAGGCCCTGGATCGCGCCAGGCGGGCGCTGGCCTCGCGAAAACAGCCCGAGCCCTTCGACCGGCAGGCGGCGCGGGCTGAACTTGAAGCGTTGATGGATCGGGTAGCAACGGCATGACGGCTGAGATTCTATCGTTTGAAACCGGACGGCCCGCCGAACTCACCGACGGCGAGCCATCGCTGGTCGTCGACGTCGAGGGCTATGAGGGCCCGCTCGACCTGCTGCTCACGCTGGCGCGGCAGCAGAAGGTCGATCTCGCCAAGATTTCGATCCTGGCGCTGGCCGACCAGTATCTGATCTTCATCGAGGCCGCGCGAAAAATCCGCCTTGAACTGGCGGCCGACTACCTCGTGATGGCGGCCTGGCTCGCGTTCCTGAAATCGCGGCTGCTGCTGCCTGAACCGGCCACTCCGGACGGGCCGAGCGCCGAAGAAATGGCGACCGCCCTGGCGAACCGGCTGCGCCGGCTCGAGGCTATCAGAGAAGCTGCCAACCGGCTGATGAACCGGCCGCAGTTCCAGCGCGATATCTTTCCGCGCGGCAATCCGGAAACCATCGCCGAAATTCGCCACCCCAAATTCACGGCAACCCTGTTCGACCTGCTCACCGCCTATTCGGCGCAGCGTCAGCAGCGCGTGCTGGCGACGGTGCATCTGACCAAGCGCACGGTGTGGTCGCTGGCGGAGGCGCGCGCGTCGCTGGAGCGGCTCGTCGGCATGTCCGAGGACTGGAGCTGCCTCGACGATTATCTCCTCAACTATGTTGTCGACCCCTCGCAAAAGGCAACGGTGTTTGCGTCGAGCTTCGCCGCTGCGCTCGAACTGGTGCGCGAAGGCGAGATGGAATTGAACCAGAAAGAGGCGTTCGCGCCGCTGTATTTTCGTAGGCGTCCGCCGCAGGCAGCGATGCCCGCGCCGGATATGACGGTCGAGTAGTGGAAGGAGACCTAGCCATGGCAAGCCTGGCGGAAAAACGCATGGAAGATGCCGAGGATCATCCCATCGACCAGAATACCGAGGTTGCGGCGCGGCCGGAGGAATTGCGGCTTCTCGAAGCGCTGCTGTTCGCCTCTGCCGAGCCGATCGATCAGGCGGCGCTTGCCAAGCGCATGCCCGATGGCGTCGACGTCAAGGCGGCGCTGGCGCAATTGCAGGCGGAATATGCCCCGCGCGGCGTCAATCTGGTGCGCGTCGCCAACAAATGGACCTTCCGCACCGCCGGCGATCTGTCGTGGTTGATGACGCGCGAAAGCACGGAGACGCGGCGCCTGTCGCGGGCCGCGATCGAGGTGCTCGCGATCATCGCCTATCACCAACCAGTGACACGCGCCGAGATCGAGGAAATCCGCGGCGTGATCACATCAAAGGGAACACTGGATGTGCTGTTGGAAACCGGCTGGATCCGCCCCCGTGGCCGCCGCAAGACGCCGGGCCGGCCGCTGACCTTCGGCACGACGGAAGCGTTCCTGTCGCAGTTCAGCTTGGAAGCGCTCGGCGACCTGCCGGGCCTGGAAGAGCTGAAGGGTACGGGACTACTGGATTCGCGGCTGCCTTCCGGCTTCAGCGTTCCGACGCCGTCCGACGATGTGGCGCTGCGTGAGGACGAGGATCCGCTGGAGGTCGGCGACAATCTGGAACTGCTGCTGGCACCGGCTGCCGAACCTGAAGAAGGCGGCGGAAGCTAGTTCCGAAGGCTCCGCCGACTATTCGCTCAGGTGGGGTTAATAATAGCCATAATACGTAGCCGCGACAGCGATTTGCCGCGGCATGGGTCCTTGTTTTTGACGCCTCTCGGGCCTACCTTCCGCCAAAGCTTGGCCGGAAGCCGGCCGTCTCTTTTGGAGGAGTTGCAGGATGGGTTCGCTTAGCATTTGGCACTGGATCGTCGTGATCGCAGTGGTCCTGCTGTTGTTCGGCCGCGGCAAGATCTCGGACCTGATGGGCGACGTCGCGCAGGGCATCAAGTCCTTCAAGAAGGGCTTGCAGGACGATGACAAGGCACCCGAAAAGCCCGCAGAGCCGGTGAAGACCATCGATCACAATGCGGCGCCGGCGCCCACCGCGGCGCGGACCGATGTCGGCAGCAAGGCTGTCTGAACCAGGCATCTTGAACCAGGCGTCAGTTTAGAGGATGCCGGTTGAGAAACGGCGCGGGCGGCTCCAAATCTTGGCTATGATGGATTGGGGCGCGGACGTCTCGCGCGAGCGGAAGAATTCATGTTCGACATCGGGTGGAGTGAACTGGTCGTCATCGCGGTTGTCGCGCTGATCGCCATCGGCCCGAAAGAACTGCCGGGCGTCTTGCGCATGGTCGGGCAATGGATGGGCAAGGCGCGCAAGATGGCCTCCGAATTCCAGGGCCAGTTCCAGGAGGCCATGCGCGAGGCCGAAATGGCCGACCTGAAGAAAAGCTTCGACGAGGTCAAGGACTCCGCGACGGCGCTTTCCCCCGGCACCCTCATGACCTCGCTGCAGAAGGATGTCGGCGACGCCCTGCAGATCGGCGACATCGACAAGCCTGCCGCCTCACCCAACGATGCGCAGGTGGCGTCCGCGATCGGCGAGCCCGTCACGCCGACGACGCCGGCCGCGCCGACGCCGGAGACCTTCGCCGAAGCCGAGGCGCATGTGGCGGCGTCCGAGCCGCTAGCGATCACGCGTGAAGTTCAGGCGGCGGCGCAGGATATCGCGCCCACGGCGCCTGACATTCTCAAGGACGCCAAAGCGTCATGACCATCGAGGATATCGAGGCCAGCAAGGCGCCATTGATGGATCACTTGATCGAGCTGCGCTCGCGGCTGATCAAGGCGCTGTTGGCCTTCGGTATAGCTTTCATCTTCTGCTTCTTCTTCGCCAAGCAGATCTACAACGTGCTGGTCTGGCCGTTCGTCTGGGTTGCGGGCGCGGAAAATTCGAAATTCATCTACACCGCGCTGTTGGAATATTTCCTGACCCAGTTGAAGCTGGCGATGTTCGGCGCTGCCTTCATCTCGTTCCCGATCGTTGCCGGGCAGATTTACATGTTCGTGGCGCCCGGCCTCTACAAGCACGAGCGCGGCGCGTTCCTGCCGTATCTGATCGCCACGCCGTTCTTCTTCGCGCTCGGCTCGCTTCTGGTCTACTTCATCGTGCTGCCGATGCTGGTGCGGTTCTCGCTCGGCATGCAACAGACCGGCAGCGACGAAGCCGCGCAGATCCAGTTGTTGCCGAAGGTCGGCGAATATCTGTCGCTGATGATGTCGCTGATCTTCGCCTTCGGCATCGCGTTCCAGCTACCGGTGATCCTGACCCTGCTGGGGCGGATCGGCATTGTCTCCTCGCAGATGCTGCGCGAGAAGCGGCGCTATTTCATCGTCATCGCCTTCGTGATCGCCGCTGTGCTGACGCCGCCCGACGTGATCAGCCAGGCCTCGCTCGCGATACCGCTGCTGGCGCTCTACGAGGGCGCCATCGTTGCGGTCCGTATGGTGGAAAAGAAGGCCGCGGCCGCGCGGGCCTCGACCACGCCTCCGCCCGCCAGCCCCCCGGAAGCCAACCCGGCGGAGTAGGGGCGGATCGCCGGCGTTTTGCCTATCATTGCGGCGCACTTCCTGTGATTCGTCATGCCCGGGCTTGTCCCGGGCATCCACGTCTTTTACAGACCGTGCGACAGAGACGTGGATGGCCGGGACAAGCCCGGCCATGACGGGAAATTGGTCATGCACGACATCAAATCGATCCGCGAAAATCCTGTAGCCTTCGATGCCGGACTGAAGCGCCGCGGGCTGGCGCCGCTGTCGGCTGCGCTGCTGGCGATCGACGAGAAACGCCGTGCGGCGATCCTGGCGTCCGAGCAGGCGCAGGCGCGGCGCAATGCGGCCTCGAAGGAAATCGGCGAGGCGAAGAAGGCCAAGGATGACGCGCGCGCCAGCAGATTGATGGCTGAAGTGGCCGAGCTCAAGACCACAATGCCGGAGCTCGAGCTTGCCGCGAAGACCGCGGACGAGGAGCTGGCAAAAGAACTTGCCGCGATTCCAAATCTGCCGCTCGACGACGTGCCCGAAGGCACAGACGAGCACGGCAATGTGCAGCGCCATGTCTTCGGAAAAATCCGCAACCACGCCTTCACGCCGAAGCCGCATGATGATCTCGGCGGCGCGCTCGGCTACATGGATTTCGAGGCGGCGGCGAAATTGTCCGGTGCGCGCTTCGTGGTGCTGAAGAAGGGGCTGGCGCGGCTGGAGCGCGCGATCGGGCAGTTCATGCTCGATCTCCATACCAACGAGCACGGCTACACCGAGGTCAATCCGCCGCTGATGGTGCGTGACCGTGTAATGTTCGGTACCGCCCAATTACCTAAGTTCAGTGCCGATCAGTTTCGCGTGGAGACGGAAGACGATCAAATAAGGCACGCGTACATAAACTTCGAACACTCCAAAAAGGCGGTTCTCGATTACGTTGAGAAATTCGGCGTTCAGGCGGCCCGAGACGAAAAACTTGAAGTACTCGGCTTCGAGTACAGAGAGAATCCAGATCGTCGATGGCTGATCCCGACCGCCGAAGTCTCGTTGACCAATCTGGTCCGCGAATCCATCGTCGATGAAAAAGAACTGCCGATGCGGCTGACCGCGCTGACGCCGTGCTTCCGCGCTGAAGCGGGCGCGGCGGGCCGCGATACCCGTGGCATGATCCGGCAGCATCAATTTACAAAAGTCGAGCTGGTCTCGATCTCTGTGCCCGAGACCAGCCGTGACGAGCATGAACGCATGCTGTCTTGCGCCGAGGAAGTGCTCAAACGACTCGATCTGCATTACCGCGTGATGACGCTGTGCTCCGGCGACATGGGCTTTTCCGCGCAGAAGACCTACGACATCGAGGTCTGGATGTCCGGGCAGGGCGAGGGCGGGGCTTACCGCGAAATCTCGAGCTGCTCGGTGTGCGGCGATTTCCAGGCGCGGCGCATGGATGCGCGCTCGCGTGGGCCCGACGGCAAGCCGCGTTTCGTGCACACGCTCAACGGCTCCGGCACGGCGGTCGGCCGCGCGTTGATCGCGGTCATGGAAACCTACCAGCAGGAAAACGGCGCGATCGCGGTGCCCGACGTGCTGCAGCCCTATATGGGCGGGCTCAAAACAATCGAGCGGGACAAATAGCGCAAAGCAAAAAATGGCATTGCATCGCGACATCTTTTGGATCGGGAGGCAATGGGCTGTTACCGGCCATGGGATGCAATTGATCGACCAGCGGCTGATGGGCGCCTTCGATATCGAAGTGGCCCGCCTGTGGGACGACGATCTGATCGAGCGTATGCATGCCAAGGAGTGGCTCAACGCCGCGGATTTCGACAAGGGGCTGGCGGTTGCGCGAACGCGACATCCGCGGCCGCACGCGGGATCGACTTCGGTCGTTGCGCCGCCCGTTCCAGCGATCGAGCCGATCGCGCCGCCAAAGCAACAATCGCCAGACCTTCAGATGAAAATCGATGGCCAGGCCCGGTTCGCGCGCCCCTGGCGCGTCTGGATGAAGAAAACATGAGGAAATGCGCCGGTTTGCCTCAGCCGCGATAGCCGGATAAGACGACGCCCAAAGGCAAAAGCCTGCCTCGACCTGAACCAGAAGGCATTTTGACGGATGCGAATTCTCTGCACCAACGACGACGGCATCCATGCGCCGGGGTTGAAAATCGTCGAGGAGATCGCCCGCGCGTTGTCCGACGACGTCTGGATCGTGGCGCCGGAGCTCGATCAGTCCGGTGTCTCGCATTCGTTGTCGCTGAACGATCCCTTGCGGCTGCGCGAAGTCGGTCCGCGCCATTTCGCGGTGCGGGGCACGCCGACCGATTGCGTGATCATGGGCTCGCGCCACATCCTCGGCGAGAAGATGCCCGATCTCGTGCTGTCGGGCGTCAACAAGGGCCGCAACGTTGCCGAGGACGTCGTCTATTCCGGCACCATCGCGGGCGCCCTTGAAGGCACGATCCTGGGAATCCCGTCGTTTGCACTGAGTCAGGAATTTTCCATCGAGACCCGTCACGCGCCGCTGTGGGACACCGCGCTGAAATTCGGTCCGGATATCCTGCGCAAGGTAATCGACGCCGGCGTGCCGAAGAACACGGTGATCAACGTCAATTTTCCTGCCTGTACGCCGGACCAGGTCAAGGGCGTGCGCGTGACGCGTCAGGGCAAGCGCAATCTCGGCTTCCTCAAAGTCGACAAGCGCCACGACGGCCGCGGCAATCCCTATTTCTGGATCGGCTTTGAGCGCGCGGCGACGATGGATACGCCGGCCGAAGGCACCGATCTTGCCGCACTTGCGGCACGCTACGTCTCGGTCACACCACTGCGGCTCGATCGCACCGATGAAGCGTTTTCGGAAGAGCTGACGACGACGCTGAAGTGAAGCATGGTAGCCCGGATGGAGCGAAGCGCAATCCGGGGCCCGTGTACCAGTCTGCGAGAGCTTCCCGGATTTCGCTGCGCTCCATCCGGGCTACGCGCTGCACGTCGCAACACGCCGCCTAAACCGGGGCGCTTTTCATCGTGGCGGCGATCACCTGGGCCAGCGTTTCCAGCTGGAACGGCTTCTGCAGCGCGGGGCGATCGCGATATTCCTGGGGCAGGCCGGAGGAGCCGTAGCCGGTCGCAAAGATGAACGGACGGTTGCGCGCCGTGATCAGCTCGGCCACCGGCGTGATCACCTTGCCGTTGACGTTGACGTCGAGAATGGCGAGATCGAATTCGGTCGATTGCACCAGCTTGACCGCTTCGCCGATTTCGCCGGCCTCGGCAGCTACGCTGTGGCCCAGCTCTTCCAGCATGTCAGCGACCATCATCCTGATCATCACCTCGTCTTCAACGAGGAATACAGAACAGCCCGCCGGCCGTGTCGCTATCATGAGGGGAATCCTTGCCCTTCCAGGACTTTGAGGTTCGCAAAAAACACCCCTGGGCGCAACGTCGACATGAACAGGTACGCTTTGAAGCAAAGACTCCGGCGACGGATTTGCCGCGCCCCAACGCCGGGGGCGCGACAACGGTTCCCGCAGCCGGAACCAAAATCTTGAGGAAATTCTTCCTTAAGTGCGCGCACGCTATTACATCTCGGCGGGGCCTGAGCCCGCCGCGAGACCGCAATGTCGCAAGAACCGCACGAGAAGATGATGTTTCAGCTCGCCCTGCGGCGGCGGGGGATCAGCGACCAGGCGGTGCTGCGCACCATGGAAGAGGTGCCGCGGGAGGTTTTCGTGGCGGCTGGCGACCGCGACCATGCCTACCGCGACAGCGCGCTCGGCATCGCCTGCGGGCAGACCATCAGCCAGCCTTTCGTGGTGGCCTACATGACCGAGCAGCTGCAACTTCAGAAGGGCCACAAGGTGCTCGAGATCGGTACCGGCTCCGGCTATCAGGCCGCGGTGCTGTCGCGGTTATGCGCACACGTCCTGACCATCGAGCGCTACCGGACGCTGGCGGACACGGCCCGCGACCGGCTCGAAGCGCTCGGCTATTACAATATCGAGGTGATGTACGGCGACGGCTTCGACATTCCGCCTGGCGCCGGCGATTTCGACCGCATCATCGTCACGGCTGCGATGGAGCAAATTCCGGAAAAGCTGCTGGAGCGGCTGGTGCCGCGCGGCATCCTGATCGCACCGGTCGGCCCGCATCACGGCACCCAGACGCTGGTCAGGGTGACCAGGACCGACAGCGGGTTCGAGCGCAAGGAATTGGTCGATGTCCGCTTCGTCCCGGCGCTGCCGGGAATTGCGCGCGAGCTGTAGAATCCCGGATTGGCGGTTCCCGCCAACATCTTATTCCAAGGGTTAAGCGGTTATTTACTCGGCACGTGTTTACTCAAAACAGTATTTTGTTGCGTACGAGTGAGTAACCATGTCCCGTGTCGCCGAGTTGCTTCGCTCGCGTTGGATGCCGCAGGTCGCGGTGCTGACGCTGATGTCGGTCGGATTTGCCGGCTGCAGCGCCGATATGCAGACGCGCTTTTCCGATAGCTCGTTCTCCAATCCCTTTGCCTCGCAGCCTGAAGCGACCGGTTCGGTCCGCACGCCCGCCGTCGAGCGCCGCGAGCAGCCGCAATACGCCCGGCCGCCGGCGTCCGCGCCGCAATACCAGTCCCAGGCCCTGCCGCCGCCCGCCGCCGTTGCTGCGCCGCCCGCTTATCCGGCCAGTTCGGGCGGGGTGTCGGGAGGAGGGCGCGGGGTTTCGTCCTATGCGCCGCCGTCCCATCCACCCATCGAGACCACCGCCACCGTACCGCCGCGCTCGGTCGCAGCCGCGCGCCCGGCTGCGCAGGCCGGCACCACGATCATTGTTGGCACCAGCGACACGCTCGACATTCTGGCGAAGCGCTACAACGTTTCAGCCGCCGCGATCCTGCAGGCCAATGGCTACAAGGGCCCGCGCGTGCTGTCGCCCGGCCAGCAACTGATCATTCCGCGGCAGACCGCGGTGGCTGCGGCCGCACCGGCGCTCGCGCCGGCGGCCAGCAAGCCGGCTGCCGCGGCCGCCCCGCCGAGCGTCCATATCGTCAATCGCGGCGACACGCTGATGAGCATCGCGCGCCGGAACCATGTCCCGGTTGCCGAACTCGCCAAGGCCAACAATCTCGATCAGTCCGCCAAGCTCAGCCTTGGAATGAAGCTGACCGTGCCCGGTTCGAAGTCCGCGGCTGCTGCGCCAGTGGCGCAGCCCGTCGCCGCCGCACCCGCCCAGCCGGCCGCCCCGGTTGCGGCGCCTGCCACCAAGGTGGCCTCGGCCGGCGGTCCGCCGCAGAGCGCGCGGCTGGCGTCTGCCACGACCAACGTCGTGGAAGAGAAGCCCGCCGTCGAAGCCGCGTCGGTCAAATCAAGCGAAGCCACCGGCGCGCTGCCGACCTTCCGCTGGCCGGTGCGCGGCAAGGTGATCACGAGCTACGGCGCCAAGACCAACGGCAAATCGAATGACGGCATCAACCTGGCGGTGCCGGAAGGCACGCCGGTGAAAGCGGCGGAAGATGGCGTCGTTGCCTATTCCGGCAACGAGCTCAAGGGTTATGGCAATCTGGTTCTGGTGCGGCACTCCAATGGTTACGTCACCGCATATGCCCATGCGAGTGAACTGATGGTGAAGCGCGGGGATACGATCAAGCGCGGCCAGATCATTGCCAAGTCGGGTCAATCGGGCGAGGTGGGGTCGCCGCAGCTCCACTTCGAGATCCGCAAAGGATCTTCACCGGTTGACCCGCTTCAATTCCTGAACGGGGCGTGAGAGACAGCGCAGACGTAGCCCGGATGGAGCGAAATCCGGGGCCGTTCTCTCAAGTGGCTAAACTGTTCCCGGATTGCGCTGCGCTGCATCCGGGCTTCTGTAACGGGCCTCGATTAGTCAATCCCTTTTGCGTCGTCCGCTCGCCGGGAACTTGCTTCTGTACGGGATCGGCGCAAGGCCGTCGCCTGATGGGGTTCGTGAGAGGATAGGTCGGCCAATCTACGGAAAGCGTGATCATATCGTTTGATATGTCGACAACCCGGATGTCGGCCTGACCTGATCCATCGTCCCGGCGAAGGGACTTCGCTTCGGGAAGGCTGGTGTCGTGGCCCGCCCGAAACCTGTCGTTTCTCCTCCTAGGCTGTTGCAGCGTTAGCCTTGGCGAGCGGATTGAAAGGCGCGCCGTCCTTGAGCATGCGATGCATGATCACGGCGAGCTTGCGGGCCAGCGCGACCTTGGCCTTGCTCATGCCGGCACGCTTGGCGATCCGCATCGCCCAGCTCTTGAGCTGCGAACATCCCCTGACCGGCTTCGTCAGCATGATGTGAGCGGCCTGGTAGAGCGCCTCGCGCACGGAGGCGTCCCCGATCTTGCTGATCCGCCCCGATCGGTCGGTCTCGCCGGACTGGTGCTTCTTCGGCGTCAGCCCGAAATGCGACCCCGCCTGCTTGGAGGATGTGAACCGCGCGGGATCATCGATCGCCGCGGCATAGGTCAGCGAGATGACCGGTCCCACCGCAGGCGTCGACATCAACAACCTGGCTTTGGCATCCATCCGCGACATCTTGCCGGCCCGCTTCTCGAAGGCTTTGAACTCACTGAGCAGGGCGCTGCGCACCCGCAGCAGCGCTTCTGCGATCACTTCCAGGTTCGGATGCCCCTTTGCCAACTCGTTGATCCGTCCGGCAAAACCTGTTCCCGTCGTCTTGCCAACCTTCAGCCCAAAGCCCCGCAGGATCCCGCGCAGACTGTTCTCGACATCCAGAAGCTTGCTCTGGACCAGCTTGCGCGCCGTCAGCACGGCACGTACTTCCTGGGCATTTATCGACTTGCAGTGAACCGGCCGGAACCAGCCCAGCCGCATCAGTTGTGCGATCCCCCGTGCGTCATTGCGGTCCGACTTCACTGGCATCGCCTTGAACGCATCGTGCACGTGCCGCGTCTCCAACAGCTCAACCGCGAGCCCAGCCCGCTTCATCGCCGCGTACAGCCATTGCGACAGCGGCCCAGCTTCCAGCCCGATCCGGGTCAGCCCGAGCGAGCTGAGCCAGCCGATCAGCGCCGCCGGCTCGCTTGTCACCTTGCTCTCGCGGACAATTTTGCCGTTTGCATCAACCACACACACGCTTGAGCATTCCAAAGACACGTCGATTCCTGCATAATGCTCCATGGTCGTCTCTCCTTGATGCTTGGAGCGAGGTCCAACCCTCGACTCCGTAACACCATCCATGTGAGGGACGACCGCCCACCTTCCAAGCAAGCCGCGCGAAGCGCGCACTCAACAGCGCCGTAGCAAGCGCGGCTTGCTTGGAAGGCAGACCGGGCCCGTTACCCCATCTACGGGCTCTACTTCCCCGAAAGCCGCACGCCCAGCCGTCCCGCCAGTTCCTGCGTGAACTGCCAGGCGACGCGGCCCGAGCGGGATCCGCGGGTGGTCGACCATTCCAGCGCCTCGCGCTCCAGCTCTTCGTCGCCCATCTTGATGCCGAAATGGCCGCAATAGCCGCGTACCATCGCCAGATATTCGTCCTGGCTGCAGCGATGGAAGCCGAGCCAGAGACCAAAACGGTCCGACAGCGACACCTTCTCTTCGACCGCTTCGCCCGGATTGATCGCCGTCGAGCGTTCGTTCTCGATCATCTCGCGCGCCAGCAGGTGCCGCCGGTTCGAGGTGGCGTAGAGGATGACGTTGTCAGGACGTCCCTCGATACCGCCTTCCAGCACCGCCTTCAGCGATTTGTAGGAGGCATCGTTGCCGTCGAAGGAGAGGTCGTCGCAAAACACGATGAAGCGGAAATCGGAGCTGCGTAACAGATCCATCAAGCCGGGCAGGCTCTCGATGTCCTCGCGGTGGATCTCGATCAGCTTGAGCCGGTCGGCCGGCTTGCGGTCGATGTTGATATTGGCGTGAGTGGCCTTCACCAGCGACGACTTGCCCATGCCGCGCGCGCCCCACAGCAGCGCGTTGTTCGCGGGCAGCCCGTCGGCAAAGCGCTCGGTGTTCTCGATCAGGATGTCGCGCATCCGGTCGATGCCCTTGAGCAGGCCGAGGTCGACGCGGCTGACGCGCGGCACCGGCGAAAGGCGTCCGTCCGGATGCCAGACAAAGGCGTCGGCGGAGCCGAACGAGTCAGGGTTTCCCGCCGCCGGAGAGGCCGCGGAAAGGTGGCCGGCGATGGCTTCCAGCGCGGTTGCGATCCGCTCGGCGGTGGCGTCGTTGGGCGCGCTTACCGGACGTTTTGTCGCGGTTTTCGTGTGTCCACGCGAGGCGGCCTTGGGGGTGGCGCGGGGGGCTGTTTGAGCCGCTTTTTTCTTGGGTTTTTTCGACATTTCCGGAGTTCCTGACCGCGCAGCCTTAACGGGCCTTGGAAGGTCTCGCAAGCGGCCTAAATGAGGGGGCGGCCAACGTTGCAATTGGGCCGGCCGCCGCTATAGTCCGCGCGAATTTGCCCGGACCGGCGACACGCCCAGGACCTATGTCCAGGCATGGCCGGTTCTTTTCCGTCTCACGAGGATTGTTCGAATGCTGATTACCCCTGCGTACGCCCAGGCTGCGGCCGGCGGCGATGCCAACAGCATGCTGATGTCGTTGCTGCCGTTCGCGCTGATCTTCGTGATCATGTATTTCCTGATTCTGCGCCCGCAGCAGAAGAAGGTGAAGGATCATCAGGAACTGGTCAAAAACATCCGCCGCGGCGACACGGTCGTCACCTCGGGCGGCCTGGTCGGCAAGGTCACCAAGGTGGTCGACGACGACCAGATCGAGTTCGAGATTTCGGACGGCGTCCGCGTGCGGCAGATGCGGCAGATGATTTCGGGCGTCCGCGCCAAGGGCGAGCCGGCCAAGGAAAAGAGTGAGGCCAAGGACGAAACGTCCGCGAGCTGAGTTTTCCGCGCCGCTTCCTGCGGCGCATTTTCCTGGATCTGACAGGTCTCTCGATGTTGTATTTCACGCGGTGGAAGGCGCTGGCGATCATTCTGACCGCGCTAATCGTCTGCCTGTTCGCGGTTCCGAACTTCTTTTCCCAGGAGCGGGTGAAGACCTGGCCGGTGTGGGCGCAGCGCCACATCGTGCTTGGGCTCGATTTGCAGGGCGGTTCGTACCTGCTGCTCGAAGTCGATTCCAACTACGTGAAGAAGGAAAAGCTCGACCAGGTGCGCGACGAGGTCCGCCGCGTGCTGCGCGATGCCAAGATCGGCTATACCGGCCTTGCCGTCCGCGGCGATGCCGCCGAAGTCCGCGTCAAGGAGAGTGACCAGCAGGCGGCCCTCACCAAGCTGCGCGAGCTGTCGCAGCCGCTTGGCGGCCTGCTCGGCTCCTCAGGGCAGCGCAGCCTCGAAGTCTCCGATGCCGGCGGCGGCCTGTTCCGTCTCACGGTGCCGCAAGCCGCCATTACCGAACGCATCCGGCAAACGATCGAACAGTCGATCCAGATCGTCGAGCGCCGTATCAACGAATTGGGCACGGTCGAGCCCTTGATCCAGCGGCAAGGCACCGATCGTATCCTGGTCCAGGTGCCGGGATTGCAGGATCCAACCGACTTGAAGCGCATCCTTGGCCAGACCGCCAAGATGGAATTCCGCATGGTCGATCCGTCGGTGTCGCCGGATCAGGTTCAGTCGGGGCGGGGGGTCTCGGCGGATTCGGAAGTCTTGATGAGCGAGCAATCGCCCAAGGTTCCCTACGTCATCAAGCGGCAGGTGCTGGTGTCGGGCGGCGACCTGACCGACGCGCAGCCGGGCTTCGACCAGCGCACCAACGAGCCGATCGTGAACTTCAAGTTCAACAGTTCGGGCTCGCGCAAATTCGCGCAGGCGACGTCGGAAAATGTCGGGCAACCCTTTGCCATCGTCCTCGACAACAAGGTGATATCCGCACCCGTGATCCGCGAGCCGATCACCGGCGGCCAGGGGCAGATTTCCGGCAGCTTCACGGTGCAGGCGGCCAACGAGCTCGCGCTGCTAATGCGCGCCGGCGCACTGCCGGCGCCGCTGACCGTGATCGAGGAACGCACCGTCGGCCCCGGGCTTGGCCAGGACTCGATCGAAAAGGGCAAACTCGCGGCTTACGTCGGCTCGATCATGGTCATCGTGTTCATGCTGCTGACCTACCGGCTGTTCGGCGTGTTCGCCAACATCGCGGTTGCCATCAACGTCGCGATGATCTTCGGCATCCTGTCGCTGCTCAACGCCACGCTGACGCTGCCCGGTATCGCCGGCGTCGTGCTGACCGTTGGTATCGCGGTCGACTCCAACGTGCTGATCTATGAGCGCATCCGCGAGGAACTGCGCGGCGGGCGCAATGCGATTTCGGCGATCGACGCTGGTTTCAGGCGGGCGCTGGCGACTATCTTGGACTCCAATATCACCACCTTCATTGCCGCAGCGGTGCTGTTCTACATCGGCACCGGCCCGGTTCGCGGCTTCGCCGTCACGCTCGGCATCGGTATCATCACCACGGTCTTCACAGCGTTTACGCTCACCAGCCTGATCGTCGCTGGCTGGGTGCGCTGGAAGCGGCCGAAGACCGTGCCGATCTAGGGACCCCACTGTGACTCAATCTATTCTCATTGCGCTGGGCGTTCTGATCGTCGTGCTGACCGTGGTCGCCGTGTTCGATCTGTTGCCGCCGCTGCGCATCGTCCCTGACGTCACGCATTTCGATTTCACGCGCTTTCGTCGCATCAGCTTCCCAATCTCCGCGGCTCTTTCGATCCTCGCGATCGTGCTGTTTTTCACCCACGGGCTGAATTTCGGCATCGACTTCAGGGGCGGTACGCTCCTGGAAGTGCAGAACAAGTCAGGCCCCGTCGACATCGGTGCGATGCGCGCGACGCTGAGCACCCTTGGACTCGGCGACATCCAGTTGCAGCAGTTTGGCGGTCCCTCGGACGTGCTGATCCGGGTGGCCGAACAGCCCGGCGGCGACGCCGCGCAGCAGGCGGCCGTGCAGAAGGTTCGCGGCGCGCTCGGCGACTCCGTCGAATACCGCCGCGTCGAGGTGGTGGGACCGCGCGTTTCCGGCGAATTGCTGGCTTACGGCATGCTCGGCATGATGCTCGCGATTTTCTCAATCCTGATCTATCTCTGGTTCCGGTTCGAATGGCAGTTCGCGCTCGGCGCCATGATCGCCAACGTCCACGATATCGTGCTGACGATCGGCTTCATGTCGATTTCCCAGGTCGATTTCGACCTCACCAGTATCGCGGCGCTGTTGACGATTCTCGGTTACTCGCTGAACGACACGGTCGTGATCTACGACCGCATCCGGGAAATGTTGCGGCGCTACAAGAAAATGCCGATGCCGCAGCTCCTCAACGAATCCATCAATTCGACGCTGTCGCGCTCGATCATCACCCACGTCACGGTGACGCTGGCCCTGCTGGCGCTGTTGTTGTTCGGCGGTCACGCGATCCACAGCTTTACGGCCGTCATGGTGTTCGGCGCGCTGCTGGTTGGCACCTACACTTCGATCTTCATCGCCGCGCCGATCCTGATCTATCTCGGCGTCGGTGAGCACCGCGAGGCGCCGGATAAGCCTGCGAAGAAATAAAGATGGCCACATCCTCGGACGCCCCGCATCTTCCGAGGTCGGCGCCGATCGAAGCCTACGGCAAGGGCGGCTTCGCCTTCGCCGACATGTCGCATCGCGGCTCGCTGCTGTGCCTGCCGGATGCAATCTGGGCCTGGCAGGTGACGAAGCCTGCCGACATCGATGAATATTCGCTCTCGCGCATATTCAAGGCCGCCAATTCCATCGATACGCTGATCGTCGGCACCGGCACTGAAGTCTGGATGCCGCCGCGGGGGCTTCGCGAGGCGCTGCGCGCCGTGCACGTGGTGCTCGATGCGATGCAGACGGGGCCTGCGATCCGGACCTACAACGTCATGCTGGGCGAGCGCCGGCGGGTCGCGGCGGCGCTGATCGCGGTGCCATGAGCGAGGCGGCGACGTCGAAGGATTCCGCCGCGTTCTGCGCCGATCTGGTGCGCACGCACGACTTTGCCCGCTATGCGTCGACGCTGTTCCTGCCACCGGTCCAGCGCCGCGCGCTGCTGTCGGTCTACGCCTTCAATGTCGAGATATCCCGCGTGCGCGAGCAGGTCAGCCAGCCATTGCCAGGCGAAATTCGGCTGCAATGGTGGACCGATGTGCTGGAAGGCGCCGGCCATGGCGGCGTCGAGGGCAATCCGGTCGCAGCCGAACTGTTGCAGACGATCGCCGAATTCCGCCTGCCGGTTGAGCCGCTGTCGCGGCTGATCGAGGAGCATCAGTTCGATCTCTACAACGATCCGATGCCATCGATGGCGGCGCTGGAGGGCTATGTCACCGACACCTCCTCGGCGCTGTTCTCGCTCGGCGCGCGGCTAGCGGTACAGCCGTCGGCGGTGATCGACCATCTCGCGCGCCATGCCGGGTTGGCCCAGGGCGTGGCGCAGGTGATCGCGGCGCTGCCGCTCGATGCCGCGCGGCGCCAGCTATTCCTGCCGCTGCAGCTGCTGCAGCAACACGGCAGCGGGATGGAAGAAGTCTTTTCGGGCAAGCAGACGCCGCGGGCGCGCGCCGCGATCGATCAGTTGGTGGGGGACGCCCGAAAGCATCTCGGCACCGCCTTCGAGCTACTCACACATGCGCCGCCGCAGGTGCGACCGGTGTTCCTTCCGCTGGCGCTGGTCCGCCGCGATCTCAAGCGTATGTCGCGGGCCGACGTCGATCCCTTCGTACCGCAGACGACGTCGCGGTTACGGACCTTGTGGACGCTGTGGCGGGCGTCACGGTCGCAGGAATTTGGCGGGTAGGCGGCGCTTGGCGTTCCCCGGATGCTGCGCAGCGCGCCGCACTCGCGGCGTGGAGCGCTGCTGGTCCGGGGTCCATCGTTGTCGCAGCGTGGGTCCCGGTTCTGCGAAGCAGCGCGAAGGGCGCTGCATCGCGCCCGGGACACGGCAGATCAACTCGATCGCGAATTCAACTCGCTGCTTTCGAAATTGAACCGGTCCCGCAAATTCTTGCGGCTCTCCAGAATGTCTTTCAGGAACGCGCGGTCGATATCGCTCGTGATCAGCGGCTCGATCAGGTCGAGCTGGTTCATCGCGACAAGCTGCAATATCTCCGTGCGCGGTTTTCCCGCGGCATCGCGCGGCAGGGCATGCACCACCTGGATATGCTCCGGCGGCTTGACGCCCTTGGCTGCCGCGAGTTCGGTGCGTAGCTGCTTTTCCAGTGCCACCTCGTCGGCTTCGACAAAGGCGTACAGCCCGACACCGGTGCGTCGGTCGGCGAAAGCCACGATCGCGGCGTCGCGGACATCGTGGTTTTTCCTAATCAAATCCATCAACACGGGCGCGTCGTTGACCAGCCGGCGGCCGCCGCCTTCGCGATCGGTGAAGTTGAATAGGCCGCGGGTGATGGCCTGGTAGACCTTCTTGCCGGTCATGAGCCAGATGCTGGCGACAAAGGATTTGCGCGCGAGAATCTTGCGCTCCATCGGAGTCAGCGCCTGTGGCGCATAGCTGCGCTTGTGCTTCAGCAGATGGCGTAGGTCCTCGTAGGCCGCGATCCGGAACAGGCGGCTTCTTGTCTTGAAGCAGGCCGCCAGTTGAAAATCGGTCACATAGGCGCGGCCGTTGCTTCCGCGCAGCCAGTTCTGCTCCTTGGCCAGATCGTTATGGCAGATGCCGGCGCGGTGCAGCTTGCGAAGAGCGAGCTTGGCCGAGCGAAAATAGGCGATGTCGCCATGGGGCTTTGCCAGATGCAGCGCGACGCCGTCGATGAAGCCGCGCACCAGTGCCTGCTGTCCGGCCCATAGCAGTTTCGGGCCGACGTCGAGATCGCGCGCCAGCGCCAGCGCGCGGCGCTCGCGGGCGAACAGATGGCGGGCGAGCGGATGGGACCACAGCGGCACCTGATCGAGCCGGCGCAGCACCGCGTCGACCTCGCCGGCATCGTCGCGAAACCGGCCGCGCTCGACGGTCGAGAACACGTCGCGCTTCAGCAGCACGCCTTCGGTCCATAGCGCCGACAGGGTCGCGGCGTCGTCCTTGGGCAAGCTCATGGTGTTACGCCGCCGCCGCTACGCGAAGGTGATCGGCGATCCAGCGATCGAGATCGGCGAGCGCCCGGGCGCTGAGCGCCTGCTTCTTTGCGACCGTCTTCTCGTTGCCGCGCAGCCGCGTACCATCGGGCTTTTTGGTCGGCGCGCTCGCAAGCGGCGGGAACAGCCCGAAATTGATGTTCATCGGCTGGAAGGAGCGCGTTCCGGCCTCGATGGTTTCGATGTGCCCCCCGGTAATATGCCCGAGCAGCGAACCCAGCGCCGTGGTCACGGGCGGCGGTTCGAGCGACTGCGCCTGCGCGTTCGCTGCGGCGTAGAGGCCTGCGATCAGGCCGATGCTGGCGGATTCCACGTAGCCCTCGCAGCCGGTCATCTGGCCGGCAAAGCGTAGCCGTGGCTGCGCGCGCAATCGCAACTGTCCATCGAGGAGTTTTGGCGAGTTCAGGAAAGTGTTGCGGTGCAGGCCGCCGAGCCGGGCGAATTCGGCGTTCCCGAGGCCCGGAATGGTGCGGAAGACACGCTGCTGCGCGCCGTAATTCAGCTTGGTCTGGAAGCCGACGATGTTGTAGAGCGTGCCGAGCTTGTTGTCCTGCCGCAGCTGCACGATGGCGTAGGGCTTGACCGTCGGGTTGTGCGGATTGGTCAGCCCGACCGGCTTCATCGGTCCGTGCCGCAGCGTCTCGTGGCCGCGCTCGGCCATCACCTCGACCGGCAGGCAGCCGTCGAAATAGGGCGTGTTGGTCTCCCAATCCTTGAAGTCCACCTTGTCGCCGGCCAGGAGCGCCGCAACGAAGGCGTCATACTGCTCTTTGGTCATCGGGCAGTTGATGTAATCGGCGCCGGTGCCGCCGGGCCCGACCTTATCGTAACGCGACTGAAACCACGCCACCGACATGTCGATGGAATCCTTGTGCACGATCGGCGCGATCGCATCGAAGAACGCCAGCGCGTTCTCGTCCGTGAGTTCGCGGATGGCGTCCGCCAGCGGCGCCGAGGTAAGGGGGCCGGTCGCGACGATCACGTTGCTCCATTCGGCGGGCGGCAGGCCGGCGATTTCGGCGCGGTCGATCTCGATCAGGGGATGGTCGTGCAGGGCCCGGGTGACGGCTGCGGAGAATCCATCGCGGTCAACCGCCAGCGCGCCGCCCGCGGGCACCTGGTTGACGTCGGCGCAGCGCATGATCAGCGAGCTCAGCCGGCGCATCTCGGCATGCAGCAGGCCGACGGCGTTGTTGGCAGCGTCGTCCGAGCGAAACGAGTTGGAGCAAACGAGCTCGGCCAGACCTTCGGTGTGGTGCGCCTCGGTCATCCGCAACGGGCGCATCTCGTGCAGGACGACGTGCACGCCCGCATTGGCGATCTGCCAGGCGGCTTCCGAGCCGGCAAGGCCGCCGCCAATCACATGGACGGTGTCAGTTTTGGGGGTAGAGGAAATCATGCGCGCAGGGTTAGCGCGTTTTCGCGCCAAGTGCAGCATCAGAAACGACAACGCCCGCAGCGAGGGCGGGCGTTATCCGTTCAACTTGGCGGCTGAACAGAGATCAGCCGTTATAGGTTCCGGCTGCAACGCGCGGAATGTCCGAACGATCGAGGCCGATATCGGCCAGTTCGCGATCGCTGAGCTGGGACAGTTCGCTGACATTGCGCTGATAATCCCGGAACGCCTGGATCATGCGGATGAGCGAAAGTAACATCGTAGTCTCCTTGAATTAGCGATTCAGCCTTTGGGGTGCGGCCTCATCGTTGAAATGAATATAGACTAGATTCCGCAGTGCAGAAGTTCCTATGTTGCGATGCAGCTAATCCTAAAACGCATGACGGAGGTAAGGGCCGCTTAACTTTTCAGTATGGCTGAAAGATTAGTCGGCTCGTCCGCTCCATAGGTGTTTCGCTCACTGAAAATAATGCCGTAAATTTGAGGACTTACCGTCATTTCCAAATTAACCTCGCCGTTGACTAAACAGCGATCAGGAGGAGCGCGAGTGCAAGTCCGTGAGTGCGTGCAGCGCACAAAAATGTGCTTTAAGGCTAGCTTTTTGGAATCTTCTTATGCGCGAATCGCATGTAACGCATTGATTAAATGAATTTTGGTTCATTTTTATGGGTGGCGATCTATTTCTGATTTCATCGCCCAGGTGGATACGCTCGCGCGAAGCTAACGACGGGGCAGACCTGAGGGCAAAGGTCTGATCGCTGTGGCCGACCCTTGAGTGGTTGCTAAGTCTAGGGGGCTCGCGAAAGCTGCGTCGCGAAAAAGGCGATAGTCTTGGCGTAGACCTCGCTCTTGTTCCATTCCTTGATCGCGGCAAAATTGGCGCCGCCGGGCTCCCAGTCCTTGCCGCGTTGCCAGCCGTGGCCGGCAAGGAAGTTGGCGGTCGAGGCCAACACGTCCGGGGGGCTGCGCAGGAGATCGCGGCGGCCGTTGCCGTCGAAATCGACCGCGAACTTGACGTAGGACGACGGCATGAACTGGGTCTGACCGATTTCACCCGCCCATGCGCCGCGTAGTTCCTGTGGCGCGATATCGCCGCGCTCGACGATGCGTAGCGCATCCATCAACTCGGCCTTGAACAGGTCGGTGCGGCGGCAATCATAGGCCAGCGTCGCCAGCGAGCGCAGCGTCGGGAATTTTCCGATGTTGACGCCGAAATCGGTTTCCAGGCCCCAGATTGCCACCAGCACTTCGCCGGGCACGCCATAGGCCTGTTCGATGCGCCCGAGCACGGAGCCGTATTGCTTGAGCATGTTGGAGCCGCGCGTGAGCCGGGGCGGAACCATGCGGCCGGAGAATTCCTCAAAACTCTGGCTGAAGACCTTTTGCGATTGGTCGCGGGCCAGCACGCTCTTGTCGAGCGTGACGCCGGTCAAGCCAGCCTGAATGGCGGATGTCGCTATTCCCTTGGCGGCAGCTTCCCTCTTGAAGTCTTCCAGCCATGCTTCGAACGGGCCCGTGCCGCAAGGTGCGGCGAGAGCGGGCGCCGCAGAAGTCAGCAACAGGGCGCCCAGGGTCAGAGCGCGCAGAGAGAGGCGAGAGATCATCGTGCCGTTCGCTCCACGATCGATGCGTCATCGACGTTAGTGTCAACGTCATGCCGAATGTTCGAAGCAAGATCGGCCAAAACAAGGCTTATGTGGTTGCGGTGACCGCCTTTCCGTTGAAGATGCTCAATTCATCGTTAGTGAGCGGTGAACATCCCCACCGCCGGTCGGGTCGACCGGCGGGTGTGATCGATCGGGTTCCGTGCCGGCCTATGCGCTATCTTTGCGCCGCCAGGGGAACAGATTGGCCGGAAAATCGGCGGCAGGCTTGCGCTCGCGGTGGGCGCGGGGCGGAAGCGGCTGCGGATTGAGTTCCGGTTCAATCGTCTGCCGATAGAGGTGCCAGGTGGCGTGCCCGAGCAGGGGGATGACGACGGCAAGGCCGAGGAAGAACGGCAACGTTCCCGTCACCAGGAGCACCGCGACGATCAATCCCCAGGCCGCCATCGGCACGGGATTGCGTGCGACTACGCGCAGCGAGGTCACCATCGCATCGCCGGCGCCGGCATGGCGATCGAGCATCAGTGGGAAGGAGACCACGCTGATGCAAAGCGCGACGAGGGCGAACAGGAAGCCTACACCGCAGCCAACCACGATCAGCCACCAACCCTGCGACGTCGTCAGCACGCGCGTGGCAAAATCGGAAATGCCGGTGGCGCCCTCATAGCCGAACGCAGCGATGTAGATCGCCTGCGCCGTGGCCACCCAGGTCGCGAACAGCGTCAAGAGCAGAACGCCAAGCCCGAGCATCGCGCCGAATGACGGCGAACGCAGCACCTCGAGCGCATCCCATGCGCTCGCCTGTTCGCCGCGCTCGCGGCGGCGGCTCATTTCATAGAGGCCAAGCGCAGCAAACGGACCGATCAGGGCGAAGCCGGCGGCCAGCGGAAATAACAACGGGATGACGGAATAGCCGAGGACGGTGCGTGCCAGCACCAGTCCGAGAACGGGATAGATCACGCACAGGATGATGGCGTGGCTTGGCACGGCCTTGAAATCTTCCCAGCCGCGTCGCAGCGCGCGGCCGAGTTCGGCGACGCCGATGGTTCGGATGACGGGTGCCGCCGCGGCGTCTCGACCGCTTTGCGTCAGTGATGTGACATTGCCTTGATAAGACGTGGCCATGGTCGCTGTCTCCCTTCGGCGGCCGCATCGTGCGCCGGTCGAAAGACGCAAACGTGCCATTTCCAAAAAAGATCACGGTCGGGCCAGACGCGAAGACAGGGTAGTGGAACTGGCCATGTCGCGAACTGTCCCTGGAGCGTACCCTCAAACAGCGACAATCACACTCACGCTTCGGTGAATGTTTCATTGGCAAGCTTTATCTGGCTGGCTAGACTTGTACACGATCCCGGCGTGGTGCTGCCGGTCAAACAGTGCCGCTAAAAGACTCACCCCATCCTCAGGTTATTGGGAGCGAACGATGAGCATTTTCGGAAAAATCATGAGCGCGATCTTCGGCACCAAGGCAGATGCCGCGCCGGCTGGCGGCGGCGCGGCCGCGGACGCCGGATCGTCCGGTGGAGCCGCTGCACCGGCCGCCGCGACCGTCGACGTCGCGCCCATCCTCGACCAGGCCGTGAAGGCCAAGGGCGAGAAGTTGGCGTGGCGGACCTCGATCGTCGACTTGATGAAGGCGCTCGACATCGATTCCAGCTTCGCCGCGCGCAAGGACCTGGCGAAAGAGCTCGGCTATACCGGCGACAGCAACGATTCCGCCAGCATGAACATCTGGCTGCACAAGCAGGTCATGGCCAAGCTGGCCGCCAATGGCGGCAAGCTGCCGCCGGATATCAAGCACTGACGCTTCGCTCGATTCGAAATGCGAAGGCCCGCGGGCGACGCGGGCCTTCTTCTTTGGTGCGATTGCATTGCAACAACGCGCAAATGGTATCCACTTCGTGGAGAAAACGCTGTAGGGACGCAGCGGACAAGAAGACTCGCAGAACAAGGAAAACGCCAATGAGCAATGTCGATCGTAGAACCATTCTGGCAACGGGCGCGCTGGCGCTGGCTGGTACGGCCGTGCAAGGCGGTACGGCCGCGGCGCAGACCGGCCCGAAATCGATTTTTCCGGTTGGCACGACGACGATCCCGATTGTGGGTGAGACCGATGTGTTTCCGGTGCGGCGGATCTATTGCATCGGGCGCAACTATGCCGCGCATGCGCGCGAAATGGGTTCGGACCCCAATCGCGAGCCGCCGTTCTTCTTTCAAAAGCCGACCGACGCGATCCAGAACGTCGCGATCGGCGCGGTCGGCGATCATCCTTATCCCTCGCTCACCAAGAACTATCATTACGAGGTCGAACTGGTGGCGGCGCTGAAATCGGGCGGCACCAATATCTCGCCGGAGAAGGCGCTCGACCACGTCTATGGCTACGCGCTTGGCCTCGATATGACGCGACGCGATCTGCAGCGCGCGATGGGGGACGAGAAGAAGCCGTGGGAGATCGGCAAAAGCTTTGATCGCTCCGCCGTGCTCGGGCCGATTCATCCCGCAGCCAAGACCGGACATTTTGCCAAAGGCGCGATCTCGCTCGCCGTGAATGGCACGATCAAGCAGAACTCCGACCTGCGCAACATGATCTGGAACGTGGCGGAGCAGATCTCCAAGCTTTCGCAAGCCTTCGAACTCAAGGCGGGCGACATCATTTATTCAGGCACGCCGGAAAATGTCGGCCCGGTCGTGAAGGGCGACGTGATCCTGTGCAAGCTTGAAGGCCTGCCGGATATGTCGATACGGATCACGTAAGGCGCACGGTTGCGTAGCCCGGATGGAGCGAAGCGAAATCCGGGATAAGTCCCCGCCGCGAGAAAGTCCCGGATTGCGCTTCGCTCCATCCGGGCTACGGCAAATTATTGTCACCCCATCAGATCGGCAAACTGCGGATTTCTGCGCAGATAGTCCACGACAAAGCCGCAGCCGGCGATGACCTTGCGTCCGTCGGCGCGGATCAACTCGAGCGCACCTCTTACCAGTTCGGAAGCGATGCCGCGGCCGCGAAGGGCGCGGGGCGTTTCGGTATGGGTGATGATGACCGCCGATGGCGTGACCCGATAATTCGCAAACGCCACAGCGCCGTCGACGTCGAGTTCGAAGCGGTTTTGATTCTTGTTGTCGCGGACGACAGCCATGCGGCGATTCCCGGATGATTGATGCTCTCATCTAGGGACATGAACCCGCCGATGCAATCCGCCGACGAGGGGGAAACCGGCTCGCTCGGGATTGGCTGATATGCGTGTTATGACTGACCGCTGCATTACTGGGCACCGCGGCGATATCAGCCGCCGAAGGCGATCCGGGTTGGCAAGCCTGTATCGCCCTGACTACGCCGCCGGACGAGAAGATGGCTGCCTGTAGCGGCGTTATCGACGCCAAACGCGAAAGCGGCAGCAGGCTTGCCGCCGCCTAGTGGCATGATCCGGCCCTATCAGGAGGGCATCGAAAGCGCGTGGTCGACGACGTCAAGGCGCTGCAATACGATCCGGCCGACGCCTATTCCTGGAACAATCGTGGACAAGCCAAGATGCGGCTCGGCAACAAGGCGGGCGCAATTCTGACCTGCGCACCGCGAGCGAGAGCCTGGAGCGGCTTGGTGCGGCGCAATAGGCCGGGACGCGTGTTCGCGCTCGCAAGATCTTTGCAGCCGGGCCTTGCAACGGGTTGTCGGGTTCCTACGTCTTTCGGATGACATACGCCGCCGAAGCGGCCGGGTCTGGGCTTGATAGCGGAAATGCCGTGATCGCGGCCGCCGACGTATGCCTCTTTTCAAGGGGAGGTTTACAATGTCGGGCTTTGGTTTCCTCAGCAAGCATCGCACGTGGGAAGATTGGTTCGGCATGCTGCTCGGCGTGCTGATCGTGGTATCGCCGTGGTTTCCTTTCTCCAGTCACGAGGTGATGGACGCCGAACGCAGCACCATGATCCTCAACACGTTCGTGATCGGCATGCTGGTCTTCGGTCTGGCCCAGCTCGAATATGTCGCATTGCAGCGTTGGGAGGAGGTAGGCGAGATCGCGCTCGGCCTCTGGCTGATCGCCTCGCCCTTCATCCTCGGCTACGCCGGTGACGACTTGCTTCGGGCCTGGCATGTCGCTCTCGGTGCAATCGTCGTCCTGCTGGGTGCGCTTCAGCTTTGGCAGGATTGGCGTTTGAGCGATCAGGAACTGGCCAACCATCCGCAGTAATTTCCGGGAGGGCCCGCCGGTCACCGGCGGGCTCTCAGCTCTTTGCTTCACTTGCAAATCCTAATACTTGCAAATCCTAATACTTGAATGAATCGACGAGCAGGGGCGCGGACCGACCACGGGCTGCCGTCGACGGCGCCCTTGACGTAGCGGATGGTCTTGTCGGCCGGGTTGGCGCGTGAATCCCGCTGATGACTTTCGATCGTGACGGCGACGGTCGCCTTGTCCGCTCCCTGCTTCTCGGCAGCCACCCTGAACGCCTTTACGTCGGGATCCTGCGAATTTGGTGACGGGATCCATGGTGATCTCTTAAATCGTTTGTGCGGGCTTGTGGACGGGAGTGCGGAGCTGGCTATGGTGATATGTGCAACGCTTGCCGGGAGATTATCATGGCCAATGAAAAGGGCCCCAACATCAAGAAGAAGCAGAAATGCAAGAATTGCGAGGGCAAGGGCCTGCTGAAGAAGGGCGACAGGGTCGTCAAGTGCCAGCGTTGCAAGGGGACGGGCGTACGGTGATGTCGGCCCACGGCGGATTTGAGCAGGCACCGGGCTTTCTGCTATCGTTGCCATGAGGTGTTCCATGTCGGTTTTTCGAAGCGTAATGGTTGATTCCCAGTGACTGAAACCGTGACTATTCCCACCCCGCGCGGCGGTCTAGCGCGGATGTCGCGCCGGGTGATGAACCTGGCGCATATGCTGACCCAGAACGCCCGCTGCCATGGCGACCGCATTGGCTTCATTTGGGGCGACAAATCCTGGACCTGGCGCGAGATCGATGGTGCCGTGTCGGCGCTGGCGGCGGGCCTCGCCGCACGGGGCATCGCCAAGGGCGACCGTGTCCTGGTGCATTCCAAAAATTGCGACGAGATGTTCTGGTCGATGTTCGCGGCCTTTAGGCTCGGCGCGGTCTGGGTGCCGACCAATTTCCGCCTGATGCCGGACGAGGTCGCCTATCTCGCCACCGCCTCCGGCGCGAGGGCTTTTTTGTGCCATGGCGATTTCCCTGACCACGCCACGGCGGTTGCCAACCCCGCGCTCGAATTCATCTGGCGGATCGGCGAGGGGACGTTTGGCGAAAAATCCGTGGGCGGGGTGATCGCCGATCATGCGGGTGCGAAGGTCGACAACGCAGCGGTCGATTACGACGATCCCTGCTGGTTCTTCTTCACCTCCGGCACCACCGGCCGCTCCAAGGCGGCAGTGCTCACCCACGGCCAGATGGCCTTTGTGGTGACAAATCATCTCGCCGACCTGATGCCGGGCACGACGGAGACGGATGCTTCGCTGGTGGTCGCGCCGCTGTCGCACGGCGCCGGCGTGCACCAACTCGTGCAGGCCGCGCGCGGCGTGCCGACCATCCTGCTGCCGTCGGAAAAATTCGATATCGCCGAAGCGTTCCGGCTGATCGAGGCGCATCGCGTCAGCAACATGTTCACCGTGCCGACCATTCTGAAGATGATGGTCGAGCATCCCGCGGTCGACAAATACGACCATTCCTCGCTGCGCTTCGTGATCTATGCCGGCGCGCCGATGTATCGCGAGGACCAGAAGGCGGCGCTGAACAAGCTCGGCCCGGTGCTGGTGCAGTATTTCGGGCTCGGCGAGGTCACCGGCAACATCACGGTGATGCCGGCCAGCCTGCACGATCCCGAGGACGGCCCGCTGGCCCGCATCGGCACCTGCGGCTTTGAGCGGACGGGCATGCAGGTCTCGATCCAGGGCGATGACGGGCGCGAACTCAAACCGTTCGAGACTGGCGAGATCTGCGTGATCGGTCCCGCTGTGTTCGCCGGCTATTACGACAATCCCGAAGCCAACGCGAAAGCGTTTCGCGACGGCTGGTTTCGTACCGGCGATCTCGGCCACATGGACGAGGAGGGGTTTGTCTACATCACCGGCCGCGCCTCGGACATGTATATCTCGGGCGGCTCCAACATCTATCCGCGCGAGGTCGAGGAGAAGATTCTCACGCACCCGGCGATCGGCGAGGTCGCCGTCCTCGGCGTGCCCGACCCGTTCTGGGGCGAGGTCGGCGTTGCCGTCTGCGTCGCACGCGAGGGCGCTGGCCCGGTGAGCGAGGCGGAGCTGGCGGCGTTCCTGGCGCCGAAGGTGCCACGCTACAAGATGCCGAAGCGCTTCTTCTTCTGGGAGGCGCTGCCGAAATCCGGCTACGGCAAGATTCCGAAGCGGCTGGTCCGCGATGAACTCGAGGCGCGAGGGCTGCTTGATCTCATCTCCAAAACGGGTAGCTGAGGCGATGCGCAGCATCGCGCAGCCCGGGCCGCCCGCGCCCGAGCGTATTCAATGGGTCGAGGCGCGGGGGCGGGCGTTTTCGTTCACGCTTGCCGCCGGCCTGCCGCTGCTGGAGGCCGCGCACCGCGGCTTTGCCGAAGCCGGGTTTTCAGGCGGCGTGTTGAGCATGCGGGAAGGGGCGCTTGGGCCGTTTGCCTATGTGATGCCCGCGCTGTCGAAGACCGGCGCCAATGCGGCGTTCTACAGCGACACGTTTCGGCCCTCCGGCATCACGCGGTTGAAGCTCGGCGCGATGACGCTTGGCGAGCGCGATCGCGCGCCGTTCTTTCATTGCCATGGGCTGTGGACCGAGACTGACGGCCATCTGCACGGCGGCCACATTCTCCCCGAGGAGAGCATCGTCGCCGAATCGTTCGCGGTGGAAGCGTTCGGCCTCGACGGCGCGATGTTTGTGGCCGAGCCCGATCCCGAGACCAATTTCAAATTGTTCGGGCCGGTGGCGTGCGCCGGCACCGATGTGAAGGCCGGAAGTCGCGCCTTTGCGCTGCGGCTGCGGCCGAATCAGGATTTTGCCGCGGCGCTGGAGACCTTCTGCCGGCAGCATGGAATTTTGCGCGCGCGGATTCACGGCGGCGTCGGCTCCACCATCGGCGCGCATTTCACTGACGGCCGAACCGTCGTGCCGTTTGCGACCGAGCTTGCGATCAAGGCCGGCGCAATCACGCCCGGCGCCGACGGCGCGCTGCAGGCGGAGCTCGACGTCGCGCTGGTCGATTATCTCGGCGGCATCGCCGAGGGCCGGCTGATGCGCGGCGACAATCCGGTGCTGATGACGATGGAGCTGGTGCTCGAGGTGATGTGACGTCTGCCGTAGGGTGGGCAAAGGCGCGTTCGCGCCGTGCCCACCATCTCTCGAAGAGCGTCATGCTGAATGGTGGGCACGCTACGCTTTGCCCACCCTACGCAGCAACTACGCGACTACATTCCCGTCTCAACGGAAGTGATAGTTCACCCCGACCTTGATGGTGTGGAAGTCGATGTTGCCGGAATCCACCGGGACGCCCAACACAGTATAGGTCTCGCCGCCGAGGCTGGTGTACATGTACTCGGCCTTGGCCGACCAGTTCGGCGTGAACAAATATTCGAGGCCGCCGCCGATCGTATAGCCGGAATGAGTCTGGCTATCCGAAGACGCTAGGCCTAGCGCTGGCACTGAAGCGGAGACTTTGTGGTTGGCCCAGGCGTAGCCGCCCTTGGCGTAGAGAAGCGCCGCATCGATCGCGAAGCCGGCACGGCCGGTCACGCTTCCGAATGAGTTGATCTTGGAATCCGCCGTGCCCAGGACTCCACCACCGACGTCCCCGGTTACGCTTTCCTTGATGCTGGCGCCGGCGGCGTCGACTTCGACGCCGAATACGAACTGGCTGCCGGGGAGCTGCCAGTTGTAGCCGACCGTGCCGCCACCAAAACCGCCGCTGGCATCGCTATCGCCGCTTCCCCAGCCATAGCCGCCCATCGCGCCGATATAGAAGCCGGACCAGTTATACGCCGCAACCACCGTCGCCGGGGCGGCCTTGGGATAGGGCCGCGCCCGAAGGTCGGCGGCCGAGGCCGCGCTCGCGACCGAGAGGGCCACACCAGCTAGAAGTAGTCGTTTCATATTTTGTCCCCTGAAGTTGAACATTCGTATAACCCCCTGCGGGCTCGATAGCGAACCGATTGCACCGGCATGGTGACGTATCGTTTGTGGAAGCGGGCGCGAATGCGCCCCTTGAGAGCCGTCTGCAAGCGACGTTTGCGCGGATGTGAGAACGACCGCTTGCAGGTTAACCATACGTTGCGCATGCCGGCAAAAGTTGGACCCAAACGCGACCGCGCATTGGCGCGAGCAGGTTGCTATTTCGACAGCATCGCGGCGACGTGTGTGGAATGAGTTCTCGATCTGCGAGCGAGGCGAGGGCGTTGGTGCAATCAAGATCGTTACGTTCGCATGTGCGAGTGTTCAGTATGTTGCGGCCTCTCCACGTCATTGCGAGCGAAGCGAAGCAATCCATAGTGCGGCAAGTGGAGATATGGATTGCTTCGTCGCTACGCTCCTCGCAATGACGGAGTCACCTGCGTTTGCGAACGTGAATGTTGATGTCGAGATCAATATCGCTGACACAGGTCTGCGTCATGCGGTGCGAGCGGCCTTCGTGCCAACGACCCTCGCGCATATGGGCATTGCTGACATTCGCCAGCTTCAGGCAGCGCCATTGCGGCAGCGGACCGGAGCTTTCGCCGCCGAATTGCCAGGCCAGCACGACCTCTTCGCCGCGTTTGTTGGTGCCGATGATGTGCGGACAGAGTTCGCGCACGCGGCCGTCATAGCGGCAGATGACCTGCTGCTCGCCAAGGATGGCGCTGCGGAAGAGGGTGTAGGTGGTGGACGGCATTGGTGTTTCTTGCAGGGGGCGGATTGCCATCTGGGGTTGCGCTACGATCCGGATATATGCATTGAATGCAATGTTGTTCCATCGGACCCGCGCACATGGCCTCACGACGAAACAAGCCGATCAACCTGCCGGCGCCATACCTCAAGCGCATCTGGCTCGAGCCGTCGCGGATCGCCAACCGCGAGGCCTATCCTTTCTGCCTGCCGTTGCTGCGCGACGATTTCGAACTGAGTTTTCATAAGGCGATCACCATCATCGTCGGCGAGAACGGCACGGGCAAATCCACACTACTTGAAGGCATCGCCGTGCTCGCTGGTTACGACGAGGCCGGCGGCGGCAAGGGGTACATGACGGTCGACCACTCATGGGCGTTGGAAAAAATGGGAGGCCGCTTGTCCAGCGCGTTGCGGGCGAGCTGGCTACCCAAAATCACCAATGGGTGGTTTTTCCGCGCCGAAAGCTTCTTCTCGGTCGCCCGATATTTGGACGAGATGGCCCAGAAATATCCAATGGGAGGAGGCCCGCCGCCCGACTTCCTGTCCCACTCCCACGGCGAAGGGTTTTTGCGTTTCTTCGAGGAGCGTTGCCAGAAGCAGGGCATCTTTATTTTCGACGAGCCGGAATCCGCGCTGTCGCCCTCGCGCCAGATCGCGTTCCTGAAGCTGATGCGGCGGATGGAAGACATCGGCCATTGCCAGATCATCATGGCCACCCACTCGCCGATGCTGATGGCCTACCCGAACGCGACTTTGCTGCGGCTGACGAAATACGGACTGGAGCCGGTGACGGTGAAAGAGACCGATCACTACAAGGTCATGCGGGAGTTTTGCGAGGACCCGGCCGGGTTTGTGGAAGCGGCGATGGAGGAGTGAAACCGTAGGATGGGTAGAGCGAAGCGAAACCCATCATGTTTTCGCGCACGTGAT
The DNA here is from genome assembly GCF_036924515.1 of Bradyrhizobium sp. AZCC 1610. NCBI lineage: Bacteria > Pseudomonadati > Pseudomonadota > Alphaproteobacteria > Hyphomicrobiales > Nitrobacteraceae > Bradyrhizobium > Bradyrhizobium sp. AZCC 1610. Next base: position 3,434,094 of record NZ_JAZHRR010000001.1, on the reverse strand, counting down.
TGATGGGTTTCGCTTCGCTCTACCCATCCTACTGAACAATAGGGCCCGCGCCACGAACCGGCCGTCTTTGCCACGAGAATACGCTACAATATCACAGCCCGTGTTCGCGCGGGCCAGCAAGACAATGGGGAAACGACATGAGAGCGACGATTGCGAAGGCTGCGGCCGCGATGGCAGCGCTGGCTGTAGTGGGGGCAGCCTGGGCGCATGGGCCGACCCGCCAGAAGGTACGGGAATCGATCGAGATCAACGCGCCGCCGGCCAAGGTGTGGGCCGCGATTGGCAATTTCCAGGACATGAGCTGGCTGCCGCCGGTCAACAAGACCGAGGGCGACAAAGGCAACGCGATCGAGGCCACGCGGCGGCTGACGCTGGCGACCGGCGCGATCGTCGATGAGGAGCTCTACAAATACGACGCCGAGAAAATGAGCTATTCGTACCGGATCACCGCCGTGGATGTGAAGGTGCTGCCGGTCACCAACTATTCGTCCACCCTGACCGTGACGCCCAGCGCCGACGGCAAGGGCAGCAGCCTGGAGTGGGCCGGCGCGTTCTATCGCGGCTTTCCCAACAACGATCCGCCGCCGGAGCTGAGCGACGAGGCCGCCGTGAAGGCGGTGAGCGGGCTTTACCGCGCGGGCCTCGAGGCGCTGAAGAAGAAGGTCGAAAGCGGAAGCTGATCGTGCGGGCCATTGTTCTGGCGGCGCTCGTCGCCATCATGGGCAGCGCCTGGTCCGGCCAGCCGTGGGCCGAGGAAGCCTTCGTCACCAATCAGCTCAGCGAAAACCTGACGATCGTGGATCTCACATCCTTGCAGCCGGTCGCGACCATCGCGATTGGCGGCAAGCCTGCGGGCGTCGCCATCACGCCGGATGGACGCTTCGCCTATGTGACGAGCCCCGATGCCAAGGCGCTGACGGTGGTCGATGCCGCCGCACGCCGGGTCGTAGGCAGGATCAACACCGGCGGTGGTCCGCTCGGTGTCGCAGTGGCGCCGGATGGCGCCACAGTCTACGTGGCCGACTGGTACGCCGCGGCGGTGCGGGTGATCGATCCGATAGCGCAGCGCGTGATCGCCGATATCGCGGTCGGCGCCTCGCCGTCGGGACTCGCGGTGACGCCGGACGGGCGGCTTCTGCTCTCCGCTGACCGCGACGCCGACAGCGTGTCCGTCATCGACACCGCGACGCGCGAGCGGCGGGCGGTCATCAAGGTCGGGGAGCGCCCGTTTGGCATTACCATCGATGCGGAGGGCCGGCGCGCCTACACCGCCAATGTCGGCTCGAACGACGTCTCTGTGATCGATATCGCGGATAACAGCGAGATCGGGCGCGTGAAGACGGGCTTGCGCCCCTATGCGGTCGCACTCGCGCAAGGGCGCGGTTTCGTCACCGACCAGTATGACGGCACTGTCAGCGTGTTCGATCTCTTAACGCTGGCGCCGCTCAAGCGCATCAATGTGGGCGATTACCCGGAAGGGATCGCGGCGACGGCGGACGGGCGGCGCATCGTCGTGGCGAATTGGGAGAGCAACTCGATCAGCGTGATCGATGCGGCCGAGCTGAAGGTGACAGGAGAGATCAAGGTCGGCGACGGTCCGCGGGCGTTCGGGGCGTTCTTGCGGCGGTAGAGGCCGTAGGATGGGTGGAGCGCAGCGATACCCATCATCTCTCCGCGCGCGGGATTGATGGGTTTCGCTGCGCTCTACCCATCCTACATGCGTCCGTGAGTCGCGCGTCGGACGCGCGCGCATGTCGGGCTCGTTGGTGCTATAATGCCGGGAGAACGAGAAAACAGGGAGGACGCCATGGCTCATACCCTGGTGCCCAGTGATCGCGTCGAGCGCGCGAACGTCTACGGGCAAGACGGCACAAAGCTCGGTACGATCGAGCGACTGATGCTGGACAAGGTCAGCGGCACTGTCGCCTATGCCGTGATAAAAACCGGCGGTCTGCTCGCCAGCCACCACCATTATCCTGTGCGATGGGACGCGCTCAGGTTTGATCCGGAGCGTCGGGCCTTTGTGGTCGAACTGACGCTAGAGGACCTGCGCGCCGGCCCGTCCGAGTTCGATGAAGACGACTTCGACTGGGGCGACCGCTCACGATCCTATCCGCATCCGCATTATTGGACGGTGTAGGGAGATCAGCCGAAGACGTGAACCGCCGCGCGCGGGACGAGAGCAGTGGCAGATTACGCTCCGCTAATCCGCCCTGCGCTTGCTACGCTCTTCGCCCTTTGGGGCGAGGCAGCCTCGATACTTGCTTTGGTTGGGGTTTGTCTCTTAAGCCCGATAGGAAGCCGACGCGACGATAATTGGCGACACCCATTCGGAATTCCGCTAGCTGCCTGTCGGCAGCATCGCCCGGCTTCAAATATTGAAACAGACTAGGATCGTCGTGGGGCTCGAGGCCTGCATGACACTATGACAGAGAGTGATCAAATTTCCTGGGTCAGTTATGCCGCCCTTCTCCCATGGCCGAATATGGTGAACGTGAAGCACGATGTCCACGCAATCATCGGGACGGCGCCCGCAAACGCGACAGCGACGCTGATCGCGCGTTAAAACTTGCATTCTTACTTTCGGGGTCGGAGCACGTCGAAAGGCAGCTTCGGGCAGTAGATCTGGAGAAACGAAGCCGGTTTCTCCGTCGCGAACGCAACGTTCGGCATCTCCTAAAATTCGCGGAAAAATCCGCCTGGCTAGGGACTCCTCGATAAGAGCATTTCCCCCGCCAAGGAGAAAGAGACACAATTCATCTGTTGTATGAATGACGGCGTAAGGTTGGTTCACGTGTCTCCAAAGCTCAACAAACTGGGGATACACAAGGCGCGCACGTCGTAGCTCTTCGCGTCTTTCTTCGTCCGACCAACCCACCCATACAGTTTGAGTTGAGAAAATCACTTGGCCCGCTTTGTCTGCCGTCAGCGTTAATGCAAAATAGAGACAGTTCGGGCGCGTCTCGGAAAGCGCACTCAAGCGATCATCTAAGCTCATCTTATGATGGTCGCGCGCGTCCACCTCAAGGCTCCTATTACTCCGCCGCCTCGCTCGCGCTGCTGCTCTTCCTTGGCTTCCCCTCCGCCTTCTTCAGCACCGGCGCCAAAAACTTCCCCGTATAGCTCCGCGGCGCCTTGACGATATCCTCCGGCGGGCCCCAGGCGACGATTTCGCCGCCGCCGTCGCCGCCTTCGGGGCCTAAGTCGATCACCCAGTCGGCGGTCTTGATGACTTCGAGGTTGTGCTCGATCACGACCACCGTGTTGCCTTGCGACACCAGCTCGTGCAGCACTTCCAGAAGCTTGGCGACGTCGTGGAAGTGCAGGCCGGTGGTCGGTTCATCAAGGATGTAGAGCGTGCGGCCGGTGGCGCGTTTTGACAACTCCTTAGCCAGCTTGACGCGCTGGGCTTCGCCGCCGGAGAGGGTGGTGGCCTGCTGGCCGACATGGATGTAATCGAGGCCGACGCGGTGCAGCGTCTTGAAAGTTTCGCGGACGCGCGGCACCGCCTTGAAGAATTCGGCGGCTTCCTCGACCGTCATGTCGAGCACGTCGGCGATGCTCTTGCCCTTGAACAGGACCTCTAGCGTCTCGCGGTTGTAGCGCTTGCCCTTGCAGGTGTCGCAGGTGACGTAGACGTCGGGCAAAAAGTGCATCTCGATCTTGATGACGCCGTCGCCCTGGCAGGCCTCGCAGCGGCCGCCCTTGACGTTGAAGGAAAACCGTCCCGGCTCGTAGCCGCGCGCCTTGGCTTCGGGCAGGCCGGCGAACCATTCGCGGATCGGCGTGAAGGCGCCGGTATAGGTCGCGGGGTTCGAGCGCGGCGTACGGCCGATCGGCGACTGGTCGATGTCGATGATCTTGTCGATATGCTCCAGCCCCTCGATGCGGTCGTGCGGGGCGGCGCCTTCGCTGGCGTTGTTCAGTTTGCGGGCGATGGCCTTGTAGAGCGTATCGATCAAGAGCGTCGACTTGCCGCCGCCGGAGACGCCGGTGACGCAGGTGAACAGCCCGAGCGGGATTTCCGCTGAGACGTTCTTGAGGTTATTGCCGCGGGCGTTGACGACCTTGATGGTGCGCCTGTGGTTCGGCGGCTTGCGCTCGGGGATCGCCACCGACATCTCGCCGGTGAGGTATTTGCCCGTCAGCGAGTTCGGATTCTTCATGATCTCCGCGGGCGTGCCCTGCGCCACGATATGGCCGCCATGCATGCCGGCGCCGGGGCCGATGTCGAGCACGTAATCGGCGAGCCTGATCGCGTCCTCGTCATGCTCGACCACAATCACGGTATTGCCGAGGTCGCGCAGCCGCTTCAACGTTTCCAGCAGCCGCGCGTTGTCGCGCTGGTGCAGGCCGATCGAGGGCTCGTCCAGCACGTAGAGCACGCCTGTGAGACCCGAGCCGATCTGGGAGGCGAGGCGGATGCGCTGGCTTTCGCCGCCGGACAGTGTGCCCGAGGCGCGCGACAGCGTGAGATAGTTCAGGCCGACGTCGAGCAGGAACGACAGCCGCTCGCGGATCTCCTTCAGCACGCGCGCGGCGATCTCGTTCTGCTGCGCGTTCAGCGCCTTCGGCACGGTCTCGAACCATTCGCCGGCGCGGAGCACCGACAATTCCGAGATTTCGCCGATGTGCTTGCCGCCGATCTTGACGCACAGCGCCTCGGGCTTGAGGCGATGGCCGTTGCAGCCCGCGCAGGGGATGTCGGAGAAATACTTTGCCAGCTCCTCGCGCGCCCATTCGCTCTCGGTCTCGCGGTAGCGGCGCTCGAGATTGGTGATGACGCCCTCGAACGGTTTCTTGGTGTCGTAGGAGCGGACGCCGTCCTCATAGGAGAACTTGATTTCGTCGTCGCCGGAGCCGTGCAGCAATGCTGCCTGCGTCTTCTTCGGCAGGTCCTTCCACTTGGTGTCGAGCGTGAACTTGTAGAACTTGCCGAGCGCGGTCAGCGTCTGGATGTAATAGGGCGAGGACGATTTGGCCCACGGCGCTATCGCGCCCTTGCGGAGCGTCAATTCCTTGTCGGGGATGACGAGGTCCTCGTCGATATGCTGCTCGACGCCGAGGCCGCCGCAGGCAGGACACGCGCCGTAAGGGTTGTTGAACGAGAACAGCCGCGGCTCGATCTCGGGAATGGTGAAGCCGGAAACCGGGCAGGCGAACTTTTCCGAAAACAGAATCCGTTCCGGCCCGCTCTTGTCGTGGATCTTTGCGGTCTTCTTGTCGGACTTCTTCTCTTCCACAGCCGCCGGCGCGTCGGCATATTCGATCACGGCGAGGCCTTCGGCGAGCTTCAGCGCGGTCTCAAAACTTTCGGCAAGGCGCTGGCCGATGTCGGGGCGGACCACGATGCGGTCGACCACCACGTCGATGTCGTGCGGGAATTTCTTGTCGAGCGTCGGCGCCTCGGCCAGCTCATGGAAAGTGCCGTCGATCTTGACGCGCTGAAAGCCCTTCTTGAGCCATTCGGCGAGCTCCTTCCTGTACTCGCCCTTGCGGCCGCGCACGACCGGCGCGAGCAGATAGAGCCTTGTGCCTTCGGGCAGCGCCAGCACGCGGTCGACCATCTGCGAGACGATCTGGCTTTCGATCGGCAGCCCCGTGGCGGGCGAATAGGGCACGCCGACGCGCGCCCACAGCAGGCGCATATAGTCGTAGATTTCGGTGACGGTGCCGACGGTGGAGCGCGGGTTCTTCGAGGTGGTCTTCTGCTCGATCGAGATCGCGGGCGACAGGCCGTCGATCTGGTCCACATCCGGCTTCTGCATCATCTCCAGGAACTGGCGCGCGTAAGCCGAGAGCGACTCGACATAGCGGCGCTGTCCCTCGGCATAGATGGTGTCGAAGGCGAGCGAGGATTTGCCGGAGCCGGAGAGGCCGGTGAATACGACGAGCTTGTCTCTGGGAATCTCGAGATCGACGTTCTTGAGATTGTGCTCGCGCGCGCCGCGGATGGTTATCGCGCGCAATCCTGAGCCGGCGGGTGTTTGGCGCTTCGCCCTGAGCACTTCATCCATATCGGCATTTCCAGGCGCGTGAGGCGCGCCACGTTGGGCGCGCAGTGCCCGCGAGGACCGGGGATCAGGCGCCGATGATCGAAAGTCGGAACATAGGCAGAACGATGAATGATTTCCAGTGCCGCGTACAATCCATCAACGGATTGTTTGTGCAGCCATCTTTTTGGCAGCAGCCGTCAGCAGTTCCACGCACGTGAACGGTAACGTTCCACAAGCAAACAACAAGGCAAAACAAAAAGGCCGGCGCGAGGCCGGCCTTTCGGTATTCGGTTTGCTGAAAGCGAAGCTCAATACCTCGCGACGACCGGACCGCCGAAGCGGTAGTTGATACGGGCGGTGACCATATCGACGTCCTGGCTAATACGATCAGTCCGGACGGAGGCTCCGGCCGGGAAGAGCGCACCGGTGCCGACCATCACTATGTCGCGGTCTCCCATGAACAAGTGATTGTACTCGACGCCAACCGACCAGTTCGGTGCAAATCCGTATTCCAATCCGACGCCGACTGTGGCGCCCCAACGGGTATCGTTAGCCGAATCGAAGGCCACGCCGGTGGCAATATCGAGACCGGCATACTTGTTGCTGGTGACGGCCGCGCCGCCCTTGACGTAAAGCAGCGCGTTGTTCCAAGCGTACCCGACTTGCCCGGTGAAAAGACCGAAAGCATCAATCCTGGATTCGTTTCGGGTGACGAGAAGTTGAGCGCTGGTATTTGATCCCTCGAAATCAGCCCAGTTACCCTGTGCTTCGAGGCCGAAGACCCACTGAGAGGCCTGCCAGCGATAGCCGATCTGGCCGCCGACGGTTCCGCCCGTTGCATCGTGACAGCCCTCAGGCGCGGCGGGAACAACGGGGCCCACCAAAACGAAACTAGTGATGTCCCAGCAATTGCGGCTCGAACCCCAGCCTCCGTTCGCGCCGATGTAGAAGCCGCTCCAGTCGTACATCGCAATCGCGGCGGCAGGCGCCTTGGTGTAGGGCCGAGCGGCAAGGTCCGCGGCGATCGCGGGCGCCATCCCAAGCGCGATCAGAGCGGTGGTCGTCAACAAAACTTTCTTCACGTTTCTTCCTTTCGGCATTTCCAACGCAACTACCGTAGTAGTCAATTTCAGGTTGCCGGCGCATATAGCGTGAAGTCATCGCAGAATGCTGTCGCCGAAAAACCACATCCGCGGCAAATGTATGCGCAATGCAACCGGGGAGGGTATTGACTAGGCCGCGGTACAACCAAACAAAAAGGCCGGCGCGAGGCCGGCCTTTTCGGTATTCGGTTCGCTGAAAGCGAAGATCAGTACCTCGCGATAACCGGGCCGCCGAACCTGTAGTTGATGCGAGCGGTGACGATATCAACGTCCTGGCTGATCCGGTCGGTGCCGAAGAAGGCGCCAGTCGTGTCGACGAAGGTGTGGGTGCGGTCTTGCATGAACAGGTGATTGTACTCGACGCCGACCGACCAGTTCGGAGCGAAGCCGAATTCGATGCCCGCGCCGACCACGGCACCCCAGCGGGTGTCATCACCGGTGGTGCCGACCACGAGGCCCGTGGGAACATCAAAGATGCGGTAACGATCCGCCGTAACGGCCGCACCACCTTTGACATAGAACAGAACGTTGTTGGCCGCGTAACCGACTTGGCCCGTGATCAGGCCGAATGCATCAATGCGCGACTCGTTGCGGAGCGTCGGATCGATCAGGCTGACATTGCTGCCCTGGAAGTCGGCCCAGTTGCCCTGGCCTTCAATGCCGAACACCCAGGTGCCGGCCTGCCAGCGATAACCGATCTGACCGCCGACGGTACCGCCGTCTGCGTCATGGCAACCCTCGGCTCCGACGAACGCGCCGGCCACGTCCACGAAGTCCCAGCACTTACGGCTCGTACCCCAGCCACCGTTGGCGCCGATGTAGAAGCCGCTCCAGTCGTACACGACGGCGACCGGCGCCGGCGGGGCCTTGGTGTAAGGACGCGCAGCGAGGTCAGCGGCCGCCGCAGGCGCAGCGAACGCGATGAGAGCAACCGTACCTAACAGAAACTTCTTCATCCTCTTAATCTCCAGCTTGTCCGCTTCCCTGGGTCCCGAAGCGTTTCGAAATGACGCGAGCGCCCCGCGCCGGTAGGTAATTTTATAGCGCGACTCGCTCGGAAATTGCGTCTCCGAATTGCAACACCCATGATCCAAAATATGGAGCCAAGCCAATGATCTACCTGCGTTATTCCTGTTAGCGGGCGGAACTTTCGGTTCCATTTTGTCATTTTCGAGACTCGATTGTGGCGAACCAAAGTCGCCCTATAGCTGAGTAGTGTGTTCGACCCACGGCTATGTGAGATTGCCGGAACAAAGCTGGAACGCTCGCGAGGGCGATGCTATATGTGGATAACCGCCGACTTGCCGAGGGATCGCTAAGTCGGCGGAGCTTGCGAGCGTATAGGGTCGCTTCGGATGTCCGGAAGCGGACGCGAAAGAGCGGACAACGCGACAGGATCAAGAACTGGCGACAGGTCAAGAATTGAAGGCGGCCGGAATAGAAGCGGCCTGACCAGTGATTTTTTACCGGTGATTTTTGCCGGCGATATCGAGTGGAGAGCGGCGATGGCGGGAAGTGTGAACAAGGTGATTCTGGTCGGCAACCTCGGCAAGGATCCTGAAATCCGGCGGACACAGGACGGGCGGCCGATTGCCAATCTGAGCATCGCGACCTCGGAGACCTGGCGCGACAAGGGCACCGGCGAGCGCAAGGAAAAGACCGAGTGGCACCGCGTCGTGATCTTCTCTGAACCGCTTTGCAAGATTGTCGAGCAGTATCTGAAGAAGGGCGCCAAGGTGTACATCGAGGGCGCGCTGCAGACCCGCAAATGGACCGACCAGAGCGGGGTCGAGAAATACTCGACCGAAGTTGTGCTGCAGGGCTTCAACTCGACCCTGACCATGCTCGACGGCCGCAGCGGCGGCGGCGGTGGCGGCAGCTTCGGCTCCGACGATTCCGGCGGTGATTTCGGCTCCGGCGGGCCGGTCAGCTCCGCGCCGAGGCGACCGGTTGCAGCCGGCGCGCGCAACAGCGACATGGACGACGATATCCCGTTCTAAGGGCTGCGTCGCCGGTTCTGAGGGCTGCGTCGCCGGCTGAACCGCCCTCGGGTTTCGGAAGCGCCCGCCATGAGCCTCGCGCCGCTGCTCGATGCCGCTCCCATGATACCGGTTCATGCCTTTGCGGCCATGGCGGCGTTCGCGCTCGGCATCGTGCAGTTCGCCGCCCCGAAGGGGACGCTGCCGCACCGGACGATCGGCTGGATCTGGGTCGGCCTGATGGTCGTCGTCGCCGCCAGCTCGTTCTGGATCCACGAGATCCGCTTGCTCGGTCCCTGGAGCCCGATCCACCTGCTATCGATCATGGTTCTGGTCCTTCTGCCGGTGGCCGTCATTGCCGCGCGCCGCCACAATGTGAGCCGTCACCGCAAGACGATGATCGGTATCTTCACCGGAGGGTTGGTCGTCGCCGGCCTGTTCACCCTGCTGCCGGGACGGATCATGCATGCGGTGTTTTTCGGCCCTTAGGCCGATTCAGGAAACACCACTCCAGCGCCGCGTTTCCGGGCCTGGAAATGCCGGCTCCGGCGAACCCCGCGCAATCCCGTAAGTCCATGAAAAAACGAGCGGAAAAACAACCCTTCCGGAACGCGTCAGGGTGGTTATCGGGCCTCCGATGCGCTATATGATTCTCAGTTGAGAACTGACCGGATTCCCCTTTGTCTGACCCTGAAGATAACAAGCCCGGCGAGCCGCCGGAGCCTTCCGATATTCGTCCCGTTTCCATCCTCGACGAGATGAAACGCTCCTACCTCGATTACGCCATGAGCGTGATCGTGGCGCGGGCGCTGCCGGACGCGCGCGACGGGCTCAAGCCCGTGCATCGCCGCATTCTCTACGCGATGCACGAGAACGGCTTCGAGTGGAACAAGTCGTACAACAAGTCGGCGCGCACGGTCGGCGATGTCATCGGTAAATACCATCCCCACGGCGATCAGTCGGTCTATGACGCGCTGGTGCGTCTCGCGCAGGATTTCTCCATGCGCGTGCCGTTGATCGACGGTCAGGGCAATTTCGGCTCGGTGGATGGCGATACGGCGGCCGCCATGCGGTACACCGAATCCCGGCTGACCAAGATCGCGCAGACGCTGCTCGACGATATCGACAAGGACACCGTCGATTTCCAGGCCAATTACGACAGCCGCGACCGCGAACCGACGGTGCTGCCGGCCAAATTCCCCAACCTTCTGGTCAACGGTGCCGGCGGTATCGCAGTCGGCATGGCGACCAACATCCCGCCGCACAATCTCGGCGAGATCATCGACGCCTGCGTGGCGCTGATCGACAATCCGGCGCTGACGATCGACGATCTCATCAACATCGTACCGGGACCGGATTTTCCAACCGGCGGCATCATCCTGGGACGGCAGGGCATCCGCTCGGCCTATCACCTCGGCCGCGGCTCGATCGTGATGCGCGGCAAGGTCTCGATCGACACCATCCGCAAGGACCGCGAAGCGATCATCGTCACCGAAATTCCGTTCCAGGTGAACAAGGCCACCATGGTGGAGCGTATCGCCGAACTGGTGCGCGAGAAGAAGATCGACGGCATCTCCGATCTGCGCGACGAATCCGACCGTGACGGTTTCCGCGTCGTGGTCGAACTGAAGCGCGATGCCGTGCCTGACGTGGTGTTGAACCAGCTTTATCGTTTCACGCCGCTGCAGACGAATTTTCCGGCCAACATGGTGGCGCTCGACGCTGGCCGGCCGCAGACGATGAACCTGAAGGACTTTCTGACGCTGTTCATCGCCTTCCGCGAGCAGGTGGTGACGCGGCGCACGAAATTCCTGCTCAACAGGGCCCGCGACCGCGCCCATATCCTGGTCGGCCTTGCCATCGCGGTTGCCAATATCGACGAAATCATTCGCGTTATCAGAACCTCGCCCGATCCGACCACGGCGCGTGACATCCTGATGTCGCGGGACTGGCCGGCGCGGGATGTGGAGGCGATGATCACGCTGATCGACGATCCCCGGCACCGGATGGCCCCCGACGGCACCGCGCGGCTGTCGCTGGAGCAGGCCAAGGCCATTCTCGAACTGCGGCTGCAGCGGCTGACCGCGCTCGGCCGCGACGAGATTTCCCAAGACCTCGACAAGCTTGCGGTGGAGATTGCCGACTATCTCGATATCCTGCGCTCGCGTGCGCGCGTGCAGGCGATCATCAAGGAAGAGCTTGCGGCGGTCCGGTCCGAGTTCGCCACCCCGCGCAAAACCGTCATTATCGAGCAGGAAGGCGAGGTCGAGGACGAGGACCTGATCCAGCGCGAGGACATGGTGGTCACGGTCTCGCACGCCGGCTACGTCAAGCGCGTGCCGCTCTCGGCCTATCGGGCGCAGCGCCGCGGCGGCAAGGGCCGTGCGGGCATGCAGACCCGCGACGAGGATTTTGTCAGCCGCCTGTTCGTGGCCTCGACCCACACGCCGGTGCTGTTCTTCTCCTCGAAGGGCCAAGTCTACAAGGAAAAGGTCTGGCGGCTGCCGGTGGCGGCGCCCAACGCGCGCGGCAAGGCGCTGATCAACATCCTGCCGCTGGAGCAGGGCGAGCGCATCACCACCATCATGCCGCTGCCGGAGGACGAATCCTCCTGGGCCAATCTCGACGTGATGTTCGCCACGACCGGCGGCACCGTCCGCCGCAACAAGCTGTCCGACTTCGTCGATGTCCGCCGCTCCGGCATCATCGCCATGAAGCTCGGAGAGGGCGAGGCGATCGTCGACGTGCAGATCTGCACCGAGCACGACGACGTGCTGCTGACGGCCGCGGGCGGCCAGTGCATCCGCTTCCCCGTCACCGATGTGCGCGTCTTCACCGGCCGCACCTCGATGGGCGTACGCGGTATCGCCTTGGCCAAGAACGACACGCTGATCTCGCTGGCGATCCTGCGCCATGTCGAAACCACCTCGGACGAACGGTCGGCTTACCTCAAGATGCGCCGTGCGGTGGCAGGCGAAGCCGCAGCCGAGGAAACCGCCGAGGCGGAGACCGAGGAGCCGTCGACCGCGATCCAACTCTCTTCGGAGCGCTACGTCGAGATGTCGGCGCAGGAGCAGGTGGTGCTCACCGTCTCCGTCAACGGCTACGGCAAGCGCACGTCTTCTTACGAGTACCGCACCACCGGCCGCGGCGGCAAAGGCATCGTCGCGATGAGTGTCAACAACCGCAACGGCAAGCTGGTGGCGTCATTCCCCGTGGAGCACAGCGATCAGATCATGCTGGTGACCGACAAGGGCCAGCTGATCCGCTGCCCCGTCGAGGACATCCGCATCGCCGGCCGCTCGACGCAAGGCGTCATCGTGTTCGATACCGCCGAGGACGAACACGTGGTGTCGGTCGAGCATATCGGCGACGACGGGGAAAACGGCGTGAACGGTAACGGCGGCTAGCACCGCCGTTCCTGCGTAGCCCGGGTGGAGCGCAGCGCAACCCGGGATCAGCCTATCCGCTGCCAAGACTTTCCCCGGATTGAGCTGCGCTCCATCCGGGCTACGACGCTCCTCGCCGGATTTTGAAAACCATGTCCTTGCATTTCACTCTTGTGGCAGGACCTCTGGTCCGAGCGTCAAGCTGGGAGCCAACGGCCGAATGCCTGCGGGCGGCGGGATGTCATGTCCAGGTGCCGGATGTATTGGCCCATCACCATTCGCCGCCTTCCTGGAGCGCATGGACCTCTCAACTTCTGCAGCACGTGGCCCGCGGCCACGAACCAATTGTGGTGGGCCATAGTTCGGCGAGTGCGCTGGTTGCCGATCTTGCGACCAAGCTGCCCGCGCGCGGAATCATCATTGTGGATGGGGACGTGCCTCCATCGCAAGGCGCAGCCTTTCCGGTCAGGCCTGCCCTTCACGACTTCATCAAGGGCCTCGTCGAACCCGACGGCATGCTTCCGATTTGGTCGAGATGGTTTGCGCGCGATATGCGGCGTATGTCTCTTGTCGGTCTGGATATTCTGGCGCGCGACCCGGCGGCATTCGCCCGGTTCGAAAGCGGACTTCCCCAGATGCACATCGGCTGGTTCGACGACGCGATCGAACTCGCCAATTGGGACCATATCCCTGCCGGTTTCATCCAGACTTCAGCGATCTATGATCACGCCGCCATAGAGGCGCAGCGACGCGGTTGGCCAGTCACGAACCTGCAAGGCACACATTTGCATCCGACGCTTCATCCAGCAGCGACGGCAACCGCAATTCTCTCCATGTCGCGTCAACTTGTTCCAGGCGGGAAGCATATCGGCGACGACGGGGAAAACGGGAACGGCGGTTAGCGCCGCCGTCATCGGGAGGAGCGCGCCTCGGCGCGCGTCTCGAACCATGGCACCGGCGGCCTTATCCTTCGAGACGGCGCAAGCGCGCCTCTTGAGCCGCTTATGCCGACAGCAAACGCATTAGTTCTTTCTGGGCGGCGGTTCATTCGCTACTTCCTTTGCCAGTAGCTTTAAATGTTTCTGCTGCCGCGCGTCAGCTTTCGCTGCTGCCGCTTCCGATGCAGCCACGAGACTGCGATAGAGCTTAAGGTTTTGCTGGCGAATAAAAAATTGATGTTCCATAGCTACCTCCTTGAGGGCATGGACCGGATCGCACATTGCGCCCAAGAGAGGGAAGGTCGAGGACGTATTATCTGCCGGAACGATCGAGGAAGACGACAACAAGCTTGGGCAAGTCGTCACCAACATGGCACTGATATCGCTCAAGCGGTTAGCCGAGCGGCAAGCAGTCATTAAAACGGGCACAAGCCGGAATGCCTTCTGAGCTCTCAATAACGATCGCGCTTTGCATCGAGGCTGGCTCGATTCGGTTCACGTATGTCGGATGACTGCTCCGTCACCAGACCAATCCTTAAAGTCAGGAACGAAAGTATCTGCTACGAAGTTTTTGTCGACCGAACCAAACCGGATAACGGTGTGCGTATAAATCCAGCCGCCCGGCACTCTGAAACGAAATATGGTTTCATCATACTGACCGGTGACATGATCTTTAAACACTTCTTCGTGGGTGTGAAGCTTTTGCGCAGGCATAAACATCTTTCGAGTGCCGCTGCCAACAACCACCAAAATCAACTGACTTGCTACGTTTTAAAGACAAAGCTGCGAAGCGGTTGACTTGCTCACCGTTCGACAGACGAAGCGAGCAGTTCGTTTCCATTAGCGTTGCGGATCTCTTTGTTGACCGCCGCTCTGCTGCCCGCCCTGGTTTGAATTTTGCGTCTGTTGGCCAGGCGTCTGATTCGGGTTCTGGCCGGACTTGGCGGACTAATCGCCCTGTCGATTCTGTTGACCATACCTGTTGGGATCATTCTGTTTGTCATCACGTCTCCCTAATGGTCGGGAACATGCAACAACCGGGCATACGGTAGTTCGTTCCGGCAAATCAAAAAGAAAGCCGTTCAATTCAAATGTGACAGGCCGCTTGCTAACAAGCGGCAGCGAAAACCCCCGGCGTGAACCAGCGGGCTTCGCCATGCCCTTCCGAAGTCACCCGACCCTCAAATTCTCCGCCGAAGTCTTCCCCTTGTTGGGCACTTCCTCATAGCTCACCTTTGCACCCTCATTGAGTGTGCTGAGCCCAGCTTTCTCGACCGCGGAGATGTGCACGAACACATCTTTGCTGCCGTTATCGGGCTGAATGAATCCATAGCCCTTTGTCGCGTTGAACCACTTCACTGTTCCAGTTGCCACCTTGGTCGTCTCCCATATCCGATAGGACCTAAAGACAACCTCATGCCGAAGTGGAAGGCAACCAAAACCCGCCGGGGGTGAGCCGGCGGGCGCCCGGACTATGGGCTGGTGCGTGCTTATCTTCCTTCCAAATATCCGCGAATTAACTCGCTTTTGAGATCCCTGGAGGCGCATACTCAGACAATCACCGCTCCGCCTCTTAGGCATTACCGGTGACAGAGAGTGTTGCGCTCCCGCCTATTCGAGGGAGGCATCATGCCCCAGTCTCAACGCCTGTCGTCCGTCATTCCATTCGTTGCAATTGAGCGCCCCGCTTGTCCGAAGTGCAAGGCCCAGATGATGCTCGTCAGTATCGAGCTAGCACGCCCGGGCGTCGACTTGCATACCTTTGAATGCGCTATCTGCAACCACGTACATACGACCCTTGCCGCGTATGAAGACCCTATGAAGTCCAAGTCCCTTGGACGCTGGCTTCAAGGCGATTTGCACCCACCCAGGTAAGGACGCCGGCGTGACGGCGGATTTTGTAAATTCCCTTGAAATGAGGCGGGTCGTAGAATTGCCCACAAGCTGATCCCTTGAGAGCGGTCACCTCCATGCAGCTATCGTCGTAGAGATGGACGTGTAGCTAATGCAGAAAGGCCCGGCATCGCTGCCGGGCCTTTCTTTTTCTTTTGAGCGCTGAACGGTTGAACTTAGAAGTCCATACCACCCATGCCGCCCATGCCGCCGCCACCCGCAGGCATGCCGGCGCCTGCGTTCTTCTTCGGTACTTCGGCCACCATGGCTTCGGTGGTGATCAGTAGCGCCGCAACGGAAGCCGCGTTCTGGATCGCCACGCGAACCACCTTGGTCGGGTCGATGATGCCCTTGGAGATCAGGTTGACGTATTCGCCGGTCTGCGAGTCGAAGCCGTAGGAGTACTGCTCCTTCTCCAGGATCTTGCCGACGATCACGGAGCCGTCTTCGCCCGCGTTGACCGCGATCTGGCGTGCTGGCGCGGATAGCGCCTTGCGCACGATCTCGACGCCGGTCTTCTGGTCGTCGTTCCTGGTGCGCAGCCCCTTGAGATGCAGGGAGGCACGGAGCAAGGCGACGCCGCCGCCCGGCACGATGCCTTCTTCCACCGCCGCACGGGTCGCATGCATCGCGTCATCAACGCGATCCTTACGCTCCCTTACCTCGACCTCGGTCGCGCCGCCGACGCGGATCACCGCGACGCCACCCGCGAGCTTGGCCAGACGCTCCTGCAGCTTCTCACGGTCGTAGTCCGAGGTGGTTTCCTCGATCTGCGCCTTGATCTGCTGCACGCGCGCCTCGATGTCGGCCTTCTTGCCGGCGCCGTTGACGATGGTGGTGTTTTCCTTGTCGATCATCACCTTCTTGGCGCGGCCGAGCATCTGCAGGGTCACGTTCTCGAGCTTGATGCCGAGATCTTCCGAGATCGCCTGACCACCGGTCAGAACCGCGATGTCCTGCAGCATGGCCTTGCGGCGATCGCCGAAGCCCGGAGCCTTGACGGCCGCAACCTTGAGGCCGCCACGCAGACGGTTGACGACGAGGGTGGCAAGGGCTTCGCCTTCGACGTCTTCCGCGACGATGACCAGCGGCTTGCCGGTCTGCACCACGGCTTCGAGCAGGGGCAGCAGTTCGTTCAGCGAGGAGAGCTTCTTCTCGTTGATCAGGATGTAGGCATCGTCCATCTCAACGCGCATCTTGTCGGCGTTGGTGACGAAGTAGGGCGAGATGTAGCCGCGGTCGAACTGCATGCCCTCGACGACGTCGAGTTCGGTCTCGAGCGACTTGGCTTCTTCAACCGTGATGACGCCCTCGTTGCCGACTTTCTTCATGGCATCGGCGAGGAACTTGCCGATTTCGGCGTCGCCGTTGGCGGAGATGGTGCCGACCTGGGCGATTTCCTCGTTCGAGGTGACCTTCTTGGAGTTCTTGACGAGGTCGGCGACCACGGCTTCCACCGCGAGATCGATACCGCGCTTCAGATCCATCGGGTTCATGCCGGCGGCGACCGACTTGGCGCCTTCACGGACGATTGCAGCCGCGAGAACGGTTGCGGTGGTGGTGCCGTCGCCGGCAGCATCGGCCGACTTGGAGGCGACTTCGCGCACCATCTGCGCGCCCATGTTCTCGAACTTGTCGTCGAGTTCGATTTCCTTGGCGACGGTGACGCCGTCCTTGGTAATGCGGGGAGCGCCGAACGACTTGTCGAGCACGACGTTGCGGCCCTTCGGACCGAGCGTCACCTTGACGGCGTTGTTAAGGATGTCGACGCCGCGCAGCATGCGGTCGCGGGCATCGACGCCGAATTTGACTTCCTTGGCTGACATAATGATCTCCGTATTCCCAGATCCCAAGGTCCGCGCGACTGGGCGGATTCCTGAGAGATGAGATTTGGATTGCAGGCCTCTTCCTTCGAGACGCCGGCTGCGCCGGCTCCTCAGGATGAGGGAACGGGCTAAAGCGCTTAAGCGGCCTTCTTCTTGGCGGCGGGAACGTCGGTGAGAACGCCCATGATGTCGGACTCCTTCATAATCAGGAGCTCTTCACCATCGATCTTGACCTCGGTGCCCGACCATTTGCCGAACAGCACGCGGTCGCCGACCTTGAGGTCGATCGGGATCAGCTTGCCGGCTTCGTCACGGCCGCCCGGGCCCACGGCGGTGATTTCGCCCTGCGAGGGCTTTTCCTTGGCACTGTCCGGAATGATGATGCCGCCTGCGGTTTTGTCTTCGGCATCGATGCGTTTGACCACGACGCGGTCGTGGAGCGGACGGAACTTCACGCGATCCTCCATGGCTTTTGTGATTATTTCTGGATTGGCAGTCGCAATGAGCGAGTGCTAGCCGCTCTTCACATAAGCCTGTGACACTGGGGCACAAGGGCTTCGGCCCACGATGTTTGACTGCGACTTGAGTTTCTGGAGGAGGGGCGACTGCTAGCAGGTGAAGTCACATGCTGCTAGCGCGTTGATTGCTATGACCTATTGAACGTTTCCCTTTTTTGGCGAATTGATAATCACGCACCACTCTTCAGTTGGGCTGGAGGTTTGCATGGTCGAGAAAGATGCGATTTCAAAGGATTTCAGGAAGCAGGTCTTAGGCTACGGACTGACAACAGCGGAAATCGTTTATCGCCGTCCGGATCGGCGCTGGCTGCTGCAAACTTACGTCTGGCAGGACTACGATATGTTTCCGGATTTCCCGGCGCTAAAGGATTTCCTCGCGTTCTGGGAAACGAAGCTCGAAGGCCCGCTGTTTGCGGTCACCGTCGCGCACTCCGAACTGATCAAGCCTGCCGAACTACGCGCCGTGGACGGAGTCTTCCGGCTACATTAGCGCGAAGGGGCGCAGAGCTTTGGGGTGATCTCTGTCGCTCATGCGCAAAAAGCTTTCGGGAAATTTACTCTCTTCACGAGGGCCAATTCAGCGAGATCACAAGCCCGCGTATCGGCTTAAGCCTGCAAAGGGGAAGGGTTGTCCGGCGTCTGCTTGGGTCAAAACAGAAGTCGCGGCTGGGTTTGCGAACTTTATCGCGCAAGGCATTTGGAATCGATGCGCATGCCTCGCTATCTGATATCCTGGAGTGCGGCCTTTTCGAGCAACTGTCGAAGACCAGCCGCGTCACCCAACGCTCCTTGCCACTTCCGCCCAGGATCACAGCCTGCCGGAAAGGGAGGTTGTCGGCCACACCCCAGCAAACGGACCACCATCGCTGACAGGCCACACGATCTCTTCGGCTGGCTTGTGCTCCACCGGCAATCTCGGGATAGTGGACGCCTTGCGACACGAGCCAGGCAACGTTGTGCATGACTAGGCGGCCCGCCCGCATTCTCCCAGTCATCGTGTTGTCCCAGCTTGCCGGGACCTCCCTCTGGTTTGCCGGCAACGCGGTGCTTCCCGACTTGCAGAACCGCTTGGGGCTGCCGGACCAGGCCTTGGGCCACATCACCGCCGCCGTTCAGCTTGGCTTCATCGCAGGCACGCTTGCGTTTGCTGTTCTGGCCGTTTCCGACAGATACTCGCCGCGCGCGACCTTCCTTGCCTGCTCCCTCCTTGGCGCGTCGTGCAATGCGGGCCTCTATTTGTGGAGTGGGGAGATCCCCCTGCTGTTGACCCGCTTCGCGACTGGGTTTTTCCTCGCTGGCATATACCCGATCGGCATGAAGATCGCTTCCGGATGGTATCGGAGCGATCTCGGAAAGGCCTTGGGCTTTCTGGTCGGCGCGGCCGTGCTCGGCACGGCCCTCCCGCACCTCATCAAGGGGCTGGGGCAGACTTTGCCTTGGGAAATAGTCGTCTTGAGCGTTTCACTCATTGCCGCCCTTGGTGGCGTGATCATGTACGTCTTTGTGCCGGACGGACCGTTCCTGGTTGCTGGATCCCGTTTCCATCCAGGTGCGATGCTCGCAGTTTTTCGATCTGCGCGGTTTCGCGCTTCAGCCTTCGGGTATTTCGGTCACATGTGGGAGTTGTATGCGTTCTGGGCGTTCCTGCCGCCGGCGCTTGCTGCCTACGCCTCCCGCCCAGAGCCAGTCGACCTCAACTTGTCCCTGCTGTCATTCGCCGTTATCGCCGCAGGGGCGATCGGCTGCGTGGTCGGCGGCTATTTGTCGGTATCTCTGGGCAGCGCCCGCGTAGCGTTTGCACAACTCGCTGCGTCGGGACTTTGTTGTCTCGCATCACCCCTGTTGTTCAACGCAACGCCAGCGCTATTCATCGGGTTCCTGCTGTTCTGGGGGATCGTCGTCGCTGGTGACTCGCCGCAATTCTCAGCGCTGAACGCGTCCTCCGCCCCACGCGAGCAAGTGGGGTCGGCCTTGACCATTGCCAACTGTATCGGATTCGGGATCTCGATCGTTAGCATACAGCTTCTCAACCTCACGGCCAGCCTCGTTCCAACGCCGTATCTGTTCTTGATGCTGGCGCCTGGTCCCGTTGTTGGCATCCTGGCCCTGCGTCCGCTCCTCGCCAGAAATCTTGTTGGGAAATCGCCATGGGGATAAAAAGCCTTACTGCTGCGCCCACGGCAGCTCTTGCTCTCGGAGTGTTCTTCACACCGCCGGCTGCGATCGCCACCGATGCGATCATCAGCACGGTCGCGTCGCTCGTCACGGTCGCCATCGGAAATCTCGGCTTCACGTCGCCTGCAATGGGTGAGCCGGCCGCACTCACGAAAAAACAATCGGATGCGCTCAATACATACAATAATTCACGAAGCAACTTTGAATCGATCCTGGGGCAGCGGCGCGCGCAGATCAGTTCGAACCAACGGCTGCCGAACTTGCCGGGACAGGCACTCTACCTTGCACGCAACAACATGATGAGCGCATACAAGGACCTCACCGACGCGCTTCCGTCCAAAACAGGTGGGCCTAACAAATACGGAATCCCTCCGGCGTACTTTAACGCCGATAATGAGCCGCTGCTCGATGAGTACAGGAGACTCTTCGACCTCATGCAAGCGCCTCCCGTCAACGCGCAGAAATCAGATACGCCATTCAAGGACGTTGTCGATTTGGGCTCTGCCATTGCGCGAGCCAAGGGCCTTGATACGGCCAATGCCGAAGCGGCAGGCCGTATCAGCCTGGGGCTGTTCTTTGCCGAGACAAATGGCAATCAGAACATCGGGAATGCGCGCTCGAATAAATACAAGGGCAGCTTGCAAACAGGCGTACCCGAAGACCAAAATGGGCGAAAGAAATGGGCGGCGATAAAAAAGTCGATAGCAGCCTTTGATCCTGCACTGAACGCTCGCGACGACAAGGAAGAGGCACGGGTCGGCAATCTGGATCGTCGGTTCAACCACTGGACCGCCGTGCGGGATGCCCTGATGAATGCACACGCGGATATTTTCCCGCAAGTACCGGCGATCGTGAAAACACTTCCAGATCCGATCGATCAGATGAAGCTCTTTGAACTCATCCAGATTATTCCTAGCCCGACCAGGTCCGCACTCGGGTCACGCAACCTGGTCGACTACAGAATTTCCGACCCGAAGGTCATGGCATATCTGCGCAACAACAGCATTTTCACGTTTGGACAAGCTGACAGGGCCAGAACATCTGCAACCTTCCGCGAAATTCTTGATGCGATGTGGCTCTTCAACGATAAGTTTGAACGAGCGCTTTCCAAATTCGACGAGGTCAAGGCGCGGTCAAAGAGTTGAAGTCGGCAGATCGGATCCGGATGCGAGGAGGGGCCGCCGCCCCGCCATCAGAGCGGACCGAGGATGCCCCATCGAGGTTCACAGAATTCCTTCACCGCCGCTGTGACACCGCTGCTGATGATGTCCTGGCGTTCAGGCGAACTCATCTTGAGTTCTTCGTCCCGGTTGATGATCGAGCCCGCTTCCAGCAGGACGGCGGGCATCTGGGTCTTTCTCAGCACGATGAGCTCGTCGTAGCGATAGACGCCGGTTTCCTTGTTCAGCAGCGGACGCTGGTGCCGGCCCATGATGGCCTGGGTATATTGCCTGGCATAATCAAGGCCCTGGGCCTTCATCTCCTTGCCGATCAGTTCGGCGAAGGCGAAGCTCGTCTTGAAGTCCGGATTGTTGCGGGAGACGAAGACGGAATATCCGCTGAAGCGGTCGCTGAAGCGGCTTTTCTTTCCCTCGAACTCCCAGTCCTCGAGGAATTTGTTGGGCACGGAGTCATGGTGGATCGACAGGAAGAGATCCGCGGCCAGATTGTTGGCAGTGTCGACGCGTTTGACGAGGCTGCGCCTGGCCTTGCCCTCGGTCAGGAGCAACCTGGTTTCAGTAAAGCCCTCGGCCTTCAACTTCTCCTCGATCCGCTTCGCAAGGCGCAGATTGAAGACAAACTCAGAGACGTTGCGGGCGCTGATCGCGCCTTCTGATTCGGCGGTATGTCCCACATCCAGAATGATCCGGAACCTGGAGGGATCGCACAGGGGTGTGGCCGGCTTGAAAGCGGCAGAGGGCAAGCCGACCGGCCCCAAGGCCGCAAGCCTTACGGTGCGGCGCTTTGGCGAGGCGGCTCGCTTCGCCAAAGTGGCTGGCTTGCGCGAAGTGACGTGCTTTGACGGCTTGCCTTGTTTTGGCGCTTTGGCTTGTTTTGACGAGCCTTTGAAGACGTCCGACAGCCAGCCCGCGTCGCTGACCTCGATCGGCAGAAGCACCAATGCGGCCATCGCGAAAATAATGATGCGGCCGCGGGACCACAATCGTGAAGCGATACCGCCGAGAACAGAAATGAACGCGCGGCGCTTCATGCTCGCCCAGAGGCCGAACCAAAAGGCGCGCTAATGCGAATGAGGCTTGCTTTGATGTCGACGAACGAAGTTCTGGCACAGATGATGGAAAACATATCGTACCCCACCTACCGAATTCGACACGCAAGGGTCGCAATCCAATGGTGGCAGATACAAGTCGGACGAGAGCGATTACGGCATCAATCACGCGATTTCATGCCAGTGTTGTCATTGAGCCACATCTGGGTTCCCGAAGCCGCACACAGCTATGCACCGAAACAGGCTTTCGGCCATTTCCTGGGAACCGTCAAAAGCGATTGTTGGTCCCACGCTGGGGGCGTTGCTTTTTCGGCTTTAGCGCCGCCGCTGGCGCCCGTGCGTTGGCATCGAGCGATGTCGATGCCACTGGCGTCTCACCCTTGGTCCCTTCGCGTCCAATTTCGCGTCGCGGCCAGGCAAAATCGTCGGCGCGACCGGCTGGCGCCGACAAAGGCTCGCCTGTGATCAAGACCCGCGCTGCTTGCGCATCCATCGTCACCGTCCGTGACCCCGGACCGCCGAGCAATTGATCCGTGCCGACGGAGGAGGCCGTCAAGGGAACGATCGGCCCGGCCAGCGGACGCGGTGCCGGCTGATCCGGCCGCGCACTGGCGTCGGGCGTTGCCGGTTCGGTGGGCAGCACAATCGGCGCGGAACGCGCAGCCAACAGCCGGTTGATTTCACGCTCGGCATAATGCGCGAGCTTAAGCGCGCCGGCCCTGGTGAAGTACACGCCATCGTAGGAGCGCAGCCGGCGGGTCTGCCCTTCGAAATCGGGGCCTTGCTGTAAAAAGCGGCCGGTTTCATCGACAAATCCGTCCCAGACATCGACATAGGTAATGCCGGCCTTGCCTGCCGCATCGCGATAGAGCGTATTCAGAAACGCCGTGTCGGCGGTCGCCTTGGTGCCGCGTACCGCCGGCAGACCCACCCACAGCACTGGCACACCCCTGGACTTGAGTACGCCGATCATCTCCTCGATCTTTTGCATGTAGAGTTCGACCCAGCGTTTCTCGCGAAACTCATGGAGGTCGTTCGGCGAGCGCGCGCTCTTCTCCGGTCCTATAACCGACCGCGCGTCACTGTTTTCGGCGGCATCGTCTGGCGACAATTCGGCATCCGTCACCTTGGTTGCGCCATCGGGCTTCGCCGCGGGCTTTGCGCTCGAAGGCTTGCCATCAGGTTTGGCCTTGGCGTCCTTCATGTCCCCCGGTTTATTGTCGGATTTATCGACCGCCGGCTCGCGGATAGCGACGCGGTCATCAAGCCCGAGCATGACGACAATGGCGTCCGCTTTTTCGGTGGCGAGAATGCCTTTGGCGGCGGCCGCCCAATTGGCTGGATCGCCCTTCGGCTGATACTTGATCAGGCCGGAGACTGTCTTGTGTTTGCGGATCACCCCCATTTCAGGCTGATCGGCATAGACGTTCTCAAGCCCATAGGCGAGCCAGTCCGCCATGGCGTCACCGAGCACAAGAATGTGGCGTTCCGGTACGGTGTTGCGTTTCTCGGGCGGCGGCGCCTTTGAAAAATCCTCGCGCGGCGCCGGAGGCGCTTGCCGCCCATACGAACGAGGCGGCGGTGCGTACTCCTGGTTCGGCTGGTGCGGCGACATGTCGTTACCAAACCAGCCACCACCGCGCTGTGGTTGCTGCTCGTTACCAAACCAGCCGCCACCGCGTTGTTCGTTACCAAACCAGCCGCCGCCACGTTGCGGTTGTGGCCGCTGCTGATATCCGCCGAAATTAAAGAACTGTGCAGAGGTGGGGCCGGCCAAGCCGAGCAACATCCCCACCACGACGGCCAGCGCAATCAGCCAACCACGCTCGGTAAAGACCCGTAGCTTTTTTGGTTCCTTTGGCATGCTTCTGGACCGCACACACGCAGAACCTGCGGTGACGAGACTAGCACAAAGGCCCTTTGGCGGGTCTCAGTTTACCGTGAAGTGCATGAGGTGCTGAATGATACCATCCAAGTCCATCGGATCGGAGGATCAGCATGACCCAGGCTCAGACCGCGGCGTCAGAGGGATATGTGCTCGGCGCCACCGAGGGCGAACATCTGGTTCATTTTCGCGACGCCGGCAATATCTTCATCAAGGTCGGTCCCGCCACAGGCTCGGACAGTCTTGCCTTGGGGACTCAGCAGGTGCCGGTCGGTACGGGCATTCCGATCCACCGACACTTGCGGATGGATGAAGCCTTCTACGTTCTGGAAGGCAGCGGAATTTTCACATTGAACGATGTACGACATCCTTTCGAGAAGGGCGGAACGATATTCATCCCCAGGAATGCTTGGCATGGGTTCGCCAATCCCGATCGCGAACTACTCCTGCTCTGGATCATGGCGCCTGCCGGCTTGGACGGTTTCTTCCGCGACACCTGCAATCCGCCCGGGGTCCCCCCAAAGCAGCTGACTCGGGAGCAGATCAACGAGATCGCCCGCGAATATGCGACGGAATACAGATAATCGGCCCTCGCAATACTCCAGGTAAGCTTATCGTTTGATGTGACGCGCGAGCACGCGGTCCACCATCTCGCCGGCCGTGCCGAGATAGTTGGACGGCTCGCACAAGGCGGCGAGCTGATCGCGCGGCAAGGCGGATGCGATCGCCGCGCGCCTTAGCAATGCCTCAAGAAGCGCGTCGCCACGGTCGAACGCATCGCGGCAGGCGGCATAGACCTCGTCATGCGCAAGCTGACGGCCAAGCGTGGGCGCGAGCCCCATCATGACCGCTTCGGCCACGATCAGCCCGCGCGTGGAATCGAGGTTTCGCTTCATCGCCGCCTGATCGACGATCAGGCCGGAAAGCATGAATTGCGCCTGTGCGAGCGACCCGGCGGTGAGAAGACAGGTCTGGGGCAATGCGAGCCATTCGCAGTGCCAGGGCCCGGTGGCGCGCTCGAGATCCTGCACCATGGCATCGAGCATCAGCGAAGCGGCGTCGCGGGACATTTTCGCGTTCGCCAGCAGAATTTCCGACGAGATCGGATTGCGCTTTTGCGGCATGGTCGAGGATGCGCCGCGATGCGAGGCGAAGGGTTCGAATACCTCGCCGATCTCGGTCGCCATCAGGATCATGACGTCATAGCCGATCTTGCCGAGCGCGCCGCAGATCACGGCAAGCGTCTGGACCAGTTCGACCAGCCCGTCGCGGGCGACGTGCCAGGTGATGTCGGGTTCGGCGAGACCGAGAGCGCGCGCGTAGGCGGCACGCACATCCAGTCCGCGCGTGCCGAGTGAAGCCAGCGTTCCCACCGCGCCGCCGAGCTGCGCCTGAAGCGCGCGAGGCTTGGCTTGTTCGAGCCGATCGGCGGAGCGCTGCAGCGCCGAGAGCCAGATCGCTGCCTTGTGCCCGAACGTGATCGGCAGCGCCTGCTGAAGATGGGTTCGCCCTGCCATCGGCGTATCGCGATGGAGGCGTGCGAGATCGGCGAGCGTGGCCATGACCTCGACGAGCTGGGCTTCGATCAGCGCAACCGCTTCGCGCAGTTGCAGCACGGTCGCCGTATCCATAATGTCCTGGGTGGTCGCGCCCCAATGCACGTAGCGGCCGGCTTCGCCGAGGTGCTGCGAGAGCTGGCGCACCAGGCCGACGATGGGATAGCCGACATTCTCGGTGTCGCGTTTCAACTGCTCGCTATCTAGCGCGATCGTCAGGGCCTGGCGCGCAATCGCCTGTGCCGCCTCCTGCGGAATCACGCCGGCTTCGCCCTGGGCCGTGGCAAGCGCCACTTCGGCCTGCACATAGGCCCGGAGCTGGGCGTCGTCAGAAAACACCGCCCGCATGGCCGGCGTCGAGAAAACGTCGCGATAGAGGGCGCTGTCGAAGATGGTGCTGGCCACGCGCTTCTTTCCTCCCGTTAATATGTCCGGCCATCTGATTGGTATGTACCAATCCGTCAAGCGCGGCCTGCGAAGGCCGAACTCGTTCTAAGAGAGCGCGCCGACCGCGAGAACTGCTCGAATGCGAATTGCATCAGACCGTTGCGGCAGCCGTTGTGCCGAACGAGTTTGCCAAAGCTCTGGGCGCAGACGCAGGATCGGCTGTGCTCGAAGTGCTCCGCCGATATCTGGATTCGCACGGCCGCCTGTTCGAGATATCGGAAAGCATCCATCCCGCCCGCCGGTACGTCGTGACATCGGTGCTCAAGCGCGTCGACAATCCGGGGACGGCAGACGGCCGCGCGACGCGATCTTCCGGCAAGACGAGATCGCGCGCCTGAGGCGCTCAGAACGCAAATGGCGAGCGGGGGGCATCCCTACTCGCCATCAATGCGGTTCCTTGGAGGTGGTCGGAACGAAAATCTTGCCGTTACGGGGTGCGGTCGGCGGTCACCAGGCGGGCTTCCCTCACCACCGACTTGGAGCCGGCGGCGCGGAGGCAGGAAGCTTCGAAATTCGGCCAGGCCTGCTGCGAGCAATCCTTGCCGACGGTGCGGATATCCAGGCGGTCACCCTTGGCAAGCGCCTGCGGCACGCTGGCTTCGACCTGGGGGGCAAAGCCGGGCAATACGGTCAGCGCGGCGGCAATGAACGCAGCAGCAGCGATTGCGGAAAAAGCCTTGATCATGACGGTCCCCTGTCATGGGCCTTGGCGGCCCGTCGTTTCGTTGGATGGACTTGTAGCCAGCGCAAGTTTCCGGCTGTCTTCGCCAACCCCGAAAATGGTTTCGTCCGGGCCGAGTTTTGTTTCGTCGGCCAGTGGCGGACGAAACATTGGCGGCTCGCCCAAGGCGACGCTCGGGCCCCAAGACTGGTTCATTGGCCGACCTGAAATAAAAAGCCGCCCCGGCAGGGAACCGGGTCCGGCTTGCCGGGCCGCCCGGGGCGGGGTAGGAGGGGTCTATGCCCCGTATCGCGCTCTATCCCGGTTCATTTGATCCCATCACCAACGGCCATCTGGACGTGCTCCGGCACGCCGTGACGCTGTGCGACCGCCTGATTGTCGCCATCGGTGTCCATTCCGGCAAAAAGCCGCTGTTCTCGACCGAGGAGCGGCTGGACATGGTTCGGGCGGTATGTGAGCCGATCGCACAACAGGCAGGCTGCGCCTTCGACTGCACCACCTACGACAACCTCACCGTCGCTGCGGCGCGGCAGGTCGGCGCTACGATCATGATTCGCGGACTGCGCGACGGAACCGATATGGACTACGAAATGCAGCTTGCCGGCATGAACGAGGCCATGGCGCCGGAGGTGCACACGGTATTCGTTCCGGCGTCGCCGGCCGTCCGCCCGATCACCGCCACGCTGGTGCGCCAGATCGCCGGGATGGGCGGCGACTTCTCCGCCTTCGTGCCGCCCCAGATTGCCGCGAGCCTGAAGGCCAAGTTCTCGCAATAGCGTTCTCGCAATAGCACGCTCACCGCATCCGTCGTCCCGACCTCTCGATCCGGAGCTTTCATGATCCGAATTCTCGCCGTTCTCGCCGCGCTTTTCCTTGTGGCTCCCGCGATCGCCCAGCCGCTGCCCGCCAATCTCGACAAGGCGAATGCGATCGTGATCGACACCACCAAGGGCCGCATCGTGATCAAGCTGCGGAACGACCTCGCGCCCCAGCATGCCGAGCGCATCAAGCTCTTGGCGCGCGAGGGCTATTACAACAACGTGCCGTTCCATCGCGTGATCGAGGGATTCATGGCGCAGACCGGCGACGGCAAGAATTTCAACGGCACCGGCGGTTCGAAACATCCGAACCTGGCGGCCGAATTCTCCAACGTGCCGTACAAGCGCGGCATCGTCGGCATGGCTCGAACGAGCGATCCCAATTCAGCCAATTCGCAGTTCTTCATCATGTTCGCGGAAGGCGCGTCGCTGAACGGCAAGTACACCGTGATCGGCGAAGTGGTGGCGGGGATGGATGTGGTCGACAAGATCAAGCGCGGCGAACCCGTCGCCGATCCCGACAAGATGGTGAAGGTGCAGGTCGCATCCGACGTCAAGTGAGGCGATGATTTCGGCGCGCCGCAAGCCGTCCATCTGGTTTGCCGCCGTTCTGTTGTGGCTTGCGCCGGTGGCGCATGCATCGGCTCAGCCACAGCAGATCGATACCCTCAAGGACGTCTTCGCCAAACTGTATTCGTGCTGGCAGCCGCCGTCTTATTCGCGCGCCAACCCGATGGACATCACCGTTGTCGTCAGTTTCAACCGCGAAGGCGCCATTCTCGGTCAACCCAGGATTACCTATGAATCCGGAAACCCCAGCGATAATGACCGGGTTGCGTACCGGACTGCCGTCATGGAAACATTGCAACGCTGTACGCCGTTGCCATTTACCGAGGGACTGGGCGGTGCGGTTGCCGGCCGGCCTTTCGCGGTCACTTTCAGAACCCGCAAACGTCCACCCAAACCGGAAGAGAAACGAGCATGGCTGATACAGAAAATACTTTGATCCTTGAAACCACCCAGGGCCCCGTCACCATCGAAATGCGCCCCGACCTGGCGCCGGGCCACGTCGCCCGGATCAAGGAACTGGTGCGCGAGGGATTTTACGACGGCATCGTGTTCCACCGCGTCATCGAAGGCTTCATGGCGCAGACCGGTTGCCCGCACGGCACCGGCACTGGTGGCTCCGGCAAGAAGCTGAAGGCCGAATTCAACAAGGAACCGCATGTGCGCGGCACCACCTCGATGGCCCGCGCCGCGAGCCCGGATTCCGGCGACAGCCAGTTCTTCATCTGCTTCGACGATGCGTCATTCCTCAACGGCCAGTACACGGTCTGGGGCAAGGTCAGCTCGGGGATGGAGAACGTCGACAAGATCAAGCGCGGCGAGCCGGTGCAGAATCCGGACAAGATCGTGAAAGCGCGGATGGCGCTCGACGAGGCTTGATTTGCCGCTGTCATTCCGGGTTCGTATCTCCGATGCGCCCCGGAATGACCTGACTGCGCCACGCTGGAGCGCATCGCGCCATGCGCACCGATCTCTTCGACTTCGAACTTCCCGCCACGAGCATCGCGCTGCGGCCCGCAAGCCCGCGTGATTCTGCGCGCATGCTGGTCGTGCAGCCCGACGGCGCGCTGTCCGACCGCACCGTCGCCGACCTGCCGCAATGGCTGGAGCCGGGCGACCAGCTCGTCGTCAACGACACCAAGGTGATTTCCGCCCAGCTCAGGGGACGTCGCATCGGCCGCGAGACCGAGCCGAAGATCGAAGCGACATTGATCAAGCGGCTGGACGGGTCACGCTGGCAGGCGCTGGTCAAGCCCGCCAAAAAACTCGCACCCGCCGACGTCGTTCGCTTCGGCAATGAAGGCAAGGTCTGCCTGCTCGGCCATCTCGACGCCGAGGTCGAGGCCAAGGGCGAAGAGGGCGAGATTACGCTGTCGTTTTCGTTTCACGGACCGGCGCTGGATCAGGCCATCGCCGATCTCGGCACGCCGCCGCTGCCGCCGTACATCGCTTCCAAGCGCACGCCCGACGATCGCGATGCCGCCGACTACCAGACCATGTTCGCGGCGAATGAAGGCGCCGTCGCCGCCCCAACGGCGGGACTGCATTTCACGCCTGACCTGGAAGCGGCGCTGCGCCGCCGCGGCGTCGAACTGCACCGGCTGACCTTGCATGTCGGGGCAGGGACCTTCCTGCCGGTCAAGGTGGAGGAGACGTCCGAGCATCGGATGCATGCCGAGTGGGGTTCGATATCGGCCGATACCGCTGATGCCTTGAACGCCGCGCGCGCCAAGGGTGGACGCATCATCGCTGTCGGCACCACGTCGCTGCGGCTATTGGAGAGTGCTGCGACCGAAGACGGCACCATCCTGCCGTTCGACGGCGAGACCTCGATCTTCATCACGCCGGGCTATCGCTTTCGTGTGGTCGATATCCTCATGACCAATTTCCACCTGCCGCGCTCGACGCTGTTCATGCTGGTGTCGGCTTTTTCCGGTCTCGACACGATGAAGAATGCTTATGCGCATGCGATTGCGGCGGGGTACCGGTTCTATTCCTACGGCGATGCCTGCCTGCTGTTTCGTGCGCGGGATTGAGGCGAAGCCGGGCGCCTTCGCTTGAAAAAGGGGCCCGCCAATTGGGCGGGCTAAAGGTTCAGGGAGGAAGCGCTCTGACAATAAAGCGCCAATATCTGTGTCCTCGATTCGGCCGCTGTCGCCAAGATCGTATAACTACCGGCTTCCAGGCATCTCACGTGTGCTGTTGCACCGTTGCCACCATGCGCGCGTGCGCGGCGTGCGCCGGCGCTTTCGTACCTCGACGATGAGGTTCCAACGGTTCCTTCGGTCGGATAGGGTGCGCGCGATCATCTGGAGAACTTCATGAACATATCGGGCATTTTCGCGCGCGTCGTCGCGCTGATCGGCGCCGTTGCGCTGCTGTGGCGCCGTCTGCAGGGATCCGCGCACGCGCCGGCCTGGGGTAACGCGCCGGCGATTCCGGCGGCGAAGCCGCAAGGTGCCATCCCGACGCTCAAGATGCCGACGGCGCAAGGGTGGAGCGACGGGCAGAAGCCAACCGCGGCGCCCGGGCTCAAGGTCAACGCGTTTGCGAAAGATATGGACCACCCGCGCTGGATCAACGTGCTGCCCAATGGCGACGTGCTCATCGCAGAATCCACGCAGATCGCGGGACCGCCCAGGAACGTGTTCCACTATGCGATGCAGGCGACGATGCGGCGGGCCGCGGCGCTGGGCGTCAGCGCTGACCGCATCACCTTGTTGAGGGATCGCGACGGTGACGGCGTTGCCGAGGGACGCGGGATTTTCATGGAAGGGCTAAGCCAGCCGTTCGGCATGGCGCTGGTCGACGACACCTTCTATGTCGGCAACACCGACGGCGTGGTCGCCTTTCCATACGCCGCGGGCGCGGACCGCATCACGGCTGAGGGGCGTAAGCTCGTGGCGTTCAAGCCGAGCGGGCACTGGACGCGGAGCCTGCTGCCGAGCGCGGACGGCAAAAAACTCTATGCCGGTGTCGGCTCGCTCAGCAACATCGCCGAGAGCGGCATGGAGGTCGAGGAAGGCCGCGCCGCGATCTATGAGCTCGATCTAGCCGGCGGCACGAGCCGCATCTTCGCCGGCGGCCTGCGTAACGCCGTGGGCCTCGCATGGGAGCCCAACACAAGCGTGCTCTGGACCGTCGTCAACGAACGCGACGGCCTCGGCGACGAGACGCCGCCGGACTATCTGACTTCTGTGCGCGACGGCGGTTTCTACGGCTGGCCCTATTGCTACTGGGGGCAGACGGTGGACGACCGCGTGCCGCAGGATCCGGCCATGGTCGCGAAGGCGATCCAACCGGACTATGCGCTCGGCGGCCATCCGCCTCGCTCGGCCTGTGCTGGATGCCATCAGGCACGCTGCCGGGCTTTCCGGACGGCATGGTCATCGGCCAGCATGGCTCCTGGAATCGCAGCACGCTGAGCGGCTACGCGGTCGTGTTCGTGCCGTTCGAGAACGGGCGCCCCTCCGGCCCGCCGCGGGATATTCTGACCGGGTTTCTCGCACCGGATGAGAAAGTGTCCTATGGGCGACCGGTCGGCGTCACGCTCGGCCCTGACGGCTCGCTGCTGGTGGCGGATGATGTCGGCAACGTCATCTGGCGCGTGACGGGTGCGTAGCTGCCGTAGGGTGGGCAAAGGCGCACTTGCGCCGTGCCCACCATCTTTCTGCACCGTCAATCTGAATGGTGGGCACGCTTCGCTTTGCCCACCCTACGATTCCAAGCCTCACGCCATCGCGCGCTGCGGCAGCAATTCCGCGATCTGGATCGCGTTCAACGCCGCGCCCTTCAGGAGCTGGTCGGCTGACACGAACATCGAGATCGAGTGGCCTGAGGCATCGCTGAGATCTCGGCGGATACGGCCGACGAGAACGTCGTCCTGGCCTGACGCGTCGATCGGCATCGGGAAGTAATTCTTCGCGCGGTCGTCGACGATCTTGACGCCCGGTGCGTTGACCAGGATGGCGCGGACCTCGTCCTCGGTGATCGGCCTTTCGCATTCGAACGTGATCGCCTCGGAATGCGCGCGCAGCACCGGCACGCGCACGCAGGTGACGCCGATCGCGATCCGCTCGTCCTCGAAGATCTTGCGGGTCTCCTTGATCACCTTGGTTTCTTCGTCGTTGTAGCCGGTCTCGGGATCGATCGCCGTGTTGTGGCTGAAGACGTTGAAGGCGTAGGGGAGCGGGATCACCTTTGGCGTGAACGGCCGGCCGTCGAGATAGGCGCGGGTTGATTCCACGAGCTCTTCCATCGCAGCCGCGCCGGCGCCGCTCGCCGCCTGATAGGTCGATACGATCATGCGCTTGATGCGGTTTTGCCGGTGGATTGGCCACAGCGGCACCAGCGCCGTGATCGCCGAGCAGTTCGGAACGGCGATGATGCCCTTGTGCTCCCGGATGCGGCCCGCATTGATCTCCGGGATCACCAGCGGCACGTTCGGGTCCATCCGGAAGGCGGAGGAATTGTCGATCACGATGGCGCCGGCCTTCACGGCGGCCGGTGCGAACTTGCGCGAAATGCCGCCGCCGGCCGAGAACAGCGCGATGTCGACACCCTCGAACGACTGCTCGGTGAGCTCCTCGATCACGATCTTTTTGCCCCGGAAGTCGATGGTCTTGCCCGCCGAGCGGGCGCTGGCCAGCGCCTTGAGCTTGCCGACCGGGAAGGCGCGCCTGTCCATGGTGGCGATGAATTCGGCGCCGACAGCTCCGGTTACGCCGGCAATGGCAACAACGGGTTCGTGGCTCACGGGTCTATCCTCTTTGGTTAAGCATCAACGCTGCGGGCAATAAAAAAGCCCCGGTCCTTTTCAGGCGGGGCTTCGGTTCAGATAATGCGATCGTTCGACTACGCGCGCACGGCTCCCGAGCCCCCAGAGGGTGCTTTGGTTTTCGCGGTCGCTTTGGTCGAAGTCGTCATGGCGCGGACTTATGCGGCAGCTTGGCGCCGCCGTCAACGGGCTTTAGCCTCATCCGGGTTGCTACTGACGGGTCCGGTCATCGCCGGCCGGCACCGCCATGAGGCTCGAGGATGACCTCCTTCAGGTCGCTGCCACTCATGACGACGATCGCGAAATTCAGCCGGCCGCGTTCGCGGATCAGGCCGCCGCTGACAGCCTTGCCCGACGCCGCGCGCTCGGCCACGCGAACGGCATCCGCCAAGCGGTGCCGGATCGTTTTGAGTGCAACGAGGTTGCTGCGGTCCTCGGCATCGAGCTCCTTCAGGGGCAGAGCGGCTTCGCCGCCGACAATCTTGCCAGTCGTGGCGTCGATGGCGTGTTGCCAGATGCGGTCGTTGTGAAGGGTCTTTACCCGGTAGACCGGTGAATCCGACGCGCCGTCGAAGCTGACATCGGCGGTCGTCGCGCCGGTATGCAGGGCTTCGGCGATGGCCATCGCCTGGCTCAGCGAGACGGCCGACCCGCGGAAAATCGCGAGCTCGCGGCTGACCGCCTGCTGGTCGGACGCGGCGCCATCGCCGGCTTCATTGCGGAGCGAGGCTTGCTCGTCGGTCGACGACGCGTTGGCATGGACCGGGGCAGGGAGGATGATCGCCACCAGGACGATTGCAAGCAACTGTCTCCAACGGGGCGTACGCATGTTTGCAGTCTCCATCTTAGAGCCTGTCTCTGCTGGCGGACGGGCCGGATCGTCTCTAGGAAAGCGCGGCCGACCCCTTGGAGGCATACGGGGTCGGCCGCGGAACGCTGCAAACGGCGGTTTGCGGCGATCGAAGCGGCGCGAGCCGCTGGGACTGGTGAAAGCAGGACCCGCACTCCGCTCATAACAAAACCATACCGTATCGTTTTGTTGGGTCAAGATGCCGGCATGGCGTAAAGCACGTGAAACTTCCGTTCTCACGGAATTGTCAGCGGGAAGGGCGCCGCCGAATGGTTCCCTTGGGGATGGACTGAACGCGGCTCGATGGTCCAAGCGCGCCGGCAAGGAACAGCCTGATCGCCGATCGCATGCGTTTTTCGGCGAACTTCATCTCCAGCGGCGTTCCGAACGTCGCCATGCGGTGGGTGTGACCGACGACCACGTCGAGAAAGACCTCAGCCGCGATGCCGGTATCCTCGACGTCCATAGCGCCCTGTGCGACCAAACGATCAAAGAAGCGCGCGGTCGTGGAAACGGCCTTCAACCAGCCTTCTTCCTTGCCAAGTTTGGCAATGTCGGGAAAGTTGATGGCCTGTGACGTCATCATGCGGCTGAACGCGACGGCATCGGGTCCGCAGGTGAACGTCAGCATCTCGCGCCCGACCTCTATCAGGCGCTGCTCGACCGAAATGTCCGAGGCACGCGTGATCTGCGCCTCCGCCGCTTCAGCAAGCGGCGCAAGCCAGCGCGCAATCTCGCGCCTCAGCACCTCCGCAAACAGCCCGCGCTTGTCGCCGTAGCGCGAATAGACGGTGGGCTTGCTGACCCGGGCTGCTTCCGCAACCGCATCAAGCGAGGTCGCATCGTAGCCCCGGTCCAAAAAAAGACGGGTGGCAACTTCGATCAGCCGCTGATCGCGCTCGATGGCGCCGCTTTTCGTCGGCCGGCCGCCACGCGACTTCGGGACGTCTCGTCTTGCCGGTTTGGCCTTGGCCGCAGTCAATCCCATGCCCATTGATTCCTGCGCGGTCGTGATATCAGTCAATGCTCTATAACGCGCAGCAAGAGGGACGTCATGGCGAATCTGGCCGAAACCGCTCTCCGTTCCCCGGATGCTGCGCAGCGCGCCGCGTCTTGGCGGCGTGGTGCGCTGCTGATCCGGGGCCCACTATGTTGCGATGGGTCCCGGCTCTGCGCCGCGTCACCATAGCGTGTCGAAGACGCGCGTAAACGCTCTGATGGTGCCGCGTCGCGTCCGGGATACGGAGGATGAAATGTCACGCGACAGCTCGCCCATGCCCTCCCGCCGAATTGGCCATATCGTCCAAGCAGGTCATCGTCCCGTCCTGCGTGGCTCACGGAAGCATCGAGGTCCAGGCGCGGCCCGACGCAGCCTTCTCGTAGCCATGCTGATAAAGGGCGCGCATATAGGCGGTGTCGAATCCCTCTGAGTGCGATGCGGGATAGTCGCGCGCGATGTAGGACAGATGGAAGCCCCACCTATTGCGCTTGGCGAAATCGTAGGTCGAGAAGATGACCGAGCGCGTCTGGGACTGGGTGATCGACGACAGGCTGCGTGAGGCGACGTCGATCGTGCTGTTGGGCACGAGCTCAAAAGTTCGTTCGAGCTTCTTGTTGACGAGGATGTAGATGTTCATCCGGATGTTTCCGGGCAGACGTCCCTGGAAGAGCAGGGCATCCGGCAGCGTCAGGACCGGAGCGGTCACGCCGCCGTCGACATGCATCTCCTCAAAGCGCCGGCCTTGGCCCTCGGCTTCGATCAGGATCGGCGGGAACACCAGGGGAATGCTGGCGGAGGCCGCCATCACGTCGCGGAACAGGCGCAGCGCCTCGGGCGAACCGACTGCGGCGATTTTCCCCATGTCCCAAACGACCGTGCGTTGGGTGTCGAGATCGGTCGTCACCACCAGCAGCTTTCGGCCCTTGGCATTCTCGCGGGCGACGGCGGCCAGGATCTCCGGCCCGACATAGCGGGCCACCAGCTCGCGCAGTCGCGTATTGCCGAACAGGCCGGATCCGAACAGCACGCGGATGATGCTGGGATCATTGAGCAGGCTCGAAGCTATCCCGCTGGTGTAGACCTCCCTCAGCGTGTCGTCGTATTGGGGCCCGAGAAACGCAAACGGCGCAATCAGGCCGCCGGTGCTTACGCCCGAGACGACCGAGAAGGCCGGGCGGGTGCCGGCCGCGGTCCAGCCGTTCAACACGCCCACGCCATAGGCGCCATCGGCGCCGCCGCCGGAGAGCGCGAGATAGGTCCTGGTGGAGGAGAGGTCGTCTTTCTCGAAACGGAATTTTGTGACGGGTTCGTCGGTGTAGCGCCGCAGGCCGTCGATATCGAGCACGCGGGAGCCTGAGGCATCCGCAGCGCTGTAGGGCGTCCGCGGCAGCGACGTGCAGGCGGCTAGCGCGAGGCTGCACAGCAAGACGGCCGACCTGAGCAGGCGTGAGCCTGTCCTCCTGATCCGGCTGTCGGAGAGGATTGATCCAGTCAGGAAAGAGGGGGAGGGCATTCGTCGTCAGTTACCGTGTACACACGCACTTGCCGCCGCCGGCCTCATCGCCAGCGGCGTCCGTCCTGCCCCATTTATAAAACTATACGGTATCGTTTTATTTAACAAGCGAGGGCTAATTGTGTCCGGCGTGGGGCACGGACTGGTCGGAGCGCCCGCACTGGGCGGTTGATTGGCCGTTCCCGGCACGCAATAAGCAGCGCCATGAGTCTTCCCAATCATTTCGAATTGCTCGCCACCAATGGCGCAGCCCGCACCGGCCGTCTCACCACGCCGCACGGCATGGTGCACACGCCGGCCTTCATGCCGGTCGGCACCGCGGGGGCGATGAAGGGCATGCACTGGCGCGAGGTGCGCGATGCCGGCGCCGACATCGTGCTCGGCAACACCTATCATCTGATGCTGCGGCCGGGCGCCGAGCGGATCGCCGCACTGGGGGGCCTGCAGACCTTCACCGGCTGGAACGGCCCGATGCTGACGGACTCCGGCGGCTTCCAGGTGATGTCGCTGTCGGATCTGCGCAAGGTGAGCGAGAAGGCCGTGACCTTCCGTTCGCATATCGACGGCGCCAAGGTCGAGCTGTCGCCGGAGCGTTCGATCGAGGTGCAGCGGCTGCTCGGCGCCGACATCGCCATGCAGATGGACGAGTGCGTCCGGCTGCCGGCTACGCGCGACGACATCGAGCGCGCGATGCGGCTGTCGCTGCGCTGGGCCGAGCGCAGCAAGCGGGCGTTCGAGACCGCGCCCGATGGTTACATGCTGTTCGGCATCGTGCAGGGCGGCGACATTCCCGCGATGCGACATATCAATGCGCGCGGACTGGTCGAGATCGGCTTCCACGGCTACGCGATCGGCGGGCTCGCGGTCGGCGAGCCGCAGGCGGTGATGCTTGCGATGGTCGAGGAAACCGCGCCGGCGCTGCCTGCCGATCGTCCGCGCTATCTTATGGGTGTCGGCACGCCGGAGGACCTGCTGGAAAGCGTGGCCCGCGGCATCGACATGTTCGACTGCGTGATGCCGACCCGGAATGGGCGTCATGGCATGGCGTTCACCCGGTTCGGCCAGATCAACCTGCGCAACGCCCGCCATGCCGATGATCCGCGGCCGCTCGATGAGGAAAGCGAATGGCCCGCGACGCGCGACTATTCCCGCGCCTATCTGCATCATCTGGTGCGGTCGGGCGAGACGCTCGGCGCGATGCTGCTGTCGGAAATCAACGTGGCGTATTACCAGCACCTGATGCGGGGCATGCGCGAAGCGATTTCACAGGGAATTTTTGCCAGCTTCCGCGAACGTACGCGCGCCGGTTGGGCGAAGGGCGATATACCGCCGCGCTAGAGCCTGACCAGAAGCCAGATCATCCGCCGCAGGAGCGTTGATGTCCCCGCGCATCATCCATATTCCGCGACGCCAGGCGGCTGGCGTTGACGCCTGAGCGTTTTGCCGCCATATACAGGGCATGAATAAGCTTCGATCAGCCGCATTGACCACCACGGCGACCGCTTACGGCGGATCGCCTGCTGGTTGCGCGCGCTAGAGACAAGCGTACTTCACCCAGAAAAGGCCCCGCCGGCGACGGACGGGGCCTTTTCTGGTTTTTGATGGTCCCCGTCCGCGCTTTTTCCAATCGCAAGGAAACACAGCCATGGACGATCTCGACCACAGAAATCTCGGCGTGAAGCTCAAACTCTGGCACCTTCAGGAAGATGCGCCGGGCATGGTGTTCTGGCATCCGCGCGGCTACGCGGTCTACCGGGTGCTGGAGGACTATCTCCGGCGCAAGATGCGCTGCGCCGGCTATGCCGAGGTCCGGACGCCGCAGCTGCTGCCGCAGGAGTTCTGGGGCCGCAGCGGCCACTGGGACAAGTTCGGCGAGCACATGTTCCGGATCGACGACGGCGAGCTGGCGATGGCGCTGAAACCGATGTCGTGCCCGTGCCACGTGCAGATCTTCAACAAGGGGCTGCGCTCGTGGCGGGAGCTTCCGATCCGCTATGCGGAGTTCGGCGCGTGCCACCGCAATGAGCCTTCCGGTTCGCTCCACGGCATCATGCGGACGCGCGCCTTCGAGCAGGACGACGCGCACGTGTTCTGCCGCGAGCAGGACGTGGAGGGCGAAGTCGCGCGCTTCATCGCCCTGCTTGACGAGGTTTATTGCGACCTCGGTTTTCCCGACTACGAAGTGGCGCTGGCGACGCGGCCGGTGGTGCGTGCCGGCGACGACGCGACCTGGGACTGGTCGGAGGCGAAGCTCGGCGATGCCGCGCGGCAATGCGGCCTCGCGCCTCAAATCAATCTCGGCGAAGGTGCGTTCTATGGACCGAAGCTGGAATTCGCGCTGCGTGACCGGCTGGGACGATCCTGGCAGTGCGGCACAGTGCAGCTTGACGGCGTGCTGCCGCAGCGGCTCGAGGCGTCCTACGTCGCCCCCGACGGCAGCCGCGCGAGGCCCTTGATGATCCACCACGCCATCTTCGGATCGCTCGGCCGCATGATCGCGATCCTGCTCGAGCACCATGGCGGCGTGCTGCCGTTCTGGCTGTCACCGGACCAAGTCGCGGTCGCGCCGATCTCGAAAGACCAGGCCGGATATGGCGCGGAAGTTCTGGCGGCGTTCGAGGATGCCGGGATCCGGGCCGTTGCCTATGACGGCGCCGATACCCTTTCGCGGCGCATCTTGGCCGCGCATGAAATGGCGGTGCCGGTGATGGCGATCGTCGGCGGGCGCGAGATGAGGGACGGCCGGGTGTGCCTGCGCGAGCGCGACGGCTCACAGGCCGACGTTCCGCTGGCCGAGGCGGTGTCCCGCCTGCAGGCGAGGGCCCGGCCGGGCGCCCTTGTGGCTGAAGCCGCGCTAGGGTGAAGTCGCTTGAGCGCGTGTGGACCTCCGGCCGGCCAAGCAGGATAATTACTGCTGCCAGAAGTTGGATCAGGGCAATGAGCGCGAACGGCAACTGATAATTGGCAGTCATGTCACGCATCGCGCCAATGATTGCAGGTGCGAATGCAAATACCCCTTGGTTGATCGCGATAATCAGCGCCACCGCGGTGGCGACATCCGCGCGTTCGAATTCTTTCTGTACGATCAATGGCGGGAGCGAGGTCAGATTGCCGATTCCGAGACCGAAGAGAACGCATCCAAGCGTGAGAGCCACCGATCCGCTACAGAAAATCAACAACAGGACACCGCCGATCTGCACGGCAAAGTTGGCGGCAGCGGCGAACCGGCGATCATGCTCACCAATCCACTTGCCGGTTGCGGTCCGGCCAATGACGGCACATACCGTTGCCAGGCTGACAAGAAACCCGGCATGCTCAATTCCAAGCTCCGGCGTAAGACGAGCCACCAGGTGGGCAAGCAGGCCGATCTGCGCAAAGAGTCCGAGCGAGAAAGCTGCCGAAATCGTGATGAAACACCAGCTTTGAACGATCTCGATGCGGGTCCGTCTCGGCTGCGGCCTCGCGCTCGCCTGATGCGACGCCTCGCCGTCTGGCGCTAGCCCCATGTCTTCGGGAGATTTGGCCAGGAACCTGACGCAGAGATAAGCGACCGTGGCGACCATGCAGCCGCCGACGAGAAGCGCTGCGGACGGAAATCCGATCGATCGTATCAACCAGACCCACATCGGCACGAACAGCACGCCGCCGACGCTGGCACCATTGAATGCAAGCGCTATCGCGATCGGCCGGTCACGATCGAACCATCTTGCCACGATGGCATTCAGCGCAGCGCCGCTCGTCATGGCCCAACCAGCTCCGCTTGGGATTGCCGCGGCGAACAACTGCCACGGCTCGCGCGCGCCGGACCACAAGATGAGGCCAGCCGCCGTGAGGACCGCGCCAAGGAACGTCGTTTTGGCGATTCCAAGTCGGCGATGAATCTCCGGCACGCAGGCGATGACGATCGCGCTGAGCAGGAAGTGGGCGGTAATGGCCACTGAAATTTGCGAGATGGGCCAGCCCCGCGTTTCGTGCAGCGATTGAAGAAACACCGAGGGGCCATAGAAGCCGGTGCCCCAGGCAAACACGGCGATTGCGAACGCTGACCAGGCAACCGACCATCCAAAGAACTGGCCCGCGGCGGCGACCATTGTTTCCGTGCTCCCGAAACATATTATGGCTGCGACGTAACATCGGGAGTGTGCGATGGCTCGCCGCATTCGGACTCGGTCGTCGGCAAGGACCAGGGTTGGCAACCTGGACGTAGCAGCCTGCGAGAGGGCGCGCGTCAGCCGTGATCGACGATTTGACGGTCAGTTCTTCTCAGGTGTCAGGACAACGCGCATCTACTGTCGTCCGGTCTGCCCGGTTCGCCCCGCGAAGCCGGAAAACGTGTCCTTTTATCCATCGGCAGCGGCAGCGGAGCGCGCTGGATTTCGGCCGTGCCTGCGTTGCCGGCCGGAGACGGCGCCGTTCTCTCCGGCATGGAAGGGCTCATTGGCCACCGTCGAACGTGCGGTCCGGCTGATCAGTGAGGGCGCACTCGATCGCGCGCCGGTTGAAGTGCTCGCCGCCAGCCTTGGGGTGGGGCCGCGGCATCTATCCCGATTATTCGACAAGCATCTCGGCGCCAGCCCCGCTCAGATTGCCAAGACGGCACGCGTGCAGCGGGCGAAGCGACTTTTAGATGATACCAAATTGCCGATGATCGAGATTGCGCTGCTGGCGGGGTTCCGCAGCCTGCGCCGCTTCAATGCGGTCTTTGCGGAGGTGTACAAGCGTCGCCCGACCGAAATTCGGCGGGCGCAGCGGAACGGATAGAAATTTCAGGACCAAAAACAAACGCGCGCCAGTTGGGCGCGCGGTGACATTGCTCTAACGATAGTTTGAATCAATTACAGGCAAACCTCTTGATCGAGTGCTTGGTCACGAAACCGTAACCGCAGGTGTCACAGGTCCAGAGATAGCTGATCACGTTGTCGTTGAGGTAGGCGGAAGCTTCCGCAGCCACCATGGTATCAGCGCACACAGGGCACGTCGGCAAATCACAGCCGCGTGGATCGGGCTTATACGCTACGGTCGACAGGATTTCAGCAATAGCTGGCATCGTGACCCTCCTTCGCGATCTGAACTTCTGGGGACCTCTGGCTCAGTTCGCGACGAAAGTATAACCAAAACCCTTGACGATGTCGCAACACAAATGAGTTCATTTCGCGATATTTGCGATGTTCTTGTTTTGCAATGCAGCGAACTCTTCGGCTCCGGCACTTCCGGCTTGCGCATCAATGCGACCGCCTCCTAAGTAGGGAGAGCCGTCAATTCCCCGCACATGATTTGTTACAGGAGTGTTGAGATGGATGCGTCGTCAGTAACGAGTGCAGTGCAACGTCCTGGGCGGGGCCGGGTTTTTGATTCCATCGTCGATGCAATCGGCGACACGCCGATCGTCCGCTTGCGCAAATTGCCGGAGGCGCACGGTGTTAGCGCAACCATCCTCGCCAAGCTCGAATATTTCAATCCCGCCGCAAGCGTCAAAGACCGCATTGGCGCGGCGATGGTGATCGCGATGGAGAAGGCCGGCGTGATCAATGCCGACACGGTGCTGATCGAGCCGACCTCCGGCAATACCGGCATCGCGCTGGCCTTTGTCGCGGCCTCGCGCGGCTACCGGCTGAAACTGGTGATGCCGGAGTCGATGTCGATCGAGCGGCGCAAGATGCTGGCCTTCCTCGGTGCCGAGATCATCCTGACGCCGGCAGCCCAAGGCATGAAGGGCTCGATCGCGACCGCGGAGGAACTGGTGCGGACCACGCCCAACGCCGTGATGCCGCAGCAGTTCAAGAACCTCGCCAATCCCGAAATTCACCGCCGTACCACGGCCGAGGAAATCTGGAACGACACCGGCGGCAACATCGATTTCTTCGTAGCTGGCGTCGGCACCGGCGGCACCATTACCGGCGTCGGACAGGTGCTGAAGCCACGCAAGCCTACCTTGCGGGTGGTCGCCGTCGAGCCGGAGGAAAGCCCGGTGCTGTCGGGCGGGCAGCATACGCCGCACAAGATTCAGGGCATCGGCGCCGGCTTCGTTCCGGACATTCTGGACCGTTCGGTCATTGACGAGATCGTCAAGGTCAACGGCCCGACGGCGATCGAGATGTCGCGGGCGCTGGCGCGCATGGAAGGCATTCCCGGCGGCATCTCCTCGGGCGCCGCGATCGCGGCGGCGCTTGCAATCGGCAAGCGCCCCGAGAGCGCCGGCAAGACCATCCTCGCGATCGTGCCGTCATTCTCCGAGCGCTATTTGTCAACCGCACTGTTTGAAGGAATCTAGCGATGGCGGACCAGCCGCGGCGGCCGAGAACCCTGAACGACGCGCGCACCGAGGCCGAGGCCGCGTTCAAGCGCACTACCACCAAGGTGGCGGAAGCGCCGCCGAAGACGCCCCGGCTTCCCGGCGTGAGGGAACTGGTCTCGCTGCGCATCGATCAGGATGTGCTGGAATATTTCCAGGAAGGCGGCCCCGGCTGGCAGGACCGCATCAACGAGGCATTGCGAAAGGCCGCGGGCAAATAGATCGCCGCGAGCACGCATTTTGATTTTGCGAAGCGGAGAATGAAAAAGGCCCGGGATGAACCCCGGGCCGTTTTGTAGATGGGTCGCGTTGGGGTTTAGCGCAGCATGCCGCCCACGACGCCGCCGATGAAGCGCCCGGCGCCGGCCGGATCGGGGCCGGGGTTGCTGTGCTGGCGCTGCGGCGGTGGCTGCGACTGCCCTTGAGGCTGCGCCTGAACGGTGCTGGGGGCGCGGCGCTTGGGAGCGGGACGCTCCTCGTCGGAACTCGCGGTAGGCGCGGCTGCCACGATCTCCGTCAGCAGCGCCTTGTGCTGCAGCCTGTTGAGGTAGCCGCTCTTGGGATAGCCGCGGGCGGCCTGCCAGCGCGTGATCACGCCGCGGGTTGCCTGATCGAACTGGCCGCTGACCTTGGTGTCGAAACCGAGCCCGGTGAGGCGGCGCTGCACGTCGCGGCGCTGGCCCTTGTCGAGGCCGATCTGGTCCTCGGTGGTCTGGTTCGCTTCCTCCTTGAAGGTCGCGGGGTCAATGCCCGTGCTCAGGTTGCGGGTTGCATCCTTCGCGCCGCTCTCAAGCGACGCAATGCGCGACAATGCCAGCGAGCGGAACTGACCGTTCGGGTAGTTGCTCAGATAGGCATTGAGCTCTTCCGGCTTGTTGGAATCCTTGATCGAGCGCCAGAACTCCAGTTCGACGTCCGACGCTTTTGAAGCGCCCGCTGCTGGCGCTGCAGCCGCGACGGCTCCGGGCGCGGGTGCGCCGTTCAGGTAGACCGAACCGATCAGGTTGGTGTGACCCCAGGGCAGTTGTCCCTTGCTGGTTTCCTCATTGACCTGGGCGCGGACCTTGGTCATCGCCTGCTGGATCTCGACGCCGGGCTGGGTGAGGTTGGCGAGCAGGGCGCGCGTGAACGGGCTGTTGCCGCCTTCCTGGCCGTCGAGCGCGGTCTGGCCCGGGCCGGTCGCGAACGCGATCAGCGTGCCTTCGCCGGATTTCATTTCGGCGAGACCTGTTTGCACGTTGACGCTGCGGGTCGCGGAGTTCGACTTGATCTTGGCCGCAAACGGGTTGTCGCGGCAGGCATCGAGGAACACCAGCTTGACCTTGGCGTCGCCCATGGTCTGCTCGAGCGTGAGGTCGATATTGATCGCGGCGCCGAGCTTGACGTCCATTTCGGATTTGATGTCGGCGTCGATCGGCAACAGATAGTTGGTGCCCGAGATGGCAATGCCGTGACCGGCGTAGAAGAACAGCGCGACGTCGGCGCCTTGCGCCTTCTTGCCGAAGTCGAGCAGCCGCTCGGTCATCTTGTCGCGCGTGAGATTGGAGCCCTCGACCACTTCGAATCCGACATTGCGCAGGGTCGCGGCGATCGCCTTCGCATCGACCGACGGGTTCGGCAGCGGTGCTACATTCTTGTAGGCGCCGTTACCGACGACGAAGGCAACACGCTTCTCGGCGCTGGCGGCGCCCGCCGTAAAGAGCATGCAGATGGCGGACAAAATGAGGGTTGGGTAGCGCATAGGAAATCCCCCTGCAGAATCGATAAAAGGCTTTGGCTTTAACGCTGGCTGGACATTACAGAAAACCGCCCGCTTCGCGCCACAAAAAAGCAGCGCGACAACCAAATCCGGAGCCATCCGTTACCGTCGCGACACGCACCGTGGCGTGATCTAGATCACAGCCCGGCAAATAAAGTTCAGTTTTGGGCGGACGCTTTAGTCGAAGGATTCGGTTTCAGGTTCAACAGATTACCGGTGAGGATCAGCGC
This sequence comes from Bradyrhizobium sp. AZCC 1610, assembly GCF_036924515.1. NCBI lineage: Bacteria > Pseudomonadati > Pseudomonadota > Alphaproteobacteria > Hyphomicrobiales > Nitrobacteraceae > Bradyrhizobium > Bradyrhizobium sp. AZCC 1610. Next base: position 3,389,671 of record NZ_JAZHRR010000001.1, on the reverse strand, counting down.
GGCGCCGAGCACGGTGAACAGATCGAGCCGCTCCGAATAGATCAGCCAGCCGGCGGCGGCGGTCAGGGGAACCCGCAGAAAATCCATCGGGATCACCACGGTGGCATCCGCATGCAGCATCGCGCGCGCCATGCAGTAGTGGGAGAACGTGCCGCAAAACGCGATCACCACGACCCAGCCCCAGAGATAGCTTGGCGGCCACGTCCAGACGTAGAGCGCGGGAAAGAAACCAGCCGCCGATTGCACCACCAGCATCCAGAACATGATCGATAGCGTCTGCTCGGTCCGGGTAAGCGACTTGACCATCGCGACCGACACGCCGAACCCGACTGCGGCCGCCAGCGCAATCAGCTGCCCCGGATTGACCTCGCTGGTGGCGGGGCGAACGATCACGACGACGCCGACTATTCCGAGCATGATCGCCGCGATCTTCCAGATAGTCATGCGCTCGCCGAGAAAGGTCGCGGCCAGGATCGCGGTCCAGATCGGCATGGTGAATTCGATGGCCACCACCTGGCCGATCGGGATCAGCGTCAGCGCAAAGAACCAGCCGAGCTGCGCGCCGTAGTGAATGAGGTTGCGCGCCACGTGCTGCGGCAGCCGCGTCGTCTTCATCATGCCAAATCCGCCGCTGGCGCGGATCAGCGGGTACAGCATCAGGAAGCCGAGGACCGAGCGCGTCTCCATGAGCTGGAACACGTTGATCTCGCGCGCCGCCTCGCGCCCGGCGATCGCTATGATCAGCATCAGGGAGAGCCAGCCGGCCATCCACAGCGCGGCCAGGGTTTTGGATTGTGTGCGGTCCATTCGGCAAGCTGAGGGGTTGGGGCAGGCCGGTATCGGCGAGCGCGCCACAATTTGCAATGCGCATATGCGGCGGGGCAGCGATGCGCGTCGCAATTTCGCTGTGGGAGCGGCTGCCGGTTCAGTGCTAAGGAGCGGCGGTCTCAAGGAGGACTTACGCATGCGTATCTTGCAACCGGCCGAATGGTCGAAACCCCGCGGCTTCTCGCACGGTGTCGAGGTCGACGCTTCAGGCAAATGGATCGTGCTGGCCGGCCAGACCGGCGGCGACGAGAAGGGCGATTATGCCCCTGACATGGCCGCCCAGGTCGGCACCGCGCTGAAGCGCGTCGTCAAGCTGCTTGGAGAAGCCGGCGCGGGACCGGAGCACATCGTGCGCCTGACCTGGTACCTGACCAGCCGCAGCGAATACGAAGCCGCAGCTCCCGGCATCGGTGCAGCCTGGAAGGAAACACTCGGGCGCAATTTCCCGCCATCGACGCTGCTCTACATCGACGGGCTGGTCGACCAGCGGGCGAAAGTCGAGATCGAAGTTACCGCCTTCGTGCCCAAGGCGTAACTGACGTCACAAGCGCCAAGACAACTGCCAAGACAAGTGCCAAGCGCCGTCTGCTTCAATAAGCGCGCCAGCAAAGACAAAAGGATATCGTGAGCCAATGACCACTCGATCGACCTCTGCAGACTTCGTGACCGCCTTCGCAACCGGCTGGCCCGAGCACCAGCCCGACATTATGGTGCTGTCGCTGACCACGCACCGGGGCGTGCAGGATTTTGCGTTAAACAAGGAGCAGGCCTTGTTGATCGCCAAGACGATCAAGGAGACCGCGGCGAAGCTCGAAAAACCGAAGACGAGTTGAAAGGACAATCGCCAACTCCCGTGCTGTCGTCGCCCGCCTTCGCGGGCGATGATAGGGTGGCGGGGCGGATTGGCCTACTTCGACAGCGTAATATTGGCAGCGCGGAACTGGCTGTCGGCCTTCATGGCGATATGCTGCTTATTGCCGGTGGTCTTCAGCGCGATGCTGGCGCCGAAGCCCGCCGCTTGGGCGATGACCTGGAAACTGCCGCTGGCGCCACGACCCTGGATATTGCCGCCGATATTCCGGCTGGTCTCGCTCCAGGTGCCGCTGACTTCGCCGCCTGCTGCGATCACCGCAGCCAGCAAGTTGAACCTGTAGGCGTCGCTGGCGCAGGTGAGGCTCATGTCCATGCTGGCGCCGATAACCTTATAGGTCGCCCGGCAGCGGATCCGCTCGCTAGAACCGTCATCCAGCGTCACGGTGCCGGGTCCGGACCAGGTGCCGGCCATGCCGGCGAACGCACTGGACTGGGCGTAGCTGGTGGAGGCGGCGAAGGCCGTCAAAAAAAACGCGACGGCTGCGAATGTCAGCCGCCGCGCTTTGGCGAAAAATTCTGAAGTCTGGCTTGCCTTACTGACGGGACGCTTCCCATCGACCGCTGCACGCGACACCAGCTGAAGCCCCATTCCATTTCCCCGATCCGGAGTTGCCACTGAGTTGACCGTTCGCATATGCACCATTGATCGAGACTCGTACAAGTCCCCCGCTGCCGACACTGCCGGAAACCGGACCGCCGGAAATCTTGCCGCCAGCGACGTTCACGGTCGAGGTAGTCTGCGCATCGCAACTGCCCGTTTTTGTGACAACGGTAACCTGCCAAAGGCCGTCATAGGGCGACTGGGCGGAGGCCGGAGCTGCGGCCAAGGTCGCGGCGGAGGCAAGAAACGAAGCAAACAAAATGTTGCTGATGCGATTGGCGCGCATGGATCAAATCCTTGAGATGTGTGTGATGACGCGCCTTATCCGGTCACAATGTGTCCAAACTTGGGTGCGACGCAACACTGTGGAAAGTTCCCGAAATCTCAAACACATCAAGGTGAATCTGGTTCCGGGAAAGTCGCGACTTCGTCACGTTTCCTGCAGCAATAGCAGTGCCAGAGGTATCTCGGTAGGGCTCAGTGTTTCGCGTCGAACAGGTTGGGCGCTTTGGTGGCGAATTCCTCGTCCTGCGGAGTGGCAGGGAGGCTGTGGTGGGTCTTGGCGTGAAAGATGACGTCCGCGAGCAGTTTCTGGCCCAGCGGGGCCAGCGCCCGCTCCCAGAGCTCGCGGGCGGTCTCTCCCTTCCTGACGAACACCCACTCCTGCGCCGCGATGGCGCCGGCATCCATGCGGTCGGCGAGGTGGTAGATGGTGCCGCCGGCGATCGGATCGCCTTCCTTGATGGTCCATTCCACGGCGGCGATGCCGCGGTGCCGGGGCAGGAGCGAAGGGTGGTAGCCGATGCCGCCGAGTTTGGCGGCAGCCAGCGCTTCCCTGGTGACGCGGGCATGGCTGTGCGCGGTCACGATCAGGTCGGTATTGGCCGCGACTTCCGATGCGACCACGCGCTTCGGATCGGCCTGCACGACGACCTCGATCCCGGCGGCCCGCGCGGTGGCGGCAAGCCGGTCCTCGCCATCGTGGACGACAACGCGGACGATATCGACCCCGTGTTGGCGCAGCGTGTTGAATGTCGTCGCGCCGAAATGGCGGGAACCGACCAGGGTGATCCGCATGTGTTCTGTCCGTCGTTAATCAGGCCGGTATGCCGATAGCACACCATGGCGGCCTGTTTCGACGCTGGGCCCAGGACGTTGGGGTTATCAACAGGGCGGACCGGCGCAGCCGGTCCAGCCACTGCGGTTCGTCGAGGGCATCGAAAACATCACAAGCTGGCCGAGGATTGAAGGATGTAGGAGCGCGGAGCTTGCGCTGACGCGGCCGCAGCGACGAGCGCGCCCCGTGTCGCCAGACAAATGAGAGCGCTCGTCATCGCCAATTGCCCCCAAGGCATTGATATTTGCCGCCATGGTTCTGTGGCGCTCTCATAGGCCATGCCCTGGCTCCGCAAACTCAACCCCGATTGCGCTATTGGACCATGGCCGGCCTGCTGGACGAAGGCGGAAGGCTGCTGGACTAGCTTTTGACCTAGTTCGCTAAGATTTGCATTTTTCTCCCGATCCGGCCCTTGCCTATGAAGAGCCCCGGCCGACCGGAAGGGCAAATCGAGAAGCCCTCGCAAGTGATGAGGCGGAATGATTGGGCGCTTTTCAAATAGGCTTATCTAAAGAGCAGCTAATTGGAACGTAATAAATATCGGCTTGGCCGCACGGTGAATAAGTATAAGCGACCTTCCAGGCTTTCCCGGTACGAAGGCGCTCAGGAATGGTCGGCGTCAGCTGATGCGCGTACCCCAAACGGGTGAAGCGCGCTGAAGCTATTTCGTGCGTGTTCTTGAATCCGCAATTGACAGGCATGCACTGCAAGCTCAAACTGAATTAAGTTTCAATGTCGGCAATATTTAATCAAATTCATTGTTGGAGGCAGTGATGCAAGTATTTGAATCGCCGCGCGGGAAGTTGGCTACCTTCGCAATTGCGGCTTTGATTGTCGCACCAACGATCACTCAAGCCGACACAATCGTGCAGAATACCGGAACGTCTGGATTCCCCGGCACGTTCAATTTTATCGGATACAACTCTTCCAACGTTGCATTTGGCCAGCCCGTCGCATCTCAATTCTTGGAATTCGGCGGACGATTTCATCCAAGCGGATCAAATGCTGATCCAGCCTTCGGAGCCAACACGACCGTAACTGCAACGCAGAACGGCGTCCAAGTTAATGTCCCCTATCTCAATGCCATTCCGGACCCCAATCTTTTCGATAGAAGGATTGCGTACAACCCGAACCTTCTCGGACCGTGGCAACTCACCGTTACCAACCCGAACTACACCAACACGCTCGTAGTTAATACAGCCGCGATTGACTCCAGCATCGGGGTGCCTCCCTTCATTACGGGAATTGCGCATCAGCGGAGCCTCAAACGCAACAACGACGCCCACGATTTCCTGGAACGCGCCGGCCTATAATCCGCCGGGCGGCTACCAGCAGGCGACCCGGATCTTTATCGTGGATCTCAATAACAACAGACAGCAAATCTTCAGGATAGATCTTCCGTCGGATCAGACGAGCTTTACCGTTCCCGCTTCGGCGAACCTTTCTCCTAACGGTCATTACGGCGTGGTTATCCGGGATGACTACCGGACGCCAAGCAATGCGACCACCGGAGCCAGCTCGCACAGCTTTTTTGATTTCCATCCCACCGCGGTTTCGCAATTCAGTGGTCCGGTCTATGTGCCCGTCTCGTCTGTCAATGCAGTCGGTGATACGGTCTACAGCTTCCATATCGATGTCACCCACGGCCAGACCTACAATCTGGATCCGGCTGCAGCGCTGGGTTATATCTTTTCGGTAGGCGATGGCGGGCCGAACTTCGCGAGCGTGATTTTGCCAGAGTTGGGCTTGGGGCACGCTTACGGCCTGTATATTTGGAATGGAACGAACTACGTCTTCGCCGCAGATCTCCTAGCAAACACCCTGTTCGATTTTGGTCCGAACGGCGTGAGCAAGTTCAAGGTCCTAGGTATCGACGAAAGCTTGGGTGTCGACCCCAATAGCTCGACAGCGTTTGTGACCCAAGTAACCTTCACAGGCGACGGTGTCTTCACAGGCACGATGACGGCCATAACCGCCGTCCCCGAGCCGTCCACGTGGGCGATGATGATCCTCGGCTTTGCGGGCGTCGGCTACATGACCTATCGACGTCGCAAGACGGCAGCACTCGCAGCCTGATCAATAAGGTTCGAAGAACACAGAGACCGCCTTCGGGCGGTCTTCTTGTTTGCCGTGCCCTCATAGGCCTTTATCCGAGCCCGGTACTTAGGCGGAATTGCCCTTAGCGCCGCGCTTGGGACCGTAGAGGGGAGCAGCGGCGCCCGCCAGCGTGAGAGGCCTCACATCGGGACAAACGACGCGGCGTTACCCTTCCGGCAAAGATTGGCAGCCAGGGAATTTTGCCATGAAACGCCTTCTTATCTTCGCCGCTATAGCGCCGCCGCTCGGCTTCGTCGTCGCGTTCTGGGTGATGCTGCAGATTGCCAATTGGCTTGCGGGCAGCCCGAACACGTTCGATATCGCCCAAATCATGATGCTGCCGACGATATATCTGGTCGGCTTGGTCCCCGCGCTATTGGCCGCGTGGTTCGACTATGCGCTGGCAAAGCGCAACGTTTCGTACCGCATCGCGGTCACGGCGTTGTTCGGCTACGCGATCAGCTACCTGCCGCTGGCAGTAGCGTTCAGGATGGGTTTTCGCCTACGGGCCCGACGTCCTGCTATTCGGCCTCATCGGCGCGGTGCCGTCAGCGGTGTGTTCGTGGCTGGCGGCGGAGCGGCAGGCGCCTGACCTTGTTCCGTCACCATGACAGGATGCGCAGCTCTGGCCGGGAGTAGGCCGGGATCGGTGGCTGAACCGGCTCGGACTGTTGCTCGGCCACCATCTGCAGTCGCGCCCGCAGGTCGGCGCTGCACTGCTTCATCTGGTTGCGCAACTCGCGCCGGGTAAAGGCGGTGAGGGAGGGATCGCCGAGCTGCTGCCAGGCAGCGCGCAGCCACTGCTGCAGGGCGCGGATATCGGGATCGAGGATCTCAGGCTGGTTCATGCCGCCGGAATCTCAAAACGTGATCGCGCCATGAATAAGCCTGATTCTCTGGCCGACGCCTACTCCATCACAAGACGAACAGCTTCAAATAGACAGTCCGCCTGGAAGCGAGGGAACGCGCACGCAGCCTGATCGTTGGATGCTGTGCCTCCTGGAGAGACCTCGATGTCCCGAAATCCGGCGCTTGCTCTCTTTGTGGTGCTCGGCCTGATCGCCCCCGCAAGCGCATTCGCGCAATTGACACCGCCAGCCGGCTCGGCCGGCGCCGGCAATTCATCGATATCAGGCGTGCCGTTCGGCCCAGCCAATCCGCGCGCGCTTTCCGATCCCAGCGGCATCGGTAATGCCGCGGCAATCCCGCCGCTCAGTCCCAACCGTCCGCCGCCGCCGACCTCGTACGGCGCGGTCGATACGCCGGCGCCTCGCGCACGCCTTGCGACGCCCTATGTCGGCCCGTCGCAACGGATTATTGGCCCGCGTCATAAGCCGCGAAAGCCACCGGTCCGGCGGCCGGGACGCCCGGAGATGAGTAGGTTCACGGGGATCTGCCGCGGATGTTAGCGATCAAATTGCGGTCCATGCTGCGAGGCGCAACCGACGCTCGCCGTGATGGACATTCGTCTCGCCAGCACCCGCGATGGCATCGACGCCGCACGGCAACTGTATCAGGACTTCGCCATTCGGTCCCTCCGGCGAACACCCAATCTCCCCTGCGGCCGATCTCCGCTCCGGAAATGGCCACGGCGGACTGTACGTTTCCATATCGATGCTGCGTGTGCGCTCGGGAAGGCCGGCTTGCGAAATTAGGACGCCCTTCAAGCGCGACGTTCTTGTGGCAGGCGGTATGCCGACACAGTCATAGACCATCGCGCAATGGCGGCTGAACGGACAATTCACCGCCCATTCAGCGTAGCTGAGGTCGGCCGCCCCGAGGCGTGAAAAACAAAGGCCGCCCGGAGGCGGCCTGTAATTCTGATGCTGGTTGAGGATCAGGCTAGTTGAGGATCAGGCTCGGCGAAGCGCTACCGCCGTCTGGTTGCGGCGGCGATAGGCCAGAAAGCCGTCGCCGGCGAACCCCAGGATCATCATGGCCCAGGTCGAGGGCTCGGGCCGGGTCGTGGGCGCGCGAATAGCCGGAGATCTCGGGCCAACGCTTCTTCATCCCGACGGCAATCTGTTGGGCCAGGCGGTCTTCACACAGAAATGGCTTCAACGACGCTCGTCGTTGCGCCCTCAACCGTGCGCGGTGACGCCGGAGATATCTTTTGGATCGCGTATGCATGAGGCATCGCTCCAATATTTGGAAGCCGTCACCAAAAGAACCCTCCGGAAAGGCGATGGTCTCCTGATGGGGGCTTACGATGATCGTGCCTGGCGGATTATTTTCTTGCCCGCAAACGTCTCGGCGCGTTTAATTGAGCTAATAGAGTCATTTAATCCGACCCATAATTTCAGGCAAGGGAACCGGGGTCAATCGGCATAATTACGGTTAAATTGTTCGGGTGGGGCGCTCGAAGGGAACTTTCCACTTTTCCCCGATTTAAGCCCCGGAGTAGGGGAGCGATAAACATGGCCAAGCGCTGGAGTGCCGGGGATATCAGAGACCTCAAGACTCTCGCTCAAAACTATTCAGTTCAAGCGATTGCCGAAAAGATGGATCGAACCGTGGGTGGGGTGGCCTTCAAGGCTCACCAACTAGGGCTACCGCTAAAAGCGCGCTCGCGGGCCACCGATCCGGAGTCCATGGATTTCGATTGGACAGAGAGCGACAACAGGCCGCCTGCGTCTGACGAATGCCACTGAGGCCAAGCCTGGCATCTGACAATGCCACTGACGCAACGCCTGCGGCCCTCGAGGCGAGGTTCTGATGCGGCCTCCGCTGCGAGCCTAGCCGGTGCGGTAGGCATCCAGCGCATGGGCGGCGAAGATGCCCACGCTGACCAGGGCGAGGATAGCTGCTGAGAGCTCGATCATTGCCCGGCCTCCCGCTCATGGATTGTGGCGAGGAATCTGCTGCGTGACTGGTTCCAAATGAGATCGAAGAAGAATTGCATGTTGGCCGTCCCTGTTTTCTTAACAACCAGTTAGACAGCCGTTTGTTTCAGGACGTTTTCGTCGTCCTCGGAAAATGGTTTCGTCCAGACGTTGGCGGCAACTGAATGATGACAATTTCGCGACCGAAGCGCATGCTTTTTGTGACACCAGCGGAGTGATTCGATCATGCTGGAAGCAATTGTACTGTTGCTGGCTGTGAGCACCTGCGCCCTGATCCTCATTGCCTTCTGGGGCCTCGACCTGCTCGGGATGCGGCGCCGCAGAGGATAGGCTGATTCTGGTTCAATGCGGACCGTTGCCGCGAAAGGCACCGGGACGAGGGTGTTGCTTGTGCCTGGGGGTGTGAGCCGTCACCCATGTTTTTCGGGCGGGGCGGTTGTCGTGGTGAAGGCTGCCGGATGAACGGCTCGGTCCGAGCCGGGGCTACGAGTCGCGAGACAGCGGCCCAAGCCGATGCCGGGCAGTTCCACAAACCTGAAGCAAATGTGGGCTGGTACGGCCGTAAGTCGCGTCGTCGCAAAGCAGGGCGCCCACTCGCAGTAAACCAACAGTTAACTATAAATCGGTACCATCTGCTGTGTCCGGGTGGTGACCGTCCGGTTAAACGGGAGCGAATATCATGCCCGTCGAGATGCTGACGTATGCGGAACTGGGCGAACGGCTCAAAATTTCCGCGGAGGCTGCTCGGGCTCTGGTAAAACGACATCGATGGCCGCGGTCGCGCTCCAACGACAGCAAGACGCTTGTGCAGGTCGACCTCACCGAAATCAGCCATTCCCCAAGCTCCCGTCAGCCGCAGGCACAGGCCGGTCACCAGGTGGTCACCGCCCTAAAGCAGAAAATTGAGATATTGCAGGCCGAACTGACCGAGATGAAGGCTATTGCCAGCGGCCATCGGACCGACTTTGAGAGAGAATGCGAACGCACGAACAAGCTCTTGGCCGAATTGCTCAAGGCCACCTCGGAAAGCACGGGCGCCCGGGAAAAGGCAGCTCTGCTCGAAGGGAAGCTATCGATGCTAACGCAACCCTGGCGGCGTCGGCTGGTCGATGCTTTCAGCCTTGCCTTGCCACAAGTCGCATGCAACGCGCGCCAGAGCGCCGGAAGCATAGCCCAATCGCATAATTGAACCGACCGACCTGCTCGCCTCGACCTAATTCACGCCGATGGAGTCTGGATAGGCTCCGTCCCGCTGGCTGGCGTCAGCGCCAATGGCGGCGGGGATGACGGTGGCCCCAGTAGTAACGAGGTCCCGCTCGCCGCCAGCCATAGCTCGTGTAGGGATTTCCGGGCCCGTAGTTCTGGCAATTTGCGTTCGGATAGAACTGGGCGCACCAGCCCGGATTAGAAATTACGTGCTGCGCCGAAGCCGGGCTGGCAAGTGCGGACAGGAATAATAAGGCAACGGCGCCAAGCAAGATCGTTGGTCTCGTCATCTTGTCTGCGACTCTAACGGCGATTGATCGTAAGCGTTCCGATTAACCCGTTGACGCGCGGGGGACTCGATCAGATCGCGCATGGCTCGCCTCAATCTGTGTAGCCGCTGACCATGGTGTCGTAAAAGACCGCCCGAAGGCGTTCTGTGGCAGCAAGCTACTGGATCCGAAACTCATCGCGGTTTCTCCCAGACGCGATGAGTGTGGCTAACCATCTCGGGATTTTACCACGCCCCGACCAAGTCTCTGAGGGATTGTCAGGATTCATAAATTTTGGCTCGACCTTGGGGTAGGGCCGACGCTGAGGGATGTCTTTAGGAGACCCACCGAACCTGCGACCAAGCTCATCAAGTTGGTCTTGAAGCTTGCGCTTTTCGTTCTCAAGTTTTCGATCCAAGACATCAACGATCCGCTGATGCAGGTCCCAGAGGTCATCAAGCCCCATTGTCTCCAGTTCTCGGTCTTTCATGCCCAGCCCCATGTGCACGACCCGACTCATGATGGAATGAACTTAGCAAAAGAAAAGCCGCCCGGAAGGCGGCCTTTCGACAAGAAACCGATCGTGAAGCCATTCGGTCGAAAAACAGCATCTTGGTTGCGCGTGCGCTGACGCGAGCAATGAACCCGGAGGGAAAAAAATCACGACGTGAAGCATGCTTTTTTCCGTGCACAGGAGGATTGTTGGTCGATCAGAGAGCGAGCATTGCTGCCTTCCGCGACCGTCGATAAGCGCCTATGCCGAGGCCCGCGAAGCCGAGCAACATCATCGCCCATGTCGAGGGCTCCGGCACTTCCGCAACCAGGAACGGCGTGACGTCGGCGAGCGTGTCGCCCCAGCGCACCTCGTCGAACGCGCCCGGAACATGGCCGGCTCCCGAAAAGGTGAACCCGGTGTAGGCACCGTGATGGGTGACGAACAGATCGGAGTTCGCGACGGAAACCAAAGCCGCCGGGAGGTAGTTCGATTCGATGGAATCCGTCGGGTCGAGGAACAGGCTGACCACGTCAGGGTTCAGCGGATCGAACTCGAACTTGAGGACAACCAGATGCGTGCCGGCAAGGGCACCGAGAGTCAGCCCGCCGCCCGACACAGCGACGGACTGGCTGCCGCTCGCGGTCGTGACCGCCAACGTCAGATCGTTGACGCCGGCGAAATGGTTCATGAACAGATCGACGGCCAGCAATGCATCCCCGACGCCACCGTTCCACATTTCATAAGCGCGCTTGCCGAAATCCGTCGGGGAGTCGGTTCCCTGAGAGCCGAAGTTGATGAGAAAGCTCTGATAGATCGTCCGGGAGTCGCGACCACCCCCCAAGCACCGGCGATTTCACGTCCCGATCGCCCGAACGAGCTGCGGAGAGGCTTCAATTATTTTTCGTGGGTAAGTCCCATAAGCGCAATTTAATTTGGTTAATGCGCGCGTCCAGCGTCAAGTATAAAAATAAATCTAATGATTTAAAAACGAGCAAGGTCGGCCCTATTAAATACGTCTTGGGCCCAAACTAGGGCAAGTAGCCGTCGCTAAATCGTCATAGCGACGGATTTTTGCCACCAAGCTGCCACCAGTTTGGCCGACGAATCGCGCGTATTTGAATTCCACCTTTTCGTTAGCGGGAGATACTGAAGTGGCGATAGGGACAGTGAAGTGGTTCAATGCAACCAAGGGGTACGGATTTATCCAGCCGGACAGCGGCGGCAAGGATGTTTTCGTGCACATTTCAGCTGTTGAGAAGGCCGGCCTGAGCAGCCTCAATGAGGGTGCCAAGGTGAGCTATGAAGAAGTGAGCAACCGGGGCAAAACGTCCGCGGAAAATCTAAGAGTCGGGTGAATTCAAAGCCCGCTGGTTCACGCCGGCGGGCTTTGCTCTGGCGAATTGTCCGCAGACTCACGTGACCGACGGTTGCGTGTGCTATGCTCGGTCATCGCTTTCACTGCCTCGTTCTCGTCAACGCAAAAAGCAATGCTTTGCCGATCCGCAAACACGAGCCATTGATGATGGCCAACTTTCGTGACGACGTATTCGGTCATTCCGGCCCTCCGGCGAGCAAATACATCTTAGGACAGCAGCCTTGCTGCTTTGTTAACCACAATCCGCCACGATCCTCGTGACCTTCTGGTGGTCACGCGTATCGGGGAGAGCCGTCGCTGGGAATACCTGCGACGGCTTTTTGCAGGAGAGTAGATGGATTATCAGGCATTCACGAATGACAGCCTCACGATGATGTACGCTGCCGTCCGTGGTGCTTTGGCTGCCGATGACGCGGCTGAACGCCAGGGCGACGAACCCAAGTTCAAGGTCCGCGATACGCCAGAGTGGAAGAAACACGCAGCGGACCTGGAATCCGAAATGCTTGGACGGGGCATGCTATTCGAGGTCATCGATTGGGCTGAGGGACAAGGATCCCTGCCGCTTTAGAGTTTGCGGCACCCTGAAACTTTAGGCCAAAGAACTCGACCGACATGAGCAAGGGCTACGCCAGATCCGAAGCTATTTGGTCAGGTGCGCCACCATGGCCTCACAGGCCTTCTCGGCTTCCGCAAACGTCTTAAAGGGTGATCCACCTATCCGGATGGCGGTCCTGTTGGAATTGATGGGGCGCCAGGAAGCTACAAAGCCGGGCTGCCCGTGGAGTCCAGAACCACTGCGGCTCTCATTACTGATTACAAATGAGTAGCCGCTCTCGCTTGCGCTCCATATTTCCAGCGCCTCTGTCGCGGGAGCGATGCGGCTGAAGTGCAGGGCCATTCCACCATCCAGACAACCTTAAACGGCTCCAGCCTGTTGGAAGCTGGAGCCGTCAACCCTCGAAGGGTTTTCTTCCGGTGGGGCTTTGGGGGCTAGAACCGGAAGCCATAGTAGATTCATTTCGAGGCCAACCGTTCCATCGCTCTGCCGTTTTTCCCGAAACTCGATGTAGAGTCTGATGCCGGACAGACGGGTGAGCGGCGCGGGATTTTAATTGGCCTCGTGTGGGTGGGGCCGCGATGCGTCAGCAGCAATTAAAGACAGCAGAGTCGCCGATTAGACGGCAAGCCGCAGACGCCTTGAGACGGGCCCGGAAGCTTCCAGTCGGCCACGCCAGAAACGACCTGAGGCAACTTGCGCTTGGACTTCGCTGGCTCGAAAAGAGAGGGTTCGTTGCCGTCGTGCAAGATCGCGATGGCATCCTGGAGATAGCGAGGAAAGCCTAAACTGAGGCAGCCTTACGTCTTGGGAGGTTGCAACCCGGACGACGTGAGCCATTCGGAGAGATGGGAAGCCGTGTCGGCCAGGCTTGCTCTTTTGAGAAGAGCTTCGCGCTCATGGCCCATGGGCAGGCGATTGGCTTGTTCTCGTAGGCGCTTCGATTCCTCAGCTAATTCTTCTTCGAGCGTGAGCGAATGCTTGATACGGCGTCGCTGCATGGTCTGACTCCGCGACAGATAAGCCCGTGTGTGCAAAACGGTTGGCGGCGAGTCGCGTTCCGTCGAATTGTCGGGTGCCGGACAGACAGCGGCCGAAATCGAATCTTAGCTTGACGCATGCAGGGACGGCATGGGACGGCTTGCCCGGCATAAGACAAGGACGGCCCCAGCGGTTGACTCCAACCTCCCACCCTGGGGCCCTTTCTCTGCATCACGTCGAACAATGAAAGGGCCGTTCAGTATTGCTGCCTTTGATGGCAGCATCCCAGCATAGGAGTTGATTCGATGATGCTCGAAACAATTCTGGCGATGTTAGGCCTTGTGACCTGCGCGCTGATCCTCGTCGCATTCTGGGGCTCCGACCTCTTTGGAAGCCGCACGCGGAAGCGAAGTTAGCTGTCCGCACTTCTGCGGGGCGCACTGTGGGAAGCGAAGAATATCCGCTGCAGGGCGCCGCCTGTCACGCCTGTTTGCTCGTCCCCGAGGCGTCCTGCGAGGCGCGGAATGCGCGGCTCGACCGAGGCCTGCTGACCCAAACGGTCCCAGGTGGCGGATTTCCGCTGTTGGGGTGAGGCAGAGCCGTAGTTGCGATGCGCTGCGCCGCGTTACCTTGTGCCAATAGTTTGCGTTCCCAAGCGAGCGCATGACGGACGATCAAGATCATCCCATTGAGGCCGCCAGCCTAGCAGATTGCGCATCCGTTCCGCCGACGCCACGATCTCCGCCGGATCGCCAGGCCGGCGGGCGGCAAGTTCGACGGGAAAGTCGTTTCCGGATTCGTGCCGCATGGCCTCGATCACCTGCAAGACCGAAAAGCCGCGGCCGTAGCCGCAATTTAGCGTCAGGGACTCTCCACCACCGCGCAGGTATGAAAGCGCGTGACAATGGGCGTTTACGAGGTCGCTCACGTGGATATAGTCGCGAATGCAGGTCCCGTCAGGCGTGGGGTAATCGGTGCCGAAAACCTGCATCTTCTCTCGCAGACCTACCGCGGTTTCCGCTGCAACCTTGATAAGATGCGTTGCCCCTCGCGTTGCCTGTCCAGTGCGCAGAGCAGGATCGGCGCCTGCTACGTTGAAATACCTCAAGATGACGTAGCGTAGGCCATGAGCGCGTGCAGCATCACGCAGCATTGTTTCGGCCATGAATTTGGATGAGCCGTAAGGTGATACAGGCGCAATGGGGGTCTCTTCCGTGACAGGATTTGCCGGCGGATTCCCGTACACCGCAGCGGTCGACGACAGGATAAAACGCCGCACTCCACACCTGATTGCGATCTCGAACAGGCTTCGGGAATTTTCGGTGTTGTTGCGATAATATCGAAGCGGTTCGGCAACCGACTCCGGAACAACGGCAGAAGCCGCAAAATGAATGATCTCCGAAATCCCATACTTCGCGATCAGCTTCGCAACTCGCCGCTGATCCCCGATGTCCTCAACGAAAACCAAAACTCCGGATGGCATTGCCCATTCGAAGCCCGACGAAAAATCGTCGATCACGATGGGCAGTTCGCCACGATCAGCGAGTTCGTGCACCATGTGGCTCCCGATGTATCCGGCACCACCGGTGATAAGGATCGCCATTGCTATCGCCTTGGGAAACCTGATTTGAAACTTCGGAACAAAGTTCCCTTCAGGGGCGTTATGAAAGCCGATGCCAAGGACAACACTTGAGGTGCGCTGGGGGTCCATTCCCGATTAAGCGAATTTAGCCGGGTGTCGCCTGATGTGATGCAGGCGGCACCAGTGCGTTGTCATGCAACCAGGTAAGGACAATGCATGGCGCTTGAACAGGTGGATGGCGACGGCTCTGGGTTTGCGAGGCCGAAACTCGGCCTCGCATTTGCTGCTCGCCATGCCGAGATGTTGCTCGTGCTCCTTGTGCTGAGCGTGGCCTTGGTCATCGGGCTTGCGACCGCCGCGGATTACGGGCTGTCGACCGACGAATTCAACACCGACGATTACGGCCCCAAGGCGCTTGCCTGGTACACGAGCGCCTTTGCGGACCGGTCTCATTTCGAGACGGTCGAAGAGTATCTGTGGATGTATGGACCGTGGTTTCAGATGCTCGTCGCGGCCGTGCAGTCGCTTGAGCTCGCGAGCCCGATCACGGTCCGGCACGCCATCACCTTCCTGTTCGGCCTCGCTGGGCTCGCCGCCGTCGTGCCGTTGGCACGGCTCACGGTCGGGTACTGGGCTGGGTTGACGGCGCTCACCCTGTGCCTGCTGACCGGCTACCTTTACGGCAACCTGTTCTTCGCCCCGATCGACGTGCCGTTCCTGTTCGCCATGAGCTGGTCGACGCTCTTGATCGTCCTGATGGTGCGGCAGGAGGTGCCGAGCTGGCGTCTGACCCTGGCGACGGGCCTTGCCACTGGCCTCGCCATTGCGACGCGCACCGGCGGGGTGATTACGCACGCCTATCTCGTCGGTGGCATGAGCCTGTGCGCGCTCGAGGCGCTGCTGCGCCATGGCCGCGCGGGCTATGGCCAATTGCGCCAGATCGCCTTGCATACGCTGCTCGTCATCCTGGTCGCCTGGCTGACGGCGATTGCGCTCTGGCCGTGGTTGCAGACTGGACATCCGCTCATGCGATTCCTCGAGGCCTATCGGCACTTTGCTCCGCTCGACACCTCGTTCGAATTCCAGAACTGGGGCCGGCGCACGTTCACCGATAACCTGCCCGCCTGGTACATCCCCGGACAGCTCGCGGCGCGTTTGCCCGAGGGCTTCTTGGCGTTGCTGTTGCTCGGCATGGCGGTCTGGATCAGTGCTGCAGTGTCGTGGACGCGCGCCGGCCTCGGCGCCCTGCGTCGGTCCGGCGTTGCAGGACTGCCACCAGTCGCGGCCGAGCTCGCAGGATCGCGCGCGGTGCTGGTCGTCAGTGTGGCGGCGTTCGGGCCCATCGGGGTGCTCATCCTGCAGGGCTCGACGCTCTATGACGGTATCCGCCACGTATTGTTCGTGATCCCAATGCTCGCCATCGTGGCCGCGCGCGGGCTGACGAGCCTCTTGCCCTTCTTTCGACGCCTCCCGATTGTGCCCGCGGCCCTCGGGGTCGCGCACACGGCCGTCATCGTGGCGACGCTCGTCATCCTGCATCCGCTCGAATATATCGCAATGAACAGTCTGGCAGGCGGCGTCGCCGGCGCTTACGGCCGATTCGACCTCGACTATTGGGGCATGGCGGCTCCCGAGGCGCTGCGCCGCCTCGAGAGTCGAATTGACGCCGAAGGCCGGTTCGCGGGCGATCCACCGCGCGTGCTGGTCTGCCTGGGCTGGCGCGAGCAACTGGCCGGCGTGATGTTCCGTCGCAACTGGATTGCCGAAACCGATCTGCGCAAGGCTGACTACCTGATCGCCACCGAGCGCTGGCCCTGTGCCAACGGCACGTCGGCCGTACTGGTTGATGAGGTCACGCGATTTGGCCGCCCGTTCGCCCAGATCTACGCCCAACGTCGCGGGCTCGGCGACTGACGCCAAATGCCGGCGCGACTTGGCAATGGCATCTACTTCTTCGCCTGCAATTCGATCGGGGGCGCCTCGGCCTTTCGGCCCAACCTGACCGGGCGACGTTTTCGCGGCGGGCCTGCCTCACGCCGGCTCTCCTTGGCGCGATCGATCGCGACGGCGCGCGCCAGCCGCGTGATCATGTCGAGCTGGAGCCGCAACTTGAGATGCAAGTTGAGCATGATGAGCAGGCTGATCACGACCCATGTGTAGAGGATGAGGTCGGAGCCGCGGCCGATTCCCACGAAGGCGGCAAGGGCGGTGGCATGCTCCGGTACCCAGACGAAGTAGAGGCCGGCGAGCGCAGCGCCGCTCGCGAGCAGGCCGATGATCGGCACCGTCCGATGCGCCGACCAGGCGTAGACCAGAACCAACGCCAGAATGGCCGTCAACAGCAGCTGCGCGATCATCGGTAGAGCCTCCGCGCAAACAGATCGATCAGGATGGCCAGCGCATCGGTGATGCGTTGACCCTTGCCCAGCGAATAGGCGCTGTACTCGATGTTCACCGGCACCTCGACAAAGCGCAGGCGGCTCTGCGCGATCTGGTGCAGGATCTCGGAGGCGTGCGCCATTCGGTTCTGTCGCAACGAGATCGCGCGGGCGCCGCACGCGGTCATCGCCCGTAGGCCATTGTGGGTATCGGTGACCGGCAGTCCGGTGCTCGCGCGTGTGAACCGGAGCGCGGCGCTGAGCAGGATGCGGCGCGACGCCGGCAGATTTGCCGTCGCACCAGTGAGAAAGCGGCTGCCGAGCGCGAAATCGATGCCGGGCTGCTCGATCGCCGCGAGCAGCGCCGCGATGGCCACGGGGGAATGCTGGCCGTCGGCGTCGAACGTGACGAGCGCATCCGCACCCTGCTCGAGGGCGTAGTCGATGCCGGTCTGCAGCGCGGCGCCCTGTCCGAGGTTGACCGGATGCCGGACGACGGCCGCGCCTGCGAGCAACGCGACGTCGCCGGTCCTGTCGCTGGAGCCGTCATCGACCACGACGACCGCGTATCCGGCGCGGCAAATGCCGGACACGACTCTGCCGACCACCGGCGCTTCATTGTACGCCGCGACAACGACCCAGGGATTACGAATCCGGCTGGTCATCTCTCACGCCTTGCTCAAGACCACGCGCATCGCGTCGAACAGATTCACCGGAATGGCGAACCGGTTGCCGGTCGGGCTGGCCGCGATCTTGCGGCCGAGCATGCGACCGACCTGGAAGACGATCAGCGAGAACGGCACGACTTTCCAAGGGTAATCGGAACTCTCGACGCGAAGGCCAACCGATTGGGCCAGAGACGCGATGCTGGCGCGATTGAAGAACCACAGGTGCTGCGGAGGCGTCATCAGGCGCCAGTGCGCGCCGGTCGACCGCGCCGCGAAGGAACCGAAGTCTCCGGTCGTCAGCACGATGATTCCGTCCGGCCGGAGATGGTCCGCGAGCAGCGCGAGGGCTTCCTGCGGGTCGGGCAGATGCTCGATGACGTCGAGGAGGACGATAACATCCAGATTGCCAAGCGACTCGAGAGTCGCTTCGCTCAGCAGGCCGCAGATGACGTTCAAGCCGAGATCGCCAGCATGGGCAGCAGCCGACTCCGCCGGCTCGATGCCGCTCACTTCAAATCCCGCGCGGCGGGCTTCATCGAGAAAGAAGCCGTAGGCGCAACCAATCTCGAGCAGGCAGCCCTGTGGCTTGCGGTGCCGGATGAACTCGATCGTGCGGGCGAACTCGCGCCGTAGCACGGGTTCTGCGCCGCGATAATCGGCGTAGCCGTCGGACTGACGGCCGGAAAAGTAGCCATCATCATAATAAGCGAGGGGATCGAAGCTCGATGCCTCGGTGCGTCCCAGTCCGCAGTCCCGACATTGAAAGATGTCGCAACCGTTCTTGATGTAAAGAAACCGATGTGGCGTCGCCCGACTGCACGCGGGACACTTGAGCGTAAGCGCAGTTCGGCCGGTTCGCATCAGCACGTGCGTCCCCAAGTGCGTTTCTTCAGTGCGAAAAAACGCCCCCGATGCCTAACTGTTCCGCTTGGCGAACGGCCACGGGGTCGCAGGTTGCTTTGCTGTGTCTGGGCTTCGAATATTGATCCCTTTCGGCGTCCTTATTCCGACAATGCCTCAGATGGTTAGGTGCAACGCGGAGGGGGCATCCTCGGACGCCGATTGGGAGCAGAGCGCGCCGATTCACACTCGCTCACGACGACTTCGATCACCGCTAACCTCCGGTTCAACCACATCGCTATCGAAATAGCCTGGATCACCAGAGGCATTGATCCTCCTGCACTTGCGGACCGGGTTCGATCTGGAATTTGTAGAATTCTCCGTTCGCCCAGACGTAAGCCCTCCCGTCACGAGCCACCGAGATGATGGTCTTGTGTCTCGACCCGACTGTGTCGCATCTGCCAGACGATCGCGGGCCCCTCAATCGTCGTAGTAGTGGCGGCGACGCGGCCGTGGATAGTCGTCATAATATCTGTCGCCGCGATACCTGCGGTATTGTCGCGCCGCTTGATCCCGCGGGTGAAGAGAGCCGGTCGGATAGCACATGCCGTCGCGAGCACTGACATCCCAACCATGGCCGCACGGCGGCGGACGGACGGGCACGCGGTATTGGATTTCCTGGGCTGGCAGCTCGCTATCGTTCAGCGGCAGGTACTCCCAGCTGCAGCGCGAGCGCCACGCTGGCAATGTTTAAGAGCATTTCTAATCCCTCCGGGCGGAGAAGTGCTATCGGAGCTTATGCTTTTTCACCTGTATGGCGGCTGAATTGAACGTTCATGCATCATTAACACGCAGGATCGAGGCATCCGAGCCACGGTGGCCGCATACCTCGCGTGTGAATTTCGGTTCCAGGTCGGACAGGCGAACGTCGTCACCCCCAATGGCCGGCGTCGATCAAGACGGAATGCGCACACCGGCAATCCGGATATCGGCGAGATGAGCATGCGAGCAGACTCGGTGCGGCGCGGCGCGGTCAGCAACAGCGTTCTGACATAGAACGGATAGCAGATGGGTTCCTCGATGGTATCGAGCGCAGCCCAGAGATCGCGCAGCTCGAAGCGCTTGGCCGCCCGTGAGGAAG
This sequence comes from Bradyrhizobium sp. AZCC 1610, assembly GCF_036924515.1. Taxonomy (NCBI): domain Bacteria; kingdom Pseudomonadati; phylum Pseudomonadota; class Alphaproteobacteria; order Hyphomicrobiales; family Nitrobacteraceae; genus Bradyrhizobium; species Bradyrhizobium sp. AZCC 1610. The sequence continues at coordinate 3,369,820 of NZ_JAZHRR010000001.1, read as the reverse complement.
ATGGAAGGGCCGAGGCAGCCGACAGCGGCTGGAAGGTGGCCCCAGCCTAGGCCGGGGGCTGGCAAGGCTCGACTGGGGCCGACCGAGCGCGTGCCGCTACTTCCACGGACACGCGATTGAGCCAATGCGCTGCGCCCGCGATCGTTCCAGGGTCAACTGGCTTTCTCGTCGATGAGCACCTTCAGCCGCTCCCTGGCTGCATTATTTTTGCCAAGCCTCGTAGTCATACGGGGAAGCGACGAAATGAAATTGAAACAGCGCTGAGGTACGGTATCAACAGCACCGAGGGTGACGATTTCAGTACGGCAGAATTACTTTTGTCGGTGGGCCGCAGAGCAATCTGCGGCCATTTTGCTTTCAGTGCAGCGCGAGCGCACTCGATTTGCGGCCTGTCCGGATCGTCAACATCGCGCCCGGCATAGGTCGTGCCTCGGTTTCGGCGATGTCGTCAGCATCCTTCCCCGGTTTCGTCATCCACAGCGCCTATGACCTCATATTCAAACACGACGCCTTTAGGATCGTTCACCAGGAACCACTCATCGGCAAGGTCCGAGTTTGCAAACACCTTGAGATGGTCACGGTCGCCGACCTGTTTGCCGGTATCAACGTAAATCCAAACCGTCTTCATCATCGATCTCGCGCCAGCTTGCGGCGTCCCCAGTGGGGGCTCTTTCGAGATGGGTTAAACTCCCGAACGTGGCCCCGGTTCAATGCGCGCATGACGCCAATTCGCGCAAACATTGTCGGACCGCCCAGATCGACCACTAGCATCAGCGCCTCGACCGCCGCTTGCCATTCCGGCAGGGCCGAATCCTTTTTCGGTAGGTTGGTGATGCGGCGGACACAACTTGTAGTGACTTGTTTACAACGAATCCTATATAAGTCGGCGAGGATCGGTCCCTTCGCCCCGGTCGAGAGGCATTTTCACATGGCTATTCCAACCACAGCCGCAGCTAGGTACGTGTGCGCGCGTGGCAATTGGAACGTCACCAATCTAGCCCTTCAGAAAATCCTTTATCTCGCACATATGGTTCACCTTGGGCGAACCGGTCAACGTTTGATCGACGGGGAGTTTGAGGCTTGGGATTACGGTCCTGTCAATTCCGACCTCTATCGAACGACTCGCATATTTGGCGACAAGCCAATTCAGAATATTTTCTTCGGGACGCCTCGAATTTTCGGCACTCCAGAGGAGGAGACGCTGCGGGAGGCTTGCGAGCGCCTTTTGACGAAGAGCTCCAGTGAACTGGTAGCGATGACTCATCAGCAGAATGGAGCATGGGCCAAGCATTATGTCCCAGGAGTCAGATCAGCCGTCATCCCCGACACAGACATCATTGCCGAATACAACACCCGACTCGCAGAAGCGCACTGATGATTTTTCGGTAATTATTAGGACGGCACGTCCAACGAAGGTGGATGAAAGTAATGCTGCCCTTGAGCAGCAGTTGCAGCGTGAAAAAGATGAGAGGCGGGAAGAGCGCTTTATTTGGATATTCGTGGCCGTAATGTTGTTCGATGTCCTTGCGGTCGAAAAAATGAGCTACGCAGTAGTTCTGCTCTTTCTGTTGCAGCTTGTCTTTCTTTCGTTCGTGGGAAAATGGTTGGGAATCGAAGCGGTTGCCGTTCCGCTCGAGCGACTTTTCGATCGAATTATGCGATGGCTCCCCGAAAGCAGCGATAGTTCTCCGAAAAAATAGGGCGGTTCATTCAAGAGCTATTGCAATCGGCCCGGTTGGTCGAACGGCTCGCGTTGCCGCCATAACCGTTCTCCCCGCACCCAAACAACATCGGGCGTGAGCTTGTTGAAAGCGGCTAACACATCCTTGTTGATCGAAGGATTGCCAGCCGCGTTCAAGCTCGTGAATCCCGGGCCAAATTTCTTGTCGATGTCATAAACGATTGTATCTTGGTAGAGGCAGGTTGACTTGTTCAATTCATCGAGCATGAACTGCGCAACTTCCAGCGCTGGTGTCATGTCTTTGACTCAGTTTTCGGAGGCGCCTGCTCTAAACTGTCCACATTGAAATGCGCTCGCTCCCGCTTAGCGCCAGCAAACCAGACGGCCCAAACCCCGCCGTCGGCAGCAGTTATGGAGTCTACTGTCATGGTGGGCCCCCCGGATTTGAGGACCACCAGATCGCCTGCTTTGAAGTTTGCCAATTTTCACCTCCCCTGATTCGTGCGATTGTTTCGCAACCGGTGGTGGAGGGCAAGGCCAGAGCGTCGCTGCGCCCCGAAAAGGGGTGGATTGGACCTTGGACTTCGCCTTTAGCCCCAGCTCGACAAGCCGGCGAATTGCTTCGGGGCGGCTCGGCAGAACCACCGGGCATCACGGACTCCGGCAGCGACGAGATAATGCGTAGAGCCGTCGCTGACTCAACCCAGCGGCGGCTTTTGCGTGCCGGTAACACCCGGTCGGTTCAAGTCGGAATACACATCATGGATTGCTGACTCCATCGGTGATAGGGGCCGCAAGGGGGAGTTGGCCGGGATGTGGCCGGGCACACGTTCCGAACGGGCAAACCTTCCTGCCATCCGTCGCGGACGCACGCTCCTTCTGATGTGCTGCGACAACCAACGCCGCATCCCCCTGTAGCCGAGGCTGGCCCAGTAAGAGCGAAAGCTACAAAGAAGACCCCAAAGCAAGCAAAGCGGATCATCATGGCGGCTCCTCGTTGTCTTAAGTGCACGGCTTAACATTGGCGCCGGGAATATCGTTCCTTTGCTCTACTCGGATCCAAGCTCCCGCCGGTTCATGCGGGCGGGCTTGTCTTGGGGGGCGGGGCCACTTCGAGGGCACGAAGTGGCCCCTAATCGCGCAGTACTCAGGCGGGGACTATTTGCCATCTGCGCGACTTGCAGTCACGCTAGGCTTGTTTAGATCGGCCGCAATGAAACTCGCGTGTTAAGCTTGATGTCCGCGTTGCGGGTTAATTCTGGAACACTGGCCGGTTCACTCCAGAACCTCATATTCAAACGCAACGCCTTCCGGGTCGTTTTCCTTAAACCATTTTTCCGCGGCGTCCGTGGTGGCGAAGACCTTCAGGTGATCCTTATCGCCAACTTGCTTGCTCGTGCGGATAAGAGCAGGCTTGGATCCTGCCAAGAGTGCCAGCCTCACTTTTTAGCTGACAATCTCTCTGACCTTAATGCCGCGCAAGGCCTCTATGCAGTCAGCTACCAAATCCAAGAACTCTCGCCGCTTTATCGTTTTAACCTGACGACCTTCCATATTGATGAGAATGAATCTCGCCATCTCGTAGGCGACTTCTAACTGGGATTTGCCCGTAACCTCGACGTCAATCCTTTCGGCCATTTCGCTCCCCGCTAGTTGGACTCAGGCAATGATCTTGGGCGTTCCGCGCCAGCACAGCCTATTCCTAGCGGCTTGCCAAGTTGTTCACGATTTCCGGCTCACGGGTACTGTCCGTATTCAAACTAAAAACGGCCCCAGGTCCTCGGGGAAGGGACTGCTGGGGCCGCGTTGCGGCCACGGGCAATGTCAAGCAGCCACGGGGCCAAAACGGACGTGCTGCTGACCTGTTCCGGAGGGAAGCGCCCGGCTCATGAAAGGCGATCGGGAAATCGAAAATTCTGTTCAGGCGGCTTCGCCTGTACGACCAGCTCGGGCGCCGTGCCGAGGGGCTCGTCCGCAATGAAGGAGCGCTATGGGCCTAGATCACGTCCGTTCCGAAATCGAGCACATGCGCGTCCAGCTCGGAAGACAGCGTAAGGAGATCCTACAGCTTCAGCGTGCTGGCATCTCGACTGCGTCGGCTGAGCTTTTGCTCGGGAGAATGCTTGCGAAGATCGAAGACCTTTGTGCCGAGCGGGACCGGCTGAAGAAGGAGCAGGATGGTCCGATGAAGGGGCGCGTGTTGGGCGGCCGGAGTTGGTGATGGCAGAGCCGCGCAAATGGTACGACGAGAAGGCGGACAACTCGCCCTGGATCAAGGCCCTTGCCGAAGTGCGCCACCGTGCGACGCGCGAGGGCCACTGCTACCAACACGTCCTGGCAATCACGGTCGCGATCGATCAGTACGCAGAGAAGGCGCTAGGAATCGCGATTACTTTCTCAACAAGCCCTATGGCGTCGGCTAAGCGAAATGCGGTGCTCGTCCGTGTCAACGAGCGGCATCCGTTCCCTTTGGGCGGGCAGCCTCTTTAGCTCGCTCGGCTTGCCACGCATCATAGGCCGGGGTGCCACGTCTCGGGGGCGCGTCGGCTGGCAGCCCGCCCATCCACGCTGGCATGTCCGCAACGGGGTTGCTGCCGGTGCTCGCGCAACCTGCAAGCAAGCTTGAAGCGAGAATGAATACGGAGAGGCCGAGCTTCATCTGACCAGCCACCGGGATCGAGATGCCCAATTCTGCCAAAAATGACCCCCAGCCTGAATGGGCCATTTCGGGGCGCCTCGCAGTGGCAAGGCCCGGCGCTTGTCGTCCGGAACCGTCGTGCGTCGGGCCGCTCCAGTCAAAGCGGCATGTCGAAACTCGAGGGTTAGCCAGGCTTTGCAGAGCCAACCTTCCTCGTTCAAGCGCCTTTCGACGAACCCGCGCTCGAGGTTCTGCGGCGCGGAGATCATCAACGCCTCGGTCTCGAAACACATCTAGGCCGCCCACCGCGACATGGCAGCCTGAAGGAAATCAACCTCCGGCCCTATAGAACCCTGACGCTATTGCGTCCGTATGGTCCCGGTCGGGGTGAAGTCATTCTTCTTATCGTACCCGGAGTCGCGGAGATTTCGGTTATACATCTCGCGGTCGCTGTTGCTCAGACCGGGCGCGAAGATGACCGGAGACGGACCCATACGAGCAAATGCTGCGTTGGGATGCGTCGCGGCGGCAGATGCGGTTGGCTTCATCGCGCGGCTTTGAGTCCGCTGCGCGGCCAAAACGACAGACGTGGAGAGAGTGAGGATAGCAAGACTAACAAGGATGCTCTTGGTCATTGTGTGAGCTCCTCTGAACGGAAAGAGGCCCCAGCGCCAACGCTGAACTGCCTCAGAGAGTTTTCGTTCCAACGATGGGCTAGGATGTTGAGAGCGCCGCGAGCACCGGACGGGCGCATTTCGTCGAAGGTGATCTGCCGGTCGGGCCATCAACCAACACAATTTCGTTACCCCGTTCGCTACCCCAATCTATTTTCGCCTTTGGGTCGGCTGAGTCTTTTCCGAGCTAAGTATTTGATTTCGTTTGGTGAGCGCGGTGGGACTCGAACCCACGACCCCATGATTAAAAGTTAGGGGCATGCACACAAGCCAACGTGCTGCAGACATTGCGTTTCCTCCGAAAGTCCCAAGAAATGCAGTGATAGCAGGCTTTTCCAGCAATTCCTACATCTTCCGAGAAATGCCTTGCGTTTACCCGTGGCTGTGTGCATAGAGTGTGCATAGAGACCCCATAATGATTTGGTGTGCACGGGAGCAGGGCGATGCAAGCGAAGATCACCAAGACCAAAGTTGACGCCATGACCGCCGGGCAAATCCTGGCGGACAAGGAAGTTAAGGGTTTTGTCGCCCGCTGCCTCGACAGCGGCGCTGTGACGTACGGGTATCGATACCGTGACAAGACCACCGGAAAGCAGCGCTGGTTGGGTCTGGGCCTGCATGGCTCTATTACAGCCGACCAGGCGCGCGACTTCGCGAAGAAGGCGGCCGGCGAGGTTGCCAACAAGCAGGACCCGGTAGGAGAAATCCAAGAGAGCCGGGCGGAAGCCAAGCGCGAAAGGCTGGCGGAAGAGAACACCGTCAACGCCGTGCTGGATGCCTTCGAGAAGGATCACGTTGACGGGCTCCGCAGTGGCGATCAGGTGAAGCGGGCCTTTACCGTCTATGTCAGGCCCCGGATTGGGGATAAGTCGATTTACGACCTCAAGCGCAGCGACATCACGACCATGCTCAACGAGATTGCCACGGAACACGGGCGGGTTATGGCCGATCGTGTGCTGTCGCACGTCCGCAAAGCCTTCAATTGGCAGATGGTGCAGGATGACGAGTTCAAGTCTCCGATCGTCCGCGGGATGGCAAAGACGAAGCCGGGCGAGCGCAGCCGCAAGCGCATTCTGGCCGATGACGAGATCAGGGACGTTTGGAAGGCGCTGGATCAGTTCGAGGCGCCGGCCTGTTATCCGCGCTACGTCAAATCCCTCTTGCTTGCGATGACCCGCCGCAACGAGTCGTCGGAAATGCATACGGACGAGATTGAAGGCGACCTTTGGACCATTCCGGCCGCCCGGTACAAGAACAAGCGAGATCACGTTATCCCAATCACCCCGGCAATGCGCACCCTCATTGACTGGAAGCCCGCCGGCAAACGCAATTCCTGGTTTGTGTTCTCCACCACCGACGGGGAAAAAGCATTCAGCGGCTTTAGCAAGGCCAAGAAAGAGCTGAACCGGATTATTGCCAAGATCCGGAAAGCGGAAGGGCGCCCGCCGATGAAGCAGTGGCAGTTGCATGACCTGCGCCGCACCGGCCGCAGCCTCATGAGCCGCGCCAAGGTGGACGCAGATCACGCTGAGCGGTGCATGGGCCACGTCATTGGAGGCGTGCGGGAAACCTACGACCGGTACGAATATCTGGAAGAGAAGCGCAAGGCATTCGAGGCGCTGGCCGGTATTGTCGCCATGATATTAGACCCGCCGGCCGACAACGTTATCGCCATCCACGAAAGGGCGGTCTAATGGCCCGCAAGTCTAGCCCTAACAAACGAGCCCGGTCGTTGATGCATTATGGCCCGAAGCTCAAGCCGTTGTCGGGCGCGGCAGAGGAAATCTTTCAGGGCTCCCCAGAACTTCTAAAGATGCACCGAGAGAGAATGGCGATGCGGGCGCTAAGCCTGGAGCCGATGAAATCAGTACTCTTCCCTGACGGTAAGGGGGGCTTACGTGAAGAGGCCGTTCCGGCGGACTTCAAAGACCCGTTCCGGGAGGCAATGGTTCGAGCATTCAGGCATTTCAAACTGGATCCGAATGATCCGTTTTCGTGGCGCGTCATGGTGGAGTACTTCGCCTACATTTTCTTTTGGCAGCATTCAGGCAGGCGGGGCGGAAAAACCAAGTGGACCGCGGATCGTGAGGCGCAGTTGCTGAAGGCCGTTCAAAGTCTGCCCATGCTTTCGGATATGAAGACCGCTTATAAGCTGGCCAACGACAAGAACTCGCCGTTCTACGTGAAAGGCGTTGTGCCGAGTGATGGCGTTAACGGCTTGCGCCGTCGGATTGGGAAGGTCCGCAAGAAGCTTGCGACGAACTGAGTTGGCACGCGAATAGGACAAAAATAGCACGTTCGGATTGCCAGCCACAAAGACCAAGTTGAGCCTCGGTAACAACCAACTACCGAGGTCTAGAATGGATACGACTAAGAAAGAACATCGTCCGCCGGTCGATGTTAAAGGAGCCGCGACGTATACCGGCTTCGGCGAGGGCTATCTCAACAAGCTGCGCTGCATTGGCGGCGGTCCACTGTTCATCAAGCGCAACGGCGTGATTCGCTACGACCTGGACGACCTCGACGTCTGGCTGCAAGCGGGCAAGCGCAAGTCTACTTCCGACACGCGGGAGGTAGCTTGATCAGATGGCTCTGAAAAAGGAAACCCCCGCAACGCTGGCGGCGTGCGGGGCTCCGAAATCTGATCTGGCTGGCGCTTCGATCTGTTCGGAATCTAACTCGCCCCTCCGCAAACTGCAAGCCTCTCGACTCGTTCGGCTCTACGCCGTCAACGCAGCGATGGCTGAAGCCCTCGCACCTCTCGTTTTCATTGAGGTGCTGAGATGACTGCCACGTCCCTCGAACGCTCCTATTCGCTGCCGCACGGCTACTGCGTCACGTTCTGCTGTGATGCTGGCCAATCTTTCGAAGCTCGGTGGTCGCCGGCCGTGCCGCAGATTCGCAAGGCGCGTCAACGGCACAAGTTTCTGGAGGCCTACCAGGCCGTGCGCCGCGTTTTTCTTCAGGAGGTCGCCGCTACCATTGGCGGCAACGTGCTCGTTGTCGACACAGACCGATGCATGACGTGCGAGACGATCCTCGCGCCGACAAAGCATTGAGGGCGCGATGATCGATAACAAATCACTTTGCGAATATGCGCTCGATTATGCCCGCCGCGGCTGGCACGTGTTCCCCTGCAGCCCGCTCACGAAGGCGCCGCTCGTCGCCTGTGACTTGGATGCAGCCGGCAACAAGATCCCCGGCACCGGGGGTGTGAAGAAAGCAACGACCGAACCGGACCAAATACAGGAATGGTGGCAGCGTTGGTCTGGCGCGATGATCGGTGTCCGCTGCGGCGGGGCTTCCGGTATTTGGGCAATCGACCCCGATGCGCCTAAGAGGCCCGGCGATCCTGACGGCAAGGCCAGCTGGGCTGGGCTGAAGCTCAAACACGGCTGCCCACACACTCATACGCACCTGACCCCGGGCGGCGGCGAGCACCTTCTGTTCAAGTGGTGCTCGGACCGGCCTCTCACAAACAGCGAGGGCAACATTACCGGCACCGGCATCAATGTCCGTGGGGAAGGTGGTTACATCATCGCGCCACCTTCCCGCCGACATGACGGCAAGTCGTACGAAATTGCCGAGCCTCTCGACTTCTTCAGCTTCGCTGAGGCGCCCGGGTGGCTCTATGAGATGTTGCGTCCAAAGAAGAAGCAGCAACCACAGAGCACCTATCGGCAGTCGGAACCGTTCGGCGGCCGACACGTCGGAGGCAATCCGATCGCTCGCATACAGGGCATCCTTAATCGAGTTGCCGCGACCGGCGAGGGCGACCGAAACAAGGTGCTGTTTTGGGGCGCTATGCGTGTCGTCGACATGGTGGTCGATAGAGAGGTGCCTCCGTCCGAGGGGGATCGCGCTTTTGCTGCCCTTTGCGACGCGGCCCGCCATGCTGGCTTGGCCGAACATGAGATTGTCCGAACCCTGCAGAGCGCGAGGGCGCGGGCATGAGTGTGCACTGGCAATCATTCGAGCAAGATGCAGCACCGGAAGAGCCGCTGGAGCCGCTGAATTTCATCAACATGAGCTTCTGGGACGCGACGCCGGTCCCAGCGCGCCAATGGGCCGTGCGGGATCGCGTGCCGGCTCACCAGGTCACGCTATTCAGCGGCGAGGGCGGCAGCGGCAAGTCCATCGTTGAGCTGCAGCTTGCTTGCGCCCATGTCTTGGGACGCGATTGGTTCGGCACGTTGCCCGAGCCCCGCCCAGTCATCTACCAGGGCTGTGAAGACACGCGCGACGAATTGCACCGCCGCGTAGCCAACATCTGCCAGCATTACGATGTAGGGTTTGCGGACCTCATCGCAGGCGGCCTGAATATGTTCTCTTGCGTGGAGGGCGATGGCTTGCTCGGCGTTCCCAACAGAAGCGGTCAGATCGAACCCACAAGGCTCTACAATCGATTGCTCGAGGCGGCCAAGGATATTCAGCCGATTCATATCGGGATCGACACGTCCGCAGACGTATTCGGCGGCAGCGAGATCGACCGCGGGCAAGTTCGCCAGTTTGTCAGCCTGCTAAGGAAACTTGCCATCGCGGCAAATGGCTCCGTAGTGCTGCTCAGTCATCCCAGCCTTACCGGCATAAACTCCGGGACGGGTATCTCTGGCTCGACCGCGTGGCACAACTCCGTGCGGTCTCGCATTTACCTGACCTCGGACGATGACCTGCGCACGATCGAGTTCAAGAAAAACCAGTATGGGCCGCTCGGTGAGCGCGTTGTCGTCCGATACCAGGACGGCGTGTTTGTCCCCGAGGGCGGCAAGACGGACGTTGAACTCGCCATGATCCACAAGGTGGCGGATAATGCCTTCCTCGATCTTCTCAACCTGACGGCGAAGCAGTTGCGCTTTTTCGGAGCCCAGAAGGGCACCAATTACGCCCCGGCACAGCTTGCCAAGCTGCCGCAAGCCAAGGGGTACACAGCCAAGACTCTCGGTGACGCGATGGAACGATTGCTGGCTGCAGAGAAAATCAAGCTGGTGCCGAACCCGACCAAGAAGGCCTCCAAGGCCACCCTGGTTTTGTTGGCTAATTCAGGAGCAGAACAATGACTGGCCCCGAGATCATACCGCCGGAAGCCAAGCCGAAGCGGCCGGGCGAATTCAGTGACGAGATTTTCCAGCAGGCTTGCGACCGCATGGCGGGAGGCGAGGGGCTTCGCAAGATCTGCGAGGATCCCCAGATGCCAAGCCGGCAAACCTTCCTGCGCTGGATCGAAAAGGACACCGGCCGGCAGGCTCAATACACCGCAGCCCGCGAAGCGCTGATGGACTGGTATGCGGAAGAAATCCTGACAATCGCCTGGGACAGTTCGCGGGACACCATTCCGGCGGACGGCAAGAAGCCCGCCCGCTGTGACAACGAATGGGTGAACCGATCCCGGCTCAAGGTTGATACACTCAAGTTTCTAATGGCGAAGCTGCACCCCCGGCGGTACGGCGACAAGCTGCCTGAGACGGTCGAGGAAAAAACCGGCGTTGCCGAGCTGATGAGGGCCATTGACGGCCGAACACGCACTCTCGAGGTTCGTTGGGAGCGGGAGATCATCCAGCCGATCCACGACGACAATGGCACCGTTATCAACGCCAACGACACCAGCGCGCTGCGGAAGCGAATCCTGGAGCTCGAAGAGCGCCTAGGGATCAAGGACGGCAAGCCGCTACCTCCCAAACTGTTGAGCTATGACCCCGGACCACTGCCAAGCCGCACCGAGGGCGAAATCCTCTATGCCGTCGCCCAGGCAATCAAGCGGAATGTGCCCAAGGCTGACCAGCGCCCGCCTGAAGAAGTCATCAGCGAAGTCATGGCGGAGTTCGAGAAGCTATTGCAGGCCAAGTATGCGGCCACAGCCGATGCCGCCTGATGCGTGCCACACTGCCACACCTGAGGTTCGGCAAAGGTTCGGCAAGTGAGGGCGACCAACCGTCCGACCATCGTCCGACCATAGGGCGACCAGGGGCGACCATGGGGGGGCGCTCTCTCCCCCATACCCCCTAGGCTGGTCGCCCCTTGGTCGGCCTCCCTTTTGGTCGGCCTGGGGCTTTTTGAGGAATGCTGCGAACAAGTGCCGGGTGATGAGAGTGCCCACGTGCCCACCGAGAGAGACGCGGACCATTACGCGCGCGAGCGCGAGGTGCTGAACCGTTTAACGGTGGCGCGTCGTCAACAGTGGTCCTTGCCCGCACCATTTACTCTGCCCGGCTTGCAGCCGGCCTGATCGAGGGGTTTCTGCGTGCGCATTTTGTCGCATCTCTTTCCGAGAGTGTGCATGGTGTGTGAAGCAATTCCATCGCATTACCTAACTATCTGACAAAACACTATAATTGTCGTGCAATCCCGTGATAATGTATTACGTGTTCTGCTGAAACACACTTCTTAGCAGACGTTCGCGACCCCGGCACCTCGTGCCCCCCGGCGCACCACCACACCGAAACCGGGATCGCACCATGACAGACGACCAGCTTACCGAGCTTATCAACCGCGCCTCGACGGCAACGCCGCTCCAGCGGCTCTCACATGCTGAGCAGCGCGTTGTTTTCCGGTGGCTGGCCGATAACGGCTACATCGCGTTCACCGATGCAGCGCGCGGTCTGGAGAAGATGCCAGCACGCGACAAGCCCAAGGCCTACACCACTGAAGGCAAGCCGATCTGGGGCGACCAATGAGCGCCCTTTGGAATCTGGTCAACATCCCGGCGACCCTGGCTGACATCAGCGCCCCTAGCACCGTCCGCGTGGCGTCCCCCGTCACTGGATCGCTTTACGCCGCGTTCTCCTGCCTGCAGGGCGCTATCACCGGCTCGGATTGCACCTGGAGCCTGACAATCAACGGCGTGGCGGTTCCTAACAGCACTGTGACCGTGGCCGTATCAGGCTCCGCGGCCGGCACGGTGGACAGCATCGACTTTGGACAGATGGCCCCGCCCCAGATCAACAAGGGCGACACGCTTGGCTTTGTCTCGGCTGGCGAGTCCTCGACCACGGCGCGGGTGCAATTCTCCGCAATGGTGAGGACGTGATGAGCGCAGACGACCTGGGCGAGCTTGCCCGAATGCTCCAGACGCACACCCCGCTTTGCCAGCTTTCCGACATGCAGGTGCGTGCTGCACTCGAATTGATGCAGCAGCGCGGCTACCGGATTACCAAGGCCAAGACCAATGACTGAGCCAATTCGATTCAGCGACAGCATCACGATCCGTTGCCAGCCTGAGATCACGGCGCTGGTTGACCGTGCTGCCCGTGCCAAGGGCAGTAAGCCCAGCGAATGGGCCCGCCAAGCGCTTAGCGAGGCGCTACGTGCGGCCGGCTTCGATCCGACTCCCAAGCCCAGCCCATCGGCTGGCGCGCTGTACGACTCTGTAGAGGGCCGCCAGCGCTTCGCCTGGGTGGAAGGCGGAGAGATCAAGGCCATGAGCTACAGCGACGAGAAGCCGGCGGATGACTGGATCCCCGTCGTTCACGTCGATAGCGAGCCCTTCGACCTTGCCCTGCACTGGCGCCTGGCACCGATGTTCACCACCGAGGCTGAGCGGGTGGTTTGCACCTATCCGGTGATCCAGAAGTCGCTGGAGGCCATGTAATGCCGAGCGGCATGTACATTTGGAGCCAAACGGCTGCCAGCAACGCGACCGCGGATAGCGCGATCAATTGGAGCGAGGGCCAAAGTCCCTCATCTGTCAACGACAGCGCCCGAGCCCAGATGGCCGTCCAGGCCAAATGGCGCGATGATATCAGCGGGGCCATAGTCACCGGGGGCACTTCGACTAGCTACACCGTCGCGACCTATACTGTTTTCGACTCGTTGGCACACATGGGTGGACAGGTCGTCGCCTTTACGCCGCATGCGACCAACGGCGCAACGGTGACGCTTAATGTGGACGGGCTTGGCGCAAAGCCGCTGCGGTCTGCGCCCTCCGTTGAATTGCTTGCGGGCACCTTGATCCAGGGCACGCCTTATACGGCGCTTTACAACAATTCCGATGCGGTCTGGTATCTCTCGAACTTCTACGTCAACCCCTACAATGTGCCGCTTGCTGCCGGCATAGACTATTGGGGGACAACTTCGCCCAATAGCGCATTCGCCTTTGCGACGGGACAGGCTCTCTCCCGAACTACATATGCGAACCTGTTTGCGATCTGGGGCACCACATACGGGGTGGGGGACGGGTCTACAACCTTCAACATGCCCAACAAAACGGGCCGCGTCTCGGCAATGGTGGAAAGCATCGCAACGCGGCTCACATCGACCTACTTTGGGGGCAACTCGACGGTTCTTGGTTCAGTAGGTGGGTTGGAAAGCCACACCCTGACGACGGCACAGCTCGCGTCTCACAGTCATTCCAACACGCTGAACGATTCGGGACACGCGCATTTGGTGTTCAATTATCCTTCTGCAGGCGGTGTTCAGTACCCGGCGAGTGGTTCTCGTGATGGTGTTGCAGGTGGCGCAAATGGATCTACAGCTACAAATACAACAGGCATTTCGATCAACAATGCCTCTGCAGGCAGCGGCAACGCGCACAACAACGTGCAGCCAACTATCATCTGCAACTACATCATCAGGATTATTTGATGTCGGAATCTGACACTCCGCGCAACGATGCCGGTCAATTCGCGGAAAGCGGCGCCAATCTCACGGGCGAAGCCTATGAGATGCATAAGGCCGGCTACGTGCCCAAGGCTGAAGATCCTGCAGAGAAAGGGCCGGAAGACTCGAAAGAGCTTGCCGAGTCCTTCGCCGAGATGCGCGGGCATGATCCTGAACCAGAGCCCGTTCTCGGGCTGACAAAGGAGGATGACGGCGAGCTCAAGGAGGCGCTCACTCAGCAACAGTTCGCCGAGCATCTGGGCGAAGAGCGGCGAGCGCACGAAAGCCTCATTCAGACCGTTGGGAATGAAGAGGTTGCGGCTTGGGCCGACAATCTGCGCGCCGAGCTGGGACCCGAGCTTCTCGGCGAAACCAGCCCGGCTCAAAAGACAGAGGCCGCCAAGCCTAGCGTCGAGACCGCACCGAGCGCAGAGGTGGCGGCGATGATGGAAACCGGCGTCGAGCGTGACGTCGCGGAAGCCTTGGCCAAGCCGCAAGTCCGCGCCGCAGTCGAGGCGGAGTTCGCGAAGGCCGGCCAAGTGCATGATGCGTACACCGCCGGATTGGAAAATGCGCGCGTACACACGCTGGCGACGTTGGCGGAGGTCGTTCCTCACCTGGCGGGGCTACCGCCTGCGCAGTTTGAGCAAGGGCTGGCGGTATTGGCTGAAGTTGATCCGCCGGCATTCCAACGGGCCATGAACGTTCTGGGCCGAGCGCATACGATCGTGCAGGCGCAACAGCAGATCGCCCAGCAGCAGTCCCGCCTCCAACATCAGCAATTCGAGACCACCGTGATGGCCGAAGATACTCGGCTCACTGAACTGTTCGGCGGCGACAAGTCGGCGGCTGACGAGGCTACCAATGCGACGATCTCTTACCTGTCCGAGCACGGTATCCCCCGAGATCAAATGTTGCAGGTGTTCAAGGCCAATCCGGTGTTGTCAACGGCGGAAGCGCGACGGACCATCTGGGAGGCGGCGAAATACCGCGACATTCAGAAAGCCAAGGTTGTTGCGTCGGCGAGGTCGGCCCCTGCCGTTCAACGCCCTGGCGTTGCCCCGTCCTCGGGGGAGAGGCAAGCAAGCGCCCTGGACGCGAGGACGGCGAGAGCGCGAGGCAAGATCGATAGCGGCCGGGGCGAGGCCAGTGACCTTGGCGCGCTCATTGGCGCATTGCGGAGAGCATGACATGAACGACTTTCTGAAGCGGACCAGAACCCAAGTGAGAAATGGCTACGGTGTCGAGACAAAGCCGGAGCACCTTGCGGACGTGTTCGGGGTCTATGACCAGAATACGCGAGCCAGGATGCTGAACGATATGGACGCCGCTTCTGACAGCTTCGACGGCGACAACCCGCGGGAGAGCGGCGACAACCTTTCGCTGCGGTTGAGGCTTGAAGCGATGCATCAGGCACTGATGAAGGCCGGCCGGTGACGAACCCGGTGATTGAGGCCCTGATGATGGCCCGAGCAAACGAACGCCTGGTTGCTCTTAAGCACGAGGAAGCGCCGCGGTCATGGTCAAAGGAGGCCAAGCTCGCATTTTTGCATCTGCCGCCAGAGCTTCAAGTCTACTACGCCGCCCGCGAAAAGAACCGCGAACGCGAAGTGCGGCGAGCCCAAAACGACCGCGCCAAGGCGCTGCAAAAGCTGGTGTTGGCGGAAGCCGAGATCGCCAAGCTGGAAGCAAAACTTGACGGGGCCGCAATCCAGAAACCAGCAGAGGTCACAGATGGCAATCCTCAAATCGCCGCCGCTTGAAGAGCGGATAGAGAAACTACGCGCCGAGATCGATGCATTCATTGATGCACGCGTTGCCAAGGAAGCGAAAGAGTGCCCCGGCATTCCAAGCCCCGTGCTTCGACAGATGGCGACGGCGAAAGCGCCCGGCTGCCGGTGCTCGCAGTATCTCGCCCTTAAGCAGGAAGCGGAGCGGGCGCCATGATCGGCCTTTTGGACGGTATCACCGATCCTGAATTGATGGCTCGCGTTGCCGAGCGTCAGCGGATTATTGCCCGTGTCGTAGAGCTGATGGGCGTGACGAGGAAGCGCGCCATTGAAGCCCTCGACGATTTCGAGACCAGCCTTTGCCATGAGAGTGAAACGTTGCACTGATGGGCTGGCTTGATGCACTGGAGCGACGCGCGAGAGAGGCAACGGGAATTGCGCCCATTGCTCCGGTACGCGCCACGCCAACACGCGCCAAGCCAGAGGTTAAATCGATTTGGGTGCAGACAGCGGCGCCGATCGGTCCAGGAGATCCTGGGGCGGCAGAACCGGCTTTCTACTTTGTGTCCGATGGCGTGCTGGACCTTTGCGACGAGCAGGGGAAGCCGTCCGGCAAAAGCGTAGCGCTGGGATCAAACGACGATCCGCGCCGCATTGCCGGACGGCTCAAGCTCGAGGCCTGGCAGAAAGAGCAGGGCACCGGAAATTTCAACCGCCGCTTCCATTACTCACATTCAGGAATCGTTTGAAATGGCTTTTGGTGGAACAGGCGCGCGGCGCCAGATGGGGAGCATGGGAGCGGGCGGAGGGCATGCGAGCGCAGCGACCCCGCCGACTGGATTCGTACTAACCGACATTGCCAGCGGTCGCCTATTCCAGCGCACCAAGTCTCTAACAACCGGCCCTGTATCCGCATCGGGCACTTACAGCGGCGGCACACCCAGCGCGATCGAGCTGCAGGTTCTCAAGGTCTCCGACGATTCCGTCGTCAAGGATTGGACAACCGCCAGCAGCGGCTCAATCGGCGGCGGTGCATGGTCGGCGACGATTACAGGCGTGGCACAGGGCGGCAGCTACTACGTCAAGGCGCGGCCGGCGAATGCGACGGGGTTGGCGCAGACGGGGTCGAACCCGTTCTATGTCGGTGCGCTTCTGGTTTTGTACGGCCAATCGTTCATGCTCGGTTTAACTGGAGACAGCGACGGTTCTCCGGATGCAGCGGCGGCGGGAACGACCTACTTTAACGGCACCAATTGGGCAGCGGTGCCGGCAGCGAACGGCATCCGTAAGCTGCTTAATGACTTCCAATCGAAAGTTGGGATTCCCTGCGCTGCGCTCAACGGTTCGGTGAACGGCACGCCGATTGCAAATCTGGTTTCGCCACATGCGAATTGGGATAACCTTGCCGCTCAAATTGCCGCTGCCGGCGGCGATGCCGAATATACCTTGTGGTTTCACGGATCATCCGATGCCAACAGCGGCACGACAGCGGCGGCCTATGTCTCGGCGCTAGATGGACTCTGCAACGATCTATGCACGTTGACAGGCCGCACGCGGCCGCAAATGCCCTTCGTGCTTTGCAGCCTTGCAACTACTACGGTTGCCGATCCGTCCTACCCTACGCCAGCATGGGCACGAATCCAAACCGCCTTGCTCACGGCGGCCTCGACGCTTTCGAATGTCATCTACTCGCATTCGATGCTGGACGCGACATTATCGGACGGGCTGCACCTTGCGGCTGCAAGCAGCGAAGTTTGCGGCGCCCGATTTGCTCAGACGCTGGCTTATCTGGAGGGCGAAGAAACCGACCCGGCATCGTTCTTCATGTCAACCGGCGCGGTTGTCGACGGGACAACCAGCACAATCAATCTAACGCTCGGGCTCGGCACGGACTTCACGCCAACAACCGGCATCAAGGGCTTTGAGATCAGCGACGATGCCGGTTCTACCTGGAACGACTGTACCGGCGCTCGCGCGTCCGCATCGTCGATCACGCTCACGCATGCCAGCATCGGCAACAGCCGCGTGCTGCGATATCTCTATGACAAGCTGCCGGACATTTCGGCGCCTGTGCTCGACAATAGCGCGTTGGCGTTGCCGCTTTGCACGAACGGAACAAACTATGTTTCATTTGCTGCAGCCGGCACGGCGCCCGTAGTAGCGGCGGTCAACGGAACGGTTGGCTTCAACCTTACCAACAATACGGCAGCGCTGCCGGCGAGTATTGCGGCCGGCAATTTGCTTGTCGTAATCGCCGCATCTTACGATCAAGATATCATCACGCCTTCGGGCTGGAATGTCTTGACGACGACCACAACGGCAGGCGGGCTGCGCGGCACAATTTTCTGGAAGACTGCCAGCGGTTCCGAGGGCGCAAGCGTGGCGATGGCAACCGCAGTTGCCACTCGCGTCACCAGTCGATCGCTGAGGATCACCGGGCATAGGGCACCTGGAACGCCACTGGAAGCCAGCACGCCATCGTCTGCAAATACGGCCGCGCCTGATCCTGCCGCTGTTACGCCGAGCTGGGGCGGTGACAACAACCTTTTCATCGTGGCGGAGATGGCGCGTAGCGGCGCGTCGGATCCTCTGGTTACGGCCTACCCGACAGGGTATGCCACTAATCAAAATCAAACCAGTTCGACCAACGGTTTGGGAACGTGCGCAGCCGTTGCGACGAAGGCCGCTATTGCGTCGAGCGATGATCCGGCGGCTTTCACGCTGGCCGGTGCGCGGGAGAGTGTGGCGGTGACTATCGCAGTTAGGCCGGCTTAAGTCTGCGCCGAAAAGCAGCGAAGCCAACCCCTGCAAACCCGATCAGCAGCATCGCCCAAGTGGATGGTTCGGGAACGGGAGTGACCTGTGCCGCTGGCAGAACTTCAATTAAATAAGAACCGCATCCGGGAGGCCCGCCCCCTGCACACCCTTCATTGCCGTAACCATCCTGGAAAGTCATGAAAAGAGGCCAGAGTCCGGCCTGGTTGAATGTGCCCTCAAACGTGAATGAGGCCGGACCACTCGAAATAAGGAGGCCGTCGAAGACGCCATAATCCCAGAGCGTGGGGTTAGAAAAAGGCCCGGGCCCGCCAACGATCGCAACTAGTTCAACGATGTCCCCGACATGGACGGGTTCAGCAGACGCCAGATTAATGGTACCGAGTGCGCAAAAGTAGGATGAGCCATCCGGCGCGGTTGAGTAACATGGCGACGCTGATGCCGGCTTGATACAGAATAATAGAAAAAGAGCGAATACGTAGCGCATAACACAACTCCCCAACAAAGCCCCATTCCACCTTCTCGCGGCGGTTGAGTCAATGGAGGGGAGCGAATCAGGGGACAGGCGGCTGATTCGCGAAAATAGTGTCAAGGAAAAGAAACCGCATTGGGAATAACAAAATCTCGCCTGCTTCGTTGGACTCTGCACTGTAGCGGCCCTATCTTTTGGGTGACGCGGTGCCGGAGTGGTTAACGGGTCGGCTTTGAAAACCGTAGCAGGATGTGGTGTCCTCGTGGGTTCGAATCCCACTCGCGTCTCCAGTTTGAGACTGGCAGGAGGAAGAATACCGGGGCGAGCACCACACTCGCCCCACCTCCCTCTCGGGGATTTGTTCCGCAAATATTCTCATTCTTCCGCGTAGCTGGGCTGCGCTTTACCTATTGTTCGTAAATGTACGGGCATATATGTTTCACGTGATCACTGCGACTACACCACCGGGTTCGCCCGAGTCGCTTTGGTCGTGTTGGGGAAACCCAACTGGAGACGCGAGTGTCTAATACGCAAGGCCCTGCCGTAAGGTGGGGCTTTGCTATTTTAGGCCTCCAGTACTGGCTATTTCCCCTTCGCCTTCAGCCCTAGCTCCACAAGCCGGCGGATGGCTTCGGGGCGGCCTGGAAGGTCGTCCTGCAATCGTCGCCAGTCGTCGATTTCTCGCAGTGCATCAGTTGTAATGCGCACAGTCACGGCCTCGCTCTCCACAGGAGGACGGCCGCGGGATTTTTTGACGTTATTTATTCTTGACTTCATAAATTTATAATGTCATAAAATAGCAAGCCGGGCAAGTGCGGAAACATCCTGCCCGGCTTTAACCCCAAGCAAGGAAGCGACCATGCCCAAGGCTGACCGCGTGCTTAGCACGCCACCCACAAACACGCCCATATGCCAGAGCGCCCCAGGCGCCGTTCAATTGTCCTCACCTCCAGTGATTCTAACCAGCCACGCTCCTGCAGGGCAGGGAGTCAAAAACGAGCCAGAACCAACCCGCGGTTCAGGGATTCTCGGAAGCGGGGCTGCAGTCAGTAGGAGGTCACTAATGAATATGTTCGTATCGACCGCGGCTATCGCCGCCGTACCCACCACTGCGCCAGCGATGACGCAGACCTCAGATCGGCGCGCGCTCGAGGCATATGCTTCCTGGCTCTTCATGGAGCGGCGCATCCTTTGCGGCGAGTTGTGGCCGGACATGGGTGCTGACGCTGAGCGTTACGATTATTATGACAACGCGGGAGCCGGCTGGCATTTCCGCGGTGACGGCGATTGGCGCGACCTCCCGCAGCCATCGACACGGGCGGCCGCCGTATTGGACCTGGTGGGCGTGGATTGGAGGCAGCCCAAAGAAGATCTCGGTCTGAACCACGCTGATAGCGGCGAGCGGCCGCCGCTGCCTCCAGGCTGGCCACATCCCGAGGCGGATCTCCTCAAGCTAGGCGAAGAGTTTGAGCGGTTGCTCGCAATCGAACAGTCACTAAAGATGGATGTGAGGCGGCTTAGTTCGGACTGCGATCGGATCAGAGGCGAGAAGATGGGTATCGACCCCAATAACCATGAATCTTGCCGGGCTGCAGTAGATAGCGAAAAGGGATGGAAGGAATGGAACGAAATCTGGGAAGTGGCCGCAACTGAGACCGGTTATCACAAGGCTTGGGACGCCTGGAATCGAGCATCAATCAAGACGGCAAAAATCGGCAAGAGAATCTTCAAGATCAAACCAACGACGAAGGCCGGCTTGTTAGTCAGGGTACGCGTTATAGAAACTCACGATGAGATGTTCGACGTTGAGCCGCTGGAGAAGCTGCTGGAGGAAATCAGAGGATTCGCCAGAGGGGCTGTGGCGTGATGGACAACGACCGGCTGATAGATCAAGCTTGCGATATGTACTGCCACGACATCGCACGGATTGACGTGCTCGGGCCCTGCCGTCGATTGGTGTTCACGATCCCGAGCCTGGAAAGCCCCGGCTACCAGAGCGTGACCATTAAGCTGATCCTGCCGGCCGAGCTGATGGCGAAGCTTTCCTACATGGCGGTTGGACTGGATCAAAACGCCGTGGCGCCCGAATTGCTGGCGCTGGAAACCGAGAGGGCGAACTGACGCGCCTGATCCGGCGCTGACAACCAAGGGCCCGCCGGTTCACGCTGGCGGGCCTGATTTTGTCTAACGATCTAGCCTCGCGCCTATGCGGTGCATTGATGATCGGTTGGCAAAGATCCAAGAAAGGCTCGGGTAACGGGCTTTGCCGATTTTTCCCGTGGGAGTCGGCAACCGAACCGACAATGAGAACGCCGTGTGGTTCAATCTCGCTATTGCTAGATTGGAAGCATATTCTCGATTGGCCCGGCATAGTGCCGGGCTTTTCGTAGAGAGGCGCTCATCCAAGAACCTCATACTCAAACGCCACGCCTTCGGGGTCGTTTTCCTCGAACCATTTCTCCGCGGCGTCGGCATTCGCAAAGACTTTGAGGTGATCGGGGTCTCCGACCTGCTTGCTCGTATCCACGTAGATGAGCACGGTCATTGGTCCCCTCTTAAGCTTTCTCCGGCCCCAGTGGTGCCCTTTGCTTTCCGCAAACTCCCGAACCTTGTCGGCGTTCAGTGCCCGCAGGCTAAGTAGCTGAACTATCATCTGCATGATGCGTTGCCGTAGATTCACAGCAAACAGGGAGGCGGGACATGGACAATCGGGTCATCGCCGGCATTGTCGCGGCCGTTATCGTTGTTCTTGCGCTGCTTGGTTGGACTGGTGGCTGGTTCGGGGGTGAGACACCGGCACCAACGACACCACCAGCCGGGCAACAACCAGCGAAGTAAGAGCACGGATATTGCGGATCGCCCGGCCGGTTGCCGGGCTTTTCGTTTTCGGAGTGAAACGGCCCCAGCCCTCTCGATAACTGGGGCCGCCATTCCAATGCGCCAAGTCGGGGGCTACTGACTGGCGCCGCTATCAACGCGCCTAGCTGCCTCCCCGTTCCCATGCGCGCCGGCTCAGAACAACGGCCTAATGGGGCACCTCAAAAGATCCGATTGGACACCCTAAAGAGTAGGTACGAGGTAATCTGCCATTTGCTATCTAGGTAATGTGCCGAACCCAGTTTGTTTCTCGGCACAGGAGACGCGCTTATCCCTTTACGGCCCCAGCCCCCAAGCCCCGCTGGGGCCGTATTTTGGTAGCGGGTCAGTTTGATTGTGGCAGACTTCCGGGCTGGAAAACGGGTGCTCCGGAGCGCATATTCGGCGGGATGAACAACTCCGTGGCAGTGGCCGTGTTCGCGGGAGCCATCATCGTCGCAGCGACTATGGCGGTTGTTTTCCGGTATGAGGTGACGCCCGTCAGCACCACGGTGGCGCACCGATTCGACCGATGGACCGGCAAGATACAAATCTGCGCCTATCAAAAGGCTCGCATGGAATGTTCCGATGAAAAGCCACCCCAAGCGCCCTAGGGACCCCAACCAGCTTGCCAAGTCGATCATCGACAAGCGACCGGCCAGAAGCCCGACCGCGATCCCACGCCCGAGAAAGAGGGTAAGGACCCGACAAGCCCTATGGCGTCGGCTAGCGGGCATGCCGCTCGATGACGCTGGGACGCTCTCAAGGTTTTGCCGCTTTATCCCGGCATGATGATTCGGCGCTCGAAGGGGCGCATCTTGAGGGACGGCTCTGGCGCTTTTAGCCCCCAGCCCCGCGCCAGAGCCGTTTCCCCCACGGTCTGACATCCCGCCATTTTGCTTTACTTGCCGGCGGGTTTCCAAATGGAAGCGGCGAACATGCCCGCGACCAGGAACGCAGCCAGCAAGGCGCCGATGGTGTCCGCGTCATCCATGACGGACCCCCGCCGCTTGTGTGCAGGGTGTGTGCACAACAAAAAACCGGCTCTATTCTGAAGCCGGTATTTTGTTGCTAAGTATTTGATTTCGTTTGGTGAGCGCGGTGGGACTCGAACCCACGACCCCATGATTAAAAGTCACGTGCTCTACCGCCTGAGCTACGCGCTCACTTGCCGCGCTGTGTAGGGGGCGGGCCCCTGCGGGTCAATAGTGCCGGCGCGACAAAAGCGGCAGTCGCGCAAGGCGAATTTTCTTTGTGCCCGTGGCGCTTAGCACGGCTTGTTGAAGCGACAGGGGGCCTGTTCATCCATCGTCAGTTCACCTCGCGGCGAATTTCCGACGCAACCGGCTGGGACTGGCTGCCGACGGTCGGCAGGCTGACCGGGCGCAGCCCGATCAGTTCCGCCGTCCGCACCGCGCTGTTCCGCCAGAACGCGAAGGAATTGGTGCGGGAGTTTTCCAAAAGCGCGATCGCGACCGCCGCGAGGAACGGCAGGCTTTGCAGCACCAGCACGCCCGCGAAGACATAGATCTCGTGCACCTGCTTGTAGCCGTTCGTCACGATCAGCACGGCGGCGCCGACCAGCAGCAGCACGCCGATCACGGCTTCCCAGAACGCCTGGAATTCGATCGACATCCGCGACAGACCGCCCTTGGAGGTGCGCGCGAAGGCGAGATGCTCGGTGATCAGGCCCTGGGCCACGGCGCGCGACACCGTCCATTGCACGCTCATCGCCGCGATCATGGCGCCCAACATCTGGCCGGCCTTGATATTCACCCGCAGGCGATAGAGCGCGATGAAATGCACCAGCGAGACGACGAAGGAGGCGATGATCGGCAGTGTCAGGATTTTATCGGGGATGGCGATGTCGGCGAAGGCGACGATCGGCACCCAAATCAGGTTGAGAATCGCCACCACCACGCCGAGGCTTTCGGCGCCGAGCCAGTTCAGCCAGCCGAGCGAAAATTCGCGGCGCTGGTCCGGTGTCAGCCGGCTCGCACCGGGCATAAACCGCCGCCAGTGCTTCTTGACGATCTGGAAGCCGCCATAGGCCCAGCGGTGGCGCTGCTTCTTGAACGCTTCGTAGGTGTCGGGCAGGAGACCCTCGCCATAGCGGACGTTGGTATAGTGCGTCAGCCAGCCCTGCTGCTGGATGGTCAGGCCGAGATCGGTGTCCTCGCAGATGGTGTCGCTGGACCAGCCGCCGGCCATGTCCATTGCGGAACGGCGGATCAGGCACATCGTGCCGTGGACGATGATCGAGTTGTGTTCGTTGCGCTGGACCATGCCGATGTCAAAGAATCCGGCATATTCGCCGTTCATGATGTAGTGCATCAGCGAGCGGTCGCCGTCCCGATGCTCCTGCGGCGCCTGCACCAGGCCGACCCGTGGGTCGGCAAACACGGGCACGAGGTCCTTCAGCCAGTCCGGGTGCACGACATAGTCAGCATCGATGATGCCGATAATCTCGGCGTCTGCCGCTGTGCGTTCCATGGCGATGCGCAGCGCGCCGGCCTTGAAGCCCTGCACCTTCTCGGCGTTGATGAACTTGAAGCGCTCACCAAGCGCGCGGCAGTGGTCCTGGATCGGCTGCCAGAATTCCGGATCGGGCGTGTTGTTGATGATGCAGACGCATTCGAAGTTCGGGTAGTCGAGCCGCGACACCGCATCGAGGGTCTGCTTCAGCATCTCGACCGGCTCGAAATAGGCGGGGATGTGAATCGAGACCTTCGGGAAGACGACGTTCTCGCCGATGGTGGCTGGCGCCAGCGGAGCGCTCTTGGTGATCAGCCGGCGCGGACCGCGGCCGAAGGCGATCGCCGCGATTTCGTCGATGCGCGCCATTGCGATCAGGACCAGCGGCACCAGCAGGATCAGGCCAAGCGTCAACGCAAACGCCGAGCCGAACACGAAATAGTGCCCGGCCCAGTAGGCGAATACGGTGGAAGCCCAGGCGCCGACGCCGTTGGCCGCGGCTGAAAGCATCAGGGCCTGCATGATGGTCGGCTGCTCGAGCCGCAGGATCGGCAGCGACATCAGGATGCCGACCAGAAGCGCGATCGCAGCCAGCTTCCAGTAGTTCTCGTTCGCGATCGGGCCGGTCCACGCGAATTTCGGTTCGCGGGACGCATCGAGAATGCCCCAATAGGGTCCGACGCCGCCTTCGAAGAATTTCCAGGGCTGATCGATCGCCTCGACGATGTTGTAGTCGATGCCGATGGCTTCGGCGCGGGTGACGAAATTGCGCAGCACCGAGGCCTGCTCGAAGGGGCCGGGGTCGGCGTTTCTCAAATTATAGCCGGCGCTCGGCCAGCCGAATTCGGCAATCACGATCCGCTTGCCGGGAAACTGGTCACGCAGCAGCTGGAACATCGCAACCGCCTGATCGACGGCCTGCTTGGAGGTGAAGTTTTCCCAATAGGGCAGCACGTGCGCGGCGATGAAATCGACGGAGGACGCCAGTTCCGGATTGTCGCGCCAGATGTTCCAGATTTCGCCTGTCGTCACCGGGACGTTGACGGATTTCTTGACCTGTTTGATCAGCTCGATCAGGTCGTCGATCTTCTGCTCGCCGCGGAAAATGGTTTCGTTGCCGACGACAATGCCGTTGACGTTGCTGTTGCGCTTGGCCAGCGTGATCGCCGCCTCGATCTCGCGCTTGTTGCGATCGGAATTCTTGTCGATCCAGGCGCCGACGGTGACCTTCAGGCCGAACTCTGCGGCGATCGGCGGCACCAGTTCGACACCACCGGTCGAAGAATAGAGACGAATCGCGCGCGTGATCGTCGACAGCTTCTTCAAGTCGGCGCGGATCTTTTCGATCTGCGGAATATTGTCGACGTCCGGATGGGCGCTGCCCTCGAACGGTGCATAGGAGACGCTTGGGAGAATGCCTCTGAAATCAGGGGCCGCCTGCTTTTCCCGGAACAGGCCCCACAGCCCGGCGTGAGCTGCGGTCACAAACAGCAGAACGGCGACGACGGCACGCATCGGGGGCTAAACCATACGGGGCTGCGATTTAAGGAAAGCGAACCCGTCCCCTGGGCTCGACCGACACGGCGGCATCATAAGGATAGTCCTGCCCTGTGATTTCACAACTGGTATGACGCCATGACTTTTTTAAGGACGGCGCTTTTCGCGGCCAATCCAAACGCCGGATAAATAGGATCGTTCCGCTGAACGTATCCTGAATGCCGGCGTCTATTTTGCCGGCGAGGCAGGTGCTGCGCCGGGAGCCGGCGAGGGCGAAGCGGCGGGCGCAGGCGTCGCGTTGCCGGCGGTCGCAGGCGCCGCTGGTGCGGGGCTTGCCGCGGCAGCTTGGGGCTGGGCGCCCGGATTGATCCAGCAGACGTGGATGCGGCTGTCGAGGGTTTCGGCCACTTTGGGATCGATCTGTCCGCCGAAGCGGGTCAGGCAGCGGAAGGCCGCCTGGACATGGCCGCCGGGGCAGCCGAACCGGTCATAGAGATCGAGGTGCCGGAACGCGGTATCCAGGTCGTCGCGCCACATCAGGCGAACCACCCGGCGGCCGAGCCAGACGCATTCGGGGTTTCCACCCGGGCCGTTGATGGCCTGAGCCGCCTCGACGAATTCGTCGGCCTTGCGCTGGTTGTCCTTGTTGACGTCGGCGGCCTTGTCGGCTGGCGTCTTGCCGGACTGATCCTGCGGGGTCGGGCTGCCACTCTGGGCAAACGCTCCAGCCGATCCAATCAGGAGGGCCAGGCCGGCAGCGGCGAAGCGCCTCAAAACCGCAACTCTTGGATCAAGCACCCGTCGACGCATACATTCCCCGATTAGTTTCCAGCCGCGCGCGCGGCTGGTGTGGTGATCTGGCTTGTTGCCGCCCAAATAGGTCCCCAATGCGGCGGACATATCAGGCGATTCACATGACGGGTATTTCAGATTTTGTCCAGCAAAGTCACAACTTTATCATAGCGGTGGTGAAACTGCCGCAGGGGCTGAGGCGCAATAGGGCCACCATGCATCTTGGCAGAACGCCGATGAACGGGTAATCGACGGTCCCCGCCCGGAGGATGGAACCGATTTCTCTTCGTACGCCGCTGGCGCTTCTCCTTTCATCGCTCGGTATGATCGCGGCCCTTTGGTGGTGGCTGGCCACGCCGATTACGCTTGCGCGCGCGCCGATCGATCCCAACGCAAAACTGCAATGCGTTTCTTACGCGCCGTTCCGCGGCGCCCAGACGCCGCTGATTCCGACCACGCAAATCCTCCCTGAACAGATCGCGCAGGATCTGGCGCAGCTCGCCAAGATCACCGACTGCGTGCGGACCTATTCGATCGAGAACGGGCTCGATCAGGTTCCGGCCCTGGCCGCCAAGGTGGGGTTGAAGGTGATCCAGGGGATCTGGCTTTCAAGCAACCGGATCAAGAACCTCGCCCAGATTTCGGTTGCGGTCGAGCTGACCAAGGAACACCCAGGTGTCATTACCGCGCTGGTGGTCGGCAACGAGGTGCTGTTGCGCGGCGAGATGACGACGTCGGATCTTGCGGCCCATATCCGCTCGGTGAAATCGCGGGTCACCGTGCCGGTCACCTATGCCGATGTCTGGGAATTCTGGCTGCGCAACCGTGAAGTCTACGACGCCGTCGACTTCGTCACGATCCACATCCTGCCGTACTGGGAAGACATGCCGGTGCGCGCCAAACACGCCGCCGGCCATGTCGACGATATCCGCAAGCGGATGGCGGTGGCGTTTCCAAATAAGGAAATCCTGATCGGCGAAACCGGCTGGCCGAGCGCGGGCAGGATGCGCGAGGGCGCGCTGCCGTCGCGCACCAACCAGGCGCGCGTGGTGTCCGAAATCCTCGACCTCGCCAAGCGCGAAAAGTTTCGCGTCAACCTGATCGAGGCCTATGACCAGCCATGGAAGCGCCAGCTCGAGGGCACGGTCGGCGGCTATTGGGGCCTGATCGATGACGCGCAGCGGGCGGTGAAATATCCGCCCGGCGAGCCGATCAGCAATTATCCGTTCTGGAAACTGCAGATGGGATCCGGGATGGCGCTCAGCGCCTTCGTCTTCCTGGCGGGCTGGCTGACGCTGCGGCGGCGGCCGTGGAAGCCCGGGCTGGCCTCCTGGATCGCGGTCGGGACCTCGGCGACGACCGCCGGCATGCTGCTCGGGGTCGCCGCCGACAAGATGTTTTACGAGAGCTACGGGGCAGGCGGCTGGCTGCAATGGGGCGCGCTGCTGGCAGCCGCCATTGCGTCACCGATGCTGTGCGCGAACGCCGCGATGTCGGGCCGGTCGCTGCCGACATTCCTCGAACTGCTCGGACCGCGCGGCGGCCGGACCAAATCGGTGCTGACGGCGCTTTTGGGTCTCGTGCTCGTTGTCACCACGCTGATCGCGGCGGAAACCGCGCTCGGCTTTACGTTCGATCCGCGCTACCGCGATTTTCCGTTCGCCTCATTGACCATGGCGGTGGTGCCGTTCGCGGCCTTGATGCTGCTCAACCGGCCGAAAGAGGGCGTGCGCCCGATCGCCGAATCCGCTTTTGCCGGCCTGCTGGTCGCAGCCGCGCTATTCATTGGATTCAACGAGGGCAACCAGAACTGGCAGGCGATGTGGACCTGCGCCCTCTATCTGCTGCTGGCGCTCACGCTGTGGCGGGCGCGGGCCGTGCAAATCCCAAAATGAGCAGGCCGATCGCAATTCCCGACAGCGCGATATTGTAGAGCACGATCCCGAATCCCGCTGCGATCAGCCCGCCGGTCAACAGCACGATTGACGGCCGCATGACGTGAAGCGTCGCGATCACAAGCGCGGTGATGCCGAACACCGAATTCTTGAACAAATAGGTGGCGAGCGTCCGCGACTTGCACAGCATGGTCTGCAGGCCGGCGTCGCAGGCCAGTGCAACGGGTGAGAACTCGACCGCGAGGTAGCGCAGATAGAGCGCGTAGCCGACGGTGACGAAGCCGACCACCAACAGGAATTGCACTTGATAGGGCGTAAGCCGGAACGGGGATTTTTTCATCGGCGCAATATGGTCGGGATTGGCTGCCGGGACAAGCGTTCGCCTGCAGTGAGAAGGTGGATAAAAAATTCCGCGTAACACGCTGTAGTCAAAAAGATTATTGCGAACTTCTTCGGTTGAAGAAGGACGACAATGTCGACTGCGTTGTCGTCTGCGTTGTCGTCTGCGCTGCCGGTGGCGGCGCTTCCGGTTTCCTCGGCGCCTCCTCGACAACCACCGCCGCCCGCTTGGCGATGTCACGCCGGCGCGGGGGCGGCTTGGCAGCCGTGGGTGGCGGGTCATCGGATTTCAACGACAGCCGCTGGCCGTCGAAGATCGTGGTTTCGCAGGGGCGGTTGTTTTCGGTCAGGACGGCGCAGATCCTGGCGGCGGCGCCGGCGTCGTGCAGCGGACCGGCGACCAGGCGAAGCTGCATGCCGAGGCCATTGGTGCTCTCCTTGATGACGATGATCGGGCGCAACGCCGTCAGGGGGGCGTTCGATCTCGATTTCAACAGCCCGCGCCACAGCGCGCGCAGGCCGTTCACCGAATTGGCGGTGCCAAGGTCGACCCCGAACTCGGTTCGCTGCAGGGAGACTTTTGGCGCAGTGTCATCGTCGGCTTCCGCATCGGTCGCCGATGGCGCCGACGCCACGACGTCAGGAATCGGGCTTGCGATGACAGGGTTGGGAGCCTTGCCCGGCTCGATCAGCTTGCCGGCGGCGGGATCGGGCGGGGCCATCATCGACTGCGCAGCTATCAGCGGCGTCGCAGGCGACGGTTTTGCGGGCTCCGGCTTGACGGTGTCCGCTTTTGCGATGTCGGCCTTTGCCGCTTCCGGCTTTCCGGTTTCCGGCTTGGCGCTATCCGCTTTGGCGGCGTCGGTCTTCGTGGCATCCTTTGCGACGGAGGAAGCCGCCGTCGGGCCGGGCTCCGCGGCGGTGGCGCTGGTGGATTTGCCGGCGGCGGGCGCCGTGGGTTGGGTGGTTGCTACTGGTGCTACGGCTGGCGACGGCTGCGGGTTCTGGGCGGCCTGCGGTTCCGCATTGGCCACCGGCGGCAAAGCCGCAGCGGAACCCTGCCGGGCGATGGCCCCGGTGACGGAGTCGAGCCCCTGTTCCAGACCGGTGACCCGGGAATACAGCCGGTCGCGATCGCTATTGAGCGTATCGATGGCGGCGGCAAGCCGCCGCGCCTCGTTCTGGGTTTCCCTGGCGACCAGCTGGACCTGCTGCGCCTGCCGCGTCAGATCGGCGGCGGCGACCTGTTCCCGCTTCAATCCGAGCGACGACTGGTTGGCCATCACGGCCAGAATCACCGCAGCGATCGCGCCGACGCCCCAAGACCCCAGCCGCCACAGCGCGCGGCGGTCAAGCTCGTCTTCCTCGGCCAACAGGTTGCTCAGCACGCCACCGGTGTCATCCGCCTCGAAGTCCGCGAGATGGTCTGGTTTTTTGGCCAAGCGCCCCTGGCCCTCCTCAAGGCCCCGCCGAATCACGGGGCAAACATTAACAGGAAAAGCGCCGGCCACTTGAATCCGGACGTTTTCGGGGCGGCGAATCGGTTTGATCTCCGGGGGAAAACAATTAAAGACGGCCGGGAAAGCCGTTCGCCCGATACTTTCCGTCATGGCCGGGCTTGTCCCGGCCATCCACGTCTTTCCTGCTCGACGGGAATGAACACGTGGATGCCCGGCACAAGGCCGGGCATGACGAGCCAACTGAAAGTGCTCGATTTCATTGGCTGCTTTTTGAGTCAGACTCTGAGGACCACAATGACCGCTCGATCCAGCCTGACTGTCGTGCTTGCGGCCGGTGAGGGCACGCGCATGCGATCCTCCCTGCCGAAGGTGCTGCACCCCGTCGCCGGCCAGTCGCTGCTCGCGCATGTGCTGGACGCGGCCCCGCACGGCGAGGGCGCCTCGCTCGCGGTCGTGATCGGGCCGGACCACAAGGCGGTCGCCGACGAGGTTGCGCGCATCCGCTCCGATGCGGCAACCTTCATTCAGGCCGAGCGCCTCGGCACCGCGCATGCCGTGCTGGCCGCCCGCGCGGCGATCGCGCGCGGCGCCGACGATTTGCTGGTGGTGTTCGGCGACACGCCGCTGATTTCGGCTGAGACTTTTGCGCGGCTGCGCGCGCCGCTGGAAAAAGGCGCGGCCCTTGCCGTGCTCGGCTTCCGTGCCGCGGATCCGACCGGCTATGGCCGGCTGCTGCTCGAGGGCGACCGCCTGATGGCGATCCGCGAACATGCCGATGCGACACAAGAAGAGCGCAAGGTGACGCTGTGCAATGCCGGCGTGATGGCGTTCGATGGCCACCGCGCGCTGGAAATTCTCGACCGGATCGGCAACGCCAATAGCAAGGGCGAGTATTATCTGGTCGATGCCGTCGCTATTGTCAGGGAAATGGGATTGGAGGCCGTCGTGATCGAAACCAGCGAAGACGAAGTGCGCGGCATCAACAACAAGGCGCAGCTCGCCGAAGCCGAAGCGGTAATGCAGGCGCGGCTGCGCAAGGCCGCCCTCGATGCCGGCGTGACGCTGATCGCGCCGGAGACAATCTATCTCGCGGCCGATACCATTTTCGGCAGCGACGTCACCATCGAGCCGTTCGTGGTGATCGGCCCCGGCGTCACCATCGCCGACGGCGCGGTGATCCATTCGTTCTCGCACATCGTGCAGGCCTCGATCGGAAAGAAAGCCTCCGTCGGTCCCTATGCGCGCCTGCGCCCGGGCACCTCGCTCGGCGAGGGCGTTCGGATCGGCAATTTCGTCGAGACAAAGGCCGCGACGTTAGAGGCGGGTGCCAAGGTCAACCATCTCTCCTATGTCGGCGACGCCCATGTCGGCGCCAACGCCAATCTCGGCGCCGGCACCATCACCTGCAACTACGACGGCTTCTTCAAGCACAAGACCACGATCGGCACCGGCGCCTTCATCGGCACCAACTCGTCGCTGGTGGCCCCGGTGAAAATCGGCAACGGCGCCTATATCGGCTCGGGCTCCGTCATCACCAAGGACGTGCCCGATGACGCGATGGCCGTGGAGCGCAGTCCGCAGAGCAACCGCGAGGGCGGGGCGGCGCGGTATCGCGAGATGAAGATGCGGGCGAAGAAGCCGAAGGAGGGGTGACGCAGCGCTTGTGGAGCTTTCCGCTTAAGACTGTCTCAATCCGCAATAAGGTTATCGTCAAGAGTTGAAGGATTAGCGAGAGTCGCCCCCTGTGAATTCCACCTCTCGGACCCAAAGGACCACGGGAAGGGTTCGAAATCCTGCCTGTCATTGACATATTTACGTCTGGCAAAATATCCTTCGGAACGACCGGTCGATCCTCGGGCTGACCGACTTTCTTGCTGCAATGCAACTCGTCAGAGACCGGAGAACGAAATGCTGTCCCGTATTCTCGCAAGACTCGCTGTAGTGGCCGTGACGCTCGGCTTGTTCACCGGCGCTGCCATGGCGCAAGAAAAGTGGCCATCGAGGCCCGTGACGATCATCGTGCCGTTCGCTGCCGGCGGCAACACGGACGTCATGGCGCGCATTTTTGCAGAGCAACTGACGAAGCGGCTCGGCCAGCAGTTCGTCGTCGAGAACAAGGCCGGTGCGGGCGGGGTCAACGGCCTGCACGCGACGACGCGCGCGGCGCCGGACGGCTACACTGTTGCGGTGGCGACTTCCGGTGGAATCGCCATCAATCCGATACTGATCAAGGACAAGATCCCCTACGACGTCGAGAAAGACTTCACCTACCTCTATGGCATGGCGGCACAGCCGAACATCTGGCTCGTCAACCCATCCGTCCCGGCCAACACCATGGCGGAGCTGATCGCCTGGCTGAAGGCGAACCCGGAGACGCCGTATGCGACATCCGGCCCCGGCACGACGCAGCATATCTGCGGCGCGATGCTGGAGGACGCCGCGGGACTCAAGATGACGGCCGTCTCCTACCGCGCATCAAACATCAGCATCCAGGATCTGATTGGTGGTCAGATCAAGCTCGCCTGCGACAACTTCGCCGTGGCATACGAGCAGGTGAAAGGCGGCAAGCTGCGTGCCATCTCGATCACGTCGCCTGGGCCCTATCCGCTCGCCAAGGAGATACAGCCGACGGCCGCGACCCTGCCGGGCTTCGAACTGATGCCGGCATTCGGCTGGGTCGGCCCCGCCAATATGCCGCCCGACATCGTGAAGAAGCTCATTGAAGAGCTTGTCGCGGTCGGCAAGATCCCCGAAGTCCGCACCGCACTCGAAAAGTTTGGTGTACTCCAGACCGAACTGCCCGGTCCGGCCTACGCCGAGGCGCTCGCCAAGGAGCGCGCAGGGTACGCACGCGTGATCGAGCGTGCCGGGATCAAGGTGCCTTGAACGCCAGACAACCTAACCTAAGGTTTAGACGTAATTCCGGACTAATTCCGAATTCCGGTGACGGTGCACTTAAATTCCGGTGACAGTGCTGGACTGTCACCGGAATCCCCGGGCCAGGAATCAGCGGCAGCACCTCGCGCCGCGCACCGGCCACAACGTCGGAAGCAAGTACGGGCATCGACGCTACCGCCTAACTACTTGCGTAGCGTTGGGGGTGGTGTTGTGGTCGATCATGGTGGTCCTTATGTTATACCAAGTCCCAAGGCGTACGCCCCAGTAGAGCAGGTACTTCTGAACCCAGCCGACGTTGAGGAGCTCCATGGCTTCGAAGAAAATTCGGTCGGCATGGTCGCGCGTCGGCGCTTCAGGATGGGGATTGTTGAGCGCGATTAGGTAGCACAGGTAGTCATGAACGACGCCCGCGCGGCTCCAGCTTGCCCAAACTGGTAGGATCGACCACAGCAATCGTGGAATGGATGGACCGTCGGTGATGAAGCCCTTCGAAACGAGGATGACGCGACCGGAGCCGCGGCCTCCGACCTCATAGATGAGGGGCTCTGCCAAGCGCCATAAGCGCCAGCCATGCGTATCGTTACCGGAGAGATGCGTAACCGTCAGTTCGCTCGTGAATGCGCCCACAGCTCTTCCTCCCTTCCTCGAATAAGCGATCCCGTCAGTTGATGATGCGAGGACGTTAAGGGAGATCAGCTCCTCAGACTGTGATGAGCGTCACTAAGCTCTAAGCTTGACTGCGCATGATGCGCTCTGAAATCCAAGTGTTGCCCGAACAGCCCGGCACGGAAGGTGCCGCGCTCCAGCGGGAGCGAGAGAGGAGTGGCGCTAGCCCCCCAGAGGGCCACCGGGGCCGCGCAAAGTCGCATCAGCGGGCCTCGGACAATTGGGGGCGGTGATGCTCATCGGTTGTTTACCGCCGCGCAGAACTGTTCCGTGACCGCCGTCGTTTCCTCGGTGACGTTCCAGCCGTTCGTCTCGGCCTTTTCCTTGGCCAACTTCTGCTCGATCTGAAGCATCTTTTTGATGAGCGCGTACGGCTTCCAGTCGGCCTTGGACAGCTTGACGGGGGGCGCACCGCAGACGTTGTGGGCAATCGCTTTCTGCACACTAGTGCTGACGTCGCTCATGTGGTCCTCGACCACGGCGGTGAAGCGCGCCTTGGCGTATTGGCTGTTGGCTGCGATGAAGTCCTTGCAGAAGGCGACCCGTTGACCTCCGTCGCGGGCCTTGATGTAGGCCGTCTGCGTTTCATAATGGAGGCGGTAGGCGAGTTTGTTGGCGTTCGGATCGGTTTTCACCGCTTCATGCATGGCGCGGTGGTCATCCGAGGTGGCGTCATTGATCCTGAAGTCACATACTTTGGCGAGGGAGACGACCGGAACGTAGGCCCGCACCTTGGCTTCCAAGGCATCGTTGGCCTGCGCAACTGGTGCGAACAGGCTGGCGGCGATTGCGAAAGCGGCGAGACAGCGTTTCACGGGTGACATGCTCCAGATCACCGAACAGCAGGCGGCGGGGTTGGCATCGCGGTGGCCGACCGCACACAAGCGCGGCGACCCCAGTCGCGAAGCGTCCAGCCCAAAAAACGGGTTGAGCAACTTATTGTGCGAATTCCTTGGACGGCTGTCGAGCGCCCATCTTAATCTGGACCATGGTTCCGGATCCCGATTAGGAATTACGGTGACAGTGCACTCAATTGCACTTCGCTAGCGGCAGATTAAGTGCACTGTCACCGTAATTCCCCGTAATTCCTGCGTAATTCCTAGGCCATGATGATTCCTAAGCCATGATGATCCTTCGGCTTCGCCGGCGTCGGCTTCGCAGAACAAGATGGCGCTGAGCGTCGCCTAACGATCATGCAGGAAATTCACAGGGGACGCGAAATAACGCGTCCTAGCCGCTCCTGCTGGATCGACGTAGAGGCATCCGTAGTCTCCCGGATCAAATCGCGAGGGGATTTGCGCTACAACGTAAGTCGCACCGGAGCTAGAGGATTTTATTACAGACGATTTTTTTATCCGGTGGGCCGCGGAGCAATCTGCGGCCATTTTGCTTTCTGAACCCGGAGCTGGAAGCCGCCCGCGATATCCGCGCCGCACAGTGCGCAGTCGTGTTCAGAGAGGCGTCGTGAGAGAGGAGCCGACCCGAACCGGACGTGACTTAACCTCTGGGCTTCGTCTCGTCTTCTAACTCCCGAAGTCGATCGATTTGCATTTTGAAGTTCGCGGGTATTTCTCGATCTTCCTGTATCGACGCTCGTAGTCTTTCGCCAATCTTTTGAACGATCGCGCGACTGTGTCGGGAGTCAATCTCAACAGTGTTTCGCTCAACAGTCTTTCGCATAAAGGTCTCCAGCGCGCACGACTCAACGACGCCCCGACAGTAATATCGAGGGCCTTCTTCCTGCTTGCAGATCAGACGGAGACCGTCGCCTTTGGCTATCTTGCGCGAGCGCTCTTGAACAGCGGGTCCGAAGACCTTTGGCTATCCGCGACATGCGCCGTTCATTGACGGCGGGCGACGGTCTCGCATCAACAATTCCGCGATGAGGACTTTCGTTCCGGTTCCATTAACGGTTGTTCAGCTTTCCTGGATCGGGAACTTTTTGAGACGACAGAACTCTTTGGATAGTCGGGTGCCCCGCCGCCGGGGCAGCCCCGACCTGAACGGTCCCAGCCCGCTGCCCCCCTTAGCGCTGGGATCGTTCTTTTGTTTGACCCCGGCACAGGGCCTTCAGGGCGGGTTGGCCGGGGGATTACGGTGCCAGTGCACTTAATCCGACCGAGGGTTGCCGGATCCGACCGAGGGTTGCCGGCGTGGGTGCACCGTAATTCCGAAATGAAAATGCGGGCCAAGGCGCCGAAAGAGGGTTAAGCGCAGGGCTTGTTAAGCTGCTAAGTCTGTCTCAATCGGAATAAGGTCGCGACCATCTAATTGATGCGTCGTGTTCCCCCTCAAGCTCAAGCCGAATGCGGAGGGCGAAGGTTAAGTGTCACCGTAACGGCAGTCGGTTAGTTCACCGCAGCGCGGCGGCCATCATCCTCGATGGTCTCGATCTCGGCGTCATGGCGTGCGCTATAACCTGGCCGAAGTCACGCATGTCGAACCAGCGCGCCGCAAACCGGGCAGGTGCCGAAATGCTCGATCAGCGGCGCAATCTGGATGCTGTGACCGGTTGTTAATCTGGCCAAATCTCCTGCTTGCGTTCATTAAAGCCGAGCACGCGTTTGCAATCGGTCCACCGTGCGACCTCGCCCTCCATTCCATCCGGATCCCTGAAGGTAACGAGACGGATGGCGCCGAAATCCGTAATGGTCCCATCCGACGCGCCAGCCTTCACCAGACGTCGTCTGATTTCTTGTAAGCGCACTTCATCGTCTACCTTCAGCGCGAGATGATCTATGTGACCTCTCTTCCCCATCTGCATCGAGCCGTCTTCATACCCCGTTTGTTCCGGCATTTGGAACGGATGGAGGGCGAAGCCTTCTCCAAGGTCGATAAGCGAGTGACGAATAGTGCCGCCACCGGGACCGGGCTCGGAGAGATCGAACTTGGTCTCTGCATCGAAGACTTCTTCGTAGAAG
Organism: Bradyrhizobium sp. AZCC 1610; assembly: GCF_036924515.1. Classification (NCBI taxonomy): domain Bacteria; kingdom Pseudomonadati; phylum Pseudomonadota; class Alphaproteobacteria; order Hyphomicrobiales; family Nitrobacteraceae; genus Bradyrhizobium; species Bradyrhizobium sp. AZCC 1610. Next base: position 3,333,459 of record NZ_JAZHRR010000001.1, on the reverse strand, counting down.
CGAATGAAACGGTCCATGTTGCGTGTGAACACCGTGAGATGGTGTGCACCGACGGTTACAGGCATACCGAGCCTCCCTTGCCGAAATGCAGAGCATAGCAAATCGCACTGAACCGGGCGACCTGAAGCCGCGACACATCACTGACGCGAATGTCCAATTTAGAATTACGCAGCACTGTCACCGTAATCCGGTGCGACGGTTCAGCGCCCGCATCATTCCGATCCACGCCATCATCTCCGGCCCGTCACGCTCGGCGACCAGCAGCAGCACCTCCATCGCGGTTTGCCATTCCTCGGCATCGTGCTCCGCCTTCGGCAACTCGGTGATGTAGGCGGCGGCATCGCGCAGCGTCTTGAGCTTGCGTCCATCCGGCAAGATGATTGGATCAAAGAAGCGCTGCGACCAGGCATCAGACGCCGAAATAAATAGAACCCCGCTGGTACCGCCGAGCGGGGTCCTACCGGGTGAATGAAACTACGCGCGTGATGAAATTCCCGGGACCAAGATTAAAATTCTCTCGTTCCGAATTCACAAGCCGATTCTGTTCTTCTCCGTATTTCTACGGGAAAAAGTGGCAGGTCGACGGCTGGCGGCTCGTCGTGACCCCTCCCGACGTTGCGCCCGCGCGCGTCGTAGGTCAGTGGTGTCTCAGTTTGAATTTTTTTGGGGGCTGCTTTGCCGGAAGTGCTCCACGGCACCATTAATTTGAACCCAATCATGTTTCGACTGTTCGAAAACCGATATGACGGGGGCTGGGTATTTTGGTTCTGCCATCGCGCCGACTGCAACGGCGATCAGCGCGGGCAGATTGCTGAGTTTCCAGTAGACTGTTGAGCCGCACTGTGGACAAAAATAGTTATGGATTTTCCCGCCGCTTGCGGCGGCGTGCGTGAACTCCTTTGAGGTTCCTGAGATGGTGACAACATCAGCGGGGTAATAAGCGCCTACACCGAACGGCGCGCCGGTTCGGCGTTGGCAGTCGATGCAGTGACAAGCAACGACCAGCTTGGATGGTTCTTTTGGAAGCGAGAGCGTGACTGCACCGCAGCTGCATCGAGCGTCAGCCATTCGAAATATCCTCCAATTGCCTCTGAGCAAGCAAAGCTTACCGCGAAGGGACGACGGGCCATCCGACCGATGACGGTCAAATCGATCTGATCGAACTTTATGGGGCTTTATTGCTCCGTCAAAGCTCGCAGTGACCCCACGGGGGACACATCAGCGATCTCGTCGCCTGAGGTTGACGTCATGCGGGCATTGAACCGCAGCCAGGTTCGCGAGTTTCTGCCAAGGTTCATCACTGGGGCGGAGAAAGCTCAAGAGGGACAGGCTGTGATCTAGTTCACATCTTCGGCCCCAAGAAAAATGATAGCTTGGAATTGGAATTGGTGCAGATCAAACAAACGAGGTTAGATCATGCCCGCCATATTCGATCTCCTGTACCGCGAATACTGCCGTGCCCGCCTCGCCGAGATGCGGAAACAGCTTCTGATCTCGCCTGACAGGCATGAGGTCCCAGAAGCGCTTTGCGATGCCAAGAATGCTGTCGGCGCTGGTCCGGTAGACGGCAGTGAGACAACCACGCAGCACGAACTGCCGAAGCATTAGGCCGATCTATAACCGCAGCAATTACGGTGACAGTGCATTTAACTGCCTTTATCGCTGGGGGAGCTTGCTGATTTGGGGAATTACGGTGACAGTGCACTCAATTGCACTTCGCCTGCGGCGATTAAGTGCACTGTCACCGTAATTAATCTGTTCAATTGAACCTCCCTACCGAACGATCCGAAAAACTTGGCCGGTTTCCGTCGCGGCATTGGCGTCGCCTTCGCGCTGGCCGCACAGAATGCCGTTAGACAGCGTAATGTCTTTAGGACATTCTGTCCGCATGGCAGAGTCAGAAACAGAACTCGAATATAAGCAAGGGTTCATCCTGCGCGTCACAAAATCCAAAACCGCCAGCGGCATGAAGCAATGGCAAATCGCCGAAGCCATAGGTATTCCACAGGACAAATACAAACAATATGAGACCCGGAGCTTGATGCCCCATCATCTGATTGGCCGGTTCTACATTATCTGCCGGGTTGACCCGGAATGGCTGGTAACTGGTCGTGGCAAGAAGCCCACGGGACCGTGACGGTTTTCTGCCTACTGCATCGTCCCGCGCGCCGCCTCGGTGATCTCGATCTTTGCCGGCGTGCCGCGCCCATCCTCCGCGACCTACACCAAGCGGATCGCACACCGTGGAAGCAGCAATCAACTCACGGTCTCATCTGTTGGGTTTATAGTTCGAGGTAACGCCCCCTAACTCTCACCCAAACAGGTGAGACCGCCTTTATTCACGTTAGCTGACAAATACCGCTTGTAAGGTCCCAAGGGGAACCTTAGGCTCTCATTCATAATTTGCGGCCATTTCACTCCTCAGCCATTTCAATCCTCATTTGTATTCGGGGGACCTCATATGCGTAAGCGCATTAGCGCGACATTAGCTACCGCCGTGACCTTTGTATTGATCGGCGCCACGTTATCGCCAGCAAGCGTCTTGCCAAACGGCTGGATGCTTCCGCAACTTGCCGATGGCCTGAATAATCCGCGGCACTTTCAAAATGGCCAAGACCTGTTCGACGATGTGCTGACGTTGGACAACGGGGTGGGTAAAGGAACCGTCGTAACAACGGTCAGCACCCAACCTTCATTCAGGGCCGACGTGTCGGTAAATGGGCAAGGGTTGATGGCCGCGTATGCCTTCGGAGGTTATTACTTCCAATACAACGGTCCTAACCCCGAAATCCATGTTCTGATAACTGGGAGCGGCGGTGTTTCGAACGCCATCTCGACCCCCAATCAAGTAAGTGCTTATTTTCAAGGAGGTTCGTACGGGACCGTCTTGCTGGGTGAAGCATGCGGCTCAACCCATGGCGGCTGCGGCACGCAGCAATCGTCCACTTCGTTCAGCACGCCATTTACGCTTACGAATGGCACAATTTACAATATCCAAATGAACTTGTTCGTCGATGCAAACACCCTCGGCATTGGTGGCGGCACCGACACCCAGTTCGCATTCATTGACCCGATCATTAGTTTCGATCCAGCCTTTGGCAATCAGGGTCCGCTGGACCTTTTATTTACTGGTGGAGTTGGAAACATAGCGGTCGGCGGCGTTCCTGAACCCTCCACCTGGGCAATGATGATCCTGGGCTTCGCTGGTGTCGGCTACATGACGTATCGCCGACGCAAGACCGTTGCACTCGCAGCCTGATCGGATCGGAATTACGGTGACAGTGCTGGACTGGACTGCACCCCTGGAATGAGACACGATAATTTCTGTGACAGGCTCATTTTGAGGATGACCTGTGGCAGCAAGAGCAAAGAGCCGTCAGTATCCGACGCGCACAAATTGAAGGCGATCAAGCGTGCGGAAGGTGGCGCGACGATTGCCGACATCCAAACTACGGCGGCAACAGAACAACTCTTGCCGCTTAATCCCCCTATCCCGATTAGGGTATATTGCTAATTGTCTCGTCGCCTGAGGTTGACGTCATGCGGGCATTGAACCGCAGCCAGGTTCGCGAGTTTCTGCCAAGGTTCATCACTGGGGCGGAGAAAGCTCAAGAGGGACAGGCTGTGATCTAGTTCACATCTTGCGCCCCAGGAAAAATGATAGCTTGGAATTGGAATTGGTGCAGATCAAACAAACGAGGTTAGATCATGCCCGCCATATTCGATCTCCTGTACCGCGAATACTGCCGTGCCCGCCTCGCCGAGATGCGGAAACAGCTTCTGATCTCGCCTGACAGGCATGAGGTCCCGGAAGCGCTTTGCGATGCCAAGAATGCTGTCGGCGCTGGTCCGGTAGACGGCAGTGAGACAACCACGCAGCACGAACTGCCGAAGCATTAGGCCGATCTATAACCGCAGCAATTACGGTGACAGTGCATTTAACTGCCTTTATCGCTGGGGGAGCTTGCTGATTTGCGCTGCGCGTTCAGCTCAATTTGTTGAACCAAATCAACCTGATGCTAGCAGTCCAGCCTTGTTCGAAAAAATATTCCGCTTTCGCCGATGGGCAAATCAGCACTATCACTTCGCCCGTCCACCCCGGCAAGAGGGGCGTATCGCGATCGTCACGGACGCGGGGTTGGATGCGGTGGACGCAGCGGCGTCGGGCGCGATCGTGGTCGCAGGGCGGGTTCTCCCGTGAGTGATCTTACGTTTGCGCAGACGACCGGCGTTTCAAGGCCTTCGCCAGAACTTCGGCCGGCATCTCGTCGATCGGAGTGGCGGTTGAGGGCGCTGCGTACGGCGAAGTCGTGTGGTTCTGGCATCCGTTGCTGATGTCAAGCCAGCGGAGACGCGTCGGCCCGACCGGGCTTAGACAAATCTCAATCCGCTGGTGACGGTGACAAAAGGAATTCGTCGCCGGGAAGAGCACGAAGTAAGCCGTAAAGCCATTGCGCAGGGAATGCCGGATTGCCTCCGCTGAACCTGTATGCTCGTGTGCGTTTCCTTCTACCCATTGCACGCGAGACCGCGGGTGCAGCGCGCATTCGGCATTCCCTGCTCCCTCTCTTTGGGAGAGCCAAGGCCAAAGCTCGGGCAGGTCATGCCGCGGGATCGCGAACCCGTATTCCGCGCGCCTCGCTGATGTGACAGGTTAAGCCCTGGTCAGGCGGTCCGTTAAGCTTTCCGCTTAAGACTGTCTCAATACGCAACAATTATTGAGTACCTGTCGGACTGCGAACTTCGTTAAGAGACTAGCGGGTTGCGACGCTATTCGTCGATTTGGGGATATCAAACCGCATGTGCGGCATTGTCGGCATTCTTGGGAAAGCTCCGGTCGCGGAGCTGTTGGTGGATTCACTCAAGCGGCTTGAATATCGCGGCTATGATTCCGCAGGCGTCGCCACGCTGGAAGGCGGTCACCTCGCGCGCCGCCGCGCCGAGGGCAAGCTGAAGAACCTCGAAAAGCGGCTGGATGCCGAACCGCTCAAGGGCCACACCGGAATCGGGCATACCCGCTGGGCAACCCACGGCAAGCCGACCGAGAACAACGCGCATCCGCATGCGACCGATCGCGTCGCCGTGGTTCACAACGGCATCATCGAGAATTTCCGCGAGCTGCGCGAAGCGCTCGAGAAAAAGGGGACGGTGTTCAAGACCGAAACCGATACCGAGATCGTTTTGCACCTGGTCGACAGCCTGCTGCAGAAGGGCATCAAGCCGGTCGAGGCGGTGAGGGCGGCGCTGTCGGAACTGCGCGGTGCGTTCGCGCTCGGGTTCATCTTCTCAGGCGACGACGATCTGATGATCGGCGCCCGCAACGGCCCGCCGCTGGCGATAGGTCACGGCGACGGCGAAATGTATCTGGGGTCGGACGCGATCGCGCTCGGGCCGTTCACCGACACGATCAGCTATCTCGAAGACGGCGATTGGGTGGTGCTGACGCGCAAGGGCGCCACCGTCTACGACAAGAACAACGCCATCGTTCACCGCGAAGCGGTCAAGCACATGGCCTCGACCTCGCTGGTCGACAAGGCGAACTACCGCCACTTCATGGCCAAGGAAATCCACGAGCAGCCGGAAGTGGTCGGGCATACCCTTGCCAGATATATCGACATGGCGAGCGAGCGCGTCATGCTGCCGGTCAAGCTGCCGTTCGACTTCAAGGATATCCAGCGCATTTCGATCACGGCCTGCGGCACCGCGAGCTATGCCGGCTACGTCGCCAAATACTGGTTCGAGCGGCTGGCGCGCGTGCCGGTCGAAGTCGATGTCGCCTCGGAATTCCGTTACCGCGAGGCGCCCTTGCGCAAGGGCGATCTCGCGATCTTCATTTCGCAGTCCGGCGAGACCGCCGACACGCTGGCCGCGCTGCGCTACGCCAAGGCCGAGGGCGTCCACACCGTATCGGTGGTGAACGTGCCGACCTCGACGATTGCGCGCGAAAGCGAAACCGTGCTGCAGACGCTAGCCGGTCCCGAAATCGGCGTCGCCTCGACCAAGGCCTTCACCTGCCAGTTGATGGTGCTGGCCTCGCTTGCCGTTGCTGCCGGCAAGGCGCGCGGCGAGTTGTCGGATGAGGACGAAACAAAGCTCGTCCACGGCCTCGTCGAGATTCCGCGCCTGATGGCGGCGGCGCTGACCTCAGAGCCGCAGATCGAGAAGCTGGCGCGCGACATTTCGAAATCGAAGGACGTGCTCTATCTCGGCCGCGGCACCAGCTATCCCTTGGCGCTGGAAGGCGCGCTGAAGCTGAAGGAAATTTCCTACATTCACGCCGAGGGCTATGCCGCCGGCGAACTCAAGCACGGGCCGATCGCCTTGATCGACGAGAACATGCCGGTCGTGGTGATCGCGCCGTTCGACCGGGTGTTCGAGAAGACCGTCTCCAACATGCAGGAAGTCGCGGCCCGCGGCGGCAGGATCATTCTCATGACTGACGCCAAGGGCGCGGCGGAAGCCACCATCGACTCCCTGGTCACCATCGTGCTGCCCGACATGGCGGCGGCGTTCACCCCGATGGTCTACGCCATCCCGGTGCAACTGCTGGCCTATCATACCGCCGTGGTGATGGGCACCGACGTGGATCAGCCGCGAAATCTCGCCAAATCGGTAACGGTCGAATAGTCAAGCCCATCGACTGTCACGCCGGGTCTTCAAAAACCTGCTAGGATGGCTTAGCTGGCATAGAAGCCCGCCGCCCCGACCTGGAACTCCAATGAACCGCGAAGAACTACCCCCGACCTCGCCCCTGCTGGATGAACCTCTCCCAGAGGCCCACCCTCCCGGGTTAATGGCCCGTTTTCGGAACTATTTTCTGACCGGACTGGTTGTCGCAGGGCCGGTTGCGATCACGTTTTATTTGACCTGGTGGTTCGTGAACTGGGTCGACAATCTGGTCCGCCCGTTCGTGCCGACCGTCTACCGTCCCGAAACCTATCTGCCGTTCGGCTTGCCCGGTTCGGGGCTGATCGTCGCGGTGGTGGCGCTGACGCTGCTCGGTTTCCTCACCGCCAACCTGATCGGGCGGACGCTGGTCGATCTCGGCGAACGCCTGCTCGGCCGGATGCCGGTGGTGCGCGCGATCTATCGCGGCCTCAAGCAGGTGTTCGAGACGCTGTTCTCGGGCAAGGGGTCGAGCTTTCGCAAGGTCGGCCTGGTCGAATTTCCCTCGCCGGGCATGTGGTCGATCGTTTTGATCTCGCAGTCGCCGAGCGTGGACGTTGCGAACAAATTGCCCAGCCAGGAGGAGCACATCTCGGTTTTCCTGCCCTGCGCGCCGAACCCGACCACGGGTTTCTTCTTCTACGTCCCGAAGAGCAAGATCATCGAAGTCGACATGAGCACCGAAGACGCCGCGACCCTGATCATGTCGGCCGGCGTGGTGCAGCCCGGCTCCGATCCGCAGAAACGCAATGCCGCCGCGCTGGCCGGCATGGCGAACGCGGCGCGCGTGGCGAATTCGGCCAAGCTGCAGCCGGCTCCGGCAAAGGTGAAGGTGGAGAAGGTAGAGTAGGGCTTCCGCTGCGGCGGCCGCCTGATGGCGCGGCCTCCCGCGCGCCGGCTGACTGTCCCTTGTGCCGATAATCTCGAATGCTGGCAGGCTGAAACCATGGTCAGGAAGATCGAAGGCATCATTCCGGTAATGATCACGCCGTTCACCGAAAACGGCCAGATCGATTACCCGGGCCTTGGCCGGCTGGTGGAATGGTACATCGACAATGGTTCGGACGCGCTGTTCGCGGTCTGCCAGTCCAGCGAGATGCAGTTTCTCAATCTCGACGAGCGGGTTGCGCTTGCCGCTTTTGTTAAGAAAGCCGCCGCCGGCCGCGTGCCGGTGATCGCTTCCGGTCACATCAGCGAAAGCCTGGAGGACCAGCTTGCCGAGCTGACCGCGATTGCCGCGACCGGGGTCGACGGCATGGTGCTCGTCACCAACCGTCTCGACGCCAGGCGGGAAGGCGGCAGCAAGTTCATCGACGATCTGAGCTGGCTGCTCGAACGGCTGCCGAAGCAAATGCCGCTCGGCCTCTACGAGTGCCCGGCGCCCTATCGCCGGCTGCTGACCGACGACGAGCTGACGTTCTGCGCCCGGACCGGCCGCTTCGTCATTCTCAAGGACGTCTCCTGCGACCTCGAAACGGTGAAGCGCCGGGTGGCGCTGACCAGGGGCACGCCGCTTGCCGTCGTCAACGCCAATGCGGCGATTGCCTATGAGGCGATGAAAGCCGGTTCGCGCGGGTTTACCGGCGTGTTCACGAACTTTCATCCCGATCTCTACAAATGGATGATGACCGAGAACGCCGCCCATCCGGCGCTGGCGGACGAGCTTTCCGTCTATCTTGCGCTGTCGGCGATGGCCGAGCCGATGGGCTATCCGAAGCTTGCAAAGCTCTACCACCAGCGTCTCGGCACGTTTTCCTGCACCGACAGCCGTGCCGTCACCTTCGATATCCACGAAAAATTCTGGGCTCTCGACGCGCTACTGGACAAGATCGTCGAGGGCACCGACCACTACCGGCGGCGCATTGCCGTGGTTGATGCGAGCAAGACTTATCCCGCACCGATCAGCGGCACGGCTTCATCGCGTTCATACAGATAAAGCAGGCAGCGCAGCGCCTCGCCGCGTTCGCCCTTGAGCCTTGGATTGTCCTTCATGATACGGAGCGCCTCGTCACGCGCCTGCGTGATCAGCTGGGCATGCACGTCGGAGCGGGCGATGCGATAGCCGGGCAGGCCGCTCTGGCGGATGCCGAGCACGTCGCCTTCGCCGCGCAGCTTCAGGTCCTCCTCGGCGATCCGAAAGCCGTCGGTGGTCTCGCGGATCACCTTCAGCCGCGCCTTCGACATTTCGCCGAGCGGTTCCTTGTAGAGCAGCAGGCAGGTAGACGCCTCCGAGCCGCGCCCGATCCGGCCGCGCAACTGGTGCAATTGCGCGAGCCCGAAGCGCTCGGCGTTCTCGATCACCATGATGGTCGCGGCCGGGACGTCGACGCCGACCTCGACCACCGTGGTCGCCACCAAGAGGCCGATCTCATGGGCGGCGAATTGCGCCATCACGCGGTCCTTCTCCGTACCCTTCATCTGCCCGTGGACGAGACCAACCTTGTCGCCGAAGCGCTGCTGCAGTTTTTCAAACCGCTCCGTCGCGTTGGTGAGGTGCTCGGTACCTTCGGCTTCGGATTCCTCCACCAGCGGGCAGATCCAGTAGACCAGCTTGCCGGCCTGCAGCGCACGGCCGACGCCATCCGTCACCTCGTCGAGGCGGCTCATCGATATGGTGCGGGTTTCGATCGGCTGGCGGCCGGCCGGCTTCTCGCGCAATTCGGAGGCGTCCATGTCGCCAAAGTATGTGAGCACCAGCGTGCGCGGGATCGGCGTCGCGCTCAAGACCAGCACGTCGACCGCTTCGCCCTTGTTGGTCAGCGCGAGCCGTTCGCGCACGCCGAAACGATGCTGTTCGTCGACGACGGCGAGCGCCAGCGCCTTGAAGATCACGTCGTCCTGGATCAGCGCGTGCGTTCCGACCAGAAAATCGATCTCGCCCGCTTCCAGCTGGCCTAAGATTTCGCGGCGCTCCTTGCCCTTCTCGCGGCCGGTCAGGATCGCCACGCGGAGGCCGGCGCGTTCCGCCAGCGGCGCGATGGTCTTGATATGCTGGCGGGCGAGGATTTCGGTGGGCGCCATCAGCGCGGCCTGCTTGCCGGCCTCGACGACCGCAGCGGCGGCAAGCAGCGCCACGACGGTCTTGCCGGACCCGACGTCGCCCTGCAGCAGCCGCAGCATCCTAACCGGCTGGCGCAGATCCTCGGCGATGGCGGCGACCGCCTCGCGCTGCGAGCCGGTGAGTGCATAAGGCAACGCGTCGATGATCTTGCGGCGCAGGTGGCCGTCGCCGGCGTTGCGGTCGCCCGCCGGACGCCGCAACTGCGCGCGCACCAGCGCCAGCGCCAGTTGGCCGGCTAGGAGTTCGTCGAAGGCGAGCCGCGACCAGAACGGACCATCGGGCAGGATGTCGGTGAGTTCGAGCGGCACATGCACGCGGTTCAGCGCTTCCCGGATCGGCGGAAAGCTGCAGCGGCGAATGACTTCCGGGCTGATCCACTCGGGCAAATCAGGCAGCTTTTGCAGCGCCTGTGCGATCGCGCGGCGCAGCGAGCCCAAAGCAAGGCCTTCAGTGAGGGGATAGACCGGGTCGATCCCGGAGAGTTTTGCAAACCCCGCTTCGTCGACGACGCGGTCGGGATGCACGATCTGCGGAATGCCGTCATACATCTGCAGCGTGCCGGAAACGTAGCGCTTCTCGCCGACTGGCAGCAGCTTCTCGACATAACCGGGCTTGGCGCGGAAGAATGTCAGCACCACGTCGCCGGTATCGTCCGAGGCATAGACGAGGTAGGGCGCGCGGGAATTGCGCGGCGGCGGCGGCCGGTGGCGATCCACGGTGACCTCCAGCGTCACCACGGTTCCCTGCACAGCCTCGCGAATCTTCGGCCGCGCCCGGCGGTCGATCACGCTCGCCGGCAGGTGCAGCAGCAGGTCGACCAGCCGCGGCGTCTCATCGCGCCCCAGCAGATAGCGCAACAGCTTGTCCTGCTTCGGCCCGACGCCGGGAAGGCTCGTGACCAGCGCAAACAGCGGATTGAGCAGGGTGGGGCGCATTGGTCTCTCGTCGCACACAAGCGTCATGCGCGGGCTTGACCCGCGCATCCATCTTCAAAAGAGGATGGATTGCCGGGTCAAGCCCGGCAATGACGAGACAGCTGATAATCGCGAACAACAAGGGCTGACATTGCCGATCCCGACCGCTATATCAACCCCGCCCGGCACGTCCGGGCTTTTGGCGTTCGAAATGGAATGGGACAATGACGGGTACGACACGATCAAGCGGTGGCCTCGACGACCGCCGCAAGCGGCTTTTGTTCCGCTGCTGGCATCGCGGTACCCGCGAGATGGATCTCATCCTCGGCCGCTTTGCGGATGCCGAGATATCGGGCATGCGCGATGACGAACTGGCCGAACTCGAGCGCCTGATCGAGGTGCCCGATCCCGATCTCTATGCCGCGCTGCTCGGCGACACGCCGCTCGATCCTGAACATGCGACCGCGCTGTTCGACCGCATCAAGGCGTTTCGCGCCGTGGATCACGACGCATGAAGTCGCCTGTCAAATCGCCTGCCGCGCTGCTCGCTCCCGGCCGTGCGCTGACCTTTGCCAACGTTGCCGAGGGCGCGGAGGGGCTGGTTGTATCCGATCTTGCCCGTGCGGTGGCGGCACGACCCAAACCGCCGGCGGTGAGCCTTGCCGTCGTCTGCCGCGACGGTCCGCGCATGCAGCAGCTCGCGCGGGCGCTGGAATTCTTCGCCCCCGATTTGCCCGTGATGCAATTTCCGGCCTGGGACTGCCAGCCCTATGACCGGGTGTCGCCGCATGGCGGCATCCTGGCGCAGCGCCTGACCACGCTGGCGCGGCTGTCGCGCCTGCAGGGCAGTGACAAGCCGCTGATCGTGCTGACGACCGTCAACGCCATCGTGCAGCGCGTGCCGGCCCGCGAGGTCATGGCGGCGCAGGCGCTGTCGGTTGCGCCCGGCCATGTCGTGCCGATGGACTCGATCGTGGCCTGGCTGGAGCACAATGGCTACAACCGCTCCTCGACCGTACGCGAGCCCGGCGAGTATGCCGTGCGCGGCGGCATCCTCGATCTGTTTCCGGCCGGACTCGACCAACCGGTGCGGTTCGACTTCTTCGGCGACAGCCTGGAATCAATCCGTACTTTCGACGCGGAAACGCAGCGAACGCTGCTCGACATGCGCGCGCTCGATCTGGTTCCGGTCTCGGAATTCCAGCTCGTCACCGAAACCATCCGCCGCTTTCGCATGGGCTATGTCGCGACCTTCGGCGCGCCGCAGCGCGACGATCTGCTCTATGAAGCCGTCAGCGAGGGCCGCCGCCATCCCGGCATGGAGCATTGGCTGCCCCTGTTTCAGGAGCGGATGGATACGCTGTTCGACTATCTCGACGGCGCGCCGGTCGCGATCGAGCCGCAAGGCGAGGACGCCGCCCGCGAGCGCTTCAAGCAGATCCTGGATTATTACGAGGCGAGGCGCGAGGCGCTGGACCATCCAGGCGGCGGCGCGATCTACAAGCCCTTGCCGCCGGACCGGCTCTACCTGACGGAAACCGAGTGGACGACACGACTCAGCGAGGCCGCACTGGCTCGGCTGACGCCATTTGCTGTGCCTGAGGGCAGCGCCGACGTGTTCGACGCCGGCGCGCGGCAGGGCCGCAATTTCACGCCCGAGCGCGCCGACGGTTCGGTCAATGTGTTCGAAGCCGTGGTGGCGCACGTGCTGGCGTTGCAGGCGCAACGCAAGAAGGTGGTGATCACGCTGTGGAGCGAAGGCTCCCGCGACCGCATGGGCAGCATGCTGCGCGACCACAAGCTCGCCAATCTCACCAGCGTCAACGCCTGGCGCACGGTGCAGGCGACGCCGCGTAACGAGGCCATGCTGGCGGTGGTCGGCATGGAGAGCGGTTTCGAGACCGACGAATTCGCCGTCATCAGCGAGCAGGACATCCTCGGCGACCGCCTGGTGCGGCCGCGCAAGGCAAGCCGCAAGCTCGATAACTTTATCTCCGAAGTCACGAGCCTCGCAACCGGTGATCTCGTCGTCCATGTCGAGCACGGCATCGGACGCTTTGTCGGATTGCAGACCATCGAGGTCGGCGGCGCGCCGCATGACTGTCTCGAGCTGCATTATGCCGCCGAAACAAAGCTGTTCCTCCCCGTCGAGAACATCGAGCTGCTGTCGCGTTACGGCTCCGACCATTCCAATGTCGAACTCGACCGGCTGGGCGGCGGTGGTTGGCAGGCGCGCAAGGCAAAACTCAAGAACCGCATCCGCGAGATTGCCGGCGAACTGATCAAGATCGCGGCCGAGCGGCACCTGCATGAGGCCCCGAAAATGCCGGTGCAGCCGCATGTCTATGACGAGTTCTGTGCGCGCTTCCCCTACGAGGAAACCGAGGACCAGTTAGGGGCCATCACGTCCACGCTGAAGGACCTCGAAAGCGGCCGGCCGATGGACCGGCTGATCTGCGGCGACGTCGGCTTCGGCAAGACCGAGGTGGCGCTGCGCGCGGCATTTGCCGTCGCGCTCGAAGGCAAGCAGGTTGCCGTCGTGGTGCCGACCACGCTGCTCGCGCGGCAGCACAGCAAGAACTTTGCCGAACGCTTCCGCGGCTTTCCGGTCAATGTCGCGCAGGCCTCGCGCCTGGTTGCGTCGAAGGAACTGACGCAGGTCAAGAAGGGGATCGCCGAGGGCAACGTCGACATCGTGATCGGCACCCACGCGCTGCTCGGCAAATCCATCAAATTCAGGGACCTTGGGCTTCTGATCGTCGATGAGGAGCAGCACTTCGGCGTCAGTCACAAGGAGAAATTGAAGCAGTTGCGCGCCCAGGTCCACGTGCTGACGCTGAGCGCGACGCCGATTCCGCGGACGCTGCAGTTGGCGCTGACCGGCGTGCGCGACCTCTCGATCATCGCCTCGCCCCCGGTCGACCGGTTGGCGGTGCGCACTTTCGTGGCGCCGCACGATCCCCTGATGATCCGCGAGGCGCTGCTGCGCGAACGTTATCGCGGCGGGCAGGCGTTCTATGTGGTGCCAAGGATCGAGGATCTCGCCGGCGTCAAGGATTTTCTCGACAAGAACGTGCCGGAGATGAAGGTCGCGGTTGCGCACGGCCAGATGGCGCCGACCGTCATCGAAGACATCATGTCGGCATTCTACGACGGCAAGTACGACATCCTGCTCTCGACCACGATCATCGAGTCCGGCCTCGATATCCCCACGGCCAATACGCTGATCGTGCATCGCGCCGACATGTTCGGGCTGGCGCAGCTCTATCAGCTCCGCGGCCGTGTGGGGCGCTCGAAACTGCGAGCGTATGCGCTGTTCACGCTGCCGGCGCAGCAAAAGATCACAGCGCAGGCCGAGCGGCGGCTGAAGGTGCTGCAGTCGCTGGAAACGCTGGGGGCGGGTTTTCAGTTGGCCTCGCACGACCTCGACATCCGCGGCGCCGGCAATTTGTTGGGCGAGGAGCAGTCCGGCCACATCAAGGAAGTCGGCTTCGAGCTCTATCAATCGATGCTGGAGGAAGCGATCCTCAACCTCAAGGCCGGCGTGGCGGAGCCTGCTGCCGACCGCTGGTCGCCGCAGATCACCATCGGCATGCCGGTGCTGATCCCCGAGAACTACGTCAACGACCTCGCGGTGCGGCTGTCGCTGTACCGGCGGCTGGCCGGTCTCGAAACCGACGAGGAGATCGACAATTTCGCCGCCGAGATGCGCGACCGCTTCGGCGTGCTGCCGGACGAAGTCCGCTATCTCTTCAAGGTCGCGGCCATCAAGGCCTATTGCCGCAGAGCCAATGTCGAGAAGGTCGATGCCGGACCGAAGGGCGCGGTCATTACTTTCCGGGAGAACAAGTTCGCGCAGCCGGACCGGCTGGTGTTCTTCATCCGTCAGCACGGCCAGGCTGCCAAGGTGCGCCCGGACATGAAGGTGGTGTTCCTGCAGACATGGAAGACGCCGGAAGAGCGGTTGATGGGCACGACCGAGATCCTGCGGCAACTCGCCAATCTTGCGGAGAGCAAGAAGGCGGCTTAATTGGTTCGTGTCCCGGACGCGGTGCAGCGCGTAGCGCTGCTCCGCAGAGCCGGGATCCATTCACGCGCACGCGCAGGACGGATGGACCCCGGATCAGTTGCGCACCGCCGGAATCGCGCGAAGCGCGATCCCGAGCGCGCTGCGCAGCATCCGGGGAACGTCGTGGTGCCGGCAAGGGGCGGTTACGACGCTGCGCGATGCGCCTTTTCCTGCAGTCGCATCCGCAACGACTTCACGGAATCGTTCGGCAGCAGCGTTGCCACGGTAACAACGGGCTCCGCTCGCGCGTCGCGCTGGCCGTGGCTGGTATGGCGCATCACGCTCAACAGCCGCCGCGCGATGGTGTGCGCCGTCTTCAGGTCGGTTTCGGCAAAGACCACGACAACCGAGCCGTCTTCCTGGGCGGCGCCGAAATCCATCTGCCGCATCAGGCGGCTGATGATCCGCGCGCCGTCGAATTGCGCGCGGGGATGTTCGGGATCGAACGCAAAGCGTGCGACCGACAATCCGCCGCCGCGTTGCTGCGTCTGGTAGATGGCGCTGGCGAAGTCGCGCTCGAAGGCGTCCCGGGTGAGCAGGCCGGTCCGCGCGTCGATCAGGCCATCGGCGTCGATGGCCCTCAGCGTTCGGCTCAGATGCGCCTCGAAGGCATGCTGGCGGATCAGCGGCAGCGCCGTCGCGACCGCCTGGGCGGCGTCGTCGGAAACAACCTCGAGGTTCGGCAGATCGTAGGCCGGCGCCAGATCACCTGCCGTCACGACGACGGGAAGGTTGCGGAACCGGGCATCCTCCGTCAGCACGGTGAGGAAGGCGTCGATCACGCGCGGGCTGAAGCCTTCGCCGAGCACGATGCCGTCGATGTCTCTGACGTTGAGATGCTTCGCAGCCGCCTCGATCGAGAGCGCGCCGACCACGCCGGTGCGCTCGCCAAGCGCGACCGACAACGTCGGATAGGCGCCGCCGCGGCCGATCAGCAGCACGGTAGCGTCGCGCGCCGGATCGATATGCGACAGCACCATCGGCGTTGCCGGCACCAGCCGGCGCATCACGGTCGCATGCAACGACCGCACGCGCAGCGCGGCACGCAGCCGAGCCACCAGGCGGTCAGAGCCGCCTTGAGTTTGCAGGGTTTGGGTTTGCGAGATTTGGCTCTGGAAGAAAGGAATGACGTTGTCTGGATGCGGGACCCGCGGGTCGACCGAGATCAGCGGCAGATAAGGCTGGCGTGCCGCTACTCGCGCTGCCAGTTCCGCCAGTCCGGCTGCATCGGTGTCGGAGGTTGCAGCCAGCACGGCGGCCGGTTGCACCTGTTCGACGGCGCGCACCGCGTCCGTCCATTCGGTCTCGACCACCGGAAATAGCCTCGCGAGGTCGAGCGTGGCGGCAAAGGACGGCCGTCTCGCGGTCGACACGACGAGGATCGGACCTTGCTGGGACATCTTGAGAACTCGGGTCAGGCGCGCATCTGGAACCAGCGATGCTAGTTTGCGCCGCTTAATGCGGCGTCAACGCCGAGCCGCCGGAGGCTCTCAGAGCGCGTTGGAGCGATCGCGAAATGCTTCCACCATCAATGGGTTAAGGCCAAGTTCTGTCAGCGCGTCCCGAGCGCGCGCATTGTCGAGGGCGCGGCCGGCGAGCCGGTGGCCGCTGAGGCGATCGGGCAATGCGGTCAGGAGCGCGCCCTGGCCGAGCCGCCGCGCCCATTCCTGCAGGTCCTGCGCCAGGAACCGGTAGCCGCCGACGGCCATGACGCCGGAAGGCGGCGCGGTGATGTTGATCGCGCCGGGTCACGCGGTCGATCCGCGCCGCGTAATCCGTATCGACGTAGTCGCGCGGCGGCGAGGCGATCAGGGAGTCGCTCGGCGGCGGAGGCGGTGCATAGGCCGCGACCGGCACCATCGGCCCGCGCAATCCCAACGTGCCGCGCGGCGTCAGCAGGATCTCGCCCGCGATCGACGATCCCGGCAATTCGCGCGGCGCGCCGTGAAGGCCGGGCTTGATCAGGGCCGGCGAGCCGTCCTCCGCGATCCGGCGCGCGCCGAACAATCCGGCCTCGCCGAACAGATAGACATCCGTCAGCGTCGCCTGCTGCGCGGTCCAGCACGCGCTGGAGCCGACCTGTTCCGGCGTGCGCCACAGGCCGATGACATTGCGCAGGCTCGGCATCCGCGCCGCGAGGTCCAGTTCGTCCAGCCGCAGCGCCAGTTGCGCCGGTGCAATCAGCGTATCGCAGGCCTGTTCGTTGATCTGTTGTTCCAGCGCCTCCTCGTCGAACGGATGGTGCAGCACCAGCGTTCCGCCCGACAAGAGCCAGACCGCCAGCGACGAGGCGAGGCCGGCAAACGACATCGGCGAGAAGGCCGACAGGACAGTTGCGCCCTGTGGCACGTCGCTTTCGAGCGACATCGCAAGGCCGCCGGCAATCAGGCCGAGATGGGCGCGCGGGACCGGCCGGAAGCCGTCCGCGGTGACGTCGAAGGAAATCAGCGCCGCCTTGCGGCCGTCCTGGATCACGGCGCGCGTGGTCAGGGATTCCCGGAAAATCGCGTTGTCGAGCGAGGCCATGCCTTCGGGCAGGTCACTGCCGAAGCCGCAGACATGGCGGATCGAGAACGCTTCGGCGGCGGCGTTCATGGCGATATCAGAATAGATCACGCCGTCGACCTTGCCCGAGGTCACGATCCCCCGCGCGGCGGTGCGGTTGAGCGCCATGGTCAATTCCGACTGCCGCCAGAGCAGCGGCAGCACCGCGACGACGAGGCCGGCGCGGAAGGCGGCGAGCACGGTGATCGCGAATTCGATGGTATTGGGCAGTTGAACCGCGATCACGGAATTGGCCGGCAAGCCGGACTCGATGAAGTGCGCGGCCAGCGACGAGATCATGCGGTCGGCCTGCGCGAAGGTAAGACGCTTCGGCGGCTGGCCGGTGATGCGCTGCTTGTTGAGGGGATCGACCAGCGCCAGCGCATCCGGCTGCCGCGCCAGGTTCCGTTTGAACAAGGTATCGAGCGTTGGCGAAGCAGTGGGCTGGGTCACGGCGTTACTTTGGCTCTGTCACGAGGGTTGCACAGCTGGTGAATCATTTCGCTTCCGGCTTCTGCCACCAGGTCTCCGGCAGATAGCCTGTCAGCGCGGTCGCTACAGGCCGTTCTATCCGATTCCAGCGCGCGATCCATTGCTCCTGCACGTTAAACACCGGAATAGCATAGAAGCCAGACATCAGGGCGCGGTCGAGCGCCCGCACCGCGGAGACGAAGGCCGGCCGCTCGCGCGCCTCGAGCAGCGCCGCAATCAGGGCGTCGATGGCGGGCTCCTTCGCCCCCATGTAATTCCGCGTGCCGGGAATGTCGGCGGCCTGGCTGCCAAAGTAGAAGGACTGCTCGTTGCCGGGGGAGAGCGACTGATCCCAGCGGTTCTGCAGCATGTCGAACTCGTAGCCGAGCCGGCGCTGGTCGAACTGCACGGGATCGACCGCGCGAACGTTGGCCTCGATGCCGGCGCGCTTGAGGTCGCGCTGATAGGCCAGCGCGATCCGCTCCTGATCGCGCGTCGTCACCAGGATTTCGAAGGCGAAGGGGATTTTGGTCGCACGCTGCCGCAGCACGGTTCCATCGAGCTCGTAACCGGCTTCCGACAGCAATTTGAGCGCGCTGCGCAGCGTCGTGCGATCGCGTCCCGACCCGTCGGTGACGGGCAGGCGGTAGCTGCCGTCGAGAATATCCGGCCGGATGCGCTCGGTGAACGGCTTCAAAAGCTCGCGCTCGCGCTCATCGGCGGGACGGGCATAGGCGGATAGTTCGGATCCTGCGAAGAAGCCGGCGGAGCGCGTATAGAGCCCGAAAAAGTAATTCCGATTGATCCACTCGAAATCGAACAGCAGTGTCAGCGCCTGCCGCACGCGGATGTCCGAAAACACCGGACGCCGCGTGTTGAACACCAGGAATTCCGACGGCTGCGGCATCCCGGTCTTGATGGTGTCGCGGATCACTTCGCCGTTGCGGGCCGCCGGAAAATCGTAGCCTTCGTGCCAGCGCAGCGGTTCGTGTTCGACGCGAAAGTCGTAGAGGCCGCGCTTGAACGCTTCGAACAGCCCGTTGGATTCGCGATAGAAGTCGAGCCTAATCTCGTCGAAGTTCCACAAGCCACGATTGACCGGCAGGTCGCGGCCCCAGTAATCGGGATTGCGGGTCAGCGTGACGCTGGCTCCCGGCTTGACGGCGGTGACGCGATAGGGGCCCGAACCGATCGGTCCGGTCATCGTGGTTTCCTCGAACGTCGCGGGATCGACCGCGTGCCGCGGCAGGACCGGCATCAAGCCGAGGATCAGCGGCAGCTCGCGGTCATTGGCACCGCCGAAATCGAAACGCACCGTTAGGGGATCGGTCGCCTCGGCCTTTGCGACCTTGGAATAATACTGGCGGTGATTGGGGCGGCCCTTGTCGCGCAGCAAGGCCCACGAAAACAGGACGTCCTCTGCCGTGACCGGCTTCCCATCGGCGAAGCGCGCTTTCGGATCGAGGTGGAAGGTGACATAGCTGCGCGCGTCGTCGGTTTCGACGCTTTTCGCGAGCAAGCCATAGAGCGTGAAAGCCTCGTCGTTGCCGCGCGCCATCAGGCTCTCGACCACAAGGCTCCTGATTTGCTGAACGGCGAGGCCACGAACGATCTGGGGATTGAGGCTGTCGAAGGTTCCGAGGACGCCCCAGAGCAGCCGCCCGCCCTTTGGCGCATCGGGATTGGCGTAGGGCATATGCGTGAAGCCGGGGGGGAGGGCTGGCACGCCGTGCATCGCCAGCGCGTGACTTTCGGCCGCCTTCGCCTCGCAGAGCGGCCCGGGAGGCGTTACACCCAGCGCGAGGGCGATACATGCCAACACACGCAGGCGGATACGCCCGGAGACGGTCACAGGCGGGCAGGGATTTGATTCGAAAATGCGCACCCGCAAGCTTTACCATAGGCTTCGGCCTCGGCCTGCGAGGAACGCCAAAGATACCTGTCGGCATTGATCTTTTCGTCTGCCGCTGTATTGAAGGCGGGCAGTTGATGACGGCGGGAACACCGGTCACGTATCCGCCTCAATTGCCAACGAGACAGCCGCCCCAGCGCGGCTAGGTGTCGGTGCCTGTAGCGGTTTCGGGCGCTGCGGTTCAGAAAGGGTTTTCCGCAATGAATTTCCGTATCTTGGCCGGGTCGATCCGGCCGCGTGGGCAGATCTTCGCCCTGTTGGCGGCCTCGGCTTTGTCGGCAACGTTGATCGCTTCGGGCGCGCAAGCCCAGCAGCCCGCGCCGGCGCCCGGCGCCCCCAAGGCTGCTCCTGCTCCTGCGCCTGCCGCTCCGAAAGCGCCTCCGAAGGCTGCTCCCAAGGGTCCCGCCGGCGCCCCGGCCGCGCAAGCCCCTCCGGCTGGCGCTCCCGGCGCCGCCCCCCAGCCGCAGGAACAGCAGGTCCAGCTGATTTACGCGCCCTGGACCAAGTTCTGCCTCAAGGGGCAGGAAGCCGGCGCCAAGCAGGTTTGCTTCACCGGCAAGGACGGCCGCATCGAGTCCGGCCAGCCCGTCATCGCCGCCGTCATCATCGAGCCGGAAGGCGAGCCGAAGAAGCTCCTGCGCGTGACCCTGCCGCTCGGCATGCAGCTCGTGCACGGAACCCGGATCATCGTCGACAGCAATGCGCCGCTGCAGGGCCCCTACGTCATCTGCTTCCAGAACGGTTGCATGTCCGACTACGAAGCGACCCCCGAGCTGATTGCCAGCCTGAAGAAGGGCCAGAATCTCGTTGTTCAGGCGATCAATTCCAACGGCGCGCCGCTGACGCTGCCGCTGCCGCTCGCGGGTGAATTCGCCAAGGCCTATGACGGTCCGCCGACCGATCCGAAGGTGTTCGAGGAAAACCAGAAGAAGCTGCAGGAAGAGCTGCAGAAGCGGGCTGAAGAGCAGCGCAAGAAGCTCGAGGGCGGCGGCGGCGCCAATCCGGCGGCGAAGTAGCAGCCGCATCCATCTGACAAAACAAAAAGGCGCCCGAGCAGGGCGCCTTTTTTTATTGCGGGCAAAGATGACTAGTTCAGCGACGGATTGCGCGGGCGATAGCCACCTGCCTTGTCCTTCACGAAGATCTCGGCCACCTGCGAATGCCGGATCGGCTCGCCGGAATCGTCCGGCAGCAGGTTTTGCTCGGAGACATAGGCGACGTATTCGGAGTCCGAATTCTCCGCGAGCAGATGATAGAACGGCTGATCCTTGTGAGGCCGAACCTCCTCGGGGATCGACAACCACCACTCCTCGGTATTGTTGAATTCCGGATCGATATCGAAAATCACGCCCCGGAATGAAAACACCCGGTGGCGGACAATCTGCCCGATCTGAAATTTGGCGGTGCGCGCTTTGATCATGTCCCGTCGAATAGACCATGATTGTGGCCGATGCTAGGGGCAATAGGACGAATTAACCTTTACATGTGGTGGCCACGTCCGGCGCCATACCCCCGAAATTACTGACGAAAAGACGTTTTCGAGATGGTCGATATCCTCAACCTCGCGCTTCCCTATTTCGGCCTGATCTTCATCGGCTTTGCCTGCGGCAAGACCAGGGGCCTGCCGGAGTCCGGCCTCGCCTGGATGAACTTCTTCCTGCTGTACGTTTCTTTGCCGGCGTTGCTGTTTCGCATCATGTCGGAGACACCGTTCGCCGAACTGAACAACCCGCCATTCCTGATCGCAACGACGATCGGCACGGTCAGCGCTTTCGTGCTGGCGATGGTGACAGGACGAATCATCGGCGAGCTCTCGCTGCGCAAGGCGACGATCTCGGGCCTTGCCGGTGCCTACGGAAACATCGGCTACATAGGACCGGGGCTGGCGCTGGCGGTGCTTGGCAGCAAGGCAGCGGCGCCGACCGCGCTGATCTTCTGCTGCGACAGCATTTTCCTGTTCTCGATCGTGCCGCTGTTGATGGCGCTGACCGATCGCGAGCATCCCTCCTTCCTGCACGCGATTGGCGTCGCCGTACGGCAGATCGTGCTGAACCCGCTGATCATGTCTGCTGCCGCCGGAGCGCTCGCTGCGGCGCTACATATTCAACTGCCCGTTGCGGTCGACAAAACGCTGCTGTTCCTGCAGAACGCGGCCGCGCCGACCGCGCTGTTCGTGCTCGGCGTCACCGTGGCGCTGCGGCCGTTCGATCGCGTGCCCTGGGAAGTGCCGGGCGTGATCGCGATCAAACTCGTGATCCATCCGCTGCTCGTGTTCGGCTTGATGCTGCTGTTCGGGCCGTTCGCGCAACCCTGGGCGGCGACCGCGGTCCTGATGGCAGCACTGCCGCCGGCGCTGAACGTGTTCGTGATGGCGCGGCAGAACAATACCTGGATCGCGCCGGCGTCGGTGGCCGTCCTGATCGGGACCTTCGCATCCGTGATCACGCTGACCAGCGTGATGTGGTTCATCCAGAGCGGACGGCTGGTGTTTCCGTAAGGCGTGGCACGGGGCGAAACACAAAATCTCGAAAACAAGCCCATGCAAAGTAGAAAATCACGTCGCGTAGCCCGGGCGAGCGAAGCGACCCCGGGGACCGGTCCCGGGGTCGCTTCGCTCGCCCGGGCTACGGCAGTATGGTCAGCTCACGCGCTTCCAGGTCGGCGCCAGCCCCTCGCGCATCGCGAGCCGCCGCAGCGGGCCGAACGAACCTAGCAGGTGCATGCCGGCCGCGCGCAGCGATTGCATCCCTAAGAAATCGCTGAGCAATGAACGGTTGGCGACATCGATGGCAATCAGCCGGCTCGCGACGTCGGCGCGGCGGGCGGACTGATAACGCGCCAGCACTGCCGGCGATCCCGGATCCTCCCCGAGCGAGATCGCAGTTCCTGCGATGTCGGCGATATCGGCCGCATCGCGCAATCCCATGTTGAGGCCCTGCGCGCCGATCGGCGGCACCACATGGGCGGATTCGCCGACCAGCGCGACACGATGGCTGGCGAATTGGTCGGGACGCTCGATCGTCAGCGGAAACAGGTTGCGCCCGGCTTCAACCTGGACGCGACCGAGAATGGAGTGCGACTGCGTTTCCGCGGCCTCCGACAATTCGTCGTCGCTGAGCGACATCAACCGCTCGGTTTCCCTGGTCGCCGAAACCCATACCACGCTGCAGCGGTTGCCGGGCAGGGGCACGAATACGCACGGACCTTGCGCGGTGTGAAATTCGGTGGAGATGCCGTTGTGCGGCCGCGAATGGGAAATGTTGAACGTCAGCGCCGACTGATGCAGGTCGCGGCGGCTCATCCCGATTCCGGCCGCCTCGCGGGACGGCGATTGCCGCCCGTCGGCGCCGATCACCAGCCGCGCGGCAAGCTGCTCGCCCTTGCCGGCATGGATCGTGACGATCGCATCCTGCGGGGCGATCGTTACCGCCTCATCGTCAAATCGGGTCAGGTTCGAAAGCCCGGCGGTACGCTCTTCGAGGGCGACCATCAGCGAGCGGTTGTCGATGTTGTAGCCGAACTGTTCGAGACCGATCTCGTCCGAGGTGAAGCGCACCTCGGGTGCACGGATCAGCCGGCCGGTGTCGTCGACGAGGCGCATGATCCGCAATGCGGCGGCCTTGTCCCGGCAGCGGGACCAGACGTCCAGCCGTTCGAGCAGATCGGTGGAAGCCCCCAACAGCGCCGTGGTGCGGTTGTCGGCATAAGGGACGCGGCGGGCGAGCAGGGCGGTTTTCGCGCCAGTCGCGGCCAGCGCGATGGCCGCGGTCAACCCCGCCGGCCCGCCACCGATCACGGCGGCGTCATAAACTTGCGATGCATCGTTCATATTGGGACAATCGACGTTCGGAGCGGCATTTTCAAGCCATCAACTGGCCGAAATGTTTCCGCCCAATCGCGCGACGGAACGCCGCAAGCGCCGATATGCAAATCGGAGCGATTCCTGATAGCACTGCCGGAGCAATGGACCAGACAACCGAGCCAGATTCCGCCCCGGCGACGAGCCGAATGCGGACCGCAGCATTCGCCGTGCATCTCTTCACGGCAATGGGCGCGGGCATCGCGTTGCTGGCGATGCTGGAGGCTGTGCGCGAACACTGGGCCAACATGTTCGGCTGGCTTGGCGTCGCCCTGATCATCGACGCGATCGATGGGCCGCTGGCGCGCAGGCTGGATGTCGTGCGGCTGCAGCCGAACTGGTCGGGCGAGGTGCTCGATCTCGTCGTCGATTACGTGACCTACGTCTTCGTGCCGGCCTATGCCATCACCGCGAGCGGGATGCTGCTGCCGGTGGCGGCGCCAATTCTCGGCATCGGCATTATGGTGTCGGGTGCGCTTTATTTTGCGGACAAGCGCATGAAGGCGTCGGACAACCACTTCCGCGGCTTCCCGGCGCTGTGGAACGCGGCGGCGTTTTATTTGTTCTTGCTGCACCTGCCACCGGCCCTGTCGACTCTCGGAATAGCCATCTTGATCGCGCTGACATTCGCTCCGTTTCATGTGTTGCATCCGATCCGGGTGGTGCGTCTGCGCTGGCTGACCCTGTGGCTGATGGCCATCGGAGCCGGGCTGGCGATCTATACGCTCGTCTGCGATTTCAACGTGGGCGCTCCTGTCGTTGCCGCGCTTTGTGCCATCGCGGCCTACATAGTAGGAAGTGACGCAGTGATCCGGCGCATCAAATCGTTCAAGGCATGATGGAATTATTGACGAGCCCGGAGGCCTGGGCGGCGCTGTTGACATTGACGGCGCTGGAAATCGTGCTCGGCATCGACAATGTCATCTTCATTTCGGTGATCGTGTCGCGCATCCCGCCTGATCAGGCCAAGCGCGCGCGGCAGATCGGCTTGTTGCTGGCGCTGGTGTTCCGCATCGTCCTGCTCAGCGTGTTGGTATGGCTGATCGGTCTTACCGAACCGGTCATCACGGTGAGGAACGTCGAGTTTTCGTGGCGCGACATCATCCTGATAGGCGGCGGGGCGTTCCTGATTGCCAAGGCGACGCATGAAATACATGGCGAGGTCGAGGCCGGCGACGCCGAACCTGATGGCGAACCAAAGGCCAGCGCATTTTTCTGGGTGATCGTTCAGATCATCGTCATCGACATGGTGTTTTCGCTGGACTCGATCATCACCGCGATCGGCATGTCACAGGATCTAGAAATCATGATCGCAGCCGTCGTGATCGCCTGCATCGTCATGTACGTGTCGTCGGGCCCGGTGGCGCGATTTGTGGCAAATCATCCGACCACAAAAATGCTGGCGCTGGCGTTCCTGGTGCTGATCGGTGTGGCGCTGGTCGCGGACGGTTTCCAATTCCATATCCCGCGCGGCTACATCTATTTTGCCATGTTGTTCGCGGCCGCCGTCGAACTGTTCAATGTGCTCGCCCGGCGCAACCGCAGGAAGGTCGCCAGGTAGCCGGTTTCGGCCCGGCGAGTTGACAATACGGCGGCGATGGCTTTCGTTTCGCTTTCAAGTTGGGCGCTTCAGGACATACCGAGGGAGAGACTGTTATGACCAAGGCCGTGCGCGTGCACAAGGTGGGGGGTCCGGAAGCCCTGGTGTATGAGAGTGTGGACGTGCTGGCGCCGGGACCGGGCGAGGTTCGCCTTCGCCAACATGCCGTCGGCGTGAACTTCATCGACGTCTATTTCCGCACCGGCCTCTACAAGGCGCCGGGGCTGCCGTTCATCGCCGGCAACGAAGCCGCCGGCGAGGTCGTGGCCGTCGGCCCGGGCGTCACCAATTTTCATCCCGGCGATCGCGTCGCTTATTATTTCACGCTCGGCGGCTACGCCAGCGAGCGGGTGATCCCGGCGGACAAGCTGGTCAAGCTGCCCGACCACATCACCTACGAGCAGGGCGCGGTCCTGATGCTCAAGGGGCTGACGGTCTGGTACCTCCTGCACAAGACCTTCAAGGTCGAACCCGGCCATCGCGTGCTGATCCATGCCGCCGCGGGCGGCATTGGGCTGCTCGCCTGCCAGTGGGCAAAGGCGCTCGGCGCGCATGTGATCGGCACCGTCGGCACCAAGGCGAAGGCCGATCTGGCGCTCGCCAATGGCTGCGACCACGTCATCCTTTACAATGAAGAAGACTTCGTGGCGCGCGTGAAACAGATCAGCCGCAACGAACTCTGCGACGTCGTCTATGACGGCGTCGGCAAGACCACCTTTCCGGGCTCGCTGTCGTGCCTGCGGCCGCGCGGCCTGTTCGTGAGTTTTGGCAACGCCTCCGGCCCGGTACCGCCGTTCCCGCTCGCCGAACTCAACAATCACGGCTCGCTGTTCGCGACCCGGCCGAAACTCAACGACTATGTTAGCACCCGCAAGGAACTGCTCGAAGGCGCCGACACGCTGTTCGCCGCCGTCATCAACGGCAAGCTCCACGTGCCGATCAACCACGCCTACGCGCTGAAGGATGCCGCCAAGGCGCATACCGAGCTCGAGAGCAGGGCGACCACGGGGGCGGCGATCCTGCGGCCGTAATCTTCGCCGTCATTGCGAGGAGCGAAGCGACGAAGCAATCCACCTTTCCGCTTGGGCAAGTATGGATTGCTTCGCTTCGCTCGCAATGACGGGCGACCGCGAGCGGATTACGCCACCCGCCTTGCCGCACCAGCCTTCACCAAAATCGCATCAAGGCAATCGATCATCAGCGATATCTCCTCGCGGGTGACGTTGAGCGCCGGCATGAAGCGCAGCGCGTCGGGCTGCGGCGAGTTGATCAGCACGCCCTCCGCAAGCGCCTCGGCCACGATCGCGGCGCCGATCGGCAGTTTCAAGTCGAGTGCGAGCAACAGGCCCCGGCCGCGCACCTCGCCGAGGCCATGCCGCGCCGACAGTTTCTGCAACTCGCTTTCCAGGAAAAGGCCGGCATCCGCCACAGCTTTCAGGAATTTCGGCTCGGCGACGTGTTCGAGCACCGCCAGCCCCGCGGCGCACATCAAGGGATTGCCGTTGAATGTGCCGCCCTGGTCGCCGTGCTCGAAGCAGGAGGCGTGCCCGGTGGCGAGCAGGGCGGCCAGCGGCACGCCGCCGCCGATGCCTTTGCCAAGCGTCATGATGTCGGGCTTGATGCCGGCATGTTCGTAGTGGAACAGCTTTCCGGTACGGCCCATGCCGGTCTGGATCTCGTCGACGATCAGCAGCAGGCCGTGTTGCGTGGTCAGCGCGCGCAACTCTTTCAGGAACTGATCGGTCGCCGGCCAGACGCCGGCTTCGCCCTGGATCGGCTCCAGCATCACGGCGACCGTGTTGTCCGAGATCAGCGCCTTCACTGAATCGAGCTCGTTGAGCTTGGCCTTGCGGAAGCCCGATACTTTCGGCTCGAACAGCGGCTCGAACGCCTTCTTGCCCGATGCCGACATGGTGGCGAGCGTGCGGCCGTGAAAGCCGCCCTCGAAGGTGATGATTTCGAACGCGCCGTTCTTGTATTTCGCGCCGTACTTCCGCGCGAGCTTGATGGCGCCCTCATTGGCCTCCGCGCCTGAATTGGCGAAGAAGACCTGATCGAAGCAGCTGTTCTCGACCAGCGCCTTCGCAAGCTTCAGGCTGGGACCGTTGTAGAAGGCGGGACTTGGCGTCAGCAACAGCTTGGCCTGTACGGCAAGCGCTTCCGCAACGGCAGGCGGCGAATGGCCGAGCGCGTTGACGGCCCAGCCTTGTACGAAGTCGAGATAGCGCTTGCGGGAGTCGTCCCAGAGATAGGAGCCCGCACCGCGGACGAACACCACCGGCGGGCGAGCGGTAATCTCCATCAGCGCATCGAACGGATGGGTAGCGTCAGTCATGTCGATCTCCTCAGGGTTTTTGGGGAAGGGGCAGGCCGAAACGCAAGAAGGCCGCACTTTTGAGGGTGCGGCCTTCTCGAAAACTTGGCTGAAACTAGCTGATCAGCGTTGTCGTCGGACACGGCGCAACCCATCGTCGCTGGAGCGACGACGCAGGCAGGCGCGGCGGTTGGTCCGGTTCAGTTTCATGGCGATGGCCCATACAGCCTGACGCCAGTGGATGTCAAGCGGCGTCGAACGGCCTCAGAACCCCGCGACGCTACCGTGTAGGTCATATTGATCCGCCCGCTCGATCTTCGCGGTGACGATTTCGCCGACCTTCAGCGGGCGGCGGCTGGAGAGATAGACCGCGCCATCGATCTGCGGCGCGTCGGCCTTTGACCGACCCTTTGCGACCGTCGGTCCGACCTCGTCGACGATGATCTGCTGTCTCGTGCCGACCTTGCGCTTGAGGCGGCGTGCGGAGATTTTCTGCTGCCGGGCCATCAGCGCGTTCCAGCGCTCCTGCTTGATCTCGTCGGGCACGGCGTTGCCGATCGCATTCGACGCGGCGCCCGCCACCGGCTCGTATTTGAAGCAGCCGAGACGATCGATCTCGGCGTCTTCCAGCCAATCCAGCAAATACGCAAAGTCGGAATCGGTTTCGCCGGGGAAGCCGACGATGAAGGTCGAGCGCAGCGTCAGGTCAGGACATTCCGCGCGCCACTTCTGGATCCGCGCCAGCGTCTTTTCCTGGTGGGCCGGACGCTTCATGGCCCGCAGCACGTCCGGGCTTGCATGCTGAAAGGGGATGTCGAGATAGGGCAGAATCTTGCCCTCGGTCATCAGCCCGATGACTTCATCGACATGCGGGTAGGGGTAGACATATTGCAGCCGCACCCAGGCGCCGAGTTCGCCGAGTTCTTTGGCGAGGTCGAAGAATTTGGCGCGGACCTGGCGGTCCTTCCACGGGCTGTCGGCATATTTGATGTCGACGCCGTAGGCCGACGTGTCCTGCGAGATGACGAGCAGTTCCTTGACGCCGGCACTGACCAGCTTTTCCGCCTCGCGCAGCACGTCGTTGGCCGGACGCGACACCAGATCGCCGCGCAGCTTTGGAATGATGCAGAAGCTGCAGCGGTTGTTGCAGCCTTCGGAAATCTTCAGATAAGCGTAGTGGCGCGGCGTCAGCTTGATGCCCTGCGGCGGCACCAGATCGAGATGCGGGTTATGAACCGGCGGCAGCGCCCGGTGCACGGCTTCCAGCACGCTCTCATATTGCTGCGGACCCGTGATCGACAGTACGCCGGGATACGCCGCCTCGATCTGTTCGGGCTCGGCGCCCATGCAGCCGGTGACGATGACCTTGCCGTTCTCCGCCATCGCCTCGCCGATGGCGCCGAGCGATTCCTGCTTGGCGCTGTCGAGGAAGCCACAGGTATTGACGATCACGATGTCGGCGCCATCATGCTTGCGCGCCAGCTCATAGCCTTCGGCACGCAGCCGGGTGATAATGCGCTCGGAATCCACTAGCGCCTTGGGGCACCCAAGCGAAACAAAGCTGACTTTGGGCGCAGCGGCCTGTTGCATATCTAAATCTGCCTGATTGATGTGCACGAACTAGTCCTAATCGTTCACAATTACAAGACTTTGCCGGGACTTCTGACGTGCTATGGAAGCCCTGCCGGGTTAAGAGTTGACCGATGAGCGCTGAGTCTTCGCCGAAAATCGTCATAGTCGACGAAAGCCCGATCCGGGCCGCAATCCTGGAAGAAGGGCTGCGGGAGGCTGGTTTTACGGGCGTCGTGCATATCAGCGAAATGCAGAGCCTGCTGGCGCGGATCTATGCGCTCGACCCCGACGTGATCCTGATCGACCTGGAAAACCCCAGCCGCGACGTTCTGGAACAGATGTTCCAGGTCAGCCGCGCGGTGCGGCGGCCGATCGCCATGTTCGTCGACCAGAGCGATGCGGCCTCGATCCAGGCCTCCGTCGACGCCGGCGTTTCCGCCTATATCGTCGATGGCCTGAAGAAGGAGCGGATCAAGCCGATCCTCGACCTCTGCATCTCCCGCTTCAACGCCTTCTCGAAGCTGCAGGACGAGCTCGATCGCACCAAATTCGCGCTCGAGGAACGCAAGGTGATTGACCGCGCCAAGGGAATCCTGATGAAGGTCAAGGGCCTCACCGAAGATGAGGCCTATGTGCTCATGCGCTCCACGGCGATGCGCGAGAAAAAGAAGATCGGCGAGATCGCGCAGTCGATTCTGACCGCCTCGGAGCTGTTGAAATGACGACACCGCTGCATATCGGCTTCATTCCGCTGGTTGACGCCGCCGCGCTGATCATCGCCGTCGACAAGGGCTTTGCGGCGGCCGAAGGGCTCGATGTCACGCTGGTGCGGGAAGTGTCGTGGTCCAATGTCCGCGACAAGCTCAATATCGGCCTGTTCGACGCAGCGCATTTGCTGGCGCCGGTAGCGATTGCGTCGAGTCTCGGGCTTGGACACGTCAAGGTGCCGATCGTGGCGCCATTCAATCTGGGCCTCAACGGCAACGCGATCACGGTATCGCCGGCGCTGCATGCGGCAATCATGGGCGAGATCGAGGGCGACGCCATCGATCCCATGGCCACCGCACTGGCGCTCGCCCGCGTCGTAGCCATCAGGCGCAAGAGCGGCGCGGAACCGCTGACGTTTGGCATGACGTTCCCATTCTCCACCCACAATTACCAGCTTCGGTTCTGGATGGCGGCGGGCGGGGTCGATCCCGACGAGGACGTTCGCCTGGTGGTGCTACCGCCGCCTTACATGGTGGACAGCCTCGCCAACGGTCATGTCGATGCGTTCTGCGTCGGCGCCCCCTGGAACTCGGTCGCGGTCGATCTCGGCGTCGGCCACATTCTGCATTTCGTCTCGGATATCCTGGTGCGCGCGGCAGAAAAGGTTCTCGCGGTCAGGCAAAGCTGGTCGGAAAAGAATGCGGACGTGCTGGCCGCCCTGGTCCGGGCGGCTGCCCACGCCGCCGAATACATCGAGGATCCCGGAAACCGCGCGGAGACCGCGCATGTCCTGGCGCGGCCCGACCGGATCGGTGTCGGCGCCGAGGTGATCCAGCGCACCCTCGACGGCCGGCTGAAGATTTCACCCGATGGCCAACGGCGCGAGAGCGGCCGCTATCTTCTGGTCGGGCGCGAGGGCGCGGGCCGTCCCGATCCCGCGCAGGCCGCCTGGCTTTATGCGCAAATGGTCCGCTGGGGTCAGACGGCGATGCGGCCGGACGCGCTCCGAACCGCCATGGGGGTCTTCAGGCCGGACCTCCACGACGCCGCCATGGGGCACCAGGGCAAGGCCTCCGGCGCTTCCGACGCCATCGGCGCCTTTGCTGGTCCCGCGTTTGATCCGGGCGACATCGCCGGGCACTTGGCGGCTTTCAAAATCGGGCATTGGAAGCCGTGAGCCGATCATCTGAAGCAATATTAGGCAGTATCCCGTAGTGGATAATTTTTAGGCAGAATGCTCACGAAGCAACAGTGAAGCAAGCTTCATAGCTTCGAGATCACCCCGGGAACAGATTGAAATAGCAAGATATTATCGACGAGACCGTCTGGCACGCAACTTGAATGGTGCAGTGCGGTCGGCTCGTCGCAGCTGCCTGCTGACCGACGTCCAAGATGGATTTCCGCAGCAACGAAGCTGGTCGGACCGCATACCAAAATCGTCACCCGGCAACACACAGCCGAGCCGATTTCCGGAGCGGTCCATCCCATTCGTTGACGCCACCGATGGTGGCCGCAGGAGTTTCGTCGCACATGAAAATCGAAGCGCTCACTGTCGACTTTACCGACGAGCAGAAACGCTACCTCGAAGGCTTTACCACCGGCTTGCAGATCAGCCGGGTCGGGCGCGGCCTCGGCGGGGTTGGCGCCGGCAAGGCGAATGCCGAACCGGCCGGACCGGATGCCGCGCATATCAAGGCGCAGGACAAGGTCACAGCCTCCGGCAAGAAGCTCGCCGACCAGGAAAAATTCAAGCGCGAGGAGCATCCGTTCGATGCCTATCCGCGGCTGAAGCAACAGGCGCTCGACAATGCGCCGCCGAATCCCGCGGACAATTTCCGCTGGCGCTATTACGGCCTGTTCTATGTGGCACCGGCGCAGGATTCCTACATGTGCCGCTTAAGGATCCCGAACGGCATTCTGAAGCACTGGCAGTTTGCCGGCCTGGCCGATCTCGCCGAAAAACTGTGCGGACCGTTTTGCCACGTCACCACGCGGGCCAATCTGCAGGTGCGCGAGATTCCGCCGAAGAACGCGGTGGCGTTGATCGAGGGCATCCAGGATCTTGGCCTGTGCTCGCGCGGCACCGGCGCCGACAACATTCGCAACGTCACGGGCACGCCGACGGCCGGGATCGATCCGCAGGAGCTGCTGGACACCCGCGAATATGCGCGCGAGTGGCACTATCACATCCTCAACGATCGCTCGCTGTACGGGTTGCCGCGCAAGTTCAACGTCGCCTTCGACGGCGCCGGCAGGATCGCGGTGCTGGAGGATACCAACGACATCGCGTTTTCCGCGGTCGAGGTGAAGGATGGTTTTGGCGTCGAGTCCGGCGTCTGGTTCCGCCTCGGGCTTGGCGGCATCACCGGCCACAGGGATTTCGCCAAATACGGTGACATCATCGTCAAGCCGGCCGATGCGACCAAGGTATCGGATGCCATCGTGCGTATCTTCATCGATCTCGGCGACCGCACCAACCGCAACAAGGCCCGGTTGAAATATGTGCTCGACGCCATGGGGCACGACAAGTTTCTCGCGCTGGTCGAGGAGCGGCTCGGCAAACCCTTCACCCGCGTGCCGCCGGAAGCACTCGCGCCGCGGCCGGCGTTCGATCGCATGGCCCATATCGGCGTGCACAAGCAGAAGCAGGAAGGGCTGAACTGGATCGGCGTCTCATTGCCGCTCGGAAAAGTTACCTGCGATCAGATGCGCGGGCTGGCCAAGATCGCGCAGGACCTTGGCGACGGCGATATCCGACTGACGGTCTGGCAGAACCTTCTGATCCCGGGCGTGCGCGATCAGAATGTCGAACTTGCGATCGCCGCGATCAGGAAAATCGGGCTCGCGGTCGAGGCCTCGCAAATCCGTGCCGGGCTGATCGCCTGCACCGGCAATGCCGGCTGCCGGTTTGCGGCATCGAACACCAAGCGCCATGCCGCCGAGATCGGTGACTGGTGCGAGCCGCGCGTCAACATCGACACACCGCTGAATATCCACGTCACCGGCTGTCATCACTCCTGCGCGCAGCATTACATCAGCGATATCGGGCTGATCGCGGCGAAGGTGGATGTCGGCGAGGATGTCGATCCCGTCGAGGGCTATCACTTGTTCACCGGCGGTGGCTTTGGTCCGGACGCCGATGTCGGGCAGGAGGTCTATCACGACCTCAAGGCCGAGGAGGCTCCGCAAACCGTGGAGCGGCTGCTGAAAGCCTATCTCGCGCATCGTGTTTCGCCCGAAGAAACCTTCCTGACATTTGCGCGCCGCCATGACGGCGAGACGCTGCGCAAGCTGGCTGACGCTGAGGTGTCCTCATGAACCAGATCACGCCGCCGCCCAAGATCGAGATCATTCCCTCGAGCGCACCGTTCTCCGAGGCGCAGCGTTCCTGGCTGAACGGGTTCTTTGCCGGATTGCTGTCGGACGCCCCGACGCCGCTGTCGGCCGAGCAGGGCGCCGCCGTCATGCAAGGTGCCGGCGATGGCGACGACGGCGAAGCGCCCTGGCATGACCAGACCATGCCAATTGCCGATCGCATGAAACTCGCGGAGGGCCGCCCGCTGCGGCGGCGCATGATGGCGGCGATGGCGCAGCAGGATTGCGGCCAGTGCGGCTACGATTGCCATAACTATTCGGAAGCGATCGCCAGCAAGAGCGAAGCGCGGCTCAACCTCTGCGTCCCCGGCGGCAAGGAAACCGCCCGGATGCTGAAGGCGCTCTATGAGGACATCGACAAGGCGCCGGCTGCGGCTTCATCGGCGCCTGCAGCAGCGCCGGCTGCGCCTGTGGTGGCGGCGAAGCCGGGGCGATCGCGCGATAATCCGATCGCGGCGACCTTCTTGTCGCGTCGTCTCCTGAACAAGAAGGGTTCGGAGAAGGAGACCTGGCATATCGAGTTCGATCTCTCCGGCTGCGGCCTCGACTATGTCGTCGGCGATTCCTTCGGCATTTTTGCCCGCAACGATGTTGGCCTGGTGGATCAGATCATCGCGCTGCTCGGCGCCTCCCACACCACCAAGGTGAACGGCAAGACGCTGCGCGAAGTCCTGATCGATGATGTCTCGCTGTCGCCGGCGCCGGACTCGCTGTTCGAGCTGATTTCCTTCATCACCGGTGGCGCCATTCGCGAAAAGGCAAGGGCGCTGGCGCAGGGCGAGGATCCAGATGGCGATGCGGCCACGCTTGACGTCATGGCCGTGCTGCAGAAATTCTCCGGCGCCCGACCGCATCCGGAAGCCTTCGTCGAAGCGCTCGAGCCGCTGCAGCCGCGGCTTTACTCGATCTCGTCGTCGCACAATGCGACGCCTGGAAAATTATCGCTAACGGTGGACTGCGTGCGCTACGTGATCAACAAGCGCAAGCGCCTGGGTCTCGCGTCTACCTTCCTCGCCGAGCGCATCAATCCCGGCGATGAGCTGAAGGTCTATGTGCAGAAGGCCCACGGCTTCGCGCTGCCGCAGGATCCGAGGACGCCCATCATCATGATCGGGCCCGGCACCGGCGTGGCGCCGTTCCGCGCCTTCCTGCTCGACCGCCGTGCCACCGGCGCACCCGGCAAGAACTGGCTGTTCTTCGGCCATCAGCGCAGCGACTGCGATTTCTTCTACGCCGACGAGCTCAACGCGTTGAAGACGTCGGGTCTGTTGACGCGGCTGTCGCTGGCGTGGTCGCGCGACGGCGACAAGAAATTCTACGTGCAGGACCGCATGCGCGAGGTCGGCCGCGAATTGTGGACCTGGCTTGCCGAGGGCGCCAACATCTACGTCTGCGGCGATGCCAAGCGGATGGCCAAGGACGTCGAGCGCGCCCTGGTCGATATCGTCGCCCAGTTCGGCGCCCGGACCACCGACGAGGCGGTCAGTTTTGTGGCCGAACTCAAGAAGAAGGGCCGGTTCCAGCACGACGTTTACTAATCCGGGTTCCAACTGGCTCAAATCGGCCCGAATAAAATTCTCGCTCTGGTCGGGAGGAGGGGAATTTTCCCCTCGAAATGGAGTGCGCCGGAGCGCCCGTATCGCTATTTCGGCGGATATCTTGAATCTGGACGCAAACGATATTCCATATGCGGTCCATGCTGCGTTGGAGATCGACCATGCGCGAACTATCGGCGGAAGCCCGCCTGCACCTTTACGCACGCTCGGTGTCCCGCCGTTCCGGCACCGGGCTTCACACCGCCGCGCTCTACAGCGCGTTCGCGCTCATTGCCGCCATCGTGTTCGGCACGCTTTCGGTTCATCCGTTCTAAGAACTACTGTGCCGTCTTGAACGGCGCCACCGCAATCCCCGCATCCTTCAACGCCTGACGCACCCCGCGCGCGATGTCGACCGCGCCCGGCGTGTCGCCGTGAATGCACACGGTGTCGGTGCGCATCTTGATCACCTTACCGGTAACCGACACCACTGCGCCGTCCTGCACCATCCGCACCACGCGGTCGGCAATCTCTTTCGCGTCGTGCAGCACCGCGCCCGGCTTCTTACGCGACACCAGCGAGCCATTGTCTTCATAGGCGCGGTCGGCAAACACTTCGTGCACCATCGGCAAGTTGGCGGCTTCGCCGGCCTGCACCAGCTTGGAATTGGCGAGCACCACGAAAATCAGATTGGGGTCGACGGCCTTGATGCCGTTGGCGATGGCCTTCGCGGTCATGTCGTCCTCGCAGGCGACGTTGGAGAGCGCGCCATGCGCCTTGACGTGGGTGACCTTGTAACCCGCCGCGGTCGCAATCGCCTGCAACGCACCGATCTGGTAGGCGATGAGGTTCTCGATCTCCGACGACTTCAGGCCGGGGATCGGCCGCCGTCCGAAGCCGTGCAGGTCGCGATACCCAGGGTGCGCGCCGACGCTGACGCCGCGCGCCTTCGCCAGTTCGACCGTGCGGCGCATGATGTCGGCATCGCCGGCATGAAAGCCGCAGGCGACGTTCACCGACGTCGCCAGCTCGATCATCGCGGCGTCGTTGCCCATTTCCCACGCGCCAAATCCTTCGCCGAGATCGCAATTGAGGTCGATGGTTGTCATGATGCTGGTCCGCTTCTCGTGAGTGGATTGGTTGATCAGTCCGGGCCCGCTATGTCGGCCAGAGATACGGCGTGCCAGGTTCCGGCATCGACGGCGCTGACGGCGTGGCCCGCGACATTGGCATCGTGCAGCGCATCGATGTTGAGATCAACGCTTTCGATGGCCCGCAGCCGCTCGGGCAGGGCGCGCAGCAACGCCGTAAATTTGCGCGCTTCCGCTTGCGCTTCCGCCATGCTGATGGCCCTGAAGCGAAAGCCGCGCCCGGCGGGGATCTGCGCAAGCCGCCCGAAGTCGGCCGAAATCACGGTTGCAATCTTGGGATAGCCGCCGCTGGTGCCGCGGTCCGGCATCAGCACGATCGGCTGGCCATTGCCGGGCACCTGCAGGCTGCCGTTGACGGTGCCATCGGAAACGATGTTGTGGCCATGGAGATGCCTAAGCACAGGGCCTTCGAGCCGGTAGCCCATGCGATCGCTGGTTGCCGATATCTTCCATTCGCTGTCGACAAACAGTTTTTTGGTCTCGTCGGCGAATTCGTCATCCTGCGGACCCCAGACCATCCGGATCGGCGCATCGGTTGCCGCCGGCAGCTCGATCCGCCGTTCCGGCGCGTTGCTTGCGGCCTTTGTCTGCAGTTCGTCGCCGTCCTGCAGGGGGCGTGGATAGGGGCTGCCTAGGCCGGCGCGCGCGTTGACGGCAAGGCTGCCGAACATCGGCTCGCCGGCAATGCCGCCTTCGATCGCGAGATAGCTGAACGAGCCGCCGCGCGCAAAACCGAGCGTCAGGGTCTCGCCATCGGCAAGCGTTGCCGAAGTATCCGATGCCATGGGTCGGCCGGCGATATCGGCATTGCGCGAGGCTCCCGCCAGCGCCACGCGCACCGCGCCGCCGCGTGCGGTGAAGCTTGCCCCGAACGGACCGACTTCGACAGCCGCCGTGAACGGCTCATTGCCAACCAGCGTATTCGCGGCCGCCAGCGCCAGCCGATCCATCGCCCCGCTCGGCACCAGGCCGTAACGCTGGGCGCCGGGACGTCCGCCGTCCTGTACCGAACTCGCCGGGCCGATCGATGCGATGACGAGCTTGCTCATGAGGCGATCTGCTCGGCAATGAATGCGCCGGCTTCGGCGGCGCGATCCTGTTCCGCAAAGGTCTTGGCATCGACCGGTGCAAAAGTGACGTTGTCGCCCGGTTCCAGCAGGAAGATCGGATCGCGATGCAGTTGATAGGTGCGGACCGCCGTCCGTCCCAGAAGGTGCCAGCCGCTCGGGCCGGCGAGGCACTGCACGCCGGTCTGCACGCCGCCGATCGAGATGGTGCCGGCCGGCGTTAGCAAGCGCGGATTCTGCCGCCGCGGCATGTGCAGGGTGTCAGCGAGCCCGCTGAGATAGGACCAACCCGGCGTAAAACCGATCATGGCGACCCGGTAGTCGCCGGCGACATGCCGCGCCACGATCTCGTCGGGCGTGGTGTTGAGGGTTTTGGCGACATCCTCGAGGTCGATGCCGTGCTCGCCGCCATAGACAACCGGGATGCGCCAGCGCCGGGACTTTATCGTTGCCGGTACCGGCCGCTGCGCCAGCGCGAGAATCTTTTCGCCAAGCTTGTCGAAATCGATTTGCTCGGGATCGTAATGGACGAGCAGCGAGCGATAGGTCGGGACGGTCTCCGTGACACCCGTGACCGGCTCGGCGGCCATGGCGCGGTCGAGCGCCAGCACCCGCCGGTTGGCGGCATCGTCGATGTTGCGGCTGAATTCCACCGTGATGGCACTGTCGCCACTCGGCAAAAGGCGGGGCGGGGGAAGCGTCGCGGCCATGGCCTCGTTACTGTCTCGCGGCTTTAGCTTTGCTTTTGAGCATGATCTCTTCGGAAAACCGGTACCCACTTTTCCGGATCATGCTCCTGTGCTGACCTCAACCTGTAGCGTGTTTTGGGCGCGAGTGGAATTCGCTTCGCGCGAAATCAGCTAGTAAGTTCAATAAATTAATCTGCATGCCGATGATAAGATGTTGTGATCGTGCTGCTTTCCGCGAGCCCTTGACGCGACACCCATGCTTCGCAAGATGCGCTACCATTCACCCGTCCTCCGGAGCCTGCATTCCAGATGTCCCTGTCCCCCGAAGCCCTCGCAACCCTCTCCGGCGTATCCACCGCCACCATCACCACCGTGCTGCTCAAGAAGGGCCTGCGAAACGTCTGGATGCGCGGCACCAAGCCGCTGCGGCCTGGGCAGCCGAGGCTGGTCGGACCGGCTTTTACGCTGCGCTTCGTGCCCGCGCGCGAAGATCTCGCAACACCCGAGTCGTGGTCGTCGCCGATTTCGACCCGTACGGCGATTGAAGCGATGCCGAAAGGCTGCATCGCCGTGGTCGACGCCATGGGCGTCACTGATGCCGGCATCTTCGGCGACATTCTTTGCGCGCGCATGGTCAAGCGCGGCGTTGCCGCGCTGATCACCGATGGCGTGGTGCGCGACCTCGAAGGCGTGCTCGGCACCAACCTTCCGGTTTGGTGCGATGGCTTTGCGGCGCCGCCCTCGGTCGCTGGGCTGACGTTCGTCGGCTGGGGCGAGCCGATCGGCTGCGGCGGGGTCGCGGTATTTCCAAACGACATCGTCGTCGCTGACCAGGACGGCGCGGTGCTGATCCCGCAGGCATTGCTCGACCATGTGCTGGCCGAGGGGCCGGAGCAGGAGCGAATGGAAGCCTGGATCGTCAACGAGGTGAATAACGGCGCGGCATTGCCAGGCCTCTATCCGATGAACGCCGAGACCAAGGCGCGCTACGCGGCCAGCAAGAAATAACCTGAGAAAGAGGGAGATAACTCCATGGATATCCATCTCGCGGGCTCCCGCCCGACACGCCGGGCGCCGCCCGACTATTTCACCGGCACGGTGCTACAGGATCCGATTATTGCAACGGAATCGCCGGCGCGTTTGGTCTCCACCCGTGTTGCCTTTGAGCCGGGCGCGCGAACCGCGTGGCATACGCATCCCCTGGGCCAGACCCTGTACGTGATCTCAGGTGTTGGCCGCGTGCAGGCCAAGGGCGGACCGGTCCGCGAAATCCGGCCCGGCGACGTGGTTTGGATCCCGCCGAACGAAAAGCACTGGCACGGCGCGTCGCCGACCAACGGCATGACCCATATCGCCATGCAGGAAGCGTTCGACGGCAGCTACGTAACCTGGATGGAGCATGTGACCGACGCCGAGTATTCGGCGAAGCTCGGCTAATTTCGCTGCGCCGTCCAGGTGCCCGAGCAAAGGGCGGCGCGCCAGGTGCCTGAACCCGACGTTCCTGAGAGGCGACCGGTGCCGACTGCGCGCTTCAGGCCGGTCGACAATGTCACGCTGATGTTGCCGGCCTCGGCGACGCGGCCCGATGCCGTTACCGTCATGCTGTTCGAGGCTACCTGGCCGTTGCTGATTCCGATCGAGACCGACGCGCTGCTGCTGCATGCTGCGCTCGACGAGGTGATCTGCACATTCCAGTCGCCGTCGAATGTCGCGGCTGCGGATGGTGTCGCAAAGCCCAGTGCAGTAAGCAGCGAAGCAGCTACTACGGATTTCCGAAACTTCAGCATGACGTGCCCCTTTGGTTTGGACACGATCACGGTCTCACAGCGGTTCCATTACGACTGTGATTGCCATCACGCGTCAAGACGCCATAACAGGGCTCAGTGAAAAGCCCCGCGTTGCGGCGGGGCTTCGATTGAATGCGCAGCAGTGCTTGCCGGTCAGTTGACGCGGGTCCAGGTCTGGCCGCCACAGAACATGCCGCCAAAGGCGCAGCCCTGAACGCGCAGACTGTCGGTGCCCTTGAGGGCGATCGTCGAATCGTAGGTGCTGCCGGTATTCGGATCGAAAATCCGGCCACTCCACTTGTCCTTGCCGGGTTTCATATTGATCAAAACCTGCTCGCCGTTTTGGTTCGACTTCTTGTCGACGGAATAGCCGCAGATATTGGGACCGCACGGTTCGATCCGCACCTTGCCTTCCTTCTCCTCCGTCAGCCACACGCCGAGCGGTGAGTTCGCAGGCGAAGGTGCCGAAGCTGCCGGGACAGCGGCCTGTTTCTGTTGCGGCGGCGGTGGCGCTGGCGCGACAACGGGAGCAGGCGCCGGCGGGACAGCCGGAGCGGTGTTCTGTTGCACCGGGGGAGCAGCGGGCGCTGCTGGCGCAGGCGCATCAGCCGGCGCAACGGCCGCCGTGGCGGTCGACGGCTCGCTCCTCGAAGTGGTGGCTGGAGCGGCCGGAGCAGGGGGGACCGGCGCTGGCGCGGCCGCAGGAGCGGTCGCCTGCTCAGTCGGTGCCGGCGCAGCCGGCGGCGGTGGCGCCGTCTCGGGTGCGGCCGGCGGGGCGGTCCTTGCCTGCTGCGGCGCCTTCTTGCCCGGACGATCAAGGTCGCCTTCCTCGCCACGCGAGCGCTTGGCCTTCTTGCCGGTATTATCGTAGACGCCGGGAATGGAAACGGTGCCTCGATCGGGATCGATCGTAATGGTGCGGCCGCCATACTCAAACGTGTACTGGGCCTGCGCGGTGGTGAGGCTGCTCGCGAGCAAGAGCACAGCGATAGCGAGACACTTCTTCATTGCGACCTCCTGAGCAGGGAATCCAATCCCCGAAGCTATTACGCACCGATAGCTTCGCCCAACGTGATCCAGATCACTTTCAAACTATAAGTCGTGTACTAGCGGCTTTGGTTCAAATTCGACTTGGGCAGTTCTAATTTGGGCAGTCTAACTTGGACAGTCTAATTAGCTCCCAATGGACGGTCAATTTCCTGCGAAAACTGGCTTGTCCCACCAGGAATCAATCGAACCAGACCGCATAGATTTTCCTGAAGCTGCCGTCCTCGGTAGCGATGTGCAGCCACTGATCGACAAACGCCTTCAGCACGACGTCGCGCTGCAGCCAATAGGCCTTCTCGGCAAAGTCGAACGGCTTTTCGGGATGCACCGCGCAGAGCACGCCCGGATGCTGTTTCTGCTGGTAGCGGGTCTCGGAAGAGTCCGTCATCATCAGGTCGGCGTTGCCCTTGGCGATTTCGTCGAAAATCGTGACGTTGTCGTTCCACATCTTGATCTCGGCGTTCCTGATGTTCGCCTTGGCGAAGCGTTCATTGGTGCCTCCGGGATTGACGATGACGCGCGTGCCGGCCTTGTCGATATCGGTGATGGTCTCGTACTTGCCCTTGTCGGCGCAGCGGGCGATCGGCGTCTTGCCCTCGCGCATGATCGGCGTCGAGAACATTCCCTTCTTCTGCCGGTCGAGCGTGATCGAGACGCCGCCCATCGCAATATCGAAATTGTCGGCTTCAAAATCCTTCATCAGCTGCGGCCACGCCGTCTGGACGTACTCCACCTTGACGCCGAGCGCCTTGCCGAGCGATTCCGCCATGTCGACGTCGAAGCCGCGGAATTTCGACGTGGCCTTGTCGAAATAGGTGAACGGCAGATAGTCGCCGGTCATGCCGACCCGCAGCGTGCCGCGCTTGATGATGTCGTCGAGGCGGGAATTCGCCGGCTGCTGCGCGTGAGCGACTACCGTCCACAGCATGACGAACGCAAGGCTGGCGAACATCCGAATCATCACGTCTTCTCCACCGTCGAAATAGATGACATCTTGAAGCGATGGCGTCGGATTTAAACCAGATACCGACGCGATGCCAGCCGGAGAAATCGAAACGTGACCATCTCGCTTCACGAAGCTTCCGTCGGCGTGTTCGTGCCGTATCTTAGGAATCTGTCCGATCTTCTCGACCAAGCCTCGGCCTATGCCGAAGCCCGAAACATCGATCCCGCCGTCCTTCTGAACATGCGGCTCTCACCCACCATGTACAGCCTGAAGCAGCAGGTGGGAGAAGCCAACCGGCATGCGATCGTTGCCGGCGCGCTGCTGGCCGGCCGTGCTCCCCACACATTCTCGGATACCGAGCCCGACATCCCCGAGCTCAAGGCGCGAATATCCGCGGCGATCGATTTCTTGCAGGGCTTGCCGCGCGCCGAGATTGACGCCGCAGCCGACAAGGAAGTCGCCTTCACTTTCAAGAACGGCGCCCAGCGAAAATTCACAGGAAAATCGTTGCTGCTGACGTTCAGCGTTCCGCAGTTCTTCTTTCACGTCACGACGGCCTACGACATCCTGCGCCACGCCGGTGTCGATATTGCCAAGAAGGATTTTCTGGGACCGCCGAGATAACGCTTGCCGGTAGCTACGCTTCGCCGCTGTCCTTGCGAAGTAGATTGGCGGCGGCGCCGTGTCCGGTCATCTCGCTCTTCAATTGCTCGAAGCGCCGGCGTGCGTCGCTTTCGCGATCGTCCACCATCTGGATCGCGGCTTCCCTCGACATCGGGCCGTTGACGATCGGCGCGGAATTCTCCCCGATGGTCTCGTCGACATAGTAAGCGCCATTGTCGAGGCGGACCGTCCATTTGAAACGGATCGCGGCCATCGGCCCGGGGCCGAACTTGGAGTAGCCATGAGCCTCAATCGGCGGAGGGATCACGGGAATCGGCGGAGGGACGACGGGCCCATGCTCCGCGACCGCGGGTTTTTCGGGCTCGCGATGGCTCTCCGGGCGGTCGAGAATGCTGGCGATGGCCGCCAGCGCGTTGTCGGTCGGGTCGCTTCGGGTCACGATTCAGCCTCCGGATCGGGGCGTCGTGAGCAGAATTAAGGTCGCCGTTGCCGCCCCGTGTCTTCCCTCGTTACCGAATAAGGCTGCACCTTGTCCATCCGTGGCGCTTTTGGGGCAGGAGTTACGCACATACCGGCGGTATTTTGTTCCTCCAGGGCCGTTCCTGTTCGAGCTGGCCGGCCAGCCGGAACAGGGTCGCCTCCTCGCCGAACCGGGCCGAGAACATCATGCCAAGCGGCAATCCGGCCTTGTTCCAGGCCAGCGGCACCGACATCGCCGGCTGGCCGGACATGTTGAACATGGAAGTCCCCGGCATATAGCGGCGCAGGATCGGGGCAATATGCGACAGATCCTCCGACATGGTGTTAAGTTCGCCGATGCGCAGCGGCGGCGCGCACAATGTCGGACACAGGAAGACGTCGCAGCCCTCGAAGAAAGCCGCCAGCGAGCGCGAAATCTGGAAGGCTGCGAGCTGGGCGGCGACATAGTCGGTCGCGGTGTTCTTTTGCGCGTTGTGAGCGTGCGCCAACGTCAATATCTCGAAATCGTTTTCCGTTGCGGCGCGCCCGAGCCTTTGCTCGATCAGCCGCACCGTCAGGGCGGTGTTGCCGCCGACGATGGTGGTTATGGCCGCGGCCGGATCAGCGGCAAGCACCGGCGCCCGTTCCTCGACGTGATGGCCAAGCCCCGCCAGGAGGCTCGCAATCTCGCGCACGGCGGCCGCGATTTCCGGATCGATGGCGTCGCCATATGGCGATCTGTCGGTGAAGGCGATGCGGAGTTGGCCGGGATCACGGCCGACTTCCTGCGAAAACGGCCGTTCCGGCGGCGGCGCCACGTAGGGGCTGGACGCTTCAGGGCCATGGATCGCGTCCATCATCACCGCGCTGTCGCGCACGCTGATGCTCACGACATGGCCGCAGGAGAATCCACCCCAGCCTTCGCCGCGATCCGGGCCGAGCGGATTGCGCGCCCGGGTCGGCTTCAAGCCGAACACGCCGGAGGCGGAGGCGGGGATCCGGATCGAGCCGCCGCCATCGCTGGCATGTGCGACGGGGAGGATGCGGGCGGCAACCGCCGCCGCCGCGCCGCCCGACGACCCGCCGGAAGAATGCGCGAGATTCCAGGGATTGCGGGTCGGCCCGTGCAGGCGCGACTCCGTCGTCGGCATCAGGCCGAATTCGGGACTGGAGCTCTTGCCGAAGATCGAGACGCCGGTGTCGAGGAAGCGCTGCGCCAGCGTGCCGCTGTGGTCGGCCACGAAGTCCTTCAGGACCGTGGCGCCTGAGGTCGTGCGCGTTCCCTCCAGGAGGTCGAGGTCCTTCAGCAGGAAGGGTACGCCGGTAAAGGGGCCGTCGGGCAGGCCGCGCTCGATCTGGCGTTCGGCATAGTCGTAATGCTTGACGACGACCGCGTTGATCTGCGGATCGACCTTCGCGGTACGGGCGATGGCCTCGTCGAGCAATTCCTGGGCCGAGACCTGTTTCTTCCGCACCAATTCGGCGAGGCCGACCGCGTCGAAATTGCCGTATTCCTTGAACGCCATGCGCATACCTCGCTTCCCGGCCGGTCGGTGGACCGGCCGCGCTCAGGGTCACTTACTGCGGACGCTTCAGCCGAGCACGTCCTGATTGATCACGTTCTGGCGCACGGGATCGCCATCCAGCACGCTCAGAATGTTGCGGGCGGTCTGCTCGCTCATCCGGTCCACGGCTTCCACCGTAACGCCCGCGACATGCGGCGCCATGATGACGTTGGGCAGGGCGAGCAATGCCTGACCAGCCGGCGGGGGCTCCTGCTCGAAAACGTCTAGGCCGGCGCCGGCAAGCTTGCCGGACACCAGGGCGGCGTGCAGCGCGGCCTCGTCGACGATTCCGCCGCGCGCCGTGTTGATCAGATAGGCTGATGGTTTCATCCGCTTCAGCCGGTCGGCATTGAACATGCCGACCGTCTCCGGATTCTTCGGGCAATGGATGCTGACGAAGTCGGCACGCGGCAGCGCGGCATTGAGGTCGGCGATCGGATCGCAACCGGCGGCCTTGATGTCGGCGGTGGGCTTGTAGGGGTCGAAAACCAGGACGTTCATTTCCATTGCGAGACAGCGCTTGGCGGTGCGCGTGCCGATGCGGCCAAAACCGATGATCAGCACCGTCTTGCCGAAGAGGTCGTAGGGCAGCATCCCCAGCCTATCAGCCCATTTGTCATCCCTGACCAGCGAATGCATTTCCGTCGCGCGCTTGGCGAGCGTGAGCATCATGAACAGGGCATGCTCGGCAACGGACGGCGAATTGGCGGTGCCCGCCACCATCAGCGGGACCTTGCGGCGGCTGAGCGCGGGAACGTCAACGGCGTCGAACCCGACGCCGATCCGGGTCACCACCAGCATGTCTTTCGAGGCTTCGAGCTCGGGCTCGCCGAAACGGGTACCGCCGAGGGCGACGCCGTGGACCGGCGCATGCTCCTTCAGCTTGGCTTCGAAATCCTGCTGCGAAATCATGTTGGGAAATTCGACGAGTTCGATGT
Organism: Bradyrhizobium sp. AZCC 1610; assembly: GCF_036924515.1. NCBI lineage: Bacteria > Pseudomonadati > Pseudomonadota > Alphaproteobacteria > Hyphomicrobiales > Nitrobacteraceae > Bradyrhizobium > Bradyrhizobium sp. AZCC 1610. Next base: position 3,288,586 of record NZ_JAZHRR010000001.1, on the reverse strand, counting down.
CGTCTCGCGCGTGAAGTAGCGCTCTTCCCGGCTGCGACATCGATTCCGTGACGAAGATTTTCTTCTTGTTGGTAGCCATTTCCTGCCCTTAGGTCTCGCAATTGCGCCGTCAAAGGACGACGCCGGTCACCTCGTTTAGCAGGTGCATGTTATTGAGGTCCACAGCCAATCGAAGCGGGCCGCCATCGTGCGCGCCGGCGTTGGGATTGACCCGACCGCAGACCTGCGCGCCTTCGAGCGTGAAATAGACCAGGGTCTCCATGCCCATCGGCTCGGTAACGTCGAGCACGGCGTCGAACGGCTCGATGCCCGGCTCCTGGTGCGGTCTTGCCTCCGTGATGTGCTCGGGTCTGATCCCCAAAAGCAATCTATCGGTGCGCGGGACTGCCTGGTAGCGGGCGGCGCGGGCCGGCGGCAGCGGGAAGGCGAGGCGGTCGGTCAGGCGGAGATGGAGCTTGCCGCCGGCATCCTCCAACCGGCACGGAATAAAATTCATCGCCGGCGAGCCGATGAAGCTGGCGACGAACTTCGTCGCCGGCTTGTGATAGAGTTCGTTCGGCGTGCCGATCTGCTCGATGCGGCCATGGTTCATCACCACGACACGATCGGCGAGCGTCATCGCCTCCACCTGGTCGTGGGTCACGTAGACGGTCGTGGTGCGGACCTTCTGGTGGACCTTCTTGATCTCGATCCGCATCTGCACGCGCAGCTTGGCGTCGAGGTTGGACAGCGGCTCGTCGAACAGAAACACCTTTGGATTGCGCACGATGGCGCGGCCCATCGCGACGCGCTGACGCTGGCCGCCGGACAATTGCTTCGGCTTGCGGTCGACGAGCTCGACGATGTCGAGCATGCGCGCGGCCTCGTCGATCCGCGTCTTGATCTCGGCTTTTGGATATCGCTTCAGGCGCAAGCCGAACGACATGTTTTCGGCGACCGTCATGTGCGGGTAGAGCGCGTAGTTCTGGAACACCATCGCGATATCGCGGTCCTTCGGCGGCACGTCATTGACGACATCGCCGCCGATCATGATGTCGCCGTCGGTGATGTCCTCCAGCCCCGCGATCATCCGCAGCGTGGTCGACTTGCCGCAACCCGACGGTCCCACCAGCACGACAAACTCATGGTCGGCGATGTCGAGGTCGATGCCGCGCACCGCCTCGACCTCGTCATAACGCTTCACCACCTTACGCAACGTCACGTCAGCCATGGATTTCAACCCTTTGTCGCGCCGGCGGTGAGGCCGGCAATGTAATAGTCCATCAGGAACGCGTAGATGATGAGCGGAGGCGCCGCGCCGAGCAGGGCGCCGGTCATGATCTGTCCCCAGTTGAAAACGTCACCCTTGATCAGGGTGGTAATGATCCCGACCGGCAGCACCAACTGATCGGTCGAGGTCGTGAACACCAGCGGATAGAGAAATTGCGCCCAGGAGACGGTAAAGGCGAAGATGGTTGCCGCTATCAGACCAGGCATCGCGACCGGGATAAAGATGCGCGTCAATGTCTGGAACCATGACGCGCCATCGATGATGGCGGCCTCGTCGAGCTCCTTGGGGATGGACGCGAAATAGCCGATCATGATCCATGTGCAGAACGGCACAGTGAGCGTCGGATAAACGATCAGCAGCACGTACCACCGGTTGATCAACTGAATCCCGGTCCATTCGCCAAAGGCCGCAAACATTTTGAACAGCGGCAGAAACAGCAGCGTATCGGGGATGAGATAGGTCAGGAAGACGCCGGTCGCGAGCGTCGCCGATCCCCAGAACCGCATGCGAGACAGCGCGAAAGCCGCGGGCACGCTGATCAACATGGTGATCGTCACCACGATGACCGATACCCAGGCTGAGTTCCAAAAGAACCTCAGGAACTGGTTCGATGTCAGCAATCCGACGTAATTCGAAAGAGTTGGATGGAATACCCACCACGGATTGGTCGCCGCCGAGATTTCGGCGCTGCTCTTAAGTGAGGTGATCAGCATATAGAGCGGAGGCACCAGCGAGAAGATCGCGAACAGGACAAGAAAGAAGTACGACCATCGCAGCGCCCAAGCGCGGTCGCGGCTCATACTGCCATATTTGATTTTGCGGGTTGGCCCAGCCTTGTCGATCACAGCGGTGCTTGTCATCAGGCTTCATTCCCGCGTTTGTTGATGTCGCGGAGGATGAAGATCGCCGCGATCGCCAGTATCGGAAACATGAACAGCGAGACGCTGGCGCCGAGCGGGATGTCACCGCCCTCAATACCGAGGCGGAACGCCCAAGTCGCGAAAATATGCGTGTGATCCAGCGGACCGCCGGCGGTCAGGATACGGACGATGTCGAAATTCGCGAAGGTAACGATGAGCGAGAACAGCGTCGTGATCGCGATGATGTTGCGCATCATTGGCAGTGTCACATACCAGATCCGCTGCCACCAGTTGGCGCCGTCGATCGCCGCGGCCTCATAGAGCTGCTCGGGCACCGACTTCAGTGCAGCTAGATACATGATCATGAAGAATGGCGCACCATACCAGACGTTGACCAGGATGACCGAGAAGCGCGCCCAGACGGCATCGCCGGTCCAGGGGATCGGTCCGATGCCGAAGAATGAAAGCGTATAGTTGAAGGCACTGTAGGAGGGGTCGAACAGCCAAAGCCAGGCGAGCGTGCTCATCGCCGGTGGAATAACCCACGGCACCAGCAGCATTCCACGCCACTTGCGTTGACCTTTAGCAGGAATGTTGTGAACGAAATGCGCGACGATAAAACCGATCAGCGCCTTGAAGGCGACGGCGGTGATGGCGAAGATGCACGATTGCTGCACCACCAGCCAAAATGTTTGCCGTTTGAACAGGAATTCAAAATTGCCCAAGCCAACGAAGCGCTGCATCGATTTGTTCAGAGTCGCCAGATGCAGCGAATAGAAAGCTGGATAGAGAACCAGAATTGCGATCAAGAGGATCAGTGGAAGGGTCATCAGAAAAGCCGCGGTGGACTTTCGCTTCATCGCGGTTCGCAGGCTTGAGCGCCTTCGCGTCCCGGCACCAGCAGCGCGGTTCGACTGAAGTGTGACATCAACCATGACGCATCGTCCTCGCGGGATGTATCACCGGGAAGGCGGCGCTTGCCGATTCCCTGGTGCTGACAGGTAATGAACCCGCGCCGCGGCAGCGCGGTCGGAGGCCGCCGCGGCGAAGTCCTTCAGCTCCGCATGAAGCCTTCGCACTCGCCTTCTGCCCAGGCGAGCGTGCTTTCCATCTTTTCCCCCTGACCGTGGCGTAGGCACATTTTGGTGAGCGTGGCCTGCACGTAGATTTGCTGAGCTATCTTCGGGGGGGCCGGCGAGGCCGCGATCGATAGGGTCTGATGGTTGAAGGGGTTGGGGTAGTGATAGAGGGTGCCCTTCGGCGGCCCTTCCTCGGCCCAGGTCTTCAGCGTCGTGAGTTTCTCGTATGCCGGCAGGTCGTATCCGCCGCTGGCTGCAACGAGTTTCTCAATCGATGTCGGCTGCGAGAGGTGCGCAATGAGGCTCTTCGCGGCTGCCTTGTTCTTGGAGAAGCTCCACACTGCCAGAAAGTAGGGAAGGTGTGGCGCAAAGCGGCCCTTCGGTCCTTTCGGAAAACCGTGGGTCCAGCACTGTTCGGCGACCTGCGGTGCATCGCGCTTGGCGACAGCCCATGCGCTTGGCGGGTTCATGATCATGGCGCCCTTACCGGACACCAGCCACCTGTTGTTCGAGGCATCATCCCATGCTCCTGCATCGGGCGGGAGGAACGCGATCAGCTTTTTGTAGTACTCGAGCGCCTGCCGCACCTCGTCGGTCTTGACCGTCAGGTTGCCCTTGGCATCGACAAGCTGCGCGCCGAAGGACTGGAAGATCGCGCCCGCTGTGTCGACGGAGTCGGAGGTTTCGCCCAGGCCGATTCCGAAGGGAACGCCTCCTTTAAAGCAGGCTTCCGCTGCCTTCAGGAAGGTGTCGGTCGTCCAGTTGTCCGCTTTCGGCTGGGAGCCGGCGGGATACATTTCCTGCACGTCGATATTGGCGAATTTCTTCATCAGATCGATGCGGGTGCAGGGACCCTTGATCTGGCTGCCGATGCAGAAAGGAACAGCATGCCACTTGCCGTCGAGTTGGCCGAGATACTTCACGGTATCGTTGACTGCGCCGTTCTGCGCAATCAACGGCGTCATGACGTCGTTCATCGGCTCAAGCAACTCAGTTTGGGCATGCGGCCACCAGGTCGGCATTGCCAGAATGTCGTGGCCAGACTTCGCTTGAGCCTCGGCGGCAATCGTGATCTCGTTTTTCCTGCCGTTGCTGGTGATGTAGTCGATCTTGACCTCGACCTTCTCTTTCTCGGCCCAGTCCTTGACGAGATCGGTGCTTGCCTTGTTGGCGTCGGGCACCCAGTGATCCCAGAACCCCATCGAAAGCGATCCTGCAGCGTGGGCGCCACGCACATAAGGCGCGGTGACGAGGGCTGCGGATGACAGCGCAGTAGCAGCAATGAATTGTCGGCGAGAAACCTTCTTGCGTGACATGATGTTTCCTCTTTGCTTGCTTTTTTGTTGTCGTCTTGTCGTTCCTCTTCTTATTCTTATTGGCATTCACGCGATCGCGCCGGTTTGGGGTGGCGTGCTCCGCGGAGATTTGGTTGCGAAATCAGAACAGAATTAAACGCGTCTGTCGAGAAATGACATGTGCGAAATTCTAGAACTAACGTTGCGTGTAAAATTTCCAGCAGTCGGAATACTGCAATGCCTCTCTGCGGCATATTGCGTTGCACACGACATCATGAACGGGAGAGAGTTTAGGGATTGCGGTCGGTGCCTCAGGGTTCCCGGTCCACGGGTTTTGGAATTTCGACGCCAGCGATAACGGTCGGCGCCGCGGCTAGACTTGCTCGTCGCTAAGACGATAAGATTCGGATTCGAGGACACCAGTTCTGGTTAACGACCACGGAGACCAACAATGACCAGCCCGACATCCAAACTGCGCACGCATTGGAAAGTGTGCGCGGCCATGGGGTTGGCCGCCATCATGCTTCTCAACGCGCCGCGGGTTGCGGATGCGCAGGTGGTTCAGGGCGTCGAGAAGGGCGCCCGCGAGGGTAACAGGGCGGCGGGCCCGGTCGGCGGCGTGCTTGGTGGCGCCATTGGCGGCGTCGTGGGCGTCGTGACGGGAGTCACCGGTGTGCTGACCGGCGCAACAGGCAGCAAGAGTGGTCCAGCGCCGGCGGCGAAAGAAAGCAAGCAGGGCGACGCAGCGAAGCCAGCGAAGGCAGCCAAGGGTGGCAAGAAAGAAGCGGCCAAACAGCAGGCCGCCGCTACCCAGGCCGCAGCGCCGCAACTGACGGCCGAACAGATCGTCGCCAACAGCGACGCCAATATCGAGCGGATCAAGAAAGAGCTAAACCTCACGCCCGAACAGGAGAAGCATTGGGCCGGGTTCAACAGTGCGATGCACTATCTCGGTCATAACGGCGCCGATCGCCTCAATCTGCGCGTGGCGCGCGCCAAGCGCGATCCCCCCGATGACATCATCGAGCAGATGCGCAATGAAGCCCAGTTCCTCAACGACCGCGCCGTCGATCAGCGCAACGTGGCCGATGCGGCCGAGCCTCTATTTGCCAGTCTGAACGACAAGCAAAAGGCGGTCTTCATTCAGGAAATGGTCAATCTGAGCCACGAGCGCGGGCTCGATTAGCGGGCCGGCTGGACGAATAGCCGGGTACGCATGCCCTGGGGTAGGTGGAAAGGCGCGGGCACCCGGCTACTCTGCCGCAGCGGCGCGGCTCCCCCAATCTCATTGCAATGATGATGAAACCCTGACGAACTCGCGCCTTAGTGATGGCTGACTTGCGACGTTGTCGGGAACTTCAGTCTTTGACCGGCAGTGTTGCACCCCAACATCAGGTGCGCTTGACGCCACAGTGTCGAAACCGCTTCGGCCGGCCCGGACGCAGCTGAATTGGGTTCGAACCCGCTGATGGCAGCGGGCCTCAGGTTTTCGGGAAATTCAGTTCGACGCCGACACCATCGGGATCGTAGAGGAAGAACTGCGTATCGCCGGTGCGCGGCACGATGCTCTCGCGGAATTTGACGCCTTTCGACTGCAGGCGCTTGCGCATGCCTTCGACATCGGTCGCTGCAAAGGCGATATGGTCAAGCCGGCCGGTATCTTCGTACTTCTTTTCGGTGCCGCGCACCACGATGCCCTCGCGAGGCTTGCGCGTCCCCATCAGATGCACCGTGGCGGTGCCGCCGGAATAGAGCCAATAGCCGGGGAAGTCGAGCGGAGGGCGGTCGCCATTCTCAGGCCCAGCACGTCGCAGTAGAAATCCTTGGTTCGCTCAAGGTCAGATGGTTCGATGGTGTAGTGCTGCAGTCCGCCGAGTCCCATGGTCGTCTCCTAGACAAAGCTGAGGTCGGTATCGACGCCCATCATCCAGGCGCCGACGGTTTCAAAATGCCTGAGCTGGCCCTGCAGCTGCTGGGTCACGGTATGGATGTCGCGGAAGCGGCGCTCGAGCGGATGGTTCTCGAAGATCGCGGTGGCGCCTGCGGCATTGTAGGCAAAGTCGACCGCCTCGCGCGCCTTGTGAATGGCGTGGGTCGAGGCCATGCGGATGTTCATGCGCTGCGCCACCGTGATGGTCGCGCCCGCGGTGAGATCTTTCCAGGTGTCGGCCATCGACTGCAACACGTAGCCGCGCGCGGCGCGGAGATTGACTTCCGCCTGGGCGAGGTTGCACTGGACCACGGCATTATCCCGCAACGACACCTTCGTGCCACGCGGCACCTTGTTGCGCATCGTCTCGACGAAGTTGTCGAGTGCGGTGCGGGCGATGCCGCAGGCGACGCCGGCAAAGCCGACCTGGTAACAGGTGTGGTTACTCATGCGGTAGAGCGGGCCGCTCTCGCGGCATTCGCGGTCGAACTCGCGGGTAATCGAATGATCTGCACGCACGAAGAAATCGTTGAGCGCGAACTGGTCGCTGGCGGTGCCGCGCAGGCCAACGGTGTTCCAGATGTCGGTCCACTCGACGTCCTCGGAGCGTACCAGCATGGTCCGCTCGAGCGGCACTCCGTTAGCGTCGTATTTGGGCGAACCGTCGGCGGCATGGATCGGGCAGTGCGCTCCGAGCCAGGTCGCATGCCGGCCGCCGGATGCAAAGGACCACACGCCGGTCACCCTGTAGCCGCCTTCGCATTCGACCGCGCGAACCCTGGGGCCGGGCCCCCACGCCAACACCGCGCGCGGATCGCCGAAGATCGCCTGGGCTACCGGCAGGTCGAGATAGGCCGCCGACATCGCGCAACCGCCGGCCTGGCTGAGGCACCAGGCGGTGGAAGCATCAGCTTTGGCGATGGTTTCGATGACGTGGAAAAAAGTGACCGGATCGGTTTCGATCCCGTTGGTCGAGCGGGGCAACAACAGACGGAACAATTGCGCGTCGTGCAGCTTGTCGAGCAGCGCTGGCGGCAGCCGGCGCGCGGTCTCGATGTCGTCGGAAGCCATCGCGACGTCAGGACGTATGGCCTCGGCCCGGGCGATCACCGCCAGGTCGCCGGCAAGATCGGCAGAGTTTGCGATCGGTGTATTCAAGACCATGCCTGCCGGTCCATCGCGCCCGTGTAACCTGTCATTGGTGGAAAGGCTATCGTGCCATCGCCGCGACCGGCAAGTCCATGGTGACGCGGAGCACATCTGCGAATAAGCGATTGAGATTTCGTGCCGCTCTGCACCATGGAGGCCGAAGACAAACGCATCCTCCGCAAAACCGCGCTTATTCCGGTCTCCCGGACGCGCGCCGACTTTGTTTAAGGTTTTGCGCTAGCCTTGCGGTTTGATCGGGATCGATCGGGACGAGACGGACGGCATGGAAGAGAAGCGAAAGTATCCGCGAACAGAGACTGACGAGCCCGCCTATGTTTCGTCGGGCGGCTCCGTCATGCCCTGCGTGGTGCGGAATATCTCGCGCGAGGGAGCGGCGATCGATGTCGACAACCCGGCCTTCGTCCCGCAGCACTTTCGCCTGGTGATGGCAAAGGATTCTTCGATTGTGCACGAGTGCCGGGTCGCCTGGATCCAGAAGAATCGTATCGGCCTGACCTTCATGATGATCGTGGAGGCGGTCGCGGAACCGCCGCGATCGTAACGCGGAGCACGTTACTCGATCCGCAACTTTGCATCGCGTACTACCTTGCCCCACTTGTCCATCTCCAGCCTGATACGCGCGCCGAACTGATCCGGCGTATTGGCGACCGGTTTGAAGCCGAGCTTGGTGAGGCGCTCCTTGACATCAGGCTGTGCGACGATCCCGGCAATCTCGCGATGGAGCAGATCGACGATCTCTTTCGGCGTCCCGGCCGGCGCGACGATGCCGGTGAGGGTGTCGGCGTCCTGATCCTTCACGCCCTGTTCGGCGAAGGTCGGGACGTCGGGCATCCCGGCGGCACGTTCGGTTGACGCCACGCCCAGCGCGCGCAGTTGTCCGCTCTGCACCGCCGACAGGGCAGGCGGCAGCGCGGTGAAGGCGATCGGCGTGTGCCCGCCGACCGTTGCCTGGATCGCCGGCCCGGCACCTGTGAAAGGCACGTGGACCAGGTCGAGCTTGAAGGCGAGCCGGAACAGCTCGCCGCCCAGATGCGGCGTCGAGCCGATGCCGGGACCGGCAAAGCCGTACTTGCCGGGGTTGTCCCGAATGAGCTGCACCAGCTCAGGGAGTGTCTTGGCGGACACTTGCGGGTTGACCACCACGACATTCGGAGAAACCGCAACCAGCGTCACCGGCGCGAAATCCTTGACCGGATCGTACGGCACCTTGGCGTAGAGGCTGGGATTCACGACGAAGCCGGTGCTGATCACCATGATGGTGTGGCCGTCCGGCGTCACGCGCGCGACCTGGCCGGCCGCAATGTTGCCGCCGGCGCCGCCGATGTTCTCGACGAAGAATTGCTGGCCGAGATTGTCGGTGAGCTTCTGCGACACGATGCGGGCGATGGCATCGGTCGGTCCGCCGGCGGGAAAGCCGACCACGACACGCACCGGCTTGCTCGGATAGTTTTGCGCCGATGACGCCGCGACGCCGGACAGCAGCCACGCCGCTGCCAACACTACGCGCAAAGCCGCGACCATGGCGCTCTCCCCAATATGTTTGTTGGGGCCATCATCGACGAGGTCGTGGCGCCAGACAAGGGGTGATCGCGACCGCCTGCGGCCGCTACTTCTTGAGCAACGGCACGATCCGTTCTTCCAGCTCCTCGAACGGCATCGAGCCCTGCAGTCGCACACCGTTGAGAAAGAAGGTCGGCGTCGAGGTGACCTTCAACTCCCGAACGGCGTATTGCTGGTCGGCGGTCAGCTTGTCGAACTGGGCCTGGTCTTTCTCGCAGGTCTCGACGTCCTGTTCGCTCATTCCGTGCTGCTTGCCGACATAGAACAGCGTATCCTTGGTCTGCGCCATCAGGCGGTCCTGCAGCTTGAACATGGTCTCGACCGCGCTGAGATATCTTTCGGAATCGCCGTTGCCGATGCAGCGCGCCAGTATCGAAGCGGCGGCGGCCTTGATGTCGAGCGGAAATTCACGGAACACGAAACGCACCTTGCCGGTATCGATATATTTCGACCGCAACATCGGGAACACATTCTGGCCGAAGGCTGCGCAATGCGGGCAACTCATCGAGGAATATTCGGTGAGGGTGATTGGTGCGTCCGCAGATCCGATTGCAATGTCCGGCAGCGATAACGGTTTGGCGACCGCCGCGGCGATCGCGCTTTGCGCGATGGCTGCACCTGAGAAAGCCGGTGATGCGAAAGCAAGGAGAACAGTGAGGGCGATGCGGTGACGAACGTTCAACGGTTACTCCGAAACGAACTGGCGAGAGGTGGCGAGCCGTCATATCCGGCAGTTTTACTGGTTTTGCAAACCAAAAGCCACCGGACCTGACTGCGATCGGAGTTGACCGTGAATTGTTGGCGATCCAATCATAGGCGGCGACGGGAAGCGCAAGGCAAACTCTGCAAACCAAACAAGAGAACGTCATGACCCAGCACACGGCGCTGTTGAGCGAAACGCAGACAGCGGATGCCATGTTGCGCGCAAGGGCCCGGTTGGTGGTTCCAGGAGGCATGTGGGGCCATCTGAATGCCGCGCGGCTCCCGGAAGGCTATCCGCAATTCTTCGCCTCCGCGGAGGGCTGCCGTGTGCGCGACGTCGATGGGCGCGAATATATCGATTTCATGTGCAGCTGGGGGCCGATTGTGCTCGGCCATCGGCATCCCGAGGTTCAAGCGGCGGCTGAGGCGCAAGCCGCCAAAGGAGATTGCTTCAACGGCCCGGGGGAGGTCATGGTGGAACTCGCCGAAGATCTCGTCGCCATGCTGCCGCATGCCGATTGGGCGATGTTTCAAAAGAACGGCAGCGATGCGACCACGAGCTGCGTGACGATCGCCCGCGCCGGCACCGGCCGCCGCAAGGTGCTGGTCGCGCGTGGCAGCTATCACGGCGCGCTGCCATGGTGTTCGCCAAGTGTTGTCGGGGTAACGGCCGAGGACCGCGCGCATCTCCTGCATTTCGAGTACAACGACGGGCAGAGCCTGCGGGCGGTCGTCGAAGAGGCGGGCAAGGATCTCGCGGCGATACTGGTGACGGCTTTCCGCCACGACATGGGACGCGATCTCGAATTGCCCACGAAGGAATTCGCGGCAGCCGCGCGTGCGGCATGCGACGCGGCCAATGCGGCTTTGATTATCGATGAAGTGCGGGCCGGCCTGCGCCTCGATGTCAGGGGGAGCTGGGAAGCGCTCGGCGTGCGTCCGGACCTGTGCGCCTGGAGCAAAGCGATCGCCAACGGCTATGCGCTGGCTGCCGTTACCGGCAACGATCGCTTTCGCGAAGCTGCCACCAAGGTCTTCGTCACCGGGTCGTTCTGGTGCGGCACGGTGGCGATGGCGGCGGCGCGGGCGACGTTGCGGATTGCGCGCGAGGCCGATGTGGCCGGGCATATCCGCGCGATGGGCTTGCGGTTGCGCGAGGGACTGGCGTCGCTGGCGAAAGAACATGGCATCGCGATCCGCCAGAGCGGCCCGCCGCAGATGCCGCTGATGCTGTTCGAGGCTGACCCGGAGGTACGCAAGGGCAGGGCGTTCTGCTCGGCCGCGCTGCGCCACGGCGCATTCTTTCACCCCCAGCACAATATGTTCCTGTCCTTGGCGCATCGGCCAGCCGATATCGACGAGGCGCTGCAGGCAGCCTCACACGGCTTCAAGGCCGTCCGAGAAATGGAAGCGAGATCCAATCGATAAGTCGTAGGTACCGACCGGAGCCGATTGGGGATTTGCGGGCATCAATAAAATGCCCCGCACCGCGGTCTTTACGACCGGCGATGGCGGGGCAGTCTTAGGAGAAAACGGCGAGATCGCCGAATGATGCGGACATCATCGTCGAGCATCATGTAGATCGACATTCCGCTCTTTTGGCTGCGTTCGCATTGAGCTGGATCAAATAGCCAGTACGCCGGGCGTGAGAACGAGCGCGACGAAGCACCCGAGCGCGCAGGCCCGGCGGTTTAATTCGTCGCGGTCAGTTCATCACGCGACGCGGTTCCATGCGTGTCCGGGGGCGGGCGTATAGCACGCCGGATGTTCGAACTCGGGATGATCCGCCAGGTGCGTGACTTCGACGCAATCGGCATTCAGACGGTCGTTGTCGACCAACCGCTCCGCCAACACCAGCGCCTGGGCGGGGCCGACCGATTGGACCTCGATCTGGCGTTGCAGGCATTTGAAGCTATGGCCGTCGGAATTACAGAGATCTTTGTAGAAGGAGACGCGATAACTGTTCATCTTGCACTCCCTTCCTTCCGGCACCTTGTCGGCCAGCTTATACTCTCAAGCATCCATGTCCGCCAGCCGCTGGCGGTTGCGCAGCACGATTTGACGGGCGCTCGAAAATACCAGAACGCCCTGGCCGCTGAGTTGGGAAAGCGCCCGCGAAACGGTCTCCAGCGTCAGGCCGAGATAGTCGCCGATGTCGGGGCGCCACATCGGCAGGGCCATCATGCCGGCCTTGGCGAGCCGGCGGTCCATTTCCAGCAGGAAAGTCGCAACTTTTTCCATCGCGGTCTTGCGGCCCAGAAGCAACATGTGGTCTTCGGCGTGCCGGAGGTCGCTTGCGGTCATGGTCCAGAGGGTATGGGCGACCCGGACATTCGATCCCGCGGCGGTTTCCAGGCTGCGACGCTTCACCAGACGGACGGTAGTATCGGCGATCGCTTCAGCGGTCAGGCGATGGGTCGAGCCGGCATCGAGGCCGAGCACGTCGCGCCGGGCACTGACCCGGGTCCTGCAGCTGATGGTTGACCACCGGATTAAGAGCCTCCCCGTGCTGGATGCCGAGCAGCGGCTGGTCGGAATCATTGCGCGCGAAGACGTCATGCGCGCGCTGACCGAGAGCGCGCGGATAAGTCGCGGCTGCAGCAGATTGGCGCGCATCTGACGATCTCCTGTTCCATGCATCAAGAAATGGCATAACGCCATGGGCTGGTGCCGCGCTGCTGACGTTGCCATGTTAGGGAGAGTTCGCTCGGGCTCGATTGACGAGGATCAATCGCTGCTCGGTCGCACCGGCTAGGCTGCACATGCTAGCGTAAGGATATAGGACGAAATGCACGCCATGGTCCTGACAGCGCCCGGCGCGCCGCTGCGGTTTGAACAGCGAGAGGATCCGGTCCCCGGGCCCGGCGATGTGCGCGTCAAGGTCGGCGCTTGTGGCGTGTGCCGGACCGATCTGCACGTCGTCGATGGAGAATTGCCTGATATTGCCTATCCAATCGTTCCCGGCCACGAGGTGGTCGGGCGGGTGGATGCGCTCGGTGCCGGTGGGACGTCTCTCGCGATCGGGGAAAGGGTCGGCGTTCCCTGGCTCGGTCATACCTGCGGTGAATGTTCTTATTGCCGGAGCGCCCGGGAGAACCTCTGCGACCACCCGCGCTTCACCGGTTACACGCGCGATGGCGGTTTTGCCACGCATCTCGTTGCGGACGCCCGCTATTGCTTTCCGCTCGGCGAGGCCGGCGACGATATCTCGATCGCGCCTCTGCTGTGCGCCGGCTTGATCGGCTGGCGCTCGCTGGTGATGGCGGGTGATGGAAAGCATCTCGGTATCTTCGGTTTCGGAGCAGCCGGACACATCATCGCGCAGGTAGCCCGCTGGCAGGGGCGTTCGGTCTATGCGTTCACACGCACGGGCGATGTCGAGGCGCAGCGTCTTGCAAAATCACTCGGCGCGGAGTGGGCCGGGTCATCCGAGGATCAGCCTCCGGCGCCGCTCGATGCCGCGATCATTTTCGCGCCGGTGGGCGATCTCGTTCCGCTGGCGCTACGCGCCGTGCGCAAAGGCGGGCGCGTGGTCTGCGCCGGCATTCACATGTCGGACATTCCCTCGTTCCCATACCACATCCTCTGGGAGGAGCGGCAGCTGCTTTCGGTCGCCAACCTGACGCGCGGCGACGGCATCGCGTTTTTCAAGATCGCGACGCAAGCGGGCGTCAGGACGCACACCAGCGTGTTTCCGTTGCGGGAAGCAAATGAAGTCCTCTCGAAGCTGCGCGCCGGGCAGATCACCGGCGCCGCCGTGCTGCAGCCATGACCGTGCGACCGCCCGCCGACGCAGCCGACGCTGACCTGCAGCAGCAGGTGCTGGATTTCCTCGATGGTTCCAGCTTTGGTCCGGCCAAGGGCGGCAAGCGGATCGACACCCATGCCTCCATGGTTTTTCTCGGCGCCGATCGGGCATTGAAGATCAAGCGTGCCGTGCGATTGCCGTTCCTCGATTATTCGACACTGGAAAAGCGCTGGCGCGCCTGCGAGGAAGAGCTGAAGGTCAACGCCGGCAACGCCCCCGAGCTCTACCGGCGCGTTGTCGCCATCACGCGCAATTCCGATGGCGCCTTCGAAATCGACGGCTCCGGCACTCCCGTCGAATGGGCGGTCGAGATGATGCGGTTCGACGAGAAGCAGTCGCTCGATCGTGTCGCGGCATCGAAGACGGTCGATCCATCCCTTGCGGCGGCCGTGGCCGACGCGATTGTTCGATCCCATGACAAGGCGCCGCGGGCGGACGGTGAAAGCTGGCTTGCCTCCATTTCACCCATCATCGAACGGAATACCGCAAAGTTTCGCACCGTACGCGGACTTGATGCCGTCGCCATCGATCAACTCGATGCCGCCAGCCGTCGCTCTGCAGCAGCATTGCAGCATGTACTCAGGCGGCGTGCCGAGCAAGGATTCGTGCGCCGTTGCCACGGCGATCTGCATCTCGCCAATATTGCGTTGGTGGACGGCCGGCCGCTGCTGTTCGACGCCATCGAATTCGATCCCGTCATCGCTACGACGGATGTGCTTTACGATCTCGCGTTCACACTGATGGATCTGATCCACTTCAATCAGGGTGCCGCGGCAAGCGCGGCGTTCAATCGCTACCTTGCGGAGGCAGGGGATGAAGGCCTCGATGGCCTCGGCCTGCTGCCGCTGTTTCTGTCGGTGCGCGCGGCGATCCGCGCGCATGTGCTGTTCATGAAGAGCGAACATGCCGGCGGGAGCGACGCGGTCTGGCGGGAGGCCAGGCGCTACTTCGATCTGGCGGGACGCCTCATCGCGCCCGGGCCGCCGCTGCTGGTGGCGATCGGCGGGTTGTCGGGGACGGGCAAATCGGTCCTCGCACGCGGGCTGGCCGGCCTGATTGATCCTCCGCCCGGCGCGGTCATTGTCCGCTCCGATGTCGTTCGCAAGCACCTGTTCGGCGCCTGTGAAACCACCGCTCTGCCGGAATCTGCCTATCGGCCTGAAGCCACGAAACGTGTATATGAGGTGCTTTCGAGCACCGCGCAGCGTGTCCTCGCCCAGGGCTGTTCGGTTGTGCTCGATGCCGCCTACCTGCTGGAAGCGGAACGGATGGAAATCGAGGGTCTTGCGGCCACGCATGGCGTACGCTTCGTGGGCCTCTTCCTCACGGCGGATCTCGCGACGCGGCTGGCGCGGATCGAGCGGCGCAAGGGCGATGCTTCTGATGCAACACGGGATGTCGCACTGAAGCAGGAGACTTTCGCGATCGGCACGGTAAACTGGCATATGATCGATGCCTCGGGAACACCGGACCAGTCGCTGCGCAGAGCCCGTGTTTCTTTGCTTGCGGTGCCGGGCGAGCACTGAAGATGAGAAACGGTCAAACAAGAACGTCCAGCCGACACAAGGCCTCTGGGGCGGCGGACCTCGATTGTGCAACCGCATTCCAGAAGATGACGCTCGGTTGCGTCGCGGCTGTCAAATCCCATCACACGAGCGCGTGCGCCGGCGATGCCGAGGCCGTGCATCAGATCAGGGTCGCGATCACGCGGTTGCGCGCCGCCGTGGCTTTCTTCGCGCCGATCGTGGTCGATGCGGAATGGCTTCGGCTGAAGAAGGAGATCGCTTGGCTGAATGGACCGCTCGGCGCCGCGCGCGACAGCGATGTCGTTGTGGAATATGCGCGCCGCAAGCGATACCGCGCTTGGGCGGAGCGCATGGTCGGCGAGCAGCTCGATCAGCACCAGACGCGGGATCACCGGCGCCTGGTTCGCTCCCTGCGATCCGCCCGGACGCAACGTCTGGTCGCGGCCATCGCGCGCTGGATCAGACAAGGACCGTGGCTTGAGCGCTACAGGCGACACACGGATGCGGAGACTCTGCAATCCTACTGCACGCGCGAACTCGACCGCTGGCACGAATGGTTGATTCGCAAGGGACGGCGTCTGAAGACTTTGGGTGCGTCGCGCCGTCACCGGCTGCGGATCAAGGTCAAACGCTTCCGTTATATGCTGGAAGCGCTTACGGAAACCGTCGCGCTGTGGGGGCGGGGCAAAGTGCATCACCTCCACCTGCCGGCAAAACGGCTGCAGTGCGCACTGGGCGACCTCCGCGACCTCCAGCGCTTCGCCGGCCTTGCCAGCGGATCGCCACAGGCGGAGAATGGCAAACAAGGCAAGAAGCATC
Source organism: Bradyrhizobium sp. AZCC 1610 (assembly GCF_036924515.1). NCBI lineage: Bacteria > Pseudomonadati > Pseudomonadota > Alphaproteobacteria > Hyphomicrobiales > Nitrobacteraceae > Bradyrhizobium > Bradyrhizobium sp. AZCC 1610. Next base: position 3,272,567 of record NZ_JAZHRR010000001.1, on the reverse strand, counting down.
CGCCGGGCTATCGCCGTCGAGAGGAAAAGCTGCTCGGCGCCGCAATCGCGGCTCATCACGACCTCAAGCACGTCGGGGCCTGCTGACGCCGCCGTTCGCACGCGCTGCCGCTCGGCATTTTCGAGTTTGATGTGCGTCAACTTCGGCCATCGGTCCGTCGGTTACCTTGCCGGCAGCAACCGTGACGGGGGGCCGCATGCCCTCGCGAATGTGCGGGAGAATGGCGATGTTCAGGAACATTCTGGTTCATATTCCCTCCGAGCGGCCGGTCAGGCCGGTGATCGACGTCGCTGTCGCGCTGACCATTGCGCGCCGGTCGCATCTCGATGCGGTCGCCATCGGCTATGAATCGATGAGCGCCGCCGGGATGATTGTAGAGGGTGGCGGCGCCGCTGTTGGCGCCATGATGGGGGCTGAACAGGAGCGCGCCCGGGAAAGGGCGAACGCCGCCATCGCGGTGTTTGAGATCGAGGCCAAGCTCGCCAAAATCGCTTACGGCACCAGGACCTTCGCGGCGATTCCCGCCGAGGCCGGCCGGACCATCAGCGCGCTTGCCCGGCTTTACGACATGACGATCGTGCTGCAGCCGGAATCCTCGAAGGCGAGCCACGACAACGAGATTCCGCAGCAGATCCTGTTCAATTCCGGCGGGCCGATGCTGATGGTTCCCTATATCCACAGGGGGCCGCTCGACGCCCACCATGTCGGCATCGCCTGGGACGGCAGCCGCCTGGCGGCCCGCGCGTGGCGCGATGCGATGCCGTTTCTGATGGGTGCCAAGGCAGTGACCGTGATTGCGGTCAATGAGGGGGCGGGTGAAGCTTCCTCGGACCAACTCGCCGCGCATTTGGGGCGGCGCGGCATTGCGGCCCGGGTGCAGCGGCTGACGGCGGATCGCGGCGACGTTCAGGGCGCCATTCTGTCGATCGCAGCCGAAAGTAACATGGGCCTCCTGGTGATGGGGGATACGGCCATTCGCGATTGCAGGAGCGAATTCTGGGCGGTGTCACGCGCAGCATGTTCGACTGCATGACCGTGCCGGTGCTGATGTCGCACTGATCTCTGGTAGGCAGGGGATGTGACCTTTCGCCTCGGCAAGTTCCTTGTCTTGTATCTTTTTGGCTGTGGCTGCGGTCGCAATGACGCCAGTTTGATGCACCTCAATGTCCGGCCCGGCGCCGATCAATATCGTTTCGGCGGAAACTCGGAAATCGGAGATTGTCATGTCAGGACTATCTGAGCGGGCCGCTTCCGGTTCCTTTCCAGCAGGCGCAAATGCAGAAGCGGAAGCCACCAAACTGAACCAGGGCGCGCTGGAGTTCATGCTTGGCGCGCAGAAGATGATGTTCGAGGAATGGGTGTTTCTCGGCGACGAGATGCTGGAGCGAACGCGGACCGAGATGCACCTGTTCACGGAGTTCGTCGCGAAGATGGCGGGGGCGCATTCCGTAAGGGACATTACGACGATGTGCCAGGAATGCGGCCAGCATCAGCTCGACTTCTTGCGCCGCGACACTGAACGGCTGTTCAGGCATGGCGAACGGATGATCGCGGCCACGTCGAACTTGATCAGTGGCCGCCCTCTGAACTGATCGGCCAAATAGCCAGACGATTACATTCGTCACCGATCTCGACGAGTCGGCTGAGCACGATTTGTCACGTGCGGGAACCATTCCGGCGCTAACCTGTCGTGCAAGGGCAGACTGCGTCGAACATCTGCCTGGGCTCACAGGGGCCGCGACCTGCCGACACCGGAGACCAATGTCCACTTATCGCCTGACCAATCTACTTTCGCCGCATTCCGTGGCCCTGGTCGGGGCCAGCCCGCGCCATGGCTCGGTCGGCCGCGCCATTCTCAACAATATTCGCAAAGCCCAATTCAAGGGCGAATTCGGCCTCGTCAATCCGCGCTATCACGAGATCGACGGTGTTGCGACCGCTGGCAGCATCGCAAGACTGGCTTTTGCGCCGGAACTCGTTGTCCTCACCGCGCCGGCGCGCACCATCGCAGGCTTGATCGATGAGGCCGGCCGACGCGGGGCGGCAGGCGCCGTCATCGTCAGTGCCGGGCTCGGGCATGGTCCGGGTTCGATGGCGGATGCGGCGGAGCGGGCCGCGCAAAAATACGGCATGCGGCTGATCGGCCCGAATTGCCTGGGCATCATGATGCCGGGCGTCAGTCTCAACGCGAGCTTTTCCGCGCATATGCCGGCCGCAGGAAATCTGGCGCTGATCTCGCAGTCCGGCGCCATTGCCGCGGGCATGGTGGACTGGGCGGCGCAACGGGCCGTTGGCTTTTCCGGCATTGTTTCGATTGGCGACCAGCTCGATGTCGATATCGCCGATCTGCTCGATTACTTCGCGCTGGATGAAAAGACCCACGCCATCCTGCTCTACATCGAAGCGATCAAGGACGCCCGCAAGTTCATGTCGGCGGCGCGTGCCGCCGCCAGGATCAAGCCAGTCGCGGTCGTCAAGTCGGGCCGGATGGCGCAAGGCGCGCGGGCGGCTGCAACCCATACCGGCGCGCTGGCCGGGGCGGATGCCGTCTACGACGCCGCGTTTCAGCGCGCCGGCATCCTGCGCGTATCGGACTTGCGCGAATTGTTCGACTGCGCCGAGACGCTCGGGCGGCTCAAATCGCCGCCCGGAAAGCGGCTGGCGATCCTGACCAATGGCGGCGGCATCGGCGTGCTGGCGGTTGACCGGTTGGTCGAACTCGGCGGCATTTCCGCTTCTATATCACCAGCGACCCGTGAGAAGCTGGACGCTGCGTTGCCGCCGACATGGTCGAAATCGAACCCCGTCGATATCGTCGGCGATGCCGATCCCGCGCGCTATGCCGCAGCGCTCGAAGCGTTGCTGGCCGATCCCGAAAACGACGCCGTGCTGGTCATGAACGTGCAGACGGCGATCGCGCGCGCCGACGAGATCGCCGCGGCCGTGACCGAGGTTGTGCAGAAATATCGCGCCGGGCATCGCATGTCGCGGAAGCCCGTTCTCGCGGTCTGGGTCGGCGCGGCGCCGTCGATCGGCGATCTCTTGAGCGGGGTTGGCATTCCGAACTATCAGACCGGCGGCGACGCTGTCCTTGGGTTCATGCACCTGGTTCGCCATCGCGAGGTGGTGGAGGCATTGGCGCAGGTTCCACCCGCCATGCCGAACGAGTTTGCACCCGATGCCGACGCAGCGCGGCAGATTGTTGCCGCAGCGCTCGCCGACGGCCGCTCCTGGCTCGATCCGATCGAGATCAAGCGGCTGTTCGACGCCTATGACATCGCTGTCGTGCCGACCTTCGCCGCCGCCGACGCCGAAGAGGCGGTCGCTCATGCGAATGCAATCTTCGCGCGGGGCTCGACCGTCGTGCTCAAGATCATGTCGCGGGACATTGTGCACAAATCCGATGTCGGTGGCGTCGTGCTCAACCTCACCAGCGCCGACGCGGTGCGCAAGGCAGCCGCCGAGATACTTGCGCGTGCAAGATCGTTGCGGCCGGAGGCGCGGATTTCGGGCGTGATGGTGCAGGCCATGGTGGTGCGGGCAAAGGCGCGCGAGCTCATTCTCGGCCTTGCCGACGATGCGACATTTGGCACCGTCGTCGTGTTCGGCCGCGGCGGCACGGCGGTCGAGATCATCAACGACAAGGCGCTGGCGCTGCCGCCGCTCGACCTGCAACTGGCGCGCAGCCTGATCGAGCGCACCCGCGTCTCGCGGCTGTTGCGCGCCTATCGCGACGTGCCGGCGGTGAAGCAGGACGCCGTCGCGATGGTTCTGGTCAAGCTGGCGCAGATGGCCGCGGACATTCCTGAAATCCGCGGGCTTGATGTCAATCCGTTGCTGGCTGATGAAGCAGGCGTGCTCGCCGTCGATGCGCGCGTCGTGATCGGCCGTGTGGAGCGGAAGTTTCGCGGTTCAGGCCCTGCGAATTTCGCGGTGCGGCCTTATCCTTCGCAATGGCAGCGTCACATCGAGGTCAAGGACGGCTGGCGCGTATTCGTTCGTCCGATCCGGCCCGAGGACGAGCCGCTGATCCACGAGATGCTCAAACACGTCACGATGCAGGACCTGCGGCTGCGGTTCTTCGCCCCGATGAAGGAATTTTCTCACGAATTCATCGCCCGCCTGACCCAGCTCGATTATGCCCGTGCGATGGCCTTTGTTGCGTTCGACGAGGCGACCAACGATCTGGTCGGGGTAGTCAGGATCCATTCGGACTCGATCTATGAGAGCGGCGAATATGCGATCCTGCTGAGATCGGACCTCAAGGGCAGGGGGCTTGGTTGGGCCCTGATGCAGATGATTATCGAATATGCGAAATCGGAGGGATTGAAGGCCATTTCCGGCGACGTGCTGGCAGAAAACACGGTCATGCTGGCAATGTGCCGCAGCCTTGGCTTCGAGGTGAAATCGGACCCGCAGGAACACGACATCTGCAACGTCAGGCTGACGCTTTAGCTAATTGCAAATGCGAATAGCCGCGAACAACCCGCGGATTTTCGCCTTTCTGGCGGAAGGGGTGGGATTCGAACCCACGGTACCCTTGCGGGCACGCCGGTTTTCAAGACCGGTGCCTTAAACCACTCGGCCACCCTTCCAGCTCTGGAATCTCAGTCGCTTAGCGCACGTTCCTAATGAACGCAATGCGAACGCGAGATAGCGTCGGACAAAATATCAGACAAATGTTTCCGGTCTTGCGTTTCTCACAAGGGTCCCTTGGCCGGCGTTTTTTGTGGTCGCCTTGATTGTTTGCGACGATCACAACCGTCTGCCACATTTCAAATCAGTCTGCGCCTTCGGTATTGCGGCCAAGCAATAATTTGAAAGCCGCCAGGCGGAGTATGTTCGCCTGACGGCTGTGCCGTGTGAGCCGGACCGGGAAAACTATACCGTACTCAATCCATCGCTCAGCTAGAGGACGCGGCAACCGAACGCGCGGCTTGACCTAGCCAGTCAACCTTGCTGGTCGCCACGTCTTGGGTCGCAGGACAGCTTCAGCCACACGAACTTGCTGCTTTAGTTCGTTGAGTTCTGCCATTCGCTCCGACAGACTTCGCGGCGCCCGTCGCGCCATGGGTTTCGCTTTCGAAACACGGACCTTCTGTCTCATTGCTTAGCCCCCGGTTGAGGATCATCGTGAATCAAGTTGCGCCTTCGGCGGAAACTTTAGCTCCCTCCGCTGAGGCGTAGATCCGACTGCCGCGTTGGAATGACGGCTGCGCGTCGCGTTGGAGACGTTTCCGTTTGACGTTTACAAACGGCAAATCTGCATCGAATCAGCTAGAACTACCCCGCGCCCGATTGAGTAGTTTCGATGCTCTCGATGGTCTTCATCATGGCAGTGGCTGGCCAGTTGCGCAGTCCTTATCGCCGTGTTCGAAATCATCGCCGCTAACTCGCGTCGGCAACAGAAGCGCGCTGGCGGTCGGTCGCAGTCTTAGCGCGCTAATTGACCGGTTGGACACAGACGTACAAGTCCGGACTCCGCAATTGGAGCGGCGCTTGTTTAGCCGAACGCAACAGCCAGCAGGCTCGAGCACAGCAGCAGGAAGCTGGCCGTGGTCAGGGCAAGAAATCCGTTGGAGACAATGTCGTGGCGCATGAGACACCTACCACTCAGATGCTCGTCCGAATTTATTAAAGGTTTCCGAATCCCTGGCCGGCACTACCAAGTTATTACTCTGTCCGAAGCCGCGCGGTCCCCCCGAACCGCCAGGCGTTCAAACCTCAAGCTCTGGAACGATAGCCTTCAAACGCGTGTGCAAGGAAAATGCCCGCGCTCACCAAACCCATCACCGCTGTAACTGTCTCGATCATCGCACAAATCCTTTGCGCCCCTACAATCCACAGAACGACTCCACCGTTGCACAGTCAAAAAGATTCACAGGCTGGAATCGCAGATCGGCCGTGAGTGATGATTTGGTGCAACAGATTGTCTGAGAGCGGCACAAGGGACGGTGCGAACGGGCCGTGTTTTGCCGATTATCGATAGTGCGCGCCCGTAAATCGACGGATGCGCAAAGCAACGATTGATTTACCACGCGGGAGCAGACCCCATTTCCGCCGTGTTCCGGTTGCGATATCTTCACAGCGTGATGCGGAGGTGGCCGCATCGTGGGGTTAAGGCCGCAACGCTTCAAGATAGGCAGTCGGCCGCTGAAAATGGTAATTGGGGTGATGGGGATTCGACGGCCAAGAACGATCGTACTGGCGGTTCGCGGTACCGTTGCCGTGGCAACGTGCCTTCTCCTTGCCAACTGCGCCTCGTCGGACAAATTCGCCAGCCGCGTCGATCCCAAATATGGCGTCTCCTCGAGCCCTCGCGTGGTGGCGTTCGGGGAGGCCGTGCCGAAGGGCGGGGGAACCTACCGCATCGGCAAGCCCTATACCGTCGCGGGCCGGGTCTACGTGCCTGAAGAGGATCCGAACTATCGCGCCGAGGGTATGGCCTCCTGGTATGGCGATGACTTCCATGGCCGGCTGACCGCCAATGGTGAGGTTTTTGACATGACCTCGCTGACCGCTGCCCATCCGACGCTACCGATCCCGAGCTACGCCCGCGTCACCAATACCCGGAACGGTAAATCGCTCATCGTGCGCGTCAACGACCGCGGCCCTTACCATGGCAACCGCCTCATCGACGTCTCGAACAAGGCCGCGGAACTCCTTGAATTCAAAGCAAATGGTGTCGCCAAGGTCCGCGTTGAATATGTCGGCCGGGCGCCGCTGGAGGGTTCCGACGACCGCCAGCTCCTGGCAACGCTCCGGACCGGCGAGCCTGCCCCGTCTCCGTCCAACGTCCGGGTCGCTTCGGCCCGTCCGTTTGTGCCCGAAATCTCCTCCTCCGCAGGCCGGATCCGGGGCGAGGTTCCGATGCCGGAGGGGCGGCCCTACAGCCTTGGCAATACCTCGGCCGACTACGCCTCGATCAATGCGACTTCGGAAATGTCGGCCTCCGGCCGCTCGCGTGGCCGCACCGCGGAAAACCCGCGCGCCGTGTCCTACGGGAATGATGCCAGCTATGCGGCTCCGAGCCAGGCTTACCTGCCGGTCGATCCGCGGGGGCCAAGCGAAGTGCTGAGTGGGCGCGGGCTGTACTAACCCTTCAGGAAGTCGATCAGGGCGGCGTTGACCTCGTCGGGCCGCTCCTGCTGAATCCAGTGACCCGCCCCATCGAGAATGAGTTTCTGCCGCAAGTTCGGCAGCACGCGCTCCATCTCCTTGACCTGCTTGGCGCCGATCAGGCCGGTAATGACGCCATCCTTCGATCCTGCGATGAACAGGGAAGGCTGGTGAATTTGCGCGCCTTGCCACGGTGCGGTCAGTTCCCAGTTGCGGTCGATGTTGCGATACCAGTTGAGCCCGCCGCGAAAGCCCGAGTCCCGGTAGACGGCTGCGAAATAGGCGAGGTCGGCCTCGGTCAGCCAGTTCGGCAACGGCCGATTGGCAGCGGCATCGCCGAGGAAGCCCTTGCCCTCCTGAACAAACTGATGGGCCGCCGGATCGGAGAGCCCGCGCCCGGCCAGCACGATTCGCATTGTCGCGGCGACATCGCGCTCGAACTCGGCCTCTGCCACTCCCGGAGTCTGAAAATACTGCCAGTAGAAATTGGTAATGCCGTTGTTCCGCAGGGTTTCGAGCGGAAGACCGCGCCCGCGGGAGGGTGGCGGAACGCTGAGGCCCGCGACCCTGGTGAAGATATCGGGGCGGAACGTAGCCGCGTGCCACGCGACCGGCGCACCCCAATCATGGCCGACAATGACGGCCTGCTTTTCGCCAAGCGCCGCCACCAGAGCGACCATATCGCCAACATTGTGGAAGATGGTGTAGGCGCCGACATCGGCGGGCGCGCTGGTCCGGCCGAACCCGCGCATATCGGGGGCGACGACATGGAAACCGGCTTCCGCGATGGATCCGATCTGGTGCCGCCAGGAATAGGATAGTTCGGGCCAGCCATGGCAGAGCAGCACCAGCGGACCCTGGCCTTGTTCGAGCACAAACAGATCCAGTCCGTTGGCGGAAATGGTGCGTGAGGATGGCATCGCGTTTCCGCCCTGTTTTTCGTATCCTGTCCGGAAATTGCAGCATCGCCACGATACGTTCCTTCGTTCGGTGCCGCAATCCGATCGACACGGCGGCAAGTCCAAAAGGCAAGTCCAAAACCTGTGTTGTTTGCGATACTTCCAACTGTTAGAACGCAGGGATTCAGGACATCGCCGATGGCAGCAGAGACTTCCGTTTCCCGCAAATCCGACGCCGCGGCCATCATCCCGTGGCGCGGCCTGATGGCCGCCGTGCTCGCGCTCGCGGTCGGTTGGGGCGGGATCGTGTACGCCGCCAACAACAGCGTGCAGGGCGGCAAGAAGGAAGAGGGCGGGTTCGACGGCGACGCGCCGACCGCGATCCTGGTCGAGGCGTCCAGCGGCAGCGTGCTGTTCGAGAAGAACGCCGACGAATTGCGAGCGCCGTCCAGCATGATGAAGCTGATGACGGTCGAGGTCGTCTTCAACGCCATCAAGGAAGGCAAGATCAAGCCGACGGACGAATACCGGATCAGCGAGAACGCCTGGCGCAAGGGCGGCGCGCCGGCCGGCGGCTCGACCATGTTTGCCATTCTCAACAGCAAGGTTTCGGTCGACGACCTGCTGCGCGGCGCGATCATCCAGAGCGGCAATGATTCCTGCATTGCGCTCGCCGAAGGCATGGCCGGCAACGAGCGGATCTTTGCCGCCGACTTCTTGACCAAACGGGCCCGCGAGCTTGGCATGCCGAAGTCGACGTTCGGAAATTCCAGCGGGCTGCCCGATCCCGCCAACAGGATGACGGTGCGGGAACTGGCAAAACTCGCCCGCCACCTGATCCTGACCTATCCCGACATGTACAAATTGTTCGGCGAGAGGGAATTCATCTGGAACAAAATCCGGCAGCAGAACCGCAATCCGCTGCTCAATACGCTCAACGGCGCCGACGGGCTGAAGACCGGCTACACCAAGGACGGCGGCTACGGCATGGTCGGCTCCGCCGTGCAGAACGACACGCGGCTGATCGTCGTGATCAACGGGCTCGAGGATCCCGACGATCGCGCCTCCGAGGCCAAGAAGATGCTGGAATGGGGTTTTCGCAATTTCGAGACGCGCACGCTGTTCGCGGCCAACCAGCAGGTCGGCTATGCCAAAGTGTTTGGCGGCGAAAGCCGCTCTGTAAAGCTTGCAAGCCCGGAGCCGATCAAGGTGATGGTGCCGAAGAACGGCAACGAAAAACTGATCGCGCGCATCGTCTACAGTGGCCCTGTGCGGGCGCCGGTGCAGGCCGGCCAGCCGGTCGGTGTCGTCAAGGTATGGCGCGGTACCAATATCGCCGTGGAGACGCCGGTCTATGCGGCGGAAGCGGTCGGTACCGGCTCGACCATGCGTCGCGCGATCGACGGAGCCAGCGAGCTCGTCATCGGTATGTTCCGCGCGAGCGCAGAGAAGCTCTGAGCATGACCCAGGCAACGCTGCAGCGGCCTTCCGGACGCGGGAAGTTCATTACGTTTGAGGGCGGCGAGGGCTCCGGAAAGTCCACGCAGATCAAGAAGCTCGCCGAGCGTCTTGCAGCGGCAAAGCTTCGCGCCATCGTTACCCGCGAGCCTGGTGGCTCGCCGGGGGCGGAAATCATGCGGCATCTCGTGCTGTCGGGAATGGGCAAGCTGCTTGGGCCGGACGCGGAGACGTTGCTGTTCGCGGCTGCCCGCGACGATCATGTTCGTACGGTGATCCAGCCTGCGCTCAGCCAGGGAACATGGGTGCTGTGCGATCGCTTCTCGGATTCGACCCGCGCCTATCAGGGTCGTCTGGGGCAGGTCTCTCCCATCGTGCTCAATGCCATGCAGCGCGTCACCATCGGCGATCTCAAGCCGGACCTGACCATCATTCTGGACATTCCCGTGGAAGTCGGCCTGCAGCGTGCCGCGGCTCGCCGCGGCGGCGGCGTGGCGGATCGTTTCGAGGCGGAGGATCTGCAGTTTCATCAGGATCTGCGCGATGCCTACCGGCAGATCGCCGCTGAAGACCCGCAGCGCTGCGTGCTGATCGACGCCAATGCCGATGCCGACACGGTCGCTGGGCGCGTCTGGACGGCGCTGCGCGATCGTGTGCTCGCGGTCCCGAGCCCGGCGGGTACGGCATGAGCGCACGCAAGACCGAGCAGGAAGTGGCGGTCAGGCATTGCCGCGCAACGGCCGATCTGTTCGGCCACCGCGAGGCAGAGATGGCGTTGCTCAACGCCTATCGCAGTGGGCGCATTCCGCATGCCTGGCTGATCGGCGGTCCACAGGGCATCGGCAAGGCGACGCTGGCCTATCGCATGGCCCGCTTCGTGCTCGCGAATTCCAAGCCCATGGCGCCTTCGGTGCAGCGCGCCGAGACGCTTGCGCTCGATCCGGCCGATCCCGTCGCGCGTCAGGTCACCGCCGGCGCGCATGGCGGACTGCTGGTGCTGGAACGCGGCCTCAACGATCGCGGCGTGATGCGGACCGTGATTACCGTCGACGAGACGCGAGAGACGATTTCGTTCTTCGGCTCGACCGCCGCGGTGGACGGCTGGCGGGTCTGCATCGTCGACACCGTCGACGAGCTCAATCCGAACGCCGCCAACGCGCTGCTCAAGATCCTCGAAGAGCCGCCGCAACGATCGCTGTTCCTGCTTGTCAGCCATTCGCCGGCACGGGCCTTGCCGACGATCCTGTCCCGCTGCCGCAAGTTGCCGCTGCGACCGCTCGCGACCGACGACGTCATTCGCGCGGCGTCGCGCGCCGCTGACATGGCGCCCGATGATCCGGCACTGGCGGAGGCCGCAGAGGCGGCAGAGGGGAGCGTGTCCCGCGCGCTGACGCTGCTTGGCGGCGACGCGCTGAAGCTGCAGCAGCGCACCGCGGCGCTGCTGGCGACGCTGCCGCAGGTCGACCCGCGCGAGCTGCATGCCCTGGGCGACGCGCTGGGCACCAGCGACCGCGTGGCGCTGGCGGCTTTCATCGACGGCATCGATCGCTGGATCGGCGAAAAGCTGCGCACTGAGGATGCCAACGCGAATCTGCCCCGCCTTGCACGGCTGGCTGAGGTATGGGAAAAGATCGTCCGCGCCGCACGCGACACCGAATCCTATAATTTGGAGCGAAAACCGCTGGTTTTCTCGGTGTTCGGGATGCTCGCGGAAGCGACGCGGTAACGCTCCGTCCGACAACAATCCCGACAATCGTTGAGTTGAACTAAAGGAATTCGTGGTGGCGAAGGCTGGAAAGAAAGCTTCGAAAAAGCGCAAGGCGAAGAAGACTCGTAAAGCGCTGCCCGCCCGCGCCAGCAAGAAGGCCGCGGCGAAAAAGCGTGCCGCCAAGAAGGGGGCGACCAAGAGCAAGCGCGTCGTGAAGAAGGCCGGCAAGCCTTCGAAGAAGGCTGCGAAGAAAGCCGCGCCGAAGTCACCGAAAAAGGCTGCGAAGAAGGCAGCCAAGAAATCCGTCAAGAAATCCGCGAATAAATCAGCGAACAAAACGACGAAGGCGCGCGCGGTAACGTCGCAAGAAACGAGCTCCGCCGTACCGGCAGCCCCCGTAGCTAAACGTGCAAAGCCAGCCACGCCGCGCGCGAAGCCGGCTGCCGTCGCCCAGCCCGCGGTGGCTGCCGAGCGCAATACCTATTTCATCACCACCGCGATCGCCTATCCCAACGGCATTCCGCATATCGGTCACGCCTACGAGGCGATCGCGACCGATGCGCTGGCGCGGTTTCAGCGGCTCAACGGCAAGGACGTGTTCTTCCTCACCGGCACCGACGAGCACGGCCTGAAGATGGTGCAGACCGCCGAGAGCGAGGGGCTTGGCGTCGCCGAACTCGCCGCGCGCAATGCCGGCCGGTTCAAGGAGATGGACGAGCGGCTCAACGTGTCGTTCGACCGCTTCATCCGCACCACGGAGCCCGACCATCATCGTTCGGTCCAGGTGGTCTGGAACCGGATGCAGCAGAACGGCGACATCTATATCGACACCTATGCCGGCTGGTATTCGGTGCGCGACGAAGCCTATTACGCCGAGGAGGAAACCATCCTCGGTGAGGATAATGTGCGCCGCGGTCCGCAGGGCTCGCCGGTCGAGTGGGTTGAGGAGAAGAGCTACTTCTTCAAGCTCTCCGCCTATCAGGACCGGCTGCTGGCGCTCTACAAGAACCAGCCCGATTTCATCGGACCGGATTCGCGCCGCAACGAAGTCATCAGCTTCGTGAAGGGCGGGCTGAAGGATCTGTCGATCTCACGCACGACGTTTGACTGGGGCGTCAAGGTGCCCAACGACCCCGAGCACGTGATGTATGTATGGGTCGATGCGCTGACCAACTACATCACTGGCGTCGGCTTTCCCGATGAGAGCGATCCGAACTGGCGCTACTGGCCGGCGGACGTCCATGTCATTGGCAAGGACATCATCCGCTTCCACGCGGTATACTGGCCGGCGTTCCTGATGTCGGCCGGCATTCCCGTGCAGAAGCGGGTCTATGCGCACGGCTTCCTGTTCAGCAGGGGTGAGAAGATGTCGAAGTCGGTCGGCAACGTCGTCGATCCCTTCAATCTGGCCGATCAATATGGCGTCGACCAGATGCGCTATTTCTTCCTGCGCGAGGTGCCGTTCGGACAGGACGGCAACTACAACCACGAAGCCATCGTCGCGCGCATCAATGCCGATCTCGCCAACGATCTCGGCAATCTGGCACAGCGCTCGCTTTCGATGATCGCCAAACAACTCGGCGGCGTGCTGCCGGAGCCCGGCGAGTTCACCGATAACGACAAGGAGATCCTGGCGGAGGCAGATGCCATGCTGGGGGTGTCGCGGACCGCGATGGCCACCCAGCAGATCCATCAATGGCTGAATGTGGTGTGGTCGGTGGTCGCGGAAGCCAATCGCTATTTCGCGGGCGAGGCGCCGTGGGCGCTGGCCAAGACCGATCCTGACAGGCAGAAAACCGTATTGTACGTAACGGCGGAAGTTGTGCGGCAGGTCGCCATCCTGACCCAGCCGGTGATGCCGGATGCCTCGAGCAAGCTGCTCGACAGCCTCGGCATTCCCGACGAGAAGGGGGCGCGCGACTTCGCCGCGCTCGGCACGCGGATCAAGGCCGGCACGCCCCTGCCGCCGCCGGTCGGGGTGTTTCCGCGCTACGTCGAACCAAAGGTGGATTGAGCGGTTTGCAAGCCATGCTCGTTGACAGCCACTGCCATCTCGACTTTCCGGATTTTGCCGAGGATCTCGACACCATCGTCGCGCGCGCCGAAACGGCCGGGATCGGCCGCATCGTCACAATCTCGACCCGGGTCAAGCGGCTCGGCGGACTGCTGGCCATCGCCGAGCGGTTTCCCAATGTCTATTGCTCGGTCGGCACCCACCCACATCAGGCCGATGAGGAAGACGGCATTCCCGCCAGCGAACTGATCGAGCTGACCAAGCATCCAAAGGTCGTGGCACTGGGCGAGGCAGGGCTGGATTATTTCTATGAGCATGGCTCGCGCGAGGCGCAGGAGCGCGGCTTTCGCGCGCATATCGCAGCCGCCCGCGCCACCGGTCTGCCGCTGGTGATCCACACCCGCGAGGCCGATGAGGACTGCGGCCGCATTCTCGAGGACGAGGTGGCAAAGGGAGCGTTCCGCGCGGTGCTGCATTGCTACACCGGCGGGCGTGAACTGGCGATGAAGGCGATTGGTCTCGGCCTGTCGATCTCGTTCACGGGCATTTTGACGTTCAAGAAGTCCGAAGCCTTGCGCGAGCTCGCCGCCGAACTCCCGGCCGACCGCATCATGGTCGAAACCGACTCGCCCTATCTGGCGCCCGGCAAGTTTCGCGGCAAACGCAACGAGCCGTCCTACGTGGTCGAAGTCGCAAAAGTGCTGGCGGAAACGCGTGGCGTTTCGCTGGAAGAGATTTCGCGGCAGACGACAGAGAATTTCTTTCGTCTGTTCTCCAAGGTGCCGGCGCCGAAGGCGACCGCATGACGGTGACGCTGACAATCCTCGGCTGCGGCTCATCCGCCGGCGTGCCGCGCCCGGCACTCGGCTGGGGCGCTTGCGATCCCAACAATCCAAAAAACCGCCGACGCCGCTGCTCGCTGCTGGTCGAGCGCAAGGGCGCGCACGGCACCACGCGGATCGTGATCGATACTTCGCCCGACCTGCGCGAGCAGTTGATCGACGCCGAGGTCGATCACATCGACGCGGTGTTCCTGACCCACGAGCATGCCGACCAGACCCACGGCATCGACGATCTCCGTTCGGTCGTGCTGCATCAGCGCCGCCGCATTCCCGTCTACTTCAATCAGTCGACCGCCAAAGACATGATGGCGCGGTTCTCCTACTGCTTCATCGCGCCGGAAGGCAGCGACTACCCGCCGATCCTGACGCGCCATTCGATCGAAGCGGGCGAGAGTCACGAGACCGAAGGGAAGGGCGGGCCGGTGAAGCTTTCCGCTTTCCTGGTTCACCACGGCAGAATTCCCGCGCTCGGCTTCCGCATCGGCAACGCCGCCTACACGCCCGACCTCCACGACATTCCCGAGGAGAGCTGGCCGTCGCTGGAAAACCTCGACCTCTGGATCGTCGACGGGCTGCGCTATGCCGGTCACCCCAGCCACTTCAGCGTCAGTGACGCGCTTGGCTGGATCGAGCGCTTCAAGCCGAAGCGCGCCGTCATCACCAACATGCATTCCGATCTCGACTACGAGGTATTACGTCAGAGCCTGCCGCCGGGCGTAATCCCGGCCTATGATGGCATGCGGCTGATGCTGGACGGCGCGGGCTGAGCCTGCGTCGCAATTCCGATCGCAGAACGCGGAGGAATTTCGATGATTGGTTTGTTCTTTGAAGTTCAGACAAGGCCCGGGCACCGCGATCAATATCTCGATCTCGCGGCCTCGCTGAAGCCCGATCTCGAGGCGATGGGCGGCTGCCTCTTCATCGATCGCTTCAGGAGTTTGACGCGGGAGAACATGCTGCTGTCCTACCAGATCTGGCAGGACGAGGGGGCGCTGACGGCCTGGCGGGCCCATGCCTACCATCATGACGTCCAGACGATCGGCCGCGAGAAGGTCTTTTCCGACTATCGCATTCGCGTCGCCCAGGTCATTCACGAGGCCAGGCCCGGACAGCAGATCTGGCAACCCACGCGGCGCACGCCCTACAATGACCCCGCGAGGCGCAAGCCGACCTATATCCTCGCCTCGGAATCGAAGAGTGCCACGCTAGCGGCAGAAACCGAATGGCGCCGTGACGCTTTCGCGAGCGTCTATCGCGAGGAGCACTTCGCGCACCTGGTCGATTTACCGGACGATCGAGCCGGCATTGAATTCGGCTCGCACCTGTTTACCGATCCGACAACCCAGTACTTTCGCGTCTTCGAGGTCATGCGCGACTACGGAATGTACGAGCGGACCGAAGCGCCGCAGTACTATCCGCCGGTCAAGCGAGAGCAGGCCTAGCGGCTGTTTGGGCCAGGTCTTTCCAGGTTGTCATTGCCTGCGACAAAACGCGAAGCGTTTGCGCAAGGGAGCGCAGCGACGAAGCAATCCATCTTTCCTCTTGAGCCAGCGGCGCGATGGATTGCTTCGCTACGCTCGCAATGACGGCGGGTGGACTACGCCGAAATCGCCTTGGCCGAATCCACCTGATTGCGCAGCAGGAACTTCTGGATCTTGCCGGTAGATGTCTTCGGGATAGTGCCGAACACCACCGCCTTCGGCGTCTTGAATCCCGACATGTGGCTGCGGCAGAAGGCGATGATCTCGGCCTCTGTCGCCTTGGCGCCTTCCTTCAACTCGACGAAGGCGCAGGGCACTTCGCCCCATTTCGAGTCGGGCTTGGCGACGACGGCTGCAAACAGCACCGCGGGGTGCTTGTAGAGGACATCCTCGACCTCGACGGAGGAGATGTTCTCGCCGCCCGATATGATGATGTCCTTGGAGCGGTCCTTGATGATGACGTAGCCGTGCTCGTCGAGCACGCCGAGATCGCCGGTGTGAAACCAGCCGCCGGCGAAGGCTTCTTGCGTTGCCGCCTCGTTCTTCAGATAGCCCTTCATCACGATATTGCCGCGGAACATCACCTCGCCGATTGTCTCGCCATCGCGCGGCACCTCCTGCATGGTCACAGGATCGAGCACGGTGACGGCTTCCTCCAGCGGGTAGGGCACGCCCTGTCGGCGCTTGAGTTGCGCCCGCTGGTCGGCCGGCAATTCGTCCCAGCCCGGCTGTTCGGCGCAGACGGAGGCGGGGCCGTAGACCTCGGTCAGGCCGTAGACGTGCGTCAGCTTGATGCCGATGCTTTCGGCACCCTCCAGCACCGCCACCGGCGGCGCGGCGCCTGCGATCAATCCGACGACGGGACGCGCAGCCTTGCCCTTGGGTGCGCTAGGCGCGTTGATCAGCGTGTTGTAGACGATCGGCGCGCCGCACATGTGGGTGACGCCGTGCTTCGGGATCAGCTCGAAGATTTTTGCCGGATCGACCTTGCGCAGGCAGACATTGATGCCGGCGGAAGCCGCGACCGTCCACGGAAAGCACCAGCCGTTGCAGTGGAACATCGGCAGCGTCCAGAGATAGACCGGATGCTGGCCGAGATTGCCGGCCAGGATATTGCTGACGGCATTGAGATACGCGCCGCGGTGATGGGTCACGACACCCTTCGGATTGCCCGTGGTGCCCGAGGTATAGCTCAGCGCAATCGCGTCCCATTCATCGCCGGGAAGTCTCGCAACGAAGGCCGGATCGCCCGCCGCCACCGCCGCCTCGTATTCGAGTTCACCGATCCGCTTGCCGCCCGCAAACGCCGCGTCGTCCACATCGATGACGAAGGGCTTTGGCCCGGTCATCAGCGTCAGCGCTTCCGCGATCACGCTCGCGAATTCGGGATCGACCAGGATGATCTTCGCGCCGCCATGGTCGAGCTGGAAGGCGATCGACGGCGCATCGAGCCGGATGTTCAGCGCGTTCAGCACGGCACCCGCCATCGGCACGGCGAAATGCACCTCGTTCATGGCCGGGATATTCGGCAGCATCGCCGCGACCGTATCGCCGTGACCAATGCCGCGGCCGACGAGCCAGGACGCAAAGCGCCGGCACCGCGCATAGGTTTCGGCCCACGTAAAACTGCGGCCTTCATAGACCGTGCTGACGTGATCGGGGTAAACGGCGGCGCTGCGTGCGAGGAAGCTGAGCGGCGTCAGCGGCACGTAATTCGCCGGCGTCTTGTCCAATCCGATGCTGTACTGGTTCTGGGCTGCGCTCATCGGCTGTGTCCCATCTACAAAGTTTGACTTTACAAGAACCCGATCGATATCCACGGGAAGATCGCCACGATAATCAGGCCGACCATCAGCGCCAGCAGGTAGCCCCAGATCGGCCGGATACCCTCGGCCGGATCGACGCGTCCGATGGCGCAAGCCGCATAATAGCCGACTCCGAAGGGCGGCGCGAATAGCCCGATACCCATCGCGAGAATAACGATCATCGCATAATGGACCTCGTGGACGCCCACGGCACGGGCGATCGGAAACAATAGCGGCCCGAACAGCACGATCGCCGGGATGCCCTCGAGCACGCTCCCCAGGATCACGAAGGCCACGATCGACACCGCGATGAAGGTCGCCGATCCACCGGGCAGGCCGGTCATGGCGGCCGCCAGCGTCCGCGAAAAGCCGGACTGTGTGAGGCCCCAGGCCATGCCGGTGGCGCAGCCGATAATCAGCAGGATCGCACCCGACAGGCATGCGGTCTCGACCAACATTGGCATGATCCGCCGCCAGTCGAAATTGCGGTAGATCAAGAGGCCGTAAATCAGGTAGCCGACGATGAAGGCATAGACGATGCCGATGGTGGAAACCTCGGTCGCGGTCGCGATGCCTTCGACCACGGCGTAGCGGATCACGAACGGCAGCGCGATGGCGGGCAGGGCGATGAGAAACGCACGGACGATCTCGCCGCCACTGGCGCGCGTGACATGCCGCAGGTCCTCGCTCCGGTAGCGCCACCACACCAAAGCCGATAGCGTGATCGCCAGCACCAGGCCCGGCAACAGGCCACCGGTGAACAGCGCCGCGATCGAGACGCCGGTGACCGAGCCGATGGTGATGAGGACGAGGCTCGGCGGAATGGTCTCGGTCTGCGCGCCGGTCGCAGAGAGAAGGGCGACCAGATCGCCCGGCTTGGCGCCCCGCGCCTTCATTTCCGGAAACAGCACCGGCGCCACGGCGGCCATGTCGGCAGCCTTGGAGCCCGAGATGCCCGACACCAGATACATCGCCCCGACCAGCACGTAATGCAGCCCGCCGCGGACATGGCCCAGCAGGCTCGCCAGAAACGCCACCATGGCGCGCGCCATGCCGGTCATCTCGATCAGCAGGCCGAGGAAGACGAACAGCGGCACCGACAACAGGATGAGATGGCTCATGCCCTCGTCCATGCGGCCGACCAGCACCATCAGCGGCGTGCCCGTGGTCAGCGCCAGATAGCCATAGGTCGCAAGCCCGAACCCGAACGCGATCGGCACGCCGGCGAAGACGCAGAAGCCGGCAACGCCGACAAAGAAGATGATCAAATTGAGATTGCCGAGCGGCTTGAGCGAGCCCCTGAGCAGCCAGAAGATCGCGATGACAAGCGCGACCGACAGGATCGCAGCCGCCATGGTCCGACCATTGCCCGATCGGGCCAGCCGCAGGAAGGCAAACAGCGCCATCAGGGCGATGCCGACCGGCAGCGCCGCAGCGCGCCAGATATTGGTGATCTGCAGCGCCGGCGTGGTGATGTAGCTTTCCTCGTAGGCGTATTCGTAAGCCGGCCAGGCAATCAGAATCAGAAACGCCAGCGCGGCGACTGTCGCCACCAGATCGAGATAGGCACGCATGGCGGGCTTCGCGCTGGCGACCACCGCCGTCATCCGCATGTGCTCGGCGCGGCGGAACGCAACCGCGGCGCCCAGCATGGCGAGCCACAGGAACAGGATTGACGCCAGTTCATCCGACCAGATCAGCGGCCGGTGCAGCGCATAGCGCGCCACCACGCCGGCAAAAAGGATGACGATTTCGGCGATGACAAGGAGTGCGGCCGGAATCTCGACCAACATTCCCAGCGCATGTTCGATCGACGCCAGCAGCTGATGGCGGCGAGGGGACTGCCCCGCCTCGCCGCCAACGCCCTCACTCAGTTCGGCATGAGCCATAACGGCAGACGTTACGACAACTTGCCGACGGACTTTTCAAGCAGCTCCCAGGCCAGGTCGCCGTATTTACCTTTCCATTCCGCATAGAAGCCGGCGGAGCGCAGTTTGTCGCGGAACGGCGTCACGTTGGGCTGGTTGAAGGTCAGGCTCTTGCTGGCCAGTTCCTGTTGCAGCCCGGCATTCAGCTTGGCGACGTCCTCGCGCTCCTTGACGGCCGCTGCATTGATGTTCTTGGCGACGATGGTCCTGATATCCTCAGGCAGCTTTTCCCAGGCGCGCCGGTTCGCCAGGAACCAGAACCCATCCCACATGTGGTTGGTCAGCGAACAGAACTTCTGGACTTCGTACAGTTTCGCCGTCGAGATGATCGCCAGCGGATTTTCCTGGCCCTCGACGATCCTGGTCTGCAGCGCGGAGTAAACTTCGCTGAAATTGATCGAGGCGGGCGCTGCATCGAATGCCTTGAACATGGAGGTCCAGAGCGGCGACACCGGCACGCGGATCTTGAAGCCCTTGAGGTCATCAGGGCCGTTGATCGGCTTGGTCGACGACGTGGTCTGCCGGAAGCCGTTGTCCCAGATCTTGTCCATCACCACGAGGTTCGCCTTGGTGATCTCGCCCCGGATATGGGCTCCCAGGCCCCCGTCCATGGCCTTCCAGACCGTGTCGTAGTCCGGGAACGCAAAGCCGATGCCGCTGATCGATGCCGCCGGCACCAGCGTGGCCAGAATCAGGCCTGACAGCGTGAAGAACTCGACGCCGCCCGAGCGAATTTGGCTCAACATGTCGGTATCGGAACCGAGCTGGTTGTTCGGGAAAATCTGCAGGTCGAACCGGCCGCTGGTCTCGGCCTTGATCGCCGCCGCCATTTCCTTGGCGCGGGCGTTCATGGGATGTCCGTCAGGAAGATTATTGGCGTACTTGTAGGTAAATTCCGCGGTCTGGGCCCGCGCCACCAACGGCGCGCCAATGCCGCCCAAAACCGCTGACGCAGCGGATGCCTTGAGAAGCGTGCGTCGTGAAAAACTCATTGGGTTCTCCCTTGAGGGTTGTTGTTCTTGCGATGCCCCGATGTCGCGAGTCATCAGCGTGCTCGCGCTTATTGCAGCGTCCGCACGCGGCGGCAACACAGGCTTTGGCGGATCAGGATTGCTTGGGCCAAACGAACGCTCGTACGGTCGCGAAGCTGGCCTGGTTTGCTAGAAGATCCGCCTAAATATCTGATCTAATTGTAGATATAGATATTCCATAATATACCTTATGCGAATTACGGATATTCAGCTTGGATATCGTGCCCTGTCATTTCGGGTTCGATCTGAGTCATTGGTGCTCTATTTTGAGTCTGCCTGGATTTACGGCGCCCTGTGCACTTCAGGTCTAGGAATTTCGCAGCAGAATTTGCTCGACGTTAGATTGAGGGAACTCAACGCGGAAGCAGCGGACCGAGAGGTCCCAGGTCGATATTCAGGTCCTCGGCGGCGAGCCCGAAGTGCTCCCGCAGGCGCGATATGCGGTTGTCTAGAAGCATCAGCGTCATGCCAACGCGCTCCTCCTCCGCTTCGGTCAAGCCGCCCTCGTCGACACGACGAAGCGCCTGTCGCTCCACGAGCTGACGCAGCAACTCCACGACGGTGAGCACCAGGCGGGCCAGATCTCGTTCGACCGTGTCAGGCGCCATCGAAATGCGCTGGCGCGGCCCCGGCTCATGTCCAGCGACGCCGGCGCTCACTGGTCTCGCTCCGCTGCGCCAGATCGCGTGGTCTGGCCGAGCGACGTGATCAGAGCGCGAAGCGAGATCTGCACCATGTCGATGTCGGCGATCGCCAGCGTGATGTCTCCGGCCAGCACGATGCCACCCGCCAGGAGCCGGTCGAGCAGGTCGACTAGTGCGACCTCTCGGGCCGGGAACGCGGCGGGGCTCACGTGCGCTCCTCGCTGGCGGCGAACGAATAGGGCGGCCAGGGGCCCGTGATCTCGAGCGTCACGTGCGGATTTTCGGCGCCCAGCCGCTGTGCACGGGCGGCGAGTTCTTCGGCGCGCCCGGCATCCACCAGGTAGGCTGCGTTGAATACATTTTCGCCTGAAGCAGCGGACAGCTCGGCGCTCTGCGTTCGGTGTAGGCGGCGATCGACGGCAAGCCCGGCGAGAACGGCGTCCATCTGCTCGGCCGCAGTGGTTGCGCGCCGCCACGCGTGCTGGCGTCGATCGCGCTGCTCGCGGCGGTTGCGCAGGTAGTCCCTGCCCGCGCACGCCGATCCGGACCCGTCGGTTTTCTCAGCCACGGACATGGCGCCGGCAGATGCGCCCGCGTGCTGCACGTAGATCTTCACCCCCACCTCCACGCGGCGCGCGAATCGATCCAGCGTCTCGCGGAAGCGCCGGTACTCCCGGCGTAGCAACTGCGCAACGCGGTCGTCGGTGCGGTGAACGGTCGCGAGGCGGAACGGCAGCGTTGGTGTGCACGCGGCAACCGCCGCCACGACCCTGTGGTGCGCACGTGCGATCACCTCTAGCTCCGCCAGCGTCTCCAGCCTGGCTCGCAGCGCGGTCTCGTCGGCGTCGGCAGGTGCAAGCGGACTAACCACGGCGACCAGGTCTTGGTGGCGGACCAGGTGGATCGCGGCGCCGTCGACGCCGACGAGACCGGCCGCCTGGGTTGGATTGAACGGGCGCGCGACCGCGTATGTATAGCTCGCCGTGCTCATCGCCGTGCCTCCAGAGTGGCGGTTTGCAGCGCCCTGATCTGCTTACGCAACCGCGCGTTCTCGGCCGCGAGCTGCCGCGGCCGAGGCTGGGAAAGCGCCGGATCGCGCTCCCACCAGTCGATCCCCATCGCCTTGGCCTTGTCCACCGACGCGACCAACAGCCGGAGCTTGATGGTTAGAAGCTCGATGTCGAGCAGGTTGATCTTGATGTCGCCGGCGATGATCAGCCCCTTGTCCAGAACCCGCTCCAGAATGTCAGCCAGGTTCGGCGAAGCACCCTGGCGTCCGTGCCACTCCATCATGCGATCAGATTCAATCATGCGATCATTCCTCACTTTCGTCCCTCGTCCAGCCGGTCGAGGAGCTCGTCCTCGCGTCGATCGAATTCCTCGGCATCGATCAACCCTTCATCCAGTTGCCGCGAAAGCTCGGCCAGCTCGCGCCGGATGGCTGCCGGGCCGCAATGCTGTTCGGCAGCGGCGTCGACGACCCGGTCGATGGTCCACAGCGCGAAGCGGGCCGGCGCGAGCGGCAGCAACAAGATATGCGACAGTAGTCCCACCGCCACGGCCCCTCACACGTCCGCTTCGTTGCCGACGAAGCTGTAAGGCGGCAAGGGCCCGTACAACTCGACGCTTGCGTAGCCGGGCAGCTCGCGGCGCAGCGGCGACAGGGCACCGTCGAAGTCCGCCCGGGCGCCGGACGCCACCAGGAACGATACGTTGACGAAGCAACCGTCGACCGGCGGGCCCCGACGTATCTGCGCGGCATGTGGTTGCAGGCGGGCGATGACCTGGCCTGCGTCACGCGCGCGCCGCTCCGCAACGGCGGCGGCCACGTGCTCGCCGAACGCCACCTTGTCCTGGTGGCGGCCGCCGTCTGCGGCGCGAAGTGCGTGATTCCGCGCACGTAACTCGTCGTTCTGAAGCAAGAGGTCGCGGAGAAGGGCTTCCTCCGCATGAATGCCTTTGACGTTGAGCTCGACATGGCCATCGATCCGGGACAGCAGTTCGCTATAGCGACGCGCCCCCGATCGAAGCTCCGTCTGCACGGCCTCGTCGTCGGGCGCGACCATCCCGAACCGCATCGGCAGCACGGTGCCGGCTGCGTAGATCTGTCCGATGATCGCATCGTGCTTCACCAGATCGCGCCGCTTCGCGCGCAAGTTCTCCGGCGCGTCGCTAACCACCGCGACGAGATCCTGCTCGCGCACGAGCCGGAGGGCGGGAGCGTGCTCCCCCATCCCCACCGCCCCTTCGAGCGGTAGTGGGTGGGAGGCACGCGTGACACAGTAGACGTAGCTACTCATCAGTCATCCTTTCCGTTGCGTCAGCCGATTTCCGTGCGCGGCCGGCCGGGTAGCTCGAGCGGCAGCGCGTCGCCGGGCAGCGAGCGGCCGATCTGGGGGCTGCTGCCGGTGAGTTCGAGGCGGCCACACATCTCGGCGAAGCGCAGGTAAGCATCGACGCCGGCCACGACGACGCGCGCATCGATGGTGACCACCTCGAGGCCGATCACCGACACGCGCACGAACACGTCGATGACCAGCCCGCGGTCCAGGATCAATTCAACGACTTTGTACAGCTCGCCCGACAATCTGCCCCCGTTTGCTTGAGGCGTTTGAGTCATTGCTATTCCAGTCATACGGTTTGCTCCTTCCGGAAAACACGATTTGTCCTTCCGGAAACTGATACGCGCATGGCTTCGGATGAGTTTCAAAACGAGGACGTAAGCCGCGTCGCCTCGCGCTGCCGCATGCGCTCGCCGCCAATTTTCACTGTCAGCGCAAAGGGTTTCCGTGGGGCCTTCAGCAGTCGGACGGAGTATTCGGGGCATCGACGCGATGCGACGACCTAGCACGTCAGGTCGGTCGCGAAGTCATGCCAGATCGCAGCGAGCTATCGCGCCAGCTCCCTACAGGTGCAGGCTCGCGCAGGATGGCTAACTCCTCGAAGCTGTCGAAGTCGGAGGACAGCCCGTTGGACCCTACAACCGCCGATCACTGCCCTCGCCCGTAGTCCGGCATCCAAGGCAAGGCTGGCATGCCGTTTTCGCTTATCGGCTGAGTTGAGCGGAAGACGAAGCGGCTTTGGCATTTGGTTGTGGGCACGTTGCCTGGCAACATCTAGTTAGCGCGCTTGCGGCCCGCCACAAAAGCAAGCGCGCGCTCAGGCTCGCGAGCTGATTGAGCTGGCGACTGGTCCGTCTACCGGATCGGCAACCTTCACCGCATCGTGAAGGCACGCTCAGGGCGAGGCTTGAGCATCAACAGCCTCTCAAGTTGTTGTTACCTTCGAAAGCAGGACCGGAGTTGCCGCCAGAAGCAGGCGCTTCTGATCGAAGGCGTTGGACTCGTTTCTTGCCGGGACTGGCAGCGCTTGTCGTCCCGCCAATTCGCAATTCCTCGGCGGGCCCGCCACTCTGCCGCGCCAGCAAACGTCAATCGAAGATTTGGACGTCACAGACAAAGCAATGCCGATATTCAAACCTGTCTACGAAAGGAGAGCACAATGAGCGATCTGGTCGTTCTCGGCTTTGATGGACTGCACACCGCAGATGAGGTGCTCAACAAGCTGCGGTCTCTGCAGAAGGAGTACCTCATCGATCTCGAAGATGCTTGCGTCGTTGAACGCGAGAAAGGCGGTAAAGTCTACCTCAAGCAAGCCGTCAGCCTAACGAAAGTTGGCGCGGCCACCGGCGGGACCACCGGCGCCTTGTGGGGAGCGCTTGTCGGTCTCCTCTTCCTGAATCCACTCGCCGGAATGGCGCTCGGTGCAATTGCTGGTGCCGGCATGGGCGCTTTATCAGGCTCTCTCACCGACTTCGGAATCCGTGATGACTTCATCAAGAAGCTCGGAGAGACGATTCCGGAAGGATCCTCTGCGCTCTTTGTGCTCTTCAGGAAAGTCACCGAAGACAAGGTGCTGCCGGAGATCGAACCATTCAAGCCGCGCGTGCTTCGAACTTCCCTCTCGACCGATGCGGAGAAGAGGCTCACGACCGAGCTAAGCAAGGCGGCGTGAGTCGAGGAAACAGCTAAGGCACTAGAAGAGGCTCGCGCTGCTAAACTACGGATTGGCAGTTCGAGCTATTTCGATCTGAATTTTAGTTCTTGATCACATGGAGGCGGGCATGAACACCCGGGCCGTATGCGGCGCTTTGATCATGAGCGGATTGGTGGCGGTCGCTGCACCTTCAAATCTGTCCCTGGCTCAATCGACTGACACCGGCGTGTCCGCGCCAAAGGATACCGGCGCATCCGCCCCAAAAAGTGCCACGCCAAATACGAATATGAACCCGACGAAACACCGGTATTGGCGTCAGCGCGGCGGAAGGCATCCGCACTATGGCAGCCGACGCGTTCGTACCTAGGCACAGGCGTCACTTGGGCGGCGTTTCTCGGGGAAACTACCGGGGCGCCCTAGCGTTTCTGCGATCGAGGCTCAGACGCAGCCGGAAACGACAGCCAGCGTTCGTCAATCTGCATTGGAGCTCGCCGATTTCATCGCTGGTAGGAACCCCGCTTCCCACTCACAATGCGGCTCCAGGCGAAACACAAAGCCCCGAGGCCGGTTGGTTCAAGCCGGCCGCAACGGAGGTCCTTATCATGCAAGAGCGCGTCAGTCGCCCGACCGAATCTCGCGCCATTCCATTTGACACCGCCAAGCTCGATTCCCTTATGGAAGCGGCTGGACTCGATATCCTGGTCGCAACGTCCAAGCACAATGTCCAATACCTGCTCGACGCGGAGCGCGCGATCTTCTTCGACTACATGGACGCGCTCGGCGTCAGCCGGTACTTGCCGGTCGTGATCTATCCGAAGGGCGCGCCCGACAAGGCGGCCTATGTCGGGCACCGGCTGGAAACGCACCAGCGGGCCGTGGCGCCACTTTGGGTTCCGCAAGTCCGCACCGAGGGCAACGGCTCGGTGGATGCCGTTTCGCTGGCGGCAGGCCTGATCAAGAGCGCGGGCGTACCGATGAAGCGCATCGGCGTCGAAATGCCGTTTCTGCCGATGGATGCCGGCAAGGCCCTCTCGGACGCCCTGCCCGATAGCGAGATCAAGGATGCGCTGTTGGTGCTCGAGCGCCTGCGTGCCGTGAAGTCGCCGGCGGAGCTGGCCAAGCTGAAAAAGGCCTCGGAACTGGTGATCGAATCCATGAACGAGGTGATCGCAAATCACGGCCCGGGCACCACCAAGCAGCAGCTTTTCGACGCACTGAGGATCGCAGAGGTCAAGCGCGGATTGACTTTCGAGTATTGCCTGCTGGCCTGCGGCGCCAGCCACAACCGGGCGCCTTCCGCCGACCGCTGGGAGACTGGCGACGTGCTGTCGCTGGATTCCGGGGGCAACTATCACGGCTATATCGGCGATCTGGCGCGGATGGCAGTGCTGGGCGAACCGGACAGCGAGATCAAGAACCTGCTGGCGGAAATCGAAGCCATCCAGCGGGCCGCATTCGCTGCAGTTCGGCCAGGCGCGATGGGCGGCGAAATCTACGCCGCGGCCGAAAAGCTGCTGGCACAGTCCAGCCAGCGCGACTGCACCGAATTTCTGGCGCACGGCATGGGGCTGGTCAGCCATGAGGCCCCTCGCCTGACTGCCAAGGGTCCGATTCCCTACGACGACCCGGACGCGCGCCGACCATTGGAGCCCGGCATGGTGGTGTCAATCGAAACGACAATGAAACATCCCGTGCGCGGCTTCATCAAGCTGGAGGACACGGTTGCCGTGACACCAGCAGGCTACGAGATCTTCGGCGAAGGCAGCCGCGGTTGGAACATCGGCGGGATTGCACGGGCACGCTGAAGCCGGAAGCTACCGCCCCTTAAACCGCGGTTTTCGCCTCTCCAGAAACGCCGCGACCCCTTCCTTGTGATCCTCGGTCATGCTCGCCAGCGCGAACTGATCGACGTCCATGTGACTGGCGAGATCGTCGAGCACGTGGGCCAGGCGGTTAACCGTCAGCTTGGTCATGGCTACCGACAGCGGCGGCTGCGCAGCGACCTTGGTGGCGAGCGCCATCGCGGCGTCGAAGGCCTTGCCGGGATCGGCCAGCTCTTCCACCAGACGCCATTCGTAAGCTTCGGTGGCCGAGATGCGCTGGTCGGCCAGGATCACGGCCTGCTTGGTGCGGGCCGGTCCCATCAAATGCAGCATCCGCGGCACGCTTTGCCAGCTCATGTTCATGCCAAGCCCGATCTCGGGCACGCGCATGTGGGCGTCTCTGGCCATCACCCGGAAATCCAGCGCGACCGCCAAAGCCACGCCCCCGCCGACGCAAAATCCCTCGATGGCGCCGATCGTAATCTGCTCCATGTCCTGCCACGCCCGCGTCAGCCGCGGTCCAAGTTTCAGGTGCCGGCGCAGTGCACCGAGATCCATGGACTTGCGGGACCGGCCTTCCGGATCTTTCAGGTCGAAACCCGCGGTGAACGATTTGGCGCCGCCGGTCAGCACCACGACCGAGGTCGCGCCGTCATCCTCAAAGCTTCGGGCGGCGTCCGTGAGCTGGCGCAACGCCTCCGGCGATAGCGCATTGATGCCGTCGCCGCGGTCGAAACGCACGACCGCGATGCGGCCATCCGGCCCGAGACCCTTTTCGATCTTTACAAATTCAGCCAATGCGTTGCCTCCCTGCCTGTCATTTTTCCGAACTCTAGCTCAGAAATAAATTTGGCGAACCAGTATCCTTCGCCGGTTCCCATTCGTCCTGTTCGAGAAAGCCGCATCCGCTTCGCGTGGAGTGGATCGAACAGGGAGCATTTTGCAGATGGGATCGTCATATCGCTGGGTGATCGTCGGCGTGGGCACGCTGATGACGTGCGTCGGCATCGGCGCAATGTTCTCACTCGCCGTGTATCTGGAGCCGATGTCTGCGGAAACGGGGTGGTCGCGCGCCGGAATCTCGGGCGCGATGACCATCGACTTTCTTACGATGGGGATCGCCGGCTTCGCGTGGGGGGCCGTCAACGACCGGTTTGGTACGCGTCCCGTCGTTTTGAGCGGCGCCCTGCTCCTCGGCCTGGGCCTGTTTCTCGCCAGCCGCGCGACCTCCCTGATCGAATTCCAGCTCACCTACGGAATTCTGGTCGGCCTCGCCGCGGGCGCGTTCTTCGCGCCGATGATCGCCGCCGCAACCCAGTGGTTCGATAACAACCGCAGCCTCGCCGTCTCGCTGGTGTCCGCTGGCATGGGCGTCGCACCGATGACGATCTCGCCATTCGCGCGCTGGCTGATCTCGACCTACGACTGGCGCACCGCGATGATGACCGTTGGCCTGATGGCGTGGGCCTTGCTGATCCCGGCGGCGCTGTTGGTGCGGCAGGCGCCGGAGGCAACGCCGTCAGGTGCGGCTGCAAAGGGCACTGCCGGCGATCCCGGGGCCGAATGGTCCGTCGGCAGCGCGCTGCGCTCGCCGCAGTTCCTGGTGCTGGCGCTGACCTTTTTCGCGTGCTGCGCCGCGCATTCCGGACCGATCTTCCACATGGTGAGCTACGCCATGCTTTGCGGCATCCCGGCAATGACCGCGGTCAGCATTTACAGCGTGGAAGGCCTGTCCGGGCTGGGTGGCCGCCTCCTCCTCGGCATCCTCGCTGATCGGCTCGGCGCAAAGCGCGTCCTTGTCTGCGGCCTCCTGGTGCAGGCGCTCGCGATCGGGACCTATCTCTACGTCAGCAAACTGGGCGAGTTCTACGCGCTCGCGATCGTGTTCGGGACCGCCTATGGCGGCGTGATGCCGCTGTACGCCGTGCTCGCGCGCGAATATTTCGGGCCGCGGATCATGGGAACGGTGTTTGGCGCCGCCACCATGGTATCGAGCCTCGGCATGGCGTTGGGCCCGTGGGCTGGCGGCATGATCTTCGACACCTTTCATGACTATCGCTGGCTCTACATCGGCGCGCTGAGCGTCGGTCTCGGCGCCATGGCGATGGCACTCACCTTCCCGCCGCTCCCGTCGCGATCGCGCGAACGGCTGCAGCCGGCTTGAGTGCCGGCCTACAGATGACCCGTGCGATGGTGCTCCGGCTTGCCGCCGGGCACCGGGAAACGGATCGTGGTGCCGAGCGTGATCCAGTTGGCGTTCTCGCCCGAGATGTTGCGGCCGTAGATTAGATCGACCGAGAAAATCTCGTTCGGCCGGTAACGCACGCCGGTCTGAAACCGCGGCTGTACGACGCTAGGCGTATCTGACTGGCCCGCCTGCCCAAAGGCTTCGATCGTCCATTGCAAGGTGTCGGTGAATTTCCAGTCGAAGCCGATGCCGTAAGTCAGATAGTGGCTATCGACACTGCGGTCCCACAGCCAGCCGCCATTGATGTTGATCCGCATCGTGTCGCTGAGCCGGTACGTCGCGGGGATCACCGCGAAGGCGGAGCGGTGTTCCCCAGTCAGGGCGTCGAAAGAGCCGCCGGCGTAAATCGAAAAGCCCAGCTTGCCGATCCCGGTGGGCACAATGTTCGTCTTGGCCTTCGGCTGGATCGCGTTGCTCCATTCGCCATCGCTGCGCGCGCGGCTGGTGAGCGTGCTCAACTCAACAGGCTGGAATGGATTGACTACGCAGGACGGATTGGCGACCGCCGTAAAATCGGTGTTGGAAGCCGACGACAGCCAGCTCTCGACCTTGCACGAGCCGGCCTCGCCAATGTCGGCGGCATCGACCGCATAGGCCCCGTTCGCCGCCCGTGCCTCTTCCGCCGGCAGCCCGGCCAAGATGACCGCGGCCGCCGCTGTTCCGGCGCACCCTGCCCTGATCCCCATCGGCAAATGCTAGCAGAGTCTCTGCCTCGACATAGCCCGGATTTTGCGCCTATCCTGACCGCATGAGCGAGCATGACCACGACCATCATCACCACGATCACGATCATTCCGAACTCTCGGAGACCGAGCTGCGCGTGCGCGCGCTGGAATCGATCCTGACCGAGAAGGGCTATGTCGATCCGACGTCCCTCGATCTCCTGATCGATCTCTACGAGAAGAAGATCGGACCTCGTAACGGCGTTCGCGTAATCGCGAAGGCCTGGAGTGATCCGGCCTATCACGCCCGGCTGATCAAGGACGCAACGTCAGCGATCGCCGAACTCGACTATTCCGGCCGCCAGGGCGAGCATATGGTGGTGGTCGAGAACACGCCTGAGCAGCACAACATGGTCGTGTGCACGCTGTGCTCCTGCTATCCGCACCCCGTGCTGGGATTGCCGCCAGTCTGGTACAAATCCGCGCCCTATCGCTCGCGCGCCGTCTCCGATCCGCGCGGCGTGCTGAAAGATTTTGGCGTGACGCTGCCGGACACCACCAGGATCCGGGTCTGGGATTCCACGGCCGAGATCCGCTACCTCGTGCTGCCGATGCGGCCTGAGGGTACCGAAGGCTGGAGCGCGGAACAACTTGCCGAACTCGTGACCCGCGACAGCATGATCGGCACGGGGCTGCCGAAACAGCCGGGCGAGACCGCCTGATGGACGGCGCGCATGACATGGGCGGCGCCAAGGGCTTTGGCCCGGTTGTAGCAGAGCCGAACGAGCCGGTGTTTCACGGCGACTGGGAGCGCCGCGCCTTTGCGCTGACGGTCGCGATGGCGCGTCCGGGCGGCTGGAACATCGATATGTCGCGGTTCGCCCGCGAGAACCGACCGCCCGAGGACTATCTCAGCAAGAGTTATTTCCAGATTTGGCTGGCTGGGTTGGAAACGCTGATGATCGAGCGCGGGCTGGTGACGCGCGAAGAGATCGAGGCCGGCAAGGTGCTGTCGCCGCCAAAGCCCGGCGTCACGCCGATCGCTCCAAATGAGGTCACGCCGGCGATCCGGCGCGGCGGCCCGACCGAGCGCGAGGCGAAGCGGCCTGCGATGTTCGCGGTCGGCGAGACTGTGCGGATGAAGGACATCCACCCGGTGACGCATACGCGGCTGCCGCAATATGTCCGCGGCCATCTCGGCACCATCGAGCTCAATCATGGCTGTCACGTCTTCCCCGACACCAATTCGCTCGGCAAGGGCGAGGATCCGCAATGGCTCTACACCGTGCGTTTCGACGGGCCGGAATTGTGGGGCAAGGACGCCGACCCGACGCTCAGCGTCTCCGTCGACGCCTGGGAATCCTATCTGGAGCGCGTGTGATGAATCTGACCCCGCAGCAGGCGATGCGCGCGGCCGTCGCTGTCCCCGGCGTGCCCCGTGACGAGGACGGCCCGGTGTTTCGCGAGCCGTGGGAGGCGCGCGCCTTCGCCATGGCGCTGGCCCTGCACGAGGCCGGCGTCTTCACCTGGAAGGAATGGGCGGAGACACTGGGCGCGCAAATCAAGCGCGCGCAAGCCGAAGGCGATCCCGACACCGGCGAGACCTATTACCGGCACTGGCTCGCCACGCTGGAAACGCTCGTCGCCGCCAAGGGCGTCGCGACGTCGGATCTCCTGCACCGCTACCGCGACGCCTGGGACCATGCCGCCGATCGCACACCGCACGGCGCGCCGATAGAACTGACAGCGGAGGATTTCGGCTAAAACGCGCGTGATCGTGCGCCCCTGTCTACTCATCATCATGGGTCCGCAGATGCGGCTTGGGTAAGACAGACGGGTTATCTGCGACTCTTGGCTGCCGCTTCAAGAAATTGGAGCATCTGACGCCACGCATCGGCACCAGCCTCGGCATCGGCCCTCGGAGTCCCTCCCTGCGCATACATAAGGCCGGCAAAGCCTTCGGCCTTGAAGCCGATGGTGTTCGTCGTTCTGGGTCCATAGGGCAACAGAATGAGATGACCGGCGCCTTGATATTTCAGATGATGGAATGGAAATTTGAAACTATTTGTTTTCAGACGGTTCATGGCGATTTCGGCAAGAAGCCACGATGGCCACATCTGGTCGTCAGTTCCCGACACCAACAGGATGGGTCCGCGAATATTTTCGACAGGGATCATGGCGCGTTCGACGGCACCTACATCACGGAGATGATTGAGGTAGATCGGCGTATATGCCCTGGGTTTTCCAGGCTCCTGTGCCGGGATTGGTTCAACGCTATCATTGTTCTGTTGCAGGTAGGGCAATGGCTTGCCGCGGAACGTCCATGATGCAGCTGGCCGCGAGTCGGCTTTCTCCGCTAGTCCAATTGGCCCGAAGATGACGCCGCTCGGTACCCAAGCACTCACGGCATTGATATCCGGAAAAGTGGCGCCGAGCAGTAGAGCAAGTTCGCCGCCGCGCGACGGGCCCCAAACGGCCAAAAAACCCTCGCGCAGCCAGGATTGCGCTCGCATCCAGCGAATCGCATTCTCAAAATATTCCAGGGGAATATTGACGAGTCCGCGC
The DNA here is from genome assembly GCF_036924515.1 of Bradyrhizobium sp. AZCC 1610. Lineage (NCBI taxonomy): Bacteria > Pseudomonadati > Pseudomonadota > Alphaproteobacteria > Hyphomicrobiales > Nitrobacteraceae > Bradyrhizobium > Bradyrhizobium sp. AZCC 1610. The sequence continues at coordinate 3,240,344 of NZ_JAZHRR010000001.1, read as the reverse complement.
GGCAGACCGGGCTCGGCAAAATACGCCAGGTTGAACGCGGCGTAGCCGCGCGATGCCAGCATCGCGCCGGTAGTTTCATCTATGCCTCCGCCGCCACCGTGAACGATGAGAACCGAAGGGTGCGGGCCCTCACCTGGCGGAAGAAACAGAACGCCGACCAAGCCATCTGTGCGAATGACTTGCCGGGTAATCCCTGGGCCGGCCGAGCGGCGCGTGATAGTCAGTTCGGCCCGCTGACCATTAAGACCGACGGCCTGAACATCGATGAAGGAAGGTTGCATGATCCAGCCATCGGGAAGCGGCGAGCTACGAGGCACAACGCGTTCTGCGGACCAGATCAGTCCCATGGCGGCAATGCCTTCGTAACTGCCTGATATCGGAGCCTGTTGCGCGACAGCGACCCGGCCTTTGTGGTCGGTGACGAAGGTCGCCTCAGCCCGCCAACGCGAGTGACTCGGAAAAATTTGGGTCGCCGCAAGGGTGACCGGCTGACGCGGCGCAAATCCCTTGAGCTCGATGGCGAGAGGTACATCCATCAGCGCATCAGTATGGTCGACGACGATCATGGGCGACGTTTCCGATTTACTGCCGTCTGGCAAGCTGATTGCTGCTGCGGCTATGATGCCGTGAAGTGCAAAAGAACGCCTGTCGAGTCCGCCTCCTCTTCGCATTTGGCTCCTCATTGCATACGCGCCGTCAGGTCAGCGTCAGCATGCACTCCTACCTGTGATTGTAAATGGCTCGAACGCCAGCCAGGACATCAATTGAATGATCCGCCGATCCCCCGCCGGCAACTGATACGATCAATACACGACTGGCCCGAGCCGCGCTTGATTGAGCGAGTGCCGCTACGGGGCTGCCTTGCCTCGAAAAGCCAGTGCGCGCGGACCGGCATTCCCTGCTCCCTCTGTTTTTGAGGGACAACGTCATGCAAAGCTCGGGCGTATCGCGCCGCGAGAAGGCGAACGCACATACTCGAAACAGGATCGAAGTTCTCACCACGTCATTGCGAGCCAACGGGTCGCGCGAATGCGCACCCGATGACAGACTCCACGAAGCAATCCATCAAGCCGCGCACATGCAGGTATCTAAAAGTTCAGTGAACGAAGCTGTGCCCGCTCCCTCACATTTCCGCGTACTCCCGCCAACCCTTCGCCCGCAACGCGCAGGCCGGGCATTCGCCGCAGCCATAGCCCCAATCGTGCTGCGCGCCGCGCTCGCCGAGGTAACAGGTATGGGAGTGCTCGCGGATCAGATCGACCAGCCCTGCCCCGCCGAGTTCATGCGCGAGTTTCCAGGTCGAGGCCTTGTCGAGCCACATCAGCGGCGTATGCAGTTCAAAGTTCTTCGCCATGCCGAGATTGAGCGCGGACTGCAGCGCCTTGATGGTCTCGTCGCGGCAATCCGGATAGCCGGAATAATCGGTCTCGCACATGCCGCCGATGATGTGACGGATGCCACGCCGGTACGCCAGCGCCGCCGCGAAGGTGATAAACACCAGGTTGCGGCCGGGCACGAAGGTGTTGGGCAGACCGTCCTCGCCCATGGCAATGGCGACATCGCGGGTGAGCGCGGTGTCGGAAATTTCGGCCAGTGTCGGAATTTCCAGCGTATGGCTCTCGCCGAGTTTTGCCGCCCAATCCGGGCGCAGCGATTTCAGGCCCGACAGCAGCCGGTCGCGGCAGGCAAGTTCGATGGCGTGGCGCTGGCCGTAGCTGAAGCCGAGCATTTCGACGCGGGCAAAGCGCTGCAGCGCCCAGGCCAGGCAGGTGGTGGAATCCTGCCCGCCGGAGAACAGCACCAATGCGGTTTCGGAACTGAGTTGTTCATTCATGGCCTGCCCTTATCACTCCCCGATCCACAGGCCAATCGGCTCAAATGCGCGGCAAAGCGGCTTGTTCCGCTGGGATCGCTGCACGCAATGCGGCATAAGGCAGGAAGCGCCAAGCCTTGAAAGCAAGCCTTCGGAAATCACATGAAACCTTCCCGCGATATTTCACGCCTGATCGAGGTCATGGCCGCCCTGCGCACGCCGGTGACAGGCTGTCCGTGGGATCTCGATCAGAATTTTGCGACGATTGCGCCCTACACCATCGAGGAAGCCTATGAGGTCGCCGATGCAATTACCCGTGGTGACCTCGACGATCTCCGCGACGAGCTTGGCGATCTGCTGCTGCAAGTGGTCTACCACGCCCGCTTGGCCGAGGAGCAGAACGCGTTTGCCTTCGGCGACGTGGTCGAGGGGGTGACACGCAAGATGATCCGGCGGCATCCGCATGTGTTTGGCGACGAGAACGGTGTCGTTACATCAGGCCACGTCGCGGAGAATTGGGATCGCATCAAGGCAGAGGAGAAAGCCGAACGCGCCGCGCGGCGGCCGCCGGAAGAGATTTCGCACAAATCGCTGCTGTCGAACGTCAAGGCCGGCCAGCCGGCGCTGACGCGGGCGATGGAATTGCAGCGCAAGGCGTCCACCGTCGGCTTCGACTGGAACGATCCTCGCGCGGTACTGCACAAGATCCGCGAGGAAGCCGACGAGATCGAGGCGGCGTTGGATCGTGGCGATACTGAGGAACTCGCCGCTGAGACCGGCGATCTCCTGTTCGCGCTGGTCAACCTGGCGCGACATGTCGGCGCCGACCCGGAATCCGCGCTGCGCGGCACCAACGCCAAATTCGAGCGGCGCTTCGCCTATATTGAACGTGCGCTGGCAGCCAAGGGCCGTTCGCTGGAGCAGGCCTCGCTGGAGGAGATGGACGCGCTGTGGAATGCGGCCAAGGGCGAGGAATAAATCCCACCCGCTATCGGACGTGATGCGGCACGGCGTCGAACCTGGAGACCACGATGTCGCGCTTGGTCTCGTCGACGCGCACGGTCATGTCGAAGCGGCCGTCGTGGAGCTCCTTGTTGAGCACTTCGGCATTGCGATGCAGCCAGCTGATGCCGGCGCCATCGGAAGCATCGATCGACAGATCGAGCGTCGTGCGCGTCGCCGCCAGCCGATCCTCGATCGCGGTCAATAGCTCATTGACGCCCTCGCCCGATACGGCGGAGACCAGGAAACAGGGGTGCTCCGCCGGACGGCGCGCGGCGATATTGCGCAGGTTTTCGCGTTCCTCGGGATCGAAGCGATCGATCTTGTTCCAGACTTCGAGGATGCGCGCGCCGGCGTCCAGATCAATTCCGAGCTGGCGCAGCACGGTGTCGACGTCGCGCTCCTGCGCCTCCGCGTCTTCATGCGAGATATCGCGGACGTGGAGAATGATATCGGCCTCCAGCACCTCTTCCAGCGTGGCGCGAAACGCCGCGACGAGTTGCGTCGGCAGGTTCGAAATGAATCCGACAGTGTCCGACAGCATCGCCTTGCCGCCATGCGGCAGGCTCAGCGCGCGCAGCGTAGGATCCAGTGTCGCAAACAGCATGTCGGCCGCCTGCACGTCGGCACGCGTGAGCCGGTTGAACAGCGTCGACTTGCCGGCGTTGGTATAGCCGACCAGCGCCACCACGCGGTACGGCACACGCTGCCGGCCGGCGCGATGCAGCCGCCGCGTCGCCTGCACCTTCTTCAGTTCATTTTCCAGCCGCGCGATGCGGTCGCCGATCAGGCGTCGGTCGGCTTCGATCTGGGTCTCGCCGGGGCCGCCCATGAATCCGAATCCGCCGCGCTGGCGCTCCAGATGGGTCCAGGAGCGCACCAGCCGGCTGCGCTGATAATTGAGATGCGCCAGTTCGACCTGCAGCGCGCCTTCCTTGGTCTTGGCGCGGCGACCGAAGATTTCTAGGATCAGGCCAGTGCGGTCGAGCACCTTGGTGTTCCACGCCTTCTCGAGATTGCGCTGCTGGATCGGTGACAGCGCGCAATCCATCACCACAAGTTCGATATCGTGGCCCGCGATCAGGCCGGTGATCTCCTCGACCTTGCCCTTGCCGAGATAGGTCGCAGGCCTGATCTGGCTGATAGGCGCAATCAGCGCATCGGCGATCGTGAGGTCGATGGCGCGCGCCAGACCCGTCGCTTCCTCGAGCCGGGCCTCGGAGTCGCGCTCGACATCGCTCGCCTGCGCATCGGCATCGCCGCGGCGCATTCGCAAGTAAGGGCCGATGACGATCACCCGCCCGCTTTGCTTACCCCCCGCCGACCGCGGACGATCGGCACTCCCTTTACGTTCAAGGGGTTCCAATCAGTTCACTCTCACGCCGGTGCATCCTCGCCGCCTTCGAACAACTGAATCGGAGCCCCCGGCATGATGGTCGAGATCGCATGCTTGTAAACAAGCTGCGAATGACCGTCGCGCCGAAGCAGCAAGCAGAAGTTGTCAAACCAGGTAACAATCCCCTGCAGTTTCACTCCGTTGACCAGAAAAATCGTTAGTGGCGTTTTCGTTTTACGAACGTGATTAAGGAAGGTGTCTTGTAGATTTTGTGCGCGGTCTGCCGCCATTGTTTTTGTCCCGCCGTCTCGTGCTTCTTTTTGTTAAGCCGGTTGTTGCTCTCTCACGGAGCCTGCCCCGACTCGCCGGCGTCCCCTGAGATCCCCCTCCGGTCGGCTCGGCAGCACGATTAGAGGGTACGCGCGGTTTTAAGGCAAGCCGGTTCGGGCCCCGCCTAGCAGGAACCCAGTGGCCATTCTCCGTAAAAGTGCGGAAAGAGATAAATATTCCAAAGCAAGTGCATGGATCGGCTCAAAGCGAGCGAGATGAGCCGCAGATTCCGGAACGTACGGAACAAGCGATTCACTCAAGTCTCAGCCAACCCCAAGCGCCTTGAGCTTGCGGTGTAGCGCTGAACGCTCCATACCGACGAATTCGGCGGTGCGCGAAATGTTGCCCGAGAACCGGCTGATCTGCGCGATCAGGTAGTCACGCTCGAACACTTCCCGTGCCTCGCGCAGCGGCAGTCCCATGATGTGCTCGCCATTGTTGCTGGTCGGCATCGCCGGCACCATCGAACCCACATCCTGCGGCAGCATGTCGGCGGTGATGATCGCTTCAGGACCGCCGCCGGCCAGAATCATGACGCGCTCGACATTGTTGCGGAGCTGGCGGACGTTGCCGGGCCAGACATGCGACTGCAATACCGCCATTGCGTCCTGGCCGATCTGCCGCTTCGGCAAGCCCGTCGCCGCCGATATCTGGTCCATGAAATAGTCGATCAGTTCGGGGATGTCCTCGCGGCGTTCCGACAGTGGGGGGACGCGGATCGGCACCACCGACAGCCGGTGGTAGAGATCCTCGCGGAATCGCCCTTCCGATATTTCTTCCTCCAGGTTGCGCGCAGTCGAGGAGACGATGCGAACATCGACATGGATCTTGCCGGTGCCGCCCGCGCGCTGAAAGGTCTGATCGACCAGCACGCGCAGGATCTTGTTCTGGGTCTCGCGCGGCATGTCGGCGATTTCGTCGATGAACAGCGTGCCGCCGTGGGCCTCCTCCAGCGCGCCCGGCTTGCGCGCCTGCTCGCCGTTCGACTGCTCGATACCGAACAATTCGACTTCCATCCGCTCCGGAGTGATCGCGGCGGCGTTGATGACGATGAACGGTCCTTCTGCACGGCTCGATGCATTGTGCAGCGTGCGCGCGGCCAGTTCCTTGCCCGAACCGGAGGGGCCGACGATCAGGATGCGGCTGTTGGCCTTGGCCGCCCGGTCGATGGTCTGGCGCAACTGATTCATGCAGGCGGAGCGGCCGGTGAGAACGCTCGCGGTGGGAGCGAGTTGCTTGAGTTCCTTCACCTCGCGCTTGAGGCGTGAGGTTTCCAGCGCCCGCGTCGCCACCAGGATCAGCCGGTCGGACTTGAACGGCTTTTCGATGAAGTCATAAGCGCCGCGCTTGATCGCAGCCACCGCGGTCTCGATGTTGCCATGGCCGGAGATCATCACCACGGGAACGTCGGCGTGATCCTTCTTGATCTGCTCGAGCAATTGCAGGCCGTCGAGCTTGGAGCCCTGCAGCCAGATATCGAGAAACACCAGATGCGGACGGCGGTTGGCGATCTCGGCCAGCGCCGAATCGCTGTCGCGCGCGGTACGGGTCTTGAAGCCTTCGTCGTCCAGGATGCCCGCAACGAGGTCACGAATATCGGCTTCGTCGTCGACAATCAGAATGTCACTGGCCATGGGTTACACCTGTCTTGTCAGTTGCCTGTTGCGGCTTCGGTTTTTGCTTCATCATTGGTCGCGGATGCCGCCTCATTGGTTTCGCCTGACGGCGCTTTTGTTTCGTCAACCTGTGGATTTGCGCCCGAATCCGGCCGCTTCGCTTCCGCCTTCGGCGCATGGCCTGACACGGCGAACCGCAGCCGCATCCAGGCGCCGCGCTGCCCGGGCCGGAAATCGGCGGCATCCTTGAGTTCGATGCGGCCGCCATGGTCTTCCAGCACGCGGCCGACGATGGCGAGCCCGAGCCCGGTGCCCTTCTGGCGCGTCGTCACATAGGGCTCCAGCAACCGCGCACGGCTCACCTTCGGCAGGCCGATACCATTGTCGATGACGTCGATCACGATGTCGTCGTTTTCCTGCGCGGCAATGACGTCGATGCGTCCCTTGCCGAGTTCTTCCGGCGGCACCTGCTCGATCGCCTCGGTCGCGTTCTTGATGATGTTGGTCAGCGCCTGCGAAATCAGCCGGCGGTCGAACTGCGCGCGCATCGGATCCTGCTTGATATCGGCCTCGATATCGAGGTCGGGATGGCCGACCTTCATCAGGAATACCGCCTGCCGCACGGTATCGGCGACGTCCTCGCCTTCCATGACCGGTTTTGGCATCCGCGCGAAGCGGGAGAATTCATCGACCATTCGCCTGATGTCGTCGACCTGCCGCACGATGGTGTCGGTACACTGTTCGAAGATGCCCTTGTCTTCGATGATGACCTTGCCGAATTTACGGCGAATGCGCTCGGCCGAAAGCTGGATCGGCGTCAGCGGATTCTTGATTTCGTGGGCGATGCGGCGCGCGACGTCGCCCCATGCCGATGTCCGCTGCGCGGAGACGAGCTCCGTAATGTCGTCGAGCGTGATGATGTAGCTGTCGCGCGACTGGCTGGTCTGCTCGGCGCTGACGCGGACCGACAGATTGCGTTCATGGCCGTCGCGCGTAATCGTGATCTGGCCCTGCACCAGGCGTTGCGTGCCCTCGCGCGCGGTCTTCATCATGTCGTCGAGCTCAGGCAGCACGTCCGACAGCGGATGGTCCAGCGTCTCGGACTCGGCATGGCCGATGAGTTTCTCGGCCGAGCGGTTCAGGATGCCGACGCTGCCGGAGGCGTCGACGCCGATGATGCCGGCGCTGGCCGACGACAGCACCGCCTCGATGAATCGCCGGCGGCTGTCGATCAGGTCCGAGGCGTTGACCAGTTCGTCGCGCTGGGTGCGCAATTCAGCCGTCATCTTGTTGAAGGTCTCGCCGAGCTGCGCGAGATCGCCTTCGGATTTGTGTACCGGCACCTGGACATGCAGATCGCCGGTCGAAACGATATTGGCCGCGCTCATCAGGTTGCGGATCGGCGCTACCAGCCAATTGGCGAAATTCAACCCGATCAGCACCGACGCCATCAGAATCGTGAGCGCGATCACCGCGAACATCAGTGCGAAGGCGACTTGAATGCCGAGCCGGCGGGATTCGATCTGGGCGTATTCGGCAACGCTGGCCTGGGTCTGCTTAAGCTGGCTGACCACCCGCGGGTCGAGCAGACGGGCAACGTAAAGAAAAGTGTCAGTGAAGCCGTGGAGGCGAATTATCGCTGCGACGTAGTTTTCTTCCGGGAATACCGCGATCTCCGGTTTGCTTTCACCGATATTGCTGAGGAACTCCTGCGGCGGCGTCGCGAATTGCTGCTGGATGCCGGTTTTGCGCCGTCACCAGAACGTTGCGATCCTTGTCGATCAGCATCGCGCCCGGCAAATTGCGAGAGGCCGCGTTGTTCGTCAGCAGCTGGAAAAATGACTGTCGGTCCTGGTCGAAAAGTGGCCGCGCATTGGAAAGATCGTTGGCCATCCCCAGAATGTCGCCATTGATCAAATAGGCGTGCTCATTGACATAGGCATGGGCAATGTTCAGCGAGTTCTCGATCGCCGCTCGCGTCGGCCCGGAAAACAGCCTGTCGAGGCCACGATCAAGGGTGATATTGGCGACAATGGCAACCACCACCGCCGGCAACACCGCGATGACGGAGAACAGGCTGACGATCTGGACATGCAGCCGTGCCGCAGCCCTGCCGCGCCGCCGCGCCTGAATCACCTGCCAGACTTCGCGGATGATGATGCCGACCAGTAGCAGGATCGTCGCCGCATTGGTCAGCAGGAACGAATAGACCACGTTGCGGGTCGGCTCGATCGGCGTCAGACCGCTCAGGACCACGAAGGTCAGAAACGCCGACAGCAGCGCGATCGCGACCGCAAACGGCACCACCGACCTCCGCAGGATCCCTCCTCCGGATTCAGCTTGCGATGGATCCAACGATGGTGCCGAGGTCTCTGCGGTGGTCATTCCGGCAATCGGTGAGCTGAAAGGGCTTGTGCCCGCCTGTCGCGGACTGATGCTTTCATATCACAATGTTGCCAAATTGCGACAATTCCGCGGCCATCGGACCGCTAAAGCGATCGATCCCCAGCCGCGCCACCCGTCTTTATTGCGAAGGGAAGCGAGTGCAATCCCTAGCCGCCGCTCCGGTAAACCTGAATGTCGAGGTCCCTGATCTTTTTTCGCAATGTGTTGCGGTTGAGGCCGAGCAGGTCGGCTGCGCGGATCTGGTTGCCTCGCGTGGCCGCCAGCGCCGCGGTGAGCAGCGGCACCTCGATCTCCTTGAGGATGCGGTGGTAGAGGCCCGGCGGCGGCACGCCGTTCGGGAAGCCGGAGAAATGCGAGGACAGGTAGGCCTCGACCGCGCCCCCGAGATTCTCCACGCCGATCGGGGCGTTGCCGCCTGAGGTGACCGCCGGCGGTGCCAGCTCGCCATCGATCACCGACCCCGTGATCACGTCCTGCGGGTAAAGCGCGGCCAACCGGCGCGCCAGGTTTTCGAGCTCGCGCACGTTGCCGGGCCAGCGGTGCTGTTTGAGCCGTTCGACCGCCAGCGTGTCGAGCTTCTTCGGCGGCAAGCCGTCCTTTTCGGCGAGCGAGAAGAAATGCCTGATGAGATCGGGCAGATCCTCGATCCGCTCGCGGAGCGGCGGCAGGCGCAGCGGCACCACGTTCAGGCGGAAGAACAGGTCTTCCCGGAATAGGCCCTGCTGGATCAGGATGCGCAAATCCTTGTTGCTCGCCGCCACGATCCGAACGTCGGTCTTGATCGGGGTGCGCCCGCCGACGGTGGTGTATTCGCCCTGCTGCAGCACCCGCAGCAGCCGCGTCTGCGCTTCCATCGGCATGTCGCCGATTTCGTCGAGAAACAGCGTCCCGCCTTCGGCCTGCTCGAACCGGCCGGAAGCGCGGGTATTTGCCCCGGTGAACGCGCCGCGTTCATGGCCGAACAATTCGGATTCAATGAGATCGCGTGGGATCGCCGCCATGTTGACGGCCACGAACGGGCCGTTACGCCGCTTGCCGTAATCGTGCAGGGCGCGGGCGACCAGTTCCTTGCCGGTGCCGGATTCGCCGGAGATCATGACTGTGAGGTCGGTCTGCATCAGCCGCGCCAGCACCCGGTAGATTTCCTGCATCGCCGGCGAGCGGCCGACCAGGGGGATCGAATCGAACTCGCCCTCATCGGCGGCATGCGCCACCCGCTCCTTCGGCTCGGCCAGTGCGCGGCCGACGATAGTGATGAGCTCCTTCAGGTCGAACGGCTTCGGCAGATACTCGTAGGCGCCGCGTTCCGAAGCCCGGATCGCCGTCATGAAGGTGTTCTGCGCGCTCATGACGATGACGGGAAGGTTCGGCCGCATCTTCTTGATGCGGGGCAAGAGGTCGAACGCGTTCTCGTCAGGCATCACCACGTCGGTGATGACGAGATCTCCCTCGCCCTGGCTGACCCAGCGCCATAGCGTCGCGGCGTTTCCGGTCAGGCGAACTTCATACCCAGCGCGCGAAAGCGCCTGGTTCAGAACCGTGCGGATGGCGGTGTCGTCATCGGCAACGAGTATGCTACCTGCGGGCATCATGGTTCCTCATCTTGCGTCCTGAGAGGCAGGCGGCAGCGTACCCGGAACGCCGTCGCGGTTGCTTTGGTCGAACTGTTTGGTGGGACTAAACATCGGCAGCAGCACGCGAAAGGTGGTCTTGCGCGGCTGGGATTCGCATTCGATGATGCCGCCGTGATCGCCGACGATCTTGGCAACCAGCGCCAGCCCGAGCCCGCTGCCGGTTTGCTTGGTTGTCACGAAGGGATCGAACAGGTTCGGCAGCAGGTCTTCCGGCACGCCGGAGCCGTTGTCCTTGACGCAGAATTCGAGCGGCAACGACACCCGCGATTTCTTGCCCGGCACCGACAGGCGGACGCCGGGACGAAACGCGGTGGTGAGCTGGATTTCCGCATCGCTGCCAAGATCGGCGACCGCTTCGGCGGCGTTCTTTACCAGATTGAGGAACACCTGAATCAATTGGTCCTGGTTGGCCAGCACCGGCGGCAATGACGGATCGTAGTCCTCGATGAAGCGGATGTTGCGAGCAAAGCCCGACTGCGCCAGCCGTTTGACGTGATCGAGCACGGAGTGGATGTTGACGGCTCCACGCGCCACCGGCCGGTCGTCGCCGAACACTTCCATGCGGTCGACCAGGGTGACAATGCGGTCGGCCTCGTCGCAGATCAACCGCGTCAGCATGCGGTCTTCAGATGAGGCCTGCTGCTCGAGCAGTTGCGCAGCGCCGCGGATGCCGGACAGCGGGTTCTTGATCTCGTGCGCCAGCATCGCGGCCAGCGCGATCACCGAACGCGCCGCGCTCCGATGCGTCAGTTGCCGGTCCATCTTGTCGGCGATGGTGCGCTCCTGCAGCATCACGACGATGTGGCCGGGCCGTTCGGTGAGCGGGGCGACGTGAAGATCGACCTGGCGATCACCGCCGATGCGGGGCGTACCGAGGTCGACCTTGTATTCGTTGACCGGCGAGCCGCTCGAGCGCACCTGGTCGATCAGCGCCAGCAGCGGACTGCCGAACGGCACCAGCTCCTTCAGCGACTGCCGGCGCAGGAATTGCGTCGAGATTTCGAAGAAGGATTCGGCGGCTATATTGGCGTCGACGATGCGGCCGTCGGGCGCCACCAAAAGCACCGGATTGGGCAGCGCGTTGAGGATGGCCTCGCTGTCGGTGGGCACCGGTCGGCGATGTTCTGCGGCTGACGTCATGCAGCAGCACTCCATGCAAAATCGTCGAACGCGTCCTGGAGCGATCGATGCACCCGGTGCGGATCCTCCGACGTCAGAATGTCTTGCCTCCAGCGCTTGAGCTTCGCGGCCGGCGCGCGGCTGCACTGGGCTGCGATCTCCAGCGCCCAGCCGAGATGTTTTCGCGCGTGCTTCAGTCCGATACGCAGGCCGTAATGGCGGCAGATTTCATCGTAGAGCGCGCGGATGTGGCTGAGCTGGTCGGCGAGGTCAGGCGCGGTCTCGGCCTTTCCGGTTTCGAGCCGGCGTCCGATCTGCCCCGGCAACCATGGCTGGCCCTGCGCGCCGCGCCCGATCATGACAGCATCGGCGCCGGAGGTTTCGAGCGCCTGCACCGCCTTCTCGAACGTGGTGATATCGCCGTTGACGACGAGCGGTACCGAAATCGCATTCTTGACCGCGCACACCGCGGTCCAATCAGCCTCGCCCTTGTAAAACTGGCAGCGCGTCCGTCCGTGCACGGTAATCATCTGCACGCCGGCCTGCTCTGCGCGGCGCGCCAGTTCGGGCGCGTTGAGCGAGCGATCGTCCCAGCCGAGTCGCATCTTCAGCGTCACCGGCACTTTCACCGCCGCAATCGTGGCTTCGATCAGCTTGAGTGCATGATCGAGATCGCGCATCAGCGCCGAGCCGGATTGACCGCCGGTGACATGACGCGCCGGACAACCCATGTTGATATCGATGATGTCGGCGCCGGCCGCTTCCGCAACCCTTGCGCCCTCCGCCATCCAATGCGCCTCGCAGCCCGCGAGCTGAACGACGTGCGGTCCGACACCGGCTGTCTCGCAGCGCAGAAGCGACATCGGCCTGCCGTGCACGAGTTCATCGCTGGCGGTCATCTCTGAGACGACCAGCCCGGCGCCGAGCGTGGCGGCAAGACGTCGAAAGGGAGCATCAGTGACGCCGGACATCGGCGCCAGGAGAACCCGGTTGGCGACAACAATTTCGCCTATTTTCAACGGCTTAGAGCGTGAACTTTCCGGGCCGGTCACGGCATTCTCATGGTTGGGGCGGCGGCTTCATTGCAACCGTCGACGCATATTGTGAGCACAAATCTTGGGCAGTCAAGCTTCTTGCCTACACTTTAGACAGATCTATCATTTGTGCAAGTGCACTGCAACAAAAACCGCTTTTCCCACAGCTAGTGGGAATCGCTCTGTTTTTCCGTATTCGGCATGGTAAGGGCTGTGCGCCAGTGCGCCCGACGCCCCTCCTCATCCCTGATTCGTTCCGTATTTGAGTCCCGATGCCCAGACCTGAGCGTACCGCAGCCATCCTCGTCGCAGCCGGACGCGGGCTTCGCGCCGGCGCCGGCGGACCCAAGCAATATCGCGAGATCGGCGGGCAGACCGTGATCTTCCGCGCCATGGAGGCGTTCTGTCGGCATCCGGACGTGTTCGCCGTGCAGCCGGTGGTGAATCCCGATGACGCCGCGATCTTCAACGAGGCTGTCGCGGGACTACGTCACCAGCCGCCCACCAAAGGCGGCGCGACGCGTCAGGCTTCGGTGCATGCCGGCCTCGAAGCGCTGGCCGCCGAGAAGCCTGACATCGTCCTGATCCACGACGCCGCACGGCCCTTCGTAACGCCTGCGGTGATTTCGCGCGCGATCGACGCCGCCGGCCGCACCGGCGCGGCAGTCCCTGCGATCCCGGTCACAGACACGATCAAGCAGATTGGCGATACCGGCAACGTCGAGGCGACGCCCGAACGCGCACGGCTACGAATCGCGCAAACGCCGCAGGCGTTTCGCTTCGATGTGATTCTCGATGCCCATCGCCGCGCCGCGCGCGACGGCCGCAGCGATTTCACCGACGATGCGGCGCTCGCCGAATGGGCGGGATTGACGGTAGCGACCTTTGAAGGCGATCCTGCGAACATGAAACTGACGACGCCAGAGGATTTCATCCGCGAGGAAGCTCGCCTCGCTGCCCAGCTCGGCGACATCAGGACTGGCACCGGCTACGACGTGCACGCCTTCGGCGACGGCGATCATCTGATGCTCTGCGGCGTACGAGTGCCGCACACCAAAGGTTTTCTCGCCCATTCCGACGGCGACGTCGGCCTGCATGCCCTGGTCGACGCCATTCTCGGCGCGCTGGCGGACGGCGATATCGGTTCGCACTTTCCGCCGAGCGACCCGCAATGGAAGGGCGCCGCGTCCGACAAGTTCCTCAAATATGCCGTCGAGCGCGTCACCGCGCGCGGCGGCCGGATCGCCAATCTCGAAGTCACGATGATCTGCGAACGCCCGAAGATCGGGCCGCTGCGCGATACCATGCGCGCCCGCATCGCCGAGATTGCGGGGCTGAACATCTCTCGCGTTGCGGTCAAGGCGACCACCAGCGAACGACTCGGCTTTACTGGCCGCGAGGAAGGCATCGCCGCCACCGCGAGCGCCACCATCCGTCTCCCCTGGGGCGAATAGCATGAGCGGCAGCGACGCCCGCGCCCTCTCCCGCTCGCTGCTCGATCTATGCCGGATGCGCAAGCTGACGATCGCCACGGCGGAGTCCTGTACGGGCGGTCTGGTTGCCGGCGCGCTCACTGACATCCCCGGCTCGTCAGACGTGATCGACCGCGGCTTCGTCACCTATTCCAACGATGCCAAGCGCGCCATGCTCGGCGTCAAGGCTTCGACGCTTACGACCTTTGGTGCGGTCAGCAAGGAAACTGCGACCGCGATGGCAATCGGCGCCCTGGAAAAAGCCGGTGTCGATCTCGCAGTATCCATTACCGGCATTGCTGGCCCCGGCGGTGCCACGCCGGGCAAGCCGGTCGGCCTGGTTCATTTCGCGGTCGCCTCGCGCGACGGAAAAATACTCCACCGCGAATTCCGTTTTGGAGCCATTGGCCGCACCACCGTGCGCCAGCGCTCCGTGGTGGAAGCGCTGCGCATGTTGATGGAACTGGCGCGGGGACCGCAGCCACCGGTCAAGCCGCGACGCCAGACCATGAGCCGGCTGCGTCCACGGGTGGCGCGCACGCCACGGCGCAGCGCCGTCAAGCGACGCCGGCCGGCACGAACCTAAAGCCAGTATCAGCCCTGCGCAGCCAACGCCCTGGCGCGGGTTTCGCTGAGGGAGCTTACCGGCGTCAATGCTTCCGGGCTGACCGAAAGCTCGATGATGGCCGGAAGTCCGCTTGCTACCGCTTCATCGAAAGCGCGCGCGAAGTCTTCGGTCCGCTCGACAAGGGCGCCGAAGCCGCCACAGGCACGGGCCAAAGCGGCAAAGTCCGGGTTAGCCAGATCGGTGCCGGAGACACGGCCAGGATAGGTCCGCTCCTGATGCATCCGGATGGTGCCGTACATACCGTTGTTGCAGACGATCACAATCAGCGGTAGCCGGTTTTCGACCGCCGTCATGAACTCCAGTCCGGTCATCTGGAAGCAGCCGTCGCCGGCGAACGCGATCACGGTGCGTTCGGGATGCTGCAGCTTGGCGGCGACGGCCGCGGGCAGGCCATAGCCCATCGAACCCGAGGTCGGCGCCAGTTCGGTGCGATATTGCCGATAGCGCCAGAACCGATGCACCCAGACCGCATAATTGCCGGCGCCGTTGCAGATGATCGTGTCATGGGGCAAGCGATCGCTCAAGCCACGCACGATCTGCGAGAGCTGCACATCGCCCGGCGAGCGCGTCGGCTCGGCAAATGCGAGATAGTCGGCATGCGCCGCCTTGACATAGTCGGCGCGCGATCGATGCTTCGGCTCCAGCCGCTTGATCGCGGCCGCAAAGGCCGCGCTGCTCGCGACCACGCCGAGCGTCGGCGAATAGACGCGGCCGATCTCTTCGGGATCGGGATAGACGTGAACCAGCGGCTGCCTTGGCTTCGGAACATCGAACATCGTGTAGCCGGATGTCGTGGCCTCCCCCAGTCTCGCGCCAAGCGCGATCACCAGATCGCTGTTACGGATCCGCTCGGCGATTTTTGCGTCGAGACCGATGCCGACATGGCCGCCATAGCAGGGATGCAGATTATCGAAATAGTCCTGGCAGCGGAACGAGACGCCGACGGGCACTTCATGCGCTGACGCAAACGCCTCGAGATCGCGGCGTGCCTGATCGCTCCATCCGCCGCCGCCGACGATCAGGAACGGCTTCTTTGCCTCCGAAAGCAGCGCATGGAACTGCCCCAGGGCGCCGTCATCAGGCGCGATAGGAAGCGGCGTGTAGGGCGGCGCATCCGGCACTTCGGCGGTGTCAGTGAGCATATCCTCGGGCAGCGCCAGCACGATCGGGCCGGGTCGGCCCGAGGTCGCGGTGAAGAAGGCACGCGAGATGAACTCCGGAATCCGCCGCGCGTCGTCGATTTGGGCGACCCATTTCGACATCGGCCCGAACATCTGGCGATAGTCGATTTCCTGAAACGCTTCGCGCTCCATCATGTCGCGCCCGACCTGGCCCAGCAAAAGGATCATGGGCGTCGAGTCCTGGAACGCGACATGAACGCCGGCGGACGCATTGGTGGCGCCGGGGCCTCGCGTGGCGAACGCGATCCCCGGGCGGCCCGTCAGCTTGCCGTAGGCGTCCGCCATCATGGCGGCACCGCCTTCATGCCGGGCGTTGATGAAACGCACGCGCTGGCTCTGATACATGCCGTCGAGCGCCGCGAGAAAGCTTTCGCCGGGCACGCCGAACACGGTGTCGGCGCCGTGCAAGGCCAGTTGCTCGATCAGGATATGTCCACCAGTTCGAAGATTTACGTCCATCGCCTCATCCTTCGGTTACGGGATCACGGATTTGGACCCGGCTTAATGAATGGCGTCGGCACCAGCAACCGGTTTTCCTGCAAGGTCAGATATGCCCGCCGGTCATTTTCCTTGTAGTTGGTCTTTCGGTGCTATCCGCGCATCTACGCCGGTGACGGCTTCATAGGCCTTGATGACGGCGGTGCAGGACTCGCCGTCGTGCCCCAGCAGCGCCGCCTGCCGGTAGGTCTGGTGCACGGCCTCCGCCATGAACCCTGGCAAGCCCGCCTCCTCCAGCCAGCGCGCATAGTAGCGGACGTCCTTGCGGGCGTTCGCCAGCGACATCAACGGAGTGAAGTCGCCATCAAGCGTGGCCTGGCCATAGAGATCGAGCATGCCGCTCTTGGCGCCGGCGGCCGAGATGATGCCGATCACCTGGGAAAGATCGAGCCCGTCCTTTGCAGCAAGCGCAAACCCCTCGCACCACGCCGCCACATTGGCGAAGGCGATGTAGTTGTGAATGAGCTTGAGGCGGATGGCGTGCCCCAGC
The DNA here is from genome assembly GCF_036924515.1 of Bradyrhizobium sp. AZCC 1610. NCBI lineage: Bacteria > Pseudomonadati > Pseudomonadota > Alphaproteobacteria > Hyphomicrobiales > Nitrobacteraceae > Bradyrhizobium > Bradyrhizobium sp. AZCC 1610. The sequence continues at coordinate 3,223,785 of NZ_JAZHRR010000001.1, read as the reverse complement.
GGGCCGATGTGGAAGATGTTTTCGGCATAGAGCTCGAAATAGGGCCTGAGGTCGTCGAGAAGGTCGCGCTCGCCGCCGAACAGCACGTTGACCTTGCCGATATCGGCGTGTTTCGGAGTCCGCGTCATCGGCGCCTCGGCGTAGCGCCCGCCGGCCGCACGCACCATGCGGTCCAGCTTCGCGACCATTTGCGGGCTGCCGGTGGTGTGGTCCACGATGATGAACCCCGGCGCCGGACCGGTCAGCAATCCATCGCCAGAGGTCAACAACGCCTCGACATCCTCGGCTTCATTGACGCAAATCATGATGATACGGCAGCTATCGCGAATCTCCTGGAGACTGCCGGCGGCCGTCGCACCAAGTGACTTGGCAACCGCCACAGCGGCGGGATTGAGGTCGTAGGCGGTAACCGCCACGCCCTTGGCGACGAGATTCTTCACCAACCCTCGTCCCATTCCGCCGAGGCCGATAAAGCCGACGCGTTCGAATCTCGTCATCTCTGGGCTTCCGTCATTGTTGGAGGATTCGTTGGAGTGGTGAGTTGCTCGGCCGACCGCGCCGACCTCGCGGACGTCTAGCCGGTTTTCGCCGGCCCTGCCCCCGGCTTGCCGTAAACCGCGTTCGCCCGCTTTTCGAACGCGGCAGCAAAACGCTGGAACGCGGTGTCGAACATCGTTCCCATCAGCATCGCCAGCATCCGGCTTCTGAATTCGTAGGACAGGAAGAACCCGACATCGCAGTCGGTTTCGGATTTCGGCTCGAACGTCCAGCGGTTTTCGAGGTTGCTGAACGGGCCCTTCAGATATTCGACCATGATCTTCAGGTTGGGCCGGTCCAGCGTCACCCGGCTGGTGAAGGTTTCCCGCACCAGCTTGAACGACACGGTCATGTCGGCGACGACGATTTCAGTGCCGTCTCCCCTCGACGTGCGCTGACGTATCCTCAGCGACTGGCACAACGGCACGAATTCCGGATAGCGCTCGACGTCGGCGACCAGATCGAACATCTGCGACGCGCTATGATGAGCCCGGCGCTTGCTGGAAAAGTGCGGCATCAGTGGACACTCGCCCGGTTCTGCTTGAGCGCGATTTCCTTCAGATAGTCGTTCGCCTGCGCCCGGTCGGTGAAGCAGACCAGCGATTGATCGGCACGCAGCCCCTGAAAATAGTCCAGGAGTTTCGGCCGCTGTTGCCGCCGATAGGTCCAGACATAGCGAAGGAACTCGAAATCGATTTTCTCCGGACAGCCTGCGGCCATTTCCGGGCGGACCTTGCCATAGCTGCCGGCGATCCGCTTCATGATGCCGAACATGCAGCTCCAGCGCGGCAGGTCGAACCAGATCACGGTGTCGCTGGAATGACGGCGCAGTTCACCCGCGCCGCTGCTGGTGAAGTTACCGTCCATGACCCATTGCGGCTGGCGTGCGACCTCGGCGACGCGCTGCCCGAACTCGGCGTTGTCAGAGGCGACCCAGCCGGGTTTCCAGTACAGCGCATCCAGCGAAACGAAGGGAATGCCTGTGATCTCCGACAGCCGTCGAGCGAATGTCGACTTGCCGGACCCCGACGATCCCATCACAAGAACGCGTTGCATTGGTTCAATCCGAGGCTAGCGGGCCCGTGCGAGGCGCGCCGCTTGCAGCTTGGCAAAATCCTCGCCTGCGTGGTGCGACGAGCGGGTCAAGGGGCTCGCCGACACCATCAGAAAGCCCTTGGTGTAGGCGACCTTCTCATACCCTCCGAATTCATCCGGGGTCACGTAGCGCATGACGGCGTGATGCTTGCGGGTCGGCTGCAGATATTGCCCGATGGTCAGGAAATCGACCTCCGCCGAGCGCAGATCGTCCATCACCTGCAGTACCTCGTGGCGCTCCTCGCCGAGGCCGACCATGATGCCTGATTTGGTGAAGATGGTCGGATCGATTTCCTTGACCCGCTGCAGCAGCCGGATCGAATGGAAATAGCGCGCGCCCGGGCGAACGCTGAGATAGCGCGCCGGCACGGTTTCCAGATTGTGGTTGAACACGTCGGGCTTGGCCGCCGCGACCACCTCCAGCGCGCCTTCCTTGCGCAGGAAGTCGGGGGTGAGAATTTCGATGGTCGTGGTCGGGCAACGCGCGCGGATGGCGCGGATCGTCTGCGCGAAATGCTCCGCGCCGCCGTCGGCGAGATCGTCGCGATCGACCGAGGTCACCACGACATGGGTGAGCCCAAGCTTGAAGGTCGCCTCCGCGACATGTTCCGGCTCCGCGGCGTCGAGCGCGCCCGGCATGCCGGTCTTGACGTTGCAGAACGCGCAGGCCCGCGTGCAGGTGTCCCCCATGATCATGAAGGTGGCGTGCTTCTTGTCCCAGCACTCGCCGATATTCGGGCAGCCGGCCTCCTCGCACACCGTGACGAGGCCGTTCTCTTTCACGATCTTGCGGGTGTCGGCGTAGCCGCGCGTGTTCGGCGCGCGCACCCTGATCCAGTCCGGCTTCGGCGGCGACAGCGCATCCGGCCGGTTCACCTTTTCAGGGTGACGCGGGCGCAAGGGCGTGGTGGAAAGCGTGTCGACGATGGTGACCATGGTTCGTCCAGAAGGCCGGAATCCCTACGTAATCCGTATATCAGGTGCCTGCAACCCGGCTCGCGAAAACCCCGGGGAACATGTAACTATTTCGACAGGTTCTCCCGCTGTTCCTCTGATTCTCACCTCGAATGGTTCAAATCTCAAAACCGGCCGGTACGCTCCCGCCCCTCGGCAAGCTGCTGAAGCGCTCATTTTTCGACCGCAGCGTGCATGAGGTCGCGCCCGACCTGATCGGGGCGACGCTCCTGGTCGATGGCGTCGGCGGCATCATCGTCGAGGTCGAGGCCTATCACCATCTGGACCCGGCCGCGCACTCGTTTCGCGGCCCCACGCCGCGCAACCGGGTGATGTTCGGCCCGCCGGGTTTTGCCTACGTCTACCGTTCCTACGGCATCCACTGGTGCGTGAATTTCGTCTGCGAGGCGGAAGGCTCGGCCAGCGCCGTGCTGATCCGCGCCCTGCAGCCGACCCACGGCATAGAAGCGATGCGCCGCCGCCGCGGCCTGCAGGAGGAGCGCGCGCTGTGTTCGGGGCCTGGCAAGCTCTGCGAGGCGCTCGGCATCACCGTCAAACATAGCGAACTGCCGCTTGACGCTCCTCCGTTCGCGTTGCATGCGCGTATCAGCAAACCCGAAATCGTCGCCGGCGTGCGGATCGGCATTACAAAAGCAGTCGATCTGCCATGGCGCTATGGGCTGAAGGGATCGAGATTTATGAGCAAGCCGTTTTGACAATTGGAGCATGAGACCGTCATCGCGAGCGAAGTCCGTAGGATGGGTGGAGCGAAGCGATACCCATCGCCCTGCGCACAGGCATTGATGGGTATCGCTTCGCTCCACCCCTACGATAGATACACCTTCGCGATCTCGCGGCACGATGTACCCGAGGCTTGCTTGAAGTTTGCGCTCTCCAATCAGAGGGCGCAGGGAATGCCGGGTGCCGGCTAGCACCCGCGGTCTCGTGTGCAAGATGCACTCAAGAATGCGCACACGAGCATACAGGTACAGCCGGAGCAGCCCGGCACTCCCTGCGCAATGGTTTTACGGCTTATGCCGAGCTCTCCCCGGAGACGAATTCCTCTTGCCTCCGTCGCCGACGAATTGACGGCTCGCATTGCCCGGTTGGGCGTTTGCAAACCTCCGCCAGCTTGACGCCAGCAACGGGCGCCAGGACCACACGGTTTTGCCGTACGCAGCTTCCTCCGCCAAACCATTCAGCCAGCCAGTGCCGCCGACCAAACTTCTGGCGAAAGCGTTTAAGCGCCGTTCGTCTGCGCGCGGCGTTCGCTCACGGATAACCGCCCTGCGAACACCTCTCGCGCCTGACGCTGCCGCGTCCACCGCAACCCGCCCCAACGTTCGTGACGATGGCCAACGCCCCTCTTCTTCGGGACGGGATGGCGGGGGTTTTACCGGTGATTTGGGTCTGGCGCGAAGCGGAATATTTTTGGGACCAAGGCTGGACAGGGCAAATCAGCTTGAAACTGCTGGAGAAAATCGCGCATTGGCGCAACGGTGCGGGACCTATGATTTCGACTGTCTGTAGCAAGTGAGCAGCCGCACGAGCAGCGACATCGAGCGCAAGACGCAACGCGTTCTCAAGCCTGCCAAGCGCGGCCCGACAGAATGGGGCCAAAAGAATTAAGTGCACTGTCGGGTCACGCAGCGGAGAGTTCGAAGTCTTCCAACCTATCGTATTCGGGATCGACGTGTGCGATCGGGATCCCGGTACATCGATAGAGACTAACGAGCGGGCGCAGTTGCCGCCTGCGCACAAAGTCAACCCTGCGGTCCGCGAGTTCGACGATCCAATCCTGGCTGTCCCCCAGATCGGCGCAGCAGAACTGACATCTGGCTATCATGTCAACGACGGTTACACCGTCGTGGCCGTACACCTCCTCGGAAAACCAACACAATTCGGAAAGCTTTCTGCGCTCCTTTTCCGAATAGACGTAGCCCTGCGAATATCGAAGCATCGCCGGAAGGAACTTGTCCTCTTCCCACGCCCGCCAGGCGCCGTGTGGAAGGTCATACAACTCGCGAGCAATGGCCCGAAAAACGACGGGGTCCTGGCCGCGCTTGAAAACGTCGACATAGACTGGCATCGAGCAGCTCCAAAAAATGGAACGCAAAAACTCGACTGCACCTGTGTACAACTGACCGATTCGCAGTTGATGACTATGAATCGCTCCGGCCGAAACACCAGAAATTCCAATGTCAAAGCAATGAAAAAAACTGTCGGTAACGAACGAAAAGGATTGCGGGTATAGATCAAGACCCATCAGCATGGGCTGATTCGAGTCGTCTCGGGCTGAGGACGCATGTCATTCTGGGCGGGTCTTCTTTGGGTCGTTGGCACGATACTTTCCGTGACATTCGTCCTCTTATTTGCAGGAAAATCTCGTCACGAGAACCGTTGGCTATCGCGTATTTGGAGCAGCTTTCATGAATCCCCCTTGCCTCATATAGCAATCGGGATTAGCGCGCTGTCCTTTCTTGCGGGGACTACGAGCGCAATGTTCGCCGGTCTAAACTATTTCAAGGTACCGAGGGCGCGGGCCAGCCTTGTCATTGATCGCTTTGACGATAACGTGATCCAAGCGAACATTGCGGGCGCTGAAAAACGATTTCATCAGTTGCGGATCTGGCTTTCGAACACCGGGCAATCACCCGCGCAAATACGAAGAGCGATCATCAACGGACAGGTAACACCTGCGCTCACCATCGAAGAAGAAGATAAGCGCATTTCGGAAACTGCACAGATGAACTGGGCTGCTCCGCCTACCACAATCGAGATAGCGCCAGGCCAAAAGGCTTACCTGTCCTTTCCGGTCGGATATCCTGAGGAGAGCTGGTCTGAATTCCTCAGCAAGAAGCAATTGCTCTACGTCTTCGCCGAATTGAGGTATTCCGATGAACTTTCTGAAGGGCGGGACGACGTCATCATGCGTATCTGCGTGCGGCCGGAACCAAGTTTGAATATTTGGTCGAACTGTTCACGCGGCCAAAACAGAACTACCCGTCCCTAATTTTTGTGGACGTTGGTTTCGACACTTGCGCTCGCCCTTTGGTTGCGATTGGATGCCTCAAGCTCCCCCGACGGAAAACAAATGTGAGCGAAGAACCAGCGCGTGACGACAATTACAAGGAGGTGGCCAAGCTCACATACGATGCCCTCCTAGAGATGCGGAGGCTATCGTTCGGAGCGCAAGCCGATTACGGCAAGTGGCTGATTTCGTCGATCTTTCTAATGCACGGTTCGGCCATTGGTGGACTAGCTTTCAAAGCTGCGGCAACCGGTGCACCACCCTACCTTGCGGCCATGTTGTGGTTTGTGGTCGGACTCGTTCTCGCACTCGCGTCTGGCTTCTCGGCATGGTGGAATTTCAGCTTAGGTGCTGCGCAGTATGACATGTGGGCGAGACCATTAATGCTATTCGATCGGGCAGCATGGCCAAGCACTGCGAGGCATGCTGGCGCCATCACATTCACCAAACGGCTGGCGATCACTTTTGGCGTCGGGTCGGTATTAGTTCTCGTGATCGGCTCGATACATGTCCTTCTCGCATGGAAATAAAAGATGCGGCTACCGCCGAGGCGCCCGGCAAGGCGAGTTCGACAGAGTTGCGGCTTTAGGGGAGAAACGACTGAACGGCTGGGAAAGATCGGCATGAAGAGAGATCTCGATCTCGTGAGAGAGATCATGTTGGCTTTGGAGAATTCGCCACAGCTGAATGGTAGGGCTTTTCGGGAGGGCTATGCGAGTGAATTCGCGAAGCTGGAAGGCCACAATGACGATGTACTCGCCTATCATATGATGCTGATCATTGACGAGGGATGGATCGACGGCGAATATCGAAGAACTTCAGGTCAATTCGTGCTCACCCGAATAACCGCTGACGGTCACGATTTTCTTGATTCGACTCGCCAACCCGATATCTGGGCGAAAGCCAAATCGATCGCGAAGAGCAGCGGAGCGGAAACGCTGCGATTTGCTTGGGATATTGCGAAGTCCATTGCGAAGGCAGAAATCACGCGGCACCTCGGGCAGATTAGTTGATTTTCCGCGCCGAGATCGGGCATGTGTTCGTCGCAATCGAGGTCAGCGCCTCGCCCGTCTCCTCTTTCTCCGATCTATATGCAGAATCGCCGTCTTCGGGCCGCCTTTTTGGTTGCCGCTTGCACTCGCCCATCGGTTGCCGCTACGCTCCTCGACGCTGAGGGGGACTGCGAAATTGACGCAAGATGAACTCGACAGACTGCGGACAAAGTTCATTCCCACCTGGACGAGCCTTCGATCCATCGGCAATTCGCGAGCGGTGCAATCTTCCGCGATCTTCCCGGTCGTCGGTTACCTTATCCTTCTCAGCTCCCAATTCACGTCCTTCTTCGACGGAGGCCTCGCTGGTCAAGGCCTGCATGAAGTCGGCTGGTGGAGTCGCCTTTGGGCCAGCAAGCTATATTACGTGTACTTTGGCCTTTTGAATCTCGGCATCGGATCGGCGCTATATCAATGGCGTTGCCCACGTCAGATAAAGAAACATGGTGACTGGGAGGATTACGTGCGGATCGACGGTGACGTCATGACTGAGGGTTACGTCAGGGCAATAGGCCACGTCGTCGGTTCCAGTTATAATGACGACATCTCATCAGGTGAAACAGCCGCTTCTCTCAGGGTGCAATATCTTCGTAAACACTATGCGTTGTTGTCTGCAGAGGATAAATACGGTCGTCTCGCGGTCACCTACTTCTTTGTGAGTGGCCTCGCACTTCTTGCCATTCCGTCATTGATGACTGTAGTCAAGATAGTTATCTTATTCATTCGCAATTCGATAGGGACCGTTGGCGCGTAAGGCGCTATCCGCTCGCCGCGCTCGATCAGCCGCCTTTTGCGTTGCATGTGCGGCCCACTAAACCCAACATCGTCGCGGGCGTTCGAGTTGGAATCACCAAAGCGGTCGGCACCCGCAGGACTATGATGCGCTAACAACGAGCATCGCTTTTTCAACAGTCGCAACATCGACTCAATCCCGTCACGACACGCCCACGTTGAACACGTAAGTGCGGTCTGCTGTTTTGCTTTGCGAAAAGTGAAGTGCTCATGAATTGTACTGCGTCGAACACGTGGAACACGCAGCGTGATGAGCTTGCGCAAACCACGTAGCCATCAAACAGCAACAAAAACTGCAAGCTGCACGATGGCGGGCGTGTTTCCTGTTCAAGGATTTGGGTTCCTCTCCAACTACAATGGTGCATTCGTCGCCGGTTCCGCGCTCGCCGCCATGCAGGCGATTGCGGGCATCAATGCAAACTCGATCGAGCTCGCTCCGCGGCTGTTTATGCAAACCAGGACGTCGAATGATGTCTTCGCCGATCCCAACAAGACCGAGAGCGATGCAAATATTCTTCAGGCTGCGGCAAATGCCGGGGCGTTCGGCCTTTCGGTTACGTTGAAGCCCATGGTTTCAGCCCTCGATGGCACGCTCGCATACGCACTCATTCCGAGCGACCCCGCCGCCTTCTTTGCTTCCTACAAGAGCGAAATGGTCCACATGGCTGAAATCGCCGAGCAAGCCGGCGTCACCATGCTCTCGATCGGCAATGAACTCGGCAAGCTCTCCGGCCCGCAATATCGAAGCTACTGGGTCGACCTCATCGATTCCATACGCGCCGTGTTCCATGGCGAGATCACCTACGCAGCCGCAACCGACGAAGCCATCAATGTCAGCTTTTGGGACAAGGTTGATGTCATCGGAATCAACGCCTATCCGCCGCTAACGACGACAACCGATCCGACCGTCGAGGAGATGGTCAATGCATGGAACAGCATGTCCACCGACGACTACTGGGCGAAGGTGATGAATCACATGTCGCCGGTTGATTTCTTCCATTCCCTTGCCGTGCAGTACGACAAGCAGGTGTTCTTCACTGAAACCGGCTATCGCAGCGTCGACGGCACCAATATCAGACCGGGCGGCTGGGCCGAAGGCACGACGCAGGACGTCCAGGAGCAATATGATGCCTTCAACGCCTTCTTTCAGGTGTGGGGATCGGAAGGCGGAAGCTGGTTCAGGGGCGCGTCGATCTGGAATTGGGATACGAACAACAAATACTCGCCGATCGGCTATTCCCCTCAAGGCAAGCCTGCGCAGGAGTTGATCACTGAATGGTACGGCGGTCAGCACCAAACGCCCGGCCAAACACTGACGGGTTCTCCGTCTGCCGATTTGGTGGATGTCGGCGGCGGCAATGATATTCTGTCAGGCGGGGTCGGCAACGACACGATCAAGTCAGACGGGGGCGACGACACCATTACCGGCGGCCCGGATACCATTCCGAAACTCACGGAGACGTCAGTCACGGTGACGGGCTACAGCTCCGTCGTCGACGGCGTCGGCGCCAAAATGCAGCTCCTGATCAACGGGCAGCAGATCGGCAGCACGGTCGAATTCCACGGCGCGACCGATCCATCGGGTTTCCAGACTTTCACATTCACATTCGCCAACCCGGCGACAGTGTCCAGTCTCGATCTCGCCTTCATCAACGATGTTGCCAACGCCAATGGCGACCGCAACCTCTACATCAAGGACATCACAGTCAACGGTGAGCATCTTGCCGTCTCCGACGCAGTCAATCCGAGTTCGCCGGGAACCTGGAACCTCTATCAGAACAAGTCCATCCATTATGACATGACTACTCGCCAGGACCTGTTCTTCGGCTCGGCGACCGATAATGACAGCCTTGACGGAGGTGCAGGCAAAGATGTGATCAACGGCGGCGCTGGGACGGACATGATCGGGGGTGGCCCAGGCAACGACGCCATCAATGGCGGCCCCGGCGCGGATGTGATCCACGGCGGGGCGGACGACGATACAATCAACAGCGGCGCCGGCATCACCACGGCGACGGATCAACTCTATGGCGATGACGGCAACGACATCATCAAGGCCACCACCGGCGATACCGGCGCCCTGCTCGACGGCGGCGCCGGCAAGGATCAGCTTTATGGCTCGTGGGTAGCGAATGTCATGAACGGCGGCGACGGCAATGACTATCTTTCCGGCGGCGGCGGGCTGGACGTCATGCATGGCAATGCCGGTGATGACCAACTGAAAGGCGGCCCCGCGGCAACCCAGATGTTCGGAGACGATGGCAACGACAGCCTGCAGGGCGGCACCGGCAGCGAGTTCCTGTATGGCGGCAGCGGCAACGACCGGCTGACTGGCGGCGCCGGAAGTGATTATCTGGCCGGCGGGGCCGGCAATGATACATTCGTTTTCGCTGCCGGCTTCGGCAAGGACACGGTTGCCGACTTCCAGAACACCGATGGTGTGCAGGACATCATTCAGTTCGACAAGACGGTGTTTGCCGACTTCAGCGCCCTTCAATCGCATATGGCCGAGGTTGGCACGAGCGTCGCGATTACGGTCGACGCCAACAATACGATCGAGATTCGGAACATGACATTGAGCCAGCTCCACGCTGGCGATTTTCTGTTCGTCTGAGGTCAGCCGAGGGTCGCAGGAGCGCCTTCCCGTCCTGAAGAATTCACGATGCCAGTGCGATCCGGATCATCCGCGCGAGATCTGAGCTGAGGTAAGGCTTCGGCAGGAGCAGCACGCCGGCGTCGAGGCGGCCGTGATGGACGATGGCGTTCTCGGTATAGCCGGACGTATAGAGCACCTTGAGCTCCGGGCGCCGCTTCAGTGCCTCGGTCGCGAGCTGACGGCCGTTTAGTCCGCCGGGCATGATCACGTCAGTGAACAGCAGATCGAAGCGTTCGGGACCATCGATGAGGGCCAGCGCCTCGGCGGCGTTGCCGGCGGCTTTCGTCCGGTACCCGAAACGGCTGATCTGCGTCACGACGTATTCGCGGACCAGCGCGTCGTCCTCGACAATCAGGATGGATTCGTCGCCGTACTCGCTCCCCGAGGTGCCAGCATCGGCGGCCAGCGCGTCCGGCACACCCGCCGCCGCCGGCAAATAAAGCTTCACGGTGGTGCCGTGGCTCTCTTCGCTGTAGATCTTGATGTGTCCGTTCGACTGTTTGACGAAGCCGTAGACCATGCTGAGACCCAGCCCCGATCCCTTTCCGACCTCCTTGGTGGTGAAGAACGGTTCGAACACCTTGTCGAGCAGGCTGCCGGGGATTCCCTCCCCGGTGTCGCTCACCGCGATCATGACGTAGTTGCCCGGCCTGATCTCGCTGGTCATGCCGGGGTAGGTCTCGTCGAGCACGACGTTCCGGGTTTCAAGCGTGAGCTTGCCGCCATCAGGCATCGCGTCACGCGCATTCAGTGCGAGGTTGAGGATCGCCGTCGAGAGCTGACTGGGATCGATCAGGGCCGGCGCGGAATCATGCGCCAGCATCGATTCGATTTCGATCTGTTCGCCGAGCGTCGGTCGCAGCAACCGCGCGGCATCGATGACCAGGGCATTGACGTCGGTGTTGCGCGGCTGCAGCGGCTGCCGACGGGCGAAGGCCAGCAGATGCCGCGTCAGGTCGGCCCCCCTCGCCGCGGCGGCGCTGATCATATCGGTGATCTGGACGAGCTGCGGACGATCCTTGACCGCCTCGCCGAGGATTTCGATGGTCCCGGTGATGACAGTCAGAATGTTGTTGAAGTCGTGCGCAACACCACCGGTGAGTTGGCCGACGGCTTCCATCTTCTGCGCTTGCCGGACCTGGGCCTCGTTGGCCTCGATCTCCTGAAAACGTTTAACCATGGCCTCGGCCTTGCGCCGGTGCCGGATTTCCTCCTCAAGCGCCGCATTGGCTTGCGCAAGTTGCGTGCGTGACGGCTGCACCAGGATCCGCGGCAGCGACAGCAGCAGCGCGGCCGTAATTCCGGCTGATATCAGCGCCAGCAAGCCTTTGGTGAGACCCTCGATGTCATAGGCCGGCACCCACAAGGTAAGGATCGACAGCAGGCGGGCGATCCCGCAGACCGCGGCGAAGATGGCGAATATCCCGAACACGCCGCGGTACATGATATCGCGGCGCATCCACACGAACAGCCCGACGACGAACGCGGCAGCAAAGAACGCGCCGGCGAGCATGGCGTCGGAAACCGCATTCAGCCAGATCAATTCCGGCTTCCACATCAAGCACGCGCCATGCGGGGTGAGCGTCGACATGTTCAGAATATCCTATTTGAGTTGAGACAGTGTTAGCACGCGGGCCTCCGCGGCGTCGGAGATAATCCGTGGTGCGCCCGCCGCCGCAAGCGACATACCGCGCGAGCGGTTTAGTCCAACGGCACTTTTCCAAGCCCGCGCGATGTCCGACCAACCAGCGCTACGATTGCTTTGCGCCTGCTACAACCCCCGGTGACAGACCGCTTCGACCTTGTTGCCGTCGGGATCGCACAGGAACGCGCCGTAATAGGCGGCATGATAGTGACGCAGGCCCGGCGGGCCGTCATCGGTGCCGCCGGCGGCGATGCCGGCGCGCCAGAAGGCGTCGACCTCGCTTCGCGATTTCGCCTTGAAGCACCAATGCCGGCTGGTGGCCTCGTCCGGCTTCGCGCCCCTGTAGATGGCGATGTAAACGCGATCCGGATGCTCTGCGTCGGCGCGTTCGCCGTAGCCGAGCCAGCGGTCGCTGCGGCCGACCTTGACGACGTCGAGTGCTTTCATGATCGCGTCGTAGAAGCGCTCGGCCGCGGCAAAGTCTGAAACCGTGATGGAGACGTGGTCCAGCATCGATCGATCCCTGAATGATGACTGAGGCTGGGTCGGCCGTCATTGCGAGGAGCGGAGCGACGAAGCAATCCATACTTTCCATGCGGCACGATGGATTGCTTCGCGGAGCCTGTCATCCGGCGGCGCTTCGCGCCGACCGGGTGGCTCGCAATGACGGGGATAGTTCAGCGCCTTACGTCAGGACGCCAGCTTCAATCGCTCCAGCGCTTCCTGCAGTTTGGCCTTCCGCGCCACTGCGGCCTCCCGCTTCTCTTTTTCTTCCTCGACGATTTCTTCGGGCGCGTTCGCCACGAATTTCTCGTTGCCGAGTTTGGCGTCGACCCGCTTGATGTCGGCGTCGGCCTTGACGACTTCCTTGTCGAGTCGGGCCTTTTCGGCCGAAAGATCGATCACGCCCTTGAGCGGCAGCGCCACGGCTTCGCCGCGCACGAGCAACTGCACGGCGCCTTCCGGCGGGCGATCGGCGAAATCGATTTCGGCCAACCGCGCCAGGCGTTTCACAATGTCATTCCAACGCTGCGCGCGCTCCATGGTCTCCGTGGACGCTCCCGACAGCACCACCGGTATCAACGTCGCCGGCGGAATGTTCATTTCCGAACGCAGCGAACGGATCGCGGTGACGAGATCAACCACCCAGCCGATTTCGGCCTCGGCCGCAGGATCGCTGAAATCGCCGGCGTCGAGCGCGGCCACGACCGGCGCGATCAGCGGGTCGCCGGGTCCTGCCAGCGCCATCGCGGCGATCTGCTCTGGCGTCACCGAACTCGCCTTGCGCGGCCATTCGGCCAGCACCAGCAGGCCGTCGCGCTTGGCCGTCACCGCCCAGAGTTCCTCGGTGATGAAGGGCATGAACGGATGCAACAGCTTGAGGATCTCGTCCCGCGCCCAGGCAATCATGGCGCGGGTCTCGGCCTTCGCGGCGCCCTCCTCGCCCATCAGCACCGGCTTTGCGAGCTCGACATACCAGTCGCAATAGACGTTCCAGACGAAGCGATAGATCGCATTGGCCGCATCATTGAAGCGATAGCCCTCGATCGCCTCGGTCACCTCGCGCGTGGCCCGCGAGGTCTCGTGCGCGATCCAGCGGTTCAGGGTCTCCTTGGCTTTCGTCGGGTCGAACTCCGCAGGCTGTTCGCAGCCGTTCATCTCGGCAAAGCGGCAGGCGTTCCAGAGCTTGGTCGCAAAATTGCGATTGGTTTCGACCAGTTGCGGCGACAGCTTGATGTCGTGACTGTGGGCCGCGCCGCGCGCCAGCGCAAAGCGCAGCGCGTCCGCGCCAAAGTCGTCGATGACGCCCAGGGGATCGATGACGTTACCTTTCGACTTCGACATCTTCGCGCCCTTCTCGTCGCGAACCAGGCGGTGGATGTAGACAGTCGAGAACGGCGCCTCCTTCATGAAGTGCAGGCCCATCATCATCATCCGGGCGACCCAGAAGAAGATGATGTCCCAGCCAGTGACGAGCACGTTGGTCGGGTAATAGCGCTTCACTTCCGGCGTTTCGTCGGGCCAGCCGAGTGTCGAGAACGGCCACAGCCCGGAGGAAAACCAGGTGTCGAGCACGTCCTCATCTCTGACGATGAAGCCCTCGCGCTTGGCAGGGTCCTGCGCCATCTCGTGCCCCTGCTCTTCCGTGATGACTTCCTGCTCGACGTAGTAACCGAGCGCGTTGCCGACGGCTTCCTCTTCGGTCTCGGCCACGAACACCTTGCCGTCGGGCCCATACCACGCCGGGATCTGGTGACCCCACCAGAGCTGGCGCGAGATGCACCAGGGCTGGATGTTCTCCATCCATTCGAAATAGGTCTTTTCCCAGTTCTTCGGCACGAACGCGGTCGCCCCGCTGCGCACCGCTGCAATCGCCGGCTGCGCCATGGTCCTGGCGTCGACATACCACTGGTCGGTCAGATAGGGCTCGAGCACCACGCCGGAGCGGTCGCCGTGCGGCACCGCGTGTATGTTCGGCTCGACCTTTTCCAGGAAGCCGAAATCCTCCAGCCGGGTCACGAGTTTCTTGCGCGCGGCGAAGCGTTCGACGTTGTTCAGCTCTTCGGCCAGTTGCTCCGAACCTTCCGGCAAGCCGCGCAAATAATCCTCGTTGCCCACGAGGTTCATGCAGCCTTCCTGATCAAACACGTTGATCCGCGGCAGGCCATGCCGCTTGCCGACCTCGAAGTCGTTGAAATCGTGCGCCGGGGTGATCTTGACCGCGCCCGAACCCTTCTCGGGATCGGCATAGTCGTCGCCGATGATCGGGATGCGGCGGCCGACCAGCGGCAGGATCACGTGCTGGCCGATCAGATGGCCGAGACGCTCGTTCTCCGGATGTATAGCAACGGCGGTGTCGCCGAGCATCGTCTCAGGACGTGTCGTCGCCACGACGACAAAAGTCGAGGGATCGTCGGGATTGAAAGTCTTGCCCTCGATCGGATAGCGCAGGTACCAGAGATTGCCCTTGACCTCGACCTGCTGCACTTCGAGATCGGAGATCGCGGTGAGCAGTTTCGGATCCCAGTTCACCAGCCGCTTGTCTTTGTAGATCAGCCCTTCGCGGTGCAACTCGACGAACACCTTCATGACCGCGCGCGACAGCCCCTCATCCATCGTGAAGCGTTCGCGCGACCAGTCGCAGGAAGCGCCGAGACGCTTGAGCTGGTTGACGATGGTGTCGCCGCTCTCCGCCTTCCATTGCCAGACGCGTTCGAGGAATTTGGCGCGGCCGAGGTCGCGGCGGCCGGGCTCCTGCCGCTCCATTAATTGCCGCTCGACCACCATCTGGGTCGCGATACCGGCATGGTCGGTCCCGGGCTGCCACAGCACGTCGCGGCCGCGCATCCGTTCGAAGCGGCAGAGAATGTCCTGCAGCGTGTTGTTCAGCGCGTGGCCCATATGCAGCGAGCCCGTCACGTTCGGCGGCGGGATCACGATGGTGAACGGCGCGGCGTCTTTTCGTTCCGGGCGGCCGGCTTTGAACGCGCCGCTCTCCTCCCAGATCCGGGACATGCGGCTTTCGATATCGGCGGGCTGGTAGTTTTTCTCGATCATGGCACTACAATTGGGGATATAGAGGGCGTTCTTGAGCAATCCGTCGCCGGGCCGCTCAAAGAATGTGAATCAAATCAACGTGGTAACGCCCGGTTCTGATGTGATCAGCGCCGGGCCGCGCCCTAGAAAGCCGCCGCAGCGCCTCAAGTCAACCTGACAACGCGGGTCCGGGGCAGCGGGGAGCCGCGGTAACGCCGGTTTGAAGGTACGAATGGGGTCCCGATCGACGCCCGCCGCCGAGGCTGCCTTGATACAGCCTCGACACAGCCTCGACACAACCTTGGGACTAGCGCCCGCCGCGCGAAACCCGCTCGATTTCGGCCTTGACGATCCGCTCCACCAATCCCGGCAAATTGTCGTCGAGCCAGGATTTCAGCATCGGCCGCAGCATTTCCTTGACCAGATCTTCCAGCGTCCGCGCATTGTTGCTCAGCACGGTATTGGCCAGCGAATTGAAAGCGGATTCCACGGCGGAGACGGTCGAATGCGATAAAATTGGTCGCGCTGGCGCGCTCTCGAACGGCGGCTCATAGGCCGGCTGGCGACGTGACGCCTTGGACTCGCTGAACTCGATGTCATCCGCCGGCTCGATCTTGTTAAACGACGCCGCCGGCAGCGGTGCCGGCTCCGGCAATGCCATCTCGTCGGTGAGTTCGAACACGTCGGCCTCGGGCTGCGCCGGCCTGATATCCGCCTCGGGCGTCGCGGCATCGAGGCTCGCCAGCATCGAATCGATGTCGTCCTGGTTGTTGCTGGCGGCCGGTTCGGGTGCAGGCGGCGGTGGCGGCGGGGCTGGCTTCGGTGCGGCAGCCGGCTTCGGCGCCGGAGCAATTGCCGACGGCGGGATATCCTTCATCACGGCCGGCTTCGCGGCAGCCGCCGGGCTCGCCGGTTTTTCGGCCGCCGCAGGCTTTGCCTCGTCGTCGGCAATGATGCGACGGATCGACGCCAGAATCTCCTCCATCGAGGGCTCTTGGACCTTTGCAGGTTGCGTCATCTCCGACTCCACATCGAAACCATTTTACACCAAAGCCACGAAGGAATTGCCGGTTCCGGATATGCGGGCCGGGATTTTCATCGCTCAAGCCCGACTTGTCCCCAGATCAAGCCCGCCCGCTGCATCGCGCGCGGGTCCTGCTCCCCTCAAATGCAATCCGACGCCGCGTCCGTGAGATGCAAAGACGCAGGCCGCGAATCGCTCAGCTCGCCCAGGAAACGGTACGTCATGGCCACAATTGATTGCAAGCAAAGCGCCCGGCGCTTCAGGCGCCGGGCGACGATTTCATCCCACCTGTGCGAAAATCTGCTCGGAGATCAGCGGCCGTCGGGTGCGCGAACGCCGGCCCAGCTATCGCGCACCTGGTGATAGTGCACGCTCGGGTCGTAGACCGTGGTCGGCAGGTTGAGCACCAGCGGCGACAGCCGTCCGACCGTGTTCAGCACGGAGTATGACGCCACCACGCGATCATGCTGCGCGGTGACGAGCGCGACGCGCGCGTTGACCAGCGCCTGCTGCGCGTTCAGCACGTCGAGCGTGGTGCGCTGTCCGGCCTTGGCTTCCTCGCGCACGCCGTTCAACGCGATTTCCGACGCCGCCACCTGCGCCTGGGCAGAAGCGACCTGCGCCTTGCCGGCGACGAGTTGTCCCCATGCCGTGACCACGTTGGCGCGGGTCTGGTCCCGGGTCTGGTCGAGAACGAGGCGCTGCTGCGCCACCGTTTCCTTGGACTGGCGGATCAGCGAATATTCGGCGCCGCCCTGATAAATTGGCACAGAAAGCTGCGTGACCGCAGACGCGCCGAACGCGCGGTATTGGATCAGGCTCTGCTCATAGGACTGCTGAACCGATGCCTGAAGCGTGACCGTCGGCAACAGCGCGCCTTCGGCCACCTTGACCTGGAGGTAGCTGACGTCGATGCCGAACATCGCCGCCGTGACGTTCGGATTTTGCGTCAAGCCGAGCTCGACGGCTGCCGGCAGCGTCGATGGCAGGAAGCGATCGACCGGCGAGCCCGGCGCCAGGTTTTGCGGCTCGTTGCCGATGATGCGGCGGAAATTCGAGCGCGTCGTGTTGAGGTTGGCTTCTGCAGTGAGGAGCTGCGTTTTGCCGGCGGCGAGCTGGGCCTCCGACTGCGCAACGTCGGTGCGCGTGACTTCGCCGACATTGAAGCGATCGCGCGTCTGCTTCAGCGTCTGCTCGAGCACGCGAACGTTGCTCTTCTGCACCTCGACGATCGCCGAATCGCGCAGATAGTCCATGTAGATCGTGGCGCCGGTGAGCAGGACGGTTTGCTCAAGTGCCCGCAGAGCTTCGCGTGCGCCGGAAACCTGCCCCTCGGCCGCTCTGGTCCTGTTCGCGGTCTGCTGGCCGTTGAAAAGCGTCTGCGTGATGGTCGCACCGACACTGCGCGGCGCGTTGGTGCCGTTAATTGGGGGAGGCCTCCCGACATTGAGGTCGCCGGTCTGGGTAAGGCTGTCGGTATACTGGACGCCCGCGCTCGCCGTGACCGCGACTCTCGGGCGGTAGCCCGACAGCGCCTGCGGCACGTTCTCGTCGGTGGCGCGCACCTGCGCGCGCTGCGCGTTGAGCTGCGGATTGTTCTGATAGGCGCGTACCAGCGCCGCCTCAATCGTGTCGGCCAAGACGGGCGTCGAGCCCATGCATACTAATAGAAGGGCCGAAGCCGCGGCCCCGGCAAATGCCTTCACCCCACGCATCCCAAGCAATCCAATCTTTTGGCGCCCAGTCCAATGACCATGATTGCACACGATCATTAACCGAACGTCGCTTCACTCGAAGTGAGTCCCGGCTCACCATAGTCCGCACGTAGGCTGCACGGAACTACCCAGCAAGCAAACCCGGTCGAAACTCTTCACGTGGGGCAATCGGGCCACACTTCTGATTTCGAAGAGGATTTAGCTGGTGACGGAGGGCGAATATTGGGCGTGGAAACGGCTGAAACGCTAGAATACGAAGGCCGGAACAAGTTCCATGCCGGGCAGCACCGGGGCAGTGGCATCGAACAGCGTCCGGTGACCGAAATCGCCATGCGAAGAGGTCACGACGGTGGCCCGCGCCGGCCGCGACATCGCAAACACGCCCACCAGTCTGCCGCCGCTGCGCAATTGCCGGTAGAGCTGCTCCGGCACGATCTCGGTTGCGCCGTTCAGCACGATGACATCATAAGGCGCGCCTGCCGGGTCTCCATCGGCCGGCGCCGCGGCACGGACGGTTACGTTTCCACAGCCATTGCTGGCCAGAATCGCCTGCGCCTTCGCGGCCAGCGCCGAATCGCTCTCCGTGACGGTCACCTGGGGGGCGAATCGGGAGATCACGGCGGCGGCGTATCCGGTGGCACAGCCGACCACCAGGACGCGGTCGGTCTCCTTGATGGCAGCCGCCTGCAGCATCTTCGCCAGCACCACGGGCTTGATCAGGAACCGCTTGGCCGCGCCGCCTTCGCTGACATCGAGATCGAGGTCCAGATAGGCCAGCGCCTGCTTGTTTTCGGGAACGAAGGCCTCGCGCGGCACCGCCAGCATGGCATCGAGAATTCGGATATCGGTCACGTCGCTCGGACGCACCTGACCATCGACCATTTTCTGGCGCGCGGCCGCAAAACCGGACATAGGCTAAGACCCTGAGAGCATGCGGCGTGGCCGCAAGAGAACTGGAACCGAGAGCTGAAACCGGGTCATCTTTGGTACAAGCGTCGGCAAAACGCAACATGCGGGCGCCTGTTGAGAGCCGCCGCCGGAGGCGCGGGAAAGCCGCCTACTCGATCGTCACGGCGAGCCGGGCGATCAGCCGCGCGACCTCATCCAGATGTTTGGCATCATGCTCTTCAATGGCTTGCGCGAGCCGAAGCAGGCATTCGTCGTCACTCATGGCGGGAATGTCGCTTGGGACGATCGAAGGTACCGCGCGGACCAGGTCGGCAATGGCTGGCATCGAATCAGCTCCCGTGAACCCCCAGCGTCACGGAGCCTCGGGACCGATTGAGTCGAATTGGCGGCCCGACCCATGACGCCTGGGGATGCCGGAATTGCACATGCCGGGTTCCGGCCACCGGCTGCCCCGGGCCGAAACGACGACAAATCGTTGTGACGCAGGGGCTTTCCGGCCCAGCTTCAAGCAGGAGCGCAGCCGGTGATTTGGTCCTTTGCAAGCCCGAAAGGCTTTGTTATACGCTCCCCGCTCGCGAACCTTTGTTTCACCTGTTCCTCGGTAGCTCAGCGGTAGAGCATTCGACTGTTAATCGAATGGTCGCTGGTTCGAATCCAGCCCGGGGAGCCAGTCGCGGCTTTTCTAATCTTCGACACGCCAGATAATCTCGACCAGCGCGGCAATTCCGGCGCTGTCGCGCCTGCGCGCGAACGGCAGCGCCCGTTCAGCCGGCCAGCACTTCCCTGCACGCGAACATGATTCACCCTACAACCCGGGGATTGATATTTAATTCTGAAAATTAAATATGCTCCCTTGACTGGATATATTATATCTGGGAGGGTTCCGTTATAATAAACCGCTAATAAAATGGGGTGTCCCGCTATGGGCAACGTATTTAAAATTCTAACCGCAGGTTTGCTTGCCGCTCTCGTGCATTCACCGGCAAATGCAGCGATCGTGAGCTTCACCGGCAACGGCAATTTCTCCGACCTGGCGAATTGCGGCGGCAGCCCCAGCTGTTCCATCACGAACGGCGGCAACGTGCTCAAAATGTCGGGAGCGACGTGGCCGGGAAATAAGTCCAGCACGCTGACCATTACGGACATCATCGGCACAAACATCACAACGAACCAGGACGATTACACCATTGGCAAGATCACCTGGGTGAACCTGGCCACCTACAACACCGACAAGTACTTCAACGTCAAATACACCTTCTCGCTGAACTTCACCTCGCCGAGCAATGCGTTTGATGCTCAGGAGTTCAACCTGAACATCCAGCAGACGACCAACCCGTCGCCTGACAACGTGTTCAACATCAGCCAGGCATTGCTCAACAACCTTGGTCCATTCACCCTCAACGGCGTTACGGTGTCCGACATCCACTTCGTTGAATATGGTGATGGATGGTACGACGGAAGCAAATGGACCAATCCGGAGGGCGGGACGTCGACGCTTAAGATAAAGGCAGACTTTACCTTCGCGACCGCGGCCCCTCCTGTACCTGAACCGTCAACCTGGGCAATGATGATCCTCGGCTTCGCCGGCGTCGGCTTCATGGCCTTTCGCCGCAAGCGTGGCGGGAACGCTGTCACGGCTGCCTGATCTCAGGCGCCTGAAAACAATTCGAAAGCCGCCCCTGATCGGGCGGCTTTTGTTTGTCGGCATGCGTGGCGCCCTATCGCGCCGCAATCGCCGCAATAAACAGCGTGCAAGCCGCCGTGGATGAGACCGTCCGCACGTGGTTCCACAACGTCCAGTCCGTCAGATAGCGCGCCCACAGCGATGCGGCCTCGTGGCTTGCGGGGTCGGCCGCGGCAAGCGCGTTGTTCAGGGGCACGTTGAAGATCATCGTGACGACGAACATGCCGAGCACATAGAGCACGCCGCCAGCCATCATGGCCATCGCGCCGGGCTCGCCCCAGCGCAATAGCCCCGTCACCGCCAGCGCTGCGCTCGCAGCGGTCGTTGCCAGGAAGATCGGCATGAACAGCGACTGGACGATCGCGACGTTGATCGCATTCATCGCCGCGATGCCGGCCGCCTGCCCGACGCGGCCAAGCGCCGTCATGATGAAGGTCGAAAACGCGAAGTAGAGGCCGGCAAGCAGGCCGCAGCCGATCGCGGAAAACCACAACAGGCCAACCATCAACATCTGCAGCATGGTCATGCCCTCCAGACCCCGGTCGCAGCGGTTCGGCGGGCGTAATCAGCAAAGTCCCGCGCGGGACGGCCGAGCGCCTGTTCGACGCCGTGCATGACATCAGAATTGCGCCCGTCGAGCACGACGGTGAAGAGTTCCAGCATGAGTTCGATGATGTCGGCGGGTGCATGGGGCCGCATGCCGGCTGCAAAATCCTCCGGCGCGATCTGCCGGTAGTTGACTGGCCGCCCCGCGGCGCCGGCGATCTCGGCGGCCGCTTGCGCGAACGTCAGCGCGCGCGGCCCCGTCACCTCATAGAGCTTGCCGGCATGACGCCGATCTGTCAGCGCCGCGACGACGACCTCGGCGATGTCGTCGACGTCGATGAACGGTTCGGGTACCGCTCCGGCCGGCAAGGCGATCTCACCGGCCAGCACGCCGTCGAGCAGATAGCCTTCGGAGAAATTCTGGTTGAACCAGCTTGCGCGCACGATGGTCCAGGGAACGCCGGATTGCTGCAACGCCGCCTCCGCCCGTTGCGCACCCGGCTCGCCGCGGCCCGACAGCAATACGACGCGCTTAAGCCCGTTCTCGCGCGCCAGCCGGCTCACCTCGGCGATCGCATCACTGGCGCCTTCGACGGCAAGATCCGGCTGGTAGGTGACGTAGGCCATCGAGACGCCGGCAAGCGCGGCCGGCCACGTCTCGGGCCGGGTCCAGTCGAACGGCACTGATGTCGAACGCGACACCGGCCGCGTCTGGACGCCGCTCGCCCTTAGCAGCGCATTGACGCGCGCACCGGTCTTGCCTGCGCCGCCGATAATCAGGATCGGAAGTTCTGACATGGCTAGGTCCTTTCGGAAACGCAATACGAGAATATCTCGTATTTGCTAAACCCGATAAACTCTCGTATTAGTAACGTCAAGTCGCTTTTATGTGAGAGGACCGATGCCGCGGGGAAAAGCCGGACAGAAGACAGCCGAAGAAGGCGCGTCGGGACTGTCGCGCCTCGTCCCGACCCAGCAGCGCAGCCGCGAGCGGTTCGAGAAAATTCTTGCATGCGCGGCCGAACTGATGGCCGAAAAAGGCAGCGAAGCCTTCCGCATGAGCGATGTCGTCGACCGCAGCGGCGTGCCGTTCGGCTCGCTCTATCAATACTTTCCGGACAAGACCGCGATCATCGGCACGCTCGCGGAACGCTACAACGCGATCGGGCGCGACTGCGTCCGGCGCGACCTCGCTGTGGTCAAGAACGCCCGGGATCTGCATCCGGCGTTGTGTCGCATGACCGACAGCTACTATCGGATGTTCATGGACGTGCCGGTCATGCGCGACATCTGGCAAGCGACGCAGGCCGACCGTGCCCTGCAAAAACTCGACGAAAAGGACGGCGTCTATCTCGCCGGGCTGCTCGGCGACGCGCTGCGGCGTATCGCACCCGACGCGCCCGCAACCGCCCTCGCCTCGTTTTCCCAACTGATCATGACGCTGATCGCCGCGACAGTCCGCCACGCGATCACGTTAGAATCGAAGGAGGCCGCCCGCATCCTCACTTTGTTCAAGCGGATGCTGCCGAAGAATCTGGCTGCGCTGGAGATGTAGGGAAGCGGTCGAGACTTACCGATCGAACACCGCCGCGCAGGACGGGCTCAAGCTCGACTTCTGCCGGCGCAGGCATGCGGTAATCGCCCTGGCGTTCGGGATCTCGCCGGCGCACAGGCGGTAGACGTCCGGCGTACAAGCGCGGCGCTGTTCGGGAGTGCCTTGCTGGGCACCGGCCGAGCCGCTCGCCATCAGTGTGAGCAGGAAGCCGAGCGTCGAAGCCCGGCGGGAACGACAGAGAAGTGCCGCACTTCGCGCAAACCTTGCCTTCATGACCGCATCTCCTGGAGCATGCCCGCCTTGACAAGGCAGGCGCCATCCAGCCGAGTACGCGAACTGACTTTTGCAAAAAGTGATTTTTCTCACACTGCGGCCCGCGTGCACGGGGTTAGTGTTTGCGCGAGGAACTCAACCCTTTAGTAACCAGCTTTGCCGCGGTCATCGAATCGCTAAAATTCGAACGATTCGCTCAATCTGGAAACAAAATACTTTTGCGACCATCGCCTCTGGAACTCCGGAGAGCGCGATGAGTCAAGTTGAATACGATTTGCTGCTGGAAGCCGTGCAGACGGCCGTTGCGCCAGTACGGGAGGATGATTTCGTGGCCCAGACCCCGGCTGTTTATCGCTCGCCGCGCGCTGCCAACGACAATGGGGCCGCTTGGCCGCTGGTTCCGTTTCCCGAGGGCTGGTACGCCGCCTGCTGACCCGCGGCCGGCTTGCTGCGGCCTCTCATATAAAATGGCTAATTCAGGCTTAGGCCGGTTCTTGGCAGAATTGGGCGCATGCCACGCGAACAGAAAATCACGTTCGGAGAGATGCGGGAGTCAGGCGTCTTCGGCGTCGTGATCTTCTGCAGCGACTATCACTGCAGCCACTTAATCGCCCTGCCCGCCGATCGCTGGCCAGACCACG
The DNA here is from genome assembly GCF_036924515.1 of Bradyrhizobium sp. AZCC 1610. Taxonomy (NCBI): domain Bacteria; kingdom Pseudomonadati; phylum Pseudomonadota; class Alphaproteobacteria; order Hyphomicrobiales; family Nitrobacteraceae; genus Bradyrhizobium; species Bradyrhizobium sp. AZCC 1610. The sequence continues at coordinate 3,200,139 of NZ_JAZHRR010000001.1, read as the reverse complement.
TGCGGCTCTCTGACATTGAGCCGCGGTTCGTATGCAAGGCGTGCGGCAAGCGAGGCGCCGATGTCCGTCCGGACTTCCACGGTAGCAGCCAGCGAGTCCGGGTAATGGGCCTTCGCTGAAAATACAGTTCCAGAATTAACCTGCGCGGCGGACATCAAGCTTAACGCGCGAGTTTAGTTGCGGCCGATCTGAACAGGCATAGCGTGGCTGCAAGTCGCGCAGATTGGCCAGTCCCCAAATTCGGCCTGCGTGCTGCGTGATCAGGGGTCGCTTCGAGCCCTCGGGGCGGCCCCGCCCCCCATTTTGAAAAAAGCTTTTTCCTTTGCCCTGGTCCGCCCCTTTTGAGGATCCGATACCGCTGCCCAATGGCCGGCGTCTCCTCACCTTGAGGGATGCCGCCAGCTACATCATGAAGCTGCCGAAGGACGAGCATTCCGCGCCCGAATGGCAGGCTGCGATGGAGGCACTAATTCTCGTTGCAGAGAGCGGCGGCCCGACGATGCTGGCCAGGATCGGCGTCATGCGGGCGTTGAACCGTCACGTCGAGCAGACCTTTAATCCCGATCTCGAGACGCATCATTGGGGAAAGCGCAAGCTGAAGAGGGATCAATGACGACGGTCTGTATATACGTCGATACCAGCAAGGAAGTTGGCGACGTTGATCACGTCAAGGTCTTTGCGAGCCAAGATGTTGCCGAAGCCTGGTTTAAGGAGAACGACCCGGAAGGCGTGGCGTTCGAGTATGAGGTTCTGGAGTGAATCGAGCAATTTCGGTTTGCTGCGATCGTGATCTTAGGTCCAACCGTGAATTGACGATCTCCGTAGTTTTGCGGAAAGAACAGAACAGTACCTCACCCAAATGGGTGAGGCAAGGTCTGCTGCGCTCGCCCGAATAAGAGGCCAGAAGAATCTGGGCTGAAGGCGAAGGGCGCCTTTTCCATAGGAACTCCCACCAGCATTGACATTGCTTCGACTATCAAAACAAATGCGCCTTTGTATTAAAGGGGGATACTATGAAAATTGCGCTCACCGCCCTTCTAGGGTCTTTTCTGACACTTGCGCCTGCAAATGCGGCTATCGTCAGCTATGGTTTCACTGGCGTGGTCAGTTTTGAAGGGTATAGCAATTACAATAGTCCGATTGGATCGGCTTTTTCTGGAGAATTTTCCTACGACGCAGCGGTTGCGCCAACGGCGGTTTTTCCGAATGTCGATGGATCCGGCGCACTGTATCCGGCGCTGGTAAGTTTCTCCGTACAGTTTCAAGGGGTCTCTGCATCTTACACAGGCGCTAGCGGCGCTAGTGTTTACGTGCAGAACGAATCTCCCTTTTCTTCATTCGCGAATGACGTTTTTCAGATAAATGTGGGAAGCAGTTCCGAAATAACCGCAAGCCCAGTAACAGGCCTCACCTATATGACATCGATGAGAATCTACCTCTCAGATGTGACCAGCCAAGGGCTGAGCTCAAGTAGCTTGCCAACCTCGTTTAACCTCGCGGATTTCGGCGACACGCGAGTTATCCTCGATTCCTTCGGAATACAATTGCAGGGGCGCCTCACTACTTTGACGCAGGTGGCCGCCGTTCCCGAACCCTCCACCTGGGCTATGATGATCCTCGGCTTTGCCGGCGTTGGCTACATGACCTATCGGCGTCGCAAGGTCGCGGCACTCGCCGCCTGATTAAGCCTCGATCGCGAATACAGAGACCGCCTTCGGGCGGTCTTTTTGTTGCCGGTCCCTGATTGACTCAACCGGCGCGGGAAGGTGGAATGGGGCTTTGTTGAGTGGAGTTGATTTTATGAGATGGTTTTTGGTGGCGTTCTGCCTATTAGCATCTGAATTGCCAAGCTATGCCGATACTTTCTTCTACCAGAACGGCAGCTACACGGTTGGTGGCCCGGCATATTATACCAGTCCGTTAAAAAGCACGAACTTCCCAGCACCTCCGGATTTTGCAGGACTTACAAATATTCGCAACGTCCACTTCACGGGCTCGAATACTTTAGGGCAATTCGTTGGGACTTTCGACCAAGGCACCTGCAATTGCGTCGGTACCTCTAAGGCTTTCTTTTACGATGGCACTAGTTACTCGCTTTTTGGCTTTGGCTCTCTGTGGACGATCCCCTACGCGATCAACGATCTAGGCCAAGTCGTCGGAATTGTCGACCAAGGAGCCGGTGCTGGGTTTAGTGGGTTCTTTTTTCAGAGCGGTCAGTTCATCTCTTTAGGTACTCAATACTATCCCGAACTGATCAACAATCAGGGGGCATTTGTTGGATTTGGCGGCCTATACGGAGGCTTCTTCAGTAGCAACGGAGTCTATGTCAATTTGGACCCTCCCGGTTTCGACCACCGAGGATATGTCAGAGTAACGGGCCTGGATGACAGTGGCGGCGTCTATGGCTATTTCGTCAACGCGGCGCCAGCTCCCGAACCTTCCACATGGGCGATGCTGCTGATCGGGTTTGCGGGCCTCGGATTTGCCGCCTATCGCCGATCGCGTAATTGATCTTAAATTCATCCAGCGTGACCACTTCCGGCCGCTCCATCGTGCCGGCGGCGCGTCAGCCTTGTACTGCAGGAGGACGCGGTAGCGACGGTAGACGCTGCCCTGAAAACGGCTCTCCGGAACCGGTCCGAAACGAATGGTAGCAATCCGGTAGCAGGCAGGATCGGCCGAACAAAGCCTGAATGAAAATACTTTGTGATTTCAACGAGGTGAAATGGAGGCCACGACCAGAATTGAACTGGTGTACACGGTTTTGCAGACCGTTGCGTAACCACTCCGCCACGTGGCCCCATCGCGCGAACTCATATACGCCCTGCCCCGGATAGGCAACCGAGCAGCGCTCGTCCTGTCCCGCACTGGTTAGCAAACTGAAACGGTCCGGATCGTCCCCGGCCCGGCGCCTCAACCGCCGGACGTATCGCCGAGACGGTTGTTCCGAAGGCCCAGCTTGGCAGTCCTTGCGCGGATGCCGCCGACCGTCCGCTTCATTTCCAATGCGATGGCTCTCGGCGGCCTGCCGCTGTCAATCAACGATCGCAGCAGGGCGTCGTCTTCCGCCGTCCATTCAGCGCCGCTCATTTGAAAGCGCTCTTCGCGGCTCGCTTCCTGGCTTGTCGGCGCAAACCTCGCCCACCCCAGCGTCTCATGGAAAATGACAACGAATGCAATCCAGAGAACGACGGCCCGCCCCTCGGACAAGGCGGCGGATTTGAGATGGTCTGTACTGAACGTAGCCGGCAAAAATGCGTTCAGAGCGGGCCAGATGTCTCCGGCGATTGAATTGACGACATGCACGTAAAGCGAAACGAAGGGCCCGGCGGCGATGGCACCGATGGCTGCAGTCAGCCAAAGCGGCAGTCTTCGCCCGGCGCTTTTGCTCACCAATTGGGTGACAAGGCCGGTCAGGCACCAGGGCACAATGGCGAGCAAGAGGACATAGATGGTCGCGCCGGCGCCTCCCATGATGGCCGCGTACGGCCCGAGAACGGCCGAAAGCATCGCCAGCACGATCGGAACGCCGCAGAAGAAGACGACATCGATCAGCGCCTGTTTCGACAGGCGCAAACGCGCAACCAATTCCATCCCGTTGCTCCGCTCGGATCCGACGCGTCAGTCATAGTGCGAGCGACGCAATGGAGCAACGTGCCGGAACATTCGGCCATCTGGCGCGTACCGTCATCGATATCCCTATGACGGCCGTGCAGCTTAGAACATCCAGCTAATGGCCGCGACGATGAACGGCGCGGCCACCAGCAAGACCGGCCACAGCCGGAACATCAGGCGGCGAGACTACTACCTGCGGCAATTTTCTTTTTCAGCGTCTCGCAGACCGTGCGGACTTCGGATGTCATCAGGGAACAATCCTCGATCTGCAGGAAGTAGCGCTTGCCTTCCTCACGATAGTTCGCCGCCAGTTCCTTGATCTCGTCCACCATGGCGTGAACGCCGGCAACCATCGCCTCACATTTCTTGGCGGCTTCGGACAATTCGGCACCGAGCGCTTCGATCTCTTTCACCGCCGCTTCATATTCGCGGACCACGGCTTCGGCTGAGAGTTTACCGACCTGATTGACGCCTTCCTTGTGCTCGACGTAGTCGGGCATCGGGCCTACCGGCAACGGGTGATCGTCGCTGTGAGGCACTGCGCGGATAAAGGGTCCTCGCCGGGTGTTGTGGATGATATTGCCGATTTCTCCTTCGATTTCATCAGCGTCGAGCAACGGAGAGCGAGTGAGGATTTCAGTGCTTAAAGTCATCGACTTTGCTCCAATGTTACGCGGAGAACAGAGGAACATTACCATCGTCAAGAAGCATGTCATCATTGTCCACAGCTCGTTATGTCGTGAATCCGACATTGGAACCAATGTTTTTGCATTGCAGCAAATAACAACTAAAGATAGGACAATCTAGTGATGCAGCTTTTGTTTGAAAGCCGGAGTTAGCCGCGCTTGCGACGGCGATAATCCCGCTTCTTCGGTTTCGGCGCGAGCTCCGGCATTTCCGCCTGCACTTCCCGATAGCGCGCCAGCATGCGGTCAAAGCTTGCGTTGAGCACCTCCGCGATCTCCGGTCGCTTCTCCAGTCCAGCCAGCAGCAGGCCCGCGGCCTCGATCGTGGAAAGGCCGTCACGGCGCGGCTCCTTGCGGAGCTTACCGTAACCCGACGGGCGTTTCGGCCCGAGAATGACCCGCTGGCACTTCAGCATCCATGCGTTGCGCCACCACAGCGCCTTGGCCTGGCTCCAGGTTCCGTCGAGCAGCACGATGCCTTCGATGTCGGAGAGAATGGCGCGCTGGTGCGGCTCTATTTCGCCCTTGCGGTTGATCGCGACGATTTCGGCATCGGTATCGAGATCGGCGACCTTGGCCGAGCCGAGATAAAGCACCGCCCAGCGCGAGGGATCGTGGACCGTCCGTCCCAGCGCCTTGGAGAGGCTTGGCCAGGACAGGCCTATTTTGACGACCGCATCCTTGAAATGCATCGCGGTCAGCCGCGCCGTGCCGAGCCCCCTGTCCTGCTCCTGCGGGTGCTGCAGGATCAACAGCGAGATCCGGCTTTTGATCGGGGTCACGCTGTCGCAGATGCAGAGCGGCAGCGGCTTGCCGCAATGCGGACACTCCGGAACCACCTCTTCAGCGGAGCCGGGCTTGGTATTGGCTTGTTCTGACATCCGCCCGCTATACGCTTCGTGGCCAGTAATTCAACTATTCGGCGGGCGCGGCGACCGCGGCCGGCCGGGATCGCTGCCGCAGCCGGTCGATCAGGAGGTAGATCACCGGCGTGGTGTACAGCGTCAGGATCTGGGACACGATCAAACCGCCGATGATGGTGATGCCGAGCGGCCGGCGCAGCTCGGTGCCGGGGCCGCTGGCAATGACCAGCGGAATGCCGGCAAACAACGCCGCCATCGTCGTCATCAGAATGGGGCGGAAGCGGACGCGGCACGCCTCGAAGATCGCGTCCGCCGACGACAGGCCGCGGTTGCGTTCGGCATCGAGTGCGAAATCGACCATCATGATACCGTTCTTCTTGACGATGCCGATCAACAGAATGATTCCGACAAAGGCGATCACCGTCAGCGGCGTGTTGGTCACCTGCAGCGCCAGCAGCGCGCCGAGCCCTGCCGACGGCAATGTCGAGATGATCGTGATCGGGTGCGCCAGGCTCTCATAGAGCACGCCGAGCACGATATACATCGCCACCAAGGCGCCCAGGATCAGCAGCGGCTGCCGCCCGCTGGTCTTGTTGAAATCGCCGGCATTGCCGTCGAAACTGCCGCGGATTCCTTCCGGCATATGCAGTTCCTCGACCGCGCGCTGGATGTTGGAGGTTGCGACCTCCAGCGGCACGTCGGGCAGCAGATTGAACGAGACCGTCGTCGAGGGGAACGATTGCGAGTGATACACCGCGAGCGGCGACAGGCCGCGCTGGTAGCGCACCACGGCCGATAGGGGCACCTGGGCGTCGTTGGCGCCGGCGACAAAGATGCGTTCCAGGTTGGAAGGGTCGTTCTGGAATTTCGGGTCGATTTCCAGCACCACCATGTACTGGTTGCGCTGGGTATAGATGATCGAAATCTGCCGCTGCGCGAACGCGTTGTTCAGGGCGTTGTCGATGTCCTGGACGCGAACGCCGAGGCTCGATGCGGTCTTGCGATCGATCACCAGCGACAATTGCAACCCGCCGGGGTCGCGGTCGCTGGAGATGTCGGTGATGCCCGCCACCGTCTCCATACGTTTGGCCACCAGGGGCGCCCATTTCTGCAGCAGATCGAGGTCTGTGCTCGACAGCGTATATTGGTAGTCGGAGTCGCTCTGCCGCCCGCCGGTACGGATGTCCTGCGCGGCGAACATGAACAGGCGGATGCCGGCCACCCGGTAGAGATTCCGCCGCAGGCGATCGATCACTTGCGCAGTCGATAGGCCCGCCCGCTCCTCCGGCGGCTTCAGGCTGATGAACATGGTGCCGCGGTTGGAGCCGCCGCCGCCCGGACCGGCGCTGCCGCCGAGCGATGAACCGACGCCGGCCACCGCCGGATCGGCCATCACGATATCGGCCAGTTGCTGCTGCAACCCGAGCATCGCCTGGAACGAGGTGTCGGGGGAAGCCCGCGTCGCGCCGATCACAAGGCCGCTGTCGTCGGTCGGAAAATAGCCTTTCGGAATCTTGATATAGAGCACCACCGTCAGCGCGATGGTCGCAAAGAACACGATCAGCGTCAGAAACGGAAAGCCAAGCACCGCCCGCAGCGTCCGGGTGTAGAAGGAAACGATGCGCGAAAGCGTGCCCTCGACCAGGCGGTCGAACCAGGTCGCACGGTCGGAGGTCGCTTCCTTGATGTAGTGTGCGCAGATCATCGGCGTGACCGTGAGCGACACCACGGTCGACACCACAATGGCAAAGGTCAGCGTCAGCGAGAACTCGCGCAGCAGCCGGCCGACGATCCCGTCCATGAAGATCAGGGGCGTAAACGCGGCGATCAGCGACAGGCTGATCGACAGCACCGTGAAGCCGATCTGCTTGGCGCCCTCTAGTGCAGCCGGATAAGGCGCCATCCCATGTTCGAGGTTGCGGTACATATTCTCGATCATGACGATGGCGTCGTCGACCACGAAGCCGACGGAAATCGCGAGCGCCATCAGCGACAGATTGTCGATCGAGAAGCCGGCGAGCCACATGCCGGCGCAGGTGCCGGCCAGCGCCAGCGGCACCGAGACGCCGGCGGCAATGGTCGGCGTCAGCCGCCGCAGGAACGCGAACACCACCACCATCACCAGGAACGCGGTCGCCAGCAGCGTGAACTGCATGTCGAGCACGCTGGCGCGGATGGTGCCGGTGCGGTCGACCAGCGTCGAAATTTCCACACCGCCGGGCAGCCACTGCTTCAGTTCCGGCAACAGCGCCCTCACTCGATCGACGGTGTCGATCACATTGGCGTCGCCCTGCTTGGTGATCTGGATCAGGACCGCCGGCTGCTTGTTGAACCAGGCGATCGAGCGGCTGTTGCGGACGGAATCCTCGACCTCGGCAACGTCGGCGAGGCGGACGAAATTGCCGGCCGAGCTCTTGACGATAATGTCGCGGAATTCGGCCGCGGTGCGCATCTGCTTGTTGGTCGAGATCGTCTCGCTCTGGCGGCCGCCGTTGAAGATGCCGACCGGCCCCAGCGGATTGGCGTTGATGATGGCGAGCCGCACGTCGTCGGTCGCGATATCAGCATTCGACAGGGCCACAGGGTTCAACGCAATCCGTACCGCCGGCTGGTCGGCGCCGGTGACGTTGACCTCGCCGACGCCCGGCACCTGCGAGATGCGTTGCGCGATCACGGTGTCGGCGACGTCGTACATCGCGCTGGTCGTCAGCGTCTTCGACGTCAGCGCCAGCACGAACACGGGGGCAGCCGCCGGATTGGCTTTGCGGAATCGCGGCAGCGACGGCAGGTCGCTCGGCAGATCCGCCAGCGAGGCGTTGATCGCGGCCTGCACATCGCGCGCGGCGCGGTCGATGTCGCGGCCGATCGAGAATTGAAGCTGGATGCTGGTGGTGCCGAGTGAACTGGTCGAGGTGATCTGGTCGAGGCCCGCGATCTGGCCGAGCCGGCGTTCGAGCGGCGCGGCAACGGTCGACGCCATGACGGACGGATCCGCGCCGGGCCGCGTCGCCGACACCCGGATCATCGGAAAATCGACGTTCGGTACCGACGAGACCGGCAGGAAGACATAGGCGACGATGCCGACCAGAAAGAGCCCGATCGCCAGCAGTGTGGTGCCCACCGGCCGGCGGATGAAGGGCTCCGAGATCGATGCCATCTACTGCATCCCCTCGGTGGCGCCGGCAACCGTCGGCCCGGGAGGCCCTGGGTCCGGCACGGCCTTCTCGATTTTGCGATTGATCCGGTCGAGCGCCAGATAGATCACGGGCGTCGTGTAGAGCGTCAGCACCTGGCTCAGCAGCAGGCCGCCGATGATGGAAATGCCGAGCGGAAAGCGTAGCTCGGCGCCGGTCCCGCTTTCGATCGCCAGCGGCAGCGCGCCGAACAACGCGGCCAGCGTCGTCATCATGATCGGGCGGAACCGCAACAGGCAGGCTTGCACGATGGCTTCATGAGGCGACATGCCCTGATGCCGCTCCGCCTCCAGCGCGAAGTCGATCATCATGATCGCGTTCTTCTTGACGATGCCCATCAACAGAATGATGCCGATCAGGCCGATCACCGACAGGTCCTGCCCGAACAGCATCAGCGCCAGAATAGCGCCGACGCCCGCGGACGGCAGCGTCGAGAGAATAGTGATCGGGTGGATGTAGCTCTCGTAGAGCACGCCAAGCACGATGTAGATGGTGACGATCGCCGCCAGAATGAGCCAGGGCTGGCCGGCCAGCGATTTCGCGAATTCGGCGGCATCGCCTGCGTAGACGCCGACGATACTGCCGGGCATGCCGATGCTGGTCTCGATTTTCTTGACCGCCTCGACGGCATCGCCCAGCGCCTCGCCGGGCGCGAGGTTGAAGCTGAGCGAGACCGCCGGGAACTGCGCCAGATGCGAAATCGCCAGCGGCGCGGTGGTGCGGGTCAGCGTCGCCACCGCCGACAGCGGCACCTGCGCGCCGGGGGCGCCTGCGGTCGTACTCGCGGCTCCCGGCAGATAGAGCTTTGACAGGATCGACGGATCGCGCTGGTACATCGGCATCGCCTCCAGCACCACGCGATACTGGTTGGCCTGGCCGTAGATGGTCGAAATCTGCCGCTGTGCGAAGGCGTCGTTGAGGGTGTCGTTGACCGCCTGGAGGCTAACGCCGAGCTGGCCGGCGCGCTGCCGATTGATGTCGAGCGCGGCACGCAAGCCGCCCTCCTGCGCTTCCGACGAAACGTCGCGGAACAGCGGATCCCGGCGCATTTCGGCGATCAGCTTCTGCGACCACAGCGAGACCTGCGTCGCATCGGTGCCGGTCAGCGTATACTGGTACTGCGAGCGGCTCGACTGGGTCGAGATCTGCACGTCCTGCACCGGCTGGAAATAGATGGTCATGCCGGGGATCGACGCGGTGCGTTGTTTCAGCCGGTCGACCACGGCGGAAATGTCATCGTGCCGTTCGCCGCGCGGCCTGAGCGTCATCACCAGGCGTCCGACATTGGTGGTCGGATTGACGGACCCCGCGCCGATCACGGAGACCACGCCGACGACATCCGGATCGGCCTGGATCGCAGCCGCTGCCGCCGCCTGCCGGCTCTGCATCTCGACAAAGGAAACATCGGGCCCGGCCTCGGTCACCGCCGTGATCGACGCGGTGTCCTGCAGCGGCAAAAAGCCCTTCGGCGCGATCACATACAAGACAAGCGTCGCGGCGATGGTGGCGAACGTCACCACCAGCGTTGCGCGCTGGCGCTGCAGCACCCACAGCAGCGTGCGATGGTAGAACGCGACCATGCGGTCGATGAAGCGGCTGACGGCGGCAAGCCCCGGGACCGTCATCTCCTCGCCGACATGCTTGAGCAGCCGCGAGCACATCATCGGCGTCAGCGTCAGCGACACGATCGCCGAGGTCACGACCGCGATCGTCAGCGTCAGCGCGAATTCGCGGAACATGCGCCCGACCAGTCCGGACATGAACAATAGCGGGATGAACACCGCGATCAGCGACACCGTCAGCGAAATCACGGTGAAGCCAATTTCGCTGGCGCCCTTCAGCGACGCCTCCATCACGGACTCGCCGTTTTCCATGTGACGGACGATGTTCTCGATCATCACGATGGCGTCGTCGACCACGAAGCCGGTTCCGATCGTCAGCGCCATCAGCGACAGATTGTCGAGGCTGAAGCCCGAAAAATACATGATGCCGAAGCTCGTGATCAGCGACAGCGGCAGCGCCACGCCCGCGATCAGCGTCGCGCGCAGCGACCGCAGGAACAGCAGCACTACCAGCGTCACCAGCACCACGGAAAGGATCAGCGTGAACTGGACGTCGCGGACGGACGCCCGAATGGTGACGGTGCGGTCGGAGACGATGGTCAGGTTGACGCCGGCCGGGATCGCGCGCTGCACTTTTGGAATTTCCGCACGGATCTGCCGGACCACCTCGATCACGTTGGCACCGGGTTGCCGCTGGATGTCGATGATCACGGCCGGCGTGCCCTGATACCAGCCGCCGGTGCGATCGTTCTCCAGCCCATCGATGATGATGGCGACGTCGCCGATCGTGACCGGCGAGCCGTTGCGATAGGCGATGATGATCGGCTTGTACGCCTCCGCCGCCGCGATCTGGTCGTTGGCGGCGATGGTGTAGGCCTGCTGCGCGCCGTCGAGCGATCCCTTCGGCCCCGACACGTTGGCGCCCGCGATAGCGTTGCGCAGATCCTCCATCGAAATGCCGTAGGCGGCGAGCCGCGCCAAATCGGCCTGCACACGCACCGCGGGCTTGAGCCCGCCGAGTATTGCAACGCGCCCAACGCCGGAAATCTGGCTGAGCCGCTGGCCGAGGATGGTGTCGGCAATATCGCTCATCGCGCGCAGCGAAATCGTCTCCGACGTCAGCGCCAGTGTCAGGACCGGCGCATCGGCCGGATTGACCTTGGCGTAGGTCGGCGGATACGGCAGGTTTCTCGGCAGGATCCCGGCGGCGGCGTTGATCGCGGCCTGCACGTCCTGGGTGGCGCCATCGATGTCGCGGTTGAGGTCGAACTGCAGCGAGATCTGGCTGACGCCGAACGAGGAGGTCGACTGCATCGACGACAACGACGGAATCTGCCCGAGCTGCCGCTCCAGCGGTGCCGTGATCAGCGACGCGATCACGTCGGGGCTGGCGCCCGGCAGTTGCGTCGTCACCTGCACGGTCGGAAAATCGACCTGCGGCAGCGCCGATACCGGCAGCGCCCAATAGCCGAGCGCGCCGCCGATCATCAGCGCGATCCCCAACAGCGAGGTCGCGATCGGCCGGCGGATGAACGGTTCGGAGACGCTCATGGTTGCGTCCTCACTTGCGAATTCATTTTCAGGCGTGCGGCGCGTGGATCATGGCTGCGACTTCGCAGCGCCGCCCGACGGCTCGGCTGGTGCCGGGCCGGTTTGTCCCTTCAGATCACCCTCGCCGCGCTCGCGCTTGCCGCGGTGTTCGCCATCCTTGCCCTGACCGCCCTTGGAATCTCCCTTGGCGTCCGGCGAACGGCTGCGCTTGCGCGGCGCGAGGTCGGCGGTCGGCGCCCGATCATCGGTGCCGATCAAAACCTTGGCGCCGTCGGAAAGATTGGCAAAGCCTGTGGTCACGACGCGGTCGGAGGTCGAAAGGCCGCTCGCGATCACCGCGTCGTTTTCGTTCTGCTGCGTCACCACGACTGGCTTGGCGGTCGCGACATTATCGGGGCCGATCACATAGCTGAACGTCCCAACGGGACCACGCTGGACCGCCGACGTCGGCACCACGATCGCCTTCTCCAGCGTTTCGACCCTCAGCCGCACATTGACGAACTGTCCGGGCCAGAGCTGAAACTTGGCGTTCGGAAATTCGGCCTTCAGCTTCAGCGTGCCCGTGGTCGGATCGACCTGGTTGTCGATGCCCTTGAGCGTACCTGTATCGACGACCGTCACGCCGTCATTGCCGAACACATCCACCGCCAGCACGCCCTTGGCGGCAGCGGCGTTGACTCGCACGATCTGCTGCTGCGGCAGGCTGAACTGCACCGCGATCGGCTGCAACTGCGTGATGATGACGAGGCCGGTGACGTCAGAAGCGCGGATGATGTTGCCCTGGTCGACCTGGCGCAGGCCGACGCGCCCCGTCAGCGGCGCGATGACCTTGGTATAGCCGAGCATCGCCCGAGCATTGTCGATCGCGGCCTGGTCGGCCTGCACCAGTGCTTCCTGCTGGGCGACCACCGAGCGCTGCGTATCGGCCTGCTGCTTGGAGCCGGCATTCGACGCGGCAAGCTGCTGATAGCGCGCCAGATCGAGCTTCTGGTTGGCAAGCAGCGCCTCATCCTGCGCCTTCTTCGCCACCGCCTGATCGTACTGGGCCTGGTAGATCACAGGGTCGATTTCGGCCAGCACGTCGCCCTGCTTGACGTCCTGGCCCTCAACGAAATTCACCTTGATCAGCTTGCCGTCGACCTGCGCGCGCACGATCACATTGTTCAGCGCGCGGACCGAGCCCACCGCTTCGAGATAAACCGGCACATCCTGCGTGCGCGGCACAGCCGCCAGCACCGGCACCGGGAGGTCGGGGCGTGCGCCGGGCCCGCCACGGCCGGTCTGCTTCTGCTGGAAGGCGTTCCAGCCGAGATAGCCGAGGCCGCCGAGGATCAATAGCGTGATGGTCAGCGATACCATCCGCCGGCCAATGCCACGCGCGACGCGCTTGCGCGCCGTCTTCGCGTCGTCCTTTACTTCCGGCTTAAAGAGCATTGACCGCCCTCTCCATCCTGGGCTCCCAGCCGCCCCCCAGCGCCTGATAGAGACTGACGATCGCGAGCAGCCGGGCCAATTGGGCCTGCCACAGCAAATCTTCGGCCTGGAATAACGTCTGCTGCGTATTTAGCACAGTTACGATATCGGCGGTCCCGGCCCGCAGCTGCTGCTCGGACAGCTCGAAGGCCCGCCGTGACGCCGCCACCACCTCACGCTGCAACCGCAGCCTCTCCGTGGTCTGGCGGATCGACATCAAGGCAGTATCGACATCGGCAAAGGCCTGCACCACTGTCTTGCGATAGGTCTGCAGCAGTTCGTCCTGCCGCGCCTTGGTGAACTCGAAATTGCCGAGGATCCGGCCGCCGTCGAAGATCGGCTGGGTCAGGCTGCCGACCATGCTGAAGAACGCAGCCTGCGGCTGAAACAGCGACGACAGCGCCGAGCTTTGATAGCCGCCCTGCCCGGTCAATTGAATGCTCGGAAAAAACTGCGCGCGGGCGCTGCCGACATTGGCGGTCGCAGAGGCAAGCTGGGCTTCCTGGCGCCTGATGTCCGGACGCTGCGTCAGCAATTCCGACGGCAGGCCGGGCGTCACGCGCGGCGCGGCGATCTGGTTCAGCGAGCCGCCGGTGACGCGCACCGCTTCCGGCGGCCGCGACACCAGCGTCGCCAGCGCGTTGATGTTCTGGTCGAGCGTCTGACGCAGCGGCGGCACCAGTGCGCGCTGGTTGGCTACCACGCTCTCCTGTTGCGCGACGTCGAGGTCGGTGCCGGTGCCGGCTGTCAGCCGCTCCTTGATGGCATTGAGGATGCGCTCGGCACTGGCGATGTTGCGCTGAGCGGTCCGGATCCGGTCCTGCGCGGTGAGCACCTGGAAATAGGCATTTGCGACTGTCGTCAGTGTGGTCAGCGCGATGACATCGCGGTCGAAACGGGTGGCGACGGAGGTCTCCTCCGCCGCCTGCGCGGCATCGCGGTTCTTGCCCCAGAAATCCAATTCGTAGCTGGCGCTGAGCGAGGCCGAATAGGTGACCACCTCGCGTCCGCCAATGCTCAAGCCGCTGGAGCTCGATCCGGAGGTCCGGGAATAGCTCTCCGAGCCGCTGCCGCTGAGAGCAGGCAACAACGCCGCACCCGCGATTCGTGCCTGCGCATCGGCCTGCCTGAACCGCGCGGTGGCCGCCGCAATGTCCAGATTGACGGTCTGCGCCTCCTCCATCAGGGCCGTCAGTTCGCGGGAACGGAAGCCGCGCCACCAGTCGAGCGTCGGCGGCGCGTCCGCGGCCTTCGACAGCCGGGCCGCCTTGTAGCCGTCGGGTATGTCGAGCGCGGGATCGGGCAGGTCCTTGGTCAGGATGCAGCCGGCTGAGCTGGCCAGGAGGCCAAGCACCGCAAGCGACCGCGCCAGCCGCTTGCCGCCCGGAATGAGCGCAGGCCAACCGTCGATCGCAGCCGTTGCAATTCGATGGGTCACTCCCGTTCTCCACCGGGCAAATCCCGGCCCGGCGCACGACGAGCGCTTCTTCTGATGGCCTGCGACACGTTCACGGGGTGATGCTTCCGCTGAATCTGAACCCGATACTAGCCTTGCGACTGGGGCGCGCACAGCCCTACGCCGATCGTCCGTTCCGGCGGCAAAACAGGCAGCAAAGCACTGACTTCCCCTTATTTTATAGGGCTTGGAGCGATGCCGGATGCCTCAGGGGCGCCGAAATCTTACGAAGATTTCATGGGCTTTTCTGAGGTTTTTCCCCTGTTCTGACGCCTCCGCATCCGCCTCTCGCGTAAGCCGAATCCGTGCCTGTGGCCGATTTGAAACTCCGGGAACAGCCCCCCGTATCTCGCCGCGTGCCATGGAGGGCCAAAAATGCGGATCGCGGTGGTCGGGACGGGAATCAGCGGCAATGCCGCGGCCTGGACCTTGTCGAAACATTATCCGGTCACCGTCTACGACCGCGAACTCAGGCCCGGCGGCCACAGCCATACCGTCAACATCGACTATGACGGCGCGCGGCTTGCGGTAGACATCGGCTTCATCGTCTACAACGAGCTGAACTATCCGGACCTGACGGCGCTGTTCGCCCATCTCGGTGTCGAGACCGTCGAAAGCTGCATGAGCTTTGCGGTGACGGCGGACACCGGCCGCTTCGAGTGGAAAGGCGGCGGCAACAATTGGTTCGAGACCGCACGCGGCCTATTCGCGCAGCCTCGCAACCTGTTGTCGCCCTCCTATCTCTGGATGCTGCGCGACATCATCACCTTCAACCAGCAGAGCATCGAGGATTACGCGGCCGGAAAACTGGCCGGGCTGACGCTCGGCGAATATTTCCGCACACGCCACTTTGCGCCGCGGCTGTTGACCGACTATCTGGCGCCGATGGGCGCTGCGATCTGGTCGGCGCCATCGAGCGAGATGCTGGATTTTCCGGCCGAAAATTTCGTCGCCTTCTTCGCCAACCATCGCCTGCTGCAATATGACCGCCCGGTCTGGCGAACCGTGAAGGGCGGCAGCCAGCGTTATGTCGAAAAACTGACCGCTTCATTCCGCGACCGGATCAAGTTCGGCTGCGCCGTCACCGCAATCGAGCGCACCTCGCATGGCGTCGTCGTCCGCGACAGCCACGGCAAGGCCAACACCTACGATCATGTCGTGATTGCTTCCCACAGCGATCAGGCGCTGGCGATGCTGTCGGATGCCGACGAGCGCGAGCGCGCCATTTTGGGCGCGATCGGTTATTCCCCCAACACGATCTATCTGCACCGCGATCCCGCGCTGATGCCGACGCGCCGGCGCGCCTGGGCCTCGTGGAATTTCCTGCGCTGGCCGCGCCAAGGGGACATCGATCGAAGCGTCGATAACGACGTCTCCGTGACCTACTGGATGAACGAGCTGCAGGGCATCGATTACGACAAGCCGTTGTTCGTCAGCCTCAACCCGCCGGTCGCGCCCGATCCCGCACTGACCTTCGGCAAGTACCTCTGCGAGCATCCGCAATATAACGCCGCAGCCTTTGCCGCCCAGAAGCGCCTGCCCGAGATTCAGGGCCGGCGACGCACCTGGTTCTGCGGCGCATGGTCCGGATACGGATTCCACGAGGACGGATTGCGATCGGGTCTTGCGGTCGCCGAAGCGCTCGGCGCGGTGGCGCCATGGCGCGAACCGCCGCTAGAGCTGGTGGAAGCTGCGGTGTAGCCATGCGCGCACCCCCGGCAGAACCAAAAAGTTCTGACGATGGCGCCAACGCCGCAGCGCTTTACGTCGGCGAGGTCATGCATGCGCGGCTGAAGCCGATGGGTCATCGCTTCAGCTATCGCGTGATGAGCCTGCTGATCGATCTGGACCGGCTGGCGGACGCGGACCGGCAGTCGCCGCTGTTTTGCGTCAACCGCGCGGCGCTCTACAGCTTCCACGAGGCCGACCTTGGCAAGCGGGACGGATCATCCTTGCGCGCCTACGCGCAACGTTGCGCGGCCGAGCGCGGCATCGACCTCACGGGCGGACGGGTGTTGCTGCTCTGCTATCCCCGCCTGCTCGGCTACACCTTCAATCCGCTCTCCGTCTATTTCTGCTATCGCGCGAGCGGTGAACTGGCATTGCTGATTTATGAAGTGCGCAACACCTTTGGCGACATCCATCCTTACATTCTGCCGGTGACATCTGGCGAAATCAGCGACGCCGGCGTGCGGCAGCAGCAGGACAAGCTGTTCTACGTCTCGCCCTTCATCGAGATGGCGATGCGCTACCATTTTCGCGTGCTGCCGCCGGGCGAGCGCGTGCAGTTGCGGATTCTGGAAACCGACCGCGAAGGTCCCGTGCTCGCTGCAACTTTCAATGGTCATTACCGTACGCTCAACACCAAGGAGTTGCTGCGCGCGTTTTTCGCCCTCCCGCTGGTCACGATAAAGATCATGGCGGCGATCCACTGGGAGGCGCTGCGGCTCTGGCTCAAGGGCGCGCGGCTGGTGCCGCGGCAGTCCGCAACCCTCAATACCGGCTTGGCGACCGGGAAAAGCAACGGTTATACTTCGCCGGCGTTGTCTACCCGTGCCAAGGATTGAAGCAGGGTCGATCGGCCATGCGAAGCACGGGGTAACCGCCATTCGATGGATCGCACATGCCCGAGTTGATTTCGGTCACATCGGAAACCGTAGACGCGACGTTTCCGGAATTGCCCCGCCTGGTCCGGCTGGCGCTGGGTTTTGGTTCAAAGCTGCAACATGGCACGCTGGACGTGACCTTGGCCGATGGCCGCATGGTCCGGCTCGGCGGCAACGGTCCCGGTCCCGCCGCAGCCATGACAATCTATGATTACGGCTTCGCCTCGCGGCTCCTGCGCGGCGGCGACATCGGCATCGCCGAGGCCTATCTGCGCGGCGAATGGGACACGCCCGACCTCACGCAATTCCTCTATCTGTTCTGCGTCAACCAGGACTGGATGCAGACCATGCTGGTCGGCAACCCGCTGACGCGCACCTTCCAGGCCGTCAGACATTGGCTCAACCGCAATACGCGGCGGCAGGCCCGCCGCAACATCTATGCGCATTACGACATCGGCAACGCCTTCTATTCGGCATGGCTCGATCCCAGCATGACCTATTCGTCGGCCCTGTTCGAGGATGACACGCCCGACCTGACCGCGGCCCAGCACAACAAATACCGCAGGCTTGCTGAAGCGATCGATCTGCGGCCGGGCCAGAAGCTCCTGGAGATCGGTTGCGGATGGGGCGGCTTTGCTGAATACGCCGCCAAGACGTTCGGCGCCAAAGTCGTCGGGCTCACCATCAGCAAGGAGCAGCGCGATTTCGCGCAGGCGCGCATTCACAATGCCGGTCTCGGCGACAAGGTCGAGATCAGGCTGCAGGACTATCGCGACGAGCGCGACCGCTATGACCGGATCGCCTCGATCGAGATGATCGAGGCGGTCGGAGAGCAATTCTGGCCGAAATATTTTTCACAGTTGCGCGACCGCCTGCTGCCCGGTGGCCTCGCCGGCATCCAGGCCATCACCATCCAGGACAGCCTGTTCCAGACCTATCGCCGCGAAGTCGATTTCATCCAGCGCTACGTCTTTCCGGGCGGCATGCTGCCCTCGCCGCAGATCCTGAAAGCGCTCGGTGAGCGCTTCGGCGTTCCCGTCATCCGCGAGCGCATTTTCGGGCAAGATTATGCCAGGACGCTTGCGATCTGGCGAAGCAATTTCCGCGCGGCCTGGCCCAACCTGACGCCGTCAGGCTTCGACGACCGCTTCCGGCGGCTGTGGGAATATTACCTCGCCTATTGCGAGGCGGGGTTCCTGTCCGGAAATATCGACGTGCGTCAGGTGGTGTTTGCGAAATCCGGCTGAGCACCCCTGCCGATTCGCTGGCTTGTATGCCTAGCGGCGGTCCTTTAGGGTCGCTCAGCGATTAGGCAGGCAAACCGGCAATTTTAAAGACATGACCTTCAACAAAGACGTCATCGAAGCGATCGGCAACACGCCTCTCATCAAGCTCAAGCGCGCATCCGAGCTGACCGGCTGCACGATTCTCGGCAAGGCCGAATTCATGAACCCCGGCCAGTCGGTAAAGGACCGCGCGGGCAAATGGATGATCCTGGAGGCAGAGAAGCGCGGCGACCTCAAGCCCGGCGGCTTGGTGGTGGAATCGACCGCCGGCAATACCGGCATCGGTCTCGCCGTCGTCGCCAGCGCGCGCGGTTACCGGACCTTGATCCTGATCCCGGAAACCCAGAGCAAGGAAAAGAAGGACACGCTGCGGCTTTGCGGCGCCGAGCTGATCGAAGTGCCAGCGCTGCCCTATTCCAATCCGAACAACTATCAGCATGTCGGACGGCGGCTGGCCGCCCAGCTTCGCAAGACCGAGCCGAACGGCGTCTTGTTCGCCGACCAATGGAACAATCTCGACAACGCCAAGGCGCACTACGAATCCACCGGCCCGGAAATCTGGGAGCAGACCGGCGGCAAGATCGACGGGTTCATCTGCTCGGTCGGCACCGGCGGCACACTCGCCGGCGCCAGCCGCTATCTGAAGGAAAAGAACAAGGGCGTTGTCACTGCCTGCGCCGATCCGCATGGCTTCGCCATGTACGAGCTGTTCAAGCACGGCACCGCCAAATCGACACCGGGCGACTCGATCACCGAGGGCATCGGACTAGGCCGCGTCACGCCCGTGATCGAGACCGCGAAGGTCGACGACGCTTTCCTGATTTCGGACGAGGAAGCCGTAACGGTGATCTATGAGCTGCTCGAGCATGAAGGCCTGTGCCTCGGCGGCTCGACCGGCATCAACGTTGCCGGCGCGATCCACCTCGCCAAGCAACTTGGTCCCGGCAAGACCATCGTCACCATCCTTGCCGACTCCGGCAACCGTTATCAGTCAAAACTGTTCAATCCGGAGTTCATGCGCTCGAAGAACCTGCCGGTGCCGGCTTGGCTCGAGAAGCGCACCCAGATCGAGGTGCCGTTCGAGAAGGTGTAGAGGCGAGATTTTGTAGCCCGGATGGAGCGTAGCGCAATCCGGGAATCTCGCGCGCGGTGCCAACCCCGGATTACGCTGCGCTCCATCCGGGCTACGTCATTGCTACGTCACCTGCGCTAATGCCGCAGGATCTGGCTCAGGAACAGCTTCGTCCGCGCGTGCTGCGGGTTGGCGAAGAATTCCTGCGGCGTATTTGACTCGATCACCTGCCCCGCGTCCATGAAGACGACGCGGTTGGCGACTTCGCGGGCAAATCCCATTTCGTGGGTAACCACCAGCATGGTCATGCCTTCCCTGGCGAGATCAACCATGGTGTCGAGCACTTCCTTGACCATTTCGGGATCCAGCGCCGAGGTCGGCTCGTCGAACAGCATCACCTTGGGATTCATGGTCAGCGCGCGGGCGATCGCGACGCGCTGCTGCTGACCGCCCGACATCTGGCCCGGATATTTGTTGGCCTGGTGCGGAATCTTGACTCGCTCCAGATATTTCATCGCGGCGGCCTCGGCATCCTTTTTCGGGATGTTGCGCACCCAGATCGGCGCCAGCGTGCAGTTCTCCAGCACGGTCAGATGCGGAAACAGGTTAAAGCTCTGGAACACCATGCCGACCTCGCGGCGGACTTCGTCCACCCGTCGCAGGTTCGGCCCAAGCTCGATGCCCTCGACGACGATCTGACCTTCCTGGAATTCCTCCAGCGCGTTGATGCAGCGGATCAGCGTCGACTTGCCCGAGCCCGACGGGCCGCAGATCACGATGCGCTCGCCCTTGGCGACGTCGAGGTTGATGTCGCGCAGGACGTGAAAGTCCCCGTACCACTTGTTGAGCGCGTTGATGCCGACGATCGAGTTTGCGGTCATGGTCATGTACTCAGTTGCGACGATGGGCGTTCAGCCGGTTCTCGACGAACAGCGAGTAACGCGACATCCCGAAGCAGAAGGCGAAATAAATCAGCCCGGTAAAGGCAAAGCCGGTGAACAGCGTCGAGGGCGTCGACCAGACCGGATCGGAGAACGATGCCCTGAGCTGCCCGAGCAGGTCGAACAGCGCCACGATCGAAACAAGCGAGGTGTCCTTGAACAGGCTGATGAAGCTGTTGACGAGACCGGGGATGACGTGGCGCAGCGCCTGCGGCATCACGATCAGTGCCGTGGTCTTGCCCCACGACAGCCCAAGCGCGCTCGCCGCCTCGCCCTGCCCGCGCGGGATCGCCGCGAGGCCGCCGCGGATGTTTTCGGCCTGGTAGGCGCCAGTAAACAGCGCGATCCCGATCAGGGCGCGCACCAATCCGTCGATGGTGAAGCCGGTCGGAACGAACAGCGGCAACATATAGGTTGCGAAGAACAGCACCGTGATCAGCGGAACCCCGCGCCAGAACTCGATAAAGGCAATCGAGAAAATCCGGATCAGCGGAATGGTCGAGCGCCGGCCGAGCGCGAGCGCAATGCCGACCGGCATCGAGGCGACGATGCCGGTGACTGCCACCACCAGCGTCACGAGAAGGCCGCCCCACAGCCGCGTGTCCACCTCCGGAAGCCCGCCGTTGTCGAGCCCCATCACCGCGATCACGATGCCGATGCCGGCAAAGATCGCCAGACTCGTGACCAGCGGACGCCAGCCGGCGCGCGTGCCGCCGCCCAGCCAGAACAGCAATGCGGACACGATCACGGCAGTTGCCATGAGGTCGGCCCAGACCGGACGGCCGAAGGCCTGGATCTGGTCGCGCAGCCACGTCAGCGGCAGCAGCACCCAGCCAATCACCGTGCTGAGCAGCACGATCAGCTTGCCAATGAGCCACAGCAGCGGTCCGATGACGGCCGTCGTCTCGCCAGAGGCTACGAGCTTCCTGCCGCCGTCGCCGATACTGTCGTTGAAGCCCGCAAGAAGCCCGGCCGTCCAGCTCACGCCGAGGCCGCCGAGCCCGCCGCCGCGTAGCAGGAAGAAGGCAATGACGGGGAATGCCAGGAAGAACAGCAGGGCGTTGGGCCCCTTGCCCGGCAGCCGCGGAATCAGCAGTGGTATCAGCAGGATCGCGGCAAGAACGAAGACCAGATTGACCCGCCAGCGCTCCGGCTCCGGATAGAAACCGTAGATGAACTGCGGAAGCTTCGCCTGGATGAAAGGCCAGCATGCGCCAACCACGTCCCCGGGACCTTTCGGCAAGCAGGCGGTTCGGTCCGTGCCCGTCCAGACCGCATCCACCAGGGTGAATTTCAGTGCGGGCACCAGGATGAACCACAGCAGCAGCGCGCTGACGATGGTGATCAGGACGTTGGTGGGCGAATTGAACAGGCGTGTGCGCAGGAAGCCTATCAAGCCGGTGGTCTTCACCGGCGCCGCCCGCTCGGGCACAAGATCCTGGCTAACGAAAATGGGTGAAGGTTTGTCGCTCATCAGCCCATACTCCGGCTGATACGCCACCCGTAGAAACTCATTATCGCGCTGGTGACCAGCGAGATCAGGAGATAGACGCCCATGGTGATACCGATGATTTCAATCGCCTGCCCGGTCTGGCTCAGCGTCGTGCCTGCGAATACCGAGACCAGGTCGGGGTAGCCGATCGCGACCGCCAGCGAGGAGTTCTTGGTCAGATTGAGATACTGGTTGGTCAGCGGCGGCAGGATCACGCGCATCGCCTGCGGGATCACGATCAGGCGAAGCACCGAACCACGCTGCAATCCGAGCGAGGAGCCTGCCTCCATCTGGCCCCTGTGCACGGAGAGGATGCCGGCGCGCACGATCTCGGCGATAAAGGCCGCCGTGTAGGTCGATAGCGCCAGCGTCAGCGCGACGAATTCCGGAATCACGCGTGAGCCGCCGGCGAAGTTGAAGCCCTTGAGGACGGGCACTTCAAACGTGACGGGTAGACCAAAGATCAGCGCGCTGACCAGCGGCAGGCCAACCACCAGCCCGAGCGCATAGGGCCAGACCTTGATCACCTTGCCGCTGTCGAACAGTTGCCGGCGCGCGTAACGCCACAGCACAATCGCCGCCACGATCGCCAGGAAGAGCGCAACGACGAACGGCTCAAACCCGGGCGTACCGATCGGTTTCGGAATCACCAGACCGCGGTTGCTTAGGAAGAAACTGTCGAAGATGGAGATGCTCTGCCGCGGATTGGGTAACGCGGCGAGCACGGCGAGATACCAGAACAGGATCTGGAACAATACCGGCAGGTTGCGGATCAGTTCGACATAGCCGCCCGAAATCCGCGACAGCAGCCAGTTCGGCGACAGCCGGCCAAGTGCGACGAGGAATCCGATCAGGGTGGCGAAGAAGATGCCGATCACCGAGACCAGCAGCGTATTGAGCAGGCCAACCACAAAGACGCGCGTGTAGGGATCGGATCCGGAATACGGGATCAGGCTCTGGCTGACGTCAAAGCCCGCGTTGTTGGCAAGAAAGCCGAAGCCCGCGGTGATCCGTTGCGCCTGCAGGTTGGCGCGGGCGTTGGCGACGATCTCGTAGGAGATCCAGGCGAGCGCGGCGACGAACAGGAGCTGGAGCACGAAGCCGCTCCAGCCCGCCCGGCCGCCGAGTGCCCGCTGCAGCCTCGGAAGTAGCTGCGACGGTGGTTTTCGGGGTTCGATGGCCATCGCCGCAGCCCCTCTCGCTGGCGCTTAGCGGATCGGCGGCGCGTACTGGATACCGCCCTTGCTCCATAGATTGTTGAGGCCGCGGGCGATGGCGAGCTTGGAGCCGGAGCCGACGTTGCGCTCGAAGGACTCGCCGTAATTGCCGACCGCCTTGACGATCCGTACCATCCAGTCCTTGGTCAGGCCGAGCTGCTCGCCCAGATTACCGTCGGTGCCCACGGCGCGCTTGACCTCGGGCTTGTCGGACTTGACCATCTCGTCGATGTTCTTCTGGGTCATGCCAAGCTCTTCGGCGCCGACCATCGCATACAGCGTCCATTTCACGATGTCGAACCACTGATCGTCACCATGGCGGACCATCGGTCCGAGCGGCTCCTTCGAGATCACCTCGGGCAGGACGACGTGATCGGCGGGAGTGGCGACCTTCAGCCGTTCGGCGTAGAGCTGGGAGACGTCGGAGGTGAAGACGTCGCAACGGCCGGACTCATAGGCCTTGATGGTTTCGTCGGCGGTCGCGAACGCGATCACCTCATACTTCATGTTGTTGCCCTTGAAGTAATCGGCGAGGTTCTGTTCGGTCGTGGTGCCGGTCTGGACGCAGACCGATGCGCTGTTCAGTTCCAGCGCCGAATTCACCTTCAGCGACTTCTTCACCAGAAAGCCCTGCCCGTCATAGTAGGTGACGCCGGTAAAGTTGGCGCCGAGCGAGGTGTCGCGCGACAGCGTCCAGGTGGTGTTGCGGGACAGCACGTCGATCTCGCCCGACTGCAGCGCGGTGAAGCGGTCCTTGGCCGACAGCGGCACGAATTTGATCTTGGTCGCGTCGTTGAAAATGGCCGCTGCGATCGCCCGGCAGATATCGACGTCGAGACCGGTCCAGTTACCCTTGTCGTCCGGCGTCGAGAAGCCCGGCAGGCCCTGGCTGACCCCGCAGGACAGCATGCCGCGGTCCTTGACCGTCTTGAGGGTTTGCGCCGAGGCGGCCTGGGCCGTGAGACCGGCGGCAAGGGCAAGGGTAACAACCAAAGATACGCGTTTCATGGGTTAGGCCTTTCAAGGGGTCGTCCGGAGATCGTCTTTTAGGCAACGCCTGACGTTGTGGGGCCAACCCGCTGATCCCCCGCTGAAAAGCGTCACCCTGACCGTGCATTTCACGTGCCATCCCGGTCAGGCTGTGGATCTGATATCGCGGCAGGCCCCTCAACTTGCAGCGACTGTTAGTTGGCATGCATCTCAGAACGACTGGCGTGCCGGGTCAAGGGGTTGACGGCCGTCTTCTGTGTCTTGTTATTAACTTACCCGGTCCTGCCGGCCGCCCGGCGGTGTTTTCGCGATCAAGTTGTGGCTGCGGCATAACGTCTTGGATAATGCAAACGCATGAGCTTTTCGAACGACGGTCCATCCAACCCGCAAAAACCCGAAACCAGACTGGTCACCGCGGGCCGTGACACCAAAGGACAAAGGGGGTTCGTCAACCCTGCCGTGTTCCACGGTTCGACCGTGCTCTATCCGACCGCCGAGGACCTGCACGCCCACCGCGCCGAATTCTCCTATGGGCGTCACGGCTCGCCGACCACGCGCGCGCTGCAGGACGTGCTGATGGCGCTGGAAGGTCCGCAATGCGCCGGCGTCGGGCTTGCGCCATCGGGGCTGGCCGCGATCAGCACCACCCTGCTCTCGGTGCTGAGTGCCGGCGATCATGTGCTGGTGACCGACAATGTCTACCGGCCGTCGCGCAATTTCTGCAACGGCATGCTCGCCCGCTACGGCGTCGAGGTCAGCTATTTCGATCCGCTGATCGGCGCCGGGATCGAAAGCCTGTTCAAGCCCAACACCAAGGCGGTGCTGGTTGAGGCGCCCGGCTCGCAGTCGTTCGAGATGAGCGACATCCCCGCCATCGCCGAAGTCGCGCATGCGAGGGGCGCGCTCGTCATCGACGACAACACCTGGGCGACGCCCTTGTTTCACCGCTCGCTCGACCAGGGCGTCGACATCAGCATGCAGGCTGCCACCAAATATATCGGCGGCCATTCCGACATCATGTTCGGCACGATTTCGGCGAACGCAAAAACCTGGCCGCTGATTGCCGAAGGCATCCGCCTGCTCGGCGTCTGCGCCGGTCCCGACGACGTCTTCCTGGCGCTGCGCGGCACCCGCACGCTTTCGGTGCGGCTCGCGCAGCATTATCGCTCGGGCCTCGAAATGGCGCGCTGGCTCGCCGCCCGCCCCGAGGTCCTGCAGGTCCTGCATCCCGCGCTCGAAAGCGATCCCGGCCACGCGATCTGGAAGCGCGACTTCACCGGCGCCTCCGGCCTGTTCAGCATTGTGTTGAAGCCGGTGCCGCAGAAGGCGGTCGACGCCCTGCTCGATACTGTGAAGCTGTTCGGCATGGGCTTTTCGTGGGGCGGCTTCGAAAGCCTCATCATCCCGTTCGACTGCGATCCCTACCGCACCGCCACCAAATGGTCCCCCGGTGGGCCGACACTGCGGCTCCACATCGGCCTGGAGAACGTCGACGACCTCAAGGCCGATCTCGATCGCGGTTTTGCGGCGTTGAGGGCTGCCGCCTAGGCGGGCACCTCACGCCGCCCGGTTTCCCAACCTGGCCGCGCCCGCCATCTCAGCCGCGAGCAGCAGAGCCGCCCGGCTGGCGCCAACCGAGGCGACGCCCTGGCCTGCGATGTCATACGCCGTGCCATGCGCCGGCGTGCAGATCGGAAACGGGAAACCGCCCAGGATCGTCACCCCGCGATCGAAGCCCATCAGCTTCATCGCGATCTGGCCCTGGTCGTGATACATCGTCAGCACCGCATCAAAGGCGCCGTTCTTGGCGCGCAGGAAAACGGTGTCGGCCGGAAACGGCCCCTCCACTGCTATTCCCTCGGCCCGGCCGGCCATCACGGCGGGTTCGATCACATCGATCTCCTCGCGGCCGAAATTGCCACCGTCGCCGGCATGCGGGTTGAGCCCGGCCACCGCGATACGGGGCGTGGCAAAGCCAGCCCGTCGCATGCAGGCATCGGTCAGTTTCAGCGCGCGATGAATACGTTCGACGGAGAGAAGCGAGGCCACCTCCTTGAGCGCGATATGCGAGGTGACGCGCGCATTCCACAGCCGATCGAGCACGTTGAACTCGCTGGCCGGGGTTTTCAGGCCGGCGATCTCCGTGGAGAACGCAATCTCGTCGTCATACTCCGCGCGCGCGAGTCGCATTGCCTTCTTGTTGAACGGTGTGAAGCAGACCGCATCGACCTGCCCGTCGCGCGCCAGCGTGAGCGCGCGACGATAATTCTCCAGCGCGAACGCGCCGCCGGCCTGGCTGGCGACGCCACGTTCGATGGTCGCGGGATCGAGATGGCCGAGGTCCATAAAAGCGGCGTCACTGCCGATTGTTCGCGGGTCCGCGGATGGCGCTACATTTGGCAGGTTCGTCATGACGCCGGTCACCCGCGCGCCTTCGTTGAAAACGCGGCGGTCTCCGATCACAATCAGGCGTACGCGGGAGCGGATTTCGTCGAGGCAGGTGAGCTTCGCGGTCAGCTCCGGGCTGATGCCGGCGGGGTCTCCCATGGCCAGCGCAATCACCGGCTTGCCGGGGCTCTGCACGTTCATATGATCCTCACCTTTTCATGAGCGGCTTCGTCCGGTTTTCGCAGTAGACGC
This sequence comes from Bradyrhizobium sp. AZCC 1610, assembly GCF_036924515.1. Taxonomy (NCBI): domain Bacteria; kingdom Pseudomonadati; phylum Pseudomonadota; class Alphaproteobacteria; order Hyphomicrobiales; family Nitrobacteraceae; genus Bradyrhizobium; species Bradyrhizobium sp. AZCC 1610. The sequence continues at coordinate 3,173,495 of NZ_JAZHRR010000001.1, read as the reverse complement.
ACAATCTGCAAGACAAGCGGAAGCAGCAACAACGCCATCCCGGCAAGGACGAGGGTCGTCACCAGCCGATTCGCAAAGAATATTCCGAGCGATCCCTTCGACATCAGCATGGCCTGCCGAAAGGCGTCCTCGGCCTTGTCGCCGATCACGATCGCAAGCACCAACGGCGCCAACGGATAGTGCAGCTTCTTGAAGAGATAGCCGACGACACCGAAGCCGAGCATCAAGACGACGTCGAGATAGGAGTTCGAGACCGAATAGGCGCCGACGACGCAGATGATGACGATCAGGGGCGCGATGACGGCGAAGGGAATCCGCATCAGGGCAGCAAATACCGGAACAGTGAGCAACACGAGCACAACCGCAACGATGTTGCCGACATACATCGAGGCGATTAGCCCCCAGACAAAATCCTTCTGATCGACGAACAGCATCGGTCCGGGGTTCAATCCCCAGATCATCAGCCCGCCCATCATGACGGCGGCCGTCGCCGAGCCGGGAATGCCGAGCGAGAGCATCGGCAATAGCGCGCTGGTGCCGGCGGCATGGTCGGCGGTCTCCGGCGCGATGATGCCCTCAGCCTCGCCGGTGCCGAAACGCGCGCCATTGCGCGAGAAGCGCTTGGCGATGCCATAGCTCATGAAGGAGGCGGCGGTAGGACCACCCGGCGTAATGCCCATCCAGCAGCCGATGGCGGCGCTGCGCAGCAACGCAATGCCATGGCGCGGCAGACGGCCCAGCGCCCGGAAGACTTCCTTCCAATCGACCCTCGACGATACCGCGCGGGCCTGGAATTCCTCCTCCACCGCAATCAGCAACTCGCCGATGCCGAACAGCCCCATGACGGCAACGACGAAGCTGACGCCCTTCACCAGTTCGTCGATACCCATAGTGAGCCGTACGCTGCCGGAAACTGTATCGATGCCGATCGCGGCGATTGCAAAACCGATCGCGAGTGCCACTACCGTCTTGATCGGCGCCGCACCGCCCATGCCGACGAAACTGGCGAAGGCGAGGAAATAGACCGCGAAGTATTCGGGCGGTCCGAAGGCGAGCGCCACCTGCGCCACCCAGGACGCCAGAAACGTAATCAGGATCACGCCAACAAGCGCGCCGAACGCCGCCGAGCCGAAGGCGGTGGCCAGCGCCGTCGTCGGCCGGCCGTCGCGCGCCATCGGATAGCCGTCGAACGTGGTGGCGACCGACGAAGGTTCGCCCGGAATGTTGAACAGGATCGACGTCACCGAGCCGCCGAACAGCGCGCCCCAATACATGCTCGAAAGCAGGATGATCGCCGACACCGGCTGCATGCCGAAAGTCAGCGGCAGCAACAGCGATACCCCGTTTGGCGCACCCAGGCCCGGCAGAACGCCGACCAGAATGCCGAGCAGGACGCCGATCACCATCAGCGTCAGGTGCGGAACGGTGACTGCGATGGTGAAGCCGTGCAGCAGCGATTGAAGGTTTTCCATCGCCCGTCCCTTCAGAAACCGAACGCTGTGGCGAGCGCGCCGCGCGGCAGCGACACCTGGAACAGGCGCTCGAACACGACATAGAGCGCAAGCGGCGTAACCACGGCGATGACAAGCGAACGAAAAACCGATTGCCGTTTCGGCAATGCCAGGACCGCAAAAACATAGCCCGCCGAAGCGAGATACATCCCAGCGATGGGAATGACGGCAACGAAAATCGCGGCAGGAACGAACAGCCCCGCGAGGCGGCGCAATTCGGATGGCGTGACGGCCACCCTGACAATGGCGAGCGTGCCGCGTCCGAGCGCGCCCTGCGCCATGTTGTAAAGGCTGCCGAGCACGACGATGACGCCGGTCAGGAACGGAAACGTGCCGGCGTCGACGCCGGCGCTGGACCAGCCGATGCCGTTGTCGATGCTGGATACGACGACCACGACGCCGAAGATTCCGGTCAGCGCCGCCGTGGCTATCTCAAGCGCACGTCGTGATATCATCGCGTCCCGCCTTACTTCAGCAGCCAACCCTGTTCGCCTGCAACCTGCTTCACGTGTACGAGGTCCTGCTTGATGAAATCGTCGAACGCAGCGCCGGTCAGGAAGGTGTCGACCTGCGAGGTCTTCTCGATGTAGTCCTTCCATTCGGGCGTCGCCTGCACCTTTTTCATGAGATCGACGTAGAACGCCGCCTGCTCCGGGCTGACCTTGCCCGGCAGCCACACCGTCCGCGGTTGCTCATATTGCGAAATCGCCAGTCCCTGCTCGACACAGGTCGGCACGTCGCTCCAGCCTTCTGACGCGGTGACCTTCGGCCCCTGCGGCAACCGCTTCGGGCTGAAGGCACAGAGCGGGCGCTGGGTACTTCCGCGCCACTGCCCAAGGCTCTCGGAGGGATTGTTGACGTGCGCATCGATATGACCGCCGGCCAGTTGCACGGCGGCCTCGGCGCCGCTCTTGAAGGGGATGTAGGTGAATTTGACGCGCGCCGCCTTCTCGATCATCCGCGTCAAGACCTCGTCGGTGTCCTTGGACTGCGCGCCACCCATCTTGAACTCGGTCCCGGCTGCCGCCTTGAGAAAGTCGCCCGCGGTCTTGTAGGGCGCGTCATGTTTTACCCACAGCAGGAACTCGTCCTGCGCCATTGCGGCGATCGGGGTGAGATCGGTGTAGTTGAAGGCGACCCTGGAGACGAGCGGTTGCTGCCACGCGTTCGAAGTGCCGAAGATCACCTTGTAGGGATCGCCGGCCGACGCCTTGCCGTAGACATAGCCTTCCGCCCCGCTGCCGCCGCCCTTGTTGACGACCACGATCGGCTGATCGGTCAATTTGTACTTGGTGACGATGCTCTGGACGGCGCGCGCGAGATTGTCGGTGCCGCCGCCCGGCCCCGCGGTTGCGACGAACTCGATCGGCTTCTGCGGCTGCCAGGCCGCGGCGGCCGGAATTGCGCCCGCGAGCATGAACGCTGTCGTGGACAGCAGGAGTTTTGAAGTGATCTTCATTGGTTTCCTCCGGGTAGGCTTTTTTTGTTGTATTTGGATCTTCGTTTTCTCGTCAGGCGACCTGCTCCTTGCGGCCGGGCGAGGCGGCAACGATCGCGCCCTCCCGCTGGAACGCGTCGATCTGCGCCTGATCAAAACCATGTTCGCGCAGCACCTCGCGCGTATGCTCGCCATAGACGGGCGCGCCCGAACGCACCTTGCCGGGCGTCGCCGAGAATTTGACCGGCAGCCCGATCGTCTTCACCGGCCCGAGCGTCGAATGTTCGACCTCGACCACCATCTCGCGCGCCAGCGTCTGCGGATCGCTCAGCGCTTCCAGCATGTCGTGAACGGGGCCGCAGGGCACGCCCTTCTCGTCAAGTGCCGCCAGCCAATGCGCCCGGGTCTGTTTCCGGAAACGGACGCTCAGTTCGGCTTCAAGCTCCTTCAAATGCGCCATGCGGTCGGAGCCGTTGACGAAGCGCGGGTCGGAGGCCAGTTCCAGCGCGTCAAGCGCTTCCAGCATCAACAGCCAATGCTTCTTGTTGGCACCGCCTACCACGAGCCAGCCGTCGGACGCCTCGAACGCCTGATACGGCGCGTTGAGCGGATGGGCCGAGCCCATGGCGCGCGGCGCCACATTGCTGGCGAGCGCAATCGTCGACTGCCAATAGGTCTGAACCAGCGCCGCCTCGTAGAGCGATGTCTCCACCCATTGCCCTTCACCGGTCTTGAGCCGGTGCGAATAGGCGGCAAGGATGCCCATGCTGGCCAACAGTCCGGCCGTGATATCGGACAGCGGCGGACCGCATTTCACCGGCGGGCCATCCGGCCGTTCGCCTGTGAAACTCATGATGCCGCTCATCGCCTGGGCGACCAGATCGAAGCCGCGGCGATGCCGGTACGGGCCGGTGCGGCCGAAACCCGACAGCGAGCAATAGATCAGCGCCGGAAAATCGCTGTGCAGATCCTCATAGCCGAAGCCGAGCCGCTCCATCGCGCCCGGCGCAAAATTCTCGACCAGAACGTCGGCGCCGGCGATCAGCCGCCGCAGCACTTCCTTGCCGCCTGCGGTCTTCAGGTCGAGCACGATGCCGCGCTTGTTGCGGTTCATCATCAGGAAGGAAGCCGCCTCGTCGCCGATCTTAGGCGGCACCGAATGCCGCGTGTCATCACCATTCGGCGATTTCTCGATCTTGATGACGTCGGCGCCCATGTCGGCGAGCATCAGGGTGCAGGTCGGCCCCGCCATCACATGGGTGAGATCGATGACCTTGAGGCCGGTGAGCGGTCCCGAACGCGGCGTCTTGTCGTTTCGAACGGACATACGGGCTCCTATTGACCGCGCCATTGCGGCGCGCGCTTGGTGAGAAACGCGTCGAGCCCTTCACGGAAATCCTGGCTGGTGTAGCACATCAAGATGAGGTCCTCGCCGTCATCGCGCGTCAGCCGGTTCTGCAACCGGGCGACCGCCTGCTTGGTCGCGCTCAGCGTCAGCGGCGCGTTGCCGGCAACGAACTTGGCGATCTCATCGGCGCGCTTGTCGAGCGCGTCCAGATCATCGACGACTTCCGTGAGCAGGCCCACGGCGGCCGCCTCCCCGGCTTCGACAAGACGTGCGGTAAAGATCAGATCCTTGACGCGCGCCGGACCGATCAACGCGGTAATGCGGCTGACATTCGACATCGACAGGCAATTGCCCAGCGTGCGCGCGATCGGAAACCCCATCCGCGTACTCCTGGTGCCGATGCGCAGATCGCAACTGGCCGCGATGCCCGCGCCGCCGCCGGTGCAGGCGCCATTGATGGCGGCAATGGTCGGCACCCGGCATGTTTCGAGAATGCCGAGCACGCGGTCGATGCGGTTCTCATAGTCGAGCGCATCCTGCGGCGTCTTGAAGGCGCGAAACTGGTTGATGTCGGTGCCCGCGGCAAACGCCTTGTCGCCGGCGCCCCGCAGCAGCAGCACCTTGATCGCATGGTCGCGGTTGGCGCGTTCGCAGATTTCGGCCAACCGCTCGTACATCTCGAACGTGAAGGCGTTGCGCGCCTCCGGCCGGTTGAAGGTTACCCGGCCGATGCCGTCATCGACGGTAAACAGGAGCTCACCCTCCCGTACCGTTACGTCCTGATCCATGTCGCCGGGCCCTTCTTTAATCGATGTTAACCAATTCTGAATGCAAAAATATGATTCATCAAGCTGGAACTAGCCAAAACCTGGTGATATAGCCATTTTTGCATTCAAACTGGATTTTTGACGGCAATGCTTCATGAGGAAGTGGTAGGCCGCGTCCGCACCATGCTGCTCGATGGCGAGATTCCGCCGGGCGCGCGGATTCCCGAGCGCGACCTCTGTGAAAAGCTGCAGATCTCGCGCACGCCGCTGCGCGAAGCCCTCAAGGTGCTCGCCGCCGAGGGCCTGGTCCAATTGCTGCCGAACCGCGGCTCGCGCGCGGCCAGGCTGACCGACAAGGACATGCGCGACCTGTTCGAGGTGTGCCAGGGGCTTGAAGCGCTAGCCGGTGAGCTCGCCTGCGAGCGCATCACGGATGCCGAGATCGCCGACGTCGCCGCCGCCCACGCCGCGATGGCCCGGCACTACGAAGATCGCGACCTTCTGCAGTATTACCGCTGCAACCGCTATATCCACGAGGCGATCATCGCCGCGGCCGGCAACCCGGTGCTGTCCGGTCTCTATGAATCCGTCACGGCCCGCATTCGCCGCGCGCGCTATGTCACGCCCATGACACCGCGGCGCTGGGCGCTGGCGATGCAGGAGCACGAAGCGATCCTCAATGCGCTGCAACGCCGCGACGGCGTGGGGTTGTCGCATATCCTGCGCGCGCATCTGCGCCACAAGCGCGACGAGGTCTTGCAGGCAGGCTTCGCGGAGACCGAGCCTCAAGATCAGGCTCGCGCGTCATAGCTGCGTCAGGCTTGATGCCGATCGAAGCGCACGTCCATCTCCATTGGCGAATTCGACCGCTGACGCGCCCGCAACCAACGGCTCCGGGCTTTTGCGGAGTGGTTTTCTCCGAACGATAACCACCCGTTCACCATGACGGTGAATCCCGCCGTCCGATCAGCCAAAAACTTCACGCCTCAAGTTCCCTTATACCTTTGATGCCTAGTCATACCTCCGGGGATGGCTATTGCCGTGCAGTTGGGACGTCCCTGCGTAAGAGTAGTAAAAGCGTATGAATATCGCACGTGTCGTCGTTCTGATCATCGCGTTGAGTGCCGGCGGTGTCGCCGCCTATCTCGCCCGTGGCACCGAAGAAAAATCGCAGCCCGCCGAACCGGTCGCACAGTTGCCGACGGTGGAGATACTGGTCGCAAAGTCCGACATCGGGCTCGGCCAGCCGGTCAAGCCCGAGGACCTGCAATGGCAGACCTGGCCGGCTTCCGCCGGCAACAATCTGGTCAACCGCGCCAGCAGGGCCGAGGCCATCAAGGAAATCGCCGGTTCGATCGCACGCGCTCCCTTCATCGCGGGTGAGCCGATCCGTGAGCAGAAGCTGGTCAAGGCCAACGGCTCCGGCTTCATGGCAGCGATCCTGCCGACCGGCATGCGGGCGATCTCGACCGAGATCTCGCCGGAAACCGGCGCCGGCGGCTTCATCCTGCCCAATGACCGCGTCGACGTCATCCTCTCCAAGCGCGAAAAGAATCCGGATGGCAACGGACCCGATGTCGCCCAGTCGGAAATCATTCTCTCCAATATCCGTGTGCTGGCGATCGATCAGGCGCCGAAGGAAAAAGAGGGCGTCAACGCCCTCGTCGGCCGCACCGTCACACTCGAACTGAAGCCCGAGCAAGCCGAGGCGCTGGCGCGCGCACGCCAGAGCGGCACGCTGGCGCTCGCGCTGCGCAGCATCACCGATGTCAACGCGACGGCTGAAGGCCGGTCCGAAGATCAAAAACGAAGCGAGAGCGTCAACGTGGTTCGCTACGGAGTCGCCAATCAAACGACGGCACAGAAGTGACCGAAAGGACGCCTGAAATGAAGTTTGGGGAAAATCAGTCAGCGATGCGAACCGTGGCGGCGCGCACCCTGTTATTGTCGGCCGTTGCCGCGCTGACGCTCAGTCCGTTGCTGCCTGTCGTCGCAGCCGAGTCCGACAAAGATCCCGTGACGACCTCCGCCATCGGCTCGGCCAAGATGCGCTTCCTGTCGCTCGGCATCGGCAAGTCCATGGTTGTCGACCTGCCGCGCGACGTGAAGGATGTGCTGGTCGCCGATCCGAAGATCGCCAATGCCGTCATTCGCTCCCCGCAACGCGCCTATATCATCGGCGGTGCAGTCGGCCAGACCAACGTCGTGTTTTTCGACGGCGACGGCCAGCAGATCGCTTCCTACGACATCGCGGTCAAGCGCGATCTCAACGGTGTGCGGGCCGCGCTGCGGCAGTCGATGCCGGGGATTCAGATCGAGGGCGTCGGCGATAGCGTGCTGCTGACCGGCTCGGTATCGAGCCCGGTCGAAGCCCAGCAGGCCGGCGAAGTCGCCGCGCGGCTGGTCGGCGGCGCCGAGAAGGTCGTCAACTCGATTGTCGTTCGCGGCCGCGACCAGGTGATGTTGAAGGTCACCGTCGCGGAGGTCCGGCGGGACGTCGTCAAACAGATGGGCATCGATCTCAGCGCCCAATTGAATGTCGGCAATACGACCGTGAATTTCAACAATACCAATCCCTTCACTGCAAACAACGCGGCCCTCGTGCCCGGCAATGGCCTTGGCATAGCAGCCGGCTCGATGCCGTCGGTCCAGGCGGTGCTTCGCGCGATGGAAAAGGCCGGTGTCGTGAAGACGCTCGCCGAACCCAATCTGACAGCGATATCAGGCGAATCCGCAACGTTTATCTCAGGTGGTGAATTTCCCATTCCGACCGGCGTAACCTGCCAAACGACGACGGGAGGCGCGATCGGAAATTGCGTCCAGACAGTCGCCTTCAAGAAATTTGGCATCTCGCTCAACTTCACGCCGGTAGTCCTGACTGAGGGACGGATCAGTCTGCGGGTGATGACGGAAGTGTCGGAAGTCTCGACCGAAAACTCGCTCACGGGCGGCCAAAATGGAACATCCATTCCCTCGATCAAGACCCGCCGCGCCGAGACGACGCTGGAAATACCCTCCGGCGGCACGATGGCGATGGCCGGCCTGATCCAGGAGCAGACCAAGCAGGCCGTCAACGGCCTGCCGGGGCTCGATCAATTGCCGGTTCTGGGCGCGCTGTTCCGCAGCCAGGACTTCATCAACAACCAGACCGAACTGATGGTTCTCGTGACGCCCTACGTCGTCCGCGCGGTCGCGCAGAAAGAACTGTCGCGGCCCGATGACGGCTTTGCGCCGGCATCCGATTCCCAGTCCACGCTGCTCGGGCGTATCAACCGGATCTACGGGCTCGTCGCCAGCGTCGATCCCGTCAGCGGGAGCCATGGCAATTTTGGCTTCATCATTGATTGAGACGCAGAGCTGTTCACCGAGTGGGGACGAGGACAGAACCATGACAACGAGAATTCCGCTCCATCGCGGCAAGGCCTTGCACGTGCTTGGCGCCCTGCTCGGCCTTTCGGCCGCGCTCGGCGCCTGCACGCCGCAGACCACGGAAATCGTGACCGCCAGCGTGTCGGATGATTACCGCCACCGTCATCCGATCGCGGTGACCGAAGCCAACCGCTCGATCGTGGTGTTCGTCGGTCATGCCCGCGGCGGCCTCTCCGGGTCGCAGCGCGCCGACGTTCTGGGCCTGGCGCAGACCTGGGTACGTGAAGGCACCGGTGCTGTTATCGCCGATGTCCCGATCGATACGCCGAACGCGCGCGCGGCCGCGGCGTCGTTCCGGGAAATCCGGTCGGTGCTGATGGCGGGCGGCGTGCCCTCGCGCGCCATCACGATGCGTCACTACCGGCCGGACGATCCCCGGACGCTGCCGACGATCAGGCTCAGCTATCCGAAGATTACGGCCGTGGCGGGACCTTGCGGTCTGTGGCCGCATGACCTCGGACCTAACATCGACAACGTCGCCTATAACGAAAACCGCCAGTACCACAATTTCGGTTGCGCTACCCAGCGCAACCTTGCCGCGATGATCGACAATCCCGCCGATCTCGAGCAGCCGCGTCCCGAAAGCCCCGCTTATACGCCGCGGCGCAACATCGCCTTTGACAAATACCGCAAGGGCACTTCCACCGCGACCACCTATCCCGAAGCCGACCAGGCCAAACTCAGCGATACAGGAAAATGATCAGCCGCGTCTTTCAAAACTCCGACGATCAAGTGGACGACACGCCGGTGCAGCCCGAGGAATACATCTCGCCGGCACCGCGTGTATCGGTACAGGCCTTCTGTGCCAGCGTCGCGATCGCAACCGCGGTGCGCGCGGCGAGCGAAGACCGCCGTCTCGGCAAAGCCCACCTTACGGTTCACATGGGCGGCATTGCAGCCGCCATCGAGACCTACCACAAGGCGCCGACGCCGAACGTCATTTTGCTGGAGACCGAGCCTGGCTCCGACATTCTCGAAGCCCTCGATGAACTCGCGACCGTCTGCGACGCCGGTACCCGCGTCGTCGTGATCGGCAGTACCAACGACGTCACGCCCTATCGTGAACTGGTGCGGCGCGGCATCAGCGACTACGTGACCGGACCGATCGAACCGATCGACGTCGTGCGCGCAATATGCGGTCTCTACGCGGCCTCCGAGGCCGTGGCCGTCGGCCGCATCATCGCCGTCGTCGGCGCCAAGGGCGGCGTCGGCGCCTCCACCGTCGCGCACAACGTGGCCTGGGCGATCGCGCGCGATCTCGCGCTGGATTCCGTCGTGATCGATCTCGACCTTGCCTTCGGCACCGCCAGCCTCGATTTCAACCAGGATCCGGTTCAAGGCATTGCCAATGCGGTTTTCCAGCCGGAACGGCCGGACTCCGCCTTCATGGAGCGCCTGCTGTCGAAATGCACCGACCGCCTCGATCTGCTGGCGGCGCCGGCAACATTGGACCAGGTCTATGATTTCGGCGCCGATGCGTTCGATGCGATCTTCGATACGATGCGCATGACCACGCCCTGCATCGTGCTCGACGTCCCGCATCAATGGTCGGCGTGGACCAAGCGCACGCTGGTCGGCGCGGACGACATCCTGATCGTCGCCGAGCCCGATCTCGCCAACATGCGCAACGCCAAGAACATGCTGAACGTGCTGAAGGCGGCGCGGCCCAACGACCGCCCGCCGCTGTACTGCCTCAACCAGGTCGGCATGCACAAGCGCCCGGAGATCTCCACGCGCGAATTCGCCAAGGCGATCGAGAGCCAGCCGATCGCGGCGATTCCGTTCGATTCGAAGATGTTCGGTACCGCCGCCAATAACGGCCAGATGATCGCGCAGATCGCCGCCAAGCACCGCACCACCCAGATGTTCCTGCAGATTGCGCAGCGCCTGACCGGCCATGCCGTGACCAAGCGGTCCCGGACTTCGTTCCTGGCGCCGATTATCAAGAAACTGCAAGGCGCGACGGCCCGCAGGGCCTGAGCGAGAGAACAACGGCGGCGGCCGCGGCTTGGCCCCTGACGCCTAGAGCCTTCCTCGTTCCGATGGAATCGGAACGGGGCTCTAGTTTTTTGATTTGACGCGTTTTCTTGACGCGAACCGGTGCCCACTTCGCTGGAAAACGCTCTAGTCCGAGCGTCCGGCCGCGGCGATCGGCATCTTCTCGACCTCGGCCCGCGCGTTCTCCTTGTCTTTCCGCGACAGCATCCGCTTCAATTGCGCGACGTTGGCGGCGGCCTCGGCGGGCGGCAGATCGGCCTTGGCGATCTTTTCTGCTTCGGCAAGGTTTCCCTTCAGACCAACTGCCAGCGCCAGATTGGCGCGCACGCGCGGATCGGTCGCCGCGAGGCCGTGGGCGCGGCGCAGCGTCTCCTCGGCCTTGGGCAGATCCTTCGAAAGCACGTAGGACAGTCCGAGATTGGACAGCACCAACGGCTGGTCGGGCGCGATCTTCAGCGCGCTCGCATAATATTGCCGCGCCTCCTCGTATCGGCCGAGTTGGTCCAGTGTCGCTCCCTGCGCCGAGAGCAGCCGCCAATCCGGATCGTCGGGGCTGTGGGCGCGGCCGAGCACATCGAAGGCCTGCTGGAAATTGCCGTTGTCCGCCAGCGCGCGGCCGTAAGCGGCGAGCAGCAGCTTGTTGCCGGAATGGGCGATGGTGGCCTGTTCGAGCACCGCAACCGCTTGCGACCGCTGTCCCGTCGCGCGCAGCGCCTTGCCGTATTTCAGCGCCGCGTCGGCATCCTTCGGATTGGCGCGATAGCGTTCCTGATAGAGATCGAGGTCGCGGCGCGGATCGCTGGCGCGGCCGGTGTCGACCTTCTCGTCGATCGAACCGGTGATGTCCGACAGTCCGGAGGTCTGGCAGCTGCCAAGCCCCAACGCCAAAACCAAAATCGATGTGCACGCAAGAAGCCGCGTGGCGCGGAACGGATGGGGCGACTTCTGGGACATGTAGCTCGACTCGCGGCGGGAACTGTCCAGAAGTGTTCACAGCTTAACCCTAACTTCGGGTTAAGCTCGCCCCACTTTTGCGGTAATCAGTGACCTCCGCCGAGCCCTCGCCGCCCGCCGTGCGTTCGCGTCTGTCACGCGCCGTCCGTACCGCGGCGCTGCCGAGCCTAGTCGACGAACTGCGCGCCGAGTTCGCAGCCAATCCGCCAGGCCAGCCGGCACTGACGCGGCCTGCCCTCCGAGAAGATCACCGTAAATTCGGAAGGAATTTCGGGATATTCGGCGATGATCTTCACACCGCCATCCGACACGTCGGAAATCATGCAATCGCGCGGTAGCCCACCGGTCGCGAATTGTATTTTTGCAAAGCTTCTGCACGCCCGACGTTCGCTGCTGCGACGATTCGCATACATCTCGATCCCTGACCCTGCTCGATGTGACTCACCCGATGGTGCACCAGCTTTACCGAAGAATTGTTGGAATTGGCCTATCGCAACGGCTCGCAATGTAACTGATGTGTTCGAACTCCGTTTACCGAATCTGGCGCTCTGGCTGAAGGCCGATGTCCTCGAACGGCCGACAACCGCACCAGCGACGGCGCCTTAGCGGCGCAATTTTCGGCAAATTAAAGGGTTGATCCCCCCTCGTTAGTCGATAGCCTGACCCCTCGACTCGATTTGGCGGAAACGAAAAGCGCATGGGAAGTCTGGTTCTTCTCGACCTGATGGGCGGCGTCGCCCTGCTGCTGTGGGGCCTGCATATGGTCCACAGCGGGATCCTGCGCGCGTTCGGGCCGAACCTGCGACTGTTGCTGGCGAAGGCCCTGAGCAACCGCTTCACCGCCTTTGGCGCCGGCCTCGGTCTGACCGCCCTGCTCCAGAGCAGCACCGCGACGGCGTTGATCACCAGTTCGTTTACGTCGGAGGGGCTCGTCAGCCTCGTCCCCGCGCTCGCCATCATGCTCGGCGCCAATGTCGGCACCACGCTGATCGTGCAGATCCTGTCGTTCAACATCGCGGCGGTCGCCCCGGTGCTGTTCATCATCGGCCTGGTCGCCTTCCGCAGCGGGCCCCGCTCGCGCGTCAAGGACATCGGCCGCGTCTTTATCGGGCTCGGCCTGATGCTGCTGGCGCTGCATATCCTGCTCAATACGCTGGCGCCGGCAGAGAACGCGCCGGGCGTGCGCGTGTTCATGAACGCCATCACCGGCGATCCCGTGCTCTGCATCCTGTTCGCCGCGATCGTGACCTGGGTCGTGCATTCCAGCGTCGCCAGCGTGCTGCTGGTGATGTCGCTGGCCTATGCCCATTTCATCACGCCGTACGCGGCGCTGGCGCTCGTGCTCGGCGCCAATCTCGGCAGCGCCATCAATCCGATCGTCGAGGGCGCGCGCCGCGACAATCCCGCGAGCTATCGCCTGCCGCTGGGCAACCTCGTCAACCGTCTTGCCGGCATCCTGCTGGTGGCGCCGTTCCTGCAGCCGATCGCGGACCTTCTGATCTCGTGGCAGCCGGATGCAGCCAAGGCAACCGCGCTGTTCCACATCGCCTTCAACGTTGCGACCGCACTTCTCTTCATCGGCCTACTCGACGGCATGGCGCGGCTGTTGAAGGCGTTGCTGCCCGAGCGCGTCAAGGAGGCCGACGCGTCAGGGCCGCGCTATCTCGACGAGAGCGCGCTGGAGACGCCCTCGCTCGCTCTGGCCGATGCCGCCCGCGAGACCCTGCATATGGGCGATCATGTCGAGATCATGCTGCGCAAGGTGATGGCGGCGATGATGACCAACGACCGGGCGCTGGTCGACCAGGTCTCGCAGATGGATAACCGCGTCGACAGCCTCGACGAGGCGATCAAGCTCTACGTCACGAAACTCACCCGCGGCAGCCTCGACGAGCGCGAGGGACAGCGGGCGATGGAGATCGTCTCCTTCGCCATCAACCTCGAGCATATCGGCGACATCATCGACAAGAATCTGAGCGAGCTCGCAACCAAGAAGATCAAACGCCGCTTCCAGTTCTCGGCCGAGGGCGCCGAGGAGCTTTCCGCGTTCCACAAGCGCACGATGGATTCGCTTCGGATCGCGTTCGGCGTCTTCATGTCCGGAGACGTCAACGAGGCGCGAAAGCTTCTGGCCGAGAAGGGCGCGCTGCGCAATGCCGAACTGGCCGCGACCGAACGGCATCTCGACCGCTTGCGCGAAGGCCGGCCCGAAACCATCGAGACCACCTCGCTTCATCTCGACGTGCTGCGCGACCTCAGGCGCATCCACTCGCACATCTGCTCGGTCGCCTACCCCGTGCTGGACGCCGCGGGCGAATTGGCCGCCCATCGCAATGCCGAAAGCGAGTTGCCGGCGCTGCCGACGCCGGTCCCGGGCCGCGGATGATCAACGATCCAGCGTCTTCGACGCGTTGCCGCGGTTCTTCACGATCAGCATGATGTTTCTGATGTAGATGATCGTGGCCAGCGATTGGCCGATGATGATCACGGGTTCGCGCTTCGCGATGCCATAGACTAGCGTCATCATGCCGCCTCCCATCGAGAAGAACCAGAACGCCATCGGCACCACGCTTTGCCCGGCACGCTCGCTCGATATCCACTGCACCAGGAAGCGGGCGGTGAACAGCAATTGCGCGCACAGCCCGAAGGCCAGCCAGAAATCGAACTTGGCGACGAAGACGTCGTAGAGATAATCGCCGAGCGCCTGGCCGTATTGAATCAGCATCAGAGAACCTCGGTCACAGCGGGCGCCGGCTTCTTGCGGCGGATCAGCCACCACACGCCGGCAAGATCCATGATCCCGATCCATAGCCGGTCAAAGAAGCCGTAATTGGACACGCCGGAACGGCGCGGACGATCGACGACGTCGACATAGGCGATGTCAAAGCCTTCGCGGCGTACCAGCGCCGGCAGGAACCGATGCAGACCATCGAAATAAGGCATCGAGAGGAACACCTCGCGCGGGAACGCCTTCAGCCCGCAGCCGGTGTCGCGGGTGCCGTCGCGCAGGATCGCATTGCGCACGCCGTTAGCGATCTTCGACTGCAGCTTCTTGAAGCCGGTATCCTTGCGCCCGACCCGCTGACCGGCCGCAAGGCCGACGCGCCCGCCGCCGTTTTCGACCGCCGCGATCAAGTCCGGCAGGAACGCCGGATTGTTCTGGCCGTCGCCATCCAGCGTCGCCACGATGGCGCCGCGCGCGGCCCGCACCCCGCTGCGCACCGCCGCCGACTGCCCGGAAGAATTGGCGTGTTTGAGTTGCCGGAGCTGACTGTGCTGCTTCATCAGATCAGCCAGCCGTCCGGCGGTCGCATCCGTCGAGCCGTCATTGACGTAGATGATTTCGTAGCCCCATCGGCCGTCGAGCGCGCTGACGATTTCCGCAACCAGCGGCGCGACGTTCTCCGCTTCGTTGCGCACCGGCACAACGATGGAAACGGCGACCGCATCTGTGTCGGAAGGTGTCAAATCGGCACTCGTCTGGTTGGTTTGGGAGAACCCGGAACCGGGCGTATCGGGCCGTCGGGCGGCGTCCGCTTTTATGGGGCGAAAGCGCCGCGGGCAACCCTTTTGAGGCGCCCGGACGAGGGCCCGACAAGGGTCACGATGCTGCCGTCGCGCTGGATCGCAAATCCGAGCCGCCGGGCCGCAAACCAGTATCGCACGAACATCGCACCGATGATGCCGACCATCGCGCCGGCCACAACGTCGCTTGGATGATGGGCCAGCAGCACCAGGCGGGTCGCCGCAATGATCAGGGCATAGACGGCCATCGCAAGGCGCGCCCTGGGCCAGACGACCGACACCGCGAAAGCAAGCGCAAAGGCGGTCGTGGCGTGGCCGGAAGGAAAGCTGTAATAGGCCGAGCTGTCAGCGAAGTGCGAGAAGAGGAAGACATTGGCCTCGCCGCCGACAAACGGCCGGCCGCGGCCGATGCTGTATTTCAGCACTTCGGTGACCAGACTGGACACGGCCACCGCGCAGAAAATGAACTGCAGCCGCGTTCCCAGACCAAGCAACAGCGAGCGTTGGATGCCGCGCAAGGCCGGCGAGACGATCGCAACCGCAATCAGCAGTCCGGCCAACACCGCCAGCACATATTCGTCCTTGCCGAAATCGGTGAGAATGCGGACCCACCACAGCGACGGCGTGCCGCGTTTGGGCATCTGGGCGATTTCCCACGCGTCGATCGCATACATCAGCACGATGATCGCAGCGCCGAGACCAGCCGACAGCCACAACACCTGTCGTGCCGCCCGCCGCGCAGCCTCGGCGCGCCGCGAATGCGACGGCGAGCGCACGAGCTGCGCCAGCGACAACCACGCCAGCTTCACGAAGCGCGAAGCATAGTTTTGGGATTCGGCGGCCACGGAGTTTGCGGACATCCTACTCCGTGCCTTCCGAGCGGAAGATGGCGATCGAGATCGCCTTTCCCTGCGAGATATTATAGCCCTCGATCCGCGTCGCCACGTTGTAGCGCAGCCCGATGGCTTCGGCGCGCTGGACGAAGGCGCGTTCGGTGCGCGATTCCACCAACGCAAAGCGGCAACTGCCTTGCCCGAGGAAATCCGCAGCTCCAGATCCGTCGGTGAGCAGCGTGCCGGTGCCGGTCATGAAGACCAGGCTCGGTTCATGAAAACCCGACGCGGCGGCTTTCGGCCCGACGCAGACCACGTTACGAAGCGCACGCGCGATCTCGGCGCTCGGAAACATGGCGGTCAGCGACGGCATGACGATGCCGTAGATTCCGACCGCCAGAAACATCGCCGCGACCACCGCATTCAACAGCGAGCGCTCGGCGCGGCTGTCCTCGAACAGCCACCACGCGAACAGGCCGAAAATCATCGCGGCCGCCAGGAAGGGCCAGGCCGGAAAGGCCGGATAATGCGTCAGCTTGATGGCGCCGATGACGGCGATCACGGATGCCCCCGCCGGAACGACAAACCACCATGCCGCACCGCGCCTCAGCCAGGACCGCGACAGCACGCGGCGCTCGAGCGCGCCGGCGGTGAGGATCGCAATCGCCGGATAGAGCGGCAGCACGTAATGCGGCAGCTTGGTCAGCACCAGTTCGAACACGATCCAGGACGGGACCAGCCACGCCAAGAGATATTGCGCGCCGGGCTCCCGCCGCGCGCGCCACACCGCCGGCGCCGCCATCCCCGCCAGCGCCGCCCCCGGCCAGAACGTGACCCAGAACAGCAGCAGATAGAGGCCGGGCGGCGCGCCGTGGGATTCCTGCGCGCCAAGCTTGCTCAGCATGTCGCCGCCGAGCGAATTGGAAAAGAATGCCTCACCCGCGCGCCAGAAGATCGCGACGAACCATGGCAGCACCAGCACCAGCGTCCACATCAGCCCCCAGACCGGGCGCAGCCGCCACAGCCACGCCGCCGAGCGGTCGAGGATCGCGAGCGCCAGGATTGTCAGCCCGACGAACATTAGGATCAGCGGCCCCTTGAGCAGGATGCCGCCGGCCAGCGCGGTCCAGAAGATCGCGGGCGCGCTCCAGGGCGGACGCATCGGATCCTCGCCACGCTGCCAGGACAGATAGACCCGCGCCATCGCCCCCATCGCAGCGACAACGGTCAACAGCAGCATCGCGTCGGTTTTGGCGAGCCGGGCTTCGGCGCCGAGCAGGACGGAACTGCACATCATCAAGGCCGCCAGCGCGGCCCCGCGCCGCGTCACGAAGGCGAGCGCCGCCCAATAGGTCAGGAGCACCGCGCCGATGGCGCCGATCAGGGAGGGAATCCGGTACAGCCAGATGCGCAACTGCGCCCGCGGCAGGCCGAGCGACGAGGCGGTTTCAACCACGGCGGCCTGCAGCCAATAGATGCCGACGGGCTTCTTGTAGCGGACGTCGTCCTGAAAGCGGATGTCGACGAAATCGCCGCTTTCGACCATCTGCTTGGTCGCCTGCGCGAACCGCGCTTCGTCGCGATCGATCGCTGGAATATTGAAGAAGCCGGGCAGGAAAAGCACGATGCCGCAGAGCACCAGGAACACGATGGCGCGAAAATGGTTCGCTGTCGCGAAGTCGAACGCCGCGGCCACCCTGCGGCCAGAATGCGCAGGTTTTACAGGCTGTTGGCCCGCTCCAAAGCGTGGGGGGTGCAAGGTTTCCACCATCTTGTTCGCATACGATGAAACCGCACTGCAAACAACACCACAAATTCGCCCTATCCGACTGTCCCCGGGCGCTTTTTCCTTACTGTACCCGGATCACAACGGTGTCGGCCGCCCCCGTCGCGTCGATCACCGTCAACCTGGCAAAACCCGGCCCGGGCGGGTCGACCAGGCGCTGGCGCCGGCTGTCGATTTCGCCGACCGAGGTGCCGTTCAGCATGATGGTCAGCGGCAGCACGCCGCCGGCCACCTTGACCGGCATCGGCGCGGCCTGCCCGCCGCCTGAACGGTCAACGTCGATCCGCGAACCATTCAGCGGAAACTGGATACGCGGCACCTGATCGCTGCCGGTCCGGATCAACTCGCCAACGGGACGGAAGCGCCGCAACGGCAACGGCAGCTTGGCATTGCTGGCCATCAGCGCCCCTTTCGGCGGCTTCGGCAGCGCCGCCGGGATCTTGCCAGTGCGCGCAAACGCGTCGAACAGAATTGGCGCGGCGGCGGTGCGGCCGACTAGGCCCGGTACCGGCGCGCCGTCGGGACGCCCGACCCACACGCCGACCGTGATGCGGCCATCGAAACCCACCGACCACGCATCGCGATAGCCGTAGCTGGTGCCGGTCTTGAACGCGATCCTGTTGTGCACGCCGTTTTCCGGCGGCGGCGTGCCAAGCAGCACGTTGCCGACCTGCCAGGCGGCGACCTGGTCCATCAGCCGCAGCGGCTCGCGCTCGTCACTGGTGAGCATGATT
Organism: Bradyrhizobium sp. AZCC 1610; assembly: GCF_036924515.1. NCBI lineage: Bacteria > Pseudomonadati > Pseudomonadota > Alphaproteobacteria > Hyphomicrobiales > Nitrobacteraceae > Bradyrhizobium > Bradyrhizobium sp. AZCC 1610. The sequence goes on along the minus strand of NZ_JAZHRR010000001.1, from coordinate 3,155,172 downwards.
TCACGCAGCGGCTTCGCCGCACCCAGCCGCGCCAGCCCTGTGTAGAGCTGCGCCAGATCCTGCAAGGTGACGCCGACGCCGCCAAGGCCCATCGCAAGGCCCGGCGCTTCGTCCCTGGGCAGTACGAGGTTGCCGCCGGCCTGCTTCAGCCGCGACGACAGCCGGCTGGAGCCGACGCGGTCGAGCAGCGCGATCGCCGGCACGTTCAGCGAGAGCTGCAGCGCCTTGCGCACCGGCACCGTGCCCTGAAACGTCATGTCGAAATTTTCCGGCGCATAGGAGCCGAAACGAATGGGACGGTCATCGATCAGGCTCTCGGGGTGCACAAAGCCGTCCTCGAAGGCGAGCCCGTAGATGAACGGTTTCAGCGTCGAGCCCGGCGAACGCACCGCGCGCGTCATGTCGACCTGTCCGGCGCGGCGCTCGTCGAAATAGTCCGAGGAGCCGACGCGGGCCAGTACATCGCCGCTTTCATTGTCGACCGCGATGATGGCGACCGAAATGTTCGGCCCCTGTGCCATCGCGCGGTCGCGCGCCAGCGCTTCCAGCGTTTTCTGCAAGCTCGAATCCAGCGTCAGCCTGACGACCGGTTTATCCGTCACCGTCGCCATCGCGGCATCGGAGGAATGCGGCGCCAGGATCGGCATCGGCTTGCGGAACTTCGGTACCGCGACCGCCATGGCCTGCGCCGCATCCTCCGGCGACACGACGCCCTCCTCGATCATCCGCGCCAGCACGCGGTCGCGGGCGGCATGGGCGGCTTCCGGATAACGGTCGAGCCTGCGGCGTTCCGGCGATTGCGGCAACGCGACCAGAAGCGCCGCCTCCGCAAGCGAAAGCCGCTTCGGCTCCTTACCGAAATAGGCGATCGATGCGGCGCGGACGCCTTCGAGATTGCCGCCGAACGGCGCCAGCGCCAGATACAGATCGAGGATTTCGTCCTTGCTCAATTGCCGTTCGAGCTGGACCGCGCGCACCATCTGCCGCAGTTTTGCATAGACCGAACGTTCGCGCCGCGGCTCCATCAGCCGCGCCAGTTGCATCGTGATGGTCGAGCCGCCGGAGACGATGTGGCCGCTGCTGCCGAATTGCAACTCCGCGCGTCCGAGCGCCAGCGGATCGACGCCGCCATGCGACCAGAACCTGCGGTCTTCGTAGGCCAGCAACAGCTTGAGATAGGTAGGATCGACCGCCGTCTTCGTATCGACCGGCAGCCGCCAGCGGCCGTCGGCCATGGCATAGGCGCGCAGCAGCTTGCCGTTGCGGTCGACGATGGTGGTCGAGACATTTCGCGCCTCTTCCAGCGGCAGCGGTCCAAGCGAGACAACCCAGGCGGCGAAGCCGCCGACGATAACCGCGATTGCGACTGAAACGACTGCGGCCAAACGAACGAGGCACCGCCGGCCACCACCACCGTCATGGCCGGGCTTGTCCCGGCCATCCACGTCTTTGCATCCTTCAATCAAGGAAGACGTGGATGCCCGGGACATCTGCGCGAAGACGCGCTTCGCGCTTTTGCCCGGGCATGACGATGAACTATGGTTGCCTGCCTCACTCATTTCGCCGGACGCACCTCGACCGAGCCGGTGCCGGAGCGGCCGTAGCGCGAGGGGTTGTACATGTCCTCGACATAGGCCTGCGGCAACACGTATTTGCCCGGCGACACTGCGCGCACGATGTAGGCGACCGTGAACACCGACTTGTCGTCGCTGGCGCGATCGATGGCCGCCGTGAAGCGGTCGTCGCGGAACTCGGTATGCTCCGGCTCCTCGCCATCCTCGATCCAGTCCAGCGTGCCGGAATCGCCCGAGGACACCAGCCGCGGGTTGTCGATCTCGAGCCCGGCCGGCAGATAATCGGCCACCATGATGTGCCCGTATTCCGGCTTGGCCTCGGTGATCTTCAACACCACGGCGAAGCGGTCGTTCTGCTTGGCCTTGGTGACGTCGGCCGGCTTGCCGTCGAGCGTGAAGTAATTGCGCTCGATCTTGAAGCCGTTCGACGCCGCAGGCTCCGGGGTAACCGGCGAACCCGAGACCGAGACCACCGCCTGCACCGGCGCATCGCCGGTGTTGGTGATCTTGACCGGCTTGCCGCCCATCGCGTCGGCCTTGTAGCTGCGATAGACCGCGGCTTTCACCGGCGATCCATCGATATCCAGCGCCAAGGTTTCCTTCGACAGCGCGCGCGCGGCCAACACCAGCCACGCATTCTCCTGCGTGGAGGTGTAGGACGAAAGCCCCCGCGCGACTTCGACCCGCTGGACGGCCTGCGTCAGCGTTGCCCGCGGCGCGTTGCCTTCGCTGGCGAGTGAAACCAGCGCCGCCGCATCGCGCAGCGCCGAGCCGTAGTCGACGCGGCCGAACTCGAGCACGGGCTTCGGCGCCAGCGCGTCGAGTGCCGCGCCATAGACCCGCTCCGCCCGCGTCTTGTCGCCGACCAAAGCCAGCGCCGCCGCGAGCTGCGATTTCGCGATCGGGGTGGCGAGATTGTTCAGCTTGGTGTCGGCGAGGTAACGAAGATCGCCGATCGGGGCTGCGCCATTGCGAGCGAGCACGTAGAGGCCGTAGGCGAGATCGCGGCCACCGTCCTTTTCCGGCTCGTTGGCGTTGACCACGGAGTTTCTGATGCGGTCGAGCGCGTTCTTGAACAGCACGTCCGGCACCGCAAAAGCCCTTTTCGCGGGCGCGGGTCAGGAAGTCGGTCACGTAGGCGTCGAGCCAGGCGTCATCGCCGCCAGCCGACCACAGGCCGAACGAGCCGTTCGAGCCTTGCCGCGCCAGCAGCCGTTCGATCGCATCCTTGATGCGCTGGTCGACCGCGGTATCCATCGCCAGATGCGCACCCGCTGCCAAGTCGTTGACATAGAGCAGCGGCATGGCGCGGCTGGTGATCTGCTCGGAACAGCCGTGCGGATAGCGATCGAGCGCTTTCAGGATGGTCGCCGCATCGAGCGCGGTGGACAGGCTCACCGACAGCGACACGCTGCCGGTGCCGGACACGAGGTCGGAGAACATGTCCGACGTCAGCGTCAGGCTCTCGCCTTTTGCCAATGTCCGGATCGAGCGCCGCGCCAGCACCTGCGTCGCCGCCTTGACGTCGAGCGCATAATGCCGCGCCAGCGTCAGCCCGTTCGGGCCCTTGATGTCGACGTCGAGATTGGCGGTGCCTGCGCCGCCGGCGTCGAGCGCCAGCGCCATCGAGGTCCGCTGCTTGGCCGCGAGCTTTACAGTGCTGGTGGGATTGCCCGTCACCTTTACCGGGCCCGAGGCCTTGACGCTGATGCTGTAATCGCCGGGCGCGCCCTCGACATTGTCGAGGTCGAAACTCATGGTGCCCTTGTCGCCGTTGAGCAGAAAGCGCGGCAGCGTCGCCGTCAGCACCACGGGATCGCGCACCGTGACGTCGATCGTCGCCCGGCCGAGCTTGGTCGAATTCCACGCCACCGCCATGACGCGGGCGGTGCCGGCGAACTCCGGAATATCAAAACTGATTTCCGCTGATCCGTCAGCCCCGACCGTGACGATCCCCGAATAGAGCGCCAGCGGTTTTTGCGTGGGCGGCGAGCCCTGCAGCTCGGCGCCTGCGGAATCGCCGCCGGTCCGGATCTGGCCGCGCGTACCCTGCATGCCGTCGATCAACTGCCCGTAGAGGTCGCGGATTTCGGCCGTGAGGCGGCGCTGGCCGAGATAGTAATCATCGGGCGCCGGCGGCTTGTAATTCGTAAGGTTGAGAATGCCGACATCGACCGCTGAGACGACGATCTTGGCGTCCTCGCCGGGATTGAGCCCGCCGAGCTTGACGGGAATCTTCAAGCTTGTGCCGGGCCGAACGAGAGGCGGCGGCGACAGCGCGACCTGCAGCGTGCGCGTTTTCTTGTCGATGCCGAACCATTTTAGCCCGATCGCCCGCCCCGGCATCCGCAGCGCCGCCGCATCCAGCGGTCGGCGCAGCGTCGCCAGCACATAGGCGCCGGTGCCCCAGTCCTTGCCGACGGTAAGCCTGACCTGCTGGGTGCCTTCCTTGACGTCGACGGTCTGCGTCGTCAGCAGGCGGTCGCCGAGCACGTTGATGGTGAGCTTGCCGGCGGTACGGGCATTGACCGACACCACCATGGCGTCGCCCGAAGCGTATTCCGGCTTGTCGATCGAGGTTTCCAGGAGATCCGGCGTATCGGCGCTACCGTCGGAGTACCAGCCGACGTCGAATTGCACCGAGGTGACAGGCCCGTCGGCCTCGGTCGATTTGACGTCGAGGCGATAGCGGCCGGGCTCCGGCGCGACCGACACCCGCGCCGCCTTGTCTGATGTCAGCGCCAGGTCGCCGTCGGCGACGCGCTTGGTCGATTTCACCGGCTCGTATTCCCAGGACGAGTTCTGGCGATACCACTGGTAGCGTGACTCCATCTTCAAGAGTTCATAGCGCAGGCCGTCGCGCGGCAGTTGCTTGCCGTCCGGGCTGACGAAGACCACGTCGAACTCGGCCTTGTCGCCTTCAGCGACGTTCTTGTCGCCGAACAGCGGCTTGATGCCGATCAGGGCCGCGGTCGGCGCCACGGGGAGCACCAGCTTGCGCTCGACTGCGCGGCCGCCGGTCTCCACCATGCGGATGAAGATCTGCGCCTCCTGCGGACGGGTGGACGTCGGCGCCTTGGCGAGCGAGACCGGGAAGGTCGCAACGCCATTGGCGTCGGCTTCAGGCAGGTTCTCGATCGGGGTGCGCTCGTTGGAGGCGGTCTCCTCATCGCCCACGCCGAACTGATAGCCGGGATAGCCCGGCCGCCCGGAGGCTGCGGGGGCCACCAGCATGTCGCCTTCGAGTTGCAGGCCCGAGGCTGGGGCGCCGTAAAGGAACTTGCCGGCCACCTTCAGTTCAACCGGAGTCTCAGCCTTGATCATCTTCTCCCTGGCCGAGACGTCGAATTCGATCCGTTCGGGGATGTAGTCCTCGACCATGAAGGTGGTCTCGCCGACGGACGTGCCCTTGGGATCGGTAAAGGCGCGCACCCGCCAGGTCCCGGTCGGGACCGCGGAATTGAGCGGCAGGACAAGAGAGCGGCCGCCCGCGCCCTGATCCGGCAGCACGGCACGGCGGAATTCGACGCCATCCGGCCGCTCGATCACCAGCGTCAGCGGCCCGCCGGCCATGGCGTTGCCCTGCCCGTCGCGCAGCAGCGCAGTCAGGTAAACCGTTTCGTTCGAACGGTAGACCCCGCGCTCGGCATAGACGAAGGCGTCGGCGCCGGGGGGAACCACGCGGCCCGACACGCCGCGATCGGTGAGGTCGAAGGCGTTGGTCTTCAGGCTGAGGAAGGCGTAGTCCGCCTTGTCGCTCATGACAGTCAAAAGCGCCGGCGAAAGCCCGCTCTCGCCGCGCGCCAGCCCGGCCTCGAACAGCACGTGGCCGGCATCGTCGGTCTTGCGGGTGGCGAGGATCTCGTTGTTGCGCGCTACCAGCCGCACTTCGGCTTTCGCGACGGCCTCGGTCGAAGCCAGCGAATTGACGAAGACATGGATGCCGTCATTGCCGGAAAACGCCGTCAGGCCCATGTCTGACACGATGAACCATTGCGTCGCCAGCGAGCCGTCATCGTCGCCGCTGCCGGGCCCCTTGGCGGCGGCCGTCATGACGTAGACACCCGGCTGCAGGTCGCCGAGCGCCTGGTCGACCGGGAATGCCGTCACGACGTCCTGGTTCAGCGTCGAGGCGGTCGCGAGTTCGCCGGACCAGACCTTGACGCCGCGCTCGTTGCCTAAATCCGAGAGCTGGTAGCTGGAGAGCGCCTTCTGGAAATCGCTGTCCACCACGGTGTTAATCAGATTGCGGTCGCCGATCCGGAACACGTTGACGTTCACCGACGGCGTATTGACGCTGACCACCGGAATGCCGCGCTGGCCGGTACGCGGCAGCACATAGGCGCGGCCTGTGAAGCGCACGAACGGCTTGCGGTCGCGGACATAGATGTTGAACTCGGCCGATTTCGGTAAGCTCTCCTTGACGGTGGACGGCAGGCCGGCGCGCAGATTGATGTTGTAGCGCTCGCCATGCTTCAGCCCGTCGACGCAGAGCTGCTTGCCCTCGCTCGTCAGCGCCGGCTTGTCGGTGCCGGCGAGCGCCAGGAACGGCGCGAAGTCGACCCGCTTGGCGAGATCCTCGGAGAACTGGAAGCAGGCGCGCGGCGAGGCCCCGTCGGAATCCACGGTGTAGTCCAGCAGCCGGAAGCCATGCTGGTCGCGCATCTTCTCGTACTGGCCGCGAACCTCGGCGACCTCGCGCATGTCGAGCGACAGCCGCAAGCTATCCAGTGCCGGACGCCACAGCTTGCGCTCGGACATCGCCCGCCCCAGCACGGCCAGCGCATCGGCCTCCTCGGCCTGGTTGCCGGCGCGCTGATAGGCGATATAGGCCGCGGTCGAGGCGCGCTCGTACAGGAAGGTCTGTTCGCTGGAACTGGCGGAGCGGATCTGGAAGATGGTTTTGGCGAGTCTGAGCCAGTTGGCGCTGTCTTCGGGCGTGGTGGCGGCGATCTGGCCGAGGATCTGCAGGCCGACGCGGAAGTCGGCGCGCTTGAAAGCGGCGTCGGCGTCGTTGCGCAGGGTCGTGGAGGATTTGGCGACCGGCCCGGCCTCGCTCTTGATCTGGGCCTCCAGCTTGACGGCCGAATCGGCCAGCTCGGCGCGCTTGAACGCCTTGTCCGCGGCCCCTGCCGCCGTCAGGCCAAGCGCCAGCGTGGCGCAAATCACTGTGGCGCGAACCAAACCGATCATGATGGGCTCCTTGCCGCGGACATCAGCCGCGTAGCGTCAAAAAAGGCGCGAAAAGGTGACGGACTGATGGCGGTAACATCGGCTTGCGAAAAGGTCGCATGCATGGCGCTGGCAGTCCAAGCGGTCCCGGCCGCACCGCCCGGCGGGGTGCCGGCGGCTGGCCTTGTGTCAGGGGCGGACCACAGGCAAGGGCCCACCGTCTGCCTTGGTCGCGAAGTTGAGGAAATCGGTTCGACCGTCTTGGCGGGAAGGCGGATTTTTCATATTGGCAGTGCTAGATAAGGAAGGCCTATAAGGCGGATACCTAGGGCGGCTACCGCCCAGACGGTCCCATAGCTCAACTGGATAGAGTAACGGATTTCTACTCCGTGGGTTGCAGGTTCGAATCCTGCTGGGATCGCCACCACCTTTAGCAAAAAGCCCTGCCGCAGTTGCGGTAATTGGCAAAATCAGCAGGCGTCAGGCGGGAATCCTGCCAAGCATTCCGGGGTCGCGATTTTCTGTGTTGACGCGCAGATTTTAGCGCTGCGGATCCACCGCAAATCACTTACTTTTCCCGTGCTTGTACAGGCGTTATCCACAGGAGGTCGCGTTGGCTTCTTACCGTGAGATGGATGCAGTCGGGCGCGATCCTTCGCGTTTCATTTTGATGGTGAGACAGTGCCTGCTGTTTCCCGATCTGACCGATTGGGAGCGGGATTTTCTCGAAAGCCTGGTCGCTCGACCGCCCGACCGGCTCAGCACGCGGCAGGCCGAGGTGCTGTTCGAAGTTCGCGACGACAATGAGCTGATCTCGAAGATCGACGGTAACATCAATGTCAGCAACCTGATCCAGCGCGCCTACGAGGCGCGGCTCGATCTCGACGAGCGCGACGAAGAATGGATTGTCGCCATCTGGAATCGCGGAACGACATCGCTTCGTCGGCGACACCTCGGCCGCCTGAAGCGATGCTGCGTACAACTTGGTGAGCTGGAGCCCTACATAAGTTAGGAGATGCCGAAGCAAACCTAGCCCAGATGGGCGAAACGATATCCGGCTTTTCTGCTCCGCGTCTCGCGGAGTCGGTCATCGGGCGCGCAGGCGCGCGACCCGTCGGGTCATGCGGGCTACTCACTGCTCACTTTACACATTCCGGCATCCGCTCGCCGAAGCCCGCGCCTCAGCCCACCCGTAATGCTTTTTGAACTGCCTTGGGCGCACGCTCGATGACGAGAAGATAAGCCCGTGTTGGCCCCTCCGGTTGACGCGAGCCCTGTTCCCAATGGCGCAATGTGTTGATGCTGAAGCCGAACTGGCCAGCGAACTCTTCCTGTGTCATGTCCAAACCGGTCCGGATCGCCTTCACATCGATCCTAGCAGGCACATGGACGCGATAGGTGTTTTCGTCCGCTTTCCCCTCGGCATACGTCACTGCTTCCCGAAGGCCGCGCCGGATACTGTCGGCAACCTTGCTCATGGCTTTCTCCTCTTGAATTTGACGGCCAGCAGCGCCGTAAGCTGCCGGAAGTCGTTACGACCTTCTGGCTCAGATCGGCCCGCTCGTTCTTGGCAAACGCAGCCAGAGCGAAGAGCGGTACGCCCGCGTCGTGATAAAAATAGATCACGCGCGCCCGCCACGTTTGCCTCGCCCCTCCAAACCCCACCGCAGCTTCCGTACGCCACCGGTCCCGGGAATCAGGTCACCGGACGTCGGGTTGTAGGCAAGATAATCGACCAGAACCGCACGCTCTTCGTCGCTCATGATCTTGCTGGTCGCAAACAGAAACTCGGAGTCTCGACGACACTGAGCGGAACCGTTCGAGCCATACCGCGTACTAGCTCATTGGATCAGTCGGGGCATTGAATTGGGATTCGGATCGGAGCGAGCAAGCAAGCGTATTCTCCGCTGGCTGTCGGTTACGGCAGAACGAAGGGCCAAGTTTTCTCGAACCGCCCTGAGCGGCTAGTGTCGGAACCGACATGGCGTTATGGCTGTTGGGCAAGTTTCATAGTCCGAGGGAGATATCTCATGCGCATTCCGGCTTTGGCATTTCTGACGATCGCAGCGGCTGCAGCAATCTCGCCTGCTCAAGCCCAGACCTATGATCCGCGTTATCCGGTCTGCCTGCAGGTTTATCAGGGCTTTACCGACTATTATTTCGAATGCGGTTATACCTCGCTGGCACAGTGCAATATGTCGGCGTCGGGCCGCTCGGCACAATGCATCGTCAACCCGTATTACGCAGGCGGAAAAGCGCGGCGGGACCGCCGGCAGCGCCAGCCCTATTGACCGGTCCAGCGCATGGGCTGGACGCAGGTCGGTCCAAGCCGCGCCGGGATCGCCCACAAATAATCAGGACAGCCGCGGCGCGGCGTTCGCAATTTCGACGTCATTCTCGACTCGACTTGAACGTGAGCCTACGATGCCGGCCGGGAATTGCGCCGTTGCCCTGACGAAGGATGCGGGTCGTCATGCCAAAAAAGGGAATTACCGGCCACGACGAATGGGTCGTCACGGAAGCGCTGGCGACGGCGCTGGTCGCGCTTGAGCAGCTCGAACCGACCCAGCAATCGCGCCAGCAGATGGACGACATCCGGAAACTGTTGGCAGCCAATTGTCAGCCAGGGACCCTCAATCTGCATCTCGCCCAGGCAAAGTGCCGGCTAAACCCCCACGCTGATCGCGCCGCCATCTATCGCGAATACGGATTCGAGGATCGGGAAGTCTGAAAAGCGGACGCGCAGCCTCGCCGCGTCCCGCCCGCCGCATTGCCGGCTATTCACCAGCCGTAAGTGCCGAGCGCGAGCGGCCGCCTCTGTGGGGCCTTGGCCGTTCGCGTGGTGTCGGGCCTCAGGCAGCGCCGGGCGGCTTCGATCTCGGCGTCGCTCGCGCCTTTGCTGCGGGCCCACTGCTCGGCGGCCGGCGCACTGTATTGCGCCACGTAATAGCGCACGACAGGACACGAAATTCGACGCAAAACACCAGACTGTTCACCCGCAAAGCCGGCGCTTGGTGTTCCCAAACACAGCGCCAGCACGCACATCCAACGTAAGCCCATGTGATTCCCCTCTGCGTATTAAAAGAGGCCCGGCTTTCACCGGCACATCAAGCCTGATTGTGAGTTCCGCGCGCGGAACAGGCGGAGCTGTGCTTAACCCGCCACGGCACCCGTCCTGACGATGGCTGCTCCCTCGTAAATGCGACTTTCCGCAATGATTAAAATTGATTGTTTACGAAGAAGGCCGAAGCTGATTGCCGCCTGAGCGCAATTCGCTAGCCTCTGCCAGCGCGGGCCTGGCGTGAACTGTTGGTAACCCGGATGGAATCCGAACGCCGATATGTGGCGAGGACGACGATCGCGAAAGACGCGCTGCTGTTCTTTGACGCGCAGCGCGGTGTCCTCACCTGCCGCGTTCAGGACGTCACGAATTCCGGGGCCGGAATCGAACTCCACGGCCTCAATGTGCTGCCGCTGAATTTCGAATTGAGCTTCGACAATTTTCACACCGTTCGCGAGTGCCGCGTGATCTGGCGGCAAGGCGATTTCGTCGGTGTTGCGTTTCAAAACTGATCTTTCCGCAACCGGGCTCAACCCGGAGCCGCGGCGCCGAACCCTGCAGCACAGAGAGTTCCGGGGAGATTGGGCCGGACTGGAACTGTGAACAAACAATCTCGGGGAATGGAACTAACAGCGAGACTCCGCGTCGAATCTCCGGCTTCCGGCTCCATCGGAAGACAACCATTGCCGGGTTGTGCGCCTTGGCGCATCCTTCTCACGCTTAGGGTCGTGGGAGGTCTGTGACGGGAGTTCGACTAAATGTCCTGGGATCGTCCGTTCGCGCAGCCTGTCCCTCTCCCGGAGGGACCGCCTGCGCAAACCCTGCGAGACGCAGCCGACTACATCAGGAAGCTTCCTCAGCCAGAACGTGATGGTCAGGAATGGCGGCTTGCCGTGCAGATGCTCATCGATGCCGCCGAAGATCGCGGTCCCATGCTGTTTGCGCGCATGGGAATTGTCAGAGCCCTGGAAGCGCATGCCGAAAGGACACTCAATCCCGAGCGCCAAGGTCAAGGCAATCTGAAGTGCGACCGTGACGCCAGCATCTGAATCCAGATCGACATCACCAGGGATGTAGCCGAAGCGCCGGAAAGCCTTCCAAGCCGAACAGCCACGAACGCGCGCGCATTCAAGAACTCGCGCGCATTAGCGACCCGCAGCAGGTCGGCACGGCATCCGCAGGCTTCACGTGGCCAATTCGTGGACTGGCCGAAGTGCAAGCATGCCGCAACCGACCGGCTGCAAAGCTTCTTATGCTACATGCCTGATTCGGAAGTCATCGATCCGCCTGCCGGACTTCAATTTTGCAGCAAGCCAACGCGGCGTCTTCCCTCGTCCCGCCCAAGTCTCGGACGGCCGATCCGGATTCCGAAACTTCGGAACGACGGTCGGATATGGGCGCCGCCCTGTCGACGAACTCTCGCGCTCAGCTTCGAGGCCACCCTTGAGTTGCTTCAGGCGATTTTCAAGCAAACGCTTTTCCGCGAGCAGCGTGGCTGCAAGCCTGGATGCGATTTCTTCGTGGAGTGCCCACAACTCATCCGTGGACATCGATTTGAAGTCATTCCGGTTCACGACCGTCCCCAATCATGATTCGACGCAGTTGTCATCGTTGATAGAAAACATGAGGAGAATAAGGCCGATTCTGCATCTCTTTAAGTACTCTTTCGGCCTTTAAAGTTTCAACCGGATTATCTCTTTAGATTGTAAAGTTCCAGCCGGTTGACCTCTTTTGGTAATGCAACCATGACAGAATCTGTTTTAAAGCGCACCCAAATTTTCCTTCACAACTGGTGATAGATTTGCGCGATCAGAAAATCCGAAGCTAAAGGCATCTCGTTGACGGTTCCCTAATCGCACGTCATTTCGGCAGCTCAAGCGTTCGGTGCTGCGCACTAATCCGCTGCAGGCAGAGCAACGCGTAACGACACGCAACGAGAGCGTCCGCTTCCATTCGGCGCAATACCGCCGCAGCCCCGCCATGCCAGCGCCAAAGTCAAAATGGAACTTGCGGCTGGAACCTCAGGCGGGCCTCCGTCTACTGGGAGGACAAGTGGGACGCGCGCCGCAAGCGCTTCAAGGCCAATGAGGTCTTCTGCGCGCATCGCACCGAGGCGTTCGGCACCATCTTCGTCGTTACCAGTCTCGAGAACGGCAAGCAGATCCGCTGCCGGGCACATCAGCGACACGCCGCTTGCCCGGCGCAAATCCTGGGTGCGCCAGCCGAAGAGGCCCGTCGACGGCTTTGTCGCCGCGGCTAGTGAGCTGCCCACAATAGCCGAGCGCTCGCCTCCCTGGGGTAGGTGAAGGGGCGGCGCCCGGCTATTCGGGCCGCACGGCGGCGCGGCCTGAACAGGAACTCATTTCTAACTTAAAGAGAATTTAAAATGCTGTTGAATCATAACGGTTTTATGATCGGGATAGATGACTGGCGCTGGCATCCGAGCGTCAAGGGAACCGAAACGGCGCAAAAACGAACCGAAATCGCCCGAGATTGGGAACAGAGCGCCCTCGACACGTTTTCCCTATCTCGTGAATTGAAACGGCCGACCGCGAGGATCCGTTGAGCCCGCCACCACCCGAATTCGATCGCGACGAGGTGCTGGTGTGCATGGCGTTGGCGTTCTGCCTGGCTGGCGCGTCGACCAGCATCGTCTACAGGCTGCTGGGTTAGGGGTCCGAAATCCCGCCGTCGGAGCAACCGGCGAACTTAAGGTGAATTTGGAACCCACGGCGGCCCCGGCCTGACCGGCGGGTCCATCGGCGGCGTTGAAGCCCGGGTGACCAACTGCCAGCATCGATTTCAGGCGCGCGCAGCCGAAAGGAAGTGCGATGAGCGGGATCGTCCGCAAGATCATCATGTCATGCTCGTAATCGTGGTGCTGCTGATCATCTGGCAATTTCTCGAATTGCTTTGATCGTCGGCACGCAGGCCCGATGACCGCGTGCGGCGCTTGTGCTTTTCCGATTGAGCCGATGAAGCGGGTGAGCGGTGGAAGCGGCTCGGCCGCTGCGATGAGGAGTAGACGAGGCCCGGAGTGCCTAGGAGTCCGGGCCTCGTGGCCTCCAGTGGTAGCGCTCGTCGTGATGAACGAACGCCCTGCCCCCCCGCTGCAAGCGACGTCGTTATAGAAGCGCCGTGCTCGCGCAGCCAATCCGTATGAGTACGGTGAGATACACGTGTGCATATTCCTTGCGTGTATCCCGCACGCCTGAGCGCAAAACTCTGCGCGCAATGACGTGGTCAAGCCGCGGCGACCTGGATACCCGCGTTCGCGGAACGTGACGAGAGCAGCTACTCGCCGCGTTCTATCGCTTATCGAACGGAATATACTGATGATACTCCTTCGGCACTGAGTTCCGGTAACGCGCGGGCACCGTGCCACGGTCGACCGAACGGTCGATCTCCTGCTGCCGGGTCATCTTGGCCGGTTTCTTTTTCTTCGGCGCCGCCTTCTCCTTTTCAGGAGCCGTGGTTTCCGGCGCGGCAGTGGACGTTGCCGCAGGCGTGGTCCCGCCGCTAGGCGCGCCCTGCGCCAGCGCGGCTCCGGCAGGCAGGAATACGAGAGCCGCCGCCGACACGGCCACCATAACACGAGACAGTTTTTGCATGGGAAGCTCCGGTTCTGGCCAACTCCGTTTCCGGCCCGACCCTATTACGTCCGCAACCGTCCGCACACCGGGATTTTGGCGACGCGGACGGGCATGGACTGGCTATTCTTGACCCGGCTGCAGGTCGTGAAGACGAAAGCCAGCCGGCTGCACTGCCAGTCCGGACCAAGGGCTGCGCTCAGAGCGGGCTCCGGCGTGGACAGCCCGAACGTGGCGAAACCGATGGCGCAGGCCAGCACGACGACGGCGGCGGCGAGAACGATTTTGTGGGTCCACCAATTATGCGGCATGGCGGTCGCTCCTGTTCGGAAAGCCCGGAAAATAGGATCGACCCGCTACAGCCCCTGTGAACAGGTTCACACTACACGGGTTTGTGCGCGAGCCCGATGAATGCAGAAATGGGTATAACTCGCGCAAATCCGTTGCGTGCTCACAACCCTTGATCGACACTGCGAGTTCGGGGTGAGCGCGTGTGCGGGGCGTGCGGTGGACAAGCAGGAAACAGGCTACGACTACGTCAGGTACAAGCAATTGCTGGCGCAAGCGGACGACGAGACCAAGCGGCTCGAGCTGATCGAGATCATGATCAGGGAAAAAGCCCGCGACAGGCTGGAGGCGCAGCGGATCGCGGATCGGGTCGCGATGACGGCGATGACGGTCGCACGCGTTCTCGGACCCGGTGGGCGTCGCGATAGCTTCTAGGATTGCAGTCACGTTTCCGAAGCGAGCATCACCAGCGAGCCAACCAGGCCAATCGGCGCGCAGGCGAGAGGCCCATATTGCAGGGTCGCCAGCACCCGGCTCGGGGCTTTGGTCGCCGTCGCCATCTCGTAGAGCAGCCAGGCTGACGAAATCCCGCTTATCGGCATCAGTTTGAGCCATTTGCTATTCACGCAAGTCTCCCCTGCTCTATCGGCCCCATTTCGACGCTGGCATTTTGCCCCGGGTTCACTTACCTAGACGCCATTCCGCGCGCGTGGCGCGTCCAACCTCAAGAATGAAAGCGACAAGGCCTCTTTTATGAGCGGATTCAAGGAACCGAGCTTCGCGGACCGCCAGAAGGCCGCGATGCAGGCGCGGCAGAACATCCTGAACAAGTTTCGCACTCAGCCGGGACCCGACGATCCCGAGGTGAAGCGCCGCCAGGCCGAGCGCGAGGCCCAGGCGGCCGCGCGTGCCAAGGCAAGAGAAGCCAAGGAAGCCGAAAAGGCCGAGCAGAAACGTCGCGAGGCTGAGGCCGCCGCGGTGGAAGCCGCCAGGATCGCGCGCGAAAAGGAAGAAGAGGCCGCCAGACTGGCGGCGATGGAGGCCGAGCAGAAGGCCAAGCGCGACGCCCGTTACGCCGCGCGCAAAGGCAAGAGCAAGAAGAAGTAGGCAAGAGGGATCGGGCAAAACGCGCACCGGCATCCCTTGCCAGTGACAGATTCAGCCCTCCCGTCATTCCGGGCTGGTGCGTGAGCGCCAGACCCCAGATGCGCAATGGCGCATCTGGGAATCTCGAGCCTCAGGGGCCGATGCTTAAGCATCGCTCCCTTGCGCAAACGCTTTGCGTTTGTCGCAGGGAATGACGGCGCGGCTCAGTTCTTTTTCATGCCGTCGTCTTTTTTCATTCCGTCCTTCATCATGCCGTCGTGCTTCATGCCGTCCTTCTTCATCATGCCGTCGTCTTTCTTCATCGCGTCCTTGGACATCGATTCCTTCTTCATGCCATCGTCCTTGCCCATCTTGTCCTGAGCGAAGACGGCCGGCGCGAACGCAAGGCCGAGCGAAACGAGCGCGGCAGACAGGCCGAGGCCGATACGGGTCGTGGTGGTCATGGGGTTGTCGTCCTTTGGTTTAGGCTGGTTTCTCGAAAGCGACGTCTGCCGCTTCCTCAAACGACGATGCCGCGATGGGGTTTGTTACCGGCCACACCCAAAGTTCTTGCGTTGTCACGGATAGTTGAAGCGGCCAAATTGATGGCGGCTAGGGGATGAAGGTGAACTCATGGCTCTTTTCCACCACGGCGAACTTGTCGCTGACGTGTTCGCCGTCCGCGTTTGGCGCGTCTTTGGCCCTGAAGCACTCTTGGGCCCTGAAGCACCGCGCAATATCTTGCAGAAAACCCACACAAAACTCAGGTCAGGGTGCGAGCTCTGCTCTAACCTCACCGAGCAGCGCCATGCCACCTAACCGACCCAATTCGTCCGAACATTTCGCGCTCTTGCCGTAACAGCCGAATGCCACCGCTACGCGCTCCGAAAGCGGTCCGATGCAGGGCAGGCCCCTGTCGCCAAAGGTGGTCATGCAAGGCACGACGCGGCGTTCTTCGAAATTGAGGTCGCGAATACGGTCAAGGATCTGCTTTTGAAGCCCATCAGCAACGTGAATCGATCCGCCCGATTTGAACCAGTCCTTGATATCCGCCTCGCTTTCGAGCGGAAGATCGACCGGATCACCGCCGAGCTTTAACCAGGTTTGGCCGTCCGGATAGGGGATTGGCGGCAGAATATAGGGATCCTCGCCCCTGGGGCCGAAACAACGCATCGACGGCATTCCGGCTAAGCGTTGAACCTCCGCCGCACCAAGCCGAAACATCGCCACGGTACGCGCATAGACCGTAAAACCCAATGATTGACCGAGCAGTGATTGGGTATGCCCGCCTGCCGCAACGAGAACACGCTCGGCCTCGACACTGCCCGATCTCGTCCGGATCGTCACACCAGAGCCGCTTTCCGAAATCCCCAGAGCAGGTTCGTCGATGATCCGCGCCCCGGCGCGCTCTGCCGCGATCGTCTGCGCCCGGACCAAGCGGCGCGGGCTGATGTATCCGGCATTCCGCGGCTCGAAATACCCCTGCATTCCCGCTGTTGATCTCAGAAACGGAAATCGCTCCGCGAGCCCCGTATCATCATATGCTTCACAAAGGATCCCGGCCTCAGCGGCGATTTTGCCAACCGAAGCGACGTCCGTGCTTTCGCCAGGGCCTACGTGAAGCACGCCGACTTCCCGGTAGAATTCCACACCGCTTTCCGCTGAAATCTCGCCGTAGCGCGAAATCGCAGCGCAGTTCACTTGCCTCCAAAATGGGTCCGAATCGAAACTCCGCGTGATACGGCCCTCATCGTAGTGGCTTCCAAAGACGCCGCTATGCCGCGAATAATCTGCCGGCTCATTGGGCCCGATCAGTGCAACATCATGGCCCATTTTGGACAAATGTCGCGCAGCCGCCGACCCGATCATACCACGTCCGATCACCGCAAGTTTGATCGCTTTGTTAGCGCTCACGCTTAACTCCCACGCCTTGTTGGCATAAGCAGCATGAAGACAATCTATCTTTTGGACGTGCTCGGCTTGGGGAGCGGCGCATCGGTTTACTACTATAACTTCGGTTTTCGGACGAAATAGCTGATGGAATACCTGACAGTAAATTCAGCGGTGCGCTGGTGGAAGAAACCGAATATCGGATGTCAGACGGCTCGCCCTTCAGTATTTCGCATCTTCGCGTTCAACGCCGCCGCCACGCGGCTGACCGGCGGGCGACCGATCAGCCCGCTCACGACATTGGTCGCCGCGACCAGCTTTGACATATCGACGCCGGTCGCAACGCCCATGCCATCGAGCATGTAGATCACGTCCTCGGTTGCGACATTGCCGGTCGCGCCGGGGGCGTAGGGGCAGCCGCCGAGGCCGCCGGCGGCGGAATCGATCACGCGGCAGCCCTCCTCCATCCCGGCATAGAGATTGGCGAGCGCCTGGCCGTACGTGTCGTGGAAATGCATGGCGAGATTGGCCATTGGCACGTCGCCTGCCACGGCGCGCAGCAGTTGCCGCGCCTTCAGGGGCGTGCCGACGCCGATGGTGTCGCCGAGCGAAATCTCGTAACAGCCGAGGTCCCACAGCACTTTTGCGACATCGACCACTGCCTGCGGCTTGATCTCGCCCTCATAGGGGCAGCCGAGCACGGTAGAGATATAGCCGCGCACCCTGACGCCGTCGGCCTTGGCGCGAGCCAGCACCGGCTTGAACCGGTCGATCGATTCCGCAATCGAGCAATTGATATTGGCGCGCGAAAAGCTTTCCGACGCCGCGGCAAATACCGCGATCAGTTTGGCGTCGGCCGCCTGCGAAGCCTCGTAGCCTTTCTCGTTCGGCACCAGCACCGGCAGCTCGCATTGGGTATGATGGCTGACGCCGCGCAGCACCTCGGCCGAGCCCACCATCTGCGGGATCGCCTTGGGCGAGACGAACGCCCCGACCTCTACCGTCTTGAGCCCAGCACCGATCAGTGCGTCGACGAACGCGATCCGATCGGCGACGCTGATCGGGGTCTTCTCGTTCTGCAGCCCGTCGCGCGGGCCGACTTCGACGATGTGAACGCTGTCGCTCATCACGCGGTCGCCGGTTCGACTTCGGCAAGTTCGACACCTTCACTGACGATATCGCCGACCTTGCACTTGATCTTCTTCAGCACGCCGGCAAAGGGCGCGCGCAAGGTCTGCTCCATCTTCATGACTTCCAGCGTCAGGATCGCAGCGCCCTTTTCCAGCGTCGCGCCCTCCTCGGCCAGCAGCGCCACTACGGTGCCCGGCAGCGGCGCCACGATCTTGTCTTCGCCGACCAGCTCCTCGGTCTCGCCGCCGAACGGATCGACCCAATGCAGGTCGAAGCGGCCGTTGCGGGTGCGCAGGTAAAGCTCATGGCCCTCGATCACGGCAACGACGCGCGATTTCATGCCATCGATCGTCAGATCGAAGCCGCCGTCATCGGCCGGCGACGTCGTGAAAACAAATTCGTGTTTGCCGATCGAGAGTGTCATCGGCCCGGAGCCATAGTGCAGCGCCACCTTGTGCTCGGCGCCCTGCCCCTGGCGGAACGAGAATACCCGTTGCCGCCTTCCGACCGGCATCCAGCCAAACGTCTGCCATGGCGAATCCTGGCGCGCCGCCTTCTGCTCCTCGTTGACGATGGCGGCGACCGCGGCGCAAAGCACGAGATCGCCAGCGACGCCTGACGATTCCGTCAGCTTCTGCAACTCGCGCTCGATGAAGCCGGCGTCGATGCGGTTGGCGCGCACGTCCGTGTGTGTCACCAGCGCCGACAGGAAGGGGATGTTGGTGACGATGCCGCGGACGTCGGTCTCTTCCAGGCCGCGGTTGAGCCGCTCGATCGCGGCCTGCCGGGTCGGTGCCCACGCGATCACCTTGGCCAGCATGGCGTCGTAATACGGCGACACTGCATCGCCATCGCGATAACCGGCATCGATCCGCAGTCCATCAACGGCGTCAGGCGTGCGCCATGTCTTGATCCGGCCCACTGAAGGCATGAAATTCTTCTGCGGATTTTCAGCATAAACGCGCGCCTCGATGGCGTGGCCGTTCAGCCTGATCTCGTTTTGCGCCAGTGGCAGCTTCTCGCCAAACGCCACCCGCAACTGCCACTCGACGAGGTCGACGCCGGTGATGAGTTCGGTCACGGGATGCTCGACCTGCAGGCGGGTGTTCATTTCGATGAAGAACACCTCCTTGCCATCGGAGACGAACTCGATGGTGCCGGCGCCGACATAGTTCACGGCGGCGGCCGCCTTGCGCGCGGCGGCGCAGACGGTCTCGCGCTGCGTGGCGTCAAGCGTCGGCGACGGCGCCTCCTCGATCACCTTCTGGTGTCGACGCTGAAGCGTGCATTCACGCTCCCAGAGCGAGAGCAAATTGCCGTAGCTGTCGCCGATGATCTGCACCTCGATATGCCGGGGATTCTGAACGAATTTCTCGATCAGCATGCGGTCGTCGCCGAACGCCGCCTTGGCTTCGCGCTTGGCACTGACGATCGCAGCGGAAAGTTCTCCGGCCGAATTGACCACGCGCATGCCCCGCCCGCCGCCGCCGGCGGACGCCTTCACCAGCACCGGAAAGCCGATCTTGTCGGCGGATTTTGCAAGCGTCGCCTCATCCTGGGCCTCGCCGTGATAGCCGGGCACCAGCGGCACGCCGGCCTTCTCCATCAGGGCTTTCGAGCCAGACTTGGAGCCCATCGCCGTCATCATCTCGGCGGTCGGACCGACGAACACCAGCCCGGCGTTCAGACAGGCTTGCGCGAATTCGGCATTTTCAGACAGGAACCCGTAGCCGGGATGCACCGCCTCGGCGCCGGTCTGGCGCGCGGCTTCAATCACGCGTTCAATGTTGAGATAGCTGTCGCGCGCCCGCGCCGGCCCGAGCAACACGGCCTCATCGGCCATGGCAACGTGCATGGCATCGCGATCCGCCTCCGAATAGACGGCGACGGTGCGCAGGCCCATGACGCGGGCCGAGCGGATGACGCGGCAAGCGATCTCGCCGCGGTTGGCGATCAGGAGCGTGCGAAAACGCCGGTAGAGCTTTGAGCGGTCCATCGTCACATCCTGAACAGGCCGAATTTCGTGGGTTCGATCGGCGCGTTGGCCGCCGCCGACAATCCAAGGCCGAGCACCAGCCGCGTGTCGGCGGGATCGATCACACCATCATCCCACAGCCGAGCGGTCGCGTAATACGGATTGCCCTGGTGTTCATATTGCGCGCGGATGGGGCTGCGGAACTTGTCCTCTTCCTCGGCCGACCAGCTATCGCCCTTGGCCTCGATATTGTCGCGGCGCACTTGACTGAGCACCATGGAGGCCTGCTCGCCGCCCATCACGGAGATGCGCGCGTTCGGCCACATCCAGAGGAAGCGCGGCGAGTAGGCGCGGCCACTCATGCCGTAATTGCCGGCGCCGTAGGAGCCGCCGATCACGACGGTGAATTTCGGGACGCCGGCGGTCGCCACCGCCGTCACCAGCTTGGCGCCGTCGCGCGCGATGCCGCCGGCCTCGTATTTCTTGCCGACCATGAATCCGGTGATGTTCTGCAGGAACACCAGCGGAATATTGCGCTGGCAGCACAGTTCGATGAAGTGCGCCCCCTTCAGCGAGCTCTCGCTGAACAGGATGCCGTTGTTGGCGATGATGCCGACCGGATAGCCCCAGATATGGGCGAAGCCGCAGATCAGTGTCGTGCCATAGAGTTTCTTGAACTCGTCGAACTCCGAGCCGTCGACGATCCGGGCGATGATGTCGTGCACGTCGAACGGTTTTCTGCCGTCGGCGGAAACCACGCCGTAGATTTCCTCCGCCGGAAACAGCGGCTCCCGCGGCTCGCGCATGTTGAGCGCGGCGCGCGTCGGCGGCTTCAGCGTGGCGACGATGCGCCGGGCGATCCCGATCGCGTGCGCGTCATCCTGCGCGTAATGATCGGTGACGCCGGATTGGCGGGAATGCACGTCCGCGCCGCCGAGTTCTTCGGCGCTCACCACCTCGCCGGTTGCGGCCTTCACCAGCGGCGGACCACCGAGAAAAATCGTACCCTGATTGCGCACGATGATGCTCTCGTCCGACATCGCCGGCACATAGGCGCCGCCGGCGGTGCAGGACCCCATCACGATGGCGATCTGCGGTATGCCATGCGAGGACATCTGCGCCTGGTTATAGAAGATGCGGCCGAAATGCCGCTCGTCGGGAAATATATCGTCCTGCATCGGCAGGAAGGCACCACCGGAATCGACCATGTAAACGCAGGGCAGATTGTTCTGCCGCGCGATGTCCTGCGCGCGCAGATGCTTCTTCACGGTCATCGGATAGTACGTGCCGCCCTTGATGGTGGCGTCATTGGCGACGATGACGCATTCGCGGCCCGAAATACGCCCCACGCCCGTGATGACGCTGGCGGAATGGACGTCACCGCCATAGAGGCCATTGGCGGCAAGCGGCGACAATTCGAGAAAGGCGGTGCCGGGATCGACCAGCAGGTCGACGCGCTCGCGCGCCAGCATCTTGCCGCGCGAGGTATGCCGCTTGCGCGACGTCTCGCCGCCGCCGCCGGCGACCACTTTGAGCTTCTCTCGCAGTTCAGCCACGAGGGCGCGCATCACGTCGGCGTTGCGGGCGAACTCTTGGGATGTGGGATCGATGGTGGAATGAAGCTGCATGATCGGCGTTTTCTTTGGATGCTGGAGTGCCCTGGATTGCTTCGGAATGGCCGGAACGGAATGTTCGAAGGCGATGCGGCAGCCTGTACCATCTTGGCCCGAATGTGAAGTTCAGGCGGTCTTTTCAAACAATTCCCGCCCGATCAGCATGCGGCGGATTTCGCTGGTGCCGGCGCCGATCTCGTAGAGCTTGGCGTCGCGCAGCAGCCGCCCGGTCGGATAGTCGTTGATGTAGCCGTTGCCGCCGAGCAACTGGATGGCGTCGAGCGCGCATTGGGTGGCTTTTTCCGCCGCGTAGAGGATCGCGCCGGCCGCGTCCTCCCGCGTGGTCTCGCCGCGGTCGCAGGCTTTCGCCACCGCATAGACATAGGCCCGCGAGGCGTTCATCGTGGTGTACATGTCGGCGATCTTGCCCTGCACCAATTGGAAGCTGCCGATCGGCTCGCCGAACTGCTTGCGCTCGTGCACGTAAGGCAGCACCACGTCCATGCAGGCCTGCATGATGCCGATCGGACCAGCCGCCAGCACCGCGCGCTCGTAGTCGAGGCCGCTCATCAGCACGTTGACGCCGCGGCCGACCTCGCTCAGCACGTTCTCCTCCGGGACCTCGCAATCCTCGAACAGCAGTTCGCAGGTGTCGGAGCCGCGCATGCCGAGCTTGTCGAGTTTCTGCGCGGTGGAAAATCCCTTCATGCCCTTTTCGATGATGAAGGCGGTCATGCCGCGCGGGCCGGCCTCGAGATCGGTCTTGGCGTAGACCACCAGCGTGTCGGCCACCGGGCCGTTGGTGATCCACATCTTGTTGCCGTTCAGCACAAAGCGGTCGCCCTTTTTGTCGGCGCGGGTCTTCATCGACACCACGTCGCTGCCGGCGCCCGGCTCCGACATCGCCAAGGAACCTACATGTTCGCCCGAGATCAGCTTTGGCAGGTATTTGCGCTTCTGCGTCTCATTGCCGTTGCGGCGGATCTGGTTGACGCAGAGGTTGGAATGGGCGCCATACGACAGCCCGACAGCGGCCGAGGCCCGCGATATTTCCTCGACCGCAATGCAGTGCTCGAGATAGCCCAAGCCGGTGCCGCCATACTCCTCCTCGACCGTGATGCCGTGCAGGCCAAGCGCGCCGATCTTGGGCCAGAGGTCGCGCGGAAACTGATTGCTGCGATCGATTTCGGCCGCGCGCGGCGCGATTTCGTTTTGTGAAAAGGCATGCACCGTCTCGCGGATCGCATCCGCGGTCTCGCCGAGATCGAAATTGAGAAGCAGCGCCCTGTTTGAGGCCATCATTTCCCCCATGTCTTCCTGAATTAAACGATCATACGTTTTTTTAACTTACCTGCAAGTGGAACCTGCCAGGGCTCGAATGAGGACTACAGGCGATTGAAATTACTATCATTTCATGCCAGAATTATACGATCGACCGCTCGTTTCCATGGCGGCGAAATGCCTACCTTTAGAGGCCCTATGGCGCGGACGATCGGTTCTCACGGCCCCAAGACAATGGAGGCGATCCGCAAAGCCGGGCTGCGCCTGATCTTCGAGCACGGCTACGCGGCCATGAGTTTGCGTCAGCTCGCCGCCGAGGTCGGGATCCAGTCGGGATCGCTCTACAACCACATCTCGACCAAGCAGGAATTGCTGTTCGAGCTGATACGGGACCACATCAACGAATTGCTTCGCCAGCTCGATCGCGCCCTGCAGGGCAAACAGCGACCGGTCGACAAACTCCGCGCCTTCACAGCCTTCCACGTCACCTATCACATGACCAGGAAGCGCGAGGTCTTCATCGCCAATTCCGAGCTGCGAAGCCTGGAACCGAAGAATTACGAAGAGATCGTGGCGCTGCGCGGTGCCTATGAGCGGCGGCTGGCTGAAATTCTCAGCCAAGGCGTCGCCGAAGGCGAATTCGAAGTCGTGGACATCCAGGTGGCGACATTTGCGATCCTGGCTTTGTTGACCGGCCTCACCACCTGGTACCGGCCCGGCGGGCGGCTCACCAAGGAGGCCATCGTCGCCGCTCACGAAAAGCTGGTGCTATCGAGCGTCGCCCC
Source organism: Bradyrhizobium sp. AZCC 1610 (assembly GCF_036924515.1). Classification (NCBI taxonomy): domain Bacteria; kingdom Pseudomonadati; phylum Pseudomonadota; class Alphaproteobacteria; order Hyphomicrobiales; family Nitrobacteraceae; genus Bradyrhizobium; species Bradyrhizobium sp. AZCC 1610. The sequence continues at coordinate 3,131,726 of NZ_JAZHRR010000001.1, read as the reverse complement.
CGGAACTACACCTGACCCGGCCCGAACCAAACGCGCGCCCTCCTCCGACCTGCCGGCGCCCGGCAGACCGGAGCGCCGATGAGGTGCCCAAGAGGAGCCCAAGAATAGCCCATGACGGAACGCCACCCCCTCGACGACATCGACCTGAGGATATTATCCGAGCTGCAGAGGGATGGACGCATCCGCAACAACGAACTGGCGGATAGGGTCGGCATCTCGGAGCCGCCATGCCGGCGGCGGGTTCGCGCACTGCGCGAGCGCGGCTATGTCAGCGCTGTCAGAGCCACGCTCGACGAAACGCTCTTGGGCTACGAAGTCATTTCCTTCGTCCTGATCCAGTTGCAGAGCCAAGCCCAGGCCCCGCTGCAGGCGTTCGAAAAATCGATCGCGGCGGCGCCGCTCGTGCTGCAGTCCTGGCGGATTTCGGGCGACGCCGACTATCTGCTCAAATGCGTGGCGCGAAACGTCGAGGGCATGCACCAGCAGCTTCTGCAGTTTTCCGCGATGCCTGAAGTGCGCAACATCAGGACCTTCCCGGTGCTTGGCGTCGCAAAGGACGCGCCGCTGCCGATCCCCAACTATCCGGCAGCATCCGACCCGGCGCCGTAACCCGCGCCGCAACTCCCCGCGTCGAGCGACCGGGAAGCGCCGCTCAGGCTTCTAGAGCCCCGTTCCGATGGGATCGGAACGGGGCTCTAGATTTTTGGTTTGACGCGTTTTCTTGACGCGAACCGGTCGCCACTTCGCTGGAAAACGCTTTAATGCGTCCAGGGCTCGACGCGCTTGAAGGCGAAATTGTCGGCGTAGGCGGCCGGCCGTCGCACCGAATCCTTGGGCTCGATCACCTGGTAGGCAATGCCCCTGCGCTCGCAATAGGCGATCGCGTCTTCCTTGGTATCGAAGAGCAAGGTGAGCTGCTGCTTCATGTCGCCCGACGAGGTCCAGCCCATCAGCGGCTCGACGGCCCGGGGCTGCTCGGGCTCGTAATCGAGCTGCCATTCCTGGGGCTTGGCCCTGCCCGATTGCATCGCGTTTTTGGCGGGCTTAAAAATGCGTGCGGTCATGGATGGTTCGGGTCCTTAAGCGTATGCGACATGGTAGCGGTTGGTGGAAACGGCCGGGATAGTATAGACACACCTCTCAGGAAATTTGATGGGTGATTCCAGAAATCCGGATGTACCATTTCCGTACCGGTATAGTGATTATGCCGTACTGTGACAATCCAGGGCTATCCGGCGCCCGGGACCCCGTGTTGCGGCGCCATCCTCCCGAAAGCATCACTGCGAAGCGGCATCCATGAAAATCAACGCCACCCTTCCCGACAAAGGACGCGACCTCCGGCTGGACCTGTTTCGCGGAGTCGCGAACTGGGCGATTTACCTGGATCATATCCCTGACAATGTCGTGAACTGGATCACCACCCGCAATTACGGGTTTAGCGACGCCGCCGACCTGTTCGTTTTCATTTCCGGCTATACCGCCTCCTTCGTCTACGCCCGGATGATGCTGGAACGCGGCTTCATCGTCGGCGCCACGCGGCTGACCAAGCGGGTCTGGCAGCTCTATGTCGCCCACATCATCCTGTTCGTGATCTATATCGCCTCGATCAGCTATCTCGCATTGCGTTTTGGCGATTCCCAACTGGTCAACGACTTCAACGTCGTCGGCCTGATCGATAACGCGACCGAAACGCTCCGGCAGGGACTGTTCCTGAAATTCAAGCCGGTCAATCTCGACGTGCTGCCGCTCTACATCGTGCTGATGGGTCTGTTCCCGCCGGTGCTGTGGTTCATGCTGCGCCAGCCCAACTTGACCATGCTGGCTGCAATCGCGCTGTGGCTGGTGTCTCGGCAGACCGGCTGGAACCTGTCCGCCTATCCGGTCGGCACCTGGTACTTCAATCCGTTCGCCTGGCAGGTGCTGTTCGTGTTCGGCGCATGGTGCGCGCTCGGCGGCGCCCGCAAGAACCTGCACATCATCAACTCGCCGATCACGCTGTATTTCTGCATCGCTTACATGATCTTCGCTTTGGTCATGACTATGGCCGGCAAGTTTCCGACGTTCGGCGATATGTTCCCGCAGTGGCTGTATTCGACCTTTAACCCCAACGACAAGACCAACCTTGCGCCCTATCGCTTCCTGCACTTCGTGGTGATCGTGATCCTGGTCATCCGTTTCGTGCCCAAGGAGTGGCCGGGCCTGGAGTGGAAGATTTTCGATCCGCTGATCGTCTGCGGCCAGCAATCACTCGCGGTTTTCTGCGTCGGCGTGTTCCTGTCCTTTGTCGGGCATTTCCAACTATCGATGAGCTCAGGCTCGCTGCTCGTGCAGATCCTCGTCAGCGTGACCGGCATCGCGATCATGACCGTCGTCGCCTACTACATTTCCTGGTCGAAGCGGCAGGACAAGCCGCTCAAGCCGGCGGCGCCGAAAGCCGCCTGAGCGGCTCCCGGCTGGTCTCCGGCAGCCGGTTCAGGCCGGCTGCGCTGTCGACGCCACCAGCATCCGCACGTCGGTGTAGATATTGACCAGCGGCGCGACCACCTTGTGCATGGCGGTCTTCGACACGATCGTGTCGTGGATGACCAGATGATCGACGCCCGTGGTCAGAAAGCAGTTCACGGCATCCTGCGGCGTTTCCACGATCGGCTCGCCCTTGATATTGAATGAGGTGTTGATCAGCACGGGAACACCGGTCAGCGCCTCGAATTCCTTTAGCAGGCGGTAAAGCATCGGATTGGTTTCTTCGCGCACGGTCTGCACCCGCGCGGTGCCGTCGACATGCACGATCGCAGGAATCCTGTCCCGCCACTCGGGACGAACCGGCTTGGCGATCAGCATGAAGGGTGAGTCCTCCTCGCCTTCGAAGATCTCCTTCATGCGCTCGGCCAGCACGATCGGCGCGAACGGCCGGAACGCCTGCCGGTGTTTGACGCGGCTGTTGAGGATATCCTTCATTTCGGGCTTGCGCGGATCGGCCAGCAGACTGCGGTTGCCGAGCGCTCGTGGTCCGAACTCCGACCGGTCCTGAAACCAGCCGATCACTTTCTGATCGGCGAGCAGCTTTGCCGTATCGCGGCAGACGTTCTCGCTCTTGACGGCATCGACCTGGATCCGCACCAGGAATTTCTGCAATTCCTTGGCGGCTTCCTGATCGCTGTAGCGCCTGCCGACATAGGAATGATCCATCACGAAGCCGCGGCGCTGCTTCAGGATTTCGAGCCAGCCGTAATAGGCGCAGCCAATGGCGATCCCGTCGTCGCCCGCCGCGGGCTGGATCCAGACGTTTTCGAATCCGGCTTCGCGGGCGACCCGGCCGTTCGCCACGCAATTCAGCGCCACGCCACCGGCCATGCAGAGGTTCTTCGCACCGGTGGTTTCGCGCAACCAGCGGGCTCGGGCAAGCAGGACGTTTTCGGTGTCGTCCTGCGTGCGCCAGGCCAGATCTTCCCAGTGCCGCATCGCAGGGCTCTTTTCCCAGTTGCTGCCGGGTTCGAACACGTAAGGCTGCTTGAACTCAGCGGTCCAGTGCGGCACCTGCAGCTGGCCGTCGGTCATTTCGAGCAGATGCTTGACCTGATCGCGGCGGCCATAGGGCGCCAATCCCATCAGCTCGCCGCACTTGTTCCAGTCGCCGAAGATGTAGGTCGAGGCGCGGCTGTAGAGCGCACCGAGGCCGGGCATGTTGTAGAATTCGTCGCTGAGGAAGCCGCGGTCGGGCTCCATCCAGACCTTTTTCAGGCATTCGAGCGCGGTGCCGCTGAACTTGTAGTAGCTCTCGGACTCGCGTGCCAGCGGCGTCGCCGTGTCGCTGGCGGGAAAGGCTTCCATGACGTCGGAGCGGTAGCTGCCGACGCCATCGACGATCATCACGACGCCATCCTCGAACGGCGACACCGCGAACGCGCTGTAGGCGTGCGCAAGATGATGGGAGATCGTGACCACCTTGTCCTGACGCGACAGATACAGCGGATGCTTGGCCGCGTCGCCCCGCTCGAAATCCGGCAGAAAGCCCGGCGCGTCAAAATAGACCAGCCGCTCCTCCATTTCCGGGACCGGCAGGATGTAGCAATTGCGCACCACGAGATCGACGTCGTCGAGCGTAATGCCTTCGGCCTCGAGGCAATAATCGATCACTTCCTTGTAGAAGCCCGATGCGTGCTTGGCCCGCGTGATCCGCTCCTTGGCGATCGCAAACACGATGGCGCCGTCGCGCAACAGGCAGGCGCTCACATCATGGTCATAAGTGTTCAGGCCAAGGACATAAGTGTGTTTTTTGGACATGGGTACTCGTTAAGGCGGGGATTCATCGTGCGCTGAAAAATGGAGATCGTGTCGACATCAAGATGCTGGCGTGGCCGTGCCGTAGCTTCTCTCCAAATTCTGCAACGCACAATCATCGGCGTTCAGCAAGCATTCAGGAAGATGAACGGCGCAACGCAAGAATGCTGGCCAATCCGACGGTAACTTGACCTTACCTGCCCTCCTTAATAAAGTCCCGACCCCGAAAGAACCTTAGTGAAAATATTGTCTTGCCGCATCTGAACCGAAGGCTTTCTCGCGCGTCTAAGTGGGACAGTGCCGAAGTCCAGATGCTTGGAAGTGACCGGGAGATTCTCGAATGGCTAAACGCTACAATATCCTGACCCGCTGCCTTGCAGCGTTGGCTTTGTTGTTCGTCTACGTGGCGAGCAGCTCTGCCATTCTGGTTGGCGCGACGACTTCGCCGGCAGAGGCGTACCGAGGCGGCAGAGGAGGCTATCGCGGTGGCCGTGGCTTCTATCGCGGCGGCGGTCGTGGCTTCTATCGCGGCCGAGGCCGAGGCTTCTATGGCGGGCCCGTTATTGTACGCCCTGGTCCGCGCTGCTGGTGGAACGCCTACGGCGCCCGCGTCTGCAGGTGGTGATATAGGCCGATCGTCGTCGCCTGAGGCGGGGATCGGAGACAAGATCAAAGGCGTGCCGGACAATCCGGCGCGCCTTTTCCATTTTGCGGATCGCTTCGCGACATGACAACTAGCTTGCGAGTCGCGGTAACAGCTTAAGCGCATTGCCGCGCTCGATCGCCGCTATCTGTTCTTCCGTGAACACGCCCGCCTCGCGCAGCCCCTTCACATGATCGCCGCCGGTCCGGTACGGGAAGTCCGTTCCGAACACGATCTGCGACGGCGGAATGATCGCCGCCAGCGCCGACATCGAGCCGCGGTTGGAGGTCTGCGCGGTGTCGTAGAAGAAACGCTTCAGCTCGGTGAGCGTGCCGTCGGGCACCGTCTCCTTGGCCTTCGGCGCCAGCAGCGGATGGCGGACGAAGCGTTCGATCAGGAACGGCATGGTCCCGCCCGCGTGGGAGAAGATCCAGCGGATGTCGGGAAACCGCCGCGCATTGCCGGAGAAGATGATGTCGGCGATGGTGCGCGTCGTGTCGGTGCCGAACTCGATCATGACGGGCGGCTGCGTCGGCGCCAGGTTCACGCAGCAATTGGCCGCCGTCGGATGGGTGTAGACCAACGCCTTGCGGCGATTGAGCTCCTCCATCACGGGCAGGAACAGCGGATCGCCGAGCCATTTGTCGCCGTAACTCGTCATCAAGGCGATGCCGTCGGCCTTGAGCGTGTCGAGCGCATACGTCAGTTCGCGCAGGCTGCCTTCGGCGTCGGTGAGCGGCAGCTTTGCGAAATTGCCAAACCGTCCGGGATAATCCGCAACAAGCTTCGCCGCATATTCATTCGACTCGCGGCAGAGCTTTCGCGCGTTCTCGCCCGTGGTGAAATTGACCGCGGGCGTGGTCACGGACAGCATCGCGGTGGCGATGCCGGCTCTATCCATGTCGGCCAGCGATTTCTCGATGCTCCAGTTCTTCATCAACGGATCGCCGAAGCCACTATCATTCGACGCGGTCACATAGGTCGGCGGCGACAGATGATGATGGACGTCAATCCGGAACGGTTTTGTGTCGACGGTTTGTGCCGTTGCCCGGCTGCTACCTGCCGCTGTTGTCAGCGCCAGCGCGCCGGCGCCGAACATGAAGCCGCGCCGGCTTGCTGCGGAACGCGACGAACTTGATGGGCCACAGCAGAAGCATCCCCGCAGCGGGGGCGTGCACAAATCCGTCATCCGTGCTCTCCCTGTTTTTGTTGTTGTCGCGTGCAGCCATCAGCCGTCGAGAATGGCGACCGCCCGGGTCCAGCCCGCCGAGGCGCGCTCGATCTTCACCGGGAAGCACGACACCATGAATCCGGTCGACGGCAGTTGTTCGAGATTGTGCAGCTTTTCGATGTGGCAATAGCCGATGTGGCGGCCGGCCTTGTGGCCTTCCCAGATCAGGCTGGCATCCCCAGTCTCGGCATATTTCTTCGCCGTGTAGATGAACGGCGCATCCCAGCTCCAGCCGTCGATGCCAGTCAGCCGCACGCCGCGCTCCAACAGATACATCGTCGCCTCGTAGCCCATGCCGCACCCGGAGGTGACGTAATCGGGCCTTCCATATTTGACGCCGGCGCTGGTGTTGACCACGACGATTTCCAGCGGCGACAGCGTATGGCCGATCCGCTTCAGTTCGGCTTCGACGTCCTTGGCGGTGGCGACATAGCCGTCCGGAAGATGCCGGAAGTCGAGCTTCACGCCCGGCTGTAGGCACCATTCCAGCGGCACCTCGTCGATGGTCCAGGAGCGCTCGCCGCGATTCATGGTGGGGTGGAAGTGCCAGGGCGCGTCGAGATGCGTTCCGTTGTGGGTGGAGAGCGATACCTGCTCGACCGCCCAGCCCTGCCCGTCCGGCAGGTCTTCCGCCTTCAGCCCGTCGAAGAACTGCAGCATCCGCGGCAGGCCCTGCTGGTGATCGATATACTGGATGGTCGGATGATTGCCGGGCGGATCGGCCGGCACGTCGTTTTGCAGGGGAACGGAGATATCGATCAACTTGCGCGCCATGGCGTTTCCTCGCTGGTGTTTCTTGTTTTGCTGACGTATCCGGGGGCAGCTATTGCCGCTCAACCCGGTTCTTCAAAATACCGATCTTTTCGACTTCGAGTTCGATGGTGTCGCCGTGCTCGAGATACCAGCCGAGCTCGAGGCCGCAGCCATTGCCGACAGTGCCGGATCCGATGAATTCGCCGGGCATCAGGGTCTCGTCCTTGCTGACGTGGGCGATGATCTCCTCGAACGAGAATAGCATGCCCTCGCTTACCCCTTGCGAGCGCCTCTCGCCGCTGACGCGCGCTTCCATCTTCAATTTGTAGGGATCGCCGATCTCGTCCGGCGTGACGATCCACGGCCCCATCACATTGCCGCCGTCAAAACTCTTGCCTTTCGCCGGCCCCAGCCGGCCTTCCATTTCGATGCGCTGGGCATCGCGGGCGGAAAAGTCGTTGAAGATCGTATAGCCGAAGATGTGGTCTTTGGCCTCGGCGGCGGAGATGTTGGCGCCCTTGCTTTTGGTGATGATGCCGAATTCGAGTTCGTAATCCATCACCTGGCTGTAGCGCGGCCACTTCACGGTGGTGTTGGTGCCGCGGACGCTGAAGCGGTTGGTGATGTAGTAGATCGGTTGCTTGCGGTAGATCTCCGGCAGCTCGCCAAGCGGCTCGGCCTCGATCCGCGCCAGTTCCGCCATGTCGCCCTTGGCGCGCGCGGCAAGCTTGAGCTGCCCGCGCGGGGCTTGCAGGATGTGCAGCGGGAACGACATGCCATCGCGCATCTGCCGCGGCTCCGGGACCGGCGCGAGAATCTCGGCGGTCTGCACCGGTACCGACAGGCTCGCGTCCTTGCCGTGCTTGTCGAACACCTGGGCTGCCTGTTCGAGCGCGCCGCCTCCGGCGTCGATCAATGCCAGCATCGATGCGAAGGCCGGGCTGGCGCTTCCGCTCCGGTTAACGGCGGCTGCGAGATCGAACAGAAGCGTATCGCCCGTATGCACGATTCCGATCTTTTCCTGTCCGCCGGATTTGAATGTCGCGAGTTTCACTGGATGACCCCTTGTTTTCCGATGAAATATATGATCAAAAAAAATATCGATAAACAAGACAGAAAAATGTATATTGGGGAGAATGTAGTGAAAAAGGTCCTTGCCGCCCTTGCGGTCAGCGTGGCGCTGACTGGCACCGCCTTTGCGCAAGCCAAGATCCAGGTCGGCTGCACGGCGACCTCGGACTGCGCCTCGGCGATGGTGGCCATCGACGAAGGCATCTTCAAAAAGCACGGGCTAGACGTCGAGATGACGCCGATCGGCATCAACTCGAATATCCCGGCGGCGATCCTGTCGAACTCGATCCAGATCGGCGGGCCGACCTCGACCGTGTTCCTGCAGGCGGCCGATGGCGGCCTCGATCTCGTTGCGATTGCCGGCGCAACCGTGATGAGCCCTGTGTCGAACGGCAACATCACCGCCTTTGTCCGCAACGGCATCACCATCAAGGAGCCGAAGGATTTCGTCGGCAAGAAGGTCGGCGCGCCCGGCCTGAACGCCTTCCTGCACGTGCTGTTCGTGAAATGGCTGGTGGAGAAAGGCGTCGATCCCAAGGGCGTCAATTTCGTCGAGGTCACCTTCCCGACCATGGCCGATATCATCAAGTCGGGCGGCGTCGATGCCGTGCTGACCGCCGAACCGTTCGTGACGCGGATGACCAATGCCGGACTGGGCTCGGTCGGCGCACGCTACGCGGTCGAACTGGCGCGCACCGACCCCATCATCTTCTACGCGGCCTCGCGCGAATGGGCCGACAAGAACGCCGCGGCCATCAAGAAATTCCGCGACGCGATCGCCGAGTCCGCGGTCATCGTCAACAACGACCGCGAAAAGGCATCGACCTCGATCTCAAAATTCACCAAGCAGCCGATCGAGCTGGTCAAGGCGACGCCGCCGAACCGCTCCGAACCGGCGCTGAAGCCCGAGCAACTCGGCTGGTGGATCGAAGTGATGTCGTCGCAGAAGATGCTGCAATCCAAGCTCGACACGTCGAAGCTGGTCCTGAAGTAGAGGATTTCGCGATGCCGGCCTCCGAGCGCCAACCGAGCCGACTGGTGACCGAGGCCGCCACGCTGAGCGAGCGCGCAGCCGTGCTGGTCGAGCAGGACATCCTGGCCGGTCATCTGGCGCCGGGATCGCGACTCGGCATCGTCGATCTGGTCCAGCGCTACGAGATCGGCGCCACGCCGCTGCGCGAGGGCTTGTCGCGGCTAATGTCGCGCGGGCTGATCGTCAGCATCGGACAGCGCGGCTTTCGCGTCGCCGACGTCAGCCGCGAGGATCTGCTCGACATCACCTGCATGCGCACGGCGGTCGAGGTCGAGGCCATTCGGCTGGCGATCATCCACGGCGACGATGCCTGGGAGGCCGGTATCGTCAGCGCATTGCACCAGATGCGCCGCCATATCGAGCGGACCGGCGATGAATTCCGCGAGGGCGCGGAGGATTTCGACCGGCTGCACAAGGGCTTTCACACTGCCCTGCTGGCGGCGTGCGGCTCGAAGCGTTTGCTGGCAGCCCATTCCGATCTCTACGACCAGGCCTACCGCTACCGCCGCATGATGATGCGCTCGGTCGATAGCGGCAAGAAATTCGTGCGCGCGCATCAATTGCTGGCCGATCGGGCGATCGCGCGCGATATTCCCGGCTCGCAGACGATGCTGGAAGCACATCTGCGCTCGACCCTCAATTTCGTCTATCCTCCCGGCAGCGAGAGTTGAATCATGGCAAGCGCCGCAAAACGCCTCGAAGCCGTACCCGGCATCCCTGCGCCGCAGATCGCATTTGACGGAGTGACGCTCGTACTCGGCGGCAAGACCATCATCGAAAATCTCAGCCTCGGCGTTCGTCCCGGCGAATTCCTCTGCATCGTCGGCGCGTCCGGTTGCGGCAAGACCACGGCGCTGCGTCTGGCGGCAGGGCTCTACCAGCCGACCAGCGGCAAGGTGAATTTCGACGGCCAGTCGATGCGCGAGCCGCGCCGCGAGATCGCGATCGTGTTCCAGGACTACGGCAAGGCGCTGCTGCCGTGGCGTACCGCGGCAGGCAACGTCTCGCTGGCGCTGGAAGCGGGCGGCATGCCGTCATCCGAGCGCCCTGCCCGCATCGAGGAATTGCTGCGCACCGTCGGCCTGCCCGGCCACGCGAGCAAATATCCCGCCGAAATGTCCGGTGGCATGCAGCAGCGCCTGCAGATCGCCCGCTGCCTCGCTCAGGAGCCGAAGACGCTTCTGATGGACGAGCCGTTCGGCGCGCTGGACGCGATGACGCGGCAGGGCTTGCAGGACGAGGTGCTGTCGCTGGTGGCGGCCAGCGGCGCCACCGTGATCTTCGTGACCCACGACCTCGACGAAGCCATCTATCTCGGTGACCGCGTCATCGGCCTGTTGCCGCATCCGGGACGGATCGGCATCGAGCTTTCGGTCAACCTGCCGCGCCCGCGCGATCAATTGTCGACCCGCGAGCATCCCGAATTCCTGCGGCTGCGGCGGCAATTGTTCGACTTCATCAAGGCGACCGAGCAGTGACGGCCAATTCCGCCAAGGCGCTGGTGCTGCCGCTCGCGGTGCTGGTGGCGTTCGAGGTCTGGGCGCGCGCCACCCATCTGCAAAGCGACAGCCTTGCGCCGCCGAGCGAAATCGTCATGGCGCTCTTCGGCGCCTTCGCCGATTTCTCGATCCTGACGGCGACGCGCGACACGCTGTTCTCGGCGTTCACGGGCCTCGCCATCGGCACCCTCATTGGCCTGGCGTTCGGCATCGCCTGTTGGAATTTCGGATACCCTCAACCGCCTGATGGAAGTGACCGTCGAGGCGATCCGTCCAATACCCTCGATCGCACTGCTGCCGATCGCGCTGATCGCGCTCGGCTTCGGCTATCGCATGGAAATCGTGATCGTGGCGTTCGCCTGCGTCTGGCCGATTCTGATCCTGTCGCGCGCGGCCGTGCGCAGCATCGAGCCGCGGCTGATGGAGGTGTCGCGCGCGCTGCGGCTGCCGCCGGCGCAGCGGGTCTGGAAGATCATCATCCCGGCCGCATTGCCGCGGATCTTCGTCGCCTTTCGGCTGTCGGCCGGCATTGCCCTGATCGTCGCCGTGACCGTCGAAATCGCGATCAACCCGCTCGGCCTCGGCGCCGGCATCATGCTGGCGCAGCAGGCGCTGCGTCCCGACCTGATGCTGGCCTATCTGGTCTGGATCGGCATCATCGGCTACGCGCTGAACGTGCTTCTGACCGTGGCCCAGCACCGCCTGTTCGGCCGTGCCGCGTTGAGTGGAGACAGCCCATGAACCGCACAGCGATCGTCTGGCGCGTGGCAAGCTTTGCGATAGCAGCCGGCTTCATTGCGCTCTGGCAATTGATCGCCAATTTGAAACTGGTCTCGCCGGTGTTCCTGCCGGGACCGGACCGCGCCTGGGCCTCGCTGGTGCGCGGATTTTCCGCAGGCGACCTCTGGAGCAAGCTCGCGGGCACGCTCGAACACATGGCCTATGGCTGGCTCGCCGCCTCCATCGCCGGCATCGCCATCGGCGCAATCATCGGATCGTCGCGCACGATGCGGACCTATGTCGCGCCCTCGCTGGAGTTTTTGCGGCCGCTCCCGGTATCGGCGATCATTCCGGTTGCGATCGCCATGCTCGGATTGACGCAGGCGATGGCGCTGTTCGTGATCGCCTTCGGCGCGATCTGGCCGATCATGCTGGCGACCATCCATGGTTTTGCGGCGGTCGAACCCCGGCTCTACGAGGTGGCGCGGTCGTTGCAGATGTCGCGGCTCGCCGTGACCTTCAAGATCGCGCTGCCCTCCGCCAGCCCCGACATTCTCGCCGGCATGCGCCTCAGCCTGACGGTAGCGCTGATCCTGTCGGTGGTCTGCGAAATCCTGGCCGGCCTCGACGGGCTCGGCCACTGGGTGCTGCTGTCGGCCCGCGCCTTCCGCTCGGCCGACCTGTTCGCCGGTGTCATCCTGCTTGGCGTTACCGGCTATGTGACGTCGGTGGCGATGTCGCTGGCGGAGCATCGTCTGTTGGCATGGCAGGCGGCGCAGCGCTGACTGGGCAGCTACGGCTGCGAAGCATTCTCCGACATACGTTCCGGCATCCGTTCAAGCCAGACAGCGTTCTTCTTTGTCCTGACCACGTCCCTGCGAACGCGCCGCCAGGCAGCCTTGAGGCTGAAGGTCACGAGCACCTCGTGGTGCCGCATCCCCTTGCCGCCCTTGACCAGCCCGAGATCGCGGATGACGCAGTACGTCCCGCTGCTCATGCGGGCGAACTTCGCACCTTGAAAATGATTGCGCACACGCGACAACATGGCTGCAGCATGCACCGCGCGTCGATTCCGTCAATCTTGACGGCCGCCGAATCAACCTCGCCGAGCTGCGAAGCCGTCAAAGCGTTGCGTTGTTGCCGCGCTCGCCGATGCGATGCACCTGACCCGTCGGAACCCGCACGCGGCTCAACACCTCCCGACGATCGCTCATCCGCGCGCTCGGCGGCTCGCGCTGCGCAAAGCATTCAAGAATCTGGATACGGATTTCTTCCGCGAGCGGACCCTCGACCCGGCGCATGCGATTCCAGAGCCGGATTATTTCCCGTTGCTTCTCGACATCCATTGGTCACCTCCGAAGAACGACCAAAGAGAACATAACGAGAACGATATTGCAAGCCACAAAGTGGCAACTTTCTCTAGAAGCAGATACTGAGAATCTTCAGTCGGCAGGCCTCAGCCGCGCGCGGTTTAGGCTTCGCAGCATGTGCCTGCTTTGAATCCTTCGGTGAACTTTTTGGCGAACTCTTCGGCTTCTTAGGACGCTCGTAGTCGCCTGCGATCACCATGGCCCAATACATGCGACCGGTCTTCGCGCTTTTCACGCTGGCAACACCCACGCGCGTGGCGCCGGGCAGCAGCAGGTTTTTTCGATGCCCTGACGAATTGATCCACTGGTCGAGGGTTTTGGGAAAACCGTCATAGCCGTATGCAATGTTCTCTGCGGCTCGGCCGGCGCCCGCCGGGCTGACACGCGTAGTGAATCGGCCGAGGACGTCGTGATCCAGTTGATCCTTTGCGGCCATTGCCTGGGCTTGATCGTGTGCAATCCGTGTGAGAGCAGCATCCAAGGTTACGCGCTTCTGCCCGTGCTTTAGCCGAAAATCGGAAATCATCTGCGCCGGATTGGCCGCGGCCGTCTGGCCCAGAACTGTGGTGGCAAAACAAAGCGCCAGCCCCAGCAGCAGAGCCTGCCGCGCCAGAACGACCGTCTTCGTACCGGTCACAAGTTTCCCCCTGCCCTTTCCCAAATTTGGATCGCTGGGAAGTTTCAATCTGAAAAAGACGTGGCAAGTCATTGATCTTATTGGTCGGGGCAGCTGGAGTAGAATTCCCCCGACCAAAACCTCAATGATTTCAACAAATGCTTGTATCACAAGGACTTAAGCCCTACGACTGTTACGACTAGGTGTTACGACTCAGGCATCGAAGGTAACATGGCTTTAGCCTCAAATATTGTTCGCCGTCCAGGTTCATCCCGCTACTACGTCCGCGTGAGCGTCCCCACGAAGCTTCAAGCGTTCCTCCGAAAAAAGGAACTCTGGAAGTCCCTGGGCACCAGTGATCCTCACGCCGCGCGGGCCAAAGCGTTGCCGATCATGTCCGGCTGGTATGCCGAGTTTGAGGCCCTGATGGCACGGCGCGAGCCGAGCGCGGCGGATCTGCAGGGCGCAACCTGGTCGCACTACTCGACGGCGCTGGAGCTAGACCGGCTGGAGCGTGCCGCCCTGCCCACTGATGCGGCGATCCAAGCGGTTCAGGAAGAGCTGGCGACAGATATTGAGGCCGGTCGCGTGCCCTGGTCCGACGATCCTTTGGTGCAACTGAGCGCCGCACTTGATCTGAAGATGATGAAGGAAGCCAGCGCTACGTCGCGAGAACTGCGCATGCACAAGCTGGCAGCGGTCCGGAAGCACTTGGCGGCAGGCGAGACGGCGCTGATCGAATGGGCGGCCGATGACGTGATCCAGCGCGACCGGCTGTTGATCGAAAAAGGCTCCGCGGCCTACCGCGAGCTTTGCCAACGCCTGCAGCGGGCCGAAATACAGGCCTTGGAGCGCGCCCAGGAACGCGACCAGGGCAATTGGACCGGCGCGCCGGCTGATCCGGTAGTCGCGCCGGTTGACCCCACCATGGGCCGGAAGCACGCGGCGCCAGGCGAAACCCTCGCGGAATTGTATGCGCGCTACCAGGTCGAGCAAAGCGGTCGCGTGAGCGCCGACACCTGGGCGCAGAATTTGGGAATTGCGAAGCTGTTCTTTGAGCACGTCGGGGAGACCGCGCACGTAACGGCGATCACCCGGAAGTCGGTCCGTAGTTGGAAGCATGCCCTTGCGTCCTGGCCGCGCAAGGCGACCTCGATCAAAGAATTTCAGGGCATGAGCTTTAAGAAAGTCATCGAGGCGAACGCGACGGTAGGCAAGCCGGTCATCAGCGTCCGCACGACCAATCGATATCTGAGCGCGATCGCGCCGTTCTGCCAATGGCTGTTCGATAACGAATACATCGAGGCCGACGCCTGCCGGGGCATGTTCCTGACCGTCGATAAGGAGAAGCGGACGGTCTATCCCTGGTCGGGTGACGAACTTAAAACGATCTTTTCGTCACCGCTCTTTCGTCGTTGCCGGGGCGACAAACAGGAACACTTGCCGGGCGACGTCGCTGTTAGAGATTGGCGTTACTGGCTTCCCTACCTCGCGGCCTACAGCGGCGCCAGGCTGGGCGAATTGGCGCAATTGCTGACCAGCGACGTTCGGCAGCTGCATGGCGTCTGGATTTTGCACGTGACGCCGGAAGGGGCGGACGGCAAGTCGGTCAAAACGGCCGGCAGCGCGCGCGTTGTGCCGGTGCACTCACGATTAATCGAACTGGGTTTCATCAACTACCATAAGCGCATGGTGGCGCGCGGCGAGACGCAACTGTTTCCAGAACTTGAGCCGGACACGCGGGGACACTTTTCGCGGACGCCGTCGCGCTTCTTCGCGGGCTACTTCCAGGACATTGGCGTGAAGGTAGACAAGAGCCGGAATTTTCACTCCTTCCGGCATTCTGCCGCCGACGCGTTCCGACGCGCGGGGTTCATGGATGAGACGTTTGCGCCGTTGCTGGGGCACACAAAGGGAAGCACGACGGGGCTTTATGGCGTCGTGCCGCAAGGCATCTTGAGCCAGCGCGTTGAGATGATTGAGGCGATCAGCTACCCCGGCCTTGTCGATCTGATGGAGCAAGGGCGACCCGTCTGCCAGCGATCAGCTGCGGCAAGCGATAGCGAATCGGTAAAAAGATTCTGGCGATAAGTCGAAAAAAGCTCCCCGAACGACCACGAATCGGCCATCTTGCTCAATGGCCGAATCAGAAGAACCCCAAAGGGGCATGTTCAGGCGCATCACCTAGACCAGATAGGGGCGCGATTCGCAATGTCTCTGCAATTGGATATCCCTGACGAATTCTTTGATCCGAAACCCTTCTATAGAACTCGCGATGCAGCCGAAGCGGTGCTTCGTGAAATCAAAGAGCACATTAAGAAGACGGGTGAACCGCATACGTGGCGGCACCACACTCATGCAAAGCCGGTGGCTGGGGCTCGTATCGTCTACCTGGGCACGTTCGATCTGCCCGAAAGCCATCAAGCGCCCGATAGACATGCACCGTGCCCGTGCTGTTCACCGCGCGCGCCGAAGTTTTCAAGGAACGGAAAGATCGCGTGGTTTCCGGACGAGCATGTGATCAGAATGATTGGCCCTGAGTGCTTTCAGACTTTGAATCCAGAAGGGCATTGGGAGGCGGTGGCGCAGTTCGATCGTGAAGAAGCTGCGCGACGGACAATCTCGTATCTCCTACAGAACATTCATCTTGCGAGTGAGATTCGTGAAACTGTTCTAGCGGCCGGACCTACCCTAACCGCCATCGATCAGGTTCATACGGCGCTCCGCAACCGGATCGACGAATTCGTGCGCGTCGATCTTTGGAGACATGTTGGCCGGGGCGAACTCAACGTTCATGTTGAAGGGCGGCGCCTACGTCGCGCTCGCGGTGGGGCAGAGGAAGTGGAAACATTTCTGGATATTCAGAGGCTCAGTCTTTTCCCTGAATGCAAAATGTTTAGCCCAAAAACGTCGCATCTTGCCGGGCGTATGACGACATGCGCGAAGCGATTGTCCTTCTTGGAGTTCGGTGATGAGGTTCAAGAGCGAGTCCGGCATATGGAGCAAATGGAACGGGCCAAGGCGGCGCGGATGCTCGCGTCCGGCCTTAATACCGCTCGCAACATTTTTGCAGACGCGGAGGCGATCAGAAGTGGCTTCAAGCCACTCAGCATCTCTACCTTGAAGGGATGGACGAAACACAAGGGGTGCCCTGTCCGGCTCTATATCGACGGCGACTACGGGAATTTCTACATCGGCGCGGACGAAAGCCATCGAATGAGAATTGAATTGCCAGAAGCATTCTGGAACACCTTAGGTCGGTTGCCGGAGATTTCTACGGCGCTCGATTAAGCCGCTCACTGGGGCGCATGGAGATTGTAGTGATGGCGAAGGAACCTGACAACCTCGGTCGTGTCGCAGAGATTGAAATCGACGAGTCGGCTGCGATCATAGTCGAGCAGATCGACAACGAGATCACCGTCGCTATCGCTAGCGTTGTGGGGGTTCATTTTCAGGTAACGGCGGAACAGGCGCTCGAGCTCTCTCGGGCCCTGGCTCTTGCCGCTGAGAATGCGGCAAAATCTCCCGCATCAACCGAGGCGTAATGCGCGCAACAAAAAGGGCGCGGTCTCCCGCGCCCTTGTCGCCGAAATGTTGCGATCAGTGCCGCGTCAGATGATCCTCATAGTGCGCAAGCGTGACCGCGCTCCGGATGTGGTTCGGCCAGATGTCGCCTACCTCGCCCAGCACGATCTTGATCTCGTTGCCGGTCACCGCGCCACACGCTGGACAGGGCGGCAGGTGCGCCAGGCGATCCGCCAGTGGCTCCATGCGGTCCTTTGCTAGCGGACCGATGACGGCCCTGATCTGATCGGCATTGCCATTGCCGGCGACGGGCAACAGGCATTCAACTAGCGCGTGGTAGAGATCGGTCCCGAGATACAATTCAGTCATTTCAGCCCCGATGTTTGGTGATGCACGGGATTGAAATGGATGATTTGAGATTCGGCGGCAAGGCTGGTTGGTTCGGAAAAACCGAAATATCAGTCGTTGCTTACTAAGGTTGTGGGATCAGGACAATGGGTTAGCCAGTTGAGATATATTTTCAATCAGTGACCGCTTACAATCATCGTTCAATATGCGGGGAGGATGAGCATTGGAACGGATTAACCCCTTTTCTTTCTACGATTTCGGAAAAACAATTCAGTCGTTCGTCGCGCTGACCGGTGACGTCGCTACGCAAAAAGCTTTTTGGCCTCTTTGGCAGGCCAAATCGCATATGGAAACTCTCATCAAGGGAGACCCAATCCCTGTCGGGATATCAATAGGGAAGGCGCGGTTGGTGGTGGACCGGCTGAATGAGGTTTTCACCGGCCGGTTCGAAACCAAAGATCAAGACGGCAAGCCAACCTTGCGGTTTCCTGAAGATGGTGACGCTCCCATTGGCGAGTGGCAGATGAATTGGATTAGATCAACCATTTCCGAATTTGAGACTGTATTTGCCGAGGAAATGCGAGAGACCGCAACTTACTTCGTTCCCCGCCGCGGCATTTATCATACGCCAGCGTTGGTGGACACCGCTGATAATACGTTTCCTGCCGACTTGCAGGCGCATATTCCACAGAAGGCAAAGGACGATTGGAGGGCAGCCGGACGTTGCTTGGCGTTTAATCTCCTATCCGCATCCGGTTTTCACGTGGCTCGGGCAGTCGAAGCCTGTCTTGAAGTTTACTATCAGCTGTTCAGTGGAAAACCGAATGAGACATTGAACGGTTGGAAGGACTACATCATCGCCCTGGAGAAAATCGCCGCGAAGAACCCGACGCCCAGTCCATCAAAAAAGACGCTCACGGAGTTGGACCAGATGCGGGAAGATTATCGGAATCCGATCGTCCATCCCCGGGTCGTCCTTACTGAGGGCGACGCCCGTATGCTTTTTGCAAATGGCGAGAGCTTGATCATCGCGATGGCGCAAGAGATCGCGGAGGCAACGAATGGTATCCAGCCGACGCTACAGCTCGAAGGCGGAAGCGCCACCAATGCGCTCCCTAGTCCAGAAGCGGCCAATCCCGCATGATCCGGCGCACCTCACCGTAAACCCATTTGGCTTCCCGGCTGAGCGGCTGGGTGACCGTAAAAGTCCGGGGTCCGATGATCGTGGCGACCTGGCTGACTGCGATACGTGTGCGACGCGATGCTGTTTAATTTCTAATCGGATAGAAATGAAACTGCATCAGCGCCCGAAATAGACGGTCAGATATCGCGAGAACTTGCTATAATAGCAATTGATGAGAACCTGTCTTCCTTCCTTTGGGGCGACAGTATAGCGGCTTCAAACGAGACGGTGAGGCGGGAAACCACGCCTCCTATGAGCCAGCCGCAGGCGAACGGGATATCGGACCACGCGCACCCCTACGGAGAGGTAGGACGCCTTGGTCAGGTTGCACCGGACGATCGCAGATCGTCGAACGCGCCAAAAGATGAAGGCCCTGCCTCACGGCACCCTTCACCAGCCCCATGTTGATGGATTGTCTTGCATGCGGGTTGGGCGTCCGGTTTCGGCCGGATAACCGCATGATTGCTTGCAATCGAGAAACGGAGCTTATGGCGAGGCCAATGGATGCCGCCTCGCCGTGATCGTCATCACGACCGCTACGCTCCAGACTAACCTTCGGTGGAATGAACCCTCGAATTTCTCTCCCTTCAGGATAGGCGCTTAGGCTTATGGTCTAGGTGCTTGTCCTTGGAGGGAGAAAGTTTCCTTTGGAATGGTGATTGAGTGTGTAAGTTGGTTTGTATGTTTCAATCGATGTGATCGACTGCAAAGCGGGAGCGCGAAGCGCTCCCTGACAATACCGTTGAGCGGTGACACTACTAATAGTGTGCGGTGAATTGACTCCCGAAAAAGTTTTCGAGAAACTGCGTAAAAGCTCGAAGAAGTTGCTATAATGGAAGTAGGCAACGCTCGCCGCGTGTGTCTCATCAGGGAAGCCCTCGGGAATGACTCCTCCCGGGGGCTATCTCTTTGCCAACTATCGCTTGAGCAAGCCGCCTGGTCGCATTTGAGTCCGCATCTGCTTCACAACGGCAGCGTCTACCGCGTCTTGAACGTGGCGCCCGATGACCTTCCCGAGCGCATCGTGATCGGCCTGTGAAGATCCTGGCGATCCCTGCACCGTCACATTGACCGCCGTCGAGATGGTATGGCCACCGCCAGCACTAAGCGCCGGAACTGAGCCAACCGCGCCACCGTCTGCAAAACGAGGCAAACGGTCGCTGTTGATTGCCTGCAACAATGGCAGGTGCCTCGCCGTAGATTGCGCATTCGTAATGAACTCGCCGTTGGAGACGCGCGCGACAATGCTGTCACTGCGGCCGGTTCCTGGTCCTTGAATCTGGCCGCCGTCCGCGAAGTTTCCGGCGCTGACCAGGCCGCCGTCGGCAAAGCCGAACAGTCCGCCGCCCAGGGCACCGCTCAACGAGCGCATGATCGGTTGCACGACCAGCATTTTGATTAGGGCCTCTTCGAGCGACCGTAAGATCACCTTACCCATGCTGGCGAAGCCCTCACTGACGGATTTGGTGCCGTCGAGAATGTCTGCCAAGCCCGTCGTCAACGATGACGACATGGTGTTGCCGATGGACCGCATGACCTCGTTGGTCCGCATCGCCTGCGCTTCCACGCTGCCGAGCGCTGTTGCGACGTCGGGATAGATCGACCGCAGGCGTTCCGCGATCTGCACGTCTTGCGGATCAAGCAAAGCCGTTTGTGAATCGCGCCTGATTTCACTGGCAACTTTGGCCTGCTCAATCGCCTTGGTTGCCTGGGCGTAGGCGTCGGCGACTTCGTTGATCTTCTGGCGTTGTTCCTCGGTGACGACGTTAGCGCCCTTCCCCGCCGCTGCGTTCGCCTGCATCGCGACGGTTTCGAGTTGCGCGACGATCTTCAATCTATTTCTGGCCTCGGTCGTAAGATCGACCGCGCCAGCTTCCGCCTTCAATGCAGCGATGCGCTTCTCGGTGCCGTCGATAGCACCCTGAAGCTTATCGACGCCGGTATCTGTCGGCTTCAACGTCGGCGCTGCACCAGCGCCGCGTGACGTGCCAGGAACGGGCGGGCCATACTGATCGCCCTGGGCGAGCGCGGCGATCTCCTTTTGCAGCCGGTCGCGGTGGCCCTCAAGGGTCTCACGGCTGGCAAGGATGCCATACGTGTCGGTCCAAGAGCTTGTGCCGTTGAGCCGCGCGTTGACCTTTCCGAGCGCATCGCGTTTGGCGTCGATGTCGGTGTCGCTGGTAAAGCCGGGGATTTTGATCTGGTTCGAAAGCTCCACGGCCTTGGCGATCAGGTTGATCGTGTCCGCCCAATAGCCCTTTATCGTCAGCAGGACCGATGCCAGGTCATCCCACGATGGTTTTAGCGCCGTCGATAGGCGTTGGTGAGCCCTCTGAAGTTCAAGGTCCATTTCCTTTGCGCGCTGCACCAGGACGTTCGAAAAGATGCCGTCCGAATTGGCGCTGACTTCCTTGACCGTCGCCAGCATGCTCTCCGCGCTGGTCTTGCCCTGCCGGATACGCTCCACAAATTGCGATCCAAACATGCGCTCGCCGAGATCGAGCGCGGCGGCGCGCTGCCCAATCTGCTCAAGCTGTTGCATCGCCTTCAATACGGCGATGACCTTCTGTTCCTGGGTATTGGCGTCACGGAACAGCACCAGGCCCTCAAGCTTGCCGCTCGCAACGGTGGCGTTGAGAACGCGCAGCGCTTTTTCAACATCGGTGATCCGCTCTTTGCCGGTCTCCCAGGCGCCGATATCGATAGGCGACTTCTCTTTCGTCGCGCCGAACGCATGGCTCAATGCGGATTCGAGTTCGCCAGCTTCTACCTTCAGCTTTTTGGATTCGGCGGTGAACGATTGCAGGAACTGTGGCGAGACGCCCAGGTTTTGCGCCTTGTCGGCAAGGGCGACCATGTCCGCAAGCTGTTCCCGCGCGCCGCTGATGGCGTCGGACATAAGCTTGAAGCTTCCGACGACCAGCGCGATCCTGCCAACCATGCCGAGCGCCATGCGGGAAGCTGAAGCTAGCAAACCGTCCCTGATCCCCTCGTTCATGTTGAGGAATTGCTGACTGATCTGCCGTGCGACGGTGCCGACGTGGTTGCTGGCCTCGTTCATTTTCGAGCGGAACGCCTGAATATCCGGCGCGCCAAGTGCGATGTCGAGGGACGGTTTCTTGGCCATTACGCGGCCTCCCCTTCCTGGTCCGCAAACAGCGTGGAGAGCACGCGGACGGCAGTGGCGAGATTTTCCAGCACCGGACGCGCGCGCACATGCTTATCGACCAGGTCGTCGGCTTCCTCGCGGGACAAGCCGCCGCCGATCAGGCCCAGGTAGATAACCTGCTCTATGTCGTCGGTGCTGGCGACGCCCTGCTCAAACCGTTTGAAGGCCGCTGCAGGTGTGGATCCGAAGTCGCCCGGGAGCCCGCGAACGGACAAGACGGATCGAACCCAGCGTTGATTGAGGGTCATGTGGTGTGATCCGCCAGCCCAAATGATCGGGCGCGGGGTGTCGGTGGTGTCAGTCATTGATCGATTGCCTTTCCAATTGCGTCTGAGATTGCTTCGTCTATGTCGGGCTTCATCGCCCTATAGGTCGAATAAAAGAAGGGGCGCGCCGGCTGCCTCGAATTGCCGAATTCGAAACCGAGGCTGTAGTCGTATGGCTCGCCGCTACCGGTGCGGACCTCGGTGGTCGTGAGCTCGCCGCCCGCGACAACATGCACGTCGAGCGGATCGCGGGTTTCAACACGGCATGATTCCTCAAGGTGTCCACTTTCGTCCGGTGCCGCCTGGTGTGCCCGTAACGCCGCGCGCTGGGCTTCCGATAGCTGGCGCGCCTGGTCCTGGAGAACGTCCGCGACGTTCTGCTCAACCTTGTCCGGGAGGCTTTCCAGATAATCTTGAAGCTCGTCGGCGGTCATAGGACCATGTCCTCAGCGGTGACGTTGGGGTCGTCGAGGAAGCTGAGGCCACTGTTCCCAGCCGCCGCGCGCGACACGGCCATCCACGACGCGGCAGCGCCGTCGATCCGATCAGTAGACTTGCCCTTGTGCATGACGCGGTTGCCAGCGCTGTCGGTGTGGATCGCGACGTTCGAAAAGCACCAGCGGAGCACCGGATGGCCGCCGTGACGAAAATTGCCGCTCAAAATTGCAGCCTCAAGGGTGTTGAGAGCCGGCGATTGTGTGATCCAGCCCTGACGCATCGTAATGACCGGCAGTCCTTCGTCATTCAGCGGCCCTGTCACGGCCTGGGCGTAGGCTGCATCGAATGCGATCTCCCGAACGTCATAGCGCTGGCAGAGACCGCGAATGCAGTCCGCGACTGCTCGGTTGTCGATCACGTTGCCTGGGGTCGCCGTGATGAATCCCTCTTGCGACCAGCGAACATAATCAACGCCGTCGAGATCGCCGCGCTTCCGGATGTCGTCAGCGGGACAGAAGAACTGCGGCAATACGGTATAGGTGTCGCCCTCCCGGAAGCATGCGACCACGGCGGACAGGTCCGTTGTCTTGGACATATCGCAGCCGATCCAACACGGCGCACCGACCAGAGCGTCATAGTTGATCGGATCGGCGCCCTTGTCATAAACGCTCATGTCCACAAACGGGCTGGTGCTATGGTCAAGCCAGATGTTCAGCTTGTATTGCTTCAGGCTGTCGCGTTCGGTCGGGCTGTCTTTCGCCCGCGCGACATGGCGGCGGAATCCGTCTAGCGAGGGATAGCCATGAGCGCTGCCAGGATTGACGCGGCGCCAAACGTCCTCGCTGGTCCAATCGCATTCGGGAGCAGCCTCAAACAAGACCGGCAACAGTGATGGATCGATGATTTCACCACGCGCCACCTTGCGGGCGCGCTCAATCACTTCATGGGCGATGTTGTCCTGGCCACGTCCCGCCGTAGTCGCCACGACTAGAAGGCTATTGTCCGTCTTATCGAGGCCGTTTGTTAGCACCTTCCAGAGATCAGTGCCGCGCCAGACATGGATTTCATCCGCCAGGACGAAAGCCGGTGTCCGTCCCTCTTGTCCGGGAGCGTCAGACGACACAACCTCAAGCTCCGAACTCTCGCGCGGATACGCGATTTTCTTCGCCGAATTAAACGCGTCATAGACCTTGACATTGCTTAGGACGCGCTTGTCCGCCTGCACGATGCCGCGCGCCTCTTTGAAGGCGATGCCGGCCTGCTTCCGGTCACTTGCGGCAAAGATACACTCGCCGCCAGGGACCAATTCGGGGCCGATGGTATGCAGTAGCGCAAGCGCCGCCGACAAACTGGTCTTACGGTTGCCGCGCGGGACAAGGACCACGACGGTGTTGACGATCCGCGTGCCGTCATCCTTTCGCGGGCCATAGATGCGCCGGACGATGCGCTCCTGCCACGGGTCAAGGCTGAATGCTTTCTTCGGCGAGCGGCTTTTTGGATGCTTCAGCCGACGCAGAAACTCGACCGCGCGCTCGCCATAGCCGAACGGGTCGGGAATTTCGGTGCCGTCATACAACCAGTCAGGATACGTTGAGTGGATTGTCGTCATCGTCGTCCTGGTTGTCGTCGCGGATCGAAGGGCGTGACCTCGATACCGGGGTAAGGCCAAGTTCAGCGGCAAGCTGGCGCGCTGTCTTGATGGCCTGATCCTGCATGCGGAAGAGCTTTGGATCGATGCCGGCGCGCAGCAGCTTTTCAAGCTCGCGAACGCGGCCAATCGCTATGCAATAACTTTCGAGGCTACCGAGATCGGCATTCGTCAGAATGCGTCGCTCAACGAGATCAGGCATCACCCGCCGCCATTCGGCTTTTGCATGCGTTGAGAGCCACGCAGCCGGTTTCACGACACCCAGAGCCTTCTGGTCTGCGGCAAGCGCAGGTTTTCGACCCTTCACGCCGCAACCCCCTCGACAAAAGAGCAAAGTGGAGTCAATTTTACCCGATGAAACAGCGCTATGATCTTTTTGCGATTTCGCTCTTGCTCTTTGCTGCAATTTTTGTGGTTTGGATTGTTGCGCTGCCGGCCGGCGCCGATTGGATTAAGTTTGTCGCGGCCCTCATTGCGGCGATCAGTGTAATTGTTGGTGTGCGGACGACTAGGCGTCAAATGCAATTGGCTGCACGAGGTCGCGAGCAAGATAGACTTGAAAAGGAATTGCCCGGCCTTCGCAAAGCTTTTGAACTCGCAATGAGGTTCAAAGAACTTACGGAGCCAACCGAAATTCTCAAGGAGTTCGAGTTTTTTGGAGCCCGCACGTTGATGGGAGCTGATTTTGAGGATCAAATCGAGAAGATGATTCCATCTTCCCCCTATGTTGTAAGGGCTGAACTCTCGAAAGAACTTATGAAATTCCGCCAAGGCGCGCAGCGCCTTGATAAGGCTAAAAGAGATTCTGACGCTGCAAGCTACGATCCTAGATATACCGGGAAGGAAATGCGCGCCAACTGGGAGCGAAGGAAGGCCGAAGCGGAATCCGAGCATGAGAAGGCTGAGGAGGAATTCAAGCGTTGTGTAGAGGAAATGCGAGGCGTGTATGAGAATCTTGGCGCCCAGGTAACAGCTGACGAGAAGCGCCGACAAATATTGCGAGCGGAGCAGAATAAGCTTCTCGGAATTTGATTCTGGTTGAGAACTCATAGTCCGGCGCGCTCGCACGTAATGTCCAAGCCGGCGCGACGACCGATCTCTCTAATCTTCTGAATCTTGTAGGCGTGCCCCTCGTAGAGGACGTGGCTCTCCAGCGTAACGCCTTCGATCCAGTAGATCCGGAACGTGATTGTGGTGTCCGTAGCGGTGTGAACGCCCTCGCGATTGCTGGTGTCGTATTGCAGCATCTGCGCCCGCACTGCGGCGGCCGTATTCCACACGTCCATAGGCGTGCCGTATAGATCAAGGCCGGTGGTCCTGGTCTGAATCTCAATAACGCGGTCGAGTGTTCCTGCCCTCATCACGCGCGCTCCTTCATGATACCCGCTACGGTAACGATCGCATGGCTGTAATTCGCATGGGGGTCGCGCATGTATTGCAGATTGGTCACCGCAAGATCGTGGCAATCGAAGCCGTCGATCCGCAACACTGCTCGCTCAACCTCAGCATCGAACGTCAGCGCGCCGACGATGGCGCTACCAACCTGTTTCGCCTGCACCAGGCCCGGCTCATCGATCCAGACATGGATGGTGGCGTAACTGGTCGAATAGAAGCGCCGCGGGACCGTCTGGCCCTCGCCCAGGAGGATCACCGGGACAACCTCGGGCCTTCCGTTGGTGTCGAGAATGCTGCCGGCCGGCACCAGCGCCAGAACGTCGGGGGACGCAACCAGGCGATTCCTAATGGCCTTCTGCAATGCGAGGGAGGGATCGTGCCGCATGTCAGGCGCACCAGGCCCGGTAGTCGCTCAGCATATCGAGCAAGCCGAACGGCAATTCCTGCGCGGTGATACCGACCAGGACGGTCTCACGGTTGTTGTAGAGGTGGGCAGCCAACATCAAGACGGCCTCCCGCACGCGGGGCGGCTCGTTTCCGTTGAACTCGCCAACGTAGGTCGCCACCCAATCAGAGGCGGCGGCAAGCTTCGCCGTGATCAGGTCGTCATCCGCGTCGGTCGTGACGTTAAGGTGTGCCTTGGCGTCGGCTAGTGTCAAAAGTGCCATTCAAAAAAACTCCAATTAGATTCTGTCTTGCGTCGAGGAGAACCACCGGTCAGGAGAGCGTTTCGGAAAGTTCTCGACCCTCCCCCGGTGGGGTCATCGCCACGCCTTTCAACCGATCAAGCATGTCCTCTTCAAACGCATCGATTGCGCGCCGCTGTTCGCAAGCGAAGCGACGCACAGCTTCGCGCATCTCATGATCGGCCTGAGCCTGGGGCTTAATGGGGTGTGTCCAGCGTCGCTTGATGGTAAGAGCCTGCTCGACGGACCAACCAGCATCGATGCGCTTGGTGATCGTCGAGGGCAATATTCCGATCTGTCGAGCCCAGTCGCTAACGCTCATGGTGACGCCGTCGTGGGTAATCTTACGGACGCGAGACATTGGCTTCTTGGCTTTCGTTGGTGGTAGAGCGACGCGAACGGCGGGGCTTCCGGGGTTTTGGGGGCGCTGGACAATCGAGCGGCAACACCTGGTCGATGCGCTTGGACACCTGGGCGCGAATCCGGTCGGGTTCATACCCAGCCAGGCGGCACACCTCAGCGAAGTCACGGTTGGGCTTCGTCAGCCAATCTCGTGCGCCCATGATCTCCATGTTCCGTCGGCGGCTCTTACCCACCGCACAGATCGCGTCATCGATGGCCTGGGCGATGACAGCACACCAAAGCTGGCGCTCGTCTTCACTTGAGATCATTGCCCGCGCTCCTGCCGCTGCTTTTTCGAGTTGTGACAATGGGTGCAGAGCGGCTGCCAATTGCTTTTCAGCCAGAACAACCGCTTATCGCCGCGGTGCGGCTTGATGTGATCGACCACGCTGGCAGGCTTGCCGCAGCGCTGCCCGGATACGATCAGCATTTCGCAATGAGGATGATGGGCCAGGAAACCGGCGCGGGCCTTCTGCCACTGGCCGTCATAGCCGCGCGCTGCGGCGTTCGGGCGTCGTCTATCGATCTCAGCGCGGTGCGCAACCTGACAGGCGCAAAGCACGCCGGAAGCGACGACGCGGCCACAACTACAAAGACGGTTGGGTTTGGTCGGCATTACGGCACGTCCCGCATGTCGGTGACGCTGCTATCGCCCAGGGCATTCAAGCGGTCCCTCGCCGAGCGCAAATCGGTAATCGTTTCGTCGGCGCCGTCTTCCTGCTTGCCGCCGAACACGGCCTTCAGCATTTCGACGCGGCCTTTCTGCGCCTCCAGGATCTCCGCAGGCGTTGCCGCCCAAGCAATCTCGGGGCTCCAGCCCAGCCAGCCAGTCGCGAGCCTGTAGAGACGAGTGTGATATTCGAGGAACGTGATCTGTTCGATGGTCGGGCTGTCATCCTTGATGACCAGTTCGTCACCGGCCAACGCCAAGAGGAACGTGCACACTTGGGGGATGATCAGGTCCAGGCTGATCACCAGGGGGTCATGTTCGGAGGAGCTATCGAGGTAGTCCGTAAGGGCAGACGTTTGACCGCAGCCCTCTTTGATCACATCAGACAGAGCAGAAACACTGCCACTAGCAACAGCGTTGAACAGGTTGTGGAAGCCATGATATTTTTGTTCAAGGCGAAAGGCAGCCCCAAGCGTCGGGCGCAGCCGGATCGATTCATGACCGATCACAAGTTCACTGTCTGCTTGGAGCCGCATAATCGCCGTCCCTTACGCGACCGGGCGCTTGTTGGCGTGACCACGCACGACAACAGCACCGGCAGCGATCGAGGTTCCGCTGTTCTTGGTGAGGACAACCCGGACGTATCGCTTGTGACCGACGTAGCCCTGCTTAAAGCTGCCATCGGCAGTCAGGGACGCCGGCAAGGCGCCGATCAGGTTGTCGGCCGCAACGTCGGCAAAATCGCCGTCCGTCGTGGTGTCCGATTCCTGCATCTTGGCCGTATAGTCACCAGCACCGGCAACAGCGCCGGTGTTGACGACCAGGACGGCGCCCTGGAAGCCGAGCAGATCGACCGCGCTGCCTTTGATGGTTGCGGCTTGCACCGCGGGAGAGAGCGCCAGAATGACGCCGAGATTTGAAGCTAGATCGCGCAAGGCGAATCCTTTCTATGACTGAATGATGGGGATGGTGAGAGAGCGGCCTTAGCCGCCCTCGGTTTGCGAATTAGGCCGTGGCGATCTTGAGCTTGACGATGGCTTTCGGCTGAACCACATCGGCGCCGACGCGGCGGGTTGCGTGAATGCGTGTCGCGCCCTTCGTTGCGAGCGAGTAGGGATTGACCAGCGTCGAAAGCTCGACGCGATCAACGATCCGATACGCGGTTTTGAAGTCGCCGAACAAAATCGGCGTGGCGTTTGCGGCAATGCCGGGCATGTCCGGAATTTCCAGCACGGGGTAGCCGAGAAGCGTTTCGGGCTGGCCGAGTGCAAGCGATGGCTGCCAGAACGGCTGCCCGAACGTGTTTGCGAGCATACGAAGCGATGCCAGCGTCAAGCCATTCATCAGCCAAGTTCCGCGATTGCGATAGAACGCCGGGAGCCTGTAAATGAACTCGGTCAAGCCCGAGACCGTCACACTGGTTGCGTTCCCGCTCAGCCAGGTCTCGACGTCCGGATGCGTCAGCAACCCGCGCGGCTGCAACGGTCCCGAACCGGACACGAAAGAAACGCCTTCCTTCTGACCAAAGTCTTCGGCTAGCGCCAAGCGAACTTCAGCGTTCACGTCCGCGGCAGAATCCTGCAAGAGCTGGTTGGAAACGTCCACGAAGGTGTTTATCTCGCGCGTCGGGATTTCCAGTCCGCCGAAAGCCGGCTCTGACTCTTCCGAATCGGCAAGCTCGCCCTTCCACTTGGAATTGGTGATCGCGGTGCGCTTGAGCAGGCTCACCGAGGCGAAGCTGGTAGGCTTCACCGTCGCGATCGAACGGATCGGCGAAAACAGAACGAGATCGCGGATGAATTCCTGGGTGAATTCGACTGGCGCGAGGTAGCCGCCCTGGGCGTCGCTACTGACGCGCAGCGTCTTGGTCTCTAGAACCGAGTTCGGGTTGCGCAGGTAGTCCGCGAAAGCCTTGGTCTCGAGCTTTGTGTCCGTATTGTCGTTATCAGCCGTCAGGCTGGGGCGGCCGGCTTTGGCCTCCAGTTTGTCCAGACGATCAGCAAGCTTGCTGTTGTCGTTTGACGCCGTCTTGGTTTCGACGTCCTTCAAGCGAGCATCGAAGGCCAGCTGGAAATCGCCGAGCGCCTTCGTGACAAGCGCCGCCGGGTCGGCGTCATTGCCTTCCTTCAATTCGATTTTGAGATTGGACCTCATAAACTTAGCTTCCTTTGCGTAGTTGCGCCGTAGCGCGGTGAATGGCTTCGGCAATTGCCGCTGCCGAATTGATTTCCTTGGCGCTCAAAATGCGCGCCTTGGGGTGTGACGGATTACGAACGATGGAGACTTCGAACAGGTCGAGCGCAGAGATGATGCGGTTGCGGCCTTGCTCGCCGGTCCAAGACTTCGCCTTGAAGCCAATGCTGAGGCCGGACACCAAGCCGCTCTTGACCATGGCGAGCACCGAGCGCGCGCGTGGGCGATCCGTGTGAAGCCTGCCCTTGACGACCAGGCCCTCGTCGGTCTGCTTTATTTCGGACCACGACCCGACAAGATCGGAAGGATCGTGCTGGAACAGCAGGGGCAAGTCTGATCCGACTACATTGAACGCGCCCTTTGTGATTACGTCGCCGACGCTATCCGCCGAACCGAACGGCCAGGCGTTGCCCGTGACTTCACCCTCCTCTGTAACTGAGAGCGTTGATTTGATTTCGAGACGTTCGGTCATTGGTGCGGTGCTCCGAACCATGCGTGTTCAAGGATCTTCGATGCCAGCGGCCACGACGCGATCAGCGGTTGGTCCGCGACGTAGGCGGCGATCATTTCGGCGGCGCGCTTCGGAGGCATGCCGCCACCGATTGCAGCGAGCCTGATGGTCTCGGTGATTTCGATTTGGCTGAAGTGCTTCGCGAAGGTTCTCGCTGCGATGGTCCCGATGCCGGCGCCACACTTGCCTTCAAGCTCGATGATCTGCGCCGAGCGCAGCGCAAACGGATATTCGCCGTCGCCAAAGTATGTGGTTAGAGGCTTCATGCCGAAGCCCCAAAGATCGTTACATTGCCGAGGCCGTCACGAATGACCTGGACGCCGTCGCCCATGGAACCCGTGACGCCCTGATAGGCGCCGATATCTTCGATGTCGGCATCGAACGAGACGGTGACGGAACCGGTGATGACCTCGCCGTAGATCAGAGGAATAGCCATGCCCTGGCGCGCGCCATTGCTGGGGCCGTTGATAGTGAAGCTGTCTTCGTTCTTCTGTTCTTCGGGCTTGTTCGTGTTGCCTGCCAGCATCGTCGAGACGCCGGACAGGGCCACGCCCAGGCCGAGCAACGCGATGTTGCCCCAGGTGACGCTCATACCCGCGACGGGGAACGCAACGCCGCCCATGCCGGCCAGAGGAGCCGCCAGCGTGCCGCCTGACATAAAGATTGCAGTGCCGATCAGGGCGGTGCCGATGATGGTCTTGGCGATGCCCTTGCTGTTCGAGGCGCCGGCAGCGACGGGGATCAGGTGTAGGTCGGCGATGCCCAGCTTGAACGTGTTCACCAGGTCCAGATCCAGGTGCATGCCGGACCGCTTGTCGCCCCGCACAAGCTTGTAGCTGCCAGTCTGTAGCGCGGTGACGAAGTCGCCGGGGAATGCGCAGTTGAGCGCGCGTAAGGCTTCTGCGGCCGTTCTGACGTCGAAGCGATGCTTGGCCCCGAACTGTTTCTTCAGGTGGCCGTGAAGGTGGATTGATCGGAGCATTACGCTGCACTCACGCCGGTAGCGTTGGGCGGGGGCAGCAGCTTGTCGCCGCCGGCAACAGGTGCGCGGTTCTCAGCGGCGCGCGCTTCGTTCGCCAGCAACCATGGCCCGCCTACTGCGGCGGTGAATGCCTGGGTGCGCTTCACCAGGTCGCTGCGGACAAAGCCGTCGACCAGGAACTCGGCGAAGTAGGTTTTGCGCTCGTCTGCCGTCAGCAATTTCAGCGCGACCTCGTTTTCCCACGCCGTGATCCAGCGCATCAGGGAGAAGTCGAGAAAGTCCTGGCGCATGCTCTCCGAGTTGCCCCAGGTCGCGCGGCCCATCTCGAACAGCATGTGGGGCGGCACGCGGAACACGCGGGCGATTTCGTTGATTTGGAAGGCTCTAAGCTCGAGGAATTGTGCGTCAACGCTGGTCATGGTGAGCGCGCGCCATTCGGCGTCACTTGGAATGACCGCGGTCCCGCCGCTCTTGTCGCCGCCATGGGCAGCAACCCAGGCTGCCTTGACCTTGGCGAGCGCGTCCGCACTGGCCGCGCCTTTGATTGACAGCACGCCGGAAGGGCGCGCGTTGTTGGCGAAAAGTTTGCTGGCGTGGCGCTCAAGCAACATCGTCAAGCCGATGGCGTCACGGGCCTCAGCGACCAGACCGCGACCAGTCATCGCTGGGGACGGAATGTGCAGGATGTCGGCGGCAGGGATAGCGCGGCTCTTGCCGCCCTCGGTGATCTTGTAGGCAGGCCCCTCGAACGGATCGACGCTGACTTCAACGGTCTCGGGATTCAGCCGGAATAGGGAGATCGGTTTATGCTCAGCGTTCCGCGCGATGTAGGCCAGGCCGCCTGCCGGATGGAGCAGTGCATCGCGAGTGACCGTCTCCCGGAAGTCGCTGGCGCTGGTCCAGTCGTTTACCTGGTCGTGAAGCAGTTTGTGAACGGGGTGATCAGGAGCGCGCTCTTTGCCCTCCCCGGTGCGGCGGTAGACATGAAAGGGCAGCGTGCCGATTGGTTCGGAGATTGCGGCGACGGCGGCGCGGACCGGCGGGCACGTCATGGCGCTGCGAGGGGTCACCGAAATGCCGGCAGCGGACGGGGTCGCGCCGAATAGGTCGGACAGCCAAGCGTCGGGCGATGCGATGCCTGACTTGGTCTCGATACCGACTAGGGATTTGAATTTTGAAACGAGCGACAAAAGAGATTCCTTCAAGCGGCAGAAGCGCCGCATGACTGGGTGATTTCTCTGTTGTGCTGGATGAGGCCGCGCCGAAATAAGATTCTATTTGGCGACCTTGAATAGCAACTATATTACACCGCAAATTGCGGCAGTATTATGGCCGTAACACAGAAAGACTGTTACGAGTTGCACCGTTTTCGTTTGGTTGCAATCGACTTAAGCATCTGATTTATAAGGATTTTATGCGATATGGTCGGGGCAGCTGGATTCGAACCAACGACCTGCAGTACCCAAAACAAATTCATTTGCATTCTAGCGGACGATCTGACACGAACTGCAAACGTTAAGTCGTTGATTTGACGTTTTCAAACCTTGTCAGCATTTGCATTTGCATTTAAGCAGTCCTGCAAGTTGGCCACCCGGGGTGGCCTGCAAACAAGCCTGTTGGAGATGCAGATGAAGAAGCGATTGACCGACGTATTCCTCAAGACCGTTAAGACTCCTGCTGGTGCTCAGCGCACCGAATATCACGATTCTGAAGTTCCTGGCCTGATCCTCCGCGTCACGGATAAGGGAGGCAAGACCTTCTCCTTCCACTACAAGATCGTCGGAACCAAAAAGAACGTCCGGGTGACGATCGGACCCTATCCCGAGGTGTCCCTTGAGGACGCCCGTGAGCGCGCTCGCGAGTATCGCACTTCACGTCGGAATGGTGAAGATCCCCGGGTCGAGAAGAAAGCCAAGATCACCATCACGCAGCAGGTCGCAAACCTGACCTTCGACACTGTGTGCGACGAATACATTGAGAAGTACTCGAAGCCAAATATCAGCTCCTGGAAAAATGACGTGCAGCTGCTGCGCCGGCCGCGGGCAGAGTTCGGCCGCCGGCCGATCGAGGCCCTGACCGATGACGACTTCGCCAACTTCCTGGAAGAGATGGCCGAGGACACCCCCGTCCAGGCAAACCGGACCCAATCCAAGCTGTACCAGCTCTTCAAGTGGGCGAAAAAGCCGGGCCGCAAGTACGTCAAGGTCAACCCGCTGGAAGACCTGGATCATTTCGGCAAGGAGGAAGCTCGGGAGCGCGTCCTCGAAGACGACGAGATAGTTACGCTCTGGCATGGACTGTACGATCCCGATCTTCCAGCGGAGGAGCCGGTGCGGGAAGCGCTGCGGCTTATCCTTTGCACCATGGTGCGACCGGGACAAGCCGCGGGAGCGCTGCGGACCGAGCTGAAGAATTTCGGAAAAGATGACCCGCAGTGGCACATCCCGAAGATCAGGGTGAAGAAACGGCGCGACATCATCGTGCCTCTCAACGATGTGGCGGTCGGCATCATCAAGCGATCCCTCAAGGACGAGGGGCAGATCCCTGTTTTTCCGTCGCCCTATGGTGGGTTTAAGGAAATCGAAAAGCGTGTCGAACGACAAGAAGAGCCGGCTCCGATCTTGCGCAACTCCCTGTCGCAGGCGCTCACCGGACGCCCCGAGCATCGCATGGGCATCCGTGAGTTCCTGAAGCTGGAACATTTCACTCCGCACGATCTGCGGCGAACGGCTGCCACACTGGCGCGGCGGGCGGGTGCGCCGCGTGATCACGTCAAGGCCACGCTCGACCACGTCGAAGACGACGTCACCGACATCTACGACAAATACAACATGCTTCCTGAGAAGACCGCCGTCGAAAACGTTCTCGGCAATGAGCTGAAGCGGATTCTCGGCGCCAAACTGTAACGGAGACCAAGATGACGAAGTTTGCACTGCTGGCCATTGTCGTGATGGCAACCCCGGCTCTGGCCGAGAACCCCTACCCCACCCCGACAAAGGATGGGCGAGAGCGGATCCAGCGAACTGGCGTGTGTCCAACGGGCTACGTCGGCAAGGGCGACAAGTGCGAGGCGCTCCACCGCGACACGCCGCGCGCCTATCCGTACATCCCCGGCACCGCCTGCCCGTCCGGCACCTTCCGCAGCGGCGACGCATGCAAGGCGTTCCGCTGATGGCCGGCATCGACAAGAACGGAATGGAGATCGGGTTCGGCGACCGGGTCTACTGGTCGCTGGGGCCGTCATCCGCCGGCTACGCCTATGTGGCCGGCGAGATGTCCTACTCGGAACATGGCTCGCACGTCCTGCTGGTGAACGAGAACGAGATCGGGGTGCCGATCCACGCCGGTCACTGTCAGGTCTTCAGCAGAGGTCACGCCGAGACCGTTGCTCCGCTCCGCGACCGATACATCAAGATGTACCCAAAGGCGCTCAAGTCATGTCTACCGATACCGGATCAATAATTCCCCTACATCAACCGAAAGCACCATTAACGTCGGCCGAACGGGCTCGGGCCTATCGGAAGCGCAAAAAGGCTGGCACCGCGGTCGCTGTGACGGCCAAGCCTGTCACCGTCCCGGCCGACACGCTACCCGTCACCGTCACGTCACGAGCCGTCACGGCGTCACGCCGGCCATTGGCGTCGACGCTGCTAACGGTTGCCGCTATCGGCCTGACGGTAGTCGGCGTTGCAATGAACGGGTCCTTCGCGCACGGCCTCGGCTCGAATGCCGTTTCAGGGTTCCTGTTTCTGACCATAGGCGTGGCTGCTGATCTGTGCGCCCTGGCAGTGCCATCCTGTGCCGCCAGTATGTGGCAGGCGCGGCGGCGCGGTACCGCACTGGTGGCATGGGCCGTCTGGTCGCTGACCTTTGCTTTCACCGTTACCGCCGGCCTGGGCTTTGCCTCTATCAATATTGCCGACGTCACGGCGTCACGGGCGTCACGGGTGACGCAAGCCGTGATGGTGGCGCAAACCGCGCTCGCCGACGCCACGGCGTCACGCGATCGGGAATGTGCCAGCGGTACTGGCAAGTTTTGCCGGGTGCGCGAAATGGAGGTGGCCGAGCGTCGCAAGGCGCTCGACGTCGCAACGCAATCGGTCCAACAGGCGGCCGATCCGCAGACTGATGCGGCGATCAAGGTGGTAGCTTGGCTGACCCTCGGCCTAGTGAAACCAAGCGGCGATGATTTTGCCATGGTGCGGCTGGTGCTGTTGGCGCTGTTTCCACAGATCGGCGGGTTGTTGCTGATGGTGGCGCGTAACTCGGCTGGCCTTGCGCCCCAACTGGAGCAGTCAACATGAAAGCTGACGTCGCATTCGTCTCCTGCGTCAAGACCAAGTCCACAACTGCGGAGCTGGCGGAGCATCTCTACATCTCCCCTTGGTTCCGCATGGCGAAGGAGTATGTGCGCCAGAACGCGGACCGTTGGTTCATCCTATCGGCCGAGTATGGTCTTCTCAGGCCCGGTCAGATGATCGATCCCTACGAAGCCACGCTGAACAATCTCGGCATCAAGCTTCGTCAACACTGGGCGAAGCGCGTGATGCACCAGATGGCGGAGCTGGATCTGTGGGGCAGTCGGGCCATCGTGCTCGCCGGCAAGAACTATCGCGAGTTCCTGATGGACCCGCTGATGCTCCGCTTCAAGAGCGTGGAAGTTCCGATGGATGGATTGATGATGGGGCAACAGCTGAGCTGGCTGTCGAAGAGGGTGAACTGATGCGCGTGCTGGTTTTTGGCGGTCGCAACTATCGCGACAGAAGACGGCTGTACGCTGTTCTGGACGCCGAGCATGCGGCTTCACCTATCACGGTGATCATTGAGGGCGAGGCGTCAGGAGCCGACAGGATGGCCCGGGAATGGGCGGAGAACCGTGGTGTGGCGGTTGATCCCTACCCGGCTGATTGGGACAACATCGAGCGCGTCGGCGCGGCGGTGAAGCGCAACAGTCGCGGCAAGCTGTACGATGCCGCGGCCGGTCATATTCGAAACGAACGCATGTTACGAGAGGGGCGCCCGGATCGCGCCATTGGTTTTCCGGGCGGTAAAGGAACTAAAGATATGGCGAGTCGATGTCTCGACTACGGCATTACGCCATTGCTAATGGCATGATCGGGGCGGCTTGAGACGTCAGCTGCACGATACAGGCGGCAGCGGCAGTAGAGGCGGCGGCAACAGCGCTAGCAATCGCTCGGATCGGCGCTTTCGGAAACCTCAACATCGAGATCGGATCGACGCTGTCCTTGCTGCATTCGGGGGCAAGCTCTTCGCTTGCGCTGGCAGCTTCGTCAAGATCGACGGCCTTGGTCGGATTGTTCAGATAGGAAGAAAACCAGGCTGGCAAGCCTGAGATGGAGGAGGCCTGTTCGACAAGGGTCCACAATGTGTCGACGGCTCGGAGTGTGCGGAGAAGAAATCTGGATTGCAGAGTGCAGGTTTCGCCGTCCAGGGATTTGGCAGTGTAGCGACCGTCCTCCGCGCGAATGACGTAGGACCGGTACTCAAAGGGGCTTTTCATCTTCTGTTACGCCGTCTTTTCTGGAACCCACCACGGGTCCGTTTCGTTGCGTTTGCACTAACCACATTTGCATGGAAACGCAAGAAATTGTGGCAGCCGTAAAAGTACGGTGAGGGCTGTTTTCACACACGAAACCCGCCAGATTTCGTGAACGCCTGTTCA
Source organism: Bradyrhizobium sp. AZCC 1610 (assembly GCF_036924515.1). Taxonomy (NCBI): domain Bacteria; kingdom Pseudomonadati; phylum Pseudomonadota; class Alphaproteobacteria; order Hyphomicrobiales; family Nitrobacteraceae; genus Bradyrhizobium; species Bradyrhizobium sp. AZCC 1610. The sequence continues at coordinate 3,095,410 of NZ_JAZHRR010000001.1, read as the reverse complement.
GATCGCCACAATCCTAAAACTTGACGCCCCCTTTCATTTGTTTTACTGCAAACGTCAATGCAAACGGAGGCTCATTTTGTTTCGATCGCTCGCAAGCCGCATATTTACTGCGTTCTGGCATACCAGAGCCAACCCGGCTTTGGTCAGCATGGCTGACCCTTTGTCAATTCAAGTTAACAACTCTGGTGACGCTGCAAACGTCGGAACTCTCGCCAAAGTAGCAGGCGTCGGTTCCTCCTTTGCAACCGGAGCGACCCCGGCATTCGACCAATTGCCTATGGGGGTGAAGTGATGCAGCCGCTTCCGAGCCGCAGCCAGGCCTGGTGGGACCGCTACTTTCTGAGGGGAGCGGAATGGGTTTCGTCCGCCTCTCGCGACCCGAGCACAAAGGTCGGCGCCGTCATCGTGCGCCCCAACCGCACGCCCGCATCGGTCGGTTACAACGGCTTCCCACGCAAGATCAGGGACACTGCTGAGCGGCTGAAAGACCGCGACATGAAGCTGAAGCTCACGGTCCACGGCGAAATCAACGCCCTGAATTGGGCGACCGAGCCAGTGACTGGATACACCCTCTACACCTGGCCATTCCTGACGTGCTCAAAGTGCGCGATCCAGGTCATCCAGGCCGGGATCACTCGCGTGGTTGCCCCCTTCGTCGACAACCCGCGCTGGAACGACTCCTTTCGCGAAGCGCAGGCGCTCTACGAAGAGGCCGAAGTCTACTGCGATCTGATCAACATGGAGAACGACGTTGCGGCTTGATGCCTGGCCCCTTCCCTTCGTCCGGGTGAAATGCGCGAAGTGCGACCGTGAAGGTCGCATCAGCCGCGTCAACGCTCTCGACCGCTTCGGACCGGATCGCGAAATGTTCGCCGTCCGCGCGAAGTTGACCGAGCCGACGTGCAACCGGCCGGACAAGAAGCAGCCCTGTCAGTCGATCCTGCCAGATGCGCGACTGGTCCAGGCGATCGTGGCTCCGACCGAGGACGACGTCATCGAACAGAAGCTGCTGCCGGAAGCGCGCGAGTGGCGCAGGACACTTGGATTGGGGGAACGATGAAGATCGAGGGACATCTCTTGGAAGCCAGCGACATGGGCGACAAGTTGCGGATCACCGGCCAGGGCAAAGCGATCAGCGATGCAGACTGGAGGCCGATGCTCTCCATGGTCATCGAAGTCCCGATGACCGATCGCAACAGAAAGGCCTTCTACGTCGGCCGACACTTCACCATGGACCTCAAGCCCGAGTGAGCGGCGGAGCTATGCCCGCACGCTTGCATGAATTCAAAAGGAGAGACCTGTGAGCAAGAAAGCAAACGACGACCAACAACCCGCCCTTCCCGACTGGACCGACCTGCCGACCTGCGCGGCGGTCCTGAAGGACATGCGCAACGCGGCGGAAAGACGCCGCCTGCGCGAAGCCGAAGAGCAGGCCAAGGCCCGCTGATCCCCTCAAAAGGAGAAGAAGAACGTGAAGAGACTAGTCACGGTGCTTTCGTGCGCCGCCATCATCGCCATCACCGCGTCGGCCGCAGAAGCCCGTCCGCATCACAAGCGTCATCATCACCAGAAGACCGTCCACCAGATCCTGAAGAAAAAGAAGGTCGCGCACTACCGCGGCATCAGGCTTGAGCGCGTCCCTGCCCGCCAGTTCGAACAGGCGCAGGAGCAGCAGTCCTTCTTCGGCGGTTTCCAGAGCGGCTTCCAGAGCGGCTTCGACGCCGGCAGCGGCCTGGTCGCTAAGGCCCGTCAATACATCGGCGCGACGGCGCGCGAGGTAGGCGTCCGTTCGACCCTCTGGTGCTCCGCATTCCTTCGCAAGCTCACTGGCGCGTCAGGCGTCGATGACCGCGCAATCTCCTGGGAGAACAAGCGGCACATCGCACCGCAGGTCGGCGCGATCGTCACCATGGGCCGGCGCGGCGGGGGACATGTCGGCGTCGTCTCTGGCTTCACACCGAAGGGCGATCCCATCGTCATCAGCGGCAACCACCGCAACCGCGTGGCCGAGACCGTCTACAAGCGCTCCCGCATCCGCGCCTGGGTTTCGCCCTCATGAACCCGCGCCCGCCAGTCAGCGAACGAGAGCTGAAGGCCCTCCGAGCCCTGGCCCAGGTCTTCGAATACGACGGAAACCATCTGTCATTTCGAGGCATCGCCCAGCGATCCGGTCTGGATCTCCGCCATGTGCGGAGGTCCGTCCGGGCCTTGGCGCGAAAGGGCTTCGCTCTCTACGGCAAAGGCCTTTGGGACGAGGAAGGTCCGCGCGGCGCGGGCTACCGCGCCACGCACGACGGAATGTGCCTTCTGCAATACCTCGGAGAAACCGAATGACCACGCGCGAAGAGAGATTGCGGATCGTTGCCCGCGGGAGATGCAGCGCTGCCAGCCGCACGTTTGGACCCCGCGTGAAATACCTGCCGGCGATCGACGGGATGATCGCGCAGCTCTCCGAGGAGGAGGACGACTGCTTCGACACCAGCAAGGAGGCGGTAGCTGCCGCCAAGCGCTTCCGCGACGAGGCGCGAGCCAAGCTTCATGAAGAATTTGGAGAGCCGTAATGCCCGTGATTTTCCAGCAGTGGATAACCAGACAAGACCTGCGGGACAACCCGCGCAACATCTACGTCTTCGGCGACAATGTGCAGCGCATCGGCCTGGGCGGACAGGCCAAGGAGATGCGTGGCGAGCCGAACGCGATCGGCGTTGCTACCAAATGGGCGCCGAGCATGCATCCTCGCGCCTTCTTCGACGACACGGTCACCTGTCGGAACATCGTCCGGAGCGACTTGAGGATCGTCCAGCAGGCGCTCGATCTCGGCCGAACCGTGGTTGTGCCCACTGACGGCGTCGGCACGGGTCTCGCCCGCCTCGACCTCTACGCTCCGAACCTCGATCGCTTCATCAAGGATTGGTTCAAGGCACGAACTCGCGCGTCGAAGCCGCACCCGGACTTTGATCGGGATTGGAGGCACAGCGCGTGAGATGGCACGACCGTATCCTGCCGCGTGACGAGTGCGAGCTGAGGTTTGGCGTCAAGCCGAAGCACTGCCCGTTCTGCGCCAGCTTCGCTGTCGGCCTGTATCTCGGGCCGACGCCGCACATCACCTGCGTCGACTGCAACGCTGACGGCCCGCAGATCAGCGAAGGGCGACGAGAAGATCTGGACTATCGCCAATACCAAGCCATCCTGAAATGGAACATGAGAGTATGAGAGAATTTCGCCCCCTCTACGAATACCCCACCAACCACCTGATCGAACACCTGCAGGCTCAGGGCTACGTCATTCGCCACTCGTCTGAGGCCCGCACAGTGGTGCAGTTTCATCGCATCACGCCCTTCCCGAAGGGGGTCGACTTCAAGCAGGAGGCCTTGGAACGGATCAAGCGGCAGATCTCGCTGGAGCACATCCTGTTCGAGGAACGAAACTCGGGGATGATCACCCGGCCAGACGAGATCATCCACAGCGCGTTCCTGAGGATCCTACGCTGATGGCGCGGCACTGGGCGAGCTGGTGGAGCGGAAACTATGAAAGTCATCAAACACGTTGCGATGGCCAATAATGATGGCCGAATGAAATGGACCGGCTGCCTACCCTCGCCAGAGATGCGTGCGATGCCACGCGAGGCGTGCCCGGTGTTCAGGCGTCAGCGGCAAAGGTACAGCATTTCCTATCTGCAATGCCGTGATCGCGGCGTCGGTTAGTTCGGACGAGGCAATTGGGAGGCCTTCATCATCAAAGGTGATCAGGCCATCATCGAACGCAGCGTCCCAAAGGGATGAAAGCAACAAGCCGTTGTGGACGTCCAACCGCTCTGCGTCCGATTGGCAGCGCGCCCAGGGGATGATGTGAGAAGCCCGGAGCAATGCGTTGTCGGTGATACCCGTGATCGGACAAGTATCCTTCCAATAGATCAGGAGCGCCTTGCGGAAAATACCCTGGCCGATCCGAACCTTTTCAATGCGTTCGATCTCGGTGTTTCCGAGGGTGGCGGTCTCGCGTTCGAATTGCTCGAGCGGCAAGGTCGGAAGGCTGATCGATTTGCGGTAGACTTCGCCGACAGCTTCAAACAACGCATCTCGCGTCGGGAGCGCGAAGGCGGCGATATGACCTTTGGCACAGGGTTGAGCCGGCTCCATAGCGAGTTCGCGCGCCACCCCCGAATGTGTGATCGATAGAAAAAAGGGGCCGTCGTTTCCGGCGGCGGCCACGGCAATCTCGCCCGGCGCGGATGCGGAGCGGAAGAAGATCCAGCCGCTCGCCTGTTCGGGGCCAATGCGAAAGCCGTGCTCGTTCGCGGCGTCCCTCAATTCCGAGGCAAGCGCGAAGGGATAGTTGTCGAGGCGCAAATTGGTCTCGATCATTGCTTCACCAAAGCCGCGCACGCAAACGAGACGGAACTACCATCATCGATGACCCTCCGTTCGCGGAAGCATGCCTTCGCTCACCAGTCGATCATAAGCCGCCAGCACCAGGCGGGCGGTGCGATACTCACCGTATTTGGCGATTTCATTCTTCTGGAGCACGCGGAAGGTTTCGCTGGGGTAGTCAGCACCCATCACCTCTTTAGGGTCGAGCATGTAGCGAACGTTTTCGCGCGACAGGCCGTAGGCGAGCGCATACCAAGCGTCGAGATCGGCGCGAAGATGCGCCCGGCGTTCCTCGTCCCATGCGAAAGGAGCGCCGTCATATCCTAAGTCCCGTGCAAAGGAGGTCATAGAATAGCTCGTGTAAACGAGCTCTACGACCCTAGCCGCAAGATATGCGAGATCGGCTTGGCTATAGGAATTTGGAGGCAGAATTGGAAACTGTTTGATGAGAAATAGCTTTAACGAGGTGCTGTTTAATTTTTGTCGAGCAATATAATCAAGCGCAATTGCGTTCAAATTACCAACCAGCGCAGCCACTTTGATGGCGGGTTCGCTTGTAAAAAGAAGAAGAAATTTATCGTTAGAGCCCACTAACGGAATCGGATTGGCGATTAGGGTACGTTCGTTGGTAGTGTTCGTAATGTCTCGCCATCCTAACAACCAATTTCGCCCCCAATGTTGCTCATTCAGCCTTCGTGAAACTTCGGCTAGTGGTACCCAGTAACGGGGGATCGGCTCAGCCGCCGGGTTCTTTTTTTCGGTTGGTGTCAAGTCGCGGCTGTCTTCTCCTATGTAAGTCGACCACCGGTGATCAAACTGATGGACCATCTTCGCTTCGTATAGCGGCACATACCGGTCGGTTTCTTTCAAATTCTCGCCGGCAGTTAAATCGAGGGAATCGTTGTTCCGTATTCCAGTCAGAATAGAGGGGTGCGGATCGGTGGCCGCGCTGCCCTCTTTGACCCAATCAGCCCCGCTACTAACATACCCAGCATGCTTAAGTTGAGCAGCGGTACGAAACCACGCAGAGTCTTCAGCCATATGCCAAATGCGCGTGTGAAATGACACTCCCCAAGGGTTTCCTATCCTGCCCTTTTCGTCGGCAAGCAACACCGGAATGCGCGAATAGATCTCCGCCGTTAGTTTAGCGTCCGCTTGGGCACGGAAGATGGGCGCCGTCTTTGTGTTAGGGTTTATCTGCGCGATCTCTTCCGGCGTGAGCGTAAAGCGACGACGCGGTTCGCTCAGTTGCGAGGAATCGGTTAGAAAGAATGCGAAGTCCGCAGCCCCTACATCGTGACCGAAAATAAGGAGAGAGAATTTGTAGCTGCGATGGACGCCCGGGAAGATCGGTGCCGAGTTCTCGAAATCAAACAGTCGAGCTAATCGCTTCGTGCTCACCAGATAACTGAAGAAAGGAGCAGTGGTGGCGTCCGTGGCAATCCCGGTCGGAACGATCAGTCCCGCTTGTCCGCTCGGCGACGTTAGACTCAGGAAGTGCTCAGCGAATAAAGCGTAGGTATTCACATCGCCGCGCCCTGTCCAAGGATAGCGGCGCGCCTTCCCGACTTTTGCGAGGTCTATCTTAGTCGGGTCTTCGTCCTTCGGAGACGTGAAGAAAACCGACGAAGCCTCAGCAACGCGCTTCGCGAACTCAAATTGTTCGTAAAGTAACCGCGCCGGGCTACTCGGTTCGGCGACGGCCAGCTCGCGGATCATCTTCCCGCGCGCCGCGGCGTTCGGCGCCAGAGCAATGTCGGGTGAACGGGTCGCGAAGAACTCCTGCTCCTGAAGCTTGATCCGTTCCCACGGCGGATTGCCCAGGACAACGTCGAAACCGCCCCGTGTGATCATCACCTCCGGGAAGGCAAGCGGCCAGTGAAAAGCGCGCGCATATTCCGCGGCGTCGATCGCCGCGGCTTCCAAGGGACCATACAGAGTTCCGCCGCCGAGCCGGGTGCGCACGTGCGCTGTTGTCGGGATCGTCACACTGTTAGTGTTTGCGGGAGCGCCGCCCTTTTTCGGCAATAGGAACGCTGCGGTGTAAAGATTGCATGCAACCTTTGTCGCCCATCGCCTCGGGTTGTTTGTCCAGGCCACAAACTGTTTTCGCTTCGCCTCCACCTGTTCGACCGTGTCTTCTGGCAGGTGACGCAAGTCATCCATGTCAGTGGCGAGTTTTCCCGGCGGAAGTCCGCCGCCGCCGCTAGGCCAGTCGAAACTACCTTGTCCGGCCTTCTCCGCCTTGTTGCGCCTGGCGAACCATTTTGCGGTTTCCTTGTCGTCGCCAGTCAGTGGCTTGTAAGCGTCGTCAGGAATCCCCTCTTCCAACGCCTTTAGGTCGAAGACACCGAGCAGGCTGTCGCCGCATTGTATGTTCGCGTCAAGAAATCCCAGGGGCTTTCCGGGCTCCACGGTCTCGATCCAGAGCGCTACCTTTGCAAGTTCGACTGCCATCGGATTGCGGTCGACGCCGTGAATGCAATTGCGCGCGACGTCGCGCATCGCGGCGGGATAGTCGGGAGCGTCGTTGTCCCGAAGCTGGGCTACACGTGTCGCCATGCGCCGCGCGGCCCCCAACAGAAAATGCCCCGACCCGCAGGCGGGATCGATGACGTTGAGAGCAAGAATGGCGTCCGCGCCGCCTTCAGCCTCAGCCCGATCGAGTACTGGATCGAGCGCGCCGTCGAGCAACGTCTGCACCAGGCTGTCAGGCGTATAATAGCTGCCGGAGATTTTGCGCGCGTTTCCCTTCGCTTCCGCACCACCGGCAAAGGCGAAGGTGCGGCCACGATCCTCACGCACCGGCACGAGCTCGAGCAGCCCTTCATAAACCGAGCCTAATTCCTCGGTCGCCATGTCGCGCCAGTTGATGCGGACGCGGCGGTTGTCGTCCATCAACCAGCTCAATTTGAAAATCGCCGCCATGAAGGCGCGATTGGGAAGTTTCGTGTCATCCAGGTCCGGCGTCAGACCGCTGGCAAAAAGTCCCGCGAGCGCCGGCAGGCCCAGCATCTTCTCGCCATGTTCCAGCGCGTGAAATACGATCTTCGCGCCTTCCCAGGCGTCGAAGTGATGATCGTGGGCGGATCGCCGAACAGATCTGTCACGCAGGTGGGCGAACCCGTAGCCATTAAGATACAACGCGCGCACGGCTGCGCTGATACCGGGCGAAAGCAGCAAATCGCGGTCTTCGGCAACGGCGAGGAATATCAGGCGATAAACGACCCGCAGAAGCTGCTCAAACCACGCCTGCATCGAAATAGAGTGATCATCGAGCTTGGCGCGCAGACCGGGATTAGCATCAAGAAATCCCTGGCCCAGGGCCAAGAGTGTGTCCTCGACACTTCCGCGCAGGCGCTCGCGCGCAGCGGTACCGGCACGCTGGCCGGCCTCGCGCCATCTCTCCAGAGAAGAATCGCCGGCAGGTGCGTCTTCGGCACCAAAACGAGTGGCATGAATCAGCAGCCAGATAGCGGTAAAATCGGCGAACATCTCGTCGCGAAAGATCGCGCCGAGATCGGCTTCGATGTAGGCGGGGCGAGTGAAGCTTGCATTGTCTCGCATCAGGCGAACGCGATCTCCGGCGAAGACAAGGCCCCATATACAATCGGGGCCGGTGTTCAACCAATCCTGAAGGAGCGCGACAGGACTGCGCCTTGCGACGCCTTCCGGATTGCCGTCGCCAAATTCCGCTAAGGCCTTTGTGAATGCTTCGACCGTCTTGCCGTTTTCATTTCCGATCGGCGTCGCAACGACGATCGGCACGCGGCCGCCTTTTGCTTCCCACGCAATTCGGTAGCGGTGGCCATCCGCTATGTGATCGGCGGGGCCTTTCAAGGCTTCGAAGCCGAACGCCTCCTGTAGCAGCGCTTTTGCGAAGGCGGCTGTTTGCGTAACCGTCGGTTTGTCGACCCGTGACCACGCCTGCCAGTGAGCCTGTCCAATGCGAAAATACCGGGTTATCTCATCGCGAAGCGAGGTTCCCTTGGGACAATGATAATCGGCCGCCGCCTTCGCGTCCGGCGCTGTCGCCGCAATCTCGGCGAGTTTTTCCGGGCTGATTAGGCCGCCTTCGACGCTAATCGCGGCCAACCCGATATCGGCGGCCCGCTTCATATGGGGCGCCACTATTCGTCCTCCGGAAGCAAAACATAAAGGCCTATAACATCCGCCGGCAGGACCGGCGTCACTACAACGGTCGCTCCCCCGCGCGCCGCATCGGTCAACCGAAGATGATCGGTTGACAACGCCTGTCCGCGCGCCTCAGCGAATGTTCGAATGGCGTTCTCATAACCCGGTAGGCGCGCGATCGCCTGTTCAAGCCGGGTTTGGCGTACGCGCTCGACGATATTACCCGCCGCCTCGGTTTCGAGCAGCGTCAGCGCGTCAAGACCTTCGCGGATTGCTTCAGTTTTCGTGCCGCCAAAGGCCAGCCCCGTCGCTTCTTCCGCCAACATAAGACTTGCTGACCGTCCACTGGTCACGAGCTTGAAACGAAGGCGAAGCAAGAGCAGCGTCGACATCTGCGATACCGATCGCGTCCGCCAGACACCGGCCCGTCCAAGCGGATTTGCAATCGCGGAGCCTTGCGGATCCAATGCACCCTCGGTCAGGGTCTCGGCAAGAGTGGCCACGAGGGGGTGCACGCGGCCAACGTGCATCACGCCGGGCAAGGGATTGTCTTCAAAGGCGATGCGGCGTGTACCGTGCAAGCCGCGCGCTTCCAATCGATCCTTCATCGGTTCGGGCAAATGGTCGAGATGGGCTAGGAGCAAGCTACCTTTGGTCTCTAGCCCGGTCCCGATGCGCTTCAACGCTCGGTCGGTGAACCGGCCCACCTCACTTGGCCCACCGTTGAGCGCTCTCATAGCCCGCCATTCCGGCAACACTTCTTCCGGGCGCATTGCGCCCTGCGCATAGCGGGCCCGGCTCGCTTTGGCATTTTCTTCCGCATCCCGCCACTTGGCTTCCAGCCGTTCGGGCGCTCCGCCGAAATCAAACACACGCTGTGCGCGCGAGCCGCCGCGCCGCAGGAGCATCGCTTGCATCAGAGCCGCCGTGATGCCTTCGCTATCCTCGGGCATGGGGACGGAAACGCCGGTTGCCTTTCGTATAGCTTCAGCCTTTCGCAAGATCACGCCAAGCACCGCACCGTCAATTGCGCTGTTTTCCCCGAACATGGTGACGGACCAAACGTTGTCCGATTGCTGACCAAACCGATTGACGCGGCCTTCTCGCTGTTGATGTCGCGTCGGATTCCAACTCAAATCGTAATGAATCACGGCATCAAAGAGTGATTGAAGATTGATACCTTCCGAAAGGCAGTCGGTCGCGACCAGAATACGATTGTCAAAAGGTTCAGTCGCATCGACCCGAGCGCGTCGCTCCTCAGGAGTGAGCCGGCCGGTCACGACGGCAATCTCATGCTTCGGCCAGGCTCCCTTCAGGACTTCGCCCAACGCCTCAGCCGTCGCAATGAACCGGCAAAAAATTACAGGTTTGACATTGTCTTTCAGGAGCGGCTTCAAGCGCTTGAGCAACGCTTTGATCTTTGGATCCTCATCTCTTCGAGCATCAAGCTTGCCGGCCGTTTTGATTAACGTATCAAGCGCGGCGCGCTCTTCGCTGTCTTCGATCGCCGTCGCAGGCTCGATATCCCCTTCATCGAGTAGACCGTCGTCCTCGTCCAATACGATGGGCTCAATTGACTCTTCCTCGGCCAAGCCGCCGAGACGATTGCGCAAAGCACTCGCCGCTGCCGCCGCGGAGGAACCGACACAGCGCATGAGTGCCAGAGTGCCCCAGAACGCAAGCCGACGACGACGTTGGTCGACCCCCGCGCGATCGGTAACGGCCATACAGTAGTCCAGGACGTCCTCTTGGAACTGGAGGAAATCCCCCACCAAAGTAAAGCCTTCGTCGTCCACGTTGTGCTTCGGAAAGGTGCGCCGCTCGTCCCATCCGCCCTCGGTGATGTCAGCGCGCCGTCGCTGCACGAAATGCTGCGCCAAACGCCGCGCGTACCGGGTACGACTGTTCTCATCCGCCCCAGTGGGGCCTGCGGCAAAGTCAGGATGGATCAGCCCGAGCAGCCGGTCGAAAGCTGCTTCGTCCCCGCTGTGCGGTGTGGCCGTGAGCAAAAGCAAGTGGCGCCGTTCATCCTCGGCCAATCTCTGAAGTAGTTCATACCTTTGGTGCTTGCCCTTCTCCCCACCGACGCAAGCATGCGCTTCGTCGACGATAACCAAGGCTGGACAGGCGCGCGTGAACTCGGCACGGCGGCTGTCGGCCTTAATGTAGTCGAGGCTGACGACAGTGTAAGGATATGCTTCGAACAGGCTTTGCGCGGCAGGTAGTCCTCGTTCGAGACTACGTGCTTTGGAAGACGTGACGGCAACAGCTTCGACGTCGAACTTTTCTGCGAGTTCCGTGACCCACTGATCAACAAGATGAGGCGGACAGAGTACCGAAAAGCGATCGACAATTCCGCGATCGAGCATCTCCCTGATGATAATACCGGCTTCGATCGTCTTTCCGATGCCGACGTCGTCGGCAATCAGTAACCGCACCGTCGTCAGCTTCAGCCCCATCATAAGCGGCACGAGTTGATACGCCCTCGGCTCCACGCCCAGATGTGCGGCGCTGCGGAACGGTCCAGCTCCTCGTCGGAGCGAAAGGCGCAATCCGTCCGAGAGAAGGCGCGCAGCGTCCTGGGTGTCTAGCTGGTCCAATTTCGGTGTTTCAAATCGCGCCGGGCGGACGGGCATGCGCTCAAGCGCCGGTGCAATCACTTGTGCATCCGCCTCGGAACCTGAGAGCGGACGAATGTTCAGGAGTCCCTCGGCGGGTGACGGCAGTACGACCCACTCTCGACCCCGTGCTTCGATAAGATCGCCAGGAGAAAAACGAGTCGTTTCCATCAGGGAGATCCCAGCGCGGCGAGTAAAGCATCGGGTGGAAACTCACCCGGTTCCGCGGGCAGCGAAATAAGGTCGATGCCGAGATCGTCACACCGCTGCCGCAGCGTGTCGATTTCAGCGCCCGGCACCGCAAGCAGTCGGTGCATTTCCCAGTACAATGGATACAACGTGTCGTCGATTTGCCTTCCGCCAGGCATGGGAAGTTTCCAACGTTCGATTGCCGTTGTCCAAAGGTCGGATGGCCTGTTGGCCTCGGTTTGCGTCAAATTGGCGCTGATAAGTGACCTCAGGAATTCGACCACCTCCGGGTCTCGCCGGTCGATTGATTCGTGGTCGGTTTGATTGAAATAAGACAGAAGGCAACGATAGCAGCCTGCGACACAGGCATCGGCCGATTCCTTCAACGGAGTACTGTTGAACGGCTCCTCGTAGTGCATGAGCCGTAGCGCTTCGCGCGCAACCTCAGCCATCCGTTTGGGATCTGAAACTAGACGATTGAGTACGCCGGCGCCGCCCTCCGTCGCCTCGTAGAGCAGAATCGCATTTCGCGTATCGCGCTTGGGCATCGGCTCGCCAAGCAGTTCGCCTTCTTCTAGCTCCGCAACGATCTCAATTCCACGAATCAGCGCATGCTGGAGCGTTGCCATCTGGGCTTCATCGAACGACGCCACCGGCCGGAGTAACAAGGCATTTTTATAGTCTTGAACAATCGGCACGATTCTCTGCGGACGCGGAATTGTGACGTCACCATCGTCGTCGCCTCCATTGGCAGAATCCTTTACCCAACGACCTGACGATGGATCGATACAGAATCCAAAGGTGGTTTTTGATTTGCGACGGCGTAGGCCCTTATTGATCCGGGAAAGCTTGGTGACTGCCCCATAGTCGAGATGGAGCAGAGGACTTTCATTGGACCTCAATGTAAGCGCTCGAATGTCTGGGCGCCCTTGATCCATCGGCCATTGAAAGACGGTCTGAATTTCGAAGCCTCGACGTTGACGATCTTCGTCATTGGCGGTGATCCGGGTTGAGGGCGCCGTCTCCACATTATCGATCCGATATATGTCGTCGAACCGATCACCGTCTAGCGAGGATCCGCAAGCGTGGCAGCGTTCAGCAACCTTATCGTCATGCGCAGCGCCACAAACGCTGCAAAGGACCAGTGTGGTTGTTCCGAGTAGACCACCCTCGATCCGACCGTGAGAAGGCAACTTCGCCCTGACCACCCGAAATACTCGACCCTCGTGATAGATCAAGCTGTTGGGACCGAACTCCGAAATAGCTAGAAATCGTGGTCGCTGAAGAACTGCGGCACGCCTTGTGGCCGGAATGAACGCGTAGAGTGGCAAGCGCGGGAAGTTGTAACCCGGAAGAAACCCTTCGGTTGCGAGATATCGATAGGCGTAGAAATCCGAGCCATTCGTTGCTTGACCGCGCTCAAGCATATCTAGCTCCTGCGTCGCACGGTAATATCGGGTTGCTGCTTCTTTGCGTTCACCCGGTCGAAAAGTAGTCTTTTGCTGGATGATGTTTGCTTCTTCCTGCTCGCGTTTTGCCCCGCGATAAAGCTCGCGCCAGCGTTCAAAGGTCTTTGAAAAGTTTGCAGAAGCATTCATGTCGACGTCAGCGACAAATGCATCAAGGTCATCTAACCAGGGCGCATCCTTGAGATCGATTGCCGGCAATGTTGATTCCAGCAGTCGGCGCATAATCGGCCGAGCCTTTTGACTATTTTTAAGGTCTGTAAGCTCCGTTTCGATGTTCGACGCGACCGGCATCTCCGCCTTGTTCATATCCAGATTCTCTGGGATCGATGCGGCAAGTGGTACGCGGGCTTCCGACAGCCATTCAGCATGAAGATGGCTGCGGAGAAGATCGCGATTGGCAAGATCAAGAGCAGGCGGCCTTACGACGCCCGCCACGAGGGCCGCGCGATTTGAAAAATAGTATTGGTCGTGGGGCGATTGGGAAGCGCAATAGGTAACGACGAGGGCCGCCTGGCCGCTCCGCCCTGAACGGCCCGCGCGCTGGGTATAGTTAGCCGGTGTAGGCGGAACGTTCCGCAAATACACAGTATTCAGCGCGCTGATGTCGACACCAAGTTCCATCGTCGGTGAGCAAAAGAGAGCCGGCAGGAAGCTCGTCGGTTCGCCCTCTCGCTGCATCTCTTCCTTGTTGGCGGCGATACGTTCTTTGTCCTTCTTCTCAAATCGAAAACGATCTTCGCGCCAGCCGCGAACCTGGTGATCGACCTGTGCGGTATGTTCCCTCGCCTCGAAGGCGAACGGCATCGCTCCCTCGTCACCAAGCATTTCAGCAACTCGTTCATAGAGCTCGCGGAAAAAAGGATTCTGGCGCCGTCCGTCAGCTCTCTCTTCGGCTGGGAATATTCGCAGCGCGCTGGGTGCAAGCCTCCACGCCGGCTTGTCACCTCCGACGCTGATCCGCCTGACGATCTGGTGGGCTTCAGCAGCCCTCAGCAACTGGCGGACAACTTCTTCGTATTCCGCAGCAGGAAGAGCTTCGCCCCAAATCTTCTTGCTGCGTAGGGCCTTGCCAAGATTTGTTCGCCAGCCAGCTCGGACAATTAAAACTGCGTCTTTGGCCGCGATTTCGGTGTTTCGGGGCGGATCGACCATGAGAAAGCCAGCTTCGCGAAGTTCGTCTTCTTCGTTCTGATCGATTGCCCAAGGGTCGCGAAGTCGCTGACGCGAACCCTCGGAGATTTGCAGAACTTTTCCGCGATCGAGCGCTTCGGTCGCAATCGCCAATCCTCTCCGCATATGGTCAAATAGAATGGTGAACAGGTCGCGACGAACATCTTGGCTCGCTCCTGCAAGGCGATTATTGCCTGCGAACTCTTCCTGGTCAGAAACCAATTCATCGAGGCCGGGAAAGCCAACGCGAATAAGGCCGACTTCTTCCAGGTTCGGATTCGTAAAACGCCAGCCCTTTCGGAGATCGGACCACAGACGATGGGCAAGCACCGAGGTTAAGACCTCCTGGGTGTCTTGACGATTCTGATATCCTTTCGTTGCGGGGTCTTGCATCCACTCAGCGAGCCGATTCTGCCGTTCGAGATCAAACCCCAGGGCGACACGAACGGCCTCGCCGAAACGGGTGTCGGCTAATCCCTTGTTGCCGGCGTCGCGAACGGCGCGCACGACGGCCCCGCGAAGCAGGGTCACAAAAATAAAATCGTTGAAGTGGCCTGCTTGAAGAGCCGCGTCCTGCCTGTTGTCCGTGAAGCCAAGGATCTTTTGCGTATGGGCATCCAGCGTTCCGTCCTCCGTCATCCAACTCAGGATCGTGGAAACGATTAACGTTGTCGCGGAGCTGCGACCCTCTGCCGACAGGCTGGCCAGCTTATTTATGTCGCGGGCTTGAGATGGCGGTTGATGACGACACTGAGGACAAAATCGGTAAGCTCCGCGAAAAAACCACGCTGGAACACCTTGAGGATCTGACGAGCCGTCCTTAGCGAGGGTCAGCAACAAGCCTTCGTGCTTTCCACGGTGCGATTGCTTCAACCTTTCCGTGCCAGCGGGCGTAGTTTCCTGCCAATCATCGGGATAGTCCGATATGTGGCCGGAGAAGGCAAAATCTTCATTGACCGTCGGAACGAGAAAGCCACCTTCTGTACCGTCGGGGTCGACCTCGTCCGAAGGCGGTTCGTCAATGGGCCGCGCAATCACCTTCCCACCGACAATGCTGACGCTGTGGTGTTCCTGCCCGCATTCCCGGCAAAAGAATGTCGGGTAAAGGCGTGCTGTTTCATCGTCTGGATGAAACACCTGCCCCTCAAGAACTATGCGGCGGGACGCTGCTGGTTCAAGTGTGGAATAAACTTGTCCCGCCCCGGAGATAAATCGGTGCAATTTAAACGCCAGAAATGCGCGATCGCTGGTACCGCCCCTTAAATCTTCGCGACGTCCCATCACAGATAGTATGCGAGCCAAGGCTTCTGCACACTTCTCCGCGCTCAAGCCCGTAGAGAGTGCGAGTTTGTCGGCCGCCTCGCCTAGTGTCATTGGTGGCCGGCGCCGCAGCTTTTCGCCTTCAATGAGACCAACTTCCGTTTCAATCCAACAGGCCAGAGGGTGAGAAAAGAGAGCTTTGTTGCTAATATTCGCGGATATCTGTTCAGTAACCGCATCCCGGAGGGATTGGCCGAGCGACGAGCCGTGAGCGGTTGGATCGGTAACTCGCGCTAGGTGCTCGTCGATGATGGAGTTAGGACCCATCGGTTCGCCGAAGAGCTTGGAACCGACCTCCGCCACGGCTGTGTTCCGCGCTTCATCATTCTCGGCATTCGACATCGTTGCCGACGTGCCGATGCATAGCAGCTTTCTCTTCCCCGCAAGCCGTTCTTTGACGCGACGAACCAGCATGGCCACATCGGCACCTTGACGGCCACGATATGTGTGGAGTTCATCGAGAACCAGGAACTCCAAACCATGCGCGTTTTCGATTACCGATTGATCCAGCTTGTCCTGACGCGTCAACAAGAGTTCAAGCATCATAAAGTTCGTGAGCAGAATATCCGGCTTGAGATTTGCAATCTCTTGCCGTCTCGAATCCGATTCTTGGCCTG
This sequence comes from Bradyrhizobium sp. AZCC 1610, assembly GCF_036924515.1. NCBI lineage: Bacteria > Pseudomonadati > Pseudomonadota > Alphaproteobacteria > Hyphomicrobiales > Nitrobacteraceae > Bradyrhizobium > Bradyrhizobium sp. AZCC 1610. The sequence continues at coordinate 3,079,523 of NZ_JAZHRR010000001.1, read as the reverse complement.
TGTAACGCGCAAATGTTGGACGCAGCTTTTCGTCGACGCCGGAGGACCCAATGAATTTCTCCAACTCTTCAAGCTGACTATTAGCTAGTGCGTTCATAGGGTAGATTACGATCGCTCTAGTCTTTTTGCCTTCGCCGGCGCGACGCGCTTTAACGACTGCGTCGATGATCGGAATGAAGAAACAAAGCGACTTGCCGGAGCCGGTTCCTGTTGTGACGATAAAGCTCTCGCCACGCTGCGCCTTTGCGATGGCCCGCTCCTGATGCCGATGGAGGCGGATGGGCTCGCGATGCTCACCCATCGCAAATATGCGGCGAAGCTCGGAATCCAGAATCTGATCCGAAACCAATCGATCGATGCTGGCACCCTCTTCATAGCGAGGGTTGATTGTGATTAAAGGGGGTGGCCAGAAACGGTGCTGATCGTACGCCCAATCGATCTGTTTCCGGATCTCGGGTGCCTGAATAATGGAGAAGGACCGGGCGAATTTGGCATATCGGTCAATTAGCGATCGGTCGAGTTCGAAGATATCCAAGATGCGCCCCAAATGCGGTGAGTCTTCCGCAGAATAGCTGAACGCCCGGTGAGATGCTAAACCTAAGATTGGCTTTGGCTATTTTGACCACAGGTGCAATGGCTGACGGCCAATCGGAAACCCGGCATGTCGCGGAGCCCAACGGATCAGGGGACGTTCAGCGCGCAGGCTGGACCATATTCCCCAGAGACGACCGCATTAGTATTTTCCTGCCGGACGGCCGTTCCTAGGTGTATCGCCTGTAGAATCGCATGGCCCTTTGTTCATCACTATAGTGATAATCGACACTCACCAAGTCGCTTCAGGCCGGCGCTCTTGTCACGTCACGCCGCCGCCTATGTATACTTCCGGAAATCCGGAGATACCGCTCTTCCGAATTCGATGTGTTTGAGAATGCGCCCGACCTCGCGCGCCGCCTTGATCGGAGCGGGAAGCTTTTGATCAAACTGCGTTGTGTTCCAGTTCACCTTGGTGAGCGCCAGAACATCCTTCGCCAGCGTGAGGATCGTGCTGTCGGTGTTGTCATGCGGCACGAGCAATAACGGACGAGGAACGCGCAGCCCCGGATAAGTTCCGTAATAGGGAACACTGCCGCGCGTATAGAGCAGTCCCTTTCCATTTAGGTCGACAAATGTGCCGCGAAGGACCGGATAATTGCCGTCCCGGAACACAGCGATCGGCGAGCTTTCCTGCACCCAAAGCAGATCGGCCATCTCGATGCCAAACTTTTTGAGAGCTGCTTCGATGCCTTCCGCCTCTTCAGGTCGGAAGCGCGAGGTCTTGAGAACAACGACCCGGGCTGGGACGTGCCGATGGTGCGCCTTGTATGCCGTGATTGATTGCGCAACCAACTCCTCTGCATCCGTGGCTGTGAGATACGGGTGGCGTCCCTTGGTTTCCGTCTGCGCGCGGGCTCCGCGCAGAATGAGGCCTCTGCCGCGCTCATCGAACATCTGTGCCGTGCTGGTCCATAACTGTTGCCCGTCGAGATCACGATAGAAGCCGATTCCAAGGAAGCTCGACCGGTATTCGGCCTGATCGGGCAAAAGACGCCAGGGCACCTTGCCCGCTTTGTAAAATAGCGCGTTGAGCAGATTCCACGCACGCGTGGCCTTTACCTGCGTCTGACGATTGCTCTCTCGCTTTACCTTTCTCGGAATCTTTGCGGCATCATCCCACGTGTCAGGCCAGACAATCTGCGTCGGAACATCAAGGTGCAACGTCTTGGCCTTGAGAAGGTCACGGAAGTTCAGCGTGTCGTCGCTGTCATCCTCCTCCTCCGTGCCTTCGAGCTGCTCCTCGCTCTTGGCGTTCACGAGCTTCTCGATGAGGGGCACCGGCAGCGCCAGGACGATCACGTCTGGTTTAGCGCTGCTTTCAGTAATCGCCGAGAGCTGGGATGCGATCAGCTCGACAGCGTGCCGGACCGCTTGATCGTGACGGCCAATCTCCCTGATCTCATTGACCTGCCGCCGCGAGAGCGTCGATGTCGCCCCGTCCGGCACCTCAAATTTGCAGCGGAAGGGATTCTGATTTCCCAGGCCCGGAAAGTCTGGGTTGAGATTGATGAGCTGCTTGTTCCCGCTCTCGATGCCACGCGCGGTCTCAGCCAAAAACTCGGTGAACCCTCCGACGGTGTCTTCCGTCCCGATCACGCCAACGCGCACGACGTCGCCGGATCGAGGCTGAAGCGGGCCAAACTCCCGCATCCCCTGCCGGGGATCACAGTGCTGACCGCCGTCGCCAAATTCCAGCAACGGCTCATCGAAGACATGCGATTTGAAGATCATGCCGGAGTCTCCTCTTCGAAGAGGTCGCGGGATTCCATTTCCTTCGCTCGCGGATCAGTGCGGGTCCACGCGGATTCCGGCACCGCCTGCGAAAGCTGAATAAGCGGCAGAGACTCGAAGTCCAGGATCGGCTCCGGCTTGTCCGTATCGAACAACCCAGCCTCTGACTTGCCACTCTCAATAAGTAGGTACTGCCACATCATCACCTGGCCGCGAACGGCGGCGTTCCGTTCGAGACGCTTCTTGCCCGCCAGAAGGGCCCCCGGGAAGCGATGCGGCTGAAACCCGTCCTGCGTGAAATAGAAGGTCGGATCAATGATGAGAAACCACTCATCGGCAAGCCGCTCAAAGCGGAAGCAGGCGGCATGGTGGCGCACATAGCCCCGACCTTTGGGGTTCTTTTTGTTAGCATACGCGCTCACCACCTTGGCGGAGGTTTCGTTGACGTTGGCAACGTATTTATAGCTGCGTGACTTGTTGACCTCAGTCGCTCGGAAATGAAACAGCCTCTCTTTGCGCAAGTATGAAAGCTGCCCGGAAGTCTGCCTCTCGACCGTCCTACGCAACAGGTCGATCAAGTCGTTCGTATCGTCGAGATCGTCGTTAAGGGCGAACAGTTGCGTGTCGACCGCATCGACCTGATCGAGGTCGACGATCGAGCGCGTAGCGTAGTCTCTTGGATCGAAAAACGAGACAAAACGCCTTTTGCGGATGACCCAATCGAACCGGGTGTTGTCGTGCTTCAGCAATTCAGGGATGGCGTCGCGCCCGCTTCCGAAAGGCGATGAGGCAAGAAAAATCTCATCCGGCAGCTTGATACGCAGCAGGTTGATGATGGCTTCTTCACCGCGGTTAAGGGGCGGAAGAAAGACGCCCGGCGTGCGGCGATCGATGGTAAGAGCGCCAATGCGATCGGCGCAGCGCGCGTCGAATACGTCGGCGTCCTTGTCCAACTTCAGGCGGCGCTCTTCACCCCTTACGCAATCGGTCACGTCCTTCCAGTAGGCGGAGCCGTCTGATTGCCGCCATACCACGATGATCACCGGGATATTGGAACCACGCCAATATTTGAGATCGTCCGGCTTGAGCAGATATTCGAAACTGCGATCGGTCTCGCGTACGTATTGGCTACTTCCCGTCGCCTTGACCTGAACACCAAGCAGCTTGCCGAGCGGCGCACCGGTATTAGGATCGCGCAGCTCGATGATCCCGTCCGTCCCGGCTTCGAGTCGACCACGCGGGTCGTAGACGAACTGCATTTCAAGAACGAGCTTCTTGATGGCAGTCTCGCCGAGCTCGCCCAAGATTTGGCTGTCAGTGATTCTCTTGGTCATCGCCCGATCATACGGGCTTTTCGCTTTCCCGCGACAGGATTGTTCTTGTTATGTTCAGGGAAGTGACTTTTTCTCATTGAATCAGAGCGTTGGCACGCCGTCCCCGCCCACCGAGCTTCGTGAACGGGACCGTGTCGTGCCTGTTTTCGTCATTCGGCGGCGCGACTGTGCACGAGGACGGCAATCATTCAAAAAGGCACCTCTGGCTGAACTTCACGGGTAAGTCGAACAGCGGCAGCACCGCATAGTTGGCCCAGATCGGCAAAGGCGATCACGGACCCCGTGACCACCTCCACCAGAGACATGACTCGAGACTGAGCCATCGACATGCCGTTCGCCTGGAGCAGCACAGCGAGCATGGCCCGCAGCGGTGGCAGTACCGGGCGAACGGGGGCGACATTCCGTTCTGTGCCTGGACCGGAAGCTATCTGCGCCATGGCCCGCCGCCGTGGCCCCGAGGACAATGGTGATCAATCAGGAAGTGATTATCATCGCTGTCGATCCGGCCTCACGCGAGGGCGACTACTCCGCTGAGGCCGAGATCAAGATCCACCCTGACGGCAGGCTGGAAGTCATCGCTGTCTGGACCTGGAAGCACGAGCTGGACCTGACGCCGTCATGACGCGGCGCACAAACCCTGGGGGGTCAGGCCCTTTTTCTTCTTTCGACGGGAAATTGGGTGACTATATGTAAGGATTAGGCACGGACGGCATTGCAATGATGCCGGCCCGGTTAGCCACTATTCCTTTGGAGATCCCCCATGGTTTTGTCTTTCGATTTCAAGGCGTCGATGCTCGCATTCTTGCGGGAGCCTGAATCCCTCGCGGTCATCGTTGCGTTCATCCTCTTCGGAGCGCCGCCGCTTGACGGCCTCACGCGCCTCATGAACGCGCGGTTTCCCAATCTGACCGATGGCGAGAAAACAACCGCCGGTAAGCTGTTGCGCCAGGTGTGCGAGGAGATGGGCTTCCGGCACGACCGATACAATATCCGCACCAAGACGCCAGGGTGCCAATTCACGTTCGCATCAACATACACCGATGATGCACAAGTCCTCCCCGTCGCTGTCTGATCGGGTTCGCCAGCAGAACCAGGCATTGACCCTTCTCACCTGGATGGTCGGCATCGATAGCGCCCTGGTCTTGGCGGTTTTCACCAAACTCTTCCTCGCCTAGCGAGTGAAGGGGGTACACTCCCGCGGAGCGATTCGCGGGAGTTCTCCATTGGCCGATATTCGAATTGATGGTGACAAAGCCGAGCGCACCCTCGCCCTCATGCTACGCGAGGAGTGCAAGATGCTCCCCGCCGATGCGAACACACTCGCCACAAAGATGGTCGACCGGTTGAGGCACGCCCGGCTCGCCGCGACGAGGCCAGCCCTTCGGGATGCGCGGATTATTCCACAGTACCCATCGGATGAGATCCGGACCAAGGTCGGCGCGGCAGTGCGCGAGCTGCGTGCTGATAAGGACAAGCTGATTGGCCCCGGGAGCGATTTCTACCTCGGCACCGAAGCGTGGGCGACCGTGTGGGCGCACGGGAAGCCAGTGCCGGAGGATGTTATCGTCTGACTATGGTCGCGCCCCGAACTTCGTCATGACCTTCTGATAGACCTCGTCAGGATCGGCCGCGCCGTTGAGCGCCTTCATCACCCGACCGACGAACCAGCCGACGAGCTGTGGCCTCAGAAGCGCCTGCTCCCATTTGTCAGGATTGCCATCGACGATGGCGTCAACCGCGTTCGCCACGCGATCGACCGGCACTGGGTCCGGCAGCGCATAGGCGCAGTCGGCGCAATGGTATGCCCGCTTGGCACCGATGAAGCTCGGGTCCTCCAGATCCTTGCACCCTTCCCCACGGCAGTTGTTCAGATACCATCCCGGCGCCCAGCCATGACGCTGGGGCCGAGAGTCCGTTTTCCAGCGAAGCCCGACCATCAGATCCGGCTCAGCGCCATGGTGGCCAGACCGAACTGCACGTTCTTCGGGGCGGAGGAGCGGCCATGCTCCTCCCAGTCCCGGATGGCGGCGTCGATATCGAGGTAGAGCTGCTCGACGCTCGCATCGTTGTGGATGATGTAGTCCGGCTGCAGTCGGTCGGTTCTCTCGCTGTCGTGGGCGCCCCAGAGCGCGCCGAACCAGTCGTAAAGCTTCGCGCCGATCCAGCCCCACTTGAACTTCGCCGGCTTGGTGCCCGGCCGCTTGATCAGGATAGTGAAGCCACCAGCATCCTTGATGGGTGCCTCTTCGTTGGGGAAGCGCACGGAGTCATTCATCACGGACTCGTCTTCCCCGATGCCGACGCCCCAGGTGTTCGCCCAGAGATCCGGATTGATCAGGTTTCGTCCCCATTCTGTTCCCAGCGTGATCTGGGCATAGCGCGAGGTGACGCTGAGGCACGGGATGACCTGCTCCTTGAGGTCACCCTCCAGGTAGCGCGTGATCATCTCGCTCGACATGCCGTTCGCCTTCAGCAGCACCGCGAGCATGGCCCGCAGCGGCTCGGCGATGTGCTTGCGGCGTACGCCGTACTTCTTCTCCAGGTACAGCGCTGCCGTCGTCTTGCCCGACTGCGCGAAGCCCGATAGTCCGATAACCGTCATTCGTTCTCTCCTTTGATTTGAATTCGTGCAAACGATCAGGCAGCCAGCAGCTGCCGCGTGACGTCGATCGCGTCCCACAGCGTCTCGACGCGGAAGCCGATGATCTGGTTGACCATCGCGTGCTCGTGCGGATTGGACCCGTCCGCCTCCATCGCCACGACGATCGGGATGCCCTTGGCGTCAGCCCAGGCCAGCTCCAGCACCGTGCCGATCGAGACCTTGGTGGCGCCCAGCAGGTTCACCAGCAGTACATCGCAGCGCATGGCGTCCCAGCGATCCCGCACGGCCAGGCCGCGGGGCATCGACATTGGGGACTTCAGGCGCTCGGTCTCCTTCGCGCAGTCCGTGAAGATGCCAACCGATTTCAGGTGATCCTGTTCGCGTAGCGGCGACAGAGCCTTGATCCCGAACTGCGACAGCTCCGTTTTTGCGTACTGCCGCCAGTCCGTGGCGCCTTCGAAGTTGAGGCCCGAGATCGGACCGGCGAGGTAGACGAGCATGCAATTCTCTCCTTTTTGCATTCGTGCAAACGATCAGGCAGCAGCGAGCGCCGGAACCCGGATGATGGGCTTCGGTCCGTACTTGCCGTTCTGGAACGTGATCAGCGACCGCTTGCCGTCCGGGTACTGCACGGTGTGCGTCACGGCCCAGCCGGACGCGCCCTTGTTGTACCCATGGCGCAGGTTCATCGCGCCCGACACGTAGACACCCTCGTCGATCTCCGGCGAGTGCTTGTCACCGATCGACATCTTGCGGCCGACCTTGGCGAAGCCGCGCACTGTCCCCCGGGCGCCATTCGCGCCGCGGAAGCCGTGGTTGCCGACCTCGACGCCGTCGATCAGATGGCTGTAACCGTCATGGCACCAGACCACATTGTCGTTCAGGCTCTCGAACTTCTGGCGGATGGCGTACTCCAGCAGCGAGAAGCGCGGCACCGGCAGGTCGTTGTCGATCGCGTGCGAGCGCGCCTCGACGTAGCCCATGTAGGCGTCTTCGAGCTGCAGGCCGAAGCGGATGTTGCCGCCGTCGTTGCGATAGCGCCCTTCCCGGACATACTTCTCCAGCGCGATATCGTGGTTGCCTTCTGCGACGATGACCGTGCGGTCCTCGCCTGCCAGGCTCACCAGGAAGCCGCCGACGCCGTTGACCTCGTCCTCGACGCTGTCGCGACCGCGGATCGCCATCTCGTAGCTGTAGGCGTTGTCGTGGACGTGGTGATGGTTCCGCGCCTCGTTGTCGAAGATGTCGTGAACGATCACGTTCTCCGGATTGAGGACGTCCATCAGGCTGTTGCGATAGCGAGCCTTGTTGCCGCGCGTGTCCCAGCCGAACGTGGCCATGCAGTTGGCCTGGTCCATCTTGCGGACGTGCAGGTCGGCAATCGTCAGCGCGCGGGCGCGGTGGCCCGTCGTCACTTCCGCATTCGCCACCCGGCGATCGAGGTCATAGAACGCGCCGTCCTCACCCGCAGTGATCTGCCGGCAGAACACATCCCCGTCCTCGTCGAACTGGACGACGACAGCGCCGATGACCTGGTGAAAGATCGACTTCACGCCGGCCTTCCGCGGGATCACCTTCGGCCGCGTGCAGCAGCCGGACGTCATGACCTGATGCGCCTGGATGGACGGATCGGTCGACGGAACGCTCTTGAGCTGACGCTTGGCGTGCGGGAACACCGCCCATCGGCCACGCGGGTACGTGACGAGGTCGGAGATTGGCGCCGACGCGGTCGGCAGGGTGTTCATTTCGCCGCAGAACACGAAGTTGCTGCCGATCTTCATCTGGCCGAAGCACAGATGGGGGATCAGCTCCTCCGCGTAGGTGCGGGCCTGAGGATCGTTCTCAGCCCACCACTGCGTCTCGTAGGTGAACGGGCCGACGATGATCTCGGCGTTGATCCAGGCGGCATAGGCCTGGAGATTGGCCCAGAATTCCTCGTGCAGGAGGCTGTCGTTCTGGGCCGACGTGAAGATGAAGTTCTTGCCACGGCTGTCCAGGACCGGCGCTACACGCAGGGTGTCGGTCATCCAGGTGCGGGGCTTGCCTTCCTTCTCGACGTAGCGGCCTTCCTTATTGCTCCACCGATAGACCATCGGCGAGTCGATCATGATGGCGTCCGGATTGGTGACCGGGTATTTCGAACGGGTGATGAGCTGGGTGACGTCGGCCGAGAGAAGCTCTGCGCGCTTGTGCGCGTGGTTCTCGGCGGACAGATCCTCGCCTACCTCTTCAGATCCTGAGGTGACGGTGGCGGCGGGTGCCGGCGGGACGTAGAGCGACCAGTCGACCGCGAAGTTCAGCTGCCCCTTGGCGGCGCGAGCCTCTTCGTCGCGCACCCAGCGCGGATAGTTGATGCCTTCACGGCGTTCGGCGGTCTTGGTGGCGGAGGCCAAGCCCCCTCTGGATCCCTGGGGGTGGTACCCCAGCTTCAGCAATTCTTCGACGACGGCTTTTCTGCGGGCGCGTTCATCGGAGGGCACGGGCGGCGTAGGCATTCGACCTCTGTGGCTTGGTGGAACCGGATGCGACGAGGCGAATTTGCCCCCTCCCCGCATTTGCATTTGCCTAGCACACAATTTGCATTCGAGCAAATTTAGGCCTTGATTCCACGGTGGGTTTGGTGCAGGCACAAAAAAAAGAGCGCTTGAACAGAGGACCCGAAGGCCGTCCATCCAAGCGCTCGAAGTTGGGACCGCAGGTGTGCGGATGCAGTCCATGGAGGCCCGTCAGGCCGTCCTTATCGTTTTATTCGCGAACCTCACTTGCCGGCGAGTTTAATCATTTCGACCATGCGGTGAGCGATCTGATCCGGAATGCTCATGACCTTGCTGGACAGGTCGTCCATGCGCTCGGTCAAGCGGGCCTCGATCTGCTTCACGGTATCCCAGGAGGCGTACTCCTCGGCGACCTTGATCTTGAACTCGGCCAGGGCCTTCTCGGCCGCCTCAGCCTTCTTGGCGGCTTCGGTTCCGGCAGCCTTGGCTTCGGTGAATTGGGCGGTGATCCTGCCCTCCACCTTGTACCAGATGCCGGAGACGAACCCCACGATGGCGAGGAATGGGGTGACGTAGGGCAGCGCCGATGCGATGTCCATTAGAAGTAGCCTTCCTCCTCTGCTCGATCGAGCAGGGCCATGCAGGCCTTAGTGTCTTTGAGGTTGATGTTCGCGCTGATGAGCGCCGCCCGGTAGGTTGCGATCACCGTGCGGGCGTCCATGCCGGCCTTGATCGGAGGAAGGTCCACTTCCTGCGCGATCTTCAGGCACACGCTGACGTCCATCCGCCGCTCGGGCGGGACGTCATTTAATGTTTGACAGGCTGCGAGCGTCAGCGGGAGACAGAGTAAAAGCCCCAGCCTTCGCAGGGCGCCGAGCCAGCTGCGTTTCATAGTCTGCTACTTTCTTTTGGAGTTTGGCTTTCGCGTCCTCGGATGCCGCGAGACGATCGGCCAGATTGGTGTCCGGCGCGGCCTCGACCACCAGGGGCAGTCTTGCTTCGGCGTCGGCGAGCTTCTTCTGCAGCTCGGCGATCTGCGGCGTCAGCCGCCCCTCGGCTCGCACGGAGCCGCGGTGATGCGCGTAGGCTGCGACGGAGACCAGGATCAGCAAGGCTACGGTGGCCTTACCGAACGTGGTCGCGATGAACTCCCGGCCCGCTTTCACGTACCGGGAGACCGCGGCCCGGTAGGCCGCGATCTTTTCGAGGATGTTATCCAAGGTGGACTCCGCTCTGATGGTCATGGAGCCGGCGCTTGATGACGTCGCCGTACAGCCGCCAGGTGATGAAGCCGACGACGATCACGCCGACCCACCAGTACGGTGCAAGGCCAACTGCGAGATCCTTGACGGAGTCGAGCACGCTCTTGGCAGTCTCCACATGGCTGACTGCCTCCTTGGCTTGATCGAGGATGCCCGTCTGCTCGGCGCCACCGACCAGGCCGGTCCCGACCATGATCTTGGAGACCAGCGAACCCTTGTCGGCCGCCTTGACAGTCTGGGAACCCGCAGCGCGGAGATCGTCGACCGTCGCCTCGGCACGTTCGTTGCTGACTTCGCGCTTGTCGCTCGCGTCGAGCTTGTCGAACTGCTTGGTGGTCTCGTCGTTCGGATGGCCGGTGACCTTCAGGCCCCACTTCCGCTGGAACGCGGACGTTGCGCCCGTGGTCAGATCGCCCCAATCGCCGTCGATCTTGCCGATCGCGTAGCCCAATTCCTTGAGCCGCGTCTGGTAGACCACGGTGACCGTCTTGCCCGGCTTGGCAACGAACTCAGGGTTCTCAATGCGTCGCGCCCACACGCCATCAGCCTTGCGCATGCGCGAGTCATAGTTGTTCTGAGCGAAGCCAGGACCGTTGTAGCCGCGGGCGAACGAGGTGAAGTCCTTGGCCTTGAGATATCGATCCAGCTTGCTGGTCTTGATCTCGCGGACCATGGCTTCGATCTGCTCGTCGATCCCCTTCGACAACTCGGCGACCATCTCGGTCGCATTCGGGTAGTGAAGGCGCTCGGCGTTGAAGCCCATGGTCTGGCCAAGGCCCCAGGACGCCGCTCTGTTGGCGACTTCCTCGTCGATGGCTCGTGCCTTCGCTATGACAGCGAGGCGGCCAGCTGAGGTGCCCTGGTCCTTGTACTGGGTTTTCTTGCTCCACTTCGGGATGGCGAGGCCGGCCTTGATCGCAGCGCTCAGCTTGCTCGGCTCGTGCTTCTTCATCTCCGAGTAGAATTTGTGCCGCTCGAAGAGCAGCGCGGGCGTGTGGCCGTCCTGTTCGAACGGCTTGCCCGACGTTTCACACTCGACCACCGCAAGCAGCGCGGACTCAGGCCAATCGTTAGCCCTCGCCGCCGCCCGGATGGCGTCGATGATTTCTTGACTGAACATTTCGTTTCCGTGGTTTACATAGGAGAAATTTCGATGACGTTGCTCGGCACGCCACCGCGAGCCAGAAGATCGCCAACGGTCTCGTTGCCGATGGGCTGCCAGAACTCCTTGCTGGCTTCAGCGAGGTTGTCTCCTGGACCCGACGCCTTGCATTCCAGCGTCGTCTTGATGCCGGTGCTTCTGATGAACGTGTGGGTGGCTTTGTCGACGATGTAGCCACCGTCGATGCCATCTCTCATTCCGGTCACCAGGATCCCCAGCTGATCTCTGATCCAAGGATCGCCCTTGGCGAGATCGAAGCGGCCCGTCATTTCGGCCCGCCTTAGCGCTTCCATTTTTGATTTCGCTCCGGCGAGCGCTTCCTCGGCTGAGTTGAAGATCCCGCCGAGTTGCATTGGTCCACCGAAGACCTCTCCGCCCGAGTCCGTCCCGCCACCCGCGTGCTCGACCCATCGGCGAACCATGTCCTTGTCGTCCCACCAGGACGCCTGCACTGAGCCGGCGGTCGGTCGGCTGCTGTGCTTGACGCTCCAGGTGCCGAAGTGCTGGGGATTGAGGATGATCGTCGGCAGCTCTGTTCCGGCTGCCGTGGTGCGTCCGTCGCGCTTGACGAACATCAGCTTGCCGTCGACGACCTTGGCAACCGCCCCGTACATGCGCTCCAGCTCGTGGATCATGTGGTAGTTGCTGGTGATCTGGTTCTTGAACGGGATGGTGATGCCGGCCAGCTCCCCGCCGATCGCAGCCTGAAGTCCGGTCTGCGACGCCATTTTGTTCAGAATGCTGCCGATCGACTGGTTGTCGAACTCCCTGACGGTGGGCGCCTTCTGCAAGTCGTTAAGGCCAGACGACCGGCCAATCAGCATGATCGTGCGAGGCATACCGTTGAACAGCACGTCATTGATGTTGAACGTGCCCATGTAAGCAAGGCCGAGTTCCTCGTAGCCCAGCCAGATGCCGATGGTCTCGCCAGGAAACGGCCGGGAGATCGCCCAGTCTCGATCGTCGAGAGTGATCGTGCATTGATCGGACTCGCCGTTGCCGGCCTGCAGATCGATCTTGATTTGGGTACACCGATCGTTGAAGCGGTCGGTGATGTTGATACCGCCCTTCTCGATGCGGTAGATCGGGGTGTAACCAGTCGGCACGCACAGCCTCCAAAAAGAAAAAGGCCGCCCCGAAGGACGGCCTGTCTGACACAGTTGCTGAGCCAGGGGGAATTATTCGACGTCCCAGAGGAAGACCTGCTTGAGCACCGGGGGCTGCGTGAGCGCCCGCGGGGCGTCCGGCAGGTTGATGGTGATGCCCATCGGCAGCAGGATGCCGTGTTCCTCGACGCCAGGGTTCTGCTCGAAGACCCATTCGACGATCTGGTTGGCCGTCGATCCGTACCTCTCGTAGCAGATGCGATCGAGCCGATCGAAACGCTTGGTGATGTATGTCGACATTACGTTCTCCCAGACCAACCGGAATTCGGTGCCGGAGCAGCCTGCACGTCGTCGCCGTAGCGGGTTAGCTCAAGGGTGAAGTCGATCTTGTGAGCGATGCCAACAGCGCCGATCTTCGACTCCACGGTGCGCACTCGTTTGATGACAAAATTTCCCAGGTTCTCCGCGCCGTACGCATTGTTATCCAGGGGATAGAAGCGAGCCAGAACGTGCGGCTTGCCTGCGCGACCGGCATCCTGAAGCTTCTTGATGGTGGATAGGCCGCCGAAGTGGTAGGGATACATCTTCCCTTCGACGACGATGTTTTCCTCGCCAGGCCCCACGAACTGCATCGCAGGATCGCGCGACAGGCGATCGGCGGAGGCCCAGGTATATTGCGCATCACGCTGCAGCGTCTCGAAGCCTGGAGTGTCCTGCCTGGGCTGAGGGATGTAGAAGAGGATTACGCCGTCGTCGTCTGCTACTGGAGACAGGGAGCCTAGTCCCATAAGCACAAAGGCCATGAAGTCCTCTCGATAGAATTGCGGTGAAGTCCCGGCCCCGAAGGGCCGGGATTAGATCATGTGTATTCGGACTCGGTATCGTGGGTTCGCCACTGCATCGACTCGTCAACGCGACGCTGGACCAGCGCTGCGAGAGCTTCTGGATCGTGGCTGTTGCCGTTGATGTGGATGGTCGCTTGTCCACCCCAACCAGAACCACCTGGACCGCCCGACATGGGAGCCGGGGGCGTAGGTACGTTCTTGATCGTGTCGGCCGGCGACGGCACCTGGCTGGTCAGGTTTTGACCGCGGCGAACCATCAGGTTGCTGTTGGAGTCGACCCACTGCTCGGAGACGCTGTCACCCTGGTTGCCGCCCAGCATTTGCAGCTGAAGCTTGCCATTGTGCATTCGCGTCTTGCCTGTGGCGAAACCAACGTGACCGCCGGTCTGGTCAGGACCGAGACCCTTGGTTTGAACCAGGACGTCGTTGCGCTGGACCGCGTTGTGGTCGGCAACACCAGTGCCCCAGCGCTGGAAGCTGTTCGCCACCGCGCTGCCCGTCCCCTGACCGCCAGCCTCGGCCAGCGATTTGTTGACGAACTTTGCGCACCAGGCGTTCGACTTTCCGCGAGGATCGGCGCCGAGGAATGCAGCGAGCTTTTGGGTATCGCTGTACTCGTTCAGTCCCTTGTACTGAGAGGCGATACCTACCGCGTCACCCTTGCCGATTGATCCGATGCCGCCACCAGCGCCTCCAACTGAACCCTCAGACAGGCTGCCCATGTGCTTGCGCACACCGTTCGCCCATCCGGCATTCAGGCCGTTGGGATCGTTGGCTGCTCCGACCGGAGCATACTTCTGACCCATGGCGTCGAGATCGCCGCCTGCCCTGTTGAAGTTCTTGGCGACGACTGAAGCCGTCTTGGCGATGCCGGAGTTGATGTCGGAGAACTGCATCTTCTTCATGTGGCCGGTGGCCGGGTCCATGATGCCGCCCGGGTTGTTGCCCGAGAGCACCTTGCCCTTGCCGGTCTCATGCGCCATGACGCCGGCAAGTAGCGCAGGAGAGATGCCGTTGGCCTTCGCCTGCGCGACCACCTGGTCGTAGCTGCCAGCCAGTCCAGTTCCAGCAAACATCTGCTCGAACTTCGACCGGCTGAGGCCAGCATCGCTCACTGCGCTTCCACCTCCGCCGCTGAACGACGGGATCTTGTCGCGCTTGATGATGCCGCCGCTGCCAACACCGAAGTTGGGAAGCGCGCCGCCAGGCGTGCTCTTGAACAACGCATCTGGGGTGCCGATGCCGCTGACCAGCTTCGACGGACCGAGGCCGCCACCGCTGCCACCGCCGGATCCACCAGCGGTGTTGACAGCGTATTGGATGCCCCCGCCACCAGTGCGGTTGCGAGAGCTGAAGTCGGTGAGACCTCCCATGAAGGAGGCTCGCTCGATCTTCGCTCCCAGCGTGTCCAGTTTGTCGCCGAGATAGCTCGTCGGCGTGAAGAGCGGGTCTGCGCGACCGTCGCCCTTGCCGGCATCCATCAGCTTCTTCTTCTTTTCCCTCTCTTCCTTGATGGCATCGGTGATCCCCTTGACCTTGTCGGCGCTGTTGGTTTCCCGACCGTCGCCGATCAAGCCCATCGCACCGAGAGGTCCGAGAACTCCTGGAGCTAAGCGCGTAGCCACGCCAGGGATCTTAGGCAAGGCCCATTCCGCAAGCTTTTTCGCACCTAGCGCCTTCGCGATGTTCGTGATGACGGTGCCGATCGTGACAAGCACACCAACGACAGGGGCAATGAACTTCAGGGCAATCGCAAAGCCGAGGAACTCGGCTACGAATTTGCCCATCGCTGCCGGGTCAGCCGAATTGACGCCGAACGCCTTGGCGAGACCAACGAAGATCGTGCTGATCGTTTCAGCGACGACCTTGATACCTTGACCAAAGCCCTTTGCGAACTCGCCGAACGTGACCGCGTAGTCCTTCATCTTCCCTGGATCGCCGAATGCGGAGCGCATCAGCTCGGTCCAGTTATTGAAGCCAAGGCCCTCGACGAACCCCTTGAAGATCGCCTCGACGTTCCGCCTGAAAAGGTCCTTGTCGAGCTTTGCGGTCCACTCCGTCAGGAAGGTCGCGATCTCGCCGAACGTGGGCTCAAGGCCCTTGCCGATCTGCTCCCAGAGGAGCTTGAACGACGTGACCAGCGACTTCCATCGCCCCTTTAAGGACCTGATATTCGCCTGGGCGGCCTCTTCGGCGAAGTTTTTGTTCTTCGGGTTGCCGATTTCCTTAAGGATGCGGCCGACGTCGTCCCTGATTTCGACGAACGTACCAAGCTCATCTCGCCATTCACGCATACCGATCAGGTTGGTGATCTTGGCGACCTTCTGCTCCGGCATGTCGCCGAGCTTGTTGAAGATCTGCATGAGAGCTTCGGCCGGGTCATCCGCCATCGACTTGGCCATCCTGTCCTTGCTGCCAAAGCCAAGGAGGTTAGCCGCAGCACCAAGATCCCGTCCCCGCTGTCCGCGGGCGTTCTTGGCGCCGGCCAATTCGTTGACCATGAAGCCAAGGAACGTACCGGTCTTGCCTGACGGCATTTCGGCCGAGATGCCGGCCGCGGTGAATGCGCTCAGCTGCTCGGGGCTCATCTTCGACGTTGCGAAGACGCCAGATGCCCGCCGGTTGGCGGCGATGATTTCGTTCGCGTCCGCGCCCGACTCTCGGGCAGCGACCGCCGACGCATTCATGATGCTCTTCAGCTTCTCCGGATCCAGGTTCTTCATGTCCTGGGTCAGGGTGGCGACGCGAGCCGCGTATTTGGTGGTGTTCTTGATGTCCAGGTCGAGACCGGCAGCCGAGTTCAAGATCGTCTCGGTTACCGCTTTCGCCTTGCTCTCCGGGATACCGGCCTTGATGACTTCCGTGAAAGCGTCGATCATCTTCTCCGGATCGAGACCGTACTTGATCGCGGATGCGTCGCCCCAGGACTTGCGCATCTCCTGGACCTGAGCCTTCGACATCTGACCGAACGTCTGGAGATTGACTTCAGCGGTATCGGTCCGCATGCGGGTCGTCATCGCGGACTTGGCCGCATAACCGGTAGCTGCAGCGCCTACAGCGCCGTACATGGCAGCGCCCCGGCCGAAGCCAACGGCGTGGCCATACGTGTCCTTCAGACCGCGGGCGATCTCACGCTGGGTCCGATGCCTGGACCGGATGATTTCATCCTCGGTCCTTTTGTGCTTCTTCAGCCTGTCGGCCTCAGCAGCGTCATCGACTTTGGCGATGCGCTCCCGAAGCGAGGTCTCGATCTGCTCACGCCTTTCGGCAGACGAGTTGTAAACAGCCGCCACAGCATCAGCATACTTGATCAAGCGACGCAGTTTGACTTCCTGATCCTTCCTCTGCTTCTTCGACGTGGCGTTGTTTAGCTTATCGACTTCGTGCTGGATGTCGCTGGTCAGTTGTCCATAATAGTTGGCCGTCAACTTTCCTGCCGTCTTCGCAGCGCGGGCCGTGTCCATCATCGAGCGGGACAGAGTGTCGACGACTGCGTTCGCGCCCATGATCTTGCGGCGCGTCGCTTCGTCGATGAAATTGGTGTGGAGCTTGACGTTGGCGAACTTCTTCGCCTGCGCAGCCATGCGGTCCAAATCCCGCATCCAGCGCTTGATGGGCTGCATCTCGCGTTCTTCAGCTGAGAGCCTCAGCTTAAGATCGAGAATTTCCTGTTCAGTCGACATCAACCGCTCCGGACTTGACTAAAAACAAAAAGAAAAGGCCCGGGGCTATTTGCCCCGAGCCGCGTTGGCGCGTGCCTCAGCATCACGCCGGTTCAGTTCTGCGACCCCATCTGCAACCATGCAGAAGTCGCCCCATTCGAGATCCTCGACATCTCCGAGCGTCCATCCGAAACGCTCGAAGATGGGGAATGCATCGCTTAGGAGTCGTTCGAGTCGTCCTGCATTGCTTTCAAAAAACCTTCGAACCACTTCTTCATGGGCGCGAAGTCCAGGATGTCGATTTCGGCGATGATCTTCTCGTCGACCTCCATGAGATCGGCCAGGACCTTCTCCATCGCCGCGACGCTGTCCCGGTCGACGTTCTTGATGAAGTTGCGGAGGTCTCGGACCTTGGGCCGGCGGGCCTTGAACTCGACGTACGTCGCACCGCGGTGCTCGAAGGGATGGGCGAGATTGAAAACTTGTTCAGACGACATGGTAGTTGCACACCTTGTATATTGTTGCAGAAAGAAAAAGGCCCCGCCGGGATGGCGAGGCCTCAGTTTTGGGTAGTCAGTCAGATCGCTTACGAGAGACCGAAGAGGATGTCTCGGGCTCGTGCGCTCTTGTCTTCACCGTCGATGATGGTCACGCGGTTGAAGATGTCGATCTCGGTGAGGACGCGGCCCTCGACCTCGTGGCGGTAGTAGTTCGCCGAAACGTGGACCGAGAGGCTGGCCTTCTTGCCGGGCTCGACCTTGCTGGGCTTGATCGACTTGATCAGGCAGCGGGTCGCGATGAGGACGCCCTTCTCGGCACCGCTGGCGCTGATGAGGTAGCCACGGAAGAAGATCGGAACGTCGAGCGAACCCGGGCCGTAGCCGAGCTGGGTCCAGACCTGCTCGTCCCAGGTATGAAGCTCGAAATCGAACTCGATCTTTTCGATGCCCATCGGGATCTCGACCGTGCCGTCCATGCCGCCGCCACGGAACTCTTCCGTCTGCATGTTGATTTCCGGGGGCTGGAAGTTCGGCGACTCGCCGATCTTGCCCTGGTCCCGGATCCAGACCGTGAAGTCCTGGAAAATGTTGGAGTCGCGAAGATTGCTCATTTATGTCTCCGGCCAAGCCAGAGCGCGCCCGCCCCGTGAGGGACGAGCGGCTCATGACCAAGCTCATTGGTGGTGGATGTGGGTGAGTTCGGCCGGGATTAGCGGTTGCCGCTCGCGAGCGAACGGGTGAACTCTTCGATGAAGTCGGTGTAGTACTGCGGATTGCGTCGAGCGCGGAACTGCAGGTGCTCCAGCAGCGCCGGGGGCTCGAGATCGAAGTCGACCGACAGTTCACCGTTGGCGAAGGTCGCCGGGGTGTTGATGGTCGGGTCGATCCAGCACTTGCCGCCGATCAGAGCGCCGCGCGACTTCAGCAGTCGCAGGTAGGAGTTGACGTCCTCGGTGATGCCCAGCAGCAGCTGCTTGCTGAACGGCTTGTCGAGGCGCGAACGCTCAGCGCGCTCCAGGCTCTCGTACACCATGTCCGCAGTGCGGCGGACCGACAGGTGCGCCCACAGCGGGTCAGTGCCCGTGCCGCGAACACCCCAGAAGCGGAAGCCGTCGTCGTGGACGATGGTCGTGATCTGGGCTGCGTTGAGCATGTTCGCTTCGCAGTCGCGATCGTTCGGCATGAAGTCCACCGGACGGGCGGGGCCGCCGATGTTCTGGATCACCTCGTTCGAGAACGAGTACCAGAAGCCCTTCTCTTCATCGATGCGCGCCTGGATGCCGGCGGCGTAGGCCGAGGCCGGCTTCTGCACGTAGACCGAGGTCTCGGTGTCCCAGCTCAGAACGCCGGGGTCTACGATCGCGATGCGCTGCGAACCGTAGTCCTGGCGGTACTGGACCGCGTCGGCGTAGTTCGTGCCGGGGCCGTCGAGGAACGCCACCGCGCGGAGGCGATCGACGATCGAGGCCATCGCGACACCAACCGGGTTGGCGACGTGGCCGAGAACGGCAGTGATGGTGGCGCCCGTGCCCGCACCCGCGACCGTCACTGCCGGAGCAGCGGTGTAGCCGAAGCCGGGGTCGGTGAGGATGGCGCCGGTCAGCTTGCCGCCGACGACCTGGGGCACAGCCTTGGCCTGGCGACCGCCAGCGGCCGGAGGCGCGATGGTGATGGTCGTGCTGGAGAGGACGTAGTCCTGACCGTCTTCGGTGATGTTGAGGTTGGCAACGCCGTTGGTCGGGCGGCCGGAGGTCAGACCGGGGGCGACCAGCAACTTCGGAATGACCCGCAGCATCGGACGCGCCTTGAGCAGCGACCAGATGCCGGTCTTGCCGCTCGGCGAACCGATGGCGTTGGACCAGGTCTCTTCCTGGCTCTGACCTTCGGCGACGCGGGTCACAACGATCACAGCCGACTTCTGGCTGAAGATCGCATCGACGCCGTCGAGCAGCGTGCCGGCGGATTTCAGCTGACCCGCCTTCAGTGCGTCGGCAAAAACCGGCACCGGAGTGTTGAGCGGGAAGAGATCCGGGTCAGCGTCCGGCGCGGTGCCGACGAGGCCGATCACGTTCGACTTGACAGTCTGGACCGGACCGGAGGGGCTGTCGAGTTCGATCGTCTCGATGCCGTGGAGATATTGGACAGTCACGTAGTGTTCTCCCAAAACAAAAAAGCCGCCCGAGAGGGGCGGCTTGTGTGAGGTTGGTGTTGGCGATGTTTGTTACGGTCGCAGGATCAGGGGGAAGTGAGACCACTTCTCCTGGCCAGGGACATTGGTGATGCCCTTCTGTACCGTGATGGTACCTCTCACGAGGCGGTAGATGCCATCGCCAGCAACGAGGACGATGTCATAGAGGTAGCCGCCCGGGGTGACTTGGGCGGCGTCCGCCTGCCTCACCCTGAGGCCGTATTTGCCAGCAGCTCGATCGATAACGGCGAGCCGCTGATTTTCGGTTGAATTCGTCATGACGAGGGCGCCGTTGTCGGCGGACTGAAGTTGCATGAAGAACTTCCAATCCATGCCGATGCTGATCGGCGACCCCTCACCGTCTTGAAGCTGATATTCCCTTGCCCAGTCTTCGTTGGTGGCGACCTTGATGTCGTCATCCAGAACAACCGGAGGGCTCCAGCTGAGGATGCTTTCCATGCGATTAAGCCTTCTTTTCGAGCAAAGGCCCCTCTTGGTTTGCGATGTACCGCTCGACCGCTTTCGAGACGATGTCGAAGGTCTTCCTCATCCTGATGTCGAGGGTCAGCATGATGGAGTAGCGGTCTTCGGTCGCGGAGCGGTTGAAGACGTTGTGGTAGTGGGCGGCATTGAAAACCCAGGCCTCACCTTCCGGATAGTTGCGCTTGTGGATCTCGATCCCGGCCGAGTAGTCGCTCAACTCGTAGACCGATGCTTCGATGACCTCGTAGCTGACCTGAGGGTTAGACTTGACCGGAAGATGAACGATCACCTCGTACCAGTTCGGACGCATGCCCTTGGCATTCAAGGGAATCTCTGTACCATGGCGATGCCAGGGAAAGCTTCCGCCTGCCCTTACGCACATCAGCCTGACTCGTTGCCCTTCTCCACCAAGATCAGCGACCACTTCCTTCATGTATGGGCTCTGTTCAGCAACAGGCGTCCATTGCGAGTCTGTCCTGCCGGCATATCCCTCCTCGGTCAGATCGCCATGGATAGAGCCGCCAGGGGCTACCAGAGATAGCCCGTGCCAGAATTTCGCTAGATACCCAGTGTGCCGGCTCTTCGATCGAAACGGCACAAACAGCGCTGGATCGATAGAGGCCAGCTCTGCTTGCAGCCTGGAAGCCTCGAAGGCGCGACCGAGATAGAGGTGCGGGATCTTGTCCAGCTTTGCAGACAGCTCAACGAACTTCGACATTTTTGTCCTTCTTCAGCTTCGGCCTGACGATGTCTCCGCTGAAGCCGACCATCAAACGTCCAGTGAGAATGAAGAGCGCAGCCCGGAAGAACGCCAGGTTGTAGTAGAACTCGGCGTTGCAGCTGTGCGTCCAGTTATCGCCGCCCTGGTACATGCAGGCACCCTGGCAAAGCTGCAGAACTGGGCAGCTCTGGCATTCGGGTCGCTTGCTCCAGTGGCGCGACGTGTTGAGCGCGATGTTCTCGAAGTCATTGACATGCCCGATCTTATGGTTGCCATTGGCTCCCACGTTCTGGCAGGTCATGACGTTGCCCTTGAGGTCGACCGCCAGGTACTCCCGGCATGTCCATGCCGCACTTCTGGAACAGACCCTCGGAAGACTGCTCGTTCACGATCGAGCCAACGGCCCGGCGCAGCTTTTCTCTCAGCGCCCCAGATCTGAGGGCAGAGCCATCAACGAGCTGGCGGGACAATGTGTCGCTGAACGCTTGGAGCTGCTCGATCGAGAAGATCGAAGACGGATCGCTGGCGTAGCTGTGAACCACTCCCTCAAAGCCGACGTTGCAGCCCGGGAAGTAATCCTGGAACCAGTCGATGATGGCGTTGACATCGTGACTTTTGGGCGTGAGCACCGAGTTGAACGAGAACCGCGGATGAAGCCGCTTGAAGGCGTACTGGATGAACGCGAACTTGTTCGGATCCTCGAACGGATCGTCGCCGCGGACGCTCTGACCGGGACCGTCGTGGCTGATCGCCATCGAGAAGTCCCACTCCTTCAGCTTGTCGACGATCTCCCGGGTCAGGAGCGACCCGTTCGTGATGATCGAGAAGCGGGCGTTCGGAAACTTCTGCTTCAGCGCCGGGGCGAGGATCTCGATCTTCTTCCAGTAGAGGAGCGGCTCGCCGCCCCAGAATTCGACCTTCTCCATGCCCTCGGGCTCGGAGATCCAGTTGTCGATGTTCGCAAGGAACTCGCTGGCGTCCCTGGTGGAGGAAGCCGCCGCCTTATGGATCTGTGTCGCTTGGAGACAGTAGGCGCAAGAATAGTTGCAGCCGAGGCCGAGCTGGATCTTGAGCTTTTTGACGGATCGAGTCTTGCGGCCGGGGGCGTCGTAGTCGACGGCGATGAAGGGCCGCACATGCCCACAATCGCCTTCCTTCTTAAGGGGATTGCCAGAAATGTCAAGAGCAGCCCAGCCGTTGACCTCTGTCAGTCGTGACGTGTGCTGGTCATAGAACAGAGGCACGACCTCTCCGTTCCTGTTCAGCATTTCAAGTCGGATCATTGAAGCTTTCTTCGTACGCTGCCAGCGGCAGTGGATCTTTGAACTTGTAGATCATGGTGTGGTCCCCTACCGGAGCCCAACTGACTCGGCGGTATCCCTCAGGCGGAACCCTGTAAGCCGGCACAATCAAAACCGCTTCCGCCTCGTAGGTGCTCAGTAGGCAGTTTGGCTGCCTGGAGACATGGAACGACTCCCGGCCGAGATACAAGCGAGCCCAAAAGCATTCGATACCTTCCGACCAGAAATATCCGACGCCCCAGTTCACGAGATCGATCGCCGCGTCGGACCAGATCGCACCATCGGCCCGCGGCAAGTTCGCATCCGGGTCTTCGATCACCAATCGAAGGGTGATGTTGGTGAGATCGAGCCAGCGGTTGAAGAGCACCCACGCGACCAGCTTTCCGGCATCATCGAAGTAGCCCCAAAAGTTCGACATCGGCTGGGTAAAGCATAGCCAGGCATGGTCTTTGGCCAATTGCCGGAAATTGGCGGTAGCCGGAGCGCTCCGGTCGTTGAACCATGCGCCCGCCGCGCTGGAGTGCTTGTCAATGATGTCGCACATGTCCGCGAAATCAGCGGGCGTTAGAAAGCGGATCGTTGGCATGGTGCATTATCCTTTCAGCGCCAGATCTTGACGCCCAGCACCGGCTCCGTGATCGTCGCAGTGTAGGCCTTGGTGATCTCCAGCATCGTGGGACCGCTAAAGGTCTGACCGGCCATCTCAAAGGACCCCTCGGCGATGTAGAGGTATTCCTTCGGCAGCACGTCGAACGTGTCGCCGGCCTGGCCGGAGACGAACGCGCGCTGCCACCACACTGGAGTCTCGCTCCTCGGAGTGATGCAGTGGTATTCGCTGCCCTCTTCCGTCGCTCGCATGCGGTAATTGTCGATAGCCCTGACGAACTGGACCGCTCCGCTACCAGCGGGACGCAGGACCGGAGGATTGCCGCCGCCGAGAGCCTCGAACCCGCCCTTCGTGAAAACCGGGATGGTGTGCAGCGGGTGCGCGTCCGGGTACTGCGCGAGAAGGTGAGCGATCGGCTCGGCATCGGCAGCCGTCATGCCTCGCGTCAACTCGGAGGGGAGAATGATCCGCTCCTCGCCGGCATGGGCCGTGAAGATCGTCACAGTGAACTTTTCGAAACGGATGCGCCTGAATTGCATTGTTAAACCTTGTGAGTTTCCAATGGCAGACCGACCGGATCTTCCATTGGACGGTCGATACGGTGCGTGAACGAGCCCTCCATTGACGCGGGGGCCAAAGGGGCCTCCCGCGCCAACAGATCGAGCCATCGAGCGTGAAAAGTCGTCGATGGGAACTGCATGACGATCGCGCCACGCTGTTCGGCCGCCGAGTGGTTCAGCGGGATGAAGACGTTCTTGACCAGGTTACCGAGTTTCTCATGCCGGTATTCGACACGAGCCCAGCCGTCCGGGCTGCAGTCATTGATCCTGTAGGTGAACGTGCTGCTCAGTTTGTGATCCATCTTTTCCTCATTTGCCGCACATGCAGTCGCAGTTGCAGGCGCAGTTCCATTCGTCGTCTGGCGACGTGCCGTAGAAGTTGGACATCGCGAAGCTGCTGGACGGGAATGTTCCCGACGCGGGTACCCACACGCCGAACTGCGCATTCCAAACCAGCTTGTAGTAGGTCACGCCGTAGTAGTTTGACCCTGAGATGCCCCGCCCGAACTCGCCATTGACCGACGAGAAAGCAACGGCGCCGGAAGTCGGAAGAACCATTAGCGCCCCTCCCCTTCCAGCTTCTCGACCTTGGCCTTCAACTCCTTGATCGCCTCGACCAGCAGACCGATGGTCTGATCCCAATCGATCGTCAGGTAGTTTTGGCCAGACTTGCTGCTTTCGCCGTCCTCGTCCGTGTCAAACGGCGCGAGGTTGACGGCTTCAGGCAGCACCTTCTCGACGTCCTGCGCCAGGAGACCCGCCTTGCGGCGCTTCTGCACTTGCGCTCCGGCTTCCAAGGCCAGTTCGTTCTGCGCCCAGGTCACGCCGCGAAGCTGCGCTACCTTGTCCAGGGCGTTCTCGATGGTCTCGATTTCCTTCTTCAGACGAACGTCCGAAAGGCCGTAGACGATGTCGCCGGCAGCACGAACCTGACCCGAGACCGGCGTGGTCGCTGCACCATAGCCGCCGGGCGAGTAGATGAGACCGCCCGGGCTGATGTACATGCGCGCAGTTGCGCCGTCCGACCAGCCACCCCATCGGAAGTAGTTGTCCGGATCCAAGCCCATGTGCATCGCGTAAGCGCCGCGATGGAAGGTGACGACGGCGGCCTGGCTATCTGTCGCATAGATATTGACGTTCGACCAAGTCGCGCGGTTCTGCAGGTAGCCGCCGATGTTGTTCGTCCAGGTATGAGAGCCCGTCCAGCTCGGTGACATCGCCTGGTTGATCGCCGGAGCGGCGTCCGATCGCATGAAGGTCGATGCGCTGCCGTTCTGAGCAGCCGTACCGACCGTAACAGTCGGGTTCCCGAAACCGATGCCCAAGTTGGTCAGGGCGTTCGCCTTCTGGGTGGCGTTCAGGTTCTGGTTGTTGACGTCGATCCGCAGCCTGTTTCCAAGCGAGGCCGAAATCGTCGTCGAGAAGTTGGCGTCGTTGCCGAGTGCCGCGGCGAACTCATTGAGCGTGTCGAGCGCAGCCGGAGCGCTGTTGACGATACCGGCCACCTTGGTGTCGACATACGTCTTCAAGGCGAAGTTGGTGTCGATGTCCGCCTTGGGGTAGTAGTTCGACGGATCCCAGGTCTGAGCAGCCGCGGCCGAGGCCGCTGCGGCAATCTTCGACGACAACGCCGATGCTGCGTCTGCGCCGGTTTGCACCCGGTCAGCGGCGGTCTGAGCCGCCTTGGTGACAGCCGTGTCCTTGGCAGCGATAGTGGCCGCCCTGGCTGCATCGATAGCAGCGAAGTAGGACATGCCGGCGAGAGCCGTGCCTGCGAGGGCGCCGATCCACCAGTCCGAGAACGGACCGGGGTTGCCGGTGACGGACTTGATGACGACCATCAGCTCGCCCGTGTCGTTGTCGTAGGACACGCGCTGGGCGATCGCGTAGTCGGCCGTGGTCGACTCTCGGGTGATGGCGAGAAATGGTCCCGGAACGAACAGCGAGCGCTCGGTCTCATCGTCGATGACGAAGGTTAGGCTCTGACCGACCGTCAGGGTGAGTTCGGTTGTGGAGGCGGCCTGGAGAAAACCAACGTCCGACAGGAGTTGGATCCTCTGGTACGCGGGAAGGATGGCGTCGTTCAAACGAGAGAGGCCGACCGCACGAAGCTCGTTGACCGCCGCCTCCCACGAAGGTGAGAAAGGTTCGAGCGAACGCAGGCGCTGATCCAGCACCTGCATCGCCGCGTTCAATCGATCTGCCGTGAAGTCATCGGTCTCGTTGAAGACCAGCTCAGGATAGTTGCTTGACATCGGCCACCACTCCAGCCTCCGTCATCGCATCGAGCGTGACCTGGTCCACCACATGCTCGTGCGATGGGAGATACCAGAAGCCATGCAGCTCAATGCGACCGGAGAGCTTGACGTCGTAGCGAACGTCGTCGCCCGCCGTTGCGGCGGGCTTCGAGTTCTCTGCCATTGGATAGTTCCTTTGGGTTGAGCGCTATTACAGCGCGTAGTCCTTCTGCCAGCCGACGTGGAACGTTCGCTGGTTGGTCGTGGTGTCGATCCGCGTCTTGACCCGATACTGCGTGACCGCAGCCCCGAGGTTGAACACGTAGGTCCGCTCGTAGGCGCCATCCATCGGATCGATGACCGTCGAAGTGCTCGACGGAGCGACTTCCGTTCCGAAGCCCGGGGCACCCGTCAGCAGTTTCACGGTCGCGGTGTGGTAGATCGGATCGAAGTACTCGTACCGCTCGATGACCCGGATCTGGGGCGAAGCAACCGGCAACGTGCGCGTCTGGGTAACGTGCTGCGCGTAGACGTCGGGCCGCGACACATAGACCGTGCTGTCCGCCAGGTTGATTGCGGGCTGACAGTCGACCGAGCCCATGAACACTGCGCGGAACGGCAACAGCGGCGGGATCGTGCCGCCTTGGCCGAGCATGTACTTGTCCACGTCCTGCAAGTTGTACCAGGTCGAGCCGACCTGGATCTCGTAGGACAGCGTGGTGCCGGCTGGGACTGCCGTACCGGCGAGCAAGTCGATCGCCAGGATGCCGCCCGAAAGCTGCAGCGGGTTCAGGTTCACGACCGCACGGGCCTGGTTGAACCGGCACCGATACAGCCGCATCCAGAGGTCCTTGAACGCATCGCCCTGCGCATACGCGCCGTCGAGAACGTAGAAGAACGTGCCCTGGGTGAACTGCTGGCCTGGAACGACCGCAACCCAGTGATCTGCCGCCGTCGTGACGACGAGAGCATAACGCTTACCGGCCTGGAGCAGGATCGGTTGCAGCGGAACGACCGTTTCGGCGTTCAGCTTCATGTTCTCGCGGAGTAGCGTGGTTTGACCGAGCGCCGCCTTGAGGTTCGGCAGACCGTAGTCCGAGACCTCAACGATGGCGATGTGAGCCGAGCCGGCCGCGGCCAAGCGCGTGAACCAGACGCCAACAGCATCGAGCCACATGTTCTGGCCCTGCAGCCAGGTCTCAGCGACCTGCGTGCCGGTGACCGTGTTGGTGATCGTCACCTTGTCCCAGTAGGTCTCGGTGTAGTCGTCGACCC
The DNA here is from genome assembly GCF_036924515.1 of Bradyrhizobium sp. AZCC 1610. Lineage (NCBI taxonomy): Bacteria > Pseudomonadati > Pseudomonadota > Alphaproteobacteria > Hyphomicrobiales > Nitrobacteraceae > Bradyrhizobium > Bradyrhizobium sp. AZCC 1610. Next base: position 3,052,858 of record NZ_JAZHRR010000001.1, on the reverse strand, counting down.
AGTACTGGCGAAGGCGGATAAAGCTGTGGCCCCACGGAGCGCCCGAGAGGATCTCATAGCTCTCGCCAGCGCGGAAGAAGCGGCTGCCGCCGTCCCACTGGCCGGTTTGCCACCACCAGCTGTTCGTACAGACAGTCAACTCTCCGCCGTAGCGGACGCGCTGACGCGCGATGGTCTTCTGAACCATGTCGAAGGACGACACGGAGTAAGCGGAGACCTGCAGCTCGCCGTTGATCGAGCCCGAGGTCAGCCACGCCTCACGGGTGTAGGCCGGGAACAGCATGCCGTTCTTGACGGTCGCGTTCGGATCGAGCGGGTTGAAAATGTTGAGCGCCGAGAGACCCTCAGCCGCGTGCGGCATTCGGATACCCTCTTCGACCTTCACATGCGACAACGGATCGTCGAGCTTCGACTTGGTCGTGTCGAGGAAGAAGTTGGCGCTGGAGTCGATGGCGTTGTAGAGAACGCCGGCCTTGGACTCGAGAACCGCCAGGCGGGTCAGCGTCCGGCCGATGGCCTGCTGGTCCGCGGTGTTCTGGCCAAGGTTCTGCTTGATGGCCGCGATGTCGGACGCCAGGGTGCGGATCTGCAGGCCAGCCGTCTCCTCGAACTCTTCGAGGTCTTCGATGCGGTCCTCATGACCCTGCACGCTCGGCAGCTTGTTGTCGGCGTTCATCGTGATGGTGTCGACGCCGGTCGGCGTCAGGACCACCAGGGCGATGATGGTGTAGCCCACATCGACCAGCGGAGCGGTCGGATCGGGAGCCTCCGTGCCGATGACCACGTTCAGGTTCGCCACGCGGGTGTGAACCAGCGGCACAGCCTGAGGCTCTGCCTGACGGGTTTCGGCGTTGACGAGGAACTGGCGCGGGCGAACGTCGGTATCCGACTCCGAACCCCAGGTCACGACCGCCGCAATCTTCTTGCCGGCGACGGGGAGCTGGGTGATGAAGTCCTTGGCCCACGCGGTCGAGGCAGAGGCATACACCTTGCCGGCCGAATAGAGGCGACCCGGGTCAACCGTGATCTGCGTGACTGCCGACTTTACGACACCGAAGCCGGTGTATTTCGTGCGGTCGCTGATGCCGTCGAGGACGACATGGTCGAGCGACGCTTCGGCGAAGTCCTGCAGACGGGTGAAGTCTGTCGGATCATCATCGATGTTCGCATGAAAGATGATCTTATTTTCCACTGGTGTTTCCCAAACAAAAAAGCCACCCGATGAAGGGTGGCTGGATGGAGACGTGACGATGATCCTTGGAAGATCGCTTATGCGACCTTCTTGATTTCGCCGAGTTTGAAGGTTCCGAGCTTCCGCGCTTCCTTCAGTCTGACGACCCGGTAGTTGACGGTGTCGACGAGAACGGTGTCGCGAAGGGGCTTGGCCGCAACGATCGCCCCGCAGGCGTCGTCGAGCTTGCTCATGTCGGTAGGAACCCTGAAACCATTTCGGAAGCGCCCACCGAAGCCCAGAGCCGGCGACCGCACTAGCGGCACTTCCACCTTGGCCTGAGCCGTGTAAGCAGGGATCCCGTACCGCATGTGACCGCGGTACGATTTGGTAGACAGACCTGCGGGCAGGTCTTCCTTGTTGTGAAGCGCGAGCCGATCGTAGACCCACCGCGCTGCATCCGTCTCGCGACGGAAATTCTCTCCACGAAACGATTTGTTGTAGTCGTGGAAGTGTTGACCGGGCTGCGGCACATGCCGCTCAGCGATCTGGACCGGCTTGACGTCCTGCGGCGTCAGCCCAGGCGAAAGCGAAACCAGGTCGGAGGCGTTGGCATTGATGCGAACCGTGACGATATTGTCGGCCGCATCCGACATCCGATAGAACTTCCGGCCGCGGAAACCGTCCGAGTGATAGTCGCGTACCGAGCTGTTGCCGATAAAGACGCGCTCAACGGCCTGACCACCAAGCTCAATCATCGACTCCAGCTTGACGAAGGTCTCGACGCCGTTCTTGTAGACGGAGGCCTTGCGACCGTAGAGTTCGGGGCCGAGGCTGCGTTCCCGGAAATTGTCGCTCCGGAAGCTCTTCACCGGCATCCGGAAGTCCCGCGGACCCGCGGGATCGCGGATCACGTAAGGATACATCCTGATCTGCGGCAGCTTCAGCAGCCACGACATGAACTGCTCGTTCGTCATCGCCGGGATGCGGAAACCGCGCGCCGGGGGAACGATCAACTGATCGAGCCGAGACCCAACGAGGTCCAGGTACGTGGCCATGCCGGCCTTCGTACCCTTGATACGGTGATGCGCGACCGCGTCGGCGACGGCCTTGCGCTTCTTGGCGTCGGGCCACTTAGGATCCCAGATGTCCACCGAGAACGACCAGGCCAGATAAGGCAGGTCGTCGATGTGACACCGGTATGGATCCCAAAGCCGCCGGAGGCGATCGATGTCCAATCCCAGAAGGCGATCTACCTGAGACGCCAGCGTCCGTTCATAGACGGTCGCGTTGGGCGCCAGGATGTGTTCCATCAGGCGCTCAGCCATTTGGTTATTCCTCGCGTGCGTTTGCCACGTTCACGCTGGCTGAATTGATCCAGACGACCCCGCCCGTTCCGACGTTGATGTCCTGGAAGTCGATCTCGACGTTCTGGACGCCCTCTTGGGTGAGGGCCGCGATCACGGCCGACCGCTTCAGGTCCCTGCCGATCTGCGTGACGCGGTTGCGAAGGGAGGTGAGCGCCTTGTTGATGTCGGCGATCACCAGAGAAGCGTCTGGGCCAGGGTAAAGCGTGATGTTTGCCTGGATGTCTGTCGGGATCTTAATCACCGGCAGCACGGAAATTTCGTCGGTGAGCGGCTTGATGCCATCCGACATCAGCCGATCGTACACGGCATCAACCACGGCAGATGTCGGAACCGGATTGGTCCCGTTCGCCATGATCGTGACAGTCACCCTACCCGTTCCGCGCTCGGCGACCGCCGTGGCGTCCTTGACGCTCAGCGAAGTGCTCAGCGCGTGGAAAATGTAGGAGCCGGGGCTGCCGGCCGTCGTGAAGCTCTCCATCGAGAGCTGGATGCGCCTGCGGAAGCGAGGATCATCCTCACCGTCCATGCGTTGCACATTGAAGCGGGCGCCGATCACATCGAGGTCGGAGAAGGTTGCGAACGGAAGCATGCTGGCCCGCGCCGCAGCGTTGATGCGCTCGCGGACGATCATTTCGCCGTAGGCTTCCGCCGCGAGGATAACGTTCGTCGGCGACTGCTCAAGCGCAAGAGCAGCTGCGAGCGCCGGGTTCTTTGCCAGAACCTGCGTCTTGTAAGCCGCCAGCAAAACCTCGAAGTCGATCTCCTCGATCACTTTCGGGGGCGGAAGCCGCGCAAAATCGATGTAAAGCGCGGGAGACTCGAAGCTTGGCATTGAGGCCCTCGCTCAATCAGATTGTTTGACGAAACCTTTTCTGGGCATAGTCGACCAGGTCGACGCCCTCGATGGTTATGGTGATGTCGCCGTCCGGACCGAATTCGTCGATGATGACCTTGGTCACCTTGAACTCAGGCTCGTAGGTGTTGATCGCAACGATCGCAGCCATCATGCCGGCCATCAGGACTTCCTCGTTTCCGGGCTTGTCCTGCATGTCGATGAACTTCGATCCCCACCACAGGCGCATCAAACGGGTGCGCAGCCTGGTGGTGAGGATGACGTAGATGCTCTGCTTGATGCGGGCCCAGCCTTGGATGAGTTCGCCGGTAAAGCGATCGATGTCGATGAGGTGCTCAGTTGGAGCTGTCGGCATGCTGGCTCTCCGCATGGCGGCGCCGCTTGCCGTGGCCAGTCACAGGCTTCTCCTGAACGACCGCCGCCAGCACCGGAGCCGGCGCGGGTTCAGCGACCTCGAAAGCAGGCGCTTCGACCGTTGCGGCCTTGTCACCCTCTTCCGTAAGAGCATGCTTGCGATACTTGGCCTCCGCCTCCGTCATCGTGACGGAAGAGCCAACGGGCACGAGGAGACCCTTGTGCCAGAAGGCAGCGTCGACGGTGTATTTGGGCATTGGTTTTCCGTTTCTTGATTTCGTTAAAGCATGGCAAAGACTTTGGAGGACGGACCGGCTTCGGTCATTACTCGGACGGGCGCCACTCCCTTCGGATCGGCAACGCCGAGATGAACCTTGCCGCCTACGCAGTGGACCCATGCGCCATCGACGCCGATGGAGGCGTCCGAAGCACCCTTCACCTCAATGAAGTCCTTCGTGATGACGATCCTCGTATCATCGCCTTGGGTGATGGTGATCGAGTCTTTGCTCCAAACCGTCTTGGAGGCGTTGTCGCCGCCTTGGGTTAGGACGATGTTGTCCTCGGTGAAGACCACTTTGGACTTGTCGTCCTCGCCCATCTGGTGGGTCAGGTCTTCCTCAGTCCATTTGACCATGGACTTCTTGTCTTTGAACTGGACCTTGACCTGGTCCTCGTCCATCAGGACGTCACCCTTCTCGTCCTTCTCGCCGTAGCGAGTGTGGATCTTGTCGTCGTCCATCCGCTGGTAGGACTTATTCTTGCCTACCGTCTTGAGGATGTAGTCCTTGGTCGACTTGATCTGGGTGGTCTTGTCGTCGCCTTCGTCCTCGGAGACCTCCGGGATCTTGCGTTTCTTCTGCTGCTTCTGGCCGCCCTTGGAATTCATGGCGTCCATTTCACCGCCACCGCCGCCGGCCTGCTGCGACTGCTGGGAGCTATCTTCCGACTGCTCCTTCTTGCGGATGATCAGGTGGTGCGTGTCTTTGGTTTGACGGAGCCAGGCGTTCCATTTGTCTTCGCCTTCGCCGCCTTCGCCACCCTCGCCGCCGGAGCTGCCGCCGGAACCGCCGCTTTCGCCGTCCTTGCCGCCTTCCTGATCCTCATCCTCGATCAGAGAGACGACTTCGTCGTGCTCACCGTGAGGTGATGGGGTGTCGGGGCCGTAGTGATGAGGCTCGACCGTCGCCATTTCGGGCTTGCCGCCGACCGACCGCATCAAGACCTGCTGGCCTTTCTTCGGCGGCACGGACATCTTGATGGTGCCGTGGGAGAAGCTCGCCCAGGGCATCCAGTCGCTCTTGAAAGTTCGACCGCCGCCGCTGCCGCCACCGCTGCTCTGCTGACCGCTCGGAGTTTGATCCTCGCCGTCATTCATCTTGACGTACCAGCGCTGGTTCTCGAACTTGGTGTCAACGATCCTGCCGAGCCGCTCCTTGTTCTGGAACTGACGCTCCAGATCCTGGAGCCTTCGCTCCATCGCGTGGACGGCTTTCATATCAGTCGACCTCTGGTGTAACGTCCAATTCGTCTTCGGCGGTCATGCCGGCTTCGTTGTGGGCATAGCCGCGGGCAATGACCCTGCTCTGCGGCGTCTGGGTGATCATCGAGCCGTCAGGCCGGTAGAAGTAATCGCGCTCAAGGACGCGGTTGCGTCCGATCATGACCGAGCTTTCCCACTCGACCACGCCCACCGACACGCCTTCGCGGCGAAGCACCGGCTGGCTGATGCGCTTGAACCTGACCTTGGTGGCCGGCGCTGCGTCCGGGGTATTGAACTTGTTCAGATTGGCAAACACGGCGAGCTTCTCGACGTATTCCCAGGCACGAGCATCGCCATCGAGGGCGACGTGCCGGTTCTCGTCGATGATGACCACGACCACCCGGAGGCTGGTGTTCATCTCCATGGTGGAGTGATGCGCGGTCGGAGCGTTCATCACGGCGACGCGGGCGCACGGCGTCTTCAGCGTCCAGTCCGCGATGTCCTGCTCATCGAACAGGCCGTCATACCATTCGACGTCCATTTCCGGGAACAGCCCCTTGACGGCGTCGATGACGTTGTTCCGGAAGGTGACCACCTTGCTCATTAGTCGCCTCCATTAAAGATGTGAGCGCGGATCATCTTGCTGATCCGTCGAATGTTCTCTTCCGAGTAGCCCATGAATGGACGGGCCGGAATTTGCGGGCTGGGCCGCTTCGATCGGAATGCGCCCTTCACCTTCGAAACGCCGCGCTGCATGTAGGATGCGTAAGGCGCATCGGCGACGATCATGAAGCCGTCGTCGCTGACATCTGCGATGTTGATGCCTCGGGACATTTCGCCCGAATGGAACAGCGGCTGGTCATGACCTTTCAGCTCGGCGGTAACGTCGGACAATGCTGCCCACCGCTCACCGCCTGGCGAGGTCTTGGTCCGCACGATGCGGTTGACCGTCGAATTCTTCATGTACTGAGCGGCCTGCTGCATCACCGGCTCGAGATCGGTGGCGTCACGCAGTAGCTCCGCCAGCCGGCGGTTCAGCCTGCTCAGCGTTTGCTGGTCGAGCCTGACGCTGAGACTGGGCATTACGCCCTGCCGCAGTCAAAGGATCTCCCGGAACGCCTGGCGTTCGGGTTCTCCGTCGTCGGGTTGCCTTCTTCGTCCTCGCCCGTGGTGGGCGGTAGGCCGAGGCCGACCTTGCCGGTCGAGATCTTCTCCAGCAGCGCCAGAGCGTCTTCGTACCGGACGCGCATTTCGTCGGTGCGGCCTGTGCGGCCGAGCGCTATCTTGTAGACAGCGATGTCGATCGCGCAGTTCTTGACCACACCTGGCGTCGGCGTCACCGGAATGGTGTACTGAGCCGACAAGTAGGCATCGCAAATTTCGCCGGCAGCCTGAAGTCCCTTGGCAACGACCTCGGGGTCAGGCTGACCGTCGCGGTTGTAATCGGCTACGCGGACCAGAAGATCGGTGCCGTAAAGCTCGTCGATGTCTTCTTTTGTGGCGTAGCCCATCACAGCTCCTTGTTACTTCTTCTTGCCCTTGGCCTTGGCTGCCTTCGGCTCTTCGGCCTTGGGTTCGCCTTCGACCTTCTCGGTCACTTCGGCTTCGACCTTCTCGGTCGCTTCAACTTCGGCCTGCACCGGCTCCGTCTGAGCGACAGGCGTTTCGTCCGTCACCGGCACTTCGACTTCAGCCGCGGGCTGGTCGATCTTGTCAGGGAGGACGGCGTGACGCGCAGCCCGGACCTCTTCCGAGACCAGGTTGCGGTTGTTGCGCAGACGAGCTGCGGCTTCGCGGGCTCGGTAGCCCTTAATTCCGAACATGGAAATCTCCAGAGTCACAAAAACCCTCCCGGATTTCTCCAGGAGGGTCTTGTGTTTCAGAAACCTAACGTCAGAGGATCAGACGATTAGGCGGCCAGCTTGTGCTTGAACGCCACGATGCGGATGATCTTCGCATCGTACACGCGTTGCCAGTTGGTCGTGAGGGCCAGCTCAGCGTTGTTCGGCGTGACGCCGACCTGGGTGGTGCCCAGCCACTTGATGCCGCGGGGGTGCATGACCCACTGGCGGCGGTTCACGATGTACTCCTGGCCCATGCCCTTCAGAGCCTGGCGCTCGACCTCCACCGGCACCTTCGGCGAACGTTCGCCGAAGCCGATCGCGCCCTGACCGAAGATGTAGGTCGTGAAGATGCGGTTCGCGCCCGCACCCGACACCGGCATGGTGTCGTCGACCAGCACGGTCTTGCCGAGGTAGGTCGGGATCGTCAGCTTGCCTTCGCTGTCGGGGATGAAGTCGATCAGGTCGGCCTTCACCATCGCCTTCAGGGTCAGCGAGTGGACGGCAACGCCGGTCAGGCCACCCTGCTCGTCGCCCAGCAAGAACGCCGAGTCGATGAAGCTGTCGGCGTCGAAGAATTCCGCGCCGCCGGTCAGGGCCGAGATGTCGTTGACGTTGGCCGCCATTGCGGCCGAGCCCATCGCGCCCGCGAGGGTCGCGAGCAGCGCGGTCTGGAATCGCTTGTTCCACCAGTCGGCGAAACGGTTGGCGATCGCGTCGATCGGGTCGGCGCCGGAGAGGTCGGCCGCGAGGTCCGACGTACCGAAGGCCTTACCGCGCAGAAGCTTCACGGCCACGTCCTGGCCGGTCGTCATCTTGCCAACGGTCAGGTCGGACTGGTCATCCAGCACCTGCTCCTCTTCCGAGGCGTCGAGGTCGTTGAAGAACGGCATGTTGACCGTCTTGCCTTCGATCTCGGCGTCGATCGTGGAGGTCAGGTCGGTGATGATGCCCGACTGGAAGAGCCGCGACTTCTGGGTCGACAGCGTCTGAACGTACTTGTTGAACTTGGTCGGGACGATCATGTCCGCGAGACGAGTCTCAGTCATTTCTCACTCTTGAGGTTGTGACTGGCTTCGCTCTGAGAGGCATTTGCATTCGAACAAACGCCGGGACACGATGATCCCGGCGGTTGCTCTTGTTGACGTGTGAGGAGGTTTAGTCCTTGACGCCTGCAGCTGCCTTCAGCTGCTTGGCCAATTCTGGTTTGGTGTTTTCCAGCAACATCTGCTGGGTTACGTTCCGGGTCTCTGCGGCCCAGGGGTTCGTGACGCCCTGGAGGCTCGGCGGAGTGGTGCCCGGTTGCGTGCCCATTCCACGCTTGTCTTCAGGCTTGAACAGTGAAGGCCGGCTGTCGCGCACCTCGGTGAGGAGGTCAGCGATAGTGAAGGGAGTGCCGTTCACGTCCTTGATCCGCGGGTTGCCGTTGATGTCGAGAACCTCGACCACGACCTTCCCGTCCACCATTTTGGTTCGGACCGATTTGCCCGCCAGAAGTTCGATGGCATCCCGCGCATCGTCCAGCGGATTGAGTTTTGCGAGTTCAGACTTGATTTCGTTGTCGCGAACCAAAGTCTGCAACTGCCCCGTCAGGCTGTTGACCGTGCCCTCCGCGCCCTTGACCTGCTGGAGCAGCTCGGTTTCGCGCAGGGTAAACTGCGCCTGGAGCTGACCCTTGAGGGTCTCAAGTTTGGTGTTGGCGATCTTGTCAGCCTCTTTCGCGGGATCGAATGCCGTCAGTCGTGCGGCAGTCTCCACAGCCGTCTTGGCTGCGTCCGGCGTGATGTCCCCGAAGGCGGCGATGCGCTCGATCGCGGTGCGAGCCGCGGCGGCGTCGAGGCCTTCGTAGGGCTTGATCTGTTCCTTCAGCACGGCAACGTTGTTGCGTTCCGCGCCGAGGGCGTTCTTCAGGCCCTGGACGTTGTCGAGTTCGAAGCCTTCGGTCGGCGTGATGTTGACGTAGAACTTCCCGTTCCGTTCAACGTAAAACGCGCGATGAGCTTCTTCGACGGTGTTGAGATCAGTAACGACTGCTTTAAGCATATCCATCCCGGAAATGCGGGGCATCCCGCCCCTCGTGATAAAAGGACCGTCAGGCATCCCGCCTTGGGTCCGGTGAAATCCCCGAGGAGTCGGGGAATTCGAGTTGCCGGCGCCGATCGCTTCGAGGCCGTCCCGGCGCTCGGTTGATCAGTGCTGGCGAATTAGGATCTGTTCAGCGGCGGCGCGGGCGTGCGACGCGCTCTTGGGCATCTCTGTCCGTCTTGTGCGGGATGCGAACTGAGACCGCTGAAATCGCGCTCGACCGGTGAAGAGGGAGCGCGATTACGAATGGGTTCGCCGAATTACGAGCCCGGCGAAGGCTGTCGTCCAAAAGAAACCGCCAGAACCGAAGTCCTGGCGGCCTAGAAGTTGGAGTGAGGAAAGCTTACGAGTCGCCGCCGCCAGCGTCGAGCACCAGCAACGTGACGCACTTGCCGGTCTTGGTGTCGATCATGGCGCAGGGAACGACGCCTTCCTTGACAGCGGCCTTCTTCGCAGCCTTGTCAGCAGCGATCGCGGCGGGGGTGGCATCGGCGTCATACTTCACCTTGCCGGCAACAGCGGGCACGGACAGCGCGACGAGCGCCAGGACGGAAACGAGGATCTTCTTCATTGGTGGACTCCTTGTGGAAACGAAAAAACCCGCCGCGGCGAACCGGGCGGGTCAGGTGAGCGACGCCTAAGGCGTGGCTTGGATTACGCTGCGCGTAGCAGCATGTCGGGCGAGATCTCTTCGAGCTGCTCGAACTCCTCGGGAGTTGCAAACTCGATGGCGTCCCGATCGGTGAGAAGGATGAAGTCGCCAGCCGCACACTGCTGATGACCCCATCGGTTCGTCATTGTGACGCCGCCAAGGCTGTTGATCACGAGTTCGCCCGATTGCAGGCGCTTCACCAGCCAATGTGGCGGGGTTTCGTCCGAAGCCTGCCCCCAAAGTGGCAGCCTGAAGGCCTGGACGAGGTTTTTGCGTTCGAAGAGCCGCACGGTCACTCCATTTGCATTTAAGCAAATGACAAACCACAGTACCGGGGTTTTGTCAAGAGCCTCTGCAAACGGGATGCAAATCAGCCTTTAACGAGGACTGGGCCGGGAGCGGTGGGGCGCTCGGCGGGCTTTTTCTTGACCGCCTTCTTGCCCTTGACCGCGAACTTGGGCTCGAAGCAGATCGGGCAGCAATAATACTCGTCCCCGACCAGCTTTCCGAACATCACGACCGACCGAGGGATCATCCTGACAAGCTCCTGCACCAGCGTTCCCTGCTTCTCCGAGCAGGGTTCGCAATAGTACGGTTCCAGTTCAAATGTCAGTCGTTCCTCGGCCATAGTCGTCTGCTAACATGCGCATTCAAGCGCGTCAATCAAATTTGCTTTTTGGGGCGCGTCTGACCTTTCGGGAAGTCCGGGAGCGGCTCTTCGGTTCCCGCCTTCGGAGGATCCTTCTCCTCGGTCGGGGCCTTGCCGCCGGTCGGCGCTTCGCCGGCTTCGGCCGCCTGGAGCGCGGCGTCGATGGCCGCCAGGGCCGCCACTTCGTCCTTGATGTTGAACTCTTCGCCAAGCAGGTTCCGCTTGTAGACTTCGCGCAACAGGCTTTCGCGGGTCAGACCCTTCTTCTCGTAGATGTTCACCAGCTCCTTGACCTCCAGCAGGCGGTCCTTGGTGTTGGAGAACTCGGTGTTCAGCACCGCTTCCACGTTCGAATAATCTTTGCCGGTCCACTGCCCCATGAAGCGAATGGCCTTCTCGATGGCGTCCTGACAGTTGATGGCGACGTCGTGGACCACGGAGTGAACTCGGGTCTCCTGGATGTCGCGCTCGTTCTGCGGAACGTACTGACGGTGCGTGCCCGTGACCGGGTTGAGCGCCATCATGTCCATCTGCATCTCGAGCCGATCGAGATCCTTGGCGCCGGACTCGATCGCGGTGCCCTTCGGCTCCACGAAATACCAGCGGCCATTGGCCTCGGGCGCGTAGAGGACCTTGTAGGGACCGATCGCGAACTGCTTCTCGTCTTCCGGGTCGATCGTCACGCCGGAGCAAGCCAGCATCGGGAAGCGGGCCGCCGACAGGATCGAGCGCTGATCGGACGTCGATATCCAGTGCTCGATCTGCTTGTAAGCCAGATCGATGAACACCGGGCGTACCTGATAGTCGGCTTCCTTTTCGCCGGCATACATGGTCACGAACGGAACTTCGGCCATATTCTTCAGCGGGGTCTCAGCGACGAACTCCCAGCTGCCGCCGCCCGCCGCCGCCTTCTGCTCCCAGAGCTGGACGATGCCGGAGGTCTTGGTCGGGTCGATCTCGATGACCCGCATCTGGTTGTAGAGCACCTCCTTGAAGCCCTCGCGCGCCGCGCGCTGGCTGCGGATGCGGACGTGGACGGTCTTGGTATCGCCGCCGACGTACTGGTCATAGGCCGCTGCGATGTCGTTCACCTTGAACAACTTCATGAACGGCCTGGCGCCGGCCGCCTTCTGAGCGGCCAGGTTCGGCAGATTGTAGGTGTCCGGATGATCGACCAGGATGTGGCACATGCCGTCGAGCATCGCGTTGTTGAAGAACGAGTGCGCGAACAGATGGAGGTGGTTGCCCTGCAGATCGGCATCCTTGACCCACAGATCGAGGTCAGGATCGCCGTTCAGCACCTTCAGCAGTGTCCGGAAGGGTTTTGCGGAAGCCGCATCCACGGCCTCCCTGAGCTTGTTGAGAGCGAACGTGGAAGCCAGTCGAGCGTTGTATCGGGTATCCGACTCCTTCTCATACTGGGGAAGGAACTCCTTCTCCTTCGCGCGCATCGTCTCCGTGCCGCCATAGACCGCGCGGAGCATGCTCGTTCGCTGCTGCATGACCGTTGCGGCAGACGACAATTCGCCGGGATTGCCCGCCTGGGGCGACGGGACGTAGGCTTGGGCTTGGGTATCAGCCATTGTGGGGTGGTGTCCTGACGTTACCAGTCAAGGACCGCCGCCTTTCTCGGACCGAGAAGTTCGTTGAAGGCATCGGAAGCCGCGTCCACCTGGTCGTCGTGGACGCCAAGGGGGAAGGTTTCCAATTCATCGGTGAAGCAGTCATTCCAACTGCCCTTCACCATCTTCACGTTCATCCCTTCGGCCTGCGCAGCGAATGCGGCAGCCCGGGTCTCTTTCGAACCTGTGGGGCGGGGTGTCTTGACGATGTAGCCGGCGAGCCGGCGGATGAAGTTCTGGGCCTGGCTCTTGCCGGCCTGGCCCGGGTCTTGCGGAATTACGATCGTGACCGAGCGACCATCGTTTCGGGCCGTCTCGAAGATCTTCTTTTCGACATCCAGCGGCGAACCGCGGAAGCGTATGACGTTCTCGATGTAGAAGATGCCCTGAGGGTCCTTCGACATCAGCACGCCGACCGTCCAGTCGCCGTCAGACGATGCCGCCAAGTCCCACGCGCGAACGCGGACGCGGCGAGCTGGCATTTCGGCAGGCGGCTCGAACCAGTCGGCACGGAACATGCCGCCGTCGTCGGCCATTGGCTTCTGCTGGTAGAGCGCGGAGAAGGAACGCTCGCCGAGAACCTCGGCGCGATCCATCAGCGCGTTGTAGGAGAAGCGGTTGGGCGCCAGCGGATCCTTTGGCTTGCGGCCGAGCGGATCGCCCGGGACCGTGCCATCCTCGTTGAGGACCATGCGCTTGACGCCGTCCTCGCCCGTGACCCACTTAACCTCGGGGATGGCCGGCAGCGTCAGGATCTCCCACGGAAGACCCTTGCCGTCGTTCATCATGTCGACCAGGCGGCCGGCGATGTCGTCGTAATGCCACCGCGTCAGCGTGAGGACGATTGCGGCATCCTCTTCGAGACGGGTGTAAACGACGTCGCGGTACCAGTCCCATTGGTCCTGGCGGAAATTGGCGGACTTGACTTCCTTGCGGTCCTTAATCGGATCGTCGATCAGGAACAGATGGGCGCCCTTACCGGTGGTACCGGTGCCGACGCCGACCGCGAAGTATTTGCCGCCGCTCTCCAGCTCCCATTCGTCAGCCGCACGGTTGTCGGACTTGATGCCGACGCTGGTGAACAGCTTCTTGTACTGGTCGCTCTTGACGATGCCGCGGACTTCGCGGCCGAAGGTGGTGGCGAAGTCGCCGTTGTAGGACGCCGAGATGACGTTCTTCTCGGGATTGCGGCCCATGAACCAGGCCGGGAAGCGCCGAGTGGACAGCTCGCTTTTGCCGTGCCGCGGAGGCGCGAAGATCATGAGGCGCTTGCATTCGCCTCGCTCGACGCGCTCAAGGGCTTCCGCCACGATGTGGTGGAAAGGATCGGCGTAGTATTTGTGGAGCGTGTACTCGGTGAAGTCGATGAGGTGCTCGCGGCCCCTCCTACGACGCAGGATTTCGGCCGCTGCCTCCTCTGGGGAGACATCGGTAAGCGGGTTCACAATGAATTCCGAAGGTTTAGACTCCGGTCGAGGCCCGAGGGCTGATGCCCCCGAAGCGGCAACTCGACCAGAGTGAAAAAGAGGACCCCACGCCCGCTGGCCAAGCGGATCGTCCTGTCAATTCAGGACTTAGTGTTGCGGTCGCTTGCGCGATCCCGTCAGGGGTCTTGTTTCGATTAGGCGCCTGCTGGAACCTTACGGAAGTAAGGACGTCCCCAGGTGATGTCGGCGCTGATCGGGCCTGCCGCGAAGGTGACGAGGCACTGCAGCGTCGAGCTGGTCTTCGACGTCGTCAACGGACCGTTGCCGTAAGTCCGCAACGTGCCGGAGATCGCCCCGGCCCCGTCCATCACGACAGAGGAAACGTTGCTTGGCGTGGCGCCGGTATCGCAGGTCAAAGAGATCGCGCGAATGCCCTGGTGGCCAGCGGCCAGCGAGAAGTCGACGCAGAACTCCATCTGGTCACCGATATTGCCCGTGTAGGCGCAGGTGCTCGAAAAGTTGGCTACACGGTTCGCGGTGGTGTTGGTGCCCGACGCAACGACTTCAAACGCCTGCGCGCCGTTCATCGTCGGCTGGGCCGAGGTGACCGTGAACGAGTCGTTATGAGACAGCGTCCAGTTGGTAGGAGCTGGACCAATTGGCGTAGGCGTTCCGCTTAGCGTTCCGGCCGTTCCGGTCAGAAGCGCGTTCTTCCCCGCCAGAAGGATCAGGTTGGTGCTGGCGCTGTTATAGAGGTCGGTCAGGACGCTCGAAGTGTCGATCAACGAGTTCAAGCTATCGCCGAAAGCGTTACCGATCTTGATGGCGCCCAGCCAGTTCGGATGCAGCCCATCGAGGGCGTCGGTGGCAGGATTGAAGACCGACTCCAGGTCGACGACTCGGATCTTGTCCTTGTAGTTCGCCAGATCGGGATCTGTCGCATAACCCTTGATCAGGTTGTTCAGAGTGACGCGATCAGCTTCACGACCTGCACCGAGATTGGTGAAGTTGGTGTCGGTTCGCCGCATGACCGTGCCGGCGTTGACGTAAGCTGCGGTGCCGTCGAGGTAGCCCTTCCAGCAGGTCTTGATGTTGGCCCAGATGGTCGCAGGAGTATCACTCGATCCGCCAAGATCGTTAGTACCCATCAGGGCATTGACGACCTTGGGTGACAACGCATTGATCGCGGAGACCTGCGTCGCCATCTGCGCTGCGGTCTGGCCACCGGTAGCCTGGTTGTAGTTTTGTGGCATGTAGTACCGGCCGCGCGTGCGGGCGAGAGCGGCCCAGGCCCACTGCGGACCGTTCGATCCAGCGGTGATGCTGTCGCCTTCGATGACCAGGCGCGAGTTGAAAGGAACAACAGCCGGATTGGCGGTGATGGAGAACGTGGTCGAGCGTGGCGTGTTCGTGGCCCCAGCGAGCGTCTCGGTGATCGTGTAGCTGGTGGTTCCGGCGGCGGACGCAGACAGGCCGACGACCAGACCGGTCTGGCCAGCATTGATCGCGACCTTTCCGTCGTTTGGGGTCACCGACAGGGTCGATCCGGCGGTCTTGCCGGAGATGTTGCCGATCACCGTGCCGGCAGCCGCGCCGGCCGTGAAGGAAACGTTCGACAGGGTGAGCGCGGAAAGGGTTGCTGCAATCGCGGGCGCCGTAGTGGTGGGGGCAGAAAGAGTGCCATCCCAACCGATCACGGACCCTGCGTTTGGTGCGGTGGCGAAGGTGTAGCTCCAGTTTCCAGATCCATCTGCCGTTGCAGTTCCGGCAACGCTACCGTTGGCGAACACCGTTACGGTTGAGCCTGGCTTGACACCGCGTCCGGTGTAGGTCTTGCCGTCAGCAGACACGGTTGCGGCGGAAAGGCCGGCAATTGGCGCAGTTGCGGCGGCGGCGACTACGGCCAGGGCTTTCTTGGATCGATTGAGAAGGACCCACTCGCCCTTTCTAAACTTTAAGACGCTCATCTTGAATTGCTTTCCTTGGATTGATGGTGTTTGTACTGCGTCAGACAAGCTTGCTCTGCTTGAGCGCATCGATGATCGCGTCCGGCGCGTTCTCGTCGCCGGGGACACAAGCCTCGATCACTTCGTTGACGTAGATTTCGTTGAGCAGCCTGTTGTCGATTTCCTTCGCCTCCGCCGCGGTCTGGCTGCGACCGTACGCCTGGTACGGCTTGACGCGCTTGATCGCGAAGTTGACGTTGAAGTACGTGTCGAAGAGGCTGCGTGCCGAGACCTCGACCGCCTTTCGATCGCGGGGGTCTCGGATGTACGCAACCCCAGTCAACAGCGGAGCGTCGGTGATGATCACGTTGACCTTGTCCACGAGACGGCGCTGGCGTCGTTCCTGCTCAGCCAGCACATAGATTTGCCGCTTCAGGTCGAGCCAGTTTTCGTCGTAGACGAGTTCCTTGGCGAACTCCGTCACCAACTCGCATTTGACGCCGGCCAGCTTCAGCTTGAAGAACAGGCCCGCTGCGGTCGTGCTCTTTCCGGAGCCGGGACCGCCGATGAGGTTGATGACGAAGGCGCTCATTGGTTTCCTTACTTGATGTGCAGCTTGGCCGCGTCGAACTTGACGAACACGTCCTTCAGCCATTTGCCGACCTTGCCCTTCATGACGAAGGAGCTGCCGTTCTTGGCGTAGTCGTCGAACGAGGTGGCGGCTGCTTCCACATGCTCGGTGGCTCGCTCATCCATCTTGGGGATGTCGATCAGCGCCGTGCCGACCTTGAGCGTTTCTGTCGCCACGCCCTCGATGCCGTTGAAGAAGGCGGCGTCGTTGGTGTGGTTGGTGACGATGAAGTGGCGGGAGCCATCCAGGATCTTGGCGGTGCCCTCGATCTCGTTGAACGACTGCTTCGTGCTGCCGATCACATGGAGAACGGAGACGTCGATCTTGCCTTCCTTGACCAGGTCGAGGAAGCCGATGTCGGTGAGCAAGGTCAGCGTCGGGGTGAGCAGGCCGGCCTGGATGTCGATCACGGTGACCGCATGCTTCGGCACCGAGTCGAACACCTTGATCTGATCGTCCGAGGTGGACAGGTCCACGATCTCGGTGATCTCGGGATGGAAGTGCTTCAGGTTGCCGTCCGGCTGCTGCGTGTCAAACGCGCGGACATCGGCGCCCTGGGCCTTGAAGTAGCTGAGCACGGCGCGGGAGACGAAGGTTTTGCCAACGCCGCCCTTGTCGGCGCCGACGATTACAACATGGGGCTTTCCCATTGTTCTGTTTTCCTTTGGTTTGGTTGGTGGGTCTGGTTCGACCCGGGGTCGATCGATTTCGATCAGAGGTTCTGGTGCGACGGGCGGGAGGTGTTCGCGATCCGCAGCCGGTGGGCTGACGTGATCTACGCTCGGCAGGTTTGCGCGAACGCTTTCCTCGGCTGGGTTTCCGCGCAGCAGCCTGCCGGCTTCCAGCGCTACCGCCCGCTGTCGACGCACATCTTCAGTCAAGATGTGGTGCCGACGATTTTGCATTAGTGGACGCTTTCCTTTTTGGGTGGCTGTCGCGGCGCTGCCGGCGCGCGGGCAGCGATCTCCATCAGCTGCTCCTCCGTCATCTGAGAGACCTCAGTCTTGACGTTGAGGTTGCTGGTGGTCTCGTCCTTCTGGCCGAGATAGTTCTTGCCGAGGAAGATCGCGGCCGGCGCGTTCTTGTCGGCGAGAGCGAACTGCTTCCGGCGCAGCGAAACCTTGGCGCGGCCGATGCCGTCGTCCCAGGCGTCCCGCGCCAGCTCGTATTCGTTGAGGAAGTTCGTCATGGTGCGCCGGCTGACGCCCAGGATGGATGCAGCCTCGTCGAGGGTGCCGAACAGCTTGGCAATTTCCGACAGCGCCCGGAGCGTGTCCGCGTCGGGCTGCAGCTTGGTCTTGCGGGGCTGGACCGGAGCATTAAGCAGCTCGTCGAGGAACGCCCCCTCCTCCGCTTCCTTCTCTTGGGCGGCTTTTGCAGCGGCTTCGCGCGCAGCAGCCTCCTCCTTCGTCGGCCGTCCCCGGCGACGCGGCGGTAGATCAGTCATTTTCTTGTTTCTCTTTGCGACTGTTTCAGTGGGTGGAATAGGAAATGTCCCGGCGGAGGTCGTCCAGGTCGAGGGTGACCCACAGGCCTTCCGGCGGCATTTCCACGATGACGAACCTGACGTCCGCTGGCGTTTCGGTCTCTTCCCCTCGCCGATCGAGCATCTCGGTGATGGGGGCGCGGTAACCACCCTCGAAGGTGACGGTCTGGGCGATCAGGTCGATAACGAAACCGAAATCGTCTGCTTGGCTCACGACTGCCGCAGGCTCGGCAGCGCCAGATCGATCCATGCCAGGACCTCCGATTTCTTGGCAGCGCCGGTCTTCTGTGCCGTGACCACGCCGTTGTCGATCGCCAGCAGTGCCGGGATCTGGGTCACCTTGAAGCGCTGGGCGATCAAGGAGCAGTGCTCGACGTTGGCGCTGAAGAAGGTCACCTGGTCAGCGAGTTCCTTCTCGATCTCCAACATGATCGGCGTCATCGCCTTGCAGGGCTGGCACCATTTCGCCTCGAACTTGATGATGACGGGCTTCGGCGAGGTGACAACTTCGTTGAAGGAGGTGTCGGTCAGGGTTTTCATCGGGAGAAGATCTTCTTGACGGCCGACACTCCGGCAACGCCGCAGATGGTCAGCACGATGTTTTCCTGCATGGAGGCGTACGGCGGCGGCAGCTTGGAAATGTTCCAGCTTCCGACCTCATGGCCCAGCAGAGGGATGCTGTCGAACACGACAGCGGCGACGTGGATGATGAAGATCGCGAAGGCGGTTGGCACCATCCAGGCGGTGAACCAGTGCTCCCGGTCGTCCTTGCGCATGTCGGCCGCCATGCGGGCGATCTCGACCTTGTAGCGCAGCTCGGCGACATTGAGCTGAACGTCACCTCCGATCGCCGTCTTGAACTTCTCAAGATCGGCATCAGTCTTCTTGTTGAGCCAGGTCAATAGACCGCTCATCAGCCCTGGGATCAGGGCAAGCAGCTGAAACATGTGGAAACCCTAGTGACGACACGACTCGTGCGCGCTAGACTCGCTCCTTTCAGGGAGCAGAGGGGCGCTATGAGAATTGTCGGGTTGTTGTTGTTGTTGTTGGGGGTCGTGACATCATCGGCTCACGCCGATGAGGCGACGAAGTTCAATGGCTTCCACGTCAATATGACGAGGCAAGAAATTCTTGCATCGAAGCCAGCAAAGTACGTGGGGGGGAACGGTAAAAACCCCGCATTCATTCTGTTTCGTGACCCCGCAATCCCGGACTTCATGTCCAAGGAAGGCAAGGGCTGCGCCGCCTTCGATATGGAAGGCGACAAGATCGCAAAGATGTCACTGAGGAAATGCTTTTTCGGCGCGGAAGACATGCCACCGGAGCAGTTCGCAAAATCTGTGATGAAGGCCTACGGCATAAACGCTTCTTGCAAGATGCGACTCATGCCGGACAGGTCGGTCGAGCCATTTTGTTCTGGGACCACTGATAAAGGCGAAGTTGTTGAAATCGACACCGCTGGGATATCGATCGAGCGTATGCGCCAGAAGCCAAGGTTCAATTGATGGCACCGGTGTAGGGAGTCGAACCCTCAGACCTTGGTTTTGGAGACCAGGCCACGCCCATGCGCTCACCGATTGAAGTGGGTTAGCCGGCTCTCCGATACTGGAGAGCCCGCTCGATCTCGAAGGCCATAGCCTTCGGCTGATAGTTGTCGTCGAATGGCAGAGGCCGCTTCTGGCCCTTGGAGATGAGCCAGGAGTACTTGTCGACGAGCTGCCACGTCATGAGCGCCTTGACGTTCGGAAACGACAGGACGTCTTTGAGGTACGACCGGGCCGCCTCGGCGACTCGCGCGTCGATCAGCGCCGTGTCCGTGGTGGTCGTGGGTAACGCCGTGTTGCTTGCGCCGAGCGGGGCGATGTCGAGTTCGGAGATGTGAACTTCGAGCCCGCGCTTCCGCAGTTCTTCGAGGAGCCACATGACTCCTTCGCGGGTAACGCCGGCCCACAGGGTGAGATGGCTTTCGAAGCCGATGCCGTGGATGGGGACGCCCCGACCAAGCAGACGATCGACCAGCGTGAGGAACGCAAGCCGGTTCTTCTCGCAGCCCATGCGATCGAGCGACTGTTCGTTCATGAAAAGCTTGGCGTCCCGGTCGGCGGCGTGCGCGCGGCGGAAAGCTCGCTCGACATAGCTCGGGCCGAACACCTTCATCCAGATCTTGGAGCGCATCAGGTCAGGGCGTCCATGGGCCGGTTCGATCGGCTCGTTCACGACATCCCAGATAGCGATCCGCCCAGCGTATCGGCTGACGGTCTCGGTAATGTGCTGGTCGAAGTAGTTTTTGGCATCCTCGACCGGGACATTCAGGACGCCGTAATCGGGGCCGCTGGCATTCGACGTCCAGAGCCATGCCGGAGCGTATTCGTTCCAGGCGAGGTTGTGACCCTTGATCAGGATCCCGTTTGCCTCGGCCCAAGAGATAAGGGCATCGGCCTGAGTCCAGACCGGGACAAAGTTGGCGTTCGGACGGACCGTGCTCCACTTTAGCGCAATGTCGGTCGTGATGATGCCGCAGTGTTCTTTGTACAGCGCTTCGAGATTTGGATCGGTCAGGACGGTTGGCCCTGCCGCTGCGCCGAACATCAGGCCGCTGGCTTCGGCGGTAACATTGAGGCTGTCCACTGATAGTCGTCCTTTCAAGAAAGTGGTGCCAGGGGGAGGAGTTGAACCAACGACCTGCGGCTTATGAAGCCGCTGCTCTACCATTGAGCTACCCTGGCGAATTTGTGGGGATGGCCTTCTCAGGGCCTTGTCTGCTGCTCCCCGGCAGCGCCCGTCCTCTCGCGTGATCGCTCGACCAGCTACGACCCGGATGGCCCAATCGCATAACGCAGCCGCGCGGTCAGCGCGGGACTGTTTCATGTCAGTGGCGATTTGGGGCTCCATTGATGCCTGCCACCAGATAGCGATGGCGGGCGTGCTCGCAAAAGCGAGCGCGCGGCTTGACGCATGGCCTCATTTAACCGGCCACCCCTATGTCGTCAGGTGACTATCGGCCGGCACCGCAAAATAGACTCCCTCGTGCCGTGCGCCGCCCCGCAGGGTGACCACTCCGATCCTTTCGACCTCGATGTGCATCACGCTCATCTCAAACGGTCGTCGGCGACTTACCATGGACCTCTTCGCCGACTGGCTGTGCGTTTATTCCCCGCCGGGTGACACACGAGAGAGTACAGGTGGGAGCGATCCAATCCAGAAGTCGATCGCTCGTATGCCTCAACCGCATCGCGTTTACGGGGATCAGCCGTTCCCCCTCAGGGGCCGCTTTGAGGAATTACGAGGGCTACGGGGCTGCTGGCTTACCCGTTAGAACGGACACCGTTACCGGTGCCGCAGGCCACCTGATCAGATGAAAATCTTGGAGACGACCTTCAGCACAACGACGGCGAAGATCGCGTTGACGGTCGCGGCGGGATGCGCAGCAACCCAGCTCACGGCATATCCGTGAACAGATTTGGCGTAGCCGTAAGCAGCTTTGACTTTGTCCATGATGGACTCCGTTAGAGGAAAGGGTTGGGTGCCCGAGGGTTTGCAGCCGAAGCTGATTTGTTCTCGGGCGCAGCGGGTAAAGGAGGAGGAAACCCCGCTGCAGGCCGGGTCTTAGCAGTCGGTCAGCATTGCCCTGCGGCGTGCTGCTCCCTGTTCTGTGCTCCGGGGATGGTTAGTCGACGTGCTCTTGTGGGATCTTCCAGTTCGGAGGAACTGTCGTCACCGTCAGGCACAGATGAGGCACGAGCTTCTCCAAAACCCAGTCGCAGTGCTCTTTGAAGACACCTTCGCTGGGTCGGACGAGTTTGGCGTGCTGGTAGAGGTTCTTGATCGGCTGGCCGTAAACCACGGGCACCCACTCAACTGGGTCGAGTTTCAGCCAGACGATCATCGCCTCGGCCTGCCTCTTGGAAGAGGCGACCATTGCGTTGACCATGGATCACACTTTCTGGGCGATCGCCCGGTCGATCCAGGCGTAGATTTCAGGGTTGTCGCGTCGGGCCGCGATCTGGATCGGCGTCAGCCGATTGACGACCGTCTCTTCGCTCGCGCGGCCTTTCAGCTTCGCGGCAGCCCAACAGCCGTGGTTGATCTCGTGCTCGAGGATTTCGGCGAAGAGCGAGTCCGGCATGTCGGTGCGGACCCTGATCTCGAACGTGAAGATGTTGCATTCACCGTTGCATCTCGCCGCCTCTGCTTCGAGCGGATCCCAATGGATCAGCGTGTACTCGGCGATACCGATCTTGATGATCGAGGGCAGCGCGTTCCTGTCCGGCACCTTTCGCCGGCTCATGGTCGCCAATCCTCAATGGAGCACTTCCGGGTGACCTTGGTCAGCTGGTGCGCTTCCACGGTGACGAAATCCGGATGCGGAATTTCTGGTTGATCACCGTCCCATCCCATCACCTTCAGCATTCTGCGAAGTTCGGACGGGTAGAGGCTGAACATCAGGGCCGAGAACTCGACCGCATGCGACACCTTCACCTTGCCGCCCGGCATCTGCTGCCGCGTGGTCGCGGAGTGGAAACCCAGGACGGCTCGATCGGTGAGGCAGACGTTCTCCTTCGGGACCAGTCCCAGGAACAAGGTGCAGGCGGACCAGCACTCGCCGTCGACGATGATCCTCTCTCCGCTGTCGCGGATGTCGGTGTATTTTTTGACGTAGTCGACGATGATCCCGCCGTTATCCTTCTGGATAACCACAACGGCACTGGCTGGCAGCCAGGCAGACAGGAGCATCGCGCCCGCGAGGGCGATGGATTTCAGAGCATTCATTGGCGTGGCTCAGGTAGGCGCCGCCGGCTATCAGCCGATTGATGGGCCGATCAAAAGCGCAAGCGCAGTGACGAGCAGTAACGGCACGAGGACGTAGGCGATGCGGTCAAAAGTCTTGAGGCCATTCACTGTCGTGCCTCGACCGGCGTGAAGCGGAATGCCGCTTCGATCGAGGCCTGCCAGATGACATAGTTGAAAAGGAATACGGAGAATGGAAACGGCATGATCACTTCCTGTGGTGTGGTGGAAGGAACGGCTCCTCGAAGAGCCCCTTCTCCATTGCGACGATGCGAACCGCGGCCATGACATCGTCGGCCCGACGCGCTTTGATGGCTGCGACCGGCGTGTCGCCGGCCAGGATTTCGTTGCTTGTCTGCATCCAGAACTGCGCCTCGATCGGCCCGATCAGCTTGTCGAGATGCTGGATGGCCTTGAAGGCGACCGCGGCGAGCGGGCTGGTGGAGATTGGATCAGGCCTTGTCATGGGTCAGCTTCATCACCTTGCCGCCCGAGTACGGGTCGAACTTCATGGCTGCCTTGACCGCCTGCACTGCGTCGGCGCCCATGAACATGGCGCCGAGTGCGAACTCCTTGCCGCTGCCGATCGCAACGTACGGAGCGCGCCACTCGATCGTGCCGTCGCACTCGAACATCTCGACCTTTCCGCGGGGGCTGATGACCAGCGCCTTGGTCTCCTCCTCGACCGGCGGATCGCCCTCTTCTCCTTCGAGAAACCAGCGCTGGAACGCCTGCACGATGGAAGCGTGGCCGGCCCCGCCGCAGAGCGCTCCGTCTTCGCGACGGACGATCTTGCAGATGTTGCCGATGATGGAGGTGCCCGCGATCATCCGAGTATCGGCGGCGAGGATGCCGTCGCGGTAGACGATCGTAGTCATGCGGACTCCGCGACAGCGATCATCAGTGCGATGCCGGCGGCAAACGCGATCAGGATCTGAGTGACTTCAATTGGCATTCCGGCCCCGCATCAGGAGAATGGTGACAGCCAGCGGCGTGAAGCGCCGCCACATGAATTCTGGGTAGCCGTGGAGCTTGGCGAGATCCTTGGCGATGCGCTCGTGCGCCGGCATGTTGAGCAGCTCAAGATCTGCATCATCGAAGCCAGACACCCGGCTCTCTTCCAGCTTCATCAATCGGAACGCAGCGGCAGCGATCAGCAGCAGGACGCCCACGACAATGCAGTGGACGCCGACGCTCATATCGCGAACTCTCGGCGCAGCGCGGCGACAACCCTGTCCATCGCGAAGCGGACCAGGATGCTGTTGACGTCCTTGTCCGGCACGTCGAGCCACTGGACCGTCTCACCGGATGTGGCCTCGGTGCCGATCGGATCGGGGCACGGCGAAGGGTTGCCGTAGCGGATGATGCGCGTGGTCTTCGGCTGGTGAGTGCCAAACCGCTTCCACGCGGCCAGCTCATCCTCCATGACATCGAGTGCGAGGTCGACCAGTCTGGTCTGCTCCTTGTCTTCGCTCATCCCATCCTTCCGGTTCACATGCATCGCGGCACCACCGCGCAATACGCGGCGATGTAGAGCCACAGCCAGAAGGCCGGAGCGAACGCGGTGATCAGCGCGATCTCAGCGAAAAGCGCGAGCGCAAATCCAATCAGGTAGCGTTTCATGCTCCGGCCTTGGCAATTGGTGACCCGAGCTGCCGAGGCAGGCTGCGGGCTCTGTGAAACTTGTTCAGCGCTCATTCCACGGCGGATGATCGGAGGCGCTTGCCATCCAGTTCAGCGCCAGGATTGTCGCCGCGGCGATCGCCAGTGCGCCGCCGGTCAGGAACAGCAGCTTGATGGTCAGCGACCCGAGGGCCGCGACGAACGCGAGATCCTCCATCATCGGGCGCCGCCGTTCTCGATGACGAAGCGGAAGACCTTCCGGACGTAGTAGAAGCCGACGAGGACGATGCCGAAGATGGCCGGCGGGGCGATCAGGCTGATCGCGTACCGGGCAGGGGTCATTCGGTCCTCGGAGTTGAATTCATGCAAACGTGCGGGCAAGGAAGTTCCCTTGCCAGGAACCGGACTGGATCATCCGGTCCCCGGGTTGGGGCTTGTCGTTTGCACGAATGCTAACGTAGCAAATCCAGTACAGGGATAGGCGGGTTTTGTCAAGGGACGGTTTGCGGGGATGCAAACGGGAACCCGGACCGGCCGGCTGCGGAGATTGGCCGGCTGGATCTCCCCATGGTTTGCAGTCATGCCCGGTTCAGACCCGGGCGTTCGGCGGCGTGTCGGGTGAGTCTCTGGCGCGAAGCGCCCGCCGGCCCTCGCCTCTCAGCTCGCTTACTTGAATGTTCTGTATCGGTTCAATGTTGGTTATATATCTATTAGTCGGCAGCTGCTGCCGGTGGTACCGGCGACAGTTGCCGGTGGTACCGGCAGCCATTGCCGGTGGTACCGGAAGCTATTGCCGCTGGTGCAGAATGTCGCAGCGGCAGCAGCTGCCGGTGGTACGAGTTTCGGAATGACCGCCCTCACCCGCCGGCCCGACAAGGATCGCCAAGGATGGTTCGTCTACTTCGGCGACGTCCGTGTCGGTCACATCGGCAAACGCTCTGGCGCACCGCTCCATGAGCCACAGTGGAGCTGGTCCTGCGGTTTCCATCCCGGATGCGATCCCGGCCAGCAGGTCCACGGAACTGGAACGGACTTCGACGACGCACGCGCGGAGTTCGAGAAGGCCTGGGCGCGGCTGGCCGCCACGCGCACCGAGGCGCACTACGAGATCTGGCGCCAGTCCCGCGACTTCCACGCCTGGAAGGATAGGATGCACGATGAGGGCTTGAAGCTGCCGACGCAGATCAAGACCGGCCGTTCGCGCTGCTTCTGCGGCGAGGAGATCAGCAATTCCTCGATCACGAAGCATATCCAGGCGGCGCACCGCGGGATGGGAACGTGAGGTTCTGCGCCCGCTGCGATAGCTGTCGCTGGGTCTGCGAGAACCATCCAGACCGGCCATGGCTTGGAGACCGTGCGTGCTCCTGCGGCGGCGCCGGGGCGCCCTGCCCGATCTGCAATCGTAGCGACCCCGAAGATCCTGATGACGTGCCTAAGTTGCCGGATGGCTTTGTCGGAACACGAAAGCGCTGACTCGCATTCCGGCCGGCGATCACCTAACTTGGACTCCGTCCGGACGGAGTTGCGTATGCGTCAGTCACCCTCGATCATTCCCACCGATCGACTGGATCGCGACATCTACATCGTGCTGGAAGATTTTCGTTCTGGCGCCGCATGGCGCGAGACGGACGAGACAGCGACCGACTTCTCCACCCTCATGGATTACCTCCTCACCGGCCAGTTCGACCAGCCGCTGCGCGTGGTGGCTTTCAATCCAGCCGAAGGCTGGTCGCGCGACGCTTCCGAAGACGTCGCCGAGGCGCTGGCGCGGCGGGTGGCCCTGGAAGACCGGGAGATCTCGGAGGGGCTGCAGGAGTTCATCGAGAGCCACACCGGGCGCGCGGTGAGTGTGCAGCTGGCCCTTCCGCTGCTCGTCTGAGGACTCGCATTCCAGGTCTCGATGCATATCTGCCGGCCATGCCCAAGCACATTGAGTTCTGCATACCGACCGCCGGCAAGGCTGTGCCCAGCGGGCCGGATTGGATCCACGAGGTAAAATACGACGGCTACCGGATGCGCCTGGAGCGCGACGGCAACCGCGTGCGGCTGCTCTCCAAGAGCGGCCACGACTGGACCAGCCGGTATCCCTGGATCGCGGAGACCGCGCTGAAGATCCGCAAGAGCCGGTTCATCATCGACGGCGAGGCCGTGGTGCTGAACGTCGACGGGGTATCCGACTTCAACGCCCTGCACTCCCGCAAGTATGACGAGGACGTCCAGCTCTACGCCTTCGACATCCTAGCGTTCGATGGCGACGACCTCCGGAAGCTGCCGCTGCATCTGCGCAAGCTCAACCTGGCACAGCTCCTCCGCGGTCGAGCGCAGGGCATCTTCGTGGCGCCGTTCGAGCGGGGCGAGATCGGGCCGGATCTGTTCCAGGCGGCCTGCCAGATGGGGCTCGAGGGTTTGGTCTCGAAGCACCGTGAGCGTCCCTATCGCGCCGGCCGGTGCGACCACTGGGTCAAGGTGAAGAACCGCAGCCACCCCGCCACGAGCCGCGTTGCCGACCAGTTCGCTTGACTCAGCGCGAAGCGCTCGGCTTGAGTGCGATGCTGTATGTGAAGCAAAGGACAGATCGTGCGCCCACCAAACGAAGGAAGATTGGCTAAGAATTACTCGCGAAAGGCCTCTGTTCTGAGTGCAATACTTGTTTCCGTTGGTATCTTATCGTTTCCAGCCGCGGCTGCGCCGCTCACGCTGACCGATATGTTTGTCGCCTGCGAGGAAGATTATTATCTTCGCTTCAAGGCGATTTTTGAGCGGGAGCACCTGACCCTCAAGGATCTCGACGCGATGGGTAAACTCAGCGAAGCAGGAATCGCCGGCGGCATTTGTCACAGATTCAACAGTGGCAATACCGTCCATGTTGACGAGGTGAAGGGAGACCTCTCCTGTGTGCGTCTTGAAGGAGCCAAAACCTGCTTCTGGGCCGTGACAAGGACGGTGAGATAGAGCACGAAGCGCTCGCCGCTATCGAAGCGATTGATGCCGCGCGGTGGTAAGTTCAACTTGGTCACATGAGCAAGGACGGTCGAATCGGCAGCGTCCGCGCGGAAGGAAGGTCAAGCCGTTATGATCGCGAAGGTCGGAACACCGGAGGCCGAGGAGCTAAAGCGCCACAAGCGAGCAATCTTCGACCTGACCCAAGCGTTAAAGATGGCTCGCGAGCGCGCCACCTTTACAATCGAATGGAGCGAACAGCAGCGCGAGCAGATCGACGATGCGATTAAGGCTGGGGAGAGTATGTCGTGGCGCGCGTGACCGACGAGCGAAAGATCGTCGGTCGATGAACAGGATTTCGAGAGATAGCGCTGCTACTCGTGTCGTGTGCCGCCGCGCTGGCGCCGCACTGAAAGCAAAATGGCCGCAGATTGCCCTGCGGCCCACCGAAAAAAATAATGCTGCCGTGATGAAATCGCCTGCCCCGGTGCGGGGTAGTAGTGCCTCAGCTTTATTGCAGTTTCGTTTCAGCGCCCCCCGTATGAGTACGGTGCCGGCGCGGGTCGGATGCTCTCTTCAGCGCGAAGCGCTCGCTACCCACGCCCGTCGTGGCCTAGAATGGATTTTTCTTGCCGACGCTTGAAAGAACTCCTGGGAACATCGCGGTCACGGCTTCCCGGTGCTTGCCGCACTCTCCGGCGAGATCCCTGCTCTTGAGTTGCTCCATGCCCGAGGCCTTCAGGCCCCTCTGACTGGCCTGCCAGACAGTGTCCCGCTTTTCCTTCGGCACGCGGAGCTCATCTAGCATCGATGCGATCCGGTCCTTCAGTTTCGCGATCTCCGGCGGCTGGAACGCCTCGCTTCGATCCGCGCAGAAATCCGCCAGCGCGAACGATGTCAGAAGAATAGTCGTCGGCGTATCGATGTCCCTCTTCGGCTGAAGCGGAGGATCGATTCCAGTGCCGCCTTTGGCGGCATGCTCCGCAATCACGAGATCGAGCATTTTGGTGACCTCGGCCCAGACCTCCGTGCCCTGGTGTCGCCCCATGAACTCCCGCGCAATATAGGCTCGGTCGGCCGTCTTCTTGATGACCTTCAGGCGCTCGACTTCAGCGTCGGTCAGTTTGCCGCCGCGGTCCTTGAGCATTTTTACCTCGGCCAATGCGTCCTGGCCGCTCTTGACGTCAGGAGTCCCCTGGGCGAGTGCGGCATTCATCGGCAAAGCGACAAGGCTCAGCAACACGAGGACGTGCGCGAATTTCATTTTGATATCCCCCACGCCCGCCGTCAGATCGTCGAGACGGTGAGTTGCAGCCAGACCTTCTCCTTCTTGGCGTCCATCCACTTCAGGTAAAAATAGACGTCGCCCTCGCCCGCATTCGTGAACAGGTGTGACTGACAGAAACGCTGGCCGTCCGCCTCGACGGGCGGCTCGGGTGTCTGAGGCTTTGCATTGTCGCCGCTCAGGGGGCCGATGCTTCCGACTTGGACGACCTTTACGCCATACGGCGACTGATGGATGGCGTTGACCAGCAGCTCGCGGGTGAACTTGCTGTCGCAGGCCGGCATCTGACCGGCAACCATCTTGGGTTCGTCGGATCCGTTGCAGCCGGCAAGCAAAAGGAGGACGGGGAACAAAAGCAAACGCATGAATTAGCCTCAGATGAATGTGGCGTTTTCCTGCCAGCCCTGCGGACGATTTGCAAGCCAGCAATTCGCATTCGCCGGAAACATTTGCACAAGGAACGTTTGCTGCGCACGGGGATTGCCCACGGCGCCGCGGGGATCCTAAACCTCACTGCGGCGCGATCCGGGGACGGCCCCAGTCATCGGTCACGGCTGACTGGGGGCCAGTCGCGGCCACGCGGAACAATTCACAGCCTCATGGCGTTGCAGCCGACTATCGTTTCTACATTGGGGATCTCATGCCAAATTCGAAGAAGAAAGCGCCGGTCACCCGGCGGGAATACACTCGCGATGACGTCAAGTCTCTGAAGGCGCACTCGAAGGCCAAGACGCCGATAGCCAAGATCTCCAAACAGATGAAGCGCACAGTGCCTGCGTTGCGGGCGAAGGCGCACCAGCTCGGAATCGGCCTGGGCCACCAGCGCTGAGGCCTCGCACCCGGTTTGTTCACACGACGTTCCATCGTGATTTGCACGAACGTTTGCGGGTAGACGGCGTTGGCGTTTGCGTGCTGGACTGCATGCCACGAGGTGGCCCGGCCTCTATGCCCCCAAAGCCCCCAGACCGGGCGTCCTCCTTCCTCGCCGGTCGCTCATGCTCGGGCGGCCGGCGCGGACTGGAGCTTCTATCAGCGCGAAGCGCTCGCTACCCACGCCCGTCGTCGAGACGCTCCTGGTCCCGGCGGGCCAGCCATGACAGGCCGTCGGCGAGGTCGTCGGCGTCCTCAGCACTAAGGCCGGAGAGGGTAACGTTGTCCCGACAGGCCACCTGTCCCGTCATCGCGTCGATGATTGACCAGCCGAAGGCATCGCGGCGGATGGTGTACCGGGCAAGCTTGGGTTCGCGGGTCATGGGGCATTCTACATTCAGCGCGAAGCGCTCGCTACCCACGCCCGCCCGGTGACCACCCGAACAAGGGGGTACTTTGGAACAGGCCGGGGGGTGTCACCAAAAAGCTACGGCGTTTTCTGACAGGGTCGTGCGCATCGAGGTATTCCGAGTCAGCATATCGACCGGCACGCGGGGTGATTCCCTCGGCGGCCCGTTTTGGGCTGAATGCCTGTGCCTGCAGGGCTGGAGGCTGATTTCCTCGACCGGAGCCGCGCCGCGGGCCGTGTTGGTCTCTTCCAGGGCGAAGCCCTCGCCGGTCATGCGCGCCAGCGCGCCGTGAACCTCCCGAGAAGGGGGGTCTTTTCCGAGGGCCGCCCCCTCTCGCGGCCCGCCAGATTTGCACGAATGCGCACAGGCTCTCAAACCGCTAGGGAAGCCCATGGAGGGGCCCGCCAGATCGGGGCTCCAGAGCGCCAGGCGTAGGCCGCCAGCTCCTCCCCGCCCTCGGCTGATGATCCAGGGCATCAGATCGTCGCATCCCCTCGCCCCAGCTCGTAAATGGCCTTTTAGGCGTAGAAAGTTTTGGGGTGACGCCCGACCGAGGGGGCTACGTCAAATAAAAAATTCTTCTTCCAAATCGACCTGCCGTAGTTTTTTCTTCCAAATAATAGACTAGACCAAAGTATTAGATGAATGACTGAAAACAGGTATTTTAATACAGGTATGTTCTTGTTTTGGTCCACATCTTTACAGCGTAAACATTCCAATTGCAAAAGGCGTTTCGATCATTCGTTTGCATTGGTCATAAGTCATTGAATGCAAAGGAGAATTGTTGTTCGATGCAATTGCATGGATCAATCTAGAATGCAAAAGACAATGGAAATTCTCCTTTGTTTTCAATGACTTATTTTTATAGTTCTCAATTCGATTTGGGCTGATATTGTCTATTTGTGCCTGCATATAGCGGGAGTTGGCAAGGGGTTTCGCCCCACGCGCGTTTGAAAACGTAGTTTTCAGAGCACGGGAAAGCCATGTCTGAAACTGAATTTTCCTCCGGACACCCGGACAAACGAAAGGACGAAAGCAAATGACCAACCCGGCAAACAATCCCAAGACGCTAGGGCAGATTGCCCTTTCCAACGCGGTCCGTTCCGTCTCTGGCGTTGATAGCGCGTGCTATGACGCTACCGTGGCACTCGGGCTTGTTCTAGCTGCAAAGCAGTTGGAACGGATGGAAACGGGCGAAACGCTGGAAAGCGAAACCAGTATCAAGGCCAACAAGGCCACGTTCCGCGCCTTCCTGAAGGAATTCGCCTTCAAGGGCAACCCGGTTTGGCGCGATACGCAACACCTTGTTGCGGGTTTCGCGGCAATGAAGCCGGAAACGCGGCGCAAGGCGGCGGCCGAATACGTGGACAAGAAGGCCAAAGGTTCCCGGCTCATTGACGGGCTGGCGCGGCTGAAAACGCAATCGTTCCGCCTGATGGCTGACGTTGTGACCAACCATGCCGACATGCTCCGGAACCTCAAGGCCTTGAAAGAGGCTGGCGCGGACGCACAAGGGCAGATGGCGCATTTCGCCGAATTCGTGGCCACGTCCTACGGTTCCACGTATGCGGAACTTGAAAGCGCGCTTTCGCCAACCCCAAAGGCAAAGCCGGAAACCAACCCGATTGACGCCATCGTTAAGAAGGCGGGCGATATGACCATGACCGATTTGGCCATCCTCGCCGAGCGCATTCAGGCGCTTTACGTGGAACGGGTTGCAACGGAAGCCGCCGTTACGGAAGCCTTTGCGGACGCGGACGCGGAAGCCATCGCGGAAGCCACTCCGGAATTGATCCAAGCCGCGGCCTAAGTTCCCTCACAACCCACGGAGTAGCTGGAACCTCCGCCCTACGGGGCGGGGGCTTCTGGCGTGCTCAAGTCCCGGATTTTCTCCGGGGCCCCGGATGCACATCCAACGTTTCATTTAGTCAATTTTCGACAGTCCACACGACACCCCCACCCCCTCTTCACTGAGTTTTCCCATGACCTTCCGAACCGCTGCGGTCCGCCGCAACGTGGCCGATAACCTGCGCCGCGAACACGCCATCCCCCACGCCATCAGCGACGACGACATCCTCTCCCTGCGCGAGGAGCTGGCGTTCATGGATGCCGACGAGATGCACGGCTACCTGCGCGAGGAACACGCACGCCTCGGCTGCTGGAGCCAAGTCGTCGCCCGCAACCTCTCCCTCGAATACGCCTGAGATCCCCATGTCCAAGAACATCGCAGCCATCCTGCGCTCGGTCGAGCTGGCCAAGCAGCAGCGCGTCAAGCGTGCCAAGACCACCGCGCCCGTCGAGCCTGTCACGGTCGACGAGGACGCCGAGTCGTACGCCCGGTTCAACGACTTCCTGACCGAGTACGACACGTTCGACATCCCCGACTGCAAGGCAGTCACGCCTGGCCTGGTCAAGGTGTCGCGCAAGGCTGAGCCCAAATCGATCTACTCGCCGGCTCCCTCCGGTCCGATCAAGTTCGAGCGCCCCCGTAAGCGCCGTACGCCCGATCGGTCATCTGGCCCGGACTGCGAGCTTCCGCCCGATCCGCGTCAGCACCGAACCGTCACCGTCGAGGACGCATCCGGCCGTGCCCGTGGCGTCATCCGCATCAACCCGTTCTCCAAGCGCATCGCCGTCTCCGGCTTTGGCCTGACCGAGAGGACCAAATGAACATCCTGAACCGCAAGATCGACAGCGCGCTCGAATACGCCATCGGCATCACCTTCCTGCTGGCCATGGCCTATGCCGGATGGACCCTCGGAGGCATCCATGCCGGCGTCATCTAAGCGAACCGGCATCGGCTCAGCAGCTGCACGCCTGCGCGAGCTGATCGAGACGCGCCCCTCGCTGTTCGACCAGACGGCTGCGATCAACGCCCAGTTCCGCGAAGCCATCCTCAAGGACGAACGCGGCATCCAAGCCCATCGCTACGTCGATGACTGGCTCGAGCGCCTCACACCGATGCGCCGCTGAGCGCTGAATTATCAACATCTAGTCACGCAGGGAGTGTCCAGCCGTGATTTTGAACACTCTGATACCGATATGGCACCTGCGCACGCTATATGTTGTGGTCGCAAGGGTGCAAATCCAGCGGATTGGCGAGCAAATGCAAATTCGCTTTTATGGCGCAGGCAAGAGGCGGGTCGACGAACCTAACGCTGGTTCTCCGGTTTGTCGCTGCAAACGCTGTGGATCTCGCAAATCCTGACTGCAAACCGGCTGGTTGGAGTGGCTCTGAGGATCACGCTGTCCCCCTCTCCATCCCCTGTCCCGTCTCTCTCTGTCCCTTATGCACCTACGTCTCTGGCTAATGCCTGAGGTGCTGTTGGTCCGGCGGCCCGCGAAATCCGGGCGGCCCGTTTAGCGCTGATTTTCTTGAAGATTTGATCTGTCTGCCCTGGCTCTGCCGGGCTCAACACGCATGGAGGAACCAATGCGCAATCGTCTCTTGCACCTGTACCAGACCTACTCTTGCCGGTCCGGCATTACCCCCTCCCAGTCGGCGGTGCTGGCCGAGGCGGCCTGCGTTCTGGGGTCTCGTGGCATCCCGGCTGATGTGGTCCGGAACACGGTCGAGGATCTCGAGTCGGCCTTCGAAATCGGGATCGTAATTCCCTCGCGGCCAGTTTTTTCGGGATTTATTTCCGAATTATCGAGGGCCTGATCAGGGCCTTCCGACCCTCCCTTTCTCTCACACAAACATGGCCGAAATTTGCTCTTGCATTTGCATGAAAGCTAGTGCAAACGAGGCCGCAACGGAGACGCACATGCGTATGTTCACCTGCAAGCTACTCGGTTTCGCCGACGCAATCGGCGCACCGGTCAATCAGATGCCGCTGTCGGGCGTGGTCAAGGCCCTGGTCGTGATGGGCGAGGATCACGACAAGATCGGCGGCAGCAAGGGCGAGGTGTGCGTCACCTCTGCTCTGCGCTCGATCGACTTCGAGCGTCGACTGCTCGTCACCCAGAACAACGTCTACCAGTTCTGAGGTGCGGCCATGCTGTTGATCCACAATATCGACCCGGCCGTGATCGAGTCGCGGGACCGCGCGATGAAACTCGCCGACTACTACCTGCGCAAGGGCGAGGACGCATTCACCTTCGAGAACGAGGCCGGACGCGCCTACGTCATCACCCGCAAGATGGGCGTCGAGCCGTTCATGGCAACCGGCGACAAGCTGGTCGGCTACGCCTCGTCGCGCCTCGCTGACGTGATCGACCTCGTCTGGTCTGAACCGGGAAAGGCTTGAGCCATGCGGAAGATATCCGAAACCCTGATCGCCGCCAGGGCGATCATCGCCGACCCCGCGCACTGGACGAAGCACGCCCACGCCCGGGATGCGGCCGGCGAGCCGGTTACCCTCGACGCCCCGAACGCCACCTGCTTCTGCCTCGATGGCGCGATCGCCAAGGCATCCGACGTTCACATCGATGCGTTCGGCCATTGGGTCCGGGACGAGCACTACTTCAAGACATCCGAGTTTTTGCGCGGGGTCCTCCAAGAGGCCAGCGGCAAGCACAGTTATGTCGCGGTCAATGATGGCTCGGCATATTGCAACGACGAGACCGGCCACCCCGGCGTTCTGGCTCTCCTTGATCTTGGCATCGAGAAGGCCAAGCAGGCCGAGGAGGTGCAGTCGTGAGGAAGCGCACCAAGAAGCAGCAGGCGGCCGACGCTGCCCGCATCCAGCGCGCGGTCACCGGGGTGCTGATCCCCATGACCTCGATCACCGCGGTCTACGCCTTCGCCGAGCAGCTGATCGCTGACGGCGCCGACGATGCGCAACTGGCGGCCGGCGTCCGCAAGTTCATCGGGACCTGAGCCATGGCGAACAAGCCTGACGATCTCGCCTACACCCGGAAGATGGCCAAGGTGACGCACGTCTCGATCGGCGAGGCCTACACCGACACCTTCGCCTTCGAGGCGGATGCCCGCACGTTCTTCGCCGAAGTTACGGCGACGCAGACGATCATCTTCGCCTCTCTGCATGTCAGGGAAGGCCGGAACTACCGGCTCAAGGCCGTCCACAACAACCTCGAAGGCCTGGAGCTGGACTGATGAAGTTCAAAAAGGGCGAATGGGTCAAGTCGGCCCGGCGCGGCTCGAAACCGTCGTTCATCGGCCAGATCGTCGACATTTCGGAGGGCGAATACGTCGTCCGAGATGTCGAGAAGCTGCGGTGGTTGCGCACCGAGGCCGAGCTGTCGCCGGCACACAAGAAGGAGGCAGCATGATCCTGACTGCGAAGACCGAAGGCGCGTTCTGCGTCGCTGCTGCCCTCCCCTGCTCGCTGCCGATCGGCGGCTGGCGGGTGGATGTCGACCCCGACATGATCGAGCTGCTCGATCGTGAAGACTACATCGAAACCTCAACCATGGAGGAGCGCCATGCTCACCCTTCGGCGGCTTGACGCCTTCGACGCCGATCGCCTGCATCGCAAGCTCAACCGCATGTGGCGGGAGGGCGACGAGCGGATGGCGAAGCGCTGCTATCGGATGATGTGCAGGGTATACCTGCACCTGCATCGGACGATGATGGTGGCCCATGCGACAAGGTGAACTTACCATGATCGCGTCGGGCTCTGGCGGCACCTGTCGGACGTTCGAAGAATTTCAGGCGCGCATCCGGGCATCCGCCCGCATCGTGACTGAGGCCGATCTGTACTGGCGGGCGAACCGCTGGGATCCGGATCTCGCCCGCGCGCTTGATGCCGAGATCATGGTGAAGAGCTGCAGTTCGCTCTTCAAATCGAACAAGTCGAACCCTCCCGAGGTTGGGAGGATCTATCGACGATGAGGCCCCGGTGGTGCGGTAAAGCGGTC
This sequence comes from Bradyrhizobium sp. AZCC 1610, assembly GCF_036924515.1. Classification (NCBI taxonomy): domain Bacteria; kingdom Pseudomonadati; phylum Pseudomonadota; class Alphaproteobacteria; order Hyphomicrobiales; family Nitrobacteraceae; genus Bradyrhizobium; species Bradyrhizobium sp. AZCC 1610. The sequence continues at coordinate 3,017,552 of NZ_JAZHRR010000001.1, read as the reverse complement.
CGCACCAGAAGGCAGGGGAAATCCGCAGCGGCTTCAAACTAGGGTCTAGGAGATATGGCGTCCCGCACGCCAGCCGAGGATGACCCGCCATACACAGAGCAGGACGTTCGCGATCCCGGAGAAATGGGTAGCGTATTTATATGGTTGCCGCGACCCAAACGCGGTGGCGAGGCCGGCGCTATCCGGCCATCCAATTCACACGAGGACGCTGTCGTGTCGATCCAACAGATGCAGACCAAATGGCTGCGGCAGGCTGATGCAGAAGCGGTCGCCAAGGCGAACAACGACAACGATCCCGACTGGACCTACGAGGCCAAGCAGGCCTCCGATGGCCACTGGTATGTGGCCGTCTTCGACGAGGACGGCGAACATCTTGGAGTCCTGTGATGCGAAACCTGGAAGAGAAGCCTTACACGCTTGATGAACAGCGCGTCGCTGAGTTCCTCTGCAACAAGGGCGTGGGCGGCGGCGATGATCCGATCGGCTTCTTGCTGGCATCGTACGAATACCTCGTTCACGAGCGGAACGAGCTACGGAAGCAGTCCAGCTGAGTTTTGACCGGTGAACCGCGAGCGACCGGACGCAGAGTGGGGCCAGCAGCCCACAAACCATCTGCTGGGGCCTTTCGTCCCCTCACTGCGCCGCCTGCCTTGTGGCGTTCGCGAGCTGCAGTGGGGGGATGTCACGAGATCGAAGCTGCAACGGAGAACGACCATGAAGTAAGCGACCCCGCCTAGACCCCACCATTACGAGAGACCGACTACCTTTTGACCGGAGAAGCCGGGAGCGACCGGACCCAATGCGTGACCAGCGGCACGCCAACAAATCCGCTGGAGCTATTCGAATGGGCGGGAGGGCGGCCTCCCTAAAGCGCGAGAGACTGATCCCGGCTCGCCGCCCACAAATTCCACCTGCGCCCCAAAGGATGCAGTGCGGTTGGAGAGAAACCTGCTGACACACGCGCCGACCCCGGCGCTTTCTGTGCAGCGTTGGAGAGAGCACTCGCGAACCGCAACCACGCCCGAGGTGCGCCTTGGGGTTTGTTTGAATGCAACGGATGGCAAATGAGCAATATCGAAACTGAGCTGGAAGCGATGATCGATCGGCACGGCCTCACCCATGTCGTCAACACGCTGGCCGTGATCTGCACCGAGAAGGCTGAGCATCTCCGCACCAACTGGCAGGACTCCCGCACAGCCAAGGCCTGGGAAGCTGATGGAAAGACGCTCGATAAAGCCGCGCGTTTGATCTGCTCGGACTGCAAATGAACCCCTTCGAGTTTTACGACGCCGGTTACCTCGCCGGCTTCGAAGGCGATGATGCATGCCCGTATCTCGCCTTCACCTTTCCCTGGCTGTGGTGGCACGTCGGCCACGCGGCTGGCCACCACCACATCTGCTCCCTTTGGGAAGCAACCCTCCACTTCGAACAGGACTGAGCCATGCAGCGAATTTTTGTAGTGCAAGGAGAGCACTGGAGCGTCCCCGGCAAACCGATGACCGCCCATGCCACCATGGGTCTGGCACAGCGTGAAGCTAACAAGCTGGTCAACATCATGCTGGCCGACGCCAAGCTGCCGCCCATCACAGAGGATGCCTCCGATGAAGAGCGCGACAGCGCCCTTGAGCGCGTCCGGGAAGATTCGATCAACGGCGGAACTGACTGCGACGTCTGGATTACGCCGCTGGATGTGGAGGAAGAGGCATGAGCCGGCGCAAGAACCAGCCCGAGACCAATGTCGAGTTCGTCACCCGGCTCATGGAGTTCAGCAACTACGGCGCGCTGGCTCAGATCTTCGTCATCGAGGCATTGCGCCGTTGGTCCGACCTCGTCGCTGATGCAGAGCCGGCGAAGGTCGATTCCCCGATGATTTCCGGTCATGCCTGGGTCGGCGTGGCCAAGGAGATCAAGGCCAAGCTCGAAGAGAGGGTGTGATGCCCTTCAAAACCTGGGAATTCAGCGGCCTGCTCCGCGAGAAGCAGCTGCGCGCAGCGGTGATTGCCGCCGGGATCAATCCCTTCCTGCTCGTCGAGACCGAGCACTTCTTCTTCTACGACGATGCCGAGGAATGGCTCGAACAAAACACCGTCCAGGGCGGAGACGCCCGGGCCGTCAAATACAAGGCAGGCGACGGCTCCGAGCGGTGGCTTGTCGGCGCGAAAGTGTGAGGAACTGACGATATGGCGAAACAGCCCGAGACCATCACAACGACCTATCCGATCATCGACACCGCGATGGCGGCCTACATAGTGCTGGAAGACAGCCGGCTCATCGTCGGCAACACGCTTCCGGAGGATCATCCCTTCAAGGAAGCGGAGATGTCGATCACCGACTGGTGCAACAACTTCGGCGCTGCAACGATGCGCAACCGCGCCTGGGACTTGTCTCCCCTGATCGAGAACGTCTGGTGCTCCCTGACCGAGAAAGAGCAGGAGGACATCTGCTGGGACTTCGAATTCGTTCCGGAGTTCATCCTCTACTGCATCAAGTTCGACGACCACAGCGAGTACCTCAAGCCGGTGGTCGATCGCGTCGATGCACTGGTCGATACCTATCGCAAAGCCCGCAGCACGGCCGAGGAGTTCAAGGGATCGTGCCCTCCCTCCTCCCGCCAGCGCGACGAGTTCATCCGGCAGTGCAAGGCGGAGGCCGTGAAGCAGTGGGCGTACGAAGACCTGGTCACCGACGATTGCCCGTCGCGCAACAACTACACCGGCAGCCGCATGCAGCAGGCCTTCGAGATCGGCGAGAAGCCGGCCGAATTCGTGAAGTGGCTCGGCGAGAAGTACGACCTGACCCCGGCTAACGAATGGTTCGGGAGGGGCTGATGCCGGCGACCCTGACCGCGGCCAACGCTGAGGAAATCCACGACCTCATCACCTGGCTTGATGACCACCCGGCCGATGTCAGTTCGCAGTGGCGCGATGCGACGGCGCACTGGCTCATGGTGTTCGTCGAGAACACCGACGCCTTCCCGGCATTCATCGCAGTCCCCGAGGAACTCATCGAGACGCTCGATGCGGTGATCGAGGACTGGGTCGAGGTGCTGACCGCCCACAACGAAGACTTCCTGACCGAGCTTAAGATCGGAGCCTGAAATGACCGTCTCTGCCTGCGATTACATGGACTACCTCAACGACGCTCTTGGTGTCGATGTCGACTCGGAGCACGGCGCCGAGGAAGCGACAAACGCGGCTCTCGCCGAGGTCGAAAGGCTCAAGCGCGTCGAGCAGGCGTTCAACGCTAAGACGCAACCTCCCATGGACCGTCTGCTTTATCTGGTCGCGCCGACGCACGATCAATGCCCTGTCGACGACGAGGGCGTGGTCAGCCGCGACCTCTTCGTATGGGCAACTGACGCCAGCGAAGCCGTCAAGTTCTGGCGCGACTACTACGAGATCGGCGACGACGAAGACCTTGAAGAGTACCCGCTTGGTATCACCGACAAGGTCCGCGTCTTCGAATGCCCCATCATGCCGGCCGGCGCAACATCCGCCGCTATTGGCTGGGGCGACATCCACGCCTACGGCGCAACGACAACAGAACGGACGGAACTGCCATGAAGAAGCGAGCTTTCATCACCATGACCCTGGCTGTCGACCTCGACATGGTAGCCGGCCCCTGGGACAAGCCGTCTGACTGGACCGACGCGATGCAGCGTCAGTTCCATGCGGCGGCCTGCTATCACCCCGAGTTCACGGTCCATGAGATCATCGAGAAGGTCTACGACTACGTCGAGGGACAAGGCTGGGTCCGCCCGGAAGCCGTGACCATCGCCGACCGTATGCTGAAGGTCGAGGAAGTCATGGGTACGTTCAACGTCAACAGCGATGTTGACGTGATCGAGCAGCGTATCCACCAGATCGAAACCATCATCGCCGATAGCGGCGGACCCGGCAGCATCGACCACATGCCGGAGCGCAACTCTGACGACGCCGTCGACGAAGACGGCTGCCCAACATGGTGAGTTCGATGAGGGATTGGATCAACGTCCACGTTTCCCCTTACGCCGTAGACGACGGCGAGACCGACGTGATCATGATGTGCGTTGTCGGACCTCGTGGCGGCACCCGATCAACCGATGTACTGACCTTGGAGCAGGCTCGCACGCTGCGCGCTCAGCTCGACGAGGTTATTGCCCGGTTTGATGATCGCCCACGGGATCGCATCCGCCTCTATTCGATCAGGGATATCGGCCACTTCCTGCAGGAGCTGGTTAGCATCAAGGGGTTTTGCCCCATCGAGCAGACGCGCAACGCGCTGGTGATAGAGCAGTCCACCACGAGCGGACATCTGTCGCAACGCTTCAAGATCACAATCGAAGATACGCCGGCCGAGCCGGTGTGACCACCCATACATCGCAAACAGGAACAACAGCTATGGACGCTGATCGACTTTACGTGTCTGAACGTGCCGCAAGGCAGGCGGCCAGTGACGCCATCACTGCAAAGAAGGCTGACAGCTTCAGGGTCCGCCCTCACCGTCAGCGCAACGACGATCGATCCTGGGACTTCGGTTTCGTCGCGGTCCTCATGAAGAGCGGCCGATCTGCCGGCTTCGCCTGATCTTCTCGATCAACATAATCAACAAGGTGACCATCATGCTCCAAGCCAGCCCGCAAGAGTTCATCAGCGCAAAGACGATCGGAACAGCTCTGATCCTCTCCGCGCTGGTTTGTTGTGTCATAATCTTTGCTTGAATGCAACGGTTTGTTGTGCAAATGTACTGCAAACGGAGGTTCCGATGTTCATCTTTCTTCTGGGCAACTACCAGCTGCCCTTCACGCTGATCGAGCTGGACTCGTTCGATTACACCCACACCCACCGCACCGCCTGGCACACGACCTGGAAGGAAGACATGCACCTGAAGGTGTGTGTCCCCGGGATGCTGCCGACCCGGCTGCGTATCGCCAACGACAATCAGAAGGCTGCCGACCATGGATAGAGTTTTGACCCTCCTCCGCACCGCCGAGGACTTCGCCAAGACGGCTCACGGCGACCAAAAGCGCAAGTATACCGGCGAGCCCTACTGGCATCACCTGAAGGAGGTAGCGCGGACGCTGATGCAGTACGGCGCAACCCCCGACGTGGTGGCGGCTGGCTGGCTGCACGACACGCTGGAGGACACCAAGACCACATACCAGGAACTGTGCCTGACGTTCGGCCACGTCATTGCCAACATGGTCGTCGAGGTCACGGACGTCAGCCGGCCCGACAGCGGCAACACGCCCGAGGGCATCGGCAACCGAACCCTGCGCAAGGCAATCGATCGCCAGTTCGTGGCTGGCGCCTCATGGCGGGGCCAGATGATCAAATGCGCCGACATCCTCAGCAACACGGCCAGCATCGTCGAGAACGATATCGGCTTCGCAAGGATTTACGTGGCCGAGAAGGGTCTGTTGATCGACGCCCTGGAGAAGGCTCGTCAGGCTCAGTATCCGATCTGGCGCGAGGCCTACGACTGCGTCGTTCAAGCGCAGAACCGAGTTCGCCGTGCCGCGTGATCCCCGAGCTGACCCGCTGATCGAGCGGGCCAAGCTGCGCTGTCCAGGATGCCGGATCGCCTGGCGCCTGGACGGCTGGAAACATCGATCGCCGGCCAACAGCGAGTGCATCGCCAAGGAAGAGCGCGCCGAGCTGCGGCAGATCGCGGCTGAATGTCGGGAGAAAGAGCGGATGGCATACGAGCAGGACGTCAAGGATCTGGCCTACACCCTCGATCCGCCATGTTGGGTGAGCTACAGCGGCAAAGGTCGGAACTTCAAGGCGGCGATGGATTACCGGCGCAACGCTTCACTGCGGAAGGCGCAGGACACCATGGATCGCATCAGGGAGCGGCGAGGTCCGCAAGCATCGATCGAGGATCGCATCGAGGCCCTGGAAGCCCAGATCGTCGAACTCAAGCGCGAACGGCGGCTTCAATCCTCGATCGTCTGATCGCCCTCACCTTCTGCAGCATCTCACCGTGCGAGAAGGTCGGGACATTCAGCTTGTCCGAGGCGAGGCGTATGGCTTGTTTGGACAGTTCCGGCGTTACGTCGAACCAGTCACCGAACAGCCTGCGCTTCGCCTTGTCGAAGGTGGCGGCCACCTCGTTGAAGACGCGGATCGCAAGCATATCGCCTGCGGTCCAGACGCACTCTTGAAGCACCAGCTCCTTCGGGTTTCCGAGCTGGAGTGCGGCCATGCGGTCCTTGAGCTGTCGAGCCCAGCCGATGCGGAGCGGCCGGCCCCCGACAGGACCGACCGCATACACACACGCGAAGCTGAGTTCATCAAAAATGGTGCGTTCCGGCTTTGAAGAAAGCCAAGGGAGCCCGCAAACAATCTCAGTCTTCTGCATGGCGCTGTCCTAGCACATCGTTTGCATCAATGCAAATTTAGTGCTTGCCATCCGCCTCGATGCAAACTATCGAATGCAAATAACCGGAGACCGATACATGTCCAAGAGAAAGTCGTTCCTTTACCCCCAGGAACTCGGCATCACCTACCCAGAGTACAAAGCCCTCATCGAGATCAGGGAGCTGTTCGCCAACAACAAGTTCGATCACGACCAGCACGTCGATATGACGAGCGGCAACGGCTTCAACATGAACTGCATCGTCAGCGAAGGCGAATGCGGCACTACCGCCTGCATCGGCGGCTGGATGTTCCTGGCGATGGAGCGCGACCGGACGCTGCCCGTGGGATGCTTCCGGGCTTTCCAGTACGTCCAAAGCTACCGCAGCGCTGCGCTCGGTCCGCTGTTTTTCCCGTTCTGCAACCGCGAAATGCGCGACCTGCTCGATCAGCACGGCCAGAACTACGACTTTCCGTTTGAGCTGGTCACGCCCGCGATGGCGCTTCAAGCGATCGACAATTTCCTCACGACGGGCAACCCGAACTGGCCCGAGGTCACCGGCCTTCTCAATATCGAGGTAGAGCATGTCGCTTGATTTCAGGAAGCCGCTGCAGACGAGGCACGGCTACCCTGCCCGCCTGGTCTTCGACCAGCTGCACACCCACGTCTACGGACCGCTGGTCTTTGCGATCACACATCCTGACGGCATGGAGCGCATCGGATTCCGCCGGGCTGACGGGTCCTACCCAATCCCCGACTCCGGCGACCAGTGGGACATCGTCTACGCGGTAAAGCGCGAGGTGGTGATCACTGTCGAGGGTGGCATGGTCGATGTCCGCCACCTGCCGTCTGACGTCCAGGTGACCGTGATCGACTTCGATGTCGACGGCCTCGACGTTGAGGAGCTGTCCTGGGACCAGGACCGAGCCTGCATCATTTCCGAATACGGTCCGGGCGATCAGCCCGTGACCTGACGCTTGCATGAATGCAAGCGATTGCACACCCCGTCATCAACCCGCGCGCCGCCCCTGCTGACGGGGTGGGATCAACAACGGCCCGCAACAAAGGAGAGAGTGAATGGATCCAACCATGGGACATGGTGTCATCGGTGGACATGGTGTCATCGGCCAAGCCACATTCGGTGGAGCCGAGAGCAGCGATGCTCCCGCGATCGGCATGTCTGGCTATCTTAGCCAAGCTGACATGCAGGCCGCACAACAGGATGGCGGGACGGAAGCTTCCAGCCTGGTCGTCGAGGCCGACACGGTAGTCGGAGCTGAAGTATCGACCGAGACCGCGCTCGCCGCCGTCCTGGAAGAGTCCGCCGCCCCTGCTGCGCCGGTCGTTCCGGCAATCATCTACCCGTCCGGCCGCGTTGACTTCAACAAGCCGTTCCAGGTGTTCGACGCCAACGATGACCAGGACGTCCACACCGACGCGAAGATCATCGCCGTGCTAACGGGCAACGCCTATCCGGTTGTCATCGTCTCGCATCACGACGGCGAACAGGTCGTCGGCCAGTTCGATACCGATGGCGACGAGATGCAGGGCGAGCTGAAGGTCGAGAACCTCGATACCGAGCCGCGCACGCTGTACGGCGCCGTCGTCAAGGACGGTCGCGAATACAGCCTTCACGAAGAGCTGTTCGGCAGCGAGCTGGAAGCGGGTCAGATCTACCTGAGCGGCAACCAGTCGATCGCGCTGGTCTTTCCGGTGACGATCCCGCCGCAGGGCATCGCCCCGGTTCTGCCGGAAGCTGGCGTCGAGGAGGCGATCGAGGAAGAGGACAACGTCCCGACCACCGCTGCCCCCGTCGAGCCGCCGCATCCGGATGCTCGCTGGGTCAACGGCCGGCTGGTCAAGCCGGGTGACAAGGTCCGGGCGATGAAGAAGGGCGAGTTCGTCGAGCGCGTCTGTACCGTCATCAAGACCCAGGATGACCACAAGCGCACCCTGTACATCCAGGCCGACGTCGGCGGCGATGGACCGTACTGGGCGCTGAACAAGAAGATCCGACCCCACTACTGAGCCAGTCAATGGCGTGCCCGCTCTCTTCGGAGGGCGGGCATCTCTTCGAAGGGACGACTGATGGAACACCGTTATCACTACGCTCTTGGGCAAGATGGCGACTACATCGTCTGGGAGAGCCTTCAGCCCGCCACTGCCGGCGATGGATGGCATTGGGTTGAGCATACCCGCTGGCTCATTCCTGGCACCCAGTTCGGGGACTGACCATGAAGCATATGCGTCTCTTCCGACGTCAGCGCCGCTGGCGTCACCCGTGCGACAAGGGCTCGCCTCATCAGCGCGCTCTCGGCGCAGCCTTCCGCTTCCTCCTGGAAAACCACACCTGGAAGCGCCACCCCGCTCCATTCAAGAAGACCTGGCGCGGCCGACAGCGGCGAGAGGAAGTTCGTTTCGTCGTCGCCAACAAACGCGCCTTCGTATGAGTATCGATCGTGAGAACCTCGAACACTGCCTTAGCAATATCCGAGAGGTTCGATAGCGCGTCGCTCGTCAAGCATGGCCGGCCCTGGACGGTGGCCGAGATCGAGATCATGCGGCGCAACCGGCACCTCAGAACAGCTGAGCTGCAGGCGTTGCTGCCTCCGCATCGGTCGAGGTCATCGATCCAGGGCAAGCGCGACAAGACGGAAGGTCTCGGCTACCGCCGCCTTCCATGGACGTCCGGCGAGGATGAGGAACTCAGACGGTCAGCTCCGACCAAGGGCGCGACCGCCATCCACCACATTCTGCCGCATCGCTCGCCCTGGGAAATCAGCCTTCGCGCCAGAGCGCTGGGCATCAAGCTGTTCAACTATCACGAAAAGCCTCTCGCCATCATCGGCGAACCGCTGGCGGACGCCATCCGCGCCCGAGCCCGAGAGGATGGCTTATCGATGCGTGGCCTCGACTGCGAGCTGAACACCGGAGGCTACTTCACCAACGTAGCGGCACTTCGAGCCAGACGAGGATCTGGCCCGTACATGCCCGCCATTCGCAAGGCCGTCGAGTTCTTCGAGGCCGAGCTTGTAACCGGTCCTGACGGGACCATCACCATAGACTGGAAAGACGAATGAAGACCCAACCAAAGAAGCGCCGCCGCTACACCCCCACCCTCAACGACCTGTTCGACAGTCGGATCGATGACTCGATCGTCCTGGCCGACATGCGTGAGCGCGTCCGGCTGTTCGGCACCACGCCGCTACGGTTTGCGTGATGTCCGAGGATGATCAGGCAGGCAAGCCGGTGCTCTTCGCCAGGCTGAACGGCAACACCCTCCGCGCCAAATGGCCAGGCAAACGCTGGCACGGCGCCTACCCCAACATCGATGCCGCCGCCGAGGCCGCCCATCAGGACGGTCTGGCGTCGTTCGTCATCGACTACGTCACCGAGGAAGAATGACCAAGAAATCGCTCGCCGAATTGCGCTCCGAGCTGGTCGACGAAGAGAGAAAGCGGGACGACCTGTTCGCCCAGCGCGCTCCGATCGACCGCAAGATCGAGCATTCGGCCAAACGTATCTCTCACCTCAACGAGTTGATCGGGCAGATCATCGTCGCAGAGGCGAAGGACAAGGGGCCGGACTGGCAAACGCTCGTCCGGAGCAACGTCAACGACGGCCTGAGTTACCATCGGCACGTCCTCGACGCATTCAACGACATCGGCATTTTCGCGGACGGCTTTTGGTCGGACACGAACGACCGGTGTCTGAGAATCATGTTGACGAAGGGCTCGCAGGAGAGCTTCGACACCACCAAGAAAGCCATCGAACTGATCGCACCGTTGCTTACTGAAAAGGACGGAATGGTCAGGTTCGGGATCTTCGAGCATTCGCTTTCGTCCGGCGGGATCTACACCCTGCTGGTTTCGAAGGATCTGAAGCGCGCGAAGGTCAAGCTTAACCGCTGGGATAAATTCGAAGGGACGCTCAACGAGGTCCTGATCCGCATCCAGCGGGATCACTACTACGACGACGGCACCTGAGCGCTTCCAGGAGGCTCGGACCAACCTTTAGCATCACGTACCTGGGGACTACGAACTTGCGACAACCTTGTTGGCAGTGCGGAACCAACAATCAAGAAATCAGAGATAGCAGAGGCATCAATGATTATCAGAGATTGCTGCGGAACACTCCTGTGTATCCGCTTCTACAACCCACGCGACAGACCACGAACCAAGCGCCTACCACACCTTCAACATCAACAAAGGGCGTCTTGAATGATCATCAGAAACTGCGGCGGAGCGCTGCTGCGCATCCGCTTCTACAACCCCCGAGATAGACCGCGTGCAGGGCGCGGCTCCTTCCCGGATATTTTTCCTTAGATTTTTCGCTTGCGCTTTCGTGCGCATGAATGCAAATAAAAAGCGCCACCGGTTCTGACTCGCCGCACTATTTCGAGCGGCGTTCACAGCCACCCAAGGACGTCGTGCGCCCATCCGGGCGCATGAATGCAAACGATGAACTGCAAACGGAGACTTCGATGTCGTTCTTCCTGGTCACTCTCGAGCCCGATGGCAAGGGCAACATGGTGGACGTTCCGATCCCGGACTACGGCCCCTATGACAAAGGCAGCGATGCGGCCAAGCACGCAAAGGTGCTGACTGAAAAGCTCGGCCGCAAGGTCCAGCCGCGTCGTATCGCCCAGGCTGCCGACTGGCGGGCTCGCCAGGCTCAGCGCCTGGCTGACGGCACGCTGAAGCCGCTGCCGGCGAAGTGGGACGTGAAGCCGATCAAGGATCACTTCGCGCACCTGCACGCGGACGACGTCACCAATATCGCCTTCACCGAGAACGATGAACTCGGTGTCATCGATCGCGTCACGATCCTGACCGCTGGTCGCTACCTCAGCCGGTTCTATCCGGATCTGGATAACGATAAGCGGAACAAGCTGATCGCGGCGATCGATCCCAGCGGGGAAGTCTATTACGCGACCACGCCGGAAGAGATCACCAGGATCTACAAGGAAGGCCCGTCGTCCTGCATGGACGGCAGCAAGAACTTCAACCTCCCGGTCTGGCCAACCGCGCCCTACGGAGCCGGCGACCTGGCTGTCGCATACCAGGTCAACGCGCGTGGACGCATCCAGTCGCGTTGCGTGTGCTGGCCGGCGAAGAAGCAGTTCGGCCGGGTGTTCGGCGACTTCCAGCGCATGCGTGCCAGCATGGAAAGCGAAGGCTTCACCTACATCCGCACAGACAACTCGGTTGACGGCAATAGCTCCTCAGAGTGCTTCGATGGTGCAAGGCTTCTGAAGATCCCAACCGGCCGCGTCGAGCACGAATATGTCATGCCTTACTTCGATGACATCAAGTTTGCGCTCGACATGGGTGACCACTTCGTCACGGCTCTGGAGAAGCCGGAAGGCAAGCTTGGTGCCAGCTACATCACCACGGGCAGCACGGCCGGCAAGTCCGACATGTACCGTTGGTGCCCGAAGCTGAAGAACTTCCATCCCGCAAGCCACTTCAGGCACGTTCATGGCGTGAATGAAGAATGGTGTCAGGAAGCCATCAACATCCACGGGGCCCAGTGCGAGGTGACGGGCGAGCTGTGGCCTTACAGCTTCCTTGTCGAGCGCGACGACGGCAGCCTGGTCAGCCCGAACTGCGCCGAGGGCGATAAGCCCAAGGCGAAGACCAAGAAGCGAGGTCGCCCTCCCCGCGCGCCTCGCATCAGCGGCACCCACGCTGACCTGGTCATCATTGATGATCCGATCATTCGTGCTGCCGATTGGGGCGATGCCATCGAGTACTGCCCCATAGAGCCGAACATCAACATCAACGTCGGCGATCAGTTCGATGCGCACGCCTTCAACCGGCACGTTTCGGCCACGCTCGAAAACGTGGTGATCGATCGCGAGGCGATGATGGATTTTCTCCGATCCCCGTCGCTGACGGAAACTATCCAGCAGCAACACATCGACCGGATGACTCGCCAGATCGACGAGGCCATCGAAGTTCAAGTCGTCGGCGACCCCTTCGTCCGCCGTATCCGCGCCGCCTAACCTGAAAGAAGAGAAATGTCAGACCTTCGTACTCTCATCGATATGCTGTCCTACTGCCGGCCGGCCAAGTCGGATACCGAGCAGCAGTTTATCGACCGGTTCCTCAAGCCGCTTAACGTGGCCAAGGATCAGTTCGGAAACCACTTCGTCATCATCGGCAACGAGCAGCCCTCCGTCCTGTGGTCGTCGCACACCGACAGCGTCCACACGAAGGAAGGCAAGCAGAAGGTCGCCTTCGACGGCAAGTTCCTGTTCAACCCGAAGGACTCCAAGTCGAGCTGCCTCGGCGCAGATGATGCGGCCGGCGTCTGGATCATGATGGAAATGATCCAGGCGAACGTGCCTGGCCTCTACGTCTTCCACTTCGCCGAGGAGATCGGCTGCAAGGGCTCCCGCGGCATTGCCAACGAGAACCCGAAGTTCCTGGAGGGCATCAAGGCGGCCATCGCTTTTGACCGGCGTGGCATTGACAGCGTGATCACCCACCAGGGATCGCGCTGCTGCTCCGATGCGTTCGGCGAGTCGCTCGCTGCCCAGCTGCCGAAGCGGTTCAAGCTCGATCCGACCGGCGTTCTGACTGACACCAAACAGTACATGGGCATCGTGCCGGAATGCTCGAACCTCTCGGTCGGGTACTACAACGAGCACTATCCGAACGAGAAGCTGGACGTCGGCCATCTGATCGAGCTGCGCGATCACATGATCAAGATCGACGCTTCGAAGTTCATCATCGAGCGTGACCCCACAGTCGTGCCGATGCCGAAGCAGACACGATCTCTCGGCTCTCTGCGCGATCTCGGCATCTTCAAGAAGATGCGCATCCGCGACCTCGAAGAGAAGGTCTGGAAGCATCCGCGCGAGGTTGCGCGCTTCCTCGACGCCATGGGCGTCTCTATCGACGATATCGAGGATTTCATGTGGGAGAACCAGCCCTCCCTCTTCGATTTCGAAGACGAAAACAAAGACGGCGACCGCCTGATCGCCTGACTGAACAGCAACGACCCACTCAGAAACAAGGACTGACCAATGAAGCTTGGAATGCAAGAGCACACCGACATCGCGACTGGCGTTCAGGAGGAATTCGACGTCGAGATCGAGGCCAATGCGGTCGCGATCTACGCCCAGATCTCCGGCCTGGCGAAAGACAAGGTCGGCTACGGCGTACGCGAGATCCCGTCCAACGCCTGGGATGCGTCCGGCGGCAACTTCGAAGTCCATCTTCCGACCCCGCTGAACCCGGTATTCAGGGTCCGCGACTATGGCACGGGCATTTCGCCAGAGAACATGAAGAAGGTCTACGGCAAGCTCTATGCCTCGGATAAGCGCGGTGCCAATGACAAGGTCGGCGGCTGGGGTCTTGGCTCGAAGAGTCCGTTCGCTTATCTGCTCGGTCCGGATGGTGCCGGCTCCTTCAACGTCACCTCCTACTATGAAGGCGTGATGCGAGCCTACGTCGTCTCGCTCTCCGCCGAAGGCAAAATCAAGGTCCGTCAGATGGCAGAGATGCCTTCGGACGAGCCGTCAGGGCTGGATGTCTCCTACGCAGTCCGCCGCGAGGACATCCATGCATTTCACAACCGCGCCCACAAGATCCTCTGGTCGTTCAATCCTCGCCCGAAGATCTTCCCCGAGATCAAGTGGGATGAGCCGGTGGTCAAAAGCTCTGGGGACAACTGGACCAGCTACAAGTCGGGCACCGTGCCGTTCTACGGACCGAGCGTCCGGATGGGCTGCGTGATGTATCCATTCGATCTGAGCCTGATCAAAAACTCCGGCTTCCTGGACAGCTCCGACGAGGTTCTGTTCGAGGCGCCGATCGGCTCGCTCAAGGTCATCCTGTCCCGCGAAGAACTGGCCTACGACGAAACCACCAAGGCGACGTTGGCAACCCTCGTGAAGAACTACGAGGACAGCTTCATCAACCAGCTCCGCGCCAAGGTCGAGGCCGCCGACACCCTGTTCAACGCCTGCGTGGCTTTCAACAAGGGCGTTGAAGGCCTCGGTCTGACCCGTGCGGAACGCCTTCGGACGATGATGGATTGGCGTGGTCTGCCGCTGACCAATAACGTCGTCAAGCACAACTTCAAGACCTGTCACCTGGGCAATGGATGGCAGCAATTCGACAAGTTCACGGACGAAACCGTCCTTGCCTCCTGGGCGGCCGACGCCAAGATCGTCATCGAGCACAACCCGCACTACTCCTTTAGCCGGTTCTCAATGGCCAACCTGGTCGGTGAGAAGGTCCTCTGGGTCCGCTGCAAGCGCATCGACCGGGATGAAACCCTGCGCCGGCTCGGCAACCCGGAAGTTATCGATCTCGATAGCTTCAAGGTTCCGGTCGAGAAGCGCGTCAGCAAGACGATCCGCAAGCGCCGCACCCTGGTGGTCGGAACGCATGGACGTCTCCGCAAGGAGACGCAGGACGTCGATCTGGCTGATGGCGGCTACTTCATCGAGCAGCGACCCTATGGCTACCGCCGTGGTCGCGGCAACGAGTGGTTCCACGTCATGGATGGACACAGCGATGTGTCGCTCAGCAGCCTCGATGACGTCACGCACGTCTGTGTCGAGCTGGGGCTGATCGAAGCCGGCACTGTCATCCTGATCAAGAAGCACGATCAGGAAGTGCCGGATGGCTGGACTCACATCGGTGACGACATCGTCGAAGGCCTGCGCGGCAAGGTGAACGTCGCTGAGTTCACCGGGCTGCACAAGAAGACGATCAACCATATCGACGGCACGATCCGCCGACTGGTCGATCCCCGGCTGTTCGACAACGCGCCGGCCGATCTGCAGGAATGGGCTGGTCAACTCCGGGCGCTTTACCGCACCCTGGAGGGTAACAGCACCGCGTCAACCGAAAGCGACAAGGCGTGCGCCGCCCTGCAGAAGCTGGGCGTGAGCGTCAACAAGCCTTCGGTCGAGTGTCCGATCGCCGCAGTCGAGGCTCGCTTCAACGAGCTGACACTCGGCTATCCGCTCCTGCGGATGATCTGCTCGAACAGCAGCTTCTACGGCTTCGACAATGCCGCGAAGCAGCGCCTCAAGCACTACTTCGACCTGCTGCGGCGACCGGAGATTCCGGTCGTCCAGGACAACGATGAGGACTTCGACAGCGACGCCGAAGATTTCGACGTCGATCTGGACGAAGCCGCCTAAATCAACGGAGCACCCAATGATCCCAGCGGTCATCACCGATACTTCGATCACGTTCTTCGCCAAGGGCCGTCCCTGGAACTTGTCGGCGGACCACCCGAAGTTCAGCGACATCAAGCAACTCCTGACATCCGGATCGGATGACGCCGATCGCGCCATCCAACTGACGGACGTCCGGGTTGCGGTCGATGCAGCGACAGCCGGACAGGCTGCGCTGACGGAGGAAGGTCTCTTCCTGAACGGGAAGCAGATGCCCTCCATCTGGCGTGACAAGGCCGTTGCCGCTCCCGACAGCATGAAGGTCCTCCTGGTCTATCCAGGGGACCGGGTGCGTGTCGAGGGCGACGAGGACGCTCCGGACGGCATCTACACGGTGGGCGAAGTCGACAACAACGACGCTGACAAGCGCGTCTACGTCGAGTCTGAAGAGGACTATTTCGGCTTCGTCGCCAACACCTCGATCAAGGAGATCGTTGAGGAAGGGCCACGGCTACCGGCGCAGGAGCCGGAGCCAGAGCCTCAACCGCTCGTCGAGGCTGAGGACATCGGCTGCGACTGCAACGAAGCCGGCATGGACTCCGAGTGGAACTGGGAGCCCGATCAAAATGCATACGTCTGCAACGGATGCGGAGAGGTTCAATGAATAAGCACGTACCAATGCCCGTGCCGGCGGCGACCGGCGAGCGCGATTTCGATCAGGCCATCGAGACCTTCTTCGAAGGCGTGAAGCGCATCAGCGACGACTACATGAATGCGAATTATCCGAGCCTCTCGAAGCCGGTCTTCGAGCTGCAAAAGCTGCAGAAGCGCTACCGCATCGTTCGCGACCAAGCAGCCTTCTGCTTCGTCGACAAGGCAACTGGCGACGTTCTCAAGTCAGCCAGCTGGGCGGCGCCGGCCAAGCATGCCCGCGGCAACATCTTCGACGCCCACAACGGGTTGGCGAAGATGGGCCCCTACGGTCCGGCGTATCTGCGATGAGCGAGCGATACGTCACCCTGATCGGCGCGGAACAGGTTCAATCCGCAGCCAACACGATGGTCAGAGCAGCCGAGCAGATGGGTCGAGCTGCCGACAACATCAACTACGCCTTCGAGTCCCACCAACGGTTCCTCGAAGATTGGCTGGTGCGATTGCAGGCAACGATGGAGCAGAAGTCGTGAAGATCCACTGGCACTTCGACAATCCCTGGCGCGACAAGGCGATCTACGTTCCGCTGGCGCACCTGGTCCCGATCAATCACCAGCGATACCAGGCAGATCTCGGCGACAAGCTGGATGCATATCTACTCCCGCAGCCGGACGGCACCTTCGTGGCCGGCATTCGCTACGGCAAGGAAGGGGAACAATACATCTCACCGAGCCCCATGGTGCTCGGTGACACCCGCGCGTTGGCCGAAATACATCGGATGCAATGGCGTCCGTGCCGCTGGGACGATGAGCTGACGCGGCCGACAGAGCCCGGCTGCTACATGCTGCGGATCGCTGGCGACTGCGAGACCGATGGTCCGCATGTCTACTACGACTACCCCGATTACACCCAAAGCGGCCGGGTCTTCGGCGAGGACGGCGAAGTCTTTGCCTATGGGGACACCGACGAAGAACCCGAACAAATCATCGCCTGGTACGGGCCGCTGACCGCCCCGCCCTGCGATTGCTACTGAGGAAAACATGCCGAAGACACTGACCAAGATGCAAGAGCAGATCGTCGCCAAGGTACTGACGATCGGCGCCACCGACTTCGTCTGGTGCAAGGCCGGCGAGGTCAACTCCATCAAAAACCTCCGAGATCGAGAGCTTCTCAAGGGAGATTGCTGGGGCGCTGTACAGCACCGCCACCTCACCGACCGGATCAAGACCATCTTCTGGGTCGAGAACCCGGTGACCTTCATGATCCCGAATTTCCACGGTGAAGGATGGCTGATCTTCGACGATCGCCGGTACATCACCAAGGTCTACAACGAGGACAATGCCAAGCGCGTGGTTTCAGCACTGAAACTGCTGCGGCAGACCGAATTAAAGGAGGCTGCGTGATGTCGCTGCATCCCAGGTTATCGAAGTACCTCGAAGGTCTCGACGCCCTGACCGATGGTCGCGGCTTCGACGCTAAGCACGAGAAGGCCCGGCTGTTTGTCGAGGGCGCCTGCAAGCTGGTCTCGCAGCTCGCCAGGATGGACACGCCCACAGACGGCGTCGAGGATGAAGATAAGGCGGACGAGATCATGGCCGATCTCGACGACGAGCGGCTGTGCAGTGATGCCTCAGCCCTCTACGCGCTGATCCGCGAAGCCAGGGAATTGTCCGGTAAAAGGTAGTTTGCATTTTTTGCAAATTACCGATTTGCGTGAATGCAAAAACCTGCTACCTCCAACCAGCAAATCACATTGAGGACTATCCATGGCGTTCGTTCCATCCCCTCAGCAGGCCGCCTTCATCAATGAGGCCCTCAACGGGACCAGTTCCATCGTCCTGATCGCCGTGGCCGGCGCAGGCAAAACCTCCACCATCCTCCAGGCGGTCGGCCGCATGCGGGGATCCTCGATCATCATCGCGTTCGGCAAGCGGATCGCTGAGGAGATTAAGGGTAAGCTGAAGCAGATGGGCATCGACTGGAAGAAGGCGGAAGCCTCGACCGTCCATGCGATCGGCCTTCGGAACTACCGCAAGAAATTCCCCACGGTGCGCGTCGTCGAGGACAAGGTCGCTAACATCACCTCGTCCTGGATCGATTCCAACAAGATCGGACCCGAACTGGCGCCCCACGCTTCGATCATCTGCCAACTGGTCGCCTTCGCGAAACAGAGCGGCGTCGGCATCCGCGGCCAGGGCCACATCGAGGACACGTCGATCTGGGACGATCTCGCCGAGCACTTCGATCTGTTCAATGAAGAGGCAGTCGAGAAGAAGGCTGACGATATCATCGACATGGCAATCGACGTCTTGAAGGCCTCCAATCAGGAGCCGGAGATCGTCGACTTCAACGACATGATCTATCTGCCTTTGCTCTATGAAATCAAGTTCTGGCAGTACGACAACGTCATCATCGACGAGGCACAGGACACCAACACGGTGCGCCGGCTGCTGGCCCGATGCCTGATGAAGCCGAATGGCCGGCTGTTCGCTGTCGGCGATCCGCACCAGGCAATCTTCGGGTTCACCGGAGCTGATAACGACAGCCTGGACATCATCAAGCAGTCCTTCAATGCGAAGGAGATGCCGCTGACGGTGACCTACCGCTGTCCGAAGTCGGTGGTGAAGTTCGCGCAGACCTGGGTCGGCCATATCCAGGCCCATCCTTCGTCTCCTGAGGGTTCGATCTCGCTCGAGACTTTCGAGCAGATGATCCAGAACCGCGACCGCCTCAACGCCGACGCGGCGATCCTGTGCCGCAATACCCGGCCGCTGGTGACCGCGGCGTTCGCTCTGATCCGCGAGAAGATCCCCTGCCGGATCGAAGGTCGCGACATTGGCGAAGCGCTCAAGAAGCTGGCAACCCGCTGGAAGTCCATCAGCACCATCCCGGAGCTGGAGGATAAGCTGGAGGAATGGCTGGAGCGCGAGAAGGAGAAGTGGCTGCCGCGTAAGAAGATGGCCAAGGTCCAGGAGGCCGAGGACAAGTTCGAGACGATCAAGGTGATCATGGATGCTTGCCGCGAGGACAAGCAGTACGAGATCAAGGCGGTCGTCGCCTACATCGACAACATCTTCTCCGACAACGTCTCCGGCATCCTGACGCTCTCGACGATCCACAAGTCGAAGGGCCGGGAATGGAAACGGGTGTACTGGCTCGACCGGTTCAACACCTGCCCATCCCGCTACGCCACGATGGATTGGGAAAAGGAGCAGGAAGCCAACCTGCAATATGTCGCAGCCACCCGATCGATGGGCGAGCTGATCGACCTCTTCCCGCCGCTGCCGAAGGTGCAGCCGGTCAACGACAACAAGCAGCAACCGGCGGAGAAGGCAGCGTAATGGCGATCTTCGAAATCGAGGCCTGGGGCCCTTGGAGCCCCTGGCCGGCCGAGTATTGCGGCGGCGACGAGCCGCTCGAATGTCCCCAGGTGATCCCGGCCCACTTCTGCACCGCGCCGAAGCGGGTCACCACCTGGCGGACCTGCCCCAACTGCGGCGATCGAGGCACGAAGATCCTCAGCCTCAACCCCAAGCACCCCGACAAGCCCTACCAGTGCCAGGGCTGTCGCTCCCACTACGCCCCACCTTCGCCCGAAGCTCGCCGGCCCCGCCGACGACGGGACAGCCGTGACTGGTGGTTTGCATGAATTCAAAGGAGAGACCGATGAACGGTTTTATTCTGTACCGCGGCCCGTCGTTGATCGACGGTGCGCCCATCGTCGTGATCGCCACCGGCCTGGAGGACGGCGGCAGCAATTCCAAGACCGGGCCGATGGTCCAGATCTACATCATTCGCGCCGACCAGAACCCGCTGCTCGCAGCGCAAACCGGCGACGACGTCTCGATCTGCGGCAGCTGCATCCACCGGGGCCGCATCGTCACTGATCCGAAGACCGGACTGCGCAAGAACGTCGAGCGCTCCTGCTACGTCACCCTGATGCATGGCCCCAGGGTTATCTGGGATGGCTTCCAGCGCGGTATCTATCCCGAGGTGTCGTTGGCCAAGGCTCGCAAGCTCCTGGCCCGCAAGCGCGTCCGTATCGGTGCCTACGGCGATCCTGGCGCCGCTCCAGTCAGCATGTGGCGAGTCGCCCTCGCCCAAGTCGACGAGCTGTCCGGTTATACGCACCTCTGGCGCACCTTCCCAGAGCTGGCGGACTTCTGCATGGCCTCCTGCGACAGCGAGGCTGATCGCATCATGGCGAAGGCCCTGGGGTTCCGCACCTACCGGGTGCGTCCAAAGGGTGAGCCCAAGATGGACGGTGAAGGTCACTGCCCGGCCGGCGCTGAGATGGGGAAAGCCGTGCAGTGCGCCTACTGCCTGCTCTGCGGCGGCAATCGGTCCAAGGCCAAGGCCGACATCACCATTGAGGCACACGGGACCGGCGCCAAGCACTTCGCCAGGGAGGCTGCATGAACCAGCGCCCGCATCGTTGGCAGAAAGTCTCTCTGATCGAAGATGACTTCGATCAGGTGGAGAGCGTTGGCGAAGTCCTCTCAACTAGCAGAGGCGAGCGAAGAGCACCTTCCCGCTACGGCGGGGAGTACCGCCGATCCAACCGATACACCGAAGACGGTTACGGCGAGCTGGATTTCGCCTGAAACCGAAGGAGAAACCATGGAAGTACAAGAAATCGAAAGGCAGATCGCCCGCAGGATCATCGACGATGCGCTGGCTGCCGGCTTTGCGATCGACGTCTACGACGGCGGCGACTTCGCGATCGAGAAGAGCACCGACGCCGATGCCATCTTCAGCGCGATGTTCTCCACCGATGACGACCGCCTCTACATGCACAAGGACGGCAAGCAGGTTGGATCTGTCTGGCTGATCTACGGCGAGTCTGGCTGGGACGTGATCACTGACTATTCGATGAGCATCGACGACCTTCTCCAGGGAGCGCTCAAGCTGTCTGAGGAGCTGGAGGGAAAGCTCAATGGCTGAGCACCTCGGCGAAGCGAATGGTTTCCGCGAGGGCCAACGCGTCAAGATGCTGGTCGAGGCCAAGGGTGCCGATCACGAAGACATCGAGCACACGATGCCGGCGGGATCTACCGGCGTCATCGACCGCATCGAACGGTACGACAACTCGCAAGGCGTCGTCTTCACGATCTGGATCCCCGTCGATGAGGCGGATGATCGCGGAATTGTGAACGCATTCGACGAGGAAGACGGACCGATCTCAAACTTCATTTCAGCAACGGAGGAACCGTGAAGAAGAAAATCCAAGCCGCCCTGGTCCGGGTGGTCGCATTCAAGGCGCCCGGGCCAAAGTGGCACATTGTCGGCGAGCCAATCGAGCGAGCCAAAGCCGTCCTCGTCATCGCCGCTGAATGGAAAAGCGGCAACATGGCCAGGATCGTGTCACAAACGAAGCCGCCTGCGGCATCGAAAGCGTCATAACTTTGTCCAAAAGGTTGCATGAATTCAAATGACGGTCTATCTGTTACACTTGTCGCCCAGCTACCAGCATGCTGGGCACTACATCGGCTTCTGCGAAGAAGAAGACCCGACCCGTCGCTTCGAGCGGCATCTATCCGGTCGCGGATCTCCTTTGATCAAGGCAGCGGTTGCCGCCGGGTGCAAGGTGCATATTGCCCATCACTTCCCGGGGGCTAGTCGAGATTTTGAGAGGGTGCTTAAGAACAGAGGAAGTGCCCGAAGATGGTGCCCAGCATGCGGAGTTAACTCCCGTCCGGTACCTGTCTGCAAAGTAACGTCATGATCATACTGAACGGCGTGAGTGCATCCCGCCGATCAGTATTTTCGTGATTCGCTCCCGCGCAAATGCGGCATCAGGAGGTTGAAAATGCCGTTTCGAAAGCGAAAAGCGTCTGACAAATATCTCGCTGGAGAGGATGTGAGGGCTTGGCGCATTTCGCGCAATCTGACGCAGGCGGAACTCGGAAAGTGGCTTGGCCTGACACCCCAGGCAGCCGCCCGATACGAAGTGGTCGGCGTCACCAAAGGAATTGCATTGGCATTCGCCGCGATCGATCGGGGCCTGAAACCGGTCAAGATCACGCGCGCCGATTACAAGGCCGTGGAGGATCACATGAAAAACAAACGAGAGGAAGTGAATGAAGAAGGTTCAGACGCCTAACAAGACAGATCCCCCTGCTCCTGTGTCACGCCCGATCAATGCCAAGTTCCAGAGCAGGATCCCCGCGATCCTGGAAGAGATCTGCAAGTCGCTGATGGTCATCGAGCCGGCGGTGCAGGACGTCACGATCCCGCTGCGCGAGTTCGTGGACTACCTCGACTTCGAGATCGCCAAGGTCAGCCTGGACATCAAGAAAAAGGAGTGGGAGTCAGTCGTCGACATCAACGAGATCAACGCCGACAAAGCCTGGCTGGCTCAGATGCAGCAGCTGCGCAAGGACTTCGACGTTGAAGCGATGACGTCGTCGGTCACCTTCATCAGGACGATGACCAAGCGAGTGCGGGACATGTTCGACATGAGGGTCGCCTATTAGGCGACCCACCTCTTCACATGGACTTCACGAACACAACGACGATAGCGATCTCGGCGATGTCGTCGAACTGCATCACCTCGTCCTCTTTGACGGGATGGCTCTTCGACAGCTTCAAGCCGGCCTCGTCTATTCCCATCAGCGAGCGGATCTTGGTCTTCCCGTTCTTGTCGGTGACCATGATCGTATCGCCCGTGACGGGATCACGCCGCTTGGTCGCGTAACACATCGTCCCGGACTTCATCCAAGGCTCGAAGGTGTCGTCCGGCATGTAGAACGCGAACGCCGTCTCGTCGCCCTCCAATTGCGGCGGGGCCGGAGCGTAGCTATCGCGCTTCGGATTGGCAGCTGCCTGCAGCGCCGCCGGCAGCGACGACACATGACGAAGCTCCACCGTCGACACGCGCGGGGTACTACTACGGAAGGAGCGCCGAGGAGCCTCGGCTTCTTCTTCGGCAGTATCGGAGGGCTCGATCTTGTTTGCCCCCAGCACGTTCATCACTTTCCGTGGGATGGGATATCCCGATCCATCGGCAATCTTTTGCAACGTCTTAAGGGTCGGTACGAATTGATGATCTGGGTCGTTCATCAGCCGGAGGATCGTCGACGGGGCTATATTCGATTTGCGTGCTAGATCAGTCCCTGTCCACTTCTTGCGATCCAAGATGTGCTCGATCCACTCGATCACGATCTCTTTCGGGGTTTTCATATTCTCTGTCACTGCTGCATTCATTTTGCGATCCTTCCATATCACGGTCGCTGAGCAAAAAGGTTATCCTTTGTTCGAAAATCGCACAGTTCTTGAAATTGAGTTCATCTGAGGCAGTCCCCTTGCTCCGTTTGCGCGGATGCTAACGCCACCCCATAGAGGAGGTTGCGCGGATTTGCAAAGGCTTTTTTGTTCCAATTTTTCCAGAAATCAAACGCACAAGGAAAAACTGTAGACAAATCAAAGACAAGTCGCGCCTGCGACAATCTGACCACTCAATTAGAATGGTTCGAAGCCCGCCATAAGGCTAACAGTTGCTTGAATTCCGGCGTGCGAATGCCGGCATGCACAACCGCGCAGGCGTCGGCCGCGTGCTCGTTGTCGTCGTGCAAGTCCCCTGCCCTGCGCAGCAGCTTGCCCTTCTTAGAGACTTCCTTCTCGTAGGTCTGCCAGGCGATGTGCGGATACTTCGCCGCCGCCCAGGCGATGACCTCCGGCTTGTCCGCGGTCTTGGAACCGACGCTGGCCATCTTGGTCTCGACCGGCATGACCTCGATCACGGCCGGCGCCGAAGCGAGGACGCCGATCGCAATGCCCAGACCCCACGCAGAACGCGCGTGCTGGGCGCCTGAGGGGATTTCAGCGAAGGCTACCGAGCAGCCATGCAACTCTTCCCGGAGCCCCTCGTGCAGCTCCCTGGCCCGGCGGAAATCGTCGCTGTTCTGGCGCACCATTTTCTTCTTGCCGGCCAGCTTCTCGGTCGAGATCGTCCGCACTCTCTCCAGGCTGAGGTCCAGCGTGTCGAGGTCGAGTTGCATCCGGGCGATGCCCCAATTGGCAAAGCCGAGATCGAGACCAGCGACGCGAACGGTGCCCATGTTCTTCCTTGTGTGAGTCGGTCAGCCC
The DNA here is from genome assembly GCF_036924515.1 of Bradyrhizobium sp. AZCC 1610. Taxonomy (NCBI): domain Bacteria; kingdom Pseudomonadati; phylum Pseudomonadota; class Alphaproteobacteria; order Hyphomicrobiales; family Nitrobacteraceae; genus Bradyrhizobium; species Bradyrhizobium sp. AZCC 1610. Next base: position 2,993,332 of record NZ_JAZHRR010000001.1, on the reverse strand, counting down.
GCCACCCAATATCTCGTGGCTTGACCATTTGCATGAATTCAAGCTAATAACCCACCCCGCAAAAGGGGTCAACCCCACGAGAGGCACGCACATGAGCTACGACGCGATGGCCTGGGCCAGAACGGTGATCACCGGCAGCCCGTCCCGCAAAGCTGTTCTGATGAACCTTGCCAACAGGTTCAACGATACCGAAGGCGCTAGTTGGCCGTCACAGCGCCTGATCGCCGAAGAGACTGAATTCAGCGAACGCACAGTCCGGCAGGCGATGGCCGATCTGGAGGAGATGAACATCATTCGCCGGATCAAGCGACACGACACGACCGACCTGGTCTTCTTCCCACTGATGCCCAAACCGGGTCGACCGGCACGTCTTGCCGGTGCCTCCAGAAAACCTGAGCAATCTCAAGGGAATGTAGAGGACGACCGGCAGGAGCTGCCGGTGGTGTCCGACAACGACAACGACCGGCAGGAGCTTCCGGAGGGACCGGCAGGAGCTTCCGGTGAGTACCGGCAGCAGTCGCCGGAGGCACCGGCAGCAGCTTCCGGTGGCCACCGGCAGGAGCTGCCGACTAACAGATATCTAGAACCGATAGGGAAACAAAAGACTGAAACAAAAGTGAAGCGAGGACCGGCTGCGCCGTTCCCTGCAGACGCTTTCGATCAGTTCTGGAAGCTGTACCCGAACAAGGATGCCAAGCCGGTCGCTCGCAAATCCTTCGAGCGCATCGCTGATGCCGGCAACGTCGAGTTCGACGCGATCATGGAAGGCCTCCGGTTCTACGTAAACAAGGATGACTTCCGGGAGTGGGCAATGCCCAGCACCTGGCTCAACCAGGAGCGTTGGGAAAGCCGGCCGAAGCAGAAGAAGCGCGGCGAACCCAGCGGCCGGTGGAAGCGAGTGGTGGCGATCTGATGGGCGTCGATGTTTCGAAGGTCCTGAGAGAGGAGAAGATCGAAGTCAGGTCGATCAAGTTCGGCAATCAATATGCCCTCTGTCCGCAGTGCTCGCACATGCGGAAGGGGGCGCACAAGAAGATCAAATGCCTGAGCGTCAAGATCGACGCGAGCGGCGTGTGTTGGAACTGCAAAAACTGCGGATGGGTAGGTTCAGAGAATGCTAAGCGAGAGACACGCACAGGGGATCGAGGACCGCGGCCTGAGCGTCGAAAAGGCGGTGGATATGGGGCTCTACAGCGCGCGTCGCTTGCGCGATGGGTCAATCGAGCCTGACCTCGATGGTCCGATCCTGGCGATCCCCTACTTCGAGGCGGACGTCGAGGTGAACACCAAGTACCGTTGGCATCAGGATGGCATCCGGATGTTCCAGCAGCGCAAGGGCGCTGTGAAGACCGTCTACAACGCCAATGTCCTGCTCGATGATGCTTGGCATCAGCGCCTTGCACAGGGCTTGGACGCCCTAATCTGGACGGAGGGCGAGTTCGACACCCTCGCTGCGCTGGAGTGCGGATTCCACACCGTGATCTCCGTGCCCGATGGTGCGCCGCCGGCCCGCGACAAGAATGGCAAACTGATCCATGTGCCCGACGATGATCGGGACATCGATCCCGAGGATGACGATAAGTTCTCGTTCATGGGACGCTTGATGGAGCGGATCATGGAGGTCAAGACCCACATCATCGCCGTCGATGGCGACGAACCTGGCGGCCGGCTCGCGAAGGAGTTGGTCAGACGGCTCGGGGCGGTGAAGTGCTTCTGGGTCGAGTACCCGAAGGACCAGGTCGTCCCGGACAAAAAGAAAAGGGGCGAGCTGCGCGCCTGCAAAGACCTGAACGAGGTGAAGAAATATCTCGGCACCGAAGCCGTGCGCGAGATGATCGAAACTGCGAAGCCCTGGCCCGTCAAGGGACTGTTCCGTCTCTCGGACTATCCGGAGATGGAGATCCCGGCGATGTGCGAGATCGGCTTGTCCGACGAGCTGGACAAGATGATGAAGTTCTACCAGGGACAGTTCATCATCTGCACTGGCGTGCCAAACGTCGGCAAGTCGACATTCATCAACCAGGTATCGGTGCTGCTGGCGAAGAAACATAAATGGCCGGTGGCCATCTTCTCCGGCGAAAAGGACGTCAAGCCGTTCCTGGCGTACGAGCTGATGACGGCATACCTGGAGAAGCCGCGAGACCAGTGGACGTTCGAGGACCGGAAGAGAGCCGAGGCATTCGTTCAGCGCTACTACCAGTTCATCGACTACGACGACACCGGAGACGCGGAGATCGACGTCAAGTTCGTCCTCGATGCGGCGGCAGCAGCGGTGTTCCGTGATGGCGTCAAGCTGCTGATCATCGATCCCTGGAACGAGCTGGAACACGACCGACCGATGAATATCTCGCTGACCGAATACGTTGGCAAGATGATCAAGAAGATGAAGAGGTTTGGAAAGATGTTTGGTTGCGCGGTCTGTGTTGTCGCACATCCGACCAAGCTGGCGCCGGATGCGGTGCCCGGTTTGTACAGCATCTCGGACTCGGCGCATTGGGCCAACAAGCCGGATCTCGGCATCGTGGTCCATGCCGGCGACGACGAGAACCCGAGCGCTCGCCAGATCATCATTCCCAAGGTGCGCCTCAAGCGCATCGCGGGTAACACCGGAACAGTGCCGATGGCGTTCAACGAGACCACCGGACTGTTTGTCGCCCCTGAGTTTTGACAAACTATTTGCATGAATACAAACGTCGTGCTAATGCAAACGAAGAAGGAGAAGGAAGACCTATGGCTCAATCACTGAACAAAGTGGAACTGATCGGACGTCTCGGCGCCGATCCCGAGGTGAAGAACCTCAACAATGGCGCGGTTGCCAACCTCCGCATCGCGACCAGCGATGTCTGGAAGGATCGCGACGGTGAGCGTCAGGAGAAGACCGAGTGGCACTCGATCTCGATCTGGAACGAGAAGACGATCGAGTTCGCCGAGAAGTACCTGAAGAAGGGTGACCTCGTCCGCCTCGAAGGCAAGATCCAGACCCGCAAATGGCAGGACCAGGATGGCAAGGATCGCTACTCGACCGAGATCCATATCCCGAAGTTCGCTTCGCTCGATGCGCTGATGAAACTGTCGTTCGACAACGACAACGATCGCGGTGGCAATGATCGCGGTGGCGGTTCGCGCAGCTCCGGTCGCTCGTCCCGTGACGATGACCGCGGTGGACGCGACGATGACCGCGGCGGCAGCCGTTCGTCGAGCCGCTCCTCCAGCCGCTCTCGCGACGATGATCGCGGTGGTGATGACCGGGGTCGCGACGATGATCGCGGCAGCCGCTCTTCGTCCCGCAGCTCGTCCCGCGATGACCGCAACGACGATCGCGGCGGTGGACGGTCCTCGGGCCGCTCGTCGGCGCCGTCCCGCAACAACGACATGGATGACGACATCCCCTTTTGATCGGGACATCCTCACCCGCATGAGATGCGGTGAGATCTGAGCTTCCCCGGTTTGAGCGGGGATTTTGAGGGGCGCTCCTTTTGTTGGCGTGCAGGAGCGCCCCTTTTGGCATCAACTGTTTGCACGAATGCAAAGGCAGGAATAAATGAGATTTATGTCAGACCGGGAATTCGCGGCCTATCACGCGAAGGCCGAGCAAGCCCAGAACAGCAACGACAACGTGGAATGCGACTGCGCTCCCGGTTGCTGCGATGGCGGGGCCGAGGTCGATCCGCAAGAGGTCGAGTTCGAGCAGATGATGGCGTTCCTCGGCGGGATCTTCGGTGGTGACCCGGTCGTCGACGAGGAGACGGCTCAGGCAATCGAGATCGCTGAACGGCGCGAGGCCGTGGCGCAGCTCGGCCGCATCATCGAAGGCCTCACGATCCTGACTGCGATCCACGCGGATCTGGTCAAGGCAACGGTGGAAGGCTGACATGGCCGGAACCCGCACAGTTCTCGAAGTCGATCCCGGCGCGCTCGGCGACTACTACGACTGGCTGAAGGACGCAGCCAACGGCGACACCCTGGTCTATTGGCAGGGTGACCTCCAGTACGACCGACAGGTCGTGATCCCAGCCACCGACCTTCTGCGCACCGCAGAGCGTCAGCGCATCACCATGCTCAACGTGATCGCCGATCGCGTGTTCAAGGATGCGAAGGCCGGCGAGCTGACGCTGACCCAGTTCAAGGTCGGCGAGAGCATCTACGAGTATCGCGCCACCCGCCGCCGGCAGTCCTATCCCGGTCAACCGCAGGTATCGATCCCGCATGACAACCTCGTCCTCGCTTGAGGATCGCGTCACGGCTCTCGGCTGGCTCGCCCATGGTGGTGAGCTGGCCGTAGCCCTGAAGGGCGATCGCGCCAAACACAGCGACATCATCTGGCAGCTCCTCGCGGAGGCTGTCGAGACGATCGACAAGACCCCCGACCAGGAACGGCGGTGGCTGACATCCGGCCAGAGATCTGGCGGCTGGAACATGATCGGCATGACCCGCGCCGATCTGATCGAGATCGAGCGTATCCGCTTGCTCTCTGCGATGAAGCCCTTCGACGGAGCAACCAAGTATGCCCCACAACGAAACGATGTCGACCGCGCCCTCGGCGTCCTCTCCTGGATGCGTTGGTGCAATTCGGCACGCCTACCTGATCGACTTACAAAGGCAGCTATCGCGCTGGCTCGCGGCGGAGATCAGGAGCTTGTTCATCGGCTCTACTGCCCGACGCGCAAGCCGAACCGCCAAAACGTCCACGAAATCCGCACCAGGACTGTCGGGTTCATCCTGACCGGACTGAAGGGCGATCTGGGTATCGTGCCGGCACACGGCATCGCATTCCAGGAAACCTACGGAGGGTCGCGCGATGCCGCGTAGCCCCGAGGAAACGGATGCGTACCTGCGCCTTCAGTCGGCCAGGCGCATCCATGAGGCCACCATCTGCAGGCTGGAAGCCGCCTACATCAACGGTTCGCCCGAGGATGTCGAGATGGCGACCAGCGCCCTGCTGGACACGTCACAAGTCATCGCCGATCGGCTGCGCGACCTGGTGTTTGCGCAGATGTATCGGGATGGCATCGATCCAATCACGAGGCGATCGTTTTGAGCATTCGAGAGATCGTACTGGACACCGAAACGACGGGCCTCGACCGCAAGGTCGATCGCGTGATCGAAATCGGCTGCGTCGAACTGGTCGACATGATGCCGACCGGCAAGACGTTCCACCAGTACATCAATCCCCAGGGACAGCCGGTCCACAAGGAAGCGTTCAGGGTCCACGGACTCAGTGACGTCTTCCTGTCGAGCAAGCCCACGTTCCGCAGGATTGCTGACCGGTTCCTCAAGTTCATCGACGGCGCGAAGCTGGTGATCCACAACGCCAGCTTCGACATCGGCATGCTGAACGAGGAGCTGGATCGCCTCGGCTACGAGCCGCTCGAAAACGAAATCGTCGACACCCTGGAGCTGGCCAAGGAGAAGCGGCCCCGCGGGAAGCACACGCTGGACGCTCTCTGCAGTGCCTTCGGCGTCGACAACTCGAGAAGAACGGAGCACGGCGCCCTTCTGGACGCGGAGCTTCTTGCCGAAGTCTACGTCGAGATGCTCGGCGGCCGGCAATTTGGAATGTCCCTGGATCTCTTTGCGGTCCAGGAGGAAGTCATCAAGCCCGTCATCAGGCAGCGGCCCACGCCGCTCGCCTCCAGGGTGACGGCAGAGGATCGCGCGGCACACGCCGCATTCGTAGAGACCCTCGGTAAGGAAGCCGTCTGGCTCGACTACCGGGAAAAGGAAACCAGCGAAGCCGCGTAGACGGCGGAGCTATGTCCAATCGTTTGTTTGAATGCAGGAGATTGCAATGCAACCACCGAACTATAGGCGCACTGGCCACATCGGCATGAGCGAGGAAGCGCGAAAGGCCCGCATGGGTTCGATCGGCGGCTCCGATGCCAAGATCATCATGTCCGGCGACCAGAAGGCCATCGAGCGACTGTGGCGCGAGAAGCGCGGCGAAAAGGAGCCGGAGGACCTGAGCGAGGTCATCCTCATCAATCTCGGCAACCTGACCGAGCCGCTCAATGCCGACCTGATGGAAAAGGACACCGGCTGGTGGGTCACCGACGAGCAGCTGAAGGTCCATTACCCGGACTGGGACAAGGCTCACACGACGCTGGACGGCTACCTCCGCGAGACCCCGACGTCCGCACCGTTCGGCATCGTCGAATTCAAGTTCATGTTCCCGTTCGGCTTCGACATGGAGAAGGCGATCGAGAAGTACTACCCGCAATGTCAGCACAACATGATGGTGACCGATCTTCCGGTTGCACATCTGTCGATCCTGACCGGCGCGGCCCAGTGGTATCGCGCCGAGATCGAGGCGGACGTCTTCTATCACTCCGAACTGCTCAAGGCAGAGAAGGACTTCTGGGAGTGCGTCGAGACCGGTCGCATGCCTGGAACGCCGGAGATCGTCGTGCCGCTGGTCGAGCGGATACGCATCGTCGACATGAACGAAAGCAACGAGTGGGCTGACCAGGCCGCCACGCTGATCAAGACCGTCACCGCGGTCAAGAAGCACGACAAGGCGAAGAAGGACATCAAGAAGCTGATGCCGGCCGATGCTCAGCAGGCTTCGGGCAAGGGCGTGACGATCAAGCTGTCGAAGGACGGCAAGATGCTGATCGACTTTGACAAGGCTGCTGTCGAGCAGGCGGACAAGGACAGCGGTCTGTTCCCGCCCCCGGCGAAGTCCACGAAGGCAGCGGCCAAGCCGAAGAAGGCCAAAGCCAGCAACGACAACAAGGAAGAGGCAGCGGCGGCCTAACGCCCTTGCCCTCCACCCCAATCACCAAGAGGAAGACCATGAGCACTAAGCAGCAAGACAATCTCGCGATCTGGGATGCGGTCGAGACGACCGATATGAAATACACCAAGCAGTTCAACCGCGGTGGTGGTTTCAAGGGAACGTCGATCAATGCCACCTACTCGGCGAAGAAGGCGACCCAGGTGTTCGGGCCGCTCGGTATCGGCTGGGGTTGGAATGTCATCGACGAGAAGTATCAGCCTGGCCAGGACAAGGACATCGTCCACGTTGTCCGGATCAAGCTCTGGTACGAGTGGAACGGAAAGCGCGGCGAGATCGAGCACTTCGGCCAGACCCAGTTCGTCGGCAAGAATAAGAACGGCTACTACACCGACGAAGAGGCGCCGAAGAAATCACTGACCGACGCGATCTCCAAGGGGCTCAGCCTCCTCGGGTTCGGCGCCGACGTACATCTCGGTCTGTACGACGACAACCGCTACATCAACGACCGCAAGGCGGACATGCGCGACGGCGTCGATGCGTTCAACAACGATAACGAGCGCCGAAGCGACCGGAACGATGACCGCGGTCCGTCCGGCGACCACCAGAAGGACGACGGTGGGCTCACTGCCGAGGAGGCTGATGCCATCCTCGACAAGTGGGAGAAGGCGATCGCCGGCTGCAAGAACAACGCGGAAGTCCTGACGCTCGTCGGATCTGACGACTTCAAGGACGACCTCGCCAAGCTGCATGTCGACGACGAGAAGTTCCTGCGCCAGAAGGCCAACGCCCGGTCCAAGGAGCTGAAGGCGGCGAAGGACAAAGCTGCGTAAGGCGTCATGACCCAGGCTGAAGCCTACATGGAGCTGGCTCTGTGGGGCATCACACTGGCTCAAACCCCATCAGGACTTCGGTCCTGGTGGGAGGCCGAGAGAGCCCATCGAGAACAATATGGGCTGTCTCAGGACCAGATTGATCGCCTCGTCGCAGCCTGCCGCGATCGGATCGCCCTCCTGACGGAATGCGAGGCCGAGAAACCCGAGCAACCGAAACCCAGAGCCAGGGCGCCACGTCGCCGGCCGCTGATTTGAGAACACGATGGCTGAAACACCACTCACCCGCCTGGCCAGATCGGTCAAGGCGCTCACCTACGACGACACCGAAAAGCTCGCACGCCGATTGAAGGGCATCATCGAGGGTCGAGAGGACGACCCTGAACTGCGGCTCGACCTCGATAACCACCAGCACTGGATGGCGCTGGTTCAGGATTGGGCTGAAGTGGAGTTGGACGAACCATCATGAGCAGCAAATCGTCCAGCAAGTCCAAGAACCCGTGGATCTACGTCGTCAAGAACGAGGACGGGCACCTGGTGCCTTACGCGAACTACGACCGCGAGATGTTCGAAGCGCTCCCCTTCAAGAAGGTGCTGCGCGTCAACATCGCACAGCAGCGCAGCCAGCCCCGGCATCGGCTGTATCGCGTCGTCCTTCGCATCATCGTGAAGAACACCGACCTGTTCGTCGACGAAGACAGCCTGCACAAGACACTGCTGCTCGGCTGTGGCGTGGTCGAGCCGATCATGACCGTGACCGGCGAGATCATCATGATCCCCTCCTCCACCGCGTACGACGCGATGAAGGAAGACACGTTCAAGGCCTACTTCGATCGGGCCATGAACATCATCGAAACCAACATCATCCCAGGTATCGACCTGAGCCTGCTGCTGAAAGAAGCGCGAGCTGAGGCCAACTGGAAGGAAGAAGAGAAGGAGGCGGCGTGAGGTTCTACACACCGATCATCTGCGAAGAGACGGGCTGGTACGGCGGCAATTTCCACTGCCTTGCTCCGTCTCTAAAGTATGCCTTCCGGATGCTGGAGAGGCGCATCGCTGACGGCAAGATCCAGAGGAGACCGTATGAGCAACGCTGACAACCTCGCCAAACGGTGTGTGGAGGCAATCAACTTCTACACGCTCAACAAGCAGCCGGCTGAGGATGCGGCAATCATGATCACGACTCCGAAGGGATGGAAGGCTCCGCCGAAGTTCCCACGGAGCGAGATCACGACCGTAAATCCCAATACTGGCGACCGAGTGCGCCGTATCCCGGCTATGCGACTGCTGGCCTATCTGGTCGGCAACAACCTGACCACCATCAAGATCGAGATGAAGGAACTGAAGGCATGAGGGGCATTGAGATCACATCCTTCACAATCGTCGGCGAGGAAGGCGCCTGCATCAAGGCGTACAAGGACAATATGGGTGAGCCATATCGTTCCGGTGTCACTGTCTGGATCGCTAAAGACGGCGACGATCGTGGATCTGGAGTCTTCCTCGAAGAGCGAGACCTTGATGGCCTGATCTCTGGACTGCTGGAAATTCGGAAGAGGTTTAAATGAGGCTGTCGAAAGCGCAGATGGCATTCCTCGACGAGTGGGTGCCGGCGCAGCAGATCTGGGCGCACGCCTGTGATCTCGCCATTGGTGCCGTCCCGGGGAATGGCCAGAGAAGAACCTTCGACGCCCTAGTGAGAAAGGACGTCATCACGCCGGGCGGTCAGATCACCAAGGAAGGTCTTACCGCCTGGGAGAGAGCCGTTGCTCGGCTGAAAAAACGTTCTGCTTGACTGTTTGCGTGAATGCAAATACGAAACGCAAATGCTGATCGAAGCTCTCCCCCTCGCTCCACCACCCGGTTTCCGCAAGGCGATCCCGGACAAGGTGAAGCTCAAGGTGGTTATCAGACAGGGTGGCAACTGTGCTTCCTGCAGCGAGAAGCTGGGGAAGCTCGAAGACACCCAATTCGATCACTTCCCGGCATTGCAGCTGCGCTGCTGGGATCCAGAAGCGAAGGACACCGTTCCGCCGTCGAATGACCCGGAGCACATCTTCGCAAAGCACGTCGATTGCCACGCGGCCAAGACCTTCGGATCGAAGGCCTCGAAGCGCGGTGCCGACGTCACCGAGATTGCAAGAACGAAGCGGATCGCCCGGGAAACCGAGGAGTTCAGACGTCGCATGTTGGCGAAGCTGATTGATCCCAATGAGGCGGCCGAGGAGCCGCCGAAGCGCATGAAAAAGAAATGGCCATCACGACCATTTCCGAAGAGGGGCAAGAATGGAAAGTCATGTTCGAGAGGTGAAGAAGGAAGTTCAGAGACTGAAGGATAGTGGAGAGATCGAAGACTTCGACTTCGACCACGACAAGAGACACCATCGGATCAGGTTTCTGTTCAAAGGCAAATGGCACTCAATCCCGTTCGCCGCCTCTCCGAGGACGTCCAACACCAACAAGTTCACCCGGCAGCAGATCAGACGGATCATCAGATCCGTGTCCTGACGTTTGCATGAATTCAAAGAGAGAGGACCTAATGAGACAGGTAGCAGTTCACGACAATAACTCGATGGGCCTGATGAAAGCCTTCCACTTCCTGCTCCAGCAGCAGCAGAAGCGGACGATCAAGAAGAAGTTCGACTACGTGCCGAACGGCACCGTCGTTCACGCATCGCGTAACCTGAAGGCTGACGAGGCCAGCAAGGTGAACGGCCTGGTGTCGCAGCTCAATGCGCTCGATCCCAAGGACGGCGCGAACGACGAGGCCATCAAGTCCCTCCTCACCGAGCTGTCGAAACAGCCAGTGAAGTTCGTGCCGCTCAAGCGACAATTCCCGATCGATTACTCCAAGCCCTACCCGTACCGCTCGACGAAGCGCGGCGGCTGACGCTCGACCGATGACTGAGCATCCCGGCCGACGTGGCCGGGACCTTCCAACAAAGAAACGCAAGAGAATACCAGTTCATGAGAATTGAGCGTCGCTTCACCGTTGATGGCAGCAAGTCCCCATACGACCTGATCGAATGGCGGACCGCGACCAGCGAGATCAAGAACCCGGACGGCTCGGTCGTTTTCCGCATGGAGAACATCGAGGTGCCGGCGTCCTGGTCGCAGGTCGCTGTTGACGTCCTCGCCCAGAAATACTTCCGCAAGGCCGGCGTTCCCAAGCTGTTGGAGCGGGTGCCTGAGGAAGGTGTTCCGACGTGGCTGCAGCGCTGCGTTGGCACCCCCTACCCCCTAGCTGAAGCGGGCAACTACCTGACCAGCGAGACCTCCGCCAAGCAGGTGTTCGATCGCCTCGCCGGCTGCTGGACCTATTGGGGCTGGAAGGAAGGCTACTTCGTTCCCGGCACCATGAGCCAGTACGTCACCCGCGCCGACCTCGACGAGGATGCGGAAGCAAACGCCCGCGCGTTCTACGACGAGCTGCGCTTCATGCTCGCCAACCAGATGTTCGCCCCCAATTCGCCGCAGTGGTTCAACACCGGTCTGCATTGGGCATACGGCATCGACGGTCCGGCTCAAGGGCACTTCTACGTCAGCGACACCGACGAAGCTCTGCTTCCGCAGGTCCTGTCGTCGACCTCCGCCTATGAGCGCCCGCAGCCGCACGCCTGCTTCATTCAGTCGATCGGCGACAACCTGATCCAGGACGGCGGCATCATGGACCTGTGGGTCCGCGAGGCTCGCCTGTTCAAGTACGGCTCCGGCACCGGCACCAACTTCTCGAGCCTCCGCGGCAAGGGTGAGAAGCTGTCGGGTGGCGGCACCTCGTCGGGCATCATGTCGTTCCTCAAGATCGGCGATCGCGCTGCCGGCGCCATCAAGTCGGGCGGAACGACGCGCCGCGCTGCCAAAATGGTCATCGTCGACATCGATCATCCGGACATCGAGGAATACATCGACTGGAAGGTCGAGGAGGAGAAGAAGGTCGCTGCTCTGGTCGCCGGTTCGAAAGCGACGAAGAAGCACCTCTACGACATCTACGAAGCGTCGATGGCTGCCGACGATCAGGCCGTGAAAGCCTCGATCAAGGCTGCCCGCAAGGCGTTCGTGCCGGACTCCTACATCCAGCGCGTTCTGCAGCTCGAAGCCCAGGCAGAGAACTTCAGCTTCCCGGAGTTCGATGTGGACTGGCAGTCGGCTGCCTACGAGACGGTGTCGGGCCAGAACTCGAACAACACCGTGTCGGTCACCGATGCCTTCCTGAAGGCTGTCGAGAATGACGAGAGCTGGAACCTGATCGGTCGCACCGATGGCAAGGTCATCAAGACCGTCAGCGCCCGTCACCTCTGGCAGAAGATCGTTCGCGCTGCGTGGGAGTCGGCCGATCCTGGCCTGCACTTCAACACGACGATGAACGAATGGCACACCTGCCCTGCCGGCGGTCCGATCCGCGGGTCCAACCCCTGCTCGGAATACATGTTCCTAGACGACACGGCGTGTAACCTGGCGTCGACCAATCTGCTGACGTTCTACGTGCGAGACTTCACTGCTTCGAACGTCTACACGTTCGACGTTGAGTCGTTCATCCATGCGAACCGGCTGATCACCATCGTCCTGGAGATCTCGGTGGCAATGGCGCAGTTCCCGTCCAAGGAAATCGCGCTGAAGTCATACGAGTACCGGACGCTCGGCCTCGGCTACGCCAACATCGGCGGTCTGCTGATGTCGATGGGTCTCGCCTACGACTCGCCTGAAGGTCGAGCCATGGCGGGCGCGCTGACGGCAATCATGACCGGAACGGCCTACAAGACCTCCGCCGAGATGGCGCAGGAGCTGGGTTCGTTCGTCAAGTTCCAGGAAAACCGCGAGGCGATGCTGCGGGTGATCGGCAACCACTACATGGCCGTGGTCGGCAATGACGAATACGAAGGTCTGTCGATCGAGCCGGTGAAGCTCGACTGGGACAACCTGCCGCAGAAAAATCTCGGTGCCGTCGCCGACCGCATCTGGGGTGAGGCGTATCGGTTGGGCCGCGAGTACGGTTTCCGCAATGCTCAGACCACGGTCATCGCCCCCACCGGGACGATCGGCCTGCTGATGGATTGCGACACCACGGGTGTGGAGCCTGACTTCGCGCTGGTGAAGTTCAAGAAGCTGGCCGGCGGCGGCTACTTCAAGATCATCAACCAGGCGGTGCGCCCTGCCCTGCGCAAGCTGGGCTACTCCAACTCGGAGATCGAGGCCATCGTGGTCTACGCCACTGGCGTGGGCATGCTGCCGGCGAAGTTCGAGAAGGCGGCTTTCGATGCTGGCATCAAGCTGACGAACGAAGGTGTCCGGGCTGCTTTCGACATCCGCTTCCTGGCGGATTGGGAGAAGCTCGGCTTCGCCAAGGAAGAGATCGAGCGGGTCAACACCGAGGTTTGCGGCACGATGACGCTGGAAGGCGCACCGTATCTCAAGCCGGAGCACTATGCTGTGTTCGACTGCGCCAACCCGTGCGGCAAGACCGGCAAGCGGTTCATCTCGTCCGAGGGTCACATCCGAATGATGGCTGCGGTTCAGCCGTTCATCTCGGGCGCGATCTCGAAGACGATCAACATGCCAAACAGCGCCACCGCAGCGGATGTGGCGGAAGCCTACAAGCTGTCCTGGCAGTTGGGTCTGAAGGCCAACGCGATCTATCGCGACGGATCGAAGCTGTCCCAGCCGCTGAACGCGACCTGGATGGCCGACATCGACGGCGAGGAGGACGAGGCGCCGAAGACGGTGATCCAGGTGGTGGAGAAGATCGTGCGCAAGCGCGAGAAGCTTCCATCCAAGCGGAAGGGCTACACGCAGCGCTCGATCGTCGGCGGCCACAAGGTCTACCTCCGCACCGGAGAATATCCGGACGGGCGCCTGGGTGAGTTCTTCGTCGACATGCACAAGGAAGGCGCCGCCTTCCGGTCGCTGATGAACGCCTTCGCCATCGCTGTGAGCCTCGGCTTGCAGTACGGCGTGCCGCTGGAGGAGTTTGTCGACGCCTACACGTTCTTCCGGTTCGAGCCCTCCGGGTTCGTCCAGGAACACGACCGGGTGAAGAACGCGACGTCGATCATCGACTTCATCTTCCGGGATCTGGCGATCAACTACCTTGATCGCGACGACCTGGCTCACGTCACCCCCGAGGAGTGCTCGCACACCTCGATCGGGGAAGGCTTGGGTAAGGAGCAACCCATCGTGATCAACAACGTCGTGATCACGAAGGACGCTGTCACGGTCTCGGCTCCGGCCGTAACGGTGGTGCCCGACAAGCTGTCGGTCGCGAAGATGAAGGGCTACGAGGGCCACGCCTGCCCGAACTGCTCGAACTTCACGATGGTGCGGAACGGCACCTGCTTGAAGTGCGACTCGTGCGGCGAGACCACCGGCTGCTCCTGATGCATCTGTTTGTGGCCAAGCGGCACAAGCGGCTCTGGATCATCAACCGGGAGAACAACGAGGCGGTCTACACGCCTCCGAACTTCCTCCAGTTGCCGTCCAGGGTCGCCATGCACAACCTGGCGTTCGACCTCATGAGGCTCGGGCGCCGGGACATTGACCGGATCGCTGCATTCGAATGGGAGTTCAGCAAGCGCAATGTTCACCGAACTCGAAATTGTGGAACGGTGCCTGTTGATGTTTTCCAAGCCCGGCCGATGGACGCAGAAGACCTGCGCCCGGGATCGGCAGGGTAAGCCGGTCCCCGTATTCAGCCAGGAGGCACGCTCCTTCGATCTCGAAGGGGTGATCCGCCGAGCGGCTGGCATTGAAGACCGAGGCGCGTATGCGCGCTTCGCCCCACTGATCAAGACCCAGGTCGGCAAGTATCCATTCGACTGGAATGACCAGGCCGGTCGCACCCAGAAGGACGTGACCCGGATGCTCGAAGACTTGGCAGACGAGTTCCGATTTAAGGAGGTAGCATGAACGACAACTTCACAGAGGCGGACCTGATCGAACTGGAAAGATCGGTCAATGCGCTGGTGGCAATCTGCCACAAAATGAACAAGCACTGGTGGACCGACCCGGTCACCGGAGAAGACCTTCGCAAGAAGGAGCTGATCGTCCCCACCAAGTTGATGCTGACCGTCAGCGAGCTGTGCGAGGCGATGGAAGCCGATCGCAAGGATCTGATGGACGACAAGCTTCCCCACCGGCTCGGCCTGGAGGTGGAACTTGCCGATGCGCTGATCCGCATCGGAGACCTGGGCGGAGCGCTGACACTCAACCTCGGCGCCGCGGCGCGTGAGAAGTCAGCCTTCAATCAGGTTCGCCCCGACCACAAGGCCGAGAACCGGGTGAAGAAGGGCGGAAAAAAGTACTGACAACTTCTTGACTTTCCGTGCGCTTGAATGCAAATCATCGACTGCAAATAAGGAGAACCCAATTGGACGTGTTTGAAGCTGAGAGATTGACCGACGAGCTGGTCTCGGCCGAGTTGGCCAAGCAGAACCAGATGTGGGGCCGCATGACCGAGCGGGCCGACATCTCCGAGGGGCAGCTGTTCCACGCTGGCATCGCCCAGATCGACGCGCTGTTCGACCGACAGAACGGTGAGCCCGACGCTTTCGCCTCTGCTCCGGAGATCTATCCGCCGGACTGGAGCGGCTTCCGCGACTACGGCTCGGATATCGCAAATCTCGTGGTGGCCGTGGCTTTCTTCACCCAGGAGATCAAGCGCAAGCTTCTCGCTGGCGAAGACTACACCCGCCTCGCCCGCGGCGCCGACCAGGTCTACCGGCCTGAGACCGGGCTGCCCAACCTGATCGAGGCGTAAGCCATGATCGTTGCCGTTCTTCTGAACAACGTTCTGCCAGCGATCGGCGTGTACCAGCTGATCACCGTCACCATCAAGATCACCAAGCGGTATCCGATCCGCCGCTGGTTTTTCTAGTACCCCAGCGTTTGTTTGAATTCAAACCGTTCCAATCTTGGAACACCTAAAGGAGAACTACATGAAGAAGCTTTTGCTGATCGCGGCGGCCATCCTCGGCCTCGCCACGGTGACTAACGCCCAGGCAGCGGAGAAATTCCGCCTCTGCACAGGCAACAGCGCGCTGAACTACTTCAAGGCCGGCCACATGCTGAAGGCCTCGTCGTCCAGCGTCACGGTCGAAGTGATCGAGACCAAGGGTTCGCTCGACAACCTCGACAAGCTGTCCAACGGACAGTGCGACGGCGCGTTCGTACAGTCCGACGCGATGCTGGTCTTCTCCAGCAAGAACGCCAAGGCGATCTCCGGCATCGAGCGCGCGGGCATCCTGTACCAGGAGCAGGCCCACATGCTCTGCAACCGGAAGCTCGATCTCGGCCGCATGGTCTCGCTGAACAAGACGCACACCGTTGCTGTCGGTCCGGATGGCTCCGGCGCCCGCACCACCTGGGATGCGTTCGTTCTCGCCGACAAGGCCCGCTACTCGGTCGTGAACACTGATGCCCGCTCTGGCGTCCGCGCTCTCTCGGCGGTCGCCGAAGGCACGCAGGTGCAGTGCGCGCTGGTGATCACCGCCCTGAACTCGTCCTTCATGAAGAACGATGCTCAGCAGCAGGGTGACAACGTTGTGCTCGTCGGCACCGACGACCGCGACATGACCAAGACTGCCAAGGATGGCCGCGGCCAGCCCGTCTACACCTATGGTGAGATCCCGGCCGGCACCTACCCGAAGATCCAGCCGACCGGCGCGGTCTACGGCACCAAGGCCATCGGCACCATCCAGGTCGACGCGATCTTCGTCGCCAACACCGAATGGATCAACGCTCACGAAGGCGACTACGACAAGCTGCTCCGCTCGTTCGCTGCCGCCAAGCCGCAGATCCAGAAGCTCGCTCAGCCGCAATAACCGCTGACGCAAAGACGGGCGCCCTCCGGGGCGTCCGTTTCTTTTTCCGTTTGTCAATTTTCTGGAGGGTAATGTGACTGAAGTACTGAGAGACGAGCTTGGTGAATGGATCGCGCAGGCGAAGCAATTCCTGCCGTTGTTTCGCGATCCCATTTGGGCTGGCACTGGCGAGCAAAACGACAGAGAGCATCTAAGGGATTACGCCAACACCTTGGCGAAGACCCGAGCAACCTTCGACCTGCTGCCGGCCGAGACGGTGATGAACTTTATCGTCGACGAGGACGATAAGGTGATCGCCTTCACCGGCAACTCCCCGGATGCCGCTGATCGAGCCAAGGCCATTGTCGGGTTCATCCGCGCGATGCCGGAGATCATCCACAAGCTGGAGGAATTTCGAGCGCTGGTTCCAGATTTCGGCGCACGCATCGCCGAGCTGATCGAGCACAACAATGACCAGCTGATGGAGAACCGGGCGCAGCGGGAGATCATCCGACAGCAGAAGGCGCAGATCGATTTCCTCCTGAGCAAGGTGCCCTGAGTGCGGGAGGCCGAGTGATGAAGATCGAAGAACGGCAATCTCGGTCCGGTCTAGTGAAGAGCATCTTCGATTTCCGGATCGAGGACTTCGCGCTGGACGGCTACGACCCACACCCGCACATCAAGGCAGAGGTTTCCGTATGAAGGTTGCGCAGGCTTACTACTCGACGGCGGTCGAGCATAAGGAAATGCCTGGCTGTTTCATGGCCACCTTCGCAACACCTGGTGAAGCTCCGATGTGGGTCAATGACCGGGATGGCAAACCGAAGATCTTCCGGGATGCCGCGGAAGCGGAGCTGGCGGGCTTCAGGGTGATGGTCGCGAGGCTGAACCGGGCTCGATCGGTCCAGACATTCCAGACCAACGGCAAGAGCTACAGGCAGAAGGGTGGGATCAAGGTGTTCCGCGCCGCCGAAGAGCGGAAGGGCGAACCAACAATCCACACGGTATTCGGGAAGAACGGCAAATGAACCAGCACTGGATCAGCGTTTCCGTCTACGGCGATCCTTGGGAGGTCGAGATGGATATCCACAGCGATCGATATCGCTACCGGTCTGCGATGTTCGGGAGGATTAGGACCGAGTGGTCCTACGGGCGACCGCCGACAGGCGCACATGCAGAAAAGAGGAAGGAACAATGACGACCGCGATGAACGACAACCCCGACAACGGCATCAGACAGATGATCTCGATCTCGGAGGTTCTGAAGCGTGTGCCGGTAAGCCGGTCCACGCTGCACCGCATGGTGAAAGAGAAGCGGTTTCCTCAATCCCACGAGCTGAGCCCGATGCGAGTCGGGTTCTTCCTGGACGAGGTGATCGAGTGGCAAAAGAAGCTGACCGACAAGGCAGCGTGACACGAAGGCCGGGCCAAATGCTCGGCCTTTCTCATTTCCAAAGGCTGGACCTCCGCAGTGACCTCCCGTAAAAAGCCACCCCAGGGCCACCCGGGAGAAAAAAAGGTAAAAGGACCGCTTTCGTCCGATTAGTTAAGTGATTGGATTTGTTGAAGTATTTGGTCGGGGCAGCTGGATTCGAACCAACGACCTGCAGTACCCAAAACTGCCGCGCTACCAGGCTGCGCTATACCCCGATCTGTATTGGGAAATGCGTCGATACACGCTTAGACCGCTGCCAGCAAGGCGATCTGAAAGGGCTCAGCGCTTATTAAAGAGCGGGTGCGCCACCCGGTCGCCGGGCTGAATTCCATACTTTTGCGCCGTGCCCGCGATCACCTCCAGCACGCCTTTGGCTAATCCCCCCGAGGAGATGATCTTGGTGGAGAACGGCTCGGTATTTTCGGCAATGCGCAGGATGCGGCCGTCGGCGCGGATGAAGATCATGTCGAGCGAGATGTAGGTGTTCTTCATCCACATCGAGATCTGCTGCTCCGGCGAGAAATCGAACAGCATGCCTTTTCCGTCAGGCAGCTCCTTCCGGTACATCAGCCCGTTGGTCTTCTCCTCTTCCGTGGTCGCCATCTCGACCGAAAACACCTGTACGCCCGATTTGGTGACGATCTCGAGCGGCTGAACGCTCGCGGCCCTCGCGGCGGGACTGGCGCAGAGGATGAAGAGCACGGCGGATGCCGCGGCCAGCGACGTCACCAGGCGGCCACCGATGCGAAGCCGCGCAACCATCAAAGCGAAATTCATCAAAGCACTCATGCCGGATATCTGGGAATTGCCGGGAACCCTAACCCGATGATTGCGGCAAATGCCAGAGGCCGCCGCGCAGGTGCGCGGCGGCCGGCTCAAATTTCCGTCAACGGGATCAATGCGAGGACAGCGCCGACGGGCCGGTCTCGGGATGGATCTCGGCCGCCATCATGCCCTTGGACCCGGGCCCGAAGCGCACCAGCACATACTGGCCCGGACGCAGTTCGGTCATGCCGAAACGGCGCAGCGTTTCCATATGGACAAAAATGTCCGGCGTGCCCTCGCCGCAGGTCAGGAAACCGAAACCGCGCAGCCGGTTGAACCATTTGACCTGGGCCCGCTCCAGACCGCTGGTCGGCGTGACGCTGACATGGGTCCGGGGCGGAAGCATTTGCGCCGGATGGATCGCGGTGGACTCATCCATTGAAACGATTCGGAACGCCTGATAGCCCTTGGCGCGCTGCACGCATTCGACCACCAGCCGCGCGCCTTCATAGGCGGTCTGATAGCCGTCGCGCCTGAGCACGGTGACGTGCAGCAGCACGTCGGGCGAACCATTGTCGGGAACGATGAAACCGTACCCCTTCGAGGCGTCGAACCATTTGATGACGCCGGATATTTCGACAAGGTTGGCCGCGGCATCGCCGAGACCCGACAGTGCATCCACTGCCGGGTCGCGCTGCGCGCCCGTTGCGTATTCACCCGGTCCAAATCTGTTCTGCCCTGTCCCGCCTGACGGCGGCCCCCCGAGCTTCTTGGACCCAAATTCGTCCGACCCCATGACCCCGGACCTCACACTTCAAAAAAGCGGTCCACTTTCGCCGCAGCGGACCGGAACACGCGCCCTACCATGACCATCATGATAACGCAGCGCGAATCTCTCGAATCAAAAGATAACACTCTCGACTGCTGCGCATAGCTAAAAAAAACAAAATTGCGGGGGCTATGAACAGGCTTGCACAGCCGCGAATCAGTTGGAGATCAATTGCCTACGAACGGTCCGAGCGTTTCCCCGATGTCGAAACGGATCACCAGATCGGCGATATCGTCCTGTTCTGTCGGCTCGTTGTTGATAATCACGAGCTTCGCGCCGCAGTTCCTGGCCATCAGCGGAAAACCTGCGGCCGGCCATACCACCAGCGAGGATCCGATCGCCAGGAACAGATCGCATTGCTGGGCCAATTCAGTGGCGCGGCACATCGCGTCTTCCGGCATCGCCTGTCCGAATGAGATCGTTGCCGTCTTCACCGGATACTCGCAGATGGTGCAGTCGGGGGCATCACCGGTCTCTTCGAAACGCGCTTTTACCCAAGGAAGATCATAGGCATGTCCGCAGCCGATGCAGCGGGCATAGGTGATGTTGCCATGCAGTTCGATCACGTCGTCCGCCTTGAAGCCCGACGCCTGATGCAGATTGTCGATGTTCTGGGTGATGATCGCCGGGGTCTTGCCGGCCTTGTAGAGCGAGGCCAGCGCGCGATGCCCGCGGCCGGGCCTGGCCGCAGCAAAGGTCTCTTCCATCGCAAAGCGCCGCCGCCAGGCCTCGGCCCGCGCGTCGGCGCTGGAAACGAATTCGTCGAACGCAATCGGGCGGTTACGAGTCCACAGACCGCCGGGCGAGCGGAAATCCGGAATGCCGCATTCGGTCGAAATGCCGGCTCCGGTAAAGGGGACGATACACGCCGCTTCGGCGATCATGTTGCCGAGCTGCTCGACGCCGCTGTGCAAATCCTTGGCGATCACCGCTGATATTTTCCGAATGGTTGGGCCGTGCGAATTATAGCACGGCCCTTCGGATTGCCAGATCGAAGCGCCCTGCCCGGCCGCGCAGCATGCACATCGTCAAGGCGGCCTTATATCAGGCCGCCTTATCACGCTGCTTTGGCGACCTGTTCCTTCGGCTCTTTGGCTTCTTCGGTCTTCTTCGCCTTCGGCGCGGGTGCGCTTTCCGCCTTCTTCACCGGCTTGCCGTACTGGGCCAGCTTTTCCAGCTCCGCTTCGAGCTCGGCGCGTCGCGCGGCGACCTTCTCGAACAGCTTGTCGGCGGCGCTCTCGCGCAGACCAGCGAGTTCTTCGATACCAAGTGAATCCAGATCGATCTTTGCCATTGGAACCTCCCGTTTGAGCCTTTCGCTAACGGGAACCCGCGTGAGCGACAAGAATGCGCCACATCTTATCCACCACCTTCGCTTCACTACGACAGCCAATCACAGTGCTGTAGCCCGCCTCCCCATTCACGCCCCATTCGCGCGCGCCAATCATGGCGGGGCGCGAATCAAACAAGATACGGATGGGCGATGACAGAGAAGGAAGAAAGACTCACGCGCGACCGGGCCGAAATCGCAGCCCGCGTCGCTAGCTTCAGGGAAACCCAGCAGAAGTTCGAACGCGAGCGCGAAGAGTATTACGAGACGACCTTGGCCAACGCGCTGAACGGATCCGGCCGGCCTTCGTTCTGGCGCTGAGGCGGAACCGGCAGAAGCTTGCTCGCCCCTCGCGTTATCGCCGACGGAATATGGCGCGTGGAACCGCAAGCGAATTCCGCCAAGAAATTCCGCCAAGAAAATTCGCAATGGCAGGAACGAAGCCGGTGCCTCGACGTTTTCTTCCCAAGTGCAGCAACCTTGCGAGAGGTGAAGCACGAAAAACCCCGTCTGCATCTTCGAATGTAGGCGGGGTTTTCGTTATGGAGCAGACGACTGCGGTCGCACGCGATCGCGAGCCATGCGGTAGGGCGGGTCTGATCGTCGTATTGCGCAGGAACAAACACGCCCTGGCGGAGTTTAACAGTCGGGAAGGTGTGTCATGCCCGCGTGGATGGAAATACTGATCAATGTGATCGGCTATGCGGGCTTCATCGCCATCGCAACCTATCACCGACCGCCAGACAATAAATTGCCGGACCGTTGACGCCGAACGTCGGCGTCAATCGCGGGATTGAGTTCGGTTGAGAGCAAGACTCCTTTTGTTCTCACAGAACGAACAGGGGCCGCGTTTTCCGGCACCGTTATCTTGTTAAGATAGCGTTACCTCGCCGCGTCGTCCTCTTACCCATCCGATCGATCCCGCTGTTCCTCATCCCGCCATGTCCGGTCGCGTGCCGGACGTCGAACCTTTTTGGCGCAGCCCGTACTTATCCAAAAAGGTGCTGCGATGACCCAAGCCGACCACTACCGAGACCAGTCCAACAGAGCCCGGCAGCTCGCCGAAGCCGTCAAGGATCCCGAAGCCTCGAAGAAGCTGATCGAGATGGCCGAGGAATTCCGCCTCTATGCCGAGCGGCTGGAACAGAAGCATTAGGTCGTTTCGGTTCCGATTGCAGCAACGCCGGGCTTCAGATTCCCGTTTTGATGCGTGCTCGTGACGCGACCCCGGATCAAGTCCGGGCAGGCTTTCGCTCGAAAAACACTATAAATTTTTTTGACGCCGGTCATGGAAACTTAAGCCTCCATTTACCGAGCCTCCCTGAAATGCTGCGCCATTAACCCAACCTCTTTACAAAGCGTAAATAGCCGCCTGACAAGGTTTGGCCCAGGAGGGTTATCCCATGGTCATTTATCCCATACCGGTTGAAGTGACGCAGGCCAGAATACAACTCGTCGTCGATCAGAACGCCAAGGCGCCACCGAATACGATCAACCAGGATCTTCAGGCCGTCTATCACGCCAAGGCAGCCGCCATGGAAGCGGCCCTTGCGGATGTGCCGCCCGACGAAACGTCCCTGCTGGACGTCAAGGTCTAAGCGAAGCGGGAAGTCAAATTCCTGCGCGCGATCTCGAGGTCGCGCGCAGCTCGATGGTTTTCCGTGCGGGACAGCCGTTTCCTTATCGCGGTATCGCTTCCGCCCGATAGATCTGTGTCCCCGTCGTCTCGACGATGCGGCCCTTGAGCGATCTTACAAACGCCTTCGAACCTTCGACGGCGAAATGCGTGCGTAACGCCGCCTCGTCAGCCCATTGCTCGAAGAAGAACAGCCGCATCGGGTTTTGGCAGTCGATATGCACGTCATGCGAGATGCAGCCGGGCTCCTTGCGGGAGCGCTCGACATGCTCCAGGCAGGAGCGGAGCACGTCGTCAAAGGCCTCCTCGCGCGCCAGGATGCCGCCAGTCACGATAATCATGTCGACGCCCCTGCTGTCGCGCGCCAGCCGACCGCCCGCCGTCGCAGGCGCCCGCCACCCGCGCATTGAAGCGGGCAGCTTTTGTTAGTGCATCAGGCGCGGCACGACAACCGACACCGCCAGCAATACGCCGAGGCTGCTCACCACGGACAATTTCATCCGAGCCGTCCTGGCGTCGGTAATCGGAAGCACGAAGAAGAAAATCATCGCGAGGATGAGCAGGCCGTTGATCAGAAGCATGGGCGATCCCTCCGTTGGCGCGACAATGGAGGGGACAGCCAGTCGAGTATGTGTGAGGGATCACGCTGGTGACGCGGCGTTCTGGCTCGCCAAATGATATCGATCCGAACAGGGCCGCCAGCAAACGCGATGGATCACGCCGTCCGCCATGGGCCGCAACCCGATATTCCTGCAATTTTACGCTTTTGGTTGTCTTACCGGCAACTTGCGCGTGCCACAACATTTCCGTCAAAGTTCGAGAGAGAATGAATGCTCGGGAAGTTTCTTCGCGACGAGTCCGCTGCCACCGCAATCGAATACAGCCTCATCGCTGGGTTCATCGCCCTGGCCATCATTGCCGCCGTCGGAATGACCGGCCAACGGCTCGTCGAACTGTTCGAGAGTCTTATTCCCGCGCTGACGCTCTAGGTAACGATTGATGCCCTGGCATCGGTTTCCGGTTGAAATGGCGCGAGCGTTACGTTCAGCGCGACGTTTTCACCGGGCCGCCGAACAGAGGCCTCTACCGAAGAGGTCGCCATCCAGCGGACGTCAGCTTTATCATCTTTCAAATCGACGCGCCTTCCCGGCAGCCTGCATCTCTGGCTTCCTGGCGTGCCCTTGCCTGTGGCGTGTAGCTTCAGTTTTGAGAGATTGATCGCCGACCATGGCAGCCCCGCCAGCTCGCGGGCGAGAACGGCAGCTCCGAGCGTTGGGAAGAGAGCTTTGACGCTTGAGAACTGTCCGGAGAACGGCGCTTCGCTGCAGACGCCGGTGCGCTCTGGTCCCGCGTAGTGGTTGATGATGCCGCCGCCGACCGTGCGGCTGCCGGTGTTGCCTTCAAGCCGAATAGTCTGGGCATTGCAAACCTCCATCAATGAACACCCTGCTGACGCCGGGTGTCGTCCCCAAATCCAAGCCTAGGACAAATCTACGACTCAATCATTGAACTTCGCCAAGTTTACCCACAAGGAACAACGCGACGAAGAGTGGCGGCCAGTTGAACCCGGAGATAGCTCGCTGGCTTATGGGGTATCCGGCCAGCGGGTCCAGTCACGCGGTTACGGCAACGCCATTGGCCCGCAACACCCTGCCCCTTGGCGCGTTTTGCTGCTATTTATCGCCCACCCGCCCGAACCATAACGAAATCTCCAAACGTTCTCAGGAGGACAACAAACATGCGCTATCTCCACACCATGCTGCGCGTCCGCAATCTCGATACCGCGATGAAGTTTTATCGGGACGCGCTGGGGCTGAAGGAAGTACGCCGGGTCGACAACGACAAGGGCCGGTTCACGCTGGTGTTCCTGTGCGCGCCCGAGGACGAAGGCCTGTTCAAGGCCGCGCCCCAGAACCGCGGCGCGCCGCTGGTCGAGCTGACATACAATTGGGACGAGGAGAAATACGGCGAGGACCGCCATTTCGGCCACCTCGCCTATGAGGTCGACGACATCTACGCGACCTGCGACCGCCTGATGAAGGCCGGCATCACCATCAACCGGCCGCCGCGCGACGGCAACATGGCGTTCGTGCGCTCGCCGGATCTGCATTCGATCGAGCTGTTGCAGAAGGGCGAACCGAAGCCGCCGGCGGAGCCGTGGTCCTCGATGCCGAACACCGGCCACTGGTAGGCCTTGTACAATTTCTTCGTGCACGTCCGTCATCCGAGCTACCGGCTCGTGATCAGGGCGGACGCGCCGTTTCCTGACGGTGCGACTGAAAGCGAATGGCGGCTGACGCGCAGCCGCCATTCTGGCGACGTCAATACCGAAGCGCCCGAGGCGCGCGAAAAATCGGGGCTCTGTCGCACTGCGGCGGAGCCTGATTTTTTGTCGGGCTTCAACGCGCGCAGGAGCGCGCTTTTTTGCCGATCTTCAGCTATTAACGGCCAATCGGAAGATCAGCGGGAGCAATGCGCGTGGCCGACAACAAGAAACAACAACTCACCATCTGGGGCCGGGCCAACTCGGTCAACGTTCAAAAAGTGCTGTGGTGCCTCGCCGAACTCGATCTCGCCTACGAGCGCATCGACGCCGGCATGCAGTTCGGCAAGAACAACGAGGCGCCGTATCTGGCGATGAACCCGAACGGCCGCGTGCCGACGCTGGTGGACGGCGACTACGTGCTGTGGGAATCCAATTCCGTGATGCGCTATCTCTGCATGGCCTATGGCCAAGGATCGGACCAAGGTTCGCAGGTCTACCCCTCGCAACCGAAAGCGCGCGCCGGCGTCGACCGCTGGCTCGACTGGACGCTGTCGACGCTGCAGCCGGTCGACCGCCCGGTGTTCTGGGCGCTGGTGCGAACGCCGGTCGAAAAGCGCGACATGGTTGCGATCCAGAAGGATGTCGACGCCGAGGCCGCGGTGTGGCGGATCGTCGAGGCGCACCTTGAGACGCGGCGCTTCATCGAAGGCGATCAATTCACGATCGCCGATATCGCACTCGGCGCGTTTGCGCGGCGCTGGTTCGGCGTCGAAGGCGTCACCAAGCCAAAGCTGCCGAACCTCGAACGCTGGTTTTCGCAATTCGCGGCCCGCCCCGGCTTCACGCAGTTCATCGCGCCGCCAATGACTTAAAGTCAGCGCGAGCCGCCGGACACGCCGGCGCCGACGCTTACCGCACCGCCGATTTTCATGCAGGTGTTGGTGCCTTCGATCTTGACGAAGCCCGCGCCGTACTCCGCGCAGGCGTTGGCTGAATTTGAGCGCTTCAGCGGAAGCACCTTGCCCGACGTTGCGGCCTTGTCGGACTTCTGAAGACGGGGCTGCTCGGCGGCCGCGGCAAGCACAGGGAACACCACAGCCATCATGACCAGGAGAAATTTTCGCATCCCGCCTTTTATCGCTCCTCGCGGATCGATGCCAGATTAGCGGACGAACTTGACGCCGACCGATTTGCCGCGGCGCCAGACCACTTCGCAGCGATGTCCGGTCCTGGCGTCGCGCGAAAACGCCAACCGCAACTTCGCCGGCAGCGAGTTGGGATCGTCGATCGTGACCTTCGCCCCCGTCGTGGACAGATCCCGCACCACGCATTGGCGGGCGGCAAAACCACCCTCGAGCGTGATCCAGCCGGGCTGGCTCAACGATTTGCGCGTCTCGCGCTTTTTGCTCGATAGCAAAGCCATGTCGGAAGTTCCCCCAACACAGCCTTACGACATGCGGCTTTAAATTCCGTTGCACGGCGGTGACGTGTCGCCGCCAGGGGGTCGATCGAGGCGCAAACGGCCGCAAAAAACGGGTTTCCGAGCGGCTTGCCCACCCGGCCAAACGCCACTATACGTTCGCCCGTCGCCGCCTCCATGGAACATGGACGGCAGGCGGCCAACACGGCCTATCAAGCGCATAACGCGTTGATTCTCCGGTTGTTTTTGCTCCCTTCGTCTATCGGTTAGGACGCCACCCTTTCACGGTGGAGAGAGCGGTTCGATTCCGCTAGGGAGCGCCAGTCGTGTTGCAAACACTTTCAAAGCCCAAGGCGACCATTTTCAAGGCTTAAGGGAACCATTTTCACAGCCCAAGTTCCATCCGCTGCATAGTCCGGCAAACGGACATCAATGCGTAAGAATGAGGAACAGGGAAAATGGATACGGCCGCTATTGCAATCACGACCTGCGTCGCGCTTTACCTCGCACTCCGCGTAACGTTGCGGGTCTACTTTCCGCCGGATACCTGACGGACCCTCCTCACGAGGCTCGGGGATTATCACATGCGGGGACTGAATGCTGCCAGGCCCCTCCCCCGAGCTCGTTGACCCTCCAGCCGACTTCTCAAAAACAGGCTCTCGACGAGGCAGGGATATCCTGACGGTTCCACTGTTGCCGGCGGCTCGGTCACGCCGCCGTCCGGCGACACCAGGAGAACCTGGCTCTTCTCAGGCCGCGCCTTTGCGTAACCGCCCAAGTGCACGCCATCTCCTGGCAATCAGATAGCACCTCCGGCGGACTTATCTTTGCGGCTGCCTGTTTAGTTGTCATCCCCTCGCACTGTTCATATCTGGATGCCGTGCGCTCTCGATTGGGTGCAGGCGTTCACTCGGCGAGGCGGTACGCGATATCGCAAGCGGCTCGTACAGCACCGGGCCCCCACGACAAGGAAGCCCGGGCCGCACGGATCACGAATATTGTGTATTTATTCTGGGCGCGCATTTAATACGCATTGCAATCGCCTCAAATTAAATGTTGCGCCACGGACTACAGCAAGCACAATACAGCCGTAGCGAACGCTTCAAATGCGGGTGCGGCATGGATGCAGCGCAACCTATAATCGATTAAATTATTTTATTTTACGGTACTATGGTAAAGTCAATTCGCTTTACCAATTTTTAATAGATGATAGCTTCGGGAAAAGTTGGCATATCAGGCCAGCCGATAAATTTATTGCGAATTTCCAGTACTGGCGGGAGTATAACAATGATTAATTCACGCGGAATATTGGCAGCTGCTTTGATATCGATAGCCGCTGTTTCGATCAGCCCGGCGCAGGCAGACATCGTTGTGGACACGAGCGTCAACAATCAGGGCACGGACAACGTGCTGCTCAACTCCGCGACAGACGTACTGACCGTCACTGGCACGGTCGGACCAAACGACCTCGTGGTTAATTTCACCTCCACGAGCGGCAACGGACTCTTGAGCGCAAACCCCAACGGCCAGGCTACCGTGTCAGGCGGTACGGGGAACGTTTCTCTGACTCAACTCTCGTTCGAGCTGGCGACCGGCGGCACGTTCACGCGATCCGTCTTTAACATCAATGCCGCCATCGATGGGAGCGTGCTTATCCACGTGGAGGGCATCAATATCAACGGCGGCTTCTTCGAAGACGACTTCCAGGTCGACGCCAACGGCGAAAACTTCTTCACCATCACCAGTATCAACGGACAGCTGATGACCGACGTTTCGCTCACAGCGATTGGTGGCGCCACGTTCCAGGATGTGCGGCAAGTCCGGCTTGGAGGGTTCGAGACGGTCGGTGCAGTCCCCGAGCCCTCCACCTGGGCCATGATGATCCTCGGCTTCGCCGGCGTGGGCTTCCTTGCCTATCGCCGCAAGCGGTCCAGTTCGTTCCGTCTCGCGTAATTTTCGGCCCCAGGGCTGGAATCGAGAAAGGCCGCCTCCTTCAGGCGGCCTTTTTTGTCTAGGGACAGTCACCCGCAACATGCGGCGGAGTGAGGGACGTTTCCAATGGCGCAAGAATCGCGCTTGCAAGAGTTGGCAAATCTCAAGCTGGCCCTCTCCGTTCTGGCCGTGCAACTCGATGCCTTGGAAGCCCGGCGGAGTGTCAAGTACTCGCCCGCCCCCGATGAACCATCCGATGCTGGGCCCGACAAGCATTTCGCACAGCGGGCAGTTCTGGCGATGCAGCATCTTGGCGGTTGAGCAGCATCAGCTGGCCGATAGAAACGACGGCCGGACCCAAGCCGCAGCCGGTCAGTTATAAACTCCCGTTCTTTCCATGCCGGACTGACCGTGCTCGATAGGCCAGCCGACAGCCTTGGGTGAGACAGCCTTGGCTGGCCGGTTGGCGCATTCTTAACTATCCTCGGGAGCGCCAATGTTCCCGCATTGATATACGGAAAGCACGCGCGTCTAATCGTCCACCCCCACAACTTGCAGTAAAATGCCGGACTACACCCTCAAGGAGAAAGCGAAGATCACCGCTGGCGCGGTGACCGCGCTCGTCATCGTGGCATGGCTTGCCGTTGTGGTATTGGCGCTGCTGTCAGCGGGATAAACGTGGCTGGCGACGCGGCAGGAACTTTGTTCTACTCCGAGAACGGCAACAGGAACTTTGTTCTACTCCGGAGAACTACGGAAAGCATGGCTGACATTTCCTCGCGCGTCGATGGCGAGCGCGTCCTCGCCGATCTCAACGCGCTGCGCGCCATCGGCGCTTACAAGACCGGCGTTCACAAGCCGACGTTCTCGGAACCGCATCTGCGTTCCCTGCAATGGCTGGTGCAGCGGCTTCCCGAAGCCGGGCTCGCAGGCGAGATCGACGGCATCGGCAACGTGCTCGGCACCAGCACGAAGCCCGGGCCGAAGCTGCTGGCGGGGTCGCATCTTGAAAGCCAGAACCACGCGGGCTGGCTCGATGGACCGCTCGGCGTGGTCTATGCGCTCGAAGCCGCCCGCGTCATCAATCGCGATCCGAATGCAAACGGCGCGGTCGAAGTTGCGTCCTGGTGCGACGAGGAAGGGCATTTCGGACACTTCCTCGGCAGCCGGTCCTATGTCGGCGGCGTCACCGAAGCCGATATCGACGCGGCGCACGACCGCAACAACGACAGAAGCATGCGTGACGCGCTGCGCGACGCCGGCCTGGCCGGCCGCGCCCGCGCAGGTTACGAACGCGGGCGGCATATCGGATATCTCGAAGCCCATATCGAACAGGGCGAGACGCTCGAAAGCAGCGGTCTCGGAATCGGAATAGTCACCTCCATCGTCGGGATCTGGCAATACCGCATCACATTTACGGGCGAACAAAACCACGCCGGCACCACGCGGATGGCCATCCGCAGGGATGCTGGGTTGGCACTCGCCAGATTTTGCGTCGGTATCGAC
The DNA here is from genome assembly GCF_036924515.1 of Bradyrhizobium sp. AZCC 1610. Taxonomy (NCBI): domain Bacteria; kingdom Pseudomonadati; phylum Pseudomonadota; class Alphaproteobacteria; order Hyphomicrobiales; family Nitrobacteraceae; genus Bradyrhizobium; species Bradyrhizobium sp. AZCC 1610. Next base: position 2,963,859 of record NZ_JAZHRR010000001.1, on the reverse strand, counting down.
GACCGCTTCCCCGGGGCCTGCGGCCCGCGCACGGTGTGGACCACCGGCCGCATCACCCTCGATCCCGGTGCGCCCAGCATCATCCCGGGAGCTGCGGAAATGCTGTTCCAGATTCGCGACGACGATCCGGCCGTGATTGCGCGGCTGGAGGATCTCCTCCGCAGCATGGCCGCGGCAGTCGACAAACAAGGCCGTTGCACTGTCGCCGTGGAGCGCATTCGCACCGGTGCGCCCGCGCTGATGGATGTCTCCTTCCAGCAGGCGATCGAACAAGCCAGCGCAGCCTTTGCCGGCGGCAGGTCACTCCGCATGCCGAGCGGCGCCGGTCACGACGCCCAGATTCTCGCGACCGTCATGCCGGCAGGCATGCTGTTCGTGCCCTCGATCGGCGGCATCTCGCACCACTGGACCGAGAACACCGCAGACGCCGACATCGTCACGGGAGCCGAGGTCTTTGTCGACGCGTGCCGGCGGCTGTTGGCGCCGTGAGACCGCGCAAGAGCGACATGGCTGCTGGCACCAGGCCGACCTATTCGATCAGGGATATTCCACCGAGCGTATGGGTCCTCGGCTTCGTCTCGATGCTGATGGACGTCTCGTCGGAGATGATCCACGCCCTGCTGCCGATCTACCTGGTTTCAGTGCTTGGCGCATCGATGGTGACGGTCGGCGTCATCGAAGGCATCGCCGAGGCGACCGCCTCCATCACGAAAATATTCTCCGGCGCGCTCTCGGACTGGCTTGGCAAGCGCAAATGGCTCGCGGCTTTCGGTTACGGTCTCGCGGCCTTTACCAAACCGGTCTTTCCGCTAGCGCCAACGGTCGCCTGGCTGGTGGCGGCGCGTTTCGTCGACCGGATCGGCAAGGGCATTCGCGGCGCCCCGCGTGACGCGCTGGTGGCGGACCTCTCGCCGCCCGAGCTGCGCGGCGCGAGCTTTGGGCTGCGCCAGTCGCTCGATACGATCGGCGCCTTCACAGGCCCCCTGCTCGCCATCGCCCTGATGTGGTGGACATCGGACAACTTCAAGGCCGTGTTCTGGGTTGCCGTGATTCCCGCCTTCCTGGCGCTGGCGCTGATCGTCTTCGCCGTGCGTGAGCCGGACCGGCCGAAAGAGCTGCGCGTCGTGCGCAATCCGATCAGCCTGGCCGAGATCAAGAACCTCGGGCCGGCCTATTGGTGGGTGGTGGCGGTGGCGAGCGTGTTCACGCTGGCGCGCTTCAGCGAGGCATTCCTGGTTCTGCGCGCCCAGAATGTCGGGCTGCCCATCACGCTGGTACCCGCCGTGCTGGTGGTCATGAATGTCGTCTATGCCCTGGCGGCCTATCCCGCCGGCGTCATCTCGGATCGCATCAGCCGCACGGCCGTGCTGGCCGGCGGCATGCTGTTGCTGATTGCCGCCGACATCGCGCTGGCGCTGCTGCCGTCAATCGGCGGCGTTGCGCTGGGCGTCGTTCTCTGGGGCCTGCACATGGGGCTGACGCAAGGGTTACTGGCCGCGCTCGTGGCGGATACCGCGCCGGCCGAGTTGCGCGGCACGGCCTATGGATTCTTCAACCTGCTCGGCGGCCTGGCGATGCTCGCAGCCAGCATCATTGCGGGCGCGCTCTGGGATATCACGGGACCGCAGGGAACGTTCCTGGCCGGCGCCGGCTTCGCACTGGTCGCGCTGGCGGGGTTGCTGATGGTACATGGCAAGATCGGCGGCAAGGCCGCCGCATAGGCCCCGGGAGTTCGAAGTGTTCTTGGCGACAACGAGTCGCGTTCGGCTTTCTTGCAAACAACTGAATTTGCGGCCATTTGAGCACCTGACGAGGTGAAATTCCCGACATGTTGTTGCTGCAAGCCCTCCCCACATCGATCGGCGTTGCCGCCATTGCGCCGGCGTTGCTGGTGCTCTGGCTCGTCATTGCCGCCGACGAGCGCCCCGGCCCGCCCACGCGGGTATGGCTCGCTTTCATCCTCGGAGCCGCCAGCATCTCTTTGCTGGGAATTGCGCGCGCCCCGTTTGCCGCGATCCTCGCGGTGCCGGGAAACCCCTGGATGACGCAGGGCCTGCGTTCGATCTTCGGGGTCGCCGCGCCCGAAGAGATCGTGAAGGTCCTCGTGATCGTTTTGGTGTCGATCCGTCGCCGCACGTTTGCGGACCCGATGGATACCGTGGTCTATGGCGCGGCAGCGGGCCTTGGTTTTGCGGCTTACGAAAACCTCGCTTACCTCGTGCAGCACGCCGACATGTGGCGTTCGCTGGCCGCGTTGCGCAGCGTGCTGACGGTGCCGTTTCACGGTGCGCTCGGCATTATCGCAGGCGCCTATATCGCGATCGCGCGCGCAGGAACGGCACTCGGCGCACACCGCCATCATCGCGACTGGGCGCGGATTTCAAGTTGGTGTCTGGCGCTGTTCGCGCCGGTCGCGTTGCATGCCGCATTCGATTTTCCGCTGCTGACGTTGCAGAAGCATCCCGATCTCGGTCCCGATACGCGAATGCTGCTCGGGGCGGCCAGCCTGTTGATCGGATTCAGTTCGATCGGATTTGCCATACGGCTGGTGCGGCGCGTGGGCCGGCATCATGCCCCCCGCACCGAGATCGCGCGCGAGCGGCTGAGTCAGTTGCGGCGGATGTGGGCCCTGCTGGTTGCCGGCGGCGGCGCGGGCTTTGCCGGCGTGGCTTTCGTGCTGACCTCGCTTCATCACTGGTTCGTCAATCCCGACCGCAACGTTTCGCTGCTGCTGGTCCCGCTCGGTCTCACTTCGATCCTGATCGGCCTGGCGCTGCTGATAGTTACCACCGCCATCTATGTTTTCGGCCGGAACCGGATCCGAACGAGCGCGGAAGGCTTTTCATCGGCGCCCGGCCAATGACCCGTCCCCAAGATATCCCGCCAGACATCGGCAAATTGCAGTCCGAAATGAACGCCGCGGTGCAGGCGCATTGGAAGGCGTTCCTGTTCGAAGGCATCGTGCTCGCCCTGCTCGGCCTGACTGCGATGATCGTGCCGCCGCTGGCAAGCCTTGCGGTCACCATCCTCCTCGGCTGGATGTTCCTGATTGGCGGCACCGCCGGGCTGTTCGCCACGTACTGGGCGCGGCAGATGCCGGGCTTCTGGTGGTCGCTGTTTTCGGCGGCGCTGGCCGTGCTGGCCGGCGGCATCCTGCTTGCAAAGCCCGAGCAAGGCATCCTCACGCTCACCATCGTGGTCGGCGCGTATTTTCTGGCCGAAGGCGTCGTCACCATCATGTACGCGCTGGAGCACCGTCGCGAATTGTCGGAACGCTGGTCCTGGCTGCTGATCTCAGGCGTGATGGACCTCCTGATTGCGTTCATCATCGTCGCCGGGCTGCCCGGTTCGGCGGAATGGGCGATCGGCCTCCTGGTCGGGATCAATCTCGTGCTCGGCGGCGCGTCGCTGGTCGGCATGGCGCTCGCTGCGCGCAAATCCTGAAGCCGCCGATTATGGGATGACAAGACCGGACGGGTGCGCTATAGAGCCCGGCATGATCATGATCGCCGCCAACAGCTTTTGGTATTTTAGCTACGACAGCTCGCTGGCGGTGGGAGGATCGCGCTCAATCTGACGAATTGCAGCCAACAAGTCCGAACAGCCGCCAAACCTGGCGGCTTTTTTATTGGCCGGCAGGTTCCCAACGAACAGGAGCCACAGCCGTGTTGAGCACCACCGACGATCTTCGAATTAGCGAACTGAAAGAACTGAGTACGCCGCAGGAGGTGATGTGTGAGATACCGCGCACCTTGACCGCGACGCGTGTGGTGATGGCGGCGCGCAACGCCATCCACGCCATCCTGAACGGGACCGACGACCGCCTGCTGGTCGTCGTCGGCCCCTGCTCGGTGCACGATCCCGTCGCAGCCGTCGAGTACGCCGAGCGCCTCGCCGCCTTGCGCGAACAGCTTGCCGACCGCCTCGAAATCGTGATGCGCGTCTATTTCGAGAAGCCGCGCACGACGGTCGGATGGAAGGGGCTGATCAACGATCCCAACCTCGATGGCAGCTTCGACATCAACAGGGGGCTCAGGCTCGCCCGCAACGTGTTGTCGGCGGTGAACAATCTCGGCCTGCCGGCCGGGACCGAATTCCTCGACATGACGACGCCGCAATACATTGCCGACCTGATGGCATGGGCGGCGATCGGCGCGCGCACGACGGAGAGCCAGATCCATCGCGAGCTGGCGTCGGGGCTTTCCTGCCCGGTCGGCTTCAAGAACGGCACCGACGGCAATGTGCGCATCGCAGCCGATGCCGTGAAGTCGGCCTCGCATCCGCACCATTTCATGGCGGTGACCAAGGGCGGACGCTCGGCGATTGCGGCAACCACCGGCAACGAGGACTGCCACATCATCCTGCGCGGCGGCCACCAGCCGAACTACGACCGGGAAAGCGTCGATGCCGCGTGCCTCGAACTTGTCCGCGCCGGCGTGGCCCCGCGGATCATGATCGACACCAGCCACGCCAACAGCAACAAGAAGCCGGAGAACCAGCCGCTTGTCGCGGCCGACATCGCCCAGCAGATCTCGAACGGCGAGCAGCGCATCACCGGCGTCATGATCGAGAGCAATCTGGTCGCTGGCCGCCAAGACGTGGTGCCGGGCAAGCCGTTGACCTATGGCCAGAGCATCACCGACGGCTGCATCGACTGGGAGACGACGGTGTCCGCGCTGAACGTGCTGGCCGATGCGGTCGGGACAAGACGGAGCGGGCCGTCGCGCAAAATCCAGGAGCTATCGGCCTAGCCAATTGGACGAACGTTCGTAAAGCAGGGCACGCGGTCTGCGCGCCCTGCTCCCGGTTTCACGGAAGCTCTCGAGCCTAGCAGCCGCGGCAGATGCTCTTGATCTTGCGGTCGAGGGCTGCATTTTCCTTGCTGAGCGGGTCGTTCGGATCGTTCAGGTTCTTCTCGCTGGGAACGTCGGCGCGGCGGGGTTGACGGTGTCCGATCGGCGCCTCCGGAATCCCTCCGGCACTCGGACTGCTCTTCGGCATTGTCGACGTCCCGCCCTGCGCGAACGCAGCAGGCATGCCGAGCAGGACCATCAGCGTGACTGACAAGACTATTTTTTGCATTCTGATTCTCCCGCCTTTTAGGTTCATTTATCGCGTCCGTTCCGGCGCGTCGATCGTTGCGCAATTGCGGCGTCCCTGGGCGGCGCAGTCCTGCGCCTTTCGTACATCGGCCATGGTGCCGAGCAACCAGATTCCGGCGGCCACCAGCACCACGAAGAAGCCGAGCATCACGGCGTTTTCGATTCCGCGGTTGCCGCCCTCGTCTTCGCGCGGCTTCGGTTTCTCCTCGCCTTCGTCCGTCATCGCCGATTATGGCTTTGACGGATAGAGATGCACATCACCGCAATAATCAACGATACGATAATGCGTTTCCGAGGATAGTTCACGTTTCCCGGAACTTGCATGCGACAAATAATTCGGTCCAATCGGCGCCTTTCCATGGCCGCCGGGAATATCGAGCACATAATCCGGCTGGCACAGGCCGGACACGCGGCCCCGCAGGTTCCGCATCAGTTCCTGCCCTTCTGCAATCGTCGTGCGCAAATGCGCCGTTCCCGGCGCGAGATCGCCGTGGTGCAGATAGTAAGGCTTGATTCGGCATTCGACGAAGGCCCGCATCAGCGCTTCCAGCGTCGCGGCATCGTCATTGACGCCCCGGAGAAGCACCGTCTGGCTCACCAGCGGAATGCCGACGTCAGCCAGCCGCGCGCAGGCTAAGCGCGCCTCGCCCGACAATTCGCGCGGATGATTGGCATGAACGGCGATCCAGGTCGTCGCGCCGTCTGCTCGCAACGCCTTGACCATGTCGCCATCGATGCGCGCCGGCGCCGCCACGGGCACGCGGGTGTGGATACGGACGATCTTGACGTGATCGATGGCTGCAAGGTCTCTCATGATCTCGGCCAGCCGCCGCGGCGATAGCATCAGCGGATCGCCGCCGGTCAGAATGACTTCCCAGATTTCCCTGTGGCCGCGGATATAGTCCAGCGCCTCGCGATAGGCCGCCTCCGACAGCGCCGTGGCCTTGCCCGGCCCGACCATCTCGCGGCGAAAGCAGAACCGGCAATACACCGCGCAGACATGCACCAGCTTGAACAGGACGCGATCGGGATAGCGATGGACGATGCCGGCGACCGGCGAATGCGCGTCGTCACCGATCGGATCGGCGTTCTCGCCCGGCGCTTCCACCAGTTCCAGCGCGCTCGGAATGAATTGCCGCGCGATCGGATCATCGGGGTTTTCAGTGTCGATCAGGCCGGCGATGTCTGGCGTCACGGCAATGGCATAGCGCGCAGCGACCCGTTCGAGGTCGGCGAGATCGGTCACCCTCACCAGCCCGCGCTCGACGAGCTCGGCGGGCTGCCGCAGCGTTGCCGCCAATTTTCGATCGATCCTGTTCATGTCTCTCCTGCCGGTGGCGTCCACACCACCTGATCGACTCGCAGCGCGCCGCTGGCCAGCATCACCAGCCGGTCGAAACCGAGCGCGACGCCGCTCGACGGCGGCATCGCGGCAACCGCTGCGAGAAAATCCTCGTCGAGCGGATAGCGCTCGCCATAGCGCCGCTCCTTCTCGTCCATATCGGCGGCGAAACGGCGGCGCTGCTCGGCGGCGTCGGTCAATTCGCCAAATCCATTGGCGAGTTCCACGCCGCAGGCATAGACCTCAAAACGTTCAGCGACGCGCGGATCGGCCGCCTTCGCCCGCGCAAGGGCTGCCTCCGGCGCCGGATATTCGAACAAGAGAGTCAAACGCCCCTGCCCCAGATTCGGTTCGACATGCTCGACCAGCACCTTGCTGAAAATGTCCGACCAGGTGTCGTCATCCGTGACTCGCACCCGCGCGCTCGCCGCGGCCGCGAGCGCCGCGCGATCGCCCTCGCCATTGCTGATCGTGGCCAAAAGATCGATTCCCGCAAAGCGCTCGAATGCCGATGCCACCGTCAATAGTTCCGGCTCGGCGAAGGGATCGACCGTTCTGCCCCGAAACGAAAACCGGCCGATACCGGTCGCCTGTGCCGCATGTGCGATCACGACGATGGTGTCGGCCATAACAGCGTCATAGCTTGCGTCGGCACGGTACCATTCCAGCATCGTGAATTCGGGCAGATGCAGATCGCCACGCTCGCGATCGCGGAACACGCGCGCGAACTCGAATATTTTGGCCTCACCGGCGGCGAGCAGTTTTTTTGCGGCGAACTCCGGCGACGTTCGCAAATACCGTGTCGCACGGCTGCCGTCGTTACTGATAAGCTCGGTACGGGGAGCATGCAGATGCGTCTCGTTGCCCGGCGATATCTGGAGGATGGCGGTCTCCACCTCGCTAAAGCCCTGCTCGTCGAACCAGCCCCGCACCGCCCTGGTGATCGCGCTTCGCGCCAGCAGAAAAGGTTTTCGGTCGACATGCCGCGCGGGCGACCACCATGGCGACGGCTGGTCGATGTCTGCCATCAGCAACGATTCCGAGCCCGCCACCGCGCAGGCGCGCCCACCGAACCAATCAATAGGTGCAGGGAATCGACTAACGCCATTGATATTATTCGACTTTCTTTACATCGCAGCGATAAGCGGCGGGAGGCGACGAGATCAAGCTAAACTCCGTCATTTCATGTCGAAAGATACGCACCTTGTCCATTCGCTTAGAAAGCCAGCGCAACTCGCTGAGCTTTCGGGCTTCTGCGTGCCCTTGGAAATTTGCCCGCAAGGCCATCGGTATCGTCGCGGACCGTCAAATGACCTTGCCGGCGTTCTCCAATAAACGCGGCGAAACCGGGCTGTCTACGGCCTCGAGCGGCCCCGCCGGAATGGCCGCAAAACGCTGGCATCGACGGGCAAAATCAGTATGTATGTTGCAGCCCGAAACCGCCTTATTGGCTCCATGGACACCCATGTCCGGATTGGCCGAAGGCCAGAAATTCAGGAAATCAGCTTTGAAAGTTATCGCCAGTTCTATCCGCAAGGGCAACATCATCGAGCAAGACGGCAGGCTCTATGTCGTCCTCACCGCCGAAAACATCCATCCCGGCAAGGGAACCCCGGTCAGCCAGATCGAAATGCGCCGCATCGGCGATGGCGTGAAGATTTCGGAACGCTACAAGACCACCGACCAGGTCGAGAAGGCGACCGTCGAGGATCACAATTTCAATTACCTGTATGAAGATGCCGACGGCTTCCACTTCATGAACAACGAGACCTATGACCAGGTCCAGGTGTCGAAGGAAATCGTCGGCTCGTCCGCGCCCTATCTGCAGGAAAACATGACCGTGAAGCTGTCGATGCACGACATGAATCCGGTCGCGATCCAGTTGCCGCAGCGGGCTACTCTCGAAGTTGTGGAGACCGAGCCGGTCACCAAAGGCCAGACCGCGTCTTCCTCCTACAAACCTGCTATCCTCTCCAACGGCGTGCGCACCTTGGTGCCGCCGCACATCGGGACGGGAACGCGGATCGTGGTCATGACCGAGGATGGCTCTTACGTCGAGCGCGCGAAGGATTAAGACCGCGCACTGTAGCGTTTTCAAGCGAAGTGGGCACCGGTTCGCGTGAAGGAAACGCGTCAAAACTAGAATCTAGAGCTTCGGTTCTGATTCAATCAGAACCGAAGCTCTAGAATACGGAGCACACGCCGGGGGGCGATGCAGTGGGCAGGAAAGCTGTCGGCTTGCTTGGGCGTTGGCTGGCAGCCCTTTGTTGGCTCGCGGCCGGGGTCACTGGCGCTGCCGCCGAGGAGTTCAGGACGCCGTCGATATCAGCCGTCCGCGTCGAATGGCGGGCGGCTCTCGATCAGCTCCGCACCGAGATCGCCACCCGCCCGGCGATCGCTTCCCGATTTACGTTCGCCGGCCAGCGGCGGGTGCCGGCATGGGATCCGCGCGCGACGCCCGCGCTGGTGCAACTGAACGCCATCAACGCGAGCCTGTTCACCGGGATCGGACGCAGTCCAGTGCCGGTATTGCTGCCGTTCGATACTGCGGGCTACCTCGAAGGCCAGGCCGACGGCACGCAGCTGCCGCTGTCGCGCTACCAGGCCGATTTCCGCCCCGCAGACCTGTTTCACGCGGGTCCCTCCGGCTACGACGCGGTGTTTTCGTTGCTACCAGGCGCGGGTGGCTCGCGGACCTTCGCCAGGCCGGTCGAAGTGCAGATCACGGGTTCGATCCTCATCTATGACCTCGCCGATCCGCTTGGCGGCAAGAGCGAGCCCGTCAAGGCGCTGGCGGCGCAGTTCCCCGACATGCGCCGCTTCATCCGTGAAGGCTATGTGCGCTACGCGTTCACGCGCTTCGGCGTGCCCTATGTGGTGTCGATCCAGTGTCTCGATTCAGCGCCGCGGGCGCGGCGGCTGGCCTGCCGCGAAGCCTATCCCATAGCCGAGCGCTTCCTGAAAGCCTTGCGCATCGCGGGCGGACAACCGACGCGGCCGCGCCACGACATTTCGTCCGAGATCGCTGAACGACCGACGGTGGTTTCGCCCGACTTCACCTATTACCCGGGCGGCGACATCATCGCCCGTAGCAGCGTGCGCCGGCGCGGCGGACGCGCCGACTTCGCCGCCTATTCGCAAATCCGTTTTCCGCTCGAGAAAGCCCCCGCCGCCATCCGCTCGCAATCCTTCGGCAGGAAAAAGTCCAAGGAGGGCCGCGGCGTCTATCCGTGGCGGGACAATTTTTGCGAAGCCCGCAGCTTCCAGGTCGGGCAATGCGCCGCCGGCTTCGGGCACCAGGGCCAGGACATCCGTCCCGCGCCCTGCCCGCCGAACAGCAACAGCGAAAGTAGTTGTCATCCCAGGAAGCAGGCTGTGATCGCCGTCCGCGACGGCATCCTGATCCGTTCACTGAGACAGCAGGCGGCAACGCTGCAGATCAATACCCGCAACGAGCACATCCGCTTTCGCTACATGCACATGAACCCGTCAGCCATGGATGCCGACGGCATTCTCAACGGCCGCCGGGTCGCCGAGGGCGAAAAGATCGGCGTGGTCTCCAACTATCTCGACTTCCCGAACGGCACCTCCTACCACCTTCACTTCGACGTGCAGGTGTTCACGCGCGACGGCTGGATCTGGGTCAATCCCTACACCACCCTGATCGCGTCCTATGAACGGCTGATCCGCGGCCGCGGCCGCGAGATCGGCACCGATCCTCCGGCTGTCGCCGCCGTGGTGCACGCTTTGCCGGAGGGCCTCACCAGGTGAAGGGACTCCCGAAAGGCGAGTGCCAAAAGGGCAGGCTGCGTGGACGCGCGTAGCGTCGCCGGTTCTTGATGCCCCCTTGCGGCTCGCCGCTCAACAGCACCACGAATTCCGTTCCCTTGCCGGTTTCCGAACTCAACGCCTCGTCCGTGACGATCAGGGAAGATCGCGGCGTAATGTTGCCGATGCGATCCAATACATCCTGCGGAATGGCGATGCGGCCGAGCGCGGCCTTTGCGCTGTCCGGGTCCGTCGGCACCGGCTCAACGTCGCGACCACTGCTCCCGCGCGCCCGGTCGCGGGGCTCAACCGTGGCATTGGGCGAACGTCCACCCGCCAATGAGACAACGCTCCATCGCACCTTGGCATCGTCGGTCGCGCGCTCGATAGCGGTGAAGACATGCGTACCGATCGGACGGTCGGGATCTGCGATCGTGACCGGACTTTCAAGGATGGGCATGAATGCTTGACGGACATAAAGCCGCTGGGTCTTGCGGCTGATTAACACTGATACCGGCTGGAGTTCGCGTGCGATCTCGCGGACCGCCTCGGCTGCGGCAACGCGCGCAGCCTCGGCCGCGGCGGCGGCTTCACGCGAAGACGTGACGGCATCGAGCCTCTGTTGCAGATCAACGTTGGCAACGTCCCATTGCAGCTGCAGCTCGGCGATTTTGGCGACGGCCTGCGCCTTGGCGTCCTCAGCCTGCTCCTTCGCCTCCGCCGAGATGCCAGCGCCAAGTTTAGTCTCGGCGGCCGCCAATTGCGCCTCGGCCCTGCGCTTGAGATTTTCCGCCGCGCGAACCGGCGCCCTGGCCTGCGTGGCCTCCCGCAAGGCCGTCCCGGCGGCTAATCGCGCCTCGGCCGCTTTCCTCGCAGCCTCTTGCGCCTCTGCCGTGCGAGCAGCGGCCATGACGCCGGCTCCCGGCTTGGCTTGAAACGGAACCGGATGGGCAAACTCAACGGGCGCCACATCGGTTGGCGCCACGATTACCCGCATGCCCATCGCGGTCGCGTCGAACAGACGCCCGGCGAACTCGAAGGGGAGCCGGATACAGCCATGGGACGCCGGACGCCCCGGCAGGACGCCGCCATGGAGTGCGATACCGGACCAGGTGATGCGCTGCATGTGCGGCATGAACGCGTCGTCATACAGGTTCGAGTAATGCTCCTCTACCTTCTGGATGACGCTGAAGATCCCGGCGGGCGTCTCGCGTCCCTTCGTGCCGCTCGACACCGGCGCCCGCAGGATCCACCCCTTGGCGTCGTAGACGGTGATCCGCTGGTTGCGGAGCGAAACGATGGCCATGAGCGGCTCGCTGGCGCTGCGCGTTTCGATGGACTCGATCGAACGTTCGCCGCTTCTGGCGCCCGCATCGTCTCCCGCCGCGACCAGCACGGCCAGACCAGCAGCGGCAAGGTAGACGGGCCGCAGCCGCGCCGGCTTGCGCTTCGGATTTACACAACGGGGCGTCCTGCGCATCCCATCTGACCGGGGCTAGGCCAGCTTGTACTTTAGCTTGTACTTGGGTAGATCCATTCACGCACTCCGGCCTGGCGGGAGGACGACGACGATTGCACCTGGCTTCACCCGATTCACGAGATCGATGACGTCCTCGTTGGTCATGCGGATGCAGCCGGACGAAATGGCTTGGCCGATATATTCGGGCTGGTTGGTGCCGTGGATACGGTACAGGGTGTCCTTGTTGCCCTGGTAAAGGTAGATCGCCCGCGCGCCGAGCGGATTTTCCGGGCCTCCGGCGATGCGCTTGGGGTAAGGGCCGAGCCGAGCCTGGATCTCCGCCGTCGGAATCCAGTCAGGCCATTCAGCCATACGGCCAACGGTAGCGACGCCGGACCAGGCCAGCGCTTCCTCTCCCACCGTCACGCCATACCGGACCGCCTTGCCTCCCGGCAGGACGTAATACAGATAACGGGAATTGGTATCGACCAGGATCGTGCCCGGCTGCTCTTTGCGCATGTAGTCGACAATATGCCGGCGATAGGTCTCGGGAATGTCCGCCCGCGCATAAGGCGGACGGGCCAGCAACTGCCGGTCCCTTGGGGTCAAACTGGCATTCGACGTCGGGGCGAGCGTCGATTGCATGCAACCGCCGAGCACGAACCCCAGTAACCCCACGAGCAACAACGCCAACCCGGACCTCGACACCGCCAGTCCTCCAAAAAGCGTCACATGGGGCCATCTGCTGCTCAAATAGTGCAGAAATCAAGGCGACGTTGGAAAGTGTCGCGACGCGATACGGATAAGCTGGCAGCCAACTATCTGGCCTTCATCAACGCACACCGATCAGTATTTGGTTCGGTGCCAATGAGCCCGCGCCTTGATATTTATGAAGCGGCCGCGCCGACAGCCTGCTTGCGCACCGGCGGGGTCCAGCGAAACGCCGCGCCGAACCTGTTCCAGACGTTGATCGAAGCGACCGCAGAAGTGAGATAGGCGAGCTCCTTCTCGGAGAACTCGCTACTTGCCTGCGCGTAGACCTCGTCGCTGACACCGTCCGCAAGCAAGGTCAGCGCTTCCGTCCAGGCCAGCGCCGCACGTTCGCGCTGCGAGAACTGCGGCGCCTCGCGCCAGACCACCACGAGATTGAGCTTGTCGGCGGGCACGCCGAGCTTCTCGCTCTCCAGGATGTGATACTGCACGCAGAAAGCGCAGCCATTGATCTGCGAGGCACGCAGCTTGATCAGCTCGAGCAGTTGCTTGTCCATGCCAGCCTTGCCCGCGACCTGGCCGAGCGCCAGCACGGCCTCGTAGGCGTCCGGCGTTAGCGACATGAAGTCTTTGTACTCTTTGCGGGCGTGTGACATCTTCTGTGCCTCGTGTTATCAGTGCTCTGATTGATTATAAGAGCACTGATATGTCGCGCAAGATCGGAACTGCAGCATACGCGCGATCGCTTGGGCCGCGAAAAGCGGTGGCCCAACAATCGAAACCCCGTCGAAAACCGGCCGCGCAAAAAGCCCCTGCCCGCCGGAAAAAATCCACCGAAAGCCCTGCACCGGCGATGATCCGCCCGCCGCCGCCCGGCGAGGGCAAGCGCGGCGAGCACGGCTACCTCGCCTATCTCTTGCGACAGGCCCAGGCCGCGACCCGGCTCGCAATGGAGCGGGCGCTGGCCGACCTCGGCGCGACCCCACCGCAATTCGTGGTGCTGACGATGCTGCGCGCCTATCCCGGCCTGTCGGGTGCTGATCTGGCGCGCGTGGCGATGCTGACGCCGCAGACGGTCGGCGTCATCATCCGCAATCTCGAGCGCGACGGCGCCATCAAGAAGACCCCGCATCCTATTCATGGCCGGGTGCTGCAGTGGACGGTAACGCGGCGCGGTGCTGCGTTGCTCGACCGGTGCCGGCGACACGCGCAAGTGATCGAGCGGCGATTGACGGCCGGGCTGTCCACCAAAGCCCAGACCATGATCCGCCGCTGGCTGGCCAAAATCGCCGCGGATTTGTGAGGAATCGCTGGTTCCCGCGGCGTCATGGCTTTTGGCGCGGGCCCGCCGCGCCGCTAGACTGCCGGCATGAAACAGCCTGATTCCCCTGATGCCCGGACTCGCCGCGCCGTGCTCCAAGCCGGCCTCGGCGCCGGCGCCCTGCTCGCGACGGGGCTTCCCGCGCTTGCAGCACCGCCCGGCTTCGACGCGTGGCGCGATAATTTTCGCGCGCGCGCACTTGCAAAAGGTATTTCGGACGCGACCTGGACGCGGGTGATGGGCCGCATCGAGCCTGATATGAGCGTGTTCCGGCAGATGCAGAAGCAGCCGGAATTCCACGAGCAGATCTGGCAATACATCAATCGCCGCGTCTCGGACTGGCGCATCATCAACGGCCGCGAGGCGCTCAAAAAGCACGAGGCGCTGTTCGCGCGCATCGAGCAGGATTTCGGCGTCGAGCGCGGCACGCTGCTGGCGCTGTGGGGCGTTGAATCAGCCTATGGCGATCCGCTGGTGCAGCAGAACCATATGCGCCCGATTTTTCCCGCGCTCGCAGCCCTTGCCTGGAACGAGCCGCGCCGCCGCGCCTATTGGGAAACCGAGCTGATCAATGCGCTGAAGATCGTCGACCGCGGTTGGGGAACGCCGGAGGAAATGCGCGGTTCCTGGGCCGGTGCGATGGGTCACACGCAATGGATGCCGGAAGTCTGGCTCAATGTCGGCATGGACTACGACAAGGACGGCCGTGTCTCACCGTTCGGCAAGCCGGACGACGCGCTCGGCTCCAGCGCGCGCTATCTGCTCAACCGCGGCAAGTATCACCGCGGCGAGCATTGGGGCTATGAGGTCCGCAGCTCAGGAGGGTCTTCGAGCGGCAGCCGGACCTACGCGGCATGGGCCAGCGCCGGCGTGACGCGCGCCGACGGCAAGCCATTCCCGCAGCCGAACGCGTCGGCGCAGATGTGGGTGCCGGTCGCCGGCGGACCTTCGTTCCTGCTCGGGCCGAACTTCTATTCGGTCAAAAGCTACAACCCGTCGATGAACTATGCGCTGGCGATCTGCCATCTCGGCGACCGCATTTTGGGTGCGCCGCCGTTCATCAACCCCTTCCCCGGTTCGGAGCGCGCGCTGACGCTTCCCGAAGTGCAGGAGCTGCAGACGCGATTGACAAAAGCCGGCTTCGACACCGGCGGCACCGACGGCCGCGTCGGCAACGACACCATGAAGGCGGTGAAGGACTATCAGACCAAGATGGGGCTGTTGCCGGCTGACGGTTACGGCGGACTGAAGGTGCTGGCGCGGTTGAGGCAAGGCGGGTAGCCGCCACAGCCGTCATTGCGAGCGAAGCGAAGCAATCCATGCCTCCGCGTAGGGATAGATGGATTGCTTCGTCGCTTGCGCTCCTCGCAATGACGACTGGGGCCGCTACCTCCGCGCCACTCCATCCGGGCTCACGCCGCTCGCCGCGGCTCCGCTTCCTCCACCAACCGGTCGACCAGGTCATCGACGGTGCGTTCGGCCGCCGCAATCGACGCCTGCAATCGATCGCCGCCGAACTCGTCATACTCGATTGCAACGCTGTGGAACGCGGTGACGCCGAGAAACGCGAACACGTCGCGGATGGCACCTTCCACATGATTGATGTGAGCGATGCGTCCGCCGGGATCGTACCCGTAATCGCCGCGCGAACCGAGCAGGATGAGGCGCTTGTCCATGCCTGCCAGCAGCGGTGTATAGGGATCGTCCGGCCGTGAACGGTCAAAGCCGAACGTGCGGCCGACCCGCACGACATTGTCGATATAGGCCTTGAACTGCGCGGGCATGCCGAAATTGTACATCGGCACGCCAGCCACGATCAGATCGGCTGCGATCAGTTCATCGATCAGCGCGTCGCTTTCCACGAGCGTCTCCTTCATCCAGGGCTCGCGTTGATCAGACTTCGTGAAGGCGGCGCCGATCCACTTTTCGGTGACCGGATGCGGCGGTGATTGGCCGACATCGCGACTGACCAGAAAATCATTCGGCCGGTGTTGCAGCCAGCGCCGGGTAAATCGCTCGGTGAGTCTGCGTGTATGCGATCCCCGCGGGCTCCGGTCTGAGGCTTGGCAACGCGCGCTGGAATCAATTTGTAACAACTTCATGGCTTAGCCTCCTTCATCCGTGTGGGTACATTTGTGCCCATTAATCCGCGTTGACAAACGCGAATTATTCAGCCTATGGCTGAGCTGAATTCATCTATAGGCTTTGGCGATGAGACATCTGCCTCCACTAACTGGTCTGCGCGCGTTCGAGGCCGCCGCACGACATCTGAGCTTCAAGCACGCAGCCCACGAACTGCACGTCACGCCAACGGCGATCAGTCATCAGGTACGGCAGTTGGAGGAAGCGATCGGCGTAAGCCTGTTCGAACGGCGCACGCGCCAGGTGGCGCTCACGGCGGAAGGGCAAGTCTTGCTGCCGGTTCTGCGCGACGGCTTCGATTCCTTTGCGCGCGTCATCGATGGCTTGAGCAGCAGACAGCGGCGCACCGCTGTCACGCTCTCCGCGACGCCTGCTTTCACGGCCAAGTGGCTGGTGCCGCGCATCGCGGCATTTCGCAGGGCACGACCGGATATTGATCTCACGATGCTCGCGACGTTGGAAGCCGTCGACCTCCGTTCGGGCGCCGCTGATCTCGCCCTGCGCTACGGCCCCGGACCCTACCCCGATCTGGTCGCCGAGCCCCTGACCGTCGATCGCTTTGCGCCGGTCGCAAGTCCGCGTCTCGGTATCAAGAAAGCGAGCGACCTGCGGTCAGCAACCTTGCTGCACTTCGACTGGTATCGTCGCGATCCCCGCAATCCGACTTGGCGTCGCTGGCTGAAAATTGCCGGCATTGACGGTATCGATGCGCGGGCGGGTCTGCACTTCAGCGATGAGACCCATGCGATCCAGGCGACCGTCGCCGGCGCCGGGATCGCGCTGCATAGCCTGCTGCTCGTCTCCGACGAACTGGCGCAGGGCACGCTGGTGGTCCCGTTCGGACCGGAACTTGAAGGCTTCTCCTTGCACCTGGTGCGCGACCACAACAGGCCGCTGACGGAACCGATCGAGGCAGTGCAGGCCTGGCTGCGGGCGCAATTTACCGCAGCGCCCCAATAGCGCTCTGCGCGCGTGCTACAGCGAAGACATCTCGCGACGGTTACGCCGCTTACGCCCGCCGCGCCACGCCGCCGGCATTCATGCCGCCGTCGATGACGAGCTCTGTTCCGGTCACGTAGCGCGATGCATCGGAAGCCAGATACAACACGCCCTGCGCAATTTCGATCGCCTCGCCCGCGCGCCCAAACGGGGTTGCGAGTTTTGCGCGCTCCTCCGGATCGATCGGCGCATTCTGGCCGTTGCCTGCGGCTTCCGTTGGAATCTTGCCCCAGATCGGCGTGTCGATAATGCCGGGATGCACCGAGTTGACGCGGATGCCGTCACCGGCCGTGGCGCACTCCATAGCGATTGCCTTAGCAAACAGCCGAACGCCGCCCTTGGTCGCGCAATAGCCGGAAAGACCGGCCGCGCCGCGCAGGCCCGCCAGCGACGACATCATGATCACGGAGCCGCCGCCGGTCTTGCGCATCGCCGGCAGGCAGTGCTTCACCGAGAGAAACACGCCGTCGAGATTGATCGCGGTCTGCCGCCGCCAGTCCGAAAGCGACATCTCGGTGATCGATGGCACTGAAATGCCGATGCCGGCGTTCGAGACCAGCACATCCAGCCGGCCATAGCGCTTCATGACATCGGCCACGACTTCGATCCAGCGTTCCTCGCTGGTGACGTCGTGATGCCAAAAGCTCGCCTCCCCACCCGCCTTCTTGATCCGCGCCACCACGTCGGGGCCTTTCAAATCGTCGACGTCGGTCACGGCAATCGAGGCGCCCTCGCGCGCCAGCAACTCGCAAACCGCTTCGCCAATGCCGGACGCACCACCCGTCACCAATGCGACCTTGCCCTGAACCTGCCCTGTCATTTCTTCTCCCGTTGTTATTATCTGTTGTTGAATTGGCGTTTATATACTTCACACTACACCGTACAGAATGTAGAAAATGAGTACGGAAACGGCTGTGGAGGGGCGCGATTACCTGAGACGTTAGGCTTTTTAAGCAACGTATGGGTGTGACGTGTTTGTGGGCGTTTCAGACAAGCTTGAGCGCTTTGTTCGATCAATCAAAGTCAGCCCAACTAATATTGATGTACAGTATCCACAAGCCGGACTTTTTGTCGCGCTTGAGTACATTCAACTCAACTTAAAGGACAAAGCCACAAGGGCGTTTCTAAAATTCGAAACGGATGAAGATATTCGAGTTGGGACAAACTTCCGGGTCGATTGTCGCCTGCTTCTCCTTGGTGAATTGCTTTTCAGTCTCCGCAATACGGTAGCATTTCCAGAGATTTGCCGCCGACTTAAGCGAGACATTCGGGTCGGAACATTTGAAGCTTTGGCGGCGGGACTGTTTCATAGGGTCGGATATGAGATTTTTGCGCGCCCAGAGACCGGCAAAAAGGGGGACGATTTTGACTTTCAAGCCGCTAAAGGGGACGCGGTCGTGAACGTCGAGGTGACAGCTCTTACCGCTCCTGAGTACTCGGAAAAAACCATATTGGACGCGCTCAACAAAAAGCGACAACAGTTACCCAAGGGAAACCCGGCGGCCATTTTTTGTATCATTCCCGACGCATGGTATTATCCAGTAGAAACTATCCTTGCACGATTTGACACTATCCAACGCAGGTTCTTCGGGTCTACGCAACGCATTGGAGGGCTAGTTATTATGGGTGAAGATCCAACCCCATGGGATAGACCAGGTGGAGGCGTCGTGCCGATAATGCTGAATCCCTACGCAAACGCGAGGGCAACGCACCCGTTCGATCCAAAAATCATAATCAAAAAAACGTCTCCTGAGTTGCGAGAGGCTTTCAGGACGGGACAAAATCGCAAGGTTTTACGCGAGGAAATGCGCCAAAGCGAATTTTATCGCTGGGTGGACTCGCTAATACCGCCGGTGGCGCCATGACCGAAGACATAGAATTTTCCGGTACTCGCGGACAGCTTCATGGCTCTGAAAGTGCGGTGGTGCGTTGAACTGAGACGTGACGCCAAATCCCTGATGAACGCGACGATTCTAGGTGTCGCAGCTTTTCGTTCAAAGTTGCCATTGGACTATCGGATCACGGCCGGTCCCGGATCCGGCACCGCGACGTCGGTCACGCGCAATTGCACGCGTTCCGAACCCTGAAAGCGATCGACTGCGAGCGATCCCGCCACGTGCAAAGGCTGGCCGCGGTTTTGCGTCAGCGCGTGGCCGAGCTTTTGTCCGATCGAGCGGAATGCGATGCCGTTGACGATGGCGCCATCGCCCGACTTGAAGCGCAGGCGCAGATGCGCCTGGCCTACTTCATCGGCATAGACCAGTTGATGCGCCGGCAGCGCGATCACGGGCTCCGGATTGGCCGCCCCAAACGGCCCGGCGCGGTTCAGCATCGTCGCGAACTCCACGGTCACGCTGCGCGCGCTGACCGCGCCATCGATGAACAGCTCGTTTTCGTGACGGGAACTGGCGACGTCCTCGGCCAGCGTGCTTTCCATGAAGGCGCGAAACTCCGCGAGCTTCTCCTTGCGCAGCGTCACGCCCGCGGCCATGGCGTGGCCGCCGCCCTTCATCAGCAATTTTTCTTTCACCGCCTGCCGCACCGCCTTGCCGAGATCGACGCCCGAGATCGAGCGGCCCGAGCCGGTGCCGATGCCGCCCGGCTCCAGCGCAATCGCAAAGGCGGGACGTGCAAACTTCTCCTTCAGCCGCGAGGCGACCAGGCCGACGATGCCGGGATGCCAGCCCTCGGCAGCGGTCACGATCACCGCGCCCTTGTCCTCGAGCCCGAGCGACGCCAGCGCTTCGGCCTCGGCTTGAGCCTCCGCCGCCTGCTCGATGATGCGGCGCTCGCTGTTGAGCCGGTCGAGTTCGGCCGCGATCCGCGCAGCCTCCGAGATGTCGCCTTCCAGCAGCAGCCGCACCCCGAGATCGGCGCGCCCGATCCGGCCGCCAGCATTGATGCGCGGCCCCAGCATGAATCCGAGGTGCCAGGCTTCCGGCGGGCCATTCAGCCGCGCCACATCCATCAGCGCGGTATGGCCGACGTGGTCGCGGCGGCGCATCGCGATCAGGCCCTTGGCGACGAAGGCGCGGTTGAGCCCGGTCAGGGGCGCGACATCGGCGACGGTGCCGAGCGCCACATGGTGCAGCATGCCGAGCAGATCCGGCTCCGGCCGTTCGGCCCTCCAGAAGCCGCGGCCGCGCAATTCACGGTTCACCGCCACCAGCGTGATCAGCACCAGGCCGACGGCCGCGAGATGGCCGAGGCCGGAGAGATCGTCAGGCCGATTCGGGTTTACCAGCGCATCGACCTCAGGCAATTCGTCGCCGGTCTGGTGATGGTCGATGACGACGACCGCCATGCCGAGCTTCCGTGCTTCCGCCAGCGGCTCGAGGCTGGTGGTGCCGCAATCGACTGTGACGAGCAGCGTCGCGCCTTTGCCGGCAAGCACCCGCACCGCCTCGACGTTGGGGCCGTAGCCTTCGAAGATGCGGTCGGGGATGTGGATCAGCGGATCGAGCCCGCAATGGCGCAGGTGCCAGGCGAGCAGCGCCGCCGAGGTCGCACCATCGACGTCATAATCGCCGAAGATCGCGACCTTCTCGGCGCGCACGGCCGCGTCGGCAATGCGCCTCGCCGCCGTCTCCATCTGCGTCACGGTGTAGGGATCGGGCATCAGTTTGCGGATGGTCGGATCGAGAAAATCCTCGACCTCGTCGATCCCGACGTCGCGGCCAGCGAGCACGCGCGCCAGCATCTCCGGCAACTGGTAGCGCTGTGTGATCGCCAGCGCCCGCGCCGCTCCCCTGGTATCGAGCCGGTCGCGCCACAATTTGCCGGTCGCCGAACGCGACACGCCGAGAAACGCCGGCGGCAGTTCAACGGGAAGTGCGGATGCGGGAAGCGTCATGATTCCTTCGAGAAATAGGGGCAAAGCGGCCGGTCGGCAAACCGGGACCATGGCGTGGTGCGGCTCCGCGCGAATCGCTGCGGCCAAGCCGACACAGTCCCGGCCGCGCCAGCTTTGAGCCTATGCCGATAAAAACGACTTGCACAAAGAAGATGCAACTTGTCCCCGCAATACTACCCGCGGGACATCGGAAATTAAACCAATCGTTAGCCATGATCCCCGACAAAGGAGTCCAACACGCTCCCGTTGAGTCTCCGCCGATCCGCAGAAGACCGGCAACCGCACAAAGACTGAGGAATTCCCGCCAATGTCCGTCGCGCTTCGCTCCCAGACCGCAACGTTCGCAAAACAGTCAGCCAGTTCAGCGGGCACCGAGGATGAAGCCGACGTTTCCGCGCTGATCGCCAGATTGACCGCCGAGGTCAACCAGGTCGCCTGCGAGAAGACCAAATCGATCCAGAAGATCACCAACCAGATGAAGATGCTGGCGCTGAACGCGCTGATTGAGAGTTCGCGCGCCGGCGCCCAGGGCGCGGGCTTTGCCGTGGTGGCGCAGGAAGTCCGCAATGTCGGCCAGCAGGTCGAGACCATCGCCCGCGAACTCGAAAGCCAGCTCACCAACCGGACCGGCAACCTGATGAACTCGATCGCGCAGATGGCCGACCGGTCTCGCGGCGAGCGCATGGTCGATCTGTCGCTGAACGCCATCGAACTGATCGACCGCAACCTCTATGAGCGCACCTGCGACGTGCGCTGGTGGGCGACCGACTCCGCTGTCGTCGATTGCGCGGCGGCGCCGGAGCCAGCCACTGTTGCCCATGTCTCGGAACGGATGGCCGTGATCCTCGGCGCCTATACCGTCTATCTCGATCTCTGGCTGTGCGATCTCGACGGCAATGTGGTCGCCAACGGCCGCGCCGGTCGCTTCAATGTCGTCGGCCAGAACGTGGCCTCGACCAAGTGGTTTCGCGCGGCGCGGGGCCTGCGAACTGGCGACGAATACGCCGTCGGCGACGTCGAATGCCAACCTCTGCTCGGCAACGCCCAGGTCGTGACCTATTGCGCCAGCGTTCGCGCCGGCGGCAAGGCGAACGGCAAGCCGACCGGCGTGCTCGCGGTTCATTTCGACTGGGAGCCGCAGGCCCGCGCCATCGTCCAGGGCGTGCGCGTCGGCGCCGCCGACAAGGCGCGCGTGCTGCTGGTCGATTCGAATTTCCGGGTGATCGCGGCGTCCGACGGCCAGGGTCTGCTCACCGAGCGCGTCTCGCTTCCACTGGAGGGGCGACGCTCCGGCTTCCATCAGGACCGCTCCGGCGCACTGGTCGCGTTCCACGCCACGCCGGGCTACGAGACGTATAGGGGCCTCGGCTGGTTCGGGGTGATTCAGGGGGCGGGATAGGTTGCGCTATTGTGACAGGAAGCATCGGCGCAAAATAAGGCGCAAAGATTCCCCTTGAAATCCTTCCGCCCTGCTGGGGAAATGTCTATCTTTCAACCATGACCAAACTGCTTGAACATGCGGTCGACAGCGTACGTGCCCTCCCCCCGGATGTGCAGGAAGACCTTGCGCGCCTGCTTTTGCAGGTGGCCGGCGAGGAGCAACCCGTTATTCGGTTGACGTCCGAGGAACGCGCCGACCTCGCCGAAGCTGATACGGAGATCGCCCGGGGTGAGTTCGCCACGGACGAACAGATGCGTTCGATACTGGCAAAGCGCACTGTGTGAGGTTGCGCGTCACAAGGCACGCGGCGACGCAGTGCGTAGGATGGGTGGAGCGAAGCGATACCCATCGACTGCGGTGCGCGAAGGTGATGGGTTTCGCAAAGGGGCTCAACCCATCCTACGAGCTGGAGTGTGCGGAGGTGATGGGTATCGCTGCGCTCCACCCATCCTACGTCCGGGCCACGAGTAAGGACTAGCATCCCAGCCGGTCGGCGATCTCGCCAAAATCCCTGGCGACGATGTCCCAGTCGCCCTTGGCCTCGAAATCATACTTCTGGTGCGGGCCGTATTCGGTGGGACGCGCGACGAACGCGGTCTTGAGGCCGTTCTGCTGTGCTGCTTTCAGATCGCTGTTGTGGGCGGCGACCATCATGACCTGCTCCGGTGGCAGGCAGAGCAATTTGGCGGCGCCGAGATAGGTTTCGGGATCGGGCTTGTAGTGCTCGAACAATTCCGCCGACATGACGAGATCCCACGGCAGGCCGGCGAACTTTGCCATGTTGGTGAGCAGCGCGACATTGCCGTTGGAGAGCGGCGAGATGATGTATTTCTTCTTCAGGCGCGTCAGGCCGGGCACGCTGTCGGGCCAGGGGTGCAGGCGGTGCCAGCCCATGGTGAGGTAATGCAGATCGGCGTCGCTCAGTCCCTTGATCGACATATCTGCGACCAGTTTTTCCAGCGATTGCCGGTGCAGCGTGTCCAGGATCTGATAGCCACGCTCGGGATGCTTTCGGACCTCGTCCATCGAGGCCATGTAGACGCCGCGCCAGCCGTCGACCAAAGCGGTCCAGTCCGCCTTGATGCCCGAGGTCTCCGACCACAGTGTGAAATCGTTGATGAGGCTGGTGCGCCAGTCGACGACGGTGCCGAACACGTCGAACACCAGCGCCTTCACCGCCGATATGTCGGACATGCGAGCCCTCCCAGCTCAATCCAAATGGAACTTGTCGAGCTGCCGGTGTTCGGCCTTGATGTAGCGCACCGTGCCGGTCACCGAGCGCATCACCACCGTTTCGGTCTCGATCACACCATCCTTGCGGAATTTGACGCCTGTGAGCAGCGAGCCCGTCGTGACGCCGGTTGCCGCAAACAGGCAGTCGCCCCGCACCATGTCCTCGATGCCGTAGATCATCTTCGGATCGGTCACGCCCATCTTGTGCGCGCGCTCGCGCTTCTCCTCGCTGTCGAGGATCAGCCTGCACTGCATCTGGCCGCCGATGCAGCGCAGCGCCGCTGCCGCCAGCACGCCCTCGGGCGCGCCGCCGGTGCCGATATACATGTCGACGCCGGTGTTATCGGGATCGGCACAATGGATCACGCCGGCCACGTCGCCGTCGGTGATCAGCCGCACCGCGGCGCCGGTCGAGCGGATGCTGGCGATGATATCAGCGTGGCGCGGGCGATCCAGCACCAGCACCGTGATCGCGCCTGGCTCGACGCCTTTGGCTTTCGCCAGCCGGCGGACATTGTCGGCAGGCGACGCGTCGAGCTCGACCACGCCCTTGGCGTAGCCCGGGCCGACCGCAAGCTTCTCCATATAGACGTCAGGCGCGTGCAACAGCGTGCCGCCGTCGGCCATCGCCATGGTCGCGATTGCGCCCGGCATGTTCTTGGCGCAAAGCGTCGTGCCTTCCAGCGGATCGACGGCGATATCGACCTGCGGACCGGCATTCAGCCCGACCTTCTCGCCGATGAACAACATCGGCGCCTCGTCGCGCTCGCCTTCGCCGATCACGACGGTGCCTTCGATCGGCAGCTTGTTGAGCTCGCGGCGCATCGCATCGACCGCAGCCTGGTCGGCCGCCTTCTCCTGGCCGTGGCCGCGCAGCCGCGCGGCCGAAACCGCCGCGCGCTCCGTCACCCGCACGATTTCGAGCGTGAGAATGCGCTCGAGCAATAGCTGCGGCGGAACGGAAATATGGGTCGACATCGGCTTACTCCTTTGAACCTGCACAGGCCTTTCGGCCCGCAATCAATGCTTTGGCGCGCGATCCGTTCAGATCCCGCGTCAGTTCTTTTCGATCCGTATCACCTGCGGCCGGCCGCTGATCACCTTGTCGCGCTGAACGGCTTCCAGCGCACGATAGACCGCGTCCTCGGAAGTGGCGTAGGTAATCAGGATCACCGGAACGGGTGACGCTTTTTTCGTGGCGCCGTTCAGGTCGACACCTTCGGGATGCCGCTGCACGATCGATTCCAGCGAAATCTTCTGTTCGGCGAGGCGGGTGGCGATGGTGGCAGCGGTGCCGGCAAGATCGCGCGCCATCAGGCGGATGTAGTAGCCGCCCTCGTGGCGCTCCATCGGCGCCTTGCTGGTTTCGCGCAGCCGCTCCACCGGACGCCCGAAGGGTTTGGCGCGAATGCCGCGCGCCACATCGGCGATATCGGCAACGACGGCAGACGCGGTCGCAGCGCCTCCGGCGCCCGGTCCCACCAGCGTGATCGGAGGAATGCCTTCGCCATCGATAGTCACCGCGTTTGTAACACCCATCACCTGCGCGATCGAGGATGATTTCGGCACCATGGTCGGATGCACGCGTTGCTCGATGCCCTTGGCGGTCCGTACCGCCACGCCAAGCAGTTTGACGCGGTAGCCGAGCTCCTCGGCCGCGCGCAGATCTTCCGGCGCGATCGAGGAGATGCCTTCCACATAAACCGCGCTCTGCGCCACCTTGGTGCCGAAGGCGAGGCTCGCCAGGATCGCAAGCTTCTGCGCGGTATCGTGGCCGTCGACGTCGAACGACGGATTGGCCTCGGCATAGCCGAGCCGCTGCGCATCCTTCAGGCATTCGGCAAACGATAGCCCCTCCTGCTCCATCCGGGTCAGGATGTAATTGCAGGTGCCGTTGAGGATGCCGTAGACGCGGTTGACGCCGGTGCCGGCAAGCCCCTCGCGAAGCGTCTTGATGACCGGGATGGCCGCGCCTACCGCCGCCTCGAAGTTCAGGGCGCCGCCATGCTTCTCGGCGGCCTTCGCCAGCCGAATTCCGTGCTTGGCGATCAGCGCCTTGTTGGCGGTTACCACCGACTTGCCGGACTTCAGCGCGGCCTCGATCGCCGACAGCGCCGGCTCACTGGAGCCGCCCATCAGTTCGACGAAGCAATCGACGTTGGGATCAGAGGCCAGCGCCAGCGGGCTCTTGGCCCAGTCGACGCCGCGCAGGTCCAGCGCGCGCTTTTTCGCTTTCGAGCGCGCGGTGACGGCAACGACGCGCACGCCGCGCCCGCTGCGCTCGGACAGCATCCGCGACTGCTCTCCGATGAGGCGGACGACTTCGGCGCCAACAGTGCCGAGCCCCGCGATACCCACTCTAAGGGGTGCGACCATGAATGAGAGAACCTGCAATAAAAGGAATTAGCGCCGGTTGGCGAGAGGAACCACGTTGTGCAACGTTTCAATGCCGCTTTCAAGGAAGCGGCGCACCCCGCGTGCGGCCTGGCGGATACGTTGCTCGTTTTCCACCATGGCGATGCGGACATAGCCCTCGCCATGCTCGCCGAAGGCGACGCCGGGCGAAACCACCACGCCTGACTTCTCCACCATCAGGGTCGCGAACTGCATGCTGCCGACGGCCTCGAAGGTCTTGGGCAGCGGCGCCCAGGCGAACATCGAGGCCTGCGGCGGCGGAATTTCCCAGCCCGCCCGGCCAAACGATTCGACCAGCGCGTCGCGGCGCTTGCGGTAGGTGTCGCGCATTTCCTTGATGCAATCGTCCGGTCCGTTCAGCGCGGCGGTGGCGGCAACTTGAATGGGCGTGAACGCGCCATAGTCGAGATAGGATTTCACCCGCGCCAGCGCGGCGATGATCCGCTCGTTGCCGACGGCAAAGCCCATGCGCCAGCCCGCCATCGAGAATGTCTTCGACATCGAGGTGAACTCGACCGTGACGTCGATCGCGCCGGGAACCTGCAGCACCGAGGGCGGCGGATTGTTGTCGTCGAAATAGACTTCGGCATAGGCCAGATCCGACAGGATGAAGATCTCATGCTTCTTCGCGAACGCCACAAGATCCCGGTAGAAATCGAGGTCGGCGACATAGGCGGTGGGATTGGAGGGATAGCAGACGATCAGCGCGATCGGCTTCGGGATCGAATGGATGATCGCGCGTTCCACCGCCTCGAAAAACTGCGGCGTCGGTTCCGACGGCACCGAGCGGATCACGCCGCCCGCCATCAGGAAACCGAAGGCGTGAATCGGATAGCTCGGATTGGGGCACAGCACGACGTCGCCGGGCGCGGTGATCGCCTGCGCCACATTGGCAAAGCCCTCCTTCGATCCCAGCGTCGCCACGACCTGGGTGTCCGGATTGAGTTTTACGCCGAACCGCCGCCCGTAATAGGCGGCTTGCGCCTTGCGCAGGCCGTTGATGCCGCGTGAGGCCGAGTAGCGATCGGTCCGCGGCTTGCCGAGCGTCTCCTTCAGCTTCTCCAGCACATGGGGCGGCGTCGGCAGGTCCGGATTGCCCATGCCCATATCGATGATGTCGGCCCCGGCATTGCGCGCGGCCGCCTTGGCCTGGTTGACCTTCTCGAACACGTAAGGCGGCAGACGGCGGATGCGATAAAAATCTTCCATGGGACCCTTGCTCCGACAACCGGCGGGACAGAATCGGACGGAACCTTCGCGGCTATCGAAACCGGTTTGGGTTTCGGTCAGAAGTCGCGCTCAATCAAGGATTTAGAGCGAATTCAGGCGCGAGGTCCTTAAACGCTCCGGACCCGCAATGCGGTTGAATTGGGTTCTTTTACCACGGGAGCCCGGCAGCGCCAGTTTTTATGGGTGTTTCGAGCAACGCCCCGCGCCGGACCTGGTCCGGGCCGGCCGTTTCGCGCCAGAATAGCGCTTCAAAACAACGACCTTCTTACTTCTTGGCCGGCTTTGAAGGAGGGGTGGAAGCCGTCGCCTGACGGTCGCGGGCGGCCGTCAATTCTGACTGAATTTTAGCCAGTTCGGCCGGCTTCATCGCCTCCTCGTTGCGGTCCGGCGGCAGGTCATGCACCGGTAGATAGCCACCGGCTTCCTTCGGACGCTCGGGCGCGCCAGCCGGCACGCCAAGGCCCGGCATGTCCGCGATCTGTGTCGAGCAGCCGCCAAGCGCAAATGCCGACGCGAACAGCGCGGCAATCGACCACAGTCTTATCGTCCGAGTGACCGGCATCCGTTCCGAAAATCCCCAACTACCTGAGCACCACGCGCGCAACACGATCGCATCTATGCGGTGGTACGAGCTTTGCAACGCCAAGCTGTCCCGCGGCGTTGATTTCGCTGTAACCGTTCAAACCATTGTCGCCCGAAACGATTAAAGCCCAAAGAGCAAATGTGACAGGTGCGGCCGCAATGTGTGCAATGTGTCTGAACACGCAAACTTTATCGCAGTGCAACAGGGTTAACCGCGAACCCTCTTGCCATCAATCCACGCGGTGACGAACGCGAAACGAAGCTATAGTGTCCTTGATATGAGTGACGTCAACACCGAAACCCAGGCTTCGAAAACATTCGATCCCGAAGCCTTCGCCATGAACATCGCCAGGGCGATGGAGACGAGCGGCCAGGCGCTCGCGGCCTATCTCAAGCCGCGCGAGGGCGGGGAACCGAAGGACAAGCCGCCCAGCGAAATCGGTGAGGTCATCAAGACGTTCTCTGTGGTCGCGGAATACTGGCTCTCCGACCAGGAACGCGCCGCGGAGCTGCAGACCAAAATCGGCAAGGCCTATCTCGATCTCTGGGGCTCGGCGGCGCGCCGCATGGCCGGAGAACAGACCACGCCCGCGATCGAGCCGTCGCCGCGCGACAAGCGTTTCAAGGATCCCGAGTGGAAATCGAACCAGTTCTTCGATTTCGTCCTGCAACTCTATCTGCTCACCACGCAATGGGCCGAGGCGCTGGTGAAGAACGCCGACGGTCTCGATCCGCATACGCGCAAGAAGGCCGAGTTCTACGTTCAGCAGATCACCAACGCGATCGCGCCGTCGAATTTTGTCTTCACCAATCCGGAAGTGCTGCGCGAGACGCTGGCTTCGAACGGTGCCAATCTCGTGCGCGGCATGAAGATGCTCGCCGAAGACATCGAAGCCGGACGCGGCGCGCTGCGCATACGCCAGTCCGACCCGTCGAACCTCGTCGTCGGCGTCAACATGGCGACGACGCCGGGCAAGGTAATCTTCCAGAACGAGCTGATGCAGCTCATCCAGTACACGCCGGCCACGGAGACGGTGCTACGCACGCCGCTCCTGATCGTGCCCCCCTGGATCAACAAGTTCTACATTCTCGATCTCAAGCCGGAAAAATCCTACATCAAATGGTGCGTCGACCAGGGCATCACCGTGTTCGTGATCTCCTGGGTCAATCCCGACAAGGAACTCGGCAAGAAGACGTTTGACGACTACATGAAGGAAGGCCCGCTCACCGCGATGGACATCATCGAAAAGGTGACGGGCGAGATGAAGGTCCACACCGCCGGTTACTGCGTCGGCGGCACGCTGCTCGCCTCCACGCTGGCATGGCTCGCGGAGAAGCGGCGCCAGCGCGTCACCTCGGCGACATTCTTTGCGGCGCAGGTCGACTTCACCCATGCCGGCGATCTCCTGGTGTTCGTCGATGAAGACCAGATCTCGGCGCTCGAGCGCGACATGCAGGCGGCCGGCGTGCTCGAAGGCAGCAGGATGGCGATGGCCTTCAACATGCTGCGCTCCAACGACCTGATCTGGTCCTATGTCGTCAGCAACTATCTGAAGGGACAGGCGCCCTCCTCATTCGACCTGCTGCACTGGAATTCCGACGCCACGCGGATGCCGGCGGCCAACCATTCCTACTATTTGCGCAACTGCTATCTAGAGAACCGGCTCTCCTCCGGCAGCATGGTGCTCGACAACACGCTGCTCGACCTGTCGAAGGTCAAGGTGCCCGTCTACAATCTGGCAACCCGCGAGGATCACATCGCGCCAGCAGACTCCGTGCTCTACGGCTCGCAGTTCTTCGGCGGCCCGGTGAAATATGTGCTGTCCGGCTCCGGCCACATCGCCGGCGTGGTGAACCCGCCGGCGGCGGGCAAGTACCAGTACTGGACCAACGACAACGTCAAGGACGTCACGCTCGCTGACTGGCTGAAGAACGCGACCGAGCACAAGGGCTCCTGGTGGCCGGACTGGCGGCAATGGCTGGAGGACCTGGACGCCGAGCAGGTACCCGCGCGCGCCGTCGGCTCCGAGGAGATGCCGCCGATCGAGGACGCACCCGGCAGCTACGTCAAGGTCCGCGCATAGCGCTGATGCGGGCGGTTGGGTATAACCTGATATCCCGTGCCGGGAATCGAAATCGATTGAGGGGAAACCGATGACGCAACCAATCACGCGCGAATTGTTCTGGCTGACGCTGACCGTGATTTTGACCGGACTGATGTGGATCCCCTACATGATCAATCGCTATCAGGTGCGCGGCTTCTCCGGTGGCATGGCCAACCCTTCGCGCAACGACAAGCCGCAAGCAGACTGGGCCAACCGGCTGATGTTCGCGCACGACAATGCGGTCGAGAATTTGATCATCTTCGCGCCGCTGGTGCTGATCCTCAACGTCATCGACTATTCCGACAGATGGACCGTGATGGCCTGCGCCGTCTATTTCTGGTCGCGTGTCGCGCATCTGATCGTCTACACGCTGGGCCTGCCGATCTTCCGCACGCTGGCCTTCACCGTCGGCTTCCTGGCGCAAGTCGTGCTGGCGCTGGCGATCTTCAGGGTGGTTTGAAACCTTCCTGCACGCGAAACAAAGGCAAAACCCCGGAGCTTGGCCCCGGGGTTTTTCGTTGGCGCCTCTGAAACAGCGCTCAGTACTTCGCAACGACAGGCGAGTTGAAGTGGTAGTTGATGCCGGTGCGGAAGACATGCTCGGTGACAGAACGGGTGGTCGTTGCCGGAGTCGCGCCGATGATGAAATTGTCGGAGTTGGTGCCGAGATCGACATACAGATATTCGGTCTTGGTGGTCCAGTTCGGGTTCGGGCCGAGCAATCCGAGCAGGGTGAACGGCGTTTCGATGCCGGCGCCCGCGGTCCAGCCGCTCCTGGTCGTCTCGAACGTGTTCGACACGATGCCGGCGCCCAAATTCGTCGTGACGCTGGTCTTGACGTTGCCGTAGGCGTAACCGCCCGTTGCATAGAACAGTGTCGATCCGACCGAATAACCAAGGCGGCCCCGAACGGTGCCGAACCACGGTAGCTTGGCATCGTAAGCGGCGGATACGCCCGCGCTGCAGGTCAATACACACGTCTTGTCGTCTTGCAGGGTCGAACCCTGGATATCGGCCTCAACGCCGAACACCCAGTTAGCGGCCTGCCAGTTGTAGCCCGCCTGCACGCCGCCAATGAAACCGTCGGGGGCCAGGTTGAAGGTGTCCACGAACGGGCCAATCGGCACGCTCAGTGAGCTTCGGTCGCGGCCATAGCCGGACCCGAAATTGCCGCCGAGATAGAAACCGCTCCAATTGGCCGCAGCCACCGGCTGGTAATTCGAGTTGCCGCCGATCCGGTAGTTCAGGCCGGCGCGGAAGATATTTTGGCGGATCTCGGTATTGACGTTGCTTGGGAAGAACAAGGGTGCGGCGAAGTCGGTCCGGTTGCCGAGATTCAGATAGAGATGTTCGATCTTTCCGGTCCAGTTGCCGCCGAGCGCTGCCTCCACGCCACTGCCCACCACCCATCCACCCTGGGTACGATCGGTTGAAAACGTCACTGGAACCGGACCCGGCCCCGATTGAGTTATCGTGGTGTTAACGTCGCCATAGGCAAAGCCGGCCGTGACGTAGCTCAACACCGGTCCCTTGGCCAAGCCGACACGCCCGCGAACAGTTCCAAACCAGTCGAGCTTCTGGCTGTAGTTCGTAAGCAAGCCGCCGCCGAAATTCAGATTGGTGCGGTCGTCGCTGAGGCCGGCTCCCTGGAGATCCGCTTCAACACCGAAGACGATCGGCCCGAGCACGGAATTCGTCTGCCAGTTGTATCCAAGCTGGACGCCACCGAGCGCGCCCTGGGGCTGCAGGTAAAGCGAATAGTCTTGCCCTGGAAGCGGCTGATGCTGCGTCCGATCGCGCCCGACCCCTCCGCCCGCGTTGACGCCGATATAAAAGCCGGTCCAGTCATAGACGGCTGCCAGTGCTGGCGCTTTGGTGTAAGGCCGGGCGGCGAGGTCTGCGGCGAGCGTCGGAGCGGATCCCAGGCCAACGAGAGCGGTCGCCAACAGGTACTTCTTCATTTTCATTACGACGTTCCCAGTCCGGCATTCCCAACACATTCGACAAACGTGCTGCCGGTGCTCACCATGAGCCTTACCGGATTCCTATCTTAAAGCTGTAGCCGAGCAGCCACATCCTCCGGGGATTTCTCTCACGCGACCAACTGCGGCAATATCCGGGCAATATCGCGGGCTTAGAAGCCGTTCTTCAATCGCCTTTTCGAGCCACGACAAACAGCATCGACGCCATCTTGTCATCGAATCCTTTGACTTCGCCGCTCTCGATCGACAACGAGTTCCAGTTCCCCGCCTCGGCGTAGGTCGCGCGCAGCCAGTCCGGCGACGGATAGTTGTAGTAGCGATTGAGCGTGTCGCGGCCGTCGCCATCGCCGGCCTTGTAGCTGGCGAAGAAATAGCCCGCAGGCTTCAGCGCACGCCAGATCAACCTCAGAACGTCAGCAAGCTGGTTGCGGGGAACGTGCAGCAGGCAGGCATTGGCCCAAACGGCGTCATAGGCCGCGACCTCGTCGAGGTCGTGAAACAGCAGCGTCTCGACGGTGCGGCCGAGATGCTTTGAGGCGATGGCCGCCATTTCCGGCGAGCCGTCGGTCGGGCGGACATCGAACCCACGCGCCAGCATTTCGGCGGTGTCGCCGCCGGCGCCACAGCCGAGTTCGAGAATGGAAGCGCCCGGCGGAAGCTGCGCCAGGAACGCCATCAGCCGCGCCTGGCGCGAGGTGAACGTGCGCGCGGCATAGGCCTCGGCATTACCGCTGTAAAACTGCAGCGTCGCGTCGTCCACCGCGGCACCTCGTGTCACGGAAACAGCGCGATCTGTTCCAGCCCGGCGATTTCGGGCAGGTCGAACATCAGGTTCATGTTCTGGATCGCCTGTCCGGCCGAACCTTTCACTAGGTTGTCGAGCGTGGAAATCACGATGGCGCGATTCTTGATGCGGTCGGCGACGACGCCGATCTGCACATAGTTGGAGCCGCGCACGTTCTGGGTCTGCGGCAGCACGCCCTTTTTCGCGACATGCACGAAGGGCTCATTGGCGTAGGCTTTCTCCAGCGCGGCCCGCAGGTCATCAGGCGTCGCGCCGTTGAGCTTGACGTAGGACGTGCAGAGTTCGCCCCGCGCCATCGGAATCAGATGCGGCGTGAAGTTGACCGTCACCGCGGAGCCGGCGGCGACGCCGATCTCCTGCTCGATTTCAGGCGCGTGCCGGTGGGTGCCGACCGAATAGGGCGACAGCCCCTCGCCCGCCTCGCTGAACAGCGTGTTCTGCTTCAGCCCGCGTCCGGCGCCGGTGACGCCCGATTTCGCGTCGATGACGATATCGTCGACGTCGATCAGCTTGGCTTTGGCAAGCGGCACCAGCGCCAGCAGCGCCGCCGTCGGATAGCAGCCGGGACAGGCGACCAGCCGCGCGGCCGCGATCTTCTCCCGGTAGAATTCGGTCAGGCCATAGACGGCCTCGCCCTGCAGTTCGAGCGCCCGGTGCTCATGGCCGTACCATTGCGCATAGGTGTCCTTGTTCCGCAGCCGGAAATCGGCGGACATGTCGAGGGCCTTGATCCTGGGATTGGCCTTGAGGACCGCGGCGATGATGTCCTGCGTGGTGCCGTGCGGCAGCCCGCAGAACACCGCGTCGAGGCTGGTCCAGTCGACCTTTTCCCATTCCACGAGCCTCGGCAGATCCAGCATGAAGAAATGCGGAAACACGTCGCCCATCGACTTGCCGGCGTGGGTATTGGCGGTGAGCGCGGTGATCTCGGCATTCGGATGCCGCGCCAACAGGCGCACCGCGTCGGCTCCGGTGTAGCCGGACGCGCCGAGAATGCCGATCTTCTTCTTCGAGCTCATCACACGCTCCTTTCAGGCGTCATCGTTTGATTGTCTTGTACCGCAACCGCGGCGAAAGCCAGCGGTCGCGCGGCGCGCATCAGCCCTGCAATGGCGCGCGCGTCTGCGTCGCCTTGCGAGGCCAGCGCCTGGTTCAGCGCCGTATAGTCGGCGTCGGACTTGTGCTGGTTCAGCTTGAAGCTGCCTTCGATCTCCTCGACTGTCATCACCATGCCCACAATCGCCTTCTTCATCGCCTCCAGCCGCCCGGCCGTCATCTTCGACGACAGCCAGGGCTTCTTCGGCAACAGCCGTCCCTCGAACTTGGCGCTGAGCGTGTCGATCTGATCAGCGAGTTCGTCGTCGGACAGTTTGCGCACCGGACCCGTGAGATGCACCGCCTGATAGAGCCAGGTCGGCACTTGGTCAGGCGAGACATACCAGTCCGGCGACACATAGGTGTCCGCACCGTTGACGGCCAGCAGCCAGGACGTCGTCCCGTCCGCGAGCTTTACCAGCGGATTGTGACGGGCGACATGAAACAGCGCGCGCGGCGTGCCGTCATTGTCCGATGTCAGATAAAACGGCAGCGACGAGGCGACCGGCTTCTTGCCGTCCCACGCGCAAGCCAAACCGAAGCCGCGCGCATCCGCGAACGCGAGGCTCGCGGCGCGGTCGGACTTGAACGGTGGAGGCGTATACATCTCAAACTCCTGCTTGACGTAGGAGCCGCCAGTTCAGACCGCGTTTTCTGGGAAAGGAAGTAGCCGCGGGACCCGATCCGGCGGCAGGGGCGACGATCTCAAACGCAGGCGTCCGCCCATACCGCGATAATGCGGCGGCGGCGAGCGATGGTCATGGTCGCGACGATATTCATGGGCGCGGCTATAAGGCCGCGCCCGCCCGGCGTCAAGTTATGACTGCCATTCCGGCAGGGTCTGGCGTCAGATCACCGGATTCCACGGCGCCGGAATCAGCCGGTAACCGTTGCCGTCCTTCTCGACGAAACCGTTGGCCGGGAACGGATAGTGGAAGCCCTGGACCCGCATCTTGTCGGCGACCAGCATGTCGTAGACCCGCCGGCGGGTCTTTTCCGCCAGCGCCGGATCCTGGTCGAACTGCTGGTGCCAGCCCGGATTGGTGACAAACAGCGCCGGGACGTTGGTGACGTCGGCCTGGATGAACACCTTGTCCGAGCCGGATGCGAGAACGTGGGAGGTGTGGCCCGGCGTGTGACCGATGGTTTCCATCGCCGTCAGTCCGGGAGCGATTTCCTCGCCCCACTCGTAGGGTGTCACCTTCTTCTTCAGCCCCGCCTCGAACACGCGGCGGACGTTCTTGAAGTTGGTCTGCATCCGCCCTTCGGGCGCTCGGCTCATCTCGCCCTCATCCATGAAGTATTTCCATTCCGCCGCCGGCACCAGCACCTCGGCATTGGGGAAAGCCGGCGTGTTCTCGGCGGTCAAAAGGCCGTTGATGTGGTCGCCGTGGAAGTGCGAGATCACGACGATGTCGACCGCCTTGGGGTCGAAACCCGCGGCAACCATGTTGGCGCCGAACTGCCCGACATTGCCCTTGCTCGATGCAAAGGCGGCGGCGCCGTTCCCGGTATCGACCACCACGAGCTTGCCGCCGGTATTGATGACGAGCGGCGCGAACTGGATCGACATCTTGTCCTTCGGCATGAAGGCCTTTTCCAGCGCCGCGTTGACTTCGTCCTTCTTGGCGTTGAGCACGAACGTGTCAGACAGCGCGAAATTGTTGACGCCATCCGAAATCGCCGTCACCTGGGCATCGCCCACCTTGTAGCGATAGAAGCTCGGCGCCTGCTTGTCCGCCACAGGGGCAGCCGCCCTTGCGGGCGCTTGCGGCAACAGCGGCGTGGCGGCGAGCGCGGCGGCGCCGGCGAGTGCGTGACGACGTGTCAATTCCATGGTGATGTCTTCCCAGTGAGATGATGGATGCGATGGCGGGATACCCGCCTGATGCGTGCCCTTGGTTCGGTTGCCGCCGCATCTATCAGCGATTCTGCGATACGGCGACGACGGCTTCGCGACAGCAACGCGAAGACGGCTCCGATCCACGTATGGGGCTAACATCCCCGTCATCAGCTTATTCCGGCCTGCCCCTACGCCGCCCGAAACAGCCATTCAGCGATCTTCCCCATCACGTCGCCGACCAGCAGCAGCGCGGCCGACCAGACCAGCGCCGAGACGAAATTGGCGACCTGGAACGGCCAGTAGGACATCTCGAAAATGCCGGCGGCGAGCGGCACCGAGGCCCGCAGCGGCCCGAAGAACCGGCCGATGAAGATCGAGGGCACGCCCCATTTTTTCACGAAGTCCTCCCCGCGCAGCAGGATTCCCGGATAGCGTGACAGCGGCCACATCTCTGCGACGTGTTCCTTGTACTTGAAGCCGATCCAGTAGGAGACCCAATCGCCGAGCGCTGCGCCGATCCCGCCTGCCAGCCAGACCGGCCAGAAGCTGATGCCGCTGACGCCGATCAGCGCGCCGATCGCGACCAGCGCGCCCCAGGCCGGCACCAGCAGCGAGACGAACGCAAGCGATTCGCCGAAGGCCAGCACCAGGACGATCGGGGCGGCCCAGACCTGATTGTCGCGCACGAAATCAGCCAGAGCGCGCACATAATCATCCATTCCGAGCCCTTTCCGCCCCGATTCCTGTCTTTGAACCCTTCTACCGGTTCCGCCGGGAAGAACAGGTAAGCCAGCCCCTTCCGCGACATCAAGTCACAAAGCCGGGGGCCGGCGCGTGAACGCACTTACCGCCGGATGTGAGTGGTGCGATCAGCTCTGGGGCGGCGGTGGCCGCCTGGGCGGGCGCGGTTTCGCCGGACGCGGCGATGCAGGAGCGGTCGGTTGCAGAGTCACGATCACAGGATTCGGCTTGTGATCCAGCGCAGCACCGGTGGCCGCATCGACGCCCATGCCGACCAACCCGCCAAGCAAAAGGTTGCCGGCGAAGCCCGCCGCGCCCGTGCCCGGAACTTCCTTGGTGAGCGGGATGATCTGCGGCTCATACCCCTCCTTGTTGACGGTCACCGTGATGTCGGCGCTGCGCTTGGCCACGACCACGCACGGGGTAACGCAGGCGGTCGGTGCATCCAGCCCGGAGACCTCGGCGGTGGCGCCTGAGGGCGTGCTCGCAATGGAAATGTTCTCGGTCGTTCCACGCGTCACCGACGCGCAGCCAACACACGGCGCCGCGAGTGCGGCGGCCAACAGCAATCTGATCATTGGATTTTTTCCCCTGCCCACCGCAACCTTCACGCAACCCAAGGCTGAAGGCAAGTTCGGTCACCCCGATCGGCTTGGTTATTGTTAATCGAACGCGGTCCGCTTAATGGCTGCCGCTTCCCGCAAGGACGCACCCTGCCCGGCATGAGCCGTCACTTTTTGAGCCCATCCGTGGCATAGTCACAGCAACCGATTCGCTGCCGCGCGCCGCGCGCAACATACGAAGAGCCATGTCCAAGCCATTGAAATCAGCTACAAAACCTAAATCAGCCAACGACCTCTTTGGAGCGGAACCGAAGGGCCGCGCTGCGCCCAAGGCCGCCTCGCGGGCGACCAGCGCCGAGGCTGGCTATACCGCGGCCGACATCGAGGTGCTGGAAGGATTGGAGCCGGTGCGCCGCCGCCCCGGCATGTATATCGGCGGCACCGACGAAAAGGCGCTGCACCATCTGTTCGCCGAAGTCATCGACAACGCCATGGACGAGGCGCTTGCCGGGCATGCCTCGTTCATCGAAGTGGAATTGAGCACCGACGGCTTCTTGACCGTGACCGATAACGGCCGCGGCATCCCGGTCGATCCGCATCCGAAATTTCCGAAGAAGTCCGCGCTCGAAGTCATCATGTGCACGCTGCATTCCGGCGGCAAGTTCGACTCCAAGGTCTACGAGACCTCGGGCGGCCTGCACGGCGTCGGCGTCTCCGTGGTCAACGCCCTCTCCTCACGTCTCGAGGTGGAAGTCGCGCGCAGCCAGAAACTCTACCGGATGAGTTTCGAGCGCGGCCATCCCAAGGGCAAGCTCGAAGACCTCGGCAAGATCAACAACCGCCGCGGCACCCGCATCCGCTTCAAGCCCGACAGCGATATCTTCGGCGCCAAGGCCGTCTTCAAGCCGCAGCGGCTGTTCAAGATGACGCGCTCGAAAGCCTATCTGTTCGGCGGCGTCGAGATCCGCTGGCGCTGCGATCCCGCGCTGTTGAAGGGCATCGAGGATGTGCCGGCCGAGGATAGTTTCCATTTCCCGGGCGGCCTGAAGGACTATCTCGCCGCCGCCATTCACGCCGATACGCTGGTTCATCCGGATATCTTCTCCGGCAAGTCGGGACGCAACGGCGCCCATGGCGCCTGCGAATGGGCGGTGGCGTGGACCGCGGATGCCGACGGTTTCCTCTCCTCCTACTGCAACACCGTGCCGACGCCCGACGGCGGCACGCACGAGTCCGGCATGCGCAGCGCGATGCTGCGCGGCCTGAAAGACCACGCCGAGCGCATCGGCCAGGGCAAGCGCGCCGCCCCGATCACGTCGGAAGACGTCATGGTGGGCGCTGCCGTCATGCTCTCGGTGTTCGTGCGCGAGCCGGAATTCCAGGGCCAGACCAAGGACCGGCTGGCCACGGCGGAGGCGCAGAAGATCGTCGAGCAGGCGATCAAGGATCCGTTCGATCACTGGCTGTCGGGCAATCCGCTGCAGGCCAACAAGCTGCTGGATTTCGTCATCGAGCGCGCCGACGAACGGCTGCGCCGCCGCGCCGAAAAGGAGACGTCACGCAAGACCGCGGTGAAGAAGCTCCGCCTGCCCGGCAAGCTCGCCGATTGCACCAACACGGCCACCGAAGGCTCCGAGCTGTTCATCGTCGAGGGCGACTCGGCCGGCGGCAGCGCGAAACAGGCGCGCGACCGCAAGACGCAAGCTATCCTCCCCTTGCGCGGAAAAATCCTCAACGTCGCCTCCGCCGGCAAGGACAAGCTGACGGCGAATGCGCAGCTCTCCGACCTGATGCAGGCGATCGGCTGCGGGACGCTGGCGCATTATCGCGAAGAAGACCTGCGCTATTCCCGCATCATCATCATGACCGACGCCGACGTCGACGGCGCGCACATCGCCTCGCTCTTGATCACGTTCTTCTACCGGCAAACGCCGCGGCTGATCGACGAGGGGCATCTCTATCTGGCGGTGCCGCCGCTCTATCGCCTCACCCATGGCGCCAAGACGGTTTACGCCCGCGACGAAGCCCACAAGGACACGCTGTTGAAGAGCGAGTTCAACGCCAACGCCAAGGTCGATGTCGGCCGCTTCAAAGGCCTCGGCGAGATGATGCCGGCGCAGCTCAAGGAAACCACCATGGACCCGGCGAAGCGCACGCTGCTCCGCGTGGTGCTGCTGGCCGACGACCGCGAAGGCACCGCCGATTCGGTCGAGCGGCTGATGGGGACCAAGGCCGAGGCGCGGTTCGCCTTCATTTCCGACAAGGCGGAATTCGCCAGCGACGATTTGCTGGACGTCTAGTCAGGCCGCATCTGCGGGCCTGACCCGCCTGCTGATGTCGGCCCCCTTGTCCCGTTCAATCACGGCAATATCGTACTGGCCCTGCAAATCGAGCCAGAACTGCGGATTGTTGCCGAAATAGCGGCCGAGCCGCACGGCCGTATCTGCCGATATCGAGCGCCTTCCATTGAGAATGTCGGTGATGCGCCCCGACGGGACGCCGAGGTCCAGCGCCAAACGATTGGCGCTGAGCTTGCGGGCTTCGAGTTCGCGCTTCAGAAGCCGGCCTGGATGGATCGCGGGAGCCATGTCTTACCCCTTGTGGTAGTCGACGATCTCGACGTCGAAAGCATCGCCCGCGCGGAATTCGAAGCAGATACGCCAGCGGTCATTCACCGTCATGGCCCACTGCTTCTTCCGGGCGCCTTTCAATTTGTGCAATCCGACGCTCCGCAGCGGACTGAGATCTTGGAGGCTCTTGGCGACTTGAGCGCCAATAACAAATCAAGTGCGGCATCGACGTCGAGACCACGGAATTGATTCGAAGAATGGCCTTCCCAAACCTTCCGCGTTGCCGTGTTCCGCCACGATCGGATCCTGGCAAATTCATACTACGTCAAGCAGATACGGCAACCCGTCCCGCATTCGCCCCGTGTCGTGTCGGGTTGCATCCAAGGTCGAGGTCAACCGCTTCAAAGGCCCAGGCGAGATGATGCCGGCGCAGCTCAAGGAAACCACCATGGACCCGGCGAAGCGTACGCTGCTCCGCGTGGTGCTGCTGGCCGACGACCGCGAAGGCACCGCCGATTCGGTCGAGCGGCTGATGGGCACCAAGGCCGAGGCGCGGTTCGCCTTCATCTCCGACAAGGCTGAATTCGCCAGCGACGACCTGCTGGACGTCTGACTTCAGCAGTTGGAGGCGGTTTTCGGGTTATTTCCGGCGCTTTCAGTCGGTTAGCGCCCGAATTTGCCCGTTTTCCAGGCATTTTCCAGTCATTCGTTTTCCGGTGGCTGTGTTCCCCCCGCAACAGCTTTTTGAGCGGGACTGCGTATAGTCACCGCACTGGGTTTTGGGAATCGGGTGCTCGCGCATCTTTAAGAGCGATCGAATTCGACGCTTCTGGACTGAGGGACTTGAAAATGAAGAAGTTAGTGATCGCTCTGACCGCGGTAGCGGCTTTCACCGGATCGGCTGTTGCGGCGGATCTCGGGGCTCGCCCCTACGCCAAGGCCCCGGCCCCCGTGGCCCCACTTTACAACTGGACCGGCTTCTACATCTTCGGTGGTGGCGGCGGCGGACTGTGGAGCGCTGATAGCAACGTGCAGACCTTCCCCGGTGGAGTCGCCCTTAGCCGCGACCAGCGGCACGGCGGCAGCGGCTGGTTCGGAACGGTCGGTGGCGGCTATGACGTGCAGTTCGCCGGCCGGTGGGTGGCCGGTATTTTCGGCGACGCGCAATTCGGAGATATCCGGGGCTCAGTCAGCGATCCCTTCTTCCTCGGAAGCGAAGGTCGTATGAAGCTTGAGACGAGCTATGCCGCGGGTGTGCGGTTAGGCTATCTGGTGGCTCCGAACGTGTTGTCTTACGTGAACGCTGGCTACTCCGGTTCAGAGTGGTCGGGTACTACTCAGAGCTTCAATGTGCCTGGTGGTATTGACGTCGCTACCACGCCTTCTTTCGATCGCAATGGATGGTTTATCGGCGGCGGCGTCGAGAACAATCTCGACCTGTTCGGGATCTCGGCCCCCGGCTGGTTCATGAAGACAGAGTATCGCTCTGCATTCTATGATCGCATTGCCCTGCCGACGACGTTCACCCCTGCCTTCGGCGGTGGTCCGACCGGCACTGCAATTACCTTCAAGCCCTGGACGCAGACCATCAGCACCTCGCTGGTCTACCGCTTCAACTGGGGCGGCGCTCCGATCCAGGCCAAGTACTGATCTCTGCTAATTCAGCAGCTCAAAAGCCCCGGCATCGTCCGGGGCTTTTTTGTTGTTCGGATTTGGGATCCTTCCGAATCGTCTTAGCCACCTGCCACCGCCGCCTTCAGCGACCGGTACGCCCGCTGCAACCGGCACTCGATCTCGGACCAGTCCGGATCCGTCATCGCCTGCCCGCGCGCGTCGCGATAGGCCATCGCCTCGGCGCGGCCGATGCCTGATACCAAGAGCGACGGATCGTCTGCCGGCTTGCCGTAGGTGATTGCGGCCACGCGGGCGACCGTCACGCCGTATTGTTCTGGGCCCACGGCTTCGCGCCTCGCCTGCCACCAATTGAGTTCAAGGCGCGCCGCCTCCGCGACGTCGAAGCCGCCGGGCGTGGCGGATGCGAGCAGGCGATAGTAGTCACGAGTGGCGGCAGCGCGGCGTCGGCCGCCTCGCGTGAACGCGTCGGCTGGAAGACTTTCGCGGCCTGCGCCGCGGCCAGCGCGATCCGAAAACTGTCCAGCGGCGAGAAGTCGAACTGCGTCCGCGACATTTCGTAGAGATGGTAGAACAGTGCGGGATAGCGCTTGTCGTAATAATCGCGCCACATCGCCGTCTCCAGCCGTGCGATTTCAGCCGGCTCGAAGCCGCGCAGATCCGCGTGCCGCGGCCATGCCACGTAGGCGCCGATGGCGCCGAACACCAGCGCGAGCGTGAGAATCACCGTTCTGCGGCTCATGATAGCCCTTGAAATGGCGGTGCAACGAGTTCCGGCCTTGCGGAGCAGGCCTGCTTTGTATTCGATCGAAAGCTACGGTCGCCGCTGGCAATGGTTTCCTGCGGCGGCCCGCGATAAGCGGCACGGCGTCCAGGGCCGGAATGGCGACAGGAGGAAATCCATGGCCAGATCACTTTCGATCATCGGCTTTCTGGCGCTTGCCATCGGCCTGCTGTGGATCGGGCAAGGCACCGGCGCGATTCCCTGGCCGCCATCGAGCTTCATGATCAATCAACTGCAATGGGCGGGTTATGGCGCGCTGCTTGGCGCCGTCGGCCTGATCCTGATCTGGCAGGGCAACCGCTAGATTCGTAGGATGGGTGGAGCGAAGCGATACCCATCAATCACAACGCCTAAAGTTGATGGGTATCGCTTCGCTCCACCCATCCTACAGAAAGCTGGACAACCACCATGAATGCAAAACTATTCAATCTCACCGGCAAGGTAGCCATCGTCACCGGCGGCAATGGCGGCATCGGGCTCGGCATGGCCAGGGGATTGGCAGAAGCCG
Organism: Bradyrhizobium sp. AZCC 1610; assembly: GCF_036924515.1. NCBI lineage: Bacteria > Pseudomonadati > Pseudomonadota > Alphaproteobacteria > Hyphomicrobiales > Nitrobacteraceae > Bradyrhizobium > Bradyrhizobium sp. AZCC 1610. The sequence continues at coordinate 2,921,633 of NZ_JAZHRR010000001.1, read as the reverse complement.
GTGCGGCGATCGCGGTGGTGGGCCGCAACGAGGCCAAGTCGGCGGCCGCGGTCGCGGAGCTTGCGCAAGGCGGCGCCAAGGCGATTGCGGTCGCGGCCGACGTCACCGACAAGGTCGCGGTCGCCGCCATGGTCAGCCGCGTCGCCGGCGAGCTCGGCCGAATCGACATCCTCATCAACAATGCCGGCATCAATATTCGCAAGCCGCCGGACGCGCTCGATATCGCCGAGTGGAACAGCGTGATCCAGACCAACCTCACCAGCGCTTTCCTGTGCTCGCAGGCGGTCTATCCCGCCATGAAGGCGGCCGGCGGCGGCAAGATCATCAATATCGGCTCGATGATGTCGATCTTCGGCGCCAGCTTCACACCGGCCTATGCCGCCAGCAAGGGCGGCATCGTGCAGTTCACCCGTTCCTGCGCCTGCGCCTGGGCGGCCGACAACATCCAGGCCAACGCCGTGCTGCCGGGCTGGATCGATACGGATTTGACCAAGCGCGCCCGCAAGGAGATCGACGGCCTGCACGACCGGGTGCTGGCGCGAACGCCTGCGGCGCGCTGGGGCGCCATCGGTGATTTTGCCGGGATCGCGGTGTTCCTCGCCTCGCCCGCCTCGGATTTCCTCACCGGCACGGCGATCCCGGTCGATGGCGGATATTCGATCATGGGCTGACGTGCCTCACAGACCTGACGTACGAAAAAAGCCCCGGACGATGCCGGGGCTTTTGTTTATGGGTGAAGCGTGAAAGCTTGCTACTTGCTCAGTACTTTACTTGCTCAGTACCTGGCGACCACCGGAGCGCCGAACTTGTAGCTCAAGCGGATGACAGCCGACTGAATGTCGCGCGGCTTGGCATCGAAGGTGTACAGCCCAGCGGCGACGCCGTCGAGCTGATAGCTCTTGGTCTCAAAAGCCGCGTAGTTGTACTCGAGCCCGAAAATCCAGTTCGGGGTGAAGCCGTATTCCCAGCCGGCGCCAACGGTCCAGCCGTTGTGCCACTGCGTCTGCGATCCCGAACCCGTCACCGGTACCGCGTCAACCACCGACAAGCGGTTGTTGACGCCGGCGTAGCCGCCCCTGACGTAGAACAGGTTGTTATTCACCGCGATACCGGCACGGCCGGTGATCGTCGCCATCCAGTCGGCGCGCCAGCTAAACCGGTCATCAAGTCCGGCGCCGAAGACGGTGTTGAGCACGGTGCCATGGTTGTCGAGGCCCGAGACGGTGCCCTCAAGACCGAACACGAAGTTGCTGGCTTGCCAGTTGTAGCCCACGTGGCCACCACCGAAGACGCCCGAGCCGCGCTGACGGAAGCCGTTGCCGGGCGAGAGATCACCAAACAAGGTGGTGTTAGCGGTATTGACCCACTCCTGGTTGGTCCAGCCGCCACCGACGTGACCGCCGATATAGAAACCGCCCCAGTTGTAGACGGCGACCGGCGCCACGGGAGCCTTGGTGTAACGGGCGGCCATATCCGCTGCGGAAGCACTGACGGTACCGATGGCCAGCGCGGTAGCGGCGAGAGCAATTTTCTTCATGATCTTTCCCAAATTCAACAAGTGGTGCGAGCAATTCAATACTGGAACTATTTAACCCGGTTGCATCCAGGAAGCTGTCACCACATCGCCACACTGACGAAAGTTCGAACACGTCTCAGCCAGAACATTGCCGGCTGAATGCCGCAATTTCGGCCGCGAGAAGGGCCAAACCCGAGATTTGACCACACGCCACAGGAGATGCGGTGGTCTTCCTAGCCTCGCCCGCGTCCGATTCGTCACCGGGTCAGCGATTCCCATCGATGGCGGATATTCCGTCATGCGGTAGCCAACAAGGGCTTGCCGGATCCTCCGCCTCGACGAAAAAAGCCCCGGCCTTGGCCGGGGCTTCTCTATCGTCAGGTTTTTAGTACTGGATCAGTACCTCGCCACGACCGGCCCGGTCGGCCACGGATTGAACTTGTAGCTCACCCGACCCATCACAGCGTCGACATCCGCATCGACGTTACGGAAGAATGCCGCGCCGCCGCAGCTGGCCAACGCCAGGTTACAATTGTGCTGCTTGGAGTCGAATTCGTAGTGCTTGTAGTCGATGCCGAGGATCAGGTTGTCGAGAACGGCGTATTCGAAACCAACGCCGGCATACCAGCCGCCATGCGAAGCGCCGGCATGGTCGAACGTAAGGCCGGTCGCGATTTCGAGGTGCTGGGTGTCGATGTCAGCCTGCGCATAGCCGCCCTGGCCATACACCATGAACCGGTTCCAGGCATAACCGAGCCGCCCACCGATATACCAGATGTCATTGATGCGGCTTTGGCAGGCAAAGCCAGCACCAATCCCGCAGCGCTCACCGATCAAGCCAGCGCTGCTGGTGGTGTTAAAGCCGTTGTCGAGGGCATTATAGCCGCCTTCGATACCGAGGACGAAATTGCCCCACTGCTTCTGGATTCCGGCAAAGCCGCCGTAGATCAAAGCAGTGTCGCTGTTACCGGTGCCCCAGAGGAGAGGCGGAGCATTGTAGAATTCGCCGGCGGTGTCGTGCCAGGCGCCGCCAACCGCGCCGCCGACATAGATACCGGACCAGTCATAGGTAACGACCGGGGGCACCACGGGCGCCTTCGCGATGCGTGCCGGCATGTCTGCGGCGAACGCGCTCACCGCGCTGGCGGCGAGGATTGAAGCAGCGAGTACCAGTTTCTTCATTGTCATTCCCCATTTGGATTGCGCGGGCGACTTGCGCGGATGAGCGTCGAAAACGTGACTAAAGCTAACCGGATTCTGGCTGAAAAACTGTCACCCGGTTGCTACAGTTGCGAGCAATGTTGCTCGGATGCACGGAACCGGGCATATCGCGAGTATCGAAATACTCGATATTTCTCAAGGCTTTGCCTGCTTGTCGCCGTCCGCTCAATGGAACCGCACATGCTCAGGCCGCACGCCGACGCCCACAAACCGCGCCATGATGCCCTGCAGCCACGGCACCGCAGTGACGAGCCGCATGACGAGCGGGACCTTTAGCGGCTGGTTGCCCGGCTTCAGCGCCGCGCTGACGATGTTGTTCTGGACCACGACCTGCATCCGCTGCGTCATCCGCGCCGGAAATTCGCGGCGGCGCCGCACGGCGTCGAGCTCGTCTTCCGATGGACAACCCGTGGCCAGCTTCGCCGCCAACAGGTTGGCGGTCGCGACCGCGTCCTGCACCGCGAGGTTGACGCCGACGCCGCCGATCGGCGACATCGCATGCGCGGCATCGCCGATGCACAGCAGTCCCGGCCGCGTCCAGCGCTTCAGCCGGTTGATCGCGACCGTCAGCAGCTTCACGTCATCCCAGCTTTTCAAGTCGGCCAGCCCCGATTTCAGGATCGGCGCCATCCGCACGATATCGTCGAGCAGCGCTGGCAGACCCCTCGCCTTCACCGCCTCATACTGCCCCTTCGGAATCACGTACGCGCATTGCCAGTAGTCGCCGCGGTCGAAGGTCACCATCATCTTGCCGAGATCAACCCGCGCAAACAGGCTTTCGCTTTCGTCTCCGCGCTTGCCGGCGCGAAACCACAGCACATCCATCGGCGCGCCGATTTCCTCGACTTCGAGGCCGGCGCGTTCGCGCACCAGCGAATGACGGCCGTCGCAGGCAATGGTCAGGTCGGCCGCGATATCGATCACGCCATCCGGTGTCTTCGCCTTCACGCCCGTGATGCGCTCGCCGTCACGAATGAGATCGATCGCTTCCGTCGACATCATCACCTTGAGCGAAGCAAACCGCTTGCCGCTCTCGCGCAGGAAATTGAGAAAGTCCCACTGCGGCATGAAGGCGATGAAGGGATATTTGACGTTGAGCCGGCCGAGATCGGCGATCCGCACCGTTTCGCCGCCGAACATCCCCTCCATCTTCTGCAGGCGCTGATGCGGCAGTTTCAGGAAGCCGTCGATCAGCCCGAGTTCGTCCATCACCTGCAACGTGGAAGGATGCACCGTGTCGCCGCGAAAGTCGCGGAAGAAGTCCGCGTGCTTCTCCAGCACCGCGACGTCGATCCCGGCACGTCCAAGCAGGTAACCGAGCATCATGCCCGCGGGCCCGCCGCCGACGATGCAGCAACGTACTTTCATCGCTCGCTCCTGTCGCTCTTTGTCCGACGGATAAAATCGTTCATCTGCCGCACCTCGGCAATGCAATATGCGATGCGAAAACCGCTGCGCCCGAAAACTAATTTATCGAACAGATTCAATCTGATTTGGGGCGTCCAGTCTTGCTCGCAAATATATACTTCTTCCCTGTCACCCCAAATCAGTGGCTATTTCCGCGCTGTCCCGTCTCGACAAGAGGGGCGTATCGCGATCGTCACGAACGCGAGGCGGGATGCGGTGGACGCAACAGCGTCGGCGCACAACGTGGTCGCAGGGTGAGTAGAACCTCATGAGTGACGAGCGATGCGCAGGACGTACGGCGCTGAAGCGTACGGCAAAACCGTGTGGTCCCGACACCCGTGGCTGGTGCCAAGCTGCCGGTGGCGAACTCGATCCGACCGGATCGATTTAGCCATCAAGCCGGCGGCGATGGAGGCAAGACGAATTCGTCTCCAGGGAGAGCGCGGCATAAGCCGTCAAACCATTGCGCAGGGAATGCCGGAGTGCTCCGGCTGTACCTGTATGCTCGTGTGCGCACTTCCTTGTGCACATTGCACACGAGACCGCGGGTGCAGCAAGCACCCGGCATTCCCTGCTCCCTCTCGTTGGAGGGACAACGTCATGAAAACCTCGGGCGCCGTGCGTCGCGAGAACGCGAAACTGTATCAACGTCATTGCGAGCGCAGCGAAGCAATCCACAGCGCCGCAAAAAGGAAGAATGGATTGCTTCGCTTCGCTCGCAATGACGTGGAGACAGCCAGGCTACGCTCTGTCCCCTCACCCTGAGGAGGCCGCGAAGCAGCCGTCTCGAAGAGCACCAATGCCCCTACCGCCGAAAGCTCTTGATCTCCGACACGCTGCCGTCGCGATAGGTCAATTCCACCGAGACCGACTTGGTCTGCGGCGCGAGCTTCAAATACGGCGTCGCTTCGTGTGGAATGACGCTGGGGTCCCGGGGATTGCACGGTGGCATCTTCAGCACCTTGTCGGGCACCGCGCTGTCGATACCGACGCGCACTTCGCGGATCGCGCAGCGATACGACATCAGATGCGTGTAATAGACCAGCAGGCCGTTGAATTCGCGGAACGACAGCCAACTCGTCGCGGTCATGTCGAGGATCTTGCGCTGGTCGCGGATCAGGGCTGCCTCGGGGTCGAAGCGGATCGGGAACGGCCCCTGCAAGTCGCCATTGGTGTCGACATAACGCACCTGGATGATGGCTGCCGGCGCATCCGCCGGCAGTTCGACCGACGGGTTGGGCATCCGCTTGCGGGTTCTGGGATCGAGCGTGTCGATGAAACCGGTCTCGCGGAAATCGCCGGTGTCCCCCAGCCGCCAGGAGATGCCGAGCGTCGGGTCAGCGATCGAGAACACCACGGTCCAGCCGCCATTGTGGCGCGAGAACATCGCGATCGGCGCGTTCACGGAATCGTTCTGCGGTTTGAGTTGCTGCACCGGCGGCAAGGCCGCCAGCTTCTGCAGCGGCTCGGCAGGCTTCGCCGCGGCTTCCGGCTGCGCCTTGCTCGCCATGCCGTTCAGAAACACGTCGTCGACCATCTGGTCGAAATAGACCGGGATCTGCTTGTGGCGGACCGTTTCCGCCAGTTCGCTCACCGCACGCCGCGTGCGCTGCGCGACCTGAACGAGGTTCGCTCCGGGCTGCGTCAGTTCCTTGGCAAAGGTTCGCGTGAAAACCGAATTGGGATTGGTGTCGTCATTGGAGAGTCGGTCGAGCGCGGTCTGCCGCGGCCCCGCCGAGAACACCGAGAACACGCCTTCCGGCAATTGCGTCATCGGCGCAAGGCCGCCGCGGCCGGCAACCGCGCGGGTGCCGGCGCGTTCGAACGGATTGTTGCGGCAGGCGTCGAACACCAGAATGGCGGTGCGGACCTTCCGGTTCTGCATTCGCTCGATGATGCGGTCGGCGAGGACCGAGGCGTCGCGCACCAGCTCTTCCTGGCCTTCGGTGGCCGCCGGCACGTCGGTCGGCAGCAGGAAGTTCTGCCCCGCGATTTCAAAGCCATGGCCCGCAAAAAAGAAGAACGCGGTGTCGCCGGCGTCGACTGCCTTGTCGAACGCCAGCAGCGTCTGGCTGAACGCCTGCCGGTTCTGGTTTTCCGCCACCATCACCGTGAAGCCAAGCTGCTTGAGCGTATCGCCCATGGTGCGGGCGTCGTTGACCGCCTTCAGCAGCTTGGGCACGTTTTTGTAGTCGTTGTTGCCGACCACCAGCGCGACGCGCTTTTCGGCATAAGCGGGAGCGGCAAAGACCGCGATGCACGTTGCAAGGCCCGCCACCGCGAGCAGTCTGGAAAGCCAACCCTTCATCGAATTCCCCCAGCGCACGAATGGTCCTGGTTTGGGCCGTGCCAAGCCGCTTCATGCCATAGTCGGCATCCCAATGCCCACGGTTCAATGGACCGGGTTGATAGGAATGCGGCAGTTCGATTTGACGGCCAAATGACGGTTTTGGCCGTTATTTGTGCGAGAACATTAAGCTTTTTCGCTATATGTCCCGTTCCCAGATTGACTTTGGCCATTTCAACCCTATGTTCGCCCTCAACGCGGCCTTGGATCGAAACGCGATTCCTTAGGTTAGCCGCTCGTCTGCGTAAGTCAGAGCCCCCAGCTTTTCAAAGCGCGCCGTTTCGGGGCAAAACGCGACAGCCTTTTTACCCTCGATTCCGAACGGCGGTGTCGACTTGAGGCTCAATGTCTTTTTCCCATCTCGGCCTTTCCGATAAGGTCCTCGCCGCGGTTGCGGCCACCGGCTACACTACCCCTACCCCCATCCAGGAACAGGCGATCCCCCACGTTCTGGCCCGCCGCGACGTTCTCGGCATCGCCCAGACCGGCACTGGCAAAACCGCCGCCTTCGTCCTGCCCATGCTCACACTTCTGGAAAAGGGCCGCGCCCGGGCTCGGATGCCCCGCACCCTGATCCTCGAACCGACCCGCGAACTCGCGGCACAGGTGAAAGAGAATTTCGACAAATACGGCATCGGCCAGAAACTCAACGTCGCGCTCCTGATCGGCGGCGTCTCGTTCGGCGACCAGGACAGTAAGCTGACCCGCGGCGTCGACGTCTTGATCGCGACCCCCGGACGCCTGCTCGACCACACCGAACGCGGCGGTCTGCTGCTCACCGGCGTCGAACTGCTCGTCATCGACGAAGCCGACCGCATGCTGGACATGGGCTTCATCCCCGACATCGAACGCGTCTGCAAGCTGGTGCCATTCACGCGGCAGACATTGTTCTTCACCGCAACGATGCCGCCGGAAATCAGCCGCATCACCGAAGCCTTCCTGCACAATCCCGCGCGGATCGAAGTCTCGAAGCCGGCGACCACAGCGGTGGGCGTGTCGCAATTCCAGGTCCCCGCCGGACGCGAGGTACACGAGAAGCGCGAGATCCTGCGCCGCCTGCTGCGCGACGCCAAGGATCTTCAGAACGCGATCATCTTCTGCAACCGCAAGCGCGAAGTCGCCGTCGTTTACAAATCGCTGCAGAAGCACGGCTTCAGTGTCGGCGCCCTGCACGGTGATATGGACCAGTCGGCCCGCACCGCGGCGCTCGATCAATTTCGCAAGGGCGAGATTCCGTTGCTGGTGGCCTCCGACGTCGCGGCCCGCGGCCTCGATATTCCAGCTGTCAGCCACGTCTTCAATTTCGACGTGCCGCATCATGCCGACGACTACGTGCATCGCATCGGCCGTACCGGACGCGCCGGACGCGCCGGCACCGCGATCTCGATCGTCAGCCCGCTCGACAACAAATCGATTGCTGCGATCGAACGGCTGATCGGCCAGACCATTCCTGCCGCCGAAGGCGACTATGCCGTGCAGTCGGTTTCCTCCGACGAAACCGATCAGCCGCGCGAACATCGTTCACGCGAGGGATCTCGGGAAGGTTCGCGCGGTGGCCGCAAGCCGCGGCGTGAACGCGAGCCGCGCCCCGCCAGGGGTAGCGACAAGAGCGGCGACCGCGAACCGCGGCATGCCAAGGCCGCCGGCCGTAGTGCCGGCCCGCAGCCGCAGGCAGCGACCGAAGCCTTCACGCCGCCCAGCCCTGCACAGCCCTCGCGCGTGCCCTCGATCGGTCGTCCCGAACCGCGGCGCGCCCAGCGCGACGCTGAATCGGAGCCCGCCGATCACTCGCATCTTCCGGCGTTCCTGCTGCGGCCGGTTCGCGCCCGCGTCTGATCAGCGCCGATCCCGACGGCCGGAAGCATTTACCGGCCGTTCATCCTCCTCCGTTAACCTGGCGCGATAATTTAAATCATTGCTGCCGGCAACGACTGGCGCTGCTCGCTATTGGGGACGGGATCAGTGGTCAAGCTGCTGGACGAACACGAACGCACCTTGGCGTTTGCCGAAGTCGCGTTGGGCCAGATCAAATCCCTTCGGCAGACCGCCGTCCCGCGCAATTACGAAATCTGGTACGTTTACGCCACCGGCTACAATGCCCCCCTCAACAAGATCATCAACGAGACGCTGGCGCGCAACGGCAGACTGAGCGAGTCCGACCTCGAGCAGATCTACGAAACCTATCTCTCGCACATCAAGACTTCCGACCGCATCGACAAGGTCGGCGCGCGCGTGATCGGCGAAATCGACGACGTGATGAACCTGATCACGGACGCGCTCGGCATGTCGCAGAGCTATGACGCCAGGCTGAGCGGCGCCAGCGAGAAACTCCGGAATGCCAAGAACCGCGATCAGATCGAGGCGATCGTTGAAGGTCTGGTGAAGTCCACCCGCGAGATGCAGGAGACCAACAAGGCGCTGGAAAGCCGGCTGTCGCTGTCAAAGACCGAGATCAGCAACCTCCAGCACAGCCTCGAGGCGATCCGTGCCGAGAGCCTGACCGATCCGCTGACCGGATTGGGCAACCGCAAATATTTCGACCGTTCGATCGACATGGCGGTTCGGGCGGCGCTGGCAAACGGCGAACCGTTGTCGCTCCTGATGTTCGACATCGACCATTTCAAATCGTTCAACGATTCCTACGGCCACCTCACCGGCGATCAGGTGCTGCGGCTGGTTGCGATGTCGCTGAAGCAGACCATCAAGGGCCAGGACATCACCGCCCGCTATGGCGGTGAGGAGTTCGCGGTCGTGCTGCCCAATACCGGGCTGCGTCAGGCGCTGACGGTCGCCGACCACATTCGCCGCGCCGTGATGGCGAAGGAGTTGAAGAAGAAATCCACCGGCGAAATTCTCGGCCGCGTCACCATCTCCGTCGGCGTCTCCATGCTGAAACTGGACGATGACACCGATTCGCTGATCGAGCGCGCCGACGCCTGCCTCTACGCCGCCAAGCGCAACGGCCGCAACCGCGTGATCTGCGAAGTCGATCCCGAATACGCCGACGAGACCCGCAGCCAGGTCGCTTAGGCTTTCGCCTTACGCTTCGCCGGCTTGCCCTTCGGAGCTGGCCGCTTCGCCGCCACCTTGGCCGATTTCCGCACCCTCGGCCGTTTGCGCAACGCCGCGCGTTGTGCTGCGGCGAGCGCCGTCCTCGCCCAATTGGCCAGCTCCTCGGAGTCGTCAAACAGACGCGCCGGCAATTGCCAGTACGAGTTCACGGTGACCGTCTTGCTGCGCGTCTGATACTGAAACGGTTGCGATCCCTCCGCTTCGAATTGCGGAATGGTTTGGTCATCGGCGCGGAAATACAGACCAGCCCGCAGCGCGAGCGCGAAATTGGTGCCGTCGGCGGAGATGCCAAAACCTGAAAACATCCGGCGGATGGTGACCGGGCCGAAATCGGCAAACAGGTCGATCAGGAAATCGCGGTCCATGGCAATCACTCGTGCCCCGGATGCTGCGCAGCGCGAAGCGGTGCGCTGCTGATCCGGGGCCTATGGCTTGGGCAGGCAGGTCCCGGCTCTGCGCAGCAGCGCAAGCACGCTGCAGCGCGTCCGGGACACGAGACTAAACCTTCGCGGCCGTCAGCTGCACCGACTCGCCGCAACCGCAGGCGGAGACCTGGTTCGGATTGTTGAAGATGAACTGGGCCTGCATCTTGTCGGCCTTGTAGTCCATCTCGGTGCCGAGCAGGAACAACACCGCCTTGGGATCGACCAGGATCTTCACGCCGCGGTCCTCGACCACTTCGTCGGTCGGCCGGACCTCATGGGCGTATTCCACCGTGTAGGACTGGCCTGCGCAGCCGCCGTTCTTGATCCCGACGCGCAAGCCCACGATCTCGGAACCTGCGCGCCTGGTCAGTTCCGTAATCCGCTGCGCGGCTGCCTCGGTCAGTTTCATGACCTGCGGGCGCGGCCGCGGCTTCGGCTTGGTGGCTGGCGTGGGTGAAGCTGACGTCATGTCATTCATGTGATCATTCCCAACCGCAAATCAATGCCTGTCATCTTCCCGTAAAGCCGTTAAGCCAACACGCAACACTCACCACATATTGAGGACGAGACGGGCCTCGTCGGACATCCGATCCGGCGTCCAGGCCGGATCCCACACCAGGTTCACATTGACGACGCCGACGCCGGGAACGCTGGCGACCGCGTTCTCCACCATGGTCGGCAGTTCGCCGGCCGCCGGGCAGTTCGGCGTGGTCAGCGTCATCATCACGTCGACGCTGCGGTCGTCCTTGAGGTCGACCTTGTAGATCAGGCCGAGCTCGTAAATGTCGGCCGGAATTTCCGGATCGAAAACCGTCTTCAGCGCGGCGACGATCTCGCCTCCCAGCCGCTCGGTCTCCTCGGGCGGCAGCGCCGAGATGGTTTCCATATTGGCTGACTTGACTTCGGCTGTGTCACTCATGAGAACAATTCCCGCGCCTTGATCAGCGCCTGTGCCAGATGGTCGACTTCTTCCCAGGTATTATACATCCCAAACGACGCGCGGCAGGTGGCTGTGACATTGAACCGCTCTAAAAGCGGCATCACGCAATGGGTGCCGGCGCGCACCGCTATCCCTTGCCGGTCGATCACGGTCGCGACGTCATGGGCGTGGGCGCCCTTCATCTCGAAGGAAATCACCGGTCCCTTGCCGCGCGCGGTGCCGATCAGGCGCAGCGAGTTGATTTCGCGCAGGCGCTCCTGGGCGTAGGTCAGAAGATCGTGCTCGTAAGCGGCGATGCGCTCCTTGCCGATCGAATTGACGTAGTCGATCGCCGCACCCAGCCCGATCGCCTCGACGATGGGCGGCGTCCCAGCCTCGAACTTGTGCGGCGGGTCGCCATAGGTGACCCAATCCCGGGCAACTTCACGGATCATCTCGCCGCCGCCGTTATAGGGCCGCATCGCCACCAGGTGCTCATGCTTGGCATAGAGCGCGCCGATCCCGGTCGGACCATAGATCTTGTGGCCGGTGAAGGCATAGAAATCGCAATCGAGGTCCTGCACGTCGATCGGCAGATGCACCGCGCCTTGCGCGCCATCGACCAGCACCGGAATGCCGCGGTCATGAGCGAGCTTCACGACTTCCTTGACTGGAACGAAAGTGCCGAGCGCGTTCGACATCTGGGTGATGGCAACCAGCTTGGTGCGCGGCGTCAGCAGCTTCTCGAATTCCTCGATCAGGAAGTTGCCGTCGTCGTCGACCGGCGCCCATTTGATCACCGCGCCATGGCGCTCGCGCAGGAAGTGCCAGGGCACGATGTTGGAGTGGTGCTCCATGATCGAGAGCACGATCTCGTCGCCCTGCTTGATGTTGGGCTCGCCCCAGGACGATGCCACGAGGTTGATGGCCTCGGTGACATTGCGGGTGAAGATGATTTCTTCACTACGCCCTGCATTGATGAATTTCGCCACCTTGGCACGGGCGCCCTCGTAAGCCTCGGTCGCAGCGTTGGCGAGATAATGCAGGCCGCGATGCACGTTGGCATATTCGCTCTTGTAGGCTTCCGTCATGCGGTCGAGCACCGCATTCGGCTTTTGCGCCGAGGCGGCGTTGTCGAGATAAACCAGCGGCTTGCCATAGACCTTCATCGCCAGTGCGGGGAAATCCTCCCGCACGCGGGCGACGTCATAGGCGCCATTCTTCACCGCCGGATGCTGGGTCATGACCGCGCCTCCAGCCAGCGCTGCGCGGCTGCAATCGCGAGCTCACGCAGATCATCGTTGACGATCGATTCAATGGCCTCGCCCACGAAGGCCTGGATCAGCAGCGCCTGGGCTTCCTTTTCGGAAAGGCCACGGGCGCGCAGGTAGAACAGCAGGCTCTCGTCGAGCGCGCCGGTGGTTGCGCCATGGCCGCAGGTGACGTCATCGGCGAAGATTTCGAGTTCCGGCTTGTTGTCGGCTTCGGCCTCGTCGGACAGCAACAGCGCCCGCGTCATCATCTTGGCGTCGGTCTTCTGCGCATCCGGGCGCACGATGATGCGGCCCTGGAACACCGAATGGCCGCGGTCGTCGGCGACGGCGCGGAACACCTCGCGGCTGGCGCAATGCGGCACTGCGTGGTCCATCAACAGCGTCGTGTCGGCGTGCTGCCGGCCATTGAGCAGATTGACGCCGTTGGTCTCGACGCGGGAGCCCTCGCCGGCGAAGGCAATGGTGGCCTGATAGCGGCTGACGGCAGCGCCCGAGGTCATACCAAACGTATTGAAGTGCGCGTGTGCGCCCAGCGTGACGACGGCGGAGCAGATGTTGAAGGCCTCGCGGCCGTCCTCGACCAATCGAACATGGTCCAGCCGCGAATTGTCGCCGATCGCTACAATCAGCGAGTCGTGAGCCTGATAGCCGTTGGCGCCATCGGCCGCAATGTAGCTTTCGACCAGCATCACGCCGGCATCCTTGCCGAGGCGCAACAGCGAGCGGGTGAACATCGCCGCGGGCGCGGAGCCGCTGGCGATATGAATGATATGCAGCGGCTGCGTCAGCACGACGCCATTGGCGATCTCGACCACCACGCCATCGGTCATCATCGCGCTGTTGAGCGCCACCATCGGATTGGCGATATCAAGCGTGAAGAGCTGCGCCTGCAACGTAGCGTCACCACCCTCCAGCACTTCGCGCAGGGTGCGGATGGTCAATCCCTTCTCAAGCCCGTCCAGTTCGGAGAGCTTTGGCGCGAATACGCCGTCCACCAGCACCAGCCGACGTGCACCCTTGATCGCCTGAAGCTTCAGGGCAGCAGCGGCCCGTGTCAGCGCAGCGGCATCCGGTGCGGGCGCCAGCGGCAACACTTCGCGCATCAGCGCGCGCAGGTCGGTGTATTTCCAGTCCTCGATCCGCCGGTGCGGCAGGCCCACACGGTCATAGGCCTCGAAGGCGGCGCTTCGCGCCTCAGCGACCCTGCCTGTGCCCGGCAGCCGGTCGCGCGCGATGGCAAAGCTGTCGCTTAGCGCACGTCCGGTCTCGTTCTTTGCCAAAACTAGGTTCATCACAAATCCGCTTTGCGTCAGGCTGCGTCTTCGAACTGGGTGTAGCCGGAAGCCTCGAGTTCCAGCGCCAGATCCTTGCCGCCGCTTTTGACGACCCGTCCCTTCGACATCACGTGCACGAAGTCAGGCACGATGTAGTTTAGCAGCCGCTGGTAATGCGTGATGACGACCATGGCACGGTCCGGCGAACGCAGCGCATTGACGCCGTCGGCCGCGATGCGGAGCGCGTCGATGTCGAGGCCGGAATCCATTTCATCAAGGATGCAGACGGCCGGCTCGAACAGCGCCATCTGCAAGATCTCGTTGCGCTTCTTCTCGCCGCCGGAAAACCCGACATTGACGCCGCGCTTGAGCATATCCTGCGGAATGTTGAGCGACTTTGCGACCTCGCGCACCTTCTTGAGAAATTCCGGAGACGAAAGCAGGCTTTCGCCTCGGGCTTTTCGCTGGGCGTTCAGCGCCGTATGCAGGAAATTCCAGGTGGTAACGCCGGGGATTTCGACCGGATACTGAAACGCCAGGAACACGCCCTTGGCGGCGCGCTCATCCGGCGACATCTCCAGCAGATCCTCGCCCCTGAACAGGATTTCGCCGCCGGTGACTTCGTAACCGGGCTTGCCGGCGATGACGTGCGACAGCGTCGATTTGCCGGAGCCGTTCGGCCCCATGATCGCGTGCACCTCGCCCGGGTTCACCGTGAGCGACAGCCCATGGAGGATTTCGTTATCCTCGACACCGACTTTCAGATCTTTCACTTCAAGCAACGCAGTCATTTTGTTTCCTTGTGGCCTAAAACGCCCGAATTAGAATCGGAAGACAGAACCAGGTAAAGAAGCCTAGTACGCCACCGCCGGCAGCCAATTTGCCGAATTCGGCTACATCAACCCATCCCGCCAAGCCGCCAATCAGAGCCGCAAAGGCTCCAGCGATCGCAACAAACAAAAAGATCGCAAGTGGCGCAAACCGAATAAATGCGAAGATGTTTCTGATCATTTGGCTTACCCGACGCTGCCCTCCAGCGAGATCGAGATCAGCTTCTGCGCTTCCACCGCGAACTCCATCGGCAGTTGCTGCAGCACATCCTTCACAAAACCGTTGACGACGAGGCCAACCGCTTCTTCCTGGCTGAGACCGCGCTGGACGCAATAGAACAGCACGTCCTCGGAGATCTTCGACGTCGTCGCTTCGTGCTCGAAGGTCGCCGACGAGTTCTTCGCCTCGACATAAGGCACGGTGTGCGCGCCGCATTTGTCGCCGATCAGCAGCGAGTCGCAGGCGGTGAAGTTGCGTGCGCCGGTCGCCTTGCGGTGCGCGGTGACGAGGCCGCGATAGGTGTTCTGCGAGACGCCCGCGGCGATGCCCTTGGAGATGATCCGGCTCGTCGTGTTCTTGCCGAGATGGATCATCTTGGTGCCAGAGTCGACCTGCTGGTGACCGTTCGAGATCGCGATCGAGTAGAACTCGCCGCGTGAATTGTCGCCGCGCAGGATGCAGCTCGGATATTTCCAGGTGATCGCCGACCCCGTTTCGACCTGGGTCCAGGAGATCTTCGAATTGTTGCCGCGGCAGTCACCACGCTTGGTGACGAAATTGTAGATGCCGCCGACGCCTTCGGAATTGCCGGGATACCAGTTCTGCACCGTCGAATACTTGATCTCGGCATCGTCGAGCGTGACGAGTTCGACGACTGCGGCATGCAACTGGTTCTCGTCGCGCTGCGGTGCGGTGCAGCCTTCGAGATAGCTGACGTAAGACCCCTTGTCGGCGATGATCAGCGTGCGCTCGAACTGGCCGGTGTTGCGTTCGTTGATGCGGAAATAGGTCGACAGCTCCATCGGGCAGCGCACGCCCGGCGGCACGTAGACGAACGAGCCGTCGGAGAACACCGCGGAGTTCAGCGTCGCGAAGTAATTGTCCGAGGTCGGCACGACCGAACCGAGATACTTCTTCACCAGTTCGGGATGTTCGCGGATCGCCTCCGAGATCGGCATGAAGATCACGCCGGCCGCCTTCAATTCCTTCTGGAACGTGGTCGCCACCGAAACCGAGTCGAACACGGCATCGACTGCAATTCTGCGCTCGCCTTCCGGCTTCACGACGCCTTCGAGCACCTCGACTTCGCGCAGGGGGATGCCGAGCTTCTCGTAGGTCTTGAGAATTTCCGGATCGATCTCGTCGAGCGAGCCGATCTGCTTCTTCGGCTTCGGCGCCGAGTAGTAATAGAGTTCCTGATAGTCGATCCTGGGATAATTGACGCGGGCCCAGGTCGGCTCGGTCATGGTCAGCCAGCGGCGATAGGCCTCCAGACGCCATTCCAGCATCCAGGCAGGTTCGTTCTTCTTTGCGGAAATGAAGCGGACCGTGTCTTCCGACAGCCCCTTGGGCGCCTTGTCGGATTCGATCAGCGTCTCAAACCCATATCGATACTGGTCGACGTCGATGCGCCTGACGCGCTCGACCGTCTCTTGTACGGCTGGCATTCCATCCTCCGCTCGCGGTTTCAAGGACCGCGGTGGAACAATTCCAAATCAGTGACGAAGCGTTCCGGCGAAACCCACTTAGAACGTTTCAAGCTGTGTTTCGTCGCCCTCTAAGTAAGCCATCGGCGAGCTTTCGCCAAGCCTGAAGGGCCAAATCAATGTCTGCCTCAGAGGTAGACCAGCCCAGACTGAGCCGCACCGCTCCCTGCGCCAGTTCCCCGCCAACCCCCATGGCGGCCAGGACGTGAGACGGCTGGACCTTGCCGGACGAGCAGGCGGAACCCGAAGATACCGCAATACCGCCGAGATCGAAGCCAATCACGGCCGTTTCGGCCTTCAGGCCGGGAACCGTGAACAGGATGGTATTCGGTAGCCGCGGCGCGTCCTCGGAAAACACAATCATTCCAGGAGTCTGTTGGAGCCCCTTCTCAAGCCGCCCGCGCAGAGCCTGTAAGCGGGCGGCGTCTTCCGCCAGCGCGGCCATTGCGACAGTGGCAGCCACGCCGAAGGCCGAGATGCCAGCGACATTCTCAGTGCCGGCCCGGCGCCCGAGCTCCTGCCCGCCTCCACGCAGCAGCGGCTCCAGCCCGTGCACATCCTCGGACAGAACCAGAGCACCAACGCCCTTGGGGCCACCGGTCTTGTGCGCAGAAAGCGTAACCAGATCGGCCTTCATCGACTTGATATCAAACGGTATTTTTCCCAGCGCCTGGATCGCATCGACATGCAGCAGCCCGCCTGCTTCATGCACGATGTCAGCGACTTCGCCGATCGGTTGAAGCGCGCCGGTCTCGTTATTGGCGAGCATGACCGAGACAAGCGCCGGCTGCCCAACGGCAAGAAGCCTCCGCAGATGGTCGATGTCGATCAGGCCGGATCCGGTGACCTGGATGGTCCCGATCGCCTCCGGCGAGAAACGCCCGCCCGACAGCACCGACGTGTGCTCGATAGCCGAGACCAATAACCGACGGACCGGTTCGCCCGCGCCCCGCCGTAGTCCCGGCGTCAGCGCCAGCGCATTCGCCTCCGTGCCACCCGACGTAAACACCGCATCCTGCGGCCGGGCGCCGATGGCCGCGGAGATGGCTGCGCGTGCATCCTCGACCAGCCGACGCGCCTGCCGACCTTCGGCATGAACCGAGGACGGATTGCCGGCCATGTCCCAAGCGGCGGCCATCGCCTGCCTCGCCTCAGGCCGAAGCGGCGTCGTCGCATTCCAGTCGAGATAAACCCGTTCAGGCATTTCCGTACAATACTACCTATATCGGCCAGCAGCTCTCGCGCGCCTCAGCCTTACGCCAGCGCAAGGTGCCTTATCGCAATTGGGGATCGCGCCGTCTCTTACAATCGCAGGCTAACGCCTTGAACAGCCTTCCAGATGTTCAAGATGCTTGCTTTTTGCCCCTCGCCTCATGCTAGAACGCCGCCACCAGTTCACGGGAGCGCCGTTCGCGCATCGCCCAACGACGTCCGATCACATTCCTCCGCAGATCACGTCCGTTGCCAAGGAACACTTCCAAGGATCATCAATGCCTGAAGTTATTTTCACCGGCCCCGCAGGCCGCCTCGAAGGCCGTTATCATCCGGCCAAGCAGAAGAACGCGCCGATCGCGATGATCCTGCATCCGCATCCGCAGTTTCACGGCACGATGAATCACCAGATCGTCTACCAGTGCTACTACGCGTTTGCGCATCGCGGCTTCTCGGTGCTGCGTTTCAATTTCCGCGGTGTCGGCCGCAGCCAGGGCTCGTTCGACCACGGCACCGGCGAATTGTCGGATGCGGCTTCCGCGCTGGACTGGGCGCAGACCATCAATCCCGAAGCGCGCGCCTGCTGGGTCGCCGGCTTCTCGTTCGGCGCCTGGATCGGCATGCAGCTCCTGATGCGCCGGCCCGAGGTCGAAGGCTTCATCTCGATCGCGCCGCCCGCCAATCTCTACGACTTCTCCTTCCTCGCGCCCTGCCCGTCGTCGGGCCTGATCGTGCATGGCGAGAGGGACGCGGTGGTGCCGCCAAAGGACGTCAACACGCTGGTCGAGAAACTGAAGACCCAAAAGGGTATCGTGATCGACCAGCAGATCATCCCGGGCGCCAACCACTTCTTCGACGGCAAGCTGGAGCCGCTGATGGAGACGGTGACCGGCTATCTCGACATGCGGCTCGCCAACGTCCGCTGACGTCAAATTGAGACGCGTAGCCCGGATGAAGCGCAGCGAAATCCGGGGCCGCTGCCAGCGCCGACGATTCCCGGATTGCGCTGCGCTCCATCCGGGCTACGGCGAGATGGCGATACCTAAGCCGCCAGCTTCAGCATATGCGCGTTATGGCGCACCAGGAACGCGTGCAGCAATTGCGGATAGTCGGGCCCGACTGCCGTACGCACGCTCGGCCGCTGCGCCAGCGCCTTTCGCCATGCGCGCACCTTTGGCGTATCGGCAAACACCGAAAGATCGATCAGTTCATCGAACACGTCGAAGTAACGGAAGATCGGCGCGAACACCGCGTCCACCAGACTGAAATCCTTGCCGGCAAAGAACGGTCCCGCGCCGAGCGTTTTTTCGACCTGCGCGAACTTCGCGGCTACTGCCTTCCGCTTGGTTTCAAAGACCGCGGGATCACCCGTCGTCTCCAAGCCCCAGAGCTCGCTCAGAATGGTCGAGCCGAATTCCATCCACGCGCGGTGCTGCGCCCGCTTGAGCGCGTCCTGCGGATGCAGTTTCGCGCCGCCTTGCGTCTCTTCGATGTACTCGCAGATGACATTGCTCTCGAACAGCGCCGCCTCGCCGTCCGCGGTTTCGACAAGCAGCACCGGCACCTTGCCAAGCGGCGAAATCTTCAGAAACCAGTCCGGCTTGTTGGCGAGATCGATATCGATCCGCTCGAACGGAACGCCCTTTTCAGTGAGCGCGATCACCGCGCGCTGCACATAGGGGCAAAGCTTGTGGCTGATCAGCGTGAGTTTTGGTGCCATGACAACCTCCCAGGCGAAGCCTGGGGCAGGCCTCGCTCCATGCATCTGCATTTAATTAGATGCATTTGCATGTAGCCGTCAAGGTCGATGCAGTTGCATCAACAGATCTTGAACCGGTCAGGGTCGCGCGATGATGCCCCCGGTCATCGGGAATGCCACCCCCGTGGTGGCCGGGTAGCTGAGCGGCAGGCCCTTCAGGCCCCGTGCCGCCAGAAAGCCGAAGGCCTGCGCCTCGATGGCGTCGGACGCCCAGCCCAGCGTGTCCGCCGCGCGGACGGTCGCCGGGGCCAGACACTCACGCAGCATACGGAGCATGGTCAGGTTGCGGGCGCCGCCGCCAGCCACGATCCAGTTCTTGGGTTCCTTCGGCAGCAGCGGCACCACCCTGGCGATCGCGGCTGCAGTAAACGCGGTCAGCGTCGCCGCGCCATCCTCGGGCGGCACATCGCCGAGCTTCAGCCCCGCAAAATCGTTGCGATCGAGCGATTTCGGCGGGGGCAGCGAAAAGAACGGCATCTGCAGCGCGCGGGCGATCCAGGCCGCATCGACCTTACCCAGCGCGGCGGTGCGGCCCTCGGTATCGAAACGCTGGTTCAGCCAGCGGAACATGTAGTCGTCGAGCAGCGCGTTGCCCGGACCGGTGTCGCAGGCGATCAGCGTATCGCCGTCGATATAGGTGATGTTGGCGACCCCGCCGATATTGACCACGACAGTCGGCCCCTCCCAGTCCAGCGATTGGGCGAGCGCGCGGTGATACACCGGCACAAAGGGCGCGCCCTGCCCGCCAGCTTCGACGTCGGCAGCGCGGAAATCGTACATGACCGGAATGTGGATCGTCTTGGCGAGCGCAGCCGCGTCGCCGATCTGGACCGTTAATTTTTTATCGGGCCGATGCAGCACGGTCTGGCCGTGAAAACCGACGATATCGATGTCGTCAAAACGCAACCGGTGTTGCGCGGTAAAGGCGGCCACCGCCTCGACATGCGCTGAGGTAACGACCTGCTCGGCCTCGCGCAGGCAGCCGGGCCGCGCCGCGCGGTCCGGCAGGTCGGCGGCCTCGTACAGCGCCTGCCGCAACAAGCCGCGCTCGGTATCGGTATAGGGCCGGTATCCGGACGGTCCGAGCGCGTTCACCCGGCGTCCGTCGGTTTCGATCAAAGCGACATCGACCCCATCGAGCGAGGTGCCGCTCATCAAACCTAATGCCGTCAACATCATGGTCGATTGTGCCTTGAAACGCCCTGCTCGATACGTCCCGCCGACGACGACCAGCTTGTGCCAAACACGCACATCTTATAATGCCACAACGCCCGGCCTTGCGGCAGCCCGTTCCGCCATGGTTCCGCAACTGGTTACAATTACAGTGAAAATAGAATGATCAAAGCGCCCGCCCATGACCAAATTTAAATCAGATTTCCTGAACATTTTACAGGAGCGCGGCTTCATCCACCAATGCTCCGATTTCGAGGGCCTCGACGCGCTTGCCGCGAAGGGCCAGGCGATCGCCTATGTCGGCTACGACTGCACCGCGCCGTCGCTCCATATCGGCAATTACCTCACCATGATGATGCTGTACTGGCTGCAGCAGAGCGGCAATAAGCCGATCACCCTGATGGGCGGCGGCACCACCATGGTCGGCGACCCCTCCGGCAAGGATGAATCGCGCGCAATCCGCTCGATCGAGGAAATCGAGGCCAACAAGGCCTCGATCCGCGGCGTGTTCGCGAAGGTACTGCGCTACGGTTCGGGCCTGAGCGATGCGATCATGCTCGACAATGCCGAATGGCTGACGAAACTGAACTACATCGAAATGCTGCGCGACGTCGGCCGGCACTTCTCCGTCAACCGCATGCTGACGATGGATTCGGTCAGGCTCCGTCTCGAGCGCGAGCAGGAGATGAGCTTCATCGAATTCAACTACATGGTCTGCCAGGCCTACGACTTCGTCGAGCTGGCGCGGCGCACCGGATGCCGGTTGCAGATGGGCGGCTCCGATCAATGGGGCAACATCGTCAACGGCGTCGATCTCGGCCGCCGCATGGGCACGCCGCAATTGTTCGCGCTGACGACGCCGCTGCTGACGACAGCGTCAGGCGCCAAGATGGGCAAGACCGCACAAGGCGCGGTGTGGCTCAACGCCGACCAGTTCTCGCCCTACGACTTCTGGCAGTACTGGCGCAACGTCGAGGACGCCGACGTCGTCAAGTTTCTAAAGCTGTTCACGATCCTGCCGATGGGCGAAATCGAAAAGCTCGCAGCATTGCAGGGCGGCGAGATCAACGAGGCCAAGAAGGTGCTGGCGACGGAAGCCACCGCGCTGCTGCATGGTCGCGAGGCCGCCAACACAGCCGCCGAAACCGCCCGGCAAACTTTTGAGCAAGGCACGATCGCCGAGAGCCTGCCCACCGTGGAAGTTTCGCGCGGCGAACTCGCGGCCGGCATCGGCGTCCCGGGCGCCTTCGTCAAGGCCGGCCTCGTGGCCTCGAACGGCGAAGCACGGCGCCAGATCAAGGGCGGCGGCTTGCGCGTCAACGACGCCGCCGTGACCGACGAGAAGATGATGCTGACACCGTCCAACCTCACGCCGGAAGGCGTCATCAAGCTTTCCATGGGGAAGAAAAAGCACGTCCTGCTCAAGCCAGCCTGATCGGGCCTTGCATAGGCGCATTCGCTTTTTGATGCTTGCGGGGATCTGCGGAAACGCGCTCCCATGCGTCCCATGGATAACAAGACGCCAGAGGGAGATGCGTTAGCCAGGCCGCTCAAGCCGGGGCGTGTAGCGCTCAACGTGCTGGCGCTGTGCTTTACGCTGGCGCTTATCGGCCGCGGCCTCGGCGAGAGCTTTACGGTTTTCCTAAAGCCGATCTCGGAGAATTTCGGCTGGGACCGCGCCCAGGTGGTCTCGGTCTATTCGCTGACCTGGCTGGCGGGCGGGCTGACGGCGCCCGTGGTCGGCCGGCTGTTCGACCGCTACGGCCCCCGCACTGTCTATTCGCTGGGACTGCTGCTGCTCGGCGGCGCGTTCCTGGTGGCGTCGCAGGCGCAAGCGCTGTGGCAATTCCAGTTGAGCGTCGGGCTCGCCGTCGGGATCGGCATCGCCTTCATCGGCAACGTGCCGAATTCGATCCTGCTCGGCCGCTGGTTCGGCGTACGCCTGCCGACCGCGATGGCGGTGGTCTATTCCGCGGCCGGCGCGGGCGTGCTGGTGCTGTTGCCGGCCTCGCAAATCCTGATCGATCTTGTCGGCTGGCGCGGCGCCTACCAGATCTTCGGCATCGTCGCGCTCTGCCTGCTGGTGCCGTTGTTGCTGCTGCCGTGGCGGCTGTTCTCCACGGGCTCGCCACACATCGCCAAAAAAGCCGATCCCGATTTCGTCGACGGAGGTTGGACGCTCGCCAGCGCGATGCGCCACCACGCGTTCTGGGCGCTGTTCGCCACCTTCTTCTTCACGGCGGTGGGGATGTATGCGCTTGCCGCACAGATCGTCGCCTATCTGATCGACGCCGGCTTTCCACCGCTGCAGGCGGCGACCGCCTGGGGCTTTTCCGGCGTCGTGCTGCTGTTCGGCATGCTGGGGGTCACGCAACTCGATGCGATGATCGGACGAAGGCCATCGGTGCTGCTCAGCTACGCGATCTCGATCATCGGCATCATCCTGCTGTGGCTGTTGCAGTACTATCCGAACTTCTGGCTGCTCGGCGCCTTTGTCGTGACGTTCGGCAGCATGATCGGCTCACGCGGTCCGCTGATCACGGCGACCGCGATGAAGATATTTCGCGGCGAGCGGGTCGGCACGATCTACGGCACGATCTCGATCGGCAGCGGGCTTGGCTCAGGGCTCGGCGCCTGGGCCGGCGGCCTGATCCACGACTGGACCCACAGCTATAATCCCGTGATCGCCTTCGCGCTGGTGGCTGTAGTGCTCGGAATGATCCCGTTTTTGGTCGTGCCGGCGCTGCGGCGCTAGCTAAGTTGCGGCCTGCTTGCCGGGGCTTCCCTTCCTTGCCGCGATCGTTTCCAGCAACCAGCTCTTGAATGAGAGCATCGCAGGTGATGGTCGCCGGGAGTGCAGTGAGGTAATCCAATAATCGCCAAGCGCCACTTCGATCTTGAAAGGACGTACCAGCCGCCGTTGCCGGATCTCGTCCTGAAACAATGCCTCCGGCAACAACGCAACGCCGAAACCACGCGCCGCGGCACTGGCGATCGTGATCGATGAATCGAATACCATTCCCTTGAGGACCGGACTCTGCAGTCCCGCTGCCGTAAACCAGCGCGGCCACTCCTCCTGCCGGTAGGAACGCAGCAGCACCTCGCGCTTGAGATCGGCCGGCCGGCTCAGCCTGCGCACCAGCGAAGGCGCGCAGAATGGGGTAAATGGCGCCCCCATCAAGTGGGTCGCCTCGGTGCCGTGCCAAAGGCCATCGCCAAACCTGATCGCGTAATCGAGGCCTTCGCCCGCGATATCGATACGATTGTTGTTGGTGAACAGGCGCAAATCGATCCGCGGATGCGCCTTCCTAAAAGCGTCGAGCCGCGGCAGCAGCCATCCCGAAGCGAAGGTACCGACCACGCCGACCGCGATGACGTCCTGATAGCGACCGTCTTCAAAACGATTGAGCGTTTCGGTGAGCCGGCCGAATGCCTCGACAATGCTCGGCAGCAGCAATTGTCCTTCATCGGTGAGCGCGACGCCGCGCGGCAGCCGGCGAAACAACTGTACGCCAAGCCGGTCCTCGAGGACTTTCACGTGCTGGCTGACGGCAGCCTGCGTAACGCGAAGTTCCAGGCCAGCACGGGTGAAACTCAGGTGGCGCGCCGTCGCTTCAAAGGCCCGTAGTGCATTGAGCGGAAGGTGCGAAAGCTTCGTCCGGCGCCGCATTGCTCGTCCCTAGTTTTTCTTATGCCTGCCCGCAGAACTGATCGTTTGTCAAGACAGCGGCCCATCGGCACCTTCCTGCGCGCAGCAAAATAGGGATTCGCGATGATCACCAGACGACAGTTCCAGCTTGGACTCGGCACCGCGCTGATAGCGACTGATTTAAGCGGCCGCCCGAAAGCGGCGCGCGCATCGACCGCAAGTCAACGACTGATTGACGAGATCAAGGGTCTGGAGAGCGAGAGCGGCGGCCGGCTCGGCGTTTGCGTCCTTGAGACAGCAACGGGCACACGCCACGTCCACCGGGGTGACGAGCGTTTTCCGATGTGCAGCACCTTCAAGGCGCTCGCAGCCGCGGCTATTCTGGCGCGGGCAGATGCCGGCAAGGAACTGTTGACGCGGCGCATAGCCTTCGACGCGTCCGCACTCGTCGTGTACTCACCCGTAACGGAAAAGCACGCCGGTGGCGACGGCATGACGCTCGCTGAAATTTGCGATGCGGCGGTGACGCGGAGCGACAACACGGCCGGCAATTTGCTGCTCGCGAGCATCGGCGGACCTGCGGGGCTGACGGCGTTCGCACGAAGTCTAGGCGACCAGGTCACGCGGTTAGACCGCGATGAACCCTCGCTCAATGAGGCTTTGCCCGACGATCCCCGCGATACCACGACACCGAATGCAATGGCTTCGAATTTGCAGACCCTCATCCTCGGAACTACGGCGCTGTCGGCTGCGTCGCGCGAGCAACTGACGGCATGGCTGATCGCCAACAAGACAGGCGACGCGCGACTGCGTGCAGGTTTGGCGAAAGACTGGCGTGTCGGTGACAAGACCGGCGCTGGCGATCACGGCACGAACAATCACGTCGCCGTGGTCTGGCCGCCCAGCAACGCCCCCATCGTGATCGCCGCCTATCTGACTGGCGCTACCGTTCCTACCGCGCAGCAAAACGCCACTTTGGCTTCGGTCGCGAGGGCGGTCTCGGCCATGACATCTGGCTAGGTCGGAATGCACGGCCCGACTTGCCGCAGCGCGCCCTGCCTAGTTATTCGGGGGGAATTCGATCGGGCTGTTGTTCTGCTTGCCGGTGTTGAATTCCATAATCTTTCGCGTCACCCCCGGAAAAATGGCCGAGATCGGATTGACGCGCAGCACCGGCTGGCCGGGGGTGCCGACCACTTCATAGGTCACGCCGATCAGGCCCTCGTTGTTGCCGTTGCCGAGGAACAGGCCGAGGACGGGGATCTGGCCGAACATATTGTTCAAGCCGTACATCGGAACGAAGGTGCCGCTCATGCGAACCTGGTTGGCGACGGTATCGATGCTGCCTTCGATGGTTGCGCCGATGGTCGGTCCCTTCACGACGCCGTCGCGAATCGCGAGCTGTCCGTTCTGGCGGGTGAATTCCGCGCGCAAGGCCGAAAAGGATACGCCGTTCTGAGTGCCGGTTGAGCCGCCAGCAGCCACACGGTCGAGCGAAGCCTCGCCCTTGATGGAGAAATCGCGAACGTTGATCAGGCCGTCCTTGGCGCTGGGTTCGACTGTCGGTGGCTCCAAGGCGAGCGCGAGCTGGCCGCCGATGATCTTGGAGTACATGTCGGTGAAGCGGAAGAAAGCGCCTGCGTCATCGGTCTGCAGCACAATGACGTCCCGGCCCTGCCTCTGTCCGCGGCCGCGCAAGTCCGCGGTCACGGGCGTATCGCGCCCGACCTTGCCGGACAGCGTAAAGTTTCGGACGATACCGTTGCGGCGGGAGAACTTGCTGTCGACGCTGCGCAACGCCTCGCCGTTGAATCCTGCCACCGCGCCGAGCTTGAGGTCGATGTCGAGGTCGATGTTCCTGGACTTGCTCCTGGGATCGGCCTCCTTGCCCGAGATCGCCGACTTGAGGAAGCCGCGGCCGTCGAACACGTCGCCGCGCATCATGACCTTCACGACGCCATCGACGCCGCGTTCGGCTTTCAGCGAGGTCTTATCGCCGTCCGATGGCGCGTAGGTCGGGAAGTTCGCGTTCAACAGATCGCCATTCTGGTCGACTTCCAGCGATCCCTTGATCGAAACGCCGCCACCTTCGACCACGATGTCCTGGAACAGCGTCGATTGTTCCTTCTTCACCACGTTGAACGTCGCCTTGCCCGACTTGCCGGGCACCTTGACCCAGCCCGGCAGGATGTTGTCGAGCCGCAGCGAGGTCAGGTCGGCCTCGATGCCGACACGGCTGTCGTTCTCGCCAATCTTGCCGATCACCTTGATCGGAATGGAGCCGCTGACGGCGGGTCCGAGATCGATCCCGAGGCGTTGGCGGCTGGCGTCATCAAGCGTTGCCTGCAGCCTGATATCGGCGTCGCCCTCGTTCGCCTTGCGATAATCCAGTGAGGCTGGCTGACCATTGATCTTGACGTCGCCCTTGACCTGGTAGCCGGCGTTGTTGGCGACCAGCTTCAGCGTATTGGATTCCAGTTTCTGGTTCATCACGAGCTTGTCGGCGGCAAACCCGGCCAGATCAGCCGTGACGCTGTAGGTGGTGTCGGCCTTGGTCAGCGAGCCCTTGACCGGCATGCCGAGCGTGATGATGGCGGCGACCGTTCCCTTGCTCGCGTTCGGATCGATCAGGGTGCCGGAGAGATCGCTGATGCGGTCGGAAGCCAGAATCTCAGCCGCGGCCGGCACCGGAGCGTCGACCCTGAACTTCGCCCGCGAAGGCGACGGCTTCGGCGCCATGTCCGGCACCTCGAAGATGAAATCCGAAATGTTGATCTTGCGCCCGGCCGGCGTGTCGGCGACGCCCTGCCCGATCGTCACTGTCGCAGTGCGGCCGGTGACCCGCGCCTTCAGGTCGGCATCGCGAACCGAGGGCATTTCGTCCACCGGGCGAACCGTGACGCCCGACGCAACGATGTTGATGGCGAGACCATCGTCCGGAATCGGCGGCCCCTTGCGCGACAAATTACGCACCGGTGAATTGACGCCGACCTCGATGCGCTGAAGCGTACCCTTCTCGATCCGCTCGATCACCCATTCGCGCACTTCGGGCACGATCAGGATCGGCCACATCCGCTTCAGCGCGGATGCCGACATCGGCGTACCCGCGAAACCAAGCTGGAGACGCGCCTCGTTCGCATAGTCGACGCTGCCGGTGCCGGCGATGCCGATCTCGCCGTTGCTGATATCGGCCTGGGTGAGCAGCACGCGCTTCCGGTCGGTGTCGAACTTCATCCCGATCGCGATGCGGTTGAAGATCAGCGGCGGTTCATTGTCGGTGCCGGCGAGCAGGATCGTGCCGCCGCTAAAGCCCGCCTGCCATTCGGTGGTGGCGCCGTTCGGCGGTTCGAGATGGGCGAGCAGCGTAATCCGGTT
This sequence comes from Bradyrhizobium sp. AZCC 1610, assembly GCF_036924515.1. NCBI lineage: Bacteria > Pseudomonadati > Pseudomonadota > Alphaproteobacteria > Hyphomicrobiales > Nitrobacteraceae > Bradyrhizobium > Bradyrhizobium sp. AZCC 1610. Next base: position 2,894,473 of record NZ_JAZHRR010000001.1, on the reverse strand, counting down.
CGCGCCGGAAACGACCTTGAAAGGGGCGACCAGCACGCGCCGTCCGGCATCCCATTCGACGCTCATCTCTGCCGAATCGATCGGCATCGGATAGTCAGGCGTATCGGTGTCGATGAGGTTGCCGGCGCCGGCCATGACCTTGCCGCGGAAATAGGTCGGCAGGCCGTCGCGGCCGAGTTCACCCTTCAGTTCGCCTGACAGCGGCAGGTCGGCGCTGTAGGTGAGATCCTTGACCCGCATCGCCAGCAGGATGTTGGCGGCCGGCACCTTGTCGGCGCGAAGATCGACGGACCGCACGCCGTTCTGCTGCGGCCCGACCACGACCTTGAGCGACCACCGACGCGCGCCCTCCTCGCCAAGGCTCACCGCAACCCCGCCGCCGCTCGGCCGGCGCATGCTGAGGCTGATATTGTCGAACGTCCACTTGTTGCCGCGCTGCTGGTCGTCGACGACGAGGTTGCCGTTCTTGAGGCCGATCTCGTTCAGATTCTGTCCGTCGAGGCCGGTCAGGCTGAGGCTGTCGAGCCAGTCGAGGCCGGCCAGCAATCCGTTCTGCGTCGTGTCGGGAGCCGTCGCCGCCGCGCCCTGAGCGGGTGCGGGCGCCTGGCGGGGGAATGTCGGCGCTATGCCGGCATCGCGCTTGGAGGCGACGCCCGTCGCCAGCGGCTTTGCGGTGTCGCCGGCGGACACCGTCACCTGGCCGTCCGGCGTGATTCTCACCGCGAGTTCGGCGTCAACCAGATTGAGGCTTTCAGCGCGCAGCCGCCCCATCAGAAGCGCCGTGCCGGATAGTTTCACCTCGGCCTTCGGCGCAGTGGCGACGATGACCTGGTCACGGTCGCGCACCACGATATCACGGATGCGCACCGCGATTCGAATCCGCCCGGCCCGCTCGATCTGCGTACCGCCAACCGCAACCGTATTGCCGTGGCCGATATTTTCCTCGATGGCGGCTGCCAGCCAGGGCGTTGCCACGTCGAGATTGATGGGCCCGGCGCCGAGCCGCCACCACAGCCCGCCGAAGCAACCGGTGAAAATCACCGCCAGTACGCCGATCACAATCGCCAGGCGCTTGACCCAGCGTTCGCCGGTCAACCATAGCTGCAGCGCTGAAAACTTGTCGCCCAGCCGGTGAAATCTGGAATTGGAGCGGGAGAGCAGCCGCTTTGTCCGATGGCGCGCCGCCTCGTCGGGCTCTTGATCCCAGCCGGTCGAATCATCCCACTGCGAGACGTCGGCCTCGGCACGCGGATTCGACCCCTTGGGCGAAGTATTCCTAGCCATTGCCTCTCGGTGCCGGCGCTGAGGTTGGTCGCCGCCAAGGGCGCGCTCTTCGATCGTTATCGAGCGCTCCTGTGCCGGCATCGCTGCCAATCCTCGATTAATACTGTTACTCGTGGTCGGGCCCAAGGGTTGATTGGGCGGCCCCATCGACGAGCGGATGGGTGTAGCGTCGAATTCCGTATAATCATACTCCGGGGTCATCAAACTTGCCCTGCAGCCGGAGCGAATCCGACGGTCAAGGGCGAGACCCGCAATACCCTAATGGTTGATCTGCGGAAAGCGACGAAAGGAAGGCGTATGTCCAAGAAAACGCGCAAGAAATCCTCCAAGCCATCCCCCAAAAGCCGCAAGACGCCCGCCCCAAAACCATCCGCGGCCAAGAGCGCCCGCAAGGGCGCCCGCCGCAGCGACGCGACATCGGCCAAAAAGCCTGCCGCCAAGACAGCCAGCAAGACGGCCAAATCCGCCGCCAAGGCGGCCGTCAGCAAACCGGACAAGACGGCCAAAACCGCTTCGATCAAAGCGTCGCACAAGCCGCCATCGAAATCGTTAAAATCCAATCTATCGGCTCCGCCCAAGCCGAATGCCGGAACCGGACGGGTCGAGGGCGCGATAGCTCCCCCCTTCAACTTGCCCCGCGATGGCGGCGGCAGCGTCTCACTGGCCGACTATGCGGGCAAAAAATTGGTGCTGTTCTTCTACCCCCGCGCCGACACCCCCGGTTGCACCCGGGAAGCGATCGACTTCACGCGGCTGCAGAGCGCGTTTGCCGACGAGGGCGCCGCGGTACTCGGCATCTCGGCAGATACCGTAAAGGCCCAGGAATCCTTCCGCAGCAAGCACCAGCTTTCGGTTCCTCTGATCTCGGATGAGCAACATGAGATGCTCGAGGCCTATGGCGCCTGGGGCGAAAAATCGATGTACGGCAGGAACTTCATGGGAATCATTCGAACGACGGTTCTAATCGGAGTCGATGGGCGGATCGCCAAAATCTGGCGCAATGTGCGGGTCGACGGCCATGCCGACGAGGTGCTGGCCGCCGTCCGCGCCATATGATTTGGCAGGTTCCATTTCCCAAAAATTAACCATGAAAGGGTCAAATCGGCACCGCAAATTGAGCCGTACGGAACTCACCTCCGACCGGCGCGGGAGTGCCGATGTCGTACCGTTCCGGTCATCATTATTCCGATCACCACCATCCTCACGATCATGGCCGGACGCCGCCCCGCCGTCCCGCCAACTATGCGGCAAAGGCCGCTGCGATAGACGGTGACGGCTACACCATCGTGCATGCCGGCAAGCAGGTCCGGCTCGGCCCTGTCGTGTTCTGGATCGTTGTCGGCACGATCGTGTTGCTCGGCATGTGGTCGGCGGCGACTGCCACCTATTTCGCGTTTCGCGACGACGTCCTGACCCGGCTGATCGCCCGTCAGGCCGAAATGCAATATGCCTATGAAGACCGCATCGCGGAGCTGCGCGCCAAGGTCGATCGCACCACCAGCCGCCAATTGCTCGATCAGGAGCAGTTCGACCAGAAGCTCGACCAGATCATGCGCCGCCAGACCGCGCTCGAATCGCGCGCCACTGCGATTGGCGCGATTCCGGATAGCGCGGCCACCGGTTCGATCAGGCCCCCGGCCCGCGGCGCGGCCGTGGAGACGCCGGCTTCCGGCAGCCTCAAACCCTCCCCCATCAGCGACACCGTAATCTTCGTGGCGCCGCCGGATCGCGAAGCGCGGCTGGAATCGCGCGCGCCCGTCGTCGTCAAGCCGCAGCCAAATCAGTTCGCCAAGGTTCAGGGCGTCGACAACGTGCTGGTTCGCCTGCAGACCTCGCTCGATTCCGTCGAGCGGCGGCAGATGGCGGCCTTGAGTTCAGTCGAGGACGGCATGGAATCCCGCCTCCGCCGGATGCGCGGCGTGTTCACCGATCTCGGCCTCGACATGGCGCAGCTCGAAGCGGCGACGCCGCGCTCGGCCATTGGCGGCCCGTTCGTGCCGGTGAAGCTTTCGGCCGACGCCGGCGCGTTCGAGCGCCAGCTCTACCGGATCAACATCACCCGCGCCCAGATGCAGCGTCTTAACGCGACGCTGGCGCTGGTGCCCTACCGCAAGCCCGTCGTCGGCGAGGTCGAATTCACCTCGGGCTTCGGTGTCCGCAGCGATCCCTTCCTCGGCCGCCCCGCCATGCACACCGGCCTGGATTTCCGCGCCGCCACCGGCGATCCCGTCCGCGCCACCGCGAACGGCAAGGTGCTGTCATCGGGATGGATGGGCGGCTATGGCCGCATGGTGGAGATCGACCACGGCAACGGGTTGTCGACCCGCTACGGCCACCTGTCGGAAATTCACGTCAGGGTCGGCGACTTCGTCAGGATCGGACAGGTGATCGGCGCCGTCGGCTCCACCGGCCGCTCCACCGGCCCGCATTTGCACTACGAAACACGGATCGATGGCGATGCCGTCGACCCGCAGAAGTTTTTGCGCGCGGGCGTGCGGCTCAGCTCAGGCTAGCATCGCGCCGTCAGAACTGCGTGCTCGCCTGTTGATGGCGCGCGGAATACTTCCTTTATTCTCCCCTCGCCCAATCTGCCGTCATGTAAAATGGAACCAGCGCGCCCGCGTCGGTGAAATTTTTTCTGGCCCCGTGTCGGCTCGCAGGGAGGCCAGGCGTCCTTGTGGCAGAGACTGAGCAAACCCAACCAAATCCTGCGATATACTCCGCTCAGTAATGGAGAAAATAACGTCATGTCCCAAGGCAATACCGTTCGTTTGCATCGTGTCCTCGCCACCAAGCCGGAGAAGGTTTTTCGCGCCTTCCTCGATGCGGATGCCATGGCCAAGTGGCTGCCGCCCTACGGCTTCACCTGCAAGGTCCACCAATTCGAGGCGAAGGTTGGCGGCACATTCAGGATGTCGTTCACGAATTTCACCACAAACACCGGCCACTCGTTCGGCGGAGAATATCTGGAGATCGTCCCCAACGAGCGTATCCGCTACACCGATCGTTTCGATGACCCCAATTTGCCTGGCGTCATTGAGGTCACCGTGACCCTGAAGGCGGTTTCGGTCGGAACCGAAATCAACATCGAACAGACAAACTTGCCGACGGTGATTCCGGTCGAAGCCTGCTATCTCGGCTGGCAACAGTCGCTCGCCCAGCTCGCGTTGCTCGTGGAGCCCGATATTCCGGGATAGTGACGGTCGAGGAGAGGCACCACGCTGTGGTGCCTCATCCTCTAATGCCCGACCTCCCCGGTAACGACGTCGTCGAATTCCCATGCCTGCCGCTCAACGCGGCGATCTGCGAATCGATGGTGGGACCTCCCCATTGTTTTATGTGACCGGGTCTCGTTTGAGGAAGTCTCGCAAGCCGCTTCAGCGCTTGCAAGCATACGCCTATTCCGTATGACGAAACGGCATTGTTGCCCGGCGCCAATTGTGATTGATGCGGGTTGCAGGCATGACCTTGCGCGATGGCAAGGCCTAGAGGTTGGACTAAGGCTTGAAACCGAACACACGAATTGGTCCGCGACACCCAAAACTCGCGGCAGGTGGATTTCGCTTCGCGCGCTGGCTGGCGGCAAAAACCATGGGGGCCGCGGGATTTCACCAGCTCGGCTCGGAATTCGCCGATGCGCGGATCGCGCATGTCCGCGACAAACTCGCGCGGGGCGAGACGGTCTATCTCGCTGGCCTCGGCGCACCCGGCACGCATAATTCAGGTCTGGCGCTGGTCGAGGTGACGCAGGCAGACGGGCCACGGCTGATCGTCAACAACGAGGAAGAGCGCTTTTCCGGCAACAAACACACGACCGAATATCCAAAACTGTCGGTCGACGCGGCGGTGGCGACGCTGCGGGAGATGGGCCGCGATATCGCCGATATCGATGCCTGGCTCACGAGCTGGGATTATCCGATGCTCGCCGGCACGCTGGCGCGCTCGGTGATCGAGGAACTGCCGCAGAGCTTCAAGCTGGTACGCACCACCGAAGCCGCCGGCTTCGACGGCCGCCGCCTCGACCAGATGACGCGGACGCCAAAGATCCTCGCCCGCCAGCTCGGGCTCGCTGGGCGCGTGCCGCTGATCTGCCTGCCGCATCACGACAACCACGCCTGGTTTTCATACGCCGCTTCACCATTCGCCGACGACGGCAAACCGACGGCCGTTGCGGTGCTCGACGGCACCGGCGACCAGGGCTCGATCTCGCTTTACGTCGTGGAGCATGGCGCGATGCGCCGGCTCTACTGCAACGACAGCATGTTCGATTCACTCGGTGCGTTCTACAGCGTGATTTCCTCGACACAGGGCGGCTGGACCTGGCTTTCCAGCGAGGGGCGGTATATGGGCGCCGCGGCGTGGGGCGACATGGACCGCGCCAGCAATCCCTATTATGCGCGGCTCAAAGACGTTCTGCATTTCGGCGGCAACGGCGAGGTCCGGCTCAACCGCGCGATGGCCAACTGGTACTGCGATCCCTTCGACCATCCCTACAAGCAAGCGCTGACGGAGATACTCGGCGACCCGCTCAAGCCGGACCAGCTCTGGAATCCGGATGCCGTGCTGCGGGTTGAGGACATCCATCACCGCCCCGATACCAGGGACCGCCTCGACAAGGCCGCCGCGACTCAACTGGTGTTCGAGGACGCGATGATCCATGTCGTCGATCATCTGTTGCGCGCGACCGGCGCGAACCGGCTGGTGCTGACCGGCGGGGTGGCGCTGAACGCGGTCGGCAATATGCGGCTGCTCGAACATTTCGATGCGGCCTGGTTCGCAAAAACCCACCAGCGCAACACGCGCCTGCATCTGTGGGTGCCGCCGGTGCCGGGCGATCCCGGCGTCACCATCGGCGCCGCCTGGCTGTTCGCGCATCTCGCCGGCGCCCCGCGCGGCGCGCCGATGACGCACGCTTTCTATTGCGGCACGCCGCCGACACGGCAAGACATCGTCAGCGCACTCGAGGCCGATGACATCGCCTCACAACGCATCGGCAATATCTCGACGCCTGAAGGCCTCGAAGCGATCGCCGACCTGATGGCGTTCATGGTTGCGCAAAGCGGCGTCATCGCGCTCTATCAAGGCGCGGCCGAAACCGGTCCCCGCGCGCTCGGTCACCGTTCGATCCTGGCGAACCCTTGCGATGCGGAAGCGCGCGAACGACTCAACGAGCGCGTCAAATACCGCGAGGCGATTCGCCCGCTGGCGCCGATGGCGACGCTGGAAGCCGCGCGAGAATATTTCGAACTGCTGCCCGGCGCGTCGGATGCCGATTACAGCGCCTACAATTACATGGTGCTGACGGCGCATTCGAAGTCGCACGCGCGCGAGAAAATCCCGGCCGTCATCCACGCCGACGGCACCGGCCGCATCCAGATCGTGCGCGCAGGCGACGATCCCCTCACCTATGCCTATCTCAAGGCGCTCGGCCGCCATATCGGCGTCGAGCTATCCGTCAACACCTCCTTCAATGTCGCCGGCCCCATCGCGCAAACGCCGCAGCAAGCGATCGACACGCTGCGCCGCTCAAAGGGGCTGGATGCCGTCATCATGGTCGCCGACGACGGCACCGTGCACGCGGCCTGGCATGGCGGCGAGCGCGACAGCGGAAGGTTCAGAGACTGGCTTGCCGACTGGAAGAAGACATCAGCTTCCAGCCAGCGCACGCGATAATTCGCTTTCTCCCTGAGATCGGGTGATCCGCCGGTTCAGAGATCGACGCGTTCGCTCGCAACCGCCTTGCGTTCCGCCATGTTGAACCGGCCGCCATAGATCGGGCGCTCACCGGTCGTCGGACCGGGATACTGGACGATGAATATCTCCCCGCCCGTTTCGGTGCGGAATTCTCCCTCAAAGTGCGGGTCGGGATGGAACAGCACCGTTCCCGGACCATGCAGCGTTCCGTCGATTGAAAACTCGCCTTTCAGGATATGCCACACCTGCGCGAAGCCATGATAGTGCTCGGGGTGATAGGCGCCGGGCTCAAGCCGTAGAATTCCCGCGTTCGGTTCGGTCGGGCGTTCCGGTCGCGGATGAAAAAGCATTTTGCCTGTCTCACCCGGCCACCGGATTGTCTCCCAATCGACTTCCTCGAAATGGCGCGCCTCGTAAGGCTTGTGGTCCTTTCGCGACGCTTGGCGCGCGGTCGTCAATTCCGCATTTGCGGCCGCCGTATCGGGAATCTCCTTGCTGCTGACAGCACTCATTTTGCTCTCCCTTTTGCCGTGCTCTCTCGTTCGCTTTTCCTGCCCGCAATATTGCTCCACCACTCAACCGCGATGGCCGACTGATTTTCGATTGATGTCACCATGAGCAGGCGCGCACTGCCGGACCCCCGCGCCCACGCCATATGTGGTACGTCTGAGCGCAAATGAATTGAATCACCGTGCTCCAGCGCGATGGTTTCGTCGCCCACCTGAAATTCGACACTGCCTTCGAGGACAAAACACATTTCTTCGCCGGGATGCGCGACCAGCGTCGGCTTGCGCGGCTTTGCCGACAATTCGAGCAGGAAAGTTTCCAGCCGCTGCTCGCCCATGCCCGAAGCGAGCTTGCGCCAGGCATAATCTGCGTCAGCGCCCTTCGATGGAACGGCATCGATTGACCGCACCACGCGATACGCGCGCGTCCGGTCCTCTCCTTCGATGTCGGCGAACAATTCGGCCGGCGGCACCTGAAGGACGCCGGCAATTTCCAGGAGATTACCGATCGAACACGCGATCAGTCCGCGCTCGATCCGCGAGAGAAATGTCACGGATAGCCCGACCATTCCGGCGAGGTCGTCGAGCGTCAAACCGCGCGCCGAACGGGCCCTGCGAATGACGGCGCCAATTGCGGCAAGGCGCGCCGCCTCGCGGGCACGCCGGCCAGCTTCTGCCGAAACCACGCTGCTCTCCCGTTTTGCCTATAAGGCAAATCGTATTGCTATATAGGCAAATGTCAAGTTGGCTCGCGTCGTCTGCGCGAACGAACTAACGTTGGAGAAACTTCAGCACGCGGCCGTCGATCAGCAGCAGCGCGCTGCCGATCACAAGTGCGCCCGCGATCTCGCGCGGCGAGATCTTCTCGCCGAGTACGAGGACGCCCAGCAGGATCGCGGTCACGGGTATCAGCAACGTCACCAGCATGACATTGGTGGCGCCGGAGCGCCGCAGGATCTGAAAGAACACGATATAGGCAAGCGCGGTCGACATCCCGGCAAGCCCGATCACGGCGAACCATGTCGATGGCCCCGGCATCGGCAGTTGCCAGGGACGTTCGACGAGCCCGGCGATAACGGTCATCATCGCGGCCGAGGCCAGCATCTGGAACGTCGCGGTGCCGAGCGGCGGCGAGTTTGACAATAGCCGCCGTGCCAGCAGCGCCGATAATCCGTAAGAGAAGGCAGCTGCGAGGCAGAGCAGGATGCCGAGGCCCTGCCCGCTCTCGAATCCAAACCGGCCGCCCTGGAGAATGATCACGCCGATCAGGCCTGCGATGACGCCCGCGATCCGCCGCGCAGACAGCTTTTCCTCACCCGCCACCGCCATCACGACGACCGTGAACAGCGGCGTGGTCGCGTTCAGGATCGAGGCCAGCCCACCCGGAATATAGGTCTGCCCGACCACGATCAGCGAGAACGGCAGCACGTTATTGAGAAGCCCGATAGCGATAAACGGCCGCCAGCCTGACAAGCTATCCGGGAAACGGATGCGGTAGAGCCATAGCAGCGGCAACAGCATAACGGCCGCAAGCGCCACGCGCAGGAACACCACCGTAAACGGCGGCAATTCCCTCAACACCACGCCATTGAAGAAGAACGACCCGCCCCACAGCACCGAGAGCAGGCCAAGCAGCGACCAGTCGCGCGCATCAATCGTCGTGTCGCTGGCGGTCATGGCGGCTTAAATCCGGGGGACAGACAGCTCTATTCAGCCGCGCCGGGTCTTGCCACCCGATTCCGGATACAGGTTTGCGGCGGCTATTTCGGCCGCGAGACGATCTCGATCATCCTGCCCTCGTCGTCATCGGGCATCTCGGCCTTTGCCCGGGCGTAGGCCTCGACCACGGCATGCCCGACCAGCGGTGCGTTGGCGAGCAGGCTCTCGGCCAATTTCACCGCGTAGACCGCATCCTTGTAGCGAAGTGCCGAAGTGAACGACGCGCCGGAGAAATCGCGCGCCACCATGCGCTTTGAATGCCGGATCACCTGCGGCGACGCCACCGCGCCGGTCGCCAACGCATCCGCCACGAGGCTCATGTCGAGCCCGGCCTGCTCGGCCATCGCGATGCCTTCGGCAAGGCTCGCGATCTGCACCGCGCCCATCAGGTTGTTGATCAGCTTGAAGACGGTGCCGGTGCCGACCGCGCCGAAATGCCTGACCACGTCGCCGATCGGCGCGAGATACGGTTTTGCGGAATCGAGATCGGCCGCATCGGCGCCGACCAGCAAAGTCAGCTTTCCGGCAGCCGCCGCTTGCGGCAGGCCGGTGACGGGACAGTCGATATAGATCAGGCCGCGCCCGCGCAGTTCGCGCGCCATGTCGAGCGCGTGCTGATGCGACACAGTCGAGCATTCGATCGCGAGGCTGCCCGCCTTCATCGTTGCAGCCGCGCCATCCTTGCCGAGCCAAACGGTGTGCGAGGCTTCGTCGTCCGCGACCATGGTCACGACGGCATCCGCGCCATCGGCAGCGTCCGCAGGCGACGAGGCCCACCGTGCGCCGCGCACGATCAGGCTCTCCGCTTTTACCTTGCTGCGATTCCACACCGCGACCGAAAAGCCGGCATCGAGATAGCGGCCGGCCATGCCATGGCCCATGCGGCCGAGCCCGATGAAGCCGACCTTCGTCATCGGCTAGTCCACATCCTCGACCGCGCCGGGCGTGGTGCCGAACGCGCGCTGCGCCAGCGTCGCCGCCATGAATTCGTCAAGGTCGCCGTCGAGCACGCCAGACGTATCGGAGGTCTGCACGCCGGTGCGCAGGTCCTTCACCATCTGGTAGGGCTGCAGCACGTAGGAGCGGATCTGGTGGCCCCAGCCGATATCGGTCTTGGCGGCCTGATCGGCGGCGGCCTGTTGCTCGCGCCGCTTCAGTTCGATTTCGTAGAGCCGCGCGCGCAGCATGTCCCAGGCCTGGGCGCGGTTCTTGTGCTGCGAGCGGCCGGCCTGGCAGACCACCGCGACGCCGGTCGGAATATGCGTCAGGCGCACCGCGGATTCGGTCTTGTTGACGTGCTGGCCGCCGGCGCCGCCCGAGCGCATCGTATCAGTGCGCACGTCGGACTCGGCGATATCGATCTTGATGCTGTTATCGACCACCGGAAAGATCGCGACTGACGAAAACGAGGTGTGCCGGCGCGCGTTGGAATCGAATGGCGAGATCCGCACCAGGCGGTGCACGCCCGCCTCCGTCTTCAGCCAGCCATAGGCATTGTGGCCGCTGATCTGGATGGTCGCAGATTTGATGCCGGCTTCTTCGCCGGGAGTCTCTTCGAGATACTCGATCTTGAAGCCGTGCTCCTCGGCCCAGCGCGTATACATGCGCAAGAGCATCGCCGCCCAGTCCTGGCTCTCGGTGCCGCCGGCGCCGGCATGCACCTCAAGATAGGAATCGAACTTGTCGGCCTCGCCCGACAGCAGCGCTTCCAGTTCGCGGCGCGCGACTTCCTTCTTCAGCGCCTTCAGTGCGTTCTCGGCCTCGACCACGACGCCTTCATCGTTCTCGGCTTCGCCCAGCGCGATCATCTCGACATTGTCGTCGAGTTCGCGCTCGACCTTGCCGATGCCCTCAAGCGCATCCACCAGCGAGGTGCGCTCCTGCATCAGCTTCTGGGCCTTCTGGGGGTCATTCCAGAGATTGGGATCTTCGGCGAGCTTGTTCAGCTCGGCGAGTCGAGCCGTGGATTTCTCGACGTCAAAGATGCCTCCTCAGCAGCCCGACTGACTGCTTGATCTCTTCTACGAGGCGTTCGACTTCGGCGCGCATGGTCTCTTCTGTCTGCGGTCGGAACCGCTACTGGATGATGAGAGAGGGATGTAGCGGCCTGCACCACAAAGCGCAATCCGCAAACCGGTTGCTAGTACAGCCGGCCGGTTCCGGGACGCACGATATTGCCCGAGTCAGGCGAGATTTCTTGTGGCACGCGTCCATCCTGGTCGGTAACGCCAACGAGGGAATAATTATCCGGCGGTGCGGTGCCCGGCTTGAAGGCTTCCAGGATGGTGCGGCCGCCCTCGCCCGGTGCGGGGCGCATGCCGCTCTTGGCATCGAGGCGAACCAGCCTGATGCCGGCGGGAATCTTGAACGGGGTCGCCGGCTTGTCGGCGAGCGCGAGCTTCATGAACTCTTTGACGATCGGCGCGGCGGTATGGCCTCCTTGCGCGGCCCTGCCCAGACTGCGGGGCTTGTCATAGCCAAGATAGAGACCGACGACGAGATCCGACGAAAAGCCGATGAACCAGACATCTTTTCCATCGCTGGTAGTACCGGTTTTGCCGGCGATCGGCTTGCCGACCTCGCGCATGACCGAGGCCGTGCCGCCCTGCACCACCCCCTCCAACATCGAGGTGATCTGATAGGCCGTCATCGAATCGAGCACCTGCTCCCTGCGGTCGACAAGCTGGGGCTCGGGCTGATTCTTCCAGCCGCCGGGCGCGTCGCAGCCGCGACACTCGCGCGCATCATGCTTGAAAATCGTGCGTCCGTAGCGGTCCTGGATGCGGTCGATCAGGGTCGGCTTCACCCGCCGGCCGCCGTTGGCGAACATCGAATACGCCGTGACCATCCGCATTACCGTGGTTTCGCCGGCGCCGAGCGAATAGGAAAGATAGTTCGGCAATTCCTCATAGACGCCGAAGCGTTTGGCATATTCACCGATCAAGGGCATACCGACATCCTGCGCCAACCGCACCGTGACGGTGTTAACCGACCATTTGAGGGCTTCGCGGAGGGTAATGGGGCCACGGTAACTGCCCACCGAAAAGTTCTCCGGTCGCCAGACGCCGGCGCCCTGCCCCTGATCGATCTCGATCGGCCCGTCGATCATGATGGTCGACGGCGTATAGCCATTGTCCATCGCCGCCGAATAGACCAGCGGCTTGAACGTCGATCCCGGCTGTCGATAGGCCTGGGTCGCGCGATTGAACTGGCTTTGGTCGAACGAGAAGCCACCCACCATCGCGACCACGCGGCCGGTCCACGGATCCATCGCGACCATGGCGCCGGACACTTCAGGCAATTGTCGCAGACGATACTGGCCCTCGACCGTGTTGCCGTCCTTGATCAGCGGATCGGCGTAGATCACGTCGCCTGGCGAAAGAATTTGCGAGACGGCGCCCGGCGTCTTGCCGCGAGCCGAAGCGGAAGCCGCCCTCGCCCATCGGACACCTTCCAGCGTGATGAGGCCGGTTAGGCGGTCCTTGGAGATGGCGCCTCCCAGTTCGCGGCCGGGCTGGAAACCGATACGAGCCGACTGATCGGATGTCTCCAGCACCACGGCCATTCGCCAGGGCGAGATGTCGCTGAGCGATTTGACGTCGGCGAGTTTGACGCCCCAGTCGCCGGAAATGTCGAGCTTGCTCATAGCTCCGCGCCAGCCCTGGGCCTCGTCAAAGTTCACGAGGCCGGCGGCCACGGTTTTGCGCGCCATCACCTGCAGCTTCGGATCGAGCGTGGTGCGGACCGACAGGCCGCCTTCATAGAGTTTCTTTTCGCCGTAGCGCTCGAAGATGTCGCGCCGGACTTCCTCGGCAAAATACTCGCCGGCAAAGGTGTGCGCGGCGTTGGACCGGCTGGTCACGGCCAGCGGCTCCTTGCGGGCCTTGTCGGCATCGGCCTGCTTGATCCAGCCGTTTTCCACCAGGCGATCGATCACGTAATTGCGCCGCTCGACCGCCCGATCGCGGTTGCGCACCGGATGCAACATCGCCGGTGCTTTCGGAAGCGCTGCAAGATACGAGGCTTCCGCAACCGTTAGTTCGTTCACCGATTTGTCGAAATAGACCAGCGACGCCGCGGCGATGCCGTAGGCGCCGAGGCCGAGATAGATTTCATTGAGATAGAGTTCGAGGATGCGGTCCTTGGAATAGGCGCGCTCGATGCGCATCGCCAGCAAGGCTTCCTTGATCTTGCGGGTGAACGAGACCTCGTTGGTCAGCAGGAAGTTCTTTGCAACCTGCTGGGTGATCGTCGACGCACCCTGCGGCCGGCGGTTGGAGCCAAAGTTCTGCGCATACACCACGGCCGCGCGCGCCATGCCGGTGAAGTCGATGCCGCCGTGCTCGTAGAAGTTCTTGTCCTCGGCCGCCAGGAACGCGTTGGTGACGAGTTTTGGCATCGCCTGGATCGGCAGATAGAGGCGACGCTCCTTGGAATACTCGCCGAGCAGCGCACCGTCGGACGCATGGACGCGCGTCATCACCGGCGGCTCGTAATCCTGAAGTTGCGAATAGTCCGGCAAGTCCCTGGAGAAATGCCAGATCGCGCCCGCGACGCCGGCCACGCCCACCAGGAACACGACGGTTCCGGCGGTAAACAGGAAACCCAAAAACCGGACCAGAAACCGCACTATCGACGCTCCGTTCCAACCCTTGCACCGTAACAGCCGGCGCATGTCCTCGTGTCCATCGGAGATTTCCTCTCCGGCGACATGGATCGCTCAGATCGACCGGATCCAAACATTTATATACCGCAATGTCCGAGAGGTACGTCTTGAGGTTGTGAACGCTTCTTGCGGGATTCAGTAAAGCCCGCCGGTTCCGGGACGCATGATATTGCCGCCGTCGGGCTGGTACCCTTGCGGGTATCCCTGCTGGTATCCTTGCGGCATCCGGCCGTCCGCATCGGCCACGCCGATGACCGAGTAGTTATCCGGCGGCGCGGTGCCCGGCTTGAAGGCTTCCAGAAGGCCGCCACTGCCCGGACCGGCGCGCATGCCGCTCTTGGGGTCGACGCGGACGAGCTTGATGCCGGCGGGCACCTTGAAGGGAACAGCGGGCTTGTCGGCGAGCGCAAGCTTCAGGAAGTCCTTGGCGATCGGCGCGGCCAGATGACCGCCGGTCATGCCGCGGCCGAGATTGCGCGGCTTGTCGAAACCGACATAGATGCCGACCACGAGGTCCGGCGAGAAGCCGATGAACCAGGCGTCCTTTTCATCGTTGGTGGTGCCGGTCTTGCCGGCGATCGGCTTGCCGACTTCCTTGACCACCGTCGCGGTGCCGGCCTGCACCACATATTCCATCATCGAGGTGATCTGGTAGGCCGTCATCGGATCGAGCACCTGCTCGCGGCGGTCCACGAGCTGCGGCTCGGCCTGATTCTTCCAGCCGCCGGGCGCGTCGCAACCGCGGCATTCGCGGGCGTCATGCTTGAAGATGGTGTGGCCGTAGCGATCCTGAATGCGATCGATCAGCGTCGGCTTCACGCGGCGGCCGCCATTGGCGAACATCGAATAGGCCGTCACCATCCGCATGACCGTGGTTTCGCCGGCGCCGAGTGCATACGACAGATAGTTCGGCAGTTCGTCGTAGACGCCGAAACGCTTGGAATACTCGCCGATCAACGGCATGCCGATGTCCTGGGCCAGCCGCACCGTCACCGTATTCAGCGAATTCCGCAGCGCGTTGCGCAAGGTGACCGGTCCCTGGTATTTTCCCGACGAATAGTTTTCCGGGCGCCAGACACCGACGCCCTGTCCCTGATCAATTTCAATGGGCGCGTCGACGACGACCGTCGACGGGGTGTAGCCGTTGTCCATTGCCGCCGAATACACCAGCGGCTTGAAGGACGAACCCGGCTGCCGATAGGCTTGGGTCGCGCGGTTGAATTGGCTCTGATCGAACGAGAAGCCACCAACCATCGCCAGCACGCGGCCGGTCCACGGGTCCATGGCAACCATCGCGCCCGAAACTTCCGGCAACTGACGCAACCGATATTGGCCTTCAATCGGCTTGCCCTCCTTGTCGAACAGCGGGTCGGCATAGATCACGTCGCCAGGCGACAGCACCTGCGCCACCGAGGTCGGCGTCTTGCCCCTCGCAGGCCCCGAGGCCGCCTTGGCCCAACGCACGCCCTCGATCGTGATGATGCCGGTCTGCCGCTGCTTGCTGACGGCGCCGCCGAGTTCGCGGCCCGGCTGGAAGCCAATCCGCGCCGACTGGTCGGAGGTCTCCAGCACCACGGCTATCCGCCAGGGGGCGATATCGCCCAGCGACTTGACGTCCGCGAGCTTCACGCCCCAGTCGGCGGAAACATCCAGCTTGGAAGGCGCGCCGCGCCAGCCGCTCGCCTCGTCATATCTCACGAGGCCCGCGACCATGGTCTTGCGCGCCATGACCTGCATCTTCGGGTCGAGCGTGGCACGGACCGACAAGCCGCCTTCATAGAGTTTCTTTTCGCCGTAGCGCTCGAAGATGTCGCGCCGGACTTCCTCGGCAAAATACTCGCCGGCAAACGTATGCGCGCCGTTGCCGCGGCTGGTGGTGACGTTGAGCTGTTCCTTGCGGGCCTTGTCAGCGTCGGCCTGCTTGACCCAGCCGTTTTCCACCATGCGATCGACCACGTAGTTGCGCCGCTCGACCGCGCGATCGCGGTTACGAACCGGATGCAGAGCCGCGGGTGCCTTGGGCAACGCCGCCAGATAGGAGGCTTCCGCGATCGTGAGTTCGTTCACCGATTTGTCGAAATAGACCAGCGACGCCGCGGCGATGCCGTAGGCGCCGAGGCCGAGATAGATTTCATTGAGATAGAGTTCGAGGATGCGGTCCTTGGAATAGGCGCGCTCGATGCGCATCGCCAGCAAGGCTTCCTTGATCTTGCGGGTGAACGAGACCTCGTTGGTCAGCAGGAAGTTCTTTGCAACCTGCTGGGTGATCGTCGAGGCGCCCTGCGGCCGCTTGTTGGAGCCGAAATTTTGCGCATACAGGACGGCCGCGCGCGCCATGCCGGTGAAGTCGATGCCGCCATGCTCGTAGAAGTTCTTGTCCTCGGCCGCGAGGAAGGCGTTGATGACGAGTTTCGGCACCGCCTGGATCGGCAGATAGAGCCGGCGCTCCTTGGAATACTCGCCGAGCAGCGCACCATCGGACGCATGCACGCGCGTCATCACCGGCGGTTCGTAATCCTGAAGCTGTGAGTACTCGGGCAAGTCCTTGGAGAAATGCCAGATCGCGCCCGCGACGCCGGCAACGCCGACCAGGAACACGACGGTCCCGGCAGCGAACAGGAAACCCAAAAACCGGACCAGCAAGCGCATTATCGAAGTTTCCGTTCCAACCCTGTGCGCCGATATCCGCGGCGTCTATCCTAGCTACGGCAATCCCGCCGAACGAGTTGCAGCCACGCGGTCGAACAATAAAAGGCCCGGCGGACAAATTGACCGATTCCGAAGACCAGCAGTCGATTTTCTATACCGTTGCCGCTGTGGCCAAACTAGGGCTTGGTCCACCGGACGGCACGCTTTTCAGCCTGCTCTTACGCCAGGTGTACCGGACTTTTCACTTGCCCGGTCCGGCAGTTGCCAGCTGTTTGGCTAAAAACGCATCAATTGCCTGCGCCATCGATCCGACCGTCCGGTTCCGCCAGTTTTCCGATACCAGATGCTCAAGGTCGCCCTTGTTCGAGACATAGCCGAGCTCGACCAGGACCGAGGGCACGTCGGGGGCCTTCAGGACCCGAAAACCGGCCGATTTCAACGGATGCTTGTGCATCCGCACCGTGTTCTTCATTTCACCCATCAGGACCCGCGCAAAGCGGTTTGAAAAGGTTTTGGTCTCCCGCTGCACCAGATCGATCAGGATGTCGGCGACTTCGGTCGGCTCGTCGGCGAGACTGACCCCGCCGATCGCGTCCGACTTGTTTTCAGTGTCCGCCAGCCGCTCGGCCTCCGAGTCGGTGGCTTTATCCGACAGCGTATAGATGGTGGCGCCCTGGGCGTCGCCCTCGCCACGCCGCAAGGCATCGGCATGGATCGAGACGAACAGCGCCGCCGACTCGTTGCGCGCGATCTTCACGCGGTCGCCGAGCGGAATGAAGGTGTCGTCCGTGCGGGTCATGACGACGCGATACTTGCCCGACTTCTCGATCCGATCGCGCAGCGCCAGGCCAAAAACCAGCACCAGATTCTTTTCCATGATGTCGCCGCCGCCGGCTTGGGTGCCGTTGTCAACGCCGCCATGGCCGGGATCGATCACGACGACCGGCCTCTTGTCGGGCGGCCCGGGTGCAGGCTTCGGCGCGGCTGGCGCATCCGCCCGCGCAACGGCTGCGTTGGCCTCGGCGATCGCTGGCCGCAGTTCGGGGCGGCTTTCGGGGGCCAGCGACTGGACAAAGGCGGTGCGGTCCACCTCTTCGAATTCGAGCACCAGCCGCGGCGGCTGGCCGTTGGCAGCCTCCAGCACGTAGGATTTGGCAATCCTGGCCGGTCCGGTCAGGTCAAACACGATCCGCGACCCACCCGGCATGATCAGACCGTAGCGGAACGCCTTGACCAATCCCCGCCCTGCGACACCGAC
The DNA here is from genome assembly GCF_036924515.1 of Bradyrhizobium sp. AZCC 1610. Lineage (NCBI taxonomy): Bacteria > Pseudomonadati > Pseudomonadota > Alphaproteobacteria > Hyphomicrobiales > Nitrobacteraceae > Bradyrhizobium > Bradyrhizobium sp. AZCC 1610. The sequence goes on along the minus strand of NZ_JAZHRR010000001.1, from coordinate 2,876,697 downwards.
TCCGGCCGGAAGCTGGAAACTGACCTGGGGAAGATCGACGACCACGCGATAGGGGTCCGCCAGGGCGAAGGCCCGAAACTGGATCGCCTTGTCGAGATCGAGGATGAAACGGGTCTGTTTGGCATCGCCGGCCAGGCGAGCGTCAGACGCGATCGGGAAATTCGATACCGCCGTCGGGCTGGGAATGGCGGCTTGAGAAGCCGGTCCTTGATAAACCGGTGCTTGATAAACCTGTGCTTGGGCCGCGCTGCGGCCGATCATTTGGGTGCACAGCAATGCTGCGGCGCACAATACGCGTAGCAAAACAAGGTGATTTGCGCGACTCGCCAACGATTCGGTGCCTCCGGAGGAGCCCTCCCTTACCGCATTAGAACCGCAGGGTTAACCGGACCTTAAGGTTCGACCGGCGAAAAGGAGCGAGTGTTGCCGCGCTGCGACGCTCGGCCGCGGGTTCCCTTGCGCTTCCCTTGCACGCAGCCCCCAATCCACGTATGTACGAGGTGCTGACGGCTAATACTCCCGGTTGTGTCGCGTTCAGCCTCCCGGTGCAGCGCTGGAGCCTTCCAAGTCGAAGGAACCTGCGTCTTTCCCGACCCCTCCACAGCCAGCGCCGCGCGCGGCTGACACGGAGTGGCGGTTTCGAGCCCGAGCGGCGTCCGGTCCCAGGTACCTTTTCCAGGGACGGTTTGAGACACGGCAAAACTGATTATCCGGACCCAAAACGGTCCGATATGCGATGGCCGGCGGGCGTTTAGGCGTCGAACCGGGCCTTCAGCGATAAATACGGCGGTATCTTTTCCGCCAACATGTTTAGACGGGCCGACGCTTAATGCGCCAGACTGTGTTGCCGACCAGGATCCACGGAACGATCGCGCCGACGCGAGGCGAAAGCTTCGCGCGTCGCCACGCTCTGGTGGCTCCCCGTTCGGCGCGGCGCCAAGAAGTGCGTTTTGGCCTTCCCCTCACCCCCGAATCAGGTGGACCGTCGCGTCACCGGGCCGCGCAATTTGCGCGCGCCATGCACCGCGCCCGCCGCCGTCAAGAGTTCCAAAATGCCCAACAAGATGTTGATCGACGCCACCCACCCGGAAGAGACCCGGGTCGTTGTGGTCCGCGGCAATCGCGTCGAAGAATTTGATTTCGAGACAGCCCAGCGCAAGCAGCTCCGCGGCAATATCTATCTCGCCAAGGTCACGCGCGTAGAACCGTCGCTGCAGGCGGCGTTCATCGAATATGGCGGCAACCGCCACGGCTTCCTGGCCTTCAGCGAAATCCACCCGGACTACTATCAGATCCCGGTCGCCGACCGTCAGGCGCTGATCGAGGCTGACGAACGCGCCCATCGCGAGGCCGAGGAAGAGAGCGAGAACCGCTCCTCCAACCGCCACCGTGGCCGCTCGCGCCACCGCAATGCGCGCCGTCGCGGCCATGGCGACCGCGTCCAGAGCGGCGTCGTCGAGAACGCCGGCCAGGATCCCTCACAGGCGACCCAGCCTTATGAAGGCGAGGCGCATCAGCACGAAGGCGCGTATGCCGGCGACGTGCATCCGCACGACGCTGAGCATCATGAGGATACGGCGCGTCACGACGATGATGCGCATGATCGCGAGGCGCATGGTCTCGATCGCGATCATTCGCACGATCACCACGATCACGATCCTCACCACGACCACCAGGCGCAAGGTCCTGACGAACGGGCAGATGCCGCAGGCGAAGCACCGGTCGCAGAAGTGGAATCCGGCATACCCGCCGTGGCGCCGGTCGAGGCGGCCGCCCCCGAGGCGACGACTGAACACGCTCATACTGAACACGCTCATGATGAGCAGCATGACGAGGAACAGGCGCGCGAAAACGCGGCCCACGCCGACGACGCGCCGCATATCGAGCACGCCGGCGAAGGGTACGCGGTTGCTTCTTCCGACGAACTCGCCCCGGCTTCCGAACGCGACGACGGCCACGACGATGAGGACGACGGCGACGACGCCGAAGAGGAAGTCGTCGAATCCGTCGGTGGCGACGACGTGCTGGAGGAAGTTCCGGAACGCCCATTCCGCCCGCGCCGGCAGTACAAGATCCAGGAAGTCATCAAGCGCCGCCAGGTGATGCTGGTTCAGGTCGTCAAGGAAGAGCGTGGCAACAAGGGCGCGGCGCTGACGACCTATCTGTCGCTGGCCGGCCGCTATGCGGTGCTGATGCCCAACACCGCCCGCGGCGGCGGCATCAGCCGCAAGATCACCTCGGCCCAGGACCGTTCGCGGCTGAAGGAAGTGGTGCAGGACCTCGACGTGCCCGAGGGCATGGGGATCATCCTGCGCACCGCCGGCGCCTCGCGGACCAAGCCCGAGATCAAGCGCGACTTCGAATATCTGATCCGGATGTGGGAAACCGTGCGCGACATGACGCTGAAGTCGCAGGCCCCCACCCTCGTCTATGAGGAAGGCTCGCTGATCAAGCGCTCGCTGCGCGACCTCTACAACAAGGAAATCGATGAAATCCAGGTCGCCGGCGAAGCCGGCTACCAGGAAGCGCGCGACTTCATGAAGATGCTGATGCCCTCGAACGTGCGGGCGGTCCGGCAATATCGCGACGGCCAGCCGCTGTTTTCACGGATGGGCGTCGAGAGCCAGTTGGATGCGATGTTCTCGCCGACCGTGCAACTGCGCTCCGGCGGCTACATCGTCATCAACCAGACCGAAGCGCTGGTCTCGATCGACGTCAACTCCGGCCGCTCGACCCGCGAACACCATATCGAGGACACCGCGCTCAAGACCAACCTGGAGGCGTCCGAGGAAGTCGCGCGGCAATTGCGCCTGCGCGATCTCGCGGGCCTCATCGTCATCGACTTCATCGACATGGACGAGAAGCGCAACAACCGCGCGGTCGAGCGCAAGCTCTCCGATTGCCTGCGGCAGGATCGGGCGCGCATCCAGGTCGGACGCATCTCGCATTTCGGTCTCCTCGAAATGTCGCGCCAGCGCATCCGCGCCAGCGTGCTGGAGAGTTCGACCGAGCCGTGCGCGGCATGCGGCGGCAGCGGTCACGTGCGCTCGGTCTCGTCGGTCGCGCTGCAATTGCTGCGCGGCATCGAGGAAATCCTGATGAAGGGCGCGACCCACAATCTGGTGGTGCGCACCCGCACCGACGTCGCGCTCTATGTGCTCAACCACAAGCGCGGCCATCTGCGCGATCTCGAAAACGCCTTCAAGGTGTCGCTCGCCGTCGTTGCCGACGCCACCGTGAGCGGCCAGCAGTCGTATATCATCGACCGCGGCGAACAGGTGCACACGCTGGAAGCCGCCAAGGCGTTGCTGGCGGCGCAGGCTGCCGCCTTCCCGCCGCTGGTCGAGGAAGCCTATGACGACGACGAGGCGTTCGACATCGAAACCGAATCCGAGGTCGAAACCGAGGAGACTGAGGGGCTGACCGACGATGCCGCCGAAGCGGCTGCCGGCGAAGGCGAAGGAGACGGCCACCGCCGCAAGCGGCGCCGACGCCGGCGCGGCCGTGGCGAGCCGCGTGACGGCGCCGCCCCGCGCGAGGACAGTGACGCGATGCGCGTCGCGGTCGAGGCCGTCGAAGGCGCGACCGCCGAGGACGGTGAAGCCGACGAGGACGAAGGCGACGAACAGCCCGGCATGGCCCGCGGCGATCAGCCTGCCGGTGGCGAGCGGCGCCCGCGCCGCCGCGGCCGTCGCGGCGGACGCCGCCGGCGCGGTGCCGAACTGGAAGACGGCCTTGCCGGATCGATCGCGGACGAACTCCGGCCAACGGCGGCTTCCGAAGTGACCAACGCGGTTGCCGATTTCGACGGCGGCGCGTCCGAGCCCGCGCCATCGCTGGTGCAGGCCGACGTTCTGCCCGAACCGGTCTCGCAGCCGGCGGAGATGCAGCCTGCGGCCTACGCCCAACCCGAGCCGGTTGCGAGCGAGCCCGCGCCAACCGCTGAAGAAACCAGGCAAGAGGCCGAGCGGGCCGCGGCGCGGCGGCGTTCGACCGTGCGCGAGAAAGTCAGCTTCATGACCAGCGCTCCGGCCGAACCGGCGCCCTCCGTCAGCCACAGCGCGCCGGAGCCGGTCGAGTCTCCCGCACCTGCACCGACCGAGCCGGCGCCGGCCGCATCGGACGAAGGCGCGCCACGCAAGGCGGGCTGGTGGTCGCGGCGCTTCGGCAGCGGCGAGTAAGGATCGAACCAAAAGAAAAACCGCCCGGCCAAAACCAGGCGGTTTTTTATTTGCATCGAGCTGGGCGCTATCCCGTCGTGATCGCAGTCTCCACGTCGGACGGATCGATCTGCTTGTTCAGATTGGCGTGCAGCCTGTCGTGATCGAGCTCGCCCTCCCACCACGACACCACCACGCAGGCGACGCCGTTGCCGCACAGATTGGTCAGCGCGCGGCACTCGCTCATGAACTTGTCGATGCCGAGAACGATGGCCATACCCGGCACCAGCCGCGGATCGACCACGGCGAGCGTCGCGGCCAGCGTGATGAAGCCGGCCCCGGTAATGCCGGACGCTCCCTTCGAGGTCAGCATCGCGACCAGGAGGATGGTCAGTTGCTGGCTGAAGGAGAGATCGAAACCGAGCGCCTGCGCGATGAACAGGGTCGCCAGCGTCATGTAGATATTGGTGCCGTCGAGGTTGAACGAGTAGCCGGTCGGCACCACGAGGCCCACCACCGACTTGGAACAGCCGAGCCGCTCGAGCTTTTCCATCAAGGATGGCAGCGCGCTTTCGGAGGACGACGTGCCGAGCACGATCAAGAGCTCGTCCTTGATGTAGGCCAGGAACTTGAAGATCGAGAAACCGACCATCCGCGCGATCACGCCGAGCACCACGAACACGAACAGCGCAGCGGTGACGTAGAAGGTCGCGATCAACCCGACCAGGTTCAGGATCGCGCCGGTTCCGAACTTGCCGATCGTGAACGCCATCGCGCCGAACGCGCCGATTGGGGCTGCCTTCATCACGATGGCGATGACACCGAACACGGCATGCGCGGCGTCGTCGATAAAGGCGCGCATCGTATGGCCGCGCTCGCCGAGGCCCATCAGCGCAAAACCGAACAGGATCGAGAACAGCAGCACCTGGAGGATTTCGCCCTGCGCGAAAGCGCCGACCACCGTATCGGGAATGATGTGCAGAAAGAAATCGACGCTCTTCTGCGCCTCGGCCTGCTTGGCGTAGCCGGCGACGGCTTGCGCGTTCGCCATGCCGCCGCCGAAACCCGCGCCCGGCTTGACCAGATTGCCGACCAAGAGGCCTAACACCAGCGCAAAGGTGGAGACGACCTCGAAATAGACCAGCGCCTTGACGCCGATCCGGCCAACCTTCTTGGCATCTTGTATATGCGCGATGCCGGATACCACCGTGCAGAAGATGATCGGTGCGATCACCATCTTGATCAGCTTGATGAAGCCGTCGCCGAGCGCCTTGATCCAGTCGTTGGTCGCAAGTCCCGGCCACAGCCAGCCCACAAGCGCGCCGAGCACAATGGCAATCAAGACCTGAACATAGAGAATCCTGTACCAGGGTTTTGCCGCACTCACCGCTGCTTCGGTCGCAATCGTTGCCGCCATGACGTTTACTCCCCGTCAGAACTCGCGGATCGACAGCCCCTGCGCCAATCCAAAATCCTTTGATACAGCGGAGTCAATGGAGTTGCGGGTGTTGCGCCGGCGCGGCCAGTTTAACCGCGCGGGTCGAAAATCCGCCGGATCGCCGGCACGAGCGCGGCGCCGAGCGCGTTCTTGATCAATGACGCCGCGATGAACGGCGCGATGCCGACCAGCCACGCCTTTTCGACACCGAGCTTCATGCCGAACGCCAGCCAGCAAAATCCGGCGGCGAGAATCAGAATGTGTCCGAACGCCATCGCCACGAACAGCCGGAGCGCCGATCGATCCCAGCCGCGCTCGCTCAACCACCCCGTAACGAATGCCGCCGCCACGAAGCCGAAGAGATATCCGGCCGTCGGCCCCATCAGCGGCGCGAGGCCGCCGGCAGGACCTGCAAATACCGGAAATCCGATCGCCCCTTCGGCCAGATAGGCCATGAGTGTTGCGCTGCCGAGCCGCCAGCCATAGGCCGCGCCGATCACCAGCACCACCAGCGTCTGCAGCGTCATCGGAACGTAGGGCAATGGCAGATTGACCTTGGCCGACAGGGTCAGCAGCGCCGTTCCCAGTGCGACCAGGATCACGCTGCGCAACAGGCCGGACGATCCATCAGTGCGATACGGCCACAGCAGGGCGGCGAGCGGAAAATGCGGCGGCACGACGGTTTCAGGCATGGTTCTGGCGGACACGGATGGCTCCCCGGTTTGATTGACGGATGATGTGGATGAAGGGCTGGTCGGTTCTATCCAAGCCAACGCGCGATGCGCGTCACCGCTTCACGCATCTCGTCAGCCGAGCGCGCGTAGGAGAAGCGAATGAAACTACGGCCGTGGATCGGATCGAAATCGACGCCTGGCGTCGCCGCCACATGCGCCTTCTCCAACATGCGGCCGGCAAATTCGAAACTGTCGGCGGTGAAATCCGAAACATCGGCGTAGAGGTAGAAGGCGCCATCCGCAGGCAGAAACTTGGAGAGGCCGGCCTTTGGCAGTCCCTCGATCAGGATGCGGCGGTTCTCCTGATAGCCGCGCTTGATCGCCTCCATCTCTTCGCGGCCTTCGAATGCCGCTTCGGCCGCGATCTGCGACAGCGTCGGCACCGAGATCGACAGGTTCTGCTGCAGCCGTTCGATCGGCCGCACCAGCGACTCCGGCACCACCATCCAGCCGACCCGCCAGCCGGTCATGCAGAAATATTTCGAGAACGAATTGATCACGAGTGCATGCGGCGAAAGCTCCGCCGCCGTCACCGCCGGAAACGCATAGTCGAGGCCGTGATAGATCTCGTCGGAAATGAAGCGGATGCCCGCGCCTTCCGCCGCATTGATCAGGCCGGTGAGCGCCTCGCGCGACATCATCGTTCCCGTCGGATTGGCGGGGCTGCCGACCAGCACGCCCTTCAGCGGCGCCTTGCGGTGTGCGGCCAGCAAGGCCTCGCCCGTCAACGCGTGACGCGTTGCGCTTGATGTCTCGATCAGCACCGGCTCACAGCCGAGCGCCGTCAGGATATGTCGGTATGGCGGATAACCCGGCACCGTGACCGCCACCCGGTCGCCCGGCTCGAACATCGACAGAAACGCCAGAATGAAACCGCCGGACGAGCCGGTCGTGATGACAATGCGCTCGGGATCGACCGCACAGCCGTAAGCATCGCGGTAGTGCTTTGCGATCCGCGTGCGCAGCGAGGGGATGCCCAGCGCGGACGTGTAATCGATCCGCGCCGCATCGAGCGCGGCATGCGCGGCTGCGATCGCGACCCTGGGCGCCGCCGCCGCCGGCTGCCCCACTTCCATATGAATGACATGGCCGCCGGCGGCTTCGATGCGGGCCGCGGCCGCCATCACGTCCATCACCATGAAGGGCGGAACATCGCTCCGCCCCGAGGGCGTCAGCAGGTCCTTCACACGGTCTCTAAGTGTCGATTCCAGCATCGATATCTGCTATTGCACGGGCGCTACCCGAATTCAGGTTCCCGAACCGGTTTACCGCCCCAGACTGGCCGTATTCAGTGGTTTGTTATAGCGTTTTCAAGCGAAGTGATACCGGCTCGGGTGAAGAAACGCGTTGAAACAACAAACTGGGACCCGTCTCTGATCTAATCAGAAACCGAACCGGCCTCCGGGCATACCGCCAATCGCCAAAGACCATTCATGCTGCTCCGCATCGCCCTACGCAAGAAACCACCGAGACTGACCGCGCTGATGACAGCCGTCGCGCTTGCCGTTGCGCCGATGGCGGCTATGGCGCAGCAGAACAAAGGTCCGCCGGTGCTCCGCGACACCGAGACGGAACAATTGCTGCGCGAATATACCCGGCCGATCCTGCGCGCCGCCGGTCTGGAAAAACACAATATCCAGATGGTGATCATCAACCAGGGCGTCTTCAACGCCTTCGTTGCCGACGGCCGCCGCATCTTTGTGAACTACGGCGCGATCATGCAGTCGGAGACGCCGAACCAGATCATCGGCGTGATGGCGCACGAAACCGGCCATCTTGCCGGCGGCCATCTCGCCAAGATGCGCGAGCAGATGGCGCAGGCCCAGACGCAGATGATCATTGCCATGCTGCTTGGCGCCGGCGCGATGGTGGCGGGCGCGCAAGGCGGCGGCAGCAACAGCGGCTTGGCGAACGCCGGCGCGGCAATGTTCTCAGCTCCCGGAGAAATCATCCGCCGCAACCTGCTGTCTTACGTGCGCCAGCAGGAGGAAAACGCCGACAAGGCCGGCGTGAAGTTTCTGACCGCCACCGGCCAGTCCGCCCGGGGCATGCACGAGACCTTCAAGCGCTTCACCGACGAAAGCCTGTTCGCCGCGCGCGGCTCGGACCCCTACGTTCAGTCACATCCGATGCCGGCTCAGCGCGTCGCCGCGCTGGAAGAACTGGCAAGGTCGAGCCCTTATTGGGACAAGAAGGACGACCCTGCCCTGCAGCTGCGCCACGACATGGTGCGCGCCAAGATCTCGGCCTTCATGGAGCGGCAGGAGACCGTGTACCGGCGCTATCCGCTGTCCAGCAACAGCCTGCCTGCGCGCTATGCCCACGCGATCTCGACCTATCTGCACGGCGACCTGCGCAGCGCGCTCGCCCAGATTGACGCCCTGATCCAGCAGCAGCCCAACAATCCCTATTTCCACGAGGTGCGCGGCCAGGCGCTGCTCGAGGGCGGCAAGCCGCAGGAGGCAATCGCGCCGCTGCGCAAGGCCGCAGCGCTCTCCAACAACTCCCCGCTCATCGAGATGCTGCTTGGGCAGGCCCTCGTGGCAACCGGCAACAACGCCTACACCGACGAGGCGATCGCTATCCTACGCGCGGCGGTCGCACGCGAGAGCGAAGCGCCGATTGGCTACATCCAGCTCGCAATGGCCTACGGCCGAAAAGGCGACTACGCGCAGGCCGATTTGGCGTCGGCCCAGGCCGCCTACCTTCGCGGCGACAGCAAGACTGCGCGCGATCTTGCATCGCGCGCGAAAACGCGCTTCGCGATCGGGACGCCGGGATGGGTCAAGGCTGACGACATTGTGAGCGCCAAGCCGCTGCCGGGCCAGAAGAGCAACTAGCAATAAACCGCGTTCGGCTATAATCGGACTTGATCACCAAGGACTTGGTCGCCCGCGACCAGGATATTCTCCAGGAGCCGGCCTTCAGCAGAATTGCCCGGGAACTCGCCGCATAAGGATTTACCGATGCCCTCGTTCCGTCTCATTCCCGCATTGTTCGCTCTGGCGCTCTGCGGCGCGCCGCTGTCCGCTTCCGCGCAGAGCTTCAACGACACCCAGCGCGGCGACATCGAGACCATCGTCCGCAATTACCTCATTGCACATCCCGAAGTGCTCGAAGAAGCGATGACCGAACTCAGCAAGCGTCAGGCCGCGGCCGAAGCCGCCAAGCACGAAGCCGGCGTCGCCAAAAACGCGGACGCGATCTTCAACTCGCCGCGCAACGTCACGGTCGGCAACAAGGACGGCGACGTCGCCTTCGTCGAATTCTTCGATTACAATTGCGGCTACTGCAAGCGCGCGATGCTGGACATGATGGAGCTGATGAAGGGCGACCCGAAGCTGAAGGTCGTGCTCAAGGAATTTCCGGTGCTGAGCGCGGGCTCGGTCGAAGCCGCCCAGGTCGGCGTCGCCGTGCGCATGCAGGATCCGACCGGCAAGAAATATCTCGACTTCCACCAGAAGCTGCTCACCGGCCGCGGCGCCGCCGACAAGGCGCGCGCGATGGCCGTTGCCAAGGAAGTCGGCGGCCTCGACATGACGAAGCTGGAGAAGGACCTGTCGAGCGCCGAAGTGCGCAACACGCTCGAGGAAAATTTCAAGCTCGCCGAAGCGATGGGCATGAACGGCACGCCGAGCTACGTGATCGGCAAGCAGGTCGTGATCGGTGCGGTCGGCGTCGAAAGCCTGCGGGAAAAGATCAGGAACGCACGCTGCGGCAAGGCGACCTGCTGAAGCGAGCGCCGGCGATTCGATGATTGCAGCAAAGGGCCGGCTTCGCAGCCGGCCCTTTTGTTTTGCGGTATTGCCGTGCGAGCCGGTTCATCCCGCGTTCACAAAACAAAACCAGCGGAACCGCCAACTATCAGGAACATCACGTAATTCCTTTCGTTGTTTGGGCGGGCAATGCAGACATCTGAGGAGACACTCAATGACTAATCGCTTTTTGATTTCGGTCGCCGCAGCGGCCCTGCTCGCCGGAACCGGATTTGCGAATGCGCAGGGTACCGGAATGGGCCGCGACGCAGGGTCACCCGGTTCCACGACGCAGCAGAGCGCGCCCTCCGATCGCGGTGGCGGTGCTTCGGGCGGCGCGATGCAGCGCGATAGCGGCGGCACGACGGGTATGAAGGGGGCGGAATCCGAGAAGTCGACGGGCGCTGAAAAGAAACAACGCGCCGATGACAAGATGAAGGGCGGCAAAGACATGAAGGCCGAGGGTAAGGAAGACCGCGGCGGCATGAAAGGCGAACAAAAACAAAAGGGACAGACGACCGGCCAGGGCACGATGCAACGTGATCAAAGCACGACCCAGCAGCGTGAGCGTGACCAGACCCCGGGCCGCGACCAGACTATGCCGCAGAAGGACCAGAAGGCCCAGGGCAAGCAGGACCGCATGCAGACTCAGACTGAGGGCGGAGCTGCGACCACGACGGGCCAGGCCGGCGCGGCCGGGAAGCTCTCGACCGAACAGCGCACCCAGATCACGAGCGTGATCAAGGAACAGCGCGTGTCGCCGGTGACGAACGTGAACTTCTCGATTTCGGTCGGCACTCGCGTACCACGCGACGTGACCTTCCACACCTTGCCGGAGCGCGTGGTGACGATCTACCCGGAATGGCGCAGGTATAAGTTTATCCTCGTCAAGGAGCAGATCGTGATCGTGGATCCGAACACCTACGAGATCGTGGCGATTCTGGAAGCCTGACAGCGGGGCTTTTCGCGAGCATCAGGGCGGGCAGAAATGCCCGCCCTTTTTTGCGTTCTGGGCTCCACGCGACAAGATGCCCCGCTTCGCTTCACTTCTGCAGAAGCAGCCGCACCAGTTGGGCCTGGCGACGTGAGCCTGTCTTGTCAAAGATACTGGACAAATGGCTGCGCGCCGTTCCGACGGTGATGCCGAGCCTGTCCGCGGCAGCCTGGCGGCCATCGCCCTTGACGATCTCAAGCGCGAACGCTGCCTCTGCCGGCGTGAAACCAAACCGTTGACGTAGGTCTTCGACGCGCGCCAGGATCTCCCTTTCAGGATCGGAGACGAGCACGATCGCGACGGCACGTTGCGAGGAAGTCCAGGGGAGGATGGCCGTTGCCGTTTCCTGCTTTACCGGCGTCACGACAACATCAAGCGGCAACCGCTCCGCTCCACGCGGCAGCGCGACGTCGCCGCCAGAACCGGTTACAGCACTGGCATCGCCAGCGCATGACTTGATCAGCCCCCGCAATGTTCGCCGGCCGTCAGCATCGGATGCGGACAAAGCGCCGGCTTCCAGCCGCAAGCCATCGCGACGATCGAGCAGCGCCCGAGCCGCTCGATTGACGAATAGCGGCCGGGCCTCCGCATCGACAAGCAGAAAACCGTGTTGCAATCCGTCGAGGCCGGTTAGCGCGTGCTCGTTTGCGAGGGTCAGGTGATGCACACGGCGCTGCAGCGCGACTGCGCGAACGAGATGCTGCGCCAGCGCCGCAAACAAGCGTTTCTGGCTGGCGTCAAATGGCGACTGATTCAGCAGTCCGTGGCTCGCAATGTGTCCGGAGGCCGCGCTATCGGCAAACAGGTTGGTGACCAGGGGATCGGCGCTGAAACCGCCCGGCCGCCACAATTCGTTGTAGAAGGCAGTGCTGGTAAACTCGTCCCGCGAGATAACGTCGGCACCGGTAAAGACCTCTCCGGGCCGATAGTTTCCAGTGCACGGCAAGGCCGGAATATTCGGCGTCCAGTCGTCAAAGCTGCGCAAGATATCCGGATCGGTTCGCGGCGCATGCATGCTCACGACCCCGTTCGCCGGGTCGTAAAATCCGAACACCACCTGCGGCCCGCCAACGGCATCGCCAATTCCGTTGAGGACGCCTGGCCAGAGCTGCGCGTCGAGCGCGGCATCGTAGATGGATCCGACAAGGTCCAAGACCTTGTCCTCGCCGGATAGCCCATCGCCAGACATCAGCCCCTACCCCAAGTTGTGCGTGAAGTCTGGCCTATGTACCGCCCCGGCCGCAAGGCTCGACTATGGGCATCAAGCACGATTCTGTTGCCACGAAGTCTCACTTCGCAGCATTCACGCCGAAACGCTCTCTTTTCGTTCAATTCACCTGACGAACGTCAGATGTGGCCGCCGCATGGCTTGGGCCAGGGTCCCTTCGTGGCATATCGAAACAACAGAATCATGCCGTCTGCCGTGGGAGCTTTTTGGATGTTTGATATTCGGCGCGGGACACTGCCAGGGCTGGTGCGAGCCGCCAGCGTTTCAATCGCAGCCGCAACCCTCTGGGCCTTTCCGGCGATGGGCCAGCAATCCCTCGACGGCGGGACGGCTACCGGCGCCAATGCCTACGCTTCCGGCAATAGCGCGGTAGCGACCGGCGATGCCGCGACAGCGATCGGTCAGTTCAGTGTCGCGAACGGCACCAGCGCGACGGCGACAGGCCAGGACAGCAGCGCGAATGGCGACTCCGCCACCGCGACGGGCCAGAACGCCAACGCGAACGGCACCGCCGCGACGGCAACGGGCGTCAACAGTTTCGCGAACGGTTCGACCGCGACAGCGACAGGCACGAGCAGCCAGGCGAACGGAATTTTCGCGACCGCGACCGGCTCGGGAAGCGCGGCGAACGGCACCGCTGCGACTGCGACCGGAAAATTCAGCACCGCGAACGGCAGCTTCGCGACCGCAACCGGCACGGGAAGCGGCGCGGCCGGCGCCTTGGCGACCGCGACGGGCGCGGACAGCGTCGCGAACGGCACTACGGCAAGCGCCTACGGCCAGGGCAGTAGGGCCACCGGCGACGCCACCACCGCGATCGGCCAGGCAAGCCAAGCCGCTGCCACCGGCGCAACCGCGTTGGGCGCGGGCGCACAGGCGCTCGCGGCGAATTCGGTGGCGATCGGCGCCGGTTCGATAGCAACCGCTCCCAATACCGTGTCGTTCGGCGCCGCCGGCAGCGAGCGACGGTTGACCAATGTGGCGGCTGGCATCAACCCGACTGACGCGGTCAATGTCAGCCAGCTTTCCAGTTTCAGCTCCAACTTCCAGTCCCAGATCAGTTCATTGCAGGCACAGATCGGCGACAACCGTACCGAGGCGCGGCGCGGCATCGCCGCTGCGGTCGCGACCGCGAGCGCACCGATGCCCTCGGCGCCCGGTAAGACGACGTGGCAAATTCGCGGATCGACGTTTCAGAGCGAGGCCGGATTTGGATTTGGATTTGCCCATCGTCTCAAGACCGGCGTACCGCTCAGCATCGTCGGCGGCTACGGCAACGGTGGCGGCACTCAACATACCGCCTATGTCGGCGTGGGCGGCGAGTTCTGACAAGCTTCTGGCCGCCACGAATGCTATCATTCGATCTCAACGGCGATCGGCGCCTTCGTGACGAACTGGCCCAACGATGCCGGACGTTGTTCCTCGCCGGATAGCCACCGCTTCGCCCTACCCCAAGTTGTGCACGAACACTAGCCCTAGGTGTAGCCCCCAGCCGCAAGGCTCGATTATGGGCAAGCACAATGTTGCCGCGAAGTCTCACTCCGCAACATTCACCTCGAAACGCCCGCTTTCGCTCAATGCATCTGACGAACGTCAGATGCGGCCGCTGCATGGCTTGGCCAAGGTCACACAACGATCGATCGAGACTACAGAGTCGTGCCGTCTACCAAGGGTTTTTTTTGCATGCTTGATAATCGGCGTCACCAAACGGTATTTTCACCGGCACTTGCTTCTGGCGCGTTTTATCCGAGTAACCATCGCAGCGGATCGCTCGCTAGCAGCTCCCTGTCGGGTGTGACCTTGCGGTGGCTGGCACTGGCCGCCGGTGTCGCGACTGGTGTGTCCCTTGGGAGCGGCTCCGCCATAGCTGCCGACTATAATGCGGGCGGCGGCATCAATAATCCGGTCAGCGGCAACGCAACGGCCGTTGGCGACAGTGCCGAAACGACAGGATTCAACGCTACGGCCTATGGCGCCGGGGCCTTCGCGAATGGCTCCAGCGCTACCGCGACGGGTGTTAGCAGTTTGGCGAGCGGCGACTTTGCTACCGCAACAGGCGCATTTGCCCTGGCGAACGGCGCCAGCGCGACCGCAACCGGTCAGGGCAGCTACGCAAACGGTGCCCTCGCTACCGCGACGGGGTCGGGCAGCTTGGCGAATGGCGCCGCCGCGACCGCAACGGGTTCTGATAGCCACGCGAATGGCATCAGCGCAACGGCGACGGGCCAGGACAGTCGCGCTAATGGCTCGTCTGCGACTGCGACCGGTCAGGCCAGTTACGCAAACGGCAGCGAAGCGACGGCAACCGGAGCCTTTGCGTTGGCGAACGGCACCGCCGCGACCGCGACCGGCCAAACCGCCCGCGCATTTGGCACCAGCGCGACCGCGACAGGGTCGCTCAGCCTTGCAAACGGCACCAACGCGACCGCGACCGGCGTCATCGCATACGCGAACGGCGTCAACACCACCGCGACAGGCCATGGCAGCAATGCCAGCGGTGCCGATGCGACTGCCACGGGCAACTCCAGCCTCGCGAACGGAGCCTCGGCAACTGCCACAGGCCAGAGCAGTACCGCCAACGGCGCAACTGCCAGCGCGTTCGGCCAAAACAGCAACGCCACCGGTGACGCCACCACCGCGATCGGTCAGGCAAGCCGGGCCACTGCTACCGGTGCGACGGCCCTTGGCGCCGGCGCTACGGCGACCTTCGCCAATTCGACCGCTATCGGCAACGGCGCGAGCACGACCGCCGCCAATCAGGTCTCGATCGGCACCGCATCGAACACCTACCGGATGTCGGGTATCACGTCGGCCGCAAGTCTCGCGGCGCAGTCCGGCCCGACCTCGCTCGTGACCACCGACGCCAACGGCAATCTGGCGGCGGCGAGTTTCAGCAGCCAGGACATCTCTATTTTGCAGTCCAACGTCGCGACGTTGCAGACGCAGATGCGGCAGGGGTTCGAGGGAACGGCGATCGCGATCGCGATGGGCGGATCGGCACTGCCATCGGACAAGAAATTTGCGATTTCCAGTAACTGGGGAACGTTCCGCGGCGAAAACGCCATGAGCCTGAGTGCCCAGATGCGGTTGAGCCAATACGTGGTCGTCAATGGTGGACTAGGAGCCGGGTTTGCTCAAGGTGGCATCGGTGGGCGCGCCGGAGTGACCGTCGCATGGTGACGGCAGCGTGGTGACTTTCAAGCGGCTACTGTTGGTTGCAGCCGCGCTGTTGGCGACGACGTCCGCCGGCCATGCGCAGACATCAGCGCAAACGCCGAAACCCGCGCAGATCGATCGCAACGGGGTGCTGATCCTGATCAGGTCGTCTCTGCTCGCGCTCGATCAAGCCAACAAGACCGGCAACTACACCGTGCTGCGTGACATCGGCGCGCCCGGCTTCCAGAGCAACTCGGCCGCCCGGCTCGGTGATATCTTCGCCAAGTTGCGCAACGACAATCTCGATCTCTCAGGCGTCGCCGTGATCGATCCGCAGCTCAATCTGCTGCCGCAGATCGAGACCAATGGCCTGATGCGTATGGCAGGCTTCTTTCCCTCGGTGCCGACGCAGGTCAATTTCGACCTGTTGTTCGCACCGGTGAACGGGCAGTGGCGGCTGTTCGGCATCTCTGTCTCGATCGGACAGAGTGGGCCCGCCGCGCCTGAGCCTCCCTCAGCGCAAAAACAGCCCGTTGCAAGTGCCGCCAAGCCACATCCAACTCCAAATGGCGCCAAGCCGCCCGCGTTGGCAAAGTCCGCAGCCAAGCCCGTGCCCGCGGAAAACAAGCCGACGGACAATCAGCAGCCTAAGTAGGTCGACCCTGAGCCAGCGAGCGACTGAGCATGTTACCCGATGAAGCCCTGAAATCGATGAAGGTGATGTTCGCGACGCCCTGCTACATCTCGGCGGTCAGCATGCATTACGTCACAAGCATCTTCGAGCTCACCTATCATTGCAACCGGTTCGGGCTGCAATGCATCCTGCACATGCATTCGGAGAGCCTGATCACCCGCTCGCGCAACAACATGGTGCGCAAGTTTCTATCCGACGAAGCTTTGACTCATTTGTTCTGGATCGATTCCGACATCACCTTCACGCCGCAGTCGGTCTGCCGTCTGCTGCTGATCGACCGCGAAGTCACCGCCGGCGTCTATCCGATGAAGAGCTTCAATTGGCCCGTAGGAGGCTTGCCGACGGGAACGACGCGCCAGCAATTCGAGGATCGCTACACCGAATATCCGTTCAATCCGATTGGCCATGGCACAGAGCGGGTCAGCGCCTATGCCGACGCCGACGGCTTCGTCGAGGTCGCTGAGGCGCCGACCGGCTTCATGTGCATCAAGCGGTGCGTATTTAGGCAATTGATGGAGAAGTATCCCGCGCTGAACTACGTGCCGGATGGACCACCGAACCCCCAGGCGCATCTGCACTGGTTGTTTTTCGACTGCATGGTCGATCCCGACTCCGGCCGCTACCTTTCCGAAGATTACGCGTTCTGCCGCCGCTGGCGCGACATCGGCGGCAAGATCTGGGTCGATCTGCAATGCAAGCTATTACATCTCGGGCAGTACAACTTCCGCGGTGACCTCGCCGAAAGCCTGCGGGTCCAGAACCGCTGGTAATGTTGGTGATCCGGCCACCCCGGTTATGGTGCCGCTTCTGTTGACAGTGGTTAACGAGCAATTTCTGCAGGTTCTGTTCGCCTTTTTATGAACAGGATGAGGCATTTGAAAGGGGTCCAGAACGGCCTAAAGGCTTCCCCTTGGCCGCGTTGTTACCTATAACCCCGCGACCTGCCCGCCCCTTTTGCTGGAATCCGGATGGCCCAAGGAACTGCCCAAGCCTCTGCCGCGACGATCTATGTCCTCAACGGCCCGAACCTCAACATGTTGGGGACGCGCGAGCCCGAAACCTACGGCCATGCGTCGCTCACCGACGTCGAAAAGCTTTGCGTGGAAACCGCAGCGCAATTCGGCCTGAAGGCCGAGTGCCGCCAGTCCAACCGCGAAGGCGAGTTGATCGACTTCATCCACGAGGCACACGCCAGGAAGGTGGCCGGCATCATCATCAACGCCGGCGGCTATTCGCACACCTCGATCGCGTTGCACGATGCGCTGGTCGCGGTGAAAATCCCGACGGTGGAAGTGCATATCAGCAACATCCACGCCCGCGAGAGCTTCCGTCATCACTCCTACACGGCCATGGCCGCCTTTGCGTCGCTCTGCGGCTTCGGCATCGATGGCTACCGGCTCGCAATCAATGGCCTTGCCGCCAAACTCGGCGTCAAGGCCAAGAATTGACCTTACTCCCGTCGTCAAAACCGACACCAAGCCTGACGCTTACGCCGTCACCCACATCGAGAATTCCGGATCAAGAGCATGGCCCGCCAGCCCGACAACAAGTCAGCGGACAATTCAGCCGCAAACCTGAAGAGCGACGACAGCGCGCTCATTCGCGAACTCGCGCTGTTGCTGGATGAGACCAGCCTGACCGAGATCGAAATCGAGCGCGCCGGATTGCGGGTGCGGGTCGCGCGCAACATCACCGTGTCGGCGGCGATGCCGGCGGGCTTTCAGCCGGTTGCTGCGGCCGCAGCCGTCCCCGCGGCGGGTGCCGATCTGGCCAAGCATCCGGGCGTGGTCCCCTCGCCGATGGTCGGTACCGCCTATTGGGCGCCTGAGCCCGGCGCGAAGCCGTTCATCGAGGTCGGCACCAAGGTATCGGCCGGGCAAACTCTGCTGATCATCGAAGCGATGAAGACGATGAACCAGATCCCATCGCCGCGCGCCGGCACGGTGACGCAAATTCTCGTCGAGGACGGCCAGCCGGTCGAATTCGGCGAACCGCTCGTGATCATTGAATAAAATTCGTCAACGTCAGGCGCTGCGATGTTCGACAAGATACTCATAGCCAATCGCGGCGAGATCGCCCTGCGCGTGCTGCGCGCGTGCAAGGAGCTCGGCATCTCCACCGTCGCGGTGCATTCCACCGCCGACGCCGACGCCATGCATGTGCGGCTCGCCGACGAGAGCGTGTGCATCGGGCCGCCGCCGTCAAAGGACTCCTATCTCAACGTCCCCGCACTGCTCGCGGCCTGCGAGATCACGGGCGCCGACGCCGTGCATCCCGGCTACGGCTTCCTGTCGGAGAACGCCCGCTTCGCCGAAATCCTCGCCGAACATAATCTGCATTTCATCGGCCCGAAGGCCGAGCACATCCGCCTGATGGGCGACAAGATCGAGGCCAAGAAAACCGCCAGGCGACTCGGCATCCCGGTCGTGCCCGGCTCCGATGGCGCGGTCTCGCCCGACGACGACGCATTGGCGATCGGCAAGGCGATCGGCTTCCCCGTGCTGGTGAAGGCGGCCGCCGGCGGCGGCGGACGCGGCATGAAGGTGGCGCACTCCGCCGACGATCTGATGATGGCGCTGTCGACTGCGTCCAACGAGGCCAAGTCGGCGTTCGGCGACGCCTCTGTCTATCTCGAAAAATATCTGCAGAGGCCGCGCCACATCGAGATCCAGATTCTCGGCGATGGGCGCGGCGGCGCGATCCATCTCGGCGAGCGCGACTGCTCGCTGCAGCGTCGTCACCAGAAGGTCTGGGAAGAGGGCCCCTCGCCGGTTCTCCACGCCGCCGCCCGCGCCAAAATTGGCGAGACCTGCGCCAAGGCGATGCGGGACATGAAATATCTCGGCGTCGGCACGATCGAATTTCTCTATGAGGACGGCGAGTTCTATTTCATCGAGATGAACACCCGCATCCAGGTCGAGCATCCCGTCACCGAGAGCATCACCGACATCGACCTCGTGCTGGAGCAGATCCGCATCGCCGCCGGCGGCGACCTGCCCGCGAAGCAGGAAGAGATCGCCATCATCGGGCATGCCATCGAATGCCGCGTCAATGCGGAAAACCCGCAGACCTTCCGCCCGTCACCCGGCAGGATTACGCAATTCCACCCGCCCGGCGGGCTCGGTGTGCGGATCGATTCCGCCGTTTATCAGGGCTACGTCATTCCGCCCTATTATGATTCGCTGGTCGGCAAGCTGATTGTGCACGGCAAGACCCGCGCCGAATGCCTGATGCGGCTGCGCCGGGCGCTCGACGAAATGGTGGTCGACGGCATCGAAACCACCCTGCCGCTGTTCCGGGCCCTGGTCCGGGAGGCCGATATCATCAATGGCGACTACCACATCCATTGGCTCGAGCAGTACCTCGCCGGCCAGCTGGTGGACGGCAAGACCTGAGCGAACAACCTCCTGAAATATTCGCTGGCGCATGGAACCGATGGGTTCCATCACACGTTGGGATGTATAGGGGTTGCCAGGGGCGTTGTTCCGTTTGTTCATGACGCGAGATCACCGTGACCGCTGATGCCCAGCGCAAGCGCGCCATCGGGCACATCCTGCTGCTTGCGGCGGGGCTATTGGTGTTGACCGCCATCAGCGCCGGTTCGGTCCATCTGGTGAACAAGGCGCGCGAGGACTCGCGCAGGGTTCTGCGCACCCTTGAGGTTGAAAACCAGATATCGCTCGTCCAACTGCAGTTGCGGCGTGCCGAAAGCGCACAGCGCGGCTACCTCGCGACATTGCGGCCGGATTTTCAGGCCGATTTTGAGCAAGCCATATCCGAACTGACGCCGGCGCTGACGAAGTTGAGCCAACTTATCACCGACAATCCGGTTCAAAGGCGGCTCATCAACGAAATGATGCCGCTCTACGACCAGCGGATCGAGGAATTCCGTACGACGAACGAACTGGCCCGGTCGAAGCGTATGAACGACGCCGCCAAGATCGTGCGCGAGGGTATCGGACGCGACACCATGAAACATATCGACGATCTCGTCGGCCGGATGCGGGCCGAAGAAGATCGTCTGTTTGTCGAGCGCACGACCAACGCCGATCGCAGCCAGACGCTGGCGGCCTCGATCACCGGCATCGGCTCGGGTTTCGTGGTCGTGCTGGCCGGCATCGCGATCTTCCTGGTCCGGCGTTCGTCGCACGCACGTGACCAGGCCGACGCCAGGCTGCGCGACAGTCATCTCAACCTCGAGGCCACGATCGACGAGCGTACCGCGGACCTGCGCGAAGCCAATGACGAGATCCAGCGCTTCGCCTACATCGTCAGCCACGATCTACGCTCGCCGCTGGTGAACATCATGGGCTTTACCAGCGAGTTGGAGGAATTGCGCGGCGACATCTTCAAACGGATCGCAGCACTTTCCCGCGAGCAGTCCGCACCATCAGCCCCGGAAAACGCCACCGATACCGCCGAACCCGTGCTCGAGGGCTCCGACAAGCAGCTCTCGGAAGACTTCTCCGAGGCGCTCGCCTTCATCAAGTCGTCGATCGGCAAGATGGACCGGCTGATATCGGCGATCCTCAGTCTCACCCGCGAGGGGCGGCGCGATTTCGAGCCGGTCTGGATCGATACCAGGGAGCTGATCGAGGGCATCGTGGCGACCGTGGCGCATCAGGCCGCGGAAGCCCAGGCCGAGATCCGGATCGACGCGCTGCCGAATATCGTCAGCGACCGCCTTGCGCTGGAGCAGATATTCTCCAATCTGATCGATAATGCGCTGAAATACCTCAAGACCGGGGTCCCCGGCGAAATCACGGTGCGCGGCCGCACCAAGCTCGGCTTTGCGATTTTCGAGATATCGGATAATGGGCGCGGCATCGATCCCAAGGACCATCAACGCATTTTCGAGCTGTTCCGCCGCGCAGGAACCCAGGACAAACCGGGGCAAGGTATCGGCCTTGCCCATGTCCGCGCCTTGGTGCGTCGCCTGGGAGGCACTATGTCGGTCGCGTCGGAACTTCACCAGGGCAGCACGTTCACGATCACGTTGCCTATTAATTGGTCAACCAACCGGAACCCACGACCATGAGTAATCCAGTCACCATCATCATGATCGAGGACGATGAGGGCCATGCCCGCCTGATCGAACGGAATATTCGCCGATCCGGTGTCAACAACGAGATAATGCCGTTCACCAGTGGTACAGCTGCCCTGAACTACCTGTTTGGCGAGGACGGGACGGGTCTGGATCACAAGGGCAGCGCG
Source organism: Bradyrhizobium sp. AZCC 1610 (assembly GCF_036924515.1). Lineage (NCBI taxonomy): Bacteria > Pseudomonadati > Pseudomonadota > Alphaproteobacteria > Hyphomicrobiales > Nitrobacteraceae > Bradyrhizobium > Bradyrhizobium sp. AZCC 1610. The sequence continues at coordinate 2,855,324 of NZ_JAZHRR010000001.1, read as the reverse complement.
CTCCTGATCCTGCTCGATCTCAATTTGCCCGACACGACCGGCATCGACATTCTGAAGCGGGTCAAGGAAAACAAATATCTGAAGACCACGCCGGTGGTGGTGCTGACCACGACCGACGATTCTCACGAGATCAAGCGCTGCTACGACCTCGGTTGCAACGTCTACATTACCAAGCCCGTGAACTACGAAAGCTTCGCCAACGCCATTCGCCAGCTCGGTCTGTTCTTCTCCGTCATTCAGGTTCCTCCGGCCGCCACATGAAACCAGCGATGCCGACACTGCTGTATATCGATGACGACGCCGGCCTCGCCCGGCTGGTCGACCGCGGCCTGACGCGGGCGGGCTTCAAGGTCGTCCACGCAGCGAGCGGCGAGCTAGGGCTGGCGCGGCTGGCGCAAGGCGGCATCGATGTGATTGCGCTCGACCAGTACATGCCGGGTCTGGATGGTCTCGAAACGCTGGAACAGATCATGGCGATAGCGGACGCCCCGCCCGTGGTGTTCGTCACGGCCGCCCAGGATTCGGCGATCGCCGTCACGGCGCTGAAGGCCGGCGCCGCCGACTATCTGGTCAAGGACGTCAGGGGCGATTTCATTCCGCTGCTCCAGGTCGCCGTCAACGGCGCCCTGCGGCAGGCCGAGCTTCAGCGCGCCCGCGACGAGGCTGAAGCCGAGGTCCACGCCTCGCGCGACCGCTATGCGGCGCTCGCCGCCGAGCGCGAAGTGCTGCTGCGCGAAGTCAACCACCGCGTCGGCAACTCCTTGCAGATCATCGCCTCGCTGCTGCATCTGCAGGCCAATTCGGCTGTTCAGGACGACGTCAAGGCGGCGCTGACCAATGCGATGGGCCGCGTCGCCGCAGTCGCGCAAGTGCATCGCCGCCTCTACACGTCGCACGATCTCAAGAGCGTGTTGCTGAACCAGTATCTCGAAGCCCTGCTGGAAGACCTCCGGCGTTCGGCCGAGGGCAACAAGATGTCGCGGCTGACGCTCAAGGCCGAACCGATCGAGATCGACCCGGACCGCGCGGTGGCGATCGGCATCATCGTCAACGAGCTGGTGATGAACGCCGTCAAATATGCCTATCCCGACGGCGCCGGTCCGATTCACGTCGAGCTCAAGCCTGAGGGCGAGGACCTCGTGGTCGCGATTGCGGACGACGGCGTCGGTCTCAACGCCAAGGCCGATCCGCGTTCCACCGGCATGGGACAACGCATCGTCAGCGCAATGGCCGCCAAGCTGGACGCCAGTGCCGAGCGCGATCCGAACCATCACGGCACCAGGATCGTGCTGCGCTTCCGCCGCATCCCGGCAGCGGCGCCGAAATCGACCAACGCCGCCGCGGCGGGTTAGCGCGGCGTCGCCGCCTCGATCGCACGCGCAGCCGCGACAAGAACGTCGGCCACCTCGATCGCGCGACGCGGGCTCAGCCTGTTTCGGATGGCGGAGAGCGTAATCGCGGCGGCCGGTTGGCCGTCCGGCGTTCGGATCCAGGCCGAAAGCGACTTCGTCCCCTGCACTAGCCCGACATCACGCAGATTGTAGCCCCGGCCGCGCGCGAGCTGGATCTGGCTAAGCACCGTGGCCGTATCGGTCCGATAGGCGCCAAATCGTGTTGCGTTGGCGAGCATGATCTTGCGCGCCTCAGGGGCGGGCATGGCGGCCAGGATTGCGACCCCAGCGCTGCTGACGCCCAGCGGACGCCGCACGCCGACCTCGATCGACAACACCTGGATCGGATAACTGCCGATGCGGCGCGCCACGCACAAGGTGTCGAGCCCGGTGCGCAAGGTTAGAAACAGGGTATCGCCGAGTTGCGCCGACACCGCCGCGAGATGCGGCTCGGCTGCAATCAAGAGTGGCGAACGCGAGGGACGTGCCAGCGCCAGCTCCGGCACCTGGCGGCCGACGACGTAATGTCCCGTCCGCTCACTGCGCTCGACAATTCCTTCCTCGATCAGCACATGAACGATGCGATGTACCGTCGGACGAGCGAGCGACGTCGCCTGCACGACTTCCGCGAGAGGTACGCCTCTTTCTCCACCAATCGCGAGCGTGCGCAGCACGGCCACCGCGCGGCGGATCGCCTGCCCGCCCTGCCGCGGCCCGCGCCCACGCGCCTTTAACCGACCATTTGTCATACGCGTTGTCCGCTGTCCACAATGTGGACAAAAACACCACAATTTGGTCGACAGTGGAAGGGCCGAGCGCAAGATCGGGGCGCGGAACAATATAAGCGCATGCCGCTGGGACGGGGCTCGCGCAAAACAAAAAATGTAGCGGCGGATATGCCGCTTTTCGGGAGAAGGCGATGAAATTTTTCGCGATCGCAGGCGTCGCTGTATCGGTACTGTCAGCTGTCACGTTGAGCACGCCGGCCGACGCCCAGCAATGGCCGGCGCGGCAGGTACGGCTGATCGTCCCCTATCCGGCAGGCGGCAATGTCGACAGCGCGGCGCGCGTCATCGCCGACAGGCTGCAGGCAAAGCTGGGCCAGCCGTTCATCGTCGAAAACAAGGCCGGTGCCGGCGGCCTGATCGCCGGTGAGGCGTTCGCGAAAATGGCGCCCGACGGCTACGCTTTTTTCGTCGGCGCCAACGGCCCGGTGCTGTTCGCGCCCGAAATCGCCAAACGCGACGCCTATAACTGGAAACGGGATTTCGTCCCGATCACCTCGATCACGATGACACCGCTGGTGCTCGAAGTGCATCCCTCGGTGCCGGCCAAGGATCTGAAGGAATTCATCGAGCTTGCCCGCCGCGATCCCGGCAAGCTGACGATGGCTTCCCCCGGCCAGGGCACCACCAACCATCTGCTCAGCGAGTTGATGCAGTCGACGCTCGGCGTGCAATGGCTGACGGTGCACTACCGCGGCAACGCCCCTGCTCTCAACGACCTGATCGGCGGACAGGTTCAATTTGCCCTGGACCAGATCTCCGTCGGGCTGCCCTCCATCAAGAGCGGCATGCTGCGCGCGCTCGCCGTCACCGGCAGCCACCGCGCCTCCTGGCTTCCGGATGTCCCGACCTTCATCGAACTCGGCTACAAGGAATTCGACGGCCAGACCTTCACCGGCCTGTTCGCGCCCGCCCGCACGCCGGCCGAGATCGTGACCAAGCTGCACGATACCCTCGCGGAGATCCTGAAAGATCCCGCCATCGTCGAGAAGTTCAACGCGCTCGGCGCCGAGGCCGTGACGATGACGCCGGCGGAGTTCACGAGCTACCTCGAGCGCGAGGACGCCAAGTGGATTCCCGTGGTCCGCAAGGCAAACATCAAGGCGGACTGATCCATGCAGATCGATCCCGGCGATCTCGGCGCGGAGCGGATTTACCGGCTGATGACCGGCATCGTGGTGCCGCGTCCGATCGCCTGGGTGACGAGCCTGTCGCGCAAGGGCGTGCTCAACCTCGCCCCGTTCAGTGCCTTCACCTTCGTCTCGCAGAAGCCGCCGATGCTGGCCATCAGCGTCGGCCGCAAGGGCCCCGACTACAAGGATACGGCGCACAACATCCTCGACACCGAGGAGTACGTCATCCATATCGCCGACACACCGCTGATGGGTGCGGTGCATGACAGCTCGGTCGAGCATCCGCCCGAAGTCAGCGAGGTCGGAGAGCTCAACCTGGAAACGCGTCCCAGCGAGCGCATCAAGGTGCCCCGGCTCGCCGCCGCGCCGGTCGCGATGGAATGCGTGTTTCGGCAATGTCTCGAATTCGGCGAGGCGCGCAGCCGGCTCATCGTCGGCGAGGTCGTGATGTTCCACATCCGCGACGGTCTCGTGAACAACGGCAAGGTCGAGACCGAAGCGCTCGACCCGATCGCCCGCATCGGTGGGCCCCGCTACGCCCGGCTCGGCGAGATCGTGACGCTGCGCGGCGTCTTCCAAACCCCGAAATCGACCGATTAGCGGTGGCAGCAATCCGTCGCGAGCTTGCTGACGCCGGACGCAGATCGAAGCAGAATTCTCGAAGAGGACGACAATGCGACTGGTGAGCTATCTGGTGGAAGGAGAGCCGCACTACGGCGCGGCAGTCGACGGCGGTGTGGTCGACCTCACCCAACGGCTCGGACCGAAATGTCCTGACCTTCGGACTCTGATCGCCAAGGACGGCCTGGAAGTTGCGCGCCAAATGGTCGCCGGCCTCAAGCCGAGCCATGTGCTCGACGACCTCGTGCTGCTGCCGCCGATCCCCAATCCGGAAAAGCTCTGGTGCATCGGCGTCAACTACAGGGATCGCAACGCCGAGTACAAGGACAATTCGGACCTGCCGAAATATCCGAGCCTGTTTGTCCGCAACCCGTCTTCCGTCGTCGGCTCCGGTCAGCCGATCGAAAAGCCGAAGATTTCCGAACAGCTCGACTACGAGGGCGAACTTGTGATCGTGATCGGCAAGGAAGGACGGCATATTCCCCGCGAGCGCGCCTTTGAGCACATCTTCGGCATGACGCTGTGCAACGAGGGCAGCGTTCGCGACTGGCTGCACCACGGCAAGTTCAACGTCACCCAGGGCAAGAATTTCGACCGCTCGGGCAGCATCGGGCCGTGGATCATCACCTCGGACGAGTGCGATCCACGCGGGCCGCACGACATCGTCACCCGCGTCAATGGCGAGGTGCGCCAGAGCGATTCCACCGAGCGGTTGATGTTTCCGTTCGATTTCCTGATCGCCTACCTCTCCACCTTTGCCACCCTGAAACCCGGCGACATGATCGCGACCGGTACCCCGACAGGGGCCGGCGCGCGATTTACGCCGCCGCGCTGGCTCAAACCAGGCGACGTCGTCGAGATCGAGTCCAAAGGCATTGGCATCCTTCGCAACACCGTGGCGGCGGAGCAGTAACCGATGCTCGATCAACAAACCGTCGAACGGCTGGCGCAGCGCCTGGATGACGCCGAACGCAGCAAGTCGCTGATTACTGCATTCACACGCGAATATCCTGATCTCACGATCGAGGACGCCTACGCCATTCAGCGCGCTTGGACGAAGCTGCAACTCTCGCGTGGCCGCGTCGTCAAGGGGCACAAGATCGGTCTGACATCGAAAGCGATGCAGAACGCCGTCGGCATTTCCGAACCGGATTACGGCGTGCTGTTCGCGGACATGTTCTACCCGGACGCGTCCGCGATTCCATTCGAACGTTTCCGCGCGCCCCGTATCGAGGTCGAACTGGCCTTCGTGCTGAAGACACCCTTGAAGGGACCGGATTGCACGCTGTTCGATGTGCTCAACGCCACCGATTACGTCACGCCGGCGCTCGAAATCCTGGAGACCCGGATGCATCGCGTCGATCCCGAGACCAAGGCGCCGCGCAAGGTGATGGACACGATTTCCGACAATGCCGCGAATGCGGCGTTGATCGTCGGCGGCCGGCCTATCCGCCCCCTCGATTTCGACCTGCGCTGGATTGGCGCGCTGTTGTTTCGCAACGGCCAGATCGAGGAGACCGGCATCGCCGCCGGCGTTCTCAATCATCCCGCCAACGGCGTGGCCTGGCTCGCCGATCGGCTGGCCGCCCAGGACGAGTTTCTCGATGCCGGCGAAGTGGTGCTGGCGGGATCGTTTACACGCCCGGTCGAAATCATCAGGGGCGACACGTTTCATGCCGATTACGGCCGGTTCGGATCGGTGTCCTGCCAGTTCGTCTGAACGAGAAACGGAGAGCAGAGATGACAAGGCGCAAGAGCATTCATATCGGCGAGTTCAAGCACGCCAATCCGATTCCGAACGCCTGCCGCATCGGCAATCTGCTGATGTCCGGCGTCATCCTTGGCCGCGACCCCGCGACCGGCGCGATGCCGGAAAAGATCGAAGACCAGTGCGCCAACATGTTCGGCCATATGAAGGCCATCGTGGAAGCCGGTGGCGGCACAACCGCCGACATCATCAAAATGACCGTGTGGCTGCAGGATCGCACGCAGCGCGCACCGGTAAATGCCGAATGGCTGAAAATGTTTCCGGACGACCATTCGCGTCCCGCCCGCCATGCGCTGCAGATGGACATGGACAGCGGCGCGCTCGTGCAATGCGATTTCACCGCCGTGATCGGCTGACCACGATCGAACAAGGAACCTGACATGCCGACCTATCTTCCATTCGATCCGAACCCGCGCCGTCCCTCAAAACTGCCGCCGCCGAAAAGCATCGACAGCCAGTTTCATGTGCTGGGCCCGGTCGAAAAATATCCGGTGCGGCCGGGTGCCGCCTACCAGATGCCGACCGCGACCTGGGAGGCAGCACTGCGCGTTCACAAGGCGCTCGGCATCGAGCGCGGCATTATCGTGCAGACCACCACCTATGGCGCCGATCATTCCGTGGTGCTCGACGGCCTCGCCGCGATGGGACCGAACTATCGCGGTTGCGCCAACGCGCTGGTGTTTGCCGAAGCCGATGATGCCTATCTCGCCAAACTTCACGACGCCGGCGTACGCGGAGCCCGCTTCAGCTTCCGGCAGGAACTGGGCGCGGTGCTCTCGGACAAGGATTTTGCGCGCGCCATCGCCAGAATTCGCGAACTCGGCTGGTACGCAAAGATCCAGCCGGAGAAGGACGGCATCGTCTCCAGCGTCGCCAAATACGAAAACCTCGACGTGCCGGTTCTGATCGACCACATGGCCCGCCCTGACCCTGCCCGCGGCAAGGAAGATCCGAATTTGCGAAAGATGCTGGAGCTTCTATCGAAGGGCAATTTCTGGGTGATGCTGTCGCTCGGGGAAAAGACCTCGAAAAAGGGCCCGCCGTGGGACGACGTCATTCCGATCGCGCGCGCCTATATCGAAGCCGCGCCCGACCGCTGCGTCTGGGCGAGCGACTGGCCGCACCCGGTTTCAGTGGTGCAGCCGCCCAACGACGCCGACCTGCTCGAACTGCTTTATCGCTACGCGCCCGACGAGGCGGAGCTGAGGAAAATCCTGGTGACCAACCCGGCAAGGCTGTTCGGCTACGAGGACTAGGATTGCGCCGGTTGTCGAGCGCCTATCGCAGCGCGACCGCCACGAAGGCTACGACGACGGGCAACGTCACTGCCGCCAGGACCGTGCCGAGCGCCACGGCGCCCGAGACGGCTTCGGTCAGCCGACCGTACTGGGCCGAGAAGATGTAGGCATTGGCGCCGGTCGGCATCGCGGCAAACAGGACGACCACAGCCGCGGAAATGGGCGGCAACGCCAGGACGTAGAACGCAAGGATCGCCGCAATGGCCGGCATCGCCAGCAGCTTGAGCGCGCACATCACGGCCATCGCGACCGCCTGGCCCTTGATCTTGAATCCGAAGAGGTTGATGCCAAGCGCGATCAGCGCCGTCGGCGAACCCGCCTGCGCCAGCAGTTCCAGCGTCTTGTCCGCAACGGGGTGCAGCCCCAATCCGGTCAAGCGCCAGAGGAAGCCGAAACCGAGCGCGAGCATGATCGGATTGCGCGCGATCTCCCGCACCGCCCGCAGGACCAGGAGCGGCGCTGTCTCGGAAGACTTCCGCTCAGCCCATGCCATCTGCAGCGTGCCGCAAAGCCAAAGCAGCGGCGTGTTGACCGACAGGATCAAGGCCATCGAACCGGCCGCCTGACTTCCCAGAGCCGACAACGTCAGGGGAATGCCGAGCATCACGACGTTGCCGTAGATCGAGCCGATCGCGAGGACCGCGCCGTCGGCCCGGGATTGCCGAAGGACGGATGACGCCAGAAGCGCGACGATCCATGTGGCCGCCGTTGCCCCATAATAGGCGCCCCACACCGCGAAGGCGTTGACGGCGGGAAATTCCGCGACGACCACGATCCGGAACAGGAGCGCGGGAATGGCAATGCTGAAGGCGAACTCGGAAATGCCCTTGTGGGCCGTCGGGGAAATGAAGCGTAGCGCAACTGCCGCATAGCCGGCCGCAATCAAGGCGAACACCGGAACGACGATCAACACTGCGCTCATGCTGCACTCTTCTACCGGAATTCGGTCGGACGAATTGCCCGTCCGTCATCCGTCTCGCATCGTGCGGCCACGGCTGCGCACTGATTGTTTGCGGAACGTAGCATAGGCCCCCTCGGTCCTGCTATCATCAGCCCATGACCTCGCGCGAGTCAGCCGTTTCCGAAATCACCCCCGAAGTGCTGCTGCGGGCCTATGCCTGCGGCATCTTCCCGATGGCCGAGAGCGCGGGTGATCCGACGCTGTTCTGGGTCGAGCCGGAATTGCGCGGCGTGATTCCGCTCGAGGGCTTCCGCGTCGCCTCGCGGCTGGCCCGCACCGTGCGCTCGGACACCTTCAGCGTTACCGTTGATACCGCCTTCAAGGCGGTCATCGCGGGCTGCGCGGCGCCGCAGCCGGGCCGCGACGACACCTGGATCAACAAGCGTATCCGCGATCTCTATGTCGGGCTCCACGAGCTCGGCCACTGCCACAGCGTCGAAGTCTGGGAGAACGGCGACCTCGTCGGCGGCCTCTACGGCGTCAGCCTGGGACGCGCCTTCTTCGGGGAGAGCATGTTCCATCGCACCCGCGACGCATCGAAAGTGGCGCTGGTTCATCTGGTGGCGCGGCTGATCGCGGGCGGGTTCGAGTTGCTCGACACCCAGTATGTCACCGAACATCTGCGCAGCTTCGGCGCGGTCGAAATTTCGAGGCGCCGCTATCGCGCCTTGCTCGACAAGGCGATCGCGGGTGAGCCTGCGGATTTCCTGAATTTGGCCGCCGGCCAGCCGGTCAGCGGGGCGGAAGCGCTCGCGATCATCGCCGAACGCAATTGATGCGTAGGTCCTGCAAAACACCGAGATGCTGCGGCATCCGCTTCCGATCGGCTCAAACCGGCCGCGGGTTCAATCGCGCAAAGCCTTCCTGGACACGATAAGGATAGTAGGGATAGCAAGGCATCACCGCGCTCGCTTGGTCCAGGAGCGCGATCTGCTCGGCGGTCAACGACCAGCCGACCGCGCCGAGATTGTCGCGCAGCTGCGCTTCGTCGCGCGCTCCGATGATCACGGACGACACGCCCGGACGGGTGAGCAGCCATGCGATAGCGACCTGCGGCACGGTGCGACCGGTCTCGTTCGAGACTGCATCCAGGACATCGACGACGGAATAGAGCCGCTCCTCGTCGACGGGCGGACCGAACTGCGCCGTCTCGCGCAGGCGGCTGCCTGCCGGCAGCGGCTGGCCGCGTCGTATCCTGCCGGTGAGACGCCCCCAGCCCAGTGGGCTCCAGACCAGCGCGCCGACGCCCTGATCGAGGCCGAGCGGCATTAGCTCCCACTCATAATCGCGGCCGATAAGCGAATAATAGACCTGGTGCGCCACATAACGCGGCCAGCCGTGACGCTCGGCAATGGCGAGCGACTTCATCAACTGCCAGCCCGAGAAATTGGAGACGCCGACATAGCGCAACTTGCCGGCGCGGACGAGCCCGTCAAGCGTTGACAGCACTTCCTCGATCGGCGTGAAGGCATCGAAGGCGTGGAGCTGCAGCAAGTCAATGTAGTCGGTCCCGAGCCGCCGCAAGGCGGCGTCCACCGCCAAAATGAGGCGATGCCGGGATGAGCCGGCGTCGAATGGACCGTCACCCATCGGCAGGCTCATCTTGGTAGAGATCAGCACCCTGTCGCGGCGGCCTTTGATCGCGGCACCGAGAATCGCTTCCGACGCGCCGTTCGAATAGACATCGGCGGTGTCGAACAGGTTGACGCCGGCTTCGAGGCAGATGTCGACTAGCCCCCTCGCTTCCTCGGCGCCACTCCGGCCCCAAGCCGAGAACAGCGGCCCCTGTCCGCCGAACGTGCCAGTGCCGAAACTGATAACGGGGACCTTCAAGCCGGAGGCACCCAGGTTGCGATATTCCATCATCGTGCTCCCTCTTGATTGATGCTTTGCTTTCATTCCGCCGGGCACGCCGCAGCGGAAGGTACCGGCTGGTCGAGACGCAAGCTCCATAGCGCCAGCAGGAGCCCCGCCGCGGTGATCGCTGCCGCGACGAGTGGAAGCGCGGCAAGGCCCGGGCCGTGATCGATCGTTAGCCCGCCGGCCCAGGCGCCGAGCGCATTGCCGAGATTGAAGGCTGCGATGTTGAGGCTGGAGGCGAGCGTGCGCCCCTCCGTGCCGGCCGCTTCGAGCACGCGAAGCTGCAGCGGCGCCACAGTGGCAAAAGCGGCGGCGCCGAGCAGGAAGATAAACGCCGCGGCGAGGCCTTTGATCGACAGCACCGCCGCAAGCGCGACCAGTACGAGCGCAAGCGCCGCAAGCGTGCCGATCAGGGCGCGTCCGAGACCACGGTCGGCGAGCCGCCCACCCGCGACATTGCCGATCGACAGGCCGACGCCGAACACGAGAAGGATCGGCGAGACCGCCGCTTCAGAGAAGCCGGTCAGCCGCGTCAGGATCGGCTGGACATAGGTAAAGACCACGAACAGGCCGGCAAAACCGAACACGGTCATGGCGAGGCCGAGCAGGACTTGCGGACGGCCGACCACCGCCAGTTCCTCACGCAGCGAAATGGCTTTCTCATTGCCGCCAACATGGCCGGGAACAAGAACCACCAGCACCGCGAAGGCGATCACACCGATCGCGGTCACCGCCCAGAACGCGGCGCGCCATCCCAGCATCAGGCCGAACCACGCGCCGAAAGGAACGCCGAGCAGAGTGGCCGCTGTCAGCCCAATAAACATGGTGGCAATCGCGGACGCACGCTTGTCCTCGGCGACGAGGCTCGTAGCCACCACCGAGCCGACACCGAAGAATGTGCCATGGGCGAGCGAGGTGAGGATCCGCGCCGCCATCAACAGCCCGTAGTCCGGCGCCAGCGCGCAGGCGGCGTTGCCGAAGGCAAAAATCGCCATCAGAGCAAGCAGCACCGCCTTGCGCGGCATCCGCCGCGTCGCCAGCGTCAGGATCGGCGCGCCGACGAACACGCCGAGCGCATAGCCGGAGATCAGCATGCCCGCCGCGGAGACCGAGACCTGCATGTCGGCGGCGACCTGCAGCAAGAGACCCATGATGAGGAATTCAGTGGTGCCGATGCCGAAGGCACCGGCGGTCAGCGCAAGGACGGCGGCAGGCATGCGTCGCTCCGGATAGGACAGGGTTGCTGCAATGCAAATAGCGGAAGGACGGCGGAAGAATTAGAGTGCCGGCAGTCCAGCTCGACACCAACCGTTCCGCCGAGATGGAGGTCTTCGTCCGCGTCGTCGACCTCGGCGGGTTCACCGCCGCGGCAAAAAGCTTTCGCCTGACCCCATCCGGCGTGAGCAAGCTGGTATCCCGCCTGGAAGCCCGGCTCGGCACGCGGCTCGTCAACCGGACCACGCGCAAGCTCCAACTGACAGAGGAGGGCCAGGCCTTCTACCAGCGCTCGTTGCGCATCCTCGGCGAGATCGAGGAGGCCGAGCGCGAGGCCGGCTCCGGCGCCGCGCCGCGCGGCCATCTGATGGTGAACAGCAACATCCCCTTCGGCATGCAGCACGTGATGCCGCTGCTGCCGCGCTTTCTCGTCGAGCATCCCGACATCACGCTCGACATCGTCCTCACCGACACGGTCATCGACCTGATGCAGGAGCGCGCCGACGTAGCGATTCGCGTCGGGCCGCTGGGAGCTTCGCGCCTCGTCGCACGTAAGCTCGGGACCAGCCGCATGGCGGTGGTGGCCGCGCCGACCTATCTTGCCCGTTTCGGCGAGCCGAAGACGCCAGCTGAACTCGCCAGCCATCGCGGCATTGGCTGGACTTTTCCGCGTAGCATTCGCGGCTGGCCGTTCCGTCGCGGCGAGCGAATCGAGGAGGTGCTGCCGCCGCCGGCAGCACGCGCCAGCGATGGCGAAGCGGTCCGCCGGCTCGCGCTCGGCGGCGTTGGCTGCGCACGCCTGGCTCTATTCCACGTCGGTCCGGACATCGAGGCCGGGCGCCTGGTTCCGGTGCTGCAGAACTACAATCCCGGCGACCGCGAAGACATCCATGCCATCTACGTCGGCCACGCCGGACCGCTGCCGGCGCGCGTGCGCAGCTTCATCGATTTCCTCGCAACGCACATCCGCATCGGCGACTTCACCCTAAGGCGCGCTGCCGGCGGCAGGTGGAAGCTACACGGCGGATACTAACATTGCGGACACCTTCTTCGGCGACCGGAACCGGAGCGGTCAGCGCCTTACCCGGCTTTCATCGGCCGCCGCGAAATGCGCCAATTGATCGGCGTGCGCCTTTTTGAAAGCGGTTCGAGCAACAAGACGCTGAATATAGGTCTCGGTCGCAGGGCGGTCGCCACGAGCGCGAATTTCAGGAACGCGCAGCACATCCGCCATAATGAGATCGGCAGCGGTGAACCGGTCTTCCACAAGCCATTCGCGTTCGCTCAATATGGCTTCCATGTGCGCAAGCCGGCTATCCAGCCAGCCAGACAGGCCATTTTCACGATCCCCCGAGAGCCGGAGGAACCACCAGGGAACGGTGACCATCTCGATCGAGTTGAGCGCGGCGACTACCCATTGGAGCGTTTCAGCCTCGCCGCTCGCGTTGCTTGGCATCAGAATATCGCTCTTGCGTGCCAAGTGTAGCAAGCACGCGCCACTCTCAAAGATCGTGATCTCGCCATCCGTAAGAAAAGGCACTTGCCCGAACGGCTGCCGATCAAGGTGGCTTATTGGCCGATCCTCGAAAGGAACTGTGTCAACGTCGTAACTAAGCCCCGCTTCTTCCGCGCCCCAACGCAAACGCAAATCACGGACGAACCCGCGCGGCCCCTCGGGCACCCAATCATAGGTCCAGATGGTCAGATTTGCACCCATGGGATCGGCATTCCTTGAATCTACGAGTCTGGCGTCAGCAAATTCCGTTAGCAAAACATCCAGCTTGCGCAGTCGGGATCAACGTCCGCTCCCCCAACTTTTCAGCCATTCAGCCCACAGCAAGGCCTTTCCGATAGCGGATAGTCGTGCAGGTTTGAATTTGTCCACGCCGCCTTAGGTATTGGGACAGACAAGATGCCGATGCGGAGGCGCGGACGCCTTAATTCCCGAACAATCCGCCGAACAGTCCACCCGGCCGCTGCTGCGGCGGAGGCGGCGGTGGAGCCTGTTGCGGTTGTGGCTGCTGCTGGAATTGCGGTTGCGGCGGCGGTCCCGGCGGGCGCGGCGCCGCCTGCTTCGGCTGCGGCGGACGCTTTGCGGCCGGCGGTGCGGCCCCCTTCGGCGGATCAGGCTGAGCGCTGACGATGGTCTGGTCGGGGCCTTTGCAGTCGGTCAGCCAGATATCGTAGACCGGATGCTCGACGCCATGCAGGCCAGGGCTCGCCGCGTACATCCAGCCCGAGAAGATCCGCTTCACTTCGCCCTGCAGCGTGATCTCGTCGACCTCGACAAAGGCGTCCGTGTTGGCAGCTTCCGTCGATGGCCGCGTGTAGCAGGCACTAGTCTTCACGCGCAGCGCGCCGAACTGCACGGTCTCGCCGATATCCTCTTCGAAATTGATGATGCGGCCGGTGATCTTGTCGAGGCCGGAAAAGCTCGCCTTCTTGTTGGTGATCTTGGTGGCCGGCGGTTCGGACACGACCTCGTCGCCCGGCTGCAGGGTCGCCGGCGATTGCGGCACGCCCTTGGCCGGCGGTTGGCGCTGGCCCGGCGGCGCGTTGGCGACGCCCGGCTGGCCCGGCTGCGGCGGCTGAACCGCGACGCCCGGCTGGGTGCCCTGGGGAGCGACGGTCGTTCCCGGCGGCGGCGCCAGCGGCTGCGACTGGAAGCTTCCTGGCGGCGGAGCGCCCTGCCCCGGCGGCGGACGGTTCGGGGTCGGCAACAGGCGGCCGCGCGGCAGTTCCGGCACTTCCTCATCGTCGTCGGGAAATTGTTGCTGCTGCTGATTACCCCGGGGAATGGCGCCCGGTGGCCGCAGCGGCGGATCGGAAAAGATATTGCCGATCTGCGCCTGTGCCGGCGGCACAAGCGAGGTCGTGGTGGCGGCGATCAACGCCGCAAGACCGGTCAGGGCAATGGTTCGAAGCATCTCGCGGCTTTTACAGGCGAATCGGGCTCGCGACATAGTACAGACTTATCCGCCGCTCGCGTCCCACCCGGTTAACACGGCGAATACGGCGCGGAAAGGGCGGCCTGCCCCCTTCCCGCCGCACTCGATCATGGCCCGGAAAGGCGGAAACCGCTTTCGATAGTCGCGCCATGATCTCGATCATGGCCCCATGATCTAGTCATGCCGCGTTTCAGATGAAATAGTCGCTTCCGTTCGCGCGAGGCGCCCCGCCAGGCGCGAAAACCACCAAAATCCGGGATAACCGGAAGAGCGAGAGGAAACCCCAGGATATGCCCGATCGAATTCGCCTCGATGGCCGGGTTGCCGTCGTGACCGGCGCGGCTGGCGTGATCGGAACCGCGACCATCCGCCTCCTGGCCGAACGCGGCGCCCGTATCGTCGCTGTCGACCGCAGGGAGCAGGATCTTGCGGCCGCCATCGAGGACCTGCCCGCCTCCGCCGAAGCGCTCGCGGTGACGGCGGACGTTACCCGGGAGGACGAAGTCGCGGACTATGTCCGCGCCACGGTCGACAGGTTCGGCGCGATCGACGCTTTCTACAACAACGCCGGCATCGAGGGCGACATCAAGCCGATCACGGAATATTCGCTGGAGAGTTTTCGGCGCGTGCTCGACGTCAACGTGGTCGGCGTCTTTCTCGGCATGAAGCACGTGCTGCCGGTGATGCTGAAGCAGAACAAGGGCAGCATCATCAACACCGCCTCCATCGCCGGCCTGATCGGATCGCCGATGATCGCCGTCTACAGCGCCAGCAAGCACGCGGTGATCGGTCTCACCAAGAGCGCGGCCTGGGAATGCACCGGCACCGGCGTGCGGGTCAATTGCGTCTGCCCCGGCCTGATCGACAGCCGGATGCTGAGCACGATCCTGCAGGGCCGCAATCCCGGCAATGAGCCGCCGCCGACCGAGAAGATCGTCGACCGGATTCCGGCACGGCGGCTCGGACAGGCGTCCGAAGTCGCCTCCATCGTGGCGTTCCTCGCCTCCGACGAGGCGAGCTACGTTTCGGGCTCCGCCTATGCCGTGGACGGCGGCCGTACCGCCGCCTGAGCTTTCAATCAACGCACAAGGTCTTCGCCACCATGCCAGTCACGCTCGATCCCGATGCCGCCGCCGTCTACAAGGCTTTCCAGGAAGCGGGCCGTCCCGCCTACGAGACGCTGACCGCACCGGAAGCCCGCGAGTATTACCGCAACGCCCGCGTCGTCAGTAACCCCGAGCCGCCGGCGCTTGAATCGAACAAGCCGCTGTCGATCCCCGCGCCGCACGGCGCGATTGCAGCGCGCATCTACACCCCGAAGACGCTGCGCAAGAACAACGGCCTTGCGCCGTGCCTGGTGTTCTTTCACGGCGGCGGCTGGGTGATCGGCGATCTCGATACCCATGAAGTGGCCTGCCAGAAGCTGGCCCATGAGGGCGAGCTGATCGTCATCTCCGTCGATTACCGCCTCGCGCCTGAGCACAAATTCCCCGCCGCTGCCGACGACGCCATCACCGCGACCAAGTGGGTTGCCGCCAACGCTAGCCAGCTCGGCATCGACGCCGGGCACTTGCTGGTCGGTGGCGACAGCGCCGGCGGCAATCTTGCCGCCGTGGTGGCACTGGCCGCGCGCGACGGCGACGGCCCGAAACTCGCCGGCCAGGTACTGATCTACCCCGCCACCGACTTTGCGATGAGCCATCCCTCGCACAGCGAACCGGAGACCAGCATCTTGCTGACGCACTCCGGGGTCAAATGGTTCTGCAACCATTATCTCAACGGCGCTGCGGACATCGACCATTGGAAGGCCTCGCCTGCGCGCGCGAAAACGCTCGCAGGCTTACCGCCGGCCTATGTGCTGACCGCGGGCGCCGATCCGCTGCGCGACGAGGGCGCCGAATATGCCGCACGGCTCAAGGAAGCCGGCGTGCCCATGACCTATCGGCACTTCCCCGGCCAGTTCCACGGCTTCTTCACCATGGGCAAGCTCTTGCAGCAGGCCAACATCGCGGTCAGCGAAATCGCCGATTGGCTCAAGACGCTGAAATAATGCACATTGCCGATTGCGACCTGAACCGGTGAATTTCTCTCGCGCTTATCCGAGGCCGTTGTGATCGAACCCATCCTTGTATTCGGGATACCCGTCGACTTCATCCTGTTTGCGCTGACGCTGCTCGGCATCGCGCTGTTTCATCATCACACGCTCCCCGTCGCGCTGACCGGGCTCGCCACGATCGTGGTCTACAAGCTGATCTTCACCGGGTTCAAATACGGCACGGGCCTCGCCGGCCTCGGCCATCATATGGCGCATGAGTGGGTCACGCTCGGCAATCTGTTCCTGCTCCTTATGGGGTTTGCGCTGCTGTCCCGGCATTTCGAGGAGAGCCGGATTCCGGATGAGATGCCGGCGTTGTTGCCGGACGACTGGAAGGGCGGCGTCGTGCTGCTCGTCCTGGTGTTCGTGCTGTCGAGCTTCCTCGACAATATCGCCGCCGCCCTGATCGGCGGCACCGTTGCGCGGCACGTGTTCCAGGGCAAGGTTCACATCGGCTATCTCGCGGCGATCGTTGCGGCCTCGAATGCCGGCGGAGCCGGCAGCGTCGTCGGTGACACCACCACCACCATGATGTGGATCGCCGGCGTCAGCCCGCTTGCCGTGGTGGAGGCCTATATCGCGGCGATCGTCGCCATGCTGATCTTTGCCGTGCCCGCCTCCATCCAGCAACAGCGCTACTCGCCGATCCAGAAGGATGCGTCGAAAGGTCTGAAGATCGACCCGACGCGGGTGTTCATCGTCGCCGCCATTCTCGTCGCCGCGCTGGCCGCGAACATCGGCGCAAACCTCAAGTTTCCGGCCCTTCTCGATACAATCCCCGTTCTAGGCATCGCCGTCTGGGCGGCCATTCTTCTGACCGCCGCATTGCGCGCGCCGGACTGGAAGGTGATGCCGGAAACCTTCAAAGGCACGACCTTTCTTCTGGCATTGGTCACCGCAGCCTCGCTGATGCCAGTCGAGAAACTACCCGCCGCTTCGTGGCCGACCGCGCTTGGCCTCGGCTTCGTCTCCGCCGTGTTCGACAATATTCCCCTCACCGCGCTTGCACTGAAACAGGGCGGCTACGACTGGGGTTATCTGGCCTATGCGGTCGGCTTCGGCGGATCGATGACCTGGTTCGGCTCGTCGGCGGGGGTTGCACTGTCGAACATGTATCCGGAAGCCAAATCCGTCGGCCGCTGGGTCAGCCAGGGATGGCCCGTGGCTTTGGCCTATGTCATCGGGTTCTTCGTGATGCTGGCGGTGCTTGGCTGGCACCCCGACAGGCCGGTTTAGCCGTTTGCAATTCTGACAGGCGAACGGCGTCGTCACGCCGCTCGAACGCGCGCGCATCTGCGCCGCGCAAGATATCCAGAGAGCGCAACTTCCTGAAGCGGCACAACTGAGCGATGGCGCGCTTCAGTGCACGCGCCCGAAGGTGGTGGCCGGCCTCGCGTCGGCCATCATTCATTGGCTGGGGACGCTGTACCGACTCAGGCCGCAATGTTATCCAAGTTTCGTACTAGCTTTGGCACACAACGATCGGCCAGCTGATTCGGCACACGATCGCGAGGAGAGAGCTATGGCATTTTTCAAGCGCGAGCTCGGCCCGATCGAGCGCTTCGAGAACGCGCTGAAGGAGAAGCTGGCGGCGCGGCAGAAGCTGGCCGACCGCTTGAGCATCGCCGAAACGGAACTGGTAGAAAAACGTGCCGCCGCCGAACGGCTGGCGGTGGCCGGGGCTGCCGCTGCCCGGCTTGATCGCGCCGAAGCCGACATGCGCGCCGTCGAAGAACGCACCAAGACATGGCGCGCCGCATTGGCGGAATACGACGAGCAGGTGGCCTCGGCCGAGCGCGCACTCGCCGATGCCAAGGCGCAGCGTGACCGTGACACGATGGCTGACCAGATCGAAGCGATGGCTGCGGCCATCGAGCGGGCCGCGCCGGGATTTGATACCGGGGCCACCGCGCTGGTCGAGGCCGTCACCAAAGGCGCACTGTCGATACCGGAAGCGACCAGGTTTTCGACCAACGTGGATGCCGTGCGTCGCGAGGTTCTCTCCGCGGCGGACCTGATATGCTGGGAGCTGCGATCCGCCGCCGTGCGCACACGTGCAGGCAACGCCAACCTCGCCAGCCTCACGCTGTCCGAGTCGGAGCAGCCGCTATCGCCGGAGATCGAGCGGCAGTTGATTTACACCCTCCATCCCCTGCTCTGGCGCGAGGACGGCGAGGTGCGCAAGGTTCCGGCCTTTACCCTGGTCGGGTTGCCCAAAGCGCTGTTGACGGTAGCGCTGCAGCATCAGCATGTGGACCATCTCAACGCCCGCCGTGTGCAAACCCTGATGCATCTTCACGGCAGCGCAGGACTCGGCGAACCCGAGGCTGACGATCCGCAGCTCGTCGATCTCGATGCCTTGCTCGCGGAAGAACAGCAGACCGCGCAAGCCAACGTTGCGTGAACTCAATCGACAGCGCTCGGTTGTCGAGCGCCGGACCCCCACCAAGCGCTGAACAACGCCTCCGGCGAACGTTGTCCGGGTTCATTCATGACCCCGGATCTCGGCGATGCGGCTACGCAACGCTCAATGTCTGGGACCGACAGGGCGATCCGAAACGAACCGGTTTGAGCAGCGAAGTTCCGCCGGAAATCGGGTGGCCGCCACGTCTCCATTCTGCGATCCCAAGCGGTCACGAAGCAAGGCCATTGCAGTTGGAGACGCCAATGAAATCCGAAAACGCCAAACGAAACGCCGTGTCCGAAAACGGTCCGGCAACCCGAAATCCATTCGGCGTCATGGACGTTCCGCATCCCAACGACGATGACGTGACGCAGTTCGCCCGCAACACGGCGCCGGAAGAATCTGCCGCCGACGAGAATGCAAAGCCGTGGAGCGCTGGGGACACCAGCTACCCGCACGGCACGATCGAAGGTCAGTGGTCGAGCCGCTGGAAGGGTGCTGCGGACCCCACCATACTGGGCGATGCCCCCGATAAGTGGAAACAGGGCCAGGGCGAGGCGAGAATCGTCGGAGATCGCGTCTACCTGTCGTTCGACTGGGATTCCGGCAAGCGCAGGGGACTCATCGACGCAAGACGCGAAGGTCCGCGGCGGCTGGTCGGGAAATATATCAACCTGAACAATCCGGAGATCACGGTTCCCTGGATCGGCCTGGTGGTGAGCAACCAGCGAATAGACGGCTACTTTTCGCAAGGCCGGGTGGACTTCCGGAGATAGCGATCAATCCGCCTACCCCGCCCGCGCCGCGCGGCGCAGCGATTGCGGCGGCTGGCCGAAGGCGCGGATGAAGGCGCGGCGCATCCGCTCCGGATCGCGGAAGCCGGTGGTTTGCGCGACACGCTCGATCGCCTCGCTGGAGGACTGCACGCGCTGCCGTGCCACTTCGATACGCAGCCGCTCCACCGCCTTTGACGGCGTGGTGCCGGTCTCCGCCATGAAGGCGCGGGTGAAATGCCGCGAACTCATGCCGGCCTGCTCGGCAAGGTCCTCGACGGTGAGCGGCGCATCGAGATGCTCGCGCGCCCAGGCCAATAGAGATCCGAAGCGGCCGTTCGGCGCCTTCAATTCCAGCAGCGAAGAGAATTGCGACTGGCCGCCGCCGCGGCGGTGATAGAGCACCAGTTGCTTCGCGGTCTTCTGCGCGATCTCGTCGCCGTAATCTTCCGCGATCATCGCCAGCGACAGATCGATGCCGGCCGAAATCCCGGCTGACGTCCAGATGTCGCCATCGCGCACGAAGATGCGATCCGGCTCGAGCTTCACCTGCGGATAGGTTTTGAGAAAATGCCGTGTGCGCTGCCAATGCGTGGTGGCGCGGCGGCCATCGAGCAGGCCGGCCTCGGCGAGGATATAGGCGCCGGAGCAGACGCTGGCGATGCGGACGCCGCGTTTGGCGATCGTGCGCACGAAGCCGAGCATCTTCTCGCAGGTTGCCGCCTGCCGCACGCCCTCGCCGCCTGCGACGATCAGCGTCGTGATCGCGGATGCCGACTTTAATCCCCTCGCGACGATCTCTACGCCTGACGACGAGCGGACCGGCCCCGGCGTCACCGCCAGAACCCGGATCGATGGCGCACCATCGGCAAAGCGCGCCGCGATCTCGAATGCCGAAATCGGCCCGGCGGCATCGAGCAACTGGAAATCCGGAAACACGAGAACGCCGATCATGATGCTGGCCCGCTTTTGGCTTCTGTCCTAACTTTTGGCATATGTCCTAACTTCTGGCACATGTCCTAAAATGAGGGAAAAATGCCATTTCGGACACGAAACGACCATGTCAGGATGCCTCCCGTCAAGCCAAATTTTTCGGAGGTCACGATGTCCGCGCCGTCTCCTACGCCCACGCCGCTTCAGATCGGTCTCGTGCTGTTCCCAAAGGTCACCCAGCTCGACTTCACCGGTCCGTTGCAGGTGTTTTCCAGCCTGCCCGGCGCCAAGGTGCATTTGATCTGGAAGCGGATCGAGCCGGTCACGAGCGATTCCGTGCTGATGCTGACGCCGACCACGACCTTTGCGGACTGCCCGCAGCTCGACGTCATCTGCGTGCCCGGCGGGTTCGGCACCGACGACATGATCAACGACGAGGAGATGCTGGCCTTCCTGCGCCAGCAGGCGCCGGGCGCAAAATACATCACCTCGGTCTGCACGGGTTCACTGGTGCTCGGCGCCGCTGGCCTGCTGAGAGGCTACCGCGCGACGACGCACTGGACGGCGATGGATTTCCTTAAAGCCTTCGGCGCGATCCCGACCAGGACGCGCGTCTGCGTCGACCGCAACCGCGTCACCGGCGGCGGCGTCACCGCAGGCATCGATTTCGCGCTGACGCTGGTCTCGCTGCTGCACGACCAGAGAACCGCGGAGGCGATCCAGCTTCGGCTCGAATACAATCCGGCGCCACCGTTCAATTCCGGCTCGCCCGACACCGCGCCGCCGGAAGTCCTCGCCTTGATGAAAGACCGGATTGCACCGGCGCAAATCCGCCGCGGCGAGATGATCGACCGTGCCGCTGCGCGGTTGGGGTAAGTGCCCCGAACGATAGTCGAGAGCTGGAATCGTGTCCCGGACGCGGTGCAGCGTTCTCCCGGCGATGCGAAGCATCGTCCGGTTACGCTGCTCCGCAGAGCCGGGACCCACGAGGCTCGCTTTGGGTCCCGGCTCTGCGTCGCGTCACTTCGTGCCGCGCCGCGTCCGGGACACGTAACCCACCACGACGCAGAAAAAGGCCGCCTGGTTTCCCAGACGACCTTTCCTGTCCTACGGCAGCCACACATTAGCGGGCGATTTCAGAACCTCTGCACCGGGGGCCTATCTCCCGGCCGTATCCTGATCGGTAGCCGCTGCAAATCGGGGCAGTCGCGAACTGGAGCCCGACACCGACGCGATGGTTTCCCATCTCCGTAAGATGTCCCATTGAACGGCGATCACGCGGTTTGCGCAAGGCGGCGTCAAAGAATGTCCCCGCTGTTACCGTTGTCCACAGGCCGGGATAAGATCAAATCGGACTTCGCGGCGTATGCGCCGGATGGCGGGCTTCCTGACGCATGGTCGGCGCCTCCGTACCCCTGCCGGCACGGGCCAGTTGGGCGAAAATGATGGCGTGCACGATCAGGAACATTGGCACCAAGACGGTGGGTATCAGTGACCACGGCAGCATCTGCACTCCCTCCGAGCCTGCCCCGGCGTGAATCATCTGCAGCGGCGAGCCGTTCGCCGACGCGATTCCGAGTGCGAGCGCAACCACAAGATCGAGCATCCCGAATGCATTCCAGCCCCAGACCAGCGCCGTGCCTTGCCCGCGCAGCGTGAGCCAGGCCACCGGCAACGCGAGCGCTCCGGTTATGATGTCGCCCCACCCCGCCGAGTATGGAAATGGCCCGGCAAGCCGGCCTTCGGCCGCGAGCAGGAGGAAGAATCCTCCCCCCAGGCGCCAGACGTTGAGACCGATCAGGAAGGGCATCGACATCCCGAGCAGCGAGGCGCGCACCGACGGAGAGATCGAGGCCGCAACGGCAGTCGCGATCAGCGGCGACGCGAGTACCGTACCGATCACCGGCGGCCCCACCGGATTTGTGCCGAGGAACAGGTTCGCGCCCGCGAGCGCAGCGGCCAGGCCCGTCCACAGACCGGCGCCGACCGAAAGGGCGATACGCTGCGACGCGCTGACCGGCATTGCGCCGGTGAGCGCATTGATGCTGACGATGATCGCGGCGACGAGAACGATGGTTCCGATGAAGTCCAGCATGGCATCTCTCCTTACGTGTAGATACACCTATTTGGATGAGATCGATGTGGTTCAGTTCGTCTCACCCCAAATTCCGGGAGCCCAAAAGCTTCAGCGCAGCCTGGCCGTCGGCACCGAGTAGCTTTCCGATCTGCGCCTGCGCCTTCGACCAGAAGGGAAAGCTGCGGCGCACCACGCTCCGGCCCTGACTGGTAATGCCGATCATCCGCGCGCGTGGGTCATCACCCGCATGGATCGAAATCCACCCTTGCTGCTCCAGCGGCGTGAGGTTGCGGGTTAGCGTCGTGCGCTCCATGCCGAGAATTCCAGCCAGCTTGCCGATCGGCATTTCCCCTCGCAGCATCAGTTGCGACAGGATGGTGAACTGGGTGATCCGGATTCCCGATTCCTGCATGTACTTGTCGTACAACCGCGTGATCTTTCGCGCGGCCTGCCGCGACGCCAGGCAGAAACAGCCGGCGGCGGCCATATAGTCGACGGGATAGCGGTCGCTCGCTTGCTTCATTGGTTACGTGTATATACACATATATTGTTTCGCAAGAGCGCCCGTCGATCTACAGCTTAAAATAAACGTGAAGTCAGCTTCCCGGCGTCCAGGCCTGGTAGTCGCCGGTCGCCTTGGGGCGGCGGCCGCTGGCCAGCGTCGAGCCGGAGGGACGGTAGGCCACGGGCGTGCCGGTCATGTTGGGAACATGCGGCTTTTCCCACTCGCGCGGCGTGTAGCTCTCCTCGGTCGGCGCGGTATCGACGGTGTGATGCAACCAGCCATGCCATGACGGCGGCACCCGGCTCGCCTCGGCATATCCATTATAGATCACCCAGCGCCGTTCGAAGCCGAGCGTCGGATCGATCTTGCGGCCCTTGGTGCGATAGTAGAGGTTGCCCTGCTCGTCCTGGCCGACCAGCTCGCCGAATCGCCATGTCCACAATTGCGTGCCGAACGTCTGACCGTTCCACCAAGTGAAAAATTTCAGCAGAAACAGCTTCATGAGGGCTCGGCCGGTTCGAGATGTCGTGCCGCTCTGATGCCACCGGCGGGGCGGATTGTCCAGACAAAGGCTGATATTGCAGCCTGCCGGACCGGTACTCTGCACGGCCCGATTGCGCCCGCGGGTCGCGGAATCGGCGTAATCCGTTCATTCCGCGTACAGTTCCGACCTGACAGGCTGAGCTTGCGCGCAATCAATACGCGGGCTCGGGAACGTCCGCCCGCTGAACGGGTTAGGGCGTATATCCCGTAAACGGAGTCGACAATGATCAATCTGAAAGTTTTGAGTACAGCGGCGGCGATTGCGCTTGTGTTGCCGATGGTTGCGCCGAGTATCAGCGCCGTCCAGGCGCAGGATAGAGGCGGTGGGCCGGGCGGTGGCGGCGGTGCCCGGGCCGGCGGCGGTGGCGGTGGCGGCGCAGCTATCGGCGGTGGCGGCGGCTTTAGAGGCGGTGGCGGCGGTTCCGTTGCACCCGGCGGCGGTGGCGGCTTCAGAGGCGGCGGTATGGCTGTTGCACCCGGCGGCGGTGGCGGCTTCAGAGCTGGCGGGCCGGCCGTTGCACCCGGCGGCGGTGGCGGCTTCAGAACCGGCGGGCCGGTCGTTGCACCCGGCGGTGATCGCGGCTTCAGAACTGGCGCCATTGCTGGCACGGACGGCCGCGGACCCGGCTTTGTCCGACCCGGGGTCGGCGGAGGTACCGTCGCGGGTGGCGGCTGGCAGGGCGGCGGCTATCGCCATTATCATCGCCATCGTGGCGGCTTCTGGCCGGGCTTCGCGATCGGCGCCGGCATCGGGTCGGCCTATGCTTACAGCGATCCCTACTACTACGATGACTCGTCGTATGGATATTACGATGACAGCGTAGTCGCGGCAGCGCCCCCAGCCGGCGATGATGCCGTGGCGTATTGCATGCAGAGATACAAATCCTACGATCCGGCGTCAGGAACCTATCTTGGTTACGACGGCCAACGGCATCCCTGCCCGGCGCAATAGCACGATATCGCGAGTTCGAAGGGCGGCGCGCTCCCGGTGCGCCGCCCTTTTCGTTCCAAAATTACGAACGCAGCGCTACTGCAACGCCACCCAGCGTGAACACCAGCGCCGCGATCTCGCGCAGACCGAGCGGTTCATGCAGCATCGCTGCCGCCGCAAGCACTCCGATGACAGGGACCAGCAGGGTTCCAATCGAGGCCGTCGCCGCCGGCAGCCGCTCCAGTGCAGCAAACCAGCACACGTAGCAAAGGCAGAACTGGATCAGCGTCATATAGAGCAGCGACGCCCACCCGACGGATGACAGCGCAGCCAGTTGCGGCTGCTCGACCGCAAGCCCAACGATCGCGATCGGCAGGCAGCCGAGCCCGATCTGCCAGGCAGCCAGCGACAGCGGCGGCATCGCCAGCGGGAAATGCTTGGTCAGCACGGTGCCGAGGCCGACGCACACCGCGCCAACCAGCGCACACGCGATGCCCGGCAACTTCTCGACGCTGGCCTCGAGGCCGTTACCACCGATCAGCACGGCGATGCCGGCGAGCGCGACCGTCAGCGCGACGGCGCGCAGCGGCGACAGCCGCTCACCCAGGATCGGCCATGCCAGAAACGCCACCCAAACCGGGATCGATATGCCGAGCACCGCGGCCTCGCTGGCATTGAGCCACAACAGCGCCAGTCCCATGAACGCGACCCAGCCGCCGATCGTCAGCATCGAGACCAGCAGCAACCGCAGCCGCATCGGCCGCGGCACGCTCAATTTCTGCCGCCGCGCGAGCGCAAACAGCGCCAGCGCCGTGGCGCCGGCGATGCCGCACAGGCCGCGCGAGGACAATGGCGGCCATTCCGTCAGCAAGTGTTTCATGATCGGAAAGTTGAGGCCCCACCCGACCGACGTAATGGCGAGCAGGATGAGCCCGAGCGGCGACAGCCGCCCCGCGCGATCGATCGGGGGCATGGCGGGCTTAGATCCGGAACCGGAAGTACATTTGTTCTCGTTCTGACACAGCGAAACGGAATTGCCCTCAACAACTTTTATGTGCACTCTAATCATACAGACGACCTGTCGGCGTTTCGACTTAATCGTCACATGGGATGCGAGTCATCTGGCCGCCGCCCGAGGAAGAAGGAATCATCGTGCCGCGCGTTCTCGTGGTCGATGACGACCCGATGGTCTGCGTTGCCATCGAGGTTTGTCTGACGCGCAAGGGTTTCGAGGTCACCGTTGCCGACGGTGGTGAAGCGGGAATGCGCGCACTCGAAGCCTCCGATTTCGACGTCATGCTGATCGATGTATTCATGCCGCATATGCGCGGTTTCGAATCGATCCGGATGTTTCACGAGCGCAAGCCGGACATACCGATCATCGCGATGTCGGGCTACGCCTTCGCCAACACCGAACGTGCACCGGATTTCCTGCGGATGACCATCGAGCTCGGCGCGGTACGCTGCCTGCGCAAGCCCTTCACGCCGGATGCGCTGTTGACCTCGGTCAATCAATGCATCACCACACCGAAAGCTTCCGCGCGCCACTCGAAATCGTGAAGTAAGCAACTGGCAATGCCCTCGCAGCGTATCATTCTTGGAATTGGCCTCGCTATCCTCCTCATTATCGGCGCTGCCTCGATCGGTTTGGACCTCAAGTCGCGGTCCGATAACGCTTCCGTCGACCGCGCGCTTGGAATACTCAGCAAAATCTCCGACATGCGCCCGCTGCTGCGCCGGACGGAAAGCGCGGCGCGCGCCTTCGCGATCAGCGGCGATCAGGAATTCGCCAGGGAATACCGCGAGGCCAGCGACGCGATCCTGCCGGCGCTCGCGGCACTGATCGAAGCCGTCAAGGCCAATCCCACCGAAAGGCAGCTGATCGAAGAGACCAAGGCGCTGGTGGAGCGCCAGATTGCCATCAATGGCGAGCTGATCAGGCTCCGGACCGCGGGAGAAAGCGCCGCCGTCGCAGCACTCGTCGGCCAGGAGGACCGTGCGGCGACGGCCGCGATCGCCGGAAACCTCGAAAAGGCGGTGGCGGAAGAGCGCCGCCTGCTCTTCGCGAGGCGCGCCGAATCCGAAATCAACGGGACGTTCCTGCTGGCGATCGATCTCGCCGGCGTCGCACTGATTCTGATCCTCGCCATTATTCTGACGGTGTCGGCCCGCCGCTCGCGCCGGGAACTGCAGGATTCGCTCAGCGCCACCCAGGCCACCAACGAGGCGCTGGAGGCCGCGGTCGCCGAGCGCACCGAGCATCTGGTCGCAGCCCATGACGAACTCAGGCTTTCGGCCGCAGTCCTGCGCAGCACCTTTCACAGCATGGCTGAGGCCGTGCTCGTCATCGATCCCAAGGGAGAGATCCTGCTTTCCAACCCGGCCGCAGAGAAGATGCTGCGCTACCGGCCGGGAATGAAGGTCGAGCTGCTGCGGTCGCTCAGCACGGTTTTTCATGCCGACGGCGTCACGCCGCTGCTGGTCCACGACATGCCTGCATCGCGGGCGCTACGCGGCGAAGCATTCGACGCCACCGAAATCGTGGTGCGCCCGGTCAGCGGCAATCCGCCCGTTCATCTCATGATCAGCGGCCGGCCGCTGCGCGATGCCGCGGGCGGCATCAGCGGCGCGGCGCTGGTTTATCACGACGCCACCGCCTCGCGCGAAACCGAGCACAAGCTGTTGCAATCGCAAAAACTCGACGCCATCGGTAAGCTCACCGGCGGCGTCGCCCACGACTTCAACAACATGTTGACGGTGATCACCGGCACCACCGAAACGCTGGTCGCGGGCCTTGCACATGAACCCAAGCTGCAGAAGACGGCCGAACTGATCGACCATGCGGCGGAACGCTGCAGCGAGCTGATCCAGCATCTGCTCGCCTTCGCCCGCCGCCAGCCGCTGCAGCCGCGCAATGTCGACATCAACGCCACCGTGCTCGACATCGCAAAATTGCTTCGGCCGACGCTCGGCGAGCAGATCGAGGTCGACTCGATCCTCGAGCAGGAAGTGGCGACCGCCCATATCGACCCCTCGCAGCTCGCCAACTCCCTGCTCAACATGGCGATCAACGCCCGCGACGCGATGCCGAACGGCGGCAAGCTGCTGCTGGAGACGCGCAACGTCGTGCTCGACGAAGCCTATGCGCAGGCCAACCCCGACGCGAAGCCCGGCCCCTATGTGATGCTCGCGGTCAGCGACAATGGCACCGGCATGTCGCAGGAGGTGCTGGACAAGGTGTTCGAGCCGTTCTTCACCACCAAGGAGGTCGGCAAGGGTTCGGGTCTTGGCCTGAGCATGGTCTACGGCTTCGTCAAGCAATCGGGCGGTCACATCCGGATTTACAGCGAGGTCGGCCACGGCACCACGATCAAGCTCTATCTGCCGCCGGCCCGCGGCCAGGTCGAGACCGCGCCAGCCGCGGTGGCGCCGCTGCCGCATGGCAACGAGACCATTTTGGTGGTGGAAGACGACGCGCTGGTGCGCAACTTCGTCACCACGCAATTGCAGAGCCTCGGCTACCGCACGCTGGCCGCCGCCAATGGACCGGCGGCGCTCAACCTGATCGAAGGCGGCCAGGCGTTCGACCTGCTGTTCACCGACGTGATCATGCCCGGCGGCATGTCTGGCCGCGAACTGGCGGAGAAGGTGTTGAGGCTCCGGCCCGGCATCAAGGTGCTCTACACATCAGGCTACACCGACAACGCCATCGTGCATCAGGGCCGCCTCGACCCCGGCGTGCTGCTGCTGACCAAGCCCTACCGAAAGTCCCAACTGGCCAACATGATCCGCCGCGCGCTGATGGGATGAAGCGGTGGAAGTGGTGTTACCTTTTCACGCTTGCGGCACAGGCATTGCCAGCCCGAGCTCAAGCCGTCTCTTCTTTGACAAGCCCTGCGAGACGATAGAGTGAGACTGCCGGATGTAGTCGCCCAGCGCGGCATCTGATAGCCCGGGCTTTGCGAAGTGCTGGATCCATTTCATGCCGCGCGATGCGAGGTACGGCGCAGGACGCAAGCCCGGCTGATCCTTGAGCATCTCATAAGCAATGTCGCTCACTTTGAAGGTGACGCTCGGCTCGTTATGCTTCCCGCTGGCGATCGCAAAGACTTTGCCACCGACCTTCCAGACATGCGACCCGCCCCACTGGATCACATGCGTGGTCGCAGGGAGCTTCCGGCAGAATGCATTGAATTTTCCGCGGGTCATCTTGTTGCGTTTCACCCAATCGGCCGCGCGTCGGACCTCTCATCGAGCGCCCGGCGCTCGCGGAGCATAATCAGGACGGCGTGGTCGGCGTGGCAAGGCTTTCGCATAGCAAGCCATATCTCACGATATTCTCATCGGAATGGTACCGAGGAAATCGCGCTTGCCAACTTCGACACCGCAGTGACGGAGGATGTCGTAGGCGGTGGTGACATGAAAGTAGAAATTTGGCACCGCAAAGTGGTTGAGATAGTCCGCACCTCTCATGTGACCCATATTCTTCGGACCGAGCGGGAAAGTGATCTCGCGGTCGGCCGACTCGTCGATCTTCCTGGCGTCGAGCGTCTTCACAAAGGTGACCGTCTTGACGATGCGCGCCTTGAGCTCGGCGATTGTCTTCTCGTTATCCTCATACCTGGGCGGGTCGATGCCGGCGAGCCGTGCGCCGCCGTTCTTGGCCTGGTCACAGGCGCTCTGCACCTGCAGAGTGAATGCGAACATATCGGGGAAGAGACGCGCGCTGAGCAGCGTCGCGGGATCGATCGACCTGGCCGCAGCATATGTCTCAGCCTTGTCGAGAATCGCCGAGAGTGCATTGAGGCCAATCTCGAATACCGGAATTGATGCGTTCGACATCGACATGACGGGATCCTCCATCGTTGATGAATCAGACAGGTCATCAGGACCGGACGGCAGTTGGCCGACGAAGTGAAGAAGCGCCGTCCCGCCGTCAAGGTGTTGCATACGTTAGGCTATACCGACAACGCGATTCTGCATCAGGGCCGCCTCGATCCCGGCGCGCTGCTCTTGACCAAGCTTTTTCGAAAGTCCCAACTGGCCAACTTGATCCGCCGCGCGCTGGCGGGATGAACAAGGCGCAAGCCCCTGCTCTTGCGCCGTCGTTTTCGATTCCGACTTGATGTATAAGGGATGAGACGTTGGACGACGGGATTCTGGGGAAGAGCCAAGGCTAATGGCCGACGTGACCTACAAGCGCTGCTATTTCGACTGGGGCGGACGATGCGCGTACTGCGACGTTGGACTCCCCCGGATAAAGTGGGATGGCAAGGTCAAGGCCAGCATCGACCATTTCATCCCGCTCTCAAAGGGAGGTCAAAATAGCAGGGCCAACCGCGTGCTCTCCTGCTACCCCTGCAATCTCGCCAAGGACGACACCGACCCGCGCGAAACGAATCAATGGCCCCACATCGAACAGCGGCTTGCCGAAATCGCCGCTTCGCGACCCCTCAGTCACGGGCAGCTCAAACGGCTCCTGCCCGAATTGGTGAAACAAGTTTACGTCCAGGCGCCGGTTGTGCTTTCCCCCGATGAGCGCGAAGCGATTGCCCGCTCCAAGGCCGCTGCTGAGCGCGGTGAATTCGCAACCGACGAACAGGTGCGGGCCGTATGGGCCAAGCACGGCCTATGAGGCTGCGCTATACGCTTCCCGCGCTCGCCGACCTCACATCGATTCTGGATTACATCGTCCGCAACGCGGCGCGCATTTTGAAGTCACATGTCTCCTTCTTCTCGCTCTAACCACCAGTGAAGCCTGTTCACCCGCTCACGCGTGACCTCAGCCTTTGAAGCGGCCCAGATCAACGGAAACATAGAACCACCTTCGACTAGTGACGCATGCAGTGTGGCTTCGGAATCGGCATAGGCGTCCCATGCCGCCTGGCTGGCCGCCAGTTTCTTCTCGTCGAGTTCGCCACGAGCCCGGATTTCCACGAGCGCCTCTTCCATTTCACGCACCACAACGTCTAAATCCTCACCAGCAGCCATGTTCATGGCCATTTGGGTTCGTGGCACATCTCCCTTGGTCTCACCGATCAGAATCCAATCCGTCGCTGAGAGAAAATCCCGCGTCGACGTGAGAAATTCTGCGATTTCCTCCACCGCGTAAGGCCGCTCTTTCGGCATCTCGTGCGTCACAATGTGCCGAACTTCGAAAATTCTCTTGATGACCGAGAGAGTACGTTCAGCCTCGCCGAGAATCGGCGGCAAGGACTGAGTATTCTGATCTTCAGTCCAACGCTCTCGGGACTCGGGAAGCTTTTTTCTGAAACCTGGAAATAAAGTTTCGTAAGTTGATACAACGTGATCCAAACTTGAGACAGGAAGCGAGTGGGCGATAATGTCGCCAAGGGTCACAAGCTTGCCGTGCAAGCTCTTGAGAAGAGAAAAATCAAGCTTGAAATTCTTCGCTAGCGGCTCTGTTCGATCTGCGTATTTGGGGTCGGAGTCGATAGCCTGTCGGACCGTTTCACGAACGTAGACTTCCATGATCGTGGAAAGTCTCATGGGTACAAAATCGGTGAAGTCTTCCGCTTGTCTTTCGTGCGTGTTCCACGCCCGCGCTAGGTCATCGACGCGCTCCAGGAGCTCAGCTCCAATCCTCGATCGGCCTCTTCTTCGCTTCCATGCGATGATCTGATCCGTGGCAGAGCGCTTTATCATTATCTTGTCCAATGCGTGCGTGGGCAAATGCCGCATCAAGCCGCCGATAGACGCACGTGGAACTTGCTGCCGGTTGCCTCGGCATAGCGCAGCAGCGTCTTCGTGCTCGGTAGCGTTTGACCGCTTTCAAGTCGGGCGATCGTGGATTGGCTGGTCCCCATCCGGGCAGCCAGTTCGGCTTGAGAGAGACCTGCGCGCAGGCGGGCCCTGAGCAACTCGGCAGCAATCTCGAACTCTGGAGCGAGTGCGTCGTACTCCGCTTTGACTTTCGGATTTGCCAGTAGACGAGCTTTGAGCTTTTCGAATGGAATTGTCATGTGACCTCCTTTGCTCGCTGAAGCGCGAGCTCGATCTCGGAGCGTGGCGTCTTTTGCGTCTTCTTCACGAAAGCACGAACAACGACCACCCTTCGGCCACGGGCTGTGACATAAAGCGTGCGAGCAATTCCGTCGCGGCCTGTCAGCCGTAATTCCCACAGCTTCCCTTCGAGATGCTTGACGTGCGGCTCGCTTAGGCTTTCCAGTCCAGCCAAGGTGATGCGCTCCGCGAGTCGCAGAAACCGCGCCTGCATATCGGTCGGAAGGCAGCGATTTCCGCGGCGACCGTTTCGTTAAGGATTTCTACCCGCCAAGCCACGAGCACTCATATCTCATTTCTGAGATACGATCAAGGGTGGCGAGGAGCTGTCCGGCGGCTCAGCTCGCGATGCTGGGCACGGCCGCAGATGCTACAGCATTTCGTCGTAGCTCCACGGCGGAGCAATCGATCCGCCGTGGCGCCAACTGCGCTTACGCGCACGTCACTACAAGCCCGAACCGCCCGCCACGATCTTCTCGTTCAGTTTCTGATCGACGATCTGCACCGTGCGGTCGATCTCGGCGCTGGGCGCGCCAAGCTGATGGGAAATCAACTTCACCAGCAGGTCAACCCGCTCGATGAAGGGCGCTCCGGCGGCAACCGCACGGGCCGCCGACGACGGCTTGAGAAGGCTTTGCGCCGCCTTGGCATATTTCTCGAAAGGCACCTGATCCTGCGCCTCGGCGCCCAGCCGCCGGGCGATGCCGTCGACATGGTCATAGATCGATTGCGAGAGTTCTAGATCGCTGTGCACGGCATCGCGGATCGACTGCGGCTCGTGCGGCGTGATGCAGCGGTAATTCCCGGTCAGCAGCATCGACCATTTGGCCAAGGGCACGAACAGCGAATCGAACACTTTGAGCTTCACCGGAACGTCATGGCCATCCAGCTTCACCGCGTCGATGTCTGCTTCGAGCTCGCGAAGCAGCTTGTTGTGCGCCTCGTCTTCAAAGGCCGCGGCCTTGAAGTTTGTCGGCAGGCCGACATGAAGCACGTTCGCGGCCTCTTCCGGCGGGCGGAAGGCCTGCGGATCGGGCGAACAGAGCGACACCAGTCCCGGCTTGAACCGCTCCCATACCAGCGCATTGGTATAGGCCTCCTCCAGATCCATGTCCGCCAGTGCCGGGATCCGTTTGAGATAGGGCAAGGGCGGCATGTTCATGATCGAAAGACAAGGCAGTTTTGCCTCGGCGATTTTGATCATCAGAACCCGGATCGTATGGTTGGTGTATTGCGGCTCCTGCATCGCAAGACCCACCAGATCGTAGCCGGAAAGGTCGACCTCGGCGGGCGTTGTGGCGTCCAGTTTGCCGGGCAGATCGCGCGAGAAGATCGCACGGTGCACCGCCTCGTCACGCAGCTTGATGCGAACCTCGGTGCCGTCGCGATTGATGAGGTCGGCCGTCTTCTTCCGGCAAACCAGGGTCACGTTGTGACTTGCCATCAAAAGCTTCGTCGCCAGCAATGAGCCATACGAGGCCCCAAGGATCAGAATATTGCGCGCCATGCTCTCTCTTTTCACAGGTGATGCCAGAATTGTCTCGAACGCCCCGACCCCAGCGAGGCCGAAAATTTCGCCCGTGGCATACAACGAATTGATAGGCGTTACAATCACATAGGAGCCCGCAATTTCATCCTCCGCGGACGACGACGATCTCACTTCGACCGGGCTGTCAGGAATGCAACCGATCGCTCCAGCGCGAGCCGGCCTGCGTCCGTTGTAAGCAATAGCTGATATTCGTGGTCCAGCGGCGGGTCGTAGTCATCGCGAAAGAAGAGGGTATCCACCTCGACGCCTTTGACCCGGAGCGCGTTGGCGAGCGCCACCGACTGCGGTGCGAGCGGATCGGCGTTGCCGACGGAGATGAAGGTCGGCGGATAGACGGCCGTGACATGCGGTGTCACTGACATCTGTCGGACACGCGCATCGCGCGGATCGCGCGTGCCGATATAGGACCAGATCACGGTGCGCATGAAATCGGCAAAGGAGCCCTCGAAATTCAGCGAGGTCGGATCGTAGGGACCGCAGAAGAGCACGAGCCCTCGCAGGGACTCCCGCGACATTCCTGGCTCAACCCCAATGCGGCGCGCATAGTCTGGATCGGAGATGACCAGCGCGGACTGCGCAGCGATCTGGGCGCCCGCTGAATCGCCGGCGAGGAATATGCGCTGCGGGTCGATGTTGAAGCGTTGCGCATTGGCAATGATATATGCAAGCGCGGTATTGGCCTGCCGCACGGGTGTGGGAAAGCGCGCCGTTGGCGCGAGCGTGTAGTCGATGGCGAACGTCACGAAGCCGCGCGCGGCGAGAATTTGCAGATAGTTGGATAGGTCCGAGCGCGAGCCGGCAACGAAGCCGCCGCCATGTACCCATACGACTGCGGGAACGGGGGTATGTACGTTGGCGGGGGTGAAAACGTCGAACAAAGCGTCGCGATTGCCGGGCGCATAGCTCAGATCGCGCTGCATCGAAACGCCTTTTGGCACGAGCGGGGCGATCGAGTCCGCCGCGGCGATTGCGCCCCTGTGAAAGGCGTAGCGGATCATCAGCGCGGAAGGCCACGGGCTGATCTGGAATGCAACATAAGCGCCGGTACCGATGACGACGACCGCGCCGACGAGGACAAGCACGAGCTTCCTGAGCATCGCGAGCCTCCCTTTCCATTTGCATCCCACAATAGCGCCAGTCATGTGCAGGTGCACGAGGGCCTGGAATATTCGGCTTGGTCCAATGGTCTAGGCAGCTACGACCTTGTCGCCAGCACCACGCCCGCCAGCGTGAACACCAGCGCCACGATTTGCGTCAGCCCGAGCGGCTCGCCCAGCGAAACAACCTCAGAGCTTCCGCAGGTGGCGCAAGCGCAAGCTCGCCAAGCAGGCGATGGCCGCCGGCACGACGAAGCTTGCCGGTACCCAGAACGCCACTTGCATCATGCTTTCATCCGTGGCCCCGGCGGAGAAACCACTCGCATTTGCAACCAGACCCGCAAGCGCCGCGCCCAGGGCAAACCCGGTCTGCTGGACAGTGGGGACCGAGGAGGCCGCAACGACCTCATCACCCGCTTTGGCGCCGCTCATGATCCGGTGGGCGACAAAGGGCCAACATTGGCCGATGCCCATCCCCAGTGCGACAATGGCCGGGACCAAGGCCAGCGTCGCCGCAGAGCTTGGGAGCAGCGACGCGATAGCCATTAGGCCGATACCCATCATCGCCGGTCCGGCCAGCATGAGTCGGTCTGGCCACGACCCGGATGCGCCAGCAGTGACAAGGGACGCGATCGTCCATCCCAGCGAACCGCTTGCAACCATGAAACCGGCCGCCAGTGGATCAAGCCCGCGCAAGTGCTGCAGGAAGATGGGCACGTATATCTGCAACGGGCTGAAAGTGATGCAAAGCAGCAGTGCCAGCCACAACCCTACGCCGGTTGGCGTGTACAATGAAAACGCATCGCTCGGCAGCAGCGGCGCCGCCGCGACACGATCAAGCCGCAGCATCACCACCAGCGCTCCAATCGCAAGGACGATCAGACTGGCTTTAGCAAACGATGATTCGACGATCGAGGCTGAAGACATCCCGGCGATTGCGAGCCAGATCAATGCGACGCGTCCGGCCGGCAGGCCTGCAGCGGGCGTCCGGCGTTCCGACGCACCCGGCGGCAGGATGACATAGGCGCTCACGGCCAATATGCCGGCGACGATCGCGGTCGCGACGAACGCGCCGCGCCAATTGCCGAAGCGGGCGAACATTCCGCCGACCAGCGGCCCCAGCAAGACCGACATGCTCCAACTGGTCGACATCAATGCAATCGTCCGTGACCAGACTGCTTCCGGGAAAGTCGCTCGCACCGCGACATAGGCTGCGGCCGCCTCCAAACCACCGCCGAATCCTTGTACTAGCCGGCCGACGACGATCCAGCCCATTGTTGGCGCGAGCGAGCAAAGCAACGCCCCGAGACCGAATGTCGTTACCCCGGCGCAGTAGGCTGCCCGGGGACCGACCGCAGCCGCGAGCATGCCAGCACAGCTCGCTGCGACAATGGATGACGCAAGAAATGCGGTTGTCGGCCAACTCAACATGGCGACGCCGCCCAGTTCACCGACGATCGACGGCAGCACGGTCGTCAGCATCAGAACATTCATCGATTGAAGCAGCACGCCGCCCAGCAGGATCCCGAGCGTCGGTATCCACTCCCATTTGAGGAGCGATCGCCATCCCTCGCGCCCCGGGTTCTGCCGCATGCCTGTTTGCTTCCCTTCGGGGACTCGCGCGCCGGGATTGCCAGCTATCGGCGTCCGGGTTATTTTAGATAGTAATCGCTTTCTAAATCAAGGACCTCATGACTCAAGACGAAGATCGCAGTCAGGATCGCATCCTGTTTCACCTGAAGACCCGCGGATCGCAGACCGCCGCCGATGTTGGGTCACGCCTCGACATGACCTCGGCCGGTGCGCGTCAGCATCTCGTCAAGCTCGAAACGGCAGGTCTGGTGGAAAGCGAGGACCGGCGCGAAGGGCGGGGACGGCCAAGGAAATACTGGCGGCTGGCGCCGCGAGGTCACGAACGGTTCCCCGACCGTCATTCCGATCTAACCCTAGATCTGTTGCGGTCCATGCGCGACGTCTTTGGGGAGCGCGGATTGGAACAGCTGATCGAGCACCGCGAACATGCGAGCATTGTAGATTACCGCAAGCTCGTCGGAGAGCGACGCTCGCTTCAGCAAAAGCTGACCGCCCTCGCAGAAATTCGAAGCCGCGAGGGCTACATGGCGAGCGTCGCCAAAGACACGCGAGAAAGCTTTCTGTTCGTCGAGAACCACTGCCCGATTTGCGCGGCGGCGACAGCTTGCCAGGGTCTCTGTCGTTCTGAACTGGCGATCTTCCGCGCCGTGCTGGGGGCCGACGTCACCGTCGAGCGCATCGATCATATTCTCGCCGGTGCCCGTCGCTGCGCTTACCGGATCGGCAAGCGTCAGCAGTGACAAACTTGGGGCCGATGACCCTCGCCTTCCCCAAACTGGCGGCTAGGACCGCGTCGCCAGCACCACGCCCGCCAGCGTGAACACCAGCGCCACGATCTGCGTCAGCCCCAGCGGCTCGCCGAGCGCGACCGCGGATGCGACGACGCCGATCACCGGCACCGCCATGGTGCCGATCGCCGCCACCGAGGCCGGCAGGCGGGCGAGCGCGGCAAACCAGCTGACATAGGCGATGCAGAACTGGATCACGGTCGAATAGACCAAAAGCCACCAGCCGAGTTGCGTCACCTTTTCGATGTGCGTGGTCTCGATGGCGAAACCGATGATGACGATCGGGAAACATCCCAGCCCGATCTGCCAGGCCGCGGCCGGGATCGGCGGCAGCGGCACCGGCAGCTTCTTCGCCAGCACCGTGCCGAGCGCAAAGCCGAGCGCGCCGCCGAGCGCCATCACCATGCCCGGCAGTTTTGCAGCCGTCGCGCTAAAACCGTTGCCGCCCATGATGGCGGCAAGTCCGGCGAACGCCATCACCAGCGCGATCGTGCGCAAAATGGTCGGCCGTTCGCCGAGCACCGGCCAGGCCAGCAGC
This sequence comes from Bradyrhizobium sp. AZCC 1610, assembly GCF_036924515.1. Taxonomy (NCBI): domain Bacteria; kingdom Pseudomonadati; phylum Pseudomonadota; class Alphaproteobacteria; order Hyphomicrobiales; family Nitrobacteraceae; genus Bradyrhizobium; species Bradyrhizobium sp. AZCC 1610. The sequence continues at coordinate 2,818,495 of NZ_JAZHRR010000001.1, read as the reverse complement.
GAGGCCCATACCGGCATGGTATAGGCGATCAGCGCGGCCTCGCTGGCCGGCAGCCACAACAGCGCCAGCCCCATCAGCACCATCCAGCCCGTGACGTTGAGCAGCGCCGCCAGCATCAGCCGCGGCCACAAATGCCGCTCGACCTTCAGGCTCTGGGAGCGCGCCAGCGCCAGCACGGCCAGCAGCGCAGCGCCGATCACGCCGGTCGTGCCGCGCAAAGTCAGTGGCGGCAGCTCGCTCAGGAGATATTTTGTGACGGGCCAATTAAAGCCCCAGCCCACCGAGGTAATGGCGAGGAACATCAGGCCTGCGGGCGCGATCCGCGAAGGCGCGCTGGGCGGTTTTGAGTCTGTCATGGAGCCCGGCAAGGGATGGAATCAGCGGCCACCATGGCGTGTATCCGGCCCTCCGACCACGGGTGCGCGGACATGCCAGACCTCCCCTGCCCGTAGCCATAGGGGTGCGCGTTCCGTAGCCCTACGTGAGTCTCGTGAACGCAATCCCGAATGGCGAAAAAATACCTGCCCTGTGAACAGCGGGACGAAGCCGATTTCCACACGTCGGAACAAATTTTTTGTCTTGGGAATCCCTGAGGACTCACTGATACTTGGCGCCATCACAGGGGCGGCACCACCCCCTGTTATCCCTCACTTTCCACCATATTTAGTATTTGATTCAGGAACTCGTACTAGTCCTTGACGGGCGCGACGGGTTTGGCCTAGCCTTCTTCCTGGACGGCGCGAGTTAAGTTTTGGGTCCCGCCGGACGCTCCCAATGGGTTCCTGAACGAGCACTCCGTCGGCCGGTCGAGGCACGGATCGAGGGCTTGTCTGCCTTGAAACGGGGGCGATCGGCGCACCGAAGAACGAGCCGAATGGCTCAGGTGACGAGTTGCGGCGTTGAGTTGGAGGGGTTGGCCCCGCCGGCAGGCGGGACGAGCCTTGGGGTGGCGAAGACAGAAAACAGGGCCGGGTCCACCGGTAGAGCTTGCGGATCTCAGGCCCAAGGTTGTCTTCAACCTTGGTGCCGAAGGTTCGCTCACTGACAACATCCGGCAACCGCGGCAAATGCGGACCGGTCAAGAAGACGGGGCACGACCTATGCGAATCGAACGGCGCAACACCACTTCCGGCCAGTCACCCTACGCGGGGATTGATTTCAGATTGACGACATCGGAGATCCGCAATCCCGATGGTTCGATCGTGTTCCGGCTCGAAAATGTCGAAGTGCCCCAGTTCTGGTCGCAGGTCGCCTCCGACGTCCTCGCCCAGAAGTACTTCCGCAAAGCGGGCGTTGCCGCGCGCCTGAAGAAGGTCGAGGAAGAGACCGTGCCGTCCTGGCTGTGGCGCTCGGTGCCCGACACCGAGGCGCTGGCCCTCCTCCCCGAAAGCGAGCGCTTTGTCAGCGAGCTCAGCGCAAAACAGGTATTCGACCGCCTCGCCGGCTGCTGGACCTATTGGGGCTGGAAGGGCAGCTACTTCACGACGGAAGAAGACGCGCAGGCGTTCTTCGACGAGCTGCGCTTCATGCTGGCCAAGCAGATGGTCGCGCCGAACTCGCCGCAGTGGTTCAACACCGGCCTGCACTGGGCCTACGGCGTCGATGGCCCCGGCCAAGGCCACTATTACGTCGACTGGAAGACCGGCAAACTCACAAAATCCAAGTCGGCCTACGAGCATCCGCAGCCGCACGCCTGCTTCATCCAGGGCATCGAGGACGACCTCGTCAACGAGGGCGGCATCATGGACCTCTGGGTGCGCGAAGCGCGCCTGTTCAAATACGGCTCCGGCACCGGCTCGAACTTCTCGCGCCTGCGCGGCGAAGGCGAGCGCCTGTCAGGCGGCGGCCGCTCAAGCGGCCTGATGAGCTTTCTCAAGATCGGCGACCGCGCCGCGGGCGCGATCAAGAGTGGCGGCACCACGCGCCGCGCGGCCAAGATGGTCGTGGTCGACGCCGACCACCCCGATATCGAGACCTATATCGACTGGAAGGTGAAGGAGGAGCAGAAGGTCGCCGCTCTCGTCACCGGCTCCAAGATCAACCAGAAGCACCTCAAGGCGGTCCTGAAGGCCTGCGTCAATTGCGAGGGCTCCGGCGACGACTGCTTCGACCCCGAAAAGAACCCTGCCCTGCGCCGCGAGATCAAGCTGGCGCGCCGTGCGCTGGTGTCCGACAACGTCATCAAGCGCGTGATCCAGTTCGCCAAGCAGGGCTACAAGGAGATCGACTTCCCGACCTACGACACCGACTGGGATTCGGAGGCCTACCTCACGGTATCCGGCCAGAACTCCAACAACTCGGTGTCGCTGAAGGACGATTTCCTTCGCGCCGTGGAAACCGACGGCGACTGGAATCTGATCGGCCGCACCAACAAGAAAATTACAAAAACGCTGAAGGCGCGCGAGCTTTGGGAAAAAATCGGCCACGCCGCCTGGGCCTCGGCCGATCCCGGCCTGCACTTCAACACCACCATGAACGACTGGCACACCTGCAAGGCGTCCGGCGAAATCCGCGCGTCCAATCCGTGCTCGGAATACATGTTCCTGGACGACACGGCGTGCAACCTCGCCTCCGCCAACCTCCTCACCTTCTATTCGACCACCACAAAACGGTTCGACGTCGAATCCTACGAGCACCTGTGCCGGCTCTGGACCATCGTGCTGGAAATCTCCGTCATGATGGCGCAGTTCCCCTCGAAGGCGATTGCCGAACTCTCCTACGAGTTCCGCACGCTGGGCCTCGGCTTCGCCAACATCGGCGGCCTGCTGATGACCATGGGCCTGCCCTACGACTCCAAGGAAGGCCGCTCGCTGTGCGGCGCGCTGACTGCCGTGATGACCGGCGTGGCCTATGCCACCTCGGCCGAGATGGCGAAGGAGCTCGGCCCCTTCCCCGGCTACAAGAAGAACACCCAGCACATGCTGCGCGTGATCCGCAACCATCGCCGCGCGGCGCATGGCGAGAGTCGCGGCTATGAGGCGCTGGCGGTCAATCCGGTGCCGCTCGATCACGCCTCCTGCCCGCAGGCGGACGTCATCGCGCACGCCAAGGCGGCCTGGGACAAGGCGCTCGAACTCGGCGAGCTCAACGGCTACCGCAACGCGCAGACGACAGTGGTGGCGCCGACCGGCACCATCGGCCTCGTGATGGATTGCGACACCACCGGCATCGAGCCTGATTTCGCGCTGGTGAAGTTCAAGAAGCTCGCCGGCGGCGGCTACTGGAAGATCATCAACCAGGCGGTGCCGGTGGCGCTGCGGACGCTCGGCTACAGCGAGGCTGATATCGCGGAGATCGAGGCCTATGCCGTCGGCCACGGCTCGCTCTCCAATTCGCCCGGCATCAACGTCTCCACGCTGAAGGCCAAAGGCTTCACCGACGAAGCGCTGGCCAAGGTCGAGAAGGCGCTGCCGACCGCGTTCGACATCAAGTTCGCCTTCAACAAGTGGACCTTTGGCGAGGATTTCCTGCGCGAGACGCTCAACCTCGCACCGGAAGCGATCGCGGCCCCCGGCTTCGATTTGCTGGCAGCCGTCGGCTTCAGCAAGCGCGAGATCGAGGCCGCCAACGTGCACATCTGCGGCGCGATGACGGTCGAGGGAGCTCCCCACCTCAAGGCAGAACACTATGCGGTGTTCGACTGCGCCAACCCCTGCGGCAAGATCGGCAAGCGTTATCTGTCGGTCGAGAGCCATATCCGCATGATGGCGGCGTCGCAGCCGTTCATCTCGGGCGCGATCTCGAAGACCATCAACATGCCGAACGACGCCACCGTCGAGGATTGCAAGGCGGCGTATCTGTTGTCCTGGAAGCTCGCGCTGAAGGCCAACGCGCTCTACCGTGACGGCTCGAAGCTGAGCCAGCCCTTGAACTCGCAGCTCATCAGCGATGATGACGACGAGGAAGATGCGACCGAGGCGTATTACGACAAGCCGATGGCCGCGCGTACCGCGCAGGTGTCGGAAAAGATCGTTGAAAAACTGGTCGAGCGCATCGTGGTGATGCGCGAGCGCGAGAAGATGCCCGACCGCCGCAAGGGCTACACCCAGAAGGCGGTGGTCGGCGGCCACAAGGTCTACTTGCGCACCGGCGAGTATGACGACGGCCGCATCGGCGAGATCTTCATCGACATGCACAAGGAAGGCGCCGCACTTCGCTCCTTCATCAACAACTTTGCCATCGCCGTTTCGCTCGGCCTGCAATACGGCGTGCCGCTGGAAGAGTATGTCGACGCCTTCACCTTCACCCGCTTCGAGCCGGCGGGCCCCGTGCAGGGCAACGACTCGATCAAGTATGCGACCTCGATCCTCGACTATGTGTTCCGCGAACTCGCGGTCAGCTACATGTCGCGCTTTGATCTCGCGCATGTCGATCCCAGCGAGTCCAACTTCGACGCCATGGGCAAAGGCGTCGAGGAAGGCAAGCAGCCGGAGCAGAGCAGCAAGTATCTCTCAAAAGGCCTGACCCGTTCGCGCACGGACAATCTGGTTGTGATGCGCGGCAGCGATGTCGACGCGCGTGGCTCCGGCAACGTCACCGCCATCGCCTCGCACGGCCCGAGCGCCCGCAACAGCGACACCGTCGAAGGCGCGGTCGCCCTGAAGCAGGAATCCCAGCACGACCTGTCGCCGACGGAAAAGCTGCAGTGGAGCAAGGCCGGCAGTACCGCACAGGCCATCGCCCCGAGCAAGGCCGAACGCCGCGCCGAAGCTAAAGCCAAAGGCTACGAAGGCGAGATGTGCGGCGAATGCGGCAACTTCACGCTGGTGCGGAACGGGACCTGCATGAAGTGCGATACGTGTGGGTCCACGACGGGGTGTAGTTGATAGCTGCCTACCGTTTGAAGATATCCCTCGACCCGCTGAACTCTTAATCATGGGGTCGAGGGCTAGAGTCTCTGGGCTCACTGTATGAAACCATATATTTTAGCTAGTTCGTCGAGGTATTGATCGAGATGTCTAGTGAACATGAAACCAAGCATGCAGGAGTGGCGCCGGCACCGGCTCGACCCGGGCCGAATGGTCATCCTCCAGTCAGACCCGCCCCATCTTCCCCTTCACGGCCGCCAAAAAAATAGTGCGGTTGGTGATGACAGAGGATCTTTCCGCGCCAAAATTCGACGCGCTGCGAAACGCTATCTATCATACGACGCGGAAGAACTATTACGACTCCATCAATCGCGCGCTCAATTTTCTTGTCATCATCCTTGGCGCTGGTGTCGCTGGAAAAGCGTCGGACCTGATTCACATTAAAGAGCTTTGGCTTGAGTTCAGCGTTCTTGTGTTTGCAACGCTTCAGCTAACTTTTGATTTTGGGTACAAGGCCAGAACTCACGAATTTCTCCAACGCAAGTACAACGAAATGCTCGCTGAATTTGAGTTGGAAGCTAAGCCTTCGCCTTCGAAGTGGAGAGCGAAGCTTTATACGATCGCGAGCGACGAACCCATGCCAATGCGCGCGTTGGATGCTTTAGCCTACAATGCAGCCGTAGATGCGACGATAAGCGACCCTTCAGCCAAGCAACTGCATCGATTGCGGGTACCTTATCTTCATCGATTGCTCAGACACTTCCTCGCGAGAGAGGGCTACGAATACAAATTGGAGAGCGAGGCCGCCACCAGATGGCGCAGATTCGCAGATAATTTTCGCGCCTAGGGGGCAGGATGGCAAAGAAGGTCAAGAAAGCGAAGAAGGTCAAATCAGCGATCAGGCGGGGGGTGAAAACGGCAAAAAAATCGGTCGCAAAGGCTCTTAAGAAAAGGCACCCCGGCGTGCGGCCTCCGCCCCGGTAAACTGTACCGCCGTAGAGCGCCGCCCTGAGCCACTTTATCAATCTCCACGAACGGAGTCGCGTCAGAATGAAATGGATGATCCTCATCGTCGCTTTGATCAGCGCGAGCGAAGCCAAAGCTCAGGGCACCGACAACCCGAGCAGGCAACCGGGATCAGGCAAGGTGATTACGACGAAGGATGACGGCCAAAACAAGGGGTCTACAGACCCCGTTCATCAAGGAGTAAGGCCTCCACCTTCTCCTTCTGTGACCTATACGCTGACACCGGCTAAAGGGAAGAAAAAGGCCGACTAGGTAATTTCGGACGATCTGAAGCCTGCCATCCCTGAGCGCCGGCCGTAACCCCGCGCCGGTCAATCCTATCAGCGCGTAGGGCGGATTAGCGAAGCGTAATCCGCCGCTCTCGCGAGAGGTCGGTGGGTTACGCTGCGCTAACCCACCCTACTCGCTGCGCTCATCCGGGCTACGCTCTGACCACAACTCAGACCCGCATGTCGCTCCCGCCTTCGCTCTTCGAGCCACGGCGAGCAAGTCGCTCATGCGGGCTACTCGCCGACGTCGGGGTGAAGAGCGCGACTACCATCCGCGATTCACGTAGCGCACCTCGCCAGTTCGCGAGTCGACATAGACCTCCATCCAGCGGCCGGTGCGGTCGCGGCCTTCGATCTCCCACTTGTCGCCATGGAACTCGGTGTGGGACACCGTCACGATGCCGAGATCGGTCGCGACGTCGAGCGCGATCTGCATTGAGATTTGACCACCGGAATCCTGGGCCATGGCAGGTGTCGCTGCGCCAAGCGCCAAAGCGGTGACGATTGGAAGAATGACATTTCGCATAGACTACTCCTGTCCGAACGCATTGAGCTGTTACACTGGTTAGAACAAGCGGCAGGGGCAATGTGTTCCGACACTGGAGATCCCGAAACAGCATGAAACTTCAGCAGTTGGGGCGATTTGGTGGCGGTTCCCACGCAGTGGTGCCCAACAGCAAGCGTAGGGCGGATTAGCGGGTAATCCGCCGTTCTCCGCGACCGAGTCGGTGGGTTATGCTCCGCTAACCCGCCCTACTCGCTGTAGTTCTTCAACATGCCCAAGCCTGTCAAATAGCCGGGACGCGGCCTCGGCGAAGCGCCGGTGCTCATGTCGGTCGCCACGATGCTGGACGCGATGATCTTCAGGGCGGTGCTGTCGTCGCACAGCGCGCGGGATCGGTGGAGCGAAGCGATATCCATGGATTGCGATTCATGATGGTATGAGTTTCGCGAAGCGCTCAACGATCCCACCAAGAGCGACCATCGAAGCGTAATCCCCCAACCGTGGCATGGCTGCGTAGTCGACATCCAGGCCGCTTGCATTCCACCCATGGTTGCGGTTGTATAGTCGCACGGGTGATCGGGGGAGCGAGAAATTGAAACAGATATTTGTCGCTGTGGACGCAATCGGCATCTTAGGTCTTCTTTTCGCCGTGCCACTTATAACCTGGACAAAGATGACGTTAGGTTCGGTCCTAACGATCGCCGGAGCGTACTTCAATCCTCTCCGCAACGCTGCTAATCCGCGCGGCGGCGAGGCGACAATAAAGCTAGGAAAATTTGAAATTACATTGTCAGGCGGCCTTCGGTTTGTGGTCGTAGTTGCAGGGCTAATACTGGTAATTGCGTCGGCAATAGAGTCCGTCGAGCCCGTCAAAACTGCCATCAACACCGAGATAGAAAAAAGGTTTCCGAACTCAAATGACGCTATCGACGCCACTTCGTTGGATAAGATTTGAAATCGCCGATAGAACACGACCAAACATGCAGCAAGCGTAGGGCGGATTAGTCGAAGACGTAATCCGCCGTTCTGCGCGACCGAGGCGGCGGGTTACGCTTGGCTAACCCGCCCTACTCACTATTCACTTACTTCATTCACTCACTTCGCCAGCCCGAGCGACTTCAGCGCCTTGCCGTTGTCCTCGTTGTCCGCGTTCATGAACGCCGCGAAGCCAGCCGAGTCCAGATAGATCATGTCGAAGCCGCGCCTGTTCATGAACTCCTTGAACTCCGCGCTGTCCCAGACCTTCTTGATCGCGGTCTCGTACTGCGTGGCAGTCTCCTTCGGCAGGCCCTTGGGCGCCGCAAAGCCGCGCCACACACCCTTGTGCCACTTGTAAATTAGGTGACAGTGCACTCAATTCCGGAAAGCCGGTAGCAAAGCCGCATGGTGTCCAACGGTGAATTGAATGCACTGTCACCGTAATAACCCCACTCGCTGTTCCGGCGTTTCAACCTTGCAGAGTCATCCGCCGTGCCCTGCCTCTGGCACGGTGGAGTTCGCGCGCGTTACCGTGCACTGCCCGTCGTAATCGGTTCCGAGTGTACCGGGATCATCAGGTGCTCGTTGGGTTTGCCGGGGAACATGACGTAGGGCTGCGTCGGGTCTTTGACATCCAGATCGCGCGGATAGGGACTGAGCATCTCACGTGCTGCGCCGCCGACGATCATCACATGCGGCCCGGTCTGGACCCAATGCTTGTGCGTGTGCCGTTCGGCATGATCATGATTGCTCGTGCCTGTGTCACCGTCCAGCATGAAAATGAGGCCAATCTTGTTCGGCGGAGTCTGTTTGGCCTGCAGAGCCTTGCGCCATTCCATGGCGTTCTCGTCATCGCATTCGGGCGTTCCGTCATTTCCGATAAAGCAAGTGAAACCGTTCGATCCGGTTTGGATCGTCTTGGAAGATCCATCCGGCTGCGGCATGGTGATGGTTGCATTGTTCACGACCGACGCCGGAGCGGCGGTCTTCACCTTGGCGATGTACGCTGGTTCGGTCTTCGGGATTTCCTCGGTGGGAAGAGCCGATGCCGATGTGGTGGTGAGGGCTGCCGAAGCGACGCAGAACCCAACCGACGCGAGAGCATAGAGCCTGTTCATGGCTTACCTCCTGTAGTGGGCAACCAGCATCAATTCTACACCCAAACCAAGTGGGTGCAGCCTTCAAAAAATATCTCAGGCGGATCTTCGGCGAGGTGCGGCCGATGCCAAGACGGGAGGAACGAGCTACCGTTGCCCTTGGGTTCCATTGCGAGACACGCACGCAGCATGGCGGCTCCGTCTGGCGTTGACCGTAGCCCTCGAACAGGTTGACCAACTCGTAGGGCGGATTAGCGCAGCGTAATCCGCCGCTCTCTCGCAATCCCAATTACGGTGACACTTAATTCCGGAAAGCCGGCAGCAAAGAGCCACATGGCGCCCAGCAGTGAATTGAATGCACTGTCACCGTAAATATCGCCCTCATGAACTCCGCGAAGTCAGCCGAATCCAGATAGAAGATCGTCAGCGCGACACGTTTCGTTATTGTGCCCTACTTGCCCCAAAAGACGCATGTCAAGAAAAAGCAAGAGCTTCCCACGCCTCCGCCGCTGGCGGCGCGGTGCACGGTGGGCGCGACGGAAGCTCGCGAGAGCACCGCGGGCGGCTCGGATCGTTGGCGTCGTGGCGATCCTGCTTGTGCTCGTCGCGCTGACGAACCTTGTCTATCACGTGATCCGCAAGCCGACTGAGCTGTTTGCCTTCGTTGGCGATGCGCTCGACAAGGAGCCGGCCGAGACGTGGCGGCAATACGGGCCGCTCTTCCGCGCCTATTCCACCAGTACGATCACGCCCGAATTGCTGGCCGCGCTGGCGCAGGTCGAGAGTTCAGGCAACCCGGTGGCGCGCACCTACTGGCGCTGGCGATTAAGCCTGAATCCTTTCGCGATTTACCAGCCCGCCTCCAGCGCCGTCGGCCTCTTCCAGATGACCGATGCGGCCTACGCCGAGGCCGCGCGGTCCTGTGTCCGAGAGAATGCGGTCACAAATACCGGCTGCGGGTGCACCAGCCTCACTATCCGCGCGATCCCGAGCCATGCCATTGAGCTCGCGTCCGTGTATCTGGCTCGCAATGTCGCGGCGGTTCTCGCCCGCGTCCCCGATGTGCCGGCAAGCCTGCAGCAGAAGCAGGATCTCGCCGCGTTTATCCATCTTTGCGGCGGGGGTCCCGCCACAGCCTTCGCGCGCCGCAACTTTCAAATGATGCCCGGCGAGCGGTGCGGCGATCATCTCGTCACAGCCTATATCGTCAGGGTCAATGCGATGAAGCGGCAGTTCAAGCGCCTAGCGGCCGATGGCAGGTTCCAGAATTAACCTGCAGAGCGCACATCAAGCTTAACGCGCGAGTTTGGTTGCTACACTACGCAAGCCGAATAGATTCCGATTACCGGACGATTTCCCCAAGTCATCCGGGTCCACGCCAGCGAAGCCGCCAGGCGAATTGCCCTCTGCCTGGCGGCTTAGTTTTCGGCTCTCGGCGGGTGTAGCTCAATGGTGGAGCGTTGGGTTCCAAGCCAAAGAGGCCGGTTCGATTTCGCGCTTTCCGCTCCTCATCCCCGAATGCGTTCAATGCGATTTATTCAGTGGGAGATGCTTATGCCTATGTCGCGCAAGCCCATTAGCGAAGTCGTTCTAGAGATCACTGACATCACCTCTCGACCTGTCATGGCAGAGAAACAACAAGCCGACAGCTACGCCCTCAAAGTAAAGGCAGCGATGACACGACTGAGCGAGAGCAAACGCTAGCCCGCAAGGACGATTAGCCGAAGGCGTGATCCGCCGTTCTGCGCGACCGAGTCGGCGGGTTACGCTTGGCTGCCCCGCCCTGCTCGCTGACACTGCCCCGGATTTCGCTTCGCTTCATCCGGGCTACGGGCCGCCTACTTTGCCAGCCCGAGCGACTTCAGCGCCTTGCCGTTGTCATCGTTGTCCGCCTTCATGAACTCCGCGAAGCCAGCCGAATCCAGATAGATCATGTCGAAGCCGCGCCGGTTCATGAACTCCTTGAACTCCGCGCTGTCCCAGATCTTCTTGATCGCGGTCTCGTACTGCGTGGCAATCTCCTTCGGCAGGCCCTTGGGCGCCGCAAAGCCGCGCCACACACCCTTGTGCCACTTGTGACCCGTCGCCTCCTCGGTGGTCGGCGCATCAGGGAAATTTGGCGCGCGCTTGGGCGAGAGGAACACGAGGCTGCGGATACGCCCCGTCTTGAGCCCGCCTTTGCAGACGGCCAACGGGAACTCGGCCCTGGGCAACTCTGGGAACGCCGCTGGTGCACTCGCCCGCTGCAGCTTGATGCGCCGGCCGGTCGGCGCCGGCGCATGGGCAGGTCACTGTCGATCGCGCAAGGGCCATCGAATCTGGTATAAACGCCGGATGCATCCCGATGCAGCCAGCCCCCTACTGCCGCTCGTCACCTTGGCCGCGGGCGTGTTTCTGCTGATGGCGCCCCGCATCGTCAGCTTCGCAGTGGCGCTCTATCTGATTGTCACCGGCCTTCTCGGCCTGAACGCGATCTACCACTTCTTCAGATAGGTCCGGCAGCGCGGGACCGATACCCGCGCCTCGCTCTGCTGTCTTTAGCTTTGTGAGGCTGGCGTGGTAGCCGGGGCACTCAGGACTGCGCCTCCAACCGAAACGGGTCCTACAAAGTTCGGCTGCCGGGCCATCTTCTTGCGCATTGCGCGGGATAGCCGGTTGCGCGCGTGCCTTGTTGAAATGGACGAAGTCACTTCCGGGGTCAGTGCATTCTTCAGCGAGTCGACCTTCGCGATCAGCGTGGAAATCTGAGCGGACATCTTCTTCACGTCTTCATGTTCACCCGCGATCTGCGCGGATATTTTCTTCACCACGACCTGCTCATCCACGACGCTCTGCCTGAGAGAAGCAAGCGCAATCGAATCCTGCTGAAGAAGCGCTGCGTTTTGCTGCAACAGCGAGCTATTCTCCTGCAGGGCGGCCATGTGCTGCTGCTGGGCCGACGGAACCTCCTTCGATGCGGGGCCAGCCAGATCAGCCATGAGATCGGAAATTTTCTGGTGCGGAATTAGCTCGGCCAGCATGCTGACATTCGGCAGGGCAAAATCGGAAGGCGCCATGGTATAGACGGCCGCGGCACTGTTTATTCCAATAGCGATCACCGACAGCGCCAGGATCGATTTCCGGCTCGATTGCTTTTTCGGCGCCGTGGATTCGGGTTGTTCGCTTTCGCTCTGCTTTTCCGGTGTACTGGTCACGTGCAATAACCTCAAATGAGTGAACAAAAAAGAGCCGTCGCCGGATCGTCCCTCGCGACGGCTCCTTTACGCGGCACCCAACTAGAACTGCCTGAGACTATAGGCTGATCAGATTAATTCGGCGTTAGCGTTAGCGCAGCGTCATTCGCCGCTCTCTCGCGAGAGGCTCGGTGGGTTACGCTGCGCTAACCCACCCTGCTCGCTGACACTGCCCCGGATTTCGCTTCGCTTCATCCGGGCTGCGGGCCGCCTACTTCGCCAGCCCGAGCGACTTCAGCGCCTTGCCGTTGTCATCGTTGTCCGCCTTCATGAACTCCGCGAAGCCAGCCGAATCCAGATAGATCATGTCGAAGCCGCGCCGGTTCATGAACTCCTTGAACTCCGCGCTGTCCCAGATCTTCTTGATCGCGGTCTCGTACTGCGTGGCAATCTCCTTCGGCAGGCCCTTGGGCGCCGCAAAGCCGCGCCACACACCCTTGTGCCACTTGTGACCCGTCGCCTCCTCGGTGGTCGGCACATCAGGGAAGTTCGGCGCGCGGTTGGGTGAGAAGAACACGAGGCTGCGGATACGCCCCGCCTTGAGCAGCGCCTCGGCTTCCGGCATCGAGCACGCGACGAAATCGACGCCGCCGGCCGCGAGATCGGTCAGCGCGGTCGCGGCGCCGGTGGACGGCACCCAGCGGATCGAGCCGGGCGAGACGCCGTCGGCCTGCATCAATCCGGCGAGCGCGACATGCCAGCTTCCGCCCTGCCCCGTACCCGAGGCCACCACCTTGTTCGGATTCGCCGTGATATGCGCGAACAGCTCCTTGACGTTCCTGTAGGGCGAGTCCGCCTTGACGTGGATCGCGGCGGGGTCCTGGTTGACCAGCGCGATCGGCGTATACTTCTCCCAGGTAAGATCGGTGAGCCCCACCCAGTGCATCAGGTTGATCTCGAGCGTGATGAGGCCGAACGTGTAGCCGTCCGGCGCGGCGGTGGCGATCGCCTGGTGGCCGACCACGCCCGACCCGCCGGTGCGGTTCACGACGTTCACCGGCTGCTTGAGATCGCGCTCCAGCATGTGGGCGATCTGGCGCGCGACCGCGTCGGTGCCGCCGCCGGCGGCCCACGGCACGATCAGCGTGATTGGCCGCTCCGGGAAGGCCCCTTGCGCGTTTCCGGCGCCGAGCAGGCTTGCGGCCGCAAGCGCCGCAAGGGCAAGATTTCTGACATGGCGAAACATTCGCAAATCCTCCCGTTTTGTTTTTGATGCGCCGGGTGAGACGTCGCGACGCGCGCTTATGCGCTATTCGCCATTCGGGCGGCGGAGCGCCAGCATGTCAAGGGGAAGTGCCGGCACATTGGCGCAACGGAAACCCCGACACTGCGGGCCAATGGGCGGGAGCAGCGAGCGTAGGGCGGATTAGCGGAAGGCGTAATCCGCCATCAGCTTTGTTCTACGTCCGACTCTATTTTGTTCTCAAAGAACGAATCGGAATCGCGCAAATCAGCGCGAGCCAATTCTTAACAACGCGTTTGCTTCGTGCTTGCGTAGCAAAGTAGCCCGGATGGAGCGGAGCGCAATCCGGGATCACTCTGACACCGCCCCGGATTTCGCTCCGCTACATCCGGGCTACGCCCGCCCGCAACTACGGTGCACTCAATTCCGGAAAGCCGGTAGCAAGTAGGGAAAGGCTGCTCGAAAGAGCGGCCTTTTGATTATAGGCGAATGAGTTTAAGTTGGGCAACAACATGAGAAACGCCTTGTCCAGACTCTTCAGAGTGATGAGATTTATCGTGCCCGCTCTCTACATCGCGGGAGCAATGGTTATCTGGCTGGCTTTTTCCAGATCGAACCCTGATGGCCTCGCCAATATTTGGATTGCAATCTACACATTTCCAATGGTCCTGATCGGCACCTTTCTACTGCAAGGCGAGTTCCCATATCTGCCTGGCCGCTACTATGAAGCGCACGCCCTCTACTTCTGGCCAAGCGTTGCCCTTTTGGCTCTTGCATTATTTTTCATTTTTCATGGATTGCACCGATTAGCTCGCAAGGTGGAATAGCGAGTAGCCCGCATGAGTGCAGCGAGATGCGGGATCATTCGAGACCCGGCTGTTGCTTCGCTCGTCTGCGCTACCCTGGCCGATTTACGCTGATCGAGATTTTGTAGCCGGTGGCATCAACGATCGGACGAACGTCAAGCCTGACGCCTGCGGTCCCCCTTTTTGCTTGATTTGCCCGGGCATGACCCTACGGTGCGCCCCGCCACGAAGGGAACGAGACCGATTATGGACGATGCAATGAGGTGCCCGGCATGCAATTCCGAGCATGCCTATCAGGATCGCGGCCTGTGGGTTTGCCCGGAATGCGCGCATGAATGGAGCGCCGAGGCGGCCGCAGCCGCGGAGGCCTCGCCCGAGCCGGGCGTCCGCGATGCCAACGGCAACCTGCTGGTCGATGGCGACAGCGTCATCGTCATCAAGGATCTCAAGGTCAAGGGATCGTCATCGGTCGTCAAAGGCGGAACCAAGGTCAGGAACATCCGCCTGACCGACGCGACCGACGGCCACAACATCGCCTGCAAGATCGACGGCATCGGCGCGATGAATCTGAAATCCGAATTCGTGAAGAAGGCCTAGCAAGCGCGGCCCGGATGATCGTCGAGCAAGCAGGGCTCAACCCATCCTGCGCGCTACTTTGCATGGGGTTGTTTTCGATATTTTTGGTTTGGGGCCGCTACCCCCTCTTGGGCGACCAGCAAGCGTAGCCCGTGAGGCCGCCAGCAGCTCGTCGAGCAAGAAAAAGCCCGGCTCAAGGCCGGGCTTTTCGTTCATTAGCGCCTGTCCTGGCCGGGGCCTCCGCCACCGCCCGGTCCGCCGCCACCGCGCGGTGCGGCCTGCGGCGCGCCGCCGCCCTGCGGCGTCGCGGGCGCTGCTGCGCGCGGGGCGGCCGCCGGGGCCGGCGCCTGCTGCGCGCGGGCGCTCGTGGGCGGGCCACCGCCGCCGCGAGCCGCATCGGGCTGCGTCATGCGGGGCGTGGCACGCTCGACCCGCGGCGTAGCCGCGCGCCGTTCGTCATGACCACGGGCCATGACCGGCGGCGTCCGCTGCGTGCGGGCGCGGGCCGTCGGCTGCTCGCGCACGGCCGCTCTCTCGCGCACGGACGCCCTTGCGTCCTCACGCGTGATCCGCCCGCTCTCGCGCGTCGTGCGGGGCTGCACCGCGCGTTCACGCCCTTCGCGCGCGCTACGCGTCGCGATGTCTCTCTCCCGCGTCACGCGTTCCGTGACGCCGGCGCGGGTCCGTTCCGTCGTGCCGGCACGGGTCCGTTCCTCGCGGGTCCGTTCCTCGACACGGGCACGCGACCTCTCCTCGACGCCGACACGCGCCCTCCCCTCGGGGAGTGCAGCGTCGCGCGCTGCCGCCGCGCGGCCGATCCGGGCCGCCGAGCGGTCGATCGTCAACCGCGTCGCGACATGCTCATGCGATCGCCAGTAGCCGCTCCAGTGGGCACGGCGGTGATACCAGGGACGTCCCGCATAGTGGCTCGACCAGTACGTGGTCAGCGCGAACGGCACGATTGGAACGTCGATCTCGTCGACATAGTCGGGCAGATAGACGTAGCGGTTGCGGTGGAGATACTGGAGATATCGCGACGACACCCAGCCGCGATCATCCGACCAGCTCACATCGCACCAGGCCTTGCCTCTGAAACACCCGTGGATATTGACACGGGTGCCGCCAGGAATGCGGTCGACCGTCGGAAAGCCTTCACCGGGCCCTGCCTTCAGGCTGACGGTGGTGGTGACGATGCCCGGCGCCGCCAGTGCGGCGGCCGGCATCAGCAGCATGGCTGCTGCGATAAACAATCCTCTCAGCTTCATGGCGATTTCCTCCTCTTGACTTGGAACGCCGTAGCGAAACAGGCGTTCCCTGAAGGAGTGGTCGCGTTAAGCAAAATGATGCAGGCGTCTCGCAGGCGCGAGACGCGCCGCTCTTGGTTGTCGTTCAGGGATGCGCGGCAAACTCATTCCATCATCGGCCGGCCGATCCACAATCTGTTGAGCCAGCGCACGGCCAGGTCCGGCTGCTTGTCACCTTGCAGGCGCGCCAGCGCCTCCTGATAAGGGCCCACCGCGCGCAGGCGCATGGGAAGGCGTGGATAGATGCGCCGGATCCACGCCAGCGCCCGGTTCATGCTGCGCGCTTCGCGTTCGCCGAAGTCAAATCCGAATTCCTGGGCCAACCGCTCCGGCAGCAAATGGGCCGTCAGCGCGCGATACCATCTGGGCACGCGCAGTCCGGTGGCGGAGCCTGAAAAAATCTGCTCGGCAATGTCGCGGGCGGCGGGACTGACCGCGAGAATATCGAATTGCGACATTGCCTCCGTGTAGGCGGCGAACGACGTCCAGTCCGCAGGCAGGTCGGCCGGCCGCACGCCGAACAACGCCGCGTACAGCTTCGCCTCAGCCCAGTATTGTTCGCGCTCGCTGTTCGTGAGTGCGGGCAAGACAAGATCATGCGTCTGCAACGCGGTCTCCACCAGCGTGGCATGAACCCACCGCAGCGCCGAGACCTCATTGGCGGTGTAGGCAGAGCCGGCTTCGAAGCGGCCTGCCGCCTGTGGCAATATTCCGGTCACCGCGGCGTGACGCCGATGCAGCCGGCGGCTTGCGGCCAACGCCTGATCGAGCGTGCCGAACACCATCGTGAAAGTAATGTTGAAGGTCCGGTGAAACCGGCCAACCGGATCGGCAAAGGTCCGGGAATGCTCCGATATGGCGGCGGCGACCCAGGGGTGCGCCAGCTGCAGCAACAGCGCCCGCCCCGCGCCAAGGAAAATCGCCGCCTCGCGGTCGACCCGCCACGTCAGCGAATCCGGACCGAAGATTCCTTTGATTGGATCGGCCGCCGCCTCGCGAACGGTGTCGAGACTGTTTTCAAAATCATCGTCGGACAACAGCAACGGCATTTCCCTCAAGCGGGCCCGCCTCCCCCTCACCCGCCCTCCGGCTTGATCCCGGCCGCTTTCATGATCGGCAACAGGCGCCCTTCCTCGCTGTCGCGATAGGCTGATATCTCCTGCGGCGTGGTCGGCCAGGTGGTGGCCCCCAAGTCGGCGTAGCGCTGTTGCACCCAGGGGTCCTTCAGGGCCTTCACGGTAAGCGCGTTGATTTGCGCGACGAGGTCGGGCGGCATGTTGGCGGGGCCGACCAGCGCGGTCCATGAGGTGATCTCGTAGCCGGGCAGGAATTCGGCGATCGCGGGCACGTCGGGAAGCTCCGCCAGCCGCTTCTTCGCGGTGACCGCCACCGGCCTGATCGCGCCCGAGCGCACGCTCGGCAGCGAGCCCGGCAGATTGTCGAACAAAAGATCGACATTGCCGCCGAGCAGGTCGTTCAGCGCCGGCGCGGCACCGCGATAGGGCACGTGCCTGACCTGAACGCCTGCCATGCTGTTCATCATCTCGCCGGAGAGATGCAGCGTGGTGCCGAAGCCGGCGGACGCGTAGGTGTATTTGCCTGGCTCCTTCTTGAACGCGGCGAGCAATTCCTTCAGATCCGCGGAGAACAAGTCCTTCTTTGCGGTCAGGATGTTCGGCAGTTGCCACATGCCGGAGATGAAGGTGAAATCCTCGCGCGGGCGATACGGCAGTTTCGCGTAGCTGCCGATCGCGAGCACGTTGGAGGCGATGCCGCCAAGCCCGATCGTATAGCCGTCCGCCGGCGATTTCGCGACTGCGTCCGCGCCCAGCACGCCGCCGGCGCCGGCCTTGTTCTCGACAACGAAGGACTGGCCGGACAGCTCACTCATCTTCTGGCAGAGCAGGCGCGAGAGCGTGTCGGTGGCGCCGCCGGCCGGAAAGCCGTTGACATATTTTACGGGCCGGATCGGCCAGGTCTCTGCCGCCCGGGCTACACGTGGCGCCAGAAACGGCGCGGCGACGAAAGAGCTGATGGTCGCAAGCGCGCGACGGCGGTCGATAGACAGCGGCATCGGTGTCCTCCCCTTGCACGCCATGCGCCACGTCGCAGCTTTGCTGCTGTTCTTTTCTCCTTACCTCCGGCCTTCGATTGATGGCCGGAGGTGGGACGCGTTCGGCTGACCTCAGCTTATGAGGTGCGAGCGAAACTGCAAAGCCTGCTTTTCACGATAAAGGCCCGCGAGGACAACGCGGGCTTTCTGCCGGGTGGAAAATGTTCGCTCGACGGCACCACGCGCCCACGCGCTGACGCTGCCAGGACGGCATTCTCTAGCGGCGTACGCCGGGCCGTTTGACTACCCCCTTCTTCCACAGCCGAAATCCGCCCTCGAATGCATTGGTGTTGACGCCGAGGCGGACCTTGCGCGGCAGCTTGTCGACCTTGTCGGCGTTTCCGCCGCCCAGCATGACGTAATCCGGCTCCAGTGCGGCTAGCAGGTGCGCCAGGACGTCATCGACCGCGCGTTGCCATTTCTTCTTGCCAACGCGCTTGAGGGCTGCGGCGCCGACGCATTGCTCGAACGTCTTGCCCGCGCGGTACGGCAGGTGAGCGAGCTCCATCGGTTCCAGAATGCCATCCACGATCATCGCGGAGCCAAGACCTGTTCCGAGGCCCAGGAACAACATCCGGCCGCCCTGGTAGCTGCCGATCGCCTGCATCAGCGCATCGTTGACGAGCTTCGTCGGGCGGCCGAAGGCCTTTTCGAAATCGAAACCGGCCCACCCGAGACCGAGATTGTGAGGCTCCGCCAAGGGCCGGTTATTGGCCACAGGCCCCGGATATCCGATCGAGATGACGTCATAGGACCAGTCTTTCGTCAGCGCCTTGACCTTCCTCACCATCACTTTCGCAGAAAGATCAGGACCGGACGCAAACGCGCGCCTGGTTCGCTCCCTGTTGGTCATGACCTTCACGCGCGAACCGCCGACGTCGATCGCCAGGATCGTGTGTCGCGATGCACGCTTGCCGGTTTTCTTCACCATGAACTCGCGCCCTGCGCTGTCGGACGAGCACAACTGTAGCCGATACTCTGCCGAGGTCGAGAAACAAACAGCACCACGGCTTTTGTTCTCCATCCGACTCCATTTTGTTCGCAAAGAACGAATCGGAATCGTGCAAATCGGCGCGGGCCAATTCTTAACAACGCGTTTGCCTCGTGCTTGCGTAGCACGGATGCTGTGCTCGAGCCGTTGACTCATCCGCGCTACTGCTCAACGTCATATCCCAGCCCCGGCCGCAGCGCCCGCATCTTCCCGGCCAACCTTCTGCTTCCCGTCTCCTCCGCGCGGGCCAAATGGTTGGCGACCGCCATGTGGTCCTCATCGCTCTTGTGCTGGTTGAGCTTTGACTGGCCCTCGATCTGGTCGACGACGAGATCGATGACGCGGATCGAGGCGAGCATCGTTTCGCGCTTGGTGGGCTCCATCCGGGTAAGGTCCCACGGCTGTTTCGGCAGGCGCGCCTCGGAGACCGCGAGCAGCGCGTCGCCGTGGCTGCGGTTCTCATCGGGCGCACGCAGATGCGCGACGCCGGAGAGATGCACGGCCTCGTAGAGCCAGGTCGAGACGTTGTCGCGCGAGGCATACCAGTCGTTGGAGACATAGGCGTCGTCGCCGGCGACGATCAGGAGGAAGCGCCTGATGCCGTCGGCGAGTTCGACGAGCGGATTCTTGGCCGTCAGATGAATCTGGACGATCACGCGATCGTCGCGCCGCGCGAGCACAAACGGCACGTGCGACCCGCGCGGGCCGCGTTCATCCGCGGCGACGACCACGCCAAAACTGCGGTCGGCCGCGAAGGCGAGCGCGCGGCTCTCCTCGATGCGAAACTGGGGTCGGAGAACATGCATGGCGTGCGCTCGAACGACTGGAGGAAGGCCTCCGTGAGACTAACCCATTCGGCCGGGGATCACCAACCGGCTCCAGGGACTGCACGTTCCAACCGCAAGGCAATTTCGATATGAGGCTTCGTGACGCCTCTCGACTATTCCCCGAAATCCAGTCTACCAACCGAGCCCGACGACATGCCCCCGCTAAAGCCCCAGGCCACCTACGACGATTTCGCCCGTCTCGACATCCGCATCGGCAAGGTCGTGGACGTCCAGCCGTTTCCCCGCGCGCGCAACCCGTCCCTTAAGGTCGGCGTCGACGTCGGCGCTGACAGGATCATGTGGTCGAGCGCCCAGATCACGAACTATGAGCCGGCGGCACTGCTCGGCTCGCTGGTCGTATGCGTCTGCAATCTGGGTGCGAAGAACATCGCGGGCTTCACGTCCGAACTCCTGATCCTCGGCGCAAAGGACGCGAGCGGCAACGTGATCGTGTTGGGCCCGCGCAGCGAGGTTGCGATCGGCGAGCCGATCTTTTGACGCCACGCGGGGCGCGGTGTGGTCTTGTTTGAAGGGACGTCAGCGGGTTACGCTTCGGTGGACTCCAATCCACGCCTATCGCATTTGAGGGATCGCCATGAACGGAAATCGATATTACGGGGTTCGCGTCGAGGGCGCGAAATACGGCGTGGGCTTTGGCTCGGCACTCGCCATCGCGATCTCCTATACCAATAACCACTCGATCCTCTGGGCGATCATCCACGGCATCCTGGGCTGGCTCTACGTGATCTACATCGCGCTGTTCAAGTGATTTGGCTTGCAGCAGCCGGGATGAATCACCTTCCGTCATGGCCGGGCTTGTCCCGGCCA
Source organism: Bradyrhizobium sp. AZCC 1610 (assembly GCF_036924515.1). NCBI lineage: Bacteria > Pseudomonadati > Pseudomonadota > Alphaproteobacteria > Hyphomicrobiales > Nitrobacteraceae > Bradyrhizobium > Bradyrhizobium sp. AZCC 1610. The sequence goes on along the minus strand of NZ_JAZHRR010000001.1, from coordinate 2,797,951 downwards.
TCCACGTCTTTCGTGCTCAACTGGATCAAAGACGTGGATGCCCGGCACAAGGCCGGGCATGACGAGCAAGTAGCTTGCCTCTTCGTTTCGCTCACGCCGCCTTCGCTGCCTTTTCCGGCGGCGCCGTCTCCATCGCGCGCATGTAGAGATCGAGCAGGCTTTCGCGCTCGTCGCGCTCGTCCTGGTCCTGCTTCCTCAGCTTGATGATCTCCCTCAGGATCTTCACATCAAACCCCTCGCCCTTGGCCTCCGAAAACACTTCCTTCTTCTGCTCGTTCAGTTCCGCCAATTCGGCGTCGATGTTCTCGATCCGCTCGACGAAAGAACGAATCCGGCCGCCGGGAATGGTGACGTCAGACATGGTGCCTCCCTGTTTAATGAGGTGGTGAAAATGCCCGCAAACAAATAACCAATGTGTTAACCTCGGCAGGTTCCCGTCCCGACAACCCGCTTATTCCCCAGACAAATCTCATGAACGTGATTTCTATCCAGTCGCAGGTCGCCTACGGCCATGTCGGCAACAGCGCCGCCGTCTTCCCCATGCAGATGCACGGGATCGACGTGGTGGCGGTGCCGACCACGCTGTTGAGCAACCGGCCGGGCTACCCGACCATCCGCGGCCGGGTGCTCGATGCAGAACTGGTTGCCGATCTGCTGCGCGGGATCGAGGAGCGCGGCGCGGTCGATGCCGCGCAAATGATCCTGTCGGGTTATCTCGGCTCGGCCGACAACGCCGCCGTGGTCGCGGACTTCGTCGCGCGCGCCAAGGCCAAAAATCCCGCGCTGCTTTATTGCTGCGACCCCGTGCTCGGGGATCGCGATCGCGGCCTGTTCGTCCACGCCGACATCCCGCCGCTGGTGCGCGATCTTCTGTGCCCGCTGGCCGATATCATCACGCCCAATCATTTCGAGTTCGAATGGCTGTCCGGGGCCAAGGCCACAACGATCGATCAGGTGCTCAAGGCGGCGCGCGCGTTCATGGCGCGCGGGACGGTCGTCATCACCAGCGCCGAGCTTGCCGACACGCCTGAAGGCGAGATCGAGACGCTCGCCGTCGAGCGCGCGAGATCCTTTCGCGTGCGCACGCCAAAACTGCCGATCAGCCCGAACGGCACTGGCGATCTGTTTGCCGCGCTCTTGGTGGCCGCGCGCCTCCGTGGCGCCGACACGCCGGATGCGCTCAGCCACGCCGCCTCCGCCATCTTCGCCGTGCTGGAGCGCACCGCGGCCAGCGGCACAGAGGAAATGCGCATCGTCGAGAGCGCGGAGTGGCTGGTTCACCCGAAGCGCCGGCTCGAATGTATCGCCGTCGGCCAGTAGCCCGGATGGAGCGCAGCGCAATCCGGGATCACTCTAACACCGCCCCGGATTTCGCTTCGCTCCATCCGGGCTACCAGCTTTACTGGAGAGAAAAATGAGCCGTTTCTGGAGCAGCTTGACGCACGACCTAAAACCCTATGTGCCGGGCGAACAGCCCCGCATGGCGGAGCTGGTCAAGCTCAACACCAATGAAAGTCCGTTTGGCCCTTCCCCACGCGCGCTGGAAGCGATTCGCGGCGAGGCGACTGATGCGTTGCGTCTGTATCCGGACCCACAGGCGTCAGCGCTGCGCGCTGCCTTGGCCACCTACCACCAGGTACGGTCAGAACAAATATTCGTCGGCAATGGCTCGGACGAGGTGCTGGCGCACGCCTTCGCCGCTCTGCTGAAGCATGATGCGCCGTTGCTCTTCCCTGATATCACCTACAGTTTCTACCCGGTCTATTGCCGCCTGTTCGGCATCGCCTACGAGACCGTCCCGCTCGATCAGGCCATGCAAATCCGCGTTGCCGATTATCGCCGGCCGGCCGGCGCGCTCGTCATACCCAATCCGAATGCGCCAACCGGGGTTGCGCTGTCACGGGCCGAGATCGTTTCTCTGTTGGAGGAACATCCCGACGCTCCCGTTGTCATCGACGAGGCCTATGTCGATTTCGGCGCCGAGACCGCGATACCGCTGGTCGTCTCCCACCCGAACCTTCTGGTCGTTCAAACCATGTCCAAGTCCCGGGCCCTGGCGGGTTTGCGGGTTGGCTATGCGATCGGCGACGCCGACCTGATCGAGGCGCTCACCCGGGTAAAGGACAGCTTCAACTCCTATCCCCTTGGCCGGCCTGCCCAGGCCGGCGCCATCGCCTCTTTGGAAGACGAAGCCTATTTTCAACAGAGCCGCGCTCGCGTGATCGAAGGCCGGGAGCGGCTGAACCGCGGTCTGGTCGGGCTCGGCTTCGAAGTGCTGCCGTCCTCCGCCAACTTCGTCTTCGCGCGTCATCTGGCGCACGAGGGCGCGGCGCTGGCCACCGCGCTGCGCCAGCGGGCGGTGATCGTCCGCCATTTTCCCACGCCACGTATCTCCGACTATCTGCGGATAAGTGTGGGCACCGACGGGCAAATCGACCGGCTGTTGTCGGCCCTGTCGGACATCCTGGGTAACCCGTAAATAAGTAGCCCGGATGGAGCGCAGCGTAATCCGGGATTCTTGACTCGCGTTCCCCGGATTGCGCTGCGCTCCATCCGGGCTACGCCCGAACTGGAGAGAAGAACATGCGAATCGCGGTCGTCGGTGCTGGAGCTGTCGGATGCTACTATGGGGGACTGCTGCTCCGGGCCGGACATGACGTGACGTTCATCGGCAGGCAACCGCATGTCGACGCCATCAACGCCCATGGCCTGCTGTTGGATACCAGCACTTTCAAAGGACACCTGCCCGCCAAAGCCGCGACCGACGCAACCGCGCTTGCCCCGCCCGATCTGGTGCTGGTTTGCGTGAAGTCGGCCGATACCGAGCAGGCCGGCCGGTCGCTCGCCGGACACTTGCTGCCGGAAACATCCGTTCTCAGCCTGCAGAACGGCGTCGACAATGCGCCGCGTCTTAGCTCCGTCACCGGCCACGCCGTCATTCCCGTGGTCGTCTATGTCGGCAGCGAGATGGCCGGGCCTGGCCACGTCAGGCATCACGGCGGCGGCGACCTCGCCATCGGCGCCTCTGCCGCGAGCGAGGCGCTGGCACAAACGCTTCAAGCCGCCGGCATCCGCACCACGATCGCCGACGACATCGAGGTCACGCTATGGAGCAAGCTGATCATCAACTGCGCCTTCAACGCGCTTTCCGCCGTGGCTGATATTTCCTACGGACCGATGCTGGAAGTCGAGGGCACAAGGGATGTCGTCACAAGCGCGGTGCGGGAAGCGGCATCCGTCGCCCGTGCCTGCGGCGTATCGATCCCCAAAGACCTCATCGATCACATATTGAGAATCCCCGCCGCCATGCCGAACCAGATGTCGTCCACCGCGCAGGATCTTGCGCGCGGCAAGCCCAGCGAGATCGACTTTCTCAACGGCTATGTGGTGCGCAAGGGCGCCGAGTTGGGCGTTGCCACGCCAACCAATCAGGCCCTGCAGGTGATGGTGAAGCTGGCGGAACGGGGCAAGGAGATATCGGGGGACGGAAGTAGCCCGAAGGGTCGCTAGTCCACCACGTCGAGTTTGACCTTGGCAACGCCCTTCCCCACCATTCCCAGCGCGTCGGCCGCGGAATAGGAGACATCGACAACGCGCCCCTGAACGTAGGGACCGCGGTCATTGACCCGCACCGTCACGGACCGGCCGCTCGCAACGTTTGTCACGCGCAACTTGGTGCCGAAGGGCAACGTTGGATGAGCTGCGGTCATTTCGAGCGTGTTGAACTTTTCGCCGCTCGCGGTCTTCGTTCCCTCGGTGTAGAAGCTGGCAACCCCATGCGAGGCCGTTTTGATGCCGCCTGCATTTCTGCGCGACGCGGTGTGCTTTCTCAACGCGGCCACGCGCCTCTTCATCATGGACGATGTCGTTCGATCCTGATCCAGCGACGCCTGCCTGATAGCGCGAAGTTCGGATTTTTGGGTGACGACCGAGGACTGCGCGCAGGCCGCAAGCGATGCCGCTCCGAGCGTGACAGCAAGCAGCCGTATGAATTTCCCTGCACGCGCGGCCGGGACCAGCGGCGCTTCAAGTTGAGTACGGCCTGCTCTGACGTCAACGCACGAAGTACCGGTGCAGCCAATGGAAGACATGTTGCAATCCCCCGCTCGCGCCCCAGCCCAAGCCGAAAACCAACACACGGCAATGGCGGGACCGAATCCGGGCGGAAGCGTGGCCGGACGCGATCAGACACGGCCTCCATCGTACGATTCCGTTCGAGTGTGGTGATTGCGTCACAGGAATTAGCCCGGATGAGCCAACGAGAGACCCGTTGGCTCATCCGGGCTAACAGCCAGCTACGTCAGGAAATCTCGTAGACCGACACCTTGTCCGCGATGCCGCTCAGCGCCACGCGTCGGGGCGCCGGCTTCAGCCCGTTGGTCTCGAGCAGCGCCCGGGCATGCGCGTTCTCCACCACCGATTCCGTCACCACGATCGAGCGTGAGGCCGCAAGGCCCTGGACGCGCGAGGCGATATTGACCGTCTGGCCAAAATAGTCCTGCTGGCCATTGAGGGTGACCGCGAGGCATGAGCCTTCATGGATGCCCATCTTGAGGCGCAGGCTCTGATGCTGACGCTCGGCGCCAAGATCGCTCATTGCCTCGCGCATGCGGATCGCAGCGGCAATGGCGCGGTCGGGCGTCTCGAAGGTCGCCATGACGGCGTCGCCAATGGTCTTCACGATCGCCCCCCTTTCGGACGCGATAATCTCCTGCAGCAGCCTGAAATGCTCGTTGACGAGATCGAAGGCAGTGAGGTCACCGACGCGCTCATAAAGCTCGGTGGAGTCCTTGAGATCGCTGAACAGGAAAGTCAGGCTCAGGATCTTGAGGCGCTGGCCGATGGCGAGCGTGTCGGTCCGGTAGATATCGCGAAAAGTCTGATTGGTGAGGAGACGCGTTGCCGTGAGAACCAACTTTCGTCGCTTCAGAAGGTCGTCCAGCGCCGGGTTCGCCACCCACACCGCCGGCAACACGCGACCGTCGGTGCGGTTGTCCAAGGCCAGGCGCAGCGGCCCGGGGCGCAAGGTAACGGTGTCGACGGGGACCTGGACCCTGTTGAAGATCACCGACAGGTTCTGGCGCTCGCTGGTCTCTTCGCCGCTGACCTCCAGGAACTGGGCCGCATGCGTCACGGGATCGAACATGATCAACGTGCCCTGCGGCACCTGCAAGGAAAGGATGGCCCTTTCACCTGCCGGCAAGTCAACGATTTCGAGCGTGACATCGTCCAGCAGCCGCTCCAGATCGTCCGGAAGATCGATCGCCGAACTCCAGAATATCTGGCGATAATATTCGGCCGCGGACAATTCGTCGGGATTATGGGCCGCGATCTTCCGCACGCGCGGGCTTACCGTGAAGGTCACCTCGACCAGATTATCGAGCGTCGTCTCATAGCCCGCAGCGCAGAAAGCGCAATGATACTGCGCCCGATCCAGGGTCTTCAGGCTTTTGTTGGCGGAAAGAACCCCGGCGCAGCTTGGGCACATCACGTTCCATGTCATCTCGAACATGCCGAGCCCTACTGCATTCAGGAGTGTTGCGATGACCCGCTCTTCGTCGATCCCCTCCATGCCTGCGAGATCAAGCGCGTTCATCTTGTTCAAGGCATGATCCGGCGCATCCCGCACCATACGCTCGAGCACATCCACAACGGCTTCGTCGGACGACTGACGCAAGGCCGCAAACAAAGTCTCGGTTTCACTCATGCGGCAATGCTACCTGAAAGAAGGCAGCGCGAACACCCGCTAACCCATCCGATGGCACGTCGCTCATAGCCCTCGCCGATCGGCTTACGCACGGCGCAATACGCGGATGCTGTCATTCATCAAGACAAAAGCCCGCGACGAAATCGCGGGCTTTTGCTCAAACGGCGATGCTGATGTCGGTCAGCGAATGGCGCGACCGGTGGTTGGCGTTGGCGCGGCCGTCTCGGCCGTCCGCGTCGTAGTACGCGGCGTCAGGACGCTGAGCTGATGCGCAGTGGCTGTGGAGGTCTGCACCCGCGATTGCTCCTGAACGTCAGCGGCTCCCAGCACGCGAACCTGCACCGCCGATATCGGCAAGCTTTTCGCTTCATAGGTCGGCAACTCCGCCGCAAAGCCGGCAGTGGCACCCGCGATCGAGATCAGGGCGGCGGCAGCGATGGAAAGGTAGGTCTTATTCACTTCAATTCTCCGGGGTGGGATCCGAATCTCCGAGGGTAGGATTCGAACCAAGAATCTATACCTCCTTTGCTGCATTGCGATATCGCGATATTGCATTGCAACAATGCAATTCCCCGCACTCAATTGTTGGTGAAAGCCCAATAGGTTAGCAGAAGAGCCTGTTATGCGTTCGTTAGGGCAGATTAGCCAAAGGCGTGATCCGCCGTTCCTTCCCGGCGCCCTCGGCCGGTTACGCGCCGCTAATCCGCCTACCCAGGTCTATTTCGCCGCGTACCGCTTACCCGCCGAGCACGTTTCCCCAGCCGTCGAACACGTATTCCCGCCACGCCACGCTCCCGTCATCGCGCGCGCGGCTGGAGCGCCGGAAGTCGTCGGCTTGCTCGCCGGTCCAGGTCACAATCTGGTCGCTTGTGCGGTCGTGCAGGATGGCGGGCTCGGACGGGTTGAAGCCCGTCATGGGATGCAGGGTTGCGTTGGCTGTCATGCATTGCCAACGCGTTCGCGGTGACGAAAGTTGCGTCCTGGCGCGCAAGGGTCGCACCCGCCCGCAACCTCCTCGCCATAGCGGCGTTGTCGGCGAACAACCACGGAGGCACGCACCATGCGGAACAAGGCTCCGAACTCGCAAAGCGCAAAATCGCGCGCAAAGCCGCAGATGCAGCCGGCCAACTCAATGCTCAATCCCGGTGATGAAGCGGCACGCGGAACGCCCGGCACCGGCGACGACATCTGTCCCGAATGCGGCGGCGAGGGCCGCATCGACGGTTCCCCCTGCCCGAACTGCGGCGGGGGCGGGATAATCACCCGCGCGATCGGCGGCGCGTGAAATGAGCAAGTAGCCGTGGCCAGCGCATCGCGCAAAATGCGCGCGCGGCGACGAGCGTATTTGCGCTCACAGGGTGCTCGGCCGCCTTACGCGACCAGACGCTTCTCGAGGATCTTCCGAAAGTCCGTCGCCAGGCTCGTGTAGTAGCCGGCCAGCACCTCGTAAAAGGTCTGCTGGGCTTTGTCGGTTGCCTCGCGCGCCTGCGCTTCGCAACGCGACGCCCGGCTCTCGTACTTCTCCACCTTGGTCTGAAGCTCCGCCACCACCATGATCATACTCCCCGCCACGCTTACGAGCGACGATGCTAAGCTGGCAGACGTCCAAAAGATGACCGCCTTGGGGAGATTTCGCAGCGGTGCCGTGAGCAAGCGATGGCGTATCGTTTCCGGCTACCGCGCCGGCACCGGCGCCGGCGGGCGCAAGGACGATCGCGACGCGCCGGTCGCCGCGGGCTTCGCCGCGACGCGCTTTCCGCTGTCGATGGATTCCAGATAGGACGTCAGCGCCCAGGACGAGCTCGAGCCGCTGGAATAGTGCTTCTGCAGGAACAGATAGAGCGTAAGATGAAAGCGGCCCTTGGAGAGCCCGCGCGGGCTGCGATGGCAGGACGCGCAACTTTCGGCAAACAGTTTTGGCGCCGGCTTGCCCTGATCGAGATTCTGCGCGCTGGCCACCGATCCGCTCAGCGTAGCCATGACGGCAATAACAAGCAGACCGCAGCGCGCTTTCGTTGGCGACATCAGTTTTTCCGGTACACGGAGGGGATGAGCGGCGGCTCGGCGAGGAAGGCAGGCAAAGCGCAATCTGCTGTCCAGGCGTGGCGAAAAGTTGGTGTCCTTCCGCCATCATTGCGTTCCATTCGGGGCATGGAGCAGCCGCGCGATCGCCCGCTCAAAGCTCCGCGACTATCCGGGGCGGTGTTGGAGCGATCCCTCTCAATATGGCGGCTTCTTGCGCTCCCGCTGCTCTCTTGCCGCCTCCATCCACCACACGAGATCATCGGCAAAGCGCGGAAACGCGTGTGACAGCGCCTTGCCGCCCTCGCCGGTCGGTTTGCCGTCTTCCGTCAGCGTCTGCGCGATCGGCCCGACGGCGATCGAGCTCGAAATCACCACCATGCCCATTTCCGAAAGCGTGCCGTGCCATGCCAGCGCGGCGCGCGCACCGGAGAAGCGGCCGGCCGAATAGCTGGCGATCGCCGCAGGCCGCCAGAACCATTCTTCGAGGAAATGGTCGGTGAGGTTTTTCAGCCCCGGCTGTATGCCCCAATTGTATTCGCCTGTAACGAAGACAAAGCCGTCAGCGGTGCGGATCTGCTCGGCCAATTTTTCGAGCGCCGCCGGCGCGCCGCCTTTCGGATATTCCTTGTACATCCGGTCCAGCATCGGCAGGCCGATCGCCTTGGCGTCGATCAGCTCGACATCGTCGCCGCGCGCGGCAAACCCCTCGACGACGAATTGCGCGAGCCGGATGCCCATGCGGTCGGAACGGTAGGAGCCGTAAAAGACGAGAATGCGGTAGCTCATGACGCCTGCCTCTTAAGACATTGGATGATGCACTCGAACCATGCGGGCTCTTTCCGTGCAAGGCCCGCTTTTTCGCAATGAACCTGAATGACGCCGTGGCCAGCGCTGAAGCGCTAGGCAGCCAACAAAAAAAAAGCGGCCTTGCGGCCGCTTCGTTGCAGTTACGCGTTCGTCTCTACCAATAACCGGGCCCGTCATAATAGGCATAGGAATCAACGTACGGCGCGCCCGCAATGGCGGCCGCCGTTCCGACCGCACCGGCGGCTACGCCGGCCGCAAGCCCGACGGGGCCGGGCCCGTAATACACACGAGGCCCGTAATACACGCGAGGCCCGTAGTAGCCATGGTAGTAGCTATAGTCATAGCGGCTCGGCAGGCGAACACCGTATCCGCCGCGCAGATAGTCGGAGTTCGGGTAAGTAAACCCGATCATGCCGGGTTCCTGGGTTGCTTCCTGCGACATGGCAGGTGTTGCAACCGCCGTCGCCGTCGCAACGATCGCGGTCGCGCCAAGCAGTGTCAGTTTCGTCATTGCGCATCTCCATCTGAATATGAAGAGCGAACCGACGAGCCGAGATGCTTGTTCCGAAGGTCGATTCACAGCGCCGTGATTTTCAGAGACGATTGCCTCTCGCCGGCAAGATAAAAGGCCGGCGGGCATTACGCCGCCGGCCTTCTCTTGCAACTGCCGGCTCGGGAGGTCCGGTTCCGTTGCGATTCCATGCCTAAAATTTGACCACTGCAGCATTAATAAAATCTTAACGACCGACTGTGAGGTGCATCACGGATGGGCAAAACCTTCTGGGGCTAGCTTCGTACCAATAAGAGTAGCTTCGCCTAAGTCCAGGAGGCCAACATGGCCCAGGTTTATTTCCACTGCTCGAATTCCCGGGAAGTCCGGATCGATCGATCCGGCGAAGCGGTGAGCGACCTCGCCGAGGCACGCGACCGCGCGGCCTGCATCGTCCGCTCGCTGATCATGGGACGCGACGCGGAAGACTGGCGCGACTGGGTCGTGCATGTCAGCGACGATTTCGACGAAGAGATCTTCGTTCTGCCGTTCGCCTTCGTCCTCGGCAAGCCGCATTGAGAGGTCGCCATGCTGCCGGCGCGACCGCCCTTCATGCCGCTGCTCCGCCGCCTCGATGCGATCGTGGCGCGGTGCCACCGCCTGATCGAGCGCGCCCGCGACCCCTATCGTCCCGAGCGCCACTACATGCGCGGCCCCGGCCCGAAATGGCACGCCAGGCATCGCGCTGACGTCGCAGGCGTAGCCCTCTAAGACGCGGCCGACCGCACCGCAGACGCGTTCGGCGCCAGATCCGAAAAATCCCTATTCGTCCCTTCTCCAGTTCCAGCCCCTGGAACCCGCAGCCCCAACCTCTCCACGAGATTGCCTTGCTTTGGTCAAACCTCGCTGGCCGTGTGACGGCACAGGCAGGGGTTTTACGGGCAGAGGTTTTTCGACCCTGCCAAAGCATGCTCGCCGCCCGATGCGGGTGACATTGGACTGAGCAAGGGACCGCCAATGCAATCCACGCCAACGTTGAAAGACACCGATCCACACGACGTCTTTGCGATCGAATCGCTGCTGCACGCGCATGCCGAGAAGACGCCGCATGCCGAAAAGGCGCCACCGCTGGCGCACGATCCGGCCGCCCCTCCAGCGGCGCCGCAAGTTCACGTTACGCCGCCGATCTCGGCCGGCGCGCCGATTCCGCAGGTCGAACCGACATTTCGGGCCAGCGATGTCCGCGATATCCAGCTTGAGAATATCAGGCCAAGCGAGATCAAGGTGGATGGTCTCAAGCCTCCCGGCGAACGGCCGACGGCCAAATGGGTGAAGCGCGTGGTCATGGCGCTGCTGGCCCTTTGCGGCGCCATGGCTGCCGCCGCGTGGCAGCACTATGGCGATCAGGCCAAGGCGATGGCCGCCGAGTGGGCGCCGCCCTTCGTGCTGGCTGCATTACCTTCGGCAACCAAGCCTGCCGGCGCGGAGCAGCCGAGCGCCCCGGCCACTGAAGCCGCCGCAACAGATCAGGCCGCCGTGCAACCGGCGGCAGCGCAAGCACCGGCCCAACCCGAACCCGCTGCCACCGCCGCCGCGCCCGCTCCTTCTGCTGACACTGCCCAGTTGCAATCGATGGCGCAGGATCTCGCCACGATGGGCCAGCAGGTCGAGGAGTTGAAAACCGCCATCGCGCAGCTCAAGGCGAGCCAGGCGCAAATGGCGCGTGAATTTGCCAAGGCTTCGGAGGCCCGAGCGGCCGAAGCCAGGCCCCCCGAGCAGAACCTGCGGCCCAGGGTGTCGGCGCTGACGCCGCCGCGGCCAGCCGCGCCGCCGCCAGTGCGTAAGCCGAAGCCGGCCTATTCCTATTCGCCTTCCTATTCGCCCGCGCCGATTGCGGCCGCTCCCGCAGCGCCGCTTCCGCCGGCGCAGACCGCCGCGCCGTTGCCGCCAGCACCGCCGCAGCAAACGATAGCCGAGGACGGCGCACCGGTGGTGCGCCCGCCGATGCCGCTGCGGTAGCAAGCCGGGATTACACGAAACCTGTTATCACTGCGCGAGCGCAATTTGCGTTGCGCTCGTCGCGGGCGCGCATTCGCGTGCCCCGTTGGCTCCCTCAGGCCTTCGGATTGCGCGGAACTTAGCTCTGATGCGGTCCCCGCATCAGCTTCATCGCGTCCTCGATATGACGCCACTCCCTGGCTTCCTCGGCATCGCCCTTGCTCTCGCAAGCCTGTGCATTATGGGCGGCTTCCGCGATCGCGGTGAGGCCGTGCTTCTCCATCATCTGACGCGCAATCGTGTGGATCTGCATTTCCGACATCATGTCGCTCTCCCAGGGTTCCACCAGTCCACGCCGTACGTTTCGCTCGTCGCGGCTTCCTCGTGAAACTGCCGAACCGAAAGTCTCGTTCCTCGCGCTGCGACAGATAATTTTCCGACAAATTTACGGACCGGTTCCACCTGAGGTCGCTGGCCCCCGTAGTATCCCGTCCGCAATCTCCCCGAATATCAAGTCGATGTCCCGCCTGCTATTTTTTCAGCGTGAATCGCAATCGCGGGAGTCGGATATGGCCAGAGTCTATTTCCACTACTCCAATTCCGAGGGCGTATGCGTCGATCGGCGCGGCACCGCCGTCGGAAACCTGACCGAGATGCGCGACCACGCCGCCCGCGTCGTGCAGTCGCTGATTACGGCGCAGGGCCCCGAAGACTGGCGCGATTGGACGCTGCATGTCAGCGACGATCTCAACGATGAAATCTTCGTCCTGCCGTTTTCGTCCATGCTCGGCAAACTGCATTGAGGGGTCGCCATGCTGGTCATGCAACCGCTGCTCCGACGCCTGACAGAGATCGTGATCCATTGGCACAGGCTGGTCGACCTTGCCCGCAATCGCTACCGTCCCGAGCTGCACTACATGCGCGGCCCCGGCCCCGAAATGGCACGCGAAGCATCAGGGCATTCAGTAGCCCTGTAGGCCGTACGATGGGTAGAGCTTCGCTCCACCCATCCTACAAATCCCCCAAGTCCGGCGGCTCGAACCAGTTCGTCAGCGACAGGCCGCCGTCGATCACGATCGCGGCGCCCGTGACGTAGGCCGATATCCGGTTCGACAGCACCGCCAGCGCCAGCGGCGCAAGATCGTTGGCCTCGCCGAGCCGGCCGAGCGGAATGTGTTTTGCGAGCGCGGGATCGGCGACGAAGCCGCCGGCCGCGATCGCGCCGGGCACCAGCGCGTTGACGCGGATGCCGAAGCGCCCGAACGTCTTGGCCAATTCTTTCACCAGCATCGAAAGCCCCGCCTTCGACGTCGAATAATGCGGCAGGTTACGCGGCGTGCCGGCATGCAGCGAGGTCAGCAGCAGGAACGAGCCGGGCTGTTTGTCGGCGATCAGCCTTCGCGCCAGTTCGCGCGAGAGATGGAATCCGGCTTCAAGATTCACCGCATGCATCTGCGCCCAGGTCTCCGTGGTGACGCCAAGCACGTGATCGGCTTCGCGCCGCGGCGGAGAGGCGCTGTGCACGAAATGCGTCACGCGCCCGACGGCGGCGGCTGCTTCCGCCAGCAGCGCTTCGCGCGCCGCTGGGTCGGCGAGATCGCCGACCCAGGGCACCGCCAGTTCCGGCCGGGCCGAGGCTTTGACGGCCGCCGTCACCGTCTCCCGGTTCACATCGACGAACACCGTTCGCACGCCCTCGCCGACCAGGGCCTGCGCGATCGCGCGGCCGATCCCGTTGCCCGCGCCGGTGACGAGCGCCACCTCGCGCGCAGGATCGAATGGCGTACTTAGCAGGCTCATGTTCGCGTCTCCCATCGAAACAGATCTTATCAAGCCAGGGCACATCTCGTTGCCGGTTGCATCTTGCGCTATCCATCCGGCGTACCATCTGCACTGCTAGGTTGCTTCCACCTTGCTGGAAACCGTCCTAATCTCCTTCTGTAACCGGCGGGCTCACCAGCATGCAAACCCGCGTTCGAACAGTCGCCCACGTTCTGGAACGCGTTGGGCTTGCAATGGCAGGCGCGGCGAGCGGGTTATTTGTGGCGGCTCTGGTGGGAACGAGCCATTCCGCACTCACCAATCAGGCCTTCCTGCTCCTGATGATGGTCGGCGGCGCCGTTGGCTTTTACCTCGGCATCGATACGCCGGCCTCACATTCCACCGCATCGAACGGCCGGCCCGCCGATGGCGCCTGGGTCGGCAAGATCGACACGCCGGAACTGCTCAGCGCGGTCGGCACCTTCCTTGCGGCGTTCTCGGCGTTCGCTTGCGTCGGCGTGATCGTGCTGCGCCACGATCCGCATTTGGCATGGATATCGATGATCATGGCCGGATGGGTGGTCGGCGTCGCCATGCAGATCATCGCCGGCGCGATCGCCCGCCTGCGCCGCTGATCAGCAGCAGGAGTCCGGCATTCGCCGTCAGCTCTCCTCCTCCAGCGTCAGCACCAGCCCGGTCAGCGCCGCGCCGATCCCGAACATCAGGCCGTAGGTCGTGACCAGCATCACCGTGGTCTGAACCGGTGCGCCGCTTTTGGCAACGAGGTCCCTGACATGAAAGGCATCGGTCAGGCCGAGCACCAGCACCAGCGATAGCCCAAGGGCCACGCCCATCAGGAAATGGGTGAGCAGCGCATTGAAGAGTGACTTTTGCGGACGCATGGACGCCGGGCCTTCGGCATGATGCCAAGCCAACGCACGGCCGAAGGAACTGGTTCCTCGGTGAGAGAACAGAATTCGTTCTGTCCCGCGGCGCATCAGCGTCCCCGGCCGTTTGCAAAGCGTTAAGCAAGCGCTGCCAATGCTCACCCGCATTTCCAAAAATTTCCACAATCCTCTTTAGGAAGAAGGCATTCGCTTTCGAGATAAGGAGAATTCCCATGCGGTTAGGGCAAGCGATCTTCTTCGGTTCGGCGGCCGCCCTCCTCACTTTGGCAGCGCCGACGCTCGCCAGAAATTCCACCACGAATTCGCACACGGCGAAAGCAACCGAGGCGCCCGCGTCTGCCTCCTGCCATGCTTATCAGCAGGCGGCCGACGGATTGTGGACGCAGCTACCCTGTCAGGCGATGGGTTCCAAGGCGCCGACCCAGCCTCGCTCCGCCGCAAAGAGCGCGACCGAAGAAACGCAGTAACCGCAGCAGGAAGCGCCCACACCTACGCCACCGACCTGCCCAGCCAATCGTCGAAACGCGTCGGCATGATCCGCGCGCCGTCGTTCGGCACCAGCGTGCGCAACGCGAGCGGCGCGCCGAAATACGGCACGTCGGCGCCTGCCACGATCCTGCTGGTGTCGCCCTGCTTGCGGAGCCAGCGGCCGACGAAGTCCGCAAGTGGCGCCGCTTCGGGACCCGCAACCTCGCGGATGCCGTTGGCGGGCTCGCCGAGGGTCACGTCGGCCAGCGCAATGGCGACCTCGTCGGAAAGCAACGGCTGCATCAACTGGCTGGAGGCATGGACCGCACCATCCCCGCGCCCGGAATCCGCGATCGCGCCGACGAATTCGAAGAATTGGGTAGCGCGCAGGATCGTGTAGGCCAGGCCGGAATTCGCGATCAGCCGCTCCTGTGCCAGCTTGGCACGGAAATAGCCGCTGCTCTCGAGCCGGTCGGTGCCGACGATCGACAGCGCGATACAGTGCCGCACGTCGGCCTGCTTCGCAGCCGCGATCAGGTTGCGCGTCCCCGTCTCGAAGAATTGCAGCACCGCCTTGTCCTCGAACGAGGGCGAATTCGACACGTCAACGACGACGTCGGCGCCCGCAAGCGCCGGTTGCAGGCCCTCCCCGCTCACGGCGTTGACGCCCCGGCTCGGCGACGCCTGCAGCACCTCATGGCCGCGCGACCGGAGCAACGGGGCCAATTTCGAGCCGATGAGGCCCGTACCGCCGATGATAACGATCTTCATTTCCTGCGCTCCTTTCCCTGAAGCCACGGCGCCCCGCGCTACGTCACCAAAACGAAATGCAACGGGCCGGTGTGACACGCCCCACCGTAAACCCTGGATTAATTTGCACCACCTATACTGGTGGCCCGCACGTCCGCACCAGCGCAAATGGCCCAAAATCCCATGAAAATCGGTACCCTCCTCACCGCTGCCATCGTCTCGCTTTCCGCCGTCGGCGGCGGGCTCGCCGTCTATGTGGCGGTTTCGAAATATCAGATCATGGACAAGGTCTCGGTCGCGCAGAGCCGGCTGGAGGTGGTGCGGGCGGTCGGCGACATCCCGCGCTACATGAATCCCGAGCGCGGCTTTGCCACCAACATCATGTTCGGACCTCCCGCCGTGGATCCGAAACTGCTCGCCGAACTCGACAAGTATCGCAAGAACACCGATGGCGCGCGCGACAAGATGAACCGGGTCAAGGCGACCCTGGCGGGCGCGATCGAGGACAGTGCTGCCGTCGGCAGCAGCATCGATGCCCTCAATACCCAATTCGCCGGGCTGCGCGCAACCATCGACAAGGCCCTCAGCGGTCCGGCGGAAGCCCGCCGCGATGTTGCCAAGAAAATCGTCGCCGACAACTCGGCCTTCAACAAGGCTGTCACGACGCTGCTCGACGAGCAGGTGCGCAAGATCGCGCTGCTCGACGGCACTGCCTACCGGCAAGCGAGCTACGCCAATATCGCCTGGACGCTACGCGACGTCGGTGGGCTCAACTCCAGCCTGCACAAGAATCTCATCGGCGCCAACCGGGTGGCCACCGAAGCCGAGAAGATGGAGATCAGCCGCTCGCAGGGGCGAAACGATCAAATTTTGATGTCGCTGCAGGAATTGCGTGGCAATCCCTCTACGCCGGCCAATGTGGCCGCAGCGCTGGACAAGATGAACGCGGCCTATGTCGATCGCTTCGGCAAAGAGCTGAAGCTCGTCAAGGATGGCGCCATCAGCGGCAAATATGAACACGATATGGAGACCTACTATGCAGAGACGCAACTCGGTCTTGCGTCCATCATTACGGTCCGCGATGCTTTCTACGACAACGCCGAACAGGTGCTCGGCGAAGCCTATTCCTCGGCGCGTCTCAGCTTTCTGATCGCGCTCGCGGGTCTCATTGCAGTCGTCGCCGCCAGCGCCGTGCTGATCGTGATGGTTCGCCGCCGCGTCTGCAAACCGATCGTCGATCTCACGGCGCGGATGTCGCGGCTGGCCAACGGTGACCTTGCGAGCGAAATATCGGGCAGCGAACGCAACGATGAGATCGGCGCGATGGCTGCTGCCGTTGGCGTCTTCAAGGACAGCATGATCGAGGCGGAACGGCTCGCCGCCGAGCAGGCCGCCCAGAACGACGGCAAGATGCGCCGCGCCCAGGTGCTCGACGAGCTCACCCGCGTGTTCGAAGCCAAGGTCACCGAACTCGTCGGCGGGCTGTCATCGGCATCGTCAGTCATGGAGGACACCGCACAGTCGATGTCATCGACCGCAACCCTCACCAATCGTCAGGCGGCCATCGTCGCCGCCGCTTCCGAACAGACTTCCGCCAACGTGCAGACGGTTGCGAGCGCTACCGAGGAACTGGCTTCCTCGATCTCGGAAATCGGCCGCCAGGTCGCGCAATCGACCGAAATCGCCGCCCGTGCGGTCGACAATGCGCGGCGCACCGGCGACAGCGCCCGCTCGCTCGCCGAGGGCGCGCAGAAGATCGGCGACGTCGTGACGCTGATCCAGAGCATTGCCGCGCAGACCAACCTGTTGGCGCTGAACGCGACCATCGAAGCCGCGCGCGCCGGCGATGCCGGCCGCGGCTTTGCCGTCGTCGCGTCCGAAGTCAAATCGCTGGCCGGCCAGACCGCAAAGGCGACCACCGAAATCTCCGAACAGATCGCCTCGATTCAGGCGGCGAGCGACCAAACCGTGACGGCGATCCAGAATGTCGCCAACGTCATCGCCGAAATCGACCAGATCGGCACCGCGATTGCGGCGGCGATCGAGGAACAGGGCTCCGCGACCAAGGAAATCTCGCGCAGCGTGCAGGAAGCCGCGCGCGGCACCCAGGAGGTCAATTCCAACATCACCGGCGTCCAGAAGGCCGCCGACGACACCGGCGCCGCTGCCAATCAGGTGCTCGGTGCGGCCGAGCAATTGTCCTCGCAGTCGAAGGATCTCGCCGGACAGGTCAACCGCTTCCTGTCAGAGGTGCGTGCGGCGTAGCTATCCCGTCAGTCGGAGAACCCGACAAAGCGGACGAAATCGCCATTCGGCTCACGGTCCGACCGCACCGCATTGGCGGGAAAGCTGTCGTCGGGATAGCCCATGGCGACGCAGGTCATGATGACCTCGTCCTCGGGGATATGGCCGACCTCGCGCACGATGTCCGAGCGCATGATGCCCTGCCCGTTGATGACACTGCCAAGCCCGCGGTCCCAGGCGGCGAGCACGATGCCATAGCAGAGCGCGCCCAGATCGAAGTGGCACACCGCGCCGGGATCGAGAATTTTGTCATAGGTCAGGACCAGCGAGACCGGCGCGTCGAATTGCCGGAAGCCGCGTAGCACCCAGTCCTGCCGCATCGGCTTGTCATCGCGCGCGATCCCCATCACGGCGAACAGTTTTTTCGCGATATCGACCTGCCGGCCGCGGTGCACCCCCTGGTATTCGCCATGGCTGACGATGTCGCGCTTCGGCTTGGCGCCCGCGATCATCTCCTCCATGTTGCGACGGCGCACCTCTTCCAGCGGCTCGCCGGTCAGGACGTGGATATGCCAGGGCTGGGTGTTCATCGACGACGGCGCGCGCTTGGCGACCTCGATGATGTCCTCGATGACGGCGCGGGAAATCGGCTCCTTGGTAAAACCGCGCACGCTCTTGCGGGTCTGAACCAGCGTCTCGAAATCCATCCGTTGCATTCCGTCCGTCCGTTGCATTCCCATGGTCAGTCCCTTTTGAAACGATAGTCGAAGCGGTCGCCATCGGCGGTAATCAGGCCGACGGTGGGTGTCGGAAAATGAATTGGCAGGATCAGCGTGTCGGTGCCGGCGACGGAAGCAAAGAATTTCCGCCGCGAGATTGCCGACTGCTTCGGATCCCAGTCGGGCTTCGCCGACCATTCCGGCTCACGGCACTGGATGACGTGATGCATGAGGTCGCCGGCCACCACCGCGCGTTTGCCCCTTGAGAGGATGTTGACGCAGCAGTGACAGGGCGAATGCCCCGGCGTCGGCGTCAGCGTGACGGTATCGTCGAGCGCGTAGTCGTCGTCAACCAGCACCGCCTGCCCGGCTTCCATGATGGGCAGGCAATTGTCGCGAAAGACCGTGCCCGGCGGGTTGGCGCCCTTGGCGTTCTCCGCCTCCCACGCTGCATATTCCCTCTTGTGAAATATGTACCTGGCATTGGGAAACGTCGGCACCCAGCGCCCGTCACGCAGCGTGGTATTCCAGCCGGTATGGTCGATGTGCAGATGGGTGCAGAACACGTAATCCACCTGCTCGTAGGATATGCCGAGCGCGAACAGCTCGTTGCGCCAGCGCTCCTTGCCGGGAAAATCGAATGGCGGCGGATGGCCCTTGTTCTCGCCGGTGCAGGTATCGACCAGGATGGTGTGGCGCGGCGTGCGGACGACGAAGGTCTGATAGGTGATCACCATCAGCCCCAGCGCCGTGTCGAACACCTCAGGCTCCATGCCGGCGAGGTGACGCTTGAACACCGTCTCATCATAGGCCGGGAAAAAATCCTGCGGCCGCCGCCACGGCCCCTCGCGCTCGATCGCCGCGTCGATGGTGATGTCGCCGATCCTGAGCTGCTTCATCCTCGCTTCGTCCCTTTTTCGAAGCAGCGTAACGGGCGAGTTCAGCGTCGACAAGCCGCGCACAAGTTGTAGCGCCATGCGTTTCGGCTTTCCGACCCTCCGCCGCAAATCGAACAGAAATGCTGCCTAGCGAATGCGTCCTCTGCGCGGGGGCAAGCCTTGAACAAGAAACTCAAATATGCCGTGGTGGCGATCGTCGTCTTCGCCGCAGCCATCTACATCAACAACACCAACCATCTCGCCACCCATCGGGAAGGCAAGCCTGTCCTGCTGGCGCATCGCGGCATTGCCCAACGCTTCGACGAACGCGAGCTGAAGAACGACACCTGTACGGTAGCGAGAATGCTGCCGCCCAGCCACAAGTATCTGGAGAACACGATCGAATCGATGCGAGCCGGTTTTTCGGCCGGAGCCGACATCGTCGAGCTCGATGTTCATCCCACCACCGACGGCGAGTTCGCGGTGTTTCACGACTGGACGCTGGATTGCCGCACCGACGGGCGCGGCGTCACGCGCGAACACTCCATGGCCTATTTGAAGAAGCTCGACATCGGCCATGGCTATACCGCTGACGGCGGCAAGACGTTTCCGTTTCGCGGCAAGGGCATCGGCCTGATGCCGACGCTCACTGAGGTTCTGGCGGCATTCCCGCAACAGCGCCTCCTGATCAACGTCAAGAGCCGCGATCCGTCGGAGGGAGAGAAGCTCGTGGCCGTGCTGAGCGAGATTGCCGCCGAACGCCGGGCGCAGATTATGGTCTATGGCGGCGACGAGCCGGTGGACGTCGTGCGGAAGCATGCGCCCCATATCAGAACCATCTCGCGCGCCACCATCAAGGGCTGCCTGCTCGGCTATATCGGCTATGGCTGGAGCGGCGTGGTGCCGAAAGCCTGCCGCAACGCGATGGTGATGCTGCCGATCAACGTCGCCCCGTGGATGTGGGGCTGGCCGGACCGTTTCCTGAACCGCATGAAAGCGGCCAACAGCGAGGTCTTCGTGCTCGGCCCCTATCGCGGCGGCGAGTTCTCGAGTGGGATAGATACGCCTGAGCAGTTTGCGCGCATGCCGCAAAACTATTCCGGCGGCATCTGGACCAATGAGATCGAGGCCATCGCGCCGCTCGCACGCAAGTAGTTTGTGGTTTGTAGCCCGGATGGAGCGAAGCGCAATCCGGGGTTCTCTCCGTCAGACTGAACTATTCCCGGATTACGCTTACGCTCCATCCGGGCTACGATTTCCGGACTAACTCCGTAACCCCGGCGCTTCCTGTCCGGTGCGCGCGACATATTCGGTGTAGCCGCCGCCAAATTGGTGGATGCCCTCCGGCGTCAACTCGAGCAAGCGATTGGAGAGCGCGGCCAGAAAATGCCGGTCGTGGGAGACGAACAGCATGGTGCCCTCGAACTCGGAGAGCGCGTTGATCAGCATTTCCTTGGTCGCGAGGTCCAGATGGTTGGTCGGCTCGTCCAGCACCAGGAAATTCGGCGGGTCGTAGAGCATTTTTGCCATGACGAGCCGTGCCTTCTCGCCGCCCGAGAGCACCCGGCATTTCTTTTCGACATCGTCGCCGGAAAAACCAAAGCACCCCGCCAGCGCGCGCAGCGAGCCTTGGCCTGCCTGCGGGAAGGAATCTTCCAGCGACTGGAACACCGTGCGCTCGCCATCGAGCAGATCCATGGCATGCTGGGCGAAGTAGCCCATCTTGACGCTGCCGCCGACGGCAACTGTGCCGTCGTCGGGCTCGGTCGATCCTGCCACCAGCTTCAATAGCGTCGACTTGCCCGCGCCATTGACGCCCATCACGCACCACCGCTCCTTGCGGCGGATCATGAAATCGAGCCCCTGATAGATGGTGCGGCTGCCATAGCCCTTGTGGACGTTCTTCAGGCTGACGACGTCCTCGCCCGAGCGCGGCGCCGGCAGGAATTCGAACGCGACCGTCTGGCGGCGCTTCGGTGGCTCGACGCGCTCGATCTTGTCGAGCTTCTTGACCCGGCTCTGCACCTGGGCGGCATGCGAGGCGCGCGCCTTGAAGCGTTCGATGAACTTGATTTCCTTGGCCAGCATCGCCTGCTGCCGCTCGAACTGGGCCTGCTGCTGCTTTTCGTTCAGCGCGCGCTGCTGCTCGTAGAATTCATAATCGCCGGAATAGGTCGTCAGCGTGCCGCCGTCGATCTCGACGACCTTGTTGATGATACGGTTGATGAACTCGCGGTCATGCGAGGTCATCAACAGCGCGCCTTCGTATCCCTTCAGAAATTGCTCCAGCCAAATCAGACTTTCCAGGTCGAGATGGTTGCTCGGCTCGTCCAGCAGCATCACGTCGGGCCGCATCAGGAGAATGCGCGCCAGCGCCACCCGCATCTTCCAGCCGCCCGACAGCGCGCCGACGTCGCCCTCCATCATCTCCTGGCTGAAACCGAGGCCCGACAGCGCCTCACGCGCCCGGCCATCGAGGGCATAGCCGTCGAGTTCCTCGAAGCGGTGCTGCACCTCGCCATAGCGCGCGATGATGTCTTCCATCTCGTCGGCCTGGTCCGGATCGGCCATCGCGGTTTCGAGCGATTTCAGCTCGCCCGCCACGACGCTGACGGGACCGGCGCCGTCCATGACTTCCGCCACCGCGCTGCGGCCCGACATTTCGCCGACGTCCTGGCTGAAATACCCAATGGTAATGCCCCGATCGAGGGAGACCTGGCCCTCGTCGGGAGGTTCCTGGCCTGAAATCATCCGGAAAAGCGTGGTCTTGCCGGCCCCGTTCGGGCCGACCAAGCCGATCTTCTCGCCCTTCTGAAGGGCCGCGGAGGCTTCGATGAAGAGGATCTGGTGGCCGACTTGCTTGCTGACGTTATCGAGACGGATCATAGGGGCCTGAAAAGGAGGAAATCGTTGCGGCCCGCTGCTTAGGACATCCGGCGCGCTTGTGGAAGCGGTTCCGAATAGCACCATGCGGAGCGATCATTCTACCGGTAGGCGTGGGCTATTATGTCCGCAACTGCAGCTTCCGATGCCAGAAGCGGTCGCGGCAAACCTTCGAGCGTCGCGAACCGATCAGAGGAAACCTCGTTACTTCGTTATCTCCAATTGAAGGACGGAGTAGTTCCATGAGTGCAACAGGCCTGGAAGTATTCGACAGAACGCTCCAAATCACCAACACATGGTTGGACGAAATGATGGAAACGCTGCCGCGCGATCGGAAGCTGGCGTGGCATGTATTGGGCACCGTGCTGCGAACCATTCGCGACCGGGTTCCGGCCAATCTCGCCGCACATCTTGGCGCGCAGCTGCCGCTGTTGGTGCGCGGCATCTACTATGACCAATGGCGGCCGAGTGAAACGCCGAAGGCATGGCGATCGGCAGACGAATTTCTCTCGATCGTTGCAGCAGAACTGAGTTCCGTGAAACCAGTGGGCGCCGATAATGCGGTGCGCGCAGTGTTTCGGGTTCTGAACCACCATGTCGATCCCCATCAGGTCGAGAAGGTCCGGCACGCACTCCCCGAAGAGGTTCAGGCGTTGTGGCCCGCCAACAACCAGGTTTCCTCGGCCGCTTGACGTGGGAATGTGATTACGGTTCCGCGAATCGACAAGAACCCTCGCATCCACTGCGCGTTGTCTTGTTGGCACAAAACCAAGCAACAACAGAGCCAAGCAATGACAAAGCCTCCGCCCGTTCCGCCCGATAATCAAAGCCACAAGGTACCGGTGATCTAAATCCGGCAATACCCACGAGGCCCGGAAGTGTCGGGCGGTGGCGGTGAGCACGATACCCATCATACTCACCACGCGGAACGAAAGGGCGGCGGCGCTCATCCAGCTACGAAGGGCACGCCATGAGTACCAAGCACGTGAAACTGAACAGACCGACCAACGTCGATCTCTATCGCAATCCGCTGATCGGCGGATCGAAGGGAACGACGATGGCGCAGGTAACATCAGACGAATTGGAGGAGTTCGAAGGCGCCAACACCTTCGAGGGCGATATAGAGAATGACACCAATCCGCAGGGCGGTATCGACAAAGCTGAGGTTCGCCACAGGCGCCGCGGACCGCCACAAGACGATCGAGACAGCGGCCCACGGAAAATGGCGCTGCAGGGAAAGATGACGCACGAGCAGCAACTGCGCATCCTTGAACGGAAGCCTGATGTGCCCGATGCGAGGCAGATTCAGCAGGAGATTGCGCGCACCCAACACGATGGCGGCGCAAAAGCCGCAAAGCGCGGCGGGCGCCAATCGGAGTTTGCGGTGAGCCGCGCCGGCCTCAACCAGGAAAGCCAGCACAACAAGCACAATCATCCGGGGCAGTCGGGCCATAAGCCTCAAAAGCCATAGGGATTAGAAATCATGACACGTGGAGCACATGGAGACGGCAAGCATCTCGGGCCCGGAGCGAAGGGCAAGGGCGCGGGGACCGGTGGCATGACTGACGTTCAGAACGACCTGATCGGCGACAACATGGTGCTCTCAAACCGCGACAAAACCGAGCACTCCCGAGATCGGGGTCAAGACAGCAAGTGGACCCAAACCGAACAGTTGAAAGACCACGCCGCCAACAAGGGCCGCGGATAGGGCGAGATGTGGCTGGCGGGCGCGGCGTTACAAGTTGATCACTCCGATTCGCGCCGCGTGCGCCACGGCATCGGTTCGGCCGGTGGCGTCGAGCTTGTCGAGCAGCGAGCCGACGTGAAATTTGGCCGTGTGAACGGATATTCCAAGTTGTCTCGCAATAGCCTTGTTCGATGCGCCTTCCGCCATCAGCGCGAGCACATCGCGTTCGCGCGGCGTAAGTTCGACATCAGCCGGCTCAAGCGCGGCTCGCGCCTCACGTGACACGAGCGCGACCGCGGCGGCCTCCCCCGGCGTCACGAGGCGAATACCGGCAACGCCGCCGAGCAGCGACGCAAGCCGGTCCGCCAGCTCCGGATCGGAAATTTCGATGGCGACCACAACGACCGGTGCAACCTCCTCGCTCACGCGTCCGCCCTTTCGCCGATCGTTAGCTTGACCCGCACCGGTTCGCCGCCGCGCCGAATCTCGACGTCAACCACCGAGCCGACGCTGTCCGGCCCGAGTGCTCGAAGCAACGAGCGTACGCTGGAGAGGTTCTCGTCGTTCCAGCCGACGATAATATCGCCTTGCCGGATACCGGCGGCGGCCGAAGGGCCCGACTTGTCGACACTCATCACCATGGCGCCGACGCCATCGTCGAGCTTGACGGGTTGCAGCCCAACGCCGAGATAGCCCCGTGCGATCCGGCCATGGGTTTCAAGTCTTCCTGCGATCCGGCCGATCGTCGCGCCGGGAATGACAAGAACGCGTCGCACCCCCTGGACAGCCATGCCCATCGCTTCGCCGGAGGCATTGACCGCGAGACCTCCCTCGTGGCTGGGGCGCAGCCGCACGTCGAGTTCGATCCTGGCGTCGATCTCGCCGCCGCGAAGGCTGCGCCAGCTTCTGCCGACCAGCGACACCGCACCAAGCGCTGCCGTGGGCACGCCGTGCTCGGCGGCAACCACGACCGACAGCGAGCCGAGGTCTGGAACAGCCGACGACAGTACGACGGGCGCCATATCCCTGGCATCGAATCGCAGCAGGGCGATATCGCTCGTGTGGTCGCGGCCCGCGATGCTGGCCGGCCGCGCCGTTCCGTCGGCGAACTTGATCGAGACTTCGCCTTCGTCGGCCAACGCCTCGTCAGCCGTCACGATCAGGCCGGGTTTCCAGACGAATCCCGAGGCCCGTAAGCGGTGCGAATGCACCGAAACGATCGCGGGCGTCGTTCGGGCAACGACATCGGCAAGGGCGGAGGAGAACGAGGTGAGGATGGCTGCGGTCGGCTCGGTCATGACGGGAACTCCTGGATTGGTTGAATCCAATCTGGGAGTTCGGATGGCGTTCGGGAACTAGCCTGATGGGCAGGCCGCGAGATGTATTTCGACTTCGAACGTCTGTGCCGCGCTGCGTGTCGATGCTGCGCTGTGCAATCGCTTGCATACATTTTTGGAGTCGCTCTAAGAACGTTTCTATTAGAGAAACGCCCCTCCCTCGCGTATGCGTCCGAGCGTTGCGCTGCTGAATTTGGCAGAGGGCGCGACGAAGTGCTCGCAGGTTGGGGTAACGTTGTGAAGTCTCGTGATTTGTTGCGGATCGCCGCGTCGGCGACGGCGTCCGTATTGGTATTGTGGCCGCAGGCGCCGTTCGCGCAATCTTCGTCGCAACCCGGCGCACAGTCGCTGCCTCCCGTCGTCGTCGGAGCCCCGGAGGCCCGCCGCCGCGCGGCGTCGCCGGAGCGGCGCCAAGCGCGGCGTGCAACGCAGACGGCGCAATCGAATAAGCCGCCAACACAACGCGAGAGCACTACCGTCGTCGAGAATCCGCGCGGCGCGGTCCAGGGTTACGTCGCCGGCCGCTCGATGGCGGGCACCAAGACCAATACCCCCATCATGGAGACGCCGCAGTCGCTGTCGGTGATCGGCAGCGAACAGATTCGCGACCAGAAACCGGGCAAGTTCGACGAGATCCTGCGCTACACGCCGGGCGTTCTCGCCGGAACGTTCGGTGCCGACAACCGCAACGACTGGTTCCTGATCCGCGGATTCAAGTCGGAGGACGTCGGCCTGTTCCTCGATGGATTACAGCTCTTCTACACATCTTATGCGAGCTGGAAGCTGCAGCCGTTCAATCTCGCCCGCGTCGAGGTACTGCGCGGTCCCTCCGCCGTGCTGTATGGCGGCTCCAGCCCCAGCGGCATCGTGAACGCGGTCAGCAAGACGCCTCCGGCGGAGCCGATCCGCTATCTCGAGACCGGCGTCAATAATTTCGGCAATGCTTATCTGGGGTTTGATTTCGGCGGCCCGGTCGCAACCGCGCCCGAAAACGGCAAGCTGTTCTACCGTGTGGTCGGCCAGATCCAGAACGGCGGCACCCAGGTCGATTTCACGCCCAACAATAACTACTTCATCGCGCCGTCGCTGACCTGGAAGCCCGACGCCGATACCACCTTCACCGTGCTGGCGTCCGCCTCGAAGTACGAGACCCGCAGCCTCAACTTCCTGCCCTATGTCGGTACTGTCACCGCCGCGCCATGGGGTCGGATTCCGACCAGCCTGTTCGCCAGCGATCCCAGCGTCGATACGTTCAAGCGCGAGCAGGAAATGCTCGGTTACCAGTTCGAGCGCAATCTCTCTGACGACGTGACCTTCCGCCAGAACGCCCGTTTCGCCCATGTCGACGTCACCCTCTCGACGTTGTATGGTCTCGGTTATGTCAACGGGGACCCCGCTACAGCGTCTCTGGCGCGCGGCAATTTCCTCACCCACGGCATCGCCAATCAAGGCAACCTCGACAGTCAACTCGAATACCGCTTCAACACCGGCATTCTCCGGCACACTGCGCTGTTCGGTCTCGACCTCAAGCATTACAGCATCGGCGACTGGCAGGGATTCGGCGCCGCCACGCCGCTGAATCTGTTGAATCCGGTGTATACGCCCACAGCGCGATTCAACGGTACACCGTACCAGGACGCAACGCTGACGCAGAAACAGGCCGGCATCTATCTGCAGGATCAGATCAAGCTCGGCCGCTTTACCCTGGTGCTGAGCGGCCGCAACGACTGGGTTGCAACCACGAACGACAATCACATCGGGCTTGGACAGAGCCGCGAAGACAGCCAATTCAGTGGCCGCGCTGGACTGATCTATAATTTCGATTTCGGCCTTGCGCCCTACATCTCTTACGCCACCAGTTACAATCCGGTCATTGGCCTCAATTCAGCGCAGCAACTGCTGTTGCCGGAGACGGGTAAGCAGACCGAGATCGGATTGAAGTTTCAGCCCAATGGCTTCAACGGTCATTTCGGAATCGCGCTGTTCGATTTGAAGCGTCAGAATGTACTCACGACCGATCCAAATAGTGTGCCTCCGAATCAACAAATGCAGAACGGCGAGTGGACCTCACGCGGTATTGAGCTGGAGGCCGTCGCCAATCCGATGCCCGGACTCAAGCTGATCGGCGCGTTCACGAGCTACGATTTGTTCGTCAGCAAGGATCTGGATCCGGCGCTGATTGGCAAAGTCCCGACCGCTACGCCCCGGACACTCACCTCGGGCTGGGTCGACTACACTTTCCAGAGCGGTCCATTGACTGGATTCGGCTTGGGCGGGGGCGTGCGCTATATCGGCGGCTCCTTTGCCGACAATCTCAACACGAAGCCCGTTCCCTCCGTTGTGCTCGGCGATGCCGCCATCCACTACGAATGGCAGAACTGGCGCGCGGCGCTCAACGTCATCAACGTCGCCGACACGATCTATGTGGCGAACTGTTCGTCGGCGAACGCCTGCTTCTATGGCGATCGGCGCCGGGCGACGGCGAGCCTGTCGTACAAATGGTAGCGCGGGCGTAGTCGGCAGGAGGCAGCACTGAAAGCCAGAACCGTTCGCATCTGGTCGGTAGTTCACACCTGGAGCAGCCTGATATCGACGCTGTTCCTGCTGCTGTTGTGCGTCACCGGCCTGCCGCTGATCTTCCATCACGAGATCGACGAGCTGCTCGGCTACGATCCGAAGCCCGAGATCGCCCGGCCGGGTGCCGTGAAACAGAGCATTGACGAGATCGCCCGCACGGCGCTTGCGCACGATTCCGGCCGCGTCCTGCAGTATATTCTGTGGGACAAGGACGAACCGAACACGGTGATCGCCTTCACCAACAACAAGGTTGACGGCGACCCGGATGCGGCGACGCTCAGGGCGTACGATGCACACACCGCCAAGCCGCTCGGCTCGGTCGGTGGCGGCCCGATGCTGATATTCCTGAAACTCCACGTCGACATGTTTGCGGGCCAGCCCGGCAAGCTGTTCCTCGGCGCGATGGGATTCCTGTTCCTGGTCGCGATCATCTCCGGCGTCGTGCTGTACTGGCCGTTCACGCGCCGCCTGAGCTTTGGCACGCTGAGGGACAAGTCGCGCCGTATTGCCTGGTTCGACTGGCACAATCTTTTGGGCGCCATAACCATCGCATGGGCGCTAGTGGTCGGCGCCACCGGCGTCATTAATACGCTCGCCGAGATAATGCTGAGCCAGTGGAAGGCTACCGAACTCGCTGACATGGTCAAGCCCTATGCGGGCAAGCCGCCGCCGGTGCATCTGGCCTCGCTTGACGCAACGCTCGATAAGGCGCGCAAAACCGCGCCCGACATGAATGTCTCGTTCGCCGCCTTTCCGGGCACGCCGTTCACGAGCTCGCATCATTTCGCCGTCTTCATGCGCGGCGACACGCCGCTGACATCGCGGCTGCTCAAGCCGGTGCTGCTGGATGGCGAAACCGGAGAAGTGTCCGATGCGCGCGACCTTCCCGTCTATCTCAAGGCGCTCCTGGTCTCGCAGCCGCTGCATTTCGGCGACTATGGCGGCATGCCGCTGAAGATCATCTGGGCGCTGCTCGATATCATGACCATCGTCGTGATCGGCAGCGGGCTCTATCTATGGATCGTCAAACGCCGCAAGCACCGCAGCCACGCCATCGTGGGGCAACCTTCGTTACAGCCGTCCGAATGACCGCTGCACGCAAACCGCGATCCAGTGGCAATTGGTGGACTGTGTATGGCGGCCCGCTCCTGCTCGGCGTGCTCTCGATCGCGGGGCTATTGACAGCGCTACTCTCCGAAGGCGCCGGCCGCTATTTTTCCTGGCTCGCCGTTGGCGCGCCCGTCGCCATTGCCGCGTGGTTTTTCGCGCAGCGCAAGCGAACCTAAGCCGGCCGCATCAGTTTCAGCGTGGCCGCCAGCCGCAGGCTGCGCTTGCCCGCCAGCGCAATGGCTTCGAGTTCGGCGCCCGCCTCGTCGCAGGTGCCGGCAAAGCCGATGCCCACCTCATGGCCGCCGAACACGGGGTTTTCGCCTTTCGCCGGCGTGTGCTCCTGGTTGAGGATCTCGCCCTTCCAGCGGCCGTCAGCCGAGGAATAGGCGCCGAGGTAATAGAAGAAGGCGTCACCGCCGAGGATGCGGCCGTCCAATAGCAGCATGACGCCCGATAGACCCGCGTCGATACCGTCAAGCGCGCGGAGATGGAGGGAATAGAGCCCGTTGACGATGCCGCCCTGCCCGACGGTGCCGACCGGCGGCAATCCCTCGTCGTCGAGCCGCGTCAGCTCGGCCCAGAACAGAGCGCCGGGCCGCGGCGCGGCGCTGCCTTCAAAACGAATCTTGTCGCCTTGCAGCTTGCCTCGCACGCTGATGACGGCGACGTCGGTGTCCATCAGCGGCTTGTAGTAGGGATCGTCATTGTGGCGCTGGGTGATGACCTCGCCGACAATCTCTTCGCCGCTCTCCTGATAGGTGCCGAGATGGGCAAAGGCCGAATTACCGCCCAGCAGCTTGCCATTGTGCATGCACATGATGCTGCGGCCGAACGCGTCGTTCACGCCATACTCGACCTTGTAGAGCCCATTCAGCAACAAAGGTGTCCCGCACTCGATTGAACCATCTCGCGGGGGCGGGCTTAGCACCGCCCAAGGCCCGGAACCAGCCGCGTTTTAGGACAGGTTCAGTGCCGTTTAAAATACTGCACGGCGCGCTCATGCTTTTCCGCCGCTGCGCGAGATTTGAAAGTTCCAAGGTTACGGCGCTTGCCCGTTTTCGGGTTGATTTTGCGGGAATAGAGCCGGTATTCACCCGATTGCAGTTTTCGGATCATGGAAAGCACCGCTGTTTGCGAGCCCTGTCCGCAATAATTGCGCCGCGGGCCCTCTTGTTCCGGTCCGGCTATTCGCGTTGTCTTTAGGCCTTGCGATGCCGGATCACTGCGCCGGCACGGAATGAATTGGGGGCCTCGTGCAACATTTCTTCCTCTATCTCCTCGCGCTTGGCGCCGGTGTCAGCGTAGCGACCCAGCAAGTGTTGAACGGTAGCCTGCGCACAGCGCTGGGATCGCCGGCATGGGCAGGATTGGTCAGCTACGCCGTCGGCCTCATCACCATGATCGTTGCTGTGATCGCGCTCCGCGAACGTGTGCCGGCGTGGAAGACGGCGGTCGATGTGCCCTGGTATGCGTGGTCGGGCGGCGTGTTCGGCGCCGCCTTCATCCTGCTGGCGATCTTGTTGTTACCCTCACTCGGCGCGGCGACACTGTTTGCACTTGTCATCGCCGGCCAGGTTCTCGCCGCGGTGACGCTCGATCATTTCGGCGCGTTTGGGCTAACGCCGCACCCCATCGGCGCGGCGCGGCTGGCGGGCGCGGCTCTCCTGATTGCCGGCGTCGTCTTGATCAGGGAGTGAAATTCAAGGTTCCAGTCCGCTCTCGCGCAACGCCGGCGCGACCGCGGGCGACGCGAGAAACCGCAGCAACCGGTCTGCTTCGTCCGGCTGGTTCGTCGCCGCCATTCGCCCCGCTGAAAACACCGCAGGCGTTTGCAGCTCGTGTGGAATGGGTCCCACCACCTCGATGCCTCCGACCTGCTTCAACTCGCTGATCTGCTGGACCGCCAGATCGGCCTCGCCGCTCACGAGCCGCTCGGCGGTAAAGCCCTGCGGAATGATCACCGCCCGGGCGTTGATGTCGGAGGCAATGCCGAGGCGCTCGATCAATTTCGCAAACAGAATGCCGCTGGCGCCGAGCCGCGAATAGGCCACCGAGCGCGCGCCGCGCAGTGCCGCATGCAACGCCGCCTCGGTTGATATATCCGGATGGGCCGCGCCGGCTTTCACGGCGATGCCGACAAAGGATCGCGCGAGATCCACGCAACTCTCCGCCGCCACGCGCCCCTCGCGTGCGACCTCGTCGAGCCCCTCGCGGGTCAGGATGACGACGTCGGCGGCCTCACCGGCGCGCAACCGCTCCAGCAGCGCCAATGTCGGAGCGAAATCGGCGTCGATGCGCGCGCCGCCGACCGCTCGATACTGGCCAGCCAGGCTGTGGACGGCGCCCTTCAGCGCCAGCGTCGAGAGCACGCGCACGGTATCGCTCATCGCCGCTACACCCGGTGCATCAGCTTGAGCACTGCGGTCATGCGAAGGCTGCGCTTGCCGGCGAGCGCGGTCGCCTCCAGCAGCGCGCCCCCCTTGTCGCAGGTACCGGAAAAACCGATGCCGACTTCATGGCCGCCGAAGATGGGGTTGTCACCCATCGCGGGCGTGTGCTCCTGATTCAGGATCTGGCCCTTCCAGCGGCCCTTCTCCGAGGTGTAGGTGCCGAGATAATAGAACGAGGCATCGCCGCCCAGGATGCGGCCTTCATTGAGCAGCATGACGCCGGTCAGGCCGCCCTCGACACCGTCAAGCATGCGGATGTGAATGGAATAGAGGCCGTTGACGATGCCTCCCTCGCCGACGCCGCCGGCGATCGGTCCGGCATCCTGCTCGATCGGCGTCATCACCGAGTGAAACGCCACGCCGGGCAGCTCCTTCAAGCCCCCTTCAAAACGGTAGAGGTCTCCGTCAGCCCTGCCCTTCGCCAGCAGAGTGGCATCGTCGGTGCCGGCCATCGCGCGGTAATTCGGGTCCGGGTTATGGCGGACGGTCTGGATCACGATGTCGACGCCGTCGTCCCGTTTTTCGTACGTGCCGATATGGGCAAAGGCCGAATTGCCGCCCAGCATCCTGCCGTCGCGCGCGTACATCACGCTGCGGCCGACCGCAGCGCCAAGCTGAAACCTGACTTTGTAAAATCCCTCAAACAATACCGCGTCCCCGGCAAGCCCACGGCCGTTGTCTAGCGCGCTTCACAACGCAGGGAAACGGCCTTGAACCGGCGGATTTGAATCAAAACGCATCAAGACGCCGTGTCATCAAAACGCAATGATCCGCCAAGGCGGTTTCGCCCTGGCGGATCAGCGTTGCAGCCCGGGCGCCCCCGGGGTCATATCGTAGGTCCCTTAGGCCGCAGCCGCCTTGGCGCCGGTCGGGACTTCCGCGATGGTCTTCAGGATCTGGGACGCGATCTGGTATGGGTCGCCTTGGGAGTTCGGACGGCGGTCTTCCAGATAGCCCTTGTATCCGCTGTTGGCGAAGGAGTGCGGAACGCGGATCGACGCACCGCGGTCGGCAATGCCGTAGCTGAAGGAGTCGATCGAGGCCGTCTCGTGCTTGCCGGTCAGGCGCATGTGGTTATCAGGACCGTAGACGGCGATGTGATCGGCGCGGTTCTTCTTGAAGGCTTCCATCAGCTTCTCGAAGTAATCCTTGCCGCCGGTTTCCCGCATGAACTTGGTCGAGAAGTTGGCGTGCATGCCGGAGCCGTTCCAGTCGGTGTCGCCGAGCGGCTTGCAGTGGAATTCGATATCGATGCCGTAGGTCTCGGTGAGACGCAGCAACAGGTAGCGGGCGATCCACATTTCGTCAGCGGCCTTCTTGGAGCCCTTGCCGAAAATCTGGAATTCCCACTGGCCCTTCGCCACCTCGGCATTGATGCCTTCGTGGTTGATGCCGGCTGCGAGGCAGAGATTGAGATGCTCTTCCACGATCTTGCGGGCGACCGAGCCGACGTTCTTGTAGCCGACGCCGGTGTAGTACGGGCCCTGCGGCGCGGGATAGCCACTGCTCGGGAAGCCGAGCGGACGGCCGTCCTGATAGAAGAAATACTCCTGCTCGAAGCCGAACCAGGCGCCTTCGTCGTCGAGGATGGTCGCGCGCTTGTTCGAGGGGTGCGGGGTCTTGCCATCGGGCATCATGACTTCGCACATGACGAGCGCGCCGTTTTCCCGCGCGGCGTCCGGATAGACAGCGACCGGCTTCAGCACGCAATCGGAGCTGTGGCCTTCGGCCTGCATGGTCGACGAGCCGTCAAAGCCCCACAGCGGAAGCTGCTCCAGCGTCGGGAACTTGTCGAATTCCTTGATCTGCGTTTTGCCGCGCAGATTCGGCGTCGGCGTATAGCCGTCGAGCCAAATATACTCGAGCTTGTACTTGGTCATTGAGCCTCTCTTGAGTTGCTAGTGGAATGCGGAAGACCGAAGCCTTGAAATCTGGATTTTGACGCCCAGCCCCCTGGAAGTCTCCGCATACGTGTACCCGGCCACGTCAGGCCACGGCTTACTAAGCATTTAACGTGCCAATCGCTGCACTGCGGCAACAGCCGTCCACAGCCTGCTGACCGCGCCTTCTCAAATAAAAGGTGCGACATACGAGCGCGGCAGGCCCCGTAAACGGGCATCCGGCCGCTTTATCGGGATGCCGAATCCAGCCCATTTCTCCGGCATTTTCGCCTGCGTGCCGTTCCGCGATTAAAGCTGCGGCAGCCCCCCAGTGCATCCGCCGGGAAGCCAGGCTTTCGCCGGCAACCTTCCGGCCGGCCCACGCGTTGGTCATTCGTTCGCTGCCCCGCAGGATGCAACGCCAAAAGTGCCTACGAAATAGACATTATGTGCCACTACCTTGGTCATCTTGCGTCCACGGAGGGCACCGACGATATCCCGGATTGTAACGACTAGAGAACGAGTCGGGCGCACCATAGAGGCTCGCGCCACGGCAAAAGGAGAGATTGGGATGATGAACAGGGGTGTGAATCAGGGGTCCGCAAGGATCTACCAATTCCCGACCGGGGGCCGTGCCGCTCTCGGGGAACGTCGCTATGGCGAGGCCAAGGCCGAGTTTGTCGCCCCGCCGGCCAACCTCGCGGATTGCAGCGACAGCTGGTACCACGCGGCCGCCATCGAGGACGAAAAGACCGGGCGTGACCACTGATGTCCGAGAGGTGTTTGGCAGCGACGCGCCCGATCAGTGAGGCGCGGACGGTGAACTGAAAAGGGTCGGAACGATATCGTTTCGGCCCTTTTTCATGTCTGCTCGCATGTGGTGACCGGCCGCCTGGCATGCTTGAGCGTCGTGATCCCGGCCCTGGTGATCCTCAGGGTCACGCCCTTCCCCTGATAACGCGATCCCGACAGCGCCACGCGCTTGGGCAGTGTCAGCGCCTTGCCGTCGAGCTGCAGATGGGCGCGGGAATCGTACCGGAAAAACCCGACGATGAATTGCGCCCCGTCGGCGCAGCGATAGTTCCGGAAAGTCGACTGCGCGAATGCGGCCGACGGCGCGGTTGCCATCGCCGCGGCGCATAGCGCAGCACCAATAATCGTATTCCCGTGACAATTCATGCTTCGCCCCCCCCCCCGCAGAGTTCAGTATAGACGAGACCGGAGCGGACGACATGCCCTTCCGCCGCTTGTCCGCAGCGCGGAATCGCCGATGCAAGTGACGGACTTTACCGGCCCCAGAATGCGGGCGTCGCTTTGAATCGCCGCCATCTCTTGCGCAGCGTTTTTGCCACCGCAATCTGATCGCGGGCTTGCCAACCGGCCACTGCGCCGATGGCGAGATCAAGCGCAGACTGGTTGTCCTGTCTGATGGCATCGAGCAGAATGCGGCTGCTTGCGATGTCGCGCGCGCGTCCGAGACTGGTCTGGAGCCTGGCGAGCCGCCTCGCGTAACGCCTAGCGGGCCCATGCGTGGCATAAAGTGGCAGGAAGAACTCCGCCGCATAGCGCAGCTTCTTGAGGTCGATTCTGAGATCGTGCTGCGCATCGACGTTGAGCTGCCGGAAATGCGCGCCACGCCTGAGCGCCTTGCGATGCAAGCGCGCCACAATTTTATCGACGAGCGCCTGAATCGGTTGCGACAGGATGGCCAGCACTTCGCCGTCGGTTTCATTGCGCCAGCCGCGGCGTTCTACCAGGTGGCCGAGCGAGAGCAGGAAACGGCTGCAACGGGCATCGGCGAGAACGGCCTGCAATGCGCCGTAGCTCGACTTGCGCTGCCGTTCGACCGCATCGCGCAGGCCGACGAGGTCGACATCCGGAGCCGCCGTGACCAGGCGAGTGATGATCCCCTCGGCGAAAACATCCCAATCCCGCGCCGGGCCGAGCTGCTGCATCAGCCACCGCGCTTCGCCGTTGATCGCCTGGAATGCAGGAGAAGGAATATCGCGCCGGAACAGTGCGCAGATCGTACGCAAACGGCGCAGGCCAACGCGCATCTGGTGCACGCCTTCGGGATCCGATCCCTTTTCGGCTACCGTGTGATTTTTCAGAAGGTGATGCCAGCAGGTCCCCATCAGGAGTGCGATGACGTCGTCGACCACATGCTCGGCGCTGATGCCGACTACTTCGGCTTTCGTCGCTGGTTGCACGACGTCGAACGCGAGCGCATAGCCGCGTTCCGCCTTGCTGCGCGTGCCAATCTGTAGCGGCGCGGCATCAACCAACTGCGTTCCGAGATCGAACAGGACGTCTGCGTTGCCGCTCTTCAATTCGAGTTCGATTTCGGACAGGACTTCCTGGCGCGCACCGGCCTCGATCGTCCCCTCGTCGAATACGATTTCAACGGAAGCATCGGGCAGGTCGAGCTGCCGTACGTGCCGGCGAACCTTCGTCGCGAAAACCGGCACCAGCGCGTCGTTGGTCAGCGTCGTCACTGGATCGCCAACCTCATCGGCGGGAAGCCGCGCCAGATCAGGGGTGACGCCGTCAACCGGTGCTTCCCACTGCCGTCGCATCAGAGGTTGCCCGCTGTTGGGTAAAAGCTTCAGAGTCTGGATGAAGTGTTTGCCGCTGCGCCGCACGCGCAGCGACATGCCATTTTGGAAGAGCAGTCGCTCTGGCGTGTCGTAATACACCGTTTCCAGCCGGTGAAACGCGCCCCGGTTGCGCGCGTGCTGCAGGATAACGGGCAGTTCGCGCAGTTTTTCGAGGGACCCTTGCGGCGCAAGCAGCTTAAGTTCGATTTCCGCACCCGGCCGCACGGCAATGGCCGCACCGGAATCGCTCACGACTGGCTGCCGCGCGTTCAACGATATCTCCATTGGGATTGCGTATGAAGATTTTATGACAATGACATGGCATGTCCAAGTTATCCAAGGGCAAGTTATCCCAAGGATGAGTCCGCGAATAAAAGCGAAGATCACCCGACGGGGTTGTGCGACAACAGGGGTGCGCGTCTCGCGGCGCCGCAAGCCAAAGCGAGAAAACCAGGGCACCCTCCATATTTAAGCCCCGGCGTCGTGAGTTGACTTTGGGAGTGTGTGCCCCAAGTACCGCCTGAACGTATACTGGGGTGCTGGCTGGGATTTTTTGCGGGTGGGCGTATGAAAAAGGACGATGTGACGTGTACCAAGTGCGGGGCTGGTTTCCGCCGTCTCGAACTGACGTCGCGGTCGGGCAAGACGGGCGAATATCGCTGCCCAGCGTGTGATGCGGTTCTGGAGAAATTCGACGGCGGCGCGCTGGTCGCCTACCGCCTCACCATCCAGCCGTTGATCAGGGCTGTACGGGACTAGTTGCGGGCCGCGCCGGTGGCGGCCTCAGCCTTCCTAAATTGTATGGTCCCCGCCTTGCAGCGGTGATAATCTGTATTTCAAATCAACTAGCCGGAGGAGGTCCCGCCATGCTTGCGGAGAAATTCTTCCTGGTGCTGGAAACGCTCAGGAGTTTTGCTTCGGATGGAAGCGTCAAGGTGGTTAGCACCACGCCGCATATCCCGGTCAAGGTGCCACCACAGAAGTAGCCCAGAGGCCGCCTCAGTTGGCGGCCTCTTCCGCTCTCGGCAGCGCCAAAAATCGTAGTCGTCCGGCAATTGACGTTTCGCCTCCCGACAAGTTCAGTGTAGACGAGACGGGGCGGGCGACATGCCCTTCCCTCGTTTGTCCGCAGTACGAGATCGTTCGAACCGCCGATGTCAGATTCCCCTGCCTCCCCCGCCCGCCATCTCAAGCTCTCCGGCGCCAGCAATTTCCGCGATCTCGGCGGCTATCCCACGAGCGACGGCCGGACCGTGCGCTGGCGGCAGATCTTCCGCTCCAACCATCTCGGCCATCTCACTGACGACGATGTCTCCGTGCTGCGGGAACTCGGCGTCCGCAGCGCGTTCGACTTTCGCGGTACCGAGGAGCGCGCCGCCGCCCTGTGCGGCATGCCTGAAATTACCGTCCATTCGTTGCCGGTCGAACCCACGGTGGTCGCGGCATTGCGCGCCATCGTGGCCGGCGGCACGTCGCTGTCGACGGACCACGCCGTCGAGGTAATGCGCGATTCCTACCGCGGCTATGTGCAGAGCAACACGCAGCATTTCCGCACGCTGTTTGCGCATCTCCTGGAAGATCGTGCGCCGCTGGTGATCCATTGCACCGCCGGCAAGGACCGCACCGGTTTTGCGTGCGCGCTGATCCTGCATGCGCTCGGCGTTTCCGACGACATCATCGCGGAAGACTATCTCCTGACCAACCGCTTCTACCGCAGGGATCCCAATTCCAGCAGCGACCTGCCCGACGAGGTCAAACAGGTGCTGGGTTCAGTACAGGAATCGTTCCTCGCCGCAGCGTTCGAGGCCATCGATGCCGACTATGGCGATCTCGAAAGCTATCTGCGCGATGGCCTCGGTCTCGGCAAAGCCGAACGCGCCCATCTCGAAGCGCGCTACCTGCAAGGCTGAAGCAGCAAGGCTGACCTAATCCGCCTTCACCTCACCCGCTGCATCGACACGACCTGCGCGGACAGCTTGCCGCCTCTCGCCCTGACGTTGACCTGCACCTTGTAGTCGTTGCTGGTTTCGCCCTTGGGCACATAGAGCATCGCTGTAAAGCGCACGCGACCGCGCGCATCGAGGGTCACCGGAAGATCCTCATGCACTCGGAAGGAATTACCCTGGCGATTTCGCGGCGGCAGCCTGGCCGTCATGACAGACTCGACCAGCGCACGCAGATCGAGCTTGGTCGCCGTAGCTCCATCAATCCGGTAATAGGCAAAGGAATCGCTGTTCCAGCGGCTGTTCGCGACCTCGATGACGGCCTGGCTGTCCGGTGACCAGGCCGCAATCAGTTCGTAGCGGTCCGCCCGCGTCTCGCCTGTCTCCCAATGGGTGCCGCCGAGTGTGGCAAGCACCGCGCCATCGGTGACACGGATCAGGACGTTTTCGACGTTGTTGGGAATCTCGTCGCCTGACGGCAGGCCCTGCGAGGTCCGCCAGGCGAACGCATAATTCCTGGACGGCGAGGTGGTGTTGGCGAACACGCGCAACGCATCCTTGCCTGCACCGCAGACAAGGCCGCCACGTTGATCGGCGATGCAGGCCTCGCCCCGCACCGCGGCCGTTTGCGACGCGTACAATGCGAGAAGCACGACCGGAAATGTCAAAGCGCTGCGCACGGGTCGATCCTAACCTACGGCCGCCTGCTCCGTAAAGCGGCGGACGATTGGGCGGCCGTGCGGCTCGCTACGGGCTCAGGCCGCCGCTTCCATTTCCATTTCGGCATCGAGATCGGCGATGACGTCCTCGAACGCCGAGATCGCCTGCTGGATCGCGGCGATCTGCATCAATTCCCAGCTCGAGACCGGACCGCTGCGATTCTGCAGCGCTACGACCAGGTCGCGCCGCTGCTCCTTAAGCTGAACAAGCGGTAAACCATGATCCGGCAAACCCATGACAAATCCCCCTGCCTTTTGTTGGTATCCGGTTGTACCGAACGGATTCTGAAAACGGCTTACAGAACTCCGGCAAATTTTATCGATTCCGCCCCATTCCGTAGTCCTGCGTAGCTCGCGTTCTCCGAACGGGCGCGGCCCGCGGCAATTTGGGCGCGTGGGACAGATCGTTCCATGCAGAAATTCGCCGCATTGCCAGTGACAAACTCCTGATAGGGTGCGCTCCCTTCCCCGGCATGCGGAGGCCCTCATGGACGGAAAAGTCATTGTCGTGACGGGCGCGCTGGGTGCGCTCGGCCGGGTTGTCGTGGACGAAGCGCTGGCGCGGCGCGCCAGGATTGCGAGCGTCGATCATGCGCCAACGCAAGTCCCGGCAACAGTGGATCTGTTCGAACTCGGCGGCGTCGACCTCACCGACGCGGCTCAGGCCGGCAAGGCGATCGATGCGGCTGCATCGCATTTCGGCCAACTCGATGCGCTGATCAATATCGCCGGCGGCTTCGCCTTCGAGACGGTGGCCGACGGCAATCCCAAAACCTGGCAACGGATGTACGCGCTCAACGTCATGACCGCGCTCAACGCGTCACGCGCGGCGATTCCGCATCTCGCCGCCTCGGGCGCCGGACGCATCATCAATATCGGCGCGATGGGCGCGCTGCAGGCGGACAGTGGCATGGGCGCCTACGCCGCCTCCAAGGCCGGCGTGCATCGCCTTACCGAGGCGCTTGCCGCCGAGCTGAAGGGCAGGATCACGGTCAACGCCGTGCTGCCGTCGATCATCGACACCGCGGCCAATCGCGCCAGCATGCCGAAAGCCGATTTCACCAAATGGGTGACGCCGAAGGAGCTAGCCGACGTGATCCTGTTCCTCGCCAGCGACGCCGCGAGCGCCGTCACCGGCGCGCTGCTGCCGGTGAACGGGAGGGTTTAGTCGCGTCCGAGCTGCCACTCGCACACTTTTCGCGGCGCTTCCGGGATGCTATATTGCTGAAATGACAACAGCCGAAGACATTGAAAAGGCCGTCGAGCAATTGCCGCCCCGGGAATTGGCGCGATTTCGCGCCTGGTTTGAAGCGTTTGATGCCGATCAGTTCGACGCAGCCATCGAACGCGATGCGCGTGCCGGCAAGCTCGATGCATTGGCAGAGGAAGCTATAGCGGCGCATCGGGCCGGGAAATCCCGGGACTTGTGAGACACTCGGCGTCGCCAGCGTTTTGGGCCGCCTACCGACGTTGCCGTCCTCGATTCGGAAGTTGGCTGACGCCAACTTTGCACTGCTCAAGCGCGACCCACGCCATCCCTCCCTCCAATTCAAAAGGGTCGGTCGGTACTGGTCGGCTCGCGTCGGACTACGATATCGCGCCTTGGCTGTTGAAGTCGACGACGTCTATGTTTGGTTCTGGATCGGCTCTCATGCCGAGTACGATCACTTGATCGGCTAACCCTCTACATCCACCAGCTTTCGTAGCACCGCCTTGAAGCGGGTGCTGCGCTTGCCGGCGAGTGCGGTGGCTTCTCCCTCCGCGCCCTCGCCGTCATACGTGCCGGAAAAACCGATGCCGACTTCATGGCCGCCAAACAGCGGTCGGTCACTCCTGGAGGGCGTATGCTCGCGGTTGACGAGTTCGCCCTTCCATCTGCCGTTCGCCGCCGAGTAGGCCGCCGATATAGTCGAAGAACGCGTCGCCGCCCCTGATGCGGCCGTCTTGCAGCAGCATGACACCGGTGTTGCCGGCATCGATACCGTCGAGCATGCGGATGTGGATGGAATAGAGCCCGTTGCCGATCCCGTCAGGGCCGACCGCACCGGGCGGCGGAGCGTCGGCATCGTTGATTGGGGTCAGAACGGTTGTGAACCGGACTCCCGGCAAGGCCGCGCTGCCACCCTCGAAATGAACTTCCTCTCCGCGGCGCACGCCGGTGAAATTCATCGCAATATTGTCGACGCCGAACATCGGGACATATCCGGGATCGTGGTAATGGCGCGACATCATGCATTCGACGGAGATGACGCCTTCGGCCTCGGCAAAATGGCCGACGAATGAAGAGCCGGAATCGCCGCCATAGAGCCTGCCGCCCGCGGTCGCGAACATCACGCCGGAACCTTCCCCGCGCTCCGTCGTGAAACGGAATTTGTACAGACCCTGCAGCACGCCCTGCTCACTCCGGAAATTGGCAAAGACCAGTGCCCCGCGAACGATCGATCGCAGGTTCCCTCGATTGCCGGTGGCCTTGTCCCCGCTCCGACAATAGCCGCTGAGGCGCTATCCGATCAAACGCTTTGCCGGAATTCGGCTAGAGTCGGCAGGTTGAGTCGCGGTCGCACGCGCCGGAGCAAATTTTGGAAACCGCGCTATATCTTCCCGTCAAACGCTTCCTCGAAAAGCTCGGCTTCACCGTCAAGGGCGAGGTCGGGGGCTGCGATCTGGTGGCGCTGAGCGGCGATGATCCGCCGATCGTGGTGATCGGCGAACTGAAGCTTGCCTTCAATCTGGAACTGATCCTGCAGGCGGTCGATCGCGCAGGCGCCGCCGACGAGGTCTGGCTCGCGGCCAAATTATCTGCCCGCGGCAAGGGCCGCGAGAGCGACGCGCGCTATCGCAATCTCTGCCGCCGCCTGGGTTTTGGCATGCTGGCGGTCACCAACACGGGCGATGTCGAGGTGATCGTCCAGCCTGCAACGGCAGCCCCTCGCCGCAATCCAAAAAAGCGGTCGCGGCTGGTCGCCGAACATCAGAAGCGCAAGGGCGATCCTGTCCTGGGCGGCTCGACGCGCGCGCCGATCATGACGGCCTACCGCCAGCAGGCGCTGGCCTGCGCCTCGGCACTATCAGGCGGGCCGCGCCGCGTCAGGGATTTGCGCGTGGATATTCCCGACGCCGGAAAGATTCTGCTGCACAACGTCTATGGCTGGTTCGACCGCGCCGAGCGCGGCATCTACGTGCTGACGGACGCCGGACATGCCGCGTTGAAACGCTGGCCGCAACAGCCGCTGGATCTGAGCGCCACGGCATCATAACGACGGTGATAGTAACGACGGGAGGATGTCATGATCGTGGTGACCGGCAGCGTGACGGCCCGTGCGGACAGCTTTGACGAGGTGCGGAAACTGAGTCTCGAGCATGTCCGGCGTTCGCGCACCGAGCCCGGCTGCATCTCGCATGCCGTGCATGTCGATTGTGAAAACCCGATGCGGCTGGTGTTTTTCGAGCAATGGGCCGATCGCGCCGCCTTGCTGGCGCATTTTGCCGTCCCCGCCTCGCGCGATTTCGTTCGATCGCTGCGGGCCCTTGCGGAAAGCGCCACCACCATCGAACTGTATGACGCTACCCGGCTGGAGAAATTGTAGGTGCATGGCTGTATTGCCATGCGAAATGCGTATTGCAATGCAACATAAGGGCACCTAGGTATCTCGGCAGTCAGTTGCGAGGCCCCTATGAGCGAAGACTGGAACACGAAATACGGCACACGACGCGTCCGGCGGGATCCGCCGACGCTGGAGGAGGCAATCTTCGCCGCGGTCGGGATCACCGACGATCAGCAGCAGCAGGCGGAAATCGCCGCCGCGCTGATGGGGTTGCCCTACGAGGAAGTGCTGGCGGAAGTGAAGAAGACCGGCCGCGCGCTGGCTCGATCGGCTACCCGCGTCATCGCCGGCGAACATGGCGCGCAGCGCTCGATCGTGGTCGAGCGCCGTGTCATCAGGCGCTTCGGCAACGACAAGCGTACCGGCACCTGAGCAATCAAATTTTTGGGCAATTCGCTGGATCAACAGGCAGCGAATTGCCCTGATCGAACGCGCTACTCAGGCGGCGCGGCCCCAGCCATACATCCGAAGCAGCATCCGCCAATAAGCACGGTTGAAGTTCGCGGCCGTGCGGGCGGCATTCACCGCGCTATCCGCCCAGGTGGTCGCGAGTTCTGTGTGATCCTGTTTCGTCAGATCGATGGTGCCGGTGGATTCGCCATGGCGGAACACAAGCTGCGCGCCGAACTTGCTGGCGAGCTTCCGCATCGCCTCGTTCTGCGCGCCGGTAGTGATCCGCAGGCTCCTGTAGCCCTTGGCGCGCGCCTCCGTGATCAGCTTGCGGAACAGGATGCTGCCGACGCCCCGCCGCCGCACCGATGCTTCGACGCTGAAGGCGATCTCGGGGAGCGAATCCGGTGAGTGGTCCGGCGGATGCAGTTCCGCCGCGCCCCGAACCTCGCCGTTTTCAAAGAAGGCAATAATGGTCGTGCCGTCATTGGCGCATTTCTCGGCGTAGCGCTCGATGAAGCTGTCGTCCATGAAACCATGGAAGCGGTCGCGGCGGCTATTGCGGTCGAGCCGCAGCAGGTGATCGCGCAACAGCGGCAATTCTTCCTGCTGGCTGAGCGTGCGCACGCTACTATTGGCGAGCGCGGCCGCAAT
The DNA here is from genome assembly GCF_036924515.1 of Bradyrhizobium sp. AZCC 1610. Taxonomy (NCBI): domain Bacteria; kingdom Pseudomonadati; phylum Pseudomonadota; class Alphaproteobacteria; order Hyphomicrobiales; family Nitrobacteraceae; genus Bradyrhizobium; species Bradyrhizobium sp. AZCC 1610. The sequence continues at coordinate 2,755,364 of NZ_JAZHRR010000001.1, read as the reverse complement.
CACAGTGAGGTACATATCCTAAACTCCTCTGAGAGAGGCCCTCGAGGAGGCGTCGAATCCCTAGACCATCTATATTGTGCATCGCAGTATGAAATTCAAGCCCGATTGTCCGTATACTGCCTTAAATAATGGCAATAACTCCAGCGGCTTAGATCAATCTTTATCAACCAATTGTTAACGCCCGCCACCCGGCGCAGACTGGGCATCGGGCTTGCTTATTTTTGAATGGGCCAGGCTTAGGCAACACATCCGGATGGTTCGTGGAGGTCCGTCGTGGCTGTCGTGCTCGACACGAGTTCGTGCCTTCCGGAGCGCCGGCTTGCGGTGTGGCAGGACATCGTCTGCGACACCTTCGTCGGGTTAGACTGCAAATCTGACATGCGCGGCGCGTTCTGGGGCGCGGTGTCGCAATCCAGAATCGGGCAGGTCGCGCTCACGCAGGTCGATTCCACCGCCCAGCGGGTATTCCGCACGCCGTCGCGAATAGCCCGCGCCAGCGAAGATTACGTGCTGATGGCGCTCGGCAACAACGGCGTGAATGGCGTCTTCCAGGACGGCCGCGAGGCCATCGTCTCCGCCGGACAATTCGTCATTTACGACACCACCCGCCCCTACGAGCTGCGCTTCGCCGACAGCTTTTCGCAGACGATCTTCCAGATGCCGCGCAAGCTGCTGCAACAGCGCGTCGGCTCGTTCGATGCTTTGACCGCGACCACGTTCGCAGGCGATCGTCCGCTCGAACGGCTGACCTATGATTTCGCGCGCAATGTGAGCCGGACGATCGAGCTGGTCGCTCCCGCGGCCGCTAGCCGCCTGCTCGACCAGGCGCTCGACCTGCTCGCGATGACGCTGGCCGACCGGCTGCACGCGCGCCTGCCGGACCAGTCGGTCCATCGCTCGGCGCTGCTCTATCGCCTCAAGAATCATATCCTGGCGCATCTCGCCGATCCGGAATTATCGCTGCCGCGCGCTGCGGCGGCGACAGGAATCTCGCCGCGTTACGCCAGCGATCTGATGGCCGCCGAACAGACCTCGTTCCGCGGCTACGTCCAGACGCAACGGCTGGAGCGCTGCAAGCGCGATCTTGCCGATCCTGCGCACCAGGCCCGGCACATCGGCGAGATCGCCTTCGCGTGGGGCTTTAACGACCTCGCCCATTTCAGCCGCATCTTCAAGCAGCGGTTCGGCGCCTCGCCACGCGAATGGCGCGAGCGGCCGCGCCAATAACGCCTTTCGCTCGGCCCCTTCCTGCCACGCCACGGGCATCCATCTGCGCGTTAAGACAAGTTTTCGTTCCGCTGCAGACAAGCGGCGCGCGTTGCCATGGCTGTAGGCTTGCGACCCAGCGATTGTCGGTTCGCCAACGCGAAAGGATTGATGCGATGGGTCTGGTTCATCAGAAGTACAAGGTGGCGGTGGTTCAGGCGGCGCCGGTCTTTCTCGACCTCGATGCAACCGTGGACAAGACCATCGCGCTGATCGAGGAAGCTTCCGCGCAAGGCGCCAAGCTGATCGCGTTTCCTGAAACCTTCATTCCCGGATATCCGTGGCAGATCTGGCTTGGCGCGCCCGCCTGGGCGATCGGCCGCGGCTTTGTGCAGCGCTACTTCGACAACTCGCTCGCCTTCGACAGCCCGCAGGCGGAAAAGATCCGCCAAGCCGTCAAGCGCGCCAAGCTGACCGCCGTGCTCGGGCTGTCCGAACGCGACGGTGGCAGCCTCTATATTGCGCAATGGCTGATCGGACCCGACGGCGAAACCATCGCCAGGCGCCGGAAACTGCGTCCGACCCATGCCGAACGCACTGTGTTCGGCGAAGGCGACGGCAGCGACCTCGCGGTCCACGACCGCGCCGACGTCGGACGGCTCGGCGCGCTGTGCTGCTGGGAGCACCTGCAGCCGCTGTCGAAATACGCGATGTACGCCCAGAACGAACAGGTGCATGTCGGCGCCTGGCCGAGTTTTTCGCTGTACGACCCGTTCGCGCATGCGCTCGGCCATGAGGTCAACAACGCCGCCAGCAAGGTCTATGCGGTCGAAGGCTCGTGCTTCTTCCTCGGTCCCTGCGCTGTCGTCTCGCAGGCAATGATCGAGGAGCTCTGCGATTCCCCCGAAAAACATGCCTTCCTGCATGTCGGCGGCGGCCACGCCGTGATCTACGGGCCGGACGGCAGTTCGCTTGCCGAGAAGCTGCCGCCCGACCAGGAAGGCATTTTGTACGCCGACATCGATCTCGGCATGATCGGCGTGGCGAAGAACGCCGCCGATCCGGCCGGGCATTATTCGAGGCCGGACGTGACGCGGCTATTGCTCAACACCACACGCGCCAACCGCGTCGAGCATTTCTCGCTTCCCGTCGATGCCGAGGTCATGAGCGAAATCAGGCTGCAGGCCTGAGGCGCTTCAATTCGGATAAGGAGCAGGCCGATGGAATCCGCGATCCCGGAGCATCTGCAAACCGTACGAACGCGTCACCGCCGGGTCGGCGACGATTATGCGCCGCCCTACCCGTCCTTCGTGGCGCGACACAGGCCAAGCGTGACGCGGGTGGTAATGGCCTATTTCGGCGTCCAATCCCGCGGCACGCTCAACGCCGCCGCGGAACAGGCGTTGGCGCGGCTCGCTTCGGATTTCGCAACGGCCGATGGTCCGGCGTATTGGGACCGCGCGAGCTATGTCGACGAAGCCGGTTTCACCAACATTGTCACGGTGGCCTATTGGGACGACCGGCAAAAATTCGACCGCTGGTTTCCGGCCGCGCGAGAGCGCTGGACCGGCGACCAGCGGATCAACAGCGGGTTCGGGACCTTCATCGAAGCGCTTTACCCGTCCGTGGAAGGCTATGAGACGTTGTTCTCTTCCCTCGGAAGGCCCGAAGGCGTCGCCGTTCTGGCCGACGGCATGAGCGGTGAGATCTTGGAGCACGCCTATTGGGGCGGCATGCGCGATCGCATCCCGTTGTCCCAGATCAGCGAGATGGCGCCTTCAGGCTCCGCACGCGCGATCCGCGACGGCGCGTGCATCCGGATCATCCCGCATGACAACCTCTGCCTGATCCGGTCGGGTCAGGATTGGGGCGATACCGAAGCCGCCGAGCGCAAGATGTACCTTGGCGATGTCGAGCCGGTGCTGCGCGAAGGCATGGATTTCCTGCGCGACCAAGGACGTTCGATTGGCTGCTACGCCAACCGTTACATGACGGTCATTGGCCCCGACGGCGCGACGACGGAGAAATCCTACGGCATGAGCTGGTGGAAAAGCCTGTCGGCGCTGGAGCGCTGGGCGGAATCGCACCCGGCCCACGTCAAGATTTTCGGCGCCGCCATGAAATATCTGTCGACCCTGGGGCCGGCCGCAAAACTGCGGCTCTACCACGAGGTCACCGTCGCCGGCGCCGACGAACAGCTTTTCGAATACGTGGATTGTCATCCGAAAACCGGGATGCTGAACGCGGTGCAGACGGTGGACGCGGCGTAAAGCTACAGCACCATCTGCGTCTGGGTCACGATCGCCACCAGCTTGCCGTCCTCGGTTTCCAGCCGGGTCTGCCAGACCTGAGTGCGGCGTCCCCGATGCACCGGCGTGGCGGTGGCGATCACGGTCGACCCTTCCTTGGCGCCGCCGATGAAATTGGTCTTGCTCTCGATCGTCGTGGTGCCCTTGGCGTCGGCGGGCAGGTTGATGACGGTTGCCGCAGCGCCGACCGAATCCGCGAATGCCATGATCGCGCCGCCGTGAATCGTGTTCCGCAGCGTGCAGAGGTCCGGCCGCACCAGCATCTTGGCCACCACCCGATCCATACCGGCTTCCGTGAAGGTCACCCCCTTCAATTCGGCAAACGGCATCTTCATCGACTGGATTTTCTCAAGCGGCGTCATTCGTCCTCCGGCTTTTCTGTAATCTGTCATACGCGGGCTTGACCCGCGTATCCATCCATCTTCCAAAAGAGATGTTTTTGTGAGGATGGATTGCCGGGTCAAGCCCGGCAATGACGTTCCAGGTAATGGCTGCCGTGACAATGCCCTGTTAATTCGGCATATCGTCGGCATGCGCCAGTTCCCACCTCGCCGGATCGTCTGCCTGACCGAAGAGACCGTCGAGACGCTGTATCTGCTCGGCGAGCAGGACCGCATCGTCGGCGTCTCCGGCTATGCGGTGCGGCCGCCACAAGTGCGCCGCGAGAAGCCGCGGGTTTCCGCCTTCATCTCCGCGGACATTCCGAAGATTTTGGCGCTCGAGCCCGATCTCGTGCTGGCCTTCTCCGACCTGCAGGCTGGCATCGTCGCCGATCTCGTGCGCGCGGGCGTCGCCATTCACGTCTTCAACCAGCGCGACATTGCGGGCATTTTCGCGATGATCCGCACGCTCGGCGCCATTGTCGGTGCGGCGGAGCGGGCTGATCAGCTCGCGACCGGATTCGAAGCTCGCCTCGCGCATATCGCGGCAACGCCCCGCCTCTCACCCAAGCCGAAGGTGTATTTCGAGGAATGGGACGATCCGCTGATCTCCGGCATCGGCTGGGTATCCGAACTGATCGAGATCGCCGGCGGCGACGACGCGCTGCCGAAGCTGCGGTTTCAGCAGGCGGCCAAGGACCGGATCATTGCGCCCGACGTGGTCCGCGAGGCCGCCCCGGACGTGATCCTCGCGTCATGGTGCGGCAAGAAGGTGGTGCCCGATCGCATCCGACAGCGTCCCGGCTGGAGCGATATCCCGGCGGTGCGCAACAACCGCATCGTCGAGATCAAATCGACGATCATCCTGCAGCCGGGACCGGCGGCGCTAACGGATGGGCTGGATGCGATCGTGAAGGCGTTGTGGCCGGAGCAGCCGTGAACTCTCCGCCGTCATTGCGAGCGAAGCGAAGCAATCCATCTGTCCACGCACGCTGAAGCATGGATTGCTTCGTCGCGTTGCTCCTCGCAACGTGGAGAGAGCGTCTACACCCTCTCCACCCCGCACCATTCCGCGATGAACAGCGCGGTCGCTTTGGTCGACTTCCGCAGCGACTCCAGTTCGACATATTCGTTGAAGCCGTGCATCGCCGCGCCTGTCGCGCCGAAGCAGAGGCTCGGGATGTTGTAGTTCAGGCCGTAGAACCGCGTATCGGTCAGCGCGGTGAACGCGCGGTCGGGCACCGTGCCGCCATAGATTGCGCCAAACGCTTTTGCAAATGCGGCTTCCGGCTCGGCGGAATTCGTCAGCTCGTAGCCCTCCGACAGGAAGCCCGACCACTCGACCTGCGGCGGGTTGTTGGAGAGAAAGCGATGGTCGCGTGCGGCCGCCGACACGCAGGCCAAAATCTCCTTCTGGCATTCGGCGATCGACCAGCCCGGCAGGATGGCGATGCGGCAATCGACGTCACACCAGGCCGGCACGCTGGAAGCCCAGTCGCCGCCCTTGATGATGCCGGGATTGAAGTTCAGCGGATGGGCGACCGCCTGGAAGTGACGATCGGCCTTGGCGCGCTCGTTCCAGTCGGCCTCGAGCTTTTGCAGCGCATGAATCAGATGATACGCCGCCATGATCGCGTTGGCGCCGGCGCCGGCCTCGAACACATGCACCGGGAAGCCGCGCACCTTCAGGCGAAACCAGATCACGCCGACCTGCGAGCGCACCATCGTCTCGCCGGTCGGCTCCGGGATGAAGCAGGCGTCCGCGCGGTAGCCGCGCTGCAAGGTCGACAGCGCGCCGACGCCGGTGCTCTCTTCCTCGATCACGGACTGGAAGTGGATGCGCGCTGTGGGACGCAGCCCTGCGGCCTTGATCGCATCCAGCGCATAGAGCGCGCCGATGGTGCCGGACTTCATGTCGCAGGCGCCGCGGCCATACATTTTTCCGTCTTTCACCACGGGCGAGAACGGCGGCGTCTCCCACATATCGAGGGGGCCGGCCGGCACGACGTCACAGTGGCCCTGCAGGATCAGCGATTTGCCGGCGTTGTTCGACGGCCGGTAAGTGCCGACCACGGTGCGCGCTTTGGAGAAGTCGTGCTCGATCGGGCCGAAGCCACGCAGATCCTTCAAATCCCCGACGTCGATATGCCAGTCGTCGACCTCATAGCCGCGCTGGCGCAGGAGGTCGCCGATCATGTCCTGGCACGGCCCTTCGGCGCCGCGGGTCGAAGGAATCGCAACGAAATCCCGCGTCGTGGCCAGTTGCGCATCAAAGCCGGCGTCGACGGCGTCGAGGATTTTTTGTTGCGTATCGGCAGTCATGCGGCGGCTCCAGTCGAGAATTCAAAGAGATCGGGAGCGCACACCCTACCCCGATCTCAGCCGCCCGTGTAATGCGCAAAATGTGCATCCCGCAATGCATCTTCGAGCAGGCGGCCTTCCGAATAGCCACGCAGCGACGCCGGACGCTCGACACCATCGAGAAGCCGCGGACAGGGTTCGGGCGCGCCCAGCACGGTGCGCACCGGAATGCGCTCGGCATAGATGGGCAATTCGTAGTCCTCGTCGTCGTCGGCGACGCCCTTCGACCTGATCTTGGCGGACGCCTGCTCGATTTCCATCGCAATCACCGACGTCGCCTTGATCTCCTGTACCGTGCTTTGCCGCAGACTCGCGGTCCGATCCGGAAAGAAGCGGTCGACCATGGCAACCAGCGCGCGCTCCTTCTCCGCCTCATCGCCTACGAGGTAGGCCGTGCCGAAGGCCATCACGGCGCGGTAATCCGCCGAATGATTGAAGCCGCAACGCGCCAGCACGAGGCTATCGAGGTGCGCGACCGTGAGGCAGACCCGCTGGCCGCCGGACTGGTTCCTCAGCATACGGCTGGCGCTGCTGCCATGCCAGTACAGCCGGCTTCCCTCCCGCCAGAAGAAGGTCGGCGTGCAGTAGGGTTGGCCGTCGACCACGTAGGAAACGTGGCAGAGCATCGAAGCATCGAGCAGGCTGTGAATCGTCGCTCGGTCGTAAGAGCCGCGCTCATGCATGCGCTTGACCCGGTTGCGTGGTGACAACGGGTAGGAAGTGGTGGTTTCGCCTTCGGTTATCACGTCAGTTCCTCTCGGGATTGGCTCAGTAGAAGAAGTTGTACCGGCGAATTTGGTCTGCGATAGTGCCAATTCCATGCGAAAAATTCCGACCAATTCTCCGCCGTCGCGACGCAAGGCCGAGCTGGCGCTCGACCTTTCCGGTCCGCACGTGACGCCGGGCGCCTCCTCGCAGCACCGGCTCTATCAGGCGCTCTGCCACGCCATAACGGGCGGGATCGCAAAACCGGGAGAGCCGCTGCCGCCGCAGCGTACGCTTGCAAAACAGACCGGCTTTCGCCGCAACGCCGTCACCTCGGCCTATGAGCGGCTGATCGCGGACGGCTTTGCTGTGGCGACCGTCGGCTCCGGTACGTTCGTCGCCGCGCGCATTCCGACCCGCGCCAGCGACGCGCGCAAGACCAAGATCGCGATCGAGGCGCCGCAGCAAGGCCCGCTGGCGCTCGGCTGCACCCATATCGATGAAAGGGCACTGCAGCGCTTCAGGTCGTTTGCCGGCCGCCGCCTGCGCGCCTTCGGCACCGAGCACCTTCAGTACGGCGACCCGCGGGGCAGCCGCGAACTCCGCGCCGCGATTGCCGATCACCTGTTGTCGGCGCGCGGGCTGCGCTGCGATCCGGACCAGATCATGCTGACGTCGGGAACGCAGCATAGCTTGAGGATCGTGCTGGGCGCGATTCTCAAGCCCGGCGATCAAATCTGGTGCGAGGATCCCGGCTATCCCGCCGCGCGAAGAGCGATCGGGCATTATGGCCTGCGCCCCGTCTCCGTGCCGGTCGACGCCTCAGGCATGATCGTGGCCAGGGGCCGGGCCCTCGCACCGTCGGCGGGCGCGGCGTATGTGACGCCATCGCACCAGTTTCCGCTCGGCGTGCAGATGTCGATGCCGCGGCGGCTGGAATTGCTCGAATGGGCAAGGGATGCCGGCGCCTTCGTGATCGAGGACGATTACGACAGCGAATTTCGATACGACGGTGCGCCATTGCTGTCGCTCGCCGGCATCGATCACCTCTCGCGCGTCATCTACATGGGCACGTTTGCAAAGACACTGTTTCCCGGATTGCGCATCGGCTACTGCGCGCTGCCCGAACGGCTGGTCGGGCCGGTGGCGACGGCCCGCGCCGCGCTCGACCGCTTTCCCGGCACGCTATTGGAGGGCGCGGTCGCAGACATGCTGAATTCGGGCGCGTTCGCGGCAAACCTGCGCAATGTGCGCGGGATCTATCGCGAAGCGCGCGACTTCCTGGCTTCGACGTTGTCGGCAGCATCGGACGGACAGCTATCGGTACCGGTACCCTCGCAGGGGCTGCATCTGGTCGCGCGGTTCGATCCATCGACTGATCCGCGCGTCGCAGCGAAGGCAAAGGCCGATGCCGGCGTCGCGGGCTGGCTCTTGGCAGAAACCTGTTTTCGCGCGCGCCCGCTACCGGGCTTCGTCCTCGGCTTTGCCGGCCATCCGATCCCGCAACTGATTGCATCGGCCGAAAGACTGGCGGAGGCATCGCTGGCTGCCCTGCGGGCAAACCGCAAAGCGAACAGCGGAACCGGCGTACGAAGGCTGAAGTCCGCGACAGGGCCGTAGCGGCGCAGCACTGCCCGTGCTCTATGAGAATCGCCGCCGCGTCACTAAGCTCGCCGTGCATCATCATGACGGAACCACCGGATGCCCGGCAATCGCAATGTCCTCCTCTATCTCATCATCGGCGTGTTGATCGTCGCGGTCGGCGCGCTCGGCTACAATCTCTATAAAGCCAAGCAAGAACCCGAGGGCCTGCAGATCAATGTCGGGCCCGATGGGCTGAAGATCAAGACCAAGTGAGCGAGGCCGGAATGATGACGACAAAGGCTGCCCGATCGCTTGCCCTGCCCGCCGGCGTCGCGCTGTGGCTCCTTACGAGTCCCGCCCTAGCCCAGGTGGCCTCGCGCGAGCAGGACATTATCGACCTGCGGCTCGGCCAGCGCGTGCTGGTCGACGATGGGTCGTGCCCTGCCGGACAGATCAAGGAGGTCCAGGGCTCGCAGATGACCACCTCGGGCGTGCTGCGCACCCGCAAATGCATTCCGAGGCTCGGAACGAAGAAGCGATAGTGGGCGGCGCGACAGCGCGCTAGAACATGCCGTTGGTGTTGGCGGCCTTCTCCGGAATCTCCTGCACGACGTCCCAGTGCTCGACGATCTTGCCGTTCTCGAGCCTGAAAATGTCGACGATGGCGCGGCCGCGCGTACCCTTCTCGCGGACGCTGTGAACGTGCACGATCACGTGGTCGCCGTCCGCAAAGGCACGCTTGATCTCGCTGCGGGAGTCCGGAAATTTCTCGCGCAGGAATCCGAGGAACGCCTTGAAGCCTTCGATACCGTCCGGCGCCGTCGGATTGTGCTGAATGTAGTGCGGTCCGAAGAACTTCGCGGCGGCGTCAAAATCCTTCCGGTTGAGCGCCGCATCGTAGAATTCGAGCACGGCCTTCTTGTTGGCTTCCTGGTTCGCAGCGTCGGCGGCGGACGCCGAAGATGTGGCCAGTGACAATAAGCCGATAAGGCCGATAAGAAGAGATCGCATGATAGCTCCCTTGTGCAACCGATCTCGATAGCAAGCCTATACTACCAACTTCCGTATTTGGCGATGACTCCCCGCCACAGCGCGCCGCGTTTGCGCTCGAAGGTCTCCTTGCCGATGCCGGCGTTCCTCGTGGCGGCGGTGATCACCATGCGGCGAAGCCGCCGTCTTCAGCGTGTCGTGCTGTAGGATGCAGCCGAGGTGACTGAAGGATCCGACGCGGCCGCGCTCGTCATCAAGCCAGTTGGCGCGAGCCGGATCGGGTAGCCGGCCGCTTACTGGTTCGTCGCCGGCTCGAACATGCATTGCAGGGTAGGCTTGGCGATTTTGGTGAAGGTCGGGCCGATTTCGGACTGCTTCGACGGCGGCACCCAGGCGGTCTCGATCGTCGGCACCCCGGTCTCGCTGATGCCGCGCAGCAGCGCCTCGCGCAGGTCGGCATCTTCCACGGTCGCGGCGGCGTGGTCGTGCAGACAGCTGCAAACGCTTTCGGGGTGCGCCCAGCGTCCGACCATATGGGGCGCGCAGAGCCGCACGAACTCGCCGCGCGGATCGGGCACTTTGAACAGGGAACGGAACGAGGTCTGCGGCGGCTGAAACTGGAGTTGAAGCTGGGCCTGCGCCGCTCCGCTGAGAAGGAAGAACGTCAGGAATACGGCAGAACAGATACGTAGGAACATACAGGGCCTTTGTCGGCGATCTTGCAAAGGATCCGCCTCACTTAGTTGGCGGCCACGACCATCGGCTGGGACGCCGACGTCGCAACCGGCGAGCCATTGTAGGCAAAGGTGCCGACACCCGGCAGAGCCTGGTCCGACGAACCAGCCATCGAGGGACCCGCCAGGATGAAGGCGAAGGCGAGGATGAAGCTGATGGTCCGCATCTGACTGTCTCCGGTGATCCCTGTCCGGCGGCGCCCCGCCGTCTCGTTGGCTACCTGATAGCCGTCGGCTGTTTCCGGCCATCTGCGCCAAAAACGGAAAATGGTTTCATCGCGCAGGAGAATTGTTTCGTCGGCGCTGCCGGACGAAACAATAGCGGGAAAAGTTCAATGAATTCAGCCGGGACGCATTCACTTCGGATGATCCGGCTGAACACCGCAGGCAGCTAATCAGGACCGCTTTGGCGCCCGTCCGGTCGATGAGGACAGCCTCGTTCACTGGCTGATCGGATGAACCGAAGCTTCGGTCTGGCCGACTCACTCGAATGCCGTGCAACCTTGCGCGCGCTTGTGCGTTGTGACCCCTCCTCAACGCTTGTGCGTTGTGACCCCTCCTCAACAAAGGATGGCAGTCGTGGGTAGTGGCAACAACGATGTTGGCAGTGCAACCCCGACCCGCAAACCCGGCCAGCCGGCGGTTGAAAATTCGTCGGTGAGTAACGGCTCCGAACTGCGGATCGATCCTTCCCTGAAGACAGGGCGCCAAGGGAAAACTCCCGCAAGCCTTTGTGGTGCGATGTCGCAGCAAGGCAGCGAATTTCGCGGCAACGTGTCGGCGCCGCAAAAATTCGTGCAGCTGGTCGGTTGCCGTGACCGCAAGGTCGGAACCGGCCTGGAGGCCCGCCAATATTCCAATCCGGTCAAACGGTAAGCCCGAAGCCCTCATCCCGGATCCGATCCGGATCCCGGCTGGCATCGGACTTACTGAATGAATTCACCGCATTTCTGAACCGCGGCATCGGCTGCCCCCCAAGGCATGATCGGTACAGAGGAGGTCGAGTTTTTGGGTGAACCCTCGATCAGCTTGTCCGAATAGACCATGTAGACCAGCACGTTGCGCTTGGCGTCACAGCCGCGAACGATCTGCATCTTCTTGAAGAACAGCGAGCGGCGCTGGCGGAACATGTCGTCGCCCTGGTCCATCTTGTGCTTGAAGCGGATCGGCGCGATCTGGCGGCAGGCCAGGGAGATGTCCGAGACCTCTTCGGCGAGACCGAGCCAGCCCTTGAAGCCGCCCTTTTCCGGCACCGTGAAGTGACAGGCCACTCCATCGATTTCCGGGTCGTCGACGGCGTAGGTCGCGAGCTTGTCGTTCGGGCTCATCCACTTGAACACGGTCGAGCGGCGAAAGATCAGGTCGGGCTCATCGGCGGCCGACGCCGGGGCCGCGTGCCACAATGTCAGCGCCAACACCACCAAGGCCACACTTCTCCACTTCCTGTCACACTTAACGATAGCCTTGGATGTCATTGAAATCTCCGCTGAAGGGCTCGCCGCCTATGTAGTGCCGGAAAGCCGGACAGGAAGGCCGCTGGGGATTTGGACGCCGCAGTACCGCCTTATGGATGGCGTCAGATTGACCAGGCGCCGTTTAACGGAATGTGAGGCTTTTTTGCTACGATCGGAGCGAAAAGCGCTGAAATTATAAGGCTTACGCTGGTGAACGCTTTTCGCCTCTGCGACAACAAATGAATACGCAGGACAGTAGATTCGAGTAACCGGGTTTGAGGACTATGCGCGTGAGCGGGCATCGATTTTTCAGTGCGAGTATTGCGGGCACAGCTATTTCGAAGCAGCGATTTTGGCAGATTGCCATGTTGACTGCGGCCGGCTCCGTCGCCGCCGCTCCCCAGGTGGATGCCGCCGCCCTGTTCTACTGGCAGGATTCCGACCCTGGTTACTACCGGCCCGCGCCGATGGTGCAGCCGCGCAAGCCGAAGGCACGTCGGCCATCAGCCAAGACCGAGGCGGCCATCAAGGAAACCAACGCCAAGCCGCAGGGGCCGCTGATCATCGCGGTCTCGATCGAGCAGCAGAAGGTTCGAATCTACGACGCCAAAGGATTGTTCGCTGAAAGCCCGGTGTCGACAGGCATGAAGGGTCATTCGACCCCGATGGGCGTGTTCAGCATCATCCAGAAGCACAAGATGCACCGCTCCAACATCTACAGCAACGCACCGATGCCTTACATGCAGCGCATCACCTGGTCGGGCGTCGCGATGCATGCCGGCGTATTGCCCGGCTATCCGGCGTCGCACGGCTGCATCCGCATGCCGACGGCGTTCGCCATGAAGATGTGGAACTGGACCAGGATGGGCGCGCGCGTCATCATTACGCCGGGCCAGATCACGCCTGCCAGTTTCACGCACCCATTGCTGGTGACGCAGAAGGTCGTGCCGCAGCCCCTCATCGCCAACGACCCGGCGACCGACGCGCCCGCGGTGAAGAGCGACAAGGGCGCGGACGCTGGCAGCGCGAGCAAGCCTGCGAATTCCAGTCTTGCGAATTCGGAGGCGAGCCTGGATCTCCGATCGACTGTCGGGCACGCGGCGCCGTTGCGCGAACAGACCCACACGGTGGATGCCAGCCGCGCGCGGCCAGCGATCAATGGCGTCGTGACCATGTTCGATGCGACGCCGTCTGCTAACTCGGCTGACAGCAGCGAACCCACAAAGACCGATATCGCCGCAAGCGAAAGCGCGAAGACCGAGGACAAGCCCGGCGAGGCGGAAATCGAAGTCAGTTCGGAAACGAAGTCGGAAGAGGTGAACGCCGAGGCTCCCACCGCTGCGATTGCCAATGCGGCGCCTGCCAAGGCGGAAGCGCCGAAGGCCGAGGAAGCCAAGACTAACGAATCCAGGAGCACCGAAAAGCCCGCTGAGCCCGTCAAGGCAGTCGCCGATGCGCCGGCTGGACCAGCCGTTGCACCCGACGTGAAGAAGGATGCGGCGCGTCTGCCCGGCGCGGAAAAGGCCGCCAGGGCCGAACCGCCGAAGCGTCCCGGCCAGATCGCGGTGTTCGTGAGCCGCAAGGATTCCAAGCTGTACGTCCGCGAGAACTTCAAGCCGCAGTTCGACGTTCCGATAACCATCGCGCCGAGCGACCGGCCGCTGGGTACGCACGTCTTCACCGCCGAGGCCGACAAGAACGATCCCAACCTGTTGCGCTGGTCAGTGGTCTCGCTGCCGGTCACGGCCCGCAATGCGGCCCGGATCGATAATGCCGACCGTGCCGCGCGGCGCGGCAAGATGGCCGGCGCCGAGGCGAAGCCGCTGCCGGTGGCGAACAGTCCCGCCGAGGCGCTGGACCGCATCGCCATCCCTGAGGATGCGATGGCGCGCATCGCGGAGTCGTTGACGACCGGAGGCTCGATCATCGTGTCCGACCATGGCATCAACCAGGGTGGCGAAACCGGCGAAGGCACTGATTTCATCGTCCCGCTGCGCATGGTCCAGCCATAACGGCTTGTTGAGGGGCAGCGGCCCGCGCGTTGCGCTATGCTTTGCGCGGTTGAACCGCATCCCGAATCTTTTCATCGAGGCTTTTCATGATCGACCGCAGGAGCGTGATGTCAGCGGCGCTGGCAGCGATCGCAGCCGTCACCTCGAACAGGCAATCCCTGGCGCAGGCCGGCATGAGCCGGATCACGGCTTATGCGTTTTCATTTCCGGGATTGGCCAGCGGCGATATCAGGCTGGCCGAATTTGCCGGCCGGCCGCTCCTGATCGTCAACACCGCTTCGCTCTGCGGCTTCACCCCGCAATATGGCGGGTTGCAGGAATTGTGGACCGAGTTTCACGGCCGAGGCCTGATGATCATCGGCGTTCCCTCCAACGATTTCGGCGGCCAGGAGCCGGGCGGCGTGACCGAAATCACCGCGACCGCGCAGAACCATCACGTCACCTTTCCGATCGCCGCGAAGGCTGTCGTCAAGGGACCGAACGCGCATCCGTTCTACAAATGGGCCGCGGAAGCGCGGCCGAAGGATGTTCCACGTTGGAACTTCCACAAATACCTGATCGGCCGCGACGGCCATATCGCCGACGTATTCCCGCAATCCGTCGACCCCGTGGATTCACGGGTAAAGACCGCCATCGCACGGGCACTCGCCGACTCCTGAATTAACCCGATCGAGGACAAATCGGCCAGGGGTCGTGACAGCCGTTGCGTTGGCGCGCCCCCTCCATCTAAGGTACTGTCCGTCAACGGATGGTGGCGGACCGGATCACGGCAAAGCCGCGACCCGGGAGCGGGATTCGAATAAGGAAAGCAAGATGCGCATTCGGGCAGGGATGATTTTTGCTGGCGCGATTTCGCTGCTGGCATCGAGCGCGGCGTGGTCACAGACACCAGCCGCCAAAGGCGTGGCCGCTCCGCAGGCGGCTCCAGCACCGATCCCTGCAGCAGCGCCCGCCCCCACCCGTCCGCCCTGCAACAATCCCAACGCGCTCGGCATCGGCCGCACGGTCGAAATCGACACCACGGGCGGCCCCGGTTTCGGCTTCGAGCATTTCAAGGATCTCGACTTCCTGCGCGACAAGGAAGTGGTGCTGACCTTCGACGACGGCCCGTGGCCGGTGAATACGCCTTCGGTGCTGAAGACGCTCGCGGAAGAATGCACTACCGGCATCTTCTTCCCGATCGGCAAGCACGCCACCTATTATCCCGAAATTCTCAAGCAGGTGTTCGCGGCGGGTCATTCCATCGGATCGCATACCTGGTCGCATGCGGCGCTCGTCAACAAGAAGCTGAACGAGCAGCAGCGCAAGGATGAAATCGAAAAAGGCTTCAGCGCCGTGAAATGGGCGCTCGGCGGCAAGGCGCCAGCGCCGTTCTTCCGCTTCCCCGCGCTGCAACACCCGCCGGAGATGGTGACCTATCTCGGCGAACGCAACATCGGGATATTCTCCTGCGACCTCGATTCCTTCGACTTCAAGGCGAGCAAGGCGCAAACCATCATCGACAACGTGATGCGCAAGGTCGAGAAGAACGGCAAGGGCATCATTCTGATGCACGACTTCCAGAAGCATACCGCGGAAGCCCTGCCCGAAATTCTGAAGAAGCTGAAGGCCGGCGGTTACAAGGTGGTTGCGATGCGCGCCAAGACGCCGGTGCAGACCATCGTCCAGTATGACGAAGACATCGTCAAGGATCTGAAGTTGCCGACCGTGAGCTCGCGCCCGGTTTCCAGCGTCGTGCAGACGATTTCGGAATAACGCGGCGCGACACGGACCCGTGCCGGCGCTGCGTATCGAAGGCTATGTCATCGTCTCCGCGGACGGCATGCTGGCCGACGCGCGCAATGTCATGCCGGACGAATTGAAGTTCGAGGGCGACAAGGCGTTCTTCACCGCCGCCCTCGACCGCGCCGACCTGATCCTGCACGGCCGCAATTCCTACGAGGACCAGCCGAACTCGCCGCAACGCCGGCGGATCATCCTGACGCGGAAGGTAGACGCGATCGCGCCCGATCCGGCCAATCCGAAAGCCACGTTGTGGAATCCTGCGGGCGCGACCTTCGAAGCTGCCTGCGCGCATGCAGGAGTACGTGACGGCACCGTTGCGATCATCGGCGGCCCCGGCGTGTTCGGCATGTTCATGGACCGCTACGACGCGTTCTGGCTCTCGGTGGCGCCGCTTGTCCGCCTGCCCGGCGGCGAACCTTGCTTCCCCGGCGTGCCGGCACGTTCTCCGCAGGACATCCTGACCGCGCATGGGCTGCGCGCCGGCGAGCCGCAGATGCTCGACGCCGCCCACCAAGTCACCGTCACGCCGTGGCGGCGCGGCGCCTAGGGCGTCATCCTTTCGTACAATCAGCCTCACCGTAAGCCAGCTCGGCCAGAGATCGCTTGACAGTACGCGGCCGCAGTTCCAACCTGAAAAGAAAAAATAAACAAACCATTACCATCGGGAGGACCACAACATGTTGAGGCGCGCTTCAACTATGATTGCAGCGGTGACCCTTGGACTTGTCACCGCCTTCGTTGCACCGGTTCACGCTCAGACTACGGAAAAGCCGTTAGTTCTAAAGGGTCAGTCGACCCACCCCGCATCCTCGAACTTCCATCTCATCTTCAAGTTGTGGGCGGAGACCGTCGAAAAGATGACGGCCGGACGTCTCAAGATCGAGACGCTTCCGGCGGGCGCGATCGTGCCCCCGTTCGAGGTGTTCGACGCCACCTCCAAGAACGTGCTCGACGTCGGCATGGGCCCGTTCGGCTACATTCTCGGCCGCAACACCGCGACGATACCGATGTCGCACGGTCCGCTATACGGCATGGACGGCTCGGACTACTGGGCCTGGTACTATGACGGCGGCGGCATGAAGCTGCTCGACGAGTTCTACCGCGACGTCCTCAAGCTGAACGTCGTCGGCTTCCCGATCCCGACCGACTACCCGCAGGGAATGGGCTGGTTCAAGAAGGAGATCAACAGCCTCGCCGACCTCAAGGGCTTGAAGTACCGGATCTATGGCATCGGCGCGGAGACCTACGGCAGGCTCGGCGTGTCGGTCGTCACCATTCCCGGTGGCGAGATCGTGCCGGCGATGGAACGCGGCGTGATCGAGGGCGCCGAATGGATCAACTGCGAGGAAGACAAAAAACTCGGTCTGCACCAGGTTGCCAAGCACTACTACACGCCGGGCATGCACGAGCCGGTCACCGGCGGCCAGTTGATGATCAATGGTGACGTCTGGAAGAAGCTCACGCCGGACTTGCAGGAGATCATCAAGGTGGCGAGCGTTTACGCCACGACGCAGCGCAACTTCGCCTTCAACCGCGAGACGGCGCACGCTTGCCAGGAACTGATCAAGATGGGCGTCCAGATGCATCGTACGCCCGACGAGATCCTGAAGAACTTCCTCGACGAGTGGGAGAAGATTCAGGCCGAGCATGCGGCGAAGAACCCGTTCTACCGGAAGGTCATCGATAGTCAGAAGGCTTATGCCGAACAGATCGTGCCGTTCAAGCTTTCCTGGTTCCCGCCGTACAACTTTGCGGGCGAGTACTACTGGAAGAACAAGATCTACCTGACCAAGAAGTGATCTCTCTGTAACGGAGCTGCTGGCGTCCGAACCGCCGGACGCCAGCACTGTCTGAAGAGGAGCGGTTATGTCCGCGGACACCAGCAGTGCTTCGGTCGCCAGCAATCCGGGCGGCGAGTTCCCGCGCGCTTTTTACTCGATCATACGGGCGATCGACCGCTTCACTGATGTGACCGGCAAACTCATCGCCATGTCGATGTTGTTTCTGGTGGTGACGATCTCCTACGAGGTCGTCATGCGTTACGGGTTCGGCGCGCCAACCGTTTGGGTCTACGAATCCAGCTTCATGGTCAACGGCGCGGCCTTCATGCTCGGATCGGGATACGCGCTGTTGAAGGGCGCGCATGTTCGCACCGACATCTATTGGGAGAATTACTCGGAGCGGAAGAAGGGCATCGTCGACCTGATTTCCTATCTGTTGTTTTTCTATCCGGCCATGATCACGTTCATGCTGATCAGCTATGACGACGCCTTGCACTCCTATGACACCGGCGAACGGTCGCAGGAAAGCGTTTGGCGCGCGATCATGTGGCCCTTCCGGGCAACAATCCCGCTGGCGGCCCTTCTTCTCATGATCCAGGGCGTGTCCGAGGTCCTGAAGTGCTGGTACCAGGTCCAGTTCGGGCGCGAGTTCGAGCACAAGGAAAAGATCGAGATATGACGGGACTCGAACTCCTCGGACTTGCCATGCTCCTCGTGATGCTGGGGGCGATCTTCATCGGCCTGCCAATCAGCTTCACGCTGCTGTTCCTGGCGCTGTCGTTCGGCTACGTCGGCATGGGAGAGCGGGTTTTCAACCTTGCCTACCTTCAGACCATCGGCCTGATGAAGCAGGACGAACTCGTCGCGGTGCCGATGTTCATTCTGATGGGATTCATCTGCGACCAGGCCGGACTGATGGAGCGGCTGTT
This sequence comes from Bradyrhizobium sp. AZCC 1610, assembly GCF_036924515.1. Taxonomy (NCBI): domain Bacteria; kingdom Pseudomonadati; phylum Pseudomonadota; class Alphaproteobacteria; order Hyphomicrobiales; family Nitrobacteraceae; genus Bradyrhizobium; species Bradyrhizobium sp. AZCC 1610. Next base: position 2,737,134 of record NZ_JAZHRR010000001.1, on the reverse strand, counting down.
CAAGGCGTTCCGCGATCTGTTTGCACCGATCAATGGCGCGCTCTACGTGGTCGTCATCCTCACGGCGACGCTGTTCGGCATCGCCGCCGGAACCGTCGGCGCGACGGTCGCTCTTCTCGGCATCATGGCCGGGCCGATGATGATCCGCGCGGGCTACGACGTGCGCATGTCCGCCGGCGCCATTGCCGCCGGCGGCACGCTCGGCATCCTGATCCCGCCGTCGGTGATGCTGGTGGTGATGGCGCCGGTGCTCGATATCTCGATTATCGACCTCTATGCTGCGGCGTTCGGCCCGGGCTTTCTGCTGTCCGCGATGTTCATCGCGTACACCCTGATCCGTTGCTACTTCAATCCCAAGCTCGGCCCGCCGGTGCCGGTGGAGGAGCGGCCCGCTTCGATGCGGATCGTGCTGTGGGAATGCGTGGTCGGCCTCGTGCCGGTTACGGTGCTGACGATCGTGACGCTCGGCGCCATCCTCGCCGGGATCACGACGGCCGCGGAGGCGGCCGCGTTCGGCGCATTGGGAGCTATCTTCCTTGTCATTGCCTACGGCCGGTTTTCATGGCGAGGCCTGCTGGATGCCTGCTACGCCACACTCGCAACGACCAGCATGGTGCTGCTGCTCGCGGTAGCCTCCAATGTGTTCGGTTCGGTATTCTCATGGCTTGGCACGGCAACCTGGATGACCAATGCCCTGCTCGCTTCGCCGCTGCCGCCCTGGGGCACGATGTCCCTGCTCCTGACCCTGATCTTCCTGCTCGGCTGGCCGTTCGAATGGCCGGCCATCGTCTTCATCTTCCTGCCGATGCTCGCGCCGGTCGCCAAGGGTCTCGGCTACGACATGATCTGGTTCGGCTGCATCGTCGCGGTCGTGCTGCAGACCGCCTTCCTGTCGCCGCCGGTCGCCATGTCGGCCTATTATCTCAAGCAGGTCGTCAAGGAATGGAACCTGAGGCTGATCTACCGCGGCATGGCCGACTTCATGGTGCTGCAGGTCGCTTGCGTGGCGCTGGTGCTGATCTTCCCGGCCATCGCGATGTGGTTCCCGCAATGGCTGCAGGCGCGCAGGATGGCGGCGCGCACCGCGCAGATCGAGTACGTCGCGCCGCCGCCGAGCGCGACGGTGGCGTTGAAAGAGCCACCCGCCATCATCAGGAATTTCTGATTTTGTCTGAAGTCGCGGATACCGGGCTCAGACGTCCCCGTAGGCCGGTTCATTCGGCCGCGGCCCGCGGCCGTATCCTGCGATCATGAACAGCGCGCCGATGAGCGACAGGTTCTTCAGGGCGTCGATCAGCGTCTTGGCGTTTTCGGGCGCCGGCTGGTTCCAGAAGTCGTGGAAATAAAAGGTTGTCGCCAGCACGAAGAAGATCAGCATGATCGCGAAGAAGCGCGCGCCGAAATTAACTGCGATCATCAGGCCGGCGAGGACCTCGAAGCCGCCGGCGCCGAACGCCAGCAGTTGCGGCATCGGCATGCCCGTCATGGTTTCGAGCTGCGAGGTATAGGGCAAGAGCAGCGCCGGAATGGTCACCTTGGATGCAATGAAGTCCGCCGTCTGCTGAATCGCGAAGAGCTTGGTCGCTCCCGTGTACATGAAGAGGACGGCGAACAGGACTCGCCCGAAGGTAACTAACGCTGGCATGGGATCGGCCTCACTGAATGGCATGCAAAGATAGCAGGCGGCGCGAAACGATTATGGGCGTTTCGCATCCGCTTTTCAAACGCTCAAATCGAAACCATCCGCGCAGGAGCCTGCGCAGACCCCAACCAGACCTTCTGATAGAAGCAGAACCAAGGCCCTTTTTTGGCCATAGCGATTTCGAGCGCGGATACATTCCGCGCAGAAAAACGCGCCAGAACAAAAGGCTAGATCCCAGTTTTGATTCAATCTGAACCGGATCTACCCAAACAACGTCGGCTGCTGGCGGCCGGCGCGCTCCTGGGCTTCGACAGCGGCAACCGCCGTCATGTTGAGCACGCCGCGTGCCGTCACCCCCGGAGTCAGGATATGCGCCGGACGCGCCGGCCCGATCAGGATCGGCCCGACCGGCAGCGCATCCGCCAGCGTCTTGATCATCTGGTAGGCGACGTTGGCGGTGTCGAGGTTCGGCATGATCAGGATATTGGCGTCGCCTTCCAGGTTGGAATGCGGCAGCACGAGCTTGCGCGCCGCGGCCGAGAGCGCGGTATCGCCCTGCATCTCGCCATCGGCCTCGATCTCCGGATGCTTTTCCTTCAGCAGCGCGGTGGCGCGGCGCATCTTGCGCGAGGAGTCGGTGTCGTAACTGCCGAAGTCGGAATGTGACACGAAGGCGACGCGCGGCTTCATGTTGAACCGCTGCACGTGGATCGCCGCGAGCGAAGCCATCTCCGCGAGTTCTTCGGCGCTCGGATTGGGCCGCACCTGGGTATCGGCGATGAAATAGGAACCCTTGGTGGTGATCATCATCGACAGCGCCGCGAAATCGCTGACGCCAGGCAGGAAGCCGATGATCTCCCGGACATGGCGCAGATGGCTCATGTAGCGGCCCTCGACGCCGCAGATCATGGCATCGGCCTCGCCGCGCACCACCGCAAGTGCCGCGATCACGGTGTTGTTGGTGCGGACCACGGTACGCGCGGCCTCAGGCGTGACGCCGCGCCTTCCCGCCATGTCGATATAGGTCTGCACATAGGAACGATAGCGCGGATCGTCCTCGGGATTGATGAGGTCGAAATCCTGCCCGGCCTTGATCGAGAGGCCGAACCGCTTGAGCCTTGCCTCGACGACGGAGGGACGTCCGACCAGGATCGGCCGCGCCAGTTTCTCTTCCAGCACGACCTGCGTCGCGCGCAGCACGCGTTCGTCCTCGCCCTCGGCGTAGATCACGCGAACCGGCTGGGTCTTGGCCTTGGCGAAGACCGGCTTCATGACAAGGCCGGAGCGGAAGGCGAAGCGTTCCAGCAGCGCGGTATATTCCTCGAAATTCTTGATCGGGCGCGTGGCCACGCCGGAGTCCATCGCAGCCCTCGCCACCGCCGGCGCGATACGCAGGATCAGCCGTGGATCGAACGGGCTCGGGATCAGCGAGCCCGGGCCGAACCCTTGCGTCTCGCCGCTGTCAAAGCCCTGCGCCACCGCATCCGACGGCGGATCGCGCGCGAGCTGCGCGATCGCGTCGACCGCGGCATGTTTCATTTCCTCGTTGATGCTGGTGGCGCCGACATCGAGCGCGCCGCGGAAGATGAACGGAAAGCACAGGACATTGTTGACCTGGTTCGGGAAGTCGGAACGCCCGGTGCAGATCATCGCGTCGGGGCGCGCCTTGCGCGCCTCGTCGGGCATGATTTCCGGATTAGGATTGGCCAGCGCCATCACCAGAGGCTGGTCCGCCATCGACTTGACCATATCAGGCGTCAGTACATTGGGCGCGGACACCCCCAGGAAAATATCGGCGTCGCCGATTACGTCTGCCAGCACACGCGCGCTGGTCTTCTGCGCATAGACCGCCTTCCAGCGGTCCATCAGCGTGTTGCGGCCCTCGTGCACCACGCCGTCGATGTCGCAGACCCAGATGTTCTTGCGCTGCGCGCCCAGCGAGACCAGGAGATTGAGGCACGCGATCGCCGCAGCACCGGCGCCCGAGCAGACGATCTTCACATCCGGCAACTTCTTGCCGTTCAACAACAGCGCATTGACGATCGCAGCTCCCACAATGATGGCGGTGCCATGCTGGTCGTCGTGGAACACCGGGATCTTCATGCGCTCCTTGAGCTGCGCCTCGATCTCGAAGCATTCCGGTCCCTTGATGTCCTCGAGATTGATGCCGCCGAAGGTCGGCTCCAGCGCCGCCACCGTCTCGACCACGCGCTCGATGGTGTCGGCAGCGATTTCGATGTCGAAGACGTCGATCCCGGCGAATTTCTTGAACAGGACCGCCTTGCCTTCCATGACGGGCTTCGAGGCCAGGGGGCCGATATTGCCAAGCCCCAACACCGCGGTACCGTTGGAGACCACGGCGACCAGGTTGGCCCGGGAGGTCAGCGACGCCGCTTCGGCGGGATTGTTGGCGATTTCGGTGCAGGCTGCAGCGACGCCTGGCGAATAGGCCAGCGCGAGGTCGCGCTGGTTGGCGAGCGGTTTTGTCGCCTGGATCTCAAGTTTACCCGGCCGCGGCAGCCGGTGATACGCAAGCGCCGCGGAGCGGAGATCTTCGGAATAGGACGACATGCACTCCCCCACGGGCTTTCTCGACCCCGAATTACTTCCGGCGGCCGGTCTTCATTCGAACCGTTAGTTTTGCGGCAGATTTAGCCAGATGTGAAGCACGGGCGACCACTTGGATGCAACATCCGAAAGCGTCCCCATCAACAGGGGCATCGACGGAAAGCGCTAAAGCCGATAGCATATTTTCCTCTCTATCCCCTTCCCTTGACCGACATATGGCAATTTTGCCTCCCGCGATGCCGGCGTCCGGAGCACAACTGATGGTCAAGATACTGATGGGCCTGGCCGCCGTGGTCGTGATCGCGGTGGGTGGCTTCTTCGGCTTCGAGTTTTATACGCAGCACCGGATCACGAGCGAGATCGAGGCCGCGTTCGCGCAGATTCGCGCCACAGGCGGCAAGGCAAGTCACGGCAAGGTGTCGTTCGACCTGCGCAGCCGGACACTCAGGATAGACGATATTGCGACGGAATCGGCCACGCAGCCGCCCGTAAGCGTCAAGATCGCCAGCATCACAGCCTCCGGTGTTGGTCAACCGGATGCGACGCGCTTCTCGGCCGCCGCTATCGAGGCGAGCGACCTCGAACTCAATACCAGGATGCCTGCAGCGGATTGGCAAGTCACCTACAAGGTGCCGCGGATCACAGCTAAGGATTTTTCCGGACCGACAAGCCCGCCGCGGCCACCGGCATCATCGTCGATAATCGACCTATATCGGTTGCTTATCGAACAACTTGGTGGGGTCACCGCATCCTCGATCACGGCGCCCAGTGTTGCCGGCACCATGAACTCCGGAAGCCCAACGCTGGGGAACGGAGAATTCGCCTATTCCAACCTTGCGCTGCGCGACATCAAGGCCGGCAAGGTCACCGCTGTCACGATCGACCGAATGACATTCACAGGGACTACGCAGCCGAAGGGCAAGCCAGAGAAGGTCACCGGTGAGCTGGCAAATCTCGCTGCGCAGGACGTCGACATTGTCGCGGCCGCGACAATCCTCGATCCGCAGCGCGCCAACGACGACCAATACTACCGCGTCTACCGCCAGATTACCGCCGGCCCCTATACGATCACCTCAGGGCAAGGCCCAAAGGTGCGTATCGAGGGGCTGACGGCCGAGGATATCGGGGCGCGACCCTCGCGGCTGCAATTGGCTGCGCTTCTCGCAACGATACCGTCGGGCGCGGCGCAGCCTACGCCGGCGCAGGCGCGCGAAATGATGGAGAGGGCGGCCAAAATCTACGAGGGCGTGCGCATCGGAAATGCCGAGATGCGCGGCTTTTCGATGGATATGCCGGAGGGCGGCTTCAAGCTCGCCTCGATGCGCTTCAGCCTGGAGAACGGAAAGACCGGCGAATTTGCGCTCGAGGGTTTTGACGGCCGTACACCGCAGGGTCCCGTCAAGCTCACCCGCTTTGCCCTCAAAAGCGTGGATGTCGCCGGTTTGTTGCGTATGACGGCGCTGCTCTCAAATCCGGCGCAACCGCCACCGCCTGACCAAGTGCTCGGCATGATCGCCCTGCTCGAGGGCGCCGAGCTCAAAGGCTTCACTGCGCCCTACAAGAACACCGGCAGACCGATCAACGTCGATCTCGTCAACCTCGACTGGGGACAGTTCGTCGGACCGATCCCGAGCAAGGCGCGGCTGACCGCGAAGATGTCCGGCCCACTCGACGCGACGCATCCCAACCAGCGAATGCTGATTGCCGCGGGCCTCGACAAAATGGCGATCGATCTCGATCTCGGCACGGCATGGACCGAAGCATCACGCTCATTCGTGCTGGAGCCTGTGACGTTCGAGCTTGGCGGTATGCTGAAAGCGTCCGCAAGAGTTTCGCTCGCCAACGTGCCGCGCGAGGTGTTCTCGATCAATCCGCTTCAGGCAGCCGCCATGGCGACGCAAATCGAGGCCGGCACCGTCGAACTCACCGTGCGCGATTTGGGTGGCGTTGATCTCGCAGTCGCCCACTATGCCCGTATGCAGAACATCAGCCGCGACGCGGCGCGGCAGGCCATCGTCCAGGACATCAGGGCCAGCGGCGCCAAAACGGCAACCAGCAATCCCGATGCAGAGGCGTTCGTGGACGCGCTGGCGCGCTTCATCGAGACGCCGGGGACAACACTCACGATCAAGCTCACGCCGCTCGGCAAGGTGCCGGCAATGCAGCTATTCCAACTGCTTCAGACCGATCCGTTCATTGCCTTGGCGCAGTTTCGGCTGGAGACCACGACGGCGCTCTGAGCCGTCGCGTGCCCTACCCCTTGTCCGGCAGATTGAGCCGGATGTGAAGCTCGCGGAGTTGCTTCGGTCCGACTTCCGATGGCGCGCCCATCAGCAGGTCCACGGCCTGCTGGTTCATCGGGAACAGCGAGATTTCGCGCAAATTGGTGGTGCCGCACAGCAGCATCACGATGCGGTCGACGCCGGCCGCCATGCCGCCATGCGGCGGGGCGCCGTACTGGAACGCGCGATACATGCCGCCAAAACGCTCGACGACGTCCTTTTCGCCATAGCCCGCGATCTCGAACGCCTTCACCATCGCCTCGGGACGGTGGTTGCGGATGCCGCCGGACGCGATCTCGTAGCCGTTGCAGGTGATGTCGTACTGGAACGCCTTGATGGTCAGCGGGTCCTGCGTCTGCAACGCGTTGAGGCCACCCTGCGGCATCGAGAACGGGTTGTGCGAGAAGTCGACCTTCTTGTCTTCCTCGTTGTACTCGTACATCGGGAAGTCGACGATCCAGGCGAGTTCGAACCGGTCCTTGTCGATCAGGTTCAATTCCTCAGCCACCTTGGTGCGGGCGAGGCCTGAAAACTTCCAGAATTTTTCCGGGTCGCCGGCGACGAAGAACGCCGCATCGCCCTCCGTCATGCCGAGCTGCGCACGGATCGCAGCCGTGCGCTCCGCGCCGATGTTGTTGGCCAAGGGACCCGCGCCCTCGCCGCCCTCGCGCCACATGATGTAGCCGAGCCCGGGCTGGCCTTCGCCCTGCGCCCACGAGTTCATGCGGTCGCAGAACGCGCGAGAGCCGCCGGCCGTGCCGGGGATCGCCCAGACCTGGTTCTTGGGGTCTTCCAGCATCCGCGCGAACACCTTGAAGCCGGAGCCGCGGAAGTGCTCGGAGACGTCCTGCATCACGATCGGGTTGCGCAAATCCGGCTTGTCAGTGCCGTATTTGCGTAAGGCTTCCGCAAAGGGAATCCGCGGCCATGATTTGGTGACCGGCTTGCCCTTGGCAAACTCCTCGAAGACGCCGGTGACAACAGGCTCCATCGCCGCGAACACGTCGTCCTGCGTGACAAAACTCATCTCGACGTCGAGCTGATAAAACTCGCCCGGCAGGCGGTCGGCGCGCGGATCCTCGTCGCGGAAGCATGGCGCGATCTGGAAGTAGCGGTCGAAGCCCGACATCATCAGCAGCTGCTTGTACTGCTGCGGCGCCTGCGGCAGCGCGTAAAATTTGCCGGGATGAATGCGCGACGGCACCAGAAAATCCCGCGCGCCTTCCGGCGAGGAGGCCGTCAGGATCGGGGTCTGGAACTCGAAGAAGCCCTGCTCCTTCATCCGCTTGCGCATGGAATCCACGATCGCGCCGCGAGTCATGATGTTCTGGTGCAGCTTCTCGCGACGGAGGTCGAGGAACCGGTACTTGAGCCTGATGTCTTCAGGATATTCCTGCTCGCCGAACACCGGCAGCGGCAGCTCGGCCGCAGGCCCCAGCACCTCGATCTCGCTGACATAGACTTCGACCATGCCGGTCGGCAGTTCCGGATTGTCGGTGCCCTCGGGGCGCCGCCGCACCTTGCCGTCGATCCGCACCACCCATTCCGAGCGGAACTTTTCGACTTCCTTGAACGCGGGCGAGTCCGGGTCGGCCACGCACTGGGTGATGCCGTAATGGTCGCGCAGATCGATGAACAGCACGCCGCCATGGTCGCGGATACGATGGCACCAGCCGGAAAGACGGGCGGTCTGGCCGATGTCGCTGTCGCGGAGCGCGCCGCATGTATGTGACCGGTAGCGATGCATGGAATTCCCAAAATCAGATGTCGGAGGTCAGAATCGGAGGCAAAAGCCGGGTCCGAAGTTGCGGAGGGTTTACCCGACGCGGCCGGGTGCGGCAACCAAGGCGGAGGCTGTTTTGGGCTCAAGAACCGCCATTTCGGCGTCGCGGGTTTGATCTGTTTGCCTATTCCCGCCGCGCGCCTATCTTTGGGTCATGACCGTCCATTTCCCGTTCCAGAACACCTATTCGGCGCTGCCGGCGAACTTTTTCGCGCGCGTGGCGCCTACGCCCGTCGCCGCCCCCCGGCTGATCAAGCTGAACCGGGCCCTGGCCGTCCATCTCGGGCTTGATCCCGATGTGCTGGCGACCCCGGAAGGGGCCGAAATCCTCGCCGGAAAACGCCTGCCCGACGGCGCCGACCCGATCGCCATGGCCTATGCCGGCCACCAGTTCGGCCAATTCGTGCCCCAGCTCGGCGACGGCCGGGCGATCCTGCTCGGCGAAGTCATCGACAAGGCCGGTGTCCGCCGCGACATCCAGCTCAAGGGATCTGGCCCCACGCCATTTTCACGCCGGGGCGACGGCCGCGCCGCGCTCGGGCCGGTGCTGCGCGAATACATCGTCAGCGAGGCGATGTTTGCCTTGGGCATCCCCACCACCCGCTCGCTCGCCGCCGTGACCTCGGGCGAGAACGTGATGCGCGAAACCATGCTGCCCGGCGCCGTGCTGACCCGCGTCGCCGCCAGCCACATCCGCGTCGGCACCTTCCAGTTCTTCGCCGCGCGCGGCGACACCGATGGCGTGCGCGCGCTCGCCGACCACGTCATCGCCAGGCACTACCCTGAGATCGCCGGCGCAGAGCGCCCCTATCACGCCCTGCTCGAAGGCGTCGTCGCCCGCCAGGCTGATCTCGTCGCGCTCTGGCTTCTGGTCGGCTTCATCCATGGCGTCATGAACACCGACAACACGTCCATATCGGGCGAGACCATCGATTACGGCCCCTGCGCCTTCATGGACGAATACAACCCCGCGCAGGTGTTCTCCTCGATCGATGAATTGGGCCGCTACGCCTACGCCAACCAGCCGCGCATCGCGCTGTGGAATCTGACGCGGCTCGCCGAATGCCTGCTGCCGCTGTTTGCCGACGAACAGGACAAGGCAATCGAACAGGCGCAAATGATTTTGGGCGAGTTCGCCGAGAAATTCACCGCCGCCTATCAGGCCGGATTGCGCAAGAAGATCGGCCTGTTCACCTCACGCGACAGCGACGAGGCGCTGGTGCAGGACCTGCTCGATGCCATGGCCAAAAACCAGGCCGACTTCACCCTCACCTTCCGCCGCCTGAGTGATGCCGCTCTCGATGCCGACGACGACAGCGTCCGAGCGCAGTTCACCGATCCCGCCGCCTTCGATGAATGGGCCGCGCGCTGGCGCCAGCGCCTCGCAGACGAGCCGCAATCCGCCGCAGAGCGGCAAGCGGCGATGCGCGCGGTCAATCCGGCCTTCATCCCGCGCAACCACCGCGTCGAGGCCGTGATCGCGGCGGCCGTAAACAACGACTACGCGCCGTTCGAGGAATTGCTGACGGTGCTGTCGAAGCCGTTCGAGGACCAGCCGGAATTCGCGGCCTACGCCGAGCCGCCGCTGCCCGACCAGCGCGTGCTGCGGACGTTCTGCGGGACGTAAGGGCGCTGATCCTTCCGCGTCATTGCGAGCGAAGCGACTTGTCCGCCGTAGCTCAAGAGCGAAGGCGGAAGCAATCCATCCCGCGACGGAAAGAAAGAATGGATTGCTTCATCGCTTCGCTCCTCGCAATGACGGCGCTCTACCCATCCTACCCACTGTGAGGCAGGTTCGCCGGCGTTAACCGCCCATCCACCATCCGCGCACACGCCCGGCCACAAATTAAGAAACGGTCAACGCGCTCCCCACAATTCTAGCGGTTTATCGGGGGAGAATTGCCGTGGACGCCTTTGCTTTTGAACTTATGGGAATGGTGATGATCGGGCTCTGTCTCGCCGTGCTCGCGATCCCGTCGGGCCGCCGACGGTCGCGGCGCGTCCGGTACGAGTAGTCCGGATCGCGCCTCCATAACCCGAAGGCCCGCGGTGCCTGGCGATTGGCCGCCGGCGCCTCCGGAAACCGGCTGTCCGGGCGCCTGACCGAAAAACGCCCCCACGCGCTTGCCGTCTATGGCAATCCGCCCGCCAAAACGACGCAAAAAAGCCGTGCTCAGGCTCAAATGCAGGGCTCAAATCTTCCGCGACACCCTTGACATATCAGCGTTTTCGGCAGAACGCCTGTCCGACGCGTCATGGATTGTTCATGGATCTGATTACCACCACTTCCGACCTCGCTGCCGCCTGCTCCCGGCTCGCCCAACACAAGGTCATCACCGTCGACACCGAATTCCTGCGGGAGACGACGTATTACCCCCTGCTCTGCGTCGTGCAGATGGCGAGCGCGGAAGAAGCTGTCGTGATCGACACGCTGGCGCCCGGTATCGACCTCAAACCGTTCTTCGACCTGATGGGCAACGAGGCGGTGCTAAAGGTGTTCCACGCCGCCCGCCAGGACATCGAAATCGTCTGGCACCAGTCCGGCACGATTCCGCACCCGATCTTCGACACCCAGGTGGCGGCGATGGTGCTGGGTTATGGCGACAGCATCGCCTATGATCAGCTCGTCGAGCGCGTCACCGGCCACCGGCCCGACAAGACCCACCGCTTCACCGACTGGTCGCGCCGGCCGCTGACGCCGGAGCAGATGCACTACGCGGTTTCCGACGTCACCCATCTGCGCGACGTCTTTGCAGCCCTCGACGCCGACCTGAAGAAGCGCGCCCGCAGCGACTGGGTCAGCGAGGAGATGGAAGTCCTGACCTCGCCAAGAACCTACGATTTCCACCCCGAGCGCGCCTGGGAGCGGCTGAAGACGCGGGTGCGCAAGCCGAAGGAGCTCGCGGTGCTGATGGAAGTCGCGGCCTGGCGCGAACAGGAAGCGCAAAGCCGCGACGTGCCGCGCTCACGCGTGCTGAAGGACGATGCGGTCGGCGACATCGCCACCCATGCACCGACCTCACTGGAGCGCCTCGCCGGCCTGCGCTCGCTGCCGAAGGGCTTTGACCGCTCCAAATGGGGCACCGATATTATCGCGGCCGTGCAGCGCGGCCTTGCCCGCGATCCCCAGACGCTGCCGAAAATCGAAAAGCCGCGCGGCAATTCGAACGGGGCTGCGACCGTCGAACTCCTGAAAGTGCTGCTGCGGATGACGTCGGAACGCCACGCCGTCGCGAGCAAAGTGATCGCCACCGTCGACGATCTCGACCAGATCGCCGCCGACGACCAGGCCGACGTCGCCGCCCTGCACGGCTGGCGGCGCGAATTGTTCGGCGAAGCAGCGCTGGCGCTCAAGCATGGCCGGCTAGCGCTTGCGATCGAAAAAGGCCGCGTCGTCAGGGTCGACCGGGCGTAGATCGGACTCCCAGCCCGTTCCCCGGATGCTGCGCGGCGCGAAGCGCTGCGCTGCTGATCCGGGGTCCGTACATCGCTCCCATGGGTCCCGGCTCTGCGTCGCATCACTACGTGCTGCGCCGCGTCCGGGACACGGGGATGTAGCTACCACTTCAGCTCCAACCCCACCGTTCCCTGATGCGACTGCATCGCGGCGCGCAATTTGGCGTCGTAATTGACGTAGAGCCGCGCCGTATTGGTGAAGCTCAGCGATGCCGAGGCGCCGGCATCGGCGCCGTACCGGCTCTCGCCGATACCCTGGAACGTAAGACTCTGCACGCCCTGGCTGACGGTGATGTCGGAGAAATTCTGCACGACATTGTCGACGAACTTGCCGTAGCCCGACAGGTCGAAAATCTTGCCGTCGAATATCCAGTAATGGCCGATCTCCGCGCCGATCAATAGACGCCCGCGCTGCACGGTGGCGCCCGTCGCCGTCACGGGATCGAGGCCGCCGATCTCCTGCAGCGAACCGGTCTGGGCGCGGACATATTCGAACGCGGCCTTTGGCACGATGCGGCCCTGGTTCTTCGACCAGTAATAGCCGATCTCGCTCAACACGCCGTCGAGCCGCGCATTGTATCCGGCGGTCGCAATTCCAAGCCCCGTGTCGCGGCGCGAATTGATGTTGCCGAAACCGTGCACCACCGCGTTGGCCCAGGTCCACGGCCCGCTATCGACGGAAGCGGTGAAACCGATCTGGGTCAGGTCGATCGTCGCCGATTGCAGCGCCAGCGGAATATCGATCGCCGAGCGGCTCTGGTCGACCGAGAAGCCGATATTGATGCCCGGCGCCACCCGCGCACCGATCCCGGCCACACCGCCCCAGGTCTTTCGGCTATCGCCGACGAAATCACCGATCGCGCCGGTCTTCGTATAGTTCCCGTAGCCTTCGAACCAGGTCCGGTAGCGCGGCGCTTCCGTGCTCTCGGAGGCCCCGCCGCCGCCGGGATTGGTCCGCTGCAGGCGGTTGAAACCGTTGCTCGACTGATTGCCCAGCCGCTCCAGGAAATTGCTGCCGAGATTGGTCAGCGCCGCGCCGGACGACACCGACGAATTAATCACCGTCGGGGTTGGACTGGGCGTCGGTGAAGGCGTGGGTGTCGGGGTGGGTGTCGGCGTCGGCGATTGCGCCTGCGCGGCGGACATGATGCCGATGAGCACGAACACGATCGCGACCAGCCGCGCGCACGCGTGGCCGATCCCGATTTTTCGTGCCCGCGAAAGCTGCGATGAGCAGCGCATGCAAATCCATTCCCAAAGGCAAAAGCGCGGGGGCCGAAAAATGCGCAAAACCCATCAACCAGAGCGATTTGCCCCCAGTTCGTGCGAAGGGTCAATCGGTTGGCCCCCCGACGCACCGCCGAATACGCGCCATTGTTGTCTGGTTGCCACAGCTCGCGGAAGCGCCAATCGATTTGCCGGCCTGCGCCAGAACCTTGCGAACGCCCAAATTTCGTGTTGCAATCCGAGGTGCAATCGGATTCAGGCCGTTCGACTGTGCGTTTCGCGAGCAGGAAATCTAGCAGCTACCGGGGAGCCCGTTTGTGGCGTGGCACGTGGAAACGTGGCCGCGTCTTTTTTGTATCTAGTCTAAACTTGGAGACAGGCGATGGCGATGCACAAGGGCAGCGTCAAGTGGTTCAACCCCACCAAGGGGTATGGGTTCATCAAGCCGGCGGTCGGCGAGAAGGACGTGTTCGTTCACATCTCGGCCGTCGAGCGAGCGGGGCTCACCACTCTCAACGAGAACCAGCACATTGAGTACGACCTTGTCGAAAACCGCGGCAAGACATCAGCGGAAAACCTCAGGATCTCCTAGACTTCATCTCCTAGACTTCGTCCAACTTGATGACCCCCGGCCTAGCCGGGGGATCTTCCCCTGCCTCGGAATTCAGGCCGCCGCCTGGCACCCCGCAATCTCGCTGAGTTCCGGATAGAATCGCGCAGTCATTCGCCCGACATACCGCCGCAAATTGTCATGGCTTGCGGCCGCCCGCTGCAGATCCGACTCAAACAGCGGACAAATCGCGCTGACCGCGAAGGCGAACATCGTGGCATCGATGCCGGCGGGCGCACTACCCATGAAGAACGGCTTGTCGCCGAGATAGGCCGCCATCGCATCGATCGAGCGGATTCCGATCGCGGTGATTTCGTCGGCGGAGTGACGACCGATTCCCTGGCCCTGCAACGTCTTGCGCAAGCGGCGGCGGATCATCGAGACGACAACGGGCCGGACCGGCGCAGGCACGCCCTTGAAGAAATTGACCGGCCCCTTGCGGAAATTGTCATCGATCATCCAGCGGAAGTAGACGCTGGCCCAGTAGAGATTGTCCTCCGCCATCTTCTCGAACGCCCAGGCGATGGCGAGCTGCTCGGCGGTGAGGCCCTGGTCGAAATCGATGCCGTATTTCTTTTTCGAGGTGCCAGCGGATCAGCGTGGAGTCGCCGAGCAACTGGCCGTCGTCCTCGATGTAGGGGATCTTCCCCTTCGGCGCCTTCGAAAAGCTCATCAGCGCCTTTTCGAACGGGAGTTTCGACATCCGCAACAAGGTTTCGGCCTTGGTCACGAACGGGCTTGCGTCGGGAAGGCCGAAATTGGGCCCGGAGCCATAGAGCGTGATCATGGAACCTCGATGGATTTTGCAGGGCGCGGTTATCGCGCTCGTTCGTGCACACCGGCAGATAATATCAGATCGTCCGCGGCGAAATCAGGGTGCCGTCACGGTCGGCCCCGTCGGCAAGCTTGCAAATGTCGCCTTCGAGCCGAAGCCTGCCGCTCGCAAGCAACCGCAGCGCCTCAGGATAGATGCGATGCTCGATGCCGAGGATGCGCTGCGACAGCGTCTCAGCCGTGTCGTCATCGGCCACCGTGACCGCGCCCTGTATCACGATCGGGCCGGCGTCGGTTTCGGGAATCACGAAGTGCACGGTCGCGCCCGAGATCTTCACCCCGGCCAGCAACGCCTGGCCATGCGGATCGAGGCCCGGAAAGGACGGCAGCAGCGAGGGATGGACGTTGAGCATCCTGCCGTACCAGCGCTGCACGAATTCGGCGGTGAACAGTCGCATGAATCCGCCGAGGCAAATCAGCTCGACCTGCTTTTCCTCCAGCTCCCGCTGCAGGATGGCTTCGAAGCCGGCGCGGTCCTTGCCGAACGGCTTGCTTTCGATGACCGCGGTCGGGATGCCACTCGCGGCTGCCTTCTCGAGCCCGGCCGCATCGGCGCGGTTGGAAATGACGGCGACGATCTCGGCCGGAAAATCCGCAGCCTTCGTCGCATCGATTAGCGCGGCCATGTTCGATCCACGGCCCGAGATCAGGATGGCGACACGGCGCTTCATGGCGCGAGATCGAGGTGACCGTTGTAGATCACGCGAAGTTCGCCTTTGGCCGGGACCACTTCGCCGAGCACGGCGACGGTCTCGCCGCCTTCGGTCAGCACTTCCGTCACCTTCTCGACTGCATCCGGCTTGACGATGGCGATCATGCCGATGCCGCAGTTGAAGGTGCGCAACAATTCGAGTTCGGCGATGCCGCCCAACTCCGCCAGCCACTTGAACACCGGCAGCACCGGCAGCCGCGCCAGATCGATGCCGACGCCGAGATGCTTTGGCAGCACGCGTGGAATGTTGTCGGTGAAGCCACCGCCGGTAATGTGGGCGAGGCCCTTGATCGCGCCGGTCTCGCGAATCGCGCGCAGGCAGGACTTCACATAGAGCCGCGTCGGCACCAGCAGCGCGCCGCCCAGCGTCATGACCGGCGAGAACGGCGCCGGCGCATCGAAGCCGAGGCGTGAGTTTTCCACGATCTTTCGGACCAGCGAAAAGCCGTTGGAGTGGACGCCCGACGAGGCCAATCCGATCACCGCGTCGCCTACGGCGATGTCGGCGCTCGGCAGCAGCGTGCCGCGCTCGGCAGCCCCGACCGCAAAGCCCGCCAGATCGTAATCGCCGTCCTTGTAGAGCCCCGGCATTTCCGCGGTCTCCCCGCCGATCAAGGCGCAGCCGGACTCCCGGCACCCCTCGGCGACGCCGGCCACGATGGCCGCAGCCGCTTCCGGATCGAGCTTGCCGCAGGCAAAATAGTCGAGGAAGAACAACGGTTCCGCGCCCTGGACCACCAGATCGTTGACCGACATCGCCACCAGATCGATGCCGATGCCGCCATGCAGGCCGGTCTCGATCGCGATTTTGACCTTGGTGCCGACGCCGTCGGTCGCCGCCACCAGCACGGGATCCTTGAAACCCGCCGCCTTGAGGTCGAACAGGCCGCCAAAACCGCCGATTTCGGCGTCGGCGCCGGCCCGGGCGGTGGCGCGGACCATCGGCTTGATGAGATCAACCAGGCGGTTGCCCGCATCGATATCAACGCCCGAATCCGAGTAAGTCAGCCCGTTTTTGCGGTCGATCATGCCCAATTTCCGTATGATGACCGCTGGTTACGAGGAATTCCGCGATCCTGCAATGGCTCGCGAACGCTTCTCACATATACTATGTAGATAAGGTCCGGCCGAACCCGCCAAGGGCCGGAACCAGGCCGGGAGCCGGGAAGCGACCGAGTTGAGCATTCCGAATATCATCACGCTGGGGCGCATCATTCTGGTCCCGGTCATCGTCTGGGCGATTGTCTCCAGCCAGATGGAAATCGCCTTCGCGATCTTCGTCATCGCCGGGGTCAGCGACGCCGTCGACGGCTTTCTCGCCAAGCGCTTCAACATGGCGAGCGAGCTGGGCGCCCTGCTCGACCCGCTCGCGGACAAGGCGCTGCTGGTTTCGATCTTCGTGGCGCTCGGCATCTGGGGCGCGGTGCCGCGCTGGCTCGTCATCCTCGTGGTGTCGCGCGACATCATGATCGTCACGGCCGTGATCGTGTCATGGCTGCTCGACAAGCCGGTCGCGATGAAACCGCTGATGGTGTCGAAGCTCAACACGGTGGCCCAGGTGGCGTTCGCGGCGCTGGTGCTGGCTTCGCTCGGTTTTAATTTCAAGCCGGCGCCCTATGACGTGATCCTGATGGGTTTTGTTACGGTCTTTACTTTGGTTTCCGTCTCGCTCTATCTCGTCGAGTGGGTGCGGCACATGAGCACGATCGACGCGCGCTAGCTTGTTCTTTGTTATGACGCGTTTTCTTCACGCGAACCGGTGCCCACTTCGCTTGGAAACGCTATGAAGGCTGTACATCCCAGCCTGGAGATTTGAGTGGCAGTCCGCGTTCAACCTCGTCAGCTTGCCTTTGCGCTGCCGCATGCGGAGAGCCTGACCCGCGACAATTTCCTGGAAGGGCCGGCCAATGAAGCCGCGCTCTCGCTGATCGAAAGCTGGCCGGACTGGCCGAACCGCGTCATGCTGCTGGTGGGACCGGAGGGCTCCGGCAAGAGCCATCTCGCCGCGATCTGGGCCGAACAGGCCGGCGCGCGCTCGACATCGGCGCACGCGCTTAACCCTGCTGCCGTCCCCGGCGCGCTCGCCACCGGAGCACTGGTGGTCGAAGACCTGAGACCGGCCGATTTCGACGAACGCGCGATGTTTCACCTCCTGAACCTGGCGCGCGAGGACGAGGCATTCGTCCTGGTCACGGGGCGCGTTCCTCCGGCGGCGTTCGAGGTTGAGCTGCGCGATCTCAGGTCGCGGCTGCGCGCGGTGCCTGTGGTGTCGCTATTACCGCCCGACGACTTGCTATTTCGCGGCCTGATCATCAAATTTTGCGCGGACCGCCAGTTGAGCATCGACGAGACGGTGGTGAGCTACCTCACCACCCGGATCGAGCGGTCCTATGCCGCCGCTCGCCAGGCTGTCGATCTGCTCGACACCGAGGCGCTACGGCTGGGCCGGCCGGTAACCCGGGCGCTCGCCGCCGAACTGCTCCGGAACGCCTGATCGGACAGCTGCGTGCTGCTTCCTGCCGCCTTGACGGCGGCTGTGGGCAGAACGTCAATGTCATTGAAACGTCATCGGCGTATCACATGCTCTGCGCTGCACTGATTTAAGAACGCCCTGCGCCCTCGCCCGAGATGGATCAAAGCTTTATGGAATCGGCACAAGTTATTGAAATTAAAGAAAAAGAACAGATCGTCGAGGCTCCCCCCGCGATTGCCACGAGCCCCGAGCGATTCATCAACCGCGAGCTGTCCTGGCTGCATTTCAACCGTCGGGTGCTCGAAGAGTCGGTCAATCCAGGCCATCCCGTGCTGGAACGGGTTCGGTTTCTGTCAATTTCCGCCAATAACCTTGATGAGTTCTTCATGGTCCGCGTCGCCGGTATCAAGGCGCAGGTCCGCGAAGGCATCGCCGAACGCAGCCCAGACGGCCTGACGCCGTTGGAGCAACTCGTCGTCATCAACAAGAACGTTTCGGAACTCGCCTCCGACCAGCAAGCCATCTGGCGGGATCTGCGCACCACCCTGTCGGAGACCGGCATCGTGCTCGTCGACGGCCACGAGTTCACCAAGGCGGAGCGAAGCTGGCTCGAGGATCACTTCCTCCGCAACATCTTCCCGCTGCTGACGCCGCTTGCCATTGATCCGGCGCACCCCTTCCCGTTCATCCCGAGCCTCGGCTTCACCATCGCGCTGCAATTGTCGCGGGTGTCGGACGGCAAGGCGATGAATGCGCTGATCCGCATGCCCGGCAAGATCGACCGCTTCATCCGGATGCCCCAGACTGGGGACGGCGCGGTGCACCTGATCCCGCTGGAACAGGCCACCGGGCTGTTCATCGGCCGCCTGTTCCCCGGCTACACCGTCAAGGGCCAGGGCGCTTTCCGCATCATCCGGGATTCCGAACTGGAAATCGAGGAAGAGGCCGAAGATCTGGTCCGCCTGTTTGAGAGCGCGCTGAAGCGGCGGCGGCGGGGATCGGTGATCCGCCTCGAGATGGAAGCCAAGATGCCGGAAGCGCTGCGCGGCTTCGTGCAGCAGGCGCTTTCCGCCGACGACGACGAGGTGTTTCTGGTCGACGGCGTGCTGGCGATGAACGAACTCTCGCAACTCACCCGGCTCGACCGGCCCGACCTCGAATTCGTGCCCTACGTGCCGCGCCATCCCGAGCGGGTGCGCGACCATGGCGGCGACATCTTTGCCGCGATCCGGCAGAAGGACCTGATCGTCCACCATCCTTACGAATCATTCGACGTCGTCGTGCAGTTCCTGCAGCAGGCCGCCCGCGACCCCGACGTCGTCGCCATCAAGCAGACGCTCTACCGCACGTCGAACAATTCGCCGATCGTGCGCGCGCTCGCCGAGGCTGCGGAAGCCGGCAAATCGGTGACCGCCCTGATCGAGTTGAAGGCGCGGTTCGACGAGGAAGCCAATATCCGCTGGGCGCGCGACCTCGAACGCGCCGGCGTGCAAGTCGTGTACGGTTTTCTCGAACTGAAGACGCACGCCAAGCTGTCGATGGTGGTGCGGCGCGAGGGCGGTAATTTGACGACCTATGTGCATACCGGCACCGGCAACTATCATCCGGTCACCGCGCGCATCTATACCGACCTCTCATACTTTACCTCGGACCCGATCATTGGCCGCGATGCGGCGCGGGTGTTCAACTACATCACCGGCTATGCCGAGCCGAGCGACATCGAGCGGATGGCGGTGTCGCCGCTGACGCTGCGCAAGCGCATTATCGAACACATCAGAGGCGAGGCCAATCACGCCCGGCACGGCAAGCCGGGAGTGATCTGGATGAAGATGAACTCGCTGGTCGACCCCGATGTCATCGACGCGCTGTACGAGGCCTCGCAGGCCGGCGTCTCGATCGAACTGGTGGTGCGCGGCATCTGCTGTCTGCGGCCGGGCATTCCCGGATTTTCCGAGAACATCCGGGTCAAATCGATTATCGGCCGCTTCCTGGAGCACGGCCGAATCTACTGCTTTGGTATGGGACAGGGCCTGCCCGGCGCAAAAGCGGCTGTGTATATCTCGTCCGCCGACATGATGCCGCGGAACCTCGACCGCCGCGTCGAGGTGCTTTGTCCGTTGCAAAATCCCACGGTGCATCAGCAGGTTCTCGAACAGATCATGGTCGCGAACCTGAAGGATACCGAGCAGAGCTGGCAGTTGTTGCCGGACGGGACGTCAACGCGTATGAAGGCCGCGAAAGGCGAAGAGCCGTTCAATCTGCACAACTATTTCATGACGAATCCGAGTCTGTCTGGCCGTGGAAAGTCTCTCAAGGAATCTTCGCCGCGTCGCCTCACGCGCCGTAACGAGCGCCTGCAATCGCCATAAGGGGCCGCGGCTGTGAAGCGGCCGCGCAAGCGCGCTTCCAGCGTCGCCGTCATCGACATCGGTTCGAACTCGGTTCGTCTCGTCGTCTATGAGACGATGGCGCGCAGCCTCGTCACCATCTTCAACGAGAAGGCGCTGTGCGGGCTCGGCCGCGAGGTGCAGAGCACCGGACTCTTGGCCGAGGACGCGGTTGCCAAGGCGCTGACGGCGCTCCGGCGGTTCCGGGCGCTGTGTCGCATCCAGCAGGTCGGGCGCGTCTTCGCCATCGCCACCGCCGCCTGCCGCGACGCCAAGAACGGCCCCGACTTCATCGCCAAGGCCGAGCGCATTTGCGGCGCGCACATTCAAATCCTGTCGGGGCCGCGCGAGGCGAAGCTTTCCGCGCTCGGCGTCGTCTCCGGCATCCACAATCCCGACGGCGTCGTCGGCGATCTCGGCGGCGGCTCGCTCGAACTGATCGACGTGCATGGCAGCCGCGTCAGCAGCGGCGTCACGCTGCCGCTCGGAAGCCTGGCGCTGCAGGACCTGTCGCACAAATCGCTGAAGCGCGCCGAACGCATCGTCAGCAACGATCTGTCCAACGTGGCCCAGCTCAAGGCCAGCAGTGGCCGCACCTTCTACGCGGTCGGCGGCACCTGGCGCGCGCTGGCGCGCATCCACATCCTCCAGAGCGGCTATCCGCTGCGGGTGATGCACGGCTACTCGCTGCCCGCCGCCGACGCGCTGGATTTCGCGCGGCGCCTGCGCCGGCTCGTGGCGGCCAACATGCTCGCCGATATCGAAGTGGTCGCCGACGCGCGGCGTCCGCTCCTCACCTATGCGGCGCTGGTGCTCGAATACATCATCCGCGTCGGCAAGCCGAAGACGATCGTGTTTTCGACCTTCGGCGTGCGCGAGGGCCTGCTCTACGAGATGCTGCCGCCGCAGGAGCGCGCCAAGGACGGCTTCATCTGCGCAGCCCAAACCCTGAACGGGCTGCTGTCGCGCTCCGCGCGCCACGCCGAGGAACTGGTCGCATGGACCGATCGGCTGGTGCGAGTCGTGAAGCTGCGCGAGACCGCGGAGGACCGCCGCCTGCGCCACGCCGCCTGCCTGCTGTCCGATGTCGGTTGGCGCGTGCATCCCGACCACCGCGGCGAGGAAACGCTGAGCCTGATCACCAACGGCAATTTCGGCTCGATCAGCCATCAGGGCCGCGCCTTTGTCGCGCTGTCGGTGTTCTACCGCTACGCCGGCTTGAGCGAGGAAAACGAACCGCCAGCGCGCATCCGTGAGCTGGTGCCGCCGGCGATGGATGAACGCGCCCGCATTCTCGGCGCGGCGTTCCGCGTCGCGCATCTGATTTCGGCGGCGCGCACCGGCGTGTTGCCCGCAACGCATTTCCGCAGCGGCAGCCGCAAGCTGATGCTGGTGTTCGAACACCGCATGGTCGATCTCGTCGCCGATCGCGTCGGCAGCCGGTTCAAGCAACTGGCGCGGCTGGTCGGCCGCGCCGGCTCGATCGTGCGGAAGTGAGAATCTCGTCCCCATGCCGCACACCATCATCCCGCCGGCGCCTGCAACCTAAAGGGCGCAGCGCGTCCCCGTGAATATCAGAAAATGCCGAAAAGGATTTTAAAACAGAGCCTTGGCACTACAACTTGGCGCTCCAATTAGCGGCTTGGTAACGGCGGGCTGGTAGAAACAAAGAGGCCGTCGTCAGGGGCCGCCACCGGAAGGTATCCCCATGCATGCCAAGCGCGAGGCCCTTTCGGGCACCCTCACCGTCAAGACCACCCTCGCCGTCATCGTTGGCGTGCTCTCGGCACTGGTCCTGATCTCCTGCGGCATTGCCGGAACAGATGCCTGGCGCAGCTACGCGGCCGCCGTCCGCGTCGCCGAGGTGAATGCAAACGCCGATCAACTGCTCAAGGGACTGGAGAGCATTCAGCTTGAGCGCGGCCAGACCAATACCGCGCTGCAGGCCCCTGCTCCGACAAACGCCGAGACGCGCGAGTTGATTCAGAAGCGCCGTTCGCAGGGCGATGCTGTGTTGGCTCCGGCGCTCAGGCAAATTGCCGCCACCGCGACGCCGGAGGGCAAGAAGCTGATTGCCGATATCGAGCAGGCCTATGAACGTGTAAAGCAGCTTCGCCGCAGCGCGGATTCCGCCCTTCAGTCTCCGAAGGAGCAGCGCGATGCCGACCTGCTGAAATCCTGGTATCCGACCGTCTCCGAGTTCTTGACCAGAATTCAATCGCTCTGGACCGCGGCCTCGCGCGAGATCAGCAAGGAAGACGCCATCGTCGGCGAGCTTACGATGGTCAAGCAAGGCGCGTTCCTGATGCGCGAATATGCCGGCCGCGAACGCGCCGTCCACGCCGGCAACATCTCGGCGAGCCGCGCGCTATCGACCGAGCAGCAGCGCGACATCGCCAACTGGCGGGGGCATGTGCAGTCGAACTGGCAGACGATACGCGATCTGACTGCCGGCGCGGCGTCGCCGCTGGTATCTGCGGTGGCCGCCGCGGAGCAAAACTTCCTCGGCCATTTCAAGACTCAAACCGATACGGTCTACAAAACCGGTGCGGCGGGCACCGCCTATCCGATGACGGTCCAGCAATGGTACGACGCGTCGAATCCGGCGCTCGGATCCATCGTCCGGATCAAGGATGCCGCGGTCGAAATCACCAACGGCCACGCGGGGGCCAAGGCTGCAGCGGCATGGACGCAGCTCATTCTCGTCGCCCTCGTCACGCTGTTTGGTATCGCTGTCGGCGTCGGTTCGATCTGGATCCTGTCGCGCCGCATCATCCGTCCCTTGACCGCGATGACGGCTGCCATGCGGCGCCTCGCCGGTGGCGACATGTCGATCGACGTTCCGGCGCTTGCGCGCGCCGACGAGGTCGGCGAGATGGCGCGATCGGTCGCGGTGTTCCGCGACAACGCCATCAGGGCGAGCGCACTGGCAACCGAGCAACGGGCCGAACAAGAGAAGAAGGAGCATCGCCAGCAGGCGATGGAAACGCTGACGCAAGGCTTCGACCGGAATGCCACAAGCGTGCTCGATGCGGTTGCCGCCTCGATCGTCGAGATGCGCGCCACCGCCGAAAGAATGGCAGCCGTCGCGACCGAGAACACCAACAAGGCGTCAGCCGTGGCGTCGGGCGCACAGGAAACGTCGAGCAACGTGCAGACGGTGGCAACAGCCACGGAAGAACTGTCCGCTTCCGTCAGCGAGATCAGCCGGCAAGTCACCCAGTCGGCGGCGATTGCGGCAAAAGCCGTACAGGAAGCGCAAGGCACCAACGCCGAGATTCAGGGACTTGCGGCCATGGCCCAGCGGATCGGCGACATCGTCAAGCTGATCAACAACATCGCTTCGCAGACCAATCTGCTGGCGCTCAATGCTACCATCGAAGCGGCGCGTGCCGGCGACAGCGGCAGGGGCTTTGCCGTCGTCGCGGCCGAGGTGAAGAGCCTGGCCGAGCAAACGTCAAAGGCCACCGAGGAAATCGCCTCCCAGATCGCCGCTATCCAGGGGGCGACGCAGAAATCCGTCGTCTCGATCGAGGCGATCGGCAAGACGATCGGCGAAATCAGCGAGATCGCAACGACGATTGCGTCCGCCATCGAGCAGCAGGGCGCCGCGACCCAGGAGATCGCGCGCAATGTGCAACAGGCCGCGTCCGGCACCCAGGAAGTATCCGCCAATGTCGGCGGCGTGACCGAGGGCGCCGCAGCCACCGGTATCGCAGCAAACCAGGTCGAGGCCGCCGCCGGCAATCTGTCGCGGCAATCGCAGCAACTACGCGAGCAGGTCGACGCATTTCTCGGTCAGGTGCGCGCGGCGTAGCACAAAGGCCGGAACGGAAACTGCGCCGGCCGACTACCCTGGTCGCGCGCTGCCCTCGTACATGAAGGTCATCGGCTTGGGTCCGGGCATGTAGCCCGTTTCCACCCGATCAATCCTGAAGCCGGCGCTCTCGATCATGGTCTGGATAGGTCGATTGAGGTGACAGCCTCCGCCGATGCGTTTCCAGGCAGGCGTCAGCCAGTCCTGCCATCGCCGGACATTCTTGTCCGGCGCCATGCCGTGTTCCACGAACAGAAGCTTGCCGCCCGGCCGAAGCACGCGACGCATTTCGGTGAGCGCCATGGCGGCATCTGGAATGCTGCACAAGGTCCAGGTGGTGACAACGGTATCAACGCTGCGATCATCGAGTGGAATGGCTTCTGCAGAAGCTTCGATGAAGTTGACCGGCATACCCGGACGTAGCGCATGTCGAGCCATCGCAATCAGCTTCGCAGACGGCTCCAGCGCCAACACCTCCTTCACCGGTGATCGATAGAACGGCAAGTTCCGGCCCGAGCCGATCCCGATCTCGATCACCCGCCCCTCGGCCGCACCGATCACCCGCTCGCGATACGGCCGCAGCTGCTTGTTGCGCATCGCGAGATCACAAACCCGCGGCAGGATATGGTCGTTGTAGAAACCCATTCTGGTTTCCTCGGTCTCGTTTCCTCGGAGCCGGATTGTTTGATGTGACGACTTCGGACGCCTCCTCTGTCCATCACGATATGAAGCCCGGGAAAGGCTCAATCCGACACGTCAACTGTACGTACTGCCGCTGGCGGCTTCCATTCTCCACGGCGCCCTCCAGCCCGGACCGAAGTGGCAGCGATGATCGTTACGCCACCTTACTTTGCGCAGAACGATCTGCAACTCCAGCAATGCGAGCCTTACCAACGCCCACTGCGGCCTCCCGCATTGCCTGTCATATCAGCGCCATCACGCGCGCCGCGAGCGCTGGCTCGCGCAGCGCGGCCTGCGGCTTGAGCAGTTGCGAGACTTCCACCGTCAGCCGGTGCACCTCGGGATCCTGCGCGGCGAGCTTGGTCAGGGCCACACCATATTGCAGGCGCTGCGCGAGGTCGGCGGGCGGAACGCCGCGCGTGGCGGGATAGGCGAAATCGCTCACGGCAACGCCCCACGGCGTCGCGATGGTGTCTTGGATAGCAGCGAAGAAGTCACGCGCCAGGCGCTCCATGGGGACATCTTCCGCCAACAACCGGTCCAGGATCACGGCCTCCTGCGCGGCCACGCTCATGCCCTGGCCGAACACTGGATTGAAGCGGCAGAGGGCATCGCCTATCGCGAGCAGCCCTGCCGGGAAAGACTCCAGGCGCTCGAAATGCCGCCGTGTGCTGCAAGGCAGCTGGTAGCGGACGATATCAGTCAGCGGTCGCGCGTCCCTGACCGCGTCATAGATGGTCGGGGTGCGCAGGCTCATGACGAAATCCATGAATCCCGCGCGGTCGCCCGGAGGCGCATCACCATGATTGCCTCCGACGGAGAGCAGCCATCGCTGCTTCTCGATCGGAAACAGGAACGCCCCGCGGCTGCTGGCCGGTGCGGACGGCAGGACGATATTGCCCAGCCAGTCGGCATTGTGATCGATTGGTCGCTCGACGATGGTGCTCGCGTAGGCCTGATCAATGCCGATCTCGGTTTCTTCGGGCTTCTGCAGAGAAAGCTCTTCGAGCAGCCGCAGCGTCAGGCCGCAGCGGCCGGAGGCTTCAACCACCAGGTCGGCTTCCAGGGTCACAGGACCATCTTCGCCATCATACCGGACCGCCTCGATCCGCGTTGCATCACGCGAGGGGACAAGCCCGGTCACGCGGGAACGCACGCAAATGTCGATGTTCGGACTCTGCTGAACGCGTCGTCGCGTAACGGCTTCGAGCAGCGGACGCGACATGCAGAAAATGTCGAAGCCGAGATCGCGAATCGGGAAAGGATCGAAGCCGGGGCGCTCGAACCTCATATCCTTCCCGGTGCGGATCTTCACGGCGCCCGCTTCCGCCAGATCGTTCTCAAATCCCGGAAACAGGGTCTGCAGCGCCTGCAGCCCGCCCGCGAGCAGTATATGGGCATGCTGGGCCTGCGGCGTGCCGCTTCGGGGCTCTGCCTCGGCGGGAAGCACGTCCCGCTCGATGATCGTGACTTTCCTGAAATGCCTGGAGATCGCCTGAGCGGCCGTAAGACCGGCCATGCCGGCGCCAATAACCGCGGCATGACTTCTTGCAAGATCTGGCATGTGCTCCTCCTGGGAGGGAGTGTGCAAATGGGATCCAGAGACTAAAACGGATCCACGGATACGTGCGCCCCACGCAAAATGCTTCGGGTAAACCAATCTTATCTGATCTTTTCTGCGGCGATGGTGAAGGACATCACAAGTTGGGGGATGGGAGCCGCCGCTGATGGATTTGCACGCCGGTTTCAGCCGGTCCTGCCACCGTCGAACGCCTTCAATGCCAGTTCTCTCTCAGCACCGCGCCTCGATCAACTTGCTGATCTCTTCCGGGGCGGCAAAAATCACATCTGCCCGGTCCCCCATCATTCCCGCGGGCACGAGGGCCGGCGCGCCAATTTGCGGGCCATCTTTGCCGGAATCGGTTTTCAGGCGCAGATTGCGTTCCCAAAATGCGCGGGTCTTGCCGTCGGCCGTAGTCACCCGATAGGTGTCGCGACAGTAGGTGATCGTCTTCACCTGCATGTTCGACTCCAGGCTTTTCAAATTGGGCATGCGGCCGCCGCCCATCATTCCACCCATCATCCCGCCCATGCCTCCCATTTGCCCTTGAGCGTACCGCTCCGGCGCGGCTCCCGGTTTTGTTGCTTCCTTCAGAAACGCGAGCAGGTCTGCACGGCGCTGCGGGGCCTTGATGCCGTTAAACGGCATTTCATTGTCCGGCACCATGCGGTCGGGATCGGTCAACCAGGCGTCCAACGAGCGATCGTCCCAGATAATGCCGGACGATTTGAGAGCATCGGAGTAGCGTTCGAAGCTCGGCAACGAGCCGGCCTTGCGATCCCAGAGGCCGGCAAGGCTCGGCCCCGTCATGTTTTGGTCCGCCTCAAGCGAATGGCATGGCGCGCACATGCGGAAATCCCGTTGACCCCGCGCGACGTCGCTGTGCTGGGCTGCCGACGGAGATGCCAGTGCAATCGTTGAAAGCCCAATGACAATGAGCTTGTTCATTGCCGACCGTCCCTGCTCCCGGTGCGAAGGTACTTGATCAGTGCCGCGGCCGCCAAGATCAAGACGATCACGACCAACAACCAGATGAACCCCATGCCCCACATCATTCCGGGCATCATATTGTCCATCATTGGCTCACCTCAGACATCTCGCGAAACAACCGCCTGTTGAAGGGTTACCTGCAAGCCGCGCGCTTCATGCACATGAGCATCATGAACGTGCACGGCAGAGACGCCATGATGCGAAATATCTCGGCGCCTGTCAGCCAATTCCAGTTCCAGGCGACACTCAAGGAAACTGCCGTTGCAAAGACAACGTACAGCGCCATCCGATAGCGAGCGAAATAATTGCCCAAAGTGGTGCCCAGTGAGGTCCCGCCCATTGGGGTGTCGTCGTGCTGAAATAACGTCATTGGAATGCTCTCTCCTTCCGCGGTGAAACGAGGACGGTTGCGGGAGGTAGATGATTATCCGCAACCTCTTGTGCTTCAGGTCGCGTCAAAGGGCGTCGGCCGCGACCCTCGCTCTGCGATACTGCGCCCGCGCAACATCAACGGCCCTTCGGACCGCCCTGATAACGGAATGCCGATCCGCCCCTGTTGGTGGTTGCGGGCTCAAAACGCGACGTTGCTCGATCGTAGGCAAACGCAGAATACGCGTCGGTTCGCGCGCCAGCCCTGAACGGCGTGCTCTGCATGGCCTCGCTCGGCCAGTAACTCTTATCGGTAATGGTCGAGCCTGCCTGTGCAGTCGCGGAGACCGCCACGAGCGGCAACAAGAGGGACATCGTGAGAAGGTGTTTGGTTGACATGTTCCGGCTCCATGATGTTTGAAAGCGCCTTTGATGTGCGCTTCTAACCATGAGTTCGGAGCCGATTGTCATCCGGTTACAGGCTCACGCCGACGTGAAAACAAGGCGTTGGATTTCCGCAAGATCACGGGTTCGATATTGCGCCTGCGAACCTGCAAGGCCATCCACCGTTAACTCGCCTTTCAAGCGCGTCCGGCCACCGCCGATCCACTCAATGGAAATGGTCGGCGCGACCGCTTCATCCATGCTATCTTTGCCGACCGTCATCTCCTCGAACTGCGAATGTTGGAGGCAATTCATGACCATGGATATGACAGCGATGGGCTCCGGCATGATGGTGGCGATGGGGGTTTATCACCTCGCGATTTTCGCCTTCGCTGTGCTCGGGATTGCGGCATCGATCAAGTACCTACGCTCCTGATTGATCGGGATGGCGTTGCTCAAGCGCTCCGCGCGATACCGCTCAGAGCGGGGAAACCAAACATGAGCGCATCTCAATCTCTGGCTGCTGGGCGGCCACACCTTGGCGTCGCAGCGACGCCGGTCACGCCCTCGTGAAGCGCTTCAATTTCGCTGCTCACCAGCGCAACAGCCGCGGTCCCAATGCCGCACCTGCCAGGGTGCACAGTACAATCGTTCCGCCATACCAGACGGCGATAAACGGCAGCGAATCGTCCGTACAATGGAGCGCATAAGCCATTGCGCTGACGCCTCCCGCGATGAGGCCTGCGAACGCGCCGGCTCGCGAAAGATTGGTGGGAGCACCCTTTCGCACGGCCCAAATTGAAACGGCGAAGGGAACGATCGCAATGACCGGAATGGAGAGAAGGCATTCCAGCCATTCATCGCCCACGATCATCCTTTCCCAATGCGCGCGGGGCGTGGATCCAAGGCTGATTGCGGCAAGAACCAGAACGACGAGAAACGGCACAGCGATTAAGAGGGGCGAGATTTTTCGTTCCCCGCCGGGGTGTGCCAGCCTCGTCAAGTAAGCCAGAGAGAGACCGACGACACCGATTGCGAAAGCGAGCTTTACGGCAAGAAATATCAGCGCGCGGGTCGTCGTCAGGTCGGCGCGGAAGCCCAAGCCGACAAATGCGATGCCGATCGCCACGATCGACCCTGCGGCAATGGCGACGCAAAGCATGCGAACGACCGAATTCCGGTCGGCCGGCTCAAGGTTCGTGCTCAGCAGCGCAACCAGATCATCCGTCTTCATGTTCGCGTTTCCCGGGCGATCAGCGCAGCGAGCGCTTTGAGCCCGCGATGAATATTTACCTTTACGCCCGACTCGGAGAGACCGCATCGATTCGCGGCTTCGGCGACGCTCAGCCCATCAAGTTTTACGGCCTCGATCGCGCATTGCATGCCTTCCGGCAGCCGCTGCATAAGCCGCCGGATATCATGCGTACTTTCGGCGTCGGCATTGTCATCATGTGCCATGACCTCATCGGCCGCGTCGATCGGCATCTCGGCGAGCGACGCGCGATTGCGGCGCAAAAAATCGATCAGTTTGTAGCGTGCGATGGCGTGCACCCAAGGCGTGAGTGGCTCCCGCGAATCATAGGTATGCCGCTTGAGGTGGATCGCCAATATGGCTTCCTGCACCAAATCTTCCGCCTCCGCTATTCCTCTGCCGACTGCGATGAGTTTGGTCTTGTAGTAAGCACGCAGGCGACGGCTCAACCGATCGAGCAGCAAGCGGTGCGATGCCGCGTTACCGTCCAGGCTCGCAAGCATGAGGGCCTTGAGTTCGATTTCGAGGGTCGTCATGCCTGCTATCTCGTTAGTTCGACGATCCGGCGGATTTGGTTACAGTCTCTGCATCGAGCCGAAAAAATCCGAGGCCAGGAAGTTCCTTGTCCACTTTGTTCATTGGGCAAGCTCGGGAACTTTTCGAGGTGCGACAGCGATCGACGGCGGGGCCCCGGCAGAATCGTCCGTATCCTTCAGCCCAAATCCCTTCACCAGACCGAAGATCGCGGGGATCACGATCAGCGTCAGCAGCGTCGAGGAGACCATGCCGCCAATCATCGGCACCGCGATGCGCTGCATGATCTCCGAGCCGGTGCCGCTGCTCCACATGATCGGGAGCAGCCCGGCCATGATGGCCACCACCGTCATCATCTTCGGCCGCACCCGCTCCACCGCGCCTTCCATGATGGCATCGTAGAGATCACGCTTCGTCAGCGGCTGGTTTTCGGCGTCGCGGCGGGCCCTGATTTCGGCGAGCGCCTGGTTCAGGTAGATCAGCATCACGACACCGGTCTCGGCGGCTACGCCGGCGAGCGCAATGAAGCCGACTGCGACCGCC
Source organism: Bradyrhizobium sp. AZCC 1610 (assembly GCF_036924515.1). Lineage (NCBI taxonomy): Bacteria > Pseudomonadati > Pseudomonadota > Alphaproteobacteria > Hyphomicrobiales > Nitrobacteraceae > Bradyrhizobium > Bradyrhizobium sp. AZCC 1610. Next base: position 2,707,029 of record NZ_JAZHRR010000001.1, on the reverse strand, counting down.
ACCGAAAGATTGAAGCCGAGCCACCACATCAGCCAGAACCCGCCGACCAGCGCGAACGGCAGCGACAGCATCACGATCATCGTCTCGGTGACGGACCGGAAATTGAGGTACAAGAGCAGGAAAATAATGAGCAGCGTCGCGGGAACGACGATTTTCAGCCTTGCCGTGGCGCGTTCGAGATATTCGTACTGGCCGCTCCACATCACATAGTAGCCGGGTGGAAACTGGATGCTGGACTGCACAGCCCGTTGGGCGTCGGCCACGTAGCCGCCGAGGTCGCGGTCGCGGATGTCGACATAGATGTAGGTCGCCAACTGGCCGTTCTCGGTGCGGATCGAGGACGGCCCGCGCGCGGGGGCGATCTTTGCGACTTCGCCGAGCGGGACGGCGCCGCCGGCCGGCATTGGCACCAGCACGTCGCTTGCAATCGCCTTTGGATTGTCGCGCAAATCCCGGGGGTAGCGCATGTTGACTGAGAAGCGCTGGCGGCCCTCGACTGTCGTCGTGACCGTCTGCCCGCCAAGCGCCGTTGCAATGGTGTCCTGGACGTCCTGGACCATGATGCCGTAGCGCGCCATCGCTTCGCGGTCCGGCGTGATCTCCAGATAATAGCCGCCGATGCCACGCTCGGCGTAGGCGGACGAGGTGCCAGGGACAGCCTTCAGGACCTGCTCGATCTGCTTGGCGAGCTTGTCGATCTCGACCAGATCGGTGCCGATCACCTTGACCCCGATCGGGGTGCGGATGCCGGTCGACAGCATGTCGATCCGGGCCTTGATCGGCATGGTCCAAGCGTTGGAGACGCCCGGAAACTGCAATGCCTTGTCCATCTCCGCGATCAGGCTGTCGATCGTCACGCCGGCCCGCCACTCCTGCTTCGGCTTGAGATTGACGATGGTCTCGTACATTTCCGATGGCGCCGGGTCGGTTGCGGTCGCGGCGCGGCCTGCCTTGCCGTAGACGGATTCGACTTCCGGAAACGACCGGATGATCCTATCCTGGGTCTGCATCAGCTCAGCGGATTTGGTGATCGAGATGCCCGGCAATGTCGTCGGCATGTAGAGTAGCGTGCCCTCGTTCAGATTCGGCATGAATTCGGTGCCGAGCTGGCGCGCGGGCCAGACGCTCACGGCCAGAATTGCGAGCGCGAGCAGGATGACCAGCATCTTGGCGCGCATGACGCCCTTGATGACGGGCCGATAGATCCAGATCAGGAAGCGGTTGATCGGATTTTTGTGCTCGGGAACGATTCTGCCGCGGACGAAGATCACCATCAGCGCTGGCACAAGCGTCACCGAGAGCAGCGCGGCGGCAGCCATGGCGAAGGTCTTCGTGAAGGCCAGCGGGCTGAACAGCCGCCCTTCTTGCTGCTCCAGCGTGAAGATCGGCATGAACGATACGGTGATGATCAAGAGGCTGAAGAACAACGCCGGCCCGACCTGCGCGGCCGCCTCGATCAGGATCGTCACTCGGGACTTCCCGGGCTCCGCCCGTTCCAAGTGCTTGTGGGCATTCTCGATCATGACGATCGCGGCATCGACCATGGCGCCGATCGCGATCGCAATGCCGCCGAGGCTCATGATGTTGGAGCCAATCCCCAGCAGTTTCATCGCACCGAAGGCCATCAGCACGCCGACCGGCAGCATCAGGATGGCGACCAGCGCGCTGCGGACGTGCAGCAGGAACACAATGCACACCAGCGCCACGATGATGCATTCCTCCAGCAACGTGTTCTTGAGCGTGTCGATGGCGGCATTGATCAGGTTGGAGCGGTCATAGACCGGCACGATCTCGACCGATTTCGGCAGGCTGGAAGCGATTTCCGCAAAGCGCTTCTTGACGTTTTGAATCACGTCCAGCGCATTGACGCCAAAGCGCTGCAGCACGATGCCGCTCGCGACCTCGCCTTCCCCGTTGAGTTCGGTGATGCCGCGCCGCTCGTCAGGGCCGAGCTCGACTCTCGCCACGTCGCGCACCAGGACGGGCGTGCCATTGCTAACCTTCAGCACGACGTTGCCGAGGTCGTTGATGCTCTTCAGGTAGCCCTTGCCACGGATGACGTATTCGAATTCGGACAGCTCGACGGTGCGGCCGCCAACGTCAGCGTTGCTGGCACGGATCGCCTCGCGCATCTTCTGCATGGTGATGCCGCGGTCGCGCATGCGCTGCGGATCGAGGATCACGTTGTACTGCTTGACGAAGCCGCCGACGCTCGCCACTTCCGCGACGCCTTCGGCCTTGGCGAGCGCGAACTTCAGATTCCAGTCCTGAATCGTGCGGGTGTCGGAAAGGTTCAGCTCCTTCGACACGATAGCATATTGGTAAACCCAGCCGACACCGGTCGCATCCGGGCCGATAGTCGGCGTCACGCCGGCGGGAATGCGTGAGGTCGCGCCGTTCAGGAATTCGAGCACCCGCGAGCGCGCCCAATAGATGTCGGTACCATCCTCGAAGATGACGTAGACAAACGAGACGCCGAAGAACGAGAAGCCGCGAACCACTTTCGACTTCGGTACCGTCAGCATCGCCGTCGTCAGGGGATAGGTGACCTGGTCCTCGATGACCTGGGGCGCCTGGCCGGGGTACTCCGTGTACACGATGACCTGCGTGTCAGAGAGGTCGGGGATGGCGTCCAGCGGCAGATGGACGAGCGCGTAGATACCCGCTGCGGCCGCGAAGCCGGTGCCGAACAGCACCAGCAGCAGGTTACGCGCCGACCAGGCGATCAAGCGGGCAATCATTGCTGCGCTCCCTCGGCAAAGCCCTTGAGAGCGGCCTTGAGGTTACTCTCCGCATCGATCAGAAAATTGGCCGCAACGACAACGGGCTCGCCGTCTTTCACCCCGCTGCGGATTTCGATTAGCCCGCCTCCCCGACGGCCGATCTTGACGTCGCGAGGTTCGAACCGGCCCTCGCCCTTGTCGACAAGGACGACCTGCCGAGCGCCCGTATCAAGCACCGAGCTGTCGGGAACCGACACAACGGGCTCCGAGCCGCCAATATCGATGTCGGCATCTACGTACATGTCCGGCAGCAACGCGAGATCTGGATTGTCGAGTTCGACCCGAACGCGGGCTGTCCGTGTCTCGCGGTTGACCTGGGGGTAGATGACCGAGATTTGTCCGGAGAAGTCCCGCGTGGGGAAGCTGCGCGCCCGAACGGTGACGGGCTGTCCGACCGCAAGCGCGCCGAGGTCGCGCTCGGCTACGTCGATCATCGCCCAGACCACGGACGTATCGGCGACGCGGAAGAGTACGTCGCCTGGTTGAGCTCGCATGCCCTGGACCGCGTTGCGTTCCAGCACGATGCCGTCACGCGGAGCCGACCACTCGACGGTCACAGGAACGATCCGCGTCCGTTCGATCGCGGTGATCACCGCGTCGGGCACGTCGAGATTCATCAACCGTTGCCGCGAGCCGCGTCCGTAGGAGGGCTCGCCGGCCGTAGTCCTGGACGTCAATGTCGTCACATACTCGGCGGCCGCACTGGAAACTGCCGGACTGTAGACCTGCATCAGGGGCTGTCCCTTCTTGACGAAGGTACCAGTCGTGACGTCGGCGACCGATTGCAGGTAGGTTTCCGAGCGCATCGCGATGACCGAGACACGGCGCTCGTCGAGCTGGATCGTACCTGGCGCGCGCACGACCGTCCGGATCGGACGGAGGGCGGCCGGCTCCGATTTGACGCCGGTGCGCTGAATCTTTCCGGGCGAAACTTTGACCGATCCGTCGTCGCTGTCCTCGCCCTCGTGGACGGGGATGTAATCCATCCCCATCGAATCCTTCTTGGGTGTCGGCGAAACGTCCGGCAGGCCCATCGGATTGCGGTAGTATTTGATCTTGCGATCGGCAGTCGGTGCAGCCGTCACTTCCGCCGGATCGTCGAAACTTACGTCTGCGCCCGCAGGGACGGCGCGGTAGTCGCGGCCATCAGGCGTCTTCTTCGGCGTCAGCGAATAGAAAGGCTTGCCATCCGGATCCTGATAATAGATCGCGGCAGCAGACGGTTCGGCCTGCGCGACGACATGAGCGTGCTTGGAATCTCCGCTCGACAAGATGAATGAACGCGAGACGACGCCGGCCACCGCCGCAGCCCCGATGGCGGCAGCCGCGAGGGCGATCAGGACTGACCGTTTCATTGGTCGGCCTGAATGACGAGCTTGCTTTCGACCGTGCCGGGTTCACCCTGCACCTTGGCGGCGAGTGACAATTGCCACCGACCGGCCATGCTGAAATTGGCCTTGAAGCCATAGGTGCCTGGTTCTGTTCCTGGCACCGGGGTAAGCTTGGTGGCCATCTCCTGCATTCCATCCGGGGCCATATCCAGCCGCGTCGCGAAAATCACCGCGTTCGGAACGGGCTTGCCTGTGGTCTTGTCGACGAGCTTCACGGCGATGGGTTTGTCGGGACCGGTCTTCACGGTCGGTTCGACGAGTTTGAACTCGTAATTCTTGATATCCGCGAACGCGACGGTCGGGCCGCACGTCAAGGCAGCGCCGATCAGCGCGACCCGCAGGCTGCGCAAAAACTGATTGAACTTCATGTTGATAACTCGATCTCTGGTTAGCTGCCATGGCAGCATCAAGCGGACGCCACGAAGCGCCGCGCGATTTTGGCGTTACGCCAAAAGGTCCAGAGATCGGGGCGGTCTAGGAGGGGGTGAATAGCCGAGGCTTTCCACCTCGGGATCGCTGCCGGGACGCAGCATTCGCAGAATGACCGGCTGGAATTCGGCAACGCCGGCCGGCAGCGGCGCCTGCAACGTCGTCGACACGCAGAGCGCCATCAACGGGCACTGGCCGCAATCGACAGGCGCCGATTTGTCCGGGCAGCACGGCATGTCGTCGGACATGGCCGCTGCGTCGCCGGCCATGGTGGCCATGGTCATCGATGCCATTGAATCCACGTTCGCCCGCGCCGCGAGCGGGGCAAATACGAGGCCTGCGATCAAAAGGACCGCCAGCAGCCGGCAAAGGTGGATCGAGCGTTTCACGGGGGCAACTTTGCACAATCCGGCCCATGATGGGAAGCCAAGTTCCATCACGAAACCGCGGGTTTCGTTAACATAATCCGATCGGGCTGCGCCGCATTGCGTTGGATCGACCGGCCCATCCAGGCCCCGCCGGCATTCATTCTTGCCGGAGGCCAGAACATTTTCGCTGGCCGCGGCTTGGAATAGCGGACGCCCCGTTTGCGGCCAACCTTCAAGCAAGGAGCTCACCATGCACGCCCGCGAAATGATCGGTACCCACCCGGCCGTCCAGGGCCAGATCAACGACGCCCTGATCCGCTGCATCGAGGAATGCTACTCCTGCGCACAGACCTGCACCTCCTGTGCCGACGCCTGCCTGTCGGAGCGCATGGTGCAGGAGCTGACCCAATGCATCCGCCTGGATCTGGATTGCGCCGACATCTGCAACATCACCGGCCGCATCATGACCCGCCGGACAGGTTCCGATGACGAAGTGATGCGCCGCATGCTCAGCGTATGCGCCGCCGCCTGCCGGCTTTGCGCGGAGGAGTGCCAGACGCACGCCGCCATGCATGAACATTGCCGCATCTGCGCGGAAAGCTGCCGCCGCTGCATGGAGGCCTGTTACGAAGTGGCACGCGGCATGGCGCACTAACGCGGCGATCGCCGATCCGAATCAGCCGTCGCGCCTGAATACGCTGAACTGGAAGTTCTGCCGGGAGTCCCAAGGCGTTGCGTGCTCGTGCCGTTGGGTGTGGACGAGCTTGAACGTGGCGCCGAGCGTCCGTCCGAGACTCGCACTGTCGTAACGCGCGACCGGCAGGCCGCTGCACTTTTCGGGGCCATCGGGCGCGAAGGTGGCGATGATGGCGTGCCCGCCGATTTTCAGGCCCCGCTCGAGGCGGGCGATATAGGCCGCGCGATCGCTTGCGTCGGTGAGAAAATGGAACGCCGCCCGGTCGTGCCAGATGTCATAGGGCCTGGCCGGCTCCCAGGTGGTGGCGTCCGCGACAATCCAGCTAACCCGTTCGGCGCCGGCGCCAAGGCGGCTCTCAAGGCGGCTTTTGGCGGCAGCCAGCGCCGCGCCCGACAGATCGAGCACGGTAACATCCTCAAACCCTTGCTCAACGAGATTGTCGACCAGCCGCGAAGCGCCGCCGCCGATGTCGATAATCGCTGACGCGTGGGTGGTGCCCGCCTGCACGATCAATTCGAGCGAAGGCGCCGGGCTTTGCTGAAACCAGCTGACCTCGTTCTCGCCCTTCGTCGTGTAGACGTTCTCCCAATGGGCCTGACGGCCAGCATCTTCCATGAGCCTCACCTCCCAGTTTGTACATGGTCATGCCGCCCGTCTTCGACAACGAGCCAACGATCATCTCGTCGGCGTTCGCGTCTACAGTTCTGCTTCGCGGGCGGTCGCGGGACCAGACGTCGATGCATAACCAGCGGGATATAGTAAGCTGGGGGAACCGCTGGTTCCCTTTATGGAGTTCTGTCGTTGGCCCGCCTTATCGCTTGACGAACCCATATCTCAGTGGTTATGCGTCGATCAATAACCCAGAGGTTATCGATCTCAGATGCCGAACGCTCACGACGTGCTGTTCAGAACCCTCGCCGATCCTACCCGCCGGACGATCTTCGAGCGGCTGTGCCGCGAAGGAGAGCAGACGGTGGGGGCCCTGACGGCGCGGGCCGGGATCTCGCAACCGGCCGTCTCAAAACATCTCGGCGTTCTCAAGCAGGCTGGGCTGGTACGCGACCGCCACGAAGGCCGACAGACGCACTATAGCGCCCAGCTCAGCGCCCTCGCCCCGCTGATCGACTGGACGAGCCAGATGCACGGCTTCTGGCAAAACCGATTCGACCACCTCGAAGACCTGCTCAAACGGATGGACCAATGACCAATACAGCGACTGAAACGCGCACCGTCGTCGTCGAACGCGAGATGCCGCATCCGCCGGAAAAGCTCTGGCGCGCGCTCACGCAACCACACCTGATGGAGGAATGGCTGATGAAGAACGACTTCAAGCCTGCCGTGGGTCACCGTTTCAATCTTCGCGGCGAATGGGGCGGCGTGATGGACTGCGAGGTGCTCGCCATCGAGCCGAACAAGGAACTGTCCTACACTTGGAATTTCAAGCACGAGGATGCGGCCTTCAACCTGCAGAGCGTGGTGACGTTTACGCTCACGCCAACGCGCACGGGCACCCTCCTGCGCATGGAGCAGTCGGGCTTCCGGCCGGATCAGAAGCAGGCCTTTGGCGGCGCCCACGCCGGATGGCAGCAATTCTTCGCGAAGCTGGAAGAGCTCGTGGCGCGGACGGAGTGAACCGCCGCGTTACGCTCCGGCTCGTCTACAAAGTCTGCAAAGGAGGAACTGGAACATGTGGATTCGGCAAATTCACCGCTGGCTGTCGATTGCTTTCACGGTGACCGTCGTTGCCAATTTCATTGCCATGGGATTGGGGGAGCCTTCCCCGTGGGTGGTATACTCCCCATTGCCGCCGCTCTTTTTACTAATGTTCACTGGCCTCTACATGTTCGTCCTGCCCTACGCCGCCAAATGGCGCAGCGGCTGACGTATCGGCGACAGGAGCGAACACAATGGCGCAAACGACGTCGAGAAGGCCGGCCAAGGCCGCAAAGAAGGCCGCCGCCAAGCAGACTGCCGCAAAGCCCGCCCTGCTCTCGGGCGGCAATCCCCAGATCGCGAAGGGATACGGCGACGCCCCCGTGCAGGCCTACATCGCGGCCATGCCGGGCTGGAAACGCGACGTCGGGCGCCACCTCGATGCTCTGATCGTGCGCACCGTCCCCGGTGTGCACAAGGCAGTCAAATGGAACACGCCGTTCTATGGCGTTGAAGGCCAAGGCTGGTTCCTCGGCTTTCACTGCTTCACGAAATACGTCAAAGTGACTTTCTTTCGTGGCACATCGCTGCGTCCTATTCCGCCCGGCGAGTCCAAGCATAAGGAAGTGCGTTACCTCGACATTTACGAGGACGACCTCGACGAAGCTCAGTTCGTCGCCTGGGTGAAACAAGTTAGCCAATTGCCCGGCGAACGATTGTGAGCGGAACGGCGACAGCCATGAAGAAAGCGACAAGCATGAAGAAGAGCGGCGCGAGCGAAGCAAAAGCAGGAGGCTCTCCCTCTCAGCAGATCGATGCAAGAATCAAGGAGCTGGGTGATTGGCGCGGCGAGATGCTCGCGCGTATCAGGAGCATCATCAAGCAGGCCGACCCCGAAGTGGTCGAGGAGTGGAAGTGGCGCGGCGTTCCGGTGTGGGAGCACGACGGCATCATCTGCACCGGCGAGACCTACAAGGCGGTCGTGAAGATGACCTTCGCCAAGGGCGCCTCGCTGGACGACCCAACAGACCTCTTCAACTCCAGCCTCGAAGGCAACACCAGGCGCGCCATCGACTTCCATCAGGGTGACAAGATCGATGAGAAGGCGTTGAAGGCGCTCATCCGCGAGGCCGCGGCACTGAACGTTTCGGCGCGGGCTTCCCGGAAGAAACCAAAGAGCGCTTGAGGCGACGATGGCGACGGACCCGACGAGGCGCTTGCCTCGCTCACTCGGCGGTGATGCCGAGAGCTCGGACGAGTTCACCCCGCGCCTGATAGTCGACCTCGATCTGGCGCCTGAAATCATCAGGCATGCCACCGACGGCGACCATGCCCTGCTTGTCCAGCCAGGCGCGCATCGTGTCCGTTGCAAGTATCTGGTTCACTTCCTTGTTCAAGGTAGCGATCACCGGTCTGGGCGTGTTCCTTGGGAGCATGAACCCGATATAGCTGATGATCTTGAACTGCGGAAAAGTTTCGCTGATCGCCGGCACGTTGGGCAGCAACGGGAATCGTTTCTCGGACGTGACGCCGAGCACCTTGATCTTGCCCGCCGTCGCCAGCGGCTCCACCGCCGTCGGTGCGCCGAACAGCAGCGGTATCTGCCCGCCGAGGAGATCGTTCACTGAAGCCGCTGTTCCCTTGTAGGGGATGTGGGTCATGGTGAAGCCGCCGTACTTCTGCAGCATCTCGCCGGCGAGGCGGTGCGGCGTCGAGCTGCCCGAACTCCCAAAGCTCAAATTCTGCGTCTTTTGCTTGCCCAGCGCGACGAGTTCGGCCACCGAATTGGCCGGCACATTGTTGGCCGCGGCAAGCAGCAGCGGCGACCATGCGACGCTGACGACCGGCTCCATGGCCTTCGAAAGGTCGAAGTGATTGCTGGTGGCGAGGTGCGGGTCGATGGTGACCATTGCATCGGTCACCATGAGGATGGAGTATCCGTCAGGCTCGGCGCGCGCGGCCGCTTGGGCCGCAATCATGCCGTTCGCCCCCGTCTTGTTTTCGATTACGACGGATACTTTGAGGTTCTCGCCGAGTTGCTTACCCACGATCCGGGCCAGAGCGTCGGCCTGCCCGCCCGCGGAATAGCCGACCAGCATCGTGATCGACCGCGATGGATATGGTTGCGCCTTTGCAGGCAACGCGATTGCGCTCAGCGCAAGAGCCGCGGTCGCCACACCGAGGATGCAAGCTTTCGCTCGAACCAGTTTGCCGGAAATCATACTCCGCTTCCTCCCTGACCATGTTGCATCACGCGAGGCGGTTGGACCGCTCTTGTTCGCTTCGTCTTCACTTCTATGCGGGCACGCTCGCAGCCTCGCCCAATACGCCCGCCGCGCGCAGTTCGAGAATTTCGTGCTCCGAATATCCGGCTGCGCTCAGAATCTCGCGCGCGTGCTCGCCAACCTTCGGCGGCTGGCGGTCGAGACCTGCGCGTTCGCGCCCGTCGCCGAACTCCATCGGAAGTGCTGGGATTCCGACCAGCGGTCCGCCGCCCAGCCCGGAAACGGCTGTCGCAAGCAGGCCGCCATGGGCAAGCAGATGCGGATCGATCGACAATTCATCGGGCCGTCCGACGCGCGAATAGGCCACCCGCGCCGCCTCGCACTTTTGAAGGATTTCATCGAGCGGCAATTGCGTGATCCGCCGCTCCAATTCGGGCAGCATCCACTCGCGTGCCTCGCAACGATTGGCGTTACCTGCAAACCGCGGATCGTCGCGCCAGTCGTCGAACCCAAAAATTTCGCAGAAGCGTTGCCAGTGCCCATCCGACGTGCAGCCGATGAAGACCTGGCCGCCATCGGAAGCGGTGAAAACGTCGTACACGCCCCAGGCATTCTTGCGGGCCGGCATCGGCGGCATCGGTCCGCCGGTCACGGCACTACCCACGACGATCGCGCCGAGCATGAACGTCGCGCTTTCAAACAGCGAACTCGCAACCTTCTGCCCGATGCCGGTGGCGTCGCGCTCGCGAAGCGCTGATAGCGCGGCCACCACGCCGAACACGCCGCCGAGAATGTCGATGACAGGTGCTCCGGCGCGCAACGGCCGGCCCGGCGGCCCGGTCATATAGGCGAGGCCGGACTGCATCTGCACCACCTCGTCGAGCGCGCCGCGGTTCTCGTACGGACCTTTGAGGAAACCTTTCATCGAGAGGTAGACGAGGCGCGGGTTGATCTTGCGCAGATCCTCCCAACTGCACTTCAGCCGTTCGATGGTTCCCGGGCCGAAATTCTCCAGCACGACATCGGCATCCTTCACGAGCCGATGCACGATCGCCTGTCCTTCGGGCCGCTTCAGGTCGATCGCGATCGAGCGCTTGTTGCGGTTGTAGGTCGCGAAAAATCCGGCGGCGAAGCCCGGCAACCGCCTGGTCGGATCGCCGTCGGCCGGCTCGATCTTCACCACGTCGGCGCCGAGATCGGCAAATACGACGCCGGCGCACGGCCCCATGATGGTGTGACCGAAATCGAGCACCTTCAGCCCCGCGAGCGGTCTGGAGGAAGTCGTCATGCAGCCCGTCTCCTGAATGCGGCGAGCGTTCCCGATCGCAATGCAGCGCTCGGCAGTCTGTGTCCGACGATCCGCTCGGCAAGCCGCCCGGCCTCGATCAGCGCCTCGATATTCAGGCCCGTGGAGATACCCATTTCCTCGCAGAGCAGCGCAAGTTCTTCGGTGGCGATGTTGCCTGGCGCCCCTGGCTGGCCGGCAAACGGGCACCCGCCGAGCCCTGCCACCGCGGCATCGAAAGCCGTGACGCCGAGCCGCAGGCCCTCATAGGCACAGGCGATGCCCTGCCCGCGCGTGTCGTGAAGATGAAGCGCGATCCGCACATCGTCGAAGCGGTCCCGAACGGCGCCGACGGCATCCGCGACGCGCCGGGGCGTGGCCCAGCCCATGGAGTCTGCCAACGTGACGTCCTGCACCGCCACGCCGGCTTCGCGCGCGACGGCGCGCGCGTCCGCAACCGTCTCGACGACTTTTGCCGGCGAGATGTCTCCAGCGAAGTTGCAGCCGAAGGCGGCCATGACGATGATCTTGCTAATCGACACGCCGGCTTCCCGATGCACGCGCACATATCTGCGCATCGCCTCGATCTGTCCGGCACGGTCGCGATTGAGGTTCCTGATCGCAAACGGTTCGGAGGCGCTCAGTGAAATGAATCCGGCAAGGGCAAGTTTCTGCTTGAACGCCAACGCGCGCAGCATCCCGGCCTCATTGAACCACACCGCCGAGTATTCGACGCCTTCCCGCGCCGTGAAGCCTTCCATGACGGCCTCGGCATCGGCCCACCCCGGAACGTGCTTGGGATTGACGAAAGAAGCGACCTGGATCCGACGGAGGCCGCACGCGGAGAGCGCGTCGATCAACGCGATCTTGTCCGCCGTCGCGATCGGACCGGTCTCGATCTGAAAGCCTTCGCGGGGTCCCTCCTCGCTGATGACGACGCTGCTCGGCAGGTCCATGCGCCGGCGCTCCTCCGGGGTTGTCGTTATTACTTGTGACGGCAGCTTGCCGCGTGCATAGACATCTGACAAATATAATATGAAGATCATTCTATTCTGATAATTAGATGGCAGGAGCGATTTCAATGGCGCTCGGATTGCGGCAGCTCAGGTATTTCATCGCCATCGCCGACGCCGGCGTGCTGTCGCGGGCGGCGGAGACGCTCAACGTCGCCCAGTCGGCGTTGAGCCATCACGTCGCCGCACTCGAAACGGATCTGGGCGTCAAGTTGCTCGAACGAAGGCCGCGCGGGATCGCGCTGACCGCGGCCGGCCGGCGGCTCTACGAGCATGCCAGCGCCGTGCTTTCGGCGCTCGGCAAGGCGGAAGAGGATGTCCGGACCTATAACGAGGCCGCAACCGGTCCGGTTAGCCTCGGCCTCAGCCATACCGCGATCGCCATGGTCGCCCTCGATGTCATGAAGGCGGTGCGAAAGAACTCTCCGGGCGTATATCTGACGGTCGTCGAGGCGCTGTCGCCGGCGCTGATCGAGCGCATCTTCTCAGGCACGGTCGATCTCGCGCTCGCCTATAATCCACCGCGGGATGCTCGCCTGGACGTCGAGTTACTGCACGACGAAGAGCTCTATCTCGTCGGGCATCCGAGCCTGATCGGCCGATCATCCGGCCCGATCGCGTTCTCTGCCATTCCGCAACGAAGCGTGGTTGGGCTGACGCCGATGCCGGCATCGCGGGCCATCATCCAGACCCAGGTTCTTCGTAATCAAATCACTCCGAGCGAAACGCTCGAAGTCGATTCATTGTCGGCATTGCGAATGGCGATCGAGGCTGGACTGGGATGCGCGATCCTCTCCCGCGCAACCGTCCTCTCCGACCTGGCGGCGGCGAAATATCACGCACGGCGCATCATCGATCCGCCGCTGACGCGTTCGTGCGCCCTGGTTTCGCTTGCAGACCGGCCGCAGACCAAGGCGTTCCTCGAGGTTCGCAGGACCGTGGTCGAGATCGTCCGCGCGGCCGTCAACGAAGGGCGCTGGCCCGCGAAAGGAAGCGGCCGGCGGAGCAAGCGCACCAGCGCGCCGCGGCGGCCTTAGTCCTGTCCAGGCGTTTGCGAGCCGGCCGACCGGATCGCGCGCCAGATGCGGGAGGGCGTAGCGGGCATATCGAGATGCCGCACGCCGAGCGGCGTCAGTGCGTTCATCACGGCGTTCATGATGGTGGCGGGTGCGGCGATGGCGCCGGCCTGACCGCTTCCCTTCACCCCCAGCCGGTTGGCGCGGCTTGGAAAGTCGCCCGTCAGGCTACCCTCGAACGCGGGAAGATCGTCCGCGCGCGGCAGCGCATAATCCATCAGCGAGCCCGAGAGGATCTGCCCGGTCTCCGCATCGAACAGCGCGTGCTCGAACAACGCCTGGCCGATGCCTTGCGCGACGCCGCCATGCACCTGTCCCAGCGTCAGGCGAGGATCGAGCAGGCGACCATAGTCGTCGAAAATCACATAGCGATCGAGCCTGACTTCCCCGGTCTCGGGGTCGATCTCGACTTCGGCAATATGGCAGCCATTGGGGAAGGTATAGCGGTCGCACAGGTGGGTCGCCTTGTGCGCAAGGCCGGGCGCGACATCGTCGCCGGGCGTCTGGTAGGAGGCGCGCGCCACCTCGTCGAGGCTGATCTCCTGCCCGGTCGCGGCCACGCGCAGCATGCCGGCTTCATAGCTGACGGCATCGACACTGGCTTGCAGCAGGCGGGCGGCAAGCCGCCGCGCATTCTCGATCAGGCCTTCGGCCGCCATCAGCAGCGCGGTGCCGCCCTGATGCATGGAGCGCGCCCCGCCATGCCCGCCGCCGGAGTCGAGATCATCCGTATCGCCCTGCCGAAACCGGAAGCGCTCGAGCGGCAGGCCGAACGCATCGGCCGCGATCTGGGCGAACGTGGTCTCGTGGCCCTGGCCGCTGGAATGCGTGCCGACCTTCAGATCGATCAGGCCGTCCTTGCCGAGACACACCTCCGCCACCTCATTGGGCTGGCCGCGCGACGTTTCGAGAAAGCAGGCGTAGCCCAAGCCGCGCAGCTTGCCCCGCTTGCGCGAGCTTCGCCGGCGCGCATCGAATCCTGCCGCGGCCTTGACCGCGTGATCGATCGCGTGCGCAAAGCTGCCCTGCTCGACGATAAGCCCCATCGCGCTTGAATGGGGAAAACGGCGAAAGATGTTCTTGCGCCGCAGCTTCAGCGCATCCATCCCGAGCTGGTGAGCTGCAATATCGATGCAGCGCTCGATCAGATAATTCGCCTCGGGCTTGCCGGCGCCGCGATAGGCGTCGATCGGCGTCGTATTGGTGAACACGCCGCTCGTCTCAAATGCGATCAGCGGAATGTCGTAGACGCCGCCCATCGCGCTCGCCATCGCCCTGGTCGGCACGCCCGCCGCCAGCGTCGAGACATAGGCGCCCAGATTGGCGAGGACTTTGGTGTCGAGCGCCAGGAAGCGGCCATCGCGGTCGAGCGCAAGGCGGGCGCGGACGAGGCTGTCGCGGCCATGGACGGAGCCGGTGAAATCCTCGCTGCGATCCCCGATCCACGTGACCGGGCGGCCGAGGCGGCGCGCCGCCCAGAGCACCAGCACCCATTCCGGATAGAGAACGTTCTTCATCCCGAAGCCGCCGCCGACGTCGGGAATGCTGACGCGAAGTTTGTCTCTGCCGATGCGAAAGACATCGTCGGCGAGCAGGTCGCGGATCGCGTGCGCGCCGGCGGCCGAGGCGATCAGATGCAGACGGCCGCTGGCGACATCGAACTCCCCTACCGCGCCGCGCGTCTCCAGCGGCGCGGCGACGACGCGGTTGTTGACCAGCTCGCATTCCACGACATGGGCGGCGGCGCGGATCGCCGCTTCCACCGGACCGATCTCGCCACGATTGAACCGGAACGCGATATTGCCTCTAGCCTCCGGCCAGATCGGCGCGGCGCCCGGCAGAATGGCATCTGCGATCGAGACGACCGGCGGCAGCGACGCATAGTCGACGACGATGGCCTCGGCGGCATCGCGCGCGGCTTCGGCGCTATCCGCGACCACGAACGCGACCGGCTCGCCGACATAACGAACGGCGTCGCGCGCCAGCGCGTGACAGGGCGGCACCACGAGCGGCGTTGTCATCGGGATACCGGTCACCACGCACGGCAGCGGGCCGATATTGTCGGATGCCAGTTCGGCTCCCGTGAGCACAGCGGCGACGCCGCGCATCTTGCGCGCCGCATCGATGCTGATCGCTGCGATCCGCGCATGCGCATGCGGCGAGCGGACGACGACGCCATGAAGCGCGTTGGACGCCAAGAGATCGGCGATGTAGCGCCCGCGGCCCCGCACGAAGCGCTCGTCTTCGAGGCGATCGATGCTGCGCCCCAATAACGGCTCGGTCATGGGAAGCTGTATGGAACCCCGCAGCGGTAAAAGCAATCGGCAGCCTCGTCAGCCGCCGACCAATCGCTCGATGATTAACGCTGAATGAGCTGCAATTCCAGCAGTGCAAGTCTTTGCAGAACGATCGGGTCGTGCTCTCCGCCATGGGCCGCGCGCAGGATCGCTTCGGCGAGCGCTTGAACGTGGCTGGACTGGACCGGCTCGGGAAGTGAAGCCACCGCGGCATCAAGCGCCACTTCCATCACCGAGATCACCTCGGGCGGGAAGGACGCATTGGAAAAATCCTTCATGATGGTCGCAACCAAAAGGAGCGGCTGCCAACACGCCTTGGCAGCGGGAATGCAATCGGCAGCCGCTTTGGAGTTCGATGTGTCTATCCCTTGGACACAAATTGCATAATTTCCCCGGCATCGAAGCGTTCCTGAAGGGCGAGCAAAATCGCCATCCATCGGTCCGATACTCACCTCACGCCTGCCTTGCGCCGGCAGGCTTCAAGGCCGCATCGCCCTCGCCGCCGGCGCCGAGAATTGATTCTCTACGCGGTGGCGGAGTGCTCGACGCCTTCCAGCTTCCGCCTGCGCCAGATCGATCCCGCCACGAGCACCACGGCGATGCCGATGAGCCCGAGCAGCACCTCGCCGCCGTGGCCGCCATTGGCAAAACGCAGCCCAAGACCAAGCGAGCTCAGCACGCCATCGAGGCCGACACCGACCGGGCCGTTGAAGAACGCATGCATCGCCGGCTGTATCGCGGGGTCGGTCGCCATCACCTCGCCGGCGACCCAGCCGAGCAGGCCCGCACCGGCCCACACCAAGGCAGGCAGGCGCGTGAGCAGCGCCATGATCAGCGCCGCGCCGGCGACGATCAGGGGAACGCTGATGGCAAGGCCGATGACCAGCAGCGGAATGCTGCCGTTGGCGGCGGCGGCAACCGCAATCACGTTGTCGAGGCTCATGACAATGTCGGCGATCGCCACGATCTGCACGGCCGCCCACAGATGCGCAGCCGCATCCACGTCTCCCTCGCCCTCGTGTTCAGGCACCAGCAGCTTCGCTGCGATAAACAGCAACGCGAGGCCTCCGACCAGCTTGAGGAACGGCAGCGCCATCAACGTCACGACGATACCGGTGAAGATGATGCGCAAGAGAACGGCGACGCCGGCGCCAAGGATCATGCCCCAGAACCGCTGGCGCGGCGGCAAGCCCCGGCACGCCATCGCGATGACAAGCGCGTTGTCGCCCGACAGCAGGATGTTGATCCACATGATCTTGCCGAGCGCGACCCAGAAAGCGGGGTGCTGCATCTCGGCCTGGAACTGGGTGAAGAACGCCGAGATAGTCGCAGGATCGAAAATTTGCCACAGCCAGTTCACAGCGTTCCCCCTCGGCTCTTTCAGCCGTTGCGCGCGGCGCCTATCGCCGCTGTCCTAATAAATCAGCCGACGATTTCGTTGCCCGAAAAGAACTGCGCGATTTCGATCGCGGCGGTCTCCGGCGCGTCCGAACCGTGCACCGAATTCTCGCCGATCGACTTCGCATGGACCTTGCGGATCGTGCCATCCGCGGCCTTCGACGGATCGGTGGCCCCCATCACGTCACGGTATTTGAGCACGGCGCCCTCACCCTCCAGCACCTGCACCACGACCGGGCCCGAGGTCATGAAGTCGACCAGTTCGCCGAAGAACGGACGCGCCTTGTGAACCGCGTAGAAGGTTTCCGCCTGTTCCCGAGTCATGCGAATGCGCTTCTGGGCCACGATCCGCAGCCCCGCCCTCTCGATCAACGCGTTGACGGCGCCGGTCAGATTGCGCTCGGTCGCGTCCGGTTTGATGATCGAGAAAGTGCGTTCAATCGCCATTGCTTACGTCCTTACAAAACGCCGGGTGGAGAGTTCCGGGGCTTATATCGGCGCCACCTCACGACGGCAAGCGACCCGGTGACGCGGCTGCCACCTCTTTTTGGCGAGTTTTCGTGCGGCGGACGCGCCGCGGGGGCGAAGATTACAGCAATTTCACGGAGGTGAACCCTGTCTGAAGCCGCCGTGCCGTCTTCATTCAGCATCGCGGCCGTAGACTTAACGACGATCGAACGCAGGGCACGCGCGTCCGCCGGCCCCAGGGCGTCACGGGACCCGATCTCACTGATGGTGCCAACTGGCACCGAAACTTTGAGGAGACGATCATGTTACGCAAACTTTCGCTCGTTGCAGTGGCGGCAGCTTCGCTGGGTGCGGCCGCGCTGGCGCCGACCTCGGCCTCGGCCGGCGGCTGGCACCATGGCGGCCGGCACCACCATCGTCATCATCATCACGGCTGGGGTGGCCCGCGCGTCTTCATCGGCGGCCCGGCCTATTACGCCGGCGGATATGGCGGCTGCTACGCGCGGCGCCTGGTTCCGACCCCTTGGGGCCCGCGCTGGCGGTTGGTGAACCGCTGCTACTGAACTGATCTGAGCTTCCCCCCGAGACTGACGCCCCGGCCGCCGCGCCGGGGCTTTTTTTCAAGGAACCAATTTTGGAAAGTGATTCGACTACTTGCACGGGAAACAAATCGCGCCGTTGTGACTTGATCCGTCGACACCCTCGGACCTTGCGAGTGCTGCGAGGTGGAACTCGTCAAAGAGACTGTTCATGGATTCTCGAATCAACGGTTTCGTTCAAATCGATCACAAGACCTGCCAGTCCATTTGCCACGGCGTGGGCGAACGGTTGCAACAAAACATGCGCCCGGAAGCAGAACTTTCCCCCCGGCTGCGAGAGTTGATGGATGAACTGCGTCGGCGCGACGACGACGAGCTGCATTGAATGATGCTTTGCCGATAGAATTTGCCGATCAGCCGATAGATTTTTCCGATAATAAATGGGTTGCGTTTGCCGGCCGCTCCGGTGACAACCCCGCATGCTTTCCATCACAGATATTTCGGTCCGGATTGCCGGGCGGCTCCTGATCGACGACAGCACCGTGCAGATCGTGCCCGGCGCGCGCGTCGGCTTCGTCGGCCGCAACGGCGTCGGCAAATCGACGCTGTTTCACGCGATCCGCGGCGACCTGCCGACCGAATCCGGCAGCATCACCCTGCCGCCGCGCTGGCGCATCGGCAGTCTGGCGCAGGAGGCGCCGGACGGCCCGGAGAGCCTCGTCGATGTCGTGCTGAAGGCCGATCTGGAGCGCGACGCGCTGCTCCGTGAAGCCGAAACCGCCACCGATCCGCACCGTATCGCCGAGATCCAGGTGCGGCTGGTCGACATCGACGCCCACTCCGCGCCGGCCCGCGCGGCGGCAATCCTGAGCGGCCTCGGATTTTCCACCGCGGACCAGGCGCGGCCGTGTTCGGAATTCTCCGGCGGCTGGCGCATGCGGGTGGCGCTGGCGGCGACGCTGTTCTCGGCGCCCGATCTCTTGCTGCTGGACGAGCCAACCAACTATCTCGACCTCGAAGGCACGCTGTGGCTGGAAGACCATCTGGCCAACTATCCGCGCACCGTCATCGTGATCAGCCACGACCGCGACCTGCTCGACACCTCGGTCGATCAGATCCTGCACCTCGATCGCGGCAAGCTGACGCTCTACAAGGGCACCTATTCCTCGTTCGAGGAACAGCGCGCCACGCGCGAGATGCTGGACGCCAAGCATGCCAAGCGCCAGGCCGACGAGCGCAAGCGGCTGCAGGCCTTCGTAGACCGCTTCAAGGCGAAGGCCTCGAAAGCCCGCCAGGCCCAGTCGCGTGTCAAGATGCTGGAACGGATGAAGCCGATCACTGCGCTGGTCACCCAGGACGTGCGTGAAATCGCGTTCCCGACGCCGGAGAAAATGCTGTCGCCGCCGATTATCGCCGTCGACGACGTGTCGGTCGGCTACGATCCGAAAAAGCCGGTGCTCAATCGCGTCACGCTGCGTATCGACACCGACGACCGCATCGCCCTGCTCGGCTCCAACGGCAACGGCAAGTCGACGCTGGTCAAGCTGTTGGCCAACAAGCTGCAACCTTTCTCCGGCCGGATCACCCGGGCGGAAAAACTCTCGGTCGGCTATTTCGCGCAGCATCAGGTCGACGAGCTCAACCTCGACGGCTCGCCCTACGATCACGTCCGCAGGCTGATGCCCGATGCGCCGGAAACCAAGGTGCGCGGCCGCACCGGCGCGATCGGGTTTTCCGGAAAGGCCGGCGATACCCTGGTCAAGAGCCTGTCGGGCGGCGAGAAGGCACGGCTATTGCTCGGGCTTGCCACATTCTTCGGCCCGAACATGATCATCCTCGACGAGCCGACCAACCATCTGGACATCGACAGCCGTGCGGCGCTGGCCGAAGCGATCAACGATTTTCCCGGCGCCATCATTATGGTCTCGCACGACCGCTACCTGATCGAATCCTGCGCCGATCAATTGTGGGTCGTCGCCAATCAGACGGTGACGACTTACGACGGTGACCTCGACGATTACAGGCGAATGGTGTTGTCGATCGGCGACACACGCAGCGGTTCGCGCGAGCGCATCAAGGAAAGCGCGAAGCCCGAGCGCGGCAAAAGCGAAAGACGAACGCCGCTGAAGCAGCGGATCGCCGAGGCCGAGGCCGAAATCCAGCGCATCAACGGCATCATCGCCAAGATCGACACGGCGCTTGCCTTGCCGGATCTGTTCACGCGCGATCCCAAGCAGGCCGCCCAGCTCAGCAAGGCGCGTGCCGGTGCCGAAAGCGCGCTGCGGCGGGCTGAGGAAGTCTGGCTGGAAGCAAGTTCACAATACGACGAAGCGGCGGGCTAGAGTCGGTTCCGATTGAATCAGAACCGGCTCTAGCTTCTTGTTTTGACGCGTTTTCTTGACACGAACCGGTACCCATCCCCCGGATCAAGTCCAAGGACCTGCTTCGCTTGAAAACGCTATAAAACCGCTCGATGCCCGCGAACTACGCGGCCGGCTTTTTCTTCGGCTTGGCGCCCCTACCCGGCGCCACCGGCTCCGGTCCACGCTCGATCGACGTCAGGCGTCCCGCGGTAAAGGTGTAGATTCCGGCCCGCTGGCCACGCGAATAGTTGATGACGGCGACTCGGTCGCCGCGCGCGTTGCTGGAGAAATTGACGTTGTCGGGTGCACCAATGCCACGCACGACGTCGCATTCGGTATGACCGAGCGCCACCGTTCCGGTCGTCGAGGGAGGCGGACTGCCTGCAGCGCCGTCTGCCAGCGCGTTTGCACCAGCGCCCGGCGTCGCCATTCCGGGACAACCGCCGTCGGCACTGACCAGTTCATCCGGCGTCACAGACTTTTCCGGGCTGAGTGGCGGCGTTTCGATCGACACGTTTCGGATGAACACGCGGCCGGAACGGGAAAACCAGTCCGCATCCTTCGACAGAAGGTCTGACGCACCCGAGCAGCCCGCAAGCGCGGGCCCGAGCAGCAACAACATCAGCAGTGGTTTTCGATCGATCGTTCCGCGTCGCACGCTAGACCTTGGCTCCGCCCTTGACTGTAACCATTTGTCCGACCATCACTTTGCGGCACGACCATGGCTGCCCGCAAGGTCCGGCGCAGAATCCGCAGATTATCATTAATTCCCCAAGATCGCTAATTTCCACCAATTTCCAAGGACCACTAATATCCGAGCATCGCTATTGCCGCCGCTGCCACCGGCCCCGCTCGTCGGTCTGCCAATAAGTCAGCTCGAACCCTCGTGCCTTGCAATCGGCCCAGGCGCCGCGCGCCGCGGTCAGCGCGTCATCATCGTCGCCGTTGAAGACCAGCACCACCCGTTCGTAGCTGTCGCAATCGGCCGGCAACGCCGCATTGTCGATCAGGAACCTGACATTTGCCCGGTTCGGGTTGCCCTCCTCGATTGAGAGAATGATGGGCTGGTCCTGCGCATCACTGGCGCGCCATGTGGCGTGCGGCAGGAACGAATCGTCGCTGTAGGCCCACAAATGCGCATCGAGCGCCTCGGTGCGCTCCGGCGAAGTCGATTGCACGACCACGCGCCAGCCGCGCTCGAGCGATTTTTCCAGAAGCGGCGGCAATACGCTTTCGAGCGACATGCCCTGCAAATGATAGAACAGGATTTCCGTCATCCGGCTGCGATCCGGTTACTTCGTGGCTTCGTAATATTCCGCGACCAACCGGTCCAAAAGGCGAACGCCATAACCCGACCCCCAACTGTGGTTGATGTCGGTTTTCGGCGCGCCCATCGCAGTTCCCGCGACGTCGAGATGCGCCCACGGCGTGTTGTCGACGAACCGCTGCAGGAACTGCGCGGCGGTGATCGAACCGCCGTGGCGCCCGCCGGTATTCTTCATGTCGGCAAACTGCGAATCGATCTGCTTGTCGTATTCGGGACCAAGCGGCATGCGCCAGACGCGCTCGCCGGTTTCGGTTCCGATCTTGCTCAGCCGTTCCGCCAGTTCGTCGTTGTTGGAGAACATTCCGGAATATTCGGTGCCGAGCGCGACCATGATCGCGCCGGTGAGTGTCGCAAGATCGACCATGAGTTTGGGCTTGAATTTCTTGGCCACGTACCAGAGCACATCGGCCAGCACCAGCCGGCCTTCGGCGTCGGTGTTGATGATCTCGATGGTCTGCCCCGACATCGAGGTGACGATATCGCCGGGGCGCTGGGCGTTGCCGTCAGGCATGTTCTCGACCAGGCCGATCGCGCCGACCGCGTTGACCTTCGCCTTGCGGGCCGCCAGCGCATGCATCAGCCCGACCACGCACGCAGCGCCTCCCATGTCGCCTTTCATGTCTTCCATGCTGGCGGCGCCCTTGATGGAAATACCGCCGGTGTCGAAGCAAACGCCCTTGCCGACGAAAGCGACCGGCTGATCGCCCTTCTTGCCGCCGTTCCAGTGCATGATCACGGTGCGGCCGGGCTGCGTCGAGCCCTGCGCGACACCGAGCAGTGCGCCCATGCCGAACTTCTTCATCGCCTTGACGTCGAGCACCTCGACCTCGACACCGAGCTTCTTGAGCTGGCTCGCGCGGCGCGCGAATTCGATCGGGTACAGCACGTTCGGCGGCTCGTTGACGAGTTCGCGTGCGATGATCACGCCGTCCACGACATGGGATGCCGGCGCGAAGGCCTTTCGCGCGGCGGCGACATCCCCGACGGCGATCGAAACGTCGGCGCGAAGCGCGCCGTTCTCGCCGTCTTTCTTCTTGGTCTTGTAGCGGTCGAATTTATACGCGCGCAGCCGGATACCCGACGCGATGGCGGCGGCGGCATCGCCCTGCATCGCCGCCTCGGGCAGCTCGGCGATCACGGTGACCGATTCGCTGGCGGCATTGAGCTTGCCCGCCGTCACCCCGCCGAACTTGAGAAAATCCTTCTCCTTGATATCGGCCGCCTTGCCGACGCCGACCACGATCAGGCGCTCCGCCTTGATTCCATCCGGCGCCGGGATATCGAGCGTCGATCCGCTCTTGCCCTTGAACTGATTGGCGGCCGCCGCCCGCTTGACGGTGTTGGCAGCCGTCCCCAGCGCCTTCCGCGTCGCCTCGCCGAACTTCAATGCGTCATCGCAAAACACCACGAGAACGCCACGGGGCGCGGCGGAAAAAGCGACAAAGCCGACCTTGACGGTGTCGGACATAGGTAAATCCTCCAGAATTCAGGGCTTCTTGCGGGTCCGGAATCGGCCCGTACGATGGAATGTTTCTCTTCGGTAACGGCCCAAATCGCTCAGGACCTGACGTTTTCGGCACTATGGCCCGCAAGCCACGGCACTGCCAAGCGCCGCAGTGGCCGGAAGGCCACATGAAGTGAATTATTAACCGCATCGAGGGGACGCCACGGCCCGGCCATTTTGTTGACGGATCAAAGGGATGGTGGTGAGAATGCAGACGGCTGGTGTTGGCGGCCCGACCAAAGGGGAACCCTCAAACGGGGGTTGGTCGGAAGCCGCTCTTCGGGCGCGCAAGGGTGGGATCGTGCGGTAACGATGGGGTCGATCGACAGGTACATTTTCCGCACGACGCTCGCGTCGTTTGCGCTGATCCTGGTCAGCCTCACCGGCGTGATCTGGATTACGCAGGCGCTGCGCGGCATCGACCTGATGACGAGCCAGGGCCAGACCATCATCACCTTTCTCGGCATCACCAGCCTGGTGATTCCGGCGCTTGTGCTGGTCATCGCGCCGATCGCGCTGATGATCGCGATCTCGCATACGCTGAACAAGCTCGCCACCGATTCCGAAATCATCGTAATGAATGCCGCCGGCTTTTCCCCATTCCGGCTGTTCCGCCCATTTTTCTTCGCCACTTGTGTGGTGGCGATGCTGGTCACCTTCATCGCTGCCTATCTCGCTCCCGACGGCCTGCGCCGGATCAAGCAATGGGACGCCGAGATCACGGCCGACGTGCTGACCAACATCCTGCAGCCGGGACGTTTCGCCCAGCTCGACCAGAACCTGACGATTCGCATCCGGGAACGGCAGCCGGGCGGCGTTCTCGCCGGCATCTTCGTCGACGACCGCCGCGATCCCAAGGAGCGCGTCACCATCATCGCCGACCATGGCACGGTGCTGAAGAACGAGAACGGCTCCTACCTGGTGCTGGAGGACGGCAACCTCGAACGTTTCGAGGCGGGAAAGCGCGATCCGGCGCTGGTGGCTTTCGCCCGCTATGCCTTCGACATGTCGAAATTCTCCAATCGCGGCCGTGACGTCGCGCTCGGAATTCGCGAACGCTATCTCTGGGAGCTGGTTTCGCCCTCGGAGGACGACCCGGTTTTCAAGCAACTGTCCGGACAGTTTCGCGCCGAGCTGCATGACCGATTCCTGGCGCCGGTCTATCCCTTCGCGTTCGCAGTCCTGACCTTTGCCTTCCTCGGCACGCCGCGCACCACGCGCCAGAGCCGCAATTTTTCGATCGGCGGATCCATCCTGGCGGTGTTTGGCCTGCGCATGGCGGGATTCGCCTGTTCGGTGATGACGGTGAAGACACCGGGCATGGCTCTCGTCCAGTATTCGATGCTGTTCGCCGCGATCGGCGGGGGGCTGTGGATGATCATCGCTGGCATCGTGGTGGAGCCGCCGGCGGCGCTGATGGAGGCCATCAACAGGTCGAACGCGCGGCTGGCGCGGCTCTTTGGACGGCCCGCCACAGCATGAGCATGATGACCAATACGCTCGGGCGATACTTTGCCGGCCGCTTCCTGGTCGCGGCGGTGGGCGTGTTTGCGAGCATTTTCGTGCTGCTCGTGCTGGTCGACTACATCGAAATGGTCCGCAAGACTTCCGGGCTGGTGTCGGTATCCGCGATCACGGTGGCTCAGACGTCGCTTTACCGGGTGCCGCAACTGCTCGAGAAGCTGATGCCGTTCTGCGTCCTGATCGGCGCGATGACCTGTTATCTCGCGCTGTCGCGGCGGCTCGAACTGGTGGTCGCACGTGCGGCCGGCGTATCCGCCTGGCAGTTCATCTCGCCTGCACTGGCAAGCTCGATCATCCTCGGCACCGTGGCGACTGTTGCCTACAACCCGATGTCGGCGAACCTGCGCGAACTTTCCAAGCGGATGGAGGCCGAGCTGTTCGGCTCGGCGCCCGGCGGCGGCATCCAGGATGCATCCGGCTTCTGGCTCAACCAGATCAACAGCGACGGCCAGTCGATCATCAATGCGGCGCGCAGCGAGCAGCAGGGTGTACGGCTGACCGGACTGACCGTGTTCCGATTCGACACCGATCTCCAGTTCAAGGAGCGAATCGAAGCCCGCGAAGCCGCCCTCGAGGAAGGCCGTTGGGCCTTCAAATCGGTACGCAGGTACTCCCTGGATAAACCTCCGGTTGATCAGGAGAACTATTACCTGACGACCACCCTCACCCCGGCCCAGGTTCGCAACAGTTTCTCCACCCCCGAAACCGTGTCTTTTTGGCAACTGCCCGGCTATATCCGCTCTTCCGAAAGCTCTGGCTTCGCGACCGCCGGCTACCGTCTGCAGTACCATAAGCTCATCGCACAGCCGTTTTTGCTGGCTGCAATGGTGATGTTGGCGGCTTCCGTCAGCCTTCGCTTCTTCCGGATGGGCGGCGTGCAAAAGATGGTTTTGAGTGGCGTGGGCGCGGGCTTTCTGCTCTACGTTTTATCGAAAGTTACTGAGGATTTGAGCAAGGCTGAGTTGATGCATCCGATCGCTGCGGCGTGGTTGCCCGTCTGTGTGGGTGGCCTCACCGGCTTTTTGGCCTTGTTGTACCAGGAGGACGGGTAGTGGCCGTTGTCGCCGCCCGCCAGTTGAGGTCGCCTGCGTTCAGGCGGCGCACCGATGTGCGCCGCTATCGAGCCCGCTTGGCTGCCGTTGGCGTTCCCATTTTTGCCCTGCTCGCCGGGATCGTTCTCGCGGGCTCGATCGAGCTTGCCCTGACGGTGCCGGCCTCGGCGCAAAGCTTCACCTACAATCCGCGGCCGCCCAAGCCGCCGCCACGGCCTGCCAACAACGACGGCAGGATGACCGTGCAAGCGGTCGAGGTGGATTACGACTACAACAACCAGCGCGTGTCCGCGGTCGGCAACGTGCAGATGTTCTACAACGGCACCAGTGTGGAGGCCGACAAGATCATCTATGACCAGAAGACCAAACGGCTGCATGCGGAAGGCAACATCCGCCTGACCGATGCGGAAGGCAAAGTCACCTACGCCAACATCATGGATCTGAGCGACGACTACCGTGACGGGTTCGTCGATTCGCTCCGCGTCGACACCGAGGACGCCACGCGGATGGCGGCGACGCGCGCCGACCGTTCCGCCGGCAATTACACCGTGTTCGAAAACGGCGTGTATACCGCCTGCGCGCCCTGCAAGGACAATCCGAAGAAGCCGCCGCTGTGGCAGGTCAAGGGTGCGCGCATCATCCACGACCAGACCGACAAGATGCTGTACTTCGAAAACGCGCAGCTCGAGTTCTTCGGCGTGCCGATGGCGTATCTGCCGTATTTTTCGACGCCAGATCCGACCGTCAAGCGCAAGACGGGTTTCCTGATGCCGTCCTTCACGACGGTCACCGGCTACGGTTACGGCGTGGAAACCCCGTTCTATTGGGCGATCGCGCCGGATTATGACGCGACCTTCAATCCGCGCTTCACCACCAAGCAAGGCGTGCTGTTCCAGGGCGAATTCCGCCAGCGCCTGATCAACGGCTCCTACCAGATCCGCGCCTACGGCATCGATCAGCTCGACCAGGGCGCCTACG
Organism: Bradyrhizobium sp. AZCC 1610; assembly: GCF_036924515.1. Lineage (NCBI taxonomy): Bacteria > Pseudomonadati > Pseudomonadota > Alphaproteobacteria > Hyphomicrobiales > Nitrobacteraceae > Bradyrhizobium > Bradyrhizobium sp. AZCC 1610. The sequence continues at coordinate 2,680,659 of NZ_JAZHRR010000001.1, read as the reverse complement.
CCGGTCAACCCGGCGACCGCCAGTTCCGCGGCGGCCTCGACACCAAAGGCCAGTTCGCGCTCAACGACAAATGGGTTTGGGGCTGGGACGGCGTTCTGCTGTCGGACTACTACTTCTTCTCGGATTACCGGCTGGCCCAGTACAAGGACCCGCTGGGCTCGTTCCTGAGCCTTCCGACGGAAGCCATCTCGCAGCTTTATCTGACCGGCGTCGGCAATCGCAGCTTCTTCGACGCGCGCACGATCTATTACCTCTCCTTCTCCGGCAACCAGGACCAGGTGCCGGTGATTCATCCGGTCATCGACTATTCCAACGTCCTCAACCACCCAGTCCTCGGCGGCGAGGTCAGCTACAAGACGAATTTCACCAGCCTGTCGCGTACGACCGCGGCCTTCGATCCGATCACGACATTGGCGAACACCGCCAGCCTGTGCACCACGACGTCCGCCGATCCGCTGGCGCGGACGCCGTCGCAATGCCTGTTGCGCGGCTTCCCCGGCACTTACACGCGCCTGACGGCCGAGGCGCAATGGCGGAAGTCGTTCACCGATCCGTTCGGCCAGATCTGGACGCCGTTTGCGATTCTGCGCGCCGACGCCATCAACGCCTCGGTTTCGAACCAACCCGGTGTTTCGAATTTCCTTCCTGTCGGCGACACGCAGGCGCTGCGCCCGATGCCGGCCGTCGGCCTCGAATATCGCTACCCCTTCATCAACGTACAGCCCTGGGGCACCACCACGATCGAGCCGATCGCGCAGATCATCGCTCGTCCCAACGAGACCTACGCCGGCAAGCTGCCCAACGAGGACGCCCAGAGCATGGTGTTCGACGCCAGCAACCTGTTCGCGGTCGACAAGTTCTCGGGCTACGACCGCGTCGAAGGCGGCGGCCGCGCCAATGTCGGCGTCCAGGCGACCACGCAGTTCGATCGCGGCGGCAGCGTCAATGTGCTGTTCGGACAATCCTACCAGTTGTTCGGCCTGAACTCGTACGCCGTGCACGACGTGACCAATACCGGGCTCGATTCCGGCCTGCAGACCCCCCGGTCCGACTACGTCGCTCGCGTCAACTATTCGCCGAACCGCACCTATACGTTCAGCGTGCGCTCGCGCATTGATGAGGCGACGTTGAACGTCAATCGCTTCGAAGCCGAGGGACGCGCCTCATTCGACCGCTGGTCGGTCAGCATGATGTACGGCAATTATGCCGAGCAGCCGGAACTCGGCTATCTGACCCGGCGCGAAGGCCTGCTCGGCAGCGCGTCGATCAAGCTGGCGTCGAACTGGGTCGTGTCGGGCTCGGCGCGGTGGGATCTTGAAGCCAACAAGCTGAACCAGTACATCGTTGGCGCAGGCTATGTGGATGACTGCTTCGTGCTGGCGGCCAATTACGTCACGTCCTACAACTACTCCGCCGGGACGACGCCGCCGGTGCTCAGCCACGCGTTCATGCTGCAGATCGGCCTGCGGACCATCGCGAATTCGTCCTCGACGGCCGGCAACACCGGCATGCAGTAGCGTGAGGCCCGACCTTGCCGGACAGTACCCAGCGCAACGCGGTACGAATTGGTTGATACGGCTGACATGACCATGACGACCATCAAGCTCCTTTCTCGCCGACTTTGGTCCAATGTTTGGTCCCTTGCCGCCGGCGGCGCCGTCGCGCTTGCCGTGCTGGCCGGCGGGGTTTCGCCAGTGCCCGCTCAGTCGGTGGCCTGCATGGTCAACGGCGAGCCCATCACCAGTCTCGATATCGAGCAGCGTACCAAGCTCAACTTCCTGACCACGCGGAAGCAAATGCCGCGGCAGGAAGTGATCGACGAACTGACCAACGAAAAGGTGAAGATCAAGGAAGCCAAGAGATTCGGCGTCGATCCTTCCGCCAGCGATATCGATCAGGCCTATGCGGGAATGAGCCAGCGGATGCGGCTGTCGCCCGAGCAGCTCACCAAGTCCCTGGAGAGCAGCGGTGTCCGGCCGGAAACGCTGAAGTCCCGCCTCAAGGCCGAGATGGTCTGGGGCAGTCTGGTGCGCGGCCGCTTCAAGGAGAGCCTGCAAGTCGGCGAGAAAGACGTTGCGGCCGCCGCCCAGGAAAGCGGCGAACCAACCCAGACCGAGGCGTTCGAATACAAGCTGCGGCCGATCGTGCTGATCGTGCCGCGCGGCTCGGCGCAAGCGGCGATCGACCTGCGGCGCAAGGAAGCGGAATCCTTGCGCGAGCGCGTCCAGACCTGCGAGCAGGCCAACTCCTACTTCAAGTCGATGCAGAACGCTGCGATCCGCGACACCGTGACCAAGACTTCGGCCGACATCCCGGGCCCGCTTCGCGAATTGCTGGACAAGACGCCAATCGGTCGTTTGACCCCGCCCGAAATCACCAAACAGGGCGTGGAGATGGTGGCATTGTGCGAGAGGAAACCGACCAAGATCGATACGCCGAAGAAGCGGGAAATCCGGGAAAAGATGTACGCCCAGAAATACGAGACAAAACAGAAAGCCTATCTGAACGACATCCGCAAAGCTGCAATGATCGAATGTCGTTGATGCATGGCAAAACCCCTCGCGCTGACATCCGGCGAGCCCGCGGGCATCGGCCCCGACATCGCCATCGCGGCATGGCTGCGGCGTAGCGAGCTCGACCTTCCGCCGTTCTATCTACTCGGCGATCGCGCGTTCTTCGCCGAGCGGGCGAAAGTCCTGGGATTGCAGGTCGAGCTTGCCGATGCCGCGCCCGAGGATGCGAGCGCGACATTCGCGAAGGCGTTGCCCGTGGTGGCAACAGGCGAAATCGCCACCGCACGCCCCGGACAGCCCGACGATACCAGCGCAAGCGCTGCGCTGGCCTCCATTCGCCACGCGGTCGACCATGTCCGGACGGGGCGAGCCGGCGCCGTCGTCACCAACCCGATCGCGAAGAGCGTGCTGTACCGCGCCGGATTCCGCCATCCCGGCCACACCGAGTTTCTCGCCGAGCTTGCCGCCGATGGCGGCCGCACGCCCCAGCCGGTGATGATGTTGTGGTCGCCGGCGCTCGCCGTCGTTCCCGTCACCATCCATCTTTCGCTGCGTGAGGCGCTGGCCCAGCTCTCGAGCGAGCTGATCGTGACGACCGCCCGGATCGCGGTCGCGGATCTGAAAGCGCATTTCGGCCTGGCCCAGCCGCGGCTTGCCATATCGGGCCTCAATCCGCATGCCGGCGAGGACGGCTCGCTCGGCAGCGAAGACATCGACATCGTCGCGCCGGCGGTCGAAACGCTGCGCAAAGATGGCATCGACGCCAGGGGCCCGTTGCCGGCGGATACCATGTTTCACGCCGCGGCGCGCAAGACCTACGACTGCGCCATCTGCATGTATCACGACCAGGCGCTGATCCCGATCAAGACGATTGCGTTCGAGGACGCCGTCAACGTCACGCTGGGATTGCCGTTCATCCGCACCTCGCCGGACCACGGCACGGCCTTCGACATTGCCGGCACCGGCAAGGCCAACCCGTCGAGTCTCGCAGCAGCCTTGCGGCTCGCCGCACGCATGGCGACGACCAAGCCTTCATGAGCGCGATCGACGATCTGCCGCCACTGCGCGACGTCATCCGCGAACATTCCCTGTCGGCGCGCAAATCCCTCGGCCAGAATTTCCTGCTCGACCTCAACCTCACGGCGCGGATTGCACGCGCCGCAGGCCCGCTCGAAGGCGCCACGATCATCGAGGTCGGCCCCGGCCCCGGCGGCCTGACGCGCGCGCTGCTGGCGCTGGGCGCAAAACGCGTCATCGCGGTCGAGCGCGACGAGCGCGCGCTGGCCCCGCTCGATTACATCGCCAGGCGTTATCCCGGGCGGCTCGAGATCGTGCACGCCGACGCGCAGCGCTTCGATCCCCGCCCGATGCTGGGCGGCGAGCCGGCAAAAATCGTCGCCAACCTGCCCTACAACATCGCGACTGCGCTTTTGGTGGACTGGCTCTCGATCGAGCCGTGGCCGCCCTGGTACGACATGATGGTGCTGATGTTTCAGCGCGAGGTCGCCGAGCGGATCGTCGCAAGAGAGAATGACGAGGCCTATGGCCGGCTCGCGGTGCTCGCCAACTGGCGCGCCGAGACCAAAATCCTGTTCGACATTTCTCCCGCCGCTTTCGTGCCGCAGCCCAAGGTCACCTCCTCGGTGGTGCGGCTGACGCCGCGCAGCGCCCCTGAAACGTGCGACCGCCGCGCCCTCGAACAAGTGGCCGCCGCGGCCTTCGGCCAGCGCCGCAAAATGCTGCGGCAGAGCCTCAAATCGCTGTCGGTCGATCCGGCGCGGCTGGCGGCGGCCGCGGAAGTCGATGCGACCCGGCGGGCCGAAACAATCCCCGTTTCAGGCTTTGTTGCCATGGCCCGTGAATTGACCGATATACGAAACACAAAAACTCAAACGCTCTGAGAAACTTCTGCTCAAGGGAGATATTGCCATGGCGCTGATGCGTCGCCAGTCGCTGGTCAAGTTCGATGCGCCGTTGTGCGAAACCATCGTCGACACGCCGAAGCCGATAGGACGCGAAGTCCTCGTCCGCATCGAGCGTTGTGGTCTGTGCCATTCCGACCTGCACATCCAGGACGGCTATGCTGATTTGGGCGGCGGCAAGCGGCTCGACACCACGCGCGGCATGACGCTGCCGTTCACGCTCGGCCACGAGATCGCCGGCGTCGTTGATGAAGTGGGTCCCGATGCCCCGAAGGACCTGATCGGAAAGAAGCAGGCGGTATTCCCCTGGATCGGCTGTGGCCAGTGCCGCGACTGCGCCAATGGCGACGAGAACCTCTGCGTCAAGCAGCGCTTCCTTGGCGTCTCGATCGACGGCGGCTTCGCCACCCACGTGCTGGTGCCCGACGCCAAATATTTGCTGGATTACGATCCGCTGCCGGTCAATCAGGCGGCAACCCTGATGTGCTCGGGCGTGACCGCCTATGGCGCGCTGAAGCGGCTGGTCGACCGCCCGCGGCAGCGCAATCTGCTGCTGATCGGGCTCGGCGGCGTCGGCATGATGGGGCTTTCGTTCGCGCAGGCGATGTTCAAGCAGAACATCACGGTCGCCGATCTCAGCCCCGCCGCGCGCGAGACCGCGCTGCAGAACGGCGCCGCGGTAGCCTACGATCCGTCCGAGCCCGAAGTCATCAGGCGCATCCTGAAAGAGACCGAGGGCGGCTTCGATGGCGTTGTCGATTTTGCCGGCAACGAGAAATCGATGGCGTTCGCTGTTGCGACAGTCGCACGCGGCGGCAAGGTCGTGGTCTCCGGCCTGATGGGCGGCAATTTCAGCCTGCCGATGGTACAATGGGTCTATAAGCGCATGACCATCGAAGGCTTCATGGTCGGCACCCTCGCCGAGGCAAAGGAATTGATGGCGCTCGCCCGCGCCGGCAAGATCAAGCCGACGCCGATGAAGGAAGAGCCAATGGCCGACGTCCAGAAATGGATCGACGAATTGCGCGCCGGGAAAGTCGTCGGGCGGATTGTGCTGAAGAACTGAAGCCGCGCACTCGCATCATTACAATGACGGTGCATTCGTCTCGCCCCGTCCCTTTGGCTTGCGCATGATCTCCGCGCCGACGCGTTCCGCATTTGTCGCGAGGGGTATCTGCCAGGGCGGGTACTCATGACTGAAAAGTAAGTGCATTGCTCATCCTCTCTGTATCGCCTGAGGTCGTGGCCGTCCGCCGGCGGAGTTCAGCGAGCGGCGCAATTGTCCCTCGAGCTCGTCAAGCAGGAAGAAGCTGACGTCGTCGACCGAGCCGTTTCCCTTGGCGAAGGGCTGTTCGAGGAGCCGGATCAGATACAGGACGTAGACGAACATGTAGGTGATGAATCCGAACAGCAGGGCCGCCGCCGGATCACCCTCCGTCTTCAGTAGAAGCAACAGCAGGATGATCGAAACCACCAGCGTCTGCACCAGGACATGCACCGACGGCACGAACTCGACGCGCTGTATGGTGTAGATGCGAAGCAGCGCCCTTCGGATCCCGTCCTGGTTGGCGCGGAGGCGCACGACGAAATTCGCCGCCATGCCCATACCCTCCAGGCGGCCGAGGATCGGCGTCAGCTTGGCCAGCTCGTCGAGCACGGGGGCGATGTTCTTGTGGTCGTAGGCATAGCCGAGACCTTCGCGCAGCTTTCCAATAACACCCAGCAGGATCAGCCGCGCTTCCCCAAGATTGAAACGCTCGTTGGTCCGCGCGAAGCATTCCAGATCCCCGTCGATCGCCTCGATCGCAGTGCGCAGTGCCGTCGGAAGTTGTTCGGCCTCCTTATAGTCCTTGAGAATGCTCGACAGCAGGAAGCCGATGATGAAGATGGCGCCACCGATGCCACTTGTCACCAGCCCGTTGAGATCGAGAAATTCAAATCCGACATAGTGAACGATTGCCTTGAGACCGCCGAGCAGCAGGACGATCACCCCGACTGTAAAGAACAGCCGAAATTTCTTTCGGAGGCTGATTTCGGCGCCACTGAAAGGGAGATGCGAGGTTATCGAAGACGGCAAGCGTTAGTATCCTTTCCCTGTAGAACGCAAAGGAACGAAACTCCGTTCGTTCCATCGCAGCACCTGTTGCCTGAATTTCCGTACATCTCGAAAGACGGCTATCCCAACGTGATTGGTCACCTTCCGTTCCTGCGTAAGTGCTGAAGACGAGGCGCGCCCGGCTGCCCGACTCCAGATAGATGTGGGCAGACAACCGCCAGCCCGGCAAATGGCTCCCGGGTTCTCGCAAGCGAAACTTCAAAATACAGCGATCTGCGATGAAGGCAGCCGGCCTCGAATCGTGGCCGAAAAGTAATAATCCGCGGCAGCCTTTGTCTCCGCGCGCGCGGCATCGCCTACGATCCGGCCCGAGCCTAAATCATCAAGGCATCCTCAAGGACCGAGGGCGGCGGTGCGTTACTGGCAATTGAAGCGCGAACTGCGCCAGGAAGACATCAAGCGGCTGCGGCAGATGTGGGATGAAGGTGTTGCCAGCGGCCCCGCCGGCAAGCTGAATATGGAAAAGCTGCGTAAGGACGCCCGCAAACGTCTGGAAGGCGCGAAGAAAACCTCCGGCAGCGCCGATTGAACTGGTCTGGTCGAACCAGGCCCGTACTGAGCTGCTGAACATCTACGTGTTGATTGGGCTCGAACGCCCGGCCGCCGCCAAGCGTTATCTGGATCGCATCGAATCCAAGGTGGAACTGCTCGCCCGCATCATGCGGCACGGACAGCTCGACTCTTAGCGCCTTTCTGTCTTTCGCGCTGCGACCAGGAGCATCATCGGCCGCTCCAGCTCTTCGGCCAGTTCGGGCAAGCGCTCGAGCTGTTCGCGCGTCGGAGCGAATTCCTCGACCCGGCGCAGCTCGAAGCCCGCATCAATCAGCGTGTTGAGCGTCGTGCCGAGCGTCCGGTGATACTTCAGCACGTCCCTGGCGAACCAGTCCGTGCGGCGCTCGCCCTCGACCGCGTAGCCGTTGACGGGCCAGGTCTTGCGGCCGTCTTCATCGGCGATCCAATGCGGATGCGCCGCAGCCATGAAGATCGGATGCTCAATCGTGAAGACCAGATCTCCGCCGCCGACCAGCGCCCTGTGGATCATGCGCACGAGGCGCCGGAAGTCCTCGACATAGTGAAAGCTCAAGGCGCTGTAGACGAGATCGAAAGCCGCTTCGGGCAGCTCCAGTGTCTCGAGATCGGCGAGCCGATATTCAATGGCCGGGTCCGTAGTATCGACCTTGGCGCGTGCGATCATGTTCTGCGACAGATCGAGGCCAAGCACCGAGACCGCGCCCTGCGCGCGCATCCAGCGCGAGGCCCAGCCGAAGCCGCAGCCCAGATCGGCCACGCGCTTGCCGGCTAGCGGGGGCAGCATGGCCTGGACAGCCGGCCATTCAGGCGCACCGTCCAGCCCATGCACCTGGCGAGGCAATTGGCTGTAGCCAGCGAAGAAATCGGGATTGTCGTAGATGTTCTGGGCCACGTCTATCTCCATAATGGAGGTAGAATGTGTCGGACCAGCTCTCCGTTTCGATACTCTTCCATCGTGATCACCGTTCCGCTGGGGATCGGTCGCCCGTGCGTAGGGACGCGCGCAAACGTCTGGAAGGCGCGAAGAAAGCCTCCGGCAATGCCGATTGAACTGGTCTGGTCGAACCAAGCCCGTACTGACCTGCTGGACATCCACGTGTTGATTGGGCTCGAACGGCCAGCCGCCGCCGAGCGTTATCTGGATCGCACTAATCCAAGGTGGAGCTGCTGAGGTCGCAGCCGCGAATGGGCGTGCGCCGGTCCGACATTCGTCCCTCGATGCGCATGCTGGTCGAGGGTCCTCTCACGCGAGCGCCGGGCCCGGATCGCCAACCTTGCGAAACCGCGCAACCTTGATCTGCCCGGCACGGCGACGCGCCTGCGCAATGTCGTAGCTATTTTGCATGCGCATCAATGTATCCATGGACACGTCGAACGCCTTCTCGATGCGCAGCGCCATTTCAGACGATAGTGCCGCGCGCTCATTGAGCAGCGCCGAGAGCGCGGGACGGGTCACACCCAGCGCCTTGGCGGCGTCGGTCACCGAGAGGTCGAGCGCCTCGACGATCTCGCTCTTCACGAACCCGCCGGGATGGGCCGGATTTTTCATGCGAATGCCCTGTATTGCCTTCATGGCCACCTCCTAGTGGTAGTCCTCGTAATCGAGGTCGATAATCTCAATCTCGTTTCGGTCGATCCGAAACGTCAGCCGCCAGTTCTTGGTGACGAAAAGGCTCCAAGTCCCCTTGCGGTCCCCGGTGAGCTGATGGGCTTTCCAGCTCGGCACGGCCTTTAATTCCGTCTCTTTCTGCATATCCTGAAGAAAAGAGATCATGCGGCGCAGCTTCTCCGCGACCGCAGCCTGTATGCCGCTCTTGTCATCGTCCTCGATAAAGCGCCGCAGACCCTTATGCAGGACGTTCCGAATCCTCATACAAGCAACATAAGGATCCGTCCGTATCGTGTCAAGCTACGCTTTACGACATGGCTGCCAGAAATGCCCGCGAAGCCGAAGCATTTCATTTGCGCACTCCGTAATGACGGAAACCACACACGACATCGCCCGGCGCCCTTCCTCGACAGGTCAACCCTCGCGCTGCACTCATCCGAGTCCCGGTGATGATCAGCGTCTGCCTGAGCGGAGGGTCCCGGCTGCGGAAGGCGAAGTCGTCTTGTTAATTGCAGCCGGGTCTGAGCGGCTGTCATGATCCTCGGCGATGTCGCTGGGCGCAGGCTCCAGTGAACTCAACGCTGCGTCGACCTTCTCCAAAAGGCGTTCCAGTTCGGCGCGCTCATTGGGCCCCGGGTCCTGCTCCAACCTGCCCAGCAGTTGTTGCTTTTGAGTGAGAAGTTTCGCAAGTGAAGTCATGCTGTCCTCGTCCGAGTACGTAGCCGGAGGGGGGCGTCGAACAGAGCGATCAACCATTCGGAACGGCGTCAAGTTCCTCCGCTCGTTAGCGTGAAACCTGCATCGAGTTACTATAATGGCAACGAGTTCGCCGGTACCGTGATGAGCGTGGTAGGCGGTCGAAACCGAGGTGGCTCGCGCAATGTTTCCTTCGCGGAACCCGAGATGAGCGCGCGATCAAAATCTCCGCCAAGCGGAACGAATGCCTTCCGAAGCCTTTGGTTTTGATCGACAAGAGGAGGTATCTATGAAGCTATCTGCCTTGACGATTGCGACACTGCTTACGGTCGGAACCATCGCTTCGGCCAACGCTATCGAGTTTGGTGTCGGTCCCGGCGGCGTCTACGTTGGTCCCGGCTATGATCGCCCCTACTACCGTGATCGTGATTACGGAGGTGATTGCCGGATCGTGATCCGCGAACGCACCAACCGCTTTGGTGAACGCGTCAGGATTCGCGAGCGCATCTGCGACTAAACACGCGCTCGACGGTTAGCGACGATCAGCTCAGGGTCCGGCGGGGATGCTGGACCGATCGGTAGGTCAGGAATTGGTACGATGTCGCCCCCCGCGACATCGTTCCCGCAAAAGAAGGGCCTCAGGGGCCCGCGGGGACTCTTCTTGCGTTTCTTGGATGCTGTTAGTCGCGATCATCATCGCACCCGCTGCCGAAAATCTTCGTCATGGCGCTGCGGGACAGCACGAAGACTTTGAGAATCAAGCAATCCTCGCCGGTCAGCCTCAGCACCACCTCCATGACGTGCAATTACGGTGGCAGTGCGCTTAACTTGCCTGTGATGGTCGCGAAGGCACGGCTGCCGATGACCGTGCCTTTTTGACCCCGCTGACGATCGCGAGCTTCATCGCCCACGCCACACGATGCGTGGCCCAGTCGCTGTCGTGCAGCCTGTGATCATCCGTCGGGTCGACCATCCGGTCGAAGGAGACCTGCTCAACCCCGAACAAGCCCTTCATGAATGCGAAACGGCGAAACACATTGACGCTGGCGTCCTGCGCCAGTTTGCTGATCGCCTCGACCATCGCGATCGCCTTGTCCTTCTTGGCCGGCGTCAGCACGGCCGGCACATATTGGAGGTCCATCAGGATGACGTTGGCCTCCGTTTCGTCGCGCAGCTTGACTAGACCATCGCGGATGGCCCCGGTGGTTTCATTGAAGGACGGAGGATTCTGGTCCGGGCTTTGCCAGACCGCATTCGTTCCGACCTGCCAGATCACCAGATCGGGCTTCTCGGCGATGACGTCGGTATCGAATCGCTGAAGTTCGATCGGCGCTTCCTGGCCGCCGATTCCCTGGTTGACCATGGTCATCCTGGCGTTCGGATATTCGGCCTGGAGAAACGGCAGCAGCCGCTCCGGATAGGGCTTGATATTGCCGTGGCCCGCCGTCGACGACGAGCCGATCGCGACGATCTTGGCCCGTCCTCTGGTGAGGCTTTGCGCAAAGTGGGTCAGGCCGTGCTCAAATGGAATCGGCTCAACCGGAATCAGTGAGGGATCGCTGTCCATGGGTCACCAGTTTGTTGCAGCCGAGACAACGTGGGGTGGAAGAAGTAGTCTGCGGCCGCGGATCACCCGCGCCGCTGCGGTGAAACCTTGCGGCCGTCTCATGAGTCCGAAATTGGCACATCGCGTCATTTCGTTGCGCTGCCGAGTTTAGCCCGCGGAACTACGGTGACAATACACTTAACTTGCCTGTGATGCTCGCGAAGGCGCGATGCGTCTAATGAGTGCACCGTATTTTTGAAGGATAGAGATTTAAGTTTTGGAATAGACGGGCTCGAAGCCAGACGATCTGGTTAGGATCGTTATCGGATCAAAATTCTGACAGCTAGGGGACTAGAATGGGTGAAGCCAAGCGGAGAAAGAAGGCCGACCCAAGTTATGGGCGACCGGTTCGCGGGCTCGTTTTGACCTGCCCAATTGAGCCGCGCGAAAATGGGTTCTCCATCAAATCTACCAACCTAGACCCTCAAGATTTACGTCATGCTCTTCTGTTCTGGGATGAACTAGTTTGGCCGACGAACAACCTGATAGCGATCGGGAGTGGTCCCGAGGCCCAGTTCTTGGAAGAGGCGGGTATCCTAACGAGGCCCCTCTACGTCTTTGCATCTGCGAGGAATGCCGAGCCTCTGATTTTGTCTCAGCTCCAAGCATTCAAAGAACGTGATGGAGCCAAGAATAGTACTTGGGATATCTGCCAAAACTCATCGATTCTGTTGAGTGCTAGCGCTGATGCGGTCACGGACGCTGGCATCCAGATAGAATTGCTTAACGCGATCCCAGTGCCTGACAAAGACGTCCCTCTGAATGAAATTCTGGAATTTAAGCGAAGACGAAATGATGAATTTGTCGCGCTCAGGGGCGAGATAGATAATCTTGTCCAGTGCGTCAACGCCGCCGGGGATCCGCGTGCTGAGCTGGAGCGAAAGATCACGCACCTTGATAGGGCTTGTGCCGATGCCCTTAAGATCTCGGCGGAGTGGCAATTTCCAGTACGCCTTTCTAGCCAGAAGACCACTCTCGATTTAAAGCCGTTCGAGATTGTTGCGGGTGGGCTCGCAGGATATCTCGGTGCGGCGCCTCTCGGCATATCAAGCGACGTCTTGGCCGGAGTGTGTGGAGCAGCAATGGCCGCGAAATCGATACTCAATATAAAAGCGGACATAGGGTGGAGGAGTCTGAAGCCCCGAGCGACACCTTTTGCGTATGTGGCGCGCTTCAATAAGGAACTGTTCTAGTCGACGAGCAAGACTACGGTGACAGTGCACTTAACTTGCCTTTGATTCTCGGAATTACGGTGCCAGTGCACTCAATAGCCCTTTCACGCTCTCGCGCATTTCCCCGGTCCCCAATCACTGATTTGCCCCGCATGGCAAGAAACTTATTTCGCGCTCGCGCAAAATTTTTCGCTTAACGCGCAACCCAAATCAAACCTACAACTCCCGCTATCCTGTCCCGAGAAGAGGGGCGTTGGCCAGCGTCACGAACGTTGGGGCGGGTTGCGGTGGACGCGGCAGCGTCGGGCGCGAGAGGTGTTCGCAGGGCGGATATTCCGTGAGCGGGCGCATCGCGCAGACGACCGGCGCTTAAACGCTTCAGTCGAAACTTCTTCCGGCAGCATGCGGGCCGGTTGGAGCGTATGGCTCGAGGAAGCTGCGGACGGCAAAACCGTGTGGTCCTGGCACCCGTTGCTGGTGTCAAGCTGATGGAGATTGTCGAGCCCGACCGGGCCTTCGATCAATCGCTAATCCGTCAGCGACGGAGGCAAAAGGAATTCGTCTCCGGGGAGAGCGCGGCATAAGCCGTAAAACCATCGCGCAGGGAAGGCCGGGTGTTCCGGCGCACCTGCGGTCCGCCGTGTGCATTTTTGCGCACGACTGCGGGTGTCATGGGCACCCGGCTTTCCCTGCGCCCTCTGCTTTTCGAGAGAGGGCATCGCCGATCGCACAACTTCGGGCGCTACCCGCGCCGCGAGATCGCAATGTCGTATCCAGTGCCGGCCGCATCTACCGAGCGCATCGGCTCCCGGTTCATTCGCGCGATTGGACCGCTGTTCCGAACGCTAGAATGCTTCCAAACAGTAGGAAAAAACCCATCCAAACGGGAGAAAAACAAGCTGTTTTATGGGAATCCGCCGGCCTCAATTAAGGCGGCCAGCTAGCCCCAATTATACCCCATCCGCTCCGAAATTGCGGCTCATTGCCACCCAAGTCTCCGACCAGATTGGGGGCATCAAGCGTCGTGTTGCGTTGCGTTGCCGGGGATACAGAATGTCGAACCGTTCCGTGAAATTCGTCCCGGCTCTCTTTGCCGGGGTTGTGGCAGGTGCCAATCTGGCCGCCATGACGGATCTCCGGGCCCAGGTAATATCAGCGGCGGAAGCCGCCACGCCAGCGACCCAGGCCGCCTCAGACAGTTGCCAGTCCGCGCCGAAGGGCGCGACCCCGTCGGGCAGCCACTGGTACTATCGCATCGACCGTACCACCAAACGTCAATGCTGGTATCTCCGGGAGGAGAGCGACAAGGCCGATGACAAGTTCGCGCGCGCCGCGCCGCCAGCGTCGTCCCCGGCGCCGTCGTCAGCAGCAGCAGAACCGGCTGCAGCGCAGCCGCCAGCGATCACACGCAAGTCGATCGCCGACGCACGTGCCGAATGGATCTCCCAGCAACCCCGCGCCGAGCCAAATTCGCCCGCCAAAGTCGAGCAAGCGGTTGCGGCGGTCCCCGCACCGGCCGTGCAGAATACTCCGCGCGCAGCGATGCCGAATGTGCTGGCGCCAGCGCCGCTGTCGTCGATGCGATGGAACGACGCTCCCACCACGAGATCTCTGGCAAATCCAGCCGATCTCCAGGTCGCCGCCGCCAACCCACCGGCAGCCCAGCCGCCGCAGGCCGAGGAAGTGCAGCAGCCTGCGGCAGATCAGGTTGCGCCCGCCGCAGCGGACGCGGCGACGGCAAAGCCGACCGCATCGCTGCAGAAGCTGCTTCTGGTGATGGCCGCCGCCCTCGCGCTGGCCGGCCTCACGGTAAGCGCGATCGTCAGGATCGGCCGCATGCGGGCACGCCGCGCCATGCGCCGCAAGCGGCGCGCGATGTGGGATTCCGCAAAGACGTTGCGGCGTTCGCCGCCGCCGATGTTCCACGACGAGGACGCCGGGCTGCGGCGCACCAGCGGCGTGCACAATCCGCGCGTGCCCCAGGAAAGGACAACACGCGTGCCCCGAGAGCGGCCACGCCCGCCCCAAGCACGCCCGGCCCAAGAACGGCGGCACGTGCCCCAGGATCGCGTGGCCCAAGATCGCGTGCCCCAGGAACGGGATCGGGAGCGGCAGGTTACGGAAATGCTGTCCCGGCTCGCCCGCAGCGCGCAGACCTGATTGAAACGGAAGCCGCGGCTATTTCTCCAGCTGGCGCCGCAATCCGAGAACGAAGTCTGAAAGGCCTACTTGCCGTTCTCGCTTCAACTGTTCCGCCCGCAAGATCGATTTTACGGCTTCGAAGGCAATTCCGATATTGTCATTGACCACAATGTAATCGTAGGCATCGAAATGGCTCATCTCGTCGCCGGCCTTTCTCATACGGCCGCGGATGACCTCTTCGGAATCTTGCGCGCGTGTGTGCAGTCGTTGTTCCAGTGCCGATACTGACGGCGGAAGAATGAAAACACTGACCACATCTTTCGGCGACCTGTCGCGCAGTTGTTGAGTGCCCTGCCAGTCGATATCGAACAGCACGTCCTGCCCGGACGATAATGCCGCCTCGACCGGCGCGCGCGGCGTGCCGTAGCGGTTGTCGAATACGGTGGCCCACTCCAGCAGTTCGCCGTTGGCGACCATTGTCTCAAATCGTGTATGATCGACAAAGAAGTAATCCTTGCCGTTAACCTCACCGGGCCGCTTCGGCCTCGTGGTAGCCGACACTGACATCTGCAGCGCAGGCGTCTCGGCAATCAGCATGCGCGACAGCGTGGTCTTGCCCGCGCCCGAGGGCGACGACAGCACGAACATCAGCCCGCGCCGTTCAACCCCGTCGAAACCTCCAGCCGTCATCGGTTACTCCAGGTTCTGGACCTGCTCGCGGAACTGCTCGACCACGTTCTTCATTTCGAGCCCGGTCTGGGTCAATTCCAGATCGTTCGATTTGGAGCAGCAGGTGTTGACCTCGCGGTTGAATTCCTGGGCGAGGAAGTCGAGCCGCCGGCCGACCGGTCCGCCCTTGCCAATCATCTCACGGGCCTGCGCCACGTGCGAGGCGATGCGGTCGAGTTCCTCGCGGATGTCGGCCTTGGTCGCGATCAGGATCGCCTCCTGATTGAGCCGGTCAGGGTCGAATCGCTCGGAAGTCTCCAGCAGTGCTGCCACCTGTTCGGCCAGGCGCGCCCTGATCGCCTCCGGCTTGCGGCCGGGCGCGGCCTCGGCCTTTTTCGCCAGCCTCTCGATTTCATCCATGCGCTGGATCAGAATTTGCCCAAGCGTCGTGCCTTCGCGGCGGCGCATCTCGACGAGCTGGGCAAGCGCCTGCTCGAAGGCGGCGGCAGCCGCATCCCTCGCCGCCTTGTCTTCCGCCTCGTCGCTTTCGGGCTCGACGACTTCGATGACGCCCTTGATGCCGAGCAGCCCGTCGATGCTCGGCGCCACCGCGTCGATCCTGCCGGCGAGTTCGCCCGCAACCTTCACGATCGAGGCCAGCACGTCTTCATTGATGCGCACGGAGGAGACCGCGTTGGCGCGCTTGACGCTGAGGTTGGCGTAGACCGTGCCCCGCGACAGCACCTCGCCGGCGCGTTTCTTGGCAAAGGCCTCCAGCTCGTCCCAGCCCGGCGGCAGCCGCAAACGCAGGTCAAAACCCTTGGCGTTGACGGACTTCAGTTCCCACTCGAACGTATAGGGCCCGTTGGCGCCGTGGCTCCGGGCAAAACCGGTCATGCTCGATAGCGCCATCGCTTAACACTCTCCAAAAGACAGGGATTTCGAGACTCGAAAGGAACGGCGCGACCTTAAGCCGATTTCCGCCAAAGTGGAATTACGTTCCGGCGATGGCCGGAACGACTATTCAACCAGCCGGGCGTCAGCGCTGAACCACCGGCGGCGTCGTGGTCGACTGCGCCGCGCCCTGGCGGGCGGGCGCCGTCGCAGGCGCCGGAGGACGGGCGGGCGGCTTTTTCGCCGGCGCCGCCGGCCGCGGCGTGGTTGCGGTTGGATTAGTATCGGCCGGTGCTCCGCCTGCCGTGGGCGGCGGCGCATCCTCTGATGGTTCGACGGTATCGTTCTGAATCTGTTTTTCGAGCGCCCGCAGCTTGACGACGTTCTTCTGGTGCTGGTCGTAGGTCTCGGTAAAGGCGTGCCCGCCGGTCCCGTCGGCCACGAAGAACAGGTCGCGCGTGCGCGCCGGGTTGGCGGCTGCTTCGAGCGAGGCGCGGCCCGGATTGGCGATCGGTCCGGGCGGCAGGCCTTCGATGACATAGGTGTTGTACGGCGACGGCTGTGTAATCTCGGAGCGCTTGATCGGTCGGCCCAGCGTTCCCTTGCCGCCGACCAGGCCGTAGATGATGGTCGGATCGGACTGCAGCTTGATCCTCTGCCGCAGGCGATTGGTGAATACGGCGGCCACGCGGCTGCGCTCGTCGGCGCGGCCGGTTTCCTTCTCGATGATCGAGGCCAGCGTGATGAGCTGCTCCGGCGACTTGACCAGAACGTCCGGATTGCGGCGCTCCCAGATTTCCGCAAGCACCCGCTTCTGGCTCTGTTGCAAGCGGTAGATCACCTGCTCACGCGTGGTGCCGCGCGGAAATTTGTAGGTTTCCGGCAGCAGCGTGCCTTCGCGCGGCATTTCCCGCACCGAACCAGCGAAGATGTCGTTGTCGATGAGCCGTGCCACGATCTGTTCGGAAGTCAGGCCTTCGGGAATCGTGACAGCGTGCTGCACCACCTTGCCCTCGACGATGGTGGCGATGACATCGCGCAGGCTGGCATTCTTCTGAAAGGAATATTCACCCGGCTTGAGGTCGGAACTCGCCTTCAGCGCAAACACACCGCCGATGAATACCCAGGGATTGACGTTGATCACGCCCTCACGCAGCAGCGCGTCGGCGATGTCGCGCTTGCCGGCACGCGAGGGAATGTTGACGATCTTGTCTTCCCGCAGCGGCCCCGGCGTCTCCAACATTTGTCTGCCGTAATAATACACCGTCCCCGCCCCGATCATCAGAATGATCAGGATGGTGATGATGGCATTGCCGACCACCACGAAAGGATTGCGGGCGCGTTCCGACCGCTTCGGCGGCGGCGGCACCCGCTCGGGCTCCAACGCAGCGCGCGGGCTCCGTGGTGAAATGGGCGGCCTCTCACTCATCGATGCAACCTGAATCCTGTCGGTTCAATCGCAGCCCGGCAATCCCTGCCCAGCCGATAGCATGCGCCCGCATGTAGAAGTCATCGCCGAATACGGCAAAACGGTGGAGTAGTTCTAAACACTTGCTAGTCGGCCACGCGCCGAACGATCACAGAGGCGTTGGTCCCCCCGAAACCGAAGGAATTCGACAGCGCGACGTTAATCTCGCGCTTGCGCGCCGTCTGCGGTACCAGATCGATCGCCGTTTCCACCGACGGATTTTCCAGATTGATGGTGGGCGGAGCGACATTGTCGCGAATCGCAAGGATACTGAAAATGGCCTCGATCGCACCGGCAGCACCGAGCAGGTGCCCGGTCGACGATTTCGTCGACGACATGGACACCTTGGAGGCGGCGTTGCCAAGCATCCGCTCCACCGCGCCGAGTTCGATCTCGTCGCCGATCTGCGTCGAAGTTCCGTGGGCGTTAATGTAGTCGATATCGGCCACCGCGATCCCGGCGCGCTTGATCGCCGCGCTCATGCTGCGGAAGCCGCCATCGCCATCCGGTGACGGCGAGGTAATGTGATAGGCGTCGCCCGACAGGCCGTAGCCCACCACTTCGGCATAGATTCGCGCACCGCGCTTTTTCGCGTGCTCATATTCCTCGAGCACGACGACGCCGGCGCCCTCGCCCATCACGAATCCATCGCGATCCTTGTCATAGGGCCGCGAGGCCCTTTGCGGCGCCTCGTTGAAGGCGGTCGAGAGCGCACGCGCCGCGCAGAATCCCGCCATCGCCAGCCGGCAGATCGGCGATTCGGTCCCGCCCGCCACCATGACGTCGGCGTCGCCGAGCGCAATCAGCCTGGCACCATCGCCGATCGCATGCGCGCCGGTCGAACACGCCGTCACCACGGAATGGTTGGGGCCCTTGAGGCTGTGCTCGATCGAGACGTAGCCGGAAGCGAGATTGATCAGTCGCCCCGGAATGAAGAACGGCGATACCCTGCGCGGCCCGCGTTCCTTCAGAAGCAACGCCGTGTCGGCGATGCCGGACAGGCCGCCGATCCCCGAACCGATCAGGGTGCCGGTGGCGCATTTGTCTTCTTCGGTCGAGGGATGCCAGTCGGCGTCGTCGAGCGCCTGGCGCGCCGCAGCCATCGCAAAGATGATGAAATCGTCGACCTTGCGCTGTTCCTTCGGCTCCATCCACTGGTCGGGATTGAAAGTGCCATCACTGCCGTCGCCGCGTGGAATCACGCAAGCGATCTGGCTCGCAAGATCGGCGACTTCGAATGTATCGATCTTCCTGGCGCCGCTCTGACCGTTGAGGATACGCGTCCACGTTGTGTCAACGCCGCAGCCGAGCGGCGTAACCATGCCCAGCCCCCGTGACGACAACCCGCCTCATATCAGAAACTCCAACCCGAAAATGCCGGCCCAAAACAAGAAACCGGGGGACCGTTCGACAACGGCCCGTCCGGCTCTGTCTCTACCCGCCCGGGACGTCAGCTTTTCGCGTTCTTCTCGAGAAACTTCGTGGCGTCGCCGACGGTCAAAATCGTCTCGGCGGCGTCATCGGGGATTTCGCAACCGAACTCTTCTTCAAATGCCATCACAAGCTCGACGGTGTCGAGACTGTCGGCGCCGAGGTCGTCGATGAAACTTGCGTTGTCGACAACCTTATCGGGTTCAACACCGAGGTGTTCGACCACAATCTTCTTAACCCGCTCGCCAATCTCACTCATCGTTCAACCTCGTGCTTGTTCCATTGGACCCGACCCCAAGACGCTATAGAGACGCTACGAGCTATCGTGGTCGTTAAACTTCCTTCGCTATCGCGCATAGTCTTGATTCGGCCCGGTGGTAGCCGACAAAGCCCCGGCGAACGGCAGGCGTCGCCACGCCAATATACAGGGTTTCAAAATCCTGCAATGGCCTTGTTTGCCCATCCGTCGGGGGTTCGGTTATCATACTTCCCTAGCCTTGACTACAAGCCCTCAACCGCCCCGGGAAAACGGCCTTTGGCCACATCGATCGGGGCAATAACTGGCTCAAAACATGGCCATTCCGCCGTTGACGTGAATCGTCTGGCCGGTGACGTAGGCGGCCTCGTTCGAACTAAGATAGACGGCCGCGGCGGCGATGTCTTCCGGCGTTCCCAGCCGCGCCGCAGGAACCTTGGTCAGGATGGTCTCGCGCTGCTTGTCGTTGAGCGCGTCCGTCATCGGCGTCTTGATGAAGCCCGGCGCAATGCAGTTGGCGGTCACGTTGCGCTTGGCATATTCCGCGCCCAGCGTCTTGATCAGGCCGATGATGCCGGCCTTCGACGCCGTGTAGTTGGCCTGGCCGGGGTTGCCGGTCACGCCGACGATCGAGGTGATCGCGATGATCCGGCCGAAGCGCTTGCGCATCATCAGTTTGGTTGCGGCGCGAGCGAGACGGAAGGTCGCGGTCAGATTGACCTTGATGACGTCGTCCCAATCCTCGTCACGCAATTGCACAAACAGATTGTCACGGGTGATGCCGGCATTGGCGATCAGAATATCGACCTGCCCCATCGCTGCTTCCGCCGCGGGCACCAGCGCCTCGACTTCGGCGCTGTCGGAAAGATTGCACGGCAGCACGTGAACACGCTCGCCAAGCTTGCCGGCGAACGAATCCAGCACCTCGCGGCGCGTTCCGGAAATCGCCACCGTCGCGCCCTGCGCATGCAACGCCTGCGCGATCGCCCCGCCGATGCCGCCGGTCGCGCCGGTGACCAGTGCCGTCCTTCCCGTCAAATCGAACATCAATATCTCCTTCCGGGAGCTTAGGCCGAAGCCGCCAATGCGTCCTTGGCCGCGGCAATATCGTTGGGTCCCCCAATCGACACGCCGACCGCGCCGTCGGCGATGCGCTTGACCAGCCCGCTCAGCACCTTGCCGGCGCCGATTTCGAAAAAGCGTGTGACGCCGTGGCTCGCCATATAGGCCACCGACTCGCGCCAGCGCACGGTGCCGGTGACCTGCTCGATAAGGCGGCGGCGAATCTCGTCGGGATCGGTGATCGGCGCCGCCAGCACGTTCGACACCAGCGGCGAGGCCGGCGTCTTGATCATCACCCCGGCCAGCGCCTCCACCATCGCATCGGCCGCGGGCTGCATCAGCTTGCAATGGAACGGCGCGGACACCGGCAGCAGCATCGCGCGCTTGGCGCCCTTGGCTTTGGCGATTTCCACCGCGCGATCGACCGCCGCCTTGTCGCCGGACACCACCACCTGCCCGCCGCCATTGTCGTTGGCGGCCTGGCAGATCTGGCCCTGCGCGGCTTCGCTGGCAACCGCCATGGCGGCCTCATAATCGAGCCCGAGAAGTGCCGCCATCGCGCCGGCGCCGACCGGCACCGCCTTTTGCATCGCAAGACCGCGGATGCGCAGCAGGCGCGCGGTATCGCTGACGGTCAGGCTGCCGGCCGCAGCCAGCGCGGAATACTCGCCGAGCGAATGGCCGGCGACGAAGGCCGCATCCCGCTCCACGGAAAAGCCCGCCTCGGCCTCCAGCACCCGCAGCGTGGCAATCGAGACCGCCATCAGGGCCGGCTGGGCGTTTTCGGTGAGCTGGAGGGTTTCGGCCGGGCCATCCCAGATGATCGCAGTCAGCTTCTCGCCGAGCGCCGAATCGACCTCGTCGAATACCGCCCGCGCGGTCGGGAAGGCCTCCGCCAGGGCCTTGCCCATGCCGACCGCCTGGGAACCCTGCCCCGGAAACATAAATGCAGCCGTCATCGGCGCTCCCTCATTCGAATTGGGCCGTAAGACACTGACCGAGGCCGGGATGTCAAGCCGCGGTGCGGAAAGACGATTCCGCAGGAAGGCCGGGAATTGGGTCGGCAGGCTCAGCGTTCTTGCAGCGCCAACCGGACGCCCAGAGCGCAATAGATGCCGCCAACTGCCTTGCCCTGCCATTTTAGCACGGTGGGATTTCGACGGAGAAAGTTGCCCAGTCCTCCCGCGCAGACCGCAAAAACCACCGTACTAACGAGTCCCAAGAGGACAAATAGGATCCCCAGGATCGTCAATTGAAGCATGACCGATCCGTTTTCGGGCACCACGAACTGGGGGAGGAACGCGAGGAAGAAAAGCGCGGTCTTTGGGTTTAGCACCTCGGCCAAAATAGCCTGCCTGAATGCCTCACCGGCCGAGATAGGTAGTGCGCCAGCCGTCAGATTTGCCGGCGTTCTCTCAAGAATGGCACGAATGCCGAGATAAACGAGATACGCAGCGCCAATGTATTTGATGATGCTGAACAGCAACGCCGAAGTGGCAATGATCGCCGAGATGCCGACGATCGCCATAAAGGTATGAATCACGTCGCCAGCTGCGATCCCGACGCCGGTAGCAATTCCCACCTTGGTGCCCGAACTCGTCGCCCGTGCAACGGTGAGGAGAGGCGGGACCCGGAATGAATACAAAGCCGAGTACAACCGCCCCATAAGCGGCCAAGGTCGTCAGATCGATCATTCGCTGGCTCCTTCACGGCGATGGTCGCCCGGGAACGTCACCCTACCGACTACCATTAGAACCCGCCTGCGGCCTGATCACCACCAACCTCCTTCCCGGCCCGTGCGCGGCGTGCGCCGCTCACCAAGTTGCCCGGGCGATCCTCGTGGTCTGGCCTGGCGGTCGCCAGCCGCAGCACGGCGGCGTAGTTCGGCTGCACCTCCATGCGGTCCGCATACCGGCTTTCACTGAGGATGCGGTGGACGCGCGGCAGGTTGTAGCAGGGCACGTAGAACAGCAGGTGATGCTCGAGGTGGTAGTTGACGTAATAGGGTGCGATGAATAGCCGCTCGAGGAAGTTCGCGCGCGTGGTGCGGGTGTTGCGCAGGGGATCGTTCGAGTCGGGAACGACTGCGTGTTCGGCGATGTTGCGAATGCGCGTGATGACCATCTGCCAGGTGAGCAGCGGCAACAGCCATAGCAGCGGATAGGCCCACCACACGCCGGCGGCAGCGAGGCCCGCAAATAGCAGGCCGTTGACGACAAGCTGCGGGCCAAGTTTTTCCCAGAAATGCGCAGCGCGCTGCGTGATCGGCCATTCCTTCGGCCCGAGCGCATTTAACAACTGCGCCTTGCGCTGCTGGTAGCCGGTCTGCCCGGTGATATCGCGGAAGAACTTCCGGCGGTAGCTCATCCCCGTGATCGGAAACGGTGCCGACAGCACCAGATCCGGATCGTCCTCCTGCTGCGTGCGCGCGTGATGCTGCAGATGATAGCGGCGATAGGCGCGGGTCTCGGCGAAGATTGGATAGGCGCAGAACCATTGGCTCAGCGTCAGGTTGACCTTCTCGTCGGCCGACAGACATCCATGCGCGCCGTCGTGCATCAGGATCGCGAGCCCGAGCTGGCGCGAGCCGATGATGCCGACGGCGATCAGAAAGGTCAGCGGGTTGGGCCACCACGCGACCAGCGCGATCGATCCCAATATCAGCGCCCACGCATGCGCGATGAGGGCTATACCCTTCCACGTCACGCGCTGGCGCACGGCGATCAATTGATCCTCGTTCAAGAAGTCGCGGGCACGCATGCGAAGCGCGGTCATGACGATCCCTCACTGTCGGGTGAATCCGAAGCGTCGCGGTCGCCGACGAGACGTAGCCGCGTATTGTCGCCGTTGGTCCTTGTCGTCGCCTGGTCGCCCAACACGCGCAGCATCTCGGCGCACATTTCCTCGGCCGATCGGCCCATGGCATGGCCTTCGACCATCACGCCGATCGCGAGCGCCCAGAACCGCCGTGAGCTCGCGTCCGGATCGCGCAAGGTTTTCCAGCCGTGTCGCTCGATCTGGCCGGCATAGGCGCGCATCCCCTCGCCGTGGAGCCGCTCGATGGTGCGCTCCACCAGCGGTGCGAGATCCTGGCGGCGGCGGGTCAGCGTCAGCGCTTCGGTAAAGAAGGCGACCGAATCCGTCGCCGTAACCGTCTCGACCAGCGCGCGGGTGTACTCGCGCGGCGTATGGGCCTGCGTTGCTGCCTGCTCGGCCGCGCGCGCCACGTACAGCACGTCGCGGCAGGCAGCTTCGACGAACAGCGCTTCCTTGGTGCGGAAGTAATAGGTGATCTGGCTTGGAAACGCGTCTGCGACCGCCGCGATGTCCGAGATCGAGGTGCCGGAGAGGCCCCGCTCCTTGAAAAGGCCGCTGGCGACGTCGAGCAGGCGCGACCGCATCTGGCGCCCTGCCGAACGCGTCGCGCGGGCGGCGTGCTTGGGATCGCCGGCCGGCGTTTCAGAAACAGTTTGGACGGACCTGGGAGCCATTTTGCCCTCTCGTGCATTATTTGTATGTTATACAAACAAGTATGTCAAGCCAGCCCCGGCGACCCCCCGGGGCCTTCTGCCGGCGAGGCAAGGAACCCTTTCAAGCCCCCGCAAGAAGCCTTGCCAGCGCGCTGAAAATCCTTATAAACCGCGCCATCCGTGGATCCCGGCCGGGAGCTGAACGGACGGTCCCAGCAATCTCACCTTTTTTTGGCGATGTTGATGTGGCAGGGCCAGTCGGCCCGTCGTCCCGTGCTTCCGCCTTCTGAGCTTATCTCCGAGTCCTTTCCGAAGGCCTCGAAGGGCTTGCCGCCGGGAACCGCGCCAACACTAGGAAAGGACATCCATGCCTCTTTATGAGCATGTTTTTCTCGCGCGCCAGGATGCGAGCACCCAGCAGGTCGAAGAGCTGACCACCCAGATGACGGGCATCGTCGAAGGGCTCGGCGGCAAGATCACCAAGACCGAGAATTGGGGCGTGCGTTCGCTCACCTACCGCATGAGCAAGAATCGCAAAGCGCACTTCGTGCTGATGAATATCGATGCGCCCTCCGCTGCGGTCACCGAGATCGAGCGGCAGGAGCGGATCTCTGAAGACGTCATCCGTTACCTCACCGTCCGCGTCGAAGAGCACGAGGAAGGTCCCTCGGCCATGATGCGCAAGGCCGATCGCGACCGCGAGCGCGACGATCGTGGTGGCGGCTTCCGCGGCGACCGCGAAGGCGGCTTCCGTGGCGATCGTGAAGGCGGTGGCTTCCGCGGCGACCGCGGCCCGCGCCGTCCGCGCGAAGACGCTGTTGAAGCGACGGGAGAGGAGTAAGAATCATGGCTGAAGCTGGTGCACGCCGTCCGTTTTTCCGTCGCCGCAAGACCTGCCCGTTCACGGGTCCGAATGCGCCGAAGATCGACTACAAGGATTCCAAGCTGCTGATGCGTTACGTCTCCGAGCGCGGCAAGATCGTGCCGAGCCGCATCACGGCCGTGTCCGCCAAGAAGCAGCGTGAGCTCGCGCGCGCCATCAAGCGCTCGCGTTTCCTCGGCCTGCTGCCCTACGTCATTCGCTAAGACCTCTTCGACCGGCGGCGTTCGCGCCGCCGGTCGGCATTCGTCATAAGATTTCCGGGTCGTCCGGCCGCCGATAGTTGAGGTCCAGGACCTCTAGCCGCTCGTTGGACCCGCAAGTTCTTCCCCATACTTTTTGCAATGCATCCGATGTTGCCGGTTCGCATCGTGTACCGGGCTTTCCCGTACGTCTTTAGTACGTAACCGGTGCGCCCGATCCTGAAAATCCCCGCACCCAATTGCCTACCCGTCGAGCCCCCGCACATGAAGGGAGCACGCGTCGTTGACAATCGCTGCAGCGGGCACGTACGCTGCTCGGCAGCAGGACGGATGACAAATTTCCGCATGCTACGGGTGTCGAAGTTGTCGCCGAATACGTGCGGACACGAGCCCCAATGAGCTGCGCCAACGAGCGCAAACGCCAGAGGGAGTGCAAACGATGTCCGTCCACATCCGTGGTCTACGGCAAGTCGTACGCGTGACCGCTATTGCAGCGCTGTCCTTCGCCGCAGCAGGCGCCGTCCAGGCCCAACAGAAAACCGACGTCATCTTTAGCGCCGGCCCGACCGGCGGCAGTTGGACGCCTATGGCAGCCGCAGCGTCCCAGGTCGTCAACAAGAAGTTTCCCGACCTGAACGTGCAGGTCGAGCCGGGCGCGGCCCTCGTCAACATGGAGAAGATCCGCAACGACAAGGCCGATATCGGCTGGTCGATGACGACCGTCATGTCCGATGCGCAGAAGGGCGAAGGTCAGTTCGCCGGCAAGCAGACCGACAAGGGCCTGTTTGTCGCCAACTTCTATCCCAACGTCTGGCAGCTCGTGGTGCCCGCCAACAGCGATATCAAGAGCGTCAAGGACCTGAAGGGTCAGCCGGTGGCGCTGCCATCGCGCGGCAACACCAGCCTGGCGGCCGGCTGGGAGTATCTGCTCAAGGTCAACGGCATGACGCTGAACGACCTCGGCGCAAAGAGTTACGGGCCGGTGTCGTCCAATGCGGAAGCCGTGAAGAACCGGCAGGCGGTGGCGGTCGGATGGTTCACGGTGGTGCCGGCGTCCTTCATCATGGACATGGGCTCGGCGATGCAGGTGCGGATCCTCGGGGTCACCGACGAGGAGATCGCCGCGCTACAGAAGCTCAATCCGGGCTTCGTGCCCTACACCCTGAAGGCCGGAATCTACAAGGATCAGGGCGTGACCGAGGCCGTTCAGACCTTCCAGTCGCCCACCGTGCTGATCGCCTCCTCCAAGACGCCTGCCGACGTGATCTACAAGATCACCAAAGCCATCGTCGAAGAACGGGAGGAGTTCGGCAACGTCACCAGCGTCATGAAGGGCGTGACGGCGGCGGAGATGGCAGAGAATTTCGGCATGCCCATTCATCCGGGCGCGGAGAAATACTACCGCGAAGCAGGATTGCTCAAGAAGTAAGGAGCGCCCCGTGCGCAAGCTCGCAGGCTATGCGGGGTTGGTGGTCGGCGTGGTGGCGGTCGCGATGTCCGTCTACCACGTCTACGCCCGGCTGACAGTCTACGCGCCCGATCAGCAGGCCCTGCTCTATATCACGCTCGCCTTCAGCCTGGTGCTGTCGTTCCTGTTGTGGCCGCGTCGCAAGGACGCGACCTCCGATCGCGTGCCGTGGGAAGATCTGGCGCTGGCGGGTCTGTCGCTGGCGTGCATCGGCTACATGTTTGCGAATTACGACTACATCGTAAACCGGTTTCCCACCGCCGACGCACTGACCCGAATGGACATGGTGGTGGGCATCACCGCCACCCTGCTGGTGCTGGAGGCGACGCGGCGCACGATCGGCGCGGCGCTGCCGATCGTGGCGATTGTCTTCCTGATCTACGGGTTCGCCGGCCCCTGGCTGTACGGCTGGCTTTATCATAAAGGCCTCACGCTCGAGATCGCGGTCGATCAGACCTATTTCACCACCGAGGGCATTTTCGGGGTGCCAATGACGGTGGCCGCGACCTACGTCATCCTGTTCATCGTCTTCGGCACGTTCCTGGAGAAGTCCGGCGCGGGCCAGTTCTTCATGAACTTCGCCAACGCGATCGCCGGCGGCGCGCGCGGCGGCCCCGGCAAGGTGGCGGTGGTTTCCTCGAGCCTGTTCGGCACCATCTCCGGCTCCGCGGTCGCCAACGTCATGGTCGACGGCTGGCTGACGATTCCGATGATGAAGAAGACCGGCTTCAAGCCCGAGGCGGCAGCCGCGATCGAGGCGGTGGCGTCCACCGGCGGGCAGATCATGCCGCCGATCATGGGAGCGGCAGCCTTCGTGATGGCCGAATTCCAGGGCGTCAGCTACACGCAGGTGATGATCGCCGCGGCGATCCCCGCGTTCTTCTATTACGGAGCGCTGTTCGCCGCGATCCACTTCAACGCCGTGCGCTCGGGGCTCAAGGGCCTGCCGCGCGAGGAGCTGCCGATCCTCGGCCACATCATGCTGCGCCAGGGCCACCTGTTCCTGCCGGTCATCGTGCTGCTGGCGCTGCTGCTGTACGGCTTCACGCCGACCTATGGCGCGATCATCGCCACGATCGCGCTGGTCGGCATCTCTTGGCTGCGGCCTTCGACCGGGCTTGGCTGGCGCGCGTGCCTCGAAGGTCTGCGCGACGGCGCGGTGCAGACCGTGCCGGTGGCGATGGCGTGCGCGTCCGCCGGCATCGTGATCGGCATCGTGCTGCAAACCGGGCTGGCGCTGCGGTTCACCGCGTTTCTCATCGACTTCACCTATGGCTCGCTGTTGCCTGCCCTGCTCATCACCATGGTCGCCGGCGTCATTCTCGGCATGGGCATGCCGACCACGCCCGCCTACATCATGCAGGCAGCGCTGCTGGTGCCCGCGATCATGAAGCTCGGGGTGGAGCCGATGGCAGCGCACATGTTCGCGTTCTACTTCTCATGTCTGTCGGCGGTGACGCCGCCGGTGGCACTCGCCGTGTATGCGGCCGCATCGATCGGCGGGGCCGGCCTGTGGGGCTCGGGCGTGCAGGCGATGAAGTTCGCCGCCGCCGGCTTCATCGTGCCGTTCTTCTTCGTCTACAACCCCGCGCTGCTGTTCCAGGGGCCTTGGCCCGAGATCCTGCGTGCGGTGGTGACGGGCGGGATCGGCGTGGTCGCACTGGCGGCCAGCCTCGAATGCTACTTCCTGCGCCGGACAACGTGGTTCGAGCGGATCCTGTTCTTTGCCGCCGCCATGCTGCTCATCGACCCCAATGCCGTCACCGATGTCATCGGCCTCGGCCTGCTTGCCCTCGTGCTGCTGCTGCAGAAGTTGTGGACTCCGCAATCCACCATCGCGCGGGAAGCCAGCACGTGACCCGCGCGCAATCCATAGCGTTGACGCTTATCGCAGGTGCGCTCATCGTTGGCACCGTGCTCTACGGTGTTCTGCGCATATATGCTGCCTGAGACGCGGCTAAGTCTCGCAGGAATGGGGGTCCCCTTTGTACCCCTGCCCGGTCGTCGGCTAAACGCCGGGAACCTTGCTGAATTCGTTTCCGCTGACACTCTTGATCGGTTGGGGCTACTGCTCTAAAAGGCGCAGCAAGTCGTCACGGCCCCCCGGTGGGGCCGTGAACGTTTGAGGGGTATCCTGGCACGGACGCCCCCTCTAGATCTCTAACTAGTTGGTAAGGCGGCATAATTTGCTGACCTCTATCTAACCGCTCGAAAGGAGCGGGACAGCTGATGATCGCGATTGTCCTCATTGGTCTTGCAGCCGGCTGCGCGTCGGCGCTGATGTTCGCCTCGATCATCTCGGGCGCGCTGATCTCATTGCTGCTGTTTTATCTGGCGCCGTTGCCCCTGATGGTGGCGGCACTGGGTTGGGGACCGCTCGCGGCGACGATCGGCGGCATTGTGGCGGCGTCAGGCCTGGGCGCGATCTTCGGCCTGCCCTACTGCATCGCCTTTGCCATCACCGTTGCTGTGCCCGCCTGGTGGCTCGGCCATCTCGCGCTGCTGGGACGGCCGCTACCTGGCGCAGCCTCCGGCAATGGCTCGACGCCGGCTACGCCGCAGCTCGAATGGTATCCGGTCGGCCGCGTCCTGCTCTGGATCGCAGGTTTTGCCGCATTGGCCACGATTTCGGCCATGCTGACGCTTGGCTCTGATGCAGAGACCATCACCAACTCGCTGCGCGCCGGCCTGTCGCGAATTCTGGGGGCGCGCGATGCGGCGTCGTCAGGCGATATCGAACGCTGGGTCGCAGCGCTTGCCATCGTCGCACCAGCGGCCGCAACGATCGTCGCCATGATGACGTTGACTCTCAACCTCTGGCTCGCCGCCAAGATCACGGCGACATCCGGCCGGCTGCAGCGGCCCTGGCCTGATCTGAAGAGCGCGGAATTGCCCCCGATGACGCTGGTGGCGCTCTGTGTCGCGCTGGCCCTCTGCTTTATCGGCGGGCTCGTCGCAATGTTCGCGCAGATCGCGACCACCGCGCTGATGATGGCCTATGGCCTCACCGGCTTTGCCGTGCTGCACACGCTGACGCTGGCATTCAAGAGCCGCGTCTTCTGGCTCTGCTGCACCTACGCGATCGTTGTCACATTCGGCTGGCCTGTGCTGGCAATGATCGCGCTCGGACTGGCAGATGCCATATTCGGCCTTCGCCAACGCTATCTGCGCGGCAAGCCTCCACCTCTGCCTGCATCCTGAAACTCCAACCATTCACTTCAACCGCATATCGAACACTCAAAAGGAGAATTAAAATGGAAGTCATCCTGCTGGAACGCGTCGTCAAGCTCGGTCAGATGGGCGAAGTCGTCCGCGTCAAGGACGGGTTTGCCCGCAACTTTCTGCTCAAGCGCGGCAAGGCGCTGCGCGCCACCGCCGACAATCGCGCCAAGTTCGACGGCATGAAGGCCGAGCTCGAGGCCAACAACCTCAAGGCCAAGGGCGAGGCGACCAAGGTCGCGGAGAAGATCGAAGGGCGCAACGTGATCTTGCTGCGCCAGGCGTCGGAAACCGGCCAGTTGTTCGGATCGGTGAGCATACGCGACATCATCGCCTCGTTCGAGGCCGATGGCGTCACCATCAACCGCAGCCAGGTCCTGCTGGATGCACCGATCAAAACCATCGGCAAGCACCAGGTCGCAATTGCCGTGCATCCGGAAGTCGAAGTCAACGTCAGCGTCACCGTGGCGCGTAGCGCCGATGAAGCCGAGCGCATCAACCGCGGCGAGGACATCTCGACCCGTCAGGAAGACCAGGACGCTGCCGCCGAGGCGCTCGCCGCAGCCGGCGAGTTCTTCGATCCGGAAGCCCAGCACGACGAAGAGGCGCCGGCGCCGGCTGCGACCGAGAAGTAACGCGTCTTATCGCGCTGTGATGAGTTTCAAGCTCGGCCCCTTTAGGCCGGGCTTGGGATTCTGGCTGCCGCTTTCTCGTCGAGCATGGCAATCGACGCCAACGCGGTCGCAGTGTGCTGCTCGACACCATCGGTCACGCAGAACACGTCGGCCGCAACCACGGCGACCTGACGTCCGGGCTTGATCACGCGCGCCTGGCAGATCAGGCGCTCGCCTACAGCCGGCGACAACAGGTTCAATTTGTATTCCGCCGTCAGCGCCGATTGCCCCCGCGATGTCGCGGCCGCAATCGTGGTGGCATTGTCGACCAGGAAGGCGGTGACGCCGCCGTGGAACAGGCCGTGCTGCTGCAACAGTTCCGGCCGGCGGTCGACCGCAAGCGTGCATGTGCCGCGCGTCAGCTCTGACAATTCCGCACCGATATAGGTCATGAAGCCCTGGCGGCCGACATTGTCGCGGATGCGGGTCGCGATCGGCGCGAAGTCGGGGTCGGCATTCGCACTCATACTTTTTCTCCCGGTTTGTGGATCGCATCGGGCGCGACCACCGCGCGGATGGCACAGGCAATCAGGATGTCGGCCTGCTCTCTTGGATCGGCGCGGTCGCGGCCCGACAGCCATGCGCGGCAAAAAATCTGCGCCGGTCCGATGATCTGGCTGAAGAACAGTGACGAAGTCATCGGCAGCAATTCGCCGCGCTCAACCAGCGGCGCGCGCCATCGCTCGACGGCTTCCGCAAGGCGCGAATTCTGTGCGCGCTGCGCGCCGCGGATCTCCTCGGTCCATTCGCTGCGGGAAATCTCGAACAAATACCGCGCCTCGCGCCGGGAGTTGACGACCCATTCGAGATGCGCGCGGATCAGCCGCGCCACGCCTTGCCGCGCCCCGCAGGATTCATCGAGCACCGACACGACGGCAGCGTGATAACGGGCGAGAATTTCCAGGAACAGCGTGCCGGCCAGTTCCTTCTTTGATCCGAAGAAATGGAAGAAGCTGCCATTCGACGCCCGCGCGCGGGTTCTGATGGCGGCCACGGTGGCGCCCTCGAAACCGTCGCGGTCGAATACCGCCAATCCCGCCGCCAGCAGATCCTCGCGTGCCGTAGTCATTCGTGTCTGTCTTTCGACATATGGATTCTTACTCTAGAGCATCACTCTAGATTTGGTCAAGCGACAGCACGTCGACCGGCATTCCGAAATCTGAAAATCCTAGCGCGAGATGGGCGGCACGGGCGGGCCAGCCGGTGTTACCGGCGGCGATGCGGGCGCCGTCGCCGTTACCGGTGGAGGCGCCGCTGTGGAAGAATCTGCGGCCGGCTCGGGCGCGGTCGCCGCGGAAGCAGGCGGTGCCGGCGTGACCGGCGGCACCGGATCTGGCCTGAGCGGCGTCGGCTCGCTACCGCTACCGGCGTTCTCCTTGGGAGCATCGACTTTGGCGGTCTCGGATCCGTCCTCGCCTGCCGGCTTTTCCGACTCGCCCACGGGCTTCGCTGGCTCGCCGGCCGGCTTGTCGCTCTCGCCCTTGATCTCGTCGGTCTTGATCGCGTCGGTCTTGGCAGGATCGGTCGCGGCAGTTTCAGCCTTGGCGGCATCCCGCGACGCATCTTCGCTTGCGGCATCGCCAGGGGCCGCCTGTTCAGCTTTCGGCGGTTCTTCGGCGGCGGGCTTGCCCCGTCTACCCTGCTTCTGTCTGACGCCCGATTTGCTGTCGGTCGCGGCCTGCACCGGGGTCTGTCCATCTGCAGGCTTGGCGGCCTCGGGCGCAGCTTGCGGACGTGCCAACCGCTTCGCGTCTCGGCCTGGCCGCGCGCCCTCGCCTTGCGGTGGTGCTCCGTCGGCGTCCGGCCGGGAAGCCTCCTGCGCAGGTGCGGCCGGTGGCTGCCGGCGACCGAGCCGGTCGGGCTGATCCGGCCTTCCGTCCTGCTTGGCGTCCTTCTTCTGCTTCGCCTGATCCTTGCCCTGATACCGGGGGTCGGCCGCCCCGCTGGATATCAGGAAGGAAGAGAGCTGCGAGGCCATGTCGGTGCCCGTCGTATAGTGCTGGCGCAGAAAGCCCGGCAACGACGAAGCCGACGTGTTCTTCAACAGGCCACGCGGACTCTTGTGGCAGGCGCTGCAGGTGTTCGAGAATATCTGGGAGGGGCTCTTGCCGGCGTCGAGATTTTCCACCGCCCGCGCCACACCTGCTGTGAGGCAGCCGATCAGGAGCGTCACCGTCGCTAAACTGAGCGCTCGGCTCAACATTCCCTGCTTCTCCAGACGTGGAATCGCTACCGGCATCGCAAGACGTGGCCGGCGGCGGGGTCACCTTTTAGCCGATTATGACGCGAATGGAAGCACGCTTATTGCGCATCTGCGTGATCGCCACATTCGGGAATATCCGCTTTGACTCCAACACAGTAGCGCCACGGCATCATCGTCCTTATGATTTTTTTGATCCATCCTTGGAACCAGCGGTTCCCTGATGCGTCGGTGTAACGAGCGTTCGCTCCATTGGTGCTTCGATGGATCGGTTGTTGCGTTATTTTTTGGGTCAGTTCATTCGCCGCGGCGCAATGACATTTAAAACTGCGAGCGGAACCCGGTTTACCTGCGGTGACGGAACCGGCCGCCCGGTGTCGGCGCGGTTTCTGACCGAACGGACCCAGCGCCGGATCCTGCTCAATCCCGAACTGGCGCTCGGCGAAGCCTACATGGACGGCACATTCGTGGTCGAGGATGGCTCGATCACGGACGCGCTGGAGATCCTGCTCGGCCAGCCCGAAATGCTCCCACGCTGGGCCAAGCTGCAATGGTGGCTGCGCTATTTCAGCCGGCACGCCAGGCAATTCAATTGGCGCGGCCGGGCGAGAAACAACGTCGCCCATCACTATGACCTCGACGGGCGGCTCTATTCCCTCTTCCTCGACGCCGACAAGCAATATAGCTGCGCCTATTTCGAAACGCCGGACACGACCCTCGACGATGCCCAGCTCGCCAAGAAACGCCACCTTGCCGCCAAGCTCCTGATCGGGCGCGGCAACCGCGTGCTCGACATCGGCTCGGGCTGGGGCGGCCTTGGCCTCTATCTCGCCGAAATGACCGGCGCCGATGTCACCGGCATCACGCTGTCGTCGGAGCAATTGCTGTCCTCGAATGCCCGCGCCGCCGAAAAGAACCTGACGGGGTCGGCAAGATTCCTGCCGAGCGATTACCGCGATATTGCCGGCCCGTTCGACCGCATCGTTTCGGTCGGCATGTTCGAACACGTCGGCATCGACTTCTATGAAACCTATTTCCGGCGCTGCGCCGAACTTCTCAGCGACGACGGCGTCATGGTGCTGCACTCGATCGGCCGCTCTACCGGGCCCGACGTGACGAGCCCATGGATCACGAAATACATCTTCCCGGGCGGCTATATCCCCGCCCTTTCCGAGGTCGTTCCCGCGATCGAGAAGGCGGGCCTTCTGGTCTGCGACATCGAAATCCTGCGGCTGCATTATGCGGAAACGCTGAAGGCCTGGCGCGACCGCTTCCTGGCGCGGCGCGAAGAGGCGGTGCGCCTCTATGACGAGCGTTTTGCCCGCATGTGGGAATTTTATCTGGCGGCGTCGGAAATGTCGTTCCGGAAGCAAAACCTGATGAATTTCCAGATCCAGCTCACCAAGCGCCAGGGGATCGTGCCGATGACGCGGGATTACATTACCCGGGAAGAAGCCAGGCTGCGCGGGATGGAACCCGGGAGGCAGCCGCGGCTGCAGTTGGCGGGCGAATAGTCCGCCCCGATCGCGGTGGCCTCAGTTCCGCAGGCTGTACGCCGAGGCATAGGGCGTCAACGCCGGACGGGCGAGTTGGGCTCGCAACGCTGCGAGCAGCTGATCATCACAGGGTATGGCACGCAGTTCCGGGCGCGAAATCTCTTCCATCGTGTCGATCAGCATCGACAGCCACAAGCGCTGGCCGCTTGCCGATCGCCATCCCGGGATTTGCTGACCCATCGCCTGTCCTTCTCGTCCGTTACAACAGGCAACTCGAAAATCGCCGGCCCGTTCCCGATTCCGTAACCAATCCATTCTGCGGCGAAGAAAATCACACCCGATGTGATCTACTTCACAAAAGCCCTCGGCGGCCCGTCGTACATTTCCGCCATGAGCCGGCAGACCTACCCAGCCCCGTTCGATTCCGACATCAGGATCGACTACGCTTTGATCGTAGCCGGCGTGGGCGCTGCCTTGTTCGCGTTCATCTACCTGATCCTGGTTTGATCAACGCTTAAGACGCGGATCGAAAACGTCTCCCCGCGTTCGGATGTGTCTGTCCAAGTCGCGGTAAGGTTCAGACTCTCCTAAGATTTTACCTAAGACTTTCCTTGCCTTGGCATTTTTGGCGAAGGCGCTCCCCGCGTCACCCGGTTCTGGCCGCAACCCCGTCAAGGGAAGACGTCTGCCCGTCGGGATGATTCACACCTTACATGTGTGAATCGTGCATAAGGCAGCTTCACACTTTCGCCAGGCCCGCGAGTGGCGCTTTATCGCCCCCCACTCGGGAATCGCGACCTCCCCGCGGAATCCCAACAACGCCAAGAATCTGAAGCATAATCCGACCCATGGCTTTGACTGATTCGAACGTCCTCAAACTCGCTCCCGACGCGGGAACTCCGGTCTACCGGAGCGCACCGCACAATATCGAGGCGGAGCAGAGCCTGTTGGGCGCCATCCTGGTCAACAACGACGCGTTCTACCGGGTTTCCGACTTTCTGGAGCCGAAGCACTTCTTCGAGCCGATCCACCAGACCATTTTCGAGACCGCCGGCAGCCTGATTCGAATGGGCAAGGTCGCGACTCCAGTGACGTTGAAAACCTTCCTGCCCGCCGATACCGATATCGGCGGCATGACGGTTGGCCAATACCTCGCGCGTCTCGCGGCCGAGGCCACCACGATCATCAACGCGCAGGACTACGGCCGCACGGTCTACGATATGTCGCTGCGCCGCGACCTGATCCGAATCGGCGAGGACATGGTCAATGTCGCCTTCGATGCGCCGGTGGACTTTACGCCGCGCACGCAGATCGAGGATGCCGAGCGCCAGCTTTACGAGCTTGCCGAGTCCGGCCGTTACGACGGCGGCTTCCAGCGTTTCTCGCAGGCGCTGACCACTGCAGTCGACATGGCGGCCAAGGCCTTCCAGCGCGACGGCAACCTGTCGGGCATTGCCACGGGCTTGCGCGATCTCGACACCAAGATGGGCGGGCTGCAGGCGTCCGACTTGATCATCGTCGCCGGCCGCCCCGGCATGGGCAAGACGGCGCTCGCCACCAACATCGCCTACAACATCGCCAAGGCGCATCGCGCCGAGGTGCAGGCCGACGGCACGATGAAATCCGTCAATGGCGGCATCGTCGGCTTCTTCTCCTGCGAAATGTCCGCCGAGCAGCTCGCCACACGTATTCTTGCCGAACAGACCAGCATCGCCTCCAGCATGATCCGCCGCGGCGGCATCAGCGAGGCCGATTTCGAGAAGATCCGGGACTATTCGATCGAGCTGCAGTCGCTGCCGCTCTACGTCGACGAAACCGGCGGCCTGTCGATCTCGCAGCTCACCGCGCGCGCCCGCCGGCTGAAGCGGCAAAAGGGCCTCGACATGATCGTGATCGACTACATCCAGCTGCTGCAGGGATCGGGCAAGCGTTCCGACAACCGCGTGCAGGAAGTAACCGAGATCACCACCAACCTCAAGGCGCTGGCAAAAGAACTTAACGTTCCGATCATCGCCCTGTCGCAGCTCTCGCGTCAGGTTGAAAATCGCGACGACAAGCGGCCGCAACTGGCCGACCTGCGTGAATCCGGCTCGATCGAACAGGACGCCGACGTCGTGATCTTCGTGTATCGCGAGGAATATTACCTCGCCAACAAGGAGCCGCGGATCGGCACGCCCGAATACGAAAAATGGCAGCTCGACATGTCGCTGGTGCACGGCAAGGCCGAAATCATCATCGGCAAGCAGCGCCACGGCCCCACCGGGACCGTGGAAGTACAGTTCGAAGGCCAGTTCACGCGCTTCAGCGATCTCGCACAGGATGGCCACTTGCCCGACCGCGGCTATTGAGGCGAACTGCGGTTGAACCGCCGCGTTCCGCCGCGTAAAATGGGGCATGAACATCGCCCCCGATCCCAAATCCATCCCGCACGGTACCCCGCTCTCGCCCGAAGCTAACCGGGCTGCCGCGCTTGCGAGCGCGACCGGCGTGCTCACGGTCGACCTCGACGCCATCGTCGCCAACTGGCGCAAGCTCGAGAAGACGGCGGTGCCGGCCGAATGCGCCGGTGTCGTGAAGGCGGACGCTTATGGCTGCGGCGCCGAGCAGGTCGCGCGCGCCCTTTCTGGCGCCGGCTGCAAGACGTTTTTCGTCGCCACCCTCGATGAGGCCCGCGTGGTTCGCGCCGCGGCGCCCGCGGCCGCAATCTACGTGCTCGACGGCTTCTTCCAGAATACCGGCGAGGCCTACGCCAGGATCGACTGCAAGCCCGTGATCGGCGACCTCAACGAACTCGCCGAATGGGATGTGTTCTGCCGCCGCTCCGGTTGGTCGGGCGGCGCGGCCATTCACATCGATACCGGCATGAACCGGCTCGGACTGACTGTCACCGAGGCGCAGGGCATCATCCCGCGGATCAACGCCGGCGATCACGGCATTACGCTCGTGATGAGCCACCTCGCCTCCGCCGAACTGCTCAACAATCCCGCCAACGCCAGGCAGCTCACGGCTTTCCGCGAGATCGCGAGCGTGTTCTCCAGCGTACCGGCGTCGCTGGCGAATTCGTCCGGCGTTTTTCTGGGCGCCCAATTCCAGTTCGACCTGGTGCGGCCGGGCTGTGCGCTTTACGGCATCAATCCGACGCCGGAAGCCGACAATCCGATGCAGCCGGTCGTCGAACTGAAGGCACGCATCGTGCAGATCCGCAACGTCGAGCGCGGCGATACCGTCGGCTATGGCGGCACCTGGACGGCGCGGCGTCCGACCCGATTAGCGATCGTTTCCGCGGGCTATGCCGACGGCTATTTCCGCGCCGCCAGCGCCAATGACGGCACCCGCGGCGCCGAGGTGGTGGTCGCCGGCAAGCGCTGCCCGATCGCGGGGCGGATTTCGATGGACCTGACGGCCGTCGACGTCACCGATCTCGACAAGAATGCCGTGCGGCGCGGCCATATGGTGACGCTGATCGGCGAAGGCATTACGGTCGACGAACTCGCCCACCATTTCGGCACCATCGGCTACGAGGTGTTGACCAGTCTTGGCAAACGCTACGTGCGAATCTACAAGGGCGGCAATGCCGTTGTAGAGCCCTCCGCTCCGCCTCCAGCGGAGCCGGCTGCCGCTTCCACCTAGTTCTTCGTTCCCAGGGTTGCTTCGCGGCGCCTCATGTCGAGGTTGTGTCTTACTGTGTCTTCCGGTTAGCCAACACTTTCTTGCAGGTGTCACTGAGTTGGTGCTGCTGCTTGTTCAGACATGCGACGACACGGCCGCCGCCGGGCGGCGTGCCGGCGCAATATTTGTCATAGTCCGCCTTGCAGGCGCCGCGCCCGTCGGCGGTCTGAGCAACCGCGGATCCGGAGCATCCAATGGCGAGCACGAGAACGGCGAAGCGTAGTTTCGACATGAAGTCTCCGGATGTCAGCGAGCGCAGTGATGCCGGCTAGCTCTACATGAAGATCGCGACCTTCAACATTAATAATGTCAACCGCCGCCTGCCGAACCTGTTGCGCTGGCTGCGCGCGGCTAAACCCGACGTCGTCTGTCTGCAGGAACTGAAATCGAC
The DNA here is from genome assembly GCF_036924515.1 of Bradyrhizobium sp. AZCC 1610. NCBI lineage: Bacteria > Pseudomonadati > Pseudomonadota > Alphaproteobacteria > Hyphomicrobiales > Nitrobacteraceae > Bradyrhizobium > Bradyrhizobium sp. AZCC 1610. The sequence goes on along the minus strand of NZ_JAZHRR010000001.1, from coordinate 2,642,902 downwards.
CGATGCCGAGTTCCCGATTGTAGCTATCGAGAAAGCCGGCTACGGCGCGGTGTGGCGCGGACAAAGAACCTGGAATGGCGTTGCCATTCTGGCGCGCAACGCCGAGCCGGTATTGACCCGGACCGCGCTGCCCGGCGATCGCGATGATGACGAGGCGCGCTATATCGAGGCCGCCGTCAACGGCGTCATCCTCACCAGCCTCTATCTGCCGAACGGCAACCCGCAGCCCGGACCGAAATTCGATTACAAGCTCGACTGGTTCAAACGGCTGCGGTCGCATGCCGGCAAACTGCTCAAGCAGGATATCCCGGTGGTGCTGGCCGGCGACTACAATGTCGCGCCGACGTCGTCAGATATCTATCCGACAAAGTCCTGGGACAAGGACGCGTTGATCCAGCCGAAGAGCCGCGATGCGTTCAAGGCGCTGGTGGACCAGGGGTGGACGGATGCGATCCGGACGCTGCATCCGTCGAAACCGATGTTCACGTTCTGGGATTACAAGCGCAACCGCTGGCCGCGCGACGCCGGGCTGCGGCTCGATCATCTGTTGCTCAGCCCGGCTATCGCGCCGCGCCTGATCAAGGCCGGCGTCGATCGCGAGATACGCGGCGAGGAAGGCGCCAGCGACCATGCGCCGGCGTGGATCGTGCTGAAGTAGGCAGGATTATTGCGGCGTGATGCCCGCCGCCTGGCAGGCAGTTTCTTTCGCACTACGAACCAGAGATTGTTATGCTTCGCGCAAGCCTCAAAGCAGGCAATGACGGGAGGAACGCGCGTGAGAATCTTGAAGACGGTCGCGATGGCAGCAGCACTTCTTTGTGCGCTCGTGAATTCTGCTGCAGCCGCGGATGACGACTACCCTTCCCGTCCAATCACGCTGACGCATGGATTTGGCGCCGGCGGCAACGCCGATGCGATCGCGCGTATCGTAGCCGATGGCCTTTCCCGGCGGCTTGGCAAACCCGTCATCGTGGAAGCCCGCCCGGGCGCCGGCGGCAACATCGCATCCGACCGCGCCGCAAAGGCCGCGCCGGACGGCTACACACTGATCATGCTGACGGGCGGCCACGCGGTCTCGGCCGCCATGTACAAGGCGCTGCCGTTTGACCCGGTCGAGGATTTCCAGATGATTTCGACGGTGGTGTTCTTTCCCTTCGTCGTCGCCGTCAAATCGAGCCACCGGTTTCAGACGCTTGCAGATTTGATTGCGGAAGCGAAAGCCAAACCAGACACGCTGACCTATAGCTCGGTCGGCGTCGGATCGACGCAACATCTGGTTGGCGAATTGCTGTCGGCGATGGCCGGCATCAGGATGATCCACGTGCCCTACAAGGGCGGCGGCGGCCCCATCAACGACCTGCTCGGCGGCCAGATCGATATTCTGATCGACACGCTGACCATCACCGCCCCGCAACTTACGGCCGGCACGATACGAGGCCTCGGCGCGACCAGCCAAGCCCCATGGTTTTCGATTCCCGACGTCCCGCCGATCGCCGCAACCGTCTCGGGTTACGAGGTTCGATCCTGGCTCGGCATCGCGACCAGCAAGAAGGTTCCTCAACCCGTCATCGACAAACTCAATCGCGAATTGCGTGCAGTTCTCGAAATGCGCGACACCAAAAGCAAGCTGCAGGTCATGGGAAACGAGGTCCGCAGCGGTTCTCCCGACGACATGCGCAGCATGATCGTCTCCGAGATTTCCCGCTGGAAGCGAGTGATCGACACTGCGGGAATTCCAAGGCAATGACCGGAAGACGGTGAAGTCAGCTCTTGCGGGTGTGCCCCCAGGCCGCGTCCCAATCCTCGCCGGCGGCGTCGATGACGCGGCCGTCGGCCTCGAAGAACTTGTTCGGCACCTGGAAGATCGCGAGCATCAGTCCGCCTTCCGGACACCAAGCGACATGGCGGCTGCCCTCCTCGCGCCAGATGAATTCGCCGGCCTTGCATTCGATGCCCTGCGCCGGGCCTTCTTTGTCGACGAGCGAACCTTCCAGCACGTAGGTCTGCTCGATATTGACATGCTCGTGGTCAGGCAGCACCGCGCCCGGCGCGAACCGCATCAGCGCGGTCATCAGGCCGGTCTTGCGGTCGAACAGCAGCGTCTTGGCCTCGCAGCCGGGGAAACGGGTCTTCTGCCATTCCATGCTGTCGGGGCGGACCAGATGAGAATGCGTGTCTGCGGTCTGCGTGCTCTTTGGCGTCACGGCGTCCATGGCGATCCTCCGTTCTGCTTGTTTTGAGGCGATCCTAACAGCTTTGCCTTGGGCCGCCAGCCTGCAGGTGTGCGCTGCAGTGGTCCTGCCTTGCTCGCACCCGCGGCGGGTTATAGAATCGTCATCCCTGCCACTCTCGTGGATCACGGTTGAAAATGGCAGCTCTGCAACGTTCGCTTATCTGCAAAAGGTGCTGGGAGCAGATGCATGTGCCGGTGCTGCTTCGCGGCGTGGCCTCGGCGCCGTTTCGCGCATTCGGCATTCGGCCTAGCCGAATGAATCGGACGCTTGGTACCCGCCCGAGACCGTCCTCACAGTTCGAGGAAGAGCGGCGCGGCCCTGCCGTTTGCAGACGTTCGGAAGGTCGCGGGAGGGTGGCGAGCCGAAGTTTGACACGAACGCCCGGAACATCCGCTTTGTCGACATTTGCGACGTTGGCCCAACCGACACCTACGACCCTTTGCGGACCTTAGACGCGGCGTCGGCTCGGTGGTGATGACTGCATCTAAGCCTGTTCCTGACTGGCATTCAGCCAGCCAATCTTCTGAAGAATGAGCCCTGCAAGTTCCGCCGGCCCTTTGCCGTCCGTCGGTAGAACGACCATGCCTTCGGCGTCTTCGCTCGCCATGCGCCTTGCTTGCCGAAGCGAGCGCTGCACCTGCTCGTCCGCACCGGAACCTATCTCGCGCTGCGCAAGACGAGCCAATAGTGTGGGCTCACTAGCCAACATGCGAACCGCCGTGATCCGTGCCTCGGGTATGGCAGCAAGTATCCACCGCTTATCGAAATCCAAGTGCATCATGACTCCCGACATGATCAGACGTGTGTGCCCCAAGGTCCTGTATGTTGACCAGATCGCAGCCAAGTTGATGCTGCTGACGTCAGTTGTGCCGGGCTGAATTCTATCGAGCTCTTCAACACTGGGACGCGGAAATACCCTGTCGAGCTCATCGGTCTCGATAACCGCGTGAGTAACTTGAGCCGCGGCGAGTTGCGCGCTCACTTCCCAACTCAGCGTGGATTTGCCTATGCCGGCTGGCCCGGTAATCAGCAACAGTTGCATGCTATCGTCATCTTCCAATTCGGTGCCGAGACGGCTCGGTGCACTAGCCGGATTTGCAAGTCCAGCACTTTCTGAAGGTCCGCTTCCCAACCCTGCGGTTGCCCAGACAGATGGGATGGACGACTGCTTCGTGCTCAATCGAGCCGTTCGTCATGCTTGTCGTAGACGGCCGCAACGGGTCGAAATTCCCCGTTGGCTGCTTTCCGGAGAGTGGACATTCGGCGCGGACCGCCGCACTGCGATGGCCAACATTAGCGGATTGACTCCAGCACCTGGTGCCCGCGTGCGGCGGCGGCGATGATTTTGTCGGGATCGGCGGTCCAGACGAAGGGCTTTGACCGCTGGTTGTGGTCGACGACGAAGCAGTTGATGGCGGCCTGTAGATCGACGATGCCCTTGAAGACGCCGCGCTTGAGACGACGCCTGGTGAGGATGGCGAAGAAGCCCTCGACGGCGTTGAGCCAGCTGGCGGAGGTGGGCGTGAAGTGGAACGTCCAGCGGGGATGACGGCCGAGCCAGTCGATCACCTTGGGGTGCTTGTGGGTGGCGTAATTGTCGAGGATAGCGTGAACCGTCTTGCCAGCCGGGACCTCGCGCTCGACGGCGTTGAGGAAGCGGATGAACTCCTGATGCCGGTGGCGCTGCATGCAGCGGCCGATGACATTACCCTCCAGGATGTTGAAGGCGGCGAACAAGGTGGTCGTGCCGTGGCGCTTGTAGTCGTGGGTCATGGTCCCGGCGCGACCCTTCTTCATGGGTAGGCCCGGCTGGGTGCGATCTAGGGCCTGAATCTGCGACTTCTCATCGATGCTGAGCACCACGGCATGGGCGGGAGGATCGACATAAAGACCGACGATGTCGCGGACCTTGGCGGCGAACTTCGGATCGTTGGAAAGCTTGAAGGCGCGGATGCGGTGCGGCGCCAGGCCATGAGCCTTCCAGATGCGCTGAACCGAGGTCAGGCCAACGCCCGCCACCTTGGCCATCAGCCGCCCGGTCCAGTGCGTCCTCTCGCCGGGAGGATCGCAGAGCGTCAGGGCCACGACCCGCTCGGCCACATCCAGCGGCAGGCGGGGCGTATCGGGCGGCCGGGTCTTGTCGCGCAGCAAGCCCTCGACGCCTTCGTCCATGAACCGCGCCTGCCAGCGCCAGACAGCGGTCTTGCTGACCCCCGCCGTCCGCATGATCTCCACTGTGCCCACGCCATCGGCCGTGGCCAGCACGATCCGGGCGCGCCAAACATGTTTCTGAAGGCTGTTGCGGTCGTCAACGATCGACCGCAGTCGCTTACGATCTGTTGGGCTCAGATGGACGACAACGCCAGTACGCATCCCGCAGACTCGCACGACGCCGCACTGCGCGGAATTCCAATCCGGACTCTTTTGTCCCGATCAATCCACTAGCCGAATGAATCCCAACACCTGCACCATCTGCGAACTGATGTTCACGAAGGTGATGCGGGCCCGCAAGATCATCATCGACGCGACCATCATGTTCGCCGATCTGCGGGGCTATACCAGCCTGTCCCAATCACAGTCGCCGGATGCCGTCTCAGGCCTGCTCGACGCATTCTATGACGAATGTGCGAGCGCAATCTGGGAGCATGACGGGCTCCTCAACAAGGCGATCGGCGACGCCGTCATGGCGGTCTTCAACTTTCCCCTGCGGCGGGAGCAGCATGCCAGAAACGCCGTGCTTGCAGCGCGCGACATTCAGAAGAACTGGCGCGACCGCCGGGAAGCTCTGGTTGCCGCGCACGGCCTCACCGCAAGCGAACTGGGAATCGGCATCGGCATCCATTCCGGCGAACAAAGTTTTGGCGAGTTCGGGCGATCGCACCGGGACCTGACGGCGATCGGCACCGTCGTCAACACCGCCTCCCGGGGCCCAGTCGGTCGCCGGAGCCGACCAGATCCTCGTGACGAAGGCCGTGTTTGACCGCGCCCAACCGGATTTGAAGGACAGCCAGTCAAAAGCATTCCAGCTCAAGGGGTTCGATACCCCGATCGAGCTTTGCGCCGCATAGCCCTGTTGGCTGGCTGCCATATCATCACAAATTCTTGCCGTCGATGACGGTGACCGGCACGGCATCGAGGTTGAAATCATCAAACAGCCGCGAATTGACGCCGACCTTCGGATTGTCGAAGTCCGGCTGCGCCGAAAATCGGCGTCAGCTCTCCCGTGGGGCGCGCCAGACTTGCTGCAGGTCTGTCCAGCGCTCGGGAAGTCCCTCGCTCAACTTGGCGGTGCCGTCGCAAGCCGGCAGGTGAACCGTTAGGGTGGCCCAATCCTTCGTGTCGCGCGGCGTAAGGTTGCGCAACATAATTACGTCACGCGTGCGTTTGATCTCTTTGAACTGATACAGGTGGGCGACGACACCAGGCGAGTACTCATGCCAGACGTCACCCTCCTTTTTGAAATCGGTCTGCGTACCGCGATAGACGTCGGAGCTGCGGCAACTCGGAAGATTGAGCGTCTTGAGAATCAACGGAACGGCAGTGCCTGCCTGGCTGACCATTGCGAACACAGCGGTCGCCGTGGTCACCCCGCCGAAAAGCATGGCAAACAGGCTAGGCTTAAACCCGCTCAGATACGTCGCAAAGAAGGTGGCGCGTGCTTTCTCCATGATTGCGGTCTCCCCTTTTCCGGCGACCAGTACTGGCGAAATTGCACTGCCGATCGCTTTAACCAGCCAAGATCCCGTTCCACGACACCAACCTTGCAGAAAACGAGCAGCGTGAATGTGACCCAGCTCACAACCAACGGTGACATTTGCCAAGCCAACCCTCATGTTCCGGTCTTGCGATTGCCGATACCCTCGCATTACGATTCCCGGCCCCGCCGGTCCCGGAGCTGTATTCCTTGTTGGGTTTCCTCTTCGTCCTCATTGTCGGCCTGCTCGCCGGCACCATCTCAGGCATTGTCGGCACGGGTTCGTCGATCATGCTGATGCCGGTGCTGGTCTATCAATACGGGCCGAAGGAGGCGGTGCCGATCATGGCGGTCGCGGCCGTGATGGCGAACTTCTCGCGCATTCTCGCGTGGTGGCGCGAGGTCGACTGGCGCGCCTGCCTTGCTTATTCGGCCACCGGCATTCCGGCTGCTGCGCTTGGCGCGCGGACGCTGCTCGCGCTGCCCTCGCACGCCGTCGATATCGCGATCGGCCTGTTTCTCATCGCGATGGTGCCGGTGCGGCACTGGCTGGCCTGCCACCAGCTAAAAGCACGCATCTGGCACCTTGCGGTCGGCGGCGCCATCATCGGCTATCTCACCGGCATCGTGGTTTCGACCGGTCCGCTCAGCGTGCCGCTGTTTCTGTTTTACGGGTTGACCAGGGGCGCCTTCCTCGCCACCGAAGCCGCAAGCTCGCTCGGGCTTTATCTGAGCAAGTCGGTCACTTTCGAACGCTTCGGCGCGCTGACGCCTGATATCGCGCTGAAAGGCCTGATTGCGGGCTCCTCCCTCATGTTCGGCGCCTTCATCGCCAAACGCTTTGTGCTGCGGCTCAAGCCTGACGTCTTTCGACTGTTGATGGATGGCATCATGCTAGTCGCTGGTCTCACCCTGTTGTGGACGGCATTTTCATAAGAATGCGGCTCTCCACCTGAATGCGCGAACGTTGATCTTTTTGCAGGAATTGAAATAGTGGGCGCACTGATTTTTGACTTCGACGGCGTCATCGCCGACAGCGAAGCGATTGCCAATACTGTTCTGGCGGAAACTGTCACCAAGCTCGGTCATTCAACAACGCTTGACGAGGCGCTCACCCGCTATTCCGGACGGAGATGGGACGAAGCCGTGGCGGAGATCGAAGCGGCGATCGGACGGCCGCTGCCTTCCGATTTTTCCGGCCAGCTCAAGCTTGCGACGCTGGACCGGTTCCGAACAGATTTGAAGGAAGTGAGCGGGGCGACAGATTTCATCAGGCGTTTTGGCCACGTCCCCCGGTGCATTGCCTCCTCCAGTTCGATTGATCGCCTGCAGCTGTGCCTTTCGCTGTTGGCCTTGGAAGCGGAATTCGGCAGTCACGTCTTTAGCGCGGATATGGTCGCGCGAGGAAAGCCGCACCCGGACATTTTTCTGTTCGCCGCAAGCAAATTGGGCGTGCGCCCGAATCAGTGTCTTGTGATTGAAGACAGCGCAGGTGGGATCAGGGCGGCCGTTGCCGCCGGGATGACCGTCGTCGGCCTGTGCGCAGCCAGCCACATTCGCGAAGGCCATGATCTCAAGCTGCGCGATGCTGGAGCCGTGCATCTGGCGCATTCCTGGTCAGACGTCGAACGCTTCGCCCTTCGCTTTTTCAATGGCTAGGGGCGCACGCCCTCCGGTGGTATCATGTCAGCGCGAACGGCATCGGGTGCCGTGGCATAGTGCATCATCCGATACATTTAGTTTGGGGACGAGTGTCTTGAGCGCATTGGCGGAAGCGGCTGATATCACAAATCTCCGGAGCGAAACGGCCGGGCGAGCCGACGCCCGGCAGGACACCCTGAAATTCGCCGAAGCCGCCCTTGCCGACAGCAAGCGTGATGGACTGCTGCTCGCCGTCCGGGCCCGCTGGGTCGCGCTGGCAGTCACTGCCGTTACCCTGCCGATCATCAACCCGAACTGGGACGTGATCTATTACGTCCTGATGCTGGGCTTCTTTGCGCTGATCGGATGGGCCCAACTCAAGGTCGGCAAGGTGGGCCGTTCGCGTCCCGAACTTTTCCTGATATTTTGCGACCTCGCGCTGCTGACCTTCCTCAGCGTCGTACCCAATCCATGGAGCAGCGTTCACTGGCCGATCGGAATGCAATTCCGGTTCGACAGCTTCATCTACTTCTTCATCTTCCTTGCCACCGCCACCCTCGCCTATTCGTGGCGAACGGTGATCGCGATTGGCTTCTGGACCTCGGCCCTGTGGGCCATCGCGGTCGGTTGGTCGTACCTGCAGCCGGAAAGCCATGCCGCGCTGTCGGAGCGCGTCAGGGAAGCAGTCGGCGCTGATATTCGCATGTTCGAGATCATCGATCCCTCGTCGATCGGCTTCGGCGCGCGCTTCCAGCAGGTCACCGTGTTCATCATCGTCGCCGCGATCCTGGCGCTGATGGTGCGCCGTTCGAATGCGCTTCTGATCAGCCACGCCGGGATCGAACGCGAACGCGCCAACCTGGCGCGTTATTTCTCACCCAACGTCGTCAATGAATTGTCCGGCAATGACGAGCCGCTCACGCGGGTTCGCACACAGGACGTCGCGGTGTTGTTTGCCGATATCGTGGGATTCACTGCTTACGCCGATAGACGAGACCCGAAGGAGGTCATCGATACACTGCGACAATTCCACGAACGAATGGAAAGAGAGGTGTTTCAGCACGGCGGAACGCTCGACAAGTACCTCGGCGATGGCCTTATGGCGACGTTCGGCACGCCGTTCGCCGGCGATTCCGATGCGTTGAATGCCTTGCGTTGCGCCAGGGCTATGATCGGCTCCATCGCCGAGTTGAACAGAGAACGAAGCAATCGCACCGAACCGCCGATCCAGGTCAGTGTCGGATTGCACTATGGTCAGGTCGTGCTCGGGGATATCGGCCTCAACCGGCTCGAATTCGCTGTGATCGGCACCACCGTGAATGCGGCGAGCCGGCTCGAGGCGCTTACCCGCGAATTCGGATGCGCCATCGTGGTCAGCGACGCGCTGGTGCGGCAGGCCCGGGCGGAATCGAGCCATTCAAGCGCCGACTTCGCGTTGCTCGTCGAGCAGCCGGCACAGATCATTCGCGGTCTCGAGCAACCGGTCGGCATCTGGACATGTGCCAACGTCGCTTGCTGATGGTCCTGAAGCGCGCGACGGGTGCATCCTCACGAATGTGCGAGGCCTGCATCCGAACCGTACCCTGAATTCGTACCGGCAGACAGGAGCGACAATCACGCCGCTCCGATGACAGCAACCTAACGTCGCTCGCATGAGCGAAACAGGAGAGCATCATGCCGGACAAGTTCCGCACTGCACTCGCCATGGCCGTCCTGGCTCTGGCGACCGTGTCCGCCGTCGATAGCGCGTCGGCGGGCATACTTAACTGGAGCTGGTTCGCAGTGCCTCTGTACGGCATACCGTACTGAGTGCTTGCAGCGAGACGCAGAGGCCGCCCGCCGCCGGGCGGCCTCTGCAGGTGTCGCCAGACGCGACCATCGCGAAGCTTGCGGCCGGACGAAGCCGTCGCGACGCCGTTCCAAAAATAGCAGCAATAGCGCGCGTGGTTACCGCGGCGAGGCGATCTTGCGTAGACCATGTAGATCATGATGCGATTACATGGAATCGCATCATGATCTCATCGCATTGTTCGAGCGTGATCTCCGAGCAAACGCTTCGCGTTTGTTAGCTAAGGGAAAACCGGTTTCCACTTTGCGCTAACGCGGCCCTCCGGGTCCGGATCATGCTCTACCTGCAACCAGCTCACAAATGCGCGAGGCCTGCATCCGAACCGTACCCTGAATTCGTACCGGCAGACAGGAGCGACAATCACGCCGCTCCGATGACAGCAACCTAACGTCGCTCACGTGAGCGAAAACAGGAGAGCATCATGCCGGATAAGTTCCGCATCGCACTCGCCGTGGCCGTCCTGGCTCTGGCGACCGTGTCCGCCGTCGATAGCGCGTCGGCGCACTGGTTTAGCTGGAGGGCAGTGCCTCTGTATTACGTACCGCTCTGATTGCTTGCAGCAAGACGCAGAGGCCGTCCGCCGCCGGTCGGCCTCTGCCGCCGTTGCCAATCGCGACCTATCACGCGTCACGCGGCACTCAACTGGAGAAATGGAGGGGGATCGTCACAGATGCGCCGCCTGCTGATCACCCTGCTTGCCATCGCCGCTGCCACCGCGGGCACTTTCCATTTCTTTCCGCACTGGAGCGGTGCGCCGGCCCAGCCGTCCTACCGACTCGCCAAGGCAAACGAAGGCGAAATCGTTGCCACGGTAAGCGCGAGCGGCACCATCAATCCAACCACGACAGTTATCGTCGGCTCGCAGCTCTCGGGCCAGGTCGTCGAACTCCTTGCCGACTACAATTCCAATGTGAAGGCGGGGCAAGTGGTGGCGCGGCTCAATTCAGACCAGATCCTCGCCAAGCTCGATGCGGCGCGCGCCGATCTCGAGCAGGCCCGCGCCAAGAAGCTGGTGCAGAAAGCGCAGATCGAGCGCGTGCGCGCGGACACGGAAAAGGCCCGAGCTGCCGAGGCAGAGATCGAAGCGCAGATCGCTCGCAACGGGGCGCTGCTCGCCGACGCCGAGCGCACTTACCAGCGTCAGAGCGAGCTGCGTGCGCGCGGCGTCACCGCTGAGGCGATGCTCGATGCGGCCCGGACGACACGCGATGCCCAGCGTGCGAGCCTCGACTCGGTGAAAGCGCAGCTCAAATCCGCCAAGGCGCAGCTCGTTGGCCTCCAAGCCGATCAGCGCGTGGCAGAGGCGCAGCTTGCAGCCGCGGCCGCGCAGGTCGCCGCGCGCGAGGCCACGGTCAGACAGATCGAGGTCGATCTCCGGAACACGGAGATCCGCTCGCCGGTTTCCGGCGTCGTGGTTCAGCGTCAGGTCGAGCTTGGTCAGACCGTCGCGGCCGCGCTGCAGTCGCCGACCTTGTTCCTGGTAGCGGACGATCTTCGCCAAATGGAGATATCCGCCAATATAGACGAGGCCGACGTCGGCCGTATCAAGCCGGGCCAGCGCGCGACATTCACGGTAGGCGCCTTTCCCGGGCGAACCTTCGAGGGAACCGTCAAGCAGGTGCGGTTGGGGTCGCAGACCATACAGAACGTGGTGATCTACACGGCAATCGTCTCGATCGAGAATCCGCGTCTCGAGCTGCTGCCGGGAATGACCGCCACGCTGCGGATCGAAACCGACCGGCGCGACGGGGCCGTGCAGGTCCCGAGTGCCGCCTTGCGCTGGCGTCCCCCGACGACCAGCGACGTTTCCGGCGCACAGGTTTCGCAGTCTCAAGGAAGCAATCTGTCCGGCGAGCCGAATGCCGCCCTCGTCGAACGCAATCGGGCCACGCAGCCTGGGCGGGTCTTCGTGGTCGGGCCGGACGGCAAGCCGCAAGGGGTCACGGTCCGCATCGGCGCAACCGAAGGAGCATCAACCGAGATCGTATCGGGCCTCGAGCCCGGCCGCGAGGTGATCATCGGCGGCGGACCGCGCACCGCCGAGGCGAAGACCACGCCACCCGGCAGCTTGTAGAGAGGACACCATGTCGCTCATCGAGACCGAGCAGCTCACCCGCGTCTATCGGCTCGGCGACGAAGCCGTGCATGCGCTGCGCGAGGTGACGCTTTCGGTCGCGGCCGGCGAATTCACCGCCATCATGGGTCCGTCGGGCTCGGGAAAGTCAACGTTCATGAACCTGATCGGCTGCCTCGACCGGCCGACCTCCGGCCGCTACCGCCTCGACGGCGAGGAAGTGTCGGCGATGAGTCGCGATGCGCTCGCTGCCGTGCGCAACCGCAAGATCGGCTTCGTGTTTCAGCAGTTCAACCTGCTTGAGCGTCTTGATGCGCTTGGAAACGTGGAACTGGCGACGATTTACGCCGGAGAGGAGCGCAGGCGACGACGCGACAAAGCCGCGGCCGCACTCACCCGCGTTGGCCTCGCCGAGCGCCTGTATCATCAGCCGACACAGCTCTCGGGGGGGCAGCAACAGCGCGTCGCCATCGCCCGCGCACTCGTCAACACACCAAGGCTATTGCTCGCCGATGAGCCGACCGGTGCGCTCGACAGCCGCACCTCGCTCGAGCTGATGGCGCTGTTCCAGGAACTGAACAATGAAGGGACGACCGTTGTCGTCGTCACCCACGAACCCGAGGTGGCGCGGTTTGCGTCGCGCCTCGTGCGTTTCCGCGACGGTCGCGTGCTGAGTGACAGACCACAGCGCCCGGACGACGCTGCCGCCAAGCTGGTCGCAAGCCCGGTCGAGATCATGCCAGACTTCGCGGAGACGGCAGCATGACGTTTGCTGATGCGGTCATCTCAGCGCTCGACGCGCTGCGGCTGCACAAGCTGCGCAGCTCCCTGACGATACTTGGCATCATCATCGGCGTTGCAGCCGTGATAGCGATGGTGGCGGTCGGCAGCGGTGGACGCGAGCAGGTCGCGGCGCAGTTCCGCAGCCTCGGCGCCAACCTGCTCGTGGTCATGCCGGGCAGCATCACCAAATCCGGCGTGGGCCTCGGCTCAGGCTCCGCTTCCTCATTGACTGACGAGGATGCAGCGGCGGCCGTGCGGGAAGTGCCGTTGCTGCAGGTAGCCGCGCCATTCGTTCGCGAAAATGCCCAACTGATCGCTGCCGGCGTCAACTGGTCGAGTCTGGTCTACGGCGTCGATCTTGGCCTGTTCGAGGCGCGCGACTGGGACGTGGAATCGGGTCGACTGTTCGCGCCGGACGAGATCGCCCGCGGGGCGCAGGTGGCATTGATTGGGCAGTCCGTGGCGCGCGCGCTCTATGGCGGGCTCGATCCGGTCGGGCAGGAGTTGCGGGTGCGCAACGTGCCGTTCCGCGTGATCGGCGTGATGGCAAGAAAGGGCCAATCCGCCTGGGGCCACGACCAGGATGATGTCGTGCTCCTGCCGCTCAACACGGCGCGCCAGCGGGTGATCGGCCGCAATGCAGCCAATTCGCGCTCGGTCGACTCTTTCTATCTCAAAGTGCGCGAGGGGGAGAGCCTCGCCGCGGCGGAGAGCGACGTGAAGATGCTGCTACGCCAGCGTCACCGTCGGCAGCCGATGCAGGACGACGACTTCACGGTCCGCAACCTCGCCGACATTGCGGCGACGCAGGAAGAAAGCGTGGGCACGCTTGCCTTGCTGCTCGCGATCGTCGCCGGGGTCTCGCTCGCGGTGGGCGGCATTGGCATCATGAACATCATGCTGGTGTCGGTGACCGAGCGCACGCGCGAGATCGGGCTGCGGCTCGCGATCGGCGCGCGTCCACGTGATATCCTGAAACAATTCATGTTCGAGGCAATCGCGTTGTCGCTCATTGGCGGCGCCATCGGCATTCTGACCGGGATCCTCGCCGCCTGCGCAATCGCGAGCCTAGCCCAGTGGCCCCTGCTGATTGAGCCGGAATGGATCGTGCTGGCAGTGCTGTTTTCCGGATTCGTCGGCGTGTTCTTCGGCTGGTTTCCGGCGCTGCGTGCGTCGCGGCTCGATCCGATCGAAGCGTTGCGGTACGCGTGACTGCCGAGCCAGCCTCGTGCTGTCCGATAGTTGGAGATGCGCGGGCCCAACTTTCACGCACGCCCGTGGAACCTGTCACGCACATCCGTGGAACCGCGTCGTGTACGATCAACTTGTTGGCTTAAGTGTCCGTCGGGTTGGTGCTAAGGTTAAAGGCGATGAGAGCAGGCGCGCTCGCTACCTTGCTGTCGACTACGCACAATACCCGCGCAGTCGTTGCCAACCGCCCGCTGCGGGCGCGGTGTGGTCAGGCGACAGGGGCGAACAAGCAGATGCCGTCGCATGTGACCTCGCGCAGAAGAATCCGACGAGTCGAAATGCCGGAAATCAAGACGGTCAGCTTCGTGTCGAGCTCTGATGAGCGGGTGATCAGCCGATCCATCCGACCGGCAGCCCCAGATGCGGAGACGACGCAGAGTCCCGAGACCCTGCTGCAGGCCTGTGCCAGCGGCGATCAGACTGCCCTGCATAGCCTCTATAAGGGAACGGCACCGCAACTATTCGGACTCGCTCTGCGTATTCTCAGGAGTCGTGAAACAGCCGAGGAAATCATACAGGACTGCTTTGTTCTCGTTTGGCGCAACGCGCACACCTTCGATCCCAGTCGCGGTGCTGCGATGGCCTGGCTCGCCCGCATCGTCCGGAACCGGTGCATCGATGTCATACGACGGCGCGGGCGCGAGGCGCCACTCGATGATGCACCGATTGAGGACCGCGAGGACCCGGCATCGCATCCGGCCGATCAGGCGGTGCTTAGTCGCGATGCCCGCCGCCTGCAGGACTGCCTTGACAAACTCGAGGAGGGGCCGCGCAATACCCTCAAGCTGATATATTATGAGGGTATGACGTACCAGGAGGTGGCAGCCCATGTGGGCGTGCCGCTCGGCACCGTGAAGAGTTGGGTTCGGCGAAGCCTGATCCGGCTCAGGGGGTGTTTGGAACGATGAACTACGTCGAACCGGAAACGCGTGACCTACTGGCGGCCGAATACGTACTCGGCACGCTGAGCGGCGCCGAGCGCCGCCGTTTCGAGCGGCTGTTGTCCGGCGACCGCGACCTGCGCGATCTCGTGGAACGCTGGGAACAGAGGCTTAATCCCCTCGCCGAGTCGGTCCCGGCCGAGGAGCCGGCTGCGCATGTCTGGGACGAGATTGCCCGGCAGATCGCGCTGGCACGTGCACCGGCAGCACCGGTACGCGAAGGCTGGTTCGATCGGCTGTGGGACAGCGTCGGCTTCTGGCGCGGCGCGGCTGCCTTGGCCGCAGCTACGGCGGCGGCCTTGCTCCTCTACGTCGTTTCGCTCCCGCAGAGTGTTGCACCGGAGCAGATTGCGGCGCTCGACAAGCGGCTTGCACGCATCGAGGACACAACGAAGGGCCTGGTAGCCTCGCCGCCCACGCACGTGGCGGTGCTGCTCGACAAGGATCAGCGTCCGATGATGACGGCGGATCTCGACGTTGCCGACGGACGGCTGGTGCTGCGGCTCAACCTCACGCCGCCCCGTGATTTCAACAGCAATGTGCTTGAGGTCTGGCTGGTGTCCCCGGACGGCACGCGCCGCTCGCTTGGCCTTTTCCCGAGTGAGCGCCCCGGCACAACGACGGCTCTCGTGCTGCCGCACGCCACTGCCGAAGCGCTGGCCCAAGCGGCGCTCGCCGTCAGCCTGGAGCCAAGGGACGGCTCGACGACGGGGCAGCCGTCGGGTCCGGTCCTGTTCACCGGCTCGCTCATGCCTGTCGCTCTCTGACAAAGGCAGTCCCACCGAAGCGCGCTTTAGGGTCGGCGTCACCGCGTTCGATGCTGCGCGTTCGTGCTTCCGGGCCTAACCGTGTTATGCACGGTGTTCGACAGGAAGCAGCGACTCACATTTGATGGCCAAATCCACCCTCTCCTTCGTCTGCCAGAACTGCGGCGCGGCGTATAACCGCTGGCAGGGCAAGTGCGATTCCTGCGGCGAATGGAATACGCTGGCCGAGGAGGACACGACCGGCGCGACCTCGATGCCGGTATCGATCCGCTCCAAACGCAAGGGCCGGACGTTCAAGCTGGAATCGCTGACCGGCAAGACCCAGGACGCCCCTCGCCTGTCCTCCGGCATGACGGAGCTCGATCGCGTCACCGGCGGCGGGTTTGTCCGCGGCTCAGTGCTTTTGGTCGGCGGCGATCCCGGTATCGGCAAGTCGACGCTGCTCACGCAGGCAACCAGCCTGATGGCCCGCGCCGGCCATCGCGTGGTTTACATTTCAGGCGAAGAGGCTGTGGCGCAGGTGCGGCTGCGCGCCGAGCGGCTGGGGTTGGCGGACGCGCCGGTGCAGCTCGCCGCCGAAACGTCGGTCGAGGACATCGTCTCGACGCTGTCGGAGGGCGCGGTGCCGCGCCTGATCGTGATCGATTCGATCCAGACCATGTGGACCGACACGGTGGAATCCGCACCGGGAACGGTAACGCAGGTCCGCGCCTCGGCGCAGGCGCTGATTCGGTTCGCCAAGAAATCCGGTGCTGCGATCATCCTGGTCGGACACGTCACCAAGGACGGCCAGATCGCGGGCCCCCGCGTGGTCGAGCACATGGTCGACGCGGTGCTGTCGTTCGAGGGCGAAGGCTCGCAGCAATTCCGCATCCTGCGCGCGGTCAAGAACCGCTTCGGCCCGACCGATGAAATCGGCGTGTTCGAGATGACGGGCTTGGGCCTCCGCGAGGTCTCCAACCCCTCGGAATTGTTCCTTTCTGAACGAGACCTGGGTAGCCCGGGCACGGCGGTATTTGCCGGGATCGAGGGCACCCGCCCGGTGCTGGTGGAATTACAGGCCTTGGTGGCGCCGACCACGCTCGGCACCCCCAGGCGGGCCGTGGTGGGCTGGGACCCGAGCCGGCTCTCGATGGTGCTGGCGGTGCTGGAAGCCCATTGCGGGGTCAAACTGTCCGGCTACGACGTCTATCTGAACGTGGCGGGGGGGCTGCGGATCCAGGAGCCCGCGGCCGACCTCGCGGCGGCGGCCGCTCTGGTGTCGTCCTTGGTGAACGCTCCGTTACCGACAGATGCGGTCTTTTTCGGCGAGATTTCGCTCTCGGGCGCGGTCCGGCCGGTGGCGCAGACCTCCGCCCGATTGAAGGAGGCCGCAAAACTGGGATTTGGGCGTGCGGTTCTGCCCGAATCGGCCCGCGGCGAGGTCGGCTCCGATGGCGGGCTTGCACTGAACAGCATCGGCGGCTTGACCAGCCTGGTCGCCGATATCGCGGCACGTGGCAGCCCAAGAAACACCGGGGCCGGCAACCGGGAAGCCAGTCGCGAGGGTGCGGCAGAGAAAAATGCCACACCGGCGCGATTCCGTCGTGAAAACAGCTAAAGCGGCGTGACGCGCACCGCCCTCGCCGCTATACAACGCGCGCGAAAGGCGGGCGGGATGGTGCGATATCCGGCCTTGCGGGATGCGCCGTCTGCCCCTCACTTGGGGTGATCCTGACCCGCCGATTCGCTGCTTGAGAACTTACGAGCGGACCTGACCAGCCGATGCCGATAACGATACTCGATCTCGTCCTGCTCGGAGTAATGCTGATTTCGGGGCTGCTCGCCATGGTGCGCGGCTTCATGCGCGAAATCCTGTCGATCGCAGCATGGGGCGCGGCGGCGCTGGTGACGCTGTATGCCTTCTCGAAGCTGCTGCCGACAGCAAAGACTTATTTCAATAACGACACAGTCGCGGCCGTGGTGGTGGTAGCGGGCACCTTCATCGGTACCCTGATCGTGGTGTCCATCGTCACGGTGCGGATATCCGACATGATCCTCGATTCGCGGATCGGCGCGCTTGATCGCACCCTCGGATTCCTGTTCGGGCTCGGCCGCGGCCTCCTGATCGTGGTGGTCGCCTTCCTGTTCTTCAGCTGGCTGGTCCCGGACAAGCAGCGGCCGGACTGGATCACCGGTGCGAAGTCCCGGGTGGTCCTGCAGGGAACCGGGGATTGGTTAATGTCGCTCTTGCCTGACGACCCCGAGAACACCATCTTAAAGAGATTCAAGAAGAATAAACCGGAAGACGATCAAACTGACGCCGGCCAGGTAGCCCCTGCGTCCGGCGATGGCTACAGCAAACCTGCCCGCGACAGCCTTAAAAAGCTGATCGAGAAACCCGCGGACCGGTAATTCTGGCCAAAATAGAGAGAGGCGATGGACGCGATGCAAAAACCTTCCGATCCCGCCGGCCAACTCGATCTGAATCCTGATTTAAATCTTGGCATCGAGTTGCAGGACGATCTCGAAGGCGACACGCTACGCGAGGAATGCGGCGTGTTCGGCATCTTCGGCCACCCCGAGGCCGCCGCGATTACCGCCCTCGGACTACACGCCCTCCAGCATCGCGGCCAGGAAGCCGCCGGCATTGTCTCCTTCGACGGCAGCCGCTTCCACTCCGAGCGCCGCCTCGGTCTCGTCGGCGATACCTTCTCCCGCCGCGAAGTGATCGAACGCCTGCCCGGCATCGTGGCGGTCGGCCATGTCCGCTATTCCACGACCGGCGCGACCATCCTGCGCAACGTGCAGCCATTGTTCGCCGAGCTCAATGCCGGTGGTTTCGCGGTCGGCCACAACGGCAATCTCACCAACGGGCTGTCGCTCCGCCGCGAGTTGGTGAAGAACGGCGCCATGATGCAGTCGACCACTGACACCGAAGTGATCCTGCATCTGGTAGCGCAGTCCAAGCGCGGCCGCTTCATCGACCGTTTCATCGAAGCGCTGCGCGCGATCGAGGGCGCCTATTCGCTGGTGTCGCTGACCAACAAGAAGCTGGTTGGCGCCCGCGATCCGCTCGGCATCCGTCCGCTGGTGCTCGGCGATCTCGATGGCTGTCCGATCCTGACCTCGGAAACCTGCGCGCTCGACATGATCGGCGCGAAATATGTGCGCGATGTCGAGCCCGGCGAGATCGTCGTGTTCGACGAGGAAGGCGCCCACAGCCACAAGCCGTTCCCGCCGAAACCGCCGCGGCCCTGCATCTTCGAATATATCTACTTCTCGCGGCCGGATTCGATCGTCGGCGGCCGCTCGGTGTACGAGGTCCGCAAGGCCTTCGGCGCGCAGCTCGCCCGCGAGAGCCACGTCGACGTCGACGTCGTGGTGCCCGTGCCGGATTCCGGCGTGCCTGCCGCCCTCGGTTACAGCCAGCATTCCGGCGTGCCGTTCGAACTCGGCATCATCCGAAACCATTACGTCGGCCGCACCTTCATCCAGCCGACCCAGAGCGTGCGCGAACTCGGCGTGCGCATGAAGCATTCGGCCAACCGCGCCGCGATCGAAGGCAAGCGGATCATCCTGATAGACGACTCGCTGGTGCGCGGCACCACGTCGAAGAAGATCGTCCGCATGATGCGCGATGCCGGTGCCCGCGAGGTGCATTTCCGCCTCGCCTCGCCGCCGATCCTGTATCCCGACTATTACGGCATCGACCTGCCGGACCGTGGCGGCCTTCTCGCCGCGACCCACTCGCTCGAGGAGATGAAGGACATCATCGGCGCGGATTCGCTGGCGTTCCTGTCGATCGACGGCATGTACCGCGCCATGGGCGAACCGGGCCGCGATCCCGCCAATCCGAAATTCTCCGACCACTGCTTCACCGGCGCCTATCCGACCCACCTCACCGACCAGACCCAGGTCGAGCCGCAGCCCCGGCAATTGTCGCTGCTGGCGGAGGCGAGCTGAGAGCGCGCATACAGCGAATAATCCAGTAATTTTCCGTCATGGCCGGGCTTGTCCCGGCCATCCACGTCTGTAATACCCGCCGCAAAGACGTGGATGCCCGGAACAAGTCCGGGCATGACGAAAGTGGCACGACATGACCAAACCCCTCGCCTCCCGCATCGCCCTCGTCACCGGCGCCTCACGCGGCATCGGCTACGCCACGGCGCGTGCGCTCGCTCGCGCCGGCGCGCATGTCGTGGCCGTCGCGCGCACGCAAGGCGGACTCGAAGAGCTCGACGACGAGATCCGGAAAGACGGCGGCAGCGCCACGCTGGTGCCGCTCAACCTCACCGATTTCGACGGCATCGCGCGACTCGGCGCGGCGCTGCATGAGCGCCACGGCAAGATCGATATTCTCGTCGGCAATGCCGGAGTCGCCGGCCCCTCCTCGCCGCTCGGGCATATCGAACTGAAGCCCTGGAACGATGTAATGGCGGTGAACGTCACCGCAAATTTTCAACTGATCCGCTGCATGGAGCCGCTGCTGAAGCAATCCGATGCGGGACGTGCGGTGTTCGTCACCTCGGGCGCCGCCAACAAGGCGACCGCCTATCTCGGTCCCTATGCCGCCTCGAAGGCCGCACTCGAAACCCTGGTGCGGGTCTGGGCACAGGAGACCGCGAGCACGAAGATGCGCGTCAACCTCTTCAACCCTGGCCCGATCCGCACCCGCATGCGCGCCACGGTGTTTCCCGGTGAGGATCCGATGACGCTTGACACGCCCGAGCAAGTCGCCGAATCCATCGTGCCGATGTGCGCGCCCGACTGGAACGAGACCGGCAAGTTTTACGATTACAAGACGCGCACGCTGATGAGTTTTCGAAGCCCGGCGTAACCAGCGCCGGACGGTTCCATTTGATTCCCGCTGTGGCTGCGAGCGGCGATGATCATACCGCCGAGGTCGATACCGGTAAGCGGATCCAGAAGTTCAAGTTGACCTCGGGCGCGCTACGATAGGTGGATTGCCCGTCCCAGCGAGAAGGACTATCGCAGGACCGCTGGCAGGTTCCGAAAAGAGAGCCGGCGAACAACCATTTCTGGAGGAACACCATGACGACTAGAATTGCGCGGCGCTTCGCCGCTTCCGTCGCGCTTGCCGCACTCGCCCTCGCGACGCCAGCACTGGCCCAGGACAAAACCGTCAAGATCGGCGTGCTGAACGACATGTCGAGCCTCTATGCCGACATCGGCGGACCCAATTCGGTGGCTGCAGCGAAGATGGCGATTGAAGATTCCGGCCTCGCCGCCAAGGGTTGGAAGATCGATCTGGTCAGTGGCGATCACCAGAACAAGCCCGACGTTGGCGTCAACATCGCCAGGCAGTGGATCGACAACGACAAGGTCGACGTCATCGCCGACACACCAAACTCCGGCGTCGCGCTCGCGGTGAGCAACCTCGTCAAGGACAAGAACGTTGTCCTGCTCAATTCGGGCGCTGCCACAGCCGATCTCACCGGCAAGGCCTGCACGCCGAACACGATTTCCTTCACCTACGACACCTACATGCTAGCCAACGGAACCGGCAAGGCGCTGACCAAGGCCGGTGGCGACTCCTGGTTCTTCCTGACCGCAGACTACGCATTCGGACACGCGCTGGAACGCGATACCTCGGCGGTTGTCACCGCCAGCGGCGGCAAGGTGCTGGGCGGAGTCAGGCATCCGCTGAATACGTCGGACTTCTCGTCGTTCCTGTTGCAGGCGCAGTCCTCGAAGGCAAAGGTAGTTGGCCTTGCCAACGCTGGTGGCGACACCACCAATGCGATCAAGCAGGCGTCCGAATTCGGCATCGTTGCGGGCGGTCAGAAGCTTGCGGCGCTCCTGCTCTTTATTAACGACGTTCACTCGTTGGGCTTGAAGACCGCGCAAGGTCTGACGTTCACGGAATCGTTTTACTGGGACCTGAACGACAAGACGCGCGAATGGTCCAAGCGCTTCCAGAAAGTGTCACCGAAAGGCACGATGCCCTCGATGACGGTAGCCGGGGTTTATGCAGTCGTGCTGCACTATCTCAAGACGCTCGACACGATGGGCGGCAATCCGCATGACGGCGCCAAAGTCGTCGCCAAGATGAAGGAATTGCCGACCGACGATCCGCTGTTCGGCAACGGGCCGCTGCGTGCCGACGGCCGCCGTCTCATCCCGGCCTATCTGTTCGAGGTGAAGAAGCCGGAAGAGTCGAAGGGACCGTGGGACTACTACAAGCAGATCGCCACGATCTCGGCGGAAGACGCCGCCAAGCCGCTCGAAGCTAGCGAGTGTCCGCTGGTGAAGAAGTAACGGCGTACTAGGGAGCGTAAGGTGGGCAAAGGCGCTTTCGCGCCGTGCCCACCGTCTCTACGGATTTTCATCGTGAATGGTGGGCACACTTCGCTTTTGGCCACCCTACTATTCAACGCTTGGGCGTCGCCGCCAGCGTGCGCCACGCGATCACAAGCCCCAGCCCCAATAACGCCGCCGCCAGCAAAAACGGTGCACCCGGCATTTTCACTGGCGCCTGGTCACTGATGAAATGGGCAAAGGTCAGCGTGAACAGGAACGGTCCCACCATCTGGGCGATGCTGTTGACGCTGTTGGTCGCCCCCTGCAATTGGCCCTGCTGATCCGGCGCAACGAGTTGCGTCGTCAGCGCCTGGATCGCGGCCCCCGCCACGCCCCACAGCGCCATCACGGGAATGCCGATCCAGAACAGCAGTCCGGTCGGAGCGGCGCCGTAAATGAAAAAGCCAAGCGCGCCGCAGGCAAGCCCGAGCAGCAGCGCCCGGCGTTCGCCGAGACGGTTGACGATCGGGCCGACGCCTGCGCCCTGCACCACCATGGCGCAGACGCCCACCAAGGCCAGCGTCAGGCCGACGGTCGTCGTATCCCAGCCATATCGGTAGGTCGCATA
Source organism: Bradyrhizobium sp. AZCC 1610 (assembly GCF_036924515.1). NCBI lineage: Bacteria > Pseudomonadati > Pseudomonadota > Alphaproteobacteria > Hyphomicrobiales > Nitrobacteraceae > Bradyrhizobium > Bradyrhizobium sp. AZCC 1610. Next base: position 2,620,797 of record NZ_JAZHRR010000001.1, on the reverse strand, counting down.
GAGCACGAAGGTGGAGGGCAGCACCACATGCGCGACTTGCCCGAAGAAATTCGCCAGCGACAGCCCGGCCAGAATCCGGTTGGAACGCAGCAGATGCAGCGCGCCGAGCGGGCTGGCGCTTTTCCAGCGGAACGGCGCGCGGCGTTCCAGCGGCAGCGACTCGGGGAGGATCAGCCAGCCGTAGAGCGTATTCGCAAAGCTCAAGCCTGCCGCAACCCAGAACGGCAGGCGCGGATCCATGCCGCCGAGCAGGCCGCCAATGGCGGGACCGAGAATGAACCCGGCGCCGAAGGCTGCGCCGATCTTGCCGAACACCGCGGCACGCCGTTCCGGCGGCGTCACGTCGGCGATATAGGCAAAGGCAGTCGAAATGCTCGCCGACGTGATTCCAGAAATCACCCGCCCGATGAACAGCCAGATAAGCGACGGCGCCAGTGCCATCAGCACGTAATCCAGCGCCAATCCGAAATTCGACAACAGCACCACCGGCCGCCGGCCGAACCGATCCGAGAGCGCGCCGAGAATTGGCGAGAACAGGAACTGCATCAGCGCCCAGGCGGTGCCGAACAGTCCGAAGATCCGCGCAGCGGTTGCGGTATCGTTGTCGACGAAGCTTTCCACAAGCTTGGGCAGGATCGGCAGGATCAGGCCGAGCGCAAGCATGTCGAGCAGGATGGTAACGAATATGAAGGCCGCCGCGCCGCTGCGTACCGGCGGCGTGTCGGCAGCTTGCGCGGACGCCGCTTCGCTCATGACGGCCGCTTGCGCTTGTGTGCGAATGGATTGGCCTTTTCGCGCAGCGTGATACGTATCGGCGTACCCGGCAGGTCGAAGGCCTCGCGCATCGAGTTGATGAGATAGCGCAGATAGGATTGTGGAACGGCGTCGGCGCGCGAGCAGAACAAGATAAAACTCGGCGGCCGCGCCTTGGCCTGCGTAATGTAGTTCAGCTTCAGCCGGCGGCCCGAGACCGCGGGCGGCGGGTTGGCATCGACCGCCTGCTCGAACCAGCGATTGAGCGTGGCCGTCGGCACACGCTTGTTCCACACCGCATAGGCTTCCTCAATCGCCGTCATCAGCCGGTCGATGCCCTCGCCCATCAGCCCCGACACCGCGACAACAGGCGCGCCCTTGACCTGCGGCAGCCAATGATCGACATCGGTGCGCAGCGCGGAAATCAGATTTCCCTTCCGCTCCATCAAGTCCCATTTGTTGACCGCGAGCACGATCGCCCGCCCCTCGCGCTCGATCAAATCGGCAATCCGCAGGTCCTGTTCCTCGAACCGGTTCTGCGCGTCCATCATCATCACGACGACTTCGGCAAAGCGCACCGCGCGCAGCGCGTCCGCCACCGACAGCTTTTCCAGCTTCTCTTCGATCCGCGAGCGCCGTCGCAGGCCTGCGGTATCGAACACGCGGAACTCGCGTCCCTGCCAGGTGATCTCCACCGAAATGGAATCGCGCGTGGTGCCGGCCTCGGCGCTGGTCAACAGCCGCTCCTCGCCAAGCAGATGATTGATCAGCGTGGATTTTCCGGCATTGGGGCGGCCGACGATGGCGACGCGGATGGGACGCTGCGCGAGTTCCTCATCCGATACGATGATGTCGTCATCGTCGAACTCTTCACCCTCCTCAACCGGCTCCGGCATCAGCACGCGTAGCGCATCGTAGAGGTCGCTCAGGCCTTCGCCGTGCTCGGCTGAAATCTGGATGGGGTCGCCGAGTCCCAGCGCGTAGGATTCCATCGCGCCGACTTCGCCGTGCTTGCCCTCGCTCTTGTTGGCGACCAGCACCACCGGCTTGTTGGCGCGGCGCGCGAAATCGGCAAAGGCGCGATCGTTCGGCGTCAGCCCTGCGCGCGCATCGATCACGAACATCAGCGCGTCGGCAAGGCCGATCGCGGCTTCGGTCTGTTCCTGCATCCGCGCGGTGAGCGAGCCCTTGGCGCCCTCGTCGAGGCCGGCGGTGTCGATCACCGTGAATTCGAGATCGCCGAGCCGCGCATTGCCCTCGCGGCGGTCGCGGGTGACGCCGGGCTCGTCATCCACCAGCGCGAGCTTCTGCCCGACCAGCCGGTTGAACAGCGTCGACTTGCCGACATTGGGCCGGCCGATGATGGCGATCGTAAAGGGCATAATGATTCCAAACGCCCTTTTCGAAGGGCGTGTCAATCGAACGAAAAGAAGAAAATCAACGCGTGAACGTGCCGCTCGGCATCGGCGCCGGGAATGCGGATTGTTGCGGGGATTGCGCAGGCGCCGCCGATTGATCGGGCGGCGGCGCGGTGGTGCGCTTGCGCACGATCTTGGCCGGCTTGGGCGCTGGCGGCGCGGCGGCGGTGCTGCCTTCCTCCTCGGGCGCGGCGTCGGGGTCCGCAGCCGCGGGGGCGGCGGCCTGTTTGCCCTTGGATTTCGTGCCACGCTTCGATTTCGGTTCTTCCGCCGGCGGAGGAGCGGCAACCTGCGCGTTCGGGTCGTCCTGCTGACGGGCGCCCTTGTAGAGATCCTTCGGCACGCCCTGTTCAAGGCCCGGCACGCCTTCGGGGAACACCGGCTTGCGCTCACCGGGCAACTTTTTCTTGGTATCGAGGAAGTCGAGCAGATCGGAGGGATCGAAATTGCCCATGCTGCCACAGCCCGCCAGCGCGCCTGAAAGCGCGATGAGGACGGTAGCTGCGATCAAACGTTGCGGGCGGCGCATGGTCGGTTTTCCACTCAGCTCGTTTTGCGTCAGCTCTTGGCGACCGGCGGCAGCAAGGCCTGCAGCGCTTCGGCGCGCGAGCGCAGGCTCGGCGGCGTTTCGCTGTCATTGGCGATCATATCCAGCCATTGCCGCGTCGCCGCAGCGTCGTTGGCACGCCAGGCCGACAGCGCCAGCAATTCACGCGCGGTATGGCGAAAAGTGGCGCCCGGCGCGGCAGCGGCTTCGAGGCGCTCTTTCATGTTGGGATAGCTGGTGCTCTCCAACAGCAACTGGGCGGCACGAATCCGCGCCAGATCCTGCTCGGCGACGCCAACGCTGCGATCGGCGGCGATCTCATCGAACAGCTTTGCCGCTGCCTGCGGATCGCGGTTGGCAACTTCGGTTGCCATGCGCGACCGCGCCAGCACGCGATAGCCGAACGGCGCCTTCGCGACGAGATCGGCGAAGGCCGCTTCGGCCTCAGTGTGCTTGTTGGCTTCCGAAAGCTCGACGGCCTTGTCGAACGCAGCCCCAGCCTCGGCCGCCTTCTTGGCCTCCAGATATTGGTAGCCACGCCAGCCGCCCACGGCGGCGATGATCAAAATCACGCCGGCAATGATAAAAAGCGAGTATCGGTCCCACAGCTTTTTGAGCTGATCGCGACGGACCTCCTCGTCGACTTCATCAAATAATTCAGACACTTAAAGGTATCCCATCCCCGAGGAACCGCGCCTTGGGCGGCAGCATCGTGCGCCCGATCCCCGCATGGCCGAGGTAGCCTATCGATATGGCGGTGGCAAGGCAAAGCGAGGTGGATCAAAGCGTTAACAACGGCCCCGGCCGGCCCGCGAAATCGCCTGACAGCGTTGACATCGCGGTTCAAAGTTTGGCGTAATCCCGCCCGCTTCCATTTCGAATCTTACCCCGATTTCTTGGGTGTTTCATGCCTCGCCATGCGCTGGTTTCGATGCTTGCCATGAGCTTGGTATTGGGACTGGCATACCTGCCCGCAACGTCACTGGCCGACGACATCAAGCCGAAGGCGCCCGAGACGGCGTTCTCGGGCAAACTGCGCCCCGACATTTTGGGTATCTCGACCGAATCGAACGCCGAATCCGCGCGCGCCATCTTTGATTCCCTGTTCAAGGACCGTACCGACACCAAGACCGACATCCAGCAGCAGAAATTCGGCGGCGCCAGCTATGTCGCTGCGCTGAATTTCAGCATCCCCGCCGGTTCGAAACAGAACGGCGAGATGCTCTCGACCAGCTTCTCCTCACCAGCGAGCGCCAACCGCGCTTACTTCGTGGCGCGCAACCTGACCTTCGCGCAGGACCAGCAGCCGTCGAAGGCGGACATGGTCAAGGAAGTCATGGGCAAATACGGCGTGCCCACCATCGTCGGCGATCAGCATCTGTATTACATCTACCGCAAGGGCTCGATCATGTCCGTCGGCAGCAAGTACAAGCAAGCGACCGCGCTGGAAGCGATCGACAAGCCGCTCGATCCCCGGGCCGCCGTCAAGCTCAACGGCGACACCGTCCGCGGTAGCTGCGTGGCGGTCGTCAAGCGCGCTCAGACCAAGGCCAAGGAACCAAGCGCCATGCTGGCCGAGGCCAAGGGCGCAAATTGCGACGGCGTGTTGAGCGTGCAGCTCGTCCCGGGCACGCCGGCCGACCGTGTCGGCATCGCGCAATTCACCCTGCTGGACGTCAAGCAACTCGTCAGCGCGACCACGATTGACAGTGCCGCTCTCGCCGCGGGGCAGAACGAAGGCGCGATGCCCAAGGGCAGCGCTCCGAAGCTCTAGCCGCTGGGTTTCAGCCCTGCGTCGCCGTTCAGGCCGCTGGCAAAGCCTCGCGGAGCTGCCGTTTCATCACCTTGCCATTCACATTGCGCGGCAACGGGTCCGTCCGCACATCCATGGTTTCCGGCACCTTGTAATCGGACAGCCGCTCGGCGCACCAGGCGCGCAGCGCCTCGGCCCCGACCGTGCCGCGCGTCACGACGACCGCGTGCACGCGCTCGCCGAGCACCGGGCACGGCTTGGCGACGATCGCGCTCTCGACCACGTCAGGGTGGCCGGCGAGCACCGACTCGACCTCGGCGGAATAGATCTTCAGTCCGCCGCGGTTGATCATGTCTTTCTGGCGATCGAATACGCGAACAAAATTCTCTTCGTCGATCGAGCCGAGATCGCCGGAATGCCAGAAGCCGGCCGTAAAACTCTCCGCCGTGGCCTTCGGGTTATTCCAGTAGCCCTTGATGACCGAGCCGCCATGTATCCAGATTTCGCCGATCTCGCCGCGCGGCAGCTCACGGCCTTCTGCATCCATGACGACGATCTGCGCGCCCGGACAGGGCAAGCCGACACTGTCGATATGGCCTGCGGTCAGTTCGCCGGGCATCATGGTCGAGGGCGACGTGGTCTCGGTCGCGCCGTAGCAATTCATCAGCTTCAGGCCGGGAATCTTGGCATCCAGCCGTTCGATCGTGGCGATCGGCATCGGCGCGCCGCCAAAGCCGCCGATCCGCCAGCTCGACAGATCGTAACTGTCCAAATCCGGCTGCAGCATGCAGAGATTGTACATCGCAGGCACCATCACGGTGTAGGTGACGCGCTCGCGCGCCGCCATCTTCAGATATTCCGCCGCCTTGAACTCCGCCATGATGATCAGCGCGCCGGCGCAACGGACCATGGTCATGATGTTGGCGACCACTCCGGTGACATGGCCGAGCGGCACCGCGGCGATCGACCGATCGGCCTCGGTCAGTTTGAGGCACGATACGAACACCATCGCCGAATGAATGATGTTGCAATGGGCGAGCATCGCGCCCTTGGGCCGCCCTGTTGTGCCCGAGGTATAGAGGATCATGGCGGTGTCTTCTTCGCCGACATCGACCGGTGCTGCCAGCGGCACGTGATCGGCCAGATCCGAAAAGCGCGAGAGTTGCGGATCATCATCGACCGCGATCCGGTGCGTCACATCGGGAATATCGCCCGCATCCGGCACGCGGTCGGCCAGCGCGGCCTCGTGGATCAGGAGCCGCGCGCCGCAATCGGTGAGCACATAGGCGATCTCGGGCTTTTGCTGGCGGGTCGAAAGCAGCACGGTCACCAGCCCGGTATGCGCCGCGGCCAGCATCGTCAGCACGAATTCGATCCGGTTACCGAGCAGCACCGCGACGCGGTCGCCGCGCTTGAGGCCGAACTTCCCGAAGCCCGCCGCGATTTGCGCCGATTGCTGCGCGACTTCGCGCCAAGTCATTCGCGTGGCGCCGCAGACCAGCGCCTCGCCATCGCCGTTTCGTGCCACGGCTTCGGCTACCATCGCCGGGATGCTTTTGGGCCGCTCGCAAAAGGTCGGAACGATACGATCGCCGAAGCGGGGCTCGAGCCGCATCGCCGGAATAGAGTGCTGCGACCAGTCCATGGCGCGTCTCGTCAGCTCTTCTTCATCTCGTAGACGTGTTCGGGCCCGGGGAAAGCGCGCGAGCGCACGTCGCTGGCGTAGCCCTGGATCGCCGCTTCGATCGCGGGACCGAGATCGCCGTAGCGGCGAACGAATTTCGGCGTCCGCGGTGACAGGCCCAGCATGTCCTCCAGCACCAGCACCTGCCCGTCGCAGGCCGCGCTGGCGCCAATGCCGATGGTCGGAATGGCGATGGTCTCCGTGATCTTTCGCGCCAGCGGCTCGGCTACCGCCTCGACCACGACCGAGAAAGCCCCGGCATCCGAGATCGCCTGGGCATCCCTCAGGATCGGGTCCCAACTGCCTTCATCGCGGCCCTGCGCGCGAAACGAACCGAGCGTATTGATCGATTGCGGCGTCAATCCGATATGGCCCATGACGGGCACGCCGCGCTCGGACAGGAACGCGACAGTTTCCGCCATCCGCGCGCCGCCTTCGAGCTTCACCGCGCCGCAATGGGTTTCCTTCAATATCCGCACTGCGGAATGAAACGCCTGCTCCTTCGAGGCCTCATAGGAGCCGAACGGCATATCCACCACGACCAGGGCATGCTTCGAACCCCGCATCACCGCATGCCCCTGCAGGATCATCATGTCGAGCGTCACCGGCACGGTGGTCTCGAAACCGTGCATGACGTTGCCGAGGGAATCGCCGACCAGAATGACGTCGCAGTGGCGATCCACCAGGGCTGCGGTATGCGCATGGTAGGACGTCAGCATCACGATCGGCTCGCCGTTCTTGCGCGCGCGGATATCCGGCGCAGTTTTGCGCTTGATGGCAGACTGAACCGACATGCTAGACTCCAACCACGGGGACGCCGATCACGACCGGGTGGAACGCGAATGCGAGCGCCAGATAGGCGACGAGGCCGACCGCGATCGCGATCAGGTCGTTGCCGGGACCACCGACTGGAATCGGCGGCGCGCCGGCGTCGGAACGAGATTTCAGCGAAATGCGGTCATAAACGGCCCATGCGAGAAATGAACCGAACAGGATGATCGAGCCGAGATCGCCGTTGGCGAGCAGATGCGCCGCAGCCCACAGCTTGATGCCCGTCAGCATCGGATGCTTCAGCGTCGTATAGATCCGGCCCCGGATGTAGGAAGCGACCACCATGATGACCGCGGGCAGCATCAGCGCCGACGTGATGTGCTTGAGCGCCACTGGCGGGTTCCAGACGTTGTACCATCCCGTCGCGCGATAAAGCGCAAAGCCCCAGATGATCAGCGCCAGCCCTGCGAACGAGGCCAGCGCATAGCCGATCTTGTAACCGCCCTCGCCGGTCGCGGCGATAACCTGCGCGCGCAGCTTGCGCTGGGTGGTGAGCGTGTGGACGCCGAAGAACAGGATCAGGCCCAGGATCAGCACCAGCAGTCCCATAATGTCCTCCCGCTGCGCGGCTGGTTTTGCTGATTACCCGCGTATCATTTTAGGGGCTTGGTGCGCAATGCGCCACGCGGACGTCGTCAGGGTTTCTCCGCCTGCTTTGCCAAATCGCGGTTGTCGACGTAGCGGATCGCGATCGGCCGCCCGGCCAGCGCGCCGCCCAATCCGGCCGTGAATTTGAGCGGCACGCAGCCTGCCAGCGAGGTGTTGATCGCTTTCAGATAGGCAGCGCGGGTGTCGGCCGGGACGCCGGCGGTGGCATACGTCACGCGCGGGGTGGCGATGATCTCACCCGAGCGCTTAAAGCTGAAGCGAACCGACATCTGCATGCCCGGCCGCGCGATGTCGGAAGGCGGCGGCGACCAGCAGGACCGCAGCGCGGCAAACAGGTCGCCGATCGTATCGAGATCATGGTCCGGCTTCCGGTACTTCGCGGCCTGATCCTGCGGCGGCACGGCTTCGATCGTAAGTTGCAGATTCTGGCCGTACGGATAATCGATCTCGGGGATGCACGGCCCCTCGTTGAACACGCTGCAAAACGACGGCGTGCACGGCTGGCCGTCGAGCACGCTGCAGGGCGCATGCGAAAACGGCGTGGCGTCGATCTGGCGCCGCAACTGGGCATCGGCGGCGCTCATCCCGACGAACAGGCCGATCAGGCAGACGATGATGCGGCGGAACATGCGGGCAAGCCCTCAAAGCGACCCAATCAAGCTGGTACGCGTATTGGCCCGCATCAAGGCTGATCGCGTTCACATCCCCGCGTTCATGGCCGACAGTTCCGCAATCAGGGCCTTCTCGCTGGGCTGGTCGAGGACGCCGGCCGAATAGAGCGAGATGCCGCCATAAAGCGTGATGTAGACCTTCATCACCGCGCGGCGGCGTTCGACCGAACTCTCGATATGCTGGCAGAATATCCGCATGGCCTGGGTGATGACCTTGTGGACCGCCGCCTGCAGCGGCGGGTTGTGCTTCATGGTGGCGTGCGGGCGGCTGGTCATCAGGGCGTAGAGCGCGCGATTGGCCAGTGCGAAACGGACATATTTCGCGGTGTAGTCTTGCGGGGTCTCTGCCTTGACCAGGATGGCAGCGAGCCGCGTGTAGGCCTCGGTCGCCACCGCATCCAGTAGCGCCTCGCGGTCGGCGAAATGATTGTACAGCGAGCGATGCGCGACGCCGACGGCCTCCGCGACCTCGCGCAGGCTCAACTGCTCATGGCCGGCAGCGGCCACCAGGCGGGTGGCCGCCTTCAGCGCGGCGGATCTCAGATTGCCATGGCGATAGGTCGCCCGGCGCGGCTTTGCGGTCATATCCCCTTCATACAAAGGCACGGGATGCAACGCCACTACCGGACGCCCGAAGTTTTCGTCTCAGGCCGACGCCCGCTTGGCAACGCGGTCCTCGCCATATTGCGGCGTAATGTCCTCGTCGATCATGCTGCGGATCATCTTGATCACGGCGCCCCTCGCCCGCACCTTGGTGGCGGCGTGGGCCGCCATATTGAGCGTGGCGAGCTTTTGCGCGGCCTCCTCGGCGCTGCGCTCCAGCGCGTCGGCCGGAACGACGCGGTCGAAGAAGCCGGCGGTGACCGCTTCCGCGGGGCCGAACATTTCCGCTGTTATCACCACCCTGCTGAAATAGGCCGGCGTCAGCCGCTGTCTGGCGATTTCAATCGCAAAGCGCGGCACTGTGAGCCCGATCGCGACCTCGTTCATGCCGATCCGGTAGTCGCCGTCGGCGGCGATGCGGTGGTCGCTGGACATGATGAGGAAGGCGCCCATCGGATAGGCGTTACCCTGGCAGGCCGCCACGACCGGCATCGGGAACGAGAGGATACGTAGCGCCAGTTCCGCGCCCGCTTTCACCATCAAATACTGATCCTCGGCGCTGCCCTTGGCGAACACGCTGAGGTCGAAGCCACCCGAAAAATGCTTGCCCCGTGCCTTCAGGATTACGACGGTCCTGTCTTTTTCCGCCTGGTCGAACGCCCCGTGCAGGGCATTGAGCATCGCAAGCGACATCACATTGGCCTTGCCGTCGTCGATCACGATGGCGCCGACGGGGCCGGAACGGGAATAGGTCGCGAGATCAGTCATGGGCGGTCTCCCTTCTTGTTCAAAAGCATCCAATGGATACTTTAATGGAAGCCAGGACAGTGCAAGGGATTTATCCGGGCTCGGAATGCATGCAGGCATCCACTGGATGCATAAACATGACGAAGCCGGCCAACACCTCACCCGTCATCGCCCGCGAAGGCGGGCGACCCAGATGCTATGGGGGGAGCGGCGGCGAGGGTGTGGATACCCTCGAGCGCCGTGATCACGCAATGGAGCACCCCATGTCGCAATCGTTTGACGCCAGCAGGTCCCTCACCGCCTTCGAACAGGATAGCACGTTGGTCGCAGTGATCGAGATGAGCCAGTCGAAGTGGCTTGTTGCGGCTGTGATCCCGGGGGTCGAGCGCCAGCCCCTGAAGAAGCTTGGTGCAAATGCGGACGCTCTGCTGAAGCTGTTGCAGCGCTGGCAGGATGAAGCGCGCAAGGCCGGGCGGACGGTCAGGCGGATCGTCTGCGCCTATGAGGCCGGGCGAGACGGATTCTGGCTGGCGCGCTGGCTGCAGGCGCGCGCCATCGAGGCCTACGTCATCCATGCCGCAAGCATCGCAGTGTCCCGCGAGCACCGCCGGGCCAAGACCGATCGGATCGATACGGAACTGCTGATGCGCTCGTTTTTCGGCTGGCTGCGTGGCGAGAAGCGCCATTGCAGCATGGTCGCGATCCCGACCATGGCGGAAGAAGATGCGCGGCGGCCGAGTCGTGAGCGGGAGAGCCTCGTGGGCGAGCAAACACGGATCGTCAACCGGATCAAGGCTGTCCTCGCCCTGTTCGGCATCGGCGGGTTCAATCCGAGGCTGCGCAAGGCGGCGCAGAAGCTTGCGACACTGCACACCGCGGAAGGAACACCGTTACCGGAAAATGCCCACGCCGAATTGCGCCGCGATCTGGAGCGGCTGCGCCTGGTGCACGACCAGATCCACATCATCGAAAGTGAACGGTTGCGCCGGCTCGCGCTCGCGCCGGCCGCAACGACAAGGCCTCACGCGATGGTTCGTCTGATCGCAAGGGTTTTTGGCGTCGGCATTGCGACCGCCGACATGCTGGTAAATGAGGCGCTGGCGCGCAAGCTGCGCGATCGCAAAGCTGTTGCGCGCTATGCTGGACTGACCGGCGCGCCGGACGAGAGCGGCAAGCGCCGGCGCGAGAAGGGACTGGCCCGCGCCGGCAATGGTCGGGTCCGCCGCGGCATGATCCAACTGGCCTGGCGCTTTCTGATCTTCCAGAAGGATAGCCGGCTCGTCCGCTGGTTCCGCGAGCGCACCGCGGATGGCCGCAGCGCCACGCGCAAAACCATGATCGTGGCGCTGGCGCGCAAGCTGCTCATCGCGCTGTGGCGGCTGGCAACCACCGGCGAGATGACGGAGGGGCTCAGGCTGCGCCCGGCCGGCACTTGACCATGCAGCTTCCGCAACTCCAACACGATTGACGGTTCAGCAGCCGGCAGTCTGCCGACGACATCCGAGGTGGCGGTGATCCGCCGGAATACATGGCCTTTGCGCCGCGACCCAGAATGGACCCGCCGCCCCGGAGCTTCGCCCCCCGATGCGCATGCATGCATCATGGTTCTGGTCCCGATCGATCAACCGAATACAAGTCTGCGACGCGGTATCGCGTCCACGGTGGGCTCGCCTCGGAAATCGTCCCTATGCCGCTAACGCCAAACCTCGTCCCGCCCTCAAGCCTGCCGCCGGGCTCACGACCGTCAAGGGCTGCGTCGCTCCGCGATGGCCTGCGGCCACCCTTGACCGTCGTTCCGCCCAGGCGGCTAGTCGTCTCGGGGTCGGGACGAGGAGATGTCGGTCTTCGTCGAACAAGGAGACGATAGCAATGATCTGACAACGCTCACTCTTGATCACCCCCATACAAGTATTCCAGAGACATCAATGTTTTACGGATAAGCCGCGGCGTACTGGGTCCCCCGCTTTCGCGAGGACGACAGAAGAGAGCAGAGCGACAGCGCCCCTTAAGCCTTCTTCTTCACGTCCTTGACATTGGAAAAGGTAATTCCCTCGGCCCGTTCGCGGGTATAGCCGAGATAGAATTCGTTCTTGGCCATGAACACCGGGTCGCCGTCGACATCATCGGCGATGCCGGAGCCGTTGGCGGCGATGAAGGCCTCGAGTTTCTTGCGGTCGTCGGATGAGACCCAGCGCGCCAACTGGAATTCCGAGACCTCGAATTCCACCGGCAGCGAATATTCCGCATCGAGCCGTGCTTTCAGCACGTCGAGCTGCAGCGGACCGACGACGCCGACCAGCGCCGGTGCGCCGTCGCGCGGCCGGAACACCTGCACCACGCCCTCTTCCGACATCTGCTGCAGCGCCTCTTTCAGCTTCTTCGCCTTCATCGCATCCGTCAGGCGCACGCGACGGACGATTTCCGGCGCAAAGCTGGGAACACCGACGAAGGTGATGTCCTCGCCTTCCGTCAGTGTATCGCCGATCCGCAAGGTGCCGTGGTTGGGAATGCCGACGACGTCGCCGGCGTACGCCTCGTCGGCCACCGAGCGGTCCTGGGCGAAGAAGAATTGCGGGCTGGACAGGCTCATGTTCTTGCCGGTCCGCACCAGTTTCGCCTTCATGCCGCGGCTAAGCTTGCCGGAGCACAGGCGCGCAAATGCGATGCGGTCACGGTGGTTCGGATCCATGTTGGCCTGGATCTTGAACACAAAGGCGCTCATGCGCGGTTCGGCCGCTTCGATCTTGCGCAGGTTCGAATCTTGCGCCCGCGGCGCAGGCGCAAACTTGCCAAGCCCCTCCAGCAAGTCGCCGACGCCGAAATTGCGCAGCGCGCTGCCAAAATAGACCGGCGTCAGGTGGCCTTCACGAAATGCCTCCAGCTCGAACGGCTTGCAGGCTTCGGAAACCAGCGCGAGTTCATCCTTGATCTCGGCGACGTCGAGATTGGCGTTGCGGCCGGCGAGATCGGCGATGTCGATCTGCTCGGTCGCGCCGGTCTTGGCGCCGCCGCCTTCGAGCAGGCGCACACCGCCGTTGACGACGTCATAGGTTCCGAGGAAATCACGGCCGCGGCCGACCGGCCAGGTCATTGGCGTGGTATCGAGCGCCAGCGTCTTTTCGATCTCGTCCAGCAGTTCGAACGTGTCGCGGCTCTCGCGATCCATCTTGTTGATGAAGGTGATGATCGGAATGTCGCGCAGCCGGCACACCTCGAACAGCTTTCGCGTCCGCGCCTCGATGCCCTTGGCCGCGTCGATCACCATCACGGCGGAATCGACCGCGGTCAGGGTCCGGTAGGTATCTTCGGAAAAGTCCTCGTGGCCCGGCGTGTCCAGCAGGTTGAAGACGAGCCCCTCGAATTCGAACGTCATCACCGACGTCACGACCGAGATGCCGCGCTCGCGCTCGATCTTCATCCAGTCGGAACGGGTATTGCGCCGCTCGCCCTTGGCCTTGACCTGTCCCGCCAGATTGATGGCGCCGCCGAACAGCAGCAGCTTTTCGGTCAGCGTGGTCTTGCCGGCGTCCGGATGGGAGATGATCGCAAACGTGCGCCGCCGCGCCACTTCATCTGCAAGCGGCGAGCGGGACGGCGATTCGGAAGTAACGGCAATGTCGGACATGAGGCTCGAGCGTTTGGCAGGGAAAACCGGGCTAATCAAGCCTCATTTGGTGATTGTGGAACCCGCTAGCCAGTCCCATATCCGGTCTGGAAGGACGACCTTCCGATTTCACAGCATTTTTCGCGGGGACGACCCTGCATGGTTCGGAGGGTTGTCATGGCTTGGCTTGTGCTCGTCGCCGCGGGTCTCCTGGAAATCGGTTGGGCTATCGGCCTCAAATACACTGAAGGCTTTACCCGGCTGGTACCGTCGGTGCTAACGCTCGCAGCGATGGCCGGGAGCATCATTCTGCTCGGACTGGCACTGAAATCACTGCCGATCGGAACGGCCTATGCGGTATGGACCGGCATCGGCGCTGTTGGAACGGCGCTTCTTGGCATCGCATTGTTCGGTGAACCTGCCACCGCGGCCCGCCTCGCCAGCATCGGACTGATCGTGGCCGGCATTATCGGCCTGAAGCTGGTCACGACCTGATCAGCGCAGCAGCACCACCGCCCAATAGGTTAGCGCCGCCACGATTCCGGAAGCCGGAATGGTGATGACCCAAGCATAAACGATCGAACTCGCCACGTTCCAGCGCACCGCCGAGACCCGCCGCGCGGCGCCTACTCCGACGATGGAGCCGGTGATGGTGTGGGTCGTGGACACGGGAACCCCGAGATAGGTCGCCATGAAGAGGGTCGCAGCACCGCCGGTTTCCGCGCAAAAGCCCTGCATCGGCGTCAGCTTCGTGATCCGCAGCCCCATGGTGCGAACGATCCGCCAGCCGCCCATGAGTGTGCCGAGCCCCATGGCCGCCTGGCAGGAGATTACCACCCAGAACGGAATATTGAAGTCACTGCCGATGTGGCCCTGCGAGTACAGCAGCACTGCGATGATGCCCATGGTCTTCTGCGCGTCGTTGCCGCCATGGCCGAGCGAATAGAGCGACGCCGAGACGAATTGCAGGATGCGGAAGGCGCGGTCGACCGCAAACGGCGTCGACCGTACCGAGAGCCAGGACACGATCGCGACCAGCATCAGCGCCAGCAGGAACCCGACCAGCGGCGACAGCACGATGGCAAGAAGCGTCTTGGACAAGCCGGTCCAGACCGCCGCTGAAATCCCGGCCTTGGCCATGCCGCCACCGAGCAGCCCGCCGATCAGCGCGTGTGAACTGGACGAAGGAATTCCGAGCGCCCAGGTGATCAGGTTCCAGACAATGGCGCCGACCAGCGCAGCGAAGATCACCGTGGCGTCCACGACGCTCGGTTCGATGATGCCGGTGCCGATCGTATTGGCGACGTGGAGCCCGAACACCAAAAAGGCGATGAAATTGAAGAAGGCGGCCCACATCACCGCATATTGCGGGCGCAGCACGCGGGTCGACACGATCGTTGCGATCGAATTGGCAGCGTCGTGCAACCCGTTGAGGAAGTCGAACAGCAGCGCGACCGCGATCAAGAAGACCAGAATCGGAAGACCGAGCGAGGCGTCCACTTGATTGGCCCTGCCCTATACCTGTTCGATCACGATGGAATTGATCTCATTGGCGACGTCGTCGAAGCGATCGGACACTTTCTCGAGATGCTTGTAGATCTCGGCGCCCACGATGAAATCCATCGAGTTGCCGCTTCGATGCTTGAGAAACAGTTCCTTCAATCCGATGTCGTGGAGATCGTCGATGCGGCCCTCCAGCTTTCCGATCTCCTCGGTAATGGCGGTCAGCATCGCGACGTTGTTTCCGATCGATTGCATCAGCGGCAGCGCGCGACCGACCAGATTGGCGCACTCGACCAGCAGGGTCCCGATCTCGCGCATCGGCGGCTCGAAAATGCGGACTTCAAACAGCACCACCGCTTTCGCTGTCTGCTGCATCTGATCGATGGCGTCGTCCATCGACGTGATCAGGTTCTTGATGTCGCCGCGGTCGAACGGGGTGATGAAGGTGCGGCGGACCGCAGTCAGCACCTCGCGGGTGATGCCGTCGGCGTCATTTTCGAACTGGTTGACGCGCTGGCAAAACACCGGCGTCTCGTCGCCGCCGCGCAGCATGTCCTGTAGCGCCAGCGCACCCTGCACCACCGTCTGGGCATGCCGGTCAAACAGGTCAAAAAACCGCTCCTCCTTGGGCAGAAAGGCACGAAACCAGCGCAACATGGGGGTATTTTCCGTCGTTCAGAAATGACCGCTCGGGCGAGCTGTCACAAAACTGTCATAGAACATTCGAAGGCAAGGCGCGACGGCGGGCCCCCCGGGAGCCGGGTCATCCACCGCTTTGTGGGGCTGAAAAAGGCGCCAAAACCGGTAGCTACAGCGATCTCCGGAAATAATGCGCGATCTCGCCGATCACGCCGCGACGGAAGGTCAGCACGCAGGCGACGAAGATGACGCCCTGGATCACCGTCACCCACTGGCCGAAACCGGCCAGATATTGCTGCATGGCGATGATGACGAAGGCGCCGACCACCGGGCCGAACACCGTTCCGAGGCCGCCGACCAGCGTCATCAGCACGATTTCGCCCGACATCGTCCAGTGCACGTCGGTGAGCGAGGCGTTCTGGGCCACGAACACCTTCAGCGAGCCGGCAAAGCCCGCGATGGTCCCGGAGAGGATGAAGGCGAGAAGCTTGTACTGGTCGGTCTTGTAGCCCAGCGAGATCGCGCGCGGTTCGTTCTCCCGGATCGCTTTCAGCACCTCACCGAACGGCGAGTTGATGGTGCGGTAGATCAACAGGAAGCCGCCGAGGAAGCCGGCCAGCACGACGTAATAAAGGACCGTCGGCTTGGAGAGATCGAATATTCCGAACAGATAGCCTTGCGGAATGCCCTGGATGCCGTCTTCGCCATGGGTGAACGGCACCTGCAGATAAATGAAATACAGGAGCTGCGAGAGCGCCAGCGTGATCATCGAAAAGTAGATGCCCTGCCGGCGAATGGAGATGAAGCCGGTGACGACGGAGAGCGCGGCAGCTCCGGCGACGCCGACCAGAATTCCGAGTTCCGGCGTCACACCCCAGACCTTGAGCGCATGCGCCGTGCAGTAGCCCGCCGTTCCCAGGAACATCGCGTGGCCGAACGACAGCAGGCCGCCATAGCCGATCAGGAGATTGAACGCGCAGGCGAGCAACGCGAAGCACAGCGCCTGCATTACGAAGAACGGGTAGATGCCCGTCAGGGGCACCATGCCCAGCAATACCGCCATCGCGGCGAACACGATCATCTCGTCGCGCATGGCCTGCGGAGTTACCGGCAGTGAATCGTCAGTCAATGCGCTCATGTCAGGCCGCCCGTCCGGTCAGTCCCGTTGGCTTCAACAGCAACACCAGCACCATCAGGACGAACACCACGGTGTTGGAAGCCTCGGGATAAAAATACTTTGTCAGTCCTTCGATCACGCCGAGCGCGAATCCCGTGATGATCGAACCCATGATCGATCCCATTCCGCCGATCACCACCACCGCGAAAACCACGATGATCAGGTCGGCGCCCATCAGCGGCCGTACCTGATTGATCGGCGCCGACAGCACGCCGGCCAGTGCGGCCAGGCCGACGCCAAGCCCATAGGTCAGCGTGATCATCCGCGGCACGTTGATGCCGAACGCGCGCACCAGCGTCGGGTTCTCGGTGGCGGCGCGCAGATTGGCGCCAAGCCGCGTCTTTTCGATCAGGTACCAGGTGGCGAAGCAAACGATGAGCGAGAACACCACCACCCAGCCGCGGTAGATCGGCAGGAACATGAAACCGAGATTCATGCCGCCCTGCAGTTCACTGGGAATCGCGTAGGGCAGACCCGACGAACCGAAATAATTCTGAAAGACGCCCTGGATAATCAGCGCCAATCCGAATGTCAGCAGCAGCCCATAGAGATGGTCGAGGCCGGCGAGCCATTGCAGCATGGTCCGTTCCAGGATCATGCCGAAGATGCCGACAACGATGGGCGCGATGATCAGCGCCGGCCAATAGCCGATGCCGGCGATGTTCAACAGAAAATACGCGCAGAACGCGCCCATCATGTAGAGCGCGCCATGGGCGAAATTGATGATGTTGAGCATGCCGAAGATCACGGCGAGCCCCAGACTGAGCAGCGCGTAGAACGATCCGTTGATCAATCCCACCAAAAGCTGGGCGTAAAGAGCTTGCATCGGTTTCGCACTCAATCTCGTTGTGACGCAAATCGCGTTGTGACGCGAGAGGATGCCCGCCGGCACGGAGCCGGCGGGCCATCGTTGTTACTTCTTTACCAGCGGACAGGCGCTTTCCGAAAGCGGCCGGAAGGCCTGGTCTGCCGGGGTCGTTCCAACCAGCTTGTAATAGTCCCACGGCCCCTTGGACTCTGAAGGCTTCTTGACCTCAAACAGGTAGGCCGGATGAAGTTTGCGGCCGTCAGGGCGAATCGTGCCCTTGCCGAACAGCGGGTCGTCGGTCGGCGTTTCCTTCATTTTCGCCACCACCTTGACGCCATCATGCGGATTGCCGCCCATCGCATCGATCGTCTTGAAATAGTGGATCAGACCCGAATACACGCCGGCCTGCACCATCGACGGCATCGCCTTGTTCTTCATGCGCTCGGAGAAGCGTTTGGAAAACGCGCGGGTGCCGTCGTTCAGATCCCAGTAGAAAGTTTCCGTGAAGTTCAGCCCCTGCGCCACCTTGAGGCCGAGGGAGTGGACGTCATTGATGAACAGCAGCAGGCCAGCGAGTTTCTGACCGCCTGCGACGATTCCAAATTCCGACGCCTGCTTGATCGTGTTGGTGGTATCGCCGCCGGCATTCGCCATGCCGATGATCTTGGCCTTGGACGCCTGCGCCTGCAGCAGGAACGAGGAGAAGTCCGACGAATTCAGGGGATGCCTGACGGTGCCGATAACCTTGCCGCCCGATTTAACCACGACTGCGGAGGTGTCGCGTTCCAGCGCGTGGCCGAACGCGTAGTCCGCGGTCAGGAAGTACCAGGTGTCGCCGCCGGCCTTCACCAGCGCCTGGCCGGTGCTGTTGGCAAGCATATAGGTATCGTAAACCCAGTGAATTGTGTTCGGCGAACACTGGGTATTGGTGAGATCCGACGTCGCCGCGCCGGTGTTGATCATGATCGCGTTCTTTTCCTTCACCAGATTGTTGACCGCCAGCGCAACGCCGGAGTTCAGCACGTCCACGAAGATATCGACCTTCTCGACGTCGATCCATTGACGCGCGACGGTGGTGCCGATGTCCGGCTTGTTCTGATGGTCGGCGGAGACCACGTCGATCTTCCAGCCTTTGGCCGCCAGCCCCGAATCCTCGACCGCCATCTGGGCCGCGAGCGTCGAGCCGGCGCCGCCGAGGTCGGAGTAAAGTCCGGAATTGTCGGTGAGTACGCCGATCTTGACGGTCTTGTCCTGCGCGAACGCGCTGCCGGCGGCAAGCGCCAGAGCGGTACCCAGGAAGAGAGCTGAAATGTGATGCTTCATAGTATCTCCATTAATCTTGAGTTGAGATGCAGTACCGATCAGACGCCGAGATAGGTGTGGAGCTTGTCCATATTGGCCGACAACTCCGAGTTCGCGAAACCGTCGATCACCTTGCCGTGCTCGACGATGTAGTAGCGGTCGGCCACCGTGGAAGCGAAGCGGAAATTCTGCTCGACCAGCAGGATGGTGAAGCCTTCCGACTTCAGCCGCGCGATGGTGTGGCCGATCTGCTGAATGATGACGGGCGCGAGACCCTCGGTCGGCTCGTCCAGCATCAGGAAGCGCGCGCCGGTGCGCAGGATTCTGGCGATCGCAAGCATCTGCTGCTCGCCGCCGGAAAGCTTGGTGCCCTGGCTGTTGAGCCGTTCCTTCAGGTTTGGAAACAATTCGAAGATCTGGTCGAGCGACAGGCCGCCAGGGCGCACGATCGGCGGCAGCAGCAGGTTTTCACGCACGTCGAGGCTTGCGAAAATACCCCGCTCCTCCGGGCAGAAAGCCACGCCCATCCGTGCGATCCTGTCGGACGAGGCGCGCGTGATGTCCTGACCGTTGAAACGGATCGAACCGGTACGCTTGCCGATGATTCCCATCACCGACTTCAGCGTCGTGGTCTTGCCGGCGCCGTTGCGGCCGAGCAGCGTAACCACCTCGCCGGCCTTCACATTGAAGTTGATGCCGTGAAGGATGTGGGATTCGCCGTACCAGGCCTGCAGGTCGGAAACGGAAAGGACTTCCGCGCCCGCCGGTTTGGCGGCGGCTTCGGCCATTTTCAACTCAGGCATGACCGGCCCCCAGATAGGCTTCCTTGACGCGCTCGTCTTTGGATAGTTCAGCATAATTGCCTTCGGCCAGCACCTGCCCGCGCGTCAGCACCGTGATGATGTCGGACAGGTTGGCGACCACAGAGAGATTATGTTCGACCATCAGAATAGTGTACTTCGCCGAAATGCGCTTGATCAGCGCCGCGATCTTGTCGATGTCTTCATGACCCATGCCGGCCATCGGCTCGTCGAGCAGCATCATCTCGGGGTCGAGCGCCAGCGTCGTCGCGATCTCGAGCGCGCGCTTGCGGCCGTAGGGCATCTCGACCGCCGGCGTGGTGGCAAACTCGCTCAGGCCCACATCGTTGAGAAGCTCATGCGCGCGGCCGTTGAAGCGGTCGAGCACGCTTTTGGAACGCCAGAAATCGAACGAAGAGCCATGCTGGCGCTGCAAGGCAACGCGGACGTTCTCCAGCGCCGTCAGATGCGGAAACACCGCCGAAATCTGGAACGAACGCACCAGCCCGAGGCGGGCCACATCGGCCGGCGCCATCGCGGTGATATCCTGTCCCTTGTACAGGATCTGGCCGGCCGACGGCCTCAAGAACTTGGTCAGCAGGTTGAAGCATGTCGTCTTGCCGGCGCCATTAGGCCCGATCAGCGCATGAATGCTGCCGCGACGCACCTTGAGGGCGACATCGCGAACGGCGAAGAAACCCGCGAACTCCTTGGTCAATCCGTGGGTTTCGAGAATGAACTCATCAGCCAAACAAATTTCCCCCGTCAGCCGTCTCCGCGAGTTCGCTCGCGCGCGGCCAATTTTTCGCTGTTCGGGCAGGCTCAGCCGGACGTCCTGGAAACCGTCCCGAGCCCGCCGCCTCCGGGCCGGAATATGCCGTCAACGGTATGGGTTAGGCAAGGTGGAAAGCTGCCGTGGGGAAACGCGCGTGCCGGTTCCGGATGCGCCATAAGTCGAATTGCGCCGATTGCCCGGCCCGGCTGGCTCGCCGTCCGCGCTCAGCCACGATCTTCGCGCCGGCAAGCCATCGTTAACGGTGTTCTGCTGCAATCAGACGCTTTCATACAATATTTCCGCCTCAGCCCGCATCATCACGTGATTTAGATAGCCAGGAATTGCCGCCTTGGAATTTGAAAGCGCCGGACCGTCGGTCGTCAAATCTATCAAACAGCGCGACCTGCTGAACACCTGGCTGCGGCAATACGCCCGCGACCAGTCGATGCCGCGCATCTCGGAATACCAGCCGTCGCGGATCGAGGACGAACTTCCTGATCTGGTATTCTACACCGTCGATACCAGCACGCAGCCGCCACGCCTGACCATCCAGAGCAACGGCACGCGGATGTCCACTGCTTATGGGAATACCGGCAAAGGTCGCAATCTCGACGAGTATCTGGGCGCAAGGCTCGCTCCGATCGTGATGCCGGTCTATTATGAATGCGTCGCGCGCCGCCTTCCCGCCTATACCATCGCCAATATCGATGACATCTACGGGCGAATCGTCGCCTATGAGCGGCTGTTGCTGCCGTTCTCCGACGACGGCAGCGTTACCCAGATCATCGCTTCGCTGAAGACCATCAGCGAGGACGGCGGCTTCGAGATCAAGAACCTGATGCGTGGAAACGACAAGTTGCCGGTGCCGAAGTTGCGCACCATCATCGACCGCGATCTCTTCCATCGCGCGCCGGGCCGCATCACGGCAGGCGATGTGCTCCAATTCAGTTAAGCCGCAATGCAGTTCGCAAGTGCCGATCCCTCGGTCGTCAAATCGATTAGGCAGCGCTATCTCCTGAACGAATGGCTGCGCGCATTCGGCAAGCGGCGAACCATGCCTCCGCCTGGCGATTTTGAGCCGGAGCAGGTCGCCGACGAACTGATCGACATGATGCACTATGAGGTCGTCGGCCAGGGCGATGGCGCGCGATTTCTAATCACGCATGAAGGCGCCAGGCTCGCCACCACCTACGGCAGCGACCATATCGAGCCCGCGCAGCGAACCAACCGCTATCTCGATGATGCGATCGGCCCCGAACGATATGCCAACGTCGTTGCCTCGTACCGGGCTTGCGTGGCCCGTCAGCGGCCGGTCTATTCCATTTCGACGGTGCAGGATGCCGACGGCAAGGACGTGTCCTATGAGCGGCTGCTGATGCCGTTCGGCCGCGACGATGCCGTCACGCAGATCGTCGGATCCTTCAAGAGCATCAGCATTGAAGGCGGCTTCAAGGTCAGCAACCTCATGGGCCTGAGGCCGAAAGCCGAGCCCGTGATTCTGGTCAGGGCGATCATCGATCGCGCTTTCGTGCCGGTTTCGGCAGACGCGCATTCTTCCGACGAAGTTATCGACCTCGATTAGGCCTTGCGCCCGCGCGATTTGGACGCCACCTCCTTGCCGTAGACGTCCGGCTTGAAGCCGACCAGCAACTTGCCGCCGAGATCCAGTACCGGACGCTTGATCATCGAGGGCTGCGCCAGCATCAGCGCCAGCGCCTTGCGCTCGTTCAGGCCTTCCTTGTCGCTGTCGGGCAGCTTCTTGAACGTCGTCCCCGCACGGTTGAGCAACGTCTCCCAGCCGAGTTCGTCGGACCATTGCTTGAGCTTGTCCTTGGCGATGCCGGCCAGCTTGTAGTCGTGGAAGTCGTAAGCCACGCCGTGATCGTCAAGCCAGGCGCGCGCCTTCTTCATGGTGTCACAGTTCTTGATGCCGTAGATGATGATGGGCATTTTCGTTGCATTCCGTAATGACGTTATTGGTCCTGCCAAATTGGTCCTGCCAAGCAGTTTTTTATACAAAGCGGAACGGCGAATCTATCATAGACTGGCCCATCGTTCGCGAAGTTAGGACCGGCGATGGAATTCACCCTTTTGTTTCTGGCCACGGCCATCGTGATGCTGATCGCCTGGCGCGGGCAGCGCCCACTGGCGCTCGGCCTGTTTGGGGCTGTCCTGATCGCGTGCGTCGCCACCTATCTGCACCATGCGACCGATACGCTGAAACTGTCATTCTGAGAGGCGCATGACCCAGACGCGCGCCATTACGCTGAACGCACTCAGTCTCTACGCGGTGGCGCTGGTGCTGGCGGCGGCTTATGCGGCGCAGTTCATCCTTCATGAACTGCCCTGCCCGCTCTGCCTGCTGCAGCGCATCCTGTTCGCGGCGCTGGCCGTCGGACCGATCCTCAATATCCGCTTCGGCCCCCGCCCCAGCCACTATGCGATGTCGCTGCTGGCGGCAGTCGCAGGCGCTGTTGCGTCGACCCGGCAGGTGCTGCTGCACATCATGCCCGGCGACGCCGGCTATGGTTCGGCGCTGCTCGGTTACCATTATTATACCTGGGCTTTGATCGGCTTCATTGCCGCGGTCATTCTGATTGCCGTCGTGATGCTGTTCGATCGCCAGTTCGAAGACGACCATGCCGCATTACCGGCTACAGGCGGCGCGTTCGCGCAAATCGCGGTGTGGCTTGTGATCGCGCTTACGGCAACCAACGTGGTGACGACGCTGCTGGAATGCGGCTTCGGCGCTTGCGCCGACAATCCTCTTGTGTACGAACTGCTCAAGCCGGCCGCTTAGGGCCGCTTCGGCATATCAAGCCCGCGCTGCACCGCCGGCCGGGCCAGCCCGCGTTCCAGCCATGCCGGCACCTGCTTCAGCGTATCGAATGCGACTAGATCGCGCGCACCGTAGAAGCCGATCAGGTTGCGCACCCAGCCGAGCATGGAAATGTCGGCGATGGTGTATTCATCGTCCATGATCCATTGACGTCCGGCAAGCCGCGTCTCCATCACATCGAGCAGACGTTTCGATTCGGCCACATAGCGCTCGAGCGGCCGCTTGTCGGCAAACTCCTTGCCGGCGAATTTGTGGAAAAAGCCAACTTGCCCGAACATCGGTCCGATCCCGCCCATCTGAAAGTGCAGCCACTGGATGGATTGATATCGCCGCGCCGGATCGGCTGGCAGAAGCTTGCCGGTCTTGTCCGCAAGATATTGCAGGATCGCCCCGGACTCGAATAGCGGCAGCGGCTTGCCGCCGGGCCCGTTGGGATCGAGGATTGCCGGAATCTTGCCGTTCGGATTCAGCGACAGGAATTCCGGCGTCTTCTGGTCGTCCTTGTTGAAGTCGACCAGATGCACCTCGTAGGGCAGTCCGATCTCTTCGAGCATGATCGAGACCTTGACGCCGTTCGGCGTCGGCAGCGAATAGAGCTGAAGGCGGTCGGGATATTTGGCGGGCCAGCGTTTGGTGATCGGGAAGGCGGAGAGATCGGACATCGAAACTCGTTTTGCATGGTTATTGTTGCGCGGCTAATGTACGGCTGATGCCGCGTATAACAAGGGTCCGCGCCGTTCATGACCGATCAACCGTCCCCGGCGAAGCTCGGCCTCACCGATGAGGAGCTTGCGGCTCACCCGACCATGTTCGCGGCCGATGCGCTGAAGGATCAGGTCGTCGTCGTCTCGGGCGGCGCCGGCGGCATCGGGCGGGCGATCGCCTGGCTGTTCGCGCGGCTGGGCGCGCATGTCGCCGTAGTCGGGCGCGACGAAGGCAAGCTCGACGCGCTCGTGGGCCGATTGGCGGGTCGCGGTCTCAAGGCTTCCGCGCATGTCGCCGACATCAGGGAGCCCGATGCGGTCAACGCCCTGTTCGACACGATCTGGGCCGCGCAAGGCCGCGTCGACGGCCTCATCAACAGCGCCGGCGGACAGTTTCCGCAAGCGGCGATCGATTTTTCCGTGAAGGGCTGGAACGCCGTCATCAACACCAACCTGAACGGCACCTGGTACATGATGCAGGCCGCCGCGCAGCGCTGGCGCGACCACAAGCATCCCGGCAGCATCGTCAACATCGTGGTCGTGACGACACACGGCCTCTATGGCATCGCGCACACCATTGCCGCGCGAAGTGGTGTGATCGGGCTCTCGCGCGCCGTCGCGGTCGAATGGGCGCCACTGAACATCCGGGTCAACTGCGTAGCGCCGGGCGCGATCGAAACCGAAGGATGGAACGTCTACTCGCCCGAGGCACGCGCCGCCTACCCGCGCTCGAACCCGATGATGCGCGTCGGCTCGCCATGGGACGTCGCGGAGGCCAGCGTCTTCCTCGCCGGACCATCCGCGAAATTCGTGACCGGTGAGACGCTGACGGTCGACGGCGGTGGTCAGCTCTGGGGCGAGACCTGGACCACGGGCAAGCCGGCGTACTTCGGCGGCGACGACAAGTGACGCGCTGAAATTGCCCATGACAGGCCTGCCCACGACGCGCTATCGCCTCGCCATCTTCGATTTCGACGGCACACTGGCCGATTCGCTTCCCTGGTTTCGCTCGTCCTTTCACGACATGGTCGCGCGGTTCAATCTTACGCCCGTGCCCGCTGAGGAAATGGAGGGGCTACGCGGCCTGACCGCCCGCGAGATCATGGCGCGGCTCAACGTATCCACGTGGCAACTGCCGGCCATCGTCAGCGACATGAGAAAGCGCAAGCTCGCCGCCGCGAGCGAAATATCGCTGTTCTCTGGCATTCCGGCCATGCTGACCGAATTGCAGCGCTTAGGGATCAAGACCGCCATCGTCAGTTCCGACGGCGAAGCGTCCGTCCGCCAGGTGCTTGGGCCCAGCACTGCCCTGATCACCCGCTTCGACTGCGGCGCCGCGGTGTTCGGCAAGCACTGGAAATTTCGACGGGTCGCACGAACGCTTGGCACGAAGCCTTCAGAGACGATCTGCATTGGCGACGAGATCCGCGATATCGAAGCTGCGAAAGTCGCCGAAATGGATTCGGGCGCCGTGACCTGGGGCTATGCCCTTCCCACCGCATTGCAGGCGGCGGGACCAACCTATCTGTTCAACTCCATCGACGAGATGACTGAGCGGCTCGCTGTGCCAAGCTAGTGTCGCCGATCACTTCCGATCTTCTCGTGCCAATTTCCGGTCATGCCCGCAAAGGCCAACGTGCAAGATAATCGTGGCCCTTCATGCTGTGGATGAGCACGAACTCCGTCACTGTCCAGAAGATCGGCTGAATCGGATGCTCATCGACACTGCGCGCGTCGTACAAGAGCGTGACGTGCGGCGTAAAATTCCTGCTCGCCGCCCGCCTCAACCCTCTTCGCGTCAGTGCAGTGCCGAGCATCTGCCGAAATGCTTCCAGCCGGCGCAACCCATTCTCTCCGATCAGGACAAGCGGCCGATTGCCCGGCCTGCCCCTAAAACTCACGGTGCGGTCGAACGAAACCTCGAACGGCTCGGCTCGCAATTCCGTCGCGGCCTCGCATGCGGAGCGAAGCTGCCGATCCGGCAAACCGTTGAGAGAAAACAATGAAATGTGCAGACGCCCTGGCGCGATGAGTTTGCCATCGAATTTGTGAGCGCGTTTGAGCACGCTGGCCAGCCGGCGAATTCGTTCCGCTGTAGCCGCGTCGGGAACGGCTGCGAGGAAAATCCGGGCACTACTACTGCTTGCAAACTTGTCCATGACCAACTAGAACAAATCATGAACAAATATGAAAGTCAAACCTTCACGAAGCAGGCCTTCCTCGAGAACTCTGATCGTTCTCGGCTACGATGGCAGGGTCGCGAAAGGATCGCACGCAGCAACACCGAGCGGCTCGAAATGCCTAAGATTGCGCGACAGAATAGTGAGTTCGTGACGCCGGGCTGTCGCCGCGATGATGATGTCGGCAAAACCGGGAGAATGACCTCTTCCCCGAGCCTGATCTGCGATGCCACCGGCAATCCGTGCAGTGGGCGCATCGAAAACAAGGATACGGTGACCGTAGAGATGTAACACCGTTTCCAACCATGATGCCAAGTCCGCACTTTTGCGCGTCGCTCCCTCGCGCATCAATTTGGCGATTCCGTCTTCGATCTCGGCTACAGTCACCACGGACAGGAATAGCGAAGCGGAATGCGCGTCCATCCATTGGACAAGCGCAGAAGGCGCCGGCCGCGCAGGCGCCACGCTTGAAATGATGTTGGTGTCGACGAGGTACACAGGCGGTCAGAGATCAGCAGTCCGCGGACCAGAACTGTTGCGATTTGGCAGATCGTCCGCCGCCAACGGAGCCGCCATCAGTAGTCGGCCGAATGTCGGAACGTGGGATAATCGCTCCCACTCTTCGTAGCTGACGACCACCGCTTGCCGTTTGCCGTGACGGGTAATGACCGCGGGCGTCCCGCGCATCGCCTCGTCGACCACGGCAGACAGGCTAGCCTTTGCATCTCGAAGCTGAATTTCTTTCATGAAACACCTATATGACTACAGTAGTCATATAGGCCGAAACCCAAAAATTGGCAAGGGCCCATGAGGACCCCGGACTATCTCCGCGAAATGCAACCTCCCCCTCACAGCACGCATCCATAATGCGCCGACGACACCAGCCGGATGTACTTGTCGTGCACCGATCCCGGCCGCACCGCGGTCAACGAAGCCGGTGCGCGCCAGTCGGCCATGCGGCGGACGATCTCTTCCGCTGACACTTCGAGATTCACGGTGCGGGCGCCGGGATCGATCACGATAGCGTCGCCGTCGCGCACCGCCGCGATCGGGCCGCCGCGCGCGGCTTCCGGAGAAACGTGGCCGATCAGGATGCCGTGCGACACGCCGGAAAAACGGCCGTCGGTGATCAGCGCGACGTCTTCGCCAAGGCCCCGCCCCTGCAACTGAATAGTCAGCATCACCATCTCCGGCATGCCGGGCCCGCCGACCGGACCGACATTGCGCACCACGATAACGTTGCCCGGCACGATCTCGCCGGTGCGGATGGCGGCCATCGTATCGGCTTCGGACTCGAAAACGCGCGCGGTGCCGCGGAACTGCCCCTTCTCGAGCGCCTTGCCCGAGAGCTTGAGCAAACAGCTCTCCGGCGCGAGGTTGCCCTTCAGGACGCTGATGTGATTGTTCGCCGGCGCGATCGGTTTCGACACCGGGAAAACGATCTGCTGCGGCGGCATCTCTTCCAGCGTCGGAACATCGGCGAGATTTTCCGCCAGCGTCTTGCCGGTCACCGTCATGACGTCGCCATGCAGAAGGCCTGCGCGAAGCAGTTCCTTCATCACGACAGGCACGCCGCCGATCGCATGCAGGCTGCCCATCGCGAACGGGCCATGCGGCTGCAGATTGGCCAATAGCGGGACGCGCTCGCCGACCTGCTGGATACGCTCGATGGTGATCGGCACCTGCGCCTCGCGCGCGACCGCGAGCAGATGCAGATACATGTTGGTCGAACCGCCCATCGCGTAGACGGTCGTGATCGCGTTTTCGAACGCGCGCTCGGTCGTGATGTCGCGCGGCCGGATGCCGGCCTCCATCAGCCGGTACAGGGTATCGACCGAGGCATGCGCCTGCGCGCGGACGTCGGCGTGGATGTCGCTGCCAGCGTTGTAATCGGCGGGATGCGAGGCGCCGCGCGGCAGCATCATGCCGATCGATTCCGCGATCGTGCTCATGGTGTTGGCCGTGAACATCGCGCCGCAGGTGCCGCTACCGGGCATCACGTTGCGCTCGACCTCCAGCAGTTCCTCGCTGGACAATCGGCCGGATTCATTGGCAGAGCGCGCCTCGGCATAATCCATGACCGTGAGGTTGTTGCCCTTGCTGGCCCATGCGCCGAACGAGACGTGGCCCGGCGTGCCGGTGCCGGGATAGAGCACGAGCCCAAAGGCATTGGTGCGCGCCAGCGGCATCAGCGCGGCCGCACCGGTCTTGTCGCAGCCGGAAATTACGATCATCGCATCGCCATGATGGGCGTAGTGACCGATCTCGAAGCAATCGGCGACGACGTCGCGCGAGGCGAGGCTGTAACCCGCTGTCGGCGTGCCCTGCGTCAGGGCATCCGACACCGCCGGCGCACCGACGATCAGACCCTGCCCGCCGCGCTCCGCCAGGATCTCGACCAGCAGATCGGTAATGGCGCGGACGCGGTTGTTGCAGCGATGGGCGTTGGTGTAGGCGCTGGCGATCGTCACCACCGCGTTAGTCCGGGCCGCTCGATCCGGATCGAATCCGGCGGCGCGCAGCTCCACGCGCGCCTGCTTCCAATAGGTGCTGCTGTCTTGCGTCGTCATGGGTTAGCTCCCGGGCCCTGCGCGGATTAGCCAGTCTTGCCGTCATCGAAGCTGACGATCACGGCGGCGTTCGCAATCAGGATGGAGTCGCTGCCGCTTTCGGCGGGAATTTCCAGTCCGCCATTGATCGCCGTTACCTTCACGGTGCCGTACGGCAACTCCTTGGCTACCGCCGCGGTATCTACCCCGCTCGGGTCCGGCACGGCGATCGTGACATCGACGAACATGTCGTTGGCGGTCTTGCCCAGCATCCGGAAGAAGCCGAGGCTGGAATGGCGGATGGCGTCGGAGACGGCGCGCTTGGCGGCCTTGGTGGCATCGCGTCCGTGAACGTCGACGCCCATGCCCATTTCGGTGATACAGCGCACGCGTGCCATAGTGTTTCCTGCTATCGTTGAGTGAATTTACATACGTATCAGTCGTCCGCGATTCATGCGAGCGAGTACTCATCTGCCGGCTCTGGTCCGAGCCTATCAGCGCCGGGATGAAATGATGGCAGGAACCGAACAGTAGCGACCAGCGTTCTCCGCCGGGGTTGGATCCAATTCGAGGAAGCACATGCAGGGTGACCCCGAAATCCTGTTCTGGCGACGCACCGACGTGACCGGCCTGGAGCGTCTGAAACTCAGCATTTCCGCTGACGCCGTGGTGGCGGAATCTACCGTGATCTGCGTTGAGGACCGCGGCTTTCGGCTCGACCACCGGTGGAGGCTGACGCCCGACTGGCGAGCTCAATCGCTGGACGTCGAGCGATGGGGACCGACCGGGCGAACCCATCTCAACCTCGAGCGAACGGACAGCGGCTGGAGTGTCAATGGCCGACGACGTACTGACCTCGACGGCGCGGAGGAACCGGACCTCTCGGTCACCCCTTTTTGCAATACATTCCCGATCCGCAGGACGCCTGCCGGCGCAGGAGAGAGTCGCACGCTCGACACCTGCTTCGTGGACGGGGCCGCCATGACGGTGCAGCGTTCACGTCAAAGATACGACCGCCTCGCCCCGGATCGGGTACGCTACGTGGACCTCGGGGTCTCGGCAGGTTTCGAGGCTGACCTTGAGGTCGATGATCGGGGCCTGGTGCTTCGCTACCAGCACCTTTTCGAACGAGTGGCGCCCTGCTGACGAAAGCACGATCTGGTTGTCTGAAACTGGAGGCACAGCGGGGAGCGGAGCGCAACCGTTCGCAGCACTTCAGACTCCGCTTCGCCGGCCCGAGATCAGCTTCAGCCAGGGCGCCGAATGGAAGGCGCTCATCAGCAAGTACATCGGGACCATTCCGCCCACCGGCGATGCGTTCGCAGCCGAACAAAACGTATCGAGCGGGCCGCTGCCAACCACAGCAGTGAGCAGCGCCATGATCGCGAAGGTCGGCGCGGCCGCGAGCGATAGCCATCTGACTATGCTGCGCGCGACCGCGTCGCTCTCGCCATCACAACTCACAGCACCAGTCGAGTTGCTGTGACAGGCCTGGCTCACGACTTCGCACTCGCGCTCTGCTTCCGGAATGCGGCTTCCCCGGCGTCAGACACCTCGACCCACCTCTTGTCGGGCGCCGCGCCTTCAACGTAGCTGTCGTGCCAGTTCCACCACTTGTAGGTCTGGGTCTGCGGATAGCCTTCGGGAGAATCCTCCCACACTTCCTGGCGCCCGAGCGGCGTGATGTCGAGATAATTCCAGGTGCTCCCCATCTGCTCGTCGCCGCGGTTGTTGATGAAGTAGGTGCGATAAATTTCGCTACCGTCGCGGAAGAACACGTTGGTGCCGTGCCATTCGCCGACGTCGAAGTCGGCATCGAAACTGTCCGTGATGGTGTACCAGGGGATCATCTCCCATCCCATTCGCGCCTTCTGGCGCGCGATGTCGGCTTGCGGCGCGCGCGAGGCGAACACGAGCGTGGTGTCACGCGCATTCAGATGAGCGAGATGAGCAACCTGGTCGGCCACCATCGAACAGCCGCGGCAGGCATGGTCGGGCCAGCCGAACACCCCGGGCTCGTAGAAGGCGCGGTAGACGATCAGCTGACGACGGCCCTCGAACAAGTCGCGCAAGCTCGCCTGGCCGTTGGGCCCCTCGAACCTGTACTCCTTCTCCACGGCCAACCACGGCATCCGCCGGCGTTCGGCGGCGAGCGCGTCACGGGCGCGGGTCGTGGCCTTTTCCTTCACGAGCAATTGCTGGCGGGCCGCTTCCCATTCCTGTGCCGAAACGGTGTGAATCTGCATGGCTAACCTCCTGTTTGTTGGGACGTTTGTCACTTGAGCTTCGACTTGCAGCGTCAGGCCGGCAGACGCGCGTCGTATTCCTTCATGAGGCCGCTCCAGCCATCCCAGAACGGCGCCGGCTCCTCTCCGCTCGCACGGGCGACCAGAACATCGAGATGCATGTGCCAACCGGCCATATGCTTGAGCAGCGTGGCGCGGTCGGGGAAGCGCCGATGGGTGACCGTGAGCAGCACGCCCTTGCCTTTGGGCTCCAGTTCGAACGTGACGTCACCGGTACTGTTCCAGGTGATCGACAATTTTCGGGGTGGATCGAATTCGGTAATCCGGCTCTGCATGCGATGCTCGCCGCCAAAGCCGGCCGGGGCCTTGCCGGGCGGATCCGTCAATTCGTCGTTTCGCCAGACGAGTTCGAAGGGCGCGCCGACCTTTGTCCCCATATCGCCGGCCGCCATCCATTTGCGGCGCAACTCGCTGTCGGTGAGATAGGCCCAGATGCGCTCGATCGGGCCGGGCAGCATCCGCTGGATTTTCAGCGTCGTGGGCTCGGGCAGGCTGCCGTACGCGTCGGGCTTTGTCGTTGAATTCATCGCTCTACTCCGTCACCGATTTTGATTTGGATTTTGATTTGGATCTTGCTTTCGCCCGGTCCTCTTCGCGCAGCAGAGCTTCCAGCCTGTCGAGCTTTGCGGTCCAGAAACGCTCGTAACGCTTCAGCCATGCATCGGCTTCCGCGAGCCGCGCCGCCTCGAGGCGGCAGAGATGGGAGCGACCGCGGATCGTGCGTTTGACGAGACCAGCGCTCTCCAGCACCCGCACGTGTTTCGAGGCGCCGGCGAAGCTCATGTGAAACGGCGTCGCCAGTTCCCCGATCGTCAGTTCCCGTTCCGCCAGACGACCAAGCATCGCCCGCCGCGTTGGATCCGCGAGGGCGTGAAAAACGGCGTCGAGATGGGCACTACGTTCAACCATGTGGTTTAACATAGTCGCGCGATGCTAATTGTCAACCAATCGGTTTAACGTTTTCGTGATGAGATTTGGGCCTAGCCGTCCGGCACGGTGTACACGGCGCAGGGAGCCGCAATGCCGCGCAGCGCGTGCGTTCCCAGCGGGATCAGTTTTGTGGTGGATTCGGCGGCGAGTGCGCTTGATATTAGCACCGTTCGGCCGAGCGGCCGACAGAGCCCTTCCAGCCGGCTCACCAGATTGACCGCGGGACCTATCGCCGTGAAATCCAGCCGGTCGGCCGCTCCGACGTTGCCCCACAGAACTTCACCGAGATGCAATGCCACGCCGAACGACAGCGGCGGCAGCCCCTGCTCTCTCCGTGCGTCGCCGAGATGCGCCATTCCGGCCTGCGCGGAAGCAACGGCCCGGAGCGCAGCGTCGCAGGCATCGCGGGGAGATGGGCCGGTGACCGGAAAGATCGCCAGCACGCCGTCGCCGATGAATTTCAACACCTCGCCGCCGAAGGCATGAACAGCGCCGGCAATGCAATCGAACCAGGCGCCGAGCGCGGCGATCACCGCCGCGGGAGGCTCGGCCTCGGACAGTGCCGTGAAGCCGCGTAAGTCGGCAAACAGCAGCGCGGCCCGGATCGTCTCACCGACCTCGCGCCGCAGCGGCCCCGTCAGCACGCGCGCCGCGCTCCGCTTGCCGAGATAGGCTTCGAGCGCAGCGGTCACGGTCGCGCGCGCCGAAAGCGCGGCGAGCGGCGCTGCAGCGAAGCGGGCGGCATCGCGCAGGCGATCAGACTCCGGTTGCGTGAACGGCCGCAGTCCGATCCAGCCAAGAATCGGCCCGTCCGATCCCGGGCTCACATTATCTTCATGCACCGCTCCGCCTGCGAGCCCGGCCAACCAGCTCCGGCCGGCGTCGCCGGACAAATTCCCCGCCGCTCCGAATCCCGCCGGAGCGAACCCCACGGCTTCGATCACCGCCCCATTCTCGGCGCGCCATAGCCAGGTCCGGCGGGCGACGATCGGATGCGGCACGGCGAGCGTCAGCGCTCCGCCGGCGAGCGGCACGCCGTCCTCGATCAGGCGGGTGCCGAGTTCGGCGAGGAACCGGTCGGCGCCCGGCGAAGCGCTGGCTGCGTCGACCAACCATGTCAGCGTCGAACTCAGTTGCATGGATCGATCATGCGGCAGCGATGTTGCATTGTCACCCACGGCGCTTAACTTAGGCACTCGCTGGTTGTATCAGCGTGTCCTGCCCAACGACCCACGAGGCTTTCGATGACTGAATCGTTTGTGCTCCAGCGCGAGACCCACATCGCCGCCCCCCGCGCCAGCGTGTTCGCCTTCCTGACGGACCCTGAGAAGATCGTGCAATGGATGGGAAGCGAGGCAGTGACGGAGATGCATCCGGGCGGCATGTACCTCCTGAAAGGCGTCGGCAGCTCCACGGCACGCGGCGCGTTCCGCGAGGTCGTGCCGGTTCACCGTCTCGCCTACAGCTTTGGCTGGGAAGGCAACGAGGAAGTGCCGCCGGGATCGGGCCTGATCGAGATCGATCTGATCGAACGGGACGGCGGCACGCTGTTGCGCATGACCCATAGCGGCCTCCCCACCGAGGCAACCCGCGACGCCCATTCCAAGGGTTGGACGCATTATCTCGACAGGCTGACCAAGGTAGCCGCCGGCCAGGACCCCGGACCGGACCGCGGACCGAGTGGCACACGCAACGCGTAAGAACGGTGTCGGTCAAGGCGTGCATCGCTGGACGATCAGTCCTGTTTCTTCAACACCGTCACATGAAGGCGACGACGGATTTCCATCCCCTGCCGCCGGTAGAGCGCGATGGCCGAGTGATTGCTGGTGAAGACGTGCAGGAAGGGAACTTCCCCGCGCGATACAATCTGGCGGGAGATGGCGGATAGCAGTATCTGCCCGTAGCCGCGGCCGCGATGGGATGGATGCACGCAGACGGCGGTGATCTCGGTGTAGCGAGCGGGCTTCATCCGCTCGCCGATCATCGCGACAAGCTGGCCGTCGACGCGGATGCCGAGAAAGGTGCCGAGTTCATGGGTCCGCGCGCTGAACGGGCCCGGCTTGGTGAGCGCGGTCAATTCCATCATAGCCGGAACGTCATCGGCGCCGAGGGTGACGATATCGACACCGTTCGCCGGCATCTCAACCGGCGTACCGATCATCTGCTCGCCGGTATCCGCCAGCACGATCTTGAATTCCGCGGGCGGACTGACGGCTTCCGGTGTGAACAGCACGGCGATGTCTTGCGGCGACATCAGCGCACCGAGCGCTGCGAAATTTTCCGCAGACATATCCGGCATGGCCGCGAATGGCGTCATCTGCGTCGGATAGCGCCGCGCGCGGGCATCGCCTTCGGCCAACGCCTGCTGCGTGGTCGTCAGCGCGGTCCAGATCGGATAATCGAGGGGATGGCTAGGGCTGTCGTGAACGGACATCATCAGGCTGCTTTCATTCTCACTCGATTGCATGACAACGCTAGCGGTAATCGCCGAGGTCGGCGACTTTGCCGCCCTCCCGAACCTCGGCCGTGTAGCGCCAGATGTCGGGCCGCGAGCCATCAATATCCGTAAAGCCGTAGTGGCGGGCGAGCTCGCCGGAGCTGACCGATTTCTGATTCCACCTCGACCGGTCGGAATCGGCGGCGAGCGCGGCTACGGCGCGACCGACATAGCGCGGCGATTCCGACAGCGCGAAATCCGGCGGCGCCTGAGGCTTGCCGCCTTCCCTCGCCGTCAGCGCCTCGCGCCAGTTGGTTTCGGTGACGCCGAAATTCTCCAGCATCATCTCGGAGCGCAGCCAACCCGGCGTGATCGCAACCGCCGTCGCCCCGTGGGGGCCAAGTTCGTGGCCTTGCGAGAAGGCCAGACGGTTCACGCTCTGCTTGACGAGGTCATAGAACACCGAGATCCGGTAATGCTGCGCGTTGTAGTCGGCGGTGCCGTCGGTGACTTCCACCAGAAGGCCACCGGGCTGCGCGATCAGCAGCGGCAGCAGATAATGCGACGTCACCAGGTGCGTCTCGATGCCGAGCCGCAGAATCCGCAAGCCCTTCTGCAGGTCGAGCTTCCAGATCGGCGTATTCCATTGCGGCGGCCCGCCCTTCAGCACTTCGGCGCCCCAGATGTCGTTGACGAGCACGTCGATGCGGCCGTGCTCGTCACGGATACGTTCAGCCAACGCCGCGACCTGCGCCGGTTCGAGATGGTCGACGGCGATGGCGATGCCCTTGCCGCCTAGCCCGGTCACAAGCTCGGCCGTCTCCTCGATCGTCTCGGGCCGGTCATAGTCGGATCGCGTCGGAGCATCGGCGCGCGTGCTGCTGCGGCCGGTGCAGATCACCGTCGCGCCGGCCTCGCCGAGCGCTGTGGCGATGCCGCGGCCGGCGCCGCGCGTCGCGCCTGCCACGACGGCGATACGTCCGCGAAGCGAGCCCTCGTGTGACGCAACATTCATCGCAACTTCCCCTTCACGCGCCGCCGCCGGACTCCGATCGCATCGAAGCGCCGATGGAGCGCACCGTCACGCCTCCTCGGCCGTCGCCTTGATCAGATTGTCACGCAGCGTGACAACATTTTCCTGCAGCCGCGCGAACTCGTCCGGCTTCAATCCGGTCGAGGCCACGAGGTTCATGTGCATGCCCTTCTCGCGCAGCAGCCGGCCATCGTCGGTGAGGCTGACGCGCACCTGCCGTTCGTCCGCGGGATCGCGCTGGCGGCGCAGATAACCCATGGTCTCGAGCTTTTTCAGGACCGGCGTCAGCGTGTTGGATTCCAGGAACATCTTTTCGCCAAGCTCGCTCACCGTCTGGCCGTCCTGCTCCCACAAGGCCACGATCGCGATCCATTGCGGGTACGTCAGGCCGAGATCCTCAAGGCCCTTCCTGTAGGCCCGGCCGAAGGCGAGGTTGGCCGAGTAGATCGCAAAGCACAGGAAATCGCCAAGCCGCCGGTCGGCCCCCGGCGGCTCCGCATTCTGGCTGGCCTTTGAATTGTCTCTGGAATTGTCCCTGTAACCGGCCGCCTGACCGGATTTGGGACCGTCATTCGGTTTCATGAGGTCGTCCTTTCCGACACGAACATGTGAAGTCTCGTATCCATATATATCGCATACGATTAAATCGGAAGGGTTGACAGTCGAGCTCGGTGGGTATTTATAGGCCGCACGCGAATATATCGCACACGATATAATCAGAGGAGAGAGCCATGACCACCACATCTGCAAACCAGACCTCGAATGCGCCGGCGGTCGACCTGAAGCTTGAAATCGTCGTCATCCCCGTTTCCGACGTCGACCGCGCCAAGCAGTTCTATGCCAAGCTTGGCTGGCGGCTCGACGCCGATTTCGCCGGCCCGGACGACTACCGCGTGATCCAGTTCACCCCGCCCGGCTCCAACGCCTCGGTGATCTTCGGCAAGAACGTCACCTCCGCCGCGCCCGGCTCCGCGCAGGGGCTGTACCTGGTGGTCTCGGACATCGAAGCTGCCCGCAAGGAGCTGCTCGGCCGCGGCGTCGCGATCAGTGAAGCGTTTCACGCCGGCGGCGATGTGCACGTTGGCACAGACGAGCCGTACCTGTTTGGACGGGTACGGCTGAGCGGCCCGGATCCGGCGCGCGGCAGCTATCGCTCCTACGCCTCGTTCAGCGATCCCGACGGCAATGGCTGGCTGCTGCAGGAAGTCACCGCGCGACTGCCCGGTCGCATCGACGGTAACGGCACCTCGTTCACCTCCTCGGCCGATCTCGCCGCCGCGTTCCGCCGGGCGGCCGCCGCCCATGGCGAATACGAAACGCGCAACGGCGGCAAGCACGATGAGAACTGGCCGGACTGGTATGCCGACTACATCGTCAGCGAACAGAGCGGCCAGCAACAGGCCGCATAAGCAGCGCTTGTGACGACAGGCATCGGCGGCAGTTCCTGGTGACTTCGCCGCCGATGCATCAGCCAACCCATCATGGAGATTTGCAATGCGTACGTTATCCAAGGGCTTCTCACTTATTCCGGTGACCGCGCTCGCGCTGGCTCTAATGCTTTCAGCCGCACCGGCTCAGACGACACAGGGCACCGCGGGTGATCGAACCTCAGCGGCATCCGATCGGCCACGCGACGATCTGGCCGGCAAGCTTACCCGGCGCATTATCCAGCGCGCGCCGTCATCGATCCCAGGCCGCGAGATCGTGCAGGTAGAGACGGAGATTCCCGCAGGCGTCGAGTCCGGATGGCACGTTCATCCCGGCGAAGAGGTCGGCTACATCATCGCCGGCGAGGTCGAGATGAAGGTCGAGGGGCGTCCCACCGTCATCCTGCGCGCCGGCGACGGTTTCCTCATCCCGCCGCGGACCCCGCACAATGCGCGCGACCTCGGTCCGGAGACGGGACGGATGCTCTCGACCTACATCGTCGAGCAAGGCCAGCCGCTGGCGACGTTCGTTCATCAGCACGTGGAGAAGTAAGTCCCCACTCGTCATTCTCCGATGTGCAATTGCACACCGGAGAATGATGGAGAGGTTACGCCGGCACCGGCACCGCCCGTGCCACCGGCATCGGCCGGAACGTCAGGATGATCAGGAACGCGCCGAGACCCATGATCCACGAGCCGAGATAGAGCCAGGCGTAGCTGGCAAACGTATCGTAGATCAAACCGCCGGCGAGCGGACCCGTTGCCATGCCGAGGCTGCCGGCCATCGCGGTGCCGCCGATCACGGTGCCCATCATCCGCAGCGGAAAGTTTTCGCGCACCAAAACAGCGTAGAGCGGCATGGTGCCGGCATAGATGAAGCCGAACAGCGCCGCGATTGCATAGAACGCGGCGAGCTCGCGCACGAAGACATAACCGAGCGCACCGAACGCCTGCGCCAGCAGGCCGAACACGAGCACGCGCTTGGCGCCAAAGCGGTCGCCGAGCAGGCCGAAGGCGATACGGCCGCCCATCCCGGCGAGACCCTCGATGCTGTAGATGGTCACGGCCGCGATCATCGGGATGCCGCAACTGATGGCGTAGCTCACGGTGTGGATGATCGGTCCCGAATGCGTGGCGCAGCAGAAGAAGTTCGTCAGCAGCAGGATGATGAATTGCGGTGAGCGCAGCGCCTGCGCCAGCGTCATGTCCGCTTGCGCCGGATCGTCTGATGGCGCCGACGGCCCGGCAGCCAGCGCCGGCGCGCGGCGCACCAGCAATGAGACCGGGATCATGATCGCCGCGACGACGAGGGCCACGATCTGCATCGAGGTCCGCCAGTCATGGTTCGAGACCAGCCAGGCGGCGAGCGGCGACATCGTCATCGGCGCCATTCCCATGCCGGCTGAGACCAGCGACACGGCAAGGCTGCGATGGGTATCGAACCAGCCGGTGACGCAAGCCATCATCGGCGCGAAGATCGCAGCGGTGGCGGCCCCCACCATCA
This sequence comes from Bradyrhizobium sp. AZCC 1610, assembly GCF_036924515.1. NCBI lineage: Bacteria > Pseudomonadati > Pseudomonadota > Alphaproteobacteria > Hyphomicrobiales > Nitrobacteraceae > Bradyrhizobium > Bradyrhizobium sp. AZCC 1610. Next base: position 2,582,664 of record NZ_JAZHRR010000001.1, on the reverse strand, counting down.
GCCCGAAGACGAATTGAAAGACGACCAGCGAGGTCGCAAGGCTGGCCAGCCCCAGGCTCACCGCCAGCACGACTGAGCCTGTCAGCACCACTGGCAGCGGCCCCAGCCGATCGGACAAAGTGCCCCAGACCATGCTGGTGAAGGCCATGGCGAGAAAGCCGATGGTCATGGCGCTGGATATGCCGGTGACCGACCAGCCGGTGTCCCGCGCGATCGGCTGCAAAAACACCGGCAGCGAAAACATGCCTCCGATCGCGACACAGCCGAGCAGGCCACCGGCCGCGACGATCACCCAGCGATAGTGAGAATTTTCCATTCCTGGTCTCCACTTCAGATCTCTCTGGGTGGAAGACGAGCGGGATGGACCGAAGCCGACATGCCGGCGAGCAGGCCACCTCACTTTTTCGCGAGGGAACGGTGAAGCGGCAATGCGAGGCTCCTCGCAGTTTCCGACCCGACCGAAACGAACTCCTTGCAGGGAGGCATGATCCATCCACCTTCAAAGGTGATGGCATCGGTATCTCAACCTGCAACCTGGGAATGTCACCACTCACACCTCGCCTGCGGCAGATTGACCCCGCGCACAACATGTCAGCTTTGCTTTGACACATCATTAATTCTTCTGGGGCAAAAGAACGAAACAACACCAGAGGTTGTACATCCAGAACGGGAGTAAACAGTCATGCAGATCGGAACCTTGAGCGCTTGGAATGTGACGCTGACGCTACTTCAACCGCCGTCACCGCCTCGATTCTCCTGGCCCAGTCCGACCGCAGAGCAGAATACGGCCGCTACGGGCATGCCTGCAGTTGACCCGGGTGCAGCGGAGAAGGCGACAAGCAGCATTGGTCTTTCCCCGGTTGTTCAGGCGTTCCTGCTCCGTCTTCAGGAGCTCGGAATGACATCCGTCAGCGGAACGGACGGCCACGACAGGCTTGCAGGGTGGAGCAAAAGCCTTGTTGATGGCGGTAACGGCAACGATACGGTCGATGTCTGGTCGGACAGCGTGGTGGACAGTGGCGCCGGCAACGACTCCATCCGGGCCTGGTCTGGATCCGGCGTCCACGGCGGGGCTGGAAACGACCAGATCGATATCTGGTCGGACAGTGCGGCGGACGGCGGGGATGGCGACGACACCATACGAGCCTGGTCCAACACTGTGGTCCTCGGCGGCAACGGCAACGATTCCATCAGTGCGTGGTCCGACAGTCAGGTCGACGGCGGCGCCGGCAACGATGTAATCAGCGCCTGGTCCAATAGCCGCGTGAGCGGTGGCGAGGGCGATGATCGGATCTCCGCATGGAGCAACGGCTTCGTCGACGGTGGTTCCGGCAACGACACACTTACGGTCTTTACCGACTCTCTCGCGTCTGGCGGCACGGGAGATGACACGATCTTCGCCAACCGCGGCTCCACGGTTTTGTTCTCAGCCGGCGACGGCAAGGACACGGTTCATGCCGGTCTCGACACCACCCTCAGACTGGGAGAGGGATTGACGGCCGACAAGATGCAGGTCGCGGTTTCCGGCAACACTGCCACGATTTCCTTCGGCGATGGATCAGATCAGATCACGCTCCATCTTGACCCTCGCTCTCCCGTGACCGTGGCGTTTGCAGACGGAACGACGACCGAGATCAAAGGCAATGGCCCCACGGCGCGAGCTATCGAAGTGCGCCGACTGGCATAGGCTGCGTAGCGCCCTGCTCAATATCGAATTGCAGGTTGAACGCGCCACACAGCTCGACTTGATGAGAGGATGTGGTGGATTACGCCCATCGGGCCGCGCTTCGCGCGGGCCCGTTGAGCTAATCCCCCCTTCGAGCCGAGATCAAAAGATGAGGGATCGATGGGCGGCCACGCCCGCCATGCTTCCGTCTGATACCGCGAGCGCGATCGATCCGGCGGCGCGCGCGACGTCGCCACAGGCAAATACTTTGGGAACTGACGTTTGCTGCTGCTCATCAACCCCGATGAATTTTCCGAGCGGTCCGTCCTTCAAATCGCAGCCAAGCTGTTCGGCAATCGGCCCTCCCATGGTCCGGCCAAGCGTGAAGATGCCGGCGAATTCAATCGTGCGGCCATTTGCGAGTTCAACGGTCGGGCGCTGACCGAATATCTGCCGGACGCGCCCCTCCTCCACCGAGACCCTCCGCATAGCCAGAGCTGACAATTGTGCTTCGTCGGGGATAAAGCTGTCGTTGATCAGAAGCGTGGTTGGACCCCAGTCGGGCAGCATCATGGCATGATGCATGGAGAACGCACTGGTGGCCAAAACGCCGATCGGGCCTCGTTCGAGTTCGTAACCATGACAATAGGGGCAGTGGAAGATCGAGGTGCCCCAGCGATCGGCGAGGCCCGGGATGTCAGGCAGGATATCGGCGACGCCACCGGCAAGGATCAGCCGCTTGCCGCGGAAGATGTCGTTGTGCGTCTCGACGTAAAACCCCTCCTCCGTGCGCCCCGCCTTTGATGCGGATCCCTTCAGGGTTGCGACGGTAACATAGCGCGCCAACTGTCTCGTTGCTTCGGCGATGATCTCGCCCGGCGCAACGCCATCCCGGCCCAGAAAACCATGAGAGGCCGATGCAAAGCGGTTGCGCCGCTGCCCCGCATCGATGACGAGCACGGTCCGACGCGCCCGGCCCAGTTGAAGCGCCGCCGACAGGCCGGCGAAACTGCCGCCAATAATGATGACATCAAAGTGCATGCTGATTTCCTGTCGCTACTCGTAACTGTTACTAGTACGATATTCGGAAAATGCGTCAATAATTTGTCACTGTGTCTGTTGCGATAACGGGGGAAGCGGTCTAGGCTGCGATGACATCAAGCGAGGTACCGCCGTGAGCAAGGACACCCGGCTCGCCCGCGTGGCTCATGTGCTGGTTCACATGAGCTTCAACGAGGGCACAGCAACATCCGAGACGATCGCTGCCATGCTCGACACCAACCCGGTCGTCGTCCGACGAATCATGGGTGCGCTCCGCGAAGGCGGCTATGTATCTTCCGAGCGGGGGCCGAAAGGCGGATGGCAGCTCGAGCGGCCGCTTCACGAGATCACGTTCCTGAATATCTACAAGGCGTTCGAGCCGGGATCGCCGTTTACGATCGCAACCAGCGACGATCATCCCAAATGCGTCGTCGAACGTTCCGCCAACCGCGCTTTGTCGCGCGCATTGTCCGAAGCTGCAGCCCGCTTTGAGCAGGCGCTTTCGAAAATTACGCTCGACCAATTGCTGCCCGGAAAGCGCTAGGCTGCGGCGGCCCTGGCCCGCGACGGGCACGGCAACGGGCCCCTTGACTTTGCCTCATCTGAGGCATATCTTTGCCTCAACTGATGCAAGGGATTTCAGTTTCAGAGGGCTTCATGGGCTACCAGGCTGCGACCGCCGCCGAACTGCTCGGCGTCAAACCAAAGAACACCGAGACGACGCTGACGCTGGCCTACTCCGTCGAGAAGGGCCTGCCGGTCTCGGCGCTGGACAAACTCGCGGGCCGTGTCAGCCCGAACGATGTCCGCCGCTTCACCTATCAGGTCGTGCCAAAGCCGACGCTCGAACGCCGGCGCAAGCACAAGCAGCTTTTGACCATCGATGAAAGCGACCGCCTCGCGCGCGTCGCCAAGGTGTTCGCCTTTGGGATCGATGTCTTCCGTGACGAAACCAAGGTCCGCGCTTTTCTCGAGCGGCCGCACCCGATGCTCGACGACAAGGCCCCGCTCGAAGTGGCGCTGGCGACCGGCCCCGGCGCCGATGCGGTGATCAACCTGATGGGCCGGGCGGCGTATAGCGGCGGCGTATGAGCTTTCAGAAGACCGACCGGGTCCTGAAATGCTATCGCATCGGGGATCCGGACGGCGCGTTCCCGATCTATGATGCCGAAGGCGCCCGCCTGTATCCCGGACGCTGGAACACGCATACGAGCCCGACCATCTACACCTCGGAGCACTATTCCACCGCGCTGCTGGAAAAGCTGGTGCACGCCAATCAGGTGATGCCCGCCAATCAGCACTTTATCGAGATCACGATTCCAAACGGTGTCTCTTACGAAGTCTTTCAGACCGCCGCGCATACGGGCTGGGATTCCCGAAACGAAACCATCTGCAAGACTTTCGGCCAGCAATGGTACGAGGAGAAGCGTTCGGCGCTCCTGATCGTCCCCTCACTGCCGGCGCGGCCGGAGCGCAACTTTCTGATCAACCCGGCTCACTCCGACGCCAACGGCATCACGCACACCCTGCCCGAGCCGGTGTGGTGGGATGAGCGGCTTTACGGGCGGTAACCAGCTCGTACGACGGATAGCGAAGCGCGTCGTGTCGGCGATACCGATTGGTGGAATACGCTGCGCTATTCCACCCTGCAGCTAAGTCGCGAACAACTGAGCGTTGCTGCTGGGCACGTTGTTGAGCTGGACCTCGTGCTCCCGCACCATGCTTCCCGCAATCTCAATTGTCCTGGCATCGGCAGGGAAGAGCATTTCCAACGCGAGCTCGGCCAGCGTCACGTCATTGGGAGTGCCGAAAACAGTCACGGTATTCAGGAACGACACCGTGCCCAGGCGCGTCGCGATACGCAGTGGCGTTGCCAGATGCTGCCTGGCCTCGAAGCCACCGAGCGGTTCGGAATTGGGCGGCACGGGATAGGCCGCTATTTCTGCATGCAACCGCTGAATCGCCGGATCGGCTCCCGTCTCGATCTGCTGGCGAAGGACGCTCAGTGAATGCACCCGCCACTCTTCGAAATTCAAGATGCGCGGCCCCATTCCAGCCGGATGCAGGATGAGACGCATGGCATTGACAGGCTTGCGCAAGAGCTCCGCCGAACAACCTTCGTAAAGTTGCGGAAGCGCCGAATTCGATAGCACCACGTTCCAGTGCCGATCTACCGCGAACGCAGGATACGGCCTGTGAGCGCTCAGCACACTATCAATGGCGCTCTTTGCCGCCTCCAGTTCCTCCAGCGCCCGCTCCTGGAAAGCGGGGGCGAAGCCCGCGGCGAGAAGCAGCTTGTTCTGATCGCGAAGCGGAAGATCCAGGTGCTCGGCAAGTCGCATGATCATTTCACGACTGGGTTGCGACCTGCCGGTCTCAAGACAAGACAGATGCCTGGTCGAGCTCTCCGCTGCGTGTGCGAGGTCGGCCTGCGTCATGCGGCGCCGCTCGCGCCAACGCCGGAGAAGGATGCCGAAAGGAAGCTGATAGGCACTCATCGCGCGAATCTAGCGTCCGACACGGCCGCTCTCAATGACCTCAGAGGTCAAGTTGGCTGCGCGGAACATGCGCTTTTTGACCTGTGGGGTCATCGATTTCGGCTGACGTTCAAGCGAATGCTGACGCGGGGCTTTGGTTCGAACTTGAGACCAGCGAAACTTCGAGGTGGAACATGCCCAGGCTTGATCACTACCTGCTCGCACTTTTGATGAGCGCAGTGCTTGCGATCCCTGCTCTCGCCCAGAACACCAGATCGCCAATTGGAGAAAAAGCGATGCTCGACCCACAGACGCTAGCCGATCGATACGTTGCCGTATGGAATGAAGCCGACGAGAAGCGCAGGCGGGACGCCACATCAGCGCTTTGGGTGCCAAACGGCCAGCACTTCGTCGAAGGCCGGCAGGCCCGCGGCTATGAGGAGTTGGAGAAGCGGATCCAAGGATCACACGAAAAGAATGTCAGGGATAACGGCAACAGATTTCGCGCAGCGCCCGGCGCCCGCCGTCTGCACGACGTCGTTACGTTCCATTGGGAGATGCTGCCCGCCAATGGTGACACCGTCCTGGCCAGAGGATTGGAGTTTCTGATCATCGACGACGACGGCCGGATCCTGATCGATTATCAGTTCTTCCCGGCTTAGGGCATGATCCGGAAAAGACAGAGCGGGATGACGATTCGAAGAAAAATCATCCCGCTCTGGTCAGACACATCCCGCTTCCCTGTGCCAACCGGATCATGACCATCCGCCCCATCGTCCGTTATCCCGACCCGCGGCTTGCGCTCCCGGCGCAACCCGTGACTGTGTTTGACGACGCGCTGGGCGACCTTGCCAGCGACCTGCTCGAGACCATGCACGCCGCGCCGGGAATCGGGATTACCGCCCCGCACATCGGCATCCCGCTGCGGGTCGTGGTGCTCGACCTCGACCCCGTCGATGGTGCGCGGACCTACGTCAATCCGGAGATCATCTGGGCGTCGCCCGAGATGATCCTGCATCGGGAAGGCAGCGTCTCGATGCCCGGTGTCAACGACGAGGTAAGTCGTCATGCGCGGGTCCGGATCAGCTATCAGGACGTCCATGGCAACCTGCAGACCGAGGAATCGGAGGGTCTGCGCGCGGTCTGCCACCAGCATGAGATCGATCAGCTCAACGGCCTGTTCTGGATCCAGCGGCTGTCCCGCCTCAAGCGCGAGCGGCTGATCAGGCGCTTTGAGAAGATGTCGCGCAGTTGAGATGAATGCGGCCCTCCGTTAAGATTACGCCTTAACTAATAATTAATTATGCCTTTGCGGGCACAAAAGGCACGGCTTAGCGTCTTAGGAATGCTGCTCGGTAACCTACGAATGGGTGAGTGCCATGACCTATAGAACGACGTTTATCGCGTCCCTCGGTGCAGTCGCGCTTGTCCTTGCCGCGAGCGAGGCAATTGCCGATCCGGGAGCACGCGGTGCGGGGGTTGCTCCGGCGCGCCCGGCTTTCCCGTCTTTCCCCCGATCGACGCATCATCACCATCACCGGCCAACAGGCGGCTTCTTCCCTGCGACCGGAGGCGTCTTCTATGGTCTACCGAATGAGGTTCGGGAGCCGGTGGTAGAGGCTCCGCCACCAAAGATGTCAGACGATCTCCGCTTCACGTGCGTATATGATATTCCCTGGGATTACGTGCATCGTTGTCCGCAGTTTCGGTAGTCGTTTTCGGAGCATGGTGTGCCGGGCGCAAATATCGTTCGTGCATGGCAATGAGATCGGCTCGAACGGCGAGTTAGCGAAAGCGTAGTCCGCCATTACGGGCATGCGGTGGATTACGCCGGAGCCTGTCATCGGGCCACGCTTCGCGCGGACCCGTTGGACTTATGCCCCTCCTCCCACTCGATTATCCAGACGCATCATAGCTATTGTTTTTCCTCTTGAGGAGGGCCGCCTGCTCCAAGGCTCGGCCGCGCACCGGTGGCGCAGGCCTGCTCGACGCAGCGGCTCGCCCGGAGGATGTTCTGCTCGCCGAACATCGGTCCCACGATTTGCAAGCCGATCGGCAGACCCTCGACAAATCCGCAGGGCACCGAGGCCGCAGGCTGGCGGGTGAGGTTGAACGGCCATGTCAGCGGCGTCCAATCGAACCATTGGGGGAAGCGCGTGATGTCGGGCGTGTCGACGCCGGCCGCGAACGCGGTGATGGGAACGGTCGGCGTCAGCAGCAGATCATAGTCCTGATGAAACAACTGCATCTTCTGGCTCAGCGCGCGCATCTCGGCATAGGCCGCCTGCAATTGGATCGCGGAAATATTTTGGGCTGATATGACTAGCCGCCGCAGGCCCGGATCGAGCGCCGCCAATTGCGCGCCATCGAAATCGCGCACCAATGCGGCATGCGATGCGCCCCAGATCACTTCCAGCGTATGCTGCGCACCGGAAAGATCGAGAGAAACATTCTGCACGTCAGCACCGGCCTTCACCAGCGCGTTGATGGCCGGCTGCATGCCGGCCACGACGGCAGGATCGGCGACCGGAAAGCCGAGATCGGGCGACCACGCGGCCCGCATGCCCGCCACCCCGCCGTCGAGGCCATCGAGATAATCGACGCCACGATAGGGAATGGCGAAGGAATCACGCGCGTCCGGCCGCGTGAGCACGTTCAACATCAAGGCGCTGTCAGCGACATCGCGCGACAGGCCGCCATAGACCGCGAGCGTGCCCATTGGGCCCAGAAAATTCGGCACCACGCCGTAGCTCGGCTTCAATCCGAACACACCGCTGAACGCCGCCGGGATGCGGATGGAGCCGCCGCCGTCGCCGCCGGTGGCCAGGGGTACGACGCCTGCCGCCACCAATGCGGCCGAGCCGCCGCTGGAGCCGCCGGGCGTGCGGGATATATCCCAGGGATTACGCGTGATGCCGGTCAGCGGGCCGTGCGTGATGCCCTTCCAGCCGAATTCGGGAGTAGTCGTCTTGCAGAAGAACACCGCGCCGGCCTCACGCAGGCGGGCGACACCGGGCGTATCCTCCGTGCTCGGCGCCGCTGCCGTCGCGTGCGAGCCGATGCGCGTCGGCCAGCCGGCGACATGCGCCGTGTCCTTGATGGCGACAGGCAAGCCGTCGAACGGTCCGAGCGGCGCGCCGCTGTGCCAACGTTCCGCCGACTCGGCGGCCAGACGCCGCCCCTGCGCTTCATCCAGCAAGCAGATGGCATTGAGAACCGGATTGACCGTGTGCAGCTGCGCCAGGGTGGCTTCCAGCACATCGACCGGCGACAACTCGCCTTTGGCGAAGCGCCGCGTCATCTCGCGGGCGGAAAGCCAGTTCAAGTCGTCAGACATGCCGCCCGACCCGAAAATGTGGTGAAGCCTTCGAACATTCCGTCGAACATGCCACGACGAGCAGTGGGCCGCAGCCCCTCGACCAGAATGGCAGATCTGCTTGATGCTTCAGGTCGAACACTGCGCAGTTGCGTGCAAATGGTTCATGCAAGATACAACCTTCTGATTCGAGACCGGGGTTTTCGGAGGCCGACATCGTCCTGCAAACTTTTTCCACGTTGAGGCGCAGAGCCGCGAATAGCCGCTTCCAGGTCAGGTATCGCGATAGCGCGATGAGTTGACCGGCCTTAGACCTAGGCGCAGCTCCCTCAGACATCAATCAGTATCAGCGACGTCGCAGGCGCTGCGTGTCCTCGCTGCGGCGAACCATCTCAGCGATCCAGACCGGCGCATAAGGCGGCGTGCAGCCGGGCGATGCAGGATAGTCGATCAGGACCGCGAGTTGCTCGCCGATCCTGATGGCGCGCGCGCGATGTTCGGCGTGACGAATGCCGATCTCGGCGAGGCAATGATTCATGGCCCACTGTTTTTGAGCTGGTGCCTGCTTCATCTCTTTCTCGATCTGGTCGAGCAGCGCGTCGAGGTCGAGGCCTGCAGCCTTCTTGACGACCCTTTCGGTTGTCAGACTCCAGCCCGCCCGACCGACGAGGTCGTCGCCGGCCTTCCAGCGCTGACGAAGCTCCTCGGCATGGGGAGAAGGCTTCACCACGTTCACGATGAACCAATCGAGGAGCTTGGGCGAGCGAATGTCGCGGATCATCGCATCGAGCTCGGCCGCCGAGAAGGCCTTTGGTCTGCACACCAACGTTGCAAGAAGGCGGCCGGCCGTGTCGCCTGTGGCCCACAGCTCTAGCGCGAGATCGTGCTGCGTCTTGAGACGCTTGGCTAAAGCGCGCAGATGCGTGAGGTTCACGCCATGGTCGTCGCCGCGGCGCCTGTTGGCTTCCCGCATCGTCGGATCTTCGAGCGCGGCAAGCTCGCGCATGACGTCCTTGATCGTCTTTCCTGATGACATGATGCCTCCTTCGCCGTTCTTCCTTCGCGGTTGGCTCGATCCGCGCGGTCTTCGCGGCGAGAACATCAGCCTTGCTGACGCGAACCTGCGACTTCGTCAGAAGCCCGTCGGACGGCGTCAGATTGTCGTAGGAGGCTAACGACCCGGAGCGTTCCAACGGTGCGGTCGCGCAACCAGCAGCCATCAGGCTTATACCAGGACCCATCTCATGGCGAGGCAACCGGGCCAACCGCCGATCCGTGCACAATGCGCCGGGAACGCGCGACCGGAACAGGAGAAAGCGCGGTGCCGGGCGACGATGCCAGGATTGGCTGCCAAGTCGCATTCCAGCGCGTCAGCATCGTCCCGTTGCCGTCGAAGGCCAGGTCGAGGAAAGCCAGAGTGAGTTCCGCCGTGGCAGCCTTCACTTTCGGGTTTAGAGCCGGACCGCCTGTGAACGAGCGATCGGTAAAGATGCTGTGCGAGCCGCCTTCAAACACGGCGAGCAGCTTGCGCGGAGTGGCAATGGCGTCGAAGACGGCTAGCCGGTCGGCGGCGGGCGAGTGGTATCCGGGAATTTCGATGACGTCGTTGGTCGCAGTCACGTGCAGGCTCGGAACGGTGATTTTGCTCAGCACCGAAGCAAGATCGGACTCGCCGTAGAACGGCGGCGCAGAGATCACGATCGCCGCCGCAAAGCGCGGGTCACGGGCCTCGACCCACTGCCCTTCGCGCATCACGCGCGCGCCGACCGCAAGAAGAGCCGTGTTTGCGCCATACGAATGGCCGGCCACGACGATACGCCGACGGTCGATCTGGGCGCCGGCGCCGCTCGACAGCAGGCGATCCAGGGCGAAGCGCAGATCCCAGGCCCGCGCAAGCGCTTCGCTCTCGTGAGCCGCTCGCTGCAAACGGTCTACGACGGTAAGAGGATTGCCTACCCAGAGCGACGAGTCGCTGCCGGCATGCTGAACATGCAGACTGGCAATGCCGCGCGCAGCCCAATAGCGGCCCAGATAACTGTATCCCCGGCGGGAGCCGCCCATGCCATGGGAGAACACGATGAGCGGCACACGCGCCCCCGGCGCAATGCTCGTGGGCCAATGCAGGCGCGCCGGAACGGCCCGCGAACGCGCGGAGTCGATCCAGTTGAAATCAATGAAAGAGGGCGCGGCGGACTGCGCTCGCGCTGGATCTATAGGAACCGCGGACGTGACTGCAACGGCGAGCAGCATGGCACCGAGGCACCGCCGCGTCATGTTGACCGATACGATTGCGTCGCCCCGGCTGCCCGCGAGAGTGGATTGAACACGCCGCGAGGGAGTATCGCCGCCCACCCTGCCCTTCATAAACACACCTTGAACACAATTCGCACTGGGTGTAATATTATATTACACTGAGTGTAATTTTGCAAGATCACAAATTCGTGTCAGAATTGGTCATGGAAAGTTCGGCCCCCAACGAGGAACGTCCACGCGAGCGGAAGCGGCGCGAGACGCTGCATCGTATCGCCGAGCAAGGCCTGAAACTGTTTTTGACCCGCGGCTACGAGGCCACCACGCTCGACGCGATCGCGGAGGCCGCGGGGATCTCGCGGCGGACGTTCTTCTACTATTTCAAATCCAAGGAAGAGATTCTGCTGGCGTGGCAGGACGGCGGTTTCACCGAGACCCTGCGAGCCGCCGTGCTGGAGCAATCGACCAAACAGTCGCCACTCAACGCCGCGAAGAACGCCTTATTGGAGCTGATGAGCCGCTTTCAGGCCGATTACAAGCAAACCCGGGTGATCGAACGCCTGATGTGTGCGAACGAGTCGCTTCGCATACGACACCAGGCAAAATATGTAGAGAAGGAACAAGCGGTGTTCGACGCGCTCTGCCAGATGTGGCCGCAGCCCAAGCGGCAGCCTGCACTGCGCATTGTCGCGATGATGTCGATCGGAGCACTTCGTCTTGCGATCGACAACTGGAACCGCGACCAGGGGAAGAGACCTATCGCCATTTATCTAAAAGAGGCGTTCGCCGACCTGAAGTCGGAGATTTGAATTGGGCCGGCAGCGGACTGACCGCTTTCGAGAACTGAGACCATGAAAGCTGCCGATCCGCGGCAACCTTATGAGAACGGCGGCCATTCAAGGCGGGCCCGCCCGCTGGAGCGGAACGACGACTGGAATGGCCGCGAACCCTAGGCGCTCAGGGCGGGGTAATCGATGTAGCCTCGCGCGGTGCCACCGAAGAAGGTGTTGTGGTCTGCCTCGTTCATCGCTGCATTGGCCTTCAACCGCACGACGAAGTCCGGATTGGCCAGGACCATCTGGCCATAGGCTTCCAGATCGGCCAGCCCCGAAGCCACGTCGGCGCCGATCTGGTCGCGCGGATGACCCGGCCGGTTCAGGATCAGCGATTGGTGCCAAAGCTTGCGAATATCGGCCAGCAACGGCTCGTTGCCCTGGTGCATGACGTGCACATACGCGAGCCCGAGCTTGTCGAGTTCGGCGACGAGATAGCGGTAGAGGTCCGGCCCTTCGGCGCCTTCGTCGATCCCCCATATCGTCGTGCCGGGGGACAGGCGGATCGCGGTGCGGTCCGCGCCGATCTCCTCGGCGATCGCCGTGGCGACCTCGATGGCGAAGCGGGCGCGGTTCTCGATGGAGCCGCCATATTCGTCGGTGCGCGTATTGGCGCTCGGCGCGAAGAACTGCTGGACGAGGTAGGCGTTCGCGCCGTGAATCTCGACGCCGTCGGCGCCGGCCTCGATCGCTGAGCGGGCCGCGTGGCGGAAACCGGCGACGGTCTGACGCACCTCTTCGGTCGTCAGCGCGCGCGGCGTGGGAATGTCCTGCATCCCGGTCGCCGTGAACATGCCCGTCCCCGGCGCGATCGCGGACGGCGCGACGCCCTGGCGGTGATGCGGCGTGTTGTCGGGATGCGACATGCGTCCGGCATGCATGAGCTGGATGAAAATGTGACCGCCCCCGTCGTGCACGGCGAAGGTGATCTTCCGCCAGCCGGTGACATGTGCGGGAGTGTAGATACCCGGGGTGGTGAGATAGCCCTGCCCGTCATCCGAGGGCTGGGTACCTTCGGTGACGATCAGGCCGACGTCGGCGCGCTGGGCATAATATTCGGCAGCCAGCTCTCCCGGCGTACCGTCGAAGGCGGCGCGGCTGCGGGTCATGGGCGCCATGACCAGCCGGTTGGGAAGCATGTAGCGGCCAATGCGGACCGGGGTGAACAGTGGATTCATCGGGTTCTCCATTCGTTGGAGAGTCCTTGTCCACCATTCCGATTTCGGGATAAATCCGGCAGAATTGAAATCACCTTTCCATCTATGGAGCAATCAGTTGAGCCATTTGAACGACATGGCGCTGTTCGTGGAGGTGGCCAGAGCCAGGAGCTTTCGGAAGGCCGCGGAGGCTCTCGGCATGCCAAACTCCACTCTGTCGCGACGTATCAGCGAGCTGGAGAAGGCGATCGGCCTGAGACTGCTGCATCGCACGACGCGCAAGATCGAGCTCACCGCGGCCGGTCAGCTCTATTATGAGCGAAGCAAGCGAATCGTCGACGAGGCACGGCTCGCGCACGAGCAGCTCGGCGCGATGCTTGAGCAGCCGAGCGGTGTCCTGCGGGTTTCGCTCCCTGTCGACTTCGCTACGCTTTACCTCACGCCGATCATCGGCGATTTCGCGCGGCACTATCCCGGCATCACGTTCGAATTCGACCTGACCCCACGCCGTATCGATTTGGTGGCCGAGCCGTTCGATGTGGCGATCCGCATCGGCAAACTGGAAGATTCCAGTCTGATCGCGCGCCTGATCGGGCGGCATTCGCGCCACCTCTATGCGTCTCCTGGCTATATCAAAGCGTCAGGCGAGCCCGCGACACCGGCGGACCTGGCGGAGCATGAATGCATCTGCATGCCGCGGATCCCGACCTGGACTTTGCACCAGGGGATGAACAAGGTCGATGTCGGCGTTCGCGGCCGCTTCACGCTCAACAGCGTCGGGATGATCCGCGCCCTGGCGGTCAACGACCAGGGCATCGCCTTGCTTGCCGAGAAGATCGTCGCCGACGATCTCGCCTCTGGCCAGCTCCGACGCATCCTGCCCGAATGGCAGGGGTCGTCGGTCAGCATTTACGCCGTCACCGAAACTCGCCTTATTCCAGCCAAGACCCAGCGCTTCATCGAATTCCTGTCCTCCAGGCTGATGGAAGCTTGAACATGCTGGCGGTTCTCATGGAAGCTCGCGGGCCTACTCTGCTTCCTTGACCTTCAGCATCATGAGATATACATTCAAAAATATGTATATCCTGATGAACGGAGGAGCTGACAATGCAGGTCGCAAAATGGGGGAACAGCCTTGCGGTTCGGCTTCCCGCCATCGTGGTCGAGGCGCTCGGCCTCAAGGAGGGCGACGAGATCGAAATCCACGTCGCTGACGGGCGACAGTTTGGCGTCGCGCGCAAGCCCGGGCGCGACGAGCTATTGAAACGCCTTCGCGCGTTCCGCGGCCGTCTCCCTGCCGATTTCAGGTTCGACAGGGACGAGGCCAATGCCCGTTAGTTTTTTCGATACCAACATCCTCGTCTACCTCGCATCCGGCGATGCCGCGAAGGCCGATCGGGCGGAGGCGGCCATCGCCGGCGGCGGTTCAATCAGCGTGCAAGTTCTGAACGAACTTGCCAACGTCGCGCGCCGAAAAATGCAGATGTCCTGGGACGAGACGCATGCATTCCTCAACACGTTGCGCGGCCTGCTGACGGTTCATCCCCTCACCGTCGAGACCCACGAAACGGGACTTCGACTGGCGGAGCGATACGGCCTTTCAATCTATGACTCGATGATTGCAGCCTCGGCACTTGACGCCGGTTGCGACACGCTCTGGTCGGAGGATATGCAGCACGGCATGAAGCTCGACGAGGGTTTACGCATCGCCAATCCGTTTCGCGGTGGATAGCGCTTCGCGGTCGCGCCGCTGTGCTCATGGCCCGAGCCAGACGTGGAGCACGGCTGCCGCCGCTACCCCTTCGCAGCGAAAGTAAGGAACGAGCGAATGATCTCGCGCTTCTCTTCCGACAGATCGGAAAGGAGGCTTTCATCCAGATGCCCCTCTCGAATGAGACGGGCAAAGACAAGAGGAAGTTGCGAGTACCGATAATCGAATGTTTCATCGATCTCCCGCCGTTGCTGACGCAGATAGTCTTCGATCTCCCACATCTCGGACGGCGTCGACGCGGCGTTAGCCTTTCGCTTGAATTCGGCCATTACCTTGGCGAGTGCCGATTCCAGCGCGATGTCGAAGGCCCTGCGTGTGATCTTCTTTTCGGATGGAGACCATTTAAGATCATGGAACACTGCGGACCTCCATCCAGGATGTTGGCGAAACTACGCATCGTCACGCAATCTTGCCGCGCAGGCCGTCCGCGAGCGCAGAAAGTGCATTGGCAAGTTGTCGCGCGATTTCCGGCGGCGGCAGAGGCATTTTGAGGCTTTGCGCGCCGGTTGCCGGATCGCGCTCGATCCAGGGATGCGCCGCAGCCTTGGGATCGTTAGCAGCCTTGGGATCATTGGCCGCCGCCAGTGCGGCAACAAACTGCGCACCGACCTGCATCAGGGCTTGCCACGGATCGGGAGCGGTATCGCGAGGCGGTGCCGCGAACCCGTCAGTCTGCGCTATCTCACCAGCGCGAATGTTCCGATCGGCATTTATTTTTTCCGCCGATCCGGCATCGTCATCAACAGCGGCGACGATGCTCCCCACCTCCTCGGCCGGCGTCACCGCTTCGCCCTCGCCCATGCTTCCGGTGACGCTTTCCACGTCCTTCATGAAGCGGTTGAGGCGCGAACCGCCGAGCGAAATCTCGCCACTGCTACCGTCGAGAATTCCTGCCGACAAGGAGCGCTTGAACGCCAGCACCGAAAGCATGCCCTCCTCGATGGTGCCCTTTGCCACGAAATTGATGACCCGCACTGGCCGCTTCTGGCCCATGCGATGGATGCGTCCGATGCGCTGTTCGAGCACCGCCGGATTCCACGGCAAGTCCATATTCACCAGGGTCGAAGCATGCTGCAGATTGAGGCCCGTGCTGCCGGCATCGGTCGAGAGAAACACGCGGCAGGCCGGATCATCGCGGAACCGATCGATCAGCGCCGGCCGCTTGTCCGACGGCACGCTGCCGTGGAAGCTGACATAGCCGATCCCGCGCGCTTCGAGGCGGCGGATGACGATGTCGTGGGTCCGCGTCCACTGCGAAAACACCACGGCCTTGGCCTCGGGATCGGCGAACAAATCATCGAGCAGTGCCGCCAATTCGTCGGCCTTGACGCCGTGGTCGGTTTCCTGGTCCAGCAGATAGGTGCTGTTGCACGACATCCGCATGTTCTGCAGGGCAATCATCAGCGCCCGCTGGTCCCGATCCGAGAGAAATTTGGTCTTGCGCCAGCGGCGGACGATTTTCGCTACCTCGTCGGCGTTTTCCTTATGGTACTCCAATTGCATTTCGGTCATCGGCACCAGCAGGTTCTGGTCGGTCCGGCTGGGCAATTGCCGCAGCACCTCGGATTTGCGGCGACGGATCATGACCGGCGCCAGCGTTTGGCCGATCTTATCCAGTCCGGTATAGCCGGTGACGCGCCCGGCTTCGTCCTTGACCTGATGCTCATGCAGCAGCTTCCAGGTTGGCCCCAGCCGATGTTGATCGACGAACTGGACGATAGAGATCAGTTCCTCGAGCTTGTTTTCCAGCGGCGTACCGGTCAGCACGATCGCATGGGAACTATCGATGCGTTTCAGGGCACGTGCCGCAATCGTGTTCCAGTTCTTCACCCGTTGCGCTTCATCGACGATGACCAGTTCGGGCGCCCACGCGGCGATCTGGTCGAGATCAGGCTTGAGCTTCTCGTAGTTGGTGATCTTGCAGAAGTCATCCAGGGCAAAATCCTTCGCCCTCTGCGCCCGACCGCCGCTGATGACGCGTGCCGCATGTTTGCCCTGCCGCCCCGAGAAGCGCGCGATCTCGCTTTGCCACTGGTATTTGAGCGAGGTCGGACAGATCACCAGCACTTTCGAGACGCCAAAATGCCGCGCCAGTATTTCGGTCGCGGCAATGGCCTGTATGGTCTTGCCAAGCCCCATATCGTCGCCGATCAGCGCCCGGCCGGCCCGTACCGCAAACAGCGCGCCCTCGGCTTGATAGGCATAGAGCGGGACCTTCAGAAGCCCCCGCAGCTTTGGATCGGCTGCACCGCGCGGAAATAGCTGCTCCAGCTTCGAGGCCCGCCGATCAGCGTCCCGTCTTCCCGCGACAAAATCGAGCGCATCGTCATAAGCGCGCAGCTCATGACCATAGTTCGACGCCATGGTCATAAAATGCTCGAGCTCGCCAAGCCGCTCCTCCGGCAGCATCCCGTCGCGTTCAGCATCGAACAGGCCGGCGGCGGCCTCGCGCACCGCCGGCGGGCAATCCGTTCCGGCGCGAAAATGCACGCAGCGTTTGCCTTCATTGCGCAGGTATAGTTCAGAAAATGCAGGCTGGTAGCCGCGCGTGAACGCCGCCTTTGCGCCGCGCTTTTTCTCCAGCTTCGCAAGCGTGAATTCGAGGTGCTTGCAGGTCCCCAGTTCGCTGGTGGCATAATCGGGACAAGAACAGAAATTGCCGCCCGGCCCCAAGCCTCGAATCGCGACGCGATAGCTGGACTTCGACACCGGATTGCTGACCCGAAACTCGGAGAAAAACGGTTCGTCGGTCAGGTTCTCAAGCCCGAAGGCCTGCTCGCGGCCGAACTGTCGGCGCAAGCCGCGTTGCCAGTCCACGGGCGACAGATCGGCCGGAGCATGGGTGCGGGAAAGCTTGGGTTCCTTGGTCGACTTGGCAACGAGATTCGGTTTTCGGCGCGTGGATTTCATCGAAGCATATTCCGTTCACAAATTGCGTCGGGAGAGAGCGATCTTCCGAGGGCAGGCAGCGAAGCGGAGATTACCGGGCCAGCCAGCCCGATCCAAATGGTCTTTGAGGGTGTGGGTCCGCATTCTCGCGGCGCTCATCGCCCGAGGTTTGCATCTTCGTTTGGCCCTCTTCGAAATCTGAGGGCGCAGGGAAGACCGGGTGCTTGCTGCACCCGCGGTCTCGCGTGCGATTTGCGCAAACAAAAATGCACACGAGCATACAGGGCAGCGGGAACACTCCGGCCTTCCCTGCGCAATGGCTTTACGGCTTACTTCGTGCTCTTCCCGGAGAACGGCTCTTTTGCCTCCGTTATTGGCGGGACACTCCCCGCCAACGTAGCGCCAGCACCGCGGCGCCCGAACCACACGACTTCGCCGTACGCATCCGGCGCGCACGTCTATCGCGCCCTCAGCGTCCACCGCATCTCACCGCACGTTCGTGACGTTCGCGAGCGCCCCTCAATCGGGTGAGACGGGCGGAGTTATGGGACTGATTTGGGTGAGAACGAAAGCAGAATATTTTTGATTCCCGGGCTTGACACGATTTCGGAAAATCAGAAGTGATTTGCCTGTCATGCATGCGAAAACTCTCATTCGTCATTGCGAGCGAAGCGAAGCAATCCACAGCGCCCCTTGCCGGGGCGGCCGTGGATTGCTTGTGGGTAGGAATAGTACGCAGCTTTGGGGCACAATCCTCGGCTAGTTTAGTGCACTGTCACCGCAACGTGCCTACAGTAGTATGCTCGGGACAGCGCCATCGGCTACCTGCCGCGCGTCAGTCACGCGATAAGGACAGTCCCGCGAGAAGCGGCGCGTACGCGGCGAGCCTGCGGGATACGAACTCAGTGAAGAGACGCACGCGCTTCGTCTTGCGTGTCTCCCCCTGCGTGAGAAGCCAGAGCGTTCCATGCATGTGCAGGTCGGTGCCCGGCACCCTCACCAGTAGGGGGTCGGCATCTCCGACGAAGCACGGCAGTGTCGTGATCCCGAGCCCTTGCCGTACCGCAACGATCTGCGCCTCGCCGTCCGTGGTCCTGAACGGAACCCCCGTGGTGCGAACCTCACCCTCGCTGGCCCAGTCAGGGATTCCATGAATGCTTATGACGATCCACCGAATGGGATCAGGAGCGCCCGCACGCCACGCGGCTAGTCGATCGCGGGACATGTAGACGCCGCCGAACAATTCCGGTCCCTTCAGGCCGTGGAGATTGAGCGGCAGAGTTTTGCGATCGTAGACGACGCGGATCGCGACGTCGGCCTCTCGGTTGGTCAGATTTGCCAGCTCGCCGGACGACAAGATTTCCATCTCGATGTCCGGATGCAGACGCGCGAAAGCGGTCAAGTCGGGCATGAGCAGGTGTGTCGCGAGGGTCGGTGCCAGCGTCACCCGCAGAAGCCCGCGCACGCTCTGGTCGCGCCCGAAGACGCGCGTCTCCAGCAGGTGCGACGACACTTCCATCTGGTTCGCGAGCTCGAGGACCTCCTCGCCCGCAGCCGTCAGGCGGTAGCCCGAAGGCAGCTTTTCGAACATCTGCGCCCCGAGGCGTTCCTCGAGCTGAGCGATGCGTCGCAGCACGGTCGAGTGATTCACCCCGAGGCGCTCGGCGGCGGCCCGCACTGAGCCTCCGCGCGCGACGGCAAGAAAGTAGCGAACGTCATCCCAGTCGATCATGGTGCAATCCGGCACCACGCGGTGCGCCTTCCAAAGCCCGCATCTAACACATCGAACAGCAGTACGGGCGGTCATATGTCGACGAGCGCGGCCCAATTCCGAACGGCGGACACCGATCGTCGCGGCTGGCGTCAGTCGTCCAGCCGGATCGATTTCGCACCACCGATGTGCGCGCTTCCGCACTCAACAACTGACGCCGGTGGACCCATTTCGAGGTTCTCGGAGGCAGATGCTGTCCCGACACTACGAAAGGAGAAGTCATGGGAAAGCTTGAGGGTAAGGTTGCAGTCATCACGGGTGGATCGAGCGGCATGGCGCTGGCGAGCGCCAAGCGGTTCGTTGAAGAAGGCGCCTATGTTTTCATCACGGGCCGGAGACAGGAGGCGCTGGACGAGGCCGTCAAGCTGATCGGCCGGAACGTGACCGGCGTGCGCGGCGACGCGTCCAATCTCGACGACCTCGACCGCCTGTTCGATACAGTCAAGCGGGAAAAGGGCAAGGTCGACGTCCTGTACGCGAGCGCCGGCATGGGCGAAGCCGTCCCACTGGGCGAGATTACCGAGCAGCACTTCGATGCGGCCTTCAACCTGAATGCGCGCGGCACGCTGTTTACGGTTCAGAAGGCGTTGCCGCTGTTCAACGATGGCGGATCGATCTTCATGACCGGGTCAGTTGCTTCGGTGAAAGGTTTTCCTGGTTACGGCGTGTATTCGGCGAGCAAGGCGGCGTTGCGCTCATTCGCACGCACTTGGCTCAACGAACTGAAGGGCAGGAATATCCGGGTGAACGTGCTGAGCCCGGGGCCGATCGCCACACCGATGCAGGACCAAGTTCTCACCGAGGAGGCGAAGCGGATGTTCGAATCCCTGATCCCGCGGGGAAAGATGGGTCGTCCTGAGGAAATTGCGGCGGTCGCGCTGTTTCTTGCTTCAGACGATTCGAGCTTCGTGAATGGGGTGGAGTTGTCTGTCGACGGCGGCTTCTCGGCCATCTGAAAGGCCGGGAAATCAATATCAACACGGATCGGAGAAGTGTTATGAGCTATGCGATTGTAGGATTCGGTGCGGTAGGCCAGGCTCTCGCCCGGGCCTTCGCCCGTAAGAACATCAAGGTGGCCGTCGCGAGCCGCCGGCCGCCTGAGGCGTTGGCGCCGCAGGCTCGGGCGATTGGACCCACGGTCGTCGCCAAGTCGCTGCGGGATGCACTCGAGGCCGACACAATCATCTTGGCGGTCCCGTTCGGGGAGCATCGCGAGGTTGCGAAGGCCCTGCCGAGCTGGAAAGGCAAGACGGTCATCGACGCGATGAACGCGTTAGTTCCGCTTGAGGAGCTGGACGGCCTCCCGTCCTCCGCCTTCGTTGCGAAGTCGTTCACCGGCGCCAAGCTCGTGAAAGCTTTCAATCACCTGATTGCGGCCACCCTGGCTGCCGATCCGATCGTCGAGAGCGGGCACCGGGTCGTCTTTCTGTCGAGCGACGACGAGGACGCGACCGCTCCCGTGGCGGCCTTGGCCAAACAACTCGGGTTCGCACCCGTCAAGCTGGGAAAGCTCAACGAGGGTGGCGCGCTGGTGCATGCACGCGGCCGCACTTGGGGCCAGCTCATCTTCCAGGATTTGTTCAAGAAGGAGCAGTAATCGATCTACGACCGTGTGATCGACGCCGAGAACTGGTCGCGCGCGCTAACTTCTTCGAGCAGCGCGCGACCGAATATTTGACGGCCACAAAGTCGCGAAGGTGGGGTGGGCCTGACGGCGTATGGGCGCCGTTCGAAGAGCGGCGAGACGCCCGACAGAGCGGCAGATCTGCGGGTCGCCTAGCATCTATCGACTGCTATCGATGGCCTAGGATTCGCCCGAGTGTCCTCTGCTATCCGATACTACTCCACGGTACTCCCCCGTCACTCCCACTCGATCGTCCCCGGCGGCTTGCTCGTCACATCATACACCACCCGATTCACCCCCTTCACCTCGTTGATGATCCGCGTCGCCGTCGCGCCGAGGAAGCTCATGTCGAATGGATAGAAGTCGGCGGTCATGCCGTCGGTAGAGGTGACGGCGCGCAGGCCCACGACGTATTCGTAAGTTCTGCCGTCGCCCATCACGCCGACGGTTTTCACCGGCAGCAGCACGGCGAAGGCTTGCCAGATGGTGTCATAGAGGCCGGCTTTGCGGATCTGGTCGATATAGACGGCGTCGGCCTGGCGCAGGATGTCGAGCTTTTCCTTCGTGATATCGCCGGGGCAGCGGATGGCGAGGCCGGGGCCCGGGAACGGGTGACGGCCCACAAAAATTTCGGGGAGACCAAGCTCGCGGCCGAGCACGCGGACTTCGTCCTTGAACAGTTCGCGCAACGGCTCGACCAGTTTCATGTTCATGCGCTCGGGGAGACCGCCGACATTGTGGTGCGACTTAATCGTCACCGACGGGCCGCCGGTGAAGGAGACGCTCTCGATCACATCGGGGTAGAGCGTGCCTTGGGCGAGGAAATCCGCGCCGCCGATCTTCTTCGCTTCCGCGTCGAAAACGTCGATGAACAGGCGGCCGATCGTCTTGCGCTTTTGTTCGGGATCGCTGACGCCGGCCAGTTCGCCGAGGAATTGTTTCGACGCATCAACGTGCACCAGCGGGATGTTGTAGTGATGCCGGAACAGATCGACGACGGTCTTGGCTTCATCGAGCCGCAGCATGCCGTGATCGACGAACACGCAGGTGAGCTGGTGGCCGATCGCTTCATGAATCAGCACTGCGGCGACGGCGGAATCGACGCCGCCGGAGAGGCCGCAGATCACCCTGCCCTTGCCTACCTGGGCGCGGATCTTTTCGATCGCCTCTTCACGAAACGCGCGCATGGTCCAGTCGCCGGTGAGGCCTGCGACCTTGCGGACGAAATTGCGGATCAGCTTGGCGCCGTCCGGCGTGTGCACCACTTCGGGGTGGAACATCAGGCCGTAATATTTGCGCTTCTCGTCCTGGATCACGGCGAACGGCGCGTTCGGCGAGACGGCGGCGACGGTAAAACCCGGCGGCATTTTTGTGATGCGGTCGCCATGGCTCATCCACACCGGATGGCTCTCGCCCATCGACCAGGTGTCGTCGAACAATCTGCTCGCCGTCTTCACCTCGACATCGGCGCGGCCGAATTCGCGGTGGTGGCCGCCCTCGACCTCGCCGCCGAGCTGGGCGGCCATGGTCATCTGGCCGTAGCAGATGCCAAGCACGGGGACGCCGGAATCGAAGATTTTCTGCGGCGCGCGCGGCGAGCCTTTTTCGTGCACCGATTCCGGGCCGCCGGAGAGGATCACCGCTTTCGGCTTCATCTCGTCGAAGGCAGCTTCCGCCTTCTGGAACGGCACGATCTCGGAATAGACGCCCTCCTCGCGCACCCGGCGCGCGATCAGTTGCGTCACCTGACTGCCGAAGTCGACAATCAGAATCTTGTCATGCGCCGAGGCCACGGAGGTGGTCTGCTCGCGGGCTTTCTGTGCTGCTGTCATGGACAGGAATTACGCGACGGGGCGCGGCGTCGCAACCGCGAGAAGCGACTGACCCACATTCTTTCTGGGGCATGGACAAGCGACATTAGGTAAGTATTATTGACCTAATTTGTCCAAGCCTAATCTGTCCGAGGACGAATTCGAAAGCCTACGGAGGAAACCATACCGAGGACGCCGAGATGACCTCCGAAGGCATGAGTTACTCAACTCCTCTTACTGCAGGATTGTCCGCATGAAAATTCCCGCACTGCCCTTCACTGTCACCGACTGGAGCCAGATCGCCGCGACGAAACATCCCGGAGAAACCGGCGAAGCGCTGTGGCGCACGCTCGATATCGGCGATCTGCGCGTGCGGATGGTCGAGTATTCACCGGGCTATCTCGCCGATCACTGGTGCGACCGCGGGCATGTGCTCTACGTGCTGGAAGGCGAGCTCGACACCGAATTGCGCGACGGGCGCACGTTCAAGCTCAAGGCGGGCATGAGCTATCAGGTCTCGGATTTCGGCGACGCCGCGCATCGGTCGTCGACGAAAACGGGTGCGAAGTTGTTCATTGTGGATTGAGGGTCTAACCGCGTCATTGCGAGCGTAGCGAAGCAATCCATCCATCCGTTATGCCGCGAGATGGATTGCTTCGCTACGCTCGCAATGACAGGGAAAGACCGTCAACCCTTCTTCAGCACCGACACGAAGAAGCCATCCGTGGCGGTGCGACGCGGGGTCATCAGCCACCCCTCCGGAGACTTCAACGCGGCTTTCTCAAAATCTTCCGCCTTGTCCCACAGCACGCTCGCCGTCTCGTTCAATGGCTGAATCGAAAATTCCGGGTGGCGGCCGAGAAAGCTGCGGATCTGATCGCCGTTTTCGCTTCGTAGCACCGAGCACGTGACATAGGCGATACGGCCGCCCGCCTTCACCAGACCGCTCGCCCGATCAAGCGCTTCGGCCTGATCCTTCAACCGGACTTCCAGCGCGCCGGGGCGCATCCGCCATTTGGCGTCGGGGTTGCGGCGCCAGGTGCCGGTGCCGGTGCAGGGTGCGTCGATCAGCACGAGATCGGCTGATGCCTTGATGTCGGCCAATGGATCACTGTCTCCTTTCGGCGCGCGGATATCGGCGTTGTGGACGCCGGCGCGGGACAGCCGTTCGTAGATCGGCGCAAGCTGGCGCTTGTCGCGGTCGGTCGCAATCAGCCGGCCCTTGCCTTGCATCATCGCCGCGAGCGCCAGCGTCTTGCCGCCAGCGCCGGCGCAGAGATCGATCACCTGCTCGCCGGGCTTTGCGGCCGTGAACAGCGCCGCGAGCTGCGAGCCCTCGTCCTGCACTTCGATGCCGCCCTTGATAAAATCCTCCTCGGCATGAATGCCGGGATTGCGGGCGTCGGCGCCGAGCTCGATGCGCAGGCCGATCGGCGACCACGGCGTTTCCTGCGCGCCGAGATGTTTTAGGGAGGCGAGAACCTTCTCGCGTTTGGCCTTCAGCGTGTTGACGCGCAGATCAAGCGGCGCGCGGCTCGCCATCGCGGTGGCCTCCGCCACGCGGTCCTCGCCGAACACGGCTGCCAGCGGCGCATCCAGCCATTCCGGATAGTCGCCGGCGATGTGCGGCGGCGCGCCGTCGAGCGTGCGCGAGGTTAGCGCTGTGCGCTCGGCCTCCGTCAGCGGCTCCGGCGCAAAACGGCCGCCGTCGCACAGCGCGGCGATGGCCTCGGTCGTCATGCCGCGCTCGAGCCGCATCATGCCGAGCGCACGCGCGCGCGGCGTGTCCGCGTCCATCAGCCAGGCGCTGGACGCCCGCCGCCGCAGCACGTCCCAGATCAGGCCGGAAATCGCGGCGCGGTCGCCCGAGCCGGCATAGCGATGCGCGGTGCCCCACTCCTTCAGCGCCTTTGCGGCCGGAACGCGTTGCGTGTCGATGGTCTCGATCAGTTCGATGGCTGCGGACAGCCGGGCAGCGGGGGTCATCAATAACCTTCTAGATCAGAAGCAGCAGCTTCAGCGCGAAGTAGATCCACATCGCCAGCAGCACCAGCGCGCCGGCAAACCACGCCAGGCTGCGCTGCTGGATGTTGTTCGATGTGACGAAAATGCCGGCATGGGCAAATCGCGTCACCACGAACACCCAGGACATCAGCACGATGAAGAGATCAGCCCGGCGCAGCGGCAATGCCAGCGCGATCAGGATGTAGAACAGGAGGGGTACTTCGAACTGATTGCTGAAGCAATTGCCGATCTGGGCCACGCGGGCGGGATATTTCGGCTGCCCCAGCGCGATGTCCTTCAGGCTGGTTTCCCGGGCTTTCACCGCCTTTGTGCGGGCGGTCACCATCCACATGAGCAGGAAGAAAGTGAGCCCGATCGACACGAAAACCGGCAGCAAAACCATTTGAACCGACATGAGAATCTCCCCCGAAACCTGCACCAAGCCTTAAAGCAATAACGAGGCACACCTCGCCTGACAAATCCACTTGCCGGGCTCGCTTGAACCACCGCCCGAGCCTTTTGAACCACAGACGGAGCCTTGGCGACCAACTATCGAGAATTCCGATGGTTCTGGTCTCGAACCGGCCATCAAGCAACCCGCGAGCAGGCGATGAATATCACCTCCCCGATCCTGACCGGCGCCGGCCGCGCTGCCGAACTGCCCGGCGATTCCTTGACCTCCCTGCTCCGGACCTTCGGGTTCAGCGATAGCCCCGATGGCGGCCTCGGCATCATCATGTCGGCATTGGCGGGTATCGCCGCGGCGTTGGCGGTGGCGATCATGCTGTCCGTCTATTTCCGCAGCGGCCACCGCAGCCGACATGATCTCCTGAAGCACGGGCTTGCCGCCTCCGCGGTGCTGGTCCTGCTCGCCTTCGTGATCTCGGACACGCGGCAGGCGGCGCAGGCCTATCTCGGCCTCAATCCGGCGAAACCCGCGGTGGAATTTGAAATCCGCCTGCCGAAGGCTGTGTTGACGACCGGCGCCGACACCCAGGTGGAACTGCTGACCGACCGGAACCAGAAACTGGCGAAGGTTCAGGAGGCGCTGGCCTCCACCTCCGACGGCCGCAGCCTGTTGCGGGGAACGGTGACGCTCGATTACCGCACCACCGAACGTGTGATCGTGCTGAACCTGCCCGGCCGGGCCCAAAGCACGTTCCGGCTGCGGCTGCCGGCGAGCCCGTCGCATTCCGGCCAGTTCGGGCCGTGGCACCTGGCTGACGGCATCGTCCCCGCCAATGGCGGCCCGGTGACATCAGAGCATCATGACGCCTTCGCGATCCGCTACCGCGTGCTCTGACACGCTGCGCTGGAATGCCGCCAAGGGGCTGGAGCGCCTGTGTTGCCCATTTGCCCTGAAGGACAAGGATGGCAAGACCGCGGGGCACATTTACTTTGACGGGAACAACTAGCGCTTTACTCTATCCCTGACGGTCGCCAAAAAAGAGCGGCCGCGGGAGGAGTGCAACTTTGCGATTTCGCGATCAGGACATTGTTTTCGCTGGCGGCGCCAAGGGACAGAATATCGACATTCTAACCGCCAATCCGGCCAACTACTTCCACGTCATCAGCAATGCCGCCGAACTGCCGAGACTTGTGGTCGACGGCAAGCTGTTCCTGCCGGCTTCGGATCATCGCAAACGCAACGGAAAGCTGCCGCTTGTCATGGTGGTGCCGGGCAGCCTCGGCGTTGCGCCCTCACACCTCAAACATGCCGAAACGGTGGTCGCCGACGGGTTCGCGGCTTTTGTGCTTGACAGTTTTGGCGCGCGCGACGTGACCTCGACGGTCGCCAACCAGACGCAGTTTTCATTTGCCGCCAGCGCCTATGACGTGCTGGCGGCCTGGATGGTGCTGTCGGCCCATCCGGAGATCGATGCTTCAAGGATCGGCGCGCAAGGCCACAGCCGCGGCGGCTCGGCAGTGCTGACCGCGGCGACGCGCCGATTTGCCGATGCGGTGGTCGGCGCCGGCGCCGGTTTTCGCAGCGTGCTCGCGGCCTATCCCTGGAGCGGTCACCAGTTCCTCGATCCCTCCGTCGATGAAACTGAAATCCGCGTTATCATGGGCGATGCCGATGAATGGTGCTCGCCGATGCAGGTGCAGGGCCATTGTCAGGCCATCCGCCTCTCCGGCGGCAAGGCAACGATGCGGCTGATCGGCGGCGCGCAGCATAGTTTTGACCGCGGCACCGGTATCGAGAACGTTCCCGATGCATCCGTCTCCCCCGCCGCACCGACGGCCTATATTGCCAACGACGGCGCCTTCATCCATCCGCTCACCGGTGTCGCGGACAGCAAGCTGACCGATCGCGACCTGATGATCTACGCGCTGAAGGCCGGCTATGGCCGCAAGGGCGCCCGGATCGGAAGCCGCGAGGGGGACGCCGAGTTGTTTAAAACAGACATGCTGGCGTTCTGGCGACGGACGCTGGGGTGACACGCCATGTGTTCCCGTCATCGTACCGACTTCAGGTCCGGCTATGATCGGATCTGAAAGGAAGGCTGCATGACCGAATTTCGCCTGACGCAAATTTCCGACACCCACCTCGCGCGCCGCCTGCAGAAACTGACCGACAATTTTCACCGCGTCAGCGAACACATCGACGCGACGCGCCCGGATCTTGTGATCAACAGCGGCGATATCTCCTTCGACGGGCCCACCAGCCGCAGCGATCTCGAATTTGCCAAGGAACTGCACGATGCACTGCCGGTGCCGTGTCGCCATTTGCCCGGCAATCACGACATCGGCGACAACCCGACCGCGGTCGGTCCCGCACCGAAACAACCGGCGACCGAGAAAGAGCGGCAGAACTATCTGTCCGTGATCGGCGAAGACCGCTGGCGCTTCGACGCGGCCGGCTGGAGCTTTATCGGGTTGAATTCGCTGATCATGAACACCGGAATCGAGAGCGAGGCCGAGCAGTTCGGCTGGCTGGCTTCAGAGCTTGGGCGCCTCAACGGCCGGCCCGTCGCGCTGTTCCTGCACAAGCCGCTTTATCTGAACACGCCTGATGATCCCGAAACGGAGGCAACAGCAATCCGCTATGTGCCGCAGCCACGGCGCAGAAGTTTGATCGAGATGTTTGCGGCGGTCGATCTGCGGCTGGTCGCCTCAGGCCACGTGCATCAGCGGCGCGACTTCACCTTTGGCCGTACCCGCCACGTCTGGGCCCCCTCGGCCGGCTTCATCATTTCCGATGAGAGACAGGAACGGATAGCCATCAAGGAAGTCGGGCTGGTCGAATACCGTTTCCAGCCCGACGCCTTTGAGGTCCGGCACGTCAGGGCGCCGGGACAAATCGATGTTGATCTGGATTCGCTGATTGGCAAGGGTTCCTAGCAAGGGTTCCTAGACTTCTTCAGAGCGCCTCGAAATAGAGCGCCTCGAAATCCTTACCTCCCGGATCAGTATCCCCGCTCAACGTAGCCATAGTAGGAACCGTCGGTCCAAGGCTCGCTGGCAAATGCGCCCACGCGTGGGGCCGGGTGAAACCGGTTACCATAGTAGTAGCCTGGTCCGGGCGTGGCCCTGACGCCGTAGCCTCCTGTGACGTAAGCGGAGTTCGGATAGTAGCCTGTCACGCCGGGTTCCTGATAGACCACTTGAGCCATTGCAGGAGTGGCCAGCATCGTTGCGGCAACCAGGCCGAGCGATAGTTTCTTGAAGTTCGTCATTTGGCTTCTCCATTGGATGTCAAAGCCAAACGACAGTTTCGAAGGGACGTTCCCCCATCAGTCTCAAGTGACCGTGAGGTTTCGTCGTTGAAGGTTCCCTGCAGCTTGTCGCTGGGCCTCAAGCCTCGTCCGGTCCGACGCGCACCAATTGCTTGCCGAAATTGGCGCCCTTCAGAAGGCCCATGAACGCGGCCGGCGCGCTGTCGAGGCCTTCGGTGACGAACTCCTTGTGCTTGACCTTGCCTTCGCGCACCCAGCCCGACATGTCGCGCAGGAAGTCGGCGTGACGCGCGGCGAAATCGCTGACGATGAAGCCGCGAATGGTCAGACGCTTGGTCAGCACATTGCGCATCATCGCCGGCGCCCATTTCGGCGCCACCGCCTGCGTATCGTTGTAATGCGCGATCAGGCCGCACACGGGAATGCGCGCAAAGGCATTGAGCAGCGGAAACACTGCTTCGAACACCGCGCCGCCGACATTCTCGAAATAGACGTCGATGCCCTTCGGGCAGGCATCCTTCAGCTTCGCCGCCAGATCGGGATCGCGGTGATCGAGGCAATCGTCGAAGCCGAGCTCATCCCTGACATAGGCGCACTTGTCCTTGCCGCCGGCGATGCCGACCGCGCGTGCGCCTTTGATTTTTGCGATCTGGCCGACCGCCGAGCCGACGGCGCCCGAAGCGGCGGCGACGACGACGGTTTCACCCGCCTGCGGCTTGCCGATGTCGAGCAGGCCCGTATAGGCGGTCATGCCGGGCATGCCGAGCACGCCGACCGCAGTTGAAATCGGCGCAATCTTGGGATCGATCTTCGCCAGCCCCTTGCCATCGGAGATCGCATGCGTCTGCCAGCCGGCGCGCGACAGCACGATGTCGCCCTTGGCAAAGGCTGGATTGTTGGACGCGATTACTTCGCTTACGGTGCCGCCCTCCATCACGCCGTTGATCGGCACCGGCTGCGCGTAAGACGGACCGTCGCTCATCCGCCCGCGCATATAGGGATCGAGCGAGAGCCAGATGGTGCGCAGGAGAACTTCGCCGGCGCCCGGCGTGGGGATCGGGCAATCTTCAAGACGGAAATCAGATGGCTTGGGTTCGCCGACGGGACGGGAGGCCAGAACGATGCGCTTGCCTTGGGACATGGGGGCTTCCTCCGGTTTATGAGATTATTTGATCGCGTGGGCCCGCGCCGCGTCAACGCCCAAACCGAGGTCAGGCCGCGATTTTTGAAAGCGCCGCCTCGAACGCGGCTGCCGCACTCGCCAAATCCGTGAAGGCCAGGCCGCTATCCGCGGTCTGCTTCTGCGCTTCCGTTGCCGTCGGGCGAATCTCCGCGATCGGTTTTCCTCCATCAAGCAAAGCCGACGGCGCGATCACATGAAACTCATGGGTTTCGACGGGCTGGTCTTTCAGCAGAAAGACCCCGATCGAGACGATATCCTTGCCACGCCGATATGAAATATAGCGGTCGACCGCAACCGAGCCGTCGCGTTGCATCCCGCCTAGTTTTGCATGGCCATTTGAGTCCAGCAGTTTGTGCGCCTTGAAGCCCTTCACGCCCGCCGATCTTGCTTTCGCGGTCTCCTCCGACAGATCGTATTTCGCGGCCATCGCCTTGCCGATTTCAGCGAGTTGCTCCGACATGCCGTGCTCAAACTCTTTCAGCTCGGTACGCTTCGATGCCTGGCGCGGCTTTGACGTATCCCGCTTATCCATCTCGGCTTTGCATCGCGCGATGATTTCGGCGGCGGATTTCCGCTCAGCATTGGCGAGCAGATTCTTCAAATCCTGCTTTGAAAGCGCGGCAATCCTGTCGTCTGACCAATCGACCATAATCAACTAAGCTCCGCCCGGATAATTCGGGCTTTCGCGGGTGATAGTGACGTCGTGGACATGGCTTTCGCGCAGGCCCGCGCCGGTGATGCGGACGAACTGCGCCTTCTCGTGGAATTCGGCGAGGTTGCGCGCGCCGACATAGCCCATCGCGGCGCGCAGGCCGCCGGCGAGCTGGTGCATGACGTTGGCGACCGGGCCCTTATACGGCACCTGGCCCTCGATGCCTTCCGGCACCAGCTTCAGCGTGTCCTTGATGTCCTGCTGGAAGTAGCGGTCGGCCGAGCCGCGCGCCATCGCGCCGACCGAGCCCATGCCGCGATAGGCCTTGTAGGAACGGCCCTGCCACAAAAACACTTCGCCCGGCGTCTCGTCGGTGCCGGCGAGCAGCGAGCCGACCATGGCGATGTCAGCGCCGGCGGCGAGCGCCTTGGCGAGGTCGCCGGAATATTTGATGCCGCCATCGGCAATGACAGGCACGTTGGCCTTCTTCGCGGCTTCCACCGCGTCCATGATCGCGGTGAGCTGCGGCACGCCGACACCGGCGACGATGCGCGTAGTGCAGATCGAGCCCGGGCCGATGCCGACCTTGATCGCGTCCGCGCCCGCATCGATCAGCGCCTGTGCACCCTCTTTCGTTGCGATGTTGCCGGCAATCACCTGCACGGCATTCGAAAGCCGCTTGATGCGGTTGACCGCCTCCAGCACGCGGGAGGAATGGCCGTGCGCGGTGTCGACCACGATAAGATCGACGCCGGCATCGATCAGCCGCTCGGTGCGCTCGTAGCCGCCCTCGCCGACGGTAGTTGCCGCGGCCACCCGCAAGCGGCCGTGCGCGTCCTTGCAGGCCAGGGGATGCGCGACCGCCTTTTCCATGTCTTTCACGGTGATCAAGCCGACGCAGCGAAACTGCTCGTCGACAACCAGCAGCTTTTCGATGCGGTGCTTGTGCAGCATCCGCTTGGCCTCGTCCTGGCTGACGTCTTCGCGCACCGTGACGAGGTTTTCGTGCGTCATCAATTCCGAGACTTTTTGTTTCGGATCGGTGGCAAAGCGCACGTCGCGGTTGGTGAGAATGCCGAGCAATTTGCCAGGTACATTCTTGCTGGCGCCGGTGACGACGGGAATGCCGGAAAAACCGTGATCCTTCATCAGAGCCAGCGCGTCCGACAGCATCGCATCGGGGCCGATGGTCAGCGGATTGACCACCATGCCGGATTCGTACTTCTTGACCTGCCGCACCTGGGCGGCCTGCCCCTCCGGATCGAAATTGCGGTGAATGACGCCGACGCCGCCGGCCTGCGCCATCGCGATCGCCATGCGCGCTTCGGTGACGGTGTCCATCGCGGACGCGATAATCGGGATGTTGAGCGGGATCGCGCGGGTCACATGCGAGCGGATATCGGCCTCAGAAGGCAGGATATCCGAGAGACCGGGTTTCAGAAGCACATCGTCGAACGTGAAGGCTTCACGGATACCCTGAAGTCCCTGCGCCATTGCCAACTCCTTTCCGCGGCTCACCGCCGCGATCAGTCTTATGGATGAACGCCGCCTTCGGCGATGCTATCGGCATCGCCGTCGAATCGAAGCCCATCGGTGGGGTTGACGGTGGTCGATAGCATGGCGGCACGCCGAATCAAAGCGTTAGACTGCTATGCACAGGCTTTTCGGGAAAAGCCGCAATCCCAAGGGGTTAGCGACGGCCTTAGGGCCGGTATCCCGGCGGCGGGCCGTGCTGGCGGATCGCCTCCACCACCTCGCGGTGGCGGCGGTCCTCCCGCTTCATGTGGACCGCGATCAACGCATGCGCCGAGGGCACCAGCAGCAGGACGTGGAAAATCAGCCCGAAAACCAGGCAAAACACGATCAGGACCAGGTTGAAGATCGCCGAAAACGGCTGCCCGTTCAGCAGCAGCCCGAGCGGCGGCAACAAGGCAGCAAGCACATAGATCATGCGGACCTCCAGCGGCTGGCGCGGTGCATACCAGCGTCACGCAGGATTTAGGTGGTTTGCCCGGTTCCGCAATGGCTTGTGTGACGACGGGATGATACAGGCCCCCTCGCCCGCCTCGTTTTCCGGTCCGCCGATTCCGATGACCAAAGAACGCCTGATCCCGCTGATCGTCGCCACCGCCCTGTTCATGGAGAACATGGACTCCACGGTGATCGCGACCTCGCTGCCGGCGATCGCGGCGGATATCGGCACCAGCCCGCTGACGCTGAAGCTGGCCATCACCTCCTATCTGCTCTCGCTCGCGGTGTTCATTCCGGCCAGCGGCTGGACCGCCGATCGGTTCGGCGCGCGCATGGTGTTCTCGATCGCCATTGGCGTGTTCATGATCGGGTCGATCGGGTGTGCGCTGTCGCAGAACGTCACCCATTTCGTCATCGCCCGCATCCTGCAGGGCATGGGCGGGGCGATGATGACGCCGGTCGGGCGGCTGGTGCTGTTGCGCTCGATCGACAAGAGCGCGCTGGTCAATGCGATGACATGGGTGACGGTGCCGGCGCTGATCGGGCCGGTGATCGGCCCGCCGCTCGGCGGCTTCATCACCACCTACTTCTCCTGGCACTGGATCTTCCTGATCAACATCCCGATCGGGCTGCTCGGCATCTTCATGGCGATGAAGTATATCGACCCGATCAAGAGCGAGGATCCCGAGCGCTTCGATCTCTACGGACTGGTGCTGGCCGGGATCGGCCTTGCCGGCATCGCCTTCGGCCTCTCGGTCGCCGGCCTCGGCCTGCTGCCCTGGCCTGTTGTCGCCGGCCTCATTGCGGTCGGCACGATCTCGATGACGCTCTATGTGATGCATGCGAGGCGGACCGGATCGCCGGTGCTGGATTTCTCGCTGCTGCGGCTGTCGACGATGCGCGCCAGCATCATCGGCGGCTTCCTGTTCCGGCTCGGCATCGGTGCGCTGCCGTTCCTGCTGCCACTGTTGATGCAGGAAGGTTTTGGGCTGACGCCGTTCCAGTCCGGCGTCGTGACGTTTGCCTCGGCCGTCGGCGCCATGGGGATGAAGACGCTGGCCGCGCGCATCATCCGCGCCTTCGGCTTCCGCTACATGATGACGGTCAATGCGGTCATCAGCGCGGTCTTCCTCGCCGCCTGCGCGCTGTTCACGGTGACGACGCCGTTGATGTTGATCTTCATCATCCTTGTCGTCGGCGGCTTCTTCCGTTCGCTGCAGTTCACCGCGATCAATACGGTCGCCTATGCCGAGGTCGAGCCGGCGCAGATGAGCCGCGCCACCACGCTGGTCAGCGTCAACCAGCAACTGGCGATTTCCGCGGGTGTCGCGATCGGTGCGTTCTCGGTGGAATCGACCATGCTCTATCAGCACGTCACCGAACTGAGCGCCGGTGTATTCCCGCCGGCGTTCCTCGTGGTCGCGGTCATCTCGGCGGCGTCGGCGTATTTCTTCTGGCAGATGCCCGATGACGCCGGCCACGAAATCTCCGGCCGCAAGGCGGTCGAGATTTCCAGCCGCAAGGGCGCGGAAAAAGCGGCGACCAAGGCCGCCAGCGAAGGCACCGAGGACGCGCGCGATCAGCGGCTGGGCTGACCGGGCGCTGCTACGCCTCACCTGACGGCAGCACCGGCAAGACCGAAGGCCCGAGCCTCCCCAAGAGTTTTTCCATTGCCGGTATGTAGGACACCCAACATTTAAAAATTCGCCGTGAGAGTCAGAAAGCGAACGGAAGCCCCGGCGCCAGTCCGTCATATACTTTGGTATAGGCGGGCGCGAGGCGGTCATCCGCGGCAGCACCTGCCCTTGTTGGAGGTTGGGGAAATGGTTCTCGGCTCCGTCTCTGCGGCACAGCACGCGCCTCGGAAGGTCCGGGAACAAAAATCCGATCGTTATTGATTTCAGTCGCTTGAAAGGATGAAAACCCGTGGGTGATGCCAATATGAACGTTGACGTGAATAACAATACGCCGAACCCGAAAGCCGCCGGACCACACGAAAAGCGCGGATTTGACATGCCGTTCTTCGCGGTGCCTGGGATCTTTAATGGGATCGCCGAGCAGAACATGACGCGGGCGAAGGAAGGCATCGAGAACATGAAGATTGCCTCGGGAGCAGTCACCGACGTTCTCCTGGAATCCTGTTCAACCAACGCAAGAGGCGCTGCGGACTACGCCGCCAAATTGATCGAGTTCTCGGCCGCCAACACCAGCTCCGCCTTCGATTTTCTCACCCATCTGATGGGTACGAAGTCGCCCTCGGAAATCTTGCAGCTCTCCGCCGCACAGGGCTGCAAGAACTTTGGAGCCACGGCAGCACAAAACCGGGAGATGTGGGAGCTCACCCGCAAGATCGCGACCGAGAGTGCCGATCCAGTCAAGAAGAGCTTTGCCGGCATGCTGCAGAAAGCGTCCTGGTTCTAAGTCACTTTCGCAGCCCGACAGGATCGGCTGGAACGAGCGCTCCACGAGAAGGGCGCATTCCAGCCGATGTCGACCTGACATGCCGCAATACAAAATCCAGGGACGGAAGAGCAGATGGGCGTCGTCATGATCAAATGCCCCGCGACGGGGCGCGCTATCCCGACCGGCATGAAAGCGGATCGGGAGAGATTTCGCTGCAGTCCGGTGTTTTTCGCGCGCACCTACTGCTCGATCTGCGAGGCCAGTCACGAATGGTTTGCCAGGGAGGCCTGGGTTCACGAGCCAGCAGAGAAGCGGCTCAAGCTAAAGGCCTTTCTCAGCCTGTAATCAGCGTAGAGCGGCTGAAGCCCTTGCTGCAACTCGTCAATGGCCCCTCGAGCGGGGGCCGGTCACTCTCTGGCTTGGCGTGTGGCGATGAACCTCCTCTGCCTCGGCAAACAAGGCATGTCGATCGCGGGGATGCCGGACAGGCCCCGGCGGCGTCATCTCCTCCGGCAAGACGATCCGACCGATCCTGCGGCGCATGAGCTGGTAGCACTCGCATGCCGCTGCTTCGAGTCGCGGCCTGTCGATCTCAATGAAGGACCGCCGATTGGATCGGACCGCACCCGAGTCGCGGAGCTTGCAAACGGCATGCGTCACCGTCGTTCGCCGAACACCGAGAAATTCCGCAAGCGTCTCCTGCGTCAGTGGCAGGGTGTCGCCATCAAGCCGATCGTGGACGTGCAGCAACCATCTCGCCAGACGGGCTTCGACCGAATGTAGCGCATTGCAGGCCGCGACGTGCTGGAATTGTGCCATCAGCGCCCTGGAGAGGATCTGAACCGCGCCATTCAAGGCGCTGCTGCGGTCGAGCACCGCTTGAAACCGTGCTGGCGAAATCTGCAACGTGGTCCCCGCCACCCGCACCACCGCGGTCATCGGAGAGCGGGAAGGCCCCAGCGTCGACAGGATGCCCACAGCTCCCTCGTTGCCGACGAGAGCGGTCGCGACCGTTTGCCCGCTCGGCATATCCATGATGAAGGCGATCAATCCACTAAGAGGGAAATAGATCTTTTCGACTACGTCACCCGACCGCATCAGCACGGCGTCACGTTCAAGCGGGACCATTCGGAAATGAGGCACTAGGAATTTAAGGTCTGCTGGCGGCAATGCAGCTAACAGTCGATTACCAACTCTGGCCCTGTGCTCCATCACGGGAAAGCTCCTTCCCAGAC
Source organism: Bradyrhizobium sp. AZCC 1610 (assembly GCF_036924515.1). NCBI lineage: Bacteria > Pseudomonadati > Pseudomonadota > Alphaproteobacteria > Hyphomicrobiales > Nitrobacteraceae > Bradyrhizobium > Bradyrhizobium sp. AZCC 1610. Next base: position 2,546,930 of record NZ_JAZHRR010000001.1, on the reverse strand, counting down.
GGATGCGCCGTACGCTGCAGAACTGCTGCTGGCGTCAGGCTGCATGCGAATGAACAGACCGCGCCGAGCTGGTAGTATGCGCCATCCGGGAAAAGGTTCCAATAGGCATTACTCAGGCTGCGCGTCAGCGCCGCTCGCACCGCAACCAGGCAGGCAATCATCGATCGCGGCCGCGTAAAAGTTGCGCTTAAAGCCGGGTGGGCTGCCCGCGAAATCCCATCGCCAGCACGTAGCGCTCCGAGGAATCCTGCCGGCTGGAGGCCGGCTTGACGTGACGGACGCTGGCGAAATCGCGCTTCAGTTGCGCGACCAGTTCGGCATCGGCGCCGCTCTGAAAGGCCTTGGCCAGAAACGTGCCGCCGGGATTGAGCACGTCGGTGGCAAACGCTGCCGCAGTTTCGATCAGGCCGACGATGCGCAACTGATCCGTCTTGCGGTGGCCGGTGGTGTTGGGCGCCATGTCGGACATCACGACGTCGGCGCGACCGCCCATCATGGCGATCAGTTTCTCGGGCGCGTCCTCGCTAAGAAAATCGAGCTGCGCGAAGTTGACGCCGGGGACTTCCGGCATCTCCAGCAGATCGATCGCCACCACCTTGCCCTTGCCGTTGACCGCGCCGACGCGCTTGGCTGCGATCTGGCTCCAGCCGCCGGGGGCGGCGCCGAGATCGACCACAGCGATGCCATGCTTGAGGAAATGATACTTGTCGTCGATTTCGATCAGCTTGTAGGCCGCGCGCGAGCGATAGCCGTCCCGCTTGGCCTGCGCCACATAGGGATCGTTGAGCTGCCGCTCCAGCCAGAGCTTCGACGACAGCTTGCGCTTGCCACCGCTCTTGACCGTGACGTGCAGCCGTCCGGTGGTGTCTTTTGCCATATCGGTACTTTTCTTATGTCAGCCGGGCCCAGAGCTTGGAATTTGATAGCACGCAACCGGACGCGCACCGACTCGAGTATGATGAGTGCCACGCCCATTCGGTTCTAGTCGCCATCAGCCCCATAGCGGGCACACGGAAATATAACAAGATCGGCGAAATAGCCCACCTGCCGCGCCACCCAGTCCGCGGCACAACCGAGACATGCGGGCGTTCCTGAGAGGATCACCGAAATATCGGGAGACCTGGAACGGGCGCACAGTGATTGCGTTGCTCGGGAAGGGGCCGGGGCAAGTCATCAACCTGCAATCAGCGGAGAATGAAGATGGCAAACCCACGCCAGGAGGAAAAGTCTACGCAAGGCATGGAAGACGCAGCCCGCCGCACCGGCGAGAGGACAGCTGAACAGGCCGGCCGTATCGGACAGGTTGCGGCTGAGGCCGGCGAGGAAGTGGCTCGGGCAAGTGCCAACCTGCTCAAGCAAAACGCCGAGACGGTACAGAACGCCTGGCGCTTCGGTCTGGATATGGCGACCACGGTCATGGGCCGGTCTACCGAGCAATTTGGTCGCACGCTCGGCTTGTCGGGAGACGGGGTGCAACAGGCAACCGAACGGTCGGCCCGCAGCGCCCAAACCATACTTTACACCAGCACCGCTGCTGCCAAAGTAATGGGCGGAATGTCTCGAGAATATTTGCAGTTGGTTCGGAATCAGGTCGAGAAGAACATGGACCACATGAATGAATTGTGGACGTGCCGAACGCCTCAGGACTTTGCAGCCGTACAAAGTGATATGCTGCGTGAGACCGTGGAAACTGCTTTGGAGAGCAGCCGTCGGATAGCCGACATGTCGCTCAAAATGGCCGACGACGCCGGAAAGCAGATCAATAAAAATATGGAAGAGATCCGGCGCGCCGCCTAGCTCGGTCCGCCGGCCGGACTTTGCAGGAAGAGCGGCTGACCGTCAGCCGCTTTTCCCGCTTTTGAGCATAGCGCAACGTTTTTCGACTGAAGCCAGTCCATAGATAGATACGCAATCTGACAGATCAGAGCGCCCGCGCCTCAGCACGGCCTCAGCGCGCCGTCCTCGCGCATCATCTCGACCAGCATACCCTCGCGCAGGCCCCGGTCGGCGACGCGCAGCCGCGGCAGCGGGAAGGCATCGCGGATCGCGTCCAGGATCGCGCAGCCGGCCAGCACCAGATCGGCGCGCTCGACACTGATGCAATTATTGTTGGCGCGCTCCTGATAGCTCATGCCGCGCAGCCGCTGGATCACCGTGGTGACGTCGGAACCGTTCATCCAGATGCCGTCGATGCGGCGGCGGTCGTAGCGCGCCAGATTGAGATGGACACCGGCGAGCGTCGTCACGGTGCCGGAGGTGCCCAGCATGTGCATGTCGCGCAAATCCGAGCCGTGCTCGGCGGCAAACGGCGCCACATGTTGCGCGACTTCGCGCACCATCCGCGCATAGGATTCGGCCGTGACGTCACGTCCGCCGAAATGCTCGGCCAACGTGACGACGCCAAGCGGGATCGACATCCACGCCTGGATCCGCGGCGTCGCATTCTGCTCGGCGGGATCGCGCTCGATCCGGACCAGTTCGGTCGAGCCGCCGCCGATATCGAACAGGATCGCGCCCCGCCCCTTTACGTCGAGCAGCGGCGAGCAGCCGATCACGGCAAGCGTCGCTTCGGTCTCGCGATCGATCACCTCGAGACGGATGCCGGTCTCGCTCGCCACGCGGGCGCGAAAGCTGTCGGCATTGGCGGCGGCGCGGCAGGCTTCGGTTGCGATCAGCCGCAGGCGGCGGGCCTTGCGGTAGCGGATCTTGTCGCTGCAGATGCTGAGCGCTGCGATGGCGCGGTCGATCGCCGCCTCGCTGATGGAACCGGTTGCGGAAACACCTTCGCCCAGCCGGATGATCCGCGAAAACGAATCCACCACGCGAAAACTGTCGCCAGCCGGACTGGCGATCAAAAGCCTGCAATTGTTGGTGCCAAGGTCGAGCGCGGCATAGACACCGTTTGCCGTGGCCGCCGCAATCGACCCTGACGGGCTTGCGCGAGCCTGAAGGCCTTCGCGCAGCCGCGTATCTTCATTCATCAAAACTGTCTTTCCGCGGCCGCTTCCGGGCCGCCGAAGAAAATTACCGTTCACGGAAACTTTAACAGCGCCAAGGGGCTACGCAACAACCCATCACATAGGACTATGCCCAATCAGGCGTTGTCGGGCATGACGCGGTGCGTTATCTCAGCGGGAACTCGCGGAACCCAAGAAATCCGAGAGAATCCCAAGCATTTCAGGTGTTTTTCGATGCAAGATCACACGTCGGCCTCCTCCCTGGACAACGCTATCGCACTGCAAAAATACGGTGTGGGGCAGCCGGTGCGCCGCAAGGAAGACGACACGCTGGTGCGCGGCCAGGGTAAATACACCGACGATTTCACCCTGCCCGGCCAGGCCTATTGCTGGATGGTGCGCTCCAGCCATGCCCACGGAATCATCAAGGGGATCGACACCGCTGCCGCCAAGGCGATGCCGGGCGTGCTCGGCGTCTGGATCGGCAAGGATCTCGAAGCGGCCGGTTACAGCCCCTTCACCTGCGGCCTGCCCTTGAAGAGCCGGGACGGCTCGCCGCTATTGCAGACCAACCGTCCGGCGCTGGCGACCGACAAGGTCCGCTTTGTCGGCGATCCCGTGGCCTTTGTGGTTGCCGAAACACTGGCGCAGGCGCGCGATGCGGCGGAGGCCGTCGAACTCGACATCGAGCCGCTGCCCGCCGTGACCGATGCCGCGGAGGCCGCCAAGCCCGGCGCGCCGCTGCTCTACGATCACATCCCGAACAACGTCGCGCTCGACTATCACTATGGCGACAGCACGAAGATCGACGCGGCGTTCGCTGCTGCTGCGCATGTGACAAAACTCGACATCGTCAACACCCGCGTCGCCGTGGTGTCGATGGAGCCGCGCGTGGCGCTGGCCGCCTTTGACAAGGCGGCCGAACGCTTCACGCTGCAGGTGCCGACGCAGGGCGTCTCCGGCAACAAGGTGACGCTGGCGAAAATCCTCAACGTGCCGAACGACAAGGTTCGCATCCTGACCGCCAATGTCGGCGGCTCCTTCGGCATGAAGAACGTCAGCTATCCCGAATATACCTGCATCCTGCACGCGGCGAAGGCGCTGGGCCGCCCCGTGAAATGGACCGACGAGCGCTCGACCAGCTTCCTGTCCGACAGCCATGGCCGCGCGCAGCTCATTCATGCCGAACTGGCGCTCGATACTGAGGGCAAATTCCTCGCAGTGCGCCTGCAGGGTTACGGCAATCTCGGCGCCTATATCACCGGCGTCGCGCCCGGCCCCTTGTCGCTCAACACCGGCAAGAACCTTGCGAGCGTCTACCGCACGCCGCTGCTCGGCGTCGACATCAAGACGGTTTTGACCAACACCACGCTGATGGGCGCCTATCGCGGCGCCGGCCGGCCCGAGGCCAATTATTACATGGAGCGGCTGATCGACCGTGCCGCCGACGAGATGGGCATCAACCGGCTGACGCTGCGCAAGCGCAACTTCATCAAGCCGTCGCAATTGCCGTTCGCGGCGGCCTCCGGCGTCACCTATGACAGCGGCGATTTCGCAGGGGTCTTCAACAAGGCGCTGGAGATTTCCGACCACGCCAATTTTGCCGGACGGAAGAAGGAAAGCAAGAAGAGCGGCAAGCTGCGCGGCATCGCGGTCGGTTCGTATCTGGAAGTGACCGCGCCGCCGAGCGGCGAACTCGGCAAGATCACCTTCGAGCCTGACGGTTCGGTGAAGCTGACGACCGGCACGCTCGATTACGGCCAGGGCCACGCCACACCGTTCGCGCAGGTGCTGTCGGCGCAGCTCGGCGTGCCCTTCGAAAAGATCACCATCGAGCAGAACGACAGCGATCTCGTCCGCTTCGGCAACGGCACCGGCGGCTCGCGCTCGATCACCGCGACCGGCCAAGCGATCGTGGAGGCCTCCGCGCTCGTGATCGCAAAAGGCAAGCAGGCCGCCGCGCATCTGATGGAGGCGTCCGAAGGCGATATCGAATTCGCCAGCGGCCGTTTCACCATCGCCGGCACCGACCGCTCGATCGGCATCATGGAGCTGGCGCAGCGCTTGCGCGAAGGCAGGATGCCCGAGGGCGCGCCGCTATCGCTCGACGTCGACCATGCCACCAAGGACACGCCGTCGACTTTCCCCAATGGCTGCCATGTCGCGGAAGTGGAAATCGATCCCGAGACCGGCGTCGTGCAAATCGTGCGCTACTTCGCCGTCAATGATTTCGGAACCGTCGTCAATCCGATGATTGTCGCCGGCCAGTTGCACGGCGGCGTGGCGCAAGGTATCGGCCAGGCGCTGATGGAGCAGGTCAGCTACGATTCCAGCGGCCAGCCGATCACCGGCTCGTTCATGGACTATGCCTTGCCGCGTGCGGAAGACATCCCGCCGATGGAAGTCGGCGACCATCCCTCGCCCGCCAAATCCAATCCGCTGGGCACCAAGGGCTGCGGCGAGGCCGGCTGCGCCGGCAGCCTGGTCTGCATCGTCAACGCGGTGGTCGACGCGCTGTCGGACTACGGCGTCACCCATATCGACATGCCCTTAACGCCGGAACGGGTTTGGCGGGCAATCCAGGATGCGAAGGCGGCGGCGTGAGCCACCGCCACGGCCGCCCTACACTCAAACTGTCATCGCCCGCGAAGGCGCGAAGGCGGGCGATCCAGTATCCCAGAGACGTTTAGGATAGAACCGAGAAGCCGCGGCGTACTGGATGCCCCGCCTTCGCGGGGCATGACGACTGATGGATTGACGGGGCAAGTCCGCCAATGACGAGTTACGCCGCCGCCTACTCGCTTCTGGTCACACCTTCTCGACCGCGCCGCCGCTTTCGGCCCAGCCCTTGAAGCCGCCGAGATTGCGGACGTCCTTGTAGCCCATGTCCTGCAGCGTCTTGCCCGCGAGCGCGGACCGGCCGCCGGAGGCGCAGTAGACGATTACGGTTTTTTCCCGATCGAATGCATTGTCATAATAGGGGCTGTCGGGATCGGCCTTGAATTCGAGCATGCCGCGCGCGACGTGCTTCGCGCCCTGGACCTTGCCGGTGCTTTGCAGCTCAAGCCCGTCGCGCACATCGACCACCAGGACCTCGCCGCGCTCGATCAGGGCTTTCGCGTCCTGCGGGCTGATGGCTGGAACGGAGCTGTTAGCCGCTGCAAGTAAATCCTTCACTGAACTCGGCATCATATTCTCCCGTATGCTGTTTTATCGTTGGGCACTGATAATTGCGCAGTATGTGGCGAAGCTTGGTCAATAGCGCAATGACCATGGCTCCAAGAAGCTTTGCCGCGACGCTATAGCGCTTGACTGGGGCGTGCATTCTGAAAAGCTTTCGCCCAGCCCGCAGGCGTGCCGACAGCAGGAATTTGGGATCAGATTGTGGACGTATTGTCGGAAGTCCTGCGCGTCGTGCGTTTGTCCGGAACCATTCATTTTCGCGCGGAGTTCACGCATCCGTGGGCCATTCTTTCATCCCCGCCGGCGCTGCTTGCGGCGCGCCTGCAATCCTCCGAAGGATCGGTGACACCGTTTCATGTGGTCACCGAGGGCAATTGCCTGGTGACATCAGGGGCATTGCCGCCAATCCACATCGAAGGCGGCGACGTGATCGTGTTCCCGCGCGGCGATCAGCACGTGATGGCCAGCGACCCTGAGCTGGCGCCTGTCCCGATACAGGACATCTATTCGCAACCGTCCGCGGAGCAGATCACGGTCGTGAATCACGGCGGCGGCGGGCCGCCGGCGCGCTTCATCTGCGGCTTTCTGCACGCCGATCAGCGCTTCGATCCGCTGCTGAAATCGCTGCCGGCGATTCTTTGCGTCCGCTCGCGCGACGACATCCTTACGCTCGAGACGCTGGACGGCACCGGAAGGCGTGTGCAGGCGATCACGCATCCGCAGGAGAAGGAGTGGTGGCGGGCGTCGGTGCGCTACCTGATGAGCGAAACCGCGACGCCGGGTCCCGGCAATCGCGCCGTGCTGGCACGATTGGCCGAATCGCTTTTCCTCGAACTGCTGCGGTGGCAGTTGCAGTTTGCGACGCAGGGCCACGGCGGCGGTTGGCTGGCGGGCCTGTACGATCCTCAGGTGGGTCCCGCGCTCACCCTGCTTCATGCGCAGCCGGGCCGGTCGTGGACCGTCGAAGCGCTTGCAAAAGAAGTCGGCGTCTCGCGGGCGGCGCTCGCCAAACGCTTCGTCGAACTGGTCGGCGAGTCACCGATCCAGTATCTCGCGGGTTGGCGGATGCATTTGGCGCAGCATCTGTTGCAGGACAGCACGCTTGGTGTCGCCGAGATCGCCGGACGCGTCGGATATGACTCCGACGCGGCGTTCAATCGGGCGTTCCGGCGGGTGGTCGGCTCGCCGCCCGCGACATGGCGGCAAGCCAGGGAGGAGCGGCCACTCGCAGCGGATGGCATCCAGCTCAACGGCGGTCGTCGCCCGGCTTGACCGCCCAGATGCTATGGGGGGAGCGGCGGCGAGGGTGTGGATACCCTCGAGCGCCGTGATCACGCAATGGAGCACCCCATGTCGCAATCGTTTGACGCCAGCAGGTCCCTCACCGCCTTCGAACAGGATAGCACGTTGGTCGCAGTGATCGAGATGAGCCAGTCGAAGTGGCTCGTTGCGGCTGTGATCCCTGGCGTCGCGCGCCAGCCCCTGAAGAAGCTTGGTGCAAATGCGGACGCTCTGCTGAAGCTGTTGCAGCGCTGGCAGGATGAAGCGCGCAAGGCCGGGCGGACGGTCAGGCGGATCGTCTGCGCCTATGAGGCCGGGCGAGACGGATTCTGGCTGGCGCGCTGGCTGCAGGCGCGCGCCATCGAGGCCTACGTCATCCATGCCGCAAGCATCGCAGTGTCCCGCGAGCACCGCCGGGCCAAGACCGATCGGATCGATACGGAACTGCTGATGCGCTCGTTTTTCGGCTGGCTGCGTGGCGAGAAGCGCCATTGCAGCATGGTCGCGATCCCGACCATGGCGGAAGAAGATGCGCGGCGGCCGAGTCGTGAGCGGGAGAGCCTCGTGGGCGAGCAAACACGGATCGTCAACCGGATCAAGGCTGTCCTCGCCCTGTTCGGCATCGGCGGGTTCAATCCGAGGCTGCGCAAGGCGGCGCAGAAGCTTGCGACACTGCACACCGCGGAAGGAACACCGTTACCGGAAAATGCCCACGCCGAATTGCGCCGCGATCTGGAGCGGCTGCGCCTGGTGCACGACCAGATCCACATCATCGAAAGTGAACGGTTGCGCCGGCTCGCGCTCGCGCCGGCCGCAACGACAAGGCCTCACGCGATGGTTCGTCTGATCGCAAGGGTTTTTGGCGTCGGCATTGCGACCGCCGACATGCTGGTAAATGAGGCGCTGGCGCGCAAGCTGCGCGATCGCAAAGCTGTTGCGCGCTATGCTGGACTGACCGGCGCGCCGGACGAGAGCGGCAAGCGCCGGCGCGAGAAGGGACTGGCCCGCGCCGGCAATGGTCGGGTCCGCCGCGGCATGATCCAACTGGCCTGGCGCTTTCTGATCTTCCAGAAGGATAGCCGGCTCGTCCGCTGGTTCCGCGAGCGCACCGCAGATGGCCGCAGCGCCACGCGCAAAACCATGATCGTGGCGCTGGCGCGCAAGCTGCTCATCGCGCTGTGGCGGCTGGCAACCACCGGCGAGATGACGGAGGGGCTCAAGCTGCGCCCGGCCGGAACCTGACCATGCAGCTTCCGCAACCCCAACACGATTGACAGTTCGGCAGCCGGCAGTCTGCCGACGACATCCGAGGTGGCGGTGATCCGCCGGAATACATGGCCTTTGCGCCGCGACCCAGAATGGACCCGCCGCCCCGGAGCTTCGCCCCCCGATGCGCATGCATGCATCATGGTTCTGGTCCCGATCGATCAACCGAATACAAGTCTGCGACGCGGTATCGCGTCCACGGTGGGCTCGCCTCGGAAATCGTCCCTATGCCGCTAACGCCAAACCTCGTCCCGCCCTCAAGCCTGCCGCCGGGCTCACGACCGTCAAGGGCTGCGTCGCTCCGCGATGGCCTGCGGCCACCCTTGACCGTCGTTCCGCCCAGGCGGCTAGTCGTCTCGGGGTCGGGACGAGGAGATGTCGGTCTTCGTCGAACAAGGAGACGATAGCAATGATCTGACAACGATCACTCTTGATCACCCCCATACAAGTATTCCAGAGACATGAGAGATAGAACCGTGAGGCCGCGGCGTACTGGATACCCGCATGCGCGGGTATGACGAACTGAGGATGATGCCGCGCCCCTCCCCCTACGCTGCCGCCTGCTCGCGCGGCTGGTAGATCGCGATGTGGTGGCAATGCGCCAGCGCCGTCTTGCCGTTGGCGACGACCAGCGCGTCGAGCTCGACGAAGCGGTGGCCCTTCTTGTCGTAATTGCCGATCACCTTCGCACGGGCCGTGATCACATCGCCGGTCTTCGCGGCGGAAAGCAATTGCATGCGACTGCCGACGTGAATCCAGGGCCCCAGAATGGCGTTGTCGACCAGCGTCCGGTTCATCACCCGTTGCAGCAGGCCGGGATGACCCAGGCCCTCCTTCGCGTAGATCGGATCGGCTTCCCTGATATCGGCAAGATATTCGCTCGCCGCATCGCCCGCCCAGTCGCGCGGCGTGGTGCCGAGCCATTTGCCGACTTCGTAGGAAGCGGCGTTGACCGGCTTGCGCTCCGCAACGGCCGCGACTTCCTTGTAGTTTGCAATCGAAACAGCCGGCGGATGCCGGCAATGACGCGGTGCCGGTGGCGCAAAGCTGGCCGCGGCTCTGCACCTGGATCGAGAGCACGCCGTCGCTTTCGTCTGCCGTGAGTTCGGCCATCTCGCCGTCATAGACCGGCTTGGCGAAACGAGCGTCGATCAGGCCGCGTTCGAGGAAGGCGCGGCCCCATTTTGCGACCGGCAGGTGCATCATGTAGGCCATCACGTCGACGCCCGGCACCAGCCCGCCTGAGAATCCGAACCGCTTTGCCACGGTGTCGTCATGCATCTTGTTTTCGGATTGCTTGGCGGTGTTGTAGGCCTGGACGCGATACGGCTCGATGGTCATGCCGGTTTCCTCTTATTCTTGGTTGTTTTCAGCCATTTATCGTACGCAAAGAATGTACCGTGGCAAGCGTGTTCCCACCCCTGTTTCCCTCGCATTTTGATACCCGATGGAGTACCACCCGCGGGCAAGAATACGGAACGAATCCAACTTATGCTGCCTGACGCGAACCTGACCCGCATCTATATCGATGCCGACGCCTGCCCGGTGAAGGACGAGATCTATCGCGTCGCGATCCGGCACGGCCTGCCGGTCAGCGTGGTCGCGGGGAATTTCATCCGCGTGCCGCAGGATCCGCTGATCGAGCGCATCGCCGCCGGTTCCGGGATGGATGCCGCCGACGACTGGATCGCGGAGCGTGCGGGAAAAGGCGATATCGTCATCACATCGGACATCCCGCTCGCCAGCCGCTGCGTGAAAGCAGGCGCCGAGGTGATTGCGCCGAATGGCAAGCCGTTCACCGAACAATCCATTGGCATGACGCTGGCGGTGCGCAATTTGATGACCGACCTGCGCTCATCGGGCGAAGTCACCGGCGGCCCAAGATCCTTTGCGCCGCGCGACCGCTCGACATTCCTGTCGGCGCTCGACCAGGCCATCCGCCGCATCCAGCGCCAGCGGGCGCAACAGCCCGCGCAAGATCAAGGTTAAAGCGAACGATGGCGCCGCCGCTGATCCAGTTGAAAGATATCCGGCTGACCTTTGGCGGCACGCCGCTGTTGTCGGGCGTCGAGCTCTCGGTGTCGTCGGGCGAGCGCGTCTGTCTGATCGGCCGCAACGGCTCGGGCAAATCGACGCTGCTCAAGATCGCGGCCGGCCTTGTCGAGGTAGACGGCGGCAGCCGCTTCGTGCAGCCCGGCGCCACTATCCGCTATTTGCCGCAGGAGCCTGATTTCGGCGATCACAAGACGACGCTGGCCTACGTCGAGGCTGGCCTTGGCCCCGGCGACGATCATTATCAGGCGCGCTATCTCGTCGAGCAGCTCGGGCTACATGGAGACGAAGACCCCGCGCATGTCTCCGGCGGTGAGGCCCGCCGCGCAGCGCTGGCGCGGGTGCTGGCGCCCGCGCCCGACATATTGCTGCTGGATGAACCGACCAACCATCTCGACCTCCCGACCATCGAATGGCTGGAAGGCGAACTGGAAAGCCGCCGTTGCGCGCTCGTCATCATCAGCCACGACCGCCGCTTCCTGTCCAACCTGTCGCGTTCGACCGCCTGGCTCGATCGCGGCCAGATCAGGCAGATCGACCGCGGCTTTAGTGCGTTCGAAGCCTGGCGCGACGAGGTGCTGGCGGAAGAAGAGCGCGACCAGCACAAGCTTGACCGCAAGATCGTCAACGAAGAACACTGGCTGCGCTACGGCGTCTCCGGCCGCCGCAAGCGCAACGTCAAGCGGCTCGGCAATCTGCACGCGCTGCGCGACCAGCGGCGCGATTATCGTGGTGCGACCGGCAACGCCAACCTCGCCGCCGCGGAAGCCGACAAATCCGGCAAGCTCGTCATCGAGGCCAAGAACATCGCCAAGGCCTATGGCGATCGCACGATCGTCGAGGACTTCTCGATCCGCGTCCAGCGCGGCGACCGGATCGGCATCGTCGGACCGAACGGCGCCGGCAAGACCACGCTGGTTCATCTCCTGATCGGCAACGATCCGCCCGACAGCGGCACGATCCGTCTCGGCGCCAATATCGAAATGGCGACGCTCGACCAGCATCGCGAAAGCCTCGATCCGAAATCGACACTCGCCGAAGCCTTGACCGGCGGCCGCGGCGACCACGTCATGGTCGGCGGCAGGCCGAAGCACGTGGTCAGCTACATGAAGGACTTTCTGTTCGCCCAGGAACAGATGCGCACGCCGCTGGAGGTGCTCTCCGGCGGCGAGCGCGGCCGGCTGATGCTGGCGCGCGCGCTGGCAAAGCCGTCCAATCTGCTGGTGCTGGACGAGCCGACCAACGACCTCGATCTCGAAACCCTCGACGTGCTTGAGGAGATGCTCGGCGACTACGAGGGCACGGTGATCCTGATCAGCCATGACCGCGACTTCCTCGACCGCGTGGTGACATCGGTGATCGTGCCCGAAGGCGATGGCCGCTGGATCGAATATGCCGGCGGTTACTCCGACATGCTGGCGCAGCGTGGCGAGGACCTGACGCGTGAGGCGGCGAATGCTGTCGTCGAGGAAAAGAAGGAAGCCAGGACGGCCGCGCCTTCCGCGGCATCAAAGCGCCGATTGAACTTCAACGAGAAGCACGCACTGGAAATCCTGCCGAAGACGATCGCGAAATTGCAGGCCGAGATTGCGAAACAGCAAAAGCTGCTTGACGATCCCGATCTCTACACCAAGGATCGCAAGAAGTTCGACGCGGCCTCATCAGCGATTGCAAGGGCGCAGGAAGAACTCGCGGCGGCCGAAGACCGGTGGCTGGAGCTGGAAGTTTTGCGGGAAGAGATTGAACAGGCGTAGTTTGTAGGATGGGTGGAGCGAAGCGATACCCATCACGAACCAACCGTTGACAAGATTGATGGGTTTCGCTGCGCTCTACCCATCCTACGGTCCATCAATTTCCAACAGAGAGAAGAGCATGACAACGCCCCTCGCCGCCAAAATCGCCCGTGAATACGGCACGCCCTGCGCTGTCATCGACATGGACCGCGTCGAGCGCAATATTGCACGCATCCAGGTGGCCTGCGATACGGCCGGCGTCGCCAACCGGCCGCATATCAAGACCCACAAGAGCACCTTGTTGGCTCAGATGCAGGTCACGGCTGGCGCGAAGGGCATCACCTGCCAGAAGCTCGGCGAGGCCGAGGTGATGGCGGAGGCTGGGATCGACGACATCCTGATCAGCTACAATCTGATCGGCGAGGAGAAGATGGCCCGCCTCGCCGCGCTGCAGGCCAAGGCCAACATGACGGTCGCCGCCGACAATTCGACCGTGATCGCGGGCCTGCCGCAGGCCGCCGCCGCTTCCGGCCGCCCGCTGTCGGTCGTGGTCGAATGCGACACCGGGCGCAAGCGCGCTGGCGTCGAGACGCCGACTGAGGCTATCGCGCTGGCCCGTGAGATCGCGGCTTCCAAGGGGCTGACCTTTGCGGGCTTCATGCTGTATCCAACCGAAACCGGCTGGACGGAAGCGCAGAAATTTTTCGACGAAGCACTGGCTGGCGTCCGCGCGCACGGGCTTGATGCGACGATGGTTTCCACCGGCGGCTCGCCGAACCTGAAAAATCTCGGAAAACTCAAGGGCGCGACCGAGCATCGTCCCGGCACCTATATCTACAACGACCGCATGCAGGTCGCGGCCGGCGTCGCCAGTTGGGACGATTGCGCACTCAACATCTATTCCACCGTCGTCAGCCGCGCCGGCCCGGATCGCGGCATTCTCGACGCCGGCTCGAAAACGCTGACCTCGGATCCCGGCGGCGGGCTCGACGGTTATGGGCTGATCCTGGAGCACCCGGAAGCGAAGATCGCGCGCTTTGCCGAGGAACACGGCTTCCTCGACCTTGCCCGCAGCAACACCAGGCCTGTCGTCGGCGACGTCGTGCGCATCGTGCCCAACCATGTCTGCGTCGTCGTCAACATGATGGACGAAGTGGTGATGGTGCGCGGCGACGAGATCATCGGCGCGCTACCGGTCGCGGCGCGGGGGAAATTGCGGTAGGCGCCCCGTAGAATGGGTAGAGCGCAGCGAAATCCATCATCCATCAACAAGTTTCGATGGGTTTCGCTACGCTCTAGCCATCGAGCCACTTCAGCGCACCCCGCCCCGCCGCTGCCCCGGTCGCGAACGACGCCTGCAACAAGTAGCCGCCGGTCGGCGCTTCCCAGTCCAACATCTCGCCGGCCGCGAACACGCCGGGCAAGCGGCGGAGCATGAAGTCGCTGTCGAGTTCGCTGAACGGTATCCCGCCGGCGGTCGAGATCGCGCGCGCGATCGGGGCTGTGCCGGTAAGTTCGATCGGGACGGAGTTGATGAGGTTTGCGAGATCGACCGGTGACATCGACGCCAGCGGAGCGCCAGATGCCTTGGCTGCTTCCTGCAGCAAGCCGATCGCGACCGGCGAAAGATTCACGGCCTTGCGCAGAAAAGTGGACAGGGATTGCTTTTCCTTGGGCGCTGAGACTTTCGCGATCAGGTCATTGATGTCGAGATCCGGCCGCAGCGTGATGTGCAGCGTTGCCGACCCCGACTTATCGATCGCCTCGCGCAACTCGGCGGACAGCGCATAGATCGCACCACCCTCGATGCCCGAGCGCGTCACGATGGCCTCGCCACGGACATTGTGCGCGCCAAAATTCAGCGCGATGCCCTTGAGCGGCTGGCCCTGGAACCTGTCTCGAAATATGTTCGACCAGTTTATGGTAAAGCCGCAATTGGCCGGCCTGAGCCGGGATATCTGCACACCTTTCGCGGCGAGCGCTTCCGCCCATGCCCCATCGGAGCCCAGCCGGGGCCAGCTTGCGCCTCCGAGCGCCAACACGGTAGCGCTCGTCTTAATGGCACGCGGGCCGTGCGGCGTGTCGAAACAAAGGTCGCCCTGCTCGTCCCAGCCGGTCCAGCGGTGACGAGGCGTCAACCTTACGCCCATCGACTCCAGCCGCCGCAACCACGCCCGTAGCAACGGCGACGCCTTGAAGGCCTTTGGGAACACGCGACCGCTTGAGCCAACAAAGGTCTCTTGCCCCAGCGCTTCGCTCCAGTCGCGCAAGGCGCTCGGCGGGAACGCTTCGATCGCAGCTTTCAGATGCGGCGTTGCCTCGCGGTACCGCGCAAGGAATTGCGGCAATGGCTCACTGTGCGTGAGATTCAGCCCGCCTCGCCCCGCCATCAAGAATTTGCGACCAGCCGACGGCATCGCGTCGTAGACGGTGACGTATGCACCGCCCTGCGCGAGCACTTCGGCTGCCATCAGACCAGCGGGGCCAGCGCCGATGACAGCGACGAATTGTGAAATCGTAGACATGGCGGGAGTGTAAGCCGTCGCTGCCACAATAACAGTCGTCATGCCCGGGCTTGTCCCGGGCATCCACGTCTAACTTGCAGTCGGTGACAAAGGCGTGGATGGTCGGGACATAGGCGAGCGGAAGCGACGCCGTCCTTCGGACGGCTATGCCCGGCCATGACGAGAGAGTTTGACGTGAGCCCCAGCGCTACAGCTTGATCCCCGCCCGTGCCGCAGCTTGCGCGACGTACTTCTGCGTCTGCTCGAATGCGCCCTGCAGCGCCCTGGCCTTCGAGACGTCGTCGATCTCGGCGAAATGCGCCGCTATGGCATCCGGCGTCCAGTCGGACTGCGGCAGGTTGATGCCTTCGGTCTCGATAATCTTGATCACGGCGAACGAGCCCGCGCCGGCGCCCATGATGGTGCGGGTCGGCGCGTCCTCGCTGAGCAGGAATTCCACCGCCGGCGTAATCGCCTCGGGGCGCATCAAGGCCAGCGCCTGCGGCGGCAGCAATTCTTCGGTCATCCGGGTCGCGGCCGTCGGTGAAATCGTGTTGACGCGGACGTTGTTCTTGCGGCCTTCCTCGGCCAGCACGTTCATCAGGCCGACCATGCCGGCTTTGGCCGCGCCGTAATTGGCCTGGCCGAAATTACCGAACAGGCCCGACGACGAGGTAGTCAGCACGATGCGCCCATAGTTGCGCTCGCGCATGCCATCCCACACCGCCTTGCAGCAGTAAAACGTACCGACGAGATGAACATCGAGTACTTTGGCAAAGTCCGCTATGTCCATTTTTGCGAACGACTTGTCGCGAAGAATGCCAGCATTGGCGCACAGGAGATCGACGCTGCCCCACTCCTTCGTGGCCCGCTCGACCATCGCCGTGACTTGTCCGAACTTCGAGACGTCGGCGCCATCGGCCATTGCCGTGCCACCGGCTTTGCGGATTTCCTCGACCACGGCTTCGGCCGGCGTCAGCGACCCGCCGGTGCCGTCGCGCGCGCCGCCGAAATCATTGACCACCACCTTGGCGCCGCGGCTCGCCAGCCCCAGCGCATGCGCCCGTCCCAGACCATTGCCCGCGCCGGTGACGATAGCGACGCGTCCGTCAAACCTGATTGCCATGAGTGGAATTCCTGATGTGGGTTTCTCTCGTCATGCCCGGCCTTATGCCGGGCATCCACGTCTTCTTGGTTGCTGCATAGCAAGACGTGGATGGCCGGGACAAGCCCGGCCATGACGCGCAGAGGCTAAGCGAAATAGATCAGCCCGATCCAGTCGGCCACCAGCGCGGGCTTATCCTCGCCCTCGATCTCGACGGTAACGTTGGTGCGCGACTGCAGCTCCTTCGGCTTGCGCAGCTTGGCCTCCATCAGCGTAAAGCGACCGCGGACCCTCGAGCCGGCCCGCACCGACGACAGGAAGCGCAGCTTGTCAAAACCGTAGTTCACGCCCATCGCCGTGCCCTCGATGACCGGCATCACCTCATAGGACATGATACTCATCAAAGACATCGTAAGAAAGCCATGCGCAATGGTGTTGCCGAACGCGGTTTCCTTCTTCGCGCGTTCAGGATCGACATGGATGAACTGATGGTCCTCGATCACGTCGGCATAGACGTTGATACGCCTCTGGTCGATCAGGTGCCATGACGACACGCCGATCTCCTTGCCGACCATGGCCTGATAGGCCTCAAACGAGACCGGCGGCTTCTTCCAGACTTCATTCATTCGCTAACTCTCCAACCCGGCAGTCCGCACCTTCTGCAGCTCCGGAAATTCTTCTTCGCGGAACTCGGCACCGCGCAGCGCGTCACTGCGGTTATTATCATGTTCGAGCCGGCGCAACTGGACGCGGCGGATTTTGCCGGAGATCGTCTTCGGCAGCTCCGTCACCAGCTCGATCTTGCGGATGCGCTTGAACGGCGCGAGCCGCGTGTGCAGATGCCAAAAGATCGATAGCGCGGTTTCCGGCGTGCGTTCGACGCCAGAGACCAGCAGCACATAGGCCTTCGGGATCGCGAGCCGGATCGGATCGGGGCTCGGCACGACGGCGGCTTCTGCGACCGATTCATGCTCGAGCAGCACGCTTTCCAGTTCGAACGGGCTGATACGGTAGTCGGATGATTTGAAGACGTCGTCGGAGCGGCCGACGAACGTCAGGTATCCTTCGTCATCGGCAAACACCACGTCACCGCTGCGGTAGAGATCGCCGTCCGCCCCGCTCAGTTTGCCGTCCTCGCCTTGATAACCCTGCATCAGGCCGGCCGGGCGGTCGGCGCCGAGCACCAGCGTGACCTCCCCCTCTTTGGTGACGTGGCCGTCGCCGTCGGTGATCTGCACGCGATAGCCCGGCAGCGGGCGGCCCATCGAGCCGACCTTGACCTTCTGGCCCGGCGAATTGCCGGCGAGCGCCGTGGTTTCGGTCTGGCCATAGCCGTCGCGAATGGTCAGGCCCCACGCCGCCTTCACCTGGTCGATCACTTCCGGGTTGAGCGGCTCGCCGGCGCCGCAGACCTCGCGCAGGCTGACCTTGAAGTCGGCGAGCTTCTCCTGGATGAACAGCCGCCACACCGTCGGCGGCGCGCACAGCGTGGTGACGCCGCAGCGCCCGACGGTCGCGAGCAAGGCTTTTGCGTCAAAGCGCGGCTGGTTGACCACGAACACGGTGGCGCCGGCATTCCATGGCGCGAAGAAGCAGCTCCAGGCATGCTTGGCCCAGCCCGGTGAGGAAATATTGAGATGCACATCGCCCGGCTGCAGCCCGAGCCAGAACATCGTCGACAGCGCGCCGACGGGATAGCTGCGCTGACTGTGCCGCACCAGTTTTGGCTTTGCCGTGGTGCCCGAGGTGAAATAGAGCAGCATCGGGTCGTCGGCATTGGTCGGACCATCTGGCGCA
Organism: Bradyrhizobium sp. AZCC 1610; assembly: GCF_036924515.1. Classification (NCBI taxonomy): domain Bacteria; kingdom Pseudomonadati; phylum Pseudomonadota; class Alphaproteobacteria; order Hyphomicrobiales; family Nitrobacteraceae; genus Bradyrhizobium; species Bradyrhizobium sp. AZCC 1610. Next base: position 2,529,052 of record NZ_JAZHRR010000001.1, on the reverse strand, counting down.
AAGGTTTCGGACCCGCCGGCCGCCAGCTCGAATGGCAACCAGCCGTCATGCGTCGTCGATGCACCGACCACGATACGCACCAGATTGTCAGCACCGAGGCCTGCGAACTTCGCCACCTGATCCTGCGAAGCCACCACCACCCTCGCCCGGCCGCGATCGAGCCGGTCGCGCAATTCGTCCGAGGTAAGAAGCGTGGTGGCGGGGATCACGACCGCGCCGAGCTTCATCGCCGCCAGCATGGTCTCCCACAGCGGCACGACATTGCCGAGCAGCAGCAACAGATGATCGCCGCGCCTCAGCCCTTGCGCGCGCAGGAAGTTTGCGACCTGGTTGGACCGGCGCGACAGCGTCGCGAAGGAGAGTTTCGTCTCCTTGTCGCCGGGATCGACGATCCAGAGCGCGGTGCGGTCCCGGCTGTCGGCATTGCCTGCGAGTTCCGCATCGAACCAGTCCAGCGCCCAGTTGAACGGAACAGGGTCCGGCCAGCGAAATCCTTTTACGGCCGCATCATAATCAGCGCGGTGCTTGAGCAGAAAGGTCCGCGCTTCCTGGAAGGTCGTCATCCCGTCTCCGTTATTTCCCGGCGAGGCTCCGAACGTGCTGGATAATACCGGAAAAATCCACCCCGCCATGGCCGGCAGCGTCGAACGCCTTATAGATTTCCTGCGCGTGCTTGCCCAGCGGCGTAGCGGCCCCGGCGGCGTTCGCCGCGTCCTGCGCCAGCGTCAGGTCCTTGACCATCAAACTGGAGGCGAAGCCGGGCTTGTAGCCGTTATTCGCCGGCGAGGTCGGCACCGGACCCGGCACCGGGCAATAGGATGTCAGCGCCCAGCACTGCCCCGAGGAGGTCGAGGCGACGTCGAACAGCGCCTGATGCGACAGGCCCAATTTCTCCGCGAGCGTAAAGGCCTCGCCGACCCCGATCATGGAGATGCCCAGGATCATGTTATTGCAGATCTTGGCCGCCTGCCCTGCACCAGCGCCGCCGCAATGGACGAGCTTCTTGCCCATGTTCTCCAGCACGGGTTTTGCCGCTGCAAAGGCCTTGTCCTCGCCGCCGCACATGAAAGTGAGCGTCGCGCCCTTGGCGCCGCCGGTTCCACCCGACACCGGCGCATCCACCGAAAGCATGCCGCTTTTGGCGGCCAGCGCATGCGCCTGCTTGGCGCTTTCGACGTCGATGGTCGAGCAATCGATGATCAGCGTGCCCTTGGTCATCGCCGGGATCACTTCGTTCCAGACCGACAGCACGTGCTTGCCCGCGGGCAGCATGGTGATGATCACGTCGGCGCCCTTGACGGACGCGACCGAACTCTCGGCGATCGCGGCGCCGTCGGCTTTGGCCTGATCGCGCGAGGCTGCCACCAGGTCGAACGCGGTTACCTTGTGGCCGGCCTTGACCAGATTGGAGGCCATCGGCCCGCCCATGTTGCCGAGGCCAATGAATGCGATGTTTGCCATCTCGAATCCTCCGCTTGGAATTTTTCTGGTTTGGTCAGTTGAATTTCAGCTCATTGGCGCCGATCTCGGCGAAGTAAGGCGCGACCATTGCCGGCGTCACGTCTTCAATTCGCGGCGGCGACCACCTTGGATTACGGTCCTTGTCGATCACGGCGGCGCGCACGCCCTCGCGAAAATCATCGCTGGCGAAGACTTCCAGCGCGGCGCGATATTCCCGCACCAGGCATTCCTCTAGCGACGATGCCGCGCGCGCCAGCCGCAGCAGTTTCAGCGTCACCACCATGCCGCGCGGCGATTTCTCGTTCAGCGTCTTCAGCGTTGAAAGCGCCAGTTCTGAGCCGTCGCGCTGCAAGGAGGCGATGATGTCTTCCATGCGGTCGTAGGCGAACCAGCCATCGATCTTCGCCTGCATCGCGGCGACAGGTCCGGCCGTCTCACCGGTTGCGAAGCCGGCGATCAGAGCTTTGACTTCTGCCGATGAAATCTCGGTACGAACCTTGGTCAGGGCCTCCCGCAAGGCGGCAAGCTTGGCCGACGGCACGACCGCGTCGGCAAAGCCGGCATGGATCGCGTCCGGACCGTTCATGGTCTGCCCGGTCAGTCCGAAGTACGTGCCGAGCTCTCCCGGCGAATGCGACAGCAGCCAGGTGCCGCCGACGTCGGGAAAGAAGCCGAGCCCGACCTCGGGCATCGCAAGTTTCGTCTTGTCGGTGACGACGCGGTGGCTGGAGTGCGCGGACAAGCCGACGCCGCCGCCCATCACGATGCCGTCCATGAAAGCCACATAGGGTTTCGGGAATTTCTTGATCCGGGCGTTGAGGATGTATTCCTCGCGCCACAGGATCTTGCCGAGATCGCCCTTCACCTGTGAGCTTTCCCAGAGCGCGCGAATGTCACCGCCAGCACAGAGGCCGCGCTCGCCCGCGCCTTCCAGCAGGATCACGGCGGCCGCTGGGTCGGCTTCGAACGCATCGAGCGCCCTGTCGACGTCGCGAAACATTTCCAGCGTAACGGCGTTGATCGCCTTTGGCCGGTTCAACCGAATCACACCGCAGGCGCCTTCGCGCTGCGCGATCAAGTCACCTTCGATGAGCGCGTCTGCCGCGTCCGTCATCGCGCGCCCTCGATCAGCTTGCGCGACACGATCAGCCGCATGATTTCGTTGGTCCCTTCCAGGATCTGGTGCACGCGCAGATCGCGCACGATCTTCTCGATGCCGTATTCGCTGAGGTAGCCGTAGCCGCCGTGCAGCTGCAGCGCCTGGTTGGCGACCTCGAAACCGACATCGGTGCCAAAACGCTTGGCCATCGCGCACAGCATGGTGGCGTCGGCATCCTTGCGGTCGAGCGCTGCAGCCGCACGCCACACAAAAGTCCGCGCCGCCTCCAGTTCGGTCGCCATGTCGGCCAGGCGAAACTGCAGCGCCTGGAATTCGTCGAGGCGCTTGCCGAAGGCCTTTCGCTCCTTCATGTAGGCCAGCGATTTCTCCAGCGCGCTTTGTGCGCCTCCGAGCGAGCACGCGGCGATATTGATGCGGCCACCGTCGAGCCCCGCCATCGCGATCTTGAAGCCGATGCCCTCGTCGCCGAGCCGGTTCTCGACCGGCACGCGGGCGTTCTCGAAAATCACCGCGCGGGTCGGCTGCGCGTTCCAGCCCATCTTGCGCTCGTTGGCGCCGAATGAGAGCCCGGGCGTGTCGCCGTCGATCACCAGCGTCGAGATGCCGCCGGGTCCGTCGCCGCCGGTCCGCACCATCACCACATAAAGATCGCCCTTGCCGGCGCCGGAGATGAACTGCTTCTGGCCGTTGAGCACATAATGGTCGCCATCGCGCACTGCGCGAGTGCGGAGCGCCGCGGCATCCGACCCTGAGCCCGGCTCGGTCAGGCAATAGCTCGCCAATAGCTCCATGGTGCAGAGCTTTGGCAGCCATTTCTGGCGCTGGGTGTCGTTGCCGTAGGCGTCGATCATCCACGACGCCATGTTATGGATCGAGATGAAGGCCGACACGGTCGGGCAACCGGTCGCCAGCGCCTCGAAGATCAGTGCGGCATCGAAGCGGGTCATGGCAGAGCCGCCGACGTCATCCTTGATATAGATGCCGCCGATGCCGAGGCTCGCGGCCTCGCGCATCACATCGATGGGGAAATGCTTTTCCTCGTCCCAGCGGAGCGCATGCGGCGTGATCTTTTCCGCGGCGAATTCGCGCGCCATGTCGCGAACCGCCACCTGATCCTCGTTGAGAGCGAACTGCATCCCGCGCCCCGGCTGTGATATGCGCGTCAGTTCATCGTCGGGATCGAGAACTCCGCGCCCTCCTTGACGCCCGACGGCCAGCGCGAGGTGATCGTCTTGGTCTTGGTGTAGAAGCGGATCGAATCCGGGCCGTGCTGGTTGAGATCGCCGAAGCCGGACTTCTTCCAGCCGCCGAACGTGTAGTATGCGATCGGCACCGGGATCGGCACGTTGATGCCGACCATGCCGACGTTCACCTTGGCAGCAAAGTCGCGGGCAGCGTCGCCGTCGCGGGTGAAGATCGCAACGCCGTTGCCGTAATCATGGTCCGACGGCAGCGCCAGCGCCTCCTTGTAATCGTGGGCGCGCACCACCGAGAGCACCGGGCCGAAGATCTCTTCCTTGTAGATCCGCATGTCCTTTGTGACGTTGTCGAACAGGCAGCCACCCATGTAGAAGCCGTTTTCATAGCCCTGCATCTTGAAGCCGCGGCCGTCGACGGCGAGCGTCGCGCCTTCCTTGATGCCGATCTCGACATAGTTCCTGACGCGGTTGAGCGCTTCTTTCGTCACCAGCGGACCGTAATCGGCGGAGGGATCGATCGAGGTACCGATCTTCAGGCTCTCGACGCGCGGGATCAGCTTTTCCATCAGCCGATCGGCGGTGGGCTTGCCGACGGGCACCGCCACCGAGATCGCCATGCAGCGCTCACCGGCCGAGCCGTAGCCCGCGCCGATCAGCGCATCGACGGTCTGATCCATGTCGGCGTCGGGCATGACGATGGCGTGGTTCTTGGCTCCGCCAAAGCACTGCGCGCGCTTGCCGGTAGCGGCCGCGCGCTCATAGATATACTGCGCGATCGGCGAGGAGCCGACGAAGCCAACGGCCCTGATATCGGGATCGTCGAGAATGGCGTCGACCGCTTCCTTGTCGCCGTTGACGACGTTGAGGATGCCGGGCGGCAGCCCCGCCTCGATCATCAATGCAGCCAGCATCATCGGCACGCCGGGATCGCGCTCGGACGGCTTCAGGATGAAGGCGTTACCACAGGCGATCGCGGGCGCGAATTTCCACATCGGGATCATCGCCGGGAAATTGAACGGGGTGATGCCGGCGACCACGCCCAGCGGCTGCCGCATCGAATAGATGTCGATGCCGGGGCCGGCGCCCTCGGTGTATTCGCCCTTCATCAGATGCGGAATGCCGCAGGCGAATTCAACGACCTCGAGGCCGCGCTGGATATCGCCCTTGGCGTCGGGAACGGTCTTGCCGTGCTCGCGCGCCAGAAGCTCTGCGAGCTTGTCGTAATCGCGCTGGGCGAGTTCGAGAAACTTCATCATCACGCGGGCGCGGCGCTGCGGATTGGTGTTGGCCCACTCGACCTGGGCGTCCCTGGCGTTCTCGACGGCGGCGCGAACCTCGGCCTTGGAGGCCAGCGCCACCTTGGCCTGAACGTCGCCGGTCATCGGCTCGAAAACGTCGGCCGTCCGCCCGGACGTGCCCTTGACCTCTTTGCCACCGATGAAATGTCCGATTGAGCGCATGAATAACCTCCCGAAGATACCGGCTGGATCCCTTTGGACCCCTTTTTGACCTGCATTTCTTAGGATACAAGTCCGATATATTGCACCATAGATGTGCGGAAATGCTGGATCAAGGCACCAGGACGATCGACTGGGATGACTTCCGTTTCGTGCTGGCAATCGTCCGCGGCGGATCGGTTTCCGCTGCCGCCAAGCAGCTATCGGTCGATCATGCCACAGTGATCCGGCGTGTCGACCGCCTGGAACGGCATCTCTCGGCAAAACTGTTTGACCGCCGCAAGACCGGCTACCTGCTGACCGAAGCCGGCCAGCGTGTCGCCGACAGCGCGGAGGCGATGGAATCCACCATCGTCGCCAACCAGGAGGCGGTCGGCGGCTCGCGCGCGCATCTGACCGGCACCGTGCGGATCGGCGCCCCCGACGGTTTCGGCAGCCATTTTCTGGCCTCGCGGCTGGTCAAATTCACCGAGCGGTATCCCGATCTCGACCTCCAGCTCGTCGCCACCGCGCGGCTGTTCAGCCTGTCGAAGCGCGAGGCCGATATTGCGATCAGCCTGACGATGCCCAAGGAAGGTCGCATCGTCGGGCGCAAGCTGCTCGACTACAGCCTCGGGCTCTATGCCGCGCCGGCCTATCTCGACCGCGCGCCGAAAATTACAGGCCGTGGCGACCTGCCCGCGCATCGCTTCGTCGGCTACATCGAGGAATTGCTGTTCACGCCCGAACTGGACTACCTGCCGCAGGTCTCGCCAAAAATTTCCGCGAAATTCCGCAGCGCCAATCTGATCGCGCAGCTCAACGCCACCATCGCAGGCTTCGGCATTGCCGTGCTGCCGCACTTCATGGCGACGACGCATCCGGAATTGCGGCCGGTGTTGCCAGACGAGATCAGGATATCCCGGACGTTCTGGATGCTGATGCACGCCGACAGCAAGGATCTAGCACGAATTCGCGCGGTTGCTGACTACATCTACGAGACAGCGGAGAGCGAACGCGCGCTGTTTGGCGGAAGGTGAATTCCTAATTCACCTTTGCCCGGGCCTTCTTCGCGACCGGCTTCGCCTCGGCACGGGCCAACGCCGCCTCGCGGCCCGAGGCGAGAATTTCGTCGGACAGTTCGCCGCTGCCGGTGACGCGGGACATCACCAGCGTGCCCATCATCGTCGCCAGCGTACCCATCGCCTGCCTGCGCGCCGTCTTCCGTGGCACATCCGGAATCTGGTCGGCCATCACCTCGATCAACTGTTCCAGCTTGGCGGCAAAGGCCTTGCGAGTTTTGGCGCTTTCACGGGCGATCTCGGCGCCGAGCGTGGGAACCGCGCAACCGCGGCCGGGATCGTCGCGATGTACCGTCGAGACGTAGGAATCGATGATCGTCGACAGCCGCTTCTCCGGCGGCGTCTCAGCGGCGATCTTGCGCCAGTGTTCGACCGAGCGGTCCATCGCATAGGCAAAGGCCTCGATCACCAGCGCCTCGCGGGAATCGAAATGCGCGTAGAAGCCGCCATGGGTAAGGCCCGCCTCCTTCATCAGGTCGGCGACGCCGATGCCATGCGCGCCCTTTTCGCGAAGCCGCACCGAGGCCTTCTTCACGATCCGCGCGTGGGTCTCCTGCTTGTGCTCTTTCGAATAACGCATCAACCCGTCCTATTAAATGTCCGCAATCATATAATAGCAGTTGTGCGGGCAAAAAGCTGCATCTATTTCGCTTTTTCAACGCCGATCATCGTGAATGTGGCGGTCGCGTGCACTGCAAGATTTCCCGCGCCGTCACGGACGAAGCCTTCGGCATAGCTGGTCTGACGACCGAGTTTTACCACTTTGCCTTCCGCCGAGATGGTGCCTGACCGTACCGACAACGGCCGCAGATAGGTCAGCTTGAGGTCCAGCGTGACCGAGGTCTGCCCCGCCGGCTGCATGGTAGCAATGGCGCAACCCATGGCGGTATCCGCCAGCGCCGCGGCGGTCGCGCCATGGAGCAGCCCGACGGTATTTTCGAGGCTCTCATCCGGATCCAGTTCCATCACGATCCGACCGGGTTCTGCAACACGCATCTCAAAACCGATCAATCGGGCCATCGGCGGCGGTGGCAAGATGCCGTCGCGGATCGCGTACATCGTTTCCAAGCCGGACATCCCGGAGGCTGCCTTTGCCACAGGTCCCGGCGCCTGCCACTCCACCACCCGATGCCTGCGTGTATCGAGCGAAAACAGATCGACAGTCTCGGTCGCGGTCATGGCCGGCTCCTTTAAATGATGGCTGTAATTCTATATCGGCCTGCGCCGCCACGCAACGCCCGCCCCGCCTCCCCTTGACAAGCCGGCGAATGCCCTTGGAAGTGACGCCGACCGCCAGAACAAGCCCGGAAAAACAAAATGGAAATGCTCAATCCCTACTGCGGCATCGAGCGCGATGGCCGAGGCGTCGTCCGCCTCTCGATCTGCAATGCCGGCACCCTCAACATCCTCTCCTCCGCCGTCACCAACGGGGTTCGTGAAGGGTTCGAGAAGCTCGCCGACGACAAGGGGATTCGCGCGGTGATCCTCGCCGGACAGAGCGAGAAGAGCATGATCGGCGGCGCTGACATCAAGGAGATGGCGCGTCTTGACCAGAAATCCGCCGAAGCCTTCATCACGCGCTTACGCGACCTCTGCGAGGCCGTGCGCAACTTTCCCGCGCCTGTCATCGCGCGGCTTCCCGGCTGGTGCCTCGGTGGCGGCCTCGAAGTCGCCGCGGCCTGCGATTTCCGGATTGCGGCTCATGATGCCAAGTTCGGCATGCCGGAGGTGCGTGTCGGCATCCCCTCGGTGATCCATGCGGCGGCTGCTGCCCCGGCTGATCGGCTGGGGCCGCGCCCGCTGGCTGGTCATGACGGCGGAAAACATCGACGCGCCGACCGCGCTCGCCTGGGGCCTGGTCGATGTGGTCGCGAAGGAAAATGGCCTCGATGCCGCCGTCGAGCATACGGTCAACGCGCTGCTCGAATGCGGTCCCGAAGCGCTGCGCGCGCAGAAGGCGCTGCTCCGCCAGTGGGAGGAACTGCCGCTGACAGAATCGGTCAATCTCAGCGTCGGCGTATTCGGGCAATCGTTCCTGACCGGCGAGCCGCAGCGGCTGATGCAGGGATTCCTCGACCGCAAGAAATAGACGGAGAGACGCATGAGACCTGCCGGCAAGGGAGCGCTGGATTCGCTCTACTTCGACTATCCGAGGTTTGCGGCGCGACGCGTCCCCGAGCTTGACGGTGTCGCGACACGGCATCCCGTGCTGATCGTGGGCGCCGGGCCAATCGGCATGACGGCGGCGCTAGTGCTGGCGCGCTATGGCATCAAGAGCGTCTTGATCGATCGCAAGGACACATTCAATGACGGCAGCCGCGCGATCTGCATCGCGCGTCCCAGCATGCACATTCTGGAGCGGATCGGCGCGGTGGCGCCGTTTGTCGAAAAGGCGCTCGGCTGGCGGTTCGGCCGCAGCTACTATCGCGGCGAACAGATTTTCCGGCTGGAGATGCCGCAACCGCCGGGCGAAAAATATCTGCCGATGTACAATCTGCAGCAGCAGTACATCGAGAAATTCCTGCACGACGCGGTTGCCGCCCGTGACCTGATCGACATGCGCTGGCAGAGCGAATTATCGGCCATCGAGCATCACAACGATGGCGTATCGGTTCGGATTTCATCGTCCGAGGGCGATTATCGGCTCGATGCCGACTACGTGCTGGCAGCCGACGGCGCACGCTCGCCGATCCGCTCCATGCTCGGGCTGCGGCTAAAAGGCGACAATTACGAAGGCCGGTATGTGATCGCGGATATCCGCATGGATCACGATTTCCCAACCGAGCGCCGCGCCTTTTTCGAGTCGGTCGGCAATCCCGGCGGTACTGTCCTGATTCACAAGCAGCCGGACGATATCTGGCGCGTGGACTACCAGCTCCGCGAAGGCGAGAGCGAGGCAGATGCCCTGAAAGAGGAAAACATCCGCGCTCGCGTCGGCGCGATCCTGGCCGATGTCGGCCACACAAAACCCTGGGAACTGGAATGGTGGAGCGTCTACTCCGCCAACACCTTGTGCCTCGATGACTACCGGCATGGCCGCGTCTTCTTCATTGGCGATGCCGCGCATATCGTGCCGATCTTCGGCGTGCGCGGGCTGAACAATGGCCTCGCGGATGCCGAGAATATCGGCTGGAAGCTGGCGCTCGTGCTCCACGGCGAGGCGGACGAGCGGCTGCTCGACAGCTATTCACCGGAGCGGCGCGGCGCCACGCTCGATGTCTTCGCCAATGCCACCAAGAGCACGCGCTTCATGACGCCGCCAACGCGCGGCTGGCGATTGGCGCGCGAGGCCGCGCTGTCGCTCAGTTTGAAGCACGCATTTCCGCGGGGGCTCGCCAATCCGCGCCAGATGCAGCCCTACGCCTACTCGGAAAGCCTGCTGACGCCCTATGCCGGACGCGACGCCGAATTTGCCGGCGGCCCTCCTTGCGGCGGCGCCGCGCCGAACGCTGGGCTCACCGACGGAAGCTACCTGCTGGACCGCGCCGGCAACGGCATGACGGCGATCCTGTTCTGCGAGGGGCAACCCACCGCCGAACAGGCGGCGCTGCTTGGGCAACTCGGCCGCATCGACAAGCGGTTCGTTCCAGTGCTGGTCACGTCACGCGACTCGGCCTCCGAAGCGAAAACCATTACGGACAATGACGGCGAAATCGCCCGCCTGTTCGCGGCAGCGCCCGGGACGCTCTATCTGCTGCGGCCCGACCTGCACATTGCCGGACGATGGAAGGCCGTCGTTCCCGACGAAATCCTGAAAGCCGCAAGCCTTTGCCTGGGAAGCGAGACGCCATGAACGCCATGCCGTTCGAGGACTTCGAGACCGCCTATGAGACGCTGGCAACCGCAATCGACCAGGCCGGGCCCGCGCGCGAAGCGCTGTTCCTGACCCGGCTTGCGCTCGTGCTCGGCCACGAGCTCGGCGACGTCGCCGCCTTCAGGAAGGCCATCGGGACTGCGCTCGACGGGCTGGAATAGCGAGCGTTCACGACAATCCCTGTCCAAGTGCGCCGATCGATCAATTTCTCTCATGCGAGCGGCGAAATTTTTCATGGGATGATCGGTTGCGGTTTTTTGCAACGCATAATATTATAATCATAATCTCATTCCGGAGTTGACCCTGCGCGCGGATCGATCCTGACGCCAACGCTCCCTCGTCATGTCCTGAAACGAGGGAAGTACGACATTCTAGTCAGACTGCCGTCACGTCAGAATGCACACAGCAAACCAGACAAACCTTCCCACTGGAATCCCCTGAGGTTCAATGATCTCGAACTGGCTGTCAGCCGCCCTCGCCCGCCGCAACATCCATTACGGCTGGGTGATGGTCGGCGTGACCTTCCTCACCGCCCTGATATCAGCGGGCACGGTCGGCGCCCCCGGGGTTTTCATCGTGCCCCTGCAGAAGGAATTCGGCTGGACCACGGCGGAGATTTCCTCGGCGCTGTCGATCCGCTTCATCCTGTTCGGACTGATGGCCCCCTTCGCTGCCGCGCTGATGAACCGCTACGGCCTGCGCAACGTCACGCTGTTGGCGCTGCTGATCGTCGTATCAGGGCTCGTCGCGTCGCTGGCGATGACGCAGGTCTGGCAGCTGATGCTGCTGTGGGGCGTGGTGATCGGGCTCGGCACCGGCATGACCGCGCTGGTGCTGGGCGCCACGATCGCCGCGCGCTGGTTCGTGGCACGGCGCGGGCTTGTCGTCGGCATCCTCACCGCGAGCGTTGCGACCGGACAGCTTGTCTTCCTGCCGCTATTGGCGAGCCTGACCGATCATTATGGCTGGCGGATCGCGCTGGCCCTGGTGTGCGTCATGCTGGGCGTGGCCGCCTTCGCCGTGCTGATGGTCATGCGCGACCGCCCGAGCGACGTCGGCTTGCGGCCGTTCGGCGACGAAGGCACCGAGCCGCTGCCGGCGCCGTCTCCCAACACCACGCCAATCATGGCGGCAGCGCTCGGCACTCTCCGAGATGCCTCGAAGTCGGGCGTGTTCTGGATCCTGTTCGCCACCTTTTTCATCTGCGGCGCCAGCACCAACGGCCTGGTCCAGGTGCATTTGATCCCGATGTGCCTCGATTTCGGCATTCCGCAGGTGCAGGCGGCAAGCCTGCTCGCGGCGATGGGCATTTTCGATTTCGTCGGCACCATCGCCTCCGGCTGGCTGTCCGACCGCTACGACAACCGCGGGCTCCTGTTCTGGTATTACGGGTTGCGCGGCCTGTCGCTGTTGTTCCTGCCGTTCACCGATTTCTCGTTCTACGGCCTCTCTATCTTCGCGATGTTCTACGGACTCGACTGGATCGCGACCGTGCCACCGACGGTGCGGCTCACCGCACAACGATTCGGCCCCGAGCGCGCCAACCTCGTGTTCGGCTGGATTTTTGCCGGTCATCAACTGGGCGCGGGCGTTGCGGCTTTCGGCGCCGGCCTGTCGCGAACGGTGCTGCAGACCTACCTGCCGGCCTTCTTCGTCGCCGGCGCGCTCTGTGTGGTGGCGGCGCTGATCGTGCTGGCGATCTCGCGGCCGAAGCCGGTGGTGGCGTGATGCGATCGTAGTAGGGTGGGCAAAGGCGCACTTGCGCCGTGCCCACCATCTATCCTCTTCGCTGTAGAATGGTGGGCACGCTTCGCTTTGCCCACCCTACGGTTCTCGCGTCCAACTACGGCCGGATCGCCATGTTCGTCGCCGGCCCCACGGTGCGGATCGGCTCCGCCAATCGCGCGAATTCGCACAACAGCGAACGCGTCTTGCGGGGATCGATGACCTCCTCCACCCAGAATTTCTCGGCGGAGCGGAACGGCGAGCGGAGCTTGTTGAGGCGCTCCTCGATCTCCTTCAGCTTCGCGGCCGGATCATCTGAAGCGTCGATGTCGGCGCGGTAGGCCGCCTCGATGCCGCCTTCCAGCGGCAGCGAGCCCCAATAGGCCGACGGCCAGGCGTAGCGCATCGAATAGCGGTTAGCCGGTTGGTGCACGACACCCGCCACGCCGAAGGCGTTGCGTACGATGATGGTGCACCAGGGAACGGTCGATTGGTTGACCGCAGCCATGGCGCGCACACCGTGGCGAATGGTCGCCGACTTCTCGGCCTCGAGCCCGATCATGAAGCCGGGGCAATCCATCAGATAAACCACCGGCAGATGGAAGGTTTCGGCGAAATCGACCCAGCGCACCACCTTCTGGCACGCCTCCGCCGTCCACGACCCGCCATAGTGGAAGGGATCGCTCGCCAGCAGCAGCACGGCGCGGCCTTCGAGCCGGGCAAGCCCGGTAATGATCGGTCGGCCGAAATTGGCGTTGACCTCGAAGAACGAGCCCTTGTCGACGACGGCGTCGATGATCGGCCGCATCTTGTAGACCTGGCGGCGGTTGCGCGGCACCGCCTTCAACAGCGATTCTTCCGCGCGCTCCGGATCGTCGGTGCAGGGCGTTGTCGGCGGCAGGTCATACACCGATGACGGCAGATACGACAGAAAACGCCTGGCGCGCTCGAACGCCTCCTCCTCGGTATCGACGGCATCGTCGACGCCGCCGGCCCGGGTCTGGATCTCGGCGCCGCCGAGCTCCTGCTTGGTCAGATCCTGGCCGAGCCGCTTCACGACCGGGGGACCCGCGACGAACATCGCGGAGTTCCGGGTCATGACCGAATAATGACTGGCGGCGAGCCGCGCCGCGCCAAGGCCTGCGACCGAACCAAGCCCGAGCGCCACCACGGGAACGCGCGCCATGTTTGCGGTCGTAAACCAGTACCAGCGCGTGCCGCCGACCCCGCCGGGCAGATTGGCAGCGCCGCGCGTTTCAATCGTCTTCACCGAACCGCCGCCGCCGGAGCCTTCGATCACGCGAATGATCGGCAGGCGGAAATCATGCGCCATCTCCTCGGCCATCAGCGGCTTGGCGGAAATCGAGGCGTCGGCCGAACCGCCGCGCACGGTGAAATCGTCGCCGACCACGACCACGGTGCGGCCGTCGACCTTGCCGCGTCCGAACACGCAGTTGGCCGGCGTCAGGTGCTTGAGTTCGCTGTTTTCGTCGTATTCGGCGACGCCGGAAATCGCGCCGATCTCGTGGAAGGAATTCTTGTCGATCAGTCTGTTGATGCGCTCACGAACCGTGAGCCGGCCCTGGTCATGCTGACGCTTGACCTTGTCAACGCCTCCCATCTCGCGCGCGAACGCTTCGCGCCGAGCGAGGTCGTCGAGCTCCGGCTTCCAGTTCATTCGTATCCTCCGTCTTGATAATCTTGTTGTTATTATGGGGCGGCACCGGAAGCGGCTTTCTTTCGATACGGTTGGCGAAGATGTCGCCCTCGGCACCTTCGAGCAAGCTGCCAAGCGCAACACCGAGCTGGAGCATCTGCGGCGCCACTTCCCTGTGCAGCCGCTTCTCATCAAACATCGCGGAGAGCAGGCCAATCGTCGCGACAACGAAGGTTTGATATTGCGGCGACCACACCGGCACCGCGCAACCGTTGATATGCGGGCTCCAGGTGCCACAGCCCACGACATAGCCGTGTTCGCGCAAATGGCGGCGGTTGTCTTCGATGCGCGACTTCAACAATCCCGCGTTTCCCGGGATCTCGCGCTCCATTTCGGCGATCAAGGCGTCGCCGACGTCGGTATCGAGCGCTGCGGTGTAGGCAAAGCCGGCCGCGGTGCTCGCCATCGAGATGCGGCTGCCGGTGCCTTCATGCAGGCCGAGCGCATTCGCTGCACGCGCGAATTCGAGATAGACCAGATGATAGCGATCGGGAATCACGAAGCCGACGGTACCCGGCAATTGATCGGCGACATCCTGCAGCCGCAGCCGAATCAGGTTGCGAAGCTGCAACCCCTTCATCATCGAGGTGCTCATCGCCACCGCGCTTGGACCGATACGGTATTTCTGGTCGCGCGGCAGATAAACGAGCTGGCCCATCCGCGTCAGCGTGTGGGTGAGCCGCGATACCGTCGACCGCGGCAGGCCGCAACGGCTGGAAATTTCCAGATTTCCTAGTCTGGCTTCATGACCCTCGAAGCAGCGCAGGACGTCGAACGCCCGCGACACCACCTGGATCACATCACCCTCGCCTGCCAGATCGCTGGCAAGCATTCCCTGTTTGCTAAGCCGTTCCGAGCGTCTTCCCATTTTTTATGGCTCCATTCCGCTCTGCGGAATAAAATTCCACTTGCAGAACAATCTACCTCAGGCAATCTGCGGCCACAACAAAAAGCCGTTCACGAGGACAACCAGTCCGTCAGACGGTCCCGGAGAACGGAAATGCCAGACATCAAGATCGTCACCGAAGTCGCCGGTCGCGTGTGCGCACTTCCCGTCACAACCGGCGGAAATGTCGGTGACGGCGACGAGATTGCATTTGTCGAAGCCATGAAAATGGAAATTCCGGTCACGTCGACGACGGCAGGAAGAATCAAGGCTATCCTGGTCAATCTCGACGACGTCATCGCCGAAGGACAGGTCGTCGCAATCATCGAAGCTTAACGGATCACGGCATAGATGTGCTTGCGACGTGCTTGCGACGATTTCCGCGACAATCTGTCCAGCTCGGGTGTAGACGTCTGCGCACCTAACGTTGCCATCGCCAGCCGCCGATGACATGATCAACGCTAACAAGAGACTTTCGCAAAGCGAAAACCATCTGAGGGAAAAACTATGATTCATCGGTTGACGGCGCTCGCGCCAATTGCCCTGGCAGGCATCTCGCTGCTGGCCTCGCCGGCCTATTCCCAGGACGTCAAGCTGCCGCCGACCATGGTCGTCACCGCCTATGACACCGGAACGGCGGGCTTCAACATCGCCGTCGGCATCGGCAAGATGATGAAGGACAAATACGGTACCGATGTCCGCGTGCTGCCCGCCGGCAACGACGTGGCGCGACTGGCACCGTTGCGCGCCAAGCGCGCGGCCATGTCCGCGATGGGCTCCGGCTCCTATTTCGCTCAGGAAGGCGTGTTCGAATTCGGTACCAAGGAATGGGGGCCGCAAGCCCTGCAATTGGTGCTGTCTACCGTCGACTGCAACGCCGCCACGCTCGGCGTCGCCAAGGATACCGGCGTGACCGAGATCAAGCAGCTCAAGGGCAAGCGCGTCGGCTTCGTGGTCGGTTCGCCGGCGCTGAACCAGAACGCGCTCGCGATCCTGGCGTTCGGCGACCTCAAGCAAAGCGACGTCAAGATTGTCGAATTCTCGAGCTATGGCGCGATGTGGAAGGGCATGATCAACAACGACGTCGATGCCGCCTTCGCCACCACCATCACCGGCCCGGCGAAAGAACTCGAGACATCACCGCGCGGCATCATCTGGCCGCCCCTGCCCGCCAGCGACAAGGCCGGCTGGGAGCGCGTGAAAAAGGTTGGCTCGTTCTTCTTCCCGCACACCGCGACCTGCGGTGCCGGCATCACCAAGGACAAGCCGATCGAGCTCGGCAACTACCCCTACCCGATCTTCGTGTCTTACGGATCGCTGGGCGCCGACGAGGTCTATGCCATCACCAAGGCGATGATCACGGGCTACGACGCTTACAAGGATGCCGCGCCGGGCGCGGGCGGCCTTGCGGCCGACCGCCAGACCAAGAACTGGGTGGTCCCGGTGCATCCGGGCGCCGTGAAGGCGCTGAAGGAAGCCGGGCAATGGTCCGCCGAGCAGGACGCACACAACAATGCGCTGTTCAAGCGCCAGCAAGTGCTGGCCGCCGCATGGACGGACTATGGCAAGTCCAGCCCACCGGCAGATGACAAGGCGTTTCTCGACGGCTGGATGAAGGCGCGCGCTGCGGCGCTGGCCAAGGCGAATATGCCGAACGGCTTCGAATAGCACCGACGCTACTCGCTCAAGTCGAACACCGTCTCGAGGGAAATAATGTCACCTTCTGCGAGCGATAGCGTGGTCGTGCCGGCACAGCGGATTGTGTTCGACGACCCGCATGCCAACATGCAGGAAGCTGAAGTCACGCGCGTGCGAACGTTGCACGGCGCGTGGCGCTGGGCGCTGGTGGTCGCGACCGCGGCCACCATCCTTTTGTGCATCAACCAGCAATTCTCGCTGCGCTTCTTCCTCGGCTATACGCAGCTCAACACCGAGTATTTCTATCTCCTTATCGCGCTGATGCTGCCGTTCACGTTCCTGATCTTTCCCGGAACCGGGACCGCGCCGCTCAACCGAATTCCCTGGTACGACATCCTGCTTTTCGTCGTCACCTTCGCCTGCGCCATCCTCCTGATGCGCAGCGTCCGCAAGGCGGCGGAAGCCGGCTGGGAATTCGGCGGCGCACCGACGGACGTCATCGTCGCCGGCGTCATCATGTGGGCGGCGCTGATGGAGGCGTTGCGGCGCACCGGCGGCTGGAGCCTGCTGCTTAGCGTGCTGCCGTTTACGGTTTATCCCCTATTCGCCGACGCGAAATGGCTGGGACCGTTCCGCGGCACGCAATCGACGCTCGAACAGGCGACGTCCTATCATGTGCTGTCGGGCGAAAGCCTGCTCGGCATCCCGATCCAGGCCTTTGCCGACACCGTGATCGGCTTTCTGGTGTTCGGCACCGCGCTGATGATGACGGGCGCCGGAAAATTCTTCATCAACATCGCCTTTGCGCTGTGCGGCACCTTCCGGGGCGGCGCCGCGAAGGTCTGCATCTTTGCCTCTGGCCTGCTCGGCATGATGTCCGGTTCGATCATCTCCAACGTGCTGACCGCCGGCACCATGACCATTCCGGTCATGAAGAAGAGCGGGTTCCGCGCCTCCTATGCCGCCGCGATCGAGGCCTGCGCGTCGACCGGCGCGGTGCTGGCGCCGCCGGTGATGGGCGCAACCGCATTCGTGATCGCGCAGTTCCTCAACGTCAGTTACGCCGACGTCGCGCTCGCCGCGATCATTCCGGCTGTGCTGTATTATGTCGGCCTGTTCATGCAGGTGGATTCCTATGCCGCGCGCCACGGGCTGAAGGGCATTCCGCGCGCCGAGCTGCCGAAGGTGTGGGACACCATCAAGGAAGGATGGTACTACATTTTCGTAATCGCGCTGCTGATTGTGATGCTGCTGTATTTCAAGCGCGAGAGCCACGCGCCGTTCTACGCGACCGCACTGCTGCTGGTCCTGAACCAGCTCTTCTCCAAGGATACGCGCTGGACGCTCTCGACCATCAACAAGTTCCTCGAGGTCAACGGCCGCACCTTCGTCGAGCTGGTCGGCATCCTGGCCGGTTGCGGGCTTCTGATCGGCGCGTTCTCGATGACCGGCGTGGTCTCCAGCCTCGCCAACGATCTGTTGCGGATCGCCGGCGACAATGCGTTGCTGCTGCTCGTGATGTGCGCTTTTACGAGCCTCGTTCTCGGGCTCGGACTGACGACGACGGCTTGCTACATCTTCCTCGCCATCCTGGTGGCGCCTGCGCTGGAAAAGCTCGGGCTCAACCGCATGGCCGTGCACATGTTCATCTTCTACTGGGGCATGCTGTCCTCGATCACGCCACCGGTCGCCATCGCCTCCTTTGCCGCGGCCGGCATCGCCGGCTCACCGGCGATGAAGACGGGATGGGAATCGATGTGGGTCGGCAGCATCATCTACTTCATTCCCTTCTTCTTCGTGCTGAACCCGGCGTTGGTGCTGCAGGGACCAAGCCCGTATCTCGAAGGACTCGGGCTGATGGGGCTGGCGGGCTTCGGTACGCTGTTCATCTGCGGCGGCATCCAGGGCCATCAGGTCTTCGTTGGCGACCTCAGGGGCACTGGATCATTGGAATGGCCACTACGGGTATTGCTCGTAATCGGCGGGTTCGTGATCGCAACGCCCGGCGGCGGCATCATGCCGCTGTCACAATGGCAGGTCACCTCTCTTGGATTGGCGATCCTGATCCCGACCGTTCTGATCGCGCTCGTGCTGATACGGCGCCGGACGCTGGCGCCGAACCAGTTGCACGCTCCCTGATTGCGTTGCACAAGAGGAGGCGATGAAGCAATCGCCTCCTCCGCTTAACGCCGGCCCCGCTGCCTGGACCAGCTCGAAACCGCCCTTGCTGCGGTTCCTGAATGCGTGCCACGCCGAGTTCGCAACTGAGACCAGCGGCGCGGTCGCCAACTACATCCCCGAGCTCGGCAAGGCCGAGCCTGCCCATTTCGGCATCAGCCTCGCCACCCTCGACGGTCATGTCTACGAGGTCGGCGACACCCAAATCCCTTTCACCATCCAGTCGATGTCGAAGCCATTCGTGTTCGCGCTGGCGCTGGACACGCTGGGCGCGGCGCGGGTCGAGAGCGTGATCGGCGTCGAGCCATCGGGCGATCCTTTCAACTCGATACGCCTCAACGCTGAAAACCATCCCTTCAACCCGATGGTCAATGCCGGCGCGATCGCCTGCTCCGGCCTGATCTATGAGGCCAAGGGCGACACCGCATTCGAATACATCAGGCAGGCGCTGGGCCGGTTTGCCGGGCGCGATCTCGATGTCGACGACGCGGTCTATGCCTCCGAAAGCGCAACCGGCGACCGCAACCGCGCGATCGGCTATTTGCTGCGCACCAATGCCGTGATCCGGGACAACGTGGCTGCCGTGCTGGAGGTGTATTTCCGGCAATGCGCCATCCTGGTGACGGCGCGCGATATCGCTGTCATGGCGGCCACCCTCGCCAACCGCGGCATCAATCCCGTCACCGGCGAACAGGTGCTGACGCCGTATGCCATCTCGCGGACGCTCTCCGTCATGACGAGCTCCGGTATGTACGATTACGCCGGGGAATGGATCTACCGGATCGGCATCCCCGCGAAGAGCGGCGTCGGCGGCGGCATCCTTGCGGCGCTACCGGCGCGGCTCGGGCTCGGCAGCTATTCGCCGAAACTCGACAAGCACGGCAACAGCGTGCGCGGCATCAAGGTCTGCGAGGCGCTGTCATCGCATTACGACCTGCATATGCTCAACCGCAGCGACGATGCGCGCAACAGCATCATCGCCGATTACGACATCGGCAACAGCCCGTCGCGGCGCGTGCGGCGCGCACAGGAACAGAACATCCTGGCCGCGCATCATCAGGATGTCCGCGTGATCGAACTGGTGGGCACGCTGTCGTTCTCCAATGTCGATTACGTCTCGCGACAGCTGGCGGCCAAGCCGCGGCCACAACTCGTCATCTTCGACCTGCGCCGCGTCACGGCCATGACCCGCGCCGGCACCCGCCTGCTCGCCGAGGAGTTCCGCGAGCTCGCAGGCTTCCACGTCACCGTGGTCCTGTCCGGCATCAGGCGATCGTCGCCGGACTGGAAGATGATCGGGGAATGGACGGAAGGCCTGACCAATATCCGCAACTACTACCTGCTCGATGCCGCCATCGAGTGGGCGGAAGACCAGGTGGTCTATCGTTACGGCGGCGCGATCGATTTCTTCGAGGCGACCGAACTCTCCGAACAGGCGCTGCTGGCGGGGCTAACGGGCGAGGAACTGATCGATCTCGCCTCGCTCGCTTCGATCCGGACCCATCAGGCGAGCGAAAAGATCATCGCCGCCGGCGATCCCGCGACCTCGGTGTTCTTTCTGCGGAGCGGCGTAGTGCATGTCACCCTGCCCGACGGCATCCGCCTGGCGACGCTGACGGCGGGAATGCCGTTCGGCGAGATGGCGCTATTGGAGCCGCGCCGCTCCGCCGACGTCTTCGCCGACATGGCCGCGACCGCTTACGAAATCCCGCTCCGCGATTTCGAACGTTTCCGAAAACAGCATCCGCGAGCCGGCGAGCGGATCATGCGCAACCTTGCGCAATTGCTGGCCGATCGCCTGATCCTCGCCAATGCGAAGTTGAATCTGTTGACGCCCGGTTAGTTAGTTCCGTGTCCCGGACGCGGTGCAGCCTAGGCGATGCGAAGCATCGTCCGGAAACGCTGCCCCGCAGGGCCGGGACCCATCACCGCAGCATGGACCCCGGATCAGCAGCGCACCGCTGCGCGCTGCGCAGCATCCGGGGAAAGCAGCCGAATACTCAACGCCAAATGGCTAACTCCTGCTCTCCTTACCCCGCCTTACCCCGCCCGTTCTTCTCGGCGGCACGCCGTAAGGCCTCGGCGAGCGCGCCGCCCTGTTCCTGCGCCTTGCTTGGCGCGGACGATGTCATCGACGCCTTGGAAAACTCGCGCATCTTGCTGTCTGAAAGCTTGGGCCCCTTGGTGCCCACTTCGTCATCGAGGCGCAGCGTCAGGGCGATGCGCTTGCGGGCGACCTCCACCTCCAGCACCTTGACCTTGACGATGTCGCCCGGCTTCACCACCTCGCGCGGATCCTTGATGAAGGTTTTTGACATCGCCGAAATGTGCACCAGGCCGTCCTGGTGCACGCCGATATCGACGAAGGCGCCGAACGCCGCGACGTTCGTCACCGTGCCTTCCAGGATCATGCCGCGCTTGAGGTCCTTGATCTCTTCGACCCCCTCCTTGAAGACGGCGGCCTTGAAGGCCGGACGCGGGTCGCGGCCGGGCTTTTCCAGCTCACGCAGGATGTCGGTGACCGTGGGCAGGCCGAACGTGTCGTCGACAAAGGCCTGCGGCTTCAACTGGCGCACGATCTCGGCATTGCCGAGCAGCGCCTTGATGTCGCTCTTGGACGCGGCGATGATTCGCCGCACCACCGGATAGGCCTCGGGGTGCACGCCCGACGCATCGAGGGGATCCTCGCCATCATTGATGCGCAGGAAGCCGGCGCATTGCTCGAACGCTTTCGGTCCCAGCCGCGGCACTTCCTTCAGCGCCTTTCGCGATTTGAACGGCCCGTTGGCGTCGCGGTGCTGCACGATGCTTTGCGCGAGCCCTGCGCCTATGCCCGACACCCGTGCCAGCAGCGGCGCGGAAGCCGTGTTGGCATCGACGCCGACGGCGTTGACGCAGTCTTCGACCACGGCATCGAGCGAGCGCGCCAATTTGGTTTCGCCGAGGTCGTGCTGATACTGCCCGACGCCGATCGCCTTCGGATCGATCTTGACGAGCTCGGCCAGCGGATCCTGCAGGCGCCGCGCGATCGACACCGCGCCGCGCAAGGTGACGTCGAGCTCCGGCAGTTCCTCGGATGCAAAGGCGGAGGCGGAGTAGACCGATGCGCCCGCTTCGGACACCACGATCTTCGACATCTTCAGGTCCGGCAGCAGCTTGACCAGTTCGGTCGCCAGCTTGTCAGTCTCGCGCGAGGCGGTGCCGTTGCCGATCGCAATCAGGTCGACACGATGTGCGACCGCGAGCTTGCCCAGCGTCGCCAGCGTCGCGTCCCATTGCCTTTGTGGTTCGTGCGGATAGACCACGGTGGTCGCCACCACCTTGCCGGTGGCGTCGACGACGGCGACCTTGACGCCGGAGCGATAGCCGGGGTCGAGCCCCATGGTCACGCGCGCGCCGGCCGGCGCCGCCAGCAGCAGGTCGCGCAAATTCGAGGCGAACACCCGCACGCCCTCGGTCTCGGCCGCCGTCCACAGCCGCATCCGCAGGTCGATGTTGAGATGCACCTGGATCTTGGTCCGCCAGGCCCAGCGCGCGGTCTCGATCAGCCAGCGGTCGCCCGGGCGGCCCTGATCGGTAATCGCAAAGCGCTGCATGATTTTCAGTTCATACGTGCTGGGGACGCCAGCCGCCGGAACATTCGCCTCGGGCATCATCTGCAGCTCGAGGATTTCTTCCTTCTCGCCCCGAAATAGCGCGAGAATGCGGTGCGACGGTAGCTTGTGGAGGGCTCCGTTGTAGTCGAAATAATCCTTGAACTTCTCGCCTTCGGTCTTCTTGCCCTTGCGCACGGTCGAAACCATCACCCCGTTCGACCACATTTCTTCGCGCAAGCGCCCGATCAGATCGGCATCCTCGGCAAAGCGCTCCACCAGGATCGCACGCGCGCCTTCGAGCGCCGCGGCGACGTCCGCCACCTGCTTCTCGGCGTCGACGAAGGTCGCGGCCACGGCCTGCGGATCGTTCTGCGGCTGCATCAGCAACAGTTCGGACAATGGTTCGAGCCCGGCCTCCCTGGCGATCTCGGCCTTGGTGCGGCGCTTCGGCTTGAACGGCAGGTAGATGTCTTCCAGACGCCCCTTGCTGTCGGCCGCCATGATGGCGGCTTCCAGTGCGGCGTCGAGCTTGCCCTGCTCGCGGACCGAGTTGAGGATCGCGACCCGGCGCTCCTCGAGTTCGCGCAAATAAGTCAGCCGCTCTTCCAGCGTGCGCAATTGCGCGTCGTCAAGCCCGCCGGTGATTTCCTTGCGATAGCGCGCCACGAACGGCACGGTGGCGCCGCCGTCGAGCAGTCCGACTGTCGCCGAGATCTGCTCTTCGCGAACACCAAGCTCTTGCGCGATCTGTCGATTGATATTTGCCACGCCAAATCTTCCTCAAAACCATTAGGGCTGGTGAATCGCCGGACGCCGCCGGGAGGTCGCTTATGGACCATCGCGGATTATTTCATCAAGGCGTCCGCGGAAACAAATTGATCTGTGGATGGGCTCACCGGGCAACGCAATAGATATTGAAGCACCCGTCGGGATGAGAAGGCGAGATAAAGGTGGATCGATGGCCTTGTTATGTGTAAACGGACGCTCCCTCCCGGAGCACCCATGTCGATCTGCGGCCTTGATTTCGGAACGTCGAACACGACGCTTGGCACCATCGAAGGCCGGGCGCCGGTTCTGGTGGCGCTGGAGGCCGCCCAGACCACGATTCCCAGCGCGATTTTCTATGAGACCGACGGCGCCGTTTTGATCGGCCGCAGGGCCGTGGAAGCCTATGTCGAAGGCGCACCTGGCCGCCTGATGCGGAGCCTCAAGTCGGTGCTCGGAACCTCGCTGATCGACGAAACCACCCGGCTCGGACGCGCGCGGGTCAGCTTTCGCGACGTGATCGCCTATTACCTCGGCGCGGTCAAACGCCGCGCGGAACAGGCCACCGGCCATGAACTGCGTAATGTTGTCCACGGCCGGCCGGTTCACTTCGTCGACAATGCGCCGGACGCCGATCGCAAGGCGGAGGAGACGCTACGGATAATTGCGCGGGGAATCGGTTTTGACGAGGTCACGTTTCAGTTCGAACCGATCGCCGCGGCGCTGGACTATGAGCGACAGATCACATCCGAGGAAGTGGCACTGATCGCTGATATTGGCGGCGGCACGTCCGACTTTTCGATTGTGCGTCTGGGGCCCGAACGCCACGGCAAGGCCGATCGCGCGGCCGATATTCTCGCCAATGACGGCGTGCGCATCGGCGGCACCGATTTCGACCGTCAGCTCAGCCTCGGCGTGATCATGCCGCTGTTCGGATTCCGCAGCGCCATGAAGCGTCCCGGGCTTGACGTACCGTCGAGCTACTTCCACGACCTCGCGACCTGGTCGAGCATCAACCGCATGTATGAGCCACGCGTGATGGCCGATATCCGCCAGGTGCGGCAGGAGGCCAGCGAGCCGGAACTTCTCGACCGGTTGATACGCGTGGTGCACGAACAGCGTGGCCATACGCTCGCGATGGAAGTCGAAGACGCCAAGATCGCCCTGTCCGAGAAGCATCGGGCGGACATTCCGCTGGAGTGGGTTACCCCCGGTCTTGGCGCTGATATCGGCCGCCCCGATCTCGTCAGCCATACAAAGCAGCTGGCCGATCGCATCGCGGCGCGAATCAACAATTGCCTTGTTCAGGCGGGATTAGCCGCCGGTGATATCGACGCCGTGTTCCTGACCGGCGGCTCGGTGAAACTCGCTCACGTCCACAAGGCGATCACCAAAGCCGTGCCGTCGGCCCGGATAGTCGAAGGTGACATCTTCGGCGCGGTCGGCAAGGGATTGACGCTCGAGGCGCTGCGACGGTACGGGCCGGAACGATAAGATCACCGCTCGCGGAACACTGTCAGCCCACCACTTCCGTCACCGGCTGCAGATCGATGGCAAACGTTTCCAGGAACTTCGACGTCATGATGTAGAAGCCGACCGAAAGCTGTAGTTCGACAAGCGCGGCGGGGGTCAATTTCGCTGCGATGGCGTTGAAGGTCGCGTCCGTTGGCTTGTTGCGCTTGACGATTTCATCGGTAAAGGCGAGCGCGGCGCGCTGTACCTCGTTGAAACAGGTCGCCGACTGCCAGTCTTCCAGCGCCTCGTTCTGCTCGTCGGTGACGCCCACGTTCTTGCCGATACGCTTGTGGGCGACGATTTCATAGGGCGCCTCGCACAGGATGCCCGTGCGGGTGATGGCGAGTTCGCGCACGATCGGGTCGAGTTCACCCTTGTGCCTGATAGCCCCGCCCAGCCGGCAGTATTGTTCGAGGTAGCTCGGCGAATGCGCCATCATGCGAAAGATGTTGGCATTGCGGTTTTTGCCCAGCAATTCGCGGGTGCGCTCGTTGTGCTTGGCGGGATCGCTATAGTCGACGCGGGCCATACATCACCTTGGGTTTTGCGGATTTTCTGATTTGTTGACAGCGGGATCATGCACCGCAGCAGGAAGCCGATCAACCGTCGAAACGACGCCGCCACAGGTCCTGGCCTGCGTCCAGGCGGTTAGACCCGCGCCAAAAAACTCCCTCTCTCGTGCACAAACCGGCTGCGAGCGAGCCAAATTGCCGCCTCATTGCTGGTCGATTCTGACACTGTCGATATTCGCTGAGTGGGGACTCAAAGGAGCGAATACTCGTCGCGGGGTGTTCCGAGTAAAACCAAACTGAGTTCATCAGGCCTTCACGGGCAAGGATGACTCATGCCCAAGTCTAGGGAGTT
Source organism: Bradyrhizobium sp. AZCC 1610 (assembly GCF_036924515.1). Lineage (NCBI taxonomy): Bacteria > Pseudomonadati > Pseudomonadota > Alphaproteobacteria > Hyphomicrobiales > Nitrobacteraceae > Bradyrhizobium > Bradyrhizobium sp. AZCC 1610. The sequence goes on along the minus strand of NZ_JAZHRR010000001.1, from coordinate 2,504,056 downwards.
AGGCATGAAGGAAGCCACCAGGAAGGCGGCCTCGGAAGCGCTTGCGCAGACGCTGGCGGTAACAGCGATGCTCGTCATCGCCGGCGTTGTGTTCTACTGGCACTGAATGTTGACGCGTCGAAGCACTCAGATTTTCACCTGTTCCGCGTAATTCTGGGTTGCTTCGTAGCGTGAGCATTTTGCCTGAAGCTCACTTCGTTTTCTCGAAATACGGGACCAGCATTCCCGCAAACGGCCGATAGCTCACGGTCACAGAGTCACCGATCGCCAGATCGTTGTCACCATGGGCCATCATGCGAAAGCCCTCGGCCGCATCTACCAGCACGATATTGTAGGGAACATGCGCGCGTGTCTCCGGCGTCGCGGCGCGGCATACCAGCGACGCCGCATAGACCGTCGCAACCCCGCTGGCGCGCTTTTCCACCGGATCCGGCGCACCGCAGACGGCGCAGAAGCTGCGGTGGAAATACTGCACGTTCCCGCAAGCCGTGCAGGATTGATAGACGATGGTCTCGGCGCCCTTGGTCCAGTCGGCGAGTTTGTCGGTCATCGCACCCGTTCCAGAAGAAACATGCTGACGTGCGACGAAAGCACGCCGCCGTCACCGTGCAGCAGCGCGACCGAGGCGTCACGGACCTGCCGGGCGCCGGCGCGCTCCGTCATCTGCAAATGCGTCTCGACCAGATGCGCCATCGCACCGCCGACGCCGCAATGGCCATAGCTTAGGAGCCCGCCATGGGTGTTGAGCGGCATGGCGCCGTCGCGGCCAAAATGCCCTGCCCGCACCCGCGCCGCCGCCTCGCCGCGCCCGGCTAGGCCGAGGTCTTCCAGCAGCATCGCCAGCGTAATGGTGAAGCTGTCATAGACTGCGGCATAACGCACATCCGATATCGCAAGGCCGGATGCGGCCTTTGCCTTGGCAACCGCAATCTCGGCGCCAAGTTCGCTCAAGCCCGGCGCCGCCGTGACATGCTGATGGGTATGCGCCTGCGCAGCGCCGCGCACGCGAATGCCGGTCGCGGAGGTTGGCTCGCGGCTGAGCACGAACGCTGCGCCGCCGTCGGACACCGGGCAGCAATCCAGGAGCTTCAGCGGCATCGCCACCGGTTTTGAGGCCATCACGTCGGCGACGGTGATCGGATCGTGAAACTGCGCGCCGGGATGGGTCACGGCATGGGCGCGCATCAGCACCGCGAATTCGGCGAGGTCTTCCTGGGTGACGCCGTATTCGTGCATGTAGCGCGACGCGACGAGGCCGTAATAGGCGGGGATCGTCGGCCCCAAGGTCACCTCGTAATCGGGGTGACCGACCTGCGCCAGCGCCTGGATCGAGGCGTCGCGGCTCTGCCCGGTGAGACGGTTTTCGCCGCCGACAACAAGCACATGCTTCGCCACCCCGGCGTCGACCAGGTGATGCGCCAGCATGGTCATGGCGAGACCTGTGGCCCCGCCGACCTGCACCGCATGCGCATAGGATGGTTGAATGCCGAAATGCTCGGCGAACACGGTCGCCAGCATGATGTGCGGCGACACCGTGCTGTAGCCGCAAAGAATGCCGTCGATCTCGGACCGCTTCAGCCCGGCATCGGCAATGGCGAGCTCGGCCGCCTTGCTCATGAGATCGAGCGAGGACGAACCTTCGTGCTTGCCGTAGGACGTGAGCCCGACGCCGGTGATGAAGCTCATACTCGTCTCGACTTTTCAGTACGACTTCGGCAGACCCAGCACCTTCTCGGCAATGAAGCTGAGAATGAGCTGCGGGCTGATCGGCGCAATCCGCGGGATCAGGGATTCCCGCAAATAGCGCTCGACGTGATATTCCTTGGCGTATCCAAACCCGCCATGCGTCATGACAGCCTGTTCGCAGGCGTGGAAGCCGGCTTCGGCGGCGAGATATTTCGCAGCATTGGCGGCGGGCCCGCAGGGCAAGCCCTGATCGTATTGCCAGCCGGCCGAGAGCACCATCAGCCACGCGGCTTCCAGTTCCATCCAGTTCTTCGCCAGCGGATGCTGGATGCCCTGATTCATGCCGATGGGGCGGTTGAACACGATGCGGTTCTTCGCATAGGCCGACGCCCGCGACAGCGCGATCTGGCCCAGCCCCACCGCTTCGGCCGCAATCAGGATGCGCTCGGGATTCATGCCGTGCAGGATATATTCGAAGCCGCGGCCTTCCTCGCCGAGACGATCCTCGACCGGGATCTCGAAATTCTCGAAAAACAACTCGTTGGAGTCGACGGGCTTGCGGCCCATCTTCTCGATCTCGTGCACAGTGACGCGCTGCTTGTCGAAGTCGGTGTAAAACAGGCTCAGCCCGTGGGTCGGATTCTTCACCTCTTCCAGCGGCGTGGTGCGCGCCAGCAGCAAGATCTTGTTGGCGACCTGTGCCGTGGAAATCCAGACCTTTTGGCCGTTGACAACATACTTGTCGCCCTGGCGCACTGCGCGGGTTTTCAGTTGCGTAGTATTGAGCCCGGTATTGGGTTCGGTCACCGCAAAGCAGGACTTGTCGCGGCCGTCGATGATCGGCGGCAGCATGCGCGTGCACTGCTCCTTGGTGCCGAACACGACGACGGGATTGAGCCCGAACACATTCATGTGCACGGCAGAGGCGCCGGACATTCCGGCGCCCGATTCCGAAATCGTCCGCATCATGATCGCGGCGTCGGTGATGCCGAGCCCCGACCCGCCATATTCCTCGGGGATGCAGATGCCGAGCCAGCCGGCATCCGCCAGCGCGCGGTGGAAGTCGGCGGGGTAACCGCCCTCCTTGTCTTTCTTCAGCCAATAGGCATCGTCGAAACGCGAGCAGATTTTTCCGACCGCGTCGCGGATCGATTCCTGGTTGGCCGACAGCGCAAAATCCATCTATCTCGTCCTATTTGTTTGACGCGGCCTTGGTGACGCCATCGCGCACCAGCGCTGCGATTTCATCCGCCGAAAAGCCGGCTTGCTGGAGTATCTCCGCGCTATGCTCGCCCAGGCGCGGCGCCAGCCGCTTGGTCTCGACCGGTGTTTCCGAAAATCGCGCCGAAGGCCGCATGTTGCGGATGCGGCCCTCGGTTGGATGATCGACGACCGGGAAGAAATCTGTCGCGACGATGTGGGGATCGCCAAGCAGGCTTTCGAGATCATGCATTGGCATAACCGGCACGTCGGCCTTCTCGAGGATAGCGGTCCACTCGGCGGTGGTCCTGGTCTCGAGGATGCGCGCCAGTTCGGCATAAACCGCGTCTATATTGACGGCGCGGCCGGCGAAGGTCGCAAATTTCGTGTGGACGCGAAGATCGTCACGCCCGGTTGCATCGAAGAAATTCTGCCACTGCTTGTCGTTATAGACGATCACGCAGATATAGCCGTCCGAGGTCTTGTAGGGCCGCCGGTCCGGCGACAAATGCCGCGCATAGCCGCCCTTGTCGAGCGGCGGCTCATAGGTGAGACCGCCCATGTGATCGCCCATCACGAAACCGGCCATGGTTTCGAACATCGGGATATCGACGCGCTGGCCGCGCCCGGTACGATTGCGATCGACGAGGCTGGCGCAGATGGCGCCCACCGCTGTGAGCCCGACGATGCGGTCGACCAGCGCATTGGGGACATAGCGCGGCACGCCGTCGGCGGTCTGCGCCATCAGCGCCGGCAAAGCTGTCGCGCCCTGAATCAGATCGTCATAGGCGGGCTTCGCCGCATAGGGCCCGTCCTGCCCGAAACCGAACACGCCGGCATAGATCAGCCGCGGGTTGATTTTCGACACCACGTCGTAGCCGAGGTTCAGCCGCGCCATCGCCTGCGGGCGCACATTATAGACCAGCACGTCGGCGGATTTGATCAGCCGCAGCACGGCCTCGCGCCCGGCCGGCTTCTTCAGATCGAGGCAGATCGAGCGCTTGCTGCGGTTGGTGTTGAGGAACACCGGCCCCATGCCGGGATGACGGGTCGGCCCGATCTGCCGCGTCACGTCGCCATCGAACGATTCCACCTTGATGACGTCAGCGCCGTAATCGCCGAGCATCTGGGTGGCATAGGGCCCCATCAGCACGGTCGTCATGTCGATGACCTTGATGCCTTCCAATGGTCCCATGGATCAGCCCCGCTCCCCGCTATGCTGGCCATCCGGCCTCGCATTGTTGTGAGGACCAAGTAACGGCAGGCCCTTGCGAAGATCAAGGCGCGCCCAGCGTATGGCCGTATGCGCGCGATGGCGGCTATTTCCTCGACGGCTCGTTCTTCGATCTGGCGTCGCGTTCCCGGGTCAGGCGCTCCAGCTCTTCGTTCTGCTGGCTGAGGCGGTCGGCGATGCGCGCTTCGTTCCGTTCGCCGGAGGCGGCAGCAGCCTGTTCGATCAACTGCCGGATGTTGTCTTCCAGAATCCTGATCCGGCTGTTCAGTTCTGCCGTGGACAGCGAACTCTCATTGCTCATGATGCACGCTCCGGATGACTTCGCAGGGTGGGCAAAGCGAAGCGCGCCCACCACCTTCATCGCGCGACACTGAGCACGGCGCTAGCGCGCCTTGCCCACCCTACGGTAGCACGTTTCTCGGCTACTTCGCAGGCTCCAACACGGAGACGTAGTTCGCCACCGCCGCACCGCCCATATTAAAGATGCCGGCGAGCTTGGCGTTCTTGAGCTGCATGCCCTCGGGCGCCTGGCCGACGAGCTGCATTGCGCTCATCACGTGCATGGAAACGCCGGTGGCGCCGATCGGGTGGCCCTTGGCCTTCAGGCCACCGGATGGGTTGACCGGCAGCTTGCCGTCCTTCTGGGTCCAGCCTTCCTTGATGGCGCGGGCGCCCTGCCCGCGCGGCGTCAGGCCCATCGCCTCATATTCGATCAGCTCGGCAACCGTGAAGCAGTCATGGGTTTCGACAAAGGAAAGATCGGAGAGCTGTATGCCAGCCTGCGCTAGCGCGCGCTGCCAGGCGACCGTGCAGCCTTCGAACTGCAGGATGTCGCGCTTGGACATCGGCAGAAAATCCTGTGCGTGCGCGGTGGCGCGGAAGTTCACCGCCTTGCCCATGGTCTTCGCGGTTTCCGAATCCGTCAGCACCAACGCCGCCGCGCCGTCGGACACCAGCGAACAGTCCGTGCGCTTCAGGGGACCGGCCACGAACGGGTTCTTCTCGCTCTCGGCGCGGCAGAATTCAAAGCCAAAATCCTTGCGCAGCTGCGCATAGGGGTTGGCTACGCCGTTCTTGTGGTTCTTGGCCGCGATCATCGCCAATGCGTCCGACTGGTCGCCATATTTCTGGAAATAGCTTTGCGCGATCTTGCCGAACACGCCGGCAAAGCCGCCGACGGTTTCGCCGTCCTCAGGCAGATAGGACGCCTTCAGGAGGTAACGCCCGATATCGGCCGAGGGCGTCCGCGTCATCTGCTCGACACCGACCACCAGCACGATTTTGGCCGCGCCCGAAGCAATCGCCCGGATCCCCTGATGCACCGCCGCCGAACCGGTGGCGCAGGCGTTCTCGACCCGCGTGGCCGGCTTGAAGCGCAGTTTCGGGTCGGCCTGCAGCACCAGCGAGGCCGTAAAATCCTGCGGCGAGAAGCCGGCGTTGAAATGGCCGAGCACGATCTCGTCGACGTCTTCGGCTGATATGCCAGCGTCGGCCAGCGCATCGGTCGCAACCTTCACCACGAGGCTCTCGACGGTTTCCGCGTCGAACTTGCCGAACGGCGTGTGCGCCCATCCGACGATGCTGGCTGTCATGGTCGTTCTCCCTGTTTCGGTTCTGAAGCCTTTGTAGCCTATCGGGAAAAAGACTTCACGCCGGTTTCAGGGATTTCATCGCCCGCGCGCACATGGCGGTTATGCCGGCCCAGTTGCCGGACCTGATATCGGCGGCCGGGCAGAGCCAGGAACCGCCCACCGCCACCACATTCGGCTCGGCCAGCCAGGCTGCCGCATTGGCCTCGCCGATGCCGCCGGTCGGGCAGACCCTGATATTGGGAAACGGCCCGGCCAGCGCCCGAAGTGCCTTGATACCGCCGGCCTGCTCGGCGGGAAAGAATTTCACGAGATCGAAGCCGGCCGCCAGTGCCTGCATCAGCTCGGAAGATGTCGCGATCCCAGGCGCAAACGGCAGGTCGCTTGCGGCTGCAGCCTTCAAAAGCTCCGGCGTCGCACCCGGGCTGATGCCGAATTTGGCCCCGAACGCCCTCGCCCTCGCCAGATCGTCGGCGTTCAAAATCGTGCCGATGCCGACCACGGCTTCCGGCACCTCCGCGATCATGGCCTTGGCGGCCTCGACGGCAACCGGCGTGCGCAGGGTGACTTCCAGCACGCGTACACCGCCTGCAACCAGCGCGCGAGCCAGCGGCACCGCATCTTCCAGCCGTTCGATGGTGAGCACGGGGATCACCGTGGCGGACTTGAAGATGGCGGCGAGTTGTTCCTGCCTTGTGGCTGCGGTCATGGGGATGCCTTGCGAGAGGTCGCGGGAAAGAGGCCGGGCGGCATCGCCGCACGCGGGATAATCGCACCGGGATGGCATACCACAACCCCGGCGAGGCGGTGCCCCGCCCGCGCGGCGTCGATCGGCTCCGCACCAAAGAGGCGCGCGGCAACATAGGCGGCAGCAAAACTGTCGCCGGCCGCCGTGGTATCGACAACGGGCGTCTTCAACGGCTCGGCCTTGATCGGATGAAGCCTGCCCTGAAGACGAAGAAGGCTCGCCGGTTCCGCAAGCTTCAGCACCACCTCGGCATCCGGAATCCGCGCCAGCAAGTCTTCATTGCTTTCGCTGGGGTAGAGCGGCAGCAAGTCCTCGGTAGAAGCCAGCACGATATCGGCCGTGGCGAAGGCCTCCTGAAAAACGGCGCGGGCGACGTCGAGATCGGGCCAGCCGCGGGCGCGGAAATTGGTATCGAAGGCGAAACGTGCGCCATCTTCGCGCGCGCGTTTGAGGGCCGCGAACAGCCGCGCCCTTCCCTCCGCGCCATACAGTGAGAGCGTGATCGCCGAGAGATAGACCACATCATAGCCAGCGAGCGAATTGAGGATATCCGGTGTCTCCGGCAGATCCATCAGGCTGCGCGCCGCCGCGCTGTCGCGCCAGTGAAAGAACCGGCGCTCGCCCTTGTCGTCGGTCTGGATCATGTAGAGGCCCGGAAGCTTGCCCGGCAGCCGCACCACGTGGCTCGTCCCGACCTCCTCCGCTGCCCAGCCGGCGATCATCTCATCGCTGAGGGGATCGTCGCCGAGCGCGGTGACATAGTCGGCGCCGACGCCGAGCCGGGCGAGATAGACGGCGGTATTGAGCGTGTCGCCGCCATAGCCGCGCGAAAACAGGCCGGCCTCAGTCTCTTGGGCCTGCTTCAGTTCGATCATACATTCGCCGATGCAGGCTACCCTGGTCATGACCGCATCCGCGTCAAGAAACGTGAAGTCACGTTAGCCTGCGAACTTGCCGCCCAGCTCATCCTCGATGTGAATCCGGATGATGTCGTCAAACTTCTTCTCGGCGGTGGTGAAGCCGAGCTTGAGCGCGCGGTCGGTGACGAAGTCGCGTGGCCAGCCAGAGACGATGCCGATAATGGTCGGATCGGGCACGCGCTTGATGCGCGCGGTGACGTTCTTGCCGGCGACGCGATCGAGAGCTGCGATCTGTTCGCCGACGGTCACCGACATGCCTGGCATGCTGAGATTGCGCCGCGGTCCCATCGCGTTGAGGTCCATGGTGCCGGCGTGGATCAGGAAACCCACCGCCGATTTCGGCGAGGCGTGCCAGTGCCGCACGTCCTCGGAGACCGGCAGCACCGCCTCTTCGCCCGCCAGCGGCTCGCGGATGATGTTGGAGAAAAAGCCCGAAGCGGCCTTGTTCGGCTTGCCCGGCCGCACGCAGATCGTCGGCAGACGGATGCTGATGCCGTCGAGCAGGCCCTTGCGGGTGTAGTCGTTGATCAGGAGTTCGCAGATCGATTTCTGCGTGCCGTAGCTCGTCAGCGGCGTATGGAAGAATTCGTCACCGATCTTTTCGGGGAACGGCGCGCCGAACACCGCGATCGAAGACGTGAACACCAGCCGCGGCTTGTAGCCGCCGCCGGCGTGGCGGATGGCATCGATCAGATACCGCGTGCCGTCGAGATTGATCCGGTAGCCCTTGTCGAATTCGGCCTCGGCTTCGCCGGAGACGATCGCAGCGAGATGAAAGATCACGTCCGGCCGATCGGCGAGCAGCGGCGCCGCCGCCCCGGCGTCAGCGAAATCAGAGGCCACAACCTCGATCGGAATCGACGCGTTGGCCGGTTTGGCAGGCGCCACCACGTCCTGCAACGTCATGCGGGTGATGTCGTGCTTGCCAAGGCGGCCGTCACGCAGCAGCCGTTCGGTCAGCTTGCGGCCCACCATGCCGGCGGCGCCCAAAATCAGAATGTGCAAGACCCGTCTCCTTTTTGAACCCTGTTGTCCGACACGGGCCTCAAGCGCTCACTCTTTCACGGCTCCCGTCATGGCCGACACATAATGCTCGACGAAGAAGGCGTAAAGGATGACCAGCGGCAGCGAGCCCGCCAGCGCTCCGGCCATCAACGAACCCCAGCGATAGACGTCGCCGTCGACGAATTCGTTGACGATCGCGACCGGCACCGTCTTGTTGGAAGTCGATTGCAGGAACGTGAGCGCATAGATGAATTCGTTCCAGCACAGCGTGAAGCAGAAGATGAACGCCGAAATCAGGCCGGGGATCGCCAGCGGCAGCACGATCTTGACCAGGATCTGCCAGCGGCTGGCGCCATCGATCAGCGCGCACTCTTCCAGCTCGAACGGGATGGTCTTGAAATAGCCCATCAGCAGCCAGGTCGAGAACGGGATCAGGATGGTCGGATAGGTCAGGATCAGCGCCATCGGCGAGTCGAACAGGCCGTACTGGAACACGACGGTCGCAAGCGGGATGAACAGGATCGACGGCGGCACCAGGTAGGACAGGAAGATCAGCCCGCCGACCCACTGCGCGCCGCTATAGCGCAGCCGCACGATCGCATAGGCTGCCAGCACGCTGGCGACGATCGACAGGATGGTGGCGCAGACCGCCACATACATCGTGTTCCACAGCCACATCGGATAGTGGCTTTCGAACAGGAGCTTGTAAAAGTGCTTGAGGGTCGGATTCCAGGTCCAGAACGGGTTGTACTTGTCGAGGTCGAGCAGTTGCTCGTCCGGTTTGATCGCCGTCAGCCCCATCCAGTAGAACGGGAATAGCAGGACGAATACGATGATCGCCAGCGGCATATAGAGCGTCACCATCCGTCGTGGCACCGACTGCAGATAGCTCATGCCCTCGCTGTGATCGTCCTTCGCAACGGTCGGCGCCGAGCCATGCAGTACGGCCTTGAGATCGATCCGCGAGGTGGGAAGATCAGTCATTATTTTCACCCTGCTGCCACTTGCGACGCTGCAGCCCGAACCAGGAAACCATGATCGCGGCGAGCAGGAACGGGATCATCGCGCTGGAGATCGCAGCGCCCTCGCCGAGCTGGCCGGCAATGATGGCGCGCTGATACGACAATGTTGCCATCAGGTGCGTTGCGTTGACCGGGCCACCCCGCGTCATCGCCCAGATCAGCTGGAAATCGGTGAACGTGAACAGCACGGAGAACGTCATCACCACGGCGATGATCGGGGTCAGCAGCGGATAGGTGATGAAGCGGAACATTTCCCATTTGCTGGCGCCATCGAGCGTCGCCGCCTCGTAGAGCGAGGGCTGCACCGTCTGCAGGCCGGCGAGCAGCGTGATCGCGACAAAGGGAACGCCGCGCCAGATATTGGCGAAGATTACGCAGATCCGCGCCCAGGTGACATCACCGAGGAAGTTGATGTTCTCGGTGATCACGCCCAGCTGCTTGAGCGACCACGAGATGATCGAGAATTGCGAATCGAAGATCCACCAGAACGCCAGCGCCGACAGCACGGTCGGCACGATGAAGGGGATCAGCACCAGCGCGCGCAGCATCGCCTTGAACGGCATGTTCTCGTTCAGCAGCAGCGCCAGATAGAGCCCGATCCCGAATTTGATCGCGCTTGCGATGAATGTGTACAGCAGCGTGTTGAATACCGACAGCCAGAAGATGGTGTCGCCCCACAACCACTCGTAATTCTCGACGCCGATGAATTCGCCGGGCCGGCCGATCTTGGCGTCGGTGAACGAAATCCAGACGCCGAGGCCCAACGGATAGGCCAGGAAGAATATCAGGAACGCCATCGCCGGCATCATGAACCAGAAACCGAGCCAGTTGCGGTTGGTCCTGAGCTGATCCCACGCGGTGGCCTCGCGAATCTGCCGCTTGGCCGTCCGGGGTTGCATTGCGATGTCGGCCATTGGCGAAATCCCGCGATGTCATCGACGGCAATACCGTCGTCCGCATTTTTGTTGTTGAAGCGAGCCGCAATCGCTCGCGGCTCGCTTCAGTGTCGTTAGCGATAGATGCGCTTCAACTGCCGTTCCGTCACCGCGATCGTTCCCTTGATGTCTTCGCGGCCGGTGCAGTAGTTGGCAAACATATCGACCACCAGGAAGTCGGCGATCGCCGTCGCCGCCTTCTCGCCCGGCGTACCGATGCCGGATGCGGGAAGCGCGCGCTTGCTGGCCTGGCTGAACACCTGGTTCTTCGGATCGGCGGTCCAGACGGGCGAATTGTCGTAGGAGTTGAGCGTGTGGGTGAGATACCCGCGCGCACCCGTCAACCACTTGTCGTAGTTTTCCTTCTCGAGCATGAAGGCGACGAAGGCCTTCGCGGCGTTCGGATACTTGGTGAACTTGAACGCCAGGATCGGCACGGTGAGCTGCAGTTCGGTCGGCTTCCCGATCGGACCGACGGGCCACAGCGCGTGATAAGTGTCTTCCGTGAGCTCCTTCTTGGAAGGATCGTCCTTGGCCGCGACATAGATCGAGATGCCGTTGGCGGTGCAATGCAGTTCACCTGCGAGGAACGCCTTGTTGTTCGACGAATCGTTCCAGGATGCGACGCCGGGAATGAAGGTGTCGGACAGGGCCTTGCAGTATTCGAGCGCCTTGACGGTTTCGGGCGAGTTGATGATGACCTTGTTGTCCTTGTCGACGGTGTAGGCGCCGTGACCCCAGAGGATCCAGTGCAGCCAAGCATTGGCGTCGCCCGAGGCGTGCCCGAGCGGGAAACCGGCCGGCGTGTTGTTCTTCTTCAACTCCTTGCACAATTCCAGAAAGCCGGGGAAGTCCTTCGGGAAATCCTTGAAGCCAGCCTTTTCCACCGACGACTTGCGGTAGGTCATGTAGCCGCCGATGGTCGCGACCGGGATGCCGAGCCAGTTGTTGCCCTGCTTGCAGGTCACCGCGGCTGCGTCGGTCCACCCGCCATACTTCTTGCCGAGATAGTCGGCGACGTCGTTCATCTGCAGTACCTGCGACGGGAACAGCTGCGGCAGCGTATGCAGGCCCCAGGCGAGGTCGAGACCGGAGCCGGTGTTGGCGGCGACCGCAGCCTTCGGCTGCACGTCCTCAAAGGACTCGCTGAATACGTTCATTTCGGTGCCGGTAGCGGCCTTGAATGCCGCGACCATGGCGTTGAACGCGTCGTCCTCCGCCGGCACGAAGCGCCTCCAGCGCATCACCGTGAGCTTGGCGCCCTTCTCTGCCTTCCACGGCGCCGATTGCGCCCAGGCCTTGGCAAAGTCGAACAACGCCGACCCCGTGAGCGCACCGGTTGCCGCAAGCGCGGTGCCGCCCTGAAGCAGGGTACGGCGGGTAAAATCCTGCATAGTCCATCCTCCCGTTGATTTATAATTTTGACTTTATTTTTTAGGCGTTCAGTCGTTTCCCGGTCTGCTCGTCGAACAGATGCACGAGTGCCGGGTCTGGCTTCAGCCGGACCTTGTCGCCCGGGTTGAATTGGTGACGTTCGCGGAATACGGCTACAACCTGCTCGCCGCCAAGCTTGGCGAACACTTGGGTTTCGGAGCCAGTCGGCTCGACCACGACGATCTCGGCCTCGGCGCCGTCATCGGCGATGGTGAAATGTTCGGGACGGACGCCGTAGACTGCGGGCCGCCCTTCCGAATTGGCCGGTGCCGACGCCAACGGCAGCTTGACGCCATTCGGCCCCTCAAAGCCCGCGCTGCCGTTCGACTTCACCTGGCCCTTGAGGAAGTTCATCGCTGGCGAGCCGATGAAGCCTGCAACGAACTGGTTGGCCGGGGTGTCGTAAAGTTCGAGCGGGGTGCCCATCTGCTCGACGACGCCATCATGCATCACGACGATCTTGTCGGCCATGGTCATGGCCTCGATCTGGTCGTGGGTGACGTAGACGGTCGTGGTCTTCAGCCGCTGATGCAGTTCCTTGATTTCGGTGCGCATCGCGACGCGCAGCTTGGCGTCGAGGTTGGAAAGCGGCTCGTCGAACAAAAACACCTGCGGATCGCGCACGATGGCGCGGCCCATGGCGACGCGCTGGCGCTGGCCGCCCGACAATTGCCGGGGATAGCGCTCGAGCAACGGCGTCAGGGCCAGGATTTCCGCGGCGCGCTTGACCCCGTTCGAGATTTCATCGGCACTCGCGCCGCGCAGCTTGAGCGAGAAGCCCATATTGTCGGCGACGGTCATGTGCGGATAGAGCGCGTAGTTCTGGAACACCATCGCAATGTCGCGCTCTTTCGGCTGGACATTGTTGACGACGCGATCGCCGATCGAAATCGTGCCCGAGGTGATGTTTTCGAGGCCGGCGAGCATCCGCAACAAGGTCGACTTGCCGCAACCGGAGGGGCCGACCAGCACGACGAACTCGCCATCCTCGATCGGAATCGACACGCCGTGCAAAACTTCAAAATTGCCGAACGACTTCCGCACGTCGCGAATCTGTACCGACGACATCGAATTCTCTCCCCTCATTGTCTGTTTTGTGGCGCCACGGGTGGGCGGCAGCGCCCTGCTGTCTTTTCGACTTTAATGCCGGAAGCCGAATTCAACCGTCATCATCATCCGCAGTTTGGCGGTTTTTAGCAATCCGATGGTAGCGCTGTCAATAATCGTTCAAACGTGATAAGAGCGCAAGATGGGACGAAAACAGACAAAGTCTGGCAAAATCCGCCTCACCGAGGTCGCCAAGCTCGCTGGCGTCAGCCCAATCACGGCATCGCGTTTTTTCAGGAACCCCGAAGCACTGTCGTTGAGCAAGCGGGAACGCGTCGATAGCGCGGTGAAGGAATTGGGTTACGTACCCAATCTCGCCGCGCGTGCGCTGGCCTCGCACCGCACGGAAGTCATCGGCGTCGTGATTCCTTCCCTCACCAACAACGTATTCGCCGATGTGTTGCGCGGCATCTACGATTCTTCCGAAGGTAGCCGCTACACCATCCAGCTCGCCAATACCCGCTACAGCATCCTGCAGGAGGAAAAGCTGCTGCGCCTGTTTCGGGCGCAGAAACCCGCGGGATTGATCGTCACCGGCATCAACCAGACCGCGGAATCGCGCACGATCCTGGAGTCGATGAATTGCCCGGTCACGCAGATCATGGAGATCGGCGACAGTCCGGTCGATATGATGGTCGGATTCTCTCACTACGATGCAGCTTCTGCGGCCATTTCGCACATCCTCAAGCAAGGATACCGCCGCATCGGATTTCTCGGCGCGCGAATGGATCCTCGCGTGCAGCGGCGGTTCGAAGGGTATCGTGATGCCATGAAAGGGGCCTCGCTGTTCGACCCGAACCTCGTCGTCACCACTTCGGTGCCAACCACCGTCACACTCGGTGGAACTTTGTTCACCGATCTTCTCGCCCGGACGTCCGACATCGACGCGGTGTTCTGCGTCAATGACGACCTCGCGCTCGGCGTCCTGTTCGAATGCCAGCGTCGGCAAATGTCGGTTCCCCGCGATTTGGCCATTGTCGGCTTCAACGACCTGGAATTCACGGCCTCTGCGGTCCCCTCGCTCACCAGTGTGCGCACCAATCGCTACGAAATGGGCCGGCACGCTGTTACGATGGTGATCGACGCGATCGAGGGCCGTCGCCCGCGGGAGCCGATTCTCAACCTTGGTTTTCAGTTGATGGTCCGCGAGAGTTCGTCGCCACAAAGCGCTTGATCGCCGCCGTCTCCGGTATGGATTGCGCGTGGACAGAAAATGGTAGCGCTATCTTTTGGGCCGAACTAAGATCGAATTGCTCAGGCGGGAGAAGGCAAGCGCGTTGCAGCGGATGAAATTCTTGGCATGGTGCATCGCTGCCGTGACGTAAGCCGTCCACAAGTTTGCAGTGCGGGAGGAACCAGTGAAAAAGAACGACAACAAAACTGCCACCAATGGCAAGGGCCGGAAACTACGTTCCCTCGAGTGGTTCAACAACCCGCATAATCCGGGAATGACCGCGCTCTATCTCGAGCGCTATCTCAATTACGGCCTGACCCGCGAGGAATTGCAGTCCGGCAAGCCGATCATCGGCATCGCACAGACCGGCAACGATCTGTCACCGTGCAACCGCCACCATCTCGAACTGGCGCACCGGGTGCGCGAAGGCATCCGCGCCGCCGGCGGCATCGCGATGGAATTTCCGACGCATCCGATCCAGGAGACCGGAAAGCGGCCGACCGCGGCGCTCGACCGCAACCTCGCCTATCTCGGCCTGGTCGAAATCCTGTTCGGCTATCCGCTGGATGGCGTTGTGCTGACCACCGGCTGCGACAAGACCACGCCGGCCTGCCTGATGGCGGCGGCGACCGTCAATCTGCCCGCGATCGTGCTCTCGGGCGGCCCGATGCTGAACGGCTGGTTCAACGGCGAGCGCACAGGTTCCGGCACCGTCGTCTGGAAAGCCCGCGAGCGGCTCGCTGGCGGCGAGATCGACTACAACGAATTCATCGATATCGTGGCCTCCTCGGCGCCGTCGGTCGGCCATTGCAACACCATGGGCACCGCCTCGACGATGAACTCGCTCGCGGAAGCGCTCGGCATGTCGCTGCCGGGCTGTGCGGCGATCCCCGCGCCGTATCGCGAACGCGGCCAGATCGCCTATGAGACGGGAAAACGGATCGTCGAGATGGTCTGGGAGGATCTCAAACCTTCCGACATCCTGACCCGCAAGGCGTTCGAGAACTGCATCGTGGTGAATTCGGCGATCGGCGGCTCAACCAATGCGCCGATCCACATCAATGCGCTGGCACGGCACATCGGCGTCGAACTCTCGATCGACGACTGGCAGAAGCATGGCCATGACATCCCGCTGCTGGTGAACATGCAGCCGGCCGGCTTCTATCTCGGCGAGGAATATCATCGCGCCGGCGGCGTACCGGCGGTGGTGCGCGAATTGATGGCGCACAAGCGCATCCATGAGGACGCCGTGACGGTCAACGGCCGCACCATGGGCGAGAACTGCCGCGAGGCGGCCAAGCCAGACGGCGACGTGATCTGGAGCTACGACAAGCCGCTGGTGAAGGACGCCGGCTTCCTGGTGCTGCGCGGCAACCTGTTCGATTCCGCGATCATGAAGACCAGCGTGATCTCGAAGGAATTCCGCGACCGCTACCTGATCAATCCCAAAGACCCGAATGCGTTCGAAGGCCGCGCCATCGTGTTCGAGGGGCCTGAGGATTATCACGACCGCATCGACGATCCCTCACTCAACATCGACGAGCACTGCGTCCTGTTCATCCGCGGCGCCGGGCCGATCGGCTATCCCGGCGGCGCCGAGGTCGTGAACATGCAGCCGCCGGCAGCGCTGATCAAACGCGGTATCCTGTCGCTGCCCTGCATCGGTGATGGCCGGCAGTCCGGCACCTCGGGTTCGCCGTCGATCCTCAACGCCTCGCCGGAAGCCGCCGCCGATGGCGGGCTTGCGATTTTACAGACCGGCGACAAGGTTCGCATCGACCTCAACAAGGGTGACGCCAACATCCTGATCACGAGCGATGAATTGAAGAAGCGTCGTGCCGAGCTGAAGGACAAGGGCGGCTTCCCCTACCCGGCCAACCAGACACCGTGGCAGGAGCTCTATCGCTCCACCGTCGGCCAGCAGGCTACCGGCGCCTGCATGGAACTCGCAACGCGCTATCATAATATTGCCGGCACAGTCGGCGTGGCGCGGGATAATCATTAGATAGTAGGATCGTCATTGCCGGGCTTGACCCGGCAATCCATCCCTTTTGCGAAGAAGATGGATACGCGGGTCAAGCCCGCGTATGACGTCGAGAAACAATCCTCAATCGCTCAAGGAAGAAGAAAATGTCAGACCGCCTGAAGGGCAAGCGCGCATTCGTCACCGCGGCCGCCGTCGGAATCGGCCGCGCCTGCGCGGTGGCCTTTGCGCGTGAAGGGGCAACGGTGTTCGCCACCGACATCGACGAGGCCAAGCTCGCCGCGCTCAAGAGCGAAGGCATCGCCGAAGTGGCGAAACTCGATGTGCGAGACAGCGCGGCGGTCGCTGCCGTGGCCAAGCGCGCCGGCAAGACCGACATCCTGCTCAATGCCGCCGGCTTCGTGCATCATGGCACCGTGCTGGATTGCTCCGATGAAGACTGGGATTTTTCGTTCGACCTCAACGTCAAGTCGATGCACCGCACGATCCGCGCGTTCCTGCCGGGCATGCTGGAACAAGGCCGCGGCGCGATCGTGAATATCTCGTCGGCTGCAGGCGTCTTCAAGGCCGCGCCGAACCGCTACGTCTACGGCGCGACCAAGGCCGCCGTTGCGGCGCTGACGCGCTCGGTCGCCACCGACTTCATCAGCAAGGGTATCAGGTGCAACTGCATCTGCCCCGGCACCATCGAAACCCCTTCGATGCTCGACCGCGCAGCCGCCGCCGGCCCCAACGGACGCGAGATGTTCATCTCACGGCAGCCGATGGGACGGCTCGGCACCGCCGAGGAGATCGCTTCGCTCGCCGTCTATCTGGCCAGTGATGAAAGCGCGTTTACCACCGGTGTCGCGCACGTCATCGACGGCGGCTGGACGCTGTAACGCAGGAGAAATCCCATGAACAAGATCGATCTGAACGGCCGTTGCGCCGTCGTCACCGGCGGGGCGCAGGGGTTTGGCCGCGCGATCACCGAACGCTTCGTCGCATCCGGAGCCAAGGTCGCGATCTGGGATCACGATCTGCCGTTCGCTGAAAAGACCGCCAAGGAAATCGGCCCTGCCGCGTCGGCCTTCAAGGTCGATGTTTCCGATCTCGCCGCGGTCGAGAAGACCCGCGATGAGACGCTGAAGGCGCTCGGCAAGATCGACATCCTCGTCAACAATGCCGGCATCGCCGGCGTCAACAAGACGGTGTGGGAAACCGACCTCGACGAATGGCGCAAGGTGCTGCGCATCAATCTCGACGGCCCCTTCATCTGCTGCAAGGCGGTGGTGCCGGCGATGCTGCAGCAGAAATACGGCCGCATCGTCAACATCGCCTCCATCGCCGGCAAGGAAGGCAATCCCAACGCCGCGCATTATTCGGCCTCCAAGGCCGGTCTGATCGCGCTGACCAAGTCGCTCGGCAAGGAGCTCGCGCAGCAAGACATCCTCGTCAACGCGGTGACACCAGCGGCGGCGAAAACCGCGATCTTCGACCAGCTCACGCAGCAGCACATCGATTTCATGCTTTCGAAGATCCCGAAGGGACGCTTTGTCCTGGTCGAAGAACTCGCGGCGATGGTCGCGTGGCTGGCGTCGGAAGACTGCGCCTTCTCAACCGGCGCGGTGTTCGACATCTCCGGCGGCCGGGCAACCTATTAGCCGATAGACGGCTGGCGCCGAGGCGAGACCCCATGCGACAACGGCGGTTGCCTTCTTACAGCTTACCTGTTGGATCGCTCGAGCAAACTGCTGGACCAGAAACGATGCCGTTGAAACTTCGATCGATAAACGCCAAGTCGGCCCCTGAGGCGGTCGGCGGTTATTCCCAAGCCCTGGAAACAACGAACAGCATCCGGCGGCTTTACATCAGCGGTCAGATTCCCATGGCTCGCGGCGGCGCGGTGCCGGACAGTTTTGCTGAGCAAGCGAAGCTTGTATGGGCCAACGTCGTTGCACAGCTCGAAGCCGCAGACATGACGATCGGCAATCTTGTGAAGGTTACGATCTTCCTATCCGACAGAAAACACGCGCTCGAAAACCGTCAAGCGCGACAAGAGGCTTTGGGTGATCACGCCCCCGCACTTACAGTTATCATTGCAGGCATTTTCGACGAGGCCTGGCTATTGGAAATAGAAGCCATTGCCGAGGCGTAACGGGTATCACCAGGATATCAGCCGCCAGAACGGCGAATGCAGCCACGGAGACACAATGACCAGAGAAGGCGGATGTTTCTGCGGCGCGGTCAGGTTCAAGACCGAGGGCGAGCCGGTCAATGTCCGCATCTGCCACTGCCGCAACTGCCAGAAGGCGATGGGCTCGCCGTTCTTTGCCCGGGCGCTGTTCGACCAGCGGGCGCTTTCGGTCGAGGGCGACACCGCGCGCTATCCGTCGTCGGAGGCGCTCGACCGGGTGTTCTGCAAGGTTTGCGGGACGCGGCTGTTTTCCCGGCGGACCAACGGCACCGTGATCGGCGTCGCGCTGGCCGCCTTCGACGACCGCAACGCCTTTGCACCGACCGAGCACATCTGGGTCTCGGAAAAGATGGCCTGGGTGCGGCTCGACGACGGTTTACCGCAATACCAGGAGATAGTTCCCCAGTAGCGGCGCCGTGCTAGGCTACCGGCTTCGAAGCGCAAACCGGGACAGACCGCTTGAACATCTCACTCTACGGCATCTCCGTCTGGGTACTCCCCCTCCTTATCGCCATCACGTTCCACGAAGCCGCGCACGCCTTTGTGGCATACAAGCTCGGCGACAATACCGCTTGGCAGCTTGGCCGGGTCAGCTTCAACCCTTTCAAGCATATCGATCCGTTCGGGACGGTGATTCTTCCAGGCCTGCTCTTGCTGGCGCACTCTCCGTTCCTGTTCGGCTACGCCAAGCCGGTCCCGGTGAATTTCCGGAACCTGAACCATCCCCGGCTCGACATGGTCTGGGTGGCGCTGGCCGGGCCAGCCACCAACATCATCCTGGCGACGATCGTGGCGTTTGCCTTCCATGCCCTGCCCCTGGTGCCGGCCGAGGCCGCCAAATGGACCGCGGACAACCTCAAAAACGCTTTCCTGATCAATATTGTGCTTGCGATCTTCAACATGATGCCGATTCCGCCGCTGGATGGCGGCCGGGTCGCCGTCGGACTGCTGCCGCGGGTGCTGGCTTACCCGCTGTCGCGGCTGGAACCCTACGGGATACTGATCCTGCTCGGTCTTTTGATCCTGCTTCCAGTTATCGGTGCACAGCTCGGCCTAAATCTTGATGTTATTTCGGCGATACTGCGAACATTGACCGGTTATGTGATCAGCGCGCTTCTCTTCATCACCGGCAACGCTTAACTTCAGATAGAAACAAGGGACAGGGAAGAATCGACCCGGACCATGGCGACAAAAGCTGCCGATATGTTGATTGCACGACGCGCCGACACCCGCGCGAGGGCAGATTTCGCAACCTGGAAAATGCTGGCCAAGCTCAACGGGTTTTCCGCCCTGCCCGCCGAGGCGCAGAACTTTCTTGAAGGCTACAGGCAGTTGTTGCTCGCGAGGATGACCGAGGCGGACGCGTCCGAGGCCACCATCCAGCTCATGTACAAGAGCTATTATGCCGAGATGGGCGGCTCCGGAACGCCACCCGAAATTCCCTCGCGCGCGAGCGAGCCGGTCACCGAAGCCGGCAACGTCACCGCGTTCCGAAGGCCGCCCCCGCGGCCCAAAGCTGCCGCATCCGGCCCGGTGACAAAACCAAGGCTTCCGGTGGCGCTGATCTTTGCGTGCCTCGCCGTGGTCTATGTCAGCATTCGCTACTTCTGGCGCTGACGCGGACGCATTCCCGCGCCGGTTGAATTTCCGCGATACAATCGCTTCATGGCCACGCCGCGTAGGAAGGGCCGCTGCGCGCGTGCTCCAGTCGTATTTGCCGGCGATAATTCCCCGGTGATGCGCCGCGGTACTTGCGGAAGAAGCGATTGAAATAGGCCGGATCGCGGAAACCCAGACCGTATCCGATCTGCTCGACGGGAAGATCGAGCTGCTGCAGCCGCGTGCAGGCCTCGCGGACCAGGCGCTCGTGGATGATCGCGCGCGGGCCGCAATTTTTCTCGCGCTGGCAATGGGCGTGCAGCTTGTCCGACGTGACGCCAAGGGCGTCCGCATAGCGCGCCACCGGCCAGCCGTCACGATAATGCAGCTCGACCATTTGCAGGAAATTGCCGACCAGCGCCGGACCGCCGCCGCGCGCCGCCACCTCGTGACGCTCATCGTGCGAGGCGCTGAGCCGCCAAAGTTGCAAACACTGCAGCAGCAAATGCGAGGATATCAGCGTCGCGCCGCCAAAGCCCGGCGTGCGCAGCTCCGCCACGATGGCGCGGCATGATTCAGCGATCGTGTCGAGATATGGCGGAAGCGCCTCGCCGGCGATCAATGCAACGCGCTCGGTGGTCCTGCGCAGATGCAGCGCCTCGGCATTGCCTGCGACGATCTTGATCAGGAAATCATCGTCTACCGACAACAGGAACCCGTGCGCGCCCGGCCCTACTTCCACCGTCGCATCGATGCTCCCCGGCAGCCAAAGCAGCGCTGGCGCTTCAAGTGCAACGCCGGTCCCGTGCCATGACGCACGGCCACGATCCGATTGCAGCAGCAACAGATGCGCGCGACGCCCGGACTTCTGACGGATCACCCACGATCGTGCCGCCAAGGATGCCGAAAATGCCTCCGCACGCACCGCCAGCGCGATGCCGACCGGCAGTCCGTTCAGCCCTAGTGATACCGACATGGTCCCGTCTCCTGAGACAATCCGCCGCCAGTAAACCGGGGCATTACCCGAAAAGTACAATCTTTACCCGGTTTCGTCCAATTCCAAGCCTCCTATGACCTCCCCTAACGTCAGGGCGATCACGAGCGCCAGCCAATGGCGCCACCGAAGCATCCCCGGGAGGAGAACATGACGACATTTCTGACGCGGCGCGCCGCCCTGTTCGCGGCCGCCACCTGCGCCGCCACCCTCGGCCTGGCCGCCATCGCGCAAGCGCAAACCTCGATCAAGATCGGCTACGCGATTTCGCGCACCGGGCCCAACACCGGCGGTGCTGCCGTCACCACGATCCCCAACTACGAATTGTGGGTGAAGGAAGTGAACGCCGCCGGCGGCATCAAGCTCGGCGACAAGCGCGTCCCGATCGAGGTCGTGCAGTACGACGACCGCTCCAACGCCGAAGAGGCCGTGCGCGCGCTCGAGCGGCTGATCAATCAGGACAAGGTCGATTTCATCCTGCCGCCATGGGGCACCGGCCTCAATCTGGCGGTCGGCCCGACGCTCAATCGCGAAGGCTATCCGCACCTCGCCGCGACTGCCGTGACCGACCGCGCGCCGGAACTCGCAAAACGCTGGCCCAACAGTTTCTGGCTGCTCGGCACGTCAGCGGATTCCGCCAAGACACTGGTCGAACTGCTTTCCAAGCTGCGCGACGAAAAGAAGATCGGCGACACGGTCGCGATGGTCAGCATCGCCGACGGCTTCGGTATCGACCTGTCGAGCGCGGCGCGGCCGGCGCTCACCAATGCCAAATTCAAACTCGCCTACGACAAGAGCTACCCGATCGGCACGCAGGATCTCGCTCCGATCATTAACGAAGTGAAAGCGCTCAATCCGGATGTCTTCATCGCCTTCAGCTATCCGCCGGATACGCTGGCGCTGACCGAACAATCGCGGATCACCGGCTTCAATCCGAAAATATTCTATACCGGCGTCGGTACCGCCTTCCCGCTCTATCGCCAGAAATTCGGCAAGAACACCGAAGGCGTGATGGGCATCGGCGGCTGGAGCGGCGACAGCCCGGCGATCAAGGACTACCTCGCCCGCCACAAGGCCTCCGCCGCCAACGGCGCCGAGCCGGACCGCTGGGCCAGCGCGGTCACCTACGCCAGCCTGCAGATGCTGCAGCAGGCGATCGAGCGCGTCGGCAAGATCGACCGCGCCGCCGTCATCAAGGACCTTCAGACCGGCTCGTTCGATACCGTGATCGGCAAGGTCAAGCTCGAGAACAACATGCCGACGCGCTACTGGTGGGTCGGCCAGTGGCAGGACGGCGAGTTCTACGGCATCGCTCCGGCAAAGAACGAAGGCGCGCGCACCGCGATCGTGCCGAAGCCGGCTTGGGTGGCGCCGTAACGTCACGCCAACGCGGCCGGTTCTGTCATGACGAACGCCATCCTGACCGGCCTGATGCTGGGCGGCATGTATGCGCTCATCGCCATGGGGCTCACGCTCCAGTACGGCGTTGCGCGGATCATGAACCTCTCCTATGGCGAGTTTCTGATTGCGGCGGCCTTTGCGTCGCACTGGCTGTTTACGGGCTGGGCCGTCAGTCCGTTTGTCGGACTGGTGCTGATCGTGCCCGCGGCCTTCCTGCTGAACTTCGCCATCTACAAGCTGCTGCTGACGCCGCTGGTGCGCCGCGCGCCCAACCGCGACGCGCTTGAGGTCGACAGCATTCTCGCGACCTTCGGGCTCACCTTCGTGATTCAGGGCTCGATGGTCGCGCTATTCGGCGGCGCCTATTACAGCTACTCGTTCCTTGCCTTCCCCGTGCAGTTTCTCGGCGAGACCGTCGCGGCCAACCGCCTCGCCGCACTCGGCATCACCATTCTGCTTGGCCTCGCGCTTTATCTGGCGCTGACGCGGACCCGCGCCGGCACGGCGGTCCGTGCCGTTGCCGTCGATCCTTTTGCCGCCCAGCTTGTCGCGATCAACGTGTCGCAGGCTTCCGCGCTCACGTTTGCATTGGGCGGCGCGCTGGTGGCCGCCGCGGGCGTTCTGGTCAGCACATTCCTCACCTTCAGCGCATCATCCGGTGTGGTCTTCACCATGAAGGCATTGATCGTCGTCGTGATGGGCGGCGTCGGCAACATGCTGGGCTGCCTGGTCGCGGGCCTTGCGCTTGGTCTGAGCGAGGCGCTGGTTGCCTCCTATGTCGATCCCGGCCTGACGCTAGCGGTCAATTTTGCATTGTTTCTCGCCGTGCTGCTGGTGAAACCCGCCGGCCTGTTTGGCAGGGCAACACGATGAACGCGCGAACCGCAGGCTTCGGCGTCGTTGCGCTCGCAGCCCTTGTGCTGCTGGCCTTCGTGCCGCGTCTCGGCAACGCCTATTATCTCGCGCTCGCCATCAGCCTCTTGCAATACACCGTGCTGGCGACGGCCTGGAGCATGTTCTCAGGCCCGACACGCTACGTCTCGCTGGCGACGACCGCCTTCTTCGGCGTCGGTGCCTATACCGTCGCCGTGCTCGGCGAGATATTGCCCTGGCCGCTGGTGCTGCTGATCGCGGCGGCGCTCGGCGCCTTCGTGGCTGCCATCGTCGGGCTCTCGACGCTGCGCCTGAGCGGCGTGTACTTCGTCATCTTCACGTTCGGCCTGACCGAGTTGATCCGCCAGCTCGTGGTCTGGTTCGAGGTCAACAAATCGCGCGTGCTCGGGCGCTATGTCTTCGTCGACATCACTCAGGCCGATATTTACTGGCAGTTGCTGGCGCTCACGGCCGCCGTGTTCCTGCTGGGCTGGCTGATCGCGCGCTCGCGCTTAGGCTTTGCGCTGCGGGTGATCGGCGAGGACGAGACGGTCGCTAAGCATTGCGGGATTAACACCACCTTCGCCAAGGTCGCATTGTTCACGATCAGCGCCACCGTCATGACGCTGGTCGGCGCGATCATGGCGCCGCGATGGACCTATATCGAACCATCGATCGCCTTCAATTCGATGATCTCGTTTCAGGTGCTGATCATGGCGCTGCTCGGTGGCGCGCACCGACTGTGGGGACCGGTGCTCGGCGCCGTGCCGCTGACGCTGCTGTTCGAGCTGCTGAGCGCGCGCTTTCCGAACACGTTCACGATCATCCTCGGCTGCATCTTCCTGTTGATCGTCTACATGCTGCCGCGGGGCGTCGCGGGATTGTTCGAGAAGCTGGCGGCGACGCCGGACGGCAAAACCACCAGACGGGTGGCCGCATGAGCCGGGATAGCACAACGCGGGTACTCGAAGTCGACGGCCTGCGGCGCGCCTTCGGCGGGTTGGTCGCGGTGAATGATCTCGGCTTTGCCGTCGGGCAAGGCGAAATCATGGGCCTGCTCGGCCCCAACGGGTCGGGCAAAACCACAGCGCTCAATTTGATGTCCGGCGTGCTGCGTCCCGATTCCGGCGCCATCCGCCTGATGGGTCGGGACATCACGGGCC
The DNA here is from genome assembly GCF_036924515.1 of Bradyrhizobium sp. AZCC 1610. Lineage (NCBI taxonomy): Bacteria > Pseudomonadati > Pseudomonadota > Alphaproteobacteria > Hyphomicrobiales > Nitrobacteraceae > Bradyrhizobium > Bradyrhizobium sp. AZCC 1610. The sequence continues at coordinate 2,479,812 of NZ_JAZHRR010000001.1, read as the reverse complement.
TTGCGTCGTACCGGATCGCGCGGCTTGGCCTGGCGCGGACATTTCAACTCGTCCGCGTGCTCGACGGCATGGATTGCCGCGAAAACATTAAGGCCGGTCTGGCGTTTCAGAAACCTCATCTGCCCGCCGCCGAGGCCGAGGTCCGGATCGACGCCCTCCTCGACCGCGTCGGCCTTGCCGGGCACGACCGGCGGCCGGCGGCCGACCTCACCTATATCGACCGCAAGCGCCTCGAACTCGCCCGCGCCCTCGCCGCCAAGCCGCGGCTTCTGCTGCTCGACGAATGGCTCGCGGGCTTAAATCCATCCGAACTCATGATCGGCATCGACCTGATCCGGTCGTTGAAATCGGACGGGATCACCATCGTGCTGGTCGAGCATGTGATGAACGCGGTGCGCGCGCTGTGCGATCGCTGTGTCGTGATGAGCAGTGGCCGCAAGATCGCCGAAGGCGCAACCACCGATGTTCTGAGCCATGCGGCGGTCGTAAAAGCCTATCTTGGCAGGGTGGCCGCCGATGCTTGAGGTCGCCAATCTCAGCCTGGCCTATGGCCTGCATCGCGCGCTCGACGGCGTTGCGCTGAACGTCGGGCGCGGCGAGATCGTGACGATCCTCGGCGCCAACGGCGCGGGCAAGACCTCGCTGCTGAAGGCCATCGCGGGCGTTGTGCGGACGCTTCCGGGCAAGCAGGTGCGCCTCGGCGACCGCGATATCTCCACGCTTGCCGCGCACGACATCGTCGAGAGCGGGCTGGCGCTGGTGCCGGAGGGCCGCGGCATCTTCGGTGACCTCTCGGTGAAGGAAAATCTCCTGCTCGGCGCCAATCCGAAGCGCGCCCGCGAGGGCGAAGCGGCGCGGCGTGAACAGGTACTCGGGCTGTTTCCCCGCCTGCGCGAACGCGCCGCCCAGATCGCGCGCACCATGAGCGGCGGCGAACAGCAGATGCTCGCCATCGGCCGCGCACTGATGTCCAATCCGGATATCCTTTTGCTGGACGAGCCGTCGCTCGGGCTCTCGCCCGCCATGGTGCAGGAGTTGTTCGCCACGCTGCGGCGGGTGCACGAGGCCGGCGTCGGATTACTGCTGGTCGAGCAGAACGCGCAGCAAAGCCTGCGGATCGCCGACCGCGGCTATGTGCTGGAAAACGGCGTCATCGTCGGCCACGGCACCGCCGATCATCTGAAGTCTGATCCCGCCGTCCAGCGCGCCTATCTCGGCGGCGTAGCGCCGGCCGCCACACCATCATCATAACGCCACGCTTGAGGAGAGAAAGCCATGTACGAAATCTCACTGCTGCTCGATAGCAAGGATGTTCCGGCGTCGAACGGCGGAACGTTCGATCGCCTGAATCCGGTCACGGGTGACGTGGCAAGCCGCGCCGCGGCCGCCCAGATCACGGATGCCAGGCGCGCGGCCGACACCGCCGCTGCGGCCTTTCCGGCCTGGTCCGCCACCGGCCCGAATGCCCGGCGAGCGATCCTGCTGAAAGCCGCCGATCTTCTGGCATCGAAGGCACCGCAGTTCATCGAGCTGATGGCCGCCGAAACCGGCGCGACCGCCGGCTGGGCCGGCTTCAACGTCCACCTCGCTGCCAGCATGCTGCGCGAGGCCGCCGCCATGACCACGCAGATTTCGGGCGAAGTTATCCCCTCGGACAAGCCGGGCTGCATCGCGATGGCGGTACGCCAGCCCGCCGGCGTGGTGCTGAGCATGGCGCCGTGGAACGCGCCGGTCATCCTCGGCGTACGCGCGATCGCGCTGCCGCTGGCCTGCGGCAACACCGTGGTGCTGAAGGCCTCCGAAATCTGCCCGGGCACCCATCGGCTGATCGCGGAGTGCTTGCGCGACGCCGGTCTGCCGCCGGGCGTCCTCAACGTTATAACCAACGCGCCGGAAGACGCGCCGGCCCTGATCGAAATGCTGATCGGCCATCCCGCGGTGCGCCGGGTCAATTTCACCGGCTCGACGCGGGTCGGCCGCATTATCGCGCAGGTCGCGGCGAAATATCTCAAGCCGGCCTTGCTCGAACTTGGCGGCAAGGCGCCGATGATCGTGCTCGACGATGCCGATATCGACGCGGCCGTTGCCGCGGCTGCGTTCGGCGCCTTCATGAACCAGGGCCAGATCTGCATGTCGACCGAACGCCTCGTCGTCGACGAGAAGATCGCCGACACTTTCGTGACAAAACTCGCGGCGAAAGCCGGGTCGCTGGTCGCCGGCGATCCCCGCAAGGGCAATGCGCCGCTGGGATCCTTGATCGGCACCGATGCTGCGGCCCGCATCCAGGCCCTGATCAACGATGCCGTCAGCAAGGGCGCCAAGGTGGTTGCAGGCGGGCGCAGCGAGGGCACGCTGATGTCGGCAACTGTCATCGACGGCGTCAACTCGTCGATGCGCATCTACGGCGAGGAGTCGTTCGGGCCGGTGGTCTGCGTCGTGCGCGTCAACGGTGTGGACGAAGCCGTGCGCGTCGCCAATGACACCGAGTACGGACTATCAGCCGCCGTATTCGGCCGCGACATCGCCCGCGCCTTCGAGGTCGCCAAACGGATCGATTCCGGCATCTGCCATGTCAACGGCCCCACGGTTCACGACGAGGCGCAGATGCCGTTCGGCGGCGTCAAGGCATCAGGTTATGGTCGCTTCGGCGGCAAGGCCGGCATCGCCGAATTCACCGAGTTGCGCTGGATCACGATCGAGACGGGACCACAGCATTATCCGATCTAAACCAAACCTGTAGCCCGGGCGAGCGAAGCGACCCCGGGAACAGCAGTGACAAACAACCGGCTATTGAATTTGGCTAGCACCGCCCCCGGATGTCGCTGCGCTCATCCGGGCTACGGCTTCCCAGCAAGGCGCGAACGTCAGCTCTTGCTCTTGACGCGGAAGATCACGGGCAAGGTGAAGGTCAGACCTTCGTCGGCGATCACCGGTGGCGGCATCGGCACCGGATCGGAGCGCCGCAGCATCGCCAGCGCCGCTTCGTCGAAGGCCGTATCGCCCGAACCTTTTTCGATATCGGTCGAGAGCACGTGGCCCATGCGGTCGAGCGTGAAGCGAATCTGGATCTCGGCGGATTTTTGCTGCCGTTCCTTCGGGTACCGCTTGTGCTTGTCGAGATGCGCGACCAGCTCCTTCTGCCAGGTCGCGCGTGCGCGCCGCGCGCTCTCGCCAGTGCCGATCACCGGCGCGACGGAATGCTGCCCTTCCGGAATCGCCTCCGAACTCGGCGTCGCGGTGGCTTCGGAGGCAACCGACTCGGTGGAAGCCGAGGTCTGCACCGCCGCGATCTTCGGATCGTCCTCTTTCGGCTTCTTCGACTCGTTCTCCGTCACCACCCGGTCGGCCTCTTCGGGCTCGGTCGGCTTGTCCTGCGGGAGTTCGGTTTCCTTGACCTCGGCCTTCTGTTCGGAGAGCTGAGGCGAAGCCGCGGAAGCATCGGTGTCCGGCCCCGGTGGGAGGTCGGTCACCTCCCGACGGACGGAGGCCATTTCGAGCCCGATCTCGATCGCCGTTGCGCCGAGGGCGTCATCGGCTTCCTCGGTCTGCAAATGCACAATCGCCAGCGCTGCTCCCCCGATGTGAAGCGCGAGCGCGATCACCGCGGCAGAAATCCAGAGCCGCCGGGATGGCTTTTGCTCGTCGAGACCGGTCAAGGCTTTGCCGGCGCCGCCGCTTGCGACGCCGCTCCATCTGGAACACCTTCGAGCGCCACCAGCTTGATCTTCGAATAGCCGCCGGCGCGCAGGATTTCGAGAATGTCCATCAACTCGCCATAGGGTACCGCGCGATCGGCGCGCAGAAAGACGTGGCGCTCCTTGCTGGCATCCGGCATCGCATCGAGCGAGCGCACCAGGTCGACGCGCTTGACCATGTTTTCCCCGATCGCAACCGAGAGATCCGGCTTGATGCTCACATAAGTCGGCTTGTCCGGCTTCTTCTGCGGGGTGGCGGTCGACGTCGGCAGATCGATCGGCAGGTCGACGGTCGATAGCGGCGCCGCGACCATGAAGATGATCAGCAGGACGAGAATGACGTCGATGAACGGCGTGACGTTGATTTCGTGCGATTCCGCAAAATCGCTGTCGTCATCGACGTCGGTGTCTGCGATCGAGGCGCCCATTGCCTACTCCGCTGCCCCGCGGGCGCGCTGCCCGCCGCTGACGTGTGTGCGGTCGAGATCGCGCGACAATAGCCGCCCCGCAACGCCCGACGCCCGGTTGACCAGTTCCAGGTAGCCTTTGGTAACCCGCGCGAAGTGATTGTAGATGATGACGGCGGGGATCGCGGCGACGAGACCGATGGCGGTGGCCAGCAGCGCTTCGGCGATGCCGGGCGCCACCACGGCCAGGTTCGTGGTCTGCGATTTCGAAATGCCGATGAAGCTGTTCATGATGCCCCAGACGGTGCCGAACAGTCCGACGAAGGGCGACGTCGCGCCGATGGTCGCTAACAGTCCCATGCCGAGCCGGATGCGCCGTGCCTCGGCGCGCACGATTTCAGCAAAACTGGAAGCGGCGCGCTCCTTGATGCCCGCGTCGCTCGAGATGCCGGCCGACAGCCGCGCCTCGCGCATCGCCGCTGCAAGGAAGGATGCCAGCACGCTGCCCTTGGCGCCCAGCGCGAATTGCGCTTCCGCCAGCGACCGTGCGTCGGCGATCTTGGCAAGAGCCCTGCGCAGCTTACCCTGAACCACGGTCAGCTCGAACATCTTGGCGATGAAGATGGTCCAGGTCACCAGCGAAGCAAAGGCAAGACCGATCATCACGGCCTTCACCACGACGTCGGCATCCTGATACATTGACCACGGCGACAACTCGCGCGGCACGGCGGCCGCCGCCTTCGACAATTTGCCTTCACGATCGGCCGGTGCGGCGGTCGCATCCGAAGGTGCGGTCACGCCGGCGCTCGCCGCTGGGGCCTGAGCCGGCTGCGCTGCCTGGACTGGCGCCGCAGGGGTTTGCGAAACGGCGGGAGCCTGCTGGACCGCGGACGGGGCTGCGGGAGCCGTGCCCTGCTGGGCCGAGGACGGCATCGCCAGCGATAGCATCGCCAGCGTCGAGATCACCGTAAGTGTCGTGCGAGAAAGTGACATATTCATACTTCGGCCCAGTAGCGGATCAGGTTGTGATAGATACCGGTCAATTTGACCGTTTCAGGGTCGTCTCGCCCAAGCCGCTCCACCAGGGCCTGGATCGAGGTGTCGAGATCGAAGATCAGGCTGCGGGCGTGAGCATCTCGTACCATGCTCTGCAGCCAGACAAAAGACGCCACGCGCATATCTCGTGTGACCGGCGTGACCAGATGCAAGCTAGACGCAGGATAAAGCACGAGGTCCCCGGGCGCGAGCTTGATTTCGTGCGACCCGCAGAGACCCTCGACCACCAGCCCGCCCCCGTCGTACTCGTCCGGCTCCGACAGAAACAGCGTCACCGACGGGTCGGTCCGGATCCGCTGGCCGGTGAGACGATCTCCCCTCACCGCGTTGTCGACATGGAGGCCGAAATGGTGCCCGCCGGAGGCCACGTAGCGATTAAATAGCGGCGGATTGCTTCCGAGCGTTCGGCCGACCGAGTTGATCGTCGCTTCAAAGCGACGCGACCTCGGTGCCTTCGCAAAATTCATTATGCCTCTGATCAATTTCAATTCACGCAAGTCGACATGCGGCGAGTAGTCCCGCGGTAGGTACCGAGCGAGAAATTTTGGGTCAACGCGATTGGAGCAGGACTCCGGTTGAATCCGCTCAGATCACAGCGATTCTAATCTGTAGTTTGAAATGGTTCTAAGAACTCCGCTGCAACCAATCGCGTATTCGACCCTGCGCGAAATTCACGCCGGAGATCGCGAGAGATTTGGCGGCGCCGAACCATGCGCACCGCGGCTTCAAACCTTTCCGATTGTTTAGGATTCTCAAGCCTTAGTGTTTGTACACCTCAAACGCGCGCACTTTATATCTGCCCTGATGGGAACTCGTCCTGATGGGAACTCTTCCTGAGCAACCATTGGTCTTTTTCCTGAACCTGTGAGTCAGGCATGTCGAGGTCGCACACCGTCCGTTGGGTTTTGTTGCTCGCAGCGATCGGCGCGCTGGGTTACCTGGGCTGGCAGCGCTTCCACGGCGAGAACCACGCCGCACAGGCCAATGCCCAACAGCGTGCTCCGGCCCATGTCGCCGTTCCCGTCAAGATCGCCACTGTCGAGAAGGCCGATTTTCCTGTCTATCTGACCGGCCTCGGCACCGTTCAAGGCTTCAACACGGTGCTGGTCCGCACCCGGGTCGACGGCCAGATCAACAGGATCGCGTTTCAGGAAGGCCAGTTCGTTCGCGAAGGCGACACGCTGGTCGAGATCGATCCGCGGCCGTTCCAGGCTGCGCTCGATCAGGCCAAGGCCAAGAAGGCGCAGGACCAGGCCAATCTCGCCAATGCCAACCTCGACCTGCAGCGCTCCACCCGGCTCGGTGAGTTCGCGACCCGCCAGCAAACGGATACCCAGCGTGCTTTGGTCGCGCAACTGACGGCGCAGGTGGCCGGCGACGATGCAGCAATCGCCAATGCGCAGACGCAGCTCGATTACGCGACCGTCAAGGCGCCGTTCTCGGGCATTGCCGGCCTGCGCCAGGTCGATGTCGGCAACATCGTCAACGCCGCGACGCAGACCGGCATTGTCAGCATCGCCCAGATCGAGCCGATCGCGGTGATTTTCACTGCGCCGGAAGACCAGTTGCCGGAGATCAAGGCCGCGCTGGCAGCCGGGTCTCCCAAAACGATCGCGCTCTCCACCGACGGCAAGCGGGTGCTGTCCACCGGCACGCTTTCGCTGATCAACAACCAGGTTGACACGTCGAGCGGAACGATCAGGCTCAAGGCGGTGTTCGACAACAAGGATCACGCGCTGTGGCCGGGCCAGTCGGTTTCGACCCGGCTGCTGGTTGCAACGCTGAAGGACGCGACCGTGGTTCCCGACGACGCCGTGCAGCATGGCAGCGATGGTCTCTATGCCTACACGGTCAACCAGGACAACAAGGCCGAGCTCCGCAAGATCAAGGTGACACGCTCGATCGACGGACGTTCCGTCGTCGATGAGGGACTGTCGCCCGGCGAGCGGGTGATCACGGCGGGCCAGTTCAAGGTGCAGCCGGGCACGTCAGTCACGACGGCGGTCGCCAGTTCGGAGCCAGCCCAATCCAGGGATGCCCGAGAATGAGCGGCGGGATCTCCGCGCCCTTCATTCGCTACCCGATCGGCACCTCGCTGATGATGGCCGGAATCATGTTCGTCGGCCTCGTCGCCTATCCGCTTTTGCCGGTCGCGCCCCTGCCGCAGGTCGATTTTCCGACCATCCAGGTGACAGCCTCCCTGCCCGGCGGCAGCCCGGAAACCATGGCCTCGTCGGTGGCGCAGCCGCTGGAGCGTCAACTCGCGCAGGTTCCCGGCGTCGCGCAGATGACATCGACCAGCTATCTCGGCACGACGGCGATCAATATTCAGTTCGATCTCAACCGCTCGATCGATGCCGCCGCGAACGACGTGCAAGCGGCGATCAATGCCGCCGGCGGCCAGTTGCCGAAAAACCTGCCCTCGCCACCGATCTATCGCAAGGTCAACCCGGCCGACTCGCCCGTGCTCCTGCTGTCGGCGACGTCGGACACGCTGCCGCTGACATCAGTCAGCGACGCCGTCGATGCCCAGCTCGCGCAGCAGATCAGCCAGATCTCCGGCGTCGCTCAGGTCATCATCGGCGGGCAGCAGAAGCCGGCGATCCGCATTCAGATCGACCCGGCCAAGCTCGTCGCCAAGGGGCTGTCGCTGGAGGACGTACGCAACCAGATTGCGATCACGACTGTGAACAGCCCCAAAGGCAATATCGACGGCGACCGCCGCGCCTACACCATTTACGCCAACGACCAGTTGCCGGACTCAAAGGATTGGAACGACGTCATCATCGCCTATCGCAACGGCGGCCCGTTGCGAATCCGCGATATCGGCCAGGCCGTTACCGGGCCGGAAGACGCCAAGCAGGCGGCCTGGGCCAATGGCAAGCGCGGCGTGTTCCTGATCGTGTACAAGCAGCCCGGCGCCAACGTCATCGAGACCGTCGACAAGATCAAGGCGGAGTTGCCGCGGCTGGTCGCTGCGATTCCATCGGCAATCAAGATCGACGTCATCAGCGATCGCACCCAGACTATCCGCGCAGCGGTGCACGACGTGCAATTCACTTTGCTGCTCACCATCGCGCTGGTCGTCATGGTGATCTTCATCTTCCTGCGCAGTTTCTGGGCGACTGTGATTCCGGCCGTGACGGTGCCGCTGGCGCTGCTCGGCGCCTGCGCGCTGATGTGGGTATTCGACTATTCGCTCGACAATCTTTCGCTGATGGCGCTCACCATCGCCGTCGGCTTCGTGGTCGACGACGCCATCGTGATGCTGGAGAACATCACGCGATACATCGAGCAAGGCGAAAAGCCGCTTGCCGCCGCCTTCAAGGGCGCCCGTGAAATCGGCTTCACCATCGTCTCGATCAGCGTCTCGCTGGTCGCGGTGCTGATCCCGCTGTTGCTGATGGGCGGCATCATCGGCCGGCTGTTCCGCGAGTTCGCGGTGACGCTGGCGATGACCATCCTGGTGTCGATGATCGTGTCGCTGACCCTGACGCCAATGATGGCCTCGCGCTTCCTGCGCGCGCACGGCGAGGTCAGGCACGGCCGGTTCTATCAATGGAGCGAGCGCGGCTTCGACGCGATGCTGCACACCTATGAGCGCGGTCTCGATCTCGCGCTGCGCTGGAAGTTCACGACGCTGATGATCTTCTTCGCTACCCTCGGTCTGTCGGTCTATCTGTTCGTCATCATCCCCAAGGGCTTCTTTCCGCAGCAGGACAACGGCCTGATCACGGCTACTTCGGAGGCCAGCCAGGACATCTCCTTCGCCGACATGAAGCGGCGCCAGGAGGAACTCGGCAAGATCGTGCAGGCCGATCCCGATGTGGCCTCGGTCGCGATGGTGATCGGCGGCAGCGGCCGCGCCGGCAACAATGGCAATCTGTTCATCACGTTGAAGCCGCGCGACGAGCGCAAGGCGTCTGCGCAAGCGATCATCGCCCGCCTCCGTCCCCAACTCGATAAGGTCGAGGGCGCCCGCCTCTATATGCAGGCGGCGCAGGACGTGCGGCTCGGCGGCCGGCCGACCCGGACCCAGTTCGAGTTCACGCTGCAGGACGCCGACCTTGCCGAACTGAACGAGTGGGCGCCGAAGATCCTGGCGAAGATGCAGACGCTGCCCGAGCTTCGCGACGTCGCCACCGACCAGCAGACCAACGGCACCACGCTGGAGCTGAAGATCAACCGCGATACCGCCTCGCGCTACGGCGTCCAGCCGCAACTGATCGACGACACGCTGTATGATGCGTTCGGCCAGCGCCAGGTGACGCAGTACTTTACGCAGCTCAACACCTACAAGGTGGTGCTCGAAGTGCTGCCGGAATTGCAGGGCAGTCTCGACACGCTGAACAAGATCTATGTGAAATCGCCAGCCACCGGCGACCAGGTGCCGCTGTCGGCCTTTGCCACCTGGACCAGCGTGCCGGTGCGGCCGTTGTCGATCAGCCATCAGGGCCAGTTTCCGGCGACCACGATCAGCTTCAACCTGGCGCAGGGCGTGGCGCTGGGCCAGGCGACCGACGCGGTGCAGAAGGCGATGGCTGAGCTTGGCGCGCCGGCGACGCTCAAGTCGAGCTTCCAGGGCACGGCGCAGGCGTTCCAGCAGTCGCTCGGCACCGTGCCGCTGTTGATCCTTGCAGCCCTCGTGGTGGTGTATTTGATCCTCGGCATTCTCTACGAAAGTTACATCCACCCGATCACCATTCTGTCCACGCTGCCGTCCGCCGGCGTCGGTGCGCTCGCCATATTGATGCTGTTCGGATTCGATTTCAGCCTGATCGCCCTGATCGGCATCGTGCTTCTGATCGGCATCGTGAAGAAGAACGGCATCATGATGATCGACTTCGCCATCACGGCCGAACGCGACGAGCGCCTGGAGCCTGAAGCCGCGATCCGCAAGGCCGCGCTGCTGCGGTTTCGCCCGATCATGATGACGACGATGGCGGCGCTGCTTGGCGGCGTGCCGCTGATGCTCGGTACCGGCACCGGATCGGAAATCCGCCAGCCGCTGGGTTACGCCATGGTCGGCGGCCTGATCGTCAGCCAGGCGCTGACGCTGTTCACGACGCCGGTGGTTTACGTTTATCTCGACCGGCTCTCGAATGCGTTTGCGCGCTGGAGCCGGTCGGCCAATCCGGACCGGGATGCTGATCCGGGCGAACGCGACCCCGTCAAGCAAGCCGCCGAATGACTTGACTTTGGTCGGTGGCCGGCACATCCGAAGGACGTTCATTTCGGAGCCGGATTAGTGAAGATTTCAGTAAAGTTTGTCGTCGCGTTGGCCCTGACATTCGGATGGCCCGGCCATGGCCAGGCGCAATCGGCCAAAGCCAAAAACGCGGCGCCCACGGCGCAGGCAACCCCGGCTCCCGCCGCGGCCGATGGAGCGCCCGCCAACACGCCCGCCCCTCCCGGCTGGGTTGCGCGGTGCAGCAGCGCAAGCCGCGGCGCGCCGCTCGAATGCGCGATCGAGCAGAGCGCGGTTCTGACCAAGACCGGCCAGTTGATCGTGCTGATCAATGTCCGCGTATCAGCCGAAACCCGCGCGCCGATCGCGCTGGTGCAATTGCCGCTCGGGCTCAACCTGCCGGCCGGCGCCAAGCTTCAGGTCGACGACGGCAAGACGTCCGAGCTGCAGATCCAGACCTGCGAGGCGCGCGGCTGCTACGCCAACCTCCAGATTTCGCCTGACGTGCTGGCCGCGTTGAAATCCGGCAAGCAGTTGAAGGTTTCGTTCCAGAATATGGCCAAGGAAACCATCACGATTCCCATGCCGCTGGCCGATTTCGCCGCGGCGTATGAGAAGATCAAGTAGCTGCGCGTTGTAGGCCCGCGTGATGGCAAGAACCGTCATTGCGAGGAGCGAAGCGAACGACGCAATCCATTCTTTCTGCGGCATGATGGTTGCCTCGCGCAGCTCGCAATGACGGCGAGTTCGTCTGGGCGGCACCTGCTGCCTCGCCATGTACGCCGTCCCAAAAACCCCTCCTTCCGCGCTTGCCAAGGCCCGGACCGAGCGAGTAGAACGACGCACCAGCGAAAGCGGCGATTTGCAAAATCCCGCTCCAGCCGATTGCTCGGACATTCGTGTAAGATATTGATGTCATTGAAGCAATTATTGGGGAATGGTGTAACGGTAGCACAACGGCTTTCGGGCTAGGCCGTTGAAATCTCTCACCTAGTTTTGCAAACCCCCTGTCTTTTGATCCGGCCATTTCCGGCCACTTCTGAGACGTTTGCAAAACTCTTCTCGTTGTCCTCGGTGTTGAGCAGACTAGCTAGGCGTTGTCTCCAGCCTGCTAAAATTACCGAATGGAACGCCAACTAAGACCCTTCTCGAAGCACTGGAAGCTGGTCGAGCGCGCCGAGTCGTTCGAGGTTCAGGACTCGGCCAGCCGAACGCGAGCCTTTGTCTATTTCTCCGACGATCCGTCGCGCTGCGTCTTCTATCCGGGCTCCGAGCCCCGGACGAACGCATCGCAAGTCCGCGACCGCACGCCCGTGATCTTCACTGAGTCGACACGCACGGGCCCACCCCGAATGTGGTGATGGTCGGCTTTATCGTAAGCATCCGCCCAAGGCCGCGGGAGACTCTGGTCCGAACTCCAGGCCGGCCGTGCAATGATGTGTGGACGGCGTATTTTCCGCGATTGACGGCCGGTTCGTGCGATGGCCTCGTTTCTATCAAGGAGCGAGGTTATGCTGATCGAAGAGCAGCTTCGGGAGCGGCTAAAGAAGGTGGAAGCGCTATATTTCGGCGCGACCACTGCGGGAGAACGTGATGCCGCCGAAGCCGCGGCAGAGCGGCTGAAGGCCAAGCTCGAGGAGGCCTGCCGCCGCGATCCCGCCGTCGAGATGAAGTTCAGCTTGCCGGACCAATGGTCGGTCCGATTGTTCATCGCCTTGTGCCGGCGTTATGGCATTCGGCCGTTCCGATATCCGCGGCAGCGCTCGACGACGATCATGGTCAGGGCACCGCGCCGCTTTTTCGACACCGTGGTGTGGCGGCAGTTTTCTGACCTGCACACGGACCTCTGGCTCTATTTCGAGCAGACGACGGAGCGGCTGATCCGGGAGGCTATCCACGCCGATACTGCGGACGCCGAGACCGCAGTCGAGCCGGCCAGCCTGCGATGATGCGCATCATGCCGCCATCCCAGTTCGTTCGGGTGCGACACTCCAATTCCACGCCAGAAGATCGCGCAGCCCGTCGATGCCGTTTTGACCCGACGTGATAGTTAGGCTGCCTGAGCGGCGGCGGGATTTGACGCCGTGCGTTTCCATTCCCAGGGCAGCAGCTCATGGAGCCGCCCCTGCGGGATGCCGGCGATGCGGCCGAGTACGTCGGCAAGCCAGGCCAGCGGATCGATATCGTTGAGCTTCGCCGTCATGATTAGCGTGGCCATGGCAGCGGCACGATCGGCACCGCGTTCGGAGCCGGCGAACAGCCAGGATTTGCGTCCCAGAGCAAAGCCGCGCAGCGCGCGTTCGGCCGCGTTGTTGGTGAGGCAGATCCGGCCGTCGTCGATGAATCGCGCAAACCGGTCCCAACGCTTGAGCATGTAGTCGATCGGCTCGACAACGGAGGCCGAGCGCGACAGGCGGGCACGCTCCTCCCGCAGCCAGGCTTCCAGGGCCGTCACAAGAGGGGCGCTCTGCTCCTTGCGGACGCGCCGCCGCTCGTCAGCGACAAGGCCATTGATGCCGCGCTCGATATCAAACAGCATATCGATGCGCCTGACGGCCTCCAGCGCGACAGGCGAGATCGCGGCTGCCTTCTTGCCACGCCGGGCATTGGCGGCAATATCAGCCAACTCGAAGAACTGCCGCCTTGCGTGCGCCCAACACAGCGCCGATGTGATCGGCCCCGGCAAGCGGAACGCCGCGTAAAGCTCGTTGTACCCGTCATAAGCGTCGGCCTGCAGAATGCCGGCGAAGTCGCGAAGATGCCGGACGGGATGTTCGTGCCGTCGGTCGCGCGAGGCGTAATACAGCGCCGCCGGCGGTGCCCGACTGCCGAAGGAACGATCGTCACGGACGTAGGTCCAGATGTGCCCCTTGACCGTCTTGCCCTTCGCCAGGATCGGGATCGTGGTGTCGTCACCGTGCAACCGTTCCGCGGCCAGGACATGGGCCTCGATCAGCGCGTGGAGTGGCTGCAGCACCGTCGTGCAGGCGCCCACCTGGTCGGCCAGTGTCGATACGCTCAGATCGATCCCCTCGCGGGCATATCGCTCGCTCTGCCGGTTCAGCGGCTGGTGCTGGCCGAACTTCTCGAACAGGATCATGGCCAGAAGGTTCGGCCCAGCGAAGCCGCGCGGCGTCACATGGAACGGTGCCGGTGGCTGCGCGATCGTCTCGCAGCTCCGGCAGGAGAATCTCTCCCGCACCGTCTGGATCACCTTCCAGGACCTGGGAACGACCTCCAGCGTCTCAGTGACGTCCTCGCCGAGCTTCGACAGCTTCGCCGAGCCGCAGCAGGGACAATTCTCGGGCGCAGCAATCACCACGCGCTCACGCGGCAAATGCTCGGGAAAGGGTTTGCGCGAAGGTCGCCTGCGCTCGAACGACTTGACCGTCTCCGTTCGCGCCGCCGCTTTCTCCGCTGCCAGTTCATCCTCGGTTGCGGCGGCCTCCAGGTCTTCCAGTTGCAGTTCCATCTGTTCGAGAAGCCGCGCCGTGCGTTCCGAGCGGCTGCCGTAGAGTTCGCGCCGCAGCTTCTCGATCTGGAGTTTCAGATGGGCGATCAGCGCTTCATGGCTGGAGAGGTCCGCCTGAGCGGTGGCCGCCTCGGCTTTGGCGCCCGCCGCAACAGCTTCCGCTTCCACTCGCGCGGCGCGCTCCGCGAGGATCATCGCGTGGGCGGCAGCAAGATCGGACGGAAGCGATTCAGACGCGGGTTTCACAAGGCGATGGAATCACATCCATCATCGCCTGCAAGCCAAATCCATCATCCCACCGACGTCGGACGCCAACTTTCCTGCGGATGGCGCCAATCGATCCCCGACAGCAGATAGCCGAGCTGCGCCGGAGAGATCGTTATCGCGCCGTCCGCCACGCTCGGCCACAAAAAGCGGCCTCGCTCCAGCCGCTTCGTGAACAGGCACGCGCCTTGGCCGTCGTGCCAGATCACCTTCAACAGATCGCCCCGACGTCCCCGGAAGCAGAACAGATGACCGCTCAGCGGATCGCGCCGCAGCACCTCCTGCACCAGCAACGACAGGCTCGCAAACCCCTTCCTCATATCGGTGTGGCCGGTCGCGAGCCAGACCCGCACCCCCTGCGGAAGTGGGATCATGGGCGCTCCAACACATCGAGAACCCGGCGAAGCGCCGCCGCATCGACACCAGTGTCGACGATCACGCGAGGCCCGTGCATCAGCACGATCTCGATCCGGCCTGATGCCGTGGTCAGACAGGACGGAGATGGCACGTTCTCCGCAGGGACGACATGTTCCGGCACCGACGTCTGACTGCCCGCCAGGGATTCGCCTCGGATAATCGCCGGTGCAAACACTGTGGTCTCATCCGCCTCGACAAGCCGGCCTTCCCGAGCCAGCCGGCGCCACGTGAACAATTGGCTCGCGGACAGCCCGTTTCGCCGCGCCGTCACCGACACAAGCCGTGGCCCGCTATAGCTCTCCGCCACGATCCGGTGCTTCGCGTCCAATGTCCAACGGCGCCGGGCTCCCGTCGAGATAACGTCAAGCCGAGAGGTCTTCGGAATAGGCGTATGCTCAGTCATACGCCTATGTCTTCACCGTCACATCATTTCAGGCAAGGCGGCCTTCGCCGGAGGAATACGCTTTATCGGCGCGCCATCCCAGTGGGAGCGCTTCGACAAGCGGCTCGCAAAACTCCAGCCGCCTTGATCCATTTGGGTCATGCTTCAATAGGCTTGGCCGGCTTCGCTCGGGAGTCCAGCCGTGCCACTATGGTGTCTTCGCAATACCGTTGCGGTCGCCCCGCAGCGGGAGAGAACCGACGCTGCCGTGCTTTCCAAACGCACCTTAAAATTTAGCCCCGAAAAGAGCTATCTGATAACGAACTCAGCGCTTTAGTGCTGGCTGCAGTCATCGGACTTGTCGGGGTCGAATGGCGGAATCAAAATCAGCTTGATTATTCAATGATTTCAGGGCGCATTTGGAAAAAAGGCCAAAAACGCTCTCTAGCAATTTCGATAGCTTGGCAGTCATTTCCAAATAAGCAAGCAGCCCTCGCAGGGAGGATCAGTCCCAGACTCCGCTGCGGTAACCGCATCGGTCACTATGACCTAACATGGTCTCCCCGTGAGCGGTAATTCGCCCCTTGGCCGCCAGTTGATTTCCGCTGTTGCCACTGCTTGTGCAATGCCTGCTTCGATATCCCTAGGCAAGCACCAATCATTTCCAGCGACGCTCCCTTCGAACGAGCTTTTCCAACTGCTGCAGAGAATTCAAGACCGCTTCTCAGCTCGATAGCGGCTTGCACTGCAGCCGACGATTTCTCTTTGTTTCGAGCTATGCGGCGCATGCGCCTATATTCCTTCAACCGCTCATCGCGTTTGACCTGTGAGGGGTGTTGGACGCCTTTCAGGCGATAGTATCGACCGGCCACCGACCCACGCGGCAAGCAAAGCTGAATCGATATCTCGGTGAAGCTTAATCCTTCCGACTTGAGCCGCAGAATGACTCTATCGCTTGGATACTCTTTACGGATCGGCATCGACTTCGCATGGGTTAGAAGTTCTTAATCGGGCTCAGTGAAACGCGTCGAATAAACTCTAAAATCGTGAGAGCACAGTCTGCCTTGCCTCGGATGCTTTGGCGCAGCGAAAGCTTTGATGCCATTTCCACGCTGAGCAAACGATAGTTGAGAGATCCGAATACTTCGGCGCGAAACCCAGAACCGCTTTGGCGCGCGCCGGATCGGCGACAAGCACTGGCGGATCTCCATGGCGTCGGGCTTTGATGGCAAAGGAGGGATTCCTCCCAGTTTCGGTGCGAATCTGGCGAAGGATTTGCTTTACGGAATGCCCCCGGCCCGTGCCTAAATTGAAGCAACCACCTGCTTCGCCTGAAACAAGGTACTTCAATGCCAATATGTGGGCATGCGCTAAATCCATGACGTGGATGTAGTCGCGGATCGCCGTGCCGTCCGGTGTATCGTAGTCATCCCCATAGATCGCAAAATCATCGACTTCTCCTTGGACGGCCAACAGGGCGCGCGGTATCAAATGCGTTTCCGGGTCGTGATCTTCACCGATCTCACCCGATAAATCGGCACCGCTCGCATTGAAGTAACGAAGGCAAACTGGTGCCAGCGCGTATGCCTTCTGAAAATCAGCCAACATTTCTTCGATGATCAATTTTGTTCTGCCATACGGATTCACAGGTTTCGGCAATTCGGACTCGCATATCAAGCCTTGGTGGGACTCACCATAAACCGCCCCGCTGCTGGAAAACACCAACGTCTTGCATTGCGTCTGCCGCATGGCGCGCAGCAGCGACAGCGTTCCTTCAACATTGTTGCGATAGTATTTCTCAGGATCGCTGACGGACTCCGCGACAAGACTTGACGCCGCAAAGTGTAAAACCGCGGTCACACCATGTTGCTTGATGCTATCCGCCAGATGCGACTGATCGCGAATGTCGCCTTCGATGACGGGTCCCCATTTGACAAAGCCCCGATGCCCCGTCGAGAAATTATCAAAGCAGACCGGCCGATAACCCGCGTCAGCCAGCGCTTTGCAGCAATGGGAGCCAATATAGCCAGCGCCGCCCACCACAAGAACACGATTCTTGTCACTCATTTCCTTTTACCCCTCGGGCTATCCACCATACCACCAACGATCAATTCAGGTTTCGGTACATCCCTTGGAACAGGCTAACGCGCCGTTGCCGCAAGCAGAAGTGCGGAAAAATAGAGGACCCATTTGGCATTCGACACATACGCAAAGACCTCGCAGAAAACGCTCTGTCCTTCGAAGGTTTTGCTGCTGCCTGCGATCGGGAGAATGAGCGGGAGCGCCCCAAGCAGTAGACACAGCGCAACTAGATCGGACTAATCTGCCCACCACAGGCACGTCCCGCAGCACAAGAGACGTGGATCGACAGATACTTCAAACTGTCAGCCATCGAGAGACCTATAAGCCTTCCATGTCATCAGGGCTTTCTTGCAGTGTTGACACCTGACGACGTCTCTATCCCTGAGCCTTTGCGGCGGCGCAATTGCGGGACAACCGCACCAATCGCATGCAAAGTCTTCTGCAGTTGTCATCCTGCAACTCTTCGCTTCTCGATCAAACCGGCGATCGTTTTGCTCGGCTATAGGCGCATCCAGCCCTCCCAATCCTCCCGAAAGAGGGGGGGCGGCGGGTCCAAAATGCGATCCTGGCGCGCCCGGTGCGGTTTCTGCCGAGTTTTTAGGCACGGCGCGCTTATTGATTTGTTTATGCATCTTGAAAGTAGTATTTGTCGCGGGATCGGAAGGACAGTTCTATAGACGCTGGGCAGAACACGCTTGGACCATGTCGCCGACGCGATATATCGCAAGGATTACCGAGAATGCTCGCAGGTCTGTTGTTCACGGCCGCAGGCTTTGCCTGCGGCTTCATCGTTCGACTAGGCGGATTTGCACTCGGCCTAGCAGTGCTTTCTGCCGGATATGGCCTACTGCTCTGGTGGACTGGCGCCTCATTGAAGGTGTTGGCCATCGAGCTGCTGTTGGCCCTGCTGTTCTTGCAGATCGGATACGCCGCGTTTGTCGTCGCGCGCGTTTTTTTCGCGAAGCTGAAAGCTCGCTGGCCCGGATTTGGGCGATTGAATTCCAGCCTGCATTTTCTTCGCACCGGCAAGACAGACCATTCTACGAGATGAATCTGCGACATAGCTTCGCCCTCTTACTGCCGGCTGGATTGCGAAACCGCGGTGGTGCCGCCCTCGATGTTTAGCGCTGTTGCCGCCACGCTCGTGCGCGACATTGATGCCGTGGAATTCGGTACTGTGCGGTCGACCTCGACGCGGACCACATCGCCAGGCTGCACAAGCGTTCCCTCATCCGCTGAAAGCGTTGCCATCACCCCGTCCTTGCGCCGCTGTACAAAATAGGACAGCGATTTTCCGACAGTCCCTTGCGGCGTGATCCGTGGCGCGGGTACCGCTTCAGCGATGAGGGTTTCAGACGTGGTCATTCGATTGATCAGTTGTTCGATATTCGCCTTGGCCTCACGTAGTTCGGACGAGGCTTTCGCCCTGCGGTCCTTGACGAGATCGGTTGCGTCGCGCTCGGCCTTTCGCATCTCCTCCCGGGCCCGCACGAGAGCCGTGTCCACGTCCAGCATTGCGCTTTGCAGATCGGCGGTAACTCGCTCAAGCGCGAATTCGCGCGATGTGACCGCGAGTCCCTTCTCGACCAGGGACCCGACGGTCTTCAGCTCGCGCTGCGCCAGAGCCACTTGCTTTTCTTGAGTCGACCGCTTGCTTTCAAGCGATGCGATTTCCTTCTCATATAGCGACCGCAATTCCGAGAATGCAGTGAGCTGCGATTGCAGCGCGTCGCGCCGCGTAGTCAGGATCGTTGCTTCCTCCGCCAGCAGGCTGCTGACATCCCTTTCACCAGCAAGCTCTGGCGGGAGCGAGATCACATCCTGCTCGGCAAGTTCAGCCTCAAGCCGGGCACGGCGGACATATGTTCGTCGCAGCTCCAGGCGAGCAGCTACGAAACTTCCCGCCGCGTTTATCCGTTCGCGTGTCCCGGCTTCGCTCGGCCGATGCAGTCCACCGGCGACACCCACCGCCTGCAAGACAGTCAAGCCTGGCCGAAAGGAAAATTCACCCGGACGGTCTACGTCACCCAGCACATAAAACGGACGGTACTGAACGATCTCGACAGCCGCCTCTTGGGCATCCATCAGGCCGGTACGCTTGTACAACTCGGCCGTGATCGCGCGCGCGAGCTGGCTGCTGGTGCGCCCCTCCGCCGTGATCTCGCCGATCATAGGCAACGACACGCGGCCTTCCGGGTTGACGGTGTACTCAGCGCCGAACGGTATCCATTCATAGTATTCCGCCTTGCCCGCCCGCCACTCGACAACCTTTACGCGCAGCTTGTCTTGCGGACCCAGCAGATATTCGGCACTCAGCGCAGGCGCGACGAAAAGCTGAATTGCCCCGATAGCCACAAGCAGCGCGCCACAACGCCGGGGCATGGCGCGTATGAACATTTCTGAACTTGTCATCGCTATTCTCCGAATCGCGTGATCCACATCACTGATCTCATGGCAGCAGCATTTTTTCGTTGCGCTTCGTTGTACTGACGAAGGCTATGAGGCGGGTAGCGATCTCAACGAGAGCCGGCGGCAACGGCCGCGTGAGATTGCTCAGGAATGCCACATCGCTGGATTCAAGCGCATTTGCGACGCGCAGCGCGATCAGATAAGTGACGGCACCCGCAACGATGGCAAACGGCACGCTTGAAGGGTGGCCAATGGCTCTGATGCAAATCGACGCCGCTGCAGCGCTGGCGAGCGCCGCCGCACCTAGCTTAAGTACCGCTACCACCGGAAAAGCGAAGCCAAGCCGCGACACCACGAACCAGCAGCCCAGGCTGATCATCAGGATCTGAATGGCGACGCGCGCCAGCGCTGCCCCCATCAGGCCGTACTCGGGGATGAGCAGGAAGCCGGCAGCCAGTGCGCACGCAGCGCCGCAAAGAGAACTTGCAAAGATGAAGTCGCTTCGTTCCAGCGCTTGCACCAGACTCGTGGCAACCGTTGACAACACGCTGAGCGCCGCAACGGAAACGAGAATCATGGCGGCGGGCACAGCAGAGGAAAACTTGCCGCCATAGAGAACCGGCAGCAGTTCGGGCATGATCGCCGCAGTGCCAAGGCAGATCGGAAACACCAGCGCCGCCAGAAGCCGAACTGCGGCGGCAAAATCGTCCTTCATGCCGTCCAGTTCGTCGCGCCCGCGCTTCTCAGCGAGCGATGCTAGCACCGCGCTGGTCAGAAGCATGGGACCCTGGATGGCAAGCTGGGTCAGCGCCAGGGCGATGGCGAACATCGCCACTGAATCCATTCCCCAGTAGCGCTCCAGAAAGAACAGCTCGATCCGTGACCAAACAAGAGCGCTGGTGACATTTGCGCCCCAGCAGAAGAGCGCAAATAAAGTCACGCGTCGGCTCAGGACGTGATCGATTCGCGCTGGCCCGAACATCATCGAAATGCATACGACCGCCGGGAGCAGCATGCCCGCTGCATAACCTGCCAGCGCGCCGGTGACCTCGAACAGGAGCGATCCGATCGTAACCAGCACGACCTGAAGCAACAACGACGCGCCCGCGATGCGCGCCGCCGCGCCAAATTCCTGCCGTCCTCGCAAATGAGCATAGACATAAGTGGTCAGCGCCTGGCCCACGACGAGCAGACCGACGAGTACGACAAGCAACGTCGGTGCGCCCGGCGCCGTGCCACCGCTCAAGAACTCCGCGACAGATTGGTCGCCATAGAGACGTACCAGCATGACAGCGCAGGCAGCCGCCGCCAGGACTGAAATCGCGAGCCGCCGCGCCAGTATCCTTCCCAGATGCTTCGCGACTTCGCTCTGACCGCTTCCACGCAGAAACGGGACGAACCGCCCAACGGCCGACGATAAACCCAGATCGACGAACGGTGCGGCCATCCACACCAGCCAGATGACGTAGGCCACCGATCCCGTTTCCTTGACGCCGAGCGTCCGAGCCACGGCAATGCTGCTGAAAAAACTCGCCAACGCGACCGCCCCGCCGGCAAGCGCGCCAAGTATTGAATTTCTTGCAAAGCGGTTAGACATCGGGAGCACCGCTCAGCTTCGATCTTGCATGCCGCTTGTTGTCTGCTTGTCGAGCGAGACGCCTCTCGAGCTTCCAACCGATCCGATGAATGACATTCCACACATGTGGAGTTATAGTTCGTTCGAATCCGTGGCTTCCCTCGCAACAGCGTGAGCCGGTGACATGCACATGCGATTTTTCCTGCTTCTCCTTCTGATTGGATTGCCGACTTTCGTACGCGCGGAGACCGGCGACGAACTCAACCTTTCGGATTTCACGCAAACATTCACCGAGGATTTCGACTCGCTCGCCGTATCTGCGTGGGGACCGGGAACGCGCTGGATCGCCCACACGCCGTGGAACGGAGACTTTGGCAGCGCGGTTTTCGTCGATCCGAAGCCGGGTTTTCCATTCACTACTCGGGACGGCCACCTTCGCATCGAAGCCGCGAAGGGCGCGGATGAGAAATGGCGCAGCGGGCTTCTGGCATCTGTCGACCGGTCGGGTGTAGGCTTCGCCCAGCAGTTCGGATACTTCGAGATGCGCGCCAAATTTCCAGCGGGCAATGGTCTCTGGCCGGCGTTCTGGCTGATCGGACTCGATCGTTCGACTCACACGTCCGAGGTCGACGTGGTCGAGCACTACGGGCACATGCCGGCGCGATACACCGCTTCGATCCATGTGTTTGATCGCAAGGAACCCAAGAAATCCCGCACGATCCATCAGCGCGTCAATGTACCGGTCAACTCGCTCTACGAAGGCTTCCACACCTACGGCGTCAAGACCGACAGCGAATGGACGCGCTTCTATTTCGATCGGCGCGAGGTCGCGAGCGTGCCGACACCTGCTGAGCACCGTCAACCGATGTACATGCTGATCGACCTGGGGCTTGGTGCGGGATGGCCGATCGAGGAGGCGCCGAATCCGTCCTACATGTACGTTGACTATGTTCGCGTCTGGCAGAAGCGTTAACGCGGTCATGCAGCTATCCTCGCTGCGACGGACAGAAACGTGTCGATCTGCCGATTGAAATCGAGCGCAGCACGGCGCGAATGCGCCAGCGCCGCCTGTTGCAGCCGCTGGTAATATGCATCGTCGGTCCACATCCGCTTCAGCTCAGCGGCCCAGCGTTCGGCGGGCGCATTGTACCTGATGATGGCACCACCAGCGCCGACCGTTTCAGGCAATGCACCCCGATCGCTTGCCAGGACTGGGATGCCGCTGAACTGCGCTTCTGAAACGACGCGGCCCCAGGTCTCCGCCTCCCATTGACTTGGCGCTAGCAGAACGCGCGTGGAGGCGTAGATCGGAGACATGTCGTTGCTGCGCTGGACCAATTCGACGTTGCACAGCCTGCGAAGGCGCGAGTTCAGTTTCGCGGCCTGCCGGATTCCCAGCGGCCACCCTTTTACGAAGCGAAATGGAATTTCCGGACATTGTTCGGCAATTGCGAGGGCGACCTCGACGCCCTTCTCGGTAACCGGATTGATGAAAGTGACAAAGCGGCGATCACCCGCCATGCAATAACGCTCGGCTCGAAACACCGGCGGAATGACGCAAGCCTCAATGCCGAACCGTTGGCGAAACCGTGCGGCAGTGAATTCGGAGTTGGCAATATAGGCGCGAAACGGCAAACCGGCGGTCGATCCGGTCCAGCGTCTGCGGCCGATGTCGAATTCAAGCCCGTGCAGGTAGGCAATCGGTGGCACGCCGCGACGAATGAAAGCCTTGGCAATCTCGATCATGTTGCCATTCTGCACGACGACAAGACGAGGCTGCGGCAGTCCGTCGAGTTTGTCCCAAGGACTGCGCGACAGGTAGACATCGTAGCCAAGCTGCCGGTCCACTGAAATGTCAGTGCCGCGGAGGAAATTGACGGCGGCGCGCAATGCGCCGTCCACCCGCCGCAACGGTAATCGTGACAACACCGATGTTCTGACCCCACGTCGGTTCAGTTCGAGCGCAAGCTCATGCGTATTGATTTCCAGGCCACCTACGACGTAGGGAAGGTATGACGTGCCGCTGGCAAGCAGAATGTTCACGAGTTGCCCCGGTTCGATGCCATTGTTGCCACTTTGGCGGCCTTGACATCCGGTTGCCGCTTGGCCGTGAGATAAAGCCATTTCTGGGTTCCAGTTCGCCGCTCGTTCATCAACTCGACGGCAGTGTGGGGCATGAACCTCGAAAGCTCCGGGATGATTGCCGATGGGAAATCCGCAAGCGAACGCGGCCGCGCCACGATCTGCTCGATGACGTGCGTTCTCGTGAAGCGCGCCATCAGCTTTGCAGTGCAGTTCGGCACGAACGCGTCATGCGTTTCCACGAGGATGTCGACGTCCGACAGACCCGCCACCTTGACGGGGTCGAGCATGTCCACCTCCCCGCCCTCGATATCGGCAAGAACCAGCGCCGGACTGTCGAGTTCGGCGAGTTCGCTGCTGAGATCTTCCGGACGGCAAAAACCCCTGAGTTCGAACCGCGAGGTCACGCCATTCAGCTCCGCCGCCTGGGCCAAGCCGGCGTGATGTTCGTGCGCCCCTTCGAAGGCGATCACCTTCGTTCGCGTCATTTGTCGCAGCAAGCCGATCGCGTAGTACCCGTCGGCTGCGCCGACATTGATGATGCCCGGATAGCCGCGTGCAATCACGCGGCGCACGACGTCATGCAGCTCGATTTCCTGCGTACCGAGAAGATAGCCAAGCAAATTCCTGCTCGAGACCGGCGTAAGGCTCAGATGCATTCCCCTGAACGGGCCGGAGAGAACTGTGTTCGCCGCACGATGCCGAACCAGTGCCGCGGCAACATTCCAGCGCGGCATCGCAAGCCAGCGCACCAACGTGCGTACCGATGGCGGAAGAAGCCTTCGGTAAGCACGATAGACGCTCATCGCGGCGGGATAGGCTTCGATGGCATTCCAGGTTGCGTGCTGCATGGCTAGCGGATCCTTCTGGCTGCGATGTTCTGGGGGACGTTCGTGCGGCGAGACGCCGTCAGATGCGACGGCTCGAACTGCGGTCCGGCGCCTTTTAAGGCGCCGGCTGTCGTCTCGACGGCCTCTCTCCGCGTCGGGTCTGGGAAACCGCCGCGTCGCAGTGACCGACGCGTTCTGACCAACGCAATCAGTTGCCGCAAGCGATTGCAGACAGGCTGTTCCACGAACCGATGAATCGCAGCCGATGCCAGAATCGCAGCGGCGGCGGAAACGGAAACGAAGATCCAGGACCCATCTCTGCCAAAGGACCACCACCACAGCTTCTCGACGGCGACAATCGCGAAGAAATGGAAAAGATAGAGGCTGTACGACGCGTCCCCCAACCGCACGAGCTTTTGAATAAACCATCCGGTGTCGTCGATTCGCACCATCGCACAAAGAACCACGCAGACTGCACTGATGATCCAGAATGTAACCAGCCACTCGATTGAGGGCGGATGGATCCCAACGAACGTTGCAAATAACGAGATATCAACAACCAGCATCGCGGCCAGGAGGCTCAACAGGACCGCGCTGCTGCCATTGGCACGCATGCCTTCGAAGAAGCGAGCGACCGCTCCGATCAAGACGCCGACGCCGAACAGTAAAAGGATAGGAGCAGAATAGAACGTAATCAGGCTGGTAGGCTCGCGCGTATCGGCGATCGGCTTGAAGAACGTTCCCGCCAAAACAACGCCAGCCATCGCAAGAAGCAGCACAGCCAGTCCCTTCTTGCGCGGCAGGAAGAGCACCGAGGCAAAGCATGCGTAGAACATCATCTCGTAGTTCAACGTCCAGCCGACACCGAGGGTCGGCCGCATTGCCGCCGTGGCGCCCGGCTCGACCGCGACGGGAATGAAGAACAGCGAGCAAATCAGCCTGTGGGCGTCAAGACTGGATCCGTGACGAAGGCGCAGCGCAACTTCAACCGCAGTCGCCAGCCAATAGATCGGAACGATCCGGATTGTGCGACTGGCCATGAACCGCCCGGGAGCACCGGACACACCAAAGTTGTCGTAGTTCGTGTACGACATGATGAAGCCGCTGATGATGAAGAAGATCCAGACGCCCAGGGCGCCCATGTGATTCGCAATGTCTTTCGTCGACTGATCGGTCGGCGCCCATTCCGCCTGCCGCAGGATCGCATGGTCTAACACGACAACCTGTGCTGCAATTGCACGCAATACTTGGATCGCGGAAAGCTTTTTCATCGCGCTGCTGCCTCCTGCAAGGCATCGCTATAGTGCGACAAGAGCCGTCGCGACCATTCAGCGGGGGTCAGCGAGAAGCGCGCGGCGTTACCATGGGCCACATCGCTCATCGAGGCGACGAGGCCGTCGTTGGATGCCAGACTCGACAGGAGCTCGCCGAACGCAGCGCGATCATAAGGGTTGCAGGACACGCCCGCTCCGACCTCCGACAGCTCGTCGGCGATCATCGCGAAACCGGAAACAACAACGGGCAAACCGCTGGCGAGCGCTTCGAACGCCACCAGGCCAAACGGCTCACGGTAGCGGCTCGGCATAACCAGCGCGCGGGCATCGCGGACAAACGCAGGGATTTCACTCGCGTTCTTCCATCCGACGCATTCCACCTCTGGATAGATGTCTTGGAGCCTGTCTTCGAGTGGACCACCACCGATCACGCGCACCGGCACCTTCGCATCGCGGGCCGCGGCCAGGAAGAGATCGACACCCTTATCTTCTTCGAGTCTTCCGACAAACAGAAATACCTTGTTCTGTTCGGCTTCGATGCGCCGAGCGTGCCACGGCGTGACGGGGTTGCGTAGCGTCGCGAGCCGAGTCGGTGGAATTCCCCCACGCTCGAGATGCGGCAACATGCCTTCGTGCACCGCGAGGACTTTGGCGCCGATCGATACAAAATCAAATGCAGCGCGACGAATTTCCTGACGTGCCGATCGCCACAGCTTGTGGGCATAGTTGCGCCGGTCACACGAGCAAAGCACGCACGACGTGCTCATTGGACGTAGAGTACAGGGACTTTCTTTGCGGAAGTCGAAATACCCGCCGTTTGGACAGACCAGGAAGAAATCATGGGCACTGACGATGAGGCGCCTTGCGACCGGGCGCAATGCATAGAAAACGGAGGGCGACAGTATTTTTGACCAGCCATGGAGGTGGTAAACTGTACCAAGCGTGTCGTTGGCGGCAATCCAGTCGGCGAGCCGTCGCTCCGCCGAGGCATTATACAGCCCATGGAGCATCGCCCGCGAACGCGGCATTCGAAGGATATGTTCGCCGCCCACTGCGACAACATCCGCGTTGCGGAGCCGAAGGTCGGAGTGTGTCCCTCGGTCGCCGGTGAAGTAGGTGACCGGAATTTCCGCAGCATCCAGCAATGCAGCAGACTGCAAAGCGACGTTGGTGGCGCCACCACGCTGATCGGATAAGTCGTTAATGATAACGACCCGCTCCGGCACAGGTCGTACCTGCAGCTCCCCCAATGACGGATGACAATTGTCAATTACTCGGAGCATCGATGACACACTCTATAAATTCAGTACGCGTTCCGGCGACAGGCGTCCGCCCATCAGGTCGAGCAGAGCCCGAATGTTGCCCATCAGCCGACCGGCGCGATCGATGTAGGGCTCGGGGCGAAACGTCTTCGCGACATTGGCTGCGAGATTGCGGCTCATGAGCTTCAGCGCCTTGCGGCGCGAACACGTGCCTTTGCGAACCAGATAAAGCGGATTGGCGACCTGCGAGTAGCCGAGGCGGCGGCCCGACTGACGGCCGGATTTCGCGCCCAGATGGACGCCGCGCGCCGCGCTGATCTTCACGATCCGGCCATACGCTGCCATGCGACGGCTGAAGTCCACATCTTCCAGCCAGCCATAAAGCGGAAGGGTCTCGTCAAACGTCAACCCGCCTGCCCGCACGGCGTCGAGACGGATGGCCATGTTGCAGCCATATGCGTTGTAAACGTCCACAATCTCTCGTGTCGATGCGGCGGCCGAGCCGTCATCACGGAGCATATTCAGCGCATCGTCGACGTCCAGCCCGGGACCAAGAATTCCGTCGGCGACGACGCGGCCCGTGCCGACAACGACGTCGGGTGCGTCCTGGAAGACCTGTTCGACAACTTCGAGGTAACGGGGAGAGGGCACGAAATCGTCATCAAGGAAGATGACCACGTTGAAGTCCGAAACCGCCCTGAGGATCGCATTGCGCTGTATCGTCAACCCCCGATCGCCCGTAATGCAGCGAAGATCCGGCAGATCGGTATTGACCCCCGAGACATCGGCCATCGACGGCGCTGAGACTACGATCGCGTCGGGGACGCGCGTCTGCTCGCGTAAGCGTTCGAGCACGCGACGGAGAATGAGCGGACGCCCCGTCGTCGCGATACCTACCGCAATCCGGAGCGCCG
The DNA here is from genome assembly GCF_036924515.1 of Bradyrhizobium sp. AZCC 1610. Classification (NCBI taxonomy): domain Bacteria; kingdom Pseudomonadati; phylum Pseudomonadota; class Alphaproteobacteria; order Hyphomicrobiales; family Nitrobacteraceae; genus Bradyrhizobium; species Bradyrhizobium sp. AZCC 1610. The sequence continues at coordinate 2,452,502 of NZ_JAZHRR010000001.1, read as the reverse complement.
CGTTTTGCGCTCGCTTTGCAGACAGCCCGAGGGGAGCACGGTTCATTCGGACGCCCTCACCGGCTCGAACGGCTTCTGTGCGAACGCCCAGACCATGACGGGATAGTCGGGCTCATTACGCAGCGATCCGAAGAAGCCGCGCTTGCGCCACGCCGACAGGTTCGCCTTGAGGCACGCCCGGTTGCCCCAAGCAAAGGTTTGAATGCCGGTCTCGGGAAATCCGGCCTCTTGCAGGAAGTAGGAAAGTCCCTCGGCCGTCCAACGGTTGCAATCGATCGGCGACGGGTGATAGCGGACGAGAAACGGCGTCGCAATGATGAAGTAGCCGCCCGGTCGCACCATTGCGTAGACGTTGCGCGCCGCTCGTGCCGGCCATTTCAAATGCTCGAAGATCTGGTCGGCGATGACGAGATCGAACTGCTCGGTCAGTACATCCTTGCAGATATCGAATGTCGGATAGCTCGTCCCCGTGAACGACTTAAAGGCAAACCTGCTCCGCCATTGTGAACCGGCCGAGATCTCCATCACGCGCAGTTGTTCCGGCGTAAGCTGTTCGATGAACTCGAAGGCGTGGCGATACATCGCCACACGCACCCAGTCCGTCGTATCGTAGCCGATCGACGTGAGACATTTCTTCATCGCCGCCTTGAGACGGGGACGATTTCGAATGGCCGAAAGCACGGTAGATGCCGAAGGTGCCGAAATGGTGCTGCTGGTCAATGCACGTCCTCCCGTATGTCCCGCCGTCGTCATGACCAGGTCTTCCGGACAATCGCCGGCACGCGGTTGAGAACGGCGCCAAGCACCCTCCCACCTGCCAGGTGCAACTCGACCAGACCGTCTTTAGCTTCGTCGATCGTGGTCTTCCCGTAGGCCGTTACAACGATCACCTGATCAATGTACGGAATGAGCGGCTTCCATTGATCCGATGAGAACAATGCCGGCAGGTCGACGATGATCCGTTCGAACTTTTGTCGTGATTCCTTCAGCACCTCCGTCGTCCGCTCGATCAGGCGCCGATCGGTTTCGCCCTGCTGCAGGTAGCTGTTAGCGGACGGCAATAAGGCCAGCGTCAAGACGCCAAGCTCGGTCACGGCGTCGGATTCAGGCTGCCCGTTCGATTGCGCTTCAACCGCCGTTCCGGCAAGTTCCTGGCTCAACGTCCGGCTATCCGCGCACCCATCGACAAGTAGCGTTCGAGCGCCACTCTTCGCATAGTCATTCGCCAGACACGCGGCAACGGTCGTTGACCCGTCTCCGTCGGAGCATGCTATCACTCCGATGCACATAACTCCTGAATTTGCTGTCAGCGCCGCGACTGCCGTTCTTATTCTTCGGAGATCGGTCCTTGTCGAAACAGACAGGCGACCTCCAGCGATACCGCCCAGGATGTCCGCAACGCCTCGTGTCTCAGCGTTCCTGCTGCGCCACGGAAGCTTCCAATCCCGCCAGACGCTCGCCTCCCAAAGATCGTTGATTGGACCGAGCGGTTTCACGCCGACATCCGCACTCAACTGCGCCGGCGAGCGAACAGTGTGATCGCTGGAGGCGCGCGCCGCTGCAAAAGCCGTCCCACTCAGGCCTCCGAGGACGATGGCAAATCCAAGAACCAGAGACGTGCGGGGACTGCTCTTTCCCAACGGCGCCGACGCCCGGGAAATGATCCGCACGTCCGCTTCTGGATAGCTGATGCGCTGCAGCGTCTCGTTATACTGATGCTGAAAGCCGTCGTATATCTTGCGATAGCTGCTCGCGATGCTCTCCAGCTCCTCGAGCTTTGCACGAGCATCCTGGCTGGACAGAGAGTCACCAACGGACCGGAAGTTGTTGACCTTGCGTGCCGCCTCGAACGCCTGCTGCCGCAGGGTCTCCAGCCGCTCGGAAAGCCACTCACCCTGCTCTTTCGCCAGCCTTGATTTGGCCTCAACGATCTCGCGGATGAAGGATTCGGCCGTCGCGTTGGCGATCTCCGCGGCCGCTTTTGGTTCGGCGGAGGAGAATGCGATTTCTATGACAAGAGACTGGCCAATCCGTCTTATGGATAATTTTTCGGCGAAACGTGATGCAGCCTCGCGCAGGTTCGCGGGGTCTGCTTGGCCCGCCTCGCTCGCCGCCGAGGCCCGCGAGGTCGGAGTTAGCCACGCCAGAATTCTTTCGCCGACCGAAGGCGACGGTGCGAACTCCGGCCTTTGCTCCAGCTTCAGCCGGCCAATCACCGAATTGGCGACGCGATCCGACTTTATCACCTCCATCTGGCTCTCGACGCGGGACTGGTCCGACGTCATCGCGGAAGGCATTGCCACCGTGTTGAACAGTTCCGCGCCGCGGGTGGTGTCGATGATGAGACTGGTCGAGGCGATGAATATCGGCTGGGCCGTCAGGAGGTAGATCACGGCAGCAGTGACAGTCGCTGCCGTGAACGCAAGGATCGTCCTGAGGTTCTGTATGAGAAACGCAGCGATATCCCATACACCAAACACCTCCTCGCGACTGTCGCGCGAGTCCCCCAAGGCATTTGTTGGCGAAAAGAATGACTGCGTCATTGCGCCCCCTGCAACCTGAAATGATATGCGCCGACCAAAGCGTTGCTTTCCGCCTGCTCCGATGCAACACGCGCGCGCAATCTCCACCTGCTGGCCGCAAGCGCGAAGAAGATGGCAAACACCAATCCAAGGTCGACGCTGGCTGCAGAAATGCAGGCTGCGCCTGTGAGTGCCATGCACGCACGAAACCCTGCTCGTGCCACGACATCTTCAAACGAGACCAACCAGCCGGTCGAAAAGGCCGACGCCAGCGTCACAACGAACAGGATGAGACCGAGCACGCCGAGATTGGCGAGCAGTGCAACCACAAAACTTGATGACCGAACGCTACCAGGCCCGGCGCCGAAGCCCCAGGTGTCCTGGAAATTCTGCAGGGCATAGTGGTTCCAGCGCATACGCTCGATTCCGGACTGGCTCGCGAGTTTGTTCGAGACAGTTGCGTCGAACAGGCCTGTCAATGCGGACCATACCGACGGCATGAACATGACAACGACCAGAAGTAGAACCGGGATCAATGCGACCATGGTCAGATAGCCGCAGTCCCTCTTCGTGGCCTGACACCTGCCAAGCTTCAGAAGTGCACCGAACAGCATGAGCAAGGTAAATATCGCGAATGATCCGTAGGCTGTCGTGGAGGTGGACAGCAGCAGCGATATCGCAAGAAGAAGCGAGAGCGCCCCGGTAAGACGGGTACGAAATCCGTCCAGCCAAAGACTTAGCGAAAACGCGTAGAAGCCGAGCGCCGCATAGCTATAGGCGCCTGCTTCGGTGAATGTGCCGACGATACGTTTGAGGCCGCCGATTTCACCGGCTTCAAGCATCCGGTAGTTGGCGTTGCGTAGCCAGGAGAGCAAAAAAGCCGTCCCGGTATAGTGCGTGACGACGTCGACGACGGCAAAGAAGAGGAGCGCTGCCGCACTCGCAAGCAGCGCGTTGGTAATTGCCTTCGCTTCACCGCGAACCATAAGCGCCCAGACGCCCATGAAGCAGACAAGGTTCGCAACGAGATATGCTGCCTGCGTCGCATTGCTTGCCCGCGGTCGCAACGGAAGGCTGACAATTCCGATGCCCGCATCGTTGCGTGCAAGCGAATAGGCATATGTCAGCCCTTGAAACAACCGCGGCATGAAATAGGCGGAAACAACGGCGTAGACCGAGAACAACAGTATCCAAAAGCCGGGACCTGCCGTGGTCAGGCTTTCGATTGCCGCCACACGCATGCGTGCCCGCAGAACGACAGAAAGCACAAAGAATCCAGTTAGGACCAAAGCCGGAGGGACACTTGCGTCACCCAGCGCCGGAAGCTTGAGAGCGGCGGCGGCCCCCAACAAAGTGGAAAGGGCCAGCAGCCAGAACGCCGCAACCGGACCTCGCCACAGCCCCCAGAAACCCGCCAAAACAGTCAAGGCACCGATAACCTCGATAGTCATGAACTTACCTTGCTGAGCCGCATCGTGTGCAAGTCGGATTCGTCACGCTCAAGGAGTCTCGGCCTTGCTTTACGTTTCACGAGCAGCGCCAGCCGATCGATCGACGCATTGGTTAACTCCAGCACGCGTTCATGTTGAACGTTGCAGATTGACTCCGCACGAGCGCTGTCCAGCAGCTCCGGCATCGTGCGCACGGTCTCTGAGTTGAAATCTACGAGATACTGGCTGCAGCCGACATTCGCGAAGAAGGCTGCGAGCTTCGGATCCCAATTCAAGCCAATGTGAACGACGCCATAGGAGTATGCGAGGATACACGCGTGCAAGCGGTGCGCGATGACAGCATCGAAGCTGCCGACCAACTGCGCGAGCTCCTGCGGCGTCTTGCAATCTGGCGCGCGCGTCAACCGGTCGCCCGCGGCGTCGATCGAACCGACGACGTTATCCAGGCATGTCTGATCCTCTCGGGCGCCGTTCGAGAAGCAAGTCACGTCGTATCCCGACGCCAGCAGTTCGCGCACGAGACTTCGATAGAGCTCCACAATTTTCGGACTGTCGGATTGTTCCTGACCGTGGTGTCGCAATACGACGGGATGGGTTATGCCGACGCCGACAACCGGTCGTTCGCGATGCGGCCGATCGGATACTGGCCACACTTGCGAGGCCAGCAGACCGGGATCCGGCGTCACGACAACGCCCTTGACGCCGCGACGACGCAACCGCCTAGCAGACTCTGTGTCCCGTACCCCGGCGAACACCAACTGCTCCGCCTGCAACAACGACGACATCAATGCTGCGCCACGGCTTGACTGGCTCTCGGCGACACCGACCCCGAACAAAGCGATGGGCACATTGTTCCGCCGGCATTCTGACGCAACAATCGATAATTTGACTGGAAAATTGAGATCGCCGTCCTGGATCAGTTGGCCGCCACCTACGATCGCGAGATCAGCATCGCGCAATGCACTTCGCCAGATCGGTCGGCATTTCCTCTTCAAGCGGAGCCGAAGGACAACCTCGACCAGTATATCGCGCAGGATCGACGGCATCGCCTGCAATGCCTTCAACGCAAGGACACGACCACTTGCTTTTGCCCGGCGGTCGCGATCCGTGCGACCGGCAAGGTCAAGGGCATTGATGTTGATGCAAGTCAGCCGCCGCGCAAGTTCAGCTTCGAGGCACTCCGCGATCACGCCGTCGCCGAGATTCGGACTAAACTTAACGTTGAAGGTGACGACCCTCATAATATTCCACCAATCAAAACTGGAACGGCTATTGACTCACCCCTACAACGACCGGCTGGCGTAAATAACGCGCGGCTCCGCGCGAGACGGAATCTGATTTCGGCGACCGACGGCGGCGGTGGCATCTTCGCGTAGCGCCCGTTCGACCGTGGCCTTTATCTGACGCTTGAAGCGCTCTCGGCTGAAGCCGGCCGCGTGCCGCACAATGTCGCCAGTGATGAAGTCGATAGTCTCGGCGCGAGCGATCGCGTCCTCAAGCGCCTCGACAGTCTGGCTTTCGAAGAAGACACCGGTTACGCCATCAACGACAGTTTCGGTGGCGCCGCCGCGGCCGAATGCAATGACCGGTCGACCGCTGGCCATCGCTTCGACCGGAACGATGCCGAAATCCTCTTCGCCGGGAAAAATGAGCGCACGGCAACGCGCGTAGTGATGGCGTAAAGCGGCGAACGGCTGAGGTCCCAGCATAACGACATTCGGACGCGCGCGATGCTTGAGCGCGTCGAACATCTCTCCACCGCCGATGACAACAAGTTTTATGCCGGACACATTGAAGGCGTCGACAACGAGGTCGGCACGCTTGTAGGCAACCAGCTCTCCGACCATAAGATAGTAGTCTCCGATTTCGGAGGCTGGCACCTGTTCGAAGGCGTCCACGTCAACCGGCGGGAATACAACCTCGGCTTCGCGACGAAAGTATCTTCGGATGCGGGACGCAACGGTTTGGGAGTTCGCAACAAATAGATCGACGCGCGCGGCTGAACCTTGATCCCAATTCCGCAGATAATGGGCGAACAACGTCATTGCCATCCGTGTCACGATGCCCGACGTCGACCTGTAGTCATGGTACATGTTCCAGATGTACCGCATCGGGGAGTGGCAGTAACAGACGTGCACGGCATGCGCGGCGGGGATGACACCCTTCGCGGGCCCCGATTCACTGCTGATGACAAGATCGTAATCGCGAAGATCGAGTTGCTCGAGCGCGAGTGGCATGAGCGGCAGGTACTTCTTGTACCAGGATTTTGCGCGCGGCAGCCTCGCGATGAACGACGTGAAAATCCTGTGTCTTGCAATCGTAGCGGAGAGCGCTTCATGCGCAACCACATGCGTGAAGATGTCGGCGGAGGGATAGAGTTCACACAAGGCATCGAGGACCTTCTCGCCTCCCCGCATGCCGACGAGCCAATAGTGTACGATCGCCACGCGCATCAATACGTACCTTTGGCTGCGATTACGGCGGGAATGGTTTTCACAATGATCTTGAGGTCTTTCCAGAATGACCAATTTTCGATGTAGTCGCGATCCAACGAAACGCGGCGTTCGTAGGAGACATCATTCCGACCGCTGATCTGCCACGCACCGGTCAGACCCGGCCGGGCCAAGAGGTAGTGCTCGGCGCTCGGTCCATACATCTTGACCTCGTCGAAAACGATTGGTCTCGGACCCACGATGCTCATATCGCCGCGGAGGACGTTCCAGAGCTGCGGTAGCTCGTCGAGGCTGAGTTGACGCAGCACCCGTCCAAGTTCGGTCACTCGCGGATCGCGCTTGAGCTTGCGTGTTTCAGCCCACTCGGTTGCAGCATCGGGGAAATCGCGAAGATGCTGCGCAAGAACGGCGTTGCCGTCCGTCACCATCGTTCTGAATTTGAGACAGGCAAACCTCGACGAACGAAAGCCGACGCGCGTTTGCTGGAAAAACACGGGACCGCGATCGGCTATTTTCAACAGCAAGGCAATGAAGCAAAAGAGCGGAGCGAAGACCAGCAGAGCAGTTGATGAAATCACGACGTCCAGTATCCGTTTTGGGAAACCACCAACCGGATATCTTGCCGTTTTCTGCGTTATACTCTTGTCGATGAGTAGTTTGACGTCGGTCGTCGCACTCTTTGGCAATGGAAATAGCTGCATTTGAACACACGCTCCAATGAACATGCAGACCAGCACTTCTCGTTCCGCGAATCGCTGCGCGGCAGCCTCAACTTAGGTCTCGCTATTTGTGACGCTGCCCGGAATGAGCAGGGCCGTTGCTTAAACTAATGCTCAATTTGCGTTGCACTAATTAATGCGGAAGGATTGGTGCGCCGCAACTTGATTATTCTAACCCACGCATGACCGAGACTTGTGCAGCTTGAGCGCTCAATGAGCAAGTTCCCGTGACGACCAGCCGACACTCATAATCGTGAAGCGCGACTCCGCACTCCAGCACTGACGTTTTCACCCAAGGTTGTGAAGGCTGCATGCGAAAAGAAAACCTGCGTGAAACCACAACAACACGGATTCTCGTTCACAGCGCTGGCTGTACGAGTGCTTAGACGTTAGGCACTTGCTCCATCTCGCGATCGTCACAAAGACTTGGTATGTTTTTCGCATAAGTCTAACCAGTAAGATTTGGGGTGGGGGCGTTCACCAAGCAATTGCATGAGGCCCCATATGCGTACCGACCTACTGCTCTGCTTCAAGGATGAAGGTGCCGCGCTTAGTTTGGTTGAAGCGCACGTTTGGCCGGATGGCGTTGTGTGTCCACACTGCGGGGAAACTCGCCGGACCGGCTTGTTGCGTGGGCTCAGCACCGTGCCGGGTACACGCAAATGCTACCGCTGCCGCCGGCTGTTTTCCGTCCGATCGGGAACAATCTTTGAATGTAGTCATGTGCCGCTGCACAAGTGGCTGCAGGCCTTCTTCCTCACAGGCTGTGGTAGGGAAACGATCAAGCCGTATCACCTGAGCCAGACTATTAACGTCTCATTCAAGACCGCGGCGCTCATGATCGAAGAGATCAAGCGATCCGCCGTAGCGTCTGAGTTGCGATCGGAGGTAGATGAAACTGTGATCGCTCCGCAACTTCCAGCCCGTCATTCATCGGCCAAACGTCGAAGTTTGCCCTAACCGCACGGAGCTAATTCAATGCGGAAGCGAACTGACCACGCGACGCACCAAAGCAAGGAGGCGGATTCCGATCTTGATCCAGACCCGGAGACGAGCAGCAGCAATTTGATCGCGGAATTCGAGCAGGACTTAGCTCGCATCCTACGCTCGGGTCTAACTCGGAAACGCGTGCCCCGCGAACGAAGCGAGACGGAGAAAGACTGACCATCTATCCAGATCGTATTGATTGATCCAATCAGACACGCATGGCGGTAATTCAATAACGCGCCCTAAGCTCGGCCGGCCGCCTCCTTGACCAGCGGCGGTCTGGTGCGTTTGAGCGCGTCGCCGCTGTCTGTTGCCAATCCCGCGGCGCTTACCGCGCCAGCATGCCAAGGCTCGTTGCCGTCCACGCGCAGCAGTTAAAGCCTCAGAGGATGAAGTAATCAGGACTAAGATGCGCCGCGCCAATGACCACACCAAAGTCGGCCGTATGATCGCCGTTGACGTCGGCTGACAGAATCCCGTTGCTCAATCGAAGCTGTCCTGCCGCGCTAAAGGGATCCGATCCCATGAAGGTAAAAGCTTGATTGCCACTGACCAGCGTGTTGGCATCAACAGCACTAAAGTCGATGCGATCTCCTGCGGCCCCTGAAAACGCGATAATGGTGTCCCGCGCAGAATACGGGCTTTCCACGATACTTTCGAAACGGAACGTGTCCGCCCCTCCTTCGCCGTCCAACCGATCGATACCAAAACCACCGATCAGCAGATCGCTCCCGTTTCCACCATAGAGCTTATCGTTCCCACTCCCTCCGAGCAGCCTGTCATTGCCGGCATCGCCATACAGATAATCATCGCCGGCCAGACCCGACAGCGTATTGGCGTTTCCATTGCCATAGAGCTGATTGTTTCCGCTGTTTCCGGTCGCGTCGAGGGGGCCTGAACCAAAAAGACGCAGCTTTTCGACGTTCTCGGGCAGGGTGTAGGATACCGTTGCATTGACGGTATCGAACCCGCCTCCGGGCTGTTCGCGTATTACAGTGGACGCGATATCAACGACGAAAGTGTCGTTGCCGTTCGCTCCGACGAGTACCGGACCGGGGCCGGGCACCAGACCGTCCAATTCATAGGCACGAAAATAATCTACATACAGCATCTGATGATCGAGCGCTGGATCAATCGGCCAGCCGCCACCTGCGGCCAGATCGATCATGAACATCAGATCCATGTTGAGCGTGGCAGGCGTGGGCAGCGAAAAGTGGGCGTGACCATCCATGGAAAACGTCATGGTATCTGGACTGATTTCGACGCCGAAGGTATGCCATCCCGTCGTCAGCACACCTTGACCGACTATGTTTTGATGGGATTGGTTCGTGTGGCCTTCCAGGACCGTCCCGTTCCAATTCCAGTCGTGCAAAGAGCTTGAATATCGATCGACCAGTGCGATACCGTGCTGCTCCATCACGTCGATCTCAAAGACATGATCTCTTGTCGTCGAGAGACGCTCTTCCTCAATGGCCCAGAAGGCGGGCCACACGCCCTGGCCTGCGGGCAACCACATTCTGACCTCGTAGTACCCATAGGGATCACCATCCTGCGGAGTGGTGCTGGTTCCGTTCGGAAACGTGTTCGAGATGAGGCCGCTCTGGAGCTGGCCTGCCGCAGTCCGTGTCATTTCGATCTGCAGGGCACTCTCGCCGCCCTGCTGCACGATTGAGAACGGAGAACTGCCGCCGCCAACAGGCATGAACGAAGCACTGCCAAAGCCGCCGCCCCAAGCCTGAGCGGTGTACCAATTGGCCGTTGCGGTCGTGGTGTTGGCAATACTCAGCCCAGTAAATTCGTCTGCAAACACGAGAGAATAGGTGGCTGGTGCGGGCACGTTTCCCTCGCCATGCGTAGGAGATTCCGACGCGCTTGAAGTACTCGGACACCAAGGTCGGATCGCGGCGATCGCCTCGATCTCCTCTCGAAGAGACCATCAACTTGCTGTGAAACGTTAAGAGAGAGCATAACCCCACATCTTGCGGCATACCGCGGCGATTTGGTTGATGCAGCGAGGTAGGAGTCCAAGAGCCTCGGCTTTAATGAAGAAATTCTTCAGTGTAGTCGCCGCCCAGGCGATCTCGCGTGCCCAGATGGCGTCAAATGGGCATATGAGCTTCGTGGGCAATTCGACAATTTCACCCACGCGAACCGAGTCCTGATGCGCATGCTGGAGCGGCACGGGCAAGTCGCGTAGTCTGGCCGTAGCCTAAATCGATCCTGACAGGCTGTTGCGGGGAAACAACCAGGTGATCGTCCGCGTCGCCTCGCAGGCGAGCAAAGGCGGCCGATTGGCTGCTCGCTTTCCTGACAAACCATGGGGACAGCGCGAGCAGAGATCGCGAGGCCGCGCGGATATTGAATCGGAGCGTTACTCGGCCTATCATTTACGTGCTTCGCATGATGCCTCTTCGCCGTCTGGCTTGGTCTCGATCAGGGTCCCGTCCTCCATACCGTGGAGGTTACCGGCGCAGCCCCAAGGCGCGGCGTGCAGGGCTTCTCCGTGAGTCACTTTCAACCTTTGGAGAACATCATGCGACGTAAGCTGACGTAAGTCAGTCCGCTATACCGATGCCGAAATTGAGCTCGCGTAGCAGCTTTTTGCCAAAGCGCTGGCCGCTGGGACGCTGAAACCTCCCCGTGGTCTCGCCGAGATCGTACTGAGCAATGGCTATCGGCAATCCATTTCCCCCTATTTCGAGAGGCACCAAAGACTTGCCACCATGATGGCCAATAACCAGCCGTCAAACGGGGGGGCGAGCGGGTGGCCAATGAAGCGGACGTGGGCTGGCTCGGCGCTTCTGTAGGTATCCATGGAGACATCATGCGGGTCGTTATTTGCGGAGGCGGCGTGATCGGAGCCTGCACCGCCTACTTCCTCGCTCGCCGCGGGATCGACGTCATTGTGGTGGAGCGGACGGAAGTGGCCGCCGCGGCGTCCGGCAAGGCCGGCGGTTTTCTGGCGCTTGACTAGTGTGCCGGCACTCCGCTCGATGCGATGGCACGGCGGAGCTTCCAGCTTCATGCCGCCCTGCCCCGCGAGATTGGCGCTGATTGGGCCTTCCAGCGCATGACCGCGTACAGCGGGTTCGTTGTTCCCGATGATGACGCTCGTCGTCATGTGCCATCCAAACTCGATTGGCTTTCCGACGGAGTGACCATCGCCCAGCAACTCGGCACGCCAGAGACAACGGCGATTGTTCACCCGCGCAAATTCAGCTCCGCAATAATGAGCGCCGCGCAAGGGTATGGTGCCGAATTGCGAACAGCGCAGATCACCGGGATGGTCCGGAGCGCGGACGGATCGATGATAAGAGGCGCTGAGATCGATGGCTCCCTCATCGAGGCGGATGCCGTCGTGATCGCCATGGGACCTTGGTCACTGATGGCGGCGGCGTGGCTGGCTCTGCCCGCTGTGTTTGGGCAGAGAAGCCCAAGCCTCGTTTACGACACCGGCACGGACGTCCCGGCGGACGCGCTCTTCCTCGAATATCATGAGGAGAGCGGCGCCGTCGTGACGGTCGAAGTGTTCCCGCGGGTCGACGGGAGTACTCACATCACCGCTTTCTCTGATCAGGCTCCTCTGCCCCTCGAACCGGCCACCGTGACGCCGGACCAGAGAGAAATCGATCGCCTGCAAACGATCTCCGAGCGGCTGTCGCCTGTGTTCCAGCCGGAAAGGATAATCGCGCGGCAAGCCTGCTTTCGTCCGGTCACACAAGATGGCCTGCCGCTGATCGGCAGGCTGCCGCAGAACAAGGGCGCCTACGTCGCCACGGGTCATAACGTCTGGGGCATCCTCAACGCTCCTGCAACGGGCGAAGCGTTGGCAGAACTGATCACCGAAGGCGTCTCGCGCAGCACCGATTTGACGCCTTTCGATCCCGTCCGGCTCCGGCCACTCGACCCATGGCTGCTGCGCTCCAGCTACTAAGTTGGCGCAGAAATGATGGGGCGGAACGGGCAAGGAATCGAACTCTCGTATTCAGCTTGGAAGAGTCTTCGGACTCCCGGAATGCTTTCAAAGGCCGTTCTCGATTCCGAAATAATCGCAAGCATTGAAGATTCGCGGCCTCGCCGACCAGCTTGCGCTAAGGAATGAAGTGCAGCGTTCCTACTACCCTGCCGAGGCGGACGCCTGATCGTCGGCGCATGGCAGCGCATATATACCAGCTCAATGCCGACTAGTCCGGTCACCTTAGCTTTGGTCGTCTGCGCCAAGCATAGCAGAACGCATATTGCCGCGCCGACATAGAAGATGACGTTTCTCTGAGGAGAACCGATACACGCTCGCAACGTCTGGAAGCAGCAATATCTCTTTGTAGTTCTGAAGCCGCACCAAGGCGTATGTCACTGCAACGAATTGCCGAAGAGGATAGTTCGCCCGGTATTCGCGCTACTGGATGCCTTTGCGGAAAGACGCCAAAAGGCCTCCCCCACGGACCTGACGCTCATTCGTGCTGAATGCCAAGTTCAAGAACGTTGCTCCAGTAACACCCGAATCTCGCGAAGCCATTTCCTTAGGCGTTTTACTTCACCTTCAACGAGAGACGGATCACTCTGCGCATAGCCTGGAAGTAGTGAGCCGTGATAACCAGCCATTAGGGAGCAGGATTTAGAAGCAATCGACGGGGCACACCTCAACGCAGTCGGTGTATTTGCACTTGATGCAGGCTTCGGTGACGACATACGTCATCTGAGGCTCCTAACTATCTCGCCACGCTTACTGGGTACCCAGGTTATCCCGCAGTTCAGGGCGCTAAGAACTCGTCTTCGCCTTCCTGGCAACGATCTGCTGGAGCGCCCAGCGCGCGTTTTTTCTGACTTCGGGATCCGAATCATTGGCGACAAGGACGAGAAACGCTTCGGCGGCTGGATCGGCAATCTCGCCCAACGCCGCCGCAGCTTCCTTGCGCAGATTTGCCTGCTCGTGAGTGATGCACTTGCCGATCGGAATGACCGCCCGGTCGATTTTCATCTTGCCGAGGCTTCTGATCGCCTTGAGTCGCACCTGCCAGAAATCGTCCGTCAACGCGGCAATCAATTGATCCGCCGCGACCATGCCATTGGCGTTCTGGCCCAACGTCTCCGCCGCCATCTCGCGGACCATCCAGTCTTCATCACCAAGCGTACGCGTGATCGATTCGGCCGCAGGCTTCATCTGCGAAAACGCCAGCGCGCTAACCGCCGCCCGCCTGACATGGGCATCCGGATCGCCAGTGGATGCAGTGAGTGCAGGTATTGACTCCTCAAGCTTCAGAAAGCCGATCACGCCGATTGCCTGTACGCGGACCGCGGCATCGCTGTCCCTGAGCGCCTCCAGCGCCGGCTTGAGCGTGTCCTTGCGCCGTAGTTCCTTCAACGCACGGAGAGCGCCCATGCGGACAAACGCGTGCCCGTGCTTGACCAGGGGAAGAATCGCGTCAGCACATGCCGGATCCTTGAATTCGGCCATGCTGTCAGCCGCAGCTGAAGCGACCGCCGGCTCGGGATCGACAAGCAGTTTCGCCAGGGCCGCTGCCGACTCCGGACCGTCGAACTCCCCGAGTGCCATCGCCACCTGCTGACGCACCCCGGCGTCGGGGTCCGCGACCATGCCGCTCAGATGTCCGACGGCTGCGGGATCCCCGGAATGGCCAAGCGCAATGATCGCGACGCGGCGCTCGCCCGGATCGGCCGCCCCGAGCCGTTCATCGGCGTCCTTGAGATCGTCATAGGATTCGAAAGGGCCCGACATGATTACCTCAGGAGATAGGGAATGTTGACGGTAACGGCGCCGGTCGGGCAATCGGCCTCGCAAGGCATGCAATACCAGCACTCGTCGTAGGCCATGTAGGCCTTCCCGGTCATGTCACTGATGCGAAGAACGTCGAGAGGACAAACGTCGACACAGACAGTGCACCCCTTGTCCGCGATACACTTGGCATTGTCGACGACGACCGGCACGGAGGTCTGATAACTGGCGAGAGGCATTGATAATCTCCTGTTGCTTCGTTGCAGGGCCGTTACGCGCTGGCGCGGATGCGCTGCTTGTCGTAGAGATCCTTCTCTTCGTCGGCGATCGGCACGACGTATGGCTCCACATCCCGCTTCTCGCTGGTCATCCTGCCGTCCTTCTTGCTGAGAAGCGTGTGGCAGAACCAGTTCTCGTTGTCCTTCTCCGGGAAATCGGTACGAAGGTGATAGAGGCCCCAGCGGCTTTCCTCGCGGTAGAGCGTGGCGTGGGCGGCCATGTCGGCACAATCCAGTATCGACTGGGTCTCGAGCGCGCGCAGCAGTTCGTGCGAGTTGCGCGCGATCATCTGCTGCTCCATATCCTCACGAACCTCCGCCAACCGGCGCTGACCGAGTTCGAACTTGCGCGTGACCTTCGGCGGCTGCAGATAATCATTCACGAGGCGACGGGCCTTGTATTCGATCTGGTTCGGCGGGATGCCGTCTTCCCGCTTGGTCGGCGCCATCACACGGTCGCGCTCCTTGGCCACGTCAGCGGCATCGAACGTGGCGAAGTCGTGATTGTCCGCGAATTCCATCGCGTCGGTGCCCGCGACCGAGCCGTTGGTAAAAGCGCCGAGCATGTAGTTGTGAGGCACGCTGGCCATATCGCCGGCGGCATAGAGGCCGGGCACGGTCGTGCGCGCAAAATCATCGACGAACACACCGGACGCGCTATGTCCTGAACAGAACCCGATCTCGGAAATGTGCATCTCAATCGATTCTGTCCGGTAGTCGGTACCCCGTCCCTTCTGGAACAGCCCGCGTGTCGGGCGCTCGACCTTGTGGAGCGTGGACTCGATTTCCTCGATCGTCTTCTCGTGAAGATGCGAGAGCTGAAGGAACACCGGTCCCTTGCCGGACAGCAATTCGTTGTAGAATTCCAGCATCATCTGGCCCGACCAATAATCGCATTCGATGAAGCGCGATCCTTCGTTGTTGGCGGTGAACGCACCGAAGGGACCAGCGACATAGGCGCAGGCCGGTCCGTTGTAATCCTTGATCAGCGGATTGATCTGGAAGCATTCGAGGTTCGCGAGTGCCGCGCCGGCATGATAGGCCATCGCGTAGCCGTCGCCTGAATTGGCGGCATTCTCGTATGTTCCGAACATGTAGCCGGAGGTCGGAAGGCCTAGGCGCCCTGCGGCACCCATGCAGAGTATGACGGCCTTGGCCTTGATGACCAGGATTTCCGCCGTGCGGGTGTTGACGCTGATGGCCCCTGCCACGCGCCCGTCGCTCGACGTCAGCAGGCGCGTCGCCATATACCGGTTCGAGATCAGGATTCTCGCGCGCCGGAGCTGCCGGTAGATCGCCTTCTTCACCGTCTCGCCGTTCGGCATCGGCAGCACATAGGTGCCGATGTGGTGCACCTTCTTGACCGCGTAATCGCCGTTCTCGTTCTTCAGAAAACGGATGCCGAAGCTGTCGAGCTCCTCGATGATCTTGTAGCAATTCTGGGCGTACTTGTAGACCGCCTTCTGATCGACAATGCCGTCGTTCGCGATGGTTATTTCCTTGGTGTATTGCTCCGGCGTTGCGTAACCGGGAATGACGGCGTTGTTCAACCCATCCATCCCCATCGAGATAGCGCCCGACCGCTTGACGTTCGCCTTTTCGAGCAGAACGACATTCGCTTTGGGATTTTTCAGCTTGGCCTTGAGTGCAGCCATCGGCCCGGCCGTACCGCCGCCGATAACGAGCACATCGCAGGAAACTTCCGAAAGCCCGTCGACGATCTCATCCATTGCCATCACTCGCTCCTGGTTCGGCGTTTTCGCCGTCTTAGCGCTAGATTTGTTCGGTTGGCCCCTCGACGATAGCAATTAGTTGTCGCCGGAGAGAGAAACCCAATGTTTGGGCCTGCTGCCGAAATCGAAGTCAGCTCTTGAACAACAAAGAGGCAGACGCGACCATTATCGTTCGACGAAGGCTTTCTCGATCACGAAGTGCCCCGCCTCACTGTGATTGCCTTCGACAAAACCCCGCCCCGTGAACATCACGCGGAGTTCCTCCAGCATGCCGGGGCTTCCGCACAACATGATGCGGTCGGTCTCCTGGTCCAGCACGGGAAGTCGCACGTCGTTGAAGAGCTGACCTGATTCGATCAGGTCGGTGATGCGGCCACGGTTGCGGAAAGGCTCCCGGGTCACGGTTGGATAATAGATGAGCTTGCCGGCGAGGAGCGATCCGAACAGCTCGTCCTGTCGAAGCTTCTCCACCAGGCGCTCACCGTAAGCCAATTCGGAAACCTGGCGGCAGCCATGGGCGAGAATGATCGTCTCGTAGGACTCATAGACATCGGGATCCTTGATGAGGCTGGCGAACGGCGCGATGCCGGTACCGGTCGAAAGCAGCAGCAGCCGCTTTCCCGGTATGAGATTTGCGATGATGAGTGTGCCGGTTGGCTTGCGGCCGACGAGAATGATGTCGCCCTCCTTGATCTTCTGCAGGCGCGAGGTCAGCGGTCCATCACTTACCTTAATGCTGAAGAATTCGAGGGCGTCCTCATGATTGGCGCTCGCCATGCTGTAGGCGCGGACAAGTGGCCGTCCATCGACCTCCAGTCCGATCATGGCGAATTGCCCATTCTGGAAGCGAAAGCCCGGATCGCGCGTAGCCGTAAAGCTGAACAGTGAATCGGTCCAGTGTTTCACCGACAGAACCGTTTCCTTCTGAAAAGCGCTCATCGTCCTTCTCCTCCTTCGATCGCTCGATCGCCAAAAAGCGCATGTCTGCGCGACGATGGAACGTTGGGTGAGAAGCGAAAATCTCGCAACGACGGACTTCAATTCTTGGTCGATTAGTTTCTAATTTTTCGCGCGGGCTTCATCAGAACGAATGATACTTAACGTACGTTAACGACAACCCGATCAGGATCGCGGAAAGAATCAACAGAAGCATGATGGGTTTCAAGCCGAAGGCGCGGATGCTTCTCCATGGCAACGTCAATCCGATCGCCGCCATCGACGTGACGAGGCAGAAACGCGATAGCGGCGTGGTCACCTGAGACAGTTCGCGCGGGACAAGCCCCGAAGCATTGAGTAACGCAGCCACAACAAAACCGACCAAAAAAGCTGGCGGCAACGGCAAAGATGGCTTTTGCGAAGCACGGCTACCCGTTGCGATGAAGGATATAGCGATGCACACTGGTGCGAGAAGCGCCACACGTAGGAGCTTTGTCACCGTGGCCATATCGCCGGTATCGGGATTGACGCTGTAGCCGGCAGCAACCGCGTGGGCCACTTCGTGAATACTTCCGCCGAGAAAAATGCCGCCTGCGGCCGAGCCGAGTCCGGCCATGTGAACCAGGAGCGGATATAGGATCATCGCCACGGACGATATGATGCTGACAGCGCCAATAGTGCAGGCAACATCTCGATTGGCCGAATCGTTACGCATGACTACACACGCCACGGCGGCGGCAGCCGATGCGCCGCAAATGGCGACCGAAGCGGCCGCGACCAACGACAACTCCCTTGTGATTCCGAGCATCGGGCCCAGGAGCCAACCTGCGACCAGGACGATCGCCACATTGATCGCGAGGGCGGCGACGTCGGCCATGTCGAGTATCTGCAAGGTCGCGAGCGAAATCTGAAATCCGAGCAGCGCGACGCCGATCCGCATCACCTGCCTGACAGCAAACGAAATGCCCGTTTGAAACAGTGCCGGGGGCGACCAGATCGCGGCAAGGACGAGGCCGAAGATCAAGCCCCAGATGACAGCAGACCCGGCCAGAAGCGCCATCCAGGTCGCAGCGCAGGCGATAAGCGCGCAGAGGGCGATACCCGGAATATCCCTCCAAAGCCAGCTCGGTTCAATGATCCCTCCCGACCGGTGCAACATTATCCTACCCCGCGCGATGTTCGCGAAGTGGTGTTCGCGATACTGACGCGAGACAAGCAAGTAATTTCCAAAACCGAGATTCGGCGCACGCCGGCAATTAGTTGCTATCTGTGCGATCACTCGGAAAGTAGCCTGTCCGAGGATGGATTTGCCGATGTCGATGTCACCACCGATTGCCGCAGAAGGAGCGAGTTGCGAGATAAGCGCCGATCTCGCCTCAATATCCATGATTGCAAACGGCGAATCTCGGGTGACTCTTACAGCGGAGAAGCTTCGGCTATCCTGCAAATGCGCGCATTGCACCCGCGCGCGCTTCGACGAACGCTTCCCCGAACGTTTCCCTGGGATCGCCATCGTGGAGGTCGCTGACCTCGGCTACGGTCTGAATATTTCGTTCTCGGACGGACACAACCGGGGCATCTACCCCAAAAGCTATTTGGCCAAATTGGCTGAGCCTTGATTCTGTTTGGGTTTTTCGTCCGCGTCTTTGGCGGCAACGATCAATCTGGCACGAAGATTGCTGCTTTTTAGATCAGTTCTTAAATGGTCTGGAGACCGGCAATGTTGTTGCAGGCTGGAAATGTGGTGAGCGGACGCTCGCCTTCGGCCGCGGCTGCGGCGACGAAATCAACCTCATCCCTGCTTCTTTCCGAGAACCAGCAATTGATGGGCGGTCCGCCGTCCCTGATGGAAAAGCTGACGATACGCGAGCGGGAGATCGTCCTGAAACAAGGGCGCCGAAAGGTCCTCAGTCGGGGGCAGACTATCTTCAGTCAGGGCGCGAAGCATGACGGCATCTTCCTGATCGAAAGCGGCCGAATCCGCGTATTTTATTCTTCACCGCTCGGACGCGAGATCACCCTCGCTTATTGGCATGCGGGCAATTTTGTGGGCGGGCCGGAGGTTTTCGACACCGGCATTCATCAGTGGTCCGGCGTCGCCTCCAGCAATTGCAGCATCGTGCAGCTTCCCGGGAAGGAACTGCGAACGCTCGCAATTGAAATTCCCAATCTCGCGATTGGGCTGATCGAGGGGCTCGCGTTCAAGGGCAAATGCTATTCAGCGCTCGCCCAGATGCTGGGGACGCGCTCGATTACGCAGCGGCTCGCGCATCTCCTGTTGCACCTCATGGATCTATACGGCGTCGAGGATCCCGATGGAGTCGTTATCGCCGCAGCTTTCACCCACGCCGACCTGGCGCACATGGTAGGGGCGACCCGGCAATGGGTGACGATCAGTCTCAAGCGAATGCAAAAAAAGCGGATTGTGCTGACGAAACGGTCGCAGATCGTCGTCTGCCTGCCAAATATTCTGGAAGAAATGCGCGGTCAGGCATCGGATTGAGCTTGAATGCACACGTAAGCGGCTTTGCAGAGCAAAACTGCCCAACGAGCATGCAACCGGCCTTTAACGGCAACTAATCTACTCCGATGCCAAGTCCGCATTTGCCTGGAACGCTGGCCCAACCAATCATGTGTGCAGTGCTTCCAACCGAATGGGGATGAACATGGTCCGCCAAGTCCAATCAATCTCGATAGCGCTATCCATAGCGTCCGTGGCTTTGGCTCTCGCGCAGCCGGCCAGAGGCGAAACGGTCACAATCGGCATCGGCACCCAGGATACCACGACCAACACCGTGACGACCGGCATCGTCATCCGCCAACTGCGCCTCCTGGAGAAGTACCTTCCGACGGACGGCAAGTATGCCAAAATCAAGTTCGAGCTCGAATGGCAGAACTTCACCTCGGGTCCTCCCGTCACCAACGGTATGATGGCCAACAAGCTGCAATTCGGTGCCATGGGAGACTATCCGCTCGTCGTCAACGGTTTCACGTTTGAGAAAAACCCTGAAAGCAAAAGCCGCCTGATCGCCGTCGCGGCTTACAGCATGTCCGGCTCTGGCAATGGTCTCGTCGTCCATAAGGACTCGCCGTATTACGAGTTCGCGGACCTCAAGGGTAACTTGGTCAGCGTCCCCTTTGGGTCGGCCGCTCATGGCATGATGCTGAAGGCGATGCAGGACCGGGGCTATCCGGCGGATTTCTTCCAGTTGGTCAGTCAAAGTCCTGAAGTTGGTTCGACGAATCTTCAGGAGAAGAAGATCGACGCCCACGCTGACTTTGTCCCGTTTGCCGAACTGCTGCCGTTTCGCGGATTTGCCCGCAAGATCTTCGACGGCGTGGAGACGAACCTGCCGACCTGGCACGGCGTCGTGGTCCGCACCGACTTCGCCGAGAAGTATCCGGAGGTCGTGGTCGCCTACATGAAAGCGATCATCGCCGCCAACCAGTGGCTCCGCGCCGATCCCAAACTGGCGGCGGAAAAAGTCGCGGAATGGACCGGCATCAGCAAGGAAGTCGTCTACATCTTCCTCGGTCCGAGCGGCAACATGACCACCGATCCCACCATCAAACCAGCCCTGATCGACGCGGCGGAAGTCGATGTCAAGGTGCTGCAGAACCTTGGACGAATGAAGGAATTCGATCCGAAGAAATGGGTCGACGACTCTTTCATCCGCAAAGCCTATGCCGATATGAAGCTGGACTATGATGCCCAACTCGCCAGCACCAAGAACTACGAGATTTCGGGCGACGACAAGTTCTGCAAGAAGCCTATCTCGGATCCGCGCAAGTCCGGCGAAGTGTGGGTCGAAGATGAAGGCATCCTTCCGTTCAGCAGCGCCACCTGCACGCTCGGCGCCTACGCGGATTTCAAAACCAAGGGAAAGAAGATCAACGTCACTTACGTCTTCGACACGGCGCGCGGCATCAAATTGTTCGCCGACCAGGCCTTCTTTGCGGTCGCCGGCGGCGATATCGCGCCGTTCCTGCTGAAGAAGGACGCCGAAGCTTACGCCGCCAAAAACAATGGCAAGGTTCTCGGCTTCGAGGAGGCGGTGAAGTCGGCCGTGGGCGGAGGCAAGACATGAGCAGTAGTCCTGCGCATGCGCTGCATCCGACGGAACGCGAAACACCCGCGATCGCGGCCGAACGGGCGCCCGCCGCTGAACCGGTCAACAATCCCGTCACGATCGGCGCCCTGGCTGCGCGCTGGTTCCGGCTCAACAAGGGTCGTCTACGCGCTACGCTGATCGGCGCCCTTTCCCTGGTCGCATTTCTGATTCTCTGGCACCTCCTGACAAAGTATCGCGTCGTGTTTTTCGTACGGTTCACCAACGTCCCTTCCCCACTTGCCGTCTACGAAAGCTTCACGACAGCAATCCATGACCCCAAATTCCTGATGCATGTTCTGCTGAGCTGCCGCCGAATCATATTCGGCTTCTCACTGGCGGCACTTGTCGCGATACCGCTCGGTCTCGTCATGGGCCGCTTCAAGCTGATCCATGAAATAGTATTCCCGGTTGCCGAAGTGCTTCGTCCGATTCCTGCGATCGCCTGGGTACCGATGGCGATCATGCTGTGGCCGACCAACGAACAGAGCATCGTCTTCATCACCTTCCTCGGCTCGTTCTTTCCGATCCTGGTGAACACGCTGCACGGCATGGTTCTGGTCGATCCGGTTCTGGTCCGGGCCGCGCGATGCCTCGGGGCCCGGGAAGCCTCGATCTTTCGCGAGGTATATTTTCCGGCTTCGCTTCCACACATTTTTACCGGACTTACCGTCGGAATGGGCGTTGCGTGGGTTTCGCTGATCGCCGCCGAGATGATCTCCGGCCAGTACGGCATCGGCTATTTCACCTGGGAAGCCTATTCGCTGGTCCAGTACGCCGACATCGCACTCGGCATGATCGCGATCGGCGTGCTCGGTCTAACGTCCAGTCTGCTGATCCGGTCCGCCGGCCGGCTCGCAATGCCGTGGGGGCGCACATGAGTCTGGTCGAGGCAAGAGCGGCCGAAGGCCACATTGAGGTCAAGAACTTCGCGCTCAGCTATGAAACGATTGACGGGCCCGTCGCCGCCGTTACGGACACACAGATCGATGTCAAGCCGGGCGAATTCGTCTCGATCGTCGGCCCATCAGGTTGCGGAAAATCCACGCTATTGAACGCGGTCGCGGGCTTCCTGAAGCCTACCGCGGGAACGGTCACGGTCGACGGAGAAGAGGTAAAGGGTCCGAGCGCCGAGCGCGGAATGGTCTTCCAGCAGTACTCGCTTTTCCCCTGGAAAACGGTCCGGGAGAACGTCGAATTCGGACTGAAGATGCGCGGCATGGACCGTTCCCGTCGTGATAGAGCTGCTCGCACCCTGCTCGGACTGGCCGGCCTTGAAGCGTTCGGAAAGCATTACCCAGACCGCCTTTCCGGCGGTATGAAGCAACGCGTTGGTATTGTGCGAGCCTTGGCGACGGGGCCGAAAGTTCTTCTACTCGATGAGCCCTTCGGCGCCCTGGATGCGCAGACGCGGGTCATCATGCAGCAAATCCTCAATAACATGTGGCAACGGCTGAAAATCTCAGTCCTGTTCGTGACCCATGATATCGACGAAGCGATCTTCCTTTCCGACCGCGTCTATTGCATGACGGCTCGCCCCGGCTCCATCAAGGCGGAAATTCCCATCCCGCTGGAACGGCCTCGTCAGCAGTCGATGATGATGTCGTCGGAATTCCTTGCCCTGAGACGCGGCCTGATGTCGTTGATCCGCGAGGAAAGCCTGAAAGCAATGGGGGGCGAAATCAGCGACCAAGGCTTGCAGGGCCTCAACATAGACCTCCACGGGCAATCCCTGGCTGACGTACTTTGAACAGCAAAGCCCCAACCAGTACCGGTCAGCAACCCAATTTAGGCGCTCGCTCAACAACTTTGTGTCCGGCGAGGATGCCATGACTTACGCCATTCACGCATCACGAGACGGACAAAGCGTCGTCACTATTCGCATCAGCCCCGATGCGGCGATCGACAAGGCTCGTCTGCTCGAACGCCTTGGCTGGCGGGTTCATATTACAGACTCGGCCGGGCACCAGTTCGGCCCATCTGACTTTTGTCTGCTGCTTATGGTTGATCGAGAAACGGCTTAAGGGCCTGTAGCCTCCTAGGTTTGATTCCCGAAAGCGGAGAGTTGGCGCGACCATTGTCAGTGCGCTAACTTCTGACTCGACTTTGGCTTGTGGTGAGTGCCGAACCGCTCGACCATAGTCGCGCTCGCCTCGTTCAGGCCGATCACTTCAACATGCGCTCCGTGGCGGCGAAGCTTCAGAACTATATCGTCTAGCGCGCCGATTGCGGTGATGTCCCAGAAATGCGCGTCGCTCACGTCAATGCGGACGTGCTCGGGGACATCCTGGTAATCAAAGGCATCGACAAGGCTATTGGAGGACGCGAAAAACACCTGCCCGGTTACAAAATAGGTAATCTCCTGGCCGTCTTCTGACAGTTCGGTGACGATCCCGAGCAACCGCGCAACCTTTGCGGCAAAGAAGACACCGCTCAGGACGACGCCGGTGAGAACACCCATCGAAAGGTCGCCGGTGGCCACCACAACCACGACGGTCGCCAGCATCACCACGCTTGAACTCAACGGGTGCGACCGCAAGTTGGTGACGGACGACCAGTTGAAGGTGCTGATCGAGACCATGATCATCACAGCGACCAGCGCCGCCATCGGGATTTGCTTGACCCAATCGCCCAGAACGACAATCAGGAACAGCAGGAATGCACCGGCGAAGAATGTCGAAAGTCTCGTCCGGGCACCGGCGGTGACATTGATCACCGATTGGCCGATCATCGCACACCCGCCCATCGCGCCCAGGAAGCCCGTGACGAAGTTGGCGACGCCCTGGCCGACGCATTCCCTGTTCTTGTTGCTGCCCGTGTCGGTCATGTCATCCACGATCGAAGCGGTCAGAAGGCTCTCCAGCAATCCCACGGCAGCCATCGTCAGCGAATAAGGCAGGATGATCTTCAGCGTCTCCAGATTGAGCGGGACGTCAGGCACCGCGAAGAACGGAAGGCTTGACGGCAATTCACCCATATCTCCGACGGTGCGCAGCTCGATGCCGGAATAGATCGCGAAGCCAGTCAGGACCACGATGCTGACAAGCGCCGACGGCACCCGCTTCGTGACATACGGGAAAAGATAGATGATCGCGAGGCCGACGCCGACCATCGCATAGGTTTCCCAACCGACATGCATCAGCTGCGGCAACTGGGCCAGGAAGATCAGGATGGCAAGCGCATTGACGAAGCCAGTCATCACCGAGCGCGATACAAACTTCATTAGCAGACCGAGGCGCAAGGCTCCGGCCACTATCTGGATCACACCCATGAGGACCGTGGCTGCGAACAGATATTGCAGGCCGTGGTCTCGCACCAGCGTGATCATGAGAACGGCAGTAGAGGCGGTTGCCGCCGAGATCATGGCCGGTCGGCCACCTACGATGGCGGTTACGCACGCAATCGAGAAGGAGGCGTAGAGGCCGACCTTAGGATCAACACCGGCCACAATAGAGAACCCGATTGCCTCTGGGATAAGCGCCAGTGCGACGAGCACGCCTGACAGCAGTTCCGTTGGGATGTTCGTCAGCCACTCGCGGCGCAACGATTGGAGGAATCTCATTTTTCTAGAACCAATATGACCAGCGAGGCGACGGGCAATGCCCGGTCGGCCTTGAATTAGGCAGATCGCGATTCGCTGAGGGGTTTCCGGGGGATAGGCGCCCGGCCGAGCCACCCGATCACATCGGGTCCGACGAGGCTTGGATAATGCCTTCGCTGCACCGCAACATCAAGAGAGAATATTGACCAGCGGACTGAACTGAAGATTTTGAGATTGGGCGTTAGTTGAGGCGCGGCAGGTTAAAAACCGGACATCCGCCCACGTCTACGCGTTTTACCCTGAAGGCCGGACATTCCGTAACCGCTCATTACCCGAATCGCGGCGGCCAACGCGAAGTGCGACGGCCAAACGGAGCGACTGACGCGATAGGCTAGCTAGTTCAACTCAGTCAGAGTCAGATAAGGAAGATCAGGGATCCGCTTTGGCGACCAATGCCATATCGGAGCAATAAAGCAGAAAAGCCTGCGAAAACGGCTAGGTGCAGGTTTATTCGCGGGCGATTCAACAAGGGCTAGACCGATATCATCTATGCGGGTATACGACCGTACCGATTTTTCGAAGCCATTTTGCAAACTTTTCGGAAAAACCGTTGTTAAATCAGCGACTTATGGGGAATGGTGTAACGGTAGCACAACAGACTCTGACTCTGTTTGTCTAGGTTCGAATCCTAGTTCCCCAGCCAGTCTTCCCGGCCCTTTCCCTCAGCCGCGCCCTCATCACACACCGGCCACAACCGGCAGCTCCGCGATCATGCGAATGCCAGGCCGCCTCCGCCAATGAATTTGCGAGGGCTCGACCGCCAGCTTGAGTGCGGGCCAGCGCGTGAACAGCGCCTGCAGTGCGCAAATTCCTTCGATCCGCGCGAGCTGGTGGCCGAGGCAGAAATGAATTCCTGTGCCGAACGCGAGATGCCGGTTCGGCCGCCGTTCGAGATCGAGGCGTTCGGGGCACTCGTTCGCCTCAGGGTCCAGATTGGCGGCGACGATCATCGCCATCACCCGATCGCCCTTCTTCAGTTTCACGCCGTCCAGATCGACGTCCTGGCGCACGTAGCGCGGTTTTGAGAATTGCACCGGCGAGACGAAGCGCAGGAATTCCTCCACCGCAAGCCCGGCACGGCTCCAGTCCGCGGCGAGCCAGTCACGGCGATCCGGATCCTTCAGCAGTTCGAAAACCGATCCGCTAATCAGATGGGTTGTGGTCTCGGAACCGGCGCCCAGCAGCAGAAACACCATCGAGACCATCTCGTCCGGCGTGATGCGTCCGCCTTCCCTCTCGACACGCACCAATTCGGCGATCAACCCTTCGCCGCCCTGCTCGCGCGTCAGCCGCAAGCGCTCTTTCAGATAGCGCCGCATCTTGATGAGGCCGCCGATCAGCCACAGAAAGCCGAGTGCATTGGTGAGATGCGCCATCGAATTGGCCCAGGCCATAAACTTCGGCCGATCCGCTGGCGGCAGGCCCAGCAACTCGCAAATTACCGCAAGCGGCAGCATCCGCGCATAACGTTGCACCAGATCGGCAGGGCTGCCATCGGCGAACAATTCATCGGCGAGGCGATCGGCGATGGCACGGATGTGCGGCTCCATGTCGAGCACCGCGCGGCGGCGAAACGCCTCATCGACGATATTTCGCAGCCGGGTGTGGTCCGGCTCGTCCATCGTCAGCATGTTGTTGGCCAAGTTCCCGATCAGCCTCGGCATCCACCAGGGCACACCGCCG
The DNA here is from genome assembly GCF_036924515.1 of Bradyrhizobium sp. AZCC 1610. NCBI lineage: Bacteria > Pseudomonadati > Pseudomonadota > Alphaproteobacteria > Hyphomicrobiales > Nitrobacteraceae > Bradyrhizobium > Bradyrhizobium sp. AZCC 1610. The sequence goes on along the minus strand of NZ_JAZHRR010000001.1, from coordinate 2,426,296 downwards.
AGCGCCCCGCCTTCCTTGCGCAGCGTGAACACTGTGCTGTCCTTCAGCACCCGCGCGGTCGCCTCAAAGGTCGTGGTGATCCAGACCCGGCCTATGATCGGGAATCTCGTCGCGACGGCAGAACCGATCGAGCGCAGTTGCGCGACGCCGGCCTGCGGATCGCGAAAAAACGCCTCGCTGGTGAAATCGAAATCCACATGCTGTGCCATCGCGCCGTTCCACACTGCCGCTTCGCCACCTGATCAAGATGGTGCGCGACAGCGAAGCCGCAAGGCTCGCCCTTTCGATCGCCCTCGCCGTAACTTTGTCGCGATCGATGATCCCAGCGTGCGCCTCTCACACTGGCGGCGTACCGTGCGTATGGAACGACTCGATCGTCTTCAGCCCCCAGGCCTGGCCCTTCTTGCGCTCCTCCTCGGTCCAGACGATCGGTTTCCAATCGGGCGCGAGGATGAGGCGGGCGCCGGCGTTGGCGACCTCGACGCGGTTGCCGCCGGGCTCCCAGACATAGAGGAAGAAGGTCTGCTGGATCGCATGCTTGTGCGGGCCGGTCTCGATGTGGACGCCGTTTTCGAGAAAGATATCGGCGGCGCGCAAAATCTCTTCGCGGCTGTCGAGCGCGTAGGTGACGTGATGGAAGCGGCCCGCCTTGCCGTAGTGATCGCGGGTATAGGCAAAATCGTAGCTCTTGTTCGACATCGTCATCCACATCGCGGCTTCGGTGCCGTCGTTGAGCACGATCTGCTCGGTGGTGCGCAAGCCGAGATAGTTTTCGAAGAACAGGCGGTTGGCCTTGATGTCGACGGCGAGGCAATTGAGGTGATCGAGCCGCCGCACATTGACGCCGCGCGCGGGAAACCGCTGCGCCTGGTTCTTCAGCGCCGGCTTCAGTTCTGGCGGTGCTTGATACCATTCGGTCTCGTAATAGAGCTCGACGATGTGACCATCGGGATCGCGGCAGCGGAACGCCGGTCCCTGCCCCATATCGCCGTCGACCCAGCCGATGTCGAAGCCGGAGTCTTTTAGCGCAGCGACGCGGCGCTCCAGCGCCTGAGGGCTGCGCGCCCGCAACGCCATGTGCTCCATGCCTGATGTTTTCGAGGCCGTCAGCTTGAGCGAATAGCGCTCGTAATCGTCCCAGCCGCGCAGGTAGACCGACTCGCCCTTCCGGCCGCTGACCGTCATGCCCATGACGTCAACGAAGAATTTCAGGCTCTCGTCCGGCTTCGGCGTCAGCAATTCCATGTGGCCGAGATGGGCGAGGTCGAAAATCGGCTCGGGGGTCATTGCACCTCTCCTCTAGCGCAATGCGCGCGTTACATCATCGAACAGTTCATCGACGGCAAACGCGCGCGGAATGAGTTTTTGCTGCGCGGAATAATCGATAATCAGCTCCAGCGAACGCTGCATCTCGCCCCGGTCAAAACGCGGTGCAGCGGGCGAAGCGGCAGCAGATTCGGCGAGTAGCCGATGGACCTCCCGCACCACATCCGGGTGCTGGTCGGACAACGTCCGGCTCACCACCACCATGTGGTTGATCGGCACCACCTTGTGTTTCTCGAACCAGGCTTTCTCTTCCGCGGCGACATCGGCAAACAGCGGCTTCAAATCCGGATGGTCCGATTTTTCGCCCAGCATGGCATCAAGCTCGCCATCGATCAGCATCTGCACGATCTGCTTGCCTGCGCCCGCCCGCTTCGTCGTGTCTACGAATTCGGCGACATGGGCGTCCTCGAACGTCACCCAGTCGATCGAATCGAGATCGACGCCGTAATCATTGGCGAGAATGCCGCGCAGCCACGCGCCGGTCGTGGTGGTGAAGGAGCGGATGCCGACGCGCTTGCCATTGAGGTCGCGCGGCGCGAGCTTTCCGGCCTTCGCATTGTAAAGCGCATGCCCATGCTGGAACCGCGCCAGCACGACATCCGGCAGCAGTACCATCGGCTTGCCGAAAGATTTCGCCATCAGATAGGTGACGATCGCCATCTCCGAGACGTCGAACGCCGCTTCACGGACCATCGGCTTGAAGCCTCTGTTCGTCGGCGAATAGTCGGCAAAATCGAACTGAACCAGGTCGGATTTGATCGACCCGTTCTTGAGCGCGGTCGTGCCGGGATAATCGCCGAGCAAGGTGCGCAGGCGCATCGCCACTTCAGTCTTCCTCCAGCTCATCGACATAGACGAGCCCGGCTTTCGCCAGTGGCTCGCGCATATTGTACATGTCGAGCCCGAGCACGCCGGCCGCCAACTGCTTGCGCTTGCCGTCTTCGTCGGCGACGCGCTTCTCGCCCTTGGCGACGACATCGGCGGCGTCCTTGCGCCCGATCACCACCACACCGTCGTCATCGGCGACCACGGCATCGCCCGGCACGACATTGATACCAGCGCAGACCACGGGAACATTGACGGCGCCGAGCGTCGCCTTCACCGTGCCCTTGGCCGAGATCGCCTTCGACCACACCGGAAAGCCCATTTCACGCAGCGATTTGGCGTCGCGCACGCCGGCATCGATGACGAGCCCCTTGACGCCGCGTGCCATCAGCGAGGTCGCCAGCAGATCGCCGAACATGCCGTCGGTGTTGTCGGTGGTGCAGCCGACCACCAGGATGTCGCCGGGCTGGCACTGCTCCACCGCGACATGGATCATCCAGTTGTCGCCGGGCTGCGCCAGCACGGTCACGGCGGTGCCCGATGTCTCGGCCCCGCTCCAGACCGGCCTCAGATACGGCTTCATCAGCCCGAAGCGGCCATAGGCCTCATGTGCGGTAGCGACGCCAAGCGCGCCCAGCCGTTTCACCAACTCAGCATCGGTGCGCTTGATGTTGCGGACGACGACCGTCTTCATGCCAGTTCCTCCATCGCCATCGGGAACAGCCGCTGATACGCCTCACCATAGGTCATCGGCTTGCCGGTATTGCGGCCGCCCTGCACGCCCCGCTGCAACGCGACCCGCTCATAATAAGCCCACAGGTGCTTTTGCGCGGCGAGAATCTCGAACGTCTTGCGCTTGATGTCCCAGACCTCGTCGATGTTGAGGATCACCTGCGGCTTGAAATTGCACATCTCGGGCTGGTGCGGCTCGAACAGGAACACCGGCGGCGCTGAATAGGTGTATTTGGCGCCAGGCTTGTGGCCCATCGCCTGCGCGACCACGCGGGTTTCCTGGGCGAAGTGCGCCGCATTCGGATGATCGAAATTATAGGGATCCTCCAGCGCATGGGTCAGCACGAAGGACGGATTGAGCTCACGGTAGATATCGACCATGCGGTCGAAATGCGCTTCCGTCAGCCGCAGCGGATAATCGCCGGCGTCGAAGAATTCGATTTCCGCGCCCAGCATTTCCGCCGCGCGCTGTGCCTCGTCGCGCCGTCCGGCCTTGACCTTCTCCATTGTCGCGCCCGCCTCCTTCCAGGCGAACTGGCTTTCGCCGCGCTCGCCAAACGACAGGCAGGCGATCTTGATGCGATAGCCCTTCCTGGCGTGCAGCGCGATCGCGCCGCCCGCGCGCCAGACGAAATCGCCGGGATGCGCCGTGACCACCAGACCCGTTTTGCCAGCGTTGCTCATGATCGGGATTTCCTCCTTCGCTTGTTGCACATTGCCGGCCACACCGGCAGCGTGACTACTGTTTGGCGATTCCCGCCCGCTCGATCACTTGGGCCCATTTGTCGATATCGACCTTGAGCCGATCGAGGATTTCCTCGGGTGAAGAGGCCTTGGCCTCGATGCCGAGATCGAGCGCGCGCTTCTTTAAGTCCGGCATCGCGAGCACCTCGCGCAGCGCGGCGTTGAGCGTCTTGATCACCTCTGGCGGCGTGCCCTTGGGCGCAAAAATCGCATTCCAGGACCGCGCCTCAAAATCGCCGCCTCCCACTTCCTTCACCGTTGGCACATCAGGCAGGAACGTGGTGCGGATCGTGCCCGAAGACGACACCGCAATGGCCGCCTTGTCGGCAACATGCGACTGCACCGCAGTGTAGTTCTCTATCGCCATCTGGATATCGCCGCGCAAGAGCGCGATCAGCACCTCGGGCGAACTGCGGAACGGAACGATGGTGACGTCGACACCGGCGGTCGATTTGAACAATTGCGCCGCGAGGTTCTGGGTCGACCCGACATTGATGGTGCCGACATTGAGCGTGCCGGGTTTTGCCTTGGCCGCCTTGATGAATTCGGCCAGCGTCGGATATGGCGAGCCGGCCTGGGTGACGAAGATGAAGTCGAAATAGCCCATGCTCGAAACCGGGACGAAATCGGTCACTGGATTGAACGTCAGGTTCTTGAACAGCGACATGGAAATCGCGGTGCCGTTAGAGAGCAGCGCCAGCGTGTAGCCGTCCGCTGGTGCGGACAGCACGGCACGCGCGGCGTTGATGCCGCCGGCGCCCGCCATGTTCTCGATGACGAAGCGCTGGCCGAGCTTTTCGCCGAGTTTTTCGGTAACGAGCCGCGCCGTGACGTCGGCAACCCCGCCGGCGCCGAACGGCAGGATCAGCCGCACCGGCCTGTTTGGATAATTCTGCGCACCGGCGATTTGCGGCAGCAACAATGCCGCCACCAGCATAGCCATCCCGACGAACGACGCGCCGCGCCGGCTCATGGTGTATCGTTTGTCCGCCATCGCACGTGCTCCTTCAAAACTCGAACAGCCGCGCCGGGTTGTCGACCAGGATCTTCTGCTGCAACTCCGGCTCCGGTGCAAACAACGGAATGAGATCGACCAGATCGCCGTCGTTGGGCATCACCTTCACATTGGGGTGCGGCCAGTCGGTTCCCCAGATTACGCGGTCCGGCGCGGTCTCGACGATGCGGCGCGCGAACGGCACCGCGTCGTGGAACGGTGGTCCTCCGGATGACACCCGCTCGCAGCCGCACACCTTGACCCAGCATTTCTCGTCCCGCGTCATCAGGTCAATCAGCGTCCGGAACGGAAGCTGGTCGAGACCGTCAGATGCCTTGACGCGCCCCATGTGATCGATGGTGTAGCGCACCGGCAATTTTGCCAGCATCTCGGCATATTCAGGCAGATCGATCGCATCGAAATGCAGGTCGATATGCCAGCCGAGCGGCGCGACCATCGCGACGATGCGGTGGAAGACCGCCATGTCCGGCACTCCGCCGAGGTGACGCACGAAGTTGAAGCGGCAGCCGCGGAAACCGCCTTCATGCAGCTCGCGAAGGCCGCGCTCGGTAATGGTCTCGTCGATATTGGCGACGGCGCGAAAGGTCCCGTTGCTCACGGCGATGGCATCCAGCGCCACCCGGTTGTCGGTGCCGTGCACGCTTGCATTGACGATGACGGCGCGGCCGATCCCGAGCTTCTTGTGCAGCGCCCGAAAATCTTCGAGCGGCGCATCGGGCGGCGTATAGGGCCGTCCCGGCGCGTACGGATATTTGTCACCGGGGCCAAAGATGTGGGTATGCGCGTCACACGCCAGCGCCGGCAGTTTGAACTTCGGCGTTCGCGTATCGGGATCGGGTCCAGGAATCGTTGGCTTGTCCATGATGCCTTCTGCAGTTTGGCGCGCGCTTGATAATTTCCGCGATACCTAATCGGCCGAATTTTCTTTCCGCTTTCGAGCGGCGGCCACGGCGCGCGGTTGAACAGGCTTGGTCAGCTGTGACGCGCCGTCGATATGATCGACGTCGGACGCCTGCAACGAGGCGACCGTCGCCGAGACGATTTGCTCGATCGCTTCCGCCATGTCGGCGCCGTCGGCTTCACCGCGGGACAGCCTCGTGACCCGCTCCGGATTGACGAGGGTATAATAGAGCGCGCCGAGCAGGAATTGCGACCGCCACACGATCGTCGTCCGCGGCAGATGCGGCAGGCTTTCCTCGATAGCCTCGATAAATGCGCTGGTTGTGTCGTCGAAGATCTCCGCGATGATGCGCCCCACCACGGCGTTGCCTTCGGCCGACATCACGGCCCGCAGCCGCGTGAACCGCGCCCCGCCGCCGGCGAGGTCGCTGCTGGATGAAAACGCCGGCTGCACATAGGCCCGCACGATCGCTTCCAGCCGGTCCTGAACGTCGCGTACGCGTCTTGCAGCCACCAACAATTCGATGCGGCGCTTGTTCATGGGACCGCAATGGCGCTTGTAGATTTCAAGCAGCAAGCCGTCCTTGCTCTTGAAGTGATAGGTGATGCTGCCCGGGTTGGCGCCCGCTTCCAGCGCGATGTCGCGGATCGACACGGCATTGAAGCCGTGCGTCGAGAACAGCAGTTCAGCCGCGCTCAGGATGGCTTCCCGCATGTTGGGATTTCGCGTCATGGCATTTGCTTTCCGTTCTCGACTTTTGTACGTTTGTACAAAATATCAGGTCTAGTCAACAAACATCTAGGCGTGGGAGCCGGTGCTGAAGGAGGGGAAAATCAAGGTTCAGTGAGGCCGCCGGCTGCCCAGTCAACTCACCGCGCATTCGCCGGCGCGTGCACGTGCCACAGATCGGCGCGCCAGTGCAGCGCGACCGCCAGCATCAAGGCGAGTCCGGCCGCCGCGTAGAGTGTTCCGGTCGCCGCAAATCCGATCTCGTCGATCAGGCTGCCGGCGGCCAGCAGGCCGATTGGCAGGCCATAGATCACCATCATGCGCACCCCCATCACCCGGCCGCGGAAATTCTCGCTCGCGGTCCGCATCAGGATGACGGCGATCGAGATCATGGCGAGGCTTTGCGAAAAGCCCGCCACCACCAGGCATATGATCGCGGTCGGCACCGTCTGCATCTGCACGAAGATCAGCAAGGTCGCGTACCAGACGACGGTGGCGCCGATCATCAGCCGCGCCACCCGGATATCGCGGATCAGGCTCAACACGATCGATCCGGCCAGCGAGCCGATCGCGAAACTCGCCGACAGATATCCAAGCCCGGTCTGGTTGGTGCCGTAGATCGCCTTGGCGATATAGGGCAGCAGGCCATTGGAGAGCGGATACGCCGTCAGGTTGGCCAGGAATGCGACCCACAGCGCGGCCTGCATCCGCGGCGTGGTCCAGACATAGGCCACCCCCTCCTTGAGGTCGCGCAGCGGCGAGCGCTGCAACGCCTCGCTGGCAGCCTCGCCCGCGAGTTGCGGCTTTGCCGGCGCCACGATGCACAGCGTCAGCGCGGTAGCGGTAATATAAAGGCAGACGATCGCCACATAGGCCGGGCCCATGCCGAGCGCGGCAAACAATCCGGCGCCACTCAGCGCGCCGGCGATGCGCGCGGTATCCATCGTCGTGCGCGAGATGCTGATCGCCCCGATCAACTGGCCATGCGGCATGATGGTCGCGACCAAGGCGCCACGCACACCGAGGTCCGATGGGCGGACGATGCCCATCACGGCCGCGACCATGAAGACATAGAGCGGCGCGAGGTGGCCGGACAGCGCCAGCGTCATCAGCACGGCCGCCAGCACCGCGTAGATCGCGCGCATCATCGCCAGCAGATCGCGGTGACCGATCCGGTCGCCGACAACGCCAAACATCGGCGCTACCAACGTACCGATATAGCCGAGCGAGGCGAACAGAGTGAGCAACAGCACCGACCCGGTCTCGACCAGCACGTACCAGCCGAGAATAAGCATCTCCATCTCGAACGCCCACGAGGTGAGCAGATCGGCCGGCCATTGAAAGCGGTAGTTCCTGACACGGAATGGTGCGAGCGCGGAGCGCGGCGCCGGGTCGCTCAAGATGCGTTGTCGCGATTCATCGCGGTCCACCCCTGCCTGTTTCTTGTTATGGAGAACTGGATAGCAAGCCGCGCCCGGCGTTTCAAGCAGCCGACTTCACGCAGCCGACATGGCCCTGCCGCGGTGCGAGAGCAACAGCCGCCTCACCTCGGCGGCCGGTATCGCGGGGCTGAACAAATAGCCCTGCATCTCGGTGCAGCCGAGGATGTACAGCAGATTCCGCTGCTGCTCGGTTTCGACACCCTCCGCCGTCGTCGTCATGTCGCTGGCGGCCGCGATGTTCACCACGGCCTGGACGATGGACGAGGACGCGCCGGGACCGGCGATATCCCTGATGAAGGAGCGATCGATCTTGATCTTGTCGAACGGGAAACGCTGCAGGTAGCTGAGCGAGGAATAGCCGGTGCCGAAATCGTCCAGCGCGATCCGAACGCCCAGCTTGCGCAACTGGTGCAGCATGTCGAGCGCCGCCTCGTCGTCGCGAATGAGCACGGCCTCGGTGATCTCGAGCTCCAGCCGGCTGGCGGGAAGGCCGCAAGCCGCGAGCGCCGCCGCCACGTTCAACGCCAGCGACGGGCTCCGGAACTGGACCGGCGAGACGTTGACCGCCACACGAACATGGTCCGGCCAGGTGGCGGCCTCCGCGCAGGCGGTATTGAGCACCCACAGGCCGAGCTGATTGATCAGGCCGCTGTCTTCCGCGACCGGAATGAATTCCGCCGGCGAGATCATGCCGCGTTCGGGATGCCGCCACCGCAACAGCGCCTCGCAGGAGCTGATCTTGCCGTCCTCGATGTTGACCACCGGCTGATAGTAGGTCTCGAGGCCGCCTTTGCTGATCGCCTGCCGCAGCTCGAGCTCCAGGCTGCGACGCGCTTTGGCGTGCTGATCCATGCCAGCCTCGAAGAAGCGGTAGGTTCGCCGTCCGTCGGCTTTGGCGCCGTAGAGCGCGAGGTCCGCATTCCTCAACAACTGGTCGAGGTCCACCCCGTCGCCGGGGGCAATCGCTATTCCGATGCTGGCATCGGTGGTGATCAGATGCCCCATGCAGTCCAGGGGCTGCCTGATCGCCGAGTGGATTTCATCAACCAGCCGAGTGGTTTCCGACCGGTCCTTGATAGCGGTTTGAATGACGGCGAACTCGTCGCCGCCGAGCCGTGCCGCCACATCGGTTTCCTTGAGGCAACCGCGCAGGCGCTCGGCGACGCCCTTGAGCAGTTCGTCGCCGGTCGGATGGCCCAGCGCGTCGTTGACGCTCTTGAACTCGTCGATGTCGATATAGAGCACCGCCAGTTCCTCGCCCGGCCGTATCGCCCTGAGTGAGTGTTCCAGCCGCTCACTGAATTGGATCCGGTTCGGCAGATCGGTCAACCCGTCGTAGTGCGCCAGATGCGCGATCTTCTCGTCCGCGCGCCGGCGCTCGGTGATGTCCTCGATGGTCGCGACCCAGCCGCCGCCCTTCAGCGGCCGATTGATGATCTCGATCGCCCGGCCACCCGGCGCTTCCGTCAACTGCCGCGTCGCCTTGCCGAGCGACACTGTCTGGATGATCGCGGTGCAGAATTCATCGACGTCGCCATCGAATGATCCGGTTTCCTTCCGGTGGGCGATCAGCCGCTGCATGGTGCAGCCGGGCTTGGCCACGTCGGGCGACAGTCCGAACATGTCGAGATAGGGCTGGTTGCAAATGATGATCCGCGCGGATGCATCATAGAGAACAAGGCCTTGCGGAATGTTGTTCACGGCAATCGAGAGCTGGCGCCGCTCGGCCGCCAGCCGCCGGTCGGTCAATCGGTCACGCCGCAGCAGCAGTCCGGCGACCGCGGCCAGGACGGCGACAATCGCAAGCAGCACGCGTTCGCGAAGACTCCATGCCGATGTCGCCAAGTCGGCCGCAACGATCGCCGCGAGCAGCACCCCGCACACCGCAAGCAGTTTGACCGTTCCGCCCCCTTGCGCAGAACCGACCGAACCGCCCGATACTTGATGACCACCCTCGTTGCTCACCCGACGTGCCTTTAGAATGCGACAACGGTCAGTACGAATGGAAGACAGCTGATCGCGCGCCCCGTGGCAGTGTTGCGCAGAACTGATGGAAGGCGCGTTACAACTTGCGGTTAGCAATCGGTTACCTTGCACATGCATTGGCGCCAATCCGCGATCCGGAATCGGAGGTTACCGAGCCGCAGCCCTGGGGCGGCTCCTCTCGTCCAAAGTGGTAAATGAATGATTAATTCGAAGCCGGCGTCGCGCACGGCCGGAAATGCAAGAAAGCCCTTGTTTCTCAGCGCAACTTGCATTCGACAACGCGGACAGAGCTCGGCTGCAAAAACGAATCCGGACCGAGATGCCGCAGATTTAGCCGATACGAAACCGCACCTGTTTAACCGTTTCGCTAGTCGCGGCCGACCATAATGGGGGTCAGACCCCAATTCATGAGATCCAGGTTCAACACCGTGACATCCTTTGGACGTGTGATTTCCGTGCGCGGCTCCCTCGCCCGGATCGGACTGCTGGCGGTGAGCCAGATGCCCGTCTCCGAAGTGCGCGCCACCGTCGGCCGCTTCATCAGTATCCGCTGCGCCGATTCCACCATCGTCGCGATGATCACCGAGGTGTCGTGCGAGGATCTGCCGAACCTGGACAGCTACATCGCCAGCGCGTCGGTCGACCTGCTCGGCGAAATTTCCGGTGGCGAGCGTCCCAAATTCCAGCGCGGCGTCACCAATTATCCGACGATCGGCGATGCCGTCGACGTCATCACCGCCCAGGACCTTCGCACCGTCTATGCGCCGAGCGGGTCGGACCAGATCAATATCGGCACCCTGCAGCAGGACCGCTCGGTGATCGCCTATGTCGACGTCGAGGAGATGCTCTCCAAGCACTTCGCCGTGCTCGGCTCCACCGGCGTCGGCAAATCGACCAGCGTGTCGCTTTTGCTCAATGAGATTCTGAAGGCACGGCCGAACCTGCGGATTTTCCTGCTCGACGTTCACAACGAGTATGGCCGCTGCTTCGGCGATCGCTCGCTGGTGCTCAACCCGCGCAACCTGAAACTGCCGTTCTGGCTGTTCAATTTCGAGGAAATCGTCGACGTGCTGTTCGGCGGCCGCCCGGGCGTGCCCGAAGAGCTCGACGTTCTCGCCGAAGTCATTCCGATGGCGAAGGGCCTCTACACCCAGTACCAGAACTCCGACCGGCTCGGGCTCAAGCGCATGGACCCGAAGTCGGGCGGCTACACCGTCGATACGCCGGTGCCGTACCGGCTGGTCGATCTGATCTCGCTGATCGATGAACGAATGGGCAAGCTGGAGAACCGCTCCTCGCGCATCATCTATCACAAGCTGATTTCGCGCATCGAGACCGTGCGCAACGATCCCCGCTACACGTTCATGTTCGACAACGCCAATGTCGGCGGCGACACCATGGCGGAAGTCATCAGCCACCTGTTCCGCCTGCCTGCCAACGGCCGGCCGATGACCATCATGCAGCTCGCCGGCTTCCCCGCCGAAGTCGTCGATTCCGTGGTGTCGGTCCTGTGCCGCATGGCGTTCGATTTCGGCCTGTGGAGCGATGGCGTCTCGCCGCTGCTGTTCGTCTGCGAGGAAGCGCACCGTTACGCCTCGGCCGACCGCAACATCGGATTCGGCCCGACCCGCAAGGCGGTCTCGCGCATTGCCAAGGAAGGCCGCAAATACGGCGTCTATCTCGGCCTCGTCACCCAGCGCCCGGCCGAACTCGACGCCACCATCATCTCCCAGTGCAACACGCTGTTTGCGATGCGCCTTGCCAACGACCGCGACCAGGCGCTGTTGCGCTCGGCGGTCTCGGACGCCGCGGCCAACCTCTTGTCGTTCGTGCCCTCGCTCGGCACCCGCGAGGTGCTGGCCTTCGGCGAAGGCGTCGCGCTGCCGACGCGCCTGCGCTTCAAAGAGGTTCCGGTCCATCAGTTGCCGCGCAGCGAAGCCACCATTGCGACCGTGCCGTCGGTTTCCGCCGGCCACGACATGCATTTCGTCTCCGCCGTGCTGGACCGCTGGCGCGGCGCCACCTCGCATCGCGACGTGCCGAACGATCCCGGCATCAGCGATCGCCCCGCCGCCCGCGTCATGACGCCGGTGGAAGCGCCGATGCTGCAGCCCTCGATGGGACTGGACCCCGACCGGTTCTCGCTCCTGAAGAAGCCGCTGCGCTGATACCGGAATCGTTCGCGCGAATTCTTGACGCGAGCCGGTATCCACTTCACCGCAAAAAGCTATATGGTCCCGGCAACGCCGCCTTGCGGCCTCAGCCGGAACCCTTTCATGAGCAAGCCCGCGCCCAAACGATTTCAGCCGCCCGCCATCGACAAGCTGCCGGAGGACATCCGCACCCGAATCCTCGCAGTGCAGGAGAAATCCGGCTTCGTCCCGAACGTCTTCCTGACGCTGGCTTATCGTCCTGACGAATTTCGTGCCTTCTTTGCCTATCACGACGCGTTGATGGAGAAGGACGGCGGGCTGACCAAGGCCGAGCGTGAGATGATCGTGGTGGCTACATCCGCCGCCAACCAGTGCCATTACTGCGTGATTGCCCATGGCGCGATCCTGCGCATCCGGGCCAAGAACCCTGTCATCGCCGACCAGATCGCCGTCAACTACCGCAAGGCCGACATCACGCCGCGGCAGCGCGCCATGCTCGATTTCGCCATGAAGGTGAGCCAGGCGGCCAACACGGTTTCGGAGGCGGATTTTGCGGAAGTTGCCGGGCACGGCTTTTCCGACGACGACATCTGGGATATCGCGGCGATCGCGTCCTTCTTTGCGCTGTCGAACCGGCTGGCCAACGTCACCGCGATGCGCCCGAACGACGAGTTCTACATGATGGGACGGCTGCCGAAGCAGGGCTGAGCCGGCCTGCCGGCGCCCGGTTCCAGGCATTGCGGGACGGGATGGCTGTCCTGCGGCCGGCAACATTTCATGTTGGAAGTGCGGCTGGCGTGCTAAGAAAGGCGCAGGATTTTTCGCGGATCGGCGGCAGTGAAAACCCAGCGGCCCATTATTTCGGACGACGAGCACGTCGTGCTCAAGTTCCGGCCGCGCACCTCCGCCCACCCGCCGGGCGGACGGGAAGAACCCGGTCCGGCCAAGTCTTCTCCGACCAAGTCTTCTCCGACCAAGGCTTCTCCGGCCAAGGCTTCGCCCTCGGCGAACGACCTGTCCCGCTACGAGCAGCCGCGCGACGAGGGCGACGATTTCCGTCATCGCATGCTCGCCAATGTCGCAGCGCTCGCGTTCACCGTGGCGCTGACCGCGATCGGCATCTGGCTTGCGGTCAGCATCGCCGATTTGCGCAAGACCCAGGACTGCGTGCTAATGGGCCGCCGAGACTGCGCCGGGATTTCGGTGACGCCGTAGGGGTAGCGGGCGCACGCCGCGCAATTCAATTGTCAAACAGCCCGGCCACGTAGCCCGGATGGAGCGCAGCGCAATCCGGGATTCCCTGACCGCATCGAGACTGCCCCGGATTTCGCTGCGCTCCATCCGGGCTACGAAAGTTCCTCGCTCCGCCGTCATTCGGATACACGTTCGCGTTCTCGCGGCGCGCTGCGCCCGAGCTTTGCTGAAATTCCTTTCCCTCAAACAGAGGGAGCAGGGAATGCCGGGTGCTTGCTGCACCCGCGGTCTCGTGTGCAATGTGCACAAGGAAGTGCGCACACGAGCATACAGGTACAGCCGGAGCACTCCGGCATTCCCTGCGCAATGGTTTGACGGCTTATGCCGCGCTCTCCCTGGAGACGAATTCGTCTTGCCTCCATCGCTGCCGGCTTGATGGCGGATCGATCCGGTTGGATCAATTTCGCCACCGGCAGCTTGGCACCAGCCACGGGTGTCAGGACCACACGGTTTTGCCGTACGCTTCAGCGCCGTACGTCCTGCGCGCCGTGTCCGCTCACGGGAGAACCCGCCCTGCGAACAACTTCTCGCGCCTGACGCTGCTGCGTCCACCGCATCCCATCCCAACGTTCGTGACGATGGCCAACGCCCCTCTTCTTTAGGACGGGATGGCCGGAGTTTTAGGGCTGATTTGGGGTCGCGGCGAAGCAGATTATTTTTGCAACCGAGACTGGACGGGGCAAATCACGTTGAAGTTGTTACGAAAAATCGCGTGATCGCGCAGCGCCGATTGCCCCCTCGCCACCCCGTCGTGGAGCCCATCCGGCGCTTCAACCGGAATGCGAACGGGGGCGAGAATTGAGATGCAACGTCGCCGCAATTCCCGTTACGTTAGGTAAGGACAAAAACTAAGAATACGAGGGAGGCTCCGTTGAGAATCTCAATCGCTGCAGCAGGCTTTTTTCTCGCAACTCTCTTTTCGATTCCAGCACTGGCACAGACGAGGGCTCTGGTGACTGAAGAGATGATGGTCAAGACGTCCGATCCCGGCATCGAAATATATGTCCGCAACAAACGTCCGGCGGACATGACCTCGTTCCGGCCGGAGCAGACCGTGCTCTACGTCCACGGCGCGACCTACCCTTCCGAGACGGCGTTCGACCTCAAGCTCGATGGCTTGTCCTGGATGGAATACATCGCCGCCCGCGGCTATGACGTCTGGCTTCTGGACCTGCGCGGCTATGGCAAATCCACGCGCCCCAGCGAGATGGCCGACAAGCCGGAAGCCAACGCGCCTATCGTCACCGGCCAGACCGCGGTCAAGGACATCGGCACCGCAGTCGATTTCATTCTGCAGCGCCGCAACATTCCGCGTCTCAACCTTCTGGGCTGGTCCTGGGGCACGACGCTGATGGCCACCTACACCACACAAAACGCCTCGAAGGTCGAACGTCTCGTCCTCTACGCACCTTCCTGGATCCGGCAAACACCTTCACTCGTTCAGACAGGTCCGGGCAAGCTTGCCGCGTACAGGATGGTCAATCGCGATCAGGCGAAAGAGCGGTGGTACACCGGCGTGCCGGAGGACAAGAAAGCCAATCTCATTCCCGCCGGCTGGTTCGACGCCTGGGCGGACGCGACATTCGCAACCGATCCCGTCGGCGCAAAGATGACGCCCCCGGTCGTTCGCGCGCCCAATGGCGTCGTGCAGGACGGCGCCGAATTCTTTGGCGCCGGCAAACCCTATTACGATCCCGCCAAGATCACGGTCCCAACCTTGCTGGTCGGCGCCGAATGGGACCGCGATACGCCGCCTTACATGGCACAGACCCTGTTTCCGCTGCTGGTGAACTCGCCGGGCAAACGCTACGTCGCGCTGGCCGAGGGAACGCACACCATCATCATGGAGCGGAATCGCCTCAAGCTGTTTGAGGCGGTGCAGGCGTTTCTCGATGAGGCGAAGCGGTCGTGAGCGGCAGGCGGAAGCTTGTATGTGAAAAGCGCAAACCCTAGATCGAGATTCTCTTGAAAAGCGTTGAGCGTGAAAAGCGATGATGTCGGCTCGATGGACCAAGGGCTACACAGACGCTGAGCTCGACAGCGCACAGCATCGATTTGGCTTGGTCTTTCCTCCGGACTTGGTTGCTCTGCTGAGGGAGAAGCGGCCGGTAGAGGGGCACGATTGGACGGACGACGCCGCGATACGGCGAGCGCTCGACCGGCCCTTCAATGGGCTCTTCGATTCTGTCGAGCGTGGCCGGTTGTGGTGGCCGGAATGGGGAGCGCGCCCCTCCAGCGCGCACGCTCGCGAGCAAGTTCTGCGGGGGGTCGTTTCTCTCGCGCCGAAATTGATCCCCTTGATCGCTCACCGATACTTGCCCGAGGAGCCGCATGAGTCAGGCAACCCGGTGTTTTCCATCTTCTACACCGATGCAATCTACTACGGTGCTAATCTGGACGACTATTTCGAAAGAGAGTTCACAGGTTGGCATGGCCGGCCCTGGCCAAAGTCAATCAAGTACATTCCCTTTTGGTCCGACCTCGTGGAGCGGTTCGCGGAGAACCGCAACTGCCCTGCATAAAAGTACAGGATGGGTGGAGCGCAGCGATACCCATCAACTGCGGCCCGAGGCGGCGATGGGTTTCGCTGCGCTCTACCCATCCTACTGGCCTGGACACAGCGCACCGATAACCGACCAGAGACGAACATGGCCAAGATCGATTTCAAGAAGAAACTCTCAACGCTCTACAGCGCGCCTAATGGCAGTTTTGCTACCGTCGACGTGCCGGTCATGAAATTCGTCAAGATCGACGGCAAAGGCGATCCCAATCGTGATCCAGCCTACAAGCGTGCCATCGAGTGGCTGTATTCCGTGAGCTACGCGATGAAATTTGCCAGCAAGACCAAATCGGGAAAAGACTACGTCGTTCCGCCCCTCGAAGGCCTTTGGTGGGCTGACAATCCCGACGATTTTGTCGGGCGCCGGAAGCATCTGTGGCGATGGACGATGATGATCATGGTGCCCGACTTCGTCGAGCGATCCCTGTACGAGGCTGCCCTGGCAAGATCGCGGGACAAGCTCGGGGAGCCTCCGGTCTCGCTGCGCCTTGAGCCATTGGACGAAGGGCGATGCCTGCAGACGCTGCATATCGGCAGCTATGATGACGAAGGCCCGACGCTCGCCAGGCTTCACAACGAGATCATGCCTGCGAAGGGGGTGACGTTTGCAGGGCCACATCACGAGATCTATCTGAGCGATCCACGCAAGACGCCTCCGGCGCTATAGCGAACTCCGCACGCATCATTATCGACGTACAAGGTCTGACTTTCATCGATCCGAAGAAGAACCACCGTGCTGGCGGCTTTGAACGACCAATCTATACTTTCCATCGGCCGCAAAGTCGCATCAGCGTCGCTGAAGGACTGCGAGACCAGCAGGACTGTGAAC
This sequence comes from Bradyrhizobium sp. AZCC 1610, assembly GCF_036924515.1. Lineage (NCBI taxonomy): Bacteria > Pseudomonadati > Pseudomonadota > Alphaproteobacteria > Hyphomicrobiales > Nitrobacteraceae > Bradyrhizobium > Bradyrhizobium sp. AZCC 1610. Next base: position 2,409,800 of record NZ_JAZHRR010000001.1, on the reverse strand, counting down.
ACAACTTTCAAAAAGCTCCCTACAACAGCAAAGCGCTTCGACATTGCACAACACCCCCGCCTTCACCTGAGGGACCAAAACCATCCAGTTCGAGGATGGGTGGAGCATAGCGATACCCATCAATTGCGGCCCGGATCACAACCGCGCCACCACCGATCCCGGGACCAAAAACCGCCATTTTTGCTCCCAAATCCGTCCCCGCCCGATCGGCCCCTTTCCATTGAACTCGGGCCCCCGCTCCGATATACGGGCACTCGACTCCGGCCGAGGAAATTGGGCCCTCCGCGGCGCCGCGCCCCGCCTCCTCCAAGCCGTTCCGGATTATCTCCAATATATCAAAGGCTTAATGATGTCTTCCACATTCGATCAGATCGCCAACATTATCGCGGAGACCTGCGACATTCCGCGCGACACGATCAAGCCGGAGAGCCACGCCATCGACGATCTGGGCATCGACAGCCTCGACTTCCTCGACATCGCCTTTGCCATCGACAAGGCATTCGGGATCAAGATGCCGCTCGAGAAATGGACCCAGGAGGTCAACGACGGCAAGGCCACGACCGAGCAGTATTTCGTGCTGCAAAATCTCGCCGATCGCATCGACGAACTGGTCGCCGCCAAGAATGCAGCGCCGGGCGCCTAGTCGCCCGCCATGGACATTGATTACTTTCGGCTGATCGACCGCATCGTCGACCTCAATCTCGACGAGAAGAGGATCACGGTCGAGGCACAGGTTCCGACTGATCACACCATCTTCGAAGGGCATTTTCCCGGCTTCCCGATCATGCCCGGGGTTTTGCTGACCGAAGCGATGGCGCAAAGTTCCGGCTGGCTGATACTCGGCGTCCTGAAGTTCGAGCGCATGCCGTTCCTCGCCATCGTGAAGGAAGCCAAGATGCGGGGTTTCGTCAGTCCCGGCCAGTTGCTGACGATCGAGGCAAAGCTCGAGCACGAAGGCTCAGGCTTTGCCGTCACCAAGGTAAAGGGGCGCGTTGGCAAGGAGCTGAAGTGCAGCGCTGAACTCACCTTCGGCCTTGCCCCCTTCCCCGACCCGGCCTTGCGCGTGCACATGGACGCGATGGCCAACAAGATCGGCTTCCCACTGCAGGCGATAACGCATGACTGAGCCAAAATCCGCGGGCACAAAGGAAGTCTGGATCACCGGCATCGGCATCGTCTCCTCGCTCGGCGAGGGGCTGGATGCGCATTGGGATGCGCTGAACGAGAAGAAGATCAACGTCGACGACAAGCGCTTCGCGCCTTACATCGTGCATCCGGTGGCGCCTGTTACCTTCGACGCCCAGATCCCGAAAAAGGGCGACCAGCGCCAGATGGAAGCGTGGCAGCGCATCGGCACTTATGCGGCGGGGCTGGCGCTGGATTCGGCCGGCGTCAAAGGCAACAAGGAAATCCTCGGCCGGATGGACATGATCGTAGCCGCCGGCGGCGGCGAGCGCGACCTCGCGGTCGACCTCGCCATCATGACCGCCGACGCCAAGGGCAATTCGAGCCCCGCCTTTCTCAACGAACGGCTGATGAACGATCTGCGGCCGACGCTGTTTCTGGCCCAGCTCTCCAACCTGCTCGCCGGCAACATCGCCATCGTGCATGGCGTGTGCGGAACGTCGCGCACCTTCATGGGCGAGGAAGCCGCCAGCATCGACGCCGCGCGGATCGCACTTGCCCGCATCGAGTCCGGACAGAGCGAGATTGCCCTGGTCGGCGCCGCCCATAATGGCGAGCGCTCCGATCTCCTGGTCCTCTATGAATTCGGCGACTTCAACCTCAAGGAAAAGTTCGCCCCCGTATGGCAGCGCGAAGGGCAAAGCGGCTTTGCGCTCGGCTCCGCCGGCTGTTTCCTGGTGCTGGAATCCCGCGAGCACGCCGAAGCGCGCGGCGCCAAGCCCTACGCTAAATTGACCAAGGTGGTCGCCGACCTCGCGCAGCGCAAGCAGCCGGGCGCGGTGACCAAATCGCTGGAAGCGCTGTGGCCAAAACTCGGCATAGCCGGCGACAGCGGCCATCTGATCACGGGCGCGACCGGCGCCGAGCCGGCGACCTCGGAAGAAAAGGCGTTCTTGCGCCAGCACCCCGGATTTGCCGTGCGCGCCACCGGAACGATGTTCGGCCATACGCTGGAGACCCAGTTTCCGCTAGGCCTGGCGCTTGCCGCGCTCTCGCTCTCCCGCGGCGCGCTGTTTCCGCCCAACGATCCGACCGGGCTTGAGGTTGAAAAGGCCGGTCACCCGGACCAGATTGTGGTGGTGGGGGCCGGTCACTGGCAGGGCGAAGGCATGGCTCTGGTCGAGGCCGTCAAGTAGAGCGCGAGAGCGCATTCAGTCACGGCGCAACATCGGGGGAACCATGTCAGCACCATCAGATAAATTCGGCAGGCCGATCGTCGTCGTCACCGGCATGGGCGTGGTGACGTCGCTTGGCGCCGGCAAGCAAGACAACTGGCACAAGCTGACCGCGGGTGTATCAGGCATCAAGACCGTGACGCGCTTTCCGGTCGAGGGCCTGAAATCGACCATGGCGGGCACGGTCGACTTCGTCACCGTCGATCCCGTTACCTCAACGGGGCTGACCGAACGGCTGGCCGAAATGGCGACCGAAGAAGCGCTCGGACAGGCCGCGATCGGAGCCAAGGCCGATTTTCCGGGACCGCTGTTTCTGGCGGTGGCGCCGGTCGAGGTCGAATGGCCGCAACGGCTCGAACTCGGGCGCGCGATCGGAAAGACCGAATTCGGCTACGAGGACATGCTGCGCGTCAGCGGCGGCGGCCGGTTCGCGCCATTTCATCACCGTTTCATGTTCGGCTCGGTGGCGAGCCATCTGGCCGAAGCTTTCGGCACCAAGGGGTCGCCGATCTCGCTCTCCACGGCTTGCGCCTCCGGCGCGACCGCGATCCAGCTCGGCGTCGAGGCGATCCGCCGTGGCGATGCCGACGCTGCGCTGTGCGTGGCGACCGACGGCTCGGTCAATCCGGAAGCTTTGGTGCGCTTCTCGCTGCTGTCGGCCCTGTCGACGCAGAACGATCCGCCGCAGGCGGCTTCGAAGCCGTTCTCGAAGAACCGCGACGGTTTCGTGATGGCGGAAGGCGCCGGCGCGATGGTGCTGGAAAGCTATGAGTCGGCAACCGCCCGCGGCGCGAAAATTCTCGGCGTGGTGGCCGGTTGCGGCGAGCTGACGGACTCGTTCCACCGCACCCGCTCCAGCCCGGACGGCAAGCCAATCATCGGCTGCATGCGCAAGACGCTGGCCGACGCCGGCTTGGAGCCGGAACAGATCGACCATATCAACGCGCACGGCACCGCGACGCCGGAAAACGACAAGATGGAGTACAACACGACCGCGGTGGTGTTCGGCGAGCATTTGCCGAAGATTCCGGTCTCGTCGAACAAATCGATGGTCGGGCATACGATCTCGGCGGCCGGCGCAGTCGAGGCCGTGTTCTCGCTGCTGACGCTGGAGCATCAGCGGATTCCGCCGACCATCAATTACGAGATTCCGGATCCGGCGATCCTGTTCGACGTGGTCGGCAACAAGGCGCGCGACGCCAGGGTGACCGCCGTGATGTCGAACTCGTTCGGTTTCGGCGGGCAAAACGCCTCGCTGATCCTGACCCGCGAACCGGTGTAGCAGGCTGGCTCCTTTAACAATGAACCGCCTGCTCCTGCGCACCAAGGCGCGCCTTCGCGATGCCGCCAAGCCGATGACGGAAGCCGCGGTGGGCGCGCTGACGATCGCGCTGTTGCGCACCACGCGCTATTTCGATCCGATCAAGACCGCCAATTTCTTCGGTCGCATCACCCGCTTCATCGGCCGCAGGCTGCGCGAGGACCGCATCGGCCGCGAAAATCTCACGGCAGCTTTCCCCGAGAAATCTCCGCACGAGATCGAAACCATTCTGGCCGGCGTCTGGGACAATCTCGGCCGCATCGGCGCCGAGTTCGCCCATCTCGATCACATCTGGGACTACGACCTCGATCATCCGGACAAGCCGAGCCGCATCGAATTCGGCGCGCGGACCAAGCAGATTTTCGATCACCTGCGCGACGACGGCAAGCCGGCGATTATCTTCGCGAGCCATCTCGGTAATTGGGAGATCCCGGCGCTTGGCGCGGTCGCCCATGGGCTGGATTGCGCGATCCTGTTCCGCCGGCCGAACATCGAGGCTGCCGACCGCGCCATCGAACGGATCCGCGCCGTCAAGATGGGCACGCTGGTGCCGGCCGGCCGCGAGGCGCCGCTCAAGCTCGCCGAGGCGCTGCAGAAAGGCCAGCACGTCGCGATGCTGGTCGATCAATACATGGGCAATGGCGTCGAGGTGACGTTCTTCGGCCGCAAGACCAAGGCCAACCCGACCCTGGCGCGGCTGCTGCGCCAGGTCGATTGCCCCGTGCATGGCGTGCGCATCATCCGCCTGCCCAATCACCGCTTCCGCGCGGAACTGTCCGAAGAGGTCAAGCCGGTGCGCGACGCCTCCGGGCAAATCGACATCCAGGGCACGATGCAGGCGGTGACGTCCGTGATCGAAGGCTGGGTGCGCGAGTATCCGGATCAGTGGCTATGGCTGCACAGACGGTGGCGGTAGTTAAGCGAGCGTAGCCCGGATGGAGCGAAGCGCAATCCGGGACTATTTTCGCGCTGTCTCGCATTTTCCCGGGTTGCGCTTCGCTTCACCCGGGCTACGGGAAGCTTATCCGCCGAACAGCAGGCCAAGGCTCCATGCCTTCATCGCGACGGTCGATGCCAGGACGAAGATAATCTGCAGCAGCGTGCGCGTTGAGAAGAACTTGAGGATGTTGGTCATGTGATGCTCCCGGAGGGGGAGCTATAGATTCTCGCTCGGGTTTCGGCAACAGAAGTTTGTCGGGAGGCGTAGCCCGGATGGAGCGAAGCGCAATCCGGGGCCGGTGTTGCAAAGTCCCGGGTTGCGCTTCGCTACACCCGGGCTACGCACTACGGGCTCGCAATGACGGCAGGAATCACCTCCCCGTCTTCACCTTCGTCCACAGCCGGTTGATGATGCGCTGCGTCGCCGGATCGCGGGCCCGGATCACGAACAGCTTTTTCTGCATCGTCTCGTCCGGATAGATGTTCCTGTCGTTGAGGATTTTTGGATCGACCAGCTTCTGGCTCGCCAGATTGCCGTTGGCGTAGGACAGGAAGTCGGAATTCTTCGCCGCGACATCCGGGCGGTAGAGATAGTTGATCAGCTCATAGGCCTCCGCGACGTTCTTCGCATCAGCGGGGATCGCGAGATTGTCGAAGAACATCTGCGCGCCTTCCTTCGGGATGGTGTAGCCGATCTCGATGCCGTTCCTGGTTTCCGCCGCGCGGCTGCGCGCCTGCATGATGTCGCCGGACCAGCCCACCACAAAGCAGATCTCGCCGGATGCCAGCGCGCCCAGATATTCCGAGGAATGAAACTTGCGGACATTGGGCCTGATCTTGCTGACGAGCTCGGCGGCCTTTTCCAGATCGGCCTGCCTGGTCGAGTTCGGATCGATCCCGAGATAGCTGAGCGCCGCGGGCAGAATGTCGTCGGCAGAGTCCAGCATGTGGATGCCGCAATCCCTAAACTTTGCGAGGTTCTCTGGCTTGAAGACGATGTCCCAGCTATCGATCTTGACGTCGGGCCCAAGGATTTTCTGCGCGATCTTGACGTTGTAGCCGATGCCCGTGGTGCCCCACATGTAGTTGGCGGCGTAATTATTGCCGGGATCGTAGGTCGCAAGCTGGCTGGTAACCACCGGCCAGGCGTTGGCGAGGTTGGGCAGCTTCGACTTGTCGAGCTTGACGAAGACTTTTGCGGTGATCTGGCGCTGCAGGAAATAGCCGGTGGGCACCACGACGTCGTAGCCCGACTTCCCGGCCAACAGCCGCGTCTCCAGCGTCTCGTTCGCGTCGAAGGTGTCGTAGACCACCTTGATGCCGGTCTCCCTGGTAAAATCCTCCAGCACCCCCGGCGCCATATAGTTCGACCAGTTGTAGAAGTTCACGGTGCGCTCCTGCGCCCATGCGGGCGAGAGCGACAGCGCGACCGTCATCACACCGATCAGGCGAAGCGAACCTCGGAGAAGGTCATGCATCTGCTACCTCTTGCGGCGGCCGTGCACCGCGTCCGACAGGCGCTCCAGCGCGGTGTCCAGCGTTTCGTCCTTCTTGGAAAAACAGAACCGCACCACCGAGGTCACCGCGTCCTGCTCGTAGAACGCCGATACTGGAATCGCAGCGACTTTATAATCGGTCACGATCCGCTTGCAAAACTCGACGTCGGTTTCGTTGAGACCGAGCGGCGACAGATCGACGGTGAGAAAATATGTGCCCTGCGACTTCAGCACGGGAAAGCCGATGCTCTCCAGTCCCTTCGTCAAACGGTCCCTGCTCCGCGCCAGTTCCTTGCGCATGTCGTAGAAATATTCATCTGATTTGCCGAGGCCATAGGCGACGGCAGCCTGCAGGTTCGGCGCGGTGGTGAAGGTCAGAAACTGGTGCACTTTTGCCGCCACCCGCAACAGCGGCGGCGCAGCGCAGACGAAGCCGACCTTCCATCCCGTCAGCGAAAAAATCTTGCCGGCGCTGCCGACCTTGATGGTGCGGTCGCGCATGCCCGGAATCGTGATCAGCGGGATATGCTCGCGGCCGTCGAAGATCACGTGCTCCCAGACCTCGTCGCAGATCGCGATGGTATCGAACTGCTGGCAGAACCGCGCCAGCAATTCGAGATCCTCGCGGGGATAGACGACGGCGGCCGGATTGAGCGGGTTGTTGAACAGCACCGCCTTGGTCTTGGGATTGAAGACGCTGGCCAGCATCTCTTCCGTCAGCCGCCAGCCCGGCGGCTCGAGCCGCAGCAGGCGCGGAATGCCGCCGGCCTGGCGGATGATCGGCAGATAGCTGTCATAGACCGGCTGGAACACCACGACCTCGTCGCCGGGTTCGACGACGGCGAGGATAGACGCCGTCAGCGCCTCGGTGCCACCCGAAGTCACCATCACTTCCGTCATCGGATCGAGCGAGAGACTATGCCAGCGGCCGTAATGCGCCGCTATCGCCTGCCGCAGTTCGGGAATGCCCATCATCGACGGGTACTGGTTGTAGCCGTTCACCGTCGCGTCGGCTGCAGCGCGGCGGATGTCCTCCGGTCCGGGATCGTCAGGAAAGCCCTGGCCGAGATTGATGGCGTTGTTGTCGCGGGCGGCCTGCGACATCGCCTCGAACACGGTGACGGGAAGGTCGGCAAAGACCTTGTTCATGGATGTCATGGTGGAGATCAGCCGCCGGTTTTGGTCTGCAATCCCGCAGCCTTCCACGCCAAAATGCCGCCCGCCAGATGCTTGTCATAGGGCAGACCAGCCGCCTGCGCCGCCAGCGACGCCGTCACCGAGCGCTTGCCGGAGCGGCAGGCAAACACCACCTGCTTGCCCTTGGGATCGGAAATGGCCGCCGGATCGAACGACTGCAGCGGAACCACCACGCCGTCCGGATAGGCTTCCACCGCGACCTCGTTCGGCTCGCGGACATCGACCAGCAGATAGCGGCCCTCCGCCATCCCCTTCGCCACATCTTCCGGCGTCAAATCGTGCACCTGATGGTCCGCCACGCAATATCCTCCTGACAACCCGTCGCCAGGGCTCCGATAGGCCCCGGCCAAGCGGGCGCCAAAGTCGCCCCTCGCGAGACGAAAATCAAGCGCCGTGAACGGTTTAAACGGTCGCCAGAACCCTGCCGCTGCCCAGCGCGCTTATTCTCCGCCACCCCTGTTTTCAGGTCAGAAGTTCTTTCGCGATGGGCCAGGCGCCTTGCGGCGTTTGAGGGCCGGTCGCCTTGTAGCCGCGACAAAGGTAGAAGTCGCGGGCATTTGAGCTTGCCTCAGCGCGCACCGAAGGGAACTCGCGGTCGCGCATCAGCCCTTCGAGCCTATCGAGCAATCCGGCGCCTACGCCCTGCCCGGCAAATTCAGGCGCAGCATACAAGCCCTCCAGCGTGTCGCCGCGAATGGCCCCCCATCCGGCTATGACGCCGTTGAGCTCGGCAACCCATACTTCCAGCTCACGCAGCTTTCGCTCCATCCCGGAGAGCGTGAGCTTCGACGCCCACGCCTGCGCTTCGGCCTTCGGCATCATTGGAGGCGCGAGTTCAAGGATCGATCGCCGCCGAATGTCGTACAGGCGGGTCGCGTCCTTGCGGATCGCCCGACGGTAAACGGCACCCATCGTCACCTCCCCCAAGTCAACGGACCTGCCGAATCAGCGTGGCAATGTCCGCTATTTTAGGATGACGACCCATAGCAGACGTGCCTCCGTCCTAGGGATGTCCGCCTTCGGTCGAGGCCAACGCCGTCTGACCGGCAATCTCGTCAGCTCGCCAGCACCGGACCGAGTGTCCATCGGGACGCGTTTCAAGCGATGGGCCAGGCTCGCGATGACACACGGCTTCGGCGTAACGACAGCGCGGACTGAACGCGCATCCGTCCGGCGGATTGAGCGGATTGGGAAGCTCGCCCGGTGTCGTAGCTAACGGCGCGCGGCGTAACGGATCGGGAATGGCTGATATCAGGGTTTGCGTATACGGGTGCGCCGGCCGTTCGAAGATCTCGCGCCAGTCGCCGGTCTCCACAATGCGGCCGAGATACATCACGGCGACCCTGTCGCTCATGTGCTCGACTACGCCGAGATCGTGGCTGATCATGATGTAGGAGAGGCCGAGCGTTTCCTTCAATTCCAGCAGCAGATTGATGATTTGGGCGCGGATCGAGACATCCAGCGCCGATACAGGTTCGTCACAGATGACAATCCTGGGATTGAGGATCAGCGCGCGAGCGATGCCGATGCGCTGACGCTGGCCGCCGGAGAATTCATGCGGGTAGCGGCCGGCCTGTTCGGGCCGCAGGCCGACATGCCTGAGCATCGCCGCAATGCGTCCGTCGATCTCGCTTTTGGCCGTCACGCCATGCAGGCGCAGCGGGGCTTCAAGCGTGCGGCGAACGGTCTGGCGTGGATTGAGCGAGGCGTAGGGATCCTGAAACACGATTTGCACGATACGGGCCAACGCCTTTCGATCGACCGATTGCCGGTCCGTCACGACCTGACCATCCAGCACGATGCGGCCGCGCGTCGGCTTCTGCAGGCCAAGGATCGAAAGTGCGACAGTCGACTTGCCGCAACCGGATTCGCCGACGAGACCGAGGCATTCACCGCGCTTCAGCTCGAGATCGATGCCGTCCACTGCGCGCAACAGCCGCCGGCCGCCGCCCAGCAAGCCACCGCCAACCGGAAAATGCACCGCGAGATCCTCCACGCGGAGAATGACATCGTCGCCAGGTCTCGCCGCAGGTTCATGCATGGTGATGGCACCGGACCAGCCCGCCCGCATCGAGCAATGTCAGCTCCGGCGCGGTGGTCCGGCAAATCTCGGTCGCCTGCGCGCAACGCGGATTGAATCGGCAACCGTCCGGAAAATCAGCGATCGCCGGTACCACGCCCGCGATCTCGCGGAGCCGGGTCCGGCCAAGTGCTGCGCGACTGCCCAGCCGCGGCAGCGAGTCGACCAGGCCTTGCGTATAGGGATGCGAGCATGCGCGGAAGATATCGGCCGAGCCGCGCTCCTCGACAATGCGGCCGGCATACATCACGGCGACGCGGCGGCAGACGTTGGCGACCAGGCCGAGATCGTGGCTGATCATCAAGATAGCCGTACCTCGCTCGGCGCATAAATTCCGCATCAGCTCGATGATCTCCGCCTGCACCGTGACGTCGAGTGCGGTGGTCGGCTCGTCGGCGATCAGCAGATCTGGCCCGCATGCCAGCGCGATGGCGATCATCACGCGTTGACGCATGCCGCCCGAAAGCTGGTGCGGGTAATCCTTCACCCGTCGCTCCGGTGCGGGGACGCGGACGCTCGCCAGCGCCTCGACAGCCAGCTGGTTTGCTTCCCGCCAGTTCTTGCCCTTGTGCAGCACGAACATCTCCGCGATCTGCTGGCCAACAGGTGAGACCGGATTAAGCGCCGTCATCGGCTCCTGGAAGATCATGGCGATGCGATTGCCGCGCAGCGCCCGTTGCTCGGCCGCCGGAAGTCGCTGGATCTCCCGGCCCTCAAACCGTATGACGCCGGCGCCGATCGAAAGCGGCTGGCGGAGCAGTCCGATCAAAGCGAGAGCCGTAATGCTCTTGCCGCAGCCGGATTCGCCGACCAGGCCAAATGTCTCGCCACGATCGATACGGAATGAAACGCCCTCGACCGCCGCAACATGGCTGGACCGGTCGTTGAGATCGATGCGCAAGTCCTCGACTTCGATCAGGGGAGGGCCCGTCATGCGCGCTGGCTCCGCGACTGTGGATCGAGAATGTCACGCAAGCCATCGCCGAGCAGATTCAGGCCAAGCACCGTCAGGAATATGGCGAGCCCGGGGAAAATCGAGAGCCACGGCGCCGTTGTGATCTGCTCGCGGGCCTCTGACAGCATGCTGCCCCAGCTTGGATAGGGCGGGCGGATTCCGAGGCCAAGGAACGAAAGCGCGGCTTCGGCCAATACCGCGCTGCCCATACCCAGCGTGCCGATGACGATGATGGGTCCGAGCATGTTCGGCAGCAGCTGCGTGATCATGATGCGCAGATCTCCGTAGCCGAGCACTCGTGCAGCCTGCACATAGCCTTGGCTCTTGAGCGACAACGTCGACGCCCGTGCGATCCGGCAAGTGAACGACCAGTTGGTCAACCCGAGCGCGATCAGCAGGCTAGTCAGGCCGGATCCAAGCACCGCCATGATGGCAAGCGCGAAGATTAGCGAGGGGATCGCGAGCATGAGATTGGTCAGCCCGTTGACGAAGTCGTCCCACCAGCCGCCCCAATAGCCCGCGGTCAGGCCCAGCGTCACGCCGATGACGCTGTTGACCAGTTGCGAGACGATGCCGACCGTCAGCGAAATGCGCGCGCCGTGCACGACGCGGGAGTAAATGTCGCGGCCCTGCGCGTCGGTGCCGAACCACCACGTCCAGCTCGGTGGCTCTTCCGCATTCATCAGGTTGGCATCCATCACAGGATCCGTATGCGCCAGCCAGGGCGCGAGCAGGCCGACGAAGATCGCAAGCGCGAACAACGCCCCGCCGATGATGAGACTGGTTCCGAACTTCATCGCGGCCGCCCCGACGCGACAGGCGGTACAGTCAATCGCGCGCTGGTGTGATGGAGTCGACCTGCGCTCATGCGTATCTGATCCTGGGATCGATCACGGCATAGAGCACGTCAATCACCGTATTGATCGTCAGAAAGAACAGCACCACCACGAGAATCGAGCCCTGCACGGCGGGAATGTCGCGCTGCAGCACACTGTCGACGAGCAGCGAGCCGATGCCCGGCCAGGAGAACAATTTCTCCACCACGACCGCCTGCCCCATCAACGCGCCGAACTGCAGGCCGATGGTCGTGAGAATGAGGACGAGAGCATTGCGCATCACATGCCACTTCACGACCAGGGTCTCGCTCATGCCCTTCGACCGCGCCGTCCGGACGAAATCCGCGGTCATGATCTCAAGAACCGCGGCGCGCGTCGTCCGTGCCAGCAGTGCCATCGGCGAGACACCGAGCGTCGCCGCAGGCAGGATCAGATATCTGAGCCCGCCATCGCCATAGCCAAAACTCGGCAACCAGCCGAGTTTCAACGCGAACAGATACATCAGCAGCAGCCCGAGCCAGAATTTGGCCATTGAAAGGCCGGACACCGCCACGACCATCGAGATCGTGTCGATGATGCCGCCCGGCCGTAGCGCTGCGATGAAACCGAGCGGTACGCCGATCACAATCGCGAACGTCATGGCTGCGAATATCAATTGCAGGGTTGGCCACGCTCGTTTGGCGATCATGCTGGTGACCGGCTCGCGGGTCCGGAACGAGGTCCCGAAATCACCTGTCGCGAGGCTGGCAATGTAGGAGCCGAAGCGTATGTAGACGGGATCGTCGAGGCCGAGTTGCTTCTTCATGCGCTCGACGATCTGCGGGTCCGTCGCTCTGCCGTCATCGCTCATGCTCGACATGATGCTGCCTGGAACGACGCTGAACAGCACAAAAATCACCAGCACGACAGCCAGCACGGTCGGGATGGTTTGCAGGATTCGACGGATCACGAACGAGAGCATTGCAACTGTTCCTCCCTCCCTCCATCATTTTCTGCAATGGAGGGAGGCGCGAGAGCGCGTGTCACTTCGCGGGCGAGGTCTCATCGACCCAGAGGTCTTCGACGTTTTGATGGGTCAGTTCCGTCGCGTTCAACTGGATCCCCTTGAGCCACGGCTGCACCGCCATGACCGCCTTGTTGTAGTTGAAGAACCAGACCGGCGCTTCTTCATAGAGCAAAGCATTGGCCTTTTGCAGCAGTTGGCCGCGCTTTGCGGCGTCGTCGGTCTGCCCGGCCTCATCGATCATCTTATCGAAGTCCGCGTTCTTGAAGCTCGTGTAGTTGCAGGCTGATTGTGGCGTCGTCGAGTAGAAGCACTTGAGCGCCGCCTGGGGATCGGGGCCGGTCGCCATGGAATAAACATAGGCCTGGAACTCGCCCTTGCGAATGACGTCCGCCAGCACCGCGGTCTCGACCTGCTTGACCTTCACCTTGATGCCCACCCGATCCAGCATCGGGATAATGGCCTCGACGATCGGCAAACCCCAGCTTTCATTTGGACTCGTCGTCCATTCGAATTCAAAGCCGGTCGGATAGCCCGCGTCCGCGAGCAACGCCTTCGCCTTGGCGGGATCGAAGGCGTAGGGCTTCATGGTCTTGTCGTAAAGCGGTGAAGTCAGAGGCAGCCAGCTGGTGGCCCGATAGGCCTTGCCCTTGACCAGTTTGGCGATGATCAGATCGGTATCGATCGCATGGTTGATAGCCTGCCGAACCCGCTTGTCGGCGAACGGTTTGAATCCGGGATTCATCCCCATGTGACGCGTGAAGACCTCGGCGACCTCGACGATGGTGCCCTTGAGGCCGGGGTCGGCCTGATAGGCGACATACTGCGCGGGCCCGAGCACCGAGGTGTCGATTTCCTTGTTGCGGAAGGCGACATCGCGCGCCGCGGCTTCGCTCATGAGCGACACGACGAGCTTGTCGGCGTACGGCTTGCCGGACTGGTAGAACCTGTCCCACCGCTCCAGAACGACGCGCGATCCCGGCACGTGCTCGAGAAATTTGAATGGCCCAAGGCCAATCGGCTTCTGGATGTAGCTCTCCTTCGCGCCCTCGTCGGCGGGATAGATCGAGGTTATCGCGTTGAAGAAGTAGAAACCCGGATCAACTTTTTCGGTCAGCTTCATTTCGAGCGTGAAGTCGTCGATCTTTTTCAGACCGGAGATTTCCTTGGCTTTGCCCTTCTCGACCTCGGACGCGCCCTCGATGACGCGGACAAAACGCGCGCCGGGATAGGCCTTGGTGCCGTCCATGATCCGATTGTAGCTCCAAATGATGTCGTCGGCCGTCATCTTGCGGCCATGGTGGAAATAAGCGTCGTCGCGCAGCTTGAAGGTATGAACAAGACCTCCGCCCGAGACAGTGACCTGCCTGGCAAGCTCCAGCACCGGCTTGCCGTCAGCGGAGTTCCAATTGTAGAGCGACCGATGCAGAGCCTTGGCGTATATCTCGTCCTGGGCGCGCTGTGTCGTATGAATGTCCATGCTGGTGAAACTTGAGCCATAGGGCGCCGTCATGCGAATGGCGCCTCCCTTGCGCGGTGTCTGAGCCTCCGCCGCGGCGGAGAGTGCCAGTGCCAAACCGGCCACGATCGCAATCTTCTTGAGCATCATGTTTTCTCCAACAGTGCAGGAGTATTCCGATCAGCGAGTTGACCACTCGCAGCGTATCAAGCGCAAGGGGTGCCGTCCTGAATTCGTGAAGCCAGGGCTCCGGAGACAAATGACCGTCGTAAGCCTTGGTGCCGGGACCCGGGCCTGTGCCGTCAACCTTGCAGACGCTCGCCGACGAGGTGACTGAATGAGGTCTCATTGCTGCGGTGCATGAGTCTGCTTTTGAAAGCTGAGTGGACTTGATGACTGCGCACGCCCCTGTCCAAGATTGACCCAGTGTTTTTACACAGCCTGGACCCGAAACGGAAGTCGCCGGCCGCAGCCAGCGGCCGAGCGGTTGTGCCGCCGATCTGATATCCTGCACCGCGAGGGCTGGTCCATACTCTCACTCAGATACGCGTCAGGGTATATTGATGTGTTGCATGCGCAGCCATTGAACCAAGCGATTATTGTTCGTTTTCGCGGGAGCGATCATGAATAAGTGTCTTCTGGTGACGATTCTTGTGGCTCTCACCGGTACGGTGGCGGCTGCGCAGGCTCCCACCAGAGATGCGCTCATCGCCCGCGCGAAATCATTCGAACTCGATACGCCCTATGTGCCGCCGCCAGGTGACCCCTTGACGCATCATGCCGCCGGGTTTGCGAAGGTCATGTGCTCAGCTGTATTCATGACCGGCCTTGCGCCCGATTTCGTGGCCGGAAATGTGGGGTTTTTCACGGCGCCCTACCGACAGCGCGCGAAGCTCGGCAAGCCGGTCATCGATCGCGCCAACAAGGCGGTCCACGTCACGCTCCCTAACGGTGTGACCCGTACGGCCAAATATCTCGGGAGCCAGGGTTGCGTCACATTCCCGATCGGCGAGAGCGCCGTGAATTTCAAGCCGGTCGCCGTCAAGAGCCGATTGCCCGATCCCGCGACCCAACTGTGGCCCATGGGCGACATGCTGCCGCAGGATCCGTTGCCGACAGAGATCGACGCCGAGAAACTCAAAGCTGCCGTGAATGCAGCATTCCAGCCGGCCGAAGCATTGACCGCAGCGTTCGTTGTGACATGGAAAGGCCGCCTCATTGCCGAGCGCTACGCGGAAGGTATTACGGCGCAGACGCCGCTCGAAAGCTGGTCCATGGGCAAGAGCGTTACAGCAGCGCTCCTTGGTATTCTGGTCAAAGACGGCGTCTATGATTTGGACCAGCCGGCACCGATCCCTGAGTGGCAAACGCCCGGCGACCCGCGCGCCAAAATACGCATTGCGGATCTTCTTCACATGTCGAGCGGGCTTCGGATCAGGGCGCCGCAAGACCCGGATTATGACCCAACGGGGCCCTACCCGGATCACATCTATCTTTATACCGGCGGCATCGATTCCTTTCACTACGCGGCGACACGGCCATTGCAATGGCCTCCCAACACGGTCGGACGCTATCGCAACACCGATCCGGTCCTGATCAACTATCTGATCCGGGTCGGTGTCGAAAAAAGCGGCGGCGAGTATCTCTCATTCCCTCAGCGGATGCTGTTCGACAAGCTCGGCATCCGTACCATGGTGATCGAAACTGATCCGTTCGGAAATTTTCTAGGGCAAGGTTATGAGGTGGGCTCCGGGCGCGATTGGGCGCGGCTTGGCAATCTCTTTCTTCAGGGGGGCGTTTGGAACGGTGAGCGCATTCTCCCAGAGGGCTACACCACATTCGTCAGCACGCTTGCGCCCGCCTGGGCCGCGGACAATCGGCCGGTCTATGGAGCTTTATTCTGGCTCAACGGCGACAGGCAATATCCAGTCCCGCGCGATGCCTATTACATGGCGGGCGCTGGCGGGCAGACCACGCTGATCATTCCCTCGCACGATCTCGTCGTCGTGCGTCTCGGGCACTCTCGCGGCGAATCTTACGCCGCTTCAGGCTTCAGCAAGGCGCTCGCGCTATTGATCGAGGCGGTGCCAAAAGCACAATAGGCCCGTGATGCGCCGCTTCGATAGCGAGAGCGCGTTTGCGCTGACCGCGACAACACGAACTACCCCCAAGAACACCCCCAAAAAATCCCCAAGTGTGGGCGGGCACCTGGTGCCGTGGCGCGGCCAGTGCTGGGTATCGAACTCAATCGGCCGTATAAAACGCTTCACGGATGGGGTTCGAGATCGCGCCGGAGCCAATAATCGCCGTCTGGGTCATGACCAGGCCGACAACGCGGTTTGTCGGATCGATCCAAAACTGCGTGCCATAGATGCCGCCCCACCCATAGCTGCCGGCCGGAAGACGGCTCTTGGCTGCAGCCGGATCGGTCACTATCCCAAAGCCCAGCGTGAAGCCCCAACCCGGCCCGCGAATCGTCCGCATATCGCCGGTCGCGTTCTGCGTCATCTGCCGGACCGTCTCAGCGCGGAGCACCCGCGCGCCGTCAAGTTCGCCCTCGTTCAGCAGCATCTGCAGGAACCGCGCATAGTCATCGATGGTGCCACTCATGCCGGCTCCGCCAGAATTATAGGCAGTCGGAGAGAAGGCGCGGCTCGGGTCGAGATTCGCAGTGCCCTTGGTGGGTGGGAACGGCACGGCCTCAGGTCCCATCACAGGAACGTAGCCCGTGCCGAGCGCGCCCGTGACCTGTGCGGGCCGCGTCACCTGCACGAAGCGTGAGCGGATGGCCTCAGGTGCGTTGAACACAAAGCTCTGGATGCGCAGGGGCTTTGCAATACGCTCGGTTACAAAAGTTTCCAGGCTGCCTCCCGTCACCTTCTCGACGACGGCCCCGAGCACGTCAGTGGCGAGCGAGTACTCCCATCCCGTACCGGGTTGATAGCCAAGCGGAACGGAGGCGAGACGCTGCATCGCTTCAGCCGTGGTCAGCTCGGGCTGGTCTAGCCCGTCGGTCACGCGCGCGTCGCGGTATGCATCAACGAGCCGGGGATTATTGATGAAGTTATAGGAGAGCCCGGCGGTATGAGTCAGCAGTTCGCGGATGGTCGGCGGCCTGCTCGCAGGATTCTCGGCGCTGTCGGGCCCGCGCACGTGCAGCTTGGCGAACTCGGGGAGGAAGCGGCTGACCGGATCGTCCAGGTTGATCTTGCCCTGTTCGACAAGGATCATCGCTGCCACCGAGGTGACGGCCTTCGTCATTGAGGCGAGGCGGAACATGTCGTTCTCGCCGATCGCCGCGGCGCTCCCGACCTCGCGAACGCCGACACTGCGGCTGTAGACTGGGCGGCCGTGCTGGAGAATCAGCACGGCAATGCCCGGAGTGCTGCGGCCTTCGACCAATCCCCGAAGGGTTTCATCGAGCTTTGCGTTGCGCGCCTCGGGCGAAAAAGCCAGCGCAACCGGGGTGGCATAGAGCGCAAACGCTGTCACCCCTGCCCCCAGCAGTCCGATCACAAGACGACGTGAAATCATGATGTTCCTCCCATAGATCCGTTCTGACCGCCCATTCTCCAGCTAATCCAGATCGGAATAAATCGGAGCCCAGACGGCGCCGTGGCACTTCTGACTTGAAACGCAAAAGGCAAGGTCACGAATGACCCTGAGGAGCTTTGCCGCGATTCATCAGCGAGCAATTCGCCCACAGTTCGGGGATTTCATGCAGCACCTGCATGATCGAGAGAGCAACGTATCACATCCGGCGGGTGCCGTCGCGCTCCGAAGCACGCCGTGTAGCGCGGCGGAATCTGCATCGACGTTCGCAAATGCCCCCCAGAAGACTTACCGCGATCCGACGGTTTGTTTCCAGCACCCCTCGGATGTCTCGCGCCACAGGTGAAGTGGTTCACACCAAGATGAAATAGCGAGGGATAAAATGCCCCTGCCCACCTGGCGTGAAACAACACCCCATCGCGTGGGCGGCATAAAGGAGTCTTCCGATGAAATCCGTTTTAGGAATGTCGGCAGCTACTCTGCTGCCGGGCATGATCGCTGTCGCGCTGTTGGGCGCGCCGGCGCGCGCCGATGTCGTCACTGACTGGAACGTGACCACCGGTACCCTGGTGGCCAACGACGTCGGCAACAACCCCAAACTGCGCACCCTGGCTATGGTGCATGTTGCGATGTCGGATGCGATCAATACCGTGCAGAACCGCTACGCCCGCGTGGTCGCGACGGTTCCGGCTGCGCCTGGCGCGTCGGCCGAAGCCGCGGCCGCGACGGCCGCGCGGCAAATCCTTGTTCAGGTCTATCCAGCAAAGAAAGACAAGATCGAAGAGGCCTACGCGGCATCGCTCAAGGCGATCCCTGACGGGTCTTCCAAGACCGAAGGCATCAAGCTGGGTATGGCGGTCGCCGACGCGGTACAGGCCGACCGCGCAAACGACGGCACCGACGCTCCGGACACTTACCGGCCGCACACTGCACCGGGGGTATATGTGCCGACCACGCTGCCGATGCGGGAGCAATATGCGCGAGCCAAGCCATGGGTGCTCAAGAGTGCCGACCAGTTCCGGCCCGGCCCGCCGCCGGCACTGTCGAGCGCCGAGTGGGCCCGGGACTACAACGAGGTCATGCGCCTCGGCGGCACCAAGAGCACGGCGCGCACCGCTGAGCAGACCGAGGCGGTCAGGTTCTGGGAAAACATTAATTTCGGCCCGGCATGGCAGGCGGCGGCGCGTGAGCTCGCGATGAAGCAGGAGATGCCGCTCGCCGAATGTGCCCGCCTGTTCGCGCTGCTCAACGTGAGTCTGGCGAACGCCTACATCGTCAATTGGGACGCGAAGTACACCTACAATGTCTGGCGACCGGTCACCGCAATCCGCAATGGCGACCAGGACGGCAACGATGCCACTGCGCGCGATGCCGGCTGGACCTCGTTCAACCCGACGCCGATGCATCCGGAATACCCCTCGCAGGCGACGATCAACGCAACGATCGCGTCGGCCATTCTGGAATCGGTGTTCGGTCCCGTGAAGGCCATTCCTTTCACGGCAACCGATGTGCGGGATGCGAAGCGAACGCGGCAGTTCGCCAGCTTGGCCGATATGGCCGAAGAGCAGAAGAATGTCCGCGTCTGGGGCGGCGTGCACTACAGATTCGCGATCCGCGCCAGCGAGGACGTGGGCCGAAAGGTCGCGGCCTACATGATCGAGAATACGCTCAAGCCGGCGCGTTAAGCCTTGTGTTGGCCGAGCGCGAAGCCCCGGATGCGAATCCGGGGCTTTCACCGATGTTCGAATGCGGCGCTTAACGAACGCAACTTGTCGAGGCGATGTCCGATCACGCGGCATCGTTCGAGGCGCGAGTTCAAGGATTGATTGCCCCCGCATGTCGTAGAGACGGCTCGCGTCCTTGCGCATCGCCCGACGGTAAACGGTCTCCATCGTAGCCTGCCTCGAATTAAACGAACTGGCCGAACGAGCGCGACAATGTCAGCTATCGAGAGATGAGCGGACTTGATGGCTGGGGATGACCCATCTCGGAAGTCGACGTTGCCGCTAGGCGGCCGAATTTTGCGTCGCAAAATGCTCAACGCGAAACATATAATGCACTAAATCGCTGCGCGGTAATGAGCGCGTGCATGGTGTCAGAGACCTTGGTTATCAGCCTATCTCGCCGTCGTTCTTGTCTCTCATTTGCCGATATGCCGGCGCCGGCTCGCCCCTTCCGAGAATGCCTAGATTTGCCGCTGCCGGCGGACATCGACCCCTGCCGAAACAGGGTGGGGTCGGCACCAGTAACTGTGACTGGTATCGTCGCGCGCCCCATGTTAGCGGGCCGCAGAAGGCCGCCTATGCGCGCGGCGAGCGCTGGGGGTACGAGTGGCTGCCCGGCCAGGGTATCCTGCTAACGCAGCAAGGGTGCGGCGTGGGTCGTGCCGGCTGCCGCAGCCCATTTTCGAGTTACATTAGGAGCACGCCGATGACCCCGCTCGATGTATTCGGAGGCGTCATGTACCTCCTCTTCTTCGCACCGTTCCTCTTTCCGCTGGCGCCGTGGTTCGCCAAAAGGCCGCGCGGAGCCTGGCTAGTCTGTTGCGCGGCCGTTTCCGTACTTGTCCTCCTTTTCCCGGCCATGTTTTGGTGGGGGTGTGACTGGTCAAACTGCGGCCAAGGAGCCGTTGCAATTTTCGTCGTCGCTCCAGTTTGGCTGCTCTTTGCCGTGATCACGCCGCTTTCCGCCTGGGCGGCGGCGCGCAAACTTGCACGCACGCCGACATCCGACCCGCCCCGGTCCGTTCCCTGACAGGCTGCCGGTACGAGGTGTCGGCGTCAGCGCCGCTGATCTGTCGCGCGTCAGCCGTCACAAACAGCTCGCACCTCACCCTCAATTGAGAATGCTCATTGTCCACTACTAAACGTCTGAAAGAGTCAAAGTGTGCTCCGAGATATCAATCCGTTCATGCGCGACAAGACCGATTACACGACGCATTGTGCCGCGAAACAGATATACGATGTCGACAAAAGTCTGTTTGCAAACAACCAGCGCTATATTGCTGCGGTGCATGAGTCTGCAGTTGGCACGAGCCGGACCGACCGGGGCCGGTCTGGCGATGTCCGTTTGTCGGGGTAGACCGGAAGTGGTCGGCGGACGGTCAGAACGGCGCTAATGATCCAAGCGCACTTGAATACGGCACCGTTTGCCGCTCTATTACCACTCACAATTTCCGGGAAAGTAATTATGAAAGCCATTTGGTTGGCCGGTGCACTTGCGCTTGGCATATTCTTCTTTTCAGTGCCCGATACGGCAACAGCCCAGGAAGCACGCAACCTCGGGGAGTTCTGCGCGGTCTGGCAACGTGTCTGCAACCGAACCTGTCCGAGTGGCGGCAATTGCGCAAGCGTGTGCAGAGAGCGAGTGGCACAGTGTCAGTCGAGCGGATGCTTCCACTTCAACTCGCCGGGGCCTCGTTGCTTCAATAACGCTTCAGACCGCGGGCTGACGAACTTGCGGCTCGCGCCTAATCCGGAACAGGAACGAAAGCGGCGCGGGTACTAAGCGGCTCGCTCAGGACCGGAACATATTTCAAGCCATGAACCCAAATCGGCTGTTGCGACATGCCCGGCTTATCCTGCGAACGTCCGCTAACAGGGGTAGACTGGAAGTGGTTGATCGACCCTCAAGCGCGGCGAACGGCTCACCTCGGACCGTCGGACGCGCGCGAAAAAATATCAACTGGGATGGAGACAACAAATGGACATTCGAGCCGAACTGAAGGAGCTATGTGAAGCCTTCAACGCGCACGATCTTGATCGCATCATGGCATGCTTTTCTGATGATTGTGTCTTGGAGATGCCGAGGGGAAGCAGTCCCTGGGGCTCCCGTTTCGAGGGCAAACGGAATGTACGAGAAGCGCTGGCAACACGCTTTGAAGGCTTGCCCGATGTCCACTACGGCAACGATGAGCATTTTGTGGATGCGGCTGCCGATACCGGCATCTCAAAATGGACCCTCACAGGCACCACCCGCGAGGGTACGAGAAAGGAGGTCCGAGGTTGTGACTTCTATACGTTCCGCAATGGCAAGGTGATCCGCAAGGACTCGTACTGGAAAATCGTAGATTGAGATTGCGGTGTTGGCATTTGTCAGACATGGCGCCGTGTCCGGCTTGAGTCCTTAATGCGCTTCCAGGCGGACATTCGAACTGCCAGCCGCGATTGCGCGGCGGGTCCACTACATTGGGCGCAGGTCCGCCCCTGGCTCAAGGGGAACACCGGTAACGCGGAGCTGCAGTCCTGCAATCTCATGCGGCTGGATTGGACCGGACGTGCTGGGCTGGAATGCTCTCGTCTTGTTCCAGCGGCAGGGTGAATTGAAAAACGGCACCCCGAGGTTCATTCGCGCTTGCCCACATCCGTCCCCCGTGAGCCTCGACCATCGACCGGCAGATAGCGAGGCCCATGCCCATGGGCTCCGTCGTGTAGAAGGCCGTGAAAACCTGCTCCACATCCGCCGGGTCCAGGCCCGGGCCGGAATCGCGAACCGTGACGAGCACGCCGCCGGCGACCTCCCTCTCGGTGTTGATCTGTAGCACGCGCGTCCCCTCGTCGATGTCGCCCATGGCTTCAACAGCATTGCGGAGCTGCAGTCCTGCAATCTCATGCGGCTGGATTGGACCGGACGTGCTGGGCTGGAATGCTCTCGTCTTGTTCCAGCGGCAGGGTAAATTGAAAAACGGCGCCCCGAGGTTCATTCGCGCTTGCCCACATCCGTCCCCCGTGAGCCTCGACCATCGACCGGCAGATAGCGAGGCCCATGCCCATGCCCTTGGGCTTCGTCGTGTAGAAGGCCGTGAAAACCTGCTCCACATCCGCCGGGTCCAGGCCCGGGCCGGAATCGCGAACCGTGACGAGCACGCCGCCGGCGACCTCCCTCTCGGTGTTGATCTGTAGCTCGCGCGTCCCCTCGTCGATGTCGCCCATGGCTTCAACAGCATTGAGGATCAGGTTCAGGATCACCTGCTGCAGTTGAGTGCGATCGCCATCCACCCTGGGCAATCCCGGCGCGAGCTCGGTCTGCAGCAAGATGCCATGATTGAGCACTTCGCTTCGGGTCAGCGCGACCATTTCGAGGACGGCTTCATTGAGGTCGAACCGATCCTTCCGCGGCGGCAACTTGTTGATGAGGGCCCGGATCCCGCCGATGACGTTGCCGGCGCGCTTGCCGTCCTCGACGATACGGCTGAGGGAGTCGCGAACCTCGCCGAGATTGGGCGGTTGAGCGCGCAGCCAGCGCAGGGCGGCCTGGGCGTTGGTGACCGTCGCGGCGATCGGCTGGTTGACCTCGTGGGCGATCGAGGCCGTCAGCTGTCCCATCGTCGTGACGCGATTGACGTGCGCGAGCTCCGCCTGCGTGGCGCGCAAGGCTTCTTCGGCAAGCCTGCGTTCGGTGATGTGCCGCCCGACGCCGCGGTAGCCGACGAAGCGCCCCGTATCGTCAAACACCGGCAGCCCAGAGACAGACACGTAACGCCTGCTGCCGTCGGGTGCAGGCCGCGCGAGCTCAAAATCACGGAACGGCAGGTGGGCATCGAGCGTCTCCCGGTGCTTGCGCCAAGCTTCTTCATCAGGCTCCAGGTAAGGCACTTCCCAACGTGTCTTACCGATCTCGGAGTCCGACGCCGGCGCGTCGGCAAGGCTCTCCGCGAACTCCTGGTGAGTAAAGCGATGTTGCGCATCGGTCTCCCAGTACACGTCGAAGGAGAACTGCACGAGGGTGCGAAAGCGCTCCTCGCTCTGCCGCAGCGCTTCTACCGCCTGCTTGCGTTCGGTCAAATCGAGGACAAAGCCAACGCCTTGATTTGGGCTTTGTTCGAACATCGCCCCGCCCATCAGCACGGGCACGCGACTGCCATCCTTCCGGAAGTACTCCTTCTCGAATGGTTGGACGGTCCCCATCCGCTTCAGCTCGTCCACGGTGCGTGCGTCGCGGTCGCGCCATTCCGCCGGCGTCAGGTCCGTCCGGTTCACCCGCCCCAAGGCAAGATCCTCCCGGTCGTAACCCAACATATGGAGAAACGCATCATTGGCCTCAAAAATGCGACCTTCGAGATCCCAGATGATGATCCCGACGATGTTGGCGTCGACCAGGCGGCGGATCTTCTTGTCGCGCGCCAGGAGATCGCTGTGGAGCGCGATGTTCTCCGCGATCGCCTTACGCCGCCGGATCGCTTCGAGTCGTGCGAGCGCCAACGCCACCCCTGCCAGGACTGCGACGATGACGATGGCGGTTGCGATCAGCCAGGCTTTGCGTTGTTCGAGCGCCTCGGTGCGCCTCTCCTGATCCACCTGCAGGAAGCGCTCGTGGTCCACCATCTGGTCGATCTGCGATCTTATTTCGTCCAGGCTGCGGATCATCGCCAGCGCTGCCGGCCCGGAGCCGGTTCGGGCAGTTTTGACGATGTCATCGATCTCGCGCAGCTTTGCTGCGACGGTCAGTGCCAGATGTCCGGCACGATGGTTCTGCAATGGATCGCCCACTACCAGCGCCTGAAGCGCCTGCGCGTCCCGCCGCACGCTTTCGTCGGAGACGCCGTAGGCCTTGAGATATGAGGGATCGAGAGTCAGCAGATAGCCGCGCCTTTGGGCCTCCACGTCGGCGATGATCGTTTTCAGCCGATCCAGCGTCTCAAGCACCTGGCGGCTGCGCTCGTGCGCAAGATTTGCCGCTTGTCGCTCCTGCCAATATCGGAGGCCGAGAAACCCGGTCGCGACAACCACAGTCAGAAGCGCCACGACCACCAGCGCCAGCGGACGCGCAAACCACCGAAAGGACTGGCTCAGAAGGATTGACATGGGCCCAGGTCTTCGATGCTCGCGTGAGCGATTGTTTTCTGATGCCGACGCTGAGCATTGCTAGTATAAAATATTGCCACGGTCCGCGTGGGTAAGACGGGAACCGGCACGTTCTACCGCGCAGATTACACGCAAGGGGCAAGAACGTCACGGGTAAGGCCCCGCCCGCGCGTTGTGAAGACCAAGGCCGATCCCCCGGCAGGAGCAAGTACATGGCTCCAGATGAAAAGTTGCAGAGTGAAAATTCGCCGAGCACTCCAAGATCGGCCAGCCGGCGCAGCTTCGTCAAGGGATTGGGCGCGGCGGGGGTGGCCTTGCCGGCCCTCGCCATGCTGCCGCGGTGGGGTTTCGCAGAGGATGTCGCCGCGATCTATGCCAACGCTGCGATAGATTGGAAACAATTTGCGGGGCAGACGATCACGCTCGCAGGCGCGATCCATCCCTGGTCGAACGCAATCACTCC
Source organism: Bradyrhizobium sp. AZCC 1610 (assembly GCF_036924515.1). NCBI lineage: Bacteria > Pseudomonadati > Pseudomonadota > Alphaproteobacteria > Hyphomicrobiales > Nitrobacteraceae > Bradyrhizobium > Bradyrhizobium sp. AZCC 1610. The sequence goes on along the minus strand of NZ_JAZHRR010000001.1, from coordinate 2,385,336 downwards.
GCTTTTGTGGGATTTCACCAAGCTCACCGGCATCAGCGTCGTTACCGACTTCCGATTGGAGACCACGTACCTCGGCGCGCTTCCGATCCAGCTCGCCCGTGGCGGCGGCACACCTGACGTCTTCATGTACACGACCTATGGCCAGGGCATCTCGAACGGATGGCTCGAGCCGCTGAGCGCCCATTTTTCCGACAAGTCGCTGACCAATCTCGGCTGGTATGACGAGGGCGACCTACTCAAGACCGCCCGAGCCTTCCCGTTGTGGCGGGACGGCGAACGCTACGCCATGCCGATCACTTCCGAGGCGGTGACCTTGTTCATCAACGGCGATGCGCTGGCAGCCAAGAACCTGCCGGTTCCCCAGACTTTCGATGAGCTGCTGGTTACCGCGAACGCGGTCAAGACCAATGAGATGTCCGGGATCGCCATGCGGGCCCAGGCCGGCGGCAATTCGTCCGTGCCGGCCATGAGCTTCGTGTTCTCCTACGGCGGGGACATGGTCAAGGACAACAAGGCCGCTTTCGCGAGCCCGGAGGCCATCGCGGCCATCGAGATGTACGGTCAGCTGCTCAGTCAAGCCGGCCCTGGCGGTGTGGGCGGCTACGAATGGTACCACGTGCTGGACGACTTCCTGCAGCGCAAGACGGCGATGGCGATCGACAGCAGCAACTTCGCTACCGACATCTCCAATCCAGCCAAAAGCCACGTTGCCAGTCAGGCCGTGTTTGCCGCCTTTCCGCATGTCGCCGGTCGCACCTCCGTGCCCTTCATGTCGCACTGGCAGGCGTGCATCAATTCCAAATCGCGAAACAAGCGGGCGGCTTTTTTGTTTCTGCTGTGGGCGACAAGCAAGCCGACCTCGATGCGGACCGCAGCAGCGGGACTGGCGACGACACGCGTATCGGCCTGGTCGAGCGAGGACTTCAGGAAGGCGTTCGGCGCACAAGCCGCGGAGGCGGCGCTGACCAACTTGCAGAATGCCGATGTCGAGCGCGCCAAGGCGATCCTTTTCCATCCGCACTCGAGACCGATCCTCGACGCTTTCATGATCGGCGTGAATGAAGTGGTCTCCAGAGCGAAGCCGGCGAAGATTGCGATGACCAACGCCGCCGAGAAGGCCAATGCGGTGATCCGCGGTTAGCAGAGCTGTTCCGCCCGGCACGAGTTGCGGCTGCTGCAGCAGTACTATCGCCGGCGCTCCCGCGCGCCGTCGCCGGAATGACTGGACTTCAGCTCAAGGTTGCCACCGCCGACTGGCGCTCCACAAAAAAACAACAATCCGGTCAACTAATGGGCGCGCATCGAGGGACGTGTCATGGTGCACCGCACCGACATCGCCGGGCGCAGCGTGGGGCAGGCAAGTCCTGGCCATGACGGCGTATGCCGCCCTGCCCTGAATGGCGCCCTTCTCGAGAACAACTTCTCACTCGGCCGACAAGAAATGCTGCCATCCCCTCACGATGGTGGTCCCGCCGGTCCATGCCATCTATCTCGAACTCCTGACCCTATGAGGCTTTGACGCGAGAGCATCCTGCAAGGGTCGCGACGAAAATTCGGCCCAACAAACAACGACAAGGGGAGGATACAGATGACTTTCCATGAACGATATCTCGTCGGCTGCGCCGCGCTGGCGGTGGCTGCCCTGGTCACCGTCTCGCCGACGCGCGCTCAAGCGCCGACGCAGCCTCAAGACGCGGCCCTGAATGCCGAGGCGACCCAGAACGACTGGCCGACGTATCACGGCACCTACAAGTCCTACCATTACAGCGGCCTCGACCAGATCAATACCGGCAACGTCAAGAATCTCGAAGTCGCCTGGATGCATTTTCCGGAGCGCGCCACCCGCGGCATTCAGTCGACGCCGCTGGCCCTTGACGGCGTGCTGTACTATTCGGGCTCCTACAGCCGGATCTACGCGCTGGACGGCGCGACCGGCAAGACCATCTGGGCCTACGCGCCGGAGCTCGACGAGGACCTGGTCTCCAAGCAGACGCACTCGCCATACAACCGCGGCATCGCCATCGGACACGGCAATCTCTACGTCGGCACGGTCGATGGGCGCTTGATCGCGCTCGATCTGAAGACCGGCAAGCCGGTGTGGGACACCAAGCTGCTGGATTCCAAGAAGGTGACGGTCGGCTTTACCGGCGCGCCGCTGGTGGTGAAGGACAAGGTGATCATCGGCGCCCAGGGCGGCGAATGGACCGGTCGCGGACCGATCTTCGGCGTCGACGGCAAGACCGGAGCGAAGAAATGGGAGTTCTTCACGGTCGCCGGCACCGAAGAGGCCATGAAAACCTGGGGTGGTGACTCCTGGCGGACCGGCGGCGGTGGCGGCTGGATGCCCGGAACCTATGACCCGGAAAGCAATACGGTGTGGTGGGGCACCGCCAACCCGGCGCCGCTCTACGACTGGTCGGGTGCGGACTGGAAGAAGAGCGGACCGCGGCCGGGCGACAATCTTTACACGACATCGGTGATCGCGCTCGATCCCGATACCGGCAAGCTCAAATTCTACCACCAGGAGCTGCCGCATGATGCCTGGGACTTCGACTCTTCCGTCGGCGAGTTCGTCATGATCGAGCGTGGCGGCAAGAAGCTCGTGGTGCACGCCAACAAGAGCGGATACGTCTTCGTCTATGATCGTTCCAACGCCAAGGTCGAGAACGTCTGGCCGCTGGTAAAGAACATCAACTTCGTCAAGAGCATTGATCCGAAGACCGGCGAACTGATCGGTCGCCGCGATCTCGCGGAAGGCAAGGTCGACCCGCCGTTGTGTCCGGCTATCATGGGCGGCATCAGCTGGAACTCTGGCGCCTATAGTCCCAAGAACGGGCTCTTCTACCGGATCGGGCAGGAGTGGTGCATGGAGCTGACCGTCGAGAAGACCACGCCGATCCTGGAGCCGATGGCTCAGCTCAACCTCGGCGCCACGTTCAAGGCTATAGCGCCGCCGGACGGACCGGCCCGTGGTCATCTTAGCGCCCGCGATCCGGTCACCGGCGCCAAGAAGTGGGAGGTCAACTACAAGCAACCGCCGCTCGCCAGCGTTCTTGCCACCGCCGGCAATCTGGTATTCGTGCCGGATTCCGAGGGCATTGTGCACGCCTATAACGCGGACACCGGCGAAGAGCTGTGGTCGCGCAACAACGGCATGGGACACAACGCCGGCATCATCAGCTACATGGCCGGTGGCAAGCAGTACATCGCCGTACCGGCGGGCTGGGGCAGCCTGGTGGCCGACGAGTTTGTCGCGCTCTATGGCGAGCCCTTCAAGAGCATGACGAAGAATACCGGTGCCCTGGTTGTGTTCGCGCTCAGGCAATAACGATGGCGTTGGCGGCGGGGATCGATCTCTCCCTGCCGCCCTTGCCGGTCCATACGTTGCCGCCCTTGCGGTCAACCGTTGCCGCTCTTGCGGTCAACACGTCGCGGTGAATGCGGATGCCGGAATGCGAATACCGTTTGTAATCGTTGCTTCCCTGGCCATCATCTGGCCATGGCTGCCAAACGCCTCGTTTGCACAACAATCCACCCCAGCGGGCGCGGCAAATCCGCTGCCGCAAGCCGAAGCCTCGCCGGACGACATCGAAGGCGGGAAAATGTTCGCTACCACCTGCGGCTTTTGCCACCAGGACGGCGGCCGTCATGCGGGCAGAGGTCCGAAGCTGTCGAAGTCCGAGCGCAGCGACGAATACATCATCGAGCGTATCAAGAAGGGCAAGACGGGCGCCATGCCCGCGTATGGGTCGGTGTTCAGTGACGGCCAGATCATCGCGATCCTGGCCTACATTCGAGGGCTCGATGACTAGAGCGTTCTCCGCGGCGCGATATCGCCGCGCCCGATACGCGGCAAGCCTCTCGCTGCTGATGCTCTGGAACGCGCCGGCGGATGCCCGCTCGCTGGAAACCGTCATCGAGCGCGGCGCGTTGACGCTTTGCGCCAGCCCCAACGCGCTGCCGTTTGCAAGCAAGGCCGGACCGGTCCCGGGATTTCAGATCGAACTCGGCGAGAAAATCGCCGAGCAACTCGGCGTCAAGCTCACGCGGGAGTGGGTGGTCAGTGCGATCCAGTATCGCCGCGCCGATTGCGACCTCGTGCTCGACGTCATCGCCCGCAAGGATACGCCGCCCGCGGGCGGTGTGCGGATTTCGCGTCCCTACCATCGCAGCGGCGTCGTACTCGCAGTGCGCGGCGATTCGCCGGCGTCGTCACTGGCAAGTCTCGGTTCCGATCAGCGGGTCGGGGTACCGGTCGGCTCGCTGGTCTCCATGACGCTCGCCAAGGCCGGCACCGCCACGTCTCCGTTCGTGTTCGAGGACGATATTGTTGCAGCGTTGACCAATCGCGAAATCGAGGCAGCCGCCGTCACACCGATGACGGTCGGCTGGTTCAATCTGCAGCATGCCGACAAACCGTTGCGCCTTATTCCGGCGTTCGACAACGACCAGGATTTGAACTGGAATATTGCGGCTGGGCTACTTGGCCCCGACGACAAGCTGCGAGCGCGCGTCGATACGGCGATCGAGGCCCTGCTCGCCGATGGCACCATCGCGCGGATCTATGCCCGCTACGGCATCGAACTGCGACCTCCGCAATGAGAGGTGGAACGCTATTTCTGCTGCCACTGAATGAATTTTTCAAGCAGAGCTTGGGATTTTTCGGGTCCCTCTTTAGCCGTACCAACGGAGGCGGATCCAGAAACAGCATGTTCCGGGTTTTGGCCTTCCTGCGTCTTTTGAAATTGCTTGAATCCTTGGAGCAGTGCCTGGGAGTCTTCGGAAATCACTTGGGCCGGCGTAGCCGATGCAGGAGTCGAAATGGAAACGGCGAGTTCCGAGGGATCACTTTTTGACCTTGGAAGCGCGTTAAACAGAACGAGCGCCAAGATCACAGTGACACCGATTGCCGCGGCAATTGCGCCCGCGGTGGCGAGCAATCCGCGTGGTCGACGGCGTTCGTAAATGAATTGTGACTCCAACGGACGGCTGGACTTGGCGAAGGCTTCCTCGCGCATCTCATCAAAACGAGACAAAGGGGGAGTGGGAGGCAAATGGTCCGATCTCGTCCGCGGTGTCGCGTTGGATCGTGGGTTCGCCATGCTGCGCACCGAGCGCGGTGCGTAGTACAGCGGGTCTTCCGGACTATCGGGATTGGGATGGTCGTTCGCGCGGATGAAACTCATTTGCGCTACTCCTCACAATGTCAGCATCGCATCGGAATATCTCTGCCACTCAAGGCTTCAGCCTGGGCTTTCCGAGCACAGTCCCACAGTCGCACATGAAATGCCGCGGGCATTCGCGCCCTGCGGCCAGCCGGGTAAAACTTCGATCCGCCGACCCCCGGCTTCAAGAGACTGATCCAAGCCGGGATGCGTGTGGAGTCAGATGTTCTGTTCCGCCCAAGAAACAATGAAGCTGTTGCCTTCCTGCGACAACATAAGATCGCGGAACTTGAGCAGAAGCTCCGGGAGACCGACAAGTAAGGCCGCCTCAGTTGCCGCTGGCCGTTGAACCTTATTGCGCCTCCGTAGACAGATAATTGCCGGGGGATTGCACTGTCCGGATTTCAACACAGCGCCACCAAGCATTATTCGGCTTGGGGGCGCTGTTTGCATTGGTGACCTGCTTTGATCCAGCGAATGGCCCATTTCGGCCGGCACCGGTCGTCGGGGATTTGACTCGAAATTGTCCTGAGCTGCGGGCAGTGTCCTAATTCGTTCTGGACAAGGGTTCGGAGAGTTAAAGTTTCTTAAGTTGGCAACCGAAAATAATGGGAATCTACTGGTTCCATCACCGTCCCGTCTTCGGCTTCCATCGGTGACTGAGAGTATTGTGCTCCCGCCCGTTTCGGAGAGCCACTATGCCCCTCATCCAGCGCAACCAACCCAAAGCACCGTTACAAGACCGTCTAACGCCGGAGGCCGTGCGCCTCAATGACGAGGCGAATGAACTCCCGCCGGGTCCGTTGCGCGACGCCAGGATCAGAAAAGCTCGCCAGGCTGTAACTGCTTCGCAGGTGAATGCGTGGCTTTCGTCTCCCGGCCTGCAAGCGCCGCAGTAAGGCCGCCTCAATTGGCGGCCTCTTTCATTCATTTGAAGCCAACGTATTGATCGTGCCGCATGCCGAGCAGCGGTGTCCGAGCGTTTTACGGTAGACCGGATGGCCGATCGATATCTGGACCTGTACCGATCGCTCCTTGGCTAAGGACTTGCTCGGCTTTCATGGACCTAGCTCCCGATGCTCGATGCGTGCGGAGCGGCACACCTCGCACACGACTGGACAACGCCATGCCAGGGCCGCCTACGTCGATTGCATCCTCAAGGACGAAGATCCAGTACGGTTCCCTCTCGCGGGCGCACGTGCCTACGCTGCTCAGGCGCAATCCTTTCAGCGTGGGTCGATCCTGTAAGCCACAACAGTGCCGTCCATCATCATCGGGATCATGACGGTACCGTCCGGCCCCACGCCGAGATCGGCGCTCCCCTTCGTGAGCGGAAGGAGGCGCGTCGGCTTTCCATTGTTCGCGACGCGGAACAGGCCGCCGCTTACCCAGTCGGTGACAAGATAGCCGCCCTTGCCATCGGGCTCGACGCCATCGAAATTGCCGACTGGTGTCGGGTCACCGAGAGCAGACACTTTCTTCGTTGCGAGATCGATCGCCTTCATGTGGCCAGGTACCTTGGTCGAGAAGTCCGGGGCCATCTTGCCCCACGACGCGACCACAAGCCTACCGTCCTCGACGAAAAGCCCGTTCGGGTTGTCGAGCGCGTCATCCTGCATCAAGAGAGACAGCTTGCCGCCGTCGAGCACCCAAATGCTGTTTGTCACCATATCGGAGACGTAAACCCGTCCCCTCTTGTCAGCCGCGAGGTCGTTCAAGAATTTGGATCCGGGTGCCTCGTATCGGTTGATAATTTCGCCCTTGGCGAGGTCGATTTCCGCAATCCGATCCACGTCTGCGGCGTACAGCTTGCCGTTGGAAAGCGCGAGTCCGGTCGGACTGTCGAGCCCCTTGACCCACTCAATTGTCACGACCTTTCCATCCGGCGCGAGCTTTGAAATGAAGCCGTTGCCATCCTTTTTCATCGCATCGCCGTTGACGTTCGACACATAAATGGCCCCCGCGGCTCGGTCAAAGACCACCGACTCGGGCTGCTTGAAGCCACTCGCCTCCCACAGCTTCTGAGGTTCCGCGGCGACGGCATTGAAGGTAAGCAGAGCAAACACCAATGCGGAGAGCTGAGGTGTCCTCATGGTAGCCTCCTCCTGATTGCCCCGAGAAAGGAAAGAGCCCGTCAGGGCAGATGTTCCTCCCGTTTTTCCTTTTATGGCAGCGCCAATTTGCCTTTGACGTCTTTGCTCACAGGGGGCCGCCGCTATTCCCTGAAACGTTCTTTCCGCGCGTCCCGTGCGAATGAAATTGCGAACTCATTGCAAAACTCGTTCGTGGCTGAGTTCACGCCCCTAGATCGTGACCTGCGTTCCCACTTCCACCACCCGCCCGGTCGGGATCTGGAAATAGTCCGTGGCGTCGTTGGCGGACTGGCTGAGGCGGATGAACAGCAGGTCCTGCCAGCGCGGCATGCCCGAATGCGCGGCCGGCTTGAGCGCACGGCGGGACAGGAAGAACGACGTCGACATGATGTCGAACTGCCAGCCGAGCTTGCGGGCGATCGCCAGCGTCTTCGGCACATTGGGCGATTCCATGAAACCGAACCGCAGCGTGACCTTGGAGAAGGTCTCGCTGAGCTGCTCCATCCGCACCCGCTCGGCATCGTCGATCCGCGGCGTCGGCGCAGTCTCGATGGTGAGGATGACGTTCTTCTCGTGCAGCACCTTGTAGTGCTTCAGGCTGTGCATCAGCGCCGTCGGTGCGCATTCGGGATCGCTGGTGAGGAACACGGCGGTGCCGGGCACCCGCTGCGGCGGGCGCTTCTCCAGCATCGCCACCAGCTCGGCCAGCGGGAATTCCAGCTTGCGCGATTTCTCGAACAGCAGCCGGCTGCCGCGCCGCCACGTGTACATCAGGAGCATCACGACGCCGCCCAGCGCCAGCGGCACCCAGCCGCCCTCGAACACCTTCAGCAGATTGGCCGCGAGGAAGGTGATGTCGAGGAACAAAAACGGCGCGATCAGGGCTGCGGCCGCGATCGGCGACCATTTCCAGACCCGCCAGATCACGACGAAGCCCATCATGGCCGTGACCACCATGGTCCCGGTCACGGAGATTCCGTAGGCCGCGGCCAGCGCGCTCGACGAGCGGAACAGGACCACCAGCAGCATCACCGCAACGAACAGCAGCATGTTGATGCGGGGAATGTAGATCTGGCCGGAATGGGCTTCCGATGTATGACGAATTTCGAATCGCGGCATCAGGCCGAGCTGGATCGCCGTTCGCGTCAGCGAATAGGCGCCGGTGATGACGGCCTGGCTCGCGATCACGGTCGCCGCCGTCGCCAGCGCCACCATCGGGATCAGCGCCCAGTCCGGGAACATCAGGAAGAACGGGTTCTCGATCGCCTTGGGATCGGCAATCAGCAGCGCGCCCTGCCCCAGATAGTTTATCGCCAGCGACGGCAGCACGATGAACAGCCATGCGGTCTGGATCGGCCGCTTGCCGAAATGGCCGAGGTCGGCGTAGAGCGCCTCGGCGCCGGTGACGGCGAGAAACACTGCGCCCAGCGTGATGAAGCCGATCATGCCGTGATGGAGCATGAAGGAGACGGCGTGGAGCGGGTTGAACGCCGACAGCACTTCGGGGTGGCGCGCGATCTGCGGCACGGCCGCGATCGCGATGACGGCGAACCAGACGCACATGATCGGTCCGAAGAATGCGGCAACGCGCGCGGTGCCGTGGGACTGGACCGCAAACAGAGCAACCAGAATGACCAATGTCAGCGGCACGACATAGTGTTCAAAGGTCACTGTGACGAGCTTGATGCCCTCGATAGCCGACAATACCGATAGCGCCGGTGTCAGGACTGCGTCGCCGTAGAACAGCGCACCAGATATGATGCCGAGCAGCACGATCGCACCGCCGCCCTTGCCGACCGCACGTTGCGCCAGCGCCATCAGCGCCAGCGTTCCGCCCTCGCCGTTGTTGTCGGCGCGCAGCAGGATCAGCACATATTTCATCGTCACCACGACGACCAGCGCCCACAGGATCAGCGACAGCACGCCCAGCACCGCTTGCGGATTGGCAGTGCCCGCGTGCCCGCTGGCCGCGACGATGGCTTCGCGCAATGCGTACAGCGGGCTGGTGCCGATGTCGCCATAGACGACGCCGATGCTGCCGAGCATCAGGGCCTTGAAGCCGGCGGTGGAATGCGTTTCACCATGACCGTTGGCCGCGGGCGTTTCCGCCGCGGGGATCGCAAACTGGACTGACATGAGAGGGGCCTCGGTGGTTTACCGCACTGCACAAATGCAGGAGGGCTGCCCTATACTCCCGGCGTGCCCGCACAGGTTAGCCGGAATTCAGGCCTCCGGTATGCGCCAAAAGCATGGATGACGGAAGCTTTCCGGAGAATTTTTTCTTATAAATATCAGATGGTTACTTGAGTTCCAACTTCCACCACCCGCCCCGTGGGGATCTCGAAGTAGTCGGTGGCGTCGTTCGCCGACCGGCTCATCGCGATGAACAAATGATCCTGCCACAGCGGCATGCCCGACTGCGCCGACGGCTTGAGCGACCGCCGCGACACGAAGAACGAGGTTGCCATGATGTCGAACTGCCAGCCGAGCTTGCGCGCGATCACCAGCGCCTTGGGCACGTTCGGCGATTCCATGAAGCCAAACCGCAGCCGCACCGTGGAGAACTTCTCGCTGATGGTTTCCATCTTGACGCGCTCGGACGGATCGACCCGCGGCGTCTGGGCGGTTTCGATGGTCAGGATCACATTGTGTTCGTGCAGCACCTTGTTGTGCTTGAGGTTATGCATCATCGCGGTCGGCACGAAGCTCGGATCGGAGGTCAGAAACACCGCCGTGCCCTTGACGATGTGGGGCGGCCGCTTTTCCAGGCTCTTGATCAGGTCCGCCAGCGGCACCTCGATGCGCCGCGTCTTCGCGGTCAGGATCGCGGCACCCCGCCGCCAGGTCCAGATCATCACCGCCACGGCGACGCCGAACAGCAGCGGCACCCAGGCGCCTTCGAGCAGCTTCAGCAAATTTGCGGCGAAGAAGCTCATGTCGACGACGACGAGGGGCAGGATTACGGCCGCCGCCGTCGCTGCGCGCCAGTTCCACAATTTCCAGATCACCACAAAGCCCATGATGCCGTCGACCACCATGGTCGTGGAGACGGCGATGCCGTAGGCCGAAGCCAGACCGCTCGAGGTGCGGAACAGCAGCACCAGCAGCACGACACCGATCAGCAGCAGCCGGTTGACGCGCGGCAGGTAGATCTGGCCGGCATGCGTCTCCGAGGTATAGCGCACCTCGAACCGTGGCAGGAGGCCGAGCTGCACCGCCTGGCGGATCAGCGAAAAAGCGCCGGTTATCACCGCCTGGCTCGCGATCACGGTCGCGGCGGTCGCCAGCACGACCATCGGCAACAGCAGGATTTCAGGAACCAACCGGTAAAACGGATTTTGGATCGCCGCCGGGTCGGCCAACACCAGCGCGCCTTGCCCGAAGTAATTGATCAAGAGCGCTGGCATCACGAAATAGAACCAGCCGGTCTGGATCGGCTTGCGTCCGAAATGGCCGAGGTCCGCATAAAGCGCCTCGCCGCCGGTCACGGCCAGAAACACCAAACCCATTGTCACCAGTCCGATAGTGCCGTGCGAAAGCATGAACTGGATCGCGTACCAGGGATTGATCGCGTAGAGCACCGTAGGATCGTCGCTGATGTGGATCAGGCCCAAAATCGTCAGCGTTGCGAACCAGACCACCATGACCGGCCCGAACAGCGAGGCGACGCGCGCGGTGCCACTGCTCTGCACCGAGAACAGCACGACGAGAATGAAGATCGTCAGCGGCACCACGTAATGTTCGAGCGCGGGCGTGACGAGCTTGAGACCTTCGACCGCCGACAACACCGAAATCGCCGGCGTAATCATGGAATCGCCGATGAACATCGAGGCGCCGACGACGCCGAGCGCCAGCAGAGGCCAGCTCCGGCGGCCCAACGCCCGTTGCCCCAGCGCCATCAGGGAAAGCGTACCGCCCTCGCCGTTGTTGTCGGCGCGCAACAGCAGCAGCACATATTTGGCCGTCACGACGATGAAGAGCGACCACAGGATCAGCGAGAGCACACCGAGCACGATGATGCGTGATACCGGCTGGCCCTCCGCCGCGTGGGTGACGGCCTCGCGAAACGCATACAGCGGCGAGGTGCCGATATCGCCGAACACGACGCCGATGCTCCCCAGCGTCAGGGCCCAAAAGCCTGAGGTGGCCTGCCCGTGCCCCTCATGGGCTTCGGTAGATGTGACGCTGACAGCCATGATGGAGAGGAACGTTCTCGTCGTTGAATTGATCCGGGCGGCTATCGACGCTTCCGCGCTGCCTGTCAATCGTCGGGCAAGCATAGCACCGCATGCGATGCGGAGCGCACGCAAAGCGGATCGAAATGGCGGAGTGGTATTATGGTAGTTCCGGCGTCTTACGGCTTCAGGTTGGGTGGAAGCGGCGGATTTTCGCGCATCAATGTGATGGTGACGCGGCGGTTTGCCGACAATGTCGGATCATCGGGAAACAATGGCTGGCTGTCGGCCCTGCCGCCGACGGCGTAGATGTGGGATGCCGGCAGCCCCTCGCGTTCGAGGATCTGGCGCACGACGTTGGCGCGGTCCGCCGACAGATCGAACGGGCCATATTCGCTGCGCGCCGGCACGAAACCGGCCGAGGTGTGGCCGACAATTCTGACCCGCAGCGGCGTCGCCTTCAACGGCACGGCCAGTTTCTGGATCAGCCGGCGGGTGCGGTCGAAGGGGACCTTGGAGCCGTCGGCGAACATCGAGCGGCCATCCTGGTCGACGATTTCGAGATTGAGACCCTCTTTGGTTTCCTCAAACATGATGTGCTTGGACATTTCGGTCAGTTCCGGCATGTCCTGCAGCGCCTGGCGCAATGAGGCCGAGGCGAGCGCGAACTCGCGATCGACCTTCAAGCGGGCGCCGGTTTCGCGCTGACGGTCCTTCTCGTCAGGCGTCGGGGTATTGGAGGAATCCTCGGGCGAAATATGCTCGACATTTTTCAGCTTCGGGCGCGTCGGCAGGCCGTCGGATTCGACGATTCCAGAATATCGGGATTCGGTCTGCACGCCGAACGCTTCGCGCATCGAGCCGGCAACGATTTTCAGCTTGTCCTTATCCTGACTGGAAAACGCGACCAGCATCACGAAGAATGCCAGCAGCAGCGCCATCAGATCGGCGAACGTCACGAACCAGCCGTGACCGCCATGTGCCTCTTCGCGCTTTTTCTTGGCCATGTTCTCTATTTCCGCGACTGGATGCCGGTACCGATCAAGCCGGAGCCAGTTCGCCTTCCTCGTGGCGATGCTTCTCGGGCAGATAGGCCAGCAGCATTTCACGCACCAGCGCCGGGCTCTTGGAATCGCGGATCATCAGGATGCCGTCGATGATCAACGTGCGATTGGTTTCCTCGTCGATCAGCTTGCCGTGCAGCTTGTCGGCGATCGGCAGACAGATCAGGTTGGCCACCAGCGCACCGTAAAGGGTCGCCAGCAAGGCCACAGCCATGAATGGACCGAGTTTCGAAGGGTCCGACATGTTGGAGAACATCTGCACCATGCCGAGCAGCGTGCCGATCATGCCGAACGCCGGGGCGCAGTCGCCGATGGCGCGATAGATCTTCGAGCCCTCGTTCAGGTGCATCAGGAAGTTGTCGCGGTCGCGCTCCATGTTGTCGCGGATGAATTCGAGATCGTAGCCGTCGGCGACGTAGCGGATGCCCTTGGCGAGAAACGGCTCGTCGGTCTCGACCTTTTCCAGCCCGACCGGGCCCTGCTTGCGTGCGATTTCCGCAATCCGCGCCAGTTCGTCGACCAGATCGCGCGCCGAGAGCCGGCTCATGGTGAAGGCGAATTTTGCACCGAGCGGCATGCCATGGAGGATCGCGCTGAGCGGAAAGCGGATCAGTGTCGCCGCGAACGAACCGCCGAAGATGATGATGACGGCATGGATGTCGTAGAACATCCGGAAGTCACCGCCCATCAAGATCAGCGTCGACAGGACGATGCCGCCGACGACCAGGCCAACGAGCGTGGTGATATCCATTCTGCACTCCGACGCACACGCGAACTACCGGCCGTCCTGGACGGTCGCGCCCCCATTCGGAGCCGCGCAAGCGGCACCCTACGACCGCGCCATTAAAGACGCGTAAAGGTTAAACCTAAAGCGCGGTCGTAGAATTGCGGGCCCACGCCCCGCATGGTCTCAAGGATTCGCTAACCATAGCGTTGGCGCTCACTGCGCCTGCACGCCGATCCCGGCGGCCTTGATGATCGGCCACCATTTTTCGATCTCGGCCTTCTGGAAGGCGGCCAACCCTTCCGGCGTCTGCTGCGCGCGGGGCGCGATGTCTAGCCCCAATTCGGTAAACCGCTTCTGGATCGCGGGGTCGGCCAGCGCCTCCACCGTCGCGGTGTTGAGCCTGGCGATAACATCCTTCGGCGTGCCCTTTGGCGCCCAGAAGGCGAACCAGCCGGACATATAGGGGCCGGGCACGCCGGTCTCGTCCGCGGTCGGAATGTCAGGCATCGAGGCCGAGCGCGTGGCCGAGAGATTGGCGAGCGCCTTGATCTTGCCGGCGCGGATTTGCGGCAGCGCCACCGCGCCCTGCACGACCAGCAGATCCACCGTACCGGAGATCAGGTCGGTCATCGCGGGACCTGCGCCGCGATAGGGAATGAACTGCACTTTCTGCTTGGTCAGGTTCTCGAACATCACGCCGGTGACGTTCGCCGCCGCGTTCTGGTTGACGAAGTTGATCTTGCCGGGGTTTTCCTTCATCCACGCGACCAGTTCGGCCAGCGTGTTCGCTGGCAGGTCTTTCTTGGCGACCATGAGCTGGGGATTGTTGGAAACAAGCGCGATCGGCTCGAAGTCTTTTTCGAGGTCGTAGTCGAGCTTGTAGATGATGCTGCCGACGTGGGTGTCCCACTGGCCGATGTCGAAGGTGTAGCCATCAGGCGCGGCGCGGGCGACGCGCCCGACACCAATGCTGCCGCCGGCGCCGCCGACATTTTCGATCACGACGGATTGCCCGAGCGTTGCGCGCATCCGCTCGGCCATGATCCGGGCGGCGGCATCGGTCGATCCTCCCGGCGGGAACGGCACCACCAGCGTGATCGGGCGGGAGGGATAGGTTTGCGCCTGCGCAGCCGCAGCACCGAAGAGGATCAAGAATGACAGCGCCGCCCAGAACCCCTTCATGACGTTTCCCCCTGTTTGTTGAACCCCGACTTTTCGTCAGTGGATCTCGGACGAACGCTTCAGCGCCTCTTTGAGCTTTTCGAGCGTGAAGTCCGGGCTGCGTGCGATCTCCAGGATCGGCGTTTCGCGCCGGCCGCAGAGTTCGGCGGCTTCCGGAATCTTCGCCGCGATGTCGACCGGGATCACGATGGCGCCGTGCTGGTCGGCGTGGATCAGATCGTCGGAATGCACGGTCATGCCCGCGACGCGCACTTCGCCGCCCCAGTTTTCGGCGTGAACCCAGGCGTGCGACGGCCCGACCGAACCGGCCAGCGCCTGGAAACCCGGCGCCCATTGCGGGATGTCGCGGATCGAGCCGTCGGTGATGACGCCGAGGCAGCCGAGCGCCTTGTGCACGTTGCTCTGCACCTCGCCCCAGAACGCGCCGTAGCCGACATCGGCGCCATCGATATCCTGGATCACGGTGATGCGCGGACCGAAGCCGGTGCCGACATATTCGTAATAGGCGATGCGGCGCTTCGCCTGCTCGTCGGCTGGAAGGGTAGATTTGAGCACCGAGCGGATCGTCACGGTGCGGGCATAGCCGACCATGGGCGGCAAATCGGGAAACGGGCAGACCAGCGGCTTGGTGGTGTAGCCGATCAGGCGGCGCTCCGGCGCGACGATTTCCATCGCGTTGCAGATCGTCGGCGTGTCATAGCGCGCCAGCGCTTCGAGGACGGAAGCAGGCAGCGGGGCGGTAACGGCTTTGTTCACGGCGTTCTCTCCTGATTATTGTCGCGCCGGCTGTTTCTTGAGAGCCGTGCATGGAAGCCGTATAGCCGAGATCGACCGCGAACCCAACTCGGTCGCGGCTCATGGCAGATATATCGGAAATGGCGCGAGGGTTCAGTTGAGCCGAACCGGCCGCTCGTCCTCGGTATCGCTTGGGGCCGGCGGAAAGGCCGCCGCCGGAGTTGACGGCGCGGCGGCTTCAGCCGTGGCAGGCGGCTGCGCCGCTGCCGCCTTGCGCTCATGGTCGCGATAGGACTTCCACCCCCAGGGCAGGCTTCCGAGGTAGAGCACCGAGCCGATCGACAGGATGTGCCAGGGATAGCCGATCAGCAGTGCGACGAAGAACACCACGGAGACGAAAACCGGCAGCACCATTTCGGGCGGCACGCGCATCCGCACAGTCTTGCCGGAAAACACCGGCAGGCGCGACACCATCAGGAACGCGATGACAAGTATATAGCCCGCGGTCAGCATCGCCGGCGGCTTCGGGACGCCGAGAAACGACAGATAGAACGGCAGCATCGCAAGGATGGCGCCGGCCGGCGCCGGTACGCCGGTGAAATAATTCGCCGCAAAGGCGGGTTTGTTCGGATCGTCGATACTGGCATTGAAGCGCGCGAGCCGCAGGCCGCCCGCGATCGCAAACACCATCGCCGCGATCCAGCCGCCATTGTTCAGCTCTTGCAGCTGCCAGAAGTACAGCATCAGGCCGGGCGCAACGCCAAAATTGACGAAATCCGCAAGGCTGTCGAGTTCGGCGCCGAATTTCGACTGGCCCTTGATCATGCGCGCGACACGGCCGTCGACCCCGTCGAGGACGGCTGCGAATACGATGGCGGCAACCGCAAGCTCCATCCGCCCTTCGATCGACAGGCGGATCGCCGTCAGCCCGGCGCAGATCGCGAGCAAGGTGATGACGTTGGGCACCAGCATCCGCACCGGGATCGGGCGAAACCGGCGGCGGCGCAGTTCAGGGTATTTGGGATCTGGGGTCAGCATGGCTTGCCATTATATAGCAAGCGCCGGCCCGGTTCACCATTGGCGGCGGCTTAGCCTTTTAGGCGGCCGGGGGTTGGTTAATCGGCCCGAAACGTCCGGCCCTGCTCGCTCGACCCGAAATCGGCCAAAATCGTCTCGCCGGCAACCGCGGTCTGGCCCTCGGAAACCAGCGATTTCGAACCTTCGGGCAAATAAACGTCCAGACGCGAGCCGAAACGAATCAGGCCGAACCGCTCGCCGGCGCCGATCGACTGGCCTTCCCGCACGAATGAGACAATCCGCCGCGCCACCAGGCCGGCGATCTGGACCACGCCGATCCGCCCGTTCGTGGTCGAGATGACAAGCGAATTGCGCTCATTGTCTTCGCTGGCCTTGTCGAGCTCGGCGTTGACGAAGGTGCCGGGCCGGTAGACGATACGGTCGATGCGGCCCGACACCGGGCTGCGGTTCACGTGGCAGTTGAACACGCTCATGAAGACCGAAATGCGCAGCAGCGGCCGGTCGCCGAGACCGAGTTCGGCCGGCGGCAAAACTTGCGCGATCATCGAGACACGGCCATCGGCCGGCGACACCAAGATGCCATCGCGCACCGGCGTGACGCGAACGGGATCGCGGAAGAACAGCGCGCACCAGACCGTCAAAAGCGTGCCGATCCAGCCGAGCGGCGTCCAGATCCAGAACAGGATCAGGCTGACCAGCGCAAAGCCGCCGATGAAAGGATAGCCCTCGGGATGGATCGGCGGAATCTGCGCACGGATGGAATTCGCAATCGACATCGAGGCTCACTGTTGTCTGGCCGACTTCCCTGGCTTTGGAAGTAGCGGGGTATTTGGATTATTCCGCGGCGGTTGCCAAGGGATCTTTGGGTTTGGGCGGGTCTCTGGACGGCTCATTGAGCGGATCATCGACCGGCGGCGGGGCACGGTTCGGCGCCTCGTTGCCGTCGCCGATCTGGGCGAGCTTCTCCCGCGCCTCCTCGGCTTCGCGCTGCCTGTTCCACATACTGGCATAGAGCCCGCCGGACGCCAAAAGCATGATATGGGTGCCGCGCTCGGCGATGCGCCCTTGATCCAGCACGATAATTTCGTCGGCGCCAACGATGGTCGACAGCCGGTGTGCGATCACCAGCGACGTGCGGCCACGCGAGACGCGCTCCAGCGCTTCCTGGATTTCATGCTCGGTGTGGCTGTCGAGCGCGGACGTCGCCTCATCCAGCACCAGGATCGGCGGCGCCTTCAGCACGGTGCGCGCAATCGCCACGCGCTGCTTCTCGCCGCCGGACAATTTCAGGCCGCGTTCGCCGACCTGGGTTTCGTATCCCTTCGGCGACATCCGGATGAAGCTGTCGATCTGCGCCAGTTGCGCCGCCTGCTCCACCTCGGCATCGTTGGCGTCCCAGCGGCCGTAGCGGATGTTGTAGCGGATGGTGTCGTTGAACAGCACGGTATCCTGCGGCACCATGCCGATCGAGGCGCGCAGGCTCGCCTGCGTCACGTTCCTGATGTCCTGGCCGTCGATCAGGATTTTTCCGCTGGAGACGTCATAGAGGCGGAACAGCAGCCGCGAGATCGTCGACTTGCCGGCGCCCGAGGGACCGACGATCGCCACCGTCTTGCCGGCGGGCACTTCGAAACTGAGGCCTTTGAGGATCGGCCGCTCCGGATCATAGGCAAACCGCACGTCGTCGAAGCGCACATTGCCCGAGCTCACGATCAAGGGCGCAGCACCCGGGATGTCCTTGATCTCGGGATTGCGCTGCAGCACGTTGAACATCTTCTCGATGTCGATGATCGCCTGCTTGATCTCGCGATAGACCATGCCCATGAAATTCAGCGGCTGGTAGAGCTGGATCATCATGGCGTTGACCATGACGAAATCGCCGACCGTATTGGTGCCGTTGCGGACACCGAGCGCGCACATCAGCATGGTCGCGGTGAGGCCGATGGTGAAGACGACCGCCTGCCCGGCATTGAGCACCGCCAGCGAGGTATAGGTCTTCACGCTGTTGTGCTCGTAGCGCTCCATCGAGCGGTCGTAGCGTTCGGCCTCGCGGCTCTCCGCGCTGAAATATTTCACCGTCTCGTAATTGAGCAGCGAGTCGATCGCCTTGGTGTTCGCCTCGGTGTCGGAATCGTTCATCTTGCGGCGAATTTCGATCCGCCATTCGGTCGCGATATAGGTGTAGTACATGTAGATCACGACGGTGATCGCGGTGACCAGCACGTAGCGCCAGTCGAACTGCCACAGCAGCACCGCCATCAAGAGCGAGACCTCGACGATGGTCGGGATCAACTGCAGGATCACCATCCGCACGATCACCTCGATGCCGGTGCGGCCGCGCTCCAGCACGCGCGTCAAGCCGCCGGTCTTGCGCTCCAGGTGAAAGCGCAGCGACAATTCGTGCATGTGAACGAAGGTGATGTAGGCGAGCTTGCGCACCGCATGCATCGCGACGCGGGCGAAGATGCCGTCGCGAAACTGCGTCAATACCGCCATCAGCACCCGCACCGCGCCGTAGCTTGCAGTCATCAGCAAGGGCGAAGCGATTAGCCACAGCGTCCAGTTCGACGGCTCGACCGGCGCAGAGCCCGTGCCGTTGAGCGCGTCGATCGCCCATTTGAAGGTAAACGGCACAATCAGCGTCGCAAGCTTCGCCGCCAGCAGCAGCACCATCGACCAGACCACGCGCATCTTCAGATCCGCGCGGTCGCCGGGCCAGATATAGGGCCACAGATGCACCAGCGTCCCGGTCAGGGTCGCTTTTTCGGGAGAGTTGTCGGCCGGAGGCCGGGTGGCACCGTCAAGCGAATCAGGATCAGCCATCGCTGTCGCGCCCAACGCAAGATGGCGCACCGGCCGCCGTCAGATGGTTTTTGATGATCTGCATATGTCGGTCATATAGAGCGTTTGACTGTCCCGTACAGCCTTGAAAGATAAATCTTTCCCCCGTTTGGTTTGAATTCGGGCCTATTTCTGCTGCATCAGCGAAGTCAACCAGACTTGAGCTTTCCTGGGTGCGGTGCCACATGGTCTGCATGGATCAAATCAAAACCGAACAAATCAGAACCGTTTGTGTCTATTGCGGCTCCGGCGCCGGCTCCAGCCCCCGCTTTGTCGAAGCTGCCCTCGCATTGGGAAAGGCGTTTGCCGAGAACAGTATCCGGCTCGTCTATGGCGGCGGATCGGTCGGCCTGATGGGCGCGATCGCCAAATCCACGCTGGATCACGGCGGCTTGGTCACCGGGATCATTCCGGATTTTCTCAAGTCCCGCGAGCTCGCGCTGTCACGCGTTCAAGAAATGATCGTCACGCCCGACATGCACGAGCGCAAGCGGCTGATGTTCGAGCGCTCGGATGCCTTCGTCGCGCTTCCCGGCGGCATCGGCACGCTGGAGGAACTGGTCGAACAGATGACCTGGCAGCAACTCGGCCGCCACTCCAAGCCGGTGCTGCTCGCCAATATCGACGGCTTCTGGGAGCCGCTGATCGCGCTGCTGGCGCATATGCGCGCAACCGAATTCATCCGTCCGTCACTGGATATCGACATTCTCAAGGCTGAACGGGTCGAGGACATCGTGCCGCGCCTGCGCGCCGCTGCCGCCCGCGCTCCCGAAGGCACCAAGGAAATGGCGCCGGAATTGGCGCGGAAGCTTTAGGCCTTCGGCGCTTCACGCCGTTGGAAACGTCACCGCCTCGATGCGGTTGCCGTCGGGATCGATGACGAAGGCCGCGTAATATTTTACGCGATCATGCGGACGCAGCCCCGGCGCGCCGTCGGAACCGCCACCGGCGCTAAGCGCCGCCGCGTGAAAGGCATCGACATCGCCGGTTGCTTTGGCGCGCAGGCAGACATGCGTTCCGCTCTCGGGCGGGACCGGCGTCATGCCGGCGCGCAGGTTGATCCAGAATTCGGGGTATGTCTTGCCGAAGCCGACCGTGACTGGCCGGGTGACGAGGCGTGACAGGCCGAGCGTGGCGAGTGTCGCTTCATAGAAACGCGCGGCGCGTTCGAGGTCACTGACGCCGACGGAGATGTGGTCGATCATCTAATGCCCCTGCTCTCTCCCTGCAGTCACTTGTAGCCCGGATGGAGCGCAGCGAAATCCGGGGGCAGTCAAGCCACGTGCGAGAATCCCGGATTGCGCTGCGCTCCATCCGGGCTACGATCTCACATCACGCCGGCGCGCCTGATTTCACCAGCTTGTAGACCACCGAATCCATCAGCGCCTGGAACGAGGCATCGATGATATTCGGGGACACGCCGATCGTGGTCCAGCTCTCGCCGTTCTCGTCCTCGCTCTCGATCAAGACCCGCGTTACGGCTTCGGTGCCGCCATTGAGGATACGCACGCGGTAATCGATCAGCTTCAGGCCCTCGATGTATTTCTGGTATTTGCCGAGGTCCTTGCGCAAGGCGACATCGAGCGCGTTGACGGGGCCGTTGCCTTCCGCCGCCGAGATCAGCCGCTCGCCGGCGACGTCGACCTTGACCACGGCGAGCGCCACCGTGACGCGCTGGCCGTTGGCGTTGTAGCGCTGCTCGACATTGACGTCGAACTGCTCGACCTTGAAATATTCCGGCACCCGGCCGAGCGTGCGCCGCGCCAGCAGGTCGAACGAGGCGTTGGCGGATTCGTAGGCATAGCCCGCCGCTTCCCGCTCCTTCAATTCCTCGACCAGACGCGCCAGTTTTGGATCGCTCTTCTCGTAAGCGATGCCGGCGCGGTCGAGTTCGGCCATCACGTTGGAGCGGCCGGCCTGATCGGACACCAGCACCTTGCGATGGTTGCCGACGGATTCCGGTAGCACGTGCTCGTAGGTCTGCGGGTCCTTCATGACCGCGGAAGCATGAATGCCGGTCTTGGTCACGAAGGCGCTCTCGCCGACGTAAGGCGCATGGCGGTTCGGCGCGCGGTTGAGCATGTCGTCGAGCGTGCGCGACACCTTCATCAGCGTCGTCAGCTTCTCCGCGGTGACGCCGATCTCGAAGGCATCGGAAAACTCGTTCTTCAGGCGCAGCGTCGGGATCAGCGAACAGAGATTGGCATTGCCGCAGCGCTCGCCAAGCCCGTTCAGCGTGCCCTGGATCTGCCGCGCGCCGGCGCGCACCGCGGCCAGTGAATTGGCCACCGCCTGCTCGGTGTCGTTATGGGCGTGGATGCCGACATGGCTGCCCGGGATATGCTGGATGACGGAGCCTACGATGATCTCGATCTCGTGCGGCATGGTGCCGCCATTGGTGTCGCACAGCACCACCCAGCGCGCGCCGGACTCATAGGCCGCGTTGGCGCAGGCGAGCGCAAAATCGGCATTTTCCTTGTAGCCGTCGAAGAAGTGCTCGCAATCGACCATCACCTCGCGGCCAGCGGCCTTCGCAGCAGCGACGCTGTCGCGGATCGAGGCGAGGTTTTCCTCGTTGGTGGTTTCGAGCGCGACCCGGACCTGATAAGCGCTTGCTTTCGCGACGAAGCAGATTGCATCGGCCCTGGCCTCGATGAGTGCCGCGAGCCCCGGATCGTTCGAGGCCGAACGGCCCGGACGGCGTGTCATGCCGAACGCGGTGAACTTGGCGCTCTCGAACTTTGGCTTGTCCGAAAAGAATTCGGTGTCGGTCGGGTTGGCGCCGGGATAGCCGCCCTCGACATAGTCGATGCCGAGATCGTCCAGCATGTGCGCGATGATCTGCTTGTCATCCAGCGTGAAATCGACGCCGTTGGTCTGCGCGCCGTCGCGCAGCGTGGTGTCGAAGAGATAAAGGCGTTCGCGGCTCATGTCGGCGCTCCCGGCGCGGCGCTGGCGGCCAGCGTCTTCTGCATCGTGGTGTTGGCGAGCCATTCACCATTGAGGGTTACGGTGTTGCGCTGCATGGCGACGTAACCGCGCTTTTTGAAAAACGGCTCTGCGTTATCGCTGGCATCGACCGTCAGATGCTTGGCGCCACGCGCGCCCGCCAGCTTCTCCAGCGCATCGACCAGCATCGAGGCAATCCCCTGCCCCGCCACGCTTGGATGGACGAAGAGCATGTCGATGTGATTAGGCCCTTTCAGCGAGGCGAAGCCGACCGGCGCGTTCTGGATGGTCGCGATCAGGGTCAACTGCCCGGCAAGTTTCTTGCCGAACGATTCCTCGTCCTCGGCAGCCGCAGCCCAGGCCTCCTGCTGCGCTTCGCTATAGTCATCACCGGTCAGCCCCTCGATGGCGGCAACGAAGATCGCCGCCAGCATTGGAACATCCGCCGCGAGATACGGTCGCAAGCCAGGTTTGGGCAACGCCTGTCCCATCGCGTCAAAACACTCCGAACAGTCGCAAGGCGAGCACGACCGCGGCAACGATCAGCGCCCATTTGACGAAGATGTAATAGCGCCAGTGTTTCGGGAAAGGCGTATCGGGACGGGTCATCACGCGATCTCCCATGTGGTCACGGGTTTGCCGTCGGCATCCTTGCCATCCTTGATGGCGACGCCCATCGCGGCAAGCTCGTCCCGGATACGATCGGACTCCTTGAAATCCTTCCGCGCACGCGCCGCCGTGCGGTCCGCAACCAGCCGATCGACCTGTTGCGGATCGATGCCGCTTGCCTGCTGCTTGCGTCCCTTCCATGCGGCACCACTCATCGACAGAAAACCGAGAAGGCGAAGCGAGGCCGCGAACTCACCGCGTTCGCGCTCCCCGCCGGACGCCGCCGCACTGCGCAGGCCGTGCAGCACAGCCATGGCCTGCGCCGTGTTGAGATCGTCATAGAGCGCCTCGATCATCGTCGGCGACGGCTGACCGCCCTCTGCGTCGGCCGCGACCGCGTACCAATCGTCGAGTGTCTTCGCGCTCTCTTCCGCACCCTTCGTGGTCCAGTCGAGCGGCGAGCGGTAGTGCGTCTTGAGCATGCTCAGGCGCAGCACCTCGCCCGGCCAATCGGCCAGCATCTCGCGGATCGTGAAGAAGTTGCCGAGCGACTTCGACATCTTCTCGCTTTCGAGCTGCAGGAAGCCGTTGTGCATCCAGACATTCGCCATGCGGTCGGAATGAAAGGCGCAGCAGGTCTGCGCGAGTTCGTTCTCATGATGCGGAAACACCAGGTCGATGCCGCCGCCATGAATGTCGAATTTCTCGCCAAGATGCTTCCAGGCCATCGCCGAGCATTCGATGTGCCAACCCGGACGTCCTTCCACCTTGATGCCTGATGGCGACGGCCATGACGGCTCGCCCGGCTTCGACGGCTTCCACAGCACGAAGTCGGTGTTGTCGCGCTTGTAGGGGGCGACATCGACGCGGGCGCCCGCGATCATTTCGTCGAGCGAGCGTTTTGACAGCGCGCCATAGCGCGGCATCACGGAATTGGCCTCGTTCATCGCCTGCGGGGAGAACAGCACGTGGTCCTCGGCGACATAGGCAAAGCCGCCGGCCACGAGCTTCTCGATGATCGCCCGCATCTCCGGGATGTGCTCGGTCGCGCGTGGCTGCACCGTCGGGGCCAAGCAGCCGAGCGCGGTGACGTCGTCCTGATATTGCCGATAGGTCTCTTCGGTGACCTTGCGGATCGCCTCGTTCAGCGGCACGCCGGGATAGTCGCGCGCGGCGCGGACGTTGATCTTGTCGTCGACGTCGGTGATGTTGCGGACATACGTCACATGGTCGGCGCCATAGCGATGGCGCAAGACGCGGAACAGCACGTCGAACACGATCGCCGCGCGACCGTTGCCGATATGGGCGAAGTCGTAGACCGTCGGTCCGCAGGCATACATGCGGACGTTGTCGGCATTAAGCGGCACAAATGGCCGCTTCTCCTTCGTCAACGTATCGTAGAGGCGTAATTCCATGGAAAACCCATCCGTTGCGGCCGGGCGTCCAGTGATCTCAGTTTTTGAGAAAAGACGGCCTCAGCCAGCGAATCGCTAGCTAATAATCTCGCGGCAAATGCTGCAGATGGCGAGGAGACCGTTCATGGTTCCACCATTGCGGGATCGAGGGGATGTCGTCAAGGCCTTGCTTGTGCCCGATTTGGGGCCGATCAGGCCGCCGAACCCCCGCCATTCGCTGCCGCCGTTCGGGCTCATGGTTAATCATTATTAACCCTTTGGGCCTATCTGTGCGGGGCGATCCCTTTCCCCTGCCGGTGTCTCCATGCAACTTTCCTCCGCACTCATTGCCAGTGCGTTCCTGCTTGCCGCCTCGGCCGCTTCCGCCGACAGCCGCGTCTTCATCGTGGCCAACCAGGCCGACGGTTACGGCGTCGACCAGTGTCTCGCCAGGGGCGACAAGTGCGGCGCCCATGCCGCCCGCTCCTATTGCCAGTCACGGGAATTTGCACAGGCCATCGCCTACCGCCGCGTCGATCCCGACGAAATCACCGGCGCAGTTCCGAAAGACGGCGGCGATAGATGCTCTGGCCACGGTTGCGGCGAATACGTCGCCATCACCTGCCAGCGCTAAAGGTAATTACTCCGGAGAATCAAGGGCTGGTTGCCACATCTGCGCCCCGGAAACGACGTGACGCTGCCCCGAGAAGCAGGTATTGGATGCGGCCTTGGTTGCAGAACGCCGCCTTGGCCGCGCGATTAAGGCTTTCGAGCCGCGCGGATCAGCTCTCAATGGCCGGATATGCTGGAAATTCGCAACACTCCGCTCTCCCTTCGAATTTTGACCTGCGCCATCCTGCTCGGCATCGCGACCCCGGGCGCGCCCGCTTTGGCGCAGACGAACGACGATGCCATGGCGCAAATGAACCAGGACGCCCCGCCACAGCAGGGCGCGCAGGCCAATCCGATCTGCATCCGGCTCGAAGGACAATTGGCGACCATCGACCGTGGCGCCGGTACCGGCGACCCCGCCAAGGATGAACAGATCCGCCGCTATCAGGAAGCCCAGGCCAAGCAACAGGCCGAACTCGATCGGGTCACGTTGCAGGCCAAGCGCATGGGCTGCGAAAGCTCGGGCTTCTTCTCGCTGTTCAACGGCCGGTCCGCCCAGTGCGGTCCGGTCAACAACCAGATTCAGCAGATGCGCGCCAATCTCGACCAGATCACCACCAGCCTGGAGCGCCTGCGCAGCGGCGGCATCGGCGGCGCCGACCGCGAAAACCAGCGCCGCTCGGTGCTGACGGCGCTCGCGCAGAACAATTGCGGCCCGCAGTATGCCGCTGCCGCGCGCGGTCCCGGCAACTTCATCGACAGTCTGTTCGGCAACAACCAGACGCTGCCGCCGCCCAGCGCCGAACTCGGCCCGCCGTCCGGCACCTTCCGCACCGTCTGCGTCCGCACCTGCGACGGCGGTTATTTCCCGGTGTCGTTCGCCACCTACCAGGCGCGATTCCAGGACGACGAGAGGACCTGCAAGGCACTTTGCCCGGCGACGGAAGCGACGCTGTTCACCTACCGCAATCCTGGCGAGGACATCAACCAGGCGGTCTCGATCAACGGCCAGCCTTACTCGTCGCTGCCCAACGCGTTCAAATTCCGCACCGAGTTCAACGCCTCCTGCGCCTGCAAGGCCGCAGGCCAAACCTGGTCGGAAGCGCTGAAGTCGGTCGACGACAGGGCCGGGGTCGAACAAGGCGACATCATCGTCACCGAGGAGAGCGCGAGGCGGATGCAGCAGCGCGCGCAGAAGGGCGCGACGCCACCGCCCACCGCCAACAAGAAGGGCACCACCGCCGCCGCGCCGCCTGCGACAACGCCGCCGCCCGATACGACCGCCACCGCCAGCGACAAGGACAAGCCGGTCCGCACGGTGGGCCCAACCTTCATCCCGCCGAAGCAGTAGGCGGGCTACCCTCGAACGCTTCGGGCAACGCGGGCGGCAGCGCGATCTCGGGCTCGCAATGCGATGCCCGGGCTCCCATTTCGCGGCTACGGCTCGCGTTCACGACTCCACGGGAAGAGAACGGCCGGGAAATCTGCGGCGTAGCGGTGTCCTTTTCGCAGGTGGGGTTCTTCCTGTGGAGGGTTGGGATTCGGCTCCACCACTTTCCGGTACAGATGCCAGGTGGCATGACCGAGCACCGGCAGAACGACGGCGAGACCGACGAAGAGCGGTATCGAACCGATCACCAGCAGCGCCGCGACAATCAGCCCCCACCCGGCCATCGCAACCGGATTCATCATCACAGCCCGCAGCGACGTCCGGATGGCGTCGATTGCAGTCGCATGGCGGTCGAGCATCAACGGAAACGACACGACACTGACGCACAGCGCCACGACCGCGAACAGAAAACCAACGCCGCAACCGACGATGATGAGCGACCATCCTTCCGGCGTCGTCAGCACGCGCGTTGCGAAATCGGGGATGCTCGCAGCCGGTGCGTGGCCGAAGATTGAAACGTAGATAGCGTTCGCTGCGCCGATCCAGGCTCCGAACAGAACGAGCAGAAGCACGCCGAGTTCGATCATGGCGCCGAAAGCCGGAGCGCGCAGCACGTGAAGCGCTTTCGATACGTGAACTTCCTCGCCGCGCTCGCGGCGGCGGCTGAGCTCGTAGAGCCCAATCGCGGCAAAGGGTCCAAGCAGGGCAAAGCCGGCGGCCAGCGGAAACAGCAACGGCAGTACCGAATAGCCAAGGACCATCCTGAACAGGGCAATACCGAGAACGGGATAAATCACGCACACCACAACCGCGTGACTAGGCATGGCCTTGAAGTCTTCCCAGCCCAGGCGCAGCGCCTCAGTCAGGTCGGATAGTTCGATTTTGCGAACGGGATATGTGGCGGCGTCGCCGAATAGGTGCCGTCCAACCTTTGCGATGTTGTCGGAATACGTAGTGGCCATGAATGCACCCTCCCGTGCTGAAAGCCGCGGCGGCGAAACGGCGCGCTTTCCAGCCACGCGTGTCCGCCCTCATATGCGGGAAACGCGATCGAGCCGAGTACGGCAAACCCAGGTTCCAAGAAGGAGCTTAGCCGGACGAAACTGGTCGCGACCTGCCCAACAAGCTTAGCGCTATGGGACCCAGGCAGCGCTCACGGTTCGGTGAACTGTGCACGTTCACGGTCATTTGGTGCATTGCGTCATCATCAAACGATTGTGCTGGCTGCTGACGCTCGCCAGCTTGCTGGCATCCGCGCAGCGTCCCGACGCTCAAGTGATCTATTGACGCCGGCGCCGACGCGTACCATCCTCACTTCTGACGCCCCAGATCCGATGAAAGCGGTCGCAACGTGTGCTCGGTGCCACGTTTGGATGTCGCGACCGGTCAAAGTGGGCGAGGCTAGACGCACTGCGATGGCGCGTGTGAAGTCGGCCATCGAGACTGGCGTGAGCTCCGCCCTTTAATTCGTCTCCGTTGCCTTTAATGGCAAGAAGGAGCGAGGGATGGTTGTCGCGTTCATACTGCTTCTGGTCGCAGTCGGCTCGGTGCTGTTTCACATCTACAGCCCGTGGTGGTGGACGCCGATCGCCACCAACTGGCGCTACATTGACGACACCATCAACATAACCTTCTGGATCACCGGGGCGGTTTTCTTCGCGGTGATCGCGTTCATGGCCTATTGCGTCTTCCGCTTTCACCACAAGGAAGGAAGACAGGCAGCCTACAATCCCGAAAACAAAAAACTCGAATGGTGGCTCACCATCGGGACTGCGATCGGGGTCGGAGCCATGTTGGCGCCCGGCCTGGTGGTCTGGCATCAGTTCGTCACGGTTCCGGCCGACGCTACCGAGATCGAAGTCATGGGCCAGCAATGGAACTGGAGCTTCCGCCTCCCCGGCAAGGACGGTCGGATGGGCACAACCGATGTTCGCTACGTCAGCTCCGACAACCCTATGGGTTTGAACCCCGACGATCAGCACGGGCAGGACGACGTTGTCATCGCAAGTGACGACTTGCACCTCCCCGTCGGGAAGCCGGTCAAGGTTTTGCTTCGCTCCCTCGATGTCCTGCACGATTTCTATGTGCCCGAGTTCCGCGCCAAGATGGACATGGTCCCGGGCATGGTCACCTATTTCTGGATGACCCCGATCCGAGCCGGAACGTTTGATGTTCTCTGCGCCGAGTTGTGCGGCGCAGCGCACGCGCAGATGCGCGCCAAGGTTTTCGTCGACGAAGAGAGCGACTATCGGGCCTGGCTGGAGAAGCAGAAGACGTTTGCGGAATTGTCAGGCCGAAGCGCCGTTAAGAGGGCGACGTACGAATCCGGCGGCAAATAAGAAATGCTGCTGCGAAGATGGATTGGGCGCGCAAGACCCTCTCATCGCGCCCTGATGGAAGAAACGACCGGGAGGTAAGTCGATGGTCGATGTCCCGTATGATAGAATCGCAGACGTTCCGCCTGCCGAAGTGCCGGAGGTTGAGCTCTATCACCCCAAGAGCTGGTGGACGCACTATGTCTTTTCGCAGGACGCCAAAGTCATCGCCATCCAGTACTCGCTGACGGCGACGGCAATCGGGCTGGTGGCTTTGGTGCTGTCGTGGCTGATGCGGCTGCAACTGGGATTTCCCGGCACATTCTCCTTCATTGATGCGAACCAGTACCTTCAGTTCATCACCATGCACGGCATGATCATGGTGATCTACCTGCTCACGGCGTTGTTCCTTGGAGGCTTCGGCAACTACCTGATCCCGCTGATGGTCGGCGCCCGGGACATGGTTTTCCCCTATGTGAACATGCTGAGCTACTGGGTCTACCTGCTCGCGGTCATCGTGCTGGCGGCGGCCTTCTTCGTGCCCGGCGGGCCCACCGGCGCCGGCTGGACGTTGTACCCGCCGCAGGCGATTCTCTCCGGCACCCCCGGGCAGGATTGGGGCATCATTCTCATGCTGTCCTCGCTGATCCTGTTCATCATCGGCTTCACCATGGGCGGGCTGAATTACGTGGTGACCGTGCTGCAGGCGCGCACGCGCGGCATGACGTTGATGCGCATGCCCCTGACGGTGTGGGGCATCTTCACGGCTACCGTGATGGCGCTATTGGCCTTCCCGGCGCTGTTCGTCGCCTCCGTCATGATGCTGTTCGACCGTGTTCTGGGAACCAGCTTCTTCATGCCGGCCCTCGTCGAGATGGGGCAGCAGATGAAGTATGGCGGCGGCAGCCCGATCCTGTTCCAGCACCTGTTCTGGTTCTTCGGCCATCCTGAGGTCTATATCGTCGCACTTCCGGCCTTCGGCATCGTTTCCGATCTGATCAGCACCCATGCGCGAAAGAACATCTTCGGCTATCGCATGATGGTGTGGGCGATCGTGGCGATCGGCGCGCTCAGCTTCATCGTATGGGCGCACCACATGTATGTGAGCGGCATGCACCCGAGTTTCGGGTTCTTCTTCGCCACCACGACGCTCATCATCGCGATCCCGACCGCCATCAAGGTCTACAACTGGGTGCTGACCCTGTGGCGCGGTGACATCCATCTCACCGTCCCGATGCTGTTCGCCCTCGGCTTCATCATCACGTTCGTGAACGGCGGGCTCACCGGCCTCTTCCTCGGCAACGTCGTCGTCGACGTCCCGCTTTCGGATACCATGTTCGTCGTCGCGCATTTCCATATGGTGATGGGCGTAGCGCCGATCATGGTTGTGCTGGGCGCGATCTATCATTGGTACCCCAAGGTCACGGGACGGATGCTGGATGACTGGATGGGCAAGTTCCACTTCTGGGTGACGTTCCTCGGTGCCTACCTGATCTTCTTTCCCATGCATTACCTTGGGCTGCTCGGAGTTCCGCGCCGCTATCACGAGATCGGCGAAGTGGCATTCATCCCGCCATCGGCCCAGACGCTCAATGCCTTCATCACCGTGGTGGCATTGATGGTCGGCTTCGCCCAGATGGTGTTCCTGTTCAATCTTGTCTGGAGCTATTTCAAGGGCAGGCCCTCGGGTGGAAATCCATGGCGGGCGACAACACTGGAGTGGCAGACGCCGGAGACCCCGCCCGGGCACGGCAACTGGGGCAAGGAGCTCCCGGTGGTCTACCGCTGGGCATATGACTACAGCGTGCCGGGCGCTGCCCAGGACTTCATTCCGCAGAACCAGCCGCCGCGACCGACACAGGCCGTTCAGGAAGCTGCGCCATGAGCGCCATCATCCTGTTTATGGCGGTGATAGCGGTCATCGTCGGATGGTGGCTCTCGCAGCAACGGCTGACAGCCAAACCCTGGTTGGAAGAAGGTCCGATCGATCGCTTCCCGGGCACGGGAGCAATGACCTTTCCGGCAGCGAAGATCGGACTGGGAGTGTTTCTCGCGGTCGCCAGTTCGTTGTTCGCACTTTTCATGAGCGCTTATTCCATGCGCATGAACATGGTGGACTGGCGGGCGCTGCCCGTGCCGGGGCTGCTATGGTTCAACACCGGCGTCCTGGTCGTGAGCAGCGTCGCGCTGCAATGGGCATACGTGGCCGCGCGCCGAAACAACATGGACGGTGTAATCGTCGGCCTGTGCGCAGGGGGAGCGTCTGCCGTAACATTCCTGATTGGGCAATTGCTGGCGTGGCAACAGCTGAGGGCGGCGGGCTATTTCGTCGCGTCCAATCCAGCCAATTCCTTCTTCTACATGATCACCGCGGCGCACGGGCTGCATCTGATCGGCGGTTTGGTGGCCCTGGGCAGAACGACTGCCAAGGTGTGGCGTGGCGCTGAGATGCCCCAGGTGCGCCTGAGCGTGGAACTCTGCACGATCTACTGGCATTTCCTGCTGTTGGTCTGGCTGGTTTTGCTTGGTCTGTTGACGGGCTGGACAGACGATTTCGTCGACATCTGTCGCCGGCTGCTCAGCTAGGGAGAGACCAGATGGCAGAGACGGCGCTGACAAACTCTGAAAAATCGCCTGCGCAGACCGCCGGCTGGAAGGGCATCGCCGCCGACTGGTCCTCGGATCAGCGCGCTTTCAAGAACGTCTCCTGGGGGAAGGCCATGATGTGGATCTTCCTCCTGAGCGACACCTTTATCTTCAGCTGTTTCCTGCTGTCCTACATGACTGCGCGAATGTCCACGACCGTGCCGTGGCCGAATCCGAGTGAGGTATTCGCTCTCACAATTGGCGGGCATCATATCCCCCTCATCCTGATCGCCATCATGACCTTCGTCCTGATCAGCAGCAGCGGGACCATGGCGATGGCCGTCAATTTCGGTTACCGCCGTGATCGCACCAAGACCGCGGTATTGATGCTGGTCACAGCGGCACTTGGCGCAACCTTCGTCGGAATGCAGGCCTTCGAATGGACCAAGCTGATCCAGGAGGGCGTACGGCCCTGGGAAAACCCGTGGGGAGCGGCGCAGTTCGGCTCCAGCTTTTTCATGATCACGGGCTTTCACGGCACCCACGTTACATTCGGCGTGATTTTCCTGGTCGCTATCGCACGAAAGGTTTGGCGCGGAGATTTCGATCACGGGCGCCGCGGCTTCTTCACGAGCAGGAAGGGGAATTACGAGATCGTCGAAATAATGGGCCTGTACTGGCACTTCGTCGATCTTGTGTGGGTTTTCATCTTTGCCTTCTTTTATCTGTGGTGAGGTCAGCGCATGGTAGACGCAGCGGTACATCTAGAACGACAACAACCTTCGTTACACATGCCTGTGCATGAAGCACACGTATCAGGAGCCGTGCACGCAGAGGGGCAGCAGCATCCGATCAAGCTCTATCTCGTGGTCTGGGGATGGCTGTTCGTCCTCAGCACCTTCTCTTATCTCGTCGACTACTTCGGCTTACACGGCTATCTCAGATGGTCGCTGATCCTGCTGTTCATGGTGTTGAAGGCCGGCTTGATCGTCGCCGTCTTCATGCACATGGCCTGGGAGCGGCTGGCGCTCGCCTATGCCATCCTGCTGCCTCCTGTGCTGGTGCTGGTGTTCGTGGCCATCATGGTGTTCGAATCCGAGTACACGCACCTCATACGGGTCCTGTTCTTTGCTGCGTCGCCGACCTAGAGCTCTTTCCGTTTCGATGGAATCGAAACGGGGCTCTAGTTTCTTTTTTGACGCGTTTTCGCTAGGTTAGACCAGGGCGCGATGACTTAAACGTGCGCCTTAGAGTTTATCCGTCAAATACGTCCGCCGACGCGCGGCCGACGCGCGCAACCAGCTTCTCGTCGGGCGCGGGCAGCGCCTTGCCATTGTCGCGGAAGCGGTTGGTGATGGGATAGCGGCGGTCGCGGCCAAAGTTCTTTTCCGTCACCTTGACGCCCGGCGCCGCCTGCCGCCGCTTGTATTCGGCGACATTGAGCAGCCGATCGATCCGTGTCACCACGTCGGCCGGGAAGCCGGCCGCGATGATCGTGGCGAGCGGCTCCTCGCGCTCGACCAGCCGCTCCAGGATGCCGTCGAGCATTTCATAGGGCGGCAGCGAATCCTGGTCGGTCTGGTCCTCGCGCAACTCTGCGGTCGGCGGCCGGGTGATGATGTTGACCGGAATCACCTCGCCGGATGGCCCGAGCGCGCCGTCCGGCTTCCATTCGTTGCGCAGGCTCGACAGGCGGAACACTTCGGTTTTGTAGATGTCCTTGATCGGATTGAAGCCGCCGTTCATGTCGCCATAGATGGTGGCGTAGCCGACCGACATTTCCGACTTGTTACCGGTCGTGACCACCATCGCGCCGGTCTTGTTCGAGATCGCCATCAACAGCGTGCCGCGGGTGCGCGCCTGCAAATTCTCTTCGGTGATATCGCGCGGCAGCCCGGCGAAGGGTTTTGACAGGATCTTTTCGAATCCATTCACGGCGTCTGCGATCGGCAGCACCTCGTAGGGAAAGCCGAGCGCTTTCGCGAGCTTGGCGGCATCGTCGAGCGATACTTGCGCGGTAAATCGAAACGGCAGCATCACGCCGCGAACCTGGTCGGCGCCGAGCGCATCGACCGCGATCGCCGCACACAGCGCGGAGTCGATGCCGCCGGAGACGCCGAGCAGCACGCCCGGAAACCCGTTCTTTCGGACGTAATCGCGCAGGCCCAGCACGCAGGCCGCGTAATCGGCCTTGTCGCCCTCGACCAGCGGCACGACGGGCCCGGAGCAGCGCCAGCCGTCGGCGCTTTTGGTCCAGCGCAGCGTGGTGATGTTTTCCTCGAAGGCGGGCAGCTGCGCCGCGACCGAAAGATCGGCGTTGAGCGCGAAGGAAGCGCCGTCGAACACCAGTTCGTCCTGTCCGCCGATCTGGTTGAGATAGACCAGCGGCAAGCCGCTCTCGGTGACGCGGGCGACCGCGATCGACAGCCGGAGATCGTTCTTGTCGCGCGCGTAGGGCGAACCGTTCGGCACCACCAGGATTTCCGCGCCGGTCTCGGCGAGACACTCGACGATGTTTTCGTATTCTTCTGATTCTTCGAGCCAGATGTCCTCGCAGATGGGAACGCCGACCCGGACGCCGTTGACGGTCACCGGCCCCGCGGCGGGACCGCGGGCGAACAGGCGCTTCTCGTCGAACACACCGTAATTCGGCAGATTCGCCTTGAAGCGAAGGGCTGATATGCGGCCCTGATCGAGCAGCGCGCAGGCATTGTAGAGCTTGCCGTCTTCGACCCAGGGCGTGCCGATCAGGATCGCCGGGCCCCCGCCCGCCGTCTCGCGCGCCAGCTCCTCGACCGCGCCGCGGCAGGCCGCCTGGAACGCGGGCTTCAGCACCAGGTCTTCCGGTGGATAGCCGCAAATGAACAATTCCGGCAGCACGACGAGGTCGGCGCCATCGGCTTTCGCCCTCTCGCGCGCCACCCGCGCCTTGGCGGCGTTGCCCGTGACGTCGCCGACCGTCGGGTTCAATTGCGCCAGCGTGATCGTAAAGGTGGGTTCGGTCATGGGAGCAATGGTGCCTCGCACAAGAGCAAACTGCAATTGCTCGCTTTAGATCGCGCCTATGCGTTCGGCGAGGGCAAACAGCCAGAACACCCCGGCCATCAGCAGCGCGACGCCGACCGCCGCCGAACCCATGTCCTTGACCCGCCCGATCTGCGGATCGTGGTCGGTGGTGAGCCGGTCGGCGAGTTTCTCGATCGCGGTATTGAGCAACTCGACCACCAGAACAAAAGCGACGGCCGCGACAAGTTCCACGCGGCGCATGACCGTAGCGCCGACCAGCCAGGCCAGCGGCACTGAAAGCGCCAGCGCGAAAATTTCCTCGCGAACGGCCTGCTCCGAGCGGATCGCAAAGGCGAGCCCGTTACGCGTGTTGATGGTAGCCCGCCAGAGTCGCAGCAAGTCAGAGTCCCGCTGCAGCCGGCATCGGCTTTTCCTTGCCCGCGCGTTCCTGCTTGAGCAGTTCGGCGATCAGGAAGGCCATGTCGATCGATTGTTCGGCATTGAGGCGGGGATCGCAGACCGTGTGATAGCGGTCGTTGAGGTCCTCGTCGGTGATAGCACGCGCGCCGCCGATGCATTCGGTGACGTCTTGCCCGGTCATTTCCAGATGCACGCCGCCGGCATGCGTCCCCTCCGCCGCATGGATGGCGAAGAACGACTTCACCTCCGACAGCACCCGGTCGAACGGACGGGTCTTGTAGCCCGAGTTCGAGGTGATGGTGTTGCCGTGCATGGGATCGCAGGACCAGACCACGACGCGCCCTTCCCGCTGCACGGCCCGAATCAGCGGCGCGAGGTGGTCGCCGACCTTGTCGGAGCCGAAGCGGTTGATCAGCGTCAGGCGTCCGGGCTCGTTGTCCGGGTTGAGGATGTCGATCAGCTTCAATAGCTCATCCGGCTTCAGCGAGGGACCGCATTTCAGGCCGATCGGGTTCTTGATGCCGCGGAAATACTCGACATGGCCGTGGTCGAGCTGGCGGGTGCGGTCGCCGATCCAGATCATGTGGCCGGAGGTCGCGTACCAGTCGCCGGTGGTGGAATCGATCCGGGTGAAGGCCTGCTCGTAACCCAGCAGCAGCGCCTCGTGGCTGGTGTAGAAATCGGTGGCGCGCAGTTCGGGATGGCTTTCGAGATCCAGCCCACAGGCGCGCATGAAATTCAGCGCGTCCGAAATGCGGTCCGCCAGTTCCTTGTAGCGGCGCGACTGCGGGGAATCCTTGAGGAAGCCGAGCATCCACTGGTGCACGCTGCCGAGATTGGCAAAACCGCCGGTCGCGAACGCGCGGAGCAAGTTGAGCGTTGCCGCCGACTGCCGGTACGCCATCAGCTGGCGCTGCGGATCGGGGATCCGCGACTCCGCTGTGAAGGCGATGTCGTTGACGATGTCGCCGCGGTAGCTCGGCAGCTCGACACCGTTGATCTTTTCCGTGTTCGACGAACGCGGCTTGGCGAACTGCCCGGCGATGCGGCCGACCTTCACCACCGGCAGCGCGCCGGCATAGGTCAGCACAACCGCCATCTGCAGCAGCACGCGGAAAAAGTCGCGGATGTTGTTGGCGCCATGCTCGGCAAAGCTCTCGGCGCAATCGCCGCCCTGCAGCAGGAAGGCTTCGCCCGCGGCGACGCGCGCCAGCGCCTTTTTCAGGTTGCGGGCCTCGCCGGCAAACACCAGCGGCGGAAACGTGGCGAGCTGCGCCTCGACATCGGCCAATGCCTTGGCATCGGGATAATCGGGGACCTGCAGCACCGGCCTGGTGCGCCAGCTATCGGGCGTCCACCGCTCGGACATGACGTTAACTCCTGAGCAAAAACCGCTACTTACAAGCGATTGTGAAGGCCGGGTTATACACAGGCCTTCGGCCGACCGCCAGTTAGATTTCCGGTAGTCCTGACAAGCCCTTGCGGCAAAAGCCGATTTCGCTTCTGTTAATAGCCGCTCGCAACCTGAGGAGAAGAAGCAGTGGCCGAGCCGGGGCTGGACGACGTATTTAGCGACGATATCACGGTGCCCGCGACGGATGGATATCCCCTTGCCGCGACGCTGTTTCTGCCCCGCGGGGCCAAGCGCCATGCGGTCCTGATCAATTCGGCGACCGCAGTGCCTCGCAAGCTCTACCGGAGCTTTGCCGGCTATCTCGCCAGGCGCGGCTGCGCGGTTCTCACCTACGACTACCGCGGCACCGGCGACTCCAGGCAGCGGGGCGCTGACCGGCTACAACCAGCCGAAATCGCTGGTCGGCTTCAAGGCCTCGATGTCGGACTGGGCCGCACAAGATATTACGGCGACAGTCGCCTGGATGCGGCGAGCGCTACAAGGCGCTCCCCTTCGCCTATGTCGGACATTCGTTCGGCGGCCAGGCGCTCGGTCTGTTGCCGAACAATTCGGAGATTTCGCGCGCGCTGTTCATTGCAGCCCAGGCCGGCTACTGGAAACTGATGACGGCGCCGGAGCGCTACCGCGTCTACGCGATGCTGAATTTTGTCGGCCTCCCGCTCACCCGCGCGCTCGGCTACATGCCGGGCAAGGCCGGCCTCGGCATGGACCTGCCGAAGGATGCGTTCCTGCAATGGGTCGGCTGGGTGATGAGTCCGCGCTATCTGTTCGACGACGCCAGGCTCGACGCCGTGCGGAATTTTCCGAAATACCAGGGCGCGTTGCGCGCTCTGCATGTCCGACGATCCCTGGGCGACGCGGCCCGCGGTCGAATTGCTGTGCTCGGGATTTACCTCGATCAAGCCAGAGATCGTTACGGTGACGCCGGCGGATACCGGCGCGAGCAGGATCGGGCACATGGGATTCTTCAAGCCCGAACATCGCGACACGCTGTGGCGTGGGGCGGCGGAGTGGATCGAGGCGGGGGGATAGCCTTCCTCGCGCGCCGCTGGTTGTTGTCGTCATTGCGAGCCACGGCTCGCAATGACGGTGGATATAGTTGCGGCCGCTGCTCACTACACGCGTCGGAATGCGATCGCGCGGGCGAGTGATCGGGCTCGCGTACGAACCGCGCCGCCATCGTTGCCGCTATGAACGATCCACTGGCCGTCAGGTGTTTGTCCCGTGATGATCCCGACGTGATGCGGCCAGACAACCACCACGCCGATTCCGGGGCCGCCGGCATTCATGCCTTCGCTCGCCCAGGAGCGTGCGAGCGCAAGGCGACGGTCCGGTTTGCCAAGATATTTGCTTAAGTAACTGCCGCACCAGCCGTGCGCCCGGTGACCGTGATGCCGGTGTTGGGGGCGCGCCTCTGCCTGGGTGGAAAAGGCGAACAGGAACGTCGACGCGACAAGGAGGGGCTTTAGCATGGATGACTCCACGAAACGCTGATGGTGGGGAAGGTACAAACGCGCCCCCAACAGCGCTCTTCGTGGATTGTTCCAGCATGGCTGCCATTTCCTGCCTCGCTGAGACGACCCTCAGTCCGCGTTCGTCCTCCTGCACAAGGTTCACACCGGGCGCTGGACGAGGACCGCGACTTTCAGGAGGAGACGATCAACGCCGCGCGCACTCGGCAATGCGGTGAAGCTGACGCGCGGGGAAATTCGAAAATCCGGCAAAGGGTCTCGCCGATCCCAATCCGAAATAGCTGCGGGTGGGCAAAGGCGCGTTAGCGACGTGCCCACCATCTATCCCCCGATCGTTAACTGAATTGGGCACGCTTCCGCCTTCGCTCTTCGAGCTACGGCGGACAAGTCGCTTTGCCCACCCTCCGCCACCCTCACTTGCCGTAGCTATAAAACCCCCGCCCGGTCTTGCGGCCGAGATGGCCGGCGGCGACCATTTCCTTCAGCAACGGTGCGGGGCGATATTTCGGATCGTTGAAGCCTTGGTAGAAGACCTCCATCACCGACAGCATGGTGTCCAAACCGATCATGTCGGCCAGCGCCAGCGGACCGATCGGGTGGTTGCAGCCGAGCTTCATGCCGGCGTCGAGATCTTCGGCGGTGGCGAGGCCTTCCTGAAGCGCGAAGATTGCCTCGTTGATCATCGGGCAGAGGATGCGGTTGACCGCAAAGCCCGGGCTGTTCTTCGCGGTGATCGAGACCTTGCCGATCCTTTTCGAAAACGCTTCGGCCTTGGCGTGGGTATCGTCCGACGTCTGCAATCCGCGGATCAATTCCAACAGCGCCATCAGCGGCACCGGATTGAAGAAGTGCATGCCGATGAAACGGTCCGGCCGGTCGGTCGCCGCGGCAAGCTTGGTGATCGAGATCGAGGACGTGTTGGTAGCGAGCAGCGCCTGCGGCCGCAGCTTCGAACAGAGATCTTTCAGTATCTTGATCTTCAAGTCTTCATTCTCGGTCGCCGCTTCGATGACGAGATCGCAGGTCGAAAACTTCGCGGTGTCGGTGCTCGTCGTGATCCGCGCCAGCGCGGCTTGCCGGTCGGCGTCGGTCATCTTCTGCTTGTTGACGAGCCGCTCCAGGCTGTTGGACACGACTGACATGCCCCGGGCGAGCGCCGCATCCGAGATGTCGGTCATGACCACGGGAAGACCGGCGGCGGCGCACACCTGCGCGATGCCGTTGCCCATCGTGCCTGCACCAACGATGCCAATTGATTCGATCATGGGAAAAACTCCGTTATTGAATGGTTGCCTGCACCGTTATCAGAGTGCCACGGCCGCCGGTAGTCCTTGGCACGCCCACACGGCCGCCCTTAGGACGCGTCGGGAGCACCAAAAACCTGATAGAGCACATGCCGGAGTTCAAACTGGTTGCAACCGCGAGAGGGAATGTTGCCGCGACCATCCGGCACCTCGAGCTCCCACCCCTCCTCGATGTCCGACCAATAAAGCAGCTTCTCATCGAGAACCGCCACCGCAACGACGAATTCTCCGGGGGAGTCACTCACGCCGACTGTACGCGGACGGATCAGCGCGCTTTCGAGTGCCGCCTGATGCTGCGGATGAAGCGATGCCATGTCCGTTGCGAGCCGACTCATTACCAGAGAAATTTCGGGCTCGCGCGGCACAGGACTATAACCTAAATCAATTGTCAGCCGTGGCGTTTCACAGAAGTTGATGGGTATCGCTTCGCTCCACCCATCCTACGGCCCTACGACCCCACCTACTCCGCTGCTTGCCTCACATAGCTCGCCGTCGGCGTGCGCATCGTCACCAGCTCTTCCGCCGCGGTCGGATGCAGCGCAATCGTCGCGTCGAAATCGGCCTTGGTCGCTTTCATCTTCACGGCGATGGCAACCGCCTGGACGATTTCGGCCGCGGTGTCGCCGACGATGTGACAGCCCAGCACACGGTCCGTGGTGCCATCGACGACGAGCTTCATCAGCACGCGGGTGTCGCGGCCGGACATCGTCGCCTTGATCGGGCGGAAATCGGCCTTGTAGATGTCGACATGGCTCACTTGCGCGCGCGCCTGCGCTTCGGTCAGGCCGACGGTGCCGACCTCGGGCTGCGAGAACACCGCCGTCGGGATGGTGGCGTGATCGACCTGCACCGGGCGCTTGCCGAACACGGTGTCGGCAAAGGCATGGCCCTCGCGAATCGCCACCGGCGTCAAGTTGAGGCGATGGGTGACGTCTCCGATCGCGTAGATGTTGTCGACCGAGGTCTTCGACCATTCATCGACCGCGATGCCGCCATTCGCCGGGTTGATGGCGACACCGGCCTTCTCGAGCCCGAGATTGGCGACGTTCGGATGGCGGCCGATCGCGAACATCACCTTGTCGGAGGCAATGCTCGACCCGTTCGACAGATGCGTGGTGAGTTCGTTGCCGTACCTGTCCACTTTATCGATGGTGCAGCCGGTGATGATCGTGATGCCCTGCTT
The DNA here is from genome assembly GCF_036924515.1 of Bradyrhizobium sp. AZCC 1610. Taxonomy (NCBI): domain Bacteria; kingdom Pseudomonadati; phylum Pseudomonadota; class Alphaproteobacteria; order Hyphomicrobiales; family Nitrobacteraceae; genus Bradyrhizobium; species Bradyrhizobium sp. AZCC 1610. The sequence continues at coordinate 2,345,662 of NZ_JAZHRR010000001.1, read as the reverse complement.
CTCCATCTCGGCGCGCACGTGCTTGCGGACGTCCTCGTCGAAGCCGCGCAGGATGTTGTCGCCGCGATAGATCACCGTCACGTCGGAGCCGAAGCCGGCGAAGATGCCGGCGAATTCCAGCGCGATATAGCCGCCGCCCTGGATCACGATGCGCTTCGGCAGCTCGGTGAGATGAAACGCCTCGTTCGAGGAGATGACGTGTTCGATGCCGGGGATTTCGCGGCCGTGGTTGGGCGCACCGCCGGTCGCGATCAGGATGTATTTCGCGGTGAGCTTTTCGCCGGTCATCAGCCGCAGCGTGTGGGCATCTTCCAGCACCGCGCGGGTCTTTGCGATGCGCGCGCCGCTCTTCTCGACATTGGCGGCGTAGATGCCTTCGAGACGCGCGATCTCCTTGTCCTTGTTGGCGACGAGAGTGGGCCAGTCGAAGGAGACTTCCGATATGGTCCAGCCGAAACCGGCTGCGTCCTCGATCTCGTGGCGGACGTGCGAGCCGAGCACGAACAGCTTTTTCGGCACGCAGCCGCGGATCACGCAGGTGCCGCCCATCCGGTATTCTTCGGCGACCATGACCTTGGCGCCGTAACCGGCGGCGATGCGGGCGGCGCGCACGCCACCCGAACCACCGCCGATGACGAACAGATCGACGTCGAACTCAGCCATCTCAACCCCGCCCGAAGCCGCCTCTGGTTTCTCTTTTTGTTTGACGCGTTTTCCACGCAGACAAGTCTGCGTAGATTTGATTGCTATGCGAACCGTAAGTCCGCCCTCGGATCAAGTCCGAGGGCATGCTTCACTGAAGATCAGATATCCTTGCCGCGCTTCTTCATCTCGGCGCGGAACTGGCCGTTGATGGTTTCGGCAAATTGCTGCGCCCACTGGTTCATGTAGGACATGCTGAACTGAATGGCGCGGGGCTCGCTCGCGAGCAGCTTCTGGCCGAGCGGCGACTTGTAGAAGGCGACCAGATCCTTCAGCTCCTGCTCGGTGAACTCGTTGGCGTAGACCTGCGCCATGCCGTCGCCGATTTCCTTCTCGCGGCCGGCGAGATTCTTGGCCACGATCACGGCGACCTCGTTGAGATCCTTCTGATAGTTCAGATTGCTCTGCATCAGCACGTTCTTGGTCTGCTCGACGAGATTGGGAACGGCGTTGGCATACATCGCGCTCGCGTTCTTCATCGCCAGGATTTCCTTGGCGGCGGCGAGCGCTGCCGGCGAGCCGGGCTTGAGTGGTGTCGTCGCGGCGGGCGCATTTTTCTGCTGCGCGTCGGCCGGAACGGCGGTCAGGGCCAGTCCGACTGCGAGGCCGACCGCCGACAAAATCCGTGAAAGGCTCTTCATTCCAATTCTCCTCGATTACCGGCGTTACCGCCGCTCAACTACGCGAATTCCCTGGGCACCTGCCAGGACGGCGATGCTGGCCAGGCCAATGAACAATCCGTGTTCGACGACACCCGGGATCAGGCTCAACAGGCCCGCCAGACGCGGCGCATCCGTGATGCGTCCCAGATGGGCATCGACAATCCAGTGGCCGCCATCGGTGACAAAAACGTGGCCGTCCTTGCCCTTGCGGAGCCCCATTTGCCCGGAAACGCCGCTTTGGGCAAATGCCGTGGCCATGGCCCGCTGGGTGGCGGCCAACCCGAACGGAATCACCTCTACAGGTAGGGGGAAACCGCCGAGAACATCGACCCATTTGGTATCGTCGGCAATCACGATCATGCGATCGGAGGCCGCCGCCACGATCTTCTCCCGCAACAGCGCGCCGCCGCCGCCCTTGATCAGGTTGAGCGCGCCGTCAACCTCGTCGGCGCCGTCGACGGTGAGATCGAGCCGGTCGATCGCATCGAGCGTGGTCAGGGGAATTTTGCAGGCTTCGGCCTGGGCGCGGGTCGCTTCCGAGGTGGGCACGCCCACCACTTTCATTCCGCCCGCAACCTTCTCGCCGAGCAGTTCGACAAAATGCTTGGCGGTCGAGCCGGTGCCGAGCCCGAGTTTCATGCCGTCCTGCACATGCGCCAGCGCCCGCGCCGCCGCCTGCCGCTTAAGTTGGTCCATATCCACGTGCTAACGATGCCTCTCAAGAACCCGCCGGTGACGTTTCTCTAGCGTCGTTTTGGCCTTGGGAACAGCGCTTAAGGTCCTGCGTAAGAAGGATTATGGGGGTGAAACCCCGTCCATCGCGGCCAGAATCGCGACGAAACGCGGCTCTACCTCGGCCCGCATGCCGGGATGGGTGAAAATATAGAGCTCATCGTCCCGGATCGCGGCAAGCACGCGCGCGGCGACCGCGTCGGGCTCAAGTCCTGCGTCGATATTGCGGGCGATCTCGGCCACCATCGCCGCGGCCGGACTGGCAGGATCGAGCGGCTGCGACTGGCCGTAGCGCTCCGGCCGGTTGCGCCCGCTCCCGCCGATGCGGGGTGCGGACAAAGCTTGGGCACAATACGCTCACGCCGATGCCGTGCGGCTTGAACTGCATGGCGAGGCCCTCAGACATGCTGACGACTGCAAATTTGGTCGCCCCATAGGGGCTGAATCCCAAACCGGTCTGCATCCCCGCCATCGACGCGGTGTTGACGATATGGCCGCCTTCGCCATGGGCGCGGATGTGCGGCAGAAAGCTTTTGATGCCGTGGAGCACGCCCATCAGATTTACATCGATGACCCATCGCCAATTATCCAGCGAGATGTGATCGATGCCGCCGCCGGCAACGCCGGCATTGTTACAAACCACATGAACCCGCCCGAAGGCGTCTAACGAAGCCTGCGCCGCACGCTCGACGCTTTCCGCATCGGCCACATCGCAGATGGTGCCGCGGATATCGGGAGAGATTCCTGCAGGCTTTTGACGGCGGCCTGCAGTGTATCCGTCTCGATATCGGCGAGCATCACCTTCATGCCGCCTTGCGCAAACGCCCGGCCTAGCGCCAGCCCGATACCGCTGGCCCCACCTGTCACGAAGGCCGTCTTGCCGGCGAGATCACGCATGGCTGTTCTCCGAAGGGATTGGGCGGAAGCCGGCATATCCACTTGCATGATGCCGCGCCTGCCGCTAGCGAATTCCGGATGAGCCTTCCCCGCACTGTTGTCTTCGACCTCGACGGCACGCTGGTCGACACCGCGCCCGACCTGATTGCCGCGCTCAATTTCGCGCTCGACCGCGCGGGCGTGCCGCCCGTGCCCCTGAAAGCGGCGCGCAACATGATCGGCGCCGGCGCCCGCAAGCTGATCGAGCGCGGGCTCGAACTGGAAGGCCGCGCGATGAGCGTGGAAGACGTCAACCGCCTCATGCGCGATTTCATCGACTATTACGCCGCCCATATTGCTGACGCCTCGCGGCCGTTCGAGGGGCTGGAGGCCGCCCTCGATGAGCTTGCGGCGCAGGGCTGCCGCTTCGCGGTGTGCACCAACAAGCTGGAATGGCTGTCGAAGCGGCTGCTCGACCAATTGGGCCTGAGCGGACGATTTTCCGCCATTTGCGGCGCCGACACGTTCGGCGTCTCCAAGCCCGATCCCATCATCCTGCAGCAGACAGTGGCGCGGGCGGGTGGCGATATGGCTGCGACCATCATGGTGGGCGACGCCGGCCCCGACGTCGGCGTGGCGAGGCGGGCCGGCATTCCCGTGATCGGCGTCGAGTTCGGCTATACCGATGTGCCGATCGCCGAATTGAAGCCCGACCGGCTGATCGGCCATATGCGCGATTTGCCGGCGGCGGTGGAAAGCCTCAGCAAGGTCGCATCTCGGACCTAACATTCTGATTTATCGCTTGTATCGGGAACGCTGATTTTCGGCGTCCCAAGTTCCAGCCGGTCACGGTTCCGGTCCAGGTGATCCGCAATCCCGGCGATTTTGCCTCGCCGCCGACGACCATCATCGAGCCCAGCCCGGTGTTCGCGGAACTCAAGCCGGCCGCGCCGCCGCCGAAGGCGCGCAAGCCGATGCAGCCGAAGAAGCCGAAGCCCAACGCCGCCGCGGCGCCGAACCCGGCCCCCGCGCAGGCCGCGGCCCGCTGAATCCCGGCGGCCCCCTGCCGGACCTCGCAACTGCACCCGCCAGCTCGCTGATTGTAGACGCCTTACAACGCGCCTAGATTATGCTAGCGAGCTAATACGTGAAGACCCGGTACAAGGCAGTTGCAAGGCAGCTTGAATGAGCGGATCCCCGTCACCCGATCAGTTGTTCCGTCCGATGGTCGATCCGTTCGGCCGGACCATCCGGTATCTGCGCGTATCGGTGACCGATCGCTGCGACCTGCGCTGCTTCTACTGCATGTCCGAGGACATGACCTTCCTGCCGAAAGCCGATCTCTTGACGCTGGAAGAACTCGACCGGCTGTGCTCGGCCTTCATCGCCAAGGGCGTGCGCAAAATCCGCCTCACCGGCGGCGAGCCGCTGGTCCGGCGCAACGTGATGTCGCTGGTGCGCTCGCTGTCGCGGCATCTTTCAAGCGGCGCGCTCGATGAGCTGACGCTGACCACCAATGCTTCACAACTGGCGCGCTTCGCCGGCGAATTGCGCGACTGCGGCGTCCGCCGCGTCAACGTCTCGCTCGATACGCTCGATGCGCAGAAGTTCCGCGCCATCACGCGCTGGGGCGATCTCGACAAGGTTCTGACCGGCATCGAAGCCGCGCGCGACGCAGGCCTTGCGGTCAAGATCAACGCGGTGGCGCTGAAGAACATGAACGAGGAGGAAATCCCCTCGCTGATGGAATGGGCGCACGGCAAGGGCATGGCGCTGACGCTGATCGAAGTCATGCCGATGGGCGACATCGGCGAAGGCCGCATCGATCAGTACGTGCCGCTGTCGCTGCTGCGCGCCCGCCTCGCCAAGCACTACACGCTGACCGACCTCGATGAGGATACCGGCGGCCCCGCCCGCTATGTCCGCGTTGCCGAGACCGGCGGCAAGCTCGGCTTCATCACGCCGATGACGCATAATTTCTGCGAGTCCTGTAACCGGGTGCGGATCACCTGCACCGGCACGCTGCATACCTGCCTCGGCCACGAGGATGCCTCGGATTTGCGCAAACCGTTGCGGGCTTCTCCCGACAACGACCTGCTGTCAGCCGCGATCGATCGCGCCATCGGGCTGAAGCCGAAGGGCCACGACTTCATCATCGATCGCCGGCATAACCGCCCGAGTGTCTCTCGCCACATGAGCGTGACCGGCGGCTGAGTTCGCCGATTAATTTATCATCCGCTCCAACGCGGATTTATCAGACCAACCAATCAATTAATCCCCGCGTCAATGTGTCCATTTTCCGATTGACGCCGCCGCGGCGCGCTGAAATGGTGCGGCTGCTTCACGCCAGCACGGCCGGGACAGGCCGCTGCATCCCTTGGGTTGCGGTCAAGACGGCGGTAGCGCGAGACGGGGGAGGACTATCGTTGCAATCGCATCTGCGAATGAGTTGCGGACTCGCGCGTTTTTCGCGCGAGAGCGAACCTGCGCGTTGGGTGCAGGACGGCAGCTCCAGGCGCCCGGCGCGCGATGGCAACGCAATATCAATAAAGACATCCGGCGCGCGTCGATGACGCGTCCGAGGAGAGCGTAATGCGCCCATTGTTGGCACTGAGTAACTCAATCGATTGGATCAATGAGAAACTAGGCGGCGTCTGCAACTGGCTCGTGCTCGCAGCCTGCGTGGTGAGCGCCGCCAACGCGATGATCCGCTATGCGTTCGGCTACAGTTCCAACAGCTGGCTCGAATTGCAGTGGTATATGTTCGCCATCTTCGTGATGTTCGGCGCCTCCTATACGTTCAAGAAAAACGAGCATGTTCGGGTTGAAATCCTCTACCTGACGCTGTCCGAGCGCGGCCAACTCTGGCTCGACCTGATTGGCACGCTGTGCTTCCTGATCCCGTCCTGCCTGCTGCTCAGCTATCTGTCGTGGCCGTTCTTCATGCAGGCCTACGTCGTCGGCGAGACTTCGAGCAATGCCGGCGGCCTGCTGCGCTGGCCGATCAAGCTCGTCGTTCCCGTGGGCTTCGTTTTCCTGGCGCTGCAAGGCGTCTCCGAGGTGATCAAGCGCATCGCTGCACTGAAGGGTTATGTCGTGATCGATGCGAAGTACGAGAGGCCGACCCAATGATCACGCTGGAGATGATGCCGCCGCTGATGTTCGGCGGCTTGATTCTGGCCATGCTGATCGGCTTTCCGGTGGCCTTCACGCTGGCCTCGCTCGGGCTGTCGTTCGGGTTCCTGTCGATCTATCTCGGCTTCTTCGACATGAACTTCCTGCAGGCCATTCCGGGCCGCATTTTCGGCGGCGTGCTTTCCAACGAATTGCTGCTCGCGATTCCCTTCTTCACATTCATGGGCTCTGTCCTCGAGCGGTGCGGTCTCGCTGAAGACATGCTGGATTCGATGGGCCAGTTGTTCGGCCCGGTCCGCGGCGGCCTCGGCTATTCCGTCATCATCGTCGGCTTCATCCTCGGCGCGATCACCGGCACGGTGGCGGCGCAGGTCATCGCCATGGCGCTGATCTCGATGCCGGTGATGCTCCGCTACGGCTACAATGTGCGCTACATCACCGGCGTGCTCGCCGCGTCCGGCACCATTACCCAGCTGGTGCCCCCCTCGCTGGTGCTGATCGTGATGGCCGACCAGCTCGGCAAGTCGGTCGGCGACATGTATCTCGGCGCCTGGGGCCCCTCGCTCCTGCAGATCGCGCTGTTCGCCGGCTACACGTTCGTTCTGAGTATCTTCCTGCCCCATCACGTCCCGGCCGTCCCCAGGGATGCGCTGACGCTGCGGGGCTGGCCGCTCTGGCGCAAATGCCTGATGGGCATCATTCCCTCCGCTGTGCTGATCTTCGTGGTGCTCGGCACCATGATGATGGGCCTGGCCACCCCCACGGAAGCCGGAGCAATGGGTGCCATCGGCGCCATCGTGCTCGCCGCGATCCATCACAAGGATCTGAGCAGCAAGGGCCACAAGATGCTGCTGGTCGGCATCGCCGCTACCGGCATCGGCGTGATCGTTGGAATTCTCGTCGGCGAAGGCAAACTGCTCAAGCTGACCTTCGCGGTGCTCTATCTCGCCGTCGTCTGGCTCTGTCTGGAAGCCGTCCGCATTCCGGACCTGCGCGACCTGATCAAGCAGGGCTACCAATCGACCATGCGCCTCTCCACCATGGTGGTGTTCATCCTGATCGGCTCGACCTGCTTCTCGGTGGTATTCCTCGGCGTCAATGGCGGGGTCTGGCTCGAGCACCATCTGACTTCGATCCCGGGCGGCGTCTGGGGCTTCCTGATCTTCATCAACCTCTTCATCTTCTTCCTGGCGTTCTTCCTCGACTTCTTCGAGATCGCCTTCATCATCCTGCCGATGGTGGCGCCGATTGCGCAGAAGGTGCTGGCGCCGGTCGTCGGACCCGATGCCGCGCTGATCTGGTTCGGCGTCATGCTCTGCGTCAACATGCAGACCTCGTTCCTGCATCCGCCGTTCGGCTTTGCGCTGTTCTATTTGCGCGGCGTGGCGCCGAAGGAAGTGAAGAGCTCCGACATCTATTGGGGGGCGCTACCCTGGATCGGCCTGCAGGCGATCATGGTAGCGATCGTGATCGCTTTCCCGGTCGTGGTGACGGCGCTACTCGACAAGCCGCTCGACGTCGATCTCAGCAAGGTCAGGATCGAGGTGCCGCAGATCGAACTGCCACCGCTCGATTTCGGCGGACCGAAACAATAGCAGTGCGGCGCATCCCCAAACACAAAAAAACCCGGAGCTTTCGCTCCGGGGTTTTCCTTTGTCGAGACGTGATATCGCGCGATCGACCTTGACCGATCAACCTTGCGGATTGCGCGCCATGAAGCTGTCGTAACCGAGCTCGGCGACCTGGAACCACTGATATCCGTTGGCCGTGAACGAGTTCATCGATTCCAGCACCTTCTTGAAGTTCGGATTGGCCGACGCCGTCTCCGCGTACAGTTCTTTCGTCGCTTTCAGGCAGGCCTGCATGATCGGCGGCGAGAAGCTGTGCAGCTTGGTGCCGCCCGCCAACAGCTTCTTCAGCGCCGCCGGGTTGCCCTGGTCGTATTTGGCCATCATCCAGCTATTGGCAGCCTGGCCCGCCTGCTCGATGGCGCTTTGATAGGCCTTCGGCAGCGAATTCCATTTATCCAGGTTGACGAGCCCGAGCAGCATCGGTCCGCCCTCCCACCAGCCGGGATAGTAATAATGCGGCGCGACCTTGTTGAAGCCGAGCTTCTCGTCGTCATAGGGCCCGACCCATTCCGCCGCATCGATCGTGCCCTTTTCGAGCGCGGGATAGATGTCGCCACCGGCAAGCTGCTGCGGCACGACGCCGAGCTTCTGCATCACGCGGCCCGCAAAGCCGCCGATGCGCATCTTCAGCCCCTTCAGATCGTCGACGGTGTTGATTTCCTTTCGGAACCAGCCGCCCATCTGGCAGCCGGTGTTACCGGCCAGAAACGAGGTGACGTTGTAGCCCTTGTAGAACTGGTTGAGCAGCTCCTTGCCGCCGCCGAGCATGTACCAGGCCTGGTTGAGACGCTGGTTGGGGCCGAACGGCACGGCGGTTCCAAAAGCAAACGTCGGGTCCTTGCCGAAATAATAGTAGGACGCCGTATGGCCCATCTCGACGGTGCCGTTCTGCACGGCATCGAGCACCTGCAGGCCGGGAACGATTTCGCCGCCGGCGAAGGCCTGGATCTGGAATTTGTTGTCGGTGGCTTCGCCAACGAGCTTGGCCATCAGCTCGACCCCGCCCCAAAGCGTGTCGAGCGACTTGGGCCAACTAGCCGTCACGCGCCATTTGAGCTCCGGCATCGATTGAGCGATGGCGGGAGCCGCCAGAGTTGCAGCGCCAGCCGCGCCAATACCAGTAACTTTAAGAAAATCTCTTCTTTTCATTGAATCCATCCCTGTTGGTGAGCATGTCATGGCCTTCTTGGCGAGGCCTTCGCAGCCAGCATGGAACATCCAGTTCCCGATATCCATCCCGAACTATACGGGGTAAACGAAAAAGCCCGGCCTTCTTACGAAGGCCGGGCATCTTTCTACGACTTAAGGCGTAATCAGCCGCGGGTGCGCGAGCGGATCATGAAGCTGTCATAGGTGTATTCGGCAACCTGCCACCACAGATACTGGTCGGAGCGGTAGGCCTGCATCGCGTCGATCGACTTCTTGAAGTCGGCGTTCTTGCCGGAGATCTCGGCCCACAGCTCGTTGGTCGACTTCAGGCAGGCTTCCAGCACTTCATTGGTGAAGGGACGAAGCTGCGTGCCGCCGGCCACCAGGCGCTTCAGCGCGGTCGGGTTCTGCATGTCGTAACGTGCGTTCATCCAGGTATTGGAGTGGGCGCACGCGTTGGTCAGGATCGCCTGGTAGTTCTTCGGCAGCGAATTCCACTTCTCGAGATTGCAGAAGGCGTGGATCATCGGGCCGCCTTCCCAGAAGCCCGGGTAGTAGTAGTACTTCGCGACCTTCGCGAAACCCAGCTTCTCGTCGTCGTAGGGGCCGACCCACTCGGCCGCGTCGATGGTGCCCTTTTCGAGCGCCGGGTAGATGTCGCCGCCGGCGAGCTGCTGCGGCACCACGCCGACCTTTTGAAAGACCTGTCCGGCGATGCCGCCGATGCGCATCTTGAGGCCCGAGAGATCGGCAACCGTCTTGATCTCCTTGCGGAACCAGCCGCCCATCTGCGCGCCGGTATTGCCGCAGGCGAAGCCGATCACGCCGAACTTCTTGAAGAACTCGTTGCCGAGTGCCTCGCCGCCGCCCTGATACCACCAGGAGTTGGCCTGGCGCGCGTTGAGGCCGAACGGGACCGAGGCAAAGATCGCAAAGGTCGGGTCCTTGCCGACGTAGTAATACGAGACGGTGTGACACATCTCGACGGTGTTGTTGGAGGTCGCATCGAGCGCCTGCAGACCCGGAACGACTTCGCCGGCCGCGAACACCTGAATCTGAAACTTGTTATCGGTCATCTCGGCGACGTATTTCGACACCTGTTCAGCGCCGCCATAGATGGTGTCGAGAGATTTCGGGAAGCTCGACGTCAGGCGCCATTTGATCTCAGGCGACGATTGCGCGATCGCCGGCGAGGCAACGGCTGTCGCGGCAGCACCGGCCGCTGAAACCTTCAAAAAATCACGACGCTTCATTCAAGTCTCCTTAAGACGGGGCGTTTCCCATATTGCTCGAGCTGTCCTCCGGCGGGGCGAATTCCACATCATCCGGGGCGCTCTGGCGGGGCGGCTTTAACACGGAAGTTGGCTATCGAAAACGCGACAAAGGCATGACTGCACTGATTAAACCAAAGTCTTAGGGGGAACGGATAAAGGGGTGCTACGCCGCGGCGATGACGCCCTGAAGCTGGTCGCGAACCTTGGTCCCGATGGCCCGGTAGATCGCGGCATGCGGACCGTCCGGCTCGCTCGCCACCACCGGGTTACCGTCATCGGAGGTGGTCCTGATCGACATGTGCAGCGGGATCTCGCCCAGAAACGGGACACCCAGCCGTTCCGCTTCATGCCGCGCGCCGCCATGACCGAAAATGTCCGAGCGCGTGCCGCACTCGGGGCACTGGAAGTAGCTCATGTTCTCGACGATGCCGAGCACCGGCACGTTGACCTTCTTGAACATCGCGAGCCCTCGCCGCGCGTCGATCAGCGAGAGATCCTGCGGGGTCGAGATGATCACCGCTCCCTTCAGCGGCACATTCTGCGCCAACGTCAATTGCGCATCGCCCGTGCCGGGCGGCATGTCGACGACCAGAATATCGAGCGTGCCCCATGCCACGTCGCGCAGCATCTGGGTAATCGCCGACATCACCATCGGCCCGCGCCAGATCATCGCGGTGTCTTCCTCGACCAGAAAGCCGATCGACATGATGGCAAGGCCAAAACGCTGGATCGGAATCATCTTCCTGTTGTCATCGAGTTGCGGCTTCTCATTGATGCCGGTTAGCCGCGGCACCGACGGGCCGTAAATGTCGGCATCGAGCAGGCCGACACGCAGGCCGAGATCGCGCAGACCCAGCGCCAGGTTGAGCGCGGTGGTCGACTTGCCGACGCCGCCCTTGCCCGAGGCCACCGCGATGACGGCGGCAATGCCAGGGATCTCCGCCTGTTTCGACATCGGCGACGCCGCGCCTTGCGGCGGACGGTGGGCGGAAACCGATTGCACGCCGTGCGCGTGCCGATGCGGCGCAGGCGCGGGTGGTGGCGAGCCGGGCTTGCGCTCGGCCGTCAGCGCGATCATCGCGGCAGTGACGCCGGGAAGCGCGCGCACGGCAGCTTCGGCCTGCGCGCGCACGCTTTCCCAGGCGCGGGCTTCCGCGGCGTCGACATTGATGGAGAAGAACACCTTGCCGTCGGTGACCGAGATCGCCGACAGCACGTTGGCATTGGTCAAGGGCACGCCACGCGGCGACGCCACCCGGCTAAGGGAATCGAGAACCTGTTGCTGCGTCACGCTCACTCGCGCATCTCCTGAAGCCCTTTCTGTTCTGATTGAGAACCGGGCTCTACTCACTTGTATTGACGCGCTTTCTTGACGCGACCTGATCGGCCTCGGACCAAATCCGAAAAGGCTGGGCCGCGTTTCGAAACCGCTACGTCAGTCGGATGCGACCCATAGAGCGGTTCAGCGCGAAAGGCTACCTCGCTCCGACGTCGTCCCGCCGCTCGGCCGGCGCCGCGATACCCTGCTCCTCGGCAGCCTCGTAATTCAGCTCGATCATGACGCCGTTGGGATCATTGACGAAGATCTGCCAGAGGTCGCCACCCGGCACCTGCCGGGAGTCGTATGCCATGCCCTTCTGTTCCAGCCGCCGCTTCATGCCGTCAAAGCCGTAGCTCGCAAACGCGACATGGTGGACGACGCCGGAATCGGGCTTCTGCGGTTCCTCGGTCTTGGAGATATCGACGAGGTGCACCACCGCCTTGCCCTCGCTGTACATCCAGGCTCCGGGGAAGGCGAAGTTCGGCCGGGCGCCCTTTTCCAGGCCCAGAACGTCTTCATAGAACCGGACCGTGTCGGCAAGGTTGCGGGTCCGGATGTTGAAATGGTCGAGCACGCCAACACTGACGCCCATGCGATGTCACTCCCTTTTTTGTGAGGTTCTTGAGACCCTATCCTAGCACAAATCCTAGCTTACCCGCCAAATGAAGGCGTTGCCCTCCCCTGCGCAGGGGGTATGGTGCGGCTTCCTCCAAAACAACGTCCGGCCCGTCCAAGGTCGCCGGCGAACTCTAAGGTATTGCATATGGCTAAAGTCGCTTTTCTCGGTCTCGGCGTGATGGGTTTCCCCATGGCAGGACATCTGGTGAAAAAAGGCGGCCACGAGGTGACCGTGTACAACCGGACCGGCGCCAAGGCGAAGGAATGGGCGGACAAATTCGGCGGGCGCACCGCGCCGACGCCGAAGGCCGCGGCCGAAGGTCAGGATTTCGTGATGTGCTGCGTCGGCAACGACAATGATCTGCGCGCCGTCACGATCGGCGCTGATGGCGCCTTCGCCGGGATGAAAAAGGGCGGAATCTTCGTCGATCACACCACCGCCTCCGCCGAGGTTGCCCGCGAGCTCGACGCCGCCGCCATCAAGGCGGGCTTCAAGTTCATCGACGCGCCGGTGTCCGGCGGCCAGGCGGGTGCGGAAAACGCCGTGCTGACGGTGATGTGCGGCGGCAAGGAAGATGCCTATGCTGCTGCCGAGCCGATCATCGCCGGCTCCTACGCGCGGATGTGCAAGCTTCTCGGGCCCGCCGGCGCCGGCCAGCTCACCAAGATGGTCAACCAGATCTGCATCGCCGGTCTTGTCCAGGGCCTATCCGAGGGCATTCATTTCGCAAAGAAGTCGGGGCTGGACGTTGCGGCCGTGATCGAGACCATCTCCAAGGGGGCAGCGCAGTCCTGGCAGATGGAGAACCGCTACAAGGCCATGAACGAAGGCAAGTTCGATTTCGGCTTTGCGGTCGAATGGATGCGCAAGGACCTTTCGATCTGCATCACAGAAGCCCGCCGCAACGGCGCCAACCTGCCGGTGACCGCTCTGGTCGACCAGTTCTACGCCGAGGTCGAGAAGATGGGCGGCAAGCGCTGGGATACGTCGAGCCTGATGGCCCGGCTGGAGCGGTGAGTTAAAAAAGCCGGTTAAGATCGCAGAACGGGCCCCGCTTCTTGTCCCGTCAGAAGCGGGGTTCCGCCTGGGGAACAGGTTAATTTTAACTTCCCGCTAACGGAAATTTTTAGCTCTTTAAGTCATCGCTTAATGATTTAGGGCACAGATAGACAATGCAAAAGCGCGCGCGGTTCGCGGGCAGGATTTGTGTTGTTTGATGAGTAACCCCGCAGAAAAGCCTGAGGTTGTCCAGCTTCCGGCAGAAGCGCCCGCCGGACCGCCGGTCAACACCCGGCGCGTGGCGGCGCAGCGGGTACGCGAGGCGCGGGATCGGTTAACGTCATCAAGCGGAACCCGCCCGGCGTTCGATACCGAATTGCTCCGGCAATATGCCCAGACCCGGGTATCGGCCTCCTTTGTCGTCATGCTGCTGGTGGTTGCGACCGGCGTGCTGTTCGGCCTCTGGAAGTACGCCGTGCCGGCCGCGATCTGGACCGTCGGCATGCTCTGCATCCATGCCGCCATCATTCGCAATTGCTGGCGCTTCCTCCGCGAGAAGCCCTCGCTCGCGGCGACGCGCAAGTGGCAGACCCGGTTCGTGCTGCTCGACCTGCTCTACGGCCTGTCCTGGACCGCGATCCTGCTGCATCCGGCCGGTCTCGATACCGTCTCGAACACGATGATGATGTTCCTGATGCTGCTGGTGATCGCGGTGTCGAGCATGCTGGCGGCGACGCTCCCCATTGCGGCGATGGCGGCGACCGCACCGGTGACGGCAGCGATCGCGCTCAATTTCGTGCTGAGCGGAACCTTCGACAATTACGCGCTTGCGCTGCTTGCGGTTGCCGCCGAAGCCTATTTCGCCCTGCTCGCCCATCAACTCCATTCGACCACGCTGGCGACCCTGGAAGCGCGCGCCGAAAAGGACGCGCTGATCGGCGAGCTCGAACAGGCCAAGGCGATCTCGGACGAAGCGCGGCACCGCGCCGAATCCGCCAACGTCGCCAAGTCGCGCTTTCTGGCGCAGATGAGCCATGAGCTGCGCACGCCGCTGAACGCGATCCTCGGCTTCTCCGAGGTGATGAAGAGCGAAATTTTCGGCGCGCATGCGGTGGCGGTGTACAAGGAATATTCCGCCGACATCCATAATTCGGGCGTTCACCTGCTCAATCTCATCAACGAGATTCTCGATCTGTCGCGGATCGAGGCCGGCCGCTACGAACTGAATGAGGAAGCGGTGTCGCTGCTGCACGTCGTTGCCGACTGCCACCATCTCTTGAAGCTGCGCGCGACCAGCCGCGGCATCACCATCCACGAGGTGTTCGAGCACGGCATGCCCAGGATCTGGGGCGACGAACGCGCTACGCGCCAGATCGTGCTCAACCTGTTGTCCAACTCGATCAAGTTCACCCCGCAAGGCGGCGATATCTGGCTCAAGGTCGGCTGGACCGCTTCCGGCGGGCAATATCTGAGCGTCAAGGATACCGGATCCGGCATTGCCGAGGACGAGATCCCGATCGTGCTGGCCTCGTTCGGCCAGGGCTCCAACTCGATCAAGTCCGCCGAACAGGGCGCGGGGCTGGGCCTTCCAATCGCAAAGAGCCTGATCGATATGCATGGCGGCACCTTCACGCTGAAATCGAAATTGCGCATCGGCACCGAAGTCATCGTCACCTTCCCGCCGGAACGCGTGATGAGCGCGCTGGCGCCGATGGCCGAGGAGGCCCCGCCGCTGCAGCCGGAGCCCACCGTCACAGCGGTCGCCGACGACAAGCGGCGGGCGCGCCACAAACCGATCATGAGTGCAGGAACCGGGTTGTAGCTGGAGCGCTTGCGCAAGGAACGCAAACCATTTCACTATCGCTATATGAGCAAAGAAACGCCGTGTATCGCAGTCTGTATGATGGACCCCAAAACCAAACTCTGCTTCGGCTGCGGACGAACGTTGCCGGAGATCGCGCGCTGGCACCGCATGGAGACAGCGGAACGATTGGCCGTGATGGAAAGGCTTGCGGCGCGCATGGCGGAGGCCGGCCTCGTGCAGATGCCGCCGCGCAGCGAGCGCGGCTGATCACCGGACGAACCGGCGGAGGCGCGCTGTGATCCGCTTCATGCTCGTTCTGGCGATGCTCGCCGCCACCGCCGGCGCCGTCGTGGCCTACGGCGATCCGGACCAGATCGCGCGCGCCAGCAATTCGGTATCGAAAATGCTGCGGCAACGCAGCCTGGAGCCGGCGCCCGCCGTGCAGATCGCGCGCGGCAAGGCCGGCGAATTCGCGCTTCATGCCAAGATCAACGGCGTCAAGGCGCCGATGGTGATCGACACCGGCGCAACGTCGGTGGTGCTGACCTGGGAGACGGCGAAGGCGATCGGCCTGCCGATCGAAATGCTCGAATACAATGTCGACGTCGAAACCGCCGGCGGTCACACCAAGGCGGCGCGGCTGACCCTCGATCGTCTCGCGGTAGGTCAACTCGTCGAGAAATCGGTTCCGGCGCTGGTCGTGCCGCGCGGCCAGATGAAGACCAACCTGCTCGGAATGAGTTTTCTGGACCGGCTGGAAAGCTGGGGCGTGCGGGCCGACAAGGTGATGCTGCACGGCTATCCCGAGGTGGCAGGCCGGAGCAAGCGCCGCGCGGCTGCGAACTAAGGCGTCGTCCGTGAAGAAGACCGATTTCACGCCGGATTATTCAGCGGGCTGAGGAAGAGTGTGGTCAGGAACAGGCGCAGCAAGAGCCTGAGCCAGCGGATGAGACGGCGGAAGTTGTAGCCGGCGGCGGCGAGGACGGCGTTGGCGGCGTCGCCGCGACGGAACCAGAGATAATTGCGGCCCATGCGGTGCTCGGCTTTGAGATGGCCGATGACGGGTTCGACTGCGGCCCTGCGGCGCAGTTCGCGCTTGATCTTCGGCGTCACCCCTCGCTTCTGGCCGGAGAGGAAGACCCTGAACTTGTAATCGGGTGGCGCATTGTGGCCGCGGTATCCCTTGTCGGCGAGGAGGCGCGCGATGATGTTGCCGATGAGCGCCTCCATGTCCGGGATCACGTTTGCCAGCGTATGGCCGTCATAGGGATTGCCGGGCAGCGACTTCACATGGGTGACGAACTGGCCACCCTTGGCGTGGCCGATCGTGGTGGCGACGGAGACTTTGACGCCGAACTCGTAAGGCCGATGAGCCTTGCCTTTGCCGATGCATTCGACCTCCGGCGCGTGCAGGGAATAGACCTTCGGTCCGCGCTGATGCTGCTTCTGCTCGCGCACGCGACGCGCCAGCGCCAGCAGCTTTGCGAACGCCATTTCGAGCACGCCGTTACCCTCGATCTTGCGGCCAATGTCGCGGATCACGCGGCCGAGACAGGTGCGCAGCTTCTTGAGCATCCTGTTGGCGCGCTTGAACTGCTTGGCGTGGGCATAGCGCTGATGCTGGATCAGGGCGAACTTGCCCACCCGCGCATAGGACTGGCGCAAAGCCACCCCGTGACGCTTCGCCAGCCGCACCAGCTTCTCGCGCGCCCGGTTCAGAAGCCTCGCATCGGTGGGGAACGTCACGTTCTTGGGCTGAACCGTGGTGTCGACGATCACCCGCGACAGCTCGGACGGCTTGATCGCCTTGGTCCTGGTGGCAACCGACAGGCTCTCCTGGATTAGCGCAGCCAGCCGCTCCTCGCCCATCCGGTTGCGCCAGCGCGTCAGCGACGAGCGATCGAACACCAGCCGGTGCTGGAAGAACTCTTCGCCGCAGAAGTATTGGTAATAGGGGTTCTCGACCCACCGCTCGCACAGCACCTCGTCGGACAGGTCGTAGGTGTGCTTGAGGATCGCCAGCCCCGCCATCAGGCGCGTCGGCAGCGGTGGCCGGCCGGGATCATCGGTGTAAACCTCGCCGAACCGCTCCTCCAGGAACCCCCAATCCACCGTCCGCCCCAGCGTCACCAGCGGATGCTTCATGTCGATGATCTGATCAAGCCGGGAGCGGAAAAGGTCCTGTTCTCCCGTCTCGCTCCGCTCCCGTGGTCGCATCGAATCCCCTCGCCAACGCCGTTCACGGCGAGTGAATCACAAATCAAGTTTGCAAGGAATCACGTTCCAAAGGCCAACTTTCCGGCAAATGCCGTTACCGCAAAATGCCGTTTCTGGATTCCAAATCAACGGTTTGGGAATTCTTCACGGACGACTAAGGCGTGGACTCACAAACTGATCATGTCCGCTTAGCTTCCATGAGGTTCGCAAAGGCAGACATGCCGATAACGACGCGATCAGACATCCGCAGGTCTACCCCGCACTTTAAGGTCGGGATTTCCTCCTGACGCCTTTCGGTTGGAACAGACTTGGCTTAAGCTGGTTTGCTGAATTGGAGAATGCACAGATGAAGCCCTTCTTGATGGCATTCGCTACCGCACTTGTAAGCAGCACTTTCGCGCTTGCTGACACCCCAGTAACACCGGCAGAGGCCGAGAAGATCAAGGCTGCCTTGGAAGTCTTTGGCTGCACGGGCGGCAAGATGGAAAAGGAGACCGAGGGCAGCGGCTACTTTGAAGTCGATGACGCCAAATGCAAGGACGGGCAGTACGACATCAAGCTCGACAAGGACTTCAAGGTGGTCGCGATGACCCGCGACTGAGCATGCTCAAGACCTGTTTTGCAGTGGGCCGTCCAGCGATGTCCGAATGGGGTCACTCGCGTCGTTTTAACGGTGTACCGATCACATCTGGTCTGCCCCGATAAACAGACACCTCGATCGCCGTCGGAACTCTCGCAGGTGCCAAGGGCGGAAGTGATTCCGACCCACGGCGTCGCGAAACGGCGATTGTGCGACACATCGAAAGTGGCTCGGTTAAAACCACTTCCTGTTCAAGGGCAGTGGCCGCCGCGCCGGTCCCTCCCCATTTTGGCTTCAGGGAACGAGCATGTCCCCGTGGGCCGTCGGAGATGGGCAATGACCATAAGAACCTTTTGCACGCTTGCCGCCGCCATCTTTGCCCTGATCGCACTTCTGCAGTTGATCCGGATTGTGATGGGATGGACAGTCGCCTTGAATGGCGTCGATGTGCCGTTCTGGGCGAGCTGGATTGCCGTCATCGTAGCGGGCGCGTTGAGCTTCGTCGGCTTCCGCGCCGCCATGCGCAGCTAAAGGCGGACGCCAGTTTGGCATAAGAGGCGCGTCCAGCGCTCCCCCCGCGTACCCGCGGAGACGTCAGCCTTTTGACTTTGCCGCCTTGCGCGCCTTGTTCGCTTCCTCGATCTCGGGTTCGAGCGATTTCAGGCTCTCGTAGATCTCTGCCAGAATTGTCTTCAGGTCCGAAATGTTCTTCGACGGAAAATCGCGCACCGCAACCTCCTCGAAGTGGATGGCGATCGGGATCAACTCTTCGACCAGTGTCCGCCCCTTCGGCGTGAGGTTGATCGCAACGGTGCGGCCGTTGTCCTTCAGCCGCGCGCGCGTGACGAGGCCACGCCGTTTCATCTCACCCACCAGCCGCGACAACGTCGATATCTCGATCGTCGTCATCGCGGCGAGATCGCCGAGCCGCTGATCGCCGGTTTCCCAAAGCGCGGCCATGACACGATACATCGGCAGGGTCACGCCGTAGCCGGCAATGCGCCTGGAAAACAGCTCGCCCATCTGCACGCCGACGCGGTTGAGCAGGTAGGGAAAGGAATTTGTCAGCCTGTACAAGGTCTTGCGTCCTGCCTCGGTGCAACTTTTGCAATCTTCCAATAGCCGGGCACGGATCGCTTTTCAAGGCAATTGTTGCATTTGAAAATTTCCCTTGACCGATATTTGCATGTGCAACTATTGTTGACGAAAGTTAAGCCGCCGGACAAGAGCGGAATTTCAGTGGAGGAAACCATGTCGCTGGATTCTGCATCCGACGAATTGCGTGAAACGTTCAAGCGCGCGTTGCGGCGATTTCCCGCGGCGGTCTCGGTGATCACGTCATCAGACCAGAACCGCCGCCACGGCATGACGGCGACCGCGGTGACGTCACTGTCGCTCGATCCGCCTTCGCTGATCGTCTGCGTCAACCAGCAAACGCTGCTGCACGACATCATGCTCCTGGCGCGCCGGTTCTGCGTCAACGTGCTGCGCCGCGATCAGGCCACTCTTTCATCCGCCTTCAGCGGCGCGCTCCCGGCCGAAGAACGGTTCGGGCTCGGCGACTGGATGACCTCGGCCGAGGGCGTCACCTACCTCGCCGACGCACAGATCAACATCTTCTGCAAGAAGGCGGCCGCCGTGCCCTACGGCACGCACACGATTTTCATCGGCGAAGCCGAGACCGTGAACGTGCGCGATCCGATCGAGCCGCTGATCTACCAGGATGCGACCTACTGTTTCTCGGTGCCGCACGACAGCCAGGCTGCGTAAACCGCGCCCACCACCTGACCGCCTTCAACCCATCGAAGCCACGGAGCAAACCAATGGTATCAGTCGCCCAGTTGAAGGACGTGCCGGCACAGCAGTCGCTTCGCCCTGATATTGTCGAGTTGCGCAGCCGCGTGGCGCAGGTCGCACCGCAGATCAAGGCGCGCGCCCACACCACGGAAAAGGCCGGGCGCGTTCCCGAAGAGAACATCATTGCCCTACGCAACATCGGCTATTTCGACATCGTCAAGCCGGCGATGTTCGGCGGCTATGAGCACGATTTCGACGTGCTGGTCGAACTGAACATCGAGCTTGCGAAAAGCTGCGCCTCGACGGCCTGGGTCGGCGGCCTGCTCGCGGCCCATCAATGGCTGATCGCGGGATTCCCGGAAGCGGCGCAGTGCGACGTCTGGGTCAGCAATCCCGATGCAGTGGCCTGCGGCTCCTACGCGCCGGCGGCCAAGGCGATCGAAGCCGACGGCGGCTATCGCCTCACCGGACGCTGGTCGTTCGCCAGCGGCTGCGACAACGCGCAATGGTCGTTGTGCGCGGCGCTGTTGCCGTCGAAGACCGAAAGCGGACAGTTTGCGCCGGCCTTCCTGCTGGTCCCCGCTTCCGACTACGTCATCGACGACACCTGGAATGTCGTCGGCCTCAGCGGCACCGGCAGCAAGACGCTGGTGCTGTCGGACGTGTTCGTGCCGGCGCACCGCCTGCTGTCGTTCGCCGACACCACGTCCGGCAAGACGCCGGGCGCCGCGCTCTATGCCAATAACCCCGCCTTCGCGATCCCGATGCTGTCGAACATCCCTTCCTGCCTGGCCTCGGCCGCGGTCGGCGCGGCGGCCGGCGCGCTGGAAGACTATCTTGCCGTCACCTCCAGGCGGATCACCCGCGGCGCGGTGGCCGGCCACAACAATCGCATGGCGGATTTCCCGACCATCCAGTTGCGCGTTGCGGAAGCGACCGCTTCGGTCGACGCGGCGCGCGAAGTGCTGCTGCGCGATCTCAAGGATCGTGCGGCGACGATCCGCGACCTCAAGCCGGTCTCGATCGAGGATCGCATCGTCAGCCGGCGCGGCCAGGCCTTTTCGGTCGCACTCGCCATCCGCGCCACCGAAGCGCTGAACGCTTCGACCGGCGGGCTCGGTCTCGATCTTTCCAACCCGGTACAGCGCGCCTGGCGTGACGCCAATGCCGTCGGCCGCCACATCAGCATGAACTGGGACGCCGTCGGCACCATGTACGGTCAGCTCGCGCTCGGGCTGACCCCGCAAGGCCAATACTAATCAACATCAGACATCAGCGAGGACGACATGCAGGGCAAGATCGCACTAGAGGAACATTTCGCTATCCCGGACACGCTGATGGATTCGGCGGGCTTCGTCCCGGACTCCTACTGGCCGGAGCTGAAGGATCGCCTGCTGGATATCCAGGACAAGCGGCTGGCGCAGATGGACCGGCACGGCGTCGAGATGATGATCCTGTCGCTGAACGCGCCCGCCGTGCAGGCGATTCCCGACGTCGCGCGCGCCAACGAGATTGCGATCCGGGCCAATGATTTCCTCGCCGAGCAAGTCGCCAAGCGCCCGTCGCGGTTTCAGGCGTTCGCGGCGCTGCCGATGCAGGATCCGGATCTCGCGATCAAGGAACTCGAGCGCTGTATCGAGACGCTCGGTTTCCGCGGCGCATTGGTCAATGGCTTCTCGCAAATCGGTGACGGTAAGCGCCCCGTTTATTACGACCTGCCGCAATACTGGCCGTTCTGGGCGGCGGTTGAAAGAACCGGCCTGCCCTTCTACCTGCATCCGCGCAATCCGTTGCCGGAAGACTGCGGGATTTACGAAGGGCATCCGTGGTTGATGGGCCCCACTTGGGCCTTTGGACAGGAGACCGCGGTGCATGCGCTGCGCCTGATGGGATCGGGCCTGTTCGATGCCTATCCAAAACTCAAGATCATCCTCGGCCATATGGGCGAAGGCCTGCCCTACAGCATGTGGCGCGTCGACCATCGCAACGGCTGGGTCAAGGCACCGCCGAAGCACAAGGCCAAGAAGAAGATCTGCGATTACTTCAACGCCAACTTCTTCCTGACCACGTCGGGCAATTTCCGGACGCAAACGCTGATCGACTCCATTCTCGAGATCGGATCGGACCGCATTCTGTTCTCGGTCGACTGGCCGTTCGAAAACGTCGATCATGCCTCCGACTGGTTCAACAGCGCCAGCATCAGCGAGAACGATCGCCTGAAGATCGGCCGACGTAACGCCATCGACCTGTTCAAGCTCGATCTCGGCGAAACCACTGTCACCGGGCACGGCATCCATCAAGCCGCAGAATAAGCGGTCTCACACGACATAATCACCATCTGGGAGGGATACGGCCATGACTGCGAAAGCAATCGATCTTCACGAGGAACTAGCCGAGGCAAAGGTCGGCAAATTTCACTGGCGCCTCGGCGCCATCATGGGACTGCTCACGCTGTTCGATGGATATGACACGTTCAATCCGGCCTACGTCATTCATTATGTGGCAAAGCCGTGGGGCCTGCAGGCCGGACAGGCCGGACTATTGATCTCCAGCGGCCTCGTTGGATTCCTGCTCGGCGCTGCGATCCACGGCATCATCGCCGACCGCCTCGGCCGCCGCGGCACCTTGCTCGGGGGCCTGTGGATCACCAGCATCTTCACGCTGCTGACCGCGACGTCCGCGGACTCCTTCCTGTCATTCTGCATCCTGCGACTTCTGACCGGCATCGGGCTCGGCGTATTGCTGCCTTTGGCGACGACCTACATCAACGAGCTGGCGCCGCGGCGGGTGGCGAATACGTTTGCGCTATGGGGCGTCGCCCTCGGCTGGGCGCTCGGCGGAACGCTCGCCGGCGTCGCCGGCGTGTTCGCGACGCCGGCGTTTGGCTGGACCTCGTTGTACTGGATCGGGTCGCTGTCGTTCCTGCTGCTTCCCTTCATGCACTTCATGTTGCCGGAGTCACCGAAGTTCCTTGCCCTTCAAGGCCGCACCGGCGAAATCCGCGACATGCTCAGCAAGCTTCGGCCCGAGCGCGCAAGCGTCTATCAGTCGGCCGAAATTGCCGTCGGACACGCGGAGAAGCCGGTCAATTCGGTGGCGGTGCTGCTTCATACCAAATATCGCCGGACCACGTTCGCGATCTGGGCGTCGGCGTTCCTCAGCCTGTTCTGCATCTTCGGCCTGTCGGGGTGGATTCCAACCGTGATGATGCAGCGGGGAGAAACCTTTGCCGCAAGCTTCGGCTTCGGCGCGCTGATGCAGATCATGTCGTTCGTCGGCGCTCTCGTGCTTGGGCATCTGGTCGACAAGTCCGGCAGCAGCCGCGGCCTGATCGCAACCTGGTGGGCGATCGGCGGCGTCGCGGTGCTCTCCCTCGTGGTGCTGAATGATCACATCGTCAACATCACGTCGGTTGCGGCCGCCGGCTTCTTCATCATCGGCGCACAGTTCGTGCTGAACAACTTTACCGCGGCGTCCTACGAGACTGGCGTGCGCGCCACCGCGGTTGGCATGGAACTCGGGGTCGCGCGGGTCGGCGCCATTCTCGGCCCGTTCGTCGCCGGCGCGCTGCAGCAATATTACCAGAGCCCGACGCCGATGTTCCTGTCGATCGGCATCTCGGCGATCGCAGCGGGCGCGATTATCCTGCTGGCCCGGCGGCCGGCGAGCGCACCCGCGAGCAGCCTTGAAGAGACTGCCGGCTTGCGCAAGGTTGCACAGCCCGCCTCTTGAGACGGGGCGTCAATGCGGAAAGTCCGGCTCCGGCAGCGATCTGATCCCGGAGCCGGCCATTTCGTCCGCAAGGAGCGGCCATGCAAGACTTCGTCTATCAGAGCGCGCCGATGCGGGTGGTGTTCGGCACCGGCACGCTGCGTCAATTGCCCGACGAATTGTCCCGCCTCGGCGTCGTCAGCGCGCTGGTGCTGGCGACTCCGCGGCAGAAAGATCTGGTCGCCGGCATCCGGGAGATGATCGGCGAACGCTTCGCCGGCGTCTTCACGGGCGCGGTGATGCATACGCCCGTCGAGGTGACGGAATGGGCCATGGAAACCGTGCGCGACGTGCAGGCCGATTGTCTCGTGGCGATCGGCGGCGGTTCGACCACCGGCCTCGGCAAGGCGATCGCGTTGCGCACCGACCTGCCGCAGATCGTGCTGCCGACAAGCTACGCCGGCTCGGAGATGACGCCGGTCGTCGGCCAAACCAGCGGCGGGATCAAGACCACGCAATCGAGCCCGAAAATTCTTCCCGAGATCGTCATCTATGACGTCGACCTCACGATGACGATGCCTCCGAGATTGTCCGCGACATCAGGCATCAACGCCATCGCGCACGCGGTCGAAGCGCTCTACGCGCGGGATCGTAATCCCGTGACATCGCTGATGGCGCAGGAGAGCATTCGTACGCTGGCGCACGCCCTGCCCATGATCTGTGCTCGGCTGGACGACAGGACCGCGCGCACCGACGCACTCTATGGCGCCTGGCTCGGCGGCATCTGTCTCGGCGCCGTCGGCATGGCCCTGCATCACAAGCTCTGCCATACGCTGG
This sequence comes from Bradyrhizobium sp. AZCC 1610, assembly GCF_036924515.1. Classification (NCBI taxonomy): domain Bacteria; kingdom Pseudomonadati; phylum Pseudomonadota; class Alphaproteobacteria; order Hyphomicrobiales; family Nitrobacteraceae; genus Bradyrhizobium; species Bradyrhizobium sp. AZCC 1610. The sequence goes on along the minus strand of NZ_JAZHRR010000001.1, from coordinate 2,321,616 downwards.
GCGGGTCGTTCAATCTGCCGCATGCGGAGACCCACACCGTCATTCTTCCGCATGCCCTCGCCTACAATGCGCCTGCCGAGCCTGAAGCGATGACGCGTATCGCCACCGCGCTTGGCGTGCCCGACCCGGCGCTAGGTCTCTATGATCTGGCGCGAAAGCTTGCTGCGCCAGCATCGCTGCGCGAGATCGGTATGCCCGAGAGCGGTATCGACCAGGCTGTCGACCTCGCCATGAAGAATCCCTACTGGAATCCGCGCCCGATCGAGCGAGAGGCGATCCGCGAATTGATCGCGCGCGCCTGGCGCGGCGACGCTCCAGAAACCACCATCTTCTGAAGATAACATCGACTATGGCGCTTCACGCCGCGACCAACGCCGCCGCACGATCCTCGACCAGCGCGATCGCATCGCGCAATACGTCGACGCCGGCGCCCGGCCGGACGCCCTTCTCCGCCAGATGGCGGCGGAAGGCGCGCGCGCCCGGTACGCCGTGAAACGCGCCGACGAAGTGCCGCGTCATCGAATGCAGCCGCGCGCCCTGTGCCAACTGGTCTTCGATGTAGGGAAACATCGCTTCGAAGACATCCTTCATGGTGGCGTATGGTGCCGCCTCGCCGAACAATTCCGGATCGACGTCGAGCAAGCGCCACGGCTCCTGATAGGCCGCCCGCCCCAGCATCACGCCGTCGACATGGCCGAGATGCCGCGCAGCCTCCGCAAGGCTGCCGATCCCGCCATTGATGATAACGGGCACATCCGGCAGCGCGGCCTTGAGCCGATAGACCCTGTTGTAATCGAGCGGCGGGACGTCGCGGTTTTCCTTAGGCGACAGTCCGTTGAGCCAAGCCTTGCGGGCATGCACGACCAGCGCGTCCGCGCCGGCCGCGACCACGCCGCGCGCCAGCAGGTCGAGCGCCACTTCCGGATCCTGGTCGTCGATGCCGATCCGGCACTTGACCGTGACGGGAATCTTGACCGCGCGCTTCATGGCCGCAACACCGTCGGCAACCAGCGCCGGCTCCGCCATCAGGCACGCGCCGAAGCGGCCGTCCTTCACCCGGTCGGACGGGCAGCCGACATTGAGATTGATTTCGTCGTAGCCGAAATCCTCGCCGATCCTTGCAGCGGTCGCGAGATCGGCCGACTCCGAACCGCCGAGCTGCAGCGCCACCGGATGCTCGCTTGGATCGAAGCCAAGCAGCCGCCTGCGGTCGCCATGAATGATGGCGCCGGTTGTCAGCATCTCCGTATAAAGCCGCGCGCGCCGGCTCATCAGACGGTGGAACACGCGGCAATGCCGGTCGGTCCAGTCCATCATGGGTGCGACGGAAAATTGATGCGCTAACATATTGATGTTATTTCGCTTTATCGTCTTGTCCGGAATAGCTGATTTTTGGGCCGACACAAATTCAAAGCTGACTATTGGGGCATTTTCCTTTCGTTTCAAGTGCTTAAGCCGATCGCCTGTTCGTTCTTCGATGATGCCGCGCCTTGTCCGGTACAGCATTGCAGTACCGGATGAGCGCGTGCAGCACCACGCTGATTTGTGCCTACTGATCAATCCCATCTACTTCGGCCGCAAAGTAGCATGCCGCTTTCGCCAAGCCAGCGCTTCAGAACCGCGGTCGTAGTTTTGGCGATGGTAGCGTAAGAAAACTTGCGCGCTGCGGGTCGAGCAGTTGCTCGCCATAGCGAAGATGCTGCGATAAAGCGAACCGCTACGCGGTCCACTCAGGAAGTGCGGAGGTAATGTCCGCTCCCACTCAATAGATCGTCAGGGCCGGGAAGTAACTAACGGCAAGCAGCACAGCCATCGCCACGGCAAAGAACGGCCACAGCTCCCGCTGTGGTCTCCACCAGGGAGCATCTGGCGATCGCAGCCGAAATGAATAGTGTTGTGCCGATCGGCGGCGTGTAAAGACCAATGCCGAGGTTGATGATCATGATCAGGCCAAGTTGCACCGGATCGAGCCCAATGGCCGCGGCAAGCGGCACGAAAATCGGGCCAAGCAACAGGATGGCCGGCGGCAGATCGAGCGGCATGCCGACGATCAACATCAGCAGATTCAGCACAAGAATGATAAGAAGCTTGTTGTCGATCGTCGCCTTCACCCACTCCGCAAAACGGGTAGGGATCTGGTCGAAGGTCAGAAGCCAGCCAATGACGGCGCTCCCCATGATGACGAGCATCACGACGCCTGTAGCGATGCCGGCCTCAACCATCGACTCCCGAAAGCGCGTCTCGGCCACACTGACGCCACTGACCAGCGCGTACAGGATCATCGGGATGGAGGGCGGGATCAGAATGTCGATAACCGAAGGGGTGGCGTTGTTCGCTGCAGCCAGCTCTCCGCCACTGCGAGGGCCTGATAGCAGAGCACGGCATATGAGCCGACAATGATCGCATTGCCGAACAGCAGCAGGCCGCTCTTGCCGCGGCCATCCAGCCGATCGAGCAGCCAGCATCGCTCGCGGAGCGCACATTCATTGGCTTACCCCGCCCCCTTATAGACGAATTACATTGCCCCGGAATCTGGCCGGGCATGACCGAATGTTGCTGCTCGACCGCTATTTATGTCGAAAGGTGTCCAAGTGAGCTGGGGAGAGCCTTCGTTACAAATATTTCCCTCTAATCTGCTCCGTCCCATGCTTCCGTTCGAACGCCTTGCCACTCTCGCCGAGCCGGCTCGCCTTCGGTCGACAAGGTCTTTCCGACGCGCGAGCAGCAACCACGCTAGCTCAACTTGTCTGCGGGCGAGGCTGAGATATGGTCACAACAATAAGAAATTTCAGGGAGCGGATAATGGCAAAGCATTTGATAGCAGCGGCCCTTTTTCTCATGACGGTCGGAATGAATGGCGCAGAGGCTCAGGACTATCCCTCAAGAACGGTCACGGTCATCGTTCCCTTTGCCGCCGGCGGGCCGGCCGATGTCACGGGCAGGATCGTCGCTGACATCTTCAGCCGCCATCTTGGCCAGAAATTTGTGGTGGAGAATGTCGGGGGTGCCGGAGGTACCACGGGAGCGCTTCGCGCCGCCCGCGCGCCGGCCGACGGATACACGATCCTTTCCGGTCATCTCGGCACCAATGCGCTGGCGCCGGCGTTCTATCCGAATTTGGGCTATGACCCGCAAAAGGACTTCGCGCCGATTGGGCTGACGGCCGAATATCCCGAATTGCTGGTCGTCCGAAAGGACTTCCCCGCCAATAGCCTCAAGGAATTTGTGGCTTACGCTAAATCCAACCCAGACAAGCTCAATGTCGGGCACGCCGGGCTTGGCTCGGTATCCTATATCGGCTGCCTGCTGCTTCACGCGGCGATCGGCATCAAGCCGACGATGATTCCATTTACCGGCACGGCGCCGGTGTTGAATGCCATGCTGGCGGGTCAAGTCGACTATGAATGCGATCCCGTGCTCGGAACGCTGAGCCAGGTGCAGGCAGGCAACGTCAAGGCGCTGGCGGTCGCCGCGAAGAAACGCAGCCCATTGCTGCCCGATGTACCAACCTCCCACGAGCAGGGCCTGCCCGAATTCGATATTGCCCCGTTCTACGCGGTGTTTGTGCCAGCCGGCACGCCGCAGGCGGTGGTCGACAAGCTTGCGGACGCCCTGAGCAAAGGGCTCAACGAGGAGGCCGTGCAGAAGCGGTTGACCGATCTCGGCGCCGAGAGCGTGGAGCAAAGCCGCCGCGGACCGCAAGCCCTCGCGAACCTGGTCAAAAGCGAATCCGCACGGCTAATGCCGATTCTAAAAGCCGCGGCGGAGAAATAAGCACGGCATCGCGCCTCGAAGGCACTCGCCTCCGTCGAAATCGTATCGAGATCGGCTAGTGCTCCGACAGGTAGTCAGCGCGAACGGGCGCGGCTCCCGATGGCGGCACGTCGAGGCGTACGGCAATGCCCTCTAATTCCGGGCTCGGGGCCGGATATAGCTTCATCACGAGCGGATCATGGCCGGGAATGACGTAGCTCTCGTCCGGCGCCAGCTTCAGCAACCGGTCGAACCCCTCCATCATTTCGCCGATATGAAGAGCGGTCGTAAACGGACGTTCACTTGCCATATTCTCATAAAAGTGACTGACGTCGGAGGCCAGCACGACAAAGCCCCGGCGGGTCCGAACGCGAACGAACTGAAGTCCGGCCGAATGGCCTCCCGCCGCATGTATCGTAAGGCCGGGAGCGAGTTCGGCGTCGCCATCGTAGAACAAGACGCGGCGTGCATAGTTGAGCCGCACGATTCCGCAGACATCCTCGACCTCGAATGAATGCGACAGCCTCGGATATCGCATAAAGCGCCCCGTGGCATACGCAAGCTCGCGCTCCTGGAGATGGAATCGCGCGCTCGGGAACCGATCGAAATTGCCCGCATGGTCGTAATGCAAATGCGTGAGGATGACATCTTCGACCGCATTCACATCGATGTCGAACGCGCTGAGCGTCTCCACCGGACAGCGCAGGAATGTCCGTTTCCGCTTCTTCGATACCTCCGCGTTGAAGCCGGTGTCGATGACGAAGGTACGCCCTCCTCCTTTCGCCACCCACATGAAGTAGTCCATCGGCATCGGCCCGTCGTGCGGGTCGCCGCCGATGAAATGGTCGCTGCGCCGCGCCTCCCGGGTGGCGTAGCGGATGGCAAAGAGCTCGTACTCCTGCTCGACCATGTCACCTCCGGATGGACCGGCAATCACTTCGCATCGACCTCGTTGAACGCTTCGCGCGCGTTGCGGAATGCGTCGATTCCCGCCGGCACGCCGCAATAGACGGCGACCTGAAGCAGGATTTCCTTAATCTCTTCCTTCGTAAGACCGTTCTTCAGCGCGCCCTTCACATGCAGCTTCAATTCATGCGGCCGGTTGAGGGCGCCGAGCATTGCCAGATTGACGATGCTGCGCGTCCGGCGATCAACCCCGGGCCGCGTCCACAACGCACCCCAGCAAAATTCGGTCGACCATTCCGCCATCGTCCGGGTGAATTCGTCGGCGCCTGCGATGGATTTGTTGACGTAGTCCTCGCCGAGCACTTCCTTGCGGACCTTCAGGCCCTTGTCGAACAACTCACTCATCGTTGGCTCCTTCCATCGTTTGAGAACTGTTTTTCAAGGCGGCGCGGCTCAGCCGTGCGCCCTCATCAGGCCCGAGACGTCCGCAAGCGTGTCGAGACGCCAAACATCGTCGATGATGCGATCTGTATCCCAATCGGTTCCACCCAGCCGCGCGCAATCGCGCAATTTCGCTTCGATATCACGATCCGACAGCGGGTCGGCAAGACTGCCCTTCGCTTCCATCACGATCTCGCTGAACGTCTCTCCCGACGTCAGATGGATAGCGACGCGCGCGGCACCATCCGGAAGCGAAGCGTCAAGCGCCGCCCTCACCTTCTGGCGCAGGGACACGATGTCCGGCCGAAATACGGTCGCGTCTGCGAACTCAGTGACGCCGGCCGCACCCAACAGCAGCGCACAGGCGGCGCAATGATGAATGCTGACCCGTGCATCGCGTTCGTTGCGAACCGGCCGGTCGCCACGCGCCAGCAGGAGCGCGGAGCCCTGCACCGTGATGGACGCGATATCATCGATGCGCCGGTTCAGCTTCGCCCGCAAACTGAAGCAGGCGTCGATCACCGCATGAAACACGATGCCCGCCGGATAGGGCTTGTAGGAATTCTTCGCGATCTCCCAGGCCTTGCCGAGACCGCCCGTCAAGCGCGCAATATCGGGTTCGTCGCCCATGGCGCGGGCCCAGCCGAGCGGTCCCTCAATGGCCCGTGGTGATGCCGAATAGCCTTCTGCCGCGAGCAATGCCGCGAACAGGCCATTGCGCGCCGCGTTGCCGACGCTGACATTCTTGGCGGCGCTGGGCAGGTTTTCGACGATCCCGGCCGACTGGCTGGCGGCAATTCCAATCGCATTTGAAATCTGGTCCGCCGAAAGCCCGAGCAGTTTCGCGCAGGCTGCGGCCGCACCGAACACCCCGCAAGTCGAGGTGATGTGCCAGCCACGCGCGTAATGTCCCGGAGACACCGCGTTGCCGACGCGGCATTCGACCTCCACGCCGAGAATGAACGCCGTGAGAATAGCCTGCCCCGAAAACCCTCGCGCTTGCGCCAATGCCAGGACCGGCGCTGCGACGGGCGCCGCCGGATGAATGATGGTGTCCAGATGGGTATCGTCAAAATCGAGCAGATTAGCCGAAATCGCGTTGACGAACGACGCAGCCAGCGCATCGAGCCGTTCTGGACGACCGATGACCGCGGATGTCGCGGTGCCGCTGAACGGCAACAACGTGCGCAACGCGGCGGTGACAGCAGGGTCATTCGCCGACCCAAGCGCGGTCGCGAAAAAGTTCAGGATCGAGCGTTTCGCTTCGTGATTTTGCGCGACGACATCCGCCCACACCGTACCGGCAACGAAATTGGCGAAAATTGTGCCGGCGCCTTGCGCTTCATCTTGCCGCACTGAGCGAATTCCTCGGACCCTTGTTTTTCCGACCCTATTCCGGCGCGACAGGGCCTGTCGACAAGAATCTTATGCTTGACAGATTGACTGACAATCTTGAAATTCGGCGAAACGCGACCGGGGAACTCTGGTGCGGCAAGAACAAGAATGCGCCCGTGCTTGCGGCGCGACAGGGAGCGAATCATGGCAGCGGAAACAATCGGCTTTGTCGGAACGGGTCGCATGGGCGGGCCGATGGCCGGGCGCCTGCTCGACGCCGGCTATTCGCTGTGCGTTTACGATTCGCAGAACGAGGCGACAAAGGCGCTGGTTGCGCGTGGCGCACGGCTTGCGAAATCGCCCGCCGAAGTCGCATCGAGCACCGATCTCGTGCTGTGCAGTCTGCCGACTCCCGACATAGTCAAGGCGGTTGCGCTGGGGCCCGATGGAATTGTTGCCGGAAACCGCGCCACGGTTCTGATCGACCTTTCCACCACCGGACCCGGCGCCGCCAAATTGATCGCGAAAGGGTTCGAACCGAGGAACCTGACGCTGGTCGATGCGCCAGTCAGTGGCGGTATCAAGGGCGCGGTGAATGGCACGCTCGCGGTGATGGTGTCCTGCCCGAAGGCGACCTATGACCGGGTTGAGCCTATCCTGAAGCACTTTGGAAAACTGTTTTACACCGGCGACAAGCCGGGCACGGCGCAGACGGCAAAACTCGCCAACAATCTGATGGCCGCGGCAGCCCTGGTGATCACCTCCGAAGCGGTGGCGATGGGCGTCAAGGGCGGCGTCAATGCCAAGGTGCTAATCGACATCATCAACGCCAGCAGCGGGCGCAACAGCGCCTCCGAAGACAAATTCCCCCGCGCCGTGCTTCCCGGCACCTTCGATTTCGGATTTACCACCGGCCTCTCCTACAAGGACGTGCGGCTCTGCGTCGATGAAGCCGAAGCCATGGGCGTCCCGATGGTCTGCGGCTCGTTGGTCCGGCAGATGCTCGCGATTACCAACGCCAAGTACGGCGCGTCATCCGACTTCACCTCGATCGCGAAAGTGCTTGAGGAATGGGCCGGCGTGGAAATGCGCGGCTAGACCGAAGCCGCCAGCGCGCGAGGGGCGATTGCCATGACGATCGGATCGACCGGACCAGGCGAGGTTTCGTTGGCGCGAGCGCTGACGCGCACCGCGCTTGCCGTCGATCCCCATTGCTTCGATGGCGAAGTCATCGCCAAGGCGAAGATCTGCCTGCTCGATTTTCTCTCCTGTGCCTTCGAGGCGCGGAACCACCCGTGGAGCCGCCAGGCGATCGGCATCGCACGCGCGGTCGGAGACGGCGCAACCATCATCGGCACCCGCACCGTCGCCTCACCGGGCGACGCGGCTTTCGCGAACGCGACCATGGGCCACGGCCTGGTGCGCGAAGACATGCACGCCGCCAGCATCTGCCACCATGGCGTGGTTATCTGGCCAGCCCTGCTCGCTTTGTCGGAACGAACGCCGCTATCCGGCGCGACATTCCTTGGCGCCGCAATCATCGGCTACGAGGCCGGCGCGCAGATCGGCCGCGCGCTCTTTACCACCGACCTCGCCCGCCTCTACCGGCCGACCGGCCTTGTTGCGCCACTCGGCGCAGCGTTGGCGGGAAGCTATGCTCTTGGCCTTACCGAAGATGCCGCAACCAGCGCAGTCGCCATTGCCGCCAACACATCGTCCGGCTTGAACGAATGGCCGCGCGCGGGCGGCTCCGAGATGTATTTCCATCCGGGCTTCGCCGCGCGCAACGCAATTGCCGCGATCGAACTGGCCGAGGCCGGCGCCCTCGCCTCGGAGACGATCCTTGAGGGCGAGGCCGGATTGTTCGCCGCCTTCCGCCGTCAGCCTGCCCCGTCCGAGATCCGATTGTTTGCCGGCCCGCAGCCCCAGATCATGGCCGTCTACAACAAGCCGGCTCCCGCCTGCAATTTTGCACAGACCGCGGCGCAGACAGCCCTGCGCGTCGCGCGCCAACTCGGGACATCGGAGGACATCGAGACAGTTTCGATCCGTGTCCCGGAGGCAGCGGCCCGCTACCCCGGCTGCGACTCCAAAGGGCCATTTCACAATGCACTGCAGGCAAAAATGAGCATTCCCTTCAGCGTCGCTGCGGTGCTGGCGCGCGGTGCGCTCGAAGAAGACAATTACGCTGATGTCGGCGATTCCAGGATACTCCGCCTCGTTGAACGGACCGATCTGCAAAGCGCGCCTGATCTCACCGCCGCATTCCCGGGCAACCAGGGCGCCGAAATCTTCATTGGTCTGCGCAATGGAGCGACCGTCCATCACCGCCTCGACAACGTGATCGCCGCAACGCCGGACGAAATCCGCGCCCGCTTTCGGCAGGCTGCTTCCGACGTCATCGGCGGCAAGCGCGCGCGGCATCTGGAAGAACTCGTCGACGATTGCACGTCGCTTGCGGACAGCCGCGTCATCGCCGCATGGTGCCGGCTTGAGCCGACCGAACAACGGCTGCGGCCAGCATCATGATCGATAGCGATAAACGGAAATTGGGGAGCACGATGTTCAAACCGGAAATGGCCAAGACTGCCACACCTATAGGCGGCGCGAAACCGGGATACTCCCTTCCCGCGCGAGGTCTCCGGTGACCCAGGCGCTGGAAGGATTCCTGCAGGCGTTGTCCGCCGGACTCTTAATCGGCGCGGTCTACGGCCTGATGTGCGTCGGGCTCGGGCTGATCTTCGGCGTCATGCGGGTCATTAATTTCGCCCAGGGCGATTTCATGATGCTCGGCATGTACGCGGCGTTCTATTTCTTCACCGCACTCGGCGTACAGGCCACGTTCGGCAACACCTTCGGACCGTTCGTCGCGATCCTGCTGGCTGGCCCGGTGCTAGCCGTCTTCGGTTACTTCGTTCATCTTACCCTGATCTCGCGCGTATCAGGCATGCGCACCTCCTCGCTCGAGGGCGAGGGTCACTATGCCCAGCTCATCCTGACGCTCGGAATCGCGCTTATCCTGCAGAATGGCGGCCTGCTCGTGTTCGGCTCGGTACTGGCTTCGATCCGGACGCCGCTGTCGAGTTCGGCGTGGGAGCTCGGACCGATGTTTTACGACGTCAGCGTCTTCATCAACAAGGCGCGCGGGATAGATGCGGTTGTTTCGCTGGTGACGATGCTGCTGCTGACGCTAATGATCACGCGGTCGCGGATCGGAAAATCGCTGCGCGCCGCCGCCGATAATCCTACCGCGGCAACCTATATGGGGATAGACGTCGACCGCGCGCACCGCATTGCTTTTGCACTCGGCACCGGCATCACCGCGATTGCCGGCGGCCTGCTCGCCACCAACTATCCCTTTCACCCCTTTGTCGGCGTCGAATACGTCATCGTCATGTATGCGGGCGTCGTGCTTGGCGGCATGGGCAGCATCATCGGCGCCTTCTGGGGCGGCATGACGATCGGCCTGGTTCAGCAGATGTCGACGCTGATCCTGCCCACGCAATTGCAGAACGCGGCGATCTTCGTCGTGTTTCTGCTGATCATCTTTTTCCGCCCGCAAGGCTTCTTCGGGCGCATGGTCGAGAGGACATGACCATGCGCGGATGGCGTTCGCTGCTGCCTATCCTTGTCTTCACCGCGCTCTATGCCGCGGTGTCGCTGAGCGTGACCAATTCCTACTACCAGCTGGTGATGACGCTGGTTCCGGTCTGGGCGATCTTCGGCCTATCGTGGAACCTGCTTAGCGGATACACCGGACTGATCTCGTTCGGTCACGCCGCCTTCTTCGGCGTCGGCGCCTATACCGTCGTGCTTTGCCAGATCCATTTCGATCTGTCGCCGTGGGTAACGATCCCCATCGCGGCCATTCTCGGCGGTATCGCCGGATTGCTGATCGGCTTTCCAACCTTCCGCCTGCAGGGGCACTACTTTGCCCTGGCGATGCTGGCCTACCCGCTCGCCATTCTCTACGTGTTCGAATGGCTCGGCCTTCAGGAAGTCACGCTGCCAATCAAGCGCGACAATCCGATCGCCTATATGCAATTCGCCGATCACCGTCTCTACACACTGCTGGCGCTGGCCATGATGCTCGGCACCATCCTGTTGACGCGCGCGATCGAACGATCGCGCTTCGGCATGGCGCTGCTTGCGATCAAGCAAAATGAGGCGGCCGCGGAAGCCGCCGGGATCAACACGCTGGCCTGGAAGCTCCGTGCCGTCATGCTCAGCGGCGCCATCGCCGGAGCGGTTGGTGGATTTTACGCCGTCGTGCTGCTGGTGGTGACCCCGCAATCCGTGTTCGGCATGCTGGTGTCGGCACAGGCGCTGACGGTCGCCATGTTCGGTGGTGTTGGAACGGTCTGGGGTCCGGTGATCGGATCGGTGATCCTGATCCCATTGGCCGAAACGCTCAATGCCGAAGCGGGCTCGCGCTTTCCCGGCATTCAGGGGGTGATTTACGGCCTCGCTATCATATGCGTCATCCTTCTCGCGCCTGAAGGCCTGTTCTGGAAAGTGCGTGACTTCCTGCGCAAGCGGTCGGCGTCACCGGCTGCGGCGAAGCCGAGCGCGCCGGATGATGCCCCGGTTGCGGCTGCCGTCCCCGCCGCACCGGCGCCAGCGCGTGCCAAACGATCCACTGGGACAGGCGACGTCGTCCTCGAAGTCCGTAACCTGTCGCGTTCCTTCGGCGGGTTGAAGGCCGTGCAGGACGTCAGCTTCAAGCTACGACAAAACGAGATCCTCGGAATCATCGGTCCCAACGGGGCCGGCAAGACCACGCTGTTCAACCTGCTGAACGGATTCCTGCGGCCGGGTACCGGCGAGATTTTGCTCGACGGACGCGAGATGTCCGGCCGCAAGCCGCACGAACTCTGCGAGGCCGGCATTGGCCGCACTTTCCAGATCATGCGTCCGTTCCTGCGCATGTCGATTTCGGACAATGTCGTGGTCGGAGCCTATGTGCGCGCCAGGACCGATGCCGAGGCAAGGAAGCTGGCGGCCGATGCGATTGCCCGCGTCGGACTGTGCGAGATCGCCGAGCGCATCGCGGGCGAACTCACGACCAAGGAATTGCGGCTGATGGAACTCGCCCGCGCGCTGGCCGGACAGCCACGCATCCTGCTGCTCGACGAGACGCTCGCAGGCCTCGGACATGACGAAGCCAACGAGGTCGTTGCAGTGATTCAGCGCGCTTGCCCGCGACGGCATGACGATCGCGATCATCGAGCACACGATGCAGGCGATGGTCCGCCTGGTCGACAGTTTCCTGGTACTCGACCACGGCGCCGTGATCGTTGAGGGCGAACCTGAAGCGGTCACCCGCGACAGCCGCGTCATTGAGGCTTATCTCGGCAAAAAATGGGTGGCGCATGCTCCGCATTGAAGGGCTGACCGCCGGCTACTCCGCGATTCCGGTGTTGAACGGTGTCTCGATCAAGGTCGACGAAGGTCAGTTCGTCGCGATCGTCGGACCGAACGGCGCCGGCAAGACCACGCTGTTCAAGACGATTTCCGGCATCGTGCACCCGAGCGCGGGAACGATCACATTCGGGGATCACGACCTGCTGTCGATCCGGCCCGCGCAACGCGCGCATCTCGGCATCGCCCACGTACCGGAAGGCCGTCAGGTCTTTCCTTCGCTCACGGTGATGGAAAACCTCGAAATGGGCGCGATGACCGAGGCCGGCCAGCGCGACTGGAAACACAACATCGAGCGCATCTTCGAATGGCTTCCCATCCTGGCCGAGCGCCGCGGCCAGTTCGCGGGCACCCTCTCGGGCGGACAGCAGCAGATGCTGGCGATTGGCCGCGGGCTCGCAGGTTCGCCCAAGCTCCTGATGCTGGATGAACCCTCGATGGGTCTCGCGCCGACCATCGCAGATTTCATCTTCGAACGGCTGATCGAAATTCGCCGGCAATCAAACTTGACGATCCTGCTGGTCGAACAGCGCGTGGCGGAGGCGCTCGAGTCCGCCGATCACGGCTACGTCCTCGAGGCCGGCCGTGTCGCGCTCGAAGGCAACAACGAAACCTTGCGGGCGGACGACCGCATCCGCAAGGCCTATCTCGGCATGTAACCAACAACACCATTGAGAGGACGAAAATGGGCCAGGACAATGCATCCGACAATATCTCAAGGACGTCGCTGACGCGCCGAACCGTGCTCTCAGGTGCAGCCGCCGTCGGTCTGTCGACGGTGGCGCGCGCGCAGCAGCCGGCCGAGGTCAAGGTCTGCCTGATCGTGCCGTTGTCCGGCATCTATACCCGTCCGGGCCAGGTGATGCGTATGGGTGCCGAGATGGGCATCGAGCACATCAACGCGCAGGGCGGTATCAAATCGCTCGGCGGCGCTAAGATGAAGCTCGTCGTGATCGATTGCGGCGACACCACGGAAAAAGCCAAGAACGCAGCGCAGCGGATGGTGGCCCAGGAGGCCGATCTGGTTGCGGCGACCGGATCCTATCTCAGCTCCTTCACGCTGGCGGTGACCGAGGTTACCGAGCGTGCCGAACTTCCGATGCTCACGCTGTCCTATTCGGACTTGCTGACTGAACGCGGCTTCAAATTTATCTTCCAGACCGCGGCGCCCGCGAGCCGGCAATCGGAGCTTGGCCTGCCCGAACTGATGAAGCTTGCCGAAGCCGCATCCGGCAAACGCCCGAAAACGGTAGCGATGCTGATGGACAATACGGCGACGTCGGTCGCGACCGCCAAGGCGCTCAAGGAGAAGATCTTTGCGCAGGAAAGCCTGCAACTGGTCGTGGAGGAAGTGTGGACGCCGCCGCTTTCGGACGCCACGCCGCTGATCCAAAAGGTCAGGTCGGCTCGTCCGGATTTGCTGCTGTTCATGCCCAACGCCATCTCGGACGCCAAACTCGGCCTCGAAAAAATCAACGAGTTCGGGCTCGGCCAAGGCAAGATTCCAACTGTCTCCTTCTCGATCACAATCGCCGAACCCGACATGCTGCAAAGCGTCAGCACCGACGCCGTGCAGGGCATCATGACGGTCGTCGCCAACTGGGGCTCGAAGGGCCACGAAGCCCTGATCGCCGAGTTGAAGGCGAAGTACAAGGAGCCCTGGATGACGCAGAACGTTATCTCGACCTATGGCGACATGTGGCTGATGAAGGCAGCCCTCGAACAAGCCGGCAAGGCCGACCGTCTTGCCGTTGCGCAGGCGTTCCGCACCATGGATGGCGGTCCGTCGAAGCACTACCCCGGCGGCCAGCTCAAGTTCGACGAAAAGGGCCGCCGTGTCGGCGCCGGCGTCGTCATTGTGCAATGGCAATCCGGGGTGCCCGTCACCGTCTATCCGTCCGACCTCGGATTAGCTGCTCCGTTCTGGCCGAAGAAAGCTTGATCGCAACGCGTTTCAACACTTCAGGGAGGAATAGTCATGACAAAGAATACCCGGGTCGCATTGACGCGGCGCAGCCTGCTCGCCGGGGCATCCGCCGGTCTGATCTCGTCTCGCGTGTGGGCTCAGCAACCGTCCGAAGTGAAGGTCGGATTGCTGGTGCCGATCTCGGGCCTCTATGCGCGCCCGGGAGCCGTGATGCGCCACGGTGCCGAGATGGGAGTCGAACACATCAATGCGCAGGGTGGCATCAAGTCGCTCGGCGGCGCCAGGCTCAAATTGGTCGTGCTCGATTCCGGCGATACGACCGAGAAAGCCAAGAACGCCGCGCAACGCATGGTCGCCCAGGAGACCGATCTGGTGGCCGCGAGCGGCGCCTATCTGAGTTCATTCACGCTGGCCGTCACGGAAGTCACGGAACGGGCCAATCTTCCGCTCCTCACCCTCTCCTACTCCGACCTGATTACCGATCGCGGCTTCAAATATGTCTTCCAGACATCGGCTACGGCGGGATCACAGGCAAAGCAGGCGTTGCCGCAGATCGTGAAGCTGGCGGAAACGGCCTCAGGCAAGAAACCCAAGACGGTCGCGATCATCACCGACAACACGGCAGCCTCAGTTTCCTCGGCAAAGGCGATGCGGGACGGCCTGCTCGCCGAAAACGGGCTGCAACTGATCGTCGACGAAACCTTTACCCCGCCGCTCGCCGATGCCACCCCGCTGGTTCAAAAAATCCGGTCGGCGAAACCTGACCTTCTGTTCTTCCTACCGACCGTGATTTCCGACGCCAAGCTGCTGCTCGAGAAGATGAACGAGTTTGGCCTCGGGCAAGGCAAGATTCCGACCATCTCGTTCGGCATCGCCATCGCCGAACCCGACATGCTGCAGACCGTAAGCCCAGAACTGCTGCAGGGCCTCCTCACCTGCGTCGCCAGCTGGGGCGCCAAGGGGCACGAGGCGCTGATCGCCGAACTCAAGACCCGCTACAAGGAGCCCTGGATGACGCAGAACGCGATCTCCACCTATGGCGACATGTGGGTGATCAAGGACGCGCTCGAAAAAGCCGGCAAGGCTGACCGCGTTGCCGTCGCCGACGCGCTGCGCTCCATGGATGCCGGTCCCTCCAAATATTACCCGCTCGGCGAGATCAAGTTCGACGAAAAGGGCCGCCGCGTCGGCGCCGGGATGACCATCGTGCAATGGCAGTCCGGCGTACCGGTCACGGTATTCCCGCCGCAACTGGCGCTCGCGCAGCCGTTCTGGCCGAAAAACTAGCTGCCGAAAAACTAGCTGATTGGAAACCGACATGGACAAGGCGACATACGATCGAGGCCTCCAGATCCGCAAGAGCGTGCTGGGGAACGAGTTCGTCGACAAGGCGATCGCATCGGCCGATGACTTCAACCGGCCGATGCAGGACCTCACGACGGAATATTGCTGGGGCTACGTCTGGGGCCGCGAAGGCCTTTCGCACAAGACCCGCAGCTTTCTCAACCTGGCGATGCTGTGCGCGCTGAACCGGCCGCAGGAACTCAAGACCCACGTGCGGGGCGCACTAACCAACGGCGCCACGCGCGAAGAGATACGCGAGGTGTTCATGCAGGTCGCGATCTATTGCGGCGTGCCGGCCGGCGTAGACGCTTTCCGTAACGCCAAGGAAGTGTTTGCCGAACTGGACAAGAAATAGCCGAGGCCTGAGACGATGTTGAAGGGCAAATGGGCTCTCGTGACCGGGGCAACGGCAGGCTTGGGCCTGGCCGTGGCCGAAAGCCTTGCCGGCGCGGGAGCCAGCATTGTCCTGCATGATTTGGTCGAACCGGCCCAGACGCGAGATCGTCTTCGCACGCAGTTTGGCGTCGAGGTGGTCAGCATCGCAGCCGACCTGTCGCAGCGCACCGCCATAGAAGCGATGATGGCCGACCTGCTCGGCCGCACCAGCGCGGTCGATATCCTGGTGAACAATGCGGTGGTCCGGCATTTTTCACCGGTCGAACACTTCCCGCCGGAACGATGGGACGAGGCGCTCGCCGTCAACCTGTCGGCCCCGTTCGACCTGATCCGTCTCGCATTGCCCGGGATGAAAGAGCGACGCTGGGGCCGCATCATCAACATGGCCTCGATCTATTCGACCCGCGCCGTCGCGGACCGCATCGACTATGTGACCACCAAGACCGCCATCCTCGGCATGACCCGTGCGGTCGCAATCGAAACCACGAAGAGCGGGATTACCTGCAACGCGCTGTGCCCGGGCACGCTGCCCACGCCGGCCATTCAGGTAAAAATCGCAGGGATCGCGGCCGACAAAGGCCGCACCATCGACGAGACCACAAGCGACTATCTGGCGACGCGTCAGCCGACCGGACGATTTGTCGCCATGGAAGGCGTCGGCGCGATGGCGGCCTTCCTGTGCAGCCCGGCCGCGCAGGACATCACAGGAGCAACGCTGCCGATCGATGGGGGCTGGTCCATCGCATGAGCGCCATCGGCCGTCCGCCACAGGAGATACGCAATGACTGAAGCATCGAGCCGAAATGCCGTGGTAACCGGCGCCGCCGGTGGCATGGGTCGCGCCATTACGAAAGCACTGGTCGAAAGCGGGCGACGGGTCGTGCTGGCTGACCGCGACCCGGCCTCCCTTCGCGAGTTCGCCGCCGAAATGGGCGACAAGACATTGCCGATCGAACTCGATATTACCGACGCCAAAGCCGTGGACCGCCTGCCCGACCTCATCCCGGACGCCTTCAAGCCTGTCGACATCCTCGTCAACAACGCCGGTCACGACATCGGCGGCCGGACGCGCTTCGATGCCGGCGCGGCCGACGATTGGTCCGCGATCATACAGACCAATTTGATCGGCCTGATGCGGGTGACCCGTAGCCTCCTGCCCGACATGGTCAGACGTAACTCAGGCCACATCGTCAATGTCAGCTCGATCAATGCCGTACGCATCGTTCCCGACATGGCCGCTTACAGTGCCAGCAAGGCGGGCGTCCACATGTTTACCGGGACGCTCCGTGGAGAGCTGGCGGAAACGGCGATCCGGGTGACCGAAATGCAGCCCGGCTTGACCAGGACCAACATCATCCTCACCCGCTATCGCGGCGACCGGACCAAGGAAAAGGACTATTTCGACCAGTTCAAGATGGCGCTCGATCCGGCCGATATTGCCCGGTCGATCGTCTTTGCGTTGGATCAGCCGCCGCATGTTCAGATTGCGGAGATGATGATTCTGCCCGTAAATCGCTATTGAACCAATGCCGGTACCAAGGCGGTAGACAATGGATAAACGCGGTGAATTGCAATGCACGCTCCGGATCGAGGACGTTCCGACCGTCCGGTCGAGGGTCGCCCAAAAGCTGCGTGAAGCGATCATGTCCGGGACCCTGAAGCCAGGCCAGCGCCTGATCGAACGTGAACTTTGCGAGATGACCGGCGTGAGCCGCCCGTCCATTCGCGAGGCGCTTCGGCTGCTGGAGGCCGACGGCCTGGTCAACACGGTCCCCCATCGCGGTCCCGTCGTCAGCACCATCAGTCTCGAGGAAGCAAAACAGCTCTACGCGGCGCGTGCCGTTCTCGAGGGATTTGCCGGACGTGAATGCGCACGCCTGCGCGATCCCGCTGTCGTTCGACGGATCGGCGATGCACTCTCCAAACTGAAAGCCGCATTCGCCGATGGCGACCTGATGACGGCCCTCGAAGCCAAGACGGAGTTTTATGCGGCGCTTATCGGCGGCTGTCAGAACGCTTTCATTGAACGAATGCTCAGGCCGCTGCATGACCGGATCACGCTGTTGCGGATTACCTCGATGTCGCAGCCGAAGCGCATCAACAAGAGCCTGCGCGAGGTCACCGCGATCTGGCGTGCCATCCAGAGCGGCGATCCTGATCTTGCCGAGCAATGCTGCGTCGATCATATCAAGGCAGCGGCCGTGGCCGCGCTCAGCATGATCGAGCAATCATCCGCGTCGAACGAGAAGGCGATCGCCGATGAGTGACCAGTCCTTATTCCAATCAAGTTGTTTCAAAGGGCCACGAGGCCAATAGGAAGTTGTCATGAGGTTTGTAAGCGTTCTGCTGATGCTGTTGCTGTCGCCCGTACTGCCGGCATTCGCCCAGGAATTCCCGAGCCGGCCGATCACGCTTGTCGTGCCGTTCTCGGCCGGCGGCCCAGGCGACGTAATTGCCCGCCTGCTCGGGACATCGATGAGTGCGACACTGAAGCAGGCGATCGTTATAGAAAACGTCGTCGGCGCCGGTGGCACCCTCGGTACCAATCGTGTCGCCAAAGCCGCGCCTGACGGTTACACCCTGCTGCTGATGCATGTCGGCCAAGCAACCGCGCCCGCTCTCTACGCGAAATTGCCGTTCGACCCAGTCGGCGATTTCGCGCCAATCGGTCTCGTCACCGACGTACCGATGATCCTGGTGGCGCGCGCGAACTTTCCAGCCAAGGACCTGAAGGAGCTCGTCACCTACGTGCGCGCGCAGGGTGATAAGGTCACCTACGGCAATGTGGGGCTCGGTTCCGCGTCACATCTGTGCGGGCTGATGTTCATGAGCGCCATCGAAGCCAAGCTCACACCTATCTATTACAAAGGTGGCGGTCCCGCGCTGAACGATATCATCGCCGGTCACATCGACGTCTATTGCGATCCGGCCACCGGGCCGACGCCCTATATTCAGGCCGGCACCATCCCGGGCTACGCCATCACCAGCAAAAAGCGCGTCCCGACCCTGCCGAACGTGCCGACTTCGGCGGAGGCCGGAGTGCCGAAGTTTGAGGTCACGACCTGGTACGGGCTGTATGCACCACGCAATACGCCGAAGCCGATCATGGACGCGCTCGTCGACGCCCTGCAAAAAGCGCTGAAGGACCCGCCCTTGGTCAACCGCTTCGCTGAACTCAGCATGGCTCCCGTCGAGCAGGAACGCGCAAGGCCAGCGGCGCTCGAAGCCCTCCTCAAGAGTGAAATCGACCGATGGGGTCGGATAATCAAGGATGCCGGCATTACTCCGCAGTAAAAGCCGACTCGCTCGCAGCACGGCGTTTTCCCGATGGTCGGCGCAGCTCTTGCTTCACTTCATTTCAGCAGATCATCCCTCGAAATGAGTTCGTCGCAAAGATCCGCTTTCCTTGTTTCTGAAGCAGCCCTCCCTTGAAGCATCAGCCTGCTACTGACACTGCAGAGGGTTCAGTTCAGCTTGCTCACGTTGGTGCCGTTTGATTTTCTTTGATCTCCCGGTGCACACATCGTGCACACACCGCTCTCTAACTATTTGAAAATCATGAACTCTCGCTCCAATCCATCATGGGGAAGTTTGAGCTAGGTCAGCCAACCGGATACAGCCAAATCCAACATCAGGCCACATCGGCCGCTTTGCGCAAAAAGCGGTCGACTCCGAATTTCGTCAATGAAGGTCATGCGCCGCTTAGTCGAAGCCCGCTCTATGACCCGCCTTCGGCGCGCAAAGTTAACACGTCGGCATTTACGCGATCCGAACCCAGGCGAAGCCTGCGCTCGATGGAGCGCACGCTATCGTGCGCCATTCGCAGGACGGCAGTCGCAATGATGTCCAGCAAGGCCGTAATGATAGCGCAAACCGGGTGGAGTCAGATATCGACCTGCTGAGCAGCTTCGCCCGATCCACCACGAAAACCTGATGCGAACTGTAATGCGCCGGCATAGCGATGTAAGAGCTTGCCGCGGCGAAGGACGGGCGTTTAACAAGCAGTTAATACTTTTGCGCAAATGATAGACAACCAGCGCAACATTAGATCGCCGCAAGAAGTGCGAGCGGAACTCAGGCCCCTTATGAGGGATTAGCATGAGAACGCTTCTCATTGGTGTTATGGCTGCGACCCTGGTTGGCTGTAGCTGCCTTTTACCGCCGCAAGCGAGCATGGAAGCATGCACGGACGCGAGCGGGTCCGGCTGTCTCAACGGGATGGCGGTCAGTCGGTCGATTGAACCGGCGTCAGCGTCATCCAGGACCAATTCCGCGACAACAAAAGTCAAGTCCACGATCGCGACGAAGACGGAACAGCCGTCGATTGCCCACGCCCGTGACAAGCCCCAACCCGCTGAGAAAAAGGCGAAGTCCCCCATGATCGAAGCGAAAGTCGAGGCTCCGGCATCTGGTCGGCCCGCTGAGACGTCCGATCCAGTCATTGTCAAGGCGAAGACCACGATTGCTGCGAAGTTGGAGGACCCGGCGTCCGCCGAGTTCGGTGAGATGAAACGGGCCATCCGCAAAAATACGCTCGGGAAGTCCGTCGACACCATTTGCGGCCGTGTCAAAGGAAAAAAGGCGGCGGGCGAAGATACCGGAGACAGGCCGTTTCTATATCTCGTGACGGAAGATGAAGCATACGTCGTCGATGGCCCCGCGAACTCGGCGGCGGCGAGCGCGTATCGCAATATTTGCAGCTAGCCTAAACAACAGAACCGCTGCCAATATCTATTGCCGCGGACCAGAAGGTCCTGACGACGTTCCTGCGAACGCACTCGAAAGTCGGGAGCAACGTCGCGATCAGCAGCAATTCGCTGCAGAGTGTGTGGGGCAGACTTTGCTCCATGGAAAATGGAAATCAAAACTGGTGGAGTGACTCAAGCCCTTCTCTGAATTCGGGGACATCATGGACGATTTTTCTAATCCCGCGGAACCAGCCTTGGTATCACAAAACTCGCCGGTGCTCGTGATCATCGAGCAACATGTCCTGGCGCGTACGTGCATCCTCAATATCCTCAAGAGAGAACTCACTGGATTCGAGATCGTCGAGATGGCAACGACGAGTGGTCTGAACTGGCTATCAGGCAGAGAAATCCGCTTGATTGCGCTGAATATCGGGGACAAGCAGATCACTGACCCTTCGATCGAGGATAGCCTCGCCCTCCTCGCAGAATCCTGCCCGAAAGCGTCCGTTGCTGTGTTGTCAAATCGCGACGACGACGCGACGGCTTCAGCTGCGATGCAACGGGGAGTGCGTGGCTTTTTTCCGACATCGATCCCGATCGAAGTCGCTATCGCCGGACTACGCCTGGTTCTTGCCGGTGGGGTCTACCGACCCCTACCGATCATTGGGCAAGATGGAGCGTCAAGCCTCAAGGCGATATCGGAATGCTCCGACGCGCCCGAGCTATTCGGAACTAACGAGGGTAACGGCGCCACCGCGATTGTGCCGGAGAAGGCGATGGTCGACCTTACGCCACGCGAACAACACGTGCTCGAGGCGCTGCAGCTCGGCCTTCCCAACAAGTTGATTGCTGTCAGGCTCAACCTTTCGGAAAATACCGTAAAAATGCATATTCAACGTATCATGCGAAAATGCTCCGCGCACAACCGCACCGAGGCGGTCGTTCGCTGGAGCCGGCGAGCCAACGGTCATGCGCAGCCCTCACGGGTGCGGTCATCTTGAGAGCTGCCTGAGCTCACAGTTCTGAGCGCAGCTTAATCCTCGCGGAACGCGCCGTGGAAGCTGTCGAGCAGAGGCCGGAGAGCGTAGAGCGCCACGGTGCCGCGACCCGTCTTGATGAACACCTGGGCCGGCATTCCCGGAATAATCTGGACACCATCGATCCCGGCGCTCGTCGGATCCTGCACGCGAATCTTCGTTGCGTAGTAGGGCTGATCCGTGCGCTTGTCGAGCAGACGGTCGGCAGAAACGTGCGTCACAATCCCATGGAGCCGTGGTACGCGGCGCTGATTGTAGGGCAACAGATTCACGTCGGCGCTCAATCCGGGACGGACCACATCGATGTCCTCGGGCCTGACGCGCGCAATCACGATAAGCCGATCCTGCCGGGGAACCAGATCCATGAGAGGTGCGCCGGCGCCAATGACGCCGCCTGGGGTATGAATCCTCAAGTCCGTTACCACGCCATCCTGGGGCGCCTTGACCGCCGTTCGTGACAGTTGGTCGTCGGCCGCCTGCAGTCGTTCGCGTATCTGAAAAATCTGGTTTTGCACCTCGCGCAGCGACTGTGCGATCTCGTTCTGGCGGTCGTTCTCGAGTTTGAGAAGAGTTGCCTGCGATTCGTTGATAACCTGCCCGGCGCGCGATATCTGCGCGACAATCTCACCCCGCCGCCCCTCGATGTCAGCCATCTCCCGCTCGAGGTTCAGAAGGCGCGGACGCCGCTCAAGTCCCTTGTTAACGAGCATGGCGACGGTCGCCGCTTCTTCGCGGACGATTTCGATGCGCCTTGAGGCCGCGCTTTCCTGCGCCCTGAGGCCCTCGATCTCTTTTTCCACCTGCGACCTTTTCTCCCGATTTACGGCCGCTTGCGATTGAAAGACCTGCCGACGCGTTTCGAAGATGGCTTGCTGTCCCGCAAGGACATCTGCGACCGACGAACCAGCATTCCGCGCCATCTCCAACCTGGCCGGAAACGACACTTGTTCTTCTCCATGCTGTTCCGCCTGCAGCCGGGCTTCTCGCGCCGTCGTCTCCCACAATTGGCCTTGCAGGCTCTGGGCTTCGGCACGGGCCTTGGTGTCCTCCAACGAGATCAGCGTTTGTCCGGCGCGGACCACGTCTCCGTCCGCGACCAGAATTTCCCTGATGATGCCACCCTCCAGGTGCTGAATCGTCTTGCGGCTCGACTCGGATTCGAGGGTGCCGATCGCAATCGCGGCACTCTCGAGGGGGGCATAGGTTGACCAGGTACCGAGACCAACGACAAAGCCGCAAACCAGCAAATTTCCAGTCCAGGTGACGCCGCGAAGTCGGTCGCGGAGCGCCGGCGGCGCCGATCTCAACCACCGTGGGACCTCCCAAATCTCGACGTGAGCGAATGTAATTTTCAGACGGGCCCATCCCCTTCGGGCAAAGAGACCGTGAAAACGTTTGATGCGGATCCAGGTGACACTGCGAAGCCGGTCGCAGAGCGCGGGCGCCGCCGATCTCAACCACCGTGGAGCCTCTCGAAGTTTGAAGTGAGCGACTGAAATTTTCATGAGACAGGCTCGCGCGAAGCAACTTGGGGGCGTGTCAAACACCTTTCGAAAATTTCCCTGCTCTCTCCGAATGCGCTGACCGCACCGCCCTGCATGATGGCAAGCTTGTTCGTTGCGCCAAGGATCCCTATGCGGTGGGTGATGATGATGACAGTTGTATTGGCCGCCTTCATCCGTTCAATGGCATCGAAGAGCACGTGTTCGCCGAGAGAGTCCAGGCTGGAGTTCGGCTCGTCGAGGACCACGAGGTGCGGGTCGCCAAAGAACGCCCGTGCAAGGCCGAGGCGCTGGCGAAACCCGCGTGGGAGATTGGCCCCTCCGCCATTGACGACCGTATCATACGCCTGCGGCAGCCGGATGATCGTCTCGTGAAGGCCGGCCAGCTTCGCTGCTTCAATGACCTTCTGCAGATCGGCGTCGTCCAGCCGTGCAATGATGTCCTTTACCGTTTCTCCGAAGAGATCGATATCCTGCGGCAGATATCCGAGGCGCCAACCGCCGCCCGAATCGTGCAGGGCTAGAATGTCGATGCCATCGAGCAGGACAGAACCTGCCGTCGGTGCGGAGATTCCAGTGATGATCCTGCCGAGGGTGGATTTGCCGGAGCCTGATTGACCAATGATGCCCAGGCATTCACCGGGTGCGAGGCTGAATGACACATCCTTCAGCACCCAATGGTCCGATCCCGGCACGGCGACGCCAACATTGTTGACGATGAGGCCGCCCTTCGGGCTCTCCGGAAGAGCCCTGACGTTCGCAACCGTAGTGACAGCGGACATGATGTCATTGAGCCGGCGGTAGGCGGCCAAGGCCATCGCGAATGCCTTCCAGCCTGCAACCGCCCCTTCAACGGGGGCGAGCGCGCGTCCGAACAACAGGGTCGTGGCAAATATGATAGCGGGGCTTCTGCTCTGTTCCAGGACGAGCCAGGCGGCAGAGCCCATGATCAGTACCTGCGCCAGCGCCCGCGCGGGTTTGGAGATCAGCATGATGGTTTCGTGGCGGCGTTGGACCACCTCTTGCTCGCTCCTTGCGTCCTGCGCAGCCTGGCAGATCAGGCGCGCGGCGCCGTCGAGCATTCCCATCGCCCTGATCACGTGGAGGTTTGCGGCGGCCATGCCGAACCATCCCTGGCTCCTCGTCAGCGCGCCAGCTGACCGCGCCAGCGGTGCTTCCGTGAGCCAGTCTTCGACAAGCCCGAGACCCAGCAGGAAAAGCACGCTGAGCACGCCTATCACTCCGAGCAAGGGATGCACGAGGAAGAGAACGCCGAGGAAGAGCGGTGTCCAGAGCGCGTCAAACAAGGTCGAGCAGGCTCCGGACTGAGCGAACTGACGCAGGATCGCAAGATCGCGATATGCCTCCGATGCCCGCGCCCGATCGGCATGGGCGCATTTGAAGCACGCGGACAGCGCTGACGGATGGAGTTCTTCTTCAAGCCACTCGCCCATCCGGCCCAATGCAGCGCGGCGCAGCGCATCAAGCACGCCGCCAACCACGACGGTAAACGCAACGATGAGCGCCAGCATCAGGAGCGTAGCGCCGCTGCGGCTCGACAGCACGCGATCATAGATCTGAAGCAGATAGATGGAAGGCGCGAGAAGAAGAAGGTTGTAGCTGCAGCTATATGCGAAAACGAGTCCGAGCGACCCCGCGCACGCCCGCAGCGCCGAATTCAACGGCGTCCGCGGCGGTGACATTTTCTGCGGCTGGAGCGGTGGCATCAGCATTGCGGTCCCGCCAGATCTGAAGTCCGAGCCTTCCGCTCATTCCTCGTCGACTCCGCGACGAATTGAGAACCGGCGGCATTGCGCCGCCGGCCTCACCCCACACAGGCATTGATCAGCTGAACATGCCTGAATCGTCGATATGGAAGTACTTGGAATCGTTAAGCACGTCGTTCAGGTTCGCGGATTCGATGCTGGCCTTGAAGTAGATGTCCCCACCTTCCGCCTTGTTGTCGTTTCCGCCGTCTCCGCCGACGCCGGCCATCACAGTCTGGCTCTGGTCCGCAGCGAGCCAGTTGTCCTGATAGGCCTTCGTGTTGGCATCCACGTCGGATTTGTTATGGCCGCTTTTCGATTCCTGGTCGCCGTTCGACACGGCCTTTCCGCCCTCTGCCTTGGAATGCTTCTCCGCCTTCGCATTCGCACCGCCGGCGTCCCAGTATGCCTTCTGGTAAACGTCATCGCCGTTCTTGACGTGGACGTCGGCGCCTTCGGCCTTGTTGGTCGGCTCGAACTTGATACTCGGGTTGCTGATGATATTGCCCTCGTTGTAACCGTTTCCACCGTTCCCCGCGCTGTTGCCGCCGGTCGAGGCCTTGAACACGATCGTGTCGGAAGGAAATGATGCCTTTGCCATGTGAGTCTCCCTGATGCGGTTTGCACACTGTGCGTCCCAATGTGGACGGCAACGATCTTGAATTTGCACACCGGCTCGGTCTAGCCGCCAAAGCTGATGTCATCCGAGCGAGGGTGTACGCCCGAAATGCTACGCTCTCGCTGCCGGGATCCGGACAGCTCCAACGCCGCTCGAGCCTTTTCAAGTGAAGCTGAGAGGTTCGCGCCAGCACGACGCGTCAAATCAGAACCTGGGGCGCCGTTTCGATTCGATCGAAAAGGGAAAAGGCTCTAGGCAAGGTGATCCAGCAAGTGAAGGTCCGCCAACAGGTGCATGGCGAGATCGCCGCCAAGCGCAGCGTTGCCGTAGCCGCCGTCGCCACCGATGCCGGCAATCTGGATCGCGCTCTGATCGAACTGAACGTGGTTGCTCTGATGAGCCTCGGCAGTTGAATTGTAGCCGGCGACCGCAATGTTGATCGGCGCGTAAATGGCCACGTTGATGTCGACGAGGCTTCCTGAGAAATGGCCATTCCCGCCATTGCCGGCGCTGTTGTGGCCGGTCGCGATGACGTCAGAGCCGATCAAATCGAAGATGGAAGAGAAAATGTCCGCAGTTCCGCCAAACGCGGCGTTGCCGTTCCCGCCATCACCGCCGACGCCGGCCATCTGAACAGCGGATTGATCGAACACGACGTCGTTTGTCTGCTCGGCGTGAGCAGTGGAATTGTATCCCGCCACAGCGATGTTGATCGGGTAGTAAAACGCAAAGGTCGCGTGAATGATGCCCCCATAAGCGTATCCATCGCCACCGTTGCCGGCGCTGTTCTCACCCGTACTGATCGCGCCCGAGGCGCCAGACCCGAACGCGCCGACGCTTCCACCTGATGCGGCATTGCCATTGCCGCCATTACCGCCAACTCCCGCGATCTGGGTCGCGGATTGATCAAAATAGGCAATGTTCGTCTGATGGGCGTCGGCCTTCGAATGGGAGCCCGCCACCGCGATGTTGATCGGGCTATAGACCGCGACGGGCGCATGCACCATCGATCCGGAAAAGTGGCCATCGCCACCATTGCCGGCGCTGTTGTCACCGGTACCGATCACGCCAGGGACGACAGACCCGAACGCGCCGACCATTCCGCCTGATGCGGCATTCCAATTGCCGCCATCACCGCCGATTCCCGCGGTCTGGGTCGCGGACTGATCAACATACACGATGTTCGTCTGATAGGCGTTGGCTGTGGCATGGGAGCCGGCCTGCGCCACGTTGAGCGGTTCGAAAGCAGCGTAGCTCCTCTCGATCAGGCTCCCTGCAAAATGGCCGTTGCCACCATTGCCGGCGCCGTTATCTCCCGTGTGGATCGGGAAGAGTGACCACGATTTCGGGGGAAGCCACCACGAGCCTGGGGCATCGTGCCCGAACAGATCCTTGCGGCCGAGAGGAACGCCCTCCGATACACTCCGACGATCCATGGCTGTTGCCCCACCGAAATTGCTGCGCGCCGACTGGACGGACGCCTGCCGCACTCAAGAGAGAATGTCACCTCGGCAAGCCAAAAGCCGAGTCGCCAATTCGGATCGCAAACGTTCGGACGGTTGACATGATATCGGTTACGCCCGTTCGGATGTGGGCAGTGGTACCTTGCCGTGGATCCCGGACACCTTCGCGGAGGAAGCGGATTGTGTCCGCTTCGCGAGACGTACCAAAGTACTTTGTGCGCTCGGGACGCTGAAGGTTATTTCGCAACGATGGGAGGTGCACAAACGACTTGTCTCTATGCCGCCTAGGCCGCGCGGCTTCTGCGGACGTCACATCAATCCAACGAACGACCGCCGCTTGCATTCAATTGATTTTTCTAGATCTCCCGGTGCACACGTCGTGCACACGCCTTCCAACTAGTTGAAAGAGTTGAACTCTCACTCCAATCCATCATGGGCGCTGTAGATAATTTCCAGTGTAAGTCGTTCATTTCATTGATCTATCTTGCCTCCACTCGATCCGATGTGATTGGACCGACTGAAAAATTTTCGCGCGACCAAGCATCGGCATCCTAGTTCTTCTAGGATCAAATAGGTCCAGATTGGAAGCGACAATCGCGCTTTCGCATTCTCAGTGCACACACAGCGTGCACACGAAAGTCGAAGTGCACACGCGTAGATGCGCGATCACCTAACTGGAGGCAGACCCATGATCAAAGATATTCTTGTCAACCTGTCTTACGGGACATCGCAAGATGGCGTTTCCAATTACGCTGTATCGGTTGCGGAGACCTTCGGCGCACACGTCGTGGGGACCTCCTTCTATCCGGCAATAGTCGGTGGCGTTGACCTGTCGGCTAACTTTATTCGAGCACAGCAAGCTGAAGCCCGAGAACACGCAGAGTCCGTGGCCACCTCGTTTGACGAGGCGACGCGTCGCGCCGGCGTTTCAGCCGAGACACGCAGGATTGAAGCTGACATTGGCGACGTACCAACCCAGTTTGCGCATATCGCAAGACGATTCGATCTTTCCGTCATTGGCCAGTTTGAAAGGGACCGGGATCATCGAACGAATATCGTTATTGAGGCGGCGCTGTTCGAATCCGGAAGACCGGTGCTCATCGTACCTTTTATTCAGCAGGATCGCCTCAAACTCGATCATGTCATGGTGTGCTGGGATGGCAGCCGGGCAGCCGCCCGAGCGGTCGCCGATGCCATGCCGTTTCTTACCCGCTCCGGCACGACGAGTATTGTTGTTGCGGACACTCAGAGCGCCAAAAGCGCAGACCTTCCGGGTGCGGATATCGCGATCCACCTGACCCGTCACGGAGTAAACGCCACCATTGAGCGCATTCCCGTCAGCAAGATCGATGTTTCCAATGCAATTCTGTCATATGCAGCCGATACAGGTGCCGACCTCATTGTCATGGGCGGGTACGGGCATTCCCGGCTGCGGGAATTTATTCTTGGCGGAACGACACGTGGTATGCTTGCCTCGATGACCAAACCGACATTGATGTCGCACTGATCGGATGCCGGTGCGAGACAAAACCACAGTCTGGTCTTGCGCCGCGCCTCGCGCGGCGAGCCATTCAACGCGCGCCGATCGCTTGGCGCCACTGCCTAAATGAGCCAGCGTTTGCGCCGCTTGTAGTGCTTCACATCGCGGAATGATTTTCGCTTCTCCCCGGCGACACCAAGATAAAATTCCTTGACGTCCTCATTCGCAGCGAGCGCCCTGGCCTCGCCATCCATCACCACGCGGCCATTTTCGAGGATATATCCGTGGTTGGCGTATTTGAGTGCCATATTGGTGTTCTGCTCGGCGAGAAGAAACGAGACACCTTCCTTGACGTTCAGATCCCTCACGATCTCGAAGATCTCTTCGACTATCTGCGGCGCGAGGCCCATCGAAGGCTCGTCGAGCAGGATCATCTTCGGGCGCGACATCAGCGCACGGCCGATCACACACATCTGCTGTTCGCCGCCGGACGTATAGCCGGCGGTCGAACTACGCCGCTCCCCGAGACGGGGGAAATAGGCATAGACTCGCTCCAGATCCTGCGCGATCGCGGCCTTGCCGTCCCTACGTGTGAAGGCGCCGGTCAGGAGATTCTCTTCGACCGTGAGGTGAGCGAAGCAACGCCGTCCCTCCATCACCTGAATGCAGCCGCGCCGCACCACCTCGTTTGGCGACAGGGACTGCACTTCGACGCCGTCGAACAGGATCGAGCCCTTGGTGACCTCGCCGCGCTCCGCATGCAGCAGATTGGAGACCGCCTTCAGCGTCGTTGTCTTGCCCGCGCCATTGGCGCCGAGAAGCGCGACAATTCCGCCCCGCGGCACATCCAGCGATACCCCCTTCAACACGAGGATGACGTGACTGTAGACCACCTCGATGTTATTGACCGACAGAAACGGCGCTGCCGCTTCTGTCGCCGTAGAATCCTTGGGGGCAGAAGCCTTGGGGATTGACACGCGGTCCTCTCCAAACGGTTGCAGCTTTCGAAGGATCCGGGAGGAGACGCTCCTCCCGGATCGCCGGGAAGCGTTCAGCTTTCTTTCGAGCAGTCGCGCGGCTGGATGTTCTTCTCCGCGGCATATTTCGAGGAAATATCATTGACGAGTGGTTCGGTGTCGGACTGGTTGGCCGTGTACCAGTCGGAGATGATTTTCCAGCCCTTGCCGTCCCACTGCTGTACGCGCCCGTCCCGCGCGCCCTCGTGGTCGGAGCAGGAAATCTTGATCGGCTTCAACATGCCCTCGAAGCCCATTTCCTTAATGCGTGCTTCAGAGAGGTTGAGGTTCTCAAGACCCCAGCGGACCTGCTCGCCCGTCAGCGGCTTCTTGCCGAACTTTTCCTGCGCCTTCCGGATCGCCTCCACGCCGAGCATGGCATTCACCATGCCGCGGTTATAGAGAACTTCGCCGACCTTGCCAGGCTCCGAGGCCCCCTTGCCCTTCGCATAGACGTGCTTCTCTATGTCAGCATGCACGGGGAATTTGCCTGCGCCATGCTGAAGCATCAGCGCCTTGTAGCCAGTGGCTTGATCGCCTGCCGGCGTCACGTCCGGCTCTGCGCCTGACCACCACACACCGATCATCTTTTCGCGCGGATAGGCAACGGCCGCCGCTTCCTTGACTGCCGTGCCGTTCATGACGCCCCAGCCCCAGACCAGGACATAGTCCGGCCGGTTTTGGCGGATCGCCAGCCATTGCGACTTCTGTTCGACACCGGGGTGCGTGACTGGGATCGGCGTAAACTCGAAGCCGTTCTTCTTTGCCAGCACCTGCAGCATCGGGATCGGCTCCTTGCCGTAAGGGCTGTCGTGATAGAGCAGCGAAATCTTCTTGCCTTTCAGCTTGTCGAAACCGCCGACCTCCTTGGCGATGTGCTGGATCGCGATATCGGCTGCGGACCAGTACGTGCCGAGCAGCGGAAAATTGTACGCGAACACGGCTCCGTTCTTGGAATCGGCGCGGCCATAGCCCATCGTGATAATCGGGATCTTGTCGGTCGCGGTCTTTTCGGTGAGGGCGAATGTAATGCCGGTCGACAGCGGATTGATGAAGGCCGCGCCGGTCGGGCCCCTCCCTTTGAGGCGCTCGTAACATTCAACGCCCTTGTCGGTGGCGTAGCCGGTTTCGCATTCCTCGACCAAAAGCTTGACGCCATTGATGCCGCCGTCGCGCTCGTTGACAAGGTTGTAATAGTCGGCCACGCCGTTTGCGTACGGCACGCCATTCACGGCGTACGCGCCCGTCCTGTAGGATAGTATCGGGATGAACTGCTCGTTCTGGGCTGCAGCAGGAGAGGCAAATGCCCCGCCCGAAAGGATGGCTGCGGCCAGCATCAGTTTGTTGCGTAGCATGATTGATGTCCTCCTCTCTGAGCCCCTCTTTTGTGTCGCGGGGGCTTTGCTTCCTCACTCCTTCTACCAAACTCCGTCACCCGCGTGCGACCTCAGCCCGATTGCTCTTCAATAGGGAAACGGCCAAAGTCTGAGCTTCTCCTTGCCAATCGATATGAGCCGGGCAAATCCATGTGGCTCCTTGATGAGAAAATAGCAGATTAACGATCCAAAGATGATGAATTCCAGGTGGGTGATCGTTTCTGTCGACAGCGGCACGCCGAGCTCGGACGGAATCAGGTTCAGCAGGATCGGCAGAATGAGGATAAAGGCCGCACCTACGAACGAACCCATAATCGATCCCAGCCCGCCGATGATCACCATGAACAGCAGCTGCAGCGATCGATCGATCGAGAACGCGAGCGGCTCCCATGAGCCCAGATAGACGAACGCCCAGAGTGCGCCCGCCACGCCGATGATAAATGAAGAAACCGCGAAAGCCGTGAGCTTTGCATAGAGCGGCCGGATACCGATCAACTCAGCGGCGATGTCCATGTCGCGGATCGCCATCCATTGTCTGCCGAGATTGCCGCGAACGAGGTTCTTCGCCAGAACCGCGAACACGGTTACGAAGATCAGGCACAGCATATAGCGCTCGATCGGCGTGCCTACGTTCAGACCGAAGAAATCCAGTGTCGGTGCATTGACCGACCCTGACGGCGCATAATTGGTGAACCACGACACCCGCAGGAACACCCAGTCAAAGAAGAACTGCGCTGCGAGTGTTGCAACAGCCAGATAGAGGCCCTTGATCCGCAGACTGGGAACACCGAAGAGGATGCCGACAACCGCCGCCACGAGCCCGCCGAGCAAAATAGATAACAGTACGGGCAACGGCGGAATCGAAATCGCGAAGCCAAGCCAGGCAAGCGGAATATGAACGCCGGTCCCCAACTTGTAGGCAGAGTAGGCGCCGATGGCCATGAACGCGCCGCTGCCGAGCGAGATCTGGCCGCAATAGCCGACAAGAATGTTTACGCCGATAGCCGCGAGCGCGAGGATCAGGAAGGGCAGCAGAATGGCGCGAAGCAGATAGTCGCTGCCGAACGGCCAAATGTCGAAGTCGGCCAGCAGCGGCACTCCGATGAAGGCGATAGCGAGCAGGATACCGAGCGCAATACGATCCTGGCGGATCGGGAAAATCGCCATGTCCTCCGCGTAGGTCGTCTTGAATTGGCCTGCCTCGCGATAAAGCACGACTAGCTCCTCGTCTCAGACACGTTCGATGATCCGCTCGCCGAGCAGCCCCTGCGGCCGCACGAGCAGCACCGCCAACGCCAGCACATAGGCGAACCAATATTCGATACCGCCACCAATATGCGACCCCAGGAACACCTCGGCGATCTTCTCGCCCGCCCCTACAATGAGCCCGCCGACGATGGCTCCCGGAATGGAGGTCAAGCCCCCGATGATGAGAACAGGCAAGGCCTTCAGCGCGAGAAAGGTAATGGAGAACTGTACGCCCAGCTTGGTACCCCACACAGTCGCCGCAACCAGCGCAACGAGACCAGCAGCAAGCCAGACCACGAACCAGATCCAGCTGATTGGAATCCCGACCGACTGCGCGGCCAAGTGGTCGTCGGCAACCGCCCTGAGTGCGCGACCGGTCTTGGTTCGCTGGAAGAAGATCGCGAGACCCGCGACCAGAATGCCGGCGATAAAGGCGCCCCAAACATCCAGCTTGTTGACCAGAATTCCACCGGGAAAGAGATTTTCAAACAGGAACCAGGCGTCCGTCGGAAACAGCCGCAAAGGGTAAGCATCGGAACCGAAGATCATCTGCGCCGCACCCTCGAGGATGAATGTCACGCCGATGGTGGACATGAACAGCGTGAGGCCGTCCTGGTTGACAAGAGGTCCGATCACGAACCGCTCGATCAGCCAGGCGGTTATCGCCATGATCACGGCAGCGAAGCCAATGCCGAAGATGATCGCAGCCCAAAGCGGGAAACCCCATGCCACCAGCAGGTCGAGCGAGCGAACCAGCGCAAGCCCGGCGAGCAATACCATTGCACCTTGCGCAAAGTTAAAGACGCCGGATGCCTTGAAGATCAACACGAAGCCGAGCGCGACCAGCGAATACAGAACGCCGGACATCAATCCGCCGATCAGAACTTCAAGAAATTGACCCAACGCGATCACGCAACGCTCCTTAATGCGCGACGCCGAGATAGGCGTCGATCACGCCCTGATTCTTCTTGACCTCATCCGGGGTGCCGTCAGCGATCTTCACGCCGTGATCGAGCACCGCCACGCGATGGGAGAGATCCATCACCACAGCCATGTCGTGCTCGATCAGCGCAATAGTCGTGCCGTAATGATTGTTCACGTCGATGATGAACCGCGACATGTCCTCCTTCTCCTCGAGGTTCATGCCTGCCATCGGCTCGTCGAGGAGAAGAAGATCCGGCTCCATCGCAAGGGCACGGCCGAGTTCGACGCGTTTCTGCAGGCCATATGGCAAACGCGCAACCGGCACCTTGCGGATCGCCTCAATCTCCAGAAAATCTATGATCTCCTCGACCCGGTGCCGATGCTCGATCTCCTCCGCCAGCGCAGGGCCGTAGCGCAGCATCTGCCACAGAAGGCCCCGGCGCATCCTCAATGTGCGGCCGGCCATAATATTGTCGAGCGCGCTCATTCCCTTGAACAGTGCGACGTTTTGAAAGGTGCGCGCGATGCCGCCACGGGACGCCTCGAACGGCTGCATCTGGGCGCGGGTCCGTCCCTTGAAGGTGATCGCGCCGTGATTGGGATGATAGAAGCCGTTGATGACGTTGAGCATCGAAGTTTTTCCGGCGCCGTTCGGTCCGATGATGGCGCGAACTTCGCCCTTCCTGATGTCAAACGAAACGTCCCTCAACGCTTTCACGCCACCAAACGCCAGTGATACGCCCTGGACCAGAAGCAAAATTTCGCTCGTATCCGACATCCTCATGCGGCTTTCCCCAAAGGTTCTGTCGCACCAATTGTTTGCAGGTCGCGGATCTTAACCCGTGCCGCGATCACGCCCTTGCGACCGTCCTCAAAGGTGACCTCGGTGGAAATGTCGGCTTCATGCGAACCGTCGTAGAGCGCCGTGATCAGTGGCGCATAGCGCTCGGCGATGAATCCGCGGCGAACTTTCTGCGTGCGGGTCAATTCGCCATCGTCTGCGTCGAGTTCCTTATGCAGAATGAGAAAGCGGCGAATCTGCGCGCCCGCCAACACCCTTCCCTCCGCGAGAGAGCGGTTCACCTCGGCCACATCTTTCGCCACCATGTCGTAGACGAGCGGATGCCCCGCCAGCTCCTGATAGGAACCGTATGCGATGTTGTTGCGTTCGGCCCAGTTCGCCACAGCGACCGGGTCGATGTTAAGAAAGGCACAAACGAAATCCCTGGAGTCGCCGTAAACGACCGCTTCCTTGATGTTGGGAAAAAACTTCAACTTGTTCTCGAGATACTTCGGCGCAAACATCGTGCCGTCAGGTAGCCGACCGACATCCTTCGCGCGATCGATGATCTTCAGGTGTCCGGTCTTCTCATCGAAGAAACCGGCATCGCCGGTCTTGACGTAGCCGTCGGATGTCATGGCCTCCGCAGACTTCGCCTGATCCTTGAAGTATCCGACGAACATGCCCGGTGAGCGGAACTGCACCTCGCCTGTTTCCGCAATGCGGATGTCGACGTTCGGTGCAGCCGGGCCGACTGTATCGGAGTAGATCTCACCGTCAGGCTGGCAGGTAACGTAAAGGAACGCTTCGGTCTGACCGTACAGTTGCTTCAGGTTTAGTCCGATCGAGCGGTAGAACGCGAACAGATCCGGACCGATGGCTTCACCTGCAGTATAGGCGACGCGCACGCGAGACAGGCCAAGAACGTTCTTGAGGGGCTCGTAGACCATCAAACGCCCGACCGCATATAGCAGCCGGCCAGACAGCGGCACCGACTTTCCGGTCAAAATCGACTCGCCATACCGCCGCGCAATGCCAAGGAAGTAGTTGAACATGCGCCGCTTGATGGCTGCAGCGTCCTCCATGCGGATCATCACCCGCGTCAGCATGGCCTCGAAACCACGCGGCGGAGCGAAATAGAAGGTTGGTCCGATCTCGCGCCGATCCTGCTCGATCGTCTCGCCGCTCTCGGGACACGCCATACAGAATCCAGCGACAATGCCCTGTGCATAGTTGAGGTAATGATCGCCGACCCAGGCGAGCGGCAGGTAGGCGAGCGCCACGTCCTTGTCGGTCAGGCTGTCGAACCTGACGGTATCAGTCGCAGCGTCGATGCAGCCTCGCGCCGACAGCATGACGCCCTTCGACGCGCCGGTTGTTCCCGAGGTGTAGAGGATGATCGAGATATCAGAACCTTCACCCTGCCGGGTGAACTCATCGATCTGCCTGCCGAGCGCCGCGCTGGCCGCAAGCGCGGCGCGGCCGTCTTCGATGACATCGCTGATTGCGATCAGTCGGTCGTGGTCGTAGTCGTCGAGGCCACGCGGCTCGTCATAGACGACCTTGTGGAGATGCGGCACCCGGTCGGATACAGAAAAGACCTTGTCGACCTGCTCCTGATCTTGCGCCGCAACAAACCTCACGTCAGCGTGAGCGAGGACATAAGCAAGCTCGTCAGCCACTGCATCCGAATAGACCGGAACCGGAATCGCGCGCAGCACTTGCGCTGCCATCAGCGTCCAATAGAGCTTCGGCCGGTTGGAACCAACGATGGCGATCGTGTCTCCCGGCTGCAGTCCAAGTCGATGCAAGCCCGCAGCGTAAGCGCGCACTATCGCTGCGACCTGGGCCCAGGTCCACGTCTGCCAGATGCCGAGATCCTTGTGCCGAAACGCAGGACGGCTGCTAAACTGCGCGGCATTTCGCGCCAGCAGCTTGGGGAACGTGTCAAACGATCCGCCAACGGCCATGTCGGTCTCTATCTAAAACCGGCACGTTGGTTCGCGCCTGCTTATTGTGCGCTGCGCCCTTCGGGAAGCAGCCATACGGATTCCACATGCATCCCTTACATTACAACGGATCGGAAGTCCTACAAGTTCCGGCTTGACCGACCCGAACCCGTTGGTGGGTATCAGTTGGTATAAATGAGAAAGCGGGCGACCGACGGTGGCGTAGCTCGCGCTACTTGCAGTAGCAGGCCTTCGAGGATGCAGACCGCAATTCACCGATTCAGCAGGTACCGATTCAGCAGGTAACGTGAAAAAGGCCAATCTTCTTAGCGCGAGAGTTGTTGAACGTATGGATCGCCTCAGGGGTCGGCTGCAATAGGACCGTGCAACCCTTTTTCGCAAAATACGCCTCAGCTTCCGGCGATAGATGCACATTGCCGAACTGGCCCGAACCTAGAACTAGCTGCTCACATCCCTTCTCAAAGACGAACTTCGCTTCGTCCTTCGAGAGGACATGCGAGGTGCCGTAGTACTTCTTCGACAGCTTCTTCTTCCGCCTTGCCACTTCGCCGCACAGACGAATGATTACGTCGTGTTCATAGGTCTTCCCGTCAATCGTGATGGTGCCAAATGTAGTACGTTCGATCTCCATGGCCTGACCTCCTCATGATCCCGGCACGAGGCCCCGACTCCGCCTCGGCAGACGAGCCTGGCATCGATGTCAGGGCAGCCCGCGTCGCTCGCCGTCTCGCGAGCCTCCTGTTTCCGAACCTCGGACCCCGGCGGTGCCGTTAGCCGGCTATTCGCTGCTGCTGTCTACCCGACGATCTGGAACGCATCAGCCGCGCGCAACACGGTGCCGTCCTCCCAGTGGCGTCCGACCAGCATCATGCCAACAGGGAGCCCTGCCGACATGCCTGCCGGAACCGTGGCGGCAGGATGACCAGTGACGTCGAACGGGCAAGTGTTGGAAATCATCTCGAGTGCCCGCGCAACGTAGTCCTCGCGGCTCGCGTCCGGCGGTGGGAGTAGCGTGGCCTTCAAAGGTAACGTCGGCATGAGCAGGAGATCGACGCCTTTGAGTTGCTCATCGTAGGCGGCGCGTAGCACGCGCGCGAGGTTTTGGGCCTTCGCGTAGTAGCGGCCCTGATAATTATCTTGCATGTACTGGCCGAGCAGGACAACGAGCTTGACGGTCTCCGAAAGGTCGTTGGCTCGCACCCGCCGGCTCCGGCCGTAGAAGTCCAGCAGCGAAGTCGTGTAGTGCCCTTTCCAGTTGGTTCCCATGCTGTTGCCGGCGACCATCAGCATCGTGGCGCCCTCGACAGCGATGGCGTTCCAGATATGGATGCCGTCGCGGTGGAGGGGGATCGATAGCTCAGTCACGGTTGCCCCGGCTCGGGTCAGGCGCTGCGCCGCCTCGCGCACCATGGCGTCGACATCGGGCTCGGAATTGGGCCAGCCAAACCCTTCCTTAACGATCCCGATCCGCAGGCCGCGGGCGTCTCCGGTGAGCTGCTTGGTATACGCTTCCGTACGCAGTCCCGCCGGTTGGCGCGGGTCGAGGCCATCGGCTCCGGCGAGCACCTCGAGAAGCCGGGCGGCATCGCCGGCGGTGCGGGCAATGGGCCCGGTATGATCAAGCGTCAATTCAATCGGGAAGACACCTGTGTATGGCACAAGCCCGTGCGTGGGCTTGTGGCCAACCGCTCCGCAGAACGAGCTGGGAATTCGGATCGACCCTCCCTGGTCGCCCCCGATGGCCATGTCGCATTCGCCGGCGACGACGAGGGCCGCGCTGCCACTGGAGGAGCCTCCGGCAGATCGCTTCGGGTCGTGCGGGTTAAGCACGGGGCCGGTGTCGGAGGTGTGACTGCCACCGGAGAAGCAAAGATGCTCGCACACCGCCTTGCCGACGATCTCCCCACCGGCATCGAGGATGCGGGTCACAATCGTCGCGTCCACGTCGGGGACGTAGCCCTCCAGCACGTTGGAACCGTTCATCATCGGGATGCCGGCGACGCACACATTGTCCTTGATGGCGATTTTCTTGCCCGCGAGAGGCCCCGAAGTTGCGCCTTTGATCGAGCACCTCCAGTACCAGGCGTTGAGCCGATTGTCCGAGGCGGGTGGACGGAACCCCGCGTCCCGCGGGTACTTCACCGCCAACGTCGGCTCCGCGAACTGGTCCAGGCGACGGTACGACGCCAGCACGCCGTCCATGAGGTTGCGGAACGACGTCAGATCGCCGCGGCTAAGAGCCAAGTTGTAGGATTTGGCGATGCGCTCCAATTCAGGCAGCGGTGGCTTGCGCAGAATCCGCGGCGCCGTCGCCGTCGAGGGTGGCGGTTGCGTACCCGCCTCGGCGGCCGCACGAACGGGCGTTGTCGCCGCGGCGACAACGGTTGCTGCTGCGCCGGCCGCGCCGGCATGAAGGAAGCGACGACGCGAATAGTCTGGCGAGGCTCTCATGGCACATCCTCCCTCGACCAATGGGCTGACTTCTCAAATCCACCGCTCGCCCTGAAGTGTCGGGGACCGTCTGGTGGTCGGTAGCCGCGACGGTCACCAAGCGGAGGCCGCCGACGCTGCGGCCGGCGTACCAAGCTGCAACATGAGTCCTTGCATCCGGACAGGGCTGAGGCGCAGCGCCCGCATGAAGTTGGGACGTGAGGCCTGGCCGAGCGGATCGTGACGACAATTAAGGCCTGTACTGGATGCCTCCGGCATCCTCGCGGAGACTGCGGCGCGACGCGCCGTCCAGCAACAGATTATCGCGCAGCCACCGGCGATTTCAAGAGCTTGCATCTTTCACGGTCCGCGCTCGGCAGCCACGTCGCGGAGTACTTCCATCTTCGCGACACACGCACAGTCAAGCCACACGCGGGATGTTCCTGGCAGGTTTGAGAACTGCCGACGGACAATGGGAGCGACCTGTGTCAAAGTTCAGTCTTCGCGATTTCACTGCACCCGGTATTTGCTCATGTAGTGTTTGCGCAGGATCTTGCGGGTCTGCTCAGCAAGGCGCCTGTTAGCGCTGGCCTGCGGCTTGTCGCGGCACTGCGGCGGCTTCGGCCGATGCGGATGAGGGCGCTGTTTGGTCGAATATTGCCTTCGGGTCAAAGCGGCAGACCTTTGTTCATGCGACAAACTCGACCGGACTGCCGATGGCAAGACCGAGATCGCGGTCCGCCCGCCCCTGATTGACGGCAATTTCGGCAAGCCCGTTGGAGTTCTCATACCAGAAAGCCGCGCCTGGCGGCAGATCACTGAAAGTCCTCGCGCGGTCCAGAACCCGACCCACTGCGGCGAGCCTTGCGCCGGGCGGCAGCGTAGCCGCCCTCAGCCCGGTCATCGCATTGCCGTAGTGATCGACGTAAACGATCTCGCAGAGGTCATCCGGCCAGTCTGCCCTTCGATCTGCGCCATCGTGACGTGGCCGGCCGGGGGGCGGATCACCGCGCGCCAGCATGCCAGCCACCGGGGCGAAGAGGTCGCGCCCGTGAAAGCTGGCCGAGAGATGCTTCGGCTTCCAGTCGATGTCCCAGCTGCGCGTCTCTTGAGCTCTGCGCTGGATCAGCTCAAACAAGCCGTTGCCGGGGCCGATATACCAGCGGCCATCGGCCTCGAGAAAAATGGATGGCCGCGTCCCGCCGACGCCGGGATCGACAACGCAGAGAAAGACGGTTCGCACCGGAAACCATGCCGCATAGGCCGCCAACAGATACGCCGATGCCCTGGGATTGCCGACTGGCGCATCGGCGAAGAGGTCGATAACAGGTATGCCCGGCGCTATCTGGTGCAGCACCGCCTTCATCTGACCCGTATACGGGCCGTGCAACCCAAAATCCGTAAACAGCGCAATCATGGTGTCAGCTTGCCCAAGTGCGTGTGTCCACTTCGCTCGAAAACGCTATACTGACGCATCCGAGCCGTGCGACGGACGCGGTCACAGCAGCAGGCCAAATCCCGCTTGCTCTCCCTCAATCGGCTCACCCACTGTGATCGTAGGCTCGGCGCAATGTCGATCTCGCGTCTGCTCATCATCTTCGGCTTGTCGCTCGTTGCGCTTGGGCTGCTATGGCCAGTGATCAACAAGGTCGGCTTGGGCCGGTTGCCCGGCGACATTGTCATCGAGCGCGAGAACTTCCGCGTTTATATCCCGCTCGCAACATCGCTGCTGGTCAGCGTGATCCTTTCCCTGATCCTTTGGCTCGCTAACCGTTAGCCGTCGGCGCCTCTCGCTCTGGGTGGACGGCGCTCGGGAGTGTTCGCGTCTGGCCTGCCGGCAGCATCATCGTCTGCGCCGTGAGCAGCCACGGCATCCACATAAATCGCGTGGCATGCACCCAAAACGTGAAAGGGTTAGCTGCCTCGAACAAAGACCCGAGCGCGTCGAAGGACGGTGTTGCCCGCAGGTTAATTGACATCTGCTCCCAATCACCATTCGGCGATTGCCGGTGAATGATGTCGATGTCGAGGCCGGCCAAACGGGCGCTTGCTCTTGTGGCATCGATATCGCTCTCTCGACTGCATGTACGCTCAGGCATCGGCCCTCACCATCTCCGTGCACCGCTTCCATCGCGCTGGTGATTATCGCTCATCATTCCCGGTAATGAAAGCTCGCAGACTCGCTGCCGCGACCATGGCCGCTCCCCGCGGGCCGCCGTGATGTTCCGCGCCATCAACGCGGCCGGCGAAGTGGTCCAGGTGTTCGAGCCCCGCGAGGAAGCCGAAGCGTGGGCGGCAGCGAAATCGGCCGCCTGTGGCGGCTTGCAATCACCTTCCGGCGGCCTACCATGGAATGCGTAGCTCACCCTGCAGGAGCGCAGCCATGGAACTCACCGTGGTGCCCATCGCCAAGCCGGACGACGCCAACTTCATCTTCGGCCAGTCGCATTTCATCAAGACCGTGGAAGACCTCCACGAGGCGCTGGTGGGCGCGGTTCCGGGCATCCGCTTCGGGCTGGCCTTCTGCGAGGCCTCTGGCAAGCGGCTGGTGCGCTGGTCGGGGAATGATGAACCCGCCCTCGCCCTCGCACGCGACAACGCATTGGCCATCGGCGCCGGCCACACTTTCCTGATCTTTCTGGGCGACGGGTTCTTTCCCGTCAACGTGCTGGCTGCGGTGCGCGCGGTGCCGGAGGTCTGCCGCATCTATTGCGCGACGGCCAACCCGACACAGGTGATCGTCGCACAAACGGAGCTGGGCCGAGGCGTGCTCGGCGTGGTGGATGGCGCCTCGCCGCTGGGTGTCGAAACCGACGCCGACATTGCGTGGCGGAAAGACCTACTGCGCCAGATCGGCTACAAGCTGTAGTGGCTGGATGAAGCCGAAGCCGACAGGATGCACCACCACCTGCAGCTGACGCTGCCAGGCATCGAACGCGACGAAGCGCGCACCAGGATCGCGGCGAAGATCGCAGCGCGTCAGGTCTGCTTTCAGATCGCTCTTAATGCGCCCTCAGCGCGTGACGTCAGGACGATCCCGCCTCTTGATGTAGCTCGCCACCCCGCATCAAGCGGCGGGCTATATCGGCTGTCTGCAGTGACGCGCGTTCGGTCGGTGAATGGGCCGCCAGATAGCGGGCAACCGCGATGAGGATGTGCCGGCCCTCGTCCGTGTCGCCCCACGCGCCGAATTGCCGGACTCCCGCCTCCAGCATCTGATACGCATGGAAGCCCGCATCTTCGCGCAGCACCGCATGCGCGAGCGTGGCGATCAGCGCCTGCGGCGAATGGCCGAGCGTGAGATGCCGTGCCACCAGGCGTGCGGCGAGATCGACCTGTCTCTGCCGGTCGAAGGCGTCGAGCAAGGCGGCGCCGATCATCTCTGGATCCGCGGGCAGATCACCGAGCTGCTCGCCGCCGTCGCCCGGGATGCGCGCCGGCGGCACATTGAGATAGCGAGCAAGGTAGAGCGCCATCGCACCGTGCAATACGCCGCGGACGGCCGTGACGTGAGTGTCGACGTTGGCAATCCCGATCCGCGTCAGCATCTGGTGGACTGCGTTGGCGAAGGTGAAGACGTGATGCGCCGTCTCCCAGTCGGCGTACTCGTTGGCATTGCCGAAGCGCGCCACCCTGAGCGCTGCTGCGTATGCGAGGGATTGGCCAAGGTCAGCAGGAGCGGCACCGGCGCGGATCGCTTCCTTGAGCGCGTCAACAATCCTGGCCGGATCGTCACCGAGCAGCTCTTGAGCAAGCGCGGCGTGGCCCGACCAGTCACGCGAGCCGCGTCTGGCAGCGAACAGGTCCGCGAGTTCGTTGCTTGATTTTTCACACAACGCAACAAGGTCAACGGGCTGACGCCAGGCAGTTGATTCCTCGGCGCCACGAGCCGATACCATCTGACCGACGACTGTCGGCAGCAGAGCCGCCGCGTGTTGCCAGCCGACCAGGTCGAGGCACTCGAATGCCTTGTTGATGAAGTCGAGCGAGTGCCCGGTGTCGGCGAACGCCCGCTCGGTCTCGGCAGCGAACAGGGCATCAGCGAGTTCAGCCGGGGAGAAGCCGGCCGCAACCGCCGTGAGCAGGGTGCGCTCGGCCGCCTCGCGATGGCGCACTTTTGTCCAACGCCGCAGCCAGCGTTTGAGCGCGGCCGGATCCGGCCGGCTTCCAAGCGGCGCGCGTTCCCGCCGCGGCGCCTCGCCGTCGCAGTCCGCCGCCACGCGGCGTGCGCCGTGGAACAGAGCGAGATAGGCGTCCTCGTCCGGCAGCATAGGCAGGAGATTGGCGAGTGCCGTCAGAATCGTAAGACCCACGCCCCAGCCGTCGCGATTTTGCGCCCCGAACAGTGCCACCTGCCGTACGATCTCGGCCTGCGGTACGCCGGTCGCGAGCTGACCATGCATGGCCTTGGCAATGACGAGGCCAAGGTCGTGGGCGAGGCCGTTCGCAAGCCGCTGATGCCAGTGCGCGGCGAGATCGACATGGGTGAACGTGGTCTTCACCCAGACATCACCATTGCGCACCTCGACCGGGCATATCGGCACGTCGTCCGCCCATAGGTCGAAGGTGCAGCCGCTTTCGAGATCGAAGCGAGCGTGGTGCCAGTGACAGGTCAAGATGCCGTCCTCGACGCTGCCGCGCTCGAGCGGGAAGCCCATGTGCGGGCACCGGTTGTCGAGGGCGAAGACGCGCCCGCGGTTGTAGATGACGAGGATCGGGCGATGGCTACCGTGCACAACGAGCCGCCCCTTGATCTTCAGCTCCTCAAGGCTGCCCGCCAGCGCAAAATCCTTGCTAGGCATGTCCATGAGCGTACCTCCCATCGTCACTCTGGGGCCGCTGCAGGCACTCCGCAACATAGGCATCCTCTCGCGCAAGAATGCCATGTGGGGCCGCGCAAAAGGGCGCGAGCTGCCATGACGAGATGGCCCAAGGTATTTCAAAAATGCGCTACAAGCGCTTGCACCTCTTCCAATCTTTCTGGCGATCCCTTTATGCTATTTGACTATCAGTTCGAACGATCGGATGGAGCCTCGAAACGGCAAGTATACATCCTGACCAGACAAACACCATGAAAGTTAGAAGAGAGCTTGTTCATCATCACGTTCCAACCTGATGTGAAGCGACGAGCTCCAAAGGTTGCACGATGAAGGAGGCAATCAACTTAGCACCGTCGCGCCGCCAATTTTTGCGGCTAACATCAATGGCTGCGGCATCAGCCCTGGCTCCAGCGTGGGCCGAGCAGCTAGAACCAGCGGATTCGGCTACATCCCAGCCCGTATCCGCACGCATCGCGACGTTCGAGGAGGTATGGCGGACCGTCAGAGACCGATTCTACGATCCGCACCTACACGGGCTCGATTGGTCGGCTGTTCGGGAACGTTACTTGCCAGACGCCACACGGGCGAGTTCCGAAGAGGCGCTTGCCAGCGTCACTAATAGCATGCACTCCGAGCTGCATGCTTCGCACACCCGCTACTACACACGGTACGAACCAGAGTACTACCAGCTTTCCGATATCTTTGCCGGTGCGCTAAGGCGACGCGGACTGGAACGCGCTTTTCCGGGTGGCCGTATCTCCTATCCCGGCATTGGCATCCTCTCGCGTCTCGACGTGCAGGGCCACAGTGTGATTACCGGTGTTTTAGAGCGCACGCCGGCCCAACAAGCCGGCCTGCTCGCTGGCGATGTGATCGTCTCCGCCGACGGTGCACCATTTCAACCGGTACGGTCGTTCCGCGACAAAATTGGCAAGGAAGTAGTGCTGAGCCTGCGTCGTGGCGGCGCGCTTATGCAAATATCAGCTACCCCAGTCGATATTGAACCCAACAAAATGTTCTTGGACGGCTTGAAGGCCAGCGCCCGCATAATACGGGCCAACGGCCGAAGCATCGGCTATGTTCATGTCTGGTGTTACGCTGGCTCCGTGTATCAGCGGACGCTCGAGCATCTTCTATCGCAAAATCCGCTGAACGAAGCCGACGCGCTGATCTGGGACCTGCGCGATGGCTGGGGCGGCGCGATTCCCGAGTATCTTGATTTGTTCAACACGCGAGCGCCGACGATGCAAGTCACTGATCGCAATGGTGCCAGCGAACTCCGGAACGTGAAGTGGCGCAAGCCTGTCGCCATGCTTGTCAACGGTGGCACCCGCAGCGGCAAGGAGATCCTTGCCTATGGCTTCAAAAAATACTGGCTTGGCGAGGTCATCGGTACCCGTACCGAGGGAGCTGTCCTCGCTGCGACGGCATTCCTCATTGGCGGCGGCTTGCTGTTGCTCGCGGTCGAGGACGTGCATGTCGACGGCGAGCGGCTGGAAGGCGTTGGCGTCGCACCCACGATCGAGGTCCAGGCTGACCCGGACTCCATGGGTCGTAGTGATCCTCAACTCAATCGTGCAATCGCGGTCCTATCCGGGGTCTGATCTTCGGGAGGCAGCCTGCTGGCTCTTCGGGCGTGAGCTACGTGAGGGCCTGCGAGAACTCAGTCGCATCAAAGAACAACAATACCTTATCGAGTTTCAGTCAGAGAAAGGACAGCTGAGGCCGTTCGCGCTGGGATCATGTTTACGCGGATCGGCCTTATGCCTTCTATGTTGCGTATCTTACTGGCGGCGCGGCTGCGCGCCTTGCCGCATCCCTTGTCTTGAAAATAGCAGGATGAACTAGGAAACCATCGCGAGCCGGCGCGTTGGTGTTCTTAGAAGTGACGCTGCGATGGGGAGGACTCGCCAGTCCGGTGAGTCGGGGTATGTTGGCGAGCAGGAAAAGCCCGGTGCTTCTGCCCGCTCCCTGGGAAGACTGACTCTGCTCCGCCGACAACGGGCTCAGCCACGGGCACTTCGACCGGGGCGACAGGCAGCGGTGAAAAGCCGCGCTGAGCCTTCTGGAAGTGTAGCACGACTGAGCGTAA
Organism: Bradyrhizobium sp. AZCC 1610; assembly: GCF_036924515.1. Taxonomy (NCBI): domain Bacteria; kingdom Pseudomonadati; phylum Pseudomonadota; class Alphaproteobacteria; order Hyphomicrobiales; family Nitrobacteraceae; genus Bradyrhizobium; species Bradyrhizobium sp. AZCC 1610. Next base: position 2,276,881 of record NZ_JAZHRR010000001.1, on the reverse strand, counting down.
CCTCGTCTTCCCGACGCGGGCTACATTACCCTTGCCGTCAAGCGCCGAGGTTACACGCCACTGAGATCCAGGCTCATAGCGGAGCTGGAGAAGACAAATGTGGTGTCCGAAGCAAACGCGACGCTCGCTTCTTTTGACGACGCTCGCCACCGGAGCGTTTCTGACGGGGCGGAGGTTCGCTGCGGCACAAGAAGATCAACCCGGCAGCAGCGACCGGCCGAAGAAAGGCGATCTTCTTGTTGTCTCCGAAGGCGAACGCGTCGGCGCCGTCATCGCGCCCGATGACGTGAAGCGCGGCGAACCGCCGCTGCACGCCTGGCCAAAAGACCCCAAGACTTCGGTCGTCCGCAACGGCTCGCGGTTGAACGAGATCCTGGTCATAAGGCTTGATCCCGGCGAAATGGATGAGGAGACCCGCTCACGCTCTGCTGAGGGCATCGCAGCCTATTCGGCCATCTGTACTCACACCGGATGTTCTGTCACCGGCTGGCTGAAGTCCGAGACGGGCGACAAAGACGTTCTCAAGTGCTTTTGTCACAATTCCGAATTCAATCCGCGAGAAGGCGCGCAAGTCGTGTTCGGGCCCGCGCCCCGGCGTCTGCCGGCACTCCCGCTGGCAATAGCCGACGGCTCGCTCACCATAGCTGCGACATTCGTTGGAAAGGTAGGTGCTCAACAACCAGGGTGATGGGGTGCGGTCGCATCGGATCCCCTGCCCCAGATGATCGCACCACCAAGGGTGGCAGAGAGAAAGAGGGAGATGACGTCCATGACCAGAAAGCAATGGCTATTGTCGAGCTTTGTTGCGTCCACGTGCCTGTTTTCAATCGCTGCCCCTGCCGGCCCGATTGAGAAATACGCCCCAGTGACAGCCGACCGCCTGAAGAACCCGGAACCCAGCAACTGGATGCTCTATCGCCGAACCTATGACGGCCAGGGATACAGCCCACTCGACCAGATCAACACCTCGAACGTGAAAGACCTGGTGCCGGTGTGGACCTTCTCGACCGGCGTGATTGAAGGGCACGAGGCTCCGCCGATCGTAAACAACGGTGTGATGTTCGTCGCGACCCCACAGGGCCAGGTGATCGCCCTCAACGCCAAGACAGGCGATGAGTACTGGCGTTACAAACGCCAGCTCCCCGACGATCTCTTCCAATTGCACCCGACGAACCGCGGGGTGGGATTGTGGCAAGACAAGCTGTACCTGGCTACAACGGATGACCATGTGGTCGCGCTCGATGCCAAAACGGGCAAAGTCCTCTGGGATACCAAAGTCCAGGACTACAAAAAGGGTCAGTACCTGACCCTGATGCCGCTCATTGTTGACGGAAAGGTTATCGTCGGTGCCGCCGGCGGTGAATTCGGCGTGCGGGGCTATGTCGTCGCGTATGATGCCAATGACGGCAAAGAATTATGGCGGACCTTCACCATTCCCGGCAAAGGTGAACCTGGCAACGAAACGTGGAGCGGCGACGACTGGAAAACGGGGGGCGGCTCTGCGTGGATGACGGGTAACTACGATCCCGACACCAGGACCATTTATTGGGGCGTCGGCAACGCCGCACCTTGGCCGGGAGATACTCACCCCGGCGACAATCTCTACACAACCTCGGTGCTAGCGCTCGATCCGGATAGCGGCAAGATCAAAACCTATTTCCAGTACCATCAAAACGATTCCTGGGATTGGGACGAGGTGGATGCACCAATGCTGGTCGACGTGCAAAGGGATGGACGCATCTTCAAGGGCCTCATCCATCCGGGACGCAACGCGATCTTCTGGATACTCGAGCGCAGGCCGGACAGCATCAAGTATGTAGCCGGCTGGCCTTATGTCTATACCGACGTCTGGAAGGGCATTGAGCCCGAGACGGGCAAGCCGATTGTCGATCCGGCTCACAAGCCGGTTATTGGCAAGCGGGTTGAGTTCTGTCCGTCGTTATGGGGCGGCAAGGATTGGCCGTCGGCGGCCTATAGTCCGAAGACCCGCTTTGTCTACGTTCCCGCCAACGAGAATTTCTGCGGCGGCTTTACCGGCGAGAAGGTGCCATTGGTTCCCGGTCAGCTTTGGCTCGGGACCAAGCCCGAAGATATCGGCCTGAAGGTTCGCTCCGGCGCCACTCATTTTGGCGAGCTGCAGGCGTGGGATCCGGCCACGGGAAAGAAGGTCTGGTCGCATAATTTCCCCAGATCGCACCTGTTTGGTTCGGTGACGGTCACCGCTGGCGACCTCGTCTTTGTCGGAGGTACCAATGACCGGATGTTTCGCGCCTTCCACGCCAAGACAGGCGAACTGCTTTGGGAGCAGAAGACCAACTCCGGCATCATGGGCATGCCGGTGGCGTACGAAGTGGACGGGACGCAGTACATCGCCATCCAGTCCGGGTGGGGTGTAGACGCCCAGCGCATCCAGGACGCCCTGACGACCAACAACATCGGTATCGAGAACAACGTGCCGCAGGGCGGCGTCGTCTGGGTGTTTGCCGTCAAGAAGTGATTGGCGGGTATCTGCCGGGGGGAACTAAGGGAGAGCGGCGGACAAGGTGCCCGCCGCTCTTTTATGGCTACCGACTGATGACGTTCGGGCTGCTTAGCCTTGGTCTTGGTCTTCCGCTTCTATCCTCGTTCGAACCCGCCTTAGGCTTCAAGTTGCTTGCCGATCGGCAGGGCGCGGATGCGCTTGCCGGTCGCGGCGAAGATCGCGTTGATCAGCGCCGGCGCAAAGGGCGGCACGCCCGGCTCACCGACGCCGCTAGGCGGCGTGTCGGCGCCGGCAGGCACGATGTAGACGTTCGTCACGGCCGGGGACTCGTCGATCCGGAGCACCGGGAAATCGTCGAAATTACCCTGTTGCACCTTGCCGTCCTTGAAGGTGACCGCGCCGTGTTTGGCAAGGCTCAGGCCCATGATCGCGGCGCCCTCGATCTGCGACTGGATCCGCTCCGGATTGACGTAGGTTCCGCAATCGATGGCGGTATCGACCCTGGGCACAGTGAGCTTGCCCTTGTCGTCAACCGCCACCTCGACGATGGTCGCGATATAGCTGACGAAGCTGCGATGCACGGCAATGCCGAGCCCGTGTCCCTTGGGGACGGACCGGCCCCAGCCGCCTTTGTCGGCGACCAGCTCGACCACCTTGCGCAGCCGTCCAGTATCGATCGGGTAGCTGCCGTAGGGCTCGCCGTAGTTCCACAGATCCTTCACCGAGGTGAGGTTGAGGATCCGCGGCACGCCGATCAGCTCCAGCAGCATATCCTTTTGGTCGCGTTTGGTGGTATGGGCGATTTCACCGACCATGGACTGCACCGCGAAGGCGCGCGGGATATTCGACACCGAGCGGAACCAGCCGATCCGGGTACGCGCGGCCGCTTCCGGATTCTCGCACTGGACGTTGGCGATCTCGAAGGGCATGTCGACCAGCCCCATGCCGAGTTCGAACGGCGCCTGATGCACCGCACCGGCGGCAAATGTCGAGGCGATGCTCGGCGCGACGCTGCGATGCCGCCAAGCCGTCACCTTGCCGTTCTTGTCGAGGCCGGCCTCGATGCGTTCCACCGAGACGGTGTGCAGGAAGCCGTTGCGAACGTCGTCTTCCCGCGTCCATTGCACCTGTACGGGGGCGCCGAGTTCCTTTGAAAGCAGGGCCGCTTCGAGGGCGAAATCGCACTTCGACTTGCGGCCGAAGCCGCCGCCGAGCAGGGTGACATTGACGGTGACATTCTCCTGGGGAATGCCAAGCGTCTTGGCGACGTCCTCGCGCGTTCCGCCCGCGCTTTGCACCGGTCCCCAGATCTCCGCCTTGTCGCCCTTGACGTCAGCGACCGCAACCGGCGGCTCCATGGCGACATGGGCGAGATGCGGCAGATAGTACTCGCCTACGATCACCTTGTCGGCGCCCTTCAAGGCGGCTTCTACGTCCCCCTCCTTGCGTACCACCAGGCCGGGCTTCCGCGCGGCTGCCTCCAGTTCGGCCCGGTAAGCGACCGAGTCGTATTTGCCGTTGGCGCCATCGTCCCAGACGATCTTCAGGGCGTCGCGGCCCTTGATCGCCGCGCCGGTGTTGCGGGCAATGACGGCGACGCCGCCGAGCGGCTGGAATTTCGAGGGCCACGGCCAGCCCTTCACTTCCAACACCTTCTCGACGCCGGAAACCTTCATCGCCTCCGCCCCGTCAAACGACACGGCCTTGCCGCCGGTCACTGGCGGCCGGGCGATGACGGCATATTTCATGCCGGGTAGCCGCACGTCTGCACCGTAACGGGCCGCGCCCGTCGTGATGTCGTGGAGGTCGACGATCCCGATCTCGCCCTTGCCGAGATAGCGGAAGTCCTTGGGGTCCTTAAGCTTGAGGCCCTCGACGCTCGGCACCGACTGCTTTGCGGCGTCAGCGGCCAATTCACCAAAGCCGAGCTTGCGACCGCTGGCGCTATGGATGACTTCGTGATTGACGGCCTTCACTTCGCTCGCCGGCACGCCCCAGCGTTTCGCTGCGGCCTGCTCGAGCATCGTGCGGGCCGACGCGCCGATCTGGCGCATCGGCATCAGGTAGTGCCGCGTGCTGCGCGAGCCGTCGGTATCCTGGTTGCCGAACTTGACCTCGTCGCCATGCGCCTGCTGGACCCGAACGCGCTTCCAGTCGGCCTCCATCTCTTCGGCGACGATCAGGGGCAGGCTGGTGCGCACACCGGTTCCCATCTCGGCGCGGTGCGCGACGACGGTGACGATTCCATCCGGCGCGATGGCGACGAACACGCGCGGATCCACCACGGTTCCGTGCGGCATCTGACTGGCGCCGGTCTCATATGCAAAGGCCGTACGCGTCATCACGGGGGCGGCCAGCACGAACCCGCCGGCGAGGCCGAGACCCTTGAGGATGCTGCGACGCGAAACGTTCTCGATTTTGATGTGCTTCTCGAAGCCGCGAAGCTTGCTGGGATTGGTGAGGATATTCATGTCACACCCCCGTCGATGCGAGATGGACCGCGTTTTCGATGCGCTGGTAGCAGCCGCACCGGCAGATATTCCCGGACAGGGATTCGCGGATCTGGTCGTGCGACGGTTTTGGATTATCCATCAACAGCGCCGCTGCCTGCATGATCTGGCCGGTCTGGCAAAAGCCGCATTGCGGCACATTGAGCTGCCGCCATGCCTTTTGCACCGGGTGATCGCCAGTTGGATGAAGGCCTTCGATAGTGGTTACCTCGCGGCCGCGGACGTCGGACACGGAGGTGATGCAGGCGCGCACCGCCTGCTTGACGATGACGGTGCATGAACCGCAGAGGGCCTGGCCGCAGCCGAACTTGGTGCCCGTCAGGCCCACTTCGTCACGGATAAACCACAGTAGCGGAAGATCAGGATCGCCATCCCAGTTCAGTTCCTGGCCATTAACATTCACCTTGATCATGATCGTCTCTCCCTCCTCATACAGAGCCGTCATGCGTCTCTTCGAGGTGAGCGAGAACATCTATCCTGGGGCACCCCCTCGTACGGTCTCAGGCAAAGCTGACCTCGCAGAGAAACTGCAGACTGCACCGTAGGATCTGATTGATTGTCTGCTCGGGCCCATCCTCCTGTTTTAACTTTCTTTGTTCAAGGTATGGACGTCAGGAAAGCTACCACAAATCGGGGGCGAATAGGGTTCACAACACCTTGTTTACTCTTGTATTTAGCGAGGGCTGCCTAGTCGAAGCGGCGCGCTTTTGGTCAAGAGCCCTTACGCAGTGGCCCACACGAGACGAGATTTTTTCGAAGAGTTGGGCTTCGCTGCTGGAGGAGTTGGGAATAGGTGTAACTCTGCGATAGTCGCATTGTGCGTCTAACATTGCCGCGTCCGAGGGATGTTTCGGATATGCCTACGATGATGATCGGGCTCGCTGTCACGTTAGCTTTCTCGCTGGTTTCCTTCACAGTGCCAACATCGGTTTGGGCAACCGGTCCGACGTTGACGGTGTCAGCCGATGGCGGCGTCCAAATCTTCGATCGGGACGCGCTGCTTGCCCGCACGGATGTCGTCGAAATCACCACGTCGCGTGATGTCGCATACCGTACTCCTCGGACGTATCGAGCCGTGGCGCTCGCGAAGTTGCTTGAAGGAGTTGCCATTCCGCCCGATGCCGTGGTGGAAGCGGTAGCGCAAGACGGCTTCGTGACGCAACTCCCTCGCGATCTGGTGTACGCCAAAGACGGCGTCGTCGCGTATATGGCAATCGAAGCCGCCGACAGGCCGTGGCCGCCAATTCCAGGTAAGGATAAGAGCGCAGGCGCCTTCTATGTCGTATGGCTCGGCGATCAAGCGTCATCCGTCCCAACCATGATGTGGCCCTACCAACTTGTCAGTTTATCGGTGCAAGACGCGCCAGCCAAGCGGTGGCCCACGCTCGCGGTTGATCCCATGCTCCCTGCCCTCCATCCGGCGCGAGACGGGCAAACCCTTTTCGTGAACAAATGCTTCACATGCCACACGATGAACCAGGCAGGATCGGCATCGGCTGGCCCCGATCTGAATTTGCCGATGAACCCAACCGAGTACTTCACCGATGCCGGTTTGCGCGCGCTGATCCGAAATCCACGCTCGGTCCGGGTTTGGCCCGAGCAGCGGATGCCCAGCTTTGCCGAAGAGGAGCTGAGCGATGAGGAACTCGGGCTGATCTTGGCGTATTTGAATCACATGGCGGATAGGAAGAACCGAGCAACGGAGGGCGGAAGCAGCAAACGCTAAGTTAAGTAAATCGTAAAACTCGAGTACGGTTAGCGACAATGAGGGCGTAGTCGCCGCCGACAGGTTCATCGCCTCTCGCAGACCGGCCACGGGGCGGCTGCGAGTCTTTGCACGTAAGCTGTTTTTGGTCGGCGGAGGCGCGCAGCGCGCTCAACTAAAATATCGAAAACAACCCCATGCAAAGTAGCCAAGCGGTTGCTGGCATGGATGGTTTTGGCGATCCCGCGAAAGCATTTGACACGTCGGGCAAATCAGCGGCACCACTTCATCATCGCGCATTTGTTTAGTTGAACCAGGTCCGACTTTTTCAATTGATTTACCTGCATCGATTTTATCCGGGTCTAGCACTGCATTGCCGTACTAGCTGAGGGCTGCAGTACCGGCGCCGCTGGCCAATAGCGCGCACCTCTCACCGCCCCATTCGACCAACACCGAATACCATGTAAGCCCACCCCTTGTTTTCCTCTCCGATCAAATTCTCAGCAGGGAGGCGCACGGTGACCCCGGGCGATTTCATGTCGATCAACGGGAAGGAGATGCCCGCGTGAGCCTTGGCCGAAGGATCGGTCCGCACCAGGCAGAAAATCCAGTCGGCATGCCGGGCCAGCGTCGTCCTCCGCGATGAAGGCGCACCTCGTCACGAAACGCAGCCTCCTCACTGGATAGGTTAAGCTCCATCGCAGACGGCTCCCGCTACCACTTTTCGCCGAACGGGCGAATCTCGAGCTCGAAGGTCCAGGCGCTGCGCGGCTGCTGATAGAGCAGCCAATAGGATTCTGCGACCGACGATGGCGGCATCAAGAGATCGGGGTCATCCAGCGCATTGGGGCCAAGCGCCTCGATTCGCCGCTGCCGCACCCATTCGGTGTCGACACCGGAGTCGATAATGAGATGCGCGACATGGATATTCCTGGGGCCCAACTCGCGCGCGGCCGCCTGTGCAACGGCGCGCAGGCCGAACTTGGCGCTGGCGAAAGCCGCATATCCCGCCCCACCGCGAAGGCTCGCTGTCGCACCGGTAAAGAAGATATTGCCTTTGCCGCGGGGAAGCATCAGGCGAGCTGCCTCGCGACCGGCGAGAAAGCCCGAATAGCAGGCCATTTCCCAGACCTTGCGGAATACGCGTTCGGTCGTATCCAAAATCGGAAAGTTGACGTTGGCTCCGATGTTGAAGATGCAGACCTCCAGCGGAGCGTGTTTGTCCGCATCGCCAAGGAAGGAGATAATCTCCTCTTCCTTGCGTGCATCGAGGGAGCGTGCGTGGATTTCGCCTCCGGCCTTCTCGATTTCCTTGACCAACGGCTCAAGCTTGGCGCCGTTGCGTCGCCCGGCGAACAACGTGAAGCCCTCTGAGGCGAACTTCTTGGCGATCTCGCCGCCGATGTAGTCTCCGGCGCCGATCACGGCCACGGTTGCGTTTCTCTTCTGCAAGGGTGTTCTCCCGGTCAGGTTAGATATACCGTCTGCGAAAATTCGACCGTCCGCGCCGGAGGGGTTTCACCACCTCCGACACGCAAGGACGCCGCAAGCTTGTGCTTGAGTATCTTGCCGGTTGAGCTGGCCGGCAAGGCATCAAGGATAACGATTTTGGACGGCCGCTTGTATGAGGTGAGCTGAAATCGGATGAAACTCATCAGTTCCTCCGGCGTCACGCGTGACCCCGGCAGCAAAGGCGGCAATCTCCTCATTGCCGTCGGCGGCACTGCCGACCACGGCGGACTGCACGACGTCCTTGCCGCATGGCGGGCTTCAACGAAAACAAGGATTCTCATCGCTCAATCCAAACACATCGCGGCGGATGGATCATAGAAGTGTCGCGCCGAAATTCTGTTCCGGGTCCATGTCCGGCATCAGGCGGCCGGTCGGTTTCGCAGCCTCCCCTCCCGTGCGTGCGAGAAAACGTCCGGAGCCCGCTTCGACCGAACGTTTGCCGTCCGCCACGATGACGCGCCCGTGCGACAGCACCGTAATCGGCCAGCCGCGCAACTTGCGGCCAGCGAACGGCGTATAGCCTGCGAGGTCGTGCATCATCGCGTCGCTCAGCGTGACCTCGCGCGCCGGGTCCCAGATCGCGATATCCGCATCGGCGCCAACCGCGATCGAGCCCTTGCGCGGATGCAAATTGTAGATCTTTGCCGGTGCGGTCGCGGTCAGTTCGACGAATTTTTCAAGCCCCAGACGCCCCCCAGACACCATGGCGTCGAACAGCACCGGCAAGCGGACTTCCAGCCCCGGCAGACCATTCGCCACTTGCTTGAAATTGGGATTGGAGCCGGCGCGCAGTTTGCCCGTTTCGTCGAACCGGTACGGTGCGTGATCGGATGAAACGGTCTGGAGATCGCCGAGGGCAAGCGCCTGCCACAGCGCTTCCTGATCGGCGGCGCGGCGCGGTGGCGGACTGCACATCCATTTGGCGCCTTCCACGCCGGGCTTGTCGAGATCGTCGGCGGTGAGAAAGAGATATTGCGGACAGGTCTCCGCGAACACCTTCAGCCCCTGCCCGCGGGCATCGCGGATCACCCTGGCGCCTTCCGCTGTCGACACGTGAAAGATCATGATCGGTTGATCGATGAGCGCGGCCATGCCGATCAGCCGGTTGAAGGCCTCCGCTTCCGAGACGCGGGCATGGCTGATGGCGTGATATTTTGGATCGGTATAGCCGCGGGCGAGAAGCCGCTTCACCATCCAGGAGATAATCCCGTGGTTCTCGGCATGCGCACAGAGCATCGCGCCGCCGTCGCGCGCCGCAAGCAGAATGTCGAGAAGCGGTTCGTCGTCGATTTTCAGGCGATCATAGGTCATGAAAATCTTGATCGAGCCATGGCCCTGCTTGATCAGTGCGGGCAGATCCGCGTCCAGCGTTTCCCTGGTCGGATCGGCGATGATCATGTGAAAGGCATAGTCAATGACAGCGCCCTTTCTCGCGAGCGCGTGATACTCCTCCAGCACCTGCGGCAGCTTCATGCCGACATGCTGGGCCGCGAACGGGATCACGGTGGTGGTGCCGCCGAAGGCTGCCGAGACGGTCGCACTCTCGAACGTATCGGCGTTCACGATGCCTGCGGCCGACAGCTGCTCGATATGGGCGTGGCTGTCGACACCGCCGGGCAGAACCAGCTTGCCCCGCGCGTCGATCTCCCGCCGCGCGCCCGGCAGCCCACGGCCGATGGCTGCAATCGTCTCACCGGAAATGGTAACGTCGGCCTCGAACACGTCGCTTGCGGTCGCGACGCGTCCGCCGCGAATGAGAAGATCGTAGGCAGGCTCGGTCATGGCAAACTCTCCAACTATTGAGTCCTGAATCCTATGTCTTGCATTGACTGAACAAAAGCACGGATCGTGCCGCTACACTCCCTGTGCCGCAACACTCCCTTGCGCTTTCGCAGCAGACAGTGGACCATGCATCACTGGATGGCATGGTCATTGCTTCCATTGTCGTCTTGTTGTCGGCCGCGCTGTATCGACCGACGCGTCGTCCCGCAGGAAAACATCATGTCCCGGCCGCGCATTCTCGTCATCAATCCCAACTCCAACCTGCTCGTAACACAAGGGCTGGAGCAAGCCTTGAAGCCGCTCGGCTTTGAAGGCGGACCGGAGATCGTCTGCGAAACGCTGACTGAAGGCCCCTACGGGATCGAGAGCCAAGCCGACGTCGATGGTGTGGCGATGCCGCTGCGCCGCCTGGTCGAAGGTGACAACCATTCGGCCGCCTTCGTCATTGCCTGCTACAGCGATCCGGGCCTGCATGTCTGCCGCGAAGCAACCGACCGGCCGGTGTTCGGCATCGCCGAATGCGGCGTGCTGACGGCGCTCGCGCGCGCTGAAACCTTCGGCGTCATTGCGATCGCGCAGCGCTCGATTCGCCGCCATGTCCGTTACCTCAGGCAGATGGGCCTGATGGATCGCCTGACCAGGGAGCGGCCGCTCAACATGAGCGTGGCGGAGGCAGCGTCGGGCGAAGGAACGCTCGCGAAGATGATCGAGGTCGGACGCGCGCTCAAGGACGAAGACGGATCCGGCGCCATCGTGATGGGCTGTGCGGGCATGGCGCGTCACCGCCGACCGCTGGAGCAGGCGCTCGGGATTCCCGTGATCGATCCGACCCAGGCGGCCGTGACCATGGCGCTGGGCACGGTGCAGTTCTCGCATCACTGACTTTGGTCGGACGTTTCGGCCGCTCCGTCGCAGGCTAGCAAGGAGATGCCGGACATCTAGTTTTCCGGAGGCAGCACCGCGCCGGTGCGGCTGGTGATCAGGCCGTAATGCTCGATGCGGCGGTGACGCGCGAAATTGAAGATCGTGTTCTTGCCGAAGATGGTGGCGTCGAGATCGCAGGCGTGGACCAGCAGTTCGTCCTCCTCGGTCCTGGCCTCGACGACGATCTCACCGTCCGGATCGACGATCAGGCTGCCGCCGATCAAGGGGTGGCCATCCTCTACCCCGGCCTTCGCAACGCATACGACCCAGGTCGAGTTCTGGTAGGCGCCGGCCTGCGCGGAGAGCCGGTTGTGGAACAGCCGCTTCGCAGGCCCCTCCTCGCTCTTCTCGGCATTGACCGAAGGCGTGTTGTAACCGATCAGAACCATCTCGACGCCTTGCAGGCCCATCACGCGATAGGTCTCCGGCCAGCGCCGGTCGTTGCAGACCGCCATGCCGAAGATGCCGCCGAGCGCGCGCCAGACGTTGAAACCGAGATCGCCCGGCTCGAAGTAGCGCTTCTCCAGATGCTGGAAGGCGCGTGCCGTGTCGAACTCCGAATGACCGGGCAGATGAATCTTGCGGTACTTGCCGACAATTTTCGCGGACTTGTCGGTGAGGATGCAGGTGTTGAAATGATACCCATCCGGCGTCAGTTCGGCATAGCCAAAATTCATTGCAATCTTGTGCTGGGCGGCCCGCTCAAACAAAGGCCTTGCTGCCGCATTCGGCATCTCGCGTTCGAACCAGGCGTCGACCTCGGCTTGATCTTCCATGTACCAGCGCGGAAAGAACGTGGTGAGGGCGAGCTCCGGATAGACGATCAGGTCGGCCCCCCTCGCCTTGGCTTCATCCATCAGCGCGATCATGCGCTTGACGACGGCTTCGCGGCTGTCGGCTTTCTGAATCGGGCCCAGCTGGGCTGCGGCAACATTGATGACGCGCATGGATAACTTTCTGGATGCTTCCATTTAAGGCGGCGCTTGCATGAAAATGAGCAGTCTGCGGAGCTCGGAGTCCTGTCGGGCTCGATCGAAGTCGGCAGTTAAAGTTTTGGTTCACACGAAGTCAATTCCGGAGACAATCCGCGTGACGCACGTCAGTTCTGCGTTTCTGCTCGCAACCCGTGACCGGAAGTACTGATGCGGCAGCGATCGCCCAACGCAACGAAGCGAGGGGTCTTCGTGCGGGCCGCGCGCCCCCTGATCGAGTACGCCAAGCGCATGACGAATGATCCCACCGCTGCGGCGATGACCCGCGGCGGCGCAACCACCGGCAGCGCCGCCCCCTGCGTCGAAAGGGTTAACGGCCGAGGTGGCCCCAACGGTACCGCGTTCAAATCGCCGTTGTGCTCGCTCCAAATCTGATTATACTACTGTCTCAGCCGCAACCGCTGCTGAGATTTCATTTTTGGTGACCAGGCCCGTCTATTCAGGCGGGCCGTCGCCGTTTCAGGGTTCGTGGCGATGACTCGTTCCAATCGGATTGATCATATTCGCATTACGTCGCACCCGGCACCGGGTGCCAAGCTCAAATTCCCGATCACCTGGGGCGCAGCCAGCGCGCGCGAACGCGGACCGGTGATTGGCACGGTGTCACGTCCGGCGGACCGCAACGTGATCGGCACACATGGCGGCTCCTACTCGGTCTATCGCGCGCTCGCCGTTTCATCCGGCGCCCTGGACCCGATCCGACGTCCGGATCTCACCAACACCCACCCTGCTGAAACGATCGGGCCGTTTCCACAATGGGCCGAGCCGCAGCGGATCGTCTCGCTCGATCCTTGGGGACATCTCGCCGCGGAAAACTTCGCGAACGAGATCGCTGAGGGCATCGACATCCGTCCAAGCATTGCCATCACACGTGCCCGTCTCGATCTGCCCGAACTGCAAGCAGCGATCGAAGCCGGGCGGCTCAAGCAAGATGGCGAGGTCGTGCACAAGAATGGCAGCGTCTCCGTGGTCAAGATTGCGATCGACCCGGTCTGGTATCTGCCCGGCCTGGCGGCGCGCTTCGCCACCACCGAGAACAATCTGCGCCGACAATTGTTCGAGCAGACCGCAGGCATGTTTCCGGAACTGGTGACACGACCCGATCTGCAGGTCTTTCTGCCGCCGATCGGCGGCACGACGGCCTATCTGTTCGGCGACGTCAGCAAACTTCCGGACCACTCCACCAGGATAACCTGCCGCGTGCATGACGAATGCAACGGCTCCGATGTGTTTGGTTCTGATATCTGCACCTGCCGTCCATATCTGATTCACGGCATCGAGGAATGCGCGCGCGCAGGCCAAACCGGCGGGCTCGGCATCATCATCTACAACCGCAAGGAAGGCCGCGCGCTCGGCGAGGTCACGAAGTTTCTCGTCTATAACGCTCGCAAGCGTCAGGAAGGCGGCGATGCCGCCGCGCAGTATTTCGAGCGCACCGAATGTGTCGCCGGCGTGCAGGACGCCCGATTCCAGCAACTGATGCCGGATGTGGTGCACTGGCTCGGCCTGAAGCGAATCGACCGCTTCATTTCCATGAGCGACATGAAGCATGACGCGCTGACCGGTCAGGGCATCGAAATCGTCGAGCGCGTGCCGCTTCCCGATGATCTTGTGCCTGCCGACGCGCATGTGGAAATCGCGGCAAAGAAGGCCGCGGGTTACTACACGCCCGAACCGCTACAGCAGGAGGACTTGATCAACTCGGTCGGCCGTCCGCTCGAAAAATACTGAGAGAGGCGGCGGCCTTGTCCACTACCAACCCGGAGACGTCAGCCGCTTTGACATTGTTAAGCGCGAAGGCGGTCCGCGAGCGCGCCCATCGCATGCTTGCGATCGGCCTTGACGGCAAGCTGCCGAATTTCCGCATTGACCTCGATCGCATGGACAGCGCAATCGATCTGGTGCTGGAAACAACGCGCAAGGCCTATCCGTCGTTCGACGTGCCGTTTCATTCGCGCTGGCGGCACTTCGTCGCCAATGGAGACGATCGTTGGGTTACCGTTGCCGACCGGACCGGCTGGGCCGATCGGGCCGCCCGCGCCCGGGCTGAATTCGATCTGGCCATCGTCAGCGTCTTCCTCGATGCCGGCGCCGGTCCATCGTGGCGCTACCGCGATCCAAAAACCGGATCAGCCATCGGCCGCTCGGAAGGATTGGGGCTGGCCAGCCTGGCCATGTTCGCGGGTGGCGCCTTCTCGGCGACGCCGCTTGAGCCGTTGCGCGTCGATGCCGACGTGCTCGCGAATCTTGGCGTTGCCGACCTCGAGCGCGGCATGCAGGTCTCGGATGCCAATCCGCTGGTAGGGTTGGACGGCCGCGCCGACCTGTTGCGTCGCCTGGGCCAGCTGGTGACCTCGAAGCCGGACATATTCGGCAGCCGCGACACGCCGCGGCCCGGCTGCCTGTTCGACCGGCTTGCGATGCTGGCGGCCGGTGGAACGCTGCCGGCGCCCACGATTTTAGCGGAACTGCTGCAACAACTCGGGCCGATCTGGCCATCACGGCTGACGCTGGGAGGGGTCGCGCTCGGCGACTGCTGGCGGCATCCGGCATTGACGACCGCGGATGCAACCAGCGGCCTGGTCCCCCTGCACAAGCTCTCGCAATGGCTGGCCTATTCTCTCATCGAGCCGCTGCAAACATCCGGCATCAGCGTGACCGATATCGATGGCCTGACCGGCCTTGCGGAATATCGCAATGGCGGGCTGTTCGTCGATACCGGCGTGCTCACGTTTCGCCATGCAGAAGCGGCGCAGCAAGAACACGAAGTATCGTCACAGCTTGTCGTGGAGTGGCGTGCGTTGACGGTGGCGCTGCTCGACCGCGTCGCAGATGGTCTGCGGCACCGGCTTGGGCGCGATGCCACGTCGATGCCGCTGGCGAAAATTCTCGAGGGCGGCACGTGGGCTGCGGGCCGACGGCTGGCGCGCGAACGTCGCGCCGACGCGTCGCCTCCGGTGAAAGTCATCAGCGACGGCACGGTTTTCTAGATCCGAGGTCACAGATATGGACGGCGTTACGATCGTTAATCACCCGCTGGTACAGCACAAGCTGACGCTGCTGCGGCAGAAAGACAGATCAACCAAGTCGTTTCGCGAACTCCTCAAGGAGATCGGGATGCTGCTGTGTTACGAGGTCACCCGAGATCTGCCGCTGGCCGATATCGAAATAGAAACGCCGCTTGCGCATATGAAGTCGCCGCAGATCGCGGGCAAGAAGCTCGTGTTCGCACCGGTGCTGCGTGCCGGCGTGACCTTTGCGGAAGGCATGCTCGATCTGGTGCCGACCGCGCGGATTGCGCATATCGGCCTTTACCGTGAGCCGGAAACCTTCACGGCGGTAGAGTATTTCTTCAAGGCGCCGAGCGATCTGCATGAGCGGCTGGTGATCGTGATCTCGCCGGTGCTGGCAACGGCGAACTCCGCCGTCGCCGCGGTCGATCGGCTGAAAGAGCGTGGTGCGAACGACATTCGACTGGTCTGCCTTATCGGCGCGCCGGAAGGCGTCGAGCGCATACGCGGCATTCATCCGGACGTTCCGATCTGGCTTGCGGCGATCGACCAGGGGCTGGACGGCAACGCCTACATCGTGCCGGGTCTCGGCGACGCCGGCGACCGTGCCTACGGCACCAAGTAGATTAGCGAGCGCCGCAGCACAGGATCAGTGAGCGGATCCCGGCTGCTCTGGCAGCGCCTTGAGATGACACGCCACCCATTGACCGCCTTCGGTCGACCGAAGCTCGGGTTCTTCCGTCCGGCAGCGATCGAACACGTATGGACACCTTGTGTGGAAGCGGCAACCGCTGGGCGGGTTGATCGGGCTCGGCACGTCGCCCTTGAGGATGATCGGGTTGCGAATGGCCCCGGGCTCCGGAACCGGCACGGCTGACAGCAGCGCCTTGGTGTAGGGATGCCTCGGCGCGGTAAAGATTTGCTGCCTTGGCGCCATCTCGACGATCTTGCCGAGATACATGACGGCAACACGATGCGTCATATGCTCGACGATCGCCAGATCGTGACTGATGAAGAGCAGCGCGAGGCCGAACTCGCGCTGCAGATCCTGCAGCAGATTGACGATCTGCGCCTTGACGGAAACGTCGAGGGCCGAGACCGCCTCGTCGCAGACGATCAGTTCGGGTTCCGCGGCGAGCGCCCGCGCGATGCCGATGCGCTGGCGCTGGCCGCCCGAGAATTCGTGCGGCCGGCGGCCCAGTGCGTCGCGCGGCAGGCGCACGGTGTCCATCAGCGCCGCAACCTTCGCCTCGAGTTCGGCGGAAGATTTGGCGAGGCCGAAATTGCGGATCGGCTCGGCCAGGATATCGCGCACGCGCATGCGCGGATTGAGGCTGGAGAACGGATCCTGGAACACCACCTGCACGCGGCGGCGCATGCTGCGCAGCCCTCCGGGTGAAAGACCGTCGATACGCTGGCCATCCAGCACCACCTGGCCGGAGGTGATGTCGAACAGCCGCAGGATCGCCCGGCCGACAGTCGACTTGCCGCAACCGGATTCGCCGACGAGAGACAGCGTCTCGCCACGCTCGACCTCAAAGGACACGCCGTCCACCGCATAGACCCAGTTGGACTTGCGGCTGAACAGACCGCCACGGACCGGAAAATGCTTCTTGAGGTCGTTGACCTGGAGCAGTGGGGCGCTCATGCCGCGGCCGCCTCCTTGCGCGCGTAATGGCAGGCAACGATGTGGCGGGGCCCCTTTTCTTCTAGACCCGGGGCAACCTGCCGGCAGAGATCGGTCGCCAGCGAACAGCGCCCGGCAAAGACGCAGCCTTCGATCCGCCCCTTGAGGCTGGGTACCTGACCGGGGATCTCGGCAAGCCGCCGCGCCGCACCTGATAGCGAGGAGCCGAGCTTGGGCACCGCGCCGAGCAGGCCCTGCGTATAGGGATGACGGGGCGAGCGAAACAGTTCGGCCACCGGCGCCTCTTCAACCTTGCGGCCGGCATACATCACCATGACGCGCTCGGCGATTTCAGCGACCACGCCGAGATCATGGGTGATCAGAACGATCGCCGCGCCGACGCGGCGCTTGAGGTCCAGCATCAGTTGCAGGATCTGCGCCTGGATCGTGACATCCAGCGCCGTGGTCGGCTCGTCGGCAATCAGGAGCTTTGGATTGCAGGCGAGCGCCATGGCGATCATCACGCGCTGGCGCATGCCGCCGGAAAGCTGATGCGGATATTCGCGCACGCGCCGCGCCGGCTCGGGGATGCCGACCAGCGTCAGCATCTCGATGGCGCGCGCTTCGGCGGCCTTTTTGTCGAGCCCCTGATGCATCCGCAGCGTCTCGCCTATCTGGCGGCCGACCGTCAGCACCGGGTTGAGGCTCGTCATCGGCTCCTGGAAGATCATCGAAATGTCGTTGCCGCGAATGGCGCGCATCTCGCGTTCGGAGAGTTGCAGCAGATCCTTGCCCTGGAAGCGAATGGAACCCGCGATCTTGCCCGGCGGCTCCGCAATGAGCCGCATCAGCGACATCGAGGTGACCGACTTGCCGCAGCCGGATTCACCGACGATGGCCAGCGTTTCGCCTTCGTTGACATGGAAGGACACGCCGTCGACGGCCCGGTTGATACCCTCGGGCGTACGGAAATGGGTTTGCAGATTATGGACTTCGAGCAACGCCATCAGATCAGAACCTTATCGGAAAACCGGTACGCATTTTTCCGGATCATGCGTTAGAGGCTTTTGGCCATTCGCGGATCGAGCGCATCACGCAGGCCGTCGCCAAGCAGATTGACGGCGAGCACGGTGACGGACAGAAACGCGGCAGGAAAGAACACGATGTAGGGCTTGACCTGCCATAGCGCCCTGCCCTCGGCCATGATGTTGCCCCAGGACGGAATGGTGGGCGGCGTGCCGGCGCCGATGAAAGAGAGGATCGACTCCACGATCATGGCACTGGCGCAGATATAGGTTGCCTGGACCAGCATCGGCGCCAGTGTGTTGGGCAGGATGTGGCGCAGGATGATCATCGGCGTTCGCGTGCCGGAAGCTGTGGCAGCGTCCACGTAGGGCTGCTCGCGCAGTGACAGCACGACACTGCGCACCAACCGCGAGACGCGCGGGACTTCGGCAATCGTGATGGCCAGGATGACGTTGCCGACGCTCGCGCGTGTCAGCGCCATCAGCGCGACGGCAAGCAGGATCGGCGGGATCGACATCAGCCCATCCATGAACCGCATCAGGATGCCGTCCGCCCATCGCACGAAACCCGAGACGAGGCCGATGGCAAGACCGGCGAGCGAGGCCAACACCGCGACCGACAGGCCCACGGTGAGCGAGACCCGTGCCCCGTAGAGCACGCGCGAATAGATGTCGCGGCCCAGCAGGTCGGTGCCGAACCAAAAATCCGCGGAAGGCAAGCGCGTGCGCTTGGCGGGCGCGAGCGCGGTCGGATCGACGGTCCCGAGCCAGGGCGCGAAGATCCCGATCAATACGAGGCAGAGCAGCAAGGCGCCGCCGATCGCAACCGTCGGATGATTGCGCAGGAAGCCGAGGACGCCGCGCCGGATTGCCACCGGCATGAGCAGGTCCGGCAGTTGCGGTGCAATGACGAGGCCCGGCGGCACCGGTGCCGTGCTTGACGTGGAGATGCTCAATAGCGGATCCTCGGATCGACCAGGGTGTAGGTGACGTCGACCATCAGGTTGACGAGCACGTAGAGGAAGCTGAACAGCAGCACGATGCCCTGGATGACCGGGTAATCGCGGCGCAGGATTGCGTCGATCGTCAGCCGGCCAAGCCCGGGGATGGCGAACACGCTTTCGGTCACCACCGCACCGCCGATCAGTAGCGCGATGCCGATACCGATCACCGTCACGATCGGAACGGCTGCATTTTTCAGCGCGTGAACGAACAGGATGGTGCGCTGGTCGAGTCCTTTGGCGCGGGCGGTGCGGACATAATCCTGCTGCAGCACTTCGAGCATGGAAGCGCGGGTAATGCGCGCGATCAGCGCGATGTAAACGCTACCGAGGGCCAGGGCGGGAAGAATGAGGTTCTGCAGCCATGGCCAGACGCCTTGGGACAACGGCGTATAGCCCTGCACGGGAAGCCATTCGAACTGCAGCGCGAACACATAGGCAAGCACGTATCCGACAACAAAGACGGGAAGCGAGAAGGCAAACACGGCGAACGCCATGATGGTGCGGTCCACCCAGCTCCCTGCCTTCCACGCCGCCGCCACGCCGAGCGGCACCGCGACAAGGATGGTCAGGACTAGCGTAATCGCCATCAGCGAGAACGTCGGCTCGATGCGCTGCGCGATCATCGCGGCGACCGGCATGTTGGTGAAGATCGAGGTGCCGAGATCGCCATGCAGGATGTTCCAGAGCCAGGTCCCGAACTGGACCAGAAACGGCCGGTCGAGGCCGAGGCCCTGGCGAATGCGCTCAACGTCGGCGGGGCTCGCCTGGTCGCCTGCGATCACCGCGGCCGGATCGCCTGGCGCGATGTAAAGCAGACTGAAGACGAACAGCGCGACGATCCCCATCACGGGCAGGGTCGAGAGGACACGCCGGAGGATATACGAGAGCATGTGGGATCACCGCGCCATCATGCGCTCTTCGACACGCCCCAGAAGAAGGGCAGCGGCCCCTTCGCGATACCGGCGACGTTCTTGCGCCACGCCGTGTAGCTCAGGAAGAAGCCGGTTGGCGCATAGACGACATCGTCCATCGCCGCCTTGTTGAGGCGCTTCACCGCAGCCTTCTCCTCATCGAGATTCTTGGCGTCGAACCATGCCAGGACTTCCTTTTCCACGGCCGCGCTCGTGGGCCAGCCAAACCACGCCTTGTCGCCAGTGCCGCGAATGGCGTTGTAGGCGGCGGGATTGATGCAGTCCGCGCCGGCGTGCCAGGTGTGAAACATCCCCCAGCCGCCCTGGCCCGGCGGCGTTTTCTGGGCGCGGCGGGAACCGACCGTGCCCCAATCGGTCGCGACGAAGTCGACATTCATGCCCATTTGCTTCAACAGATCCGCAGTGACATCGCCCTGCGCCTTGGTGATCGGTTGATCCTGCGCCACGACGCAGGTGACCGGCTGGCCTGAATAGCCGCTCTCGGCCAACAGCTTCTTTGCCATTGCAAGATCGCGCTTGCCTTTCAGGATCTCGCCGCCCTCTTCGGTGTAGAGCGGTGTATCCGGCGTGAAGAAGCCCGGCAGCGGCTTCCAGAGCGCGGTATCGTCACCGACCAGCGCGCGCATGTAGTCTTCCTGGCTCAGCGCCGCGAGCACGGCACGTCGCACCTTCACATCGTTGAAGGGCGGATGCAGATGGTTCATCCGGAACGAACCGACGTTGCCGAGGGGATCGGCGATGTCGACGTTGATGTTGCGGTTCTTCTTGAGCGACGGCACGAGATCGGTGATGGGGCTCTCCCACCAATCGACCTCGCCATTCTGAAGTGCTGCCGCCGCCGTGGCAGGATCCGGGATCACCACCCATTCGATGCGGTCAACCAGCATCTGCTTGCCGCCGGCGAGCCAGGATGCCTTCTCCTGTCGCGGCACATAATCGGCGAACTTCTCGAACACCGCCTTGGCGCCGGGCACCCATTCGCCCTTTGCGAACTTCATCGGGCCCGAGCCGATATATTCGGGGATCTGCTTGAACGGATCGGTCTGGGCGATGCGCTCCGGCATGATGAACGCGCAGGGCGTGCTGTTCTTGCCCAATGCCAGCAGCATTTTCGGATAAGGCGCCTTCAGCGCCCATTTGAAGGTCCTGTCGTCGACTGCGGTCAGTTCGTTCTGGATCGCCTTGATCATCAGGCCCATGGGATCGCGCGCCGACCAGCGCGTCAGGCTCGCCACTACATCCTTGCTCAGCACCGGCTCGCCGTCGTGAAACTTGAGCCCCGGCCGGAGCCGAAAGGTCCAGACCAGCCCGTCATCGGACACCTCCTCGGACTCGACCATCTGACGCTGCGGCTGCAGCGTGGCGTCGAGGCCGTAAAGGGTGTCCCACACCAGCGCAGCCGCGTTGCGCACGACATACTGGGTCCCCCAGATCGGATCGAAATTCGCGAGGTTAGCCTGCGGCACAAAGCGTAAGGTGCGCGCGGCAGCGCCTTGGGAAAGAGCCGGCATCGAAAAGCCGCCCGTCGCCGCCAGGCCGCCGACCCCGGCCAATCCCTTCAACACAGTCCTGCGATCCATAGGGCTCTCCCAGTCTCGGGTTGTCATGGCGGTTCCGGCCAATTCATTGGCCGGTAGTTCGCCGGCGCGCGAGGTGAAACGGGCCAGTCAAACCGATGCCAATCAGTCTCCTTTTGCTTGCAAGCGGTATGCCAGCACGGCCAGCTCACGCGCCCGCCGATTTCCGGCTGCCCACACGGCAAGCACTTTCGAGCGATCACATTTTTGCGCTGTCACATTCATTTGCGGACACCACTCACTACGAGCGCTTTCTTCGGGAGAAGCTCTACCGGATTCAAGGCATCCGGCCCACGCGATCGACCTTTTCGCTGCGGACGCTGAAGCTCGTGATTTCCGTCGATCCGCTGCTCGTCAATGCGAGTGTCTAGCTCTCACCGCAGGCAAAGCGGGCGACAGGCCGGCTTGAAAAATCGTAAGATTGTCGGCGAGGCAGCGCGCCTGGCCACTACTGCCTGTGCAGCGGCCAGGCGCCGGATCCTGCCTTCTCGCAGTCACTTCTTGACGGCGAACACCCAAACGACGCCGCCCTGCGGCACGTTATTCTCCAGGCCAGGGACCTTGCCCACCAATGCGTCCTGGATGCGCTGCGCGTCTACGCCCCAGCCCGACTGGACAGCGATATACTGCGTGCCGTCCACCTCGTAGGCGATCGGCATGCCCATGATGCCGGAGTTGGTTTTTTGCTCCCAAAGCAGTTCGCCGGTCTTGGCATGGAAGGCGCGGAACATCCGGTCATTGGTGCCGCCGACAAGGATGAGGTCGCCCGCGGTAGCGGTCACCGAACCGAACAGGTGTGACTTGGGGAAATTATGTGACCAGGCCTTCTTGCCCGTGGCCGGATCCCACGCCTGCAGCTCGCCAAAGTGGGTAGCGCCGGGACGAGGCGTCAAGCCGATATCTTCGGGCTTGGTTCCGAGCCAAAGCTGGCCGGCAACCAACGGCACTTTCTCTCCGGTGAAGCCGCCGCAGAAATTCTCGTTGGCCGGAACGTAGACCAATCCGGTTTTCTGACTATATGCCGCCGACGGCCAATCCTTGCCGCCCCACAATGACGGACAGAATTCAACCCGCTTGCCAATGCCCGGCTTGTGAACGGGATCGACGATTGGCTTGCCGGACGGCTCGATGCCCTTCCAGACATCGGTATAAACGAATGGCCAGCCTGCCACGTATTTGATGCCTTCCGGCTTGCGCTCGAGCACCCAGAAAATCGCGTTGCGGCCCGGATGGATCAGACTCTTGATGCTGCGTCCGTCCCTTTGCAGGTCGATCAGCATCGGTGCATCCACCTCGTCCCAGTCCCAGGAATCGTTTTGATGGTACTGGAAGTATGATTTCATCTTGCCGCTGTCGGGATCGAGCGCGAGCACCGATGTCGAGTAGAGATTGTCGCCGGGGTGCGTTTCGCCCGGCCAGGGTGCGGCGTTGCCGGTGCCCCAGTAGATTGTCCTGGTATCGACATCGTATGTGCCTGTCATCCAGGCAGGTGCGCCGCCCGTTTTCCAGTCGTCGCCTTTCCACGTTTCATTGCCAGGTTCCCCCTCGCCCGGAATGGTGAAGGTTCGCCACAGCTCCTTGCCAGTGTTGGCATCGTAGGCAACGATGTAACCGCGCACGCCGAATTCGCCGCCGGAACCGCCGACGATCACCTTGCCGTCGACGACCAACGGCATCAGGGTCAGATACTGCCCCTTCTTGTAGTCCTGAACCTTGGTATCCCAGACCACTTTGCCGGTCTTGGCGTCGAGCGCGACCAGATGGTCGTCCGTCGTGGCGAGGTAAAGCTTGTCTTCCCACAGTCCCACGCCGCGGTTGGTCGGGTGCAATTGAAAGAGGTCCTCGGGAAGCTGGCGCTTGTATCGCCAGTACTCGTCGCCGGTCTTGGCGTTGAGCGCAATCACCTGCCCCATCGGCGTTGCGACGAACATCACGCCATTGTTGATGATCGGTGGGGCCTCATGCCCCTCAACCACACCGGTCGAGAACGTCCACACCGGCGTCAGGCTTTTCACGTTCGAGGTGTTGATCTGATCGAGGGGGCTGTATCCTTGGCCGTCATAGGTCCGGCGATAGTGCATCCAGTTGCCGGGCTCAGGATTCTTGAGTCGCTCGGCAGTCACCGGGCTGTAGTTCTCGATCGGACCGGCGGCAGCGATCGAAACGAGGCATGTGGACGCGAGCAAACCCGACAAAAGCCATTGCTTCAAGGCCATAACGCAACCTCCCCTTTGTTTTCATCTCACGAATTCTGTTTTGTCTTTGTCGTGGATCGACGGCCGGCCGCCGTCATCTGCCCTGCTGCGCACCTACCTTTCCAACGAATGCCGCGGCCACCGTCAGCGGACCGTCTTCTGCCACCAACGGAAGCGCCGGCAGACGCCGGGGCGCCGGCCCAAACACCACTTGCCCGCTTTGTCTCGGGTCAAATTCCGAATTATGGCAAACGCATTTGAACACGTCCTTGTCGCCGCTTGCCGCCTTTACCCATGCGGTGATCGGACAGCCGGTGTGGACGCAGATCACCGAATAGGCCACGACGCCGCCGGCCGCGCGTGAGCGCGTCTCCTCATCCAGTTCGGCCGGATCCAGTTTGACGACGAGCACCTCGTTCAGGCGCGAGCCCTTGCGGACAACCGACGTCTTGGGGTCCTTTGGCCAGGCCCGCACCGGCGGTCCACCGGCTTTCAGATCCTGCGGCTTGATCACCTCGCCCGCACGGTCCCCTTCGGCGAAAACCAGGACGTCGGCTTTCTGCGGCCGCTCGTTGCTACCGAGCAGATCTTCCTCGGCAACGGAGGACCTGGACGACGCCAGGCAAGCGCCCGTGGCGAGAGCGGTCAGGATCATTGCACGCCGCGTCGGATCCTGACACATCGCTGTTGCGAGCTCCGTGTCTGTGCTTGTGATCGACGTTGTGGCCTGATCGGATTTGCACATGACACAAACTGAAGGAGGGAGTCGGTCAAAAGAAAGGCGACGAACAAATTTGTCTTTTGCGCAATGCGCCTTGCAGTTGCATCAGTGATTCCAGGAAAAGCCAGCAATAACGGGAGTCCATTGCATTTCACGCGATCGTAACTGCCGATTTGTGCATCATGCATATTTCGCAGAACAGCTCAGCCTTCTGCAGTGTGCGGTGCGTTATCGCGCGTGCGGTCAAGAGTGAGAATTGCAGGATTCGCGCGGAGCGTTCGGTGCACGTCGATGCCTGTGGCGTGCAAATGGTGAAAGACTCTGCAGCGCCGGGCGACGTGGAAGAGACGATCTCCGCATCGGTCATGACAACGATGTCCAAGTTTGACGAGAATTTGTTTTGCAGTGTCGCTGCGTCAGCGTTACTGACCAAATGCAATCTTTTCCCGATGCCCCGCTTTCGCCAAACATGCGGACGCAAATATAGAATGGTTCTATGGCGGCGATCCGCCAGTCGGCCTACTGAACAACAGCCAATAATAACGATTCAGGAGGATGGCTCGAAGAAATCCCAGCCAGACAAGACAGCAAGGAATTTCGAGGCGGCGTTGAGCGGTCAGCAAGAATGTTTTCGCTCGCGTCGGAGCGACCATCAGCAGCTTACGAAGGGGATCGATCATGATTACTTTGAAGATTAACGGCCAGCAGAAAAACTGGGATGGCGATCCCGATCTTTCGCTACTCTGGTTCCTCCGCGATGAAGCCGGACTGACGGGCACGAAATATGGCTGCGGCCAGGCGCTTTGCGGCGCCTGCACCGTGATCGTCGACAAGCAGGCGGTGCGCGCCTGCATCACGTCGGTTTCCGACGTGGTCAATCGGGAGGTCACGACGATCGAAGGTCTTCATCCGACCGGTGATCACGCGGTTCAGAAGGCCTGGCGCCAGCTCAATGTCCCGCAATGCGGTTTTTGCCAGGTTGGCCAGATCATGCAGGCCGCCGCGCTGCTGCTGGAAAATCCGAAACCCACGCACGATCAGATACGCGATTCGATGGCGGGCAATATCTGCCGCTGCGGCTGTTATCAGCGCATCGAAAACGCGGTTCATCTTGCTTCGACGGGGGTCTGACCATGAACATCATCACCAATCCCAAGAAGCTCCGCGGCTTTGAGCGATACGTCAAGGTCGACAACGTTTCACGCCGCAGCATCCTGAAGGGCCTCGGGCTGGCCGGCTTCGTTTTGGCCGCACCCGTGATGTCACGCCCCGGCTTTGCCGCGTACAAGACCGGTGCGGGCGAGATGCCGCACGGTACCGTGGTGGACCCGCGTGTGTTCGTCGCGATCGCACCGGATGGCATGGTCACGATCGTCGCACACCGCGCCGAGATGGGAACCGGCGTCCGCACCAGCCTGCCCCTGATCGTCGCCGAAGAGATGGAGGCCGATTGGTCGCGCGTTCGGATCCAGCAGGCGCCTGGCGACGAGGTCAAATTCGGCAACCAGGATACCGACGGATCGCGCAGCACGCGCCACTACCTGATGCCGATGCGTCAGATCGGCGCGTCGGCCCGCACGATGCTCGAGCAGGCCGCAGCGAAACGCTGGGGCGTGCCGGCGAGCGAGGTGAAGGCCGTCAATCACGAGGTCGTCCACAGTGCGAGCGGACGCCGCATTGGCTTTGGCGATCTGGCAGCCGATGCCGCCAAGCAGTCGGTACCGAGTGTCGAAGGTTTGAGGCTGAAAGACCCAAAGGACTTCCGCTATCTGGGCAAAGGCCAGATCAGCATGGTCGATCTCCGCGATATCACGGTAGGCACCGCGCGTTACGGCGCCGACGTGCGGCTACCCGGCATGAAATATGCCGTCATCGCACGGCCGCCAGTGACCGGCGGCAAGGCCGTGTCGTTTGACGGGGCGGAGGCGATGAAGGTTTCCGGCGTCGAGAAGGTCATGGAAGTCAAGGGCTGGCCGTGGCCTTCAAAATTCCAGCCGCTCGGCGGCGTCGCGGTGATCGCGCGCAACACCGGCGCGGCAATTAAGGGCCGCGACGCGCTGAAGATCACGTGGGATGACGGCGCTAACGCCAAATATGACTCAGTCGCCTACCGGGCCGAACTGGAGGCAGCCGCGCGGAAGCCCGGCCTGGTGGTACGCAAGGAGGGTGACGTGGACGCCGCCTTGAAGGGCGCCGACAAGGTGATCGTAGGCGAGTATTATCTGCCGCATCTCGCCCATGTCGCCATGGAGCCGCCGGTTGCGGTCGCTGACGTCAAGGGCGACAAGGCGGAGATCTGGGGACCGGTGCAAAGCGCGGGCGGAACGCGCGAGGACGTCGCCAAGACGCTTGGCATTCCGCAGGAGAATGTCACCGTCAACGTCACCCTGCTCGGCGGCGGCTTCGGGCGCAAGTCGAAGTGCGACTTCGCCCTCGAAGCGGCCCTGCTTTCAAAGGAACTCGGCGCCCCCGTGAAGGTGCAATGGACGCGGGACGACGACATTCGCAACGGCTTCCTGCACACCGTCTCGGTGGAACGCATCGAGGCCGGCCTCGACAAGAACGGCAAGGTGACGGCCTGGCGGCATCGCAGCGTCGCGCCGAGCATCGCCTCGACATTTGCTGCCGGTGCGGTGCATCAGGCGCCGTTCGAACTCGGCATGGGGCTGGTCGACATGCCCTTCGAGATCGCCAACGTCCAGTGCGAGAATCCGGAAGCGGCCGCGCATACCCGCATCGGTTGGTTCCGCTCGGTGTCGAACATCCCGCGCGCCTTTGCAGTGCAATCGATGGTGGCCGAAATAGCGCATGCCACCAAACGCGACCAAAAGGATATGCTGCTGGAACTGATCGGCTCGCCCCGGATCGTCAAGCTCGATTCGGTGAAAGACCTGTGGAACTACGGCGAGCCCTATGACAGCTATCCAATCGATACCGCGCGTCTTCGCAAGGTCGTCGAGCTGGTCGCAGACAAGGGCGGCTGGGGACGGTCCGTCCCCAAGGGACACGGGCTCGGCATTGCCGTGCATCGCAGCTTCGTCAGCTATATCGCGACCATCGTCGAGGTGGCCATTGACGACAAGGGCAAGCTCACTGTGCCCAGGGTTGATACAGCGATAGATTGCGGAACCTACGTCAATCCGGAGCGGATCCAGTCGCAGATCGAGGGCGCCGCGATCATGGGCCTGAGCCTCGCCAAACATGGCGCGGTTACCTTCAAGGACGGCAAGGTGCAACAGGGCAATTTCGACGATTGCCCATTGCTCCGGATCGACGAATCCCCGGCCGTAACGAACGTCTACATCGTACCTGCCGGCCCCGACACGCCGCCGAGCGGCGTCGGCGAGCCGGGCGTGCCGCCCTTTGCGCCGGCGCTGATCAACGCGATCTTCGCCGCGACCGGCAAGCGCATCCGCGCCCTGCCGATCGGCAAGCAATTGGAGGCGTAACGGGAACGTTAGGCCGAACGGAAAGACAACTGCGCGGGATGCCCAAGGGCGCCCGGCGCCGCTGTTCTGGAATGCAGTGAAGCTCGGACAGGCTCACCCGCCGATTGACCGGCTGCGCAAGCGGGCGTCCGTGACCTTCACGGACATCAGCCGGCGGGCTTCACGCCGCCAGAATTTTCTCGGGCGCCGCCGCGGGTAAATTCTGGCTGTCGGCGACTGCACGGTTGGTGATCTGCCCGCGATGCACATTGAGCCCGGCGCGCAGATGCGGATCCTCGATCAGCGCGCCGATGCCCTTCCCGGCCAACGCAAGGCCGAACGGCAGCGTGGCATTGTTGAGCGCGTGGCTCGACGTCACCGGTACGGCGCCGGGCATGTTGGCGACGCAATAATGCACGATCTCGTCGACGAGATAGGTCGGCGCCTGATGGGTCGTCGGCCGCGAGGTCTCGAAGCAGCCCCCTTGGTCGATCGCGACGTCGACCAGCACGGCGCGGCGCTTCATCCGGGCCAGATGCGCGCGGGAGACCAGTTTCGGCGCGCTGGCGCCCGGCACCAGCACCGCGCCAATGACGACGTCGGCGCCGATAATCTCCTCCTCGATCGCTTCCAGCGTCGCGTAGCGCGTGCGAGCGCGCCCGAGGAACATCTCATCGAGGACACGAAGCCGCGGCAGCGAGCGGTCAAGGATGACGATATCAGCGCCGAGACCTGCCGCCATCCTGGCGGCATGCGTGCCGACCACGCCGCCGCCGATCACGGCGATCCTGCTCGGAGCGACACCGGGCACACCGCCGATCAGCTTGCCCATGCCATCAGCCGATTTTCGCAAGGCGGCGCCCGCCGCCTCGATCGCCAGCCGTCCCGCCACCTCGCTCATAGGTGCCAGCAGCGGGAGCCCGCCATGGGCATCCGTCACTGTCTCGTAGGCGATCGCGGTGCAGCCGGATGCGAGAAGCCCCTTGGTCTGCGCGGTGTCCGGCGCAAGGTGCAGATAGGTGAAGAGGATCTGGTTCTCGCGAAGCTGGCGCCATTCCGTCGGCTGCGGTTCCTTGACCTTGACCACCATGTCGGCGGTCGCGAAGATCTCGGCTGCCGTGTCCACGACCGCTGCGCCGGCCGAACGGTAGATATCATCGCTGGCGCCAATGCCGAGCCCGGCGCCTTGTTCGACGATCACGTCGTGTCCATGCGCCAGATATTCCCGCACCGACGCCGGCGTCAGACCAACGCGATATTCCTCGACCTTGATTTCCCTGGGAACACCGATGCGCATGGCCTTGCTCCTGCATTGGAGACTGCTGTCCGATGTCAACAAACTACTCTTGAACGAGCAACGGTTCTCTGCGAATTGCGGCTTGCCGGGGGCAATTTGCGCAGATATTCTGCGTCTGGATATTAAGTATTAGGGAATAGCGGCGTGATCGAGCTCGATCGCATTGACCTTCGGATTCTGACGGAGTTGCTCTCCGATGCAAGGGCGAGCCAGATCGAGCTCGCCGAAAAAGTCGGGCTGTCGCCGACCGCCTGCGCGCGTCGCATTCGTCAGCTCGAGGAAACCGGCATCATTCGCGGCTATCGGGCCGACCTCGAACCGACTGCGCTCGGGCTCGTCACGACGGTTGTCGTCACCATCACGCTGGAAAAACAGAGCGAGGAATATCTCGCCGCGTTCGAAGCAGCGATCGCCCGTTGCCCCGACGTGGTGTCCTGCCACCTGATGTCGGGCAGCGATGACTATCATCTGCAGGTGATCGCGCGCGATATCGCGGACTTCGAGCGGATTCACAAGCAGCATCTGTCGCGGATGCCCGGCGTCGCGCGCATCCATTCGAGCTTTGCGATGCGCGAAGTGGTTCGCAGGGCGATCCCTGAAACTGCGCTACAGCGCTAGCTCCGCCGATCGTGGCCCGTCTATCCCGGCCCCAGAGAAGGTAGGCGCTAACCAGCTTCGGCGGACTTTCCGCCCTCCCCAAACACGCGGCTCGCAAGCACGTCGGAGGCCTCAATCGACCTGATATCGTCCACTGTCAGGACATGATCGAGATCGGCGACGAGGCGGTTGGCCTGGCGCAGCCGCAGACGATCCAACGCGTTGCGGATCGAGCGCGCGTTGGAGAACATCGGCTGGTTCTTGCGCAATGCGATGTAGCGAACGAACTCCGCGCGTGCATCCGGGGTGAAGCGATAGTTCATGTCGCGCAGCATCAGCTCTGCGATGGCGAGCAACTCATCGTCGGCATAATCCGGAAAGTCGATGTGGTGCGCGATCCGCGAACGGAAGCCGGGATTGCTGGTAAAAAACTTGTCCATGCGGTCGCCGTAGCCGGCGAGGATCACGACCAGATCCTCGCGCTGCGTTTCCATCACCTGCAGCAGGATCTCGATCGCCTCCTGGCCGTAGTCGCGTTCGTTGTCGGGCCGGTGCAGATAGTAAGCCTCGTCAATGAACAGCACGCCGCCCATCGCCTTCTTCAGGATCTCCTTGGTCTTCGGCGCGGTGTGGCCGATATATTGCCCAACCAGTTCGTCGCGCGTCACCGATACCACCTGGCCGCGGCGCACGAAACCGAGCCTGTGCAGGATGCTGGCGATCCGCAGCGCCACCGTGGTCTTTCCGGTGCCGGGGTTTCCCGTAAATGACATATGCAGCGTCGGCGCATCCGACGTCAGACCCATCCGCTTGCGGATGCGTTCGATCAGAAGCAGCGACGCAATTTCGCGGATACGCGTCTTTACCGGCTTCAAGCCGATCAGTTCGCGGTCGAGCTGCGAGAGGATCTCCTCGATGCCGACGGCTTCGAGTTCATCGCGCAAGTTAACCGCATCAGTCATTGGGGTGGTATCCACGTCCATCTGCTAACCTCAATGCGCTGCACGCGTCGTTTCGGAAAAGACTCCGTCGCCGCTTCCGCAGCGACGGAGCAGTGCATCCGGCAGACGCAGGCACGTTCAGGGAGAACTCGTCTGCCGGACCGAACACGTGCCTAACCGTAGCGCCGACCCTCCGGACGATCGGCGGCGTAGGAAGTGGTGGTGTAGCGAATGTTGCGGCCGGCCATTTCATGCCGTTCGAGGCGGAAGCCGGGCTCCTCCTTCGGGCGGTTGACGATGAAGGACAGCCGCACCGATTCCCAGCCGTGACTGGAATCGAACGCCGACAGGCGGATGTACCGGTCGCCATACACCTTGCGGCATTCATTCAACTCCATCATGACGCCGGCCGCGTCGCGGAGATCGAACATCGGCAGGCCCCACATCTCCCAGAAATTGTTTCGAGGATGCGGATCGTCGGTGAATTCGATGTTCACCGCCCAGCCCTGCTCCAGGCAGTACTGGACCTGACGGGAAATCTGCTCGTCGGTGAGATCGGGCAGGAACGAGAAGCAGCCTTGGGTAATGCGCATGATTTGCTCTCCTTACATCGCGACAGAGGGCGTGGGGACGTAGTCCGGCATGTCGGTCGATTCATAGTTGAAGGTGACGTCCTTCCAGACTTCGAGCGCCGCCTTCAACGGCGTGCAGGTCTCCGCCGCCCTGGCCAGAATCTCGGGGCCCTCGTGCAGGTAGTCGCGGCCTTCGTTACGGGCGAGGATCATCGCTTCCAGCGCCACCCGGTTGGCGGTGGCGCCAGCTTGGATGCCCATGGGATGGCCGATCGTTCCGCCGCCGAACTGCAGGATCACGTCTTCGCCGAGATGATCGAGCAGTTGGTGCATCTGGCCGGCGTGAATGCCGCCGGACGCCACCGGCATCAGCTTGTTAAGGCTCGCCCAATGCTGATCAAAGAACACCCCGTGCTCCAGCCGCGCCGGATTGTAATCCTCTCGGCAGATATCGTAATAGCCGCGCGTGGTCGCGGGATCGCCCTCGAGCTTGCCGACCACGGTGCCGGCATGAATGTGATCGACACCGGCGAGCCGCATCCACTTTGCGATGACGCGGAACGAGACGCCGTGGCTGCGCTGCCTTGTATAGGTCGAGTGCCCTGCCCGATGCAGATGCAGGATCATATCGTTACGCCGCGCCCATTTGGCCATCGACTGGATCGCGGTGTAGCCGATCACCAGATCGATCATGATGACGACCGAACCGAGCTCCTTGGCGAATTCGGCGCGCTCGTACATATCCTCCATGGTGCCGGCCGTGACGTTGAGGTAAGTGCCCTTGATCTCGCCGGACGCAGCCTGCGCCTTGTTGACGGCCTCCATGCAATAGAGGAAGCGTTCGCGCCAATGCATGAAGGGCTGTGAATTGATGTTCTCGTCATCCTTGGTGAAGTCGAGCCCGCCTTTCAGCGCCTCATAGACCACGCGTCCGTAGTTGCGGCCGGACAGGCCGAGCTTTGGCTTCACGGTGGCGCCGAGCAGCGGCCGGCCGAACTTGTCCATCCGCTCGCGTTCGACCACGATGCCGGTCGCCGGGCCCTGGAATGTCTTCACATAGGCCACCGGCAACCGCATGTCCTCGAGCCGCAACGCCTTCAGCGGCTTGAAGCCGAACACGTTGCCGATGATCGAAGCCGACAAATTGGCGATCGAGCCGGGCTCGAACAGGTCGAGGTCGTAGGCGATGTAGGCAAAGTACTGCCCCGGCGAGTTCGGCACGGGATCGACGCGGAAGCACTTCGCCCGGTATTTTTCCGCAGCCGTCAGCCGGTCGGTCCAGACCACCGTCCACGTCGCGGTCGAGGATTCACCGGCCACCGCCGCGGAGGCCTCGACCGGATCGACGCCGTCCTGCGGCGTCACCCGGAACAGCGCGATGATGTCGGTGTCCTTTGGCACGTAGTCGGGCTCCCAATAGCCCATCTTCTTGTATTCGAGGACGCCGGACTTGTAGCGATCCTTGCCGCGAACGGTCATCGAGTGCATGTTCATGTTGGTCTCCTCGTGTGATGTGCGGCGACTGGTCGGGATCGAGGTGGTCATCAGCTCATTCAGCGGCATCGGCCATTCCTCCCATGCGTGGGTCCAGCGCGCCCGAGCGGTAGCGCTTTGCCATCTCGGCCAACGGAATGACCTTGATCTTTGAGGCGTGGCCTGCGGTGCCGAACTGCTCGAAGCGCTCGCGGCAGAGGTCGCGCAAGCCATCCATCGCCGGTTTCAGGAATTTGCGCGGATCGAATTCGCTTCTGTTCTGCGTCGCCACCTTGCGGAACGCCGCGGTCATCGCCAACCGGCAGTCGGTGTCGATATTGACCTTGCGGACGCCATGCTTGATGCCACGGACGATTTCCTCGACCGGCACCCCCCAGGTCTGCGGCATCTCGCCGCCGAACGCGTTGAAGGCGTCCTGCAGCGGCTGCGGCACCGACGACGAGCCGTGCATCACCAGATGCGTATTGGGCAGCCGGCGATGGATTTCCTCCACCACCCGCATCGCAAGGATGTCGCCGTCCGGCTTGCGCGAGAATTTATACGCGCCGTGCGAGGTACCCATCGCAATCGCCAGCGCATCGACCTTGGTAGCGCGAACGAAATCGACCGCCTGGTCGGGATCGGTCAGCAATTGATCGTGGCTGACCTCGCCTTCGACGCCATGGCCGTCCTCCTGCTCGCCGCCGCCGTGCTCCAGCGAACCGAGCACGCCCAGTTCACCTTCCACCGAGGCGCCGATCCAGTGCGCCATGTCGACCACGCGGCGGGTGATGTCGACGTTGTATTCGTAGCTCGCCGGGCTCTTGGCATCGGCCTTCAGCGAGCCGTCCATCATCACGGAGGTGAAGCCGTGTTGAAGAGCGGTAGCGCAGGTCGATTCCTCGTTGCCGTGGTCCTGATGCAGGCAGAGCGGAATCTGCGGATGCATCTCCTCCAGCGCGTCGATCATCTTCGACAACATGATGTCGTTGGCATAGGAGCGCGCGCCGCGCGAGGCCTGGATGATCACGGGCGCATCGACAGCCGCCGCCGCATCCATGATCGCGAGCCCCTGCTCCATATTGTTGATGTTGAATGCCGGCACGCCGTAAGCGTGCTCGGCGGCATGATCCAGCAATTGCCTCAGGGTAATTCGCGCCATCCGAGCCTCCGTGTCATTGATCGGCGTAGTGGTGTCATGCGTAGGTCACCGCCATCCGCGAGCGCGCGATGCCGCGCAGCGCGGCCTTTGCGACCTCATCGGCGGTGATGCCGAATTCGCGGTAGAGCGTTTCCGCCGGCGCCGAGGCACCGAAGCCCGTCATGCCGACGAATTCGCCGCCATCGCCAAGCCAGCGCGCCCAGTCGCCCTCGATCGCAGCTTCGACGCCGACCCTCGGAACGCGTCCCAGAACGGCGGTGCGGTATTCGCGGGATTGCCGGCGAAACAGCTCGAAGCACGGCGCCGAGACGACCGCGGCGCGGATATTGTCCTTCTCGAGCACCCTTGCCGCCTCGAGCGCGATCGACAGTTCGGAGCCCGTTGCGATCAGGGTGACGTCGCGGCCGGCCTCCGGTTCAACGACGACGTAGGCGCCGACCGCGACCAGATTGGTCTCGCCCTCACCGTCACGGAACGTCGGGAGCGCCTGCCGCGACAGGCATAGCACCGACGGATTGGTATCTGCCCGCAACGCGCAGTCCCACGCCTCCGCCGTCTCGACCGCGTCGCCCGGGCGGAATACCAGCAGGTTCGGTATCGCCCGCAGCGAGGCCAGATGCTCGACCGGCTGATGCGTCGGGCCGTCCTCGCCCAGCCCGATCGAGTCATGCGTCATCACATGGATGACGCGGATCCCCATCAACGCGGCCAGCCTGATCGCAGGACGGCTGTAATCGGCAAAGCTGAGAAACGTGCCGCCATACGGGATGAAGCCGCCATGCAATGCGATACCGTTCATCGCCGCCGCCATGGCATGCTCGCGGACGCCGTAATGGATATAGCTGCCATCGAGGGAATCGTACCGCACCGGCTGCTGCGTCTTCGCGCGCGTCAGATTCGAATGGGTCAAGTCGGCCGAACCGCCCAGCAGATTGGGCAGCGCTTCCGCGATGACGTCGATCACCAGTTGCGACGCTTGCCGGGTCGCGATTTTCGGCCGTTCGTTACCGAACCGAGTGCGTATCTGCGCCATCGCGTCAGCGTATCCACAGGGCAGCTTTCGATTCAGCGCGTCATGAAATGGCGACCGTCCCGTCGAACTGAGGCGCCTGCTTCGCTCGATCCACGCCCGCCGTGCCGCATGACCTTGTGCACCTATTTCGCGCCAGGCATCGGTTATGGCCCCCGGGACCTGAAATGGCGCGTGCGGCCAATCCAACGCGCGGCGCGTCTTCTCGACTTCCTCCGTACCGAGCGGCGCGCCATGCGCCTTTTCCGTCCCCTGACGGTTGGGTGCGCCGAAACCGATCACCGTGCGGCAGGCAATCAGGGATGGCCGGCGGTCATGCCGGGCGTGCCGGATCGCCGCGGCAATCGCCTCGGGGTCGTGGCCGTCGATCCGGGTCGCCGACCAGCCCGACGCCTTGAAGCGCGCGAGCTGGTCATCCGAGCATGACAGTGATGTCGATCCGTCGATCGAGATTTCGTTGTCGTCATACAGCACGATCAACCGGCCGAGCTTCAGGTGTCCCGCCAGCGAAATCGCTTCCTGGCTGATGCCCTCCATCAGGCAGCCGTCGCCGGCGATCACATAGGTGTAGTGATCGACAAGATCGTCGCCGAAGCGCGCATTCATCAGGCGCTCTGCCAGCGCCATCCCGACCGCGGTAGCGATCCCCTGCCCCAGCGGCCCCGTGGTCGTCTCCACGCCGGGCGTATGCCCGTACTCCGGATGGCCAGGGGTCTTCGATCCCCACTGCCTGAACGCCTTCAGTTCGTCCGGCGTCACGCCCTGGTAGCCAGTCAGATGCAGCAACGCATACAGCAGCATCGAGCCGTGACCGGCCGACAGCACGAACCGGTCGCGATCAGGCCACGCCGGATCGGAGGCATCGAATTTGAGGAAGCGCGAGAACAGCACCGTAGCCACATCGGCCATACCCATTGGCATGCCGGGATGGCCCGACTTCGCGTTTTCGACGGCGTCGATGGCCAGAAAGCGGATCGCGTTCGCCATTTCAGCATGCGAGACGACCGGCTGGGTGGCGATACGGGACAGAGCGAGATCAGTCATAGCATGCGCCTCTTGCGTTCCATCAGTTGCAGGATCAGCGGGGTGAGGATGAGCTGCATCGCGAGATCGAGCTTCGAGCCGTGGATCACGATCGAGTTGGCCCGCGACATGAAGCTGTTCGGAATCATCGACAGCAGATAGGGAAAGTCGATGCCGCGCGGATTCTTGAGCCGGATCACCACCATCGATTCGTCCGGCGTCGGTATCCAGCGCGCAATGAACGGGTTCGACGTGTCGACCGTCGGCACACGCTGGAAGTTGATGTCGGTTTCGGTGAATTGCGGGCAGATGTAGTTTACGTAATCCGGCATCCGCCGCAGGATGGTGTCGGTCACCGCCTCCGCGGTGTAGCCGCGGTCGCTGCGGTCGCGATGCAGCTTCTGGATCCACTCCAGATTGATCACGGGAACGACGCCGATCTTGAGATCGGCATGCTGCGCGATATTGACCTTGTCGGTCACAACGGCGCCATGCAGACCTTCATAGAACAACAGATCCGACTTTTCGGGCAACGGCTTCCATTCCGTGAATGTGCCGGGATCTGCGCCATAGAGCTTGGCCTCTTCATGATCGTGCACGTAATGCCTGGTGGTCCCGGTCCCGGACTCGCCGTAGTCGCGGAACAGTTTCTCCAGTTCCTCGAACAGGTTTGTTTCCGGGCTGAAATGGCTGAAATGCTTGTTGCCGTGCTCGGCCTCCTCAGCCATTTTTGCACGCATCTCAAAGCGGTTGTAGCGGTGGAAGGCATCACCCTCGACATAGGCGGCTGCGACCTTTTCGCGGCGGAAGATGTTTTCAAACGTCTTCTTCACCGAGGTCGTGCCGGCGCCGGACGATCCGGTAATCGATATGATGGGATAGCTGCGCGACATCTGGTTTCCGATCAGCGAAACAGGCCGCGCCGCGCGAATAGCGGCGCGTCGCTATTGTCGAACATCGGTTCGATAGCTTCGTGAATGGCGGCAACGTCGCGAACGCCGCGCATCGAACCCATGATCAACGGCACCCGCTGGTGTGGCGTTTTCGCCGAGAGCTCGAGAATGCGCCGGCGGCCGGTGGACGCGGCCCCGCCCGCCCACTCCATCACGAGCGCCATCGGATGCGCCTCGTAAAGCAGGCGAAGACGTCCGTCGCGATATCCCGGACGCGCATCCGCCGGATACAGGAACACGCCGCCGCGGACGAGGATACGAAGCGACTCTGCGACCAGCGACCCGATCCAGCGCATGTTGAAATCGGCCGAACCGTTGCCGCTGGTGCCGGCGAGGCATTCGTCGATATAAGTCCGCACCGGCCCGTGCCAGTGCCGCCGGTTCGACGCGTTGATGGCGAATTCAGGCGTGTCGGACGCAATCCTCACGCGACGCGCGATCAGCAGGAATTCCCGGGCACGCCTGTCCAGAATGAAGATATCGACGCGCTCGTCGAACGCCAGAACCAGCGTCGTTTGAGGGCCGTAGACCACGAAACCTGCAGCACATTGCGCCGTGCCCGGTTCGAAGAAGGTGGAGATGATGTCGTTGCCGCGCGAACGAATCGAAAAGATGGTTCCGACCGAAATGTTGTTTTCGAGGTTGGCCGATCCGTCGAGCGGATCGATCGCGACGCAGAGAGACGCCTCGGCATTGAGCACTTGAGGCAGATCTAGTTCCTCGGACAGGACGGCGGCGACCGGCGTGGTGCGTAACGCCGCGCGCATCATCGCGTCGGCGGCGAGGTCGATATCCTTCTGATGGTCGCCATCGGAATTGACGCCACGGGTTCGTCCGGTAATGCCCGCCAACGGTCCGTCGGCGATGAGATCGGAAAGGCCGATCGCAGCAGTGGCGATCGCCTCGATCACAGCGGCCACGGCCGGGCCGGTCGGCGTCTCCGACCCTGTATGATCGAGATGCGAGCATAAGGTTATGCGTGCGTCCATGGCCGTTCCCCGATTGGCGCCCTCTGCGGAGCCACTCCAACGCATCATGCCGTTCGGCACTCCGCGCCTAACAACAACCCAGTTTGCAAAATTAGTGAAATTTTCTTATCTTTGGCTTTGGCAAAGTTTTTCTTATATTGGGTGAGCCCATGGCAGGCAAATTTCCGCGGGAATTGACCATTCGCCAGCTGCGCGCGCTCGCGGCCGTTCACAGGGACCGGTCGGTTACCGCCGCCGCCAAACACCTGCATCTCACGCAGCCGGCGGTCACGCTGCAGATCCGCAATCTGCAGACGCTTGCAGGCTTGCCGCTGATTCAGCGCACCAGTGACGGGATGCTGTTGACCGATGCCGGGCGCGAGGTGCTCTCACTCTCCGAGCGCATCGAGGCGGCGATTGCGGACTGTGAGACCTCGCTCGAGATGATGGCGGGAAAGACCGCGGGCCGTATCTCGATCGGCGCCGTCAGCACCGCGAAATATTTCGTGCCGTTCATGATCTCCGGATTTTCCAAACGGCATCCGAACATCGATGTCACGCTCTCGATCGGAAACCGGCAGGAGATCGGCACGGCGCTACGCGGCTACGATCTCGATTTCGCAATCATGGGCCGCCCACCGGCCGACATCGACATGGACGTTCATCCGATCGGCGATCATCCCCATGTCATTATCGCGCCGACGAGCCATCGCCTGGTGCGAAAATCCCGCATCGCGCTGAGCGACCTTGCCGACGAAACATTCCTGACCCGCGAACCCGGTTCGGGCACGCGCGGCCTGATGGAGCAATTGTTCGAAACGGCGCGAATTCGGCCGAAAATCGGCATGGCGATGAGCAGCAACGAGACGATCAAGCAGGCTGTGATCGCGGGTCTCGGAATTGCATTTATTTCGGCACACACGGTCGCTACCGAACTCGATGAGCGCCGGCTGGTAACACTCGACGTGGCTGGCCTTCCCGTTATCAGGCAATGGTTCGTCCTTTCCCGAAAGGACAAGATTTTGCTGCCGCCGGCACGCGCCATGCTGGAGTTCCTCAGCGCCCGCGGTGCGCAATTCCTCCCGCGAACCCATGGCAGGATAAGGATCACCCGCACGTCGGCGCGCAGCAGACGCCGATAGCGCGATATGCGAAACGACGTTCGCATCCTCCCTTCCGCTATCAGACTTTAGTTGGTGAACCTGCCGCCCCTTCACCTGCGTGACAACACGTTTCCGCAGCCATGAGCGACCCGTGGAGCGCGAGCGCAGGTTGACTTCTCGCCGCATTCTCCAAATACTTGACCGAGAACTGGAAGAACCGGTCCCGGCGATAATAATAACCAGTGGGAGGACACGATGCCGACTTCACGCAGAACGCTGCTGAAGACTTCTGCGGCTGCCGCCGCCGCATTCAGCCTCGATTGGACACGCGCGCAAGCACAAGCCGAGACGGTGCGCATCGGCCTGATCTACGACCTGACCGGGCCCTTTGCTGCTGGCGGGTCGGTCGCCTCCTCGATCGGCGCGCAGATTGCCATCGATCTCGTCAACGAGAAGGGCGGCATCGGCGGCAAGTACAAGGTTTCCCCTGTCGCCGCCGATTCCCAGAGCAAGCCCGACGTTGCCATCAATGAGGCCAATCGCCTGATCGACCAGGAGAAGATCGACATCATCAACGGCGTTTATGCGAGCTCGCACGCCGTCCCGCTCGCCGCCAAGGTTGAACAGCAGAAAAAGATCCTCTGGATCACGACCGCGGTTTCGACCGCCGTGTTCAAGGACAAGAACCTGCAATACGTCTTCCGCGCGCAAATCCATTCCGACCAGTACGGCCAGGCCTTTGCGAGCTTCATCACCGAGCACGCCAAGACCAAGCTCGGCATGGAGCCCAAGGACGTCAAGGTCGCGCTGATTCACGAGGACGGCCCCTATGGCGTCGGCGTTGCCGTCGCCGACGAGGCCTATGCGAAGCAGGCCGGCCTGCAGGTCGTGCTCAAGGAAGGTTATTCCGCCTCCGCCCCCGACCTCTCGGTGCTGGTAACCAAGATCAAGCGCGCCAGGGCCGACGTGATTTCGCACGCGGGCTACAACCCTGATATCACCCTGTTCCTGCGCCAGGCGCGCGAGAACGGCCTCAAGTTCAAGATGCTGTTCGGCGCCGGCGCGGGCTACAGTCAGCTCGACAAGTTGCGCGCGACATTCGGCGCTGATATCGACAATTTCTGCAATATCGATCCGGTGCCGGCGCAGTTGCTCGATCCTTCGAAACTCGCGCCCGGGATCGGCGATCTCACCAAAATCATGATCGCGCGCTACAAGGAGAAAACCGGCGCGACCGATGTGCCGCCGCACTGCTCGATGGGCTTCAACCAGACCTGGATCCTGCTCAACAATGTGCTGCCGGTGGCGAAAGAGAAATACGGCGGTTTCGATCCCGAAGCGGTTCGCAAGGCGGCGCTCGACGTGGACATCCCGCCGGGCGGTACCATCCAGGGCTATGGCGTGAAGTTCTACCCGCCCGGCACGCCGCTCGCCGGCCAGAACGAGCGATCGACGCCGGTGGTGATGCAAAACGCCGGCGAACACATCTCGGTGGTCTGGCCGACCAATATTCGGACGCGTGATCCGGTGTTCCCGCTGCCGAAATCGTCGGTGTACGCGGCGTAGCGCCGCCATTGCTGTCGATCTCCCTCGCCCCGCTCTTGCGGGGAGAGGGTGGGGTGAGGGGCTGTCTCAACAAATTCGAAAGACGTGAGTGCACGGAGAGTCCCCCTCACCCGGATCGCATCTTCGATGCGATCCGACCTCTCCCCGCACGCGGGGCGAGGTGACACGAGCACCGGTGCCGATCACAGCGTGACGCGGCGGCCTTCTTCGGCAGCCCAATAGCCGGCGTAGTTGACCTTGATGGTCTCAAAGGCCAGCGCCAGATCCGAGAGCGGCTGCCGGCCGGTTGCGACGCATTCCATGAAGTCCTGAATTTCCTGCACGTAGCCGCGCGTCCATTCTTCCTCGAGGCAGATATATTGCCAGCCGGTCTTCCGATCGACCTTTTCAGTGATGTAGACGCTTGCGAGCTTCTCCTCGCTGGTCTGATAGCTCATCATGTGCGTATTTGGCGTGATGTTGGCGAATAGCGAGCCGCTGCTGGTATAGGTTTCGATCAGGTTGCGCACGCCGCCGAGGATCATGTCGCCGGAAAAAACCGTGGCCTTGGTGCCATCGGAGAAGGTGGCTGTGAGCATGCCCCAATCCTCGACATCGACGGGATTGGCCTTGAGCACGGCCCGTTCGTCCGGACGCAGGCACGCCGTGACATTGCCGACATCACACGTCACGTTTTCCACGCTGATCGATTCGCCCCGCGCCTTCGCCTCGACCTGCTTGAGATAGAGTACCGCCGAAAGCGGGTGGCATCCCATCCGGATCAGCGAGCCGCCGCCGGTCAGCGCCCATTGTGCGGCGTGCGCGGCATGCGAGCCAGAGTGACTCTCCTCCCCCTTCATGAACAGGATCTTGTCCTTGGTGGCCTTGAGGATCTCGACGGTCTTGGTCACTGCCGGCGCGTAGATCCAGTCCTCCGCATACATGAAGAGCCTGCCGGTCTTGTCGATCGCCGCGCGGGTATTTTCCATTTCCTCCAGCACGCGCTCGTACATCAATGCTTTCGGCACATGCTTGCCGATCGGCAGCTTGTCGCCTTCGCGCCCGAAATAGCCTCCGAATGGCTTTTCGCAGATCACATGCTTACCGGCTTGCATCGCATCGACGATCATCGACGCGTGCAAATTGGGCGGCGTGCAGATGTCGATGACGTCGATATCAGCGTCGGCGATCAAGTCGCGAAAGCTGCGATACGCCGTCGGGATCTGGTGACGGCGGGCAAACTCGACGACATGATCGCCTCGCGCCGCAACGGCCCTGACTTCGACATCCACGCCATAGACGCGCCGGTAGGCATGCATATGCAGCTCGGACACGAAGCCGCAGCCAGCCAGACCGATCCTGATTTTCGCCATTGCGCAAATGCCTCCCGGTTGTCGCGGCTAGAGGCTAATTGCCGCTTCGGCCGACACCCTTGCGGCGCATCAACGCGGCGAAGAGCTCGGTCAGGCCGAATTTCCAAGGTTCGCAGTCGCCGCTGTGGCGCATGCGATTGGTCAGCCGGCCGAGTTTCGGGGTTGCGACCGTCACCAGATCGCCTTCCACGTGGGTGAACCCCTGCCCCTTCACGGCACGGTCCTGGATCGGCGCGAACATGGTGCCCAGGAACAGCACGAAACCGTCTGGATACTGGTGGTTCTCGTTGATCGTCTGCCCCACGATGTCGGCCGGATCGCGGCTGATCTGGGTCAGGGAAGATGCGCCGTGCAGCACGAAGCCTTCCGGTCCCTTCACCTCCAGCGAGATCTCCATCTTCCGCACGTCGTCGAGCGTGAAGCTTTCATCGAAGAACCGCACGAACGGCCCGATGGCGCAGGACGCGTTGTTGTCCTTGGCCTTGGACAAGAGCAGCGCCGAGCGTCCCTCGAAGTCGCGCAGATTGACGTCATTGCCAAGCGTGGCGCCGGCGATACGGCCGTCGCTCGTCACCACCAGCACTACCTCGGGCTCCGGATTATTCCAGGTCGATTTCGGATGCAGGCCGGCATCCACGCATGTGCCCACCGCCGACAGGACCGGCGCCTTGGTAAATACC
Organism: Bradyrhizobium sp. AZCC 1610; assembly: GCF_036924515.1. Lineage (NCBI taxonomy): Bacteria > Pseudomonadati > Pseudomonadota > Alphaproteobacteria > Hyphomicrobiales > Nitrobacteraceae > Bradyrhizobium > Bradyrhizobium sp. AZCC 1610. Next base: position 2,234,737 of record NZ_JAZHRR010000001.1, on the reverse strand, counting down.
TCGGCGTCCGGTCCGATGCCGACTTCGAGATACTGGCTCCAGGCATTCTGGGAAACCAGCACGTCCTTTACGTGCTGCGCTTCGGCCGAGCCCGGCTTCAGCCGGGACAGGTCGGTGCCGACGATCCGCGTCACCTCGGCCCGGATCGCCTCTGCCGAATCCGGATTGCCGCGCGCCCGCTCCTCGATCACCCGCTCCAGCATCGACACCGCGAAGGTCACGCCGGCAGCCTTGATCACTTGGAGATCGATCGGAGCCAGCAACCATGGCCTGGTCGGATCGCGGGTGTCGGGCGGCGTGTTGTTCAACAGATCCTGCAGCGTGCCTACCCGCTGGCCGCGCGCGGCGCGCAGCGCCTGCGCCGGATCCGCGGCGGCGGCAAGCTGGCTGGCGGTGGGGAAATCCTCGGTGATGTCGAACACGCCGTCCTGGCGGATCGCGACCACCGACGGGCCGGCGAGGTCGGGACGCCAGATCCGCCCCATCAGCGCGGCGCCGGCGAAATCGTCGGGTAGAATGAATGCGGCGTCTGTGGCGATCGGCATCGTGGCGAATCCTTGCGAGGTCACGTCTGTGCGGTCAGGGCAGCATCGTCCATAGAAGGGAACCGCTCAATGGGTCAACACCTTCGAAAGATATCCGCCTTCAGCATCGCGGCTGCCACGACAAGGCGCATCGCGCTGCAGCATGCAAAATCAGACGATCGGTCAAATGCAGCCGGTTGTGCACGCGCCGCAACTTGCCATGGACGGCATGGCGATGAGCAAAGACCTCGGAGGGCTTCGATGTCCTGGAATTATCCGCGGCGCCAGTCGCGCCAGCGAGCCGCCGGCTCGGGATGGTTGCACGACCCCGATAGCCGGCAGGCTGCTTTACCCACCGGCATCAACGAAGGAATTGCACGACCTCATGCACTCGGCGTGCGGCGCCGCTGATGGCGATCGCCATCAGCGCGAGTTCGAAGTCGGGCAGGATCAGGCCAGCACCCGTTTCAAGCTGCCTTGTTCAAGCAGCTTTGGCCTTGGACTTTGCCACATGGCTCGAGATCGCATCCATCAAAGGCGGCGACAGGCAATCATAAGGCTCGAGCCCGAGTTCTTTCAGCCTCGCCCTGATTCCGTCCATCTCGCCCGGTTGAACACCGGACTCCAGCACGGACGACACGAACGCAGCAAACCCAGGAGCCGCCCATCCACCTTCCTGGAACAGCTCGGGATGGATGAAGTCGAGCCCGTAGAATGGATGCCCGGTGTTCTCGATCCGGCCGTACATATGCGTGCCGCAGGCCTTGCAGGCATGGCGCTGGATCGCTGCCGAGGTGTCGACAATCTGCAGCTTGTCGCCATTCTCGAGCACTTTCACATTATCGCGCGGCACGACGGCGACGACGGAGAAGGTCGCCCCCTCGGGCTTCCAGCATTTGGTGCAGCCACAAGCGTGGTTGTGGGCGACATCGCCCGTGATAGCGACCTTGACCGGCTTGTCTTTGCATTTGCACACAAGGGTGCCACCGGCGAAGCTGCCGGTCCCCTTCTTTACGCCGCTATCAATCGCTGGGTGAATATGAACAGTCATGGGCTTATCCTCCTTGTGTTTGAAGTTCTCCAGTCAGAACACGACAACCGAGCGGATCGACTTGCCCTGGTGCATGAGATCGAATCCGTGGTTGATCTCCTCCAGCTTGAGGACGTGGGTGATCATCGGATCGATCTCGATCTTTCCGTTCATGTACCAGTCGACGATTTTCGGCACATCGGTGCGGCCGCGCGCACCGCCAAAGGCCGTGCCCTTCCAGACGCGGCCGGTCACCAGTTGGAACGGCCGGGTGGCGATTTCCCTGCCAGACTCCGCGACCCCGATAACGACCGAGACGCCCCAACCGCGATGGCACGCTTCAAGAGCCTGCCGCATGACGGTGGTATTGCCGGTGCAGTCGAAGGTGTAGTCGGCACCGCCATCGGTGAGCCCGACCAGATGCTGGACGATGTCGCTCACCTTGGTCGGGTTGACGAAATGGGTCATGCCGAAACGACGGCCCCAGTCTTCCTTGGAATCGTTGATGTCAACGCCGACGATCTTGTCGGCGCCCACCATCTTCGCGCCCTGGATGACGTTGAGCCCGATGCCGCCGAGACCGAACACGACGACGTTGGCGCCCGGAGTCACCTTGGCCGTATTGACTACGGCGCCAACGCCCGTCGTCACCCCGCAACCGATGTAGCAGCTCTTGTCGAAGGGCGCGTCCTCGCGAATCTTGGCCACCGCGATCTCCGGCAGCACGGTAAAGTTCGAGAAGGTCGAGCAGCCCATATAGTGGTAGATCGGCTTGCCCTGATAGCTGAAGCGCGAGGTGCCGTCCGGCATCAGCCCCTTGCCCTGGGTGGCGCGGATGGCGGTACAAAGATTGGTCTTGCCGCTCAGGCAGCTTTTGCACTGGCGGCACTCCGGCGTGTAGAGCGGAATCACATGATCGCCGGCCTTGACCGACGTCACGCCCGGCCCAACCTCCCGGACGATGCCTGCGCCTTCATGACCGAGAATCGAAGGAAAGATTCCTTCGCTGTCGAATCCATCGAGCGTGTAGGCATCGGTGTGACAGATGCCGGTCGCCTTTATCTCGACGAGGACTTCACCGGCCTTCGGGCCTTCCAGATCGACCTCAACGATTTCAAGAGGCTTTTTGGCCTCGAATGCGACAGCAGCGCGGGTCTTCATCTTAAACTCCACCTTAGCTTTTCAAATCGCTGCACGGACGCACCAGGATGTGCACCTCGCATGTTCGGCATGATCATTTGCTTCCCATGCAGGACTTTTCTGTCTCGGTGTAGGCATCGGGTTTGTCTTCACGCTTGGCAGGTCGCACGCGCCCGACGGCGTTATTGGCGCGGGCACGCAGATAGACGTAGAAGTCGTCCATGTAGCAGGCGACGTTCGGATTATCGCCGAGCGCAGGCATGACGGAGTTGCCGTTCTGGCGACCGCTCGCAACTACGCCGACGAAGTCACCGTAACTCATGGTCTTGAGTGAATCCGTGAGAGCAGGGGCGTAGGTCGATCCCATCCCGTCGGGGCCATGGCAGACGTGGCATTCCGAGTGATAGCGGCGGTACCCGGAGTAGGTATACCAATCCACCGTGCCGTCGGCCGCGACCTTGAAGGTCGGATTGCCTTCCTTGTCGAGGTACTTTCCGTCCTCGGACTTGACGGCAGTCGTATCGACGGCATTTTCAGCGATGGTAATTCCTCCTGATACCACGAGGATCATCGCGGCACCCACAAACCAGATTGTACGCAAGAGCTTTTCCTCGAGATTCGGTAAAGGCGAACCGGCGCATGGAGCAATCCACGCGCCGGAACGAGGCTGGTTCAGTTCACTGCGGCAGCGCGAACACCGTGAGCGTGCCGCCGAGCGCGGTATAGTTGCTCAGCGCGGCATAGCCACCGACCGCGCCGAGACCTGCTGTCGGATCGGTCAGACCTGCGGCAAGGCCGATACCCGCCCAGCCGCCAACGCCGGACAGCACTGCGACATACTGCCGGCCGCCGTTCTCATAGGTCGTGACGTTGCCGATGATGCCGGAGGGGGTCTTGAACTTGTAGAGCTCCTTGCCCGTCTTGGCATCGACTGCCTTCAGATAGCCTTCGAGCGTTCCGTAGAACACCACGCCGCCTGCCGTCGCGAGCGCTCCCGACCACACCGAGAACTGCTCCTTGTTCGACCAGACGATCTTGCCGGTCTTGTTGTCCCAGGCAATGAAGTTGCCCATGTGGCTCTCGCCCTGAGGCGGATACATCGACAGGGTCGCGCCGACATAGGGCTGGCCCGCGGTGTAGCTCACCTTGAACGGCTCGTAGTCCATGCAGACGTGGTTGGTCGGCACGTAGAACAGTTGCGTATCGGGCGAATAGGCTGCCGGCTGCTCGTCCTTGGTGCCGAGCGCGGCCGGGCAGATGCCCTTGGTGTTCTTGTCTTCGCCGCCCTTTTCGGTCGAATACTGATCGACCACCTTGGGACGGCCGTAGGTCGGCGAACTCTTGTTCATGTCGACGCCGGTGGTCCAGTTCACCTTCGGATCGTACTTCTCGGCCACCAAGAGTTCGCCGTTGGTACGGTCCATCGTGTAAGCCAGACCGTTGCGGTCGAAATGGGTCAACAGCTTGCGCGCCTGGCCATTGATCTCCTGGTCACTGAGGATCATTTCGTTGACGCCGTCGTAGTCCCACTCATCATGGGGCGTCATCTGATAGACCCAGTTGGCCATACCGGTGTCCGGATTGCGCGCAAAGACGGTCATCGACCACTTGTTGTCGCCCGGACGCTGTTTCGGGTTCCAGGTCGAGGGGTTGCCGGACCCGTAATAGACCATGTTCAGACCGGGGTCATAGGACAACCAGCCCCATGTGCAGCCGCCGCCGATCTTCCACTGATCGCCTTGCCAGGTCTTGATGCTCGAATCCTTGCCGATCGGCTTGCCGAGCTCGGTCGTCTTCACGGGGTCGACCAGGATCTGGTCGTCCGGCCCTTCGGAGAACGCCCGCCACACTTGCTTGCCGGACTTGAGATCGTAAGCGGTGACGTGACATTGCACGCCAAACTCGCCGCCGGAAATGCCGACCAGGACCTTGTCCTTGACGACGAGCGGCGCGGAGGTGCCCGTGGCGCCCTTGCCCGGATCTCCATTCTTGACGCTCCACGCAACCTGGCCGGTCTTGGCATCGAGCGCGACCAGCGTGGTGTCGGCCTGATGCAGGAAGATCTTGCCGTCGCCATAGGCCACGCCGCGATTGACGGTATCGCAGCACATCACCGGAATGACGTTCGGATCCTGCTTCGGCTCGTACTTCCAGACGATCTTGTTCTCCTGCGAAAGGTCAAGGGCATAGACCTTGTTCGGGAACGGCGTATGGACGTACATCATGTTGCCGATGATGAGCGGCCCGCCCTCATGACCACGCAGCACGCCGGTCGAGAAGGTCCAGGCGACCTGGAGCTTGCCGACGTTGGACGCGTTGATCTGGTTAAGCTTCGAGAAGCGTGTATTGGCGTAGTCGCCGGCCGGCTGCACCCAGTCCTTTGGGTTCTGCGACATCTTGATCAGTTCTTCGTTGGCGTATGCGATGCCGACAACGAATGTCGCCATAGCGCCAAGACAGGCTGCGGATAGCACCTTGCGCATAGTGGTTTCCTCCAAGATACGAGTTTTGGGTTTCCGCCGAAACGGCCCATTCTTCCATTGTTGGTCGCTATTCCTATCCCGTTCGGGAATAGGAAACTTGCCCAAGAGCGAAGCGCGTTTGCTCAGAAGCGAAACCCAATGAACTTTTTAATTTCGGGCCTCGGAAGCCGTCTTCTCATGCTGCGAAGCATCAATCGTGGGCTTGTTCCCACAAGCACCCGCGCGGCCCCCGGTCGAGGTTTCCCTTGACGCCGCCGAAACTAAGTTGGAGGATTGTCAAAGGGATATTGGGAAGAATCTGCGCAACTTCCCTGGCGACTGCCTAAATTGGGGCCAAATGTCACGACCATCTGACCGACGCCTAGGCGGAGGTCGCGGCCTGTTCTCAAATCGGTGGCTGGGCAATGTCTGATACAGTTCGTTCACTCAGCACTTCCGGGTTGGCGCCGAAGAAACAGATCCAAACTTGGTCAGATGCACTGACAGATCTCTGCGGCCAGTTTGACGTCGATCCGCTGGAAGGTTCTTCGCTCGAGGGGCGGATAAACTACACAACCGTTTCGCAGCTAAAGCTGTGTCAGATCGAGGCAAGCCAGCATCGTATCGCGCACACGGTCTCAGGTACCAAGCTGAGCGAGCATCCCTACGTCAAGATACTGTTCCAAACCTACGGCATCTCTCATTTCGAACAGGGTGGCCGTCGCATCGACATCATGCCCGGCGACTGCCTCGCCTATGACGTCTCCTGCCCGCACACGATCGTGAGCCCGTCGTTGACCCGGCACGAGGTCGTGATCGTCCCAAAGGCACTGCTGCACGAACGCGGCTTCCGCACGGCTAAGATGTTGCCGTGCAAGCTCTCCGCGCGTAACGGCACCGGCCGCATCGCCTACGACTTCGTGCACACCGCGTTTGATGAAGCGAAGAGGCTGTCGCCCTACAACGCCATCGGCGTCGCCGATTCGCTGATCGATCTGCTGCTGTTGCCGCTGCGCGAGGCCGACACGATGTTCGATCGGGTCGGTCCCGAGGCGATGTACATTCGGGCTCAAGCCTTCATCCGCGAGCATCTGCGCGACCCGGATCTTTGCATCGACCAGATCTCGGCGGCATTGGGCTGCACCAAGCGCTACCTGCACATGCTGTTCAGCGACAAGGGCATGACCGTCAGCGATTACATCTGGCGGGCGCGACTGCTGCACTGCCGGCAGGAGCTGGAGACCCAGCACGGAAAGACGATCACGGACGTCGCATTTTCGTGGGGCTTTTCCAGTTCGTCGCACTTCAGCCGCGTGTTCCGGAAGCATTTCGGGTTCGTTCCCTCCGCGATCCACAAGGCGCATTGCGCCGATCCGGCGCCGGATGTTTCCTGACGGTCCCCGTAGCGCGGCAAGCTGACGCTCTGCCGCGCATCATTGGTCGCTTCAAATCGCTTCGTGTTCTCCCGCACCGGCAGCCATGATGGCTGGCTCGTTACAGGCCTAGAAGGTCGCCTTTAACCCTGCGTAGAAGGCACGCGGCCGCGCCGGGAGGACCGAACGCGGGTCGGTGAAATCGGCGCCGCCATTGGTGAAATTGGGAATATCATCCCTATCGAAGAACGTCCCGTAAGTCGCATAGCGATTGTCCAGGATATTGTCGACGCGGCCGTAGACCTGAAACGTCTTGTTGATCTGGTACGAGGCGTGCAGGTTGAAAACCGAATACCCTGGCAGCCTCGCCGCCTGATTGGATTCATCGCCGACAAAATACTGGCTGCCGACGAACAACGCGTCGCCGCCGACCTTGAAGGCGTCGGTGACCGAGTAGTCGATGCCAACCTTGACCCGGTTGCGCGGAATCGCCGGAATTCGGTTGCCCGGCAGAACCTGGACTACGTCGTCAACGGCGAACGGGCTATTGGAGCCGATCTCCAGGGCATCGAGGAAGCGCGCATCCACGAGGGTATAGCTGGCATAGAGTTGCAGCGTCTTTGACGTCAGATTGACCTGAGCCTCGATGCCCTGGCGCCGCGTCCTGCCCACGTTCTGGAAATAGCCAAAGCCCTGCAGCTCCGGACTGGGAATCGCCAGAATGTCATCGGCATTCGTCGCGCGGAACGCCCCGACCTTCCACCCGAGCGTTCCGATATTCAGCTCCTTGGTGCCGCGCAGACCGGCCTCAACGGTGCGGGATACAACCTGCTTCAGCGGCGGGTCGGCAATGAGGAATGCCGCGATGAGACAGGGGCGCGCCGGATCGGCACATGCGAGTTCCAGCGGGGTCGGCGCGCGATTGGCTTCGGAATACCCTGCATAGGCCGTCATTTCAGGCGTAATCTTGTAGGTGCCGCCGATCATCGGATTGAAGCGGCTGAACGTATGATTACCATTGAGCGCGGTGCCGATTTGATCTTGAAGCACGATGCTCGCATGGTTGAACCGGCCGCCGCCCGAGATCGAAAACGCGTCCGTCACATCGAAGGTGTCGAGCGCGTAGAGGCCGGTGTATTTGTTGGTGGCTCGAAGCGAGACCGGGCCGATCGAAATCGGACTGCCGGACGGACCGAGGAATATGCCGCTGCCGTTGACGACGTAGTTTGAGCCGATCGTGCCCAATTCCGCGCTGGCCCCGAAGCGAGTGACGCCGGAGTCGAAACTGGTGCCAACCATGAACTGGTTGTTGTGTCCGAACAACTGGTCGGTGTTGGTTGCCTGCAGGGTCGCTCCGGTCGTCGTCGAACGGGTTGTCGTCCGGTCGATCTGCCCCAACACGGCGTCGGCCGGGAAGGGATTTACGATCGGGACTCCGTTGAGGCCATTTGCAAAGTTGGTGTCGTCGTTGAAGCAAAGCAGCGTGTCGTTGGGGGCTGCACATGGCTCCGTCTCGGTCGGGTTACCGTCCACCGTTTTCTGCCGGAACGCGCGGACGCGCGCCGAGCCTTCGATCGTCCAGGTCGGCGTGGCCTCGACCTTTCCGGTCAGGTTGACATAGGCAACGCGGTTGTCCGTGGTCTGCGGCGTCGTATAGGTCGCGCCCCAATACTTCTGCAGCAGTTCGACCGGCACCGCCGCCGCCGCGCCGAAATTGTTCTTGGCGACGCCCATGTTGAGGTGAAATTCACTGCTGTCGGTCCGGTAGCCAACATCCCCGTAAAATCGACGAATCGCCGACTCCGAAAAATTGCGATAGCCGTTGTCACGCACGCCTTCGAGCGCGCCATAGACCGAAAAATTGTCGATCTGCTTGCCATACTGCGCCGAACTCTGGATGCGTCCGAACGAGCCGCCCATCGTGTTGATTTCAGCGCCGTGATAGTTGAAGCCATCCTTCATCAATACGTTGACGGCTCCGCCGAGCGCATTGAGGCCAAACGCGGGGTTATTGGTCACGACGGTGACCGACCTGATCGCGGCCGTCGGGATCAAGTCCCAGTTGACGGTGTCACCGAACGCTTCGTTGATGCGCATCCCGTTCTGGTAAACCGCAAGCCCTTGAGGAGTACCGGCCACTGGCGATGCCACAAAACCACGAAATTGTACGTCAGGCATAAATGGATTTCCGGTAGTATCACTGATGATGATACCCGGTACCTGTTGCTGTAACGCGTCCGCGATGTTCAGCGAGCCCGTGCGCGCGATCTGACCGGCACCAACCGCGTTGATCGCTGCCGGCACCTTGTCGACGTCCATTCCCGAGCGGGCCGTCGGTGTCGGCGCGGTCGGGTAGATAAGAACCCTGCGCACATTTCGGGTGGCTCGAGGCGCCGCACTGCCGCGGGTTGGTCTGGCTGCTGGTCGGGCTGATGTCGTCGGGGGAGCAACTACCTCGATGGCCGGCAGGACCTCGCTATCGCTGGACGCGGTTTGGGCCTCGGCACGGTCGATCCCGGGAATCAGGCAAAGCGAGATTGTCCCGATCACCAGTACACGTACGCCCATGTCCCCATCCCCACTACATTCCGGCTCATTGGCGACGCCGGTTCGATGCGGACGATACTAGTGAGAAGTCAATGACACGCGCTAGCCGCAAAAGGTCGCGTTCCCTAAATGCCTTCCTTCCCGAAGAGATCGGGAAAAATTCCCGCACAGCGCTTCGAATCCATCAGTGGTGCGATCCGTGGGGAACGACCGCCTCTACCGTGACGCCCCCATTGCCGGAAACGACATTCAGGGTCCCGCCCAACGCCAGTATTCTCTCGCGCATACCGGTCAGGCCGAAGCCGAACTTGTGATCCGGCGCCAAGCCGCGGCCGTTGTCGCTGACGCGAACCAGGGCGCAGCCGCGACTGCCATTCATTCCTGCGGCCTGTTCGACCGTGACGCTGACGGAGGTCGCGTCGGCATGGCGGAAAGCGTTCGTCAGGGCTTCCTGAACGATTCGGTAAACCGTCAAGTCCGTAACTTCTCCGGTCTCCTCCGGCGCGCTCGCAATGTTGGCGTCGATGGTTACGTCGGGACGGGACTCACGCCACAGGCGCAAGAGCACGCCGAGCGCCTCGCGCAGTCCGAGCTCCGCCAGCCCAACGGGCCGCAGCTTTTCCAATATCCTGCGATTGAACTGCTGGAGCGCATTGATCTGCTCCATGATGGCGGTGCCATGTTTGCGCAGCGCATCCGCGCCGGAAGCGCGCCCGTCTTCCGAAAGCCGCATCAGGGCACCGGCGTGGGCGCGTAGCGTAAAGAGATACGGCCCAAACTCGTCATGCAATTCGCGCGCAATCTCCTTGCGCTCCAGATCCTGCAGCGAGACCGTGCGTTCGGCGAGCCGCCGCTTGTCCTCAATGGCCTCGCCGAGGGCGCCCGCCAGGTGGTTCAGCTTGGCACAGATCGCCGCCAGTTCGGGCGCGCCGCCGGGCTCGACGCGTGAACCGTAGTGCCCGGCCTCGATGTTCGCCATGGCCTGCGAAAGCGCCTGCAGCGGCGCCAGCGCGCGGCCAACCACCATCATCGTCACCAGGAAGAGCGCGATGGCGAGGGCGGAACTGACCGCAAGCTGGGTGACGATTCCGTCCCAGATCTCGGCCATTTCATCGTTCGGATGCGACGTGATCACGAGCGACTGCGGCTTTCCATGGATGGTGATCGGTACGCTCACGGCGGTCGTTTCCGGATGAACGAGCGCGATGAACCAGGCCGGCGGCGACCGTTCGTCATCGCCGTTACCGGAGCGCTCGCCTGCGGAGGTATCGCCCTGCCGCGTGATACTGACGTGCCGGAGCCGGCTGAGGTCACGAACGATCTGATTGAGCCGCGCGTCCGGGTCTGATGCCTCGTTCAGGCCGGGAACGATCGTCTCCACGAATTCGCGCGCCAGCCGTATCACGCCTTGGTCCTCGGCCCGAACGCGGGGCCCCGCCTCCACCACCAGCCGCGCGATATTGATGGCCAGACCGAGCGTCAGGCCCAACGCAAGCAGCAAGTTGATCCGGGCACGCAACGATAATTTCTGCCACATGAGGTTTGCCCCAATCGCGTCGCAATCAGTTCCCGGTCGAGACGACCGGTTGACAGTAGAAAAACCGACGATCAGATTGAAGCGTACAGTAATCTCGCGGGCGATGCATGACCGGTCTCGCGCCGGCTCCGGTGCAGCCCGACGCGATGCAGCAACGAAACTGAAGCGGCTATCGGGGATCGATGCAATGCGTGTTCTGATCGTTGACGATCATCCCATCGTTGCTTCGGGCTGCCGTACCGTGTTTGCCGACGAACCGGAGGTCGTGCTGCTGGAGGCCGCCGATGCGGAGAGCGGCGAACGCGTGTTCGTCACCGAGCGCCCCGACATCTGTGTAATCGACATCAACCTGCCGACCGTGTCGGGGTTCGAACTGGCGCGGCGCATTCTTGCGCGTGCCGCTTCCGCTCGGATCATCATGTTCAGCATGAACGACGATCCGGTCTTCGCCGCGCGTGCCATCGAAATCGGCGCCAAGGGCTATGTCACCAAGACGGGCGATCCGCAGGATCTGGTCGAAGCCATCCGTGAAGTCGGTAAAGGCGGGGTCTACCTGCCCTCCGCGATCGCGCGCAGCATCGCGTTCGCCGGACCTGCATTCGCCCGCAGCCCGCTTTCCAAACTCACCTCGCGGGAGATGGAGATCCTGCGCCTGCTCAGCGCGGGCAAGAGCCTTTCCGAGATCGCGTGGATGGTTCATTCCTCGTACAAGACCGTTGCCAATACGTCGTCGATCATGCGCCAGAAACTCGGCGTACGAACTTCTGCCGAACTGGTACGGCTGGCAATAGAAAGCGGCGTGGCGTGAGAGCCCGCGGCGCAGGAGTCCAGAGATCATGACCATGCAGACCGTTTCACTCAACACGTCATACGGCGGAACGCAGGGTGTCTATCGACACGCCAGCCGCGAAACCAGGACCGACATGACCTTCTCGGTCTATGTCCCTCCGCACGCCGGCGGCGCCAGGCTGCCGGTGGTCTGGTATCTCTCCGGCCTGACCTGCACCCACGCCAATGTGACGGAAAAGGGCGAATTCCGCAGCGCCTGCGCGGCCCTTGGACTGATCTTCGTTGCGCCCGACACCAGCCCGCGCGGCGAAGGCGTGCCCGGCGATCCCGCCAATGGCTATGATTTCGGGCTTGGTGCCGGCTTCTATGTCGATGCGACGCAGGAGCCGTTCGCTCGCAATTACCGGATGTGGAGCTATGTCACGGAAGAGCTGCCGAAACTGGTCGCCGAAAACTTTCCGGTCGACCCCAATCGACAATCCATTCTTGGTCACTCTATGGGCGGTCACGGCGCGTTGACGGTGGCACTACGCCATCCCGACCGCTATCGCGCGGCAAGCGCGTTTTCGCCGATCGTCGCGCCCTCGCAGGTACCGTGGGGCATCAAGGCGCTCGGCGGCTATCTCGGCAGCGACCGGCAAGCATGGCGCAAGCACGATGCGGTTGCGTTGATCGAGGATGGCGCCAGAGTGTCCGATCTAATGGTCGACTATGGCGATGCCGATCCGTTTCTGACCGAGCAGCTCCGTCCGGAGCTGCTGCAGAGCACGTGCGAGAAAGCCAAAATCCCCCTCACCTTGCGCCGGCAGCCCGGCTATGACCACAGTTACTACTTCATCTCCACGTTCATGTCCGATCATCTGCGCTGGCACGCCGAGCGCCTGAAGGGCTGAAACGGCGTCAAGCGGTCGCAACAAAATTGAGTTGCAAGCCAAGACAATTCGGTCATGGTTCAGGCCAACGGTCTTCGACGCGGCGAAGTCGAGGAGACCTGTCAGGGAGGAGCCATGATCCGATGGTTGGTCGCTGCGATCGGTTTCTGCATCGCGGCCACCCCCGTGCTCGCGGCCGACCCGATCGAGATCGGCATCGGCTATCTCGGCCGTGTCGGCGTCAAGGCGAAATTGTCGCTCGTCGAACTGCCGGCGGAGAATGATGGCCTTGCCGGCGCGCGCCTTGCGATCGAGGACAACAACACCACGGGCAAATTCCTCAATCAGCACTTCACACTGGAGGAGGTCCGGCTCAAAGACAATGAGGATGTCGCGAAGGCTGCGGCGGCGCTGGCCGAGCGCAGCAGCTTCATCATTGCCGACCTTCCGGCGGACGAGTTGTTGAAGGCGGCCGACGCGCTCCGCGATCGCGGAACGCTGCTGTTGAATGCCGGCGCCATCGACGACCGGCTGCGCGAGCAAGACTGTCGTGCCAATGTGATCCATGTCGCGCCGACGCGCTCGATGCTTGCGGATGCGCTCGCCCAGTATCTGGTATGGAAGCAATGGAAGCGCTGGCTGTTCGTCGTCGGCTCGCATGATCAGGACAAGCTCTACGCCGACGCATTGCGCCGTGCAGCGACACGCTTCGGCGCCAAGATCGTCCAGGAGCGAATTTTCGAAGATATCGGTGGCGCACGCCGTACCGACAGCGGCGTCACCTTGATCCAGCGGCAAATGCCGGTGTTCACCCAGCAAGCGCCGGCCTATGACGTCCTCGTTGCAGCTGACGAAAGCGAGGTGTTCGCGTCCTACCTGCCCTACCGCACCTGGGACCCGCGGCCGGTTGCAGGCTCGGCCGGGCTGGTTCCGACCAGTTGGCACGCCGCGCAGGATCAATGGGGCGCGATCCAGATCCAGAACCGGTTTGCAAAATTGAATTCGCGACACATGACCGCACTGGACATGCAGGCATGGACGGCAGCGCGTATGATCGGCGAAGCAGCGTCGCGCACCAAGTCTGGTGATTCAAAGGCGGTATCGGACTTCCTCAAAGGACCCGACTTTTCCATTGCGGCATTCAAGGGTCGGCGGCTGACGCTGCGGGACTGGAATCTGCAGCTTCGTCAACCAATCCTGCTGGTCGATGGACGCATGGTGGTCTCGGTTTCGCCGCAGGAGGGATTCCTGCACCAGGTTTCGGAGCTCGACACGCTTGGCGCCGATCGGCCGGAAACCAAGTGCAAGTTACGTTGAAGGAGGAGAAATTGCGTATGTGGCGGTGTTGCCTGCTTTCCGTAATAGCTGCCTGGCTCGCGACGGCGACCCCCGCCTCGGCCTTCATCGCCTATGTGTCCAACGAGAAGAGCAACACCGTATCCGTAATCGATACGAACAGTTGGACCGTCACCAAGACGATCAAGGTCGGCCAGCGGCCGCGCGGCATCGAGTTCACGAGGGACGGCAAGTTTGTATTCGTGGCCGTGGGCGACGACGACAGCATTCAGGTCATCGACGTTGCCAAGCAGGAGGTGGTCGATACCCTGCCCTCCGGCCCGGACCCCGAACTGTTCGCCCTCGATGCTGACGGCAAGATGCTCTACGTCGCCAATGAAAACGACAACACGGTGACGATCATCGACGTCGAAAAGCGCGCCCGCCTCGGCGAAATCCAGGTCGGCGTCGAGCCGGAGGGCATGGCCATCAGCCCGGATGGGTCAATCCTGATCAATACTTCCGAGACCACCAACATGGCGCATTTCATCGACACCAAGACGCGCCAGATCGTCGCCAACGTGCTGGTCGATGCGCGCCCGCGCTTCGCCGAGTTCAAGCGTGACAATTCCGAAGTGTGGGTATCGTCAGAGATCGGCGGCACCGTTTCGGTCATCGACCCGGTCAAGCGGGTCGTGACGGACAAGATTTCATTCAACATTCCCGGCCTACGGAGCGAAGCCATCCAGCCGGTCGGCATCGGCATGACCAAAGACGGCAAGACTGCTTTCGTCGCGCTCGGCCCCGCCAATCGCGTCGCGGTCGTCGATGCCACCAGCCACAAGGTCACCAAATATCTGCTGGTGGGGCAGCGGGTGTGGCACATGGCATTCACCCCGGACGAGAAATATCTGATGGTCACCAACGGCGTATCGAACGACGTCTCGGTGATCGACGTCACCGCGCAAAAGGTCATCAAGACGATCCAGGTCGGCGAGTTGCCCTGGGGTATCACGATTGCACAACCATGACGGCCACTGACGCATTTTCAGCCGGTCAGAACAGGCAGGATACCCCTTCCCGGCCCGAAGCCGCGGAGATACCTGCATTGTCGGTCGGCGGCGTCAGCCATTCCTATGGCGCCCGACAGGCGCTGATCGACATCGGCTTCACCGTCGCACCGGCCAGTTTCACCGCGTTGCTTGGCCTGAACGGCGCCGGCAAGAGCACCCTGTTCTCGCTGGTCACGCGGCTGTTCGGAATCCAGCGCGGACATATCGGCATCTTCGGTCACGACGTCGCGCAGGCGCCCGGGGAAGCATTGCGGCTGCTCGGCGTGGTGTTTCAGCCCCGCACGCTCGATCTCGACCTTTCGGTGACGCAGAACCTGCTTTATCACGCCGCCTTGCATGGCATCGCCAGACGCGATGCCCGCGAACGGAGCCGCGAGGTGCTGGCGCGCCTCGGCCTTGCCGACCGCGCAGCCAGCAAGGTGCGCGACCTCTCCGGCGGCCAGATGCGGCGATTGGAAATCGCCCGCGCGCTGCTGCATCGCCCGCGCCTGCTCCTGCTCGACGAGGCGACGGTCGGCTTGGATGTGAAGGCGCGCGCGGATATCCTCAACCACGTCCGCCAGCTCGTTACCGAACAGGGAATAAGCGTGTTGTGGGCGACGCATCTGTTCGACGAGATCGGCTCAAATGACGATCTCGTTGTCCTGCATCAGGGCCAGGTACTGGCCCAGGGCAAAGTCGCGCAGGTTATCGCCGACACCGGCGGCAGCGATATCAACACGGCGTTCATGCGGCTGACCGGCTCCACCGCACCAAGCGGGAGCCCAACGTCATGACATCAGCAACCACACAGCCGATCCGGAGCGGCTTCTCGCTTGGCGAATATTTCACCTGCTTGAACGGTATAGTTTGGCGCGAGGCGCTTCGTTTCCTGCATCAGCGTGAACGCTTCGTCTCGGCGCTGGTGCGGCCTCTGGTGTGGCTGTTCATCTTCGCCGCCGGCTTCCGCCAGGTGCTCGGCCTCTCCATCATCCCGCCATACGAAACCTACATTCTGTACGAGGTCTACATCGCGCCGGGGCTGATGGCGATGATCCAGCTCTTCAACGGCATGCAGTCTTCGCTCTCCATGGTCTATGACCGCGAGATGGGCAATATGCGGACGTTGCTGGTGAGCCCGCTGCCGCGATGGTTTCTCCTGTCCTGCAAGCTTCTGGCGGGAACCGCGGTCTCGCTGCTTCAGGTGTATGCCTTCCTGCTGATCGCCTGGTTCTGGGACATTGCACCGCCGCCGGCCGGCTATCTGACGGTGCTGCCGGCGCTGGTCCTGTCGGGCCTGATGCTCGGCGCCTTAGGCATGCTGATCTCCTCCGGCATCAAGCAGCTTGAGAATTTCGCGGGCGTGATGAACTTTGTCATCTTTCCGATGTTCTTCGCTTCTTCAGCGCTCTATCCGCTGTGGCGTATTCTGGAGAGCAGCCCGATGCTCTACTATGTCTGCCTGTTCAATCCGTTCACGCATGCCGTGGAGCTGATCCGTTTCGCGCTGTACGGACAAATGAACTGGATCGCGCTCGCGGTCGTAGGCGGCTGCACGATCGCCTTCATGATCGGCGCAATTTACGCCTACGATCCATCGCGCGGCCTGATCCGCCGCGGACCGGCTGGAGGCGAGACATGAGGTATCGGATCGCGATCGCGGCATTGCTCGCCGTTACGGTGACCGGCGGCTTCTGCCATGCCGCCGATCCCCGCTATCCGGACTGGCCGTGCACCCAAGCCAAGGTACCCGAGATTTCTCTCGCTGCGGTGTGGGCAGGCCCGTCGCTCGATGACGTCTCCGGCAAGTGGAAGGACGATGCCAAAGTCAGCGCGCTGGTCGCGAAGCTGGCGGCAAGGCGGACCCCGCTCGAGGAAGGGCAAAAAGCGATTACGGAATATCTGAGCGGTGCAGCCGACAAGACCGGAAGCGGAAAATTGCTGTTTGCCGGCCTGTTCGACTCCCTCAATGCCCAACGCTCCCAGGTCTTGAACGGGCTGGAGCGCGTCACCCGCAAGCAGCGCGAAGCGGCGGATAAAATCCGCAGCGACACGCTTGCCTTGCAGGCGCTGCAGGGCGAATCGCCGCCCGATCAGGCGAAGATCGACGACCTCGGCAATCAGCTTGTTTGGCAGACGCGCATCTTCGAAGACCGGCGGAATGTCATCAAATTCGTCTGCGAGGTGCCGACGGCGATCGACCAGCGTCTGTTCACCCTCGGACGAACGATTCAGCAGGAGATCGAATAGTCGTGCGTGATGCCGTTTCTTCGAATCGTCATCACGCCCTGGCTTATCGTTTGAGCATGATCTCCGGGCAAACGCTTTGCGTTTGTCCCGAGGGAAAACCGGTATCCACTTTTCCGGATCATGCTCTAACGCGACGATGAAGTCTCCTCGCCTGTCCGCGGCTCCGGTTGCGAATCAGCGAGGTCCAGGCCGGCGCGCTCCCAGCCATCGGTTCCTTCGGGATACCAAGCTACATTGGAATAGCCGTATGTCAGGATTCGCTTTGCCGCGTTCCAGGACATCCAGCAATCGGCCTGACAGTAAACCACCACCAGCGCAGTATTGTTGCCCGCCGTCGCCCGGACGAGGCCGCGCCGCAGATAATCTTCCGTTGCCGCCGCGAGCTTTCCGTAGCCGGTGTCCGGCAGCCATATGCTGCCGGGAATGTTGAGCCGCGGCTGGTCGCGCCAGACTGTGCCTTGGGGAAGATTTTGCGGCTTCGGCGCACGAGGCATTACGTCGATGAACACGCCCGCCTTGGATCGCCAGATCGACGCGGCCTCAGCGGTCGTCAGAACACGCACGCCGGCAAGGCTTGCGGGAACCAGCGCACGGTAGTCTTCCATGCGGTATCCGTCGGGCTCGGGAGGCCTTTCCTGCGCTGATGTCGGGACAATGAATGTGAATGCCGCAAGGACCAGGCCTGCGATCTTTTCCTTCATGGCGCTTTCGTTGCGGTCTCTGCGCCGATCGGCCGGTCGTTGTCGTCCAGCAAGGGAACGCCGTAGTCCAGCAATATCTTGTTGATCGCGGGCTGGTTCTCCTGGATCAGGCGGTTGAGCTGCCGCTTCCAGTTCTGGTCAGCCGCCCGCACCCCCAAGCCGATGCGGAACGCCAGTCGCGGGCCCGTCTTTTCCTTGACGAGAGGCGTGACGTGGAGCGGCGGGCTCGCCTTCTTCGCATAGTAGCCCGCCATCGGTCCCCAGAGAATGCCGGCGTCGATCTGACCCGACATCAGGTCGGCGATCATGGCCTCCGCTGAAGAGTCCAGGCGGGTATCGACCATCAACTGATATGGTCTGGCATTCGCCATCAGGCCGTTGACCGCCATGTTCGTGGCCGGCGGCGTGCCGGCCACGATGCCGATATGCTTGCCCTTCAGGCGCTCGTCTTCCAGCGCCGTCACTTCCTCGAGGCCGCTGCCCTTCTTGGCGACCAGCGCGTATGCGGTGCGGTAGTAGGGATTGGTGCCCTGAACCAGATCGTCGCCTTGCGGGAAGCCCATGATCACATCGCAACGATGGGCGCCAAGCGTCATCCGGACGAAGCCGGTCGCCTGCGGGAAGTACATGTAGTCCAGTTTCTTCTGCAGCTTCTCGGCGAGCAGTTCGGCGAACTTATTCTCGAATCCCTCGCCCTTGTCGTTGGAGAACGGCAAATTGTGCGGGTCGGCGCAGACGCGCAGCACCTTGGGATCGACGAGTTCGATCGACAAATCGCCGGTTTCCTTGATTTGCGCGCGTGCCACATCGCGGCCGCTGAGTACGGCGAGGACCGCCAATGTTGCGATCGCCAGCCAGCGCTTACGTCCGGCATATATCATCGAAAGCAGCTGCACTTCCGGCCCACCATGGTTGCCAACTACAGAAAAGTATCGGCAACCCCGACGAACGAAGTTCCGTTGAAGCCGCAGACAAGCAAAATGCTATGCTTGTCAATTGGAGCCTGCAACAGGAATAATCCCTGTCGCAGACTCGCCGCCCGTGCTGCGACGCAAACCTGGCTGAGACGAAGCATGGAATTTCCGATAGCGCTTCGTGATGAGACGGAGGCCGAAATATGGCTCGTGCCGCATCGATCCTTGCCGCGCTCGCGATGCTCGCTACTGCGACAGCCTCGCGCGCGCAGCAACAGGAGTTGCCCGTTAGCTCCATTGCGGATGGCGTATTCGTGCACAACGGCCAAACCGCGCAGATGACGCGCGAGAACCACGGCGCGATTGCCAATGTAGGTTTCATCGTTGGCGAGGATGCAGTCGCCGTGATCGATACGGGCGGCAGCCTGCGCGAGGGACGACAATTGATGGCGGCTATTCGTGCCCGGACCGGCAAGCCGATCCGGTACGTCATCAATACGCACGGCCATCCCGATCACGTTTTCGGCAACGGCGCTTTCGTGCAGGACGGCACGACCTTTGTCGGCCATGCGAACCTGCCGCGCGCACTGGCCGCGCGCGGGAAATTCTATCTCGATGCATTTCGCCGTACCATGGGCGATCAATTGATCGACGAGGTCAGCATCGTGCCGCCAACGCTGCTCGTCAGCGGCACGCTCAATCTGGATCTCGGCGCACGAACCCTCGTGTTGCGGGCGTGGCCCGTCGCGCATAGCGATTGCGATCTCACGGTGCTCGATGAAAAAACCGCTACCCTGTTCGCGGGCGATCTGGTGTTTCTGGCCCACACGCCCGTACTGGACGGCAACCTCCGCGGCTGGCTGGGCGCAATCGGTGAGCTCAGCACTCTCCCCGCACAGCGCGTTGTTCCTGGTCACGGTCCTGTGAGCGGATGGCCGGCCGCCCTCGTCGACCAGCGCCGCTATCTTGAAACCTTGGCTTCAGATGTACGCGGGCTCGTCGCCCGCGGCGAGCCGATTGCGGCGGCAAGCACTGCAGCGGGCTCCGAGCGATCCCGATGGGAATTATTCGACGACTTCAACACCCGCAACGCAACCGCAGCATTTTCGGAAATTGAATGGGAATGACGCGGGCATTGCCCTATATTGCATTTATTGCGTTCGTTGCTTCCGTCCTAACGAAGGTGGTGCATGCCCGGATCTCTTTTCCGCCTGTTCGTCGTCGCTGGCCTGCTGCTGTTCGGCGCAGCGCCAACGCTCGCGGCAACACCAAATGACCCCTGGCCTGGCCTGGCCCAGGACATCTTCAACAATCGCCCAATGAACGATGGCAGCGACGTGATCGCCATCGAAATGCCGGCCCGTGCCGAGGATGCCGCAATCGTGCCGGTGACCTTGCGAACGAAGCTGTCGCCCGGCGACAGCCGAAAGGTGCTGAACATTACGCTTGTCATCGACCAGAACCCCGCGCCGATGGCGGCCAAATTCCAGCTCGGGCCGGACGCCAACGTGTCGGAGATCTCCACCCGCGTTCGCGTCAACAATTACACCAACGTTCACGCGGTGGCCGAACTCAGCGACGGCAAACTTTACATGACCAAGACTTATGTGAAGGCGTCCGGCGGCTGCTCGGCGCCCGCCGCCAAGAACGCCGACGAAGCCAAGAGCAGATTAGGCCAGATGCGCTACCGGCAATTCGGAAAAGCCGGTGAAGGCCCCGCCAGCGGCGCACGCGAGGCCCAGATCATGATCGGGCATCCCAACAATTCCGGCCTGCAGATGGACCAGGTCACGCAACTATATGTCCCGGCATTCTTCGTTAATGAACTGCGGCTTTGGCAGGACGACAGCCTGGTGTTGACCATGGAAGGCGGCATTTCGATTTCGGAAGATCCCAATATCAGGTTCACCTACGTGTCGAATGGCGCGAAAAATTTCCGTGCCGAGGCAAAGGATACCGAGGGACACGTTTTCCAGCGCGAATGGAAGATCGATGATTCCGGAATTTGATCCGAACCGCGTGCAGCGCCTCAGAAACAGCGTACTTCCGCTTCGGCCTGGGCCCGCCTGAGCTCGTTGAGCGCATTTGCCGCCTGCTCGGATGTGCGGAATGGCCCGCCCATATCTCCCCGGACCTGCGACACACTGAGCACGGTTTCGGCTGTAACATAGCGCTCATAAGGCACGAGCGAAGCGATAACATCGATCGAACAGGAGCATTGCTCGATCGCCTGCCGCGTCTCGCCATTTGCTTTCAAACAGCCAAACGCGTATTCGACGCGCGCCGACGTCGGATAATCGTTGAAATCCTGGGCACGCGTGATCCCTGTCGTCACCATTAGCGCCGTCAGCGCGGCGACAATACGTCCTATCGATCCGACAAGCGTCATCGTCTTCCCTCCCACTCCTAACCGTGGAAGCTATGCTATGACTGTCCCGCTGAAAAGCAGACGTTCGAGAAAACGGCTCAAGGTGCCATGAAATTTTTTGTTCGCATGCTGCTTGCTACGATTGTTTCTGTCTCGCTCGGCACGTGCTGCAGCGCCGAGGCTTTACGCGTTGCGGTGCAGAAGACCGGAACATTCGCCTGGGAACTCGCAGTGATCCGCGCGCACGGCCTCGACAAGCAGGCCAACCTTTCGGTGCAGGTTCTCGAACTGGCGAGCCCCGAGGCGGGCAAGATCGCGCTTCGCGCCGGGAACGCCGACATTGTGGTCACCGACTGGCTTTGGGTGTCGCGCGAACGCGGCCTTGGCGCCAAACTGACATTCTATCCTTATTCGAGCGCGCTCGGCGCCGTGATGGTGCCTGCCTCATCACCGATCCAGACCTTGCCTGATCTCAAGGGCCGCAAGCTCGCCGTCGCCGGTGGCCCGATCGACAAGAGCTGGCTACTGCTGCTGGCGTGGTTGAAGCAGGCCGGCATCGACCTGAAGTCGGACGCGACAATCGCCTATGGCGCGCCGCCGCTGCTGGCTGCGAAGACGCTCAGCGGAGAAATGGATGCGACCTTGAACTACTGGAATTTCTGCGCCGTGCTGGAAGCGAAGGGTTTTCGCCGCATCGCCGGCATTGAGGATCTGCTGCCGAAACTCGGCGCCAAAGGCCGCACCGCGATGATCGGCTACGTCTTCGATGAAAAATGGGCGACCGCAAACCAGGACAAAATTGCCCGCTTCATCGCCATGACCCGCGCGGCGAAAGAGATCCTGTCGACCTCGGACGCGGAGTGGGAGAAAATTGCGCCACTGACCGGCGCTCCGGACGCCGCAACGCTGCACGCCTATCGCGATCGCTATCGGGAGGGAATTCCGCGTCGCCCGGTCGCGGACGAAGAAGCCGATGCGCGCATCCTCTACCGCGTGCTGGCTGACATCGGCGGCCGCGAACTTGTCGGGCCGGCGCCTGAACTCGATTCCGGAACATTCTATCACGCGATCCCGGGAGGCTGAGGTGCCGCGCCTGCTGTCATTCGCCGTGCTTCTCGCAACCTGGTGGATCGCCTCGCTGTTTGCCGGTGACGCCAAGCTGCCACCTCCTCCCACCGTGCTCACGGCCATGATTGCGGAAGCGAGGTCAGGTGACTTATTCTTCCATCTCGGCGTGACATTGGCGCGTGTTACGCTGGCCTTCACGCTGGCGATGACGCTGGGCGCCGCGATTGGATACCTGATGGGCCGGGTACGGCTTGCCGATCGGCTGGGCGACCCCTGGCTGATCCTGCTGCTCAATCTGCCGGCGCTCGTGGTTATCGTGCTCGCCTACATCTGGGCTGGATTGACTGAAGTCGCCGCTATTGCGGCAATCGCCATCAACAAGCTCCCAACCGCCGTCGTTACGCTGCGCGAGGGCGCGCGTGCCCTCGACGCGGCGCTCGACGAAATGGCGACCGTATTTGCGTTGCCGCGCTGGAAGAGGTTCCGGCACGTCATTTTGCCGCAACTGTCGCCCTATATCGCAGCCGCCTCGCGATCGGGGCTTTCCCTGGTCTGGAAGATCGTCCTTGTTGCGGAATTACTCGGACGTCCGAACGGTGTTGGTTTCGAGATTGGCGTGGCGTTCCAGCTATTCGACATTCCGCTATTGCTTGCCTATTCACTGAGCTTCGCGGCGGTCGTGCTCCTCATTGAAACCGTGTTGGTACAGCCATTTGAGGCCCGGCTATCCCGGTGGCGTCCCCGTGCGGCTTGAGGTCGATATCGCCAGCAAGACGTTCAAAAGCGCAGCGGGCGAACAGCATGACGTGATCGCAGGCGTGGCCTTTGCACTTGATGCAGGAGAAGTTGGCGTATTGGTCGGTCCATCCGGCTGCGGCAAAAGCACGATGCTCAGGATCCTCGCCGGCCTCGACCCCGACTTTCAAGGGCGCGTCTCGCGTCCCGTCGGCGCGCGGATCGGCTTCGTCTTCCAGGAGCCGCGGCTGTTGCCCTGGCGGTCAGTCGAAGAAAATGTGCGACTTGCCGCGCCCCAAGCCAATGAGTCGAAGCTTTCAGCCCTCTTCGAAATTCTGGAATTGAACGCGCATCGCAACCACTTTCCCGGCGAGTTATCGCTTGGCCTCGCCCGGCGCGTCGCGCTCGCTCGTGCCTTCGCCATCGAGCCAGAATTCCTCATTCTCGACGAACCGCTGGCCTCGCTCGATGTCGCCCTCGCCGCCCGCCTGCGCGATGAGATAGCCCTGCTGATGGACGGCCGTTCCATGATAACGCTGTTGGTCACCCATGACGTGGACGATGCGGTTCGACTGGGCGACCGCCTGTTCCTGCTCTCGCCGCGTCCGACTCGGGTCCTCGCCGAGCTGCCTATCCGCACACCGCGCAGCAAGCGCGGAGATGCCGAGATCGCCGCAATCAAGTTGGACGTCATGCGGCGGATCAATGGCGATCCCTCCGAACGGGAAAGCGCATAGGCAGTGCTTGAGGCCGGTGCTAGGATACGTCATCGGCGGGGTTGGAGATGAAACGCTCGATCGTAACCGCAGCGCTCGGTCTCGCGCTTGTCACCATGACGGCGACGGCGCAGGACATGATGCGTCATGTTGACCTGTCGTCACCCGATATGGTTTCGGCCGAAATGACCCGCGGAGAGGTCGAGACCGCGCTCGCTGCGGCGACCACCGCCACGCCCGCCGATTTCACGGGAAAGAGATTATCCGGCCTCGATCTCTCCGGGCTCAACCTGTCCGGCGCGATTTTTCGCGCGGCGCGTCTCAACAGGACGAAGCTCGCCGGTGCCAGACTCGACCGTGCAATCCTCGACCAGGCATGGCTGCTCGAGGCGGACCTGACCGGAGCAAGCCTGAAGGGCGCAAACCTGTTCGCCTCGCAGATGGTTCGCGCCCGCCTCGACGGCGCCGATCTCTCGGGAGCACGCATCGCTGCCGATCTCACGGGCGCCAGTCTTGTCGGAGCTTCGATCGCAGGAGCAAATTTGGGCGCCGACATGCGCAACCAATCGATGGGCCTGATGCGCGCGATCCTGAAATCCGCCAATCTGGAAAGGTTGAACGCACGCGGCGCCGACCTGTCGCGCGTCGATCTTGAGTTCGCCTTGCTGAAAGGCGCCGACCTGACGGGCGCCTCTCTCAAGGGTGCCCAACTCGGAGGGGCCGACCTCACGGGTGTGACGGTCATCGACACCGATTTCGACGGCGCCGATCTCACTTCCGTGAAATTGACCGATCCAGTTGGCCTCGACCAGGCAAAGAATTTTGACAAGGCGAAAAACCCCAACCGTCTGATAAGGTAGCGACGGCTCCAGGTTCATTTTGGGAGGATTGCTTGATGGGACGGATACTGGGCTTGGTCGCGTTGTTGTTGGCGAGCACCGGCGAACTTGCCGCACAGGGCAAAGGCATCAGGCTCTGGAACCTGACCACCTCGACCGTTTCGGAGTTTCAGCTTTCCCCGGTCGGAAAAAACGACTGGGGCCCCAACCTGACCCTGAACGACAAGGACAAGGAAGTCGACCACGACGAGCGCCTGCGCATCACCGGCGTGGAGCCGGGACGCTATGACGCCAAGGTTGGCTATCGCGGCTCTAAACATTGCTTTGTGCGCGGCATCGAGATCAAGGCCGACGCCGTGTTTTCGATCGCAGACAAGGATTTGAAAGACTGCAACAAGTAGCCGCTACAGCCTTCTCGCCGACGATGGCTCAGCCTACGGACCACACGGCATCCTGGAATGCCTTTTGGTTGTTACGTGGATATTCGCAACGCCATTTGACCGCGGTCCATTTCGGATGCTCGCTAACCCACTTCGCGATGTAGGGCTGCGCCGCCATGGTGCACTGCCGCAACGAAACTTCTGAAGAAAAGACCAGATGGGTTTCCTCGCAGGTGGTCGGCGAGAGTACCGCACAGACGGTCACGATCAAATCTATCGGAGTCATGCCTGATATCCCTTGAATTGCTCCCGAATAGATAACGCAAAAAGCTACGGTAACGAGCGGTGTAAAGTTTCACTACCCCGTGAAAAGCCGGACCCCGCCGGCCCCAGCCCTAAAAGTTAACGCCAAATACCAGCCGTGCCTGGTGGCGTTCGAAATTGACGAGATCAAGGCTGGACGTTGACCCCACCGAACGTCCCCATGCCTGAACGCTCCAGCTCGCAGTCAGTCGCGAGCGTTTCGACAATTGGAAGTATGCCGTTGGACCGACAAACAACGCCTGCCCTGCAAGTTCCTCCAAACCGGTCCCTTCATATTTCCGCAAGTACCGCGCTTCACCGCCTAACAGGAAACCGGGACGCAACTGCGCCATTAGCCCAAGCGCCGCTCCTGCCGCGGATCCCCGCTCCATCACACCACTGCCGACAAGGCGCGTCCACTCCGGCCCGTAGATCAGATTGAACGCCGCGACGACGCGGTTTGGCACGAGCTCGCGGTCGAACGCCAGCCTGAATTCCGTTCCGAAACTTCGGACCCCTTCAGCCGTCGTCTCATCGACCCGATGAGCATGCGCTTCCGCCGCGAAAGTGAGCCCGAATGGCGCCGTTTCCCGATCGAGAAAGCGGTAGCGCAAATCGAGCGACCCGCCCTGCCACGATAACCGGCGCTGGTCGTCGAGACCTGGCACACCACTGATCAGGTGTGACGCAAACGTGCTTCCGATCTCGATTCGAAAATTCCGGACAGGCACAAACTCCAGTTCGAACTCCTGGCCGACAGCCCGATAACGGCCGCCGTTCTTGCCGAAAACTCCGGTCGTCTCGCTTTGAAACTCCCGTTCGCCGACATTGCCGACATCGGTGCCGATCATGAAGCCGAACAGATGCTCGGTATCGATGCCCTCGGCGTGGACGCACGCCGGCAGCAGCGCAGCAAGAGACACTACCGCCGCCTGGAAGGTTTTTGCACGCGTAGATATTCGCATTCAGCGGGTCATGGGATTGAACCGGCAAGTCCGGCGGAGTCGGCCGAGGACATACCCTAGCATGATGCTGGGAACAGCGGCGAGCCGTGGGAACGATTTGAATGCAGCTTGGACACAGACGTATCCGGACCGGATCGCCTTCCGGCGAACGCCTACAGGTGATTCCTGTCCCCTTTGGCAGGATCCACGCCTTGCTCTTGATGCAGGTAGTGGAGAACTTCCTGGAGATCGAACAGCTTGCCCGACCCGCAGCAACAGGCTGTTGCCGGAGCCGGGCAGACCGTTTCGACGCGTCTATTGACGCGCCGCGCAGGCGTACATGTTGATTTCCATGCCCACCGGCACTTCCACAATCTTCGGAGTCTTCCAACTCATCAGGGTTCTCCCAAGCAGTGCTGGCACGACGTTCGTGCCGGCATCAAAACTAGGTTGACCTCGAACGTAGCGCAAGCGCGGAACATCCGACATTGAAGGCATACCGACGCACCTGACGCCGGAAACTTCCCTCTTGGGCAAAGCCACTTCGCTCTTGGACAAGGCGAACGAGCGAAAGCGACGAATCGACGTATGCGCCGCGTCGGTCACGATTGGCGAATTCGGTTTGCCTGACAAAGCTGTCTGTTGCAGTCGAACACTTCGGGGATGTCGGAGAGTCGGCCGAAGCGCCGACAATCCGACACCGCCTCAGCTGCACGCCCTCAGCAATCCTTGTCTGCTTCTGTGGTCTTGCTGTCAGCTTTGGCGCCTTCGGCCTGCTGTGCAGCCGTCGGCTCGCCTTGCATCTGCCGCTGCGTATCCTGCGAAGATGCCGCAACGTCTCCGGTCGACCGATTCATCTTGTCGGTCGGCGGATGCTGATCGGTGCTGCTGGCCATCCCCGTCGTCTGGCTCTCACCCATCTTGGCCGGTCCGGAGCCTGCGTCTCTCAGGTTGGCGGCGCGGCCTGTGTCACAGGGACCAGCCAATGCTGCGCCGGTGCTCAAAACCAGGAAGGAGCAACCAGCAGTCATGAGCTGCTTCATTTTCATCTGTCTCTCCTGTTCTCGTGAAGCACGCACAACGTGATGAGAGGCAACCGACCCGTTGCCTGCAGGTTCCGGGTGGCTACGTAAATCTCGACATGTTTAATCTGACGCACGAGCTTTTTTTGGCGAGGACAGCCTATGGAACCGATTCACCGAAGGTTGATCAGTTTTCTTTTCGCGGTGTGCCTGGCATCGGCGGCCCTTGCGCAGGACAGGCAGCCTGACCAAGCCGCACCAAATGCCGAGACCGCTGTGCCGGCCAACGGGCCGTCACTGACTGGAAAAGAACGCATGGGCAGGAAGTGGATGGACGAGCAACGGCTCGACAATTGCAACGTGCCGATCGACAAGCGCGGGAGCAAGCCACGATCCGGCGCCTGCCCGCATGTTCCGGCGGGATGATCCGCGACGACGGTGCAACGGCACGGTTGCGCAATGTGATCCAACGCTGTCGCTCTTGTCCGCGACACGACGACGCCGACCAGCTGAACTCATGCAGCGCCACGGCCGGGCAGGCTCGGCCACCGGCCGAGAAGATCTTGCGAGGCCTCAAACAGCGCGCTGACGCGCAGCAATTCGACGTCTCCGCGGAATTGCCCGACCAACTGGATGCCGATCGGCAGACCGTCCGCGTCAAAGCCGCAGGGCAGACTGACGGCGGGATGACCGGTCATGTTGAACGGCATTGTCCAGGGAAACCAGCTCGGCCGCACGTCGCTGAATACCCGCCCGTCGATTTCTATCGTACCGAACAGGTCCTGGTCGATCGGAAGCGCGGTGCGGGTGATGGTTGGCATCGCGAGAATATCGACCCTCTGCAACAATGTCTGAACCCGCCGGAACAGAGCCGTCCGGTCGAACATCGCCCGCTGATAGTCAACACCGCTTACCTTCGTGGCCAGCGCCAGTTGCTTCATGAAGGTCTCGCTCAACACGTCGCCATGATCGGCCGCAAGCTTCTCAAATCGTGCGCGCCACGCGGTGTGATTGATGGCGCGCCAGATCGGCTCCACCTCAAATCCGTCGCCGGGCATTTCCTCGACCTCAGCCCCGAGGGCCTCCAGCCTGGCAAGCGCGACCTTGAATGCAGCGACGACATCGGCCGCAACCGGCCGGCCGAGCGGCGCGAGGCAAAATGCAATCTTGCGCCCGCGCAGATCGCTGTTCGGCGCCGATCCGTCGACAAAATTCCACTGCGGGAATCCGATCGACCACGGATCAGAAGCGTCCTCTCCCGACATCGCCTGCATCATCAAGGCGGTGTCCGCGACGGTGCGCGTCGTCGGGGTCACATAGGTCTGGTTGCCGAACGCGTCCTGCACCTGACTGTGGGGAATAACGCCGTTGCTTTGCTTCAGCCCGACAACCCCGTTGCAGGCTGCCGGAATCCGCGTCGAGCCGCCGCCATCGGTCGCGATGGCAAGCGGCGCGATGCCGCTGGCAACCGCAACCGCCGCTCCCCCGCTTGAACCACCGCTCGAGTGCGCACCACTCCAGGCATTGCGCGTGCGACCGAACAACGGCGAATCCGTCAGGCACTTGGTGCCGAACTCCGGCGTCGTGGTCTTGCCCACGAGGATGGCACCCTCTGCCCTCATCCGCGCCACGGCGACCGCATCATGGTCAGGAACGTTGTCCTTGTAGGGGACCGCCCCGAAGGTCGTCCGCACCCCCTTGGTATTGACGATATCCTTCACGGTGAACGGAATGCCGTGAAGAAGGCCGAGCCGCGCCCCGGCCATGATCTCACGCTCCGCATTCCTCGCCTCGATCATGGCCTCATCGCCGCACAGCGTGATGAAGCAGTTCAACTCGGGCTGCATCCGCTCGGCACGCGCAAGAACGGCACGCGTAATTTCGACGGGTGAAACATCCTTGCGGACGATCCGCGCGCGCAGTTCAGTCGCAGGCAGAAAGCACAGTTCGTCACTCATAATCTCAGCCCCCAGGTAGGATCGATGTGGGATCGACGGCCCAAGGATGACATTCACATTGACTTCAGGTCCAATACCATCGCACAGCTGACCCATACCAGTTCGGTATAGCAAAAGTGGACCTCCGGCGTCTCCGCTACTTCGTTGCCGTCGCAGAAGAGCGCGGCGTTGGCCGGGCGGCCGTCCGCCTGCGCATGGCGCAGCCACCACTGTCGGTCCAGATCCGCAAACTGGAATCGGAAGTAGGAACCCCGCTGTTTCGCCGCGGCGCGCGGGGAATGGAGCTGACGGCGGCCGGTCGCGCCTTGCTGTCGCGCGCGCGTGAAGCGCTGGCCCTGACGGCTGAAGGTTTTGAGGCAGCCCGCGCCGTGGCGGCGGGGCGCCGGGGAAGATTGTCGGTCGGTTACATGTTCGTGCTGGGCCACGCCGTACTGCCACGGCTCGTTCCGGAACTTCGAAGGTCCCTTCCCAAGGTCGATCTGGAGTTCATCGAACTGAGCGCATCGACGCGTGAGGCACGGCTGCTGGATCACAGCGTGACGGTCGCGCTGTGCATGCCCGCAATTCGCCACAGCGAAATTGAGGTCTCCACGATCGGAAAGCAGCGATTGATGCTGGCCATGCCGGCCGGTTCGCAGCTGGCGCGCTCGGCGGCCGTACCGGTGAGAAAGCTGCAGGGCCGTCCGCTGATAAGTTTGCCCGGGCCGGCCGAGGATCCAGCGACGTCCGTTGTGGCATCACTGCTCCGGCGGCATCAGGTCAGCATGCCGGTCGGAACCGGGTCGAGACGGTGCACTCGGCGCTCAGCCTCGTCCTTGCCGGAGAGGGCATGGCGATTCTTCCCGCCTGCGCCCAGCTCGGATGCCCGACCGGCGTCGTGTTCAGGCCCTTCCTCGACGCCGACGATGCCATCGACGTCGCGGTCTGCTGGCGAAGGGATTCTCTCAATCCGCTAGTTCGGAATTTTCTCAAATGCGCGGAAAAGGTGATCCGCCAGGCCTGACATTGTCGGCTTTAAGGTGCTCGCGTCGATCGTTCTGGATTGCTTGCCGTTTGCCCGCTGCCCGATCGCGATACGATATCAGCGCGTCACCACATCGTCTGCCGCGCGCGTTCCGGCCATTCCCGATCGTATTTCTCGCCGCCGACGGTGTTGTCGCTCATCTCGGCAAGAATCTGGCCGGGCGTCGGCAAGCCTCTCGGATCGACACGCTTGTCGGGATTCCAGAGATCTGAGCGCACGATGGCGCGCGCGCACTGGAAGTAAACCTCCTCCACCGTCATGACGATAACGGTGCGCGGCGCCTTGCCCTCCATCTTGAATGACGCGAGCAGCTCCGGATCGGCCGAGACTTGCGCGCGGCCGTTGATGCGCAGCGTACTGCCGGAGCCCGGAATGAGAAACAACAGCGCCACCCGGGGATCGCGCACGATGTTGCGCAGCGAGTCGCACCGGTTGTTGCCGCGGCGATCGGGCATCATCAGCGTCTTCTCGTCGTGGGTACGAACGAAACCCGGCAGGTCGCCGCGCGGCGAGCAGTCCAGCCCCTCCGGCCCGCAGGTCGCAAGCGCTGCGAACGGCGACTTGTCCATCAACGCCCGATAGGCCGGCGTGATCCGGTCCGCGACCTTGACCGTCGAGGCATCGTTGGGAAAGCCATAGATGGCCTCGAGCTGCTCGATGGTTGCGACAACGGTCATTTCCGGTCTCCTGTCAGTCGTCCCACTTCTCGCCCTTGATGACGCGGACGAGCCGGCGGGCATGGTATTCCGCGCTGCCGGTGTTGACGATGGTAGCGTCGGGCGCCGCCGAGGCGTCCTCGACCGTGCGGCGCAGGCGGTTTTCGACCATGCCGTCGCTGCTTCGTGCGCGCATCGCAATCCGTTCAGCCAGGACGTTTGGCGGCGCGGTGATCAAAACCACCAGTACATCGGCATAGGTGCGGCGCGTTAGGCCAATCACGGTGCGCGATACGTTGGCGACGATGGTGCGTCCGGCGCGGATTTCGTCGTCGATCGCGCGCGGCAGCGCGTAACAATGGCCGTGAGCTTCCCAATGCATGGCATATTCGCCACGCGTCAACGCCTCATGAAACGTGCCGACGCTGACCTCTTCGTTTTCCTCCGATGCCGACGCCTCGCGCGTAATCACGCGGCGTGGAAATACGACGTTGCCATCATCAGCACAGGCTGCCTTGGCAACACCAAGCAGCGTATCCTTGCCGGCACCGCTCGGACCGACCACGAGCACCAACCGGCCCGGCCCGATTGCAGCGGTCTGATCTGCTGTTGTGGTCGTCAGCGTCTCCGTCATGCCACACGCCGCCCTTCCCGCCAGACGCTACGCACCACCGGAATGTCGCGGGCGACATGCACCCGGATCAAATCGGCCCGCTTGCCGGCTGCAATCTCACCCCGGTCGGCAAGGCCCACGGCTTCAGCAGGGGTCTTGGTGACGGTGCGGACGGCGGAGGCTAGATTGATCGCCGGAACATGCTGCGACAATTGCAGCGCGGCCATCAACAGGCTCGAGGGGATGTAGTCGGACGACAGGATATCCAGAAGCCCCTCGCGGGCGAGATCGATGGCGGCGATGTTGCCGGAGTGCGAGCCGCCCCGGACCACGTTCGGCGCGCCCATCAGGATGCCGATGCCGGCCTGATGCAGCCCGCGCGCGGCTTCCATCGTGGTCGGGAATTCCGCCACCGAAACCCGATCCTTTATCGCGTCAGCGACATTTTCCTCGGTGGTATCATCGTGGCTGGCGAGCGGGATTTCATATTGATGCGCAAGGGCCACGATTTCGCGCATGTTGGTCGCGGCATACGTCTTCTGATAATGGAAGCGCTTCTCGAACAGCGCATCGAGCTCGGCGTCGGTCTTGCCGCCGCCCTTGCCGCGGTAGTAGTCGCGCAGCTTGACCTCGTCGCGGAACTGGCGCTGGCCCGGCGTGTGGTCCATCAGCGACATCAGCCGCACGTCCGGCCGGTCGATCAGCTCTTTGGCTTCCTCGACCACGCTTGGCATCGGGATTTCGCAGCGCAGGTGCAGGAAGTGATCGGCACGGAGCAGGTTCGCGTCGCGCGCGGATGTGATCGCTTCCGCGAGCACGCCTGCCCTGCCGTCAACCTCCTCGGCGCCGTCCTCGCGCCAGACCCGCAGCGAATCCAGCACGGTGGTGATGCCCGACGTGGCCAACTGCCCGTCATAGGAAACTACCGCCGCGATCGGATCCCAGAATACTTTCGGGCGCGGTACATAGTGCATTTCGAGATGGTCGGTGTGCAACTCGATCAGGCCGGGCATGATAAGATCGCCGCCGGCGTCTTCGCTGCCTGCCGGCGCGCTTCCCTCGCCGAACTCGGCGATGCGGCCGTCGGCGAAAGCGACCCAGCCGCGTTCGATCACGCGATCGGCCAGCACAACGCGGGCGTTGCCGAGAACAGTTTCTTGCCTTGTCATCTCACATCTCTTCCTTCAGGCCGCGGCGGCAAATGACGTCACATCGACGATGCGGTCGGCGATCAGATGGCGTATCTCGTCGTCATGGACGATCGCCACCATCGCGACGCCCTGTCGCTTCTTCTGCCCGATCAGCTCGACGACGACAGCGCGATTGGCCGCATCGAGCGAGGCGGTCGGTTCATCCAGCAGCAGAATGGGCAGATCGGAAATGAACCCGCGCGCAATGTTGACCCGCTGCTGCTCGCCGCCGGAAAATGTCGACGGCGGCAGTGCCCATAGCCGCTCGGGAATGTTGAGACGGCGCAGCAGCGCGCCCGCCTGCTCGCGGGCTTCCACGCGTGCGGATCCGTTCGCAATCAGGGGCTCCGCCACCACGTCGATGGTGGCGACCCGCGGCACCGCACGCAAGAACTGGCTGACATATCCGATAGTCGAGCGGCGTACGCTGAGCACCTGCCGCGGCTCGGCAGTGGCAAGATCGATCGCCACGCCTCGGTGCCGGATGCCGATCCGGCCGCCATCGCAGCGGTAATTGCCAAAGATCATTTTCAGGATCGAGGATTTGCCGGCGCCTGATGGGCCCGACAGCACCACGCATTCCCCTGGCTCGACCTGAAACGACACGCCGCGCACCACCGGCAGCTCGACACCACCCTGCAGATGCATGGTGAAGGTCTTTTCGGCATTTGTGATGTCGATCATCGCAGTCATTGGCGCACTCATGCCGGCAGGATCGAAGAGACGAGCAATTGGGTATAGGGCTCGCGGGGGTCGTCGAGCACCTGGTCGGTCAACCCGGTTTCGATGACGCGGCCGCCCTTCATCACCATCACGCGATGCGACAATAGCCGCGCCACCGCGAGATCATGGGTGACGGCGATGGCGGCAAGGCCGAGTTCACTGACCAGATTGCGCATCAGATCGAGCAGCCGCGCCTGCACCGATACGTCGAGCCCGCCGGTCGGCTCGTCCATGAATACCAGGCGCGGCTCGGTGACCAGATTGCGCGCAATCTGCAGCCGCTGCCGCATGCCGCCGGAATAGGTCCGCGGCGCGTCGTCGATGCGGGCGGTATCGATCTCGACGCGCTCCAGCCAGGACGAGGCCATATCGCGGATGCGCCCGTAGTGATTCCAACCCACCGCCATCAGCCGTTCGCCGACATTGGCCCCGGCCGAGACCGCCATCCGCAGGCCCTGCGCGGGATCCTGGTGCACATAGCCCCAGTCGGTGCGGAACAGAAAGCGCCGCTCGGCTTCGCCAAGGCTTGCGAGGTCGCGCAACACGCCATCCCGCATCCGGTATGACACGCACCCACCAGTCGGCGTGAGCTGCGCGGACAACAGTTGCAGCAGCGTGGACTTTCCCGATCCGGACTCGCCGACGATTGCCAGCACCTCGCCGGGATAGAGCGCAAAGGATACGTCACGGCAGGCAGTCAACCGGCCATAGGTCTTGCCGAGGTGATCGGCGACCAGAAGCGGCTGGTCGTCCTGCACGAGATTGCCGGGCTCAAACATGTGCCCTCTCCTTGTGCGGCGCGGCGCTCTCGCTGCCGCGATGGCCGGCCTGCTGACGCTGCTCGCAATAGTCGGTGTCGGAACAGACGAACATCCGCCCGCCCTTGTCGTCGGTGACGATTTCGTCAAGATAGGAATCGCTGGCGCCGCACAGCGCGCAGGGCGCGTCGAACCGGTAGCGCGTGAACGGGTGATCCTCGAAGTCGAGCGAGACCACGTCGGTGTGCGGCGGGATCGCGTAGATGCGCTTTTCGCGGCCGGCGCCGAACAGTTGCAGCGCCGGACAATTATCCATCTTCGGATTGTCGAACTTCGGCGTCGGCGACGGGTCCATCACATAGCGCGCATTTACCTTCACCGGATACGCATAGGAGGTCGCGATATGGCCAAAGCGCGCAATGTCCTCGTACAGCTTGACGTGCATCAGGCCGTATTCGCCGAGCGCATGCATGCGCCGCGTCTCGGTCTCGCGCGGCTCCAGGAACCGCAGCGGCTCGGGGATCGGCACCTGATAGACCAGCACCTGCCCGGCATGCAGCGGCGCTTCCGGAATCCGGTGCCGGGTCTGGATCACAGTGGCATCCGTCGTAAACGTAGTGGTCGCGACGCCGGCCGTCTTGCCGAAGAATTTCCGAATCGAGATCGCGTTGGTGGTGTCGTCCGAACCCTGGTCGATCACCTTCAGCACGTCATCAGGGCCGAGGATTGCCGCCGTCACCTGCACACCGCCGGTGCCCCAGCCATAAGGCATCGGCATCTCGCGGCTGGCGAACGGCACTTGATAGCCGGGAATCGCGATCGCTTTCAGGATCGCGCGGCGGATCATCCGTTTTGTCTGCTCGTCGAGATAGGCGAAATTGTAAGCTGGCGCGTTCATTCGGCGGCCTCCCGCATCGGCGGCGTCTCGTTCGCCTCGACGAATTCCTTGCGCAGCTTTCGCAACAGGCCGAGTTCGGACTGGAAATCGACGTAATGCGGCAGCTTGAGATGCTCGACGAAGCCGGTCGCCTGCACATTGTCCGAATGCGACATCACGAATTCCTCGTCCTGGGCCGGCGCGACAACTTCCTCGCCGAGCTCGCGGGCGCGCAGGCTGCGATCGACCAGCGCCATCGACATGGTCTTGCGCTCGCTTTGTCCGAAGGCCAGACCATAGCCGCGCGTAAAACACGGCGCTTCTGTCGCCGATCCCTTGAACTGGTTGACCATCTGGCATTCCGTCAGCGCAATCGAACCGAGCGGAACGGCAAAGCCGGCGTCCTCGGCCACGAATTCCACCTCCACCTCGCCGAACCTGATCTCGCCGGCAAAGGGATGGTTGCGGCCATAGCCGCGCTGCGAGGAGTATCCGAGCGCCAGCAGAAAGCCCTCATCGGCGCGCGCCAGGTTTTGCAGGCGCAGATCGCGATCCGCCGGAAAACTGAGCGGCTCGCGCGTCAAGTCACCGATGGGAGCGCTAGCATCCGCGACAGGCGACGGCTCGATCAGGCCATCGCGGCCAAGAATATCGGTTACGCGTGGGGTCGCGCCTGTGGACACCTCACCGGTCGCAGGCGTATCGGGAGCGAATCCATCGGCGAGTTGCGGATCCAGCAGGCGATGGGTGTAGTCGAAGGTGGGACCAAGAATTTGCCCACCCGGAATATCCTTGAAGGTCGAGGAAATCCGGCGGCGCACCTGCATCGCACCCGTATCGACCGGCTCGGTCGCGCCAAAGCGCGGCAGCGTGGCGCGGAATGCGCGCACCAGAAAGATCGCCTCGATCAGGTCGCCGCGCGCCTGCTTGATGGCGAGCGCCGCGAGTTCGCGGTCATATAGCGAGCCTTCGGTCATGACGCGATCGACCCCAAGCGAAAGCTGCTCGGAGATCTGGGCCAGCGATACTTCGGGAACATCGCGGTCGCCGCGCCGCTCATGCGCCAGAAGACGATGGGCGTTCTCGATGGCGCGTTCGCCACCCTTGACGGCAACATACATGGTCAGCCTCCTCTCACGAGCCGCGTCGTGCGTGGTATTGCGACAATGGCGTCATCATGGACCAGCACGACGTCGATGCCGCGCGGAAACAACGCGGCATTTATGGCCAACCGCTCGAACAGATCCTGCGGCTGGATTGAAGCACGAAGCGCTGCCGCGCCGTCGATGCCGGGGCCCTGCAGCTCGACAACGGGGCCATCCGTCAGGCTTTCGACCTGCAGGATCAGCGTCGTCGAACGGTCCGGATATTCATTGCTGCCGAACGCGAAGCGATCCAGTGCCGGAAGGCTTTCGGCGCCGCCTATCAGCGCAAAACTGGCGATCGACGAGTCCGTAATAACTGGCGCGCTGGTGTGGAATTTGAGCCATTTGGCGGCATCCGGCGTCGCTGACATCCGCGAATCCAGCCAGACCGGCGTATCGTGATCGAACAGGGTCAGCGCTATAGCGGCCGTGCCGCGCATCATCGCAGCCGGCGTGCCAGCCGCAGGCGCGATACGCTGAACGCTGCCGGGACGGGCCATCGCATCCATCACGGACCGGAAGACCGATTGTGCCGACAACACCTTGTCGGCAAATCCTGCGGGCAGTTCGGCAACGCTCGTCATGTCAACCCTCACCCCGTACCAGTGTGTAGAAATCGACCCGTGTTGCCGCCGCCTCGGCTGCCTTGCGGTTTCGCCCTTCGATCATCGCCGCACGCAACGGCGCGACGACCTGGCCTTCGATCGCGCCAACGAATTTTTCCGATTGCACCATGGCATCGCACAGCGCGATCAGCCTGGCCTTCTCCCGGTCGCGGCCCAGCGTGTAGCCGAAGCCGACCTCGCCGGTCGACAGCCGCACGGCGGCACGCGACACCGTCGCCTCGCCGAGATTGAACGGCGCACCGTCACCGCCGACGCGGCCGCGCACCATGACGAGCCCATTTTCGGGCTCCCGCAGGTCTTCGTGCACTGGCAACGCCACCGTCGCGAGGTGCCCGGCGATGTCAGCCGTTGCGGAATGAGCCAGCACCGCCATCACGGCCTTGCGCCGCGCCTGCCCGCCGTTTTCGTCTGCCAGACTTTCGTTACTCGCCATCATATCGGCCTTGCCGGAATCAAGTTGTCTATGATAATAGACAACTTGATAACGAAGCGCCATGACAGATTCGTGACAATGAGGTGATTTTTGCCGATGCGCCATTTCGTTCCATGAGCGTTCAGGACACGCCCTCCGGCGTCGCGTTGTGGCGGCAGGTCGCCGACGGCATCGAGCGCGGCATTGCCGACGGCCGCTTTGCTGCCGGCGAAAAATTGCCGGGCGAGATCGAGATCGCCGAGACCTATCGGGTCAACCGCCACACCGTGCGCCGGGCGCTCGCCACACTCGCCGAGCGCGGCCTGG
This sequence comes from Bradyrhizobium sp. AZCC 1610, assembly GCF_036924515.1. NCBI lineage: Bacteria > Pseudomonadati > Pseudomonadota > Alphaproteobacteria > Hyphomicrobiales > Nitrobacteraceae > Bradyrhizobium > Bradyrhizobium sp. AZCC 1610. The sequence continues at coordinate 2,197,587 of NZ_JAZHRR010000001.1, read as the reverse complement.
TGCGCGCCGAGCGCGGCAGCGGCACCTATGTCGAGACCCGGCGCCTCGCCTATCCGCTGCGCTCACGGACGCGGTTTTCCGAAATCGTCGGAGCCGGCGGCCGGGAGCCGCGCGGCCAATTCATCGATTCGGCCGAGGAAGAAGCCACGCGCGAGCTGGCGCGGGAGCTTGGATTGAAGACCGGAGCGCCCCTGATCCGGATCGAATCCGTACGGCTTGCCGACCGCGCGCCGATCTGCGTGAGCACCACGTGGCTTTCAGCAGGGCGCTTCCCCGACGCCGGAAAAGTGTTCGCCAATGTGCGCTCGATGACGAAATTGCTGGCGCATTACGGCATCCGGGATTTTCGCCGCGCGTCGACGCGGATCACCGCCGGTATCGTCGAGGCCATCGACGCCACCCGGCTGGACCTTACGCTCGGACGCCCAATTCTGGTGGTCGACAGCACCGACGTCGATACCGACGGCAAACCATTGGTGACCAAGCGCTCGCGCTTTGCTGCGGAGCGCGTCGAGTTTTTGGTCGAGAGTGGCTAGTCTAGCAGCGAGACATCATGAGATTGCCCGGTTGCCGATGATCGCGAAACGCAGTTTGCCCGAGATCCAGTCAATTGCCGATACCGCCATCAGGATAAGCAAAATCAGAAACGAAACCTTTTGCCATTCCAGCACCCGGATTTGTTCGGCAAGCTGAAGTCCAATCCCGCCTGCTCCGACGATTCCGATAATCGTCGCCGACCGCGTATTCGATTCAAAATAGTATAGCACCTGACTTAACAAGATCGGAAAGACCTGCGGCAGCAATCCGAACCGGACGCTATGGAGATGGTTGCCGCCCGATGATCGGACGCCTTCAGCGGGGTTCTTGTCGGCAGCCTCGATCGCTTCCGAGAATAACTTCCCAAAAGTCCCAAAATCGCTGCAGATCACCGCAAGGATACCTGCAAACGGGCCCAACCCCACGACGCCAACCCAGATGAGGGCCCAGATCAAGGTATCGACGCCACGGATGGTATCGAGGCTGCGGCGTGTCAAAAGGTGGACGATCCAGTTTGCAACCACATTGCGCGCCGCCAGCAGGGATACCGGTAACGCGAGCAGCGCCCCGCCCAGCGTGCCGAGAAATGCGATCGAAACCGTCTCTCCGAGCGCATGCAGATATTTCAATACTTCCGCCCAGGAACCAGGATTAGGCGGCAACATCAGCCGAACGAATTCACCCAGCCTGACCATTCCCTCGGAGAGCCGGTGAAAGGGAATGTCGAGTTGGACGATCCCGAACAGAAAAAGCGCAACCGCCCCGCCAACGCCTATTGCGATTTTTCCACGATGCCACCAATCCGGCCGGAAAAGGTCCGGGTGACGTTCGACGATGCCGGCCCGGCTTTCAAAACTGAAAGAATTCATGCAGCGGAGCCCTCCAGCCCGAGAAGGCGGTGGCGCACCCGCTCCGTGATAAAGTCGATCAACATGACGGTGACGACAATGAGCAAAAGGATGGCACTGACATCGGTGTAATAGAACTTGCGAACGGCCTCGATCAAATCCTGGCCGATCCCGCCGGCGCCGACAAAGCCCATCACGGCCGCGCCGCGCACGTTAATCTCAAATCTCAGCAGGGCATAGCTTACGAAGTTCGAGAGAACCTGAGGCACTGCGCCAAACCGGACAATCTGAAGCCAGCTTCCTCCGCTTGCCGCCACCCCCTCGATCGGTTTGTTATCGATATTCTCAACAACTTCGGCGAACTGCTTGCCCAGCGCTCCGGTGGTATGGATTGCGATGGCGAGAACGCCCGGCAGCGGCCCCAGACCAAACGCCAGCACGAAAATCAAGGCAAAGACGATCTCCGGCACGGTCCTGCAAAGTTCGAGAACGCGCCGCGTGACAAAAACGGTGGCACGCGACCTGACGAGATTGGCCGATGCAAGGAAGCAGAGAACGAATCCGCATATCGCTCCCGTGAGGGTTCCCATATACGCGATCAGCAACGTGTCTCCGAGGAGCTGCGTCCAGCGGGGCAGTCCCCAAAGCCACTCCGTGAGATCAACCCACGCAGTCGAGAACGAAAACTTAGGGGCGATGCTGACAAAATAGGCCGGAAAGCGCCAGAAATTCTCGACGAAGTTCCCAAAGTTGACATCGCCCATCCAGCCAGCGGCAATCGCCGCGGCGATCAGGACCGCCAAACCCAGCCATACGCGCCGCCGCTTGGCGGCAACTGCAGCTTCATAGCGATCGGCAAGCTCTTGCAGCCTGGCTTCCGGGAATTCGGGGACTGCTGTTCGCATGGGATGTTCAGGCAAGAGAATGGGCAGATCTCGCGATCTGCCCGATCCATCTGGACCCGCAGCTCCGTTCAGGATTTCTGCTTGCGGATGCTGTCGACAAACTTGGTCAGATCGATCACAGCCTCATAGGCCTTGTGATCAACCTCGACGAAGGGCAACTGCTTGCCCTCGTAGATCTTGTCGAAAGCGGCCTTGTCCTTCACCGCAATTTCCAGCACTGCCTTCTTGATCGCCGCCTTGAGGTCGGCAGGCAGGGAGGCGAGATACGCCATGGGCGAATTCACAATCTGTTCGGACTTCATGATGATCTTGAAATCGGCCGCCTTCGCCATGCCCTTGCGTTCCATTCGGAGCAGGTTCGACTCCTTCTCGTCGTTCCACCAGTTGAACGCCGCATCACAAGTACCTTGCGCAAGTCCGATCACCGCGTTTTCATGGCTTCCCGAGTAGACCACCTTGGAGAAAAACTTTTCCGGGTCGATGCCCATCTTGTCCATCGCGAAACGCGGCACGTTGTTGCCTGACGTTGAATTGGGATCGACAAGGCAGAGATTCTTCCCCTTCAGGTCCTTGATGTCCTTGTAGCTCGAATCGCTTTTGACATAGAGAACCGAATAATAGCCCTTGGTTCCGTCCCCATTCACTTCGATCGCGAACGGCTCAACCTTCGCACCGATGATGTAAGCGCGCGCGTAAGCCGACGGACCGAACATCGCTATATGGATGTTGCCTGACCGCTGACCTTCGATAACCGCGGCATAATCGTTGGCGATTCGCAGCGTGACTTTTGTGCCGAGTTCGCGCGACAGATACTGCGTCAGAGGTGTCCACCTATCGGTGGTGCCCGAGGCATTCTCATCGGGAACTTTTGCGAACACCAATTCAGGATATTTTGCCTTCCAGTCCTGAGCCGTGGCAGCCGAGGCTGAGAATGCCAACGCCGCCGCAGCGGCGAAAATCATACGACGATCTATCATGACGTCTCCTGTTTCGCAGTGATGAAGCTTGCGGGATTTCAGTCCCGCGCCACTCTTGATTTACAGACGCAGCACTCAGGCTGCGGCAACCGTGCCGAGAACAGGAATCGCCGCGCTGGCCGGCACATGCTCAGGCGCAACGCCCATCACCTCATCTGCCTCGAGATCGTAGAGTTCGCGCGCAATGCGATCGGTCAACGCCGCGGGCGCGCCGTCGAATACGATTCGCCCCGAAGCCATGCCGATCAGGCGGTCGCAGTAGCTGCGCGCCAGATCCAGCGAATGAAGATTGCAGACCACCGTGATCCCGAAGTGCTTGTTGATCCTCAGCAGCGCATCCATCACGATCCGGGTGTTGCGGGGATCGAGCGAGGCGATCGGCTCGTCGGCAAGTATCATTGCAGGCTGCTGAACCAGCGCACGCGCAATCGCGACGCGCTGCTGCTGGCCGCCCGAGAGCTGGTCGGCGCGCTGCGCCGCAATCGAGGCCATGTCGAATTGCTCGAGCGCCGACATCGCAATTGCCTTGTCCTCTTCGGGCCAGAGCTGCGCCAGCGACCGCCATGTCGGCACTGTTGAAAGCCGCCCCATCAGCACATTGGTCAGCACGTCGAGCCTTCCCACCAGATTGAACTGCTGAAAGATCATCGCCGACCTTGCACGCCACTGCCGCAAATCCTTGCCGCGCAGCGCGGTCACGTCGACGCCTTCGAACAGGATGCGCCCTTCGGAAGGTTCAGCGAGGCGGTTGATCATCCGAAGCAGCGTCGACTTGCCGGCGCCGGAGCGGCCGATCACGCCGACGAAGCTGCCGGGCGCGATCGAGAATGACGCGTTGTCCACTGCGGCTTTGGTGCCGAACCGGCACGTCAAACCTTCTACCACCAGCATGCACTGCTCCAGAGTTCCGGTCGTGGAGCATCGCTAACGGCTCGATCTTACAGTTGTGTGACACGAGTGCTGCGGTGCGGCGTTCGTCCACAGCCGTGGACGTCACGTGACCGTCATGATCCTGTCATCAAGCGCATCGAAGACGGGCAGACGCCGATGATCTTCCTCGATTGCTGATGGACGCTACCGATGGCCGGCAAGATGCTTTCCACTGAACCGGCCGTCGATCCCACTGCGTCGGTGCACGACTGCCAGCTTGGCGCTTACACTGAGGTCGGCGCCCGGACCATCCTGCTCGAGGTCACGATGGCGGATTATTCCTACGTCGTGAACGACTCGCAGATCACCTACACGACAACAGGGAAATTCTGTTCGATCGCGGCGATGACGCGAATCAACCCGGGCAATCATCCAATGCACCGCGCCTCGCAGGCGCATTTCACTTACCGCGCCAGCAGCTATTTTCCGGGCGAGAGCGACGACGCCGAATTCTTTGCATGGCGGCGCGGGCATCGCGTCCATATCGGCCATGACGTCTGGATCGGCCACGGCGCGGTCATCCTGCCCGGCCGCTCGGTCGGCACCGGCGCTGTGGTCGCTGCCGGCGCCATCGTGACCAAGGACGTCCCCGCCTACACGATCGTTGCAGGCAACCCGGCCCGGCCGATCAGGCGACGGTTTCCCGAATCCATTGCCGGGCGCCTTGCGGAACTTGCATGGTGGGACTGGGACCATGAGATGCTTCGCCGCGCCCTGCCCGATTTCCGCAAGCTCGATGTCGAGGGCTTTCTCGAGAAGTACGAAGCCGCCACCGGCTCGAGCCAACCGCGTTTCAACCAGAGTGCAGCATCGTGACCGAACTGTTCATCGAAGGTGGCCGGACCCTGCTCGGCCACGAGATCCTCGAAACCACGTTGCGGATTGCCGGCCGCGAAATCGTCGCCGTGGGTACGGACAACAGCCATGGCTCACCCGGCATAGATGCCAGCGGTTTGCTTGTGCTGCCGGGCATAGTCGATCTGCATGGCGATGCCTTCGAACGACAGATGATGCCGCGCCCCGGCGTCGACTTTCCGATCGACGTGGCGCTAATCGACAGTGACCGGCACGCGGTCAGCAACGGCATCACGACGGTCTATCACGCCACGACCTGGTCGTGGGAGCCTGGCCTGCGCAGCGCGGACAATGCACGGAAGTTGCTGGAGGCGATCGAGCAGATGCGGCCGCAGCTCGCCGCCGACACCCGCTTCCATTTGCGCCACGAGACCTACAATCTCGACGCGGAAAGCGAAATCATCGACTGGCTGTCGGAAGGCCGCGTCGACCTGTTCGCATTCAACGACCACATGGACTCGACCGTCGCCAGCCTCGCCAAACCGCAAAAGCGCAGCCGAATGGTCGAGCGCACGGGGCTCGCCAACGAGGCATTCGACCGCCTGGTGCAAAGCGTGGTCACCCGCAGCGACGACGTGCCGGCTTCGATCGCCCGGCTGGCACAGGCAGCGCGCGCCGCGGGCGTCCGGATGCTCTCGCACGACGACGAAAGCCCGGCGATGCGGCAGGCCTTTCGTGCGCAGGGCGTTGCCATCGCCGAATTTCCGGTCAACGAGGAGACCGCCCGCGACGCCGCTGAAGCCTCCGACTTCATCGTGTTCGGCGCGCCCAATGTCGTGCGCGGCGGCAGCCACACCGGCTGGACCAGGGCCTCCGACATGATCGCCAAGGGCCTGTGTTCGGTGCTGGCGTCCGACTATTATTATCCGGCGCCGCTGCTGGCGGCGTTTCGTCTCACGGCCGACGGCGTGCTGCCGCTGGCCGCCGCATGGCAATTGATCTCGTCGGCGCCGGCGCGCGCCGCCGGCCTCGCCGATCGTGGCTTGCTCGCCGCGGGACAGCGCGCCGACATCATTCTCGTCGATGACACGGTGCCGTTGCGGCCACGAATCGTCGCGGTCGTTGCTGCGGGGCGTCTGGTGCATCTGACCGAGGCACACCGTCTCGTCCGTTCGTCCATCGCTCCACGCAAGGCAGTTGCAGCCGCGTAAGGCGCCCCTATTCTGGTGAGATGGCAAACTATCCCCGTTACGCAATCTATTACACTGCCGCACCCGGCAGCGCGCTCGACCGGTTCGGCGCGTCGTTGCTCGGTTACGACGCCTATGGCGGCGACGAACTGCCCTTTCCGGACGGCGTCATGCAGACGATCCCGGACTGGCGCGACCTGACGCTGGATCCCCGCAAATACGGCTTTCATGCCACGCTGAAAGCGCCGATGACGCTGGCCGACGGCAAAGCCGAAGCGCGGCTTGCCGCAGCATGCGAGTTGTTCGCCGATCTGGCCCGGCCTGTGCCGGTGATCCAACCGGTCGTCGATTCGATCAGCGGCTTTATCGCGGTGATTCCAGCCGAACCGTCGGCAGAGCTCGAAGTGCTCGCCGCCGACGCGACCAAGGCATTCGATTCGTTCCGCGCCCCCCTTAGCCCGGAAGACCGTGCGCGGCGAAATCCGGCGGCGCTGGCCCCGCGGCAGCGCGACTATCTCGACCGCTGGGGCTACCCTTACGTCTTTGAAGAATTTCGCTTCCACATGACGCTGACGGGGCGGCTTCCCGCAGAACGGCGCGAGCAGGTTGTGGCGATGCTGCGCAGCAGGTTTGCAGCGACGGGCATCGGTCCGCTCGCGATCGACGCGATTGCCCTGTGCCGTCAGGACAATCCAAATTCGCGGTTTCGGGTCATTGGCCGCTGGCAACTGCAGAACTGACGCTGCCGCCCCTCATTCCGCCAGCGCTTCTTTCCGCGTTTTCAGTATTTGCGGCGACAGCATTGCCAGCAACAAAATGGCGACGACGCCGAGGATGACGGCGCTGATCGGCCGCGACAGAAAGACCGTGAAATCGCCGTCCGCGATCAGCATCGCGCGCCGAAAATTTTCCTCGAGCTGCGGGCCCAGCACGAGGCCGAGCAGCAGCGGCGCCGGCTCGACGCCGATCTTGATGAAGAAATAGCCGATCAGGGCGCACCCCATCATCAACCAGACATTGAACAGGCTGTTGGCGATGCCATAGGTGCCGATGCAGCAGAACAGGACGATGGCGGGAAACAGCAGCCGATAGGGAATCTTCAGCATCGAGACCCATAGGCCGATCAACGGAAGGTTGATCACCAGCAGCATCAGATTGCCGACCCACATGCTGGCGATGACGCCCCAGACGAGCTTGGGTTGCTCGGTCATGATCTGCGGGCCGGGCTGGATGCCCTGCATCATCAGCGCGCCGATCATCAGCGCCATCAGGGCGTTGGCGGGAATGCCGAGCGTCAGCAGCGGAATGAAGCTGGTCTGGGCGCCGGCATTGTTGGCGGCCTCTGGCCCTGCGACGCCCTCGATGGCGCCCTTGCCGAAGCGCGAGGGATCGCGCGCGAGCTTCTTCTCCAGCGCGTAGGAGGAGAACGGCGGCAGCGCGGCGCCACCGCCAGGCAATACCCCCAGCACGGAGCCCAGCGCCGTGCCGCGCAGCATGGCCGGAAAGGCGGCCCGCAGGTCCTCCCGGCTCGGGATCAGGCTGCGGATCGACTGGCTGACGACGCGGCGCTCGGTCGGCCGCTCCAGATTGGCGATGATTTCGCCGAGCCCGAAGAGACCCATCGCGATCGGTACGAAATCGAGGCCATCCGACAGAGCGGGAATGCCGAAGGTCATGCGCGCAACGCCCGAGCTGACATCGATCCCGACGAGACCGAGCAGCAGCCCTAGCAGCACCATCGCCAGTGATTTGGCGACCGAACCATGCGCGAGGACGACCGCGGCGATCAGGCCGAGCACCAGGAGACTGAAATATTCGACCGCGGTGAATTTGAGCGCCAGCATCGACAACGGCACGCTGAGCACCGCGATCACGATCGTCGCCATCGTGCCGGCAAAGAACGAGGCGATGGCTGCAATGGCGAGCGCAGTTCCGGCCTTGCCCTGCTTGGCCATCTCGTGACCGTCGATACAGGTGACGACCGACGACGTCTCACCCGGCACATTGACCAGGATGGCGGTGGTCGAGCCGCCATATTGCGCGCCGTAGAAGATGCCGGCCAGCATGATCATGGCGCTGGGGGGCGACAGGCCGAAGGTGAAGGGCAACAGCAACGCCACCGTCGGAATCGGGCCGATGCCGGGCAGCACGCCGATAGCGGTGCCGATGACCACGCCGATCAGGCAGAACATCAGGTTGTTGAGCTCAAGGGCCGTCGAAAGACCCATCAGCAGATTGTCGAAAAGTTCCATATGCGTCTGCTTTCGGGGCGCGATACCGGGAGAAGCGAGCCCGTTGACGGCGACGAGCTCGATCGTGATGCAGGACAGGTCAGGTTACGGCGCGCATGCCAATCGTGCTGCGCTAGCGGGGCCAGATCGGGATCGGCAAGCCCAATAGCTTGACGAACAGAAGCACCGCGGCACCCGAAAGCACGACGGCAAACGCCACTGTCTCGACGAGCCGCCCTTCCCGCGTGCCGAGGCTGGCGAGCAGTACAGCGGCGACGGAGGCGATCGCGAGGCCGAGGCGCTCGGCCGTCAGCGCGAAAACGCCGACAGACGCCAGAATCGCAAGCAACGGCCGCAACTGAACGGGCGCGATGCCGACTTGCATGCGCCAAAGCCCGCGCCCGCTGAAGAAGAGACCGAAGGCCATCAGCGCGAGCGCGACAACGCGAGGCATGTAGCCCGGCCCCATATCGGCCGCGTGGCCGATCACCAGGTTGCGCGTGGCGACGAGGGTACCCGTCGACACCGCCACCAGAAACAGGCCGAACAGCAGATCCTGCAGGTCGATCCGGGAACGCGTCATCGGCCCAGTCTCAGCTACCCTTGATGCCGGCTTCGCGGATGATCGTGCCCCAACGGGCCGTCGCATCCTTGAGCCAGTTGCGGAACTCCTCCGGCGATTGGGCCTTCACGACGCCGCCCTGCTCAGCGATCTTCTGCTGAATTTCGGGCATCTCCAGGATCTTGCGGATTTCGGTATTCAATCTCGCAACCATGGCCGGCGGCGTGCCGCCGGTGGTCAGGATGCCCTGCCAGGTCCCTGCATCGCCGCCGGGCAGGCCCGCCTCCTTGAAGGTCGGCAGATCGGGAGCCGACGCGATGCGCTGCTCGCCGGTGACGGCAAGTCCGACAAGCTGCTTGTTCACCACGAAGGGCATCGTTGCCGCAGCGCCGTTGATGATCACGCCGCTCTCGCCGGATACGACGGCGCGCGAGGCAGCCGCCCCGCCCTTGTAGGGAATGTTCTTCCACTGAATTTCGAGTTGCTTCGCCATCGCCACGGCCGTGATGTGGGTGGCGCCACCGACGCCTGAATTGGCGATGGTGAGCTTGTTCGGATTGGCCTTGGCGTAGTCGATCAGTTCCTTCGTCGACTTCACCGGGACCGATTCATGGACGGCCAGGACGTAGGGGCCGAACATCACCATGGAAATGGGCGCCAGGTCCTTTTGAACGTCGAACGTGAGATCGGAAAACAGGCTGGGCGCCGTCGCAAGCGAGGCAACATCCATCAGCAACAAAGTGTGGCCGTCAGGCTGCGCCTTGGCGACGGCGTCGGCCCCGAGATTGCCGGCCGCGCCGGGTTTGTTCTCGACCACGACCGACTGCCCGATGGCGGCGGATAGCTTCGGGCTGATCAGGCGGGCAAGAATGTCCGAGGTGCCACCGGGAGCGAAAGGCACGATCAGGCGCACGGGCCGCTCGAAATTCTGGGCCTCGGCCCCGCTTGATGCCAGGGCACTCAGCGAAAGGACTGCGGCGGCGATCGCCCGGGCGAGAGATGGCATAGACATCGTTCTTCCTCCGTTTCAAAGCGCAGTTCAGCGCGATCCCGCCGTTTCACCGGCAGGCTGCAGGCCTTCGAGGCTGCGTTGGGAGAAATGATAGGTCATGGGCAGGGTCGCCCATGAACTAGTCTGCGGATAGGTCGATACCTTTTTTGGATGGATCGGCCGTGTCTCAGCCTGTAGAAGCAAGGCATCCGGCAGATGGCCGGGCCCGTCTCAGGTCGAAAATGCAGGTTTCATGTTTGAGTTGAGCCAGTTGCGCTGCTTCGTTGCAGTTGCAGAAGAACTGCATTTCGGGCGTGCGGCGCTGCGGCTGAACATGACGCAGCCGCCGCTCAGCCGCCAGATCCAGATTCTCGAACGCGTCCTCGATGTGACGCTGCTGGAACGCAGCAACCGGGCCGTCAGGCTGACGCCCGCGGGGCAGCGTTTTCTGACCGATGCGCGGCATCTCCTCAAGCTGGCGGAAAGCGCGGCCGTGCTGGCCCGGCGGATGGCGAACGGCAAGGCGGGATCGATCAATATCGGCTTCACGGCGACCTCCGCCTACAGCTACGTGCCGGCGCTGGTCGCCGCCTGCCGGCGTGAACTGCCCGACATCGAGATATCGCTGAAAGAAATGGTCTCCAGCGACCAGCTCAAACGGCTCGATTCCGGCGAGGTCGATATCGGCCTGCTCCGCCCGCCGATTCCACGTGGCAATCTTGCCGCCTTCCGCGTGACGGCGGAGCCGCTGATCGCGGCACTGCCGAGCGGCCACCCGCTGGCGCAGGCGGCCCAGTTGCGTCTGGAGGATCTCGCGGGCGAGCCCTTCATCATGTATGAGCCCTATGAAGCCCGCTATTTCCACGATCTTCTGGTCGAGCTGTTTTCACGCGCAAGTCTGGCGCCGAACTATACGCAGCATCTCGCTCAGATCCATTCGATCCTCGCCATGGTGCATTCCGGTGTCGGCGTAGCGCTGGTCCCCGAGGCCGCGTTGAATCTGAATTTCAGCGGCGTGGTGCTGCGTCCCGTCCTGATGCAGTGGCAGCGGCCGGCCGAGTTGTTCTTTGTCTGGCGCGGCGACAACGACAATCCGCTCCTTCCCGTCATTGCCGGCGTCGCGCGAAACCTTGCCGCTCAGGCCGGCTCGATCCAATCAATGGATCGATCGATACAGTGATTGGTCTCCGTCCGTAGCCATCTTGCATTAATCCTTCGGCGTAAGCCGCTGAAGGATTAGAGCATGAGCAGGATGACCCCCAAGGAGATGGCCAGCCGGATCGGCGATGGCCTGCTGTCGTTCCCCGTCACACCGTTTCGGCCCGACAACGTGTTCGACGAGATCCGCTACCGCTCCAATCTCGATTGGCTGTGCGGCTATGACGTGGCGGGCCTCTTTGCCGCCGGCGGCACCGGCGAATTCTTCTCGCTGAGCCCGGCCGAGGTCGCGAAGGTGGTGGCAACGGCCGTGAGCGAGACCAAGGGCCGCGTGCCGGTCCTCGCCGGGATCGGCCACGGTACGGCGGTGGCGACGCAACTCGCTATTGCGGTCGAGGCGGCTGGCGCCGACGGCGTGCTGCTGCTGCCGCCCTATCTGGTCTTCTCCGAACAGGAAGGGCTGGCGGCCCATATCGAGGCGGTGTGCAACGCCACAAAGCTCGGCGTCATCGTCTACAACCGTGACAACGCGATCGTGAACGAGGATACGCTTGAGAGACTGTGCCAGCGCTGTCCCAACCTCGTTGGCTACAAGGACGGCATCGGCGACATCGAGCTGATGACGCGCATCCATCTGCGCATGGGCGACCGGCTGACCTATATCGGCGGGTTGCCCACGGCCGAGACCTTTGCACTGCCTTATCTGGAAGTGGGCGTAACCACCTATTCCTCCGCGGTATTCAACTTTGTCCCGCAGTTCGCGACCAAGTTTTACGCGGCCGTGCGCCGTCGCGACCGCGAGACGGTGCAGGCGGGACTGCGCGACTTCATCCTTCCCTTGATCGCGATCCGCAATCGCAAGCGCGGCTATGCCGTCTCGATGATCAAGGCCGGCATGAAGGTGATCGGCCGTGACAGCGGTCATGTCCGTTCACCCCTGACGGACCTGACGCCGGCCGAGACCGAGGAACTGGCGACGCTCATCGCGCGTCTCGATACGTGCGAGTTCGCAAAGCGCGAACCGGCGGCCGCCTAGCCAGCCGCCCTATCGTCGCTGGTTATAGACATCGAGGCAGACGGCGCCGAGCAGCACCAGCCCTTTGATCACCTGCTGGTAGTCGATGCCGATGCCAAGGATGGACATGCCGTTGTTCATGACTCCCATGATCATGGCCCCGATCACCGCGCCGCCGACCCTGCCGACACCGCCATAGGCCGACGCGCCGCCGATGAAACAGGCCGCGATGACGTCGAGCTCGAAGCCGGCGCCGGCCTTCGGCGTCGCGGTATTGAGCCGCGCGGCGAACACGAGGCCGGCCAATGCGGCCAGCACCCCCATATTGACGAAGGTCAGAAACGTCAGCCGTTCGGTCTTGATGCCGGACAGGCTCGCGGCCCTGGCGTTGCCGCCGATGGCGTAGATGTGGCGGCCAATCACCGTGCGGGTGGTGACGAAGCCATAGAGCGCGATCAGCGCCGTCATGATCACCAGCACGTTGGGCAGGCCGCGATGCGAGGCGATCAGGCCGGCGAAGAACACGATCACGGCGAACAGCACCGCGCTCTTGGCGACGAAGAAGCCAAAGGGCTCGACTTCGATGCCGTGCGACGCCTGCCGTGCCCGGCCCTTCGCGCTGGTATAGAGCAGCGCCACCGCCAACACGGCACCAATCAACAGCGAGGTGGGATAGAGCGTGCCGGCGCCGGGAAACAGTTCCGGGATGAAGCCGGAGGACAGTTTCTGGAAGGTCGGCGGAAACGGTCCGACCGACTGGCCCGCCAGGATGGCGAGCGCAAGCCCCTTGAACACCAGCATGCCGGCCAGCGTCACGATAAAGGACGGAATCTTGAAGTATGCAACCCAATAGCCCTGTGCGGCGCCGATCGCCGCGCCGACGAGCAGGCAGGCGACGAAGGCGAGCGGATAGGCAATGTGATAGCGCACCATCAGCACCGCGGCGACGGCGCCGACGAAGCCCGCGACCGAGCCGACCGACAGGTCGATATGGCCGGTGACGATGATCAGCAGCATGCCGAGCGCCATGATCACGATGTAGCTGTTCTGCAGCACCAGATTGGTCAGGTTGAGTGGCTGCAGCAGCGTGCCATCGGTCATGACCTGGAAGAACAGCATGATCGCAAACAGCGACAGCAGCATGCCGTAATTGCGCAAATTGTTCTTGATGAAACCGGTGTGCCCGGGCAGCGCAACCGCCTTGTCGGTCATGGCCGCAAATCTCCCTGAAGTACCTTCTTGTCGATTTCCTTGTTGCGCATGATGGCGCGCATGATCCTTTCCTGCGTGGCCTCGGCGGCGGCGAATTCTCCGACGAAGGCGCCGTCATTCATCACGCAGATGCGGTCGCAGACGCCGAGCAGTTCCGGCATTTCCGACGAGATCATCACCACCCCCTTGCCGGCCTCGGCAAGCTCGTTGATGATACAATAGATTTCGTATTTTGCCCCGACATCGATGCCGCGCGTAGGCTCGTCGAGGATTAGTACTTTCGGATCGGTCATCAGCCATTTCGACAGCACCACCTTCTGCTGATTGCCGCCGGAGAGCTGGCCGGTCTCCTGATAGACGTCGGAACACCTGATCCGCATCCGATTGCGGTAATCGCTCGCAACGCGCAATTCGGACATGTCATCGATCATGCCTTGGCGCGCCACGCGGCCGAGGCTTGCCAGCGTGATGTTCTTGCGGACGTCGCTGTCCAGAATCAGGCCGAGTTGCTTGCGATCCTCGGTGACGTAAGCGAGGCCAGCATCGATTGCCGCCGCCACGCTCGACAGGTTGACTTCCCTTCCATCGAGCCAGATGCGTCCGCTGATCCGGTCCCCCCAGGCGCGGCCGAACAGGCTCATGGCGAATTCGGTGCGGCCGGCGCCCATCAGCCCCGCGATCCCGACCACCTCTCCGCGCCGGACCTCGAAATCCACGCCCTTGATTGTCAGGCGATCCCTGTGCTGCGGATGATGCACCGTCCAGTCCTGCACGGCGAACACCGGTGCGCCGATCGTGGCGGTGCGTTGCGGAAAGCGATGGGCAAGGTCGCGATCGACCATGCTGCGGATAATCCGGTCCTCTTCCACCGGCTCAGCCCGGCAATCGATGCTGTCGACGGTGCGGCCGTCGCGCAGCACCGTGATCCGGTCGGCGACGCGCGCGACCTCCGACAATTTGTGCGAGATCAGGATCGAGGCGATGCCTTGCGCGCGGAATGCAAGCAGGCGATCCAGGAGCGCAGCGCTGTCGTTCTCGTTCAGACTGGCGGTCGGCTCGTCGAGGATCAATAGTCGCACCCGCTTGGACAAGGCCTTGGCAATTTCCACCAATTGCTGCTTGCCGACGCCAAGATCGGTCACCAGCGTATCGGGCATCTCGGTGAGGCCGACCTGGCCGAGCAATTCCTGGGTCCGGCGGTAGACCGTGTCGCGGTCGATCACGCCAAGGCGCGAGGGCGGATGCGACAGGAAGATGTTCTCCGCGATCGACATCAGCGGAATCAGCGCCAGCTCCTGATGGATGATGATGATGCCCAGCGCCTCGGAATCATTGACGTCGCGAAAGCGCCGCTCCTCACCGTCGAAGATGATGCTGCCTTCGTAATCGCCATAGGGGTAGACGCCGCTGAGAACCTTCATCAGGGTCGACTTGCCGGCGCCGTTCTCGCCGACCAGCGCATGGATCTGGCCCGCCTCCACCGTGAAGTTGACATCGCGCAGGGCCTGAACCCCAGCAAAGCTCTTGCTAACGCCGCGCATTTCGAGAATTGCAGTCATCGCGCTATCACGTCCATGATCTATCCGTCCCGCAACGGCAGGATACACGCAGGTGGCGGCGCCGGTCGTCACCGGCGCCGCCGTTCGTCTTAGTCGAACTGCGAACGCTTGTAGTAGCCGCTGTCGATCAGCACCTTCTCCCAGTTGCTCTTGTCGACGACGACAGGCTTCAGGAGATAGGAAGGCACCACCTTGACACCGTTATTGTAGGTCTTGGTATCGTTGACGGTCACTTCCTTGCCGCTGAGCGAGGCGTCCACCATGTCCGCGGTGACGCGGGCGAGATCGCGGGTATCCTTGAAGATGGTCGAATACTGCTCGCCGCGCTGCATCGACTTGATCGAGGGCACCTCGGCATCCTGCCCGCTGACGACAGGCATCGGCATGTTGCCGCTGCCATAGCCGACGCCCTTCAACGAAGAGAGAATGCCGATGGACAGGCCGTCATAGGGAGAGAGCACGGCATCGACCCGCTTGCGGCCGTAGAACGCACTCAGGAGGTTGTCCATCCGCGCCTGGGCTGTGGCGCCGTCCCAGCGCAGGGTCGAAACCTTGTCCATGCCCTTCTGGCCGCTGCCGATCACCAGCTTGCCGCTGTCGATATAAGGCTGCAGCACCGACATCGAGCCATTGTAGAAGAAATAAGCGTTGTTATCGTCCGGCGAGCCGCCGAACAATTCGATATTGAAGGGCCCCTTGCCTTCCTTCAGCCCCAGCCTCTGCTCGATCGACTGCGCCTGCAGCACGCCGACCTGGAAATTGTCGAAAGTGGCGTAGTAGTCGACATTGGGCGTATCACGGATCAATCGATCATAGGCGATGACCGTGATCCCCTTGGCCTTGGCCTGCTTCAGAACGTCGGACAGCGTGGTGCCGTCGATCGCCGCGATCACCAGCACCTTGGCGCCCTTGGTGACCATGTTCTCGACCTGCGAGAGCTGGTTCGGAATGTCGTCCTCGGCATATTGCAGGTCGGTGCCGTAGCCGCGCTCCTTCAGGATTTTTACGATGTTGTTGCCATCGTCGATCCAGCGTGCCGACGATTTGGTCGGCATGGCGATCCCGACGGTCCCCTTGCTCTGGGCGAAAGCGCCGGTCACCGCCGTTGCGGCCATGGTTGCTGCCAGCGCAAAGGCCGACAATGTGATCTTCAGACTAGTCATGCTTCACTCCCTTGATCATCGAGGATCTATGGTTCCTGGATCGTCAGACCGCTGAATGCGGTTCTTGAAACTCAGTCGTTCTGCGCGTTTGTGCGCGCCTCATTCCTCCATCAACCCGTTGCAAGTTTAACGTCTGGTTCAGGTCGGCCACGCGCGGCGGCGTCGAGCACGAAGGTGCGGCCATGATCGGGATCGGCACGTTTCGCTTCCTCGGCCATTCCCTGCCAGGCCGAGGTGACGAGCAGGCGTGAGAGATCCTGCCCGACAAAAGCAGGGCAGCTCGACTGCCGTGCCGGGACGCGGAGCGTGCGCAGATGCTCGCCTTGCGGGCTGTAGACGTCAATGCAGCCGCCGCCCCAGCGCGCATTCCAGATCAGTCCGTCGGCATCGACCACTGCACCGTCGATGCCGCCGCCGCCCCGCCGGGTGACCAGCGCGGCAGGCGCGCCGCGCGGCAGGCCGGTCGCCGCATCGAGATCGACGCGAAACAGCACATTCTGCCCTGTATCAGCAAAATAGCCGACAGTTCCGTCCGGCGAGAAGCAGATCGCATTCGGGATCGTGATGTGGTCATAAAGGCGCGACAGCTCACCGCGATGCAGCGCATAAATGGCGCCCAGTCCCCGCTCGGCCTGGCGGCCCATGGTGCCGATCCAGAACGTGCCGGACGGATGAACCCGGGCATCGTTCGAACGCGTTGCGGCATTGCCGGCTTCGAGCGGACAGAACAGCGTCATCCGCCCATCCGCCGGCTCACGTATATAGAGACCATCGTCGGCGACGAGGAGCTGACGATGCGCGTCGATACGCCCAAGCGCGCTGCCCATCACGCCGAGCGAATGGATGGTGGTGCGGCCGGTGTCGAGCCGCGCCTCGAACAGCCGGCGTTCGAGGATATCGAACCACCAGGCCGTGTCGGTGGTGGCGTCGTAGGTCGGGCCCTCGCCAAGATGGCATCGCTCGCCACAGAGAACGGCCGTCGGTACCGCTTCCATTTCGTCGTCATTGATCATCGCCCGCCCTCTCAGGCACTCTACCACGGATTGTGTCCCGATTGCGGAGTCGCCTCTCGCCAGTGCCGCTCTGTTGGTTGGCAGGTACATCGCTTGTTCCGTCATCAGGCATGCGTAAAACGGTATAGCGTGGTGTGACGATAGACTTCGCCCGGCAACAGGCGTGCTGTCGGGAAATCGGGCCGGTTTGGCGTATCGGGCCACGCGTGCGGCTCGAGACAGATGGCGTCGGACTGCCGGTAAAGGCGGCCGCCCTTTCCGGCGGTCGAGCCATCGAGAAAGTTTCCGGAATAGACCTGCAAGCCGGGCTGATTGGTGAACAGTTCGAGCACACGGCCGGAACCCGGAGCAGCAAGCCGCGCAGCGAAACGAGGCTCGTCGCCTGGCGGCGCGAGGCAGAAATTATGGTCATAGCCGCGGCCGAGGCGGAGCTGCGGATGGTCGTCGCGAATCCGCGCGCCGATCTCGACACCTGCACGGAAGTCGAACGGCGTGCCGGCCACCGCACAAGGCGGCTGCGGCAGCGGGATCGCGCCGGCATCAATGGCGAGAAAATGATCGGCGGCGACGGTGAGGTGATGATCGAGGATGCTGCGGCCCGAGGATGCGCCAGCCAAGTTGAAAAAGCTGTGGTTGGTGAGATTGACCACGGTGGGGCGATCGGTCCGCGCCGCCATGTCGAGCCGAAGCTCCATCGGTCCGGCCAGGCGCCAGGTCAGCTCCACTTCCAGCGCGCCGGGATAACCCTCTTCGCCATCGGGACTGGTGCGCGCAAGCGTTACGGCCGGACGATCTCCATCCTCGATCGCGACGATCGTCCAGTTGCGGCGGTCGAAACCTTCCAGCCCGCCATGCAACGCATTGGGCCCGTTATTTGCCGCGAGTTGCACCTCAGTGCCGTCGAGCGTGAAGCGCGCCCCCGCGATACGGTTGGCATAGCGCCCTACGGTGGCGCCAAAGAACTGCCGGCGGGCGAGATATCCCTCGAACGCCTCATGACCGAGCACGATGTCGTCACGGCGTCCGGCGGCATCCGGCACCAGCAATGCCTGCAGCGACGCGCCGTAGGTCATGATGCGCGCTTCCAGTCCGTCCGCGGCCTGCAAGGTCACGCGTTCGACTTCGCTGCCGTCAGGCAGCAGCCCGAAGGTAGAGCGCGCAACGCGAGGAATGGACGACACGTTCATGCCGCCTCCTCGAATGGCTCAACCGTGCGGCGCCGCCCCAGCAGAAACGCGTCGGCGACGAGTTGGAGCGGCGCGAGATCGACATCGGCCTCGCCGGTTGCACAGAGTTCGCGGAAGCGGCGATAGAGCCCGGCATATTCGGCGTCGGGAGCATCGACGAGCTGCTTGCCTCCTGCTCGCAACCTTGCCCCACCCATGGAGAGCGTGACCGGGCCACCATCGGTGTCGAGATCAATGTCCCAGCTCTGCGGGCCGGTCTGGCGGAAATCGAATTCGGCCGTGATCTTCAACCCCTGCGCATCGCTGAGTGCAAGGCTGGCTGCGATCGGCGCGTCGCGATTGGCGGGGAATGCGAGATCGGCCGACGTCACGAACAAGGGCTGCGGCAGAATGCGGGTCAGGATCGAAAGCGCGTTGATGCCGGGGTCGAACACGCCGAGCCCGCCCGGCTCAAAGATCCAGGCCTGCCCCGGATGCCAAACCCGCACGTCTTCCCTCCAGGCAATTTTGACTGATGTGACCTGCCGGCCGGCGAGCAATAGCCGCGCCGGCTCGACCGCGGGAGCGAACCGCGAGTGCCACGTGGCGAACAGCGTGCGTTGCGCGGCCCTCGCAGCGGTCACGAGCGGATTGATTTCAGCTACCGTCGCGCCCGGCGGCTTTTCCAGCATCACGTGCTTGCCGGCGGCAAGCGCCATCGCCGCCTGCGCGTGACGAACCTGCGGCGGGGTGCACAGCGCCACCGCGTCGATCGGCGGACCGTCGCGCAGCAGTTCATCGAGCGTCGCCGCATGCGGCACGCCGGCAAGCGAGGCATTGCGGCTGGCGACGGCAACCAGCTCCACGCCATCGGTCGCAGCGATCGCCGGCACATGCTGGTCGCGCGCGATCTTGCCGAAGCCGACGATGGCGACGCGAAGCGGGCTCATGATTGCTCTCCAGACTCGACGGCCGCGGGGGTCGCAGGCACAGTGCCGGACGATGCCGGCGTTCCCTCATGACGGCGCAATCCATTGTGGATCACCTCGGCCATGGCGACGGTCGCCGCCTCGGCATCGCCGCTCTCGATCGCATCGACAATGCGCTGGTGCCACAGCAGCACCGTCTCGCGGTCCTGCGTCTCGACCGGCGCGCTGAGCAGGAACGAGGCGCGCAGCGCCGCCTCGATGACGTTGCCGATCGAACGCATGAACAAATTGCCGGAGGCGTTGGCGACGGCCAGGTGCAGGGCAAGATCGCCATCGGCAAAACCAACGGTGTCGGAGGCCTCCGCCCGCATTCGCGCCATGCTCCGGCGGAGTTCGGCGATGTCGGCCTCCGAGCGGCGGCCAGCCGCGAGCGCGGCGGCGCGCGGTTCGACCGCGAGCCGGATTTCGGCGAGATCGTTGAGGAAGCGCCGGTCGATGCCGGCATCGAGATGCCAGGCCAGCACGTCGGCATCGAACATGTTCCAGGCGCCGCGCTCGCGCACCACGGTGCCGACCCGCGCCTTGGTGGTGAGCAGCCCCTTTGCAACCAGGGTCTTGACGCTCTCGCGCAACACCGGCCGCGACACGCCGAACATCGCCGTGAGTTCGGCATCGCCCGGAAGGCGTCCGCCTTCGGCGTAACGGCCGGCGATGATGTCGACGCCGATGCTGCGGGCAACCTCGGCGTGGTTGGAATGCGCGCGCCGCGTCGGGATGACGACAAGCCGGGACGTCATGATTTGAGGACTCCTGCCTTACGGGGGCCGGCGCGGCGGGCGATGCCCAGCATGGCCTGCTGCAGGGCGATGAAAGCGAAAAGAAGAACACCGGTCACGATCTTGGTCCACCAGCTCGACAAGGTTCCATCGAAATTGATGTAGGTCTGGATCAGGCCCTGAATCAGCACGCCGAGCAACGTGCCGACCACCGACCCCTGCCCGCCGGTCAGCAAGGTGCCGCCGATCACCACAGCCGCGATGGAATCGAGTTCGACGCCCACCGCCGACAGAGAGTAGCCCGCCGCAGTGTAGAAGGAGAACACAATGCCGGCGAGCCCGGCAAGGACGCTCGACAGCATGTAGATGCGCACCGTCATGGACCCGACCGGAATGCCCATCAGGGCCGTGGTCGCGCGGCTGCCGCCGAGCGCATAGACGTTGGCCCCGAAGCGGGTGAAATGCAGCAGCACGGCTCCTGCCGCGACCACCGCGAGCATGATAAGGGCGATGGCGGTGAGCCGGCCTCCCCCGGGCAGCCGCAGTGCGAAATCCGACACCTTCGAATAGAGCGGCGCTGATATCGGCGTCGATTCCGTCGACATCAGGAAGCTGGCGCCGCGGGCGAGGAACATGCCCGCCAGCGTGACGATGAACGGTGGCATGTCGAAGAAATGGATGACGGCGCCCATGGCCGCGCCAAAGGCGGCGCACAGCAGCAGGATTGCGGCGAAGGCTATCAGCGGCGGCATGCCGAGTCGCTCGATCGCCAGCGCGACGAACACGGTGGTGAAGCCGATCACCGAGCCGACCGACAGGTCGATGCCCCCGGAAATGATCACGAAGGTCATGCCGGCGGCGACGATGCCGAGAAAGGCGTTGTCGGTCAGCAGATTGGCGGCCACGCGGGTGGAAGCGAAATTGGGAAATTGCGCGGTGCAGAGCGCAAATCCAACGACGAACACCATGGCCGTGATCGCGGCCGGCGGCAGACTCCTCATTGGCGGGCCCTCCCCAGCACGGCCCCGGCGTTGGCGAAGCGCGGCGACTGCAGCAGCAGAACGACCAGCACGACGGCCGCCTTTACCACGAGATTGAACTCCGGCGGATAACCCGACAGCAGGATACCCGTGTTCATGGCCTGGATGATCAGCGCGCCGACCATCGCCAGCACCAGGCTGAAGCGCCCACCGAACAGCGAGGTGCCGCCGATCACCACCGCAAGAATGGCGTCGAGCTCGAGCCAGAGGCCGGCATTATTGGCATCCGCGCCCATGATATCGGCGGCGGCGATGACGCCGGCGAGTGCCGCACACAGGCCGCACCAGACATAGACCGCGAGGATCATGCCGCGCGTGCCGATCCCGGCGAGTTCGCTTGCCCTTGCGTTGCCGCCGGTCGCCTCGATCAACAGGCCGAGCGCAGAGCCTCGGACCACCGCGCCCGTGACGATCAACATGCCGAGGACGACCACCACCGGCGCCGGCACGCCGAGCACCGAGCCGTTGCCGAGCCAGACCAGGTCGGGCGCGGTGAAGGTGACGATCCGCCCTTCGGTAATGAGCTGCGCGACGCCGCGGCCGGCCACCATCAGGATCAAGGTGGCGACGATCGGCTGGATGCCGAGCACGGCAACGAGAGAAAGCCGTTCCACAGCCCGCATAGCAGCCCGGCGCCGAGGGCTGCGGCGAGCGCCAGCGGCAGTCCGTGGGCGTCGGCCAGGCTCGCGGCAATGGCGCCTGATATCGCCATCACCGCGCCAACCGACAGATCGATGCCCCGCGTGGCGATGACCAGCACCATGCCGAGCGCAAGCAGCGCGACCGGCGCCCCGCGGTTCAAGACGTCGATCAGGCTGCCGAACAGCCGCCCGTCCTGCATCCGCAGATCGAAGAATTGCGGCGAGACGGCGCGGTCGACCGCGAGGATCACCAGCAAGGCGATGATCTGGGCAAGGCCACGGCGTTGCAGCAGTCTTGGCATCATGGCTGTCCGGCTCCCGCGCCGGCAGTGCCGGCGACAGCGATCGCTGCTAGAATATTCGAGACGTCGATGGCTTCCCCTTCCAGCTCATCGACATGGGCGCGATCGCGCAGCACAACCACCCGGTCGGAATAGGTCACGATCTCGTCGAGCTCGGAAGAAATCACCAGCAGCGCCAGGCCGTCGTCGCACAATTCACGGATCAGGCGAATGATCTCGGCATGGGCGCCGACATCGATGCCGCGAGTCGGCTCGTCCAGCACCAGAAGGCGCGGCGCGGTGGCAAGCCATCGAGCGAGAAGTACCTTCTGCTGGTTGCCGCCGGACAATAGCCCGATCGGGCGCTCCGGCTCCGGCGGGCGGATGTCGAGCAGCCCAATGAAACGCATGGCGATCTCGTCCTGCTCGGCGCGAGACAGCGGCTTTGCGAGGCCGCGCTTGGCCTGCAGCGCCAGCACGATGTTTTCGCGCACGGTGAGATCGGCAATGATGCCCTCGGTCTTGCGTTCTTCGGGGCAATAGCCGAAGCCGTGGGCAACCGCATCGCGTGGCGACTGCAGGCGGACCGGCTTGCCTTCGACGGTAGCGCTGCCGCTGTCGGCGCGCTCGGCGCCAAACACCAGCCGAGCGGTTTCGGTGCGCCCCGATCCGAGCAGGCCCGCCAGACCAACCACCTCACCGCGGCGGAGCGCGAGATCGAACGGCGCGACATAGCCGGCCTTGCCATAGTTTTCGAAGCGCGCGCAGATCTCCCCCACCTGCCGCACCTGCGCCGCTGCGCGCTCGCTGGTCGTCTCGGCGAGTTCGCGGCCGAGCATCATGCGGATCAATTCGATCCGCGGCAGTTCGGCGGTCGTCCGCTCGCCGATCAACCGGCCGTTGCGCAGGACCGTGATGCGGTTGCAGATTTCATAGACCTGATCGAGAAAATGCGTGACGAAGACGACGCCGATGCCGCGCTGCGCGAGCTTGCGCATCACCGCGAAAAGGATCTCGACCTCGTGGCGATCGAGGCTCGCGGTCGGCTCGTCGAGGATCAGTACCCGCGCCGACTGGTTGACGGCGCGCGCGATCGCGGTGATGTGCTGAACCGCGACCGAATAGTTTCCGAGCGGCTCAGCGACGTCGATATGCAGGTCGAACTCCGCAAGCAGTTCGGTGGCGCGGCGGCGCATCTCGGCCTCACGCACCAGACCGAATCGCGTCGGCTGCCGTCCGAGATAGAGGTTTTGCGCCACCGACAGGTTCAGCAGCAGATTGACCTCCTGATAGACGGTCGCAATCCCCGCATCGACCGCGGCCTTGGCCGAGCGCGGCGCGACCTCGGCACCGTCGAGCCGGACGATGCCGGCGTCGCGCGGGAACACACCGGTCACCGCCTTGATCAGGGTGGACTTGCCCGCGCCGTTCTCGCCGAGCAGCGCGTGAATTTCGCCGGCCCGCAAGGTGAAATCCACCTCCTGCAGGGCCCGCAGCGTGCCAAAACTCTTGCTCAGGCCGCGCACTTCCAAGAGAGCGGGGCCAGGGTCGGAACTTGCATTCATGCCGACATCACTCCCACCGACATTCGCGTCGAACGCGAATGCCCGGCATGTTCGCCTTAGGAGGCGGATTCGCCGAGAAGGCTTTTGCCGCCGGGCCCGTTCAGGACCCGGCGGCACGACTTAAGGCCGATCAGTAGCCAAGGCCTTTCTTGCTGTCATAGATCTTCTGCGGATCGTCGGCAGCCGTATAGAGATTCGACTCCGTCTGGATCCACTTCGGCGGCACCGTTCCCTTCGCCTTGAAGGCCATGATGGCGTCGAGCGCCGGACCCGCCATGTTCGGCGTCAACTCCACGGTGGCGTTTGCCTCACCGGCCGCGATCGCCTTGAAGATGTCAGGCACCGCATCGATCGACACCGTCAGGACGTCCTTGCCCGGCTTGAGGCCGGCTTCCTTCATCGCCTGGATCGCACCGACCATCATGTCGTCGTTATGGGCGTAGACCGCGCAAATCGTCTTGCCGCCGCCTTCGGCCTTGATGAAGCTCTCCATCACCTCCTTGCCCTTGGCGCGGGTGAAGTCGCCGGTCTGGCTGCGCACCACCTTGAGGTTGGCGTTCTTGGCGATGACGCCGTCAAAGCCCTTCTTGCGATTGGTCGCGACGCTCGCGCCAACCGTGCCCTGCAGCTCGACGACATTGCATGCCTTCCCCGCCACGGCCTTCGCCAGCCATTCGCCGGCAACGGCACCTTCATGCACGCTGTCCGAGGTGACCGCGGTTAGATAAAGCTCCTTGCCCGAAGGATCGATGTCGCGATCGAGCAGCACGACCGGAATCTTGGCTTCCTTCGCCTCCTTCAACACCGCGTCCCAGCCGCTCGACACGACAGGTGCGAGGAAGATCGCGTCGACGCTTTGGGCGATGAAGGACCGGATCGCCTTGATTTGGTTCTCTTGCTTCTGCTGGGCGTCGGCGATCTTAAGCGTGACCTTGCGCTTGGCGGCTTCCGATTTGGAGACGGAGGTCTCCGCCGCCCGCCAGCCGGATTCGGATCCGATCTGCGAAAAGCCGACGGTGAGTTCAGCGGCGGTTGCCGGAAGTGAAAGCGTGATGGCGACCAGGGCGGTGGCCGCAAGGAGGGCTTTGGAGGTCATGAGGCGCGTTCTCCCAAAATGTTGTTCAGGGTGCCTGCATGCCCGAATTTGGTATCAAGGCACCTCTAGAGCTGTCCATTGTCGGCAGCGCGGGCAATATTTCACGGAAGATCGGTCCTGACTAGTAATATTATTTGACTAATAGGTTCCGGCTGACGCCGTCGCCAAGCTAGGATTAATTCCCCATACGGCCGGATATCGAGCTCGTAGCCGCCGGCTTCTTCCCTGAAGGCCGCTTGATAACAGGCGTGGTTTGACCTTGATTGCCTCGATCATGCAGCGCCGCTACGCGTTGTCTGATGCCGCCAGTGAACAAGGATTCGACATGCAGCCCGTCACCGCGAAACCGCTCTACATCCGCATGCAGGCGGACGATAACGTCGCGATCGTCGCGAACCGCGGAGGTCTGCACCCGGGTGCCGAATTTGCCTGCGGGCTGCGGCTGATCGAGCAGATTCCGCAGGGACACAAGGTTGCCCTCACTGACATCAACGAGGGCGAAGTCATTCGCCGCTACGGAGAGGTCATCGGCCATGCCGCGGCGCCGATCGCGAGGGGGAGCTGGGTCAAGGAATCGCTGGTGCAAATGCCCGACGCGCCGTCGTTCGACAATCTGCCGACGCCGAACGGCGACGCGATCAGGCTGCCGCCGCTGGAAGGCTACACGTTCGAAGGCTATCGCAATGCCGACGGTTCGGTCGGCACCCGCAACATCCTCGCGATCTCGACCAGCGTGCAATGCGTCGCCGGCACGGTCGAGTTCGCGCTGGACCGGATCCGCAAGGAGCTGTTGCCGAAATATCCCAACGTCGACGGCGTGGTGGCGATCACGCATGCCTATGGCTGCGGCGTTGCGATCAACGCGCCGGGCGCCGCCGTCCCGATTCGCACGCTGCAGAACCTTGCGCGCAATCCCAATTTCGGCGGCGAGGTGCTGATCGTTGGCCTCGGCTGCGAGAAGCTGCAGCCGGAATTGTTGTTGCCCGAGGGCATGAGCGCCGATGACGAAATCATGCGCATGCAGGACGAAGGCCTCACCGGCTTCGGCGAAATCGTCGAGGAGATCGTGCAGATGGCCGACGCGCGCCTCAAGATATTGAACCAGCGGCGCCGCGAAACCTGTCCGGCGTCGGCGCTGGTGGTCGGCATGCAATGCGGCGGCAGCGATGCGTTCTCCGGTGTGACTGCCAATCCGGCGCTGGGCTTCGCCGCAGATCTCCTGGTACGCGCCGGCGCCACCGTGATGTTTTCCGAAGTAACTGAGGTGCGCGACGCCATTCATCTGCTGACGCCGCGCGCGGCGAACCAGGACGTTGCGGATGCGCTGGTTCGCGAGATGGCCTGGTATGATCGCTATCTTGCCGGCGGCGAGGCCGACCGCAGCGCCAACACCACGCCGGGCAACAAGAAGGGTGGCCTCTCCAACATCGTCGAGAAGGCGATGGGTTCGGTGATCAAGTCAGGCACCAGCCCGATCGCGGGCGTGCTAGCGCCGGGTGAGCGGGTAAGCCAAAAAGGGCTGATTTTTGCGGCAACGCCCGCAAGCGATTTCGTCTGCGGTACGCTGCAATTGGCCTCGGGCATGACGCTGCACGTCTTCACCACCGGCCGTGGCACGCCCTACGGGCTTGCCGCTGTGCCGGTCATCAAGGTCTCGACGCGCAGCGAGTTGAAACAGCGCTGGCACGATTTGATCGACGTTGACGCCGGCAGCATCGCAACCGGCGAAGCAACGATCGAAGACGTGGGCTGGGAGATATTCCGACTCATGCTCGATGTGGCGAGCGGCCGCGAGACCTGGGCCGAACACTGGAAGCTCACCAACTCGCTTGCGCTGTTCAATCCGGGCCCGGTGACCTGACGACGGCTCGGCGCCCGATGGTCGTGGAGTTGCAACCGCCATGGCCCAGCCGATACATGGCTAGGCCGCCACCAGCCTTTCGATCTGCGGTATCGGATGCGAAGTTAATTGCTTCGGAATCTCGCCCACGATCCGATCTGTAACCTCGGCATGAAATGCCTTGCGCAGGTTGCCGAGAATCTTCGCCGGCGCTATCACGACGAGCTTGTCGAAACGATTGTTGTGAGCATGACGGTAGAGCGCTTCTGCGATCTCTCCGGCGAACCGCTCCTTTGCGATGTGGTGCCAGTCAGCCTCCTCTACCGCGCTTCGCGCCGCGCCGACGCTTGAGACGACGCGCCCCGGACGATCAGTGCCCTGCTCGCGAGTTGCCGGATTGTCCTGTTCCAGGATTTGCTCGACTTCGAACTTGACCTGCCGCGCGGTACCTTTGTTGCGCAGAAAGAGCGCCTTTTGGCCGTCGCCGATCAGAACGAGTGCATTGTGAGAGATGGCGGGGGTCGGTTCATTGGTCATTATCGATGCTCCACGCAGGCCAACGCCCGAATCGCGGCGTGGTTGCCTGTGCGACGATGACGCCCAGGCCGATCTCATCGGCCACCATCGGCGCGCCCACTCCGGGCCGATGGAACTCCGGTCTGATTGCTTCCCGCGCCGGAACCAAAGCGAGAGCGATGCTTTGAGCCCCGAGGGCAGCATTCGAATGAGGAGGAACTTAATGAGGAAGATCGCAATCGGCCTGCTGGCCGGCGCGGGTGCGCTCCTGACCGGCAGCGCAAATGCGTCTGACATCTACACCAGCAGCGAATATACGAACTCCGACCTGATACAGCAGGTCCGCATGGTCTGTGACGACGACGGGCGCTGCTATCGCACCCGCGGCCGCAGCCGCGTGATCGTCCGCGATTCATACGCCTATGCACCGCGCGAGCGATATATCGAGCGTCGACGCTATCGCGACTGGGACGAGCCGCGAGCCGGCGTCGGTATCCGCGCCCCCGGCGTGAGCGTGGGCGTCGGCGTCGACAACGACCGCTGGTAAACAGACCAGGAGAAACTCGGCGAGAGACTTCAGCTCAGTCTGAAGCTCTCCGCCGGAGTCGGCAATATTTCATTTGCCGGGCAGGAACGGCGGTCGGCGTGGCCTGTTAGCCGGTGAAGCAACGGCCAAACGGAGAGGCTCACATGAAAGTTTCCGATGTGATGACGCCTGAGGTTCAGCTCTGCACTCCCGATGACACGTTGAAGGACGCCGCGCAGGCCATGGCGGCGCTCGGCGTCGGATTGCTGCCGGTGACCGACAATGACCGCCTGGTCGGCATGATCTCCGACCGCGATATCGCGATCCGCGGTATCGGCATGGGCCGAGGCCCGGAGGGACGGGTCGGCGACGTGATGACGGCCGACGTCAAGTATTGCTACGACGATCAGGATCTCGACGAGGTGAGCGCGAACATGGGTGACATCCAGGTCCGTCGCCTGCCAGTGCTCAATCGCAACAAGCAGCTCGTCGGCATCATTGCGCTGGGCGACATCGCGCTGGTTCAGGGCGGCAACGGCACGGGCGCGGCGTTATACGGAATTTCGCGGCCCGGCGGGCAACATGTACAGGTTTGATCTGCGCAAGCCCGCTTGAATGACCCTGTTGCGAAATGAGCGGCCATGAAGCGCTTTGAGGGGAAGGTCGTCATCGTGACAGGCGCCGCCTCCGGCATTGGCGAGGCCACCGCGCGCGCGCGGCCCCATCTTCTGCTTCCAACGGTCAGCCGCCGCTGGCCTAGCTAGAGCATGATCCGGAAAAGCGGCCACCGGTTTTCCGAAAGATTCATACTCGAATCAAAGAGATAGAACGGGATGACGAGAAGAAACGTCACCAGTGACGCCGCCGTTCTTTTTCACGACGTTACAGGAACCTCGATCAGCCGCTCGCCGTTTTAACGCTCATCATACAGACGGGGGGAATGCCGACGGAGCGGCGAAGACCGATGGCAGCCAAACCCACGTTCCCTCGAAAC
Organism: Bradyrhizobium sp. AZCC 1610; assembly: GCF_036924515.1. NCBI lineage: Bacteria > Pseudomonadati > Pseudomonadota > Alphaproteobacteria > Hyphomicrobiales > Nitrobacteraceae > Bradyrhizobium > Bradyrhizobium sp. AZCC 1610. Next base: position 2,169,131 of record NZ_JAZHRR010000001.1, on the reverse strand, counting down.
CGCAAGATGCCGTCCCGAAATCCAGAGCGTTACCGATTCCGTGCGTTCGATGATTTCGGAGATGAACTACTCGACGACTGGATGGTGGCCTATCCGGCCGCCGATCTGGCCCGGTTGGACTGAGCCCTTCAGGACTTCTTCTTCGAACGCTTCTTCGGCACCTTGGCGCCCTTCTTCCGGGCTTCGGACAGGCCGATCGCGGTCGCCTGTTTCCTGCTCTTTACGTTCTTGCCGGATCGGCCGCTCTTCAGCGTGCCGGATTTGCGGCTTCGCAATTCCTCCCACCGGAAAGCGGAGACCCTTTCGAATCATATTTCCGGAAATCATGTGTCAGGGATCAGACAGACGACAAACCGGTTGCAGGCTATTTTTGTAGCGAGGCAACCAATGCTCGCCGCGCTCTCGTGGATGTCGGCGTTGTGTCAGCTGCCTGGCCCGAATGTGATTGGCAAACGTCGGCTTGGGCGCCGGCTATTCGGCGGATACTCGAATGCGCAGAGTGCGGCGCCTCGAAATCCGGTTCGTTGCGGACCCGCTTCGACTCGGGGGAACTGAACCGTTTAACGGATAAGATCAGGCCGCTGGCATGAGTCTGACTGTCATTCGGATTGCAATGCGGATCGGAATATCCTGCGCGTTTATTGCCGTCGGTGCCGTCGGCCTCTTCATTGTCATCAGATATATGGCGTGGGTTGGATGACGCTGCTGCCTCCAATTTTTACCCTGGATATCGGCGGAAGACCCACTCTCGCTTTCGAAGCCAAGAACTTGCGAGAATCCCAGCAACTTTGTCACGAGCATTGGCTGCGTCGCGACATCGCCGGCCTGATGTCGAACGGTTCACCCCTATGGGATGGCAAGGCGCGGCTCCGGGCTCGGCGCTCGACCGAGAATGAAATTGCCACGTATCGGGGGGTCGCGCGGGATGCCGTGCCGACGCAGGGAGACCTGCTGTTGGCCTATCTCGTGAAGCTGGACAACCTCGAAGAAGCGCCGGATCAGGCCTGATACTCACGCACCAATGTCGAATAGCTGCTTTCAGGCGAATGCCGCTGCCTCGCAGGCCAGCGGCATTCGCCAAGGGTTCAAAGGCCGCCAGGCCGAGCGCCGGAATTATTTTTTAGTGCCGGTCCCGGCATTCTCCATGCTGGAAGGGGCACTGCTGGACGAACTGCAGGACTTCATTTTTCCGGTGACCGCTCCCGTCGTCGTTCTTTTTCATGTTCGCGTGCTTGGTGAACCAGCACTCGCGCAAGGGGGTTCCGACGCAAACAAGTGAACGGCCATTAGGCCGAGGCGAGCACGGGAGGTATGGACTGCTGCCGCCTGAATTGTTGATAGGCCGTGATTGCCTTGTTGGCCAGCATCAACCGCCGCCGCTCGCCGTGGCGCACCATCAACTCTATCGTGTCGCTGAGAAAGCGGCCGGCCACCATCGCATCGCCCAACTCCCCGGTACGGTCGAGATAGTCCCAGGCGATTTCAATCGAACTCTCTATCAGCAGGGGCAGCGGTTCCGTCATGTCTACGTCCAACCATTTCTGGGAGAACGTCCGGCGGCAATCTCTGTTCCTGATTCAGCTTGCCGGCGGAAGGCAGGCTTCCCGAAAAGCCGTTACGGTCCTCCTGCAACGGCGCCCGCGATCAGCATCGCCAGATCGTCCAAATCGATCCTACCCTTGACGACGAGGCCGTCGGAGCTCTCAATGCTAAGCGACTGCGGATCATTCGCCGCTTGCCGTTTCAGCTCTGCGACAATCGCCTCCTTCAGTTTGCTCTTCGAGCATTCGCAAGGCCTCCATCCGTCGCCAACGCGCGGCTAATGAGTGTTGGTCTCATGCCACTTTTCCAGATCGGGTTTTGACGATCCCGACCGCTGCTCCTTTTCCGGATTCCCCTTCCAGGGCTTGTCGGTCTGCTTGTGCGATCCCCAGTCCGTCTGCTGGCGCGGATCATCGGCAGGCTTTTCTTTGCTCATTGGACACCTCCAGAATTGGAAGCGGCCAGCACGTCGTTTGGTTCCTGACGAATCTGTGAACTCAGGGTTCCAACGTCCGGAACCGAACAGACAGAGGATGATGCTCCCTCCTAGTCTTTTTGAATGGACAAGAAGAAAGTCGAGGATCGGCCCCAGCGGGACTTGCATATGGAAGCGCTCGTGGCGCTTGAGCAAGCACGAGCCATGCCTCATGGTCCTGCACGAAGCGAAGCTTTGAAGCGCGCTGGTATTCTTCAGTATGCGGCCGACATGCAGGGACTGACGTTCGCCAAACGTGGTCGCCCACCGAAAACCTAACCCGTCCCTTCGATCAGGATTGTCTGCGATGGCAACCGCGAGCGCCGCAGCATGCAAGTGCCTGCCACCTTACCATGCGGTAAGCCGCTGGAACCCGAGAACAGGTCTCAACGTTGCTCTGGCGGGCAGCAAGGAGGCAACGATGGGATTGGCCGAATACATGATCGTTTCCAAGCCGGACGGCTGGACGGTCCTCCATGACGGGACTGCGCAGCACGACTACGACACAAAGGAAGCGGCATTCGAAGCAGCCGTCGCCGCCGCGTCGCTGGCGATCCGCCAGGGCCATGAGGTCCACGTCAGCGTCCCCGGTCGCGAGGCCGGCTACAAGACTGCGCTTGGCGCCAAGAATTCCCAAAACGTACCGTGAAACGCTCGCGCGCGCCGTGGAGCTAAAAATCTGCGGCTGAAATCGACTCCGCGGCGATGCGACTGCAGACTTCGTCGAACGCGGCTTACATCGCCATTACCGTTTCATGATTGAAGGCCCATGCACTCCCTTCGAGAGGCCGCGCGGCTACGGTACAGGGGATCGAATTCGTTTGGCTTCTCACTCTGGTTCTGCCTGTACCGTTCCCGCACGATTTCACCTCCTGCGCGCGTCAATTTAACGGCTCCGGCTGCCCGACCGAGGGGGAACACTGTACTCCAGTCCGCGTTTCCGAGCGTGCAGGTCGATGAACGTCGGGAGAATACCATGAGCGACTTCAGGGACATTCAGCACGGCGTCAACGATCCCGTCGATGGCGTCGACGTAAAGCGAAAATTCAACGACAACCAGACTCCACACGAACGTGCCCAGTCCGCGGCAGACGTCCGCTCCAGCGCCATTCCCGCGTCGGACGAGGAATTCCTGCCGGAAGCGCTGAGGCGCCGGCCGACGGGGCCGCTCAATCCACGGACCGGTCGTCGTCCCAACCCGTAGGCGAGTTGGACGCGCTGTCACCCTATGCGCCGATGGAATCGGCTCACATATCGTAAACAAGATCGTGATAGGTGACGCAGGCCACATTCACGCGTGGCCGTTGGCCGTAATGCGGTGGTGCAAGCCACACTGCATATCGAGCCAACGGAGTTTTCCATGAAGCGTCTGTTGATTTCCGGATTCGTGGCAGTCACCCTGCTCGCTGTCGCAACCACATTGCGTTCGTACTCAATTTCCTATGACCATTCTGGCGTGACCACAGGCGTCGCATCGCCGAAGAAATCTCCGGCCACCGCGAGCGTAAACAAGCTTCCGATCGAGGAGTTCGAGGATATGTCGCTGGTCTTTTCAGCCCCCGCGAAACCTTGATCGAGTCAGGATAGAGCGTTTTCCAGCGAAGTGGAGACCGGTTCGCGTCAAGAAAACGCGTCAAATCAAAAATCTAGAGCCCCGTTCCGATTCCATCGGAACGGAAAAGGCTCTAGTCGCCGCGTCGATCGGTCCTATCGCCTTGTCGCCCGCTCGAGGAATTGCACCAGCGCGGCGCGGTCCTGCTCCGAGCCGATGCGCTGCTCCGGCATCTTGGTGCCGGGCGTGTAGGCCTGCGGCCCGATCTCGAACAGTTTGGAAACCGTCTCCGGCGTCCAGACGATATCGAGCCGCCTGAGTGCTTCGGAAAAATTGTAGCCCGGTGCCGTGGCGATACGCCGGCCGAAGATGCCGGCGAGCGTCGGGCCTGCCCTGTTGGCTTGGTCCGCGGCGAGCGTGTGGCAGGCGACGCAGGCGCGAAAGATTTGCGCTCCGCGATCGCCGGCATAGGGGGCGAGCGGATCTCCCGCCGTCTCCAGCAGAATCGGGTCGACCGGCTCGCCTGTCGCCGCGTTCCAGCGCCGGATGCTGTTATCAGCGCCGCCCGTCAGCAGCGTGCGGCTGTCGGGCAGGAATACCACCGACCAGACCGGCAGGCCCGGACCGACCAGCGTGCGCGTGAGCGTGCGCGCCTTGCGGTCAATCACGGCGACCGTGCCGCCGATGCCCGCGGCAGCAACCAGCGCACCGTCAGGCGAAATCGCAATCGAGATCACCGGCCTTGGCCCTGCCGCAACCTCGCCGGCCCGCGCGCCGCCAGCGGTCAGGAAATAAACCTTGCCGTCGGCGCCGCCGACCGCGATTTCACCATCGGCGGCGGCCACGGCGTTGAGCGGGGTCGGCATCGGAACGACGGTCGGCGTTTGCGCTCCCGACAGTGGCCAGATGCGAACGCTGAGGTCGTAGCTGACGCTGACCAAAGCGCGGCCATCGGCGGTAAACGCCACGCCGTTGACGTTCTGCGTATGCTCATCGAGCACGCGCGGCGCGCCGCCTGCGAGCGGCCAGAGCCGCACCGTGTGATCCCACGAGGCCGATGCGAGCGTTGCGCCATCAGGCGATGCCGCCAGCGCGACGATCGGCGCCGTGTGGCCTTCGAACACCGTGTCGGGCTCTGCCTTGCCCAAAGTCCAGATTGCAATGCGGCCATCGGCACCGGCGGTCGCGGCACGCCCCTCGCCGAGCAGCGCGACCGCGTTGACGGCGTCGGAATGGAAACGAAGTACCTGCTCGGCCGCATTGCGCGTCAGCGACCAGCGGATCGCGGTTGAATCGAAGCTTCCGGAGATCGCGCTTTGCCCGTCGGCCGATATCGCCAGTCCTCGCACCGGCCCGCCATGCCCTCGCAGTTGCGCGAAGGCCGAGGTGGTTCCGATCGACAGAACGATCAACAAGGCCGCAAAGCTCAGAAGCGCGGACCGGCCTCCCCTGGCGAGCGAAGCGTTCGCGGCAATCCTTTGCTGCATCCGCATCGGCCTCAGCGCACGCCCGGCCTGTCGCGGTCGAGGCCTTTAGCCTGGAGGTCGTCAAGATAATCCTGAAAGCGCCGCCCGGCGTTCAAGCCGAGATCGCGCAGAAACGCCCAAGAGTAGATGCCGGTTGAGTGCATGTCATCGAACCCTATTCGGACAGCATAATTGCCGACAGGATCGACGGAAAGAATGGTCACATTACGTTTGCCGCCGACCGTCTTGCGCTCGGCCTCGGAATGCCCCTGCACCTCGGCGGACGGGCTGGTCACCCGAAGCAACTCGGCGGAGAGATCGAAGGCGCGGCCGTCGTCAAAGGCAACGTGCAGCGAGCGGCGGTCCTTCAGCAGGCGAATTTCGACCGGCCACGCCAGCGCGACTTCAGGCAGGCCCACCGCCGGCGTCAGCTCGGGCCAATCAGGTTATGGCCGGGATCGCCGACCCTGGCGCCGCTGGTCGTAAAGCTGACCGAGCTGGACTGCTGCATGGTGTTGAGCACCATCGCGACGCCGACGGCGGCAACCACTGCGAACGCCAGAGCAGCAATAAACGATTTCATGTCACTTCCTCACATTTGACTTGAGCCGAGCCGGCTCATTCGGCAGGCACGGCTCGCGGGCTATCCGGGGGAGCGCTGGCCTTCGCCTGCTCTTCCTCGACCCAAAGAGAATGGTGCTCCTTGGCCCAGTTGAGATCGACCTCACCGGTTCCCATCGCGTCGAACGCGCCTTCCATACCGACCGAGCCGATATAGATGTGCGCCAGCATGGCGGCGATGAAGAGCATCGCAATCACGGCGTGGATCACGGTCCAGAACTGCAACGCCGTGACGTTGGCCGGCAAATACGGGAACAGCAGGAACCAGCCGGACACCGACATCAACACGCCGCCGATGATCACGATCCAGAAAATTCCCTTTTGCCCCGCGTTGAAACGCTTGGCCGGCGGATGCTTGTCATCGGACAGAAGGCCGCCGCCCTGCTTGATCCACTCGAGATCGAGCTTGCCGGGGATGTTATCCTTGATCCAGATCAGGAACATGATCACGAGGCCCAGCATGAACGGGAATGCCAGGTAGTTATGCGCAAGCTTGGCCCAGGACGACATGGCCGCAAACGCGTCCGCGCCGAACAACGGCAGGACCAGGGTGCGGCCAAAGCTGACATTGAGGCCCGAGAGCGCCAGCACGATGAAGCAGCTTGCCGTGAGCCAGTGGGTGAAGCGTTCGAAGCTGGCGAAGCGCAAGATCGTCTTCCCCGAGAACCCCTGATGCACGCGAATCCGGCCGCGCACCATCAGGAAGATCGCCAGCACGGCCAGCATTCCGAGAATGGCAATGCCGCCGATCCACGGCAGCTTGCTGCGCTGGAAGTCGCGCCAGTCGCGGCCGGCGGGCTGGATCAGGCTGGCAGACATGCCGTCGGGGATCGATACGCGCCCGGTGATCTTGTCGCCCTCCTTCAGCGCGTTCAGCAGCTTGTCTTCCTGAACGGCCTCGGCGGTCGGCTTGAAGGAAAGCTGGGCGGCTGCGGGATTCGCGAGCACGAACAGCAGCGCAAGTGCGGCAAGCAACGGCTTGAACACGGCGAGCTTGAGAATTGAAAGTGAGCCTGGCATTTGCACAACGCCTTTCGGTTATCGAATTACCCTGATGCCGCCGCGCCGGAGCGCGGCGGCCGTTGCATCAGCCGGTCGGTGAGTCGCTGTAGGCGGTCTTCCAGCCCCACATGCCGGAGCCGTAACCGCGCTTCATCACCCGCTCCTTGTAGATCTCGGCGATGATCGCGCCGTCTCCGGCGAGCAGCGACTTGGTCGAGCACATCTCGGCGCAAATCGGCAGCTTGCCTTCGGCGAGGCGGTTGGCGCCGTATTTGGCATATTCGGCCGGCGTGGAGTCGGCTTCCGGTCCGCCCGCGCAATAGGTGCACTTGTCCATCTTGCCGCGCGATCCGAAGTTGCCGACCTTCGGATATTGCGGCGCGCCGAACGGACAAGCGTAGAAGCAGTAACCGCAGCCGATGCACAGATCCTTGGAGTGCAGCACCACGCCGTCGGCGGTGGTGTAGAAGCACGACACCGGGCAGACCGCGGCGCATGGCGCATCGGTGCAATGCATGCAGGCCATGGAGACCGAGCGTTCACCGGGCTTGCCGTCATTGATGGTGACGACGCGGCGGCGATTGATGCCCCACGGCACTTCATGTTCGTTCTTGCAGGCCGTCACGCAGGCGTTGCACTCGATGCAACGGTCGGCATCACAAAGAAATTTGACGCGAGCCATGATCTATTCTCCTCTCACGCCGATTGGATCTGGCAGAGGGTCACTTTGCCCTCATGCATGCCGGTGACCGGGTCGTAGCCGTAGGACGTGATCGTGTTGACGCTTTCGCCGAGCACGATCGGATCTGAGCCCTTCGGATATTTGCCGCGTTGGTCGACGCCCTGGAACCAGCCGGAGAAGTGGAATGGCATGAATGCCACGCCCTTGCCGACACGGTCAGTGACCAGCGCCTTGACCCGGGCCTTCGAGCCGTTTTCCGGACCGAACACCCAGACCCAGCCGCCGTCCTTGATGCCGCGCTCGGCGGCATCCGAGGTGTTGACCTCGACGAACATGTCCTGCTGCAATTCGGCGAGCCATTTGTTCGACCGGGTTTCCTCACCGCCGCCTTCGTATTCGACGAGACGTCCCGAGGTCAGGATGATCGGGAATTGCTTGGCCAGCCCCTTGTCCACCGCCGCCTTCTGAACGGAGAAGCCGAGATTGGCCATACGGAACTGACGCCCATCCGGACGCGTCGGGTATTTCGCGACCAGATCGGGCCGCGCCGTGTAGATCGGCTCACGATGGACCGGCACGGGATCGGGCAGATTCCACGCCACCGCGCGGGCCTTGCCGTTGCCATACGCCATCACGCCATGTTCGAGCGTGACGCGGATGATGCCGCCCGACAGATCGACCGCCCAGCCGACGCCATCAGGATTGTTGCCGCCGATCTTGTTGATGGTGGCAAGCTCCTCCGCGGTGAGGTCCTTGTCCCAGCCAAGCTTCTTGAGCACGCCATAGGTGAACTCGGGATAGCCGTCGGTCAGCTCCGAGCCCTTGCTGTAGGAGCCTTCGGCCAGCAGGTTGACGTTCTTCACCGAACCGTCCGGCTGCTTCTCTTCGTAGACCACACCGAAGCGGGCGCGGAACGTGCCGCCACCATCCTTGGCGTGAAGGTTGGTGTTGTAGAGCGTGTGCGTGCCCGGATGCCGGATTTGCGGCGTGCCCCAGCACGGCCACGGCAGGCCGTAATAGTCGCCGCCGATCTCGGGCTCGTCCGCCTTGGCGCGCAAGGTCACCAGGTCGAACTTGCCCTGGTTGTTCATGTGCGCCTTCAGCCGTTCCGGCGACTGGCCGGAATAGCCGGTCGAGAAGCCGCCGCGGTTGATTTCCCGCAGCAGGTCTTCGGCAGACGGATGATTGTTTTCCACCTTGATGTTCTTGAACATCGGATCCGCGAAGCCGAGCTTCTTGGAGAGCAGGTAGATGATCTCGTAGTCGTCCTTCGATTCGAAGATCGGCTTGACGATCTGCTCGCCCCACTGCAGCGATCGGTTGGACGCCGTGCGCGACCCCGAGGTCTCGAACTGGGTGCAGGCCGGGAGCAGATAGGTGCCGTTCTTGCGGTCGGAGATCGCGGCAAACGTGGTGGGATGCGGATCGGCGACCACGAGCAGTTCGAGCTTTTCGAGGCCCTTCACCATCTCCGTCATGCGCGGCACGGTATTGCCGCCGTGCCCCATGATGACCACGCCCTTTACGACATCGCGTTGATCGACGTCGTCGGGATTGGCCAGCGTCGCATCGAACCAGCGGGTCCACGGAATGCCCGGCAATTCCATGTTCTGCTTGCGGGTACGCGCCGGACGGCCGGCCTTTGCGGGGACTTCATCGAAGCGCGACTGCAGATAATCGTATTCGACCTCCCAAACCCGCGCCCAGTGTTTCCAGGCGCCTTCGACCAGGCCGTAATAGAGCGGCAGCGTCACGATATCGAGGCCGATATCGGTCGCGCCCTGCACGTTGCAGTGGCCGCGGAAGATGTTGGCGCCGCCGCCGAAGGTGCCGACATTGCCGGTCGCCAGCAGCAGGTCGCAATAGGCGCGGACGTTGGCGGTGCCGACGGTGTGCTGGGTGCCGCCCATGCACCAGACAAAGGCCGATGGCTTCTGCTTGGCAAAAGTCTCGGCAACCTTCTTCAACTGCTCGCCGGGAATTCCGGTAACGCGCTCGACCTCTTCCGGCGTCCACTTCGCAACTTCGGCGCGGATCTGGTCCATGCCGTAGACGCGTTGCTTGATGAATTCCTTGTCTTCCCAGCCATTGTTGAAGATGTGGTGCAGCATGCCCCAGATGACGGCGATATCGGTGCCGCCGCGGAACCGAACATATTCGGTGGCATGCGCCGCGGTGCGGGTGAAGCGCGGATCGAGCACGAACACGTTGGCGCGGTTGAGCTCTTTGCCGCTGAGGATGTGCTGCAACGAAACCGGATGGGCTTCGGCGGCGTTCGATCCCATGAAGACGATGGTCTTCGAGTTGCGCATGTCATTGTAGGAATTGGTCATCGCGCCGTAGCCCCAGGTATTGGCGACGCCGGCGACGGTGGTCGAATGACAGATGCGGGCCTGGTGATCGATCGAGTTGGTGCCCCAGAACGCCGCGAACTTGCGGAACAGATAGCCGCCTTCATTGGAGAATTTCGCGGAGCCCAGCAGATAGACCGAATCGGCGCCGGACTTGGCGCGGATCTCGAGCATCTTGTCGCCGATCTCGTTGATCGCCTGATCCCACGAGACCTTCTGCCACTCGCCGTTGACGAGCTTCATCGGATATTTCAGCCGGCGGTCGCCGTGGACGAGTTCGCGCACGGCTGCGCCCTTGGCGCAATGCGAGCCGCGATTGATCGGGCTGTCCCAAGCCGGCTCTTGGCCGACCCAGACGCCGTTCTGCACTTCGGCGATCACGGTGCAGCCGACCGAGCAATGTGTGCAGATGTTCTTCCTGATTTCGGTCGGTGCGCCGACCTTCTCAGGACCGGCCTGCGCCTTGCGTACCGAGCCGAGCGGCATCAGGCCGATCGCGGCGCCCGCACCGGCCGCCAGACCGGACCGCCGCAGGAACGTGCGGCGGTCGAGAACTCCCGACGCGAGGCCGGCAGCGATACCCTGCAAACGCGCCTTGCCCGCGGATCCGTCTCTTCGCTTCATCAACATGTGCGTTGTCCCATCAATAGCGATTGACGCGATAGAAATTCTTGACGTGATCGGTTTCCTTGTAGCGCGCCTTGACGCGCTCAGGCTGCGACTCGTCTGCCTCGGCCTCGCCGCTCGCAAGCGGCATGACCGCGGCCGCAGCGACGGCCGACCCGCCCATCATGAAGAACCGGCGCCGATCCACGGCTGCATCCTGCGACTTGCCCTTGCTGGCGAGCGCCTTGCTGTCGGATATCTTACTCATTGCGATCTCCCCTTTCGGCTCGCCTTCGCCGTCACTCGGACAGCGTGAAGGCCTCGGATTCCAATTCCATGAAGACACGGCCGGTGCGGCCGACGGCGCGATAGAACCGCGCCGATTGCGACATTTCCAGATCGGCGAACATCCGCGCCGCCCACGGCTTGAGATGCCGTTCGAAAAAACGCGCCTGTTCGGCGAACTCAGCCTCGAAGTCGTCGCGTGCGAGGCCAGCCATGACCTCGAGCAGGATAGCGATGTGATCTTCCGGCTCACGCGAGGTGCCCGCGCGCTCGATCCCGAGCCCGCGCAGATCCTCGCGCACCCGCGCCAGCGGACGCTCGTGAAGAAAGCCGGTCAGATAGTAGGAGGCATAGGGAAGTAGTTCGCCGCGGCCGAGGCCGATGAAGAGATCAAAGAACTCTTTGCTCACGGCGCGGTCGTCCGTCGCGGCAGCGGCGGAGGCGAGTTCGACATGGGCCATGCCGAGATCGGAGCCATCGCCCTTCAGCGTGGCCACCCGCTTGAGCGTGTCGGCGTCAGGCGCCTTGCCGAGCAGCAAGGACAAAAGGCCGTATTCCGCGGCACGCAATTGATCGATCTCGTCGATTTCGGGCTTCGACGTCACCTGACCCCCGGACTGTCCATAGAGATCGGGACGAAGAACAAATCGATTCACCCGCGTCAGCGCTTCGACGGCAAGAACGCGCTCGGCGGGAATGCGCGACCACGCCGAGACCGAGGGCTGCGCAATGCCCATCCCTCGCGCCAGCGATGCAACGCCACCCGCTGCCCTGATTGCTAGTTCCAGACCGGCGTCACGCATGGTGCTACCGATTTCTTCCCCGCCCACCCTGTGCCTCTTATTCAGGCATACAAACTTAGAACTGGAATTATTCCAAGGTGGGAATCTCTAACATAGCCTTTGGCTATGTCGCAAAAACTTTTGTCTAAACAATCGGTTTTGCGGTGCCATGACGTCGCACTGGTTGCTGCAACGCAACAGATCTCGCGGACTGAGCCTCGCCGGCCGGTGCGGCCTCGTCGGCGCCGCCATCGGCCTTTGAAGCGGCCTCCGTCTCCGCCGTCGGTTCCCCAACACGTCGTACAGGCTGCGCCGGGAGATCTTCCTGCGGTTCTGCCGAATGTTCGCGTTCGGACGGCTGTACCGGAGAAACTGCCGCCTCGCCTCCGGACTTGGCGTCAGAGTTTGTCGTTTCGGCTGCGGGCTCGCCCATGATCTGCGACACCAGCCGCGCCACGTCGACGCCTGCGCCGAGTTCGCCGCCGCCGGGGACCCCGCCCGGCGTATTCCAGTCATAGGCGTATTCGAGCGCGGGATTGACGTAATTGCGGATCGCGGGATCCAGCGCCCAGGATTTTTGCAAGGCCGCATTCCGCAAATGTTCGGGAACGCCTTTTCGAAGAAATGCGGTGATATCGGTGCTTCCCGTCAGTTCCTCGAGTTTTGGCAAGGTAGAGAGATCGAATTCCGGCGTGACGTCTTCGCCTTGTGGTGCGGGCGAGCCTGACGATTCGACGCTTTCGCCAGCCGGCACGTCCGGCTTCGGCTCCGGCTGTTTTGCCTCCTGCTTGCGCTGCGACCATCGCGCCAGAAAGCCCTTGTCCCGATCGGCTTCGTCCGGACCACTCATCGTCGTCCCGTTCCCTCATCCGGCCGGCCGCCCGGCACGCGCGGCCGATCGCCGCTCGCGCGATCCCGTTTGCGCTTATGGAACACGCGCTCGACATGGAATTCATCGACAAAGGCTGCAATCCATGACGCGATCTCGGGCGGCATCGGCACGGTGCCAATGACGTCGCAGCCGCTTTCGAACATCGCCTCCCCTTCGGTCGGATCGGCGGTGACTTTGGTCAGCTCGAGCTCGGCGCCGCCGTCCTGGCGCCGCAGCGCGACCCAGATGCGCGGCTCGCCGTCGGCGAGGTTATCGCGATAATTCGCCGTTTCCGCGCTGAACAGATCGATGCTGGCCGAGCCCGCGTAATAGGTCGTCGCATTGGGTTCGTTGGATAGCACGGTCCACGGCGCGGTCGCGGGCGCCTCGTCCAAAATCATCGCCGGCGACCACAACTGGTCGATCCAGGGATTGTCGATCGAGCGGCGGCGCACCACCACGCCAACCTCGCGGGATGCTTCAGTCATTGCCAATCCCGATCCTCCCTTCGGTGGATCATGTGACGTTCGCGGCCGCCGCAAGCGGCAACCCCGCGACCAGATTCTGCGGCTTTAATCGCACCACCTTGTCCGCGCCCATGGCGAGGATGAGGTAGACCGGCTTGTCGCCGACCCGCTCGTCCACCAGCCGCGAATCTTCGATGGTCAGCCGCATCAAAGCCACGATACGTTCGGCGACGCCGCCGTCCAACCGCTCGCCATGCCACAGGGCATTGCCGATCCGCGTCGCCTCGCTGTCGAGGCCTATGAACCAGCGCCAGTCGCGATCCTCGATCGAGGCGATGGTTTCGACGGTAACGGTAACGCCGAGCAGGTGGCTGATCCACTGCTCGATGACCCGGCACAGCCCGGCGCGCGCCTTGGCGTTGCCGCCGAGATTCATGACCATCGCGTGCGCGTCCGAACGCGACCAGTAGGACCAGGCGTTTTCGTCGTCCATGACGTCCATCTCGCCGAACGCCTTCGGCTGTTGCAGCATGGCCGTCAGCGGCGACAAGTGCACGTCGTGCTGGGCGTGCTGCTCCGCCTCGATCACCTCCGCATCGGCGAGCAGCAGCGTGCCGTCGTGAACGGCCGCCAGCTGGCTGCGATAGAACAGCTCCGCCGCGCGCAATACATAAGGATCGTCGCAGCCTTCGAGGGCGTTGCGCAGGATCAGGTGGCACAATTGCGACAGGAAGATCGGCGGCAGATCGCCGGCCCCTTTGCGGGCCAGCGCGACATAAACCGCCTCCAGCGACGGCGCTGCCATCAGCCGGTCGCGGAAATTCATCATGAAGGACCAGTTTTCGCGCGCGTCGGCATCGGCAAGCCGGGCGATATCCACGCCCGACACAGGGCGCAGCGGGTCGGCCATCAGGCTCGCATGCAGATCGCGCTCGGCGTCGCAGGCGTCGGCCGGTGGCATCAATTCGGGCCGCGCCAGATAAGCCATGATGAGTTCAGGCGTCGCGACCAGCCCGCCATGATCGGCGCGGCGCGTGAGGTGATGGCCCGAGGCGACCCAGAATTCTCTCATGTACGATCCGTCGTCCTGGCGTCGGTCCTGATCAGCCCGAGAAGATCAACCTCTTCGGCAGGTTCAACATCGCCTTCGACTTCATGGAAGGTAAAGGCGCTGGCATGCGCGTGCAACCGGTCGGCATCTGCGGCACCCGGGCGCGGCTTGAGGGTGCGAAAGCGTTCGCGAATTTCGCCGTTTTCGACGCTGCGCTGCACGGCGAGCAGGGTCTGCGGCGGATGTTCGCACAGCGAGCCTGCAAACGCGATCTCCTCCTCGGCGGCAAGGCGCGCCGCCTCCGCATCAGGCGCCCCGAATTTCTCCACTAACTGCCCAGCGAGCCGCTCGATCATCGCCTGCCGCTCCGCTTCCGTCGCTTCGGTGACAATCGCAAGGGTCGACCATCCGAGGCTGTCGATCCCGAGAAAGCCCGAACGCAGCGCCACGCGCTGTTTCTGGCTCAGCGTCGTTGGATCCTGGTTCCAGAACAGGAACGCGCCGGAAACCGCCCACTCCCCGGGTTCCGCCGCCCGCTCAAAAACGAACGTATCTGATGGGTCCAGTCTGATGGTTCGCGGAAACTTCAACATGTCCGCCTCATCCGAATTTCGGACCGCGTGCCTGCGGATCATACCAAGTAGCGCGTCCAAGCGCATCCACCAGACTGCTGCGCTCTGGCTGTCCGCTGCCGGCCGGCACGCTGACCAGAAGATCGCCGTTGATGTCGATGCCCCGGCGCTCGCCGGCCTCGGTTTTGGGCAGCCGCTCCAGATAGTCCCGCGCAATCGCCTCAAAGCCGCGCTCTTTCCAGCGGTCGAAGGCCGTCATGAGGTGGCGACTGAAGCTCTCGATGATCGCATCGGTATCGACCATCTCGAAACCTTCGCTCAGCAAGGACACGCCCGAAGCCGCCTGCACCTCCGGAACATGTGCCATAGTGGCAGCGCGCAGGATCACGCCGAAAACGAGCCATTCAGGTATGTCGTCTTCGGTGCATTCGGCCGGCCAGCCCAGCCGTCCGCCGCCGAGCAACCCCGCATCGAACCTGACAGCATCAGGCCAGTCGAACGTGACCTCCCGCTCCGGCGGACAATGGGCGGCAATCGCATCGGCCAGCGCATTCATGCCGGCAAAGAATGCCCGGCGCGCCGACCTGAGCGGTTCGTCTGGTTCAAGTACCACCGCGAACTCGACCAGATCGTAGCGGCGCACCCACACGAGCGTTCCGGCCCCCGCCTCGGCCGCGATGTCGCGAGCATGGGCGAAGGCGTCACCTAGCTCGCGCAACGCGACCAAAGTATAACCGGGTGGCAAATCGAGCGTCTGTTCCATATCTGTTGGACGAGCGATCACGAGCGACTAATCCCTAATTGCTCCACGAGCCGCGGGTGTATGCTATTCCGCGCGAGTTGGCCACGCGAGCGGCCTTTGTATCTTGCAGATATCCGTCCGAGCGGTTACCGCAGAACCGTAGGATGAAGCAACAACCCGCTTGATGCTCCGGGTTCAAGGTATTTCAAAATGAGTGCGGCGACGTCTCGACTCCTGATTTGCAGTTGCGAGAAGACCATGCCGCTCGACGCGGAAGCGATCGGTCGTGGCTGCACGGCCAGAATCACGCAGGCAAATCAGCTTTGCGGCCTCGATCTGGACCGCTTCAAGGAGGCGCTCGCCGAAGGCCCGCCGATCACGGTTGCCTGCACCCAGGAAGCGCCGCTGTTCCGGGAAGTCGCGGAGAATTCGCCGCAGGCCGAGCTTACCTTCGTCAACATCCGCGAGACTGGCGGCTGGTCGAAGGATGCCGCGGCGGCAGGTCCAAAGGCAGCAGCGCTAATTGCCGCAGCAGGCGAAGACATGCCGCCGATCTCGCTGGTCACGCTCGAGAGCAGCGGCGTTGCGATGATCTATGGTCGCGACGAGATTGCCATCGAGGCGGCGCAGCGTCTCGCCGATCGGTTGGACATTACCGTGCTTCTGACCAGGCCCGGCGACGTGACGCCGCGCCGCACGAACGAATTTCCCGTGCTCAAGGGCACGATCCGCAACGCCCGCGGACATCTCGGGCAATTCGAGCTTGCGATCGACGATTACGCGCAGCCGTCGCCGTCTTCACGCGCGAAGCTCGTGTTCGGGCCTTCGCGCAACGGCGCGACCTCGACCTGCGATCTCATCCTCGATCTCTCGGGCGGCAATCCCTTGTTTCCCGCGCATGAACTGCGCCCCGGTTATCTGCGCGCCGATCCGCGCGACCGCGCCGCCGTCGAGCGCGCGATTGCAAACGCCGGCGCGCTCGTCGGCACCTTCGACAAGCCGCGCTTTGTCAATTTCGAGCCGTCGCTGTGTGCGCATTCGCGCTCTTCCATTACCGGATGCACGCGCTGCCTCGATCTGTGTCCGACCGGCGCAATCACGCCGAACGGCAATTCGGTCGTGATCGACGCCAATGTGTGCGCCGGCTGCGGTTCCTGCGCTTCGGTATGTCCGACCGGCGCGGCCTCTTATGCGCTGCCGAGCGTAGACGCCCTGATGCGGCGGCTGCGGACGCTGCTGCAGACCTACCGCAAGGTCGGTGGGAGCGACGCCGTGGTCTTGTTTCACGACGGCGAGCACGGCGAGGAAAACATCGATGCCCTGGCGCGGTTTGGCGAGGGCTTGCCAGCCAATGTGTTGCCGCTGCGGGTCAACGAAGTAACCCAGGTCGGACCGGAACTCCTCGCATCCGTCTTTGCCTATGGCGGCAGCGGCATCGCGCTGCTCACGCGCGCCAAGCCCCGGCACGACATCACGGCACTCCGCCGCGCGGTCGAGACGTCGGATCGGATCGTTAGCGCGCTGGGCTTCGGCACCGGCATCATTCAGATCATCGAGACCGACGATCCGGACCAGCTGCGCGCCATGCTGGATGCCGCCCCGCGCGGGGTCGCAACGCAAAAGCCGGCCGGCTTTGTTCCGCGCGGCGCGAAACGCGGCGTGCTCGAGACGACGTTCCGCGAGCTTCACCTCGCCGCCCCCGCGCCGGTCGACGTGGTTCCGCTGGCGCCGGGCGCTCCGTTCGGCACCGTAAAGCTTGACGTCGAAGGCTGCACGCTGTGCCATGCCTGCGTCACCGCCTGTCCGACCGGCGCGCTATCAGATAATCCCGATCGCGCGATGCTGCGCTTCACCGAAAGCCTCTGCGTGCAGTGCGGGCTTTGCGAAGCGACCTGCCCCGAGCAGGTCATCACCATCGAGCCGCGTCTCGACTTCCAGGCCTGGAACACGCCGCAGCGCGTGCTGAAGGAGGAAGAGCCGTTCAACTGCATTGCCTGCGGCAAACCCTTCGGCACCAGGAGCTCGATCGACCGTGTGCTTGCAAAACTCGGCGAGAAGCACTGGATGTTCCAGGGCGCCAACGCCAAACGCCTCGACGTCATCAAGATGTGCGCGGACTGCCGCGTCGAAGCCGTGGTGAACGAAAGTTTCGATCCGCATGCGGCGCCGCAACGCCCGCCGGTCATGACGACGGAAGATTATCTGCGCGCGCGCAATGTGAAGAAGGACGATCCGCTTGGATCGTGAGCAGCCCGTGTCCGCCACCCCTCCAGATCTCAAGGCCCGTGCGACGTCGAAAGCCGCCGGCATTCCCGGCGTCAAGCACATCGTCGCGGTCGCCTCCGGCAAGGGCGGCGTCGGCAAATCCACCACCTCCTGCAACCTCGCGCTCGGCTTCGCCGCGCTGGGACTGAAGACCGGCATTCTCGACGCCGACATTTATGGTCCGTCGCAACAAAAACTGTTCGGGCTGCGGGGCAAGCCACGGCAGCTCGGCCCGCGCATGCTGGAGCCGATGGAGCGTTTTGGCGTCAAGGTGATGTCGATCGGCTTTCTGGTCGAGGAAGACAACGCCATGATCTGGCGCGGACCGATGGTGATCTCGGCGATCACGCAGATGCTCCGCGAAGTCGCATGGGACGATCTCGATATCCTCGTCGTCGATCTGCCGCCCGGCACCGGCGACGCACAGCTCACCATGGCGCAGCAGGCGCCGCTGGCCGGCGCGATCATCGTCTCGACGCCGCAGGACCTCGCCCTGATCGACGCGCGGCGCGGCATTGCGATGTTTCAGAAGGTGAGCATCCCGATCCTGGGGCTAATCGAAAACATGTCGAGCTTCTGCTGCCCGACCTGCAACCACGTCACGCCGATCTTCGGTCATGGCGGCGCGCGGGCGGAAGCCGAAAGTCGCGGCATTCCCTATCTCGGCGAAATCCCGCTCGACATGCAGATCCGCCAGACCTCCGACGACGGCCGTCCGGTCGTCGCGATCGAGCCTGACGGCGTCCATGCGAAGCACTACATCGGCATTGCGCGTGAAATCTGGACCGCGATCGTGACCGGCGCGGCGCATCGACCGCCGCCGCGCATCGTCATCGAGTAGCCGCGGCACAGCCTATCGGCGAACCTGCTAACGCGCCTCTTCGAAGCCGCCGAGCACAGCCGTGAGATTGGCACCGAGAATATCCGAAAGATAACCGCCCTCCTGAACGAAAACGGTCGGCAGGCCCAGCCGCGCGATCGCAGCACCAATGCGCCGGAAGCCGGCCGTCGTCACCGCAAGGCCGGCGAGCGGATCGTGCTCCGAAGCATCGAGACCGAGCGCCACCACCAGCGCGCCGGGCGCAAATGCGCGGATGGTTTTTTCCGCCTCGCCGATCGCCTTTATGTAGTCGTCATCCCCGGTGCCCTTCGGCAATGGAATGTTCAGATTGGCGCCGAGACCGGGCCCGGCGCCGCGCTCATGCGCAAATCCCCACACGAATGGATAGAAGAAGACGGGGTCGGCATGGATTGACACCGTCAGCACGTCGGGGCGCTCATAAAAAATGCCCTGCGTGCCGTTGCCGTGATGCACGTCGACATCGAGGATTGCGACGCGCTCATGCTGCAGCCGAAGCTGCGCCGCTGCCACCGCGCTGTTGTTGAAGAAGCAGAAGCCACCCGACATGTCGGCATAGGCGTGATGGCCCGGCGGCCGGCACAGCGCATACACAGCGTCTTCACCGTCCATGACAAGTTGCGCCGCAGTCGTGGCGACATCGGTGGCGGCACAGGCGGCGGCGTAAGTGCCCTTGCCGATCGGAGCCGCCGTATCCGCCGCGTGCCAGCCGAGGCGGCCGACGATATGGGTGGGGTATGTCGCGCCGTAGCGAACGGGATGGATGTTGGCGATCATCTCCGAACCGGAATCGCCGAGCGCGGCCCAGGCGTCCCAAGCTTCCTCAAGAAAACGCAAATACTCCGCGCTGTGGACGCGTGCCCGCGGGCCCCGGCCGAACACCGTCGGCTCAAGCAGAGTGTGCTTGCCCGCCTTCAACCCTGCCAGCAAGCGGTCGGCACGTTCGGGCTGCTCGGTGGTGCGCTTGATAACACCGCGCACCAGGAAGAATTGCGGATCGTGGCTGCGATGCAGTTCGGTGTAGACGGCCTTCACGCGGGTACTCCGTTGGTGGGCAATAGAATTCCGCCTGGCGCCGCACCAGCATCGCTGCTCGGAGGCGTCAGCTCCCGCACCAGTCTGCCGACCTCGCGCCAGGCGTGACCGATATGGTGATCGACATGCGCGGTGATGCGTTCGGGGTGCCCGGCTTCGATGGCCGCAAGCAGCGGCTCGTGCGTCCGCGCGATCTCATGCGGATCGTCGTACAGGCGGCCGATCAAGCCGATGACCATGCGCAGCTCTGCTGCGAGATCATCGAACAACCGCAGCAGGCGCCTGTTATCCGCGATTTCGAAGATCAGCCGGTGAAAGCGATAATCTTCTTCCACCTGGCGCGCGGGATCGTCGAGATCGGCGGTCTTGTGCAGAATATCGAGTTGTCGCCTGAGCGCGTCCCGCGCGTCGGTCGTGAGATTTCGTGAGGCCAGCACGCCGGCGTGGCGCTCAATGCAAAGACGCAGATCATAGATCTCATCGATGTTTCTGATTTCGAGCTTGCGCACGAAAAAGCCGCGGCGCGGTCTGGCTACCAAGAGCCCCTGCTTCTCCAGCAGCCGCGCCGCTTCCCGCACGGGCGCCCGGCTGATGCCCAATTCGCGGGCAATCCCCGCTTCCACCACCTTGGAACCGGGCGGCAAACGGCCCTGAACGACCGCCTGCGTGAGGATGCGCGCGACCTGGCCGACCAGATCGCTGTCGGTAAGTGCCGGCAATCCAACCGGAAGGGACATGGAGCGCATCGGCCTAAACCTAAGTCAGCTCGTGTATATTTTTTAATCGTCGATTGTCGACAGATTCATCTTGCCAAATTGTTCAGCCGCCCGCAACTTGAAAAGGTTGAAAATGGGTAAAGGCGGAAATGACCAGCGCAGCTCAGAACATCGCAAAGGCATGGCCGGCGGCGGCAGACCAGACTCTTCAAATCCGGATCGACCTCGCGGCAGCCTACCGGCTGATTCACCGGCTCGGTCTCGACGACAGCATCTACACCCACATCTCCGCCCGGCTTCCGGGCCGGCAGGACAGCTTCCTCATCAACCCCTACGGCCTGCGCTTCGAGGAAGTCACGGCGTCCAACCTGGTGACGGTCGATCTGGACGGCAACGTCATCGATGACCCCATGGGCCTCGGCATCAACCCGGCCGGCTTCACGATTCACAGTGCGATCCATGCCGCGCGGCATGACGCGCTCTGCGTCCTGCACACGCACACGGTGGCGGGCATCGCAATCGCCTGCCAGAAGCGGGGCCTGTTGCCGCTCAATCAATGGTCGCTGCAGTTTACCGATTGCCTCGCCTATCACGACTATGAAGGCATCGCGCTCGATCTCGATGAGCGTTCGCGCCTTGTCGCTGATCTCGGCGACAAGTTCGTAATGGTGCTGCGCAACCACGGCATGCTGACCTGCGGACGGTCCGTCGCCGAGGCCTTCAAGCTGATGCACAATCTGGAACGCTCCTGCCGCGCCCAGCTCGCCGTGCAGTCGTCCGGCGCCGAGATCATCGAGCTGTCCGCAGCCGTGGCCCGCAAGACGGCCGGCCAATACGCCAGCTTCTACGACGCGATCGAAACCAATGGCGTACCCGACAGCGAATGGGGCGCCTTCAAGCGGATGCTTGAGCGGACCGATCCCGATTTTGCGAGCTGACAAACGTAACGCCCGGTAGCGCGCCGGCCAGCTTTTTTTGAACGAGGTAAGTAATGTCCAAGCGAAAGATATTGATGAGCTTTGCCGTGCTTTGCATGCTGAGCACGTCGGCAGTAGCCGAGGGGCCGAAGGCAGGCGGCGTTGTCAATGCCGTGATTCAGCCGGAGCCGCCGAGCCTGATGATGGGCCTGGTTCAGAACGGCCCGACGCAGATGATCGCCGGCAACATCTATGAAGGCCTGCTGCGCTACAGCCCCAAACTGGACCCCCTGCCCGGCCTCGCCGAGAGCTGGACGGTCAGCGAGGACGGCAAGATCTACACGTTCAAACTCGTGAAGGGCGCGACCTGGCACGACGGCAAGCCGTTCACCTCAGCGGACGTCCTGTTCTCGATTGAATTCCTGAAGCAAACCCACGCGCGGGCGCGCGGCAATCTGGTGCAGCTCGACAAAGTCGAGGCGCCCGATCAATCGACGGTGGTCTTCACGCTGAAGCAGCCGTTCGGCCCGTTCATAGGCATTTTCGAGGTCGGCTCGCTGCCGATGATTCCGAAGCACATCTATGAAGGCACCGATTTCAAGACCAACCCGGCCAACAACACGCCCATCGGCACCGGCCCCTTCATGTTTAGGGAATGGCAGAAGGGCTCGTTCATCCGCCTGGTCAAGAATCCGAGCTACCACGTCAAGGGCAAGCCCAATATCGACGAGATCTATTGGCACGTGATTCCAGATGCTGCCGCACGTTCGGTCGCTTACGAAACCGGCAAGGTCGACGTGCTGCCCGGCGGCTCGGTGGAAAATTTCGACGTGCCGCGCCTGAGCAAGCTCAAGAACACCTGCGTCACCGGCGCCGGCTGGGAATTCTTCAGCCCGCATTCCTGGCTCTGGCTCAACAACCGCGCAGGGCCGACCGCGAACAAGAAATTCCGTCAGGCGCTGATGTTTGCGATCGATCGCAGCATGGCCAAGGACGTGGTCTGGAACGGCCTCGGCAAGGTCGCGACCGGTCCGTCAGGCTCCGCGATCAAGTACTACACGGGCGCGGTGCCGAAATACGACTACGATCCGGCCAAGGCAAAGGCGCTGCTCAAGGAAGCCAACTACAAGGGCGAGAAAGTCCGCATGCTGCCTTTGCCCTATGGCGAGACGTGGCAGCGCTGGGCCGAAATGGTTAAGCAGAACCTGCAGGACGTCGGGATCAACGTCGAGATGATGGCGACCGACGTTCCCGGCTGGAATCAAAAGGTCAGCGAGTGGGACTACGACATCGCCTTTACCTATCTCTATCAGTACGGCGATCCCGCGCTCGGCGTCGGCCGCAACTATGTCTCCAGCCAGATCGCCAAGGGCTCGCCGTTCAACAATGTCGAGGGCTATTCGAATCCCGAGATCGACAAGCTGTTCGCCGATGGCGCGGTCGCCTTCCCCGATGCGGCGCGCGGGGAGATCTACGCCAAGGCGCAGAAGATCCTGGTCGAGGACGTGCCGGTCGCCTGGATGCTCGAACTGCAATTCCCGACCATCACCCGCTGCAGCGTCAAGAACCTGATCACGACCGGCATCGGCGTGAACGACGGTTTCCGTGACGCCTGGATCGAGAAGTAATCCCCAGCCCGTCGGGCGTCAGGCCTCAGATCTGACGCCCGGATATCGCGCCTCCAACGCAATCGATAGAACATGATTTCCTTCATCGCCCAGCGGATCGCGAAGGCCATCGTCGTCCTTTTCGCGCTCGTCGTTCTCAACTTCTTCCTGATCCGGATGGCGCCGGGCGACCCGGCGCTGGTGATGGCCGGCGAAGCAGGCGCAGGCGATCAGGTTTTCCTGGCTCAACTGCGCGAGAAGTTCGGTCTCGACCAGCCGCTGCCGGTGCAATTATTCCTGTACGTCAAAGGCATCCTCAGCCTCGATCTTGGATTCTCGTTTCGCCAGCAGATGCCGGTCGCGACGCTGATCCTGCAGCGCCTGCCGGCGACACTGTTGCTGACGGGGACCGCGTTTGCGATTTCGTTGGCTTTCGGCATCCTGTTCGGCGCATTGGCAGCGCGCTTTGCCGGGACCTGGGCCGATACCACGATCACGGTCGCGGCGCTGATCTTCTACGCCACACCGCTGTTCTGGGTCGCGCTGATGGCGATCCTGCTGTTTTCGGTCACGCTGGATTGGCTGCCGAGCTTCGGCTACGAGACCGTGGGCGCAAACTATACCGGGCTCGCGCATGTGCTCGACGTCGCCGCCCACCTCATCCTGCCGGCGACAACCATCGGCCTGTTCTTCATGGCCACCTATGCCCGCATGACGCGCGCCTCGATGCTCGAGGTTGTCAGGCTCGACTTCGTCAAGACCGCGCGCGCCAAGGGCCTCTCTGACACCGTGATCCAGCGCCGTCACGTGCTGCGCAACGCGCTGTTGCCGGTGGTCACCCTTGCCGGCCTGCAAGCCGGCACGCTGGTCGGCGGCGCTGTGCTGACCGAGACCGTGTTCGCGTGGCCGGGCATCGGCCGCCTGATGTACGAAGCCCTGCTGCAGCGCGACTACAATTTGCTGCTCGGCGTCTTCGTCGTCTGCTCGGCGATGGTGCTGGCCTTCAACCTGATCACGGACCTGGTCTATCGCTCCGTCGATCCTCGCATCGAGTTCGCCTCATGAGACAGGTCTGGCGAATGCTGTTGCGCAATCCCGGCGGCATGATCGGCGTCGCGATCCTGACCATCGCGATCGCGGTTGCGCTGTTTGGTCCGCTGCTGTTTCCGACCTCACCCTGGCGCATGGTGCAGCGGCCGTTCCTGCCGCCGTTCACGGTTGCCAACCTGCCGCTCGGCACCGATGCGCTCGGCCGCGATGTGATGGCCGGCATCATCTACGGCGCGCGGGTTTCTCTGCTGGTCGGCCTGATCTCCACGCTGGCATCGCTGGCGGTCGGCATTCCGCTCGGCGCGGCGGCCGGATATTTTGGCGGGCGCGTTGACGATGCCCTGATGCGCTTCACCGAATTCTTCCAGACCGTACCGAGCTTTGCGCTGGCGATCGTGCTGGTCGCGATCATGCAACCCTCCATCGTATCGATCGTGGTCGCCATCGCGATCGTAAGCTGGCCCCCGGTGGCGCGGCTGGTGCGCGGCGAAGTGCTGTCGCTGCGCACGCGCGAATATGTCCAGGCGGCAGTCGTGACCGGCCAAACCAACTGGTGGATCATCTGGCGCGAGATCCTGCCCAACGCGCTGTCGCCGGTCATCGTGCTGGCCTCGCTGATGGTCGCAACCGCGATCCTGCTCGAATCCTCGCTCTCCTTCCTCGGCCTCGGCGATCCCAATCTGATGTCGTGGGGCTACATGGTCGGCGCCGGCCGCACGGTGATCCGCCAGGCCTGGTGGATCACGGTATTTCCCGGCATCGCCATTCTGGTCTCGGTGCTGGCGCTGAACCTGATCGGTGAAGGCCTCAACGACGCGCTCAACCCTCGCCTCGCCAAAGGGGGACGCTGAGCATGACCGTCGTCATCAAGAACCTGAAGCTGGCACTGCCCCCGGGCGGCGACCGCCCCCATGCTGTGGATGGCGTTTCGTTCGAACTATCTGCCGGAAAAATCCTCTGCGTGGTCGGTGAATCCGGCTCCGGCAAATCGATGTGCGCCCATGCGCTGATGGGCTTGCTGCCGGACACGGTGACCACTGAATCCGGTGAGATCCTGTTCGAGGGCAAGAACCTGTTGTCGCTCAGCCCAACGGAATGGCTGGCGCTGCGCGGCCGCGGCATCGCCATGGTGTTCCAGGAGCCGATGACGGCGCTCAATCCGTTGATGCGGATCGGCGACCAGATCGCCGAAATGTTCGAGGCGCATGATCTTTTGACGCCGAAGGAGCGCCGCGAAAAGGCCCTCGCCTTGATCCGCGAAGTCGGCCTGCCCGACCCGGAGCGGATCGTTCGCGCCTACCCCCATCAATTATCCGGCGGCCAGCGCCAGCGCGCCATGATCGCCATGGCGCTGGCGCTCGAGCCGGCGGTGCTGGTGGCCGACGAACCGACGACCGCGCTCGATGTCACGACGCAGGCGCAAATCCTCAAGCTGATCCGCGACCTGCAGCGCCGCCGCAACATGGCCGTCATGTTCATTACCCATGATTTCGGCGTCGTCGCCGAGATTGCCGATCGCGTGGTCGTGCTTCAGCACGGCAAGGTGGTCGAACAGGGCACGGCCGACGACGTGCTGTTGCGCGCTCAGCATCCCTATACCCGTGCATTGCTCGCCGCCGTTCCCACCCTGCAGCCACCGCAGCGGACGCCTCTGCTCGACCGCAGCAAGGCGGTGGAAGTGATCGGCCTCGGCAAGACTTATGTCAGCGGCGGCGGATGGTTCCGCACCGAACGCCGCGTGCAGGCGGCCAGGGAAGTCAGCTTCGACATATTCCGCGGCGAGACGCTCGGTCTGGTCGGCGAATCCGGCTCAGGAAAATCCTCGGTGGCGCGGCTTGTGATGCGCTTGATCGAACCTGACGCCGGCACCGTCCTTATCGGCGACGTCGATCTCACCCAGATCAAGGGAAAGGCGCTGCGCGAACAGCGCCGCCGCATTCAGATGGTGTTCCAGGATCCCTTCGCCTCGCTCAATCCGCGCCGGAAGGTCGGCAACATCATCACGGATGGACCTATTGCGCATGGCGTCGATCCGGCGGCGGCGCGCAAGCGTGCTGGTGATCTGCTCAGCCTGGTCGGCCTCAATGCAGGCGCGATGGAGCGATTTCCGCACGAATTCTCCGGCGGGCAACGGCAGCGCATTGGAATCGCGCGGGCGTTGGCGCTCGACCCGGAAGTCCTCGTCGCCGACGAAGCGGTCTCTGCGCTCGACGTATCAGTGCAGGCGCAGGTTCTGGATTTGCTCGAGGATTTGAAGGCCCGGCTCGGCCTGTCGATGCTGTTCATCACCCACGATTTGCGCGTGGCCGCGCAGATCTGCGACCGCATCGCCGTGATGCAGCATGGCGCGATCGTCGAACTCAAATCCGCTTCGCTACTGTTCGCGGCCCCCGAGCACGCCTACACGCGCGAGCTGCTTTCCGCCGTACCCGGCCGGGCGTCATCGTCCAGGGCGGCATGAACGGGACCACGAACGATGCGCTGCGTCCTGGTTAGCAAGAGCCTCGATCTTCGCGGCTATCTCGGCCCGCAATTCATGCGCGCCGCCGACCGTATCGAAATCATCAGCCATCCGCACGAGGGTCCGGCAACGGACGTCCGGCTGGCGGTGGCCTGGCATCCTCCGGATGACGCATTCGAACGCTATCCCAATCTGCAGGCGGTCTGCTCGATCGGCGCCGGTGTCGACAATATTCTGGCGTGCCCCAGCCTTCGCCCCGAAGTCGACGTGATCCGTGTCGTCGACCCTGCGCAGGCGCAGATGATGTCGGGCTTCGTTGCCTGGCACGTGATTGGGCATCAGCGGCGCCTTGCGACGTATCAGGCGCAGCAGCGCGAGGAACGCTGGCAGCGTCTTGGCCTGCGCCGGGCGCAGGACGTGCCGGTCGGCATTCTAGGCTTTGGCGAGATCGGCCGTAGGGTCGCCGCCGATCTCGCTTTGCTTGGTTTCCCCGTCTTGGCGTGGAGCCGAACCGCAAAGCCTGCGCCGCAAGGCATCCGCGGCTTCGATGGCGCTGCAGGCCTCGATGCCATGCTCGGCCAGACCGAGGTTCTCGTGAACCTGCTGCCGCTGACGCCGGAGACAAAGGGTATCCTCAACCGCAAGACGTTCGCCCGAATGTATCGTGGCGGCTACCTGATCCAGGTCGGCCGCGGCGAGCATCTGGTCGAAGCCGACTTGCTTACGGCGCTGGAGAGCGGCCAGCTTGCCGGCGCAGCACTCGACGTGTTCTCGGCCGAACCATTGGCGCCGCGGCATCCGTTCTGGCGACATCCCCGCATTGTCGTCACGCCGCACGATGCCAGCGAAGTGAGCGTGGGAGCCATCGGAGCGACGTTTCGCGCGACGGCGGAAGCGATACGCGCCGGCCGGCGCCCACCTCACTCCATCGACCGCGAACGCGGCTACTGAGCGACGCCAATGGATACTCTAGTGCCGGCCTCGTCTGCTGCGACGATTGCCGCTCACCCGATCAACACCCTGCGCGCCGCATCCGCCATCCCGGAAGCGCTGGTCCAACGACTGGCGGCCGAGCACTACGGCCTGATATCAGCCGTGCACCGGCTCGACAGCGAGCGCGATCAAAACTTTCGGCTGCGCGCGCTGAGTGGCCGTGAATATGTCCTGAAGATCGCCAACCCTGCGGAAGACCGCGCGGTGACCAACTTGCAGACGGAGGCCCTGCTCCACCTCGCGGCCGCAGACCCCGGCCTGCCGGTCCCGCGCATCTTTCCGGCGCGCAACGGCATGACGGAGCTTGATGTTGCGTTCGATGACGGCTCGAGCCGGGTTGTGCGCCTGTTGTCGTATCTCGCGGGAACCCCGATGCATGCGGTCGCAGGGTCGACGGCGCTGCGGCATGATCTCGGCCGATGCGCCGCAAGGCTCGCGCGCGGTCTTTCCGATTTCAGCCATGGCGCCGCCAGTCACAAATTGCTCTGGGATCTTCAGCACGCCGCCGAACTGCGGCCGCTGATCGACGCCGTCCCGGGCGAGCGGCGCGGTCTGGTTGAGGATGTTCTCGGCGGCTTCGAAAGCCACGCCCTGCCGATACTGCCGCAGTTGCCGAACCAGCCCGTCCATAACGACCTGAACCCGCATAACGTTGTCGTCGACCCCGAAACCCATGCCGGCGTTGCCGGGATCATCGATTTCGGCGATCTCACCTGCACAGCGCGGGTCAACGACCTTGCGATCGCGGCAGCGTATCAGGTGGCCGATGACGAAGATCCGCTTGCGCCGGCCTGCGAGATGATCGCGGCCTATCATGCCGTGCTGCCGCTCGAGGCGGCCGAATTCAGCGTGCTGTTCGACCTGATCGCGACGCGCATGGCCATGACGGTCGTGATCAGCAGTTGGCGAGCCGCCCGTTATCCTGCTAACCGGAACTACATTCTGCGCAACAATGCCGCGGCCTGGGCGCGGCTGCGGCGCATGGCGACGCTGTCGCGAGACCAGGTCGCCTTTCAGATCCAACGCGCATGCGATGTGGAGTAGAGAGATGTCCGCCGCCGATGAGGCCATTTCGACACAAGACATGATCGCGCGGCGAAGCCGGCTGCTCGGGCCGGCGTACCGGCTGTTCTACGACCAGCCGGTCCAGTTTGTGCGTGGTGAAGGCGTCTGGCTCTACGACGCCGCCGGTCATCGCTACCTGGACGCCTACAACAATGTTGCATCCGTCGGGCACTGCCACCCGCACGTCGTGCGGGCGATTGCGCGGCAGGCCGCCGTGCTCAACACCCATACGCGCTACCTGCACGAGACCGTGCTCGACTTCGCGGAAAAATTGCTCGCGACGTTTCCGCCCGGGATCGGTCACGTCATGTTCACCTGCACCGGCAGCGAGGCCAACGATCTCGCTTTGCGCGTCGCGCGGACCTGCACCGGTGGCACCGGCTTCATCGTCACGGCAAACGCCTATCACGGCGTCACCAGCGCGCTGGCCGAACTATCTCCCTCGCTCGGACTTCCGCTTCCGGAAGCAAGTCACGTGCGGCTGGTGTCGGCGCCGGGTTCGGCCGCAAACGCCGGTGAAGTCTTTGCCGGTCACGTCAGCGACGCATTGGTCGACATGAAGAGGAGCGGCATCCGTCCGGCGGCGCTTCTGGTCGATACCATTTTTTCCAGCGACGGCGTGTTCGCCGATCCGCCCGGCTTTCTGCGCCCCGCAGTCGAAGCCGTGAGGGCGGCCGGCGCGCTGTTCATCGCCGACGAAGTGCAGCCCGGCTTCGGCCGCTGCGGCGGAGGGATGTGGGGCTTTGCCCGCCACGGCCTCGTGCCCGATCTCGTCACCATGGGCAAACCGATGGGAAACGGACATCCGGTCGCAGGGATGGCGGCACGGCCAGAGCTACTGGCGGAGTTTGGCCGGCGATCGCGCTATTTCAACACCTTCGGCGGCAACCCGGTTTCGGCTGCCGCCGGGATTGCGGTGCTCGACGTGATCGAGTCCGAGCGGCTGATGGAGAACGCGCAACGTACCGGCGCCTATCTGATCAAGCTGCTCATCGAGCTGCAGGCGCGGCACGCGTTGATTGCCGAAGTGCGTGGAGCCGGCCTGTTCGTCGGCGTCGAGCTGCGGCACGGCGGACCGGCAGGCGCGCCTGCCACAGCGGAGACCGCGCGGATCGTGAACTTGCTGCGTGAACGGCGCGTGCTGATCAGTTCGGCCGGACCGCACGCCAACGTCCTCAAGATCCGTCCGCCGCTGGTGTTTGGCACTGAACATGCCGACCTGCTCGTCGAGGCGCTCGATCAGGCGCTGGCGGAAGTATAAGGTAGTGTCGGAGAAGTAAGGACGCGACTTAAGCGCCGGCGGCCGGCAGGCTGGCGGCGGCGATGGCGACGATCTGGGCCAGCCGGCGTCCGATCCGGGACGGGGCGTTGCGCAGAAATGAACGAACCTGTCGCATCTGACATCTTCCATGGGCGCCGATGGAACAAGGGCGCACACGGAAAATGGTCTCAAGCCGCCAACTAGTCGAGATCCCGGGGAAAATAGCAATGCACGCTACGTCCAGGCGTCCTTCGGCAGTGAAATTATTGCCCCGATCGACCTGCCGGCGGATGAAATCTTCTCCCGGATTTGGGCTCATAACCCGGTGATCCGGCATTCTTGCACCACTCCGGTTTATGCAGGCTGCGGCGCATCGAGAAACCGCCGTAGCGACGCCAGGACCACGTCGAGCCGGTCATGATGGAGCCAATGTCCGGCGCCCGCGATCTTCTGCAGTTCAGCTTGCTTGAAATGCGCGAGCAGTCCCGCGGCCTCGGGATCGGGCAGAAAGCTTTCGTCGCCCCACATCAACAGGGTGGGACAGGCAATGCGCGACCACAAGGCGGCATAGTCATCCACCGACAGCCGATACGGCGCCCTCGCCCGCTGATAATGATCGAACTTCCAGCGATAGAGGCCGTCAGCGCCCTTCCGAACGCCGTGCCGGGCCAGATGAAGCGTCAGCGCCGGTGTCAGCCGCTTGTTGCGCGCCGACAATCGCTTCGCCGCCTCATCGATCGTGCGGAACGCGCTCGGTTGATACTCCGAGATACGGTCGAGCTGGTCGATCCAGCGCGACATCTGCTCGGCGATCGGCGCAGGCTGCGAGCCCGACAGGAAAGCGCCATCCAGCACGACGAGGCGCGATACCCTCTCCGGATAGGAGCCGGCATAGGCCAACGCGACCATACCGCCCATCGAGTGGCCGACAATCGCCGCGTCCTGCAGCGCCGCAAAACGCATCAGCCGGGTGAGGTCATAGACATTGTCGGTCAGGCTGTAGCTGCTTCCTTTCGCCCATTCGGAATCGCCGTGCCCGCGCAGATCCGGGGCGATGATATGGAAATGCGGCTGCAATTCCCGCGCGATCGCATCCCAGTTGCGGCAATGGTCGAGTCCGCCATGGACCAGGATCAGGGGCGGCGCGGTTTCGTTGCCCCAGTCGACATAGTGCAACCGCAGCCCCTGGGATTCATAAAAGCGGTCTGCCGGTTCGGCCATCGTGGGATCGTCTCTCGCGGAGGTGATGGCCTATTTCGGCGCAAATCCGAACGCGCGCTCGAAGCGCTTCACGTAGTCGGGCCACACCTCGGGATTGACGACGCGCGGCGGGCGCTTGCCGTCGAGCGCATCGAGAATCTGTTCGGCAGCGATCCTGCCCATGTTCACCCGCGCTTCCTTTGTCACACCCGCCGTGTGCGGGCTGGCCAGCACATTGTCGAACTGCAGCAGCGGATGTTCCGGCGGCGGCGGCTCCTTGTCCCAGACGTCGAGGCCGGCGCCCGCAATCCGCTTGTCGCGCAACGCCTCGTACAGCGCTTCCTCATCGTGAATGAAGCCGCGCGCGGTGGTGATGAAAAATGCGTGCGGCTGCATCAGCGCGAACTCGCGGGCGCCGATCATGCGGCGATTGTCCTTGGTCAGGGGGCATGAGATCGAGACAAAATCCGAGCGGCGCATCAGATCGTGAAGCTCAACCTTTTCGCCGCCGCGGGCGGCGATTTCTTCCGCGGTCAGATAAGGATCGTAGGCAATCACCTTCATATGCAGCAGGCCGTTGCAGAGCTCTGCGATACGGCGGCCGACATTACCGATGCCGACGATGCCGATGGTCTTGCCCTGCGCTTCGTTGCCGATCAGCGCGTTGCGATTGACATTGGCCTGGCGGCGCAGCGCGCGGTCGGATTCGAGGATGCGCTTGGACAGCGTCAGCATCATCCCCAACGCATGCTCGGCGACAGAATTGGCGTTGCCGCCGGATTGATTGACGACGAGCACGCCCGCCGCCGTGCAGGCATCGACATCTACGGGATCGAAGCCCGCGCCGTTCGAAGACACGATCAGGAGGTTCGGCGCCCGCCTCAGCAAATCCTTGTCGACATGGAAATGCCTGGCGATTTCGTCGCGGGCCGCTCCGACCTGATAGGCATGCGCCGCCGCCAGAATCGGCGCTGCGACCGCGTCGGGACTTTCGTTTTCCAGCCGGTCGAGCCTCACATCCGGGCGGGCTTTGAGGATATCGATATAGATCTCGTGGGCGAGATATTTGACGTAGAACACGCGCTTGTTGTTGACGGTCATTTTCCTTGACAACTTTCAGTTCGAAGAGCGTAGGGCTTGACTGGTTTGGCGGGAGGGCCGCTGGCGGCCATGGTCAGGTAACAGGTCTTAGCGGAAGTGCCCGCGGCGCAGCGGCCGCGGCAAGCGCCGCCGCGTTGGCAGCATTTCGGATATATCCAGCCATTGCCCCTCCCGGTATCTTTTCTTGCTTATCTCATATCGTCGCATACCCGATGTAGCGGCGCGCGGCGCAGAGCAGGATACGATCGGAACATGTTGACAATCTCGCCGACGGCGTCAAGTTTCGCCGCTCCAAGAATGAAAGCCGACGAATAATCGGCGCGGATGAGGGAGATCAAAATGGCGGTTGCGGAGGAAAAAACCTCGCCCGAAACATCTGAGAAGAGCTGGCACGGCATCGTGCTGCAAACCCTCAAGCGCAACGATATCCGCCTGGTCCCCTACGTGCCCGATCGCGTCCTGACGACGCTGATCAAGAACCTGCACGCCGACCCCTTTTTCACGACCTTCCCCACCGCGCGCGAGGAGGAAGCGGTCGGCATCATTTCAGGCGCCTGGATGGGCGGCATGCGCGGCGCGGTGCTGATGCAGACTTCGGGATTTGCCACGCTCGCGAACGTGCTGGCGTCGCTGGCGATCCCCTATCAGATCCCGCTGATCATGTTCGTCTCTGAGCGCGGCACGCTCGGCGAATTCAACTATGGCCAGTCGCTGGTCTGCCGCACCATGCGCCCGGTGCTGGATTCGCTCGCCATGGAGCACCACACCGCCACACGGCTCGATGAGTTCGAATTCATCGTCGACCGCTCCATCAAGCAGGCCATCACGACCCAGGCGCCGGTGGCGCTGATCCTCTCGCCGCTTTTGACCGGCGGCAAAGTCTTCGACAAGTGAGCGATCTCATGAACAGCGCCAAAGACACCCCGGCCCGCAACACCAAGGTCATGAACCGCTTCGATCTCACCTCGCGGCTGATTGCGAAGCTGAAGCACGAGGAAGCCGTGATCGGCGGCATCGGCAATACCAATTTCGACCTGTGGGCCGCCGGCCACCGGCCACAGAATTTCTACATGCTCGGCAGCATGGGCCTCGCCTTTCCGATCGCACTTGGCGTGGCGCTGGCGCAGCCGGACCGGCGGATATTTGCGCTCGAAGGCGACGGCTCGCTGTTGATGCAGCTGGGTTCGCTGACGACGATTGCGACGCTGGCGCCGAAGAACCTCACCATGGTGGTGATGGACAACGGCATCTATCAGATCACCGGCGCGCAACCGACACCGGGGGCCGCCGTCGCCGACATCGTCGCCATCGCTGTCGCGAGCGGGCTCACCAACAGCAGTTGGGCGGCGGACGAGGACGATTTCGAGCGCCTGATCGAAGCGTCCTTGTCGGCCGCAGGCCCGAGGCTGATCGGCGTGCGCATCGACGACAAGCCGGGCACAGGCACCACCCGCCGCGACCCCGTACAAATCCGGGAGCGCTTCATGCACGGTATGGGCGTACGGGAGCCGCTCTGAAGGGCAGTTAACCACAGGCATCGCCGGTTCGCGCGCATGGGGGTATCCAGCACATAAATCGTGCTATGCCACCGCGATGACGATCACCCTTCGACTATTCGCCTGGGGCCTTGCCGCCGCCATCGCCTTTGCGACGCTCGGACCGGCGGAACAGCGGCCACACTCAACCTTGGGACAGAATGGCGAGCACGCGCTCGCCTTTGTGCTGCTGGGATTGGCATTCGGACTGGCCCACACGCGCAACCGGTTGCAGACGGCGGCCTGTGTCATCGCCTTCACTGGCCTGATCGAAATGCTGCAGTTCCTGGCGCCGGGCCGGCACGCACGGATGGAGGACTTTGTGGTCGACGCGCTGGCGGCATCCCTCGGCCTTGCCGCTGCTGCGGCTTTCGACTGGACGATCAGGCGAACCCAGCGATCGCTGCCCTAACGCAACAAAAATCCCCGCGGGACGAAGGCCCGCGAGGACTTGCCTGCCTGGATGGTGCGTTCGTTAGTCGAGTATCCGGACGACCCTGCGGGTGCGCGGCTCCACGATCACACGGCGATCATTGATGACGGCATAGCGGTATTCAGTGTGCCGCGGCACTGTGCGCAGTGCGACGGCCGGCGGCAGCGGCTCGCCCACCACCACCTCTTCACGAACCACGACAGAACGATCGCGCGGAATCGAATTGATCACGGCGTTCGGGATTTCCACGGCTGCGCCGACCGCGGCACCCACGGTGCCGCCGACGATTGCGCCGACCGGGCCACCCACTTCGCCGCCTGCGGCGGCACCGTCCGCCGCGCCTCTGGCGGTGGTCGACTGGGCAAATGCCGCGCCCGGCACCAGCAGCGCGGCAGCGATCAGAGAAACGGCCAAACGATTATTCATCGCATCCTCCAGTAAATTGACGATGCGTCTCAACCGCTGGAAGCGTGACAAGGTTCCGGTTCCAATGCGGCAGCAAAAAGGACCGCGCCGAAATTTCGACGCGGTTCCAGTCACAGGCGAGTTCCGGTCTTGGAGATTCAGATTCAGCCTTTTGCGACCTGGTGGTTCGCCATCATTTCCAGCGCGCGGACCATTCCCGAGTGGTCCCACGCCTTGCCGCCATGGGCGGCACAGGAACTGAACAATTGCTGGGCGACCGCTGTGCTCGGCAAGGAGATGCCCAGCGCACGCGCGCCCTCCAATGCCAGGTTGAGATCCTTCTGGTGCAACTCAATTCTGAAGCCCGGTTCGAAGTTGCGCTTCACCATGCGCTCGCCATGCACTTCGAGAATTCGCGACGATGCAAAGCCGCCCATCAGCGCCTGCCGCACCAGCGCCGGATCCGCTCCGGCCTTCGACGCGAACAGCAGCGCCTCGCCGACCGCCTCGATCGTCAGCGCCACGATGATCTGGTTGGCTACCTTGGTGGTCTGTCCGTCGCCATTGGCGCCAACCAACGTGACGTTCTTGCCCATCTTGTCGAACACCGGCTTCATGGTGTTGAACGCGCGCTCCGGCCCGCCGACCATGATGGTTAGGCTCGCCGCCTTGGCGCCGACCTCGCCGCCCGAAACCGGCGCATCGAGATAATCGGCGCCGAGTGCCTCTACTTTCTTTGCAAACTCTTTGGTGGCGAGCGGCGAGATCGAGCTCATGTCGACGACGATCTGCCCCTTCGACAGCCCGGCCGCGACGCCATCCTGCCCGAACAACACCGCTTCCACATGCGGCGTATCCGGCACCATGATGATGACAACGTTCGCCTTCTCGGCGACCTCCTTGCTCGATTTGCAGACCACGCCGCCGGCAGCGACCAGCTCCGCTGCAATCGGCGCGACATCGTGCAGGAACAGGCGATGCCCGGCGGCCTGAAGATGGCCGGCCATCGGGCGCCCCATTGTGCCGAGGCCGATGAAGCCGATATCGATCATTTCAAACTCCCCTTTGTCTTTTCTTGCTTCTTGTTCAAGTATCGGCCGTCAGCGCGGCGTGCCAACCGAGGCCTTCGACCGTCGTCGTCCTCGGCTTGTATTCGCACCCGATCCAGCCGCGATAACCAATAGCGTCGAGATGGCGAAACAGGAAGGGATAGTTGATCTCGCCCGTACCCGGCTCATTGCGGCCGGGATTGTCGGCAAGCTGGACATGGGCGATGCGCGGCAGATGTTTTTGCAAGGTGCGCGCAATGTCGCCCTCCATCACCTGCATATGGTAGATGTCGTATTGCACGAACAAATTGCTCGAACGCACGTCCGCAATGATCTGAAGCGCCTGCTCGGTCCGGTTCAGAAAGAAGCCCGGGATGTCGATCGTGTTGATCGGTTCGATCAGAAGCTTGATCCCCTCCCTGCCAAGTGCCTCCGCCGCGAAGCGCAGATTGCCTACCAATACCTCGTTGAGATCGGTGGTATCAGCGCCGTCAGGCATGATGCCGACGAGGCAGTTGAGCTGACGGCAATCGAGCGCCTTGGCGTAGTCGATGGCGCGCGCGACGCCATCGCGGAATTCGTCGACCCGGTCAGGCAAAATGGCGATGCCCCGCTCACCCGCCCCCCAGTTGCCCGCGGGAAGATTGTGCAGCACCTGGGTCAGGCCGTGCTGGTGCAATTGCTCGCGCAGTTCGGCTTTGTCGAAATCATAGGGGAACAGATATTCCACCCCGCTGAAGCCGGCGGCCTTGGCGGCGGCGAAGCGATCGAGGAACGGCTGCTCGCCGAACAGCATGGTGAGATTGGCGGCAAATTTCGGCACGATCTACTCTCCTCGATTTATGCCGGCAGCAGCTTGCCGGATTGCGGTGCGCTCGGCCTTGCCGGCGTGGCGTCCAGCGGCAGGTCGAGCACCTCCTCGAATTCGACGATGTTGTCGATCTCGGTGCCCATCGAGATGTTGGTCACTCGCTCGAGAATGAACTCGACGACAACAGGCACCTGGAATTCGGCCATCCATTCGCGCGCAGTCGCGAACGCCGCCTGCGCATGGTTCGGATCGGTGACGCGGATCGCCTTGCAGCCCAGTCCCTCGGCGACCGCGACGTGATCCACGCCGTAGACCCCGAGCTCGGGCGCGTTGATGTTCTCGAAGGAAAGCTGGACCTGGTAGTCCATGTCGAAGCCGCGCTGCGCCTGGCGGATCAGTCCGAGATAGGAGTTGTTCACGACGACGTGGATGTAAGGCAGCTTGAATTGGGCGCCGACCGCGAGCTCCTCGATCAGGAACTGGAAATCATAATCGCCCGACAGCGCGACGATCTCGCGGCTCGGGTCGGCCGCGCGCACGCCGAGCGCCGCCGGCAGTGTCCAGCCGAGCGGACCGGCCTGCCCCGCATTGATCCAGTTGCGCGGGTGATAGACGCCGAGGAACTGCGCGCCGGCGATCTGCGACAGTCCGATCACGCTGACATAGCAGGTGTCGCGTCCGAATGTCTTGTTCATCTCCTCGTAAACGCGCTGCGGCTTGATCGGCATGTCGTCGAAATGGCTCTTGCGCAGCATCGAGCGCTTGCGGTCCTGGCACGCCGCCGGCCACGCCTGCCGCTCCCTCAGCTTGCCGGCCTTCCGCCACTCCCTGGCGACCGTGACGAACAGTTCGAGAGCCGCCTTGGCGTCGGACACGATGCCGAAATCGGGATTGAAGACGCGCCCGATCTGCGTCGGTTCGATATCGACGTGCACAAACGTCCGCCCCTTGGTGTAGGTCTCGATCGAACCGGTGTGCCGGTTGGCCCAGCGGTTGCCGATCCCGAGCACGAAGTCGGATTGCAGCATGGTCGCGTTGCCGTAGCGGTGGCTGGTCTGCAGTCCGACCATGCCGGCCATCAGCACATGATCGTCGGGAATGGCGCCCCACCCCATCAGCGTCGGCACCACCGGAACGTTGACGGTTTCGGCGAACGCCACCAGCAAGTCCGACGCATCGGCATTGATGACGCCGCCGCCCGCCACGATCAGCGGACGCTCGGCGGCATTGAGCATTTCGAGTGCTTTCTCGATCTGCTTGCGCGTGGCGGCCGGCTTGTAGACCGAGAGCGGCTCATAGGTCTCGTCGTCGAATTCGATTTCGGCAAGCTGCACGTCGAGCGGCAGGTCGATCAGCACGGGTCCGGGACGCCCGGAACGCATGATGTGAAACGCCTGGCTGAATACGCGCGGCACCAGCGCCGGTTCGCGCACGGTCACCGCCCATTTCGTCACGGGTTTTGCGATGGATTCGATATCGATGGCCTGAAAGTCCTCCTTGTAGAGCCGCGCGCGCGGCGCCTGGCCGGTAATGCAGAGGATCGGGATCGAATCCGCGATCGCCGAATAAAGCCCCGTGATCATGTCGGTGCCGGCCGGACCTGATGTGCCGATGCAGACGCCGATATTGCCGGCCTTGGCGCGGGTATAGCCCTCGGCCATGTGCGAAGCGCCCTCGACATGGCGCGCCAGGATGTGGCCGATCGAGCCGCGCTTCTTCAGCGCGGAGTACAACGGATTGATCGCCGCGCCCGGCACGCCAAAGGCGATGGTCACGCCCTCCTTCTCCAGGATCCGCACAGCCGCATCGATCGCCCGCATCTTCGCCATGTCGCGCCTCGCTCAACTCTGTTCGCTCTGGCTGCGATCTTCGCGGCGGCGACGTGCGATCTCAACGCGGCTGATTTTATTTCCCGCGGAGTGGAAGGGATTGACGAAAGACACGATAAATCAATTGGTTGACGCCATCACGGGATGGAAACACGCCACACATCAGAGATATCGCTGCACAGACAAGCTAACTGCTTTGCTAGGCGACAATACATGCTAACGTTGCATCAGGGTCGGCTGAAGAAATTGCGAATGTCTTGGTTGGGAAGTCGTGGATTGGTCCGTTCCCCTGTATCGCGCAACCGGCGAAACTCAACTAAGGCAGGCGGTGGAGATGTTCGCCGTCGTCAATGCAGCCAACCTGTTGCCGATCTATCCCCTCGATGGCGGACTGATCCTCAACGCGCTCATTGGCTCGGTGAGCCGGAAGTCGGCACTGATCGCAGGCTGGATCGGGGTACTGGTTGGCCTCGGCCTCGCTATATATCTGCAATCTTTTCTGATCGGGATCCCGTTTCTGCTGTTTGCACTGCAGCGCTATCTCAGTGGTGGCCAAACCGTCGAACTCGAACGGCTGTCGGTCGGCGGCGGATTAGCCCTTGCCCTCGCTTCGATCGCAGCCTTCGTGCTGTATGTCGTTGTCATCACATTGGCGGGTCCAGTCGTCCGCATCTGATGCGTCACGGCGCGGCGAAATGGATTGCGTCGCCGAATCTGTCATCGGGTTGCATTCGCCCGACCCCGCTGGCTCGTAATAACGCATGCGCGTCGGAACTCAGTCCAGATTCTTTCGTTTCATGCGCATTTGCATATCAAACTTGAGATCATACTTCTTGCCGTCCGCGCAGACGGCGTCATCGACCTCAAACTGCTGGTCGTCTTCATCCATCTCGAGCTTGCCGCCTAAACATCCCTCCGCCTGGACCGCAGCGACAAGCTTTGCGCGCTCGTCTTCAGTGACCGCGCGATCGGCGAGCGCAGGAAGCACCGATAGGATCAGTATCGCAGTCGATGTGATCAATCGCATGGTTGTCCTCCTGTGGGACCGCATCGCGCCAACCAGCTCGCAGGGTAACCGGCCTCACGGCAGACGTGTCGACCAAGCCCGCCTCCATGCCGTCTGTACCGCGAACCGGAACGCACGCGAACTGAATGCCCGCAACTGGAAATTGTTCCGCAATTTCAGCTAATTCGCTGGCCCATTGCCCAATCACTGGGAAGCCGTAACCGTGCAGCTTGAACGGTTCGAGCAGGCGTCTTCCTGATCGCGGCAGCGAGCTGCGGATTGGTGAGTAAGGCCGCCTCATAGCGTTCCGGAAGCCGCTATTGCACAAGGGTTTCAACTGCCCATACACTGCACTTGCGTCACCGATAATAAAGAGGCGTGCCATGACCGATGTCCCAATGAACGCTGGCACTCTATCAAGCGGTGCTGAACCCAGCCTTCGTAGGGTCATGGGGCCCTGGCTGCTCTTGCTGTTCATCGTCGGCGATATTCTCGGCACCGGAATCTACGCGCTCACGGGCCAGGTGGCGAAGCAAGTCGGCGGCATTGTATGGCTGCCTTTTGTGGTTGCGTTTGTGGTCGCCCTCGTGACCGCGTTCAGCTATCTCGAGCTGGTCACGAAATATCCGAAAGCCGCGGGCGCGGCTCTCTACACCCACAAAGCTTTTGGCATCCATTTTGTCACGTTCATCGTTGCATTTGCGGTGATGTGCTCAGGTATCACCTCGGCATCGACTGCATCCCGGGCTTTCGCCGCGAACATGTCGAATGCGATGGGGCTCAATCTGTCGGGCTTTGCCATTACGGTCACTGGTCTCGTTTTCATGGCAATCGTTGCTGCGGTCAATTTCCGCGGCGTCGGCGAAAGTGTGAAGGCTAACGTCGTCCTCACCTGTGTGGAGCTGACGGGGCTGTTGATTATTATCGTAATCGGCCTTTGGGCGATCGGGTTGGGCCAAGGCGATGTCTCGCGAATCATTCAGTTTCGTTCGACCGCGGACGGCAGCATGTTCTGGCCGGTGATTGCCGCGACCACGCTCGCATTCTTTGCCATGGTAGGCTTCGAGGATTCGGTCAATATGGCCGAGGAATGCAAGGATCCAAGCCGTCACTTTCCAAGGGTCTTGCTTACCGGCCTTGTGATTACAGGTCTCATCTATGTTCTTGTCTCGATCTCGGCAATCACGCTGGTGGCGCCGGAGCAATTGGCCGAAGGCGAGACACCGCTTCTGAAGGTGGTCCAACAAGGCGCGCCAAATTTTCCACTTTGGATCTTTGGATTCATCACCATGTTTGCCGTGGCCAATAGCGCTCTCATCAATATGCTGATGGCGAGCCGCCTTGTGTATGGCATGAGCCGCGAGCATGTGCTTCCGGCACCGCTTGGCAAAGTACACGAGACGCGGCGGACGCCTTATGTCGCCATTGGCTTCACGACGTTGCTGGCATTTGCCCTGATCACGTTTGTCGGTGAGGTGCCGGCGCTCGGAGGCACCACCGCGCTTCTCCTGTTATGCGTTTTCACGGTGGTGAATGTCGCGGTCCTGGTGCTTCGGCGCGATCGTGTGGATCACCAGCATTTCCGCACGCCAACTATTCTGCCGATCCTGGGGGCTGTGTTTTGCGCTTTCCTCACGGGTCCCTGGACCGGCCGAGCCATTGTTCAGTACCACGTCGCCGGTGTCCTGCTCGCGGTGGGCGTCGTTCTTTGGCTCGTAACAATCATGGTCAACCGGATGACCGGGGTGAAGCCAGCGGAGCCAGATACTGAACATTTAGGTCATGGCGGGCCCGTCAACTAGGCGACGCGCCAGCGAAGCTGCCGACGCACGTCCGGCTCAGTTCAGCCGCAGTTCGGTGATGTGCCGCGGATCTGGACTCAACTCGCCACGCTCCACCCGCTTGACGATATCCGTCAGCGCGGCATTTGCGGCGCAGGAAATGCCGACCTTCTCGCCCTCGCGTACCACCAAACCGTTGAGGAATTCGATCTCGGTGCGCCGGCCTTTCTGCATGTCCTGCCCCATCGAGGGACGCTGCTGGGACGATGTGCGCTTGGCATCCTTGAAACGCTGCTCGTCGCAGACGCGCATCGCGGCCGCGTCGCCTTCGCCGGCGCGCGCGATCGTCTCCGGCGGCAGATGCAGGATCTCCTCCAGTTGATAGCCCTGCGCCTGTCCGACGCGGATCGCTTCGCTCCCTAGCCGCGTGGAAAAACGGCGCAGCGGCTCGCTTTGCAGGATTTCCCCGCCAGGCAGGCCGGTGCAGGCGGAGAGCCCGTTGCCCATGACATTGGCGACCAGTTTCGACCAGCGCTCGCCCCAGAGATTGTCCGTCACTTTAGCGCTGTCGGAGTAGCCGACCAGGCGGCAGACCTCTTCCGCCCGCGGCGTGATGCGGCCGTGCACTTCGCCCGCGCGGAATACGGTATGCGCCGCCCCGCCCTTGCCGGCGCCGCGGTGGATGTGGCCGGCCTCCGGCAGGTTCACCGTGATGCTGCTGGCAATGCAGCCCAGCGTCTTGCCCCAGCCGACAATGCCGGCAATCGTCTCCTCGTTCATGCAGTTCTGCAGCGACACGACATAGCCGTCCGCCGCCAAATATTGCTGGATCAGCATGGTGGCCCAGGCCGTGTCGTAGGACTTCATGCAGACGAAGGCGATCTCGACCGGCTTCTCCTTGGCGAGCTGCTGCGCGTCCGTGACGTGGAGCGCGCGCACCGGAACCTGGAATTCCGAGATGTCCATGGCGTGCGTGACGCGCAGCCCGTGCTTCCTCATGTGCTCGACATGCTCGGGCCAGGGATCGATGAACGTGACATCCTCGCCCGCCTGCACCATATGGGCACCGGCATACCCGCCGACGGCGCCCGCTCCGACGATCGCGATCTTTCGGCCCATGCTTCCCCCCGACATTTTCTTAGCGGCAGACGACGCAACCGCGTCCGCTCATCCGTTGCAGGACAGTCTAGCGGATCGAGAGGCCCTGCCAACCGTCCGCCACCAAAAGCGGTCATTCCCAAGAGGTGAGCTTCTGACCAAATTCGGACTGGGTTCAGGTAAGTAGCGACCTGCAATCGAGATCATCGACGGCAAGCATGATGCGTTCAAGACCATTCCACCAGATCACGGCGGGGATATTGTTCACAGCTTGCCACACGGGCGTCGTAATTTGCCAAAGCACCGACAATCGATAATCGGCTTCGAGCACATGTCGATCGTAGCCCTGGACCCCGTGAGCAACCAGCGTCTCGTGGTATTCGTCGAGAAGTGAACGTTCCATCGCTTGTCGACGGTCAGGATACCAGTGCATCGCGATCATGTAGGCAAGGTCCCGCGATGCGACATCGAGGCGCCAGCTGTCCCAGTCGAACAGTCGAGCATCGTCGGACTGATGGTCTCGCGGCAAAAACGTATTCCAAACATGCGCGTCGCCTTGGGTGATCGTAAAGTTTCGATGGGAGTGATAGCGCTGAAGCAGACGAGGTGCAGAGCCGAGCAATTGTTCATAGAGCCGGCGCCGCTCGCGTGACAGTAGGTCACCCGCGCGATCAGCAAAACGTTGGAAGTCGTTCGCGACAAGCTGCATCTGCCGATCCATGGCCTCGGGATCGAGCCACGTCCCTACGGAGACACCGAGTCGCGGGCTGTCCCACCAAGAAGCATGGAGGCGAGCGTGCGCTCGAACGATTGCTCCACATTGCTGCCTTGTGGGCGGCAGCGGCCACTGCGTCGGAACGGCGTGGGTTTCTGTGAGGTCCTCAAGGAGGAGATGCCACGCGCTCGTCTCTGCATCGCGATACGCCTCGAAACAGCGAGGCACTATGTTGGTCACCATCAGTGGCGCAATCTGATCATAAAACGCGACCTCCTGACGGCCGGCATGCAGCGCATCTCCGACGCGATCAGGGTGACAAGTCTTGAAGATGAGGGAGTGTGGGGCGTCGTCGGTCGGTACACTGTACATCAAGCGTACCCGAATAATTCGAGAGAGGATGGTATCGCGGGAGCTTTCGACCGTGACATCGCTGACGTGAGCCTCGCCAAGCACGCCAGTTCGGCGGAGTGCCGCGGTGAGACGCTCAGCCTGGATCGCTTCTGGAATCGGTTGCGTCATCGCGCTCTCCCAAATTCGGCGAAGCTAACCCTTTTTCGGTCATCTGCGCAACTATCGGTTGAGCACGTTCGCCGTGATCGGCAGTAGTCGGTAAGGATGACCGCTAGTGGATGTCAGCGTGACCGCTCAATGTCCGTCCATGTGAAGGTTTTCGGATGCCGGCCCCATGAAGGTGGCGCCGCGGACTCCGGGGCCGGCGTCCGCAAACCTTCACAAAAGCGGGCCCGTGCCATGCGCTTAATCATGGATGGCTTGTGGCCGCGCTCGTTGCGGTCTGGGCTGAGACAGCCTTCGGTTACTCAGCCCGCAGGTTTTCGAGCGGTTCGCGTCTTCGGCGGTGATCCGGCCGGCGGCTTGATCCGAATTCGCATGGCTCCGCCCTTGGGCTCGATCTCGAAAGAATTTGTCTTTCGCACGAGGTCGCTCAGCTTGCGGGAGCCGAAGGTCCTCGAATCGAAATCGGGGGCCAGGTTGGTAATCCGTTTTCCGACCTCCCCAAGATCGACCCACCCGTCTTCGCTTTCCATCTGGGCGATGACCTTCTTGATGATGGAGGTGGCTTCATCAGGGGATTGCAGCGGCTGCGACTTCGAGGCGGCATCCTGAATGTTGGCCGTGCCGCCAAGCAGGTTCTCGGTATAGAAGAATCTTCGGCAGGCCTGCCTGAAGCTTTCCGGCGTCTTCTGCGCGCCGAACCCGAACACATCGACGCCGTGCTCCCGGATGCGGGCGGCAAGTCGCGTAAAATCGCTGTCGGAAGATACCAGACAGAATCCGTCGAACCGACCGCTGTGAAGCAGGTCCATCGCGTCAATGACGAGGGTTATGTCGGACGCATTCTTTCCGGTCGTATAGGCGAACTGCTGCTGGGGTATGATGGCATGTTTCGACAGAATGTCGGACCAGCCCTTGGATCGGGCATTGGAGAAGTCGCCGTAGATACGGCGAACGCTGGCCTCCCCGATCTTGGCAATCTCCTCGAACAACCCGTCCGCAATCTTTGCGGACGCATTGTCGGCATCGATCAGAACAGCGAGACGGGGCGAGCGAGTTTCAGAAGGCATGACTTTTCCCCAATCGTTGAATCGGAGGACATCGTCCCTCGAAGCCGCGCCGTGGGCAGCGATGGATGGATATAGCGATGTCGGGGCTCTCGCCGCCAGAGCTAATTTCCCTTGGCGGGCAATGACGGACCGCAAACTATGCGAAGAAGGCGGTCGTTCGCTCAACCAGCCAGTAGGCCGCCACGACGCCTATGGCGTAGCCGACCGTCACATCGAGCCGGTCAAGTGCGCGCTGTAAGGGCGCAGGTTCCAATAGTCGGGACGCTGTGTAGCGCAATAGCGAAATTGCCGACAAGACTGCGGCGACAAAGATAAGCTGCCCGACCTCCACCCCAATATTGAAAAACAGCAGCGCAACGGGGATCGCATGTTGAGGTAATCCGACCTCCGCCAGCGCCCCGGCGAAGCCGAAACCGTGCAAAAGTCCAAAGCTGAAGGCGACCAGCCACGGCATACGCGTCGTC
The DNA here is from genome assembly GCF_036924515.1 of Bradyrhizobium sp. AZCC 1610. Classification (NCBI taxonomy): domain Bacteria; kingdom Pseudomonadati; phylum Pseudomonadota; class Alphaproteobacteria; order Hyphomicrobiales; family Nitrobacteraceae; genus Bradyrhizobium; species Bradyrhizobium sp. AZCC 1610. The sequence continues at coordinate 2,124,822 of NZ_JAZHRR010000001.1, read as the reverse complement.
AGACTCGGCTTTCCGCGGCGCGCATTTAGAATCTCGACCGAAACAAGCACAATGCTAAGCGCTATGGTTGCTTCAACAGGCGGACCGGGCACGTTCACGAAACCGAGCGTCGCCGCGGCAAGCGTAATGCTGTGCGCGATGGTGAATGCCGTCACTGTAAGGGCGACGCGGGCCCAGCCTCGAACGAGGATCACCAGCGCCAGCACAAACAGCAGGTGATCGAAGCCGAACAGAATGTGTTCGACGCCAAGGCGCAGATAAGTTGCAGCCACCTCGCCCGCGCCTGGCGTGGCCTGAACAATGAACGTCGTCTTCGTCGGGGAAAGCCGCTCGGTCTGTACTGCGCCGGCAAGGCTTTCGATCCGAACCAGTACATCAGTCGATGTGGCCGACAGGCCCTCAATGGATACGGCCTGCCCTGCGAGCCCTCCATCCCGCCGAATGCTGCGGCGTTCGACATAGGCCCCCTCGCTAAATGACGCCCGCGGCGGCGCTACATCTTGAGTGCCCTCGGGCAGTTTGACGTAGATCGCGAGCCGCAAGTCCTCCCCCCGCGCGGGAATCTTGAAAAGCAGATTATAGGCGTCGGGGCTGGTCTGGCGCACCTCAAGATAGCCCGGCCGCAGTTCATCCGAGATCGCCGGCTGCGCCAGCAGCACCGTCAGAACAGCAAAGAGAAAACGGAAGCGATTCATCGGCTGGCGGCCTCCGCCGCTTTTTCCCGAGGCGCCTCCACCACGATTTCGTAACGCCCCCGCAACGAGGCATAACGCTTCTGTTCCGCCTCAAGGCGTCGCGTGTTCGCCCACTCCCGGCGGACGGCTGGCCGGATATCATCGAGCGGTGGCAGGCCGCCCGGCACTCGTTCGCTGATAAAGACGAAATGCTGCCCAAAGCCCGAAGCAACCGGTCCCTGCCAGCGGCCCTCTTCCATAGCGAGTATCCGCTTGGCAAACCTTTCACCAAATTGGTTCATTACCTTCGTTGCCGAGACGCCACGAAACTCCTCGCCAAGCAGGAAGGGATCGCCGAGTGCCGTCGCATCTACAGCTGCGTCGGCGCCAGCCAGGATGCTCGCAACCTGCTTGCTATCGCTGTCGATGGTATTTTGGCGTCGCGTAGCACTCAGGAAGACGTGACGGAATGTGAGATGGTCGTCGGCTCTGAAGCGCTCTGGATTGGACGCGAGATAGGCCGCAAGCTGCTCATCATTCGGCTCTGGTACGGACATGTCCTCGGCGAGAAATTCCATCTTCTGCCGCACGCGGCGGCGAATGACGGCGTCGTCGCGGTCCAGTCCGGCCGCCCTGCCCTCGCGATAGAAGACCTCGTCGCGGATGTAGTCTTCAATCAGGCCCTGCAGTTCCTGCTCGCTCGGCGGCCGTCGCCACGTCCGCGCGAATCCGTCCCCGAGATTGGCGATCCGCGAGGCGGAAACCACGATCTTCTCGGGCGCCTCCGCGCTTTGCTTGCCGACCAAGCCGTGGAGCCCGAACAGCATCGCGCCAAGCGCGAGAAACTGGAGTAATGGCTCTCTCAGCAGCCGAGAAATCAAGGCGTGTACCATATCGGCGAAGTATAAGCGCGTTCGGTGGTCGTCATCGCGGCTTCAGCCGGCATTTTGATACCGAAGTATTTTGCGTCATAGGCCGTCCAGCGCGGCGTCGGAATTTCGATCACGCGCACATAGTAGAAGGCGCGCAGCGCCGGATCGAAGTCGGGATCCTTCCAGACCGTGATCATCTCGCCCGCGCCGATCGTGTTGGTCCATGTCGCGTTGGCGACATCGACCGTGTTGCCGACGGCTGTTCTGCTGCGGCCGTCGGCATCGATCTTGCGGCCTCCGGATACCGCGACGTCGTAAATTCGCTCTTGCGTCTGGCCGTCCTTTCCGACCCAGCCCTTGATGACCTGGATCCGGTCCAGGTTTGCGCCGATCGGATCCTTCAAGGCGGCGACAAGGAATGAAGGCGACTTTCCGTTTGGCGCGTTGTTCAAATCTCCGCGCCGGTTTTTTCCTCAACCATCGCCATCCACTTCCAGAGGTCGCGAGGATTTGGGCTGCCCAACGGCGGCAGCGTGGTGAAAGGTTCGATGAGACTCGCCTTGGCTCCGTTGTCGCGCCAAATGATATTTCGATGAAGGTTGTTGCCGCCAGCGTTCGAGGTCCACTCATAGCCGATGAAAGCAGTGAAGCGGCCGGGTTCATTGGCTTCTTCCGCCGCCTTGATCGTTTCGCGCCAGGCGCTGCGATAGGCCGGCGTCCCCGGCGTCGGGAAGCCCTTGGGCATTTGCCCCTTGCCGAAGCTGGTAATGATATCGATGGCGGCCTGCGCGCCCTTGCCGGAATTGATCTCGTCGTACCACTTCCGGCCCTGCGGCGTCGCCAGCAGGCCGGGATCGCCCCCGATCAGTTGCGGGAAAAAGCCCATGCCGTCCGAATGGTCCGTCACCACCATGAAATCCAGCGGACGCGAAAGTTTCGCGCGTTGTCCGCTGGATGCGATAACTTCCTCGCCCTTGCCAAAGCGATACGCGTCCTTTGGGCCGAGCCGAGCACCGAACGCACCAGCGTCCATTGAGAACGATGTGTGCGTGTGCGTGTCGCCGAAGTAGGGCCGTGTCGGGAAATTGCGCCCCGCATACGGCGAGTAAGACGGCTTGGTGGGGAACGCCTTATCGGCGCTCTCCCTGTCGAGCGTGCCGATATCCGTGGTTGCATCTTCTGCCGCGACCGTCGTGGCAAACACGCTTGCGGCACAAACGAAAGCCAGCGCGGCTCCGGAGATGGAGAACAAACGGAACAGCATCAGCCCCCCACGATCTCGGTGAGTTATCTCGTCAGGGACATCCGATCGGTGCATCATCTGGTCAAAGCTGTCGGAGTCAGTGATGCCCTCAACAAATTTTCACCTAACGCGATGGTAGGCTTTCTCCAAACCGCTTGGAAGCCCACAATGCCAAATCAGTTAGGGCAGTCACGCTGCCGCTTATTCGCTGCGGCGATTCCCTCCCAGGTTAGTTTGTCGTATTTTGCATAGCCCTCCGCGCGCATGGACTGTAGCTTCGGCGAAGGTGCGAAGTTCTGCACCGTCGGGATTTGCGGATGCAGGCCGCAAAAATGGAGGCCATCCATGAAACGGACGACGAGATATCTCGAAGGACGCCAAATGAAGCTTTCGATCACGTTGTCGGCGCTGCTGATAGCTGGGTTCATGGCCGCAAGTACCGAGCAGGCCAGTGCCGTAGTTTACTGCCAATACGTTTCGTATCCTGCCGGGTGCATCGTAAGGCCCGGCGTGGTGCTGCGGCCGCGGCCTGTCGCGCGAGCCGTGGTGGTGACCCCCGGCGTCGGCGCCGTAGGTGTCGGAGTCCGGCGTGGAACACCGATGAATCGTGGCGGTCCCGTCAATCGAGTCGGCAGGCGCTGACAGCGCTCACCATTCGAGTACAGCGAAGATCCGAGACCGACGCTCTTCATGTGAGCGATTTCGCCTCTGGCATCACGCCACCGAGCGCAACCGTCAGCTCCGCCGCGACGTCGCGCACGATTTTTCCGAGCTCGGGCACACGCTCCTCGGTGACGCGCGAGGTCATGCCGGAGACGGAAATCGCCGCCAGCGGCTCGCTGCAGTCGCTGTAGACGACGGCGGCGACGCAGCGCAGCCCCATGCGCGCCTCCTCATCGTCGACCGCATAGCCCTGGCGCCGGATCGCCTCGAGCTCCCGGAACAGCTCGCCCGGCCGCACGATCGACTTCTCCGTCAGGCGCGGCATGCCCTGGCGGCAGATGATCGCGTTGACGTCCGCATCGGAATAGGTGGCGAGCACGGCCTTGCCGACGCCGGAAGCGACCATGGCGACGCGGCCCCCGACCTTGGTCAGCGAGCGCATGATCTCGCGGCTTTCCATGCGGGTCAGGACGATGATGGATTCGTCGTCGACCACGGCGAGATTGGCGGTTTCGCGGGTAAGATCCCGCAGCTTGCGCAAATAAGGCATCGCCTGCGCCGTGAAGTTGCGGCGGCGGGTGAAGGTCGCACCGACCGCAAAGCTCTGCGCGCCGACATGCCATTTTGATTCGGTACGGTCGAACTGAACGAAGCGGCGCTTCTCCAGCGTCGCCAGCAGGCGGTGCACGGTCGAGGTCGACAACCCCGTGCGAACCGCGAGATCGGTCAGCCGATAGCCCTCGTCGTCTTCGGCCAGCACTTCGATGATGGAGAGCGCGCGGTCAACCGACTGGACGCCGCCATCCCTGGGATCGGAATCATTGTCGGCGCCGGATTTCGGCTCGACCGGTTTGCGCCGGATCACGTTTCGCTTCATCGCGACCTGCCTCTATCGGGTATCAGACCGTGAGCCGCTGAATTCCTGGCAATTTCGCTTCTTGTCGAGCGTCAAAAGAAAATGCCGCTTCGGCGAACCGAAGCGGCATCGATCGTCTAACTCAGAGCAGGCCCGCGCCGCGCGCCCACTTGTACTTGGCGCCCAGCACCTCGACCGGCAGTTCGGTCGAATAGGCATAGGCCGGGATGCCGTTCTGGTAGAGATACTCGGCGGCTTCCTCGACCTCGACGTCGCCGGCGAGCGAGGCAACGATCGGTTTGACGAAACCCTTGGCCTCCATCTCCTTCTTCACCTCGACCATGTTGCGGGCGAATACCATCGGCGGCGTCACGATGGTGTGCCAGTAGCCGAGGATCAGCGAATGGATCCGCTCGTCCGACAGGCCGAGCTTCACGGTGTTGACGTAGGTGATCGGCGGCTCGCCGCCGGTGATATCCACAGGATTTCCGGCCGCACCGAACGGCGGGATGAATTTGCGGAACGCGGCGTCAAGATCCGGCGGCATCGTCATCAGCGACAGGCCGTTATCCACAACCGAGTCCGAGAGCAGCACGCCCGAACCGCCCGCACCGGTGATGATCAGGATGTTCTCGCCCTTCGGCGTCGGCAGCACCGGCACGCCGCGGGCGAATTCGAGCAATTGCCGCAAGGACCGGGCACGGATCACGCCGGACTGAGCGAATACGTCTTCGTAGATCTTGTCATTGCCGGCGAGCGCGCCGGTATGCGACGAGGCAGCCTTCGCACCGGCCGATGTGCGGCCCGCCTTCAGCACCACCACCGGCTTCTTCTTGGAGACGCGCTTGGCGGCTTCCGCAAAGGCGCGGCCGTCCTTTAAGTCTTCGCAGTGCTGCGCGATGATCGCGGTGTTCGGATCCTGCTCGAAGAAGGCGAGCAGATCGTCCTCGTCGATGTCGGACTTGTTGCCGAGGCCGACGATCGCGGAGACGCCCATCTTGGCCGAGCGCGAGAAGCCGATGATCGCCATGCCGATGCCGCCGGACTGCGACGACAGCGCCGCCGAACCCTTGACGTCGTAGGCGGTGCAGAACGTGGCGCAGAGATTGGCGGGCGTATAATAGAAGCCGTAGATGTTCGGCCCCATCAGGCGGATGTTGTACTTCTTGCCGACTTCGACGATCTCGGCCTGCAATTCGGGGGCACCCGCTTCGGCAAAGCCCGACGGAATCAGAACCGCGCCTGGAATTTTCTTTTCGCCGCATTCGACCAGCGCGCCTGCAACGAACTTCGCGGGGATCGCGAACACCGCCGTGTCGATCACGCCGGGGACGTCCTTGACGCTCTTGTAAGCCTTGTAGCCCAGGATTTCTGCGGCCTTGGGATGGATCGGATAGATCTCGCCCTTGTAGCCGCCGTTGATCAGGTTCTTCATCACGGAGTTGCCGATCTTGCCGTCCTCGGCGGAGGCGCCGATCACGGCCACGCCCACCGGCTGCATGATGCGGTTCATTGCTGCGACGATTTCATCGGTCGGGCGCGGCGCCGGGCGCGGCTTGTAGTCGAAGTCGACGACGATGCGGACGTCGGCGGCAATCGCGTCCTTCTTGGTGGCGAACACCGGGTTGAGATCGAGTTCGACGATTTCGGGGAAATCGCTGACGAGCTGCGACACCTTGACGATGATGTCGGCCAGCGCATCGCGAGAGACCGGATCGCCGCCGCGCACGCCCTTGAGCATGTCATGGGCCTGGATGCCGTCGAGCATCGACAGGGCATCGTCCTTGGTGGCGGGCGCGAGGCGGAAGGTGATGTCCTTCAACACTTCGACCAGCACGCCGCCGAGGCCGAACGCCACCAGCTTGCCGAACGAGCCGTCGGTGATGGAGCCGACGATGACCTCGGTGCCGCCGGCCAGCATCTGCTGGACCTGGATGCCCTCGATCTTGGCGTCAGCCTTATACTTCCTGGCGTTGGCGAGGATGGTCTCGTAGGTCTTTTCCGCATCGGCCGCGGTTTTGACGCGCGACCACGACGCCGCCGGCTTCGGTCTTGTGGAGAATGTCCGGCGAGACGATTTTCATCACCACCGGGAAACCCATGGCGGACGCGAGCTTGGCGGCCTCGGCGGCGGACTTCGCCACGCCTTCCTGCGGAACCGGGATGCCGTAGGCGTCGCACACCAGTTTGCCTTCCGGCGCGGTCAGACTGGTGCGCTTCTCGGCTTTCACCATATCGAGCACCCGGCGGACAGCCTGGTGGGCGCTGGGCTCGGCGATCTTGCGGGCCGCATCTGCAGAATTTGACATAGGCTTCCTCCTGGGGCTAGTTTTATGGCATTTGGTATGCCAGAGATCAGATTGTCAAGACAAACTATCGCGCAGAAACATCGAAAACACGGGCATCTTGACATCCTGGTATTTGGTATGCCAAAAATATTCGGGTGTTTCTTCTGCTAAGAAGACGTCTCCAAAAACAGGGAGGAGACGAGTCGTGCCCGCACGTAAACAAACCAAGGCGCCGCCTGTCATGGCTGAGGCTGATATTACAATCGTCCGGATTGCGCCCGAGACGAGCTTCAAGAACAAGGCCTACGAGGCCTTGAAGGAAGCCATTCTCAAGATGGACATCTATGCGACGCCCGAGCAGGTGATGCTCGACGAGCGCGCGCTGTCCGAACGCCTCGGCGTCAGCCGCACCCCTATTCGCGAAGCCATAGCGATGCTGGAACAGGATGGCTTCGTCAAAACCGTGCCGCGTCGCGGCATCATTGTGGTCCGCCGCACCAAGACCGAGATCGTCGACATGATCCGCGCCTGGGCCGCGCTCGAGAGCATGGCCGCACGCCTGATCACGACCACCGCACGCAAGAAGGACATCACGGCACTGCGCGATTTCTTCAAGGATTTTAGCAAGGACCGGCTGCCGCAGGATCATGTCGAGGAATACTCCAAGGCCAATATAGCGTTCCATCAGGCGCTGATCTCGCTGTCGGAGTCGCCGGTGCTGGTCGACATGACCAACGATATCCTGCTGCACGTGCGCGGCTACCGGCAACTGACCATCGGGCGGAAAGATCGCACCGCGACCTCGCTGCCCGAGCATCTGGGCATCATCGAAGCGCTGGAAGCACGCGACACCGAACTCGCCGAGAAACGCGCACGCGACCACACGCTGGGCCTTGCCGCCTACGTCGAGGCTCACGGGCAGGAACTGTTTAGCTAGACGTAACTTCGCAGCAGAAGACGACGAAAAATCGTCCGAAACAAACGATCAGGGAGATGAAGCCCATGCTGAATACCGCGACCAAGTCCGAAGCACCGGGCATCGAGCAAGAGCTGACGGATGGCTTTCATCTCGTCATCGATGCGCTCAAGCTCAACGGCATCAACACCATCTATGGTGTGCCGGGCATCCCGATCACGGATCTTGGACGCATGATGCAGGCCGAGGGCATTCGCGTGCTCTCGTTCCGCCACGAGCAGAATGCCGGCTACGCCGCCTCCATTGCCGGCTTTTTGACCAAGAAGCCCGGCGTCTGTCTCACCGTGTCCGCGCCGGGCTTCCTCAATGGCCTCACGGCGCTGGCCCACGCCACCACCAACTGCTTCCCGATGATCCTGATTTCGGGCTCCTCCGAACGCGAGATCGTCGACCTGCAGCAGGGCGACTATGAAGAAATGGACCAGCTTGCGATCGCCAAGCCGCTCTGCAAGGCGGCCTTCCGCGTCCTGCACGCCGCCGACATCGGCATTGGCCTGGCGCGCGCGATCCGTGCCGCCGTCTCTGGCCGCCCGGGCGGCGTTTATCTCGACCTGCCCGCAAAACTTTTCGGCCAGGTGATGGACGCGGCTGCCGGCGCGAAGTCGCTGGTGAAGGTGATCGACGCAGCGCCCGCCCAGATCCCTGCCCCGTCAGCCGTCAAGCGCGCGCTCGACGTGCTCAAGGGTGCCAAGCGCCCCCTCATCATCCTCGGCAAGGGCGCAGCCTATGCACAGGCCGACGACGAGATCCGCGCCTTCGTCGAAAAGACTGGCGTACCGTTCCTCCAGATGAGCATGGCCAAGGGCCTGTTGCCCGACACGCATGCGCAGTCGGCCGGTGCGGCGCGCTCGACGGTGCTGAAGGACGCCGACGTCGTGATGCTGATCGGCGCCCGCCTCAACTGGCTGCTGTCGCACGGCAAGGGCAAGACCTGGGGCGATGCGCCGAAGAAATTCATCCAGATCGATATCGAGCCGAAGGAAATGGATTCCAACGTCGAGATCGTGGCCCCGGTGGTCGGCGATGTCGGCTCCTGCGTCTCCGCGCTGCTCGAGGGCATGGGCGGCAGCTGGCCGGCAGCACCCGCCGACTGGGTCAACACCGTCAACAAGAAGCGTGACGACAACGTCGCCAAGATGGCGCCGAAGCTGATGAGCAACGCCTCGCCGATGGATTATCACGGCGCGCTCGGCGCACTGCGCACCATCATCAAGGAGCGGCCCGACGCCATCCTGGTCAACGAAGGCGCCAATACGCTCGACCTCGCCCGCGGCGTCATCGACATGTACAAGCCGCGCAAGCGGCTCGACGTCGGCACCTGGGGCGTGATGGGCATCGGCATGGGCTATTCGATCGCAGCCGCCGTCGAGACCGGCAAGCCGGTGCTCGCGATCGAGGGCGACTCGGCCTTCGGTTTCTCCGGCATGGAGATCGAGACCATCTGCCGCTACCAGCTTCCGGTCTGCATCGTCATCTTCAACAATGACGGCATCTATCGCGGCACCGACGTCAATTCGGGCGGTTCGGATCCGGCGACGACGGTGTTCGTCAAGGGCTCGCGCTACGACAAGATGATGGAAGCGTTCGGCGGCGTCGGCATCAACGCCACCTCGCCCGACGAGCTCAAGCGCGCCGTCAACGCAGCGATGGATTCCGGTAAGCCGACGCTCATCAACGCCGTGATCGATCCGGCGGCCGGTTCCGAGAGCGGCCGCATCGGCAACCTCAATCCGCAAAGCGTTCTGAAAAAGAAATAGCCGACTTCAACCCGTTTCATCCTGCACGCGCAGGGCAGACAGACACAGTACGGAGCAAAGACGATGACAAAGGCGCTCAAGGGCGTTCGCATTCTTGATTTCACCCACGTTCAGTCGGGCCCGACCTGCACGCAATTGCTGGCCTGGTTCGGCGCAGACGTGATCAAGGTCGAGCGCCCCGGCGTCGGCGACATCACGCGTGGCCAGTTGCAGGACATTCCCAATGTGGACAGCCTGTATTTCACCATGCTCAACCACAACAAGCGCTCGATCACGCTCGACACCAAGAACCCGAAGGGCAAGGAAGTCCTGACCGCGCTGATCAAGACCTGTGACGTGCTGGTGGAGAACTTCGGCCCCGGCGTGCTCGACCGCATGGGCTTCCCCTGGGAGAAGATCCACAGCCTCAACCCGAAGATGATCGTGGCCTCGATCAAGGGATTTGGTCCCGGACCTTACGAAGACTGCAAGGTGTATGAGAACGTAGCGCAGTGCACTGGCGGCGCGGCCTCGACCACCGGCTTTCGCGACGGGCTGCCGCTCGTCACCGGCGCGCAGATCGGCGACAGCGGCACCGGCCTGCATCTGGCGCTCGGCATCGTCACCGCGCTCTATCAGCGCACCATGACCGGTCAGGGCCAGAAGGTCACCGCCGCGATGCAGGACGGTGTGCTCAATCTCGCCCGCGTCAAGCTGCGCGATCAGCAGCGCCTCGCCCATGGTCCGCTGAAGGAATACAGCCAGTACGGCGAAGGCATTCCGTTCGGCGAAGCCGTGCCGCGCGCCGGCAATGATTCCGGCGGCGGCCAGCCCGGCCGCATCGTCAAGTGCAAGGGCTGGGAGACCGATCCCAACGCCTACCTCTACTTCATCACCCAAGCGCCGGTGTGGGAGAAGATCTGCGACGTGATCGGCGAACCCGGCTGGAAGACCCATCCGGATTACGCCAAGCCGCCGGCCCGGTTGTCGCGGCTCAACGAAATCTTCGCGCGCATTGAGCAGTGGACGATGACCAAGACAAAGTTCGAGGCGATGGAGATCCTCAACAAGGACGACATCCCCTGCGGCCCGATCCTGTCCATGAAGGAGATCATCGAGGACCAGTCGCTGCGCGCGACCGGCACGGTGGTCGAGGTCGATCACCCGACCCGCGGCAAGTACATCTCGGTCGGCAATCCGATCAAGCTGTCGGACAGCCCGAGCGAGGTGACAAGGTCGCCGCTGCTCGGCGAGCATACCGATGAGATCCTGCGTCAGGTTCTCGGCTTCTCAGACCACCAGGTAGCTGAGATCCACGATTCCGGCGCGCTCGAGCCGCCGCGCAAGCAGGCGGCGGAGTAAGCCGCGTTGTAATCTGGAATACAAGGCCGCCGGGTTCCGGCGGCCTTTTTATTTGGAATGCCAGCGGTGAGTTTGCTGCATTGCAAACGTTCGATTGCTGCTATGCAAACAAACCCATTGTTGATTGGTATCTGGTATACAAAAATCCCCTTGATCAAAAGGCGGAACTGCTCCGCCACTTCAGAAAAAGGGGACATCCATGTCCAAGACTGCATCCCTCGGCCTCCTTCCCTCCAGCACCCTGTTCGGCCGCCTGATGGCCTTGATCGACCGCCTTCTGACCGCGAGCAGCCGTATCGCCGTCCGCAACGGCGACCTCCCCTATTTTGGTCTCTGACGCTTTATTTCGCAGCATCTGGCGCGCGGATCCGCGCACGCTGCGGAGCGACCTTCCACCAATGTTTCGGTCAATGGCCCCGGTTTCCGGGGCCATTTTCATTTGCCGCAAACCGATTGCTGAGAAACTGCCCATCTGCGACAAATTGGCCAGTGCGGCAATCGGAAGCAAAAACCATTTGCACTGTGGCATATCATATACAAGAATACTTAAAAGCTCACGCCCAAGAAGCATGAGCGCACATTGGGGGGATAGGCCGTGCAGTCCGCAAGGGACAGCGAAACGCGATGTGGCGGAGGACGGGCAGTGCATGCATGCTTCCCTTTTCTTGCGCATCGCAATTTGCCATTGGCCGAAAGGAGCGGATGCCGCTCCAACGGGACCCTCGTACAATTCAAGCTTGGAACTGACTGCGATGGGCAAACCATTGCAGCAGGACGATCATGAGTGCATGAAGCGATCATGAGTGCATGAATACCCGACAAGGTTGATCGGGATGAAATTAAAAGTCGGCAAAGACCGGCGTAACCATAGTTCGACGGGAGTGAAACCAAATGAAGCGTTCTGCATATCTTGCGTTCGGGACGATTGCTGCATTGTGCGCCAGCGGAATCGCAGCTCCTGCGACTGCCGCATGGGAACCGGTGCGCCCCGTTGAATTCATCATTCCCGCCGGTACCGGCGGCGGCGCCGATCAGATGGCGCGCACCATCCAGGGCATTGTCACCAAGCACAATCTGATGAAGCAGCCGCTGGTCGTCATCAACAAGTCGGGCGGCGCCGGCGGCGAAGGCTTCCTCGACGTCAAGGGATCGGGCGGCAATCCGCACAAGATCATCATCACGCTCTCCAACCTCTTCACGACTCCGCTCGCCACTGGAATTCCGTTCAGTTGGAAGGATCTCACGCCGGTCGCCATGCTGGCGCTCGACGAATTCGTGCTCTGGGTCAACGCCGACAAGCCGTACAAGACGGTGAAGGATTACGTCGATGCGGTGAAGGCCGCTCCCGCCGGCAGCATCAAGATGGGCGGCACCGGTTCGAAACAGGAAGACCAGATCATTACGGTTGCCGTCGAAAAGGCCACCGGCGCCCGCTTCACCTACATCCCGTACAAGGGCGGCGGAGAAGTCGCCGTTCAGCTCGTCGGCAATCACGTCGATTCGACCGTCAACAATCCGATCGAGGCGGTCGCGCAATGGCGTGGCGGCAAGCTGCGCCCGCTCTGCGTGTTCGACGCACAGCGCATGGCCTATGACGAGCCGATCGCCGACGGCAAGGCCTGGAAGGACATTCCGACCTGCAAGTCGGAAGGTCTCGACATGGAATACCTGATGCTGCGCGGCATCTTCATGTCGCCCAGGGCCACCAAGGATCAGGTCGAATACTATGTCGAGCTGTTCAAGAAGGTTCGCGCCACTCCGGAGTGGCAGGAATTCATGAAAAGCGGTGCGTTCAACACGACCTTCCTGACCGGCGCCGACTACGCCAAATGGGTCGAGGTCGAGGACAAGCGTCACCAGGTCTTGATGAAAGACGCCGGTTTCCTCGCGCCGGGAAACTGACCGAAAAGCACTGATCGACTGAACTGGAATAGCAACGCAGACGGCGGGCTCTGGTACCGCAGGCTCGATTCCGCACGGAGTTTCGATGACAACAGGAAGTTCGAGCAATACCGGCCCGACCCACAAACTCGTGGAAGCAGGCGTCACGCTAGCGATCGCTCTGTTTGGAGTGATCGTGATCTTGGGCAGCGTCAAGGCGGGAATCAACTGGGGTCCCGAAGGACCCCGCGCCGGGTTCTTTCCGTTCTATATCGGAATCTTCATCCTCGTTTCGAGCGGAATCAATCTGTGGCACGGGCTGCGCGAAGACAATGACGGCCTGTTCGCGGAATGGGGACAGCTTCGTCAGGTTCTGAGCGTCGTTATTCCCACGGCCATCTATGTCGGCTCCATGCCGTTCATCGGGCTGTACGTCGCCTCGATCGTCTTCATCGCATGGTTCATGCGATGGCTGGGTAAATACAACTGGATCGTCGTCCTGGCGGTCGCGTTCGGTATGCCCATCGCCACCTACTTCATTTTCGAGCGCTGGTTCATGGTCCCGCTTCCAAAGGGACCAGTCGAAGAGTGGCTCGATCTGTAACAACGACGCACAGTCAGGATTGGATTATCGGGATGGAAGAACTCGTCAATCTGTTTCACGGCTTTGCGGTCGCGCTGCAGCCGTACAACATCATGCTGATGGTTCTCGGCATCGTGCTCGGTGTCATCATCGGCGTGCTTCCGGGACTGGGCGGCGCCAATGGCGTTGCCATCCTGCTGCCGCTGACATTCAGCATGTCGCCGACGTCGGCCATCATCATGTTGTCGTGCATCTATTGGGGTGCGCTGTTCGGCGGCGCGATCACCTCAATTCTCTTCAACATACCCGGAGAACCGTGGTCGGTAGCCACGACGTTCGACGGCTATCCGATGGCACAGCAGGGCAAGGCCGGCGAGGCACTGACCGCCGCCTTCACCTCATCCTTCGTCGGCGCGCTGTTCGCCGTGATCATGATCACGCTGGTCGCTCCCCTGGTCGCCAGCTTTGCGCTGCAATTTGGCCCAGCGGAAAAATTCGCGGTGTATTTCCTCGCATTCTGCAGCTTCGTGGGCCTAAGCAAGGAGCCGCCGTTCAAGACCATCGCGGCGATGATGATCGGCTTTGCGCTCGCCGCTGTAGGGCTTGATTCCATCACCGGGCAGTTGCGGCTGACGTTCGGCGTCACCCATCTGCTCAACGGCTTCGACTTCCTCATTGCCGTGATCGGGCTGTTCGGCATTGGTGAAATCCTTCTGACCATGGAGGAAGGGCTCGCCTTCCGCGGCGGCAAGGCCAAGATCAACTTGCGGGTCGTGCTGCAGACCTGGAAGGAATTGCCAAAATACTGGATGACCTCGTTGCGCTCCTGCTTCATCGGCTGCTGGATGGGCATCACGCCGGCGGGCGCTACTCCGGCCTCGTTCATGAGTTACGGCATCGCCAAGCGCGTGGCGAAGAACGGCAAGAACTTCGGCAAAGGCGAGATCGAAGGTGTGGTCGCGCCGGAAACCGCGGCCCACGCCGCGGGCACCGCGGCCTTGCTTCCGATGCTCTCGCTCGGCGTGCCCGGCTCGCCGACGGCTGCGGTGTTGCTGGGCGGCCTGTTGATCTGGGGTCTGCAACCCGGACCCATGCTGTTCGTCGAACAGAAGGAATTCGTCTGGGGCCTGATCGCCTCGATGTATCTCGGCAACCTCGTCGGCCTGATTGTCGTGCTGACTTGCGTGCCGATTTTCGCGGCGATCCTGCGCGTGCCCTTCAGCATCATTGCACCGCTGATCCTGGTGCTCTGCGCGATCGGCGCCTATTCGGTCCACAGCTCTACGTTTGACGTCATGCTGATGCTGGTGTTCGGCGTGGTCGGCTATCTGCTCAAGAAGTGCAATTATCCCCTCGCCCCGCTGGTGCTGGCCATCGTGCTCGGCGACAAGGCGGAAGAGGCCTTCCGGCAGTCGCTTCTGGGATCCCAGGGTTCGTTTGGCATATTCCTTTCCAACCCGCTCGTCAGCACGATCATGATCCTGGGCTTGATCGCACTGTTCTGGTCGGTCATCCAGGAAGGCTATACCCGCTTGCGGAGTATGGTCGCCGGGCCGGGCGGCAGTGTCGCTTAACCGCGGCGAAACAACGATTTAGTTAGGCTTCCGGGAGAAAAGGCCGCGCAAACTGCGCGGCCTTTTTGTGCTCACAGCACTTCTGCGGAAATCGAAATTTTCACAGCCTGTGTAAAATTTTCTCTTGTCTACTGGCATAACATATACCAGACTTTCATGGAGCTGTCGGGTACCGATAGAACAGCCCCTTGGAGGAAAAATGACGGACACAGTGCAAGGAGCGGCCCCCGTCGCGGCGGCCCGAGTCAGCGATGCCTATCGCTGGACCCAATTGGCCATCGGCGTCGCCGCGATGGTGATGATCGCCAATTATCAATATGGTTGGACTTTCTTCGTCCCCGACATCCAGAAGAAATTCGGATGGGATCGCGCGTCGATCCAGTGGGCATTTACGCTTTTCGTGCTGTTCGAGACCTGGCTGGTGCCGGTCGAGGGATGGTTCGTCGATAAATACGGCCCGCGCATCGTCGTGCTCGTCGGCGGCATCCTCTGCGCCATCGGATGGGCGATCAACGCCCAGGCGACCACCCTCAACGGCTTCTATCTCGGCATGATCATCGCCGGCATTGGCGCCGGTGGCGTGTACGGCACCTGCGTCGGCAACGCGCTGAAATGGTTTCCCGACAAGCGCGGCCTCGCCGCCGGCATCACCGCCGCCGGATTCGGCGCGGGCTCGGCGCTGACGGTCGCGCCGATCCAGGCGATGATCAAGGACTCCGGCTTCCAGACCACCTTCCTCTATTTCGGTCTCGGACAGGGCATCATCATCGTGATCCTCGCCTTCTTCCTGTTCTCGCCGAAAACCGGACAAGTGCCCGCGGTGACGCAGAACGCCAACATCATCCAGACCCGCCGCAATTATCAGCCGACCGAGGTGATCCGCCAGCCGATCTTCTGGCTGATGTATTTCATGTTCGTGATCGTCGGCGCCGGCGGATTGATGGTCACCGCCAACCTCAAGCCGATCGCCGTCGACTGGAAGGTCGACAGCGTGCCGGTCACGCTGATGGCGGTGACGATGACGGCAGTGACGTTCGCCGCCACCATCGATCGCGTCCTCAACGGCCTGACCCGCCCCTTCTTCGGCTGGATCTCGGACATGATCGGCCGCGAGAACACCATGTTCATCGCGTTCGGCATGGAAGGCATCGGCATCTGGGGCCTCTACATGCTGGGCCACGATCCGGTGTGGTTTGTGCTGCTGTCGGGCTTCGTGTTCTTTGCCTGGGGCGAGATCTACTCCCTCTTCCCCTCGACCTGCACCGATACCTTCGGTTCGAAGTTCGCGACCACCAATGCCGGCCTGCTCTATACGGCAAAGGGTACGGCGGCGCTGCTGGTGCCGGTGGCGAACTACATGCAGCAGTCTTCGGGCAATTGGGACAACGTGTTCATCATCGCGGCCGGTGCGAATATCCTGGCCTCGCTGCTGGCGATCACGGTGCTCAAGCCGTGGCGCAAAACGGTGGTCGCCAAATCGCAGATGGCGGCCTGATCCGAACCGGATTGGTTGTTCGAAACAAGCGCGCTCATCCTCCGGGATGGGCGCGTTTTCTTTTGCCTGGACGGCCTCTGGTATACCTGAGCGTTTTCCGAACCGCTGCAGGGGCGGCTCACCCTCCTGCAGCTGAGATGCTGCACCTCAAGAACGTCAGTAATACTGCCTATTTATCTCCATCCCGGCGAAAGATTTCCACCGCCAGGCGTGTTGACAATTGGCATTATGTATACCAGACTTGAGGTAATGCTTCACCCAAGGAGGTCGCCATGCAAGTCGGAGATATTCTGCGCAAGAAAGTCGCCCGTGTCGCAACGGTTCGCATGAACGAGACCGTCGCCATTGCAGCGCAACTGATGCGCTCCAGCAATATCAGCGCGCTGGTCGTCAAGGATGTGGTCCGCACCGAGGGCAACACGGCGGTCGGCATGTTCACCGAACGTGACGTGGTGCGCGCCATCGCCGAGCACGGCGCGGCCGGGGTGAATATGCGCGTTTCGCAATTTATTTCAGTGCAACAGCTCGTCTCCTGCACATCGACGGATACGCTCGAGCATGTCCGTCACCTCATGAGCAAGCACCACATCCGCCACGTGCCTGTGATCGACAATTACAGCCTGATCGGCGTCATCAGCATTCGCGATATCTTCAACGCGTTCGACGACGAAGCAACGCCCTTCAAGCTGGCCGCGTCGGCTTGACAGGGAACCTCAGCAGCTCCAACGCGCCGGCCTGACATGAACTCAGCACCGGCGCAACGCTGACGCTCGATCATCAACCACCGAAAGATCCCATGAAAATCTGTATCTACGGCGCCGGCGCGATCGGCGGCTATATCGGTGTGCAACTCGCGCGCGCGGGCGTCGATGTCGGCCTGGTGGCGCGCGGCGCGCATCTCGCGGCCATGCGCGCCAATGGGCTCAAGCTCCTGATCGGTGACGAAGAGCGCGTGGTGCATCCGCGCTGCACCGACAACCCGGCCGAACTCGGGGTGCAGGATTTCGTCATCATCTGCCTGAAGGCGCACTCGATCACCGGCGTGCTGGAGCAGATGCAGCCGCTGCTCGGGCCGCAGACTCGCGTCGTCACCGCCGTCAACGGCATCCCCTACTGGTACTTCTACAAGCATGGCGGCGCCCTTGAGGGCTCGACGCTGGAGAGCATCGATCCCGGCGGACGGCAGTGGCGCGAACTGACGCCGCAGCGCGCGATCGGCTGCATCGTCTACCCCGCCACCGAGATCGAGGCGCCCGGCGTGATTCGTCACGTCTATGGCGACCGCTTCCCGCTCGGCGAGCCCTCCGGCGAGATCACCGAGGACGTCCAGCGGCTTTCGGAAGTGTTCACCAAGGCCGGCATGCAGGCCCCCGTTCTCGACCGCATTCGCGACGAGATCTGGCTCAAGCTGTGGGGCAATGTCTGCCTCAACCCGGTCAGCGCGCTCACGCATGCCACCCTCGACGTGATCTGCTCCGATCCCCCCACCCGCGCGCTGTCGAAGGCGATCATGCTGGAGGCGCAGGCGATCGCCGAATCCTTCGGCGTCAAATTCCGCGTCGATGTCGAGCGGCGCATCGAGGGCGCGCGCAAGGTCGGCGCGCACAAGACCTCGATGCTGCAGGATCTCGAGCGCAGCCGTCCGATGGAAATCGATCCGCTGGTGACCGTGGTTCAGGAAATGGGACGGCTGACCAGGATACCGACGCCGTCGCTGGATGCGGTGCTGGCGCTGGTCGCGCAGCGCGCCAAGATCGCCGGCCTCTACGACGGAACCGTGCTTCCGGCGCCGGAAGCAAAAATTCCGGCGGTGGCGTGATGCTGCAGCGTAACGTGACCAACTGGGTTCGCTTCCGTTACCGGGGTAAGACCGGCTTCGGCGTGCTCACGCCATCAGGTATATCAGTGCATGACGGCAGCATGTTCGGTAGCTCGAAGCCGAGCGGACAAATCCTGGCGCTCGGCGACGTCGAGGTGCTGGCGCCGACCGAGCCGACCAAGATCGTCGCGCTCTGGAACAATTTTCATGCGCTCGCCGCCAAGCTGCAACAGCCGGAGCCGGCCGAGCCCTTGTATCTCCTGAAGGCCACCACCAGCGTCACCGGGCCGGGCGCGGTAATCGAACGTCCCGTCTCCTATGACGGCAAGACCACCTATGAGGGCGAACTCGGCATCGTCATCGGAAAGCCCTGCACCAACGTTTCCGCAGACGAAGCCGACGACTTCATCTTCGGCTACACCTGCGTCAACGACGTCACCGCCAACGACATCCTCAACCGCGACGCCACTTTCGCCCAGTGGGCGCGCGCCAAGGGTTTTGACGGCTACGGGCCGTTCGGCCCCGTCATCACCGCAGGGATCGATCCGGCAAGCCTCGTGGTGCGCACGATCCTCAACGGCGCCGAACGCCAGAACTATCCCATATCAGACATGATCTTCAGCGCCCAAGAGCTCGTCAGCAAGATCTCGCACGACATGACGCTGCTGCCCGGCGATCTGATCGCCTGCGGCACATCGGTCGGCATCGGCGTCATGAAGGAGCCGGTCAACACGGTGACGGTCGCAATCGACGGCATCGGCGAGCTGACCAACGAGTTCAGGCAGTAGGCGCCAGCGCCTGAAACGCATGGCGTGAACTCATTAATTCGGATCGGGCGGCCGATGTCCGCTTTGGCGCGCATTGCGGACTCTAGTCGGACACCGCCCCACTTCCGAATAGTGCCAAGAGCGGCGCTAGTTGTCCCATGACCCGCGCTAAGAGCTTGGACAACAGACTGGGCAATTCGTTCAGGTCAGCTGACGCTTCGCGACCTTACCCAAGGCTTCGGCAAGTTGACCTAGCCCCACGTCGATGCGGGTGACGTCGACAGCCGCAAAGCCAAGAACGAGCCCGTTCGGGGCGGATCGCTTGACAATGTAGCTTGAAAGCGCCCGCACCTCGACGCTGCGCTGCGCAGCAGCATTGACAGCAGCCCGATCATCGATCTCCGAGGGCAACCACGCAACAATCTCCAATCCTGCGGATTCGGGTGCGAGCTTAAGGATTCCGGAAAGCCGGCGGACGCCTTCTCGCAGCGCCATCAGGCGAGAGCCATAAAGCTCGCGCATGGACCGGAGGTGCCTTGCAAAATGGCCTTCAACGACAAAATCACACAGCACGGCTTGTCCGAAAGTCGGGGGAAAACGGTCCACAATCGATCGGGCAGCCGCGAAGCCGTCGACGAGCGCCGGTGGGACCACCAAGTAAGCCAAGCGCAATGCGGGAAAGAGCATCTTACTGAAAGATCCCGAGTAGAGAACGACCCCATACCTGTCCAAGCTTTTGAGTGCAGCGAATGGGCTGCCGTCGTAACGGAATTCGCTGTCGTAATCGTCCTCGAAAATCCAGGATCCTTGTCGATGCGCCCATTCCAGCAGAGTCAACCGGCGTTCCAGAGAGAGGCGACTGCCGAGAGGTACTTGATGCGCCGGCGTGACATATGCCATCCGCGCAGCTGAACACAAGCGCTGGCCGGCTGCGACATCTATCCCACGAGAATCAACTGGAACTGGAACGGGCTTCAACTCCGCCGCTTCGAGGACGAGGCGCGCCCCGGGAAATCCGGGATCCTCGATCCACACCGGGTCATTGGTGTTGAGCAATAAGCGTGATGCCAAGTCGAGCGCCTGCTGAACGCTTGAAACGATAACGACCTGATCGGCATCGCAGACGACACCGCGTGCCGAACCGAGATAGGCGGCCACCGCTTCTCGGAGCGGCCGATAACCGAGAGGATCTCCAACCCCGAGCAGCTCCTTGCGGGCGAGGCGTTGCCGGCGAGCTGCAATCCGCGACCAGAGGGCGAGCGGGAACGCTTCTAGATCGGGTTGATAAGCACGGAAAGCAACACCGACTCTTGCAATCGGTTTCAGCGGAAAGCACGTGGTAGTCATCGTTTGACCGCGCGCAGAGAAGCCGAGTTTCGGCTTTCCGCTTTCTGCGATCACCGGCTTGTGCGCTTCGAAGCTCCGTTGATCGGGCACTCTCGCCGAGACAAAGGTGCCAGCGCCGACCTTGCTTGAGATGAAGCCTTCGGCCTGTAGCTGCCTGAACGCCCTAACCACCGTTCCGCGCGCGATACCGTATTGGCGCGCAAGGTCGCGCGAGGACGGTAACGGCGTGCCGGCAGTCAACCTTCCATCCAGCATGGCCGCACCGAGTTGTTCGGTAAGCCAACGAAATGTGGCTTGGCCGTGTGGGCACGCCCCGAGTGCGACATCTTGTGAGCGCGACCGCTTCGACATGATGCCTCCAGGTCAAAATGGACCATGAAAAAACTCAAAAATGGTCCACCGACGAAATCCACTTGTGCGCATTTCGTATTCAAGAAGGCAGCCCTCGACCGAGTTCCCTTGCACCGGCGAGAATCGAGGAGGTCCGATGGTTCTCAGCGCCCACGATCATGTCATTGCGCCGCTTCAGGGGCGGTGGTGCCCATACGTGTGCACCATACCTGCTGTCGCCGCACTCTCTTACCCGGTGGCGCTGTTGGCGTTGAATCGGAGCTTCGGTCTCGTTGGCAGTGCTCACGAACCGGGCGAATGGCTGTTGGGTGCGGTCACTGTCGGCGGTTCCCTGATCCTCTGCTATGGCGTTCCCGTTGTTGGGTTCGTCATCGCCTATCAGCTCGGTTGGAGTGCCGATCGATCGCTGTCGCGTGTCGGACGCATCACGGCTCACCTGGCCGTCGCCAGTCCGCCACTGTTCACGCTCATCGGTGTTGCCTTTTACATCGCCGGCGTCACCAACGGTGATTATGTCTTGTGGGCGATAATATGGATCGCTGCGGCAATTCTGATCTTCACCCGCAGCCAGGCGAACGAAGCAGCAGAGCGCGAATCTCACCGTGTGCTATCGCCGGCGCTTCGGACGGCTCATGGAATATCCGCCGTTATCATTCTGGCGATCTTCCTGGCACCACACATCGCCAACCATCTAACGGCGATATGGGACGTCGATGTGCACAAGATGGTGTTGCAGACATTGCGGCATGTCTACCGCACGGACACTGTCCAGCCATTGCTCGTCACCCTGTTCATCTTTCAGATCGCGAGCGGACTTGCCCTGTGGGGGGTGCGCATGCGTGTCAAGGCGGATCTGTTCGCAACTCTGCAAACGACAGCCGGCATATATCTGGCTCTGTACATCGTGTCACATATAATTGCCGTCTTCGTCTTGGGACGCATGGTGATGAAGGTCGACACCGATTTTCTCTTTGCGTCCGGCGCGCCGACCGGTCTGCTGCACGATGCCTGGAATGTGAGGCTCATCCCGCACTACTCGCTGGCGGTTTGGGCGCTGTTCATTCATCTGGCCTGCGGCTTAAGAGGTGCGCTCCTGTCCCATGGCGTTTCGATCACAACGGCCAGCACGGTTGCCTGGCCAATCATCGGGGTCGGCGCCGCCGTTGCCGCGACGATAATCTTGTCGATGTGCGGGCTGCACGTTAGTCTATGGATAACACCGTGAGATCTCAGAGGTGTCATTGTCTTGCCCGAGGCCCCGCTCCCGCCAGTCAGGTCGGGGGTGAAGTCCGCAATGGGGTCATTTTCAGACTTCGGCGCGGTCAGGAGCGATTTCCGCTTTACCCCGGATTGTGTTGAAAAACTCGAAAATCGCGGGACTCCTAAAATCTCGCAAATGTAGCGCATTGGCGATTTCAGTCACTGCTAGGTTCTGTAGAATCGATACGAGGGCCAGCGATCATTTTTGCGATAATTGATGTGGTCCCTCACCCCGCAGCGAGAGAGACGCACCAGCGGTCCTGAGAATTTTCAGTCATCAACGAAAAAGGACTTTTTCAACACAATCCCCCGATGAACAGACATCGCCGATCGCGAGTGCCAAGTCCGAAACGTGTCAGTCACGGAAGTGACGTGACGGTACGAACCTGGTTCGCCTCTCGTCCAGTAGCGATGGTTTCGCAGATCGGCGGCTTCAGGCCAAGTCCGGACGAACAGATAGCCACGAACGCGCCGCAGCTGAGCCCTACGGGTGTCACCAATCGACAACCTGGTGGGCTATCTCGGGGTTGATGGCATGGCCGAGGAATGGTGGTCGACGATCAGCCAACGCTCGCCGTTCTTGACGTAGGTGAAGCTGTAGCGCGCGGGCAAGCTCTTCGTCTCGCCATCCTTGACGTAGGAGAACGTATAGTAGCCGGTATTGACCGCCGCATTCCCGTACACGCGGATCAGCTGATCGCCGAAGGCGACCTTGAGGCCGGGCAGAACCTTGAAGGCGGTCACGAAATAGTCTCGCAGCGCCGCCCGGTCGGAGCGCACGGTCGGCGACAGCGTGCCCCAGAGCACGGCATCATCCGAATAGAACGGTAACACCTTTTCGGGATCGCTTTCGCCAATAGCCTGCCCCCATGCCGAGGTCGCCGCCGCCACCTCCGCGTTCGCTTTCGGCTCGACCAAAGCGCTGGAGCCAAACGATAACAACACCATGCACAGGGCAAGTGCTGCGCTCGCTACTTTTGGAGAAGACCGCATGACATCCTCCCTTGGAATACCGGACAGAAAAGTGTCCGCGTGAGACGGCCTCTTGCAATGCGGGCGGCTACTGTTTGCGCGGATCGTCAGCCGGATTGATGTAATCGATGCCACCTGGGCCGGTAAATTGAACTTGAAGTATCCCTTCCTCGCTTCCGGTCCAAGCGTAATGCGGGTGTTTTGCGGGATACACCCATAACGAGCCTGGCTTTAGGAGATCACCCTTCTTTTCGAATTTTTCACCATGGCTAGTGCCGACGTCACCACTTATGACTGTGACAACTTCGGAATAGGGATGAGTATGCGGAGGCATTTGGAAGTTAGGTGGAAACTTGATGCGTAAGACGATGACCTCGCCCGCTTTCGTGGGATCACCGACCAAGGTGGCAATCTGAACGCCCTTCGGAAAGGCCGGATTATCCTTCCATGTGAGCGTATCGGGCATCACCCGGACCTCAGTATTTTGCGCCATTGCCGGAATCGAGAGTGCAATCAAACAGGTCGCCGTTAGCAGCAATTTGTTCATGCGAGCTCCTCCCAAGCTGTGCAGCAAGAGACGCAAATCGCCATGCGCGGTCAGTGTGGAAACTAGATTGAAGCTGCGCGCCACAACGTTGCGTGCGTCAACGCGTGTCAAACTACATCATCAGCGACGGGCGAACCATAAGTCAGAGATGTTGACTTGATAGGTTGCCAAAAGGTCCGTGTCCGCTTTGGTCGATTATGCCCGTGAAAACGGGAGGACGCGAGTTCCGCTGCGTCGACTGCGATCTAACAGACCCCTTAAATTGCCGGAGGTCACAAAGCTTCTCACGGGTGAATATTAAAGCCTCCGGGCTAAATTGCCTCGGTTGGCCTTGGCGATGGTCGTCGGGATACACCCAAAGTGTCCGGCGCGGCGCCCGAATTGTCTCGCTATCTGGGTCCAACAAGCGCAGCTTGGTTCGGAAGCCTCGCCTGGAGGTCAGTCATGAGCGGCAACATTTTCAATAGCAATGGCATCCACGTCGGGGTGGCGGACGGTACGGCCATCTTCGACCTTAAGGGCCAAAAACTTTACAATCTAAAAGGCATCAATATCTATCGGCTTTCCGGCGAACTCGTCGGTCATCTAAACGGGGCGCAAGGCTCCGATAAGCGGCTCGATCGTTCCACAGACAAGCTATTCCCCGCCAGAGGCGGTTCTTAGGACCCTGCCGAGCCGGAGACGGCGGACGACAAAGCCACGACATGCCTGCCTGCCCTGCCTTTGCGAGCTGGCAGATGAGGTTGAGTGGCGGGCCCGGGTTGATGCCGAAACTTGACGACAGGCTGGCATTCATCCGACAGGCATAGGCCTTTGGAGGTCATCATGAATGACGCATTCTCGCTCTCAATTTCGGTAGGTATCATCGCCTTTGGAATTTGGATTGCCGCCGGCACGATCGGCGCTGGCTCGCATTTGGCTTGGATACTCGTGGGACTACTTCCCGTCATTGTGGGCACGATCAGCCTTCATCTGGCAATTCGCGATGTCAAAGTTGCGCAGCGGAATTGAGATTCTGAAATATCGTCAGTTAACGCGACGAGCGCCGGACGATGAAGATCTCGCACAACATGACGCTCCTGCCCGGCGATCTAATCGCCTGCGGCACATCGGTCGGCATCGGCGTCATGAAGGAGCCGGTCAACACGGTGACGGTCGCGATCGACGGCATTGGCGAATTGACCAACGAGTTCAGGCAGTAGGCGGCGGCGCCTCAACCTGTGGCGTAACCCATTCATCCGGATTGATCGGCCGATGTGCGCCTTGGGCGCGCATGACGGACTGACGTCGGACGCTGCCCCCACTTCCCAAAAGCCCCCAAAACCGGCAGTTAGGCGCTCCCGGGGCTCGATCCCGTTACGCTTTCAATCTATGATTGCCGCGTCTGTGACTGCTGACGCACCGTAACGGGCGTCGATGGGAGGATGTCGAATGCGTCTCCGAATGGTGGCCATTGCCGCACTGGTTGCGGGGTTTCAGTGCCTTGCTGGATACAATGCGGCAATTGGCGCGACCGATGGTCAGGATCTGCAGGAAGTCTGGCCGACGAAATCGTGGCCTGTTTCGACCCCTGAAGAGCAAGGCATGGACTCGGCCAGCCTTGCCCGGCTGATAGAGACCGTGGGCACCTACAAGCAAGACAGCCTCATGATCATCCGGCATGGAAGGATCGTGGCTGAAGCCTACTACGCTCCCTACGTCCCCGGCATCAGCCACGATCTGAGATCGGTCACCAAGAGCGTGGTTGGCACGCTGACCGCGATCCAGTTGCAAAAGGGCGGCCTTGATAGCGTCGACCATCCGGTCATCGATCTGTTTTCCGACAAGGAAATTCAGAATGTCGATGACCGAAAAACGGCGATGACGGTTCAGAGCCTTCTCGACATGACCTCGGGCATCGAGTGGGTGGAGCGGTTTTACACCCCCGACGAGACGCTCATGCGGATGTTCAAAAGTCCTGATCGTACCGCCTTCGTGCTCAACCAGCCGATGGCAGGCGCGCCCGGCGCCAAGTTCAATTACAATGGCGGCAACCCCTATCTGCTGTCCGCGCTGATCAACAGGAAGTCCGGGCAGAACGCATTCGATTTCGCGAAGAAGGAGCTGTTCGAACCGCTTGGCATCAAGAGCGCCAAATGGGGAGCCGTCGATGCGCAGGGCGTCACGATTGGAGAGGCCGGACTTTTCCTTTCACCGCATGACATGGCGAGAATTGGTTATCTCTACCTTCGCAACGGAATGTGGGAGAGAAAGCAGATCATTCCCTCCTCATGGGTCGAACGATCGAAGGAGGGCAAGATTGCCGCCACCAATGGATTTCATTATGCAAATCTATGGTGGTCGCTTCCCGACAAGGGAGCCTATATGGCGCGCGGCCGTCATTCACAACTGATCCTGATCATTCCGAAACAGGATATCGTCGCCGTCATGACCGGCGTCTTGCGGGACAACGAGTTTTATTCGATCTCCGGGCTGATCGACGACATTTCCAAAGCGGTCAAATCGGACAAGCCTTTGCCCGCCGACCCCATTGCGAGCACGTTGCTGACCAACGCGACGCGCCAGGCTGCGACAGAAAAGCCGACCGCTGTCGCCGGCGCGCCGGAACTGGCCAAGACGGTTTCGGGAAAGGCCTATCAATTCACCGACAACGAGCTTCGCGTGAAGAGTTTCACGTTGAATTTTCTCGATTCGGATTCGTCGTGGGTGATCACCACCTATACCGGCAAGGCGGAGCGGCCCACCGACCGATTTACCGGACTGGTCGGGCTTGACGGGTTCTATCGCAAGAGCCCTCCGGCGCTTTACGGGATAAACGCCGCCAAGGGACGCTGGATCAACGAACGCACCTTTGCGATGGAGCGGCGGATCCTGGGACGCGGAGAAATCCAGACGTGGACGTTGAGCTTCGACGGCGACAAGGTGACGGTGAACTTTGAAAATACGGACGGTTTCAAAGCGGAACTGCACGGCGAGATGAGCGAATGAAATGCAGTGAGGCCGCCAGTGGCGGGCGCGAATACGCCGATGTTCCGCTTTGGCGCGCATTCCGGACTCAGGTCGGAAACCGCCCCGCTTCCGAAAAGTGCCAAATAGCGGGCTCGTACGCAGCAAATGGCGGCGCTGGTATCCCATCGCTTCTGGCATGATCTTTACGGTGATCGATGATCCCGGCTACCGGATGAGCCCGAGCCTTTCGAGAAGGGCATTTGTGGAACCGAACGGAATCTTAGACGTTCTTTTTCGCGGAAATGAGCAGCGCCGTCGCCCCGGCGCAGCAAGCGCGGACGCCGAGGCGCTGCGTTGCGCTGGCGGAGGGAACGCTCATGAGACTCACCCTTTCGGTCATCAAGGCTGACATAGGCTCCGTTGGCGGCCACACGAAACCGTCTACACGCATGATGGCGGCTGTCGAGGGCGCGGTCGCGAAGGCGATCTGCGATGGCCTGCTGATCGACGCTTTCGTCTGCCACACCGGCGACGACATTGCGATCATCATGACGCACACACGGGGCGAAGGGAGCTCCGAGGTGCATCAACTTGCCTGGAAGGCGTTCCTCGCGGCCACCTCGGTCGCGAAAACCTCCGGGCTTTATGGCGCCGGCCAGGATCTTCTCGTCGACGCACCGTCCGGAAACGTCCGTGGCGCCGGCCCGGGCGTCGCCGAGCTCAGCTTCGACCACAGCCTCTCGGGCGCGAGACCTGCGGAGTCCTTCATGGTGTTCGCCGCCGACAAATGCGGCCCCGGCGCCTACAACCTGCCGCTCTACCTCGCCTTTGCCGATCCCATGTATTGCGCCGGGCTGATGCTGCCCCCGATGATCAAGGGATTCCGTTTCCATGTCATCGACATGGACAACACGGCCGGCGACAGCGTGATCGAACTCGACGCGCCCGCGGATGGCTACCACATTGCCGCGCTGCTCCGCGACAACGAGCGCTTTGGCATTGATCGCATCGTTTCCCGGACCCATGGCGAGGTCGCCGTCGCCGTTTCGGCGCAGCGTCTTCACGCGATCGCAGGCAAGTACACCGGCAAGGACGATCCGGTCGCGATCGTCAGGAACCAGGGGATTTTCCCGGCGCCCGAAGAAATCGTCTCGCCGCTCGCGAAGGCGCACTTCGTAGGCGGCGATGCGCGCGGCTCGCACGTGATGCCGCTCATGCCTGTGCCAATTAACACACCGGTGACAGGCATGTACTGCCTCCCGATCGTTTCCTGCACCGGCTTTTCGATCGACAAGGACGGCCGTTTTTCGGAGTCCTTTACCGATTTCTTCGACAACCCGGCGTGGGACGAGGTCCGCCGGCGCGCCCAGCGCAAGGCCATCGAGATGCGCAGCCAGGGTTGGTCCGGAGCCGCGATGCTGCCCTATTCCGAGCTGGAGTATGGTGGCTTCCGCGACACCGTGTCTTCACTGCTGAAGCGCTTTCAGGTGCGCAAGGAGCGCAAGCCGGAAGCGGCCGAGTAACGGACCGCCTGCGAGGTGGGTATGGCAAAAAGGCGCATCGGCATTCTCACGGGCGGCGGCGACGTTCCCGGTCTCAACGCCGTCATCAAGAGCGTGACATATCGCGGCAGCGAGAACGACATCGAGGTCGTCGGCCTCCGCCGTGGTTGGGAGGCCCTCACGCACGTGAACCTCGAGGACCCGGCCAGCAGGTCCCACTACATCATCCCGTTGAACCGTGACAACACACGCACTATAGACCGGAGCGGCGGCACCGTGCTGCACTCGAGCCGCACCAATCCGTCCAAGATGAAGAAGCTGCCAGATCACCTCGTCAGCAACGACTTTCCAGCCTCGCTCAGCACCAAGGGCGGCATCGCAACCAGGACGTGGGACGTCACCGGCCAGGTGCTGGCGAACCTCTCGGGGCTCGGCATCGACCATCTGATCGCCATCGGCGGCGACGACACGCTCAGTTATGCAGCCAGGCTCAACGATCTCGGCGTCAAGATCATCGCCATCCCGAAGACGATGGACAACGACGTCCGCAACACCGAGTACTGCATCGGCTTCTCGACCGCGATCACCCGCGCCAGCGACGCCATCCAGCGGCAGCGCACCACTGTCGGATCGCACGAGCGAATCGGCATTTTCCGCGTCTTTGGCCGCGATGCCGGATTTACGGCGCTCTACACCGCGTACGCCACCTCGATACGGTGCGTCATACCGGAGTACAAGTTCGATCTCGACAAGCTGATCCAGTTGCTCGTCGAGGAGAAGCGCGCCAACCCAAGCAACTACGCGCTCGTCGTGCTCAGCGAGGGCGCCGCGTGGGAGGGCTACGAGGTGCAGGAATACGGCGAGCCCGATGCCTACGGCCATCGCAAGAAGGCGAGCGTGGCGGAATCGTTCGCCGACGAGATCAAGCGGCGCGTCGGCGAGGAGACGATCACGTCTGACCTCACCTACGACCTGCGATCTGGCAATCCGGACTTCATGGACAAGCTCGTGGCCCTGACTTTCGGTAACATGGCCTACGATGCCATCCTGGAAGGCAAGACCGGCCGCATGTCGGCGCTGGTGGAGGGGCGCTACGACCTCGTGCGCATCCCTGACGCCAAGCTCGGGCCGCGCAAATTGGACGTCGCCAACACGTACAACACGGAGCGCTACCGCCCCATCTACGGCAACAAGCGCGGGCTGCCGATCTTTCTCAACCGCGCGTCATAGGGTGGCAGGTGGTAACCCCCAAGAACGCCTCCTGTGGGGTAGCTTCGGCGGTAATGCCCGGCCGGACGGGTCTGCCGACGCGGAGACAGGGCCTCGTGCCGAGAAAGCGGGTGGAACCAGGAAGCGCCGTGATTGGGCACTGGGGGCCTTCCGCATTGAAACAAAAATTGATCGGGTACTCCAAAAAAGCGGGGATATCTCCCAAAAGGCGGCTTGATTTCTTGCTTCTTTTCCCGGCTGCACGGCATTTCTTTGATGGGGAAGAAGAGATGACTGATCAACAATTGGCTCTTCAGGCGATTAACGAAGCGCAACTCATACTGGAAGAATACCTTCGGCCCCGGCCGCAGAACGATGAGCGTATCCTCGACAAGCTGGTGGAAGTTCTCGAACGCCCCGATTTGGTAGTTGCTGTAAGCCGCTTGCAGCAACAGAGCAGTCTCTCAGTGCGCAAATGAGGAAACTGCCATCAATCGCCTTGGCCGCCTGGATTGCTACGCTCCTGCCAGTTGGGACGCCAACCGCGCAGGCCAAACAACAATGCAGCGCCGCAGCACCATCAAATCCGCACGGGCGTTGGTGGTCCTATCGTCTTATTGACGGACGAAAGTGCTGGTACGAAGGCCAGCCCATGCTTTCGAAATCGTTGTTGGAATGGCCCAAGGGAGCATCCGCGCAACCCGCTTCCAACAGAGAAGCTCAAAGCGTTGTCATGGAGAAGCCCGGCAATCCATTGGACGCGCAAGCCCGGGCACTGAAAGACTCTGATACTTTCGAAGCGCGATGGCACGAAAGGGTGGTAGCGCACTAGGCGTTGCGAAGAGCGCTTGCTTTTCAACCAGGCACGCAGCGGAAACCGGCGATGCGAACGGCTACAGATTTCAATCTCTATTACGCGGCCCCCGACCCCTGGCATATTTCCCACGCGCGATTCAGGGACAAGGTCCTGCGCCGATGTCTGAAGCGATTCATCCGGAACAAATCCGTTCTTGAGCTCGGTTGTGGCGAAGGCCACTTGACCCACGCAATTTTTGGCAAAGCACGATCCGTGGTTGGCATCGACATAAGCGATGTAGCGATTGCTCGCGCTAAATCGCTGAACCTGCCAAATGCCAGATTTGAATGCGCTGATTTTTTACAATCGTCATTCGAGGGTTACGACGTGATCGCGGCCCTCGAATGCGTCTACTATCTGTCCTTTCAAGAGCAGGGAGCGTTTTTGGAGAAAGTTGCCAAAGAACACCCTGACAAAATACTTCTGCTCTCGGGTCCAATTGTGGACTACAGAAGGCACTTCAGTCATAAGCGATTGATGCACGAGTTCACGACTCTGGGGTTCACTCCCCTTAAATTTTATAACCTGTCGGTTTATTGGCATCCGCCTTCATCCAGAATTATCGCTCGCCTGATCAAGCTGCCGCTTGGACACACCTTGCTTGATTGGATACCCGAGTCGATGATTTACCAAAGACTGTACGCACTTCGAGCACCCAAACGCCACTGACTCGGATATCGCCAGTTCGAAATTTTGTCCGCTGTTGAGCAACCGTGCGGGTTCTTGGCGGTGAAAACCCGGCGGGTCTTCCGGTGCAACAACGACTACGTGATGACCGGCAACGACTTGAGGCCACGAACGACCGGCGCGGCCCGCCATTGCAGTTCGTGAGCAGAACAGGCGAGACTCAACTCAGGCAGGTGTCTCAGCAGGCAACCGAACGCGATCTCGGCCTCCATCTTCGCCAGATGCGAGCCGACGCAAAAGTGAACGCCATCTCCAAACGCAAGATGCGGATTGGGCTTGCGGGCAACGTCCAGCCGATCGGGCTCCGCGAATTTCTGAGCATCCCGGTTGGCGGAGGCAATGACGGGAAAAATAACATCGCCGCGCCTGATCCTGGTGCCGTGCATGTCAACGTCCTGGGCCGCATATCGCTCCGTTGCGGTCTCAACGGGCGCCGTGAAGCGCAACAATTCCTCGACCGCGGACCCAAGCAGCGAAAAATCCCCAAGGAGGCGCTCCTTCTCGCGCGGATTCTCCATCAGCGCCAGCGTTCCGGACCCGATGAGGTTCACGGTCGTCTCGTGGCCGGCGATGATCAGAAGCACCAACATGGCGATGAGCTCGCTCTCGCTCAGCCGGTCGCCACCCTCCTCCACGGCGATCAGCGCGGATATGAGATCATCCTTCGGGGCGCGGCGGCGCGCAGCAACGAGGCGCCGCAAATATCGCATCAATGCAAAGATCGAGGGCAGCGAGAGCGCCATGCGAAATTCCGACCGCGCTCCGAGAAAAACATTGGTCCACCTCCGAAAGCTTGTCCGGGCCTCTTCGGGCAGGCCCAGCAGCTCCGAGATCACGGTCAACGGAACCGGTAGCGCGAAATCCTCGATAAGGTCGGGCTTCGACTTTGCGCGCATCCGATCGACGAGACCCTCAGCCAGCACTTCGGTGCGGTTTCGTAACTGCTCTATGCGTGCACGACTAAACGCCTTGTTGATGAGGGCCCGCAGCCTTCGATGTGCGGGATCGTCCAGGTCCAGCATGTTCTCCGAGAGTGTCCTGAGACTTGTCGGTGTCCACCACGGCATTGACTTGGGCGAATTCAGCCCAGCATTGCGCGGGCTCTTGACGAACCTATCGCTGTCTTGAAGGCACAAGACTACATCATCGTAACGTGTAATCAGCCACGCCCGCTTCAGGACGGGTACGCGAACTTCGAAGACCGGCGCCTCGCTGCGAAGAAACGCATAGAACGGAAACGGGTCGCGCTTGTGTTCGGCTGCGTAGATGTCGACCTTGCGGGGATCATTCATGGACAGCACCCTGGATGAAAACCAAAGCAGCAATGTGTAAGGCAGCAATGTGTTGCGTCGCAATGTCCGTTCAGCCCAATGACGGTACGGTCAAAAGCGTCGATTTTGGCGTGTCCGCAGCACGTCCGGTTAGCAGGTGATCCCCGGAAATGCCGGACTCCCTACGGAATAATCCGCACAGCGGAACAAGTCCTCGCTTTTGCATGATGGCGTTGCCCTGAGCTCCACCCGCCCCCCGTAGACTTTTGTGGGGGGTGACGGCATCCTGTTCTCCGAAATCTCACAGAAAGTCGTGCGGGGCCTCCCGCACCGGGGAAACCAGAGGGCAGACATGAAGACGCGATTCACCGAACTCGTCGGCGTTGAGCACCCGATCGTCCAGGGCGGGATGCAATGGGTCGGCCGCGCCGAACTCGTTGCTGCGGTTGCCAATGCCGGTGCGCTCGGGCTGATCACGGCGCTGACGCAGCCGACGCCGGAGGACCTCACCAAGGAGATCGCGCGCTGCCGCAGCATGACCGACAAGCCGTTCGGCGTGAACCTCACCATCCTTCCCGCGATCAAGCCGCCGCCCTACGCCGAGTATCGCCAGGCCATCATCGAGGCCGGCATCAAGATCGTGGAGACCGCGGGCAACAAGCCGCAGGAACACGTCGCCGAGTTCAAGAAGCACGGCATCAAGATCATCCACAAATGCACCAGCGTCCGTCACGGGCTGTCGGCGGAGCGGATGGGGGTCGATGCGCTCTCGATCGACGGCTTTGAATGCGCCGGCCATCCCGGCGAGGACGACACGCCCGGCCTGATCCTGATCCCGGCCGCCGCCGACAAGATCAAGATTCCGATGATCGCCTCGGGTGGTTTCGGCGACGGCCGCGGCCTGGTCGCTGCACTCGCGCTCGGCGCCGAGGGCATCAACATGGGCACGCGCTTCATGTGCACCAGGGAAAGCCCGATCCATCAGCTCGTCAAGGAGCGCATCGTCGCCAATGACGAGCGCGAGACCGAATTGATTTTCCGCACCATGCGCAATACCTCGCGCGTCGCCAGGAATGCGATCTCGACCAAGGTCGTGGCGATGGAGAAGGAAGGCGCGAAGTTCGAGGATGTGCGCGAACTCGTCGCCGGCGCCCGCGGCAAGATGGTCTACGCCACCGGCGACGCCGATGAAGGCATCTGGTCGGCCGGCCAGGTCCAGGGCCTGATCCACGACATTCCGACCTGCGCCGAACTGGTGTCGCGCATCATGCGCGACGCGGAAGCCATCATCCAGAGCCGGCTCGAAGGCATGATGTCGGGCGCGCAGCGTCAGGCCGCCGAATAAACGGCCTGCGCCTCCAACAAAGAGAAGAGACCATGAAAGCCTATGTCTACGGCGCCAACGGCGCTGAAATCACTGAGGTTGCAAAACCTTCGCCGAAGGGCACACAGGTGCTGGTCAAGGTCCATGCCTGCGGCCTCAACCGCGCCGACCTCGGCATGACCAAGGGCCATGTGCACGGCGCGGCCGGCGGCGTCGGCACCGTGCTCGGCATGGAATGGGCCGGCGAAGTCGCCGAACTCGGCCCCGATGCCAAGGGCGTCAAGGTCGGCGACAAGATCATGGGCTCGGGCGGCGCGGCGTTTGCCGAATACACGCTGGCCGATCATGGACGCCTTTTCCGCGCGCCCTCGAACATGAATTTCGAGGAAGCCGCCACCCTCCCCGTCGCACTCGCCACCATGCACAATGCGGTTGTGACCAACGGCGCGCTGCAGAAAGGCCAGACCGTCCTGATCCAGGGCGCCAGCTCCGGCGTCGGCCTGATGGCGATGCAGATCGCAAAATTCAAGGGCGCAAAACTCGTGATCGGCTCGTCCACGGACGCAATGCGCCGCGGCCGGCTGAAGGAATTCGGCGCCGATCTCGCGATCGATTCCAGCGATCCCGGCTGGGTCGATCAGGTGCTGAAGGCGACCGGCGGCGAAGGCGTCGACCTGATCGTCGACCAGGTTTCGGGCAAGGTTGCAAACCAGAATCTCGCCGCGACCAAGGTCAAGGGCCGCATCGTCAATGTCGGCCGGCTCGGCGGCACCCATGCCGATTTCAATTTCGACCTGCACGCCGCCCGCCGCATCAACTATATCGGCGTCACCTTCCGCACCCGCACCATCGAGGAAGTCCGCGAGATCTTTGACGAGGTCCGAAAGGACATCTGGGGCGCGGTGGAATCGCGAAAACTGCAATTGCCGATCGACCAGGTCTATCCGTTCGCCGAGATCGGCAAGGCATTCGAGCACATGGAAGCCAACAAGCACCTCGGCAAGATCGTGGTGACGCTGTAGCCGATGAAGCTGCGATGCGTGCTTGATGGCGGACGCTACTTTGAGGGGCCCCGCTGGCATGCGGGCCGGCTCTGGTTCGTCGACTGCATGGAGCGGACGCTGCTCAGCCTCTCTCCGTCCGGCGAGCGCGAGCAGCATGCGAAATTCGAGGACGACACGCCCTGCGGCACAGGCATCCTGCCGGACGGACGGCTTGTCGTGCTGACGATGTACCGCAAACGCCTGATGACCTGTGCCGACGGCCGGCTTTCGCTCTATGCGGATCTTTCCGGGATAGCCACCGGCGCGATCGACGACATGATCATCGATGGGCTGGGCCGCGCCTATGTCGGCGATCTCGGCTTCGATATGCCGCCGCCGCCCGATCGCGGCGCTCCCGGCCGCATCATTTTGGTGATGCCGGGCGGCGCGGCACGCGTGGTCGCCGACGGGCTGCGGTTTCCCAACGGCATTGCCGTATCAAGCGACCATCGCCGGCTCGTCGTGGCCGAAATGGATGGCGCATGCCTCGCCGATTATGACATCGAGGCTGACGGCAGCCTGAAGTTTCGTGGCCGCTTCGGAAGCATGAAATCTCCGGATGGCATCTGCCTTGACCAGCAAGGCGCCGTGTGGGTCGCAGCCTTCGAAGAAGACGCCTTCATTCGCCTCGACCCCGGCGGGCGCGAGCTGCAGCGGATAGAAGTGCCCGGCCGCCGCGCCCTCGCCTGCGTCCTCGGCGGGCCCGAACGGCGAACCCTGTTCTGCCTGAGCGCTGCGACGTCCTACGAAGAACTCCGGCAACGCAAATCGTCATCGCGGATCGACGTGGTCGATGTGGAAATTGCGGGGGCTGGTTACCCCTGAAGTCTGGCCCGCCCTACGGACGAGGCCTTCGGCGCGTGTTGGCCAGCGCTGCGATCGCCCATCCGAGGATGGCGGCCGCGCCGACCCAGATCAGGAAATCGCTCCAGCGGCCGGCGACGCCGAGTGCGAGGCCGGGCATGAACGTTGCTGATAAGAGCAGCCCGCGCAAGCCGGGCCGCGCGGGAGCGATGCCGCGACGCTTCGGATCGACCGCCGCAAGGAGCGCTATGCAGGCGGCGCTGACGAGCGCGCCGGATAGGCCGAGCCAGCCGAGCAGCATCATTCGGCGGACTGCACGAAGGCGCCGGCATTGAACGTGGCCTGCTCGCGGGTTCGCAATGCCGTGGTGGCGGACAGGACGCACGCGACGCCGCCGAGCACGACCAGGAAATCCATGATCGGCACCGCACTCTGCCCGGTCGCGAGCGCCGCGCGCCAATTTGGGCCGCCGGCCGCCGCACGTAGCAGCGGAAGCGCCATCAGCAGGACGCCGGTTGCGCCAAACAGCAGCGGCGGGACCCGCTCAATCCTGCGCATCCGCAGTGCCGGGACCAGGGCGAGCGCGGCAGCGGCCAGAAAGGCCGCCGGCGTCCAGAACACTGTTGTCAGCGATGGCAGGCTGACGAAATAGGCCGCTGCCGCTGCCGCCATCGCAAACGGGAGGCCGCCGCCGACCCATGCCGTCATCCGCCCGAGCGCGCGCCAGCCGCGTTGGTCGGCGCGTCGCCGGACCCAGAGATTCAATCCGCTCCAGGCCACATAGGCGCTCGCCGCGCCAAGCGCGAACCACACGGCGCGCGACCACCATCCGGCGAAATTGCCGAAGTGAACCGGGCTGATGAGACCGAGCAAGGATGCTCCCAGCGAAGGCTTCATGCCGATGATCGGCCGCTCCCGGATCAGTTCGCCGGTTGCTCCGTTGTAGATCAGGCGCATCGCCGTCAGATCGCCGCTCCTGGGCGCCGGAAATATCGTGATACGCGAATCGGCGCGGCCGCGGTTTTCCCACCCGGCAATCAGCAGCGGCG
Organism: Bradyrhizobium sp. AZCC 1610; assembly: GCF_036924515.1. NCBI lineage: Bacteria > Pseudomonadati > Pseudomonadota > Alphaproteobacteria > Hyphomicrobiales > Nitrobacteraceae > Bradyrhizobium > Bradyrhizobium sp. AZCC 1610. The sequence continues at coordinate 2,088,862 of NZ_JAZHRR010000001.1, read as the reverse complement.
CGTCGGCGCGCTTGCGCGCATCGGACAGCATGTCGTCGAGATTGGCTGATACCGCCGGACGCGCGTCGACAGCGCGCAGTCCATTGAGCGTCGTGACCATCTCGCGCACATCCCCCTTGAAGGCGATCTTCGCCAGCATCGGTAGCGCAACCGCGATGGTGAAGCTGAGATAGGCGCCGGTGAACGCGAGCACGAACGCGTGCGGCAGGGTCCAGGTGCCTGCGACGGAATGCAGGTCGCGCAGGCCCACCAGCCGGTCGCGTCCGCGCAGGATGAAAACATCCCTGAACAGGTGCCGGTGCATCAGAATGCCCGAGACCGCCGCCACCAGCATGGCGAGACCGAGGATGCCGGTGAGGATCAGTCCCCATGGATTGGGCACGTGCAGCCGCACGTGCAGATCGACGTAGAAACGTCCGAGCGCCGTATACGGATCGTTGGCCGCAAGCTCGTTGCCGTAGCCCTCGGCGCGCGAGACGACCCGGCCATCCGGCCCGATCGTATAGAGGATCCCGCGCTCGCGGCGCGCGCCATTGATGGTCTCGTCGGTATGAAAGAACGCCAACACATTCCCGGCAGGTGTCGCCCGCAAGGCGAGATCCGCGCGGAACTGTTCGGGCGTTTCCGCCTCCAGCCGCGCGAGCACGGCATTGAGCGGCTGGCTCAGCGGCTCGCTCGTGCCGAGCAGCCCGCCGGACCAGGCCTTGATTTCGTTCGCGAACACCGCGGCCGTGCCGGTAACGATCACGGCGTACAACAGCAGGCCCAGCACCGCGCCGGCCCAGCCGTGGACCGCCACCAACGTCCTGGTTTCGCGCGCCTTCAGGTTGATCACGGCTTCTCCGCGGGTCGAGGGATCGTCTCAGCCGAACAGAAAACCTCGCAACGCGATCAGGTGAATGACGGCGATGACCGTCATGACGATCGCGATGCGGCCGAGGCTCCGGTCGAGCAAGGCATAGAAGAAGATAACGGCCCAGATCGCCGGCATGAAGAACAACGGAAACGCGATGTGGTCAACTCCACCGCTTCCTTTGGGCACCCAGAACGGCATCACGGCGATGATGAGAACCGTGAGCCCCAGCGCGCAGGGCCCGGCCAGCAACGCCCGTAGCCATGGCTGCAGGCGGCCCGGTTCCGGAACACTGGAGTTCGCCGCCGCCAAGTCGCGCTCCCTCCCCTCAGAAGTTGAACGTCGTCGACACGAGATAGGTGCGCGGGGCGCCGAGGGATGTGGCGCTGCTGACCGTGCGATAGGAGTTCCAGTACGCCTCGTTGAAGACGTTCTCGATATTGGCGCGAACGACGATCGGCTTGCCGTTCCAGGGTGACAGGAAGGTGTAGCGCGCACCGAGGTCAACCCGCGTCCACGCCGGCAACTCCTGCGTATTCGCATCGTTGGCGTAACTCTCGCTGGTGTAGATAACCCGGCCCGTCAGCGTGAACCCGTTCAGAAAAGGGGTGTCCCATTCGGCGCCAAGATTGACATTGTACTCCGACACACCCACGGGCTTCTTGCCGTTGAAGTTGAAAATGGTCCCCAGAGTCGGAAGCGAGACCGATTGCTTGACCACTTCGCCGTCGATGAAAGTCACGCCGCCCAGCACTCGGAACGTCGGCGTCACCTCGCCGAAGGTATACAACTCGACGCCGCGATTGCGCTGCTCGCCGGCAAGTCGCCTTGCGGGCAAGATCTTTCCCGGCACGGGGACCGACATCGTGTTCGGGCTGGTGATATCGAACACGCTCGCCGTGAAGGTGATGTGGCCCATATCGACCTTGACGCCAGCTTCCTTCTGCTTGGTCTGAGCGGGCGGAATGATATCTCCGACGTTCGAGTACGTCGCGACTCCGGTGACGACTTCTGGCGCCTTGAGGCCTTCGATATAATTCGCATAGAGCGAGACGTTTTCCAGCGGCTTCACGATTGCTGCAAAGCCGGGGCTCCAGGTCGGAACATCGACGCGCGAGTTGTTGGCAGGGATCAAGGCGTTGATGCTTTCCGCACCCGCCGTCTGCCGCCTGGCCCCAACGACGAACTGAAGCCTGTTGTTGAACATCGACATCGTGTCGGCGATGCCGATACTGGTAAGCTTTGTCTGGGTTTGCAGATTTTGGGCGACGGCGGCGAAGTTCGGGAAGGGGAGCGGAACCGGGTTGTACAGATTCGAGGAGACTGCTGCGCCTCCCTTGGCGAATGAGCTGTAGTCCCGATCGAAGGCCGAGTAGTTGACAGTCAGGAGGTGGTTGACGGGCCCGGTGTCGACCGAGGCGCGAACGCCGACCTCACCCGCATAATTGTCATAGACGTCACGCCCATTGAACGGGATGGCCGTCCAGTTGCCGTTGGCGTTCGTGATGCGCGGCGACGCATAGATGAAGTCGATCTCGCTCTTGTGGTATCCAAACGCGCCATATGCAGTGACCGCCTCGGTCAGATCGACTTCGCCGCGCGCCATCGCGAACGTATCCCTCGGTTTCCACGACGCCCAGTCCGGCATGTAATTGGTGCCGGCCGCCGGTGCCGGCGGAACCGCTATGCTGGTCGCAAAAGGAGGGCTGGTGTTGAACGTCAGAAACCGCAGCGGCGGCGAAAGATTCTCGGCCTGGTAACCGAGATCGGCGGAGAAGCGCACACGCTCGCCGCGGTAGTCCATATTGAGCACGGCGTTGCCGATCTCATCGGTCTGCCGGTCGAACGCGGTCTGTCCGCCGCCTCCCCCGCCATTGAACCGGATTCCGAATTCCTTGTGCTCGCCGTAGCGCCGCGCCACATCGACCAGCGCTCCGACTTGGGACTTGGATATATATCTAGCGGTCAGCTGTGTGATGTCGAAGTCGGGCGCGCTCTTCGTCACCAGGTTGATGCTGCCACCGATGGCACCCGCAGGCGGCATGCCGGTGAGCAGCACGCCCGGCCCCTTCAGAACCTCGACACGTTCGAGGTAGTTGGCCGATGTTGCATAGAACGGCGCCATTCCATAGAGGCCGTTCATGGCGTAGTCGCCGCTGTCGTGGTAGAAGCCTCTGATGTAGAAGCCGTCGATGCCGTTGCCGGCTGGCGTCTTCATCCGAACCGAGGGATCGTTGTACAGGACATCCCCGACGGTACGCGCCTGCTGATTCTGGATCAGCTCCGCAGTATAGCTGGTCTGGTTGAACGGCGTATTCATGACGCCGCGATTGCCCAGAAATCCGAGTCGGGCTCCCGTCGCCACTTGTCCGCCAGCATAGGGAGCCGGCGGCGCACCGAGAGCTCCGGTCGAGGGCGTCACATATGGAACCGGCTCCACACGACGAGGCGCCGGCGCGGCAACGCGCCGTTGGACACGCGAGGCTGATGTCTGCGATCGCCGCGCCGCAGGCCGCATGCGTTGCTGGCCTGGAGCATCGACGGTGACGGGCGGCAAATTCGACTGCGCGAATGCTTTCTGACCGCTCGCAATATCCAGAGAGAGTGCAAGATAGCTCACTGCTCCCAACGAAATAACACGCACAACATTTCCGGTCGCAATCGTAGACGTCATACTTTCACCCCAACTCCCACGAAGTCGTTCTAACTTCCCAAGTGGAATGGGCGAGTAGAAGTCATCTAAGGTGATGGTGTGCGTGCACGACTGATTGCGTCTGTGGCGACTGAGCAACGTCGCGAGTCGAACTTTCAAGTTGGGTGCAGGAATTTCTAATTGTTCTAATTCTAAAGTGCGGCGTGCGCTGAACCCATCCATTCATGACGCGTGATAATTTGACGCGGTCATGTATTGTTGCGAGCAAACTTGGAATGATTCAGATTCGTCCGACTTAATCGTGTTCAGGATCAAGCTGCTTCATATGGCAAGAGCAAACAAGGTTGCCGTCACTTCCGGCGCGGATTTGCCGGACAGGATCATTCAGTTGATGACGAATGCACCGTACGCATCGTTCGTCGTGCGATGCGCTTCGGATCGCACCGTTTTCCTTCCCGAGATCATATCCTTGCACACACGGCGTGAGCTTTCGGAGATCAGCGGGCTGGGCCGGGCTTCGATCGTAAGGATACAGGCCTGGCTGGCGCAGCATGGACGAAGGTTGCGAAGGCCAGATGAAAGCATCGATACCGTCATTTGCCATTTTGGCGTTCGACGAAAGGATCTGCATTCGTATAAGCGCCCGACCTTGTCGGCGATTACACCGCAGCCCGACGCCAGGTAGGCACCCGCGCTGCAGAATTCGGACAGCAGGATCGACGCACCTTTTTAAGGGGGCAAAGGCCTTCTTCACGCCGTGCCCACCATCAGTCCCTGTCGGTAACCATTGGCGATCATCGTGGCTCGCCGGAAAATGCCTGCCGCAGTGCTGACAGCCGGTCGAGCGCGGCTTGCGGCAGCGGGCCTTTTTCGGCCGCGGTGAGCGCGTCCTCGAATTGCTGCGGCGTCGCCATGCCGACCAGGATCGTGCCCATCGCCGGATGCGACAGCGCAAACCGCGTGGCGGCTTCGGTGAGGCTGGTGGCGAAGCCCTCCTCTACCAGCGGCATCAGGCGGCGCGCGCGATCGATATCGGCATCGTAGCTCATCGCCGACCCGATCGGCTCGGGCGCCGGCCCCGCAATCGGATGACGCTCGGCTGAGCCCGACAGCGCGCCGCCGGCCAGCACGCGGATGCCCACGACGCCAACGCCGGCGGCCTTCGTCGAATCGAACAATCGTCCATAATCCTGCGCCGGATAGTTCACCGGCAATTCGCAGGCCGCGGATGGATTGAGCATGTTGTAGACCACCTGCGCGCTGTCGAACACGCGTGCATCGATCACCTGATGCAGCGCCGCCGTATCGCCGAGCGCCGTCATGCCGAGGAAACGAATCTTGCCCTGCTGACGCAGCCGCTCGAACGCCGGCGCCACGTCGTCGAGCACCTGCCGGACGCTCAGCGCCGACCCGCCGCCGTTCTCGGTAATCGGATTGTGCAGATGAAGGATGTCGACCCGGTCAAGACGCAGCCGCGCCAGACTGCCTTCGAGCGATGTCCTGATCGCGTCGTCAATGCGGCCGGTCTCGCTGGCCGGCAACCGCACCTTGGTGCCGACGGCCACATTGGCCGGCTTCAGCTTTTGCAGAACGCGGCCAAGATTCTTTTCCGATTCACCATCGCCGTACTGCACCGCTGTGTCGAAATAGTTGACGCCGGCGGCGATCGCACGTGCGATGGTACGCTCCTGGTCGGCAGCATCGCCACGCACCATCAATCCGCCCACTGCGCCGCAGCCGAAGCCCAGCACCGAGAGCTGCATCCCCGTACGCCCAAACACCCGCAATTGCATTGCCGTTCCTCCTGATAACCGGAGGATTATGCGATGTCGAACGGCCGTTATTCAATCTTGATATTTGCCGCCGTGGGGTGTCCCGCGTAGGGCGGATTAGCGCAGCGTAATCCGCCATCTTATTCGAGACGAAGCGACGGATTACGCCTTTCGGCTAATCCGCCCTACGCGCAATCGATCTCGAGATTATGCGAGATCCCGCCTCAAATTTCCCGGAACGACACCAGGCGGCGCTGCGCCTCGTCCCATAACACCAGCCGTACACACTGAAAGCTCTGCAGCAGCGTGATGCGGCCGACGTCGCGCAGTTCCGGGTGGTCGCGCAGCACGCGCGGCAGCCGGTAATAGGGAATACGACTGGAGAGGTGATGCACGTGGTGAATACCGATGTTGGCCGTGAACCAGCGTAGCAGCCCCGGCAGTTCATAATGGGAGCTGCCGTGCAGCGCGGCTTGACGCAGGTCCCAGCTGTCGTCGCGGTCCCACATGGTGTGCTCGAATTGATGCTGCACGTAGAACAGCCATACGCCGGTCGTGGCGGCGAGAAGCATGATCGGAAGGTGCACGAGCAGGACCGCCTTGATGCCGATAAACCATGTGAGCACAGCGACGATGCCGGCAATCGCGAGATTGGTTGCCATTGTGCTGGCCCAGGGCTGCCAGCCATTGCGCATGAGGCCGACCGGAAGCCTCTGTTGCAAAAGAAACAGATAGGCTGGTCCGACCCCGAACATGATCAGCGGGTGGCGGTAAAGACGGTATTTCAGACGACCCCACCGGGAAAGGGCCCGGTATTCGCGCACGGTCAGCGTATCGAGATCGCCGATACCGCGGCGATCGAGGTTGCCGGTGGTGGCATGATGAATCGCATGCGAGCGGCGCCAACAGTCGTAGGGCGTGAAGGTGACCACGCCAAGGACGCGGCCGACCCAGTCATTCGCCAGACGGCCGGAAAAAAAGGTGCCATGACCGCAGTCGTGCTGGATCATGAACAGACGTACCAGAAAGCCGGAAGCCGGAACCGCGATCAGGAACGAAGCCCAGGCATAGCCGAGGGAGAACGTGTACCAGGCCGCGGCCCACAACACGATGAGCGGCAAAGCCGTGATCGCCAGCTCGGCAATGCTGCGCAGCCGGCTTGGGGTGCTGTAGTTGGCCAGGATGCGCTGCCAACGCCGGGCGTTGAGGACGTCATCGCCGCCATCAGGAGGTTGAATAGAGGCAGGTTGAATGAAGTCAGCGCCCTCTTGCCTGTTAGAGCACTGCACAGCTGTCTTATGCAAAGAGATATTTCCTTCTGACGGTGCACGTAGGATCGAGACACCGACGGATCGGCACCTTCGTCGGTTGATCGATGTTTGGAGACGGGTCTGAAACGTGCGTGCCTGTCACTGGCAAGGCAAAGCGCCCAGCAGTTCGGCCAAGTGTCGACTGGCCGACATATGGACACGAATCGGGGTAACGTCAAGGACTGCGGCGCCGCGTTACCGGGGTTCCCGTTGGCTCGAAAGCAGCACGAAGGGCGGATTAACGAAGCGTAATCCGCCGTCTTGTTGAGATGCAGCGGCCGATTACGCCTTCGGCTAAGCCCTGCGCTTGCCGAAGGTCGTCAAGATTGACGTTCGCGTCGGCTAAAGGCTTCGCGCAAACCTTCTTCATAGTTCAACACCGTGAAGTTGCCGATAGATTCCAACAGGTGAGCGCAGCATTCCTTCGCCTGTTGTTCTAACCTACTCTCGCTGACGGATCTTTCCTCTTGCTGCCACAGGTCATCCTCGAAATGAGCCTGTCACAGAAGTTAGCGTGTCTCAGTCCAGGGGTGCAATAGACGCCTTCGCGAGCATCACACGCAAGTTAAATGCACTGTCACCGAAAATCCGTCACCGAAATCCCGACCGTCAGCCCAAAACCGCCGCCGCCTGACCGGCCCCCGCCGTCACCAAAATTTGGCGATAGCTCCCGAACGTTGAGCAGGCACCTTTACGCGGCCGTCTGCACAGCGGGAAAGCCAAGCTAAATTTGTCACGGTGCCGGTCGAGGGACCTATCCTCGAGGCGCGCGAGGCGGCGGAATGGTGAACTAACCAGGCGGCCTGGTCTCCAAGTCTTTTGCGATGATCGGTGCTACGTTGGGAACCGACATCCCCCGTTCTTTCTTTTTCTACGCCAGACCGCGAACCCAACATCCCGCTTGTTGCGTGGAGACATTTACTGCCGTTGTTGCACGGTGAGGCGCTCAACCACCTCGATCGCGCGTGCCACGGATCAAATCCGCCGCCTCATGAGCATTACCCCGGCGATTCCGAGAAGAGAGATGAATGCCAGTATCAGAACGACGGCATTGTATCCGGCCGCAGAATAGACGGGGACTCCATTTCGTTGCATGCCACTCCAGCTCGCGCTGAGAGCATACCCTAGGACTGGCTGCAGGGACGCGGTCAGCAATCCGGCTGAAGTCGTGTTGATGGCTGCGCCGGTACCGAGGCGCGCAACGGAATAGATATTTCTCACCGCCTTTAGAATCATGGGAGTCATGCCTCCGGCCACCAGGCCCAGGATCACGAACGCTCCGAAAACCGCTTCGAGGCCGATAGCAGTTCCGATTGTCGGTATCAGCAGAGCCAGGCAGCCCGAACGAAGCAGGCACATCAGGATGTGCGCACGCACCAAAGATTGGATCCTGTCCACAAAGTGCCCGAACACTACAGAACCGACCATACAGCCAACCATAAACAACACCAGTGCGGTCGTGGCGTGCTGCCGCTCCAGTCCGTAGGCGTCCGTCAGCAATGGAACACCCCAGACGCCTGAGATGGTCGTGACGGCAACAAAATGCGACGAAAATGTCAGCAGACATCCCCAGCTTTCTCGGCTCTTTAACTCGGCCAATGCCGAAAACAGGATGGCCGAGAGAACCGGCGGCTTGGCCGTCGAAACTCGCACCGGCAGGATGGAGGCAGCAAGAACAAGGTTGAAAAAGCAAAATACGCCGATGCCCGCAAAGCTGGCGCGCCAGCCGATCCATGCCACGGTAAGTGCAAGCGGTGTGGCCGCCAAGACGCCACCTGCGTAGCCGGATAATTGCGAAAGGCCCGACATGATCCCGAATTGGCGCTCCCGGAATTGCTGCGCTACGAGTTTGATGAGCGCCGTGAAGATCAGCGCATCACCGCAGGCGATGATAAGCCGCGCGAGAAATGCAATCGGGACATTGGGGGCGGCGGCGAACAGCAAGGTTCCAGAGGAGGATGCTGCGAGACTCCAGATGACGAGCCTCCTGACACCGTATGTATCCACCAGCACGCCGGCGGGAAACTGCATCAGCATGTAGCCGATGAAGTACGCCGATGCGATGATCCCTAGTCCGTCGGCACCTACGCCGAAATCGCGCGCCAGATCGTCGACGATGGTCTGCGGGCAAACGCGCTGCAAAAAAGCGACGGCGTAGGCGCTCGATACGCAAGTCCAAGCGATAAGATCGCGCCGAGAAATCGGAGCGATGGCGTCATGAGGTTTGGGTTGCACCGTCTGGTCCCGATGCAATGTCAAGCGGCTGAGCCCGATTTCCTGATTGTCCCGACAGTAAAGATCGCGTCCGCCGTATCAGGAATGAGGCGCCTGAACTTCTCAGTCAATGCGCCATTGGTTTCGTATGAGGGTTGGCGGTGGTAGGTGATGTTCGGATAAGAGTTGCGAATGACCATGTTCGGAAGCTCCAGAGCTCTGTCCGGGTAAAGGGTATTTGCAATCTGGAGCGCGACGTCCTGCAGTGATCCGTCGTCATTGCCGTCGACCAGCGAAGGCAATAGCCGCGTGCAGACTTTGGCGTGTGCGCTCCAAGCAACCGGATTACGCGTCCTCCAGGAATAGTAGACCTCGTCGCCCTCCAGAACTGACGACAATTCGGCGTCAAGCACTCCCTTTAGCAGCAGGCCGAACAGTCCCTTGCCCTGATGCTCCGGCCTGAGCTCGATTCCCGATCGACTAATCGTTGGTCGATCATTGACAACAAGCCTGCGCCAAATTGTGAAGCCGACGATCTGATCGTCGTGTCGGACAAACGCAATGCCGTATCCTTCCCGGAAGGGCGTGTCGGAGGGCGACCACCAGGGGGTGTCGATCCGCCAGTTGGTCGCGATGATCTCGTTTAGCAGATCGATGATGCCGCCCCAGCAGTGTTGGGGAATATTCGAGGCCGAGCGAAACACCTCGAGTTCGTACGGACCCTGCCTATATCCGTCGGGTATCCTATGTTCGCTTTCTACGAGCTGCTGCATGTTTGCCTCCATTGAAGTCGGTGAAGATCTTCGTGCTCGCCGCGCGAACCAAACGCCGCGAAGCAACTATCGCTTAGACGTGACGCTAATGCTCCCGTCGAATGTTCGCGTCACGAGCGCTGGGACACCCGGCGTAATGCGATAAGATAGATACAACCATCGACGCCGGCCGTGGACGCGTGACGTACGCCTTGCGGCAACAGTATACGATCTCCAGGCCGGCAGACCTTCAGTCCCAACTCGCTCTCAAAGGACAATTCGCCGTCGATGATCAGCAGGGTTTCGTCCGTTTGATGTGTATGCCAATCGTGGCGACGACCAGGTGTATCGCGTTGAACTTCGATGGAGCCGGTCTCAGGTAGAAGCTCCTGGACGGCGGCCTCGAGCGTGGGGCGAGCGCTATATTGAAATTCGACAGACATTGAGAATCCCCTATGCGGCAACAATGCGTTGCCTGGCTCGGTTTGTTACGACCATCGGGCAATTACGGTTCGTCACGGTGTTGTCGTCGGGCAGGAAGTACTGCTCCCACTCACGGTTAGCCTCCTCGCCGTAGGCACCGAGGCGTGGAAAAGGAGCGACCGAATCGTAAGACTCGAGGCGACGGCGGATTTCGGCTCGCGCGCTATCCCCCGCAACCGTCCCGGCGCCTATCTTGTCGAACACCCAGCGGGGCTGGAAGGTAATCGTGAAGCCGGGCGAATATCTGCTGAGTCGAGAATGGTGCAGGGGTGTATTGCAGACGACGAACATCATCTCGCCTGCGAAGCTGAATTCCCAGGATGGCGTATCGACGCGCGGGTCGATCGATTCCGGCCAGGTCCTGTTATCGAGGGAGTTCAGTGCATTTAGAACGCGCCAAAAAGCGTTCTCGTAGTCAGACAGCAATGAAAAGGCGACGATAGCCGGATCGAAAAACGCTACGTAGGATGTGTAGGGAGTAAGCGACCGGGATATCCTTAGGAAGGATTGCAAGTCATGCGCCAGCCTCACCATGTCGTTGAAGTCGACGGAATTAAAGAAGCCAAACCGAAGCGTGCTGCGGCGCATTTGCTTCGACACCGAACACGCAGGGGAAGCTCTTGTCCTTGCTGAATAGCTGGCCTTTGAAGGAATTGTAGTTCTGGCGTTCCCAAGATTGTTCTTCGAAGCTATCAATCTCGACTGCAGTAAACATTTTTCCTCCGTTGGCTGCGAGATCGCGCGTTAAACAGAATCTGTCTAGACAACCAAAGGTAGAGCTTAATTTTGGCGCCTTGTCAAAGGGATTTGTATTTTTAAGTTCGGACCACTCTCGCAATCGAACTGCTGTGAAATGACGCTGGGCACGTAATTTCCATTTGCGCAAGGTGATCGACATGAAGATTGGCAATTAGGCGACGGATTTTTCGTTCAGACTGCGAGCATTCGTGGATGTCTATCGGGGGCCTAATGTATCGACGCAGAATGCTGTCGTGCCTCTAGCGCGCTATTCAAGTTACGGTCGACAGCATGTTACGAAAAGCTGAAGGCGCGCATCGCGTGTGGTGACGCTCGTCTGAACGGCTTGTCAAAGAAATATGAAGCTTCGTGCGCCCTTCATCCTGTCAACCTGAAAAACGACGCATGTGACGGTGGTCGCCCGTTAGCCTCGGGCAAGACCACGCTCCTGATAATGATTGGAATTACGGTGCATTTAACCGTTTCCTCGTATTCGCGCGACCAACTGGTATCGCCGAACTGATGTAACCCTCCGTACCTCTCTTTATTTTGCTCGCCGGAGCAAATGGCCGGTGCGCGCAAAATCGATTTTCTGTAGCGACTTCAACGTGACTTGCTCGATCCAGTCTCGATTGAAAAAATATACTTCTTCGCGCGAGACCCAAATCACCCTTACAAATCCCGCCATCCCGTCCCGGTAGAGGGGCGTTGGCCATCGTCACGAACGTTGGGGCGGGTTGCGGTGGACGCGGCAGCGTCGGGCGCGTGGTCGTGTTTGCAGGGCGGGCTTTGCTCCGTGAGCGGACACAACGTGCGGACGACTGGCGAGGCTGCGTACGGCAAAGCCGTGTGGTCCTGGCACCCGTTGCTGGTGTCAAGCTGGCGGAGGAGCGTCGACCCAACCGGGTTTTGACAATCCTTCAATCCGTCAGCGATGGAGGCAAAAGGAATTCGTCTCCAGGGAGAGCGCGGTATAAGCCGTAAAACCATTGCGCAGGGAATGCCGGAGTGCTCCAGCTGTACCTGTATGCTCGTGTGCGTACTCTTTGCGCTATTTGCACACGAGACCGCGGGTGCAGCAAGCACCCGGCATTCCCTGCGCCCTCTTCTTCTGGGCGAATGAATTTGCAAACCTCGGGTGCATCGCGCCGCGAGAATGCGGAGGTGTGTTTGCGTAGGATGGGTGGAGCGCAGCGATACCCATCGCCATGTGCATCGGCATTGATGGGTATCGCTGCGCTCCACCCATCCTACGGGGCTGCTTTCGCAGGGACGACGCGACAACTCAGAATAATTCGCAACAAATCGCTCCTGCAAGTGAGTGGCGATTGCGCCTTCGACGGTCGGCTTTAATGTTGGACGACGCCCTGCTAAACCGCTGGCCATGAGTCTTTCCCCTACCCTCAAAACCAACGTCGCGGCGATCTCGATTTTCGCCAGCGCCGGCATGGCAGCGGCGAAATTCGCGGTCGGCATTGCGATCGGCTCTCTCGCGCTGATCTCGGAGGCCCTGCACTCCTCGGTCGACGTGGTCGCCACCATCATCACCTGGTTGGTGGTGCGGGTGTCCGACCAACCGGCCGATGAGGAACATCATTATGGCCACGGCAAGTTCGAGAGCCTGTCGGCGCTGTTTGTCATCGCGCTGCTCTACGTGCTGGCCGGCGGCATCCTGGTCGAATCCTGGAGCCGCCTGCGCGAGGGCGCAGCCCCGCCGACGCTCTCGGCGATTCCCTTCGTGGTGCTGGTGATCGATATCGCGGTGAATTTCTGGCGCGCGCGGGCGCTGCATCGCACGGCGCGCCAGACCCGAAGCCAGGCGCTGGCAGCGGACGCCCTGCATTTCGCCTCCGACGTGCTCGGCTCCATCGCCGTCATCATCGGGCTGGTGCTGACCGGCCTCGGCTATGCCTGGGGGGACTCGGCCGCCGCCATCGCCGTTGCCGTGATGATATCGATCCTCGGCCTGCGGCTCGGGCGGTCCACCATCGAAACCCTGCTCGACCGCGCGCCGGCGGGCGCTTGGGAAAAGGCCATCGCCGCGATCCGCTCGGTTTCAGGCGTGGTCGGCGTCGAGCGCCTGCGGGTGCGCATGGTCGGGCCGACGCATTTCATCGACGCCATCGCCAAGGTGCCGCGCACCTACCCGATCGACCGGGTCGAGGCGATCAAGCAAGCCGCGCAAGATGCCGTCAGCAAAGTACTCGGCGACGCCGACCTCACCTTCACCGCGGTGCCGGTCGCCCGCGACAATGAGGGCGTGCGCGAGCGCATCATGGTGATCGCCCGCAATTCCGGCCTCGCCGTCCACCACGTCACCGTGCACGATCTCGGCGAGAAGCTGATCGTCGGCATCGACCTCGAGGTCGACGGCGATATGGAGCTTGCGGCGGCCCATGAGGTTACCCGCGTGCTGGAGCGCAACATCCGCGAGGATTTCGGCGAGGATGTCGAGGTCGATACCCATATCGAGCCGCTCGAGCCGGAACTGCCGCACGGCACCGATGCCGCGCCCGAACGCGTCGAGACCATCAAGGCCGCGCTGGCGCGCTTTGCCGGCAATGGCGCGATCCATGACATCCACAATGTGCGGGTGCGCGACACCGACGCCGGCGAAGTCGTCAACTTCCATTGCCGCGCCGCGCCGTCGATGAGCGTCATCAAGGTGCACGAGAGCGTCGACGAGATCGAGCGCGCGCTGCGCCGTGCATTTCCTTCGATCAAGCGCGTGGTCAGCCACGCCGAACCGCCGCGTGCGTAGTTTGCGGTGTCGTTCCCGTTTCGGACTCGCCCTGACGATGCCTTAATTCGCGTTGGACAAGATTTATTTCGAATTAACGAATCGTTGACTCTCGACAGCCCGGAAAATCTGGATTCAAATCGGTATGATTCGGAAGCAACGGGGTGCTTCCGGACAATGTGCAAAAGAGCCTTCGGCGGGGGTCTAAAGCATGGCGCGCGCGCATGCAGCGAACGCGTTTGTCCAATCCGATTCGATCAAGGGATTGGCGCAATCGATCGCGAAACCTGCCTATCACCGGCTGCTCACCGCCGAGCCGGCGCTTCGTCGCGCCGTGCCGACACTCATCATTGCCTTCCTGATCACCATCTGCCTCGGCGCTTTCGTGCAGGTGATCGACCAGAGCCGGCAAAAGCGCGCCGCCATGAAGCGCGATATCTCCGCCCTCAGCGATCTGTTGGCCGAACGGCTCGATCGGCTCGCCGCGGTGCGGCAGGACCGCGCCGCGAATATCGAGCGGTTGCAGAGCCTGCTGCCCGACCTGATTCCGGCCTGGGGCGTGGCTGGCGGCCGCCATGTCATCATCACCGGCTCCGATCACCGGATTCTGGCCCGCGTGCCGGGCGAGGGCAGCCTTGGCGACAACGATCGCATCCTCGACATCATCAGCACGGCGCAACTGCTCGCCGCCCCCGCCCAGCAGGGCGTCGTCAATGACATGACGCTTCCGAACGGCAATGGCGCGATGGCGATCTCGCGGCTGGTCAAAGCGCTCCCGGGCCAGGTCATCGTCATCCAGGAAAAGAACGAGCCGCTGTGGGGTTCGGATGCCGCATTGTCGGTGACGCTCTCCGCCACCACCGGCTTCGTCGTGCTGATCCTCGGCTTCGCCTTCCACTGGCAGTCGACCCGCGCCCGCGAAGGCGACCTCATCAACGACGCCGTGCGCGGCCGGATCGACACCGCGCTCAACCGCGGCCGCTGCGGATTGTGGGACTGGGACCTCTCGCGCGGCAGGATCTTCTGGTCGGCATCGATGTTCACGATGCTCGGCCTCGACTCCCGCAACGACCTCCTTACCTTCGGCGAAGTCAACGCGCTGGTGAAATCCGACGACATCGACCTGTTTGCGATCGCCGACCAGATGATCGCCGGCAAGATCACCCACATCGACCAGAGCTTCCGCATGCAGCACACCGGCGGCCACTGGATCTGGCTGCGGGTGCGCTGCGAGCTCAGCCACACCTCGGCCGACGCCGGCCTGCACCTGATCGGCATAGCGGTCGACATCACCGAACAGAAGAGCCTCGCCGAGAAGACCGTGGAGGCTGACCTGCGGCTGCGCGACGCGATCGAGACCATTCCGGAGGCCTTCGTGCTGTGGGACGCAGAAGACCGCCTCGTGCTCTGCAACTCGCACTTCCAGCGCCTGCACAAACTGCCGGATACGGCGGTGAGCCCCGGCACATCGTACGAGACCGTGATCGAGGTCGGCAGCATGCCGGAAGTGCGCACCCGCCTGCAGGAGACCGGCGCGCAAGCGCCGGGAGCCCGCACCTTCGAAGCGCAGCTCGACGACGGAAGCTGGCTGCACATCTCCGAACGCCGCACCAAGGACGGCGGCTACGTCTCGGTCGGCACCGACATCACCCGCATCAAGGAGCACGAGCAGAAGCTGATCGAAAACGACGCCCGCCTGCGCGCCAACGTGATCGACCTGAAGCGCTCGCAGGCCGAGCTTGCCGATCTCGCCGAAAAATACTCGCAGGAAAAGAATCGCGCCGAGGAAGCCAACCAGGCGAAATCCAAATTCCTCGCCAATATGAGCCACGAACTGCGCACGCCGCTGAACGCCATCATCGGCTTCTCCGAGATCATGGGCAGCGGCATGTTCGGCGTGCTCGGCTCCGACAAGTATCAGGAGTACTGCCACGACATCCTCACCAGCGGGAAATACCTGCTCGAAGTCATCAACGACATCCTCGACATGTCGAAGATCGAAGCCGGCCGCATGAAGCTCGACATGGAGCAGCTCGATCTGTCGAAGCTGCTGGCGGAGTCGGTGCGCGTGGTCTCGGGGCGCGCCGAGGACAAGCATCTGACGCTGGACGCCGATATCGAAAGCACCATTTCCGTGACGGCCGACCGCCGCGCGGTCAAGCAGATCTTCGTCAACCTGTTGTCCAATGCCGTCAAGTTCACCCCCGACGACGGCAAGGTCACGGTGCGGAGCCACGTGCTGCCCAACTCGATCGTGCTGATGATCGCCGATACCGGCATCGGCATCGCGCCGGCCTCGCTGCGGCGGCTGGGCAATCCGTTCGAGCAGGTCGAGAGCCAGCTCACCAAGACCTATCAGGGTTCGGGCCTCGGCCTTGCCATTGCGCGCTCGCTGACCAGCCTGCATGGCGGAACGATGCGGCTGCGCTCGAAGCTCGGCACCGGCACCGTGGTGCGCATCACGCTGCCGCGCGAGGCGCAGCAGCCGACGGCGAACGAAAAGGTCGAGGCCGCTGCGGCGTGATCTATTCCAGCGTCGGCGCCACTTCGCGGGCGACCTGCACCAGCGCCGCGATCAGGGGCGTCATCGGGTCGCGCTGCGGGATCACCAGCCCGACGCTGTAGTCGACGACGGGATCGACGATCGGAATGCTGCGGATGGTATCGGCCAACCCCAGCGTCTCCGCAAGCTTTGCCGGCATCACGCTCGCCCAGCGCCCGGTCTTCACATGCGTATAGAGGACCACCAGCGAGTTCGAGGTCAGCGTCGGCGTGGCCTCGGCCCCGACCGACGCCAGCGCGCGATCGATGATGCGGCGGTTCTGCATGTCGGGCGTCAGCAGGCACAGCGGCACCTGGCCTACTTCCTTCCAGGTGACCTGCTTGCGATCGCCGAACATGGCATCGGGCGAGGTCAGCAGGCGATAGCTCTCGTTGTAGAGCGGAATGGTGCGCACCTTGCCGATCGGCTCGTTCTCGATATAGGTCAGCCCGGCATCGACCTCGAGATTTTCCAACAAGCCCAGCACGTCGGCCGACGTGCAGGACTGGATACGAAAGCGCACGTCGGGGTAGCGGGCGCGGAACGGCGTCGTCAGCTGCGCCACCATGCCGAGCACGGTCGGGATCGCGGCGATCCGGATCTCGCCGGAGAGCTTGTCCTTGAGGCTGTTGATCTCCTGCCGCATCGCGCGGGCGTCGCCGACAATGCGCCGCGCCCAGTCGAGCGTGCGTTCGCCCTCCGGCGTGAAGCCCTGAAAGCGGGAACCGCGCTGCACCAGCATGACGCCGAGAATTTCCTCGAGCTGCTTGAGGCTGGTCGACATGGTCGGCTGGGTGACGCCGCAGGCCTCCGCAGCCCGTCCGAAATGCCGCTCCTTTGCGAGCGCCAGCAGCAGTTCAAGCTTGTCGATCAAAGGGATGGTCCCAGGAAGTTTGGTGGCCAACGCGGTCGCCCGGTGGCCAGAAATAGCACGGACCGGCGGCCATCAATACGTCAAAAGCGGCGTCCGGAGGGTTCGATTTCAAGAGCAATTCGGTTCCCATATCACCTCATTTTCCAACCTTATCAGGTCATCGCGACGAGCAAAGCTGACGACTTGTCCTGTTTCAACGGGCCGAACGTCAGCAGGCTGGAGCGGACAGCCGAGATGCGGCAGCGGCCCGACGCGGCGAACCACCGCAAAAACCTCCAGAGCACGATCGTAGCCCTTGATGGCCCGCTCCCCAATGGATGCAAGGGCGATGCTATCCTTGACATGCCCGGTGACAACCGGATCCACCAGTATCTGCGCGTCGTCCGCCAAATCGCAAAGCCGCGATGCCAGATTGACGACGTTTCCGATGGCTGTGTAGTCGAGGCGTCCGTGCCAGCCGAGCGTTCCGACGGTCGCAGGTCCCATCGCGATACCCACGCCAAAGCCAATGGCGCAGTCCCGGGCGTTCCAGTGATTGGCGAGCGATTGCACCGCAGCCTGCATGTCGATCGCAAGCCGGATACCGCGCTGCGCCGGGTTTTCGCACGCGACCGGCGCGTTGACGAGGACCATCACGCCGTCACCGGCGAAGCGGATCAAGGTGGCAGCGTGGCGGGCCGTAACGGTGCCGATCGCTTCATAGTACTCCCTCAACACGGCGATAATGACATCAGGCTCGGCGCGCGCGGAAAACGCGGTGAAGCCGCGCAGATCGCCAAAAATCGCGACCACCTCGCGTCGCTGTCCGTCCAGCAGCCCCTGGTCGGAGTGTTCGACCAGTGCAGCCACTTCCGGCGCAAGGAATTGCTTGAGACGGTTGATGCGCTCGGACTTCTGCTGCGAAGCCGCGAGTTCCTCCGCCATCTGGTTGAATCGGACGGCCAACTGCTCCAGTTCGTCGCGGCTGTGGATCGCGATACGATGGTCGAGCTGTCCCATCCCGATCCGTTCAACGCCATCCTCCAGTTGCCGGATCGGTCCCCACATGCGGCATGCTCGCCAATAGGCCAGGACAAGCGCGAAAACGATTCCGATGACGATGAGCATCAGCGAGCGCCACAGCGCGGCACGGATCGATTCAAACGCTTCCAGGACCGGCTGTTGGGCAATCACCGTCCACCCCACATTGGCGGCTTGCACCGACAGCGCGACGACGGGCTTGCCGTCATCCCCGGTCGTGGCGACCACCGATCCATTCGCGGTGCCGACGACAGACTTGAGCCGGCTGAAGTCGCCGGACCCGGCACCGCTGCGCAGGACCCGGCTGATGTCCGGGTGGGCAATCAGACGTCCGGAATCGTCGATGACGAGCGCGTGGCCGGTGTCGCCGATCTTGATCGCCGCGATGATGTCCCAGATCAGTTTCAGATTGATGTCGGCAACGACTATGCCGGCGGCCGCACGGTTTCCCGCAACCGCGATCCGCATGTAAGGCTCTGAATCGCGCTGATATTGCACGGGGCCATACCAGACCCGGTTGGCCCGCGCGCCTACAACCGCGGGGTCCGCCGACATATCCACGCCTGGACCGGTTCTGTTCAGACTCAATCTGGATACGAAAACACGTTCGATGCCGGAGGGATCGACCAACGAGAGCGAAACAATCGCCGGCACCTGCTGCAACAGACGCTGCCCGTCGATCCTTCGCCGGTCCTCCTCGCCCTGGGTCCAGGGGAATTGCACGACCCAGCCGAGTTGATCGCGTATTCCGTCGGTAAAAGCTTGTATCCGGTCGGCCGCGGAACGGGCCTCGACCTGAAGCAATTCATTGAGATGGAGGCGATGGTCGCGAAAGGCGAACCACGCTTCGCTTGCGGCGCCGAGGATGAGAGGCACCACCACTGCGACAAACAGGGTGATGAAGTACTTGGAGAACAATGAGCGGCGCGGACGGGTCACCGGACGGGCGTCCGGTCAGAGGCGTTCCGCGCCGGTACGAGACGAACCGGCCTCATTCGATCACCTTATTGGCGCGAAACAGGATGGAGGATTGGTCCAGGTCAATGCCGAGCAGCCTGGCCGTGCCGAGATTCACCGCCAGTTCGAACCTGGTGGGCTGCACGACAGGGAGGATGGCGGGCTTTTCGCCACGCAGTATCCGGTCGGCGTAGGTCGCAAGCCAGAAATAGGTCGCGCGCTGGTTCGCGCCATAACTCAGAAGTCCGCCGGCGTCGCAATATTCGCTCCAGCCGAACATCGAAGGCAGCCGATGCGCGATGGCGAACCGGGCAATCTTGTCCCGGTGCACCAGCGTGAGGACGTCCGGGAAGACGAGCAACGCGTCCGCACGCGCGTCTCCCGCCGCCGCCAGTCCATTGTCCAGTTCGTTTTTGCCGGCAAAGGGAACGTAGACGGTTTCGATGCCCAGCGCCTTGGCGGCTTCCCTGGTCGCGCGCCACTCCGATTGTTCTCCCGGATGAAGGGTGTTTGAAAACACTGCAAGCCTGCGTACAGTCGGCACGGCTTCCTTCAATAGCTCAACCCGCTTCCCCGCCAGCTCAAGAGAAAGGAAGGTCGAGCCCGTGAAATTGCCGCCCGGCTCTCCGAGGCTCCTGACGAGGCCCAACTCCACCGGGTCGCCGCTCAACGCAAACAGGACCGGAACGTCCGTTACCGCCGTCATAGCGCGCGTCGCCGGGCCGCTCGACACGGCCAGGTCGATGTTCCCTCGTCTCAGTTCGGATACGACCTCGCGGAGCGCCTGCGGATTGCCGGGCGCATAGTGCAGCTCAAGGGTAACGTTCTTTCCCTCGACGTAGCCCCGCGCCCGCAATCCCTCCCGAAACCCGGCCAGGAACGGGTCGGGCTGGGAGTCGGTGGATACCCAAAAAATACGATAAACCCTTGTCGGATCCTCAGCGAGTGCGGCGGCCGGCCACGCCATCGCCGCCCCCAGAAACGCAATGAAATCTCGTCGATCCATGCCGGCCAATATGGCTTGAACAGGCTTTCCGCGCTTAAAGCCGGCATTCAGATAATCTGCGGATAATCTTGATTTTGGCCTGATGGCGGTGCCCGGGCCGCAGCCGGCGGCGTCGCGCCAAAATACGTCACGGCAACTGACCAACCGTCAAATCTGCGTTGCGCCCACTTGCGCGGCGTGAGCAATATCCGGTCTGCCCCAACGACGTGCTATCGTGCGACGCCGATACATTAATACCGGTGGCATCGCACAACCGAGTTGGGAGGCCCCATGATCACAATCCCGGAACTGGTCGCGCAAGCTTTGGGTTCGTTCCTGGCTTCAGATACCAAAAGCAGGTTTGGCTCCTCCCAAGCCCGGCTGGCTGAATTTCTGCCCTATGCCGCCCGGCTCACATTGGAATGCATTGGCAACAGCGACGCGCTGTATCACAACATCGAACACACCATGCTCGTGACCCTTGCCGGCCACGACATCCTCATGGGTCGGGCGATGCTGCGGCCGACAACGGCGGACGATTACGCCAATTTCATCCTGGCGTGCCTCAGCCACGACATCGGATTTGTTCGCGGAATTGTTCAGGGAGACGACGGGGATTCCTATGTCGCTGATCTCAGCGGCCGGACCATTCGCCTGCCGCGAGGCTCGTCCGATGCTGCGCTGGCTGCCTACCATGTCGACCGCTCAAAACTGTTCGTCTTCGAACGCCTCGACGCTGCCGAAGAAGTCGACGCCAGCCGGATCGCCAAGGCCATCGAGTATACGCGGTTTCCCTATGTTGATGCACCGTCAAACGACGAACTGATCGAAGAAGAAGGCCTGTTGCTGCGCGCTGCCGACCTCATCGGGCAACTCGGCGATCCCAACTACCTGAAAAAAGCGAACGCCCTGTTCTATGAGTTCGAGGAAATCGGCATGAACAAAACGCTCGGCTACGAGACGCCGGCAGATGTCGTTTACAAATATCCGCAGTTCTACTGGAACAACGTCGCACCGCAAATTCAGACGGCAATACGCTATCTCAATGTCACCTCAAGTGGACGGCAATGGATAGCAAACCTTCACAGCAATGTTTTCCGGGCCGAGCGTGAAATGAATTTGTCCGGTCCACAGCCGTGATCACGAGGGCTTTGATTTCAGCTAAGCGTTTGCAATGCCGGCTACACGCAATCCTTCGACGAACCGATTGATGAAGCCCACATCATTGCAGAAGAAGAACTCCTGTCGCGCCGTTTCAATGTTGTAGTTTGGCTTGCGTTGCAGCAGTTCCGCAGCCACCGTTTCCGCCTGCGCCCGATCCCCGAGAAGTCCCAGCGACGCCGCAAGTGACGCAAAAGCCTGATAGGTAGCATTGGGCTGCCGTGTCGCCCGCCTCGCGAATTCGACCGCGATGTCATACTCGCCGAGGGAGAAGTGCGTCCAGGAGCGGACATGGTGGAAAGCAGAAATATGGCTGTCGCGCGGACTGAGCATGATCGCTCGATCGAGCAGCGTTTCCGCTTCAATCTCTCGTCCATACCAGAGTAAATTGAACCCTTGGGCGAAATAGGCCTGCGCAAAGCTTGGATTGAGCTCGAGGGCTACGTCGAGCGCTGCCAGCGCCTCGTCGTTCTGATGAGTCAGGCACAAAGCGCGTCCGAGCGCGCAGTGGCAGAAACAATCGAGCTCGTCGAGCGCCACCGCATGGCGCCCCTGGCGCAACGCGGTTTCCAGCCGCGCCGCGCGATCTTTCGGTTCGTCAATGAACGCGCGTTGCAGATTGACGTAGCTAAGCGCGCCATGGCCGCGCGCAAAACTTGGATCGGCCGCAATCGCCCGCTGAAAATAGGTTTCGGCCGAGTCGAATCCCGGCGTGGTGAAGCGCCAAAGATTCCATAGACCGCGCTGGTAGCAATCCCAGGCGTCCAGGCTTTCCGGCGCCTTGCGGGCGGCGAGCTGCTGCTCGACCTTCGACAGCTCGGGCTCGATCGTTGCAGCGATCTGCCGTGCCATCTCCTCCTGGATATCGAAGATATACTCCAGCTGCAGGTCGTATTTATCGGCCCACAATTGCTTTCCATCCGACGCGCGGACGAGCTCCGCCGTTATCCGCACAGCATCGCGGCTCTTGCGAACGCTGCCGACCATCACATACCTGACGCCCAGCAACTCGCCGATCTCGCGTGCATCCACCACTCGTCCCTGGAACGCGATAGTCGAGTGTCGCGAGATGACCGAAAGCCACCGGTTACGGGCGAGAAGGCGAATAATGTCCTCCGTCAACCCGTAGCTGAAGTAGTCGTTCTCGGGGTCATCAGACATGTTTCCAAACGGCATCACGGCGATGGACGATCGCGTGACGGCCTCCGCCTTTACAGATTCCGAGACGACATCATCAAGGCGGGACACTTCGGCAGAAACCGAGACGCGGCCTGGGACGCTGCCCGGCGCGTCGGGAACAAGTCGAGCGGCCTCCGCATCCGTTTTCGGCGCGTCAATGGCCTGAACATCGCCGACGAAGCGGAAGCCACGCTTGTGCAACGTCCGAATGAGGGCCTGGTCGTTTCCATTGTCGCCAAGCGCGCGCCGGGCGCCATTAATGCGGCTGGAGAGCGCCGCCTCGGAGATGATCCGGCCGTTCCAGATCGTCTCGATAAGCTCATCCTTGCTGACAATGCGGTCGTGGTTGCGCACCAGATGCACGATGAGATCGAATACCTGGGGCTCAATATGTACCGCTTCCCCAAGCCGGCGCAGTTCCTGCTGGCTGAGGTCGATCTCGAAGTCGGCAAATCGGTACTTTAATACCACTTCCGCTGATCCGACACGAGGCTCCGCCCTGCCAGGCGGTTCACGCTACAAAACGAAGCAAAAACAGTCGCTTCCGGAGGAAAAACAAAGGTCTTCTCAAGAATTCCGCCAAGCTGGAACGATCATCTCAATCTAACGACGGATCAATCATCGATCAATCGGAGGAGATGACCATGATCGGTCTGTTGCTCAATCCCACCAGCCCGAATGTTTCGCCAGAAGGTTTGTTGCCGCACAAAGGCGGCATTCGACCCGAGTGGATCGAGGCAAGCCGCGTCGCCAGCCCTCTTATCCTGCCCGCGCGCCTGAAGCGCCTTCTCAACGGCTGGATGGCCGCCGCCATCGCCTACCGCGAACGGCAAGCCGCGTGGCTCGCGTTGCACCGGGCTGGAGATCGCGACCTGCACAACAAGCGCATCTATCGCGGCCCGATCGATGACGCCCTCGAAAGAGCCGCGCAGCTGCACAAGCGGAGACGCCTCAAGCGGTCCTGAACAAAGCCATTGCCCAACGTGCAAACCGAGGAGATTAAGATGTCGATTACAATGCAAACCGGACCGAATGCGGCGCCTCCCGCCAGCGCCTCTCTCGCAACGAGGTTGCTCGCGCTTTGCTATGGCGGCCTCGCCTACCTGATTTTCTTCGGCACGTTTCTCTACGCGGTCGGCTTCGTCTCGGGATATGTCGTGCCCAAGACAGTCGATACCGGTTCGACGTCCTCGCTGACGACGGCCTTGCTGATCAACCTGGTGCTGATGTCGATCTTCGCCGTGCAGCACAGCGGCATGGCGCGGCAGGGCTTCAAGAAGCTGTTCACGCGCTTCGCCTCACCGGCGATCGAACGCTCTACCTATGTGTTGCTGGCAAGCCTGACGCTGATACTGCTGTTCTGGCAATGGCAGCCGATGCCAACGGTGGTCTGGAACATCGAAAATCCCGCCCTCGCCGGCGTCGTGACCGCGGGCGGCTTCCTGGGCTGGCTCATCGTGCTCTACAGCACATTCCTGATCAGCCATTTCGAACTGTTCGGATTGACGCAAGTGGTCGCGCATTTTGCCGGGCGCGCGGCTGAACCCGTCAAGTTCAAGACGCCGGGCCTGTATCGCCTGATCCGGCACCCGATCTATCTCGGCTTCATCATTGCCTTCTGGTCGACGCCGACGATGACGCTCGGTCATTTGCTGTTCGCTGCGGTGACGACGGCCTACATCTTCGTCGGCATCTATCTCGAAGAGCGCGATCTGGTGGCGATGTTCGGCGATGAATACCGGCGCTATCGCGAACGGGTGGCGATGCTGGTGCCCCGTCTGTTCTCGCGCCGCTGAAGAAGGCGCAGGCACCGGGCTGAGCCCGAATTCACCGCAAGTTCTGCCGGTCGCGCAAGCAACCGGCAGAATCCAGCCGTCCGGAGATTGCAGCGGTCGGCTACATTCCCATGATGGCGATGTCCTTGACCGTGCCGCTGACGCCGGCGATCTTTGCAGCCTCGGTCGCCTTTCCGGTGGCGAGGTCGATGCTGTAGAGCGTGCCGCCCGCCATCAGCCAGGCTTCGTTCTTGCCGGCGCCGTCGGACAAGATGTCGAATGCGACGCTATCCGCCTTGATGCCGAGTTTGCCGATCGCGCCGAGCACGCCATCATTCGGCGGCGCCTGTTTGATCAATCCACCGATGGTGCCGTCGATATTGAACAGCGCCGTCTCCTTTGCGCCCTTCACCGAATTGGTATAGGCCCCGGCGACGATGTTCGGCTTTTCGCCCTTGTGCATGTCGCCGTCGGCAAATTTGTGGTCGCCGTCCTTGGTCACCTTGCCGTCATCGACGTTCGCACGCAGGTTCATCCCGTCCGCGCCCATCACGCGCAGGCGGTCCGCGACCGGATTGAAATCCACCGTCGCAGCCACGCCCTTGGCAAGCATGGTGTCGAGCTTCGACTTCATCGTGGCCTTGCCGTCCATCGCAATGGTCACAATGCTGCCATCGTCGACCAATCCATAGAGCATGCCGTCGGCCGGACGGACGTCGATGCCGACCAGCGCACCGGAAATGCCGGTGACCTTGACGGACCCGGTCGCCTTCTTCTGCGCGGTATCGACCATTGCAATTGTGTCGCCGCCGATCAGGGCTGCGACCTGCGCGGCATTGGCGGCTGCGGATGACAGCAACAGTGCGGCCGAAGCGGCGAAAATTGAGCGAAAATTCATCGTAAAGCTCCCTGTGTTCCTTGATCCTCTCGGGACCAACACAGCGGGTACCGGCGGCGCGGCGAAACGGATGCAGCACACTGAAAATAATTTTCGGCACATGCATCCAAATGCCGCATCTCAAGGTAGAACAACTATGCAAGGGCATAGACATGACCGGAAATGGGACCATCGCCGCCAGCCTGCAGGCTCCCGCCCTGCTCGATCAGGAGCGCGAGGCGCAGCTTGCCGCGGCCCTGGCGCGTTGCGCGGCCGGCGACCGCACCGCATTGCGCGTGATCTACGACAGCGAGGCGCCACGCATGACCGGCATCGCCCGCCGCATCCTGTTCCGGCAGGACCTTGCGGAAGAGGCCGTGCACGACGCCTTTATCCGGATATGGCGGGGCGCGGCCGGCTTCGATCCGCGCCGCGGCAGCGCGCGCGGCTGGCTTTATGCGGTGGTGCGCAACCGCGCCCTCAGCATCCATCGCGATGAGCACCGCTATGAAGCATCCGATGAAGCCGTCCAGGATGTCGACTGCGAGGCCACCCTGTCGCGGATGCCGGAGAGCAGCGCGCTGCGCCGGTGTCTCGAGCAGATCGACCGCCCCCGCCGCGACGTGGTGGTGCTGGCTTATGTTCACGGCATGAGCCACGGCGAATTGGCGGGGAGGCTCAAGGTTCCGCTCGGCACGGTCAAAAGCTGGGTACGGCGCAGCCTCTTTGCGTTGCAGGAGTGCATGGGATGAACCCGCACGACGCCGATAACGCCATGGCCGCCGACTACGTGATGGGCCTCCTGGACAGTGCCAAACACGCCGCCGCCGAACAGCGCATCGCAACCGACCAATCGTTTGCTCAGGCTGTCAGCGCGTGGCGGGAACGGCTTGCGGACTTCGATCTCACGGCCGAGGAAACCACACCGAGCCCGGCGCTTTGGCAGCGCATCGCGGATGCAACCAAAATCGCGCCGATCGACGCCTTGCCCTCCGCACGCGCCGCGCTGCGTGGCGCCACACTGTGGGACAACATCCGGTTCTGGCGCGGTCTCGGTATCGGCGGCGCCTTCGCCGCGCTGTTTTTTGCGACGATCATGATCGGCGCGCTGGCGACGTCGCGCCAGCTTCGTCACGACATGATCGCCCTCGCCCAGCGCAAGCCGATTTACGTCGCCGTGCTGGTGAACGACACGACGAAAGAGGCCGGGGCCATCGTCAACGCGTTTTCGAACGGCCGTGTCGAGCTGATACCGCTACGGCCGATCGAGGTGCCTGCCGGCCGCACGCTGCAGGTTTGGACCTTGTGGGATCGCGCGATCGGCCCGAAATCGATCGGCGTCACCGGTCAGTCGCGCACGCTGCAGCTCGACCTGGAGTCGTTGCCGGAGACCGTGCAAGATCAACTATTCGAAATCACGCTGGAGCCGGAAGGCGGCTCGCCCATCGGACGACCGACCGGCCCGATTCTGTTCAAGGGCAACGCGGCACGGGCGTTGTAATGGTCGAGCCGTGCTGCTCGTACGTGACGGCAGCCGGTTTCAATTCTCAGCACCAACCCTTCTTCCAGTGACCGGGCGGGCAGCCACGGCCCCGCCAGCCGACCTTGCGGCCGCGGCTCCAACCAAACGGTCGATAGCCGTGTCCTCGGCCCCAACCATGGCCGTGGCCGCGTCCGCCCTTTACTTCGATCAGATCGGCGCTGACCCGGGCATCGTGCAACAATGGATGAGCCAAAGGCAGCGCTGTTGCTGGAGAAAGCAAGGCGATTGGCATTGTGAGCGCCATTCCCAAAAGTAGTTTACGCATGGACCATCCATCCCGGTTGAGTTGCGCAGATGTCAGAACAGGAAAAAATGGCAAGAGTTCCGCGCTTTTGAGACGGACCTTCAAAGCGCACCGAAATCTTTCGAAAAGCTGAAAACGAAACCAACCGGCCATTCGACGCCTATCGCGCGTGCTTGTTTTATCGTGCCTGCTTGACGAAGATCAGGCCGCTCACGGTCAGCCGCTCCTCACTGGTTTCCCCTTCGGCCACGAGCCCTTCAAGATAGGTTTCGAGTGCCGGCAGCTTGCGGTCGAAATCGGCGCCGAGACCCATGAGCTCGCACGTCTTCCTGATACGCTCAATGGGCTTGTCGAAAATGTCGATTTCGGTATGCATCCCGGCCTCCTGTTCCCGCAACAATCCAACGCGGCCATAGGAGTTCCGTCCTGATCCGGGAGGAGCCTGGAACTCTTCAGGCGGAAGAACCGCCGCCCACCAATGCCCGGAATACCCGCCTCACCTCGCCTTGCGTCTCGCGCACGCGCGCTTCCAGCGTCGAGAAGTCAGGCGTGTCGCCGGCGCGCGCCATCACGCGCAAGAGATTCTCGCCCGAGGTCTCCGGATTGAATTTTCCGGTGACGCAAAGCCGCAAAATCTGCGTCAGGTCGTGATAGAGCCGCGCTGCTGAGCGCAAAATCTCGGCGTCGGACTGCGGCAGCACGCCGAGGCGCGCGGCGTTGTCGAGCACCTGCAGCGTGGAGACGCTGAGGATTTCGGGTTTTTCCGAGGCATGAACGAGTTGCAGATACTGGGCGATGAAATCGATATCAACGAGCCCGCCGGCGGCGAGCTTGAGGTCCCAGATGTCGCCCTCGCCCTTTTCCAGCGCAATCGCCCGGCGCATGTCGGCGACGTCGCCGGCGGTGGAGACTGCGTCGCGCGGCCGCGTCAGCACGCTGCGGATGATATCCTCGATCTTCCGGCGAAACGCCGGTGAAGCCGAAATCGCCCGCGCGCGTGTCAGCGCCATGTGCTCCCAGGTCCAGGCTTCGCGCTCCTGGTAGTCGGCGAATGAATCGATCCGCGATGCCAGCGGCCCCGCACGGCCCGACGGGCGCAGCCGCATGTCGACGTCATAGAGCACGCCGTAATTGGTCCGCGTCGTGAACGCCGAGATCAGCCGCTGGGTCAGACGCGCGAAATATTGCGCGCCGTGCAGCGGTCGTTCGCCGTCGGAATCGGGATTGTCCGCGTCGAAATCGTACAGCAGGATCAGGTCGAGGTCGGAGGATGCCGTCATCTCGCGGCTGCCGAGCCGGCCCATCGCGAGGATCGCGGTCTCCTGCCCCTTGATGCGGCCGTACTGGGTGGCGAACTGATCCCTGACCAGGCCGTGCACAGTGTGCACGATGCCTTCGGCGACGTCGGCAAAGGCGACGCTGGCCTGCTGGGCCGATACCGTGCCGGACAGGATGCGCGTGCCGATCAGAAACAGGCTCTCCTGGCCGAACAGCCGCAGGCGGTCGAGGAAGTCTTCATAGGAGTCCGCGTCCTTTAGCGTCGCCGCCAGCCGCGCCGACAATTCCTTCTGGTCCGGCATCGCGCCGAAGAAACGCGGATCGATCAGGCCGTCCATGATCTGCGGCTGGCGCGCCAGCATGTCGCCGAGCCGCGGCGCCGCGCCGAGGATCAAGGCCACCAGCGCGACCAGCTCGCGGTTCTCTCTCAAGAGTGAAATCAGCCGGCCGCCGCGCTGCAAGGCGCCGAGAAAGCGATCGAACGCGGTCACGGCGTCGTCGGGATCTTCGGCGTGTGCCAGCCCGTCGATCAGGCCGGGGACGAATTCGATGAAGGCGGCCTTGGTCGCTTCGTTGCGGAGCGCGCGATAATTGCCCTGCATCCAGAGTTGCAGGGTGCCAGCCACCGCGACCGGCTTCTTGAAGCCGATCGTCGTCAGATGGTCGAGCAGGCGCGCATCCTCAGGACCTGCGGCGTAGTTGATCTGCGGCAGCTTCACCGTGCCGGTCGGATCGCCCTCGAACAGCTTGCCGTAATGCCCCTGCACGATGTTGAGATGGCCGAGCAGATCTTTCGCAAAGGCTGCCCGGCTCTCATAGCCGAAGAAGTTTGCAAAACGCTCCACGGCCTCGGCATCTTCGGGCAGCGCATGGGTCTGCTCGTCGCAGATCATCTGCAGCCGGTGCTCGACACGGCGCAGGAACTCGTAAGCATCAGTCAATTCGTCACAGGCCTGAAAGGTGATCCAGTTGCTGGTGGCCAAGACCTGCAACGCGTGCAGCGTGGGGCGCACCCGCAATTCTGGATGGCGACCGCCGGCAATGAGCTGTTGCGTCTGCGCGAAAAACTCGATCTCGCGGATGCCGCCGCGGCCGACCTTGACGTTGTGGCCTTCGACCGAAATCTCGCTCTGGCCGCGATAGGTCTGCATCTGCCGCTTCATGTCGTGGACATCGGCGAGCGCGGCAAAATCCAGATGCTTGCGCCAGACGAACGGCGAAAGCTCTGCGATCAACGCCTCGCCGGCCCTGGCGTCGCCAGCGCAAACGCGCGCCTTGATCATCGCGGCGCGTTCCCAGGTCCGCCCTTCCCGCTCGTAATAATGCAGCGCCGCCTCGGTCGAAATCGCCACCTGCGTCGAGGCCGGATCGGGCCGCAGGCGCAGATCGACGCGGAACACGTAGCCGTCGCCGGAGCGCTGCTGTAGCAGGCGGGCCAGCGCCTGCGTCACGCGCACGAAGAACGGCGCCGGCTCGATGTCGGCTACCAGCGACGTCGCGGCGGAATCGAAAAACACGATCAGGTCGATGTCGCTCGAATAATTCAGTTCGCCCGCGCCCATCTTGCCCATGGCGAGCACGATCAGGCCAGAGCCCTCCTCCGGCCGGTCGTGATTGACGGCCGTCATGCGGTCGCGCGTGACCTCCTGGCGCAGCAGGAAACGCAAGCCCGCCTGCACGGAGGTTACCGCAAGATCGGTTAGCGCCGCCGTCACCCGCATCACCGGCCAGACCCCGCCGATGTCGCACAGCGCGATCAACAGCGCGGCCTCCGACTTCATGCGGCGAAGCAGATGCATCACGTCGGCCTCGCCCGTGGCGGCGAGCACGTCGCGCGAGGTTTTCTCGATCAGCGAGGTGAGATGCTGTTCCGGGTCGCACGCCAGGAGGCGGATCAGCCGCGCGGCATCCGTGCGGATCAGGTCGAACAGGTATGGCGAGAACTCGACCATGCCGAGCAGGATGGTCCTGGCGAACGGACGATCGAGCCACGCGCCGATCTCGGCCGATTGCGCCGGCTCCAGTTCGGCGAACCAGTCTCCCAGGCGTTGTTCGGCGTTGCTGCTGGCGGTGATGCGCGGCCCGCTCACGAACCGCGCGGCCAAGGCGGAGGAATTCATGCCACCTTCTGTGGCACATCCGGCGTTTGGGCCGCAAGCCTGTCACCCGCGGCGGATAGCGCCGGGATGACCAGCGTAGCGGTCAGGCCGGGATGCGAATCGCCGAGCCGGAGTTCACCGCCGTGCAAGGTCGCCACCGCGGACGCCAGGCTGAGGCCGAGGCCGGAACCCGGCAGCGTCCGGCTCGCCTCCAGCCGCACGAACCGCTCGACCGCGTGCTTGCGATCGCCTTCGGGAATGCCGGGCCCATGATCGGTGACGCTGAACAGCACGTGGTCGCCCTCGCGCCGCGCCTCGATCAGGATCTCCCGGGTGCGCGCGGCGGCCGCAGGATCCAGCGGCTGCACCACCGGCGACGGCTTGCCGTATTTGATGGCGTTCTCGACCAGGTTGGCGAGCGCCTGGCTGATCAGCTCACGGTTGCCATGCAGCCGCGCGGTAGCAGCCTTGACGCGCAGCGTCATGCCGTCGTCTTCGGCCAGCGGCTCGTACAATTCGTGGATGCCCTTGGCGACGTCGGCCGCATCGAAATCATCCATGTTGCCGCGCGCCTGCCCGGACTCGGCGCGCGCGATCATCAAGAGCGCGTTAAAGGTGCGGATCAGGCCGTCGGATTCCTCGATGGTCCGTTCCAGCGCCGCGCGGTATTCGGCCTCGCTGCCGGAACTCGCCAGCGCCTCCTCGGCGCGGTTGCGCAGGCGCGTCAGCGGCGTTTTCAGGTCGTGGGCGATGTTGTCGGAGACTTCCTTCAGCCCCATCATCAGCGCCTCGATGCGCTCCAGCATGGCGTTGAGGTTTTCCGCGAGGCGATCGAGCTCGTCGCCGCTGCGTCCGACCGGCAGACGCCCGGAAAGGTCGCCGGCCATGATGCGCCTTGTGGTGCCGGTCATGGCGTCGATCCGCTGCAGCACCCGCCGCGCCACGAAGATGCCGCCGCCGATGCCGAGCACGATGACGACCAGCAGCGACCATTGCGCGGCGTTGGCGACGATGCCGAACAGCCGGCGGCGCTCTTCGAGGTCGCGGCCGACCAGCAGGCGGAAACCGTTGGTGAGTTCGGTGACGCGCACCAGCGCGCGATGATGCGCCGTATCCTGCTCGTCGAGCCGGCGATAGGCGGTCTCCGACCAGCCGAGCGAGGCCATCACGCCCGGCGCCAGCGAGCCGACATTGCCGGCGACCGCCACCCCTTCCGGCGTCGTGACGAGATAGAGGTTGGCGCCCGGCCGCAGCGCGCGGTTGGCGACTGTGAGGGCAACGCCGCGCAAACCGCGGCGCGTGTAGATGTCGTTGATCTCGGCGGTTTCGGCGTTCACCGTGGTGGTAATCTGTTCGTTGATCAACCTTCGCGTATTCCAGGCGAAATAGCCGACCAGCGACGCCGCAAACAGCGCAAACAGGAATAGATAGACCAGCGTCAGGCGAAACGCCGTGGTGCGGATCAGTTTACCGAAGGCCGTCACGGATCATGTATCCATTCTGAGCGTTGCGTCTGGTATCACTGACCGTCTCACGCTTTTTATTTCCTTTTATTTTCAGTATGTTACCTGCATGTGCTGTCGTCTTACTTCACTGAAGATCGCCGAACGCCGGCCGATTCTGGCGAAAAACTGGTAAGCTGACGCGGCTCTCCCTTCCAAAGCATCCGTGATGGTCACACATCCAAAGCAGCTCGATTTTGGAACAACTGACCATCACGACCGAGCATCCGTGACGGTAAGTGGTAAGCGGAAGGGGAACGTTAAAGTGGCACTCAATTCGAACCAAGTTAAATCCCTGCAAGCTGGCGTTCATGCGGACGGTGGGGGGCTTTATCTGGTGGTGCGCGAAAGCGGTGATCGGATGTGGGCCTTCCGCTTCACCGACCTCGAGGGCAAGCGGGCGCAGATGGAGTTCGCCAGGGCTGGCGACCGCGACAGCGCAAGCGGCGACGTTCTGACCCTCAGCAGCGCGCGCGAAAAGGCGCGCGACTATAAGGTCGCGTTGAAGCGCGAGAGCATCGATCCGCGCGTCAAGAAGCGGGCCACCGCTCAGGGCAGCAAGACGTTCAAGGAGTTTGCCGAGGAGCAGTACCCCGTTTGGTGCCAAGGGCTGTCCGAAGAGGAGTTGAAGCAGTGGCGGCGCTCCGTCCGGGACGTGCCGAGCCTGCACGACAAGAAGCTCCAGGAGATCACCACCGAGCACGTGTTGGAGGCGCTCAAGGCGATCTGGACCGTGAAGCCGGTTACAGCGTCACGGACGCGCCAGCGGATCGAGCGGCTGATGGACGCGGCCAAAGCATTGAGACTGCGCACGGGCGAGAACCCGGCGGCATGGCGCGGCAACCTCAAACACCTGCTGCCGTCGCCCCGCAAGCTGAATCGTAAGAAGGGGCATCGGTCCGCGCCATACACGAAGATGCCGGGAATGATGACAGGGCTGCGCTATGATCTCGGCAACGCCGCGCGTTGCACAGAGGTCGGCATCCTCACCGTGTCGCGGAGCCAAGAAATCCGGCTGATGGAGTGGACGGAGCTCGACTTCGAAGCAAGGACGTGGATGGTTCCGGCTGAGAAGATGAAGATTAAGGGCGAGCTAGAGCCGAAGCCGCATCTCGTCCCGCTGGCAGATCAGGCCATCGAGATCATCCAATCGATGCCGCGAACGGATAAGTACGTGTTCCCCTCCGACCACGCCGAGCAACATCAGCCGTTCCGGGCGAACGCGCTTGTGGGGGCCATCGAGCGCACTGCCGTCAAATCTACCATGCATGGCTGCCGCACGAGCTTCCGAAATTGGGGCGCTGACAACAAGGAACACAATTTCCGCCGCGAAGTGCTTGAGTTCTGCCTGTCGCACCGCGTCGGCGATGAGGCTGAACTGTCGTATTGGGACAGCGAGATGATCAAGCGACGCCGCGAGGCGCTGCAGGCGTGGGCTGATTTCATTAAGCCGCGCAAGAATGCGTCGGGCGAGCAGCCACCCGAAAGAAAGCGGCAAAAGCTCAAGCTGGTCGCCTAACCAAGCAAGCCGCCCTCCGGGGCGGCTTTTTATTTCCACACTGCAGATTTCGCCCCAGCCCTTCTTCGTTGAACCGCGCGCCAAGTGACCCGTGGCCTGTGCCTCGGTGGTTCTTAGCCCAGTCCAACGTCTCACGAAGATCAACTACAACTCGTGTAACTTCAACGATGGCCTGCCCGTCACCGTCCGGTTTGCGCGGATGGTTGGGATGTCCTCACCATGGGGTCGGCGAAGGGAGAGGAACGGCAGCCGTTCAAGTTTTATGTGTGAACGCGCGTCAGGATCCTGCGAGCGGCGCAGTGCATTGGTAGTTCGTCATGATCCGTTTTGATGAAGGCAAGCGAAGCTGCTCCTCGAATACGATGTCGTTTACCCTCTTCGAAGCGCGCAGTATCAATTTTGTAACTATGGTGTATCCTGAATCTATGCACGTCGATTGTCGACTTGCATCGAGCCAACTTTTGGGATCACGGAGGGCAACATGGCCAAGAAAGCGAAGAAGGCAAAGAAGGCAAAGAAGACAGCCAAGAAGAAAAAGAAGTAGCCGTTCAGCGAAGCCTCTTACTATCCGGATAGCATCTGAGGTCCGTTACGCCCTTTGCGCCACGGACAGGCCGCAGCTTTCGCCGACAGAATATCCGCGCAACGACCAGTCAGGCCGGACCATTATGCAGATGGCTGCTGCATAACGGTCCGGCTTTTCTTTAGGCTTGATCGAGCTGTCGCGTTATTGCTCGCGCCGGATACTGGACGACTGTAGCTCAGGTTTGCTTCGAGCAAACGATTGGCGGCCATAGGCGATGCTCGCCTGTCGGAATGGCGTTGCACGTCAGCTAGGTAATCGATGGGACGGTAGGCGCACCAAGGCTCGAACCTTGGGACCCGATGATTAAGAGGCATCCTATTCGCATTGATATCTCAAGGGAATTTTTCCAACTGAGCCAAAATCCGTTCATTGCAGATCAATGGCTTACAGTGAAGAAGCCAACCGTTAGAGCGCGTAACGGTGGGCGGATCGACGCGTCCGAGTCGCCGGGCTATATCGCGAGACCCACTATCGTAGCACACCTGGGAATGGGAACAGCGCTTTCCAAACGCGCCTAAAAATTCGGCCCCGAACAGCGCCTTCTGTATAACGGACTCAGTGCTTTCAGTCCTGACCGCGGCCGGACGAATCGGGCGTCTGAATGGCGGAATCAAAATCAGTTTGATTATTCAATGATTTCAAGGCGCGTTTGGAAGAAAACCGAAAAATGCGCAGTAGCAATTTCAATAGCTTGGCTGCCGTTTCCAAATGAAAGCAGCCGTTTCAGGCAACTTGAAACGATCGATTCGGCAAAGCGGCTGCTGTCGAAGTTCGTGCCCTATTCAACTATGCTTACGCTGTTGCCAAGCCGATGTAGCGCAGAGGCACAATACCCACGCGCAGCAAAACCTGCTTCTAGAGGTTTTGCGCGGGAGCCGAGCCGCTATCGAATGCTGCGCGAACGAACCAACGAGAGTGGCATGGTTCGATTCGATATCATGCGGGCTCCATCGAAGAAACCGCGGTCGCCTATAGCTGAATGGCTAACTGGGATTCTATAAATCAGGTGTATTTCGAGGGCCGAGATTTCATTGCAGTGCGCCGCCAGGCAAACGCCCTGCAAGAGTGGTTTACCCGCGAAACCGGCTGATTATTCAACGAATTCAACGCGCATTTGGAAAAATGCCAAAAATTCCCTCCAGCAATTTCAATGAAGTAGGGACGCAAGGCATTCCGCGGTAGGCCCTCGGCACCCCTCGTGCCCGCCGTTGACAGCTCGCTGGCGCGTCCGACTCGTGGGAACGCCTGAAGCGATCCTTCGGCTAATCCAGAATGGCTACCTAACCATCGCGCTTCCAATGCGGCGGGGCTTCGCCGAAGCTCCAACCATGCGGGCCGAGTTCGCTTCAGCTATTTCGCGTCGCGCCGCTATCATGAGCGGCTCGGGAAGGCCGAACTGGCCAGATATTTTCGGGATTCCCCCGTGAACACCGCTATCGTCGTCGCCTCCTCTCCGATGGCGTGGCGGCCGGCTGTCGCGAAGCGCTTTTCCGGGGTCACTTCGATGGCCTGGCGAGAGTTGGAGCTATCATTTCGGGCCTCGGTTGCGCGTTTGCCGGCTTCTCCTTGGGCGCGCTGACGGGGGCGCTGTCGTAATCCGCAAATCGCTCCTTCCCGCCGGCGATGGAACAGCAATAGACATGAGGCGATTACTTTGCGCGTCTTGATGGCGACGTCTCGGTTTCATCCGGATATGGGCGGGATCGAGAACCATGTGCAAGAAGTTTCGAAACGCCTCGTCGAGGACGGCGTTAACGTCACGGTCGTGACGACCGATGTGTCGCAGCGCTATCCTGCACGGGAATTCGTCGGCGGCGTCGAAGTTCTGCGCACTCCCGCTCGGCCGCGGAGCAAAGATTGGCTGTTCTCGCCGGAGCTATATCGCATCGTCCCAGATGGACGTTGGGATCTCGTCCATGTCCAAAGTTACCACACCTGCGTTGCTCCGCTTGCGATGCCCGGCGCCCTGACATCCGGGCGCCCCTATATTCTCACATTCCACGGCGGCGGGCACCCTTCGGTCCTGCGGAATAGCCTGCGGTCCTTCCAGTGGCGTGCGTTACGTCCGCTCGTCCGGGAAGCCGAGCGACTGGTGACGCTCGCGAAATTTGAGGTCGAGCTCTATGGTCGGGCTTTCGGTTTGGGCCCAGAGGCTTTCGCGGTCATACTGAACGGTCCAGACTTTCCGGAAGGTCCCAGAGACGACCCCGTCGAAACCGAGCGCGATCTTGTCGTCTCGATAGGTCCGCTTGAGAAGTACAAGGGCCACCATCGAGTTATCGGCGCTCTCCCAGCTCTCCTCTCGGTGCGGCCGCACGCTCGGGTGCTGATTCTGGATTCTGGCCCGAGGCTGACGGTCTGGGGCGGCGACTACCCCACTCCGGACGGCACCGGGATCCGCGACTTCATCCACGTCTCCGACCTCGCCGAGGGCCCTCTGAGCGTGCTGCGACCAGACACGCCCGGGCGTGTTCACGGTCAATCTCGGCACCGGCGAGGGCAGCAGTGTCCTGGAAGTGATCCGGACGTTCGAGGCGGTAAGCGGCAGGACGATCCCCTACGAGATCGGCGAACGGCGCACGGGCGACGTTGCCGTCTGCTACGCCGATCCGACCCTCGCCGAGGAATCCATGGGCTGGAAGGCGACACGGTCGCTGACGCAGATGTGCGCCGATCATTGGCGCTGGCAATCGAAGAATCCCGGCGGCTACCTGGCGCCTGGCGTTCCGCCGCCGCCCATTGCTCGCCCAGCCCCGACCGGAGGTTACGCCAGGGATCATGCCGCGAATGGGTGACGTTGAAATGGAGCCCAACATAGAGGCGAAACCGATACGTCGCCTCAAGGAAGCGAGAAAATCACGGGATGAAGCAGAGCCGCCGATCGTGAAGTTGCGATGAATTCAACCGAGTACGCCTTATCAATCCATATAGAGGGCAATGGCCACCATACTCGACATCAACTGCCGGAACATCACGGCGGACCGGCCGCCGGTTCTGCTTGCGGCTGGCCCCGTCTTGCTCCGCCCGCTCGGGATGGCGGGCATTCCGGCGATCGTTGCTTCAAGTGAGGGCGCCCCGGCATTCGCCTCCCGCTATTGCAGCGGGCGCTGCATCCTTCCGCCCCGGAACGAGCCAGACGCGCTGATCGAGGCGCTTCTCGATACCGGGGACCGGCTTTTCCGCGCGCTGGGCCGCCGGGTTCCCTTGATGTATGGCGAGGACTATTTCCTCGAACTCATCTACATGCATCGCGCCCGCTTCGAGGAGAAGTTTCTGCTGCTCCTGAACGACCCGGAAGTTGCGCTCGATCTGCTGACGAAGGACCGCTTCGAGGCGCTGGCGCGCGCCAAAGATCTTCCGGCGCCGCGCAGCCTCCCATGGGATTTGCTTTCCGAGATCGAGAACCCGGTGCTTGCCAAACCCCGCTCGAAATTCAGCTGGTACCATTCGCAGCTGCAGGTCCAGCTTTTCAGCGACCACAGCAAGGCGCTCATTTTCGAGAACGGCCGCGCAGCAGCTGCCGATCCGCGCGTCGGGCGCTTTCGCGATCATCTCACATTTCAGGAGTACGTTCGGGGAGATGATCGCCAGCTCTGGTCATTCCACGGTGTCGGCGACGAGCATGGAAAGGTCCTCGCCTCGTTCGTCGGCCGGAAGTTGCGCACGTCGCCGCCACTCACCGGCGAGAGTTCGTTCATCGAGTTGATCCACGACGACGCTCTCGCGACGTTCGGGCGCCGGATGGCCGAGCAGGTGCCTCTGAAAGGCGCGTTCAAAATGGACTTCAAGACGGATGTGGAATCCGGCGAGCACTTTCTTCTTGAGGTGAACGCGCGCTTCAATCTCTGGCATTACCTCGGCGCGGCGAATGGCCTCAACCTCATGGAGGTAGCGTATGACTACCTTGTCGTGGGCAAGCGGCCACCGCGGCTGTCCTATCGCACGGACACGCGCTGGCTTTGCATGCCGCTCGATTGGCGCGCCTATCGCCAGCTCGCCGCGCGTCGGCAGCTGAGCCTGATTGGCTGGCTGTCCTCGATCGTCTTTACGCGCACCGTCTACAACATCTTCGCCTGGAGCGATCCGACGCCCCTGGCGATGGACTTCATTCGCAAGTTTCGTAAACTGCTCGGGCTGATGAAGGTATGGTCGCGACGATGGCTCTCTATGGCGTGTTAGGCGATATCCACGGCAACCGCGAAGCTCTTGTCGCGACGCTCGCGGCGCTGGAAGATCACCGCCCCGAACAACTCCTGTGCATCGGCGACATCATCGGCTACAATGCCGATTCTGACGATTGCGCCGCCATTTTGCGGGAGCGCGGCGTCGTCTCCGTTGCGGGAAACCACGACCTTATCGGCATCAGGCGCCTCGGCTTCGAACGCTGCTCGAACAAGGCGATGCATGCGCTCAAACGCACGCGCCGAATGCTCCAGCCCGACACCGTGGAATATCTGCGCTCGCTGCCGAGAACCGTCCTGATCGAGGACAGCGTGGTGCTCGTTCACGGCGGCGTGCGCGATGTGCAACAGTACATGACCACGCCGCTTCATATCGAAGAGAACGTCCGTTATCTGCGCGCAGACTTTCCCGGCCGTCACGTCTGCTTCTATGGTCACGTGCATGAGCAGAAGATCTTTGAGGTCGCAGACGATGGAAGCGTTCGCGACCTTCTCGCGGACGGTGTCGTGAAACTGCGCTCGGATCGGGAATACTTCGTCAATCCGGGATCACTGGACGCTTCGCGCAAGCAAGCGCCAAAATTCGCAGAATTTGCGCTTTTCGATAGCGGTCCAATGACCGTAGAATTCTTCCGCCTGCCATATGACGATATGCTCACTGAAGCGAAGGCGGCTGGCGCCGGTTATCGCATCGGTCCTTGGCGGGACCGCTTCTACGCCCTGCAGCGTAAGGTTCCTGGTTTTCGATGAGCACCGGGGTTCGACAGCGTCTGCGCACGATCGCAGCGGCGGATCGGGCCGTGATCAGGCTCAGCCCGACAGACCTGTAGCCTCGACCCTGGGCGGCGGAACGCACGGCATGCGTCTGCGCTATTCGAGACCGGTTACATCACTGGATACGGCCGAAACCGCCTGCTACTCCCCCGGCATCCGTAACATTGAAGCTTACTTCGAAACTGATTTCGTTCCCGCTTTCGCTATCAGCTGGGCATTGCCGACACAAGAAGCTTGGGATTTACCACCCGGGCCCTTGGGGCCTGTATTGCAGTACTCGGTCGAGCTCAACATGAGAATGAGCCCGGCGAAAAAATCTGTTCGTGAGCCAATAGTGTCCGCAAACCTCATGTCAGTATGCCGACGGTCCTCGTGACCGAGGCCTATTGAGCCGCTCGCGGGAGTCGCGCCTTGCGGGAAGCCATGTAGCAGCTGACGCTCGTCAGGGCGTCTGCGCTTCAGCTGCGCTTCCGGATTATTCGTTTCTAACCTCGACGAATCCGCGGCGGTTCACTTTCTGGGTAGACATCCGCACCGTCATCCTGCGAGATCGCAATGGCCGCGAGTACTGTCCGGTTGCTGATTTCAAGCTTTTGAAAGATGTGATGAAGATGCACTTTGATGGTGCCATTGCTAATCTTCAGGCGTCGGCCGATTTCCTTGTTCGACAGCCCCTCGGACACCAACCGCATGATCTGGCGCTCGCGGTCTGTCAGCACAGCGAGTGCGTTCTCCGTGATCGCGCTTTGCTCCCGAAATGCGGCCTGATCGGCTGTGGGCAGTGGCAGCAGCCGTCGGCCTCCCGCAACCTGGCGTAAGGACTGCACGAGAATCTCGGGCGCCACATCCTTTGAGATGAAGCTGAAACCGTCGACCGTGGCGGACATGACCAGCTCACGTTCCACTTCAGACGAGGTGAAAAAGACGAACCGCGTGGACGGATTCTCGGTATTTGCGATGGAGAGAATCTCCGGCCCGCTCACGCCAGGCATCGAGCCGTCGAGAATAGCTATGTCCGGCGCTAGGTTCCGAATTGCTTCGACGCAGCCCGGACCATCCGTGAAAGATGCAACAATCTTGAAATCGGAGTGTGCCCCAAGCACGTTGCTCAAGCCCTTCAAAACTACGGGATACCGATCCGCAATCACCACCCTGATACTACGCATTGGGCAGTCCTCAGTCCCGAATGTTAACCCCGCCCCCAGCCCTTATTCATCTCCCCCTGCTCGATGCCAGAATATATAATCGACCATGACGGTATGGCTAAACCTCCTCCGAATGAGTGGACACTTGTAGTAGGCTCGGAGAGCCAGGAGGTGTCGAATGGAAGAACGTCCGTCAACGTCAGTTGTTCACGGAGGATTACAAGCGTCAAGCCGTCGAGTCGGCGGTGTCGAGCCGTCGTTCGGTCACGTCGGCGGCCAAGGAACTCGGTCTGCGCGACTCGGTACCGCGGCGCTGGGTGGACAAGTTCCGGCAGGAGCCAACATCGGTGGCGTGGCGCCCCACCACGCAGGCGACGCCGATGTCGGCGGACCAGGCTGGGGAGATCGCCCGGCTGCGCCAGGAGAACGAACGGCTGCGCATGGAGCGCGACATCTTAAAAAAGTCGATCGCGATCTTTGCCGGAACGCGGACATGAGCTTCCGCTTCATTGAGGACTACCGCGACACCTATCTGGTACGGCTGATGTGTGCCGTGCTCGAGGTCTCGCTGACCGGCTATTATGCCTGGCCCGAGCGTCCGGTCAGCACCATGGCAGTCCACGGGTCCATGCCACTCTGCGGACGCAGGGACGTGGCGCCAGCTGCGGCCGGATCGAACGGCTGATGCGTCGATATGGCATTCGGGTGATCATCGCGCCGCCCCGCCGGGTTCGCACCACCGATAGCCGTCACACTCTGCCGATCGCGCCGAACCTGATCGCGCGTGACTTCACCGCCGCCGCTCATAACCAGGTCTGGCTGGCCGATATCACTTACATTCCAACCGCGGAGCCTGGCTGTGTCTGGCTGCCAGCAGCGGCCGGGTGCCGGATTGATCCATCATTCCGATCGCGGCGTGCAGTACGCTTCACATGAATATCGGTCGGTCCTCGCCGCCGCCAACATCACCGCATCGATCTTCGCCTTCATTGAGGGCTTCTACAATCGACCCGACTCCATTCCGCGATCAGATATCTCCCCCGATCGAGATGGAACTAAAAGCCGCTTGAACCTGTCCACTTTTTCGGGGGAAGACTAATGCCGAGGGCTTATACCCAAAGGTATATTTGGATAGCGGGAATTCGAATCTAACATTCACAAACGCTTACCAATTTTGAGGCATCCAACCCGACGTTGTGAAAGGAGAATCGTTCCACCCCGACAGGCTGCCACACTCTAGAAAGACGAAGGCGAAGAAGACTCAATCGATCGGAAAAGCGCTAATTCAAGGCCGAAAAATTACGGTGTCTTCGGAATTGTCGAAATTGTCAGATTGCATAATGGCTGGGAGGGTGAAATGCGGAGACGGCGATCTTTTGCAACGTTTATCGTCGGGAAAAGCGTTCTAATCAGAGAGGGAATTGCTAGAATTCTAAGCGCGGCAAATTTTCGCACCCTTGCGTCGGTGTCATGCGCTGATGATTTGTCGCCGAATAAACTCCAATCGCACCCATCGCTGATTCTCATGGTCCATGCGGGCGATGATTTCGAATCCGCAGTTGAACATATCGAGCTCTTGCGGGAGCGGCATCCGAAAGCACGCCTTGCGGTCGTGGCCGATCACTACCGGCTAGACGAGATGGTTTCGGCCTTTCGGGCGGGCGCCAGCGGCTATTTCATCGACGTCATGACGTGTGATGTATTCGTCAAATCCATTGAACTGGTGATGATGGGCGAAATAATCTTCCCGCCGGCATTCATGTCATCCATTCTTCAGCCTGAAAGCGACCACTTCGCCAGGCCGGAGCCGCGCAACGATAATGCTCGGGCGGTCGCCTTCACCGCGGAGCGCGGCATGACGCAACAACTGTCCCCCCGGGAACAATCAATCATGCAATGCCTGATCGCGGGCGATTCCAACAAGTCCATAGCGCGCAAGATCGATATCGCGGAGGCGACCGTTAAGGTCCACGTCAAGGCGATCCTTCGCAAGATCCGGGTCCAGAACCGGACCCAAGCGGCAATTTGGGGGATGAACAATGGTTCAGTGGTGCGACCGATAATAGACGGCTCGAGTACAAGCGAGCAATTTCCGGACTCGCTCCCGATTGTTCCCGATCTCAAGCAGATCGAGGGATTAGTAGTACGACCAGAGTTGATCAATCAACACACAAATCGTGTGAAGACTCCGAATGTTGGCCGCCTGATACGCAACGGAACAGCGCGGCTCGGAAAATAGGCCGGGCAACTGTCGGGACTCTCGCGTCCCCTGCTTTTTGAGCGAAATTACAGCGACGTTGTCGATCGGGCCTGAGCCAGTCGTACGCGATCTTGTGTAGGACAGGATCGAGGCCGGCCGGCTTCAGCATGACTGCGCAAGTACCGAACAGAAAGCTCCGACATGATCTTACTGACCGGAGGCGCTGGCTACATCGGGTCCCATGTCGCTGTCGCGTTACTTGGCGCTGGGCTCGATCTCGTCGCAGTCGACAACCTCTCCAACAGCAACGAAGCGTCTCTCGAACGTGTGCAAACCATTTGCGGACGATCGCTCGTCTTTCGGCATGCCGACATCTGTAATGAAGAGGCGATCTACGAGATATTGCGCGCTTACGAAGTGACCGCCGTCATTCACCTCGCGGGGTTCAAGGCGGTAGGCGATTCCAGCGTTCGGCCCATGAGCTATTACGAGAACAACGTCTTGGGAACGATGCGGCTAGTGTCAGCCATGACGAGAGCGAGCGTGAAGACGCTCGTTTTTAGTTCGTCCGCAACCGTTTATGGAACTCCCACGTATCTGCCGCTGGACGAGAAGCATCCCGTCGGACCGACAAATCCGTACGGCCGTACAAAGCTTTTCATCGAAGAAATACTAAAGGATCTTTATAGGTCCGACGAAAGTTGGCGGATTGGCATTCTACGCTACTTCAATCCGGTTGGTGCGCATGAAAGCGGGCTCATCGGTGAAGACCCCTTGGGCGTTCCGAGCAACCTGTTGCCGTTTGTGGCGCAAGTGGCAATCGGAACGCGTGAGAAGCTACACATCTGGGGAAACGACTACGATACTTCGGATGGCACGGGAATCCGCGACTTCATTCATGTCGTAGATCTTGCATCCGGGCATCTAAGTGCTCTGAGCCACCTGAAACAGCCCGGCGTACTGACCGTCAATCTCGGAACAGGAAGCGGGAGCAGCGTCTTGGAGGTGGTTCGGACATTCGAGGTCGTGAGCGGCAGGCCAATTCCCTATGTGATCGACGAACGCAGGGTCGGTGATGTTGCAATCTCTTATGCTGATCCGACGCTCGCGAACAGACTATTGGGTTGGACATCCAGGCGATCATTAACGCAGATGTGCGCCGACCATTGGCGTTGGCAGATCAAAAACCCAAACGGCTATCGTGGCACCCAGCTCGTGAAGGTTCGCGAACAGTCGCAGCCCATTCATTGAAGTCGTCCACGTATTGCGCGGCTGGACCAGCCACCGCGTGTTGAGCTTCCGCAAGGTGTCGCGCTTGGTCCGAGGACGCCTGAGTTTCCCAACGCCCATGTCATCGCGAGCATCACTGCGCCTATCCACCTAGGCGAGGATCGTCCCAGCGCGCGCAAGCGCCTCATTGTCTTCTGAAAGAAGTCCCCGTCCGAATTGTTTCGCGACGCGCCCCCGATACCGCGGGCAGCATTCATTTGCTTGTTGAGAATGACCGCGCGACCCATCTGCAATCACCTCTCGCGCGACCCTAAACTGCTTGGCTGCCTGACCGCGGGACATGCCGCCCTCAATCCCTGCCACAACACGCTTGCGAAAATCCAGAGAGTAAGCTGCCCCATCCATGCTGGCCTCATCCGAGC
This sequence comes from Bradyrhizobium sp. AZCC 1610, assembly GCF_036924515.1. Lineage (NCBI taxonomy): Bacteria > Pseudomonadati > Pseudomonadota > Alphaproteobacteria > Hyphomicrobiales > Nitrobacteraceae > Bradyrhizobium > Bradyrhizobium sp. AZCC 1610. The sequence goes on along the minus strand of NZ_JAZHRR010000001.1, from coordinate 2,045,254 downwards.
GAGCAAACTCCTGCCCGCTGGCCCGTTTCTCAAACATTGCCGACAGGAGCGATGCGAGAGGAGATCGCATTTTCAGCGACATTGACGTCGATGATACGGATCCCATGGCGGCTCTCCCTCTCGATCAGGCCGCAATCGCAGAACCTCATCACCGCGTGGCTCAACGTGTCGCAGTTGATCACGAGATAGTTGGCGATGTCGGTATACCTAGCGATGTTGGTGCACGACATCGGAAGTTCGACCGATACGCAGCGCGCGTCCGAGTGCAAAGCGCGAGGCTCAGGATGAACGAGGCGGCGTGCTGCTCCGTCTCGATACGACCGATCAGGAACTGGTGAATGTTGGCGCGAGCTAGTAGGCTAAGGGGCGTTGAATTCAGGCCATTAAGTAACGCGCAGTCAAGTCCATCTGCTGAAGCCGGGAAATCCTCGCCGACAAACTGCGGCAGAAGACTTATTTCGCACGATTTACGTTCCGAAGTCGTAGCAGCCTCGTCACCTCCTCCCGACACGCAGTGAATTGTCCGCGGTCGCTTCGGTCCGCCCTATCGCTGACGGGATATTTGAACCGCTCAGCTTTCCGTGAGGCGCGTCGGGACCGTCCTGGTACCGCAGGGTGACCTCGACGGCGTCTCCTGGATACAACTCGGTATCTTCGTTCGCGATAACTCGTTCCTGCCCCTTCTCGCCTTTCCTGGTGATCGCAATCTCCGGCTTACTGCCGGCTCCTCGTACGAGTTGTGATCGAACCATAGCAGTGTACTGAAGCTTCTCGCCGACGCTCTGCAGCTTTTCGCGAATTTGATTGAGCTTTACGCTGGTGTCCTGCAGCTCGCGGAGCAGGTCGAGCCGTCGCTGGTCGTCGAGCTTTACCAGCCTTCTGGCGACCTCGTCCTGGTGCTGCTTGATCAGCAATAGTTGCGCAGAGGTCTGCAGCTTCCGAGTCGATGACAGCAGCACCGCGCGCCGGGCATCCGTAACGCGAGGGCTGGTCAAGGAACCCTTGCCGTAGAGATCGGACGCTTTCTGCAGTTCTTCGAGGTCTGACTGAAATCCCTCTTCCTCTTTCTTCTGCTGCTCCGAGAGCACGTGGACCTGATGCTCTCCCTGTCGGACGCTGCGCTGAAGGAACTCCTTTTCCCGCTGATAATCACTCTGCTTCGTCTTCAGATATTCCGTTTCTGCATTGACGATTTCAGAAATCGCCGATCGAGCCACGGGCACGTCCGCCAGAGCGCTTGGACTGATCCGGGGCCCTTCTCCGAGTTCGGTCTTGATGCGCCACATACGCGCCTGTTCCTTGGCAAACTCTGTCCAAAGCGATCCATACTCGCTCCTCAAGTCTGCTGACTCGAGATAGGGGTTGCTCATTCTGATGCGCATGATCTCGTAGCCACCTGCCACGGCGACGAGCTGGCCTGCGGTGATAGACGGACGATAAGGGTACTCACCCGGCTTCGACACGTCTCCATTTACGTAAATCGGCCTGTATTCCGCGACGGTCGTCGAGACCTCATCTGCGGCTATCACGATGACGACCTCGCGGCCATCCGTAGTCCTCTGGCGAAATACCCTGCTGGCCAGCGTGGCCCCGATTCGGGCTCGGATCTGCGGTAAGGGCAGTCCGGCTACTGTAAGCGTTCCAACCAGCGGCAACGAAATGTTTCCGTCAATTTGGACAACAGCACGATACCGTAGCTCCGGTACGCCCGCCACGGCAACCTCCAGCGTATCTCCAATGTTTACTCGATATTCGGCCTTCGCGTGAGTGACGGACATCGTCAAGCCAACAGCCACCAAGCCCCACTTGATGCAGCGACCCCGGTTACTGCCAAAGAATTCGACATCGAAAAAATGGCAGAGGCTGGAGTTCGGCATGGCGGCAACTCCCTGTACGGACGTGGTCACCGGGTGAAATCCTTCATACCTATCCGCGGAAGGCAGTGCATCGACATCGCTACGGATCGAGCAATCATCACAACAGGGATCCGCAAAGCCAATGTTTCCTCTTTAGCGCGGGCCGCTCACTGCCTCTTCGCTATGTTCGATTGATCTGTCCTCTATCGTTGTCGACAATCTAATCCGGCAGGGCCCTGGCTCAACCGGCCATCGTGGTTACTCCTCTCTACCCATTTATAGCCAATTTCCGCCCAATGACCCGAATGCTACTGATGTGGCTGAGAGGCGGAATGACTGGGAATGAGTGGGCGGGAGTGGCCAGTGAGTTATGCGTCCTTCACCAATTCGCCGGCCTCTACCCAGTTTCCGGCCCGTTCGAAGGCTGGCAGCAGGGCGGTCCCAGCGGGCAAGAGGGGCCGATTGGCTGCCCTGTTGGTATTGGCAGCAAGCACCGAATTCCTGCTGGTAGCCGTCGCGGCCTATACCGCCGCCGTCCTCTATCATCGGCTGATCCTGCTGGACTCGCCGAACGTCGCGTACATCCAGGAATCCCTTCTGATTGCCACATTGCAGCTGCTCGCTTCCATAGGGCTCCAGCAATATTCCCGGATCCAGACACAGCCCCGGCACGTGTTCCTATGGAGCGGCGCCAGCAGCGTCTTCTTCGTATTCTCCTTCTTCATATCGACGATATTTCTTCTGAAAATCTCGGAAGGTTACTCGCGCGCGACTGTCATCGCACAGGCTGTGAGTGTCCTCTTTACGGTGCTCTGCACACGGGCAATATGGTTCTCAATACTTCAGCCTGCCATTGCATCAGGGTTGATCGAGGCCAGGCGCATCATACTCATAGGGAACCCGAGTCACTGCCTCCAATTTTCCGCTCGAGCACTCGCCACCGGAATTAGGACGATCCGCTCGTTCGACTTTCCGACGGCTCGCACCGACATCTCAGTAGCGCCCCGACCCGGCGCGACCCAAGCGCTACCTGATACCCGGCAACTAGTCGCAAATTGCCGGCCTCTCCGCGCGGATGACATTGTCATCTTGACTTCGGAGTCGGACGTTCCGTCTGCACTCACGCTTGCCGGCGCCCTATCAGATCTGCCCGTCGACGTTCACGTCGTCCCTGTTGGATCCATGGATCTCATGGCCGTGTCGCGGATCACTCAGTTCGGCAACATGGTGACAATGCGGATCTTCCAATGTCCCCTCACTCCTTTCAACAGAGCAATCAAGCGAATGTTCGACATTGCCGCTGCAATCGCTGCCCTTATTATGGTTAGTCCGCTTTTCGTCATCATTCCGCTTGCAATCAAGCTCGAGTCCCGAGGGCCCGTGCTATTCCGCCAGACGCGGCACGGCTACAATAACGAGCCCATTCGCGTCCTGAAATTCCGAACGATGACAGTGATGGAGGATGGCGACGATTTCAGACCTGTCGTCAGACACGATCCACGAGTGACTCGTCTGGGATCCTTATTGCGTCATACGAACATCGATGAGCTTCCGCAGTTGTTCAATGTCCTGGCGGGCACCATGTCGCTCGTCGGTCCACGTCCACACGCGACCTCGCAAAACGAGGTGTTCGCTGAGGTGATTTCGTCATTTTCCCGTCGCCACAATGTCAAGCCTGGCATTACCGGCTGGGCTCAAGTCAACGGCTACCGTGGCGACACCGACACCCTCGAGAAGATGCAGCGGCGTGTAGAGCACGATCTCTACTATATCGACAACTGGTCGCTCTTGTTCGATCTCAAAATCATGCTCATGACCCTCTTTTCCAGAAAGGTGTATTGGAATGCTTATTGACGCGACTCCGCCTGTAGCACGTTCAGACCTTTCCTTGGCAAATCGCCGAGCGCATTGGAGTTGCGCATCCCTCGCGTCCGGCACGGCGCTTCGTTTCATCTCATGTGCGAAGCCTTGGAGGTGCCACTTCTAGCGCTGGTAACAGACAATGCTGCAGAATGCCTACAGAAGAGATGGTTCGATAAATCAGGACGCTATGTCGCCTGATCTTCGTCTTCCGGTCGTGTCTTTAACAGATATGGTGGACTTCCTACGGCGGAGTCTCTCGATCATATCGTTGAAGTGTTTGATAACGCTGGGCATTGCTTTCCTCTACCTCATTAACGCGGTGCCGACGTTTACCGCCGACGCGCAAATCGTCGTAGATTCGAAAGCCGCTCCGGGAGACCCTGCCTCCGTGTCGACGATCGTGGAAAGCCAGATCGAAATCATAAAGTCCGAGACCATCGCTCGCGCCGTGATTGGGAAACTAGGTCTGGCAGAGGAGAATCCGGAATCTGCCCGGCGAGATGGCGTCGTGCGCGGCATGATCAAGTCGGTATCCGGCCTGCTCGGCTGGAGAAGACCAGCAACGGAATTTAACGCGACGCAACGTGCCCTGGAATCGTTCCAGCGCAAGCTTTCGGCCAAGCGCGTTGGCCTTACATACATTATCAAGATTACCTTCGAATCCACCGATCCTGGGCGCGCGGCGCAGATTTTGAACACTGTTACTGAAACATATATTGCGGCTCAATTGGACGCAAAATACAACTGGTCTTTGCGAAGTGAGAAATGGGTCAAGGATCGGACAAGCGAGTTAAGCAGCCGAGCGTCAGCTGCCCAAAACGCACTTGCGAATTATCGTAAGGGCAGGAACAGCGTCGCCGATTCCGCAGAGCCCGTCGATCCAGGAGCACCCCCATCGCAATTGACGACGAAAACACAAGGTGAGCTCCGCGAGCTCGAAGCGGCCGCGGAGTCTACCGCAAGGACTTATGATAATTTTCTTCGTGTGCTGCGCTACATGGAGGCGCAACAGCAATCCTCGCCAGCGTTAGAAGCGCGCGTGCTCGCTGAAGCGACCCCTCCCTTGCGGGCCAGTTCGCCGAAAGTCGGAATCGTGCTCGGAATATCGACCGTTGGGGGTGTGCTTCTTGGCGTCGCTATCGCGATGCTGCGCGATCTGTCGGCTCGAGGCTTCCGCACCGGCGGGCAGGTCTGGCGCGAGCTTCAAATGGCCTGCATCGCAGTTGTTCCAAGGGTCAAGTCCGGCGGCGTTTGGAGAAATTTGACCAAGGTTTTCTTTGGCCCTACCGAAAAGATGGCGACGAACTTGGCGAGCGTCGAGAGCCCGGCCGCTTCAATGCGAAATAGGCCCGCGTCCATTGCCATGCCATCGACAGATGGCGACCGCTTATCGAAGCGCGCTTTGTCCAATTCCGCGTCAAGATCGCGAAGCATCGTACGTGCCAAGAGTCCAATCTGGACCATTACAAATGCACCACAGTCCCGATTTGCCGAGTCGTTTCTTGAGATCAAGCTAGCCATAGATTCGATGAACCGTAACGGCAAGCGTAACCAGGCTATTGGAATTACCTCAACGCAACCCCGTGAGGGAAAGTCCACCGTTGCAGCGGCGCTGGCGTTACTCATAGCGCATACTGGGGCTCGAGTTGTTCTGGTAGACTGCAATTTGCGGAATCAATCACTCTCAGCCGAATTGGCTCCGGGCGCCGCATTTGGCATTTTGGATATCATGACAGGGACGGCTTCGGTGTCTGAAACGACGTGGATTGAATCAGTATCGCAATTGGCCTTTCTACCAGTTGGCAACAACTCTCGACCAATTTATGCGAGCAATCTTCTGGCATCGGACAAGCTCGCTAAATTGTTTCAGACTCTTCGCGAGGCCTACGAATACGTCATTGTCGATCTGCCAACCGTGGCGCCATTTGTGGATGCTCGCGCCATGGCGCGCTCGTTGGATTCCTTCATCCTTGTTGTCGAATGGGGGCGCACTGACATCGATGTCGCCGAGCGTTCGCTTAAAGTCTGTAGCGGCATAGACGAAATTGTGCTCGGGGTCATCTTGAACAAGGCAGACAGGAAATCGATGAAGAGGTACGAGCAACGATCTTGATGCATGCTGCGCAACCATAATGCGCGAGGTGCTTATTGCGAATAAGCGAGCACCAGCCTCTTACTCGATCACGGTCCGCGGATGCGGGCAGTGCAGGTTGGGAGCGCGTTAGGGAGCTTCACCTCCGCGAGAAGGCATTCCAGGGATCGGGCTAGTCGCCTCAATGATTGAATGATTATGTGCGTTGCACTGATACGAGGCCATGGACAGATCGGGACGGCGTTGGCCGGCTTCCTTTCCTTGTCGACGATCAACGTGTCTTGCTACGCTGTTGTACAGTGCCTGTTCGGCTCAGTGCACATTATGAGCGTTGCGGCCAAACCAATCGCATTGGTGGAGATCACTGCAGGTCTGACCTATCTTCTGCTTAAGCCTATCGACCCCTGTACCTTAGCATCTATCGTCGTTGCAGTATTTGCTTTCTCGGCTCTTTTCGCCGGATCGACATGGTTTCTGCTAACGACGGACTATGATCGCGAGAACATTTCGTTGGTATTCGCCCCCAACCCGCCGATCGAGGGGAGCTGCGAGTGAGGGTGGCTCTCGTATCGTTCCATTACGCGGAGTATGCGTCGCGCCTCGCCTTGGCGCTTGATAGATACCACGAGGTGTTGCTGATCCTGGACTCTTCCAATGCCCAGTATGATCTTTCCAAGTCTTTGCGGAATGCGCTGGTCAGACGCGGGAATGCTCTGTGGTTTGGACAGCAAAGACGTCGCAGTGCGCTGTTCCACGTGATCAGGCTGACGCATGAGATGCGACGATTTCGGCCCGACGTAATTCACGTTCAGGAGGTGGCGAGTCGCGTTCCAACGTGGGCGAACGACGTTCTGAGATATTCAATTCCGCTCGTCGTCACCGTGCACGATCCAGTCCCGCACAGCGGAGCTGATCGGCGCTGGGCCGAGAAGTCTGAGGGTTATCGGGCACGTTTGCGCACCCGCGCAGATCGTTTGATAGTACATGGTGAAAGAGTGCGAGAGGAATGGCGAGGGAGAGAGCCGGAGCTGACTTTTCGGCTTGCTTCAGTTCCACACGGTGTGCTTGGTGATGATCAAGGCTGGGTGGAAACGATTCCCGAGAAGCCGCCGGTGTTTTTGTTTTTTGGGCGAATCGAGGTCTACAAGGGCCTCGAATACGCATTGCAGGCTGCAGAATTGTTGGCTTTGAGAGGCTTACAATTTCGTTTGGTAGTTGCGGGGACGGGAACCGAACTAGATCGGCATCGCGCCAAAATCGACCAAATGCCTTGGGTCGAGTTGATGGATCGTCGTTTTCTCGCTGACGAAATTCCGCAGCTATTCCGCCGAGCGAGTGCCGTTGTGCTTCCGTATACGGATGCCACCCAGAGCGGGGTCGCCGCGATGGCCTTCGGGTTTGGGCGGCCCGTCATCGCAACCTGCGTCGGGGGGCTGCCTGACGTAGTCACGAATGAGCACAATGGTTTGTTGGTTGCGCCGAAAAGCGTGGGTGCACTGGCTGATGCAATGGGGCGTTTTATTCTGAGCGAGAAGCTGGATGAGAGACTGCGGCGTGGGGCAACGGAGCGTGCTCGCGGAGAATTGAGCTGGGAGGTCATCGCGCGAGAAACTTCAGCGGTCTACGAAGATGCTATACGATTTCATGGTTAGGCCAGGGCGATCACGCGGTGGCTTTGCCAAAGCTGACGCGACAGCACGATCGGCAGCACCTGCACCACGCGGCTTCGCCGATGCCAGAACGCTTCCAGCAAGTACCGCAGCGTCGCGTCGGATGAGCGCCGCGCTAACCTACGCCGCTCGTTGCTGCATAGGACTGCCGCTCGTTGCCAGGGCTCACCTTGCGAGCGTACATCCGCACCATATCCTTCACATTAAGGTAAATGTAGTATTTTTCCAGATCGAGCCGAATCGCGAGAGCCGCAAGCCGATCCTGGACTTTGCTATTTTTCGCCATGACGCCAACGTTGAACAACAGCCGAGCAAGCGACATTGTCCGTCCTACCAGCTGCGTTTTAACGATTTCGAACCCATGCTGCTGCAACAAGGCGGAAAGAGTCTCTTGAGTGTAAAAGAAAATGTGTCCGTCGCAGCTGAGACTGCGTTCTCGCCGCCCAAGAATCTTGAAGGTCCAGGAATCGTAAGTCGGCGTCTCGACTACAAAAATTCCGCCGGTCTTGAGAGCGCGATGCACTTGAACGACCGCGCGCGCTGGGTCATCCAAATGTTCGATCACATGCAGCATGATCGCCGCATCGATGGACTCGGGATTAAGCGAAGCGGTGTCCAACGTGCCGTGATGGACATCAAGTCCGAAAACGCGCCGGGCGTACGCCACAGCACGGCCGTCGGGCTCGATCCCTGAAACTGTCCAGCCGCGCGAACGCAAGTAATTCAAAAGCACTCCCGAGTAGATACCGATCTCGCAGAGCACGCCTTTTCGAGGCAGAAACTCCTCGAGGCGGCCTGCCATACGTCGATAATCCGGCATCTTGTCCGCGGTGTGTTTGACCGTATCGCTCTGATCCGTCAGGGTCGCCGGCGAGTTGTTGAGATATTCCGACAAATTGCTTCTTTTCAAAGGGAACGCGTACATCAACCCACAATTTACACATTTGACGATTTGATTGACCTGCGCTCTTCCGGCCTCAAAAACGATGCCGTATTCTAGCGATCCGCAATTGTTGCACTTGGCCACCGGTACAGCGTCGATGGTCTGTCGCGCTTTGGTTAGCATGGCAAGCGAGCTCCAAAGTAGATGTTGGATGCGCCGACGACATTTTCGAGCAAGGCGCCGTTAGGGTCAAATCGATGCAGGCCTGCGCTCGAGTTGCCGACTTTGCCATGATCCTGTGTGCGCCCGTGCGAAGTATAGTTGTACGCGGCCCCGCAGGATGAGTTGCCAAAACGACGTGTCGCGACAACGACCACCCACATTCCAAGGACAAACATCAAGCCCATAACTGCTGTTGGCCCATACGGCCTCGTATGTGGAGAGAACTAATCCAAAACTCGCGCTCCGTGCAGGCTCTTTGGGATTACCCACATCGGCTTCCCTGCTTCTCGCAGGGCGGACGTCGGCCGCGCTCGAGGCAATTGGCGGCCCCGAAGCTCCTCGTTCCTGACAAGACCAAGGTGGCGGTGATCAAGGCCTGCCACTTCGATCCTGTGGTCAATCGCTAGAGGTGGCGGCCCATTCCGACATGGCGGTTCTCCCGCGAAATGCCGTACCGCCGCGCCGTCGCTGCGACCTGGCGCGGCGCCTGTAAGCTCTCCAGTACGATCTTGAGCTTCTCGTCCTCGGACCAGCGTTGCCGCCGACTGATAGCAACCCTTGACGCAGCCAAGTGCTTTGCGGATTGCGCCTGGGGAGGAGGAGATCACGCGCTACGCGGCGCCTCCGTAACGTTTGCCAGCGTCGCTGGCGAGCTGCTTGGAGCGAGAACACAAGATATCATTTACGACGGTGAGCACATACATTGGTATTATCGGTCGAATTTCTTTCGCTTCTCCCAACAGCAGCGACACCGAATTCAGCAGCAACGGCAGGCACATGCCGTAGGTGCCACAGGTGGGCCGTGCGGTTCGCATTATCGCCATGTTAGCTTATTTTTTTCGCCATACTCACTGATTAACCAACCGGCTCAGCAGTCGGGGGGCCAATCCCACTGCATTGGAATGTGCTCGCAGCCAGAGCCTGCGATGCATTGGAATGTGCTCGCGGTCTGAGACTGCGGTGCATTGGAATCTGCTCGCAGCCAGAGATGCGAAGCATTGGAATCCGTTTGCGGCGCGATGCGCTGTGAGCGTGTGGTATGCCGCGCGCCTTCACGATGCGCGGTAGCGGAATTCCCTTGTCAAAGACAAACAACTCTGTAATTCGATGGAGGCCTGAATTGAATACGACCGGCACGATCACGAACTTTGCGCCTACGGCAACCGGCGAGGGTTCCGTTACAATTGGCGGCGACCGCTACTGGGTGGAGACGTCGGGCGAGAGCTATGCCCTGACCAATCCTGACCCACAAACCCTGCGGTTCGAACTTCAACCGGGTGATCATGCCTGGTTCGACTCCTCTGGATCTGTTGATCGCTCCCAAATTGACGGTTCCGCCGGTGGAAAGATTCCGGTCGGTACTCCTACCAACATAAACTATCAGTTTATGTTGGAACCCAATGGGCCCAATGGCTCATTTACAAACACGGCATCATGGTTTGTCACCGGAGAAATGCAAAGCACCGCGTACGGGGCATCGCCTCCATTCGCGATCGAGCTTCATGGCGACCATCTGGCGGTTGTCGCTCGCTATGTCCTGCCCGGTGGAAATCCCAGCAACGGGTCCAGCGATCTTAAAATGCTCACGCTCTGGACCGACCCCAATCCAATTCAAACCGGCCAGTATCATAATATTCAAATACAGACCAATGTGTCGAACAATAGCAGCGGGTATCTGCAGGTTTCGGTCGATGGTACTCAAGTTGTGAACTATCAAGGCCCCTTAGGATATGGGGCCCCCACCTATTGGATGTACGGACTCTATCGGTCGCCGACATCCGAGACTGTTGAGGCCAATTTTCGAAACTTGACGCTAACGACCGGGTCGGCAGCGACGGCACCCGACCCGACGACGCCAACCACGCCCACGACGCCAACGACCCCGCCAAACCTGGCGCCGACCGTGACGCAAGCGTCCGCTTCACCGGGGACGGGAATCGCAGATAACGGCGATACCATCACAATGACGCTCGGCTTCAGCGAGGCCGTGACCGTCACCGGCACGCCTACCCTGGCGCTCAACAATGGCGACACCGCCACTTATGTCGGTGGCTCGGGCACGAGCTCGCTCACCTTTAAAACGACCGTCGCACCGACTGACAAGGACACCTCGGCGGTCGCGATCACCGGAGTCAATCTTCCGAGCGGAGCCAGCATCAAGGATCTTTCCGGTCTTGCGGCGAACCTCTCGGGTGCGGTGAAGACGTTCACCGGTCTGCAGATCGATGCGACGCCGACCTCGCCAACGACGCCAACCAGCCCAACCACGCCAACGACGCCAACCACGCCAACCACCCCTACGTCATCCGTCACGAGGCCAGTCCTCACCGTCGCGGATAACACGCTCTCGGTGCGCGGCAGAGGCGGTACAGTCGACCTGGGAACCAACGTGACAACGACCGATCCCAACGATGTCGTGACCGTGAACATCACGGGCCTGTCGAGGTACGATACGATCACCGACAAGCTCGATGGTCAGACGTTCAGGGGAAATAACATCACCCTGACGGCTGCGCAGGTCGCCAGCGGACTGGAGCTGCACTCGTACTACCGTCGCGGGGGTCATCCTGAAGCTACGCTCACGCTGACCGCAAATGCGAAGGACCCGGTCACCGGCGCGGTGACGTCAGCCGCGCCGCAGACCATCACCGTGACGGATACGCGATCTGCGACTACGACGCCCACGACGTCGCTGCAGACTCCCACCGTGACGGATACGCCATCTGCGACTACGACGCCGACGACGTCGCCGCAGACCCCCACCGTGACGAATCCTCCGGCTTCGACCTCGACGGGTTCAGGCCTCCTGGGCCGGGACTCTGCGCGGCAGCAGGTGGACCCCGTCACCGGCACCGCGGCGCCGACCGCGCCGCAGCCGGTCACCGTGACGGATCGGCTTGCGACCGCCGCAGGCGCAGGGTTCCTGGCGAACCAGGGCTTTACGCTGCTGCAGCAGCAGATGGAGCCAGCCACCAGCACGCTGGCGACCACGACGCCGCAGGCGACCGTGACGGATTCTCAGGTCGCGACAGGTACGACCACGTCGTCCGTGGCAAGCCAGAGCTTCGCGCTGCTGAACCAGTATCTGGCCGGTAACCTCGGCCGGGCCGATTCCGGACAGATCGTGGCGGCCGTGTCGCAACCGGCCGGTCTTGGGCAGGAAGCTATCCTGGCCAGACCGCAACATTGATCAGCTACCGCACCCAGGCGCATCAGCACCTGGGTGCGGCACCATCAAAGTTTGGGAATGCGGAGAAGGAACATCAAACGCGGCCGGTAGCCGCGAAGGGTTGAGTTAAAACATTATGGCGATCCAGAATGGGAATGCCCACGCCGCAGACCACGGGCTTCGAGCCTTGGCTCTGTTTCTGCGCCTTCATGGCGTCCAAGCCGAGCCGGACCAGCTCCGCGAAAGCTGTGGAAGCAGTACAATAGGTATCCGCGCCCTGCTTCGTTGCGCGCGGCGGTTCGGAGTCGAGGTCCGTTCGCGAACAACGCATTGGACGCGACTTGCGAGTCTCCAGCTGCCTGGAATCGCATCGCTGCGTGATGGCGGATTTCTGCTTCTCGGCAAGGTCGACGACAACGGGGCACTCGTGCTGCATCCGACCGCGTCGCGCCCAGAGCTGATGACGCGCACGGAATTCGAGGAGATCTGGGACGGCCGTTTGATCCTCACTGGATCGCAAAACGTCGCCAATCGGGTTCTTCGTGCCGTTGCCGACGTGACTGTCCTCGGACGTGAGCTGGTTGGACACGCCAGCGAAACCTTGATGCACGTCCGCGATACCATGATGCGTGCCCGCGATACATTGATGGGTGCGCGCTTCGGCGAACGAAACAATACGGCGGCCCAGCCGGCCATATCCGACTCCGAGATTGTGAGCACCGAACCTGAGAGCGGCGACGAGTCCGGGCTCGTGGCGGTGGCGATTCTGTTGCGCTGCCATGGCATTGCCGCCGACCCGGGCCAGATCCGACATCGCATGGGCGCGGCGCGGGTCGGTGTTACCGAGATCCTGCGCGTTGCCAAGGAATTCGGGCTCAAGGCGCGGGCACAGAAGACAAGTTGGAGCAGACTTGCAGTTACTCCGCTGCCGGGAATCGCCCTGCTGCGCGACGGCGGCTTCCTGATCCTGGGCAAGGTCGTCGACGACAAGCTTCTGGTTCAGCGTCCATTGTCTCCCCAGCCCGAAGCAATGACGCGGGCCGAGCTCGAGGCGATCTGGGACGGCGACATCATCCTGATGGCGCGACGCGCGTCCCTGACCGATCTCTCCCGCCGGTTCGATATCGGCTGGTTTGTCGGCGCGGTCCACAAGTATCGCCGTCTTCTCGGCGAGGTTCTGGTCGCGTCGTTCTTCCTGCAGATCTTCGCCCTCATCTCACCGCTGTTTTTCCAGGTGGTCATCGACAAGGTGCTTGTGCATCGAAGCATGAGTACGCTCGACGTCCTGATCATAGGTCTTGTAGCGCTGACGGTGTTTGAGGCCGTTCTCGAAACGCTCCGGGTCTATCTGTTTGCGCACACCACGAACCGCATCGACGTCGAGCTCGGCGCCCGGCTGTTTCGTCACCTGATGGCGTTGCCGATCGCATATTTCCAGGCTCGCCGGGTCGGCGATTCGGTCGCACGCGTCCGCGAGCTGGAGAATATCCGTCAGTTCCTGACGAGCTCGGCGCTTACGCTCGTCATCGATCTGTTGTTCACCGTCGTCTTCCTTGTGGTGATGTTCTACTACTCGACGACGTTGACGCTGATCGTTCTGGCCTCATTCCCGTTCTACATCGGCATTTCCGTGGGCGCTGCGCCGTTGTTTCGCCGGCGCCTCGACGAGAAATTCAACCGGGGATCCGAGAACCAGGCGTTCCTGGTCGAGAGCGTCACCGGCGTTGAGACGCTGAAGGCCATGGCGGTCGAACCGCAGATGCAGCGCCGGTGGGAGGAGCAACTCGCCGGCTATGTGGCCGCGAGCTTCCGCGTGCTCAGCCTGAACAATACGGCGAGCCAGGCGGTCCAGATGATCAACAAGTTGGTCGTCGCAGCAACGCTTTACTTCGGCGCCAGACTTGTGATCGGTGGCGATCTCACCGTCGGCGAGCTCGTCGCGTTCAACATGCTGGCCGGACGCGTGAGCATGCCGGTGCTCCGTCTCGCCCAGATGTGGCAGGACTTCCATCAGGCCCGTCTGTCGATCGCTCGCCTCGGTGACATCCTCAACACCATGCCGGAGCCGAGCTTTAGTCCGGGCCGTGCCGCACTGCCGCCGATCCGCGGGCAGGTCACGTTCGAGCATGCGACGTTCCGCTATCGCATCGACGGTCCGGAGGTGCTCCACAACGTATCATTCACCGTCCAACCCGGCCAGATCATCGGCATCGTTGGCTCGTCGGGCTCGGGCAAGAGCACGATCACCAAGCTGGTCCAGCGTCTCTATGTGCCGGGGAGCGGACGGGTGCTGATCGACGGCGTCGATCTCGCGATGGTCGATCTGAGCTGGCTGCGGCGCCAGATCGGCGTCGTCCTGCAGGAGAACGTGCTGTTCAACCGTTCGATCCGCGAGAACATCGCGCTGGCCGACCCGGCCATGCCGATGGAGCGCGTTATCGAAGCGGCATCGCTCGCCGGCGCTCACGACTTCATCCTGGAACTGCCCGAGGGTTACGACACCATCGTCGGCGAACGCGGCAGCAGCCTGTCCGGCGGGCAACGCCAGCGTGTTGCGATTGCGCGCGCACTCATTACCGACCCGCGCATCCTCATCCTCGATGAAGCGACTAGCGCGCTCGACTACGAAAGCGAGCGTGCCATCCAGCAGAACATGAAGCGAATTGCTGCCGGGCGAACCGTGTTCGTGATCGCCCATCGGCTCTCGACCGTGCGCAATGCGAACCGGATCATCACCATCGAGCATGGCCGCATTGTCGAGGACGGCAGCCATGATGAGCTGATCCGCACGAACGGGCGTTACGCAAACCTCCACTATCTGCAGGCCGGTATCCATGACGTCCGCTAGCCGAAATATCGTCCCGTTTCCGAAAGCCCCGGTCCCGGCCCGCCGTCGCGAGCAGGAAATCGCGTTCCTGCCGGCAGCGCTCGAGATCACTGAAACGCCGCCGTCGCCGATTGGACGGGCGATCGGCGCGAGCATCATCGCGATCTTCTGCATCGCACTACTGTGGGCGTCGCTCGGCAGCGTCGATATCGTCGCCTCCGCAACCGGCAAGATCGTGCCGGGCGGGCGCACCAAGCTGATCCAGCCGTTCGAGACGGGTGTCGTCCGCGCCATCCACGTCCGCGACGGGCAGACCGTAAAAGCCGGCGACGTTCTTATCGAACTCGATCCGACGATGACGGAAGCCGACAACGAACGCCAGAAGAGCGATCTCATCGCGGCCGAGCTCGATGTGGCCCGACTGCGCGCCGGGCTTGCGGAGGATCCGCTTGCCGCGTTCCGGCCGCCGCAGAGCGCCAGCGCCGCGGAGGTCGAGATGCATCGCCAGTTCCTGATCAGCCAGCGCGCCGAGCAGAACGCCAAGCTCGCCGAGATCGAACGCCAACAGGGTCAGAAGGAGGCGGAACGGGCAACCACTTCGGCGAGCGTCGCGAAGCTGCAGGCGACGATACCGGTGCTGCAGGAGCGCGTGGACATCCGCAAGAATCTGGTCGACAAGGCGCTGGCTTCAAAGGTCCTCTACCTCTCCGAATATCAGGAACTAGTCGGCCTTCAGCAGGACCTCGTCCTGCAACACAGCCGGCTACGCGAAGCCGATGCAGCCTTTGCATTGCTGAAGGAAACCAGGGAAAGGACCGCCGCGGAGTATCGGCGCCTGACCTATGACGCTCTAGCCAAAGCGGAACAGAAGGCTGCGAGCGCCGCGCAGGAGGTGATCAAGGCAGAGCGGCGCACGAAACTCCAGCGTTTGAGCGCGCCCGTCGATGGCGTCGTGCAGCAGCTCGCCGTTCATACCGTCGGAGGCGTGGTGACGCCCGCTCAGGCGCTCGCCGTGCTGGTTCCGAGCGAAAGCCAGCTCGAGATCGAGGCCATGCTTTCCAACCGCGACATCGGATTCGTGCATCCGGGACAAAAAGCGGAGATCAAGGTCGATACGTTCAACTTCACGCGCTATGGGCTTCTTCATGGTGAAGTGCTCAGCGTTTCCTCCGACGCTATCACCCGCGACAGGCAACAGGGCGCTTCGAATGACCGGGCTATGGGCGCGGCGACGAGCAGCAGCGAGCCGAAAGGTCAGGAGCTGGAGTATGCCGCTCGCGTTTCGCTCGACCGCGCAGCCATGCAGGTAGATGAGAAGCTCGTCAAGCTTGGGCCGGGAATGGCCGTGACGGTCGAAATCAAGACGGGCTCGCGAACCATCATCAGCTACCTCCTCTCGCCGCTGGCACGATACAAGCAGGAGTCCTTGCGGGAGCGGTAGACGAAGCTCAACGCCAGCGACGAGCATTGCAGTCAACCGGAGACGGACCGTGGCGAGTGAGTTGGTGTGCGCGGGATACGCCATCCCACCACGGCCGTGCCAGATGTCGGGACTTACGATCGGGATCAAGCGAGACCACAAGTCGTATCGCGGGATCGGCATCGTCTGATCCGGCTTGCCCTCAGCCAGCCGACTGCTGGACGGCGTTTGACTCGAGCGGTCAAATCCGGATTATTTTGCCAACGCCTCGAATCGCAAGTCATGGACTTTTGCACGGCATGCATCGGACCGGTCTCACGGCGGTACTCCGTCGGCTATTTGCCGGACGAGCTATCAGCCCCCGTTGTTAGGGTCATATTTCGAAATTTAGCGGCAACAGTCTCGGATGTCGGCGACCGATAGAGTCCGTACATCCAATAGGTGGGGGCCCCATATCCTAAGGGGCCTTGATAGCTCACAACTCGAGTACCATTGACCGAAACCTGCAGATACCCGCTGCTATTGTTCGACACATTGGTCTGTATTTGAATATTATGATACTGGCCGGTTTGAATTGGATTGGGGTCGGTCCAAAGCGTGAGCATTTTAAGATCGCTGGACCCGTTGCTGGGATTCCCACCGGGCCGGACATAGCGAGCGACAACCTGCAGATGGTCGCCCTTAAGCTCGATCGCGAATGGAGGCGATGCCCCGTACGCGGTGCTTTGCATTTCTCCGGTGACAAACCATCGTGCCGTGTTTGTAAATGAGCCATTGGGCCCATTGGGCTCCAACATAAACTGATAGTTTATGTTGACAGGAGTACCGACCGGCATGTGTCCACCGGCGGAACCGTCGATTTGGGAGCGATCACAGGCTGCTCCGTTTGCGTAATCGTACGAGGCTTTATCACCCGCTTGAATTTCGAACCGCAGAGTTTGTGGGTCAGGATTGGTCAGGCTATAGCTCTTGCCCGCCGTCTCCACCCAGTAACGGTCGCCGCCAATATCAACCAGCCCGGCGCCGTCCGCTGTAGGCGAAAACGACATGACCGACGGGACCACTGTTCGATTTACAGATCGCGATGCTGCCCTCGTATTGTATGCCATATCCGGGCCAGCAAAGCTGCGAGTACCGCCGGCTAAGCGTGCATCCAAAAAATTCCAGGAACCACCTGCATCCACTGTCGTTGTAGCGCTCCTTAATCCATCATAGATATTCACTATGCTGGCAGCCACGGCAACGATGAACGCAAAGCCTGGTACGATTATCATTTGTATTCCTCATTCGCGCGACCGCCGGAGCCGACATTCAAATTGTATCTCGGCGCGGGAAGATCGAGTTTCGAGAAAAAGTCGAGTTTCTCGGAGTGATGTTGCTTCGAATGGATGATGAAGCAGTCGCACTTCCGGGTTTGGCATTCGCGAATGACCGGCGCCATTTGAGTATTTCCGGGCGACGAAAATGGCTATTTTTATCATCTATCCTCCATGAGCCACCTGAGGAGGTCTCCGGTAGACTGCCCTAGAAACTTGGCTTCCAGATTTTCGATCTGTTCGCTCGCCCGGGGCCCGCAACAATTCAACGCATGGATCACCGTGCAGTAGTGGACGCCGGACCGCATTCTCGACTAACCATGCCCCGAGACGATGAGACCATCGGCAGTGAACAGCAAACGTCCTTACGGGTCTCGGCGAAGGCCCTAGTCTGTTGCGCCGCATCCGAACTCATACCGGAAAAGCATAGTCTTAGAACCGGTCCCCGGCTTGGACCCTTTCGGGTTACGACGGAAGGAGTAGGTCAGACCTGCCGGTTGGGGAATGGTATCGACGGCCTTACAGTGATTTCCTAAAGGACATGTATGACTCCCACGTTGTCAAACAAAGAGAAGGCTTGTGAAAGCGAAACGAAATCCAATGAGCCGGATCGTCCGCATCAAGCTGTCAATTTTGCCAGCGGGCCCAGGCGTTAAGTGGGTCGATCATATCGATGGATGGTTCGCGCGCCGTGATACAAATCGATCGCTTCGCGTAGCCGGTGGGGGCGCTTTCAGCGATTAGCCGTCAAACCGGATGATATCTATGAATGCGCTGCTGCATTGGGTCGCCCATTGCTACAGATTTGAGACGGCGTCCAGAAATGAGAAGCGGTTTACATCGGACGCGGTTAGACATTGAACTTTGCGCTGAACGCCTTGTTGCGACTTCGACTGAATCAGTCCACGCGGGAGAGCGTTGAAATGCGTATATTGCACCTTACCGACCATCTAGGCCCGGGAGGGAAAGAACGACAAATCGTCGAACTGTTGAGGGGGCTTTGCGCTCACCGTGACATAAAGTCATTCGTCGCGGTTACGGACGAGGAGGAGGTTCGTTACGAAATTGACCGTGACCACGCGCAGGTCATCCAGCTCGTTCGGAGAGGTAAACGAGATTTGCGCCTTTTCAAGAGTTTGTACGAGCTGGTCTCCAAACTGAAAATAGATGTCGTTCACTCTTGGAGCTTGATGTGCTCCATTTATGCAGCCCCGGTTGCAAGACTGTGCGGCACAGGCTTCGTTAATGGCTTTGTGCGAGACGCGCCGCCGCATATGGCGCTGTGGAACAAACAGTACTTCGGGGGCAAGCTGACTATCCCATTTTCAGACATTGTTGTCGCCAATTCGCGCGCGGGCCTAGCTGCTTACCGTATTCCCGAGCGCAAAGGTCTATGTATCTACAATGGGTTCAATCCTGAGAGAGCCTCTAACTTGACGGATGAGGCAGAGCTTCGCAGCATTCTGGGAGTCACGACACCCCACATCGTCGGGATGGTTGCGAACTTCACGCCCAGAAAAGATTACGCAACCTTTGTCGAAATGGCATGCCGCATTTGCCGTTTTAGGCACGATGTTACGTTTCTGGCTGTCGGCGCCGGCGAAACGTTGCAGCGAGTGCGCGATAGCGTCCCACCAGAACATTCGCAGCGCATAAAGTTTCTGGGTCAGCGGAAAGATGTAGAAAGTATCGCTAATCTCTTCACTGTGGGAGTTCTCGTTACCAACAGCCGCCTACACGGTGAGGGTATTTCCAACGCAATCACCGAATGCATGGCGTTGGGTAAGCCAATCGTAGCAACAAACGAAGGGGGCACTCCTGAATTGGTCCTGGAAGGACAGACGGGATTTCTTGTGCCGAGTTACGACGCCAGAGTTTTGACCGATCGTGTGCTTAAACTCCTCAATAACGCTGAGCTTGCTAATCAATTAGGTATGGAAGGGCGCCGGCGTATCGAAGCAGCATTCTCGCTCGACACGATGACTAACGCGTATCTCTGCCTTTATCGGCAGGTGGCGGATAGGAGGGCGCGCTCGATTCGAGTGAAGGAGCTCTGACGAGAGCTGCAAATGCTGGCATGGAAGTCGGAGCGGAATATGAAATGATGGCGGCGACGACCAGCAGAAGGGCTGGCGCACTTGAGATGCATCGTTCAGTTGAGATGCGAGGCCGGCGCCCAGCTCGCTTACTCACAGGCTCGACTAGCCGGTGAACACCTCCGCCGCACTCATCGCCGCCAGACGGTCACGGTCGTCATGGCGGCTCCTGCCGCGGAACCGGCCGGCCGCGTGATCTCGACCCGGCCCCTCCTGTCATCCATTCGACGCACACTCAAAGAGATGCCCGATGACAAATAGCCCGCCCGGAACTAATTGCTTCTCCCAAAACCGCACCCGTCGGCCAATTCCGAGGTGGGGGTGACGCTCGGCGCACGTCAAACGGATCGCTGCCCTCACCGTCGAGGGACCGTTCTCCGTACTCGCCGCTCAGATTTCGCGGCGCTTCACCGAGCTGCATCGTTCCTGACCTGCGTCGAAACTGGAAGGATATTCCAACTATGGAAGCAAGCCGGACCACAAGGGATGCTCCCTATTATTCCTTCCTGAAAGGAGCGCCGCTCAACGCTTCGTCAATCGCCTACGCGAAATTCATAAGTTTCGTCGCAGGCATCGTGATCGCGCGAATGATCGGGGCAACTCAGTATGGTATGTTCAACGTTGCGCGTAGTGTTCTGGAAAGCTGTAGCGTTGTTAGTCCGCTCGGACTGGATCTGGCGCTGCAACGCCATTTGGGATCCGCACCGGAACGGCTTTCTGTTCGACTGAGACAGCTGACGTTCTTCCGGCTCCTCACATTCGGCCTTGCAATGATTCCCCCGGCGCTGGCGGCAGCCGGACTGGGCAGCTATGTCGAGCAGTCGATCTACCGCTATCCAGATTTCGCGAATGTCCTTCTCGTGACGCTCATAGCGCTCCCTTTTGCAACGGATATCGCGGTGTTGGGCGGGGTCTATCGGGGAGTGTTGAATCCCGCACCTTTCATGCTGGCGAACTACGTGGTGCAGCCCACCATCCGCCTTATAATCATGGGCTTGCTGCTTGTGCTTGGATTTCGGTTGTGGGCGATCGTCGTCGCGACATGCGCCTCTTACATTATTTCCTGGGCGGTGCTGGCCTTGGTGGCGCGCAAGGACCTGGCTGGTAGCGGCCCCCCTCAGCGAAGGGATTGGGCCGACGTCGGATCGGTTTTTCTATATTCCCCGAGCTTGTGCGCTTCGGTGGTCTTCGTGGTCTGGATCCGGAGCGCCGACTCGCTCTTTCTTGGCTATTTTGGGAGCGCGAGGGACGTCGGCCAATATGCGGCCATCCTGATGATTGCGCAGCTGATCGGTCTCATTGGGGAGGCTCTGGGGCAAACCCTAGGTCCTCGCGTCGCGCTGTGCTATCGGAACAACAATCTTGCCGCAATGGAAGATATTCTGGCCGAGAACATTCGTCGAATGACACTGGTTTCGGCGCCCATATTTGCCGCCATTCTTTTTTGGGGCGATCGCATAGATCTGGTGCTCGGGCCTTCCTTCGCGGTCGATGCGAGCGTAGTTGCGCTCGTCGCCGCAAGAATATTCCTGCAGACCATATTCGGCTACAGCGGATTTGCACTTTCCATGACTGGATGGCACGTCCGGGAGACCATTCTTCTGGGCTGCGGATTCTTGCTATCGGTGATTGCTTGCGGGGTGCTGGTGCCGATCTTTGGACAATTTGGCGCTGCACTGGCGAGCTTCGCTTCAATGGCAACGATAAGTCTCGTCCGCTTCGCCGTCGTGATCAGCATGTTTCGTATTCGGATTGTCGGAATGCCTGTCGCGACTGCGACTGCGGTAGCAGTTACAACCGCAGGCATAGTGTGGCTTTTATTGAAGCCGATTGATGACCGGACCTTGTTGTTCACGGTATTTGAAGCGGCCGTGTTTCTCGCGCTTTTTGCTGGCGCGGCATGGCTTTTTCTCTTTACCGATCGAGACCGTGAGATTATTTCGACTCTCTTCAGTCCACTTCGTCGATCGATCGGGAGAGGAGCATGAGAGTTGCAAAGCTCCAGCTCGAGCTGATCCAGCACGGCTCCGCGATGGTGGTGCCGGCGTCGGCGATGCGACGCGGCGATGCAGGAGGCGGTTGTCGCGGCGCTGGTTGATGGACAGCGGCGATGTCCCCGTACCTTGGCATCTACCATCTTTGCAGTATTCGTGACCGCGTATCGCATTGATGATTTAGGTTCGCTGACGCACCCTCGGCTATCAGACGCGCAAACGCGACTTCCAGTACATCCCCAACGTCACCAGAAGATCGCGAGCACGAAGCACGTTTACTCGGCTCCTTTCTCCGGATCGACATGGTTTCTGCTCCCGCCTAAGCCAGCGCGGCAGTCATGTCCTGTACGAAATCACTGTGAGGGCGTCTATACCACTCCGCGACCGGCTGGTCTGGACTCCTCCCATGATCGAGAATGGGTAATCCGAAAGGGTCGAGCCGCGGACCGGTTCAAAGACTATGCTCATGGGCTATGAGTTTGGAACCATGCGGCCCTCAGCGAGCGAACTGAGATCGAAACTCTGACAGCCACGTTTCTAGAGCAGCAGTTTACCGGATCTCCTCAGATGGTCGTGCTCAATCCGCTCATGGAGGATAGATGAAAATCGCCATTCTCGTTGGGACTCGCCCGGAAATCATCAAGATGGCGCCGGTCATTCGCGAATGCCAGACGCGAAAGCTCAACCACTTCATCATCCATTCGAAGCAACATTACTCCGAGAAACTCGATGCCATCTTTTTCTCGGAACTCGATCTTCCCGCCCCGAAATACAATTTGAATGTCGGCTCCGGCGGTCACGCTAACCAAACTGGCCGCATATTGATCGAGCTTGAGCCGATCTTAGTGTCGGAGAACCCTGACGTATTGCTCGTTCAGGGAGATACAAACACAGTGGTGGCCGGCGCACTCGCGGCGCACAAGCTCCATATCAAGGTCGGACACATCGAGGCGGGGTTGCGCTCATTTGACCAAACGATGCCCGAAGAAAGCAACCGAATCATCGCCGATCATATTTCGGACTATTTGTTTGCGGTCACCGAGCTGCAGGTCGATCACCTCACAAAAGAAGGTCTGCCAGAGTCAAAGATCTTCAAGGTCGGTAACACGATCGTCGACGCTTTACTTTCCCACCGAATTAAAGCGGAGAAAAGCAGCCAGATTCTATCTGAACTGAGATTGCAGAAAAAGAAATACTACCTTCTCACGTCCCACCGGGCCGCGAACGTCGATGATCCGGACGCGCTGAAGGAACTCATTCAACTAATCACGAAGATCCCTGGCAACGTATGCTGGCCGATCCACTATCGCACACAGAAGGTTCTTAAGGAAAGCAAGATAGATTTGCCTGCAAATCTGACTTGGACAGAGCCCGTCGGCTATTCAGATTTCGTGAACTTGCTTTCGAATTGCACGGCCGTCATTACGGACTCTGGCGGTGTGCAGGAAGAAGCTTGTATCCTCGGCGTACCTTGCGTAACGATACGCGATAGCACCGAACGGCCCGAAACCGTCGATCTCGGGGCGAATGTGTTGGTCCACCGGAACGCGGACGCGATGGTCGCGGCTCTCAAGCGCCCTATCAAACCTTGGACCAATCCCTTTGGTGATGGCCGCACCGCCGAGAGAATTCTCGACGTCATTATGGGCAAACATGTGAAGCCGGTTCTGCAAACGCACGATACCGTTTGCGTTGTAGGCCTTGGTTACATGGGGCTTCCGACGTCCCTGTTATTTGCTAACGCGGGCCTAAAGGTCACAGGCGTTGATCTCAGCGAGAAGAAAGTGACTGAGATCAACAGCGGCCGCTGCTCGTTTGAAGAGAAAGGTATTGCGGAATTGTTAACGGACGCTTTGAAGACTGGGAACTTCAAAGCTCATACGAAGCCTGGGCCGGCGGACGTTTTCGTTGTGGCCGTACCGACTCCACACAAAAACAAGAAGTGCGATTTGTCCTTCGTCCTTTCCGCTGTGAACAGCCTGCTTTCTGTCATGAAAGATGGAAATCTCCTCATCATCGAATCGACAATCAAACCGAAAACTTGTGAAGACATCGTACTTCCCATTCTGCAATCGAAACATTTGAAAGTCGAAGTCGCGCATTGCCCGGAGCGCGCAATTCCCGGCAACACGTTACATGAGATCGTGCACAACGACCGCATCATTGGCGCCACATCGCCGGAAGCAGCACAAAGAGCAGCGCGTCTCTATTCGAGCTTCACGAAGGGCGCGATTCACCGGACGACTCTCGTGACCGCTGAGTGCGTAAAGCTCATGGAAAACACGTTCCGCGACGTCAACATTGCGCTCGCGAACGAATTCTCGCTGATTGCCGATAAATTCAGGTTCGACATCTCGGCTGCGATCAAGCTTGCGAACAAGCATCCGCGCGTCAACATTCTGCAGCCGGGAATCGGAGTCGGAGGTCATTGCATCGCCATCGATCCGTGGTTTTTGACCGAAGACGTCGGCGACGGCCCGAATCTCATTAGAACGGCGCGCGAACTGAACGACGGGATGCCGAAGCGCACCGCCGAGCGAATTCAAAACAAGATCGCCCCGTCCACCAAGAAGATTGGAATTTTGGGAGTGAGTTATAAGCCGGACGTCGACGATGCTCGCGAAACTCCGGCTTTGGAGGTCGCAAGGCTTCTCTCGAGAAGATACGAAATCCGCTGCCACGATCCCTTCGTGAAGAATTGGGACCTCGAGCTCTTTCCCATCGAAGAAGTCGATGGCTGGGCGGACGTGTTGGTTATTCTCTCGAATCATAAGTTCTACACGCCCAGGAAGTTCGTATCCCCGCTGCTTTCGTTTGAAAAGTTGATCAACGCCGACGCCGAGGTGACCCAAAGCCGGACGGTGGCTATTCGGGCTAGGAGAACCCGTATCGGAGCTCAATCGCGGCGCACAAATGATGGACGATCTCGCTCGCAGCCAGGCGTTCGACAAGTTTCATAGGCAATCTGCGTCGTCGCTCAATGTCGTGGCGGTCGCGCCCACTGGCGAAGGAGGACGAGGCGGGATCGATCGCATGATGGATGCCATCCGGCACGAGCTTCGCGAGCATCCGCGCGTTGATCTTCAGTTTCTGATTAGTCGGGCAGCGAATGTATACCTGTCACCGGTCAAATCCTGAGGTCGCGGCGGAAGCTGCCGCCGACGGAGAGATTCGGGTTTGAAAGTTCGGGATTTTGCGAGCCGTCAAGCCTCGGGCTATTGTTAGATTGCCGCCATCAGCGAAAGAGGACTGGTTCACGCAGTTGTAACTATCGCCCCTGGCTTCGTATGGGTCCGCAAATGGATTCAAAAGCAAGAGCCGGCTATTTTCATGTTGCAATCTTAAATGTGCGCAAGAAGAGTTCGAGATTCAGCAATGACCAAAGCATTTTTTCGTGGTTCTGTTGACCGTCAAGGTGCTCTGTAACAAGCCGCCGAAGCTTAGGGGCGTTTATTATTTGTGCTAGGTTAGAAGTTTCGCTCACCAGCATGTCCTGGATGAAATCACGATAAGGGCCTCTAAACCATTCTCCGATTGGCACTCGGAATCCGACTTTCTTCCGCCGCACGATTTCCGCTGGAAGGATCTTGTCCATTGCCGCGCGCAGCACAGTCTTACCGCCCTTGCCTCCCGTCAGAAATTCGTCCGGGAAGCGCGCGACGACGCCGGCCAGCATCGTATCCATAAAGGGCATCCGGCCCTCGATCGACCCCGCCATCATCATCCGATCGCCTCGTTCCAATAGATCATCTGGTAGCCAGGATGTTTGGTCGAAGAATAATGTACGCCGCAGACTAGATTTGATCCCAGACGAGTATGGATAGACGTCCGGCGGCGTTGCCGACAAGGGCCGGCCTAGTATCGCCTCAGCTTCAGCAACCGAAGTGCCGCCGAACCACGCGCGCATGCGGTTCACAAGGTCGCGCTCGCCCGCGGCCAACGCAAGAACCTTTGCGCGCCTCATCCCGTAAGGCAAGGACCGCACCAGCGGATAGATCAGCCGCTCGTGCAAGAGGCGTGGCATCAGCCATTGGTACAAACCTATCCATTGCTCAGCCCGATGCTTCGGATATCCCCCCATCAGCTCGTCGGACCCTTCTCCGGTGAGTACCATCTTCACGCTGCTAGAGGCCATCTCAGAAAGCAGAAAGATCGGGATGTCAGATGTTTCGCTGACTGGGGCACCACGCCGCAAGACGGCGGTTGGCCAATGCTTCATGAAGCTGCTAGGCTCGACGAACAGCTCATTGTGAATTGTGCCAAACTGATCAGAAATCACACGCGCATGATCGAGCTCCGAGTATACCGATTCCCGAAAGCCTACTGAGAAGGTTCGTACAGGAGCCGCGCTGTGCTTGACCATGGTTGCCACGACCGCCGACGAGTCAATGCCACCCGAAAGATAGGCGCCGAATGGCGCGTCGCTGCGCATGCGGATTCGAACGGCCTCGTCGAATGTCCCTTGGAACAAGCGAATTGCATCATCGAAGGACTTAACGTCCGGCGCTGTCGTCGCAAACGGCGGCGAAAAATAGCGTGTCGTTCTCAGCGCTCCACTTTGCCATACAGCATAGTGACCAGGCTGCAGCTTCTTCACCGCGCGGAAGAACGTGGAAGGCCCCGGAACATAGCGATTAAGAAGATAATGACCGAGTGCTTCGCGATCGAAAGCTCGGTTAAAGCCCGGAAACTGAACGAGCGGCTCAATCTCTGAGCCGAAGAGAAGAACACCCTGCAGCTCGGCAAGAAACAGTGGCTTTTTGCCAAAGGCATCCCGGGCAAGTATCAGCCGCTGATCTTCTTCATCCCACAGCGCAAAGCCGAACATGCCGCGAAATCTAGGTACTGCGTTGAGTTGCCAGGCGCGATATGCTTCAATGAGCACCTCGGTATCCGAGTTCGTGCGAAACCGGTGGCCAAGGGCAACGAGCTCCTGTCGCAGTTCAATGTAATTGTAGATCTCGCCGTTGAAGATTAGCGTGAATCGGCCATCCTCACTCGACATTGGTTGGGCGCCGCCACCGATGTCAATGATCGAAAGCCGGCGGTGTCCGAAGCCGATTTGAAACTGCTCATCAAGCGTCTTGTGAAGCCAGTAGCCGGAGCCGTCCGGCCCCCGATGAAACATCAAATCCGTAAGGCTGATAAGAGTCTCGCGATCCTCGTCCTTCGCGGCCCCAAGAACCCATCCAAATATCCCACACATCGCTAAATGCCTTATCCGGACAAAGTTAGACGATCGTCCGCGAATCCTCGTTCTGGTGACCGTCGCGATTAAGCTATCAATCAAACTGAACAACGCCAGAAGGCTGAAAAACAGTATCCCAGGTAAGATCGCTCGCATTAGCGCTGGCTATCGTGTCGAAACAGCTTGATCGCTTCCAGATGGCACCTAACAGAATGAGAAAATGCTTCTGCAAGCCTCACCCCCCTACCCGGCTCGTTCCGGGCGCCAGCCCGCTGTTCGCTCGCGGTGCCATGCCCAGGCTTTTGCGTACGGTCACACGCGACTTGACTGGCAGCCCGAGCGCCCGCGCGCCCCACACGATGCCCATGCCATCAATGCTGATCACATCGCTATCAGCGACATCGGCCGCAAGCACCGGATCAAAGCGCATGTTGGCGAACTTGGCGACATTGAGCGCAACGAGCTGCAAACGCTGTTGGTTACGCATCGCCACTCCCCGGCCGCGTCATGTCGACGATGCCAAGTCCAAACACCGCAATATTTCTTCTACAATAGCCTTGGGGCGTGCTGAACGAGTGCAGGCAAAGGGGTTGTTTATGTGGGGCTGAGTGGCTACCCAATTGTGAGTAACTCGGTGATGAACCGATTTTCGATCGCTGCCGTCCACGTAAGTCCGCACCCGTTAACGCGGAGCCCGAACACATCCGCAATCGCTGCGGAAGGCCGCAAGCTTCCACCCGGCTGCTAGCTGGTGGCGCGAACGTCGCGCGATCAATACTCGCTCACCATTGGCGTCGAGGAAGCCCGACATTGCAAATTTCGACGAGGCGACTAGGATGGTCAGTGGCGCGACTATCGGAGCGAACGTCGTCTCAGTACCGCGAACGTCCGGGCGGACCGCTGGAAGGCTGCGCAATCGTGTTCTGTCGGACTGTCGCTATAAGGCAGGCCGCGCGTCTGTCCTCCCCACGTAGTCCAGTCAAGCAGGCTTAGGCGGGAATTGCCGAGGATGGCTCCGGCTCAGCGTGATGACGGATTTCGGTGTATTTGATGAGTACGACCCAGAATACCCTTCGCTTGATCGTAGCTACACCCTACGGCCCGCACGGGCGAGGAGGAATTGATCGCGTTACGGATCTCATTATCGATACAATCGACCAACGCGGAGACCTTGGCGTCAAGGCCGAGCGCCTGATAACCAGGGGACAGAAGAACATCTATTGGGCAGTGGTGCTCTTTGCCCAGGCGCTAGTCCAATTCGTTGTTGCTGCAAGGCGTGGCGAGGTTGACCTAATCCACATTCACCTCGCATTTCGCGGAAGCGCGTACCGCAAGCTGATTATCGCGGCTATAGCGCGCTTTCTTGGTATTCCCTATGTCGTTCATCTTCACGCCGGCCAGTTTGATGATTTCTGGGCAAGAGCCGGGACATATCTGCGCCAAAGCCTCAACCGATTGTTCGTGGATAGTGCAGCGATTATTGTGCTAGGCGACTATGGTGCGCGCGTCATTCTCGATCGGCTTCCCAGCCTTCGAGATAAGATCACGATCCTTCCGAACGCTAGCATGTCCCCGAGTCAACCAAATCGGGGCCGGTCGGAATCCGAACGAATTTGTATTACCTTCCTCGGTTTCCTTGTTCCAGAAAAGGGTGTCCCACAACTCGTCGAAGCACTCGGAAAACTAGCGTGCCGCACCGACTGGATTGCGACCATAGCTGGAAGCGGAGAAATACAGCAAACCCGAGAGCAGGCGCAACAGCTCGGGATCGCCGACCGCGTGAAGTTTCCGGGCTGGCTTGATCCTTCAGAAACCGCCGCGCTACTGCAGCGGACCGACATTCTTGCGCTGCCATCCTTTGTCGAAAGTCTCCCAATGGCAGTCATCGAGGCCTTCGCTTACGGTGTAGCTGTGGTCGCAACTCCTGTTGGTGCCGTTCCCGAAGTCATTGCTCACGAGCGCAACGGGCTCCTCGTGCCTGTTGGGCACGTCGAAGCGCTTGCCAATGCGCTTAATCGATTGCTCGATGATGGAGCGTTGAGGCGTCGCCTGGGCGACGCCGCCCGCCGCGACCATGCGGAACGATATGAAATCAACAACTACGTAAAGCGCCTGGTCTCGATCTGGCGAAAGGCGGCACGCTGTCGAAAGCGGGAGACACTCGCGTAGACACCGACGCCCTATTTGGTCGCCCGTGAAGAATCCTGATCTCAGGTTTGATTGATCGACGGCTCCGGGAAGAGTGCCGTCAGGATTTGGCGCAACAAGAGTGTGAGCCAGCGGATCAGACGGCGGAAGTTGTAGCCGACGGCGGCGAGGACGGCGTTGGCAGCGTCGCCGCGGCGGAACCAGAGATAGTTGCGACCCATGCGGTGCTCGGCCTTGAGATGGCCGATGACGGGCTCGACGGCGGACCTGCGGCGCAATTCGCGCTTGATCTTGGGCGTCACCCCACGCTTCTGGCCAGAGATGAAGACTCTGAACCTGTAGTCGGGCGGCGCATTGTGGCCGCGGTATCCCTTGTCCGCGAGGATGCGCGCGATGGTGCTGCCGACGAGCGCCTCCATGTCCGGGATCACGCTTGCCAGGGTGTGACCGTCGTAAGGGTTGCCGGGCAGCGCTTTCACATGGGCGACGAACTGGCCGCCCTTGCAGTGCTTGAGGGTGGTGGCGACGCTCACCTTGACGCCGAACTCGTAAGGCCGATGCGCCTTGCCTTTGCCGATGCATTCGACTTCCGGCGCGTGCAGGGAATAGATCTTCGGCCCGCGCTGATGCTGTTTCTGCTCGCGCACCCGCCGAGCCAGCGCCAGCAGCTTTGTAAACGCCGTTTCGAGCCCGCCGTCGCCCTCGATCTTGCGGGCGATGTCACGGATGACGCGGCCGAGATAGGTGCGCAGTTTCTTGAGCACCCGGTTGGCGCGCTTGAACTGCTTGGCGTGGGCATAGCGCTGATGCTGGATCAGCGCGAGCTTGCCCACCCGCGCATAGGATTGGCGCAAATCCACCCCGCGCAGCTTCGCCAGCCGCACCAATTTCTCGCGCGCCCGGTTCAGAAGCTTCGCATCGGTGGGGAACGTCACGTTCTTGGGCTGAACCGTGGTATCGACGATCACCCGTGACAGTTCGGATGGCTTGATCGCCTTGGTCCTGGTGGCAACCGACAGGCTTTCCTGGATCAGCGCAGCCAGCCGCTCCTCGCCCATGCGGCTTCGCCAGCGCGTCAGCGACGAGCGGTCGAACACCAGCCGGTGCTGGAAGAATTCCTCGCCGCAGAAGTATTGGTAATAGGGGTTCTCGACCCAACGCTCGCACAGCACCTCATCGGAGAGGTCATAGCTGTGCTTGAGGATCGCCAGCCCCGCCATCAATCGCGTCGGCAGCGGCGGCTGGCCGGGGCCGTCCGTGTAGACCTCGCCGAGGCGCCCTTCCAGGAACCCCCAATCCACCGTGCGCCCCAGCGTCACCAGCGGATGCTTCATGTCGATGATCTGATCGAGCCGGGACCGGAACAGATCCTGCTCACCCGTTTCTCGCCGTTCCCGTGGCCGCATTGCGCCCCCGCCAAATCATTCCCAGGCGAGAGAATCACGAATCAAGTTTGCA
This sequence comes from Bradyrhizobium sp. AZCC 1610, assembly GCF_036924515.1. NCBI lineage: Bacteria > Pseudomonadati > Pseudomonadota > Alphaproteobacteria > Hyphomicrobiales > Nitrobacteraceae > Bradyrhizobium > Bradyrhizobium sp. AZCC 1610. The sequence continues at coordinate 2,015,052 of NZ_JAZHRR010000001.1, read as the reverse complement.
AGGAATCCCCTTCCGCACGCCAGGTTTCCGGCAAATTCGACTGCCCAAACGTCGCGTTTTCAGATTCCATATCAGTCACTTGGGAATTCTTCACCGACGACTATTTGGCTTCTTGGCACTGTTGGCATCCGCGAGTCGTAGCTTCACGCAGATTATATCCGCCACTGCTGTGTCTGCAGCGGCGATCGCCTTAGCGGTGACGGCCGCAGTTGACGGGCGCCCCTCCGGAGACTTGCGGTGGTCTCAGCCCACTGTCGGCCGAGTCAGGCGCAAAGAACCTTCCAACCCCTCCCGATGTGATCGTCGCGAAAGTAGCGTTTGCGCCGCCAACTGCACCCCATTCATTCGAGCAGCGAAGGAAACTTCTGAATCAAACGCACTGCTCACCCCAATGCGGGGAAGCGCGAATCGGTCGATACGATCGCCGCTTAGCTGGCCGTGCCGTGTTGTTACGGCGCTCACATATCCCACCTCATTGGCGAGATGCTCTTCTCGCAGACCGCATGCGCCGTACGGATAAGCGAGGTGCCGAACGGGCAATTGAACTAAATTCTCAAGATAGTTACGATTGTCCGCCAACTCGGTCCGCGCTGAGGCCGCGTCTAAGTTTACGAGCGCTTGATGTGAGGTTGTGTGCCCGCCAATTGATGCGAGAGGGTGACGCGCCAGACTTTGGAGCGCGCGCGCATCCAGGAAGTATCGGTCGTTCAGCGCCGACATGGAAATACCAGCGTTCTCGAATGTCGTCGTAAGCGCTGCGGCGCGCCTATAATCCTGGTGGACCCACTGGTCCACTTCTCTCAGGGCGACTTCCTTGCACCGCAAGTTGGGACAACGAAATCGAACGCCCATTGCGTCGATCGTTATCGCTTCTCTTGAGCGAAATAGTTCGCGTAATCCTAGCCACCAGGACTGCATGGTTCGCGTCAACGCGGTGGTCGGCACGTACATCATGAATGGAGCGTTGTTGCGCTCGAGGATTGGAAGCGCCACCGAGACATTGTCCCGGTACCCGTCGTCGAAAGTGAGCACCGCGTAGCGGCGCGACCAGTCCTTCCTAGCCAACCGCTCAAGGCACTCCTCGAGGCTGACAATTGCCCACCCTTCCCGCTTCAGCCAACTCAGCGAATGTTCAAAAAGTTCAACCGAAGTGCCGGTCTTCAATTCCGACCGACAGTCCCGCTGAATTTCGTGGAACATCACGATCACCGCCCTACCAGCGAAGACCCTGCGAAAAACTGGAAAGAGTCCAGCGCTTCCGATCGCATAAGACAGGGCATCTTTAAACAGCTGCTTCAATTGAGGCGACCTCGCAGCAGTAATGCGTTCAGCCAGGGCTCTAACCATGCTGCAGGAGCAGCGTGCCACTTCCCGCTTCGACGCAAGTGTAAGCAAGAGAGGGTTGAGAATAAAAGCACTTCGATCGAGCTCAACTGGAGCGCATTCTGGCTACCCAATTATGAGTATTGAGCCCCGCAGTTTCGCCAACTCCACCCTGTTCGACGTCAAGATAGAACGGTTCATCACAAAACGCGTGCATGTTTCGATCAAGTGCATGTCGAACCATTTCACCATGAAAACGCGACGGCGTCGCGATGAACAAGCGGTCCAGCTCCTCAGTATCTCATACGCCTTAACGCCAGTACATTTTTTCATTAGCATCAGGATGAAATTAGCACCGTCGCACACCGCAACCAATCTTACATCGGGGTGAGCCGTGATAATGGCTTGATGAGAGATTCCCACATTGCCGAGCCCAATGAGGCCGCTTAGATCATCATCCAGCCTTTCAGTCAGTGGCGGCAGCCTAGCTCGAGAATCAGCGAGTACAGCTGGGTGTAGGCAACTTTGCCCTTATGGAGCAATTCCAAGTTCGGACCCCGCTCGGCGGCGTTGTCAAGGATCCTCAGCGCTGTTTCCGCGTCGAGGTCTGGCCGATGCTGCATACATCCACTCCGCAGCAAGTAACGATCAACATCGAGCAGCTCCGATCGATAGATCGAGACCGTTGGGATACCGAGCACCGCCATCTCCCGGGTCATCGTCCCACCAGCACCAATAAATAGATCGCAATCTGGAGCTATTTCTGCCAGATCAAGCGCGGTATCGATCACGCGTATGCCTTTGAATTTTTCATCTCTGTAATGGATACCCTGCGCACGCCCTCTTGGAAGGACGGTCAAAGCGACATGATCGCGAAGCCCAAGCAAAAGACTATCCAAGAAGTTGATTTCACTCTTGTAGTACTGAGCGATCCAGGGCTCCGGCCTCACGTAGACCGTTCTGCGCTGGTCTCGCGCCGTCCTATCAGTGCGTCGCGACGTGAATTGATCGGCAAAATACCATAGATACATGCCTTCTTTTATTCCCGGAAAGTGGCGCACCTTAGCCGCGCGAGCGCCCTGCCAGCGAATGTTCCGGGGGTCAAGGAATTCTGGCAGCATGATCACATCGGCGAACAGGAATGCTGGCACGTTTCCAAGAGCGTGCTCATTGTCGTTCAGATAAATTGACCGGGCGCCCAGAAGTCGCGCGACGACCGGAGAATGGAAGGAGCTTTGCGAGACCGCGAGGTCAATTGAATGGTCCTTGAGAAAACGGTACAAGTCGCGCACTCGGACGGGATACCCTAGAATTTTTCTAGCGATGTTCGCCCCGTAGTGTTTACCGACGACCTCGTAATTGAGCTGATGTAGCTCCAACAGATCAATCGTGTTCGCAAGTGGTCGGGCCGTTATAACTACTTCATGTTCCCCTTGAAGCTCCCCAATAAGCTTTCGAAACATGTTAATGTGGGGCGAGTTATGGAGATCAAACCAAATGTTCATCATTCGTCCAAACTTGCTTCAGCGGGTAATCCCAGGTGAACCAGGCAAGCTCCTTGAAGGAATGCGGCCAGACATGGGCGGGAGGCTCCGAGGAAATCTCCACACAGAACATTAGGCCGCTCTACGACGCTTACGCATCGCCTACTTGGAATTAATAGATCAAAGAAATATCGCCCGTGCCTGAAGTTCGCCTCGCCTTCCACTGACGGCCAACTCACCCCGAACATTCCTCGTGCTTGCTCTCTCTCAGCTAGCGGAATCGATCGCTGGCGGCGCCCGTTTGATGTGTGATGTGTCTGATCTGGCGTTTCGTACGCGCTGTCTGAGCTGCACATCGACTTCAATTGCGTCATCCGGGCGGCTGTGATTGAGAGCTTGGTAAGAAGCCGTGCGGAGCCTACGCGACACTATACTCCTCGATGAGGCGTTTCGTGTTCAGAATATTGCTCTTGCTTGAAGCTCCGAACACAATTGATTTGATGTCTTTCTGACGGCAGACGTACTCGATAGCCTCACGCGGGTTGATCGCTCCCGAAGCCAAGACGGACATCGCCACCGGCCTGAACTTGCGGGATGCAATGGCTTTCTCGTAAAGCTCGATACCGCCGCACATCCGAAAGCCCAGTTTATTTATATTCGCGCATACGATTGGGTTCTCTATGCCAACCTCCTCTAGAACGTCGAGAAGACGCGGCATATTCATCGTTATAAACCCCGGCTCAGCGTTGAAGCGCTCCTGCACATGGTCGGCAAAAATGCGAAATGCCTCTTTGATCCCCATCCCGAGCAATAGGTCAGTCACCACATTCTGAAGAAAGATGACTGGTGTTCTCAGCCCGCTGAACATTTTCATCTCAGCGTCGATCAGGAGCCGCGCCATACCCTCCACATCGCGCCTGGCCACAGATACACCACCTCTGACCAACGCAGAAAAGGCGCCCTCCGCGGGCAAGAATCGCTTCAATGCCTCGATCATTCCGTGCTCTGTTACGGCATTTGCATATTTGTGGGCGTATGGCATGCAGGGATAGAATTCCAGCTTCGAATATCGCTCCGGGTGCGAACGGACGTGCGCACAGATCTCGAAGATTCGATCGTGCGTCGTGCACATGAAGACGTGGATTCCGCTGTCATAGGCGGCATCCAGCAGATCAATGATTTCCTGGATATCCGCAAAGCGGATGGCCTGCGCACGCGCCTTTTCCTCGGACATGTGATTGATGCCGAAGAACTGATTATCGCCGAACAATATTCGATCCACTGGCCCCTCCTCCCTTGCTGGGAGATCTATCTCAGCGTCCCATGACCGCGGACAAGAAGCCTCCAGATCCGTTTCGGCTCAGAGTTGGACTCCTGGGTCCGGACTCCACTCGCCGCCACGCTTCTCCCGCATTCTGCAACATCGCAGCCACGACACAATCAGTCTGAACCGCCGACTCGAAGGACGAGATATTCTCCCGGCGACCTTCCACGATGCATTGAAAGAAGTAGTCGAGCTGCGCAGAATATTCCTCGCCCCGGAGGTAGTACCAGACATCGCGATGAAAGTCGGTTGTATGACGAATGTCCCAACCCTCTTTCGCCGCAACAGCGCTGCCCGCCGCGGCTCGAATGAATGTCTTCACTTCCTGACGGTCGACGACCATACGTCCATTCGTGCCCCAGAGCGTGACCTGCGTCGACATTCTGCGAAAACTGTCGTCGCTCCAGTTGGCGGCGATCATCCCCGTCGTGCCATCGGCAAAATGCATCGTCGCGTAGACCTCATCGTCCACGTCGCGGGAAAAGATCCTGTTGAGCACCGTACCGGACACAGCGTCGGGCTTGCCAACGAGATAATTCACGATATCGATTGCATGGCATGCGTAATCATAGAGGCAACCGCCGCCCTCACTGCCCTTCGACCGCCATGTCGCCCCTTTGGGTCGCAACACCACCGGCCCATAGGCTTCAACCCTGACGTGATGAAGCCGGCCAAGCGCGTGCGCATCGAGTAGACGTTTGGCCTCGTTGAACGATCCAACGAATCGGTGGTGATACCCCACTTGATTGACAACACCTTTCCTTTCAGCCAGCTCCGCCAGATCGAGACCGTCGGATACATCGAGGCAAAATGGCTTTTCGCAAAACACGTGCAGGCCTCTATTGAGAGCCTCGCGGACCATCTCACCATGAAATCGCGAAGGCGTCGCCATGATGACCGCATCCAGCGATTTCTGATCGAGCAGTTCCCGATAATTAGAGAAGGCCTCGATGCCCGTATATTTGTGGAGGATGGCGCACAAATAACTCGCGCTATCGCAAATTCCAACCAGCTTGGCCGCAGGATGCGCGTTGACAATCGCAAGATGGGAGAGTCCCATCTTGCCAAGCCCGATCAAACCAACATTGACCATCGCGGTCTCCCTAACATGAGGAACGCTTCTAGTTGCCAGAAATTCGTACCCGCGTGAGAAGCGACTCCGGCGCAAAGCTCGAGAACTCCGTCGGCAACATGTCCGTCCGTCATGGCTCTGGCGATCGCAAAATCCAGCTCGTCATAAACGTCAGCTGGGCGACCAGTATCGTCAAACCAATTCGGTCCCAGCGCGCCACATCGCGGACGGCATGGAAGCGATGGCCGGCGACCTCTTCGGCGTAGGTGGAATGAACGCTTACAAATGCAGCATCCAATCCATTGAATGCCGATTGCAGCCGCCGCATTTGAATCCAGTGCACACCTCTAGAAGCCACGACGAGAACTTTGTTGGACACGACGGCACTCCAGGCGAGCCATAACGCCGCTCGATCGCTGCCGACCTATCCGCAAGCCACTAAGGGCGGCCGGTACGCCGTCAGCTGAAGGCGCACCCTCAACTATCCTCCGCTGATGCAATCTCCGAGACATCGCGAGGTGAACAATCGAAGGCCCCGCTACGATATAGCAAAGCTCCCCACACGGGCCTGCCAAGGAGGGTTACCCAAACCGTGACACGGGTGTTCGTAGACATAGCTGGCGGCTGGATTGGTCAGATTGGCAGGCCGTCCTTTGCTTTTTGACAACCTAATCCCACACTGCCGCGGCTCAATGGACCATTATAGCTACCCTGACAACTTGAAGCGGACGAGCCGCTTCTTCATTGGATTTCGGTTCGCTTTCACCAGCCTTGTCTGTTTGTTTCCGTTGCAGGCCAACGTGGGAGTTGTGCATGTCCTGTACGAAATCAAGGTAACGGCATCTGTACCATTCACAGACCAGGTGGTCTGGGGTTCTACTGTGATCGAGAATGGGTAATCCGAAAGGGTCGAGCCCCGGACCGGTTCAAAAGACTATGCTCGCGTTGACCTCCTCCAGCGAGCTCTTTTCAAAGCATGTGCGGAATTTCCGGAATTTGGGAGCGGAATGGTTGCAGCCTGCAAGTTCTAGAAAGGCGCGCGTCTGCAATGACGAAAACCCTGAGTCACCGCGGACCAGACGACAGTGGAGTTTGGTTGAGCCAGGAGGCCAGCATTGCCTTCGGGCAGCGTCGCCTTGCAATTATCGACTTGTCCCCAATGGGACATCAACCGATGACCTCGGCCAACGGCCGATATACAATTACGTTCAATGGTGAAATATATAATTTCCGAGAGCTGAGGACCGAGCTGGAGGGTCGCGGAGTTCGGTTTCGCGGGCAATCAGATACAGAAGTTATTGTCGAAGGCTTCGCCCAATGGGGCGTCAAATCGACCATCGCTCGCTTGAACGGGATGTTCGCAATTGCAGCGTGGGACGCGGGAGCGCGTCAACTGTTCCTATCTCGTGATCGAATGGGCGAGAAGCCGCTTTATTGGGCGATCTTCGATGGACTAGTGTTGTTCGGATCAGAATTGAAGGCGCTGCGCGCTCATCCCGGTTGGAAGCCAAGTCTCAATCGTGGAGCGATCGCCGCTTTTCTCCGGCATAGTTATGTGCCGGGTCCATTCACGATCTATGAAGATGTCTACAAACTGCCGCCCGCCGGGTTCGTAAAAATCGCGAGCGGCGGCGGCCCCGAAGTGGGCGTGTACTGGGATCTCGCTGGTGTTGTTTCTCAGGGTCGGCGCACTACGCTTCGAGCCGACGAAGAGGAACTGGTCGATGAACTCGACGCGTTGCTTCATGATGCAGTATCGCGCCGCATGGTTGCGGATGTACCGCTTGGCGCCTTTCTGTCCGGCGGTTATGACTCATCTACTGTCGTCGCACTGATGCAAAGAGCTTCTCGGAGACCAGTCAGGACGTTTACCATCAGCTTTGAGAACGCGGCATTCGACGAATCGAAACACGCTGAGGCTGTCGCTCGGCATCTTGGGACCGAGCATACAACGTTTCCCGTCAGCGGCGCTGAAGCTCTCGATGTGGTGCCGAAGTTGGCCGAAATGTATGACGAGCCATTTGCTGACTCCTCCCAGATCCCGACCCATATTGTCTCCGCGTTGACGCGGAAGCGCGTCACGGTGGCCCTCTCAGGAGACGGTGGAGACGAATTGTTTTCCGGGTATGACCTGTATCGGTGGACGGAGAGCGTTTGGCGGCCGAGTGCGAAAGTGCCGCTTGCACTCCGCCGCCTCGCGTCTTCAAGCATTCGCGTTGTGCCGCCTAGCGCCTTCGACAGGATAGCGCGCTATGCACCATACTTTCGGCGTGTGCCACAGGTTGGCCAAAAGGCCCATCGGTTGGCTCACATCCTCTCAGCGTCATCGATCGACTCCGTGTACTATCAAGTTGTCTCGCACCATCAGAACCCAGACAATCTTGTAAACGGGTCACAAGAGGTGCGGACGGCCTGCTGGGGTCAGAACCTCAAGGTCCTCCTGCCCGATCCGGTGGACCGTATGCGCTACCTCGACATGTGCACGTATTTGCCCGATGACATCCTAACTAAGGTTGATCGCGCTTCTATGGCTGTCGCTCTTGAGGTGCGCGCTCCGTTGCTCGACCATCGTCTAGTTGAATGGATCTGGAAGCTGCCGTCATTTCAGAACGCGCGCGCCCCGCGCCCCAAACACTTGCTCCGGCGTGTTCTTGCCCGCTATGTGCCCGATGGTTTGGTCGAGCGCCCGAAAATGGGCTTCGGAGTTCCGCTCGCAGATTGGTTGCGCGGTCCGTTGCGGGATTGGGCCGAAGACCTGATGGACGAGGCTGGCCTGAGCGCCGGTGATATTTTTGACGTCGAGGCAGTTCGTTCGGTCTGGGCCGAATTCTTGAGCGGAGATAATGGACGCTATTTCTTCATCTGGAACATTCTAATGTTTCAGGATTGGCATCGTCGGTGGGGCGGTGCATCGGTGGCGGACACCGGAACAAGGAGACCAGCTCTCTATTCCCAGCCGGAGGTACGATGTCCTTGGTAAACTTTCTCCAGACGAGCGAGCCGCTTGAGCGAGAAACCGTTGGACGGACAGCATCCCAACTTGTGGCCGCGATTTCGCTGCCGACCGCATGCTTGACTTAAAGAGAAACATTTGGACTGGGCTTTGGTGGAGAACCGCCGATGCGATCCCTGACAATGTCAAATGCACATCCTCAGATATCCGGGCTCATCTACTCGAGAGTCGCCGAACTGCTATTCATCGGTCTGCTGCTGGTCTTTATATATCCATTCTTTTTTGTGATTTCCGGAACGGATCCGACTATTCCGATTGAAAGTCAATCGGAGACAAAAAACGTCTATTATTTACAGATGGCACTTCCGTTTTTTTGCCTCGTAATTGCCTTGATGTGTCGGGGTTCAGGCGTATGTCTTCCGAGCGCGATTATGATTTATGCCGGTATCTGCCTCGCATCGACCGTATGGTCTGTTGATCCATACGACACATTCAAGCAAGCGTCGTTGGTGTTTCTATATATCCTTGCCATTGCCGCTGTCTGTCAGGTTTTGGATATCGGTACCTTCTGCAAAATAATAGTCAAACTATTGGTTTTTTTGATGCTCGCGAGCGTGGTGATGGCGGTCGCTTTTCCGAAATATGGAATACATCAAGTGAATGATAGCATACATCAAGATGAAAATGTCGGCCGGTGGCGCGGGGTATTCGCGCATAAAAATCAACTGGGCGCCGCGGCGTCTATCAGCGTTTTCACCTTCTTGTTTCTCAGGCGTCTCATAAACGTGTCCGTTGGTTTCCGCGTGATTTGTATTGTCGCGGCGATTGTGTGCCTGATATGCGCGCAATCGGCAAACTCGTGGATCGCCTTGTGCATGCTGTTAGTCTATTACTGGCTGATAGGCGCTGTTCGTGCTTCCCGAAGCACTCTAATGCTGATTGTGGTCGGTGTAAGCGCATTGGCGTTTACAGCCTTCTCTTTTTTCAGCGAAGACCTCGTAGCTGTCGTTGGGCGCGACGCGACCTTTTCTGGACGCACCGACATCTGGCGCATCGTGCTTGACGCAATTTGGCAGAAGCCCCTCCTTGGATACGGCTATTACGCCGCAACGGCCGATTTCATGCGACCTCTTCTCGTTGGCGAAATCGGAAAGGCTGCCGTCGATGCTCATAATGGATATCTTGACGTCTTGCTTGGAACAGGGATCGTTGGTCTGGTGCTATTGCTATGTTGTATTTCGTCAGTCATAGTAATAGGCATTGGCCGCGTGAAGACGTCTGCCCCCGAAAGGGATTTCTTTATGCTGCTTTTGAGTTTTCCTATTTTGGGCTTGTTGTCTTCATTCTTCGAGGTGGCGGCATTGTCCGGGGTTCAGGACCCGCTCGGTGCGCTGACTATCTTATCGTTAACCGCGATCCCATTGTATTTGCGATTCGATCGCGGCACTTATCAGTGGACGTCTGCCGGACACACGGGATCAGCAGCGCGACTTTCTGTTACTGGAAGTGGAGGTACGGCGCGCTGAGGGGCTCCGACGCTCGGCGGCTGAAGGCGGCGCGCGTGTGCGACTGGCGACCTCCCAAATACTACCTCGCTGCCGGGAGTGCGGGTCGTTCGCAGGCTCGAGGCCGTCATCGCCCACCGCGGCCGGCAGGCGAAGTGCGTCGCGGATTCGGCGCCGAGCTGACGGCATGGCAATCCTACGCTGGAGTATGCTGACCGAGTAGCACCAACAGCAAAACGACTCAAGCGCAGCAGTTAGCGCGACGCTGCCAGAGTTGCCGCCGCGCCGCCGCGGTCGACCACCCAAACATGGAGCCCACGATCACCAGCCAGCTGGCTGATCGCCGAGTACCCTGCGCCTGGGGAATTTCTGCTTCGCCACATCTGGGGAAATTTGAACCGGCATTGACAGCGTCGAGCATCCGCTCGGCCAGAAGCTTCTTCAGCTTCGTGTTCTCCTCTTCCAAGGCCTCAGCCGCTTGGCCTCGGAAGCATCCATACCACCGAATCTAGCCTTCGCGGTTCATCTTGGCCGGCTGTCTCTGCGAGCGAGAAGCTCGCTTAGGCACTGCCCATGCGCACCGTCGGGCAGTACAGAAAGTTATTGATATAGGAGAGACTCCTCCGACGTTCGTTCCCAGTCTCGAAAGCCAGCGACGGTAGTTGATTGCCTGCGTTGTCGAACGTTCTGGCAGGACGACGCTTGCCACGCTCAAAATAGAACCCTTCGTAGCCAAGAGCGGACAGGCTCTTATCAATTCGGCTAAGCCCACCTGGATTGTGGCGTTCCTCGATTTCTATCAGCAGGCAGGGGCGATCGCGGACGATTGTTTCTCGTCCTCCGTCAAGCACGTCCTCCTCATGGCCTTCGACGTCGATCTTGATGAAGGAAATGTTTTTGAATTCATAGTCGTCTAACCGACGCAGAGAAACGTCGATCGTCCGAGAAAGGCGCTCGTCAGCGACCACGCGCGGCTCAAGGCTGGCCATACCTTTATCCTCTCCTTGAGAGGGAACGAGCGGAATTCGCAACTTTGCCCGGCCTTCCTGGGATGATAGTGCAACATTCTCGACTACAATATTCCTCACTCTCAACCGGCGAATGCGCTCGGCGTCTTCTGGAATCGGCTCGAAAGCATAAACGTAGCGGGCCATCCGACTGAGATGGTATGCATAGACCCCAGTACTGGCGCCGACGTCGAGAGCAACACCATCTCTGCGCACATATTTGTGCAATTCGCGCAGCTCCCATTCTCCAGTGCGGAGGTACTCATGCCAAAAACACTTGCGCATCCCGAGCCAGTATCTCATCTCTGCCCATCGCGCGTACTGTGAAATCTCAGTGGCCTTGTCCAACATCGTAGTTCCCCAAACCAGTATCCTTGAGCGACGACTGACCTGTCCTGGTCATGCTACCAACTGGTGCTTTCTCAACCTCTTTCGTTTCAAGTGCCGGCACGCATTGCAGCGGCCCTCATCTGTTTACGGCTTCCTGACCACCAGCTTTCGGCTCGGCCGAAGATTGCCCACCTTCCAACATCCAAAATACGCTTGGCGACGCCCGATACAGCCAGCCATTGGGATATCGTGCCTGCCCCAAAAGGGGTAACTAGCGGCTCTTGATGATCAGTGGCTCCTTACGTCATCTCCGGCCATAATAGGTCTCTGACCAGAGCGCGGCGCCAAGGTCGGAGCCGTCGTCGCTTGTGGCCGGCTGAACTTGGCCAATCCCGGCCATACGGAGATGCGTGATCGCATCGACGCGATGGTCAAGATGCGCGAAGCCTTCCGCCCGTTCGCTCCGGCGGTGAGTCTCGAACAGGTACAGGATTGGTTCGAGGTACCGAAGGGCTTCGAACTTCCCTACCTGATTATGATCGCCGACGTTCGCCCTGAGCATCGTGCCGCGCTGCCTGCGATTACGCGCACGTCAGCGGCTCGGCTGCAGACGATCAACAAGGGCAATCGGGAATTCCACGCGTAGGTGCAGGCTGTCCGTAAAGTGACTGGTCGGGAAATGGGTGCTGAACATGAGCTTCAACGCGAAGGGTCGGCGATCGTCAACACCCCGCGCAAAGCCATCGACACGTTCTTCGGGACAGGCATCGAGTTTCTCTTCCTCGAGAACACACTCGTCCGCCGCGCAGGGCAGAGGTAGCGGCGCAAAGGCACACATTTTGCGGAGCGTTAAAGCGTCGCTCGCGCTGCTCCAACCAACCACCATATTCGTGCCCTTGATCGACAATCTCCCGATGGGAAGTTCCGGAACTCATCCTTCCCGAGCGCAATGGCGGTCTACGCCGGAAACCTCTCACCACAACTGACGATCGGCTGGCAACCTCGACCATCTATCTGAGTCTTTGCCTCGCTCAAATACGACATGCCGACCAGCACTGTGGACGACACAGAAGGCCCCAGCTCTAAGGGTAGATGAGGCCTTCGGCATGGCGGCATGGCAAGGTCTTGGGCAATTTCGTTCTCGGTGGCGAGGCCGTCGCGCTCGATGTTGACGTCATCGCGGATTTCAACGCGCTCCCTTCTCGCAAGCACGACAAAGAAGTGCAGCTCTGCGCCTTCGACGTGCTGGCCGCAGGCGGCGCGGATCTCCGCAAGCTTCCCCTCTCGACGCGCAAGATGGACCTCGAACAACTGCTGGCGCGGCGTCCTGAGGGCGTCTTCTCAATTCATGGGCGGGTTGCAGAGACGACCATAACCGGTGGAACTCAAGAGGAGTGCCCCTTTTTAGCAATTATTCCACCCGGTGCACTTGCGTAGGCTAGCCCGGCGCACCGGCTTTACGGCGCGACCCCGGTCCTGAGAGCGGGCCGCCATGGCAAGCTCTGCGCTTGGGCTAGTTACGCCAGGCAGTAGAGCAAAGCCGAGAGGAAAACCTCATGTCTCAAAAACTACTTAAGTTCGCTGCATGGGCCGGTCTGTGTGTCATTGCTTATTTAACTCTGTCGCCGCTTAGAGATAGGCCGATTTTGCTGACCTCGTTGAAGCTGGAACATCTTGCAGCATTTGCCATTCTCGGCACGCTCTTCTGCTTAGCCTATCCTCGACGCACTCTTGCCGTCCTATTCATCGTACTTGGCAGCGCCGCATTGCTTGAGCTTCTGCAGTTTCTTAATCCGGATCGCCACGCGCGAACCTTAGACGCACTCCAAAAAATTGCTGGAGGCGCCGCAGGCGTTTTCGCTGGCCGCGCTGTCCTACGTTTCGATCGAGCACGTTTCTGGTTGTTACGCGCCGCAGGCACCCGAACTGTCGAGCGGGCCGCCAACATTAGACATCGCACCAATTTGCACGATTGATCGACGCGTCGCCAAGCCGTCATGTGCCGCTGTTATCGCTAGATTATCGTAGCGTCCTGGAAGCTCGTCACGGGCGACTTCATTCCCCGCTCGCGGCCCACCACGATAGTCCGGCCCCATCAAGCCGCCAGGTCAGATTTGCGAGCTGACGGCCTTGGGACCAACGACACTTCGGAGGTACCTCGTCCGGAAGCGCATTGCTCATCGACATCCACCTTTGCGCCGCCGACTCCGCAGGCGCGGTCGGGTTAGATTCTCGCCCTCGAAATCTGCGTGGCATTCATCTCGACGCGATGCGGATCGTCCGACCAAATGGGAGGCTTTGGGCTATGAACGTGCAGGAAGCCCAGTTCCGCAACTTCGTCCTGGAAAGCAGCCGAGTACAATTCCGTTCCGACTGCGCCTCATTCCGGCAGCGCGCGGCCGCCGTCGCAGAGGCTGCGGCGGCGGAGGTCGAAGCCGCGGACCGCGAGGCGCGCTTTCCGCGGAAGGCCATCGACGGGGTGCGCAAGCAGAGGCTTCTGGGGCACCCAGATCCCATCGAATTCAGCGGAGACGGCGCATCGATATCCGAGGTGACCGACATGTGTTACACGCTCGGTCGCGCCTGCGCATCAGCGGGCATGACCTTCGCGACGCTTCAGACCAAGGTCGCATGTCTAGTCCGACACGGCGCGGGCAGCGCCGGCACGAAAGGCTGATGCGCCGCGTGGCCGCAGATGAGCTGCTGCTGGCGTCATCGACAACGGGAGGCCAGAACGGCGGGAACATGCGCTTCAGCTCGGCGGCAGTGGAGCGCGCCGGCACGGAGATCTCACTGCTGCGCGACGCGACTGTGATTTCCTGCGGCGCCGAGGCAGACGGCATCATCACGATCGCCCGTCGGAGACAAGCACATTCAATTTGACGGTGAGTGAGAAGCATGGCCAGGTTGGCTGTTCTAGAGCCTGGGAAGCAAGCCGCGTCGTTCCGCGTAGAGTTTGTCCGCGACTGGACCAAAGCCTCGGCGCGCTGGGGCAACGGCGGCGACGCCACGGTCTTTCAGCACAGGCACTGGCTCGATGCATGGTATCGCGCCTTCGACACCGTCAATCCCGTTATTGCCATCATCAGCGACACGAGTACGCAGCGCGATGTCGCGCTCGTTCCGCTGGTGTTCCGCAATCAACACGGCGTTCGCTCGGTCGAGTTCGCGGATCTGGGCCTGAGCGACTACAACGCGCCGATACTGGCGTCCAACGCGCAGTATGTTGCCGCAAGCCTGCGCACGATCGGTTCCGCGCTGCTGGCGGCATTGCGCCAATTGCCTGATCGTCCCGATCTGATCCGGCTGAAAAAGATGCCGCTTGAAATCTGTGGGCGTCCCAATCCGTTGGCGGAGATCGAGGGGGCCCGATCCTGCTCGATGAACGGCAATCTCGTCGAACTCGGCGATGATTTCGAGGTCTATCGCGCCTCGATCCGCAAAATACAGATGCCGCGGTGCTGGCGCGTCTTCACCCGCCACCACCCCGGAGCCCGATTTGAAATCGTCACCACCGTCGACGAAGCGCTGCGGATTCTCGATGTGATGGACCGCCAACAGCACAAGCGCATGAAGCAGTTGGGAGAGAACTTCGTTCTCGACGAACCCCGTCGCGCGAAGTTTTATCGCGACGTCGTAAGTCGCGGTCTCGCGGAAGGCTACGCCGTGGTTTCGGCGTTGATCTGCGACGACGGCGTCGTGGCCACCACCCTGGGACTCAGGCACGGCCGGCACTATTCTCTGCTGCGGAACACCTACGGAGAGCAGTGGTCCAATTTCTCACCGAGCCGGCTTTGCATCGAGCGGACGATGGCCGCCTTGCACGGGCAAGGTGTGCGGCACTTTGATTTCAGCATCGGCAATTACGATTACAAGCGGCGTTTTGGCGCGGAACCTCTTCCATTGACGGATGTCGGTATCGCCCTTTCCTGGCGCGGCACGCCCCATGTGCTGCGCGACCAGGCCGTGGAGAGACTGCGACGCTATCCGCGGCTCGCCGGAAAGGTTCGGCGCGCGGCCGGCAGTGTTGCAGCGGTAAAAAAACTCTGGGCACGGTGACGGGTTGCGCGGCCCTTACGCCGCGATGTCTGCGCTGTGCAGGATCGGACGCGCGAACGATGGATGGTCGCGTCCGCCGCGCGCTTCAAGACCGGAAGGCAGCACCATCACACGATCAGATCGTGCGGCACATGATGCTGTGCGCCCTTGGCGTGATCAGCGGCGTTTTGCTCCGGGAGCGAAAGCCCGGCCGGTTCAGTATCCTGGATCGCTTCCAGCCCATCATGTTGGACAATGTGCCGGTCATGCGCGGCCGAAGCCGGATCGTTGCCCACATCTGCCACAGTGTCTGAATGTTTGGAATCGGCCATCTCGCTCTTGAACTGGAATGAATCTCCGAGTGCCGGGGCGGCTGCCAGCTCTGCGTGACCGGCGTCGGCGGGGGCAGGTTGATCCTTGCTGGCAGCGTTCGGGTTCGATTCCGAATGTGAGTTGTTGGACGCGTCTGCAGACGCTGCGTGCAAATCGCGCTGCGATTGGCCAGGATTGGCACCGCTTACCGGTGTTGCGCCATGCGCGGCCTGCTGCTGCTCGGTGGCTGGGGGATCGTTTTCAGAGGCTGCGTGCAGGTCGCGCTGCGATTGGCCGGGATCGGCACCGCTTGCCGGTGTTGTGCCAGGCTCGGCATGCTGCTCGGCGACTGCGGGACCCTTTGCAGAGGCAGTATGCAGGTCGCGCTGCGATTGGCCGGGATCGGCACCGCTTACCGGTGTTGCATCCTGCGCGGCGTGCTGCTCGGTGGCTGCGGGACCGTTTTCAGAAGTGGTATGCAAGTCGCGCTGCGATTGGCCGGAATTGGCACCGCTCCCCGGTGTTGCATCATGCGCGGCATGCTGCTCGGTGGCTGCGGGACCGTTTTCAGAGGTGATGCGCAACTCGCGCTGCGATTGGCCGGGATCGGCACCGCTCCCCGGTGTTGCGACATGCTCGGCATGCTGCTCGGCGGCTGCGAGGGCGTCTTCAGAGGCGGCGGGCAAGTCGCGCTGCGGTTGGCCGTGATTGGCAGCGCTTCCGGACGCTACGCCATGCTCGGCGTGCTGCGACGCGGCCGTTGCGGTTGCCACGGCGAAGCCACCATGATCGACCGCGCCTCCCGCAAGCGTTGCGGCGGCATCGCTGGTCGTCATTGCGACGGTGCTTGCGTGGATCGGCCCCTGATCGAACGTGAAGTGATCCTCCGCTGGTCCGGTTGTGTAACTGCGGAGAAGCTCGACCGAAGACGCGCTGGCGAGGGTAGCGGCGCCATCTTCGCCGTCTTCGGTCGCATGCTCCGGAGCTTCGCCGAGACTGGCAAACCGGGCAGAACCGGTTAAATCGACCCGCTCCCGCGCGAAATGGAAGCTGAAGCTCTCGTCGGCTGTGGTCCAGATGCTGTCTGTGACGCGCGCAGTCTCGCTGACAGTCGCTTCCCCGGAAGCCTCGGCGCCACTCGTCGTCAGAACGTCTCCTGCCGTCGTCGCGGCCAGCGCCGGATCGATCGCCTCGCCGGTGGCCGCGACGGTCGCTGTTGCCGGCTCGTGGACGAAATCCGACTCCTGAACGAACGCATCGCCCTGAAGGTGGATTTCCAGCAGAGCCGAATCGCCGATATCGAGGGTCTGATCGGTCTGATTCACGTACACGATGGTTTGATTGTTAGCGCTGTCATAGATCCAGGCGATGGTATGCGGCGGCACGGTCTTAGCTGTGGGAGACAGCGCCATGAACGCCAGCGCGCCAAAGGCCGCCAGATTGATCCTGTCCGACCCGGATTTGAAATCGGCAATGGTATCGAACTGGGTCGAACTGGAGCCCCCCACAGCGAGATAGACGAAGGTGTCGTCGCCGTTGCTGCCCTTCAGCCGGTCGCCACCAAATCCGCCGATGATGGTGGCGGCGCCGTTGTTGCCGTTGACGGATCCGGATCCTGTATACAGAGGGTCATCCCTGCCGGTACCGTTGACGGCGTCCTCGCCGTCGCCCGCATAGACGATTTGAAATTCATCGTCGCCTCCCGCGAAGGTGTCGCCTCGGGGAGTCGCGAAGATGAATGGCGGATCGGGTATTACGCGGTCTCCCAAGGCGAGGTTGTCGAAATTGTTGGGGCCCGCATCGGCGCCGCCACCGATGGTGACCGTCACCGCTTGCTTGGTGCCGCCTGCAGTAGTCACGGTGAAGGTATCGGTCAGGGTATCGCCGACATCGAGCGCCTGCACGGCGCTGTTGGCGTTGTCGAGCGTGTAGGACCACACTCCGGCGGCCGTCATCATGAAGGTGCCGTAGCGGCCCGAACTCGGCCTCGTCGAGCTGACTGCCGTGAACGTATTGGCGGTGTTGTAGACGTCGGAATCGATGAGTTTGCCGGTCGCGCTCGGCGTGCCCGGTGCGGCATTAGCAACGCCAATAGTGACCTTATAGGTTTGGTTGCCCGAGAGGGTGCCGTCCGAAACCGTGATTGCACAGATTTCGGTCGTGGGCGCCGCCAGCGCATTGCCCGGGTCATTGCTGGGAACATAGGTGTGAACGCCGGTCGCGCTGTTCAGGTAGAGCGTACCATAGAAGCCGGTCCTCGACACATCGTCCAACACCGTTTCACCAGCGGTGCCGTCGTAGGTCAGCATGGCATCCTCGCGGGAACTGCTGGCCTGGACATCGTCCATCGCTGCGAAGGTCAGTGCTGCAAGTGGCAGCGTGCCGAACCCGCCGTATCGTTGTGATATGGCGAGCGCCGCGAGCACCGTCCGATTGTTGATCTCAAGCTTCTGATATATGTGGTGGAGGTGCACTTTGATGGTGCCTTGGGAAACGTTCAGCCGGCGCGCAACGGCTTTGTTCGACAGGCCTTCGGACACCAGACGCATGATTTCGCGCTCGCGGTCCGTCAGCACGGCCAGCACATCTTCGACATTGGCGCAGTTCACTTCCTTGCCGGTTGGCGCCAAATTTGGGGGCGGCTCTGGCACCAAACTGATGCCCTCCATCACCGATCTCAGGGATTGCAGCAAAGATTCGGGGCTCGCGTACTTCGAAATCGCACTGCAAGCACCGGCGGCGATTGCCGCGGCGAGATCATGTTCGACTGATGCGGTGAAGAAAACCAGCCGGGTGGAAAGATTCTCGGCGTTGGCAATGGCGAGAATTTCAGATGCCGTCAGATCAGGCAGTGAGTCCTCGAGAAGCGCGACATCGGGCGCAAAAGTCCGAATCGCTTCAACACAGCTGGCTCCATCGCGACAGGACGCAATAATCTCGAGGTCACGATGGGCCGCGAATATTGACGTCAAGCCCTGCAGAACGATCGGGTGTCGGTCTGCGATCACCAACCGGGTACGACGCATGAGCGGTCCTCGACCTGCCCTCTAGGGTAAACCCCGCCAATCCTAATATAGTGCATAGGATTTCTTCTCAGTGAGCGCAGTTCAGGTGCTGCATCGCAAACTGTTCTGGCGCTGGCATGCCTGCCTCCGCGCAATTATACCTTATCTTTCCGCGATTCAGTCAATCCACCGTGTCGTTTTCGCTAACGCCGCTGCGAACGCAAGTAACGAGGCCATCGCCGCCGTACCCTTGTTGCGGTGGGAGTTCCCGGCGCCGGCGTCCCGCGGCTATGAGATCGGCGAAACCAACACTCTCGCTCCAATTCATTATGGGCGCCACGGAAAAGAGGGAGTAGTTTTTATATCTCAATATCTTACATTATTTTTTCAGACTTGCACCTCGTTTTGGCCGCTCTGTGCACGCGCTGGCATCCAACCGATAGAAAGAACCAAGTCTCGTTGCATCCGGGCTGCGGAAAATCCCACGACGATCGCGGGCACTAGACCTCTTTTGTTGGCACCGGCGCCGCACTCTCAAGCACGAAAATTGCATGGAACTGCCCTGCCTGCACAGCGAGCACCGCCATGAACCTGATCAATCTGGACATCCGCATGCTGCGCTCGCTGATGTCGGTCGTCGAAACCGGCAGCATCGCCGAGACCGCGCGGCGGCTCGGCCGCACCCAGCCCGCAATCACCCTTCAACTGCAGCGGCTGGAGGAACTCACTGGAAAAGCGATCTTCATCCACGAAGGCCGCCGGCTGTTTCTGACGGCGGAAGGCGAGACGGTCCTGAGTTACGCGCGGTCTATCATCGGTTTTCACGACGAAATGTTGTCGCAGCTCGCTTCTCCGGACATCGAAGGCCACGTCGTGCTCGGCACCCCCGACCTCTATGCCGTCTTCATGCTTCCCTCGATCCTGAGGATTTTCCGCAAAGCCTTTCCGCGCGTTCAACTGGAGCTGAACTGCTCACTCTCGACGCACGCTTGTCGGATGCCTGAAGCGCGGCGAAGTCGATATCGCGCTGGTGACCCGCATGAACGATTTCACCGGCGGGCAGGTGGTGCGGCAGGGGCAATTGATCTGGATGACCGGGGAGCAATCGACAGCGCACAACGAAAAGCCGGTCCCCCTCGCGCTGCTGCCACCGGGCAACATTTTTCGCGACCATGCGATCGAGCAGCTGGAGGCCGCAAGGCTCCGATGGCGCATTGCATGTGTCAGCCACAGCGTTGGCGGTTTGCAGGCGGCCGCTTTCGCCGGCATGGCGGTCACCGTCCTCGGGCGCTCCGCGTTGGTACCCAACATGCGCGAGATCGGCGACAAGGAGGGGCTGCCGCCGCTGCCGAAGGTCGATCTTCTGCTGTACAAATCGCCGACCGCAACGTCAAAGGCCGCAAGCGCCCTGCACGACTATCTGGCGCACTACCTCAATCTCGACGACAAACTCCTGCTGGGCAAGGAGCTGCCTTTGTACACCGCTGACAGCGACGAACCCGGGTCAGGACATGCGGGGACGAAACTGGCTCCAGGGCCGCGCGCGCTCGAACGCGGCAGCGATACGCACAATCAAGCCCTCGTCGAGCCACGGCGCAATGATCTGAAGCCCAATCGGAAGCCCGTCGGCGTCGAAACCGCAGGGAATCGTAGCAGCCGGCAGTCCGGTCAGATTTATTTATCGGCCAAGAGAACGGCGACCAACCTAGATGGCGGTCGACGGGGACGCCGTCGATGCCGTCGACGCCGTCGACGCCGAGGGCGCCCGCAGCAAACGCCGTCACCGCAACCGTTGGGGTGACGATCGCATCGACCTTTCCGAATATTTCCAGGAACGACGTGCGCAAGCCGTTACGACGATAGCCGGCCTCGACATATTCAATGCCGCTGTAGGAAGCGCCTTTTGTCACAACGTCGCGGTAGTCGCTGTCGGAGGCCATTAGCGCATTGGCGCCGCGGGCCGAGACGGCCGCCGCTTGCTCGGTATAGGCGATCGGCTTCAATATCCGATCGAGCATGTCAGGTTCAAATTGGACGCAATCGGGAACGATGCTGGCGTCAAGTGAACCGAGCGTCTCAACCGCCGACTGAAACGCTTTGCGGATGTCAGGCGCCACTGCCGCATAGCCGAAGTCGACGCTGCTTCCAATCCTGATCCCGTCGAGCTTTGCTGCTGTCGCATCAAAGCTCCGCGCCGGCACCGGCAGACTGGCGGCATCGCGCAAATCGTGGGTCGAAACCGCTTCCAGAAGAAGCGCTGCGTCGGCAACCGTGCGCGCGATCGGGCCGGTATGGGCCAGCGACGCCCACGACGGCGGCGAGAATCCGGGCGATCTCGGGACCAGCCCGAAGGTCGGCTTGATACCGACCACGCCACAGAATGCTGACGGAACACGGATCGAGCCGACACCATCGGTGCCGATCGCAAGCGGGCCGCATCCGGCGGCAACCGAAGCCGCGGCACCGCCGCTCGATCCGCCGCTGGTCCGATCGCGGTTCCAGGGATTGCGGGTGATGCCGGACACCGGGCTATCGGCGTCCGATTTTGCTTCATCCGGGGTCACAACTGGAAATCTGGATCACTTGCGCCCGGCATTTCGGCCCGAGAATCAAAAATCACGAGCATGACACCGAAAGCTGTTCCGATGCGCAGTGGGCTCAAATCGGCGGCCAACAGCCGAGCCCCCTCGCATCAGACTGGTAGCTGCCGGCCTCGCGCCTGTCATCCTGAGCATGCTGCCTTGCCTCGTGATGTCTCGCGATCTTTAGGAACGCGATCAGATCGCCAGCCGCGAGGCCGGAGACCTGTCGATCGAGATGCTGCTCCAATGCTGGCCGCCAGGGTACGAGTTGGAATCCAAGCCCGCCGTCAATCATGGCAAACCGGCCTGACGCCAGCGTTACGCGCTGACGATAGACGCCCACGATGCGTTCCCCCTCCAACGAAGGATTGTGGCGTAATCCGGTCTCGGACGAGAGGCTTGCGACCGTCGCATCGAGCTCCCGCTGTCTTAGCGTATTGAGGAGATCGCGGGCAAAGATGACCCTTGCCCCCTGCCGGCGTGCAAGGCCTTCACCTGCGAGATAGTCAACCCGGCGGTCCATCGCTTCGCGCACTTCGGATCCAAAGCCACCCCTAGCCACGGTCGAATCCCCTGCGAGTAACTGCCGGTCAATCCAGGTCGCTCCCGGCGCCGTAACCTGGGCTTCGACGTCAAGATCGGACCGCGTGGCGAGCGAGAGCCGCTTGCGGCCCTGCGCATCGTCGTAAGACCGCGCCTCCACGATCGCGCCAGGCGCGGCATCGCCGGTCATTTCGATATCGGTGAACCTGATGTGATGCGTTCGTCCATCGATTCCCTCAACGATCGCATAGGCCGAGCCTTTCAGTTCGTCATGCAGTCCGCGTTCGACCAGCCGGCCGAGCACGGAATCTGTCGGTACCTCGCCGTGCAAGGCAAAGCCGGAGACATCCGGCTCGCGGCCACGAACGCTCATCGCCCGATGCATGGTCTTGATGACATCGCCACGAATCGAGAGGTCACGCAGCTTGTCATCGATACCAGGCTTAAGCGTCCAGCAGCCGGGTGCAACTTGATCGGCAAGACCGAGGCGCTCCAGCCTGCCTGCCCGGCCGACCATCAGACGGCGGAGGCTCAAGTCTTCGCCAGATGCATTTGGCCGAAGGTCCGCAACGCCGGCGCCCTCGTCGGCGGCGACACGCAGCGCCCGATCGAGGCTTGTCCAGCGTTCGGCCTCAACCTCCCTTTCCAGGGCGGACTGGATGTCCCGCTCGCTGCGCGGCCCGAGCTCGAGCGTGACGCGCTCGGCCGCGCGATCCCGGAATCCGCGGCTGATGTAATCCCGGCTGATAACCAGATCCTAAATTAGCCGTCTTCCGCGCGGCCGCGGATCAGGACGTGAATGTGCGGATTGTCGGTATTCCAGTGGTCGACCGCGATCCAGTCCAATTGGGTACCAAGATCCCGCGCGACGTCGGTCATCAGCTCGCGGGTGAAAGTGCGGAGATCGCCTAGTTCGGCGGCATCCTCCGGAGAAATAATAAATCGAAAATGGTGCCTGTCATTCTCGCAGCGTTCGGCAAAGGCGCGTTCATCCGCCGCATCCGACCCCGCGTCGAACATACGGGCGTCCGCACGATCACGTGTCACGCCCTCGCGTTTCAAATAGGTGATGTGCTTGCTCAGCGGTGCCGAGCGAAAGCGGGTGCCGTGGCGACGGACCACGCGCGCCTTCATTACCACGCGCCGCGAAGTCGAGCGGAGTGACAGTGAGAGCGCGGCACGCCGGCCTCGTCCGAACTGCGACCGGCTCCCTCCACCCTTACCGCGTCCGAAACTGTCGCCGACATGCCCGGCCTTCTTGGCCGCCCGCATGACCTGGCCGACAAAGGTCTTCGGACGCGAGAAGCTACGTCCGCTGTCGCGAATACGACCAGGGCGAACACGAAGGTCATTGTCGCGCTGGCTCACGATGGCTTCACCGCAAACTTGTGCAGGCCGACGGCTCCGGCTTCGTTGATTTCCTTGACGATTTGGAATGGAGCGACGGCTTGATCATTCTCGACGCCTCTTAAAACCTCAACTCCACCAACCACATGCGCCCGACCGGAGGCGGCGCTTTTCCCTTGCCTTCCTAATCGGGCGTGCAAAGTCAACTCCGTCCTACGCTTTTTTGCGACTTCTCTAAACAAGCAGCGCTCCTTATCCCGCTGCTTCGATTGCGAGCAGCGTTCGCCATCAGCACGGTCGCGATTTGCATTCTCCAGGCGGGGTCCATGCGTTCCTTCGCGTTCAGCACTTGGGCTGTCGCATGCTCTTCATCAGGTTCGTAAACAGGGCTGTCCAAGCAGTCCGGCGCTCTCGTCCCCGAAGGGCGGCAGCAGGCAAGAGATAGCGGACATTCCCCGTTTCGCGGCCCCGCCAGGGGACGCTCACCGCGCGCGCGGATCTTTAATCTTTGCTCCTCCTCAACATGCTGGGTGCAACACCAGGCTAATCTTTCGTGCTGCTGCAGCAGTTACTGTGCAGGCCTCAATCGCAATCGTTGCGTGACCTTGGCGCCGAACCCGACGTGGAAGTCGGTTTCGCTGACCCACATCCTGTGCAGGATACCGGCAAGCTTGCGCGCGACCGCGACGATCGCGCACAGCATGCTCGACCGTTTGGCGATCCGCAGGCCCCAGGCCCGCAATGCCGACCATTTCCTGACCCGTAGCAACAGGCTTGCGGCCGCCTCGCATAGCGCCTCCCGAACCGCAACGTCGCTCTGCTTGCTGATGCGGCCCTCATAGTCGATCGACGTTCCAGACTGATGTCGCCTCGGCGTCAGGCCAAAATGCGCTCCGACCGTTCGAGATCGCGCAAAGCGTCGGGGATCATCTAACCCCACTTTGAACGAAAGAGCGGCAACGGGCCCGACGCCGGGAACCGTCATCAGACGCCGACAGACCGGATCATGTTGGACCACTTGCAGGAGCACGCGATGTAACCGCTCGTAGCCCTCGAAGATCGCTCGCCGCACGTCGAGCATGGCTTCGATGGTCATCGCGAAAATCGGATCGCTACGTTCGAGCAGCTCGCGAATGCGTGCTTCGTAGGCACCTCGAGCGACGGCTCCAACCAGTAACCCATAGGCCCGCAGCGCCCCACGAATGTGGTTTTCGATGTCGATCAGTTTGCGTTTGAGCAGCTTCCGATTGGCCAGCAGCGTACGCACCTTCTGCATGTCGATGTTCTTGACGTGAACGGCGCGGTACCAGCCCAGGCGCATCATCTGTGCGATGCCGCGCGCGTCGTTCCGGTCGGTTTTGTTGCGCATTGTCGACAGTGAAACGCGCATATGGCGGGCTTCGACAACGATGATCGGGATCCCGACCGGTTGTAATTCGCGGTACAACCAGATGCCCAGCGAGGACGCCTCGACGCCCACGCGATCGAGGCGATCCGCGGAGCCTTCAAGAGCGCAGCGGATCGCCTCCGGCTCCGTGCTAACCTTCAGCTCGCGCACCGTCTGGCCCTCGCTGTCGACAACGCAAAGACTGGTTTCCTCAAGGCCGACGTCCAATCCAACGTAAAGTTTCATCGGAGCTCTCCTTTGTGCCAACGACCGTCTAAGTCGTTGCACCAGGCTCCGGATTCGGCCACGGCTGCGTTATCCCCGTGCACCGGTTTCTCGAAGCCCGATTTGAAGAGCCATCCGCGGTCGACCACTTCCTCGGCACTCTCAACCAATTTCGAACTTGCCAGGACTTCCGACAGCCCGGACGGTATGCAAATTATGATCACTCCTCCCAAGTCCACACGGGCAGCGCTTTGCCAATGACCGAAGACTGAGGGAGAAACCGGAAATAACGGCCGTCCAGAGAGTCTTCCGATTGCCAGTTCATGAGGAAGAGTTCGTCCGCGCCAACGACGCGGCATCCCTGCCAGGCCGGTAGCGGCCTCCCATGACCATCGCGCGCTTTGGCGTTGCCCATCTCGATCGCATCGACGGAGATTCTGAGGCCTCGCCTGCAGACCGTTTGCCCCGGAAGAGCGACCACGCGCTTGAGCATGAGAACGCCGACCGGCAGATAGCCATACAGATGGAGAAAGGTCGCAAGCGGTTCTGGCGGGCGAACTGCGACGAGTTCGGTGACGACAAGTCGGCCAGCGGGCTGCAATCGGTAGAGGCCGATCGGAACACTCTTCGAGGCGTTCCAGACGTAAATTGGTGTTGCCGGTCCAGTCGTCGACGACACAAGAGCGACCGCAGCAGCCGTCACGAGAGTGGTCGCCAGCCGATTTCTCATGGTGCAATCTCCCGGCGGCGCAGCCACGCCTGGTGGCGCGCGCGGGTGTACGATCGGGGCGTCTCATTCACGGACAAGCGGTTGTGGACGTGATGCCAATAATCCGGCGCGACATCCGCCGGATCGATGTCGAGGGCTCCCACCGCGTCGACCAGTTGCAGGATGCGCTCGACCTTTGGCCAGCCGGCAAGCCGCAACAAGACGTCGCCGCCGGGTTTGACCCAAGGCACCGTCGAATAGCGCTGCCCAGGCGTCGCCGCACGCAAAATATCGAATCGCGAGATGACAGTGCCAAAATCGTTGGACGCCCATCGCACGAACCCAAATGTGCTGCCGGGAGCAAATGAGAGGATGCGTCGACGGCGATCAATGATTTGTTCCGACACGGCGCGACCGAACCGGATTCGATTCTCGATGCGCTTTTCGAGCCTGAACGGAAAGCGAGTTGATTGGTTGATGCTGTCGCTGAATTAAGTCCCCTCCCCGCAGAAATGGCTTGTATTTGGTGCTCAGCCAAGAGGATGGCCTCGATCATCGCCAAGCCTTCGGTACTTTTGGCTGAATTTGAAGTCGATTATACGAGCCCATGCGTGGCTCGACGATCTGTCAAGCGGGCGCCAGGCATCCATCGAAGTGCTCGCTGCGGAAGCGAACCTCCATCCCAAGGTAATCCGGCAAGGACTGCGGCTGGCGTTTCTCCCAACTAACCTAGTGCGCGCAGCTCTAGAAGGTGACTACTATCGAGCTGAAGCAGATCCCAAAATCCCTGCCCCTTTCATGGCGAGAGCAGCATCGCTAGATCGGCTGAAAGGCCGATCGAACGTCATGGAACTTGCGCACGCGCCCTGCCCGCTCATAACGGTCTGGTTGAAGGCTCAAGTCCGGGCGAACCATTTACGATATCAGCAGCTGATCACCTTCACAGTGGTGAGGGGCTTCGCCCCAGACTCCAGAAATTCGTCGCAGCTATTGCCCTGAGTAGGGGCGAAGAAACTGGGAAGCGGGAACCTCTCCTTTCATTCGCTTTGGCATCCAATTGTACCACGCATTTCTGACAACCATTTTGCTTCGGCACGGCCAATTGCATCATGTGGGGGATGATCACGTTTTCCGATGCGCTCTTTATTGGCCGCTGCACCAAGCTACGCCAAGGAGCGCGTGAGATTGTCGCCCGTGCCGGAATCGCAGTTCGAGGACAAAGGCGACGAGACTAGCCACGACGTGGCCCGCAAACGATAAGGCGCTTATGTGATGAACGAGTTCGGGCAGAAGGGAAAGGTACCGCTCTGGGAACGGCTCTCGGTGTCACCCGAGGAGGCAAGCGCCCTCACCGGGATCGGGCTGACGTCCATTCGCGAGGCGATCAGCAGCGGTGATCTCAGGGCCAAGAAGCACGGGAGGCGCACGATCATCCTGCCGGACGATTTGAGAGTATGGCTCAACATGCTGCCGGACGCCGGCAAGCCGATTGAAGAGAGCCCCGCTTAGGCGGGGCTTTTATCTGGTGGTGCGCGAAAGCGGTGATCGGGTGTGCGCTTCACCGACCTCGAGGGCAAGCGGGCGCAAATGGAGTTCGCCAGGGCTGGCGACCGCGACAGCGCAAGCGGTGACGTTCTGACCCTCAGCAGCGCGCGCGAAAAGGCGCGCGACTATAAGGTCGGGTTGAAGCGCGAGGGCATCGATCCGCGCGTCAAGAAGCGGGCCACCGCTCAGGGCAGCAAGACGTTCAAGGAGTTTGCCGAGGAGCAGTACCCTGTTTGGTGCCAGGGGCTGTCCGAAGAGGAGTTGAAGCAGTGGCGGCGCTCCGTCCGGGACGTGCCGAGCCTGCACGACAAGAACCTCCAGGAGATCACCACCGAGCACGTGTTGGAGGCGCTCAAGGCGATCTGGACCGTGAAGCCGATTACAGCGTCACGGACGCGCCAGCGGATCGAGCGGCTGATGGACGCGGCCAAAGCGTTGAGACTGCGCACGGGCGAGAACCCGGCCGCATGGCGCGGCAACCTGAAACACCTGCTGCCGTCGCCCCGCAAGCTGAATCGTAAGAAGGGGCATCGGTCCGCGCCATATACGAAGATGCCGCAAATGATGACAGGGCTGCGCTATGATCTCGGCAACGCCGCGCGCTGCACAGAAGTCGGCATCCTCACCGTGTCGCGGAGCCAAGAAATCCGGCTGATGGAGTGGACGGAGCTCGACTTCGAAGCAAGGACGTGGATGGTTCCGGCTGAGAAGATGAAGATTAAGGGCGAGCTAGAGTCGAAGCCGCATCTCGTCCCGCTGTCAGATCAGGCCATCGAGATCATCCAATCGATGCGCGCACGGATAAGTACGTGTTCCCCTCCGACCACGCCGAGCAACATCAGCCGTTCCGGGCGAACGCGCTTGTGGGGGCCATCGAGCGCACTGCCGTCAAATCCACCATGCATGGCTGCCGCACGAGCTTCCGAAATTGGGGCGCTGACAACAAGGAGCACAATTTCCGCCGCGAAGTGCTCGAGTTCTGCCTGTCGCACCGCGTCGGCGATGAGGCTGAACTATCGTATTGGGACAGCGAGATGATCCGGCGGCGCCGCGAGGCGCTGCAGGCGTGGGCTGACTTCCTCAAGCCGCGCAAGAATACGTCGGGCGAGCAGCCGCCCGAAAGAAAGCGGCAAAAGCTCAAGCTGGTCGCCTAACCAGCAAGCCGCCCTCCGGGCCGCGGTTCGGATCTTCACCGCGAGCGGGTTCCCGCACCGGGCGCAAGGTCGGAACGATGGAGCCGCTGATTAAGAGACATACCGGGCCGGTGTCGCGAGCTTTGGCACCTTGGCCTGGGTGCGCCGCTGAACGGTGAAGTTGTCCTTCACGACGGACTTCTGAGGCCGGCCAGCCCCCGACGCGTGGGACGTCAGATCGCGTCGTCGACGATCAAATGTGGTTTGCCCTGCGAACAGAATTCGACACGTGCCCTAATGCGAAAGGTTGCGGCAAGGTTTTCCGGCGTCAGGACACCAGCCGCCGTGCCGAAATCGTGCAACGTCCCATCAGAGAGGATAGCGACCTTGTCGGCGAATTTCAGTGCCAGGTCGAGATGATGCAGCGCGATCAGCACGAGCATACCGTCGTCATGCGCAAGGCTGCGCACCTGCCGCATCGCTTCCAACTGGCGGTGCATGTCCAGCGCGCTGATCGGCTCGTCCAAGAGCAGCACCTGCGGTTCGCGCACAAGACATTGGGCAAGCCCGACGAGCTGGCGCTGTCCACCGCTCAGTTCGGAAAGGATTTCATTGGCAAGATCGCCTATATCGAGTGCTGCCAGCGCCTGCTCCGCCGCTACCAGATCAGAACTCTCCAGACGCCAGCCGCTCACCTGCTTGCGCGCAAGAAGGACGGATTCGAATACAGTCAGCACTGCGCTTGCCGTTTGGTCCTGAGGCATGTAGGCGACGGCGCGATCTACATCGCGCACACCCTCCAATCGGCACTCGCCGGGCCCCGGAAGAATGGCTGCCAGACGCCGGAACAGCGTCGACTTGCCCGCAGCATTCGGTCCAATGACGGCCACCACCTCGCCGCCATGACAGGGCGGAAGCGTCACATCACGTAGTACCTGGCGTGATCCAAAGCGGGCGCCGAGGCGATGCGTGCTCAGCACTACCATATCTCTCTTCCGCTTTTCAGGATCAAATACAGGAAGACCGGCAATCCGATCGCTGAGGTGACAATGCCGATCGGCAGGACGGCCCCGGGTACCGCGATTTTGGCCAAGATGGAGCTGAACGACATGATCAGCGCACCAGTCAGCGCGCTCGCGGGCAGCAGGAAGCGCTGGTCTTCGCCGACCATCATGCGGGCGATGTGCGGGCCAACGAGACCGATAAAACCGATCGTGCCGACAAACGCGACGGGGATCGCCGTCAAAAGGGAAACAAGGATCAGGGTTTCGAGCCGCAGGCGCCGCACGGGAATGCCGAAGCTCGCCGCGCGCGCCTCGCCAAGACGTAAGGCCGTCAACTGCCACCGGCGGCGCAGAAAGACCGGCAAGGTTAGACCCACGACGATCGCGGTAATGGCGAGCTTGGGCCATGTTGCGTTGGTGAGGCTGCCCATGGTCCAGAAGACGATGGCCGCGACCGCCTGCTCGGCGGCGAAATATTGAATGATGGCGAGGGCCGTATTGAAACTGAAAACCAGCGCTATGCCCAAAAGCACGATCACCTGGATCGACGCTCCGCGCCGAAGGCTGGCCAAATGGATCAAGAAGGCGGTTGCCATGGCCATGACGAAAGCATTGGCCGCGACGATGTAGTCCCCTGCCATGGGAACCAGCGCGACACCGAAGGCGAGTGCAAGGGCCGCACCGAAGCTTGCACCGGCGGAAATGCCCAGCGTGAATGGGCTCGCCAGTGGATTATTCAAGATGGTCTGCATTTGCGCGCCGCCGATGGCAAGCGCCACGCCGACCACGACGCCCATAAGGGCCGACGGCATGCGGATCGACCAAACTATGACGCGCATCTGCGCATCCGCCTCTGCTGGCAGAACGAGCGTGCGCACAACCTCTCCAAGCCCGTAGCTGGCCGGTCCAGTCGAAAGGTCGCCGACCAATGCGATGCAAACCCCGACCGCCAGCACAAGGAGAACGATCCACCGTCTGACGCTGAGCGCTTGATAGGCGTCGCGTCCGGCTAAGGTCAGCGCTTCGGTATGGAGATCTGTCATCGCTGGCTGTCGGAAAGGCTGATGCTATAGCCGGGCCGGTAGTTTATGGGCAGGAAGCGACGATGGTATTCGGCAAAGGTCGCATTGGGATCCAGATCGGCAAATAGGTCGGGATGGAACCACTTCGCCAATTGTTGGACGGCAACAAATTCGTATGGGCTATTGTAGAACTGGTGCCAAATGCCGTGAAAATTCCGCGTCCTCTTTGCCGCGATACCGGTATAGGCGTCGCGAGTAACGAACCATTCGAGCTTCTTGCGCATCACCCGAGGATCCGCCCCTGGTCCGAGCGGAATCCAGTGGCCGCCGGGCACATAGGCTTTCCAGTCGGCGCTGGTAACCACTACATGTTCTGGATCGGCGACGATAACCTGTTCGGGGCTGATCTGCCCGAAGGTCGAAGGAATGATGTCGCTGGCGATATTATGGCCGCCGGCGAGTTCGACATATTTGCCGAAATTCTCTGCGCCGAAAGATAGGCAGCAATCCTGCGAGTAGCCACCGATCCGTTCGACGAATACATTGGGGCGTTTCGGTTGTTTGGCGGCGAGGACGTTGGCAACCGCAGCCATAGCTTGGCGGCGGAATGCGATGATCTCCTCCGCACGCGCCTCACGCCCCATGATCCTACCCAGGAGCCGAATGGTCGGCTCGGTGTTTTCCAGAGGGCGGTGGCGAAAATCGATATAAAGAACCGGTATGTTCAGTGCCGCGAGCTTCTCGATGTAGTTGGCGTCCTTGTTGGCCTGCATGGCTTCAAGATTGAGCAGCACCACATCAGGCTTCTGGATGATCGCCGATTCGATGTCGATCAGGCTGTCCTCTTGGCCCTTGAAGGAAGGGAGCTTCGCCAACTCGGGAAACACTTCGAGATACTGCGCGTAAGTGGTCGGGTCGGCCACGATCAGATCGGTGCGCCAGGCAACCACATGGGCCAGAGGATCTTCGGGTTCCAGCGATGCGACGAGATAGAGCTGCCGGCCTTCACCCAGAAGCATGCGCTTGACGGGCGCGTTAAGCGTCACCTGGCGGCCCGCGATATCAGTGAGCGTAAGCGGCGCTTGCGCCCGTGTCAGTCCAGGCTTGCCCGCAAATGCTGCTGTTGGAAGCAAAGCGATCAGGACAATAGCCGTCACCGCGGCAAGCAGCAGCGATCGGTGTTCCGTCATGGCTGGCTTCCTTTTTGAGTGGGCTGCGAAGTTTTGAGCCATATGCCGAGAGCCAACAAAAATGACAAGGCGTAAAGCGTGGCGACGAGCGGGAAAGCGGCTTCGAGACCAAAGAGCTGGGTGATCACGACGCCGGCAACGATGCCGCTCGCGGAAGCGCCCTGCTGGCAAGCTTGCGCGAGGCCCAGAACTGAACCTTGCCGATCATTAGCCACGGCTACCGAAATGAGCGCAAGAAGGACCGGCGTCGTTCCTCCAAGAAGAATGCCCCAGATAAAATACAGGAACGCGAATACGGCAACGGAGCTCGTGCTGCCGGCCAGATAAGTAACCAAAACGCACGCAGCCGAAATTAGCGCGCTCCCGCCGAGCACATAGGATGGCGTTCGATTCTCGAAGAGCCGCGCCCATAGCGGCGCGGCCACAACAAAGCCGCACGCCAGCAGCCCGTAAGTGAGGCCAGCGACCCAGTGCCGGGCACCAAATACCTGGGTCATGTACAGTGAGAAAGGAACCTGCAGGACCATGCGGCTGGCAAGCAGCATCCCCATCAAGGCAAGAAGAGCTGCGATCGGAGCACCTGTCGACGCCGCAGGTCTTGCGGTACCCGCGTTTCCGGGATTGGCGGCAACAGTTCCTGGCGTCGGTACGGGCAGGCTCAACCAGGCAACAGCAGCGCACAGCGCACAAATTGCCCCAGCGGTCAGATTTATTGCGGCAAAAGGAAAGGAATCGAGAATGAGCCCGCCTAGGAACGCGCCGCCCATCGAGCCCACATTGGTGGCAACCTGAAGCCAGGCGAAGAGGCTGGCGCGATCCTTTCCGCCGGTAATCTGCACGCCATAGGCCTGCGCTGGGGCGATATACCCGGCGCAGGCGCCCTGCAAGAGACGCAGCGCCATGATCGTCCAGACATCCTGTGCGACAGCAACAAGTAGTTGCGTGACCGCTAGACCGCCGAGCGCCCGAACCATCATCAGCCGATTGCCGTAGCGATCGCCCATTCGCCCCCAAAAGGCGCTGGTCAACGACATGCCAATCATCGGGCCAACGTAGACACCAACGCCTGCGAGTCCAAAGACGCTGTCGGAAGGGCTCAACACCTTGATTTGGATTGGCCAGAATGGACCACTCATTTCCATGGCGCCCATGGAAATGAATTGCAGCCCGAACAACAAAATAAAAACAGGTCCGAAGCCGCGAAACGCGACAGAAGCATTTGTCATTCCGCTCCCGCCAGTGGATTTGGAAGTTCGTGCTCAACCCGATAGTCGTGATAACGCTCCAGATGCATCCGCAGCACCGAGCGGCTCGGCCAGGGTTTCTCAAGAAAGGCCTTGCGTTCTTCCAGCCAGAATGCGTCTGACAACATGCGCGGCTTGAGCGCGTCGAAAACTGCCTCGGCCTCTTCCCGCAGGATGCGCCAAGGGCTTGTGCCCGACATTGTATATTGTTCGTCGAGGCACAGTGCGACCTCATGAAGGTGGCAGACGAAGCAGGCATCAATGACAAATGAGCGCACGAGACTTATATCGTCATCAAATGTAGTGGGTAAGATCCCCGTGCGAGTGAAGGGCTTGAGGTGATGCCCTCGTTCCTTAAACAGGGGTGCAAAACTGCGGCCATCGCCAAAATCACGGATCAACAGTTTTCTCGGGCGGCCGGCCTCATCGAACAGGATCGTGCTGTTTTGCTGATGCGCCTCAAAGGCGATTCCGTAAAGCAGATACATGGCGAGCGTTGGGCCGATGACGGTCCTCACATATGCACGGAAGAACGCAGATACGGCTGCTTCACTTTCATCGCCGTTTCTCGCGATCAATTCGCAAATGAGCGGGCGGCCATCGATCGGGCTTGCCGCTAAGAGTGCCGCGACGGTGACCGAGAGCAGTCCATCATTTCGCGCCAGAGCGGTGGAGTTGCGGTAGACGACCGAAAGAAAGCGGCCCGGATGCTCGTCGCCCGTTACGGGGTGGTGCAGGATTGCGCCCAGCTCTTCGGTGAAGATCTCTAACCTGTCATAAAGATCCTTGTCTTTTGACAGAATATCGGAAATCAGGGTGCTGAGACGCGGCCCCATGTGAATCGACTTGGCCTGCAGAGTGCGCTGTTCGCTGGTCATCCAGATCGCCACCGGGAGTTTGATAAAGGGTCTCGGCTCCTGTGTGTCCGGCAGCATCGTGCGGAACGACATTGACGGCAGCGTCACGACCTCCGGGCCATCCGGGTCGAAAACTCCGGAAGTTATTTCGGACGCGAATTCACGGCGCACGAAGTTGTCAAGGTGCCAAATATGGACAGGTAGAGGCAGCCAGTCCTCAGGAGACTTTCCACGTTTATTCAATCCTTCGGCCCAATCGCGCCAGAGCTCCGGGAAATTTTGTGAGAACCAATCCGAATAGCTGCCGACATGTGGCATCTTCTCCACAAAGGACCATTCCTTGCGCAGCGCTGCGACTCGGACGCGCACGCGAGCACCGAACTCCGGCGACAAAGCAGTGACGTCCTCGGGTGACAGGTCGGATTTAGCCTTCCATGTCGGATAGAAGGGGTGACCTTCCAGCGCGCCCCACTGATCGAGAGTCATGGCCGCCAGATGCGGCGGCAGGCTCTTTTCCAGATATGCGAGGAATCCCTGCGCGCCTGCTTCAGCTACTTTCCCTCGCAGCTCGACGCTCCAGTGCTCCCGGTGACGACGCGCCAGGACGTCGTTGCGCATGCTGTCCTCGACGTCGCGTATTAGATGCTGGACGCCGTCCGATGCAGGCGCGATCGCCAAGGCGGGCGCGACCTGTCCGATGAGGTCGGAGGGATCATCGATCCGGTACCGAGCACCGGTCTCGTCCAGTACTTCGACAGAACCACGATTTTGCAATGTTCCGGCAGGCGCACGACGCAGGTCGGTGAAATGCAGGACCCGGCGTGACTGCCAAAGGGGGAGCCATGCCTGGTTGCCTTCGCGCGCCCACAATAATGCATCCGGTTCAAGAAGACGTTCGGCAAACAGGCAGCGGACCAACCGGTTGAGCGCATTGCGCGATGCGCCCAACCGAAGCTGCGCGGAATGCGCCCGAGCTTCGGCATCTGCCGAGGAAGACATCCTCTCGTCCATTACGCTTCCTCCGGCCAGTTGGCGGGCAAACAGGCCGGGGCGCCTTCGGTGAACCCGCCGTGGTAGTTGAGCGCCCAGTTGTAGGTTTTCGTGATAGCGGGAGTTGCCACTTCAAGCCGCGCGGCCAATTCCACGAGCAGCGCCTGCCCAAAGGCTATGTCTTCGTGGAAAGCGCGGCTTGCGCGATCGATAACAAGGCCGGGCCCGTCCGGATTGGGAACAAGTGGGGCGCGAATGCCCGCGTAAGCACGGTTAGTTCGCAACAGCGTATACATGGTCCGGTTGTCGCCGATCTGGCTGCCATAAGCCTCAATCAATTCCTGTCGGAGCGGCTTCACCGAACTCAGATCAATGCCCAGGCGTGACTCGACCGCATGGCGGATTGCCTGGTTTTCCGCATCGCATGCCTCCAGCAATTCGGCGCCGGCGCGCGGGCAATCGCTCCACCAGCAAAGGGGACGGTCAAAGGGCTTGTTTTCCCAGGGTGCGCCAGGGCCGATCAAGGCATAGAGCACGGCTGGATGCATCATTGCGTTGCCCGGCGTCAGCGTGATTTCCAGATAATCCTGCAGCAGGGTGACGGGGGCTTCATAAAGGCGACTCAGCATCGCCTGGAGCTTGGCGCGGCTCGCTGCGGTTTCGCGGCGATGAAGTGCCGCGAAGAGCTGAGCCTTGGCCCCTCCCATGCGCACCCGCTCGCCCGGGACCAGGTCAAACGCCGTATGGGGCACGTCCTTCATGCCCCAGATCACCACATTGTCTGTGCCCGAAAGGGTTTTGGCTGCGAGCCAGTTGAAGCCGCAAAAGCCGGGAATCGCGCCGACGTAGACGCGCCTGTCCCGGGGGAGATGCCGTGCGAAGTCGTGTAGAAGCGCAGACCGCGCGTGGGCCGGCTGCGTCACGATCACCATGTCCGTGTTTATGAGCGCCTCACTCGGATCGGTGCCGACATAGTCGGGCCGCCCGCTCAAGACGTGGCCGTCCGGCGTCTGGGCCCACCAAACACCGTCTCCGCTCGTCCACCGATCGACGACGGCAGCCGCTCCCGTCAGCACGGAAACAGTGATACCTGGACGCTGCTTGAAGAGCACGGCATTCAAATGCCCAGTGCGCCCTGCACCGCAGATCGTCACCTTCATGCTGCGCGCGCCCTTCCGGGTAGCCAGGCCTCGAGCTGTTCGACGATTGTCGGATCAAACAAATCGCGCTTGGCCATCCATTCATCGTCGAAGACCGAACTGAGATATTTCTCGCCGCCGTCGGCAACGGGCGTGACCACCGTGCCGGACAGCTTGCCGGCCGCAATGAATTCCAGTGCCTTGTAGATGGTGCCCCCGGTCGAGCCCCCTACCAGAAGCCCGTGGCGCCGCGCGATAAAACGTGCTGTTTCGAAGGCTTGGGTGTCGGTGACCTGTACCCCTTCGTCGATGCATCCATAGTCGAGCACCTTGCCGATTTCATCGCCGGCGGGCGTTCCCGTGCCCGACTGGTAGTAGGGATGGCCGGGTTTGCCGAAGACGATCGAGCCGGCCGGTTCCACAGCGATCGTTCGGACAGCAGGATTAACCCGCTTCAGACGCTGGGCGATACCGGTCATTGATCCGCCAGTACCGACACAGCCGACATAGGCGTCGACGCCGTCTGGAAGCTGTGCCAGGAGTTCCTCGACGAAACCGGCATAGCCTTCCGGGTTTGCCGGATTGTCGGACTGGTTCATGAACAACGCATCAGGAAGCTGGGCACCGAGTTGGGCGGCCAGCCGCTGGCGCTCCACCACCGCAACCTCGTCCTCCCGATAATCGCCTTCGACATAGCGAATTTCCGCGCCCAGCGCGCGCATCATGCGGATCTTGTCTGGCGCGGCGTGATGATCGACAACAGCAATGAAGCGCAGGCCCAATTCCAATGCGACCAACGCCAGTCCGATCCCGGTGTTTCCAGATGACGATTCGACGATCGTGCCGCCCGAGGCGAGCCGCCCGTCCTCAAGCGCGGCAAGCACCATGCTGCGCGCCATGCGGTCCTTCATGGAGCCACCCGGATTGTTCTTTTCAAGCTTCAGCACCAGCGTGGCATCGCTGTTGGGTACGGCAAGCGGCATCACCGGCGTTTGGCCGATCAACTGGCTTACGGTCGTGCAGAGCATTGTGCCTCTCCTATTTTGTCGGGAACGAGCGTTAGCTGCCCTTTTGCATCCTGAACCACGCAAAGGCGGCTCGGCATCGGATGGCGATGGAATTCGTTTTCAAGGAGGTCCATCTGGTAACCGCCGGTGTTGGCGTAAACCAGAAGGTCTCCCGCCTGCGGAGCGATGGGAAAGGTGAGCCATCGATTGCAAAGGACGTCCTCGTCCAGACAGCTATGGCCCGCCAGATAACCTCGGATAGGTTTTGCGGCGACCGGCGGCGATATGGCCGGAACCAGGACGGGATCGACCAGGAATTCGGAGCCAAACCAGGTTTCGCAAGCGCTGAAGCTGCTGCCTTCGACGAAGACGACATGGGTATCAGGGCCAGCGGCTTTCACGCGCAACACTCTGAAGACGGAAATCGCGGCCTGATCGGCCAGTGCTCGCCCAGGCTCCATCCCCAGCACCAGCCCCTCATGGACAAGATAGTCCGCGAAGCTGCGGCCATCGGCCATCGGCGCGCGCAGCAGGCAGCGCAGCCACTCGGCCGCGGAAAGCCCTCCCCCATAGGGATAGAACGAGGCCGGCACCTTCCCGGTACGGTAGTCCTCGGGCATCTGTGCCCCGAGATGCGCCTGATAGGCGCGTTGATCGACATATTGGATCGGCAACCCGCCGCCGATGTCGATCATGCGTGGCGCAAAACCTTGGGCGCGGGATTCGCTGATCAAGCCGGCGACTTCTCTAATCGCTTGCGCACGAGATTCCCAGCTATAGCCACTCAGGTGGAAGTGCAGCCCGTCAAAGCGCAACCGGCTTTCGCCAGCAATGCGCGACAGACAATGCCGGATGGCCGCCGCCGACATGCCGAAGCGACTCCGCGCCTGGTTGGTGGGACGCAAACGCAGCAGCACCGCCTGAACCGGGCCGCCGCCTGCTGGAAGCCAGCGGATCAGATCCTCGAGCTCTTCCGGTGAATCTACCGATATTAGAGCGTTGCAGTTGATAAGCTCGTTGTGGAATGCCGCCGTCTTCGCCGGGCCTGTCGCCACAAGTTGTGCGCCCTCGGCACCAAGCCGTCTGGCGTCTCGCAACTCATAAAGGCTTGAGACGTCAATGCCGGCCCCTGCGCGCAGAGCTGCCGCCAATAGCCCGGGCGATTTGTTGACTTTCGCTCCGTAATAGAGCGCGTGCGCGACACCGCTCTCTCGCAAGACGCCTGTGAGTACCGCGAAATTCTTCTGCAGCTCATCGGGCCAGATCAGATTGACCGGAGACCCGTGTCGGGCGACCCAATCGATCAGCAGCGGGCCGTTGCCAGCCAAGAGCTCCGCCGTGCTTGGCCGCAGAATCGGTGAGAGGCCCGCGCCGGGCTTGTGGCAATGCACGGTCATGACCTCGCCCTTTCGGCATAGGCTACGGCGCGTTCTGTCTGAGCAAGGTTGCGCAAGCTGTCCAACGGCAGGTTGCAATTGGGCAGGCCTTGATCAAAAATATGTCGCGTCGTCTTGCAGGGAAATTTTCGGCCACTGCGCGCCATCGCGAGGATGCACGCGGGCGTGATCGTCTGGCCCGGGCGCCAGCTCTCCACCCGCACTGCGCTGTAGTTCAAGAGAATCACTGGCACCAGCGGCAGTTGCAGACGGTGCGCGACCGCCAGCCGGTGATGACCGTCCATCACGAAGAGGGCGTCCTTCTCCACCGTGATCGGAACAGTCCAGTAACCCGTGCGGAGGATTTGCGCTTCGAGCTCCGCTACCCTGTCGAGATCGACCTCTTCGGTCGGAATCAAGCATGTTGGCGAAAGGAGGCAAACTTGCATGTCGACCAGCCTGATTTTTGTCAGCAGGAACCGTTCATGAAGCGCCTTCAGGGTGGAGCCGCTTCGTTGGTGCCGATGCACAGAGACAAGAACATGGTTTGCAGGCACGCCGGCTGTTCACGAGCAAGCTGCTCGGTCGGCGCGTCCAGCGGCGGGGTTAACGCGCGAACAAATGCGCCGACACCTCCATTAAAGAACGAGCCATCACGAGCATCCATGAAGCGTCTCACCGAACTATAAGCGCAGCGACTACATGTCCACGGTCATCGACAGGAGGTACGTGCGCGGTGCTCCCAGAAAGAACGTTCCGAATGAGGCCACGCTGGACCAGTAGTTCTCACCGGTCACATTCTGAACGTTGGCGCGGAAAATCGTCTTCCTGCCGTTGATCGCCGTCGTGTAGCGGGCGCCGAGATCGAGTCGCGTCCAATCCGGGATCGGCTGCTTGTTCGCGGCATCGACGAACTGCCTGCCCGTGTAGATGACCGCCCCGTTCAAAGTGAGCCCCCTCACCCACGGGAGATCCCACTCGGCTCCAATATTGGCCTGGACGTTCGGAACGCCGATTGGCGTATGGCCAACGTTTGCCGCGATGGCGGTCTTCGTGAGGGTGCCATCCAGCAGCGAAACGCCTCCGAGGACACGAACATCGGGCCTCAGCTCGCCGAAGACGTTGAACTCGAGCCCACGGACCTGCTTTTCGGCAGTCGCCGAGAAGCGCCCGGCCAACAGTTCGCCGCTCGGCTTCGAGATATCGAAGGCACTGAACGTGGTCGCGATCCGGCCGAAGTCCACCTTGATGCCGGCCTCGTATTGCTTGGCGATGTAAGGCGGGAGCACTTCGCCTTGGTTGGAAGCCTGCTGCGGCGCTATATCGCCCCGGCTTAGACCTTCAACGTAGTTCGCGTACAGCGAGACGTTGTCCCAGGGCCGGACGACGAGACCGACCACGGGAGTGGTCGCGCTCTTGTCGTAGGAGTTCGAAAACGTTCCGAGATTGGCGGCATAGTTGGTCGCCTCGACGCCCTGGCGCCGGACGCCCAGCGTCAGCAGGACGCGCTCGTCGAGCACGGACAAGGTGTCGGCAATCGACAGCCCCGTGAGCTGGCTGTCCGAGAACCGGGGGCGATCGCTGATCTCGTTCGCAAACTGGGTTGGCGCGACAGTCGGGCTATAGATGTTCGAGGAGACCGGACTGCCATTGGTCGTCCGCCGGTGCAGCACGTCGTGATAGACGGAGGCCTGGAAGGTGACGGCATGCCGGACGAAGCCGGTATCGAAGCGGGCGCGGACGCCGCCATCATAGGTGTGCCGATCGATGCTGAGCCCGAAGAATTGCGGCGTCGAGGTGGTGTTGCCGCTCGCACTGGTGATCGTCGGAAGACCGAAGAACCGCTCGACATTGGTGTGCGATCCGCCGACATCGGCGAACAGCGTCACCTGATCGGTCAGATCGTATTCGTTGCGCCACAGGACGGATTGATCGTTGATGCGCGACCATTCCCAAGGCTGCATCACGTTGAGCCCGCCGTCCGGCGCCTTGGGCACTTGCAGATTGGGCTGCAGGGGATCCATGAGGAACGGACGTGACGGCGCATTGAACCGGTCGGTCTGGGCGATCAGGTAGAGCCAGGACCTGTACCGTTCGCCCTGATAGTCGAGGGCCAGCGATCCGACGCCCGTCGTTTCAGACTGGCGGTCAATCGGCGTGTCGCCGCCGCGCAGGCTGCCGGTGGCGCGCACGCCCCATTCCCTGCCCTCGCCGTAGCGCCTCGCGACGTCCCAATGACCGCCGAACCGCGAGGCCGAACCGTAACCCGCGGTGAAGCGGGTCAGGTCCTCTCCGGCACGCTTGGGCACGACATTGATGACGCCGCCGACGCCGCCATTGGGCGCGATCCCGGAGAGCGCGGCCGAGGGACCCTTGAGCACCTCGATGCGCTCGACGTAATCCGTGAAGATGCGGTAGCTCGGCGCGATGCCGTAGACACCCTCGAAGGCGAACTCACCATTGTTGCCTTCATTGATCGGGAAGCCGCGAATGTTGAAGGAATCGACTATACCGCCCGTTGGGTGGGTACTGCGCACGGAAGGATCCAGGATCAAGGCATCCGCACCGGTTGCTGCCTGCTGATCCCGGATGAACTTGTCCGTGTAGCTCGTCACGTTGAACGGAGACTTCATTGTGCTGGTGTTGCCAAGCATTCCCAGCCGCGCGCCTTGAGCGACCTGGCCGCCTGCAAAGGCGGGTACGACACCCGGCTGCGACGGCTGCGATTGCACCGCGACGGGGCCGGCCTGCGGGGCGGCAGGCACCGTGGCGCGCCGCGAGGCCGATCGGACCCGGGCGTCACTTCGTTTGGTTGGCGCGCGGCGGACTGACTGTTGCGCCGGCGCATCGACAGTAACGGGTGGAAGGGAGTTGCCGCCTTGCGGTGCTTGTGATTGCGCGGGCGATTCGAACCACGCCAACAACGCCACTCCACCTAGCAGTGTCGCACCAAAGCGAGCCACCGCCCCAACCCCACCTGCACGTCGCATTTCGAGAAAGTCCCTTATCAACAGCACGTAGCCCAGCGTGAAATTGCTTCACGCTCGACCTGCAACGACCGTGGATCGAAGATCCGCTCTCCGTGTCCGAATACGGCCAACACTTATGGCCCTGTGAATCAGGTCCTCCGCAGACTCGCACGCCGGATTGGTTGCCTGCGCATTTTCGGCAACGTCCGATTGCTAGCGATCTGAATTGCCTCTTAGAGCGACGCTATCGTGGACGCAACGCAAATGCGTGCGCCGCGACTTAGAATTTCTCGATCCTCGACGGCTCGAGTCGGCTGACATTGTGTTTGGAGCAATTCCAAAAATGCTTGGAAGATTCCAAATCAGTGCTGTTGAAATTGGCAGGAAAGATAGACGAGAGCGCTCTCGCCCAGCGGCCATGCTTTTCCTGCGTGAGACAACGCAATAGGCCTCGCTTTTTCAGGAACGCGCCAGACTCGTCGTGGATTGACTGTTGCGTGTCATTCGAAGCCGGTCACCGGATCTCGTATCGTGCATCTCGGCACCTATGACTTGCCACCGAGCCACCGCGCCCCCGATCGACACGCCTCCTGCCCGTGCTGCACTGTCCGGCTGCTGACGTCGAGCTGCTGAAAGATGTGATGAAGATGAACTTTGATGGTGCCGTCGGTAATGTTCAATTTTCGCCCAATTTCCTTGTTCGATAGTCCTTCCGACACCAGATGCATGATCTGGCGCTCCCGCTCTGTCAGCACCGCCAGCACATTCTCCGCAACCGCGACCTTTCCTTGTTCCCGGGACACGATCCGATCCGAGGAAGATGGCGGCAACAGCCGCTGGCCATCTGCGATCCGGCGCAAGGACTGCACGAGAATTTCCGGCGTCACGTCCTTCCGAATGACGCCGTAGGCGCCGGCGGCGGCTGCCATTACAAGTTCGCGGTCGTCGATAGATGCGGTGAAAAGAATCAGCCGTGTAGGAAGGTACGCAGTGAATATCCTCTAAGTTATTGATTTTTCTTGCTGTGGCAGGCGTTTCCGCCACGTTGTTCACGGTCATTTCACCCAATCCGTTGCGGCGTTCTCAGATAGAACGGTAGCCCCCTTGGTCTAGACGTGTATCACTCGGACCGAACCTCGTATGGATGCTGCCAGTTCGCCAGCTACGTCTACCGGTGAAATGACGGTCGGCGTCGTGCCGCTAGACGCAAAGTCGATATTCGCTGACCGCTCGGTGTTTGCGGCGCTGTCGGCCGCAGCTATCGTGGTCGCCATGCCCGGTCGTACTCAGCGCCCGACAAATTTCGGCGGACGCTTGGCGTTGAAGGCCTCGACACCCTCCTTGAAGTCGTCCGACTGCCGCAGACGGCTGTAGCAATGGCCTTCAAGCTCGATGGCGATCGCCAACGTGGAGTCCTCGGTATCGTTCAAGAGTTTTTTCGCGGTCCGCTGTGCCAATGGCGAGAATGTGCGCAGTTCATCCACCAGCATGTCCGTCGCCTTCTCCAATTCCGCATCGGGCACGCATTCGGTGGCAATGCCCCACTCCAGCGCCTGCTTGGCGGAAATGCGCTTGGATCGCATCACGATGTCCTTGGTACGGGTAATGCCCACCATCTTCTGCAAGCGAGCCGAACCTCCCGACCCTGGAATCTGGCCGAGTTTCTGTTCCGGCAAGGCGTACAACGTGGTTCCAGAGGCGATCCGGAAGTCGCAGGCCAGCGACAACTCGAACCCGACGCCGAAGCAATAGCCGCGATTGGCCACGATCACCGGCTTGGCACAGCGCGCTGGCGACGCGATGTTCCAGGCAAGCTTGGAGACGTGTTCGGGGCTCGCTTCCAGGAAGCCGCCGATATTGCCGCCGCTCGAGAAATGCTCTCCCTGCGCACGCAGGACGATCACGCGCACTCGCGCATCCTCGTCAAGCGTCTCGAAAGTCAACCGGAGTTGATCGCGCTCCGGCATCGCGACGACGTTGTAGGGAGGTCGAACGAGAATGATGTCGGCCCGCTCGCGCGCTTCGTCGATCTCGACCTGAAACCCGTCGAGCTTGCTCAGACGGGGATCGGAAAACGTGTAGGGTGACGGCATGTGAGCGTTTCCTTCTGTTGGGGAGATTTGATCAGGCGGCGCCCGACGGCGGTGCACGCTCGGATTCGTATTCTCCGGCGACGAGCAGCCGCCGGAGCAGTTTTCCGACCGGCGATTTGGGAATTGAACCGACGAAGACGTATCGTCGCGGACGCTTGAAATTGGCCAGCCCGGAAGCGCGACAGAACTGCTCGAGTTCCGCTTCCGAGACCGGCCTGTTGCGCCGGACGAAGGCAGCGACGATCTTGCCCCACCTCTCGTCTACAAGACCGACGACAGCGACCTCGGAGACCGCGGGATGCAGGGAAAGGCAGCTTTCGATTTCTACCGGCGAGACATTTTCGCCGCCGGTAATGATCATGTCGTCGACCCGGCCGGTTACGAACAGATCGCCATCGGGATCAATGAAGCCGGTATCGCCGGTGAAATACCAGCCCTCCCGCAACGCCTTGGCGTCGGCATCCGGGCGCCGCCAGTAGCCTTCGAACGCCTCGTCTCCGGCGAGCGAGGCGATGATTTCGCCCTCCTCGCCCGTTGCCGCAAACTCGGTGACCGAGCGCGCGCCCATCCGCACCACCTTGATGTGCTGGTTGATACCAGCCTTCCCGGCCGAACCCGGCTTGGCGACAGCGTTCTGGTCGATCGTGAAGGTGTAGATTTCGGAACTGCCGTAGTGATTGACGAAAAGCGCCGGCTTGAACGCCTGATTCAACTTCTGCAGCAATCCGTCCGTCATTGAGGCGCCGGCGAACCCGATTTTCCGTACGCTCGATACGTCCGTCGCCGCGAATGCCTGGTGGTGGACGAGGTCGTGATAGAGCGTCGGCACCAGGTAAAGGTTGGAGATCTTCTCGGCCTGGATCAGCGCCAACGCCTGGCGGCTGTCGTAGCGCGGCAGGCAGACGAAAGTGCCACCAATCAGGGACATTGCGAGCAGTGAGCGGACGCCCATGGTGTGGTAGAGCGGCATCACGCCCAGCGTGCACTCGTTGCGGCCGTAGAGATTCTGCGCCACATGCGCAATCGCCGCAGCGCGTTCGGCGCGATGGCGGCGCGGCACGCCCTTCGGTTTGGAGGTCGTGCCTGAGGTGTAGAGCATGATCGAACAGGCCTCGGCGTCGACCCGGGGGACGGCATCCGGTGCGCGGCCTTCGACCATATCGGCAAACGCCAGCGCGCCGTCATCACGCCCATCGGTGGCAACGCGCTGCAGCACTCCGGCAAGCCGGGATCCCCTGACGGCTGCAGCGGAAACGTCCTGGTAGAAGACGGCGCGCCCTTCGGCATTCTCGATGCAGAAATCGAGCTCGTCGGGCTTGGCACGCCAATTGACCGGCGTGATGACGAGCCCTGCGAATTGGCACGCCCAGTGCAGCGTCGCCGCCTCCCAGCGGTTCTGAAGCACAGTGATGACGTGATCGCCGGGTTTGAGCCCGATCCGGTCGAACGACGCTACCAGCGACGAGATCTTTCCATACCATTGATGATAGGTGAGACGAAGATCGCCATCAACAAGCGCAACGGCGCCGGGATCACGCGCGACGCTGGCGACAAAACTGCTGCCGAGATCAAGCATCTGACTTCTCTTGGCTGGTTGCGGCAAACTCGGCGGCTGCCTCGAGCGTCGCCCGTATGATCGGTGTGTAGCCGGTGCAGCGGCACAGATGGCCGCTGAGCAGGTCGCGGATATCGCGCTCGCTTGGGGTGGTGTGTTCCTGCAGATAATGATCGAGCGA
Source organism: Bradyrhizobium sp. AZCC 1610 (assembly GCF_036924515.1). Taxonomy (NCBI): domain Bacteria; kingdom Pseudomonadati; phylum Pseudomonadota; class Alphaproteobacteria; order Hyphomicrobiales; family Nitrobacteraceae; genus Bradyrhizobium; species Bradyrhizobium sp. AZCC 1610. The sequence continues at coordinate 1,970,601 of NZ_JAZHRR010000001.1, read as the reverse complement.
CATCAAGATGCCGGCGGTGCAGAAACCGCATTGCAGGGCATGGTTGCGTCTGAATGCCAGTTGCAATACGCCGAGCCGGTCGGGAGACGGCGCAAGGCCTTCCACCGTTCGCACGTCGCAGCCGTCGATCTGCACGGCCAGCGTCAGGCAGGCCCGCGTCAGCATATCGTCGACCACAATCGTGCACGCACCACAAACACCGTGCTCGCAGCCCACATGGGTACCGGTGGCGCCAATCTGGTGGCGCAGGAAATCGCTCAGCAGCATGCGCGGTTCGGCTTCCGCCTCCGCCGGCTTTCCATTCAGCGTGAAACGAACGAGGTGACGCTTCTCCGCGCACAGGTGGCTCATTGCAGCACCTCGCGTACCAGATCGCGTCCGATCGCCCGCACCAGATCGCGCCGATAGCGCGCGGTCGCGTGCACGTCGTCGCGCGCGTCGAGCTCGTAGGCGAAGCCGTTCAGCGCATCGTCCAGCGCGCTGCCATCCAGCCGCGGCCAATCCCGCGCAGTGGGAACGTCGGCGACGCCGCCGACCACAAGGCGGACGCCGCTCGATGTGGCGAGCGCCGCGCAGGCCACGATGGCGAAATCGCCGTGCCGGCGCGCGACCTCGCGGAAGGCGCAGCGGCTGTTGCCTTGACAGGGAAACGATACGGCCTCGATCAGCTCATCGTCCGCGCGCGCGGTGGCCATCATGCCAACAAAAAAATCCTTCGCCGCCACGCGGCGGGACTTTTTCCTGCTGCGCAGATGCACTTCGCCACCCAGCGCGATCAGCGCGAGCGGCATCTCGGCGCTGGGATCGGCATGGGCCAGCGAGCCGCACACGGTGCCGCGGCTGCGGGTCTGGACGTGTCCCACCCAGGGCAAGGCGCGCGCAACGAGATTCAGCCTCTGCGTCAACTCGGGCCAGACCAACAATGCGGCCTGGCGCACGCCCGCGCCGATGGTCACAGCGCCGTTCTTTTCGTCGATGCCGCCGAGTTCCTTCAATCGCATGATGTCGATCAGGAATTTCGGCCTGGCGAGGCGCATATTGAGCATTGCCATCAGCGACTGGCCGCCGGCGATCACGCGCGCATCGCCACCTTCCTTCGCCAGCCCATCAAGGACCTCATCGACGGATTCGGCGCGGACATAGTCGAAGGCGGGAGGCTTCATCGCCGGCCTCCGAACATGCTTGCGAGCCTGCCGAACAGCGCCAGCCAGGAGCCGGATGGGGCCTCACCACCGGCCTTGCGCGCGAGCGCGGCAAAGAACTGCCCGATGATGACGCGCGTGGCGCCATCGAGCAGGCGGCCGCCAATGCTGGCCACCTTGCCGCCGATTGCCGCCTCGTAAGCATATTGTAGCCGTGTGCCGCCCTTGTCGTCGGGCTCCAGCGTAATGCGTCCCTCGGCGCTGCCGAAGCCGAGCGCGCCCTCGGCCCTGCCGCGCAGCGTAACGGCATGCGGCGGGTCGAGATCGGACAATGTGACGTCGGCGCGATAACGTCCCGTCACGGGTCCGATGCCGAGCGTTACATCGGCACGGAAATGCGTGTCGGAGACCCTGTCCACGCGTCGACACCCAGGGATCACCGATTGCAGCGTGACAGGGTCGAGCAACATGGTCCATACCTGCTCCGGTGCGGTATCGACGGTCGCGCTGCCCGCGCCGCGCAGCCGGCGATCGCCGCCGCGTTCGGCGGCCGGCACGCTCGATCGCCCTGCCGGTGCGGCCTGCTCCGGCCCACGAACTCGATCCGCGAGCCTCGCGGGGACCAACGGCAGCGTAACGTCGCTCAACCCCAGCGCATCGGCGACTGCATTCGCCACACAGACCGGCGTCGACATGCAGTTGCCCTCGCCGACGCCCTTGGCGCCGAGCGGGGTAAAAGGCGACGGCGTCTCCATGTGAATGATCTGCGGTTCGGGAACCTCGGTCGCTGTCGGCAGCAGATAGTCGGCGAATGTTCCGGTCAGAAAACTGCCGTCCTCGCCATAGGCGTATTCTTCGTAGAGCGCCGCTCCCAGAGCCTGGGCGAACCCACCACGGATCTGACCGTCCACCATGCCCGGATGCAGGATGGTGCCGCAATCATGCATGGTGACATAGCGGTCGATGCGGATCTCGAGGGTGGCGCGGTCGATCTCGACGCCGCAGAAATCGAAGATGAAGCCATGACACAGCGACGAGTTGATGCGGTCCTCATCATCGGGCGCGGTCAGCTCGGGCGGGGTCCAGAACACCGTCTCGCGGATGGTCTGTCCGGCTTCGTCCGGCAGCGAGCCCGGCGACCAATGGCTCAGCGCGGCCACGCGCGAAAACCCAATCCTGTTTTCCGGATTGTGCCTTGACGCCACAAAGCCGTCGGCAAACGCGATATCCGCGACCTCGACGTTCAACTGGCTGGCGGCGATGCGGGCCAGGCGTCCGGCGATCCGCTCGGCCGCCAGCTTTGCCGTGCCGGCCACCGCGGCGGCAAACCGGCTCGCATAGTTTCCGGAGGCGATCGACCAGGCATCCTTGGCGGTGTCGATCTCGGTGTTGACGCGAACATCCCTCGGATTGAGGCCAAACACGTCAGCGACAACCTGTGACAAAACGGTGCGATGACCCTGGCCCTGCGGCACTGAGGCGACGTGCACGGATACGCCGCCCACCGGATCCAGCGCGACCGTCGCGGTAGCCTGCGCGCCATTCTTCGGGCCGGCCTTGCGACGCTCCGCGGCGGTAAGCACCGTCGTGATGTAGCCCATGTTCGAAACGCTGGGTTCGACCACCGCGGCCAGACCGATTCCATACAGGCGACCTTGCGCGCGAGCATCGTCCCGCCGCGTCTTCAGTTCGGCGAACGCGCCCTGCTCCACGGCGCGCGCAATGGCCTCCTGATAATTGCCGGAATCGAGCAGCGCCCCGGTCGCGGTGCGATAGGGAAAGGCGTTCGCAGGGACGAGATTACGCTTGATGATTTCCAGCGGATCGAGATCGAGGCCAACCGCGATCCGGTGCACGAGGCGCTCCAGTGCGAAATAGACCTGTGGTCCACCGAACCCACGGTTCAGCCCGGTCGGTGTCTTGTTCGTGACCACGACCCGGTTTCGCACCTTCACATGGCGGATGTCGTAGGCGCCGGTGAGATTACCATGCATACGGTAAAGCGTTGCCGGCTCAGGCGCCCGCAGATGCGCACCGCAGTCTTCGACTTGATCCCAATCGAGGGCAAGAATCCTGCCTTCTGCCGTAACGGCCGCCGACAGTGTCGTCGACCGGTTGGTCGCCGAGACCGACGCAGCCAGATGTTCGAGCCGGTCCTCGATCCACTTCACGGGGCGCCCGACGGCGCGGGAAGCTGCAGCGACCAGCACAATGTAGGGAAATACGCCCTGCTTGACGCCGAAGCTGCCGCCGGAGTCGGGCGGCGTTCGCAGCCGCATGCGATTACCGGGCACCTTCAGCGCACGGGAGATGACGGTATGGATGCTGAACGGTCCCTGGAAATTGGCCAGGACATCGAATGCATCCTCGGCGGCGTCATATCCGGCGATCACGCCGTAAGTTTCAATCGGCGTACAGGAGTTCCGTGGGTATTCGATATCGATGGTAATGCGATGCGCGGCTTCGGTGAACGCCTGCTCCGGATCTCCATAACGGAAGCTGCGGTCGCTCGCGAGGTTGCCGGGAAAACCGTCGTGCAGGACCGGCGCGCCCGGTGCGAGCGCCGCAAGTGGCGCGACCACAGCGACACGTGGGCGGTATTCGACGTTGATCAGGTCGATCGCATCTTCAGCCCGGGCGCGGTCGGTTGCCACGACAACGGCTACCGGCTCGCCGACATAGCGAACGCGATCGGTCGCGATCGGCCAGCATTCGACCGGCGCTTTTACACCGACGACAAGGCTGGACGTCAATGCCTTGACGTGTTCGCCGGTGAGAATGGCAGCGACACCCGGCGCCCTGCTCGCGGCTTCGGCGTCAATCGAAACGATATCCGCATGCGCATGCGGCGAGCGGAGGATAGCGGCGTGCAGCGTTCCAGGCGGCGTACCCAGATCGTCGATGAAGCGGCCACGACCGCTCAGGAGTGCCGCGTCCTCGACGCGCTCCATCGAACGGCCGACCCAGGGCCGATGCTCTGCCCCGTCTTGACCGATGATTGATGCGGATCGAACAGCGGCTCTCGCCATTCCGACACTCCTCCCGATCGCGCTCTCCGACACGGTCTGGAGCAATTGCCAGAATGTCCGTCGTGCGAGCCATATCTGCCATTCTCACAACTTACCAATTCGTCTCATTTAGAACTCGATCGTGCGCCGCAACATCAGTTCGCAAGCCGCGAGACATTGCGGAATTCGCGCGGGCCGACGCCGGCGTGATCGCGAAAGAAGCGCGTGAAATGCGCCGGCTCGGCAAACCCAAAGCGATCGCCGAGTTCGCCGACCGGCGTATCCTGGTGGATCACGGCATCCAGCGCCCGCTCCATGCGAACGACATTCAGATAGATTTTGGGCGATACGCCGAGTGACACTTCAAACAAGCGGAAGAACTGCGCCCGCGACAATCCAGCTTCCTTGACAAAATGATCGACGCTTGCGCACGAGCCCTCCTGCGCGCGCATCGCCTCCACCACCCGTTTGATCCGCCAGTCGCAGGCCATCGCTTTCATGCCGCGGATCGAGTTGGGAAAGTTGCGCCACGGGGTGAAGCGCTCGATCACCGCGATCATCAGCTCCGACAACGTCTGCTCGTGGGCACGTTTGCAGTCCGGGCGCGTCATCATCTCGCTTGCCAGCCGCATGGCGAGTTGGCGGATTCGAGGCGACACCTCCCCGGTGGGTTGCTCGAAAAACCCGGGCGCTCCGCTCGCAGCCCATCCCGCGCGAAACTCCTTCAGCCATTGCGGCTCGATATAAAGCGCGAGAATGAGCGTTCGCGGCCGCTCCGGGTCATGCACATAGGCATGCGGCTTCCAGCCATCCACCAGCACGGCGCAGCTGTCGGTGAGAGGATAAACGCGGTCGCCCACCACGAACTGCGTATCGGCGCCTTCAACTTTCAACAGGACATGACAATGCGGATGCGCATGCCGCACCAGCGAACGGTCCATGTCCAACAGCGCAACCCGGCCAAAGGCGCCATGAGCAATGCGCAAAGCTGTCGACATCCGGAGCCTCCCTTCGGATTTGCCAGGCTTTGCCTCAGCATAAGCCAGGTGCGCGATTATCGCGAGATTCGAAACGTGTCCGGACACGCCGGTGCAGGTCAGTCCTTATCCTTGCAAGGCAGCGACCCCCACTTTCAGCGTACGCTGCCGCAATTGGGTCAGGGTGGCATTGGGCGTGATCGCTTCGGGATCGACCTTCAACTCGAGAAGGGCGGGTTTGCGATTTCCGTCTGCGAAAGTCCGGGCACGCGCGAATGCGGCGGCAAAACCTTCGGTCTCCAGAACGATTTCGCCATAGCCGCCGAAGGCGCGCGCCAGCGCCACGAAATCCGGATTTTCCAGAGTGGTTGCGTGAACCCGTCCGGGATACTCCTTCTCCTGATGCATGCGGATCGACCCGTACATACCGTTGCTGACGACGATCACGACCACGCCGAGACCGTATTGCGCCGCCGTTGCAAGCTCATTGGCGCTCATCAGGAAACAGCCGTCGCCGGCAAAGCAGACAGCGGTACGTTCTGGATGGACGAGCTTGGCCGTGATCGCGGCCGGCAGGCCATAGCCCATCGCTCCCGACGTGGGTGCGAGCTGGGTTCTGAAACCGCCGTAGCGGTGGAACTTGTGCACCCAGATGGCGTAGTTTCCGGCGCCATTGGAGATGATGGCATCCTCCGGCAGCACCTTGCGCAAGTGCAGCATCACCGCGCCGAGATCGACCGGACCCGGCATGGTGCGCGGTGTCTGGTCGGCCATTAATTCCGCTCGCGCCTCGGCAACCCAAATCTTTCGTCGCGCCTCCGCGCGCGGCTGCATTGCACCATCGGGGCGCAGTCGCGCGACGGCCGCGGCCAATTCGGGCATTCCGGCGTTGATCAGAAGATCGGCTTGATAAACGCGGCCGAGTTCGGCCGGATCGGCATGGACATGAACGAAGCGCTGCGACGGCTTCGGAACCCCGAACAGCGTGTACCCCGACGTCGTGGTCTCGCCGAGGCGACCGCCGATGGCGATGATCAGGTCAGCGCTGCGAATACGCTCAACCAGTCCTGGGCTTGGCCCAAGCCCGACATGGCCGACATAGTTTGGATGGCGATTGTCGAAGATGTCCTGCCGCCGGAAACCGCTCACCACCGGAAGGTCGAAGGCTTCGATGAACGTCTTGAAGTCCGCACACGCACGGGCGTTCCACCCGCCGCCTCCAACGATCACCAGCGGCCGCTCGGCGCGCGCGATCATCTCGAGAAGCCGCGACAGTTGAGCGTCGCCGGGGTGCGCCGCAGCGCGCGCATAACGTCCGGCATCCGCAACCGCGGCTTGTTCGGCGAGCATATCTTCCGGCAGCGACACCACAACCGGCCCCGGTCGCCCTGACACGGCGACATGAAATGCGCGACTGACCAATTCGGGAATGCGCTCGACGCGATCGATCTCGACAACCCACTTCGCCATGCCGCCGAACATCTGCCTGAAGTCGACTTCCTGCCAGGCCTCGCGCCCCAGCATGCCGCGGGAGACTTGTCCAATGAACAGGATCATCGGCGTGGAGTCTTGCGAGGCGGTGTGAACGCCGATTGCCGCGTGGCTTGCACCCGGCCCTCGCGTGACAAAGCAAATGCCGGGCTGCCCGGTCAGCTTTCCATAAGCCTCGGCCATGTGCGCTGCGCCCGCCTCGTGCCGCGTCACGACCGTCTTGACCGCATTGCCCGCGCCGGCCAACGCATCGATCGCCGCCAAAAAGCTTTCGCCCGGCACGCAGAACACCGTGTCGACGCCGTGGATCTTTAACGCGTCAACAAGAATTTCACCGCCGCTGCGCAGGCCTGAGGTGCTCAACATCGACAGCTATTCTCCAGAATTGTCGGCCACGACCACACCCTTTGCGCGCTCGTCTTCGTCGACATGGCGATTGGCTCAGCCATTTTCTGGCCGTAGCCTTGCAACAAGGCTGGCGAACGCAGCACTGGAATCCTTCTGCAGGACCGATTCGAGATCGACCTGCTCCTCCCCTTTGACATGAATGCGCTTGAAATCGAGCTCGGGCGCGGCGATTGGCACGGTCGCATCGAGCCCCATCTTTGCGCTGATCCCGTCATTGGTCGTCGGATCCAGCTTGGAACCGAGCGCCCCGGAGATAACCAGCAGGTCGCGATCGGCCTGGAAACGCGTGGCGACGGCCCACTCGATCTCGTCAGTATCGCTGATGTTGACGTCCCGGTCGACGACGACCACCTGCTTTATGTCGTAATGCGCGCCAAAGGCGGACATGATGATATTCTTTGGCTCGCCGTCGGACGTCTTGTCGATCTGCACGGCCAGATGATAACGGCAGACGCCGCCCCGGGTGAGGCGTAAATCCAGCACGTTGGGAAAGCTGCGCCGCAGATGCTGCAGCAGCGTCGCCTCGCGCGGCACGCCGCCGAGAACGAGATGTTCGTAGCCCCCACCCACGATCGTGTGAAAGATCGGCCGCTCGCGATGGGTAATCGCGTCGACTTCGATCACTTCGCGATTTGCGCGCGGCCCATAATACTGCGGAAATTCGCCGAACGGTCCTTCCGGCGCGCGAATGCCGGGAAGAATTCGTCCCTCAATCACGATCTCCGCATGAGCGGGAACGCGAACCGAATTGGTCTTGCATTTCACCACGTCGACGGGGCGGCCGAGAAGCGCGCCGGCGATCCCCATCTCGTCCTCGTCCAGCGCTGCAATTGCCTGCGATGCCAGGATCAGGGCGGGATGCACTCCGATCACGATGGCAATCTCGAGCGCCTCGCCAACCTGTTCTGCCATTCGAAAGTAAGCAAGCGTATGGCGCGGCAGCAGCAGAACGCCGATCCGATTTGGCCCGCTGATTTGGCAGCGATGGATCGAGACGTTCTGCACGCCGGTGCGCGGATTGCGGGCGATCAACAGCCCCGCAGTGATATAGGGCCCGCTGTCGCGCTCGTTGTGTTTTGGGATCGGCAGTTGCCTGAGAAGATCGACTTCCTTGTGCACCACTTCCTGCACGGGCCCGCTTGCCACCTCGCGGACCGGAAGCGGCTCGCGCGCCGCGGCAAGAAAGCGGATCAGCAATTGATCCTCTTTGACCCCGATCGCATCCGCAACCCAGTCGCGTGCCGCAAACAGGTTGGCGACGACGGGGATGCCATGACCGCCCGGCTTGGGAAACAGCACGGCCCGGTCGCGCTCGAGCCGCTTTGATACGGCCGCAAGCTCATCCGTCAGATCGATCCCCTCGCGGGCGATGGCAAGCTTGCCGTGCTCTGCAAGGTGAGTGAGCCAGGAGCGCAAATCCTTTGGGGCGTCCACCCCGGACAGGTTCTCGGTCCGCATGTTGCGATCCTTTCCGCGGTTTTCTTGCTTTAGGGAGTTTTGCGCAGCGGACGACGCTTCAGGTCTTCGTCCTCGCCCCAACGCCTGATGACGCCGATATCGATGTCGAACAGATCCAGCACGCGTCCGACGGTATGTTCGACCATCTCGTCGAGGCTGTCGGGCTTGGCGTAGAACGCGGGCACCGGCGGCGCGATAATGGCGCCCATCTCCGAAAGCGCGGTCATGGTACGCAGATGTCCGGTATGCAGTGGGGTCTCGCGAACCATCAACACGAGCCGGCGGCGCTCCTTCAATGCGACGTCGGCGGCCCGCGTCAACAATGTCGTGGTGACGCCGGACGCAATCTCCGACATTGAGCGCATCGAACAGGGGGCGACAATCATGCCCGCTGTACGGAATGATCCGCTGGAGATCGGGGCCGCCATGTCGTCGATGGCATGGCTGAAACTGGCAAGCGCCCTGACCTCGGAGATCTTCAGGTCGGTTTCGTAAGCGAACGTCTGCTCGGCCGTCTTCGACATGACGAGATGCGTCTCGATGCCGGCATTGCGCAGGAGTTGCAGCAGCCGTGCGCCGTAGATGACGCCTGAGGCGCCGGAGCTGCCGATGATCAGCCGTCGTGGCTCCCGATCCTGCATGACGTTCAATGGCTCCCTCAGTTCGGTCACTCGCCCAACGCCCGCTGTCGGCCGCAACTTTCGGCCCACCCGCAACGGTTCGAAGCGACGGTAGAGGGAAGACGGGATCAGAACAAATAATGATTGGTGATCAACTCGATCATATGAAATGATGGGAAGATGCGGGTTTGCAACGCCGGGTGGCTGGAAGGGAGCGTCAATGGAGTTCAGGCAGATGCAGTACTTCCTTTGCCTCGCAGAAGAAAAGAACGTCACGCGCGCCGCCCGCCAGCTCAATATCGTGCAGCCGGCGCTGAGCATGCAGATCGCCAAGATCGAGGCCGAGCTTGGTCAAAAACTGTTCGACCGCAGCATCCACGGAATGACGCTCACCGTCGCGGGCGAAGCCCTATTCCGGCTTGTGACCCCGATCCTGCGCGACGTTGAATACGCCAAGCAGGAGATGGCGCGGCTTGACGGCCGCATTTCAGGCAGGGTTTCGGTTGGGTTGATCACCTCGGTTGCGCAGAGCACGATGGCAAGCTCTTCGGCAGCAGTTGCGCATCTATATCCGGAAATCACGCTCTCGGCGTGCGAAGGCTACACGGAGACGTTGGCCGACTGGGTAAACTCCGGGCAACTCGACTTTGCGTTGATCAACGTGCCGCGCAGGCGCGTTTCGCTGACGGCGCATCACGTGCTGGATGAGGAGATGGTGTTCGCCTGCCGAAAAGATGCACCGGTCAAGCTGCCGGCAAGCCTGCGGTTCGCGCATCTGGCCGATTTCGACGTGGTGCTACCGTCGAAGCGGCACGGCCTGCGCATAATTCTCGAGGAGCACGCTGCCGCGGCGGGCATCGAATTGAAGCCGCGGCTGGAGCTAGACACCCTGCCGGCGCTTTGCGACGTGATTGCCACCACGAATCTCGTCACCGTGCTGCCGACGATCGCGCTCCAGCAATCGCTGGCGAAGGGAAATGTGCGAGCCCATCGTTTTGCCGACCCGAGGATTTCCCGCTCCATCGCCTGGGTGCATCATCCGCGCCGGATGGTATCCCCCGCCGCGAGGGCGGTGCTCGACATCATACGCCACAACCTGGTCGAGGCGGCGACGTCGGCCAGAATCTATCTGGGGCCAGCCACCGCGGTTGATTCCAAACCTGGAACCTCGCCCCGCCGCAAGCCGCGCTCGTCGCGGCCCCGGTAATCATCCAGAGTTATCTATGTTATCATTCGTAATTATTTGCGTTGATGGCTGCGCTCGCCGTAGGGAAGTCACGCCACGCAACGAGGGCTATTCTCATGACCGGCGATATCAGCCGCACTGCTTTGCCGCTCGCGCGGGCTTGGGGCGCCGGCAGCAGGACAGGCCCCGAGGCGCGACTGCAGCGAAGGCTTCCGACGCTGGACGATATCGAACGTCGAGCCCATCGCCGCATTCCGCGCTTTGCCTTCGACTTTCTCGACGGCGGCACGGGAAGCGATCTCAACACGCTGCGTAACCGGCACGCTCTGGATGCGGTGGAATTGGTGCCGCGCTATGGCACGCCGGCCCCGGTCCGTACCGAGACCGAGCTTTTCGGCATAGACTGCGCCGCGCCGATCGGTATTTCGCCGGTGGGCGTCGATGGCATCATTTGGCCTGGCGCCACGAAGATCTTTGCGGCGGCTGCCGGCAAGATGCGAATCCCCTACATCGCCGGTACACTCGCAACCGCTGCAATCGAAGAGGTCGCGGAACTCGCAGGTCCTTACGGATGGTTTCAGCTTTACGGACTGCCCGCAAACGATCATTCCGTCACATTCGATCTGATCAAGCGGGCCGCCGCGGCCGGGGTACGCGTCCTCTCCGCAACATTGGATGCGCCGGTTCGCTCCAAGCGGCCGCGCGACCTGCGCAACGGTCTGGTTGTCCCGTTCCATCCTACCGTAAAGACCATTTTTGATGTTGCTTCGTCGCCGGCCTGGCTGCTCGCGCTCGCGAGAGAAGGCATGCCGGCCTTCCGCAACATGGAGCGCTACGTCGAAAAGCCGGCGACGCTGGCGAAGACCGCGGGGTTTGTGCAAAGTCAGATCAAGGGCACGTTCTCCTGGGATTTCGTCAAGCGAATGCGCGACGCCTGGTCCGGAGCACTGGTCGTGAAGGGTGTATTGCATCCTGCCGACGCCGAGCGGGCGATTGCCGTGGGCGTCGACGGGATACTGGTCTCAAACCATGGTGGGCGTCAGTTCGACGCCGCGCCTGCGGCGATCGATGTCCTGCCCGCGATCACCGCAGCCGTCGGCACCAAGGCCACCATCCTGTTCGACAGCGGCATCCGCTCAGGCCTGGACGTAGCGCGCGCCATCGCGCTCGGAGCCCACGGCACGTTTGCCGGTCGCGCCTTCCTTCTTGGCCTCGGTGCACTCGGCGAACGAGGAGCAGCCTATGTTGCCGGGCTTTTGAGGGAAGAGTTGGAAACCGCAATGGGGCAACTGGGCACGCCATCTCTCGACGCGCTACCGCAACTGTCAGTTCGCCATCGGGACGCGTTCGATTTCACCTGAAGTTCGCAAAGAGCACACCCCACGCGACAGCCGCGTACGCTTCGTTTCCGGCGCCGCCGCCGCCCCAGGCAAACACTCAGGCGCCGCGCCATGCCTTATCTCGGCTGACTTTTAACGGCTGGTCGCGCCAGCTCGGCGCGCCGCCGAACAGGGCATCTGCAATTTTTGAGACTCTTTGGTAAGTCGCGAGACTCGGTGGGATCGAGATGCGTCAGCGATAGGCCCAAAAGTACGTCACAAGGGCGCCCCAAGAGCGCCGTGACAAGAAAAGGCCGAGCCCGCGGTCCTGCAGTTGCAGTGCCATCCGAGTGGGCAGGCTCTGCGAGGAACCCATCTTCGAGGAGGCTCGATGTTGCTCCGCCATGCTGTTATTGCGCTCTGCATGTTATCCGCTCTGGCCGTATCCGGACCGTCGGCCGTTGCAGACAATTATCCCTCCCGCCCGATCACGTTGGTAGTGCCATTTCCTGCAGGTGGCGCAAGCGATGCGGTAACCCGCATCCTGGCAGAAAAATTGGGAGAGGCGCTGGGCGGCACCATCGTAGTCGAAAACAAGGGAGGCGCTGGCGGCAATATCGGAACGCACAGCGTGGCGAGGGCTGTTCCGGATGGCTACACCCTGCTGTTAAGCTCTTCAGGCCCGCTCGCCGTCAACAAAACGCTCACGCCAAACCTCCCTTACGATCCGGAGACCGATTTCGAGCCGATTTCACTGATCTCCACGATGCCCAATGTTCTTGTGGTCAACCCGAAAAAAATCCCTGCATCCAACGTGCAAGAATTTATCGATTTCGCGAAGGCCCAGCCCGAGCAGGTCATGTATTCGTCGATCGGCAACGGCAGTTCGCAGCATCTTGCAGGCGTGCTGTTCGAGCGCCGGACGGGAACGCGTCTGCGTCACATCCCGTACCGCGCCGCCGGACCACTCGCGATGGATCTTCTCTCTGGTGACGTGCCTGCAAGCTTTCAACTCATACCCAACATTGCGAGCCAACTTCAGGCCGGCGAGCTACGGCCGCTTGCGGTAACCAGCAAGCAACGCAGCAAGGCACTTCCGAATGTGCCCACGATCGCCGAAGCGGGTATTCCAGATCTGGACTCCTTCGCGTGGTTCGGCCTGCTCGTGCCGAAGGGAACACCAAAGCCGATTGTCGATCGACTGCACAAAGAGGTGGTCAGGATCATGTCTGATCCGACGGTGCAGAAACGGATGATCGATATTGGCGCCGACCCTGTCTACACGAGCCAGGCTGAATTCAAGGCGTTGATCTCATCTGAGGTCGCCAAATGGCGCGATCTCATCAAGGAAGCGGGCATCACACTCAATTGACGTTTGCGATCGAGGTTGCTCAAGGGCTTCCCGGACGAAGTGCGCTCTGCCCCCGCCGCGATTGGCAAGCGCCCTCACCGGGATCGGGTTGACCTCCATTCGCGAGCCGATCAGCAGCGGTGATGTCAAGGCCAAGAAGCATGGGAGGCGTACGATCATCCTGCCGGACGATTTGAGAGTATGGCTCAAAACGCTGCCGGACGCCCGCAAGCCGATTGAAGAAAAGCCCCGCTTAGGCGGGGCTTTTACTTTTCGGCGGTGCTGCGGAGCCGACTGAGACGGTTGGGAGAAGCGGTAGATAGTTGGCAATCTAAAAACAATACGCCTGAAAAAGTCCAACAATTATTGTACCTTATCTGATCCCGTCACGGATCATATATCCGGCGCCACGGATCGTGTGCAGCAAGGGCCGCTCAAAGCCCTTGTCGATCTTGGAGCGCAGCCGTGAAATATGCACATCGATGACGTTGGTCTGCGGATCGAAATGATAATCCCAGACGTTTTCCAGAAGCATCGTGCGCGTCACCACCTGGCCCGCGTGCTTCATCAAATATTCGAGCAGCCGGAATTCGCGCGGCTGCAGCGTCAACTCGTCCTTGCCGCGGGCGACCCGATGCGAGAGACGGTCGAGCTCGAGATCGCCGACGCGGTAGGTGGTCTCTTCGGCGGGGCCGACATTGCGGCGCGACAGCACCTCGACGCGCGCCTGCAGTTCGGCAAATGAATAGGGTTTCGGCAGATAGTCGTCGCCGCCGGCGCGCAGGCCCTTGATGCGGTCGTCGACCTGGCCGAGCGCGGAGAGGATCAGGACCGGCGTGCGATTGCCCTTGTCGCGCAGCGCGCCGATCACGGACAGGCCGTCCCGCTTGGGCAGCATGCGATCCACCACGAGCACGTCGTAATCGCCGCCGTCGGCCATCGACAGGCCCTCCTCGCCATCGCTGGCGAGATCGGCGACATAGCCGACTTCACGGAACGCCTTGACCAGATAGTCGGCGGACTCGCGATCGTCTTCGATGATCAACAGGCGCATCTGAGTGACAGGCGTGGGGATGGCTTCGGTGGCGCTCACGGAACTGGCTTCCTCTCACCATGGCGCGGCCGCCCTGCACATGCAAGGCGACCGGCGATTCTGTCGATGAAGTGAAAAAAGCGGGCGGTGAAGCTGGGGGACCTCACCGCCCTTAGGCCCTTCCGACGGAGGGGGGCGTGTTCCGAAGGAAGGTTGCCTGAGGGAGCGAGTTTTGCACCCGCTCCCCGGAAGGAGACGTCGGCGGGGGCGACGAATGCCGGCGAAACCCTCCATCTGATATCTAGTCCTCGTTTAGCCCTTCGCCAGCGGCACCGCGACGAAGCGCGACGAACCGCCGCTCTTCACGCGCATGAGAACGCTGTTCTTGTTCTCCGTGCGGGCGGCGTCGATCGCCTCACGCACCTCGCCGACGCTGGCGACGCTCTTGCCGGCGACTTCGAGGATGACGTCGCCTTCCTTGAAGCCGCGTTCGGCCGCCGCGCTCTTCGGGTCGACCTCGGTGATCACGACGCCTTCCCTGCCAGCGCCGGCCACGCTGTTGGCGGGGGCAACCGTCAGGCCGAGCTTCGGCACACTGGTTCCCTTGGTCGGGCCACCCTTGTCTTCCTTGTCGGGGTCGGCCTTGGCCTCGACCGTGTTCGGCAACTGGCCGAGCGTCAGGTTGATGACCTTGTCCTGGCCCTTCTGCAGCACATTGAGCTTGACCGCAGCTCCAGGCGCGAGACCGCCGATGGTGCGGGCGAGTTCCTTGGCATCCTTGACCGGCTCGCCATTGACGGCGGTGATGACGTCACCGGACTGGATGCCGGCCTTGGCCGCCGGACCATTCTGCTGCGGTTCCGCCACCAGCGCGCCTTCCGCCTTCTTCATGCCGAGGCTGTCGGCAATGTCAGACGTCACTGGCTGGATCTGGACGCCGATCCAGCCGCGGCTGACCGAGCCCTTGTCCTTGAGCTGGGCGATCACGCTCTTGACCGTCGAAGCGGGGATCGAGAACGCGATGCCGACGCTGCCGCCGGACGGCGAATAGATCGCGGTGTTGACGCCCATCACTTCGCCATTGGTGTCGAACGCCGGACCGCCGGAGTTGCCCTTGTTCACGGGCGCATCGATCTGGATGAAGTCGTCATACGGGCCGTTGCCGATGTCGCGGCCGGAGGCCGAGACGATGCCGGCGGTCACGGTTCCGCCGAGCCCGAACGGGTTACCGACGGCGAGCACCCAGTCGCCGATCCGCGGCTTGGAGTCCGACAGCTTGGCGAACGGGAAGTCAGTGCGGCCCTCGACCTTGATCAGCGCGAGGTCGGTGCGTGGATCGGTGCCGATCACCTTCGCGGTGTAAACCTTGCCGTCCTCCATCGTGATCTCGACCTTGTCGGCGCCGTCGACCACGTGGTTGTTGGTCACGGCATAGCCGTCAGGCGAGATGAAGAAACCGGACCCCTGACCCGTCACCGGGCCACGGCCGCCACGCGGTCCGCCGCGCAGACCCGGGGGCAAGCCATCCGGGCCGCCGAAGCGACGGAAGAAGCGCTCCATCGGCGAACCCGGCGGGAACGGCGAGTCCTCGTCCTTGTTGGCGCTATCGTCCTTCGAGCTCTTGGCGGCGATGTTGATCTTGACCGAAATCACCGACGGCTTCACGCGCTCGACAATGTCGGCGAACCCGATCGGACGCTCGACCTTGCGGACCTCGGTGTTGACCTGCGCATTCGCCGCGCTGGTGAAGACATCGAGCGGGCCCTGCTGCGGCGAGAAGCCATACACGGCGGCGCCGAGGCCGGCGACGACGGAAGCCATCAGCGCGAACTTGCGCGCGGAGAACAGCGAACGGCGCGGCGCGCCGTTGGACGGTAGCTGGGAAAGATCGACGGGACGTTCGGTCATGTCTGTAAAATCTCCAGAGCGTGAATTCTTCATTCTTCTACGGTGCGGGGGTGGGCACCTGTCACATCGGAAGATGGGGCCTGCCGCCTTACCGCGCGCTGGCTAGGGAATTAAACTTTGGTAATGCGGCGGCTTATGGATGCGACGGAATAGCGCAGGCAATCAATGGGTTAGCGCAGGCTGAGAAACGGTCCTCAGGGGAACGGCTCCTCGCCATATTCGAGTAGGTGCAGGTCTTTCGAAGCACTCGTAAATCTTACGTTAAATCAATTCGTGCCACAACCTCTGCACGAACAACAAGAGCGTGGTTGCGGGCCGCCGAAGGCGAACTTCGATCCTCGCCGTCAACGACAACGATCAGAAGAAAACCATGGTCAGCGCCGTTTCCAGCCAAGCCGCCACCTTTAATCCCGTCGCCTATACGGCTCTCGATACGGCCGACAACGCCAAACAACCCGCATCGAACGCGACACCGAACGAGAGCGACCGTGGCCCGGCCACGCAGGTGTCGCTATCGCAGGACGCGCTGGATCATCTGATGGCCGCCTTGAAGCAAGGCCCGGACGCCGCGCAGCAAGCCTTGGATGCCTATTCACAGACGGCTAAGGATCGTTTCCAGGCAGGCATACAGGCGATTCATCACCAAGCAGAATTGGCCAATGTTAGCTTCCGGCTGACAATGCTCGATCTGCAGGACACCCGGCAAGACACGAATAAGGCAGGCATCGAAAGACTTCAGAAATCCTACGACAAGATGCTGAACTCTCCGATATCCCCCCTCGTAACGCTCAATGCTGCAGACACTGCTAAGGCATTGCAGATGTTAAAGGACGCCGGCCGGACACTGCCCCCTCTTGGTCCAGACGTTACCTATGGCTTCGTGAAGGACGGTATCCAGTACAATTTCCGAGGCGATGGCACGGTAACCACCCGCAAGGAAGGCATCGCAACGTCCGTCGAGGATCAGCAAGAGGCGTTGGCTTCCATCCGTGCCATGATGGATTTTATGTCGAGCGACATCCGGGACAACAGCGGCGCTCGCGCGAACCTCATCGCGCAGCGCGACGCGCTGATGGGTAAATAGCAGCAACCATCTGAAAAGGGAACGGCGCAGGAGCTCTCCTGCGCCGTCTTCTTGCCTCTTGCGACTCTAGACTAGCTGATCTGGATGCCGTTGCCGTTGATGTCGAACACGAATTCGAGAGTGTCCGCGTTGGCCGGATCGAAGAAGCCGACCACATCGACGTAGTTCTCGAAATTGGTATCGAGCGCATCGTTGCGGGGACGCGCAACAATCGCACCCCTCGCCCGAAGACCCGCCTCAGCTCTTCATCTTCAGCCGGCCCATGAAATCACGCTTGCCGAGCGGCACGCCGTTGGTGCGCAGGATGTCGTAGGCGGTGGTGGCGTGGAAATAGAAATTGGGCAGCGAGAACGACATCAGAAAGCCTTCCGCCGTGAACGGCAGTTTGCGCTCGCCGAGATTGAACACGACGTCCTTGCCGGACAGCGCATTAACGGCCTCCGGCGTCCATGCTGACAAGGCGTCGCGGGCCTCCGCGACCAATCCCTGCAATCCCGCATAATCGTACGGCGTGTTGGACGCGGGCGGACGAAACTCTCCGCTTTGCACGCCCTCGATGGCGCCGCGCGAATGCTGGGCGACGGAGATGATCTGGAAACGCAGCGGCAGCATGTCGGGCGCCAGGCGCGCCTCGACGATGCTATCCGGATCGATGTTGTTGTCGCGAAAATGAACGAGGCCGCGCTCGAGGAAGCCGCTGACGGCGCCAAGGGTCTGCAGATAATTCGCCACGCTGGCGTCGTAGAGTGAGAAGGCCATATCCGGTTTCCCCTGGTTATGTTTATTTTGACAGGGGAGTCATAGCTAAAACCTATTCGCTTGCAATGGCGAACTAAGACTTCTTGTCCGGCGCATCGGCTGCGAGCAAGCGCTCCAGCCTCGCCTGTTCCTCATCCGTCAGATGCAACAGCGAAGGATCGGTCGCGCTGCCGGTATTCGAACGGCGGCGGCTGTAGAACCAGAGCGCCAGCCCGCCTCCGGCCAAGGCGAGCGGCGGCAGCAGCCAGAGCAAGAGCGTATGCGGCGTGAAGCGCGGCTTCAGCAGCACGAACTCGCCATAGCGCGCGACCAGAAAGTCCATCACCTGGCTGTCGCTGTCGCCGGAGGCGATCCGCTCGCGCACCAACAGGCGCAGGTCGCGCGCCAGCGGGGCGTCGGAATCGTCGATCGACTGGTTCTGGCACACCATGCAGCGCAGCTCGCGCGACAGGTCGCGGGCTCGCGCCTCCTTTGCCGGATCGGCCATGATCTCGTCGGGCTGCACGGCGTGAGCCGGCCCGCAAAGCGTCGCGGCGACAACCAGCACACATGCTGCAACGAGGCGCTTCAAGGCTCTACTCCGCCGGCTGCAGCGCGCGGGCGGCCTTGGCCGGCTTGGGCGCGCCGACGCGCAGGCGGCGGTCCGAGAGCGACAGCAGGCCGCCGAACGCCATCAGGACCGGGCCCCACCAGATCAGCAGCACCAGCGGCTTGTGATAGATACGCACCGCGATGGCGCCCTCGGCATTGGTTTCGCCGAGCGAAACGTAAAGCTGGCTGGCGCCGCGGGTCAGCAGCGCGGCCTCGGTGGTCGATGATTCCCGCGTGGTGAAGTTGCGCTTCGATGGCGTCATCACGCGCAACTCCTCGCCGTCGAGCGTGACCGTGAACTGGGCGATCATCTCGCGAAAATTCGGCCCCTGCCGCTGCGTTACGCCATCGAGCTTCAACTGATAGCCGGCGACCTTGGCGACATCGTTCGGCTTCATCGAGCCGATATATTCGCTGTTCCAGGTGGTTTCGCAGACGATCCCGATCAGGGCGATGCCGACGCCGGCATGGGCGAACGCCGTGCCCCAGGTCGCCCGCGGCAATCCGCGCGCGCGGGCCACCGCAGTCGCCAGGGGAGCACGGAACAGCGCCGTGCGTTCGGCCAGATCGCTGAGCGCGCCACCGATGACGAAGACCGCTAGCCCGATCGCAAGCGGCGCGAACGTGGCTCCGCCCCAGGTCCACGCCCACAGCACGGCGATCGCGATCAGCGCCGCAATGCCGGCTGCCGTCAGCCGCTGCGCCGCGCCGAGCAGATCGCCACGCTTCCATGCCAATAGCGGCGCGAACGGCATCGCCGCCATCAGCGGCACGAACAAGGGACCGAAGGTGAGATTGAAGAACGGCGCGCCGACCGAGATCTTGTCGCCGGTCACAACCTCCAGCGCCAGCGGATACAGCGTTCCGATGAAGACGGTGGCGCAGGCCGTGGTGAGAAACAGGTTATTGAGTACCAGCGCGCCCTCGCGCGAGATCGGCGCGAACAGTCCGCCCTGCTTCAGCGCCGACGCGCGCCAGGCGTACAGCAACAGGCTGCCGCCGATAAAGATGCAGAGGATCAGGAGAATGAACACGCCACGCGCCGGATCGGTCGCGAACGCATGCACCGAGGTCAGCACGCCCGAGCGCACCAGGAAGGTGCCGAGCAGCGACAGCGAGAAGGTCAGGATCGACAGCAGGATGGTCCAGACCTTCAGCGCGTTGCGCTTTTCCATCACGACGGCTGAATGCAGCAGCGCGGTGCCGGCGAGCCAGGGCATCAGGGAAGCATTCTCGACAGGGTCCCAGAACCACCAGCCGCCCCAGCCGAGTTCGTAATAGGCCCAGTACGATCCCATCGCGATGCCGAGCGTGAGGAAGATCCACGCCACCAGCGTCCACGGCCGCACCCAGCGCGCCCAGGCGGCATCGATGCGGCCTTCGATCAGGGCGGCGACGGCAAACGAAAACGAAATCGAAAATCCGACATAGCCGAGATAGAGCATCGGCGGATGCACGGCGAGGCCGATGTCCTGCAGCACCGGATTGAGGTCGCGGCCCTCGATCGGGGGGCTGGCGATGCGCAGGAACGGGTTCGAGGTGACCAGGATGAACAGATAGAACGCGGCGGCAATCCAGCCCTGCACCGCCAGCACATGCGCACGCAGCGACAGCGGCAAATTGTTGCCGAAGGCGGCGACCAGGCCGCCGAACAGCGCCAGGATCGACACCCACAGCAGCATCGATCCTTCGTGATTGCCCCACACACCGGTGATCTTGTAGAGCAGCGGCTTCATCGAGTGCGAATTCTCGAACACGTTGACGACGGAGAAATCCGAGACGACGTACAGCATCGTCAGCGCCGTGAACGAAGCCGCCACGAACAGCAATTGCGCGAGCGCCGTGGAGCGCGCGACATTCATCAAGGCATGATCGCCCCAGCGTGCGCCAAGCAACGGCACGGTGGACTGGATCAGCGCCAGTCCGAGCGCCAGCACCAGCGCGTAATGCCCGGCTTCCGCGATCACTTCGAAGCCCCCTGGACCGGCGCGGCTGCGGCCGCGGCGCCGGGCTTTGCGCCGTAATCGTCCTTCCAGTGCCCCTGCTTCTTCAGGGCGTCGGCGACATCCTTGGGCATATAGGTCTCGTCATGCTTGGCGAGCACGGTATCGGCCTTGAAGACGCCGGAGGCATCCAGCGCGCCTTCGGTGACGACGCCCTGCCCTTCACGGAACAGGTCCGGCAAAATGCCCTTGTAGGCGACCGGCACCGTGGCGCTGCCGTCGGCGACGCTGAAATTGACAGCGAGATTGTCGCCGCGCACCAGCGAGCCCGGTTGCACCAGGCCGCCGAGGCGGAACCGCTTGCCGGGCGGGATCTGCTTCTCGGCCGCCATCGTCGGCGTGGAAAAGAACACGATGGAGTCGCGCATGGCGTTGAGGACCAGCGCCGCGGCAATTGCGAGCACCGCGAGCGAACCGCCGATCATGGTCAAACGCCGTTGCTTGCGCGTCATTTCTATCCTCTGTCTTCGCCTTTGGGTTCCGGCATCATGCCTCACCCACCAAGCCCGAGATTCTTCACGCCCTCATTGAGCTGGCGCAAGCGCTCGGTATCGTTGGCGACCGCCTGCCGCGCCTCAGTCAGCGCGCTCGCCGCCCTGTCGCGTTCACCCATCACCATATAGGCCCGCATCAGCCGCAACCATCCCTCGACATCGTCGCCGTTCTGCTTCAGCCGGGTTGCGAGCCGATCGACCATGCCGCGGATCATGGCGCCGCGGTCGGCCTCGTTCATGTCCTTGGCCGCGGCCATCGCATCGTTGGACAGCGCCGGCGCGGCAGGATCGCCGACCCTCGCCAGCGCCGCCTCGATCAGCGACCGCCATGGCGCGTCGGCCGGCGCCTTGGCGAGCATGCCGCGCCAGATCGCGGCGGCATCGGCCTGGCGGCCATCCTGTTCGGCGGCGAGCCCGAGGTAATAATTCGCCCTGGGCTCATTGGCGTTCTGCGCCACCGCGCGTTCGAATTCGACCTTGGCCTCCGCCGTGACGACACCGCCCGCCACGATCGCTAGCGCCTCGCCGAGATCAGAGCGACGCTCCGCGCTGTCACCGGCATAGGTGATGACGTTACGGTAGGCCCGGACCGCATCACCGTAACGGCCGAGACGCGCCAGCACCGGCGCCAGCACGGTCCAGCCGCGGCCGTCGGACGGATTTTTTTCGAGGTGCGCCTCGACCTGCGCCACCATGTTGTCGAGCGGCTGGTTGACATCCGCCGTGCGCGTGCGTGAGGCCAGCGGAAAATCACCAAGACGCGGCGAGCCGAGCGCGAGGTAGAACGTCACCGCCGCGATCGGCAACCCCACCAGCGCCACGATCGCGGAAGCGCGGCGCAGGCTGAGGTTCGACCGCGCCGGCAGGTCGCGCTGGCCGTCCGCGGCAGCGAGCAGGCGGCGGCCGATTTCGACACGCGCGGCCTCGGCCTCGGACACACCGATCAGACCCGCAGCGACGTCGCGATCGATCTCGGCGAGCTGATCCCTGTAGACCACGGCCTCACTGCCGCCGGCCGATGCAGAGGAGCCGCGGCTCAACGGCCAGAGCACGGCAAAGATCGCCGCGACCGTCATCAGCGCGAACACAAACCACAACGTCATCAAGCGGTTCCCGGGGGCGGAACGGCGCGTCCAGGCGAGCGCCGATACGCCGCTTTACACCACCGGCGGCAAGCCCGGCAATTGACAATTGCGGCAGAAAAACCACCCGGACCGAGGCGCCCAGACGGCCAGGCCGGCGGGGGATTCGATGGAACGGCCAGCTCAACTCGCCCTGGTCGTTTTGCGCTCGCCGGTCACGGCATTTTCGGCCGCCCGCCTCATCAGCGACGCATAGTCTTGCCCGAACAGGATTTCGCAGAAGCGGATCGCCGCCTGAGCCTGCATCTGGCGGTAGGCGCGCCCCTTGGTGTCGCCGCCGCGCAGCGCCTGCACCAGGCTCTCGGTGGATCGCTCGACGTAATGCTGCAGGTCGGAATAGGTCCGCAAGGTCACCTCGTTGATGGCGAGTTCGCTGGCATAGGTGCGGCACACCGCCACAAAGTCGATCAGAGCGGCGATCTCTTCGACTTCCGAGGCGTCGATCTTGGGCGCGGAGGCGATATCCTTGTCGGCGCGCTGGCGCAGGATGCGGCGGACCCGGCCGGGCACGCTCTCGATTTCCGACTGCAGCGAATTGGAAATATCGGCGCGGATCGACGTGAGCTGGCGGCCCCACGCGGAATCGTTGCGCAGATCGAGCTCGGTGCGCAGCCCACGCACGCCATCGTGCAGGATTTTCAGTTGCTCGCCGACATTGTCGAAGTGGCTGCGCCTGATGTCCGTGCGCAGGCAGGCCGTGAGGAACGACAGATCGTGCAGCGCGATCGTGACGGCGATGCCGTAGGGCGTCGCGGCCACGCGAATCTCGTCGTCGGACGCCGCCATCTTGATCGCGAGGCGGATGATCTGCCACGGCTGCGCCAGCCGCTGCATGATCAGCGACAGCGCGAACGGCAGCAATTGCGGCGTCTGCAACGAGGGAACGTTGAGCGCCGAACCCACCGAGGCTATCTGGGATTCCGAAAATGCCCGCATCTGGCTCGGCATCCGGCTGCCGAGCGTATCCAGCGTCTCGCGCGCCCGCAGCACGCCTCCGATCGACAACAGGTCCTCGACGACATTGGGCGGGCCGATACGGGCGAGCGTCCGCTGCCTGTCGTCGCCCGGGATCGGTGTGGCGATCTTGATGATCGCATCGGCTGCGGCGAGCTGGAACTTGCGGGTCGCGCCTTCGAGGCCGGCATTGCTGCCGCTCTGCCTGATCTCGGCGAGCGCGGTTTCGAATGCGCGCGCGGCCTCTGGCGCCCCGTCGCGCCCCAGCCATTGCCAGACCGGCAGCAGCGATGCACGCCGGATCTGCCCGGCCCTGACGGGAAAATTGCTCTCGACGAGAAAAGGCTCGAGCGGACCATACAACAGGCGCGCCGGATCGTCGGTCCGCGGACGCGCCTCGTCGTCTTCCTCGGTTCCGCGCACGACCTTGCGAAGTTGCTCGAGCACGAAATTGGCGACGGCTATGTCCTCCCCGCGCTCAATGGCGCGCTCGAACTCCCGCATCAGCAGCGCCTGCGATTGGGGCGGGAGCTGGGCGAGATAGTCCCTCAGCCGCTCGGTCGATGTCTGGCTCATTCGCCTGGTGTGGATATGCGTGTGTCATGTGGACGGCAAAGCGCGCCCACCGCCAATCTTAGAAGTGTGCGCGTTAAGAAGTCGTTTAGGAATAACGAAATCAACCCCTGGCATTGCCGGATACCGCTCCCTCAACCCCAGGTAATCAGCCGGGCGAGGCGTTCAGACCCCCGGCAGCACCAATTCCGCCCGCAACCCGCCGATCGGGGCGTCGCCGAGGGCAAGGCTGCCGCCATAGAGGGCGGCGAGATCGACCACGATCGAAAGCCCGAGCCCGGACCCCGGCTTGGACTCGTCCAGCCGTTGGCCGCGCCGGGACACCTGCGCGCGCTCGGCGGCTGACAATCCGCGGCCATCGTCATCGACGATGATCCGGAGCCGCGGTCCGGCACGGGGCTCCGGCGGCGGCTCGACCCTCACCTCGATGAAGACCTGCGAGGCCGCCCATTTGCAGGCATTGTCGACCAGATTGCCGGCCATCTCCTCGAGGTCCTGGCGCTCGCCGCGGAACTTGGCCAAGGGATCGGCCTTCGCCGCGATCGTGATGTCGCGATCCCGATGGATCTTTTCCATGGTCCGCCGCAACGCCTCGATGGCGGGCGCGACCTCGGTGACGGTACCGACGATGGTGACGCGCGCGGCGATGCGCGCGCGCTCGAGGTGATGGGCAACCTGATCCCGCATCACATCGGCCTGCTCCAACACCTTGCTGGCAAAGGGATTTACTGCGTGAGCCGCGGCTTCGTTGACGATGACGGAGAGCGGCGTCTTGATGGCATGGGCAAGATTGCCGACATGGGTGCGCGCGCGCTCGACGATCTCGCGGTTGGCGTCGATCAGCGCGTTGGTCTCGCGCGCCAGCGGTGCGATCTCGACGGGAAACTCGCCTTCCAGCCGTTCGGCGCGGCCGGAGCGGATGGCGGCGATCGATTCCGAAATGCGCTTGAGCGGCGCCAGGCCGAAGCGGACCTGGAAAATCGTGGTCAGGAGCAGCACGATGCCGAGCGCCGTGAAGGTGCCGCCGAGATAATAGTCGAACGCGCGAATTTCGTCGAAAATCTCGCTGGCGTCGCCGGCCACGCTGACCAGAAATTTGCCGTCGACGCCGAGATCGACCGGCCGCTCGACGATCCGAAGATCCTGACCCTCGGGCCCATCGACATACCCGAGACGGATCCCGGCGGGGGTCAACTCCGCGCCGAAATCCTCCAGCTTTGGCAGCTTCTTGTCCCACAACGAACGCGACGCCCGCGTCTCGGCCTTCTCGTCGGTGCGAACGACCTGCCAGTACCAGCCGGACAGCGGCAATTCGAACAGCGGCTCGCCGAGCGACTGGAACTGGTGGTCGGGCGGCTCATCCGGGGTCGCGACTTCGGCGATCAGGGTGCGGAGATAGAGGTTGAGGCGGCGGTCGAAGGCGCGCTCGGTCGCGTTCCGATAGACCGACGACAGGATCACGCCTGTTATGACCAGGATCACGACCACCCACGCGGTCGCCGACAGGAACAACCGCGTGGCGAGCGAACTTCCGCGCATCAGAGCAAGATCCCGAAAAGCATATCCCCAGGCTCCAATCCTGCGGATGGAGACTGGCCTTCGGATAAGATCATGCTCGAATAAAAGAGCAAGGCTCATCAGGTGCCGGGCGATGGCGGCGTCAGCAGATAGCCGAGCCCGCGCACCGTCTGGATGATGTCGACGTCGAGCTTCTTGCGGATGCGGCCGACGAATACTTCGATGGTGTTGGAGTCGCGGTCGAAGTCCTGGTCGTAGAGATGCTCGACCAGTTCGGTGCGCGACACCACGCGCCCGGTGTGATGCATCAGGTAGGCCAGCAGCCGGTACTCGTGCGAGGTCATCTTGATCGGGTTGCCGGAGACGCTGACGCGGCCGGTGCGGGTATCGAGCGAGACCGGGCCGCAGGTCAGTTCGGACTGGGCGTGGCCGGCGGAACGGCGCAACAGCGCGCGAATTCGCGCTAGCACTTCTTCCAGGTGGAACGGCTTGGCGACATAGTCGTCGGCGCCGGCGTCAAAACCCTGCACCTTGTCGCTCCAGCGGTCGCGTGCGGTGAGGATCAAGACCGGCATGGCGCGGCCGCCGCGGCGCCACGCCTCCAGGACCGAGATGCCGTCCATCTTGGGCAGCCCGATGTCGAGCACGACGGCGTCATAAGGTTCGCTGTCACCGAGGAAATGCCCCTCCTCACCGTCGAACGCGCGATCGACCACATAACCGGCATCCGTCAAAGCCGTCGTAAGCTGACGGTTGAGATCCGGATCGTCCTCAACGACAAGCAGGCGCAAGCTGGCCTCCAAAAAGTGAGCCCTACAATATCAGGTCTCAAGATGAGGCCCACCGGCGTGAACGGGCCATGAACGAGGGGTACGGCGCAATGTTACTTTTTCGTCATAAGGCTTTCCGCGGCCGGGGCATGGCCGCAGGCCGAACGCCTAGCACGGCCAATTAACTGCCCCAAGGGGGGCCTGTCAGGAAGCGGCCCATCAGGCCGCTTGCGTCGACAACTTCCGGAAAGGCAGGACGCTCCCAGCCGCAGGGGGTCCGATCGCACCGCCTGGTCGGTCGCTCACGTGCGGAAAAATACGAACCAGATGATGCCCAGGATCAGAATCGCGAGACCGGTCGAAACCGTCAGGAGCGCGAGCACCGACGGGCCGGGTTCGGCCTGGCGCGCCTCGGTGGGGGTCTCGACGATCTGGCCATGTCGCTGCGTTGCCATGGGGACCTCTTCGAGTAAGTGCCTGTAATGCCAGCGAATGCTTCGACACCGCCGGTTAAAGCAACGCATGATCGGAAGTGATGTTCCGACCGTTCGGGCCGTGCCGCGCGGCGGGCAGCGTCCAAAAGGTCGCAGGCCGGCCGGCAGAACTGGGCCGTTCGACGGTTAACGCCGTTGCGCGATTCCCGGCTCCGCCGTGTTTGAGAGCCGGTGATCCGATGGTATTGTTACCGGCCGTCTGTTGCGTCCTTCGGAGTATCCCCATGGCCCCCCGCGCCAACTGGAAGGGTTTTCTGCGTCTTTCGCTCGTGACCTGTCCGGTCGCCCTCTATCCGGCGACGTCGGATACCGAGAAGGTCTCGTTCAACCAGATCAACCGCAAGACCGGCCACCGCATCAAATACGCCAAGGTCGACGCCGAGACCGGCGAGGAAGTCGCCAACGACGACATCATGAAGGGCTACAAGATCGACACCGACACCTATATCGAAGTGTCGAAGGACGAGCTCGACGACATCGCGCTGGAATCGACCCGCACCATCGAGATCGACGAATTCGTCCCGAAATCCGATATCGACGGCCGCTATTTGATCCGGCCCTATTACCTCGTGCCGGACGGCAAGGTCGGCCACGACGCATTCGCGGTGATCCGCGAAACCATCCGCAGCATGGACAAGGTCGCAATCGGACGCGTGGTGCTGACCAACCGCGAGCACATCATCGCGCTGGAGCCGCTCGACAAGGGCCTGATGGGAACGCTGCTGCGCTACCCCTACGAGGTGCGCAGCGAGACGGAATATTTCGAGGATATCCAGGATGTGAAGATCACCAAGGATATGCTTGATCTGGCAAGGCATATCGTCGAGCAGAAGTCCGGATCGTTCGAGCCCGAGCAGTTCGAGGATCGTTACGAGCAGGCGCTGATCGACCTGATCAATCAGAAGCGCAACGGGCTAAGCACCAAGGCAAAGGCGGCGCCGAAGAGTACCGGCAATGTCATCAACCTGATGGATGCGCTCAAGCGCAGCCTCGCCAGCGAAAAGCAGGCCGCCCCTGCCGCCGAGAAAACCAAGGGCAAGAAGCCGAAGAAGGCCGCCGCCGGCCAGCGCGAGATGCTGTTGCCGATCAGCGGCAGCGGCAAACGCGCCGCAAAGGAGACGGCCAAGGAAACGGTTAAGGAAGCGCCGAAGAAGGCAGAGAAACCGGTACGCACCGCCGCCCGCACCAAGAAGGCTGGATGATTGGGCAAGGAGCGCGATGGCATCATCTAGCGCGCGATGCCCTGGTCAACCCCGTTTGATGACCCGATACCACTTCGCGGCGCAGGCAAGCTCGTGACGCTGCAGCAGGCCGCCGACTACGTCATGGCACTGCCGGAAAAAGTTCAGCACGAGGCGCACTGGCAGACTGCGATCGAGAATCTGATCAATGCGGCCGAGACCGGCGGTGGCTGGCTGATGTTCGCGCGGATCGCGATGATGCGGGCGCTCAATGCGGACGGGAAGGAAGGCTAGCCGGCTTCAATCGCCGCCGCCGTCCCCGTCCCCGCTGCCAAAGTCCAGCCCGCCGTAGTTAACCCAAATAGCAGCTCTAGCATGATGCCTGCGCGGCCTTGCCGCTACTTGATCTTGGTGCCGACGTCGGTGAATTTCGTGTTGAGCACGCTGCCGATGCCGTTGACGGCGGTGACGATCACGATGCTGAGGCCGGCCGCAATGAGGCAATATTCGATGGCGGTAGCTCCGCATTCATCATCGACAAATCGTGCCAGTAATCGACGCATGACAAACTCCTGCCGACGCTCCCCGGAATTCTCCCGCGCCATACTCGTTAAACTCTAGGCGGGAACGGTTGAAGAGGCCTTGACGAACAGAATGAACGATCGATTAAGGCGGACGAAGAATCCGCGCGCGCCAGAATCATACGGTACGGAAAATTTACCCTCGATTGGCGCGCCGCCCGTCCATCGTCGCCCGATCGGCGTCTTGCGGAGTGAGGCCGCAAAATGCATATCAGCACTTCCGCACCCACGTGCCGCGCACGCTTTACCGCGCGGTAAAATCCTGCTCCAACTGTCGCAAATCGGCCGGACCGAACCGGCCTGCCATCCAGGGGGAGAGACCGTCATGAAGCTCGGCGCCGCCATTGCGGAAATCATGAAGCGGGAGGGAATCGAAATCCTCTGCGGCTATCCGGTCAATCATCTCATTGAATATGCCGCCAATGCCGACATCCGCCCGGTGATGGTGCGCCAGGAACGCATCGGCATTCACATGGCGGACGCGATCTCGCGCGTCACCTCAGGGCAATCGATCGGTGCGTTCTGCATGCAGCATGGGCCCGGCGCCGAGAACGCGATGGGCGGCGTGGCGCAATGTTACGGCGAGTCGGTGCCCGTGCTGGTACTGCCGATGGGCTATGCGCGCAGGCTTGCCAATATCGACCCGAACTTCAATTCCAGCCAGGCGATGAAGGCGTTCTCGAAATCGTCCGAGCCGATCAATATCGCCGCCGAGGTCTGCAACATCTTCCGGCGCGCGTTCACCAAGTTGAAGAACGGCCGCGGCGGGCCGGTGATCGTCGAGATCCCCGCCGACATGTGGAACGAGGAAGTGCCGGAACCGCTGAACTACACGCCGGTGCTGCGCACGCGCTACGGCGCGGATCCCGTGCATGTGAAGGAAGCAGCCGCCCTCCTCGTCGCGGCGAAGCGCCCGGTGATCTACGCCGGCCAAGGCGTGCACTACGCCAAGGCCTGGCCGCAGCTCAGGCGGCTGGCCGAGCGCCTCGCCATCCCCGTCACGACCAGCCTGGGCGGCAAATCGTCCTTTCCGGAGACACATCCGCTGTCGCTGGGATCGGGTGGCCTCGCCGTGCCGCGCGCGGTGCCGAAATTTCTGGGCGAAGCCGACGTGATCTTCGGCATCGGCTGCTCCTTCACCGAGACATCATTCGGCATCGCCATGCCGAAGGGCAAGACCATCATCCATTCGACGCTCGACCCCAACCATCTCAACAAGGATGTCGAGGCCAGGATCGGCCTGGTCGGTGACGCCGGGCTCGTACTCGACGCGCTATTGGAAGAGATCGGCAAGACCGTCACGACGGATCGCGACGCGACGGCGGTCGCAGCCGAGATCGCGGCTTCCCACAAGGAATGGCTGGCGAAATGGATGCCGAAGCTGACGCATAACGACGCGCCGCTGAACCCCTACCGCGTGCTGTGGGATCTGCAGCACACCGTCGACATCAACGACACCATCATCACCCACGATGCCGGCAGCCCGCGCGACCAGCTTTCGCCGTTCTGGAAATCGGTCGAACCGCTCTCTTATATCGGCTGGGGCAAGACTACGCAGCTCGGCTACGGCCTTGGGCTCGCGATGGGCGCCAAGCTGGCAAAGCCCGACAAGCTCTGCATCAACGTCTGGGGTGATGCCGCGATCGGCTTCACCGGCATGGATTTCGAGACCGCGGTGCGCGAGCGCATCCCGATCATGTCGATCCTGTTGAACAATTTTTCGATGGCGATCGAATTGAAGGTGATGCCGATCTCGACCGAGAAATACCGCTCGACCGATATTTCCGGCGACTATGCGGCGATGGCGCGCGCCTTCGGCGGCTATGGCGAGCGGGTGACCAAGCCGGAAGACATCATCCCCGCCATCCAGCGCGGTATCCAGAAAACCAAGGAAGGCGTCCCGGTGCTGCTGGAGTTCATCACCAGCAAGGAGACCGAGGTCTCGCGGCCGGGGACCTGAGACTCAACGCAAGCAATCCAGTCGCGAATGTCACGCGTTACCATCATAGAAACCGGGCTTCTCAGTCCCCAAAACCGCGAACTCCACGGATCGTATCCACGGATGGCGCGCAAGGGCCATGCGCCTGACAGCCTTGTCGCAGCCGCGAAGGCCTCGCTCGCCGAGCCACTGGAAAGCGCCGGGCTCGGCCGCGCAATCACGCGCTTCCTCACGCAATCAAGCGGACGTGAGCGGGGCGCTGGCATCAGCGGACACCCTGCCGCTGGCTTTTCAACGCAGAAAGGCTGCCTCAAGACGGCCGTGGTGCTGGCTCTAACGCTTCCGGGATGAAATAATCCGACTGGAACCGGGGCGAGGCGGCCTGTTTGGCCCTGCCCGCGCTTCGGGCATGGATTATTGGAATGGCGACGTTTCCCGAGGACATGTCTGTCGCGATCGATGAGCTGGTGTCAGCCATAGCCGAGATGGAGTCGCGCCTCGAATCTACCCGCGCCGAGCGCGACGAGGCGAAGGCGCGCCAAGTCGAACTTGAGATCGAGAATGCGAACCTGCGGCGCGAACTGGCGCTGGCGCGAGAGTGGCAGGGCGCTACTGCCGATATCCTGAAGGTCATCGCCAGATCGCCCTCGGACGTGCAGCCGGTGTTCGAGGCGATCGCGTCGAGCGCCAAGACACTGCTCGGCGCCTTCTCGACCACGGTGTTGCGCTTCATCGGCGACGAACTGCATCTTGTGGCCTACACGCCGACGAATCCCAAAGCCGACGAAGCGCTGCAATCGTCGTTCCCCCGCCCTCTGGCCGAATTCCCCACATTCATGCTGGTCCGCAACGGGGAAACGATCCAGTTCCCGGACACCGAGGCCGATGACGTGCCCCCCGCGAACAAGGAATTGGGGCGGCTGCGCGGCTTTCGCAGTGTGCTGTTCACCCCGCTGATGAACCAGGGTACGCCGGTTGGCATCATCAGCGTCACCCGCGCCGAGCCTGGCGCCTTTGCGCCGCATCACGTCCAGTTGCTGCAGACGTTCGCCGACCAGGCCGTGATCGCGATCGAGAACACGCGGCTGTTCAACGAGACAAAGGAAGCGCTGGAACGGCAGACCGCCACCGCCGATATCTTGAAGGTGATCGCCTCCTCGCCCTCCGACGTGCAGCCGGTGTTCGACGCGATCGCGCACAGCGCCAACCGCCTGATTGGCGGCTTCTCGGCCGCTGTGTTCCGCTACAGCGACGGCAGGATTCATCTGGCTGCCTTCACGCCGACCGACGCGAAGGGCGATGCCGTGCTGCAATCCTCGTTCCCGGTCCCGCTCGCCGAGTTTCCGCCCTACCAGCTGACGCGCGACGGTGCGCCGGTGGAACTGCCCGATACCGATCTCGAACCGGCGGCGCGCGACATCGCGCGCGCCCGCGGCTACCGCAGCATGCTTTTCGCGCCGCTGATGAATGACGGCGCGGCGATCGGCATCATCACCGTCACCCGCGTCGCGCCCGGCCCGTTCGGCGAACAACATACCCGCTTGCTGCAGATGTTCGCCGACCAGGCGGTAATCGCGATCAAGAATGTTGGGCTGTTCAACGAGGTGCAGCAGCGGACCGACGACCTGAGCGAAGCGCTGCAGCAACAGACCGCCACCGCGGAGGTGCTCAAGGTGATCGCCTCATCGCCGACCGAGGTCAGACCGGCGCTGCAGGCGATTGTTGAGAGTGCCTGCAAGTTCTGCGACGCGTACGATGCCAACGTCCTGCTGAAGATCGGCAACGACTTGCATTTCAGCGCGCATCACGGACCCATTCCGACGGGCCAGAAGGCCCGCCCGATCAATCGTGACTGGGTAACGGGTCGTTCGGTCGTCGACCGTGTGCCGGTGCAAGTGTCCGATTTCCAGGCGCCGGAGGCAGCCGAATTTCCCGAAGGGCAGCGGCAGTCGCGCGAACAGGGTCACCGCTGCACGCTCAGCGTACCTCTCTTGCGGGAGGGAGAGGCCATCGGCGCGCTCGCACTGCGTCGCCTGGAACCGACACCCTTCAGCGACAAGCAGGTGAATCTCCTTCAGACCTTCGCCGACCAGGCCGTAATCGCGATCGGCAATGTCCGCCTGTTCGAAGAGGTGCAACAGCGTACGCGGGAGCTCTCGGAGGCCCTCACCTACCAGACCGGCAGCAGCAACATTCTCAAGGTCATCGCGTCCTCACCAACCGATGTCGGGCCGGTGCTCGACGCCATTGTCGAAAGTGCCTGCGAGCTTTGCGAAGCCAACGATGCTGTCGTGTTCCTGAAAGACGGCGACCGCCTCCGGTACGGGGCGCATCACGGCCCGATACCCGTGGTATTTGACGAGCAGGGCGTCATCAGCCGGAATTACGTCGCCGGTCGGTCGGTTATCGACAAGATGCCGATCCATGTCCACGACGTGTTTTCTGAAGAAGGCGCCGAGTTTCCGGTGGCGCGGGAGCTGTCGCGAAGCGGCGGCATCCGCAGTATATTGTGTGTGCCGCTGCTGCGCGAGAACGAAAGCATCGGCACAATCCTGCTTCGGCGCACCGAAGTGCATCCGTTCAACGACAAGCAGATCGCGCTGCTGCAGACCTTCGCCGACCAAGCCGTGATCGCGATCGGCAATGTTCGGCTGTTCGACGAGGTTCAGGCTCGCACCAAGGAGCTGGCCGCCTCCCTCGACGACCTCCGAACCGCGCAGGACCGTTTGGTGCAAACCGAAAAACTCGCCTCGCTCGGCCAGCTCACTGCGGGAATCGCCCACGAGATCAAGAATCCGCTCAACTTCGTCAACAATTTCGCCGCCCTCTCAGCCGAATTGACCGAGGAGCTGAACGATGTCCTCAAGCCGGCCGAGATCGCCGAAAAAGTCCGCGCGGAAGTCGATGAGCTGACGGGGCTTTTGAGGGACAACCTTGATAGAGTCGTGCAGCACGGCAAGCGCGCTGATTCCATCGTCAAGAACATGCTCTTGCATTCGCGCGAGGGGGGCGGCGAGCACCGGCTGTCCGACATCAACGCACTGGTGGATGAGAGCCTCAACCTCGCCTATCACGGCGCCCGCGCCGAGAAGCCGGGCTTCAATGTAACGCTGGAGCGCGACTTCGATCCCGCCGCGGGCCAGATCGACGTGTTGCCGCAGGAGATTACCCGCGTGTTCCTCAACCTGGTCTCGAACGGATTTTATGCCGTCACCAAGCGCCGGAAGGAGAACGGCGACGCCGGTTTCGAACCGACATTGCGGGCCAGCACCAGAAACCTCGGCGATGCCGTCGAAATCCGCATCCGCGACAACGGCACCGGCATTCCGCCCGAGGTGAGGGAGAAGATGTTCAACCCCTTCTTCACCACCAAGCCGGCCGGTGAAGGGACCGGGTTGGGACTATCGATGAGCCACGAAATCATCGTGAAACAACATGGCGGCACAATTGACGTGGATACTGAACAAGGCCATTTCACCGAATTCCGCATCGTGTTGCCGCGAACAAGCAATTTTGCAGAATCTAGAGGATAGCCGTGAGTGTTCTGGTTCTGGTTGTGGATGATGAGCCCGACGTGGAAGCGTTGTTCCGCCAGCAATTCCGCCGCGACCTGCGCGCGCAGCGTTTCGTCATGGACTTCGCCAGTTCCGCGCCGGATGCGCTGGCGCGCATCGGCTCGACCATCGAGCATTCGCTAATCCTGGTCCTGTCCGACATCAACATGCCCGGCATGACGGGGCTGGAAATGCTGCCGAAGATCAAGGAAATGCGGCCCGAGGTGCCGGTCATCATGATCACGGCCTATGGCGATGCCGACACCAAGCGCAAGGCACTCGAGAACGGCGCAACTGACCTTCTGACCAAACCGATCGACTTCGTGACGCTACGTCAGAAGATCGATGCCCGGCTCGAGCAAGCCGCATGACCGCAACAATCCTCGTGGTCGATGATGAGCCGGATCTGGAGGCGTTGGTCCTTCAGAAATTCCGACGTCAGGTTCGCGAGGGTTTGGTCAGCTTCATGTTTGCGCGTGACGGGCTCGAGGCGTTGCAGTCGCTAGAAGAGCATCCGCACGTCGACTTGGTGGTCGCCGACATCAACATGCCACGAATGGACGGCTTGTCGCTGCTCGCCAAGCTGCAGGAATCCGAGGACAAGAAATCTACCATTATCGTGTCGGCTTACGGCGACATGAGCAACATCCGCACCGCGATGAATCGCGGCGCATTCGACTTCCTGACCAAGCCGATCGATTTCGCCGATCTCGAAGCGACGATCGACAAGACCCTGCGGCACATCGAAGTGCTGCGCGAGGCACGTCGCCGTCAGGCGGAAGCCGAGCGCGCCCATGCTTCGCTCTCCCGCTATTTCTCGCCCGAACTCGCCAAGCGGCTTGCGGCAAGCGTGGGCGACAGCACGGAGGTGACCTGGCGCGACGTTGCGGTCATCTTCACCGACATAACCGGCTTCACCTCGCTCGTGGAGACTGTCGCGCCCGAACTCCTTGGGGAACTGCTCAACGAATATGTGGCCGGAATGACCGACGTCGTCTTCGCGCACGAGGGGACCGTGGCAAAGGTGATCGGCGATGCGATCGAGGTACTGTTCAATGCGCCCAGCGACCAGCCCGACTATGCAACGCGCGCAGTCGCCTGTGCGCGAGAGCTCGACGCATGGGGGGAGGCGTTTCGCGAACGGTGGAAGGCGAGAGGCGTGAGTTTCGGCGCCACTCGCATCGGCGTTCACGCCGGTCCTGCACTGGTCGGCAATTTCGGGGGCGGCCGCTTCTTTGACTACACTGCTTACGGCGACACCATCAACACGGCGGCTAGGCTTGAAGCGGCGAACAAGTTTCTCGGCACCCGGATCTGCGTCAGCGCGACAATTGCAAACGCGGTGGAGAATTTCAGGGGCCGACCGGTCGGCGATCTCGTGCTGCGTGGGCGCCGCGAACCATTGCGCGCTTACGAGCCCTTATCGGCAGCGAGTTTCGGGGCGCCGGCGACATCGCAGTATGGCGAAGCTTTCGCCAAGCTTGAGGCCGGTGATGGCAATGCAATGCCGGCCTTTGCTGCACTTGTCGGCTCGCACGCCGAGGATCCTCTGGCCAACTTTCACCTAAAGCGGCTGCTCAACGGCGCGAAGGGTGTCCGTATGCAGCTTGAATAGCCAAGCAGCCCTACTCCGCCATCTCGGCCGGAGTCGGTGGGCCGGCGAGCGGCCGTTCCTCCATCGCGATGATGCAAAGCGCCGCACAGGCCAGCAGCGCGGTGGCGGCGCCGAACACATAGTGGAACGCGGTGATCATGTCGGCGACCGGAATCGCGTTTGCAGGGCCGCGGTGTTCGCCGAGCGAGATGCCCGCGCCCAGCGCCATCAGGAGGATCGCGCTGAAGGCGGCGACCGTAAACGACGACATCAGCGAGCGGAAGAAATTCATCGCGCCCGTCACGGTGCCGATCTGCGCGCGCGCCACCGAGTTCTGCAGCGAAACCACGCTGACCGGGAATGTCGTGCCTAACCCGAGCGCGAACAGCGACAGCACGATCAGCAAGCCCCACAGCGGCAGCGTCGTCACGGTCAGCACCGCACCGAAGATCGCCGCCGCCGACGTGCCCGCGATCGCCACGCGCTTGTAGTGTTTGGCGCGCGCCATGGTCCGTCCGGCGATCGCGGCACCACAGGTGGAAATCGCAGCGAGTGGGATCAGCGCAAGCCCCGCTTCGCTCGCGGTCAAATGATAGACAACCTCGTAATACAGCGGAAGATGCACGGTCAGCCCGGTGATGGCGCCCAGCGCGCAGCCGCCGGCCACCATAGCGTAAGGCACCACCGTTCCGCCCATCAAGGGCAGCGGCAGGAACGCTTCGTCGGCATTGCGCGCGTGCCAGATGAAGGCGAACGCCAGCGCGACCGACGCACCGATCATCGCCATGATCGCAGGCGACAGCCATGCATAACGGTTGCCGCCCCAGCTCAGCACCAGCATGACGACAACCGCAGACGCCATCAACAGCACGCCGCCGAGCCAGTCGACCTTGCGCCGGCGATGGAACACCGGGATCTTGCCCATCTTGGGCAACAGCAGAAACAGCGCGCCGACAGCGAGCGGCACGTTAATCCAGAAAATCATCGACCAGTGCAGGTGCTCGGCGAACACGCCGCCGAGCACGGGACCCATCAAGCCGGCGGCCATCCAGACGCCGCTGAAATAGGCCTGATACCTGCCGCGCTCGCGCGGTGAGACCACGTCCGAAATCACGGTCTGAACGACCGGCATGATGCCGCCGCCACCGAGCCCCTGCAGGCCGCGCGCGACGATCAATACCGGCATGTTCGGCGCCACCGCGCAGAGGATCGAGCCGACCGTGAACAGGACAAGCGAAACGGTGATCATGACGCGGCGGCCGTAGATGTCGCTCAGCGTGCCGAACACCGGCGCGACCGCGGTCGAGGCCAAAAGATAGGCCGTGATGACCCAGGACAGGTTGCTGACGTCGTTGAACTGGCGGCCGATGGTCGGCAGCGCCGTCGCCACGATGGTCTGGTCGAGCGCGGCCAGGAACATCGTCAGCAACAGGCTCATCAGGATGGTGCGGACCTCGTCGGGGCTCAGCGGCGCAGGTGGCGCGAGCGGCGGCGCATCGCTGACATCGATGACCTCCGTCGTGATGTGCGAGAGCTCTTCGCCAATATCGTCAGGCAATGTCGCTTGGTCGGCAGGTTCACGGCCCTGCCGTTGGTGCTTGTTCATGTCGGACGTAATATTGTTCTGCGCGGCCAAAGCCGCCGAGCTGGAATCGCCATATGGCTGCACCATAGAGGGCCAAACTTCCTCGCGGCAGACGCCTGCGCGCATGGGTGCATCCCGCGAGGACACCTTCGCGTTTCCGTGATCGGTCAGCGCAAGCCGTTCAAGGATTTACGTTCAGGCTTTCGGCCGCTTCTTCAGGCGCGCCCGGTTCGGCAATAGTGCCGGCCATTGCACGATGTGGTCCTCGAGATCCTCGTCGGGTATCTCGTCCTCAGTGCCCTGCACCCTGCCGCGCACGGAAACCCCGGCTTCATGCACGGTGTTGGGGTCACCCGAAATCAGCGGGTGCCACCAGTAGAGATCGCGTCCCTCCGCGACCAGCTTGTAGCCGCAACTCGGCGGCAGCCAGTTCAGGGTGCGGACGTTCTCGGGCGTCAGGCGGACACAATCCGGAACCTTGTCGGAACGGTTCGGATAGTCCTTGCAGGCGCATAGCCCCGAATCCAGCAGCTTGCAGGAAACATGGGTGAAGTAGATTTTCCCGGTATCCTCGTCCTCGAGCTTTTCCAGGCAGCAGCGCGCGCAGCCGTCGCACAGGCTTTCCCATTCGGCGCTGGACATTTCTTCCAACGTCTTGGTTTTCCAGAAGAATCCCTCCTGGCTGGAAGCTCGCTTGGGCGGTGCGGTCATGAGGTCGGATGGTTTCCGGGTCGAGTTCGGCTGCAGCCCTTCTAGGGGGTCCGGCAACCAGGGCGCAAGCGGGCTGATTACGGGCCCAAAAAAGCCGGGAACGCGTTAGGGCTGACCACGTAAATGGTGAGCGAGAGCATTGGTTTATAGCCCCCGCTCGGATAGAACAATTGCGAGTCCCCAAGGGTCCTAAAAGCGCCTTGGGTTTGCCGCAACACTAAAGCATGACGTCTCGATAGCGCCCGGCCGGGTGCGTGAGCGTTTCGAACCGACCAAAGGTCCAAAGGTCCCGGTGCGCCAGATCCTATCTCCACACTGGAAGCAGAAGATCCGGAACTTCTTTCTGGATCTGGACGCGCGCATCGATTCGACGCTGTTCTCGTCGGGCAAGGGCCTGCGCGAGCTGTACGAGCGCTACTCCACCTTCATGGATCGCTTCTATGTCGGCCGCTGGAAGCGCTGGGTCTTTATTGAGCCATTTTCGGAAGCCGCGACCATCGGACTTGGCGGGCTGATCGTGATGCTGGCGCTCGCGGTTCCCGCGTTTCGCGAAACCGCCGACGACGACTGGCTCAAGAAGTCCGATCTCGCGGTGTCGTTCCTCGACCGCTACGGCAATCCGATCGGCAGCCGCGGCATCAAGCACAATGACTCGATTCCGCTGGAGGATTTTCCGGACAATCTGATCAAGGCGACGCTCGCGACCGAAGACCGCCGCTTCTACGACCATTTCGGCATCGACATCGCCGGCACCGCGCGCGCGCTCGTCACCAACGCGCAGGCCGGCGGCGTGCGCCAGGGCGGTTCGTCGGTCACGCAGCAGCTCGCCAAGAACCTGTTCCTCAACAACGAGCGCACCATCGAGCGCAAGGTCAAGGAAGCCTT
Source organism: Bradyrhizobium sp. AZCC 1610 (assembly GCF_036924515.1). NCBI lineage: Bacteria > Pseudomonadati > Pseudomonadota > Alphaproteobacteria > Hyphomicrobiales > Nitrobacteraceae > Bradyrhizobium > Bradyrhizobium sp. AZCC 1610. Next base: position 1,932,288 of record NZ_JAZHRR010000001.1, on the reverse strand, counting down.
CCTCGCGATCTGGCTGGAGACGCGCCTTACCAAAAACGAGATCCTGAAACTGTATCTCGACCGCGCCTATATGGGCGGCGGCACCTTCGGCGTCGACGGCGCGGCGCATTTCTACTTCAACAAGTCGGCGCGCGACGTTACTCTGGCGGAATCGGCGATGCTGGCCGGCCTGTTCAAGGCGCCGACCAAGTACGCCCCGCACATCAACCTGCCCGCCGCCCGTGCCCGCGCCAACATCGTGCTCGACAACCTCGTCGATGCCGGCTTCATGACCGAAGGCCAGGTGTTCGGTGCGCGGCGCAATCCGGCGATCGCCGTCGACCGCCGCGACGAAAATTCACCGAACTATTACCTCGACTACGCCTTCGAAGAGATGCGCAAGCTGGTCGACACCTTTCCGAAATCCTATGTCGAGCGCGTCTTCGTGGTCCGCACCGCGATCGACATGAACGTACAGCGCGCCGCGGAGGACGCCGTCGAAAACCAGTTGCGCCAGTTCGGCCGCGACTATCACGCGACGCAGGCCGCCACCGTGGTCGCCGATCTCGACGGCGGCGTTCGCGCGATGGTGGGCGGCCGCGACTATGGATCCAGCCAGTTCAATCGCGCGACCGACGCCTACCGGCAGCCGGGTTCGTCGTTCAAGCCCTATGTCTATGCCACGGCTCTGATGAACGGTTACACCCCGAACTCGAAAGTGGTCGACGGACCGGTCTGCATTGGCAACTGGTGCCCGCAAAACTATGGCCACAACTATTCCGGCTCGGTCACGCTGACGCAGGCGATCACCCGCTCGATCAACGTCGTGCCGGTAAAACTGTCGATTGCGCTGGGCGGCAAGTCGCCGAACCCGGCCAAGGCCGGCCGCGTCAAGATCACCGAGGTGGCGCGGAAGTTCGGCCTCACGGCGCCGCTGCCCGATACGCCGTCGATGCCGATCGGCTCCGACGAAGTCACCGTGCTCGAACACGCGGTCGCCTATGCGACCTTCGCCAACAAGGGCAAGTCGGTGAAACCGCACGCGGTGCTGGAAGTGCGCACCGGCGCCGGCGACCTGGTCTGGCGCTTTGACCGCGACGGCAAGAAGCCGGTGCAGGCCATTCCCGCCTCCGTCGCCTCTGACATGGCGTGGATGATGAGCCATGTCGTCAGCGAGGGCACCGCCCGCCGCGCCGCCCTCGACGGTATTCCGACCGCAGGCAAGACCGGCACCACCAACGCCTACCGTGACGCCTGGTTCGTCGGCTACACCGGCAACTTCACCTGCGCGGTCTGGTACGGCAATGACGACTACTCGCCGACCAACCGCATGACCGGCGGTTCGCTGCCCGCGCAAACCTGGCACGACATCATGCTCGTCGCGCATCAGGGCGTCGAGGTGAAGGAAGTCCCCGGCATCGGCATGGGTACGAAACTGCCGCAGCCCGCCCTTTCCGCCAGTGTCGCGGCCAACAGCGCGGCACGGGTGCTGGAGACCAAGCCGGGGCCGCCGCCGGTATTGACCAAGCGCGGCGCGGATATTCTGGTGCGTGTCGAGCGGCTGCTCGACGAGGCCGGCAAGGCCGCGGGCAAGACCTCGTCCAACGATCAGAAGCAGCCCGCCAAGGCGATCACGTCTGGCGCGCTGGCCTTCCCGGAGAACTATATCGCAGCCGCCGGCGAACAGGCTGCGCCGGCGCAGCGGAAGAATTAGAAGGCATGATCCGGCAGAATGTTAACCGGCTTTCCTCGGAACGGATGCGAGGCGTCTGTCCCGACATGCCAAGACAAAAAGAAACGCTTCAGGTTTCGGATGAAGCCGGTTCAACCGGAATCTGATGCCGTGAGATTTCGGAGCACCGGCCTGTGCGGCTGATCTTCATCACCTTGCTGGCGTTGGCGCTTGCCACGGCCGTCGGTCTCGGCTCGACCTATATGACAGCGACGCGCGGCACCGATCTCGGAACGCTCACGATCGGCGCCTGGACCGCGCGGCCCAAGAGCGGCACTGCCGAGGTCGATCCCTATTCGCGCGCCTTGATCGCCCGCAGCGGCGAATTGCCGATCGGCACCGGCGACGGCATCGCCTTCTCGGCCACGTCAGACGACAAGAACAAGCCGCTCGACGGGCGCTGCGACGTGCTGGTCAGCGGGGTAACGCCGGCGGCCCGGTTCTGGACGCTGACGCTGTTCGACCGCAAGGGGCATCTGGTCGCCAATTCGCTGCAGCGCTACGGCTTCACCAGCCAGGAGATCGTCCGTGGCTCCGACGGCGCGTTCGAGATCCGCGTGGCGGCGCGGTCGCGGGCCGGAAACTGGCTGCCGACCGGCGGCATCGAGCGCTACGCGCTGATGCTGCGGCTCTACGATACGCCGGTTGGCGTGGCGACGCGGACGCAGCGCGACGCGCCGATGCCTGCCATCTCCACGGTGAACTGCCCATGATCCGGCTGGTGTTCACCATCATCGCGGGCGTGCTGCTGGGCGGCGTGGTGCATCTCGTCAGCGTGCTGGCGCTCCCGCGCATTGCCACCCAGGATGCCTATTCGCGGCTGACGCCGATGACCAGGGAGAATGCCGTCACCGCCCTGCCGCTCGCCGAGCCCAACAACGCCCCGATGCCGTTCATGGACCCCGCCTTTGCGGTCGCGATCTGCCGCTACGATCTCTCCGGCGGCCCCCTCAAGCTGACGGTGCCGGTCAGCCAGGCCTATACGTCAGTGTCGTTCTACACGCGCAACGAGGTCGCCTATTACGCGATCAACGACCGCTCGGCCGGCCGCAAGGTGATCGAACTCGACCTGATGACGGAAGAGCAGCATTCCGCATTGCCGGAGGATGAGGAAGTCACCGCCGCCGACCGGCTGATCATAGACTCGCCCACCGCGACCGGCCTGATCGTGCTGAAGGCATTAGCGCCGGAGCCCGGCCTGATGCCGCAGGCGCAGGCCTCGCTCGCGGCATCGCGTTGCACGTTGCAGACCGAGCCTCCGCCGGCCAAGCAACCTGAACCGGCGCCGCCCGCGCCTGCGCCAGCGCCGAAGGGCAAGCGGTGAAGACGGTCTATCGCGCGGACGCGTAGATCGCGCGGAGCGAAAAACGTTGAACAACCAAAGCGAGTATGCCTAATTGAGCCCGTGGGGCGAGGAAACAGCGAGGCAATTGCCAGCGGTTCGTTGTTTGCCGTCGATTTCGAACTGGGCGCTTTCCAATATTGAGACGGGGGCATATGAGGTCAAAAGTCGGGGCGCTGCCCCTTGTGCTTGTCGGATTTTTGCTTGCGAGTTGCGCGAGTCCACGCGGCCTCGATGAACCGCCCTTGCAGATCCCGGCATTGAAGCCGGGTTACGGCCGTGTCTACTTCACCCGGCCGGGTGAATTGACGGGATCGGCTATTCAGCCCGAGATTCGGCTGAACAATGAAGTCGTCAGCAGATCGGTGCCCGGCGGCTTCTCTTATGTCGACCGCCCCCCGGGGAAATACGCCGTAACAACGGCAACCGAGGTGGAAAATGCGGTTACGTTCCAATTGGCAGCGGGCGAGACGAAGTACATCAAGACAACCGTGACACCCGGCATACTCGTCGGCCACGTCACGCCGACGCTCGAATTCCCCGAGCAGGGACAATCCGACATAAACCGCCTCAGGTACGTCGGCCCCAAATTCTGATCCCTTGCGCGGGACGAACTAAACTGCATGCCGCGGGTCCGAGCAAAGGGCCGCATCATGACGCGCAACGAGGTCGCCTATTACGCGATCAACGACCGCTCGGCCGGCCGCAAGGTGATCGAACTCGACCTGATAACGGAAGCGCAGCATTCCGAATTGCCAGAGGACGAGGAAGTCACCGCCGCCGACCGGCTGATCATCGACTCCCCCACTGCGACCGGCCTGATCGTGCTGAAGGCCTTGGCGCCGGAGCCCGGGTTGATGCCGCAGGCGCAGGCCGCGCTCGCGGCGTCGAGCTGCAAGGTGGAGACCGAGCCGCCGCCGGCCAAGCAACCCGAACCGGCAGCGCCCGCGCCAGCCCCTGCGCCTGCGCCACGGTCCAAGCGCTGATCACGGCCTCGAGCGGTACACCGCAGGGCCCAGACAAAAAATCGCGAAAACAACCCCATGCAAAGTAGAATGGGCCCCGGCTCGCAGCACTCACGCCGCTTGCGTCCGGGGCACGAGATGGTCCGTCGTAACAGCCCAACCTAATCTCATCCTGCTCTAGCGTGAGCCGGCACTTCCTGGTGTTGGCCGCAGCGGCAATTCTCGTAGTCCACGGGGTCGTGGCTATTGAAGATGGTCACGGCATCGCCGTGATTGGCCTTGAGCGTTCGTAACCTCTCCTGGTTTTCGATCCGCATGGCGCGATCCATATCGCCGCGGCGCTGAAACATGCCGAGCACCAGCGGCACCCGCGGCGAAGCCTGCATCTGGCCATAAAAAAAATAGGCATCGCCCGCGTGCAGCAGCCATTTGTCTCCGCTCCGCACGGCGATGCCGCAATGGCCGAGCGTATGTCCCGGCAGCGGGATCATCAGGATGTCGGGCTCGCGGTCGCCGAGCGCGCGCACGCCCTTGAAGCCGAACCAATCTTCGCCGCCTTCCCCATAGAACGCCCATTGCGGGCCATGCTTCCATTGCGCGGTGACGTAGCGGCCCTTCGGTGCGGGCGTCCGGCGCGTCACCGCCATGTCGTACTCGCGGCGATGGACGTGCACCTTCGCGTTCGGAAAATCCGGAATACCGCCCGCGTGATCGCGATCGAGATGCGTCAGCAACAGATGCCGCACGTCGCCTCTCGAATAGCCGAGCGCCTCGACCTGGCGCACGGCCGTCTCGGCCGGATCGAGCCGCGGCGTGGTCTGCCGAACCCATTTGGGTCCCAGCCGCGGCGGGTTCGCGATGTCGTCCAATCCGATGCCGGTATCGACCAGCGCCAGCCCGTCATTGGTCTCGATCAGCAGGCAATGGCACACCAGGCGCGCGCGCTGAAAAATGCTGCCAGTGCCGTTCACCAGGCGTCGGCCGATCGGGCACATGGTGCCGGTGTTGAGATGGTGGACGCGCATGAGGATGTCTCCTTCGAGGTCAGGCGCCTTGCTTGCCATTCCGCACATCATAGGTAAAATATCGATATCTGATATTATCGATAGGAATAACCTATGGATATCCGCGAACTCCGCTATTTCACCGCCGTGTTCAGGGAGCGCAACCTGACGGCGGCCGCCAAACGCTGCTTCATCTCGCAGCCCTCGATCTCGGCGGCGATCACCAGTCTGGAAGCCGAACTCGGCACGGCGCTGTTCATCCGGCACAAGAAGGGCGTGGCGCCGACGGAAGCAGCCGAACAATTCCACGCCGTGGCCCGCCGCATCATCGACGAGACGGACGCCGCGAAAAACCTGTTCCGAAAGCCTGCGACGCGGAACGCGCTAACGCTCGGCCTGATGCGCACGCTTGACCGGCCGCGAACCATTGCCCTCTTGAAGCCGCTGACCGGGACGTCCGACATCGCGCTCCGCCTCGTCGGCGTCGATGATGCCGCGGATGCGCGGATCGTATCCAAAAATCTGCTGCGCGCCGACGAGCATTTCGTTCCGCTCTGGATCGAGCGCTACGTCGCAGCATTGCCGCCATCGCATCCGCTGACGCTGAAGGAGCGGCTGCGCACCGCAGACCTCGCCGGCGTCGCCATGGTCGATCGCTGTCACTGCGAGCAGAGCGAATTTTTCGGCCGTGCCGCATCAGCGTCACGCCAGCCCGCGGCGATTGCCGAATCCGAAGACTGGGCGATGGCGCTGGTGGCCGCCGGCGTCGGCATTGCCATCGTTCCCGAAGGCGTGGCCCGCGCCAATTCCGATGTCGCCGTGCGCGAGATCGACGTCGACGTGAAGCGCGAGGTCGGCCTCGCCTACAGCTCGGCACGGCCGCCGTCGGAGGCGTTGCAGAATTTTATCGCGAAACTGCAGAGCCAGCGGCCCAAAGCGGGCCGCGTCAAATCGAAGGCTCGGCGCAGCTGACTAGGATGCGTACTCGCGGCTGATCGATGTCCGCTATGCCCCGGATGGCGACCAAATTCCGCATCGCAGCGAAATGACGCGATGTGCCAAACCCGGAAGTGGGCTGTGCCTACTCCATTACTCTGCACAGGACCGGGGCGGCGCCCCACGGCAGGGGCGTCGCCCGGCTGCTGTCAGATCGTCACGCGGCTGCCGTCAAAGCGCGTCAAGGAGAAGCCGTCGAAGGATTCGCGGAGGGTGGTGCGCTCGTCACGCAGCATGCCGATAGCCACTTCCTCGCCGATCGCCATTGAGGCCGAAGCGTCGGAGCGCCAGTGGATGCCCGCCCAATTCCGTCCGAAACCGAAATTCACCGCGAGCTTGTTCAACTCTCCGCCGACCGTGAGCGGCGGGCCGCTATAGGGCACGAGCCTCGTCGGGTCAGCCGGATCGGGCTGTACCGGGTTGGCGATGACGCGGCTCTCGTCGAAAAACGCCTTCAATATGGTAGCCGTGACGGCACCAACGCTCGTGGCACCGCCGGGATAACTGGAGTGAAGGGGCGCGGCCTCCGGATAGGTTTGTGACAAAAGATAGGAGCCGTATTTGGCTTTACTGCGATCAAGCGCTTCCGATTTCAGGAAGTTATCATGCAACGGGTAGTCGCTCACGCCATTGGCGAGGCGATGGTGCGCCAGAGCGCCGTAGGCTTCCGGTCGCACAGCCCGGTGCACCATATACTTCTGCCAGTAGGACGCGCGGACGGAGTTACTGATCCCCGCGGCGAGTAGTGCCTGCACATAAGGCAACCCGAAGGTGGCACCCGCAGGGCTTTGGGTTTTCGATTTCCGATACGGGTTCGATGGGTAGGACACGGGCTCTGCCGGTGGATACATCCCGGCGTACCGTTGATCCGCTCCACCGCCGGGGGTTGCAAGGATCAGTGCTGCCGCCCACCCAAGTGCAGGACCAGCGTGGATATACTCCGCGAGATCTCTTCCTGTCGTGATGTATCGCGGTGTCGGGTCGAACTGCAACCGGCGTTTCGGTACGGCGCCGTTCTGGATCGCCAGCCACTCCTCGTATTCGGTCAGGAATTCGTTGGCGGGCAACGTGGTGCGAATTTGAGCACTGATCCACTGTGCGGCATAGGGCACGTCCCGGAGCAGGAATTGCGAGATCAGCGGGCCGTCCAAAACGCCTGGAGGCGTGACGGAGCGGCCTTTCGGGTCAGTTGGGTCGAAATAAAGCGCATTGGCACGGAACAGCGTACCGGGTGTGACTAGCCCACCAGACTTCGGCCCGCGGAAATCGGCGAGCTTGTTGAGTTCCTCGGTAGCTGCAAGCACGTCGCGATTGGCGGTGTCGTCGCGCAACTCGGTAAGCGGAACATCACGAAGCAGCGATTGCCAATATACCTCGACCGCCTCGCCGCCGCGCTCCGCACTTGCAAGGGCCGGTGCCGCCGGTATCGCAATCTGAGTAGGGTTCATGCCGCTGAGACTGACGGCTTGTGTGCCTACGGGATTGACCAGTTTGCGCGTGCCGCCGAGGGGGATTTTCTCGAAATCTGCGGGATCGCCCGACTGGCAAGCGGTATAGAGCGCCTGCCATGCCGCTTGCTCCACTTCGCCGCGTTTATCGTGCGGCAGGCCCCGTGAATCCGAACCGATCTTGTTGGTGTAGCGCGCCTCATCGCCATTCGTCGGGTGGGGCGCGATGGGAATTTTCTCGTTGTTTCTCGCGCAGGCCTCTCGGACTTCGAAGGCGCGGCGCTTGAACGCCGCGTCGAGCGGTCGCACGTCCACGCTCACGCCCACAGTCTGCGCCGCGGCCGGGGCTACTCCGGGCATGCCCGGCGGAGACGCAAGCACGGCGGCGCTAACTGCGATGCCGGCACCGCCGAGGAGCGAGCGGCGAGTGACCGCGGTAGTCGGCAGGGTCGGCGATGCCAGGTCAGATTCAGTCGAAATGGTGGGGTGGTCAGCCATGGAGATCTCCTCCCTCGCAGGCACCGCTCTGGGGCCCGCGTTTTTCCCTTTTCAGGATTCAAATGGCATCCGGGCGCGCTTACGCGCACCCGCGTTGGAATGCGAATGCTGAAGGACCGGCGAAAAAGGAAGTCGGCTATTCGAGTGCAATGCTTGCCGATGGCACGACGGCTGTCCGTTCAGTCCCGCGAGGAATTCGGCATTTCCCGCCTGCGACGACAGCTATTCAAAGAGTACACGATCTCGTGCGTCCTGGAAAGACGTCTGATCTTTGGACGACTTCCGCTTTGGGTCAAAAGCGTCGTTTTCACAGTCCGACGAAGACTTCCAGTGTACCCCGGTGAACGGACATCGTCAGGGCCGGTCGGCATGTCTCAAAAGTGCCATAGGCGACATACGAGTTTTCGCTTAAAGAGAGGCCGGCAACTGGGCCGACCTTGTAGGATAAAAGGTGCAATGACCCAATTTATGGGTATCGTAATCGGTTGCTTAGAATCGTCCGGCGCGAGTGCTCTTTGGATCAAAAGCCAAGTGGAAGTTCTTGGCGAAATAGCACGCGAGCGTCCTGATCTGGTAGAGCGATACGACAGAGCTATCGCGCTACGCGATGGTCGGGAGATCGAGCGTATTTGGTTTCAGTGCTGCGTCTCCAATAGAGCAATTGACGCAAGTTTGCGGATCAACGGCATCACTGGCCGGGTTCATTTCGGCAATGGCAGCCGTTCGACCCCGCTTTTCCCGCTACCGAATTAGCACACTCGCGGAGTCAAATCAGGGTACTCGGGTCAAAACAGTACTCGCCGCCTGATGTCTGCTCTGGGTCAATCGCTACAAGGTGTTTGCCCCCAGGCCGCAGGCGAAGTCCGCTTTGGCCCGAAGACCGACCCGATTCCTATGCCTAACGCGCTGACGCATGCTTTTCGTGCTCTGTAACTCAGCCGAGGAGTATGGCCATGCAGGATCAAGTGAATACACCCCCGCGCCCAAGCGAGTGCCGTGGAATAAGGGAAAGCTGACTGGCGCAAAGCCACCGCTGCGCCCTAAACACGTGTGGTCGATCCGGACGAAGCTCCAGATCGAAGGCCGCACTCGTGACCTCGCCTTGTTCAATCTGGCAATCGACAGCAAGCTTCGCGGCTGCGACGTGGTCGCCATCCGGGTCGAGGATGTTGCTGCGAGTGGCTACACGGCGGATCGCGCTATTGTCCGGCAAAAGAAAACCGGGCGGCCTGTTAGATTTGAATTAAGTGAGCAAACCCGTCAGGCGGTCGATGACTATCTAAAGGCCGCCAACAAGAGGCCCGGGGAGTTCTTATTCACGGGTCGTCGCGGTTCCGACCGCAGCATGACAACGCGCCAATATGCGCGGCTCGTATCGGAATGGATCGGAAGCGTTGGGCTGGACCCGAGGCTGTTTGGCACGCACTCATTACGACGCATAAAAGCTACCTTGATCTATCGGCTGACAGGCAACCTGAGAGCGGTCCAACTCTTGCTCGGGCATACGAAGATCGAAAGCACGGTCCGGTATCTTGGCATCGAGGTTGATGACACCCTCGCAATAGCGGAACAAGTTGATGTCTGAAATACCAGGGCAGAGTGGACGTGCTCTGCCCTCCCTCAAACCGGTGGTTTGTGCCAGAAGCCGACGAGTTCAGACAAATGCAGTAGATGCGACTGTTATTCCGGCAGCCCAGCCTTGCGAAGAGCGTCTGTCAGATCTTTACGGTCACTCGAAAGCCTGTACGGCACCTTTGAGGCGCGTCGCCAAGGCATGTGAACTCGTTCATAGCCATTTGTGTCATCCGGTACATAACGTAGGCGCAGAGGGCACACGCTATGACCCAACCTGCGAAACGCATACCCACATGGCTGACGATTGACGTGCTAGTGATCGTCATATCGCTGGCGATTATCGGGATCGGGATCGGGATCGGGATTGCTCCCTAGCCACGGGCCGACCGCCCGAACGCTAAAACAACGTATCCGGCTTGCAACCGCGTCAAGGATCGGTTCTGACAGCTACCCCAGTACTACCCAAATTGGTACATCCGGACTGCCGGCTTTCCGAACGGCTCAGTTTTCATAACATCGCAAACCAGAGGAGCTCTCTTGTGTGCGCGCTCCGGCGAGAAAACCGCGTTGGCTCAATCCAGCCCCCTGTACCGCAGCCAAGGGCATGTATCTCGTCGGGGCGCGCAAGCAAGAATTGCCTGGCGCAACGTTCCTCGGGACGCTGTGGATGTGACTTGCAAGCGGAACGGCGGTGAGCATGCGTGGTCGTTTTTACGGATTAGTCGAGTGTTTGATATATCAAGTACCAAACGCCGCTGCCCGGGTTGCATCGGCTGCGACCAGACCGCTGCCAAACGCGACGGGCGGCCAAAAAACGCCTCGACGGACACGGGGCTTTCCGATGTGGGCATTTCTTACGATCAATCCTCGCGCTGGCAGAAACTCTCGGCCGTACCCGAGGAAATTTTCGAGCGCCAGGTGCAAGACAAAACCCACATGCCGGCCACGGCCGGCCTGATCCGCGCTGCTGCCGAGCGAGGCCACCTGGTGCACCTGACCACATAGCTCCGGCTTTGGCGCAATCCTGCGCCGCCCAGTCGCCTCCGGTTGGATACCCCCGGGGCGAGGAGATGCCAGAGTGTTCATCAGGCTGGGGCCGTAAGTTCGACGAGCCGATCGCGCTGCCGGGCGGCGGCAGGCTCGTCCTTCGCCCGCCGCCGCGATCTTGACGCGCTTCAAAGAGACCGGCTGATCGCAATCCGACCAGGCAATCCAACCGACACAAGCGGTTAAGATTTCGTTAACCTTACAGAGCAAGACTTTGCCTGCCGGGGCTGGGCGCATCATGAAAGGAGAATCCCATGCCAAATCTGGAAGAGGCCATTCGCGAACGTGCCTACCACCTCTGGATCGCCGATGGTCAACCCGAGGGCCAGGCGGACATCTATTGGCTCAATGCTCAACGCGAAATTCTCACGACATCCGTTGAAAGCTCAGGCAGCAACGCTGCCGCCGCAGCGCCCACCGACACGAGCTTGGTTGCGACGAAATCCACTAAAAAGGCAAAGGTCGCCCGATCGGGAAAAAACAAAACCCGCGCCGCATAGGTCCATGCGAGCATCGTCACGCGGACCCGTAACGACGACTCCGTCATCAGCGGAGCGGGTAGCCCCGCTCCTGTTCGTCAAAACGAATCGAGGCCGATTTTCAGGAGAAGTACCGGCGCTTCCGCGGCCGTTTCGTGGGAGCGCTCATCAACTGCCGCCCGTTCCAAGATCGCGCAGCGCCTGGGTGGACAAGCCGTTGGCTAAGCGGGAAGCGATGATGCGCCGAGAGTGAGCGACTCGGCAGTCCTGACCACCGCGGCGATCGCGGCGCCGCCCCGCCCGCCAAGATGGCCTGGGCGACGTCATTCGATTGCCTTCGGAGGCAACGCAGATTGCGGCGTGCGCTCGGTGATCTGACTGGATGATAGCCAATTCAACGCGGGAGCGCACCGCTTCCATCTCCAATGGTCATCAGTTCGCGCCCCACCGGTTGGACTTTGATCGCTTTTTGACAGCTACTAATCCAAGCTCCCGCGCTTTCGTTTTCACCGAACCAACGTAGCGTCCAAGGGATTTCGATATTTCTGCCGCGCTATGCCGCTGCCCGCTCATGGAGATCAGGGTCTTAACCTCTAGTTCGGTCCATTCCCGGGGCTTAGACGACTTCATCGCGAGCCAGATGATCTACGGAAAATCCAATGATGGGCTCCAATCTAGGCGAACAGGAGGCCAAGCACGATTTAGAGGTCGCTTCCATAGGCGAGTGCAGTGCTCTCCCGACCGTGACATGAAAAAATCTTCGGCCTGATGGAAGCTTGGCATGGCAGTGGCGGCAGTCGCACAACGTCGTTCGCTTTGCCGAAAGCTGGTGCATCCTAGCGCCGACATTTCACCTGAGCGTCGCGCCGGGTCAGTGACGTCTGCGGGTCAAATTCGGAAGTCCGGGCGCGCAAACTCGGCAGTCCGCTTTACCCCAAGAACAGACATCATCAGCCCGGCCTATCAGGTCCGGAAAGTGCCAGACGTCCCCGTCTTATTCCATCCCATGTACGCAAGCGGCGCTACCGCTTCATCCATTCGGCAATTCTGAGGGGTCTATTTATAAGCCATGCCCGGCCGCGCTCCGGCGCAAAATGGGTCCCGAGGCTGCCCGGCCGCAGTCGCCGCCGTTGCTGGAGCGTTTCTTTTGATCTTCATCTCTCCTACGGGTCCTTTAGAAGTTGGTTCCCGGATGGCCTGGCCGGCGTGAAACCGGCGAGCATTCCGCCATCTGTTTCGCAACGTAGCGGACCGCGCATCAGCCACATTGGTTTCACCGAATAGCCAAAAGAGAGCCAGACGCTAACCAAAGTTCGCGGATAGTGTTTTTTTAGGTTCCCAAACTGAGAAAAGGAATGACCATGCGCATCGTTACTGCATCCGTCATTATTGCAGCACTCTCCCTTGGGACGCCCGCTTTCGTGCAGGCACAAGGGGCATCCCCGCAGTCCGGAGCACAGGAGCCGCCTGCTAAGTCCAGCGCGGTCATTCGGAGCATACAGGTAGTCGACGTTAAGCAACTGCAACCTGCAGTCCGCGCAAAGGTCGACGAACTCGTCGCGCAGACAAGCGAAGAAGACATACAGTCACTTCGGAAGTCCATTGACGCTACACCGGAGGCATCATCTGCACTTAAAGCGAAGGGCTTGAGCTCGTCGCAAGTTGTTGCCATCAACATCGCCGACGGTGTGCTCACGATTTTCGCCAAGACGGCCTGAAGATATGGATCACCAATACTCAGAAGCTCGCATCCGTGAACCGGCGGGGCCTAACGCTCCTCTTCCGGGTGCACGAACTTGTAAGGCGTGATCTTCCCCTGTGCGTTAGGCAAACTCATCGCCGTCCCCGACGCGCAGGGGGCAGTCGCGTGTTCCGAACCCCACCCGTATGACGACTTGCCTACCGTTTCCCGCTGCACATTGATGTGGCATGGCCCGCTTGTTTTCCGTAAGCATACTTTGATCGCGCAGCTCTCATTGTACAGGGGTTCACGGCATAAAAAAGCCGCGTGTGAGGTCAGATAAGCGGACGGCCGAATTGGGTCATTCGCGTCGGTTTGGCCGGACCACGGCGACTTCCGGTCTACCCCGGTGAGAGTCGTCGATACGCCGGCCGGCAGGCATCGGGCGGCCAGCGCAAAGCCTCTTATAATAGCTCGGCTCCCGCGGTGTATGAGGTATGCATACTTTCCCACTATCTGATCTTCATCCGGAAAGCGGAAGTAAATTCAGAACATTGGCGGCACCATCGCTAGCCATTTCGGGTTGATGGGGCTGGGGCCACCGCGAACGTGATTCAATCTCCAAAACTCGAGCCTCGAATCATGCGCTACGAACTCGGCGATTATGAGTGGACCTCGATCAAGCCGATGCTGTCCAACAAGCCACGCGGCATTCGGCGTGTAAATGACCGTCGCGTGCTCAATGGTATCTTTTGGGTCCTGGGGTCAGGAGCACCTTGGCGCGACCTACTAGAGAACTACGGATCTGCTTAGCCCGTATCTGTACCGCACGCGGAATTTGATCGAACGATTCTTCAACAAGACCAGGCAATGTCGGCGTGTCGCGACCCGGTACGACAAACTCTCGGCCAACTATCTAGCGTTCATCAAGCGCGCATCGATCCGAATTTGGCTGCGTGCTAATGAGTCCACTCTTTACCCCTTCACCGTCACGGCGCGCCCGATCACGGGCTGCGCGGCAACCGGCGGGTTGGCGGTTTGCGCCGCGAGTTCACCGATCAGGCGGTCCGCATCGGCCGCGATAGTGTCGGGCGTCTGAATCACCAGCCGCTCCAGCGCCCAGCGATACGATGAAATGCGCCGCTCCAGGCATTGCTGGACCCATTGCACGATCAGCGTGTTCTCTTCCATGCGGGCGATCGCATCGGCCGCTTCGCGCGGCGACAGTTCCGACACCATCTTGAGGCTGGCGCTACGCTTGCGGTCGAGTTCGATGACGCGCGCGGCGGAGGCAAAGAACGGCTCGAACCGCGTGATGTCGTTGCGGACGTCCTCGATCAATTGCTGATAGCGCGAGGTGTGCGAGCGGTGCGGCTCGTCGATCAAAGCGCGTCCGTAGGTGGTGCGGTCGAACACCACCTTCTGCCGCCATGGCGAGGGCAATGGCTGGTAATCGCCGAACACGCTCTTCCAGGCGGGCCGCGAATGCGGCGGCTCGATCAGGGGATAGGCGAGATCGCGAAGCTGGCGCTCGTTCTCGGTGAGCTGGAAGTGCGACGGCTTGAGGCCGACACTAGCCGTGGCCTCGGCACCGAGCCAGCGGTGCATGTCGTCGTTGCGCATATCCGCGCGAGTGCGCCCGAAATCGCCGCCGCTGCAGCCGCCGAGCACCGCACTTGCCACGAGCAGCATGAGAACCGGGAGTGACCGAAGCCCGGTGGTCCGGATCGGGAGGCACAGCTCCGGCATTTCAAATGTCCGTCGTTCAGGGGCGCCGACGGCGACGGCGACCGGGCGCCGCCCCCTCTTCCGGCCCGCGCCCGTCGCCGGTCTCGCCGGCTTTACGTTCGATGCGGACAACGGGAAGGATCAGCACGGTTCCCAAGCCATCGCGTGGAGCGCCATCCATGGTTGAGCCCGGCCGCCGCGAAGCCGCATCCGCCGGAAATTCAATGATGGTGCCCATGTTCCGTTCTTTCTGGTTGCCGCACGGACACGATCTGGCCGGCGACATGCCATTATTCAGAACAGAACGTGGTTAACGGCATCTTAATTTGTGCAGGCGGTACAGTTACGGGGTCCGGCACTGCTCGCGCCCGCCGAAAGCTGGCATTTTATCGGATTTCTTCACGGGCTGTTTTCCTTAACCAACTCTTAAAGCGCGCTGCGTAGGCTGACCCGAGGGGATTACCGAAGTCGCGTACACCTGACATGACAGCAGCTCTATTGTTTCCGGGATTCGACGGGCTGATGACGCTCTCGCGCCGCGAGGGGGTCGATATCAGGCCTACCTTGCTGCGCGTGCTGACCGACCTCTATGTCCAGACCAGCGCCCATTCCGCCGACGAGGAGCGGCAGTTCATCGAACTGACGTCCCGTTTGATCGACCAGGTCGATGACGCTACCCGCGCCGCTGTGCGGGCGCGGCTCGCGATCTATCCGGCAACACCGGCCGAGATCATGGACAAGCTCGGGCTGCGGCGTTCGCATCCCGGCGAGGCGCTGCCGCTCGCAGCCGCGATTGCCGCCGCGCCGACCAGCGCGCCGACGCTGAAGCCGCCGACCGAAGCGCAGTTGCGGATGGCGTCCACCCTGTCGATGCGGCCCAACGATGCCGCCGAAATCAGCGACATGTTCTTCGCGGCCGGCGCCAGCGAGCGCGCGCTGATCCTGCACAATATCGCCGACACGCCGCTGAAAGCCTCGCCGCGAATTCCGGCAGCCCGCGCCGCGCGCGCGCTCCATATCCTGGAGATGGCCGCGTTCGCCGAGGACACCGAAAACTTCGCGCTCGAACTGGGCGAAGCATTGATCCTGCCGCAGCGGATTGCCGAACAGGTGGTCCACGATCCCGGTGGCGAGCCGCTGGCCTGCGCCGCGCGCGCACTGGACATGCCGAGCGCAGCCTTCCAGCGCGTGCTGCTGTTCCTCAATCCCGAGTTCGGCTCCTCCGTGCACAACGTCTATAGGCTGTCACGGCTCTACGACCGGCTGAGCGAACGGTCCGCGCTGGTAATGCTGGCGGCGTGGCGCGGCTCGACCATGGCCGTCACCCGCGCCAAATACCGCGCCGCGCTCTACGACGACGACCGGCATCGCGCGCGCGTCGCGACCCCGCAGACCCGCCCCTCGGTGCAGCCCGGAAGCTCTCCGGCGGTACGCACCGGCACCGACGGCCAGAAGCGCTAAGACTTCGCCAGATCCAGAAAATGCCGCCCTGCCCGGTCCTCGGTCTCGACGATCCAGGCGTCGGGATCGAACCGGAGTTCCTTGGCGAGGCGTTCTTCCACCGATTGCTCCGGCACCGGCTGCAGCGAAGCGGACACGAACAAGCGCTCGGCCGGGCGGCTCTCGTCATAGACGGTCTGCGGCGCCGGTGCATACAGCATGGCGTTGCCGTCGAGCAGCGCCACCTTGACGAACACCGCCCCCGCCTCCTCCGCCCCGCGCTTGCGCACGGCGCCAAAGATTCCCTCGGTCTGGCAGCGGCGCAGGTAAGCGGCCACCCAGATGCTGGATTTCAATCGCATGGTGGCGACGGTATAGGCCAGCGACCAGGCGGAAGCTAGTCGATCGGATGCCCGATCATTGCCGTAAGCTCTTTCACCAGGCGATCGGACATCTGGCCGGTCACCGGGAGCTTGCGGTCGCGCTCGAATTTCGAGATGGCGGCCTGCGTGTCGGCACCGACCGCGCCGGTCGGCTTCAACTGGCCGTAGCCATATTGCGTGAGCGCGCGCTGCACCGCCGCCACGCGGCGCGCGCCGGCGCTTTGCGCGGTGGCCGGAATCGGCGCGGGCGGACGCGCCACATTCGCGGGTGCCGCGGTAGGCGCACCGGTCGACTTGACCATCAGATTGGTCATCGGATCGGCGTTCTTGGAATCGGTGTTCCTGGGATCGGCGCTCCTGATCTCGACGTGTTTGGGATCAGCGCCCCTGACCTCGACCGGCCGGCTTTCCGGCGGCTCGATCTCGACCGGCCTTGAGGTCAGTTCGACCGGGCGCGGGCGCGGTAACGAGCTCACGACGGGGCCTTGCGGCGCCGGCAGCGTCACCACCGAACCGAACATCGGCGAAGGATGGCGGCCGGCCTGCAGGAACAGCGCATTGGCGAGGATGGCGCAGATCGCGGCAGCGGCGAGCAGGCCCGCGACCATGTCTTTCGGACTGTGCAGGAGGATGCGCATCACAAGGCCGCGCTTTTCCTCCACTTCAATCGCAGCCGCCTTCGCGCCGCGACGGCGGCGGCGCGGCATCTCGTCATCGTCGTCAATACGCCTGGGCACGCTTCTTCACCTGATGGACTTGATCCTGTTCGGGTCGCAACGCCGGCTTCAGCGTCGCGACGTTGTTTGAAGTGGTCAGCGAAGGCGCAAAGTCAAGCGGCAAGGCAACTGTCACCGTGGTGCCCTCGCCGACCGTGCTCTGCACGTTCATCTCGCCATCGTGCAATCCGACCAGACTCTTCACGATCGACAAACCGAGGCCGGTGCCTTCGTGCTTACGCTGATAGGTCTTGCCGGCCTGGAAGAACGGATCGCCGATCCGCGAGAGATCCTCGGCGGCGATCCCGACCCCGGTATCGGTGACACACAGCATCAGCCGCGCGCCCTCGACCGCGGCGGAAACCGTTACGCTGCCGCCGCGCTCGGTGAACTTGATGGCATTGGCGACGAGGTTCAGCGCGATCTGCTTGAACGCGCGGGGATCGCCGTTCATCACGGGCAAGTCCTCCGCCGCGCGGGTGATCAGATCCACGCCGTTGTCCCGCGCCTTCAGCGCCAGCAAATTGCAGCAGTGCAAGAGCGCCGCGCGCGGCGCGAACGGCTCCGGCGAAATTTCGAAATTACCGGTTTCCATCTTGGAGATATCGAGGATGCCGTTGACGACCGACAAGAGATGCTGGCCGGAATCGTTGATCAACTGCGCGTATTCCTTGCGGCGCGCGGCATCGAGCATCATCGCCTCTTCGTGCACGATCATCTCGGAGAAACCGATGATGGCGTTCAGCGGCGTGCGCAGTTCGTGGCTCATGGTGGCCAGGAATCGGGTCTTGGAGGCATCCGCCTGCTCGGCGGCGGTGCGCGCCAGTTCGAGTGCCTGTTCCTGGACCTTGCGGTCGGTGACGTCGCGCATCACGGCGACGACATCGGCCTCGGGCGAAACCTGCTCGAGCGGCCGGCAACGCATCTCGACCCAGATGAAATCTGCGGAAATGTTCTGGCCGCGAACCGCGTCGCGGCGCAGACGGAATTCGACGCGTTGCTCGCTGCCGCGCGCGGCATCCGACAGCGCCGTGAGGTAGGCCGGACGATCAACGACATGGACGCGGTCGAACAGGCCCTGGCCGGTGAGCCGCGCGCCCGGCGTGCCGAGCATGGCTTCCGCCGCCGGCGAAATGAATTCCACGGCGCCGTTGCGGTTGTGACGCGAAATCACGTCGCTCATGTTTCGCGCGAGCAAGCGATAACGGTCTTCCTCCAGATAGAGCAGCGCCACGGAAGTGCGCGCCAGCGATTCGGCGCTGACGGCCAGTCCTGCGGCATAGAGCGTCGCGCAAGCCACGCCTGCTCCCATCAGGACGCCGCGCAGGGCCGCGTTCGACTCCGGCACCGGCAGGAAGTGAAAATGTCCGAGCGCGATCAGCAAGGCGGCGCATGACAGCGCCAGCGCGGAAGCGAATGCGACCACGCGGCGCGAGGCCGACAGCGCGGCTTCCAGGGGAACGACGATGAGCCAGACCGCGGCAAATGATTCGATGCCGCCGGTGGTTATGGCAACCATCATGACGAGGCTCGCCAGCGCCAGCGCGGAAAGGATATGCGCGCCTTCGTAGCGGCCGGTGCGCGACAGGAACCAGGACAACAGAATGGGCGCGATCAGCCAGGCGAAGGCCGCGACCTCGAGCGCCGTGGGCGCCCCGCGTATCGCCAGATAGATCGGAAAAGCTGCGAGCGCCACCAGGCTGCCGAGCAGCCGCGGCCCCATGAATGCGCGGTGACGCGAACGCGTCAACGCATCATATCGCGCCGAGGGATGCAGCAGGGCATCGAGACAATCGCGGATGATACTCAAAACAATCACGGCTCTCGCGCTTCGGTTGTTCGTCGGACAGACGCGCCGGAACGCCCCCATTATCCTTTGCGCCACCGTGTCAGAGCGAACTTAAGCGAACGCTAAGGCGCGGGGAGTCGCCGACCAACGCCGTGCATTCGCGGGGGTTTCACGCCTCGCACGGCGCTCATTCGACGCGGATGGTGAACGACAGGTTACAAGCCGCGATCGATCTATGGTTTCGAAATGGTGGATGCGCGAACGGCGCGAACTTTTCGCGCGATAGTGGGTCATCAATCGAAAATTTACGCCGAATCGAATCATTGCAATTTTCAGCGAATTTTTGGCGACTTTACCTCAATGGAAACACTTCCGATTTATCGACGGCTGGTAGTCAGGAACAAAGCTGCGGTTTAACCGCAACACAACCATAAGAGACGACCGGGGTCGCGAGATGTTTTTTCTGCTTCGCATGGCATTCTGGCTCGGGCTTGTGCTCGTGCTGTTGCCCAGGGAAAAGACGCCTGAATCGGACAAGGTGCCGCAGATCGGCGCGTCCGAAGCCGTATCGGCTGCGACCGCGGCCGTCTCCGACATGGGCCAGTTCTGCAAGCGCCAGCCGGCGGCTTGCGAGGTCGGCGGTCAGGCGGCGACGGCGATCGGCCAGCGCGCCCAGGATGGCGCCCGCCAGTTGTACAAGATCATCACCAAGCCCGACCATCCCGGCACCCCCGACAAAAAGCCCGATCACACCAGTTCGATCGGCGATGACGCCGAGGCCGTAGTCGTGAACGCGTCGCCCCCCGCCGACGCGCTGACGGGAGACGACATGGCGATCGAATGGCGACTGCCGCGGACGCCATTGGCCTCAAAATAAGACCGCGGAACCGGTTCCATTTCCGTCGCTTTCGTTCGATCCGCATCCTATATAGGACTTTAAGGAAACGGACGCGGGCCAGGATGACGATCGACGAAATCAGGGACAATTTCGAGCTGCTGGAGGAGTGGGACGACCGCTACCGGTACGTCATCGAACTCGGCCGTATGCTTGATCCGATGCCGGACGCCGAGCATTCCGCCGAGAACAAGGTCAATGGCTGCGTCAGCCAGGTCTGGCTGGCCAGGCAGATCGACCGCAGCGGCAACGGTGAGCCGCGCCTGAAATATTTGGGCGACAGCGACGCCCACATCGTGCGCGGCCTGATCGCGATCCTGCTCACGCTTTATTCCGGCCGCACGCCGCAGCAGATCCTGGCAACGGATGCGCTGGCCGTATTCGACGAATTCGGATTTCGCGATCACCTGACGCCGCAGCGTTCGAACGGCTTGCGCTCCATGGTCGAGCGTATCCGCTCCGACGCGCGCGAGGCGCTGGCCGCGGCTTCCTGACGTTTAGAGGTTACCCGCTTCGCTTGAAAACGCTCTGGGCTACTTCCGCTTCCGCGCCTGCTGGCCGAGGCCCATCTTCTTGGCGAGCTGTGAACGCGCCACCGCGTAGTTCGGCGCCACCATCGGGTAATCCGGCGGCAGGCCCCATTTGTCGCGATATTGCTCCGGCGTCATGTTGTACTGCGAGCGCAGATGGCGCTTCAGCGACTTGAAGCGCTTGCCGTCCTCGAGGCAGACCAGATATTCCGGGGTCATCGACTTCTTCACCGACACCGCCGGCTTGGCCGGCTCGAGCGGCGTCTCGGGGCGGCCGCTCGACACCCGCATCAGCGCGGCATGGACCTGGCTGATCAGGTTCGGGATTTCCGAGGCCTGGGTCGGATTGTTGCTGAGATAGGCCGACACGATATTGGCGGTCAGTTCGACGGGCGTCTTGCCGGCGGAATCGGTCATGGCTCAACCTTTTTGGGATCGCGAATGCACTAAGACCGCTGGTCGAGATGCGCGCGCAGTTCATCGATCGAGGCGAAGCGCATCATCCCTTCCGGCATCTGGGCCTCGATCGAACCGTCGGAATAGAGCGAATAGGCCATGCCATCGACAACGCCCGATTTCAGCACCGTCACCTCCGACTGCTCCTCGGTGTGCGCCGGTCCGCCATTGGCTTCCGTGGGCGTCGGGGGCATGCGGCCGCTGCGCCGCAGCGGCGGACTTTCACCGGGCTTTGCGCGTTCCGCTTTCGGCCAGGCATCGTCGAACGGTGCCCGCTGCGGTTCGCCAGTTTCGACCGGCGGCACGGTGGGCGGCCTGGAGCGAAGGTCTGACGACAACAGGTCCGGCGGCAGCGGCTCGCTGGCCCGCGCTTGGGCGCGCTCGCGCTCTTTTCGCGATGTCGAGGAAAACAGCAAATTGCGCTTCGGCTTCGTAGCTGGCGGTTCGGGGTGCATCGGTTCCGGGATCGGGTGATCACGCAGGACAGCCTCGTTCTGCCACGGCGGCGGTGCCGCTGGAGCGAAAGGCGGCGGCGCCGCTGGAGAGAAGGGTCCGGAACCGCCGGGCTGATCAGCGGCCGGGAAGCCGCCACCGGCAGAGGCGGAATCCCGCGCCGCAGCGACGGGAAGCACGGGCCGCGCCATGGCTTCACCGCGCGCTTCAGGCACGCCAGCGCCGAGCCGCCGCGCGATGTTCTTCAACTCCCGCACCGTCATCCAGAGCGCGAGCATGATCGCGCCGGTGCAGACGCCGATCACGCCGGCGATGATCAGCGTGTTGCCGGTACTGAATTCCTTGATCGGGATCCCAAAGCCGATCGCCAGCAGGCCCGCCAAAACGAGGCCGATCCCGGCGACCAACATAACAAACGTCATTGAACTAATCCCTCAGCCGCGCCCGAAACGCTCGCAAGCCGCCCCACGCCACGATACCGTCATATTGTGTGCACCGCCAACCGCCAATTGCGTCCAGGGTTCCGCAATAGCGTCGTTCGATTGCAGGATTCCGGTCGCGGACAATCATGCTGCCATTCAGGTAGCGTTCAGCCCGCTGCCCGTAGTTTTACCATCTACTAATTACCGTCTTTTTGTTGCATTGCATCAGGGATTTAGGCCACAATTCCCAATTACTTGGAAATGGAACTGCGCTATATGGGTACCCGGGGAATGAGGCTCAAGCATATCCACGTTGGGCCATAGGGGACGCTGGGTTACCAATCGCCATGTCAGCCATCACGACTTCTGCCCTCGATACGCCCGCGCGGCGCTCGGTGGAGCGGACCTGCGACGACCTCGCCATATTCGCGCTGGCCGCGGTCACGCTCGTCGCCGGCCTGACCTTCCGTGACTACGGATTGGGCTGGGACGACTACACGCACGCCGAATATGCCGATCTGCTGCTGCGGATGTATGGTTCCGGCTTCAAGGACACCGGCGCGCTGTCGTTCGCCAATCTCTATATGTATGGCGGCGGCTTCGACATGGCGGCGGCCCTGCTGCACAAGGTCATTCCGCTCGAACTGTTTGAAACGCGCCGCCTGCTTGGCGCCGTCGTCGGCCTGATCGGCCTTGCCGTGACGTGGCGGCTGGCGCGGCGCGTCGGCGGCCCGCTTGCCGGGCTCGCGACGCTGCTGCTGTTGGCGCTGTGCCCGACTTTCTACGGGCACATGTTCATGAACCCGAAAGACGCGCCGTTTGCCGTCTCGATGGTGATCCTGATCCTGGGTCTGGTGCGCCTCGCCGAGGAATATCCCGCCCCCTCGCCGCGAACCATCCTGATCGTCGGCCTCGGCGCCGGTCTGTCCATCGGCTGCCGGATTCTCGGCGGGCTGGCTTTGGTCTATGCGCTGGTGGGCTTCGTCCCGCTGCTAATTGATGAAGTTCGCACGCAAGGCTCGCGTGAAGCGATCCGCCGCTTTGCCCATGTCGTATACGTGCTGCTGCCCGGCCTTGTGGTCGGATACCTGATCATGGGCCTGGTATGGCCGTGGGCGATCATGGAGGCAGACCATCCCTTCAAGGCGCTGACCTATTTCTCGCACTTCTTCGAAAAGCCCTGGAAGGAAATGTTCGACGGCGCGCTGGTCTCGGTGCCGGATATGCCGTGGTCCTACCTGCCGACGCTGTTCGCGCTGCAGCTTCCCGAAATATTGCTCGCGCTCCTGCTCGCCGGCGTCGTCGGCACCTTCATGTCGCTGTCGCGCGCCGACGTCTCGGCCCGCCGCAAGACCATCTTCCTGATGCTGACGCTGGCGGCCAGCCTGCCGCTGGTGATCGCGATGGTGAAGCGGCCGGCGCTCTACAACGGCATCCGGCATTTCGTTTTCGTCATCCCGCCGATGGCGGTGCTCGCCGGCGTATCGTTCGCCTGGGGCATGAAATGGCTCAAGGACAATCACCGCCGCTGGCAACCGGCCGCGCTGGCGATGTTCTCGTTCGGTCTGCTGTTGCCGCTGAGCGAGATGATCCGCCTGCACCCGTACGAATACACCCATTTCAACCACATCGCCGGCACCGTTCGCGGCGCCGACAAGATGTTTATGCTGGATTATTGGGGGCTGGCGCTGAAGCAGGCTTCCGACGGTCTGCGTGAGGAACTGGTCGAGCGGCAGGAATTTCCTCCACTGGGACGCAAGTGGAAGGTCGCGGTGTGCGGCCCGCAGCGTCCGGCGCAGGTGGCGCTCGGCCCCGACTTCACGATCGGCTGGGACAGCCAGTCCGCCGACTTCGCGATGACGCTGGGCGAGTTCTACTGCAAGGGCCTCACCGCGCCCGTCATGGTGGAAATCAAGCGTGACGATGTCGTGTTCGCGCGCGTCTACGATATCCGCGGCCGCGGCATCTCGACCCTGCTGGCAATTCCGGCGCCGTAACGGCGCATGGCCGCGATAGCATAACTGCCACGCAGGACGTCCGCCTTGCTGCCCGTCCGGCACAGGGCTAGGCTCGCTTGCGAAAATCAACAATTTTTCCGGAGAAAGCGCGCCATGTCGCCAGCCGAAGCTCGCTTGAAGCAAGTTCCCGCCGGCATGACGGACGCCGAGTGGAACCAGCGCGTCAATCTCGCCGCCTGCTATCGCCTCGTCGCGCTGCATGGCTGGGACGATCTGGTCGACACCCACATCTCGGCGCGCGTGCCGGGCCCCGACCATCACTTCCTGATCAACCCTTACGGCCTGATGTTCGAGGAAATCACCGCGTCGAGCCTGGTCAAGGTCGATCTCCACGGCAACCAGCTCAGCGAGAGCGAATACAGCATCAATCCGGCGGGCTTTACCATCCATTCGGCGATCCACGAGGTGCGCGAGGATGCCGGCTGCGTACTTCATCTCCACACGCCTGATGGCACGGCGGTCGCGAGCTGCATGGAGGGCCTGCTGCCGATGAACCAGACCGCGCAATTCGTCACCCACGACCTCGCCTATCACGACTACGAAGGCGTGGCGCTGGACCACGACGAACGCCCGCGGCTGCAGAAGGACCTCGGCAACAAGAACCACATGCTGTTGCGCAATCACGGCACGCTGACGGTCGGCCGTTCGGTCGCCTCCGCCTTCGAGCGCATGTACCACTTAGAGCGGGCCTGCACGATGCAGGTGCGCACCCGCATGTTGGGACCGACCGCCTATCCGATCGAACAGGCCGTGATCGACAAGAACGAACAACTGTTCAGCAATGCCGATTTCGCCGAACGGCGCTCGACCGAACTGGTGTGGCCGCCACTACTACGCAAGCTCGATCGCATCGATCCGAACTACAAGACCTGAGCCAGGCAAGCGTGCGAAAGGTTTTGGCGGCGTGACGGTACTGGTGACCGGCAGTTCCGGCCATTTGGGCGAGGCGCTGGTGCGTACGCTGCAGGCGCAGCGGCGCGATACGATTGGTATCGATGTTCTGCCCGGCGCGTTTACACACCAGGTAGGCTCGATCACCGACCGGGCTTTCGTGCGCCGTTGCATGAAGCACGTCACGACCGTGCTGCACGCCGCCACGCTGCACAAGCCGCACGTCGCAACGCACAGCCGCCAGGACTTCGTTGACGTCAATATCACCGGCACGCTCAATCTGCTCGAAGAAGCCGCCGCAGCCGGCGTCACGGCGTTTGTCTACACCAGCACCACCAGCGTCTTCGGCGATGCGCTGGTGCCGCCGCCGGGCGAGCCGGCAGCCTGGATCACCGAAGACGTCACGGCGGTGCCGAAAAATATCTATGGCGTCACCAAGGCGGCCGCGGAGGACCTGTGCCAGCTGTCCGCGCGCAATCGTTCGCTTCGCACCATCGTGCTGCGCACTTCGCGTTTCTTTCCCGAAGAGGACGACAATCGCGCGGTACGCGAGGCCTACACCGACGCCAACGCCAAAACCAACGAGTTCCTCTATCGCCGCGTCGATATCGAAGACGTGGTCAGCGCGCATCTACTGGCGGCCGATCGCGCGCCATCGGCCGATTTCGCGAAATACATCATCAGCGCCACCACGCCATTCGCGCGCCAGGACGTTGCAGAACTCCGCAACGACGCGCCGCTTGTGGTCCGCCGTTACGTACCAGACTATGAGGCCGAATTTGCACGGCGCGGCTGGACGATGATCCCGGGCATCGATCGCGTCTACGTCAACGACCGCGCGCGGGCCGAACTCGGCTGGCAGCCGCGCCATGATTTCCGCGCGCTGATTGCGCGGCTGCGCGCCGACGAGGACATCCGCAGTCCACTCGCGCGCGAGGTCGGCAGCAAAGGCTATCACGATCGCGTTTTTCGCGAGGGACCCTACCCGGTGGAGTGAGGGCACAGCGAGAAATATCCGGTGGATCGCGCCGGGCGGATGCGCTAAACTGTCAGCCACATACCTCTACACATTCGGAATCAAAACGCCACCCAATCCCGGGCGGCGTTTTTATTTGAGGCACTGCCGTAGGATGGGTAGAGCGCAGCGAAACCCATCATCTCGCCGCGCTAAGATCGCTCGCCGAAATCCCCGCTCAGCTTTGCGGCGTCACCGCCCCAATCCTCAGGATAGATTCCAAGCTGCACCATCCGATGGAACGACGAATATTGCCAATCCCTGACCCGTTCCACGAGTCCATGCTTGACCGGATTGATATGAACGTAGTCGATGTGACGCCCAAATCGTCCTCATCGCGGATCGTGTGCTCCCAATAGCGCCGTTGCCAGATGCCTCGCTCCCTCTTGGCGGCACGGCTAGCCGAAATAGGCTCGCCAGCGCCGAGGTTGCGTGAGAACGTCGATTTGATCAGCCGCCAGCGCGTGGAAAAATCCCGGTCACCTTCAGGCAGCGTCCAGACCGCATGGAGATGATCCGGCAGTACGACCATTGCGTCGATTGCGAATGGATGACGTCGGCGGATCTCGCGAAACGCGGAGCGGAGGGCTTCAATATTCTCCGTCAGCAGCCGCAACCGGCGGTCGGCAAGATTGACCGTAAAGAAGAAACAGCCGCCGGGGATGAAATTGCGACGGTACGCTGTCATGGCCTGCTCGATCGACGAATTGATGGGTTTCGCTGCGCTCTACCCATCCTACGGAGCCCCCCTTGGAATTCGCGCTACTTCCCCGCCTCCGCGAACGCCCCCAAGATCCGCGCCCAGGAGCGGATGCCCTTGTGATAGCTTTTCAGGTCATACTTCTCGTTCGGCGAATGGATGTTGTCGTCGTCGAGGCCGAAGCCGACCAGCACGGTGTCGAGGCCGAGCGTGCGCTTGAAATCCGCCACGATCGGGATCGAGGCGCCCGAGCCGATCAAAAGCGCTTCCTTGCCCCACTCGTCCGTCAGCGCGCGCTTGGCGGCGGCCAGCGGCTTCATGTTCCAGTCGAGCGCGATTGCCGGCGCGTTGGAATGGTCGGTGAACTCGGCCGTGCAATCGGCGGGCAGGCGCGCCCGGACATAGTCGCGGAATGCCTTGCGGATCTTTTCCGGGTCCTGTCCCTCCACCAGGCGGAACGAAACCTTGGCGGAAGCCTCCGCCGGGATCACGGTCTTGGAGCCCTCGCCGGTATAGCCGCCGATGATGCCGTTGATGTCGCAGGTCGGACGCGAGGACACCTGTTCGATCAAGAGACGATCCTTCTCGCCGGCCGGAATGGAGAGACCGATCGGTTTCAGGAATGACTCCGGTGTGAGATTGAGGTTCTTCCACTGCGCCAGGATGTCCGGCGGCAGGTCCTTCACGCCGTCGTAGAATCCGGGAATAGTGATATGGCCGTTGTCGTCGTGGAGGCCGCCGAGAATGTTCGTCAGCACCCGGATCGGATTGCGCGCACCGCCGCCGAAGATGCCGGAATGCAGGTCGCGATTGGCGGCCTTGATCTTGACCTCGTCATAGACCAACCCGCGCAGCGAGGTGGTGATCGCCGGCGTGTTCTGGTCCCACATGCCGGTGTCACACACCAGCGCGAAATCGGCCTTGAGGTCGGCCGTGTTCGCTTCCAGGAACGGCACGAAATTCTTCGATCCGATTTCCTCCTCACCCTCGATGACCATGGTGACATCGACCGGCAGCGATCCCGTGACCTTCTTCCAGGCGCGGCAAGCCTCGACGAAGGTCATCAACTGCCCCTTGTCGTCCTCCGCGCCCCGCGCCACGATGATCTTGCGGCCGTCGGCGTGGTCGGTGACGACAGGCTCGAACGGCGGGCGGTGCCAGAGGTTCAAAGGATCGACTGGCTGCACATCATAATGCCCGTAGAACAGCACGTGCGGCCGGCCGCCCGCGCCGCCATTGGCTTTGGCAACGATCGCGGGGTGCCCCGCCGTCGGCCTCACCTCGGCCTTGAAGCCGAGCGTCGCGATATCCTTGGCAAGATGATCGGCAGCCGCCTTGCAATCGCCGGCGAAGGCCGGGTCGGCCGAGATCGACTTGATCCGCAACAGCGCAAACAGCCGCTCGAGGCTGTTGTCGAAATCGGCGTCGATGTGGTCGAGGACCGGCTGGATCATTGCGTTGGACATGGCTGACTATCCTTAAGTTACCCTTGGCTGTGGGCCTTGTTATTGGCATCAAGTTGTAGCTTGCCCGCGGCCTGGGGCAAGGCAACATCCGCGGCAGGCGGATGCAATATGTGCCAGACCAGCCCTGCCGTCAGCAGGATGGTGGCGGCGAGATTGTTGCCATAGGCCTGCAGGTCGATCGGAAACAGCGGAAGCGACAGGCACAGCAACCCGCCCGCGGCGGCGAGCAGCGCCCATGTGCCAAGCTTGACGGCAGCGCGCGGATCATAGGCGGCGCGATGGGCCAGCACGGTGATCGGAAAGAACAGCCAAAGGAAGTAATATTGGCGGGCCAAAGGCGAGGCGACGGTGATCAGGCAAAAGAGAATGCCGATCTCCTCGGCATCCGACCGTTCAGTTCGGCGCGATGCAGGCGGCATGACCACGACATAACCGAGGCCGATCGCAAGCGATATCGCCAGCACGACAAGGTTCGCCGTCTTGAAATCGAGATTGGCGACATTCATCGTGCGCACGGGCTTGGATGGATCGTCCTGATTGTAGTTCACCGGCCGCGTCAGCCGGTGCGTCACCGCGATGATCGACTGATTGACCCAGGACCAGTTCTGCTCGTCGCGCTGTCCGAACCCCTTCGCTGAGCTCGACCCCACCATGCCCTGGTACCAGGTCTTCAGCTCCGTGAAATTGTGCTGGAAGCCGCGAAACGGCGCCGGCAGCACGAACAGAAACACGCCGACGAACACCAGCATGCTCGCGGCCGCCGCCCACTGTCTTCGCCACACCAGATAAGGCAACACCGCCACCGGAAACACCTTGATGGCGGCGGCAAGCGCAAACATGCACCCCGCCATCCAGCCGCGCTGGTCCCGCAACAACCAGAATCCATAGAGCATCAGCGCGAGCAGCAGGAGGTTCGGCTGGCCGAGGTCGAACATGTCGAACACGAAGGTGACGGTGACGAAACCCGGCAGCGCTTCCAGCCACGGCCCGGGCTTCCGCCCCGATCCCGCCATCGCATGCGAGAACTGCGCGGTCATCCACCAAGCGACGATGTTAAGGAACGACAGGCACAGATAAAGCGGGATCTTGCCGAACCAGCTCGGGATCGCGAGCAGCACCGCCGACAGCGGCGGATAGATGAACTCGAAATAGCTGGCGGGATCGTCGGGATAGAGATTTTTGCCCTGCAGCACCTGCTGCCCCGCCCAGAACCACAGCGGATAGTCCTTGGTCTTGCCGTTGCCCCAGATTTCCGGGACCAGGACATCGGCGGTCAAGGCAACGCAGCAGACCAGAAACAGGAGATCGAGCGGCCTTCGTAGCGACGGATATCTCAGCACACGCTCGTTCCGGATTCAGAGGGAGATCGTAGCTTTACCGCCGCAGCAATCCGCCGAGTGCGCCGCGCACCAGCGCGCGCCCGACCGAACTGCCGAGCGATCCGCCGACTGATTTGCCGAGATCGGCGACGATGCCGCCCACCACCTTGTTGGTGACGGATCGCGTAACGTCTCGCGCAATCACCTGGCCGGTCGACAGCCTGCCGCGCCTGACGTTGGTGCCGAAGATCGTGCCGACGATCGAACCGATCTGTCCGAGAATTCCGCCGCCGCTTCCGCCGGCATCCGTTCCGTCCGCGGGCGCCGCCGTTCCGGCCACACGGTTCAGCAGCATCTCATAGGCGGATTCGGCATCGACCGCGGTATCGTATTTGCCCTTGACCGGGCTCTTGTTCATGATCGCCTTGCGCTCTTCCGGCGTGATCGGCCCGATCCGCGCCGTCGGCGGCCGGATCATGACGCGCTCGACCATGGTCGGCGTGCCGCCGCCTTCGAGGAACGACACCAGCGCTTCACCCTTGCCGAGTTCCATGATGACGCGGGCGGTGTCGAGCTTCGGGTTGGGCCGGAAGGTCTGCGCCGCCGCATTCACCGCCTTCTGGTCGCGCGGCGTGAAGGCACGTAGCGCGTGCTGCACGCGGCCGCCCAACTGGGCCAGCACCTTGTCCGGCACGTCGATCGGGTTTTGCGTGACGAAATAGACGCCGACGCCCTTGGAGCGGATCAGGCGGACCACCTGCTCGATCTTGTCCAGCAGCGCCTTCGGCGCGTCGTTGAACAACAGGTGCGCCTCGTCGAAGAAGAATACCAGTTTCGGCTTCGGCAGATCGCCGGCTTCCGGCAGCTCTTCAAACAGTTCCGACAGCATCCACAACAGGAAGGTGGCGTAGAGCCTGGGACTCTCCATCAGTTTGTCGGCGACCAGAATATTGACGATCCCCCGGCCATCACTGTCGGTCTTCATGAAATCCTTCAGCGCCAGGGCCGGCTCGCCGAAGAATTTCGTTCCGCCCTGATTTTCCAGCACCAGGAGCTGGCGCTGAATGGTCCCGATCGTTGCCTTGCTGACATTGCCGTAGCTCTGCGCGGCCTTTCGGATCTCGGCGAGTTCATCCTCTTCGGCATCCGGCCCCTTTTTGCCGCCGGCTGGCGCGATCGCATCCAACAGCGATCGCAGATCCTTCATGTCGATCAGCGTCAAGCCGTTTTCATCCGCCACACGGAATGCGACATTGAGAACGCCTTCCTGCACGTCGTTCAGATCGAGCATCCGCGACAGCAATAACGGTCCCATCTCCGTGACCGTGGCGCGGACCGGATGGCCCTGCTCGCCGAACACGTCCCAGAACACCGTTGAGAATTGGTCAGGCTGGAAATTGAGGCCCATCTCTCCGGCGCGCTTGAGGATGAAGTCCTTGGCCTCGCCGACTTCGGAGATACCGGACAGGTCGCCCTTGATATCGGCCGCGAACACGGGAACACCGGCGCGGGCAAAGCCCTCCGCCATCACCTGCAGCGACACGGTCTTGCCGGTCCCGGTTGCTCCGGTGACAAGGCCGTGCCGATTGGCAAGCGCGAGCGCCAGCCAGGCCGTCTGTTCGCCCTTACCGATGAAAATCTTCTCGTCGGTATCAGTGGTCTTAATATCGGAGGTCGCCATCACATCGCCTCATCGCGCATCGGGGAGCTTTTCGTGTCAAGTCACACCATCATATCGCATCCTGTCCGCTGATTGAAACCGTCAGCGACACCGTCGCAGCGCACCAAGGACCATGCCTCTCATACTTTTTCCCGACCTTCGGCAGAAAAATCGAGGGCGCAGCGCAATAACTCTGCATGAATCCGGCATTCACTCTTGCATTGCTGCAACACTCGTCGCGCGAATCGAGAACCACATCGCCTTGATGTGCGCGGATCGCTTGTATTTCAGGTCGCAGGCGCTCAAGATCATTTTAGGAGTAGACGACCCGGTTAAACCGGTTGGGGACGGGGCAAATATGGACGAACTGATAGGGCGGCTGGCCTCCAAGGCCGGCATCGATAGCGCTGTCGCTGAAAAAACCGTCGGAATCGTTCTGGGTTTTCTCCGTAACGAGGGGCCCTCCGACAAGGTTCAGGCCCTGATCGACCAAATTCCGGGTGCCGAAGCTGCGATTGCGGCGTCCAGCAGCAATGGCGGCTTCTCACGGCTGATGGGCGGGGGCTTGATGGCGGTCGGCACCAGGCTGATGGCGCTCGGTCTGAGCATGAGTGAGATTCAAAACGTGGCGCGTGAACTTTTCAGGTTCGGCCGCGACAAAATCGGAGCGGATCAAATGGGCGAAATCATTTCAGGGACACCAGGCCTCAACCAATTCGCATAATACGCATCTTGGTGAGCGCATTCGGCCTGGGCACATTCTTTTTTCATCGAGTATCATGACTTATCCCCTTTCCGAGATCGATGGCCTGACCGCCTACTCTGCCTCGAAACTGAAATCGCTGGGCATTCGCACCACCGATGCACTGCTGGAAGCCGCCCGCACGGTGAAAGGGCGCAAGGCGCTTGCTGCGAAGACCGGAATCAGCGAGCAGCAACTGCTCGAGTGGGCCAATTTTTCCGACTACATGCGCATTCCCGGGATGGGCAAGGCCAAGGTAGGCCTGGTGCGCGCGGCCGGCGTCACCACCGTGCGTGAACTCGCACTCCGCAATCCGGCGCGGCTCGCCCAGAATATGAAAGACGTGAATACCAAGCGCAAACTTGTCCGGGTTTTGCCCTCGGAAAGATCGGTCGAGCAACTGATCGAGCAGGCACGCAAGCTTCCGCCGATGATCAGCTACTGAAGCCGGTCAGGCCGGACTGCGGGACCCTCCTCTCACGCCTTGACTCCCCGGCGCGGACCGCGCAAAGCGACCGAATGATCGCAGCCAAGCCCAGCCCCACCGCCGCGACCGGTCCGGCCGGTCATCCGGTGCTGCCTGTGCTGCTGTCCAGGCCCTATCCGGCAGTGATGGGCGTGCTGAATGTAACGCCCGATTCATTCTCGGACGGCGGGCAATTCGCCGCCCCCGAGCGCGCGCTGGCCCAGGCCCGGCGGATGATCGCCGAAGGCGCCGACATCATCGACATCGGTGCGGAATCCACCCGGCCCTACGGGTCGGAACCGATCTCGGCAGAAGAAGAATTGAAGCGCCTGCAGCCCGTGCTTCCCGAAATCGTCGCGCTCGGCATTCCCGTGTCGATCGACAGCATGAAATCGGCCGTGGTCGCCTGGGCGCTCCATCAGGGCGCCGCCGTCGCCAACGATGTCTGGGGCTTGCAGCGCGATTCCGGTATGGCTGGCCTCGTCGCCGAGCGCGGCGTGCCCGTCATCATCATGCATAACCGCGATAGCGCCGATCCCGCTGTAGATATCATGCAGGATATCGCCGATTTCTTCGCGCGTTCGCTCGACATCGCGGCGAAAGCGGGAATTTCGCCTGACAAGATCGTGCTCGACCCCGGCATCGGCTTCGGCAAGACGCCCGAGCAGAGCATGATCGCACTGGCGCGGCTCGGCGAGTTGCAGTCGCTCGGATTTCCACTCTTGGTCGGCGCCTCGCGCAAGCGTTTCATCAGCACGGTGACGCCATCGGAGCCGCATCAGCGTCTCGGCGGCTCGATTGCCGCGCATCTGCTGGCGGCTCAAAACGGGGCGCGGATCATCCGGGCGCATGACGTCGCCGAGACCGTACAGGCGCTGCGCGTCACCGCCGCAATCAGGGAACAGGAATGAGCGATA
Source organism: Bradyrhizobium sp. AZCC 1610 (assembly GCF_036924515.1). Taxonomy (NCBI): domain Bacteria; kingdom Pseudomonadati; phylum Pseudomonadota; class Alphaproteobacteria; order Hyphomicrobiales; family Nitrobacteraceae; genus Bradyrhizobium; species Bradyrhizobium sp. AZCC 1610. Next base: position 1,899,536 of record NZ_JAZHRR010000001.1, on the reverse strand, counting down.
CGATCTTCATCACCGGCGTCGTCATCCATGCCCGCCACGGCGTGATGGAGCACGAGACCGAAGTCGGGCAGCGTTTCGTCATTGATCTCGAACTTTCCATCAACCTGTCGGAACCCTCACGCACCGATCACCTGTCCGACACCGTATCCTATGCCAGTGTGGTGGCGACCGCGACGGCGGCGTTCAAGAACACCAATTACAAGCTGCTGGAGCGCGCCGCCGGCGCCGTTGCAGACGCGACACTCGCGGCGTTTGCGCGCATCGATGCGGTCAAGGTCACCGTGCACAAGCCGCATGCGCCGATTGCCGCGATCTTCGAGGATGTCGGCGTGGTGCTGACGCGCAAGCGGCAATCGCCCTGAGATGGCGGATGTGCTGATCGCGCTCGGCGGCAATGTCGGCGACGTCCGCGCGACATTCAACAAGGCCATCTCCAATATTTGCGGCATGACACAGGCCGCCCTGCTGGCGCGTTCCTCCGACTACACCACCCCGCCCTGGGGCGACGAACAGCAGGCGCCCTTCACCAACGCCTGCATCGAGATCGAAACCAGCCTCGATCCGCATGCGCTCCTGTTCACGCTGCACAAGATCGAGAAGAAGTTCGGCCGCGACCGCGCCAATGAGAAACGCTGGGGTCCGCGCACCCTCGACCTCGACCTGATCGCCTATGACGACGTCAGAATCGACAAGCCGGAACTGACGCTGCCCCATCCGCGGGCTTTCGAGCGCGCCTTCGTGCTGGTGCCGCTGGCCGAGATCGCGCCCGACCGTGTCATTGCGGGACGCCGGGTCCGGGATGCGCTAGCGCAGTTGTCGACCGCGGGTATCCAGCGGTTGCCCGACCTCGATTGACCCCGAAAGACCCCAAAACAACCGTTTGGCTTGGCGGCCGCCCCGTGGCAATTTCCGGCCAAATCAAGAGACGACCAGGGATTAATGGGCCGGATGACCAAGACTGACGAGCTGACACTGGCCGCGGAATTTCCGCAGGCGACCTACGAGGACTGGCGCAAGCTGGTCGACGGGGTGCTGAAGGGCGCGCCGTTCGAGAAACTGGTCAGCAAGACTGCCGATGGATTGAAGATCGATCCGATTTATCCCCGCGCGCAGGGTGCTGCGCCCGTCGCTGGCCGCGCCGCCGCCGCGCCCTGGCAAATCATGCAGCGGATCGACCATCCGGATGCGAGGCAGGCCACTGCGCAGGCGTTGCATGATCTCGAAAACGGCGCCACGGGGCTAACGCTCGTGTTCGCAGGCTCCAATGGCGCGCACGGTTTTGGGCTGGATCCTTCAGCGGAGGCCATCGCGCAGGTTCTCGACGGTATTTATCTCGACGCCGGCATCGGCATCGAACTTCAGATCGGCCCGCAGTCGCGAATGGCCGCCATTCACGTCGCCGAATACATCAAGCGCAAAGGCATTGATCCTGCGGCCTGCGACATCCGCTTCGGTCTCGACCCGCTCGGATCTCGTGCGGCATGGGGCTCCAGCCCCAATGACTGGGCCGAGATCGTGACCGCGACCACAAGCGTCGTCAGAGACATTGCAGCGATCGGCTTCAAGGGCCGGTTTACGGCAGCCGATGGACGGGTGATCCACGATGCGGGCGGATCGGAGGTGCAGGAGCTGGCATACGTGCTGGCGGCCGGTGTCGCTTATCTGCGCGCGATCGAGCAAGCTGGAATTGCGCTCGAAGATGCGCAAGGCATGGTCTATGCGCGGCTTAGCGCAGATGCCGACCAGTTCCTGACGCTGGCGAAATTCCGGGCGCTGCGGCTGTTGTGGGCGCGAATTGAACAGGCCTGCGGCCTGACACCCAAGCCGCTGTTCGTCGCCGCCGATACCGCCTGGCGCATGCTGACGCAACGCGATCCTTACGTGAACATGTTGCGCGCGACGGTAGCGACCTTCTCGGCCGGCCTCGGTGGCGCCAACGCGATTGCCGTATTGCCGCACACGCTGGCCTTGGGATTGCCCGACCCGTTCGCCCGGCGCGCCGCGCGCAATACGCAACTGGTGCTGCTGGAAGAATCCAACCTCGCCAAGGTCTCCGATCCCGCGGCCGGCTCCGGCGGCATCGAAACTCTGACGAAGCAGCTTTGCGAAGCCGCATGGTCGCTGTTTCAGGAGATCGAGAAGGCCGGCGGCATGTTCCCCGCGCTCGAACAGAACCTGATCCAGCGCAAGGTCGCAGCGGCCCGGGCCGCACGCGAGGCCAATATCGCCAAGCGGAGAGACGTGCTCACCGGTGCCAGCGAATTTCCGAACCTGCACGAAGCCGAAGTCGCCGTGCTCGATGCGAAGCCGGTGGTGCTGCCGCCCTATGGCGAGGCAAAATTCAAGTTCGATCCGCTGCCGCCAATGCGGCTGGCCGCGCCGTTCGAGGCGCTGCGGGACAAGTCGGACAGTGCGCTCAAGACATCAGGCGCGCGGCCAAAAATCTTCCTCGCCAATCTCGGCACGGCCGCCGACTTCACAGCGCGCGCCACCTTCGCCAAGAACTTCTTCGAGACCGGCGGCGTCGAGGCGTTGGACACGCAAGGTTTTGCTGACCCCGCAGCGCTTGCCGCCGCGTTCAGGGCGTCCGGCGCGGCTATTGCGTGCCTGTGCTCGTCCGACAAGGTCTATGCGGAACACGCAGCGGCCGCCGCCAGGGCCCTTCAAGCCGCCGGCGCCAGACATATCTATCTGGCAGGGCGGCCCGGCGAACAGGAGGCCGCGTTGCGCACGGCCGGTGTCGGCGACTTCATCTTTGCCGGCGGCGATGCCCTGGCGATGCTGCAGGAAGCCTGGCAGCGGATGGAGCGAGCATGACGGAAAACAACCATAAGACGGTGCTGACTGGCGGCTGCCAGTGCGGCGCCGTCCGCTTCGCGATGTCGAAAGCGCCGACCAAGGTTAGCATCTGCCATTGCCGGATGTGCCAGAAAGCATCGGGTGCGCCCTTTGCCTCGCTCGCCGATATCGAGCACGAGCATTTCACCTGGACCCGCGGCAAGCCGGCGACATTTCAGTCCTCCTCCATCGCCGAGCGCGATTTCTGCGCGGCCTGCGGCACGCCCCTAACCTACCGGCTGATCGGCGGCCCCCGGATCGAGATCATGACCGGCGCGTTCGACCGCCCCGACCGGGTGGTGCCGACCCGGCAATATGGATCCGAGTCTCGGCTCGGCTGGGTGGTCGGCATCGCCAACCTGCCGAGCCAGACCACGCAGCAGAACTACGGCCCGGAAAAGATGGCCACCATCGTCAGCCACCAGCATCCGGACCATGATTGAGATGAAGCGGACAGGACAACGACGTTTGGGTTCGCTTATGATATTGTTGGATTTGGTACTTGAGACGATGGATCAGGATGCGCTTTGGAATCAACTTGAGAGGTGATTTGACGAAGCTCAGCGACGCCGAGCTGAGTTCGGAATTTGACCGGCTCGTAGAATACAGGATCGCACGATTTGGATCAGAGCCTCGTGTGGGCAGCCTCAGAGGGATTATCTACCATGGTCCGGAGTGGCCGTTCGGACGTGGCCCGATCCATGCCCGGTGGGCTTACAAGATTTGGATCGGCTATTTTTGGATTTTCAGAGGACGGCGAGGAACTCTTTATCTGGTCGAGTGCGAGATTAAGGATGTTAGGGACGAGATAGAGCGTCGGGTTCGGCACCAAAAAACAGCAATGGTAAAATCATGACCCGCATTCCGAACTTCGCGGATATCAAGTTCGAGGCAATTGCTCCGGCCCAACCCGCCGGCGCCGCCGAGCCGTGGCTGACGCCCGAGGGTATCCCGGTGAAGCCGGGCTACAGCGAGGCCGATCTCGAAGGCATCGACTTCCTCGAGACCTGGCCGGGCATCGCGCCCTTCATGCGCGGCCCCTACCCGACGATGTATGTCAACCAGCCCTGGACCATCCGGCAATATGCCGGCTTCTCCACGGCGGAAGATTCCAATGCGTTCTACCGCCGCAACCTCGCCGCCGGACAAAAGGGCCTGTCGGTCGCATTCGATCTTGCCACCCACCGCGGCTACGATTCCGATCATCCTCGCGTCTCCGGCGACGTCGGCATGGCGGGCGTGGCGATCGATTCCATCTACGACATGCGCACGCTGTTTGCGGGCATTCCGCTCGACCAGATGAGCGTGTCGATGACCATGAACGGCGCGGTGCTGCCGATCCTCGCGCTGTTCGTTGCGGCGGCCGAGGAACAGGGCGTCCCGCCGGAAAAACTCTCGGGCACCATTCAGAACGACATTCTGAAAGAGTTCATGGTGCGCAATACCTACATCTATCCGCCGGCGCCCTCGATGCGGATCATCTCCGACATCTTTGCGTACACCTCGCAAAGAATGCCGAAGTACAATTCGATCTCGATCTCCGGCTATCACATGCAGGAAGCCGGCGCGACTCAGGACCTCGAGCTCGCCTATACGCTCGCCGACGGCGTCGAATATCTGCGCGCCGGCCTGGCGGCCGGCCTCGACGTCGACCGCTTCGCGCCGCGGCTGTCGTTCTTCTGGGCGATCGGCATGAACTTCTTCATGGAAGTCGCCAAGATGCGCGCCGCGCGACTGCTGTGGGCCAAGCTGCTGACGCAGTTCAATCCGAAGGACCCGCGTTCGCTCTCGCTGCGCACGCATTGCCAGACTTCCGGCTGGTCGCTGACCGCGCAGGACGTCTTCAACAATGTGATGCGCACCACGATCGAGGCGATGGCGGCGACCCAAGGCCACACCCAGTCGCTGCACACCAATGCGCTCGACGAAGCCTTGGCGCTGCCGACGGATTTTTCGGCCCGGATCGCGCGCAACACGCAATTGTTCCTGCAGCAGGAAAGCGGCACCAACCGCATCATCGATCCCTGGGGCGGCTCCTATTACGTCGAACGGCTGACCCGGGATCTCGCGGCGAAAGCCTGGGGACATATCCAGGAGGTCGAGGCGCTCGGCGGCATGGCGAAGGCGATCGAAGCCGGCGTGCCGAAACTGCGGATCGAGGAAGCCTCCGCCAAAACGCAGGCCCGGATCGATGCCGGCAAGCAGGCGGTGATCGGCGTCAACAAGTACAAGCCAACCAACGAAGCACCGATCATCCTGCTCAAGGTGGAAAACTCCACCGTGCGCCGCCTGCAGATCGACAAGCTGAAGCGGCTGCGCTCCGAGCGCGACCAGAAGGAAGTCGATCAGACGCTGGCCGCGCTGACGCGCAGCGCCGGCGAAGGCAACGGCAATCTGCTGGCGCTGGCGATTGACGCTGCGCGCGCAAAGGCCACCGTCGGCGAAATTTCGGACGCAATGGAGAAAGTGTTCGGCCGTCACCGCGCCGAAATCAAATCCATCACCGGCGTCTACAAGCGGGAGGCGTCCGCCATGTCCAACCGGGTTGAGAAGGTGCAGGAACTGATTGACGCGTTCGAGAACGCCGAGGGCCGCCGCCCCCGCATCCTCGTCGCCAAGATCGGCCAGGACGGCCACGACCGCGGCCAGAAGGTGATCGCGTCCGCCTTTGCCGATGTCGGCTTCGACGTCGATATCGGGCCGCTGTTTGCCACCGCCGATGAGGCGGCGCGGCAGGCGGTGGAGAACGACGTGCATATCCTCGGCGTGTCATCGCTGGCGGCCGCCCATCTCACCGCGGTGCCGGAACTCAAGGCCGCGCTGAAGAAGCACGGCCGCGAGGATATTATGATCATTATCGGTGGCGTGGTTCCGCCGCAGGATTATGACGCGCTCTACAAGGCCGGCGCCGAAGCGATCTTCCCGCCCGGCACCGTGATCTCGGATGCGGCCGAAGAGCTGATCCACAAGCTCAACGCCCGGCTCGGCCACAGCAGCGAGGCGGCGGAGTAGTTCTCCGCCGGGCCCAGTTTCTTCAAAGGATTGCCCTTGCGCGGCATTGCATTCCTCACATTCGTCAGGACAATTGGTTTGGCGGGCGCAGTCGCATGCACGGCGGCGCTCGGCATCGCGTTTGCCGCCGAGCCCAAGCCGGACTTTTCCATCAAGACCAAATGGGTCGAGGCCAGCGTCACCCTCGACGCGAAGATCAAGGCCGATCCGGCGCTGGCGGCGAACTGCCTGGCCGAGGGCAAGGCATGGGCCGTGAAGAACCGTGCCGATGCCGACAAGGAACGCAAGCAGGACCCCGAGTTGTTCCGCAACGCGTGGTCGTTTGAGCGGAAATACGAGATCCGCTCGGTGGTCGACGGCCGCTATGTCAGCATCGTCAGGGGCGACTATGAATATACTGGCGGCGCGCACCCCAACAGCTCGTCCGATACGATCCTGTGGGACAAGTCAGCGGGCAAACGCATCAGCATTCGCCCGTTCTTCACCGAAACGGCCGACAACGGCCCGACGCTGAAAGCGATGCGGCAAGGCGTCATTGCATCCCTCGAGGTCGAGAAAAAGAAACGCGGCGCGGAAGGCACTGATACCAGCGCCATCGAAGCCATCGAGCCAAAGCTTCTCAAGATCGGGCCGGTCTCGCTGGCGCCATCGACCGAGGAAGGCAAGAGCTCCGGCCTGACCTTTCACTACGCGCCTTACGCGGTCGGCTCCTATGCCGAAGGCGAGTATATCGCCTTCGTGCCGTGGGAGACGTTGAAGCCTTATCTGACGCCGGAGGGCGCCAGAATTTTCGGCGGCGCGCGCCCGAAGGAAGATGAAGACCGGCCGCAATGACGGCGGATCAAGCGGCACGGCGGCCGAGCGAGCGTTCGAGCGAATGCGTCCAGTCCGGAATCCATGACACGAACAGTGCTTGCCAGCGATCCGCGTCCTGCGGCGCGGTGTCGAGTTTCACGGACCATTCGATGAAGGTGCGGTTGCCCTCGACGACCGGCAGCAGGTGCATCGTTCCCTCGTAGCGCGTCGGCCCGGTCGCGTCAGGCGCCAACCCGGCCGGAAACGGAAACGGCTCGATGCCGGCATAGGTCAGCGAATGCGCTTCGTCCGAATGGTCGGCGAGCCGCTGCCTGATCCAGTTGCCGAGATAGCAGAAGCGCCTGACTGCGCCGACTTCGTCGCCCCGCCTTGGTCATCCTCAATCACGCTTTCGCTGACGCCTTCGATATACGCCGGATAATTGTTGAAATCGCGGATCAGCGCCCACACGGTTTCCAGGGGATGGTTCAGCACGGTGCTGTAATAAGCTGTCGTCATGGTTCTCTCCGCAATCGATCGCGGCTCGATGCCGGGCCGCACATGGATACCTATTCCGGGTAGCCCGATCGCCGCCACCCGATTTCCGGATGTGGCGAGATGCCCACCGGTGATGAAACCGCTTCACTACCAATGCCTTGCGAGGGGAGCGCAAAGCCGCCTACAATGCGGATATTACAAGAGCGCCTGACCTCGCGGCGCCGCAGGGAGGATCACCATGTCCAAAAAGATTACCCGCCGCGCATTCGCGGCTTCGTCTGCTGCTGCCGCAGCCGTCGCAGGCTTTGGTTTCAAGCCGGCATCGGCGCAGGCCTATCCGGCACGGCCGGTGACCGTGATCGTGCCATGGGGTGCCGGCGGCGGCACCGACGCGACCGCGCGCATTGTTGCGGCGCTGTTGGAAAAAGACCTCGGCCAGCCGTTCAACGTGGTCAACCGCACCGGCGGTTCCGGCGTGGTCGGCCATTCCGCCATCGCAACCGCACAGCCCGACGGCTACACCATCGGCATGCTGACGGTGGAAATCTCGATGATGCACTGGCAGGGGCTCACCGAACTAGCACCAAAGAGCTACACGCCGCTCGCGCTGATGAACGAGGACCCGCCCGGCATCCAGGTCAGTTCCACCTCGCCCTACAAGACCGTGAAAGAGCTCGCCGACGCCATCAAGGCCGCGCCTGCCGGCAAGTTTAAAGCCTCAGGCACCGGCCAGGGCGGCATCTGGCATCTGGCGCTGGTCGGCTGGATGCAGGCGATGGGACTGGCGCCGAACCACGTGGCATGGGTGCCGTCGAACGGTGCCGCGCCCGCGATGCAGGATCTCGCGGCCGGCGGTCTCGACCTCACCACCTGCTCGGTGCCGGAAGCCCGCGCGATCATCGAGGCCGGCAAGGCGCGCAGCCTCGCCGTCATGGCTACGGCGCGCAATCCTGCATTCCCCGATGTGCCGACGCTGAAGGAAGCCATAGGCATCGACTATTCGACCGGTGCGTGGCGCGGCATTGCCGGTCCCAAAGGCCTGCCGGCTGATGTCGCGACCAAGCTCACGGCGTCGCTGAAGAAGGTTTACGACTCCAAGGAGTTCAAGGACTTCATGAGCAATCGCGGCTTCGGAACGGTGTGGGGCGATGCGGCCCAATTCGCAGCCTTTATGGACAGGGGCGACGCCCAGATGGGCGTGGCGATGAAGGCCGCCGGCCTGTCGAAGGCTTGACCTTCATCGGCTGACGTCGCTCGATATCCGCGGAGCTTATCTATGCGTCTTCCCGATCGCGTCACGGGATTGTTTCTCGTTGGTCTCGGCGCGGCTGCCGCCTATGGCGGCTGGCAGTTGCCGCCGGTGCCCGGCCAGCCGGTCGGACCTAACGTCTTTCCGCTGGTGATCGGAACGGGCCTCGCGCTATGCGGGCTCGCGATTGCATTGGGGATCGGCCGCAGCTTCGAGGAAGAAGAACATCTTATTCCGGTCGAGGGCGGCCAGGTGAAGCCGCCGACCGGCAAGCTCTACGGACTGCGCGCCCTGCTCCCGCCGGCGCTATTGCTGTTCTATGTGGCGATCGCCGAGCGGCTCGGCTTCATCCTTACGGCGACGCTGATCGTGTACGTGACCGCAACCGCGCTCGGCGCCCGCTGGAAGGTTGCGCTGCCGCTCGCCGTGCTGGCGCCGATCGGCATCCACCTGATTTTCTCAAAATTGCTGCGCGTGCCGCTGCCGCCCGGCGTTTTGCCGATGCCCTGGTGACCGATGCTCAACACCCTCGCCCAAGCGTTTGCGCTCATTACCACCTGGGAAGTCATCGTCGCGATGCTCGCGGCATCGGTCTATGGCCTCGTCATTGGATCGCTGCCCGGGCTATCAGCGACCATGGCGACTGCGCTATTGGTCCCCGTCACCTTCTATCTGTCGCCGATCGCCGCGATCGCCACCATCGTCGCCGCATCCACGATGGCGATCTTCGCCGGTGACATCCCGGGCGCCCTGCTCCGCATTCCCGGCACCCCCGCCTCGGCGGCCTACGCGGACGAAGCCTATGCCATGACGCGCAAGGGCGAGGCTGAGCTTGCGCTTGGCGCCGGCGTGTGGTTCTCCGCCGTCGGCGGCATCGCGGGCACGCTCTCGCTGATGATCCTCGCGCCGCCGCTCGCCGAGATCGCGCTGTCGTTTTCGACCTTCGAATATTTCTGGCTCGCATTCCTCGGCCTGATGTGCGCCACGCTGGTCGCGCGCTCCTCGCCGGTGAAGGCGATTGCCAGCATGTTCATCGGCCTCTTGGTCGCGTGCATCGGCATCGAAAACCCCGGCGGCGTGCCGCGTTTCACCTTCGGCATGACCAATTTGTTCGGCGGCATCGAACCGATCCCGGCGCTGGTCGGCGTGTTTGCCGTGGCGCAGGTGATGCGCGCGATGCTGACGCCGGAGCCGCCGCCGATCCCGCGGCGCAAATTCGGAAGCATCCTGGCGGGCCAGTGGAAGCTCACCAAAAAATACAATTGGCAGATGACGCGAGGGAACATCATCGGGATCATCATCGGCGTGCTGCCGGGCGCCGGCGCCGACATGGCGGCCTGGGTCAGCTACGCCATGTCCAAGCGCTTTTCGAAAGAGCCCGAGAAGTTCGGCACCGGCCATGTCGAGGGCCTGGTCGAAGCCGGCGCCAGCAACAACGCCAGCATCGCCTCCGGTTGGGTGCCCTCGCTGCTGTTCGGCATCCCCGGCGACACCATCGCGGCTATCGCGATCGGCGTGCTCTACATGAAGGGGCTCAATCCCGGCCCGACGCTGTTCACCGAAAAAGCGTCGAGCATGTATGCGATCTACCTGATGTTCATCATCGCCAACATCATCATGATCCCGCTCGGCATCGTCATGATCAGGCTTGCAAGCTACGTGCTGCGCGCGCCGCGTTCCACCGTCATGCCGGTCATCATGCTGTGCTGCGCCGTCGGCTCCTTCGCCATCGGCAACAACATATTCGGCGTCGTGATCGTCGCGACCTTCGGCGTCATCGGCTATGTCATGGAGGAGAACGGCTATCCGGTCGCCGCGATGGTGCTCGGCATCGTGATGGGCACCATGATCGAGCAGAGCTTCGTCACCTCGCTGATCAAATCCGACGGCAGTGTATTCCCGTTCTTCGAGCGTCCGATCGCCGCGATCTTGGCTGCGATGGCGATCGGCGCGCTGATCTGGCCGGTGCTGGTCTGGGTGTGGCGGCGGCTCAGGCGCGGGGCGCCCGCCGCCGCGTCGGCGCGCTGAAGGACTGCGCAAGGCCCCCTCGCCTGCATGGCGCGGGCGTTGTAAACCAAGCCATGACCCTGCCGAAGAATACTTCCCCCGATGTCGGGAAACTCGCCAAAGAACTCCGCGCCGGCCACCGCGCGGCGCTGGCGCGCGCGATCACGCTGATCGAAAGCCGGCGCGGCGATCATCAGGCCGCGGCACGCGATCTGGTGCAGGCGCTGTTGCCGGACACCGGCAAGGCGGTCCGTGTCGGCATCACCGGCTCGCCTGGCGTCGGCAAATCCACCACCATCGACGCGCTCGGCATGTTCCTGATCGAGCGCGGCCACAAGGTCGCGGTGCTGGCGGTGGACCCCTCCTCGGCCCGTACCGGCGGTTCGATCCTTGGTGACAAGACGCGAATGGCGCGGCTGGCGAATTCCGACGCCGCCTTCATCCGGCCCTCGCCGTCGTCAGGCACGCTCGGCGGCGTCGCCGCGAAGACCCGCGAGGCGATGCTGTTGTGCGAAGCCGCCGGCTTCGACGTGGTGCTGGTGGAGACCGTCGGCATCGGCCAGTCCGAGACCGCCGTCTGCGACATGACCGATTTCTTTCTGGCCTTGATGCTGCCCGGCGCCGGCGACGAATTGCAGGGCATCAAGAAAGGCCTGGTCGAGCTCGCCGACATGATCGCCATCAACAAGGCCGACGGCGACAATATCAAGCGCGCCAATCTGGCGGCGGCCGAATATCGCGGCGCACTGCATATCCTGAGCCCCCGCTCGGAACACTGGCATCCGCCAGTGCTGACCTATTCGGCGCTGACCGGAACCGGCATGGACACGCTGTGGCAGAAGATTCTCGATCACCGCACCGCCATGAATGCCTCCGGCGAGTTCGCGGGACGGCGGCGCGAGCAGCAGGTGAAATGGATGTGGTCGATGCTGGAGCAACGGATGATGGCGCGGCTGCGCGCCGATCCCGCGATCCGCGCCAAGGTGAAGAAGACCGAGGCCGAGGTCGCGGAAGGCCGCATCACGCCGGCGGTTGCCGCCGAACAGATCGCGGAGTGGCTGCGGTGAGCGAAAAACTTCGCATTCTCGTCACCGGCTTCGGCCCGTTTCCCGGTGCGCCCTACAATCCAACGCAGCCGCTGGTGGCGCGTCTGACGCGGCTGCGACGTCCCGCTTTCACCGACGTCAAACTGTCCAGCCATATCTTTCCCGTGACCTATCAGGCGGTCGACCACGAATTGCCGCAGGCTCTGAAGAAGCACCAGCCGCACGCACTGTTGATGTTCGGCCTCGCCGGCCGCACCGGCTATCTCCGGGTCGAGACCCGCGCCCGCAATGCCGTCACCATGTTGTGGCCCGACGCCGCGCAAACCCGCGCCCGCAAGGGCTCGATCGCTGACGGTGCCGACGCGCAAAGGTTCGGCCCGCACACCGCGAAACTGCTCCGTGCAGCCAAGGGCACCGGCCTCGACGCCCGAGCCTCGCGCGATGCCGGAAGCTATCTCTGCAACTATCTGAGCTGGCGCGCGATCGAGTCCATCAATGCCGACAACGGCCCCCGCCTCGCCGCCTTCGTCCACATCCCGCCGCTGGCGCGCGGCGGCGCGGTCAGGCGCAAGGGCTTTTCGCGCATCACGCTGGAAGAACTGGTCGACGCCGGCGAAGCGATGCTGCTGGAAATGGTGAGGCTGGCGCGAAGGGCTGCGTAACTTCGTAGGGTGGGCAAAGGCGCACTTCGCGCCGTGCCCACCATCTTCGTGCACTGAGCGATTTGGTGGGCACGCTGCGCTTTGCCCACCCTACGGATCGGACTGCGCTCGTACCCAACATTAACCCTACCCCGAACAATCACCGAGCTCCTGCCTCGTCTTCACCATGCCGGACCGCAATTTCGCGATACCTATGAAGGCGCGAATGCCGCGCTCTGCATTGCGCGAGGGTTATTCACCATGGACATGAACCGCCGTCATCTCATTGGAGCATCCGCCGCCGGAATGGCCGGCGCGCTGGCGATGTCGCCCGAACCCGCGCGCGCGGCGCCGCTAACCTCGGCGCTTGGCCGCGATGTCACGCAATATGGCGTGCGTCCCGGCAGCCCCGACGATCAAACCGCGAAACTGCAGCGCGCCATCGACGAAGCCGCGCGCGCGCAAGCGCCGCTGGCGCTGCCGCCCGGCGTCTATCGCACCGGCATGCTGCGTCTCTCGAACGGCACGCAACTGGTCGGCGTGCGCGGCGCGACCAAGCTCGTGTTCAGCGGCGGCGCCTCGATGCTGCAGGGTGAAGGCGCCAACAGCGTCGGCCTGACCGGCATCACCTTCGACGGCGGCAACATTCCGTTGCCGACGCGCCGCGGTCTCGTGCATTGCCTCGGCGGACGCGACGTCCGTATCGCCGATTGCGAAATCACGGCCAGTGGCGGCAACGGCATCTGGCTGGAACAGGTTTCCGGCGACATCTCCGGCAACATCTTCACCAAGATCGCGACCACGGCGGTGGTATCGTTCGATGCGCTGGGCCTGATCGTCTCCCGCAACACCATCAGGGATACCAATGACAACGGCATCGAAATCCTGCGCACGGCGATCGGTGACGACGGCACGCTGGTGATCGACAACCGCATCGAGGACATCAAGGCCGGCCCCGGCGGCTCCGGGCAATACGGCAACGCCATCAACGCCTTCCGCGCCAGCAACGTCATCGTGCGGGGCAATCGCATCAAGAATTGCGACTACTCGGCGGTGCGCGGCAATTCGGCATCGAATATTCACATCACTGACAACAGCGTCAGCAATGTCCGCGAGGTCGCGCTTTATTCGGAATTTGCGTTCGAGGGCGCCGTGATCGCCAACAACACCGTCGACGGTGCCGCCGTCGGCGTCTCCGTCTGCAATTTCAACGAAGGCGGACGCATCGCCGTCGTGCAGGGTAACATCATTCGCAATCTGCTGCCGAAGCGGCCGATCGGCACCGCGCCCGACGACGACGCCGGGATCGGCATCTATGTCGAAGCGGACTCGACGGTGTCAGGCAACGTGATCGAAAACGCGCCCTCGTTCGGTATCATCGCCGGCTGGGGCAAATATCTCCGCGACGTCGCCATCACCGGCAATGTGATCCGCAACGCCTTCGTCGGCGTCGGCGTGTCGGTGCTGCCAGGCGCTGGCACGGCGCTGGTCAACAACAACATGATTTCGGAAACCCCGCGCGGCGCCGTGGTCGGCCTCGACCACGCCCGCGCCATTACGACCGACCTGTCAGCCGACGGCGCCCAGCGCTACGCACAGGTGGTGGTCGGAGGCAACGCGGTGCGGCGCTAGTTCGCGCCGCGCTACAGCGCGTTGCGCAGCAGCGGATAGCGTTCCTTCATCGTGTCGAGACTGAGCGGCGGCAACGGCATTTCGTCCAGCGCCGGCGCGTCGGGCACAGACGGCGCCTCGTCCGCGACGGCGAGCCGGCTTTCGAGCGCGACCAGAACGTCGGCGGGAATGTCGCGCCGCGGCGGCGCCGCAACTGGTGCTGGTTTCGGTTGAAGCTGTACAACCGGCTGACGGAACCCTTCATCGCGCGGCAGCGGCGTCAGCAGCAGCGGCGCCGTACGACAGCGGCCAAGCCAGGCCATGTCGATCGCCGTGTTGTCGAGCGCGGCTTCGCGGCTCAACAGGTCACGCCAGGTTTCGACGGCGGCCTTGGCTTCCTGGATGTTTTCGAGAAATTCGAGTTCGGTGTGATAGCGGCGCCAGCGCCCGGTCTCGAACAGTTCGGTGAGGTGTTCCAGCCGTTGCTCGGCAAGGTTGCACCAGCGCGCAACAATGTTGCGGCCGCGTGCCACGTCTGCAGGATGTGCCATAAATCAGCCCGTAAGAGAGAGACGGACGCAGACGCAACCTGAAACGAATCAATTGGACGTGACAGGTATATTCTGTGGAAAACTTTCTCCTTGTCCAGTACGTGGAGCTACGGAGCGCGCAGCGGATCGAAGAAACCCGGACAAATACGGAGTTGTCAGCTCTGTTCACCGTCAAGCTGCACGGCAGCATGGCCGCGTTGCGAAGCGCCTCGATAATTTCGTTTGGGAAGACACGAGGAAATATCGCGCGTCACGCAGCCGAACGGAAAGTCCGCGGTCGGCAAATCCACGCGACGCGGCTTCTTCCAAAAAACCTGTTTCCGAAAATGAAAGACCCGTCCGGGGGGACAACCGGACGGGTCAAGCCATATGGGGCGCTTGGGGTGGATGGGCGCTCGCGCCGAATACAGCCGATGGGGAGGGATTACCGCTCCCACATAGATAAGTCGCAGCACCCTCGCCGGACGTTCAAAACGCCGGGCGATTTTTTTTAACCTGGTGTTCGGGACGACCGCCGGAAAATCACTGTGCAGCAGGCTGTTTTGCGGCGTTTGCGGCCGATTTGTCCGCCGCCATCGATGGCTGGGAGTCATTCAGCGCCCGGCTCACGGAAGCGTTATCGGCAGGCGGGTCGAGCGCCGGCGTTTTTTCTCCCGCAGGCTTGCCGGAAACCGAGGCAAGCGGAACCGCCGGCGCGGCGGCCGCCGCGGTGACCGCGGCAAAGGCGTCGGCCTCGCCTGCTCCGAACTGATCGTCGCGGCCGGGGGCGCCGAGATCGCGGGCGGTCTTCGTCAGGATCGCGCGAACATCGGAAGGCTTCAACGCAGGATTGCGCTCCAGCAACAGCGCCGCAACGCCACTGACATAGGCGGCGGAGAACGAGGTGCCCGACGTGATCTGATATTTTTCATCCGGTGCCGGCAGGAAGATATCCGCGCCCGGCGCTGATATCGCGATGTGGTTGCCCCGGTTCGACGCCACAAACAACTTTTGCTGCGCGTCGGTTCCGCTCACTGCAATGACGTTCGGATTGGCGGCGGGATAGAGCGGCGGCGATTTGGCTCCGGCATTGCCGGCCGCAGCCACCATCAGGATGCCACGGGCTGCGGTGGCGGCGATCCCCCGTTCGATCAGCGGATCCTTCGGGCCAGCAAAGCTCATGTTGATGATCTGCGCGCCATGCTCGGCCGCGTAGTCCAATCCCCTCAGGATCACATAGGACGTGCTCTCCGCGCCCTTCGATCCCGCGCCGAATGCGCGGATCGCAAGCAACCTCGCCTCCGGCGCGCTACCCATCAGTTTGGCATGCGCGACGATCGCGCCGGCAATGCCGGTGCCGTGGACATGCGGACCTTCCTTGCTGCCGAGCGCGTCGAAACTGTCGGCGACCGAATTGACGAGTTCGGGATGTTTGACGTCGACACCTGAATCGATCACCGCGATGGTGACGTTCATGCCGCGGACGAGCGCATGGGCCTGCGGCAACCGAAGCTGGGCGACCGCATATTGCGCGGCGTCGCCCTCGATCGGGGCCCTCTTCTGATCCTGCAGGAAATGGCGGAAATTGAGCTGCACCGAACGCACGCTGCCGTCGGCCGCGAGTTCGCGGCGCACCGCGTCCACCGACCGGTTATCGATGATGCGGAACAGGCCGATTGTGCCGCCGAGCAGCGGGAAACTCTGCGACGCGATGCGCTCCAGGCCATGACGCCGCGCCAGTTCGTCGGCCTCGGCGGTGGACAACGCGCCGTCGATTTCGGCGACGAGTTCGTTGCGGACCGCGCGCAGATTGACCGCGGCTTGCGCGTTGTTGCTGCGCGATGCGCCACTGCCCTTTTTGGACGAGCCGCCGTTGCCGCCGCCGGCCGACATGACCGGACGATCGAAGCATTCGCCGTCAGGACCGCGAAACGCATTCTGGCAGGCCGGATAGAGATTGGGCGAAAACCGCGCATGGGGCAGCGTCGACGGCACGCCGGCGCCCGGGCGGACTCGCAGGGTCGAGCCGATGACGCCGACCCGGGATGGCGGCGTCCGCGCCACCCTATCGGCGCTCACGCTCGGCCGGGCCGCGATGGTCGGATTGATCCGCGGCGTTACCGTCGGATTGATGGTAGGCGTTCGCGCCCCGACATTGAGATTGGGCGTGCGCATGATGCCCTGCGCATGAACCGCCGAGGCTGCGAAGGCCATCAATGGCAGAGACACCGCCGACAAAATCAATGCCGCGCGGCGCGTCTTCATCAGCCAATTCGGGCCATCGTGAACCATGGGACCTCGGCCTTCCCGGGGCGCGCCGGCAGCGTCTTAAGGCGTTGCCACCGCAAGGCTGACGATCTTCTCGCGCTGCAGCCTGCCGATCAGGCCAGCAGCTTCGTCCTTGCTCATGGCCTTGTTGCCGAACTGGAGCCGGAACATGCCGCCCTTGGCGCCGTCGACGATCGAGGCCTGGTAGTTGTCGAGCAGCGCGGTGATGTCGGCGATCCGGGCTTCCGGCGCAAACCGCACCAGCGCACGCGTCGGCGCGACGCTGCCTGCGAGATCGCGCGTAATGGGCGCCGCCGACGGTTCGTTCAGGCTCAGCGAGGCGGTCTGGAACGAAGCGGTCTGGTTCTTCATCAGCACGGCGCCGATCAAGCCGGCCTGCAACAGCAACGCCACGGCGCCGAGGCTTGCCGACCAGGCCAGCGTACGCGGCGACAGCCTTGCGAAAAATTCCGATACCCGGGCGGACAGGCTTACCGAAAGCGATGGCTTGCGCACGGGCTCTCCGTCGATCGCGGCAAACAGCTTCGCCATGGCGCGCGCGGACGGCGCACCCAGGCTCTCGTTGAGGCTGATCGTCTCGGCATATTCTTCGCGGATGACTGCGTATTGCCGGGCAAGCTCGGGATCGCTGGCGAGCGCGTCCTCGACGCGGCGTGCATCGCGCGTGCTCAAGGTGCCGGCCGCATGGAACGGCAACAGCATCTCGATTTCGCCGGGCTCGTGATCCAGCATTTTTCTGCTCGCCGCCATCATGGCCAACCTCGCTCTATGCCGGCTGCCTTCAGCAACTCGGCCAATTTCTTGCGCGCATAAAACAGGCGCGTCTTGACGGTGTTCTCCGGAATACCGACGATTTCGGCCACCTCTTCCACGGACTTCTCGTGGTAGTAGACGAGATCGACGATCTCCCGATGCTCTGGCGAAAGCGCCGTCAGGCACTTGCGCAACGCTTCACCCGTATCCTTCTTCTGCACCACCACTTCCGGATCGTCGGACGTGTCCTCGATCGCGTTTGCGGTCTCATCGTCCAGTCCAACGTCCTTGCGGCGCCGAAGTGCCGAAAGGGCCTTGAACCGCGTAATCGCCAAGAGCCAGGTGGTAACGGCGGATCGGCCTTCGAACTTGCCAGCCTGACGCCATACATCGAGAAAAACCTCGCTGATGAGGTCTTCCGCAATCTGTTCATCCCGTACGAGCCGAAGCCCGAAACGGAACACCCTGACATGGTGCCTTCCGTAAAGCACCTGCATGGCGAGCCGGTCGCCTTGAGCGATCCGAGCGATCAGAATTTCGTCTGAAGCCGCCTGTGCCGCGTTCAATGGCCGTCTCGCAAAGTTGGTCTGACGGGAGAGGCCGGCGGTTCGATGTGAAAGGTGAGATTCTTCACATTACGGCAATGTCCGGATTGCATATGTGATCTACCGCACAGACGGACATTACCAAGCCATATTCCCGGCAAGAACGAGCTGAACCCAAATATTGGTACCATAATACGGAAACACTTTCCTAAAGACGGGCCACGCCCAGGACCTTAGCAAGGCTTCGCCGGCAGGGCAGCACCTGCTTCACGCCCGACCGTTCCCGCTCAAGCGGGTTCCGACTATCGGAATCCGGCAGATTTCCGTTGCGAAACAGTGCAATGGCAGGGTTTTAACGGACCCGACTCGGCTTCAAAAGATACCAAACCTAAAGGCTTTATTCCCTAAAGTTTCGTCCGGCACACTCCAATAGCGACGGGACATGAACAGCGCGGCTTCATTGCTTCAGGGGCAAGGCTCCCACAGTACGGCCGCGCCGGTCCGACTGCCGCTGGAAGTATTGAAGCGCCGGTCCGGCCAGCGCCGCCAGATGCTGGCCGTGCAAGGCGTCAGCTACGCGCTCATCACGTCGGTCTTGCTGGTCTATTGCTACGCCGGCACCGTCCCGATCATCATTCCGTCGGCCTATTTCCTTTCCGGCGTCGGACTGGTCTCGGTCTTTGTCGTGTTGTCGGAAGCGCACTTCAACGACCGGTTCGAGGACCACTATCTCACGATCTTCCAGGTCGCCGGCCACGTCGCACTCCAGCTCTGCTTTCTGCTGGCGGCGCCGCAGATCGGATTTGCCTTCCTGAGCGTGGTATTTCTCATATTCGGGTTCGGCGCGCTGCGAATGACCTCCCGGCAGGCGATCATCACCTGGACGCTCACCATGATCGGCATGGCGCCGATCTTCCTCTTTAGCAGCACCCCGATCGGCCTGCCGATTACCACCCAAACCGAACGCGTCGCGGCCATGCTTTCCTTTGTCCTCACCATCGGACAATGCGCCTTCGTGGGACTGTATGGCAGCTCCATGCGCAAGATGCTTTACGACCGCAGCTTCGAACTGAAAGCGGCGTACAAGCGGATCGAGGAACTTGCCGAACTCGACGAATTGACGGGAGCATCCAACCGGCGCTGCATCATGCGAATGCTGGAGGAGGAGATCGCCCGCGCGACCCGCAGCGGATCGCCCTGCTCCATCGCGCTGATCGACCTCGACTGGTTCAAGCGCATCAACGACGCCTACGGCCATCCAACCGGCGACGAGGTGCTGCGGACGTTCTCGATCACGATGTTCGCCAACATCCGCAGCGTCGACCGGTTCGGCCGCTATGGCGGCGAGGAATTCCTGCTGGTGCTGCCCGACATGGACGCCGGCCAGGCGATGCGGGCGCTCGACCGGTTGCGTACCATTATTGCCGATCTCGACTGGAGCGCGTTCTCGCCCGGCATGAAGGTGACGATGTCGGCAGGTGTTGCAACGCTGAATCCGAACGAGACGTCAGACACATTTCTCGCGCGCGCCGACAGCGCGCTTTATGCAGCCAAGGCGCAGGGACGCAACCGCATTACCAGCGCCTGATCCGACATATTTCAGTTCCGGCCGCGGAGAATCCGCTGCCGGTTTTTGCTCCAGGACAGAGTCATGATTTCGAAAGCCGCCACGTCTCCCTCTCCCGGAAGTCTGCTCGATGAGCTGCAGTCCACGCTTGCGCACGGAACCGTCGCTCGCCGGGTCGAGACCCTGCGCCGGGTAACCGATCTCTTCATCAACGGCGCGGTGGACTTTTCGGACGAGCAGGTCGGGCTGTTCGACGATGTCTTCCAGTGCCTGATCGACCACATCGAAGCCTCGGCCAAAATGCTGCTGGCCAACCGGCTCGCCCCGATCGACACCGCCCCGCCGCTCACCATCCGCGCGCTTGCTTTCGATGATGTCATCGAGGTGGCAGGTCCGGTGCTGTCGCAATCGATGCGGCTCGACGACAAGACCCTGATCGAGAATGCGCGCAGCAAGAGCCAGGCGCATTTGATGGCGATTTCGACCCGCAGGACCCTGAGCGGTGCGGTCACCGACGTGCTGGTCCAGCGCGGCAACGATGAGGTGATCCAGTCAACCGTGAACAATCCGGGCGCGGAGTTCACCGAGCGCGGCTTTACCCGCCTCGTCAGCCGCGCCGAAGGCGACGACAGTCTCACGACCTGCATCGGCCTGCGTCCGTCAGTACCGCGGCATCTCTACCTGAAATTGCTCGCCAAAGCCTCCGACACGGTGCGGCAGCGGCTGGAGGCCGCTAACCCGCAGCAGGCGGCCGAGGTGCCGACCGTGGTCAAGGAAGCAACGCGGCGCGCGCGCTCGGCGACCTCGACGATCACCAGGAACACCGCGATCGCGCACGCGCTGGTCAAGTCGCTGTACGAGGACGGCCGGCTCGATGAATCCGAGGTGGCGTCGTTTGCGGCGGCCGGGAAATTCGACGAGGCCAACGCCTCGATCGCAGCGCTCGCCAACGTGCCGGTGGCGATCGCCGAGAACATGATGATCGAAAGCCGTGCCGAAGGCGTGATGATTTTGGCGAAGGTCGCAGGTTTATCGTGGTCGACGGTCAGAACCATCATCAAGATGCGCGACGAACTGTCCGGCGCGGAGCCGGCCGATCTTGCCACCTGCAAGGACACCTACGAGCGGTTGCGGCCGTCGACGGCGCAGCAGGTGCTGCGCTTCCACCGCATGCAGCAGAATGCGCCTGTCGCGTGAGTACTGTGCTTCCGTAGCCCGGATGGAGCGCAGCGCAATCCGGGTCCCTATCCGCTTGCAAAAGAGTCCCGGATTTCGCTTCGCTCCATCCGGGCTACGGGATGGTGCCGCGAATCGTCAATACTTCAGCAGCTTCGCTCCAGCGAGCGCGCCGATCGCGGTCACCAGTGCGGTCGCGATCGTGTACCAGGCCGCCACGAATAGCGGTGAATCGTCCGTGCAATGCGAGGCATAGAGCGTTGCCGCCAATCCCGCCGACAACAGTCCGGCGATAGCGCCCGCCAATGCAGGCCGCGACGGGGCACCGTGACGCAATCCGAGCAGCGCGCCGGCCAGGATCGGCAGCGACATCAGCGGAATCGCCGTCAGACAGACCCACGAATTCTTGCCGACCAGCCGCGTCATCATCGGCAATCGTTGCGGCATCATCATTTCGCCGCCGATCCCAGCGGTCAAAATTCCCACCGGCGCCAGCAGCAGCCAGCCAAATCCGCGCAGCGAGGCTTCGGGTCGCGACAGATGCAGGCTGACGGCAATCGCTGCAATCGCCAGCGCCAGCGTTACCGCGAATTTCAGGTCGAAGAACGGGTTGCGCATCGCAACCATCACGTCGGGCCTGACGCCGAGTTCGGTAAAGAACATCAGCAGCGAGACCGGCGCGGCGGCCAGCAGCGCGAGCATCAGCGCGTATCCCACCGGGCGCGCACGGTGCTCGTTGTCGGCCGCCAGCGTTCGAATGAGACGATCGGTATCCATTCTCATTGTTCCCGTAACTTCGCCGTCAGGCTGGCCAGCCCCCGGTGCAGCGCCACCCGCACCGCACCCTCGCTCATCGAAAATTTCGCGGCCGTATCCTTGATCGAGGCGCTGTCGACCGCGATCGACTGCAACACGTCGCGCTGCCGCGCCGGCAGCGTCTGAAGCTGGGCGGCAACCTCGCTCGCCGAGGCGGTCTCGGTCGGCGTTTCGCCCGGAAGCGTTTCGGCGAAATCGTCAATGTCGATGAAAATGCGCCGGCCGCGGCGGCGCAACGCATCGATCAGCTTGTTGCGGGCGATCGCAAACAGCCATGGGGCAAACGGGGCGGTGACGTCCCAGGTGTGCCGCTTCAGATGGACCGCCAGCAAAATGTCCTGCACGATGTCCTCGGATTGATCGACCGGTTGCCCTGCCCGCGCCAGACCACGGCGCGCCGCGGCCCGGAGCACCGGCGTGACGGCCCTGAGCAGGCGATGATACGCCGCACTGTCGCCTGCAATGGCCGACCGCATCAGGCCGGTCCATTCGTCATCCCGTTCGCGCAAGAGCGCTCCTACCCTGCAATTCGGTCGATCTTTCAATTTGTTACGTCAGGACGATCCGATCACGAAGTCGTGATCGGAAATCCCAGCGCAACCGGCCGGGCACCCCCTGGTCGGGAATCGGAACGGCCGGCTGCGCGGACGGCAGGCTCATAACATTGATTACGCAGGCTCGCACCCCGCGCAGCTCTCCCGAGGGAGCCCGCATCGGCAAAAATGCCCGCCGGTACATGTCCGCTGCAACACCATTGCCCAGCTTTTGCCCGGTGTTGCCCGAAGATTCCCTGTTTTTGCCGCGCTGTGGACACGGCGCGGGGTCTTTTTTCGGGGCTGGGCGGCGGCCAAATGGGGAGATTCCACATGACGATCAAAGCCAGCGCGGGATCGGCATTGATTTTAGCGGCGGGGCTTTTGGTAGGTTTCGCAGGACCACTGCCGGCGATAGCCGCCAGTGCGGATAGCGCCGAGGTCTCGAAACCGGAGAGCGCGACATCCGGCAAGTCCGCCACGACCGGTTCGCGCTACCTGAAGAAACGCTCCGCCCATCGCAAATCCACCCACGCGGCAACGAAATCCACCGAGAGCAAGAAAGCTGACGAAAAGCAGGTCGCTGATGCGAGTGGCAGTCCCCCACCCGCGATGATGCCCGAGTGGCTCGCCAACGCCAATGCACAAATGACTTCGACCGATGCGGCCCCCGATAGCGCCAAGGCCATGTCGGCGGCGATGTCGGAGAAAGCCAGCACAGTCCTGCAGGCGGCGGCGGACAAGCCAGCTGACGCGGAGGCACCGGCCGATGCCGCCGTGGTTGCCCCCGACCAGCTCAACGACGTCGATCGTGCGTTGCAGGAGGCCCCCTCCACGCAGACGGTTGCGATGGCTTCGGCCAAACCGGCAGCGGAGAGCCCCGGTCAGGCCGTGACTAGCGATAGTTCCACGCTGGACAAGACCTCGCTGATCGGAAAGATCTTTATCGCCTTCGGGGCCCTGCTGACGATGGCGTCTGCCGCGCGCATGTTCATGGCGTAGCTGTCGGCGTTCAGGATGCGGCATCCCCACGTCCGGGGTCCGTTCCCGCCACTTGAAGCCCACCCCGGCAGCGGGCACATTGCGCGCAGATTGGGATACCCCGGGGTGGATCATGGCGACGTTCGAATACATCATTGTCGAGAGCAAGGGCGCGGTCGGCATCATCACGCTGAACCGGCCGAAAATGCTCAACGCGCTGTCGTTCGGCGTGTTTCGCGAGATCGCGGCAGCCGTCGACGATCTCGAGGCCGACGACAAGATCGGCTGCATCCTGCTCACCGGCAGCGAAAAAGCGTTCGCCGCCGGCGCCGACATCAAGGAGATGCAGCCGAAAAGCTTCATCGACATGTTCTCCAGCGATTTCACCGCGATCGGCGGCGACCGCGTCGCCACCTGCCGGAAACCGACGATCGCGGCCGTCAGCGGTTATGCGCTCGGCGGCGGCTGCGAGCTCGCCATGATGTGCGACATCATCATCGCCTCGGACACCGCGAAGTTCGGCCAGCCCGAAATCACGCTCGGCACCATCCCGGGCATCGGCGGCACCCAGCGGCTGACGCGCGCGATCGGCAAATCCAAGGCGATGGATCTGTGCCTCACCGGCCGCATGATGGATGCGGCGGAAGCCGAGCGCTCCGGCCTCGTCAGCCGCGTCGTGCCGGCGGACAAGTTGATGGAAGAGGCGCTCTCGGCGGCCGAAAAGATCGCCTCGATGTCGCATCCCGCTGCGGCCATGGCCAAGGAAGCCATCAACCGCGCATTCGAGACGCCGCTGTCGGAAGGCATGAATGTCGAGCGCAACCTGTTCCACTCGACCTTTGCGCTGGAAGACCGCTCCGAAGGGATGGCGGCGTTCATCGAGAAGCGCAAGCCGGTGAACAAGAACAGGTGACATTCGCTATAGCGAGCGAAGCAAGAATCGTAGCAACCATTAAAGCTTCACCCGATCGCCGGTGAGGCTGACGCCGTGCTCACCGCCGTCAAGGCGTGGCCTGACGACAGCGTGGCGGTGGAGGGAGCAGAGCGACGGCCATCCTTGACGGCGTCTGCGCGCGACGTCGTCGGAGCGGCAGGTCGGGACGAAGAAACGGTGCTGCGGTCGAACCAAGAAACCGAATTCATCCGGTCCGGGCGATTACGGCGGTTGGAGGCGGTTCATCTTGCCACAGCGTGCCGCGGGCCACGACGGTGTTGACGAAGATGAGCAGCTTCCTGGCGCAGGCGATGAGGCAGCGCTTGTGTTCTTTTCCGGCGGCCTTCAGCCGCTTGTAAAGAGCGATAAGCTGCGGGTTCCAGCGAAAGGATGCCGGCAGCGCGGCGGTATAGAGCGCCCGGCGCAGCCTCTTGCGCCCGCCGTCGATGTGACGAGCGCCGACTTGCTCGCCGCTGTCATCGTCATAGGGCGCGAGCCCGGCGAGGGCTGCGGCTTGCTCGCGGCTGAGCTGGCCGATCTCGGGCATGCGCACCAGGATCGCGACTGCGGTCGGCAGCCCGGCGCCGCCGACGCTGTAGATCAGGTCGAGCCGCTGGGCGAGGTCGCGATGCTCGCGGATCGCGGCCACCAGAGCCTTGAGTTCGACCCTCGCCCGCTTGGCCAGGCGGGCGATCTCTTCCTTCCAGACCTTCTGGATACGCGGATCTCGGCAGGTCTCGAGCCGGTTCTTGTACAGTTTAATATCCTCGCCGATCTGCTCGATCAACGTCAGGTGTTCGGCAAAAGGCTGCAGCCGGGGATCGGGGGCGGGATGGATCTTCTTGACCGCAGCAGTGCAGGCCGCGATCAGCGCGGCATCGATCTTGTCGTTCTTGGCTCGCTGCAAGTGGAACTTGGCGTAGGCACGCACCTGCGCCGGCTGAAACACCACCACGACAAACCGCTTGCGTCGCAACTCGACGACGACCGCTTGTTCATAGCCGCCGCTCGCCTCGATCCCAATGCGCTTGACCTTGTGGCGCCGCAGCCACTCCAATAGCACCTTGTGACCTTCCGCCGTGTTCTCGACCTGCAACTGCTCGCAGTTGCCATCGATTGCCACGTCGAGCTTCCGTTTGCCGGTATCGATCCCGGCACAGACTGTGATACGCTTAGCCATCTTCGTCGACCCTCCCTTGTGAATGCGAACCTAAAGTTCGTTCAACCATCCGGGTCCCGATGAAGTGCCGACCGCGATCTTGCTACGACAGACAGCCCTCAAGGCTTCGGTGGGCATCGATCCGATCGATCGGCGGCCCAGCCCGGGTGGCCACCCAGGCTGGGCCATTCCTCACGGAACGACGCAAGTATAATCTGGTGCGCTAATACAAGGGTGGGCAAAGGCGCGTGCCCACCTGCAATGTGTGAGACCTCATCCTGAGGAGCCGCGCAGCGGCGTCTCGAAGGATGAATGGCATTAGCGGGGCCACATGGTTCGAGACGCGCTACGCGCTCCTCACCATGAGGGTTTGACTACTCCGATGGTGGGCACGCTTCGCTTTGCCTACCCTACGGCGCCGGTGCTACTTCGCCCTCTGCAGCGCCGCATTGACCAGCGCGCGATAACCACGCTCCGCAAACGTCGTCGGACGATCGAGGCCCAGCCGCGCCAGGCATTCGAGGCCAGCGGCATCCGGCGGCTGCGTCATCCCCTGCCACAGCAATCCGGGCAGAAGCAGCGGCGTCCGCTGCGCTTCCCGCAGCAACTGCAGCGCCGGGATCAGCCGCTGCTCGATCTCGGTAAAGTCGCTGCCGAACGGAAACGACGGCAGCAGCCCGGTCTCGCGCGCGGGCTTCAAAGCCTCCGCCACCCGTTCCGGAAAATTCTCGCGATGCGCGCGCGGAATTTCAAATGCCTTCGGCAGCTTGCCGGCGTCCTTGGCGATCTTCGTAAGCTCGTCCTGGAAACGGGAATCCGTGACCGCGAGCATCGCCGCAATGGTCTCGGCGTCCGATTTGCCCCTGACATCGGCAACACCGTATTCGGTAACAAAGACGTCGCGCAGATGCCGCGGGATGGTCTCGTGACCGTAGTTCCAGCGGATGTTGGAGTGCGTCTTCCTGCCCGCCTGCCGCGTCGCTTCCAGCGTGAGGACCGAGCGTGCGCCTTGAAGCGCGAACGCCTGCGCGACGAAGTTGTACTGGCCTCCGACGCCGCTGACGACCTGGCCATCGTCGAGGCCGTCGGAGACCGCCGCCCCCATCAGCGTCGCCATCATCGCGTTGTTGACGAAGCGGGCATCGATGCGCGCGCGGCGCTTGGCATCCTCGTCGCCATAGAGCTCGTTGGTGAACGATACCGGCATCATCTGGATGCGCGCGAGTTGCTCGGGCGGCATCTCGCGCAACGCGCGATAGAACGATTTCGGCCCGAGGAAAAATGCGCCGTGCAGCACGACGCCGTCGACCTCGCGCTTGAGAATATCGGCCTCGATCAGGCTGAGAAACGCCTCGATCAGCATTTCGCTGACCCCATACAGCCCCTTCGCGAACGGCGCGCTCTCCACTGGCTCCACGCCGGGCGCGAGCCGCTTCATGATGGCGCGGAACTGCGCACTGTCCCGATGACGGACGATCAGCCCCTGCGCCAGCGCATCGCCGACTTGCCCGATGCCGATCTGCAGCGTGCCGCCATCAGGTACGAGGCCTGCGGCGTGAAGCCCGATCGCGTATTTGGTGTCGCTGACTGGCTCGGCCGGCGGGGCGAACAGCGGGAAATCCGTCGCGGGGCTATCGAGCACGGCGGAAAATTCGTTCCCCGGCAGATCGCCCGCACCCGGCATGAACGGCAGTTCTGAATTGACTTGTGCGAACACTTTGAACGATGCGCGCCCCTCGGCGCGGGCACGCAGCAGATCAAGCGCTGTGTCGGTGTTGCAGCTCAGACTGTAACGGGTCACGCCATCGACTACGCGCTTGGCCACCAATGGCGTGACGACATTGAGCCCGCGCGCCAGCAAATACGATGCAGCATGGGTATAGTTTGCGGAGATGTAATGCTGCTGCGCGAACGGCACCTGCAGCCATTTGCCGGCCAGGAAGAAAAACTCGATCACCTTGACGTTGGGCGGCAGTTCTCCGGCATGCAGTGCATTCGCATAGGTCAGGTCGGGATAATCACCAAACAGGCGATCGATCACGGGGCTGATGAAACGTTGTTCGAGCAGGCTCGAAGGCCGTGGCTTTTCCAGCGTCAGTGCCGAAAATAACGTCAGCTTGATCGAACGGTCGGCGGCGGCGCGTGCGTATAGCACGTTGACGACATGGTTGGCCTTGCCGAGCCCGAGCGGCAAGCCGACCACGAGGTTGGTTCCGACATCGCGGATGATATCCTCCGCGATCGCTTCGGGATCGGAAAACAGCTTTGGCATCAATAGCGGACCCAGGGCGTAGCTGCGAAGCCAACCGCCCTGAACCGGACGCCAGCCGCCGAAGCTATAGCGCATCTCCCGCCGGACTTCGTCTGTGACGAACCGGCAACAGCCAAGCGCCGATTTCACTGAATTGATGTACTGATGTCGCGCGGCAGTTTGCCTGTGGCGGCGACGCCCCCTAAACAGGTAGAGGGAGCCGAGGCTGTCGGCGGGGGCGCAGACAAGCAATGCATGATCCGGAATGACGGGCGACCGGCATTCTCCGAAGATCATGCCCAAACAAACAGATAGAGCGGGATAGCTCGAAGCAGGGTTATCACGTTCTTGTGTTGACTACGGGGTCAAATGGCTAAGCGTGCCGCAAGGGTTGGCCACGTCGAAAGACGGTTGCTTCGATCGGGCATTTGCCTTGCTGCGGCTAGCCTAGCGTTTGCGGCGCCGGCTGCGCATGGCGAATCGCTCCCCGAGGCGCTGGCCAAGGCCTACCAGACCAATCCCGCGCTCAATGCCGAGCGGGCGCGCCAGCGCGCCACCGACGAGAACGTGCCGCAGGCGCTTTCGGGATATCGGCCGCAGATCGTTGCTACGCTCTCCGCCGGCTTTCAGGCGGTGCGCAACCTGCTGCCCGACAACACCATCCAATCGGCGAACCTGAAGCCCTGGACCATCGGCGTGACCGTGTCCCAGACGCTGTTCAACGGTTTCAAGACCGCCAACAGCGTGCGCGTGGCGGAACTGCAGGTTCAGGCCGGTCGCGAGGCGCTGCGCAACGTCGGTCAGGGCGTGCTGCTGGATGCGGTCACGGTCTATACAAACGTTCTCGCCAACCAATCGCTGGTCGAAGCCCAGCGCGCCAATGTGGCGTTCCTGCAGGAAACGCTCAGCATTACCCAGAAGCGCCTGAATGCCGGCGACGTCACGCCCACCGATGCCGCGCAGGCCGAGGCACGTCTGAGCCGTGGTCGCGCCGATTTGAATGCCGCTGAGGTCAATCTGGCCGTCAGCCAGGCGACCTATCTTCAGGTTATCGGCAACGCGCCCACCGTGCTCCGCCCTGCCGAGGCCATGGATCGCCTGCTGCCGCGCAGCCGCGACGATGCCACCAGCTTCGCCTTCCGGGAGCACCCAGCGGTGATGGCGGCAAGCTTTGATTTCGACGTGGCATCGACCTCGATCCGCGTCGCCGAGAGCAGCCTGATGCCGACGATCACACTGCAAGGCAGCGCCAGCCGCAGCAAGCAGTCGGACCCCACGCTCGGCACCTTGGGGACCGATCAGGCTTCAGTAACGACCCAGCTCACGCAGCCGATCTATGACGGCGGTATGGCGGCGTCACAGACCCGGCAAGCCAAGGAAATCGCAACCCAAAGCCGGCAGGTGCTGGACCAGGTCCGCAATCAGGCCCGCACCGCTGCGGTCGGCGCCTGGGTCGCCAATGAAGGCGCCAAGATCGCGGTGACCGCATCCGAAGCCGAGGTCCGCGCCGCCACCGTCGCGCTGGAGGGCGTGCAGCGGGAAGCAGCCGGCGGCCAGCGCACCACTGTCGACGTGCTGAACGCGCAGCAGGATCTGATCCTGGCGAAGGCCCGGCTGATCGGCGCGCAGCGCGACCGCGTGATCGCCTCCTACACCTTGCTCAGCGCGATCGGCCGGCTCGACGTCAAGACGCTCAATCTCAAAACGCCGGACTACCTGCCGGAAGTGCATTACCATCAGGTGCGCGATGCCTGGCACGGCCTGCGGACGCCGTCGGGGCAGTAGGTTGCATTTTCTTCCGGTATTAACCGGACGCTGATCATGTCGGGTATTTTCAGTCGCCAGCCATTTGCGTTCGCCTAAAACCCGGGTCCGCTTCCGTCACCCATTTGTTTGATCGATTTTGCGAGGCCTCGTGGTTTCAAACATCCTGCGCTGGTCGGCCAACGGCTTGTTGGTCCTGCTCCTGTCCGCAATCCTTGTGGTCACCTCATTCCGCCTCGCGGCGTCGATACGCGAAACCGGGGCGCGCGCCCAACTGGCGCCACGGACCGGCCACCTGGTGCCGACGCGTTCAGGCCGCGTGTTCGTGCAGGAGAAGGGTCCGGAGGATGGCATTCCCGTGGTGCTGTTTCACGGCACGGCGGCGTGGAGCGAGCTATGGCGGCATACCAGCGACGTGCTGGCCGCGGCCGGCTTTCATGTGATCGCTCTCGATCTCCCGCCGTTTGGATTTTCGGACCGTCCTGGCAGTTATACGCGGCAGGACCAGGCCGCCCGGATCCACGATGTGCTTGATGCACTGAAAGCTGAGCCCGCCATCATCGTCGGTCACTCCTTCGGCGCTGGTGCTGCGACCGAACTCGCGATGCGATATCCGGATCGGGCGCGCGCATTGGTGTTGGTCGATGCGGCACTCGGATTGACGGTTGCGCCGTCAGCCGCGCCCTGGGTGATCCAGCCGCAATGGATTCGTGAAGTCCTGGTGTCGCTGACCATCACCAATCCCGTGGCGACGCAAATGCTGCTCAAATCGCTGATCGCGAAGAAGGAGCGCGCGCTGCCGGAATATGTTGCGATCCTGCAAAGGCCGCTGGCGCAGCGCGACAGCACGCGCGATATCGCCGGCTGGCTGTATTATTTCCTCGGCGCCGACACCGATGCCGCGAGCGCGGACCGCAATGCCTATGCGAAGCTGGAAGTCCCCGTCGCGATCCTGTGGGGCGACAAGGATACGATCACCCCGGTTGAGCAAGCTCTCGATCTCCGAACGCTGCTGCCGCCTGATACGGACCTGACATTGCTGCCGGGGCTCGGTCACATTCCGCAAATCGAGGACCCCGGCATGTTCAACGATGCCCTGCTCAAGACGCTTGGAAAATTCTAGACTGAGCAGAGATTCGACAAGTCCTACCGATCACCGGCCGGAGACATCATGGACATCATCAGATTGTGCGCCTGGGGCTATGCCGCCCTGCTCGGCTTCGTGATCCTTACCGGCTACATCCCGGCCTTCATCGACGCCAATGACATGATCTTCGGCCTGTTTCGCCGCACCTGGTACGCCGACGGGCTGCATCTCGTCTCGGCGCTATGGGCGGCAATTGCGGCGATGACCTCGCGCCGCGCCTCGGAATTGTTCTTTCAATTGTTCGGCGCGTTCTACTTCGCCGACGGCGTGCTCGGCCTGCTCACCGGCAGCGGCTATCTCGACTTCGGCATCCTGATCAACGGCGCACTCAACCTGCCGCTCTCGACGCGGTTTTTCGCCAACGCTCCGCATCTCGGCCTTGGCGGCGTGGCGATCCTGATCGGCTATGGGCTCGCACCGCGGACGCGGTCCGTCGCTCATGCTTAGGTGGCTGCGGCGCATCCTGGCTGTTGTCGCGATCCTGATCGCACTGTCGGTGCTTGTGCCGCTGGCCTATATCGAGGGGACCTGCCGCCCCTCTTCCGGCGCTGCAGTCGCCAATGCGCCGGCCGTGACCCTGCCCGCGATCGACGAGCCGGGCTACCGGCGCAAGCTGAACAACACCTTCTTCACCTTCCCCGAATGGTACATCGTCTATTCGTTCGAGGATTTCGGCCGCTTCCTCGATCGCTCCGGCGAAAGCCATTTCAACTATCTCGGCCATATCTTCGGGTTCTGGCAGAGCTTCTGCACCATCAACCGCGCGGTGCCCGCAACCGGCGAGCAGCTCACCGAGGTCAAGACCATGATCTACGTGATCGGCATCAGCTACTCCGCTGAATACGCCATCAAGGGACTTTATGAAAACACCGTTGGGCGGGTGTTCGAATGGATCAGGGGCGAGAAGCGCACACCGCAGGACGAGTTCGGCCGCGCCGTGCTGCAGGACTATGCTGCGTTCCTCTACACGATCCCCTGGTACAAATATCCGTTTCGCGAGAAGCTCGACGGCCTGATGGCGATCTCAGCGCCGACGCCGAGCAACTTGCGCAGCTGGGAGCGCGACTTCACGCTCGGCGCGGAATATTTCGTCAAGATCGGCTATGCCGCGCTGATCCAGAAGGCGCTCGACGCCGGTGGTGACAATGAGCCGCGCGACATCATGTTCGCGGTCGCGACGCTGCCACCGCAGATGCTGGCGAAGGAGCCGCGCATCAAGCCGATCCGTGCGCTCAACGCACAATGGCAGCTGGTGCAGGCGCCGCGCTACAAGGCCTTCACCGAGATCGTGCAGGGCCTGCTGGATCAGGGATTCGGCCTTGCGGAAATCGCGGGCAATCACGACATCCTCATCACGGTGATTGCGCCGGATGCCGCCAAGCTGGACATTAAAGGTACGGCAGAATTGTTTTCGCTGGAGCTGGATGCCCGGCCCGGGTTTCGCAGGGCCGGCCTGAAAGCCAGGATCGACCGGCTTGTCGACATCAACCGCGAACTCAAGGCCAGGGGTGCAAGCATTGAGCACTTCTATGACTACTGACGCGCGTCAGCGGCATCTGGCGTTGCCGCTGGGCCGCATCGCCGGTGCAATCGCCTTCGTCGTCTTTGGCTGGCTTGCAGTTGTCGTTGCGTTGACCTTTGGATCGGCCCCCGGCAAGTCGATGGCCATTGTCGGTCCGCAATCACAAGCGCTGGCCGCGATCGCCAGGGCTAATGGCCGCATCCTCGCGTCGAACGATTACGTCACCATTGCGCGTTCCGACGATGCCGGTTTTGTCGCCCGCCTCTATGCCGCGGGCGCACTGCTGGTGCTGGACGCAGAGCAAGCCGGCGGCTGCAGCGGCCTGCCGCCCAAGCGATCCACCGCGCAGCTCTGACGCGTTTACGACGCGTACTTCTGATAAAACGTATTCGTGAATAGCTCGCTCGGATCATGTTTCCGCTTTGCCGCGAAGAAATCGTTGATCTGCGGATACGAGCGCTGCAACTGATCGCGCGAATAATAGAGCTGGTAGGGCAGGAAAAACCAACCCTTGTGCGCGATGGTGAGGTCGATCAATTCCTCCGTCGCCTTCTTCATTCGACGGTTGCCCTCTTCATCGGTGGTCTGGTTGATGTAGAGCACCAGCGAGAACGCCGGCTCCGGCGAATAGGTCAGGAAATTGTTCTCCTGATGCACGACGCGCACGGACGCATTCAACAGATTGGTCTTGTTGTCGGTCAGCACCTTGCGCATGCCGTCGACAAACGAGACGAACTGGCCGCGCGGGATGAAATATTCGTGCAGGATGTCGGTATCGTTGGGCAACGCGTTGCGCAAGTAAGGCACGGAATCGTGCATCGGGTCATTGCGGTTGACGAGACAGGCCTCCGCCGATCCGATCGCCTGCGCGCGCGTCACCGTGCAGGTCTCCATCCGGTGCTCGATGTGCTTTTCCGACAGCCATTTCATTTCCTGAAACAGCGGTCCCTGCTTGGACAGGTTGATGGTGAGCCGCCGCAATTTGGTGCCTGAGACCTCGCCGAGCGGCTCGCGCTTGAAATCAGTGCCGTCCACCCTGGTGTAGGTGTAGAGCAGCAATTCGCGCAGGAACGAGCTTGGCGCGGTCGAGAGGTGGCCATACATCAAGCCGACATTGGCGTCCTTCTCGATCTCATTGGCGAACAACGCCGGAAATTCCTTGTAGTCCATCATGCGGCGCCCGGTCTGGTAGACCAGATTATCGGCAATATCGAGCTCGGCCTCGACGATGACGCCGAACAGGCCGTAGCCGCCGACCACGAGGTTGAATAGATCCGTGTTCTCGGTCCCCGATACCGTCTGCAACGAGCCGTCGGCCAGCATCACCTTCATCGACTTGATCGATTTGGCGAGCGCGCCGGCCTGATGGTCCATGCCGTGGGCGTTGACCGAGATCGAGCCGCCGACACTGAAAATATCGGTCGACTGCATGGCGCGAACTGCAAAGCGCGGATGCAGCACGCTCTGGATATCGTGCCAGGTCGCGCCCGGCTGCACCGTGACCGATCGCGAGCTCTCGTTGAGAACGATCTTGTTGAAGCCGCGCATGTCGAGCACGATGCCGCCCTTGCGGAAGGCGTGCCCGCCCATGCTGTGACGCACGCCGGCGGTCGTCACCGAGAGCTTGTTGTCGCGCGCAAACGCCAGCGTCTTCGCGACATCTTCGACGCTGCGCACCTCGACCACGCCGTAGATTTCGGTCTTGTTGAGGCAGCTCGCATCATTGATGCTGCCGCCAAGCTGCGACCATTTCACATCCTTGAGCGGCGCAATCGCCTTGATCCGCTCCAGATCGATCTTCGCCTGCTCCCCGCTGCCGACCGCCGGCCCGCAATCCTTTTCGCCGGCGGGATCGGCAGCCAGCGCCTGAAGCTTGCGATAGCTATAAATGCCGAGCAGCACGACGACCACGGCGACGACCGACGCGCCGGTTTTGAACTTTTGTGAAAATTTTCGCATGAACTGATTCCAGGGGGATTGCGAGATATTCCGGGCAGCGGATCATTAGTCAAATTTGGGCGGCTTCCGGTTCGATAGACCGGTTGCGTTACCGAAGCGATAACTCAACGCAGCCACGCGCCGGGCGCCCTTCCCGCGCCTCACTTCTCCCGATAATCTGCCGACCGCACAGCGGGCGAAGCAACGCCCGGCGCCGAGGAGGAACGCTGAAGTCGACGGGCACGCCCTGTTCGGACACCAACAATCAACAACATTGTCCATGGAGAACACCAATGCTGACGCGACGCAGTATGATGCTCGCCTCCATCGCAGCCGGAGTGATCATGAACAACAGAACCGCCTCCGCCAAAGCGGCGCAACCCGCGACGCCGGTGAATTTCGACGTGCCCGCGGGCGCCTGCGACTGCCACACCCATATCCATCCGGACCCTGAGAAATTCCCGTTCTTCTCCGGCCGCGTCTATACGCCCGAACTGGCCTCTCCGGAGGAAATGACCACCCTGCACAAGGCGCTGCACATGGAGCGGGTCGTGATCGTCACGCCCTCGATCTACGGCACCGACAACTCGGCCACGCTGTTCGGCATGGCGGCGCGGGGACCGACCGCGCGCGGGGTCGCCGTGATCGACGACAAGACGTCGGAGAGCGATCTCGACCTGATGGGCAAGGCCGGCATTCGCGGCGTCCGCCTCAATCTCGCAACCGGCGGCGTCAATGATCCGAGTGTCGCCCGGCCGCGCTTCACGGCAGCCGTCGAGCGCATGAAAGCGCGCGGCTGGCATGTGCAGCTCTATACCAATCTGGCGATGATCACCGCGATCAAGGATCTGGTCATGGCCTCGCCGGTGCCTGTTGTGTTCGATCATTTCGGCGGCGCGCAGGCTGCCCTCGGCGTCGAGCAGCCCGGCTTTGCCGACCTCGTGGATCTCATCAAATCGGGCAAGGCCTATGTGAAGATTTCCGGCGCCTACCGCGCCTCGAAACTGGCGCCCGACTACACCGATTGCATCCCGCTCGCCAAGGCTTTGATCGCGGCCAATGCCGACCGCATCGTCTGGGGTACCGACTGGCCGCATCCGAACTCGGTCACGCCTGCCGACAAGAAGATTACCGACGTCACGCCGCTGTTCCAGATCGACGACGGGCAGCTGTTGAACCAGCTTCCGGTGTGGGCGCCGGACGCGGCGATCCGCAAGAAGATTCTCGTCGACAACCCGGCGCAGCTTTACGGGTTCTGAAGCCCGGCGCCCGACATCGCGGCGCGCTGAAGTCCGAGCGGGTCGTGGTCGCAGTTGCGCAGCCAGTCGCCGGCCTTGCGCAGGCCGCCGAACGGGAACAGGTGAAACCCCGCGATCGGCGCAGTCGCGGCCGCAGGCGCGCAGCGCAATCCCCTGACGACGTCGTCCGGGCCGGTATCCGTCAGCAGCCGGCCGAACCGGCCGATCTGGGCCCGCAGCGCGCGCATCGAATTGCCGATGCCGCAGCGGAGCGCGAATTTTGTCAATGTCGCCGGCGTCGCCGGACCGGCCAGACCGACGATGACAGGAAGATCGACGCCGGCGCGATCGAGCGCAGCGATCCATTGCAGGACCGGCGTGCTCTCGAAGCAAAATTGAGTGACGATATCGACCCGCGTTCCGGTCCGCCTTCCCCAATCGCGCCACGCTTCGAGCCCCTGCAGCGCATCCGGCAGTTCGAGATAGGGATGGCCTTCGGGATGACCGGCCACGCTGACGGACGTCATTTCGTGCGCCTCGAGCAAGCCACTGTTGCAGACATCGCGTGTCGACTTGAACGGGCCCCTTGCGGCGGCGACGTCGCCCGCGATCAGGACAATGCGCGACACATCGGCCTCGCCCCGCGCCCGGGCCAGGAAATCGTCGAGCGCCCCCCGGGAGGGCATTTCGCGCGCAGCGATGTGCGGCACCGGATTGTAGCCAGCCCGGCGCAACGCGGCAGCCGTTTCGACATTGTGGCGATAATTGTCGCCGGGCAGGAACGTGATGGTGACATCCGTGCCGGCAGCGAAATGATCGCGCAGTTCCGCGACCTGATGCCCGCGCGAGGAGATTTCGACTGATACCGACGACAGCAGCGCGGCTAGTCTGGAGGATGACTGATCGGAGACGGTCACGGGCGCCTCCCAAGGTCATGCCGGCGCGCGGCGGCGCGAGATCACGTAGGTTTCGTCGTTGAACCAGAGGCCGCCATGCTTCTTCAGCACGCGGTCGGTGGCTTCGAGGTAGCGGCCGTCGCGGACCACTTCCGACAACCTGTTATCCTCGATCTGCGCCACGTAGATCGCAGCGTTCCAGGCCGCGAACAGCGTCGAGGTCCCGATCGGCCCGCTGACCTCGTCCGGCAGCGTGTGCATGCGGTAGCGGAAGATCGAGCGCGCGTCGGAGGAGGCATTGAAATTGTAGTGCCGGGCCGCCGCGCCAAGCTCGTGCTTGACCTGGCGCAGGATCGCGTAGCGGTCGGTCTTGAACGGATCATCGCCCGGCCAGACCTGGTCGATGATCTCGATGCCGGGGTCCTTGCCATGCGAATGGATGCCGATCAGCCGCCCGCCTGGCCGCAGCGACTTGACCAGCGGCGTCAATACCTTCGAGGCCTTGAACTCCACGCTCGCCCGCGCCCGGTAGGGCTGTGAGGCAATGACCAGATCGTAATCCGCCATCACCCGGCCGGGCCGCGGCATGATCGGATCGAGCAGGAACGAATGATCCTCGCGCCGCAGCGTCAGGATGACCGGACGCTGGTACACCGGATTGCCCGTGGTGGGGCTGATGCCTGCGCGCCAGTTCTCGGCGAGGAAGCCTTCCAGTTCGCCGATCTGCTCGGCGAAGCCGTGCGCGGTGTTGCCGGTCAGGGTGACATCCTTCCAGATCAAGCCTTGCGCTGACGTCACCGAGCGCGGCGTCAGCCACGGCGCCTCCGCGTAATACAGATTGGTCACGACAAGCACGGTGGCGGGATGCTCGAACAGGCGGTCCGCCATCTTCTCCAGCATCAGGCGGACGTCTTCGTAACTGATCTCTTTCGCCACGACATAGAGCGGCATGGTCGGGAAGCGCGCATGCACCGCCCGCATCACGCGCGACAGCACGGTGCCGTCGCCGACGCCGGCATCGAAGATGCGCAGCGCCGGCGGCGCCGGCTGCAGATTGCCGAGCTCGAGCGAGATACGATTGCCGACCTCGGTCTTCTCGCTGCAGGTCGAGACGAACAGCAGGTATTTCTGGCGATTGTCGAAGAATCGGAAGCCCGGCGGCGCGACGGCATTGGCGGCGGCCGCGCCGTTCAGCGGTTTGGCTGACGGCGACGGTTGGCCGGCCGCTGCGGTCGAAGCGGGCTGGTGCTCGGCGAGATACGCGCGGACCTTGTCGAGCGTGCCGGTCGTGATCCTGGCGCCGTCGCGCAGCCGCGACACCAGCTTGCCGTCATTGACCACCAGCCGCCCGAAGGTCGATTCGGCGGTCTGCGTCTGGCGGCAATAGTCGCGGATTTCTCCGAGTATTTGCTCGGCCGTCGGCGCCGCCTTCGCTGGCTGCGCGTGGCCGTTCTGCCCGCCATTCGATCCTTGGCTTTCCTCGATCCGCATGGCTTCTCCTGCGGTTGGTCCCTGCCGGTATCAAGGGACGGCCACAGGATTGCGTCAACCACAAACCGAGTGGGCAGGAAACATGGGCGTGTGCCCATACGAAAATCCCATCACCCGCATCGGCTCTGACTATTTACGCAACGGCCATTGCGGCGGATGAGTGCCGAGCGGCATCGCCGGGCGCGTCCAGAACGCCGGGGTTTTCGACAGGAACGCCGAGTGCCTGACCGATCGCAGCACACCGAAGCCCGAACCGGCCTCCTCGATGAAGGGCCTCACCGCCTCCCCCTTCAGATCATCGGTCGCAAGGCCGTCGCCAACCCGCCCGAGATTCCACAGCCATCGCCCGGTCTGCGCCAGCGACACCTGGACGTGCCAGCTTCCGCCTTCGCGCGCCTGACGTGCCTTCGCCATCATGGCGCCGAACGCCATGAAGTAACCGGTGGCGTGGTCGAGCATTTGCGCCGGCAACTCCTTCGGTCCGTCGATGCCGGCCGCCTGCCCTTCGGCATGGTTGAAGCCGGTCGCAGTCTGCACCAGCGAGTCGAAGCTGCGCCGCGCCGCCCATGGCCCGGCATGGCCATACGCCGACAACGCGACATAAATGATACCGGGATTGATGCGCGCCGCATCCTCCGGCGAGAAGCCGAGGCCGGCGATGGCATGCGGCCGGTAGCCTTGCGAAAAAATATCCGCCTCGGCCAACAGATCGCGCAGCACCTCCCTCCCTTGCTCGCTCTTGAGTTCGACAAAGCTCGTCAGCTTGCCGCGCCCGGTGTCGATGGTGAGCCAGGGAATTGCCGGCAGGTCGGGCCCGGAAATCAGCAACACGTCGGCGCCGTGCGCGGCGAGCGTTCGCCCCGCGACGGGACCCGCGATCACGCGCGACAGATCGAGCACGCGGATTCCCGCGAGCGGACGATCGCCCGCAGGCCACGGCTTTGGCGCGGCATCACCGATTTTCATGATCGAGATCAGCGGCAGTGCGGCGAGCGCTTTCGCATGCGGCGTAGCCGCCCATTCGTCGTGGGAGCGCATGAAGGCAACGACACAGCCGCCGGCATAAGCCGCGGTCTCGAGCGCCTCGCCGTCCCATTGCATCAGCGCGGCCTGCACTTCTTCGCGCTCCGGCTTGCAGTTCAGCAGCTTGCAGACGGCGTCGCGGTGATGCGGGAAGTTTGTGTGCAGCCGCACGAACCTGTTATCGCGGGTCTTGTAAACTCCGGCGATCGCGTCCCAGGCTGGCGGCGGCGGCTTGCCGTCGACGCGCAGATAGCGTTCGCTCCGGCATTCGACCACGGCATGGCGCATATCGACGGCCACCTCCTGCGCTTGCCGGCTGCGCATCTTCCAGATCTCGGCCGCCGCCAATCCGGTCGCGGCAACGCTGACCTGTGCGGCCGCAGCGACGCGAAACGAGGACGGCAGTTGCGGCTCATCGCCGGTCAGCGTGAGCGCGTCGAGCGCGGAAGCTTCGCCGCCGGCAGCGGACCAGATATCGGAGAGAATTTCGCGGGGGCTTTGCATCGGTGTGTCTATTCCGTTCTTTTAATATCCGACGCAACGTAGCCCGGATGGAGCGTAGCGCAATCCGGGTGGAGCGATCCGCTGACAAGATCTTCCCGGATTTCGCTTCGCTCCATCCGAACTACGGATTACCAGGCACCGTTCCCTCCCCGTCATTGCGAGCGCAGCGAAGCAATCCATAGCGCGGCAAGCGGAGAGATGGATTGCTTCGCTGCGCTCGCAATGACGTTGATACAGTTTCGCGATCTCGCGGCGCATTGCGCCCGAGGTTTGCATCTTCTTTTTGCCCTCCTGAAACACAGAGGGCGCAGGGA
Source organism: Bradyrhizobium sp. AZCC 1610 (assembly GCF_036924515.1). Classification (NCBI taxonomy): domain Bacteria; kingdom Pseudomonadati; phylum Pseudomonadota; class Alphaproteobacteria; order Hyphomicrobiales; family Nitrobacteraceae; genus Bradyrhizobium; species Bradyrhizobium sp. AZCC 1610. The sequence continues at coordinate 1,860,468 of NZ_JAZHRR010000001.1, read as the reverse complement.
AGACCGGGTGCTTGCTGCTTGCCGGCAAGGCAAATCAGTCCGCAGACCGTAGGGTAGACAAAGCAACAGCATGCCCATCATCAAGAAGGACGATCGGTGATAGATGGTGGGCACGGCGCAAGTGCGCCTTTGCCTAACCTACGAACTCGGCGCTACAATGCGGCGGAATCAACAAAGGAAAAACAAAATGGATTTGGGTTTGAAGGGCAGAAACGCCGTCGTGCTCGGCGGCACGCGCGGCATCGGGCGGGCGATTGCGAACACGCTGGCGGGCGAAGGCTCAGGCGTCGCGGTGTGCGCCCGCAACGCCGATCAGGTCGCCGGCACCGTTACCGAGCTGCAGGCGATGGGCGCGAAGGCGACCGGTGCGCCCGTCGACATCACCGACGCCGCCGCGCTGAAATCGTGGATATCGGACGCGGCCCGAGAACTGGGCAGCGTCGACATGCTGTTTTCCAATGCCGGGGCCATGGCGCAAGGCGGCGATCCCGCTTCATGGGAGCAGAACTTTCGGCTCGACGTGCTCGGCGCCGTGAACGCGTTCGAGGCTGCGCGTCCCTGGCTCGAAGCCAGCGGCGAGAAGACCGGCGACGCGGCCTTCGTCATCATTTCATCGATCTCGGCGGCGCAGGCGGATAGCGCCAGCTCATACGGCCCGATCAAGGCGGCGCTGATCCACATGGCCAAGGGACTGGCGCGGCAATACGCGAGCAAGAAAATCCGCGTCAATGTGGTGTCGCCGGGCACGGTTTATTTCAGGGGCGGCATCTGGAACATGGTCGAGCAGAACATGCCGAAGCGCTACCAGGATGCGCTGGCGCGCAACCCGACCGGCCGCATGGCGACGCCGCAGGAAATCGCCAATGCGGCGGTGTTCCTGGCGAGTCCGGCCTCCTCCTTCACGACCGGTTCGAACCTCGTCGTCGACGGCGCGATCTCGAACCGCGTGAATTTCTGAGGGCGTTGTGCGGTAGTGTGGGTGGGCAAAGGCGCGCTTGCGCCGTGCCCACCATCTATCCCGATAGCAAACTGAATGGTGGGCACGCTCCGCTTTGCCCACCCGCTTCTCAATGGCTCCGCCGGCAACGGAGCCATCCTAATCGCAGCCCCGCCTACTTCACCGTGTCCACGCCGGCCTTGCAGGCGACGGCATCCTGATCACCGGTGGCGCCGCTGCAGCCGACCGCACCGATGATCTTGCCGCCCTCGACAAGCGGAATTCCGCCGGGAGACGCTGTCGGCGGGGGCGAATCCAGCGTGATGATAACGGCGCCGGCAGGATTCTGCATCGCGTTGTTGAAGATCTGCGTCGGGCGGCGAAGGCGCGCCGAGGTCCGCGCCTTGTTCTGCGAGATCGTCACCGACCCGTGCTGCGTGTTGTCCATCTTGTAGAAATAGACAAGATCGCCGTGCGTATCGACGACGGAAATGGCGAGCTTCCAGTTGCGGGGAGATTTCGTGGCCTCGGCAACGATCGCCTTCACGACATCGGCGGCGCGATCGGCGGTGATCGAATTTCCGTACGGGACATCGAACGGCATCTGGTCAGGCACCGCTGCCGGGGCGGCTGCCGGCTGCTGGGCCTGAGCCTGGCCGCAGATCGTCACGGCCGCGCACGCCGCGAGAATCGCCAAAGTATTCCGACGCATGTCTTCCTCCCAAGGATATTGATTATGAGGGTATTAATTATGTTGCGGCCGGGCCGTCCCCCTACGCTGCCCGGCTGACGTCGACAGTAGGCGTTTTCCGGGCTTGTTGAAACTCAATTTGGGCGTGCGTATCGCGCCAGAGCGAGATGACTTCTCTTCGATTCGTCATCCCGCTCTAACTTTTTGTTTGAGCATGATCTTTTCGGAAAACCGGTATCCACTTTTCCGGGTCATGCTCTAGGCCCGGTTTGCTGCGGCCGCGAAGACCATTACCGATGTCCCGAACGCGGGCCGACGGCGCAGGCAAAGTTGCGAGAGCTCGCCTTACAAGCTCGCCTTGCACTTGCGAAGCAAACCGGCAAATTTGAAACGATAAACTAAGGGAACTTTACGAAATTACCTTCACTCTGACGGCCTGCTTCAAAGACCCAGCCGACTGGGTATCAATGACGGATGGCCACGATGATTGTCGACGACCAAAGGACAAAAGTGCAGCGCGAACCGCGACGCGAACTGCGCAAGCGGCCGACCTGGATGACGGTCGACGACGGCGTGACGAAAATTGAATGCTTCGTCCTGGACGTTTCGCCGGGCGGCGCCAAGATCGCGACCGATGCGGCGCTGGACGTCAGAGACGGCTTTCAATTGGCGCTGGTGCCCGAACATACGACGCGCCAGTCGTGCGAAGTGGTTTGGCGTCGGGGCAAGACCTACGGCGTAAAATTCCTGTCCTGACCGAATTCCGTCTCCGTCATGGCCGGGCAAAAGCGCGAAGCGCGTCTTCGCGCAGATGTCCCAGCCATCCACGTCTTTCTATCCAAGTGAAGCAAGACGTGGATGCCCGGCAGCCGGCTACGCCAAGGCTTCGCCGGGCTTGGTGCCAGTCCGCCGAAGCTTTAGCGAAGGCGGGCACGAGGCCGGGCATGACGAATTCGCGGTAAGACCGCGCTTCATTGCCCGCATTTTGAGCCAGCCCTAGATCGGCCGAACCTGGTTGGCTCGATCGGACCGGCGGCCGACGTCGACCGGCGGCACACTCGCCACCTGCATCCCCACCCGCTGACATACTCATGTCGTGATTGGCTTCGACACATGACTGTATTATTACAGTCAGATGTCAGTTCGATTACAGCGGGGCAGCGAATGAGTTTGGAATGGCAACAGGCGCGGTCAGGTTCCCTGTCCTGGACGAATCCCGTGTCCTGGTGGTGGGGCCTGTTGACCCTGGTGAGCGGCGTCAATATCGCCGTCTGGTTCGTGCTGTATCGTGAGCTTCCGCTCCAGCCGACTGGCGCTGCCGGCAGCACGGCCGGCATCGGGGCCATGCTGCTGTTCTGTGCGGCCTATGTTTTCGGCTGCGCCTTCAGGTCATTTCTGCCGCGCGCGGACGTGCAGCGGATCTGTCTGTTCGACACCTGGTGGTCGAGCGTTCTGGTCGGACGGTCGGTGGCGACCGTGGCCGAGATCTGTTTTGTGGCGCAATGGGCGATTCTCCTGCATCAGCTCGGCACGATGACCGGGGCGGAAACGACCGTGAATGCCGCGTGGGTGATCGTACCCCTGATCCTGATCGCGGAATGCCTCTCATGGTATGCGGTGCTGACCAGGAATTATCTCGGCAATGCCATCGAAAATTCGCTATGGGCGGTTGCCTTCTTCATCATCGGCGTGGGTCTTTGCCGCCTGCTTCCGGAATTCCATGGTGCAGTTCGCGTGGTCCTGGCCATAGCCATCGCAGGCATTGCGGGCTTTCTGGCGTTTCTGATGACGATCGACGTCCCGATGTACCTGAACCGCTGGCGGACCGGCGATGCCGATGGCGACAAGCGCCTGACGCCCCGCGAGGGCCTGCGCGACGTGAGCACGCGCTGGGTGGTGACCCACGACCTTGCCGAGTGGAAGGATGAGATTGCCTGGATGTCGCTCTATTTCAGCCTGGCGGTCTGGTCCAGCCTCGCGCTGTGCGTGATCTACTCGCTCGAAAATCACCTGCCGCAGTACCGGACCGGGGCGGCAATCGTGAGCGTGTCGTCCGATACGGTGGCCGGTCATGGTGCGAACGGCGTCGTGCCGGTGGTGAACGTTTCCGCGGCGGATGCGTTGAGGAAGAACGCGGCGCCGTAGTGCCATCGTGGTGCCCGCTAAAGCCTTACGTCGCGTGACCGGCGTGCATCTATCGCCGGCGTGGGGCTTTGGTTTCATGAGGGCAAGCTTTGGACAGATTTCAGATAGGCGTTCATTTTCTGGCGCTGACGGCGGCCTTCGCGCTGGCCGTTCCGATCGGCTGGACCGCGAGAAGCCGGCGCGAAGCGCAGGCCTGCGCACCTTCCCGCTGGTGGCGCTGGCAAGCTGCGGATTTATCCAGGCCAGCGAAAGTCTGCTGGTGCATTCCCCTGACGGTATGTCGAAAGTGATCGAAGGCCTGATCACCGGCATCGGATTCATCGGCGGCGGCGCGATCCTCAAACAGGGGACGACCGTGCAGGGCACCGCGACGGCTGCAAGCCTGTGGGCCACCGGCGCGATCGGCGTTTCCGTCGGACTCGGCAGCTACGACGTCGCGGTGACGATCGCCGCTTTTACGTTCCTGACGCTGAGGCTGCTGACACTGATCAAGGAAAGAGACGATGTTAGGGACGGTGGCAAGAGCGACCGTAAGACCGACACCAGGTTGGATTGAGCCCAGGTTTCCTGATGCCCACCGGGACTGGTCGCGAAGCAGCGACGCATACGATGCACAACAGTCACCGCATCGTGAGGCTGTTTCGTCGCCCGCGGCCCGCATGAAATATTCCGTGCCTCGCGTGAAGCCATTTTCCTGACCGAGGAAGAACTCCCGAAACGATATCGTCGTAACGTGATCCTCTTCATACAGTGGAGTCGGTCATGTGGATGATCATCGACATGCTCTACCGGGAATATTGCCGGGCCCGGTTACAGGAGATGCGCAGGCTCACCCTTTCTCGCTGAAGTTCAACAGGGCGCGAGCAATCTGTCGCAGCCGGCATTTGCCGACTTGCGGTAACCCGAAATCAGGGATCATCTTGTCGGACCGTCATCGAAGGAGAAAGTTATGCAGCCATCGACAGACGATCTGCTGATACGCCAGATTAGTGCCCTGGTATCAGCGACCGCTGACGCAGCGTCCACCAGCAGGGAACACGTTCCATTCATGGAAGCCAGGCTCTACGAAACCCTGGCTGCACATTGCGCCGAAAAGCAGAGGCTCGCAGCAACATTTGCCAGAAGTGGGGCCGGAAAGACGCGGACGGAATTGGTCTATTGGTAGACCGGAACCAGCCAGATTATTGTGAGAGCCACATACTTTTTAGATTGCCCTCACGCCGCGCCCGAGGGGGATGCGCGTTCGCCCGTCCCCTCCAACCAGCCCCGATCGGGAGCGCGATCCTCTGAATTGGTCCCTAAACTGTCCCGGGGGAATACCGAACTCGCGCTTGAACGCCCGATTGAACGCTGCTTCCGAGTCATACCCGACCTCGGAGGCCACCTGTATCACAGCCTCCCGCGTGGTTTGCAGCATCCTGGCGGCGAGTTGCAATCGCCAGCGCGCAAGATAGGTCAGCGGCGGCTCGCCGAGAAACCGGGAGAACCTCTCGGCAAGGACCGAGCGCGAAACGCCGGTCTCGGCGGCAAGTTGCTCCACGGTCCAATGGTGACAGGGTTTTCGGTGCAGTAGCGCCAGTGCACCGCCGACGACCGGATCCCGCGCACCTGCGAGCCAGCCGGTCTGTTCCGGCGGCAACGCCTCCATGTAGCGGCGAATGGTTTCGATGAAGAGCGCCTCCGCCATCTTGGAGAGCAGGACCGATTGTCCCGGCCGCGCGGATCCAGCCTGGGAGACAAGATGGCGAACCGAGTTCTCCAGCCATTCGCCGGCCGGGTCGCCCCGCAGATTGATTTTGATCATCAGCGGCAGGCCGGCGAGGAAAAGCCGTTCGGCATGACGTTCGCAGCCGAAATAGCCGCAGACAAACCTTGTCACCTCGCCACCGCCGCCCAGTCGCATCGTGGTCATATGGCCAACCAGGAACTCGCTAAGCGAAGCTCCGCTGTCGAGGTAGGTCGATGGCGAGCCGTTCGACACGGTATGGGCATCGCCGTGGGGGATGATCAGGATATCGCCCGCAGCGACGGCGATGTCGTCTTCGCCCTGGAAGCGCACGATCGCCTTCCCGTCCGTGACCAGATGATAGCTGACCAAGCGCTCGGTTCCGGGAGCAAGTACGTGGGCGACGTCCTGCAGGGACGGCACCAGGAACCCCCAAGGGGCAGTGCACTCTGCGTGGTAGAAGATGGCGCCCGTCATGTGCACCGACGCGAGGGCTTCCGATAGGGCATCCATTTCCTTGGCTCCGCCGAACGTGGACCCCATGGGCTGCAAAGAACCACGGAGTTTCGGCAAAGTTGGGGCTTCGATTTCCCGCTAGGCTCGAATGCCTTGGGTCGGGCCACTTGGCTCCGGCCACCGCGATCAGTCAGCCTGGCTGCCATGAACCGGCATGAAGAACTTTGCAAGGAGGGTCCGATGGGCAAGGCATTCGACGTGATCGTCGTGGGCGCGCGCTGCGCCGGCTCGCCAACAGCGATGCTGCTGGCGCGCAAGGGGTACCGGGTGCTGGCGGTCGACCGCGCGTCATTCCCGAGCGACACCGTTTCAACCCATCTTGTGCATCCCCCTGCCGTGAATGCACTATCGCGATGGGGGCTGCTCGACCGGCTGGTGGCGACCGGATGCCCGCCGATCCATACCTACTCTTTCGACTTCGGCGCGTTCACCATTGCCGGCGCCCCCGGCACGGACAAGGATCCCGTTGCCTACTGCCCGCGGCGGACCATCCTCGACAAACTGCTGGTCGACGCCGCCACCGAATCCGGCGCGGAGATCCGTCAGGGTTTTGTCGTCGAGGAAATAGTGATCGAGAGGGAGCGCATCATCGGCATCAAGGGCCGATCGAAGCAAGGCGGCGCCGTCACGGAACATGCCGACGTGATCGTGGGGGCCGACGGCCGGCACTCCGTGCTGAGCGAGGCGGTTCATCCCGAGCAGTACCGCGAGAAGCCGCCTCTGCTGGCGGGTTACTACAGCTATTGGCGAGGGCTGCCGACCGACGGCCGCTTTGAAACCTTTGTCCGCGACAAGCGTGCATTTGCGGCAATGCCGACCCATGACGATCTGACGCTCGTCATTGCGGGATGGCCTTACGCGGAGTTTGCGGAGAACAAGAGGGATATCGAGGGCAATTATTTGAAAGCCATCGAACAGGCGCCGGACTTTGCCAAAAGGCTGCGCAGCGCCACGCGCGAAGCGCCGTTCGCCGGCGCAGCGGTGCCGAACTATTTCCGCAAGCCTTACGGCGCCGGCTGGGCGCTCGTAGGGGACGCCGGCTATAACAGGGACTTCATAACGGCGCAGGGAATTCTCGATGCCTTCCGGGACGCCGAACTCTGCGCCACCGCGATCGATCAATCATTGTCGGGCGCGCGGCCATTCGAGGAAGCCATGAGCGAGTACCAGCACACCCGCGACGCGGCGGCCGGGGCGATGTACGATTTCACCTGCGACCTCGCAACGCTTGAGCCGCCGCCACCCGAGCTGCAACGGATCCTTGGCGCGGTTCATGGCAACCAGGCCGCCATGGACGGTTTTGCACGTCTGAATGCCGGGACGATATCGCCGACGGAATTTTTTGCGCCGGAGAACATCGAAGCGATCTTTGCCGCTGCAGCCAGAGCTCAAGGATGAGTGCATAGTGACCCGCAGATAGATCAGCTCAGTGAAAATCCCGGGACGGCGGCAGGATGCGGACGTCGCGTGGGTGGCGGATTTTCTGCGGGGAATTTTCCGGGTGCTCGCGGCGGTCGTCGTTGAGCGGCTCGATCAGCGCGGGGCCAGCCGGGACCGGATGCTTGCGGCTCGGCGCATCATTGGCGAGGCCGATCAGGTCGTGGGAGCGGTCGAACATCCGCTGCGCTACCAGATGCGTCACCTCCTCCGGGCTGCTCTGGATATAGCCCTCGACCAGGATGAGGCGGGCGCCCATCACCTCTTTCCGGTACTGCTCCATCACCTTGGGCCACACCACGATATTGGCGATGCCGGTCTCATCCTCCAGCGTCATGAAGACGACGCCCTTGGCGCTGCCCGGCCGCTGCCGCACCAGCACCACGCCGGCGCAACTGATACGACGTTTGTCGTTTTTGTGGTTGACGTCCTTGCAGGCGACGACGCGCTCTCTCGTAAACCTCTCGCGCAAAAACTCCATCGGGTGGCCCTTCAGCGACAGCCGCACCGTCTGGTAATCGGCGACCACCTGCTCCGGCAGCGGCATCAGGGGCAGCGGTTTTGCATTCTCGTCGGGTTGCTCGCGGGCGATCGCCGCCTGAAACAGCGGTAGCGGCACGTCGTCGGGCAGCCGCCGCACCGCCCACAACGCGGCGCGGCGATCGAGCCCGATGGAGCGGAATGCATCGGCGTCGGCGAGCAGGATCAGCGCGCGTTTCGGCAGGCCGGTGTCGCGGGCGAACTCTTCCAGCGAGGTGAAGGGACGGCGTTTGCGCGCAGCGACGATGCGGTCGGCCCAGTCTTGCTCTTTCCCCACATTGTCATTCGCGCTACGCGCCCCCACGATGCGCAATTGCGCATCGGAGAATGACAGTTGAAGCTGCTTCAGCCGCTCCTCATCTTCATCAATCCAGCTAAATCCATCGATTTGTCGGAAGCCAAGTCTTACCGCACAGTATTTTCCCTCCCCCTCCTCCAGCGTGTTCTGCGCAAAGCTGTAGGACACGTCGATCTCGCGCACCTCGACGCCGTTCTTGCGGGCGTCGCCGACGATCTGCGCGGGCGCGTAAAAGCCCATCGGCTGCGAGTTGAGGAGACCGCAGCAGAAGGCATCCGGGTGGTAATGCTTCAGCCATGAAGAGATATAGACGAGCTGGGCAAAGCTTGCGGCGTGGCTTTCCGGAAAGCCGTAAGAGCCAAAGCCCTTGATCTTCTCAAAACAATTTTGGGCGAATTCAGGGGCGTAGCCACGCGCGATCATGTTGCCGATCATCTTGTCTTCGAACTTGCCGATGGTGCCGACATTGCGAAACGTCGCCATCGCGCGGCGCAGGCCGTTGGCTTCCTCGGGCGTAAACTTTGCAGCCTCGATCGCGATTCGCATCGCCTGCTCCTGGAACAGCGGCACGCCGAGCGTCTTGTGCAGCACCTTGTAAAGCTCGTCCGGTTCGCCATGCTCAGGCGCCGGCGAGGGATAGCTCACCTGCTCGATCTTGTTTCGCCGGCGCAGGTAAGGATGCACCATGTCGCCCTGGATCGGGCCGGGCCGCACGATCGCGACCTCGATGACGAGGTCGTAGAAGGTGCGCGGCTTCAGCCGCGGCAGCATGTTCATCTGTGCGCGGCTTTCGACCTGGAATACGCCGAGCGATTCACCCCGCTGCAGCATCTGATAAACTTCGTCGTCGTCTTGCGATTTGATGTCGGCCAGTTCGTAACGCTCGCCCTTGTGGTCGGCGATGAGATCAAAGCATTTGCGGATGCAGGTCAGCATGCCCAGCGCCAGCACGTCGACCTTCATCATGCTGAGCGCGTCGACGTCGTCCTTGTCCCATTCGATGAAGGTGCGGTCGTCCATCGCCGCGTTGCCGATCGGCACATAGGTATCGAGCCGGTCCTGCGTCAGCACATAGCCGCCGACATGCTGCGACAGATGGCGGGGAAATTCGATCAGCTCGGTGGCGAGTTCGACCGCAAGCTCGACCATCGCATTGGCAGGATCAAGTCCGGCCTGACGAACCTGCATCTCGTTGAGGCCCTTGCCCCAGCTTCCCCATACGGTATCGGCGAGCGCCGCGGTAACATCCTCCGTCAGCCCCAACGCCTTGCCGACATCGCGGATCGCGCTGCGCGGGCGATAGTGGATGACGGTGGCGATAACAGCGGCGCGGTGGCGGCCGTAGCGGCGGTAGACATATTGCATCACCTCCTCGCGCCGCGAATGTTCGAAATCGACGTCGATGTCGGGCGGCTCCAGCCGCTCCTTGGAAATGAAGCGCTCGAACAACAGATCGACCTTGGTCGGATCGACCGAGGTGATGCCGAGCACGTAGCAGACCGCCGAGTTGGCCGCCGATCCCCGGCCCTGGCACAGGATGTTCTGGCTGCGCGCATAATGGACGATGTCGTGCACGGTCAGAAAATAATGCGCGTATTTCAGCTCGGCGATCAATGCGAGCTCTTTCCGCAAGGTGGCGCGCAGCGTGTCAGAGATCACCCCGCCGAAATATTTGTCGACGCCGGCCCAGGTCAGGTCTTCGAGGTGCTGCTGCGCGGTCTTGCCCGGCGGCACCGGCTCGTCGGGATACTGGTATTTGAGCTGATCGAGCGAAAACGAAATGCGGCTGGCAAAGCGCATGGTTTCCGTAATCGCCTCGGGCAGGTCGCGGAACAGCCGCGCCATTTCGCGGGCCGGCTTCAGGTATCGCTCGGCATTGGCCTCCAGTCGCCTGCCGATCGCGTCGATCGTGGTCTTCTCTCTGATACAGGTCAGCACGTCCTGCAGCCGGCGGCGGGCGGGATGGTGGTACAGCACCTCGTTGGTCGCCAGCAGCGGCACTTTGGCGGCGAGCGCTAGACGATGCAGCCGCGCCAGCCGGCGCTTGTCGTCGCCGCGATAGAGCAGGCTTGCGGCAAGCCAGACGCCATTAGCGCGGCTATTCTTCAGCCGCGCCAGAATTGTTTGCGCCTCCGCGGCGTCGAAGCGATGCGGCAGCGTCAGTATCAGAAGCTGGTCCTCGGCGAATTCAAGCAGGTCATCGAACCTCAGATGGCATTCGCCCTTTTCGATCCGCTCGATGTCGTCGCCGCGCTTGCCGCGGGTCAGCAATTGGCAGAGCCGGCCGTAAGCGGCGCGGTCGCGCGGATAGACCAGAATGTCAGGCGTGCCGTCGATGAAGACCAGGCGCGCGCCGATCAGGAGTTTTGGCTTATGCGTGACCTCGGGATTGTCGAGTTCCTTGTACGCGCGCACCACGCCGGCCAGCGTGTTGTGATCGGCGATGCCGATGGCGGGAATGCCGAGCAGGCTTGCCTGATGCACATAGGCGCGCGGATCGGAGCCGCCGCGCAGGAACGAGAAATTGGTGGTGATGCCGATTTCGGCATAACCGGAAATGTTGGCAACGCCTTTCATGCGAACAGTCCGTGCACGAACCATCTGACCGGCGCGGGCTCGCCTTCCGCGTCAGCCGGTTCGCTTTCATAGAGCCCGTCGCGAAAGATCCAGAAGCGCAAACCCGCTTCATCCTCGATGCGGAAATAGTCCCGCGTCGGGCCATCGCCGTTTTGCTTCCACCATTCCATGGCGATGCGTTCGGGCCCTTCCACCCGCACCACCGCATGCGTCACACGGCGCCAGGTGAACTGATGCGGTGGGCCGTCGGGCACGGTTGCAAACGGCACTTTGATCGGCTCCGGCCTGTCGAACAGCCGCAGCGGCCGCAGCGGCGGCTCGCTCTCGATACGCTCCGGCCATGCCGCCTGCGCGGCGGCCGCCAGATGATGCTGTGCTGCTACGGCCATCACCGCGCGCTCGGGGATGTGGGTATCCTGCGGCAGGTGCACGACCACGCGCTTGCCGCCGATGCGCGCGGCGATGCGGTCGATCAGCGCAGACAGTTCGTCATTGTCATGAACATTGGCGTCGAGATCGCGCTGCTGCTGCACCACGATTTCGGTGCGGCTGGCGGATAACCGAATGAGATCGAAGCCGAAGCCGGGATCGAGGGGATCGTTGAGCGCATCGAGCCGCTCGCGAAACAGGCGATCGATCATATCAGTCTTTGTCACCGGCCGCCCGGTATCGACCGAGATCGTGCGCACCGCGCCGTCGGTGCGGAAAAAACTTGCTTCCAGCCGCCGAGCGCCCTTGCCCTGCTTGTCCATCGCCGTGACCAGCATGGCAGCGAGCGCGGACAGGTTCATCGCGATCACGGTGTCGGTGGCGACCGGTTCGGGAAAGCGTTTCTCGACGATGTAATCCGGCAGCGGTTTTCGGGGGCTGATCGGCGCATCGCCCTGCCCCAGCGCCTGCGCCAGCAAGGCCGTGAAATGAGCGCCGAACCGCGCCGTGATTTCGTGACGCCCGCGCGAAGCGACGTCGCCGATGGTCTTTAACCCCGCGCGGCGCAGGCCGCTGGTGATGGCGTCACCGGCGCCGAGCGCGGATACCGGCAGCGGGCTGACGGCCTCCGCCTCCTCGCCATCGGCAATGATTTGTCCCGAACTATGGCGCGTCAGCGTGCGGGCGCAGATCGAGGTACTCGCGATCGCAGCGCTAACGGCAAAGCCGCGCCGGCTCAGCGCGCCGCTCATGATCTGCAGCAGCGCGCGCTCGCCGCCGAACAGATGGGCGCAGCCGGTGATGTCGAGATAGAGCCCGTGCGGCGGATCGAGCGCCACCAGCGGTGTGAAGCGGTCGCACCAGTCGGCGATGTCTTCGAGCGTCTTGCGGTCGGCGACCTCGTCCGCATCGAATACCGTCAGCTCCGGGCAGATGGCGCGGGCATTGGCGAGCGGCAGGCCGATCGAGAGGCCGGCGCGGACGGCCAACTCATCAAGCGCATAAATCAGAATGGCGTTATGCTGCTTGGCGACGACGACGCTGGGGGGTTTATCCAGCTCTTCGTTGTCGCTCCCCACCTTGCGCTTGATGCGGTCGATGGGCAGGCGTGGCAGCCACAGGCTGAGGATACGCCGCCGGTTCGCTGAATAGGCACTCATCACATTTCCATTCCATGATCCACCGGCCGACCGGGCCATGACGGTTACGAACGAGTTGCGCGTCGAACACCGGCGCGCCCCACGCGCTCCACGGTGCTGACGGCGGCGAATGCGCCGCGCGCACGATCCATCGGGTCTCCGCCGTCGAGGGCCGCGGCTCCGCCGCCATCCGTAGCAGCAATGCGGTGACGCCGGAGGCTGCCGCGGCTAATGTAAGCTTGCGGCTGGCGACGAGATCGAGCTGACGCGCCTGCCCCCAGACTTCCAATACGACGGCGCCTAGCGCATCGCAGGCCAGCGCGTCGGCGGCGGTCCGCAACGCGGCGTCGGTATCCGGGGCGCGCACGGTCACGAGTAACCGCGGATCGAGCCCCAGCTCGCAAAGCCCGCTCATCGACAGCGCGCCGGATTCAATTTCCGAAAAATCCTGCCGCACCCAGACCAGCGGCCGGCGCGGCGATACCCTTCCCGCGAGGCCTGCGATGAATCCCGTGGCCGCCGCGCCCTGATGACCCTCGGCGAACACTTCATGCACCACTGCTGCCGCAAGACCGCCGCACAGCACAGCATCCGCTGCCGCATGGCCAAGCGCGACCTTGTTGAGGTCATGCGCATCGCCATGCGTCTCGATCCGCTCGATGCGCCCTCGCAAATTCGCAAGCGTGCTTGTGCGTGCGGTGCTCATGCGCCGCTCCTTAAGGAAATTTTGCCTTTACCGCTTTTTCCTAGTGAACCCGCGGCCGGCTCATTTGTTCATGATATGTTCTAATATAAAGCTAACCCGCCCGGCAGAGTCAATCGCGATCGACGCTTTGACGATTCATGAACGGAATCAAAGGGATTCAACGATGGCCGTGCAACGTAAGCTGGAAATCACGGCGGATGCCAACCTCGTACGATCGTCATTGCGAGCGAATGACGGGGAGCAGAGAAAATGCACCACATCACCCTCGACAGCGAAACCGATTTCGATGGCTGGCGCAAAGCTGCCCGCGCGCTGGCGCTGAACAATGTAAAACCCTCCGACGTGACCTGGCGCGTCGCGGAAGATGCGCCTGAACTGTTCGCGCCGGCGGCGCCGCCGCCGGAGGGCACCTTCAGCGTACCGGCCAGATTCGTCGAGTTGGCGCAGACCGCGATCCTGCACCGCAACCCCGAGCGGTTTGCCCTGCTCTATCGCCTGCTGTGGCGGCTGCGCGGCAACCATGACCTGCTCGACATCACGACCGATCCCGATGTGGCAGAGCTCGCCGCGATGGCGAGGGCCGTGCGCCGCGACGAGCACAAGATGCATGCCGTTGTCCGCTTCCGCGAAATCGGCCGCGAACAGAAGTCGCACTTCGTCGCCTGGTTCGAGCCGGAGCACCACATTGTCGAGCTCGCCGCGCCGTTCTTCGCGCGCCGTTTCGCCGACATGCCCTGGTCGATCCTGACGCCGGATGTCTGCGCGCATTGGGACGGCCATGTCGTCTCGATCACGCCAGGGGTCGCCAAGAGCGAGGCCCCGACGGCGGGCCGGCTGGAGGAAACCTGGCGTCGTTACTGCGCCAGCATCTTCAATCCGGCGCGGCTGAAGATGGAGATGCCGAGCCGAAGGAACTTGCCGCAGGCTTCGTCGGTTAAACCCTGGATCGACGGCCCCATGACCGCGAACGCCGAGACTGAACCGCGCACGCCGCAGGAACCTTTAATGGCCCGCAAACACGCCGACGCTATCGAAACCCTGCGCGAGGAAGCCGCCGATTGCCGCGCCTGCCCTCTCTACAAGAATGCCACCCAGACCGTGTTCGGCGAAGGCCGGCAAACGGCGCGGATCATGCTGGTCGGCGAGCAGCCCGGCGACAAGGAAGATCTTGCCGGCAAGCCGTTCGTCGGGCCTGCGGGACAGATGCTCGACCGCGCCCTGGAAGAGGCCGGGATCGACCGCCGCACAGTCTACGTCACCAATGCGGTCAAGCATTTCAAGTTCGTGCCGCGCGGCAAAATCCGCCTGCACCAGAAGCCGAATACGCCGGAGATCAAGGCGTGCCGGCAATGGTACGAACGGGAACTGGCTGCAATCCAACCCGAGCTGGTGGTGGCGATGGGCGCCACCGCGGCGCAAAGCGTGTTTGGGAAAATCACGCCGATCAACAAGAACCGGGGCCACCCGATCGATCTCGACGACGGCACCCGGGCGCTGGTGACAGTGCACCCGTCCTATCTGTTGCGACTGCCCGATGCCGATGCCAAGGCACGGGAATACCGGCGCTTCGTCGAGGACCTGATGATAGCGGCCGACCTGCTGCGAAGATCGGCGCACGCGGCCTGAATTGCCGGCAATCCGGCAGCCGCAATTTCTGGTGAAATATAACGGGAAAAATTGACAATCGCCCCCGCAACCATTAATTGATAGAAGACACAATCGCATTCTCAAGGGAATGTGGGACGTCTGGTCACGCCACGACGCTCCCATGCGGTCGACGCGCTGCGCGGTCCACGTCAGCCCCGGCGCCGTGCAGCGCGCGACCTTCTTCCTTGCGGGCGCCCACCTGCAGCGCATCGTCATCACCGTCGGCGAGAAGATCGGCAAGACGCATCTGACCTACGCGCAAGGCGCGTCCGCCGAACTGGTTGCCGCCTCCACGATCGGCGTCGCCGACGTGTTCGGCCTGCCGGTCTCCACCACCCACGTGCTCTCGTCCGGCGTCGCCGGCACGATGGCGGCCAACGGTTCGGGCCTGCAGATGGCGACCATTCGCAACCTCTTGATGGCATGGGTGCTGACGCTGCCGGCCGCAATCTGCCTGTCGGCCAGCCTCTACGTGCTGTTCTCGAATCTGCTCTGAGATTATCGGCGGGGCGGTCGGGTCGCTGCCATGTGCAGCCTCGACGGGTAGCAGGAGGCCGGAGCTAAACTCCGGCCATTCCGTTATCTGTAAGGTAGTCCCGACGCGATGACACCCAGTACCTTCGCAGTCATACCACGCAACCCGACACGCCGGAGTCGCCCATGACCAAAATGCCCCCCGACGACGCCATGCCGATCCACGAGCGCATTCATGCGGAGATGCTGGATAGTTTCGATGAGGAACTGGAACTTGAAATTGACGACGATCGCCTCGATGCGCTGACCAATGAATTCGCCGACCATACCGCGAAGGAGACCGTCGATCGGCGCGTCTATTTCAAGGAATTATTCCGCCTGCAGGGCGAACTGGTGAAACTACAGAGCTGGGTGCAGGACCATAAGCTCAAGGTGGTCGTGATTTTCGAGGGCCGCGATTCCGCTGGCAAGGGCGGCGTCATCAAGCGCATCACCCAGAGACTCAATCCCCGGGTCTGTCGTGTCGCGGCGCTTCCGGCGCCGAACGAGCGCGAGCGCACGCAGTGGTATTTCCAGCGTTACGTTTCGCATTTGCCGGCCGGCGGCGAGATCGTGCTGTTCGACCGTAGCTGGTACAACCGCGCCGGCGTCGAGCGCGTGATGGGCTTCTGCACCGAAGACGACGTCGAAGAATTCTTCCGGTCGGTACCGGAATTCGAGCGCATGCTGGTGCGCTCCGGAATCATCCTCATCAAGTACTGGTTTTCCATCACCGATGAACAGCAGCATCTGCGCTTCATGATGCGGATCCACGACCCGCTCAAGCAGTGGAAGCTCAGCCCGATGGATGTGGAATCGCGCAGACGCTGGGAGCAATACACCAAGGCCAAGGAAGCGATGCTGGAGCGTACCCACATTCCGGAAGCTCCCTGGTACCTGGTCGAAGCCGACGACAAGAAAAAGGCACGGCTGAACTGCATCGCGCATCTGCTCGAACAAATTCCCTACCAGGAAATCGAGCGCGAGCCGGTGGTACTACCGCCGCGGGTTCGCAACCCGGAATATAGCCGCGGGCCGATTCCGCCCGAAATGTACGTGCCAGCGCGCTACTGACCGCCGCCGGACCGTAGACGGTGGCGCCGGGACATGGCTGGATTTCTGCCATGTCTCGAATGTTCACCCGGGCCCTGAGGCGTCCTATCGGCATCTCAAGTCGCGGCTTAGCTGCAAATAAAGAAGGCTTGCACTGGGGATACTGGCCTTCCTTGATGTGCATTCGAACTTCACGTGCGATGGAAGTTCAAGAGAGGAGCGAGGCGCGCTACGCCGCCGCCAGCTTGTTCTCGACCAGCTTGATCCAGTACGAGGTGCCGTACACGATCGCCTCGTCATTGAAATCATAGGCGGGGTGATGGAGCCCTGCGCTGTCGCCGTTGCCGCAAAAGATAAAGGCGCCCGGCCGCGCCTCGAGCATATAGGAAAAATCTTCCGCGCCCATGAGCGGCGGCATCTCGTGAACGTTCTGGGCGCCGGCCACTTCCTTGGCCACTTGCGTGGCGAAGTCGGTTTGCTCGGCATGGTTTTTGGTCACGGGATAGCCGCGCTCGTAAGTGAGGTCGATCTTCGCCCCGGTCATCTGCGCCACGCCCGCGCACACCTCGCGGACCCGCTTCTCGACCATTTCGCGCACTTCCGGCGTCAAGGTACGCACGGTGCCCCTGAGTTCAGCGGTCTGCGGAATCACGTTGCGGGCGTTGCCGGCGTGGAACTCGCAGATCGAGATCACCGCGGAGTCCAGTGGATCGAGGGTCCGCGAGACGATCGATTGCAGGGCGGAAATGAGCTCAGAACCGACGAGCACGGAATCGATGCACTTGTTCGGGCGCGCGGCGTGGCCGCCGAGCCCTTCGATCTTGATGTCGATCGAGTCGGTCGCGGCCATCACCGGACCGGGACGGATGGCAAAGGAGCCGACCGGGATACCCGGGCCATTATGCATGCCGTAGACCTGCTCGATGCCGAACCGGTCCATCAGACCGTCCTTGATCATGGCGGCGGCGCCCGCACCGCCCTCCTCGGCCGGCTGAAAGATCACGACCGCGTCGCCGGCGAAATTCCTGGTCTCGGCGAGATATCGCGCTGCACCCAAAAGCATCGCGGTGTGGCCGTCATGGCCGCAGGCGTGCATCAGGCCCGGCGTCTTGGAGGCATGGGGCAGATGGGTCGCTTCCTCGATCGGCAGCGCATCCATGTCGGCGCGAAGCCCGATTACCCTGATCTCGCCATTGCCGGGCTGCTTGCCCTTGATGACACCGACGACGCCGGTGCGGCCGAGGCCGGTGGCCACCTCGTCGCAACCGAATTCGCGCAAGCGGTCCGCCACGAATGCTGCAGTGCGGTGAACGTCGTACAGCAATTCGGGATGTTCATGGATATCGCGGCGCCATGCCTGAATATCGGGTTGCAGATCGGCGACGCGGTTGACGATGGGCATGGGAATTCTCTGGTCTCGGGTTGGAACAGTATCATCTCTGTAGCATGCAAGCGGCGGTCCACCCAACACGCTGCTGCAGAGCCCCCATCCACCCGGGGAGCTTGGCCGACCAGGCTGGAAAGCCGGGTTACGCGGCCAGCGTGTTCTCGACCAGCTTGATCCAGTAGGAAGTGCCGAACACGATCGCCTCGTCGTTGAAATTGTAGGCGGGGTGATGCAGCCCCGCGCTGTCGCCGTTGCCGCAGAAGATCAGCGCACCCGGCCGCTGTTCCAGCATGAAGGCGAAATCCTCGCCAGCCATCAGCGGTGGCATCTCATGCACATTGGCATCGCCGGCGATTTCTCTGGCGGCCCGCGTCGCGACTTCCGTCTGGTGGATATGGTTGACCGTTACCGGATAGCCGTGGGTGTACTCCAGATCGATCCTGGCGCCCGTGATTAGCGCCACGCCGGCGACGACCTCGCGGACCCGCCTTTCCACCAGTTTCCGCACTTCGCCGTTCAGGGTACGGACGGTGCCCTTCAGCTCCGCGGTTTGCGGGATCACATTGCGGGCGTTGCCGGCGTGAAATTCGCACATCGAAATGACCGCCGATTCCAGCGGATCGACGCTGCGCGACACGATCGACTGCAGCGCCGTGATCAACTGCGCGCCGACAAGGACGGAATCGATGCATTTGTGCGGACGCGCGGCGTGGCCACCGAGCCCCTCGATCTTGATGACGACGGCATCGCCTCCGGCCATGATTGGACCGGGCCGAAGCGCGAACGCGCCGACCGGAATGCCCGGACCGTTATGCATGCCGTAGACCTGCTCGATACCGAAACGGTCCATCAGCCCGTCCATGATCATCGCAACCGCGCCCGCGCCGCCCTCCTCGGCCGGCTGGAAGATCACGACCGCATCGCCGGCGAAATTGCGGGTCTCGGCGAGATAGCGCGCAGCACCCAGCAGCATGGCGGTGTGGCCGTCATGGCCGCAGGCGTGCATCAAGCCCTTCGTCCTGGAAGCGTAAGGCAGATTGGTCACCTCCTCGATCGGCAGCGCGTCCATGTCCGCCCGCAGCCCGATGACCTTCACGTCACCCTTGCCGGCGGGCCTGCTGCCCTTGATGACGCCGACGACGCCGGTCCGGCCGAGACCGGTAATAACCTCGTCGCAGCCGAATTCCCGCAAACGGTCCGCCACCAATGCCGCAGTGCGGTGCACGTCGTAGAGCAGTTCCGGGTGTTCATGAATATCCCGGCGCCAGGCCTGGATGTCGGGTTGCAACTCGGCGACGCGATTGACGATGGGCATGGAGATAACAGGCTTTCCGGGGTTGAATGCTTCTGCCCCTGTAGCATGCAAGGGGCGGTCCAACCAACGCACCCTGCCGCAGAGCCCCATCCATGCAACGGCCGAGCGGCGGGAGGATGGTCGGGCTTGTCCCGGCCGGCCACGTCTGACTAATAAACGCCCAAGAAGACGTGGATGCCCGGAACATCTAGCGCGAAGACGCGCTTCGCTTTTGTCCGGGCATGACGGCGTCGAAGGGTGGAACTGAGAGATGCCGAAACGGCTTGAAGGCGATTTCGACTATATCGTGGTTGGCGCAGGGACTGCCGGCTGCATCATGGCCAACCGGCTATCGGCCGATCCGAAAAACCGCGTGCTGATCCTCGAGGCCGGCGGCAACGACAACTGGATCTGGTTTCACATCCCGGTCGGCTATCTCTTTGCGATCGGCAATCCGCGCTCGGACTGGATGTTCAAGACCGAGGCAGAGCCCGGGCTCAACGGGCGGGCGCTTGCCTATCCGCGCGGCAAGGTGATCGGCGGCTCCTCCGCCATCAACGCCATGATCTCGATGCGCGGACAATCCGCCGATTACGATCACTGGCGGCAACTCGGCCTGACCGGCTGGGGCTATGACGACGTAAAGCCGCTGTTCCGGCGGCTGGAGGATCATTTCCTCGGCGAGAGCGAACATCACGGCACCGGCGGCGGCTGGCGGATCGAGGCGCCGCGGCTGTCCTGGGCCATTCTCGACGCGGTCGGCGACGCCGCCGAGGAAATGGGCATCAGGCGCATTGCGGATTTCAACACCGGCGACAATGAAGGGGTGAGCTATTTCCACGTCAACCAGAAGCGCGGCCGCCGCTGGTCTTCGGCGCGCGGCTTTCTCAAGCCGGTGCTGAACCGCAATAACCTGCGGCTGGAAAAGCATGTGCTGGTCGACGCGGCTCATCATCGAGAACGGCCGAGCGGTCGGCGTACGCTTCCTGCAAGGTGGCGAAGTGGTCGAGGCGCGCACCAAGGGCGAAGTGATTTTGTGCGCCGGATCAATCGGATCGACGCAGGTCTTGCACCGATCCGGCATCGGACCATCAGACTGGCTGTCGCCGCTCGGCATCGATGTCGTGCTCGACAAGCAGGGCGTCGGCCGCAATTTGCAAGACCATTTGCAGCAGCGCGCGATCTACAAAGTCGAGGGCGTGCGTACGCTGAACGAGACCTACTGGTCGCTGATCCGGCGCGGGATGATGGGGCTCGACTATGCCTTCCGCCGCCGCGGACCGCTGACCATGGCGCCGTCGCAGCTCGGCATCTTCACCCGCTCCGACCCGCGCCGCGCGCGCGCCAACATCCAGTTTCACGTTCAGCCGTTGTCGCTCGACAAGTTCGGCGATCCCCTGCATCGCTTCCCCGCCATCACGGTGAGCGCCTGCAATCTGCAGCCGACCTCGCGCGGCACCGTGCGCATTCGCTCGGCGAAGCCTGACGAGGCGCCATCGATCGCGCCGAATTATCTGTCGACCGACGACGACCGCCAGGTCGCGGCGGATGCCATCCGCACCACGCGGCGGCTGATGAAGCAGAAGCGGCTCGAACGATATCGCCCGGAGGAATATTTGCCCGGCCCCAGCGTCGGCGACGACGACGCCTCGCTGGCGAAAGCCGCCGGCGATATCGGCACCACGATCTTCCATCCGGTGGGGACGGCGAAGATGGGCACGGCGAACGACCCGATGGCGGTGGTCGACGAACGGCTGCGCTTCTTTGGGCTCGACGGCTTGCGCGTGGCGGACGCGTCGGTGATGCCGACGATTACGTCCGGCAACACCAACACGCCGACGGCGATGATTGCGGAGAAAGGCGCCGCGATGATTCTGGAAGATGCGCGCTAACGCTGCCTAAGCGCTGGTCTGGGAGGACGATCAAGGCAAGGCTGATCCGTCAATCGACCCGCAGTAGAGGCTCAGGCTGCCGCGGCCGGTAAGTTGTTCACTTCGCCGCGCGCCGGATAGTCCTTGCCGATGACGAAGTCGATGGCGCCGAGAATATCGGCGAAGTGCGGCCGCGCGAACGGCATCGTCTGCACGCTGGCGAAATAGAGCGTGTGGTCCGCCCGCACCAGAAACAGCCCGGGCTCCGAAAACAAGGCCGGCTCCTCGACTCCGGCAGACGTCATTCCGCGGCCCGTCGAGACGTACAATCCCCACGCGCGAGCGACACGGAGATCAAGGCCAAATCCCAGCCTCAGGTTCGGCAGCCTCCACTCTCGCTTGCTGCGTTCCGCGCGCTCGGCATTGTCGGATGATATCGCGACGACGCTAACGCCCCGCTTGGCAAAATCCGGCAGCTTTGTTTCCAAGTCACCTAGCTGCGTCCGGCAAATCGGGCAGTGCAGACCACGATAAAATACGAGCATGGTGAAACGTTCTGGATTTTCGGCGGCAATATCGAATCGCCCGCCACCAACCAGGCTTACCGCAAGGCTCGGAACGAGCTGGCGCGGAACAAGCGGCGTGATGTCAGTCATGATGTTAGTCATGGGTCGGCTCCACTGGCTTCTCGCCCAGCAAATAGGCACGTTACCCAGATTTGAAATCCGCGCTCGATCACGCTCAGGTGAATGATCGTCGCGACGCTGCGCAGCCGACGATCACCTCGGACAATACCAAACACGCCGACGGCGATGATCGCCGAGAAAGGCGCTGCGATGATCCTAGAGGATGCGAAATAGTGTAACGGCGGATGCAGCGCCCGCCGTCACACAACCGGCACGCAGTCCACTATCGCACTGTGCGACGATGCCGCGGTGCGACCGACAGGCGATCACGTTTGGGCACGGGCGAGCCATAATACGCATACGCGTTCGCCGAATCGGGCGGGCGAACCACGGACCTGCCCGCAGTTACGTCCGCGTTGGGATGATAGAACGCGTAGGCGCCGGGCTCCTGTATCGCAGCCTGCGCGAACACCGGCGTTGCAATGGCCGTTGCGAGAAGCGCGACCGCAATGGCTGGAATGAACTTCGTCATGATGAGCATCCTTTGATCGTGGGACCTCATC
Organism: Bradyrhizobium sp. AZCC 1610; assembly: GCF_036924515.1. NCBI lineage: Bacteria > Pseudomonadati > Pseudomonadota > Alphaproteobacteria > Hyphomicrobiales > Nitrobacteraceae > Bradyrhizobium > Bradyrhizobium sp. AZCC 1610. The sequence continues at coordinate 1,838,373 of NZ_JAZHRR010000001.1, read as the reverse complement.
TATGTGGGCGCGGCAACGCGGAAGTCAGATAGCTGCAGCCCCCATCACCGCGATTTGAGATATTGCACGCAGTACGTGCACGGCGCCGTGATGCGAAAGCGCTTTTTTCTTCCAGCAGGATTGTGAAAAGCACAGCACCATCGCTGCCCGGCCTTCTGACGAAATGTCTCTTCTCCGCTCACTCACGTGATCGCGCAAAACCGACGCGACGATTCATCTTGCACAATTCCATGGTCAGCTATGCTTGCGGCGGATAGCGCTCGAAGATCGGCAACTCGTGCGCGCGCTCCATCCAGCGAATCCGCTCTGCGGTCTGGATATGCATCATTGCCGGAACGGCGTCGGGGTCGTCGTAGGTCGCGCTTTGAATGTCGATAATGCCGGGCATTATGTTGGCGTTGGTGTAGAACAGCCCGGTGCCGCAGTCGGCGCAGAAGTGCCGGCGGCCATGTTCGGAGGACGCGTAGACCTTGGGCTGCCCCTTCGTCACCTTGACCGCATCTTCTGCATACATCGCCCAGCCGACAACAGGCGCGCCGGCGTGACGCCGGCAATCGGTGCAGTGACACAACGCATGAACGATGAGTTCGCCCTCGACCTGATAGCGGATGGCGCCGCAATGACAGCCGCCGGTGATGGTGCTCATGCGCTTCTCCGATAGCTTTGGAGCTTGTAGCCCGGATGGAGCGCAGCGCAATCCGGGACATCCATCAACCGGAGAGACGTCCCCCGGATTGCGCTTCGTTTCATCCGGGCTACGAGGATTTACGCCGACTTCCTGACCGCGTTGTCGACCAGGGTCTTGCCGAGCGACCAGATCGCGCCGGGGACCTTGTGGCTGGCGGCGATGACGTCGTCGAACGACTTCTCGATCCAGCTGCAGTCTTCTTCCGTGATCACGAGCGGTGGCAGCAGCTTGATGGTGTGGCTGCCGTGGCCGGAGACTTGCGTCAGGATCTTGTGATCCTTGAACAGCGGCACGGTGATGAGCTGGCAGAACAGGCCCTTGTTGGCGGTCTCCAGCAAATTCCAGGAAGCCTTCAGCCGCAGCGATTTCGGCGGACCGAACTCGACGCCGATCATCAACCCCTTGCCGCGCACTTCCTTCATCAATTCGTAGCCCGGCACCATCCGCGTGAGCGCGAGACGAAGCTCGGCGCCGCGCTTGGCGGCCTGCTCAACCAGCTTTTCGTGCTTGATCACGTCGAGGGTTGCGATGCCGGCGGCCATCGCCAGATCGTTTTTCGCAAAGGTCGAGCCGTGCACGACCGCGCGGTCCATCTGGTTGAAGATCTTGTCGAAGATACTCTTGCGCGTCAGCAGCGCGCCGACCGGGACATGGCCGCCCGACAACGCCTTCGCCAGCAGCACCATGTCGGGCTCGACATTCCAATGCTCGACCGCGAGGAATTTTCCGGTGCGGCCGATGCCGGTCTGGATTTCGTCGGCAATGAAGATGGTGCCGTATTTCTTGCACAGCGCGGCGGCGCCCGGCAGGAATTCGTCCGTGGGCAGGTTGACGCCCTTGCCCTGGATCGGCTCGACGATGAAGGCCGCGACCTGCCGCGACGACAGCGCCTGCTCCAGCGCTGCAAGATCGTTAAAAGGGATCTGCGTGCACCCCGGCAGCAGCGGCTCGAATCCGGAGCGGAAGTTCGCATCGTCCATCAGCGACAGCGCGCCATAGGACAGTCCGTGAAACGAGTGAGAACAGGAGACGATGCCGGGGCGGCCGGTCGCGCCGCGCGCGAACTTGATCGCGGCCTCGACGGTTTCGGCGCCGGAATTGGAAAAGAACACCTTGTCCAGATATGGCACATGCTCGAGCAGGCGTTCCGCCAGCACGCCGGCGAGCGTGGACACATCAAGTTGAACCAGATTGGGAAAATCGCTGTCGAGCACGCTTTTCAGCGCCTGGCGCAGCGCAGGATGATTGCGGCCAATCGCAAAAACGCCAAATCCGCTCAGTAGATCGAGATAGCGGGCCCCATCACGATCGAACAGGTATTGACCTTGACCCTTCTGAAAGCCCACATCGTAGCCGATGGTCTTCAGCACACGGACGAGCTGCTCGTTCAGGTGGCGCGCATGCATGGAACTTCGCTGCGCCTGCCGCTCTACAAACAGCCCGGAAACATCTAGATATGAATCTGGCATTCGCTACATACGTCGGTTGATGGCTGGTTCGTCAACTGAAAACACTCAATGCGGCGTTTTGACCCCGCTTTGGATCATCTACTTAAACACAGGTTTGAACCATGTTGCACTGCTCAAGAACGATCGCGCGTACAATAGTTTATTCGGGAGTTCTTTTAGCCACAGGTCTTAACGCGGCGCTGGCCGCCGACCCCACCGGCGACTGGAAAGTGGCCGATGGCGTGGCCAACATTCGCGTCGCCCAATGTAGCGGCAACATGTGGGGCGTCGTCGCCTGGGAAAAGACACCGGGCGGCAAGGACAAGAACAATCCGGATACCGCCAAGCAGAGCCGGCCGACCCTGGGCATGCCGATCCTGATCGACATGAAGAAAAAGCCCGGCGTCGATGCATGGGAAGGCGAAGTCTACAACGCCAAGGATGGGCAGCTCTACAGCTCGACGATCAAGCCGGTCGGCACCGACCAGCTTGAGATTCAAGGCTGCGTGCTCGGCTTCCTCTGCGGCGGTGAAACCTGGACCCGAGTCGGACCGCCGATTCCCTCAAGCCCCACCAACAGCATGGCCAAGGGTGCGCCGAAGGGGCCAGCCGGCGCGCCGCCCAAAACCGCAGCTCCGGCTCCTGCGCCGGCGGCGCCGAAGACCACGGGTGCGGTCAATCCGGCACCCGCGCCGAAGGCCGCGCCCGGTCAGAAGCAGGCGGCGGCCGCCCAGCCCGCCGATATCGGCGATATCTGCTTACTGCCCGACATCGCGCGGTTTGCCCATTAGCGCCGGCTGGAACAGCAACACCGCTGCCAGCGTGATGACAAACGACAGCGCCAGCAATTTACCCATGCTGGCGGTGCCGGGATGACTGGATAGCCACAGGCTTCCGAACGCAGTCGCGGTCGTCAGCGCCGAGAAAAAGATCGCACGCGTCAGGCTCGACTGCAGCAGGTTATTTCTGCCCTCGCGCCAGGCCACGACGTAATAGATCTTGAAGGCGACGCCGACGCCAAGCAGCAACGGCAGCGCGACGATATTGGCGAAGTTGAGCGGCAGCTCGATCAGGACGCAGAGCTCCAGCGTCACCGCGCCGGCCACCAGCAGCGGCACCATCGTCATCAGCACGTCGGTGATCCGCCGCAGCGTCAGCCAGAGCAACAGGCTGATCACCAGGAGCGCCCAGATGCCGGCATGGATGAACGCCTTCACGATGGTGTCGCCGGATTTGAGGATCGACACCGGCCCGCCGATCGCATTCGGCTCGGCCGCCAGCACCGCATCGGCAAATCGACGCAGGTTTTCGTTGTCGTTGGGATCGCCCTTCGGTAACGCCTCGACGCGAATCAATCCATCCTTGGATTTCCAGCTGTTCAACAGTTCCGGCGGTAGCGTCTTCAACGTGACAGGGCCTGCCTGCATCGTGTTCTTGAGCTGATCGAATACGATCTTGAGCGGAGCGACGAAAATATTCTGCGCCTTGTCGCGCGTCGCCTGGTTGCTCCCGGCAAGTTTCGACAGCGCATCCGCCAGCCTTCGTGAGGCAACCGCGCCCGGACCCTTGCCGTCGCCGGCGGCTCTGCGCAGGCTATCGACCGAACTCTTCAGCGCCTCCACATTCTCTTCATCCGTGGGCGCGGCGTCGACCTGATCGGGATTGAGCGCAGGCCCCACCACCCTCGCCGCCTTCCCGATCAGTTGCAGCTTCGCAGGCTGATCCTCAGGCACGAAACTATCGATCGACATCACGCGCAGGACTTCCGGCAGCTTTTCCAGCCGCGCCTCGATCTTCTTCGCTTCCGCTTCCGAATTGGTCAGCACGTTGATGGCGTTGGCGCCGGTGTTGGGGTCCTTGCGCAGGTCGAGGAAGGTCGCGATCGATTCAGCCTTTGGATTGCGCAAGTTGATCGGGTTGAAGTCGAACTTCATGAAATAGAGCAGCGGCAGGCCGGCCACGACAAGGAGCAGCGTGCCAACGACGATGATGACGCGATGCCGTTCGAGGAATTCGTCCACCGGCGCCAGAAACGCGTATCCAACAGGCTCGCTCTCGCCGGGCGGGTGAAGCAGCTTCAGCATGGCAGGCAGCGCCGTGATGCTGGTGATGAACGCGATCAGCATGCCGGCGCCGGCAATCTTGCCGAGTTCGGAAATGCCCTTGTAGTCGGTCGGCAGGAAACACAGGAAGCCGGCAGCGGTCGCCATCGCGGCGAGCGACAGCGGGACCGCCGAACGTCTGGCCGCGCTCTCCAGCGCAAGCGCCAGGTCCTCGTTCTTGAAGCGCTCGGAACGGTAGCGGACGCTGAACTGGATGCCGAAATCGACGCCGAGGCCGACGAACAGCACGGCAAAGGCGATCGACAACAGGTTCAGCGAGCCCACCATCCACAGGCCGACGGCGGTCGTGAGCGAAAGGCCGATGAACAGGTTCACGAACACCGCAAAGATGATCTTTGACGAGTGCAGCGCCATCCAGAGAATCACGAGGACAATGAGGACGGTTGCGACACCGTTGACGATCGCACCGTCCTGCACGGTCGAATATTCCTCGTTGGCGATCGGAACCGGCCCGGTCAGCCGCACCCGCGCGCTGTATTGGCCCGCAAAATTGAGATCGGTCGCGGCCTTCCGGATCGCGTCGGTTGCATCCTTGCCGGGTTCGAGCTCGCTGTAGTCAAGCTTAGGCTTGAACTCGATGAAGGCGCGCCGGTCGGCGTCGGTCAAAGGCTTGTCGCTGACAAGTTCGCGCCAGGAGAACGTCGCCGTTCCCTTGTTCAGGATGTCCTCGACCGTCTGGCCGATCAGGTTGAAGGGCCGTTCGGTATTGTCGAGCTTGACTTGCCCGCGCTTGACGCCGGCAAGCCCGGTCTCCAGCGCGCCGGTCAGGCCGCGGATCGAGGGATCGCCGGCCATGATCTCGATCAGGGGGGCGGCGGCTTCGAGCTGGCCGGCGACCTTGCCGACTTCTTCCACCGGCAGGAACAATAGCCCGTTCTTTTCGAAGAACTCGCCGGAACCCAACGGCTGCACTGATTCGAAATGCCTGGTGTCGCCGGTGAGTTTTGTGGCCAGCGCCTTGCTCGCGGCACTGGCAAGTTCGGGCGTTGGCGCCTCCACAACGGCGAGAATCAGTTTTTCGCGGTCGAACGCCTGCTCGAACTGGTTGTCGCGCTTGCGCCAGTCGAGGTCGGGCGAAATCAGCGTGTTGATGTCGGTGTTGATAGCGAAATGCCGGGCCGCATAGTAGCTCCCTCCGACTGCCAGAAGCAGGGAGACGATGACGACGAGAGTGGCAAACCGCGTACAGGTTCTGACAACGGAGACAACAATGCTGGTCAGCACTTCATTTCTTTCTAAATCTCAAGGAGAGCTGGGCGAAAACGCCCGCTGTCTAGCGGAGTTCCCGGATGCGATCTAATGTTGTTTTGGTTACTTCCCGACGGTTCAAACGAAGCCGCCAAAACAGACCGGAACGGGCGTTCGGCGTCGGTATAGCCTGTCCGGATGGGCGAGAAAGTGACGAACCGGTGAGGAACAACGGTTCACAGGAAACGGATATTGGTGTTTTGTTACCAGTTACTTGGTAACCATTGCGCGATTGGCCTTTTCTATCTGCACGATTTTTGACACATAGTCCTGCGTTTCCATCTACTTGGGTGGGGATTACCGACGGGTTCCGGTCATGGTGCGGATATTGCAGATATCCGGATGTGACCGGCTGCACGGAGACCTTCGGGTGAATTTGCGAATTCTGTACCTGGTGCAACTAGCGTAATGGACGTCCCATGGAAGTGTATCTAGCGCAGCCCCGCGGATTTTGTGCGGGCGTCGTGCGTGCCATCGAAATCGTTGAGCGTGCGCTCGAGAAGTACGGTCCGCCGGTCTATGTCCGGCACGAGATCGTGCACAACAAGTACGTGGTCGAAAGCCTCAAGGCCAAGGGCGCGATCTTCGTCGAGGATCTGTCGGAGGTTCCGCCGCTGGCGGTAACCGTGTTCAGCGCCCATGGCGTGGCCCGCAGCGTCGAGGAAGAGGCTGCCGCCCGCGGCCTGCCCGTCCTCAATGCCACCTGCCCTCTGGTCACCAAGGTCCACAATCAGGGCAAACGGTATATGTCCAAGGGCCGGACCCTGGTCCTGATCGGGCATGCCGGCCATCCCGAGGTCGAGGGCACCATGGGCCAGGTTCCAGGGCCGGTTCTGCTGGTCCAGGACGTCGACGACGTGGCGGCGCTGACGCTGCCGACCGACGCCCCGGTGGCCTATATCACCCAGACTACCCTCAGCGTGGACGACACAAAGGACATAATTGCCGCCCTTCAGGCCAAATTTACAGATATTCAAGGCCCCGACATCCGGGATATCTGCTATGCGACACAGAACCGCCAATCTGCGGTAAGGGACCTAAGTAAGCTGGTGGACGTCATTCTGGTGGTGGGGGCCGCCAATAGTTCCAACTCAAACAGGCTCCGCGAAATCGGCACCGAGGTCGGCGTCGCGAGTTATCTCATTGCCGACGGGAGCGAGTTGAACCCCGATTGGCTGAAGGATGCAAAGGCTGTCGGCATCACGGCGGGCGCATCGGCGCCCGAAGTTTTGGTCGACGACGTGATCGAGGCTTTGAGGCGTATCGGACCCGTCACGGTGTCGGTGCTTCCCGGCCGGGAGGAAAATATCGAGTTCCGGCTCCCGGCCGAACTGACTGCGGGCTGATCGGCTTCAAGAGTTCCAAGTCCAGAAAGAAATCTCTCAAATGGCAATACCGTTCTTCAAGGAAATCCGTATCGGCGGCTATCTCATCAAGCAGAAGCTGCTTGGCCGGAAGCGCTATCCGCTCGTGCTGATGCTGGAGCCGTTGTTCCGCTGCAATCTCGCTTGCGTCGGCTGCGGCAAGATCGACTATCCCGACGCCATTCTCAATCGCCGCATGTCGGCGCAGGAATGCTGGGATGCGGCCGACGAATGCGGCGCGCCGATGGTGGCGATCCCCGGCGGAGAACCGCTGATCCACAAGGAGATCGGCGAGATCGTCCGCGGCCTTGTGGCGCGCAAGAAGTTCGTCTCGCTGTGCACCAACGCTCTGCTGCTGGAGAAGAAGCTCGATCTGTTCGAGCCCTCGCCCTATCTGTTCTTCTCGGTGCATCTCGACGGCCTGAAGGAGCACCACGACAAGGCGGTGTCGCAGAAGGGCGTGTTCGACCGCGCCGTTTCCGCGATCAAGGCGGCCAAGGCGCGCGGCTTCGCTGTCAACGTCAACGCGACCATCTTCGACGGCCATGCGGCCGAAGACATCGCCAAGTTTCTCGACTTCACCACCGAACTCGGCGTCGGCGTCTCGATGTCGCCGGGCTACGCCTATGAACGCGCCCCGGACCAGGAGCACTTCCTCAACCGCACCAAGACCAAGAAGCTGTTCCGCGACGTGTTTGCGCTCGGCAAGGGCAAGAAGTGGAACTTCATGCATTCCGGCCTGTTCCTGGACTTTCTGGCCGGCAACCAGTCGTATGAATGCACGCCCTGGGGCATGCCGGCCCGCAACATCTTCGGCTGGCAAAAACCCTGCTATCTGCTCGGCGAAGGCTACACCAAGACCTTCAAGGAACTGATGGAGACGACGGACTGGGACACCTACGGCACCGGCAAGTACGAAAAGTGCGCGGACTGCATGGCGCATTGCGGCTATGAGCCGACCGCTGCCGACGCCGCGCTGACCAATCCGTTGAAGGCGATGTGGGTTGCGCTCCGCGGCGTCCGCACCACGGGTCCGATGGCGCCCGAGATCAATCTCGATAAACAGCGTCCGGCCCAGTACATCTTCTCGGCCGAGGTTCAGAAGCGTCTGTCCGAGATCCGCCGCGACGAGGCCGCCGCTGCCGCGGCCAAACAGCAGGAAAAAGCTTCCACTGCCGCCTGAACGCGTGGAGCAAAAAGATTAAGGGCCCCGGTTCTCAACGAGCCGGGGCCCTTTTCTTTTTGTTTGACGCCTTCGAAAATCCTGAAGGCGGGCGCCCTTGCGTGGGAATCAGATCCCCGCGGCGGCGAGCCCCTCTTCGCCGTGCAGGAAGCCGCGGCAGCCGCGCAGGGAGCGCAGCGCGCGATTGAAATCGATTCCCGTGGAAACCAGCGCGCGCAGCGTGGTGGGATTGCGCGCCACCCCGCGCAGCACCTTGCCGAGGTCGATGTCGCCGTTCGGCTTGATGGCGCTCTTGGCCAGCGCTGGAAGCGCCCGGCTGGCGGGATCGGAGATGACCCGCAGCGCCGCGAACGGCAAGCCGGCCTCGGCCGCATAGGCCGCCGCGATATGGCTCTCCATATCGACCGCAGCCGCCCCGGTTTCTAAATGCAGCGCGGCCTTGCAGGCGGCTGCCGCGATCACCTGTTCCACGCCGGAAAGGACGCCCCGGACCACGCGCCGGCGATGCAATGCGGCGCGGGCGATCAGTTCCTCGTTCAGCGCCAGACCTGCCAGAAAACGGGTATCGCCGGCCAGAACCTCGGTCGCCACCACCACGTCGCCCGATTTCAGCGACGGATCCAGCCCGCCGGCGACGCCGAACGAGATGACCCCCCTGAAAGTGGTGGAATCCAGCGTTGCCAGCAGTGCGCGCAATTGCTGCGGGTCGCTGGAACTGCAGATCACGATCATGCCGGGCCCGGCCGCAATGCGGGCCTCCTGCACCAATCCTGTCACGATCAAAACCGGCCGCGGATCATTCGAATTGCGATCAACCGAATTGTCCACGATCGCGGCGGCCCCCGCCTCCAAAGTCACATCCCGACCCCTACCACCCTGCTGTTGGTGCTTCTCAAATTTCGATACCGCGCCAGCGCCCAGAGCGGAAAGAACTTCGAGTAGCCATGATACCGCAAATAAAACACCCGCGGAAAGCCTGTTGCCGTGTAACGCGCCTCGTCCCACAGCCCTTTCTCGGTCTGTGTGGCTTTTAGGTACTCCACACCCCGCACGACGGCCGGGTTTTCAACTTCGCCGGCCGCCATAAGTCCAAGCAAGGCCCATGCCGTTTGCGAGGAAGTCGACGGCGCGCCCTCGAATCCCTTGTAATCCAACCGGTAGCTGACCGCATCCTCGCCCCAGCCGCCGTCCCGGTTCTGGATCGACACCAGCCAGGCCGCCGCCTTGCGAATCATGGGGTCCTGGTGGTCCACCCCTGCGGCATTGAGCGCACAGAGCACCGACCAGGTTCCGTAGACGTAATTGAGGCCCCAGCGGCCGTACCATGACCCTTCCGCGAGCTGGGTGCGGCGCAGATAGGCGATTCCGTCCGCCACGGCCTTGTTGCTCCCGGCAGTCTCGCCGAGCTGCGCCAGCATCGAGATGCAGCGCGCGGTGACGTCCTCGGTCGGCGGATCGAGCAGCGCGCCGTGATCGGAGAACGGGATGTTGTTGAGGTAGTATTCGAGGTTGTTGACGTCGAAGGCGGCCCAACCGCCGTCGCGGCTCTGCAGGCCCTCGATCCACTCGCGGCCACGCGAGATCGCCTGGTCGTATTCCTTGCTGCCGGACGCCCGGCGCGCGCGGTCCATCGCCATCACCACCACGGCGGTATCGTCGAGGTCGGGATAATACGCATTGTTGTACTGGAACGCCCAGCCGCCCGGACGGACGTCGGGGGCCTTCGCCGCCCAGTCGCCCTTGAGGTCGAGCACCTGCCTCGGCGTCAGCCAGTCGAGGCCCTGCTTCATCTTCTCGAGCGTCTCCTCGCCACCGGCCTCCGCCAGCGCGTGGCAGGTCAGTGCGGTGTCCCACACCGGCGAGACGCAGGGCTGGCAATAGGCCTCGTGCTCGCCGATCACGAGCAGCTTCTCGATGCCCTTGCGGGTGACCGCGCGCGGCGGATAGTCCGGTCCCTTGCCGAGCGCCTCATACATCATGACGATGTTGGCCATCGGCGGATAGATCGCGCCCATGCCGTCTTCGCCGTTGAGCCGCTCTTCGGTGAAAGCGAGCGCCGCATCGATCGCGCGCTGGCGCAGCTTCTTCGGAAACAACGGCTCGATCACCCGCAGGATCTTGTCGAGCGTGCTGAACAGCGTGAACCAGCCCCAGCTTTGATGCGGCGCCTTCGCCGTCATCCCGACCGATCTGGGATCCTGCAGGAACAGCTCGTCGATGCCGACGCCCTTGGGATTTTTCGCCAACGGCTTCAACGCCGCCATCACCATCAGCGGCACGATCGTGGTGCGCGCCCAGTAGGAAATCTTGTTGAGATGGAACGGCGACCACGTCGGCAGCAGCATGATCTCGACCGGCAGCACCGGCACCGCGCGCCAGCTCAGCACGCCATAGAAAGCGAGCAGGAATCGCGTGAAGACGTTGACGCGGGCCGCGCCGCCGTGGCTGCGGATCGCCTCACGCGCGCGCACCATGTGCGGCGCATCGACGGAATCGCCGATCATCTTCAGCGCGAAATAGGATTTTACGCTGGCGCTCATGTCGAACGCGCCGTCCTGCACCAAGGGCCAGCCACCATGGTTGCCTTGCGTGCGGCGCAAATAGTTCGCGATCTTGGCTTCGAGGGCGCTGTCGACGGGCTCGGCGAGATAGTGGCGCAGCAGGATATATTCCGACGGGATCGTGCTGTCGGCTTCCAGCTCGAATACAAAGTGTCCGTCGGATTGCCGGTAACCAAGCAGCGCTTCGGTCGCCGACGAGATGCTCTTCTCCAGCGCGACGGGATCGACTGTCGCGACGGCTTCGCCTGCAATTGTTTTGTCGATGGAAAGCATATCGCTAGCATCCCTCTATTCGCGCGCTGGCTCTGTGAAGCCGGTCACGCAACAAGTCCGGTCGGGCCTTAAGGCCTCGCCAGGACCAGATCGGCGGCACGGTCGCCCGACCGTATCGATCCTTCGATGGTTGCCGGCAATCCCGTATCAGTCCAGTCGCCGGCGAGAAACAGGTTTTTGAATGGTGTCACCGCCCCCGGCCGCAGCGCGTTCTGCTCCGGTGTGGCCTCGAAGGTCGCACGGCGCTCGCGCACGATCTGCCAGGGCGGCAATTCAGGTTCGCCCGGCAGGCTAGCTGCCTTGCAGACATCCCGCCAGATCGCCAGCGCGAGTTCTTCGCGCGGCATGTCGACGAGGCGGTCGCCATTACTGATGGTGACCGACAGCCGTTGCGGAAACGCGAACAGCCATTCCACGAGGCCACCGACGACGCCGAGAATCGGCACGGCATCGCGGGGCGGATCGAAGCGGAAATGCGCATTGACGATGGCGCGGAATTTCGACGGCGTCTTCAGGCCCGGCAACAGCGCCGCCGCCGGGCGCGGCGGCACCGCCAGCACCACGACGTCGTCGGGGCCGAGCGCAATCGCGTCGCTGCCGAATTTCAGCTCGCCGACGGCGTTGCCTGTCATCGCGAATTCGCGCAGCTCATGGCCGAACCGGATCGAGGCGCCCTTGTCCTGCAGCAGCTTGATCGCCGGCTCGACCAGAACCGCGCTGAGCCCATCGCGTGCGATCAGCGGCCGGCAGGCCTGCCCGCCCGCCAGCAGCGTTTCCCGCACGATCGCGCCGGCCAGGCCCGCCGAACCCTCGGGCGGATCGACATTGAGCGCGGCCAACAGCAGCGGTTGCACCAGCCGCTGGTACAGCGTGCCTTTGCAGGGGATCGTGTCGCCGACCAGCCGGCCGGTGCCTGCCCAGAGCAAAGGCATCAAGGCGAGATAATCGAGCAGCTTCGTATCGGGGACGCGGCGCGCCTCGTCGAACACCCATAGCGGCAATTTGCCGTCGCCGAGATCGAGCTGCCAGCGCTGGCCGGTCATGATGTCGGCGAAGGGAAACTGCGCAAGCTTCGGCCCGACCAGCCCCGCCTCGGTGCCGATCGATCTGGCGTAGGCCAGCGCATGGCGATTGCCGGACAACAGCAAATGGTTGCCGTTGTCGATGGTGAGATTGGTGGCCGCGTCGAAATAGGACCGGCAGCGGCCACCGGCCTGCTGCGTGGCCTCGTGGACATGCACCCGGTAATTGGCGTTGGCGAGCCGCACGGCGGCCGAGAGGCCGGAAATGCCGGCGCCGATGATATGAACGTTTTTCTGCATCAGATGATCGCGTAACGGAGAAGGATGGCAATCTTCGCCCATTTGTGAACGCGGACCGGCTCGCGCGGGGCGGCAAAGCCCCGGGCCAGCAACAAGTCCAGTATCGCGCGGTAGTATTTCGACATGATCCGCGGCGCGCGCACCACGCGCCGCGAATTGCGCTTCATGATCTCGTCGGCCTTTTCGAAATGCTTTTTCGCCCGCTCGGCCAGCGGCAGGCAAACCTTGGGAAGTGCGCGATCGACAGTCACTTTCTGCGGATTGTCGCTGGTGATGCCGGCGAGCAGCAGGCCTTCGCGCGGCAGATAGAGGCGGCCGAGGCCGGCGTCTTCGTCGATGTCGCGCAGGATATTGGTCAATTGCAGCGCGCGGCCGAGATGGTGGGCGAGCAGGATGCCGTCTTCCTCGGGCATGCCGAACACTCGCACCGACAGGCGCCCGACGGCGCTGGCAACGCGATCGCAATAGAGATCGAGCGTGGCAAGATCCGGCGCACGAATGTCCTGTGGCACGTCCATCTCCATGCCGTCGACGACCGCGAGAAAATCCTCGCGCTTGAGGCCGAAGGTTTTCACCGAGGCGGCGTAATCCTGCAGACGCGGCGGCGGACGACCGTGATATAGCGCATCGATGTCGTCGCGCCATTGCTGCAGCGCGGCCAGCCGCTCGGGCCGCGGCCCGTCGGAATCGGCGATGTCGTCGACCTGCCGGCAGAAGCTGTAGATCTGGAACATTGCCTCGCGCTGGCTGCGCGGCAGGATGCGCATCGCGGCGTAGAACGAACTGCCGGACGCGGTGGTGCTGTAATCTGCGTTGGCCGCCGCCGTCTGCACCGTCATGCGCCGGCCGCCGGTTTTGTCTGGGGGCGGCGTCCCGAGGCGCGCCTGATCATTTCGCTGGCGATGCCGCCGATGCTCTGCACGAGCAATTCGGGCTTGCTCAGGTGTACGCGCTCGCTCAGGGGATCGCGCACCTTCAGCATGCCGACGATCTTGTCGGCAAAGGCCTGGATCACGGCAACCTCGAGCCCGAGCCGGAAATCCTTTACCTCGGCGCTGAGCGACCTGCTTTCATTGAGCAGCGTCTCGGTGCGCACCGCGAGCGCCTGCAGGCATTGCAGCAGCACCGGCTGCGACTTCGCCCCGCCCAGCATCTCGACGGTGGCGCCGGTGGCGGCCAACGCGTCGCGCGGCAGATAGACGCGGTTGAGGTTTTTGTAGTCCTTGGCGCAGTCCTGCAAATGGTTGTTGATCTGCAGCCCCGCGCACAGCGCATCCGACGCGGCCCAGGTCGAGGTGCTCTCGCCATGGACGTCGAGCATGAAACGGCCGACCGGCATGGCCGAATAGCGGCAATAATGAATGACGTCGTCCCAATTCTCGTAGCGCAGCTTGGTGACGTCCATCCGGAACGCGACCAGCACGTCGAGCGCGTGGCGCGGCGCCATCGAACGCTCGGCAAAAGCGCGGCGCAGGCTGACCGCCTCCGGTTGCGTGTCGCCGTTGCCCAGCAATTCGGCTTCGAGCAGGTCGAGATAGCGCAGCTTCTCGTCCGCGCCGAGCGTCGCGTGATCGGCGATGTCGTCGGCCGTCCTGACGAAATTATAGAATGAGAGGATCAGCGCCCGGTGACGCGGATGAATGATCCACGACGCGACCGGAAAATTCTCGTCGCGGTGGGTCTTTCCGGATCGCAGGTCGCTCGCGCTGGTCATCAAAAACTGGCTACATCAATCGGAATTGGCGCATGCGCCGATAACAGGCGCATGCGAGGAGATCGCGTGCCCCATATAGGGGAATACGCCGCCAAAACCAATGCTATCTGGGCTGATTAGCCCCGCCCGTGACGCGCGTCATAGAGCCGAAAATGGCTTTTCCGCGGGGGTCAACGGGCGCAGCGCGCCTTTATTGGCCGTTGTTCTTGAGAACCTGGTTGCAAGCCGCGCTGATCTTGGACCGGTTTTCCTTGAGGCACGCCAGGACGGTGAAGTCGCCCTGGTCGATCACCGGACGACAGAACTTCTGCACGTCACGGGTACAGGCCTTCTGCTCCTCCGCCGTTCCGCTGCGCTGCTGCGCGAATGCCGCATTCGATGAGATCGAGATCGACAACAAGGTGAGGGCCAGGAGAGATTTACGCATCGTATTCCTTCATTTCGGCGGCAAGAAATCCTGTTCTCGATTTGCACTTCGGCATCGCCGGAACGGATTTTGTTTGGATGGCAGGCGCGCCGCGTAACGCAGCGACGAACAGATGACAAGCATGGTAAATGCGGACAAATTTACGGCGACCTCTACGGCAACCTAAGCACCTTTAATAACCGACTGATATCTAAAGTGTATTTCCGCCACACTTTCCCGGAAATTGGTTGTTGCAGACAATGCGGTGCAAAGCTAGATGCTGCGCCACGGAGTCGGCGTGAATGTTCGATTCCTCTCGGTCGACTGCGCACTTTTTCGTGCCGAAAGCGCCGGAAACCGCACTCCGTCATTTGAACCTAAGATACTGCGGGAACACTAAATCTTCGATGCGGCGAGACGTATCTTTGCTAAGAACGTCTATTTGATGGGAAAACTACAATGAAACTGTTTGGTTCCAGCTTGTTCGGTCAGGCTCTCGCAGCTGCCGGCGTCGGCGCCGCGCTCATGTTGTCGGTCGCCGCAAGCCATGCCCAGGCGGGGGGTCCGTTTGCCGGTTTTGATGGAAACTGGTCCGGCTCGGGCACGGTCGCGCTTTCCAACGGCACTACCGAGAACATCCGCTGCAAGGCCGACTACAAGGTCAACGCCAACGGGCTCGGCCTGAGGCAAAATCTGCATTGCGCCAGCGACAGCTACAAATTCGATCTGTCGAGCGACGTCACCAGCCAGGGTGACCGCATCTCCGGCAACTGGAGCGAGAAGAGCCGGAATATCTTCGGCAATCTGCAGGGCACCGCAGGCGGCGGCCAGATTGACCTGTTCGTCGAGGCTTCCGGATTTGCAGCCAACTTGAATTTGCGCACCACCGGCAACAAGCAGTCCGTGCAGATCGACTCCAAGGGCGAAATCCGCGGCGTCAAGATCACGATGACGAAGACCTGACGCTGCCCTTTGAAACAATGTGAAAGGCAGCGCCGCGGCGCTGCCTTTTCATTCTGATCAGCCGAATTTCCAGCTCCAATACGCATCGCCGCGGTCACGGCGTTCCGTCACTTCGATCCGCATGAAGCGATCATGCGCAAGGGCTGCTCCCACCCATAATTCGTTCCAGGCATCGAACACTTGAGGCGACAGCGCTTCACGTCCCGCCATTAGGCGCCACGACGTCTGGCGCACGGTTGCGCCCGAACCTTCCACCTGTAGTTCCGCGTCGTCGTCCTGTCCCCGCGACAGCCGAGCGAAGGCCGCCGCAAAGCCGGCAGCGCCCGCTTCTACCCCGCCCAACAGCGCCGCGACGTCGTCGAAAGTGTGCATCCCGACGAGCCGCGCCGCGGCGCCGGCGAGGTGGCCGCCCTCTTCCGGGCCGAGCACCCTGATCGTTTCCGGCACGATCGAGGTGACGTACTCCATCGCATAATTGCGAAGCACCTTCTGCAGCCGTTCCTCCGGCCATGTATTCCCGGGTAGGCGCGGCGCGAGATCGGCCCGGAACGGCGGACAGCGCTCGCCGGGGGAAAACTGCAGCCGCTCCTCGGGCGCAAGCTCGTGATCCCACTCCTTGTAGTAGCCCTCCAGCCCCGGCTGGCCGTCGACGGTCTGGCCGGTGCAGACGAAGCCGAGCCTGGGATTGCCGAGCACGACGCCGTTATTGGCATGCCATCCGCGCAGCATCGCCCGCGACACTTCCGAGGGGATGCCGCAAATCGCAGTGCCGGACCAGATCCAGCGCGGCGGCGGATAACGCACCCAGGCCTTGCTGTCGCTCTCATAGACATACTCGACCTTCACACCGCCGACCTGGTTCGACAGATAGTGATACTGGGCGCACGCGACCGCATGCGGAAGCTGGTCGAGGCCGAGTTTCTTCAATCCGGGCAGGAAGCGCGCCAGTTGCTGCCGCCGGAAGGTGCGGAACACCACCTCGGCCGCGCGGGCTGCGCCGGCCCGCGAGGCCAGCATCAGGATCAGCCCGGTGAGGTAGGAATGATAGATGTGTTCGACCGCGCGGTAGGCGGCGGCATCGGCGACCGTTGGACGAACTGCCGGTTCTGCTGACGCCATTCAGCGGCCTCGTTATTCCGCGGGCTTGGTGTGGCTGACGCCGCGAATCTTTTCCGACAGGTTGATCAGGAACATCGAGGTCGGCCGCAGGATGAAGAGATCCGCGACCAGGGCTGCGATCATCGAGAACGCGCTGAGCCAGCCGAACAGCCGCAGCGACGGCAGGTCGGAGAACACGGTGACGCCGAGACCGCAGGCCAGCACCACCGTGGTCAGGATCAGCGCCGGACCGACCAGCACGGTGGCGCGCTCGACCGCCAGCGCCGAGCCGATGCCGGGCTTGCTCTCCAGCCGCAACCGGTTGAGGAAGTGGATAGTGGCGCTCAGGCCTAAGCCGAACGACACCGTCAGCGCGACCACGCTGGCGAACTGCAGCCCCTCGCCCATTATCCACAGCACCGTACCCGATGCCACGACAGGGAAAATGCCGGGCAGAATGCAGGAGAACATCACCACGACCGATCGGAATGCCAATCCGATGAAGATCGCAACTATGAGGAATTCGATGGTCAGGCCGTGATTGAGTTTCTCGATCATGTTGGCGCTGTTGCGCGCGGCGATCGCCGACAGGCCGGTGACCGCGACTTCGAAGCCGGGATGCTCTGATCGCACCTTGTCGAGCGCCTTGTCGAGCTTGTCGACGACGGGAAGGATTTCGCTTGAATCGAGATCGGGAACGCGGCCCGAGACCACCACCGCATCCTGATCGGCCGAGATGAAACGGCGGACCAGATGCTCAGGGATCACGCTGACATATTCCTTCAGCGTCGCAACGTCGCTGCTGCCGGCTTTCTCGGCGAGCCAGCGGCGCAGGGTTTCGAGCGACCAGACGTTGCCGACGCCGGCCGATTTCTCCACCATCGAATGAACGTCGGCGATCGCCTTCAACGTATCCGGCGCGTAGAGCGAGGCGCCCTTGGGGAATTCGATCAGCACGTCGATCGGATTGGCGCCGGTGAGCTTGGCGTCAAGGCGGCTCGATGCCGCCACGGCCTGCCGCTTGTCCGGCACCTGGTCGGCGAGCCGATAGCGCGGCTCCAGCGTGGCGTAGATGAAGCCGAGGCCGGCGACGAGCAGCAACGCGAGCAGGCTGAACAGCCCGGGGCGGCTGACCATGCGCACCGCGATCCAGTAGCAGAAATTGCGCAGCGCCTGCACGCCGGCATCCGCGCTCTGGAATTTGACCGCGAAGATCTTCTCGTTGCGGACGAACAGCACGCCGAACACCGGTACCAGCGAGAGCACCGCAACGAGCGCGATGATGGTGGCGGCAAGGCCGGCCTCGCCGAACTTTCGGATCAATTCGGAATCGGAGAACTGCAGGGCGATGAACGAGATGCCGGCGGTGCCGTGGGTCAGCACGCAGGCCGGGCCCACCACCAGCACGGCGTTGGTGAACGCGGTTAATTTGTCCTGGCCCGCGATCAGGCGGTCGCGCGCGGCGAAAGTCAGCTGCATCGAGTCCGAGAAGCTGATCACCATGATGAGCGGCGTCATCACGTTCAGGAACATGTTGAGATTGAAGCCGGCCCAGCCGAGGCTGCCGAGCGCGAGCAGGATCGCAATGATCGGCGGAAACGCCGCAACCACCATGAACGATATCTTGCGGAAGAAGATGATCGCGATGATACAGCCGGCCAGAATGCCGAGGATGTTGTAGGTCAGCCCGTCGCGCTTGACTGCGTTGCGGATCTCGAGCTGCATCACGGGAACGCCGGAGAGCTGGGCGTTGAGACCGCTGCCCGACAAATCGTCGGCCATGATCTTCCGCATTTCGCCGACTACCTTGCCGAGATCGTTGGAGGAAACGACCTTCGGTTCCAGCGACAATACGATCAGCGCCAGCGTGCCGTCCTCCGACAACAGCTTGCCGCGAATGATCTCGTTGGATTTGACGGTCTCGGCGAACTTCTCGTAGGCGGCGCCTTGCGGCAGTTCGGGCGGGAACAGCGCGGCCGGCAGCTTGCCAGGCTCCGGCGCCTGACGCGCCGAAAACAGCGACACCAGACCACGCACGCCCTCGACCAGTTGCAGGTCGGTGACCATGTCGCGGATCTTTTCGAGGTTCTCGCGGGCCAGCAGCGTCTTGCCCTCAACCACGACCAGCACGTCGAATTCGGTCGCCGGGAAGCGCTTGGTCACAGCCTCGTATTGCTTGTAGTCCTTGGAATCGGACCGGAACAGCTGGCTCAGCGAGTCGTCGATCTTGATCCGCTCGATGCCGAAGAGCGCAGCCACGATCAGCGCGGCGAGAATGATCATCGACACGATCGGCGCCTTGACCGCGATCAGGCCCATGCGCTCGAGCCCGAAGGCGATGCTCTTGCCCGGCGGCGGCTCCTCGATGGCTTCGACGTGGACGTGACTTTCGGAGTTCTTGTCGAGCATACCCTGTCCAGTTCTCACGTCGGCCTAATCTGTGCAGCTTGGTTTTATGCAGTTTGGTGGCGCGAATGCGGCTTTGTCAGCCCCATCCGATCGGCGCTAGCCATTGAAATCACGCGGTAAATTAACCGCCGCCGTTTTACAGGGCCGAACCCCATCCGGCAAGCGCGCGCGGCGGGGCAAATCGACACGAAGGTGACGAAAATGCGCGTTAAGTCTCTGATTTGCCACACCCGTCGGCGCCACTTTGGGGCGTTCCGCCGAGTAACGCCAACGCCAGTCACGATGGCGCGGCGCAACCAGTTTCGGTCAATTTTTCGGGAAGCGGCTCCCGCGAGGAGACCGCGCCTGAAGTGACGCATCGCAGGTTCAATCGATCGGCTTGGCAGCGATGAGCGCGGTTCCGCTTTCGTCCTTCAGCGCCACGCCGGTGATCTGGCGCGCGATGCCTTCACGCACCAGCCATGCGATCTTGAAGGCGGCCTCATCGTAGCTCAGCCCCGCACCGTGGATGTTGGACACGCAATTGCGCTTCTCATCGGTGAGGCCAACGCGCGGTGCAAAGGTGAGATACGCGCCGAGGCTGTCGGGCGCCGACAGGCCGGGCCGCTCGCCGATCAGCATCACGACCATCCGCGCGCCGAGCACGGCGCCGATCTCGTCGCCCAGCGCCACCCGCGCGCCCGACGCGACCACGACATGGCCGAAGCGGATCCCTGCCTCCGTCAGGCGCGAAGCAAGATGGCGAACCAGTTCGACGGCGTGGACATTGACGGCCGCCGGCGACAGCCCGTCGCCGATCACGATCACAATCTCGCGCGCGCTGCCGCTTTGCTTTTCCAGCGCGCGCCGTGAATCCGGATCGAGCATGCGTCCGAGATCGGGACGGCGCAGGTAGTCGCGGCGGTTGCGCGCCTGACTGCAGACTTCGCTCACGGGCACGCCGAGACCGGCCAATCCGGCAACCAGATGCTGCGCTTCGAAAGCTGTGTGAACGGCGTCGCGCGCACGCGCGTGGTCGAGTGTGAAGGCAAGCAGTGCGTCGGTCGGCATGCTCGCGCCGGAGCGGCCGAGCCCGACGCGCGCCGGCGTCAGTTCCCGCAAGGCTTCGAGCGGGCGGGACGGCGGCGCCGGCGTTTTCATGGGCTTTACTCGGCAGGGACCGAGGCCTCGCGCAGCCGGATCGAATAGTTCGACGCGTTCTGCCGGCCACTGGTGGCAGCGCGCGCAAATTCGATCAGGTGATGCGCAATCGTCGCCGAGCCAATCAGTCCCTCGATATCGCCGCAACGAAGCCGTCCCAGCGCGAACTTCCAGAACACTTTTCTGTAGTCGCCGAGTACGCCGACCTGCCAGAAGATGTTCCGGAGCATGATCAGGGCGCGCTTGATATTGGCCCAGTTCTTCTGCTCGGGCGCCACCGGCACCTTGATCCGCTGCGCATAGGTGTAGTCGCATTGATACTGGTAGCGCGCGTACAGCTTTTCCGGCTGATAGGCGACTTCCATGCACCTGCGCCAGGAATCGACCACCTGCTCGTAGGGCAGCAGGAACTCGACGTTGGAATCGCGGCTGTCGTCGTGATTGAGCCGGCCTTCGCGCTCCAGCCGGTCCCACAACGGCGTCTTCGGCAGCGCCTGCAGCAGATTGATCGTGAGCAGCGGTATCCGCGATTCATCGACGAATTTGAGCAGCGCATCCGCGGTGCCGGGCTTATCGGTATCAAGGCCCATGATGATGCCCGAGACGACTTCCATGCCATAGGAGTTGATGGTGTGAATGCCTTCCTGGATCGGGACCATCATGTTGTGGTCCTTGTGCATCGCCTTCAATGCATCGGGGTCGGGCGTCTCGATGCCGCAGAATACGGTGACGAACATCGCCTCGCGCATCTTCTCGAGGATCTCGGGGCGCTTGGCGATGTTGAGCGTCGCCTCGCAGGCGAGCCGCGTGACGTAGCCGGTTCGCTTCTGCCATTCGACAAGGTGCGGCAGTAGATCCAGCGCCGCTTTCCGGTTGCCGATGAAATTGTCGTCGACGAAATAGACCGTGTCGGTCATGCCGCATTCGCGCAGCTTGTCCAGTTCGGCGACGATCTGCTGCGGCGTCTTCAGCCGCGGATTGCGGCCATAGAGGCCGGGGATGTCGCAGAACTCGCACTGGTAGGGGCAACCGCTCGAATACTGGATGCTGCCGAGCAGATATTTCTTCACCTCCGCCAGCTCGTAGGCCGGGATCGGAAAGTCGCTCATGGCAATGCGGTCATTGGTCGTCAGCACCACCTGCTGCGCGGGCCGCGATGGATCGCGCGCCAGCCGAGCGATCAGATCGTTGGTGGCATCGCCCAATTCGCCGACATGCAGATAGTCAAACGAGGGATAGTAATCCGGGCACGCGCTCACCGACGGTCCACCGATCGCAACGGCGAGATCGAAGGCATGCGCGCGGCGGCAGATGTCGTTCATCTGCTGACGCTGGATATGCATGCCGCTGACGAACACCGCCTCCGCCCATTCGAAATCTTCCTTGGTGGCGGGACGAATGTTCTCGTCGATGAAGCGGACCGGCCAGTTCTCCGGAAGATAGGCCGCGATCAATAACAGGCCCTGCGGTGGCATGAAGGCCTGGACGCCGGCGGTCAGGGGATAGGCGTATTCGAATGTACCAAAAGAGGATGTATAGCGTGGGAAGACGCACAGGATACGCCGTACCGTTCCGATGCCTTCAGCTCTCATCAAAATTCCTCAAGCCTGACATGAATTTAAGCACGACATTGAAAGCTGGGCCAGAAATTCTTCAACATTGTGACAGTCAACTCTAACTCATTGTGGGTTCTAACTCCTTGTGGGTTCAATTGGTTGCAGGAAAAATCTACTGGCTCGGGGCCCGGCGCTCAGGCGATCAGCCGCGCGGCAAAGTCGGGCAGCAGACTCGTGTTGCCCACAAGCCGGAAATCGCCGTCCGCGAGGCCTGAGCGAACCAGCCAATCGTCGAATTCTGGCGCCCGCTTCAAGCCGAAGAGATCGCGGATATACAGCGCGTCGTGGAACGAGGTCGACTGATAGTTCAGCATGACGTCGTCGGCGCCCGGCACCCCCATGATGAAGGTGACGCCGGCGGCGGCCAGCAGCGTCAAGAGATTGTCCATGTCGTCCTGATCGGCTTCGGCATGGTTGGTGTAGCAGACGTCGACACCGAGCGGCAGGCCGAGCAGCTTGCCGCAGAAATGATCCTCCAGGCCGGCGCGGATGATTTCCTTGCCGTCATACAGGTATTCCGGACCGATGAAGCCGACGACGCTGTTGACGAGCAATGGATCGAACGCGCGCGCCACCGCATAGGCGCGCGCCTCGAGAGTCTGCTGGTCGACATTGTGATGGGCGTTGGCAGACAGCGCCGAGCCCTGCCCGGTCTCGAAGTACATCACATTGTCGCCGACCGTTCCGCGGCGGAGCGACAGCCCGGCCTCACGCGCCTCGCGTAACAGCGCGAGATCGACGCCAAAGCTGCGGTTGGCAGCCTCCGTTCCCGCGATCGACTGGAACACCAGATCGACCGGAGCGCCCTGTCCGATCAATCCGAGCGTCGTGGTCACGTGCGTGAGCACGCAGGCTTGCGTCGGTATCTGCAGCCGCGAGATGATGCCGTCGAGCAACCGCAGCAATTCACCGATGATTGCCGGATCGTCGCTTGCCGGATTGATGCCGATGCAGGCGTCGCCCGATCCAAGCAGGATGCCGTCGAGGATCGAGGCGGTAATGCCCTTGGCGTCGTCGAAGGGATGGTTGGGCTGCAGCCGCACGCTCATCCGCCCCTTCAGGCCGATGGTGTTGCGAAACGCCGACGTCACGACGCATTTTTTCGCGACCAGGATCAGATCCTGGTTGCGCATCAGCTTCGAAACGCCCGCGGCCATTTCCGGCGTGATCCCGCGCGAAACGTCGCTGAGCGTTCCGCTGGTTGCGGCATCGGACAACAGCCAGTCGCGGAAGCCGCCGACGGTCAGCGAAGAGATCGGCGCAAAAGCTTGCGCCGCATGGGTATCGAGGATCAGCCGGGTGACCTCGTCGTCCTCATAAGGGATCACGGCCTCGTTGAGGAATTGCTTGAGCGGCATGTCGGCGAGCGCCATCCGCGCCGCGATCATCGCTTCCGCGCTTTCGGCCGCAACGCCGGCAAGACGATCGCCGGACCGCGGCGGCGTCGCCTTGGCGAGCAGTTCGCGCAAACCGGCGAATACGTAGGAGGTGGCGCCGATGACCTGGCGATAGACCATGCTGACTTCCTGCGCCCCTACCCGCTCCGCTGCCTCGCGATCCTATCATCACGCGCGCGACAGCGCGTAAGAGGATCTTTTCGAGTGCGGCGGGCCGCTCCGGCCAGCCGCCTCCGGCTAGTTCAGCATAGCGTAATAGCGACTGAAAAAGCTTGTCTCATAAACGAGCGCGGCGAACACGAACAGCGCATGGAACCTGGGATTACGCGTTGTCGCGGCCACCGCGCACATCAGTATGAATATGCCGATCCGCGGCAGATATTCGAGTCCCAGCGATCGGAGATAGTCTTCGCCCTTTATCAAGGTGTCGACCACATCGAGCGCTTCTGTCAGGGCCACAAAGCCAAAGAACCAGCGGCGGCGGGAAAGAAAGTAGTCCTGATAACCCTTATATTCCTCGAGATCCTGCGGGAAAAGCAGGGCGCTCAAGAAATAGTACATCGACGCGTAAACGCAGACGAAGACATACAGGACAAACGTCCAGTGGTGGACGAAGCTCAGACGAAACTCCCACCACCAGAACGTGACCACGTTCAGGAGCGCCCAGGCGACCCAGCCCAGATGAACAGACCAGATCGGGTAGCGGCCGGGATGCTGGATCAATGCCGCGATGCCGCTGACCAAACGCGTGACGCTGAGCCCGAGGATCAGGGCGATCAACACGCGGACGTGAAGATAGAGATCGACGTTGCCCGGCAAGGCGGCACTTTGAGCCATTCAGTCCCCGTTCTCACGCATTATCGAACCAGCGCGGCGCCTTGTGGCGACAGGCGTCACGTGATGATTCGAGACGATGGTTTAAGGATTGCGCGCTTGCCGCCCGGACAAGACACGTTCGACCAAGCTCCGTCGCCGTGCTCGCTGTCTAACCTGATTCGCTTCCTGCGTGCTTGCCAATGCAGGACGCCTTTCGCGAGTACGCTCGTACGCGCTTGCGGCAGGTTGGCACGCGGGCCAGATTCGCTTGGCGGCGTTGCCGTCACGGAAAAGCGAGAGCCGATCATGCCGTTCGTATTGGCAGACGGTTGCCGGGCACGGCGGCCTCTCCCGGCGCGCAGGCCGCATAAATCATCGGATGCGAGGAATAGCGCCCATCTCGTCGTGCCGAGATCGCAACCATCTCCAATTGCGCTGGCATACCAGAGCCCGCTCCGGTCGCGCAGAAATACCAAAAGTTCCCGTCTACGAAATTCGTCATAAATCTACAAGCAATTGAAGTAACTATATAATTTTACTTCGATTGCAGGGTTTGCAGTCTCGTAGGTTAAGACATTGTCCATCATAATTCAGCACAATTTGCAGATCGCCGACGGTACGTCCCGCCCCCGCTGTGGAGCGCCGGTACGGCTCGCATTGTAGAATCCCTAGCTCATTTTGGTGGCACCATGGCATCCCGGTTTTCGCTCGCAGCCAAATTGTATTCGATCTTCGCGCTGTTCGCGGTGCTCGTGGCGGCCATTACGGCCTTGTCCGACTACAACACCCGCCGGAACGCCGAACTCACAGAAGCGGTCGCAACCGCAAGCCGCGCGGCGCTCAATGTCGAGCGCGTCAATTCGCTGGTCTATGCGGTGGTGATGGAATCCCGCGGCGTCTACATGTCGACGGATCCGGCTGTCGTAAAGAAATTCGGCGACGGGTTGCTGAAGTTCAACGAACGCATTCTCGACGTCGTCAAGAACTGGCAGGCGCTGGTACAGGCCGACGACGCCCAGCAATTCGCTACCTTCAAGAAGCGCATCGAACAATTCGTCGAATTCCGCAAGGAACTGGTTCGCCGCGGCGTCGAGATCAACGCCGCCGCCGGGCGCGAATGGGGCGACAATGACGCCAACCGCGAAGTGCGCTCGGCGTTGAACAAGGATCTCGAGGCGCTCTCCCGGGTCTACGCCGAACGCAGCCGGAAACTGGCGCAACAGACAGACACCAACCACACGATGGCCTTTGTCCTGACCTGCCTGGGCGCGCTCGCGCTGATCGTGGTGGTCATGGGCGTGTTGATCATCGCCCGTTCGGTGGCGCGTCCGCTGTCATCCATTACAGATACCATCAAGCGCGTCGCGGAAGGCGCGGAAGGCGTCGAGGTCCCCCACACCAACCGAGCCGACGAAATTGGCGCCCTGGCCCGCGCGATCAAGATCTTCCAGGAAGCGATGGAGCGCAACCGCAACCTCAATTCACAGGTGCTGGAAGATTCCAGGGCGCGCGACGCGCGCACCCGGCAAATCGAAGCCTCGGTCGACGCGTTCCGGGAAGCGATCGGCGGCGTACTGCGCGCGGTCACCGACAATGCGACCTCGATGCGCGGCACCGCCCAGACCATTGCCAGCGTGTCATCGGATGCGAGCGGACGCGCGGTAGCCGCCTCCGGCGCGACCGAGCAGGCTTCCAGCAACGTCTCCGCCGTCGCCAGCGCCGCCGAAGAGCTTTCCGCTTCCGTCGAGGAAATCGGCCGCCAGGTCCGTCAATCGGCCGGCGCCGTCGAGCAGGCAGGTCAGCGCACCGAGAAATCGGTTGCCGAGATCGAGGGGCTCGCGGCCGCGACGCAACGCATCGACGGCGTGCTCACCCTGATCCAGGCGATCGCCGAGCAAACCAACCTTCTGGCGTTGAACGCGACGATCGAAGCCGCGCGCGCCGGCGACGCCGGACGCGGCTTCGCCGTAGTCGCCCACGAGGTCAAGGCACTCGCCGAGCAGACCGCCAAGGCGACTGCCGAGATCGGCCAGAATGTCAGCATGATCCAGACGTCGACCAGGAATTCGGTGGACGCGGTCCGCGAAATCGGCAACGCCGTGCGCGAGATCAACGACGTGACGTCGATCATCGCCGGCGCCATCGAGCAGCAGGATGCGGCGACCCGCGAGATATCGCAGAACGCGCA
Source organism: Bradyrhizobium sp. AZCC 1610 (assembly GCF_036924515.1). Classification (NCBI taxonomy): domain Bacteria; kingdom Pseudomonadati; phylum Pseudomonadota; class Alphaproteobacteria; order Hyphomicrobiales; family Nitrobacteraceae; genus Bradyrhizobium; species Bradyrhizobium sp. AZCC 1610. The sequence goes on along the minus strand of NZ_JAZHRR010000001.1, from coordinate 1,812,416 downwards.
ACTGGCGGCGCAGGGTAACGGTACGCTCGTCGTCAATATCGGTTCGCTCAGCGACGCCATCGGCACGACCAGCACGGCGGCGGCTTCCGTTCTCACCGCATCCAGCGAGCTCACGGCCACGGCCGAGACGCTGTCGCGCGAGGTCGAGAAATTCTTCCGCAACTTGCGCGCGGATTCGTCGGAGCCGGCGCGCAAGACCGGCACCTGAGCCGGCGGCATCTCGGGTTTCGCGCCAGAGTGTGAGGAGCCCACGAATCTGGCTCCGCAAAGTTCGGCAAGACTTCGGATTGACACTCCGCCGACACGCCGATTATTGGCCCTCGGCACGCCACAGGACTTGTTCGGGAGAAGCAGCCTGATGGCAGTCCACTCAACGCCCGTGAGTCATATTTCATGCTTCGAGGCTCCGGTTCGGGAGCTTGATTCATGCCTATCTCGACTTTCGCAACCTCGAAACGGCGGGTGCGAGATGAGCTGGATATCGGACATATCGCTGATATGGCAAAATCGACGCGAATGACACTTAGCGGATTATTAACGCTTGAGGTGCCTGATCACGTTGCGGATACTGGAGCAGTGAGATGTCGCTCATTCTGTGCCTGCTTGCCATCGCGCTGATCGGCGTTGCTGGATGGGGTATCCTGTCCGTTATGACGGAGCTGACCAAGCAGTATCCCCAGGAGCCGTTCGACACCATTTCCCGCAGATTTGAGGTCGAAGTCTTCATCTGGAGCTCCCGCGCACCACGCACATTGCGCCGTCAATACATTGCGACGCAGGCGTGCGCTGTCCCGGCAGCGCTCTGCCTAGCCGCACTAGTATGGCTGAATGAGACGCGCCCTGATGTCCATCTCTGGGGGACTGTCGCATTCTGCGCCGTGTCGCTTCTAATGGCCGGTCGTCTGGCGTGGGTCGTCATTCGGCGTGGGGTTTGACCGCATTGACGGTCCTTGCGTACAGATCCGTGCTGCAAAGCGGACGTGGATCAAGCCACGTTCGCTAATCTCGGCTTTTGGGCCCTACGGCTTAAGCCGACCGGACGGTGGCGAGGAACTTGCCGACCTCGGCCTTGAGGCGCTTGTTTTCGTTGGAGAGCAATTGCGCTGACGCCAGCACCTGGGACGACGCCGTGCCGATTTCACCGGCGCCGCGATTGACGTCGGCGATGCTGGTCGCGACCTGGGTGGAGCCGAGGGCTGCCTGCTGCACGTTGCGGGCAATCTCCTGGGTCGCCGCGCCCTGCTCTTCGACGGCGGCGGCAATCGCTGCCGCGATTTCGGAAACCCTGCCGATGGTGCCGCTGATCTCTTTGATGGCGAGCACCGAATCCAGGGTCGCTGCCTGCATCCCGGCGATCTGGGTAGAAATCTCGCTGGTGGCCTTGGCGGTCTGCGTGGCGAGCGTCTTGACCTCCTGGGCAACCACCGCAAAGCCGCGGCCGGCGTCGCCGGCTCGCGCTGCCTCAATGGTCGCATTGAGCGCCAGCAGATTGGTCTGCTCGGCAATCGTGGTGATCAATTTGGTGACGTCGCCGATGCGGTTCGCGGCATCAGACAATTCGGCGATTCGGGCGTCGGTCTTTTGCGCCTGAACCACCGCCTCGTTGGCGATCCTGTTGGAGTTCGCGACTTGTCTGCCGATTTCATTGACGGAGCTGGCCATTTCCTCCGTGGCTGACGCTACCGACTGCACGTTGGTGGAGGTTTCCTCCGAAGCCGCGGTGACGACGGTGGAGAGCTCCTGGGTGGCGGCGCTGCTGTTGGTCAGGACGGCTGCGGAATTTTCCAATTCGGACGATGCCGCGCCGACATTTTCGACGATATCGCCGACGGCGATCTCGAAGCTTTCGGCCAGATTGTGCAGCTCGGTTCGGCGCGCGGATGCCAGTTCGCGGCGTTTCTCTTCGCGCTCCGCCGTCTCGCGTTCGGCTTTGGCAATCGCCTGCACCTTGAATTCCTGGATCGCATGGGCCATCTGGCCCACTTCATCGCGGCGCTCGAGGCCGGGCAACTGAACCTCGAAATTTCCGCCCGCCAGTTCGCGCATCGCCCTCGACATCGCCACGACAGGACGGGAAATACTTCGGCCAATCAGAAACGAAACGAGGATACCGGCAAGTGCAACCGCCAGAAGGGCCGCCATCAGCGTCATCTGCTGTTGCTCGAGCTTGATCCCGGCACGGGCAATCTCCCGATCCTTGCTCTCGCTGCTATGCGTGATCAGATCGTCGGCCAGTTTTTCGATGACGGCAAAGTTTCGTTCTGCGCCCTTGATGAATATCAGCGCCGATCCGGCGTCGCCGTCGGCCATCTCGATCGCGTTTTTCGATTGCTTGAGATAGCCTGCGACCGCAGCTTTCAGCTTATCGAAAGTCTCCGGGCCGACCCCGTCCTTGATGCCTTCGACGGCCTTCAGCGCGTCGGAAATCTTGCCGGCGGCCGCGGAAGCCTCCTTGGCGACCGCGGCTATTTTCTTCTCGTCCTTTTCGTTGGCTGCGGTGGCAGCAAGACGATACAGCTTGGCGTGCGCCGTCCACACCGTGGTGGTGAGATCATTGGCCAGTTCCGATTGCCGCACCGGCCCGGACACCAGCGCATCGACGGCGGCCTGATTCGACCGCAACGTCTGCAACGCATAGGCGCCGAGCCCGATCAGCACGACGATCAGAAAAGCCGGCGCGAGCTGGACTTTCCACGAAAGGCCAATGTTTCTGATCCAGCCGAGCATATCACCCCTTCAATGCGGCGATCGCCGCACGACAACGCAAACGCTTGATCGGGGTCAGAGCTTGTAGACGCCTGCGCAGACGGCCGTGTTGTCCACCTTCTCGCAGTACATTTCCTTCGGCTCGACCTTCTTGCTGACCGGATTGACGAACTTGTAATCCTGCCAGAACGTCGGCTGCTTGGCGGCGAGTTCGACGCGCTCCTTGACGTAGAGCTTGCCGTCGACGTCCTGGGCATCGATCAGGTCCTTGCCGACAAACTTTTCGTTGGAGCCGTGCGCGAGCACTTTGCCGTCGAGCTGATAGACCACGACGTAGAGGTCGCGATCACGGAACTTGCTGGCCTTGTTGGTGATCTCGGGATACGCCTTTTCGGCGCCCTGATCCCTGATGAAGGCGACCGCCTGTTTGACCATGGCGACGGCTTCGTCCTTGTTCGCTCCACCGCCCGCACTGGCGGCACCTCCGAGAACGAGCATGGCTGCCACGGCAGAAACGAACGGCTTTGTTGACCAATTGTTCACGATTGTCTCCCGGTTAGGTGGGTTGGACTTGCAGACGCGGTTCCGCGCACGTCAGGATGGCGGCAAAAGAGCAAAGCTTCCGTTAAGGTGCCTATCCGTAGTGCAGCGGAGATTGGCGCAGCCTAACCGCTTGGCAGGATAACCGGTCGTTAAGGAATCAGGCGCGGGAGGTATCCCGCCTCACTCGACCAACAGCACGTCCACGGCAACGCTGAGCTTCTGCTTGCGCGAGCCGACGATGATGCCGTCGACCGGCGAGACGTCGGAGAAGTCGCGCCCCACCGCCAGAATGATGTGATCGTTCTCGACCAGCAGGTCGTTGGTCGGATCGAACCCGATCCAGCCGAGTTCGGCGCCGCACCACACCGAGACCCAGGCGTGGGTGGCATCGGCGCCCTGCAGCCGCGGCTGGCCCGGCGGCGGAACGGTGCGGAGATAGCCGCTGACATAGGCCGCCGGCAGCCCGAGCCCGCGCAAGCCCGCAATCATCACATGGGCAAAGTCCTGGCAGACGCCGTGGCGTTTCTCGAACACTTCCCTGAGCGGCGTCGAGATTACCGTGGCCTTCGGGTCGTACCTGAAATCGTTGCGGATCCGGTGCATCAGGTCGACGGCGCCTGAGAGGATGCCGCCGCCCAGCGGGAAGCTTGGCGCGGCATAGGCGGTAAGCGGCGCCAGCACCGGCACCAGCGAACTCGCAAAGACATATCCGACGGGCGAGGCCGGGCCAAGACTGGTGGCCTCGAACGCCACATCGCGGATATCTTCCCATGACGGGCTCGGCGCATTGCGCGCCGGCGCATTGCGCGACACCGAAACCCGCGAGCGGGAATCGATCCGCAAGTTGCGGTGCGCGGTCTCGATCAGCACGCTCTCGGTATGGGTTCCGAAAAAATCCCGCCGCGCCGTGCGTTCCACCGGCTTGGGCCGGATCTCGACCGTATGCGAGATCAGTTGCTGTCCGTCACTGCTGCGCGGCTCCAGCCGCAGCGAGCACCGCGCAAAGCTCACCGGGCTTTCGTAAGCGTAGGTCGTGACGTGACGGATGTCGTAGATCACGCGAGGCCTGTCAGCTTCTCCGGCCGGCTCGCATTGGGCCCGTGCGGAAAGTAATGCAGACCGATGGCATCGGCGAGATTGAGCAGATCCTGCTCCAGCGCGAACAGGGTTTTGACATCCAGCGTCGCGGCCTCGGCTGTCGTCAACATCGCCTGCAACGCTACCGCCAGCCGCTGCGGCCGCTCGATCAGGCCGTGCTCCTTCAGGCTTGGGAGTGCGGCAATGTGATCATGCAGCGTCGCCACCTGAAACGCGACCGAGCGCGGATTATAGGGATCGAGCACCGCGAGATCGCGCACCGGCGCCAGCGCCGGGCCGACCAGATAGCGCGAACGATAGGTGATCTGGCAATCGACCAGCGTCAGCAGCACATCGAGGTCTTCATCGCCGGCTTCGTCATAGGCGAACTGTCGCGCGAACCGCGCGGTGTTGATGGCGCGCTCGACACGGCGGCCCATGTCGAGGAAGCGCCAGCCCGCGGCGCGATTCATGTTTTCCTGCGCCAAACCTGCAAGGCTTGCCAGTTCCTGCAACGTCAGTTCGGCGGCGCTGACGACGCTGTCATCGTCGTCGACCTGCAAGGCGAGACGCTCCACCATCTCGGTGATGATCTGCCAGGCATCTGGCGAAAGCCGCTCGCGCAACGAGCTCGCGGTACGCTGCGCCGATTTTACCAATGACAAAGCCGAGCCGAATTTGTCCGGGCTCTGCAGCGCCTCGGCGACGACCCTTGCGGGGTGGGTCCGCGTCGCCTGCGAGGTCGCGCCCCAGGTCACCAGAAGCCGCTGGATGCGCTCGACCGAGGGCAGCGTGGTCGACGATCCCTTGACGGGGTCGCGCATCGGCGCGCCGAGCGCGCGGATCAGCCGCAGCGTCGCCTCGGCGCGCTCGAGATAGCGACCGAGCCAGAACAGATTGTCCGCAGCCCGGCTCGGGACCACGCCGGCGATGCGCCGGATGCGCACGGCTTCGGCGGCCGGCAGCAGCGTCGAAGCCGACACTGCTTTGTCGGAGACAATCCAGACATCCGCCGACCGCGCGCCATCGCCCATCGAGACGGCACGGGCATCGGGCTCGTCAGCGATCCGGCAGAAGCCGCCAGGCAGGATCGTCCAGCCCTGGGGCGTTGCCGCGGCAAATACCCTGAGCACAAACGGGCGCGGCGTGATCCGGCCCTGCTCCCACACCGGCGTCGTCGACAGCCGCACCAGTTCCTGGCCGACATAATCGATGCCGCGATCGGCGATCGCGCCCCTCAGCCGGTCGCGCTCGGCAGGCGACAACTCGGCGGCGAGCACCGGCCCATGGCTGGAAAAGCCAGGAACGGCCCGGCCATAGGCGCCCTCGATCGCGAAATCTTCCAGCCGCGACAACACTTCCTCGCGCGCGGATTTCTGCCCGCACCACCAGGTCGCGATGTGCGGCATGATCAAATTCTCGCCGAGCAGCCGCCGGCACAGGCTGGGCAGGAACCCGAGCAGCGCCCGCGCCTCCAATACGCCCGAGCCCGGCATGTTGGCGACGACGACGCCGTTCTTGCGCAGCACGTCGACCAGGCCGGGCACGCCGAGATGCGACGACGCATCGAGTTCGAGCGGATCGAGGAAATTCGAATCAACCCGGCGCAGCAGCACGTCGAGCCGCTTCAGGCCGGCGACGGTGCGGATGTAGATGCGGTCGCCGCTGACGGCGAGATCGTCGCCCTCGACCAGCAGGAAGCCGAGGTAGCGCGCCAGGGTGGCGTGCTCGAAATAGGTCTCGCTGAAGACGCCCGGCGTCAGTAACCCGATCCGCGGCTCGTCGCGGTCGGCGCTGGCACGTAGTGAATCGCGGAATGCCTCGAAGAACGGCGCCACGCGCTCGACATTCATCGACTTGTAAAGGTTGGAAAAGGCGCGCGACAGCACCAGGCGATTTTCCAGCGCGTAGCCGGCGCCCGATGGCGCCTGGGTGCGGTCGTTGAGCACCCACCAGCGCCCATCGGGGCCGCGGCCGACATCGGCCGCATAGAAATGCAAATAGCGGTTTCCCGGCGGTTTGACGCCGCAAACCGCGCGCAGATATTCGTTGCTGCCGGCAATCGCGGCCGCGGGCACCGCGCCATCGGTGACCAGCCGGCCCTCGCCATAGAGATCGCGCAGCACCATTTCGAACAATTGGGCGCGTTGCGCGATGCCCGTGGTCAGTTGCTGCCAATCGGCCTCGTCGATGATCAGCGGCAGATGGCTGAGCGGCCACAGCCGGTCGGCGGTCTCGCCGGGCGCACGGTAGGTGACGCCGGCCTCACGCAGGTGCCGGTCCGCGGAGGCGAAGCGCCGCTCGATATCGGCTGGCGAAAGCGCGGCGAAGGCATCGAAGAAACGGCTCCACGCCACGCGGGGCGCGCCGTCCTCGCCGATATATTCGTCGGGAATGCCGGGCAACCGCGCATAGTCGCGCGTCCATTGCGCGATCCGGCGCTGGCCCGGACGGGCCTTGCTTTCCTGACTGTTGCCTTGGCCGGCCATTCCGATTCCCCGAGAGCGTTGCTCCCGATTAGATCAGGAGCGGCGTCCTCAAGTCGAGCGTCAAAGGGAATTCATTTGTGCGTTCCTCGGGCGGCGGGTCGATCTTGCCGGGGGTGTGGCCGTGGTCCTGAAACCGGGCCAGCCGCCGGGCTTCCGCCTCATAGGAATTGACCGGCTTGGTATCGTAGCTGCGCCCGCCGGGATGGGCGACGTGGTAGACGCAGCCGCCGAGCGAGCGGCCGTTCCAGGTATCGATCAAGTCAAATGTCAGGGGGGCGTGGACCGGAATAGTCGGATGCAGCCCCGAGGCCGGCTGCCAGGCCTTGAAGCGGACCGCGGCGACGGCCTCGCCGGACCGGCCGGTTGCCGTCATCGGCATCCGCCTGCCGTTGCAGGTCACAACATGACGGCCTTCGACGAAGCCCACAGCCTTGACCTGCAGCCGCTCCACCGAAGAGTCGACATAGCGCACGGTGCCGCCCGCCGAGCCTTCTTCGCCAAGCACGTGCCAGGGCTCCAGCGCCTGACGCAATTCCAGCGCGACACCACCATGATGGACGCGGCCGAACACCGGAAAACGAAACTCGAGCTGTGCCGAATACCATTCGTGCGAAAACTCGTAGCCGGATTGCCGGAGCTCATCGAGCACGCCGAGAAAATCCTCCCAGAGGAAATGCGGCAGCATGAAGCGATCGTGCAGCGCCGTGCCCCAGCGCACGAACTTGCCCTGCTGCGGCTCGCGCCAAAGCTTTGCGATCAGCGCGCGGATCAGCAATTGCTGCGCCAGCGACATCCTGGGATCGGGCGGCATTTCGAGCGCGCGGAATTCGACCAGCCCGAGGCGGCCGGTCGGCCCATCAGGCGAATAGAGCTTGTCGATGCAGATTTCAGCGCGATGGGTATTGCCTGTTATGTCGACCAGGATGTGCCGGAACAGCCGGTCGACCAGCCACAGCGGGGCCTCGATCTCAGGCGGCGGCACATGAGCCAGCGCGATTTCCAGTTCATAGAGCCCGTCATGCCGGGCCTCGTCGATGCGCGGCGCCTGGCTGGTCGGGCCGATGAACATGCCGGAGAACAAATACGACAGCGACGGATGGCGCTGCCAGTACAGCACGAGGCTCTTCAAGAGATCGGGGCGACGCAGGAACGGCGAATCCTGCGGCGTCGAGCCACCGACCACGACATGGTTGCCGCCGCCCGTGCCTGTATGGCGGCCATCGACCAGAAAACGGTTGGCGCCGAGCCGAACTTTTGCGGCGTCGTCATACAGGCCGAAAGTGATATCGACCGCCTCGCGCCAGCTCTGCGCCGGCTGGACGTTGATTTCGATCACGCCGGGATCCGGTGTCACCTTGATCACCTCGACGCGCGGATCGTAAGGCGGCCCGTAGCCTTCGACATAAACCTGGACTTGCAGTTCCTCGGCGGCCGCTTCGAGCGCCGCGATCAGTTCGAGATAATCCTCAAGCTTTTCGACCGGCGGCATGAACGCGCACAAGACGCCGTCGCGGATTTCGACGGATGCCGCCGTGCGCACCGGCTTGGGTTTGGGTTTCGGCTTCTCCGCCAGCGTTGCGGGCGCGCCTCCCGCTTCGGCGTCTTTATCTTCGACCGCGAGTTCGAGACGCGGCTCCATCGGGTCCTGCTCGACCACGTATGGATACTCTTCCGGAGGGACATGCGGCAGCGATGCCATCGGCAGCCGCAGCCCGAGCGGGGAATCACCCGGTATCAAAAACAGATGGCCACGCTTGAGCTGCCAGCGCTCGCTCATCCAGCCCGAGGCGTCGCCGTCCGCGTGCTGGATCGGCAGCACGAAGCCTTTGGGTTTGTTCAAGCCCTCATCGAATACCCGCGCCATGCGCGAGCGCTCTTCGGGATCGGCGAGTTTGGAGTCGCTGGGATCGACATTGAGCGGAAGTGCTGCTTCCTTCTGCAGCCAGTGTACGGAATCTTCATAGGCCGGCATGACGTAGCCGGCATCCAGACCGAGCCGCTTCGCGGTGCCTTCCATGAGAGCTCTGGCGTCTTCTATGTCGGCCTTGCGCGGGTTCTCGATACTCGCGATCAGCTCGGCATTCTTCCAGATCGGCACGCCGTCCTTGCGCCAATAGAGCCCGAACGCCCAGCGCGGCAGGCTCTCGCCCGGATACCATTTGCCCTGCCCGTAATGCAAAAGCCCGCCCGGCGCAAAGCGGGCCTGCAGCTTGCGGATCAGTTCGTCCGCCAGCGCCTGCTTGGTCGGGCCGATGGCGGCGATGTTCCATTCCGGTGATTCCAGATCGTCGACGGAGACGAAGGTCGGCTCGCCGCCCATGGTCAGCCGCACGTCGTCGCGCTTGAGATCGGCATCGACCTGCTCGCCGAGGCTATCGAGCCGCGCCCAGGATTCATCCGAGAACGGCCGCGTGATCCGCGGCGCCTCGCGGATACGCTTGACGCTCATTTCGAATCCAAATTCGACGTTGGCGAAGCCCGCGCTGCCCGAGATCGGCGCCGCCGAACGGTAATGCGGCGTGGCGGCGACGGGAATGTGCCCCTCGCCCGTCAGCATGCCCGAGGTGACGTCGAACCCGATCCAGCCCGCGCCCGGAAGATAGACTTCGGCCCAGGCGTGCAGATCGGTGAAATCGCTCTCGACCTCGCGCGGCCCGTCGACCGGATCGATGTCGGGACGCAATTGCATCAGATAGCCGGAGACGAAACGCGCGGCGAGGCCGAGGTGTCGGAAGATCTGGATCAACAGCCACGCGGAGTCGCGGCACGAGCCGGTGCCGCGCGCCAGCGTCTCTTCCGGCGTCTGAATGCCCGGCTCCATCCGGATGACGTAGCTGATCTTTTTCTGCAATTGCGCGTTGAGCTCGACCAGGAAATTGACGGTGCTGTCGGCCTCGCGCGGAATCTCTTTCAAGTAAGCTGCGAACAGCGGTCCCTGCTCAGTGGTGACGAGATAGGGCGCAAGCTCGGTCTTGAGGTCGGCGGGGTATTGAAACGGAAAGGAGTTGACGTAGGGCTCGACGAAGAAGTCAAAAGGATTGACCACCGTCATCTGCGCGGTGAAGTCGACTTCGATCTTGAGTTCGGTCGCCTTCTCCGGAAAGACGAAGCGCGCCAGCCAGTTGCCCTGCGGATCCTGCTGCCAGTTCACGAAATGATTTGCCGGCGTCACCTTGAGCGAATAGCTCAGGATCGGCGTCCGCGTATGCGGCGCCGGCCGCAGGCGTACGGTTTGCGGGCCGAGATCGATCGGTCGGTCGTATTTGTAGTGCGTGACGTGATGCAGTGCGACGAAGATCGACACGGACCGGAAACTCCAGCGGCTTTTTTAAGCAGAACACTGCTTCCGGGTAGGATCAAGCACTAACAACGGGCAGCGATTGCCCAGCCAAAGGGCGATTTGTGGCGGATTGCTTGCCGGAGCCGTCGACCTATGGTTGATTTGAAGATATCGATGCGGTCGCTGGGAGTCGTCGATGAGTTTCCTGGTAGAGCTGGCCCGAGGCGCATATCCCGCGGACGCCCTGAACCGCTTCAAGACAACTTCTCAATTCGGCCTCGACAATGCGCGCGCGATGATGTGGCTGTCGCAGCTCGCCTACGAGACTGCGCACCAGGACAAGATCAAGGACATCCTCGGCTCCTGGACCATGAACATGCGCGCATTCGTGAGCAACGATCCCATTACGGGCCTGCCGCCTCATAGCGCCTGCGTTGTCGTTGCGGGCGGACGCGGCGCGACAATCGTTACCTTCTCCGGTACCGACCCGCTCAAAATCGAAGACTGGATCACCAACTTCACCCCGGCACTTTCCACTTCCGATCTGCACAGCGGTTTCGAGCGGGCTGTCGACACGGTCTGGCCGGTCATCAAGCCGCTCATCGAGAACCGTCCCTCCGCCGAGCAACATCTGTTTTTCACTGGACACAGCCTTGGCGGCGCGCTGGCGCTCATTGCTGCAGAACGCGCCGTGCGCGAACTCGGGCCTCGGGGTCAAGCGATGGCCGTCCATACATTTGGCGGCCCGCGCGTCGGCGGCGTGACCTTCTTCAATGCTTACACGCCCAACCTGGGCGATCGCACATTTCGCCTTGTTCATGGAGGCGATATCGTCGCAACCGTGCCGCCGACCAGCAACTTTCGCCATGTCGGCCAATCCATCCAATGTCCAAGCGACGGAAGTTTCGAGGGCGCGCAGATCACCCCCGCCCAGGATAACAAACCGGCCTTTATCGAAAGCATAGTTCAGGACGGGCTTGCCGATTTCAGGGCGTTCGCGGCGGTTCGCTTCCTTCGCCGCATCGGCCCGCGGCCGCTCGACCGGCTCGCGGTGTTGCTGCCGCGTATGGTACGCGACCACATACCATCGAACTATTTCCGGGCGCTCGGGATCCCGCTGTAAAGCGCGATCACATCGTCGCCCCTAACACCCACGGCGCGAACTCGGCGCCGCCGAAGTCAAAGCTTTCGCTCTTGGTCAGCTGGCCGGATGCCGTTTTCAGCATCAGCTCGAAAATGCGCTGGCCGCATTGCTGCACGGTTTCCTCGCCGTCGAGGATGGTGCCGCAATTGACGTCCATGTCGTCTTCCATCCGCTTGTACATCGGCGTGTTGGTCGCGAGCTTGATCGAGGGCGCAGGCTTGCAGCCGAATACGCTGCCACGTCCCGTGGTGAAGCAGACCATGTTGGCGCCGCCAGCCACTTGGCCCGTGGCCGCGACCGGGTCGTAGCCGGGCGTGTCCATGAAGACAAAACCCTTCTTGGTGATGGGCTCGGCGTAATTGAGCACGTCGACCAGATTGGTGCTGCCGGCCTTGGCCATCGCGCCCAATGATTTTTCCAGGATCGTGGTGAGGCCGCCGGCCTTGTTGCCGGGGCTCGGATTGGCGTTCATCTCGGCGCCTTCGCGCCTGGTGTACTCCTCCCACCAGCGCATCAGGCCGACGAGCTTTTCGCCGACCTCGCGGCTGACCGCGCGCCGGGTCAGCAGATGCTCCGCGCCATAGGTTTCCGGCGTCTCCGAGAGGATCACGGTGCCGCCGTGAGCAACCAGGAGATCGCTCGCCGCGCCGAGCGCCGGGTTCGCGGATACGCCGGAATAACCGTCGGAGCCACCGCATTGCAGCGCCACGGTCAATTCGCTGGCCGGCACCGGCTCACGCTTTACTTTATTGGCGTCGGTCAACGCCTCCTTCACGAAGGCTATCCCGGCCTCCACCGTCTTGCGGGTGCCGCCGACTTCCTGGATGTCCATCGCGCGCAGGCGGCCGGCAAGCTTCTGCTCCTGCATCAGGCCGCCAATCTGGTTGACCTCGCAGCCGAGGCCCAGCACGACGACGGCGGAAAAATTCACATGCCGCGCATAGCCGCCGAGCGTCCGGCGCAGCAGCGCCAGCGGCTCGTCCTGCGTCATGCCGCAGCCGGTCTTGTGGGTCAGCGCCACCACACCGTCGACATTTGGGAAATCGGCCAGCGGATTGTCGCCGGTGAACGGGTTCTTCTTGAACATGTCGGCGACGATGCCGGCGACATGGGCGCTGCAATTCACCGAGGTGAGGATACCGATATAGTTGCGCGTCGCGACCCGGCCGTCGGCGCGGCGGATGCCCTCGAAGGTCGCCGGCAGATCGAAATTCGGCACCGGCTTGACGTCGACGCCATAGGCATAGTCCTTGGCGAAATCGCCCATGCCGCAGTTCTGGGTGTGAACATGCTGGCCCGGCGCGATCGGCGCGGTGGCGAAACCGATGATCTGGCCGTAGCGGCGTACCGCTTCGCCCACCGCAATCGGCTTGATCGCAACCTTGTGGCCCGCCGGGATGCGCTCGACCGTGGTGACCCCTTCGGCCACCACCATGCCGGGCGGCAGGCTCGCGCGCGCGATCAGCACGCCGTCGTCGGGATGCAGGCGGATCACGGGTGCCGGGGTCATGGGGTGTCTCCTGTCAGGCTGCGAGGTACCGTGCCCCGGATGCAGCGCAGCGCGCAAGCGGTGCGCTGCTGTTCCGGGGCCCACGCATACCGCTCGCATCTATGGGTCCCGGCTCTGCGGTGCACCGCTAAGAAGCGGTGCACCGCGTCCGGGACACGAGGCGTTTACGCCTTGCCGCCCGAGTCCTTGCGGGTCTGATTCACCTGCATCTTGGCGTAGGTCATCATCAACCCGCTCTCGTTTGACAGCGTCACAAGCTTGAAGCCCATGTTGATCGCGCGCACCGCGCCCTCGGCGCCGGAGCAGTGGATGCCGGGATTGAGGCCGCGCCTGCCGCATTCCTTGACGATCTTCTCGTAGATCTTGAGGATTTCCGGCTCGTCGCGGTCGAGCTTCGGCACCAGGCCGTAGGAGAAGCCGAGGTCGGACGGGCCGATATAGACGCCGTCGATGCCTTCGACGTCGAGGATCGATTCCATGTTCTCGACCGCCGTCCTGGTCTCCATCATCGGCAGCAGGACGATCTCGTCATTGGCCGTCTGCTGGTAGGTACCGGCGGAGCCGTACATGCCGGAGCGGATCGGGCCGTTCGAGCGCGTGCCCTTCGGCGGGTATTTTGCATACTGGACGAGGTTCCTGGCTTCCTGTGGAGTGTTGATCATCGGGCAGATTACGCCATAGGCGCCGCCATCGAGAACCTTGCCGATGATGCCGGGCTCGTTCCAGGGCACGCGGACCATCGGCGTCACCGGGTGGCCGTTCATCGCCTGAAAGCATTGCACCATCGAAAGGTAATCCTGCACGCCGTGCTGCATGTCGACGGTGACGCTGTCGAAACCGCATTGCGCGATCACTTCGGCCGAGAAGCCGGACGGGATCGCGAGCCATGCGTTCACCACGGCCTTGCCCGAGGCCCATACTTTCTTGACATTATTGGTAGCCATTGATCGCTTTCCCTTTGTGATCGTTACGATTGTTGGAGTTCGCGGAGTGGATTAGCCGGTCGCGTGTTGAATAGCCGCCTCGCTGACGCCGACCTCGCGGGCGGTGTTGACGATCGCGGCCCAGGTATCGTCGGGCAGCGGTACGCCGTTCCTGGTGCGCTCGGCGCGCATCTTGCGTTCGGGGTCTCCGGGGACCAGCACGGACTCGACGCCGGCAATCGGCTTGGTCTCCCGGATGAAGTCGGTGTAGCGCGAGATTTCCTCGTCGAAGTAATTGCTGGTGTCGATCACCTTGGGATCGACATAGAAGGCGAGCATGCCATTGGCGAACTGCCGGCCGCCTGACGTCGCGCCGGTGCCGGTGAGCGCGCCGCCGAGCAATTCGCAGATGAAGGCGAGCCCCGAGCCCTTGTGCTCGCCGAACGCGCGGATCGCGCCTGTCCCCTTGGTATGGTCGCGCGGCCCATCCGGCGTGTAGGGACCGTAGAGCACAGACGGCTCGTCGCTCAGCGTGCCGTCGGCGTCAACGAGTGCACCGGTCGGCAGTTTCTTGCCGCCGCGGCTCGCCACCAGCACCTTGCCTTCGGCGACGATGGAAGTCGCGAAATCGAGCACGATCGGATCCTGCCCCTGGCGTGGAATGCCGACGCAGTAAGGCGCGGTCGATAGCCGCTTCTGGACGCCACCGTAAGGCGCGACGAGGAGCGAGCCCGCGGCGTTGACGAAGTGGACCGAGACCAGCCCCTCGGCGGCGGCCATTTCCGCCCAGTCGCCAACACGGCCGATGTGGCCGGCGTTGCGCAGCGCGATCGCGGCAAGGCCTGCCTTCTTGCACTTCTCTATGCCGGTCCGCACCGCGAACGGCGTCACGGTCTGGCCATAGCCGAACTTGCCATCGACCACGGCGAGCGACGGCGTATCGACGACAATCTCAGGGGTCTGGTTGGGAACGACATTGCCTGTCTTCTTCCAGCGGATATAGACCGGCACCCGGATCACGCCGTGGCTATCATGGCCGGTGAGATTGGCTGTCGTCAGGTAGGTGGCGATACGCCTGGCTTCCTCGGGCGAGGATTCCGAATGCGAAAAAACCTCGGCGACAAAATCGATCAGGTTGTTGACTTGTATGGTGACCATATCCGGATTTTCAGCCCTGTCCTTGCATGGGGAAGCCTGCGTTTTTCAGCGGCGAACCCAAAGACTCCCGCACCGGTTTTCATGACCGGCTTGGCCGGCACTTTGAGCGAAAAATCCCGCGCGTGTCTACCGCCACAGTCGCGTTAGCCAAATGATCGCAATCATTTGCCGGGCCGCTATGCATCGGGCCCGTAGCATCATGCAAATTTGTGATTACTCATCAGCCTCGGCGTCTGCCTCGTCAGCCACTTCCATCTCCGCAAGGCTGCGCTCCAGTTCGCCCAGCATGTCCTGCAGTTCAGCGAGCTTGCGGGCGCCGAAGCGGCCGGTGATTTCGGCGTAGATGGCTTCCGAGGTCGGCGCGACGACCTCGATCAGCTTCAACCCCTTGGACGAGATCGACACCTCGCCGCGGCGCAGATCGGCCTTGGCGGTCCGCCGCTCGATCAGATCGCGTGCTTCGAGATCGCGCAGGATTCGCGACAGGCTCGGACCCAGCAGGAAGGCAACGCGGGCCAGCTCGGTGACCTCGATGGTATCCACCGCCGTCAGCGCGCGCAGGATCCGCCATTGCTGCTCGGTCAGCCCGTGGTTGCGCAAGGACGGACGGAACTGCCGCATGACGGCTTCGCGAGCGCGCAGCAGCGACATCGGCAGCGAACGGGAGAATTCGCGCATCGGCGCGCGGCGGGCCTCAGTCGTTCCCTCCGGGTCCGAACGCGGTCCGTTCGGCGATTTCTTGCCTGCCATCGTCAGTGGTCCGCCATCAGGAATCATGGATTCCGCGAAGGATAAAGTTTTGCGGCGCAACAAGCACCAAATCAGTTTGCGGCGGATAACTTAACATGTTAAACAAATTTCAGCACCCGCTTTTTGCTGAGCAGCCGGACGACCCATGGCCCTTTCCAAAGACGATATCCGAAGCGCCGCCGAGCGGCTCGATCACGCCGAAAAGACCCGTACGCAGATCCGCCAGCTTTCGCTCGAACATTCCGGCATAACAATCGAGGATGCCTACGCAATTCAGAAGGCGTGGGTCGAGATGAAGGTCGCCCGAGGGCACGTCGTGAAGGGCCACAAGATCGGCCTGACGTCGAAGGCGATGCAGAGCGCGCTCAATATCGATGAGCCTGACTCCGGCATCCTGCTCGACGACATGTTCTTTGCCGATGGCGGGCTCGTCCCGTCCGATCGCTTCATCGCCACCCGCGTCGAGGCCGAACTCGCCTTCGTGATGAAGTCGCGGCTCTCGGGGCCGGACTGCACGATGTTCGACGTGCTCAACGCCACCGACTTCGTTGTGCCGGCGCTGGAGATTCTCGATACGCGAGTTGAACGTGTCGATCCGCAGACCAAATCCACCCGGAAGATTTTTGACACCGTCGCCGACAATGCCGCGAATGCCGGCATCGTGCTTGGCGGCCGACCGATCCGGCCGATGGACGCCGATTTGCGCTGGATCGGCGCGCTCTGCTTCCGCAATGGCCAGCTCGAGGAAACCGGGCTGGCGGCCGGCGTTCTTAATCACCCAGCCACCTCGGTGGCCTGGCTTGCCAACAAGATCGCGCCGAACGGGCTGGCGCTGGAAGCCGGGCAGGTGGTGCTGGCGGGCTCGTTCATCCGCCCGATCGAGACCCGCAAGGGCGACACGATCCAGGCCGACTATGGACCTTACGGTTCCGTGAGTTGCTACTTCGCCTGACGCGTTAAGAGAGTTGGAGTCATCGCAACATGCCGCATTTCACGATTGAATATTCAGCCAATCTCGACGCCCGCGTCGACATGGCCGCGGTGGTGGAACTGGTTCGGAAAGCTGCGGTCGAGACCGGAATCTTCCCGCTCGGGGGCATTCGGGTCCGCGCACTCAAATGCGAACATTATGCGATTGCCGACGCCCGCCAGAACTACGGCTTCCTCGACATGGTGCTGCGGCTCGGCGAGGGCCGCAACCTCGCTACGCGTCAGAAGGCGGGCGAACATATTTTCAAGGTCTTGTCGGCCTACCTTGATCCCGTGTTTGCGAACCAGAAGTTCGCGCTGTCGTTCGACATGCAGATCAACGACAAGGAAACCAGCTGGAAACGCAACAACATCCACGAGGCTCTGAAAGTGGAGACTATCAATGGATAAGGCGACACCGAAGGACCGGTTTCAGGTCAACCGTGACCGCGCAGCTCCCCTGCTCGCCAAGTTAAAGAGTGAGGGCATCGGCCACATGATCGGCGGCGAGACGGTGCCGTCGACTTCGGGCCAGACGTTCGAGACGAAATCCCCGGTGGATGGCGCGGTGCTGGTGTCGGTGGCGCGCGGCAATGCCGAAGACATCGACCGAGCGGCGAGCGCAGCTGCGCTCGCGTTCAAATCCTGGCGCGACATGCCGGCGGCAGCGCGGAAGAAATTGCTGCATCGCGTCGCCGACGCGATCGAGGACCACGCCGACGATATCGCGGTGCTGGAATGCATCGACACCGGGCAAGCGCACCGCTTCATGGCCAAGGCCGCGATCCGGGCGGCGGAGAACTTCCGCTTCTTTGCTGACAGATGCGCCGAAGCCCGCGACGGCCTCAACACGCCGAGCGAGGAACACTGGAACATCTCGACCCGGGTGCCGATCGGTCCGGTCGGCGTGATCACGCCGTGGAACACGCCGTTCATGCTGTCGACCTGGAAGATCGCGCCGGCGCTCGCCGCGGGCTGCACGGTGGTGCACAAGCCCGCGGAATGGTCGCCGGTAACGGCAGACCTTTTGGCCAAACTCGCGAAGCAGGCAGGTCTGCCCGACGGCGTGCTCAACACCGTGCACGGCATGGGTGAGGAAGCCGGCAAGGCGCTGACCGAGCACCCCGCCATCAAGGCGATCGGCTTTGTCGGCGAGAGCTCGACCGGCTCCGCGATCATGGCGCAGGGTGCCCCCACCCTGAAGCGGGTGCATTTCGAGCTCGGCGGCAAGAACCCGGTGATCGTGTTCGACGACGCCGATCTCGACCGCGCGCTGGATGCGGTGGTCTTCATGATCTACTCGCTGAACGGCGAGCGCTGCACCTCGTCGAGCCGGCTTTTGGTCCAGCAAGGCATCGCCGACAAATTCATCGAAAAGCTTACCGCGCGGGTGAAGGCGCTGAAAGTGGGACATCCGCTCGATCCCACCACCGAAATCGGGCCGCTGATCCATGAGCGGCACCTCGCCAAAGTCTGCAGCTATTTCGAGGTCGCGAAGAATGACGGCGCCACCATCGCGGTGGGCGGAAAGCCGCATGACGGCCCCGGCGGCGGGCATTACGTGCAGCCGACGCTGGTCACCGGCGCGCATTCGAAGATGCGGGTGGCGCAGGAGGAAGTGTTCGGTCCGTTCCTGACCGTGATCCCGTTCAAGGACGAGAAGGACGCGATCGAGATCGCCAATGGTGTGCAGTATGGCCTGACCGGCTATGTCTGGACCGGCGACATGGGCCGCGCGCTTCGCGTCGCCGATGCGCTGGAGGCCGGGATGATCTGGCTCAACTCTGAAAACGTCCGTCATCTGCCGACGCCGTTCGGCGGCATGAAGGCCTCAGGCATCGGCCGCGACGGCGGCGACTACTCGTTCGACTTCTATATGGAGACCAAGCACGTCTCGCTCGCGCGCGGGACGCACAAGATTCAGAAGCTGGGAATCTAGAACTCAGCGTCGTTCCGGGGCGCGAAGCGAACTACGGTGCGCAATTGCGCACCTGAGAACCTCGAGATTCCCCGATGCGCAATTGCTCATCTGAGGTTCGGTCCTGCGGACCGCCCCGGAATGACGAACTAACCAAGGGAACGCCCATGCCGGTGCCGACACACATCTTCGATCCGCCGTTCAACATCATCCGTTGCAGCCACGCCGTGCTCGATGTCGTCGACCTCAACAAAAGCCGCGCGTTCTACGAGAACACCGTCGGCCTCCATGTCGAGGACAGCGACGACAAGGCGGTGTATTTGCGCGGCAGCGAGGAGCATCAGCATCACTCGCTGGTCTTGAGGAAAGCGGCGACGGCCGCCTGCAGCCGGCTGGGCTTCAAGGTCGGCAATGACGGCGATCTCGACAAGGCCGCCAGCTTCTTTTCCGAGAACGGCATTACTTACGGCTTCGTCGAGCAGCCGTTCCAGGGCCGCACGCTGCAATTCACCGATCCCGCCGGCTTCCAGCTCGAACTTTACGCGACGATGGAAAAGCGCCCGCATCTGCTGCGGCGCTACGACCTCTATAAGGGCTGCCATCCGCAGCGGCTCGACCATTTCAACGTGTTCGCGCCGGAAGTGCAGAACACCGTCGATTTCTACGCCCGGCTCGGCTTCCGCCTGACTGAGTATGGCGAGGAAGACGGGCCGAACGGGCGGATCGCGGCGGCCTGGATGCACCGCAAGGGCAATGTCCATGACTTCGCCATCACCAACGGCCGCGGCCCTCGCCTGCACCACATGGCCTATTGGACACCGACGGCGATGAACATCCTGCATCTCTGCGACGTGATGGCTTCCAGCGGCTACCTGAAGAACATCGAGCGTGGCCCCGGCCGCCACGGCATCTCGAACGCGTTCTTTCTGTATGTCCGGGACCCGGATGGACATCGCCTCGAACTCTACACCAGCGACTACTTCACCGGTGACCACGACCACGAGCCGCTGCGCTGGTCGCTGAAGGACCCGCGCCGGCAGACGCTGTGGGGCGCGCCTGCGCCACGCTCCTGGTTCGAGGAAGGCTCGCCCTTCACCGGTCAGGCAGTGCGCGAACCGGCCTTCGTCGCCGACGTCACGATTGCGGATTGATCGGACAGCAGATGACCCCTCCCCGCCTTGCTACCTTCACCGTCGGCGGCGCGCAGAAATACGGCGCCGTCACCGATGCCGGCATCGTCGATCTCTCGGCGGGCTTCGGAAAGGAGTATCCGACGCTGCGCGAAGCCATCGCTGAAGGCGCCCTGATGAGGCTTGCCGAAGGAGCGGCACGGCGCTCACTGGACTATGCGCTCGATGCGATTACATGGCAGCCGCCTGTCCCCTCGCCCGAAAAGATCATCTGCATCGGCGTGAACTACCCGGACCGCAACGCCGAATACAAGGACGGTCAGGACGCGCCGAAATATCCGAGCATGTTCATGCGCACGCCGCGCTCCTTTGTCGGCCACAATACGCCGCTGGTGCGCCCGCGCGCCTCGGCGCAGCTCGACTATGAGGGCGAGTTGGCGCTCATCATCGGCAAGGCCGGCCGGCACATCAAGGAGAGCGACGCGCTGGACCATATCGCCGCGGTTACGCTCTGCAACGAGGGTACCATCCGCGACTGGGTGCGCCACGCCAAGTTCAACGTCACCCAGGGCAAGAATTTCGATTCCACCGGCAGCCTCGGCCCGTGGCTCGTGCCCTACACCGATGAGAGCCAGATCGCGGACATCCGCCTGACCACGCGGGTCAACGGCGAGACGCGGCAGGACGACCACACGGGACGATTGATCTTCGGCTTCCGTTACCTCATCAACTATCTCTCGACCTTCACCACGCTGGTGCCCGGCGACGTCATCGTGACGGGGACGCCGACGGGGGCCGGGGCGCGGTTCGAGCCGCCGCGCTATCTCAAGCCCGGCGATGTCATCGAGGTTGAAGCCGAGGGCGTCGGTGTGCTCAGAAACGGCGTGGCCGACGAAGCCTGACAAATCCTGTGAGCGAGTGGATAGTACGATGAAATCAACTTCCGGCGGCGAAGCGATCGTCAATGGCCTCGTCGCGCATGGCGTCGATACCGTGTTCGGCCTGCCCGGTGCGCAGATCTACGGCCTGTTCGACGCCTTCCATCAGGCGCAGTTGAAGGTGATTGGCGCGCGGCACGAGCAGGCCTGCGGCTACATGGCCTTCGGCTACGCGCGCTCTTCGGGGCGGCCCGGCGTGTTCAGCGTGGTGCCCGGCCCCGGCGTGCTCAACGCCGGTGCGGCGTTGCTCACCGCCTTCGGCTGCAACGAGCCGGTGCTGTGCCTGACCGGCCAGGTGCCGACGTCCTTTCTCGGCAAGGGCCGCGGCCATCTGCACGAGATGCCGGATCAGCTTGCGACGCTGCGCACCTTCGTCAAATGGGCCGAGCGCATCGAATATCCCGACGTGGCGCCGGCCATGGTGTCGCGTGCATTTCAGGAAATGCTATCGGGACGTCGCGGTCCGGTATCGCTTGAAATGCCATGGGATGTGTTCACCCAGCGCGCGCAGGTCGGCCCTTCCCGGGTATTTGACACCTTCCCCGCACCGCAGCCCGATCCTGACCGCATCAAGGCTGCGGCGGCGTTGATCAAGGATGCCAAGCGGCCGATGATCTTCGTCGGCAGCGGCGCGATCGATGCCGCTGAGGAAATTCTCGAACTCGCGGAAATGATCGACGCGCCCGTGGTCGCGTTCCGCAGCGGTCGCGGCATCGTTTCCAATGCGCACGAACTCGGGCTGACCATGGCGGCGGCCTACAAGCTCTGGCCGACTACCGATCTGATCATCGGAATCGGAACGCGCATGGAGTTGCCGACCTCCGGTTTCCGCTGGCCGTACCAGCCCAAGGGCTTGAAATCCGTTCGTATCGATATCGATCCCGTCGAAATGCGCCGGCTTACGTCTGACGCTGCCATCGTCGCGGACGCCAAGGCGGGCACCGCCGATCTGGTGGCGGCCGTGAAAAAGGCTGGCTACAGCAAGACCAGCGGCCGGCGCGCCGAAATCCGCGAGGCCACGGCCGCGGCGCAGCAGGAGATCCAGAAGGTTCAGCCGCAGATGGCGTATCTGAACATCCTGCGCGAAGTGCTGCCTTCAAACGCCATCGTTACCGACGAGCTGTCGCAGGTCGGTTTCGCCTCCTGGTACGGCTTTCCGGTCTACGAGCCGCGCACCTTCATTACTTCAGGCTATCAGGGCACGCTCGGCTCGGGCTTCCCGACCGCCCTCGGCGCCAAGGTCGCCAACCCGGACCGCCCGGTGGTCGCGATCACCGGCGACGGCGGCTTCATGTTCGGCGTGCAGGAACTGTCGACCGCCGTGCAGTTCAAGATCGGCGTGGTGACGCTGGTGTTCAACAACAACGCCTACGGCAATGTGCGCCGCGACCAGCGCCAGCATTTTGACGGACGCGTGGTGGCGTCCGACCTGGTCAATCCCGACTTCGTCAAGCTCGCGGAATCCTTCGGCGTTGGAGCCGCGCGCGTGACCTCGCCGGATCATTTCCGCCCCACGCTGGAAAAGGCGCTGGCTGACGGCGGGCCCTACGTGATCTCGGTGGAGGTGCCGACGGATTCGGAAGTGAGCCCGTGGGCGTTTATTCACCCGGCGAAGAACGCCTAAACCTGCTTCGCCAAACTCCGCTGCAGCCGCGAGGCCGCAATCACCAGCAGGCCCGCGCCGGCGACCGACCAGCACGCCACCGGCGCCCAGTGCAATAGCGGCGCGTATTCCGGCAGCTTCTGCAGGCCGCCGGCAACTGCCGCCATCCGCGCAAAGGTCGCGAGTGCGAGCGCGGAAAACACCAGTCCCACCACCTTGCCCTCGGCGCCGGTCTCGCCGATCGCCAGCGCGGCCGAGACCGCCGCCATCAACATGCAGCCCCACGCAGCACCTGCGATGAACTGCGCCGCAATCAGCACGCTGAGATTGCCTGCCGTCTCCGCGCCCAGCACCGCCAGCGCCCCGAGCAGGCCGGCGGCGCCCATCACGACCAGCCCGCCGCGGTGCTTGACCACGACGCTCGCCGGAAACATCGCGATGTTGAAGCCGATCCAGAACACCGGCATCAGCCATTGCAGCTCATCCGGCTTGGCGAACCGCAGGAAGAACGGCGTGCTGTTGATGGAGAAATGAAGTTGATAGCCGAGCGACAGAATGACCATCGAGGCGATAAAGAACATCGGCACCTGGCCGAGCGATTTTACGGGAACTGGTTCTTTCGCGACGCGAGGCGCCTGCGCCAAATTGCGCTCGACCTTCGACAAGGCAAGCGTGGTGAGCAGCAGCACCACGCCTGAGATCACAAAGGGTAGCCGCGGGTCGTGATTGCGCAGCACCACGCCGAGATAGGGCGATACCGCACCCGCCAGACCGTAGCCGAGCATCGCCAACGCAGACAGGAACGGTATCGCCGGCCGCGCGGCATATTTTCCGAGTAACGTCAGCGGCGGCGCGCGCAGTGCCGATGACGTCACGACCCAGATCAGGATCAGTCCGATGAACCAGACCTGCGCCGCCGGCCCCGTGCCCGCCACGAACGGCAGCGCGACAAAGGCCGCGCAGGAGATTGCGGTCAGGACGCCCACGAATACGCCGAGCTTGCCGACGAACGGCGCGATCCGGTCGGCGGCAATTCCCATCGCGGTATCGGTGATGGTGAAGATCGCCTGATCCAGCATCAGGATCAGGATCACGGCTGATGGCGCGATCCCGACTTCGGCGCACAGTTTCGGCAGATAGATGACGTAGGTGGTCCAGCCCAGCGTGAATACGAGCTGCAGAACGGCGAGATAGACGCCGGTACTGCTGGCGCTGGTGTTGGTTTCGGACGTTACCTCAGATGTGGTCATGTCGGCCCCCGGCTAGGGAAGCATAGACAAGGGGTGCTTCAGTGAAAAGCAGTATGAGCCGTCTCGTGCCCCGGATGCTGCGCAGCGCGTTCGGGATCGCGCTTCGCGCGACTCCTACGGTGCGCTGCTAAGCCGGGGCCCATCGCGGCGGCAGTATGGGTCCCGGCTCTGCGGAGCAGCGCAAAAGCGCGCTGCACTGCGTCCGGGACACGTATCACCGCGCCTTACGAAAGGTCAGGTTGATGCGCTGGTGGCCCAGCAGCGCGTGTTCGCCATCGGCGA
Organism: Bradyrhizobium sp. AZCC 1610; assembly: GCF_036924515.1. Taxonomy (NCBI): domain Bacteria; kingdom Pseudomonadati; phylum Pseudomonadota; class Alphaproteobacteria; order Hyphomicrobiales; family Nitrobacteraceae; genus Bradyrhizobium; species Bradyrhizobium sp. AZCC 1610. Next base: position 1,788,746 of record NZ_JAZHRR010000001.1, on the reverse strand, counting down.
GCGGGGCTACGCCGTGAAAGAATAGCCGCGACGGGCCGCCCCAGACCACGACGTCGCCATGCTCCAGCCGGTAGCGGCGCGGCTTGTCGGCCCGCTTCGGGCCGCCGAACAGGAAGATCGCCGGCAGACCCAGCGATACCGACGCGATCGGCGCGGCAAAATCCTGTTCGTCCTTGTCCTGATGCAGTGACATCCGCGCGCCGGGCTCATAGCGGTTGATCAGGCAGGCATCCGGCGCAAAGCCATCGAAGCCGCCAGCGATCGCCGCCTGCACCGCCAACTGACAAAACACCGTCGGCATCGTCGGCCAAGGCTGGCCGGAATTGGGATCGATGCCGTCATAGCGATAACCGCTGCGATCGGTGACCCAGCCGGCGCTGCCGCAATTGGTCATCGCGACCGACATCTGGTGACCGCCCGGCGTGAACATCCGCCGGAACGGCGCCTGGGCTACGATCTCGCGCAACGCCGCGATCAAGTCGCTCTCAAACGGCTTGACGAATCCGCGCAGCAATACGGCGCCATCGGCCATCGCTTCGCGCGACGGGCGGACGTCGGGAACGGTTTCGAACAGATCAGCCGTCAATGCAGCCTGCACTCACTTCTTCATTTGGCGTCGTGAAAAATCACGCCGACGGTATGGCGGTGGCCGGAGCGGATCCGGCTGACGCCGTGGCGCAGATTAACGCGATAGGGCCCGCGCGTCCCCTGCACCGGCCGGTGATGCACAGCAAAGGCCACCGCGTCGCCCTGCCTGAGCGGAACCACCTCGGGCCGCGACTGCATCCGCGGCCGCTGCTCCGTCAGCACGAACTCGCCGCCTTCGAAATCGCGCCCCGGTTCCGACAGCAGGATCGCGACCTGCAGCGGAAACACATGCTCGCCGTAGAGATCCTGATGCAGGCAGTTGTAGTCGCCCTCGCCATATTGCAGCAGCAGCGGCGTCGGCCGCGTCTGTCCGGCGTCGTGGCAGCGTTTCAGGAACGCCTCGTGCCGGTCGGGATAGCGGATATCGATCCCCATCGTCTCATTCCAGCGATTGGCGATGCCGCACAATCGCGCATAGAGGGCGGGCCGCAATTCCGCAATCAGGTCGGGCAACGGATAGGCGAAATACTTGTATTCGCCACGGCCGAAGCCATGGCGTCCCATCACGATCTTGCTGCGGAAATGCCTGTCGTCCGGATAGAGCGCGGCCAACTCGGCGCATTCGTCAGGCGACAGCAATCCCTTCAGGACGGCGCAGCCCTGCGCATCGAGGTCGGCGGTCGCCTTCGCCCAGTCGATGGCATCGACGCGGGCGACGATGTCGGAGGATGCGGAACGGTCGAAGTTTCTTGCGGTTGCTTTCATGGCAAGCAGTTTCGCAAATGGCCCTGGCTCACGCCACCCGATTTCCGGCAGGGGGTCGTCCCTGCGAACGCAGGGACCCATAACCACAGGTCGTCGTGATTCGCCGCGCTGTGGCTCCAGCTGGACCATAACAACCAACGACGGTCGTTATGGGTCCCCGTGCGCGGGGACGACGTGTGGACAAACTTAACCCAACACCGGCATCGTGATCACATCATACCCGTGACTGATCTTGCGCTTCAGCACGGGATCTTCCAGTTCGAACTCGAACCGGCTGGCCGGGCGGATACCGCCCTTGGCCGCGAAGGTGCCGCCGAACATGGCGCAGCCGTCGGGCAGGCCCTTTCCGCCGAAGCCGCGTTCGATCAGATCTTTCACCGGCAGCATGGCGTCCAGCGTGCCCTCCTGATACAGCACCCGCGCGCCATCGATGACGGCCCAGGAACGCAGGATCATCTGGTCCCAATGCGCGATGACCTCCTCAAACTCCCACAGCACGGAGGCCACCGGCTTGTCGCACATCTGCTTGGAGACCGTGACGCTGTAGCTCTCCACCTTGCGGTCGGTATGGTCGGAGCCGCAGCCGACGAAGATGCGGCCCTGCCAGCCGATCAGCACGAACTCGACCTCGCCGCTGGAATCGCCACCCGAGACCTCGATGCGGTCGGCTTGCGTGATCCGCCGCGCTGAGCAGCGGTAGTAGATCGGCGTCGACGCCGGCCGCGCGATGCCGATCGCTTCGAGTTCGGCGATGTGCTTGTCGCGCGCCACTGGATCGCGGCCGGTCCAGCCGGCGATGACGGCCTGATCGATCGCAAGCGTTAGCGGCGTCAACATACCCTTGTCGTCGACGTTGAAGGTCAGATCAAACACGGATGATGTTCTCCATTCCGGCGGCCAGCTCGAAAATGCGGCGGTCCGACCCGCCCGCGGCGGCCAGCATCAGCCCGACCGGCACCTCACCTTCGCGATGCGCCGGCAGCGAGATCGCGCAGCCGTCGAGCATGTTGATCAGCGTGCAGTTGCGCAAGGAGCGCAAATTCTGCGTGGCGAAGGCCTGGTCGTCGGCGAGATCGGCAATGACTGGCGGCGTATTTGATGTGGTCGGCAACACCAGCGCGTCATAGGGCGCAATGCGCTGTTCCGTTCGCGCAATGAACGAACGGCGCGCCTTGAGGATGTCGATATAGTCCGCCGCGCTGATGCCTTCGCCGCGCAGGATACGGACGCGGACGCGAGGGTCGTAGACGTCGCCTTTGCTGGTGAGCAGGTAGCGATGCCAGGCGTAGCTCTCAGCGGCGGCAAACCCGCCCTTGCTGTTCATAACGCCGACGTCGTGAAATTCCGGCACCTCGATCCGCTCGATCGACGCGCCCTGCCGCGACAGCGTCGCCAGCGCACGCTCGAATGTCTTCGCGACCTCTTCATCGACGTCGTCGAGCGCGATCGTGGTCGGCACCGCAAGCCGCATGCCCTTGATCGGGCGCGGCTGCAATGGTTGCACGGCCTCATCCGCGAGCACGGCATCGAGCACCGCGCAGCAGCCGACGGTGCGCGCCAGCGGACCAAAGCTGTCGAGCGAGAACGACAGCGGCACGCCGCCGTCGAGCGGCACACGGGCCTGCGTCGGCTTGTAGCCGACGATGCCGTTATAGGCCGCCGGAATCCGGCAGGAGCCGCCGGTGTCAGTGCCAAGCGCGCCATGGGCCATACGATCGGCGACTGACACTGCGGCGCCCGAGGACGAGCCGCCGGGCACATGACCGACGCTGCGATTGAAGACGCTTTTCGGCGTGCCGTAGTGCGGATTGATGCCGATGCCCGAATAGGCAAACTCGGTCATATTGGTGCGGCCGATCACGATAAAGCCCGCCCGGCGCAGCCGCGCCACCACGGGCGCATCGGCCTCAGCCGGCGCAGAATCCTCCAGCGCGCGGGAGCCTGCGCGGGTCACCTGCCCCTTGATGTCGTAGAGATCCTTGATCGACACGGGAATGCCGGCATAGGGCGACGGCGCGGCGCGCGCTTGTCGCAGATGGTCCATCGCGTCGGCGGCGGCGATCGCCGCATCCTTGTCGACGTGAATGAAGGTCCGCGCGCCTTCGCCGGCGGGATCGGCAATCCTTGCGAGACAATCCTCAACCAGCTTGCGCGCGGTGGTGCGCCCAGTGTCGAGGTCGGCGGCAAGGCTCGCGAGTGTCGGATGGTTCGGCATGGCGTTCTTGATTACTTCCTGTGCGATTTACCGTGGCGCGGACTATCTCCGATGACGGGCTGGCATACAAGCGCTCTCACGCACAGGGAATGCGGCCATGCGACAGCACCGCTGCTGGGACCGTTGACGGAGATCGGTCAATGTCGCATCAAGACCGCAACAAGCGGGTGGACGCCCGCGCCCCAAGGAGATTAGCCGATATGGCGGAGCCTGCGCGCGCAAAACCAAAACCCACGCCTGAAACGCAACATTTCTGGGATGGAACGCAGGCCGGCGAACTTCGCCTGCAACGCTGCGATGCCTGCGCCAATGTGTATTTCCCGCCGCGTCCGTTCTGCCCCTCCTGCGCCTCGCGCAAGGTCTCGGTCTTCAAGGCCAGCGGCAAGGGCACGCTCTACAGCTATGTCATCAACCACCGCCCGGCGGCGCCCGGCTTCACCCCGCCTTACGCGATCGCGGTCGTCGAACTCGACGAAGGCCCGCGCATGATGAGTAACATCATCGACTGCCCGCAGACGCCGGAGGCACTCGAACTCGACATGAAGCTCGAAGTCGCATTCGAGAAGCTCGACGACAAGATCACCCTTCCCCTGTTCCGTCCGGCGAAGGGCTAACCACCATGCGCAAAAATGCAGTCGCCGTCGTCGGCGCAGCCGAGACCACCGAGCTCGGCGTCATCCCGAACATGTCGCAGATCCAGTTGCACGCGGATGCCGCGCTCAACGCCATCGCCGATGCCGGACTGAAACTGTCTGACATCGACGGCATCGCCACGGCGGTGGAGACCCCGCAGCAGATCGCCCATTACCTCGGCATCACGCCGACCTGGGTCGACGGCACCTCCGTCGGCGGTTGCTCGTTCATGCTGCACGTCCGCCACGCGGCGGCTGCGATCGAGGCCGGTCTCTGCAAGACCGTGCTGATCACGCACGCCGAAAGCGGCAAGTCGATGATCGGCAAACTGCCGCGCTCGACCTCGCCCGACAGCTTGAACGGCCAGTTCGAATCGCCGTTCGGCGTCTACGGCCCGCCCAGCATGTTCCCGATCCCGGTGCTGCGCTACATGAAGACCTACGGCATTACCCATGAGCAGATCGCCATGGTCGCGGTGGTGCAGCGGGAATGGGCCGCGAAGAATCCGCGCGCCACCATGAAGGCGCCGATCACGGTTGAGGACGTGCTGAACTCGAAGATGATCGCCTATCCGTTCCGCATCCTGCAATGCTGCCTCGTCACCGACGGCGGCGGCGCGCTGATCCTCACCTCCGCCGATCGCGCCAAGGACTTTCCGAACAAGCCGGTCTATATTCTCGGCACCGGCGAAAGCGTGGAAACGCCGATGGTCAGCCAGATGGAAACGTTCAACTCCTCGCGCGCCTTCAAGGTCGCAGGTCCCACCGCGTTCCGGGAAGCCGGCATCACCCACAAGGACGTCGATCACCTGATGATCTACGACGCCTTTGCGCATCTGCCGCTTTTTGGCCTGGGCGATCTCGGCTTCATGCCGCACGAGGAAGCCGGCAAGTTCATCGCCGACGGCAACACCCGCCCCGGCGGCAAGCTGCCGCTCAACACCAATGGCGGCGGTCTCAGTTACATGCATTCCGGCATGTACGGCATGTACGCGCTGCAGGAGAGCGTGCGGCAGATGCGTGGCATCGCACCCGCGCAGGTCAAGGACGCGAAAATCTCGGTCTGCCACGGCGTCGGTGGCATGTTCGCGGCAAGTGGCACGATCATCTTTACGAACGAACGTTAGCAATGGCTGGCCCGAGCGCAGCGCTCAATCCGTCATTGCCGGGCTTGACCCGGCAATCCATCTTCTTCTGAAGAAGGATGGATGCGCGGGTCAAGCCCGCGCATGACGAGTGGAATTCTGCTTGGGCCGCGGAAAACAGGACAGGAACAATGGCAAAATCACTGCAAGACAAGGTCATCATCGTCACCGGCGCAGGCCGCGGCATCGGGCGTGAAATCGCACTGCTCTGCGCCGCCGAAGGCGCCAAGGTCGTGGTCAACGATCCCGGCGTCGCCGCCGACGGTGCCGGTTCGAGCGCTGCGCCCGCCGAGGAAGTCGTCGAGGAGATCCAGAAGCGCGGCGGCACCGCGGTCGCCAACTTCGAGTCGGTGGCGGAAGCGATCCCCGCGAGCAAGATCGTAAAGACGGCGACCGACCATTTCGGCCGGCTCGACGGCGTCGTCAACAATGCCGGCATTTTGCGCGACATGATCTTCCACAAAATGAGCGTGGAGGCGTTCGAGGCCGTCATCAAGGTGCACCTGATGGGCTCGTTCTATGTCAGCCACGCCGCGGCGCGGCTGTACCGCGAACAGGAGAGCGGCTCCTTCGTGCACTTCACCTCGACCTCGGGCCTGATCGGCAATTTCGGCCAGGCCAATTACGCCGCCGCCAAGCTCGGCATCGTCGGCCTGTCGAAGTCGATCGCACTCGACATGGGCCGCTTCAACGTGCGCTCGAACTGCGTCTCGCCCTTCGCCTGGACCCGCATGATCGGCACCATTCCGACCGAGACCGAGGCCGAGAAGGCGCGCGTGGCAAAAATCCAGCAGATGGGACCGGAGAAGATCGCGCCGATCTGCGCCTATCTGCTCAGCGACGCCGCCAAGGACGTGACTGGACAGATTTTTGGGGTGCGCATGAACGAGATCTTCCTGTTCAGCCAAAATCGTCCGCTGCGCTCGGTGCAGCGGAGCGAAGGCTGGACGCCGCAGACCATCGCCGAGCACGGCATGCCGGCGCTTGCGGGATCGTTCTACAAGCTCGACCGCTCTGCGGACATTTTCCCCTGGGATCCGATCTGACGGCTTTATGAAAATGGTCGTCCCGGCTGGTTGCTGGGGCGACTATCTTCGGTCGCTCAGCGTACCCCGCCCGCTTTATGCCGGATTGCGAGCCGATGTTTTCCTTCCAACAAAAAACTTGGGAGGAAATCATGACAACCTCGCTGACCTTTCTCAATCCCCAGCATAAAGGCGGCGGCTTCGACCGCCGCAAGATGCTGACCGGCGCAGCGGCGCTTGCAGCTTCGGCAGTGACGATGAAAGCTGCCTCCGCGGCCTCTGTAGCGCCGCTCGGCCAGACCGCCGCGCCAACCACGGCAACGCCGCCCCTGCCGCTCGGCCCGCTTCCCGGCGCCCGCTATCCGGATTCTCGCCTGGAGTCGATGAAAAAGCCGAAGGTTTCGTTCGGGCCGACAGGCTTTCCGGCCTTCGCGGGCACCATGGCGGTCGAGCGCGTCGCAACCGGATTCCGCTGGGCCGAAGGCCCGGTCTATTTCGCAGCCGGACGCTACGTACTGTTCTCCGACATTCCCAACAACCGCATCATGCGCTTCTCGGAAGATGACGGCCATCTCAGCGTCTACCGCCAGCCGTCGATGAACTCCAACGGCAACACCATTGATCGGGAAGGACGCCTGATCACCTGCGAACACAGCGGCCGACGGGTAACCCGGACCGAACTCGACGGCTCGATCACGATCATCGCCGACAAGTACAATGGCAAGAAACTGAACTCGCCGAACGACGCGGTCGTCGCGGCCGACGGTTCGATCTGGTTCTGCGACCCAGCCTACGGTATCGGCGGCTTTTACGAGGGCATCAAGGCCGAGCCCGAGCAGGAAAAGAAAAACGTCTACCGGGTGGATCCGAAATCCGGCGACATCAAGATGGTGGTCGATGACTTCGTGCAGCCGAACGGCCTTTGCTTCTCGCCTGACGAGAAGAAGCTCTATATCTGCGATACCGGCTTCACCGACGGGCCGGACAACCCGTCGCATATCCGCGTGTTCGACGTGGATCTCGGGGCCGGAAAGCTTTCGAACAGCAAGGTCTTTGCGGACATGCCCAAGCCCAGCATTACCGACGGGCTGCGCTGCGACACCGCCGGGCGTCTTTGGTGCTCCGTGGGTTGGGGCGATCCGAATGAGGACGGCGTGCGCTGCTACACGGCGGACGGCGATCTGCTCGGCAAGATCCACATCCCGGAAACTGTCGCCAATTTGTGCTTCGGCGGCCAGCAGCGAAACAGGCTTTATATCTGCGGCTCGTCATCGCTCTATGCAGTCTACACCAGTGCGCAGGGCGCGATGAAGCCGTGACCGCCGGCAACGGGCGCCCATGATTATTGAGGATGCGATTTCCACCACGAGTCGTCCCTGCGAACGCAGGGACCCATAACCACAGGGTTCTGTTGTTAAGGATGGGGTCTCCCACCCTGCCTTACTGATAGATCACGCGGTATGGGTCCCGGCGTTTGCCGGGACGACGTGAGAGGGATCCCCCTACCCGCTATTCCTCAACCCCGCCGAAATCCCGTTGATCGTGAGCTGAATGCCGCGCAGCACCTGCTCGTCCGGATTCTGCGCGCGGTGTTCCTTCAACAGTTCCACCTGCACGTGGTTGAGCGGATCGAGATAGGGGAAGCGGTTGCGGATCGAGCGCTCCAGCAGGGGGTTGCCCTGCAGGAGCCGTTCATGCCCCATGATGTCGAGCAGCGTCTCGATCGAGGAATGCCATTCGCGCCGGATGCGCCCAAAAATGCTTTCGCGCAACTTGACGTCAGGCACCAGCTCGGCATAGCGCGAGGCGATCGCGATCGAGCTCTTGGCCAGTACCATGTCCATGTTCGACAGCAGTGTGCGGAAGAACGGCCATTCGCGGTAGAGTTCCTGCAGGAACGGCATGCCCTGCTCCGGATGCTCCGCGATCCAGGTTTCGACTGCGGAGCCGAAACCGTACCAGCCCGGCAGCATCAGCCGGCATTGCGCCCAGCTGAACACCCAGGGAATGGCGCGGAGGTCCTCGATCTCGCGGGTCTTCTTGCGCGACGCCGGACGGCTGCCGATGTTCAGCGTCGAGATTTCGGTGATGACGGTCGAACCCCAGAAATAATCGGCAAAGCCTTCGGTTTCGTAGACCAGCCCGCGATAAGCCTTGAACGCCAGCGCGGACAGTTGCTCCATCGCGGTCAGGTATTCCTTGCGCGGCGCGCTCTGCCGCGGATGCAGCAGGCTCGCCTCCAGCGTCGCCGCGGCGAGGATTTCCAGATTGCTGCGGCCAACTTCCGGGTTGGAATATTTGCTGGAGATGATCTCGCCCTGCTCGGTGATGCGGATCTGGCCGTTCACGGCGCCGCCGGGCTGCGCGATGATGGCGTCATAGCTCGGGCCGCCGCCGCGGCCGACCGACCCGCCGCGGCCGTGAAACAGCCGCAGCCGCACGCCGTGACGCTCGAACACATCGACCAGCTCGATTTCGGCCTTGTAGAGCTCCCAGCCCGAGGTGACGAAGCCGCCATCCTTGTTGCTGTCGGAATAGCCGAGCATCACTTCCTGAACGCCGCCGCGGCTGTCCACCAGCTTGCGGTAATCGTGCAGCGACAGCATCCGGTCCATGATGCCGGATGACGCCTGCAAATCCTCGATGGTCTCGAACAGCGGGACGATGTTGATGGCGCTGCGGCCTGAGGGATTGACGAGGCCGACCTCCTTCAGCAACAGCGCCACCTCCAGCATGTCGGACATGCCCTTGCACATGGAGATAATGCATTGGGAGATCACATCGGCGCCGAACTTGGCGTGCGCCTCGGCCGCGGTGTGAAACACCGCGAGTTCGCCCAGCGTCTCCTCGCTGTATTTGACAAAGGACGACGCCAGCGGCCGCGGGTTGCGCAATTCGCCCGCCAACAGCGCAACGCGCGCTTCTTCGCCGAGCGCGAGGTAAGACGTGCCAGGAGTCGCGGCGTCGAGCAGCTCCGCCACCGTGCGTTCATGCACCGCGGAATTCTGCCGGATGTCGAGCCGGGCGAGATGGAAGCCGAAACAATCCACGGCGCGCCGCAACAACCGCAACCGTCCGCGCGCGATCACGCCCGAATTGTTCGCGATCAGCGAGCGGTTGAGCACGTCGAGATCGGCCTTGAATTCCTTCACGCTTCTATAGGGAGCGGCCTCGCCGACCGGCCGACGGGTGGTTTCAACCTCCAGCCGCAGCGCGGTCGCGGTCAGCCGGGCATAGATGCCGGACACCGCGAGACGATACGGTTCGCCGCTCCGATGCGGCGATTTGTCGGGCGAGCGCTCGGCCAGCGCGCGCAATTCGTCGGAGACATCGGCAAGATGCGCCGCCAGCGACAGTTCCGAGCCGAGGACGTGCAACTCCTCCAGATAGAAGTTCATCACCCGGCTCGACTGCAGCCGCAAGGTACCGCGCATGACATCGGCGGTGACGAACGGATTGCCGTCGCGATCGCCGCCGATCCAGCTTCCTATCGTCAGGAACGATGCCAGGTCGCCGGGCGTGCCGCCCTCCTCCTGATTGAGTCGGTCTTCCAGCGCGCAATGCAGCCGCGGCACCTCATGCAGGAACGTGTAGTCGTAGAATGACAGACCGTTGGCGACCTCATCCAGCACGGTCAGCTTGGTCCGTCGCAGGAGGTTGGTCTGCCAAAGCGTCAGCACCGCACGGCGCAACTGCTCGGCGCTGGCCTCGATTTCCTCCGGCGTCATCTGGACGCGTTCGCGGCGATCGAGCAACGCGGCGATCTCCATCTCGCGGTCGATCGTGCTCTTGCGGCGGACTTCGGTGGGATGCGCGGTCAGTACCGGGCTGACCTGGGCCGCGCCAAAGAATCGGCGCAGGTCGGCGGCGCTGAGCCCGGCGGTCTTTGCATGCGACAAGGTCTGCATCAGCATGTTTGGCCGCGGCCCGCCGGCGCCGCGCCCGCGCATCTGGCGGATGTTGTTCTGGTCCTCGGCGATGTTGGCAAGATGCGAGAAATAGCTGAAGGCGCGGACGATCCGCACGGTGTCACTGGTCGACATGCTGTCGAGGATGGTTTCGAGTTCCCGCCGCGCCAACTTGTCCTCGTCGCGATGGAACCGGATCGAGGTCTGCCGGATGCGTTCGACCAGGTCGAACACCTCGGCACCTTCCTGGTCACGCACGGTATCGCCGAGAATACGCCCCAGCAGGCGAATATCGGTCCGCAGCCGCGCGTCTTCCTCCAGCGCCAGCGCGTCATCGCTGCGATTGAACCGGACCTCGATCTCGGAAGGCACGGTCTGGGAAGACACAATCTGGGAAGACATGGCTGGCTACCTCAGAAATTGCCCGGCAATTCCGAGTGTGCAAGTTTTTTGCCGCAGTGCAAGATAAAGATGGGCGGAGTTCAGCACGACGCGCGTGTCCCGGACGCGGTGCAGCGCCCTGCGCGCTGCTCCGCAGAGCCGGGACCCACACTGCCGCAACCGTGGGCCCCGGATCAGCAGCGCACCACGCCGCAAGGGCGGCGCGCTGCGCAGCATCCGGGGCACGCCAGCGCCTCTAAATCCTCCGCCCCGCCCGCTCCCAATAAGGATCGCGCAGGCGGCGCTTGAAGATCTTGCCGGAATCCTCCCGCGGCAGGTTGGACTGGATTTCGATGTGTTTTGGCACCTTGTAGTCGGCCAGCGCTATCTTGAGTTGCGCGCGGACGGAGGCGATGTCGAGCGTCACGCCCGGCTGCGGCTCCACCACCGCCATCAGCGCCTCGCCGAACTCTGCGTCGGGAATGCCGAACACCACGCAGTCGTGCACGCCTGATATCGCATGCAGTGCGGCCTCGATTTCGGCCGGATAGATGTTGACGCCGCCTGAGATCACCATGTCGCGCTTGCGGTCACAGATGAAGACATAGCCGTCGGCGTCGATGTAGCCGACGTCGCCCGAGGTGATGAACCCGTCGCGATCGATCTCGGTGCGTTTTTCCGGCTTGTTGTGATAGGTGAAATCAGGGTTGCCTGATATGCGTGAATAGATTTCGCCGATCTCGCCCTGCGGCAATTCCTTGCCGTCGTCGCCGATGAAGCGCAGTTCCGCCCCCGGGGCGATCTTGCCGACGGTGCCGGGCTTCTTCAGCGCGTCCTCGGAAGTGGCAAAGGTGACGGCGCCGGACTCGGTCGAGCCGTAGAATTCATAAATGATCGGCCCCCACCATTCGATCATCGCACGCTTGACGTCGGCGGGACATGGCGCGGCCGCATGGATGATGTGGCGCAGCGAGGACATGTCGTACTTCCTGCGGGCCTCTTCCGGCAGTTTCATCAACCGGATGAACATGGTCGGCACCATGAAAATGGTGTCGATCTTCTCGGTCTCGATTACGCGCAAAAACTCTTCCGCGTCGAAGCGCGGCATGATTACCAGTGCGCCGCCGAGGCGGCCGGCGCGCAGGCCGAACGAGTTCGGCGCGGAATGATACAGCGGCCCCGGCAGCAGCGCACGGGCGCCCGGCTTGAGGCCGTAGATCAGGCTGCGCATGCGTTCGGCGTTGGCACTCTGTTCCGGCGTCGGTGCAAAGCGGCGCACGCCCTTGGGATGGCCGGTCGTGCCCGAGGTGTAGATCATGTTCTGCGGCTGCGGCACCGCCGGGCCGTCATAGCGCGGGTGCTGTTTGAGCCAGGATTCGAAATCGATCGCGAAATCGGGCGTGGTGAGGTGATCGGGGTTGATCTTGTAGTTGGTGATAATTTCCGGCGGCGTCGGCACGCTGAGCGAAGTGACGCCTTGCGGTATCGCCTCGCGCAGCTGATGCAGCATGTCGGCATGCGCGATCAGCACCGAAGTGCCGGAATCCTTCAGCACGTAGTTGATCTCTTCCGGCTTGAAGTGCCAATTGACCGGCACGCCGTAGGCGCCGAGCCGCATCGCTGCATAGGCGGCCTCGATGAAGGCGATGTCGTTGCGCATCAGCATGCAGACGCTGTCGCCCTGCTTGACGCCGAGTTTTTGCAAGCCGCCGGCGATGCGCTCAGTGCGTTCGGTGACCTCATCGTGGCTGCGCTTGCGCGGGCCGCTGATGATGCCGTGGAAAAGGGGTGTGTCGGTCATTACCTTGTTCTTTATTGGAGAACACTTGTTGTCATCACCGGGCAGAAGCGCGAAGACGCGCTTCTGCCCGGTGATGACGGAGCATGGTCAAGCGTCCGCAAACCGCGGCGCGCGCTTTTCCATATTCGCGCGCACGGCCTCCGTCTGATTGGGGCTGCCGAGCAACTTCTGCTGCTCGACGGATTCGGCCAGCAGCGCCGGAGCTGGATCGACAGACAGGTTGTTCAGCATGCGCTTGGCGGCGCGGATCGCATCCGGGCTCTTTCCGGCGATTTCGCGCGCGACCTCGAAGGCCGCAGCAAGTGGGTCGTCGCAGATCCGGGTCGCGAGGCCATAGCTCATGGCTTCCTGCGCGGAGAAGATACGGCCGGTATAGGTGAGTTCGCGCAGGATATCGTCGCGGACGAGGCTTGCGAGAATCGGCGTGCCGGCCATGTCGGGCACCAGCCCCCATTTGATCTCCATGATCGACATCCGCGCATCGGGCGTGAGGAAGCGCATGTCAGCACCGAGCGCGAGCTGGAACCCGCCCCCGAAGGCCACGCCCTGGATCGCGGCGATGACCGGCACCGGAAGCTGCCGCCAACCCCAGACCGCAGCTTGCGGAAAATTTGCCTGACCATGCGTGCGTGCAGTGAGGTCGCGTTTCTCGCCACCGGCGATCCCGTTACCGCCGCTTTCCTTCATCGCGGCGAAGCGTCCCATATCAAGACCGGCGCAAAACGCCCGCCCCTCGCCGGATAATACTACCGCCCGAACACCTTTTTCGTGGGCGAGCCGCTCAGCCGCGGCCACCAGCGCCTCAAACATCGCGGCATCGAGCGCATTCATCTTGTCGGCCCGCACCAGCCGGACATCGGCAATGCCGTCCGAAATCGAGATTGAGACGCGCTGCTCCATGAAAAATCTCCTCGCTGATATCTTCAGTTGCGGCTTTACAGAACGGTGTTGTCCGGTTTTAGTCAATCGACCAATTAACAGACAATTCCCGTGGGTGGAAACGATGTTCAACGATCAGCTTCTCGCCGGGCGGCGCATCCTCGTGACCGGTGGCGGCACCGGCCTCGGCAAGTCCATGGCCGCACGGTTTCTCCAACTGGGAGCCGAGGTCCATATCTGCGGCCGCCGCAAGATCGTGTGCGACGAGACCGCAACCGAACTGATGGACCTGCATGGCGGGCGCGTGGTCAGCCACGGCGTTGATATCCGCAACGCGATGGCCGTTGACGAGATGATCGAAGCGATCTGGACCACGGGGCCCCTCACCGATCTCATCAACAACGCCGCCGGCAATTTCATCTCGCGGTCGGAAGAGCTCTCGCCGCGCGGCTTCGATGCCGTCGCCAACATCGTGATGCATGGCACCTTCTACGTGACGCACGCGGTCGGGCGGCGCTGGATCGCCGCCAAGCAGCGCGGCAACGTGGTGTCGATCACCGTGACCTGGGTGCGCAACGGCTCGCCCTATGTGGTGCCGTCGGCGATGAGCAAGTCGGCGATCCACGCCATGACGATGTCGCTTGCGGTCGAATGGGGCAAACACGGCATCCGCCTCAACACCATTGCACCGGGCGAAATCCCGACCGAAGGCATGAGCAAGCGCATCAAGCCCGGCGACGAGGCCGGCGCGCGCACCCGGACGCAGAACCCGATGGGCCGGGTGGGCACCATGGAGGAATTGCAGAATCTGGCGGTGTTTCTGATTTCCGGCGGCTGCGACTGGATCAACGGCGAGACCATCGCGATGGACGGCGCGCAGGCGCTCGCGATGGGCGGCAACTTCTATCAGTTGCGCGACTGGAGCGACGACGACTGGAACCAGGCGCGCGATTCGATCAAGGCGCAGAACGAGAAGGACCGCGCCGCAAGGGGCTGATCTCGTGTCCCGGACGCGGTGCAGCGTGCAACGCTGCGCCGCTGAGCCGGGACCCAGTGCTCGCTCGGCGGATGGACCCCGGAACAGCAGCGCACCGCTAGCGCGCTGCGCAGCATCCGGGGAACGCCAATTGCCACTGTATTGTTTTTGACGCCGGATACCGCCAAACTCCGCGCAACGATAACAAGACGATACGGGAGAGACATGTCCGCTTCGCAGCAATTGACGACCCTCGTCGACATGGTGCGAGAGCGCGCCAGAACGCGCGGCGACGCCATCGCCTATGAGTTCGAGGGACGCCAGACCAGCTTCGCCGAGTTCGACACCAAAACCGACCGCGTTGCGAATGCGCTGATCGCGCTCGGCGTCAAGCCGGGCGAGCGGATCGCCTATCTCGGCAAGAACAGCGACATCTATTTCGAACTGCTGATGGGCGCGATGAAGGCCAAGGCGGTGATGGCGCCGGTCAACTGGCGCCTCGCCGGTCCCGAAGTCGCGTTCATCGTCAGCGACTGCAAGGCGCCGGTGCTGTTCGTAGGCCCCGAGTTCATCACCCAGGTCCGCAACATCAAGGCGCAATTGCCCGATGTCCGCACGGTCATCACGACCGAAGGCGGCGCGCCGGAATGGCAGGATTTTACGGCCTGGCGGGATGCTGCTGATAGCAACGACCCGAAGGTGCCGATCAGCCCGAAGGACATCGCAATCCAGCTCTACACCTCGGGCACCACGGGCAAGCCCAAGGGCGCGATGCTGTCGCATGCCAACTTCTTCAATCTGGTGCACGCCGGCAACGAGGCCGAGAAGCCGGAATGGAACAAGTGGACGGCGGATGACGTCTCGCTGGTGGCGATGCCGATCTTCCATATCGGCGGCTCCGGCTGGGGCATCATGGGCCTCTATCACGGCGCCAAGGGCGTGATCGCGCGCGAGTTCGATCCGACCAAGATACTGGATTTCTTCGAGCAGTCCGGCATTACAAAACTGTTCATGGTGCCGGCCGCGATGCAGTTCGTGGTGCGGCAACCGCGGGCGCGGCAGGTCGATTTCTCCCGCCTGAAATACATGCTTTACGGCGCCTCGCCGATTCCGGCGGCCCTGTTGAAGGAGTGCATTGAGGTGTTCAAATGCGGCTTCGTGCAGTTGTACGGGATGACCGAGACGACAGGCACCATCGTAGCCCTTCCACCTGAAGACCATGTCGATGGGCTGGAGCGCATGCGCTCCGCCGGCAAGGCACTGCCCGGCATCGAGCTTGCGATCCTCGATGCCGACGGCAAGCGGTTGCCGCCGCGCCAGGTCGGCGAGATCGCTACCCGCTCCGGCTCCAACATGGCCGGCTATTGGAACCTGCCGGAGGCCACCGCCAAGACGCTCGGCAGCGACGGCTGGCTGCGCACCGGCGATGCCGGCTACATGGACGAGGACGGCTATCTCTACATCCACGACCGCATCAAGGACATGATCATCTCCGGCGGCGAGAACATCTACCCCGCCGAGGTCGAAAGCGCGATCTGCGATCATCCCGATGTCGCCGAAGCCGCTGTGATCGGCATCCCTGACGACAAATGGGGCGAAGCGGTGAAGGCAGTCGTGGTGATGAAGCCCGGCAAGCAGGCGACTGCCACCGACATCATCAATTTTACGCGTGAGCGTATTGCCGGATTCAAGACGCCGAAGTCGGTCGACTTTCTCGAGGCGCTGCCGCGCAACCCGTCGGGCAAGATTTTGCGGCGGAGTTTGCGCGAGCCGTATTGGGCGGGCAAGGACCGGCAGGTGAATTGAACTCTGTTGCAATGGGTTTTGGGGCGGCAACTTATCGATAGGGGTAGGGAAGGCTTTTGGCCTCCCCTCCCTCCGAACCGTACGGGCGGTTTTCCCGCATACGGCTCTCCAGTCGCTGGTTTCCTCATCGTGAATGTCTCGCGTGTTCAAGCGCTGTTGCAAGGGTGAACAGTTCTTGATCCGCGAAGAAGGCGTTAGGCCATCGCTGATGGTCGGCTTTGCATCGTCCGAACCCGGGCCGCTTGTCCTGCTTGCGCAAGACGGCACGCAGCCGCCGCCGAACGAAACCGTCAAGGTTGCGGAGTTGGAATGGTGCGGCGTGCTTGAAATAGCCGAACCATCCCCGCAGCGCCGGATTGAGATCCGCGATGATCCGCGCGAGGCTGTCGCCTCGGCTGCGGCTCGTCTTGGCCCTCACCTTGTCCTTGAGCGCTCTCAGGCTCTTCTTTCGCACGAACCGGCAACCCGCCTCGAACCGGTAGCCGAGGAAGTCGAATCCTTGTCCCGGTTGTCGGCTGTCAACGATCCGCGTCTTGTCCGGATGCAGCGTTAGGCCGTTGGCCGTCGTCCACGCATCGACTTCGCGCAACGCGGCCCTCGCCTCGTCTTCCGTTCGGCAGAGGATCACGAAGTCGTCGGCATAGCGCACCATCCGGCGCCCGTTCTGCTCCATCAGCAGGTCGAGCGGGTGCAGGTAGATGTTGGCCAGCAGCGGCGAGAGAACCGCCCCTTGGGGCGTTCCCGTCGTCGGCTGCCAGCGCGCCATGTCCGACATGATCTCTTGCTTGAGAAAGCCGTCGATCAGCTTCAGGACGCGCCCGTCGCTGATCGTCTCGCCTACCCGTGCCATCAGCCTGTCGTGCGGGATCGTATCGAAGTAGCTCTTCAGGTCGGCATCCACGACATGAGTGAAGCCTTCCTTCAGCAGCCGATCAACCTCCCGCAACGCGTCTTTGCAGCTTCGTCCCGGCCGGAAGCCGTAGCTGCCCGGCCGAAACTGGACTTCAAAGACGGGCTCGATGGTCATCTTCAGAGCCGTCTGCACGATGCGGTCCTTGATGGTCGGTATCCCGAGCGGACGGGTTTGCCCGCCGCCTTTGGGAATATCGACCCGTTTGACCGGGCCCGGCCGGTAGCTGCCGTTCTTCAAATGCTCATGAAGCTCCGTCAGATACCGATCCGCGACCGCCGCGAACCGTTCGATGCCTTGACCATCCACGCCTGCCGCCCCCTTGTTCCGCTCGACTTTCCGCCACGCGGCTTCCAGGGTCGTCGGCCGGATGGCCTTATCCACCAAGCTGAACCACCTGCCTCCTTTGACGCCGTTACCCAGCGCCGACACCATGCGCTCCGTCCAGATCGAAGCTTCCGCCCACCACCAAGTCCGCGGTTGTCCGCCGGCGGCGTCTCCCCCTTGCGTAGCCTTGGCGGCACTGTCGGGGTTATCTTGCTCCATGCCGAACCTCGCACATCCAGCTTCCTGCCTCCCTTCCCTCAGAGCGGTTTTGCTTCCCGCCCCTCTCGCCGTCAAAACGGCTGCAGTATTATGAAGGCTCTGACTCCTGACGCTCTCACCCCGAGCGTCAGGTCTCTCCGCTTACTCCGCCTTGCCTTCCCGACATTCCGACCTCAACCACGCTGGCTGTCCCCCGGTCGCTTTGTCCGTCGCCTCAGCGCCGAGGGTTAGTTCCAGGCTTCGCCACGAACGAGCTGGCTCGCCACAGCCTTCCGCCGAATCAGGTTCGTTATCCTACGGACTGCCAGTTCACCTCCGGATGCTCTCCACCCCGCCTCACGGCGACGCAGTCTCCTTCGATTACAGAGTTGCGACCAACTCCGGAACGGACTCACACCGTTCAGTCAAAGCGTCCTCACGGACGCACTCGTCCCTGCGAACGCAGGGACCCATACGCCGTGCCATCAGTTATGTGGGAAGTATTAGTTGCCTTCGTTTGATGCCCCAAACTACGTCCTGTGGTTATGGGTCCCTGCGTTCGCAGGGACGACGATGGAGTGGTGAACGCCTCAATGCTTCCCCGCCCCCATGTACCCGAACAAAAATCCCGCCACCTTCCGCTTCTGGATTTCCTCGCTGCCCTCGGTGATGCGGTAGCGGCGGTGGTGGCGGTAGATGTGCTCGAACGGCTTGTGGCGCGAATAGCCCATGCCACCGTGCACCTGCATGGCGCGGTCGGCGGCTTCGCAGCACAGGCGGTTGGCCCAAAAATTACACATCGACACCCGGTCGGACAGCGTGTGCTCGACCTGCGCCTGGGTGAGTTGATCCATCTCCCACGCGGTTTTTCGGATCAACAGCCGCAGCATCTCGGCCTGTGTCGCCAACTCCACCAGCGGCCACTGGATCGCCTGGTTCTCGGCCAGCGCCTTGCCGAACGGCTTGCGCTCGCGCGCGTATTTGACGCTCTCGTTGATGCAATAGACCGCAGCGCCCAGCGAGCTCGCCGCCTGGCGGATACGGTTCTCGTGCACGAAGCATTGCGCCAGCGAGAGGCCACGGCCAACCTCGCCGAATAGCGCATCCTCGGGCACGAACACATCCGTGAAGCTGACGCGCGGATGGTCCGTCGGCATGTTGAAGGTCCACATGTACTCCTCGACCTTCACGCCTTCGCTTCTAGCCGGCACCAGGAAGCAGGTGATGCCGCGCGCGTCGCCGTCGTTGCCCGACGTGCGGGCGAACAGCGCGCAGTGCGTGGCGACATGCATGCCGGTCGTCCACATCTTCTGGCCGTTGATGATCCAGCCCTTGACGTTGTCGCGGGTCGCCTGCACGGCCCTGGTTTCCATATGCGTCGCGTCGGAACCGTGCTCCGGCTCGGTGAGCCCGAACGTGATGCGGTATTTTCCCGTAATCGAGCCGTCGATCATCGCCTTCTGATCGTCGGTGCCGTAGCGGTCGAGCATGGTGACGATGGGCAGATTGCCGACAATCGAATGCTCGTTCTGCAGATCGTTGTGCAGGCCAAGGCCCTTCGACGCGAAATGTTCGCGGATGACGGCCATCCAGAGATTGGAGCCGTCCTTGCCGCCGTAGCGCTTGGGGATCGCGAAGCGCAGATGCCCGGCGGCATCCGCGAGGTTCTTGGCCTTGCGCAGCAGCGCTTCCCATTCATGCCGCGGCAGGCCGCCGTTCTCGAAATCGGTGCGCGCCCATTCGCGGCGATGGTCGAAGAAACGGATGTTGTCGTCGGCCTCCTCCAGCGGCTTGATCTCGCGCGCGATGAAGCGGTCGAGCTCGTCGAGATAGGCTGTGAGATCGGCAGGCAGGTTGAAATCCAAGGCAATCTCCCGGAAATGTCGTTTATTGCTTTTGCGTTTAGGCGCTACGCCGCACTCCTGCTCGGATGAATTAAGGTTGGAAGACCATGCCCAAGTCAAGCAACGGAATGGACCTTGGCACGCGCAGGGGCCTTGCGTAATTGAATGGTATCGGACGCCGCGCTGGCGCTATGATCGCGGCCAATATTCTTCTCCGCAGAAAATCAGTACGGGAGCAAACATGGACCTGAAATTCTCCAAGGTGACGCGCAAGGGACCGATCACGATCATCACGCTGTCGCGGCCCGAAGTGTACAATGCGTTGCATATCGACGCGCATTTCGAACTCAACAAGGTGTTCGACGACTTCTCCGCGGACCCTGCGCAATGGGTCGCGATCGTCACCGGCGCCGGCGACAAGGCGTTCTGCGCCGGCAACGACCTGAAATGGCAGGCCGCCGGAGGAAAGCGCGGCTGGGACAAGGGCGGCTTCGCCGGCCTCACCTCGCGGTTCGACTGCGACAAGCCGATCATCGCCGCCGTCAATGGCGTCGCGATGGGCGGCGGTTTTGAGATCGCGCTGGCCTGCGACCTCATCATTGCGTCGGAGAATGCGACGTTTGCGCTGCCCGAGCCGCGCGTCGGCCTCGCCGCGCTTGCCGGCGGCGTGCACCGCCTGCCGCGCCAGATCGGCCTGAAGCGCGCCATGGGCATGATCCTGACCGCACGCCACGTCTCGGCCAAGGAGGGCCTCGAGCTCGGCTTTGTGAATGAGGTGGTTCCGGCCGGTGAAGCGCTCGCGGCAGCGGAGCGCTGGGCGGAGACGATCTGCAAGAACTCGCCAATGTCGATCCGCGCCTCCAAGCAGGCAATTCAGCGGGGGCTTGAGGTGTCGCTGGAACAGGCGATCGCCGAGCAGCGGGAGTACCCGGCCGTAAAGGCGATGGCGGCTTCGCAGGATTACATCGAGGGACCGAAGGCGTTTGCGGAGAAGCGTCCGCCAAAATGGCTGGGGCGGTGATGAACGCGACGCTCTATCCCCGTCATTGCGAGCCACCCGGTCGGCGCAAAGCGCCGCCGGATGACAGGCTCCGCGAAGCAATCCACGCCTCAACACGGGGATAGATGGATTGCTTCGTCGCTTTGCTCCTCGCAATGACGGCGGAGAGTTGACGCTAACCTTGTAGGATGGGTAGAGCGCAGCGAAACCCATCGTTCCGGCCTCGACACATGATGGGTTTCGCTCCGCTCTACCCATCCTACGATTTTCCGAGTTCGCGCTTGTACGAGGCGTAGTTCGGCTGATCGACGGCGAGCTTGTCCATCGTGGTCTGCCAGAGATGTTCCGACAGCCCAGGCGTCTGCAGATCGACCTCGCCTTTGGCAATCTTGTCCGACAGCGCATGATTTAGTTCGAGCAGCGAGCCATCCGAGCCAAGCAACTGCTTCAGCCGCGTGACCTCGGCTGCGTCACTCCCCTGCTCCAGCGCCAACTGCCGTGTAACGAGATCGAGCGCGTTGATGCCGACGCGGAGCTTGAAGGCGTTGTGACCCTTGATGGCGGGTGTAATTTCGTTGCGGAGGAAGTCCGCGACCGCCTTGATCAGTTCGGTGGGTGTCGGTTCGTCCTGCATGTTATTTTCCCCGCGGGGCTAGCAGCCGTAGCAAATCGATTTCCGTCTCCGACGAGCGACGGCCGATCATGGCGCGCTCCATTGAATGATCGGGGCCGGAACGGAAGCGCTGCATCATGCCGCAGCACATGATGCCCCAGCGCAGCGTGCCCATCACTTCCCAGAACATCACGCGGTCCGGATCGACCTTGCGGCCGGCTTCCTCATAGCCTGCGAACAATTCTTCGCGCGAACCAAACCCGCCGACCGGCTTGTCGATCTCGCCGAAGCGCCAGGAGTTGACGCAGATCCAACCGAGATCCTCCATCGGGTCGCCGAAATGTGCGAGCTCCCAGTCCAGCACCGCGCGCACACCGTCGGGGCCGATGATGAGGTTGCCGTGGCGAAAATCGCCATGCACCAGTGTGACGTCCTTCGATGGCCCGGGATCGCGCTCGCGCAACCAGCGCAGCGCCAGTTCGAACACCGGTCGCGGCCAATTGAAACTGCGATACTCCCGCTCGAGGTCGGCGATTTCCTTTGTCGCGCTCATCTCACGCAGCTTAGGCAATTTCGCAGCCGGCAAGCCGTGAATGCCGGCGATCACGCGGCCAAGCTGCCGCGCCAAAATCGGACGCGCCTTGGCGAACTGCTCGTCGCGCAGAATTTTGCGCGCGATGGTCTCGCCCTCGATGCGTTGCATGATGAAGCCGGTGCCGAGTTCGTCCTCCGGCTTAAGCACATGCATCACCCGCGGCGACGGCAGGCCGGCGTCGTGCGCGAGCTGCATCAGGGTTGCCTCGGCATCGAGGCCGGCCGCCCGTCCCGGGGACGCGCCATAGCCCGGCGGCGCTCGGCGCAGGATGGCGCCGACCTTGCCGCTCGCTTGCACGATATCGAACGTCCAGGTCTCCTGGCTGGCGCCGCCGGAAAGTTTGGCGGCGCCGGTGACGCCGGTCGCTCCCGGATACCAGGAGGCGACGCAACGTCCGAGTTGGTCCTCGATCATTTGCCCCTGAACTTGGCGGGGCGCTTTTCCAGGAACGCGGTGACGCCTTCCTTGAAATCCTCCGCCGCGCCCGCGATGCGTTGCGATTCGAATTCGAGGTTGAGCTGCTCCTCGAAGGAATTTTCCGGGCTGTCCCAATAGAGTTTTCGGATCAAGGACAGCGCGATCGTCGGCCCGTTGGCGAGGTCATGCGCGAGCTTCATCGCCTCTTCCATCAAGACAGCATCGTTATAGACGCGGTTGACGAGGCCCCACTCCAGCGCCTTCTCTGCCGGCAGCCGCTCGCCCATCAAGGACAGCTCGACCGAGCGCGCCTTGCCGATCATGCGCGGCAGCAGCCAGGTCGAGCCGCAATCCGGCACCAGGCCGATGCGGCGGAACGCCTGCAGGAAATAGGACGACCGCGCGCACACGATCATGTCGCCCATCAATGCAAAACTCATCCCGGCGCCGGCGGCGGGGCCATTGACCGCTGACACGATCGGGCAATGTAGCCTGCGCAGCCGCCGCAGGAACGGATGAAAACCGATTTCCAGCGATTGCCCGGCGTTGCTCTTGCCGGCTTTCTGGTTGTTGCGGCCCTGCAGATTGGCGCCGGTGCAGAACGCGCGTCCGGCGCCGGTCAGCACCAGGCAGCGCACCTCCTCCCGCTTGTCGTCGATCGCATCGAGCGCCTCGCCGAGACCACCCAGCATGTCCATCGAGACCGCGTTCATGACCTCCTGATGGTCGAGCTTGAGAATGGCGACCGGGCCATCGAAATCGAGCGTGACGTGCTTGAACTGCATTGTTTCCTCATGAGTTGCGTTTACGCGCTATTTCGCTGCGCGGAAGATCTGAAGGAGTTCTCGACCCATATTTGATTTTCCGGGCGCGCTTGTCCATGCTTGCAGCAGAACATCTGCCCGCCACTGGGCGCACGACTTATCGCGCCCCAAAGCAAAATGGAAACATCCCATGAGCATTTTTGATCTCTCCGGCCGCACGGCCGTCATCACCGGCGGCAATGGCGGCATCGGCCTTGGCATCGCGCAGGCGTTGAACGCGCAAGGCTGCAACGTCTCGATCTGGGGCCGTAATGCCGACAAGAACAAGAGCGCGGCGGCAACCATGTCGGCCGGGCCCGGCAAGGTCGACACGCAGATCTGCGATGTCTCCGATTCTGCTTCCGTCAAGACGGCGATGAAGGCAACCCTCGACACGTTCGGCCGCGTCGACGGCTGCTTTGCCAATGCCGGCATCGGCGGCGGCGGACGCCGCGCCTTCATCGACCGCACCGAGGAGGAATGGCGGCGCATGTTCGCGACCAATCTCGACGGCGTCTTCCATGTGTTTCAGGCTGCAGCCCGCCACATGACCGAACGCGCTGAGGCCGGCGACAAATTCGGCCGGCTGGTCGCAACCTCCAGCCTTGCATCGCTGTTCGGCACCGCCCGCAACGAGCACTATGCCGGCACTAAAGCGGCGCTGAACGCGCTGTGCCGCGCGCTTGCGGTTGAACTGGCGCGCCACGGCGTCACGGCGAATGCGATCCTGCCCGGCTGGATCAAGAGCGACATGACCTCCGGCCTCATGGCCAACGACAAGTTCGTCGCCAACGTGATGCCGCGCATCCCGGTGCGCCGCTTTGGCGAGCCGACGGATTTCGGCGGCGTCGCCGTCTACATCATGAGCAAGGCGTCGTCGTATCATACGGCGGATTGTTTTGTGATCGATGGCGGGTATACGGCGTTTTGAGGTTGGGTGTGGGCGCTGAACGTCGCCGCGCCGAAGCTGTCATCCCCCCGCGCATTGTTTAGTCCGGAGACATGGCTGACACCTGTTCGGACACTGACAGGTTGGCCATTGGTCAAGTCGATCGATGCGACTTGCCAGCTGGCAAAGAAGATACCGTAGTTACCGTCGCGATCGAGCGGTCGGATGGCGAGACGCTCGCCCTCACCCCAGCGGTCATTCTGGGGCGACGGCGGCGATTCTTATCCCCACGGTCCGCGTGAGGCCGAGGGCCGGCCCCACGGGCTGCGGCGCGGATAGTTGCCGCGGGCGCTGGCGGAAGGCATCCCGCCCTGTGCGCCCATTTCCGCCGCGAGCTGCTGCAACGCGGCGATGCGGTTCTCGGTCGACGGGTGCGTCGTGAACAGATTGTCCATGCCGTGACCCGACAGCGGGTTGATGATGAACATGTGCGCCGTCGCCGGATTGCGCTCGGCTTCCGGGTTCGGGACCACATGCGCGGCGTTGGCGATCTTGGCCAGGGCGGACGCCAGCCACGTCGGCTGGCCGCAGATGCGCGCGCCGAGATCGTCGGCGGCATATTCGCGGGTCCGGCTGATCGCCATCTGCACCAGCATGGCGCCGAGCGGGGCCAGGATCATCATCGCGATCGAGCCGATGATGCCGGGGCCGTTGTCGCGATTGCCGCCGAAGAACATGCCGAACTGCGCCAGCATCGAGACCGCACCGGCGATCGTCGCGGTGATGGTCATCAGCAGCGTGTCGTGATTCCTGATGTGCGCGAGCTCGTGCGCGATCACGCCGGCGAGTTCCTCGCGGCTGAGCGATTGCATCAGGCCCGTGGTCACGGCAACCGCCGCATTCTGCGGATTGCGGCCGGTGGCGAACGCGTTGGGCTGCGCCTCGTCCATCACGAACACGCGCGGCATCGGCAGACCGGCGCGGCCGGCCAGCTCGGCCACCAGATTGAAGAGGTCGGGCGCGGTGCGCTGGTCGACCTCCTGGGCGCCGTACATCGACAGCACCATGCGGTCCGAATTCCAGTACGCGAACAGGTTGGTCGCAGCCGCGATCGCGAGCGCGATCATGGCACCGCCGGCACCGCCGATCAGATAGCCGACGCCCATGAAGAGGCCGGTGAGACCGGCCAGCAGAATGGCAGTCTTCAGATAGCTCATTGTCGTCTCCCTGCCGCCTGCGGCGGATGCGCCGTGGCTGGCATCCCAAAGGTAGGAATTCCCCTGGCGGCGCTTCAAGATGAAGGGGTGCGTCGAGGCGCCGCGCTTGCCGCAGGAACCAACGCCCGGGCCGGATTAACGATCCGTAATTTGTGGGTTCTGGAGGGCTTTTCACTGGGATCGGCGGGCACGCTTGTGCAACGCCAACGCCGCCGTCTACATTGGCCGCCAACGGGCAGCGTGCACGCCTTGCGCCTCCGCAAACCGAGGCCCACGGCAATAGCAGCTGTTCGGCCAAGCAAGCTCGGGAGGAATTGACGAAATGTTTTCGCACGTGATGATCGGCACCAACGACCTCGAAAAGGCCAAAGCGTTCTACGACGCGCTGCTCGGCACGCTCGGCGTCCGGCCGGCAAAGGTCGACGGTCACCGCATTTTCTACTTCACCAAGACCGGCGTGTTCTCGGTGACCAAGCCGATCAACGGCCAGGCGGCGACGCCGGCGAACGGCGGCACCATCGGCTTTGCGGCTGAATCGCCCGAGCAGGCCGACGCCTGGCACGCGGCCGGCATCGCCAATGGCGGCACCACCTGCGAGAATCCGCCGGGCGTGCGCGAAGGCAGCGCGGGCAAACTCTATCTGGCTTATTTGCGCGATCTCGACGGCAACAAGATCTGCGCGATGCATCGGATGCCGACGTAACTGCCCTTCTTCCGTCATGGCCGGGCTTGTCCCGGCCATCCACGTCTTCATTGCAAAAGGAAGGACGTGGATGCCCGGCACAAGGCCGGGCATGACGGCCCGATCAAGGAGCGCTAAGTCATGAATCGATTTGTCAGTTCGTTAGCGGCGTCCGTCACGCTACTCGCGGCAAGTCTGGCGCCGGCCCATGCCGAGCTCGATGTCGCCAGTCTGAGGAAGGCGATCGAGACGTCGCTCGCGAGCGACTATCCAAAGCTCGACGCGCTCTACAAGGAACTCCACGCCCATCCCGAACTCGCCTTTCAGGAGGTGAAAACCGCAGCCCGGCTCGCCGCGGAGATGCGCGCGCTCGGCTTCGACGTCACTGAAAACGTCGGCAAGACCGGGCTGGTCGCCATTTACCGAAACGGCGACGGCCCCACCATCATGGTGCGCACCGAGCTCGATGCGCTGCCGATGGAGGAGAAGACCGGCCTCGACTATGCCAGCCGCGACAAGACCAACTGGAACGGGCGGGAGGTGTTCGTCGCCCATAGCTGCGGCCACGACATCCACATGGCGAGCTGGGTCGGAACGGCGAAGACGCTGCTCGGCCTGAAAGACCACTGGCGCGGCACGCTGATGTTCATCGCCCAGCCGGCGGAAGAAATCGTGGCGGGCGCCAAGGCCATGCTGGAGGACGGCCTGTTCACGCGATTTCCGAAGCCCGATTTCGGCTTTGCTTTGCACGCAAACGGTGCCTTCGCCTATGGCACCGTGCTCTATACCGTCGGGGCCGGCTCCTCGACTGCCGACGGCCTCTACATCAAATTCCGCGGCCGTGGGGGTCACGGCGCGGTGCCGCAGGCAACCATTGACCCCGTGATGATGGCCGCGCGCTTTGTCGTCGATGTTCAGAGTGTGGTCAGCCGCGAAAAGGATCCGACCGAATTTGGCGTTGTCAGCGTAGGTACGATCCACGGCGGCACCGCGGTAAACATCATTCCCGACGATGTGGTGCTGGCAGGCACCATCCGCAGCTTCAAGCCGGAGGTGCGCGCCAAGATGCTCGCAGGTATCGAGCGGACAGCGAAGGCGGTCGCCGCCATGTCGAATGCGCCGGAGCCGGTGATCACGATCACCGAAGGCACCAAGGCCGTGATCAATGATCCCGGCGTGGTTGCCACGGCAGAAAAAGTGCTGAAAGCGGCGTTCGGCGACAAGCTCAGGCCAATACCGCCCGTCACGCCCAGCGAAGATTATTCGGAGTTCATCAACGCCGGCGTGCCCTCGATGTTCTTCAGAATCGGCGTCTACGAGCCGGAGCGCGTCGCTGCCGCCCGCGAGGGCGAAGGTCCGCAGCTGCCGGCCAACCACTCGCCCTTGTTCGCGCCGGTGCCGAAGCCGACCATCGAGACCGGGATTACCGCGATGACGCTCGCTGTTCTCAGTGCCTTCGATCAGAAGGCCCGGCACAAATGATCGTAGGATGGGTAGAGCGCAGCGAAACCCATCATCACCGTCACGCGCGAGAGAGGATCGATGGGTATCGCTTCGCTCCACCCATCCTACGCACTTGCCATGAGGCGGAAAATCGCGCGCATTCGCGCGCGCTTGTGCAAGCCCTGCCCCGCCGTCTACATTGCCGGCCAACGAGCCGCGCGCGCCCGCAAGATGAACGTTCTTGCGCAAATGGGAGGAAATAATCCATGAAACACGCCTACATCCCGCGAACGACGACCTACAATCTCAATCCGGGCGAAGAACTCAACGATTTGCGGATGTCGGACGAGGTCCGTCCGCTCTACGAGCATGTCAAGAAGTTCATCCGCGAAACTGTCGACCCGATGTCGGTCGAGTTCATGCGGCTTGGCGAAGGCAAGAAGGATCGCTGGAGCTTTACGCCCGAACAACTCGCGGTGCTGCAGAAGGCCAAGGACAAGGCCAAGGAGGAAGGCCTGTGGAATTTCTTCCTGCCCGATGACGAGACCGGCCAGGGCCTGAAGAATCTCGACTACGCCTATATCGCGGTCGAACTCGCGAAAAATCCGCTGGCCTCGGAAACTATGAATTGCTCGGCACCCGATACCGGCAACATGGAGGTGCTGGAGCGCGTCGGCACCAAGGAGCAGAAGGAGAAGTGGCTGAAGCCGCTGCTCAATGGCGAAATCCGTTCCGCCTACGCCATGACCGAACCCAACGTCGCCTCGTCCGACGCCAAGAACATTTCGACGACGGCAAAACTCGTCGGCGACGAATGGGTGATCAACGGCGAGAAGTATTACATTTCGGGCGCCGGCGATCCGCGCTGCAAGATCATGATCGTGATGGTGAAGACCAATCCCGACGCGCCGCCGAGCAAGCAGCAGTCGCAGATCCTGGTACCAACAGACACCCCCGGCGTCGAGATTTTGGGCCCGATGCACGTGTTCGGCCACGACCACGCGCCGCGCGGCCACATGCACCTGCGCTTCAACAATTGCCGGGTGCCAAAGGAGAACATGCTGCTCGGCGAAGGCCGCGGCTTTGAAATCTCGCAGGTTCGGCTCGGGCCGGGCCGCATCCATCACTGCATGCGCACGATCGGCAAGGCCGAAAAGGCGCTCGACCTGATGGTGTCGCGCGGTCTGACCCGCGAAGCCTTCGGCAAGAAGATCGCCCATCTCGGCGGGAATCTGCAGATCATTGCCCAGGCGCGCTGCGAGATCGAGGCGATGCGGCTGATGGTGCTGAAAGCGGCCAAGGCGATGGACGTCCTCGGCAACAAGGAAGCGCGGATCTGGGTCAGCATGGTGAAAGCCATGGTGCCGGAGCGCACCTGCAAGATCATCGACCAGGCGATCCAGATGCACGGCGCCACCGGCATTTCGCAGTGGAGCCCGCTCGGCGAGATGTACCAGGATGTCCGTCACCTGCGCTTCGCCGACGGTCCGGATGAGGTGCACTGGATGGTGGTCGGCCGGCATGAACTGAGCATGCCGTAGCTTGAGCTATCGTAGGGTGGGCAAAGGCGCGCAAGCGCCGTGCCCACCGCTACTTGCGCCCGCGCTGAATGGTGGGCACGCTGCGCTTTGCCCACCCTACGCGGAGCCCCCTTGCATGCAATACGCCCCCAGCGACTTAAAACCCCGCGAGCGCTACAAGGTGCTGACGTCGTTCGTGCTGCCGCGGCCGATCGCGTGGGTGACGTCGATGGGACCTGCCGGCGTGGTCAACGCGGCGCCGTTCAGTTTCTTCAACGTGTTCTGCGAGGATCCACCGCTCTGCATGTTCGCCGCCAATTTGCGCCCGGACGGCCGCGTCAAGGACACGGTGATCAACATCCGCGCGACGAACGAATTCGTGGTCAACATGACCGACGAGGCGCTGGCGCATGCGATGCACGAGAGCAGCGGCGACTTCCCGCCCGAGATCGGCGAGCCGGATTATTTGAATCTCAAACTGGCACCCTCGACGAAAATCGCCGTGCCGCGGCTGGCGGATGCGCCGTTTGCGATGGAATGCAAGACCTGGAAGGAAATCGACGTCAACGGCGACCGGCTGCTGGTGATGGGCGAAGGCATCCATTTCCACATCCGCGACGAATTGTGGGACCACGCCGCGATGCGCGTGCATATGGAGCGCTATCACCCGATCGGCCGCATGTTCGCGGATCGTTACTGTCGGACCGATGATCGCGTAGTGTTTCCGCCGGCCGAGGGCGCGAAGACGGCGGTTTAACGTAGGATGGGTGGAGCGAAGCGATACCCATCAATAATGGCTATGGCGCTGATGGGTATCGCTGCGCTCCACCCATCCTACGGACTATGGCGTTGGCCTATGCGCGCGCAAGAAAGACCGGATCTGGCGCACCGCGAGCGGCACCCGCTCTTTCGGCTCCTTCCACGGAAACAGGCTGACTTCCGCGTTCGGCGCCAGCAGAGCGCTCTCCATCGCGACCGCATAGGGGTGCGCCGGGATATCGTCGGGCAGGATCAAGACCGGCGTCTGGCATTGGCGGACGAAGTCGCGCGTCACGGTGAAGACGAAATCCGGGTTGGTGCGGTACATCCGCGTTAAAAATTTCTCGACCATCTCCATCGTGATGTCGGGCCGGCGTTTTGTCAGTTCCGGCGCCCAGCCCTTCATGTTGTTGTCGTAGAACAGGTCGCGCATTTCGGGGCGCGAGCCCGACGGCATCGCCAGCACACCCGCCACCACGCGCTCCGGCGCGCGCTTGATCAGATTCCAGATCAGCGGACCGCCGATGCAGAAGCCCAGCACCATGAATTTTTCGAAGCCCAAGTGATCCATCAGCGCGAGTTGGTCGTCGGTGTGGGAATCCCAGGGGCGGTCGATCTCGAGCGGACCGGAGGATTGGCCGGGCGGGGCATTGCGCAGGTCGAAGGCGATGCAGCGGTACTCGTCGCCAAACTCCTTGATGGCGTTGAAGGGCGGGTAGTCGCCAGTAATGCCAGCGATGTTCGAGTTCAGTCCGCCGCCGGCGATCAAGAGTAGCGGAAAGCCGGAGCCGGCTTCCTCATAGTGGATACGAACGGCGCCTTTTTCGAAAAAGCTCATGACGGTTTCCCTCTGCCCGCGCTTTACGTCTTCGCGGGCTCTCCGATCTTGTCCTGCGTCTTCGTGTCGAAATCTGAGGTCTCATTCCGCTCGTGCAACTGGCTCGCCGGATCGCCCGAGATCCGGTTGACCATGCGGCCGCGCTTCACCGCAGGGCGTTTTGCAATCGCATCGGTCCAGCGCTGCACGTTCTTGTATTCGTGCACCGACAGGAATTCGCCGGCGCCATAGACGAGGCCCTTGGCCAGCGCGCCGTACCACGGCCAGGTGGCCATGTCGGCGATCGTGTATTCGTGGCCGGCGAGAAATTCGTTGTCGGCAAGACGGCGATCGAGCACATCGAGCTGGCGCTTCACCTCCATGGCGTAGCGGTCGATGGCGTATTCGATCTTGGTCGGCGCGTAGGCGTAGAAATGGCCGAAACCGCCGCCGAGAAACGGCGCGCTGCCCATCTGCCAGAACAGCCATGACAGGCATTCGGCCCGCGCCGCACCAGCGGTCGGCAGGAACGCTCCGAACTTTTCGGCGAGATGCATCAGGATCGCGCCGGACTCGAACACGCGGATCGGCTGAGGCCCGCTGCGATCCATCAGCGCCGGAATTTTCGAGTTCGGATTAACGGCGACAAAACCGCTGCCGAACTGATTGCCGTCGATCTTGATCAGCCACGCGTCGTATTCCGCGCCGCTGTGGCCGGCCGCCAACAGCTCCTCGAACATGACCGTGACCTTGACGCCGTTGGGAGTAGCCAGCGAATAGAGCTGAAACGGATGGCGGCCGACCGGTAGTTCGGCCTCATGCGTGGCGCCTGCGATCGGGCGGTTGATACTGGCGAACTGGCCGCCGCTCTCTTTGTTCCAGGTCCAGACTTTTGGCGGGACGTAGGCTGACGGGTCGATGACGGGGGCGTCGGTCATTGGCTGGGCTCCAGGCTCCTTCGAGCCGTCTCGCGATTGCGTGATCTGTCGCGCGGCGGCCGGCGCAATCCATGTAAGGTTTCGTACCAGCACTGCAACCAAACAAAAAGCGCACAAAAGTCAGGGGAGGAATGCGCCATGCCACGCCTGCCCTGATTGCACGAGGCAGGTGTACTCGGAGCAATGCTGCTGTGGCTGGCGTAGTCGAGATCGGCCATACTGGATGTGTCCGCTACAAAAGAGACCATCCCAATGCTCCCATCACAGCGCGCCTTGTTCGAGATACCCCGCCAGATCTGCTATCTGAATGCCGCCTCCTACAGCCCGCTGCCGCTTCGAACGCTGGAGGCCGGCCGCGCCGCGGTTCTCCGCAAGGGCACGCCGTGGACGCTCGAGGCTGGTTTTGCAAACGCGCAGCACGAGCGTGCGCGCGCCGCTGCCGCCCGGCTGATCAATGCCGAGGCCGCAGATATCGCGCTGATTCCCTCGATCAGTTACGGCGTTGCGACCGCCGCTAAGATGCTGCCGATCGCCCGCGGCACGCGCGTGATCGTGTTGGAGAACGATCATTCCTCGCCGGTGCTCGAATGGCAGACGCGGGCCGAGGCGGAAGGGTTCGCCGTCGAGACGGTTCGGCAACCTGACGATGGCGACTGGACGTCGGCGGTTCTCGAAAGCATCGAACGATCCGGCGCCCAGCCGATCAGTCTGGCCTCGATCTCCTCGGTGCACTGGTCGGACGGTGGGTTGATCGATGTCGACAAGGTCGGCGCGGCACTCCAGCAGCGGGGCGCTACCTTCCTCATCGACGCGACGCACGGCACCGGCGTACTGACGACCGACGTGAAGCATCTCGACCCAGATTTTATGATCTTCCCGACCTACAAATGGCTGCTCGGCCCTTACGGCCGCGCCTTTCTCTATGTTGCGAAACGCCATCAAGGCGGTATCCCGCTTGAGCAGACCGCGTCCGGCCGCTGCAACGTGCGCGCCGATAACGCGGTCTATTTCACCGATCTCAGTTACGTTCCCGATGCGCGGCGCTTCGACATGGGCGAGCGCGATCATTTCATCTCGATGGAGATGGCCTCGATCGGCATGGAGATGATGGCTGACTGGGGCGCACCGGCCATTGTGCAACGTCTCACGATGCTGACGGAGCGGATCGCAGCGGGCGCGCGCGGCATCGGCGTCAGCGTTCCAAAACCACATCTGCGGGCGCCGCATGTATTGAGCCTCGCCTTCAAGGGCGGAATGCCGCCGGGCCTCGTCGAAGGACTGGCAAGCGAAGGCGTCTATGTTGCGCCTCGCCTGGGACGGATGCGTGTGTCGCCGCACGTCTATAACGATGAAGCCGACGCTGACCGGTTCGTTGAGGTGTTGACGCGGCGGCTGCGGGGCTGACGTAGGGTGGGCAAAGGCGCACTTGCGCCGTGCCCACCATCGTGCCGTCACGCCAATAGATGGTGGGCACGCTTCGCTTTACCCACCCTACGGGAGCGGCTACGATGACGCAGCCAACTTTCGCGGCGCCTCCGCCCTCTCCATCACAAACCCTTCATAGCCCTTGGCCGCAACATCGTTGCAGATCTGCCGGTAGGGGCCGACGCCGCCAATATAGGGCATGAAAATCCGGGGCTTGCCGGGGACGTTGGCGCCCATGTACCAGGAATTGGCCTGCGGATAGAGCGTGGTGTAGGCGACCTCGTTGACATGCGCGACCCATTTGTCTTCGGCGTCGGTAGCTGCTTCCATCGTGCCGAGGCCGCGATCGCGCATATAGGCCATGCAGTCGGTGATCCAGTCGACGTGCTGCTCGATCGAGACGATCATGTTCGACAGCACCGACGGGCTGCCCGGACCGGTGATGACGAAGAGGTTGGGGAAGCCCGCGCTCATCAGGCCGAGATAGGTGCGCGGGCCCGCGGCCCATTTCTGGTTCAGCGTCTGGCCGCCACGGCCGAGAATGTCGATCTTCGCCACCGACCCCGTCATGGCGTCAAAGCCGGTCGCCAGCACCAGCGCATCGACTTCGTAATCCCTGGCGCCGACGCGCACGGCATTCTCCGTGATCTCCTCGATCGGATTGGACCTGATGTCGACCAGCGTCACGTTGGGGCGGTTGAAGCTCGCGAAATACTCCGTGTCGATGCAGATGCGCTTTGAGCCGATCGGATGGTTGTTCGGCTGCAACAGCTTTGCCGTCTCCGGGTCCTTGACGATCTCGGCGATTTTTTCACGGACGAAATTCGCGGCGGTGTCGTTGGCCGCCTTGTCGAGCGCAAGGTTGTTGTAGACCGACATGAAGGTGAGCCCGCCGCGGCTCCAGCGTGCCTCGTATTTCGCGCGGCGCTCGTCGTCGCCGTCATCGAGCGCGCCGCGATCGGGCATTTCGGTATAGATGCCGTTCTTTGCCACCTCGCGCGCAAAGCGCCTGATCTCGGGATAGTTGGCGCGAAACTTCTCCCGCTCCTGCTCGCTGAGCGCGGCATTGCGGGCGGGAATAGAAAAATTCGCGGTGCGCTGGAATACCGTCAGCTGGCTCGCCTGTTCGGCAATGACCGGCACCGACTGGATCGCCGACGATCCGGTGCCGATGACGCCGACGCGCTGGCCGGTGAAATCGACTTCTTCATGCGGCCAGTGGCCGGTGTGATAGACCTTGCCCTTGAAGCGATCGAGACCCTTGATGTCGGGCATCCGCGCGTTCGACAGGCAGCCGGTGGCGAGAACGACGAATTTTGCCGTGACGGTCTTGCCGTCGGAGGTCGAGACCGACCATAGCGACGTCGTCTCGTCGAACGCGGCGCTGTCGACGCGGGTGTTGAACTGGATGTCGGGCCGCAGGTTGAAGCGGTCGGCGACGTGGTTGGCGTATTTCAAGATCTCGGGCTGCGGCGCGTAACGCTCGCTCCAGTCCCATTCCTGCTGCAGCTCCTCGGAGAACGAATAGGAATACTGCATGCTCTCGACGTCGCAGCGCGCGCCGGGATAGCGGTTCCAGTACCAGGTGCCGCCGACGCCCGAGCCCTGCTCAAAGACGCGCGCCGTCATCCCCTGCCCGCGCAACCGGTGCAGCATGTACATGCCGGCAAAGCCCGCACCGACCACGACGACGTCGTAAGTCTCAGTGGGTCTGGCGGCGGCGGATGGCATGGCGGACATGAAGACGGGCTCCCTGATATTCTCTTCGATTTGGCAAGCAGCATTCCTTCCGTGGCGCCAAAGCGCAAGACGCAAATCCGCTGGCTGGCCTTGCATATTTTGCGAGGTGGAATGTCCGCTCTTCATGGTGCCACTGAGGGTCAAGGCCGCTTGGCATTGAGACCCCCGATGGGCTAGCGTCGGTTCAACACCGCCAATCAAAACCAACAATGAGCGGCTGGCCCGCGGCCGCCACAGGGAGCAACCAATCATGAAATCGCCAATCTGCGACATGCTGGGAATCGAGTTTCCGCTGCTCGCCTTCAGCCATTGCCGCGACGTGGTCGCGGCCGTCAGCCGCGCCGGCGGCTTTGGCGTGCTGGGCGCGACCGCGCATTCACCGGAGACGATCGAGCAGGAGCTGAAGTGGATCGACGATCACACCGACGGCAAGCCCTACGGGCTCGACGTGCTGATTCCGGAAAACATTTCGACCGCGGGCGAAAAGGACGTCACGTGGAAGAGCCTGGAGGCGCGGATCTCGCCGCAGCATCGCGACTTCACCCGCGACCTGCTGAAGAAATACGGCGTCGAACTGACGACGACCAACGTCGCCGACAACCAGCCGCAGCCGTTCGATGCGCAGCGCGCGCTTGAGGTGCTCGAGGTTTCGTTCCGCCATCCGATCAAGCTGATTGCGAATGCGCTTGGCGTGCCGCCGAAGGCGATGATTGACATGGGCAAGAAACACAATGTTCCGGTCGCGGCGCTGGTCGGCGCCAAGGAACATGCGCTGCGACAGGTCGCGGCCGGTGTCGACATTCTGGTGGTGCAAGGCACCGAGGCCGGCGGCCATTGCGGCGAGGTCTCGACCATGGTGCTGGTGCCCGAGGTGATCAAGGCGATCAAGCCGGTCCGCGACGTGCCGGTGCTGGCCGCCGGCGGCATCATGACCGGACGGCAGATGGCGGCGTGCATGGCGATGGGCGCCGCCGGCGCATGGACCGGATCGGTGTGGCTGGCGACGGTGGAGTCGGAAACCACTGAAATCTTCCGCGAAAAGATGATCGCGGCGTCCTCGCGCGACGCCGTGCGCTCGAAGGGCCGCACCGGCAAGCCGGCGCGGCAATTGCGCTCGGTGTGGACCGACGCGTGGGACCGTGGGCCGGACAGCCCCGGCGCGCTGCCGATGCCGCTGCAGAGCATCATCAGCCGCGACGCCTTCAACTCGATCGACCGCGCCGCCGCCGCCGGCAACGTGCAGGCGCGCGACCTCGTGACCTACTTTGTCGGCCAGGGCGTCGGCCTGCTCGACAGCGTGAAATCGGCCGGCGCCGTGGTGCAGGAATTCAAGGAGGATTTTGCCGACGCGGTGGAGCATATGAATATGTTGATGGAGGAGTGAGAGTCTCTCGACGTCATTGCGAGCGAAGCGAAGCAATCCATCTCACAACAAAGAAAGCATGGATTGCTTCGTCGCTACGCTCCTCGCAATGACGGATGCACCAAACTAATCAATCGAAAGTGAAACAAGAAAAAATGCCAAACTCCCCCCTCCCCGAAGACCGCATTGCCGTCATCGTCGGCGTTGGCGAAATCGCCGACCGGCCCAAGGACATCGCCGCCGGCCTCGAGCCGCTGGCGCTGCTCGAACAAGCCGTGCGGCGCGCAGAATCGGACAGCGGAGCAAAACTGATCGGCGAGCTCGGCTCGCTCGACGTCGTCAATTTCCTGAGCTGGCGCTACCGCGATCCGGAGAAGCAGCTTGCGGCACGGCTCGGCGCCAATCCGGCACATTGCTATTATGGCCCGGTCGGCGGCGAGAGCCCGATCCGCTACATTCATGAAGCAGCAAAGCGCATCGCGCGCGGCGAGTGCAGCGTGGCCGTGGTCTGCGGCGCGGAGGCGCAATCGACCGCGACCAAGGCCGAGCGCAGCGGCATCGCGCTGCCCTGGACGCCGTTCGCGCATGACGTCGAGGAGCCGAAGCGCGGCGCGGCGTTCCAGAAACCGATGGCGGTGAAGCTCGGCGTCTTCCGCCCCATCACGGTCTACCCGCTGTATGAATCCGCAACATCAGCACATTGGGGCCAAACCCCGCGCGAGGCGCTGGCGGAATCCGGTGCGCTGTGGTCGACCTATGCGCGCGTCGCTTCCGAGAATGAAAATTCTTGGCTGAAGAAGCGCTTTACAGCTGACGAGATCACCACGCCCACACCGGAAAACCGCCTGATCGCCTGGCCGTACACAAAACTGATGGTGGCCAATCCGACCGTGAACATGGGTGGCGCGGTGCTGCTGACGTCGCTGGCGAAGGCCCGGGCGGCCGGCGTGCCCGAAGATCGCCTGATCTATCCGATCGGCGGCGCCTCGGCGGAAGAGCCGCGCGATTATCTCGTGCGCGACCAGTTCTACGAAAGTCACCCGCAGAACGCCGTGCTGAAGGCAGTAATGGACCTCGTCGAGGGCGACGGCAAAAAATTCGACGCCATCGAGCTTTATAGCTGCTTTCCCTGCGTGCCCAAGATGGCACGGCGAACGCTCGGCCTCGGCCCCGACGTGCAGCCGACGGTAACCGGCGGCCTGACCTTCTTCGGCGCGCCGCTCAACACCTATATGACGCATGCGGCCGTCGCGATGGTGCGCAAGCTTCGTCAAAGCGGCAAGCTCGGCCTGCTCTACGGCC
The DNA here is from genome assembly GCF_036924515.1 of Bradyrhizobium sp. AZCC 1610. Classification (NCBI taxonomy): domain Bacteria; kingdom Pseudomonadati; phylum Pseudomonadota; class Alphaproteobacteria; order Hyphomicrobiales; family Nitrobacteraceae; genus Bradyrhizobium; species Bradyrhizobium sp. AZCC 1610. The sequence goes on along the minus strand of NZ_JAZHRR010000001.1, from coordinate 1,751,823 downwards.
AAGGCGGCTTCGTCACCAAACATCACGGGCTGGTGCTGTCGCGCGAGGCGCCGAAAGAGGCGATCGCGCAGGACACCAGCGTACAGGCCGAGGCCGACCGCAATCGCCGCAAGGTGCCGGACTTCGTCACCGAAGCTTCAGGCAAGGGCAAGGTCGAGAGTTTTACGGTGATCTACAAGGGCAAGGGCGAGATCGAGCACGGCGTGGTGATGCTGCGCACCGAGGGCGACGCGCGGGCGCTGGCCCGCATCCCCGCCAATGACGCAGCGACACTGAAGCATTTGCTGAACATGGATCGGACGCCGGTCGGATCGGTCGGCGATATTGTCACGGCAGAAGATGGCGTGCTGGAGTGGCGAGTGGCCTAGTTCGTGTCCCGGACGCGGTGCAGCGCGTAGCGCAGCTCCGCAGAGCCGGGACCCACTGCGGCCACTCGCCGCCCTCTTGAGATGGGCCCCGGCTCTGCAGCGTATCACCGCGTGCTGCGCTGCGTCCGGGGCACGGGAAAACCGTCGCTTGATCTTCCGATGCGGTGGCTCAGCCTCATCAAGCCGCCCGCACCGTGTCCAGGAACTTGCCGACTTCGAGCTTGAGGCGGTTGGAGTCTGACGACAGCGACTGCGCCGCGGAGAGCACATGCGACGACGCGGAGCCGGTCTCGCTGGCGCCGCGCTGCACGTCGGAGATGTTGGAGGAGACCTGCTGGGTGCCCTGAGCCGCCTGCTGCACGTTGCGGGAGATTTCCTGCGTCGCTGCGCCCTGCTCCTCCACCGCCGCCGCTATCGTCGATGCGATCTCCGACAGCCGTTCGATGGTGCCGCTGATTGCCTGGATCGCGTTCACCGACTCCTGGGTCGCGCCCTGGATACTGGTAATCTGCTGGCCGATCTCGCCGGTGGCCTTTGCGGTTTGTTCGGCGAGCGCCTTCACTTCGGAGGCCACGACGGCAAAACCGCGGCCGGCTTCACCGGCACGCGCGGCCTCGATGGTGGCATTGAGCGCCAGGAGATTGGTCTGGCCGGCGATGGTGTTGATGAGTTCGACCACGTCGCCGATGCGGGCGGCCGCCTTCGACAATTCGCTGACGCGGTCGTTGGTGTGACGGGCCTGGTCCACGGCCTCGCCGGCCATCCGCGCCGATTCCTGGACCTGGCGGCTGATCTCGTTAACCGAGGAAGACAGCTCCTCTGTCGCCGATGCCACCGACTGCACGTTGGTGGATGCTTCTTCCGAAGCCGCGGCCACCATGGTCGTCACTTGCTGCGCGCGCTCGGCGGTTGCCGTCAGCGTGCCGGCGGAAGCTTCGAGTTCGGTAGACGCCGACGACACGGTTTCGACGATCTCGCCGACCGCTGTCTCAAAAGAATCCGCCAGCCTGACCATATCGGCCTTGCGCTGCTGCGCTGCGACCTGGTCCTGCTTCATCTTGGCTTCGGCCTCGTCGCGCGCCTTCTGTTCCGAGACGACCTTGAACTTCTCGACGGCACCGGCGACGGCGCCGAGTTCGTCCTTGCGTCCCAGGCCGGGCAACACTACTGCGAAGTTGCCACCCGCGAGTTCCTCCATCGACACGCTCAGCGCGCGCATCGGGCGGGCGATCGTGAAGAACGAGAACACGGAAGTGCCGATCAAGAGGAGGATCGTGCAGAGACCGACTGCCATGGACTCCCGTTCGGCGGCGGCCATTTCCCGAGTGGCCCGGGCCGCTTCCTGATCCACACCCTGCTTCGCTGACTCGGCGATCTGGTTGGCGAGAGATTCCAGTTCGGCCGCGATCGGCAGCGTCACTTCGCGGGCAATCCGGGTCGCTTCTTCATTCAGTTTGGCAATCCGCGTGGCGGCGTCGGACCCGCCCGCCGCAGCTACGGCTTCACCGCGAACCGATGCGATCTGTTGGGCTGCTTTCGCATAGTCTGCTGCCCTGGTCTTGAGCTTCTCGGTGCGTGCGCGGGTTTCTCCGGGGGCAGACAATTGCAGCATCTCGTCGGCAAAACGGTTCACCGATTTGAGCCGCGCCGCCAGATAGTCATTGGCCTTCTGCAGATCTGCCGCACTGTTTGCGAGACGGAGATCACGGACGCCGGTCTGCATGCCGCGAATCGACGCCTTCGCGTCCACCCCATCTCGCGCGATCGTCTGCTGCGCCGACTTGCGCATATCCGCGTCGCGCATCGCCGCGTTGGCCCGCATCTGGCTGACCACCATCACGACGACGAGCAGGACACCGAGGCCCGAGGCGATGCCGAGCTTGGCACCGATCGACAGATTCAGAATGAGACGGGACATGAGTAGCGTCCTTGAAAAAGGCGTCAGTGAGATCGCAGCGATGCCGTTGCTTCCCGCGGCACGCGGGATCACGGTTGAAAAGCGCCGGGCCGGATAATCGGACGAGCCGGTTCGTTGCGAACGAAAGACTCCTGCGGCGGCTTCGCCACAGAGCGACACTCATGCCGCTAAGGTTTCATATGATGGTTAATCAGGGGCTAAGCGGAGAGACTTGAGGAAATCGTAGAACTACGGTATCGCCGCTCGCATCGCCGGTATCACGACTGACTGTCCGTATTCTTACGTGCCGCCGACAAGGTCTGCTGCGGCGTTTCGCCAAACAACTCGCGATACAGCGCAGTGAACTCGCCCATGTGCCAGAAGCCGTTCACGAGCGCGACCGCCTTGATCGATTGCGGCGACGCCCCCCGCAGCAGTTGCTGACGCACGTTCCACAGCCGCCGCAGCCGCATATAACGATGCATGCTCATGCCGCGAATGGCAACCACGGCGTTATGCAGCGTCCGTACCGAGACCCCAAGCTGTCGTGCCACGTCGGCGCTGTACAGTGTCTTGCCGGCGTTCGCGGCAACGAACTCGTCGAATTTCCGGACCAGCGCCAGATAGTGGCTCAGGCTCAGGCGCTTGCCTTCGGACGCCGGCGACGCCGCAGCCATCGCCAGATCGACCGCCTGCAAGATCGATTCTTCAACACTCCCGATCACATCAGGCTGAGCGAGTGTATCGGGCGAATGCGACGCGAGCATCAGGACATCGCGCAATGTCGTGCGAAGTGCCTCGAACTTGGCGGGTTCCGTTGCGATCAGCTGAGCGCGGTCGAGCTCGCCCGGCCAGCCGCGATCATCGATGGAATCGAAATTCACCAGGGCGACCAGATTGGCCTGCTGCTCCACGATCTCGCATTGCGCCCTGCCCTTGACCATCAGCAACGTCGGCGCGCGGGCCTCCACACCATTCAGGATCAGCGAACCCGCATCGTCCATCATCAGACCGACGATCGCGCCGGTCGTGGAATATTGGATCTGAAGAATCCGCGGAAATGTCCGCTGCAGATAGACCGTGCAGGTTTTCAGCCTCAGCGACGCGAACGATGCGGCGAAGTCCCGGTGATCGAGCGGAATGCTGCTTGCCTCACCCAATCCTTCGATGCTCCGGAAATGATCGATATCCGGAGACCGGCTGATCTTCACGAAGTCAGACTCAACTAGTTCATCAAGCAACGACACGCGGCGGTCATCCGAGCCGTCGGTAGCGATCGTCGCAACAACGAAAAAAAGCGCTAGCCGGGATTGAGAGGGATCGTATGCGCAACTTGACGATGGCGGACGGGTGCCTCGATGCACCCTGCCATCGGATGAAGCGTCTTGAGTTCTGGCGCGTCTTCATTGACGCAGAACACATGGCATCAGATCTGCTGGCATCAGATCTTCACGATGCCATTGCATATTACCAAGTTTTCCCGATTTCCGAAATTCATTGGCCACATTCGCCGTCAGTTTCACTCAGGGCGATTGGTCGGCCCATGCCGCAATCGCAATTTTGCGATCTAGGGATGTTTCCTGCTCCTCATGCAGCCGAACAACAGGCTGCCTGAAGGCAGCTTGCGCTTCTGATTCGGATCGTCGGCGGTCACAAAGCCGGCATGAGGAGCCGGCTTCGGACCGAACAGTCAGTATGATCAGGCCGCCCGCACCGAGTCGAGGAACCTGCCGACCTCGAGCTTGAGGCGGTTGGAGTCGCCCGACAGCGATTGCGCCGCCGCAAGCACCTGCGAGGACGCCGATCCGGTTTCGCTGGCGCCGCGCTGCACGTCGGTAATATTGGAGGACACCTGCTGGGTACCCGTCGCCGCCTGCTGCACGTTGCGCGAGATTTCCTGCGTCGCGGCACCCTGTTCTTCCACGGCCGCTGCGATGGTCGACGAGATCTCCGACAGCTTCTCGATGGTGCCGCTGATCGCCTGGATCGCGTTCACGGATTCCTGGGTCGCGGCCTGGATGCCGGTGATCTGCTGGCCGATCTCGCCGGTGGCCTTTGCGGTCTGCTCGGCCAGCGCCTTTACCTCGGACGCCACGACCGCGAAGCCGCGGCCTGCTTCGCCGGCGCGCGCCGCCTCGATGGTGGCGTTGAGCGCAAGCAGGTTGGTCTGGCCCGCGATGGTGTTGATCAGCTCGACGACGTCGCCGATGCGGGTTGCCGCTTTCGATAGTTCGCTGACACGCTCGGTGGTGGTACGGGCCTGGCCGACGGCGTCAGAAGCCATTCGCGCCGAGTCCTGGACCTGACGGCTGATCTCGGTGACGGACGACGCCATCTCCTCAGTGGCCGACGCCACCGACTGCACATTGGTCGAGGCTTCCTCGGAGGCCGCCGCGACCGTTGTTGCGAGTTCCTGCGCGCGTTCCGCGGTCGCGGTCAGCGTGCCCGCGGATACTTCGAGCTGGCTCGATGCCGACGATACCGCTTCGACGATCTGGCCGACGGCGGCTTCGAAATCGTTGGCCATCTTGTGCATGTCCGCCTTGCGACCGCTCGTCGCGCGGATCTCCGCTTCGCGCTGCTCGGCCTCCAGCGTCTGACGGGCGACGGCATTGCTCTTGAAGATCTCGACTGCCTTGGCCATCTCGCCGACCTCGTCGCCGCGTCCGACGCCGGGCACCTCGACGGCAAGATTGCCGCTGGCGAGATCATTCATCGCGGCCGTCATCCGTTGCAGCGGACCGGTGACGCTACGCGCCACGAAGATCGACACCACGAGCGTAAACAGCAGGATCACGCCGGCAACGATCAGGGACCGCTGGGTCGAAGCCCAGGTCTGCGCCTTCAGGTCGTCGATGTAGACGCCGGTGCCGACGACCCAGTTCCACGGCGCGAAGCCGACCACGTAGGACAATTTCGGCTGCGGCGTGTTGAAGCCCGGCTTGGGCCACTCATAGGGAACGAAGCCTGAGCCGCTCTTTTTGACCGTATCGACGAAGTCGACGAACAGCAGCTTGCCGTTCGGATCCTTGTAGCTCGACAGATCGTTGCCGTTCATCTCGGCCCTGATCGGATGCATCACCATTTTCGGATGCATGTCGTTGATCCAGAAATAGTCGTTGCTGCCGTAGCGGAGCGCCGCGATCCGCGCCATCGCGCGCTTCTGGGCGTCGGCGTCCGAAACGCCGCCCTTCTGCACCGCGGCATGCTCTTCCTTGATGATGCCGAGCGCGAGGTCACCGAGGTGCCGCAGCTCGATCTGTTTCTGCTGGTCGAGGCTCGATGCCAATTCGCGCGATTCGAGAAAGGTCACGCCCAGGAGCCCGATGAAGCTGAGGCAGATGAGGGCATAAATCTTTCGGCCAACGGTCATCCTGGCCCGATGCATCATTGCAAACATGCGTGATCTCCGCGCGACGACGGGGGTCGTCCGTCCCATTGCGCGGAATCGTATAGGTCAGCCGCTTTCTTCTCGTTAATTTTGTACTCAGTAGATATACGGGATTCTAATGACCGGGCGCCTTGCGCGGTCGGCGGCCTTATGCCGCCCGCACCGAATTGAGGAACTTGCCGACCTCGCGCTTGAGACGGCCTGAGTCCGAAGACAGCGACTGGGCCGAGGAGAGCACCTGCGAGGACGCCGTGCCGGTCTCGCCGGCGCCGCGCTGCACGTCGGTGATGTTGGCGGAGACCTGCTGGGTGCCCCGGGCGGCCTGCTGCACATTGCGGGAGATTTCCTGGGTTGCGGCGCCCTGCTCTTCCACGGCGGCCGCAATGGTCGAGGATATCTCCGACAGCTTTTCGATGGTGCTGCTGATCGCCTGGATCGCCCCGACGGACTCCTCGGTCGCTGCCTGGATGCCGGTGATCTGCTGGCCGATCTCGCCGGTCGCCTTCGAGGTCTGCTCCGCCAGCGCCTTTACCTCAGACGCCACGACGGCAAAACCGCGGCCGGCGTCGCCGGCGCGGGCCGCCTCGATGGTGGCGTTGAGCGCCAGCAAGTTGGTCTGCTCGGCGATGGTGTTGATGAGTTCGACCACTGCGCCGATGCGGGCCGCCGCCTTCGCCAATTCGCTGACCCGGCCATTGGTGGTGCGGGCCTGATCGACGGCCTCATTGGCCATCCGCGCCGATTCCTGGACCTGACGTCCGATCTCGGTGATGGACGAGGCCATCTCCTCGGTGGAGGAAGCCACCGACTGCACATTGGTAGAGGCTTCCTCGGAAGCCGCGGCCACCATCGTGGTCAGCTCCTGGGCGCGTTCGGCGGTCGCCGTCAGCGTGCCGGCGGCGGATTCGAGTTCGGTAGACGCCGACGACACGGTCTCCACGATCTTGCCGACCGCACCTTCGAAATCGTCGGCGAGCTTGATCATTTCGGCCTTGCGCCGCTGCGCCGCGACCTGGTCCTGCTCGACCTTGGCTCCGGCTTCCTCGCGCGCCTTGTGCTCGGCGTTCTCGCGGATGACCGTCACCGTCTTGGCGAGGTCGCCGATTTCGTCGCCGCGGCCGGCGCCGGGAATCTCGACGTCGAGATCGCCGCCGGCCATCCTGCCCAACGCACCGTTCAGGCGCGTCATCGGACGCGCGACCCCGAGGAAGGAAAACACGACCGAGGCGATCAGCGAGATGACGACGATGATCGCCATGATCAGGTTGATGCGGTTGGCACGCCCGGTATCGGCCATGACCTCGTCCTTGGAGGTCTTCGCATCCTTTTGCGCGCTATCGACGGTGGCTTCCATCAGATCGGCGACATCTGCGGCGGCCTTGACCGTACGATTGGCGATGATGTCGTTTTTCGACTGCTCGGTCTTTACAGCTTCCTCATTGGCGGCGAGGAAGCGCTTGACGATCGAGGACAGGTTGCTGACCACGACCAGCAATTCGCGGTCGTCGGCTTCACCGCGCAGCTTGTTGAAAACATCCTTCAGCGAGGCCTCGGTCTTGCCCATCTCGGTGACCAGGCTGGCGTCGCCGGTGGCGCCGAGTTTCCAGGCGGCTGCCCGCAATGCGTTTACCTTTCCGTCGGCCTGAAACAGCAAACGTTCGATCTCGAGGCGATTGTCCAGCTTCGCCATGGTCGGCGAACCCAACTGGGCATTGACCGCCTTGGTCCATTCCTCCGAGACGACCGAGCGCTTCTCGATCTGCGTAAGCAACGTGGTCTGCGCCTTGGCGAGATCTTCCACGGCGGCGGTAAAGCCGTCCATCAACGCCTTGATCTTCTGCAGCCGCTCCCTGGCGTCCGGCCGCTGGGCGGTTGCGAGCGCGGCATCCAGTTCCTTTGCTTCGCTCGCTTTGTGGCGCTGCAAATCGGCCACGGTCCTTTCGACCTCGGCGGGGGTTCTCGCCAGCCTGACGGCGCTGGCGGCAAGCTGAATCTTGCGCAGGTCGATATGCGCGGAGAGCGAGTTGTCGGCCACCTGTTGCGACCGGGCGGCGTGCCCGCTGCCTTCCTCGATTCTCGATTCGGTGACCATCTGGTTGGCCACCATGCCGATCGCCAGCAAGACGCCGACCGCCCCGGCCAAGCCCAGTTTGTTTCCGATACGGTTGAGCTTGATCATGTCGACGACCCCAAATTCTTCTGAAGCAGTTTTCCGAAAGGCGGAATTTGCGGCGCAAAGGAACCAGCAACCTTCGCGCGCGAATCCCGGAGATGCGGGGCCAGCGTAGTGGGGACCGGTTAATTTCCGCTTGTGAAACTACGGAAGACCCAACCTGGTTGTAGCGTTATCGATTTCGCGTTACGCGCGAAAAGCCCGTCCTTTTTCGGCAGCCGGGCCCTCCGTCTGCCGCCGGCCGGATGTCAGGCTGCCCGGACCGACTCCAGAAACTTGCCGACCTCGTGCCGGAGGCGGTTGCTGTCGCCCGACAGCGACTGCGCCGCCGACAGCACCTGCGAGGAGGCCGCGCCGGTCTCGCCGGCACCGCGCTGCACGTCGGTGATGTTGGAGGAAACCTGCTGGGTACCCTGGGCCGCCTGCTGCACGTTTCGGGAGATTTCCTGTGTCGCCGCGCCCTGCTCTTCCACCGCCGCCGCAATCGTCGAGGAGATCTCCGCCAGCCTTTCAATGGTGCCGCTGATCTCCTTGATCGCATTCACCGATTCCTGGGTCGCGCCCTGGATGCCGGTAATCTGCTGGCTGATCTCGCCGGTAGCCTTTGCCGTCTGCTCCGCCAGCGCCTTCACCTCCGAGGCCACCACGGCAAAGCCGCGGCCGGCATCACCGGCGCGCGCCGCCTCGATGGTGGCGTTGAGCGCGAGCAGGTTGGTCTGGCCGGCGATGGTGTTGATGAGCTCGACCACGTCGCCGATCCGGCTCGCCGCCTTGGACAATTGGCTGACCCGATCGTTGGTGACACGGGCCTGACCGACCGCATCCGTCGCCATCCGCGCCGATTCCTGCACCTGGCGGCCGATCTCGCCGACCGAGGTGGAAAGCTCTTCGGTCGCAGACGCCACCGACTGCACGTTGGTGGAGGCCTCTTCGGAGGCCGAGGCCACAGCCGTGGTCAGGGCCTGCGAGCGTTCGGCGGTCGCCGACAGCGTGCCGGCCGAAGCTTCGAGCTGGGTCGACGCCGACGACACGGTCTGGACGATCTCGCCGATCACGTTTTCAAAATTACGGGTGATGCCGTCGACCCGCCGGCCGCGCTCGATCTTGGCTTCGGCATCGAGCGCTGCGGCCTCGTCGGCGGCCTTCTTGGCAATCAGCGCCTGCTTGAATATCTGCAAGGTGTCCGCCATCGCGCCGATTTCGGTCTTCTTGCCCTGATGCGGCACATCCGCGCTCAGATCGCCCTGGCCGAGCGCCTGCATCGGGGTGACGATCGAGGCGATGCCATCAGATACGTCGTGAACCAGATAATAGCTGACGGCGATGCCGATAAGCACGGCCGCGCCAAGGATCACGGCCAGAATGATCAAGGCGGAAGCGTAGCTGTCGACCGCTTCCTGTGCCGCCTTGTCGGCGCCTGCGTTGTTGAGGTCGATACTCTTCTTCAGGACGGCATCGGCCTGAAGCCCGATCTTGTTCACGGTCGTTGCATTCAGGTCGTTGGCTTCAGTGGGAATCTGGCCGACCGCATTGCGGGACAGTTCCATGACTTCCTGGGTGCCCCTGCGGTATTTGTCCCAGAGCTGCGCCCACTCACTATACAGCGCGCGCTCTTCCGGCGACGTAATCAGCGGCTCATAGGCTGCGCGAATCTTGTTGTTGGCCTCGATCACGGCAGCCAGGGTCTTTTCCGTCGCCAGCTTTTCTTCCAGCGTCTCGCTCAGCATGTGCTCGCGGATCACGTTGCGATAGGTGATGACGCCGGCGCGCAAGTCACCCAGCACGCGAACGCTCGGCATCCAGCTTGTCGCGATGTCCACCGTGTTGGCGTTGATGGCCCGCATGTTCCGGACCGCGAGCAGCCCCATGCCCGTCATGGCGACTAGCAGGAAGGCAACCACGGCGATGATCTTGGTGCGGATGGAGTACCTGGCGAGCATGGGTCCGAATCTCTTGGTCTTGGGCGCGCCGGGGGAGCACGCCGGATGGTGGCACGGCGGGAAGGCTGGAAGACGGAGGATGCCTTGCCGACATCAAACCCGATGCGCCCTCAGGTAGAGTTAACGCGCGTTGGCAAAAATACCGACGCGGGCCGGCCTCACAGGGACATGAACGCCGTTGAGGCGATCAGCGCATCAGCTTCAGCGCATCGGAAAAAAACTCAGGCCCGCCGAAATTGCCCGATTTCAGGGCAAGCAACATCTCGCCTCTGTCGGCGCCAACAGCGCTTAAAACCGGCACTCCTGCAGCGATTTCTGCGCCTACGAGGAATCCGGGAATGCGCAGGCGATCGACCACGGCGCCTGAAGTTTCACCACCGGCGACCACCAATCGCCGCACGCCCGAGCGCACCAGACCTTCGGCGATGTCGGCCATCGCCTGCTCGATGGCATGTCCGGCTGCATCGCGGCCATGACGAGATTGCAGAGCTGCGACCTGATCCGGCGTCGAACTGCTGGCGATCAGGATCGGGCCGCCGCTGATTCGGTCACTCGCCCAGCCGAGCGCCCGCCGTACCTCGGCAGGCCCGGCGATGATCTGTTCGGGATCGAGATGCAGCACGGCCATGGTCTTTTCGGCGTTGGCGATCTGCGCCAGCGTCGCCTGCGAACAGCTCCCCGCCAGGCACGCCGCCGGTCCGCCGACCGGCGCGCTGGAGACCGCACCGGCCAAAGCCGATTTGACCTTGCCGGAAGCGACCAGCGCCCGGGCGATGCCGAGCCCGATACCGGACGCGCCGACGGACAGGCGGTGGTCCAGCGCGACATCCCCGATGGTTTCCAGATCGCGGTCGAACACGGCGTCGATGATCGCGGCGCCGATGTTCTTTCCCGCGAGATCGGCAAGGCGTCCGCGAACCGCATCCGCGCCGCGCGAAAGCGTCGCGAGATCGACCAGTCCGATCTTGGTCTGGCTCTGGCGCGCCAGCACCCGCACCAGGTTGGAATCGTGCATTGGATTGAGCGGATGGTCCTTCAACGGGCTTTCGTTAAGCGGCACGGCGCCGACGAACAGATTGCCCTGATAGACGGTGCGGCCGGTTTCCGGAAAGGCCGGCGTCACCAGCACGATTGTCTCGCTGCAATCGGCGCGCAGCGCATCCATCACGGGACCGATATTGCCGGCGTCGGTGGAATCGAAGGTCGAGCAGATCTTGAACAGCACATGGCCGGCGCCGCGGCCGCGCAGCCATTTCTCCGCCGCGCGCGAACGATCAACCGCAACATCAGCCTCGATCGAACGGCTCTTGAGCGACACCACCACCGCGTCGACCTCGGGCAATGCCAAATCGTCCGATGGCACGCCGATGGTCTGCACCGTGCGCAGACCCTGACGGGTCAGCGTGTTGGCGAGATCGGAGGCGCCGGTATAGTCGTCGGCGATGCAGCCCAAGGACAATTTCACGGCTTTACTCCGGCATAGGGCTTGAACCAGGCGAGGCCATCAGTGGTCTTGGCGCGCGGATTGTATTCGCAGCCGACGAAGCCGCCATAGCCGAGCCGGTCGAGCTCGGCGAACAGGAACGGATAGTTCAGCTCTTCACTATCGGGCTCGTTGCGCGAGGGGATGCTGGCGATCTGGACGTGGCCTGTGATCGGCATCATCTCGCGCAGCCGCATGGTGACGTCGCCATGGATGATCTGGCAGTGATAGATATCGAACTGCAGTTTCAGGTTCGGTATTTTCAGTTCGGCGATCAGGTCGCGAGCAAAGGTAAAGTCGTTGAGAAAGTAGCCCGGCACGTTGCGGGCATTGATCGGCTCGATCACGACATCGAGGCCATGAGGCGCGAAGAACTCCGTGGTCCACGCCACCGATTTATAGAACTGCTCGACGGCTTTCGGTTCGCTGCGGCTGGCGATGCCGGCCATCAGGTGCAGCCGCTTGACGCCGGTCGCCTTCACGTAAGGAAGCGCCGTCTCGAGGCTGCGCTTCAAATCGTCAAAGCGCTCCGGCAGCGCCGCAAAACCTTTTTCGCCGGCGTCCCAATTGCCCGGCGGCAGGTTGAACAGCGCCTGCGTGAGGCCGTTCTTCTTCAACCGTTCGCCGACGGCCTCCGCGGGATGATCGTAGGGAAACAGGAATTCGACCGCGATGAAGCCCGCTTTCGCCGCCGCCTCGAAGCGGTCAAGGAACGGGACTTCGGTGAACATCATGGAGAGATTGGCGGCAAAGCGCGGCATCGGCGGTCCTCTTCTTGATCTTGCTGCTATTTCGGCTCACCCGGCAGATGCGTGCCGGTGACCTTGGCATACATCCGCGCGACCGAGGCGTCGTCGTCGCGGCCCATGCCCGATGCGGCCGTCATCAAAAACATCTGCAGCGCGGCAGCCGCAACCGGCACCGGGAACTTTTGCGAGCGCGCCATGTCCTGGATGATGCCGAGGTCTTTCACAAATATCTCCACCGCGCTGCGCGGCGCATAATCGCCGTCGAGCACATGCGGCATGCGGTTCTCGAACATCCAGGAATTGCCGGCGGAGGCCGTGATCACCTCGTAGACCTTCCTTATGTCGAGGCCCTGCTTGGCGGCGAACGCGATCGCTTCCGAAGCGGCGGCGATGTGCACGCCGGCCAGCAACTGATTGATCATCTTGAACGCGGCGCCCTGGCCGGCGTCATCGCCGAGCTCGTAAAGTTTTGCGGCCATCGCATCGAGCGCCGGGCGCGCCTTGGCAAAGGCGGCCGGGCTGCCGGACGCCAAAATGGTGAGTTCGCCCTGCGCCGCGCGCTGCGCGCCGCCGGAGATCGGCGCGTCGAGGTAGTGCCGGCCGGTTTCTTCCAACTGCCTGGCGAGCCGCCGTGCAATATCCGGGTCCATGGTGGCGGAGGAGATGAACACCGCGCCCTTCCCCAACGTTTCAGCGACGCCATTGGCGCCGAACAGGATGGTCTCGGTTTGGGCTGCGTTGACGACCACGCTGACGACAATGTCGGCCGCCTTGGCGGCCTCCGCCGGCGTCCCGGCGCCCTTGCCGCCATCGGCCACGAACCGCGCCACGGTATCAGCCGAGACGTCGCAGCCGGTCACTTCGAGCCCGGCGCGGCGCAGCGAGGTCGCCATGCCATAGCCCATCGAGCCCAGCCCGATGACGGCAACGCGCGGTTTGGCGGATTCTGGCATGCGGCGGTCCCTCACATGGTTTCATTCTAGCCGCTATCTGGTCGGCGGCTTTGCCTCTGGGTATCACGGCTTGGCCGCGCTGCCAAAGCGTGAGACAAGGCTTCAAAACGGGGTCAGTTCATGAGCGAAACCAGGATCCGCGAGGAAATCTGCCGCCTCGGCCGCTCGCTGTTCGAGCGCGGGCTGACGCCGGGCTCCTCGGGCAACATCAGCGTGAAACTCGACGACGGCGGCTGGCTGGTGACGCCAACCAACGCCTCGCTCGGCTCGCTCGACCCGGCGCGGATGTCGCGGCTCGACGCGGGTGGACGGCTGGCTTCCGGCGACGCTCCGACCAAGGAAGTCCCGCTGCACACCGCGCTCTACCAGACCCGCGACGCGGCGCGTGCCGTGGTGCATCTGCATTCGACTCACTCGGTGGCGCTGTCGATGCTGCCGGAAATCGACCCCCGCGCCGCGCTGCCGCCGATGACGCCTTACTATCTGATGAAATGTGGGCAGACGGCGCTCGTGCCCTATTATCGCCCCGGCGATCCGGCGGTAGCGGATGCCATCAAGGGGCTCGCCGGGAAATATTCGTCTGTGCTGCTTGCCAACCATGGGCCGGTGGTTTCAGGCGATACGCTGGAAGCCGCGGTGTTCGCGATCGAGGAGCTGGAAGAGACGGCGAAGCTCTATCTGCTGCTGCGCGGGTTGAACCCGCGGTATTTGTCGCCGGCGCAGGTGGAGGATTTGACCAAGGTGTTTGGGTTGGTGCTGCCGGAGCATGACGAGCATTCGTAGCAATTGTATGCCGAACTCTCTCCACGTCATTGCGAGCGAAGCGAAGCAATCCAGGGGCTGCGGAAGGCTGATTGCTTCAGCGCTAGCGCTCCCCACAATGACGGCGGAGAAATCGGATGAAACAGCCCTGCGTCTACATCATGGCGAGCCGCCGCAACGGAACACTCTATACCGGCGTGACAAGCAACCTGCCGAAACGGGCTTTGAACATCGCGAAGGGCTGGTTGCGGGGTTTTCAAAGAAGCACGCGTGCAAGCTTCTGGTTTGGTACGAGCTTCACGGCAGCATGATCGAGGCCATTACGCGTGAAAAACAAATCAAGGCAGGCAGCCGCGCGAAGAAGCTAGCGTTGATTGAGAGTCATAACCCCGGCTGGAAGGATCTTTACGGCGATCTCATTTGAGTTCGTCATTTCGCGGAGCATAAGCTACAAAACCATCCGGACCGTCGCTGCCGTGAAATTTCTGGATTGCTTCGCTTCGCTCGCAATGACGCGGATGGAGCTTACTGTCTCCGATCTACCGCAACTACAGCCCCAGATACGCCTTCCGCACATCCGGATTGACCCGAATGTCCGCGGCACTGCCCTGCATCAGCACGCGGCCGGTTTGCAGGATGTAGGCGCGATCGGCAATCTCCAAACACTCCGACATCCGCTGTTCGACGATCAGCACGGTCATCCCGGCGTCGCGGATGCGTTTCACCGCCTGGAAGATTTCATCGACCAGTTTTGGCATGATGCCCTGCGACGGTTCGTCCAGCATCAACAGCCGCGGCCGCGTCATCAGCGCGCGACCGATTGCGAGCATCTGCTGCTCGCCGCCTGACAGCGTTTCGGCGCGCTGCTCCAGCCGCTCCTGCAGGCGCGGGAACAGCTTGAATACGAGATCGAGCGGTTCTTCACGGTTGGCTTCGCCGCGATAGAGATAGCTGCCGAGCCTGAGATTGTCGCGCACTGAGAGCCGCGGAAACAGCCTTCGGTTTTCCGGCACATAGGCAATGCCGCGCGAGGTGATGACGTGCTGCGCCATGCCGTCGATCCGCGTGCCGTCAAACGACACCGTGCCGGAACGCGGGCGTTCCGCACCCGCAATCGATTTCAGGAGCGTCGACTTGCCGGCTCCGTTGGCGCCGGCGACGCAGACGATCTCGCCCTTTGCCACTTCGATTGAGACCGCCGATATCGCGACCAGGCCCTGATAGGCGGTGGTGACTTCATGCACCGACAGCATGACGGTCTCCCAGATAGGCGGTAATGACTTTCGGATCGCGGACCACGTCGGACGGCTTGCCCTCGACCAGCACCTTGCCGAGGTCGAGCACGATGGCGCGGTCGACCAGCGGCATCACGATTTCCATGACATGTTCGACCATCAGCACGGTGACACCGGTGTCGCGCACCTTGCGCACCAGTTCGACGCCGGTCTTGGCCTCGATCGGCGTCAGCCCGGTCAAGACTTCGTCGAGCAGCAAGAGTTTTGGCTCGGTTGCCAGCGCGCGGGCGACCTCGAGCCTTCGCTTTTCCGACGGTATCAGATCGGCCGCGAGCACATTGGCGCGCGGGCCAAGCCCGCAGAATTCCAGCACCTGGTGCGCCTTGCGGCGGGCGTCGCGCATCACGGTGGTGCGGACCAGCGCGCCGACGATGACGTTGTCGATGACGGTCATGGTCTCAAAACTCTTCACGACCTGGAAGGTACGACCGATGCCGCGCTGACAGCGCTCCGCCGCCGGCAACGCGGTGACGTCCTCACCGTCGAAGATGATCGAGCCTTGCGTGGGTGGCAGCACGCCCGCGATCAGGTTGAACAGCGTCGATTTGCCGGCGCCGTTCGGGCCGATCAATCCGACGATTTCGCCGCGTCCGACCGAGATCGAGACATCGCTGTTCGCAATCAGGCCGCCGAAGCGCTGCCAGACGCCGCGGGTTTCCAGAAGTGGCGTCGTCATCGGGCCGCCTCCTTGCGCTTGGGCGCGAACAATCCGACCAGGCCCTGCGGTCGCGCCAGCGAGATCAGGATGATCAGCCCGCCATAGACGATCAGGTCGACGCCGCGGCCCGAGCCGCCGATGAAGGAGCGTGTCAACTCGGTCAGCCGGGATCAGGATCACCGCGCCCAGCATCGGCCCCCACAATGTTCCGATGCCACCCAGCACCGCGGGCAACGCCATCAGCAGCGAGAACTGGAAACCCATCACGCTTTCAGGATCGATGTAGGAAACAAACTGCCCATAGAAGCTGCCGCCGACCGCGACCAGGAACGCCGAAACCGCCGCAGCGCCCATCTTGGAATTGAACACGACGACACCGAGGCTTTCAGCGGCGTCCGGATTGTCCTTTACCGCGCGCCACCAATAGCCCCATTTGGAATCCTCCAGCCACCAGGTGACGAACCAGGCGACGCAGGCCAGCGCCAGCGCGAAGTAGAAGTACGGCAGTTTGCTACGCGTGAACTGGAACTTCAGCCAGCTATCGCCGCGCACGGGAATATCGATGCCCATTGCCGCGCCCGCCCAATCCCAGTTGTGGAACAGCAAGAGCCCGATCTCGGCGATGACGATGGTGGCGATGACGAAGTAATGCCCGCGCAGGCGGAAGCAGGGATAGCCAAGCGCCATCGCGATGACGGCGGAGATCACGCCGCCGCCGATCATGCCGAACCATGGCAACACGCCGAACTTGGTGAACAGCAGCGCTGTGGTATAGGCGCCGATTCCGAAATAGAGCGCGTGACCGAGTGAAATCTGTCCGCAATAGCCGGAGAGAATGTTCCAACTCTGCGACAGCGCGCCCCACATCAGCGTCAGCACCATGATGTTCTGGACGTAGACGTCCTTGACGAACAGCGGCACCACGGCTGCGATCGCGGCAAGACAGAATGCGACGATGAGGTCGCGGCGGCGGCTTCTGGCGAAATTCGTATCCATCACATCGATCCGAACAGGCCGCGCGGCCGGACGAAGACGACAAGGAGATAGACCGCGTAAATGCCGACCGCCTTGAGCGAAGGCGGCAGCAGCAATGCGGTGGTAGCCTCGACGAGGCCGACGATGATGCCGCCGGCGAAGGCGCCGAACACGCTGCCGAAGCCGCCGAGCGCCACCGTCACATAGGCGATCAGCGCGAATGAAGCGCCAACGTCCGGATAAATGTAGAAGAACATCGCCATGACCGCGCCTGATAGCCCCACCAGAGCCGCGCCAAGGCCCCAGCCCAGCGCGAACACCCAGTTCTTGTCGATGCCGACCAGCGCCACGGCGCCGGCGTCCTCGCGGGTCGCCTCGAGCGCGCGGCCGAAGTCAGTGCGGTTGATGAAGAGGTAGAGCGCGCCGAATGCGGCAATCGCGATCAGGGCGCCCACCAGTTGCGGCACGGGCAGGAAGATGCCGGCCACCGAAACGGTCTTGCCGCCGAGCCATGACTGGGTGACGCTGCGATAGTCCGGCGTGAAGAAGTACTGCGCCAGGCCGCGCATGACGATAGCGAGTCCAAACGTGGAGAAGATCTGCACCATGCCGGCATTGGCCTTGGCGCGTACGGCAAAGCGCACGATCAATAGATAGACCACGGCGCCAAACACGAACAGCGCCGCCGCGACCAGCGGCGCCGACAGCAACGGGTCGATCGCAAAGAACGCGAACAGGAAGAACGTCGCGTACATCGCGATCATCAGGAACTCGCCGTGAGCGAAGTTCACGACGTCCATCAGGCCGAAGATCAGCGCGAGGCCTACGGCAATCAGCCCGTAGAGCAGCCCCATCAACAGGCCGCTTGCCAGACTTTGGATAATGGTCTCGGCCGTCATGTTCCCCGCCCCCCTCGCGTTCGATGCTTATTTCATCGGCCAGACGGCTTCGGCGATGGCGGCTTGCGGCGGGAAGATGGTGACGAACTTGCCGCCGATATATTGCAGCAGCACCGGGTCCGCGTCGTTGTTCTGGCCCAGTTCGTCGAACTTGACGCGCTTCCAGGGCATGATGGTCTGCTCGCCCGGAATGTCGGTCGCGACCAGCGCCTCGCGGATCTTCTCGCCGTCGGTCGACTTGGCGCGGTTGATGGCTTCCGCCATCACCAGGAGGCCCATGAACTGCCGCGACGTCAGGTCGTTGAAGTCCTTGCCCGACTTCTCCTTGAACATGGCGTTGATCTTGCCGACCATCGGCCGCTTGGCCGCGAGATCGAGCGAGAAGCTGCCGCGCGAGATCACGCCTTCGAGCTTGTCGCCGACCGCATCATAGAGCGCCTTTTCTGAGAAGCCGGCGTTTTGGGCGACGATCGCGTTCGGCTTGTAGCCGAGCTCGGCCATGGTCTTGACCAGCAGGATACCATCGGTGGTGTAGCTCGAGGGCATCAGCACGTCGGCATTCGCCGACTTGAGCTGCTGCACTTCCGCCGACAAGGACGGCGAGTTGGAGCGATACTTGATGTCGGTGGCGATCTTGTAGCCGCGATCGGCTGCCAGCTTGAGCTGGGTGTTGGCGGAGTCGGTGCCGAAGATGGTGTCCTCATGGAACAGCGACAGCGTGTCGATCTTGGCGCCTTTCTTCTTCATCGCGTCGAAGAAGTTGAACATGGCAGCCGAGAACATCTCGTCATGGGGCGCTGCGCGGAAATAGAACTTGAGACCGCGCTTATGCAGGCTCGGCGAGGAATTGTCGGCCGAGATGAACGGGATCTGGTAGCGCTCGCAGATCTGGCTGACGGTGACGGCGACCGCGCTCTGATAGGTGCCGATGACCGCGCAAACCTTTTCCTGCGTGATCAGGCGTTCGGTCTCGGCGCGGCCCTTCTGCGGATCGGCCTGGTGGTCGGCGAACACGAGGCGGATCTTGGCGCCGCCGAGGCCGGGCAGACCCTCGCCTTTTGCCAGCGGCAGATCGAAATCGTGATTTTTGTTGATGATATCGAGTGCAGTCTCGAACGACTTCTGCGCATCGACGCCCATCTGGGCGCTGGCGCCGGAGAACGGATAGATCACGCCGATTACCACTTCGGAAGTCTGGGCGCGGGCGGCGATCGGGCCGAGCGCTGCGGCGGCAGTGGCTCCAAGCAACACATTTCGGCGCGTGATGTTCATGGCGATATCCTCTGTTGGTCGGCAACTATCGATGAAACGGTTGATGGTTACGGTAAAGCCTCAATGCGTGGCATTGATTGCATCAAAGCACGGCAAGCTGTTTGTTCATGAGATCGGTCACAAGCATCAGTCCGGGTGCATGCGTGATCGCAAATGGCAGCTTCGCCGCCTGGATGACCGATTGCGGCGTGACACCGCACGCCCAGAACACCGGGATTTCGTCGGCCCCAACCGGCACCGCATCACCGTAATCGGGCTTGTTGATGTCGGCGATGCCGATCGAATGCGGATGGCCGAGATGAACCGGCGCGCCGTGCACGGAGGGAAAGCGCGAGGTGATCTGCACCGCGCGGATCGCGTCCGCCGGCTTGAACGGCCGCATCGACACCACCATCGGCCCCGCGAACGGCCCTGCGGAACCGCAGGCGATATTGGTGCGGTACATCGGCACACGCAGCTTGCGTTCGATATGACGGATCGGCAGGCCGTCCGCCAGCAATGCTTCCTCGAAGGAATAAGAACAGCCGATGACGAAGGCGACGAGGTCGTCGCGCCAATGCGCCATGATGTCGGTCGGCTCCTCCGCCACTTCGCCGTCGCGCCAGACGCGATAGCGCGGCAGGTCAGTGCGGATGTCGAGATCGATACCAAGCGCAGGGATCCCGGGATCGCCGACGTCGGACATGCCGATGATCGGGCACGGTTTGGGATTGAGCTGGCAGAACCGGTGGAACGAGGCCGCGAGCTTCTCGGGCAGGATCACAAGGTTGCCCTGGACAAAACCGTTGGCGACGCCGGCCGTGGTGGCGGTCATGCCGCTGCGGCAGGCGTGCCGGGCCGCGACGCTCGGCGATAAATTCGCCGTATCGTGACCGGGTCGTTCGGTCCTCGCCAAGCTGGTCATCGTTGTCCCCGCTTCCAATCTTGTCGACATCTACTCCCGCATATGGCTATGATAATGTCTAATCGTCTTTTTTAATCAAGTTCGATAAATCAAAGTTATCAATCTGCGGCCAGAGGGTGCATGACTGATTTCAAGGCAATTGAGACGTTCATGTGGGTGGTGACGCTCGGCAGCTTCCGCGGCGCGGCGCAGAAGCTCAACACCACCCAGCCCGCGATCTCGCAACGAATCGCCCAGCTCGAACGCGAGGTAGGCGTGAAACTCCTGCAGCGTGACCGCCGCATGGTGCTGCCGACGCCGAGCGGACGGCAATTGATGGTCTACGCCGAAAAGCTGATCGGACTGCGCTCGGAAATGCTGGCGGTGGTCGGCGACCGCTCGGCGATGCGCGGCGTGCTTCGGCTCGGCGTCGCCGAGACCATCGTGCACACCTGGCTGACGCAGCTGATCAAGAGCGTCAATCACGCCTATCCCAACCTCTCGCTCGAGATCGAGGTCGACATCACCTCGAACTTGCGCAACCGGCTGCTGGCGCAGGAAATCGAGCTCGCATTCGTGCTCGGGCCGCTGACCGCGCCGAGCATCAGCAACCGCGTGCTGTGCGACTATCCCGTAGGATTCCTGGCCAGCCCCATGCTTGGGCTGGGCAACCGTCAACTCACGGTGCACGATCTGGCGAAATTTCCGATCATCACTTTCTCGCGCCGGACGCAGCCCTATGAGATGGTGCGCTCCCTGTTCAACCGCCCCGATCTGCCGCCGATCCGCCTGCACGCCAGCGCTTCGATCGCGACCGTCATCCACATGGCGATCGAAGGGCTCGGTATTGCCGTGATCCCAACCGCAATCGTCGAGAGCGAAATGGCCGATGGACGGCTGCAACTGCTGTCGACCAACGTACAACTGCCGCTATTGACGTTTTCGGCGAGCTGGCTTGCCTCCCCCGATACGGTTGCGGTGGAGCGCGTGGCCGAACTGGCCGCCAATCTCGCGCAGGGCGGCGTCATTGTTGACGCGCCGCGCGAGGCGCGTCATTGAAAAAGCGCGCCTCGCGTATCGTCTGAACTTCGGAACGGCCAATGACAAAAATCGCCTCCAACCTGCAAATCGATTCCGCCCGGCTCTGGGGCACCATTCACGAAACCGCCAAATTCGGCGCCACGCCAAAAGGCGGCGTACGGCGGCTGACGCTGGGACCTGAAGACAAACAGGTACGCGACTGGTTCCGGAACGCCTGCGAAGCCGCGGGACTGGAAGTACATGTCGATGCGTTGGGTTCGATGTTCGGGCTGCGCAAGGGCCGCGACATGTCGAAGCCGCCGGTAGGCTTCGGCTCCCACCTCGATACGCAACCGACCGGCGGCAAATATGACGGCGTGCTCGGCACGCTGGCGGCGCTGGAGGTGGTGCGTACGCTGAACGATGCCGGGATCGAAACCGAGACGCCGATCTGCATCTGCAACTGGACCAACGAGGAAGGCTCGCGCTTTGCGCCGGCGATGATGGCGTCGGCAGCTTACGTCGGCGATTTCACCACCGACGACATTTTGTCGCGCAAAGATGCCGAGGGCATGACAGTCGCACAAGCGCTCGACAGCATCGGTTACCGCGGCGAGACCCCGGTGGGGACGCAGAAATTCTCAGGGTTCGTCGAACTGCACATCGAACAGGGGCCAATTCTCGAAGCCGAAAACAAGACCATCGGCGTGGTCGATTCCGGCCAGGGCGTGCTCTGGTATGACGGCAAGATCACCGGCTTCGAGAGCCATGCCGGCTCGACGCCGATGCCTTTGCGGCGCGACGCGCTGGCGACGCTGTCGGAAATCGTGCTGGCGATGGAGGCCATTGCCAGGAAGCACGGGCCGAAGGCCGTCGGCACCGTCGGCGAGGCCGTAATCGCCAACCCCTCGCGCAACGTCATACCCGGCGAGATCGCCTTCACGGTCGACTGCCGCAGCGCGGATGCCGCCATCATGGATGCGCTGGACAAGGATTTGCGCAGCTCGATTGCCGAGATCGCGGCGCGGCGCAAGGTCGAGGTCCAGTTCGATCTGATCTGGCGCAAGCCGCCGACACATTTCGATCCCAGGCTGGTGGAGGCGGTAGAGAACGCCGCGAAGATGCTTGGGCTTTCGCATCGCCGCATCACCTCCGGCGCCGGCCACGATGCCTGCAACCTCAACACCGTCATGCCGGCGGCGATGGTGTTCGTGCCCTGCAAGGACGGCATCAGCCACAACGAACTGGAAGACGCGACTCAGGCCGATTGCGCGGCGGGCGCCAATGTGCTGATGCATACCGTGCTGGCGCTGGCCGGCGTCGCATCCTGATAAATAGAACTTGATAAACAGAACTTGGGGAAATGCCATGCGTGGAGTTTTCGTCGACGCCAATGAATCGCTGGCCGTGATCTTCGAGCGGCTGGCGAAGCCAGGCGATCCCAAGGTGCTGATCCACCGGAACCCCGACATCACCTCGGATCAGTATCCCGCGATACTCGATGGCGCCGAGATCGCGATCGTCGATCACACGGCGCTGCCGACCGACGTCGCGAAGAAATGCACCGGGCTCAAGCACGTCGTGTTTCTCGGCACCGGCGCGCGCAGCTACATGAACCCGGAAGAGCTCGCCGAGCTCGGGATTTCCGTGCACCTGATCAAGGGTTATGGCGATACCGCCGTTGCCGAATGCGCCATCGCGTTGATGTGGGAGGGCGCGCGCGGCCTCGCCAAGATGGACCGCGGGATCCGCGCCGGCAACTGGCTGCGCGACGACGGCATGCAGCTGACCGGCAAGACGCTGGGCCTGATCGGCTTCGGCGGCATCGCAGCGGAAGTCGCGCGCATCGCGATCGGCTCCGGCATGCGCGTCATCGCCTGGAACCGTTCGCAGAAGAAACATCCGAAGGTCGAATTCGTCGATCTCGACGAATTGCTGACCGAGAGCGATGTCGTCTCGATCCATCTCCTGCTCAACGACGAGACGCGCGGCCTGATCTCGCGCGCCTGCATCGAGGCAATGAAGCCCGGCGTCATCCTGGTCAACACCGCGCGCGGCGCCATCGTTGACGAAGAAGCGATGATCGATGCGTTGAAGTCGGGCCAGATCCGCCACGCCGGCCTCGACGTCTTCAACATCGAGCCGCTGCCGGCAGATCATCCGCTGACGAAACTGGAAAACGTGACGCTGTCGGCGCACTCGGCGTTCCGCACGCCCGAAGCGAGCGAGAATTTGATGCGCGCGGCCTGGGAGCATTGCCGGCGGGTTGCGAAGGGGTGATGTCCCTACTTCCTTCTCCCCTTGTGGGAGTATGGGGCTCTATCTAACCGATTGACGCAAAGGGCAATCATCAGACGGCAGGCCAATTCCAGTTGCGGCTCGTCGACAGGTCTTTTTATGCAAATGATCTTCCGACAATTAGCGGCGCCGTCCCCGAGCCCTCCACTTGGGCGATGATGGTCCTCGGTTTCGCGGGCGTTGGGTTCATGGCCTATCGTCGTTCGCGCAAAGATCAGGGCCTCGCGCTCGCTGCGGCCTGATCAAACTAGCTCACGGCATGTGACAGAGAGCCGCCTTCGGGCGGCTTTTCTTTTTGCGTGGCGTCCTCAGCTTGGAGGTCCGACCCGAAGCCGTGCGAGCGCTGTCGAAGGTCCCATGCTGGCACGGTCGCATCGACTGTCGCGGTGATGCGGTGCGCGGGCCATGGTGACGGCAGGGATGCCCCTCATCGTTGCTCGGGTCCTGTGAGGGCGTGACCTTGTGCGGGGACCGCGCGACCGCGCCCTTTGAAGATATTTTCAATCGCGCAATCTCGGCTTAATTTTATGCCGCTCGGTACAGAAAGGCGGTGCGCGAGGTGGCGCATGTCGAATACGGAAACCGTGATCTTCATGGGGTTGGAACGCCCGGAGCCGGTGCGAG
Source organism: Bradyrhizobium sp. AZCC 1610 (assembly GCF_036924515.1). NCBI lineage: Bacteria > Pseudomonadati > Pseudomonadota > Alphaproteobacteria > Hyphomicrobiales > Nitrobacteraceae > Bradyrhizobium > Bradyrhizobium sp. AZCC 1610. The sequence continues at coordinate 1,728,183 of NZ_JAZHRR010000001.1, read as the reverse complement.
GTTAGATAGATTACGCACCATCGCGGCGGCGCTGATCGGCGCGTTGGATTGGAGGCGTCACATGAGAAACATCGTGGACGACGCAGGCGAGATTATCGCCAAAGCAGCGGATGACCATACGCTAATCGGCGGCCACCACCGCCTCGCGGTGGCGGCCAGCCTCGGTCAAAAGCTGTTCTGGAAAGATACCGGCGAACCTGTGAAGATTGATGCCTTCTTCACGCATCATGGAAGTTCTCTTCGATATACAGCCTGAGCCGCTCGCCGAGCGTATCGTTTTGGCAAGCAGCCGGTGAAGCCACCGCCGACGAAGCATCATGCAGCGGGGGACGCCGTCACTGCCGACGATGCCAAGGGCTAACGACGGGCGGTGGGGTCAAGCGCCGCCACCCGAACTCAGGGCAGCGCGCGATGGCGGTGGCGATGATGTACCCGGAACCTGCGGACCCAAGTAAAAAATGCGATGAAAGATAAAACGGGCTCTGCCACAGAACCCGTTCCAGATGTCGGGCCAGGCACGATGCTTCGTCTCGAACTGCTTCCGCATTTCGCTCACGATGCCCGCTCCTCTGGCCAGACGATCGCGACGATCCGCTTGCTGAAGCGCCCGCGAACATATCCGTCCCAGCCACCCAATCCGCCGTCCACATTCCTGAACGCGGCGAGCTGGTCGGCGACCTGATCCGCGCCTGCACTTCTCAATCGCTGAACCGCAACTTCGTGTGTGATGGTTTTGTCACTCATCGCTTGCTCCGCTATCGCGACACCTTCTCCCGGTAGCATTTCGGGCAGGTACGGCAAAGGGGGTGCCGCGCGCATCGTTCTGCCAGTCGCTGTCGCGAGCATCTGGCTCTTATTTGCGAAAGGCGGCATGATTGTCCGCTTCGCGCCGCCGGGCGTCGAACTGTTTGCCTGAGGCTCGATCGTGTGCAACCTCTATTCGATCACCACCAACCAAAAAGCGATCCAGCGCCTATTCCGCGTCATCAATCGGTATGTCGGCAACCTGCCGCCCATGCAGGGCGTGTTTCCAGACTACCCCGCGCCGGTCGTCCGCAAACGCTGGCACCGAGCGCGAGCTGACCATGATGCGCTGGGGCATGCCGCCTCCGCCGCGCACGGGCGGCCCACCTGTCACCAACATCCGCAACACGTCCTCGCCGCATTGGCGGGGATGGCTGAAAACGGAAAACCGGTGTCTCGTTCCGGCCAACAGCTTTGCCGAGTACACGCCGGAGCCAAACCCGGAGACCAAGAAAAAGGACGTGGTGTGGTTCGCCCTCCCCCTCATCCGGCGCTACGCCACCTTCTCCCACAAGGGGGGAAGGGAACCTCAATCTACCATTTCCGCGACGGCCTTGCCGCACGCCACAGTATCGGCGTTGCCGCCAAGATCCCTTGTGCGCAGCGTGCGCTCGCCGAGTGTGCGCTCGATGGCGCCGACGATGGACTCTGCCGCCGCTTTCTCGCCGAGATGCTCCAGCATCATCGCGCCGGACCAGATCATGCCGATCGGGTTGGCGATGCCCTGCCCGGCGATATCGGGCGCCGAGCCATGCACGGGTTCAAACACCGACGGGAAATTTCCCTCCGGATTGATATTGCCCGACGGCGCGATGCCGATGGTGCCGGTGCAGGCCGGGCCCAGATCCGAAAGGATATCGCCGAACAAATTGGAGCCGACCACGACGTCGAACCAATCCGGATGCAGCACGAAGTTCGCAGTCAGAATGTCGATGTGGTACTTGTCCCACTTTACGCCGGGATATTTTTTCGCCATCGCCTCCACGCGTTCGTCCCAATAGGGCATCGTGATCGAGATGCCGTTGGACTTGGTCGCTGAGGTCAGATGCTTCTTCGGGCGTGACTGCGCCAGATCAAACGCAAATTTCAGGATGCGGTCGACGCCAACGCGCGTCATCACGGTCTGTTGCGTCACGAATTCACGGTCGGTGTCCGGGAACATGCGGCCGCCGACGGAAGAATATTCGCCTTCCGTATTCTCGCGCACCACCCAGAAATCGATATCGCCGGGCTTGCGGTTGGCAAGCGGCGACGGCACGCCGGGCATCAGCCGCACTGGGCGCAGATTGACGTACTGGTCGAACTCACGCCGGAATTTTATGAGCGAGCCCCACAGGGAGATGTGATCGGGGATTTTCGCCGGCCAGCCGACCGCGCCGAAATAGATCGCGTCGTGCTTGCCGATTTTTGCCTTCCAGTCCTCCGGCATCATCTCGCCGTGCTTCTCGTAATAGTCCCAGGACGCGAAGTCGAAATGATCGAAATGAACCGAAACGCCGTGCTTTTTCGCGGCCGCCTCCAGCACGCGCAGGCCCTCGGGGACGACTTCCTTGCCGATGCCGTCACCGGGAATGACCGCGATCCGATACTGCTTCTTGGCGCTGCTCATCGAGAGTTTCCCTAGCTGTTTGTCAGGCGGCTAATGCCGGTTATTTGATTGCCTTGCAATGGACCAAACCTGCCGCTTGCGCAACGCTGCACTGCAATGTTGACCGCCATGACGCCGCAAGCCTAACAATCTCGCCGACCTCCATCCCGCCTCCCCCACTCAGGAGTCAATTCCATGGATCTGCATCTGCGCGGCAAGCGCGTCCTGATCACCGGCGCCTCCAAGGGTATTGGCGCGGCCGCGGCCGAAGCCTTTGCCGAGGAGGGCTGCGACGTCATGCTGGCCGCCCGCAGCGGCGAGCAGTTGAAAGCGCTGACCGAGCGTCTGCGCTCCGCGCACCAGATCGGCGCGACCGCCCATGTCGTCGACCTGCGCAAGGGCGAGGACATCGCAAGGCTCGCCAAGGAAGCCGCCGATATCGATATCCTCGTCAACAATGCCGGCGACATCCCGGGCGGCTCGATCGACAAGATCGACGAGGCGACCTGGCGCCACGCCTGGGAATTGAAAGTATTCGGCTACATCAATCTCACCCGCGCGATCTACGCGCAGATGAAGGCGCGCGGCGGCGGCGTCATCGTCAACGACATCGGCGCGGCCGGCGAAAAATTCGATGCCAACTACATCTGCGGCAGCGCCGGCAACGCCGCGCTGATGGCGTTCACCCGCGCGCTCGGCGGCAAAAGCCTTGCCGACAATATCCGCGTGGTCGGCATCAATCCCGGCCCCGTCGGCACCGACCGCCACGTCACGCTGCTGAAGACGCGGGCCAAGAACCAGTTCGGCGACGAGAACCGCTACAAGGAATTCCAGAAAAACATGCCGCTCGGCCGCCCCGCACATGCGCGCGAGATCGGCGACCTCATGGCGTTCCTGGCGTCGGACCGGTCGGGATATACCTCGGGGGCGATCTTCACGGTGGACGGCGGACACACGGCGGGATGGGGTTAGGCACACTGCCACCACAGTCATTGCGAGCGAAGCGAAGCAATCCGTTGTCCCCGCGAGGAAGGATGGATTGCTTCGTCGCGGAGCCCGTCATCGGGTCCGCATTCGCGCGACCCGTTGGTTTCTCGCAATGACGGCGACACTCAACCTGTTGTCCGCTCAAACAACTGTCGGATCAGCGTCGTGATCCTTCCCTTCAGCGACATCATCTCGTACAGGATGGTGAAATGGTTTGCGCCGGGAATTTCCTCATACGTTACCGGCAAGCCATATCGGGCGCGGTGGCCGGCGAAATCGGCGGTCTGCTTGCGCAATAGCGGCAACTCGGCGCTGCCGACCACCAGCGACAGCGGTTTTGACGGACCGCCTTCCTGCATCATCGGCGAGTTGCGGCGAGAGGTAGCTTCATCGGCTCTCAGCTTTTCGTTCAGGTAGCTGCGGCGGATCGGCTCGAGATCGTAGATGCCTGAGATTGCCATGCCCGCCCGCACTAGCGGATGCGACAGCGCCATCGAGGTCAGGTGCCCGCCGGCGGACCAGCCTGATACCACGATGCCGCCGGCCGCGGCGCCAAGCGCCGGCAGTTGCTCAGCGAGGTAATCGATGCCGGCGTGGATCTCGGTGACGATTTCGTCCAGCGTCGCTTCCGGCGCCAGCGTATAGCCGATCAGGGCCACGTTGATGCCGTGGGCCATCGGACCTTCGGCAACGATGGTGAAGACTTCCTTCGCTCGCGCCTGCCAGTAACCGCCATGGATGAACAGCAGCGTCGGCGCGGCGTCGGCGGCTTTCAGAAAATCGATCCGGTTGCGCTCGCGCGGGCCATATCGCAGGTCGAGATGCCCGGGGAAACGCTTGCGCATCTCGACCGAGCGCTGCTCCCAGCCGGCGACCATCTCGACGCTGCCGGGCACGGCAACGCCATTGTTGAGGCCGAGGTCGCGCGCCTCCTGGCTCATCGCGCGCCAGTCCAGCGCAGAGAACAATGTCGTCATGCAATATCTCCGGTCGGCCACAACTCTGGTGCGTTTCCACTTTGCCGTAAAATGTTCTACAGCACCATCTGCGACCAACAAACGCAAAACGAGCGGGAGATAGCGAAGTGGCTGATCAGGGGCTGGTGCGTGAGACGGCGTGTGCCATCGTCGGCAAGCTGAAATCGGGTGAAGTTACCCCGCTCGACCTGCTCGACGTGCTGGAAAAACGCATCGCCGAGGTCGATGGCAAGGTCAACGCGCTGCCGACGCTGTGCTTCGACCGCGCCCGCAAGCACGCCACCGCGCTGATGAAGAAGCCGGCCAGCGAGCGCGGGCTGCTCGCGGGGCTTCCGATCCCGATCAAGGACCTGGCCAATGTCGCCGGCGTCCTGACCACGCAGGGCTCGCCGATCTACAAGGACACGATTCCCACGAAGTCGGATATCCTGGTCGAGCATCTCGAAAACAATGGCGGCGTGATCTACGCCAAGTCGAATACGCCGGAGTTCGGCGCCGGCGCCAACACTTTCAACGAAGTGTTCGGCCCGACGCGCAATCCCTGGGATACGTCCCGCTCTGCCGCCGGCTCGTCAGGTGGCGCGGCGGTGGCGCTTGCCACCGGCACCGCATGGCTGGCGCACGGCTCCGACATGGGCGGTAGCTTACGCAACCCCGCGAGCTTCTGCGGCGTCGTCGGATTGAGGCCGAGCATCGGCCGCGTCGCGCATACGGTAGCCGCGGCGGTCGATCGCAATCTCGGCGTCCAGGGTCCGATGGCGCGCAACGTGGAAGACCTGGCCCTGCTGCTCGATGCCATGAGCGGCGAGCATCCCGCCGATCCGCTGTCGCTGCCGGTGCTGCCGAATTCGTTTCTTTCCGCCGCCCGCTCCGGCAGCAAGCCGAAGCGCATCGCCTATTCGCCTGATCTCGGCATCACGCCGGTCGATCCTGAAGTCGCGGCTGTCACCCGCAAGGCGGCGCAGCGCTTTGCGGAGCTGGGTGCCATCGTCGAGGAAGCCCATCCCGACCTGCGCGAGGCCCATGAATGCTTCCACGTGCTGCGCGCGTTCGACTTTGCGCTTTCCAAGGCGGCGCTGCTGCGCTCAAAGCGCGACCTGCTCAAGCCCGAGGTGATCTGGAACATCGAGGAAGGCCTCAAGCTGACGGTCGAGCAGCTCGAACGCGCCGAAGCACAACGCGTCGCCATGACCGCGCGCACGCTGGAATTTTTCGACAAATACGATCTGTTGCTCTGCCCCGCCACCATCGTGCCGCCGTTCCCGATCGAGAACCGCTACGTCGCCGAATGCACGGGAAAGAAGTTCGACAATTACGTCGAATGGCTCGGCATCGTCTACGCGATCACGCTGGTGTGTTGTCCCGCGCTTTCACTGCCCTGCGGCTTTACCGCCTCCGGCCTGCCGGTCGGGCTGCAGGTGGTGGCGCCGCCGCGCGGCGAGGCGCAGTTGCTGGCAGGGGCCAAGGCGCTTGAGGATATTCTGGGCTTGCGCGGCACGACACCGATCGATCCGCGGGCGCCGAAATAGATGTGAGCTCCTCAGGATGAAGGATAAGAGTTTTCGGCGCTGGCAGTTCATGTCTGTGTCGCTATACTGCCGGCAACAAGGTCGCGATCGACATGACCAATGACCACGAGCCGCCGCCGGAGAGCAAGCTGACGCGCAGCAAGGAACGCTGGGCGCGCGAGGGGAAATTCCTCACCGGCAAGGTCTTGCGGCCCGAGGAAGCACGCCTGCCGCCGGGCCAGCATCTCACGAAGGATTGGCCGACGCTCGATCTCGGACTGACGCCGAACATTGCGCGCGAGCGCTGGCGGCTCGATGTTTACGGCGCGGTCGAAACGCCGCTGTTCTGGGACTTCGCCCGGTTTTCCGCGCAGCCGCAGAGCAAGTTCGTATCCGACATTCACTGCGTCACGACCTGGTCGCGTTACGACAACCAGTGGGAGGGACTTGCGACCCGGGATCTGCTCGATGCCTGCCGGCCGCGCGAGGAGGCGCGGTTCGTGGTGCTGCATTCCCATGACGGCTACACCACCAATCTGGCGCTGGAGGATTTCGCCGTCGAGGATGCAATCCTCGTCCATAGTTGGTCGGGCGCGCCGCTTGAACAGGAGCATGGCGGCCCGGTGCGGCTGGTGGTGCCGCATCTCTATTTCTGGAAAAGCGCGAAATGGCTGCAGAGCATCGAATTTCTGACAGAGGATAAACCAGGCTATTGGGAAGTGCGCGGTTACCACAATCGCGGTGACCCGTGGCAAGAGCAGAGATATTCCGGCGACTAGAGCCGCAACATTGACTGGGGAGAGCGCTCGTGCCGACTGAACGATTCCAATTCACCGGCGAAGGCGGCCATCAGCTTGCCGCCGCGCTGGACACGCCGGATGGACCGGTGCAGGCCTACGCGCTGTTTGCGCATTGTTTCACCTGCGGCAAGGATGTACTGGCGGCGAAGCGTATCGCGACCGCACTGGCCGCCAAAGGGATTGCGGTATTGCGTTTCGACTTTACCGGGCTCGGCTCCAGCGAGGGCGAATTTGCAAACTCGACCTTTTCCTCCAACGTCGCCGATCTCGTCCGCGCTGCCGATCATTTGCGCGAAACCCGCGGGGCGCCCGCGATTCTGATCGGGCACAGCCTCGGCGGCGCGGCGATCCTCGCCGCCGCCGGGCAGATTCCGGATGCCAAGGCGGTGGTGACCATCGCGGCGCCCTCCGATCCCGTCCATGTCACCCATCTGTTCAAGGATCGTATCGAGGACATCCGCAAGCATGGTGAGGTGGAGGTTCAACTCGCCGGGCGGCCATTTCATATCAAGCGCGAATTCCTCGACGATATCGCCGAACACAGCCTGATGTCGCACGTCGCAAAGCTGCACAAGGCGCTGTTGATCATGCATGCGCCGACCGACGACACGGTCGGGATCGACAATGCCACGAACATTTTCGTTGCGGCCAGGCATCCCAAGAGCTTCGTGTCACTGGCGGGCTCGGATCATCTGCTATCCGGCAAGCGCGACGCTGCCTATGTCGCCGGCGTCATCGCCGCCTGGGCTGAACGTTATATCGAGCCTGCCACAGCGCAGCCCGCCGCTGCCGCGAGCGAGGCACCGCGCCACGTCGTGGTGCGCGAAACCCGCAACAGCAAGTTCCAGCAGATCGTCACCACGGGTCCGCATGAAATCGTGGCCGATGAACCCGTTGCCGTCGGCGGTCAGGATAGCGGACCCGGGCCGTATGATTTCCTGCTTGCAGGCCTTGGCGCCTGCACGTCGATGACGATGCGGATGTATGCCGACCGCAAATCGCTGCCCGTCGAGCGTATTACCGTGACGCTGAAGCACAGCAAGATTCACGCGGAAGATTGCGCCGAATGCGAAACGCGGGAGGGCATGCTGGATCAGATCGACCGCGTGATCTCGATCGAGGGCGCTCTCGACGCCGATCAGCGCCAGCGGATGATGGAGATCGCCGACAAGTGCCCGGTGCACCGGACACTCACCTCGGAAATCCGGATCGTGACGAAGGCGGCGGATTAGGCCGCCGCCAGCGGGCGGACGCGCAGTGCGCCGCGGAGGCCGGCGGCGGTGCCGACGAGAATGCCGGCGAATGCGATCAGCGACGCCAGCGCCAGCGTGGAGAATCCCGTCAGGCCCTGCCCGATCGAGCAGCCAAAGGCCATCACGCCACCGGCGCCCATCAGCGCCGCGCCGCCGCCGGAGCGCAGCATGTGGCGCGGCGATTGAAAGCCCTCGAGCTGAAAGCGGCCGGTCAATAGCGCGGTCGCAAGGCTGCCGGCGAACACGCCGAACACGGTGACGATGCCGAAATTCAGCGTCGATCCCGTCGACAGCATGACATATTGCAGCGCGTCCGCGATCGGCGCGATGAAGGTGAGCGAGGTGACCGGCGTCGGATTGAAATCGTCGGCGCCGAGATAGCCGGTGACGAACCAGCCCACCGCCACCAGCAGGCCGACCGCGAGACCCGCGGCGATCTGGCCCGGCGAGCGCCGGAACGCCGGATGGGCAAAGGCGAAGATGATCAGCGCCGCCGAGATGATCGAGGCGGCCAGCATGCGCGCGGACGTTGCGCTCAAGCCTGCGGCCGCAAACAGCGCCGGCACCGAGTTCGCGGTGGCCGTGGTCTGCGATGCGCCTACCATCGCGATACGCGCCGGCGCGATCAGGCCTTTCAGCGTCATCTGTGCGAAGATCGCCAGCACGACGACCACCACGAAAGAACGGAGATTACCGCGTCCAAGTAATACCAGCGCACGCGAGCCGCAGCCGTTCGAGAGCACCATGCCGTAGCCGAACAAGAGGCCACCGAAGAACATCACCGGCGCGGAGAAAGAAGGCTGCAGGTAGATCGATTTGCCGATATCGGCGAGGCCTGCCGCCGCCAGCAATTGCGTACCGGCAACGGCCACGCCGATCGCCAACGCGTAGGTGCGGACCAGCCGGCCATCGCCTTCCGCCCAGAAACCGCGAAGACCGCTGAGCAGGCAAAACCCACTGAGCAATCCGACCGAGCCGTAGACGAGACCGATCAGCAGTCCGCCCATGACGACAATATTGCCACTGTCCAGCACGGTTCTTCCCTGTTCCCTTGCAACGCCACCCGGCCGCCGCCGCTCAAATAGGAAGTGCTGCTAATACGTTGGAAGCATCGGCGCGTCCACGGCCTGCCGATGCAGAGAATGAATCTCTCGTTCCATCAGGCAACGAAGGAACAAAAGCATTGTTGTTGAAGAATGAGAGAGATTTGTTTTCCACGCAACAATGGAGGGACGGCGTGCGGCCAGCCTACCCCGCAGGCCGCAGGATGACGCGATCGCGTGACGAACCGGCCACCGCAATGAAAGCAGCCTTGGCCTGCTCCAGCAGATAGATCGCGTTCGGCTTGATCGGAAACGGCTTGAGATGCCCGCCGGCGAAGCCGGGGCCGAGTTCCCTCAGCACCGCGCCGGTCGCGACCGACGACAGGCCGAGCGTATCGATGCCGACGTAAGTGTGCTGGCCACGATAGAATTCCAGGATGTTGAACTGCACGATGCGGTCGATCGCAGCGATCAGGATCTGTCGCCCGCGCAAGGCGAGTGACTGATGCGCGGCCTGGAAATAGGGATCGCCGACCGTGTTGACCACGATATCGGCGCCCTTGCCGCTGGTGAGTTCGCGCACACGCGAAGCGACGTCGGTCGCGGAGGCGTCGATGACCTCGACTTGCGAATTGGAATGGCCTTCATAGGGCTCGCTCTTGCGAACGACGCCGATCACCCGCGCGCCGTACCAGGTCGCGATCTGTGTCGCCGCCTGCCCGACCTTGCCGTTGACGCCCATCACCAGCACGACCTCGCCGTCCCTGGGAATGCCGGCGCGGCGCAGGCCTTCCATCGCGGTGACGAAGGGCACGCCGATGCCGGCCGCCTCTTCCCAGGAAATACACTTCGGCTTCTCGACTACCGCTTCCGCCTCGATCACGAGATGCGTGGCGTGGGTGCCGTCACGGCGAATGCCGAGATCGCCGGACGAGCCGAACACCTCGCGTCCGATCAAGCCCGTTGGCCCGTCGATCACGACACCCGCATAGTCGCGGCCCGGCGTGCGCGGGAATACGGCGTAAGGCATCAACCCGGTCGCAGCCTTCACGTCCGACGGATTGACAGCCGCGGCCTTGATCTCGATCAGCAGATCGTTTTCGCCGCGAGACAACGCGTGCGTCTCGATGGCGGGTGCCAGCGACACCGCATCGGCGGCTTTCGAAAGCAGTCGGACGCACCGGGCCTGGACCGTGATGGACTGGACATCTGGCTTTTGGGCAATCGGCATCAAGGCCTTCCCGCTCTCTCATTCTGAGCAGCAGGAGTTACCCTTTCGGCCGCTTGTCGTAAACACGTTTCGCCTTGCCGAGCGAACGTTCGAGTGTGTTCGGGGCCACCGCCTTGATGCGCGCGGTAATGCCGATGGTGTTCTTGATGAAGACGGAGACCTTTTCGGCATGTGCGTGCAAGCCGCTGCCGTCCCAGCTTTCGGGACGGGCTTCGGCAAGCACGGTCATCTCGTCCATCCGCCCCTCACGCGTCAGCTCGATGATGAAATGGCCGCCGCACCAGTCGGTCGCCAGCAGCGCTTCCTCGATCTGGGTCGGAAATACGTTGACGCCGCGCAGGATGATCATGTCGTCGGAGCGCCCCGTAATCTTTTCCATGCGCCGCATGCCCGGCCGCGCCGTGCCCGGCAACAGCCGCGTCAGGTCGCGGGTACGGTAACGGATGATCGGGAAGCCTTGCTTGGTCAGCGAGGTGAAGACCAGTTCGCCCTTCTCGCCGTCGGGCAGCACCGCGCCGGTCTCGGGATCGATCACCTCGGGATAGAAATGATCTTCCCAGATGTGCAGGCCGTCCTTGGTCTCCACGCATTCCTGCGCCACGCCCGGACCGATCACTTCCGACAGGCCGTAAATGTCGGTCGCGTCCATATCGAAGGTCTGCTCGATTTCGGCGCGCATCGCGTTGGTCCAGGGTTCGGCGCCGAAGATGCCGAACTTCAACGACGACTTTCGGGGATCGAGGCCCTGTCGCTTGAACTCGTCCGATATCGCCAGCATGTAGCTCGGCGTCACCGTGATGATGTCGGGCCTGAAATCGTTGATCAGTTGCACCTGCCGCTCGGTCATGCCGCCGGAGACCGGCACCACCGTGCAGCCGAGCTTTTCGGCGCCGTAATGCACACCAAGCCCGCCGGTGAACAGGCCGTAGCCATAGGCGTTGTGAATGATCATGCCGGTGCGACCGCCGGCGGCACGGATCGAGCGCGCCATCACGTCCGACCAGATGTCGATATCCCCTTGCGTGTAGCCGACCACGATCGGCTTGCCTGTGGTGCCCGAGGACGCATGGACACGAACCAGTTTTTCGCGCGGTACCGCGAACATGTTGAAGGGATAATTGTCGCGCAGATCGGTCTTCACCGTGAACGGGAATTTGGCGAGATCGGGGAGTTGCCTGAAATCGGAAGGATGCACGCCGGCCGCATCAAATGCCTTCCTGTGGTGCTCAACATTGTCGTAGGCATGCTTGAGCGACCACGCGAGACGCTTCGTCTGCAGCGCCATGATCTCGTCGCGCGAGGCGCGCTCGGCCTCATCCAGTTCGGGGTGGTAACCTGTTGCCTTTGATTGCATGCTCGTGGCGGACATGGCGCGCTCCTCAATCTTCATTTGGTCTCGGCATCCGCACTCGGCAGCCACGTTCCGGCGATGGTGCGGGAATGGCCGCGGAATTCGGCGATCACGACATCGCCTGCGGTGACGCGAACGTCGTAGATCCCGGACCGGCCGTTGCACGAGATTTCGCGCGCGGTCGCGACCAGCACGTCGCCGAGCTTGCCCGGCCGGATGAAGGCGATGTCGCATTGCGCAGCGACGGCGCGCTCGTTGCGGGAGTTGCAGGCAAAGGCAAAGGTGGAATCGGCCAGCAGGAAGATGAAGCCGCCATGGGCGATACGCTGGCCGTTGACCATGTGCGGCTGCACCGTCATCGTCAGCGTCGCCTGTCCCGGCCTGACTTCGACAATCTTCATGCCGAGGCCCTTGCTGGCGTCGTCTTCCCTCCACATCGCATCCGCGCAGGCGCGGGCGATCTCATCCGGCGAAAGCGCGACGTTCATAGCTGATAGCCCGCTCTGCGAGACGGTTCCACGACGTTCTCTCCCTGTGTGCACGGGCCTGTTTGAACAGGCCTCGTTACGTAGTGTGTTAGTCTTGGGACCGGCGACCTAAGGTGTCAACGATCCCACGATTTTCTAAACGTGGTCGTAGTCCACCACGACCTTGTCCGAACATGGCCGCGCCTGGCAGGTCAGGATGAATCCCGCCTTCAATTCCCACGGCTCCAGCGAATAATTCACTTCCATCTGTGCGTCGCCCTCGACCAGCTTGGCGCGGCAGGTCGAGCACATGCCGCCCTTGCAGGCGAACGGCAGATCCATCCCGGCGCGCAACGCGGCATCGAGGATGGCCTCTCCTTCAGCGACCGGCACCTCGCGGCGCTTGCCGTCGATGATCAAGGACGCCATCGCCTTTGGCGGCGCGGACGCCTCGATGACCTTCTTCGGGCGCGGCTTGCCGCCGAACTCCGAGACGAAACGCTCGACATGGATGCGATCCTCGGCAATGCCGATCGCGCGACAGGTCGCCTCGATGTCCTCGCTCATGCCCATGGGGCCGCAGATGAAGACGTGATCGACGCTTGCCGCCGGCACCAGCGAGCGCAGCAGCACGCGCACTTTCTCGCCGTCGAGCCGGCCGTGCAGGATCGGAATATCCTGCTCTTCGCCCGAAATGACATGGAAGAGCGAAAGCTGCTGCATGAAGCGGTCCTTCAGTTCCTCCAGCTCTTCGAGGAACAGCATGTTCGATGTCGTGCGGTTGCCATAGAACAGGAAGAAGCGGCTATCTGGTTCGCGCACCAACACGCCCTTGACGATCGACAGGATCGGCGTGATACCGCTTCCCGCGGCAAATCCGACATAGATCCGCGCCACGCTGGGCGCATGGGCGATGCCGAAACGGCCGGTCGGCGTCATCACGTCGAGCTCGTCGCCGGGCTTTAGCTCATCCGCAGCCCAGTTCGAAAACGCGCCGCCATCGACCTTCTTCACGGCGATGCGGAGTTCGCCATCGTCGGGACCGGAACAGATCGAATAGGAACGGCGCACTTCCTCGCCGTCCATTGTAGTGCGCAGCGTGAGATACTGTCCCGGCGTAAAGCCGTAGTCGTCTTCCAGCTCCTTCGGGATCGCAAAGGTCATCGATACCGCGTCGGCAGCTTCGCGGCGCAAGTCGCTGACGGCGAGACGGTGAAAGCGCGGCGCGTGGGACATGATCAATGACACTTGAAATAGTCGAACGGTTCGCGGCAGCTCTTGCAGCGCCACAGCGCCTTGCAGGAGGTCGAGCCGAACTCGGACAGCAGCTCGGTATTTTGCGAACCGCATTGCGGGCATGCCACCTGCTGTTCGCCAAACAGCGCGCGGCGCGAATTTGAGGCCTGCGGCGGCGCGATGCCGTACGCTCGGAGCTTGTTGCGGCCGTCCTCGCTCATCCAGTCGGTGGTCCAGGCGGGCGACAACACGGTGCGGACGGTCGGCCGCGCGATGCCGGCACGCTCGAGCACCAGCTCGATTTCCAGCGCGATCATGTTCATCGCGGGACAGCCGGAATAGGTCGGCGTGATCGCGACCTCAACGCGGCCGTCATGGACCTTAACGTCGCGGAGCACGCCGAGATCGGCGATCGTCAGCACGGGGATTTCGGGATCGACCACCTGCGACGCCACTTCCCAGGCGCGCCGGCGCAGATCGGTATCGTCGAGGACCGCTACCATGTCGCCCCCGGAAAGGTCCGCTGCATCGATTGCAGTTCGCTGAGGAGATGGCCGAGATGCTCGCTATGCCGGCCGCTGCGGCCGCCCTGCTGCATCCAGTCGTTCTTCGGCAAGGCAAGCGTCGCCTCGCCAACGACACCGGTGATCGCCTTCAGCCATTGCGAGTGCAACGTCGCGGGATCGATCGCAATGCCGGCATCGATCAGCGCGCGCTCGCTGTCGTCGACGGCGAACATCTCGCCGGTAAAGGCCCAGAGTTCGTCAATGGCTGATTGCGCGCGGGCGTGGCTTTCCTCGGTGCCGTCGCCGAGGCGGACGATCCACTCCGAACAGTGCCTGACGTGGTAGGCGCTTTCCTTTTCCGACTTCGCCGCAATCGCCGCGAGCGTCGGATCGCTGGAGCTCATCATTGCCCGCCAATAGAGATCGGCAAAGGTGGCGTAGAAGAATTGCCGCACCATGGTGCGGGCAAAGTCGCCGTTCGGCTGTTCCAGCAGCAGGAGATTGCGGTACTGCCTGACATCGCGCAGATAAGCGAACTTGTCCTCGTCGTTATCCTTGCCTTCGACCTTGGCCGCATAGGAATAGAGCTCGCGCGCCTGGCCGAGCAAATCGAGGCCCATATTGGCGAGCGCCATGTCTTCTTCCAGCATCGGCGCATGGCCGCACCATTCCGACAGCCGGTGCCCCAGGATCAGCGCATCGTCGGCGCGGCGCAGGGTGTAGAGCACCAGCGGCGTTTCGGAGACGGTGACGTTGGCTGCGGTCATTTCAATCACCTGTTGGTAGTCGTCATTGCGAGGAGCGAAGCGACGAAGCAATCCATTCTTCCGTTGCTGCGCTATGGATTGCTTCGCTGCGCTCGCAATGACGGCGTCACATATGTCCCACTTCGTCCGGCACATCATAAAACGTCGGGTGCCGATAGATTTTGGATTCCGCCGGCTCGAACATCATTCCCTTCTCGGACGGATCGGACGCGGTAATCGCGTTCGACGGCACGACCCAGATCGAGAGGCCCTCGCCGCGGCGGGTATAGATGTCGCGCGCAGCCTGCAGCGCCAGCGTCGCGTCGGTGGCGTGCAGCGAGCCGACATGCTTGTGTGCCAGCCCGTTGCGGCTGCGAATGAAGACTTCCCAAAGGGGTATGTTTGGCGTTGCCATCGCTTGTCTCCTTACTCGGCAGCCTGCAAGGCGGTCCGCTGCCTGCGCTTTTCGGCGTAGGCCAATGCGGCATCGCGCACCCAGGCGCCGTCGTCATGCGCCTTGCGCCGCACCGCGAGGCGGTCGCGGTTGCAGGGACCGTTGCCGGCCAGCACCTGCTTGAACTCTTCCCAATCGATCGCGCTGTATTCCCAGTTGCCCGCTTCGTTCTGCTTCATGCCGGGATCGGGAATCGAAAGCCCCAGGAATTGCGCCTGCGGCACGGTCGCATCGACGAATTTCTGGCGCAGCTCGTCGTTGGAGAAGCGCTTGATCTTCCATTTAGTCGAAGTGTCGCTGTGCTGGCTGACCTGGTCGGGCGGACCGAACATCATCAGCACCGGCCACCACCAGCGGTTCAGTGCATCCTGTGCCATCGCCTTCTGCTCGTCGGTGCCGCGGCACAGCATCAGCATGATTTCAAAACCCTGGCGCTGGTGGAAGGATTCCTCCTTGCAGACCCGGATCATCGCGCGCGCGTAAGGCCCGTAGGAGCAGCGGCACAGCGGGATCTGGTTCATGATCGCGGCGCCGTCGACCAGCCAGCCGATGGTGCCGATGTCGGCCCAGGTCAGCGTCGGGTAGTTGAAGATCGAGGAATATTTTGCTTTTCCCGCCAGCATCAGGTCGACCAGCTCTTCGCGCGAGGAACCGAGCGTCTCGGCGGCGGCGTAGAGATAGAGCCCATGGCCGCATTCGTCCTGCACCTTGGCGAGCAACGTGGCCTTGCGACGCAGCGACGGCGCGCGGGTGATCCAGTTGCCTTCGGGAAGCATGCCGACGATTTCGGAATGCGCGTGCTGCGAAATCTGCCGCGTCAGGGTCTTGCGGTAGGCGGCCGGCATCCAGTCATTCGGTTCGATGCGCTCGTCAGCATCGATGCGCGCCTGAAACTGCGCTGCCCGTTCGGCGTCCTCAATGTTGCGGTCTTCGCCGTCGGACGAATTGAGCGCCTGCGTATACATGGCGGACCTCCCGGTATTTGTTGGGAGGAAATATATAACATAAATTTCGATATGCAATACATTTCTGTAACGTATCTACGACCCGTCAAACCGCCGGAACAACCCGGCGCCGGGCTTCGGAAGCGGGCCGCTTTCGTTCCTCGCGTGGAGGTCAAGCCATTGTTCCGATGCGGGAAGCAGCGCGCGATAGATTTCGCCGCACAGCGTTCGGGCCGCCCTGCCCGGCCAGTCCGCGGGCAACAGCGACGTCGGCAGCAGCGGGTCACGGAGTACCACGCGGCGATAATGGTGGATCAGGAGCACACGCGCGGTGAAGGCATCGGCGTCCGTCAGCCGCTCGCCGTGGCCGATCCAGTTGCGCAGCGGCTCGAAGGTTTTCATGAATTTCTGATAGGCGTCCGCGGTGCGATGCAGCGGCCAGCTCTCGCTGAGCAGGCGCCGCCCGCTGTCGTCTTCGGCTGACACTTCGAGACGAATGGCGCCGGCAGCGGCAGCTTCCTCCGGCACCGGCACGCCCGAGGGCGCAACCCACACGCCCGGCAGCGGACTGCCGAAACCGGCATTCTTCAGCGCCTCGCGCGAGGCGTCGCGATCTTCGCCATTGCCGATCAGCAGCAGCTCAAACCGGCCGGTCCAGTCGGAGGCTGGCGGCCCATAGATGTGTTTCGTTGCGATATCAAAAGTTTGTCGCCCGCTCTGCAGCAACCGGTAGAAGCTGTTGCGGCCAACTTTGTTACGCTCGAACCAGCCATCCGCAGTCAGCCGCGACATCGCGGTGCGTACCACGCTGGCGTCGATGTCCAGCTCCCCGAAGAACTCGAGCAGCGTGCCGAGCCAGACCGAGCCGCCGCGCGGCACGATGGCATCGCCGAATACGGTGATGACGATCGAGCCAGTGCGCGACGGTTCGCGCTTCAACTGCTGAATGATGCGGGCAAGCGGCGGCGGCATGCGTCAAGGCATAGCGCGTTTCTGCCGGTTAAAACAACGCCGGGCAGCGACGCTGACCCGAAGTCTCCCAAACGCCCGCGCCGGCTCAGCGATGCGGGTTCGGATAAACCAAACTGCGCCAGCCGCTTCGATCGAACGGCGCCCACTGGCCTTCCGCCTGCGCCAGGCGATCGGCGACCGCGTAGACCACAGCCGGGTGATGGCCCATGCCGCAATGGCTGCTCTCGACCTCGATGCTTTCGGAAGTCGCTGACGTCTTCTCCATGCAGCCCTGCCAGGCGCAGATGCCGTCGGTGCGGCTGAAGATCGCGGTGGTCGGCACCGGCGGCGTGCCGGACAGCGCTCCGCCGAAACGGGCGTCCTCTTCGTCGGCGCGGCGGCCGCTTGCCATCTCGTAGACGCGCCAGGCGTTGGTCGCCTTCGGGCCCGCGGCAAACGGGCTGCCGAGCGTGATCACGCCACGCACGCGCTCCGGCATCATCTTGGCGAGTTGGCGTGCGTAGAGACCGCCGAGGCTCCAGCCAACCAGCGAGACCTTGCGGCCATGCGTGTCGTTCAACTCGTGCACCAGATCGACCATCGCGTTCTGCACACCGTGGCGCAGCCCAAGGTTGCGGCCCTGGCGCCAGCCGCTGACGGCGTAGCCGCGGCTCCTGAGGAAGCTGCGCAGCGGACGCGTCGAGGTATCGGAAGCAACAAGCCCGGGCAACACCAGTACTGGATGACCATCGCCACGCGGCGCGAGGCTCAGGAGCGGCAAGGCGCCGAGAAACGCACCCAACTCGTGAATGGCGCGCCCCTCCAGAAACATCAGGGTTCTGGATGGCGGTGAAAGCGTCTGCGCAGCAATGGACATCATATCTCCTCTCAGGCTCGGCCCCTTACGTAGCGGCAGCCGGCCACTGGTTCACTTAAGTAGACGCAATCGCAGCAGAATCGTTTCGCAACGCAACATTGTTCCATAAAAAGCTAAGGAACCGGTTTTCGTCTTGCAAGCGGGCCCGATCACACTTGGGATAACAAAGCCGTTGGCGTGATTAATTGGTCACAGCAACCGCAGCAGGTATTCAAGCGTGTAAAGCGCGAGCCCCGCAAGTCCGCCGATCAGCGAGCCGTTGAAGCGGATGTATTGCAGGTCGCGGCCGATGTTGATTTCGATCAGCGAGATCAACTGCCCCATGTCCCAGGATTTCACCTGATCCGAGATGAAGGTCGAGACCCCGCTCTTCTGTTCGGCGACGACGGTTCGCAGCACGGCCACGAGGCCCTGATTGATCTCGGTGCGCATTTCGGCGTCGCCGGCCAGCGCCTCGCCGGCTGTCACGAACATGCGCACCAGATATTGCTGCAGCACTTGCGTCTCGCCCGACGCGCTGCGCTCGAAGAACGAGCGCGCATTGTCCCAGATGTGACGCGCAAGGCTGGTCAGCTCGGGCCGCGCCAAGAGATCGCGCTTCAGGCCGGCGATGCGTTCGGCGTAAGCCGGATCGGTGCCGAGACGATCGACGAAGGTCAGCACCATCCGATCGAACTCGCCGCGAAACGGATGCGCGGGATCGTTGCGGACCTCTTCGAAGAACGCGGTCGCTGAGGCCACGATCTTGTTCACCAGAAACTTGTCGGCGCGATAGAGTTTTAAAAGCGTCGGCAATTCGGCGCGGATCTTCTCGCGGATCATGGCCATGGTCTCGGCCTGCGTCATCGTCTGATGCACGCCGCGCAGAAGATCGTCGAGCAGACCTTGATGCCGCCCCTCCTTCACGAATGCGCGCAGCGTTCCGGCGGCGAGCGGCGCCAGATCGATCGACATCAGTTGCGCGGTGATGCGGCGGCTGACGAAGGTCATCAGCCCGGAATTCTCCGTCGCAGCTACCGCCTCGGGCAACAGCCGCAGCGCAAAGCGCGCGAGATCCTCGCTGCGCTTGCGGTCGCGCAGCCAGTCGGCGATGAACGAGCCGAAATCGATCTGCCGCAGTTTCGCTTCGACGGGAGCAGACTCGAGGAAATGCACCTCGATGAATTCGCCGAGCTTGTCGGCGATGCGCTGCTGGTTGCTCTGGATGATCGCGGTATGCGGGATCGGCAATCCCAGCGGCCTTTTGAATAGCGCCACCACGGCGTACCAGTCGGCGAGACCGCCGATGGTGGCGGCCTCGGCAAACGCCGCGATAAAGCCGAACGCCGGATGCATCGGCAGCAACGCCTTCGCGGCAAGGAAAATTGCAAACGTCGCCGCCAGCACCGACGTTGCCAATAACTTCACGCGCCGCAACTCGGCGGCGCGCGCGGCGTCGGCGGGGGTGTCGATAGCGAAGGTGGCCGGAAAGGTCATGAATGGAGTCTACCGCGATGCCCCACAGCCGTCATGGCCGGGCTTGACCCGGCCATCCACGTCTTCATCGACACGAGCAAGAAAGTCGTGGATGCCCGGGTCAAGCCCGGGCATGACGTGGAGAGGACAAAAAGAAGGCCCGCCTAAGCGGGCCTTCGAAAATGCAGTTGTCAGGCGGATCGCGATCAGGCGGTCTTGGAGTAGACCTTGGCGAAGTTGTCCTGTGCGGTCTTGGCACCTTCAGCGACGAGCTGGCCGAGATATTCGGTGGTGGCCTTCGCCCGCGAGACGAGCACTTCGCCACGCGCACGGACCATGTCCGACTGGATCTGGGCGGCTTCGCTCAGCGACTTGGCCGAAGCGAGCTTGTCGATGCCGGCGAAGAACGCTTCCGCGTCCTGATAGAACGCCTGCTGGATGTTGCGGCTGATCTTGGCAGCCTCGGAAACCGAACCGGCAACGGCGGTCTCGATGGCAGCGGTGACCTTCTCGGAACCGGCATGCATGTCGGCGGCGCGAACCTTGGCGGTCTCGGCCTGCTTCTTCACGAACTCACGGGCAGCTTCCGGAACTTCCAGGTTCTGGAGCTTGTTGAACGCCTCGGTGACGGGCGCGAAGGCTTCCTTGACGGTGTTCAGCACGGAATTGTTTTCGGTGGTCATGGGGGTCTCTCCATCCTCAGGTTTGAGCTATGGGCTCACCCCGTCCGGATTGGCCCGGGGCACGAGTGTTGTGCCATAGTTAATGGTGCGTCGCAACATCAATGTTGCATCGCGATATCACGAATTCGTGAACAGCCTGATGGATGAGCGGTTTGCCCAAAGAACCGGCAAAAGTTCCACTTTAGGCCAACTAATGCCGGAGCCGGCCCCATCTACTTTGCATGGGGTTGTTTTCGCGATTTTGTGTCTCGCTAGTGCTGAACCGCCCCCGGAAGCCCATAGGCCTCCATCTGCGCCCGCACCTGCGCCACATTGTGCCCGAGCACGACGATATCGTGCTTCTTGCCGTCGACGTCCCGGACATGGTCCCGCAGCAGGGCCTCGGCCTTGAAGCCGAGGCTCTCGAACAGCGCGATCGCCGCCTGCTGGTCGACCGTCATCTGCACTGACAGCTTTTCCAGGCCGGCGCCCAAGGCCAGCGCAAAGGTCTCCTGGGACAGCGCCCGGCCGACGCCCTGCCCGCGGACATCCTGCGACACCACCATCCGGATCTCGCCGACATGGGGCGACCAGGAATGCGGGTCGCGCACCAGCGTGCCGCAGCCGACCACCGTCCCGCCCTTCACCGCCAGCAGGCTCGTGATGGCGCCACGCTCGATCTCGTTGACCCAGGCCGACAGCACTTTCGGCTGGCTGATATTGCGCGGCAGGAACAGCAAATCATGCGTCGGAAGCTTTTGCGCGAACGCCAGCACGGCGGCTTCGTCGCTGCGCGCCATCATGCGGAATTCAATGTCGCCGGCGTCGGTCTTGACGTGGCGCGGATAGGAACGTGTTTCGCTCATGTTGATCTCTTACCTAACCAGGAGTCCAGTTTCGGCCATAGCCGCTTGATCGCGTTGGCGCCGGCGACGAGGCTGACGTGGCCGCCCTTCAGCATCACCTCTTCCTTGTCGGTCGAGCCGACCTTGGTGATCAGATGCTTGGCCGCATCATAGGGGACGATGTGGTCGTGCTCGGCGACCGCATGCAGGATCGGCACCGTAATCTTTGAAATGTCCGCCGCGCGTCCGCCGACCGACATGGTGTCGTTAAAGAGCTTGTTGTCCCACATCAGGTTCTTGGTGATATCGCGGAAATACTCGCCGGCCAGCGGCAGCGTATCGGTCGCCCAGCGGTCGAACATCCGGTACGACTTCACGAACTCGTCGTTCCAGATGTTTTCCCACAACTGCACCTGGCTGACGGTGCGCGAGGCCGGCCGCAGCATCTCGAACGAGGACAGGATCATTTCCGGCGGCACGTTGCCGACGCTGTCGACGAGGCGATCGACGTCGAAATAGCGCCGGTCAGAAAAATTCTGGAACAGCTTCATCTCGCGGAAATCGATCGGCGTGGTGAAGCAGATCAGGTTCTTCATCGGCCCGTCGTTGAAGATCGAGCCGTACAACAGCGACAGCACGCCCCCGAAGCAGTAGCCGATCACGTTGACGTCGTGCTCGCCGGAATCCTGCTGCACGCGGCGGACGCAATCCGGGATGAAGTCGAGGACGTAGTCCTCCATCCCAAGACTTTTTTCTTCCGGCTTCGGCGCGGTCCAGTCCAGCATGTAGACGTCGTAGCCGCGCTTCAGGAGAAACTCGATAAAGCTCTGGCCCGGCACCATGTCGAGAATGTAGCCGCGGTTGGTGGTCGCCATCACGATCAGGATCGGAATGCGGTAGATTTCATCCGCGATCGGCCGATAGTGGTAGAGGTTCATGGTGCCGCGGACGGCGAGAATGTCCTTTGGCGTCGAGCCGAGCGATGGCCCCGATGAAGCAATGTATTCGACGCCCTTGATACTGCGCTGGATCGCGCGCTGCACCTCGGACTGGATCCGTTCCGGTATCGACGCCAGATCGAGGCCCGCGGGGGCGTTCATTTCTGCTCTCCCTCCGTCGGCGGACGTTTGGTGCGCGGCGGCCGCGGCGTGCCAAGGCCGCTGTCCGGTGACAGCGAGTTATGATGCACCTGATGCAGCATCGCCTTGATCTCGTTGAGCTGGCCTTCGATCGACTGCAGCCGCTCGGCCATGCCGACCATCTGCGCCCGGCTCGGCAGGTTCATCGCGAGCAGGTACTTCTCCATCAGCTCGCCAAGCTGCTTTTGAGCGCCCGCCGACACGCCGCCGACCTGATTCATCACCTTGGAGAATTCCGGCGACGCCATCGCCTGATTGGCGAAGGAGTTGAATCCCTTTTCCATCTCCCCAAGCATGGTCTGCCAGATCACGGCAGGATCATTGCCTTTGTCGGCCATAGGCGCCCTCTCCCTGACGGTTACGAGCGCTTGCCACGCTTCGCTTCATTGACCCCATACCACACCGTTGCGGCGAGCCGGTCAACCACTGCAAAGTCTTCTGCGGTGCAGGAAACCATGCCATAGTTACTCAAAGCTCAGGTCACCCAAGGGAAGACAAACGCGATGCTCCATCAGCCGCCACAGATCGCTCGCGCCAACGGCATCGACATCTGCTACGAAATTTTCGGCGATCCGGCCGCGGAACCGTTGTTGCTGATCATGGGGCTCGGCGCCCAAATGATCCATTGGGATGACGATTTCTGCCGGCAGCTCGCCGCGCGCGGCTTCCGCGTCATTCGCTTCGACAATCGCGACATCGGCAAATCCTCGCACATGTCCGGCGGCAACCGCCTGACCCCGTTCGAACTGCTAAAGCTGCGGTTCCTCAAAATCCCGGTCGCGGCGCCCTACAAATTGATCGACATGGCCAAGGACACCGTCGGCCTGATGGACGTGCTCGGCATCAAGTCGGCGCATCTGGTCGGCGCATCGATGGGCGGCATGATCGCCCAGGAAATCGCGCTGTCGTTCCCGCAGCGGGTGCGTTCGCTGACCTCGATCATGTCGACGACGGGTAACCCCAAGATACCGCCGCCGACCCGCGAGGCCTCTGCCATGCTGATGGCGCCGCCCCCGACCACTAGGGAAGAATATTTCGCGCGGTTTGCCAAAACGTGGAAAGTGCTGCGCGTCGGCTCGTTCCCGGAAGACGAGGCGCTCGATCCTGCGCGCGCCGCGCGCACTTACGAGCGCGGCCTCAATCCGGCCGGCGTCGGTCGGCAGTTGCGGGCGGTGCTGGCCTCGGGCAGCCGCAAGGAACGGCTGGGTCAAGTGAAGGTGCCGACGCTGGTCATCCACGGCACCGTCGATCCGCTGGTGCGCCCCGAAGGCGGCAAGGACACCGCGGCGTCGATTCCGGGTGCAAAGCTGCTGATGATCGAAGGCATGGGCCACGCACTGCCGATCCCGATGTGGCCGCAGATCATCGACGCGATCGACGAGCACGCGCGTCGGGCGGCGGCGAAGGCGGCCTAGCTCTTCGTCGCGATCCAGATCACGTGACGCGCACCGCCGCCTCTTCCTGTGGCGCGGACGTTGACCTCGTTGACGTCGAAGCCTCCGGCGCGAAGGCGCTTTGTGAATGCTGGATTGGGGCCCGAAGACCAGACCGCCAGCACACCGCCCGGCCGCAGCGCGGTGTGCGCCGCGTTCAATCCGGCTGAGCTGTAGAGCGCATCATTGGCCTTGCGGGTAAGCCCTTCCGGTCCATTGTCGACGTCGAGCAGAATGGCGTCGAATGTCGATCGCTGCGACCGGATGATTTCGGTAACATCGGCTTCCCGGAAGCTCACGCGGGGATCGCTGAGGCTGTCGCCAAAAATTTCCGCCATCGGGCCGCGTGCCCAGGCGACGACCGAAGGCACCAGTTCGGCCACCACGATCTGCGCCTTGCTGCCGAGTACCGCAAGCGCGGCACGCAGCGTAAAGCCCATGCCGAGGCCGCCAATAAGCATATGCGGGCTTGCGAGCTTCTCGATCTTCTTTGCCGCGAGCGTCGCGAGCGCGGCCTCTGAGCCCGACAGGCGGCTGTTCATCAGCTCGTTGGTGCCGAGCTTGATGGAGAACTCCTTGCCGCGGCGCATCAGGCGGAGTTCATCGTCGGTACCGGGAATGCGGGCGGTGTCGATTTTTTCCCAGGGAATCATGGGGAGGCTTTTAGCATGCTGTCTCAATGGTCGTCGTCCCTGCGAACGCACTAGGGCATCTACACGTTTGCCGGGCCATATACGAGGATTTGGAAGCGAGCCATTCCGATGTGGAAGGTGATTGGTCCAGGTGGGCGATGCGAGGCGTAGCCGGTCCATCCGCCGAGCTTTGCGATGATCCATGCGGCCCAGGCGATAGTGTTGGGGCGATGGTGGTTCTTCTGAAGCTCGGTCCGGCCTTTCAGGGTTTTGTTGATGGCCTTGAGCGCTTCGATCTCGTCCGGTGTGAACGCAAAATCTGCCGGCAATTCTTCGCCGCCATTGCGGGCTTGAACCAGCTGGATGACGATACATGCCACTCTGGTAGCGATCGCCGCGAGTTTGATCAGGCCTTCAGCGCTGTCGAGCTGACTATCCTCGATGCGCAGACCCTGGCTCTTCAGCGAGCGAAAGAGCTGTTCGATGATCCAGCGCTGCTTGTACCAGGAGACGATCCGCCAGGCATCGGCGGCAGCGGCAATCGGATGCGTGGTCAAGAGCAACCAATGAATGGGCTTGGCGCCCTTCGGGGGGCGCAACTCGACGACTTCCACGAAGCTGACTTTGACGCCCTCCGGCAGGTCTTTCACGCCGGGGCGCGGCGGCCGTTTGAGCACAACGGTTCCGAAGCGCATGGAGAGGTGGGCCTGGCGACCGCGGCGATCCATTCGCTTTGGCAGATCGATCACCGCCTTGTCGCAGAAGCGGGCCCGTTCGACTGCCTGATAAAGCGTGCCGCCGTCGACCAGCGCATGGTCGTGCATGGCGCGCGACAGGAGGTGGACATTGTCAGCGGGTGTCAGCGCCCAGTGAGCAAAGAAATCCCCCTCGCGGTCGTTGACAACGGTGATCATACGAGCAGCGGCCAGAACATCGCGGCCTTGCTCAGCGGTCGTCACCCAGCGCGCCGACTCCTTGTCGGCCAAGGCGCGCTTCTCGTGAGCGATCTTGGCCTTGCGCTTGCGCGTCCACACCTCACCGCCGGTGAGCCCGAGACAGACCCCGCTGTCGGCATCGACCGCCATCATGGCATGCAGCAACACGCCGCGAGCATTGCCTTTGCCGACCTTGCCCAAGCCGCGCCGATGTCCAGGACAGGTGTGGAACTTAATCTCGCTGGTATCCTGGATTGACAGCACATGACGCCCGCTGACCGCGATCGACGTCTGCAGGCTCCAGCCTTCAATCAGCTTGTCGATCGTGACCTGTGGATTGTTCACAAACCGCCAGAACGCCATGTTCGCAGCCCAGTCGCCCTGCGCCATCTGGCGCAAACAGACGCTGCGCGTGCAAAGCATAGCCCGGAGAAGCGCCGCCCCCTTTTATCGAGGCGAACGTCTCCAAACTTACCCAGGGACAAACCCGGTTCCTGCTGCATCTCTGGCGCTCCTTCGAATCAAAGCGCCAGAGAGAGAATCATACAAACGCTGCGGCGACAGCACATCATGCCGCTCCGAGTCAATCTGTCGCGTCCCCAAGGTGTGTAGATGCCCTAGTGCGAACGCAGGGACCCATAACCACAGGACATTGTGGTTACGAGCAGATTATCCGGCACTATCTCAACGAGAGGCCGCGGAGTATGGGTCCCTGCGTTCGCAGGGACGACGGATAGAGCGTTACCCGCCAGCCCACACATCAAGCACGTACCGGTTCTTGGTGCCGAGATCGTCGATCCAGCGCAGGCCGGCTTCGGCGCCGGCGCCGGACCGTTCGCGATAGATCGCAACCAACGCGGCCTTGACGTCCGGCTCCATCTTGCCGCCGTCGCCGCAGACATAGACGATCGCGCCCTGCTCGATCAGGCTCCAGATGCGGTCCTTTTGCGCCGCCACCTGATGCTGCACATAGGTCTTCGGCCCGTCGGCGCGCGAGAACGCGGTGTGCAGCTCGGCAATGCCGTCGGCGGCAAAGGCCTTCAATTCATCCGCGTAGAGAAAATCCTGTTCCGGATGGCGGCAGCCGAAGAACAGCATCGCCGGCCCCAACTTGGCGCCTTGCGCCTTGCGGTGCGCGCGCTCCTGCAGGAAACCGCGGAATGGCGCCAGCCCGGTGCCGGGGCCGATCATGATCACGGGTTGGGCCGGATCGTCGGGTAAGCGGAACCCGGCCTTGGTCTCGCGCACAGTGGCATGCACGTTGTCGCCGACGCGGCGGCCGGCGAGATAGTTCGAGCAGACGCCCTTGTAGACGCCGCGTCCCGAACTTGCCGGCGCCTCGACCACGCCAACGGTGACGCTGCAGCGCGCCGGGTCGATCGAGGACGATGACGAGATCGAATAATAACGCGGCGCCAGCAGCGACAACATTTCGAGATAAGCGTGGAACGGCAATTCGCAGGCTGGATACTCCTCCAGCAGATCGAACACCGATTTGCGCTTGGCCAGCACATCCGAGCGATAAAGCTCCGTCGATGCGTTATCATCGCCGACATAAGCGAGCAGCTTCGGCTTGGTAACGGGACAGCGCGTGTGTTCCGTCATGATCTGGATCTGCTTGCGGGTCGCGATCTGCTGCAGCTCGACGAATTCGGTCAGCAATCGCCCGACCGACACGACATCGCCCACCGGCAATTGCGCGCGTCGACCTTCCGCGACCTGCAGCCGGATCTGATCGCCGGGCAGGAAGCCGAAGCGGCGCGCGACGGAATCGACCAGCGCCGGATCATTGCGCGGGACGACGCTGAGATGGTCGCCGACGCGGTAAGTAATACCCGGCGGCAGTTGGACCTCGACATGGCGGGTCGACCGGTCGGAACCATTGGCGCCGGTCTTGTTCTGCAGCTCGGAATTGACCAGCACCTTCATCGGTGCGACGCCCCCCTGTGCGACGAGCACGTTGACGGCCGAGGGCGCCACCGGTTCGATCGAATAGAGCGGCGCGTCGTCGGCGCTGCGGGCGAAGCTGGAATCGACGCCCAATTCCTTCATCGCCGCGGGCGCGGCCGCCGCGAACCATTTCTCGAACTGGCCGTCGAGATCGCTGCGCGCATCACCCTCGCCGCGGGTATAGAGACTGCGCGCGCCATGCGCCGCCAACTGCTCGTCGATCATACGCGGCACGGATTGATAGGTCGCGGCCCAGTCGCTGTTGCCGCAGCCGAATACGGCGTAACGCACCTTGGCGAGTGCATCCTTCGGCAGGCCGCTGTCCAGCCATTTGACGAACTGCGTGGCGTTATCAGGGGCGGCGCCGTTGTAGGAAGCGCAGAAGATTAGCAGGGCGCCCTGCTCCGGCAGCTTGCCGACATAATCATCGAGCGCGCCGAGCTTGGTCGCAAAGCCGTTGACCTCGGCCAAATCAGCCACCCGCGTCGCCAGCTCTTCCGCGGTGCCGAGGTTGGAGCCGTAGAGCACCAATAGCGGCGTGTTGTGCCCGGGACGGGTCCGCGCCTGCGGCACCGCCGCAGCATTCGAGGCGGCTGCGGCGACCGCAGCGCGGCCGGCGAAGGCGCCACGATCCTTGTCGGCGCGCGGCCGCACCTTGATCTTGAAGCCGTCGGGCTTGATCGTCAGTGTTTCCTTCAGGTGCATCTGGTAGCGGTGCGTGTCGATCAGCTTGAAGCGCTGCAGGACCATCCCGATCGCGAGCGCCGCCTCGTGCATCGCAAAGCCGCGCCCGATGCAGGCGCGCTGGCCGTTGCCGAACGGCTTCCAGGCGTTGATCGGGCGCTTGGCCTCGGCCTCGCGGCTGAAATTCTCGGGGTCGAACGCATCCGGGTTCGGTCCCCAGACGGTGGGATCGCGGTGCAGCGCCATCACCAGGACAGTGACGAAGGTGTTCTTCTTCAGATTATACTTGCCGCCGATGGTTTCGTCCTTGAGCGGCGCGATGCCGTAGGCCGGCGCCGGCGGCCAAAGCCGCAGCGCCTCCTTCAAAATCTGGGTGATGTAGGTGAGCTGCGTGACCTGCTGATAGGTCGGCTTCGCATTGATATCGGGGCCGAGCACCCGGTCGACTTCCTCATAGGCCTTCTTGAGCACCTCGGGATGCTTGAGCAGCGCATAGATCGTGCACGACAGCAGTCCGCTGGTGGTCTCGTGGCCCGCGATCAGGAAGGTGTTGATCTGGTAGCGGATGTTGATGTCGTCGAGCTGCTCGCCGGTGGCGCGGTCAACGCCGGTCATCATGGCGCCGAGCATGTCCTTCTTGCCCTCGGCGGCCTCGGCGTTGCTGCGGCGCTCGGCGACGATCTCGTCGACCATCTTGTTCATGAAGGCGACGTCCTGGGCGAGCGTCTTGCGACGCTTCTGCAGCCACAGGCCTTCCAGCGGAATGCCGCGCGTCATCATGATGGTCTCGAGCGAGCGCACCAGCGATTCCACGAACGGGTGATAGTCGCGGCGATAGAACGAATTGAACCGGTAGTCGAAGCCGCAGAGGCCTATGGTGTCCAGCGTCAGCGCGGTCATGTCGTGGACGACGTCGATCTCCTCGTCGCCGTTGAGCCGCTCCCACTTTTTCACGAGCTGCTCGGCGATATCGACCATGCTCGGATGATAGGACGTCATTGCACGGTTACCGAACGGCTGCAGCAGGATGTTGTGCGCCTTGCTCCAGTTCGGCTCATTGGTGTCGGCGGTGAACAGCCCGTCGCCGCCGACGGCGCGGACGCGGCGCAGCGAACCGCGTACCGCCTTGTCGAAGCGTTTTTCGTCGGAGAGTTCGTCGATGAGATCGTGGCCGGAGACGATGACCAGCGGCGCGCCCATCATGTCGAGCCAGAAGATCGGCCCCAGTTCCTTGGTCAGCCGCACCAGATGCTGCACCGGCGCGTTCGGATCCAGCGACAGCATGTTGCCGACGACAGGCTTTTTCGGCGGATGCGGTATCGGACTAAGTTTATTGGGGGACGCCATTATCGAAGTATCTCCTGCCGCGCTGATACGCCTACACCGTTATTGCCTGCGACAAACGCGAAGCGTTTGCGCAAGGGAGCGAAGCGACGAAGCAATCCACTCTTGCTTTGCCGCGCCATGGATTGCTTCGCTCCGCTCGCAATGACGATGCGGCACCGTTCCTCACCCAAACCGCTTCTTACGCCATTCGATCAGCTTGGCGCTGATCTCGTCCGGCTTTTCCTGCTGCGTCCAATGGCCGCTGTCGCGCACGAGATATTTCTCCAGATCGGGAACGAGCCTCTCCATGCCGTCGGCGGCCGATGGCGGCAGCACCGCGTCGTTCTCGGCCATGATCATCAGCGACGGCACGCGGACGGTATGGTCGAGGCCTTCCGAGCGCTGCCAGTTGCGCGAAAAGTTGCGGTACCAGTTGATGCCGCCGGTAAAGCCGGTCTTCGTGAAAGTATCGACGAACACCTTCTTTTCTTCCGGCGACAGGATCGGCGTGCGCGGATCGTGTTTGGCATCGTAATTTGCGATCATCTGCGGAAACGCAAGATTGAGCCGCGGCGACGCGCCGACGCCGGCAATCGGCTGTTCCTCCGGTGTACCTTCGGGGCGCGCCACCGGCTTGCGCATGAACGCATCAAAGGTCTGTTCGACGCGGCTTGCGAAAATCCTGTCAGGCTCGCGGCCAGGGTCCTGGAATTGCACAATGTACATCTTGTCGCCGAAGCGCTGACGAAACAGCTCGATCGGATCGGCCGGCGCGCGATCCCAATGCGGCGTATTGACCCCGACGACGCCGGCAACGCGATCGATGTGCCGCAGCGGCATCTGCCAGACGATAAAACCGCCCCAGTCGTGGCCGACGAAGATCGCCTTGTCGACTTTGAGATGATCGAGCAGCCCGACGAGGTCGCCGGTCAGATGCTCCATGTCGTAGGCCTCGACCGGCTCGGGCCGGTCGGTGGCGCCATAGCCGCGCTGATCCGGCGCGATTACCCGGATGCCGGCCTCGCCCAAGGCCTTGATCTGGTGACGCCAGGAAAACGCGATTTCCGGCCAGCCGTGGCACAGGATGACGGGCGGCGCGTCCGACTTCGGACCCGCCTCGTAGTAGCCCATGCGAATACCGTTCGTCTGAGCGAACTGCAGCGGCGGCATTTCAATCATCACAAGCCCCTATTCAGCCGCGCGGGTCATGGTCGGCGGCGGCGCGAACGCCGCCTCCAGCGCTTCGAATTCAACCGGCAGCATGTCGCACATAACCTGGACATGCGGAATGATATTGGCGCCCGCGATGAAGCCGAAATCGAGCTGGTCGCGGTAGCTCTGCACGGTGATGTTGAGCGCGATCCCGTGGGTCGAGATCGACACCGGGAAGATGTGCAGCAATTCCGCGCCTGCCGCGTACAGCGTCTGCCGCGGTCCGGGCACGTTGGACACGGTGATGTTGGCGGACGGCGGCAACACGTTCGACAGGTCCGAGCGGCTGTAGAGCAGCGCCATAATCTGCACCAGGATCGGCGCGCCCAGCATCGAGACGTTGGAGACCTGCGGCATGAAGGCCCGCAGCGGATGCGACATCTCCTTGGACTTGGTGGATTGCGCGATGATCGCCTCCAGCCGCGCCTTCGGGTCCTCGATATTGGTGGCGATCGAGCAGATCATGCCGAACACCTGGTTGTTGGCCTCGGTGTTGCCCTCCTCGCGCAGCGAGATCGGCACCGCGGCGGTCATCGACTTGGCGGGCAAGGCTCCCCGTTCCAACAAGTAGCGCCGGACCACGCCCGAGGAGAGCGCCAGCACCACATCGTTGAGCTTGCCGCCGGAAAGCTTCGCGAGCGCCTTGGCCCGCGACAGCGAGATCGACGTGCCGGCGAAACTGCGCTCCGACGAAATCGCCTTGTTCAAAATGGTCGGCGGCGAAACCATGCTGGCGATGCTGTCGCGCGACTTCGGATCGGAGATCTTGCCGACGACGTCGGAGACGCTCTTGAGCATCGCCGGAATGCTGCCGGCGAATTTCACCGCGCTCTCGATCTGGAACATGGCGTTGTCGAACAGGATCGATCCGAGATCGCTCTTGCCCGAGCGCGGCAGGTCGAGGGTCTTCGGCGTCGATGAGCCGTCGAAGGGCTGGCGCCAGAGCTGCTGGTAGGAGTCGATGAGATTGGCGGCGATGTCGCGCGGCTCATTGCCGCCCTTGGCCTGCGGGATCGGTTGCTCGACCAGGCGCGGCACCGGCGTGACGTCGTAGATCATGTTGGTCAGCGCCGCGCCCGCGCCGCCGTCGATGCAGGCGTGATGCATCTTGGAATAGAGCCCGATCTCGTTGTCCTTCATGCCCTCGAAGACATAGAACTCCCAGAGCGGCCGGGCGCGGTTGAGCAGCTTGGCATGCATCCAGCCGACGATGCGCTCGAGCGTGGCGCGGTCATACGGCGCCGGAAGGCTGCCGCGGAAGATGTGACGGTCGATGTCGAACTGGTCGTCCTCGACCCAGGACGGATGATCGATGTCGAGCGGGGCCTTTTCCAGACGGGCTTTGAGGATTGGCGCAATGTGCAGCCGCGAGGCGATCATCGCCTTGAAGTCTTCGAAGAAGTTGCCGTTGTAGTTCTCCGGCAGGCGGAAGATCGCCATGCTCCCGACGTGCATCGGCATCTCAGGCGTTTCCAGATAGAGAAACGACGCGTCCATCGAAGACAGTTTCTTGGCGTCCGCCATATTTTCCTCCCGCAGTAGAAAACGCGGCGCCTTGATGGCACTTCTGGCGTTCAGAACGTCTTTATTATTGGAGCAAATTCCGAAAACCGCCACCCATCCTGCCTCAATTGCACGGCGGGCTCATTCGAAATCATCCCCTTACCTTAGGGCTTTGGTCAGGATTGTGCATTTTCAGGGGGGCCATAGGCAATCGCAAACGGTCCTGATCGGTCAAAATGCTTAAATTCGCCCTCGGCCTGCGCCAGGCGGTCGGCGACCGCCCATAATGCAGCGGGATTGACGCCGAGCCCGATATGGCTGGCGAGGCACACCTCGATGTTTTCGGCGGTTTCGGAGGGACGCAACAGGCTGGTGTGCCAGTTCACGATGCCGTCGGTGCGGGAATAGATCGAGGTCGCCGGCACCGGCAGGTCACCGGCGATCGCCTGGCGGATTTCCAGATTGTCGTCGACGGCCTCCCCCGACAGCGCCTCGTAGAGCCGGGTGGCGTTGGTCGCGCGGATGTCGTTGGCAAACGGACTGCCGAGCGTAATCACGGCACGCACCATGTCCGGCATCTGCAGGGCGAGATCGCGCGCGTAGACGCCGCCGAGACTCCAGCCGACCAGGCTGACCTTGCGGCCGGTCGATTCATGAATGCGCTGCAAGAGATCGCGCAACGCGCCGCGCTTGGAAGCGACGCCGCCGAAATTGCGGCCCATGTTCCACGCATAGGTATCATAGCCGAGTTCTTTCAGGTAGCGCCGCATCGGCGCCATCGAGAGATCGCTGGCGAGAAAGCCCGGCAGCGCCAGCACCGGATGCCCATCGCCCCTCGGCGCGCGCAACAATAGCGGCGACAGCAAGAGGCTCGAGTTCAGCTCGAACAAGGCCCTCGTTTCTGCCAACATCAGGAACAGGCTCGGCGGCCGAAGCCGTTGCTCTTCCGTCGCCGCGCCGCCTTCCGCGATGGCCACTTACTTCTTGTCCTTCTGACCCATGCCGCCGAGGCCAGCCATGGTCACGAACATGTCCTGAAACCGCTCGGCGATCTTGGGATCGAACGTGAACCAGCTCTGGATCAGCGATTCCGGCGAAACCTTTTCGATGTTGGCCATCACCTGTTGCTGCATCTTGTCCATCACGGCGGTCTGCATCGGCGAGACGTCAGGCAATCCGAAAAACTGCCTGGCTTCCAGCGGCGTGCAATCTATTTCGACGTTAACTTTCATGACCGCTCCTCTTGCTGGGTCGTTGCAGTATCGCCACGATAGCCCTGATCGCGCAAGGAAAAGACCCGGCCTTCGGCCCTCTCAATTCCCGGTATGGTCAACCAAAGCGTTCGACCGCAAAGGGCCTGGCATCGGCAAACGGGGTCTCGCCGGTCATCATTTCGGCCAGCAGGCGGCCGGTTGCCGGTCCGAGCGTCAGGCCGTGGTGCTGGTGGCCGAAATCGAACCATAGCCCGGCATGCCGGGGGGCCCTGCCGATCACCGGCAGCATATCAGGCAAACAGGGGCGCGCGCCCTTCCAGGGCGCGGCGTCGACCGGCGCACCCAGTGGGAACAATTTATGCGCCCGCGGCAGCGCCCGCTCGACCTGGACCGGCGTCGGCGGCGCATCGCGGTGGGCAAACTCCGCGCCGGTGGTCAGGCGAATGCCGCGATTCATCGGCGCCAGCAAATAGCCGAGATCGGTGTCCAGCACGGGATGATTCAAGACCGCATTGCCGCTCGCCTTGAGATGCAAATGATAGCCGCGCTTGACCTGAAGCGGGATCGAATAGCCGAGCGGCGCAAAAATCTGGTCGGACCACGGCCCCATCGCCACCACGACGTCGCGCGCCGTAATGGTGCCTTCCAGCGTCGCCACCCGCCACCGTCCGCCGGATTGTTCGAGCGTTCGCGCGTCACCGACTAGGTATCGCCCGCCCTTGCGGCCGAACAGCGCCGAATAGGCTTTGGCCAAGCCGCCGGGATCCGGCACGAAGCCCGGAGCCGGAAAATGGATTGCGCCGCTGAAATCGCCGGTCAGATGCGGCTCGCGCGCAATAATCGCCGCCGTGTCCAGGATCTCGCCCGCGACCCCATACTGCCTGGCTCGCTCCAGATCCCCCACGGCGCCCGCAAGCGTCGCCTCGGAGCGAAACAGCTTGATCCAGCCGGTCCGCCGCAACAGCTCAGGCACATTGGCTTCCGCAATCAGCGCTTCATGCTCGATCAGGCTGCGCTGGATCAGCGGCAATTCGGCCATCGCACTGTGCAGTGCACGCTGCGGCGACGAGGCGAGGAAATACCGTGTCAGCCACGGCAGGAAGGCCGGCAAATCCCTGAAATGGTAACGCACCTGCGGCGCGCGAAGGAACGCGTAGCGCAGGATCTGGCCCAGGTCCCGCGGAAACATGTAGGGAAAGACCGAGGCGCATTCGATCAGTCCGCCATTGCCGTAACTGGTTTCCTCGCCGGCTACCTCGTGCCGGTCGATCAGAACCACGTTCCGGCCGCGTTTCTGCAGGTGCAAGGCGGCGCTGACGCCTACCATGCCCGCACCCAGGACGAGAACGTCGGCCTTCAGTTCCGCCATCCGGCACTCCGAAAGTTCAATGTAACGTGCTTGCGTGCACGGCTTATGGTGAAACTAGTCAATACCGCACCGCCGCGCAAACCGGCACGCGGTGCGGGGAAATGGTGCTTGCGCGGCGGCTGGACTCTGGCAACATGGCTCGGCAATATCCGCCGCGAGTTGCGGAAATTGCTGATCAAAGCGGGGAAATCGAACAATG
Organism: Bradyrhizobium sp. AZCC 1610; assembly: GCF_036924515.1. Classification (NCBI taxonomy): domain Bacteria; kingdom Pseudomonadati; phylum Pseudomonadota; class Alphaproteobacteria; order Hyphomicrobiales; family Nitrobacteraceae; genus Bradyrhizobium; species Bradyrhizobium sp. AZCC 1610. Next base: position 1,693,902 of record NZ_JAZHRR010000001.1, on the reverse strand, counting down.
TCGGTACGTCAGAGTTTGCTTGCAGCGGCCACGGCTACGATCCTTGCCCTGGCATTGGTGCCGGCATCGGCCCAGTCCCTGCGCTATGCCAACCAGGGTGACCTCAAATCGCTCGACCCATATACGCTGAACGAGAGCACCACCCACGCCCATCTCGGACATGTCTTCGAAGGACTGGTGGCCCGCGACAGGGACCTGAAGATCATCCCGGCGCTGGCGGAGAGCTGGGAAACGCCGGAGCCGACCCGCTGGCGGTTCCATCTGCGCAAGGGTGTGAAATTCCAGAACGGCGATCCCTTCACCGCCGACGACGTTATTTTCTCGGCGGATCGCGTTCGAAAAAAAGGCTCGAACCTGCAGACCCGCATTCCCACCGACGCCAAGGTCGTCAAGGTCGACGACTACACGGTGGACTTCGTTCTGACCTCGCCCAATCCCATTCTCAATTCGCAATGGGATACCTGGTACATCATGAGCAAGAAATGGGCCGAGGCGAACAATTCGGTCGACCCGACGCCCGCGGCGGCTACCACGCCGAGCTTTGCCTCGCTTAACGCCAACGGCACCGGGCCCTTCAGCGTCGAGAGCCATCAGCCCGGCGTGAAGACGGTGTACAAGGCCAACCCGAATTGGTGGCGCAAGCCCGAACATAATCTCAAGGAAATCATCTTCACGCCGATCGGCTCGGATGCCACGCGCGTGGCCGCCCTGCTCTCGGGCGAAGTCGACGTCATCGAGCCGGTTCCGATCCAGGATATCACGCGGGTGGACTCCAGCCCCAATGCCCAGGTGCTGAAGGGACCGGAACTCCGCACCATCTTCCTTGGCATGGATCAGGTTCGCGACGAACTGCTCTATTCCAACGTCAAGGGCAAGAACCCGTTCAAGGACGTCAAGGTGCGCGAGGCCTTCTTCAAGGCCGTCGATATCGAACTGATCAAGACCCGCGTCATGCGCGGCCTGTCGACACCCTCGGCGCTGATGATCGCCCCGCAACTGTTCAAGCTGTCCGGTGACTTCACGCGGCCGAAACTCGATCCCGACGGTGCCAAGAAGCTTCTGACCGAGGCCGGTTATCCCGATGGCTTCGAAGTCACGATGGACTGCCCGAACGACCGCTACGTCAACGACGCCGGGATCTGTCAGGCGGTCGTCGGCATGCTCGCCCGTATCGGCGTCAAGGTAACGCTGCTGGCCCAGCCCAAAGCGCAGTATTTCGCCAAGGTGCTGAAGCCCGGCGGCTACCAGACCTCGTTCTATCTGCTCGGCTGGACACCCGGCACGCTCGACTCCCACAACGTCCTGTTCGACATCATGGGCTGCCGTGACGATCCGAAATCCAGCCGCGGCGAGGCCAATCTCGGCGGCTACTGCAACAAGAAGCTCGACGAACTCACCGACAAGGTGCTCCAGGAGTCCGACATGGCCAAGCGCGACCTCCTGATCAAGCAAGCGTACGAAATCGGCGCCAAGGACTTTGGATATATCCCGCTGCACCAGCAGGCTCTGGCGTGGGGCGTGTCGAAGAAAGTGAAGCTGAGCCAGCGCGCCGACAACCAGGTCCTGCTCTACTGGGCGACCAAGCAGGACTAGGCAGGCTTCAACACCAGGTCCCGGCGGCCTAGCGGCTTCCGGGACTTCGCTTTTCCAGGCGACGCCGACGTCCGCCGCCGCACCAAAAGAGCAGTGAAAGGAACCCATGCTCGCTTTCACTCTTCGCCGCGCTATCCAGGCCATCGGCGTCATGATCGCGGTCGGCGTCATCGCGTTCTCGATGTTCCGCTTCGCCGGCGACCCCGTCAACCAGATCGTCTCATTGGATACGCCGGCCGCTGAACGCGAGGCGGTACGAAAATCTCTCGGGCTTGACGATCCCGTGCCGGTGCAATTCGCCCGCTACTTCGCCAATGCCGCGCAATTCAAGTTCGGGGTGTCCTACCAATTCCGCCAGCCGGTTTCGAACCTGTTGATGGAGCGTATGCCGGCGACGCTGGAACTCGCCGCCAGCGCCACGGTGTTCGCCATGGTGCTCGGCATCCTGATGGGAGTCTATTCGGCGTTGCGACGCGACACGTTTTTGACCAAGATATTCCAAGCGGTGTCGCTGATCGGAATCTCGCTGCCGACGTTCCTGATCGGCATTCTCATGATCTATCTGTTCTCGGTGACGCTGGGCTGGCTGCCCTCGTTCGGGCGCGGCGACGTGGTGCGGATCGGCTGGTGGACGACCGGCCTGCTCACCCTTTCCGGACTGAAGGCGCTGATCATGCCATCGATCACGCTCGGTCTGTTCCAGATGACCCTGATCATGCGGCTGGTGCGCGCCGAAATGCTAGAGGTGCTCCGCACCGACTACATCCGCTTCGCCCGCGCCCGCGGACTGACCACACGCGCAGTCCATTTCGGCCATGCACTGAAGAACACGCTGGTTCCCGTCATCACCGTTGCCGGGTTGCAGTTTGGTACGGTAATTGCTTTTTCGATCATCACCGAAACCGTGTTCCAGTGGCCCGGCATGGGCTTGTTGTTCGTGCAGGCGATCCAGAACGTCGATATCCCGATCATGGCAGCGTACTTGCTGATGATTTCGCTGATCTTCGTCACCATTAACCTCGTGGTCGATATCCTCTACACCGTCGTCGACCCGCGCCTGCGCTCGACGATCAGCCGTCCCGCTTGAGACGAGATTCTTCATGTCCGATGCCGTCGTCCCACACCGAGCCCCGTCGAATGCGCCCACCGCGCGTTCCGGCGCGGGCTGGTTCAAGCGCACGCTCGACAGCGATATTTTCTATTCGTTCCGCCGCTCCCGAATGACCATGGTCGCGGCGGCCGTAACCGTCCTGTTCTTCCTGCTGGCGATCTTTGCATCGCAGATCGCGGTGCAGAACCCGTTCGACCCGGCGCAGCTGCAATTGATGAATTCGCGGATCTCGCCGCTATGGACGGCCGAGGGCCAGAGCCCGTTCCTGCTCGGCACCGACGAGCAGGGCCGCGACGTGTTTTCCGCCATTCTCTACGGTTTGCGGATTTCGCTGGTGGTCGGCATACTCGGCGTCGTCTTTGCCGGCACGCTCGGCATCACGCTTGGCCTCATCGCGGGTTATGTCGGTGGTGCAGTCGACGGGCTGATCATGCGCATTGCCGATGTGCAGCTCACCTTCCCCGCGATCCTGATCGCACTATTGGTCAACGGCGTTGCCAAGTCCGTGTTCGGCAACCGCTTAGATGCCATGAGTACGCTGGCGGTGCTGGTGGTCGCCATCGGGCTGAGCTTCTGGGTACAATATGCCCGCACCGTGCGCGGCTCGGTCATGGTCGAAAAGAACAAGGACTATGTCGCGGCCGCGCAGTTGATCGGCCTCCCCGCGACCAAGATCATTTTCCGGCACGTGTTGCCGAACACGATGGGCCCAATTCTGGTGATCGCAACCATCAACCTAGCACTCGCCATCATCACCGAGGCGACGCTGTCGTTTCTGGGCGCCGGCATGCCCGACACCATGCCCTCGCTCGGCACCCTGATCCGGATCGGCAACAATTACCTGTTCGCCGGCGAATGGTGGATCGTGGCCTTCCCAGGCATTGCGCTAGCGGGACTGATCCTTTCCATCAACCTGCTTGGCGACTGGCTGCGCGACGCGCTCAATCCAAAGCTCCGATGACCGTACCCGTTCTCTCCGTGCGTAACCTCGAGGTGGAATTCCTCACCCGCCGCAGCGCGCTGCGCGCGATCAACGGCGTCTCCTTCGACATCGCCAAGGGCGAAGTGCTCGGCGTGGTCGGCGAGTCAGGGGCCGGCAAATCAGTCACGGGACTAGCCGTGATCGGATTGATCGATCCACCCGGCCGCATCGCGGGCGGCGAGATCTACCTGTCGGGAACGCGGATCGATCATCTGCCGCCGGAAGAAATCCGCCGCATCCGGGGAAAACGGATCGGGATGATCTTCCAGGATCCGCTGACCAGCCTCAATCCACTCTACCGGATCGGCGACCAGATCGTCGAGACGATCCGGACCCACATGAATCTTTCGGAGACGGCGGCGCGCAAGCGCGCTATCGATCTGCTCGCCGAAGTCGGAATCCCCGCGCCGGAAAAGCGCATCGACGCCTATCCGCACGAATTCTCCGGCGGCATGCGCCAGCGCGTCGTGATTGCCCTTGCGATCTGCGCCGAGCCGGAACTGATCATCGCCGACGAGCCGACCACCGCGCTCGACGTCTCCGTGCAGGCGCAGATCATTTCGCTGATCAAGCGCCTCGGGCGCGATCACGGCACGGCGGTGATGCTGGTCACCCACGACATGGGCGTGATCGCCGAGACCTCCGACCGAGTCGCCGTGATGTATTCGGGCCGGATCGCCGAGATCGGCCCGGTGCAGGATGTGGTGCAGAACCCGCTGCATCCCTACGCCAAGGGATTGATGGGCGCCATCCCGACGCTTGCGGGCGAAGACAAGCGCCTGGTGCAGATCCCGGGCTCGATGCCGCGCCTGTCGGCGATCCCGCCGGGCTGCTCGTTCAATCCGCGTTGCGCTTTTGCGTTCGACCGTTGCCGCGTCGACCGGCCGGAGCCGCTCAAGCACGGCTCGCACGCGGTGGCCTGCCATCTCTTCGATACCGCGCCAAACGAAACCGCGAAGGAGACCGCAGCATGACGGCCTCCTTTGTCGATGTGAGAAATTTGCGCCGCGTGTTCGACGTCTCAAAACCGTGGCTCAACCGCGTGCTGGAAGGTGGGCATCTGGAATTCCTGAAAGCCGTCGACGGCGTGACCTTCGATATCAGGAAGGGCGAGACCTTCGCGCTCGTCGGCGAGTCAGGCTCGGGCAAGACCACCGTGGCGCGGATGGTGGTGGGGTTGCTGCCGCCGAGCTCGGGCGAAGTGATCATCGACGGCGTGTCGATGACGAATGCGAGGCAGGCACAGGCGCGGCAGCGGCTCCGCCGCCGCATCCAGATGATCTTCCAGGACCCCTATGCGAGCCTCAATCCGCGTTTTCGGGTCGATGCCATCGTCTCCGAACCGATCCGCGCCTTCGACTTGATCCAGGGCGAGCGCGATATCCGCGCGCGCGTCGGCGAATTGTTGAGCGTCGTCGGCCTGCATCCCGACGACGGCCTGAAATATCCGCACGAGTTTTCCGGCGGCCAGCGTCAGCGCATCGCGATCGCGCGCGCGCTAGCGTCGGAGGCCGAATTCATCGTCTGCGACGAGCCGACCTCGGCGCTGGATGTTTCCGTGCAGGCGCAGATCCTCAACCTGATGCGCGACCTGCAGGACAAGTTCGGGCTGACCTACCTCTTGATCAGCCATAACCTCGCCGTGGTCCGCCACATGGCGACGCGGATCGGCGTGATGTATCTCGGCCGCATCGTCGAGATTGCCGAAGGCCGCGAGCTGTTCGCCAATCCCCGAATGCCCTACACCAAGATGCTGCTGGGCGCGGTTCCTGATCTCGCGATGTCCGGCCGCCAGCGGATTCCGGTCAAGGGCGAAATCCCCAATCCGATCCATCCGCCGCCCGGCTGCGCCTTCAACCCGCGCTGCCCGCTGGCGTTCGATCTCTGCCGCAGGGAAGCGCCCGTCCTGATCGACGGCGTCGCCTGCCATGCCGTCAACCATCCGGTTGAGACCACGGCCTTGGTATGATCACGGAGATGGGTGCAATGCGTGGCATCCCAGCGGTTGGCATCCAGCCGCGCCTGTGGTCAAGTGTTTCAGCACCACGATACCAGCCCCGCATCGGACTCCCATGAGCAACATCAATCCCGATCCATTCACCACCCGGCCCGAAATCGAAGGCACCTTTGGCGTGGTCACCTCGACGCACTGGATCGCTACCGCCGTCGGCATGGGCATCCTGGAAAAAGGCGGCAACGCCTTCGACGCCGGTGTTGCCACCGCGTTTACGCTGCAGGTGGTCGAGCCGCATCTGAACGGTCCGGGCGGCGACGTGCCGATCATCGTGCATGACACCAAACGCGGCCGCACCGAGGTGATCTGCGGCCAGGGTCCCGCGCCAGCCAAGGCGACCATCGCGCATTACAAGAGCGAAGGCCTGGAAATGGTGCCCGGCACGGGGCTTCTTGCCGCCTGCGTGCCCGGCACGTTCGAATCCTGGATGCTGCTGCTGCGTGACTACGGCATGATGCGGCTGCGCGATGTGCTGGAGCCCGCGATTGCCTATGCGCGCGACGGCTATCCGCTGGTCGAGCGCGCGTCCGCGACCATTCAGGTCGTCGAGCAATTATTTCGCAAGCACTGGACGACATCGGCGGCGGTCTACCTGCCGAACAACGAGGTGCCCAGGCCCGGCACGCTCTTCACCAACAAGCAGCTCTCCGAAACTTACGCCCGCATCCTCGAGGAGGCCGAAAGCGCGGGCGGCGATCGCATCGCGCAGATCGAACGTGCGCGAAAATCCTGGTCGCAGGGTTTTGTGGCGGAAGCGATCGACAAGTTCTGCCGCACACAGGACGTCATGGATGTCAGCGGCTCGCCGCATCGCGGCGTGCTTTCGGCCGATGACATGGCGCGCTGGCAGCCAACCGTCGAGGCGCCGCTGACCTACGACTACGGCCGCTACACCGTTTGCAAGCCCGGCGTCTGGAGCCAGGGTCCTGTCATGCTGCAGCAGCTCGCGCTGCTGAAGGGCTTTGAGCTCGACGGGCTCGATCCCGCCGGCCCCGAATTCATTCATCTGCAGATCGAATGCGCAAAACTCGCCTTCGCCGACCGCGAGAAGTTTTATGGCGACCCGAAATTCACCGACATCCCGATCGCAACCTTGCTGTCGGATGCCTACAATGACGAGCGACGCAAGCTGATCTCAAGGGATAAAGCCTCCCTCGATTTCCTCCCCGGCTCGATCGAAGGTTTTGGCTCGGTCGTCAAACTGCGCCGCGCCGAAGGTCACCGCGAGGCGGTCGGCGCCATGGGCGCGGGCGAGCCGACAGTCGGCCGCTTCGGCGAGGTGCGCGGCGATACCGTGCATTTCGACATCATTGATCAGGCCGGCAACATGGTGTCGGCAACGCCGTCCGGCGGCTGGCTGCAATCCTCGCCGGTCATTCCGGAACTCGGTTTCTGCCTCGGCAGCCGCGCGCAGATGTTCTGGCTGGAAGAAGATCACCCCGCGGCGCTGGCGCCGGGCAAGCGCCCGCGCACCACGCTCTCCCCCACCATGGGGCTGCGCGACGGCGAGCCGTACATGGCCTGGGGATCGCCCGGCGGCGACCAGCAGGATCAATGGACCACGCAATTCTTCCTGCGGCACGTCCACGCCAAACTGAACCTGCAGGAAGCGATCGACGCGCCCGCCTGGCACTCCGAACACTTCCCGATCTCGTTCTGGCCGCGCACCGCGCGTCCCGGCGTGCTCGTGGTCGAGAACCGCGTGCCGAAGGCGACGATCGATACGCTGAAAAGCCGCGGCCACGTCGTCGAGATCGGCCCCGACTGGTCGGAAGGCCGCCTCACTGCAGCCTCCAAAGTTGGCCGCCGCCGCCGCGCTGCCGCCAATCCCAGGGGCATGCAGGGCTACGCGGCGGGACGATAGTTCGAAGAGACAACAAAAGATGACATGGTCGATCATCGCGCGCGATCCCCTCACCGGCCAAATCGGCATCGCGGTTGCGACCAGGTTTTTCGCGGTCGGCGCACGTGTGCCGCATATCGCACCCGGCATCGGCGGTGTCGCGACGCAGGCGCTGGTCAATCCGTATTACGGTATCGATGGCGTCAAGCTGTTGCGCGAGGGGCGCAGCCCTCGCGAGGTTATCGATACGCTGATTGCCGCCGATGACGGCCGCGCGTGCCGGCAACTGCATGTCATGGATATCAAGGGCCGCGTCGCTGCACATACCGGCAGCGAATGCGTCGATTGGTGCGGCCACATTCAGGGCGACGGCTTCTCTCTTGCCGGCAATATGCTGGCGGGCGCCGCCGTGCTCGACGACACCGCGCAGGCTTATCTCGCCAACGCCAAACTGCTCTTCGCGCAACGGCTGATCGTGGCCATGAAGGCCGGCGAAGCCGCCGGCGGCGACAAGCGCGGCAAGCAATCCGCGGCGTTGCTGATCCATGGCGAGGAGGAATGGTCCGACCTCGACCTGCGCGTCGACGACCATACCGATCCGCTTGCCGAACTCGATCGGCTGGAACAGGTGAGCCGCGAGCGCTGGGTGCATTTCCGCCCGTTCCTGCCGACGCGGAAGAACCCGGCCGGGATCACGGACCGCGCGGTCATTGATGCGCGCATCGAAGCGGCGACGGCGGGCAAGGCATGACCGCGGGCCCGCTCATCGATATCGAAGGCCTGCGCGTGGTCTTCCACGGCGACGATGGCCGCACCACGCACGCGGTCGACAGCGTCGATCTCAGCGTCGCCAATGGCGCGACGCTCGGCCTTGTCGGTGAATCCGGCTGCGGCAAGAGCGTAACGTCGCTGGCGATCATGGGGTTGTTGTCAAAGCATTCTGCCGAAGTCTCCGGCTCGATCCGCTTCGACGGCTTCGACCTGCTGGATGTGCCTGACGAAACCCTGCGCGACCTGCGCGGCAACCGGCTCGCGATGATTTTTCAGGAGCCGATGACTTCGCTCAATCCGAGCTTTACCATCGGCGACCAAATCATCGAGACGATTCTGCGCCATCGCGGCGGCTCACGGCGGCAGGCGCGCGAGCGCGCCATCGAGCTGCTGCGCCGCGTCCACATCTCCTCGCCCGACAAGCGGATCGACGAGTACCCGCATAAGCTCTCCGGCGGCATGCGCCAGCGCGTGATGATCGCGATGGCGCTGGCCTGCGACCCGCGCCTCCTGATCGCGGACGAACCGACCACGGCGCTGGACGTGACGCTGCAAGCGCAGATTCTCGACCTGATGCGGGAGCTCAAGGCCGCTAGCGGGGCTGCGATCATTCTGATCACCCACGATCTCGGCGTGGTTGCCGAGGTCTGCGACGAGGTCGCGGTGATGTATGCCGGCGAGATCGTCGAGCGCGCGCCGGTCGACGAGCTCTTCGCCAATCCGCAGCATCCCTACACCGTCGGCCTGCTCGGCTCGATCCCGCGGCTCGGCCGCCGCGCCGCGCATCTGGCGACCATCGAGGGCATGGTGCCGAACATGGCAAACCCGCCGTCCGGCTGCCGTTTTGCTGCGCGCTGTCCCTTTGTCATCGAGACCTGCGTGGCTGCGCCGCCGCCGCTGGCCATCGTGAGCACGGGCCACACCTCGCGCTGTATCCGGGCGCCGCTGGAACGGCTGGTGTCATGACCGCCACGCTCTCCGTTCCCCGGGCGCAGTGCAGCACAAGCGAAGCGCAGTGGTGCGTTGCTGAACCGGGGCCGACTTTCCCTGTCTCTTGCAGTGGGTCCCGGTTCTGCAGCGCATCGCTTCGCGCTGCGCTGCGCCCGGGACACGATACCGGCGGGGGCACATCATGACCGCCCTTCTCGAAGTCGAAGGCCTGGTGAAGCATTTCGTCGCCGCGCGGTCGGTGTTCGGCCGACCCACCGCCTATATCAAAGCGGTCGACGGCGTCAGCTTTACCGTCGAGGCCGGCAAGACGCTGGCGCTGGTCGGCGAATCCGGCTGCGGCAAATCCACGGTGAGCCGGCTGGTGCTGCGGCTGATCGAGCCGGATGCCGGAACAGTGCGCTTCGAAGGCCGCGATCTCGGCGCGCTTGGCGCCAATAAGTTGCGCGCTTTCCGCCGCGACGCGCAGATCATTTTCCAGGACCCCTATGCGTCGCTCAACCCGCGTATGACTGTCAGCCAGATCCTCACCGAGCCGCTGGCGCTGCACGATCTGGTGCCGTCACCGCGCCGGCGCCAGCGAGTTGAAGAATTGCTGCGGCTGGTCGGGCTGGAGCCACGCTTTGCCCGCCGCTATCCGCATGAATTTTCCGGCGGCCAGCGCCAGCGCATCGCGATTGCGCGGGCGCTCGCGGTGGAGCCGAAACTGATCATCTGCGACGAGCCAGTATCCGCGCTCGACGTCTCGATCCGCTCGCAAATCCTCAATTTGTTGCGCGACCTGCAGGACCGGCTCGGCCTCGCCTACATCTTCGTTTCACACGATCTTGCGGTCGTGAAGCACATTGCCGACCGCGTCGCCGTGATGAATCTCGGCGGCATCGTTGAGACCGCGGCCGCCGACGCGCTATTTGCCGCACCCCGGCATCCCTATAGCCGCGCGCTGCTGTCGGCGATCCCCGTACCCAAGCCGCAGGCCAAACGCGGCCGCATCGTGCTGGAGGGCGAGATGCCGAGCGCGCTCAATCCGCCCTCCGGCTGCCGCTTCCATACCCGCTGCCCCTATGTCGTCGAGCGCTGCCGCACCGAGGTTCCGCTACTGCTCGCCGACGGCACAGGGCACGCCACCGCCTGTCACCGCACCGCGGAATTGCCGGCGCCCGAGAATATCGTGCCGGCCGATGGCGGCTTTTCGCCGGTGCTGGAAAAATTGGTCGCCGCCTTCAGCGGTGGCACGGAAGGTGCAGGCCGCGCCGGGGTTGATATATCGGGAACACCGACGGTTTCAGTGCAATCGTAGACATGGGGATAGCAGCGATGAAAATCTGGCGTATGGCAGCAACGGCGGCAGCTCTCCTGCTGTCGCTTCCGGCACCCGTTCAGGCCCAGACGACGCTTCGCATCGGGCTCGCCGAGGATCCAGATATCCTCGACCCGAGCATGGCGCGGACTTACGTGGGCCGCATCGTGTTCGCATCGTTCTGCGACAAGCTGTTCGACATCGACGAAAAGCTCAACATCGTGCCGCAGCTCGCGCTGAGCCACGAAACTTCGGGCGACGGCAAGGAAGTCACCATCAAGCTCAGGCCCGGCGTCAAGTTTCACGACGGCGAGGCCTTCACTGCGGAGGCTGCAAAGTTTTCGCTGGAGCGCCATCTGACATTTCCGGGCTCGTTCCGAAAACCGGAACTGGCAGCCGTCGATCATATCGATGTCGTCGATCCCCTCACCATCAAGCTGACACTGAAGGCGCCCTATTCGCCGCTGGTCGCACAGCTCACCGATCGCGCCGGGATGATGGTGTCGCCCAAGGCGGCCAAAGAGGCCGGCGACAAGTTCGGACTGCGACCGGTTTGCGCCGGTCCCTACAAGTTCGTCGAACGCGTGCAGCAGGACCGCATGGTGTTCGAAAAATTCGCCGATTACTGGAACAAGGACAAAATCCATATCGACCGCATCGTCTACCTGCCTCTGGTGGATGCGACGGTGCGCCTTGCCAATCTGAAATCCGGCGGCCTTGATCTGATCGAACGCGTGCTCGCGACAGACCTCAAAGAGGTGCAGTCGGATCCGAAACTCAAATTGTCCAGCGCGATCGAGCTCGGCTATCAGGGCGTGACGCTGAATGTCGGCAAGGACAAGGCCAAGGCGCCGCTCAGCCAATCCGCCAAAGTGCGACAGGCGCTCGACCTCTCGCTCGACCGCGACGCGATCAGCCAAGTGGTGTCCAACGGCGAGTTCAAGCCCGGAAACCAGTGGGTCAACCCCGATCATCCCTATTACCAGAAGGCCTTTCCGATACCGAAACGCGACGTCGCCAAGGCCAAGGCGCTGCTGAAGGAAGCGGGCATCACGACACCGATCAGCATCGACTTCATGGTGTCAAAGGGAGCAGAAACCGAAGCAGCCGCCCAGGTGATTCAGTCGATGGCGGCGGAGACGGGTTTCGACATGAAGCTCAGGGTCACCGAGTTCGCGACGTCATTGAAGCAGGCCGAGGCTGGAGAATATCAGGCCTATCTGCTGGCCTGGAGCGGCCGGATCGATCCGGACGGCAATTCCTACGTCTTCCAGAAGACCGACGCACCGCAGAACTACAGCGGCTGGTCCAACAAGGAAGCCGACAAGGCGCTCGATGACGGGCGTCTTGTGACGGATCAGGCACAGCGCAAGGCGATCTATGAAAAACTGGCGAAGATCGTGCTCGAGGAAAAGCCACTGCTTTACATCTACCATCGCCGCATCCTGATCGCGCATACCACCAAGCTCGATGGCTACAAGCAGATGCCGGACGGGCTGGTGCGCGTGGTCGGGCTGAAGCTGAAGTGAGGGAGGTTCGTGTGATCTCGTGTCCCGGACGCGGTGCAGCGCGACAGCGGTGCACCGCTGAGCCGGGACCTATTGCTCATTGGACATGGGTCCCGGTTCTGCCGCGCGCATCGTTGCACGCTGCGCTGCGCCCGGGACACGGATGACACCATGCTGAATTTCCTCGCACGGCGCGTGGTCCAGTTGATCCCGACGCTGTTCTTCGTCTCGATCCTGATCTTCTCGCTGCAGCAATTGCTGCCGGGCGATCCGGCGCTGGTGATGGCGGGCGAGGAGCGCGACCCTGATGTCATCGCGCAGATCCGCCAGCAATACCGGCTCGATCAGCCGGTGCCGGTGCAGTATGTCTACTGGGTCAAGGGCGTGCTATCGGGCGATTTCGGCGAGTCGTTGCGCAACAAGGTATCGGTGCGCGAATTGATCGGGCAGAAACTCCCGGTGACGATGCAACTGGCGTCGATGGCTATCGTCATCGCCTTCCTGATCGGAATCCCCGCAGGGATAGTATCGGCCGTCAAGAAAGGCACGGCCTGGGACTATGGCGCCAATTTCTTCGCGCTGTGGGGTATCTCGACGCCGAATTTCTGGCTCGGGATCATGCTGATCTTCCTGTTCTCGATCAAGCTCGGCTGGCTGCCGGCGTCGGGCTATGTGCCGCTGACCGAGAACTGGCGCGCCAGCATCGCCTCCACCATCATGCCGGCCTTCGTGCTGGGCAATGCGATTGCCGCGATCCTGATGCGGCATACCCGCAGCGCCATGCTGCAGGTGCTGGAAAGCGACTACGTCCGCACCGCCCGCGCCAAGGGCCTCTCCGAGCGCTCCGTCATTCTCAAGCATGCCATGCGCAACGCGCTGACACCAATTATCACGCTCGGCGCGCTCGAACTGGGCACGCTGCTGTCGGGCGCGGTTCTGACCGAGCAGATTTTCTCGATTCCGGGCTTTGGCAAGCTGATCGTCGATGCGGTCTTCAATCGCGATTATGCGGTTGTGCAGGGCGTCGTGCTGACGACGGCGACGATCTACATCACGCTGAACCTGATCGCCGATATCGCCTATGTGCTCGTCAATCCACGGCTGAGGGTTTAGGCCATGACCGACGCGGCCCTCGGCGTGATCAAGCTGACCGCTTCCGACGAACTGGAGAGTCCGGCGCGGCGCGCGTTGCGCCGGCTGGTCAAGCGCAAGGGCGCGGTGGCGGGGCTTGTCGTGATCGCAACCTTTGTTCTGCTCTCACTGTTTGCGCCGCTGATCTCGCCTTATGAGCCGATCGCGACGAGTTGGTCGCTGGTGCGCAAGCCGCCTTCCGCGCTGCACTGGTTCGGAACTGACGAGCTCGGCCGCGACATTCTCGCCCGCGTGATTTACGGCGCGCGGGCTTCGCTTCTCGCCGGCGCGATCTCGGTCGGGATCGCACTTTCGATCGGCGTACCGCTCGGTCTCTTGTCGGGTTATCGCGGCGGCTTCATCGACGCCCTGATCAGCCGCATGACGGACGCGATGCTGGCCTGCCCGTTCCTGATCCTCGCGATCGCGTTGGCCGCGTTTCTGGGGCCGAGCCTCGGCAATGCCATGATCGCGATCGGCATATCTGCGACGCCGATCTTCGTGCGGCTTACGCGAGGCCAGGTGATGAGCGTCAAGGTCGAGGATTATGTCGAGGCCGCGCGCGCCATGGGCAATCCGCGCTGGCGCATTGCGCTATTTCACATCCTGCCGAACATCATGCCGGCGCTGCTCGTACAGGCGACACTGTCGATCGCCGTCGCAATCATCGCGGAAGCCGCGCTGTCCTTCCTCGGCCTCGGCCAGCAGCCGCCGGCGCCATCCTGGGGCAGCATGCTGAACGTTGCGCAACGCTTCCTCACCAACGCGCCCTGGATGGCGGTCTGGCCGGGACTGGCGATCTTTCTCGTGGTGCTATCGTTCAACCTGGTCGGCGACGGCCTGCGCGACGCGCTGGATCCGAGGGAGCGGTAGGCGCTGGAAAGTCGTCATTGCGAGCGCAGCGAAGCAATCCATCGCGCAGCAAGGAAGATGGATTGCTTCGTCGCTTCGCTCCTCGCAATGACGAGCAATTCACCTAACTGCCGCTAAATCACCACTTCCCGCAGCACCCGGCGGCAATCCATCTCGTACTCAAGATCGATCACCGGAGGCCGGGCAAAATGCCAAGTCAGACCCGAACGCGCGGCGCCTCGGCGAACGAGCGCTTCGGCAAAGACGTGGTGAAAATCGTGGATGGTGTAGGTCTGCACATCTGTCGCATCTTTCCAGCCGAACCCGAACTCGCCCATGCGCCGCTCCATCACGCCGGCAACATACCGGACTTTCTCCGCAATGCCCTCAGGGCTCGTGTCGCGATAGCGCACCGTGCGCTCCGCATAGCTGGCGTTGCCTTCCTGCGACTCGCCGCTTCCCGCGATCACGAAGCTCGGCGCCGTGCGCTGGCTCGGCCGCGTAAACGAAAAGGCGTAGAACGACGGCTCGGCCGGCGGATCGACCTCCGGACAGACATTGCTGCGCGCCACCGGATTGGTCTTGCCGTCATACACGCCCCACTCCGCCAGCGTCTTGACGTAGTGCAGGTTGAAATTGCGAAATCCTTCGTCGGTGAACGCCGCGGGTGATCGCAATTCGCAGGCGCAGAACGATGTCAGGGGCCTTCCCGCCGCCTGAATGTATTTTTCGATTTGCGCAAAACCTTCGGCCAGCGGCACTCGTTGGTCGAAACGCACGCGTTCGATTTCATGGCCGGGGTTGGCCGCCACCCCACCAGAATACTGAAACACGCCAGGAATGAAGCGGTAGTTGCCGGCGGGAAAGTCGCTCGTCATGTTGGCTCCCTGCTTTTCTTCTTTCCTAGCACGGAGAGCCGGCGGCGTCGCCGGACGGCATACCCCCGACACGAAAAAAGCGACGGCAGCGATTTCCGCTGCCGTCGCTCGCTATTATTGCCCGTTGCGAAGGCTCAGGTCGGTTTGAGCGCCGGCCTCCCGAGATCGAAGTCGGCAATCTCCTTGGTCCGCTCCGAACCGGCCTTCGCCTGGTGGTCGGTGGCCAGCCAGACATAGACCGCGGGCAGCACGAACAGCGTGAACAGCGTGCCGATCGACATGCCGGAGACCACGACGAGACCGATCGAGAAACGGCTCGCCGCACCAGCGCCGGTCGCGGTCAGCAGCGGGATCAGGCCGGTGACCATCGCCGCCGTCGTCATCAGGATTGGACGCAGCCGGATGCGGGCCGCCATCTCGATCGCCGAGCGCTTGTCGAGACCTTCCTTGAGCTGCAATTCGTTGGCGAACTCCACCATCAGGATGCCGTGCTTGGTGATGAGGCCGACCAGCGTCAGCAAGCCGACCTGCGTGTAGATGTTGATGGTCGCCACGCCGAAGAACAGCGGGATCAGCGCACCGACGATCGCCATGGGAACGCTGATCATGATCACCAGCGGATCGCGCAGGCTCTCGAACTGAGCTGCCAGCACCAGGAAGATGATGATCAGCGCGAAGCCGAACGTGATCGCGAGCTGATTGCCCTCCTGCACATATTGGCGGGAGTCGGCCAGATAGTCGTGACCGAAGCCGGCGGGCAACTTCTTCGCTTCGCTCTCCAGGAAGTCCACGGCCTGCCCAACCGTTACGCCCGGCATCGGCACCGCCGAGAAGGTCGCGGAGTTGAGCTGGTTGTAATGCGTCAGCGAATTCGGATCGGTATCGGTTTGGATCGACACGATGGTCGACAGCGGCACCAGCTGCCCGGTGCTGGTCGGAACATAGTAACCGCCGAGCGATTCCGGCGACAGCCGCATGCCGCGAGGCACCTGCGGGATCACCTGGTACGAGCGACCTTCGAGGTTGAAGCGGTTGACGTAATTGCCGCCCAGGAGCGTTTGTAGCGTGCTGCCGACCTGCGACATGTTGATGCCGAGATCGCTCGCCTTGGAACGGTCGATGGAGACGCGCACCACCGGCTGGTTGAAGTCGAGATCGCTGTCGGAGACGATGAAGAGCCCGCTCTTTCGCGCGGCGTCCTTCAGCTTCGCCATCTCATCATAAACGGCCTGGAAGCCGGCAGTCGAATTGATCACCATCTGTATCGGCAGGCCGCCGGGTCCACCCGGAAGCGGCGGCAGGTTGAACGCGAACGCCTGAACACCTTCGATCTTTGAGAGCTCCGCCTGTACCAGCGGCTTCAGCGCGATCGAGGAACGCTCGCGCTCGTCCCACGGCTTCAGCAGCATGCCGGCAATACCGCCCTGCGGGCCGGTGATACCGTTCAGGACGAAGCGGAGATCGGTCTCGGGAAACTTCTGGAACGCCTTGTCGAGCTTTTCGCCGTAGAAATCGACATAGTCGATGTTGGCGTATTTCGGCGCCTTGGTCACCGAGAACACGATGCCCTGGTCCTCCTCGGGCGCGAGTTCCTTTGAAGTGTTCATATAGAGGAAGCCGACCAGACCGAGGATTGTCAGCGCGAACAGCCCGGTGATCGGACGATAGTCGAGCGAGCGGTCGAGCTGGCGGCCGTACCAGCGCGTCATCGCGCCGAACACCCTGTTGACCAGCCTCGAGAATCGCCCCTCGTCCGCGCTCTTCAGGAGAACCGAGCACATCATCGGCGACAGCGTCAGCGCGATCACGCCGGACACGATCACCGCGCCCGCGAGCGTGAAAGCAAACTCTCGAAACAGCGAACCGGTCAAGCCGCCGAGGAAGCCGATCGGCGCATACACCGCCGCCAGCGTGATCGTCATCGAGATCACGGGGCCGACGATTTCGCGCGCGCCCTGCAGAGACGCTTGCACCGGGGTTTTTCCCTCTTCCAGATGGCGATGGATGTTCTCCACCACCACGATGGCGTCGTCGACCACGAGCCCGATCGCCAGCACCATCGCCAGCAGCGTCAACAGGTTGAAGCTAAAGCCCATCGCCAGCATCAGGCTGCAGACACCGATCAGCGACAGCGGAATCGTGACCACGGGAATGATAACCGAGCGGAACGAGGCCAGGAACAGGAAGATCACGACCACGACGATCAGCACGGCCTCGATCAGCGTGTTCTTCACCTCGTCGATCGATGACTGAATGAACTTGGTCGAATCGTAGGCCACCTTCATCTTCATCGAAGGCGGAAGGTTGCGTTCCAGCTCCGGAAACAGCGCGCGAACGCCCTTGACTAGCGTCAGCGGATTGCCTTGCGGGGTCGCCTCCACGCCGATGAAGATCGCACGCTCGCCGCTGAATGCAACGCTCGCATCCGAGCTTTGGGCCGCAAGTTCGACGGTCGCGATATCCTCGATCCGCACGAATCCGCCGTCCCTGGACTTGACGATCATCTTCTTGAACTGATCGAGATTCCGCAGGTCTGTGTTCGTCGAAACGTTCGAGACGATCAAATGGCCCTTGGCCTGGCCGGCCGCGGCCTGAAAGTTGTTGGCGGCAATTGCCGCCGAAACATCGCTCGGCGATACGCCGCGCCCGGCCATCCGCACCGGATCGAGCCACAGCCGCATCGCGAACGTTTGCCCGCCGAGAATGTCGGCGGATGCCACACCGTCGACCGTCGACAGCACCGGCTGCACCACGCGTGTCAGATAGTCTGAAATCGCCGAGCCTGAGAGTTCGTCGCTGGAGAAGCCGAGATACATCACGGCCGTGGTCTGGCCGGTCTTCTTGGTTATGACCGGGTCGTTCGATTCCTTCGGGATCAGGTATTTGACCGAGTTCACCTTGGCGAGAACTTCGGTCAGCGCCTGGTTCGGGTCGAAATTCAGCTTGATGTAGACCTGGATCGTGCTGGTGCCCAGCACGGACGACGAGGTGATGTAGTCAACACCCTCGGCCGAGGCGACCGCCTGCTCGATCGGCGTGGTGATGAAGCCCTGAATGAGGTTAGCCGACGCGCCCGGATAGGAGGTGATGATGTTCACCACCGTGTTCGACAGCTTCGGATATTGCCGGATCGGCAATACGCTGGCGGCCCGCAGGCCGATCAGGAGGATCAGCAGGCTGACGACGACCGACAGGACCGGACGCTTGATGAAGATATCGGTTAAGGCGGTCATTGCAGATTATCCCGGTGGGTTCAGCAGTTTCGGGCGCACTCTCGCTGCCCGTCTTTCGCCAACGCGGCCCCTCGGGGCCGCGTTCGTTTGTCAGTGTGCGCGTTAGTAACGCGGCGGCTTCGCCGGAATCGGCGGTGTCGGATCGGTCGAGATCGTCACGGCCGACCCCGATTGCAGCTTGAGTTGCCCCACCGCCACGACGCGGTCGCCGTCCTTCAAACCCTTCAGGATCTCAACCCGTCCTTCGACGCGCTTGCCGGTCTGCACGAAGCTACGCGTGACCGTGAGGCTGGTCTTGCCGTCCGCTTCCTTCTTCTCGCCGAGCAGGAAGACCGAGTCGCCATAGAGCGTGTAGTCGACCGCGGTTTCGGGCACGGTGATGACCGGCGGTTTGTCCGGCAGCACCACAGTGGTGGTCGCGAACATGCCGGGCTTGAGGATGCGATCCGGGTTCTGCATCGTCGCCTGCACGCGAATGTTGCGCGTATCGGTCGCGATCTGCGGCTCGATGGTCGTGATCTTGCCTTCGAAGGTCTGGCCCGGATAGGCATCGACGGCGATACGAACGATCTGGCCGACCTTGAGCTGGCCGGAGTCCTTTTCCGTCACGGTGAAATTCGCAAACAGCACGGACAGATCGGTCAACGAGACGATCTGCGTGCCGGCGGTCAGGTATTGTCCGACCTCGACCTTGCGAACGCCGAGTTCGCCGCTGAACGGAGCCCGCACAAGCTTCTGCGAGATGATCGCCTCGGTCTTGGCGATGCCGGCGCTGGCCTGATCGAATGCAGCCTGCGCAGTATCCACGGTCGCCTGCGGTCCGACCTGGCGCTCCATCAACTGCTTGGCGCGATCCAGCGAGATCTGCGCCACCCGCTGCTGTGCCTTGAAGTTGGCGAGGTCGCCCTGTTCGGGGCCGTCGAACAATTGCAGCAGCGGCGCGCCCTCTTTCACGCTCGCACCCGCCGTGAACTGGATATCGGTAATGCGCCCGTTGACGTCCGACGTGACATTAACCTGATGCACGGCGGCGAGATCGCCGACCGCAGTCAGGAGATTCGGAATGGTTTCGGACTTCGCCGTGGCAATGTTGACACTGGTCGGCGGCGGTTTGTTGTTCGCAAAGAACTGCGCAATCATCTTGCCGCGGAAGTAGTTGAACCAGACGAGACCGCCGACCAGCAAGGTCAGCAGCAGTCCCACGACGATGAACCAGCGCACCATCCGCACCGGCCGCTTGTGCGGCTTGTCGACAATCGGCTTGCCCGATATCTTGTGTTCAGTCACGATATTCATGTCATGCACTTTCTGCAGTTACCGATTGTCCCGAAGTCGGCGACAGCTCGCAGTCCAAATGAGAAGCAATTGCGGCTTCGGTAAGTCCGATGCCGCGCAGGATGAATTGACAAAGCTGCCGCTCCAGATCGGCGGCGTTGCCGTAGGAAAGACAGGGCACGGCCGGAAGCCTCGTGAGCGCGGCCATCAGCACGGTGTGGTGCGCGAACCAGAACAGGTTGAGCGGATCGCTGCCGATCCGCGACGCGTCGCCGGCCGCTACCGCGCGTTCGATCGATGCGGTGAACACCGGCCCGATCAGGCCACTGATCTTGTCGTAGAGCAGACGCGCGAACTCGCCGTCATCGAGATGGCTGGTCGTCATCAGCCGCAGCCGCTGCGCTTCCTCCTGATCCGACCCGTCGGACACCTCCATGAAATGGCCAACCATGCTCTTGACCAGTTCAACCAGTGTGGCAGTTGAAGGCTCCTGGCCGAGCAGGTGCGCGAAATCCGGATCGGCCTCGCACTCCTCCGCGAGGATTTCGGCGTAGAGCGCAGCCTTGGAGGGGAAGTGCTTGAACAGCAGCCCTTCCGAAATGGCCGCGGCCGCCGCCACGCTCTTGGTCGTGGTGCCGGCAAAGCCGTTACGAGCAAAGCATCGCTTGGCGGCGCTCAAGATCAATTGCCGCCGCAAGTCACTGGTCATGCGCAGGGTAGACATAAGGGACGTGAGTAATTACTCACCTTGACGAAGTCAAGGATCTATTGCAGCGCACCACGCGAATCCCGCTGCGGGGTGACGTCAAAGACACAGCCTCATCGCCTTGTTCGAGCACCATTTTTCCGGGAATCCGGCGCTCACCTTTCCGGTTTATCCCGGATCGGCCGCAACCCGAACGCGCCGCTGATGGTGCGGGGCCGGAAGCTGCGCTCCGGCTTGACGCCATGGGCACGGCATCTAAGATAGTTGCAAATGCGACTAATTTGACAGTCGCTTACTTAATCTTCCCAGAGAGTATGGCGAGCCATGAATTTGGATGCGCACGAACTGGCGGCTACCTTCGACCTCGAAAAGCTGACGCCGGAGTTCTATGCCAACCCCTACCCGACCTATCGCGCGCTACGTGAGACCGCGCCGGTCAAGCGGCTACCGAACGGCTCGTATTTCCTGACCCGCTACGACGATCTGGTTGCAGCCTACAAGAACACCAAAGCCTTCTCTTCGGACAAGAAGAAGGAGTTCTCGCCGAAGTATGGCGACAGCCTGCTCTACGAGCACCACACCACCAGTCTCGTGTTCAACGATCCTCCCGCCCATACCCGCGTCCGACGGCTGATCATGGGCGCACTCTCGCCGCGCGCGATCGCCGGCATGGAGCCCGATCTGATCCGGCTGGTCGACCGCCTGCTCGACGCCATTGCCGCCAAGGGTAAGGTGGATCTGATCGACGATTTCGCCGCCGCGATCCCGATCGAGGTGATTGGTAATCTGCTCGACGTTCCCGAGGGCGAGCGCGAGCCCTTGCGCGACTGGTCGCTGGCTATCCTCGGCGCGCTGGAGCCGGTGATCGGCCCGGACGCCTTCGCCCGTGGCAACAAGGCGGTGAAGGATTTCCTCAGCTACCTCGAAGGGCTGGTGGCGCGGCGACGGGCCAAGCCCGGCAATCCCGACCGCGATGTGCTGACCCGGCTCATTCAGGGCGAAGACAATGGCGAACGGCTGACCGAAAAGGAGCTGCTGCACAACTGTATCTTCCTGCTCAATGCCGGCCACGAGACCACCACCAATTTGATTGGCAACGGCCTGGTGGCGCTGTCGAACCACGCCAGCGAGAAACGGCGATTCATCGAGAATCCCGCGCTGATCAAGACCGCGGTCGAGGAAATGCTGCGGTTCGAGAGCTCCAACCAGCTCGGCAACCGCATGACGGTCGAGCCGTTCGAACTCGGCGGCGTCGCATTGCCCGCGGGCACGCCGGTGACGCTGTGCATCGGCGCCGCCAACCGCGATCCCGCGCAGTTCGCCGATCCCGAACGTTTCGACATCGGCCGTACGCCGAACCGCCATCTCGCTTTTGGCACCGGCGCGCATCAATGCGCCGGGATGGCGCTGGCGCGACTCGAAGGCGCGATCGCGATCTCGCGTTTTCTGGCGCGGTTTCCGGACTATTCACTCAGCGGCGAACCGGTACGCGGCGGCCGGGTCCGCTTCCGGGGATTTCTGAGCGTGTCGTGCGAGGTCAGCTAGGACAGTGCACGAATTGCACCCGGTCCCGCATCGCAATATCGCAACGCCAGTTATAGACCCAGGCGAACGATTCCCGCGCTTGCGCGTTGTCATTTCCGGGTGACGAGGCGCGAGGGAGTTGAGGTCATGCTTCCGCTCGGCGTTCGTATTGCAGCGCTTTTTCTTGGTGTCTCCGCGATCACGCTGAGCACCGGCTCGTCCGCCCAACAGCGAGGAGGCCCAGGTGGCGCGGGCCCAGGCGCCCCGGCCGCGCCGGCAGCCCGACCAGCGGGACCACCGCCGGCCATGGCCCGCCCAGCGGCACCTCCGGCTATGGCCCGCCCCGCGGCGCCTCCCGCAATGGCGCGACCCGCCGCGCCGGCGTTCCGTGCAGCTCCCCCGCCTCAGCGTCCAGCCATGGCCCCGCGCGCGGCGCCGCAAATCGCCGCACCGCCGCGAGCAGCCGCACCGCGCGTTGCAGGGCCACGACCCGAGATCCAGCGGGCCGCGCCGCCGCAGCGACCGGCCATGACGAGACCCGAGCCGCGCATCGCCGCACCCTCGCGCCCAGGCACATCGCCCGATATAGGCGCGCGACCGTCGCGGAAGGAACAGATCGAAACGCGCGCGCAGCAGCGTGAGCAGCGCATCCAGCAGCGACAGCAAATTGTGCAGGAGCGGCAGCGTAACACACTGTCGCGCCAGAGCACGGAGCGGCAGAGCCGCATCGACCGCTTGCAGCAGCGCGTGCAGCAATTGCAGACGCAAAAGCCGGAAAGTCTCCGGGCGCAACGCGCGCAGGAACGGTTGCTGCAGACACAGAACCGCCTGCTCCAGCGCGAGCAGCGCTTGCAGCAAGGCGATCAGGCGCGCCTGCAACGGCTGGGACCGCAGCCTTCGGCCGAACGATCTGCCGCTGTGCAGGCTGCGGCACGCGGGCGATTTGCCGCGCAATTCCGCAGCAATGATGCCCTGCAAGCCCGAGCCGCGCTCACGGCTCGGGAGAACGGTTGGGCTCCTCGCCATGCCTGGCGGCGCGGCCACCGCGCGGCGTTTGTGGCCTGGCTGGGCCCGGTATTCTGGCCCTACGCCTATTCCGACATCTTCGAATATACGTTCTGGCCCACCGCCTACGACCCCGGCTATTGGGCCTATGCTTATGACGACTTCGTCGACACGGTGTTCTGGGGTACGGACAGCCCGTATTCCGCTTACGCCCGATATCCGGAACCTGGGGCAGCGATCACCGATTATCGGGCGCGCGGACGCGCAAGCGTGAGCCCACAGACTCTCCGGCAATTGTGTGCAGATCCGGGTAAGGGCGTGACCGCCTGGCCGATCGCGGAGATCACGCGGGCCGTACGGCCGACGCCCGAGCAGCGCGCCCTGCTCGATGAATTGAAAGCCGCGGCGGCAAAGGCTGCCGACGTCTTCAAGGAATCCTGCGCCGATACCTTTGCGATGACGCCACCCGGTCGCTTGCGCGCGATGACGAACCGCGTCAGCGCAACGCTCGACGCGGTGAGGATCGTGCGGCCGGCATTGGAGCAGTTTTACAACTCGCTGAACGACGAGCAGAAGGCGCGTTTCAATGCACTTGGCCCTGATGTCGGCGAGCGATCGCAACAGCCGCCGCAGCAGGAAGCGAATGCTCAAGCCGAGCGCTGCGGCGAACCAAAATCCAGCCTCACGCAGCTACCGATCGAGCGGATCGAGGCCGTGATACATCCGGCAGGCAAGCAAAAGGATGCGCTCGACCGCCTGAGCACGGCGACGAAGAGTGCAGTTGAAAAATTGCAGGCCGCCTGCCCCGACGACGTACCGCTCACACCGCTCGGACGGCTGGAGGCAATGGAGAAGCGGCTCGACGCCATGCTGCAGGCGGCCGCCCTGGTGCAGCCGGCGCTGGATGAGTTCTATGCCGCGCTGAGCAACGAGCAGAAGGCGCGCTTCAACACGCTGCCGCAGGTCGCAAGCCCCTGACCGCAACCTTGACCCAGCCCCGCAGCTCACGAGGTGATCGAATGAAGCAATGGCACTTCACCACGCTTCTCGCCCGGCCAACGTCCGGCCGGCGACACGTACCTGTGCGGCACCGGGGTCGTGCGTTCCTGATAATGGCAGTGAGCGGAATAATGTACATGCTTTCGCAGCCTGCCGCCTTGCCTCAGGCGTCGCAAGGAACGGAGGGAGTCTCGGGACAACAAGCGTTCAACAATGCCTGTCGAACGTGCCACATGGTAAGGGAGGGCGACAATCGGCTGGGCCCCAACCTGCACAAGATTGTCGGACGGAAAGCGGGATCGCTGCCGGATTACGGGTTTTCCAGCGCGATGAAGGAGGCAGGCTTCGTCTGGGATGAAGAGAAGCTCGATCGCTTCATTGCAAACCCGGATGAGGTCGTACCCGGCAACAGCATGAAGCCGTACGGTGGCCTTGCATCGAGCGACGATAGAAAAAAGATCATCGCCTTCCTTGCTCAACCGCGATAGCGCTTACCTTGCCCTACGCGCCGAAGCTAACGCCCGCTCCATCGCCTGCGTTACAATCACCGCGGAGCGCTCGTCGAGATGAACCCCATCCGCCCAGCGCAGCTCGCTTCGGTTGGCGTCGATGCGCAACCACCGGTGCAGATCGGAAAACCCGGCATGAATGATTTCCTGTGTGATCTCTGCCGCCCTCGAACTTCCGATTGGCTCCGAATAGGGCAACTCGAACAGCAGCACCCGCGCGCCGCGTTGCTCCACCTTCCGGATCAACTCTTCAATTCGCTTCGCATTAGCCCGCACGGCATCCGTCGGGTCCTCGGCGTTGAATTGCTGCAGCGCGCGATCCGCGTAGATCCGGCTGTCGAAATCGCTCGGCGGCTGCTCGACCAGTTTACGCAGGTTAACCGCCACCTGCTCATGGGTAAGGGGTGCGTGAAGTCGCTGCTCGTAGGCAGCTACCGCGGCCCTGACGGGCCGAAACAACAACGGCTCGGTGTCGCCCCGTGAATATCGTTCGACCAGCGCGGTGTCCGTTGTTCGCGACAAGACGTTCGCTTCGATAAGAATGATGGCGGGAAGGCGCGGCTGGTTCGCAACGATCTCGAGTCCGGTAACGGGGGAGCCTCCCGCAAGCGCCAGATTACGCAGCTTCGGCGTCGCAAAATATTCCTCCTTGAGGCGGAACGTGAGCGAACTGCCCACCAGCACGATGTCAGGCACAGGCTCGCGCAGGTAACGGCTCAGGGTGATCAGCGTGCCGTCGCGCGTCGTCGTGGCCGGCATTTGCAGCCCGCTGCCGAAGCGCGCGGTCGCAAAGCCGCAGGCGATCAACGCAACCACCGCACCGGCACCGCACTTTACCAGCCACCGAACCGCAGACATTTTTCCTCGCCTCTAGAACTGAAAGTAGATGAACGACGTTTCAGGACCGGCTTCCAGATACATCAGCGCAGCCATCGAGCCGTATAGATATGGCTCCGCCCAGCGAAGTCTTCCCTCGAACAGCGGACGAAAGCCAAGATGCTGGATCATGACCGGCAGCGAATAGAGCAGCGCCAGGCTGTAGAACAGCTTGGTCGGATTGGGATTCGCGCTCGGCGTAAACATACCCGTGAGGTAGCCGACCGCATGATCGAAGTTCGGCAGCTTGAAGAAGATCCAGAGCATGGTGACGCAGACAAAGACGATGGTCATCCGCGCCGCTCGAAACACCGCCAAATCGATCGAAGCCAGTCGCGCCAACAAGGGGCGCTCGAGCACGAGCAACAGGCCGTGCAACAGCCCCCACATCAGATAGCTGAGGCCGGCGCCGTGCCAGAGGCCGCCCAGTCCCATCACGATCATCAGGTTCAAATAGGTCCGCCATATGCCATGGCGATTGCCGCCGAGCGGAACGTAAAGATAGGTCCGCAGCCAGGTCGATAGCGAGATATGCCAGCGCGTCCAGAACTCAGAGAACGATGTCGAGATGTAGGGAAGATTGAAGTTGATCGGTAGGCGGTAGCCGAACAAGAAACCTAGGCCGATCGCAATCGCGGAATAGCCGAAGAAGTCCGCATAGATCTGATAGCTGTACAGGAAGACGAGCAGCCAGCGATCCTGGGTCTGCAGCGTCTCGTAGAGCGGGAAGCTCATGTAAGACGTCATTTCATTGAGGTTGTTCGCGACGTAGAGCTTGAAGAAAAATCCGGTCAGGATCCATTTCGCCGCCTCGACGAAGGGAATGTCCGCGAAATATTTCGGCTTGATCTGCGGCATGAACATTTCCGCGCGCGTGATCGGACCTGACACGAGCTGCGGAAAGAAGATGATGTAGAGGAAGACGCCGGTCAGCGTCGGCGGCGCCGCCTTCTGCCGGGTCAGATCGACCAGCAGGCTGATGTTGTGGAAGACGAAAAATGAAATGCCGATCGGCAGCGGCAGCTTCAGGAGGAAGTCAAGCGGCGCGAAGTCGACCAGGCTGGGGGACGCCGGATCGATAAACAGCAGCTTGTATTTGAAGAACGCGAGCAGCGCGAGGTTGAAGGCGATGCCGACCGGAAGCCAGACCTGCCGGTTTCGCAAGGCCAGGACCAGGAAGAGATAGGTTCCGAAAACCGCGACAGCCAACAGCGCCAGCAGTTCCGGCTGGCCATATCCGTAAAAGAACAGGCTGGCGAAGACCAGGAGATGGACCTGAAACGCCCTCAGCGCCGGCAGGTAATAGGCCGCAAATACGATCGCGACGAAGGCGCCGAACTGCCAGGAAGTGAAAGTCATGCCGCCCCAACGGTAGTTGAGGAAGCTCTAGCATTTCGACCCCGGAGGGCATAGGCGAAACCGGACCGCCGTCCCACAGCAGGCGACCCGAGCGGGCTCAGGCGCCGCTCAGTTCCGCCCTAGTGTACGGCAGTTCTAATTGCCGGCGGTGTTGAAGCGGGAGAGATCGCAATCCCGTTCGGCATATCTCACGCGCCGCAGGCCCTCGCGGTCTTCGACCACGGTCGGCCGGCAGCGTTCGTTCCAGGCGGCCTGGGCGCCTTCATCGGCCTTCAGCTCTTCCGCCGTCCGGGGCGTGATCTTCACGGTGCCGCGGCTGCCGACGAAGAAATTGGTCTGCTGGCTGGGAAGCAGCGGCGCGCCGGAGGCGATGGCCGCGGCCTTGGCATCCGCTGCAGCCCGCTCCGCGCGCGCGGCTTGGACGGCATCCGCGGCGTGGCCATGGTCCATCGCGAATTGCGCGGACGCGGACGATACCGAAGCAACGACAATCGAGATTGCGATGAAGACGCGCATTTGACACTGCCTCTTGAAATGAATGCCTTGCGTCAGCAATGACCGACAAGCATTGAGGCGCCGTAAAGCGGCGTGACTAACCGGGTCGCAATCTGGTCGATAAAGATTTAGCGGTCTTTCGGGCGCAACAAGGCGCCGGAAGCATCGGACCGGCAGGCCCGGAATGCTCCTCGCCGACTGCAAGGAGCGGAAACGATCGGTTATTCGCTGCGGCCGAACTCACAGCCCCTGCGGGCGTAAACCAGGCGGACGACGCCTTCGTCATCGTAGGTGCGCTTCGGCTTGCAGTACGCTTCCCACTTTTCGATGCTGGCGCGCCTTGCCTTTTCGTCTTCCTGATCCTGCGCCGCGTTGCGCGGCGGGTCGTCCAGGTAGGACGTCGTGCACACCTTGCCATAGAACTTGCTGTGGGTGCAGCGTTCCACGATCTGCCATGCCTGTGCCGACGTCGACAGCAGGGTGAGGGTCGCAATTGCGTAAAGGATTTTCATGTTGTCGCTCATCGCTATCGGAGACGTTCTCCGTGCGGAATAGCTAGCGCCGGAGTTCTCGCGGGCGCAACGGTAACCCTTTGTTAAGCTAAATAGCGTGGACAAAGGTTAAATCTGGAACCCGCATTCTGTCGCTTCTTGCTACGCTCCTCGAAAAACAGCGCGCGCCAGTTCAGCTACGGGACAACATCGTCCGTCGTTGGCACAACGCAAACGCGGCTTCGGTTGTCGCCTGCTATAGCGTTTTTGAGCGAAATAGGTTCCGGTTCGCGTGAAGAAAACGTCAAAGCGAGAATCTGGAGCTCGGTTCTGATTCAATCAGAACCGAAGTTCTAGACCACGGTCCGGTGCCGTTCGATGCAGGTTTTCAAAACCTCGTCTATCGGCTTTCCCCACCAGTCGTTGGAGAAGATCTCGATCTCGGAATAGCCGGCAAAGCCCTGCGCCTCGACCGCCGCTCGCACAGATTTGATGTCTATAACGCCATCGCCCATCATGCCACGGTCGTTGAGGATGTCCCTGGTCGGCACCAGCCAGTCGCAGACGTGAAACGCGAGCAGGCGATCCTTTCCTGCGCGCGCGATCTGCGGCATCAATTCCGGATCCCACCAGATGTGATAGACGTCGAGCGCGACGCCGAGCGCGCCGGTGTGCTGCGGATCGAGTTGGTCGCAGATATCCAGCGCCTGCTTCGTCGTATTCACGCAGGCGCGATCGGCTGCATAGGCCGGATGCAAGGGCTCGATTGCCAGCGGCATATTGGCCTGCTTCGCATACTCAAGCATTTCGGCGATGGCGTCGTGAACCTGCGCGCGCGCGGCCGCGATGTCCTTCGAGGCAGCACTTCCCGGGCGCGAATATTGCGGCAGCCCGCCAACGACCAGCACGATGCAGGGCGCGCCCAGCGCCTTGGCTTCGTCGACGGCGCGGCGATTGTCGTCACGCGCCTCAACGCGGTGCGCCACATCCGCCGTGAACATGCCGCCGCGGCAATAGCCCGATAGTTCGAGCCCGGCGTCGCGGACGGCCCGCACAGCGCGGTCAAGGCCCACGGCCGCGACCTGGTCGCGCCAGGGATCGATGGCGCGGATGCCGTGGCGTGCGCAGGCCTCGATGATGGCGACGAGATCGCCCTGCTTGCGGACGGTCGCCGTGTTCAGCGAGAGCCAGCGATGATCGGAAGAAAAATCGCGCATCAGGGCTCGATGCCACGCGTCGCCAGCACCGTCTTCATGCGCCGTGTCGCCATTTCAGGGTTGGAGAGCAGCCCGGCCTTGTCGGCCAAACGAAACAGTTCGGCCAGATGCAGCGTCGAGCGCGTGCTCTCCTGCCCGCCGACCATGGTGAAATGGTCCTGATGGCCGTTGAGATAGGCCATGAACACGATGCCGGTCTTGTAGAACCGCGTCGGTGCCCTGAAGATGTGGCGCGACAGCGGCACGGTTGGCCCCAGCACGTCGTGGAAGCCGGCCTCGTCGCCGGCCGCGAGCCGCGACAGCGCGTAGGACGCTGCCGGCGCGATGGCATCGAAGATGCCGAGCAGCGCGTGGGAAAACCCATTGTCGTCGCCGGCGATCAGTTCGGCATAATTGAAATCATCGCCGGTATACATCTTGACGTTCTTGTCCAGACGCCGGCGCATGTCGATCTCGCGCTGCTTGTCGAGCAGCGAGACTTTCACGCCATCAACTTTGGACGCATTGGCGTTGATGATGGCAACTGCAATATCCATCGCCTTGTCGAGGTCGGCAGTACCCCAGTAGCCAGCCAGCGCTGGATCGAACATGTCGCCGAGCCAGTGGATGATCACGGGCTCGCGGACCTGCGACAGCACGCGGTTATAGACCTTGGCGTAATCGTCGGCGCTGCGGCCGAGTTTCGCCAGTGCGCGCGAGGCCATCAGGATGATACGGCCGCCGGCCTTCTCCACCGCGGCGATCTGTTCCTCATAGGCACGGATTACGTCATCGATCGTCTTGGCATCCTCCACCGCGAGGTGGTCGGTGCCGGCGCCGGAAAACACCAGCGCGTTGCCCTTTGCCTTGGCCACCTTGACCGAGCGTTGAATCAGTTCCAGCGAAGTCGGCCAGTCCAGCCCCATGCCGCGCTGCGCGGTGTCCATCGCTTCGGCAACGCCGAGGCCGAGGTCCCAGACATGCTCGCGGAACGCGATCGTGCGGTCCCAGTCGATCGCAGCGTTAAGCCAGGGATCGTTGTCCGCCAGCGGATCAGCCACCACATGCGCGGCCGAGAAGGCCACGCGGTTCAGCGTGCCTTCGAGCTTCGCTGGAAACGTCCGCGACGCCGCCAGGCGATAGGTCTCGATCGAACGGTCTGCCGCCGGCAATTTCAGCGACAGCGATGACATCGGCAGGACAGGCTTGTTCATGGTTGGGCCTCCTCACACCTTGATCGGGGCAACGTCGATCCAGCGCCGCTCGCGCCAGCTCTGCAGCGCGCATTCGGCAAGCTGCACGCCCTTGGCACCTTCCAGCAGCGTGAACTTGTAGGGCGCGTCTTCGCAGACGTGGCGGATGAACATCTCCCACTGCTCCTTGAAGCCGTTGTCGTAGACGACGTTTTCCGGAACCCTTTGCCAGTCGGCGAAGAAATCGTGGGTGCGCTTTTCGTCCGGATTCCACACCGGCCGCGGCGTTGCCTGACGCGGCTGGATCACGCAATCGGTCAGGCCGGCCACGGCCGAGCCATGGGTGCCGTCGACCTGGAAGGTCACGAGATCGTCGCGATAGACCCGCGTCACCCAGCTCATGTTGATATGCGCGATCACGCCGCCCTTGAGGCGGAAGGTCGCGTAGGCGGAGTCGTCGGCCGTCGCGGTGTACTTCTTGCCCTTCTCGTCGAAACGTTCTGGAATATCCGTAGTGCCGAGGCAAGAGATGCTCTCTACCTCGCCGAAGAGATTGTCGAGCACATAGCGCCAGTGGCAGACCATGTCGAGGATGATGCCGCCGCCGTCCTCGCTGCGATAATTCCACGACGGCCGCTGCGCCTCCTGCCAGCCGCCTTCGAACACCCAGTAGCCGAACTCGCCGCGCACCGAGAGCATGCGGCCGAAGAAACCGGAATCACGCAGGAACGCGAGCTTCTTCAGGCCCGGCAGGAACAGCTTGTCCTGCACCGTACCGTGCTTGACGCCCCTGGCGTTGGCAAGCTTCAGCACCGCCACCGCCTCATCCAGATTGGTCGCGATCGGCTTTTCGCAATAGACGTGCTTGCCGGCTTCGATCGCCTTGGTCAGCAGCGAGGGACGCGCCTGCGTGGTGGCGGCGTCGAAGAAGATGGTGTCATTCTTATCGGCGAGCGCCTTGTCGAGATCGGTCGACCAGCGCTCGACGTTGAAGCGCCTGGCGAGCCGCTCGACCTTGTCAGCGTCGCGGCCGATCAGGATCGGGTCGGGCAGCATACGGTCGCCGTTTGCGAGCACCACGCCACCCTGGTCGCGGATCGCGATGATGGAGCGGATCAGATGCTGGTTGAGCCCCATGCGGCCGGTCACGCCGTTCATGATCAGGCCGAGGCGTTTGGTCGTCATACTGCTTTCTCCAGGGGAATTCGTGTTGCCGGCTGCGCCAGCGGCTGCATCGTGGACCAATCCGGATGAACGGAGGTGGCAAAGCCGGGTGCCGTCAGCGATCCCGTCAGGAGATCGCCGTCGTGGATCGCGAGCCGGACCTTGTCGCCGTCGCGGACATAGAGATCGGGATGGCTGGCGAGAAACGCCTCCGCCTCGGCGGCCGGCGTATCGCCAAAGCCGTCGACATAATGGTGACCGTTGCGCTCGGCATGGGTGACGCCGATCAGCGCGCCGAGCGCGAGATCCTGCTGCACCGCCAGTCCCGCCTGGCAGGTCAGGTCCTCGCCGGCGATGAAGCATTTTTCACCGGCGGCGCTCCATTTGGCCGCGCGCGTCGCATTGATCACCGACTTGTAGATGCCCTTGCAGGATTTCGAGGAGATGCCGCGATAGCCAAGCGCTCTTGCCACCGGGAACACGTCGTAGGAATCATCGGCCTCGTCGATGATGAAATCGCGCCGCGCCAGCGCACCGAGCGGCGACTGCCGCATGGTGTCGCGCGGCATCGGCTGCTCGATGTACAGTAATTTTGCCGCGATCGGATTCAACGCAACATCGCGGTCGAGGCGATCGACCAGCGCGCCCAAGGCAGCGAGATCGGCATACTGCTCGTTGGCGTCGAGCGTGACACGGTAATCATAGGGCAGCGTGGCGAGCTCCCTGCCGATGCGGTTCAGTCGTTCCGCATCGTGCTCGGGATCACCGTTGAGCTTCAGCTTGAAGTAGCGGGCGCCGGCGTTTTCCTTTTGGTCGGCCACGCCGCCCTCGCCTTCGACCTTGTCGTCCATGCCGACGGTGTGCCGGATCGCGACGCGCTGCAGCCGCTTTCGGCCAGCGAGAAATCGCGCAATATCTTTATCGCCGAGATCGCGTGACAGGCGCGCATCGACGCCGGCGATATTATCGGCCATGCCGTCGAAGAAGTTGACGCCTACGCAACGCAGCAGGGCATCCAGGATCGCCTTGTCGATTTCAGCCGGTCCATAGGCTGCGGCAAGCGGCGGGATGTCTTCCTTCGCGCACGCCTCGATCTGCGCGCCGATACACGCCGCATGCAGACCGAATGCGGTGTCGAAGATCGAATGCGCCAGATAGATGTCTCGCGCGATCATCAGCGAGCGCCGCAGCTCGGTCACCGTCTCTTGCGGCGAAAGATGCGGCCGCTTATCGAACCATTTTGGTACCAGAAATTCAGCGCTGGCGCCGATCGCCCTGCCCTTGCCTTCGACCTCGATCTCGACGCGCACGAAAGCCTGCGGCGTCGCGTTGATCACGACCGCACCGAACCGGAACGGCCGGGCAAAAGTGACCTGCCGTTCAAAAAAAGCGATGTCCTTTACGGCTAAGCGTAGCGGCATTGAAAGCCTGTCTCAGTCCAGCGCGCTTTGGGTGAAGAAATGCTTGCGAATGCGCTGCACCAGTTCGGTGAAGGCGGGATCAGCCATCGCGTCCAGCGAGCGCGGGCGAGGCAACGGCACGTCGTAGATCGCCGCGATCGCGCCGGGGCGTTCAGTCATGACCAGCACGCGGTCGGCCAGAAACACCGCTTCCGGAATCGAATGCGTGATCAGCAGCACGGTCTTGCCGGTTTCGCGCTGGATGCGCATCAGCTCGACATTCATCTTCTCGCGCGTCATGGCGTCGAGCGCGCCGAACGGCTCGTCCATCAGCATGATCTTGGGATCGTGCACCAGCGCGCGGCAGATCGAAGCGCGTTGCTGCATGCCGCCCGAAAGCTGCCAAGGCAGTTTCTTCTCGAAACCTTCCAGGCCGACCAGTTTCAGCAACGCTTTCGCCCGCGGCAGATACTCGTTGCGCGGCAGTTTCTTCATGTCGATCGGCAACATCACGTTGGACAGGATGTTGCGCCATGGCAGCAGCAGCGCATTCTGGAACACGATGCCGACATTGCCGTGCGGCTTCGTCACCTGTTCGCCCTCGACCAGTATTTCGCCGGTCGACGGCGCGAGCAGTCCGGAGATCATCTTCAAGAGCGTGGACTTGCCGCAGCCGGACGGGCCGACCACGACGAAGAACTCACCCTCGTTGATGTGAAAATCCAGCGGCCGCAGCGACGGCACGTCGCCGTCGCGCGAACGATAGGTTTTTGAGACGCCGGACAGCGTGATGCCAGGCGCCGCGCTGCCGGCGCGATCCGACACCAGGCGCAGATGCGCGCCTGGCTGGTCGATCTCGGTGGGTTTGGTCGCGGGATTCATTTAGCCAAGTCCACTTTAGAAAAGTCTCTCCACCCGTCGCCCCTGCGAACGCAGGGACCCATGCGCCGTGCCCTTTCGTTCGGGCACGGGGGTGGAGACCTTCTGTAACAACGCAGGCCGGTGGCTGTAGGTCCCTGTTCCGTGCGCAACCGCGCACTACGCAGGGACGACGAGATCACAAGGCCCCTCACGAACCGCCCTGCGGCAGGTAGTCGTTGGTGTAAAACGCCTTCGGATTGTCCTTGGCCTTGGCGTCCAATCCGCCATATTCGACCATCAGGTTGACCGTGTCGGTCATGTTCTGGTCGGTGACCTGGAACGGCCGCTTGCTCTTGGTTTCCGCCGTGCGGTAGAGCGGGATGGTCAGTTCGAACCCCTTCGTCAGCGTCTCGATCTTGCCGCCCTTCGGGTTGGCGTCAAGGATCGACTGTGCGGCGCCCTTGGCGTCCTTCTCGGCGGCTTCGACCGCCTTGGTGGTCGCCGACATGAAGCGCTTGACCAGATCGGCGTTGGCCTTGACGAACTCGGTGTTGGCGACGACGCCCGAGCAGACCATGTTGATGCCGTAGTCGGCGAACTTGATCGCGTTGACGTCCTTGCCGGTGGCGTCCTTGATCTTCATCGACTGGTCCATGACGTAGCCGAGCAACAGATCAGCCTGGCCGTTGATCACGGCGTTCAGCTTGGTCTGGCCGTCGCCCGCCACCGTCTGGAAATCGCTTTCCTTCAGACCGGTCTTCTTCAGGAACAGCGGCCAGATCTGCGTCATGGAATCGGCCGGCGTGATCGCCACCGTCTTGCCCTTGATGTCCTCGGGCTTCTTGATGTTCTTTTCGACAAAGCCCATCGCCGACATCGGGCTGGTCTGCAGCAATACGCCGGTGGCGACGATCGGGGCGCCCTTCACGGCCGCGCGCATCATCGTGGGCACGTCGACATAGCCGAAATTGGCGGTCTTGGCCGCAACCGCTTGCGTGGTCGCCGCCGAACCGCGGCCTTCCTGGATCTCCAGGTCGATGCCTTCGGCGGCATAGATGCCCTTGGCCTTGCCGTAATAGAACGGCGCGTGCTCACCATAGACGTACCAGTTCAGCATCAGCACCACCTTGTCGGCGGCCGATGCGGGAACCACTGCAAGCGCGGTCCAGATCAGCGCGGCGGAGATCGCCGTTATCGTTCGTATCATGGTCATCCTCCCGTTGGTGTTGTTGCGAACCTTGGTGGGCCGCTTTTGGTTTGGCTTACGAAGCAAAAATGAGGTCCTCGCGCTGGCTGACATGCCAGGGGATCACGAGGCTTTCGATGCGGTCGACGATCCAGAACAGGACCACGCCAAGCAGCGCCAGGATCACCAGCGCGGCAAACATCGTCGGCAGATCAAAAGTTCCGATCGAGCGCTGCAACACATAACCGATGCCGGAATTGGAGCCGACGAATTCGCCGACCACGGCGCCGACGACCGCGAGCGTGATGGAGACCTTCAGCCCGGAGAAGATCGCGGGCATCGCATGCGGCAGGTTGACGGCGCAAAATACGCGGAAGCGGCTGCCCTGCATGGCTCGCGCGAGATCGACCATGTCAGGGTCGACCGATTTGAAGCCCTGCACCGCAGACACCACCACCGGGAAAAACCCGAGCAGGAATGCCGAGATCACTTTCGGGATGATGCCGAAACCGAACCACACCACGAACAGCGGCGCGATCGCGATCTTCGGCACCGATTGCGAGAATACGAGTAGCGGATAGACGTAGCTTTCCACCGTCTTCGATCCCGCAATCAGCATGGCGACGGGAATGCCGAACACCGCCGACAGCAGGAAGCCGCAAATGGTGGCATAGGTGGTGGGCCAGGCCTGCCGCAGCAGTTCCGGCCAGTCCGTCCACAGCACTGCCACGACATCGCCGGGCGCGGGGATCTGGTAGGCCGGAATCTGGAACAGGCGGATGGTGAGGTCCCACATCACAACGATGAAAAGCAGGAACAGAAACGGCCGCACCCATGCAGCATTCAGCGCTTTCGACACGCCACTCTCGCGCTTCAGCTCGGCCACGTCCCGCTCCCTGATGATCGTCTCTTCTGGAACGAAATTAACCCGTTGGATAAATACTAGCAAGCGGGTTTTCGTGCGGTATTTTGTCGTTCCTGCCGTCGTTCCCGCGAAAGCGCCCCCCCCCCCGGGCGTTATGCCCCCGGAATCCCGTCGCCCCTGCGAACGCAGGGGCCTATAACCACGGGCGCCTGTTTTGCGAAGACTGGGGCCGCCGTCCGGTACGACAACAATCAAGATCGGTGGTTATGGGTTCCTGCGTTGGCAGGGAACGACGGGTTAGACCGGCTGATGCGCCGGCGACCGCACGCCGGGCAATGCCGGCTTGCCGAAATCCGCCGTCGACTTGCCCGTGAGCGCCGCCAGCACCAGCGCCACCATATGGGCGAGGCGCTCGTCCCTCGCCTCTTTCTTCAGGAGGTCGCGGCCGAAGATCACCGAGAGTGTCGCGCTGTTGGAGAGATAGAAGAAGCACAGCCCGGCAATCGAAATGTAGAGCTGCACGGGATCGATGGCCACGCGAAAATCGCCGCTTTCGACGCCTCTTGTCACCACCGTGCGGATCATCTCGACGAACGGCGAGTGCATCGATTTGACCTTGGTCGAGCGCTTCAGATGGCGCGCTTTGGCGAGGTTTTCGGTGTTGAGCAGCGCCAGAAACTCCGGGTTGCGGAGGAAATAGTTCCAGGTGAAGTCGATCAGCCGCTCGATCGCCTCGGGCGGATCGAGATGTTCAAGATCAAGCCCGCGCTCCTCAGAACGGATCTTCTCATAGGCGCCTTCCAGCACCGCGAGGTAGAGGTTTTCCTTGTTGCCGACATGGTAATACAGCATGCGCTTGTTGGCGCCGGCATTGGCCGCGATGCGGTCGACGCGCGCGCCGGCCAGGCCATGGGCAGCGAATTCCTGCTTGGCGGCCTCGAGAATGCGCAGCCGCATGCCCGCGGGGTCGCGCTGCCATTTCTGAACGCGTTTTGCCTTTGCCAAATCAGTCGCCCGGTGCTCGCATGGGCCAAGCTGTAGCATGCAAGGTGCGGTTTGAGAATGAATCCTGCCGCATTTCCTTACCCTCCCCTCATGCATCCTTCCCCGCCGACGGCTGCACCAGCAGCGTCGGGACGCCGGACGTGCCGCTGCGCACCGTCATAACCCGCGTCCCCGGCTTGCGGCCGGTGCGGACTTCCGAGACGTCGACCCCTGCCTGAGTTAGCCGCGCATGGGTGGCGTCGATGTCGGCCACACGCCAGCACAGGCCGCGCAGCTGGTCCTGCGATGTATCTGCCGGCGTGCCCGGCCGGTGCGTCACCTCGACAATGAGGTCGCCGCAGCGGAAGAACATCAGCCGGCCCCAATCCGGGTGCGAGCGGTCGAGCGCCATGTCGAGGCCGAGCCGCGCGCCATAGAGGGCTGCGGCCCGTTCGGGGTCTGACGTCGAGACCACGACATGGTCCAGCGCCGTGATCGATCCGGTCGTGGTTCGCACCGACAGCGGACGCTCCTTGTCACGCTCGAGGAAGAACATGCGGACGCCGCGCGTGGCCTCCGTCGCCGCGCGGGTCCGCTTCCACGCCAGCGTCGCGCCGGAGATCGCATCGCGGCTTTCGACCTCGGCAATGGCAGCGGGCTTCAGCGTGAGCCGGTCGAGTCTGCGATGCATTTTGGCGATATCGCCGGTCCGGAAGCAGATGCTTGCGAGTCCCTCGCCCTGGGCCGCAAGCACCGCGCGAATCCGGGCCGCATTGGCGCCCTCGCCGCTCGGCGCCATCAATTCCAGCGTCGTGTTGTCGAGCGTGAACAGGACGCGGTCGGCGCCATCGCCGCTGTTCTGCCAGGCCGGCGCGCGGGCAAACAGGGTCTGGTAAGCCGCGGAGGCCGCGTTGATATCGCCGGTGAGAACGACGACGTGATCGAGGCCGGTGATCACGGGAACAGGCCTCGCGTGTTCTTGGCGGCGCGGACCTTCTCCACGCCGATCGCCATCGCCGCGGTCCGATGCGGGATATTGTCCGCCTTGGCGCGCGTCACCATGGTATCGAAGGCGCGATCGAGGATGGCGTATTCGCGCCGCGTCACTTCCTCTTCCTCCCAGAACAATTGCTGCAGGTCCTGCACCCATTCGAAGTAGCTGACCACCACGCCGCCGGAATTGCAGAGAATGTCGGGAATCAAAAACACTTCGCCCTGGCGCTTTTCCAGCACGAGGTCGGCCTCCGGCGTGGTCGGGCCGTTCGCGCCTTCGGCCAGCACGCGACATTTGAGATTTTCCGCGACGCTGGCATCGATCACCCGCTCCATCGCCGCCGGCACCAGAACGTCGCAGGGCAACGTCAGGATTTGCTCGGGGTCGAAAGTCATCTGGTTGGAGAATCCGGCGATGCTGCCATGCGCTCCGGCATGCCGCATCAGCGCGGGAATATCGAGCCCGGCCGGATCGTGCAACGCGCCGGTGTGATCGCTGACCGCGATGATCTTCAGGCCATACTGATGCAGCTCCAGCGCCGCATAGGAGCCGACATTGCCAAAGCCCTGGATCACGGCGGTGGCGGTGCCTGGATTGATCGACAGCTCCTTCAGCACGCGCCGGGCGAGATAGGCGACGCCGCGCCCCGTCGCTTCGCGCCGGCCAAGCGTGCCGCCTGACGATACCGGCTTGCCGGTCACGATCTCGGTCACGGTGCGGCCCTGGTACATCGAATAGGTGTCCATGAACCAGGCCATCACCTGCTCATTAGTGCCCATGTCAGGCGCCATCACGTCGGTATGCGGGCCGACGAACGGAATCATCTCCTGCATGTAGCGGCGCGACAGCCCTTCCAGCTCGCGCTTGGAGATCTTGGCGAGATCGACGTTGACTCCTCCCTTGGCGCCACCATAGGGCAGCCCCACCAGCGCACATTTCCAGCTCATCCAGATCGCGAGCGCTGCTACCTCGCCGATGTCGACGGAGGGCGCAAACCGCGTGCCGCCCTTGGTCGGCCCGAGGGTGAGGTGATGCTGGACGCGATAGCCTTCGAACACAGCGACCGTGCCGTCGTCGCGGTGGATCGGGCATGAGACGGTAACTGACCGCTTCGGCATCAGGATTCGGTCGCGCTCGTCCATGGGGATTTCGAGATGGTTGGCGATGACGCCAAATTGGTTAACCGCCATGTCGAACACCGGACCGGAATAAACGGTCATCATTTCCTCCACTTCTGTGGCGCCGCCGGGAAACCCGGGCAGCCGCCAGCCGTTATACGGCAGTATGCCTAGATCCCTAAGGACGGTCGTCGTATTCTCCTCATACTCCCATCTCAAGCTGCAAAGACGGCACGGTTGCGAATAATTTCAGCGAATGCGTCCGATAACCGGTGCTAATGTATCTGCGCCGCGCCGGGACACCCCCCAGCTTATGACGGAAAACGAATGCAGGCTCTCTTCATCGGACAGACCTATATCGACGTTACCTTCATCACCGACCACATGCCGACCGGCGACGAAAAACATGTGGCCTCGGCCTACGCCGTGTCGTTTGGCGGCAACGCCGTCACCGCGGCGTTCTGCTGCGCCAAGCTCGGCGTCGTGCCCGACCTGATCGCAACGGTGGCGAACGACTGGCTCGGCCGCATGTTTCAGGACATGAGCGCGAAATACGGAATCTCGATCCATCCGCGCAAGGTCAACTCCTCGTCGCTGTCGTTCATCATGCCGAAAGATGGCAAACGCGCCATCGTGCGCTGCCGCGACGACGAGCACATTCATCCCTTCCCGATGCTGAACTTGAAGGGCTGCCGCGCGCTGCATGTCGACGGCCATCAGCCGGACGCCGCCATTCATTACGCAAAACTCTGCCGCGAGGCCGGCATCCTGACCTCGCTCGACGGCGGCGGCCTGCGCACCAATACACATGAGCTCCTGGAATTCATCGACGTCGCCATCGTGGCGGAGCGGCTGTGCGAGCAGATGGACAAGACGCCGGAGGCCATGCTGGATTACCTGAAGAGCCGCGGCTGCCGGATCGGCGGCGTCACCATGGGTGAAAAGGGCCTGCTCTGGTATGACGAGACCGGCGCCGTCCGCCGCCTTCCCGCGCTTTCGATTCCGTCCGAACGCGTCATCGACACCAACGGCGCAGGTGACGTCTTCCACGGCGCGTATGTCTATTCCTATCTCGCCAATCCCGCTAAAAGCTGGCAGGAGCATTTCGAGTTTGCGCGCGCTGCCTCGACCTTCAAGATCCAGCGCCTCGGCAACGAGGCCGGCCTGCCGATGCTGGCAGATCTCGAGGCGATCATGCGGGAGTTTCGGATAAGCGCCTGACACGGCATAGCGTTTTCGAGCAAAGTGGGTACCGGTTTGCGTAGTGAAAACGCGTCAAAGCAAAAGGACTAGAGCCGGTTCTGATGAATCAGGACCGATACGGCTCTAGACGGGGAATTGCAAGCATGGGGCGCGTGTTCGTTGCCGGCAGCATCAACATGGATGTGGTGACGACGGCCGACCGGCATCCGAAGGTCGGCGAGACCGTCGCCGGCAAAGCCGTGCATTATTTTCCAGGCGGCAAGGGCGCCAACCAGGCCGTGGCCGCCGCAAAACTCGGGGCGCCGTCGACGCTGATCGGCCGACTGGGCATGGACGCGTTCGGCCAGCAATTGCGGCAGTTTCTCGCCGCGCAAGGCGTCGACCTCGCTCTGGTCAAGGACACCGCGGATATCCATACCGGGACGGCCGTGATCACCATTGCCGACGCCGACAACACCATTGTCGTCGTGCCCGGCGCCAATGCGCTGGTCAGTGCCGAGGATGTCGCCGCGCCCCTCCTTGCCAAAGGTGACGTCGCCGTCAGCCAGTTCGAAATTCCGCAGCCCACGATCGCCGCCTTCTTCAAACGGGCGCGTGCGGCCGGGGCGACCACGATTCTCAATCCCGCGCCGGCGATGGCCTGCAGCCCGCAATTGCTCGAACTCGTTGACATCATGATCCTCAACGAGACCGAGCTTGGGCTTCTCGCACAGGCCGAACTTCATGATACCGACGAGCCCGCCCGTTTCATTGAAGCAGCGCGACGCCTGCCAACCGCTTCAAACAAGATCATCTGCGTTACGCTGGGCAAGCGCGGCGTGCTAGCGCTTGTGGGCGGTGAGTCCTCGTTGATTGCGGGGCGCGCTGTGAAGGCGGTGGACACCACCGGCGCCGGCGATTGCTTTGTCGGCGCCCTCGCCGCGCAGCTTGCCGATGGAAAGCCGATCCGCGACGCGCTTGATTACGCCAATGCCGCCGCATCGATCTGCGTGCAGCGGATGGGCGCCGCACCGTCGATGCCGACAGCGGCCGAAGTGGCGGCGGTTTTGCGTTCGTAGCCCGGATGCAGCGCAGCGAAATCCGGGATCATCCTCCGACTTAAGTCAGGGCACCCTTCAGGTCGAAGCCGGCATCTGCCGCCTGCTCGGGCGTGATCGAGCCGTGGGCGGCAAGCAGGCGCCGTCCGAACATGTGATCGCCGGCGCGATTGACCGACTCGATGCCGACGAGCTGCCCATCCCTGTAGCAGAACGCGGAGAACGCCCCCTGGGCACGATCGCCGCGCACCGCAACGCGGTCGTAGCCGGTGGTCAGTCCCACCATCTGCAGCTTGTCGGGGCCCTGATCGCTCCAGAACCACGGCAAGCCGTCGTACGGCTTGGCATCGCCAGTCAGCCGGGCCGCGACGCAACGCGCGTGGTCGGTGGCGTTCTGCACCGACTCCAGCCGCAACGAGCCGCCGAACCGTGGGCTCGCATACAGCGTGCAATCGCCAATCGCCGAAATATTCGGATCGGCCGTGAGGAGATGCTCGTCGACAACGATTCCGGCCGCCACCGGCAAGCCGGCCTCCGCCGCCAGTTCGACGTTGGGCAGGACGCCGACGCCGACTACGATCAGGTCGGTTTTGATATGCCGCCCGTCGCTGAGGCTCACCCCGGTAACCTTGCTGCCGTCGCTCTCGATGCTCGTGACCTGCACGCCGAGATGAATCCGGATGCCGGCCGCGGCGTGCCGCGATTGAAAGTATTCCGAGATTTCCGCAGTCACCGCGCGCGCCATCACCCGCGGCGCGAGCTCGATGACGTCGACTTCGAGGCCCTTGGCCCGGGCGGTCGCAGCGAATTCCAGGCCGATAAATCCGGCGCCGATCACGATGACGCGCTGACCCGGAGCGATGTAGTCGCGCAACGACTGGCTTTCGTCGAGCGTCCGCAAGTAGCGCACGCTGTCAAGATTGGCGTTGGGAATGTCGAGCAGGCGATTGCGCGCGCCGGTCGCCAGCACCAGATGACCGTAATCGAGTGAAGCGCCGGAGGCGAGCAACACCTTGCGCGCGGCGCGGTCGATCGATACCGCGCGACCTGCGATCAGATCGATGTTCTGGTCATGATAGAATTTTTCCGGGCGGAACATCAGGCTGTCGGGTCCGCCGGTCCCTTTCAGATAGGCCTTGGATAGCGGCGGCCGCTGGT
Source organism: Bradyrhizobium sp. AZCC 1610 (assembly GCF_036924515.1). Taxonomy (NCBI): domain Bacteria; kingdom Pseudomonadati; phylum Pseudomonadota; class Alphaproteobacteria; order Hyphomicrobiales; family Nitrobacteraceae; genus Bradyrhizobium; species Bradyrhizobium sp. AZCC 1610. The sequence goes on along the minus strand of NZ_JAZHRR010000001.1, from coordinate 1,652,140 downwards.
ACGGCAGATGGCCTTCATCGTTCAACAGCGCGATACGTTCGGAAAAGCCGTGCTGGCGCAGCGACATCGCGAGCTGGAAGCCTGCGTGGCCCGCGCCAATGATGACAACCGGTCCTGCCGTCATGGGCACATCCTACGTTCGAGCGCACGGGAATGACCCATGTCGTTTCCTCTCCACTGATTTTGGCTTGCCTGTCTCGTCCCTTGGAAGCGGCGCTCGTGTCCGTTCCGAACGATGACAGGCCCTATCTGACCTCATGGCGCGAAGAGACGCAAGAGCGCCGTGGCCCAAGAGGCAGGATTGCGTGGTATTTTGCGGACCTCGCCGGGGATTGTCACCTCCTGCCTTCTGCTATTTAAATGCTGGCCCCGTTCCGAGCCGAGGCCCAGCCATGCCGACCTCCGATGATACCGCCGCCAACGCCCCTGCCCTGCTCAGGATCGAGGGCCCGATTGCCACCATCACTCTGAACCGGCCTGCGGCCTTCAATTCCATCAATCTATCGATCGCGCAAAAGCTCGAGCAGCTCGGCGCGGAGGTCGAGGGCAACGACGATATCCGTGTGCTGGTGATCGAGGGCGAAGGCCGTGCCTTCTCGGCCGGCGGCGATCTGCAGACCATCGGCGCTGCCGCTGCCAATGATACCATCGCGCCCGTGGTCGGCGAGCTGCTGAAGCACTACCACGCCTTTATCGAAACGATGCGGCGGATGCCGAAGATCGTTCTCTCCAGCGTCCACGGCTCCGCCGCCGGTGCCGGCATGAGCCTGGCCTTCGTCACCGACCTCTGCATTGCCGCCGATGACGCCCGCTTCACGCCGGCTTACGCCAAGATCGGCGTCTCGCCGGATGGCGGCAGCACGGTCGGCGTGGTCGGCACCGTCGGCACCCGGCGCGCGCTGCAGCTATTCTTGGCGGAAGACAGTTTTACCGCGCAACAGGCCTATGAATGGGGCCTGGTCGCCCGCGTCGTTCCGGCAGCGGAACTGAAGGGGGAGACGCGCAAATTCGCCGAACGGCTGGCGCAGAACCCGCCCGCGGCGATCGCAGGTACCAAGTCGCTGGTCTATCAGGCCGCGGTTACGCCGACCAGGCAGCAACTCGACGCCGAAGAAGCGAAGATCATCGACGCCATGCACACCGATGAGTTCCGCGTCGCAGTGAAGAAATTCACCAGCAAGTCGAAGTGAAATCGGTGGCGGCGTTAGCTGGCGCACCACTCGCGATGTCGTCCCTGCGAACGCAGGGACCCATACGCCGCGGCACTAATTGTTTGGAAGACGTCAGCCATCGCGCTTCTATCGATAGGACAACGCGGTATGGGTCCCTGCGTTCGAGCCTGTGAGGGAATTGAGCTTAGTAGGGGCGGGTTGCCGCTAGCGATGTCGGAGCGGCGTTTGGTGGGCCGGTCGGTTGATGCGGTTACCTCACTGGCTCTCTCCGTCGAACTCTGGTCACGTGGGTCTGCTTCGCAGCCGGTGCGCGGCCAGCAGATTATTGGCGAGCGCATGCCAGAGCGCCACTGCCGCGGCCTTGATCAGGCCACGCACCGGAATGAAGCCGAAGCCGTGGTTTTTGAGGTTGGCGTTGATCCGCTCGATGAGCTTGCGCCGTGCGTACACGTCGGTGCCCGCCTGCGTCGCCATCCGACTGCGCCACTCTTTGACACTGTCAGGCTCGCGGGCCCGCGCTCTGGCCCGCCTGACAAGCGTCTCGGGTTTGACATCCTGACGGTCTGAAGGTGGTGGCGTATAGACCTTCACCGGTCCGGCCGCATGCTCCGACAGAGTGGCGATGTCCTCGGCAGTCGCGTAACGGGTGTCGATGAGAAGCGTCTGTGGTGCTTTGCCGTAGCGGTTCACCAACTGATCCACCATCGGCATCGCCAGGCCGGCATCGTTGCGTCGATCCGTCATCTCTACTGCGACAATGATGCCTGGCCGGGGCGCCACCGCGATCTGTGCATTATAGGCCGGACGAATGGCCCCGTCCGGAAAGCGCATCGAGCGCGCCTGCGGATCACTCAGCGAGACTTTCGGCTCAGACTTCTTCGCCTCGTCCTTGGCATGGGTCTTTTCTCGTTTCGCCTTCTCCGCCCGCATCCGCTCAAGCGCTGCCCGCGCGCGTTCGGCGCGTTCCTTCACTTCCCGAGACCCTCGCTCCTGCGCCGCCCGCTTGCGGCGCGAAGACGCCTCCGGATCGCTCTCGGTTTCCGCCTTGAGCGCCGCAAGCCGCTGCTCCACGGCAGCTTCAATACGATCAAGCCTGCTGCCGCGCTTGAACGATTCACGGCTGGCATTCGCTCGAACCTTGGTGCCGTCCACCGCAATCTCGGCAAGCGACACCACCCCTTCGGCAATCAACGCCGTTACGCTCTCCGTCAGAAGCCGATCGAGAACCTCCACATGCGCAACCCGGAAGTCCGCAAGTCCGTGATAGTTGAGCGGTACCCCGCCGGCGATCCAGCGGTACGCCGGATCGTGCCGTGCAAGCCGTTCAAGTTGCCGAGCCGAACCTACTCCTTCGATCGTCGCATAGAGCCAAAGCGCCAATAGAACCGCCGGATCGGGCGGCGGGCGTCCAGGTTCCCCTTCACGGGCCTTGATCGCCTCGTAAAGCTGCGAAAGGTCCAAGCTCTCCACAAAACTCATCACAATGCGGGCGCGATGGTCGCTCGGAACCAGAGCTTCCAAATCCACAAAGTCCCACTGCGCCTGCGTCCGATCAGCCTGAATAAACCGTGCGTCACTGCTCATCGAATAACCTCGTTCGATGCAAGTGAATCACAGCGCAACCAGCCGCTCAATCCTATTCCCTCACAGGCTCGTTCGCAGGGACGACATTGACCTAGTCCCTGCCCTGCCCCCGCATGAAATCGAAGTCGCAGCCTTCGTCGGCCTGCAGAATCGTCTCGTTGAACAGATGCGCGTAGCCGCGCTTGGCCCATTCGGGTGTGACGGCCGGCGCAAGCGCTGCGCGGCGCTGCTCCAGCTCCGCCTCGTCGACCAGCACATCGATGCTGCGTTTCGCAACATCGAGGCGGATCATGTCGCCGTTCTTCACCAGCGCCAGCGGACCGCCCACGGCGGATTCCGGCGTGATGTGCAGCACGATGGTGCCGAACGCGGTGCCACTCATGCGCGCGTCAGATATCCGCACCATGTCCTTCGTGCCGCCGCGCGCGAGTTTCTTCGGGATCGGCAGATAGCCAGCCTCTGGCATTCCGGGCGCACCCTTGGGACCGGCATTGCGCAGCACCAGCACGTCATCGGCGTTGACATCGAGATCGGGATCGTCGACCCGCAGCGTCATGTCCTCCACGGATTCGAACACTACGGCACGCCCCGTATGCTGCAGCAGTTTCGGACTTGCCGCCGAATGCTTGATGACGGCTCCGCGCGGCGCAAGATTGCCGTGCAGCACCGCCATTGCGCCTTCGCTCTTGATCGGATTGTCGCGCGGACGGATGGCGTCTTGTCCCGGCACTTCCTCGGCGAGGGCTACGACATCACGCAGCGTTTGCCCCGTAATGGTTTTGGCACCGAGGTCGATGAGATTGCCAAGCTGCGCCATCAGTTTGGGCACGCCGCCGGCATGATGGAAATGCTCCATGTAATGCTCGCCTGACGGTTTCAGGTCGATCAGCACGGGCACCTCGCGGCCGAGCTTGTCGAAAGTCTCGAGATCGATGCGGTGTTTGGTGCGGTTAGCGATTGCCGTCAGATGAATGAGCCCGTTGGTCGAGCCGCCGATCGCCTGCAGCACCACCTGCGCGTTGCGGAACGAGGCGGGCGTCAACAATTCGCTCGGCTTTGGCCCCTTCGCCATCGCCATCGCGGCCGCCACCCTGCCGCTCGCCTCCGCCGAGCGAAAGCGCTCGGCATGCGGCGCCGGGATCGTCGCGCTCATCGGCAGCGACAGACCGAGCGCCTCGGTGATGCACGCCATGGTGCTCGCGGTGCCCATCACCATGCAGGTGCCGACTGAGGGCGCAAGCCGGCCGTTGACGGCTTCGATCTCGTTGTCGTCGATTTCGCCGGCGCGATATTTCGCCCAGAGCCGCCGGCAATCGGTGCAGGCGCCGAGCACCTCGCCCTTGTGATGCCCGACCACCATCGGCCCCACGGGAATGACGACGGTCGGCAGGTCGGCGGAGACGGCTGCCATGATCTGCGCCGGCAAGGTCTTGTCGCAACCGCCGATCACGACCACGGCGTCCATCGGCTGGGCGCGGATCATCTCCTCGGTATCCATCGCCATCAGGTTGCGCAGATACATCGAGGTCGGATAGGCAAAGCTCTCGGCGATCGAGATGGTCGGGAACACCATCGGCGTTGCGCCGCTCAGCATTGCGCCGCGCTTCACCGCTTCGATGATCTGCGGAACGTTGCCGTGACAGGGATTGTAGTCGCTATAGGTATTGGTGATGCCGACGATCGGCCTGTTCAGCGCATCATCCGAATAGCCCATGGCCTTGATGAAGGCCTTGCGCAGGAACAGCGAGAAGCCAGCATCGCCATAGCTCGTCAGTCCCTTGCGAAGTCCGTCGGCCATTTTCTTGCTTCCTGTCTTCGAGGCTTTAGCTTCCGGGCGCCCTGGTGAGCCCGGGCCACGGTATGATCGTCAGTATGGTTTCCGGGGCCGCGCCGCAAGGGCGCATGACCCGGAATTAGAGTTCTCACTTCCAGTCGATAATCCTGTTCTTGTCGCCGTCGAACTCCGTGCTGCAGAACGTACCGCCCTGGTAGTAATCGCCGACCGGATCCGGCCTCAGCTTGGCCTGCTCGGCCATCGCGTGTTCGCGAAAATCCTCTCCGCGGCCGGTCGGCCGGTAGCCGAGCTCGTAGGCGCGATGGTTGTCCCACCAGGCACGCTCGTTGTGGGAGGCGCCGTAGAAGATCTCGAAGTGAATATCGGGATGATCGAGCCCGATGCGGCAGAGCTGCACCAGGTCCTCCGGCTTCAGCCAGATCGACAGGCGCCGATGATCGAGCGGCATCTCGCCGAAATTGCCGATACGGATGCAGGTGACACCCAGTCCATGCTTGTCGGCATAGAGCGCACCCACCGCCTCGCCGAACACCTTGCTGACGCCGTAGCGGCTGTCTGGGCGCGCGGTAACGTCGGTGCCGATCCGGTGATGGCGCGGGTAGAAGCCGACCGCATGGTTCGACGAGGCGAACACCACGCGTTTGACGCCCTTCTTGCGTGCGGCCTCGAACAGATTGTAGCCGCCGATGATGTTGGCCTGCAGGATCGAATCCCAGGGACCTTCGACCGAATAGCCGCCGAAATGCAGGATACCGTCGACGCCTTCGCAGATCGCCTCGACCTGGGCCAGATCGGCGAGATCGGCCGCCTTGAACTTCTCGTCCTTGCCGAGATCGGCCGGCGCCTTCAGATCGCTCAGCAGCAGGTCCGGATAGATCGGCGGCAGCAGCTTGCGCAGGCTCGTGCCGATCCCGCCGGCGGCGCCGGTCATCAATATGCGTGGCATTTCGTTCCTCTTATCTCTCGACCGATTTGCGGTCATTAGCCGACAATGATAGCAAATCCAACTGTCAGGGAAACGCAACAACGAGAACAGCAAATGTCCGATGCAGCATCGCACTCCGCCGGCTGGCGTCCGGCGACGTATTACCCCGATCCGGCCATTCAAGCCCTCGATCCGCGCTTTGAAAAATATTGGCTCAAGCTGTCGGCGGTGGAGCGGCTGACCACCGGCCTGCGCTGGGCCGAAGGGCCGGTGTGGGTCGGCGACGGGCGGTATCTCCTGTGCAGCGACATTCCGAACCAGCGCATCATCAAGTGGGAGGAGGAGACCGGCCACGTCAGCATCTTCCGCAAGCCGTCCAACTTCGCCAATGGCAATACCCGCGACCGCCAGGGGCGGCTCGTGACCTGCGAGCATGGCGGGCGGCGGGTGACCCGCACCGAATATGACGGATCGATCACGGTGCTGATGGATTCCTTTGACGGCAAGCGGCTGAACTCGCCGAACGACGTCATCGTGAAGTCCGACAGCTCGATCTGGTTTACCGATCCGGTATTCGGCCTGCTCGGCAACTACGAGGGCTACAAGGCCGAGCCCGAGATCGACGCCAATGTCTACCGGATCGACGGCGCGACCGGCAAAGCCACCATCGTCGCCGAGGGCGTGCTCGGGCCGAACGGGCTGTGCTTTTCGCCGGACGAGAAGATCCTCTACATCATCGAATCCCGCGGCGTACCGAACCGCAAGATTCTCGCCTATGACGTCGCGGCCAGCGGCGACAAGCTTTCCAACAAGCGCGTCCTCGTCGATGCCGGCCCCGGCACGCCGGACGGCATGCGCTGCGACATCGATGGCAATCTGTGGTGCGGCTGGGGCATGGGCGATCCCGAACTCGACGGCGTCGTGGTGTTCGCGCCCGATGGCGTCATGATCGGCCGCATCGCGCTGCCCGAGCGCTGCGCCAACCTCTGCTTCGGCGGATTGAAGCGCAACCGTCTGTTCATGGCCGCGAGTCAGTCGATCTACGCGCTGTACGTGAACACGCAAGGCGCGCCGGGAGGATAAGTCCGAGCGCCCCTCACGCGTCAATTCATCCCTTCTTTTCCTGTGCGGCGGCGGTTTGCTTGACGAGCGCGTCCTCAAACGCCTTTTCCAGCGTCGCGGCGTAGGCGTTGAACTCGCCGGGATTGACGAACGGATTGGGCCCGCCGTCGGCGAGCTTGTCGCGCTTCTCCGCCATCTTGTACATTTCCGGATGCGGCGCGAGCAGCACATCCACCTTCATGTCCTTTGCCCGCGCGAATGTCTGCCGGTAATCGGTAACGATCCCGGGATAGGTCGGGTTGGTCACGAGCCGGTTCAGCGCCACGGTGCCGCTGCAGAAGATGAGGACGGAGCGCGTTGCGTCACCATCCTTCACCGAGAACGCCCAGCTCGTGCAGCCCGGCGAATGGCCGGGCGTTTCACGGGCGGTCAGCGTGACATCCCCCACCGTAACCGTGTCGCCTTCGCGCACCGTGCGATCCACCTTCACCGGCGGAAACGCCAGCGCGGTATCTTCCCGCGCGCCCGGATAGTAGCCGCCTTCGAGCAGCGGCTTGTCGGCGTCGCCGGCGACAAGCTGGCCGCCGCTGGCCTGTTTCATTTCGGCGAGGCCGCCGGTGTGATCGATATGCGCGTGGGTATTGAGGAGATATTTGATGTCGGTGACCTTGAAGCCCAATTTCTCGACGTTCGCTTTGATCTGCGAGGTTGCTTCCGGCATCACCGTATCCACCAGGATATGGCCTTGCGGAGACGTGATCAGGTAGGACGCCAGGCCGTCGGTTCCGACATAATAGACGCTGCCGATCATCTTGAACGGCTCGGTCGGCGTGTTCCACTTTACCTTGAGGGCCGCGAGCAGATCCTTGACGGTCTGGGCCTGCACTGTCCCGGCAAGCGGCAGCAGCGCAACAAGCGCGACGGCGATTTTCTTCACGGGCATCCTCCATCTTTTCTTGTTGCGTCGTCGCCGTGTCGGCTGCGGCATCGACGTGAGTCTTAGCCTGACGGTGATTCTGGTCAAAAAAATGCCGGCCGCCTTTCGGCAGCCGGCATCTTTCACACACGGCGCGAACGCCGCATCAATTTACGCCGCGTTGTAGCCGGCGACGGCCTTCACCTCGAGATATTCCTCAAGGCCGTACTTGCCCCATTCGCGGCCGTTGCCGGACTGCTTGTAGCCGCCGAACGGCGCGGTGCGGTCGTTCGGCACGCCCTGCAGGTTGATGTTGCCGGCGCGGATCTGGCGGGCCACCCGGCGCGCGCTTTCCACCGTATCGCCCGAGACGTAACCGGCGAGACCATAGGGCGTATCGTTGGCGATCTTCACCGCATCGGCTTCATCCTTGGCGCCGATGATAGTGAGCACGGGCCCGAAGATTTCCTCGCGGGCGATCGTCATGTCGTTGGTGACGTCGGCGAAGATGGTCGGGCGCACGTAGAAGCCCTTGTTGACGCCCTCAGGCAGACCGGGACCGCCGGCGACCAGCGTCGCGCCTTCGTCGATGCCTTTTTTGATCAGCGCCTGGATCTTGTCCCACTGGATACGCGACACCACCGGACCGATGGTGGTCCCTTCGGCGCGGGGATCACCCGCCTTGGTCTTGTCGGCGACCGCTTTTGCGATCGCGGCGACTTCCTTCATCTTCGACAGCGGCACGATCATCCGCGACGGCGCGTTGCACGACTGTCCGGAGTTGTTGAACATGTGCATCACGCCACCGGTGACCGCCTTGGCGAGGTCGGCGCCTTCGAGGATGACGTTCGGCGACTTGCCGCCCAGTTCCTGGCTGACGCGCTTGACGGTCGGGGCGGCGCGCTTGGCGACATCGACGCCGGCGCGGGTCGAACCGGTGAACGAGATCATGTCGATGTCAGGATGCTCGCTCATCGCGGCGCCGACTTCGGGGCCGAGGCCGTTGAGCAGGTTGAACACGCCCTTCGGCACGCCGGCTTCATGCAGGATTTCGGCGAAGATCAACGCCGAGGTCGGCGTGAATTCCGAGGGCTTGAGGATCATGGTGCAGCCGGCGGCGAGCGCGGGCGCGACCTTGCAGGCGATCTGGTTGAGCGGCCAGTTCCACGGCGTGATCATACCGATGACGCCGACCGGCTCGCGCAGCACCACGGCGGTGCCGACGTTTTCCTCGAAATGATAGTTCTTCAACACTTCCAGCGTGGAAGCGATGTGGCCAAGGCCGGCGCCGGCCTGCAGCCGTTCGGCCATCGGCAGCGGCGCGCCCATCTCGTCGGACACGGCGGCGCCGATGTCCTTCATGCGGGTCTTGTAGATCTCGATGATCTTCTCGAACAGCGCGATGCGCTCCTCGCGGCTGGTCTGCGAATAGGTCACGAAGGCGCGTTTGGCGGCGGCGACGGCCTTGTCGACGTCGGCCTTGGAGCCGAGCGCAACTTCGTACATCGCTTCTTCGGTCGCCGGATTGACGACGGGGGTGGACTTCTTGACGGCGGGATCGACCCAGGCGCCATCGATGTAGAATTGCATGCGATTGACCATCGGAAACCTCTTTATCTCGGAGTAATGGAGGGAGGAACGGTAGCGTTCGGCAGGCATCCTTGCACGAAAGCCAGGGCAGTTGAACCCGCCATATGCGGGGTGCCGCGATGCGGCAGGCGCTGGATATAAGGACGGGGATAGGAGGGTGGCAAGGTGCTCGTCGTCATCCTCGCAAAGGCTGGGGCGCGTGGCATCTTGGGTCCCGGCTCAGCGTCGCGTCACTACGTGCCGCGCCGCGTCCGGGACACGAAATATCGCGTCTCGTGCCCCGGATGCTGCGCAGCGCGGAGCGGTGCGCTGCTAAGCCGGGGCCTACGTCTGCATTTCAACGGCTACACCGCCATCTTCCGATGCCGCACCGGCGCCCCCACGGTCAGGCTTTCGGCGGCATCGATGATGGCGTTGGCGTCGATGCCGTAGTGGCGGTAGAGGTCGCCAATTGTACCGGTCTGGCCGAACTGCTCGACGCCGAGCGCCTCGGCGCGGTGGCCGCGCACGCTGCCGAGCCACCCGAGCGCCGCCGGATGGCCGTCGATCACCGTCACAATACCGCAGTCACGCGGCAACAGCGCCAGCAGTTTTTCGACATGGCTGAGATACTGGATACCACGGCGGCCGCGCCGCAAATTCCGCGCGGCGGACCATCCGGCATGCAGCCGATCGGCCGAGGTTACCGCCAGTAAACCGACATCGCGGTGGCTTTCGCCGATGAAGCCGACCGCCTCGATCGCCTCCGGCGCCACCGCGCCGGTATAGGCGATCACGATGTCGCAGTTCGGCCCCGGCTCGCGCAGCCAGTAGGCGCCCTCGGTGATGTCCCGTTGCAGTTCCGGCGTCATGATCCGCTGCGGCTGATCGACCGTGCGAGTCGACAATCGCAGATAGACCGAACCGCCCTCGCCGCTTTCGCCCTGCATGTGGCGGAAGCCCCACCCCATGATCACGGCAAGTTCATCGACAAAGGCCGGTTCGAACGAAGCCAGCCCATCCTGGGCCATGCCGATCAAGGGCGTCGCGATCGACTGGTGCGCGCCGCCTTCCGGCGCCAGCGTGATGCCGGACGGCGTCGCCACCACCATGAAACGGGCATCCTGATAGCAGGCGTAATTCAGCGCATCGAGGCCGCGCTCGATGAAGGGATCGTACAGCGTGCCAACCGGCAACAGCCGCTCGCCATTGATCTGGTGCGACAACCCCAGCGCCGAGAGCATGATGAACAGGTTCATCTCGGCGATGCCGAGTTCGAGGTGCTGGCCCCTGGGTGAAAAATCCCAGTTGAAGGTCGAGGGGATCTTCTCCTGCCGGAACAGGTCGTTGTTTTCGGCTTTGGCGAACAGCCCGCGGCGATTGACCCAGGCGCCGAGATTGGTCGATACGGTGACGTCGGGCGACGCGGTGACGATCCGCGCGGCCAGTTCGCTATCGCCGCGCGCGAGTTCGTTGAGCACCAGCCCAAAACCCTGTTGGGTCGACATCTGCGCCGCCGGCTTGAAGGTGAGCTGTTGCGGAACGTCAATCACCGGCGCGGTCAGACGGCGGCGGCCTTCCTGGTTGAAGGGTGCGGCCGCCAAAAATGCTTCGAGTTCGGCCGGCGCCTGCGGCAGCCCTTCGAACTTGTCCCATTCATGGCCGGAGCGGATGTTCTGCGCGCTACGCCACTTCTCCATCTGCGCGACCGTCATCAAGCCCGCATGGTTGTCCTTGTGGCCCTGCATCGGCAGACCGACACCCTTGATGGTGTAGGCAATGAAGCAGACCGGGCGATCGTGATCGATCGCCTCGAAGGCCTCGATCATGCTGGCCATGTCGTGGCCGCCGAGGTTGGACATCAGCGCCAGCAGTTCGTCGTCGCTGCGCCGGTCGATCAGCTGCGACACCTGCCCCTGATCGCCGATGTCGTCCCGCAGGTGCTTGCGGAAGGCCGCCCCACCCTGGAAGCACAGCGCCGCGTACATCTGGTTCGGGCAACTATCGATCCAGCGCCTCAAGGCTTCGCCGCCGGGCTCGGTGAACGCCGCCTGCATCAGGCGGCCGTATTTCACGATCACCACGTCCCAGCCGAAATTGCGGAACATGGTCTCGAACTTTTCCCACAGCCCTTCGCGCACGACGGCATCGAGGCTCTGTCTGTTATAATCGACCACCCACCAGGTGTTGCGCAGCGCATGCTTCCAGCCTTCGAGCAGCGCCTCGAAAATGTTGCCCTCATCCATCTCGGCATCGCCGACCAGCGCGATCATCCGTCCCTCGGGGCGATCCTTCATCCAGCCATGTGCGGTGACGTAGTCCTGCACCAGCGAGGAGAACAGGGTTTGCGCGACGCCGAGACCGACCGAGCCCGTCGAGAAATCGACGTCGTCGGCATCCTTGGTGCGCGAGGGATAGGATTGCGCCCCCTTGTAGCCGCGAAAATTTTCCAGCTTCTCGCGGGTCTGGTGCCCGAACAGATACTGGATGGCATGAAACACCGGGCTCGCATGCGGCTTCACCGCGACGCGGTCCTGCGGGCGCAGCACCGAGAAATACAGCGCCGACATGATGTTGGCGAGCGAGGCGGACGAGGCCTGATGGCCGCCGACCTTCAGCCCGTCGGCATTGGGCCTGACGTGATTGGCGTGATGGATCGTCCACGACGACAGCCAGAGCACCTTGCGCGCCAGCGCGGACAGCATTTCGAGGCGTGCGGGCTCGATGGGCATGGCCATGCTCCGGACAGGTTCAGTATGCGCCGATTTTAGCGGGTGATGGGGTGCCAAAATTCTCAATCTCCTGCGACATACCGCCCAATATTGAGATATTTTACCACGACACGCCTGAAAACCATGAGTTCATCCCAATGCAAGCCCTCGACGCCATCGACCGCAAGATTCTCAGCCTGCTGCAATCCGACAGCCGCATGACCATGCAGGAACTCGCCGACAAGGTCGGCTTGTCCGTGTCGCCCTGCCACCGCCGGGTCAAACTCCTGGAAGAGCGCGGCGTCATCACGCGCTATATCGCGACCGTCGATCAGAAATCGTTGGGGCTGCATGTCAGCGTCTTCATATCGATCAAGCTGGCGCGGCAGAAGGAAGAGGACCTCAACCGTTTTGCGAAAGCGATTTCGAAATGGGACGAGGTGCTGGAATGCTATCTGATGACCGGCAACCGCGATTATCTCCTGCGCGTCGTCGCCGCCGACCTTTCCTCTTATGAAGCGTTTCTGAAAAACAAGCTGACGCGGCTGGATGGTATTGCCTCGATCGAGTCGAGCTTTGCGCTGAGCCAGGTGAAATATTCGATTGCGCTGCCGGTGTGACACAACTCTCTCCGCGTCATTGCGAGCGCAGTCCCGTAGGATGGGTGGAGCGCAGCGATACCCATCAATGCCGGTGCGTGTGGCGATGGGTATCGCTTTGCTCCACCCATCCTACGATATAACTTCGCGATCTCGCGACGCATTGCGCCCGAGGTTTGCATCTTCGTTTGCCCTCCTCGAAAACAGAGGGCGCAGGGAAGACCGGGTGCTTGCTGCACCCGCGGTCTCGCGTGCGATTTGCGCAAACAAAACTGCACACGAGCATACAGGGCAGCGGGAGCATTCCGGCCTTCCCTGCGCAATGGCTTTACGGCTTATAGCGTGCTCTCCCCGGTGAACGGCTTTCTTGCCACCGTCGCTCCACGAGGTAACCCGTGAAACTTAGCGCCAGCACCGCGGCGTCCGGACCACACGACTTCGCCGTACGCTTCAGGCGCGTACGTCTAGCGCGCCCTTCGCGTCCATCGCATCTCACCGCACGTTCGTGACGATCGCGAGCGCCCCTCATCTGCCGTGAGACGGGCGGAGTTATGCGGGTGATTTGGGTGAGAACGAAAGCAGAATATTTTTGCGCGAAGGGCTGGACAGGTTTTTGCTGATTTGCCCGTCGTGTTAGTTTGTCGCAGGCTGTTGCATGAAGTTGCGCTTGTGCGCGAAGCAAATCAGTCCGTAGGGCGGATTAGCGAAAGCGTACTCCGCCATCTTAGCATAATCGGTGGTAGATCGAATTGGAACGGTTGGACGATCTCGAAGCCTTTCTGGCGGTTATCGAGCGAGGCAGCCAGGCGGCGGCCTCACGTCATCTGCGGCGCCCGTTGCAGTCACTCAACCGGTCGCTGCTGGCGCTGGAACGCGCGCTCGGCGTCGAACTCGTGAAACGCACCACGCGGCGATCGGAACCTACCGAAGCCGGGCGCGTGTTCTACGAGCGCATCAAGCCGGCGGTTGCGGCGATCATCGAAGCGCGGGCCGAGGCAGCCAATCTTCGCGGCGAAATTTCCGGCCCGTTGAAAGTCGGCGCGCCGATTTTGTTTGCATCATCCTACGTCGCGCCGATCGTCAGCCGCTTCCTAAAACTCTATCCCAATGTGGACGTCGAATTGCGGGCCTCCGACGAGCAGGCCGATCTTGTTGCGGAGGGACTCGATATTGCCGTGCGGATCGGCGACTCCGCCGATGAGTCCCTGATTGCCCGGCGGTTGCATACGTTACGCGTCGTTATCGTTGGCGCGCCGTCCTATTTCGCCGAACATGGCCGGCCGAAGCACCCAAACGATCTCGAACAGCACGCCTGCATCCTGCGGGCCGCCACTGACGTAATCGACAAATGGCCGTTTCGCATTGATGGCCAGTTCCAGTCGGTCAAAGTGCACGGCCGTTTCCGTTCGAACAGCGCCGCTTCGATCCGCGCCGCCGCGAGCGAAGGCACCGGCCTTGCCCGGCTGCCGTTATGGCAGATCAGCGATTTCGTCGCGCAGGGCGCGCTTGCGATCGTTCTGCCGGAATTTGAAGCTGAGGGCATGCCGATACAGCTGGTCTGGCCGCCGACACGGGCGCCGCTGGAACGTGTCCGGCGGTTCGTGGATTTTCTGGCGAGCAGCCTGAAGACCGATCTGCTCTGAGCTTTTTTTCGCCGCGCGTCAGAATACATTATAGCCGGGCGCCAACAGATGTCCGGGATCATAGCGCCGCTTGGCCTCGCGAAGCTGCGGCCAGCCTGATCCGAAGTGAACCTCCCAGTCGAAAGGCGACATGGCAAAGGCGCCGACTGGATACTGAACGCCGCCGGCTTCTCGAATGCGATCGTACAGCGCGCGATTTTCTGCGGCCATCCGCTCCACCGCCGCCGCATCGTTCGATGCCGGGATGCGAATGAGATTGAAGACAAAGACAATGTCTTCTGCCGGCAGGCGAACCAGCGGCGTCCGAAACGCCCTTGTGAATAAGGGATAGACGGTTATCCGCCCGAACGGGCCGACAGCATCGCCTGTCAGGCCGGCCAGGATGTCGCCGGCGACCCGTTCGGCGTTGCTGCCGCGCAGGAACGTTAACAGCCAGGGCTGCGGGTTGGACCACTGGCCTTTCGACCGCAGCAGATTCTCGAACTTTCCGAACGCCAGCGCATCCTCGCGATAGGTCAGGTCGGCGATGACGGCGGCGCCGCGCTCATCGGACAATCCGGAAAGCACGGCCCTGTCGTCGGGCGCCGAACCGCTCCCATAAGCTACCGCACCATCGAGCTGATACCGCCAACCGCCGTTTCCGTCGGGAAGAACGGCCCCTTGCAACTGGTCGAAGCGCCCTTCCGTCAGCACGCGCCGCTGGTCCGCCGTCAGCGACGGCAAATCGCGGTAGAAAAGCTGAAAGCGCCTGATACGCTCGGGCGCGCGCACCAGGCGCAACGTCGCCCGCGTGACGATGCCGCATTGGCCGACGCCGGCGCGGACACCGTCAAAAAGATCCGGATTTTCGGTCGCCGAGCAACTCAGTTCATTCCCCTCGCCTGTCACCACGTCCAGCGCAATGACGTTGTCGGTTTGCATGCCATGCCCGGATGACGCCGCGCCGATGCCGCCCACCGCGATCGTTCCGCCGACCGAGAGGCCGAGATAGTTGGTCAGCACCGGCGGCGTAAGCCCCTGCGCCAATGTCGCATCCAGCAGATCTTTCCACGACGCTCCGGCATCGACCACGACGCGATCGGCCTTGATATCGCGGATCGAGTTCATCGCGCCCATATCGACCACGATGCCATCGCTGACCAGGGCGCGGCCGTAGATCGAATGGCCCTGCCCGCGCGCCGCCACCTTGACGCCCTGGCCTTTGGCCCACCGCATCAGGCTCGCAATATCGGCACCCGATGCGGGCTTCAGTACGCCGCGCGGTTGTCTGTGAACGAGGCGGCCAAAATCATGGGCCGTCGCGGCGCGAACGTCCGGGTCGAGGCTGACATTGCCCGGAGGAGGCGCGTTGTCGAATGAGACCGCTTGCGCCGCGGTCGTGAACCCGCTGGCGTGCGAAGCGAGCGCGGCGGTGACGCCGAGGCCTGCGCCCAGGAACATACGTCTGTCCGATGGCATGAAGCCCTCCTTGTCCAGAGGCCGTGATGCTTATCCGCTAAGCTGCGGCGTCGCACGGCATGGGACAATGGCCGCCGCGCCGGATGGACAATCCCGCAAACCGGGAGGATCCCGCCTGCAGCGGTCGCCGTTCATGCGTGTGAGCAAGACATGGAACTCGCCCCGCCGTTCCTCGGCGTATGACCGTTTTCGCCGGATTTACGTCATTTCAGATGGATCATGGCGGCAGTAGAACTGGAACCGATTAAAATGAATGAGGCGCGAGCCAGCAAACCATGAATTCGCGACGTGTATTGTGGAGCGCGCTCGGCGGAGTCGTGCTTGTCGCCGTGATCGGTGGGGCCTGGATTGTTTCGCTGCCGACGACGCCTTCCATCGCAGCCCCGCCGGGGATCGTGCAAGACGAGCGCGATGCGACGGTCGCGGCGCTGAAGCCACCGAAGCGACAGCGCCCGCTGATCGCCATCATCGGCATCAACGACGCTACCGAAACCACCGATTACCTGATGCCCTACGGCATCCTCAAGCGCGCCGATGTCGCCGATGTCGTAACGCTGGCAGCGGCGCCCGGTCCCGTGACGCTGTTTCCGGCACTGAGGGTCGAGCCGCAGGCGACGATCGCGGAGTTCGATGCGCAGCATCCCGATGGGGCCGACTATGTCATCGTTCCCGCGATGAGCCGCGACGACGATCCGGTGGCGCTGCAATGGATCAGGAGCCAGTCGGCCAAGAAGGCGATCATCATCGGTGTTTGCGCCGGCGCCAAGGTGGTCGGCGATGCCGGGCTGCTGCATGGCAAGCGGGCGACCACGCACTGGTATTCCATCAAGGAATTGCGCGGCAAGTATCCCACGATGCGCTATGTCGAAGACCGCCGGCTGGTAGTTGACGGCGGCGTGGCCACCACGACAGGCATCACGGCGTCGATGCCGATGTCACTGACGCTGATCGAAGCCATCGCCGGACGCGACAAGGCCAAAGCGGTCGGCCGCGATATCGGCCTGGCCGATTGGGACGCGCGCCACGAGAGCGACGAGTTCAAGTTCACGCGGCCGTTTGCACTGACGGCGATCGGCAATACGGCTGCGTTCTGGGCGCACGAGCGGCTCGGCATCGAACTCAAGGAGGGCATGGACGAAGTCTCGCTGGCGCTGGTCACCGACGCATGGTCGCGGACCTATCGGTCGCAGGCGGTGACGTTTGCCGGCACGGCCGGCATACAACAGACCCGCAACGGCATCCGTATCCTGCCCGATGAGGTCGCCACGAACTGGCCGGCGGAACGGCTATTGCCGGCGCTTGACGATCGTAAACCAACGGAAGCGCTGGACAACGCGCTGAACGAGATTGCAGCCCGCTACGGCACGCGCACGACCGACTTCGTCGCGATGCAACTCGAATATCCCAGGCACCGGCAACACAGTGAGAGTCCGTAGATGGGATAACGATCACCGCCACGGCTCGACGATGATCTTGGTATGCGCTTCCGGGTTGGCGAGATCGGCGAAGGCCTTGGCGACGCCGTCGATGCCGACGCTAGCAGTCACCATCGAGGCGGCATCGACCTGCCCTTCCGCGATCAGGCGCAAGGAATACGCGAATTCCTCCGGCGTGTAGCCCAGCACGTACTGAACGTTGAGTTCCTTCAGGATGCCGAGCATCGGCTCGGCGCGGTCGGTTTCCATGCAGACGCCGACCACGACGATGCGCGCATCGCGCGGCGCGCCTTCGAACACCTGCTGGATCAGGCCGGGAACGCCGACGCATTCGAAGATCAGCGCGGGTTTTAGCGCCGGCAACAGCGCCTGCAGCGGCGGGCGCGCGGCCTTTTCCTCCGGCGACATCTGGGCATGCTCGGCCCACGTCGCATAAGGCAGCGTGCGCGCAGGGTCCACGACGACGTCGGCGCCGAGCTTTTCGGCGAGCGCGCGGCGTGCCGGCGAATAATCGGCGGCGACGATCGGGTGCAATCCCCTGATCTTCAGCGCCGCAATGACGGCGAGGCCGACCGGCCCGCAGCCGATCACCAGCGGCACCTCGCCACCCCTGATGTTGGCTTTTGCCACCGCGTGCACGCCGACCGCGAGCGGCTCGGTCAGCGCGGCGTGCTCGGCTGCCAGGCCGTTCGGGACTTCCAGCAGCAAGGCTTCGCTGAGCAGCATGCGCTCGGCGTAAGCGCCGACATTGTCGTTGGAGTAGCCGATGCCCTGCGGGCCGTCCGCGGCCAGAAGCGCCGGGAGCGAGCAGACCGTGGTGCCGGGCTTGAATTTGCCCGTGGTGCCCGGACCGTGGTCGAGCACCTCGCAGCAGAATTCATGGCCGAACACGACGTCGCGAGAAAGGTCCATCGGCTTGCGGCCGGGAAAATGCTTTGCAAGCTCAACCATGCGATGCGCGTGCTTGCGGGTGTGCAGGTCGGAGCCACAGATGCCGCAGGCGAGCGACTTGACCAGCACCTGCCCAGCACCGGGTTTTGGCTCCGGCATCTGATCGACGACAATTTCTCCGTTGCGGAAAATGGCTGCGCGCATGGTTCCTCCCGGTGATTTTCTTTCACCTTAGAGCATCATAGGTTCTGATTGCATCAGAACCTATGCACTGGATTTTTGTTTGACGCGTTTTCTTCACGCGAACCGGCGGCCACTTCGAAAACGCTATGGCCGAGGATCACCACGCATAGCGCACGACACCCTTGCCAGCGTAGGAATTGGTGACGTTGGAGAACTGGCCTTCGAAGATCGCAGCCGCAGACCAGCCGTTCAGCCATTTCATCTCAGCCGCGCCCGTGACCAGCGCGGAATCATGCGCCTGCGCCGCGCCGTTGACGACGAAGGCCGCGCCCGGCAGCGTCTGGAACAATGCCGTGACGTTGCGGTCGGTGTTGAAATCATGCGCCCAGGCGGCGCGGCCGCGCAGGGTCAGGATGCCGTTTGGCACGGCAAAGGATTTGTCGGTGCGCACGCCGATTTCGCTACGCGAGGCCGTGACGTCCTTGGCCGCATAGTTCAGCGCGAACGTGCCGGCGCCCGCCAGCACCTGCTCCGCATAGGCCGGAAGGCTGTAGGTGGTAAACTGCCCGGCGCCATAGGGCGTGATGCCCATCCAAGGCGTCACATAGCGGTAGCCGCCCTCGATGCGGCCCGAATAAGCGTTGGCGTTGAACTGGGCGCGCAAGCGCTCGAAGCCCGCCACCGTGACCGTGCGCTCGGTCGTCACGTCCTGCCAGCCATAGGCCGCTGCCGCGGTGACGTAGGCCGCGCCGATGTTGTGGCGAACGAAGGCGCCGGCCTGGAACAGATCCGAGCGCCCGGAGCCGAAACCGGAGACACTGAAATTGGTGCCGCCGCCTGCAAGCGCAAAGCCGGCCAGCGTGTCGCGCGAGAAGCGATAGTCGGCGCCAACAGCAAAACCGAACGCCTGCGCGGTCGCGTCGTTCGATCCAAGCGCGGCGTTGCCTGAGGTGTTGCTGCCGCCGCCAAAGGCTGCGCCCCAGACGCTCCAGCGCTGATCGAACAGATCGTTGCGCGCGATATCGGCCTTGGTCGGGAATTTGGCAAAGGCGTCGCGCGCGGCGCGGGGCTTCTTTGCGGCATAGCCAAGCGCGCTCTCCTCCGTGAACGGGAGCGCGCCTGCATTGCCACCAAAGCCGCCATTGCGACCCGCCACGAATGGATCTGACATGAGCGACAGGAACAGGTTCATGGCGTCGAAGGTGGCCTGCTGCGATCCGGTCGCCAGTTCGCCGGAGACCTGCGTCAGGCCGGCCGGCGAGAGCCAGGCGAAGCCGACCGGAATGCCGCCGGTCGTATTGAAGAAATTGGTCAGCGCGTTGGCGACGTTCTGCTGATTGACATTGAGGCCGCCGCCGTAATTCAGCGCGAAATTCAGATAGACGTTGTTGGCGTCGTAGCTGAGGGTCGGGTTCAGGTTGGCCGGGACGCCCGATACGACCGGATTGAACGTGTCTCCCAGGCCGCTGATGGCGGTAAGGATCGTGTACTGCTTGGCCACCGTGCCGGTCGGAATGACCACGACGGAAGCACCGCCGAGGGTCGCCGCGCCGGTGACCCGGGTCAGATCGCTGCTCGCGCCCGAGATCTCGACCATGTAGCTCGACGCCGCCGAGAATATCAGGCTGCCCGCCACGTTGAGGGTGCCGATCGAATTGCCCGGCGCCAGCACACCGCCATTGACGAAGACATTGTCGATCGCGCCGGTGCCGCCGAGCGTGCCGCCGGCGTTTACGGTCACGAGGCCATTGATGACGCCGTTGACTGCGAGCGTACCGCCGAGGATGTTCCAGCTCTGCGCACCGGCGCCGGTGACGCTCCAGTTCGAGCTATCGACCTTGTTGAAGGTCGAGAAGCCGTCATACTGCTGGCCGCCGCCGATCAAGCTGAGGTTGAAGGTATCCTTGCCGGTGCCGCCGAGCTGAAACGTGTCGGTGCCGTTGCCGAGTACGAGGCCATTCATGACGTTGCCCGGGCCGAGCGTCAGCACGCTATTGCCGCAACCGCAGAACTCGATCGCGGCGAATCCGGTCGCGGCGTTGATGGTACCCGAATTGAAGACAGTGCCGGTGTCGCCGACGGCAATGCCCACGGCCCCCGCGCCGACATTGATTGTTCCGGTGTTGATGATGTGGCTGCTACCGCCGAGGCTGTTGACCTCGATGCCAGAACGGAAGCCTCCGACGGAGATCGTGCCGCTGTTGGTGATGGTGTTGGAATCGCCGACTACGAAGATGCCGAACGTAAAGTCGCCGCCAACAATATGGCTGCTGTTGGTGATCGTGGAGGACGAGCCATTATAGGCTATGCCGGCGCCGAAAGCGCCAACGGTCAGCGTGGCGCTGCTTGTGACCACGGCACGATTGCCCTGCACGGAAATTGCGGCCGCATTGTCGGCACCGGTGATCGTCCCGCTGCTGGTCACTCTCGCGTCGTCGCCAAACACGTCGATGCCAACGCCAAGAGCGCCCGCCGTAATGGCGCCGGCGTTGGTGACCACTGCGCTATCGCCCTGCGCGGAGATGCCGGCGGCACCGTCCCCGACGGTGATGGTGGCGCCCGCGGCGTTGATGATCGTGTTGAAGTCATTGGTCGCAAAGATGCCGGCCGCCGGCGCGAGCGAATTGCCGACCGTGATCGCGCCGGCATTCGTTACCGTGGTGTTGCCGGCGACAAAAATTCCGGAGCCGAACTCGCCGACGGTGATGACACCCGCCGCAGCGTTGGTAATGGTGTTGTTCACGCCAGCGAAGATACCCATGCCACCTAATCCGGCGACAATCGAGCCGTTGTTGACGACAATGTTGTTGTCGGCTCCCGCCAGACCGAACCCGCCATCGTCGACGACAATCGAGGCGTTGTTGGTGACGGCGTTGAAATTGCCGAAGTTGACGCCGTTGACGCCGGGGCCTACCGCCGTCAACGTTCCTCTGTTGGTGACCGTATTGGTATCGTTGACGATGATCGCGGCCGTGCCGTTGTCGCTTACGGTCGCCAAAGGATGCACATTGACAGTGAGATTGTTGAGGGCGCCGGCGTCAAAGCCGTCCGCGTCGTTGCCGCTGCAGGTGACGGTCTGACCGCTCAAGACGCAATCCGCCTTCGCGGGCGTCACCGAAAAGTGCAGGCCAACCAGAAACGCAGCCAGGCTTAGGCATAGCCGGCCCTGCACCCGCAATAGAAATTCCAAACCCACGCCCGAACCCCATTCCCCGGCGCTCTGCGGCGCCATCGGAACTCACTAGCATGGGTTCCGCCGTGGAATTACGGATGCGGGGTTGAATTCGTCAGATTTGCGCCACAACCAAGCGTTTTGCGGCGGCGCTGTGGCACTCGCGCCACGTTTTTGGCGGCCTGGCTATGACTGCCTGGCCTGCCAGGATCAGGCGTTCGGCGATGGCTCGCCCGAGACAGCCAAAAGCTGCGACCGACGCACCCGCTCGCGATGGGCGGTGTAGAGCCCAGAGGCGACGATGAAGGCGGCGCCGGTGATGGTATAGACGTCAGGGACTTCGCCGAAGATCAGGAAGCCGAGCACGCTGACCCACAGCAATTGCGTATAGGAAAACGGCGCCAGCACGGAAGCGTCGGCATAGCGGAACGCCAGCACCACGATCCACTGCCCCGCGGTCGAGGCGACGCCGATCAGAATGCCGAACGCGATGTCGTGCCAGGTCGGCGTCACCCAGACGGACGGCACCAGCGCGGAGAGAATGAGCAATCCCGCGATCGACGAATAGG
The DNA here is from genome assembly GCF_036924515.1 of Bradyrhizobium sp. AZCC 1610. Taxonomy (NCBI): domain Bacteria; kingdom Pseudomonadati; phylum Pseudomonadota; class Alphaproteobacteria; order Hyphomicrobiales; family Nitrobacteraceae; genus Bradyrhizobium; species Bradyrhizobium sp. AZCC 1610. The sequence goes on along the minus strand of NZ_JAZHRR010000001.1, from coordinate 1,630,455 downwards.
TCATGGTCGTGATGGCGCGCTCGGTGCCGCTCATCATCCGCGTCATGATCAGCGTGCAGGCCCAGGCCAGCGCCGAGACCAGCGGAAAGAACGCCGCGGGGTGAAACGCGCCGGTGCCCGGGCGCAGGATGATGAGCACGCCGATCAGGCCAACGCCAGTCGCGATCCAACGACGCAGGCCGACCTTCTCGCTGAGGAAGATGATAGACAGCGCGGTTACGAACAGCGGCGCGACGAAGCCGGTGGCGGAAGCTTCCGCAATGGGAAGGAACCGCAGGCCGGAGATGAAGAACAGCGACGAACCCAATAGCGCCGCACCGCGCATCAGATGCAAGCCGAGCCGGTTGGTCTGCAGCGCATAGAGCGGGGAACCCGGCATCATGGCCGGCGTCATGATCATCGCGAACACCAGGAAGCGGATCCAGGCGATCTCGATCGAGGGCAGTGTCGCCGAGAGATATTTCGCCGTCACGTCGGAGGCGCCGAGAAAGGTCGTCGAAGCCAATACCAGCGCGATGCCCTTGAACGGCCGGTCGGCGCGCGCGGGCGCAGTCGGAGCGGCGGATTTCTTCTCGGGCAAAGGTAATGGAGCGCTGTCCAGCCTCGCGGCTGCGGCGGGGGGCGGTGTCACGGCAATCTCGAAAGACAATGATCGAATCGGGCGAGGCTGTAAAAAACACCAATTGCCCCGGCGCGACTAGGCCCGAAAACAGGATGCGGATATGCGCAGAGGACGCGATGGCAACACTTTGTTAAGCACCGTGTTCCGTTACAGCATCGGCAAGCCGCGCGGCTTGGGCCCGCGCGGGAAGGCCTTGTCGAGTGCGGCGATCTCGCCGTCGCTGAGCGACAACTTTCCGGCACTCGCATTGTCCGCAGCGTGCTCCGTGCTCGACGCCTTCGGAATCGCGAGCACCGATGGCAGGCGCGTGAGAAACGCCAACGCGATTTGGCGTGGCGTTGCCTTGTGCGCATCCGCGATCGCCTGCAGCACCTCGCCGCCCTTACTGCGCGCGGACGGAAAATCATTATGGCCGAACGGCGAATAGGCGACGACAGCGACACCGTGTTTCTCGCACCACGGGATGACAGCATGCTCGATCGCGCGCTCCTGCAGATGATAGAGCACCTGGTTGCAGGCGATCTTGCCCTCGCCCGTGACATCGAGCAGTTCGTCGAGATCGTCGCTGTCGAAATTGCTGACGCCCCACGAGCGAATTTTTCCGGCCGCCACCAGTTCGTCGAAGGCAGCAACCGTCTCCTCGAATGGATAGGAGCCGCGCCAGTGCAAGAGATAGCAATCGAGATGATCGGTCTTCAGCCGCTTCAGCGACCGCTCGCAGGCGGTGATGGTGCCGCGCCGCGAGGCGTTGCTCGGCAGCACCTTTGAGACGAGGAACAATTTTTCACGCGGCAGCCCCGCGATCGCGTCCGCGATGACGAGCTCCGCGTCGCCATACATCTCGGCGGTGTCGATATGCGTCATGCCTGTCTCGATCCCTCGGCGCAGCGCTGCGACCGCGGCCTTGCGGTCGCCACGGTCGAGATACCAGGTGCCCTGCCCGATCACGGAAACGTCCGGGCCGTTGATGCCGAATTTTTTCTGCTTCAAGATCACCTCAACTTCTGACGATGCCGGCCAAACGACGACGACGGTGCAGCGCAAGCACGTTCTCCGCCGGCAGACGGCGCAGCCAATCGCGGAAGCTTGATATCTCGGGGCAATCGGCCGTGCCGGCAGGCGCAATCAGCCAATCGCCGAGTCCGGATCCCTCCGTCACGCGGTCGCAGCGGTAGCCCGGATGGTGGCCGAGACCGCGGGCTATCAGCACATCGACCTTGCCCTCGATCAGCTCGTGCAAGCCCGCGGGCTGCAGCACCCGCAAACCGATTTCCGCGTGGTTTGCGCGAAACTCCGCCAGCTCCAGACGGCGCAGATCGAAGCTGCCGTGCACGCCGAGCTGCAGCAGTACTGCGCCCACCGGCTTCAATTGCGCGGTCGCATCGGCGATGCGACGAAAGCCGTCGGAAATTTCGGGCAGATAGGCCTGGCCGGCCGCGGTCAGGATGAGTTGTTTATGCAGCCGCTCGAACAGGCGTACGCCCAGACGCGCTTCCAGCGCTTTCACCTGCTGCCCCACGGCGGCAGGTGTCACATGCAGCTCATGCGCGGCCAGCTTGAAGCTGAGATGCCGCGCTGCGGCTTCAAATGCGCGGAGCGCGTTGAGCGGTGGAAGGATGTAGGTCATCGCCGTCCAGTTTGTCACTGATAGGCTGCGGCCTTGCAATAGATTTTCTTGCGCTGGACCGCAGCAACAATGCTTTGCCCCGCGGGGCTGCCGCCGGTTACGGTCGGTCCACAGCAGCCGGAGATCCCATGCCCCGTCGAATCGATCATCTCGTCATCTGTGTTCACGATCTGGCGCAGGCCGCGCTGGACTGGCGAACGCTCGGTTTTAACCTCACGCCGACCGGCGTGCATCCGTTCGGAACCAGCAACCGCCTGGCGATGTTCGGGAACAATTTTCTGGAGCTGCTGGCCGTCACCGATGCGGCGGCGGTGCCGCCAGCCGCGCCCGGCCGGTTCAGCTTCGCCGCCCACAACCGGGATTTTCTTGCCACCGCTGAAGGCATGTCGATGCTGGCTGTGCACAGCGACGACGCCCATGCCGATGCGGCGCGCTTCAAGGCCAATCACATCGGCGCCTATGCGCCGTTTGATTTCGGCCGCGACGCGGCGCTTCCGGGCGGCGGCACCGCTCGCGTGGAGTTTTCACTGGCCTTCGCCACCGATCCCGCGATGCCCGAGATTGCGTTCTTCACCTGCCAACAGCGTCACCCGCCGGAACTGTTCTGGAAGCCGGAATATCAGCGCCATCCCAATGGCGCCTTGCGCGTGATCGAGGTCGTGATGTCGGCGCCGGAGCCGGCAGCGCACCGCGGTTTCCTCGAGCGCATCACGGAAAGCGCAGCCGAGCTTGCACCCGGGCGACTGACGGTCGGCGAGCGCGGTGACCGGATCACCGTGCTCGGCCCGTCCGAGATGGCGCGCCGGCTGCCGGACTTAGCCGGCGATACGTCGCCGCGCTTCTGCGCAGCGCGTTTGGCGGTCACCGACCTGGATGCGACCAAGCGGGCATTGAAAAGCAACGGCGTCGACTTCGAACTTGCCGGCGCTGTGCTGCTGATTCCACCCGCAGCGTCGCATGGTCTGGCGCTGGAATTCGTCGAACAGGAGACAATCTGACATGGCTCAAATCGCCCGCCATAATCCCGCAAGCGTCCACGCGCCTTCCAGCGGCTACAGCATGGGGCTGGAATTGGGACAGCATCGCCGGCTGCTGTTCGTCAGCGGCCAGGTACCGGAAAGACCTGATGGCAGCGTGCCCGAAGGTTTCGAGGCGCAATGCGAGCAAGCCTGGCGCAACGTCATCGAGGTGCTCACCGCCGCCGGCCTCGGCGTCGAGCATCTGGTCAAGATCAATACGTTCCTGACCGACCGAAGGCAGGTCGTGGCCAACCGCGCTATTCGCCGCAAGATGCTCGGGGGAAACGAGCCAGCGTCCACGGTGATGATCGCTGAAACCGTCGACGGCAAATGGCTGCTGGAAATCGAAGCGATCGCTGCGGAATGAAAAGGCTGATCCTGCGGGGGGACATCTCATGGGCGAAATTCATCCATTTTATCAGGCGCATCGCGGCGCAATGGAAGCCGCCATGCGCCAGCGCCTCGATCTTGCCGAGACGATGTTGCGCGAACGCGCGCATCTCGCGGATTTGGACAAGGTCAGACAAGATGTGATGGATGAGTTCGAAATCGTACTCAGCCAAATGCCTTATGTCGGTGGTGCGGCTAGCCGCATGAGCGACTTCTTTGTGCGCTTGATGGGCTTTATGGCTATCGGGCGCGTGCTCCGGCGGCATGGCGTTGCTCTCCCAATAATTGGCGATATAGAGCGAGAAAGTTACAAGGCTCAATTGCTGACCGTGCCGAAGGCCGAACGGCTCGCTTCGGGACGTCAGTTCATGTCTCGGGAGAACCAATCCTTACTCCGCGAGCAGGCAGCAAAAAGCCTGGCGAACGAATATCCAGAGGATTTTGTCTACGATTTCGTCGAGCCAGGGCCCGGCGACAGCTTTGAATTCGGTATCGATTACAAGGCTTGCGGCTTCTGCAAATTCGCCGCTCGTCACGGAGATAAAGAAATCCTGCCGCACATTTGCGGGCTTGATTTCGAAGCCTATGCAACGCGCGGGATCCGCCTGGAAAGGACACAAACGTTGGCTGGTGGCGCGAACCACTGCAATTTTCGATTCTCGCGGCTCCCGTCGGAGCAGGACGAAGCGGGCGCACCATAGAGACTGTCCTCGGCGTCGATGGTGGCTAGGCGCGGGGTACCACCGTTGCTCCCTTTGCCTTGAGCGCCGCGAGAATACCCGATGCACCGGTGAGAACACCGAGAGGAAACAGAATGAAGCGTTGCTCATCGGCCTGCTTCGTCATCAAATCGAACGCACGTTCAAATGCAAGGTTTCGCAGCCGGTCGCTCTGGTGAAACTGCGACGACGAGATAACACCGTGGCGCTTCATGTCGGCTGTGAACCGCTCGATCTCCTGCGCTCTGCGCTGGCGATAAAGCTGCTCCAGATAACCTCCAATCGGGCCGAAGCGGTCGCGAAGGTCGAGGAGATAGGAGATGCCCTCATCACCGATGCCGCCATTCAACGTCGCCAGGTCCGGCGGCTGCCAGGCTGATTGTACATCCGGTTCCGACAACAGTTGATCGATCGGCTTCTGCTTCGCCCGGGCGTGATCGACGATGGTGCCGCCAGCTGTGATGTCGGCATTGTGGCGCCCTTCTCCTGCAAGTAATATCATCGCTTCGATACCGGAGAGTTTGTCGGCGAGGGAAGCCACCGCCGAGGCCGCCAGCAGTTTTCGGAGTCGCTCGGCGGTTCGAGGTGCGACGACCTGCAGAATCGGCTTGATCCGGTCGCGGTCGAGATCGACGGTCGGAAATTTGATGTTCCCCGGCATGTCGAGAACAACGCGTTGACAGTCGTCAACCAACGAGATTCCGTCGTTGATGATCTCCGGCGTGACCGCCGCCGCAACTCGATCGTAGCCAAATAGCACCGCGCTCTGGCGACCGGGCGGGCTCACCGTCCAGTACAAGGCAATCTGGTCATCCGACGCGCGCACCTGACGCGAGACCAACAAGCATCCCGTAGCGATTAACAGGGCTCTGCGACCGATGATCATGGCGATCTCCGGAATTAGGCAACCTGTTATCGCAACGCCTGACGATCTTTCGCGTTCCCTCAAATCAAATGTGACAGCTCGAAGACGAGGTTCCAACTGCGAATCGGCTGAAGCGATTATTGAGCTGTGGCGAGTTGGCGCGGCTCGGGTGCGGTGGCCGTTTGCGCAATCAGCCGCTTCAATTCCGGAATGCAGGAGCCGCAATTGGTGCCCGCTTTCAGCTTGGCGCCGATGTCCGCCGCCGAACGCGCGCCGCCCGCGATGGTATCGCAGATGGTGGTGCGGCCGATGCCAAAGCAGGCGCAGACGATCGGTCCGGCATTGGCCAGGCCGTCCGTCGATTTGCCCGACAGCAGCATGCGGCGCTGATCGTTGCTGAGCGTATCGGCGGCAAACAGCCCTTTCACGACGTTCCAGTCGCCGGCATCCCGCGCCGGTCCGATGAACAGGCAGGTCTCGATACGGTCAGCGGCGAACGACGCCGCGCGATAGACGCCGCCGCCAAAATCCTTGTATTCAGCGAGATCGTCGCCGGCGATCGATCCGAGCCAGGATTGCCAGTCCCGGAGATCGGCGTTGTCGGCGAGCAGATAGCCATGGCCGCCATTGACGGCGACGCGCGCCCACCAGGCGTGCGCAGGCAACTCGAGCGGCGTGCGCGACAGCGCGAAGCCGCGGAATACATATTCGTAAGGCGTGATCGATACCGGCGTCGCCTTGTTCTCGGGCTGGCCGGAGAACGGATCGGTGATGGGAGCCACCAGCGAACCGACCCGCGCGCCGGTGGCGTTGGCCTCGCTCCAGTGGATCGGCGCGAACAGCATGCCGCGCTGCTGGCGTTCGCTGACGACGACGCGAAGCGTGCACTGCCCGTAATCGGTGGTAACACGCGCGAAGTCGCCATCGGCGACGCCAAACTTCAAGGCATCGTCGAGATGAACCTCAACGAACGGCTCCGGCAGATGCTGGCCGAGCCGCGGGCTCATCCCCGATCGGGTCATGGTGTGCCATTGGTCCCTGATGCGGCCAGTGTTGAGCCGCAACGGGCGTGCCGCTGTGGTCTCGGTGCGCAACGCGGGAATTTCCGGCGCGACAAAGCGAGCCTTGAAATCGTTGGCGAAGAAGCCGCCTTCGGCGAAGAAGCGCGCTTGCGGCTCGGTGCCCTGCCGGACCGGCCACTGCACCGGCGCCATCGCGTCGAAATCGCTGTCCGACAGCGACTGCAGCGCACCGATGTCGAAGTCGCGCGCGCCCTCGTTCTCAAAGGCCGAGAGAGAAGCGTGCTCACGGAAAATATCCGCCGCCGAGTTGAAGCCGAAGGCAGCGCCGAAGCCGAGGCGCCGGGCAACCTCGCTCATGATCCACCAATCGGGCCTGGCTTCACCGGGCGAGGAAAGGAACGCGCGCTGCCGCGAAATGCAACGTTCCGAGTTGGTCACGGTGCCGGATTTCTCGCCCCAGGCCTGCGCTGGCAGCAGCACATGCGCGCCGACGCCGACCGTGTCGTTGGAAACCACGTTCTCGGAAACGACAAAAAGCTCGAGCTTTTTCAGCGCCTCGCGAACGCCGTCGGCGTTCGGCAGCGACACCGCCGGATTGGTGCCCATCACCCACAACGCCTTGATCTCGCCGCGCGCGATCGCCTCAAACATCTGGACCGCCTTCAGCCCCTCATGGGTGGCGATGCGCGGCGCCTTCCAGAACCGGCGCACGCGATCGATATCCGGCGGCGTGAATCCCATGTGGGCGGCGAGCTGGTTGGCTAATCCACCGACCTCGCGTCCGCCCATCGCGTTGGGCTGCCCGGTCAGCGAGAACGGCGATGCGCCCGGCTTGCCGATCCGTCCCGTCGCGAGATGGCAATTGACGATGGCGTTGACCTTGTCGGTGCCCTGCGCCGATTGGTTGACGCCCTGCGAATAGAGCGTCACCACGCGCGGCGTATTGGCAAACATCTGGAAGAATGCCGCGACGTCCTGCTCGGCGAGACCGGTCGCCAGCGCGGTGGCCCCGACGCTGCTCGCGATGCTGCGCGCGCGGGCGATGGCGTCGTCAAAGCCGGTGGTGTGGAGTGCTATGTAGTCGGGATCGAGCGCGCCGTTATCGGCAAGATGCACCAGCAACCCGCTGAACAGCGCCGTATCGGTGCCCGGCTTCAACCCCAGGAACAAATCATCGTCACCGACGGTATCGGTCCGGCGCGGATCGATCACGATCATCCGCGCGCCGCGCGTCTGCTTGTTGGTGAGCATGCGCTGGTACAGCACCGGATGGCACCAGGCCGCGTTGGAGCCGACCAGCACCAGAAGATCGGCCTCGTCGAGATCTTCGTAGCATCCCGGCACCGTGTCGGCGCCGAAGGCGCGGCGGTGGCCGGCGACGGACGAGGCCATGCAGAGCCGCGAATTGGTGTCGACATTGGCGCTGCCGATGAAGCCCTTCATCAGCTTGTTGGCGACGTAATAGTCTTCCGTCAGCAACTGGCCGGAGAGATAGAACGCGACCGCGCCCGGGCCGTCGCGCGCGATGATGTGCTGAAAACGATGCGCGACATGGTCGAGCGCGTCGCTCCAGGCCACCCGCTCCATGGTCCCCTTGCCGCAGCGGATCATCGGATAGAGCAACCGGTTGGTCAGGCCGAGCGTCTCGCCGAGCGCCGATCCCTTCGAGCACAGCCGGCCGAAATTAGCGGGGTGCTCGGGATCGCCTGATATCGCCGCCCCGCCCCGCCCGTCCGGCGTCGCCAGAATGCCGCAGCCGACGCCGCAATAGGCGCAGGTGGTGCTGATAGCGCGCAGGTCGGGATCGATGGCAGTCATGGCGGCAACCGGATCATGCAGCTTCCGAACGGATCGCGAGCGAACGGCCGAACATCATGTCGGCGCGAATTCTTTGCGTCGGCTGCCGCGTGCGGATCAGTTCAAGATACCAGAGCGCGTCACCGACATCGCCGATCAGGACCGCACCGGTCAATCGCCCGTCCGCGATCACAAGCTTCTTGTAGGTGCCGTGATTGATATCGGAGAGCACGATGGTCTCGCTGCCGGCACCGCCGATGAAATCGCCCGCCGAAAACACGCTGACGCCGGAGACTTTCAGGTTGGTCGCGACGACGCTGCCCGCGTAGGAGGCCTCGCGGCCCGCGAGGTGCCGCGCCAGCACCCGCGCCTGCTCATAGGCGGGCTCAACCAGCCCATAGCAGATACCGCGATGCTCGGCGCATTCGCCGATCGCAAACACATCCGAAGCGCCGGTCTGCAGATGGTCGTCGACCATGATGCCGCGGTTGACGGCAATGCCGGCGTCTTTCGCCAGCGCAATGTTCGGCCGGATGCCGGCGGCAAAGATCACCGCATCGGCCTCGATCCGGCGGCCATCCGCCAGTTCGACGCCTTCGACACGTGTCTCGCCATGGATGTGCGCGGTGTTGGCGTTGAGCAGGATCTCGATGCCTTTGCGCTCAACGAGGGATTTCAAAAGTTCGGCCGCGGGAGCATCCAGCTGGCGCTCCATCAGGCGGTCCATCAGATGCACCAGCGTCACCGGTGCGCCGGCCTTGGCGAGCCCATAAGCCGCTTCGAGGCCGAGCAATCCGCCGCCAACCACCACCACGCGCTTCTTCTGCGCCGCCAGCGTCAACAGCAAATCGACGTCCCGGCTGTCGCGGAACGTATGGACGCCCGCAAGGTTAGCACCGGGTACATTCAATCGCAGCGGCGACGAGCCCGTGGTCAGAACCAGTTTCGAGAACGGAATGCTCTCTTCGTTTTCGATCTTGAGTTCGCGGCGGCCGACATCGATCTCGGTGGCGACGCAGCCGTATTTCAAAGTAACCCCGCGGTCACGCCACCATATCGCGGGCCGGAGCTCGATATCCTGCGAGGCGGTCTCGCCGGCGAGCACCGACGACAACAGCACGCGGTTATAGGCGAGCCGCGGCTCGTCGCCGATCACGGCGATGGCGTAGCGGCCCAACGCCACCTTGGCCAATTCGTCGACCAGACGGGCAGCGGCCATGCCGTTACCGACGATCACCAGCGGTTCGCTCACGGCATCCTCCTGCCTCTTCCAAAGCCCCGTCACGAACGGGACGAGGCTGACAAGCCTACGCCGCCTCGACGAAGCGATGCCGCTCGTAGAGGAATTCGAGCACGCGCTGCCGGCACTTGAGGTAGCCGGGGTTGGTCGCGAGCTCGAGCCGCTTGCGTGGACGGGCCAGCGGCACCTCCAGCACTTCGCCGATTCTCGCGCTCGGCCCGTTGGTCATCATCACGATGCGGTCCGACAGCAGCACGGCCTCGTCGACGTCGTGCGTGATCATCAGAATGGTGTTGCCGAGCTTCTGGTGCAGCGCCATCACCGAATCCTGCAGATGCGCGCGGGTCAGCGCATCGAGCGCGCCAAAGGGCTCGTCGAGCAAAAGCACCTTTGGCTCCATCGCGAGCGCGCGCGCGATGCCGACGCGCTGCTTCATGCCGCCGGAAATTTCCGACGGACGCTTGTCCTTGGCGTGGGCCATCTGCACCAGGTTGAGATTGTGCATGGTCCAGGCGTCGCGCTCGGCGCGGGTCTTGGTCGATGAGAAGACCTTGTCGACACCGAGCCGGACGTTCTCATAGACCGTCAGCCAGGGCAGCAGGCTGTGGTTCTGGAACACCACAGCGCGATCCGGTCCCGGCGAATTGACCTCGCGGTTCTCCAGCAGCACGCAGCCCTGGGTGGTGTCGGTGAGGCCGGCGACGATGTTGAGCAGCGTGGACTTGCCGCAGCCGGAATGGCCGATGATCGAGACGTATTCGCCCTTCTCGATCGTCAGGTTGATGTCCTTCAGCACCTCGGTCGTGGCGTTGCCGCGGGTGAAGGTCTTATCGATGTGGTCGAGCTTCAGATAGGCCGGCATGACATGCTCCTTCAGTTCAGCGCGGTGCCGCGGGTCACGATCTTCGCCAGTCCCGCGATCAGGCGGTCGAGCACGAAGCCGATGATGCCGACATAGAACAGCGCCAGGATGATTTCGCTTATGTGCGAGGAATTCCAGGCGTCCCAGATGAAGAAGCCGATGCCGACACCGCCGATCAGCATTTCTGCCGCGACGATCGCAAGCCACGACAGGCCGATGCCGATGCGCAAGCCCGTAAAGATGTAAGGCGCCGCCGCCGGGATCATGATCTTCCAGAAAAATTCCAACGGGTTGAGCTGAACGACCGCCGCGACATTGCGGTAGTCCTGCGGGATGTTGCGGATGCCGACCGCGGTATTGATGATGATCGGCCACACCGAGGTGATGAAGATCACGAAGATCGCGGAGGGCTGGCCGTCGCGGAACGCGGCGAGCGACAGCGGCAGCCATGCCAGCGGCGGGATGGTGCGTAGCACCTGGAACAGCGGATCGAGCCCGCGCATCGCCCACACCGATTGCCCGACCAGCGTGCCGAGCGCGATGCCGACGATGGCGGCAATCGAATAGCCGTACGCAACGCGCTGGAGTGAGGCGGACAAGTGCCAGAACAGACCCTTGTCGATGCCGCCATTGTCGAAGAACGGATCGAAGATCAGTTCCTTGGTGTCCGCGAAGACACGCGACGGCGGCGGCAAGGTCGAGCCGGTGCGACGGCAGACCAACTCCCAGAACAGCATCAGGAGCGCGAGCACGACCAGCGGCGGCACGACCCGCGCCGCGGTCTCTTTCGCCATCTTGATGTACTTCTCGGCACGAGGCGCCTGCTTCGGCGTCATCGTCACCACTGGTGCCGTCGCAGTCGGCGACGCGCTCGGAATGGCCACCGCGGTGGCTTCGGCTTTGATCGCGGGCATCGACATTGAAAGTATATCTCCGTGTTCAAAAAGCGGGCCGCTCACATCCAGCGCGCGGCCCGGGCTTGATCAGACATCAACACGCTTGATCGACAGCGACTTCAGATACGCAGCCGGGTTTTCCGGATCGAACACCTTGCCGTCGAAGAAGGTCTCCTTGCCGCGCGACTTGGAGGTCGGAATCTCGGCAGCGGAAACGCCCATCTCCTTGGCCGCGTCGCGCCACATATCCTCGCGGTTGACCTTGGCGATCAGCGCCTTGCTGTCGAAGCCCGCTTCGTATTTGCCCCAGCGGATGTCCTCCGTCATGAACCAGAGATCGTGGCTCTGGAACGGATAGGAGGCATGGTCGCGCCAGTACTTCATGATGTGGGGCGAGTTCTCGACGACCTTGCCGGGAACGCCGTAGTTGAACTTGCCCTTGGCGCGATCGGCGATGTCCTCGACCGGACAGTTGATCCACTGGCGCTTGCCCATGATGGTGGCAAGTTCGTCCTTGTTCTCCATCTTGTCGGCCCACTGTTGGGCCTCCATGACCGCCATCAGAATCGCCTTGGCGGCCTTCGGATTCTTGTCGACCCACGCAGCCCGCATGCCGAGCGATTTTTCCGGGTGCTTGCTCCAGATTTCGCCGGTGTTGATCGCGGTATAGCCGATGCCCTGATGAACCAGCTGTCCGGGCCACGGCTCGCCGACGCAGAAGCAGTCCATCGTGCCAACCTTCATGTTGGCGACCATCTGCGGCGGTGGCACGGTAATGGTCTCGACGTCCTTGTCAGGGTCGATGCCGCCGGCGGCCAGCCAATAGCGGAGCCAGAGATCGTGGGTGCCGCCGGGGAAGGTCATCGCGGCCTTGACGGATTTGCCGGCGGCCTTCTTCTGCTCGAACACCGCCTTGAGCGGTGCCGCATCGACGCCGACCTTGAGGTCGGCATATTCCTTGGCGACCGAAATACACTGCGCATCGAGATTGAGCCGCGCCAGGATGTACATCGGCGTCGGCTGATTGTTCTGCGTCACCTTTCCGGCCGAGATCAGGTAGGGCATCGGGGTCAGAATATGCGCGCCGTCAATGCCGTTGCCTTCCGAACCGAGCACGAGGTTATCGCGCGTGGTGCCCCATGACGCCTGCTTCTGCACCTCGACGTCAGGCATGCCGTATTTGGCGAACAGGCCCTTGTCCTTGGCCACGAACAACGGGCCGGCATCGCTGAGCGCGATGAAGCCGAGCTTGGCGGCCTTCACCTCAGGGCCCGCGCCTTGCGCGAAAGCGCCGGCGGGGAAGTTCAGCTTGGCGGCGGCGAGCAATGCTGCCGTGCCGCCGGTCGCCTTCAGGAGCTGGCGGCGGCTGAAACCGCGGCGTGAGGTTGGATTGGTAGGCTTCGTCATGGGTATCGCTGTCCTTTGCTGCTCTGGTCAGGTGCGTTTGAAACGGGGCCGTCCGTCTGGTGTCACCGCGCAAGGCGCAGAAGGGCGCGTTCCAGGGAGGCCCCGGAATGGCGGCGTCACGATTCGGATGAGTGGTCTCAAGGGACGGCATCAATGGCGTCAGCACTAGCTATTCAAGCTTCGTGCCAAGCCTCGTGCAGCGCAAAAAACTTACTGATATCAGTATATTGCCGGACAATTGCCGTAAAAAACGGCAGCGATCAGGAACCAGTCACAGCTTTTCAAATTTGCGATTCGCTCAAATCTTGTGCGGCGCACAATATTTGAGCAGGGTGTAGGGCGCCCTGGCTTAAGCGTCCTCGGTGGCCTTCGCCGTCATCGGTTTCGGCGCACTTCCCTCGCCCGGCTTCATCCGGAATTCGTAGATCATGAGGTGCCACGGCGTGGTCGCCGGCTTGCCGTCCGGCATCGTTGGATCGGTCCGCTTTTCGATCTTGGCGACAAGCTCGTCCTTGACCCCGAACACCACGTCGGAATCGAGATATTTGTCGCCGTCCATGAAGACATGCGTGATCAGCGGCTGGTAGCCGGGTGCGTCGACCAGGAAATGCACATGGGCCGGCCGCATCGCGTGGCGGCGGGTCTGCACGATCATCTCGCCGACCGGCCCGTCGGTGGGAATGGGATAGCTGCACGGCAGGATGGTGCGGAAGAAAAACCGTCCGTCGGCGTCGGTGATGAAGCGCGCCCGCGACGACGGCCCCTGCGTCGCATAGGTAGGCTTCTGGGAGTCATAAAAGCCCTCATCGTCGGCGTGCCAGACGTCCACCGGCACGCCTGCCAGCGGCTTGCCCGCGAGGTCGGTGACGCGGCTCTGCACGAACATCCGCTCGCCCGGCAGCGCGGCCGAGATATCGGTGCCATGCGGCGTCACCTTGTGCTCGCCGACATAGAACGGGCCGAGCACCGTGGTCTCGGTGGCGCCCTCCCGCTCCCTGTGGTTGACGGCGTCGACCAGCATCGACACGCCGAGCACGTCGGAGAGCAAAATGAACTCTTGACGGATCGGGGTACATTTCTGGCCGGTCCGGGTCAGGAAATCGATCGCATATTCCCATTCCTCGAAAGTGAGATCGGTCCTGCGGACATAATCGTGCAGCGATTTCACCAGTTCCTGCAGCAGGAATTTGGCGCGCGGATCTGGCGTATCGTCGAAGCTGCGGATCACGGCGGCGGTCAGTTCGGTCTCGTTGAATTGAGGCATTTGGGCTGTCCTGCGGGGTACGCGATGGCTGGCGCGAGCTTACACCACCGCCCCGCGCCGGGTAAGCACGGCCGGTTGGAACAAGGCGCACTTTTCGGCTATCAAGGCCGCATCGCAGCCGGAGATCAGCGCCGATGTTAGCCCCTGCCCCCGCCTCGCCCGAGTCAGCCGGAATGTCCCAGGCGGCGCTCGACCGTCTCGAAAATCACCTGAAGCAGCGCTACGTCAACGCCGGCCGTTTCCCGGGGACCCAGCTCCTGATCTATCGCCGCGGCAAGGTCGTGCATTCGAGCGTTCAGGGCTTTGCCGACCTCGAACGCAAGGTGCCGGTCAAGGACGACACGATCTTCCGCATCTATTCGATGACCAAGCCGCTCACGAGCGTAGCCTTCATGATGCTGGTCGAGGAAGGCCGCATCGCGCTCGATGAGCCCGTGCACAAATACATTCCGGAATGGAAGAACCTCGGCGTGTTCGTGGCCGGCACGCACCCGGCTTTCCTGACCCGCCCGGTGTCGCGGCCGATGCTGATCGTGGATCTGCTGCGCCACACCTCGGGCCTGACGTATGGCTTCCAGCAGCGCGGCAATGTCGATGCCGCCTACCGCGAGAACAAGATCGGCGAGGTCGTCAAGGCCGGCACGCTGCAAGGCATGATCAACGACCTCGCAAAAATCCCGCTGGAGTTTTCGCCGGGAGAGGCCTGGAACTACTCCGTCGCCACCGACGTGATCGGCTATCTCATCGGCCTGATCAGCGGCAAGCCGTTCGAGCAGTTCCTGAAGGAGCGGATCCTCGATCCACTCGGGATGAACGACACCGATTTCTTCGTGCCAAAGGACAAGGCGCATCGGTTCGCGGCGTGCTATTCGGCCGATCCGCAAGGCGGCTTCAACCCGCTCGCCGCCGAGCGCAATGGTACGCTGACGCTGCAGGACGATCCGGCGACGAGCTCGTTCCTGGAGCCGCCTTCATTCATCTCCGGCGGCGGCGGCCTGTGCTCGACGGTGGCCGATTATCTCACCTTCTGCCGGGCGCTGCTCAATGGCGGCGAGCTCGGCGGCGTCCGCCTGTTGGGCCCGAAGACCTTGAAGCTGATGACATCGAACCACCTGCCCGGCGGCGTCGATCTGCCGGCGATGTCGCGCTCGCTGTTCTCGGAAGCCGCCTATAACGGCATCGGTTTCGGGCTCGGCTTTGCCGTCACCATGAACCCGGCGCAGACGTTGATCGCCGGCAGCCCCGGCGAATTCAACTGGGGCGGCGCGGCGACGACCTCGTTCTTCATCGACCCAGTGGAAGAGCTGATCACGATCTTCATGACGCAGGTGCTGCCGTCGAGCGCCTATCCGTTGCGGCGCGAGCTGCGCACCATGGTGTATGCCGCCATCACCGACAGTAATCTTTGAAGCCGGGAAGTCCGGACGCGAGGGCAAGCAATCCTGGAACCCGGCGCTTTGTCGAGAGCGGGTTTACATCCCTCTAATATCCTTGGCGAAATTCGGCGGCTTCTCCTATGCTTTGACCGATTGGCGCCGACCCGGGGCTTGCGTTGCCGAAACCTTCATTGCCAGTGCGTCTCGCTCTTCTGGTCGCGGGAACCACGCTGCCGCTGATTATTTTCGCGGGCGGCCTCGTCTACAACAATTACAAACAGGACCGGCAGAATGCGACCCAACGGGTGCTCGAAAACGTGCGCAGCATTCGCCTTGTGCTCGATTCGGAGATGCAGCGGATCACCGGCGCGCTCCAGGTGTTGTCGCTGACAAACGCGCTGCGCGACGGGGATTTCGAGGGATTCCGCCGCATCGCCCAGGGCTTCCTCGACCAGTATGGCGAAGGCGGCGTCGTGCTGGTGGCGGACCGCGAAGGCCGCCAGCTGTTCTCCTCGCTCACATCGGACACCACAAGCCTGCCGCTTCGCAACAACCTCGGCATGGTCGAGAAGGTTTTTGCGGAAAAGAGGCCGGTCTATTCCAACCTGTTCTTTGGGTCGGTCAAGCAACGGCTGATCGTGACGGTCGAGGTGCCTGTTGTCAGCGACGGCGAGGTGCTCTACGATATCTCCTTCAGCCCGCCGATCGAGATCTTCCAGGCCATGGTCGAGCAGCAACGGCCGAGCAAGGACTGGACGATCTCGATCTTCGACGGCGAAGGCACCAATTTCGCGCGCGTGCCGAACCCGCAGGAGACCATCGGCAAGCGCGCATCGCCCTCGCTCTATGCGGCGATGTTCCAAAATCCCGAAGCCACCGTGCCGACGATATCGCTCGAGGGCGTGCCGCTGATTACAAGCTTAGCCCGCTCCTCGCTCACCGGTTGGACAGTTGCCGCCGGCGTCGCCGAGAGTTCGCTGGTCGCGCCGCTGTGGCGCAATCTCGCGATCACCAGCGTGATGGGCGCCGTTCTCCTGATGGTCGGCCTCGCCTTTGCGGTGCGGATGGCGACCCAGATCGCCCGCGGCGAGATGCTCCACAATCTCCTGATCGAGGAGCTCAACCATCGCGTCAAGAATACGCTCGCCGTCCTGCAGTCGATCGCCACCCAGACGTTCCGCAGCGCGAGCCGGGCGGAGCGCGAGAAGTTCGAGGGCAGGCTCGGCGCGCTGGCGGAGGCGCATAACCTTCTGAGCCAGGAGAAGTGGCAGGGCGCGGAGCTGCGGGAAGTGATTGCGCGAGTGCTGCAGCCCTATCTGCTCAACAACCCGGAACGGGCGCGGATGTTCGGACCGCGGGTTCCGCTGTCGCCGCGGCTCGCCGTGGTGCTGTCGATGATCGTGCATGAGATCGCAACAAATGCCGCCAAATACGGCGCGTTATCGAACGACACCGGCACCGTCGCGGTGGATTGGGAAATTCTCGAAGAAAGCGACGGGCGCAAATTGCGGCTGATCTGGACCGAGGCCGGCGGCCCGCCCGTCACGGCGCCGGTGCAGCGCGGCTTCGGCTCGCGGCTGATCGAGCGCAGCGCTCGCGACCAGCTCGGCGGCGAAGCAACCGTCGATTTCCTGCCGCGCGGCGTGGTCTATACGGTGAGCTGCGCTCTCAACAGGGAAGAATAGGCCGATACGGAGACCACTATTTCAGCATCTCCGGCACGATCAGGCGCGGCAGGAACAGCGAAACGCTCGGCCAGATGATCAGCGCGGCCAGCACCAGCAGCATCGGTATCAGCATGATGACCGTGTCCTTTAGCGCATAGCGCAGCCGCACCCCCGCGATCGAGCAGGCAATCATCAGGCATAGGCCATAGGGCGGCGTCACCAGCCCGAACGCCAGCGAGACGATCGAGATGATCGCGAACTGAACGGGGTGCAGATCGACCGACTTCGCCAGCGGCTCCAGCACCGTGCCGACGATGATGATCGCTGGAATGGCGTCGAGGAAGCAGCCCACCACCAGAAAGCAGAAGGAGATGAAGAAGCCCGCTGCGATCGCGCCCATGCCCCAGGTCGAGACGTTGGCCAGCAGTTCCTGCGGAATCTTGTAATAAGCCAATAGCCAGCCGAAGGCGCTCGCGGTACCGATGCAGAACAGCGCGACGCCGGCGAGACGTCCGGTGTCCAGCAACGCCTTGTAGAGTTGGCGCGCGCCGGTTTCACGGTAAAAGAACGTCGACAGCGCAACGGAATAGAGCACCGCGACGCAGGCGGATTCGGTCGCGGTAAACCATCCCAGCAAAATGCCGCCGACGATAATGAACGGCGTCGTCAGCGCCGGTATCGACCGCAAGATCGCCCACCACATGTCACGCCAGCTATCCTTCGGGTAGGTCGGATAGCCGCGGCGCACGGCATAGACATGCACGGTCGCCATCTGCGCGCCTGCGATCAGCAATCCCGGCACGATACCGGCGAGGTACATCGCGGCGATCGAGGTCGAGATCAGCCCGCCCCACACGATCATCAGGATCGAGGGCGGGATGATGACGGCGAGCACGGCCGATACCGCGGTGATGGCGATGGAGAACGAGAGGTCGTAACCCTCCTTGGTCTGGGCGTCGATGAAGATCTTGGATTGGCTCGCCGCGTCCGCGGTGGAAGAGCCTGAGATGCCGGCAAAGAACACCGACAGCACCACATTGATCTGCGCCAGCGACCCCGGCCAATGCCCGACCATCGAGCGCGACAGCTTGACCAGGCGGTCGGTGATGCCGCCGATGCTCATCAGATTGGCCGTCAGCAGGAAGAACGGCACCGCCAGCAGGATGAACGAATTGTAGGCGTTGAAGGTCTCCTGCGCGAGCGACATCATCGACAGGCGGGGCTCGATCAATAGGATCGGCACGCAGGCAAGGCCGAGCGCGAAGGCGACCGGCACGCGAATGATGAGCAGGCCAACGAAACTCCCGAACAGGACCAGTGCGGCCTCTCCGGCAGAAAGAACACTACCACTCATCGTTTCGCCCCAACCAAAATCCGCGCCTCGTCGACGATCTGTTCACCCGCAAATACGATCCACGTCACGCCGGCCACGGGCCATGCGACATGAATCAGCCAGAGCGGCAGATCGGCCAGTTCCGACGTTCTGTTCCATGCAAATCGCGTAAATTCGCCGCCGGCCCACAAAAACACCAGCGCCAGCGCCAGCACGCCGACGCGCGCGACGATCCGCAGTGCGGCTTCGCTCCGACGCGAGAGGTCGGGCCAGACGTCGATCTCGAAATGCTGCGCCTCCCGCACGCCGACCATGGCGCCGATCATGATGGTCCAGATGAAGAGGAAGCGCGCCATTTCTTCAGTCCAGATGTAGGACGGAATGAACGGCGTGTAGCGCGAGATGATTTGCAGCGTGACCGGAATGACCAGAATGCCGACGCAGGCGGCGAGCAGGATTTCCAGCAATTTTGCATAGGCCGCCGTCGCTCGGCGCCATAGCGACGGGTTCGGCGGCATCGATATTTCAGTCATCATGGCTCCGGAGGGATAGCGATCACCGACGGGGCAAGCCGCAAGGCTTGCCCCGATGTGCTGTCGGTCGGTGTGATAATCCTACGCGACGTTGATCTTCTCGAAGATGGCTTCGGCGCCGATTTCCTTGGCGTAGGTGGCCATCACGGGATCGGCGAGCTTCTTCATGGCGTCACGCTCCTCGAACGGAACGCGCTTGAGCTTGCCGGCCTTCTCCAGCGTGTCGAGCTTGATGACTTCCTCGCTCGACTCCAGTTGACGGCCGTAATCCCCGGCTTCCTTGCCGGCCTTCATGATCGCGTCCTGCAAATCCTTGGGCAGGGTCTTCAGCGTTTTCACCGAGAAGCAGATCGGCCGGATCGATACCGCGTGCTGCGTCAGGTTGAGGTGGGGTGCTACTTCGTAGAACTTCATCGCCTCGACACCGGCCGCCTCGTTTTCGCCGGCCGAGATCACGCCGTTCTGGATGGCGTTGTAGACTTCGTTGTAGGCGATCACGGTCGGGCTCATGCCGACGGCTGCAAACGTCTTCGACCAGATCGGAGCGCCCTGCACGCGAACCTTGAGGCCCTTGAGATCGGCGAGGTTCTTGAGCGGCTTGTTGGCGAAGATGTTGCGGATGCCGCCGCCCGCATAGCCGATCAGGACGACCTCGGCCTTGCCAGCGATTTCATCGGCGACCGGCGCCAGGATGTTCTTCTCGACGACCTTGTTCATGTGCTCGATGCCCTTGAATACAAAAGGCGCATCGATGAACGGCGCCGCCTTGGCGAAGGTCGACATGTGGGCCGGCGAGACAATGCCGTAATCAACCGCCTTACCTTGGGACATGTACTCGAAATACTGCTTTTCGAGGCCGAGCGATGAATTCTTGTGCAGCGTGAAGTTGACTGGCTTGCCGTAATACTTCTTCACCAGCTCTTCGAACCGGGTCAGCGCCTTGGTGAAGGCGTGATCGTCGTTGAACTGCACGGCTCCGTTGAGCGTGACGGGCGTCTGTGCCCTCAGGATCGATGGCATGCCCAGCGCGCCGGCAGCCGCCGTCGCACCAAGGCCCGCAAGTACGGTTCTTCGCTTCATGGTGTTCCTCCCCTGTAATGCCCGTCCCTTGTAAGCGGGACTTTGGCCTGGCCGACGATGCGGCACTACCGCAAAGCGTATGCAAAACGGCGCGGCTGTGGAAGCCAATTTAAGTAGTATCCCGGGCCAATAGGCCGCAGACGGCTGGGCCGATGATCGCAGTCATTTCGGCGCCCCCCGCACGCGGCGGGGGCCGAACCCGTGTCCCCGTTCGCACATGGCCGCAAGCGCCCGTCACGGCTTCCGCCGGCCTATCAGTTGCCGAGGCAACGTCTAGCGATTCCATCTGACGCCGGCGGCGATGTTCATTTTGCAGGCAACCGACACGCCGCAAATGTTGCGCGAGGTCGAGTCTGGCCCGCTCCGTCAAGGCGCGGATGACGTGCGAGCACGCGGCTTGCCGCAATTTCCCGGCACGCTTGATCTGAAAACCGGAACTGAACTTTGCTGCATTTTGTCAGGCATCACTGCCCGCGGGCATTTCACGCGATGCACGCCGATGTCGAGCCGGCACGCGCTGTGAGCGATCGCATTATCGGCGGCAAACCCCGTAAGAATCCGGTGCTTGATCGCGACGCAGTCAGTATGCGGGCCAAAATCTGTGGCCATTGAACTCGCGGTGGTTGTGGTTTGTCGAATATTTTGTCAAATGTAGGGGGCGGGGTTTTTGCCAAGATACGCCCCGGGCGCCGACAGCTTTAAGTAGTTGGCGGCGCCGGTATCAGGATGCTTCCAATACGCACATGCGTTTGGCTACCATCCCGTAATAACTCAGGATTCCTGTGGTTCACTATACAACCTCACGGTTCGAACTGACTTTAAACACGGCAAATGCGGATGAACCTCTGACCTACTTTTGCCAGGGTTTCCCGATTGAAGGACGGTAAAACCAGAATGAACAGATCAGCAGCGAAAAAGATGAAACAGCGCAGCGCCGGCAAACCCGATATCGAATTGGGCAAACGGATTCGCCTGCGGCGCGTGGAACAGAAAATCTCCCAAGCGGAGCTCGGCGACAAGCTCGGCGTCAGCTTCCAGCAGGTGCAGAAGTACGAGAAGGGCGTCAACCGTGTCGGCGCTGCTCGTCTTCAGGCAATCGCGACCGCGCTCGACGTGCCGGTGACGTTCTTCTACGACGGCGACGGCAAGGCGCGCGAAGTCGAGAGCCTGCTGTTCCTGGACAGCGCGTTCAGCCTGCGGCTGTTGCGTGCCTACAGCAAGATCAAGGACCAAACTGTACAGCGTCAGCTGGTGTCCTTGATGGAATCGATCGCCGCCAACGAAGGCTAGGCATTATCGCGCCTGGATCGCAGCACCGCGGACCCGATCAATCGACGCGAGAAATCGCCGGGTAGCCTGTTGCTGCGCTAGGCCTGATCTTGATCTGGCCGGGACAAGATCGGTTTGTTGCCATCGCGAAATGGCGGAATCCGGCCGTATCGCAGCAAGAATGCTGTGCGGCACATTCCGGCGAACAGCCGCGGGCTAGCTTCCGCAAAATCTCCACCACCGTCATGGCCATGCCCGCCACGCGCGTGAGCTTAGGCCCTGCGCCAACGATCTCGCATTCCTTCCCCGCACCTGCTGCTGGTCTCAATGCAACGGAAGATGCAACGATTGACCCCGGCAACGATTGACCCCGGCGCGAAGCTTGTCCGACAATGGACCAGCTTCCCGACTGAAAGCCGCAACCGATGCTCGACATCCCCAAAAGCGCCGAAACATCCCATGCCGACGGCAAGATCCTGCAAAGCGTCGGCGATGGCGTCGGCGTCATCACCTTCAACAATCCCGACAAGCGCAACGCGATGTCGCTTGAAATGTGGGAGGGCCTGGGCCACGCGCTGGTCGAGCTGCGCGACAATCCCGACGTTCGCGTCGTGATCCTGGTCGGCGCCGGCGACAAGGCCTTCGTCTCGGGCGCCGATATCAGCCAGTTTGAAAAGATCCGCCACAATGCAGCGGCCTCGGAAGAATATTCGAAGCGGAGCGAGGCGCAGCGTGCGCTGCTGGCTGATTACCCGAAGCCGACGATTGCCTGCATTCGCGGCTTCTGCCTCGGCGGCGGCATGCAGGTGGCGATGCTGACGGATATCCGAGTCGCTTCCGACAACAGCCAGTTCGGCATTCCTGCCGCCAAGCTTGGCATTGCCTATGGCTATGACGGTCTCAAGCATCTGGTCTCGCTGGTCGGGCCATCCTGGGCGCGGCTGATCATGTATACCGGCATGCGGATCGAGGCTGCGGAAGCCTTACGGATCGGATTGATCGACCGCGTGCTGCCGGATGCGGAATTGTGGGACGCGACCATGGAAATCGCGCGCACCATCTCCGGCAACGCGCCGCTCGCCATCAAGGCCGCCAAGATCACCATTGCCGAAGTGTTGAAAGACGAAAGCAAGCGCGACATGGGCGCGATCAAAAAGATTGGCTTGGCCTGCATGGATAGCGAGGACTTCCGCGAAGGCCGCACGGCCTTCATGGAAAAGCGCAAGCCGCAGTTCAAGGGGCGGTGACATCGGTCATCTCGTAGCCCGGATGGAGCGCAGCGCAATCCGGGAATCTTGCAACAGCAGCCCCGGATTGCGCTTCGCTCCATCCGGGCTACAAGCTACAACGCCGCGATCACCGCTTTCGTAATATCCGCCGTGCCGTCGCTGCCGCCGAATTCCATCGGCTTGATTCCACCGGCATAGGCTTTGTCCACCGCGCGCTCGATGCGCTCGCCGGCTTCAGCGGCGCTTTCGAGGCCGTGCTTGTCGGCGAGCCAGTCCAGCATCATCGCGGCCGACAGGATCATCGCAGTCGGATTGGCCTTGCCCTGCCCCATGATGTCGGGCGCAGTGCCGTGACACGGCTGGAACACCGCGTAGCGGTCGCCGATATCGGCTGAGGGGGCCATGCCGAGCCCTCCGATCAGGCCGGCGGCCAGGTCGGAGAGAATGTCGCCGAACATGTTCTCGGTCACCATGACGTCGAAGTCCCAGGGACGCTTCACCATCATCAGCGAACAGGCGTCGACATAGAGCCGGTCGGCCTTGACGCCGGGATGGCGCTTGGCCGCCTCATCGAACATCTCGCGGAAGAAGGCGAACGCCCTGAACACGTTGGCCTTGTCGACGCAGGTCAAGCCGCCGTTCGCCTTCCCGCGCGCCTTGCGGCGTTCGGCGAGGCGGAACGAAAACTCGAACAGCCGCTCCGAGGTCTTGCGCGTAATCACGAGCGTCTCGCGCGCCTCGGTGTCCGTCACCACGCCCTTGCCCATCGAGGCGAACAGGCCTTCGGTCGATTCCCGGATCAGCACGAAGTCGATGCCGCGCTGATCGGCGCCGACGATCGGGCTCGGCACGCCCGGAATCAGCCGCGCCGGGCGCACGCCGGCATAAAGGTCGAAATGGAAGCGCAGTTCGATCTGCGGCGCGATCTCGGTGTTATCGGGATAGCGCACCGACGGCAGGCCGCAGGCGCCGAGCAGGATGGCATCCGCCTCCTCGCACAGCCGCACGGTGCTGTCGGGCATCGATTTGCCGGTCGCGAGATAATTGTTGGCGCCGGCCGGGGCATCGGTGAAGCGGAATTTGAGGTCCGATGTCGCCTCGATCTTGCGCAGGACTTCCAGCGCCGGCGCCATCATTTCAGGGCCGATGCCATCGCCGCCGAGTACGGCGATGTGGAGGGCGTTGTTTGCAGCCATGGGGATTCCTAGCGAGTTCAAACCGGAATTAGCGACGTCTTTGCGAGCGAAGCGAAGCAATCCATAGCGCGGCATAACGGATGGATGGATTGCTTCGTCGCTTCGCTCCCTTGCGCAAACGCTTCGCGTTTGTCGCAGCCAATGACGGTAGCAGCAGCGGGGCCTACGGCGTCAGCACCGCGCGGCCGACCAGTTTGCCCTTTTGCAAATCGGAGAGCGCTTCATTGGCTTTCGCGAGCGGCATCGTCGTGACCGGAATCGGCGCGATCATCTTGTTGCGAACGAGTTCGAGCAATTCCTCGGTTTCGCGCAAATTGCCGACATAGCTGCCCTGGATCGTGATCGCCTTGATCGGGATCAGCGGCAGCGCCCAGGGCGCGCCGCCGCCGAACAGGCCGACGATGACGAGCTTGCCGCCCTTGGTCAGGCAATCGAAGCCGAGCTGGGTGGTCTGCGCGTTGCCGACGAGATCGATCACCGCGCGGATCGGACCGCCGGCCGCCTTCGCCAGTTGCTCCAGCGCATCCGGCGCCTTGCCGTCGACGGTGGCGAGCGCACCGGCGGCTTCCGCCGCTTCGCGCTTGCGCGCATCGATATCGACAACGATGGCACCCTTGCCGCCCATCGCTTTCAACAGCGACAGCGCCATCAGCCCGAGCCCGCCGGCGCCGAAGATGACGATCGGCGAATTGAAGGCGAATTCGACCTTCTTCAGCGCGCTGTAGGTGGTGACGCCCGAACAGGCATAGGGCGCCGCGGTAACGGGATCGAGCCCCCTGAGGTTCAACAGATACTTCGGGTTCGGCACCGTCATGTGATCGGCATAGCCGCCGTCGCAATAGACGCCGAGCGAGTTCGGCTTGACGACGCACATGTTCTCGTCGCCGCCCACGCACGTCGCGCATTTGCCGCAGCCGAGCCAGGGATAGACCAGCGCCGTGTCGCCCACCTTGAGATCGCCCTTGTCGGCGGCGGTGACGTCGGGCCCGAACGCCGCCACCTCGCCGACCGTTTCGTGCCCCATCGTGCGCGGCAGCGACACGCCACGGTCCTTCAGCGACAGCGGCTTGCGGCCATGGCCGAGATCATAGCCGCCCTCCCAGATGTGAAGGTCGCTGTGGCAGACGCCGGCCGCCTTCACCTTGATCAGCACCTGCGTGCCCGTCGGCTGCGGCGTCTCCTGATCCACCTCTTTCAGGGGTGCGTTGAACTCGGCGACCTGAAAACTCTTCATCGCTTCTCTCCCGTCATTCTTGTTCTTGGTCGTGGATTCTTGGTCGTAGCTTCTTGGGCGTGGACACTTCCTGAGGACGGACATTGCCACGTCCATCCCATCGAGACAAACGCGCGCAGCGGTCTTGCCGGTATTCAGATCAGCGGGTGATGGCAAGCCACGAACTGGCCAGGGGCCACGGCGCGGAGTTCCGGCACCTCGTCGCTGCATCGCTGATCTGCACGGGGACAGCGGGTGCGAAACCGGCAGCCGGACGGCGGCGCGATCGGCGACGGCGGCTCTCCCACCGGCACGGTCTCTGTGGGACGACGTGCTCGATGATGCGGGTGACACCCGGCGACAGAGAGCGCCTGTTCCAGCGTACGCGGCTTTGCGGAACGAAAAGGAGACACAAGATAACACAGTTTTCCAGAACAATGCTCAATTGAGCGAGTTGGCGAAACAATTAAACCGGCCTGACCAGATCGTCACAAAGCCGCCCGAGCACATCGGCGCTGATCCGGCCATCGGCATCGATTGGCGAGACCAGATAGGGGAAGACGCCGTGAAAATCGGTCGAGGTGGCGAATGTGCCGGCCCCGCAACATCAGAACTTCCCGTTGACAAAGTACATCGCGATCCAGGGTTGCCATATCACCAGCGCCAGACAGGACATCATCAGCAGGATGAAGGGAATCGCGGCGATGCAGAGTCGCCCGAACGGTTGCTTGAACGCGCTCATGGCCACGATCAGGTTCAATCCTACAGGTGGCGTGAGATAGCCGATCTCCAGATTGAGAATCATGATCAACCCGAAGATCACCTTGTCGTAGCCATAGGCCGCTGCGACGGGCGCCAGCAGCGGGGCCAGCACCAGAATCGCTTCGCCTGTCGTCATAAGACAGCCGACGAGCAGCAGCAGCACGTTGACGATCAGCATGAACATCAGCGGACTGGTGATGTAGCCCTGGATGGCCGTCACCAGCATTTGCGGCACGCGGTGCTCGGTCAGGATGATGTTGAGGCTGAGCGCGATCGCCAGCACCGGAAACAGCGACCCGCCGAGTTTCGAGGTATCGAGTACCACGTTGTAGAAGTCGGAGAATTTCAGTTCGCGGTGAATGAAGACCTCGACCAGCATGGCGTAGCACAGCGCCACTGCCGCGGCCTCGGTCGCGGTAAAGTAGCCGGTGTAGATGCCCCCGAGCAGGATGACCGGCATCATCGCCGACCAGATGCCGTTCCTGAACGCCTCCTTGAAGTGGGCGAAGTCAAACCGCTCGGTCGGCATATGCCGGTTGACCCAGACCGAATAGATGGACAGCACGACGGTGAGCAGGATTCCGGGACCGAAGCCGGCAGCAAACAGATCGGTAACGCTGGTCTCGGTCACGAGACCATAGATGATCATCGGGATCGACGGCGGGATGATGATGCCGAGGGTACCGCCGGACATGATCGCGCCGAGCGTAAAGTTCAGATTGTAGCCGGCCTGCCGCATCGCCGGATACATGATCGATCCAATCGCCAGCATGGTCACGATCGAAGAGCCGGAAATCGCGGCGAATACCGCGCAGGAAAGCACACAGGCCACCGCCATGCCGCCCGGCAGCGGGCGGGTGATCGACGCCAGAATATTGATCAGGCGCTGGGCGATCGAGCCGCGCGTCATCACACTGCCGCAGAGGATGAACAGCGGAATCGACAGAATCACTTCCTTGTCGAGGCCGACCCACATGTCCTCGATAATATAATCGAGTTTGGCCTGCCCCCAGACAATGTGAATGCAAGCGGCGACCGACATCAGTATGACAAGCAGCGGCTGACGCAGGATCAGCAGTGCCAGGACGATTCCTACCAGCAGGAGCGCGGTCATTCCTGGAACTCCGGCGGCAACGGCCTCAGACCCGGCCAGGCGGAAAACAGAAAATAGCGTACCGCCGCGGACACAAATCCCAAGGGAATCGCCAGCTGGAACGGCCAGACAGCCCAGTTGAGCACTGGCGCCCTCAAGTCGGTCGCCATCGAAGACTGAACGAAGTGGAAGCCGTAATAAGCAACGATCAGCAGGAACACTCCAGTGATGAGGTCGGCGAGACGGTCAACTGTGGGGCCCCAGCGTTCAGGGACCAGATTGAAGGCCACGCGCGGCACCAGATGGGCGCCGGTAGCGGTGGCGATACCGATGCCGGCGAAGCTGCCGATCACCAGCGCAAACACCGACATCTTCTGCGCCGCAAATATTCCGGTGGCCTGCTTCAGCCCCATCAGACGGACGATCGGTCCAAGCAGTTCACGTCCGAGCACATCGAGCAACAAAATCACGGCGATGAAGGTGAAGGCCGCGACGGCCACCCAGCACTCCACGGTGTGCCAGTTGACGACGAAACTGTGGGCCCAACGCGGCGCTTCCGTCGCTTGCGAGTGCTCAGACATTTGCTGCGCCTGGATGAGGAGTGGGACGGGTTCAGCCTTTGCTGCGGCCGAACCCGTCCGTTGGAAGGAAGAAAATTTGATCACTGCAAGCCGGGGCGGGACGCCCTCGGTGGCTTACACGCCGCAGCTCGCTCGTCCAGCTTCGATGGCCTTGAACAGGGCTTCACCTTCAGAGCCGATTTCCTTGATCATAGTCGGCCATACCGGCTTGATCTTCTTGCGCCATTCCTCGCGCTGTTCGCGCGTGATCTCGACCACCTGCCCGCCACCCTTGACGTGCAGGTCTCGCAGGGTCTGCTCGAAACTGCGGATTTCCTTGCGCAGCAGATCGGCCGAACGCCGCGCAATCGCCCGCTCCAGCGCCGACTTCTGATCGGCCGTGAGCTTGTCCCAGGCGGCCTGGTTCATCACGATGATGCCGGGCGCGTCCGCCATCTCGACCCGGGTCAGCACCGGCGCGATCTTGTTGAGTCCGGACGGCAAGTAGAAGGTGATGACCTGCGCCTGCACGTCGACCAGCCCGGTCTGGAACGCCGACGATATTTCGGTGATGCCGATCGGGTTGGGGTTGGCGCCCAGCGCCGACCACAGCGCCGCGGAGACCTTGTTGCTGGCGGCGGCGGCCTTCAGACCATTGACGTCGTTGGGCGATACGAACGGCCGCTTGCCGATCACATCGGCCGTGCCGACTTCGGTCCATCCCAGGAACTTGACACCCTTCTTGGCGAGGCCGGCGGATATCGGCGCGGTCATGTACTTGTCGATGATGCAGTCCTGCTCGGCCGTGCTGCCAAACAGGAACGGAATGCTGAGCACCGACAATTCCGGCAGCACCAGCGCCACCGCGCCGGTCGAGAAGCCGCCCATGTCGATACGGCCGCGGGCGATTTGCTGGATGGTGTCCTGCTCATTGCCGAGCTGGGCGGCGATGAAAGGATCGATCTTGAGCGCGCCCTTGCTCTCTTCGTCGACATCCGCCACGAAGCGCTCAAGCTGCGTCACCCAGGGCGTCTTGGCAGGGGCGCCCGTGGTGTAGCGAAGCGTCGTGGCCGGCGTGCCCTGCGCCGACGCGGTCGTGATTGACGCCGCCACACCAAATCCCGCCACAAGAAATATTCGCGCGAGCGCGCTCGAACGGATCGCCGCTTTCATAGATGTTCCCTCCGATGTGTCATCCGTCCGGCATTCCGGATCGTGATCGCTGCGGCAAGATTGTCTGGAATCGCCGTCGCGGGCAAGGCCGTTCGCAACCCGCGGATGAAACGCCGCAGGTTCATGTTTCGCTGTGCGGAGCGCGCCGTCAGCCGTGCGCGGCGGCCTGCGCCTTGCCGGCAAAGGCTGCGATTTCATCCTCCGACAGGCCGGTCTCCTTCAGGTAGGCACGCGTGTGCTCGCCGAGCGTCGACATCCGTCTCGCCGCCGACACTTTGGCGCCCGACATACGGAACGGCAGATTGAGCACCTTGAAGGTGCCGCCGCCGTCCTCGACCTCGGCCAACGCGCCGCGATGGGCGATCTGCGGATCGCGCAGCGCCTCGGCGACGGTGCGGTAGGCCGATGAGGGAACGCCGTGCGCATTGAGCGCAGCGAGGCACTGCTCGGTCGTGACAGTGCGCGACCACGCCTCCACGCCTTCGATCAGGCTCGTCCAGTTCTCCCGGCGGTCGGAATATTTCGCAAAGCGCGGATCGCTCACCCATTCGGGATGGCCGATCACCTGCATCAGGCTCTGAAAAGTTTTCTCGCTGGCGATCGCCATCATCACGTAGCCGTCCGTCGTCTCGATCGGGCCGAACATTGGCCGCTGCGTCGGCTTCACCTCGAATTGCGACCATTGCAGTTCGTTCAACGTCAGGCTCAGCATGGATTCCAGCATCGAGACGTCGATGTGCTGGCCCTGCCCCGTTGCCATGCGCTGATACAGCGCCGCCGAGATGGCGCCGAACGCATAGACCCCGGTGAGCACGTCGGCGTGGTAGATGCCGCAATAGTCCGGCCGGCTTCGTCCCGGCTGGTAAGCCAGATGCGCCATCTCATAGCCCGAGGCCGCGTGGATCACCGGCGCATAGGCCGGCAGCTCGGCCGACGGCCCGGTCTGGCCGTATCCCGAGATCGAGCAATAGATCAGCTTCGGGTTGACCTCATGCAGCGAGGCGTGGTCGAGCTTCAATCGCCGCATCACGCCCGGACGGAAATTCTCCACCAGCACATCAGCGGTTGCGACCAGCCGGCGGACCGCCTCCAATCCTTTTGGCGACTTCAAATCCAGAACCAGGCTGTTCTTGCCGACATTGAGCTGGCCGAAGGCGGTCGAACAACTATTGCGAACCGGGGGACGGGTCCGCATCGTCTCGCCTTCCTCCGTTTCAATCTTGATGACCTCCGCCCCCATATCGGCTAGCATGCGCGTGCAGTGAGGCCCGGCAATCGTGGTTGAGAAATCGAGGACCCGCAGGCCTGCGAAGCTGCCTGTCAAATTCCTCTGATCATTGCCGGCTATGGTCATTGCGTGAAACTCCCCGGCCTTTTGCGGCCATTCGTTTTGGTGGCGGGCGTGACCCTAAATTGTGCAGCGTCGACAGGGAAGTAGTTCGGTTGGGAACGACGGCCCGCAGCGCGCGTTGTAACCGGTAAGGAAGTTGGACCTATTCTTGCATCAATAACATTGCGGCAGGTACGAGGACGCTTGACTTGAAGGTCTTGTTCGTCACCACTGAAATGGATGACTTCGTCCGGGTGGGCGGTCTCGCAGCCGTTTCCGCCGCCCTGCCCCGGGCGCTGCGCCGCTGGAGTGACGTCCGGGTCATGCTGCCCGGTTATCGGGACATCATCGAACAGTTCACCCACATTGAAATCGTTGGAGAATGCCCCTCTCTGGCCGAGATGCCGGCCTGCTCGCTCGGGCGGTCAGCGACCAAGGATGGCCTGCCGGTTTACGTCCTGCTCTGCCCGCAGCTTTACGACCGGCCGGGCAACCCCTATGGCGACGAATCCGGGCGCGACTGGCCGGACAACGACGTCAGGTTCGGCCGCTTCGCATCCGCCGCCGCCGAACTTGCCGCGGGCACCCTGGACAAGAATTGGGCAGCGGACCTGGTCCATGCCAACGACTGGCAGGCCGCGCTGGCGCCGGCCTATCTGGCATGGAGAGGCTCAAAGCTCCCCTCGATCCTGACCATCCACAACCTCGCCTATCAGGGACTATTCCCACCGGACTCGCTGCGCCGGATCGGGGCTCCCGAAAGTTCCTTCCACATCGACGGGCTCGAGTTCTACGACCATGTCTCGTTCCTCAAGGGCGGCCTCGTCTACGCCTCGCATCTGACCACCGTCAGCGCCACCTATGCGAAGGAGATCACGACGCGCGAGCTCGGCTGCGGGCTCGAGGGCCTGCTGCAGCGCCGCTCGAACGCGGCGCAATTGACCGGCATCTTGAACGGCATCGACGAAAGCTGGGATCCCAGCGCCTGCGCGCATCTGGCGCAGACCTTTGCCCCCGGCGACTGGGACGGCAAGCAGGCGAATGCCGATTACGTCCGTAAGCAGTTTGGCCTCGCGGTGTCGCGCGGCCCGATGTTCGGCCTTGTCGCCCGCCTGGTTCACCAGAAGGGCATCGACCTCGTCCTGTCTGCCGCCGACGAAATCATCGAGGCGGGCGGGCAGATCGTGGTGACCGGCAGCGGCGAGGCCCAGATCGAACAGGCGCTGGTCAAGGCGCACCGCCGCAGGCCAGATGCGATAGGCGTCGTGATCGGCTTCAACGACGCCCAGGCGCGGCGAATTTTTGCCGGCAGTGATTTCACGCTGATGCCGTCGCGGTTCGAACCGTGCGGGTTGAGTCAGATGTATGCGCAGCGGTTCGGATCGCTGCCGATCGGTCACCAGACCGGCGGGCTGGCGGAGACCATCAAGGACGGCGAAACCGGATTCCTGTTTCCGAAGCCGTCAGCGGAGTCCTTCCTCGGCGGTGTCAGACGCGCGTTCGATGCGTTCCGCGCCAAGGATCGCCTCGACGCGATGCGGCGCAGCGCCATGGCACGGTCCTTTAGCTGGGATCTGTCGGCTGCCCTTTACAGCTCGCTGTATCGCAAGACGATCGCCCCCTCCATCATCGCGTGACTTTCGGCTACTCCGCCGCTTCCGGCATGACCTCCATCTGCTCGTGGAGGATGACGCCGGAGAGCGGATCGAACTCGCCGACCCAGGGCTTGTTTTCGAGCACCGACCTGGTGTGGCGGTAACCGGCCTCCCACCGCTGCATGATGCCGGACGGGCTGAAATCAATGTCCTTGGTGTGGTCCTCGCGGCTGAGCTGCGGGGCGAGCAGCCGCACCACATGCATCCGGGTCGAGCAGCCATAACCAGCCAGTTCCCTCACCGCCTCGCTGTTGCGCTCGGACTCCGGCAGGCGTGCGGCGAGCTGGTTGATGACGTGGCGCAGCCGATGCGCCTGCTGCTGCCGCGCAATGTGGCTCGCGATCCGGCTAGAATACTGCACGTCCTTGTGCCGGTTCAGCACCTCCGCCATTGTGGACGGCTCGGCGCCGGACGGATTCCACAGATGCACCGCGAAGATCAGCGAGTTCTTGCGCGGATTGTCATCGAACACGGCCTCTGTCGGCGTGTTCGATAATATGCCGCCATCCCAATAAAGCTCGCCGTCAATGCGGACCGCCGGGAAGGCCGGCGGCAGCGCGCCCGACGCCATGATGTGCTTGACGCCAAGTTCGCCATCGCGGCTGTCGAAATAGCGCATCTGGCTGGTGCGGACATGGGCAGCGCCGACCGTCAGGCGCGGCGTGCATTGATTGACCAGATTGAAATCGACCAGCTCAGTCAGCGTCCGCTCCAGCGGCGAGGTCGAGTAATAGCCGGCATTGTCTGCCCCGAGCGGATAGCTGTCGCCGGCATGGGCCAGCGGGTTGGGCCGGAAGAAACCGGGAATGCCGTTGGTCACCGTCGACCAGTAAGAGAGCTTTTCGTTGAAGCCCGGAAAGATGTCGCGAAAGCTCCAGACCGGATTCTGTTCCATTTTCTTCCAGAACTCGCGAAGGCGCGACAAGCGGTTCCGCGGCGAGTTGCCGGCGATCAGGCTGGCGTTGATGGCGCCGATCGAGGTGCCAATGATCCAGTCCGGCTCGATGCCGACCTCGTGCAGCGCCTGGTAGACGCCGGCCTGATAGGAGCCGAGCGCGCCGCCGCCCTGCAGCACCAGCACGACCTGACCAGGCTCGGACCTGGCCAGCGATCTCAAGTTCGGCGAAGAGGCGATGTCCTGAATATCTTTCATGTCACGCTCCCTCGGATATTTGTGGCGCTAGTGCGCAGTCCAGCCGCCATCGACCGGCAACGCAGTCCCAGTAATTGATGCCGCTGCGTCGCTGGCGAGAAAGACCGCCAGCGCGCCCAATTCCTCAACGCCCGCAAAATGCTTGTTGGGCTGCTGCGCCAGCAGCACGTCGTGGATAACCTGCTCGCGCGAAATGCCGTGCGCCTTGGCCTGGCTGTCGATCTGGGCCTCGACCAGCGGCGTATAGACGTAACCCGGGCAGATCGCGTTGCAGGTGATGCCGTCTTCCGCCGTCTCCAGCGCCACCACCTTGGTCAGACCGACGATGCCGTGCTTGGCCGCAACATAGGCCGCCTTGAAGGGCGAGCCGACCAATCCGTGCGCGGACGCGATGTTGATGATCCGCCCGAACTTGTTCTTGCGCATCGCCGGCAACGCCAACCGCGTGGTGTGAAACGCCGACGACAGATTGATCGCCAGGATCGCGTTCCATTTCTCGACCGGAAACTGGTCGAGCGGCGCGACGTATTGAATGCCGGCATTGTTGACGAGCACGTCGAGCCGGCCGTGCCCGGCGACGGTGGCCGCGATCATCTCGGCGATCGCCTCCGGGCTCGTCATATCGGCCGCGGAATAGCTGACCTCGACGCCGAAATCGGCGGCAACCTGATCCCGGGTTTTGGCGATCTCGGCCGCTATGCCAAAACCGTTCAGCACCACCGCCGAGCCGGCTTCCGCCAGTGCGCGGGCAATCCCGAGCCCGATACCACTGGTCGAACCCGTGACAAGCGAGACCCTGCCGGCCAGCGGCCGCACAGCCGCAGAACCTTGCGTCTTGAGCTGGATATTCATGGCTGCCCTTTCGTGTGGCTGGTCCGCGTCGTAACGAGACCATTTCCGCTTCAATTTGCGCGGCGGGCAGGTTTTTAGGAAATGCCGTTTGGCTTCCAAAACCATACGCTGACGCTATGGCGGTTTGGGTGGCCATCCGGGGGCGTAATCGGGTAGCTTTGCTGCACGATAGACCGGGGCACGACCATGGAGATGCATCAGGTTCGCTACTTCCTCGCGGTTGCGCGTGTACTCAACTTCACGCGCGCCGCGGACGAGTGCAACGTCACGCAGCCGTCGCTGACGCGGGCCATCAAGCAGCTGGAAGCCGAACTCGGCGGCGACCTGTTTCGCCGTGAGCGACCCGCCGCGCAATTGACCGAACTCGGCCAGCGCATGCATCCGCTGCTCAAGCAGTGTTACGAGGCGGCGACCGGCGCGCGCGAGCTCGCCTCATCCTTCAAGAGCGGCGAAGTCGGCGCGCTCAGGATCGCGCTGACCCATTCCGTCGACCTGTCGCTGTTGATTCCGCATCTCGACCAGATCAAGCGGCTGTTCAATCGTCTGGAGTTTCGCTTTCTGCGCGGCAACGCCTGCGAAGTCGCGGAATTTCTCAGGAAGGGTGAAGCCGAGCTCGGCATTGCCGCCGAAATCAGCGAGGAGTGGGACCGGCTCGACACCTGGCCACTGTTCACGGAAAACTTTCGACTCGTCGTCAACAAAAACCATCCGCTGGCGGCCCGCGAGAAAATCGATTTCGTCGATCTGCGCGCCGAGCAATTGCTGTCACGAAACTACTGCGAGCATGTGGCGCGGGTGAACAGTTCGCTTCGCGAGCACGGGCTCGACGTCGATCGCAGCCACGAGATCGCCTCCGAACGCGATTTGATCGAACTGCTGGAGGCCGATATCGGCGTTGCCGTGGTGCCCGACACCTCCTCGATCCCGCCGACGCTGAAGCGTGCCACCGTCGAAGGGCTGGATGCGCGTCGCACCGTGAACCTCTATGGCGTTGCCGGGCGTGAACGGACTGCGGTGGCATCTGCCGTGATGCGAATGCTGCGCGGCGCCGACTGGCAGCAATTCATCGGCAAGTCCGCAGGCGTCTGAGGGTTAACCCGCTAGCCGACCTCATCACAATGTGGAGGGAACTCTAGTTTCCGAGGCGAGTTTAATCTCGAACAGGTTCCTCAGCGTCTGAGAGGGCAGCCATGGAGCATATCCACTACCCCAATGAAAGCGCCGAATACCGGGCCGCCCGAAACGCGCTTCTGGATGACGAGATTGCGCTTCGGGCGCAGATTGAGGCCGTTGCAGCGAAGCGTCGCGCGCTGCCGCTGGGCGGTGAGGCACCCGAGGACTACGTCTTCGAGTGGATCGGCAAGACCAGCATGCCGGAGAAAGTGAAGATGTCGGAGCTGTTCGGTCCACATGACACGCTGATTCTGTACAGCTTCATGTACGGCCCCGAACGCGAATTACCGTGTCCGGGCTGCACCCATTTGCTCGATGGGATAGACGGCGCCGCGAGACATATAGGCGAGCGCGCTGCGCTCCACATCGTCGCCAAATCACCGATCGCGCGTCTTGCCGCCTGGGCACACGAACGTGGCTGGGAACACCTCTCGCTGCTTTCGACCGCAGGCAATAGCTACGACGCGGACTACTTTGGTGACACGTCAAAATTTTCCAAGGGAATGCGCACGCAACATCGAGTTCCGGACGGCGACAACTGGGACGAAACAATCTTCAACGTCTTCAGAAAGAAGAACGGGGCGATCAGGCACTTCTGGGGCTCGGAGATGAGCTTTGCCCCATCTGCTCCCAACCAGCACCATCGCGCTGGCGATCTCGCCGACCCGCTCTGGGGTCTTCTCGACATGACACCTGAAGGCCGTGGCGATTTCTTTCCAAAGGTGAACTACGATTAAACGACGCTTGACGGTGCACCGCAGAGCTGGGATCCATCGCCGTAGCATGCGGGTCACGGATCAGCGGCACACCACGCCGCAAAGTGCGGCGTGGTGCACAGTGGGCTGATCCAGATGCCCTTGGCTGATCGTCTGGAACTCCCTCCCATTGCGGGAATTTCCATAGTTGATGCGAGGTCGCCACGGCTGAAGCACTATTCGAAATTTCACCGTCCGCTTCGGCCGCAGCACCCCGATGACATCAATGAAAATCCCTAGGCTAGGGAGATCAGCCATGCCGCAGATCCATACCGACAATCAGCCCGTTACCCAGATCACGATCATCGAGTCAGAGCCCGAGAAGCAGGCCGAGGCATTATCCCTCATGACCGAGCGCGCCCGCTTCATGGCGAGTCAGCCTGGTTTCGTCTCCATCAGCCTGCATCGCAGTCTTGATGGCCGCCGCATCGTCAACTACGTGCAATGGCAGAATCGCGATCTGCTGCGATCAGCCCATCAATCGCCGGAATTTCGCAAGCGGTGGGGCCATTTTGACGAGATAACGAGCGAGATCGATCCTCATCTGTACGAGGTCTCTGCAGTCATGGACGGTGGACGGTAAGCATCGCGGCTCCCGATCCACGCCCTTTTGGCTCGCTCGATGGGAACGGGTGGAAGCGCTGCCGCGTTGAACAGTGTCGCGTTGAACATTGAAAGGCTGCCGAGCCAGTCCAGCCCCTGGGAGCGTGAAGGAGGTGCAGCAAACGCGGTGCTGTTCCGACGAGCATCAGAAGGGACGAGGCAAATCCGGACGCGGTTGCAGCCTTGGCCAGACCAAGCTGGAACAACCACATGCAACATTCCCGACCATTGATCACGCCTTCCGGAAGCGGAATTCTGGATCCGGGGACCGGCCGTCCCATGAGTGACGACTACTTTTTTGCGGGGTTGAACAGCGAGCTAAGCGATAAAGGCTTTTTCATCGCCGCCGCCGACGACCTGATCACGTGGGCCCGCAGTGGTTCGTTAATGTGGATGACATTCGGCCTCGCTTGCTGCGCGATCGAAATGATGCAGATGGCGATGCCCCGCTATGACGCCGAGCGGTTTGGATTTGCGCCTCGTGCCAGTCCACGCCAGTCGGATGTGATGATCGTTGCCGGTACGTTATGCAACAAGATGGCCCCGGCGCTCCGCAAGGTTTATGACCAGATGCCCGAACCTCGCTATGTGATTTCGATGGGTTCGTGCGCCAATGGCGGCGGCTATTACCACTATTCGTACTCGGTCGTGCGCGGCTGCGACCGGATCGTTCCGGTCGATATCTATGTTCCAGGCTGCCCGCCGACCGCCGAAGCGCTGCTGTACGGAGATGATGTTGTTGCAGAAGAAGATCAGGCGTTCGGGTACCATCGAGCGTTGACTTTCGATCGCCAGGAAGGCGGGAACCTTGCCATAGCCCCTCGTGTTGACACTATGTCGGAACCAGCACTGAGGAGCATACGATGGTAACGGCAAAGCAAAGCGCTGCAGCGAAAAAGAACGTTCGCAAGGCGCGCACGGCATGGCGTGGCATGTCGGACCGAGCCCATGCACGGGCTCAGCCCGAGGGGCGCGGCCGCGCAAAGCCCGGAGCACGCAGCGGCGGCAGTTTCTTCCATATCGAGGTACGGCCGCGGCGCCAATTCAAGACGTTCCGCACTCAGGATGTAGGGAAGAAAGCCGGGATCGAGCGGGTCGCTGGCAAGCGCGGGAGCGGCTCCTGGGATACGCAGAAATGGTTGATCAGCAAGGAACATGCCCATCGCGTCGGTGCTCGTCTGGTGCCGGATACTGCGGATGCACGAAAGATTCTGAAACTTCTCGGCACACCGCCGCGCCATCTTTCCGGTGACCGCTTCAAGGCAGCGGATCGGCCCAATGTGCCCGAGCGCGCCAAGCCGACGCCGGCCATGCGGCGGGCACAGGCACGCAATATACGCAAGGCCCAGACGGCGAAACGCAAGCGCGCCTCCCGCTAAGCACAGTCCGAAGGCGGCAAGAGTCCTGGCTACCGTTCTTCGCTCGCGCTCTTCAGCGCGGCGATCAGATCGTCGATTTCCATGCGCTTGCGGAAATCCGGATCGACGAAGCGGGCCTTCACCAATCCGTCGCGGCCGACCACGAAGGTCGCCGGGATCGGCAACACCCAGCCGTCATTGCCCTGGAAGCTCGCCATGTCCTGGTATGAAGCAACCGCTGGATTTCGGTGCCGAGCCAGATCGCAAGGTTGAGCGACAGCGCGTAGCCATTGTCGAGGTCGGTCAGGACAGGGAAAGGCGCTTCCGCCTCGGACTTGAATTTCTCGGCATAGGCCTGCGTCTCCGGCATGATCGCAACGGCTTGCGCACCCAACGCCTTGATCCGGTGCTGGGCCTGGATCACCGCCCGCACATTCAGCCGGCAATAAGGGCACCAATGGCCGCGATAGAACATCACGGCGACCGGGCCGTGGTCGGTCAGTGATTTCAGGCTGACCAGCCGGCCGGTCTCATCCGACAGCAGGAACGGCGGCATCGCCTCGCCCGGCCTTGGCGCATTTTCACCGCCGCCGTTCTCATTGAGCCGCGCCACGAGCCGATCGACGGCTTCGCCATAGGCCGGAAAGATCTCCCGCCCCGCCGCGGCGTAGGCCTCGAGCTGATCGCGCAAGCTGCCTTCCATGTCACGGCATTGCTGAAACGCCTGCTTGAGACGTTCGGCATTGGCTGATGATAGCGTTGTCGTCATGGTGTGCTCCGGCATATATCAGCATTATTTTCCGGTCCGGGCCGCCCCGCAAGGGCGACCCAAACGCTTCAGCACCTAAAGGCTCAGGGCAGATAGAAGTTACCGGTCGGGTCGAGCATGCCCGAGGTCGAGTAGAGCTGGCCCTTGTCCATGAAGAACACGGTATTGCTCGGCACCTTCCTGGCGTTCTTCATCATCGCATCGTGATTCTTGGGCGCCGCCGCCATGGCCATCGCCGACATTTTTCCGGGGCCGGCATAGATGTAGGCCATGCCCGGATTGAATTCCCAGGGAACTTGCGAGAAGGCCGTGGTGGCAATGGCGGCGAACGCCGCGGCGGCTATGAGGGTCTTGGAAACAATGTTCATGGGAGGTTCCTCAACAATGGAAATGACGCCCGCCAATCGAGCGCTGTGCCATCAGAGGGTCGCCTGAGCCGAATGAGAAATGCCGTTGCACAATCGGTTCGATAGCCGCGACGTAATGAGAGCCTGCCAATAGCCCGCCGTATCGACTTCAGAGCACATAGCGCGACGCTATGGACTTAAGAGCCAACCGGCATTTCCTCCCCCACGCGAATTCAATGATTGTCGTGGACGTAGCCGGCCGGATCGTTCGGGGCCGCAAAACCTGAAGAGGAGACCACGACATGCCCAACTCCAACGTCGCGTCACGCACCATCTGGCAAGGCTTCGCGCTTGCCGCAATGATTGCAGGTTCGGTTGCGACCACCTCGACCGCCATCGCGGGCGAATGCCCGGCCGGCAAGATGCAGCCCAACGTCCGCCCGATGGTCGACTACAAGCCGGTCGGCGTCACCGACGTCACGCTTGGCTCGATCAACCTCGAAAAGCAGCCGGCCAACATCAGGGATCGCGAGCTGCGCTTCCGCAAGCTGACGATCGAGCCCGGCGGCATCGTGCCCTGGCACAGCCATGACGACCGTCCCGCGCTGATCTTCGTCCAGCAAGGCGAGATCGTCGAATATGCCAGCAACTGCGTCGATCCGATCGTGCACAAGGCCGGCGAGATCAGGCCGGAAGTCGCCGGTACCTCACACTGGTGGAAGAACCTCGGCAAGGAGACCGTCATTCTCTATGTCGGCGATGTCCGCAAGGATCCGCACGACAAGCACATGTAAGGAGCTGTAACGAGCGCCACCCGACGTCTCGTTGCCGGATGTGACGCCCTGGGATCCCACGTGTCGCCCCACACGCCCAGGCGTCACATCCTTCTTTCTCAAGAACAGCATTGAGAAGCGCCACGACCGACATGCCGGCGCAGATAAAATCACACGCAATGGAAATGCATGGTCATTCACCCGGCGTCGTGCTGCGATCCCTCGTCATCGGCCTCACAGCGTTCCTGACGGTGGTTGATCTGTTCGCCACGCAGGCGATCCTGCCCTCGCTGACCCGGCATTACAACGTAACCCCCGCCGCCATGGGCTTTGCGGTCAACGCCAGCACCATGGGCATGGCGGTCGCGGGGCTCGTGGTCGGTTTCTTGAGCCCGCACATCGACCGCCGGTTCGGCATTCTCGCAAGCCTGATCCTGCTCGCGATCCCCACCACGCTGCTGGCGAGCGCCCCCGATCTCACCGTGTTCACGGTCCTGCGCATTGCGCAGGGCCTCTGCATGGCCTCGGCCTTTGCGCTGACGCTGGCCTATCTCGGCGACCAATGCAATCAGATGGATGCAGGCGGCGCGTTCGCGGCCTACATCACCGGCAACGTCGCCAGCAATCTGATTGGACGGCTGGTGTCGGCCGCAGTCGTCGATACGCTCGGACTGGCCTCGAACTTCTATTTCTTCGCGCTGCTCAATCTCGCCGGCGCGGTGCTGGTCTACTTCACCATCCAGCGCGTCAAGCCGATGCACGCGACGCCCAATGCGCAATCGCCGTTTTCTGCCACGGTCGAGCATTGGCGCAACCCGGCGCTGAGATCGGCCTTTGCCATCGGCTTCTGCATCCTGTTCGCCTTTATCGGCACGTTCACCTTCGTCAATTTCGTGCTGGTGCGCGCGCCGCTGTCGCTCGGGCGGATGGATCTCGGCTTTGTCTATTTCGTGTTCGCGCCATCCGTAATCACGACATTGTTCGCCGGCAGGGCGGTGGCGCGCTTCGGCACGCGGCCGGCGATCTGGGGCGCGCTTGCGGTCGCCGCTGTGGGCCTACCCCTGATGCTGTCTTCGCATCTGCCCGCGGTGCTGACCGGCATGGTGCTGGTCGGCATCGGCACGTTCTTCGCACAGGCCTGCGCGACCGGCTTCGTCGGACAGGCGGCCCGCGACAACCGCGGCATTGCCAGCGGAACCTACCTCGCCTGCTATTTTCTCGGCGGCCTCGTCGGCAGCGCCGTGCTCGGCCAATTGTTCGACCGCTTCGGATGGACCGCCTGCGTCGCTGGCGTCGGCGCATCGCTGGCGATTGCGGCGCTATTGACCGCGCGACTCACGCTCACTCGGTCCGCCGGGTCTCGGGCATGAACAGCCAGATCACCGTGAGGCCAAGCGCTGCGATCCCGGCCAGCCCGGTAAAGGCAACACTGCTGCCAAAGGTATCGCTGATATAGCCGGCCAGCACTGTGCTCAGCGACGCGCCAATACCGGTCGCGGTTCCGACGATGCCCAGCGCCAGGTTGAAGTGGCCGCTTCCGAAGGCGACATCGGCCACGATCAGCGGCACCATTACGCTGAGCACTGCGGCAGTGATACCATCGAACACCTGCACCGCGACCAGGAGATAGGGATCCCTGACGACCGCAAACAGCAGCCCGCGGATCGCCAACGCGCCGAACGCCAGCAGCAGTAGCGGCCGCCTCCCCCACGCCTGCGCCTTGCGCCCGACCGAGGGCGAGGCCAACGCGACAATGGCTTGCGGCACGATGATGCAGGCCGCAATCAGCACCGGCGCCCATTGGCTCGACCGCGTGGTGACGACGCCTGCCATCAGCGGCAGCATGGCCGCATTCGCGAGCTGAAACAGCAGCACGCCGCCTGCAAAGATCAGCAGCGGACGTTGGCGCAGGAGGTGGAATACGCTGGTGGCCTCTTCATCGGGAACCTCCCGCACAACGGCGCCGTGGCTTTGCGCCACGTCGATCTCCTGCCCGCGAATCCGGGAGAGCGCCAGCAGTGTGGGGATTGCCAGAAGGAAGGTCACGAGAAACACCGCCTGGCTCGACAACAGGTAACCGGTCGCACCCATCAGCGCCGCCGCCGAGCCGTTGCCGAGCGAAGCGAAGCGGGCGTTGCGTCCGAGCCGCTCCCCGATCGCGAACGGCCCCACCAGGCCAAGACTGATCGCCGCGATCGCCGGACCCAGCACGCAGCTCGCCAGTGCATGCAGCGTCGCCGCCGCAGTCACCACCGGAAAGATCGGCCATAACGCATAGGCCAGCGCAGCGCAGCCGATGGTCGCGACCGCCAGACCGGCCACCAGCCGCTCAGAGCGCGCAGCATCGACGATAGCGCCGCCCGGCATCTGTCCGAGCAGGC
This sequence comes from Bradyrhizobium sp. AZCC 1610, assembly GCF_036924515.1. Taxonomy (NCBI): domain Bacteria; kingdom Pseudomonadati; phylum Pseudomonadota; class Alphaproteobacteria; order Hyphomicrobiales; family Nitrobacteraceae; genus Bradyrhizobium; species Bradyrhizobium sp. AZCC 1610. The sequence goes on along the minus strand of NZ_JAZHRR010000001.1, from coordinate 1,589,092 downwards.
CGATGATGCCCCCGATCGACAGCACGAAGCCGATCTCGACCTGCGTCCATTTCTGCGTGGTCAGATAGACCGCAACGAACGGACCGAAGCCGGTCTGAACGTCGGCGAGAAAGAAGATGAACCAGTCGAGGCCGCGTTGGCTTTCGCGCGAGGGCTTCGGCCTGGTGCCGGGTGCGGGCGGGGGCGGCACAACACTACCTTTACCGGCGGATCGCCCGTGGCGATCGTCGTCAATCCGGTCGAACGATTGGGACGGACGCACGACCAGGCTGCTCCTCCTTACTTGAGCATGATCTCCGGGCAAACGCTGCGCGTTTGTCCCGAGGACCTACTTTCCAAATCACGCTCTAGACTCTAGTTTTGACGCGTTTTCTTGACGCGAACCGGCCTCCACTTCGCTCGAAAACGCGTTAGTGATCGACATCCCACGGCTGCAACCGGCCGGCCGCACCGAGAACGATGACCGGCGCGCCCTCCTTGTATTCGGGCGCCGCCGCCACCTGGGCCTTGTTCAGCTCGAGCGTGATGCTGTCACGCTTGTTGGCCACGCGCCAAAAACCCAGCGCGCCCCAGTCGACGACGATCTTCCGGCTTCCGACGCCGAGAAAACCACCGAAATCGATAACGGCGGCGCGCACGGTGCCCTCGCGGTCCACGATCACATCGACGACGCGCCCCATGTCTTCATTCGCCGCGCTACGGACCTCGCGGCCGAGGATGCCGTGGGCATCCCTGGCGCCGATGACGGTCACCGAGGGCGGCGGCGCGGCCTCCTTGGCGGCATCCGGCGGAGCGGGGCGGCTACCCTGCGTCGCTCCGGTGTCCTCTGCCGCAGAAGCCGCCGGGCTGCCGGCGAGTCCCGCGATCAGAAGCAGAATGAGAATACCAATGCGCATGTGGCCCTCCTGACTTTTAGTCGCATGAGCCGCGCATGGCTCCTAATGCGTCAATACGATCGACACCTGAATATGGCCGCGGGTTCGCACGACCTCGAGCGATACTTCATCGCCGTGACGGCGAACCCTCAAGTCGACGCTGGAAGGCCCGAGCCGCAGATCGCGCAACAGCACCTCGTTGAGGAATTCCGGCAGGCGCGGATCGCGAAGCCTGATCTCGCCGCGCGCGGCATCGAATTCTAGACCGAGCGCCGCTTCCAGCAGGGTGAAGGGCGTCGCACTGGCCCAGGCCTGCGGCGCGCAGGCGACGGGATAGAGCACCGGTCCGCGCCGCCTCTCGCGTCGGAATCCGCAGAACAATTCCGGCAGCCGCCGCAGGTCCATGTAGCTCGCGGCGTCGAACAGCGCCTTGAACAGATGCGCCACCGAATGCTTCAGGCCATAGCGCGCGAAGCCGAGCGCGATCAGCGCATTGTCGTGCGGCCAGATCGATCCATCGTGATAGGACATCGGGTTGTAACGGGCTTCGCCGCGCGCAACGGTGCGGATGCCCCATCCCGAAAAGAATTTGTGGCTCATCAGATCGGCCGCGACCCGCCGCGCACGATCGGTTCGAACGATGCCGGTGAAGAGAAGCTGGCCGGCATTCGAGGTTCGCACCTTGCACGGCCGCTTGGCGCCGTCGAGCGCCACCGCATAGGTGCCGAGTTCCTCGCACCAGAACGCCTCTTCGAAGCGCTCGGCAAGGAGCAGGGCTTCGGATTCGAGCTTTGCCGCCTGATCGATCAATCCCAGCCGCCGGGCACCGCGCGCCGCCAGCCGCTTGCCGGCAAAGACATATCCCTGAACCTCCGCCAGCGCGATATAGCCTTCGGCGAGTTGCCCATCGGCATGAAAGATCGCGTCGAAGGAATCCTTCCAGCCCTGGTTGGCAAGCCCCTGCTCGGTGGCGCGCTGGTATTCGACGAATCCGTCCTTGTCGGGATCGCCGGGACCGTCGATCCATTGCAACGCCGCCTCGATCGCCGGCCACAGCTCGGCCAGCGTTGCCTCGTCGCCGGTGCGCTCGACATAAAGACCAGCCAGCAGAACGAACAGCGAGGTCGAATCGACGCTGCCGTAATACTGCGCGAACGGCACCTCGCGCAGCGCCGCCATCTCGCCGCCGCGCATCTCGTGCAGGATCTTGCCGGGCTCGGCATCGGCCAGCGGATCTGTGGTCTTGGCCTGGAAGAAAGCGAGCCGCCGCAGCACGCCCTGGGCAATACGCGGATCGACCCACAGCATTTGCAGCGCGGTGATCAATCCGTCGCGGCCGAACGTGGTCGAATACCAGGGAATGCCCGCATAAGGGTACCGCCCCTGCGGCGTTTCCGTCATCAGCATGTTGAGGTCGGCCATCGCCTGACACAGCACCTCGTTGAAGATATCGTTCGACGTCTCGATGCTGGCTGCGCCGCTCGTCAAGCGCCGCATCTCGCGACGGTGCGCCAGCAGGCCGCGGAAGAACGGCACCGGCTTCTGCATGATCGGCTTGTTGCAGGACACCGCGACGAACAATGCGATCACTTCCTTTGGCGCCAGCTCGAAATGATAGGTCGCCGAGTGGACGGCGAGCCGTGTCGGCCGCGGCTCGAAATGCAGGGCGGTAATGCGGGTCTGGCCGTCGAGCCCGCTATATTCCAGCACGACATCGGCGGGGCCGAGCAACCGGCTGGAGCCTATTCCCCGGCGCGGCCGGCGCTCGCCGCGCACCTCGAACAAATCGGCGAAATCATTGTCGAACAGCAGTGTCAGGTCGAAGCTCGCCGGCCGGTCACCGTGATTTTGCAGAGCGATGCGCTGGTAGGCCGTGCCGCGCCACAGGAAAATCGAGCGCACGATGTGCAGCGTGTCCTTCTGCAAGGCCAGCCTGCCGTTGCGGTAAACGTCGGAATTGGTGAGGTCGACGGTCAAGGCCGAATTGTCGTCGCGCAGATTGGTGCCGAGCAGCAGCGGCTGGACTTCGTCGAGCACCATCTCCAGCCGGGCGAGATAACGCGTATCAGCGTTGAACAGACCGTCGGGTCCGCCGGCAGAGGCCCCGATATCGCCATGGCTGTCCAGCACGATGAAGGTGTCGTCGTGCTTGAGTGTGCAGCGCGGTCGCGTCGCCGGGCCCGTCATCGGGATGTAGAACGACGATTCCGCGACGTGTTCGGCAGCCTCGATGGCGATCAGTTGGGTGACTTCGGCTGTCATCTGGACCTCAAGCGATTTCCTTGCGTTGTGATGGACGCATCGGGACGCAAACGCTACTGCCGCAGATCAGGCCGCATGGCTGGCGAGACGGCCCATTTCGCGCGCGACCAACTCGCGGTAGGGTCCCCTCCCCTGCACGAGAATATCCGGCGGTCCATCCTCGATGATCCGCCCGCCCTGCAGTACCACCACGCGGTCGAAATTGCGCAAGGTGGCGAGACGATGGGCGATGGCGATCACGGTACGCCCGCGCATCAGCCGTGACAACGCCTCGCGGATCGCCTCTTCGGATTCGCTGTCGAGCGCCGCGGTCGCTTCGTCCAGCAACAGGATCGGCGCATCCTTCAGGAAGGCGCGCGCGATGGCGATCCGCTGCCGCTGCCCGCCGGAGACCTTGATACCGCGATCGCCGACCATGGTCGCCATGCCCTCGGGGAGATTTTCGATGAAATCGCAACGCGCCGCAATCGCCGCGCGCAGCACCTCGTCGTCGGTCGCGTTCGGCCGTCCGTAGCGGATGTTTTCCATGATCGAGCGGTGGAACAGCGAGATATCCTGTGGCACCACCGAGATCGCCTCGCGCAGGCTTTGCTGCGTCACCCGCGCGATGTCCTGGCCGTCGATCGTGATGCTGCCGTGCTGGATGTCGTAGAACCGCTGCAGCAGCGCGAACAGGCTGGATTTTCCACCGCCGGAATGGCCGACCAGTCCGACCCGCTGCCCGGGCTGAATGCGCAGGTTGAACTTCTCGAACACCTGAACGCCGCCGGGATAGTGGAACGCGACGTTGTTGAAGCCGACGGCGGCGCCGCTGCGGACCAGCGGCTCAGCCTCAGGATGATCCTTCAACTCGTGCGGCAGCAGCAAGGTCGCGATCGCTTCGGTCAGGCGCGCGACGTGCTGGGTCACGTCGACCAACGCCACTGCAAGGTCGCGTGTCGCGCTCAGGATCGAAAGCCCGAGCGTGCAGACCAGCACGACGTCGCCAGTAGTCGCCCCGCCCCGCTGCCAGAGCGTAATGACCCACGCCAGCAGCGCGATCGTCAGCAGGATTGTCACGACAGCGTGAAGAAGCCGCAGCTTCTCAAGATAGCGCAGGCTGCGTCCACGGGCGTCGAGTTCCCGCTCGACGGTGGCGTCGAAGCGGTCGTGTTCGTAGCTGAGGCCGCAGAATGCGCGGACCAGCGGCAGGTTGCTGATAACGTCGACCATCTCGCCGTCCACCGCAGCCGCCTTGTCGGCAAAATCGTCGTGCAGCGGCTTGCCCGCCGCGGCGAGGTGGAACATCGCCATCAGCATGATACCCGCGATGACGATCAGCCCCGCGGACATCGCCAGGCTGACGGTCCCTATCAGGAGTATAGCCGAGACGGTCGCGATGCACGGCGGCAACACGTTCCAGACAAACATGTTTTCAACGGTGAACACCGCGTTGGAAGTCGCGGTGATGCGGCTGGTCAGCATGCCCGGCAGCCGGTCGGAGAAATAGCTGGGGGCGTGACCGGTCAGATGGCGGAACATATCGCGGCGGAGATCGCCGGTGACGCCGACGAAGGTGAAGCTCGCCGTCCAGCTTGCCACCCGCCACAGCAGATTATCCGCCGCGATCAGCGACATGAGAAAAGCGAATGCCAGCCATACGCTGCTCGCGTGCGACGCACCGGCCGTCAGGCTGTCGACCAGATTCTTCACGCCGTATTGCGTGCCCACCGAGCAGGCAACCGCTGCAACGACGGCAGACACGATGACCACGTGGGCCGCGCGGCGCCGGCGCAGATAGCGCAGCACGAATGGAAACGGCCGTCGCACATACCCTGAAAGATTGTCCATGAGCTCCGCAAACCTGTTGAGAGTGAACGAGAATCCCTACCGGGTTTCGCACACGATGACGTGAAGAATGCCGCTTCGGGTTTCCGCGCGCGTGGCCATCACTGCGCAACAATTCTGCAGCATCGAGACGGCTGTAAATCTGTTTGTGTCAGATGGCATCAGCAAGACAGCCGTGTGGAAGAAGCAAGATGTGCTGATAAAGGGAACTTCGCAGATACGGGAACGTTCCAGCCAATGACACGCCCGTGTCGATCGTGGGCCGAGGGCTTTGTTCAACCACCATTCTAAACAGGAGATGCAAATATGCGCATCGCGCAGGTCGCCCCGCTCACGGAGGCTGTCCCCCCCAAACTGTACGGCGGCACCGAGCGGGTGGTGCACTGGCTGACCGAGGAACTTGTGGCATTGGGGCATGACGTCACGCTGTTTGCCAGCGGCGATTCACGCACCTCGGCAAAACTCGACGCAACGTGGCCGAAGGCGCTGCGCCTCGACGGCTCGGTGCGGGATCCCAATGCGCTGCATATGGTGATGCTGGAGCGCGTGCGGCAGAAATGCGACGATGAGGAGTTCGATTTTCTGCACTTTCATCTCGACTACTATCCATTCTCGCTGTTCTACCGGCAGCCGACGCCGTTCCTGACCACCCTCCACGGCAGGCTCGACCTGCCGGAGCATCAGCCGGTATTCAGCACCTTCTCCAAGGTTCCGGTGATCTCGATCTCCAATGCGCAGCGCCGGCCGGTGCCGCAGGCCCACTGGGTGCGCACCATTCACCACGGATTGCCGGAGAACTTGCTGACGCCGCAGCCGGTGCGGCCGTCTTATCTCGCCGTGCTCGGGCGCATCGCGCCGGAAAAGGGCGTGGATCGCGCCATCCGGATCGCCACAAGATGCGGGATTCCGCTCAAGATCGCGGCCAAGGTCGACCGCGCCGACCAGGACTATTACGATGAGTTGATCTCCCCGCTCATCAAGGCCAACCCGCTGGTCGAATATATCGGCGAGATCAGTGACCGCGAGAAATCCGATTTTCTCAGCGGCGCGATCGGCCTGTTGGTCCCGATCGACTGGCCGGAGCCGTTCGGCCTCGTGATGATCGAATCCCTGGCCTGCGGCACGCCTGTGATTGCCTATAACCGCGGATCGGTCCCGGAGATCATCGACCCCGGACTCACCGGCTTCGTCGTGGAAGACGAGACCAGCGCGGTTGCGGTGGTCGACCGTCTTGCCGCGCTGGACCGCGCCGCCATCCGCAAGCAGTTCGAGGTCCGCTTCACCGCGCGCCGCATGGCGCTCGACTATCTTGCCGCCTATCGCGGCCTGATGGAGGAAGCCGAGCCGCGGATCAAGCTCGTCAGCAGCGCGGAGTAGCTGACGGCGCTACCACACTCACCGTCATGGCCGGGCTTGTCCCGGCCATCCACGTCTTTGCCTTCACAAAGAGAGAGACGTGGATGCCCGGGACATCTAGCGCGAAGACGCGCTTCGCGCTTTTGCCCGGGCATGACGATCTACTCCTACTCTCAGCTCACCATTGTCCGTTTCGGCTCGACGATCTCGAACATCCGCGGGAATTCATCCATCAGCATCATCAACTCGCCGAGCCGCATAGCATTTCCGCTGACCCTGATCTTGCCGGAGCCGATTGCTTCCTGGAAGGTCGTCAGCTTTGCAATCACTTCGTCGAGCACGCCGCGCGGCAAAGTGAAGCTGGCGTCGGCATCGGCCGCCTGCGCGCCGGCCGTATAGGTCAGCGCGCAGTTTTCCAGATTGAGAATGAAGGTCTCATTGGTGTCGGTGAAATTCCAGTTCAGCACGATACGCTTGCCTTCGGCCTTGGGGCCGTTGAGGCGCACGCCGAGCACGTCCCATAGCTGTTCGGTGCGCAGCGCAGCCAGCGTTTCGCGCGGCATCGATGAACGCGGCGGCACCTTGGGCATGCCCTGTCGCAATTCCTGCGCGCCGAACAGATAGGCGTTGCGCCAGGTCGAACTCTCCGAGGCGTAACCAAGCTGCTCGAAGGTGTCGGCCAGCATCGCGCGCGCCGCCTGGTTGTCGGGATCGGCAAACACCAGATGGCTCACGGCTTGCGCGATGAAGCGGAATTCGCCCTTGGCAAAATCCTTGGCCGCCCGCGCGAGGATCGCGTCCGCACCGCCCATATACTCGACATATTTTTTGCCCGACCCGACGGGCGGCAGCGGATCGAGGTTGACGGGATTGGCGTCGTACCAGCCGAGATACTTTTGGTAGATCGCCTTCACGTTATGCCGGATGTGGCCGTAATAGCCGCGGCCGTGCCAGGCACCCTCCAGGCTCGCCGGCAAACGGATGGCCTCCGCGATTTCGGTTGCGGTGAGTCCATGATTCATCAGGCGGATGGTCTGGTCATGCGCGAACTTGTAGAGGTCGCGCTGCTGGCGGATCATGGTGTCGATCCGCTCCTGCCCCCACACCGGCCAATGATGCTGGCCGCACATCGCATCCGCCTTGCCGCCCCACATCTGCAGGGCTTCGCCGAGATACTTTGACCACGCCAGCGCGTCGCGCACATCGGCGCCGCGGAACGGCAGCAGATTGTGGAAATTGTGCGTGCAGTTCTCCGCAAGGTTCAAAAGCCTGTAGCGCGGGATGAAGAAATGCATTTCCGCCGGCGCTTCGCTGTTCGGAGCCATCTGGAATTCGAATTCCACGCCGTCGATGGTTCGCTTGTCACCGGTCGCGATGATGAGGTCGGTCGGACGCAGCAGCGCGACCGCACCCGCCGCCATGGTCTTGCCGAGCCCGCAATCAACCTGCCCGCGTACGCCCTTCGCCAGCAGCGGCCCGAACTGGTACATCGCACGGCGCAGCATCGCCGGCCCCGCGATGATGTTTTCGGAGACCGCGTGTTCCATGAACAGATTGGGCGCGATGATCGGCACCTTGCCGCCCGCGAGCGTCTCGTCATCGAGCACACCGCGCGCGCCGCCCCAATGGTCGGTATGGGTATGGGTGAAGATGACGGCGGCGACCGGCCGCTTGCCCCGGTGCTGGCCGTAAAGGTCCATCGCGGCCCGCGCGCCCTCGATCGAGGTCAGCGTATCCACCACGATGACGCCGCTGTCGCCCTCGATCAGCGTCATGTTGGCGATGTCGAGGCCGCGCACCTGGTAGACGCCGGGCACCACCTCGAACAGGCCGTGGTGCATGTTGAGCCGCGACTGCCGCCACAGGCTGGGGTCGACCGTGGGCGGCGCTTGTTCCGCCGAAAGGAAGCCATACGGCTCGAGGCTCCAGACCACCCTGCCCTGTGGCGACGTGATCTTGGCGTTCTCCACGGTGCCGAGAAAGCCCCGCGCGGCGTCGTCGAAATCTCTGACGTCGGAGAACGGCAGCGCCTTCAGCGTCGCCGCATGCTGCGCGATGATGGAGGCGGAAGCCTCCTTCGGCGATTCCTTGCGGGTTTCCGTCGTGGCTGATTGGCTCATTGTTGTGTACTCCCTCGCGCAAACAAAAAATCGGAACGGCGTCAGCGGAACTGCAGTCCCTCGAACTGGCCGCTGTTGCGCCATCCGTCGATATATTTGAAGTAGGCCAGCGGCCCTGCGGGATGGCCGACATTGAGCTTGGCCGCCGGTCCCGGCTCGCGTCCTTCATTGTTGTAGTAGCCGGGTGTGCAGTCAGGCGAGCCTATCATCCGGCCGGCACCGGTGAGCAGCAGTTCGACCCAGCGGTCCTCGGCTTCCCTGGTGACTTCGATCTCCTTGAAGCCGTTCGCCTGTGCATGCCGGACCAGCAGCGCGATCGTCTTTGCGGCTTCGGTCAGATTGTGCGGCACGTTGGAGATGAGATTGGCGCCCTGCGTCGGCTGGACGAAGAACGCGTTTGGAAAGCCATGAACGTGGATGCCGTGCTTGGTGCGCATGCCCTCGGCCCAATGGTCCGACAGCTTGACGCCGCCCCGGCCGCTGCGCTGCCTCGCGCATTGCGACACGCCGACATCGCCGATCAATGTCAGTGGCCACAAGATTCACGCCGTGCGCGATCTCGCCGCGAAATTCGGCCAGCGTTTCGGCCGCGCGCCTGTGATCGTCGGCAAGGAGGAGCCGACGGCATGGCTCACCGACACCTCGCAGGCGGTGAAACTATTCGGCCTGCCGATCGTCAATACCGAGCAACTCATCAGTTGGACCGCCGACTGGGCGTCGCGGTCGATGCCGAGCCTCGGCAAGCCCACCAAATACGAGGTGCGCGATGGCCGCTACTGAACCTGTCGACATTGTCGAACTCGGCGTTGGCGACGCGCAGGCCGGGCTGGTGCTGTCGACCGAAGCGGGCTGGAACCAGAACGAGGCCGACTGGCGCTTCTTCCTGAGCAAGGGAATCGTGTTCGGCATGAGGGACGGCGCCAGATTGGTGGCGACTGCTGCGCTGCTGCCCTACTCGGCGGCCAATGCCTGGATCAGCATGGTGCTGGTAACCGCAGACTTTCGCCGCCGCGGCATTGCGAGGAGGCTGGTCGATGCCTGCCTCGGAGTGGCGACACGGCGCGGCCTGACGACCTGGCTGGACGCTACGCCGGCTGGCACATCCGTCTACGGTCCCCTCGGCTTCACCCCGACGCTGCAATTGCGTCGGCTGCGGCTGCCAAAGCCCCCGGAAGCCAAAGCGACACGGCAGCTTTCGGCCGGCAACATCGAGGCATTGGTCGTGCGCGATGCCGGCGCCATGGGATTCGACCGCAGCACATTGCTGTCGGAATTCGCCGCGCGGTCCGGCTCACACGTTGTGTCCTGTGCCCAGGCGATGGCCCTGATCCGGGATGGACGCACCGCGCGGCATATCGGTCCCGTGCTGGCCGACCGTCCCGATCAAGCGCTGGCGTTGGTAGATGCCGTCGTTGGCACCGAGCCCGGCTCCTGGCTGATCGACGCCGTTCACTCGCAGGACGAATTTCTGAACGGCCTCATCCGGTCAGGCTGGAACATCGAGCGGCCGTTTCAGCGCATGCGCTTCGGCCGCGCCACCATGCTGTCGGCGGAATTGCCGTTCGCCGTCGCAGGACCGGAATTTGGATAGGAATAGCAGCGATGCATCATAGCGAAATCAAAGCCGACGTTCGGAAGTTGATCGCCGACGGCACGGTGCTCCCAGCGCATCCGCTCGCGCTCGATGCCCACCGCGCACTCGACGTGCGACATCAGCGGGCGCTAACGCGCTATTATCTCGATGCCGGCGCCGGAGGATTGGCTGTCGGCGTCCACACCACGCAATTCGCGATCCGCGATGTCGGCCTGTATCGGCCGGTGCTGGAGCTGGCGGCCGAGACCGCGGTCTCATGGACCAAACGGCCGCTCGCGATGATCGCAGGGCTGGCCGGACCGACCCAACAAGCAATGGCAGAGGGGCAAACTGCTCGTGGCATCGGCTACCATGCCGGCCTGCTCAGCCTTGCCGCGATGAAATCGGCATCCGAGGACGAGATCATCGCGCATTGCGAGGCGGTGGCACGGGAGATTCCGCTGGTCGGATTCTACCTGCAGCCTGCTGTCGGCGGCGTCATCCTCAGCGCCGATTTCTGGCGCCGCTTCGCTGCCATCGACAACGTCATCGCCATCAAGATCGCGCCGTTCAACCGCTATCGGACGCTCGACGTGCTGCGCGGCGTGGCGGCCGCAGGCGCGCTCGACCGCGTCGCGCTCTATACCGGCAACGACGATCACATCCTGCTCGATCTGATGCTGCCATTCGATCTGCGCGACAACGGCGTCACCACCCGCGCCTACTTCAAGGGCGGGCTGCTCGGGCACTGGTCGGTCTGGACTGCGAGCGCAATCAAGCAGTTCGAGATGTGCAAGGCGGCGCGCGGCAAGGACAGCGTGCCGGCCGATCTCCTGGCGCTCGACGCACGTGTGACCGATTGCAACAGCGCGTTCTTCGACGTCGCCAACAATTTTCACGGCTGCATCGCCGGTTGCCATGAAATCCTGCGGCGGCAGGGATTGATGCAGGGGCTCTGGTGCCTCAATCCCGCCGAGGGGCTCAGCCCCCGGCAGATGTCGGAGATCGACCGCGTCTGTCGCGAGCATGCCGACCTCTCCGACGACACCTTCGTGAAGGCGAACTTGCAGAAATGGCTGGCATGAGCGCCAACGAGCCCTTCATCAGCCTGCGCAACGTACGCAAGGTCTATCGTTCCAAAGGCGCGGAATTCCTTGCCGTCTCCGACGTCACCATGGACGTGGAGGAAGGCGAGCTGGTTTCGCTGGTCGGCCCCTCCGGCTGCGGCAAGACCACCGTGCTGAAAATCCTGGCCGGGCTTCATGATGCCGACGGCGGGACGATCAAAATCGGCAATTCGAAAACCCCGTTCGACCCCGCCCGCGATATCGGAATGGTCTTTCAGCAGGCCTTGCTGCTGAAATGGCGAACCATCTTGGACAACGTGCTGCTGCCGGCCGAAATCGTCGGCCTGCCGATGAAGGCCGCGCGCGCCCGCGCTCGCGATCTGCTCAACCTCGTTGGCCTTGCGGGGTACGAAGACAAATATCCGCAGCAATTGTCCGGCGGCATGCAGCAGCGCACGGCGATCGCGCGCGCCTTCATCCATGATCCCAAGCTGATCCTGATGGACGAGCCGTTCGGCGCGCTTGATGCGCTGACCCGCGAACAGATGAACCTCGAAATGCTGCGGATCTGGCGCGAGAGCGGCAAGACTATCCTGTTCGTCACGCACAGCATCCAGGAAGCCGTCTTCCTCGCCTCGCATTGCGCCGTGCTGACCGCAGGACCGGCGCGGATGGCGGAGTATTTCCCGATCGAGCTGCCGTTCCCGCGGGACCTGCCGATCAAGACCACCGACGAATTCGGCGCCTATGCGCGGCGGATTTATGCGAGCCTTGGATTGAGCGCAGGTCCAGGCTGAATCCATTTTGCACGTCGTATTGATCGGCCGGCCATGGCGCTGCCGACGCGGCAACGTCGCGTCGGCACGGCTAATTGAGCGCCCATAGATAGGCCAGCGTCGCCGCGATCCCGAGGCCCGTCCTGACCGCGTGCAGCCCTCCCCACTTCACGATCAGCGCGCGTGAATTGGGACCGGCGTCATTTTCATCAATCGCATTCAGCAAACGGTTGGTGGGCATAATGCCGAACAGCGTATAGGGCCAGTTGGCGAGAATGAGCACCGCGCCGACGACCCAGCGCCAGTCATGGGTTTGCCATGCAGCCAACAGACCGAGCGCACCCGAAATGACCGCGCAACTCGCCTGCATCGCGAAGCCGCGCGCGTAGCTCGGCTTCCATTGCCTCAAGAGACCCCTGTCATCGAGCCCGAGACGCGCCGGCTGCTCGGCGAAGTTGATAAAGAACGCGGCGCCGGCAAAGGCGGCGGCGACAATCGTTGCAAGCTGTCCTGCAAACATAACCCTACTCCGTCACCAGAACCCAAATCCGGGCAGGCTTTCGCATCGAGCACGCTTTATCGGCTTCTATTCGTACGCCACAGGTCCGGTATCGCGATAGGCCCAGCAACTCTCCTTCGGCAGCGAAACCTGGGTTTCAACACCTACCTGATGCCGGGCCGCGGTGCCGAGTTCAACCACTTCCAGCCGCCGGCCGAACAGTTCGATGCCATAGGCAGTCTGCGTACCCTGATAGCGGCGGTCGAGGACGCGAGCGGGAAAAACGTTGGCGCCGTTATGCTGACCGATGGTGATGTTTTCCGGCCGCAGCGCGATGCGTACCTTTTCGTCCGGGCCGAGCGGGTGCAGCAAGGCCACCTCGCCCCGTCGCCCCTCGCCGAAATCGACCGTGCCGAATTGGCCGTTGCGGGCTACCAGCGTGCCGGCGAGTTCGTTGGTCGCACCGGTGAAATTGGCGACGAACAAATCTGCCGGGCGATTATAGATCGCATCCGGCGTATCCATCTGCAGCAATTTGCCGTCACGCATCACGCCGATGCGGTCGCCCAGCACCACCGCTTCCGCCTGGTCATGGGTGACATACAGCGCGGTCATCCCGGTCTGCTTGAGGATGACGCGGAGATCATCCCGCAACCGCAGGCGCAGCTTGGCATCGAGGTTCGACAAGGGCTCGTCGAGCAGCAGCAATTGCGGCCGGTAGACGATGCTGCGCGCCAGCGCCACGCGCTGCATCTGGCCGCCGGACAATGCGACCACCGGCCGTTCGGCATATTCCGACAGCCCGACCAGCTCGAGCGTCTCGTCGACCTTGCGGCGGGCGTCGTTGCGCGAAAGCTTTCGATGCTTGAGTGGATAGACCACATTCTGGCGCACCGTCATGTGCGGCCACACCGCATAGGACTGAAACACCATGCCGAGCTCGCGCAAGCGCGGCGGCACCAAAATTCCGCGTTGGGGCGACGAGACCACCCTGCCGGCGATGCTGATTTCACCCGACGTCGGGTGCTCCAGTCCGGCAACGCAGCGCAGCGTCGTGGTCTTGCCGCAGCCGGAGGGGCCGAGCAGAACCACGATCTCGCCGGCCGGCACGCCAAAACTGACGCCGTCGATCGCCGGCCGGCCGATCGCAAACTGCTTGCGCAGGTCGGTGACTTCGAGGGTTGCCGTCATCGGTTCGATGATTTCCCTGATGCGACGATCATTGCCCGTAGCCGTAGGTCTTGTTCCACTCGGCCACCCAGGCCGAATGCAGCTTCACATACTCGTCGAATTTGGGGAACCAAACCTTGACCACTTTGGGATCGAAGCCTTCCGGATACGCCGGCGGCACCTTCAGTGACGTGAGATTGCCGAACTCCTTGATCATGAACGTCTGTCCCTCTTTCGACAGGCACCAGTTCAGAAACAGTTTTGCGGCGTTGGGATGCGCGGCGGTCTTCGGAATGCCCGTGGCATAGGGGTTGACCGGCGCGCCTTCCGGCGGAAAGAAGATCTGGATCGGCGCGCCGTCCTTCTGCTTTGGATAAATCGCGTTATAAAGCAAAGGCCCCATGGCGATTTCGCCGCGCACCAGCGAGTCCGACATCGGCGCACCCGATGGATACAGCACCGGACGGGTCGCCGCCTGCTTGGCCCAATAGTCCTCGCCGAGCACCTGGCGCTCGAACATCACCCGCGTCCACGTGGTGCCGCCCGACGGAGCGATCACCTGCCCGATCAATTTGTTGTATTCGGGCTTGGTGAGGTCCATCCAGGTTTTAGGCGGGTTCTTGACCAGCTCGGTGTTGTAGGCGATCGACCATACCAGCGTGGCGCGCGGCCAGAGCTGGGGCGCGATCTGCGCATCGGGATTGTAGTCGGCGGCATTCGGCGGCGCGTAATCCTGGAACATGTCCGCCAAGGGCTGCATCAGCGCGCGGTCGGAATGATCGACCACGTCGGCGATCAGCTTTCCGGCCGCGGCCTCGGTCTTCACGCGGGTGATGAGCTGCCCGCCTGGCGCGCGCACCATCTCGACCTTGATCTCGGGGAAACGCTTGTTGAACGCCTTGATGACCTGCTGTTCGACCTCGGCGAAGTTCGCGGTGTAGTACACCAGCTTGCCCTCGGCCTTCGCCGCCGCAATCAATTCGGGCGAACCGAATTCCTGCGCCCGCGCCGCTCCGCTCCATGTAAATGCAAAAGCCGCGATGCCGGCGATTACAATGTTGGTGAAGATCCTTCCAGTCATAGCCAATCCTCCCGTTCGTGTTGTTATCCGGTTCGGGCGACACTGCCCTGCGCCGCACCGCGCGACAGCCAGTTGGCGCCGCCGATGAGAACGCCGAGCAGAACGGTTTGCACCAGGCTGAACGCGGCGGTCTTTCCAAGGTTTCCGCCTTCGTAATAGTCGAGCAGCAACACCGACATCACCATCGTGTTGCTGGTGTAGAGGAACAGCGACGAGCCGAGTTCGCGGATCGCCAGCACGAACAGCAGCGTCATCGACGCGATCACGCCCGACCGCGCCAAAGGCAGCACGATCGTCCTGATGGTGCCGAGCATGCCCTTGCCGCAGACCCAGGCCGCTTCCTCGAGCTCGCGATGAATCTGCAGGAACGAGGTCGACAGCGCCTTGACCGTATCCGGCATGAAGCGTGCGATGAACGCCAGCGCCAGGATCCAGATCGTGCCGTAGAGACCGCCGGGAATGCCGATCCACGCCCACAGATAGGCGACGCCGACCACGAGGCCGGGGATCGCGACAGGCAAGGTCGAAATCACGTCGATCCAGCGCCGGCCCGTCACCTGGGTGCGGTGAATGGTGTAGCCGATGGCGAAGGCGAGCGCGCCGCCGACCACGGCGGTGATCAGCCCGACCTCGACCGTGTTGTAGATCGAGCGCATGGTCAGCGGATTGTCGAAGATGCTGTAGAAATGCATCAGTGAATACTGCCTAGCATCGAACAGGCTAGCGACGTCGCGGATGAACATGAACTTGCGGAATGCGGCAACGATCAGTGCGAGCGACGGCAGCACCACCACGATCAGCAGGTAGACAATTCCGAGGCCGAAGGTGAACCAGCGCCAGCGCCCGAGATCGAGGCTGCGCGGACGGAACGCCTTGCCAGCGACGGTGGTGTAGCTGCGGCCGCTCAGCATCTTCTGCTGCAGAAAGACGAGAAGGCCGGTGACGACCATCAGAATGATCGCGACCGCGGCCGCCGTGTTATAGAGCGGCGGCGACCAGTTGGTGAGCTTGAAAATATAGGTGGTCAACACGGCAAGATTGGTCGGCGCGCCCAGCACCGCCGGAATGCCGTAGATGCCGAGCATGACGATGAACGACAGCAGCATGCCCGAGACGATCGCGGGCATGATCAGCGGAAACGTTACCGAGAACAGTGTCGCGAACGCGCTGGCGCCGGAAATCTCGGCGGCCTCTTCCAGGCTCGGATCCATGTTGCGCAGCGCTGAAGCGGTGAACATGTAGACATACGGCGCGTAGTAGATGCCGAACACGAACACCAAGCCCCACATCGAATAGAAATCGACGCGCCAGTCCAACCCCATCCATTTGAACATGGTGTTGATCAGGCCGGTCTTTGGAGACCCCAAAATGGCCCATGCGACGCCGGCGACCAGCGGCGGCGCAAACAACGGCAGAATGCTGGCGGCCGCGATAAACCCCTTGAACGGCGTGTTGGTGCGGACGACGATCCAGGAGAACAATAATCCGATTACGACCGCGATCAGGGTGCCGCCGCCGCAAGCGATCAGCGTATTCGCCAGCGCCTCGGCGACATTCGGGTTCGCCAGCACGGTGAGGAAGTTCGTGACCGAGAGGTGACGGAGCGAGATGCCCTCGACCACCGGATTGGTGTCGGTGAGCGCGCCGAGCAGCAGCATCAGAATCGGATAGATGACCAGAAAGCCGAGGATCGCCAGCAGGAGCGTGACCCACAAGCTGGCCCACGCGCGCTGCCCCTCACTGGCGCTACGCATGATTTCGCCGCGCCGGCTCGTCTGTCCGTTCAACGCGCTTCCCCTCGCCGATGACCGTCTTTTTATGGAATTGCGGTCGCGATGCGCGGGAAGCCTAGTCGATTGCGTGGCGCGCGGAAAGCTATCCGAAAGGCGGCGCGCGGATATGGCGCGGCAGGCGCTTTTTTTCCGACACCGACTGTTGCTTCGCATATGCATCATGCAGCGGCGTGCCTGTGGCCCGTGCCGCGTCCGTAGTACACGCCGCAGAGGGCGCGACCGCCCCCGGCGTGGAGAGCCCGACTAATGTCACTGGATACAACCGCAAAGCCGCCCGCCCCCGCGCCAATCGACGGCCTGCCCCCGGAACTCCGGCGCTGGGCGGTCGCGGCAATCTTTACGGCGCTGGCACTGGCCTCGCTGGATACGGCGATTGCCAACATTGCCCTGCCCGCCATCGCCGCCGACCTCCATGTCAGCCCGGCCGACGTGGTCTGGGTGGTCAACATCTATCAGATCGCGCTGGTTGCGACGCTGCTGCCGCTCGGCGCGCTCGGCGAAATCGTCGGCCATCGGCGGATCTATCTCGGCGGCCTGTTGCTGTTCACGCTGGCTTCGCTCGGTTGTGCCTTCGCATGGTCGCTGCCCAGCCTGACGGCGGCTCGGGCCCTGCAGGGGTTGGGCGCCAGCGGCATCATGAGCGTGAACGCGGCGCTGGTCCGTTTCGTCTACCCGACCCACATGCTGGGCCGCGGTTTCGGCCACAACGCGCTGGTGGTCGGAACGGCGTTCACGTTCGGTCCGACCATTGCCTCCGCGATCCTTTCGATCGGAACATGGCCGTGGCTGTTCGCCATCAACATCCCCTTCGGCGTGATCGCGATCTGGATCGGCCTGAAGACCTTGCCGAAAACGCCGCGCGCCAAGCACGCGTTCGATTTTGCGAGCGCGGCGCTGACAGTAAGCTGCCTCGGGCTCTTCATTATCGGCATCGGCAGCGCGGCACATCAGGCTCCTCCCGCCTTGGTCGGACTGGCGCTTGGCGCTGCATTGCTGCTCGGCTGGATCATGACCCGCAGAGATGCGAACCACCCCGCACCGATGTTGCCGATGGACCTGTTCCGGCGGCCGATGTTCGCGTTGTCGGCGGCCACATCGGTTTGTTCGTTCGCGGTGCAGGGACTGGCCTTCGTCTCGCTGCCTTTCTACTTCGAGGATGTGCTGCACCGTTCCCAGGTGGAGACCGGCTTCTTTATGACGCCCTGGCCGCTGGTCGTAGCGATCATGGCGCCGATCGGAGGCCGGCTGTCCGACCGCTATCCCGTCGGCATCCTCGGCGGCATCGGTCTGGTGCTGCTCGGCATCGGCATGGCGCTGCTGGCGACGCTGCCGCCGGACCCGAGCATTGCCAACATCGTCTGGCGCACCGTGATTTGCGGGATCGGATTCGGGTTCTTTCAAACGCCCAATTTGCGGGCACTGATGTCGAGTGCACCGCCGCACCGCAGTGGAAGCGCGAGCGGCATTGTCGCCACCGCCCGCCTGACCGGGCAAACCCTGGGCGCCGCGCTGGCAGCTCTGTGTTTTGCCCTTGCCGGCCATGATGGCGCGACGCTTGCATTGGCACTCGGCGCCGGGTTTGCTGCGCTCGGCAGCGTGATGAGTTTCCTGCGTCTCGCCGTGGGTCCTCCGCGTAGTATATGACTGTCATCGCCCGGCGGCGATCGGGCCGACGCAGTGGATTTGGAGGACGAGTTGCGACTTCTCAGTATGCTGGCCGGCGCGTGTCTTTTGCTGTTTCCGGCCGCCCTTCAGGCCCAGACCGTCTGGGACATGCCAACGGAATATCCGCAAAACGCGATGCCGGGCGTTGGCCTGACGGCCTTCACAAAACACGTCGCCGAATCCAGCGCAGGCAAACTCGAGATCAGGCCGAGCTTCGATGCCAAGGCCGGCATCAAATCGGCCGGCATGCTCGCCGCGATTGCGGAAGGCCGGGTGCAGGCCGGCGATGCCTTCGCCGGCGCGCTTGAGGCCGAAGACCCGATCTTTGCGCTACCCTCGCTACCATTTCTAGTGACGTCGACCGCCGACGCCAAACGCCTTGCCGACATCGCGCGGCCGCATCTTGCGGCGGCGCTGCAGAAGAAAGGCCTGCGGCTGCTTTATCTGACGCCTTGGCCGCCTTCAGGCATTTGGTCGAAGACGCCACTGACGTCACCACCCGACCTCGCCGGGCTTTCCATTCGCACCTATGACAGGACCTCAACCGAGGTATTCCTAAGCGTCGGCGCCAAGTCCGCATCGATCAGTTTCGCGGACACGATGCCGAAACTGGTCGACGGCAGCATCAACGCGGTGTTGTCGTCGGGAGACGGCGGTGCCGGCCGCAAGCTTTGGGAGCATCTGCCCTGTTTCAGTGAAATCACCTATTCGCTGCCGCTTTCGATCGCGAGCGTCAATCAGGCGGCCTATGACGGTTTGAGCCCGGACACGCGAGCCGCGGTCGATGCCGCCGGCCGTCAAACCGAGAGCGAATTGTGGCTCGCTCTGTCGACCCGGTTGGAGGAGAACTATCAACGCATGCGCCAGAACGGCGTCACGATCGATTCAAATCCCGAGCCGTTGATCGTTGAAGCGCTGCGAACGGGAGCGGCGGCAGCGCAGCGTGCCTGGTGCACCCGGTCGGGGCCCGTCTGCGCCGAGATTCTCGAGGCCTTCAGGGCCGGCAAACCATAGCGGCCTGGACGGGCACGCCGGTGGCGCTGATGCTCGGCGCCGGGTTTGCCGCGCTTGGAAGCCTGATGAGTTTCCTGCGCCGGGCAGTGGGCGCAGAACGGACATGACTGGCATGCCGAACCCGCAATGCCCGCAACACCGGCGGATCAAATTTCTTCCGGCTCGTAAGCACGCTTTTTCTTGATTTGAACTATTCCAAGTTGCAGGCCATCTTCCCGCGCGCAGCTCACTCGGTGGATTGAGCTAACAGGGGATACGCGATGGCAAACCTCACAATTAACGGCAAATCAATCAACGTGGACGTCGAAGAAGACACGCCGCTTCTTTGGGCAATCCGGGAGAACGTCGGACTGACCGGCACCAAATACGGATGCGGCATTGCACAATGCGGCGCCTGCACCGTTCATGTCGACGGGGTCGCGATGCGCTCCTGCGGAGTAACGGTCAGCGAGGCCGTCGGCAAGCAGATTACCACGATCGAAGGTCTCGCCAGCAACGGCGCCCTGCACAAGGTGCAGCAGGCCTGGGTGGCCAATGACGTGCCGCAATGCGGTTACTGCCAGGCCGGCATGATCATGGCGGTCGCAGCGCTTCTCAAGGAGAAGCCGAAGCCGACCGACCAGGACATCAACGAGGCCATCACCAATATCTGCCGATGCGGGACCTTCCAGCAGGTCCGCGAGGCGATCCACGCCGCCGCGAACGCTTGAGGGGAACGCCATGAACAAGCACGTCATGTCCAATTCAAATCTCAAGCTCAACCGTCGCGCTTTCGTGATCGGCACCGCTGCCGCCGGCGCTGGTCTCGCGATCGGCCTCGATATTCCCTTCGGCGGACCGACTGTCGTCCGCGCCGCCGATGGCTCGCCTGAAGTCAATGTCTGGGTGGTGATCCGCCCCGACGACACGACCGTCATTCGCATTGCCCGGTCGGAGATGGGCCAAGGCACCCTCACCGGCCTCGCCCAGCTCGTCGCCGAAGAACTCGAATGCGACTGGTCGAAGGTCGTCACCGAATATCCGACGCCGGGTCAAAGTGTCGCACGCAAGCGCGCCTGGGGCGATTTCTCGACCGGCGGCAGCCGCGGCATCCGCTCCAGCCAGGAATACGTCCGCAAGGGCGGCGCCACCGCGCGGGTGATGCTGATCCAGGCGGCCGCCAACCAGTGGAAGGTGCCGGCCTCGGAATGCACCGCGGCCAACAGCGTCATCACCCATACGCCATCGGGCAGGACCACGACTTACGGCAAGGTGGTTGAAGCCGCGGCGAAGCTCGAACCGCCGGCCGACGTGAAGCTGAAGGATCCCAAGGACTGGAAGATCGCCGGCAAGGGCGTGAAGCGGCTCGATACGGTGGATAAGACCACCGGCGCCATGATCTATGGCTCCGACGTCAAGCTGCCCGGCATGCTCAACGCCGCGATCAAGGATTGTCCGGTCTTCGGCAGCAAGCTGAAGAGCTATGACGAGGCCCAGATCGCCGGCATGAAAGGCGTCAAGAAGGTGGTGAAGGTCGGTGACAGCGCGGTCGCCGTCGTCGCCGATACCTGGTGGCACGCCAAGACCGCGCTCGATGCGCTACCGATCGTCTGGGACGAAGGCGAGAACGCCAAGGTCTCCAGCGAATCCATCGCAAAGTGGCTGGCCGAAGGCCTCGACAATGCACAGCCGGCCTACATCGGCAACCAGAACGGCGACGCAAAGGCCGCGATTGCCGGCGCCGTCAAGAAGGTCGAGGCGGTCTACAACTATCCCTACCAGAACCACGCGACCATGGAGCCGATGAACGCCACGGCGCTCTATACGCCTGATAAATGCGAGGTCTGGTGCGGCACGCAGAACGGCGAAGCGGCGTTCGCCGCCACCACGGAAGCCTCAGGTTTGCCGGCCGAAAAATGCGAGGTACACAAGCTCATCCTCGGCGGTGGCTTCGGCCGTCGCGGCATGACCGACTACGTCAGGCAGGCGGTTCTCATCGCCAAGCAGATGCCCGGCACGCCGGTCAAGCTGCTGTGGTCGCGCGAAGAGGACATGGCGCAAGGCAAGTTTCATCCGGTTACACAATGCAAGATGACCGGGGCCTTCGATGCCGACAACAATCTTACGGCGCTGCACGTCAGGTTGTCCGGCCAATCGATCCTGTACACGGTGCGTCCGGCGGCGTTGGTGAACGGCATGGATACGGCTGCGTTCCAGGGCCTCAGTCCTTCCGGCGACGCGGCGATCGGCTACTCCGTGCCGAACCTGCTGGTCGAGCATTCCATGCGCAACCCGCACGTTCCGCCCGGCTTCTGGCGCGGCGTGAACGTGAACCAGAACGCGATCTACATGGAATGCTTCATGGATGAGCTGGCGCAGTCGGTGGGCCAGGATCCGGTGGAATTCCGCCGCAAGCTGATGAGCAAGCACCCGAAGCATCTCGCCGTGCTCAACGCCGTGGCCGAGAAAATCGGCTGGGGCAAGCCCGCGTCGCAAGGCGTCTATCGCGGGATTGCGCAGGTGATGGGCTATGGCAGCTATGTCGCGGGCGCCGCCGAAATCTCCGTCGCCGAGGGCAGCAAGATCAAGGTGCACCGCATCGTCGCCTCGACCGATCCCGGCTACATCGTCAACCCGGCGCAGGTCGAGCGACAGATCGCGGGCTCCTTCGTCTACGGCCTGTCCGCGCTGTTTTACGGCGGCTGCACGGTGAAGGACGGCAAGATAGAGCAGACCAACTTCGACACCTATAACTCGATGCGCATCGCGGAGATGCCGAAGGTAGAATGCGTGATGGTGCCGAGCGGTGGCTTCTGGGGCGGCGTCGGCGAGCCGACCATCGGGGTCGCCGCGCCCGCGGTGCTCAACGCCTACTTCGCGGCAACCGGCAAGCGCATCCGTTCGGTGCCGCTGAAGGACCAGAACATCACGTTTGCCTGACAATAGCGGACGGCGGCCCCACCCCCGGGGCCGCCGTTTCTCCATCGAGAGATTGCTGATGAAAGCGTTGCGTGCCGCCATCGCAGCTGCCACGGTCGCGGCGTGGTATCAGCCGTTGCTTGCGGCTTCCGATCCCCCGCCCGGCGCGGCATCCTGCTCCGGCTGCCATTCCTCGGGAGCAACCGCCTCGTCGATTTCGCGGCTGTACGGCCGCGACGCTGGCGACATCGTGAAGGCCATGGCCGGATTTCGCGACGGCTCGCTTCCCGCCACGGTCATGAACCGCATCGCCAAAGGTTTCACCGACGACGAGTCGCGCGCGATTGCGGCGTGGCTCGCGGCACAGAAATAAGGGGCCGGCATGGGTAACAGCCATCGCATGAGCCGCCGGGAGTTCTGCCGCGTCGGCGCGGTCGCCACAGTGACGGCCGTGACGTTTCCGCTACCCGCGTTCGCGCAATCGGCGGCACGTGTGGTCGTGATCGGCGGCGGCTTCGGCGGCGCGAGCTGTGCGCGGGCGCTGAAACAGATCGAGCAGAAATTGCAGGTCACGCTGGTCGAGCCGAACCGGACCTTCATCGCCTGCCCGTTCAGCAACAATGTCATCGCCGGACTGCGCTCGATCGAGGAGCAGCAATTCAGCTACGACAAGATCGCTGCCAGCGGCGTGACGGTGGTGGCGCAGGCGGCAACGGCCGTCGATGCGACGGCGCGGACCATCGGCCTCGCCGACGGCACCTCGCTCGCCTATGACCGGCTGGTGCTGTCACCCGGCGTCGATCTGCGTTTCGATGCGCTACAGGGTTATGACGAAGCCGCCGCCGCGAAGATGCCGCATGCCTGGAAAGCCGGCGAACAAACGCTGCTGCTGCGCAAACAACTCGAGGCCATGGACGACGGTGGTCTGGTGGTGATCGCTGCCCCCGCCAATCCCTTCCGCTGCCCGCCGGGACCTTATGAACGCGCCTGCCTGATTGCGTATTACCTGAAAACCAAAAAGCCGCGCTCCAAGCTGCTCATCCTCGACGCCAAGGACACCTTCTCCAAGCAGCGTCTGTTCCAGAACGCGTGGAAGGAGCTCTATCCGGGAATGGTCGAATGGGTGTCGCTGTCGCAGGGCGGCAAGGTGAACGCCGTTGATGCAGCGACCAATACCCTGATCACCGATTTCGGCAACCACACCGCCCAGGTAGCCAACGTTATTCCGCCGCAGCGGGCCGGCCGCATCGCCACGATCGCAGGCGCGACCGACAGTACCGGCTGGTGCGCGATCGATCCCGTTACCTTCGAGTCCAAATCAGCACCGAACATCCATGTCATCGGTGACGCCTGTCTTGCCGGCGGCATGCCAAAATCGGCATTCTCGGCCAATGCGCAGGCCAAGACTTGCGCGCGCGCGATTGCCGCGCTGCTATCAGGCGGATCGCCTGCCGCGCCGAAACTGATCAACACCTGCTACAGCCTGGCGGCGCCTGACTATGGCATCTCGATTGCCGGCGTATACCAACCGAAGAACGGATTGCTGGCCGACGTCGAAGGCGCCGGCGGCGTCAGCCCGCTGGAGGCGCCGCGCGATGTCCGCGCGCGCGAGGCCGACTATGCGCAATCCTGGTTCGCGACCATTACGGCGGAAGTCTTTGGCTAGATTCGGATTTCGCATGTCGGTGCCGATCCTTGCCGGAGCGCTCCTTGCCCTGCCCGGCGGCGGCGCCGCGCAGGAACCTGGCAGCTATTCCGTCGTAGGCGACGCCATTCCGGAGCCGCTCACGAATGCGCGAGGCGATGCAGCGCGCGGGCGCGCCCTCGTCGTCGAACGTTCCAGCACTTGCATCCTCTGCCACAGCGGCCCATTTCCCGAACAGAAATTCCAGGGCGATCTGGCCCCCAGCCTTGCCGGTTCCGGCAGCCGCTGGTCGGAGGGTCAGCTCAGGCTTCGGCTGGTGGACGCCTCCCGCCTCAATGCCGCGACCATCATGCCGTCCTACTACCGCGTGGGCGGCCTCAATCGCGTCGGGACGTTGTGGCGCGGCAAGCCGATCCTGTCGGCCGAACAGATCGAGGATATCGTGGCTTATCTCGTAAGCTTGCGCGAATAGGAAGGTACGATGCAGCAACCACCAAAAAAATCATCACGCCGCCGGTTCCTCGGCCTCGCCGGCGGCGCGGCCGTGATCGGCGCGCTCCCGGTCGTGATTGTGCGTCCTGCGGAGGCGACGCCCGCCATGCTTGCGTCGGCGATCCAGAATGTCACCGGCGGAGCGACGGTGCGCACCGGCAAGGTCAAGCTCGACATCCCGCCGCTGGTGGAGAACGGCAACACGGTGCCGATGACGGTCAGCGTCGCCCACCCGATGGCGGAGGAGGATCACGTCCGGAGCATTCACGTCTTCAACGAAAAGAATCCGCAGCCCAACATCGCCAATTTCCAGCTCGGCCCGCATAACGGCCGCGCGCAGGTTTCGACCCGCATCCGTCTCGCCGACAGCCAGAAGATCGTCGCGATCGCAAAGCTCTCGGACGGATCGTTCTGGTCGGCCAGCGTCGATGTCGTGGTGACACTCGCAGCCTGCACCGAGGAGGTAATCTGATGGCTTCCGCGCTTATCAACGTTCCGGCGAAAGCCAAACGCGGCGACATTATCGAGATCAAGACGCTGATGTCGCACATCATGGAAACCGGCTATCGCCATACGGCTGCAGGCGAAGTTGTTCCGCGCAACATCATCACGAGCTTGACATGCCGCTTCAACGGCAACGAGATCTTCCGCACCGATCTGTTTCCGGCGATCGCCGCCAACCCCTTCATCACGTTCTTCGCCACTGCGACCGAGAGCGGCAAGTTCGAGTTCGAATGGATCGGTGACAAGGGCTTTTCCGAAACCGCGTCCGCCTCGATCACGGTCGAATGAGGCCCATTGGCGCCATAGCCGTCGCCCTGTTGACCGCAAGCGCGGTTTGCGCCGCCGAAATCCCCCAAGCCGACCGCCGCTCCGGCTACACTTTTATGAAGGCCGACACCAAGGCGATGCAGGACGAGGATACCGCCAATCCAGGCATGCTCTGGGTGCTCGACGGCGAATCGCAATGGAAGCGCAAGCTAGGTGCCTCCAACAAGGCCTGCGCCGATTGCCACGGCGATGCGCGCACCAGCATGAAAGGGATAGCCGCCCGCTACCCCGCCTTCGACAAGGCAACCGGCCGTCCGATCGATCTGGAGCAGCGCATCAATTCATGCCGCACCAGCCAGCAGCAGGCGACGCCGCTGCCCTTCGAGAGCCGCGAACTGCTGGCGCTCACGGCCTTCATCGCAAGGCAGTCGCAAGGCGTGCCGATCGAAACCGGCGCCGACCCGCAGCTCGCGCCGTTCATCGCCAAAGGGCGCGAGCTCTACATGCAACGGCAGGGACAGCTCAATCTCGGCTGCGCCAATTGCCACGATGATAACTGGGACAAGCGGCTCGCTGGCGCCGCGGTCACGCAGGGACACCCGACCGGCTACCCGCTCTACCGGCTGGAATGGCAGTCGCTGGGATCGCTGCAGCGGCGCCTGCGCGCCTGCATCACCGGCATCCGCGCGCAGGCCTATGATTACGGCGCGCCGGAACTGGTCGAACTCGAATTGTATCTGATGTCGCGGGCGCGGGGCATGCCGATCGAAGCGCCGGGGGTGCGGCCGTAACTTCGCAAGCGGTTAGCGCTTACCGCTCCGCGAACGCCTTCTCGACCACGAACTGCGCCGCCTCGCCGTGATTGCCTTCGACGAAGCCTTTGCCCGTCAACAGCGCACGCGTGTCCGTCACCAGTGCGGGGCTGCCGCAGATCATGACGCGGTCGTGGGCGGGGTCGAGCGAGGCCAGCCCGATATCAGCGAATAGTTTGCCAGAGTTGATCAGGTCGGTGATACGGCCGCGGTTGCGGAACGGATCGCGCGTCACGGTGGGGTAGTAGATCAACTGGTTGCGGACATATTCGCCGATCAGTTCGTCGTTCGGCAGCTTTTCGGTGATCATCTCGCCATAGGCGAGCTCGGCGACGCGGCGGCAGCCGTGCAGCAGCACCACCTTCTCGAACCGCTCATAGGTCTCGGGATCCTTGATCACGCTCAGGAACGGGGCCAAGCCCGTGCCGGTGCCGATCAGATAGAGGTTGCGGCCGTCTTCGAGGTTGTCGATGACCAGCGTTCCGGTCGCCTTGCGGCTGACGATGATCTCATCGCCCTGCTTCAAGTGCTGGAGGCGTGAGGTCAGCGGCCCGTCCGGCACCTTAATCGAGAAGAATTCGAGCCGGTCCTCATAATTGGCGCTGGCGACCGAGTAGGCGCGGAGCAGCGGCTTCTCGCCGACCTTCAGCCCGATCATGGTGAACTCGCCGTTGCGGAAACGGAACGAGGGATCGCGCGTGGTGGTGAAGCTGAACAGCGTGTCGGTCCAGTGATGGACGCTCAAGACGCTTTCCTGGTTGAAGTTGCTCATCGCACCATTCCCTGACCGGCAAGCCGGATTGACCAGTTCAATCATTCGTATACGATCATTCGTATACAAATGAATAATCCAGCTTGATCCGATCGTCAAGCCGGGCAGAATGTGCGGCGAAGGCATTGAACCAAAAGGAAAAACCATGGCCCACGATGCACCCCAGGCGACCGGTCCCAGCAAGCTGGTGATCCGCAATATCGGGCTGCTGCTGTCGGGGGCGCTGGAGAAGCCGATCCTGGACGGCGATACGATCGTAGCCGAGAACGGCAAGATCACAGCGATCGGACGATTCAAGGACGTCAACACCGAGGGCGCCACCACCGTTGTCGATGCCAACGGCACCACGGTCGCCCCTGGCCTGATCGACAGCCACGTCCATCCCGTCGCCGGCGACTGGACGCCGCGGCAGAACCAGACCAACTGGATCGACAGCTATCTCCACGGCGGCGTCACCACCATGATCTCCGCAGGCGAAGTTCACATGCCCGGCCGACCCCGCGACGTCGTCGGCCTGAAGGCGATGGCGATCTTCGCGCAACGCGCATTCTGGACGCTGCGTCCGGGCGGGGTGAAGGTGCATGCCGGCGCACCCGTGATCGAATGCGAAATGGTCGAGGACGATTTCAAGGAAGTTGGCCGCGGCCGGCGTCAAGCTGCTCGGCGAAGTCGGCCTCGGCGGCGTCAAGGACGGCCCTACCGCGCGCAAGATGGTCGGCTGGGCGCGCAAATACGGCATCCAGAGCACGATCCACACCGGCGGTCCTTCGATCCCCGGCTCCGGCCTGATCGACAAGGACGTGGTGCTGGAAGCCGACACCGACGTGATCGGTCACATCAATGGCGGCCACACCGCCCTGCCCGACGACCAGATCCGCTGTATCTGTGAAGGCTGCAAGCGCGGGCTGGAACTGGTGCACAACGGCAACGAGCGCTCGGCGCTGTTCACGCTGCGCATCGCGCGCGAAATGGGCGACCTCAACCGCGTCATCCTCGGCACCGACGCGCCGGCTGGCTCCGGCGTGCAGCCGCTCGGCATTTTACGCATGGTCTCGATGCTGTCCTCGCTGGGCGATCTGCCCACCGAACTCGCCTTCTGCCTGGCAACCGGCAACACCGCCCGCATGCGCGAGCTCGACTGCGGGCTAATTGAAGTCGGCCGCTCCGCCGATTTCGTGCTGATGGACAAGGCCCAGCACTCGCCCGGCAAGAACATTTTGGAAAGCGTGCAGCTCGGCGACCTTCCCGGCATCGGCATGACCATCATCGACGGCATCGTCCGCACCCAGCGCAGCCGCAACACGCCGCCGGCGGGGAAAGTGCCGGAGATCATCATCGGGCATTGATGAAGAACTCGCTGCCAATTGCCGGCGACGTTACCGGCGCGGTGGCCGGCTTTGTTGCCACGGTGCTGATCCTTGGGCTCGTCGATTTCAGGAACCGGGCCGACTGCTCGTTCGATGCGGTAAGCGTGCCACAGTACCCGATCGACGAAGATCCATACCGGTAGTTGGCGAGATCAGTCCGACCGCTATCGGTGACGGTTCCACGCATTGTGGCCGCTCGCTTGCTACATACCTGCAATATGCTACGCTATTGGTGCTGGATAGATTGTTTGCCTCACACTGTCATTTCACAGTCTTTGGAACAATCTGAACAATGGCTCAGATTCGTGACATCAAGGCAGGCCGAGTTGGCGCGCCGCCACGCGAACCGACGCCGCGCCGCCTTGCGGCCATCGTAGCAGGCGATATCTCCGGTTACAGCCGCCTGATGCAAATCGACGAAGAGGGCACGCACAACCGTGTCAAGCGTATCGAGCGCGATCTCATCGAACCCAGCATCATAGAACATCACGGCAGACTTGTTAAAACCACCGGCGACGGGTTCATTGCGATTTTCGACAGCCCTGTCGAAGCCGTCCGCTGCAGCATCGTGATTCAGCAAAATCTGGTGGGGCGCAATGCGGCACTGCCGAAGCATCATTGGATCGAGTATCGAATTGGCGTCAATCTCGGCGATGTCATCATCGAAACGGACGACGTTTACGGCGACGGCGTCAATATTGCCACGCGGCTTGAAGGCATAGCCCAGCCCGGCGAGGTCTATATCTCCGGCGGCATCTACGAACAGATAAAGCACAAGCTGGTTTGCGGATACGAATCGCTCGGTGATCGCCACGTCAAGAACATCACCGACCCGGTGCGGGTCTATCGTGTGCTTTCCGATCCGGCTGCGCTTCTGCACAGCCGGAAGCGGCGCGAAGGCATTCTGGTCTCCTTGCTGATCCTTGCGCTGCTGCTCATTGCGGGCGGCGCTCTCTGGACGCTCTTGCCAACCGGCAAGCTGCTAAATCTGGTTTCGGCTCCCGTTTCGCCTCCGGCAGAAGTGCAGAAGGCGCCCTCCGCAAAGCCACCAGCGCCCGCCCAGCCTACGGTGGCCCCAACTCAACAACAGGCGGCGCCTCAGCCCGAGCCGTCTCCAGCTTCCAAACAGGCTGCGCCGCTACCGCCGTCCGCGTCACCCGCCGCACCTGCTGGTCAACCAACCACGCAGGGCGCCGCGTCGATTCGAGAGCCCGAGATGGTCTCGCTTCGGGGTGGCAGCTTTGCCATGGGCAGCAACGAAGACGTTTCGGAAAAACCAGTCCGTCAGGTAACGGTCAAGCCGTTTGCGATGGCGAAATTTCCTGTCTCCGTGCGCGAATGGAATGCATGCGCTGCCGCAAAGGCCTGCGGATTTACCGCGAGCGGAAAGGACGATGCGCCTGTTACAAACGTAAGCTGGAGCGACGCCAAGCAATATGCTGCGTGGCTCGCGGAAACTACCCGCAAGCCGTATCGGCTGCCGAGCGAAGCTGAATGGGAATATGCGGCGCGCGGCGGCATGCAGACCCGGTACTGGTGGGGCGATCAATTTCAGCCCGGCATGGTCAATTGCAAGAACTGCAGTGACATTCCAGCCATCGATCAGCCGGTGAAGGTCGGCAGCCTGAAGCCAAATCCCTTTGGGCTATTCGATATGGGCGGCGGCGTTGACCAATGGGTGGAAGACTGCTGGCACAGAAATTATCAAGGCGCGCCGGCGGACGGGTCAGCGTGGGTCGAGAATGCATGTTCCTCGCATGTCATCCGTTCCGGCTCCTGGAGGAAAGACTCAGACTATGCCCGGACGTCAAGCCGCGGCAGCTATGACACCAACGTGCGATATCCCACCCACGGGTTCCGCGTCGCACTTTCCCCCTAGGGAGCGTTGAGAGACAGTCATGAAGTTTATGCAGTGGATCGCTCTGTCAGCAGCGCTCACTTGCCTGCCGTTCGCCGCGTATGCTCAAGGAAAGCCCGCCCCGAAGGATGCCCTTCTCTATTTCGTGTGGCCGCAGAACGGCGCCGTCATCAAAGGTGGGTTTTGGTGCCGGTTTGGTCTGCGCAACATGGGCGTAACCCACGCGGGCGACAACTACCCGAACAGCGGCCATCATCATCTTCTGATCGATGTGAATGAGCCGCTCAATCCGAACGAAGAGATCCCGCAGGACAAATCACATCTTCATTTTGGGGCGGGTCAAACCGAAGCCCGGATCGAACTTCCACCCGGCAAGCACACGCTTCAGCTCGTGCTGGGAGACGCCGGCCACTATCCGTTCAACCCTCCAGTGGTCTCGCAGAAAATTACCATCACGGTCAAATAGAGCGGAACTCTCTCCGTCGACTTGAATCCTTGCGCTTCGAATTACCTGTTTTGCGTGATCGGCTGATTGGTCGTCCAGTCGAAGGTACCCTGGTCGCGTTCGTCGACGGCGTGTTTCCACCCCATCTCCTCCGACCGCCGCTTGAAGTTCAGCCCCTCGGGGGAATGCCGGGTAATGCCGTCGAACACGGTGGCGATCATCTGCGTGCCCATCAGACCCATATTGTAGAGCGCCTGGTTGACCATCAGCTTCTGCATCATGAGCTGGTTCTGCGGCACCGTCGCAATCCGGTGCGCGAGCGCGTCGACCTCGTCGTCGAGCCTGTCGGCCGGAACGGCTTTCAGCACGAGGCCCAGCGCCGCCGCCTCAACCCCGGTGATCTTGTCGCCGGTGAACAGCATGCGTTTGGCCTTTTCGGCGCCGAGCCGATAGACCCACATCGCCGTGGTCGGACAGCCCCAGACCCGAACCGGTGGATAGCCGATGCGCGCATCTTCCGCCATCACGATCATGTCCGAACAAAGCGCGATGTCGGACCCGCCGGCAACCGCAAATCCATGAACCTTGCAGATCACAGGCCGCTTCGAACGAAACAGGCTCATGAACTTGTTGGTATTGTCGGACATGCCGGCATAATCCTTCATCGGATCCCACGGCATTTCCTGCGTATAGCGATTGGCTTTGTCGCCGGAGGCGTAAGCCGTCAGGTCGTATCCGGCGCAGAAGGCGCGGCCGGCGCCGGCAAGCACGATCACATGCGCGCCCGGATCATTGTCGGCACGCGCTACCGCGTCGGCGAGCGCGCCCGGCAGTTCGTCGTCGATCGCATTCATGACTTCCGGCCGGTTCAGGGTGATGCGGGCAATGCGACCGTCGCGCTCGTAGAGAACTTTGGCCATGTGTTGCTCCCTCGGAAAGCAGGATCAGATCTTGGCAAAATCGCCGTGGCGGCCCTTGCCGCTGGCAAAGCGGGCAGCGCCGCTGACGCCTTCCTTGAAGATGGCTTCAACGCCGTTGGTCCATTCCTGCCGCAACGCATCGCGGACCGGCAGCCCGTAGGTTTCCACCACGGAGCGGCGATCGGCCCGCACGGCCGCTTGCGGAAACCGCGCGATCTCCCGCGCCATCGCTTCCGCCGCGGCCCGCGCGCCCCCGCTCTCGACCACCTGCTCGCACATGCCGATGCGCAGCGCTTCGTTCGCTGGCACCTTGCGCCCCGTCAAAATGATTTCCATCGCGCGTCCCTGCCCGACCAATCGCGCCAGACGAACGCTGCCGCCGTCCAACAGCGGGATTCCCCAGCGCCGGCAATAGACGCCGAAATAGGCGCTCTCGGCCATCACGCGAATATCGCACCACAAGGCGAGCTCCATGCCACCGGCAACGGCCGGCCCCTCCACCGCGGCGATCACCGGCTTCGACAATTCCAGCCGCGTCGGCCCGAGCGGACCGCGCGGCGCGGCGTTGGCGCCGGTCGGGAACGCCAGGCCGTCGACGACGTGACGTTGGAAGGCATCGCGATCCCCGAGCGTGCTGGCGAATTTGAGATCCCAGCCGGCGCAGAACGCGCCGCCCTCGCCCCACAACACCGCGACGCTGGCGGAATCGTCGGCGTCGAATTCCCTGAAGGCCGCTGCCAGCGCTTCCGCGCTATCGGGATCCATCGCGTTGCGTGCTTCCGCAAACCGGCTGTGGACGACGGTCCAAACGGCGCCATGCTTTTCGATCCGGACCATCTCGCTTACTCCCTTACTGTTTTGATTTGCGTGCGGCCTTCACGTTCTTCGACACCGTCGAGGCAAGGCATTGCGCCAGCATCATGCGAAGCAGCGTCTGCGCGCTGGTTTGCAGAAAATCCAGCCGGCCCGCGATCTGCAACACGAGAGCCCCGATCATCTGGCTGGTCAGCAGCGCCACCCACGGCCGAACCTCTGAAGGCTTGAGGCCGCGCACCTCGGTCAGCGGCAAGGCGATGCGTTCCAGCACCTTCCATAGCGCCTGGTTGAGTTCCTCATCCGATGGTTTGCCGACGCCCAGCCGCTTGAGGCCGCGGAACGCATAGAGGCCCAGATTTATCTCGAAGCGGTGATCGAGGTAGTAGTTCAGGAAGGCGCCGCAGGCCGCCTCGACCTGCGCTTCCGGAGTCCGCGCAGCAGCCACGGCCTCTGCAACGTAGGCATCGAGCGCCGCCAGCGACTGTTTCAGCAGTTCGGCATAGATCGCCTCCTTGCTGTCGAACAGCGGATAGATCGCGCCCGTCGTGCAGCCGGCGCGAACCGCGATGCCGCGCATGGTGGCGCCTTCCAGCCCCTGTTCGGCGAATTCATCGCGGGCGGCGCGCAGGAGAAGCTCGCGCTTCGCCCCCTTCACGACGTCCGACCAGTCCTTGGCAGCGGTTGCGGGCTTGTTCATAATAACAGTGTTATCAAATAGTTTTAGATGAAGTCAACAGTAACAATGGTTTTAGAGGTGCGCCCACCTGACGCCGCAGATCAAGCAACGCTCGATCGATTGCACGGGAAGGAGCGCGGACGACGCGGGCGTCGTCCTGCAAATGGTCGCAAGCGGAACGGCGATGATCGAAGCTGCGCCGACACGTTCGCCGCCGCCAGCCATACTGGCGATCAGCAGGATTCCGCACCCTTTGCGTCGCGCGGCGGACCGGTAGCACCATCGTTATTTTCGCCTGCCGCATTGCGGTGTATGGTCGATGGGCAAACCCCGGCTGGCGGCACTCTCAAAGAGGAACTCAACGCGCCCGGGTGATTTCTTGCTGCTGCATGCCGCTGAGCCGTGTTGCTGTACATCGAGGCAAACAGGGAGGCAGTACGATGAACATTCGGCCCGACCCCACGTTTCACGCTTCGCCAAAGCTTGCCATGGAAGCTCCGCCGGAGAGCTTCGCCTACACCGTGCTGCTCAGCCCGGACTCTTCAAAGCCGGACGCACTGGCTGTCATCGACGTCAAGCCGGACTCCCAGACCTACAGTCAGGTCGTTCACACCGTGACGATGCCGAACAAGGGCGATGAGTTTCACCATTTTGGCTGGAATGCCTGCTCGTCCGCGCTATCGCCGCTGACCGGACACGCCTTCCTCGAACGCCGCTATCTCATCATCCCCGGCATGCGGTCATCCCGCATCTACATCGTCGATACCAAGCCGGACCCCACCAAGGCCGCCATACACAAGATCATCGAACCCGAAGAAATCTTCAGGAAGACCGGATACTCGCGGCCGCACACCGTTCATTGCGGGCCGGAAGGCATTTACGTCTCTACGCTCGGCGGCGGCGGCAAGAACGGTACCGACGGACCGCCCGGCGTCTTTATCATGGACTGCGAGACCTTCGAGGTGCTCGGACGGTGGGAGATCGATCGCGGCCCCCAGACAATGCACTATGATTTCTGGTGGAACCTGCCACGCGATTACATGGTGACGAGCGAGTGGGGGTTGCCGCCGCAGTTCGAGAACGGAATCGTGCCGGAGGATCTGCTCTCGAACAAGTACGGTCACCATATTCACTTCTGGGATCTGCGGGCCCGGCGAAACGTGCAGACGATCGATCTCGGGGCCAATCATCAGATGGGGCTGGAAGTGCGTCCCGCGCATGATCCGGTTCGCGAGTACGGCTTTCTGGGCACCGTGGTCGACACCACAAACCTCGAAGGCTCGATCTGGACCTGGTGGCGCGAGGGCGGCAAGTTTCACGTCGAGAAGACGGCGACGATCCCACCGGAGGCGGCGCCGAAGGAGCAATTGCCGCCGCTGCTGCAGGGCTTTGGCGCAGTGCCGCCGCTGGTGACGGACATCGACCTGTCGATGGACGACAAATTCCTCTACGTTGCCTGCTGGGGCACCGGCGAGCTGCGTCAATACAATGTCAGCGAGCCGCGAAGGCCGAAGCTTGCCGGCTCGGTACGCATCGGCGGCATCACACGGCGCACGCCGCACCCGAACGGCAAGGCCTTTGGCGGCGGTCCGCAGATGGTCGAGATCAGCCGCGACGGCAAGCGGGTGTACTGGACCAATTCGCTGTATTCGACCTGGGACGACCAGTTCTATCCCGATGGTGTCCCCGGCGCCATGGTGATGGCCAATACGAAGCCGGACGGTGGCCTCGAGCTGGCACGAGACTACTGGGTCAATTTCCCCGACGGATACCGCGCGCACCAAGTCCGGCTCGACGGCGGCGACTGTTCGACGGATTCGTTCTGCTATCCGTCGGTCTGAATTTGAGCGGAGCCGACTGGACACCTGCCTGGCTTTGGCTGGCTGTCATCGCGAGCGGCCTCTATCACGGTGTCAACCCGGGCATGGGGTGGCCGCTCGCCGTTTCGGCTGGATTGATGGAGAAGAGCCCCCGCGCCCTAGCGGCCGCGCTTGGGCCGCTTACGGCCGGCCATCTGCTCGCGATGCTCCTCGTGATCCTTCCCTTCGCGCTATTGGTTGCCGTGGTCGAATGGCAACGCACGATACAGATCGGCGCAAGCCTCCTTGTCATCGCCTTCGGTCTTTACCGGCTTGCCAACCGGCGACACCCGAGAGTGCTGGCCCGGATATCGCCGGCGCAACTAGGGCTTTGGTCGTTCGCCGTGGCGCTCGCGCATGGCGCCGCGCTGATGCTGGTGCCGATCTATCTCGGGCTCTGCCGGGAAGCCGAACTTGACCAGGGTCACCAGGCCGCCGGCACGCTCATCAACGCCAATCTCGGCATGGCCGTGCTGGTCGCCACTGTCCACGCCGCCGCGATGGTTGCCGCCGGCGGATGCTGCGCGTGGCTCGCCTACCGCTATCTCGGCCTCAAATTCATATCGCAAAGCTGGTTCAACCTGGATACGACCTGGGCCGTCAGCCTCATTCTGGTGGGCGCGATCGCGCTGGTGCTCAACCTGAGCTGACGCGAAAGCCGGCCGGCCGTTCAACGCAACTTGTCGAGTAGCGCGATCAGTGTTTCGCGCTCCTTGGCATCCAGCGGCGCCAGCGTCTCGCGGCTGATCGCGAGCGCGTTCGGCGCGGCTTTCTCGGCCAGTTGCTGGCCGGCGCGCGTGAGGCTCACGAGCAGTCGGCGGCCGTCCTCGGGGTCCGGGCTGGTCTCGGTCAGCCCGCGCGCGGTGAGGCGGTCGATCACGCCCTTGATGGTCGCGACGTCCATCGCCGTCAGCCGTCCCAGCAGGTTCTGCGAGCACGGCCCGGTCTCGGTCAGTTTTGCAAGCGCCGCCCACTGCGTCGGCGTCAAATTGATACCGATCTCGCGGGCGAAGATCGTGGCGTGGCGCTGCCAGACCTGACGCAGGATGAAACCGATCTGCTCATCGAGGATGTAGGACGGCCGTGCGGGCTTGACCGCTCGTTTCGGCGAAACGCTCCTTCCCATTTTCCCGCCCCTTCCCTTGCCACCGGCTACAGCGACAGATGCGCGTCCCGGATGTCCGGCCGCGCGTCGAGTTCCGCCATCGTGCCGCCGAAGCAGATCTTGCCACGCTCGATGATGTAGGCGCGGTCGGAGATCAGCCGCGCGAAATGCAGGTTCTGCTCCGAGACCACGATGCTGACGCCTTCTCGCTTCATCGCGAGGATGGCTTCGACCATCTGTTCGACAATCTTCGGCGATAGCCCTTCCGACGGCTCGTCGAGCAGCACCAGCGACGGATTGCCCATCAGGGTCCGCGCGATCGTCAGCATTTGCTGCTCGCCGCCGCTCATCCGCCCGCCTGGACGGTTGCGCATTTCGCCGAGATTGGGAAACAGCGTGAACAGTTTCTCGCGCGTCCACTGCGGCGCGTTCGACCGCTTCGGCTGGCGCCCTACTTCGAGATTTTCGTCGACCGTCAGATCCGTGAAGATGCGCCGCTCTTCCGGCACGTAGCCGAGCCCACCACGCACGATCGCATGCGTTGGCTCACGCGAGACGTCCCTGCCCTCGAAGACAATCCGTCCCGAGCGGTTCTCGACGAGACCGACGATGGAGCGGAAGGTGGTGGACTTGCCGGCGCCGTTACGCCCGAGCAGCGCCACCACCTCGCCTTCGCCGACTTCGAGCGCGATATCGAACAGGATATGCGCCGGGCCGTAAAAGCTGTTGAGATCGGCGACCTGCAGCTTCATGCGCCGGCTCCCTCGCGGTGACGTGCGTCGTAGACCAGACCCTCGCCGAGATAGATGGCGCGCACCTGCGGATTGCCGCGAACTTCCTCCGGCGAGCCTTCGGCGATCAGGCTGCCGCGGTTGAGCACCAGGATGCGGTCGGCATGTTCGAACACCACATCCATGTCGTGCTCGGTGAAGAGCACGCCGATCGATTGCTCGCGGGCGATGCGCGCGGTCAACCGCATCAGTTCGATCCGCTCGCGCGGCGCCATGCCGGCAGTCGGCTCGTCCATCAGTAATAGCTTGGGCTGGTTGGCGAGCGCGATCGCAAGCTCCAGCCGCTTGAGGTCGCCATAGGCGAGTTCGCCGCACGGACGCCCGGCATAGGCGCCCATGCCGACGAGATCGAGCAGCCGGCCGGCTTCGTCGCGCGCGTAACTTGCGGTTGAGCCCCAGAGATTGAACAACTGCCTGCCATACGACACCAGCGCGACCTGCACGTTCTCGCGCACGGTCATGGTCGGGAACGTCGCGGTGATCTGGAACGTGCGGCCGACGCCGAGCCGCCAGATCGCGCGCGGCTTCCGGCCGACCGTATCCTCGCCGAGCAGAGTGATCCGGCCACTGTCCGGAATGTTCTGGCCGTTGAGCATGTCGAAACAGGTGCTTTTCCCGGCGCCGTTGGGCCCGATCAGCGCCAGGATTTCGCCCGCGCGCAGTTCGAACGACACGCTGCGCACGGCATGGACGCCGCCATAGGATTTGCTTAAGGCCTCAACCGACAGCAATGTGGGGACCATGCTCATTCGGCGGTCTCGATCCGGGAGGTGGCAAGCGCGGATTTTTTCTCAGGGGATCGCCAGCGATTCCTGATCGTCTCCAGCGTGCCGACGATGCCCTTGGGGAAAGCCACCACCATCAGCACGATGAAGCCGCCCAGCACCAGCTTGGAAAGATCGGTCTGGCTGACCAGCCAGATGCTGGCCGCCTTGAAGACGATGGCGCCGATAACAGCACCGGAAACCGTCTCGACGCCGCCGAGCAGCACCATGACCAGCGCATCCACCGACAGCGAGATGCCGAGGCTGTCGGGGAAGACGCTTCCTTTCAGATAGGCGAACAGCGCGCCGCCAATCCCTGCGACCGTGCCTGATATGACGAAGGCCGTCCATTGCACGCGTTTGCCGTCGATGCCGATCGCTTCGCTGCGCAGCGGCGAGTCCCGCGTCGCGCGCAACGCGAAGCCAAATGGCGAGAACACGATCACGCGCAGCACGGTGACCACGAGCGCGGCGATGCCGAGCGACAGCCAGTAGAACGCAGATGGGCCCGCGGCCCACTTCTCCGGCCAGACGCCGAGAATGCCGTTGTCGCCGCCGGTCACCTCGACCCACTGGAAGGCGATCGACCAGACGATCTGCGCAAAGGCCAACGTCAGCATCGCGAAATAGACGCCGGAGAGTTGCACGGCGAAGAAGCCGAATACCGCAGCACCAAGCAGGCCCAGTATTGGCCCCAGCAGCAGCGAGACGATCATCGGAAATCCCGCCGCTTTGGCGAGGAACGCGACGCCATAAGCGCCAAGACCGAAATAGGCGGCGTGGCCGAACGAGGCTAGCCCGCCGACCGACATCAGGAAATGCAGGCTGGCGGCGAAGATCACGTAGATTGCGATCTCCGACCCAACCGTGAGCGCATAGTTGCCGGCGAACAGCGGCAGCATGGCCGCAAGGACCAGTGCGCCGAGCGACATCAGCCGTTCGCCTGATGTCAGCCGCCGCCACGGCGTGACGGTCAGGCCCGGCGTGCGGCGCGCGGCCGCTTCCGGTTTGCCGAACAGGCCCCATGGCCGCACGATCAGCACGACCGCCATCACCAGGAACACCAGGATGATGGAGATCTTCGGGAAGATGAGAATGCCGAAGGCGTTGAGTTCGGAAACCAGCACGGCGGCAACGAAAGCACCGATGATGCTGCCGAGCCCGCCGATCACCACGACCACGAACACTTCGACGATGATACGAAGGTCGAGCGCATGATGCACGGCATCGCGCGGGATCTGCAGCGCGCCGCCGAGGGCTGCGAGAAAGACCCCGAGTGCGAACACGCTGGTGAACAGCCATTTCTGATTGACGCCCAGCGCCGCCACCATGTCGCGGTCCTGCGTCGCCGCGCGCACCAGCACGCCCCAGCGCGTGCGCTGGAACAGCAGCCAGAGCCCGCCGAGCACGACCGGACTGAGCGCGATCAGGAACAAATCGTAGCTCGGGATGTTCTGGCCGAAGAAATCGACCGCGCCTCTGAAGCCGGGCGCGCGGCGGCCGAGCAGATCATCCGGACCCCAGATCAGCACCACGATATCCTGGACCATCAAGGTCAGGCCGAAAGTTGCGAGCAACTGGAACAATTCCGGTGCATGGTAGATCCGCCGCAGCAGCACCATCTCGACCAGCACGCCGACGACGGCGACGATCAACGCCGCAACGACGATGCCGCCCCAGAAGCCGAGCGCGCCGGAGAAACGT
Source organism: Bradyrhizobium sp. AZCC 1610 (assembly GCF_036924515.1). Taxonomy (NCBI): domain Bacteria; kingdom Pseudomonadati; phylum Pseudomonadota; class Alphaproteobacteria; order Hyphomicrobiales; family Nitrobacteraceae; genus Bradyrhizobium; species Bradyrhizobium sp. AZCC 1610. The sequence continues at coordinate 1,550,319 of NZ_JAZHRR010000001.1, read as the reverse complement.
TCGGTCAGCGTGAACGCGACATAGGCGCCGAGCATGTAGAACGCGCCATGGGCAAAATTCACGATCCGCGTCACGCCGAAAATGATCGACAGCCCCGACGCGACCAGAAACAGCGACGCCGCGCTGGCGAGACCGGTCAGGAACTGAACGAAGTAAAAGGCCATGAGCGGTCCGGGTTGGAATTGTCGCGCCGCGTTGGGTCGGCGCTGGGCTTGCTTTGCCTCTCCCCGCCTTTGCGGGGAGAGGCCGAAATTCGAGCTTCAGCTTGAATTTCGGGTGAGGGGCTCTCTCCGCGAGCACGACTCGTCGAGAGAGCCCCTCACCCCCACCCTCTCCCCATAAGAACGGGGGGAGGGAGAAGCGAAAGCATCAGTCCTTCGGACGAAGCTTTTCGACTTCCGCATCGCTCGGGAGATAGTCCGCGCCCTTGCGATAGACCGAGTTCACCATCACGCCCTTGCCGTCCTTCAGCGCGGTCTTGCCGACATAGGCTCCGAGCGTCGACTGATGATCGATCTTGCGGAACGTGATCTCGCCGAACGGCGACGGCATCGACAGGCCTTCGGTCGCTGCGATCAGCTTCTCCGGATCCGTCGAGTTGGCTTTGGCAAGAATCGCCGCAGCGGCCTTGATGGTCTGGTAGCCGACGATCGAGCCGAGGCGCGGATAGTCGTTGTACTTGGCCTGATAGGCTTTGAGGAACTTGTCATGGTCCGGCGTCTTGATGTCGTACCAGGGGTAACCCGTGACGATCCAGCCCTCCGGCGTCTCGTCCTTCAGCGGATCGAGATATTCCGGCTCGCCGGTGAGGAAGGAGACCACCGCGCGGTTCTTGAACAGGCCGCGGGTGTTGCCTTCGCGCACGAGCTTGACGAGATCGGCTCCGAAGGTGACGTTGAGGATCGCTTCGGGATTGGCCGCGGCAACCGCCTGCACCACCGGACCCGCGTCGATCTTGCCCTGCGGCGGCCATTGTTCGTCGACCCACTGAATGTCGGGACGCTTAGCCGACATCAGCTTCTTGAACACCGCGACCGCCGACTGGCCGTATTCATAGTTCGGCGCAATCGTCGCCCAGCGCTTGGCCGGAAGCTTCGCGGCTTCCTCCACCAGCATCGCCGCCTGCATGTAGTTGGAGGGACGCAGGCGGAAGGTGTAGCGATTGCCCTTCGACCAGGTGATGGCGTCGGTCAGTGGCTCTGCCGCCAGGAAGAAGACTTTCTTCTGGTTGGCGAAATCGCTGACGGCCAGACCGATGTTGGACAGGAACGTACCGGTCAGCATCGCCACGTTCTCGCTCGACACCAGTTCGTTGGCCGCGGTCTGCGCGTCCGCCGGTTTGCCGCCGTCGTCCTTGGAGATGACGACGAGTTTCTTGCCGTTGATGCCGCCCGCGGCGTTGACTTCCTCCACCGCAAGCTGCCAGCCCTTGCGATAGGGCTCTGTGAAGGCGGGCAACAGCGAATAGCTGTTGATCTCGCCGATCTTGATCTCGCTTTGCGCCATGGCGGTATTCGTCATGCCCGCAACAGCGATCGCCAATCCAGCTCCCAGCAAATGTCTCCGTCGCATCCCTACCTCCAATGTTGAAGCAACTATCGCAAACCGTCTTCGCCTTTGACTTCCGAAACCGTCAATCCCCCGACGCGCGGCAATGGCCTGCCGCTGTCGGTGACCGCCACCGCGACCATGATCTCATTGGCGCGCGGCGCATCGTTGATCTGCACTTCCATCCCGTCGAAATGGCTGCGTACGAATGCCGCGTCCTTGTGGCCGAGCGGGATATCCAGCGTCGTCCCCGGGCCGCTGCGCTTCTTAGACGACGGAATCAGCGCCGCGCCCTTGCCCAGGACCTTGCGGACCGGCGCGCCCATCTTCGGATGCAGGATCGCTGCCGCGTGTTCCAGTTCGCCGTTTTCACCGACCGCCGCCGCCTTGCCGTAGCTGTGCGCCTTGGCGCCGTCGATCCCGAGTGCCGCGACTGCCTTCTTCGAAAGCAGATCGCCGAGTTCCTCGCCGATTTCGATCAAAGGCGAAAGGTCCTCGACGTACCGGCCTGCAAAGGGATTCTCAATCACGGCGATCGCCGCTGCGCGCCGCGTCGGCGGCGCAACTTTTTGCCCCATCTCGAGATGAGTTTCCTCGACCACCGTGACGATCTTGCGAATGATCGCGCTCATTGTCAGCCTCGCTCCCGATCAAACATGCGCTACTCTTTTTGGTGCGCCTTCATGAGACGCCGCCAACGCGCCTGCCTTGATCCCTGTTGCACCCACCACGGCCGTCTCGCCTAGTAGACGCAAGGCCGCACCTTCGATCAATCCCGCCGCAAGCAATTGCTGTGCCCGGCTCACCCCTGCCCTCAGCGCGTCGTCGATCTCGCTCTCCTGGAGCGCGCCGACGTCACGGGTGACAAGACGCGTGCCGAGGTCGCTGTCGGGCTGCAACTCATTCGCCGGGCAGCGGATAATGGCGGGATGACCGGGCAGATCGACGGCATTGGCGATGACGGTCGCGGCGGCATCGGCCTGCGATGCCGTTTTCGCCAGCACGGTAACGGCGTCGGCGATCCCAAGCGAAAAGCTGCGGCCGTGCCGCCCGCTGGTCGCGATACCCCGTGCCGGATCGCAGGCTTCGATGCTGATGGTTTGCATCACGCCATGATAGTCCGGCCGATCGATCAGCCCGACGGTGAACTGCTCCCTTCCGGTCAGATGCAGCGCGATATCGCCGCCATTATTGACATAGGCGCGATCGAGCCTCGCCGCACGGAGCATCGCGCCAAGGATCTCTTCCGCGACGCTACCCGCCACCGCCGCCATCGGCGTAATGAAATGTTCAGCCGCAAACGGAGCGACTGCCGCGTGCATGCGGCGTGCGACGACGCCTTTCAAATTGCACCGGGCCGGATCGGCGGTCCGGCGCAACTCCACCAGTTCCGCACAGAGTTCATCGAGCAGGCCGGTGAAGCGGCGCGCCGCCGCCTCATAGGCGGCACGCACATTTGCATCCTTGCCATTCGCCCCAATGATCAGGTCGATCGGACCGTCCTGCAAATGCAGCCGCTTGCCGTCCGGAAGAAGCGCGATCTGCGGAAACCGTTTCATGCGCGCCGTCCCGTCATGTAGGGCATCGGGCGAAATTCGCTGTTTTCCCGCAACGACGCCAGCGGACGCACGTGATCCATGTGGCCGCCGAGCGCGGCATAATCGGAAAGCCGCAGCGTGAACTCGATCGGCGCCACCAGCGCCGGTGTCGGCACATAGCCGAACGCGCCGGCCGGCATCTGCGTGACGTCGACCATGAAGGTGATACCGCCGCCTGGCCAGACATAGACGGGCGCGCCGCCGCTGGTGACCCGCGTCAGCGCATCCTTGACCGAGCGCGTCAGCCGCACCGGATTGTCGGTCACGCCGGCGCGCAGCGAACCGCCGGCGCCGCCCATGAACAGCACCGTGCACAGCGCCGGTTCGCAGTTCTCCTGAATACGCTCGACCGAGAACTGGAGATCGGGCGGCATCTGCTTTTCGATCGGCCGCAGCGCTTCATCAAGCTCGTAATAGGCCGCATGCTCGCCGGTGGTCGAGACCATCAGCATGGTGAGCCCAGGCCGCGCCTCCTTCGGATTGAACGGTCCCAGCACCGACAGCGGATCGGAAATATTGGTGCCGCCCCACCCGGTGCCGGGCTCGGCGACCTGGAAGTAACGGCCGGGCGTCGAGCGCCGTCCTTTCATCTTGATCCCGGTATCGGGAATATCAAGCAGCTTGCCGGCCTGATGTTCCGAGAGCACGCCGGTAATGTGGTCGTCCACGACCACAACTTCATCGACCTTGCCGTGCCATTGCTTGGCGAACATGCCGATCGTCGCGGAGCCGCAGCCCACCCGCATGCGCTCTTCCGCAACGCCGTTGACGATCGGTGGATAGCCGGCCTGCACCACCACCGTGGCGCCACCATCGATCGTCAGTTCCACCCGCTTGCAGTTGGAGAGGTCCATCAGCGCGTCGCAGGTGACGCGGCCTTCCTTCTTGGAGCCCCCGGTCAGGTGATGCACGCCGCCAAGCGACAGCATCTGCGAGCCGTATTCGCTCGTCGTCACATGGCCGATCGCCTCGCCTTCCGCGCGGACGGTTGCCGTCTCAGGGCCGAGGTAGCGGTCGGTGTCGATCTTCACCTTGACGCCGCAATAGCTGAAAATGCCTTCGGTCACGACCGTGACCATGTCGACGCCATCGACTTCCGAGGACACGATGAAGGGCGCGGGCTTGTAGTCGGGATAAGTTGTTCCCGCGCCGATCGCGGTAACGAACACGCTTGGTTCGTGGACGAGCTTGCCGTCCCAGTCGCCGCCGGCCTGAAACGGCACCAGCCGTCCGCCATGCGATACCGTCTGCTCCAGCACGATATGCGGATCGACGCGCACCAGTTCGCCGTTGTGATTGGCATAGCGATCGCACGCGCCCGCCGCGCCCGGCTTGATGTAGCACATCACCGGACAGGCATCGCAGCGGATCTTGTCGCCACCGTCGGCGGACGTCGCATCAGTCATGAACAAGCCTGCAGTCGAGAAGGCGCCGATCATAGCCGCATCTTCGCAGGCTTGATCATTTTGTTCGTACACGAACGATGTTGCGCGCGGACCGAAACCCTGTCAAGCGGCCTCGGCGGCGAAAAACCTGACTTGCCGTATAAAAACTCATTTGCCTCGCCTGCTGTTCATAAAGCGGGCAACGCGCTGCAGCGCGGGATCGCGCCGCTTGCACGTTTGTACACAAACGGTATCTTTCGCAAAGCGTCGAGCGCAGGATTTTGCAGCGCAACGAGGACCCCGGGGAGCATGACGCAGAGCATGATGCGCCTGACCGTCAACGGCAAGACTCACAATGTCGACGCCGCGCCCGACACGGCATTGCTCTATGTGCTGCGCAACGACCTCGCCTTGAACGGACCGAAATACGGCTGCGGTCTCGGCGAATGCGGCGCCTGCGCGGTGCTGATCGACGGCGTCGCCGCGCGGTCCTGCGTGATCCCGATCGAGGGCTGCACCAGGCGCGACATCGTGACGCTCGAAGGTCTCGGCACGCGCGAACATCCCGATCCGGTGCAGCAAGCCTTCATTAGCGAGCAAGCCGCACAATGCGGCTATTGCCTCAACGGCATGATCATCGCGACCAAGGCGTTGTTGCTGCGCTCCCCTCACCCGTCGGAGGACGAGGTGCTGGAAGCGCTGCGCCATCATCTCTGCCGCTGCGGCGCGCATATCGAGATCATGCGCGCTGCAATGCGCGCCGCAGGCCATGCCGTTGAGGCCCGGACGTGATGACGGCTGCCGACACGACCGAGGATCGCAACCGGCTGCAAGGCACGCTGTCCGTTGTCCGTCCCGCCTCACCCGTCGAGGCCGTCAAGTTCGAGACCTTTATCAGGATCACCGCCGACGGATCGGTCACCGCCTATAACGGCCATGTCGATCTCGGCACCGGCATTCGCACCGCGCTCGGTCAGATCGTCGCGGAGGAACTCGACGTATCCTTTGCCCGCGTCGTCGTCGTGCTGGGCGATACTTCTCTCGTGCCCAATCAGGGCGCGACGATTGCGAGCGAAACGATCCAGATCACCGCCGTGCCGCTGCGCAAGGCTGCGGCGCAGGCGCGGCAGTTTCTGGTCGCGCGTGCCGCGGCGCGACTGGAACTCCCGATCGAGGATCTCATCATTGAAGACGGCCTGATCCGCGGCCAGGACAATCGCAGCATCAGCTATGGCGAACTGATCGCGGGCGAGACTATCCGCCTTGAACTGGCGGACGACGTTCCGGTCAAGCCCGCCAGCGCCTACAGCATCGTCGGTCAATCCGTTCCGCGCATCGATCTGCCAGCGAAGGCAACGGGCGAGCTGGTCTACGTTCACGACATGCGTCTGCCCGGCATGCTCCACGGCCGCGTCGTCCGCCCGCCCTATGCAGGCGTCGATGTCGGCGACTTTATCGGCAACAGCCTGATCGCGGTGGATGAAGCCTCGGTGCGCAACATCCCCGGACTTGTCGCTGTCGTCAGGATCGGCGATTTCGTCGGCGTCGTCGCCGAGCGCGAGGAGAACGCAATTAAGGCCGCGGCACAGCTCAAGGTGAGCTGGAAGCCGGTGCCGACGCTGCCCGACCTGAAGGACATCGAGACCGCGCTGCGCGCCAATCCGTCGACGCCGCGAACGCTGATCGACAAGGGTGACGTCGATGCGGCGATTGCCGGTGCCGCGAAGCCGATGCCGCGAACCTATGTCTGGCCTTATCAGATGCACGCCTCGATCGGCCCATCCTGCGCGGTCGCCGACTATCAGGAGGATCAGACCAGGGTCTGGTCCGGCACGCAGAATCCGCACCATCTGCGCACCGAGCTGGCACGGCTGATCCATCGCCGCGAAGCCGAGATCGAGGTGATCCGGATGGAGGCCGCCGGCTGCTACGGCCGCAATTGCGCCGATGACGTTTCCGCCGACGCGGTGTTGCTGTCGCGGGCCGTCGGCCGGCCCGTTCGCGTGCAGCTGACGCGCGAGCAGGAACATGCGTGGGAACCCAAGGGCACCGCGCAGTTGATGGACGTCAACGGCGGATTGAATGCCGACGGCAGCGTCGCCGGTTATGATTTTGCCACACGCTATCCTTCGAACGGCGCCCCGACGCTGGCGCTGCTGCTGACCGGCACGATCCCGCACACACCCGCCATCTTCGAGATGGGCGACCGCACCGCGATCCCACCTTACGATTACGAGAATCTGCGCGTGGTGGCGAACGACATGCCGCCGATCGTGCGCGCCTCCTGGCTGCGCGGCGTCTCGGCGCTGCCGAACACCTTTGCGCATGAATCCTGGATCGACGAATGCGCTGATGAAGCCGGCGTCGACCCGATCGAGTATCGCCTGCGCCATTTAAAAGACTCCCGCGCGGTCGATCTCGTCAACGCGGTGGCCGAGCGCGCCGGCTGGAAGCCGCGACCGGTGCGGCAGGAGCCGGAAGGCGAGGGCGACATCGTGCGCGGCCGCGGCTTTGCCTATGCGCTCTATGTCCACAGCAAGTTTCCGGGCTATGGCGCGGCGTGGTCGGCCTGGATCGCCGATGTCGCCGTTAACAAGGCGACCGGCGACGTCAGCGTGACGCGCGTCGTTGCCGGGCAGGATTCCGGCCTGATGATCAACCCGGACGGCGTCCGCCACCAGATCCACGGCAACGTCATCCAGTCGACCAGCCGCGCGCTGATGGAGGAAGTTTCGTTCGACCGCACATCCGTGACGGCGCGGGAATGGGGCGCCTACCCCATCATCAAATTCCCCGAGGTGCCCGAGATCGATGTCTTGATGCTGCCGCGGCAGGATCAGCCGCCGCTCGGTGTCGGCGAGTCCGCCTCTGTCCCCAGTGCCGCCGCCATCGCCAACGCGATCTATGATGCGACCGGAGTGCGCTTTCGCGAACTGCCGTTCACGCCGGAGCGCATCTTGCGGGGACTGCAAGGCGAGGCACAAGCGGCACCGGAGGCATTGCCGACGCCGGCACCGCAGCCCGATCTCGACCGGTGGCGAAATCCATTCGCCGGACGGCGCGGTGCATTTGCAACCGCCGCGGCACTCTGCGCCGCCGCGATCGGCATCGGTGCCGCGGTGCTGCCGTGGCGTGCCATCGCGCCGATCGCGCGGCCGGATGCATCGATCTATTCGGCTGCGACCATCGCCCGCGGCCAGCAGCTCGCCGCGCTCGGAGACTGCGCGGTCTGCCATACCTCGGCGAACGGTATCCTCAACGCCGGCGGCCGTCCGCTGCAAACGCCGTTCGGCATGATCTACGCGACCAACATCACGCCCGATGTCGAAACCGGAATCGGCGCATGGTCCTATCCCGCCTTCGAGCGCGCGATGCGCGAGGGCATTCATCGCGACGGCCGGCATCTCTACCCGGTGTTTCCCTATCCACACTTCGCCAAGACGACCGACGCCGACATGCACGCGCTCTATGCCTATCTGATGGCGCAGTCGCCGGTGCACGCGGCGACGCCGACCAACACTCTCGCGTTTCCGTTCAATCTGCGCCCGTTGATGGCGGGATGGAATGCGCTGTTCCACAAGCCGGCCGTATTCCAGGCGGACCCGACCAAGTCCGAGGTGTGGAATCGCGGCGCCTATCTGGTGGAAGGCCTCGGCCATTGCAGCGCCTGCCATTCGCCGCGCAACACGCTTGGCGCGGAACAGGCGAACACCTATCTCGCCGGCGGATTTGCGGAAGGCTGGGAAGCGCCAGCGCTGACATCGTTGTCGCAGGCACCCATCCCCTGGAGTGAGAACGAACTGTATGCGTATTTGCGGACCGGCGAATCCCGCCTTCACGGCGTCGCCGCCGGGCCGATGGCGCCCGTGGTGAAGGAGCTCACAGCACTTCCGGATTCCGACATTCGCGCCATGGCGGTCTATCTCGCTTCGTTCAACGAGACCTCCATGGATAGCGCGGCGCAGCAAGCGCTCGCCGCGAGACTGGAATCCTCGACCGGCACGCGCGCGTCGGCAGCGTCCAGCATCGGCGCCCGGATCTACCAGGGCGCCTGCGCGGTGTGTCACGAGGTCGGCGGCGCGCCGCTGTTCGGCAGCCGGCCGTCGCTGGCGCTGAACAGCAATCTGCACAGCGCCGTGCCTGACAATCTGATCCAGCTCATCCTGCACGGCATCGCGAAGCCGGCCGCAACCGATCTCGGCTATATGCCGGCCTTCAAGGACAGCCTGACCGACGGCCAGGTCGTGGAGCTGGCCGCCTATCTCCGCCGGCAATTCGCCCCGGACAAGCCTGCCTGGACCGATATCCAGGCGGCGGTCGGCCGAATCCGGCAGGAATAGCGCGCTGAGCTGCCATGCCGCCGCCAAAACCCACTGGTTGGGCGGCCCTCGGCACGGTAGAGTTCCACCATGGCAGTTACCGACATTGCATCCCGGACCTATAACCACGGCTGGCGGCTCGACCCGATCGTGCGCAGCCTGCTCGATACCGATTTTTACAAGCTGCTGATGCTGCAGATGATCCGCGAATTCTATCCGGATCAGCGCGTCACCTTTTCGGTCATCAATCGCACCCGGCAGGTCCGCCTTGCCGAGATCATCGACGAGGGCGAGTTGCGCGCTCAGCTCGACCATGCCCGCACCATCCGCTTCACCAAGAAGGAACTGATCTGGCTCGCCGGTAACACGTTCTACGGCAAGACCCAGATGTTCTCGCCCGACTTCATCAACTGGCTCGCCAACTTCCGCCTGCCCGAATACGAGCTGAACAAGGTCGACGGCCAGTATGAACTGCACTTCCACGGGCCGTGGACCCACACTACGATGTGGGAAATCCCGGCGCTCGCGATCATGAACGAGCTGCGCTCGCGGCAGGCGACCAAGGGACAAGGGCGCTTCGTGCTCGATGTGCTCTATGCCCGCGCCAAGGCCAAGCTGTGGTCCAAGGTCGAGCGGCTGCGCAAGCTCGAAGGCCTGCGGCTGTCGGACTTCGGCACCCGCCGCCGACATGGTCATCTGTGGCAGCGCTGGTGCGTCGAGGCCGTCAAGGAAGGGCTCGGGCCTTCGTTCACCGGAACCTCCAACGTGCTGTTGGCGATGGACAACGATCTCGAAGCGATCGGAACCAATGCGCATGAACTGCCGATGGTCGCCGCCGCGCTCGCCGATGACGATAACGAGTTGCGCTGGGCGCCTTATCGCATTCTCGATCAATGGCGCCATACCTATGGCGGCAACCTCCTGATCGCCCTGCCCGACGCCTTCGGCACCAAGCCGTTCCTGCGCGATGCGCCGGACTGGGTCGCCGACTGGACCGGCTTTCGCCCGGACAGCGCGCCGCCGATCACGGCCGGCGAGGACATCATCAAATGGTGGAAGCAGAAAGGCCGCGATCCCCGCGAGAAGCTCCTGGTGTTCTCCGACGGCATGGACGTCGACTCGATCGAGGAGACTTATCGTCACTTCGCCGGACGCGTCCGCATCTCCTTCGGCTGGGGCACCAATCTCACCAATGATTTCGTCGGCTGCGCACCGGATGGATCCGCCGATCTCGATCCGATCTCGCTGGTGTGCAAGGTGACGTCGGTTGACGGTCGGCCGGCGGTCAAGCTGTCCGATAATCCCGAGAAGGCCACCGGCACGCCGTCCGAGATCGAACGCTATTTGCGGGTGTTCGGCAATGCCGGGCGCGTCCGCACCGCCGTGCACGTCTGAGCTATCAAGTACCTTCCCGCCACCCGTTGATCTGACGAGCCCCGCATGCCCGCACCCAAGCCGCCTGCTTTCGAAACCCTCAGCCTGCATGCCGGCCAGCGCCCCGATCCTGCAACCGGCGCCCGCGCGGTTCCGATTTACCAGACCACCTCCTACGTCTTCCAGGATTCCGATCACGCCGCGGCGCTGTTCAACCTGGAACGAGCCGGCCACATCTACACGCGCATTTCCAACCCGACGACGGCGGTGCTCGAGGAGCGCCTCGCCGCGCTCGAAGCCGGCGTCGGCGCGATCTGCACCGCGAGCGGAATGGCCGCGATGCATCTGGCGATCGCGACGATCCTTAACGCCGGCGACCACATCGTGGCCTCCGCCTCGCTCTATGGCGGCACCATCAACCTGCTGGCGCACACGCTGCCGCGCTTCGGCATTACGACCACCTTCGTCAAGCCGCGCGCGCTCGATGAATTCCGCGCCGCGATCAAGCCGAATACGCGGCTCGTGATCGGCGAGACCATCGGCAATCCCGGACTTGAGGTGCTCGACATTCCGGCGGTTGCCCAGATCGCGCATGACGCCAGGATTCCGCTTTTGATCGACAACACCTTTGCAACGCCGTTCCTCAGCCGCCCGATCGAGCTCGGCGCCGATCTCGTGATGAATTCCGCGACCAAATGGATCGGCGGCCACGGCATTGCGATCGGCGGCGTCATCGTCGATGGCGGCCGGTTCGACTGGCACGCCTCCGGCAAGTTTCCCCAGCTCACCGAGCCCTATGCCGGCTATCACGGCATCGTCTTCGACGAGCAGTTCGGCCAGGCCGCCTTCATCATGCGCGCCCGCACCGAGGGCCTGCGCGATTTTGGCGCGTGTCTCTCGCCGACCAACGCGTTCCAATTGTTGCAGGGCGTCGAGACGCTCGGCGTTCGCATGGAGCGCCATATGAGCAACACGCTCGCCGTCCTCGAAGCGCTGACCGCCAACAAGGCCGTCGACTGGGTGCTGCATCCGGCGCTGGAAAATCATCCCGACCATCAGCTCGCGAAGCGGCTGCTGCCGCGCGGCGCCGGATCGATCGTTTCTTTCGGCATCAAGGGCGGCCGCGCGGCGGGCAAAAAATTCATCGAGTCGTTGCGGATGATCAGCCACCTCGCCAATGTCGGCGACGCCAAGACGCTGGTGATTCATCCGGCCAGCACCACGCATCAGCAGATGGACGCGGCACAATTGAAGGCGGCAGGGGTCGGCGAGGAGCTGGTGCGGCTGTCGGTCGGCATCGAAGCCGTCTCCGACATCATCGACGATCTCGGCCAGGCGCTTCGCGCATCGCAGAAGGTTTGAACCATGCAGCTTTCCGTCAATGGTGCTGATGTCTTCGTGGCCACCGGCGGCCGTCCGTTCGATCCGTCGCTGCCCGCGGTGGTGATGCTGCACGGCGCGGGGTTCGATCATTCGACCTGGGCGCTGCACAGCCGCTGGTTCGCGCATCACGGCTATTCCGTGCTGGCGCCCGATCTGCCGGGCCACGGCCGCTCGGCCGGCGCGCCGCTGCCGACCATTGCCGACCTGGCCGACTGGACCGCCGCGCTGCTCGAAGCGGCCGGCGCGACGAAGGCGAAGCTGGTCGGGCATTCGATGGGATCGCTGATCGCACTCGAGACTTCCGCGCGGCATCCCGACAAGGTCTCGGGCCTCAGTTTGATCGGCACCGCCGCCGCGATGACCGTGGGGCCGGATCTGCTCAAGGCCGCGGAGGTCAACAATCCCGATGCCATCGACATGGTCTCGATCTGGGGCCTCGGCTTCAAGGCCGAACTCGGCGGCAGCCTCGCGCCGGGACTGTGGATGCATCAGGGCGCACAGCGCGTGCTGCAGCAGTCACGGCCGGGCGTGCTCTACAACGATCTCAATGCCTGTAATTCGTATCAGAATGCGCTGACGGCTGCCGCGCAGGTTAAGGTGCCCGCGACCTTCATTCTCGGCGAGCGTGATATGATGACGCCCGCGAAGGCCGGCAAGACGCTGGCGGCGGCGACGCCGAATTCGCGTATCGTGGTTGTGCCCGGCGCCGGCCACATGATCATGGCCGAAGCGCCGGACGAGTTGCTGGCGGCGTTGCGTTAGTAGGCCACGCTTGTCATTGCCGGGCTTCACCCGGCAATCCATCCCAAGAAAAGACTCTTGCGAAGATTGATGGATGCGCGGGTCAAGCCCGCGCATGACGAACTGAGGACAATACTACCGCGCCGGCTTCCTCTCCACCGGATGAATATCGATCGCGCGCAACCTCCCCATTCGCAGCACGTCCATCGACAACGTGCGGCCGATGCGGTCGCGGTCGAGAGCGCGGATCAGGTCGTCGACGCCGTTGATCTCGACGCCGTCGAGCCTGATCGCGACATCGCCCGGTAATAATCCTGCCTTTGCGGCCGGGCTATCCGGCTCGATCTGTGCCAGCAGCGCGCCCATCTTGTTGTCGACGCCGGCGACCACCGCATGCCGCCGCGGGATCGGCGCGGTCTGACCTGCCACGCCGATATAGGCGCGCCGGACATAGCCGTGGCGGATGATCTCCGACAGCACGAACTGCGCGGTGTTGCTGGCGACCGCAAAGCAGATGCCCTGCGCGCCGTTGATGATGGCGGTGTTGATGCCGATCACCTCGGCCGCTGACGACACCAGCGGGCCGCCGGAATTGCCGGGATTGAGCGCGGCGTCGGTCTGGATCACGTCCTCGATGGTCCGCCCGCTCATCGAGCGGATCGAGCGGCCGAGCGCGGACACCACACCGGCGGTAACGGTCGATTCGAAGCCGAGCGGGTTGCCGATCGCGACCACGAGCTGGCCACGGCGCAGGCTCTTGGAATTGCCGAGCGAGGCATAGCGCAGATCGCGCGCGCCGTCGGCTCGCAACAGCGCGAGGTCGGTGTCGGGATCGACGCCGAGCACGTGGGCATCGGTGACAAAGCCTTCGATGTCGCGCAGCCTGATCTCTTTCGATGAGCCGACCACATGACTGTTGGTCAGCACCAGGCCGTCGGGCGAGATCACGATGCCGGAGCCAAGCCCGCCGCGCTCGCGCACGCTGCGCACCTTCGGCCCGGTTTCGACGCGCACGACGGCGGGGCCTACGCGTTCGGTCACGTCGATCACGGCATTGGAATAGGCATCGAGCAAGACCCGGTCATTGTCGCGGGCAGGCTCGGCCGTTCGCGATGACGGATCGTCATCGGCGATATCTGAGGTAACATCCAACATGGCGAGATTCCTTCGGCCTCATCAGATGGTGGCCGGGAACCGCCTGCGCAAGATGCCCGCATCCGGCGCAGGGCTGGCCTGCTAGGGCGCGCGGCGGAACTTCGCCGGCCGCGCCTTGACGGGATCGAGCAGCGACCAGTCGCCCTGCTCCAGCGTGTAACCTTTCGGGAACGGCGCGCGCAGCTCAAGCCCGAGCGAGCGCAGCACGCGGTCGTCGCGGTAGTAGCATTGCAGGACGACGCGGACGAGCGTCGTCGCCGCAGCGCCGCCCGTAGCGCGGAACTCTGTCGCTATCGCCTCGCGTTTGGCCGTATCGAGTTCGGCCAGCGGTTGGCCTGCGAGACGCGCGAGATGATCGAGCGCCTGCGTGACCTGCGCGGTGTCGCGGCCGAGCGTCGCCAGCATGTCGGCCTGGATCGCGGGATCGTCCGCGCCGGGCACCTTGTACTCGTCGCTGGCGGGAATAATCATCGCAGCGACGGTGCGGAGATCGTCGCGTTGGGCTGAGGTCAGTTCATTGGCTGCGGACATGGCGGTCTCAATCGAAGAGGTTGGCAAGGCGTTGCTTCATCTGGTCGGCGACATAGAGCGCGATCGCCTGGATGGTCGAGGTCGGATTCACGCCGCCCGAGGTCACGAACACGCTGCCGTCGACGATGAAGAGGTTCTTTACGTCGTGCGAGCGGCCCCATTCGTTGACCACGGAGCGCGCAGGATCGGTACCCATCCGCGCCGTGCCGAGCAGATGCCAGCCGCCCCAGGGAATCGGGTTGTTGATGCAGATGTCGGTCGCGCCGGCGGCTTCGAGAATCTCGCGGCCGCGCGCCAGGCCATGCTCCATCATCTTCCGGCTGTTCTCGCCGATGGTGTAATCGATCTTCGGCGCAGGGATTCCGTGGCTGTCCTTCAGCACGGGATCGAGCGTGACGCGGTTGTGCTCCTCGGGCAGATCCTCGCAAATCGCGGAGACCGCGAGGCGATGGCCATTGAGCTTGCGAAACACGCGGTGATGATCCGCACCCCACGGCAAAATGCCCTTCTGCTCGCTCGCGACCGCTTCGAACACGGGCCCTGCACCGCGGCCGAACTGGATGCCATAGCCTCGGACAAAGCCGCGCGACAGGTCTGTGTCGTAAAACTCCTTGCTCCAGAGGCAGGTCGGCGGCGCGCGGTTACTGTCGGTCGGCTCCTTCACGAAGCCGTAGATCTGCGCATAGGGATGGAACATCAGGTTCTTGCCGACCAGGCCGGATGAATTGGCCAGCCCATTCGGGAAGCGGCCGGAGACCGAGTTCAAGAGCAGCCGCGGCGTACCAACGCCGTTGCAGGCGATGATGACGACCTCGGCCGTCTGGAATTGCTCGACACCGTCCTTGTCATAGTAGACGACGCCCGAGGCCATGCCATCCTCGTTGGTCAGGATCTCGCGCACGCGGCAATGGGTCTTGAGCTCGACGCCGGCGCGGATCGCGTGCGGCCAATAGGTGATGTCGGTCGAGGCTTTGGCGCCTTGCGCGCAGGCCGGCGTGCAATGGCCGAGATTGATGCAGCGCGCCCTGCCCTCGTAATCCATCGTCGCGATCGTGGTGTCCGACGGCCACCAATGCCAACCGAGCTTGTTCATGGCCTTGCCGATCAGCGGGCCGGAAAGCCCGAGCGGCTGCGGCGGCATCGGCGGGTGCGTCAGCGGCGAAAGCGGATCACCTGACAGGCCCGATACGCCCATCATCCGGTCGTTCTCCTCGAAGAACGGGGTGAGGACTTCGTAATCGATCGGCCAGTCATCAGCGACGCCATCGAGCGTCTTCACCTTGAAATCGGAGGCGTGCAGCCGCGGCCAATGCGCGGTGTACATCACCGTCGAGCCACCGACACCGTTGAAGTTGACGACCTTGATCGGCGAGTTGTCGTCGTTAACAGGATAGTCCTCGGGCCGGCCGCGGATGTTCGGGCTGGTCGACCAGTCGCCGTAAAACTTCGCCTCCCAGTCCCGCCCTGTGCTCGGATATTCCGACGGCTTCATCCAGCCGCCCTGGTCGAGGCAGAGGATGTGCATCTTGGTTTCGGCCAGGCTCCATGCCACCGCCGCGCCGGATGCGCCGGCGCCGATGATCAGGACGTCAACGGGATCGTTCATTGTGGTTCGCTTCGCTCCCTGAACTACGTCGCCTAAGGGCGATCTCGGCTTCACGATAGGGGCAGATGCGGCCGGCAGTAAAGCTGCGTGAGGCGGGCTTGGTCGGACAAACCTGCAACCCTGCCGCGCCTCGATACCGGTTTGTTCGCGGGCGCGAGACCGGATAGCCTTGCACCAAACCATAAGCACGGGAGCAACGCCGATTCCGGATTACGACGCCATTATCATCGGGGCGGGCATGTCGGGCCTGTACCAGCTCTACCGGCTGCGCGAACAAGGTTTTCGCGTGAGGGTATTCGAGGCCGGCACCGATGTCGGCGGCACCTGGTACTGGAACCGCTATCCCGGCGCGCGATTCGATTCGGAGAGCTATTCCTACGGCTATTCGTTCTCCAAGGAGCTTTTGGAGGAATGGGAGTGGTCGGAGCATTTCGCCGGCCAGCCGGAGACGTTGCGCTATCTCAACCATGTCGCCGACAAGTTCGACCTGCGTCGCGATATCCAGTTTCGCAGCCGGGTGACGGCAGCGGTTTACGACGAGGGCTCGCGGAGCTGGAGCATTACCCGCGAAGACGGCAGCCGCTTCAACACGCGGTTCTTGATCACCGCGATCGGGCCGCTGTCGACCCCTACGCTGCCGCGGATCGAGGGACGCGACGATTTCAAGGGCGCATCCTTCCACACCGCGCGATGGCCGAAGGAGCCCGTCGATTTCACCGGCAAGCGCGTCGCCGTGATCGGCACCGGCGCCACCGGCGTGCAGACCATCCAGACCATCGCGGGACAAGTTGGCCATCTCACCGTGTTCCAGCGCACCCCGAACTGGTGCGCACCGCTGCACAACGGCAAGATCGACGCCGAGACGCAAGTGAAAATCAAGGTGGGCTATCCGGAAATGTTCGCCCGCTGCCAGGAGACCTTTGCCTGCTTCCTGCACACGCCGGACCCGCGCGGCGCGTTCGAGGTGTCGGATGAGGAGCGCGAGGCGTTTTATGAAAAGCTCTATGGCGAGCGCGGCTTCGGCATCTGGCAAGGCAATTTCCGCGACATCCTGATCGACCGCAAGGCGAACGCCACGATCTCCGATTTCGTGGCGCGCAAGATCCGAGAGCGCGTGAAGAACCAGGCCGTGGCCGAGAAGCTGATCCCCAGGAATCACGGCTTTGGCACGCGGCGGCTGCCGCTCGAGACCTTCTATTACGAGGTCTACAACCAGGACAATGTCGAACTGGTAGACATCAACGAGACGCCGATCGAGCGGATCACGCCTGCGGGCATCAAGACCAGCGACAGGGAATACGCGTTCGACATCATCATCTACGCGACCGGTTTTGACGCCATCACCGGCAGCTTCGACAAGATCGATTTTCGCGGGGTTGGCGGCGTGCGGCTGAAGGACAAGTGGAGAAAAGGCCCGGAGACCTATCTCGGCATCATGGTGCATGAATTTCCGAACATGCTGATGCTGATGGGGCCGCACACCGCGCTCGGCAACATCCCGCGCAGCATCGAATACAGCATCGACTGGGTGACCGGACTGATACGTTTTGCTATGGCCAACAAGCTGACGCGGCTGGAGGCGACACCGGAAGGCGTGAAATCCTGGACCGACCACGTCAAGGCGCTCGGCGAGGGACTGCTGTCCAACGAAGTCAATTCCTGGATGACCGGCATCAATTCCAACGTCGAGGGCAAGCAGACCCGCATCGTCGCCCGCTACAGCGGCAGCGCGCCGGCTTATCGCGCAAGGTGCGATGAGGTGGCGGCGAAGGGGTATGAGGAGTTGAGGTTGGGGTAGTAATCGCATAAGGCTCTAACCACCTGACGATCGTCATACCCCGCGAAGGCGGTATCCAGTACGCCGCGGCTTCTCCGCTGAATCGCTGACGTCTCTGGAATACTTGTATGGGGGTGATCAAGAGTGATCGTTGTCAGATCATTGCTGTCGTCTCCTTGTTCGACGAAGACCGACATCTCCTCGTCCCGACCCCGAGACGACTAGCCGCCTGGGCGGAACGACGGTCAAGGGTGGCCGCAGGCCATCGCGGAGCGACGCAGCCCTTGACGGTCGTGAGCCCGGCGGCAGGCTTGAGGGCGGGACGAGGTTTGGCGTTAGCGGCATAGGGACGATTTCCGAGGCGAGCCCACCGTGGACGCGATACCGCGTCGCAGACTTGTATTCGGTTGATCGATCGGGACCAGAACCATGATGCATGCATGCGCATCGGGGGGCGAAGCTCCGGGGCGGCGGGTCCATTCTGGGTCGCGGCGCAAAGGCCATGTATTCCGGCGGATCACCGCCACCTCGGATGTCGTCGGCAGACTGCCGGCTGCTGAACCGTCAATCGTGTTGGAGTTGCGGAAGCTGCATGGTCAAGTGCCGGCCGGGCGCAGCCTGAGCCCCTCAGTTATCTCGCCGGTGGTTGCCAGCCGCCACAGCGCGATGAGCAGCTTGCGCGCCAGCGCCACGATCATGGTTTTGCGCGTGGTGCTGCGGCCATCCGCTGTGCGCTCGCGGAACCAACGGACGAGCCGGCTATCCTTCTGGAAGATCAGAAAGCGCCAGGCCAGTTGGATCATGCCGCGGCGGACCCGACCGTTGCCGGCGCGGGCCAGTCCCTTCTCGCGCCGGCGCTTGCCGCTCTCGTCCGGCGCGCCGGTCAGTCCAGCATAGCGCGCAACAGCTTTGCGATCGCGCAGCTTGCGCGCCAGCGCCTCATTTACCAGCATGTCGGCGGTCTCAATGCCGACGCCAAAAACCCTTGCGATCAGACGAACCATCGCGTGAGGCCTTGTCGTTGCGGCCGGCGCGAGCGCGAGCCGGCGCAACCGTTCACTTTCGATGATGTGGATCTGGTCGTGCACCAGGCGCAGCCGCTCCAGATCGCGGCGCAATTCGGCGTGGGCATTTTCCGGTAACGGTGTTCCTTCCGCGGTGTGCAGTGTCGCAAGCTTCTGCGCCGCCTTGCGCAGCCTCGGATTGAACCCGCCGATGCCGAACAGGGCGAGGACAGCCTTGATCCGGTTGACGATCCGTGTTTGCTCGCCCACGAGGCTCTCCCGCTCACGACTCGGCCGCCGCGCATCTTCTTCCGCCATGGTCGGGATCGCGACCATGCTGCAATGGCGCTTCTCGCCACGCAGCCAGCCGAGAAACGAGCGCATCAGCAGTTCCGTATCGATCCGATCGGTCTTGGCCCGGCGGTGCTCGCGGGACACTGCGATGCTTGCGGCATGGATGACGTAGGCCTCGATGGCGCGCGCCTGCAGCCAGCGCGCCAGCCAGAATCCGTCTCGCCCGGCCTCATAGGCGCAGACGATCCGCCTGACCGTCCGCCCGGCCTTGCGCGCTTCATCCTGCCAGCGCTGCAACAGCTTCAGCAGAGCGTCCGCATTTGCACCAAGCTTCTTCAGGGGCTGGCGCTCGACCCCCGGGATCACAGCCGCAACAAGCCACTTCGACTGGCTCATCTCGATCACTGCGACCAACGTGCTATCCTGTTCGAAGGCGGTGAGGGACCTGCTGGCGTCAAACGATTGCGACATGGGGTGCTCCATTGCGTGATCACGGCGCTCGAGGGTATCCACACCCTCGCCGCCGCTCCCCCCATAGCATCTGGGTCACCCGCCTTCGCGGACGATGACGGCTGAGCGGATCGCGTAGGATGGGTGGAGCGAAGCGATACCCATCAATGCCGGTGCGGATGGCGATGGGTATCGCTTCGCTCCACCCATCCTACGCCGATACGACTTCGCGATCTCGCGGCGCATTGCGTCCGAGGCCTGCTATCAACTTCCCGCCCTCTTCGATCAGAGGGCGCAGGGAAGACCGGTTGCTTGCTGCACCCGCGGTCTCGCGTGCGATTTGCGCAAACAAAAATGCACACGAGCATACAGGGCAGCGGGAGCATTCCGGCCTTCCCTGCGCAATGGCTTTACGGCTTACTTCGTGCTCTCCCCGGTGAACGGCTTTCTTGCCACCGTCGCTCCCAAGAAGCTTGCTTCTCGAGAACTTAACGCCAGCACCGCGGCGTCCGGACCACACGACTTCACCGTACACATCCGGCGCGTACGTCTATCGCGCCATTTGCGTCCATCGCATCTCACCGCACGTTCGTGACGATGGCCAACGCCCCTCATCTGCCGTGAGACAAGCGGAGTTATGTGAGTGATTTGGGTCAGAACGAAAGCAGAATATTTTTGATTCCCGGCCTTGACACCACTTCGGAAAATCAGAAGTGATTTGCCCGTCGTGCCAGTTGGTCGCACGCGGCTGCGCAAGATTGCGCTTGCGTGCAAAGCAAATCAGTCCGCAGTCCGTAGGGCGGATTAGCTGAGCGTAATCCGCCGGCCGCTGTGCAAGCGGATCAATGGTGGGTTACGCTTCGCTAACCCACCCTACGGGTCTTCCGCTACCACGCATCAATACACGGCCGCTTCTTTGTCGTGCGCGCTTCCGACTTCGGCACCGAGCGCAGGCCCGACATGATCCAGTGCCGCGTGTCGGCGGGATCGATCACCTCGTCGATCTCCAGCACGGATGCAATCGAGACCGCTTTGCCGTTGGCGTAGAGTTCGGCGACCTTGGCCTGGTAGTACTCCTCGCGCTCGGCCGGGTCCTCGATTGCCTCCATCTCCTTGCGGAAGCCGAGCCGGACATAGCCTTCCAGCCCCATGCCGCCGAACTCACCGGTCGGCCAGGCCACCGTGAAGAAGGAGGCGTGGAAGCCGCCGCCGATCATCGATTGCGCGCCAAGGCCATAGCCCTTGCGCAGGACGATGCCGAACAGCGGCACGGTGAGGCTCGCGCCGGTCACGAACATGCGCGCGACATGGCGCACGATCGCGGTCTTTTCGGCTTCGGGACCGACCATGAAGCCCGGCGTATCGCACAGTGACAACAGCGGGATGTCGAAGGCATCGCAGAGCTGCATGAAGCGCGCGGCCTTGTCACCCGCCGGCGCATCGATCGCGCCGCCGAGATGCTTTGGATTGTTGGCGATCAGGCCGAACGGCTTTCCCTCGATGCGGATGAAGGCGGTGATCATGCCGACGCCGAAATCCCGGCGGATTTCCAGCACTGAGCCCTCATCCGCCAGCAGATCGATCACGGTCCGGATATCATAGACCCGCAGGCGGTTTTCCGGGATCGCCCGCCGCAACAGGCGCTGGTCCGGCGCCTTCCAGTCGGCTTGCGCGCCTTGAAAATACGACAGGTATTTCTGCGCAGCAGCCGTGGCTTCCACCTCGTCCTCCACCAGAATGTCGATCACGCCATTCGGCGACTGGAACGACACGGGCCCGACTTCGGCCGGATGGTAGACGCCGAGGCCGCCGCCCTCGATCATCGCCGGGCCGCCCATGCCGATCGAGGCATTTGTCGTCGCGATGATGACGTCGCAGCAGCCGAGCATCGCGGCGTTGCCGGCGAAACAATAGCCGGAGACAACGCCGATGACCGGCACCAGCCCCGAGAGTTTGGCGAACTGCACGAAGGACGGCCCGTCGAGGCCGGTCATGCCAAGCCGGTCGGTATCGCCGGGACGACCGCCGCCGCCCTCGGCATAGAACACCAGCGGCATCCGCCATTGCTCGGCAAGGCCCAGCATGCGGTCGATCTTCTTGTGGTTCATATGGCCCTGGGTTCCGGCCAGCACGGTATAGTCGTAGGCGATCACCATGCAGCGGGCAGCGTCCGCACCGAACTTGTCCGCATTGACAGTGGCGACGCCGGAGATCAGGCCGTCGGCCGGGGTGTTGCGGATGAGATCGTCGACGGTGCGCCGGCGCCGCTGGGCGGCGATGGCGAGCGAGCCGTATTCGACGAAGGAGCCTTCATCGACGAGATGGGCGATGTTCTCGCGCACCGTGCGCTGGTTGGTCTTGCGCCGCCGCTCGACCGAAGCGGGGCGGTTTTCGTCCAGCGTGATGGCGTGGCGTTCGATCAGTTCGGCCAGATCGGGACGGATGTGATCGAGATCGACATCCTCCTCCTCGGCCACATCATGGGCGTCGATCTCGGCCGGCTCCAGATAGAGGATCGCCTCGTCCTGCATCAGCGTCACGCCGGCTTCCGCCGCGACCTTCGTCACCCTGCCGCCATGCGGCGCGGTGACCAGATGCTCCATCTTCATGGATTCGAGTACGGCGATCTGCTGGCCGGGGCGGACGAGGTCCCCTTCCCTGACGTCGACAGCCACGATCGTGCCCTGCAGCGGCGCGGGAACGGGCTCTGAGCCTGCCGGCCCCAATCCGGCAGCCGCAGCTTCCGTCATGGATGGGCCGTCGTCGGCCGCCACGCCGGATTCGATCAGCGCCGTCTCGGCGGTCGCTTTGGCTTCGCCGACGAGATCCGCGACATGGGCCTCGATGAAGCCGGTGCTGACGCGGTTCTCGACAAAATCCGGATGCGCCAAGATCGCGGCCAGGAAGGGGATGTTGGTCGCGACGCCGCCGATCCGGAACTCGCGCAGCGTGCGCGAGGCCTTGTGCACGACGTCGGTCCAGTTGCCGCCCGGCGAATGCACGATGACCTTGGCGAGCAGCGAGTCAAAGGCGGTGCTGGTGCGATAACCAGAGTAACCAAACGTATCGACGCGAACGCCGGGGCCGGACGGCAGGTCGAACAGATCAAGCGTTCCGCCGGTTGACTTTGTCCCGCCGGTCTCGTCCATCACCTCCATGTTGACGCGGAGCTGCATCGCATAGCCGCGCGGTTTTGGGATATAGGCCTGCGCCAGACCGAGCGAGCCCAGCGTGGCGCCGGCCGCGACCGCGAGCTGCGACTGCACGAGATCGAGCCCGAGCACCTGTTCGGTGACGGTGTGCTCGACCTGCAGCCGCGGATTGGCCTCGATGAAGGCGAACGCCTGGTCGCTTGTTCTGGCGTCGTTATCGACGAGAAATTCGAAGGTGCCGAGATTGTCGTAGTTCGCGGCAGCCGCGAGTTCTTTGGCGGCATCGATGATGCGCCCGCGCAAGGCATCGTTCAGCGACGGGCTCGGCGCGACCTCGATCAGCTTCTGGTTACGGCGCTGGATGGTGCATTCGCGCTCCCACAGATGGCTGATCGCGCCGTAGTGGTCGCAGATGATCTGCACCTCGATGTGGCGGGCGTTGCGGATCAGGCGCTCGACATAGACGTCGTCGCTGCCGAAGGCGGCCATGGCCTCGGACTGGCAGCGCGCATAGGCCTCCTCCAGCTTGCCCGCGTCGTCGACGATGCGCATGCCGCGGCCGCCGCCGCCGGCGATGGCCTTGATCATGATGGCGCCGCGCTCGCCGAGCGATTCAAGGAAGGCCCTTGCCTCGTCCAGGCTGGTCGGCCCGCTGGTGCCCTCGATGATGGGCACGCCGCATTGTCTTGCCAGCGCCTTGGCCCGCGCCTTGTCGCCGAACAGATCGAGCGCTTCCGGCGACGGCCCGACAAAAACGATGCTTTCCTCGATGCAGCGCCGGGCGAGCGTGGCATTCTCGCTGAGGAAGCCGTAGCCCGGATGCACGGCGTCGCATCCGGTCGCCCTGGCGGCTGATATCACGGCCTCGATATCGAGATAGGCCCGCGCGCCACGCCCGGGGATTTCGCAGGCGGCGTCGGCGGCGCGGACATGCAGCGATTGCGCATCGTCGGCGGAATGGATCGCGACGGTGGCGAGGCCGGCGTCGCCCGCCGCGCGCGCGATGCGGATGGCGATCTCGCCGCGGTTGGCGATCAGCAACTTATGGAAAGACATGGACGTTTCCGTTCAGGCACCGGAGCGAAATGAACGGGTAACCGGCCCACCTCGCCCCGCGTGCTTCCCCATTGCACCAAACGGCAGCACGATACGGCCGCCGTTTCAGTTTCCTGTTGCCGAACATGAAACCTTTGCCGGGATTCTGTGCAAGTGGAATTTACTTCCACAACACGGAATTCACACAGCAAGATGAGGCGCTTTGCGCCTTACCGGCAATCGAGCTGGGCTTCGAACCAGTTCTGCAGCGACGCCGGCAGTGGCGGCCAGGCGCGTTGAAAGCCGGAGAGCTTCCTTGCGTTGGTCCGGTAAATTCCGCGCAATTCCTTTTCGATCGCAGGGAGATCGACGCCGGTGCAGCGGCCTTCGCTGACGATCATCCGGCCATCCACCACCACATCGCGCAACAGCGACGCATTGCCGCGCGCGAACAGGAGATCGATGGGGTCGACAGGCATGATCTGGTCCCGGTCGAGCCGGTCCAGATCGATGGTGACGAAATCGGCCGGCGCGCCGGCTACCAGCGCGCCGGTGCCGGGCGAGCCCGTTGCCTTGCGGCCATTGGCGATGGCGAGGCCGAGGAATTCGGAAGCAGTCCAGGTCCGCCGGAAGCCGAGACCGCCGTGCATCATCTGCACCAGCCGCATCTCGCGCAACACGTCGTCGTCCTCGTCGAGCGCCAGCCCATCGACGCCGACCGCGATGGCGCAGCCGCATTTGTGCGCGGCGGCGATCGGCGCGAGGCCGGAGCGCAGATGGAGATTGGAGGAGAAATTGGTGACGATGCGCGCGCCGGAAGCCGCGATCATCTCGATTTCATCGGGGCGGGCATGGATGCAATGCGCCAGCGTCAGCCGCTCCGACAGGAAGCCGATGTCGCGAAGGTAGCGGACAATGCCTTGCGGGAAATGCTGGTCCGCCCAGGCGCGCTGATAGATGGTCTCCAACAGATGCATATGGATACGGCGTCCGGTCTGCGCAGAGTTTTCCGCGACCGCCTCCAGCAGCGGTTTTGAGCACCACTGCACGCCGGCCGGGCCAAGCTGCACATCGACCTTGGGCCCTGCGATGGCCGCGGCAATCGCATCCGTGAGCTCGATATAGGCGCTGGGCGACATCGGCGCGCGGACGAACATTTGCTCGATCGTGCTGCGATCGTCGTTGGAGAGGCCGGAGAGAACCGGTTCCTCATCGCCATACACGACCGGATTCTGGTCGCGCACCGCAAGCGCGAACGCGATGCGGATGCCGACATCGGACGCCGCGCGCGCGATAGCGCTGGCCTCCTCCACCAGCGGCATCGTGCCGCTCGAGCGGGTGTAATGGATCATCATCGCCGCACAGCCGGCCCGCGCCGAACGCGCCAGCGCCGAGGCCGCGGTCAGGTAGGGGTCGACCGGCGTGCCGAGCGCCGAGCGGAGAATCCAGCTTTCCAGGGGCATACCGAGCGCGCCGAACGAGGACGCGGTTGGTCGGGCATGGTCGTGGGCATTGACGAAGGCGGGAAGCACGAGGGAGCGCGGGCTTGTGGCGGAAAGCGCTGTCTCGGAGATATCGGTGATGGTTCCGCCATCGTGCCGCAGCACGACGTTTTCGAGCAGGCCACGGTCGGGGCTGGAGAACAGGTTATGTGCCGGAACGTTCATATTCATGCCCCGCTTGTCCGTCATTGCGAGGAGCGAAGCGACGAAGCAATCCAGACCTTCTTCTTGGCCATGGATTGCTTCGCAGCGCTCGCAATGACGAAAGGCGTCAATTCGCTGTGTAGACCAGTTCCCGTTCCGCACGCGGCGGCAAAAACTCGCGCGAGAAAATCTCCGACGGCGCGGGCGCGCGGGCGAGCTGGTAGCCTTCGACGATGATGCCGATGGCGCGGGCCATGCGGTCGTCCTTGACGTCGCCGACGCCGATCTCCTTCATCTCCGGCGAGACGATGAGCTTGTCGAAGGAATATTGCAGCCGGCGTTTCTCGACGTCGGCATTGATCAGGTTGTCATAGTTCAGCGCGGCTTTCATCCCGGCATTCTGATCCTTGGCAATCGCAATCATGCCCTTGTTGACGGCGCGGACGAGACCGGCGACGGCCTTCGGATTGGACGCCAAGAGCTTGCGCGAGACCATCACGCCGTTGGAATAGAGATCGAGCCCGTAGTCGCCGAACTGGAACCATTTGTAGTCCTTGTCGGGATCCTGGCGGTTCAGCACCAGGTTGAAATAGCTTGTGATGTTGAACACCAGGGCGGCATCGATATCGCCCTTGATCAGCATCGGCTCCTGCAGGTTCGGCGCCATGTTGGAAATCTTGATCTTCTCGCCCTCGAGCTTGTTCTTCTGGGCGAACACCGGCAGCAGCCGCGTCGTCGGGGTGCCCTGCGCGCCGCCGAGCGTATGGCCCTCGAAATCCTTGATGGTGTTGATGCCGCTGGTCTTCTTGGTGACGATCGCGAATGGCGGCTGATTCCAGATCATGTAGACCATCACAGGCGCGTCCTGCGGCTTGGTCGCGGCGTTCTGGATGATGGCGTTGACGTCGCCGAAGCCGGCGTCATAGGCGCCGGACATGATGCGCGTCACCGTGGCACCCGAGCCCTCGCCCTGGTCGATCACGACGTTGAGGCCTTCCGCTTTGAAGTAGCCGTGGTCCTTGGCATAGAAGAATGCGGCGTCGGACCCTTGCGTCTTCCAGCCGAGGGTGAACTTGATCGTCGTTTCCTGGGCGTTGGCGACGCCGGCGAACAAGGCAATTCCCAACAGCGCGGCGCTTACTCTGGCTAACATCGTTATCTCCTCGATAAGGGTTGGATGGCGGTTGGCGGAAACTTGCTTCATGTCGCGATCACGTCGTTCTTGCGGGTGGCCCAGCCGGTGACGCGTCCCTCGATCGCCGAGAAGATGACGTAGAGCGCTACGCCGAGGCCGGCGAGCACAAACAGGCCGGCGAACACCAGCGGCACGTTGAAATTCGAGGACGCTGTCATCATGACGTTGCCGATGCCGCGGTTCGAGGCGACGGTCTCCGACAGCACCGCGCCGACAAAGGCGTAAGAGATCGCGACCTTCAGCGAGGCAAAGAAGAACGGCATGGTGCGGGGCAGCCCGACGTTCCAGAGAACGTCGAGCTTGCTGGCGCCGAGCGCCTTCAGCACGTCCTCGAGTTCGGGTTCGGTGGTCGCCAGGCCCGTCGCGATGTTGACCACGATCGGGAAGAAGCAGATCGATAGCGCGGTCAGCACCGCCGGCACCGAGCCGGAGCCGAACCACAGCACGAAGATCGGCACCACAGCGACTTTTGGAATCGAGGAAAATCCAACGAGGAGCGGATAGGCCGTATCGTAAGCCGTCTTTGAAACGCCGATGACAGCGCCCAGCACGACGCCGAGGCCGACGCCAAGCACGAAGCCGATCATCGTGGTTGCCAGCGTCTGCAGGATGTGCGGCCAGAGGATCGGGAATTTCTCAAACAGCGTGACGAACACCTGCGACGGGCGCGGCAACACCAGATCAGACATCCCGGTCATCAGGCAGAACAATTCCCAGGCGACGAAGAACAGCACGATCAATGCCGCCGACCAGGCTTTCTGGCGATAATCGAGATCGGGCATGTCAGGCCGCTCCCTGTGCTGCCGAGGCGTCTTTGGATGCTGTTCGGGCATCCTCGATGAACGCGCGCAGTTTCTGATTGAGCGCGACGAAATCCGGCTCGAAGGTCATCGCGACCGTGCGCGGCCTCTCGAAGGTGACGCGGCTGTCGTCGAGGATGCGGCCGGGGCGCGCGCTCATCACGCAGATGCGGCTACCGAGGAACGCCGCCTCGCGCAGATCGTGCGTCACCAAGAGCACGGTCGGCTTGTGGGCGATCCAGAGATCCTGAAGGATCGACCACAGCTCTTCCCGCGTGAACTGGTCCAGTGCGCCAAAGGGCTCGTCGAGCAAGAGCATGCGCGGCTCATGGATCAGCGCGCGGCACAGATTGGCGCGCTGAAGCATGCCGCCGGAGAGTTGCCAGGGGTAGCGGCTGCCGAATCCCTTGAGGCCGACCTGCTCCAGCAGCGCATTGGCCTTGTCGCGGAATTCGGTCTTGCGCAGTTTTCTGAATTGCGAACGGAACGGTTCGACGATCTTGAGCGGCAGCATGATGTTCCGCTCGATCGTCATCCACGGCAGCATGGTCGGGTTCTGAAACGCCATGCCGACGCGCAAGGCGCGCGCCGCGACTTCCCGCCCGCCGACGATGACGACGCCTGATGTCGGCTGCACTAGGCCGCTGACCAGCCGCAGGATGGTGGACTTGCCGCAGCCGGAGGGGCCGACGAGGGCGACGAACTCGCCGTCGGCGATCCGCAGCGTCGTCGTGGAAAGCGCCGGCACCGCGCGGGCGCCGCGGCCGAAGGTGACCGAGGCCTCGGACAGCTCGATGGCGATGGGTGCGGCAGAAGCCGGAACCGGCGAGTCGGAGAATTCCGAATGTGGTTGCATGCGCATCATGGCTGGAAGTGCATGCAAGCCGGATGCCAGCAAAACCTGCGTTGTAAATCAACGAGATCGCGACCAGCCGCCAAATTGGCCGAATCTCTTTTGTGCAATTAGGTCCGCAAACTGCATGCAATTGAGGCGCTCAATTGATGGACAATTGTGATAAGAGAGCGCCATCCGAAGCACGTCCCAGAGATTCGCCGATGGCGCCCCGCTCCGCCAGCAAGACCCCAGAATCGTCCGACAAGGTCGGCGTGATCTGCCGCGCGCTCCGCCGCGCCATCATCGAGCAGGCGCTGGAGCCCGGCGCGAAACTCCCTGAGGATTCGCTCGGCGAGCGGTTCGGCGTCAGCCGCACGATCGCCCGCCATGCGCTGGGACAACTGGCGGCGGAGGGTCTCGTCGAACTTCGGCGCAACCGGATTGCGGTGGTCGCGACGCCAAGCTGGCAGGAAGCGCGCGACGCCTTTGACATCCGGATCGAGCTCGAACGGCTGGTGGTGCGCCAGCTCGCCGGCAAACTAACCAAGAGCCAGGTCGCCGAACTGAACGCCCATGTCGACGCCGAGGACCACGCGCGCGACGGCACGGACGCGGTATCGATTCGCCTCGCGACGGAATTCCACATCCTGCTCGCCCACATGACGAACAGCCCGATCCTGGTTCGCTACGTCAGCGAGGTCGCCTATCGCTGCTGCCTGACGCTGTCGCTCTACAGCCGTCCGCACTCATCGGAATGCGCGATCAACGAGCATCGCGCGATCATCGCAGCGCTGGTCAAGGGCGACGAGAGCAAGGTGATGGGCCTGATGCACAGCCATCTGGATTCGGTGGCCAGCCGCGCGCTGGTAGCCCCTGCCCCGCAGCGCGGCCGCGATTTGCTGGATATTCTGGCGCCTTACGCGGATGAGGCGGATGGTGCCCGCGTGGTGAAAATGCCGAAGGTGGTCAGGGCAAGGTAGACGACGTGTCCCGGACGCGGCGCAGCGTGAAACGCTGCTCCGCAGAGCCGGGACCCACGGCATCGGCGGGTGGACCCCGGATCAGCAGCGCAGCACGCCGCAAGTGCGGCGTGCTGCGCAGCATCCGGGGAAGGACGTCACGCCTCGATCCCCATCTGCACTAGAATCCGCTCGGCGCTATCGTTCCAGACATCCATCTTCACGATCTGGCCGCTCCTGACGACGAAGCGATCGACGTAGCGGTTGCCTTCGAACGGCGTGCCGTCGAGCCACTCGCCGTAGAGCGTGCCGATGCTGTAAACGGCGGTCTCGTCCGCGCCCGGACAGACGTCGAAGCGGTCCATCTTCTTCTTGACCCAGCGATAGCGCCGCGCGTTGAAGCCGGTCGGCCCACGTGGATGATCGAACTCGCGGCCGCCGGTGAAAGTGATGACCGTGCCGGGCTTCATATAGGCGGCGGCCGCCTCGGGATCCGGGATCATCGACGCCGTGAGGTAGGCCTCGACCACTTCGGCGTCTGACATTCCCTTGGGTTCGGCTTTGGCGGCAACGGACATGGCGGTCTCTCCTGCTCGCGCGAATACTACAATCGGGACACAGAACTGCATGCACATATTTTGAACAATTCAGCCTCAAAACTGCACACAATCTGGAGCTGCCCGGCAGCCGCCGTTCCGCTAGGTTCGGTCTCATGACTGCGAAACCCGCCTTCGACCTGATCTTCCGCAACGCCAGAACCCGGTCCTCAGCCATCCCGGTCGATATCGGCGTCGCCGGCGGGCGTATCGTCGCCATCGAACCGCGGCTTGCCTGCGAAGCGGCCGAGATCGATGTCGGCGGCAAATTGGCCCTGCCCGGCTTCGTCGATACGCACATCCACCTCGACAAGGCCTGCCTGCTCGGCCGCTGCGGACACGATCACGGCAGCGTCAACGAAGCCATCGCCGCGGTCGCGGCGATGAAACGCGATTTCACCGTGGAAGACGTCTATGCCCGCGGCGCTCGGGTGATCGAGCGCGCCATCGTTCACGGCACCACCCGCATGCGCACCCATGTGGAAATCGATCCGCGCATCGGCTTGCGCGGCTTCGAAGCGGTCAAGGCGCTGAAGCACGACTATGCCTGGGCGATCGATCTCTCGATCTGCGTGTTTCCGCAGGAAGGCCTGACCAACGATCCCGGCGCCGAGAAACTCCTGGTCGCCGCGCTGCGCGACGGCGGCGAAGCGATCGGCGGCTGCCCCTATATGGACACCGACCCGAATGCGCATCTCGAAAAAATCTTCGACCTGGCGCAGGAGTTCGATGTCGATATCGATTTGCACCTCGACTTCGATCTCGATCCGTCGTGGTGGCATCTCGAAGAGGTCTGCCGGCAGACCGAACGGCGCAACTACCAGGGCCGCGTCGCGATCGGTCATGCCACGAAACTGTCCGCGCTGCCGCCAGACCGGCTGAAGGCAGCCGCAGTGCGGCTGGCCAAATCAGGCGTCGCCGTGACCGTGCTGCCCGCGACCGATCTCTATCTGATGGGCCGCGACGCCACGCATAATGCGCCGCGCGGGCTGACAGTGGCGCACAAGCTCGTCGAGAACGGCGTCGTGTGTTCGGTCGCGACCAACAATGTGCTCAATCCCTTCACCCCGTTCGGCGATGCCTCGCTGCTGCGGATGGCGAATTTCTACGCCAATGTCGCGCATGCCGGGATCAGCGAGTTCGATGCCTGCCTCGATCTCGTCACCGAGCTGCCGGCGCGGCTGATGAACCTGCGGGACTATGGTATCGCGCCGGGTAACCCGGCCGATCTGGTCATCCTCGACACCGACAGCGGGACCAACGCAATTGCGGAACTGCCCGACATGCTGATGGGATTCAAGAACGGGCGGCAGGTGTTCGAGCGGCGGAAGCCGACGCTGTTTCCGCCGCAAGCATAGCCGGTCCGCTACCTCGTCATGCCCGGGTCACCCGACCGACGAAGGAGCCAATGCTTCGCGGCACGGGGCAAACCATGCAGGCCATGCTCTGCCCTTATGCGCTGCCCTGCAATTGACGGCCCCGCCAATCCATTGTTGTTATCGGCCAACCACAACAACAAGCCCGGGGCAGGAAATCATGAAAAAAGCCACCACCGTAAGAAGCGTCGAAACGCTCGCCTGCGACGCCGGCTGGCGCAACTACCACTTCGTCAAGATCATGACCGAGGACGGTATCGTCGGCTGGAGCGAATATGACGAGGGCTTTGGCGCACCCGGCGTGACCGCGGCGATCGAGCGTCTCGGGGCGCGCGTGGTCGGCAAGAACGCCTTCCAGCACGAGCGGATCCATGCGGAACTGTTTGCCGCGACGCGGCCGGCCGCGGGCGGCGTGGTAGCGCTGGCACTTGGCGCCATCGAGAACGCGCTGCTCGACGTCAAGGCCAAGTCGCTGGGTGTGCCCTGCTACGAGCTGCTCGGCGGCAAGATCCGCGACCGCATCCGGGTCTACTGGTCGCATTGCGCGACCTGGCGCATCAACCATCCCGACTGGTTCAAGCCGGCGATCACCAGCCTCGATGGCGTCAAATCGATCGGCAACGAGGTCCGCGAGAAGGGCTTTACGGCGATGAAGACCAACATCTTCGTCTACACCGACGGCAAGCCGCAGGGCTGGCGGCCCGGCTTCGGCTCGCCATTCGAGCCGGAGATCAATGTTGACCGCAAGGTGCTGCGCAATCTCTGCATACACCTCGAGGCGATCCGCGACGGCGCCGGGCCTGACGTCGACCTGCTGCTCGACCTCAACTTCAACGCCAAGACGGAAGGGTATCTGAAGATCCTGCGCGCCATCAAGGACATGGACTTGTTCTGGGTCGAGATCGACACCTTCAATCCGCAGGCGCTCGGCTACATCCGCCGCCAGAGCCCGCACCCGGTCTCATCCTGCGAGACACTATTAGGCTTGCGCGAATTCCTGCCCTACTTCAACGAACAGGCGATGGATGTGGCGATCATCGACACGCCGTGGAACGGGGTGTGGCAATCGATGAAGATCGCCGCCGCCGCCGAGCATTTCGAGGTCAACGTCGCCCCGCATAATTTCTACGGCCACCTCTGCACCATGCAGAACGCGCATTTCTCGGCCGCCGTGCCAAATTTGCGCATCATGGAAACCGATATCGACCGCCTGGCATGGGACCACGAGCTGTTCACGCATGTGCCCGAGATCGTCGACGGCCATCTCATCATGCCGGATCGCCCCGGCTGGGGCACCGAACCCAACGAGGAAGGCCTGCGCGCCCACCCGCCGAAGAGCAAGGGCGGGCTGTTGAATTACGGGCAGAAGAAGTAGCGGCCGATACGTAGGATGGGTGGAGCGAAGCGATACCCATCAATCGCCGCGCAAGACGCTGATGGGTATCGCTTCGCTCCACCCATCCTACATAGTCGCCATCACTTATCGCCCGGCGCGCTCGCAAACGCGCTCTCGATCACGTCGCCGATCGGCTGCCAGGAATTGCCGTCGAACTGCACCAACCGCATCTGCTCGATCGGGTGGAAGTCGGCCGGGCCGGTGTTGATCGCAATTCCCGGAAGCGCGACCGGACTGTGGTAATTCCTGAGCGACACCGCCTGCCGCATGATGTTCTCGCGCGACAGGTCGTCGCCGCACTGGGTCAACACCTGGACCAGGGTGGCCGCCGCCGCATAGCCGAAGATGGCGTAGCTATCCGCCTTGTCGCCGTCGGGATAATATTTGTCCATGAACGCTAGCCAGTCCTTGATGGCAGGGTCTTCCTTCCAGGCGGTGTCGCCGGCGTCCTTCAGGAACGAGGTCGAGATCACGCCGACGGAATTCTGAAGCCCCGCCGGTCTCAGCGCGTTCGCGATCGAAGCCGCCGCATTGACCAGCAACAACTGTGGATGCCAACCCAGTTCGGCCGCCCTGCGGATCGCACGCGCCGAGATCGGCGGCGCGCAATTGAGCACAAGCACTTCAGCACCGGAGTTCTTGAGGATGTCAACCTGGGTATCGATCGACATATCAGCCTCAATAGCGATATCGGCCACGATCATGTTGGCGGTGAGGCCGAGGCCCTCCTGCAATCCCCGGAACAGATCGCGACCAAACTGGTCGTTCTGCCACAGCACGGCTATCTTCCTGCTCGGATAGGCAGCCTGGATGTAATTAGCATAAATCCGCCCCTCGGCCCGGAACGTCGGCTGCCAGCCCATCGTCCATGGAAATCGCTTCGGATGCGCCCACTCCTCGTCGCCGGAGGCGACAAAGAGCTGTGGGATATTCCTCTCATTGAGAAAGGTTCGCGTCGCCAGATTGCTCGGCGTGCCGAACGATCCGAACATCAGGTGCACGCGCTCCTGCTCGACCAGTTCACGGGTGTGCTCGACCGCCGTTCTCGGATTGGAGCTGTCGTCGCGCGAGATGAATTTGATCTTGCGCCCGTTGATGCCGCCGCGCTCGTTGACCATGTCGAAATAGGCGGCTTCAGCCCTGCCGATCGAAGCGAACGCGGCCAATGGCCCGGTATAGGGCATGATGTTGCCGATGCGGATTTCGGTGTCTGTCACACCGGCAGCGCGGGTTGGCGGGGCGAGCCAAATCGATGCCAGCAACAATGCAGTGAAGAAGGCTGGTGACAGCCATTTTATTCTTGTTTTCATCAACGCGGCCCTCGAACCCGAGCTGTTCAGAGCTCGTGACGCCACCCAGCGATGACAATGATAGCGCGGGAGTTCAGGTTGTTAAAATGAAATGTTGGCGGCGCGGCATTGCCAGGCCACATGGATCGCCAATCTTCATAAAATGAGACGTTGCGGTTCAGGCGTGTTTGATGTCCGATATACCCTCAGCAGCGGCACGAATTCGAACATCGCTGGATATCCGATTTGCATCTAAGCAGTGTGTGGCAAGGAGGTCGAGGCATGAGGATAACGATCGTAGCTTTGGGAACGGCCCTGGTCCTGTGTAGCCTGGGCACGTTTGGTACCGTAGCGCATGCGCAGACGGCCCAAGTCGTTCGTGAACCACGAGCAAGGCCCATCATCAGGGTGCCCATCGTAACGCCAACTCCCTATTGGGATTACAATATTGTTCCACGATATCGTTATCGCCCTGAGGACGACCGGGTCGATCCATGCGGCGGGCCCGTGGTGCCGGTGATACGCGAAGGGCCTCAAGAGGCAACGGTTCCGTTGTGGCTGGCGAACGAATTGGGTCTTGGCCGCATACATGGTCGAGATTGGCCGTGTAGAGGCCGCAACCGGTAATGCACCGATTGAGCAGCAACGTAGCCCGTAGGATGGGTGGAGCGCAGCGATACCCATCAATGACAGCGCACAAAGTTGATGGGTATCGCTTCGCTCCACCCATCCTACATATCAGCGCAGCGAAATATCCAGCCAGCCCAACGCATTGACCGTGACGCGGTCGCCAGATTCGACGAGCACGGTCGTGGTCTCGGCTTCGATGATTGCAGGGCCCGTCAAAGTGTGCCCGGGCCGCAGCTCGTCGAGCGCATAGACCGGGACTTCGCGCCAGCCGCCGAAGAAGGCTTGCCGCCGGTTGCGTGGCGCACAGGTGCTGGATGTCGCGGCCTCCCGCGCGGTCTCGTCCTGCCGCGCGACTTCGCCGACGGCGGCGACGCGGGCGTTTACGAAGACGACTTCCTGGCCGCGCGAGGCGTAGGTGTACAATTCCTCGTGCCTGACGTGAAAGCGGTCCTCGATCTGGTCCACCAGATCAGGCGCGTTCCAGTCGAGGCCATCCAGCGAGACGTCGATTTCAAAAATCTGTTCGCCGTAGCGCATCTCGGCGGAGCGCTCGATCGAAATCTTTCCGTTGAACCATGAGCGAAGCCGGCCGGCCGCCTGCTGCTCCAGTCCGGCAAAGAGTTCGCCCACTTCATCAGCGGTGATGCGGGCGGCCGCGCCGTAATGCGTGCGGCTGACCTCGTAGCGGAGATCGCTGGTCAGCATGCCCCAGGCCGATAGCACCGAGGCCACCGTCGGCACGATGATGCGCTTGATCTCGAGTTCGCGCGCCACTTCCGCGGCGTGCAGGCCTGCCGCGCCGCCGAAACTCAACAGCGCAAATTTGCGCGGATCGACGCCGCGACGCAGCGTCATCAGGCGGATGCCATCGGCCATGTTGAGATTGATCATGCGGTAGATGCCGGCGGCGGCCTCCAGGCGCGACAGTTCCATCGACTTCGCAACGCGGTCGACTGCGGCTTCCGACGCCGCGCGGTCGAGCGGCCGCTTGCCGCCCATGAAGGCTGCGGCATCGAGATAGCCGAGCACGACATTGGCGTCGGTGACGGTCGCGGCCAAGCCGCCATTGCCGTAGCAAGCCGGGCCCGGCACCGAGCCCGCGCTTTCCGGCCCCACCCGCAGCGTGCGGCTGGCATCGACGCTGGCGATCGAGCCGCCGCCGGCGGCGATGCTCGCAATGTCGAGGCTGCGCAGCGCGATGCGTTGGCCAGCCAGCATGCCGTCGGCGGAGAGCGACGCCTGCCCCCCTGTTATCAGCGAGATGTCGGTAGAGGTGCCGCCCATGTCGAACGGCACCAGGTCGGGAATGCCGACCAGATCAGAACAGCGCCGCCCGCCGGACATGCCGCCCGCGGGGCCCGACAGCACCGTGCCCGCGGCAAGCCGCGAGGCTTCCTCGACGGGGGCCATGCCGCCATGCGACAGCACGACAAACAGACTGCCCTTGAAGCCGGCCTCGCCGAGCCGAGCTTCGAGGTTGGTCAGATAGCGCCGCACGATCGGCTCGACATAGGCGTTCACGATCGTGGTCGAGACGCGTTCATATTCCTTGATCTGCGGCAGCACGTCGCTGGAGCGCGAGATGCTGATATCCGGCAGCGCCTGCGTCAGCCGCTCGACGGCGGCGAGTTCATGAACAGGATTGAGATAGGAATGCAGGAAGCACACCGCGACCGATGTCGCGCCTGATTGCCTGACCCCGGCAATCGCGTCGTCGAGCGATTTCGCATCCGGCGGAATCAGCACCTGGCCGTTCGCCTTGAGCCGCTCCCTGACGCCAAAGCGCCGTTCGCGCGGCACCAGCGGCTCCGGCGGCGGCGAGCGCAGGTCGTACCGATCGGGCTTGAGACCCTCGCGCATCTCGATGACGTCGCGGTGGCTCTCGGTCGTGAGCAGGGCGACTTTTGCGCCTTTGCGCTCCAGCAGCGCATTGGTGGCAACCGTGGTGCCGTGAACCAGCCGGTCGGTCGCGGCCAGCATTTCCGCGCGTGTGACGTGCAGCCGCCGCGCCAGTTCTTCCAGGCCCGCCATCACGCCGATGGATTGATCCGCCGGGGTCGATGGCGATTTTGCAAATATCGTCTGCCCGCTCTCATCGGTGGCCACGAGATCGGTGTAGGTCCCGCCGACGTCAACGCCTATCCTGAACATCATGAGGACGCCTGCTTCGCCGCGACGTCCGTCAGGCCCTGCTCGCGGTCGCGTTGGCGCGCCTTCGCCGATCGCTTGTCAGGCGGCCCCCAACCGCCGCCGCCGGAGGAACGGATCTCGAGGCAATCGCCGGGACGCAGCTCGATGCCGACTTCCTTGGTGCGCAGCACGCGCGGCTCGCAGCCTTCGGACAGCAGGCGATAGTGATGCGGCTTGCCGTCCTCGCCGCCGAGCATGCCGCAGGGACCGTGGCGCGCGCCGTCACCCGCGGTGTTGCCTTTCGCGATCTTCTCGGTTTCCAGCACCAGATCGAGCGACACGCCGAGGCCGCCTCGAAACTGGCCGTCGCCGCCGGAGCCGGAGCGGAATTCGTGGCGGCGGAAATGCAGGGGAAAGCGCACCTCGGCGACCTCCAGGCTGCCGAACTTCAGCCCGCCGACCGAATGCCACTCGCCGATCGACGACCAGCCGTCGCCGCCCGACGACGCGCCGCCGCCCGGCCGCGCCTGGAACAAATGCCAGATGAAATTCTTTCCCGTGCGCGGGTCCTCGCCCTGGATCGCGATCCGGAATCGGCGGCTCCAGCCGGCCATCGCACGCTCCGGGCACGACGCCGACAGCGCCTTCACGATGGCTTCGACGATTTCATTCGAGGGATGGCTGGTGCACAAGGTCACCGGCCGGCCCGGATCGGCCCACACCACCGTGCCCTGTTTTGCAACTACCTTCAGCGGCCGCAGCGCGCCGGTGTTCTTGGGAATTTCAGCGTCGATCAGGTAGGCAAACGCCATCGCAACCGCGGCTTGCATGTTGGCGTGCGACGAGTTCACAAAACTGGTGGATTGCGGATCGGAGTCGGACAGATCGACCTCGACGTCGCTGCCTTTCTTGGTGACCTTGGCGGCGATGCGGATGTCGGTGCGGCCGTGGCCGTCATCGTCGAGAAACGCCTCGCCGTGGAAGACGCCGTCCTTCCAGGTCGAAACGACAGCGCGGGTCTGCTGCTCGGTCGCGTCGAGGATCGCTTCGACCGCCGCCTCGACGACAGGCGCGCCGAACTCGGCAAACAGCCGCGACAGCCGCCGCTCGCCGAGATGCGCTGCGCCGAGCATGGCGGCGAGATCGCCGCGAAATTCCCTGGGGTTACGAATGTTCAGCGCCAGCAGATCGAGCAGATCGCCACGCAGCTTGCCGGCCTCATAGAGTTTTATTGGCGGGACGCGCAGACCTTCCTGATAGATCTCGGTGGCGGCGGGATTATAGGCGCCATGGGTGGCGCCGCCGATATCGCTCTGGTGCGCGCGCACGATGGTCCAGAGCAGCCGCTTGTCGCCGGCGAAGACCGGCACGAAGGCGGTCAAGTCAGGCAGATGGCTGCCGCCATGATAGGGATCGTTGAGCAGGATGACGTCGCCCCGTTGCACGTCCTTGAACCGCTCCTCGACCGCAAGCGTCGCCCATGGCAGCGCGCCAACGTGAACCGGAAGGTGATCGGCCTGCGCGATCAGGCGTCCGCCGGTGTCGCAGATCGCCAGCGAAAAATCGCGGCTGGAATTGAGGATTTGCGAATAGGAGGTGCGAAGCATGGCTTCGCCCATCTCTTTCACGATCGAACTGAGGCGGTGCTGGACGACGGAGCGCGTGATGGGATCGATCTTGGCGGACATTCGGTGCCGTTGTTATCGTTGGTTCGTAGGATGGGTGGAGCGGAGCGATACCCATCACTATCACGTGCCGCAAATGATGGGTATCGCTTACGCTCCACCCATCCTACGCAGCGTCGTCACGGCGTGCGTGCGACTTCGTCGAGCGCGCCCGACGCCGCATCGATGATCGCATGTATATCGGCATCCGTCATCGGGGTCGACAATGCCATCAAGCCATTGCCCGCGGCCAGCACGCCGCGATTGAGAAATGCGCGGGTAAACACCGCCTGTCGCCGCGCCTCCTGCTCGCTCAGATAGGCCGAGCGATAGTCGCGGATCGGGCGGTCGGCGAAATGAATCTTGAGCAGCGAGCCGAGGCCCACCGTACCGCCGGGTACGCCGTGGCGCTTGAATGCGGCGTCGATGCCGGAGCGCACCGCCTCGCCCATCGCGTCGAGCCGCGCAAAGGCCGCGTCGTCGAGCAGCTCCATCGCGGCGATCCCGGCGCGCATCGTCATCGGATTGGCGGAGAACGTGCCGCCATGCGGCAGCGCCGGCTTGCCCGGGCGCGGATCGAACACCGCCATGACATACCGGTGGCCGCCGATCGCACCGACCGGAAAGCCGCCGCCGATGATCTTGCCGAGCGTAGTCAGATCTGGATCGATATTCCAGATGCCCTGCGCGCCGCGATAGCCGAGGCGAAAGGTGATGACCTCGTCGAAGATCAGGAGCGCGCCGACCTCGCGCGTGACTTTTCGAAGTGCCTCCAGATAAGCGTGATCCGCCGGTGCGAGACCGGCACGGTTCGGCATGGGATCGACCAGCACGCAGGCGAGCCCCTCGCCGTGCTCGCGGATCAGGCTGACGGCGGCTTCAGTGTCGTTGAAGGGAATGGTGACGACGTCGGCCAGTACATTGTCGGGCGTGCCCTTCGCGTAGGCAACCGAAACCGGCGCGTTGCGGCCCCAGGCCTCCGGTGTCGGATCGAGGCTCACCTCGGCGTAGTCATAAGAACCGTGATAGGCGCCCTCGCATTTGGCGATCCTGGGGCGGCCGGTATGCGCACGCGCCGCTTTCAGCGCCATCATCACGGCTTCCGTGCCGGAGTTCGCAAACCTGACCTGTTCGACCGAGGGCAATCGCGAAACGAGCAGTTCGGCAAGCTCGACCTCGGATTCCGTTGGCAAGCCGAACGCCGACCCCAGCGCCAGTTGCGCGGTGGCCGCTCTTATCAATGCGGGATGAGCGTGGCCGTGGATCTGCGAGGTAAAATTGTTGATGCAGTCGATATAGTCGTTGCCGTCGAGATCCCAGACCCGGCAGCCCTCGCCGCGCGCGGCGTAGATCGGATAGGGCTTCATGAACACGGTGGTGCGGGTGTTGCCGCCGGGCAGGCTCGCCAGCGCGCGGTCGTACATCTTTTGCGAGGACGAGTTCGGATCCGGGTACATGCGTGGTTCCGTCCAATGGTCAGGTATGCATCAAAAACACAATCGTCCCGACGATCAAGGTCGCGGCCATGAATAGCAGCACTGCAGGAAGGCCGAAGATCGTCGCCACCACGCCCGTCGTCGATTGCATCAGCGCCGCGCCAAGGAAGAACGCGAGATTGATTGCCGACAGCGCCTTGCCGGCATTCTGCGCGTCTATGAGCTGCCGCGTCATGCCGTAAAGCAATGGCTGCGTCGATATGGCGATGCCGATCAGGGCGAACAGCGCGCCGTCGATCTGGGCCGGCATGGCCTTCACACTGAGCAGTTCGGACAGCGGATAATGCGGTGCGCCGGCCGCCATCAGGGCGAGCAGCAGCGCGGCAAAGCAATGCGTGGCAGCCAGCACTTCGCGGCGGTGGCCGATGCTGCGATCGAGAATCCCCATCAGGACGGGGCCAGCGATCAAGGCGAGCGTGAACAGGCCGAGCATATTGCCCGCCTCGATGCGGCCGAGCGCCTTGATCTCCATCAGCCATGGGCCGCCCCACAATCCCCGCAGCACCAGCGAGGCCGCGAGCGACACCAGCGCCAGCGCGATCAGGCCGCGAAGCTGATACGAGAGACCGATGCGCAGCACCTCGGCCATTTGTGAGAGCGGCGAAGATCGGTCCGCATGCGCAGCCGGCTGTTTCGGGACCAGCAGGAACACCGCAATCGCCACCACAGCGCCGAAGCCTGCGGAGATCCAGAATCCCGCGCGCCATCCCCAGAGTTCGACGACAAAAGCCAGCGGGCTTGCCGACAACAGCATGCCGATATTGCCGATCGACAGGATGATGCCCGACCACAGGCCAAAGCGCGCCGCCGACATCTGCTTGGCGGCCAGCGTCATCGGGCACATCAGCATGCCCGAGGTGGCGACGCCGAGCAGGAACTGCCCGAACAGAAAGCCCTCCGGCCCGGTCGCGAGCCCGGACGCCAGCGCGCCGACGATGGTTCCGGCAAGGAGGCTCAGGGAAACCGGGCGCACGCCGAAGCGATCCATCGCGGCGCCGACCGGAATCTGCGAGGCGGCGAAGGCGAAATGATAGATCGAGGTGAGGCTCGCCAGCGTCTGCGGGGCCGTAGCGAAGTCAGCCGCCATCACATCGAGGCTGATCGCCGGAATAGTGCGCAAGAGCGTCGACAGCATGTGGCCGCAGGCCAGCGCCAGCAGCGCGAAAATCAGGGCGCGGATGTTAATATCCGCGCCATCGGCCTTGCCGTCCATGAGCCGTCTCGCCCCAAAACTGTTTGGGGCGAGGTATCATCAATAGGGTGGGAATGCGAATCCGCCTGTCGCGCCGTTCAGTTCCGGTGGAACACCAGCGTCCGCAGCTCGATGCTTTCGCGCGGGGCAGCATCAACCGGCGTGGTCGGATCGATGAACGCGGTATGCGGCCCGAACCGCGTGCGGCCGTCGGTTGCGGAATCGTAGCACTTCAGCAGCAGCGCCTCGTCGGTCCGCATTTCCGGAATGTAGTACCAGCGATGGTTCGGATTGTATTTTACGGAATAGGTCTCGCCGCTGCGGTTCGGATAGATCAGGTCGGAGGCGACGAGATCGCCCGCCTCGACAGTTTGACCGTCGCACATCGCAAGCGGAGTATCGCGCAGCGGACCGCGGATCGGCCGCCAGACGTTGATGACCTGCACGCGTCCCTTCAGAAGTTTGTCCGCCTCATCGGGCAGATGCTCGCGAACGCGATTGGCGCCCGAACTGTCGGTCTGGTCGACATGGACGCGCGTTGCGGGCTGGCGCGGACCGGCGCCCCTGATATCGGCGGCACCCTCCACGCGCTTGCGCACGGTGTGGTCGAAGATGAAGACGCGGTCAGCTTTGAGCGTCGCTTTCAGGAAGGCTTCCACGGCGGGATAGTAGACGCTTCTGACTTCCTTATCGTCGTAGAAATTCTTGACGATGGTGGGATGGCGGACCAGCGCAAAACCTTCGCGGTCCAAAGAGAGGTTGCCGGCGATCAGGCGCGCGTCGAAGATCGGGACGTTGTGCGGTTCGGGCAGCGCGGTCGATTTGGGTTCGCCCGGCGGCGGATCGAAGGCGTAGGTGCGGGGTTTTCCCGGTGTCGGCGCGAGATAGTTCAGCTCGGCCGTCACGAAGGGAAGCGATTCGAGTTTTGCTTGCTGCAGGCCCATGGTGGTCTCCCGGACTCCATTGTTTGTTCTGTTTGATCTTGGTCTGCCTGCCGGTCGCAACAAGCCCGCGGTGAAAATAGCAACGATGCCATTCCCGGCGGCGGCAAACGGGAAAAATCCTTTCGAAGACGCGTTCCGAACCGGATGGTATTTCTGGTGATCACGTGGTCGTCATCGGCCGCGAGCGGCGCGTTACAATCCCTCCCCTGCCGATCCCGTCCGCGGCGACGCCGTCGCCAATCGGCGCGATGCGTGAAGCGCGAAGCTGCCCTCACCTGCAGGCTGCTTGATCATGCCGGCCCGCGGAACCATGATGGCATGATCGGCCGATCATCGGCATCGGCCTGACCAGCGGCATCAAAGACCGCGATCGGGAGAACAACATGCAAGTCACGATGAAAGATCGCGTCGCCGTCGTCACCGGCGGCAGCAAGGGGATTGGGCTCGCCGTCGCGCGGCAATTCGCCGTCTCCGGCGCCAAGGTCGCGATGCTGGCGCGCGGCGCGCAAGACCTGAAGGCCGCGCGGGAGCTGCTCGTCAAGGACGGCCTCGAGGTTCGCGATTATGTCTGCGACGTCTCGAAGGCTTCGGACATTTCGAAGGCGCACGACAAGATCACCGCCGATCTCGGCCCTGTCGACATCCTCGTCAACAACGCGGGCACCGCGCGGACGATGACCTTCGAGAACATCTCCGACGAAGCCTGGCAGGAAGACCTCGATCTCAAACTGTTTGCCGCGATCCGTTTCAGCCGGCTGGTCTGGCCGGGCATGAAGGCGCGCAAATGGGGCCGCATCATCAACGTGCTCAATACCTACGCCAAGGCGCCGGCCGCCTCGTCGGCGCCCACCTCGGTATCGCGGGCGGCCGGCATGGCGCTGACCAAGGTGATGGCGAGCGAAGGCGGCGAGCACAACATCCTGGTCAATGCCATGCTGGTCGGCCTGATCATGAGCGATCAATGGGTGAAGCGGCACGCGGCGCAGGCGCCGGAGATGGACTTCGAGGTATTTGCGAAAAACCTCGCCAAGGGCACCCCGCTGGGGCGCATCGGCACGGCGGAGGAATTCGCCAACCTGGCCTGCTTCCTCGCTTCCGAGCAGGGATCGTTCATCACTGGCACCGCCATCAATGTCGATGGCGGCCGTTCGCCGGTGGTTTAAGCCGATATCGCTTTTGCCAATCCGTCTCTCGTGTCCCGGACGCGGTGCAGCGCTTCTCCGCAGAGCCGGGACCCTTCGGCATGTGGACCCCGGATCAGCAGCGCACCACGCCGCTAACGCGGCCCGCTGCGCAGCAT
Source organism: Bradyrhizobium sp. AZCC 1610 (assembly GCF_036924515.1). Taxonomy (NCBI): domain Bacteria; kingdom Pseudomonadati; phylum Pseudomonadota; class Alphaproteobacteria; order Hyphomicrobiales; family Nitrobacteraceae; genus Bradyrhizobium; species Bradyrhizobium sp. AZCC 1610. The sequence continues at coordinate 1,507,519 of NZ_JAZHRR010000001.1, read as the reverse complement.
CCGGGGAAAGCGCCCAGCCGCCAAACAAAAAGGCCCCCGTCGCCGGGGGCCTTTTCGCTCTTCTTAAACCGCGTCCTTGGCGGCCTTGACCGGGCGGGCCCGGACGATCTTGCGGGCCGGCTTGGCCTTGAACATCATTTCCTCGCCCGTGAAGGGGTTGGTGCCCTTCCGAGCCTTGGTCGCGGGCTTCTTGACCACGACGAACTTCGCGAAGCCGGGGACGAGGAACACCCCGTTCTTCTTGAGCTCCTTGTGGCCAACGTCAACGAGCGTGTCCATCACGTTCTTGACTTCCTTCTTCGAAACTTCGGTGGTGGTCGCGATCTTTTCGATCAGCTGCGACTTAGACATTTGGGTAGCCATGGTTGCTCCATTGATTCTGGCACAGGCGACGATATGGCGGAAACCGCCTAAAAAACAGGGTTTCCGACATTCTGCACAGCTATCTCGCTAGTCGAGTTGAACTGATTCGTCCAATTTTGGCTGGTTTTTAGGCCTCCGAAGCCGCCGAACCCTGTTTTTAAGGGCTTTGAGACACCTCATCCGGCGCTTTTCCTGGCAAACCCGCCCTTCAGGAGCCAGCTTCGCTGGTCTCGATTCGCAACAGCGGGGCAAGGGAGAAGTGCTACGGCGGCGCCGGCATCACGCCATCTCCCTCGCATCTCTGCGGCGGTAGACCAGCAGCATCAGCGGCGCGAGCTTGCGCAGCATGCCGTGCGCTACGATCGGCACCGGCTCGGTGAACGGCAGCGCCAGTTCGTTTTCCGGCACGCCGCGGACGGCCTTTGCCAGTTCACTGCCAAGCGGGATCGTCAGCGCGACTGCGCGGCCGTTGCAGCCGGTCCAGCCATAGGCATTGGGACCGAGCTTGTGAATGCGCGGCAGGAAGTCCGTGGTCATGCCGACATAGCCGTTCCAGATATAATCGAACGAGACCTCGCCGATCTGCGGCCACAGCCGCTGCAGGCGTTCGGTGACGCGCGCCTTGATCCGTTCGACCTTGTTGCCGGGGCCGATCACCGCGCCACCGGTGACGAGCCGGCTTCGGGCGTCATAGCGCGCGAAATAGAGCTCGCTATGGGTATCCGACATCGCCTGCCGGCCGGCAATGATGGTCTTGCGGACGTTGTCGGACAAGGGCTGCGTCGCCATCTGCCAGGACAGCACCGGCATCACCTCGCGCGCGATGTCAGGCACCAGCGACTTTGAAAATTCGCCGCTATAGGCGTTGGTCGCTACCACCAACGCGCGGCCGGAGATCTCACCCTTCGCGGTCTTCACCACCCAGCGATCGTTGCGGCGCTCGAAGCTTTCGGCCGGGGAGCGCGCGTAGATGCGTGCGCCAAGCCCAAGCACGGCGCGCGCGAGACCGCGGGCCAGCGCCAGCGGGTTGATGTGGCCGCCGGTCTTGTTCCAGAAGCCGCCGAACCATGCATCGGAGCCGAGCATGTTCCGCGTCTGCTCGCGCGAGAGCAGCTCAACGGGCGCGCCGAACTTCGACCACTGCCGCACCCGCCGTTCGGCAATCTTGATGCGACCCGGCGAATGCACCGGCTGAACCCAGCCGGCCTGCTCCCCTTCGGCATCGATGTTGTAGCGCCTTGTCACGTCGAAGAGATAAGAAGCACTGTCGCGCAGCATGCCGACAAAACGTTCTCCCGCCTCGCCGTGTTTGGCGACAATGTCCTCCGGATCGGGCCGCGACAGCGTCGGGATCACCTGGCCGTTGTTGCGCCCCGAGGCGCCCCAGCCCGGCTCCGCCGCCTCGACGATCGCGACATCTACGCCCGCCTCGCGCAGATGCAGCGCGGTGGAAAGGCCAGTGAAGCCGCCGCCGATCACGATCACGTCCACCTCTTGTGTGCCGGTCAATTCAGGCAATTCAGGCCCCGATGGCGTCACGGCCGCCCACAGCGAAGAAGGCCAGCGGACGTTGCTCGTATTCATCGGCATCCTTTCTTGCAGGCAACTGATCGTTCTGCTTAGTTTAGCCCGCTAACGAAGCCCAAGGAAACAAGAAGTGGCACTCAAAAACGTCATCGGAATCGATCACGCCGTGGTCATGGTGAAGGACCTCGACAAATCAGCCGAAAACTACAAACGGCTCGGCTTTTCGGTGTCGCCGCGCGGCACCCACAGCGCCCATATGGGATCGGGCAACTACACCATCATGTTCGACCCTGACTATATGGAATTGCTCGGCGTGCTGACGCCGACAGAACATAATGCTCCGGCGCGGGCGTTTCTTGAAACGAGCGGCGAAGGGATCGAGCGCATTGCCTTCACGGCGGTGGACTCGGCTGAAGGCGCCGAGGAAATTCGCGCGCGCGGTTATACGCCGGTTGGACCCACCGACTTCGAGCGGCCGGTGACGATGCCGGATGGCAGCATGTCTGCCGCGAAGTTTCGGACCTTCCAATGGCCAACGGCGGAAGCGCCCGGCGGCGTGCGCATCTTTGCCTGCCAGCACAAGACGCGCGAGACGGTGTGGATTCCTGAACTGATGAAGCATGCCAATGGCGCCAAGCGCCTGAAGCAGGTGCTGATCGTAACCCCGGAGCCGGCAGACGACGCCGCGCAACTCGCGAGCATGATCGATCGTGAGGCAAGGGTCGAACCGGACGGTGTCATTGCGGTTCCCTCGGGCGGCGACCGCGCCGATTTCGTATTCCTGACAAAGACCCAGCTCGGTACCCGCTACCCTGACGTCCCGCTGGCGGGACTGCCCGAGCGTGGCGGCGCGGGGCTTGTGATCGCGGCCGATGTCGCTGCGGCGGAGAAAGCGCTGGGTGCTGTCGGCGTGAAAAGCGCTGACGGGGTTGTGGTGCCGCCGGCTGCAGGCAACGGCACGATGCTGGCGTTCGTGAAGGGCTAGGAATGGTGCGTGTCCCGGACGCGATGCAGCGTGAAACGCTGCTTCGCAGAGCCGGGACCCAGCTGCGGCATGGACCCCGGCTCTGCAGCGCACCGCTGACGCGCTGCGCAGCGTCCGGGGAATGCGACAGCCTGCTACTCCGCCGGTGCTGCCGCCGGCACTTGCGAACTGTAACTCGCGCTCGGGCTGCTCTTCGCCAGCGCGAACAGTCCGGCCGCCATCACCACGTAGGCCAGCGCCACGCCCGGCGTGACGCCGATGCCGACGGCCTCGCCGTGCATGAAGCCGAAATAGGTCATGACGGCGCCGGCCAGCGCAAAGGCCGAAGCTTTGAGAAAATCGCGCTCGATCACGAACACGCCGATCGCGCCGAGCACGAGGCCGGCGAGGATCGAGCCGCCGCCCATCACTTCGAGGCCGCGATAGAGCACGCCCTGCTGCGGCAGCGACGCGATGGCTGCGGTCTTGACCGCGTCGACCTTGTCGGCGGCCAGACCGCCAACGCTCTGCGCGGCCGTGATCGTCGATCCCAGCATGGTGTCGATCTGCAGCTTCGCCCACGCCGCGAGATGCGGCGTCAATGCCAGCACGACCGCAGGCGCGTGCTTGACCGGCGTGGCCTGGAACGCCTGCGCGCCGATCAGCATGCCGATATAGAGCAGGATCGGCGAGATCGCGACCACAGGCACCAGCGCCAGCAATACCGAGATGATGCCGAACCACGACAGCAGCACCACCATGAGGCCGGTCGCCGCGGAATAGCCGATCCGCCCGCCCATCGCCTTCCAGCCGGGATGGCCGATGTAAACAGCGTTGATGAAGGGATTGCCCATCAGGCAGCCGATCAGGCTGACGACACCGTCCGCGGTCAGCACCCGCGTGGTCGGATATTCGTCGCCGGCCGCTTCCGCGCTTTCGACATTGTCCATGGCCTCGACGAGGTCGTAGATGCCGAACGGAATTGCCGTGACCAGAATGATGCCGAGGAATTCAAAGCCGGAGAAGACCTGGCCGAAGGCAGGTAACGGCACCGAGAAGCCGAAGTTCGCAAAGGCGTCGCCGACGCCCTTCAGGCTCAACCCACCAAGGCCGAGACCGAACAGGTTCGAACCCCAGGCGATGAGCATGCCGGCCGCGATGGCGACGAGGCCGGCCGGCATGCCTCTCCAATATTTCACGCCGCCGAACCAGCTCACCAGAATGATGGCAAAACAGACCAGCCCGATCTGCGGCGTCATGTACATCTCCAGCGCCGGGCGCATCGAGATGAAGGTGACGGAGACGCCGGCGAGCGTGCCGAGCAGCGCGGCGCGCGGGGTGATCTTTCGGATATAAGGCGCGATGAAGCCGCCGATCATCAGGATAAAGCTCTGGAAGAACACCCAGACGAGACCGGCCGACCAGCCCTTGACGGGGTCGCCGGTCTTGAGAGTGATCGGCAGCATGATCACGAAGGTGACGATGAACATGTGGGGCACGCTGACGCCCGACGGCAGCGCGCAGACGTCGTTGCGGCCGGTCTTCTGCGCCAGCCTGTAAGCGAGGTAGGCGTAGTAAAAGGTGGAGAGGCACATCATCAGGCCGAGCGCCGGCAGGATGCGGCCGAACACGATGCTATCAGGCATCTTCAGCACGAAGCGCAACAGGCCGGTCAGCACCAGCATGTTGACGAGAATGTTGGTGCCAAAACCGAACAACGCGTTCCAGTCGCCCGGCGTCCACAAGGCCGGCTTGAATCCTGAAGTACCTGCAGTCCCCGTCGTGCCCATGCTCATCGTAATCCCCCCGCTACTGCCGTTCTTGGAATCTCCGGTAAAAGTGCGTCCAGCACCGCGGCCGAGTCCGAGACCCAGCCGAAGATGCCGCCCTGGGCCTTGATCATCTTCAGGCCCATCTCGTGAAACTCGGGAAAGTAGGATGCGCAGCCATCTGCTAACACCACGCAGCGATAGCCGCGGTCATTGGCCTCGCGCACCGTGGTGTTGACGCAGACTTCGGTGGTGACGCCGCAGACCAGCAAATTCTCGATGCCATAGCGCTGCAGAACGTCACTAAGCTCTGTGGCGTAGAATGCACCCTTGCCGGGCTTGTCGATCACGATCTCGCTGTCGAGCGGATAGAGTTCGGGAATGATGTCGTGGCCGGCCTCGCCGCGAATGAGAATGCGCCCCATCGGCCCGGGATCGCCGATGCGCAAGGATGGCGCGCCGCGCTCGACCTTGGCCGGCGGCGCGTCCGACAGATCGGGCAAATGGCCCTCGCGGGTGTGAATGACCAACATGCCGGCCGCGCGCGCCGCATCCAGCACCGCGGTGATCGGCTTTACCGCCCGCGCAAGCTGGCTGACGTCATTGCCGAGCGTCTCGCCGAAGCCACCCGGCTCCATGAAATCGCGCTGCATGTCGATGATGAGAAGCCCGGTCGCCGCCCAGTCGAGCTCGATCGGCTCCGGCTCCGCTACGAGCTTTCTTGAGTTCGCCATGACGTATGCGCCCCGAACGAGAGAACTGTCCGGGGTAAGTCAAGCAAGGCGCATGCCATTGTGTACAATGGCATCATGCGACGGCTTCAAAAAAAATCAATTGTATTGTCAGACTGTTATTGCCCGACGCCGAACTCCGCGCGCCTTCATCAAACGCATCGCGGGCGGGCAGTTGCTCATTAGCTGTGCATGCCGCGATTCCGTTTGCCCGATCGAGGAACTGATGATCCGCCGCTTCCTGTTCGCACCTGTCCCAACAACTGGACCAGCCAGGCAAGCCCCGCATCCATCATCGCCACTTTTGGAAGAACGGCATTGATCGAGAAGCGCGGCAGCGACAGCGGCGCCTTGACCGGGAAGACATTGAAGCGCTCGCCATGGATCTCCACGAACCGTCGCGGCAGCGCGGAGACCATCTCGGTTTCGGCCAGCACCGACAGCGCGAAAATGAAATTCGGTACGGTCAGGGCAACACGCCGTGCCAAGCCTTTCTTGGCGAGTTCAGCGTCCACGAACCCGGAAGCGTCACCGGTATGCGAAACGACGAGATGCTCCATCTCGCAGTAGCGCTTGAGGGTCGGATTACGCTGGAACGAATGCTCCTTTCTAACGGCAATGACGAACTCTTCCTCATAGAGCGTCTGTTTATGGAAACGGACCGGAATATCGTCGAAGGGAATGATCGCGATATCCATCGTCCGGTCTTCGAGCTCCTTCAACGCGTCCTTCCACGCAAGGTTAATAGCCGTGAAGCCTTGCGTCGGTAGTAGCTGCCGGATACCCACGTCGACGCCCGGCGCCACCTCCCGCAACGTCTCCAACAGCGAAGGCAGGATGACCGACGAAATTCCATCCGGCGCGCCGATGATGAAGCGGCGCGTCGAGTGGCGCGGATCGAACGGCGTCGCCGACGAAACGACCCCGCGAATACGTGCAAGAATTTCCGCTACCGATGTCGCGAGCTGGAGGGCGTGCTCCGTCGGAACGACGCCTTTCGGGGTCTTGAGGAACAAGGGATCGCCGAGCAGCGTGCGCAGGCGGCCAAGGCCATGGCTGATGGCGGACGGCGAAAGATGCAGCCGCTCCGCCGACCGGCCGACATGCCGCTCTTGAAAGACGATCTCGAACAGCACGAGAAGGTTGAGATCAATCCGGGAAAGGTCAGTTTGGTTCAGCATAATGCTGAAATCATATCACTGGATTCATCATGATTGAAATGGGATTTGGGTAGCACCGCCGGTTAGTCGCCGGCCCAACCCGAATGGAAAGACACCGAAATGTTCAAATCGAACCGCTGGAGACGTTTGGCGCTGAAGGCCGCACTCGCGATGCCGCTGTCGGCCAGCGCCGCACAGGAGCCAACGCCGGCACGTTCGGAGCAGGAACTTGCCGATCTCGTCAGGAAGACCGAGGCCCAGGCTTCGGCTTTCATGCGTGGCGACATGGACACGTGGTCCGGCCTGGTGCGGATCGCAGGAGACTTTACGCTGATGCAGCCGTTTGGCGGTGAAGCCAGCCGCGGCTTCGATATGAGTCCCGAACGGCTGGCGCGGCTCGCGAGCTACTTCAGGAATGGCGACGCCAAGCTCGAACTCGTACAGTCCTATGCGTCTGACGATCTGGTCGTTCTTGCGATGATTGAGCGTGAGCACGGCGAAGTCGGCGGTTTGCCGGACCAGGATTGGTCGCTGCGTGTGACGCAAGTCTATCGCAGGCAAGGCGGGCAATGGTGGCTGGTCCATCGCCATGCCGATCCGCTCGTGCGCCACGTCGGGCTTGAGACCGCGGCCGCGCTGGCCCGCGGCGCAAATCTCGACGGGCGGTAACGCTTCGCGGTTCGTTGCCATCTCGATCAGGCATCGCACTTTGGGTCGGGATTGCAGTCGGCTCCGGAACTCCCGGATAGAAGAACAGCGACGCTCTAATTCCCGTTAAGCAGCGGGGTCCCGAATGCCCGCCGCCAGACCGACAGAAAACGCGGAAACCAGGAGTGAGCGACCGCGCCCTGATAGGCCCATGTGCGATATTTCTGACCGTTTTCGGATAACAGCTCCTGATATCCGCCGTGCGTTTCAGTCGCGGTACGAATATCGCGCAAAATGTCCTGCGCGCAGGACCTGTATCTATGCGTGCCGGAGTGTTCATCGTACTCCAGCATGCGATCGGCGAATTCGACGTTAAACGTCGGCCAGGACGAACGTCCCTGGTAGGCGGGCGCTGCAATCTTGTGGATCATCTTGTTCAGCGGATTATCCACGGATACCAGAAAGTGAGACGTATCAGGTATCCGAAATCGCGGTTCGGCGAGTATCAAATCCGTCGTTGCCGCGAACAATGCGCGCTCGGCATCGTCACTCAAGTCCCAAAATCCCTGGTGCACGTTGACGAAATCGAGCGCAATGGAAGACGCCGGCGGCTCGCTGGCGGCGTGCAAGGCATGCCTGACGTAGCCGGGCCTGCCGAACAACCGGAGCAGCTCCTTTTTGTATTGCGGGAGTTCGCGTCCGAGCACGGCTTCCAGCTCGATCCGATCAATCACCCCGAGTTTTATCCCGCGCAGAAAAGTCGCGTAAACGCATGCATTGGTGACAAAACGCCTGCGTTCGGCGCGGGTATCGGTTGCCGCGGAACGCGGTGCGGTTACGTCACACAGCAAAGCCGTGACGCCGCCCTCCTCGAACGGCTCCAACGCTTCCGCAAGTTGAAGTATCGCCTTCTTCAGATCCCCGCGATACTCGGCAAGCAACAGACGGCCGGCATGCGCGCCTTGCGACATCGCCAGATAGGAAGATTGCCTTTGATCCGCGTCGATGATTTGCTGCAGACCTGCGAGGATGCCCAACAGCGTATCCGACGGCAGTGAGAAGTAGTCGACGCCGATATACCGGTCGCCTCCGGCAGGAATAATGGTCGTCGTGACGACATTGGAGCGAACGGCTTCCAGCATCAGCCGGACGCTTTTTTCGAGCAACCGAACCCGGCGGACGGCATCCTCGGAATCCATGATGGTCTCGGGATCGAGAACATCGGGATAAAACCAGGCAAAGTCCCGCGGATAATAGGCAGTTGCGTGCGGCGCCCCCGTGACGAGAAAGGCTTCCTGCGGAGAAAATGCGCTGTCGACCGCGTGCCGGTACAGCTCATCGATTCCCAGCGACAGGCGATGCGCCTTTCTCAGGAACCGGTCGCTGAGAAAATTGACGCCCTGAATAACGTTGGCGATGCAGCTCGCAAACAGTCCCTGATAAAATCGGTATTCGCGATGTGACGGAAATGAAATATCACTATTCATAGGCTTGGATGATCGGTGTCCGAGGCTTCGAGGTCACGCGTTGGTACCCAAACACGATTGATTCGTCTCTCCGTCAAAGCGCGGTGATTTGTCATCGAATTGTCATGTTGTTCGATCTTGGCATTTGAGCATGACCCGCTGCAAGCCAACAGCTACGCTTGCCCCGCCCCACCCGCTTCCCTTGTTTGACTCCCCGGCCGGAAATTCTCGATCAGCCGCAGCAGCACGCGCGCGCCGGCATCGACATCGGCAAGTTCGACATGCTCGGCCGGATTATGGCTGATGCCGCCGCGGCAGCGAACGAACAGCATGGCGACGTCTGATATATCGATCATCGCCATGCCGTCATGTCCCGCCCCGCTCGGCAGTTCGAACACGGGATAATTTTCGGCAGCAACGGCTTCTGCCACTTGCGTTTTCAGCCATGGGGCGCAGGGCACGGTACGGTTTTCGTGGGTGACGTCGATCTGCAACGAGAGTTCACGCCGTTTCGCAATCACCTCGATCTGCCGCACGATCTCGGCGACGGCCTGCTTGCGGTGCGGATCAGTCGGCGCACGGATGTCGAGCGTGAACGATGCCCGACCGGGAATGACGTTGGTCGCGCCCGGCATCGCGCTGATGACGCCGACGGTGCCGACCAGGCCTGCACCGTCGGCCTTGCAGAACTGCTCGACTGCGACGATGCATTCGGCGGCGCCCGCCAGCGCGTCGCGCCGCATCGCCATCGGCACCGTGCCGGCGTGTCCCGCCATGCCCGAGAGGTTCGCCGCCAGCCGGGTGGCGCCTGATATCGCCGTCACCACGCCGACGGCAAGGTTCTGCTGCTCCAGCACCGGCCCCTGCTCGATATGCAGCTCGACATAGGCGTGCAGTTCGCGGCGCGTCCTCGCGGCCGTACCGATCTGGCCGGGGTCCAGCCCAAACTGCACCATGGCCTCGCGCATGGTGAGGCCGCTTGAATCGCGCGCGTTGAGCACGCTTTCGTCAAAGGTTCCGGCGATCGCCCGGCTGCCGAGCAGCGTGGAGGCGAAGCGCACGCCCTCCTCGTCGGCGAAACCGACGACTTCGATCGCAAACGGCATCCGCACGCCCCGCCGGTTCAGGTCGGCGACGCAGGAGATCGCCGTAATCACGCCGAGCGGACCGTCCCACTTGCCGGCGTCGCGCACGGTGTCGTAATGCGAACCCAGCATCAGGCAGGGCAACCCGGGACGTTCGCCCTCATAGCGGCAGCAGACATTGCCGATGGCGTCGAGATGTGCAGCCATGCCGGCATCTCTCATCCACGACAGAATGAGATCCGCCGCGATGCGATGTTCAGGCGAAAGGAAGATCCGCGCCAGATGCTCGCCCGTCTCGGAAATTGTCCCGAGCTGGTTGATCCGGCTTACGATTTCATCGCCGAGCATTGCTTCATCCAATGTCGAAAGCGTCGTCAGCGAGATGCGCCAGATTGGCGTGCCAGTGCTGCGCGATCTGTAGCCGCGTCGGCACCCAGACCCGCTCGTGCTGTCCGATGTAGTCGAGGAAGCGGATCAGCGCCGCCGCGCGGCCGGGACGGCCGACGACCCGGCAATGCAGGCCGACCGACATCATCTTCGGCGCTGTTTCGCCTTCCCTGTAAAGGACGTCAAAGCTGTCCTTGAGGTAGGTGAAGAATTCGTCCCCGCCGCCGAATCCCTGTGGGTTGATAAAGCGCATGTCGTTGGCATCGAGCGTATAGGGAATGACCAGGTGCGGCTTCGACCCGCGCGCCTTGATCCAGTATGGCAGGTCGTCCGCGTAGGAGTCGCAGAGATAAAGCAAACCGCCGGCTTCCATCAAAAGCCGCAGCGTGTTGATCGAGGAGCGCCCCGTGTACCAGCCGAGCGGGGGCACGCCGGTGGCCTCGGTGTGGACGCGGATCGCCGCCGCGATCTCGGCGCGCTCCTCGGTTTCCGACATGTCCTTGTGCTCGATCCATTTCAGGCTGTGGCTGGCGATGTCCCAGCCGGCCTCCTTCATGGCGGCGACCACATCAGGATTTCGCTTCAACGCCATCGCGACGCCGAACACGGTCACCGGCAAATTGCGTTCGGTGAAGGTCCGCCACAGCCGCCAGAAGCCGGCGCGCGAGCCATATTCGAACATCGATTCGATATTGGCGTGGCGCTGGCCGGGCCAGGGCTGTGCACCCATTACATCGGACAAAAAAGCTTCCGAGGCGCGATCGCCGTCGAGAATATTGTTCTCGCCGCCTTCCTCGAAATTCACCACGAACTGGACCGCGACCCGCGCGTTGCCGGGCCACCTGGGATCGGGCGGGTTGCGCCCGTAGCCGCGGAAGTCGCGCGGATAGGCCGGCGCGGCCATGCTTATATTTCCTCGAAGCGGATCTTCTGCGCACCCTGCCACAGCACGGTCTTGCCGAACGCAGTCAGGTTCTCCAGCCCCGAGGTCAGGGTGATGAAATGATTGCCGGCGAGCTGGCCCATCTTACTCGCAAAATGCACCCCGCCATAGGCGAGCAAAATTTCGGTCTCGCTGATGCCGCCGGGATAAAGAATGATCTGGCCGGGCGCGGGATAGCTGGTGTGGTTCTCGTAGGAGACGCCGAAATCGAGATCGCCGAGCGGCATCCAGACACCCTCGCCGCTCCACCGGACGTGGATCGCCTGGCTCTCGAACGGCATTGCCTTGCGAAACGCGGCAACCGTCTTGGGCGCCAGTTGCTCCTCGAAACGGGCCTGGAAGGTGAATTCACCGGCACGGACAATCAGTTGGCTCATCGATCTCTTCTTCTGGATGTATTTGAGGAAGTGGTTCAGCGGTATCCATTACAGCCGGGAATAACGGAAGCAAGGGCCATTCCAGCCCCAAAAGGCGGTTTCAAGGATGGCGCGGCCATCCTGGTCCGCCGCCGCTCAGGCCTCGCCGCGCCAGAATGCGGTCTGCAGCGGAAGCTGATGTTTGATCATGGCGACGCCATCAACCACTTTCAGGCCGCGTGCGGCGCAAGCCTGCATGAACTCGGTGCGGTGTGCGGCAATGATATCGAACACCGCGCAATCATCGGGTAGCCGCGCCGGGTCCATCGGCAGGGCGTCCGCCCGATGAAGCCCGAGCGAGGTCGCATTGACGAGCAGGCCGGCATCGTCGAATTCTTCGTCGAGGCTGATCTCAAGGTCGGCGAAGCGGTTGCGGAGTTTTGCTGCAAGCGTTTCGACCGGCTCCCGCGTCTCGTTCAGAATTCGCAGCCGCCGCGCTCCGGCGGCAGCGAGCGCGTGGCAGATCGCGCGGCCAGCGCCACCAGCCCCGATCACGACGCAGCGACGCTCCGGATCAAAGATCCCGTTCTCGCGCGCGGCATTGAGAAAACCGCCGCCGTCAAAGGATTCGCCGACCAGCCGTCCGCCACCCTCGACCCGGATCGTGTTGACCACGCCCTCGAATTCGGCGGCCGGCCCGACGGCGTCACAGAGCTCGAACGCCGCCGGCTTGTGCGGCATGGTGAGGTTGAAACCGGCAACGCTCGGCGACTTCGCAAGGGTGCGGATCGTTTCGGACAGATTTTCCGGCGCGATGTCGAGCGGCACCATATGCCAGTCCAGCCCGTTGCTCTGGAAATAGGGCGTGTAATGGCACGGCGCGCCGACATGCCCGGCCGGGTGGGCGAAGATGAACACGAACCGCGAGGCACCGGTCGGAAGCCGCATAGCACTATCCTTTCACGGCGCCGGCCGTCAGCCCGCTCACCAGATAGCGGCGCACCGCGAGAGAGAAGATCAGGACCGGTGCCATCACCAGCGATCCACCGGCGGCGATCTTGCCCCACTCCCAGCCCTCGTAGTTCATGAAGTTGACCACGGCAACCGGCGCGGTGCGCGCATTCGTCCGCGTCAGGATCAGCGCAAAGAAAAAGTCGTTCCAGGCATAGAGAAAGCACAGGATCGCGGTGGCAGCGATGCCGGGCGTCACCATCGGCAGCACGATTTCGAGGAAAACGACGCGGGTCGATGCGCCATCGACCAGTGCCGCCTCCTCCAGCGACTGCGGCACGGTTTCAAAAAACGGCTGCATCATCCAGATCACGAGCGGCAGGTTGAAGCTGGTGTAGACCAGCACCAGCCCGGTGACGGTGTCGAGCAATCCGATCCAGCGATAGAACAGGAAGAACGGAATCGTGAACGCGATCGGCGGCGCCATCCGCGTGATCAGGATCGCAAAGCTCAGCGCGTGCTTGCCCCGCCCCGCCCATCGCGACAGCGCGTAGGCGGCGGGCACTCCGAGAATGAGCGCCAGCGCGGTCGAAAACGAGGCGCTCATCAGGCTGTTGACGAAGGAGGCCGGGAACGCGCCCTGCCAGAGCGAGGTGTAGTTCTCCAGCGTCGGCGTGAAGATCAAGGGCGGCGGAAACTGCAGGATCAGGTCGTTGGACTTGAAACTCATCTGCAGCAGCCACAGGAATGGCGATAGCAGCACGATCAGCGTCACGCCAATCGCAACGAGCCGGCGAACGCTGGCCGAACGGCGGATAGGCCCACTCATGCCTCCACTCATGCCATGGCCTCCCGCCGGCGGCCCATCCACACCACGCCGAGGCTGACAGCCACGACCAGCAGCAGCATCACGATCGTGACCGAGCTGGAATAGCCGATCTCGTTGAAATCGAAGGCAAGCAGGTAGGCATAGTAGTTCGTTACTTCAGTGACGCTGCCCGGCCCGCCGCCGGTCAGGAGGAACACCAGCGGGAATGCCTTGACGCTGTCGATCAGGCGAAACATGCCTGAGATCACCAGGATCGGCGTGATGAAGGGCAGCGTGATGTAAAAGAAGATCTGCAGCCGGTTGGCGCCATCGACCAGCGCCGCTTCGGAAAATTCGTCCGGAATGGTCTGCAACGCGGCCAGCACCATCAGAAAGGTGAACGGCAACCATTCCCAGGTGTCGGCGATGATGATCGCGGTCAGGGCAAAATCGACGCTGGAGGTGAGCGACGGCAGCGCGATGTTGAGCAGGCCTGCGGCGTAGTAGAGCGGGCTGATGTCTGGCGTGTAGATCAGCTTCCAGATGATCGCCACCACGATCGGCGGCAGCACCATCGGGATCAGGAAGAAGGTGCGGGCGAATTCCACGACGCGCGACTGCGTGTGCAGCAGGAGCGCCAGCAACATGCCGAGCAGAACCTGAAACAACACGCCCCAGAACGACAGCTTGGCCTGCACCCACAGCGAATTGACGAAGCGTGGGTCATCAGGCAGCAGGCGGTAGTTGCGCAAGGGCGAACTGAAATCGGTCGACGAGCCGGGATTGACCAGTTGAAACGGCGTCAGGCTGGTCACGACCAGATAGATCGCGGGCAGACCCGCTATCATGAACAGCACGATCAGGCTCGGCGCCAGCGCCCAGCGGTTGAAGCGGCGGCGCTCGGCGTCGACCAGTCCTTTTCCACTCAAAGCGCAGTCCCGGCCCGCCGCATATTGGCAATCGCCTGCTCCTGCGCGGCGTTCATCGCAGCCTGGGCGGGGAGCTGCCCGGTCGCCACCTGCTCGAAGGCCTTGTTGAGGACATCGCCGACGATCGGGAATTCCTTCACGGTGCGATAGGCCATGTAGTTCTCGCCCTTCGCTGGCAGTCCCAGCACTTCGAGATAGAGCGCGCCGAGGTCCTGACCGTTGATCGTGTTGAGCCGGCGATATTCCTCGCTCGCGATCACGGATTTGCGGCAGACCGAGGAATGGCCGTGCTCCTTGACGAGCCGCATCGAGATTTCCGGGCTGAGCGCCCATTTGATGAATTCCCAGGCAGCCTTCTTGTTCTTGGCGTTTTTGGGAATGCCGAGCCCCTGGCTATTTGCTGCCGGGCAGTCGCGCGCCGGGCCAGCGGGCATCCTTACGACGCGCGAGGTGTCCTTGACCTTGCTGTCGCCTGACATGAGGATCGGCGTGATCCACGCGCTGGAATGAATGAAGATGTTGGAGCGGCCGGTCAGCAGCGATTGCCGGGCCTGGTCCTCGGTATAGGTCAGCACACCCTTCGGCGCGTAGTTCTTCAAGAGGTTCGCGTAGAATTCGATCGCCTGGACCGCTTCCGGCGAGTTCAGCGTCGGCATGATGTCGGCGGGCGGATTGCGGAAGATGTTGCCGCCAAAACCCTGGATGTAAGGCGGCAGGCACCAATGATGGAGCTGGAAGCTTACGATGCCGTTGACGTTGTCCGCACCGTTCATCGCCGCGCAAACCTGCTCGAGCTCGGCAAAGGTCTTCGGTATTTTGAGTCCCCGCTTCTCCATCAGGTCCATGCGCGACAGGCCCATCACCATGGCGCCGCCTTCCCACGAATAGCCGTAGGTGGCGCCCTTGGCGTCGCGGTAAGGCACCTGCGCGCCTTCGACGAAATCCTTCGGCTTCCACTCGGCCGGCGTCAGGTTGGGATCGCCGGTGAACTCGTCGAGATTGGCGAGCAGGCCCGCCGCGACCCAGCGCGCGGCGAGAATGAAGGTGACGTTGACGAAATCGAATGCCGAGCCGCCCGACGACAGTTCCAGATTGGCCTGCTGGTTGTAGACCGGAAACGCCGAGAGCTGCAGATCGACCTTCATGCCGGTCTGTGCCTCGAACTCGGGGATGTAGTTCTGCAGCAGGGTGAAGAAGCGGTGCTGGAACGATGCGCCGCGCAACGTGACGCCGGCAAACGGCTTTGTCTGCGCAATGACCGGCATCGGAAACGCCGCCGCGCCGATTGTGGCGGCGCCGGCCTGAAGCAGCGTTCGGCGGCTGACGGCTGCGGATTTATGGCTCGAATTCTTCTTGGTCATGGCAGCCTCCCTGGGCGGTCTTTTCGACAATATGACCGACATAAAATAGACTGTCAAAAGGAGGCTTCGCTAAAATTGGCTATTTTCATGGTATGAATTGACATCGCACCGCAATAAAGCAGACAATATTATTTCAAGGCTTGAGGGTCACGATTTGCCCAGGGACATCGAACTCCGCCGGTCCAACACCCACATCGCGCGCGAGATCGCCAAGCTCATCGTCTCCGGCGTATGGCACGAGGGTTGGACGCTGCCGCGCGAGATCGAACTCGCCTCGCAATTCAAGGTCAGCCGCACCTCTATCCGGGAATCACTGTCCGTCCTCAAGGCAAAAGGCCTGATCGCCGCGCGGCAGAAGGCGGGCACGCATGTCCGCGAGCGGATCAACTGGAACATGCTGGATGCGGAGCTTCTGGAGTGGACATGGGCGCTGCGTCCCACCGAAGAGTTCGCCCGGCAGCTCACGCAGGTGCGGCGGATCGTCGAGCCGGAGGCCTGCGCTATCTGCGCCGAACGCGGTTCGGATGCCGATCTCGCCCGCATCGAACGGGCCTATCGCGAGATGGACGCCGCCGGCATGGACAGCCGCGCCTATTCCGACCCCGACTTGCGCTTCCACCGCGGCATCCTGACGGCGACCGGCAATGATTTTCTGGTCGCCTTCGGCGCCACCGTCGAAGCGGCACTTCGGATGTCGTTCGATCTTTCGACGCTGAATCCGGGTGCGCCGCGCAAGAGCCTGCCCTATCACCGCGCCATCCTCGACGAGATATGGGCGCGCAATCCGGATGGCGCGCGGCGCGCGATGCATCGCCTGATGGACCTGACCGAGCGCAATATTACCTCGGCTCTGTCCCGCCGGCATGGCGAAGCGATGGCGGCAGCGGATGCCAGCCGTGAACACGACGCGTAACGGAACAGCCCTAAGCGCTTGCTTTCCCTTGGTGTTGTGCGTTTCATTCCAGTCAAACATTCAGGACCGGGGAAACACCCATGCCCGCAAGAATCATCGGAATGATCGGCACTCAACAGGAGGGCGTCGCGGTTCACCTGATCAAAGGACAGATATCGCGGGAGTGGGTGATTGACTTCACCCGCCTACACGAGCAGTGGAACTATGATTCTGTTCTCGTTGGATATTACGCCTCCGCCGCCGAAGGTTTTGCGATTGCGCTTTATGCGGCCGACCACACCGAACGGATCAAGTTCCTGATCGCACACCGGCCCGGCTCGGTGGCGCCGGCGCTGGCGGCGCGGCAGGTCGCGGCCTTCGACCAGCTCACGCAGGGCCGGATGGCGCTGCATATCATCGCCGGCACCAGCGACGCGGACCAGGCCAGCGAAGGCGACTTCCTGCCCAAGAACGACCGCTACCGCCGCGCCGGCGAGTATCTGGACGTGATGCGGAAGCTCTGGACCAGCGACAGCCCGATCGACCACCACGGCGAGTTCTACCGCGTCGAGGGCGGCTACTCCGACATCAAGCCGTACCAGCAGCCCTGCCCGCCGCTGTTCTTCGGCGGCTCATCGGAAGGCGCGCTGGAGATGGGCGCGAGGCATTGCGACGTGTTCGCGATCTTCGGCGAACCGCTCAAGGAGACGCGGGAGCGGGTCCAGGATTTCCGCCGGCGCGCGGCGGCCTTCGGGCGCAGCGTCGGATTCAACATGTCGCTGCGGCCGATCATGGCGGCGACCGAGGGCGCGGCGTGGGACAAGGCCAACGCCCTGCTGGCGGACGTCGAGCGCAAGACCGGCGCCGCGCCGCAGCCGACCAACCATTCCGCCGAACGCCTGCTCGGCTATGCGGCGCGCGGCGACGTCCATGACGAGCGGCTGTGGATGGGGATCGCGCGCGCCACCGGCGCACCCGGCAATACGTCGTGCCTGGTCGGAACGCCCGAACAGATCGCGGCCGCCGTGCTGGAATACTACCGGCTTGGCATTCATTCCTTCCTGCTGCGCGGTTTCGAGAACCCGCACGACACGATGGCAATCGGCCGCGACCTCATTCCACTCATCAAGGCGGGCGCGCTGGAGATCGACCGGCAGGCCGAAGCGGCCGAGTAAAACTTCACCCGAAGAATCTGCAGGCACCTCAAGATGCCGGCGTAATGCATTGGAGCCTAAGAAGAAAACGCATGAAAGAAATTGCATGAAGGCCGTGGTTGTCGACAGCTACAATTCGATCGACGGCATCTCGATCAAGGAGATCGATACGCCCGGCGTTTCCGAAGGCTGCGTCCGCGTCAAGGTCGGCGCCGCGGCGGTCGGCTTCGTCGATGGCTTGAAGGTGCAAGGACTTTATCAGACCAAGGACCCCCTGCCGTTCGTGCCGGGCACGGAGTTTGCCGGCATCGTCGATGCCGTTGCCGACGACGTCACCGCGTTCAGGCCTGATATGTCCGTGATCGGCATGACCCGCTCCGGCGCGCTTGCCGAATACATTTCGGTGCCGTCTGCGGCGCTCAAGCATCTGCCGCCGCAGGTTCCGTTCGAGGCCGGCGCGTCGTTTCAGGCCAACTATCTGACCGGGCTCTACGCGCTGGATGCCCGTGCATCGCTGCGCGAAGGCGAGATATTGCTGGTGCTGGGCGCGGCCGGCGGCGTCGGCATCGCCGCCGTTCAGATCGGCAGACTGATGGGCGCGCGGGTGATCGCAGCCGCCTCAACGGCGGAGAAGCGCGACTTTGCAGTTCGTCACGGCGCCGATCAGACCATCGACTACACCCAGGTGGATTGGCGAGATACGCTGAAGGAATTGACCGGCGGGCATGGGCCGGATGTCATTTTCGATCCCGTCGGCGGCGAAGTATCGCTGCAGGCGTTTCGCTCGATCGCCTGGCGCGGGCGGCACCTCGTCGTCGGATTCGCCTCCGGCACCATTCCAGCGCTGGCGTTCAATCTGCCGCTGCTCAAGGGAGGCGCGCTGCTCGGCGTCGATCTCGCCCAGATCCAGAAGCGCGAGCCGGAGACTCACACCCGCCTGATGGCGCAATTGTTCGACTGGCTGGCATCGGGCAAATTGCAGCCCGTGGTCGGCAAGGTCGTGCCGTTCGAGAATTTCCGCGAGGCGTTCAAGACCATGCAGTCGCGATCGGCGCTCGGGAAGATGATCGTCAAATTCGTCTGAAGTAATGCGTCGATGCAGGATACGAACTGATGCCTCTGGAAAATGGCAATAAATCGCGCCGCCTCATGCATACGCGCATCGTCGAATGCGAAGGCTTTCTGCGCGACGACGGGTTTTGGGAAGTCGAGGCGTGGCTGCGCGACACAAAACCCTTCACCCAGCGCGCCGATCGTTTTCGCGGCGAACTGAATCCGGGCGATCCCGTGCACGATATCGGCCTGCGCCTGGCAATCGACGACGGCATGACCATTCGCGAGGCCGAAGCGATGATGCGCGCGACGCCCTATCCGACCTGCGTCGAGGTCGAGCCGATCCTGCAGCGCCTGATCGGCGAGCGCGTCGGCCCCGGCTGGCGCGAGACGGTGCGCCGCAAGATCGGCCGGCTGGAAACCTGTACGCATCTGATGGAATTGCTCGGCCCTGCCGTCACTACGCTGTACCAGACCATGTCCTACGGCAAGAAGCCGCAGGGCCGCGACACGCTGGAGAACCAGCGGAACTCCGGCGAGCGGCCATTCTTCATCGGCGGCTGCCATTCCTGGCGCACCGACGGACCGGTCGTCGCCGCGATGTTCCCGCAGTTCGCGACCAAGCCGACGGCAAAGGATTAGTTGCGGCCAGTCTGATCCCGCTCCCGCATCGACGACCTCGCATGCAGGTCGCCTGTCGAGCTGGTGCTGCAGCTCACTCATCCGTCGTGGCAAATGGCCGCCGCTTCCTTTATTGCCAGCGGGGCTCCAACTC
This sequence comes from Bradyrhizobium sp. AZCC 1610, assembly GCF_036924515.1. Taxonomy (NCBI): domain Bacteria; kingdom Pseudomonadati; phylum Pseudomonadota; class Alphaproteobacteria; order Hyphomicrobiales; family Nitrobacteraceae; genus Bradyrhizobium; species Bradyrhizobium sp. AZCC 1610. Next base: position 1,488,197 of record NZ_JAZHRR010000001.1, on the reverse strand, counting down.
CGATCCATCCGAGCGGCCATGGCTCCCGTGCAGCCACGCACGAACTACCCCGGACATATCCTTTAGAATAGATATCTGAGATATCACTTGTTGACACATTAGCATCAATACTTAGGATGCAAGAATGACCTTTAATATTGGCCCGAGCGCCGCTGGCGAGGCAGGCTGAATGATCACAGCAGCTCAATTGCGGGCTGCCAGGGTGCTTCTCGGCATCGATCAGCGGCAGCTCGCGGAGCTGTCGGGGCTTTCGGTGCCGACCATCCAGCGGATGGAAGCGAGTGAGACGATGATTCGGGGCAACGTCGATTCGCTGGTGAAGCTGATCACCGCGCTCGAGGATGCCGGCATCGAATTGATCGACGATGGGGCGAACAGCGACGGCGGCGGGCGCGGCGTGCGGCTCAAGGCCGGCTCTGGAGATCGCGCGGAAAACAAGACATCGAGCGGAGCGAGGGCGCGCAAATAATGTCGGCCGTCGCTCTGCAAATGGTCTGTGTCGCCGGATTACTCGGGTTGGCCGCACTGGCGATCGTTCTGAGCCGATCGAAGATCTCCACACCCGTCATCTACGGCGCGACACTGGCCGTATCGACGATTGCATTAGCCGGCGCGTTGCGCAGCCTGCTCGGCGGCGCCGCTGATGCCACCACCCTCACCCTGCCGGTTGGATTGCCATGGCTTGGCGCGCACTTCCGCCTCGACGCACTGGCCTCGTTCTTCCTCATCGTCATCAATCTGGGTGGGGCGTCGGCAAGTCTCTATGGCCTCGGCTACGGCCATCATGACCCCGCGCCGCACCGCGTGCTTCCCTTCTTCCCCGCCTTTCTCGCCGGCATGAACCTCGTGGTGCTGGCCGACGACGCCTTCTCCTATCTGCTGTGCTGGGAGTTCATGTCGCTGGCGTCGTGGGCGCTTGTCATGGCGCATCATCGTGAGCCCGGCAACGCCAAGGCCGGCTACGTCTATCTCGTAATGGCAAGCTTCGGCACGCTCGCGCTGCTGCTCGCCTTCGGCCTGCTGGCAGGGCCGGCGGGGGACTACGGATTTGCGGCCATTCGCGCTGCGCAGCACACGCCCTATGCGGCGACGCTGGTGCTGATCCTGATGCTGCTCGGCGCCGGTTCCAAGGCGGGCCTGGTGCCGTTGCACGTCTGGCTGCCGCTCGCCCATCCGGCTGCGCCGAGCCACGTGTCCGCGCTGATGAGCGGCGTCATGACCAAGGTCGCAATCTACGGCTTCATTCGCGTCATGTTCGATCTGCTGGGACAGCCGACCTGGCCGGCCAGCGTGGTCGTGTTGTTCCTCGGCAGCATCACCGCCGTCATGGGCATCCTTTACGCCATGATGGAAAAGGATCTGAAGCGCCTTTTGGCCTACAGCACCATCGAAAATATCGGCATCGTCTTCGTCAGCCTCGGCCTTGCCATGGCGTTCCAGGCTAACGGCCTGAAGATGCCGGCCGCGCTCGCCTTCACCGCCGCCTTGTTTCACGCGCTCAACCATTCCTTCTTCAAGAGCCTGCTGTTCTTCGGCGCCGGCGCCGTGCTGACCGCGACGGGTGAGCGCGACATGGACAAACTGGGCGGTCTCATTCACCGCATGCCGTTCACGAGCTTCGTCGTCCTCGTCGGCTGCGTCGCGATCTCGGCGCTGCCGCCGTTCAACGGATTCGTGTCGGAGTGGCTGATCTTCCAGGCCGTGCTGCAAAGTCCGGAGCTGCCGCAATGGGCGCTGAAGATCATGGTGCCCGCGGTCGGCGCGATGCTGGCTTTGGCCGCCGCGCTGGCCGCGGCCTGCTTCGTCAAGACCTACGGCGTGACCTTTCTCGGCCGGCCGCGCGGGACGGCGGCGGAAGCCGCTGGTGAAGTCGATCGCTTCTCGCTCGCGACCATGTTCATTCTCGCAGCGCTCTGCCTGCTGGCCGGAATCCTGCCGGGGCTGGCGATCGACGCGCTAGCGCCGGTTGCGACCCAGATCCTCGGCAGCCGCATGCCGGCCCAGACAGGTCAACCCTGGCTTTCCATCGTGCCGATTGCGGAGGGCCGCAGCTCCTACAATGGATTGCTGGTGATGATGTTCATAACGGCAGCCGCGTCGCTTGCCGTGTATGTCATCCATCGCTTCGCTTCGCACGCGCTGCGCCGGGGACCAGCCTGGGGATGCGGTTTCTCCGACGCCACGCCTGCCGCGCAATATTCAGCCGTCAGCTTTGCGCAACCGATCCGCCGCGTGTTCGGCACGCTGGTGTTCCACGCCCGCGATCACGTCACGATGCCGCCGCCGGGAGACCTTCGGCCGGCGCGGCTCAGAATCGAATTGCACGACCTGGTGTGGAGCGGAATGTATGCGCCGATCGCGGATGCCGTCGGCTTCTTGTCGACGCGGCTCAATCGCCTGCAGTTCCTGACCATCCGGCGATATCTCAGCCTGGTCTTTGCTACCCTCGTCACGCTGCTGCTGGTGCTCGCGATATGGTCGTGATCTCGGACATCATCGTGCAAGGCGTGCAGATGCTGCTCGTGCTGCTGCTCGCCCCGCTCCTGACCGGCTACGTGCGCAAGATCAAGGCGCGGCTGGTACGCCGCCAGGGCGCCTCCGTCTTCCAGCCCTATCGCGATCTGCTGCGGCTCCTGCGCAAGGAAGTGGTGCTGGCCGACAACGCATCATGGTTGTTCCGCGTCACACCCTACATCACCTTCGCGGCGATCTGGGTCGCCGCCGCCTTGGTGCCGACCTTCGCGACCGGGCTGCTGTTCAACTGGACCGCCGATCTCATTGCTATCGTTGCATTGCTCGGAAGCGCGCGCTTCTTCCTCGCACTCGCGGGGATGGACGTCGGCACCAGTTTCGGCGGCATCGGCTCCAGCCGCGAGGTCATGATCGCAGCGCTTGCCGAGCCCGCGATGCTGCTGATCGTATTCTGTCTGGCGCTGGTCGCTGGCTCGACACAACTCTCGACCGTCTCGCACTTCCTGGCGTCGTCCTATGTGGGCTTGCGGGTATCGCTCGGAATGGCGCTGGTCGCGCTGTTCATGGTCGCGATCGCGGAGAACGCGCGCATCCCGGTCGACAACCCGGCGACGCACCTCGAACTCACCATGGTGCACGAGGCGATGATCCTGGAATATTCCGGACGACACCTCGCCATGATCGAACTCGGCGCTTTCCTGAAGCTGCTGCTCTACGTCTCGCTGATCGCCTGCGTGTTCCTCCCCTGGCAGATCGCGCTCTACGGCAGCGGCGCGTTGTCCTACACGATCGGCGCCGCCGCCTACATCGTCAAGCTCGCGCTGGCCGGCTTTCTGCTCGCGCTATTTGAGACCGCCACGGCGAAGATGCGGGTGTTTCGCGTCCCGCAATTCCTCGGCGCGGCCTTGATGCTGGGCCTGCTCGGCACCCTGCTGCTGTTCGTTTCGAGGAGTTTCTGATGCAAATGCACAGCCTCGCCTTCGACATCTCGCATACGCTGGCCGGCGGACTGGTGCTGATCAGCCTGATGATGCTGTATCAGGACCGTCTCTATTCGCTGCTCAATGTATTCGCGCTCCACGCCCTGGTACTGTCGCTTTCCGTTGCCTGGCAGGCCTTCATCCAGGATGCGCCCCATCTCTACGTCACCGCGGTCATCGCCCTGGTCTTCAAAGCGATCGTCATTCCGGTGGCGCTGCACCGCATCGTCAAGCAGCTCGGAATTCACCGCGACATAGAATCGGCCGTCGGAATCGGCCCGACCATGCTGGCGGGGATGGGGCTCGTCGCCCTCTCGCTGGTTCTCATGTTGCGGGTGACGAGCGACGCCGACCCGCTGGCGCGCGAGGATCTCGCTTTTGCCCTGTCGGTGGTGCTGCTCGGACTTCTGGTCATGGTGACGCGCCGCAATGCGGTCAGCCAGGTGGTCGGCTTTATGTCGCTCGAAAACGGACTGGTGCTGGCCGCGACCGGCGCCAAGGGCATGCCGCTGGTCGTCGAGATCAGCGTCGCCTTCTCGATCCTGATCGCGTTCATCGTCATCGGCATCTTCCTGTTCCGAATCCGCGAGCGCTTCGATTCGGTGGATGTCTCCGCACTCGACGACTTCCGGGGCGAACGGCGATGAACCTGCCTTTCTTCGCTCCCGTCACAGCCGTCCTGCTGATCCCGATCTGCTCGGCGGCGCTGCTGGCCGCCCTGCCCGGCTACCGGCTGACGGCACGGCTGAACGTCGTTGCCAGTCTGGCGACATTCCTGTCCGCGCTCTCCCTGTTCGTGGTCGAACGCCCCTCTCCCGGGCCTTACGTGCTGATCGACGACCTGAACATCGTCTTCATCGTGCTCAATACCTTCGTCGGGTTCACCACCAGCATCTTCAGCGCGAGCTATATCGCGCACGAGCTCGAAACCGGCCGGCTGACGCCGGTGTACCTGCGCTTCTACCATGCCATGTATCAGATCATGATGTTCGGCATGAATCTCGCGTTCGTGTCGAACAATATCGGCCTGATGTGGGTGGCGGTCGAACTCGCGACGCTAACGACGGTGCTGATGGTCGGCATCTACCGCACCCATGCGGCGCTCGAAGCCGCCTGGAAGTATTTCATCCTGGGCAGCGTCGGAATTGCGCTCGCTTTGTTCGGCACGATCCTGGTCTACATGGCGGCGCGCCCGGTGATGGGTGAAGGCCAGGACGGCATGGTCTGGACGCTGCTGGTCGAGCGCGCCGCGAACTTCGACGCGGCCCTGCTCAACGTCGCGTTCGTATTCCTGTTTCTCGGTTACGGCACGAAGGTCGGCCTCGCGCCGCTGCACGCCTGGTTGCCCGACGCGCACGCCGAAGGTCCGACGCCGATATCGGCGGTGTTGTCGGGCCTGTTGCTGAACGTCGCGCTCTATGCGCTGCTGCGCTTCAAGATATTGCTCGCCGCCAACCCGGCCTCGATCGCCCCTGGCCCTCTGATGGTGACGATGGGCCTGGTCTCGCTGATCTTCGCGGCCTTCATGCTGTACCGGCGACGCGACATCAAACGCCTGTTCGCCTATTCCTCGATCGAACACATGGGCATCATCGTATTTGCGTTCGGCATGGGCGGTCCGCTCGCCAATTTCGCCGGGCTCCTGCACATGGTGATGCACAGCCTGACCAAGTCGGCGATCTTCTACGCCGTCGGGCATATTTCACAGATCAAGGGCACCCAGCGGATTTCGCGGATCCGCGGCCTGACCGTGACCCATCCGGCGCTCGGCTGGGGACTGGTGGTAGGTGTCGTCGCGATCGCCGGACTGCCGCCGCTCGGGATCTTCATGAGCGAGTTCCTGGTCGTGAGTTCGACCTTTGCCAGGCAGCCGTTGCTTGCGATCGTGCTGGTATTCGGGCTGTTACTGGCCTTCGGCGCCTTGACGTTGCGCCTGACCAGCGTCGCCTTCGGCGAGCCGCGCGGCAGTACGGCCCCGGCCGACGCCTCGTACATTCCGATGTTTGCGCATCTCGCACTGGTATTGGGCGCAGGGATTTATCTTCCTGCCCCCCTGGTGGTCTGGTTCCAGCACGTGGCTCAACTCCTTGGATAGGGACGAATCGACATGCCGTCGCTGATCGATCTGACGCTGGAGGGCCGCAAGGTCGGGCAACACCGCCCGTGGCCACGCGTGGTGGTCGATGCATCGGTCTGGATATTTGCGGCGAGCGAGCTGGCGCATGGACGCTGGAGCCTGCTCGGCCTGTGGGGCGAACCCGCGGCGGTTCACATGGCGATCATGGATGGACAGACCGCAGAGATCGCGGTTGTCAGCCTGGATTGCCCCGACCGCACGTTTCCTTCCGTCGGCAAGCATCATCCGCCGGCGCTGCGGCTGGAACGGACCATCAACGACCTGTTCGGACTGTCTGCCGAGGGCTCACCCGACGCGCGACCATGGCTCGATCACGACCGCTGGGGCGTGCGCTTTCCATTGGGCGATCGCATCGACGCGTTGCCAAAGGCGGCGCCCTACGGTTTCCTCGCGGCGGAAGGCGACGGCCTGCACCAGATTGCGGTAGGCCCGGTGCATGCGGGTATCATCGAGCCCGGACATTTCCGCTTTACCGCGAGCGGCGAAACCGTGGTCCGGCTGGAGCAACGGCTCGGATACGTCCACAAGGGCATCGACGGGCTGATGACCGGCGCCAGCCTCGCGCGCGGCGTTCAACTCGCCGGCCGCACGTCGGGCGACAGCACCGTGGCCTACGCCTACGCGTTTTCGCGCGCGGCAGAGGCAGCCCTCGGCCTCGTCGTGCCCGACCGGGCCGTATTCCTGCGCGCGCTGCTAGCAGAACTCGAGCGGCTCGCCAACCATCTCGGCGACATCGGCGCGATCTGCAACGATGCGTCCTTTGCATTGATGCACGCGCATTGCGGCGTATTGCGCGAGAGCGTACTGCGCGCCGCCGGCGCGGCCTTCGGCCATCGCCTGATGCGGGACATCATCGTGCCCGGCGGTGTCAGCCGCGACATCGGCGCTGGCGGGGCGGAAACCATCCAGGCCACGCTGGACAATATCCGACTGCGCTTTCCGGCTTTGGTTGAACTCTATGACAACACCGCTTCGCTGCAGGATCGTACCGTCGATACCGGAATGCTCAAGCCGCCGCTCGCCCGGCAGTATGCCGCCGGCGGCTATGTCGGCCGCGCCTCGGGCCGCTCGTTCGACGCGCGCCGGACGCTGGCCTATCCGCCGTATGACGCCTTACGGTTCGACGTTCCTGTCCTCAGCGAGGGTGACGTCAACGCGCGCGTCTGGATCAGGATACGTGAAGTCGAACAAAGCATTTCGCTGATCGAGCAGATCCTGAGCCGGCTTCCCGAAGGCCTGACACGCAAGGAAGTTCCGCTTGGCGGAGAGGTGCGCGAGGGCATGGCGATCGTGGAGGGATTCCGCGGCGACGTTCTGGTCTGGCTGCGCCTGCGCAATGGCCTGATCGAACGATGCCATATGCGCGACCCTTCGTGGTTTCAATGGCCGCTGCTGGAAGCGGTGATCGAGAACAACATCGTCGCCGACTTTCCACTCTGCAACAAGTCGTTCAACTGTTCCTATTCGGGCCACGATCTGTAAGGACGTTACGCGATGCGCAAGCTGCTGTTCGAAAGCGTGTTTCGCCAGCCGCTCACCGAGCGGGCGCCATTGCCCGATGACGCCGCCGTGGCGGAGCTTGCAACCGCGCTCGGACAGGCCGCGCGGCGACGGCTCGGCCGGAGCCTGTCGATCCGCGAGGTCGATGCCGGATCCTGCAACGGATGCGAGCTGGAAATTCACGCGCTCAACAACGCCTATTACGACGTCGAGCGGTTCGGCCTGCGGTTCGTCGCCTCGCCGCGTCATGCCGATGTCCTGATGGTGACGGGACCGGTGACGAAAAACATGCGCGAGGCGCTCGAACGCACCTATCACGCGACGCCGAACCCGAAATGGGTCGTCGCGGTCGGAGATTGCGCGCGGAACGGAGGATGTTTTGCCGGCAGCTATGCGGTCGTCGGCGGCGTCTCCGAGGTCATCCCGGTCGACCTGCATATTCCCGGCTGCCCGCCTGCCCCGACAGCCATGCTGCAAGGCTTGCTGGCGCTGCTCGAACGCACGGACGCGGACGCCGTTACGTCGTGAGCAACGCTATCGAACACGCTCCAGCACCCTCTTCGGTTGGCGCATGGTCTTGCTCTTTGTCTTGAGATTTGTCTTGGGATTTGTGACATGTTCGCGAAGGCGCACCCCTCGCCCTCCCGTCGCGCTCGCCGCACCCGGATTGATCAGCTCGATCCCGGCGCTCTCGAGCGCGGAAACCAGTTTCATCAGGGAATCGACGTTGGCGCGGATCACGCCGTCGCTGGCTTCCATGCGCTGGATGGTCGGCACCGAAAGATCGGCCAACTCGGCCATTTGCCGCTGATCGATGCTCAGAAGCGCGCGCGCGGCCCTGAGTTGATTGGCGGTAATCATGGGGCGATTCTCCCGGTTCCGAAGCGGATATAGTTATCCCATCTAAATTACCGTCTCAAGCATCAACTTAGAGGTTCAGTATATCAATCAGGGCACAGCAAATGGTCTCTGCACGATTGGCATCCGATTCACGACATGATAAGCGATGTATCAAACATCCTATTTAATGCATGGTGATATAAGGTGCGGTTGCTGGGGTGCTATCAGGGCAGGAACGGTGCAATCGAGATCGTCGAATGCTCCGCCGATGGAACGCGGATCTATTTCGAGGAAGGCATCAGGCAGAGTCAGGCCACGCCCGACGGCGAGAGCGTCTTCAGCTATGTCAGGCTCATGGACGAACTCCTGCATTGCGCCACGAACATTCTGGTCCTGGGATGCGGTGGCGGAAATCTCGCCACCAGGCTGGCGCGGCTCGGAAAAGAGCTGACGATCGTCGACAATAATCCGATCAGCTTCGTGATCGCTCAGAGATACTTCGGGCTGCCGGGCGGATTGCCGCTGATGGTGTCCGATTTCCGGAAATTCATTCTCGATGACGACTTGCTATACGACGGGATCCCATCGATGTCGAAGGTCCGGATTTTCGCTTTGACGATGAATTCGACGTCGAGACCTGCGACGCCATCCGCGCGCGATTGACGCCCGGCGGCCGCATCGTCATGAACGTGTTGGTCGCGAACGACTTCGACCCGGTACCCGATCGCATCGCCGCACGGCTTGCCGGCGACCAGCTGGGAACGTGGATCATCGACGAGCAGGGCGTCCAGGATCGAAATGCGATCATTGCATGCGTGCCGGAAAAGCAGTTGAACGCGCGTCCGGCGCTTGCCGAGGCGATGCAAAACAGCCTCGAGCGCTGGTCGATCCGGCGAGCCAGATTGCGCGGTCGCGGCCTCGGCGCGATGTACTCCGCCGCTGACAGATAGCCCGCCGCGCGGCGCATGAAATTTCTGCTGCGCGCCCGCGCAAGTTCCAGCGAACGGCGCCGCAACCTTCGATTAGCGTCTGGACGCAAAACTGCTCGCCAAAATTTCGCGACACGGACTTCTTGCATTGCGAGAAGTCATTGCAGCCAGCGCAAAAGGACGCAGTCGGAGCGAACTGGCAGATTGGGCGTGACGCCGCGTCGGACAGGTGTCAGTATCCAAGCATAATCAAAAGCCGCGCACGTCGGACGAAGCGCGGCTGCCGAGGGGGAAATAAAAGCGTCAACGTCGGCGCGCGAATTTCTTTTGGCCCAACCCGTCCGTTGGCGTCGCATGGGACAACAGATTGTCCATCGTCTGCTGATTTCGTTCCCCGCATTGCTCGGGGTTCTCTTCCTCTGCTTTTGTCTGTTGCAAGTCGTGCCTGCCGATCCGGCGATGATCATCGCCGGCCCCGATGCCAAAGCCGAGACCATCGCCGCGATCCGCCTGGAGCTCGGCCTCGACAGATCCATTCCCATCCAGTTCTTCGAATACATCCTGCGTGTGCTGCGCGGGGATCTCGGCCGCTCCATCATCTCCAACCGGATGGTCAGCGAGGAACTGGCGATGACCATCGGGCCTACGGTCGAGCTGATGCTGGGCGCGATGCTGATCGCAGTGCCGAGCGGGCTCGCGCTCGGAACGCTGGCGGCCGTCAATCGCGGCCGTCTTGCCGACCGAGTCATCATGGCGTGCTCGGTGGCGGGCGTGTCGATGCCGGTGTTCTTCATCGGCCTGATCCTGATCCAGTTTGTCGGATTCAAATGGGCGCTGCTGCCGTTCACCGGCCGCACCGGACCGGTATGGGACGGCGGACTGCCGAGCCTGATCCTCCCCGCCCTGACGCTGGGCGCGGTGCTGATCGGCCCGATCGCGCGCCTGACGCGCACCGCCGTGCTCGAAGTGCTCGGCGCCGATTTCGTGCGCACGGCGCGCGCCAAGGGACTGCGCGAGCGGGTGGTGATCGTCCACCACGCGCTGCGCAACGCCATGATCCCCGTCGTCACGCTGATCGGACTGCAGGCGGCGTTCCTGCTTGGCGGCGCCGTCGTCACCGAAACCATGTTCTCGTGGCCAGGCGTTGGCCGGCTCGCCGTCGGCGCCATCGTCTCCAGCGATTTTCCGACCGCGCAGGGCGCGATCATGATCCTCGCCGTCGCCTTCCTGTCGATCAATCTGCTGGTCGACGTGCTCTACGTCTATCTCGATCCGAGGGTGCAGCGAAGATGAGCGCCGAGGCTCTCGATACAGGCTTTGCACAAGAGCGCGAAGCGAGCGCGTTTGCCCGTGCCGGGGTGCTGCGCCGGCTGGCGCGTGACCGCGTGGCTGCAATGGCCGGGCTGGCGCTCACGGTGATCGTGTTCGCAGCACTGTTTGCGCCCTGGATTGCGCCCTACGATCCCTACTTCACGGATCTTACCAAGGTGATGCGGCCCCCCGACGCGGAGTACTGGTTCGGTACCGACAACACCGGCCGCGACATCTTCAGCCGCGTCATCTACGGCACGCGTAACACGCTGATGCTCGGACTGGTCGGCGTGATCGTCGGCGGCTTCATCGGCGGCGTTCTCGGCATCCTCGCCGCCTACTATCGCCGTCTCGACGGCTGGATCATGCGGCTGGTCGATGTAATGCTGGCCTTTCCTGCGATCCTGATCGGGCTGGCGGTGGCCGCGATCTTCGGCGCCGGACTGACGGCGGTGGTGATCGCGCTCGTCGTCGCCACCGTGCCCGATGTCGCGCGGGTGGCGCGAGGTGCCGCGATAAGCGTGATGGGCCAGGAGTTCATGGAAGCCGGCCGCGCCGTCGGCGTGTGCGACCGCGAATTGATCTGGCGCTACCTGACGCTCAACTGCATTTCGACGATCTTCGTGTTTCTCACCTTGCGCTTCGGCCAGATCATCCTGATCGGCGCGGCGCTCGGCTTCCTCGGCATGGGCGCGCAGCCGCCGACCGCCGAACTCGGCATGATGGCGGCACAGGGCCGCGACTTCCTGTTCATGGCGCCGCACATCGCGACAATCCCGAGCTGTGCCATCTTCGTGATCGTGCTGGCCGCCAACCTTCTGGGCGACGCATTCCGCGACGTCCTCGATCCGAGGCTTCAGACATGATCAGGATCGCACTGGGAATGTGTCTGGCACTAAGCGTTGCGGGTCCGGCATCGACCCAGACGCTCCATCTGATGAAGGGCATCGACGCGCCGCATTACGATGCGCAACGCACGACCTGGGGACCGACCTCCGACATCGTCAACATGTTCCAGGACACGCTGGTGGCGCTCGACTGGGACGGCCGCACGCCGGTTCCCTATCTCGCCAAGTCGTGGACGATCAGCGAGGACGGCAGAACCTATACCTTCAAGCTGCGCGACGATGTGTCGTTCTGCAGCGGCAAGAAATTCACCGCCGACGACGTCGTCTACAGCTTCAAGCGGCTCAAGGATCCCGCGGTCAAGGCTCCCTATGCCTGGCGCGCCGGCAACATCAAGGAGCTTCGCGCAACCGATCCCACCACCGTCGAATACGAGCTCGAGGAGCCCTACTCCGAATTGCTCTTGCAACTCACCATGTTCACCAACGTCATCCACAACAAGGAAAGCGTCGAGGCGCTGGGCAAGGATTACGGCATCAAGGGCGCCGACGGCACCGGCCCCTGGTGTTTCGAGAACTGGCAGCCGCGCACCGAAATCGTGCTCAAGCGCCACGATGCCTACCGGTGGGGCCCGCCGATGTACAAGAACAAGGGCCCGGTGAAGTTCGAAAAGCTCGTCGTCAAGATCGTGCCGGAGGATTCCAGCCGCGTGGCGGCCATGATGGCCGGGCAGTTCGACATCACCCATCAATTTCCGGCGCAGTTCATCGCGCAGGCCAAGGCAGCGCCGATGCTGACCGTCACCGAAGCCAAGCCGAACTTCCAGTTGCTCTATTTCGGCTTCAAGACGACGCGGCCGATGGTATCAGACAAGCGCGTGCGTGAGGCGATGAGCATCGCCATCAACCGTGGCGAGATCGCCAAGGGCATCCTGCTCGGCAACGCCGATCCGGCATTCACCATCGTTGATCCCGACGCGCTCGACTTCGATGCCGGCACCAGGAGCATCGTCAAGGAAGACCTCGAACGCGCAAAGAACTTGCTCGACGAAGCCGGCTGGAAAATGGGCAGCGACGGCGTTCGCGAGAAGGACGGAGTCAAGCTGCAGCCCAAGGTCTACTACACCCAGGCTGGCAATACGCCGCGCGTCGCCGAGGCGATCCAGGGTTACCTGCGCCGAATCGGTGTGCAGTGGCAGCTTCAGCCGTGGGACTCGACCATTGCCTCCGCCAAGATGGCCGAGCAGGACTACGAAATCTGGTCGGTGACAGTGCCCTATCTGTCGGCCGGCGATCTCATGAACATCTATTTCGATTCCCGCAACATCCCGACGCCGAACCGGATGAACTGGAAAGACGCCGAAACCGACGACTGGCTGAAGCAGGGCCGCTCGGCGCTGACCGAAACCGACCGCGCCAAATACTACGCGCTGGTGCAGCAGAAGGTGATGCGGGAGCACCTCTGGATGCCCGTGCTCAACATCAACATGAATCAGGTGGCCAACAAGAAGATCACCGATGCCAGGCCGCACATGATCTACCAGAACACCTTCTATAAAGGGCTGGATGTGTCGCGCCAGAAATAACAAGGGAGAGAACACGATGCGCAGCATTTTGACGGGCGTTGTGGCGTTGCTCGGAGCGGCCGGAATGTGCTCGGCTGCCGAGGCGCAGACCTTGCGGGTGATGAAGTCGCTGGACGCGCCGCACTACGACGGCCAGCGCACGACCTGGTCGCCGACGTCGGATATCGTCAACATGTTCCAGGATACGCTGGTAGCGCTCGACTGGGACGGCAAGACGGCGATCCCCTATCTCGCCAAGTCGTGGACCATCAGCGAGGACGGCAAAACCTATACCTTCAAGCTGCGCGACGACGTGACGTTCTGCAGCGGCAAGAAGTTCACCGCCGCCGACGTCGTCTACAGCTTCAAGCGGCTGAAGGATCCCGACACCAAGGCGCCGTACCACTGGCGCGCCGGCGACATCAAGGAGCTGCGCGCGCCCGATCCTTATACCGTCGAATATGAGCTCAACGAGCCCTACTCCGAGCTGCTGCTGCAGCTCACCATGTACACCAACGCGATCCACAATCAGGCGAGCGTGGAGACGCTGGGCAAGGATTACGGCATCAAGGGAATCGACGGCACCGGGCCGTGGTGCTTCGAGAGCTGGCAGCCGCGCACGGAAATCGTGCTGAAGCGCCACGACGCCTACAAATGGGGTCCTTCCCTGTACAAGAACAAGGGGCCGGTGAAATTCGACAAGCTCAGCATCAAGATCGTGCCCGAGGACGCCAGCCGCGTCGCTGCCATCATGGGCGGACAGTTCGACCTTACCCACCAGGTCCCGTTGCAATTCATCGAGCAGGTCAAGGCCGCGCCCAACCTGACCGTCCAGGAGGCCCAGCCGAACTTCCAGCTGATGTATTACGGCTACAAGATCACGCGCCCGATGGTATCCGACAAGCGCGTGCGCGAGGCGATGAACATCGCCATCAACCGCGCCGACATCGTCAAGGGCGTCATGCTGGGCAACGCCGAACCGGCGTTCACCTTCGTCGATCCGAAGGCACTCGACTTCGCCGAAAAGACCAAGGGCATCATCAAGGAAGACGTCGAACGCGCCAAGAAGCTGTTGGACGAAGCTGGCTGGAACGTCGGCAGCGACGGCATCCGCGAGAAGGATGGCATGAAGCTCGCGCCCAAGGTTCTGTTCACGCAGGTCACCTACTTCCCGCGCGTGTCCGAGGCGATCCAGGGCTACATGCGCAAAATCGGCGTCGACTGGAAGATCGTCGGCTACGACTCCACGATCGCACCCGCCGAGATGGGCAAGCAGGACTACGAGCTGTGGACCGTGACGGTGCCCTATCTGTCGGCGGGCGAGTTGATGAACATCTATTTCAACTCGAAAAACATCCCCACCCCCAACCGCATGAACTGGAAAGATCCCGAGACCGACGAGTGGCTGCGCGCCGGCCGCGCCGCATTGACCGACACCGAGCGTGCGCTCAACTACGCCCGCGTGCAGGAGAAGGTGATGGGTGAGCATTTGTGGATGCCCGTAATGAACGTTGCCATGTACACGACGAGTTCGAAGAAGCTGAAAGATGTGCGACCGCACATGCTCTACCAGAACACCTTTTACAAGGGACTGGATTACGCGTTCTGATGGATAATCTTCTCGAGGTTCGTGGCCTGAAGACCCACTTCGCGACGGATCGCGGACTGTTCCGCGCCGTCGACGGCATCAGCTTCAGCGTTCCCCGGGGTCGCACCATCGGCCTTGTAGGCGAGTCCGGCTGCGGCAAGAGCGTGACCTCGCTCTCGGTGATGGGCCTGGTGCCGAGCCCGCCGGGCAAGGTCGAGGCCGAGGCGGTGCTGTTCGGCAATCGCGACGTGCTGCGGCTTTCGGCCGACGAACGCCGCAAGCTGCGCGGCGGCAAGATGTCGATGATCTTCCAGGAGCCGATGACATCGCTCAATCCGGTCCACACCGTCGGCCAGCAAATCGTCGAGGCGATCCTGGCCCACAGCGCAATGTCGCCGCGCGCGGCGCGGGCGCGTGCGATCGAGATGCTCGACCTGGTGCGGATTCCATCGCCGGCCCAGCGCATAGACGACTTTCCGCATAACATGTCGGGCGGCATGCGCCAGCGCGTGATGATCGCGATGGCGCTGAGCTGCGAGCCGGCGCTGTTGATCGCGGACGAGCCGACCACGGCGCTCGACGTCACCATCCAGGCCCAGATCCTCGACCTCCTGAGCGACCTGCAGCAGCGGCTCGGCATGGCGATCCTGATCATTACGCATGATCTCGGCGTCATCGCTGAGGTCGCCGATCAGGTGCTGGTGATGTATGCCGGCCGGATCGTCGAGAGCGCCGACGTCAACGACCTGTTCGCCGATCCCCAGCATCCCTATACGATCGGCTTGCTGGGCTCGATCCCACGCATCAATGTCGACCGCGAGCGCCTCGCCACCATCGAGGGCATGGTGCCCAGCCTCAATAACCAGCCGGCGGGCTGCCGCTTCGCGCCGCGCTGCCCGTTCGCGGACCAGCGCTGCCGGCTTGATCCGCCACCGTTGCGCGATATTGCGCCAGGCCATCAGGTGGCATGCTGGAAGGCGCCGGTCGAGGTGGCGTCATGAGCGATGCGCCGGTTCTTCAGGTCAACGGCCTGGTCAAGCATTTTGCGGTCACGCGCGGCCTGATCCGCCGCAAGGTGATTGGACTCGTGCGCGCCGTCGAGGGTGTGACTTTCGAGATCGCCCGCGGCGAGACGCTGGCGCTGGTCGGCGAATCCGGCTGCGGCAAGTCGACTACGGGACGCCTGATCCTGCGCCTGATGGACCCGACGTCAGGCTCGGTGCGCTTCAAGGGCAAGGAAATCGCCGATCTCGACAAGGATTCGCTGCGCCGGATGCGCCGGCACATGCAGATCATTTTTCAGGACCCGTACGCCTCGCTCAACCCGCGCATGACCGTGGGCGAAATCCTGGACGAGCCGCTGCGGGTCCACGAGATCGGCGACGCCCCGTCCCGCGCCGCGCGCGGGCGCGAGCTCCTTGAAATCGTCGGCCTGTCGCCCGAGCACGCCAGCCGCTATCCACACCAATTCTCGGGTGGGCAGCGCCAGCGCATCGGCATCGCCCGCGCGCTGGCCGTCAATCCCGACCTGATCGTCTGCGACGAGCCGGTGTCGGCGCTTGATGTCTCGATCCAGGCGCAGATCGTCAACCTGTTGCAGAATTTGCAACAGCGCTTCGGCCTTTCCTATCTGTTCATTGCCCATGATCTTGCCGTGGTGAAGCACATCAGCGACCGCGTCGCGGTGATGTATCTCGGCAAGCTTGTCGAAATCGCCGACAAGAAGACGCTCTACGATCGGCCGCTGCACCCGTACACCCAGGCGCTGCTGGCGGCGATCCCCAAGCCCGATCCGAGCTTGCGCACCACGCGCGTGAT
Source organism: Bradyrhizobium sp. AZCC 1610 (assembly GCF_036924515.1). Taxonomy (NCBI): domain Bacteria; kingdom Pseudomonadati; phylum Pseudomonadota; class Alphaproteobacteria; order Hyphomicrobiales; family Nitrobacteraceae; genus Bradyrhizobium; species Bradyrhizobium sp. AZCC 1610. The sequence continues at coordinate 1,472,212 of NZ_JAZHRR010000001.1, read as the reverse complement.
GCTGCAGGGCGACGTGCCGAGCCCCTTCAAGCCGCCGGCCGGATGCCGCTTCCACACCCGCTGCCCGCATGCGCAGCCACGCTGCTCGGCGGAGGAGCCGAAGCTGCGCGAGGCAGCGCCCGGCCATCGCGTAGCCTGTCATTTTTTCGAGACGTTACCCATCCCTACCATCATCGCGCGCTCCGGCCTCGCCAATGGCAAATTTGCCGAGCGGCTCGCAGCCTTCGAGGCCGCCAAGCAGGCGCGGACATTGGTCTGATCGATCAGCCGGCGTGTTCGATGGCGCGGATGGCGCCGCGCAGTTCAGCGAGCCCGCGCAGCCGGCCGATCGCGGTATAGCCGGGATTGGTGCGCTTGGTTTCCGCGAGATCGTCGAGCATGCGATGACCGTGATCCGGCCGGAACACGATTCTGTCGCGCGACGAACGCTTCCCGTTCTCGGCAAGCAGCGCCTTGAGCACCGCGATCATGTCGACGTCGCCGTCGAGATGATCGGACTCGAAGAACGACAGGCCGTCGCCTTCCCGCTTGGTCGCGCGCAGATGCGCAAAGCCGATCCGCGGCGCGAAGCGCTTCGCCATCGCGGGCAGATCGTTTTCCGCGCGCACGCCGAGCGAGCCGGTGCAGAAGCAGATACCGTTGGCCTTTGAGGGCACGGCATCGAACAGCGCCTGATAGTCTTCCGCCGAGGATGCAATGCGCGGCAGGCCGAACAGCGGCCGCGGCGGATCGTCCGGATGCAGCGTCAACGTCACGCCGAGGGATTCGGCGACCGGCGTCACGCGCGCGAGGAATTCGCTGAGGTGCTTGCGCAGCACCGCAGAATCGATGCCGCGATATTGCTGCAGGCGGTCGCGGAATTGCGGGATCGTCAGCGGATCAGTCGTGGAGCCCGGCAGCGCGCTGGCGATGTTGGTGACGAGGACATCGATATCGGCCTGCGTCATCCGCGAGTAGACCTCCTTGGCGCGGCGCTGCGCGGCCTCGGAATATTCGGCCGGCGCTTCCGGCCGCTGCAGGATATGCAAATCAAATGCCGCGAACCGTTCATGGTCGAAGCGCATCGCCTTGGCGCCGTTCGGCAGCTCCCATTCGAGATCAGTGCGGCACCAGTCCACAACAGGCATGAAATTATAGCAGATGATCTTGATGCCGGCTGAAGCCACCGCCTCGAGACTCGCGATCCAGGCCTCGATCGAGCGGGTCGCGCCGCCGCCGAGCCGCTTGACGTCATCGGGGATCGGAATCGATTCTACCACCGACCAGGTCAGCGGCGAGCGGCCGGGCTGGCCGTTCTCGATCAGGTTCTTGCGTTCCTCGACCGCCGACCGCGTCCACGCTTCGCCGATCGGCACCTGATGCAGCGCCGTCACCACGTCGGTTGCGCCGGCCTGGCGGATATCGTCGAGCGATACGGGGTCATTGGGCCCGTACCACCGCCATCCCTGCAGCATCATGGCGATCTCCTGAAACGAAAAATGCGATCAAGCCGTCAGCACGACCTTGACGCTTTGCGAGCGGTCGAGGGCCAGCCGCACGGCGTCGGGCGCGACCGAAAGCGGACGTTGGGCCGTCACCAGCGAAAGCACGTCGACGCTGCCGTCGGCGATCAGTTCGACCGCGGTGAAGAATTCGGATCCAAAGCGGAATGAGCCGCGCAGGTCGATCTCTTTGGCCATCACCGCATTCGCCGGCACCGGGATCTGGCCGCCGGGCAGATTGCCGACCTGAACCACGACGCCGCCGCGCCTGACGACGCCGATCGCGCTTGCCAAGCCCGCCGCGGTGCCCGAGACTTCAAAGGCCACGTCGAACGGACGCGCCGCGGCTTCCGCCTTCAGCGCCTCTTCGCCGCCGGAGATATCGACGACATGGTTGGCGCCGAGCCTTTTGGCAAACGCCAGCGGCGCTGCCGCGATATCGACGACCGTCGTCTCCGCGATCCCCGCGCGCTGCGCCGCCAGCATGGTCAAAAGACCGATGGGGCCAGCGCCGAACAGCACGGCGCGCTTGGCCGCGACATCGCCGGCGCGGGCGACCGCATGCAGGCACACTGCCAGCGGCTCGGCGAGCGCCGCCGCCTGATACGTCACATGGTCGGGAATCTTCACGCATTGCGCCGGGATGGCGTCGAAGTAAGACGCAAATCCGCCCTGCATATGCGGGGTCTTCGAGGCGGAACCCATGAAGAAGATGTTCTCGCAGAGATTGAGTCGGTTCTCGCGGCACGGCTTGCAATGGCCGCACCAGCGCGACGGATTGACGGCGACGCGGTCGCCGACGTTCACACCGGGCGCGCTGCCCGCGATCTCAACCACCTCGCCCGCGATCTCGTGGCCGAGCACGAGCGGCGAGGTCACGACAAAATCGCCGGTGCGGGCATGGCGATAGTAATGCATGTCGGAGCCGCAGATGCCGCCGGCGCCGAAACGAATCCGCACCATGCCTGACGCCAAGGGATCGAGCGGCCGCTCGACCATGCGCAGATCTTCCGGGCCGAACAGCGTTGCGGCCAAAGCCATCAATGTCATCTTGAGAGTCCCATATATTTCGGTAGCCAGAGCGTCAGTTCCGGGATGTAGGTGATGGCGACGAGCGCCAGCAGCAGCGGCACCAGCCACGGCAGGATCGCCATGGTCGTGCGCTCGACGGATAGTTTCGCCACGCGCGCGAGCACGAACAGGACCATGCCGAGCGGCGGGTGCAACAGGCCGATCATCAGGTTCAGCGTCATGATCAGGCCGAAATGAATGGGATCGATGCCCAGTTTCAGAACGATCGGCAGCAGGATCGGCACCAGAATGGTGATCGCCGCGATGGTGTCGATGAAGCAGCCGACGAACAGGATCAGGATGTTCGCCAGCAGCAGGAACACCCACTTGTTCTGAGTGATTCCGAGCATCGCATCCGTCAGCGTCTGCGCCGCCTGCGACACCGTCAGCAGCCACGCAAAGATCGAAGCCGCGGTCACGATGAACAGCACCGAGGCCGTGGTCTCGATGGTGTCGAAGGTTGCTTTGGCCACCGTCTGCAGCGTCATCGAGCGGTAGCGCACCAGCCCCAGAAACAGCGACCAGATCACGGCCGCGACGGCGGCCTCGGTCGGCGTGAACCAGCCGAGCGTCATGCCGCCGATCAGGATGACCGGCGCCATCAGCGCCATCACGGCGGAGAAATCAAAATACCAGTCGAGCGCCAGCAGCGTCACGAGGCCGATTCCAACGGCCATGTTCACCGACATCCCTGCGACGACCAGGAGCCAGACCACCAGCGGAAATGCGAGAACGATGAAGATCTCGAGAGCGGCCGAGCCGATTTGCGGCCAGGAGAACGGCGTGTCGCTCCCCCAACCGTTCTTGTGCGCGAAATAAGCCACCGTCGCCATCATGGCCAACGTCATGAAGACGCCCGGAATCACGCCGCCGAGAAACAGCGCGCCGATCGAGACGTTCGCCATCATGCCGTAGATCACGAACGGCAGCGACGGCGGGATGATCGGGCCGAGCGTCGCGGAGGCTGCCGTCACGCCGACGGCGAATTCGGTGGAGTAGCCGTGATCCTTCATCGCCTTGATCTCGATGGTGCCAAGGCCTGCGGCGTCCGCGATCGCGGTGCCGGACATGCCGGAAAAGATCACCGAGCCCACGATATTGACGTGGCCGAGGCCGCCGCGCATCCAGCCCACCAGGGCGACCGCGAACTTGTAGATGCGTCCCGTAACGCCGGCGATGTTCATGAGATTGCCGGCCAGGATGAAGAACGGCACGGCCAGCAGCGGAAAGCTCTCGACGCCGGCAATCATGCGCTGCGCCAGCGTCACGTCGGGCGTGATGCCGGTGACGAGAATGTAGACCAGCGACGATACCGCCATCGAAAGCGCGACCGGCAGGCCGACCAGCATCAGCAGCAGAAATCCCCCAAGCAGCAGCAGCATCGCCCTAGCCTTCCGTTCCGTCGAAGGCGCCCGGGCGCTCCAGGATCGAGTAGCCCCGCCGCCAGTTTTCGACCGCGATCTGGATCGAGCGCGCAAACATCAGCACGAAGCCGAGCAGCACGGCGTAATAAACAAAACCCTTTTGAAACTTGATCGTGGTCATCCGCTCGTCGCCGATGATCTGGATGAATTGCCAGACCAGCTTGATCGCATAGCCGAAGAACGCGATCCGGATCAGATCGATCACGGTCGATAGCGCGCGCGCTGGAATATGCGGCAGATAGCGGAAGATCAGGTCGACCTGGATGTGCCGCGACAGCCGCACGCACATCGCCGAACCGATGAACACCACGCCGATCAGACAGTAGGTCGCGATTTCCTCGGTCCAGGCATAGCTGTCGTTGAGGACATAGCGTGTGAAGAACTGCAGGAAGACCGACAGCGCCATGATCCAGAAGATCACCAGCGCCAACCAGTCCTCGGGCGCATATTGCCCGAGATCGGCGCCCTTGGGGACCTCGTCCTCGAAGGTATGGGCGATCTCGTCCGCCGTGATTTGCTTGTGAACTTCAACCATGGAAATGCGACCTCTCCGAGCCACCCTCAAGATCACCGCCGTGCTCGCCGCGACAAATCGCGGCAAGCACGGACGAAGGTTCTAGTCGTTTACTTCACCGCCTGGATGCGTTCCCAGTCGGCCTTGCGGTAGTCGAAGCTCTCGAAGCTGACGGTCTTGAGGACGGTGTCGCGGAACTCAGACTTGTTGACTTCGGTCACCGTCAGGCCCTTCTGCTTGAAGAAATCGACCAACTTGGCTTCGTTGGTCTTGATTTCGGCGGTCGCCTTCGCCGCCGCTTCCTGCGCGACGTCGGTGAAGATCTTGCGGTCTTCCTCAGACAACTTTTTCCAGAGCGCGCCGGAAACCACGGTGTTGAGATGATCGACGATGTGGCCGGTCAGCACGATGTGCTTCTGCACTTCGTAGAATTTCTTGGCCTCGATGGTCGTGAGCGGATTTTCCTGGGCTTCAACCGTGCCGTTCTGCAGAGCGAGATAGACCTCGGCAAACGCGATCGGCGCGGTGTTGGCGCCGCAGGCGCGCGGCATCGCGAGATAGGCCGGCACGTCAGGCACGCGAATCTTGAGGCCCTTCATGTCGGCGCAGGTCTTGATCGGCTTGTTCGACGAGGTGTGACGCACGCCGTAGTAAGTCACCGCCACGATGCGATGGCCGCTCTTGTCCTCGTAGCCCTTCGTAAGCTCCTTGAAGACGTCGCTCTTGGTATAGGCAAGGAGATGGTCGGCGTCGCGGAAGGTGTAGGGATAATAGGTCACGCCGATCGGCGGAAAGCTCTTGGCCGCGAAGCTCGAGCCGGAAATGATCATATCGACCGAGCCGAGCGCGAGCCCCTGGTTGATGTCGGTTTCCTTGCCAAGCTGCGAGGCCGGATAGACGTCGATCTGGTAACGGCCATTGGTGCGCTTGTTGATTTCACCGGCGGCCCAGACGGAAGCGGTGTGGAACGGCTCCGAGGTTTCGTAAACATGCGCCCATTTCAGCTTGGTCTGCGCCATGCCGGATGTGGTCGCGGCCAACAGCGCAGCAGCAGATGCCGCGAATGCAATCGTCAATTTCTTCAACACGTGAATTCCTCCGTTGCTACAATTTGCATTTGTTACTCAACCGGCGCAGCATTTCGCCGAACCGTTCGAATTCTTGGTCGTTTAGCCGCTCCTTGCGCGGACGCGGGAGGCGGACGATGCTTCCGTCCCGAAGTTTTGCGCAAAGCGGGCCTGCGAACGCGCCAGATGCTCGCGCATCGTCACGCGCGCCGCGTCCGGATCATGCGCGGCAATAGCATCGCGGATCGCCCGGTGCTCGGCCAGCGCCGCGTTCCAGGATTCCGGATTCTCGAAATAATGCGCGAGCTTGGCGAAATAGGGGTTGAGCCGCTGGTCGAACAACTCGCCGACCACGCGGACCAGCACGGCGTTGTCGAGACATCCGGCAACCGCAACATGAAACGCGCGGTCGTGGATCATCGAGGCTTCGCCGGGATGCTGCACCGTAGCCATCGCCTCCAGCGAAGCGTCGATGCGCGCGATGTCCTCAAGTGTCGCTACCCGCGCCGCCTGTTCGGCGATGGCTCCTTCGAGGAATTCGCGCGCGCGCAGCAGTTCGAACGGGCCTTCGATCTCGGCCGCCGCTGGCAAGGGCGGTGCGAGCGCCGCGGGTTCACTGACATAAATTCCGGAGCCGACGCGAATCCGGACCCGGCCCTCGACTTCCAGGGCAATCAGCGCTTCGCGTACCGTCGGCCGCGACACCTTCAACTGTTCGGCAAGATCGCGTTCGGTCGGAAGTCGGCTGCCCACGCGGTATTCGCCGCTGTCGATCAAGGCACGTAGCTGATCGGCAACCTGGCGATAAAGGCGTCGCGCTTCCACGGCTTCGAGCGGCACGCTCGGCTCTCCCTGACGATCCCCTGAGAGAATCGATTTTTCTTGCTTGGTCGGGCTAAGGCCAATAAATCCGGAGCATTGGCCTTACCAATTGACCAAAGATTGATAGAACGAGCCTTTCATGTCAAGCGAAACGGCAAAAATCCCGGTTTCCGGCCCGAAAGACGGCGATTTCCGCCTCTCGGCTGCCAATGTCCATCGGCTTCCCGGCCAGATCCGGCGCCCGGCCTATGACCGCTCGCGCGTCACCCCGGGCATCGTTCATCTCGGAATTGGCGCGTTCCACCGGGCACACCAGGCGGTGGTGATCGACGATCTCCTTGCTGGTGGCGCTACCGATTGGGGAATCGTCGGGGCCAGCTTGCGCAGTCCGGAAACGCGCGATGCCCTCGCGCCGCAGGATTGCCTCTACACGCTCGCCGTTCGCTCCGGCGCGGGCACCGACCACCGGATCATCGGTTCGGTTCTCGCATGCGAAGTCGCCAAAGAGAAACCAAGCCCGCTGATCGCGCGCCTCGCCCACCCGGCCACGCGCATCGTCTCGCTGACGGTCACCGAAAAGGGCTACTGTCACACGCCGCAAACCGGCGACCTGGACGAGCGTCATCCCGACATCGTTCATGACCTGCAGAATCTGGGCACGCCGCGCTCGGCCATCGGATTCCTGGTGGCTGCACTGGCGCGCCGGCGGATTGCAGGCGCAGCCCCCTTCACCGTTCTGTCGTGCGACAATCTCTCCGCCAATGGCCACACCGTCGGGCGGATCGTGAAGCAGTTCGCCGCCTTGCGATCGCGCAGTCTCGCCAAATGGATTGAAGCCGAGGTGGCCTTCCCTTCGACCATGGTGGACCGGATCGTGCCGGAGACCACCGACCTCGACCGGGCCGAGGTCTCCTCCGCGCTCGGCATGACCGACGCGTGGCCGGTGGTGACGGAGCCATTCACGCAATGGATCGTTGAAGACCGCTTTCCGGCAGGACGGCCGGATTTCGTGGCCGCAGGCGTGCAAATGGTCTCGGATGTGACGCCGTTCGAGCACATGAAACTGCGGCTGCTCAACGCCAGTCACTCGGCGCTGGCCTATCTCGGCTACCTCGCCGGCCATGAGACCATCGCTTCCACCATGACCGACCATCGCTTCGCAGCGCTTGCCCGACAGGTGATGCAAGACGCGGCGCCGACGCTGGCGATGCCTGAAGGCACCGATATTGCGGCCTACAGTGCATCGCTGCTGCAGCGCTTTTCCAATGCCGCTCTGCACCACCGTACCTGGCAGATCGCGATGGACGGCTCGCAGAAACTGCCGCAGCGGCTGCTCGCCACCATGCAGGACCGGTTGCGGCTGGGCCTTTCGATTGACACGCATGCGCTCGCGGTAGCGGGCTGGATGCGCTACGTCACTGCAAAGGACGAACAGGAACGCGCCATCGACGTGCGCGATCCGCTTGCCAAGGAACTGGCCGATATCGCCGAGCGCACCGGCCCATTCGCGGAGCGGCTTGCGCCCGCGCTGCTGGAGGTACACTCCATTTTCGGCAACCTTGGCAGCGATCCTCGCATGCGCAACGCCGTCACCGAGGCGCTCTCAAAACTCTATGCCCTGGGTGCACGACAGACGGTGCAGACGTTTCAGCCAGCATGATTGTTAGGTCAGAACCACCTGGTGGCAAGGCCGCAACCGCCGTTCATTTCGGAAATTCAGCAGGCTACGGAGACAACAAGGTCCTGGTGAGTTGGTGATAGGGATCGGCGAGCCCGTCGATGACATCGAAATGATGCCGGCCAGGTTCTTCGATCATGCGGGTTTTCGCGCCGAGCCCGGTCCAGATGTTGGCGAGGAGCGCGTTCTGGCGGACGAATTCCGGGCGCTCGGCGCTGCCCACCCAGCACGTCACGCGTGCATTCTGCATCGGCTCCAGCAATGCGGGGCTTTCCACGAGCGCCTCGGCCTCGTCGATCCGGAGATCCGTATTCATGGCGGCCTTCATCAGCGGACGAAGGTCATGAACGCCGGAAATGGAGACGGTGTGGCTGATGCGCGCCCGGACATCGTCCGGGAGCGGCGACGTCGCCGAAATCATGCGCGTCACCAGATGTCCGCCGGCGGAATGGCCGGCCAGAAAAAGCGGGCCTTCGACCATCGCGGCGGCGCGCTCGACAGCCGCGGCAATCTCGCGCGTGATCTCGGAGATGCGCACAGTCGGGCACAGCGTGTAGGAGGGCATCGCCACCGCATAGCCGCTTTCAATCGATCCGCGCGCGAGATGCGACCAAAAGCTCTTGTCGAGCGCCTTCCAGAATCCGCCATGGACGAAGACGACCAGGCCCTTTGGCCGGCCTTCCGGTGCAAAGAGATCGAAGCGGTTTCGTGCGCGCTCGCCATAGCTGATATCGAGCGTCGCGCGGCCGCTGCTCTGGAGTGCATCGCGATAGGCCTGCGCGGGCTGCACCCATGCGGCCGGCCAGCGTTCGCCGCCCGGAATGTTTGGAGCATTCGCATAGGCGTCGTTCCAGTCGGAAATCTGATGAAAAATCACGCGGTTCGGTTCCCATTCCATCTTGTGGGCCGGGCGGATGTCCGATCAATGCCCGCAGGCAACCAGTCTATACCGAGAAGCGCATCTCCCGCCCATAAATTTCAAGCTTGAAATAATCGATATCCGCGCGAATAATTCCACCGGGCGCGCACCGGGGAAAAGACATGACCGATTTCACGCGAACAAAATCCCGGTTCGCCATCCCGCATGGCGTGATCTATCTGGACGGCAATTCGCTCGGTCCCCTGCCCGTTGCAGCCGTCGATCGCGTCGGCCGCATGATATCGGAGGAATGGGGCAAGCACCTCATCAAGGGCTGGAACGTCGCAGGATGGATGACGCAGCCGCGGCGTGTCGGCGACCGAATCGGCCGGTTGATCGGCGCTGCCGACGGGACGGTGGTAGTGGGCGATACGCTGTCCATCAAAGTCTACCAGGCGCTGGCCTCCGCGCTCGAGCTCAATCCGTCGCGGCGCGTGATCTTGTCAGACACCGGAAACTTTCCTTCCGATCTCTACATCGCCAGCGGTCTGCTTGAATCGCTCGACCGTGGCTACGAGTTGAAGGTCGTGGCTCCCGAAGACGTCGAAGTCGCCATCGACGAGACGATCGCAGTGCTGATGCTGACCGAGGTCGACTATCGCACCGGCCGGCTGCACGACATGAGCGCGCTGACGCGCAGGGCGCATGCCGCCGGCGCGTTGACGGTCTGGGATCTGGCGCATTCCGCGGGCGCGATTCCGGTCGAGTTGGAAGGTGCTAGAGCCGATTTCGCAATCGGCTGCACCTACAAATATCTCAATGCCGGTCCTGGCGCGCCGGCCTTCATCTATGTAGCGCCGAAGCACGCCGATACGGCGCGGCCGGCGCTTTCCGGTTGGATGGGTCATCACGCTCCCTTTGCCTTTGACCTCGACTATCGGGCCGGTCCGGGCATTGAGCGAATGCGGATCGGTACGCCCCCGATCATTGCGATGGCCGCGCTCGACGCCGCCCTCGACGTCTGGGACGGCGTCAGCATGACCGACGTGCGCGATGCATCGATCGCGCTCGCCGACCTGTTCATCCGCGAAGTCGAAGGACGTTGTCCCGAACTGACGCTGGTTTCGCCGCGGGACGGAAAGCGGCGCGGCAGCCAGGTTTCGTTTCGTCATCCGGATGGCTACGCGATCATGCAGGCGCTGATCGCGCGCGACGTGATCGGCGATTTCCGCGCGCCGGACATGATGCGCTTCGGCTTTACGCCGCTCTACATCGGAGAAGCCGAGGTTCGCGCGGCAGTCGACGTCATCGCCGACGTCTTGACCAATCGCCGCTGGGATACCGCGGATTACCGCAAAAAGGCGCTCGTAACATGACTGGCAAGCCCGACGAATCTTCGCGTGAGGGAGCCCAGATGTCGTTCGAAGGGCGCATGTCCTACAGCGATTATCTGCATCTGGAACGCGTTCTGGACGCGCAAGAGCCGCTCTCGGACGCGCATGACGAACTGCTGTTCATCATCCAGCACCAGACTTCCGAGCTCTGGATGAAGCTGGCCATCCACGAAATCCGTTCCGCCATCAAGGCGATTCGTCACGACCAGTTGCATCCCGCCTTCAAGATGCTGTCGCGCGTCGCCCGGATCTTCGAGCAGCTCAATACCGCCTGGGACGTGTTGCGGACGATGACACCGAGCGAATACACCGAGTTTCGCGATCAGCTCGGGCAGTCCTCGGGTTTTCAGTCGTACCAGTACCGCGCGATCGAGTTCCTGGCCGGCAATCGCAATTTGGCGCTGCTTGGCCCGCACGCCCACCGCGCCGACATCATGGCAAAGCTCGAGGGAATTCTCGCTGAGCCGGGCCTTTATGACGAGGCGCTGCTGCTGCTGGCACGCAATGGTTTTGACATCGGCGAAGACGCGCGCCGAACCGACTGGCGCGTCAAGCGCACGCCAAACGACGAGGTTTTGGAGGCTTGGAAGACCGTCTATGCGTCACCGGCGAAACACTGGATGCTCTACGAGTTTGCGGAAAAGCTGGTCGATTTCGAAGACTATTTCCGCCGCTGGCGCTTCAACCACGTCACGACGGTCGAGCGCATCATCGGCCTGAAGCGCGGAACCGGCGGCACCTCGGGCGTCTCCTACTTGCGCAAGATGCTCGAGGTCGAACTTTTTCCGGAACTCTGGAAGCTGAGAACAGAGCTCTAAGACGACATCCGATAAGCGGGTTTCAGCGCGGTACCACTGCGGTCGCCTCGATCTCGACGAGCGCCGCCTTCTCGACCAGGCGCACCACTTGCACCAGCGCCATCGCCGGATAATGCGCGCCAAAAATCTCGCGATAGACGCGGCCGAGCTCTTTCAGGCTCGCGAGATATTCCTCGATGTCGACGACATACCAGGTCAGGCGCACGAGATGCTCGGGCCCGGCGCCGCCCTCGGCGAGGATATCGGCAATGTTGGAGAGCGTCTGACGCACTTGCGCAACGAAATCGGGTGCCAGGCGGCCCTGCGTGTCCCAGCCGATCACACCGCCGGTCACCACAAGCCGGCCATCGGCGGCCATGCCGTTGGCGTATCCTTTCGGCATCGGCCAGCCGCTCGGCTGCAACACTTGCGACGGCGAGGTATCGGTCTTGGGATTAGGCACCACGCTCAGCGTGGGGCCTTTGGGGGCGGTCACCGGCTTTCTCCATCAGGTTAGGCGTTATTCCGCGGCGACGCTTGGCGACGCCCGGCCGGCCGTGGCCATCTGCCTCAGCGCAAAGCGCCTCAGCTTGCCGGTTTCGGTCTTCGGCAGTTGCGCGACATATTCGATCGCACGCGGATATTTGTACGGTGCAATGGTCTGTTTGACGTGATCCTGCAACGCCTGCGTCAGCGCGGCGTCGCCCATGGCGCCACCCGCCAGAACAACATAGGCCTTGACGATCATGCCGCGCGCCTCGTCGGGCGCGCCGACCACGCCGCATTCGGCGACGGCAGGATGCGACAGCAACGCCGCTTCGACCTCGGGACCGGCGATGTTGTAGCCGGAGGAAACGATCATGTCGTCTGAGCGGGCAACAAAGGACAACCGTCCATTCGCGTCGCGAACAAAGGAATCGCCGGTCAGATTCCAGCCGTCGCGCACATAGTTCGATTGCCTGCTGTCGGCGAGATAACGGCACCCGGTTGGCCCGCGCACCGCAAGCTTGCCGACGGTATCGGGCGGCAATTCGTTCATGTCGTCGTCGACGATTTTTGCCTCGTAGCCCGCGACCGGATGTCCCGTCGTTCCCGCGATCGCATCGCCGACGCGGTTGGTGATGAAAATGTGCAGCAGCTCCGTCGAACCGATGCCGTCGAGGATGGTCTTGCCGGTCTTGCGGGTCCAGTTTTCGAATACCAGCGCCGGCAAGGTTTCACCGGCGGAGACCGCGATCCGCAGCGACGAGAGATCGGCGCCGTTGTCCATCGCGGCTATCATCGCGCGATACGCGGTTGGCGAGGTAAAGCAGATCGTCGCCTTGTAGGTCTCGATGATCTTGACCATCTCGGGCGGCGCCGCGTTTTCCAACAGCGTTGCCGTCGCGCCGAACCGCAACGGGAAAATCGCAAGACCGCCGAGCCCGAACGTAAAGGCCAGCGGCGGCGAGCCGACGAACACATCATCCTCAGTGACGTTGAGGACTTCCCTGGCGTAACCGTCCGCAACGATCATGAGGTCGCGATGGAAATGCATCGTCGCCTTGGGTTCGCCCGTGGTCCCCGAGGTGAATCCCAGCAGAGCAACATCGTCGCGTCCCGTTTTCACGGCGTCGAACTTCACCGGCTTGTTCAGCGCCACCCGGTCGAGCTCGGCATCATGGTTGGACGTGCCGTCGAAATTCACCACCTGCTTGAGAAAACGGCTGGTCTTCGCGCACGCGACCAGTTCATCGGCAATGCGGCTGTCGGTCAGCGCCAGCGCGATCTCGGCCTTGTCGACGATCTTGCCCAGTTCGCCGGCGCGCAGCATCGGCATGGTGTTGACGACGACGGCGCCGGCCTTGGTGGCCGCAAGCCAGGCCGCGACCAGCGCCGGGTTGTTGCCGGATCGGATCAGGACGCGATTGCCGGGCTTGACGCCGTAGTTCTCCACCAGCGCATGCGCGAGGCGGTTGGACCAGTCAGCCAGTTCCTTGTAAGTGCGCTGGCGGCCGTTGCCGATCAGCGCAATCCGGTCGCCCCAGCCTTTTTCGACGATGCGGTCGGTCAGCTCGACCGCGGCATTCAGGTATTCCGGATATTGAAACTCGGGCCGGTCGAGCAGCAGATCCGGCCATTGTTCGAACGGCGGCAGATTGCGCCGCGCAAAGTCATCGATATGGCCCGACGGGCCAAGGGTTGGGCTGGGAGTTTGACCTGACATTTCTATCTCCCCTCGCTTTCAATGAAAGGCTCGAGATCAATATCGAGGGACGCCCGGCAACGCCGTCTCGCAAATAATTTTAGGCTTAAAACAATTTTTCGCAAGGGTAGAATCGCGGGCGGAATCACGCCTCTCCGTCGCCGAGATCAACCTGACAGCGCCATGGGAACCCGTCCTTCGTCAGGCTGCGCGGTAGGCCGGCGCCGAGGCCAGGAAGCGGCCATAGGCCGCGGCATCGGGCGGGGTAAATTTCTCCACCAGCGGATTAGCCCGGCGTCCGGCCACGCCGATATCGGCCAGCAATTCGTCGAAATGCTTGAAGTGATAGGGCGCGACGCACAGCCCGCCATAGACGCCGGCCGCCGGCCGCTCGACGCGCCTGAAATGCAGCATCATCTCGATGTTGTCTTGCATCTCCTTAGGCGTCGGCTGACGGGCAAGCTGGCCATCGGCGTAGCGCACCAGCCAGTTCGCGGCGAGGTCTGCACACAACACCGTGCAGAAGCTGGAATTGAAACCGACGAATCCCATCTCGGGCAGGTCCGGATTGGCGATCAGCCGATAGAGCCGGTATTGCCCGTCGGGATCGACCAGTCTGTCGCGGTACGCCGGCGGCAGGAACGGCACGCCCAGTTTGTAGCCGATCGCAAGCACGGCCACATCGGCCTGGACGCGCTGCCCGCCGGTCATCACGATGGAATTGCCGTCGTAGCGCTCGAAGCTGCCTCTGATAGCCTTGATGTGGCCGTCGGCGACCATCGGAAAGAATCCCGGCGTGGCGATCGGCAGCGAACAATTGGCGCCGTCCTCGATCCGCCCTTCCGGCACCATGTCGCACTTGCCGAGCTTGAACTGCAGCTTCAGCAGACTCTCCAGTCCGCGCCAATTGGCCCAAACGAGCGGCTTTGCGACCGCATGCGCGAACCGCGACATCGCGCCGATGCCCCAGCTCCGGAACATCTCCTCCTGCGCGCGGACGTAGAGAATGCGTTTGAAATTGACCAGGCCGCCGATGAAATAGGGAATCCGCCACACCGGCTCGCGGTACACCAGCGTCACTTCGACAGCGCCGGAATTGACCGCATTGACCGCAATGTCGGTCGCCGACTTCGAACCGCCGAGTACGACGATCCTGCGTCCTTTGGCGATCATCGGATCGTTGTATTGCGAGGAGTGCGGGATGCGCCCTCCCTGTGCCTTGAAAGTGTCTTCGCCGGGCAGGCTGAGCGTCTGGGGCTCGTTGAACTGCCCCGTACAAACCGCGACAAAATCGAAATCTTCGTGACTGATACCACCATCCGGCCCCCGCAGCTCGAGCCGCCAGCCGGGAGCGGAATCGGGCCGGCGATCCATCTGCACCACGGCCGTGTTGAAGCGGATGGCACTGAGGAGATCGTTGTCCTTTGCGTATTCAGTTAGATAGGCGTGGACCTGCGGACCCTTCGGCCATTCCGGATAGGAATCCGGCATCGCCTTGTCGGTGTAACGATAGAGATCCTTCGGGCTTTGGGTTTGCACCTCGGGATAGGACCGCGCCGGCTCCCAGACGCCACCGAGATCGCCGCTGCGCTCGACAATCGTGATCCGATGTCCGCGCGCAGCAAAGGCTTTTGCGGCCGCAAGTCCGGATACGCCCGCGCCGATGACGCAGACTTTCTTTCGCCTGACCATGATGATGCCTCCAGCAAGGATGGGCTCAGGGAGCTATTCGTTGGCCTCTGGCGGCAAGAAGTTCACTTCATGCTGCGCGGAGATCCGAACTACCTCATCAGGATCCGTCAGATTGTGGAGCTGGTTGAACAGCGCTTCGAGCTTCTGCATCGGCGACACCCAGAACAGCGCGCGCGCCGGCTTGTCGGATTTATTGAAATAGCCGTGCGGGATGCCGCGCGGCATCCGAACGAGATCGCCGGCCTTGGCCTGCACCCAGGCGCCGTCGAGCTTGAGGTCGAGGGTGCCCTCCTGCACCAGGATGAATTCATCCTGCGTCGGGTGCACGTGCACCGGCACGAACTGGCCAGGTTCGCTGTTGGTCTCGAAGGCAAAGGTTGAATCGGTTACGGCCTTGGGGAAGTAGACCTGACCCAGGATGTTCCAGGTCTTGCCGCCGTAGCCCGTGCCGTTGGCGGTGATGCCTTTTTCGAGCGCTGCCATGTCGCCATCTCCTGTGTCGCGGTTGGTGGTCCTTGGTGTCGAACTCGTTCGCGCAGGCTGGGGCCCAGCGGCTCGACCGTCTAGCCAGAAAACGAATCCGTCGTCCGCGGACAGAAATTTTTCTGATTGCTGCGGCGCGAAAAAGACGGCTTGCCTCTGGATCAGGCAGGCAAACGCCAACAAAACGCCTTTCCAATAGGTGCCTGCGCCGATATTATAGGCTTCAAATAAATGCAAAGGGCCGGGCCGTGGCGAGGGCTACCAGCGTTCCAGAGCATGACCCCGCCGTCCGTTTGGCGGCGTTCAACCGCGTTTCGACCGACAGCGTCGACGACGCGGCCGATGCGGTCGGGCGCATCTTCTGCCCGCATGAATTGAAGCCCACCACGCGATCGTCGCCTGAATTCTTCGCGCTGCATAACAGCGCGGTCTTTGGCGGCTTCTCCGTCAACTACGTCGCCTATGGCGGATCGGTGTCGATCGACCCCGGCTGTCTCGAGCGCTTCTTCCTGCTGCAAATTCCCGTAGACGGTTCGGCGCGGATCCAAACGGCGGCGCGCGACATTGCAACCGCTCCCGGCGCCAGCGCCTCGCTATTGTCGCCGACGATTCCCACACGAATGACCTGGCAAGGCAATTGCGCCCAGCTCATTCTGCTGGTCGATCGCCGTCTGTTGGAGCAACGGGCCGCAGCGCTGTCGGGCCGGCCGACGGGCGCAGTCGAGTTCGAGCCCGCGGTCGATCTCTCGTCTGCAGGTGGCCGGGCGCTGCAGTCGCAGATCCTCGAACTCGTCGATCTCGCCGAATGCCTCGGACCGCAACGGCCGCTTTCTTCGGCGGCAGCGGCCGATATGCGCGAGACGCTGTTGGGTGCCTTGCTCTACGGCCAGCGCCACAGCGCGAGCGATGCGATCGAGCGATTTGGCGGCCGGGCCGAAGCGCTGCCGCAGCCACTCCGGCGGGCGCGCGAGTTCCTGTATGCGCACGCGGAACAGCCGCTCGATCTTGCGCAACTGGCCGAAGCCGCAGGCACGGGTATCCGCGCGTTGCAGCTCGGCTTCAGGCGGCATTTCGGAATGTCGATCTCGGAAATGCTGCGCGACATCCGGCTCGCGCATCTCAATGCCAGATTGGCCGCCGCCTCCCCTGACGAAAGCATCACCGACATCGCATTCGAGCTTGGATTTACTCATCTCAGCCGGATGGCGAGCGCCTATCGCGCCAAATTCGGTGAGACGCCCTCGGCGACCCTGCGCGTGATGAACTAGCGTCCGGCCAGTCACATCCGCGTTCAACGGATCACCCTTCCCGCGCCAGCCTCAACCCGCTCGCGCCTTCGCGGACTTCTGCGCCGAAGCCTTGGTCTTGGCCAACAGACGCATCAGTTCGCGGACGTCCTTTGGCGTCAGGTCCCCGAAGACATCGGCAATCCACAATTCGTGCTCCGCCGCCATCTTGCGGAATTCGGCTCGCCCTGCCTTGGTCAGGCGGATCACCTGCACGCGGCGGTCGGCATCCGACGTGCGGCGGTCGAGATGCCCGGATTCGACGAGGCGCTCGACCAATCCGGTGACGTTGCCGTTCGAGACCATCATCCGCTTGGAGACATCTGATAGCGTCATGCCCTCCGGCACCTTGTCGAGCTGGGCCATCAGATCGAACCGCGGCAGCGTGACGTCGAAGCGTTCGCGCAACCGGCTGCGCACCTCGCCCTCGATCAGGGTCGTGCAGGTCAGTAGGCGAAGCCACAGCCTGAGTTCGTCGCCATGATGCTCCGGGAGCTCGACGGCCTTGGTCTCTGAATCAAGGATCATATGCAAATCTTGTCCGGCTTGGGCGTTCGGTGATCCGAACAGAGCGCAGCTTGCGGATCATTGCCCAGATTTCTTTAGGTTTCAAGCAATTGGCGCATGGCTTGCATGGTGACTTGCATGGATGCGTTGTACTTGCAGGCGCCGTCACCGTCAGAATAAGCTGCAGTCCGAGCATTTGGTGCAGCATGGGTTTTCGGCTGCAGAGGCCGAATGGAGGAATAATCATGAAGCAGTCGTTGAAGCTGACAGGACTCGCCGTTTTGCTGGTTGCGGCCGGTCCGGCGGCAGCGCAGGAGAAAATCAAGATCGGCGTGATCACGACCTTGTCCGGCCCCGCGGCCGTCCTCGGCCAGCAATCGCGCGACGGCCTCCAACTCGGAATCAAGGACCTCGGCGGCAAGATGGCCGGCAAGGACGTCGAGGTCGTCGTCGTCGACGACGAACTCAAGCCCGATGGCGCGGTGACCAAGGCCAAGGGCCTGCTCGAACGCGAGAAGGTCGATTTCGTGGTCGGACCGATCTTCTCCAATATCCTGCAGGCCATTCATCGGCCGGTGACCGAGAACAAGACGTTCCTGATCAGCCCGAACGCGGGGCCGTCGAGCTATGCCGGCAAGGACTGCAGCCCGTTCTTCTACGTGACTTCCTACCAGAACGACCAGGTTCACGAGATCCTCGGCAAGGTCGCGCAGGACCGCGGCTACAAGCGCATGTATGTGCTGGTGCCGAACTATCAGGCCGGCAAGGATTCGGCGGCCGGCTTCAAGCTGGACTACAAGGGTGAGATATCAGAGGAAAGCTACACGCCGCTGGGTACGCTGGATTTCCAGGTCGAGCTGACCAAGATCGCTTCTTCCAAGGTCGATGCGCTGTTCACCTTCATGCCGGGTGGCATGGGCGTCGGCCTCGTGAAGCAGTACCGGCAGGCCGGCCTCGCCGACAAGATCCCGGTGTTGTCGGCATTCACCGTCGATGAATCGACCTTGCCCGCGCAACAGGACGCCGCGGTCGGCATGTTCGGCGGCGCCAACTGGGCGCCGAACATGGACAATCCCCAGAGCAAGAAGTTCGTGGCCGCCTACGAGGCTGCCTACAACAGCGTGCCCGGCACCTACGCTATGCAGGGCTATGATACGGCGATGCTGATCGACAGCGCGGTGAAGGCGGTGAAGGGCGACCTCAAGAACAAGAACGCCGTGTCGGCCGCGCTCAGGAAGGCCGAGTTCACCTCGCTGCGCGGCGACTTCAAGTTCAACGTCAACGGCTATCCAATTCAGAATTTTTATCTGACCAAGGTCGCCAAGCGTCCGGACGGAAAATTCCAGACCGAGATCGTCGAGAAGGTGTTTTCCAACTATGGCGACCGTTACGCCAAGGACTGCACGGCAGCCAAATAGACAATCAGGAGGGAGCGATATCATGAAGACCGAAATCGCCGGCATCACGCGCGCCAATGAAGGCATCCAGGGAATCTCCTGGAGCATCCTCGGCCAGACCTATGTGCCGAAAAACGTCACCGAGCATTCCTTCTCGTGGCATGCGACGCTGCCGCCCGAGACCTTCGTGCCGCCGCATATTCATCCCGACCAGGACGAATATCTCTACATCCTCGAGGGTAAGCTCGACTTCTTCCTCGACGGCGCCGAGACGCAGGCTACCCCAGGCGATCTGGTGCGGCTGCCGATGGGCAAGCCGCACGGCATCTTCAACAAGTCCGGCCGCACCGCGAAGGCGCTGTTCTGGGTCTCGCCGACGCGGCGGCTCTACGATCTGTTCTGGGCGATCCACAACATGAAGGAGCAGACCCCGGACGCGGTGGTGGCGCTGGCGGCCGAGCACAACATCCACTTCCTGCCGCCGCCTCCGGGGGCGTGAGGGAATACCCCGTAGCCCGGGTGGAGCGCAGCGAAACCCGGGGCCGCTGCCGCTGCTGATCGAACCCCGGATTGCGCTGCGCTCCATCCGGGCTACGGCGTGCAATTACGCCCGCACCGCCGCCAATCCCAACGGCGGCGCAAAGCCGGCCTTGGACGCGTAGCCGCGCACGATCGCCTCGCGCTGGGCGTGGCTCAGCACCTTCTCGATATCGGTAAAGCCATCCGGCGCGAGTTGCTCGACCGCGTCGATCACGCCCTCGGGGCCGCCGCGGCGGTTCGAGCGCACGATCTCCGCCGTCATCGGCAGCCGCTTATGCTCATAGGCCACCAGCGCCTGGCGCGGATGCTCGCAGCGCGCCAATTCGTCGGCCAGCGCGCGGGCGTCAAGGATCGCCTGCGACGCGCCGTTGGAACCGACCGGATACATCGGATGCGCGGCGTCGCCGAGCAGCGTGACCCGTCCCGAGGTCCAGTACGGTAGGGGATCGCGGTCGCAGCACGGGTACTCGTAGAATTCCGGCGTCGCCGAGATCAGGCTGCGCACATCGACATAGGGCACCTTGAACCGCTCGACATGCGGCATCAGCTCCTCGCGCTTGCCGGGCCGTGACCAGTCCTCGCGGCGCGGCGGCGGCGAATTGCCGTCGCCGATCTTCACCAACACCGCCCAATTGGTCAGCCGGCTCAACGAGCTCGAACCTTCCGCAATCGGATAGACCACGACCTTGGCATTCAATCCGCCGGCCACGATCATCGAGCGGCCGGTCAGGAATGCCGGCCAGTCGCGCGCGCCGCGCCACAGCATCAACCCGTTCCAGCACGGCGGTCCCTCGTCGGGAAACAGCATCTCGCGCACCCGCGAATGAATGCCGTCGGCGCCGATCAGGATATCGCCGCGAGCGGTTTTGACATGGGCGCCGGTGCGGTCGAAGAAGTGCGCGACCACGCCGCCCTCATGCTGCGCTAAGGAGCCGAGACGGCAACCGGTGTGGATTGCCTCAGGCCCGAGCCGTTCCTCGACGGCGCGATGGATCACACTCTGCAGGCGTCCGCGATGAACCGAGAATTGCGGCACGTCGTGGCCGGCATCGAGGCCGCGCGGTTCGCGCCAGACTTCCTGGCCGTGGCGGTTGAGATAATACAATTGATCGGTACGAACAGCGGTGGCGTCGAGCCGGTCAAGCAGCCCAAGGCCGGTCAATTCGCGGATAGCATGCGGCAGCGTATTGATGCCGACGCCAAGCTCGCGGATGCTATCGGACTGTTCGAACAATTCGCAGTCGATGCCGCGCGCGCGCAACATCAGCGCAGTGGTAAGGCCTCCGATGCCGCCCCCGACGATGATCGCTTTCATGCGCTTAACTCCGCTCTACGCTCTTTCACCCCGCCCCATTTGCAGTGGAGAGGGAGGGGATCGATAGAGGGTGCCATCCGGCCTATTCGGCTGCAAGCGGCTTTGTCGCCTCGGCTTTCAGCTCGGCGCGGGTTTTCGGCTTACCCTTAATTTTGAGGTCCTCGAAATCCTGGCGGTCGCGCACGCTGTTGCGGAAAATCTGTTCCTTGCCGGGCAGATATTGCGGCGGACAGGCAATATCGGCGCCGTACCAGGCCGCCGCCCGCATCGTGAAGAACGGATCGACCAGATGCGGCCGGGCCAGCGCCACGAGATCGGCGCGGCCGGCGGCGAGGATGGTATTGACCTGATCCGCGGTCGTGATGTTCCCGACGCACATGGTCGCAACCCGAGCTTCGTTGCGGACCTGATCGGAGAATGGTGTCTGGAACATCCGGCCGTAGATCGGCTGCGCGTCGCGCACGGTCTGCCCTGTCGAGACATCGACCAGATCGACGCCGGCTTCGCCGAACGCGCGCGCGATCGCGACCGCGTCATTACCGGTGATGCCGCCCGCAGCCCAGTCGGTGGCGGAGATACGAACCGACATCGGCTTGTGTGCCGGCCAAGCCGCACGCATCGCCTCGAACACTTCCAGCGGATAGCGCAGCCGGTTGGCGAGCGTGCCGCCATATTCGTCGGTGCGCTGATTGGTCAGCGGCGAAATGAAACTCGCCAGCAGATAGCCATGGGCACAGTGCATCTCGAGCATGTCAAAGCCGCAGGCCTCGCCACGCAAGGCCGCGGCGACGAACTCCTGCTTGACGCGGTCCATCGCGGCACGATCCATCTCGCGCGGCACCTGGCTGTCGGGGAAGTAAGGCAAAGGCGACGCCGAGATCGTGTCCCAGCCGCCCTGCTCCAGCGGCCGGTCCATGCCCTCCCACATCAATTTGGTCGCGCCTTTGCGGCCGGCGTGTCCAAGCTGCAGGCAGATCTTCGCGGCCGAATTGGCGTGGACGAAATCGACGATCCGCGTCCACGCCGCCTGCTGCTCGTCGTTCCATAGGCCAGTGCAGCCCGGCGTGATGCGGGCATCGCGGCCGACGCAGGTCATCTCGGTGAAGATCAACCCGGCGCCGCCGATGGCGCGCGAGCCGTAATGCACCAGATGGAAATCGCCGGGCACGCCTTCCTTCGCGGAGTACATGCACATCGGCGAGACCACCGCGCGATTGCTGACTTCCATCTCGCGCAGTTTCAGCGGCTGGAACATCGGCGCCACGGGCTTTTCGATATCTACGTCGAAGCCTTTTGAACGAACCTGTTTTGCAAACGCCGTGTCGACCTCGCGGACGAACTCGGGCGCGCGCAGCGTCAAATTATCGTAGGTGATCGCCTTGGCGCGGGTCATGACGCCGAAGGCGAACTGCACGGGATCGAAGTCCCAGAAGCGGTCGACATGTTCGAACCAGACCAGCGACACGTCGGCGGCGTGTTGGGTCTTCTCGACCTCCTCGCGCCGGCCGTGCTCGTAGGTTTGCAATGCGCCCTCGACCGTCGGCGCCTGCGCCATCGCATCGGCCAGCGCGATCGCGTCTTCCATCGCGAGCTTGGTGCCGGAGCCGATCGAGAAATGCGCGGTTGCCTTGGCGTCGCCGAGCAGCACCATGTTGTCCTTGACCCAGCGCTGGCTGCGGATCATCGGGAAATTCCGCCACATCGAGCGATTGATCAGCAGCGGATGGCCGTCGAGGAACCAGCCGAAAATCTCGGCCATCCGATCGGCGGATTGCTGCTCGCTCAGGCCTTCGAGTCCGGCACGCTGGAAGGTTTCGGCATCCGTCTCGAAAATCCAGGTCGAGCGTCCGGTCTCGTATTGATAGGCATGCGCGATGAACGGGCCCCACTCGGTCTCCTGGAAGATGAAGGTGAAGGCGTCAAGCGGCTTGGTCGAGCCCATCCACGCAAACTTGTTGGAGCGCAGATCGATCTGCGGCTGGAAGTGGTCAATGTATTTGTCGCGGAATCGGCTGTTGATGCCGTCGGCGAGCACGATGAGGTCGGCATTGGCGAACCTCGCCTCGTCGTCGATATCGGTCTCGAACAGCAGCGTCACGCCGAGTTCGCGGGCGCGCTCCTGCAGGATCAACAGCAGCGTCCGGCGCGAGCAGCCGCAAAAACCGTTGCCGCCGACGCGATGCACGGTGCCGCGGAAATGCACGGCGATGTCGTCCCAATAGGCGAATTCCTGCGTGATGCGGCGATAGCTCGGTGGATCGTATTTCTCGAAATTGTCGAGCGTGGCATCGGAGAACACCACGCCGAAGCCGAAGGTGTCGTCGGCGCGGTTGCGCTCATAGACCGTGATCTCGGCCTGGGGCCGCTGTTTCTTCAAGAGGATCGCGGCGTAGAGACCGGCCGGTCCGCCGCCGATAATCGCGATCTTCATCTACCGCCTCCGAAACAGGCTGTCGGGCTAGTTCGGAATTACTTTAAGCCTAAAATAATTTTCCGGCAAGGGGGCTGGTGGTTCGTTCGTAGCCCGGATGGAGCGTAGCGCAATCCGGGATTCCTGTGATGTAGACAAGAGTCCCGGGTTTCGCGGAGCCCGTCATCGGGCGCGCATTCGCGCGACCCGTTGGCTCCACCCGGGCTACGATCCCGTCAATTCCCCTGGAACACCGGGGTCCGCTTGTTCGAAAACGCCTCGAAGGCGCGGGCGAAATCTTCCGTGGTCATGCAGAGCGCCTGAGCTACCGCTTCGGCCTCGATCGCCTCCTCCACCGACATTGCCCATTCCATCGCCAGCATACGCTTGGTCATGGTGTTGGCGAAGGTGGGCCCATCCGAAATCTGCTTGGCCAGCAGCTGCGCCTGCAGCAGCACCTGTTCCGGCGTGACGATCCTGGAGAAGAAGCCCCAGCGCTCGCCCTCCTCCGCGGTCATGAAGCGGCCGGTGTAAAGCAATTCCGAGGCCCGCGACTGGCCGATAATGCGCGGCAGGATTGCGCAGGCGCCCATGTCGCAGCCGGCGAGGCCTACCTTGTTGAACAAGAACGCGACCTTGGCGCCGGTCGCGGCTAGACGCAGATCCGAGGCCATGGCGACGATCGCGCCGGCCCCGGCGCAGATGCCTTCGACGGAGGCAACGATCGGCTGCGGGCACGCCCGCATCGCCTTCACGAGATCGCCGGTCATCCGGGTGAAGGCGGTCAGCCCCTTGGTGTCCATCTGAATCAGGGGGCCGATGATCTCGAACACGTCGCCGCCGGAGGAAAAGTTGCCGCCTGCGCCAGTCACGACGATGGTCTTGACCGCGTCATCCATCGCGCAGGCTCGGAAGAAATCGGTGAG
This sequence comes from Bradyrhizobium sp. AZCC 1610, assembly GCF_036924515.1. Taxonomy (NCBI): domain Bacteria; kingdom Pseudomonadati; phylum Pseudomonadota; class Alphaproteobacteria; order Hyphomicrobiales; family Nitrobacteraceae; genus Bradyrhizobium; species Bradyrhizobium sp. AZCC 1610. The sequence continues at coordinate 1,448,364 of NZ_JAZHRR010000001.1, read as the reverse complement.
CTCGCGGTAGCTTTCGAAGGTCAGCGGATTCTTTCGCTCAGGCCTGTTCAGCGTCACGGTCGCGACGCGATCGACCACGGCCAGCAAAAAATGCTTCGGCGAATAGTCAGCCAGCGGCAGCGTGACGGGGTTGGCGGGCTTGCTCATGATCTCTCCCTGAATTGTATGATTATCGTTGGTCGGTCAGACCTCGCCACCGGCAACGGCGATGGCCTGACCCGTGATGGCGCCGGCGCCTTCGCCGCAGAGCCAGAGCACAGCGTCCGCCACTTCCGAGGGCGCCACGAGGCGTCCTTGCGGATTGTGCTTCGACAGTTCCGCGATGGCCTGCTCGCGGCTGCGGCCGGTCTTCTTGATGATGTTGTCGATCGAGCCTTCGAGCAAGTCGGTTTCGGTGAAGCCGGGACAGACGGCGTTGACGGTGACGCCGCTCTTCGCCGTCTCCAGCGCCAGCGAACGGACGAGGCCGATGACGGCGTGTTTCGCCGCGCTGTAGGCCGAGACATAGGCGTAGCCTTTCAAACCGGCGGTGGACGCGACGGCAACGATCCGCCCGTGGCGGCGCTCGAGCATTCCAGGCAATACGGCCTGTGTGGCGTGGACCACGCCCATAAAATTGACGTCGATCATCCGCTGGAACAACGCCGCATCGGAACGGCCGAACGGCGCAGATTCCGCCGCACCGGCATTGGCAACGAGGATGTCGATCGGTTGCCGCGCGGCGGCTTCTGCAATGGCGGATTTGACCGACGCCTGATCGGCGACATCGGCAACGGCTGCGAACTGCGCCGCGCCGGATGCAACGGCTTCATCCAGCGTCGCGCGGTTACGGCCGAGCACTGTTGCCGTCGCGCCCGCTTTCGACAGCGCCGCCGATATCGCAAGGCCGATGCCCCGCCCGCCGCCAGTGACGAGCGCATGGGAGGAACGCGACAATGGGGACATCGGTTTAGCCTCCAGGATGATGGTTCAGCATATATTTTAAACTTCAAGCTTTTGCAAGGAAAGGGCAAGGCGCGAGCGGTGGTCGGGTAGCCCGAGCTGGCCAGATTTCGTAGGATGGGTGGAGCGCAGCGATACCCATCAACGCCGGTGCGTGTGGCGATGGGTATCGCTGCGCTCCACCCATCCTACGACATAACTTCACGATCTCGCGGCGCATTGCGCCCAAGCTTTGCATCTTCGTTTGCCCTCCTTGAGAACAGAGGGCGCAGGGAAGACCGGGTGCTTGCTGCACCCGCGGTCTCGCGTGCGATTTGCGCAAACAAAAGTGCACACGAGCATACAGGGCAGCGGGAGCATTCCGGCCTTCCCTGCGCAATGGCTTTACGGCTTACTTCGTGCTCTCCCCGGTGAACGGCTTTCTTGCCACCGTCGCCCCCGAGAAGCTTCGCTTCTCCTGGGACTTAGCACCAGCACCGCGGCGCCCGAACCACACGACTTCGCCGTACGCTTCCGGCGCGTACGTCTAGCGCGCCCTCAGCGTCCATCGCATCTCACCGCACGTTCGTGACGATGGCCAACGCCCCTCATCTGCCGTGAGACGGGCGGAGTTATGCCGATGATTTGGGTGAGAACGAAAGCAGAATATTTTTGTCGAAGGGGCTGGACAGGTTTTGGGTGATTTGCCCGTCGTGCCAATTGGTCGCAGTCGCGTATTGAAATTGCGCTTGCACGCGAAGCAAATCAGTTCGCAGTCCGTACGTTAAACGATCCCGTCTCTCCGCAACGCCGCGATCGCCGCTGCATCGTAGCCGAGTTCGGCGAGCACGCTATCGGTGTGCTCGCCAAGCGTCGGCGGGCGCGACACGATTTCGCCCGGGGTCTCCGACAGCCGCACCGCGGCGCGCGCCGTCGGCGCAGGCTTCGGCAAGCCGGGATAGTCGACGTCCTGCATGAAGCCGGTGGCGCGGATATGCGGATGCTCCAGCGCCTGTTGCGGGCTCAGCACCGGTCCGGCCGGAATCATCGCTTTGCCCAGCGTATCGACCGCTTCCTGCGTGGTGCGCTCGGCGCACCAGCGCGCCATCCGCTCGCTGATGACAGGACCGTTCTCGCCGCGCTTGAGATCGTCGGCGAAGCGCGGATCGCTCAGCCAGTGATCCTCCTCGTCCATCAATCTGGCCCAGCGGATGAACAGCGGGTGCCCAGTCACCTGACACAGAACCCAGCCATCCCTGGTGCGGTAGATATCGGCGGGCGCCGCGGTCTGGCCGAGATTGCCGGTCGAGACGCGATTGGCTGATATCACCGCCTGCTCGATCAGCGTGGCGTTGGTGAACGAGAGTGCGGTCGCCAGCAGCGCGCCCTCGACGATCTGCCCGCGCCCGGATTTGCCGCGCTCGATCAGGGCGGCGAGCGTGCCGAACGCGCAATGCAGCGCCGTGCCGAAATCGACCCAGTTCACCGCGGCCCGGTACGGCGGATCGCCTTTGCCGGTCATGTAAACCGCACCCGACATCACCTGCCCGACGCCGTCGAAGCCGACGCGGTCGGACCACGGCCCCGGCCCGCCGAAAGCGGTCGCCGTCGTCAGGATGATGTCCGGCTTGATCGCCTTCAGCGAGTCGTAATCGAGCTTCATCGCGCGCAGCGTCTGCGGCGGCAGATTGGCGACGACGACATCGGCGGTGGCGACCAGCCGGCGCATCACCTCCTGCCCTTCCGGCTTCATCGGATCGAGCGTGATGCACTTCTTGTTGCGGTTGACCTGCAGGAACAGCGCGCCCTCGCCGCCTTCACCGACCGGCGCCACGAAACGATCCTCGCTGCCGTCACGTTTCTCCACGCGAATGACTTCCGCACCGAATTCCGCCAGCAATGTCGCACAGTAAGGCCCCGCGATATAGCGCCCGAAATCGAGGACGCGAACGCCCTCCAGAACTCCCCCCATTGATCTTTCCCTTATTCTTGCTGCTCGGTTGCGCCGAGCCTTCTAGCATGTTGATGAATGCATTGGACGACCATACAATCACTGATCCTGTTCGAATGGAACATCCAGAATGACCCTGACTGCACAACGGCCCTATCGCGGTGTCTTCCCCGTCGCTCCGACCATCTTCGACGACCGTGGGGAGCTCGATCTCGAGGGGCAACGCCGCTGTATCGATTTCATGATCGACGCCGGCTCCAATGGCCTCTGCATTCTGGCCAACTTCTCCGAGCAGTTCGTCCTGACCGATGCCGAGCGCGAGCAGGTGATGCATGCGGTGCTGGAGCATGTCGCCGGCCGGGTGCCCGTGATCGTGACGACGACGCATTTCGGCTCGCGCATCTGCGCCCAACGCAGTCGCCAGGCCCAGGACGCGGGCGCTGCGATGGTGATGATCATGCCGCCCTATCACGGCGCCACGTTCCGCGTGTCCGAGAAGGGCATTTTCGACTTCTATTGCACCGTGTCTGACGCCATCGACATCCCCATCATGATCCAGGATGCGCCGGTTGCCGGGACGCCGCTTTCGGTCGACCTGCTGGCCCGCATGGCGCGGGAAATCCCGAACATCCGCTATTTCAAGATCGAGGTGCCGATGGCGGCGGCGAAGCTTCGCGATCTCATCGCGGCCGGCGGCGACAACATCGAAGGTCCCTGGGATGGCGAGGAAGCCATCACGCTGATGGCCGATCTCGATGCCGGCGCGACCGGCGCGATGACGGGTGGCGGCTATCCGGACGGCATAAGGCAGATCGTCGATCCCTATCTGGCGGGGCGCCGGGAGGAAGCGATGGCGGCCTATGCGCGCTGGCTGCCGCTGATCAATTACGAGAACCGCCAGTGCGGCTTGCAGGCCGCCAAGATCCTGATGAAGGAAGGCGGCGTGATCGGCTCGGAAGCGGTTCGTCACCCCCTGCAAAGGGTTCACCCGGCGGCGCGTGCGGGTCTCATTGAAATCGCCCGCCAACTCGATCCCGTCGTGTTGCGCTGGGGACGGCAATAGCGCCTTCATGACGGATAGACGCAAAAGCTCACAGAAACGGAACCTTCGTTTCGGTCAAACGTAAAAATTGCGGAGGATCGACATGACCGAACAACAGACCTTTGCATTGTTGCTTGGCGAGGCGGCCATGGTCGTTTGGGGAGATATGCCGCGCGACATCCAGGAAGCGCTGTTCGAAACCGCGATGCGCGAGCGGGAGGATTTGCGCCACGACCTTGCCTGCCTACTGCATGAGCGTCATCCCAGGACACAGCACCCGGCAAAACCGACCTGACGGCGAGCAACCCCTAATCCGAGAAGGCGACATCGGCGATGACGGGCAGATGGTCCGAGCATGTGCGGGCCTTGCGGTCGGTCCAGGCCGAGCGGATCAGCCCGTCGCGCGTGACGTAAATCCGATCCAGCCGCAGAAGCGGAAAACGCGAGGGGAATGTCCGCAACCGCGTCCGAACCGGACAGGTTTGGGCCAGTACCCCGCGCACTGACCTCACCCAGAGCCAGTCGTTGAAATCGCCGAGCACGAGCGTTCGCTTCGGCTGCACCAGATCAACCAAGGCATGGGCCTGAGCGTGCCTTTCATGGATACTCAAACCGAGATGAGTGGCAACGACCGTCATCTCGCCCGCACTCGATTGTATGCGCGCCGAAATAGCCCGCCGCGGCTCCCGTTCCTGATATGAGACGTCGACGATTTTCGGAGCTTCGAGGAAGGGCCATTTGCTCAGCAACACCTGTCCGTAATCGCCGTCCTGTGTGACGATCGAACGGGCGTCGATGCTGTGGTCTCCGACCGCTTCCGCCAACCGGGCAAAGGGATCATCGGTTCTTCCGCGCGAATCGACCTCCTGCAGCGCCACGATGTCAGGAGACCAGTGGCGGATGATCGAACAAACACCGTCCAGATTGAAACCCGGATTGAGGTGGAAGATGCCGTGCACGTTCCACGTCATGATGCGCATCGTGGGCGTCACGTTCTTCGTCCCGCCATCCACGTCACCAGGAACTGCACGCCAAGGCACAGCGCGATCCAGGCTATGATCGCCAGCGCCAGCAGCACCGCATTCGTCCACGAGGCGTTTCTGGCCAGATCCGCGATCTGCGCACCGAGCGCAGCCATCACCGCGATCCCCGGCGCCATGCCCAGCACGGTGCCGAGCAGAAAATCGCGCAGGCTCAGCTTGCTGGCGCCCGCCACCACGTTCACGATCGAGAACGGGGCGATCGGGACCATCCGGATCATCGCGACCGCAACGACGCCCTTGCCGATGATGCGGCTCTGAACCCGCGCGGCCCGGCGCCCGAGCAACCGCTGCAAGCGGGCCTGGCCCAGCACGCGGCCGATCGAAAACAGCGTGAGCGCGCTGAGCAGCACGCCGGCGCCCGCGCTGAAGAAGCCCATCCAAGGTCCCAGCGCCGCGGATGTCGCGGCGATCAATACCAGCACCGGAAACACCACCAGCCCGCCGACGACGAAGGCGGCAATCGCCAGCAGCGGCGCGAATTGCGACCACGCAGGCTGCGAAATGACCGAGGAGACAAAACCGATGTCGGTGAAATCGCGCAGCGATGTGTACTGCCAGGCCAGGGCGAGGCCGGCGAGCGCCGCGGCCAACCCGGACACGGCCAAAATGGTTCTTGCCGTCCACATGCGACTGGCGGCGCGGTCGAGGTGAAGCGGTTCTCGGGGGTCGGCGACGGGCTGCACCATGGTTGCCACACTGCCGGCTGACGCGGCCGGATCGATCGGCTGCAACGATTTTGCAGCCTGCCGCTCCGCCAGGCGGTCGAGAAATCCAAACAGATCGGCCTCGTTGCTTGCGATTTCCCGTTCATCGACGCCGCAGAAATGTCCGATCAGGCTGCGGCGAAGCCGGGCGATGGATTTCCAGTGCGCCTCCGACGTCGCCTCGAAGGCGAGATCGCACTCGGTATCGGCGCCCATCGAGCGGTTGTTGAGGTTGGCCGAACCCACGCGCAGAATACGGTCGTCGACGATCATCACCTTGCTGTGCACCATGACGACGGCGGCCCCGTCCGCATCCCGAGTCGTTGGATAGAGAAAGCGAATCCGGTCCATGACGCCTGCCGCCACGAACCGGGCAATGAATCCGCCGCGGCCGCTCTGCATGGCCTGCGATTCGAACCAGGACGAATGCATCTTCGGTGTGACGATCAGAACGCGAAGCTGTGGCACGTCGAGCATCCGCTGCACCAGGAGGCGCGCTATGTCGGTGGCGCTGGTGAACTGGTTTTCGATATAGATGAAGCGGTCGGCCGCGTTGATGGACGCCTCGAACAGCCGCGCGACCTCGTTCACGCCGGTTTCGCTTGCGGTTGCTATCTCCGTTCGGGAAATGCCCACCGTCATATCGCGCGATTGCACCGGCACCGAGGCCGGCCAGCGCTCGCCCGCAACCGCCGCTGATGTTTCGACTGTGCATCCGGCGGCGCGCCACCTGCGCTCCGCCATTTCGGTCAGGCTGGCCGCCGCTTCGCCATCCACCATGCACTGCACGTCGTGAAACGGCGGATAGGGCTTGCCGTCGGGATCGGTCCGCAGCGGGTGATGGGCTGCGTGCTCGCTGGTGTCCCAGCGCCTTATTGTGAGGTCGAGACCGCCGACGAACGCAAGCGCGCCGTCGATGACGACGATCTTCTGGTGCTGCGCCGAGCCCAAGGGAAGGCTGGAGTCGAAACAGAAACGAAGCCGGTCCGGCGCGTCCGAGGTGAACTTGGCGGCTGAATTCCACTCCCGCTCCGCCGCGTAGAGAGCCGGGAAATTCCAGCTCAGGATGTTGATCCGCAGCTCGGGCTTCGCCTTCAGGAGCGCTTTCAGAAACGCCCCGAGCTCTGGCGGATAACCATCGTCGGCCTGCCCGGACGGCCCGACGAACCGGGTCTGGCTGTGGATGTCCCAGCCGATGATGTAGACCTGCCGCGTCGCGAGCAGCAGCGCTTCCCGCAAAGCGGCGAAATACGCGGCCGCGTCGTTGAGGATTGCCAGCCGCCCTGCCTTGCACCTTCTCCAGACAGTATCGCCCGGGATGAGGATGGATGAGCTTTGCAGCAGGCGGCACCTCGGCAAGACATGAGACACGAGCGCGGGACTACGAGCGCAGGCCCGCTCACTGAGCAAACGTCTGGCAGGCAAGACCGTTCCTGTACTCCGGGGCGTTTTGCGTTCCGGAATTTTTCGGGAAATCCAGCAAAGCTAGCGGCGCTCCCGGCTGGAAGAACCTTCTTCCCCGGCCACGGCCTCGATGTAGGTGCTGTGCAACGAGGTTGGCGACTTGAAGCCGTCGAACATGACACGGACGGTGCTGGGATAGCGGCCCGCGCCAACGACGACCCCTTCCCTGCCGGCGAGATTTGGGCATCGCGCCGCTCCGAGTGCGCTCATCCTGATGCGGGTCCGTGGAGGCAGCCCAGGCCGTCCTTCGGGCGGCTCTGCAGGCGATCGCGACGAACCGAGAGCCATCGCAGGGCTCATCTATTCGGCCGGCGATGAAAAACGTTCGGTGCCGAATGCCTGGCGGGAAATCCACCGGCGCACCATGCGATTGACGAACGCTGGCGGGCCGGAGGCCATCGCGGCTGTCAGCCAGGGGGGCAACAGAAGCGCCCCACTGTCGAACCCTGGCTGCGAGCCGTCACGCGCCACCACATGAGGCAGCCCGCAAAGGACCCCGGGCGCAATGGTGTCCTTGCCGGGCGCGCCTCCAGAACACAGATGCCTGTCGCTTCTGCTCATCGCGATCATCGTGCCCACTCCTTCCCGGCCATGTCCTTGCCAGCAGGGCGGTTCCGGCAAACGCCGCTCTACGCCGAGACCGAGCGTTCGCCAGCGGTCTGCCGGTCCGGCATGGGCCGCCAATCGCGCCACTTCCGGACCGACGGGGCGCTCGCCGGTTCTATTGCGGCCAACAGCGCGGCGTTGATTTCCGCCATCCGCCCGAGCTTGGCCATGCACTTGGCAACCGCGATGAAACCATCCGGCAGATCCGGTTGCAGCCGCATGAATTCGAGGTGCTGGCGCAATGCTTCCTCGTACTGACCGAGGCTTTCGCAGACCTGACCCAGACACTGCCACGCCTTGGCGGCATCGGGCCGAACCGTGGTCAGGGTCCGGAACAGCCGCTTGGCCGCGGCGAAGTCACCCTTCGCCGCCAGCAACTGGCCCAGCCGGTGCAACGCGTCGGCGTGCCTCGACTCAACCTCCAAAATCCGCCGGTAGCCTATCTCGGCGTCGGCAGCGTTCCCCTTCCGGTGAAGTTCAGTCGCCTGTTGCAGGACGTCAGGAATGCATCTGGCGTCGATCCTACCGCCGAGATTCCTGCCGTTCCTGGTCTCCAGAACGGTGCCACGGATCTTGCGCTCGGCGCAGCCGAATGAATATTTGTACGGCTCATTTCCGCGCAGGAAGTCGTATTCGGTATAGCCGAGCTCGATCGCGTGGCGAATGCTGAAGGCATGCAGGATCACGCCCGACGGCGGTCCATCGAAGGTCTCGTCGCGTCCGGTCATGTAGAACGAGAAGGTACGCTTGCGCGGATCCACCAGCGTGGCCAGCGCCGCGACGGCCCGGTCGCCGTGCCAGAACGTCGGCAGGTACACCAGGCCGGATTCAAAACTGCGCATCAGCATGGCGCCGTTCGAGCGGACCAGGCTATCGACTCGATCCCCTTTCCGAGGGCGCCACTTTGTCTCCCAGAATCCCAGCAGGGTCTTGAGATCCTGCGCGAACGTCTCGGGCGTGGCAACGGTTATTCGATATTCACCCTTCGCGTCGACCTGCTTCAGGAGACGCCGGATTTTCTGCCTAGTATTGGTGCTCAACGATTCGAGATAGGCATCCCAGCTCTTCGGCAGTGTGACGTATGGGCACAGATTGTTGTCGATACCGTCGACCTTGTTGATCCTGTTGAGCTCGGTCGAGCGAAAGCCGGCTTTCGGAAAGCAAGCCAGCAGCAACCGCACGCGCCGCTCCGACATCCGCAGATTGTCCAGGTTGAGACGCGTCCAGTTCATCTGCCTGACATAGCGGGCAAAGGCGGGAATGACCTTGTTCTCCATCTCGGGCCTGCAAATCAAGCCGGTGTAATCGGCGCCGTGATTGCCCGCCATCCGCATGTCGCTGAAGACGTCGGATTTCTCGATTGTGGTCTGCAGCCGCAAGGGAAAGAACGCCACGTAAGGCAGATCGGCGCCCTCACCGGCCTTTGCCGCGAGGATGAACCATGGCCCCGGGACGCAGGACAGCCAGCCGTGGAGCCATTTCCATGAAAGGAATATCTGCGCTTCGTCGTCCGCATCGTAGACGGCGTTCCAGTTGTCCTCGAGTTTCGCCAGCGACGGCAAGGTTTCGATGATTTCGATATGCACGGCGAACGCCTTTCCAAGGTGCGTGTTGAGTTGCTGTCGTGTGCCTAGCGCTCCCGGAATGCGCGCATAAAGCTGTCGTAGATGGGCCTCATGAGGTACTGGAAGAACGTGCGCTCCGCCGTCTTGATATAGACCTCGGCGGGCATGCCGGGCGTCGGACTGAAGCCCGGAAGATTCCGGCTCTCTTCGCTGTTGAGCCTGACGCGGACGAGATAGATGTCGGTCGGCCCGACCTGCTGGGACTTCTTTTCGTCCGCCAGGGTATCGGCCGACAGGTACACGACGTCGCCGGAGACCATCGGCGTGATGCGCTGGTTCAGCGCCGTCAACCGCACCATCGCGGCCTGTCCGTGCTTGACGCTGTCGATGTCCTGCGGCCGCAATCGCGCCTCGATGATCAGTTCGTCCTTCACCGGCAACAGCTCCATGATGTTCTTGCCGGCCTCGACCACCCCGCCCCGCGTATGATAGCGCAGCTTCACCACGACGCCTGAGACCGGCGCCGTGACGCGGATCCGATCGAGCACGCCCTTGGCGCTCAGCATCCGCTCGCGGACGTCGGCCAGTTCGCCCCGGATCTCGTGCATCTGTTCGACGGCGGTCTTGATCGCCGTCTTGCGCACGCCGTTGATCTGCTCGACCGCGCGGGCGATGCGTTCCTTGGCATCCCCGATGTCGCCCATGATGCGGCCCACTTCGCCTTCCAGATTGGCCTTCTGCCGCTGCAGCACCATCAGTTCCGGCTTGCGCACCAGTCCGGCCTGTACCAGACGGTCCTTGGTCACGATCTCCTCGTCGAGCAAGACGATCTGGCGCTTGACGGCGTCCAGTTGCACCCGCGATCCCTGGATCCGCTCTTCCAGCGCCTTGATGCTCTCGGCGATGCTCCTGACGTCGCTGTTGAGGTTGTTGCGGCGCGCCGTAAACGTCATCTGCTGACTGTCCACGATTTCCTTCACCTCGGGCGAACTGGCCAGGGGCGAATTGGCCAGCCAATTGACGATGTCGGGTGGCAGCGTGATTTCCGGCTCCTCCCTCATCTCGGCCTGCAGCCTTGCATCTATCGCCGTCAGCCTGATGCGGCGCAAGAACAGCCGCTGCAACTCCGCGCGCGCCGCGGTGTCATCGAGTTCGAGCAATACTTGCCCGGCTTCCACCTTGTCGCCTTCGCGCACGAAGATTTCGCGGATCACGCCGCCCTCGAGATGCTGGACGATCTTGTTCTGTCCGGTAACGACGAACACGCCCGACGCGACCACCGCGCCGGCGATCGGCGCCAGGTTGCCCCAGACGCCGAACCCCATCAGCACCACGGCCATGATCAGCGCGCCGGCAACCGTTGGAAACTTGGTCGATCGCGGCAGCGAATCGTACCAGGTGCCCTCTGCTTCCGCGGTGCGGTTCGCAATTTTCCTGTTGGCCATCACGTAACCTCGTTCCTGTCAAACCCCGGCCGACGCCTACATCAATTCAACGAAGGCGGATCGCCCGGCCCGGTCGGGATATTGTTCGGCTTGCGTCCCGTGATCATCGGAATGATCTCGTCGCGGCTGCCGAAAGCCTGCACCGCGCCCTGATGCAGGATCATGATCTTGTCGACGCTCATGAGTAGCGCCGCGCGCTGCGTGATCGTCACTACCGTGATTTGTTTTTCCTTGGCGCGCAGCAGCGACTTGGCGAGCGCCCGCTCGCCATTGGCGTCCAGGTTCGAATTCGGTTCGTCGAGCACGAGCAGGCGCGGGTTGCCGTAGAACGCGCGCGCCAGCCCGATGCGCTGGCGCTGGCCGCCCGACAGCGGACTGCCGTCCATGCCAACAATGGTCTCGTAGCCCTGGGCGAAGCCCGAGATCAGTTCGTGCACGTCGGCGGCCTCGGCCGCGTCGAACACATCCTCGTCGCGGGCGTCTTCGCGCATCCGGCCGATGTTGGCCTTGATGGATGCAGGGAATAATTGCACATCCTGCGGCAGGTAGCCGACACTCTCGCCGAACTGGCGCGGATCCCAGTTACGCAGATCCATCATGTCCAGCCTTACGCTGCCGGCGGTTGGAATGATGGATCCGACCAGCATGCGGGCCAGCATGGTTTTGCCGGTACCGGAGTCTCCGACAATGGCAAGGGATTCTCCGGGCTTCAGTTGGAAGCTGATTCCGTTCAGGATCACCTTCTTGTTCGGCGGCGGCACGTAGAGTATGCGCTCGACGCTGAGGTACCCTGCCGGACGCGGCAGCCGGAGCCGCTCCAGGTTGAGCGGCGAGTTCAGCAGCAGGGATCTGATGCGGGCATAGGCTGAACGCGCCTGCACGAAGTTGCGCCAGCCTTCGATGGTGCCTTCCAGCGGCGCCAGCGCCCGACTCGCCACGATCGAGGACGCGATCACCATGCCGCTGGTGATCTCGCTCTCCAGCGCCAGCCATGCTCCCCAGCCAAGGATCGCGATCTGGGTGCACAGTCGCAGGAATTTCGACACGCCCGTCATCAGGATGTTTAGGTCCTGCCCGATCACCTGCGCCTTCAGGGACTCCACGGTTTCGCGCCCCCACACCTGCACACCTTCGGGAATCATGCCCATGGCGTTGATGACCTGGGCGTTGCGCGCCATCGATTCCGCCTGCAGGTTTGCCCTGGCTCCGTAATTGTTCGCCTGGTTGAACGGGATCGCGGTCACCCGCTGGTTGACCAGTGCCACAATGACCAACGCGACGCCTGCGCCCAGTACGATGAATCCGAGATGCGGATGGATCAGGAATACAACGGCGAAATAGACCGGCGATACCGGCGTATCGAACATCGTCAGTAGCACCGGACCGGTGATGAACGCGCGCAAATGCTGCAGGTCGGCCAGCGTCTGGAATTCGCGGCTGGATCCACTCTGCGCGGATTTGGCGGCAGCGCTCAGCACGGGTCCGCCCAATTTGGCTTCGGTCTCCACCGCAACCCGCATCAGGATGACGCGGCGCATCATATCCATGAGCACATGCGCCGCGATTGCGACGACCACGATGATGGTCAGCATCACCAGCGTGTCCGTGCTGCGGCTGGTCATCACGCGATCGGACATGTTGAACAGGTAGATCGGAATCGCCAGCACCAGCAGGTTGACCGCGATCGAGAATATCCCCACGGTCACCAGGTTGCGGCGGGTGTTCGCAAGCCCCTTGCCGAGTACGTCGCGAAATTCATTGTCGCCGGAACGCTTTTGGAGCCGCGGCGTGCCGCCACCGCCTCCGCCGCCGCCACCACCGCCGGAGGAGCCGCCACCGTCCCTGTCGCCGCCACGCTGCAGCGGGGGCGCAGGAGTCTGTTGCTCGATCACGACGGTGGATCCCGGCGCCGGGGTCTTGGCTTCCTCCCGCAGGGATGGCTGGACCGCCGGCGGGTCCGCGACCTTGGCTACGGCCGGAGCTGCCTTCTCGTCCGCAGATTCGACCGGCGGATCCTTGGCCTGCGGAGGGGGCTGATCAAACCATGGACGAAGCGGAATTATCTTTGCCATATGCGGCGTTGCTTCGTCATACTCTCTCAAGCGCCAGGTCCCGGCTGCACCTGGACGATTATCCCAACCCCACATTTGGAAACTCCGTTACTTCCAATAAACAAAACATCCTGCTTGCCGCTAATGCAGCACGCTCGCCATCGGATCTGCCTGCACCGAATTGGTAACGACAGCCGGGCTCGCGTTGTTCTGGTCCTGGGTGTCGTCGACGAACGCGATGAGTTCAGTCACCAGGGTATCGGTGTCGCCATTGACCGCATCATCCTGGTCCACCGGCAACAGGTTGGCCTGCACCAGAATGGAGTCGGTGTAGATTTCTCCCTCGACGTAAATGACGTCGGGATTGACATCGACAATCGCGGCGTCGTTGGTGAGTTCATTGCCGCCGGTGCTGGCCGACTGCGTTACGCCCGCGTCGGGATCAAGCGCCATCAGATCGGCCGACGGCTCGTTTTGCAGTTGATACAGCACGTTGATGTCGGAGGTGATGTTGGTCTGCCAAACCGCATTGATGTCGTAGTAGTCTCCCTTGACATAGAGCACGCGCAGGGGGCCGCCATTGCCGGCGATGGCACTGCCCAGCTCGGGATCAATCGATGTCACGCCGGAGGCCAGCAGATCCAGGATTAGCTGGAGGCCCGGGGTCAGCGTGTCGAAGTTGTCGCCGCCATAATTCTCGATAGCTCCCTCGTTCAACAGCCTGTTGTGGCCCGAATTCACCGATTGAGACGGATCGGTGCCGTCGGCCGACATCACGATATTGTCGTTGTTCAACAGGATGTTATTCTGGAAGATCACGTTCATGCCGTGATAGGCGCCCTCGATGATGATCAGGTCGTATTGAATGTCACCATCAAAAATCTGAGCCAGATTACCGAGCTGATTGTGGCCGCCGACGAGGTTGTAGTGGCCTTCGCTGCTGACCTGCGCTGCCACATCGTTGTCGGAGAGATAATTGGTTTGGCTCACCGCATTGACGCTGTAGTAGTCGCCGTCGACCACATCGACGATCCAGTTCGGCCCCGCCCAGTAGGACGGGAGTTCGGCGTAGAGGCTGGGGTTCTGGACGAAATTGGCAATGTTGGTCGCGACATTGCCTTCGCTGGTCACCGATGGCGTGCCCTCCCCGCCCGACACGCTGACCTGATCGTTGTCGATGGTCGTGTTGGTCTGGAACATGGCGTCGGTCTTGAAGTAATCCCCCAACACCACCATGGTGCGGGCGCCCTCGCCAATATCGACCAGCAGCGCCGCGTTGATGCTGGAGTTGCCGCCCATCGACGCCCATTGGCCGGGGCCGTCGCCGGTGTCCGGCAACTCCTTCAGCTCGATCGGCGGCCTCGGCTCCGTTGGCGGTTCCTGCAGCTCGCCGTTGACATAGTAACCGGCAGGCACGGAATGATCGTCCGGCGTGCCGTCGCGGTCCGCCCAGGCGGCGTCGTGGGTGGTGATGAAATCCGGCAGGACGGCATCGTTCTGCGGCATCCACCAATCGGGGGGAACCTCGGCGTTGGCATTGGCCACCAACTCCTTGATGGTGTCCATCGCATCGCTGTTGAGGCTCATGATCAAGGGCTCGGCCGCAGCCAGGAAATCCGCCGGTAGGTTGGCGTCCTCGTCATGCATGAAGTTACGCTGGTGGACCGTAAGCTGTGTCTGCGCGCCGCCGTTCTCGTACGTCACCCTGATGTTAAGCTCGCCCCCGCCGCCTCCACCGCCGCCACCGCCCGCTGCCGGGAGCACGATGTTCGGTTTCAGCGGCGTCGGAAAGAAATCGAAATCGGGATCCTGCGGGCCTTTGTGCAGCTTGAGCGGACGGCCGCGGAACACATCCATCGGATCGTCGGCCAATGGCGCCGGCCATGGCCCTCCCGCACTGTCCAGGTCGTCAGGCGCGTAGCGATGATTGTAATTCGGTCGCAGCGTCGTGAAGTCAGCGGAGGGACCGGGCGCGAGCGTCTCATCGTACTGGGTGCGATCGCGAGCGATGTCCTCGAAGATCTGCAGATATCCAGCGAAATGGGAAATGATTTCGACGAAGCTAGCTGACGCCATGGGAACCTCCCCTGTCGCCGCGAACCGTCAGGGCCGCGCGACGACCCCACAGTTTCTTGTCGGCAACTGCGGCGACTGAACTGAAATGACTTGAGAAGAAATGACCCGCGCGGCAAACGCCGCGCGGGTCGGTACGCAAAACTAGCCGAGATCGCTATCCGTCAGAGCGTCACCGGCAGCCTGAATGGTGATGCTGTTGAACTGGATGTTGGCACCCTGCGTGATGTTCTGGTCGAACGCCGACTGGTTGATAACTGCATCGGCGCTGGAAGACACGTTGGCACGCTCAGCAATGTCGTTGGCGGTGAGCGAGGACGTGCCGCCCGTGATCTTGGCGTCCATCTCGAAATCGGAGCCCGGATAGCCGGATCCGCTGGTGTAGGTGGCAGACGACTGGTTGTGGTCGATATCGACCAGGTTGTTGACCTGATCAATATTGAACTGGTTGCCGTCGTCCATCTTCTGGTTCACCACGTCGGGCATCACCACAGAGCCCTTCGTGTCGAAGTCGCGGAGATCGATGACCGGGGCCAGGCTGCCCTCGATGCCGAGATCGATCTTCACGTCGACGTCGACGTCAACGTCAACCTTGTTTTCGACGGTGTTGCTGACCTTGTTGTCGATCTTGTTGTCGACGTCGTTATCGACCTCGTTGTCGAGCTCGTTGTCGACCTTGTTCGCATTGAGGTTGAGGTTGCCGTTGGCGTTCCAGTTCTCGCTCTTGTTATCGTTATCGTTATCGTTCTCGTTCTTGTTATCGTTCTCGCTCTTGGAATCGAGCGACTGTACCGCGACCTGGAATTGACCCTGGCCCTGACCCTGACCCTGGCCCTGCCCCTGCAACTGAGCCTGGAGATTGGCCTGCGCCTGCAACTGGTCCTGCTTCTGGTCCTGGCTTTGCTCCTGATCGGGATCCCAAAAATTAGACATGACGAGCTCCTGTGGTTTGGAGCATCGCGGGCGGAACGGAGAGCGCTGATCTTCTGAGTCTGCGGTCTTCGAAGCGCGGCGGTGCTCTTCAATGTCGGTTTCTTCCGACCGCCGGCACCCGCATTATTGCGAATGTCGGCCCGGTCAGAATGCCGCCACATCTTCGACAACAACATGCACGCATTCGATCCGTCGCTGTATCTTGCGATATCAACCATCGACACGGTTGGCGCTCAGAACGAATGAGTATTGGAGTGAACAGCAGCGGGACGAAACGTGACCATCCGTCGTCGCCGGACCGTTTAAGCCGCGTCGCGCGGCACGCTTTGGGGCTTCACGCCGTAAACATGCGCTTCAAGGCGCGGCAGCAGATCCCAGATCTCGCGGTTGATCTTCGTCATGTCGTGGGTCGTTCGCACCATCTCCTGCAGACGGCTTTCGTCCAGCGCCTTGATCTCTCCGAACTTCAGGCTCGACCGTGTTTCCATCAAACGCATCGACTGGGTGTGGGTGATAGCGCCCGAGGAATCGAAAATGAACATGCAGTGATTCAGTTCGTTGCGAACCTTGGTGGATTCCGAAAAGCGCTCGATGAGAGCCGTCAGACTTTTCGACAGAGCCTTGTCGCTAACCCTGATCTTGGCCAGCCGCTGGATCAGATCGAGTCTCGCGCGGGTCGTGTTCAATGTCGCGAACACGACTGCGGCGGAAGCCTCATCGGTTCGCAGGAGAATCATCAGCACGTAGATGAAAAGGCTTTCGTTATTCGACCAGCTGCAGATCAGGTTTCCCACCAGGGCCTGAACGAATGTGCGGCGATCCGCCGAAGCGGGAGCTGCTGCAGCGAGCATGTCAAAGTCAGGCTTTGGAGGCAGTTTGCTGACAAACATGGCAATTTCCGCAGATGCAGGCCGATTCATTTAATCATTTAATCGTACCGGCTTCGTCGCCAAAGAAGTACGTATCGAAAGATCGTCAACGAAGTACATATCGAAAGATATAGTAGCGAAGGTTGGGCGGGTTTTCTTCTGCAATCACTACAGGAGAATGTCGCATTCTTGCTGCTATCTTGCTGCAGTTCCCTTGTTCCCGACGACTTCTTGTCACACTCACGTTTCTTGGCATGCCAAATG
The DNA here is from genome assembly GCF_036924515.1 of Bradyrhizobium sp. AZCC 1610. Lineage (NCBI taxonomy): Bacteria > Pseudomonadati > Pseudomonadota > Alphaproteobacteria > Hyphomicrobiales > Nitrobacteraceae > Bradyrhizobium > Bradyrhizobium sp. AZCC 1610. The sequence continues at coordinate 1,431,433 of NZ_JAZHRR010000001.1, read as the reverse complement.
AAGCTTCTTGGCATTCCGTCACAACATGTATAAACTTTTATGCACAATTAAGATGCTAAGTGATCTATTTCATAGCGACCTAGAACATCCGGAAGCAATCTATCGATAGTCATAGAGTGTAATCACCATAGTCATTGGACGTAATGTAAAGGGGCGCGTTATGTCGGTCCCATTTAAGAAGACAGTTTTCCTTGTAGACGCGATGGCCTTCAGACGAGCTCGCGCAGAGAGCTTCTTAAGTCCGTGGGCCCGTAACGAAAGCGTCGAATTGATTTCGCTCGACCCCGACGAAGCCCACACAAGACTTGTCCAGCGCGCCGTATGCGACATGCTGATTTACAGCGTCGGCGCTCCCTCGCCCCATGAGGTCTTCGCCGAGATACAGGTATTGCACACGCTTCGGCGTGACGCAGCGCTCGCCATCGTCTCCGACGATGAAAATCCCTCCACCGTTCTCGCCGCAATGCGTTGCGGGGCCCAAGGTTACTTCAGCAATTCCATGGTACCCGAGCTTGCGTTGCAGGCCCTTTCGTTCGTGCTTCACGGCGGCACTTATTTTCCGCCAAGCGCCATCATGGCCAGCCAGACCTTCAGCGCTTCGCCGCCCATCGAATATAGACTGCCCGATCTTTCCCCGGAGCAACCGCTTCCGGGGCCTGAACTCCAGATGCAGGCACCACCTCTCGGGCCGGACGACGGCCTTTACGAGCAGCAAGTCTCCCTTTTCGACGGCAAGGCGGCTACCAGCGTGCTGCGCGACCATGGCTTCAACGGTTCGAACGGCTCCAACGGCGCGCGGCACGCGCCCGAGTTTACCGAGCGGCAGTACGCCGTTCTTGCTTGTCTCTGCCAGGGCGACCCCAACAAGGTGATCGGTCGCAAGCTCGGCATGACCGAAACGACCGTGAAAGTCCATGTCCGCGAAATCATGCGCAAGCTGGGCGTAAGCAACCGGACCCAGGTCGCGATCGCCGCGGCGCACGTCTGCTCGGAAAGCGCCATCGAACTGGTTCCCGTGGATTCATCCATGACAGTCAAGCCGTCGATATCTCACTAGCGATGAATTTTCGGCACTGCGTCCCGCAGCGCCATTGCGCCATCCCTGCGGAACTGAATCAGCACCCGGTGGGTTCCACAATGAGCGCGTTGGAGAAGCCCCCGGATCATTGGTGCTAATCCTTCCGATACATCGATCCAGGGAAGACCGGGTACCGCAGAGGCTTTCGCACTCCCGCTTGTTCCCACGTCCTCGCTCCCGCCACGATTCACGGTAGGGACAGGGGTTCCGAAAGAGGACCGGGCCGGGCGGCGGCCAATGGCGCGCCTGCGGCCCATCGATCACCCGCATCGATGACAAGGCAGGCCGCGCGAAGACCTTCGGCAAGGCGCGCGCGACGGCTCCGCAAGGATGCGCCGGGCTGCTTCAATTTCCACCATTTCCGGCGGTCTTTCAGGGAGCGCATCGCTGCGGAAAGCGGCAGCATCCCATTGCAATCCCGCTGTATATGATTATCGTCATATAACAGCGACCGAAACAGGAGAACCCGCGATGTCCGCAAGCCCCGATCCCGTCGTCATCCTTTCCGCCGCACGCACGCCGCTTGGCCGGTTCATGGGCGAGTTGTCCCCCTTCAGCGCGCACAGGCTCGGTGCGCACGTGATCGGCGCCGCGCTGGCGCGGGCGAAACTCGCGCCGGAACGCGTTGACGAGGTCTTCATGGGCAATGTGCTGCCGGCCGGACAGGGTCAGGCGCCGGCGCGACAGGCCGCGCGCGGCGCCGGACTGCCCGACTCCACCGGCGCCACCACCGTCAACAAGGTCTGCGGTTCCGGCATGAAAGCCACCATGCTGGCGCACGACATCATCAATGCGGGCTCAGCCGGAATCGTGCTGTCCGGCGGCATGGAGAGCATGAGCAACGCCCCCTATTTGCTGGCCAAGGCGCGGGGCGGCTATCGCGCCGGCCATGACCGGATCATCGATCACATGATGATGGACGGGCTGGAAGACGCCTACGAGACCGGCCGCTCGATGGGCGACTTCGGCGAGGCCACCGCGGAGGCCTATCAGTTCACCCGCAAGGACCAGGACGCCTATGCCATGGAGACGCTGACCCGGGCGCGCAAGGCGGTCGAGGGCGGCGCGTTCAGGGCGGAGATCGCGCCGGTCACACTCACTGAAAAGGCCGGTCCGCGCGTCGTCGCCGATGACGAACATCCGCTCAAGGTGGACCCTGGCAAGATTCCCGGATTGAAGCCCGCGTTCCGCGCCAACGGTACCATCACGCCGGCCGCCTCCTCCGCCAATGCCGACGGCGCCGCGGCGCTCATTCTCGCCAAGCGTTCGCTCGCCGACCGCGACGGCTTGCCGGTGCTGGCCGAGATCAAGGGCCACGCCACCCACAGCCAGGAGCCGCAATGGTTCACCACCGCGCCGATCCCCGCCATCCGCAAGCTGCTCGACAAGGTCGGCTGGAGCGTCAGCGACGTTGACCTGTTCGAGATCAACGAAGCATTCGCGGTGGTGGCGATGGCGGCGCAGAAGGATCTCGGCATCGCCAGAGAAAAACTCAAAGTCAATGGCGGCGCCTGCGCACTCGGTCACCCGATCGGCGCCACCGGCGCGCGATTGATCGTGACGCTGCTGCATGCGCTGGAAGCGCGGAACCTGAAACGCGGCATCGCTGCGCTCTGCATCGGTGGCGGTGAGGCGACCGCCATCGCCATCGAGCGTTCCGTTCGCTGATCGGGCGACTGAACGCCATGCGGGCGGCATGAACGGTGTCGCTCGGTGCCAGGGCTGGAGAAAAAATGGCCGCGGCCTCGCGTGCTAGGCTCTCTTCGGGTGTAAGGTCAAAACCGAGCGCATCTCGGCCTGTACGCGCATTGCCTCCTCGATGGCGGCCACCAGCGCCGTCTGGTCGAACGGCTTGGAAATGCGCAGCAGATGAGGCTGCGTGGAGCCTGGAAGCTCGGCATATCCTGTGCAGAGCACTACGGGCGTGCCGGGACGCTCGGCGGCCACTGCCTCGGCAAGCTCAAGCCCGTTCATTCCCGTCATGGCGTAATCGGTCACCACGATATCGATCTTCGGCATTCGGGGCAGCAGCCGGACTGCCTCCTCGCCGGAGCGCGCCTCGATCACGGCGTGGCCGAGATCATCGAGCATCGCAGCGATGCTGTCGAGAACAAGAAGGTCATCATCGACGACCAACACGGAGATGGGTCGACCGCTGCGGGATGCGGAGCGCGACGGCTCAGCCGCCTGGGGCACCGGCACCTTTTCGTCCCGACAGGCGGGCAGCCAGATCTCGGCCGTGGTCCCTTCGCCGATGTGGCTCTTCAGCAGCAACACGCCTCCGGACTGTTCGGCCAACCCTTTCACCATCGAGAGGCCGAGACCTGTTCCCTTGCCAACACCCTTGGACGTGAAGAACGGCTCCTGCGCATGCTTCAGCGTCTCCTCGTCCATGCCGTAGCCGGTGTCGCTGACCGAGAGCGCGACGTATCGTCCCTCCGCAAGGCCGTCGATGGCATGCTCTTCGCGTGCGGCGATGCTGATCACCCCGCCGCCCGCCGTTATCGCATCCCGCGCATTGACGGCGAGGTTGAGGATCGCGAGCTCCAGCTGGTTGGCATCGACCTTCACATTTGCGAGTTCGATCGGAAAACGGGTCTCGACCCGGATGCCCGGATCAAACTTCAAGAGAGCTGCCATTCCGCGCACCAGCTCCGGGACATTCACGACGACGGGCTTGAGGTCCTGCTTGCGCGCGAATGCAAGCATGCGCTGGGTCAGCGAGGCACCCCGGAGGGCACCCTGGATCGCGTTGTCGAGGAGCCGGTGAATCCTGGGATCTTCCGGCTGGAGGCGCTTCTTCGCGAGTTCGAGGCTGCCCAGGATCACGGCGAGCAGGTTGTTGAAGTCGTGGGCCACGCCGCCGGTAAGCTGTCCGATAGTCTCCATCTTCTGCGATATCGCGAGCGCGTCGCGCGTGCGCTCCAGCGCTTCCTGGTCTCGGCGGCGTTCCGTCACGTCCCGAACGATCTTGGCGAAGCCTATGGTCTCGCCCCGCTCGTTTCGCACCACGCGAATCGTCGTCTCGGCCCAGAAGCGGCTGCCGTCCTTGCGAACGCGCCAGCCTTCGCCTGTCGACTTGCCTTCCCGCTTTGCGTCCTGAAGCACGGCATCAGGAATTCCGGAGTCGCGCTCCTCGTCGGTGTGAAGGATGGCGTAGTGCGTCCCGACGATCTCGTCGCCGTAGCCGATCAGCCGGCGCGCGCCGAGATTCCAGTTCGCCACCCGTCCCTCGGGGTCGAGCATGAAGATGGCGTGATCGGCCACACCCTCCACCAGCAGCCGGAATTTCTCCTCGCTTCGCCTGAGCGCCTCGGCTTCGCGACCAGCTCGTTCTGCCGAGGACCGGTCGTACACGGCCGCAGCAAGCCCCGTCATAAGGACGACAATCGTGGTGCCGGCGATCAGGAACGCGAGGGGCGCTTGTCCCACCGAGCCGTGTGCTGCGGCGCCAAGGACGACATCCGCGGGAACGAAGGAGGAGCCCCGCATGGCTGCGTAGTGCATCCCGGAAATCGCCACGCCCATGACGGCTCCCGCCGATATGCGCTCGAGCACGCTCGTCATGTGAAAAGCGAGGCGCAGCGCTATGATGGACGCTCCGATCGCAATGGCGATGGAAAGCACGACCCAAACGGGATCGTAGTGGATGGAAGCCGCCATCCGCATGGCGCTCATGCCGGTGTAGTGCATGCCGGAAATTGCGAGCCCCATTCCAATGCCGGAAACGACGAGCGCGTTCGACCGCCGACTTACGACGACGAATGCGGCTGCCGCGACCAGGATGGGAATGGCAAGCGAGAGGAGCGTGAGGAGCGGATCGTAGGAAATATCCACGCCGGGCAGGCTAAAGGCCAGCATGGCCACGAAATGCATCGACCAGATGCCGCCGCCCATGGCGACTGCCGCAGCCCCGAGCCAGCCCAGGCTGGCGGAACCTGAAGCGGCCCGCATGCGAGTCGCGAGATCCAGTGCCGTATACGAGGATAGCGCGGCGATCAGGACCGACAGCGCGACAAGAACGGGGTCATGGGAGCCTGGATGGTGATGCATTCCGTCGACGACGCAGTGAGAACATCTGAATAGCACCGTTTTTCCAACAGTGCATTGTTCCGGTGCCGAATATTTGAAGAGTTCAGCGAAAAGCCGGGCCGGGCCGGGAGGGATCGAAACCTCCGAATGGCGGAATCCAAAACCGCTTGGCTATTCAACGATTTCAAGGGGCATTTGAAAAAATGCCAAAAATGCCCCTAACATTTTCAATAGCTTGGCACTTTGCCCCTAAGCCAGCCAGCCGCGACCACCGGGGATTGCAGGTGCAATTTGGCGCACGACCGGTAGGACTTCCCGTCTGGTCGTCCTGCCCTGCGAGCAACGGGAACATCGCCATGCCGGTGCGCATTGAGGGATTCTCAGAATACGTCGATGGAGAGCCGCCCATGACCAAAGCAACGTTGAACAGAGCAATGCTGAACAGTCTCGCAACCGGATGCGCCGCCCTGGCACTCACCCTAACTATGGTTCCGGCCACGGCTCAGGAGGCCGGGCGAACCAGGGTCGGCACGCTCACTTGCAACATATCGCCCGGCGTCGGCCTCGTCGTCGGGGGACAGCGGCAACTGAGCTGCATCTATGCATCGGCGAGAGGCAGGGCGCGCGAGGCTTATGAAGGCACCGTTAGCACGCTTGGCCTCGACATCGGTGCCACGTCCGGCGGCCAGCTGGCCTGGGCCATTTTTGCGCCGACCACGCTGCGCCAGGCGGCGTTGGCGGGAACCTATACGGGTGCAACCGCCGGCGGCACGGTCGGCGCCGGAGCGAGCGCCAACGTCCTGGTCGGAGGCTCGGACCGCACGGTTATCATGCAGCCGGTGTCCGTGCAGGCGCAGACGGGCGTGAACATTGCGGCGGGCGTATCCACACTGGAACTGCGGCCGGCCGCTGCCCCCACAGGTCGCAGAGCCAAGTAACGACGCCATCACCGGCGAGTTAAAGCAGAACTGGCAGCATCCACAGTTATTGCCGGCAAGCCTTGGCTGTTAAGCCTTGGGTGTAAGCCTTGGGTGGCCATGCCTGCCTCTCGGTCCTCATGAGCATGTCCACCGTTGGCCGTGCCCAGCAGCGGCGCTGTGCCGGCGAAGCGACGATGCGGCGCATCGCGACTTCAAGCCGGCTCGGGCAAGACGTCATCATGTTTGCATGCGACGGCAGTCGGGCTGATCGGCCCAGAGGATGAGCTTTCGTGACTGATGCGAGGACATGATCCGCAAGAAGTAAAGTTGGGCACTCTGCACACGAACTTAGGATTCTGCGCGGACGTCAAACAGTCGTCCTCCGTCACGAGGCGCGAAACAGCCGCGCGATCTCCGCAGTCCATCAAATCAAGGGGTGTGGTCGAGGTCGAGGCATTCCGCAACACGAAAACGAGCAGCCAACTTATCCGCACTGCGGCTCTGCGAAGAAACAGTCCCTTCGGTCTGGCGTAATCGTCATCGCCCTCGGCCGATGAGCCTTTCGAGATTTCCGGAACTGCCCCGTGGGAAACGGCGTGCATCGCATCGTACATGTAACGCTCCTGCTTCGTTGAGCGTGCGCACGATGAAATCAGGATGTCGCAGAACTTTGCCGACCGCTGCCGGGAATTGTCGCGATCTGTCTCAGGAATGCTGCCTTGCATAGTTCGCGACAGTTGCGGCCTAGGTGATGGCCACCGCTCCTGTCATCCGCTCTTCAATGACCTTGCTCGCAATGCGGCTTCTTAAGTTGCATCAAGTCTGAACAGGCATGCGGGTCTGCGACAATTTGCGACAAAGATGGCGCACCGGGACAACGTTCTGCGACAGCTTGGGCCTAAATTATTTCAGCCAGATCGGGGAATCATGCACATGAGGCCGGTTCCCGCTCGGATCGGCCGGCATCGGCATCGGGATCCTGCGATCCCGATCCGATGCCGCGACGCTGTCAGTGCAGCCAGCCACAAGCATTTGATTTCAGTCGATCATACGCGGCCGATACATTTGGTTACACTTTTCCGATGGGTTGGGTGCAGGACTTCAGTATGATCCGGGACGGAGCAAACTAGATGGACTCGGCACCTCACATCGCCGTCGTGGACGATCATCGCGATATTCGCGATCTGGTCGGCAAATACTTGATGCAGCATGGCTACCGCATCAGCCTTGCGGAGAGCGCTGTTGCACTCCGCCGTTTGCTCGAACGAAGTGCTCTGGACCTGGTGGTTCTTGACATCATGATGCCGGGCGAGGACGGACTGTCCCTGTGCCGCCATCTGCGCAGCACCACCGACCTTCCCGTTATCCTGTTGACTGCGATGGCTGAGGAGACCGATCGAATCGTCGGCCTGGAAGTAGGTGCCGATGACTATGTGAGCAAGCCATTCAATCCCCGCGAACTTCTCGCCCGTATCAAAGCAGTGCTTCGACGAGTCCAAAGCCTGCCGCCGCAAAAGGGCCGGCTCGCGACCAAGGTCGTGCGCTTCGATCGGTGGACCTTCGAGGTCAGCCGGCGCGAGTTGGTTGGACACGACGGCGTCGCAGTACCGCTCAGCACGGCGGAGTTCCGCCTCTTGTGCGCATTTCTCGATCATCCGGGCCTGGTCCTCAGCCGCAATCAGCTCCTTGACCTGACGGTCGGCCGAGATGCCGATCCATTCGACAGGAGCATTGACAATCAAGTCAGCCGCTTGCGGAAGAAGATCGAGGCTGATCCGAAAGTACCAGCATTGATCAAGACTCACTGGGGCGGTGGATACAGCCTCGCCGCGCAGGTCGAGCAGCCATGATGAGCTTGTGGAAGCGCAGTCTTGCAGCCCGCTTCATCTGTTTCACACTGCTGTCTTTGATGCTGTCACAAGCAATCGTGTTCTTCATTTCGTGGGATGAGCACGGGCAGACGATTCGGAAGACCGCCAAGGGCGAGATACTCAGCCGGTGCGCCTCGCTCGCCCGGGTCTTGGAGGCGACGCCTCCGGCGCTTCAAACCGATATCCTTAACGCCAGCAACACCAGTACGGCGAGATATTGGATATCGACCAACGGTCTGAAGGATGCCTCCGCGTGGCGAGAGGAAGCATGGGAGCGTTTGGCTCAGCCATTGCCGCGCGTGTCCTTTCCCGGCCATACCGTACCCGCTGAGGCGAGACCGGATTTCGCCCGAAATAATGCCAGCAGCGATAGCGCCACCTCCTCGCAGTGGATCGATTTAAAGCCGGAAGCTTGGCCGCTGTCTCGACCAGCGAAATTTCTTTATCTCGATGACTCCACCGGCATGGGCTTGGCCGTTCGGTTGGCGAACGGTGCATGGCTGAACACTGCATTTGCCAAACCCGCGCAAGACGGCTTCTGGACCTCCAAATCCACCTTGGCACTCGGCCTCTCCGCGTTGTCGTTGTCGATCATTGCCGTATTCGCCGCTCGAGGCATCGCCCAACCATTGCGCCGCCTGGCCGTAGCGGCCGAAGCCCTCGGCCGTGGTCAGGAGGTCGTACCGCTGCCGGAAACCGGCCCCGACGATATCCGACGCACCGCCGAGGCATTCAATCGCATGCAAGCGCGCCTGCATCGTTTCGTCGACGACCGCACCAAAATGCTGGCCGCGATCGGCCATGATCTGCGCACACCTCTGACCTCGCTCCGCCTGCGTGCGGAATTCGTGCCCGACGATGACGTCCGCGAGAAAATGCTCTCCACAATTACCGAGATCCAAACGATGACAGAGGCGACTCTCGCATTCGCTCGCGAAGACGCAACCGCCGAAAACACGCGGACCGTGGACCTCTCGGCTCTCGTGGAAAGTCTCTGCGACGATCTCGCCGAACTCGGTTATGACGTCTCTTTCTCCGAGGGACAGAAGATCAGCTACAGCTGCCGACCGGACGCACTGCGCCGCGCGTGCCGCAACCTCGTCGAAAATGCCATCCGGTATGGCGAGCGAGCGCGCGTCAGCGTGGAAAGGCAAGCGGATAGTGTCGAAATCACCGTCTCGGACGACGGCCCCGGTATTCCAGACGATGCCAAAGAGCAGGTTTTTACGCCATTTTTCCGGATGGAGAATTCGCGGAACCGCGAAACTGGAGGCGTAGGTCTCGGCCTTTCCATTGCCCGGACCATTGTCCGCCACCACGGCGGCGATATGATCTTAACCAACAAGCAGAAGGGGCTACAGGCGACCATTAGCCTGCCAGCGCTGGACGGCGGGCCGCCTCCTCCCATCAGCCGCCCGGTCGCAGGAGCAAAGGACGTTACCAACGCTCTCGAATCGGCAAAACCCTCGTCGGTGGCCACGATCTTGCCGCGCGCGTCGAAATCATATTGATCACCCAGCAGACCGCCGATGCGCGAAAGGCCGGAGAGATAGAACGCGCGTCAGTTGTTATGGACGCTGGCCTTCGCTTTGCACTCAAAGCGGACGCGCAGGAGCAGTGACCTCTTATGCACTTTTCTCACAATCGGCAGCTGCCAGGTCGGCTTCTGCTTCGCTCGCTATGCCTCCCAGATCAAGCATGGATCGTTGCAAATCGGCCGTCTAGACGCCCTGTTCACAAGAACCTTGTCTAACGGGCAAGCGTATTCTTGTAGATATTTCCGTCTTTCATGATGATCTTGAAATTGTTAGCGGGGTCGGCAATGAGGCCGATATTGTCCAACGGATTACCGTCGACGAGCAGCAGATCGGCGAGTGCGCCCTGTTCCACGACGCCGAGTTTGCCGGGATAAGGATTCCGCTTGCCGGACAGCGCCAGCAGTTCGGCGTTTGTCGATGTCGCCATGATCAGCGCTTCGGCGGGGGTGTACCAGCGAGCGAGCGAGGCCAGGATTGCCCCTTGTTGGCGTGCCAGCGCGGCAGAGAATAGGACGTCAGTGCCCCACGCCGTCTTGATCTTGTACTTCTTCGCCAATTCGTAGGACCTTGCTATGCCGGGCCAGACCTCATCCGCCTTGGCTCGCTGGACGGAGCCCACAGGAAAGCCCAGCCTCAAGTCCTCGGGGAGAGGCTGCATGCTCAGCCAAACGCCCTTCTCGGCCATCAGTTTGGCTGTTGCTTCGTCCATCAGGAAGCCGTGTTCGATACACTTCACGCCAGCCGCAATAGCTCCCCGGATCGCCGCTGAGGTAAAGGCATGCGCGGCGACGTACGTGCCCCAATTCTCGGCCGCTTCAACCGCGGCGCGCAGTTCGGGTTCGGTGAAGGTGGTCACGTCGATCGGACTGAAGGGTGACGACACTCCGCCGCCCGCCGTCAACTTGACTTGGGAGGCGCCCTGCATGAGCTGTTCGCGGGCGCGCACGCGCACCTCGTCGGGGCTGTCCGCAACCATTGCGCCGCCGGTCTGCTCCATGCGGGTGAGCATGCCGCCGATCGTCCGCGGCAGGTCAGTGAGCTGGCGGAAATCCCCATGCCCGCTCGTGACAGTAATGACGGCGCCGGACGGATAAATGCGTGGGCCCTTGACGATGCCCTCGTCGATGGCGCTCTTGAGACCGAACGCCGGTCCCCCCAGGTCGCGAACGGTAGTGAAGCCGCGCATCAGGGTGTCTGTCGCCTCGGCACCAGCCAGGAGATTGTTGTAGCCGACGTCACCGAACGACTGTGCTGGTGTGACCCGGATCAACATCGCATGCCAATGGTTGTCGATCAGGCCGGGCATCAGTGTGCGTCCACCGCCAGCAATGATGCGTGTATCGGCGCGGCGATCGACCGCAATTGGGGCCGTCGAGATGCGTTCGATAATATTGCCTCTGGTTAGGACATTGGACGGAGCCGAGAGCGCGACGCTTTTTCCATCAAAGATGCGAACGTTCTCGAAAAGCGTGACGCCGGATTGATCCTGTGCGCCACTTGGTTGACAGAAACCAATCGACAGGGCCGAAAGCAGCGATGAAAATGCGGCTTGTCGAAACTTTTTGCTCATTTCGCGCGCCTCTCTGTTTCCGCCCGAAGTTCAAAGCCTATGATGGTTGGCGTGATCTTTTGCATCTGTTGAAGAAAACGCCCCAAGATGCGTAGGCATTTTCGCTCGAGCGAATGTCGCAGGCAGGGTCGCTTATGAAATCAACTCAATCTCGTCACACATTTCCTACGCCCCGATCCAAACCTAGCGATGAATATATCGCCTTCCGACAACTCGGCCGGATCGCTCGTCGATCGTTAGTCGCAAAAGGTCGCGCCCACGGCGCGTTTCGCCGCTAACAATCCAATGTCGTCCTCGCATACTCGCACTTCTCACGCGATCGATACCGTTTCGTTGAGCGATGCGTATTGCCTCACGCCGATCGATTCCACGCGATCTTCGGTCGATGCGGACGCCGTCACGATCGATCGTCACGCTTTGTGCCAGTGCTGTCGAGACAGTCGGCATGGTGGGCGCGCAAAGACAAAGAACTAAGATGATAAGAGCAAGGTGGTTGGCCTTTCTCATAACGGCGTCCTCTACGTAATCTAACGTGTGTGGCACATCCTTACAGTGCGATAGCGCAGGTCTTCGATCGCCGGAAATTCATCAAACGAAACCGGTAAAATCGAGGGCAGCGCTTCTAGCTGGTGAATACCAACTATAGCGTGTACTCTTGGCCAATCAAACGACAGGTAACCTGACACAATGGAAGGCAGCGTCTGGTCGACATTCCTCAAGGCATCGCCGGCGCTTACTGGACTAGCGTTGATCGCTGCTTCAGCACCCTCCCTTGCCGACAATAGTCCCGCCCTAAATGGAGTGGACATCAGGAGCTTGTGGCGAGCCGTCGCTGATCTACGGCCTCTCCTCTTTGCCCGCCCATGTCCGCTTTGGGTCTTGGGACGTCCACCTCAGCCGTAGCAGGTCCGCGCTGCGCCGTGAGCCGCCGTTGCCGGCAAACGGATGCAGTCTTCAAGCAATAGCTTGATCAGCCGCAATTCCAGATCGGCCCGATCGGCGTCCGCGTCCAGCAAGGGCCGAAGCTGCCGCCATTGTACCGACCGCCGTAAAAGCCAGGCCGGCCGAAATAGTGCCAATCGCCGTCGTACCCGTAATAACTTGGGATTGGATCGATATACCAGGGACGCCGGTTGCGGCGCGCCATGCACAAAACCGAAGCTTTCTGGGCGTAAGCTGGCAGGCTGTTATTCGGTGGCTGATGATAGCCCGGCAGAAAGCCGTAGCCGTGCCAGCGTGGCGCCGGCCGTTTATGAGCTGGCGCAGCTTGCGCGATGACTGGCAGCAGCGACAGGACGATAGCAATCGACAGAAACACGATGCGCGACATAAGCACACCATAGACGGTCGACTGTAGGGAGGCGATTCAAATCTGAGCGCACAGTCCAGCGCAACTGCAGCTGCAGACCTGGCTGTTCGGCAAGCAGAGGCCGACGATCGACGGTAGCGCCAACCTGACCTCGGCCGAATGACGGCAATCCTGGCGGCTCAATGCAGCCGCCCGGCCTCTAGTAATTGCTCGCCGTCAACGCGTTCGGGATGCCGTCGATCGGGCATTCGTCGGTGCCTGCGGTCGAGCGAGTCATTGCCTCGACCATCTCACGCGTGCCCTCCGGATCGGCGACCCACTTCTTGTAGAAGTCATAGGGGCAGGACGCGACGCCTTGCGCGCCTTCGCCGGAATTGATCATGCCGGTGTAGCCGCGATGCAGCAGCTTGAAGAGGTGGTTCTGCGACTGGCCGTTGCGGCGCGCATCGCGGATCAGGCTCTTCGACAGTCCGGCGTACTGGATGCCGTACTCCTCCTCGCCGGTCTCGCCCAGCGTGCGGCCGTCGAAGCCGATGATCGCGGAGTGGCCGAAATAGGAATAGACGCCGTCGAAGCCGGCGGCGTTGGCGACGGCGACATAGACATTGTTGGCCCAGGCCATCGCCTTGGAAATCAGGATCTGCTGTTCCTTGGCCGGATACATGTAGCCCTGGCAGCGCACGATCAGCTCGGCGCCCTTCATGGCGCAGTCGCGCCAGATCTCCGGAAAATTGCCGTCGTCGCAGATGATCAGGCTGACCTTCAGCCCCTTCGGTCCCTCGGAGACATAGGTGCAATTGCCGGGATACCAGCCTTCCATCGGCACCCACGGCATGATCTTGCGGTACTTCTGAACGATCACGCCCTGGTCGTTCATCAGGATCAGGGTGTTGTACGGCGCCTTGTGCGGATGCTCCTCATGACGCTCGCCGGTGAGCGAGAATACGCCCCAGACTTTTGCCTTGCGACAGGCTTCGGCGAAGATGTCGGTCTCAGGCCCCGGGACCTGCGAAGCGGTCTCGTACATCTCCTTGGAGTCGTACATGATGCCGTGGGTGGAATATTCCGGGAAGATCACGAGATCCATGCCCGGCAATCCGGACTTCATTCCGACCAGCATGTCGGCGATCTTACGGGCGTTGTCGAGCACTTCGGCCTTGGTGTGCAGGCGCGGCATTTTGTAGTTGACGACTGCGACGCCGACTGTGTCGTTGCTTGAGGAAATGTCACCGTGAAGCATTGGGATCGCCTCTTGTTCTGGTTGGAGTTTGTCGTCGCGAAAAATCGCGCCTCAGTGGCTGATCATCCAGGGCCGCGCGGTCGGAAAGCTCTTGGCGCCGCTCCTTGTCTGCTTCACCAAACGCGACGGCTTCTTGGATGAACAGCAGCCGCAGCCGGGACCGTGCGAAGCCTTGTATTCGCCGAGCGTTTTCGGCGCGTTGGCGCTGCGCTCGTTGGTAGCATGCGCCTTGCGCTTGTCGGAGGGCATGCAGAAGAATGCCGGCGCGGTCAGGATCACGCGCGGCGCCTCATTGTCGCAGCGCGGACAATCCTGCGGGTCGTCGCATTCGGCCATCGGCCGCATGTCCGTGAACGGGCCGCAATCGTTGCAGAGATATTCGTAGACGGGCATCTGGTTTCCTTGCGCGATGGTTGGAAGATCACGACGTCGGATGCGGGGCGGCCGGCACGCTTAAGCCGTCCCGCATCCTTCTCGCGCAGGGATCACTTGTCCGGCGAGATCGGCATCTGGATGTCGCCCGTGATGTGTTTGATCGGTCCGGCCGACGATGGCATGATGTCGAAGTCGAATATCTCCGTCGGCAGCCACAGCGTGGCGCAGGCGTTCGGCACATCGACGACGCCGGAGATGTGGCCCTGGCACGGCGCGGTGCCGAGGATCGAATAGGCCTGCGCGCCGGAATAGCCGAACTTCTTTAAGTACTCGATCGCGTTCAGGCAGGCCTGCCGGTAGGCGATGTGGACGTCGAGGTAATGCTGCTTGCCGGCCTCGTCGACCGAGATGCCCTCGAAGATCAGATAGTCCTTGTAGTTCGGCGTGATCGGCGATGGCTTGAACACCGGATTCTTGATGCCGTATTTGGCGACGCCGTCCTTGATGATGTCGACCTTGAGATGCAGCCAGCCGGCCATTTCGATCGCGCCGCAGAAGGTGATCTCGCCGTCGCCCTGGCTGAAATGCAGGTCGCCCATCGAGAGGCCGCCGCCCGGCACATAGACCGGGAAGAAGATTCTTGAGCCGCGCGACAAATCCTTGATGTCGCAATTGCCGCCATGCTCGCGCGGCGGCACGGTGCGCGCGCCCTCCGCGCCGACCTTGGCCTTGGCATCGCCCTTGGCGCGACCGGCGTGGGCGGTCGCGGCAAATGGCGGATTGGCGAGGCCCGGCACGCGGGTCGGGTTGGTCGCGATCAGCGCGGTCTCGCGCTCGTTCCAGGTCGCGAGCAATTTCGGATCGGGCAGACAGCCGATCAGACCGGGGTGGATCAGGCCGGCAAAATTCACGCCGGGCACGTGGCGCGACGATGTGTAAAGACCTTTGATGTCCCAGATCGACTTCTGCGCCAGCGGAAAGTGATCGGTCAGGAAGCCGCCGCCATTTTGTTTGGAGAAGAAGCCGTTGAAGCCCCAGAGGCTCTCCTTCAGCGGACCGACGTCGAGCAAATCGACCACCAGCAAATCGCCGGGCTCGGCGCCCTTGACGCCGATCGGGCCGGACAGGAAGTGCACGATCGACAGATCGATGTCGCGCACGTCGTCGGCGGAGTCGTTGTTCTTGATGAAGCCGCCGGTCCAGTCATAGGTCTCGATGATGAAATCGTCGCCCGGATTGACCCACGAAACCATCGGAATGTCGGGATGCCAGCGGTTGTGGATCATGTCGTTGTCGTAGGCCGACTTCGAAAGGTCGACCTTGATCAGTGTCTCGGGCATCGATAGCTCCCCTTTTTAAACAGCACAGGTTGCGATTTGTTTTGAGCATGATCTTTTCGGAAAGCCGCTTCACACTTTGCGCTAACGCGGCCCTCCGGGTCCGGATCACGCTCGCTCAGACGGACAGATATTTCGATACTTGCGCGGCATCGACGCTGTCGCGCGGGTCGTCACGGACGATTTCACCGTTCTCGATGACCAGCACGCGGTCGGCGATATCGAGTGCGAAGCTCAGGACTTGTTCAGACACCATGATCGACAAGCCGCGCTCGTCGCGAATGCGCTTCAAGGTGCGCGCCATCTCCTTGATGATCGACGGCTGGATGCCCTCGGTCGGCTCGTCCAGCAGCAGCACTTTTGGCTTGGTGGCGAGCGCGCGTGCGATCGCGAGCTGCTGCTGCTGCCCGCCCGACAAATTGCCGCCGCGGCGGCCCTTCATTTCCAGCAGCACCGGAAACAGTTCGTAGATGTCTTCGGGCACTTCCGACCCACCTGACACCACCAGGCCGGTCTCGATGTTTTCCTTCACCGTCATGGTGGAGAAGATCATGCGGCCCTGCGGCACGTAGGCGAGCCCCTTGGCGACGCGATCGTAGCTCGGCAGCGCGCTGAGCTCGGCGCCCTCCATGCTCACCGAGCCGCTCTTGGTCGGCAAGATACCCATCAGCGACTTCATCAGCGTCGTCTTGCCCATGCCGTTGCGACCCATGATCGCGACGATCTCGTTGGGCGCGACCGAGACGTTGAGGCCGTGCAGCACCTCGCTCTGGCCGTAAGCGACGTGAAGATCCGAAATTGCCAGCATGAACGCGCTCCCTGGTGTCAGTGTCCGAGGTAAACTTCGATCACCTTCGGATCGTTCTTCACCTTCTCCATCGTGCCCTCCGACAGGATCTGGCCCTGATGCAGCACCGTGACCTTGTGGGCGATGTCCTCGACGAATTTCATGTCGTGCTCGATCACCAGCACCGAGCGGTCCTTGGTGATGCGGTTCAAGAGCTCGGCGGTCTTGGCGCGCTCGCTGACGCTCATGCCGGCGACTGGCTCGTCGAGCATCAGCAAGTCCGGATCCTGGATCAGTAGCATCCCGATCTCGAGCCACTGCTTCTGGCCGTGGCTAAGCTGATCGGCGTAGGTATCGAGGCGATCCTTCAGGAAAATCATCTCGGCGACTTCCTCGACGCGCTGCTTCACCGCATCATCGCGCTGGAAGGCGAGCGAGCCGAACACGGTGCGCCCGCGCGGATAGGAAATCTCCAGGTTCTCGAACACGGTGAGGTCTTCGAACACCGACGGCGTTTGAAACTTGCGCCCCACCCCGGTCTGCACGATCTGGTTCTCTTTCAGTTTCGTCAGCTCCTTGCCGCGAAACTGGATCGAGCCCGAGGTCGCCTTGGTCTTTCCGCAGATCAGGTCCAGCACCGTGGTCTTGCCGGCGCCGTTCGGGCCGATGATGACACGGATCTCGTTCTCCTCGACATAGAAGGAGAGATTGTTGACGGCCTTGAAGCCGTCGAACGATACCGTGAGCGCCTCGACCGCGAGCAGGAAGGGTTTGGGCTGGTGACCGATGATCATGATCTATCTCCTCACTCTGCCGGCGCGCCGTCGGCGACGGAATTGCCGGTCCACGCACCCGACTTTGATTTGCGCGATGCCAGCAGCCGGTCGATACGCGGCTGAACGTAATCAGCCCAGATTCCCGACAGGCCGTTCGGGAACGCCAACACGACCGCGATGAACAGCGCGCCGAGGCCGAACAGCCAGAGCTGCGGGAAGGATTCCGAAAGGCTGGTCTTGGCAAAATTGACCAGGAGCGAGCCCCACACCGCGCCGAAGATCGACATCCGCCCGCCGACGGCGGTGTAGATCACCATTTCGATCGACGGCACGATGCCGACAAAGGACGGCGACATGAAGCCGACATTGAGCGCGAACATGGCACCGCCGATCGCGGCGAAGATCGCCGCCATGCAGAAGGCAAAGATCTTGAAGTTGGCGACGCTATAGCCGGAGAAACGGACGCGATCTTCCTGTTCGCGCATCGCCACCAGGATGCGGCCGAGCTTGGTCAGGCGGATGAACTGCGCGATGCCGATGCATGCGAACAGCAGGAACACTTCAAAGAAATAAAGGATGACCTTGGCATGGTCCGGCCGGATGTCCCACCCCTTCAGCGTACGCAGGTCGGTCATGCCGTTGATGCCACCGGTGTAGCCCTGCTGTCCCACAATCAGGATCGTCAGGATCGCGGCGACGGCCTGGG
The DNA here is from genome assembly GCF_036924515.1 of Bradyrhizobium sp. AZCC 1610. Classification (NCBI taxonomy): domain Bacteria; kingdom Pseudomonadati; phylum Pseudomonadota; class Alphaproteobacteria; order Hyphomicrobiales; family Nitrobacteraceae; genus Bradyrhizobium; species Bradyrhizobium sp. AZCC 1610. The sequence continues at coordinate 1,413,894 of NZ_JAZHRR010000001.1, read as the reverse complement.
TGATGATCGCGAAGTAGGTGCCGCCGACACGGCGCTTGAACATCGCCGTGCCGATGATCAGGGCGAACAGGCCGGGCACCAGGATGATTGCAGCGATGGTAAAGGTGAGACTGTGGAACGGCTGCCAGAACAGCGGCAGCGAGGTGATCTGATTCCAATCCATGAAATCCGGAATGCCGGGCGTGGACTGGATCTTGGTGTTCTCGACGCTGGAGGCTTCCAGCTTGAGGAACATCGCCATGCAGTAGCCGCCGAGGCCGAAGAACACGCCCTGCCCCAGGCTCAGGATGCCGCCATATCCCCAGCACAGCACGAGGCCGATTGCGACAAAGGCGTAGGTCAGATATTTCGCGACCAGGTTGAGGCGGAACACATCCAGCGACAGCGGCAAGATCACGAACAGGACCAGGGCCAGCGCAATGAAGCCGATGAGCTCGGATCGATTGAAGAAGCGTGAGGTGATGATCATGACCGTGCCTGCTTTCGTTATTTGCGGACCTTGAGGGCGAACAGACCCTGCGGCCGCAGCATCAGAATTCCGACGACGGCGAGAAGCGTGAGCACCTTGGCCATCGAGCCCGACATGAAGAACTCCAGCGTCGACTGGGTCTGCGAGATCGAGAAGGCGGAAGCGATGGTGCCGAGCAGGCTGGCTGCGCCGCCGAACACGACCACCAGGAAGGTGTCGACGATGTAGAGCTGGCCCGAGGTCGGTCCGGTCGAGCCGATCATGGTGAACGCGCTTCCGGCGATGCCGGCGATCCCGCAACCGAGCGCGTAGGTGTAGCGATCCACTCTTGCGGTATTGATGCCGACGGCGCCGGCCATGATCCGGTTCTGCACGACCGCGCGGACCTGCCGGCCCCAGCGCGACTTGTACATGACGTAGGCAACCGCGCATGTGATCAAGACGGTGAGACCCATCACGAAGATGCCGTTGATCGGCACCTCGATGCTGTCGCTCACCTTGAGAGAACCCAGCATCCACTGCGGCAGCTCGACGCCGACCTCGCGCGGCCCGAACACCGAGCGATAGGTCTGCTGAAGAATCAGGCTCAAGCCCCAGGTGGCGAGCAACGTATCCAGCGGACGCTTGTAGAGATGGCGGATCAACGCCCACTCGACCAGCATCCCCAGTGCGCCGGAGGCAATAAAGGCCAAGGCCATCGCCAGGAAAAAATATCCTGAGAACAGCGTTGGCAGATAGCTCTGGAACACGTTCGACGTCATCCAGGTGACGTAGGCCCCCAGGATCATGAACTCACCATGGGCCATGTTGATGACGCCCATCTGGCCGAAGATGATCGCAAGGCCGAGCGCCATCAGCACGTAGACGGAAAACAGGATCAGGCCCGCAAAACCCTGCATGACGAAGATGGAGCCCAGATCGCCAATCGAATATTCGCCGAACATCGATGTTTCTCCGTCGAGGGGAAGGTCCCGCGTCGCGAACGGATTCGCGACGCGGGGTCGTGAAGCGCGGATTGACGGTCCACGCCAGGGAGCTGTTGCCCGGAGAAAAAGTGCGGGGAGTTCGGCCGCGCTTACTGGTAGCCCTTCGGGAACGGATCGGGCTCGACCAGATCGGTGGTCTCAAAGATCAACTCGAACTGGCCATCGAGCTTGGCCTTGCCGACGCGGGTCTTCGACCAGAGGTGATGGTTTTCATGGATGCGCACGTAACCTTCGGGCGCTTCCTTGAATTCGATGCCTGGCGAGGCGGCCGCGATCTTGTCGACGTCGAAGCTGCCGGCCTTCTCGGCGGTCAACTTCCACAGCCACGGGCCGAGATAGCCGGCCTGCGTCACGTCGCCGATCACGGTCTTCTCACCCCACAGTTTCTTGAAGGCGGGAACGAACGCCTTGTTGTTGGCATTGTCGAGCGACTGGAAGTACTTCATGCAGGCATAGGCGCCTGCGATGTTTTCGCCGCCGATGCCGTCGATCTCGTCTTCGGTCACCGAGATCGTCAGCAGCGCCTGCTTCGACAGGTCGACGCCGGCCGCCTTGAGCTGCTTGTAGAAGGCGACGTTCGAACCGCCGACCACGTCGGTGAAGATCACGTCGGGCTTGGTCAGCTTGATCTTGTTGATCACCGAATTGAACTGGGTGCTGCCGAGCGCGTAATATTCCTCGCCGACGACCTTGCCCTTCAGCACGTTCTCGACGTGCTTGCGCGCGATCTTGTTCGAGGTGCGCGGCCAGATGTAATCAGAACCGATGAAGAAGAACGATTTGGCGCCCTTCTCCTTGGCGATCCAGTTCAAACCGGCGAGAATCTGCTGGGTTGCCTCCTGGCCGGTGTAGATGACGTTCTTGGACTGCTCGAGGCCTTCATAGAAGGTCGGATAATAGAGCATGCCGTTGTACTGCTCGACGACCGGCAGCACCGCCTTGCGCGATGCCGAAGTCCAGCAGCCCATGATCGCCGCGACCTTGTCGTTGACGAGAAGCTTCTTGGCCTTTTCCGCAAATGTCGGCCAGTCGCTGGCGCCGTCTTCCTGGATGAACTTGATCTTGCGTCCGAGCACGCCGCCAGCGGCGTTGATCTGTTCGATCGCGAGCTTTTCGGCCTGGATCGAGCCGGTTTCCGAAATCGCCATCGTTCCGGTGGCCGAGTGCAGGATGCCGACGGTAACTTCCGTATCGGTGACCGCGAGGCCCGTGGTGTTGACCACGGAGGTCGCGGAGCCGGCTCCGAATGACGGCCGGGGAAGCATCGAAATGAACGGCAGTGCCGCCGCGCCCATCAGCAGTTTACGGCGAAGCGGCGACTGCAGGCCCTTGTTTGTTTCGTCTGACATGAGCACCCCATTTTTTGGTTCGAGAACGCGCTTTGGTCAGGCGAGGATGACCCGGATTTGTGCACCGCACAGATACGCAGGATTGCGTATACTGCACCGCAAAATAGCGACGTAGGTTTCTGGTACGGAGTTTGCTGGCTATGCGGGGTCGGCGAAGCGGGTCAGGAGCATCACAGTGGCAGGGCGGCAGCGGATTGACCGCGTCAGGCGCCAATATAATCAATGGGTTGCGAACCAAACCCTGGAAGACTATGCGCTGCGCTTCACCGCCAAGAGCGCCCGGCGATGGTCGGCCGCCCGCGTCGCCAATACCGCCCTTGGCGCCATCTCTTTTCTGGCGCTGGAGGCGATCGGCGGCACGATTACGCTGAAGTACGGCGCAGCCAACGCTACCGCCGCCATCCTGGTCGTCAGCGTCATCATCTTCTTTTGCGGCCTGCCGATTGCCTACCATGCCGCAAAATGCGGCATCGATATCGACCTGCTGACCCGCGGCGCCGGCTTCGGCTATATCGGCTCGACCATCACATCGCTGATCTATGCCTCCTTCACCTTCATCTTCTTCGCGCTCGAAGCGGTCATCATGGCAGCCGCGCTGGAGATGTGCTTCGGCATCCCGCGCCCGATCGGCTATCTCATCAGCGCCGTCGTCATCATTCCCGTGGTGACCTACGGCATCACCTTGATCAGCCGCTTCCAACTGTGGACGCAGCCGCTCTGGGTCGTCCTCCACATCCTTCCCTTCGTGGCGATCGCCTGGGCCAATCCGCATTCGTTCACGGAATGGCGCAAATTCGCCGGTGAGCATGGCGACCCGAGCGGCCATCTCGATCTGCTGCTGTTCGGCACCGCAGCCTCAGTGGTGTTTTCGCTGGTGGCGCAGATCGGCGAACAGGTCGACTTCCTGCGGTTCCTGCCGCGCGATCGCCGCACCTCGCGCACGTCATGGTGGATCGCCCTGCTGAGCGCCGGCCCCGGCTGGATCGTCTTTGGCGCGCTCAAGTTATTGCTGGGCTCGTTCCTCGCCTATTTCGCGCTCAGCCACGGCGTCTCCAGCGAGCACGCCGCCGAGCCCGCGCATATGTACCTCGAAGCATTTCGTTACGTGCTGTCGCAGCCGGACCTGACGCTGGCGCTGACCGGCACCTTCGTCATTCTCTCGCAGATCAAGATCAACGTCACCAACGCCTATGCCGGCTCGATCGCGTGGTCGAACTTCTTCTCGCGGCTGACACACAGCCATCCCGGCCGCGTGGTCTGGCTGGTGTTCAACGTCATGGTGGCGCTGCTGCTGATGGAAATCGGCGTCTACAAAGCGCTGGAGCAGACGCTGGCGCTCTACTCCAACGTTGCGATTGCCTGGGTCGGCGCGCTGGTCGCCGATCTCGTCATCAACAAGCCGCTCGGCCTGCGCCCGCAGCACATCGAGTTCAAGCGCGCGCATCTCTACGACATCAACCCGGTCGGCGTCGGCGCCATGACGATCGCGACCATCGTCTCGATCAGCGCGTTCTACGGCCTGTTCGGGCCGACGGCGAAGGCGCTCTCGGCCTTCGTGGCGCTCGCGGTCGCCTTCGTCGCCGCGCCCCTGATCGCATGGGCGACCGACGGCAAATACTACATCGCGCGCAAGCCCAAGCGGAGCTGGCAGAACCTGGAGGCGATCCAGTGCTGTATCTGCGAGCATTCGTTCGAGCCGGAGGACATGGCCTCCTGCCCGGCATACGCCGGGCCGATCTGTTCGCTGTGCTGTTCGCTCGACGCGCGCTGCCACGACCTCTGCAAGCCGCACGCGCGCGCCGGCGCACAGGTCTCGGAGGCGCTCGGCAAGCTGCTGCCGGAGCCGATCTATGCCCGGATCAACTCGCAGTTCGGGCGTTACCTCGGCGTGTTCGCGGTGTCCGCAGGCCTCGTTGGCCTGACGCTTGGGCTGATCTATCTGCAGACGTCCGCGACGATTCCGGTCGACGGTTTTGCGCTATCCGACGTGCTCTGGAAGGTATTCTTCGCGCTCACCATCATCATCGGCGTGGTGGCATGGCTGTTCGTGCTGGCGCAGCAGAGCCGCCGTGCGGCGGAGGCGGAAACGCGGCGGCAGACCGCGCTCTTGATCCAGGAAATCGACGCCCACAAGCGCACCGACGCCGAGCTGCAGCGCGCCAAGGAAGTGGCTGAATCCGCCAACCTCGCCAAGAGCCGCTATGTTGTGGGCCTGAGCCACGAACTGCGCTCGCCGCTCAACGCCATCTCTGGCTATGCGCAACTGCTGGAACAGGATTCCAGCCTCAATACCAAGCCGCGCGACCAGGTGCGCGTGGTCCGCCGCAGCGCCGACCATCTGTCGGGGCTGATCGACGGCATTTTGGACATTTCCAAGATCGAGGCAGGCCGGCTTTATTTATCGCGTGACGAGGTGCGGTTGAGCGAATTCCTCGACCAGCTCGTCGGGATGTTTCGCGTCCAGGCTGCCGCCAAGGGCATCGACTTCGTTTTCAAGCGGCCTTCAGTGCTGCCCGTCGTCGTCTATGCCGACGAAAAGCGCCTGCGTCAGGTTCTGATCAACCTGCTGTCGAATGCGCTGAAGTTCACGCAGACCGGCAGCGTGCAATTCGTCGTGCATTATCGCAGCCCGGTCGCGGAGTTCGAAGTGATCGACACCGGTCCCGGCATCCAGCCAGACGATCTCGAACGCATCTTCGCGCCGTTCGAGCGCGGTGCGCTCGGCGTCTCGCAGCCGCAGACCGGCACCGGCCTCGGGCTGACCATCAGCCGGCTGCTAGCCGGCGTGATGGGCGGCGACATCAAGGTGACCAGCCGGGTCGGCACCGGCAGCACGTTCCGCGTCAAGATCCTGCTGTCGGAAGTCACCAATCCGACAAGGATCGCGCCGGTGGAGGCGCCGATCTTCGGCTATCACGGCCCGCGCAAGACGATCCTCATCACCGACGACGATCCGACCCACCGCGACCTGCTGCGCGAGGTGCTGGCGCCGCTGGGCTTCATCTTGCTGAGCGCGCCGGACGGACCCGGCTGCCTCGCGCTGGCGCAACACTGCCGGCCCGATCTGTTCCTGCTGGATATCTCGATGGCGGGCATGGACGGCTGGACGGTGGCGGAAACGTTGCGCGCGAGCGGCCATCATCAGGCCCGCATTCTGATGGTGTCGGCGAGCGCGCTGGAGGCGCATGGCGCGCCGCTGGCGCAGCCGTTTCATGACGGCTACCTGATGAAGCCGATAGATATCCCCAAGCTGGTGGAGACGATCCGGCAACTGCTCAAGATCGAGTGGCAGTACGAGGCCGAGCAAATACCCCAGCCGCGCTGGAAACCGGAGACGGGATCGCGGCCACCGGTGAGATATGTCGAGGAACTGATCGGCCTCGGGCAACTCGGCTACATCCGCGCGATCCAGGTCAAGCTGGACGAAATCGGCAACGACTACCCTGAACATGCCGATTTCGTTTCGCAAATGCGCACGCTGGTCGACCGCTTCGATCTCGATCAGTACATGGCGACCCTGAAAACACTGCACAGCTATGATCACTGAATCCAAAAAGCGCGACATCGCCCTTGTCGTCGATGACTCGCCGGAGACGCTGCGGCTGCTCACCGACGCGCTCGACGGCGCAGGCATGACGGTCATGGTCGCGCTCGACGGTGCGGCGGCGATGCGGATCGTCGACCAGATCACGCCCGACATCGTGCTGCTCGATGCTGTGATGCCCGGGTTGGACGGTTTTGAAACCTGCAGGCGGCTGAAGCGCGACGCCGGCCTCGACCACGTTCCGATCATCTTCATGACGGGGCTGGCCGAAACCGAGCATATCGTGCGCGGCCTGGAGGCCGGCGGCGTCGACTACGTCACCAAGCCCATTGCGGTCGAGGAGATGCTGGCGCGCATCCGCGTCCACCTCGCCAATGCGCGGCTGACCCAGAGCGCGCGCGCCGCGCTCGATGTCTCCGGCCGCTATCTGCTCGCCGTCAATGGCGAGGGCAAGATCATGTGGGCGACGCCTCAGGCGCAGAAACTGCTGTCGGATGCGCTTGCCGCTGATAGCGACGACGATGTCGTGCTGCCGGAGCCGATCCCGCAATGGCTGGACCAGGCCCGCAAGGGCAAGGCCGGGTCGAAAGCTGCGATCATGACCGCACTTCCCGGCAACGAACAGCTCCGGCTGCAATATATGGGCAGACTGGGCACCAATGAATTCCTGCTGCGGCTTGCAAAGGATTCCGGCACCGAGACGCCGGCGGAATTCTCCAGCGAGCTTGGCCTGACGACGCGCGAGGGCGAAGTGCTGTCGTGGCTGTCAAAGGGCAAGACCAACCGCGACATTGCGCAAATTCTGGGCCTCTCCCCGCGCACCGTCGACAAGCACCTCGAGCAAATCTACTCGAAACTCGGCGTCGAGAACCGCACCGCCGCGGCTGCGATCGCGGTGAACGCGAAGCATCGAAAATCTTGACGCGACATTCTTCCTCGCCCTCTTGGCAAGCAAGCAAAGTCGTCAGCTTGGCGAGCTGATTCGTCAGGCATTGCCTCTGACCGGCCCGGCTTCAGAACTCGCCGGCGATCGCAAGGCGCGCAGATCCATGTGCCGGTTCACGTCTTTATACAGCAGGTAGCGGAAGCGTTCCGGGCCGCCGGCATAGCAAGCCTGAGGGCAAAAAGCGCGGAGCCACATATAATCTCCGGCCTCGACCTCAACCCAATCCTGGTTGAGCCGGTAGACGGCCTTGCCTTCCAGAACATAGAGGCCGTGCTCCATCACATGGGTCTCTGCGAAGGGGATCGACGCACCAGGTTCGAAAGTCACGATCGTAATATGCATGTCATGTCTGATATCGGATGGATCGACGAAACGCGTCGTCGCCCACCTGCCATCGGTGTGAGGCATCGGCGTCGGCGCAATGGAGTTTTCGTTGGTGACGATGGCATCGGGCACCGCGATATCAGGCACATGCTGATACAGCTTCCGGATCCAATGAAAATGCACTGAACCGGCGCCGCGGTTTTGCACGTGCCAGGAGCTCCCCGGAGGCAGGTAGGCAAAGCCACCGGGCCGCAGCACGTGCTCAGTTCCGGCAAGCCTCAGGGACAGCTCTCCCCCGACGACGAACAGCGCACCCTCCGCTCCCGCATCGGGTTCCGGCGCTTCGCTTCCTCCGCCCGGCGCTACGTCGATGAGGTAGTGCGAGAATGTTTCGGCAAAGCCGGACAGCGGTCGAGCCAGCACCCAAACGCGCGTATTGTCCCAGTGCGGAAGATAACTGGTCACGATGTCGCGGATCACGCCCTTTGGTATCACCGCATACGCAGCCGTGAAGACCGCCCGGCCGGTCAGCAACTCGGTCTGGGCCGGATGCCCTCCCGGCGGCACGTGATAGGTTCGAGACGACATTCCAGATGATCCCTTGGAGATGATTGTTGCGGACGATCGCCGGGCCGCTAGCCCTGCTTCGCCGTGATGTCCGTGTTCGCTTCCGCCGCACCATCGGGCGCGACGCGCAGCCAATTTGCCGCTTCAAGCCACTTTTCCTCGAGATTGCTGCCCGGACCCTTGCGGTCGATCACAAGGAACGGACTAGCCTCTCCGACGACGAGCAGCGGATGGTGCCAGCAGTTTCGCGCGTAGTTCACGCCCTGTTGTCCCGATGCAGCAAATGCCCGGTAGCTTGAAGGGACGCCCGGATCGGTACACACCACCACCAACCAGGGTGCTCCGCTCAACGGCATGAACAGTTGGCTACCCAGTGGGTGGCGCTCCATGAGCTTGATGACGAGCGGGGCTGGCCTTGCAGAGCCGACGAACAGACTGACGCTGACCTCTCCACCTTCCGCGGCTACGTCAATGCTGGCCAAGTCGTCAAAACGCTCCGCAAAGCCTTCATTGATCAATTTCGGCTTCACGTCTGCGGTCTCGACCACCTCGCCGAATGGCGCAAACCCTGCCCTTGTCAAAGGCGCAATCGAAAGCGCTGTCATCGCTCAACTCCTATCCGTCGCAGACCCGGGAACTGATGCCATGGTCTCAGGACGTCTGAAGCTGCGCGCCGGATACATCGATACCGACGGGATCGACCGGTGTGTCCATATCGATGGCAGCGACCTCGCCATTCAGGACGCGATGCGCCTTTTCCCGATCGATATCGCCTTCCCATGAGGCCACGGCAACCGTGGCGACGCAGTTTCCGACATAGTTGCCCAGCGCACGCGCGATCCCGATGAACCAGTCCACCGACAGGAGCAGCACCAATCCGATGGCTGGAATGGCCGGGATGGCCGCGAGCGTTGCTGCAAGGACAACGATGGCCGAGCCCGGAACCCCGTGAGCACCTTTCGAAGTCAGGAGCGCAATGCCGAGAATTGCCAGAAGATCACCAGTCGCCAGCGGCGTGTTGGTAGCCTGGGCAATGAATACGGCGGCCAGCGTCAGGTAGATCGAGAACGCATCGAGATTGAACGAGTATCCGGTCGGAATTACCAGCCCAACGGTCGACGGCTTGATGCCGAGGAGTCGAGCTTCCGCATGGTCTGTGGCAGCACGCTGTCTCCGGCCGCCGTGCCAAGAACAATCGTCAGCTCCTCGCGGAAGTAGCGGAGCAGCTTGAACAGGCTGAAGCCGCTAAAGCGCATGACCGTCCCCAGCACGACGACGACAAAGACGGTCACGGCCAAATAGAACAGGGCGACGAGACCACCGAGCTGCTTGAGCGAGCCGATGCCGTATTTTCCGACTGTAAATGCAATCGCCCCAAAGACACCGAGCGGCGCCAGCCTGACGACGAAATTCATCATCTTGAAGATGATATCGCTCACGCGTCCGATGAAATCCGCCACCGGCCTGGCCCGCTCGCCGCACAGGGAGACGGCGCAGCCAAACATGATCGAGACGATCAATACCTGCAGGATGTCACCGGTCGTAAACGCTCCCACCACGGTCGAGGGAATGAGTTTCATGAGGAATTCCGAGACGCCGCCGCCGGCAACCTGGGCTGCCGTCTGACTGAAGCCGCTCAGCGCTTTTGCATCCAGCGTCTTCGGATCGATGTTCATTCCAACGCCGGGCTCGAAGTAATAGGCGAGCGCAATGCCGAGCACCAAGGCAATTGTCGTTACGACCTCGAAGTATACGAGCGCGCGCACCCCGACCCGTCCAACCTTCGAGAGATCCCCCGCAGCGGCGATTCCGTGCACGACGACGCAAAACACGATCACGGGCACCAGCATCTTGATGAGCTTGATGAAGCCGTCGCCCAGCGGTTTCATCTGAAGGGCGACATCCGGGTAGGCCATGCCGAGTGCAATTCCCAGTCCGAGCGCAATGGCGACCTGGAAGAAGAGTGACTTGAGTATATTTGGCACGGCTTTCCCCGCTTGGTTGGCGCTTCCAATTCAATGCGGCTTGGTCGGCTCACCGCCGATGCCGCTATTGTTTTTGATGGCGACGTTGACGTCGCTTCGAAACCGGCTGCTCGCCCCACCGGGCTGCCGCCCGACCGCGCCGACCGCCTGCCCGCCTCGATCTTCGCGACACGGCATTTCCCATCATTCGTTGACCATGCCGGATCAAGTGTCCAATATATAGAACGACATGATCAAGAGGATTTCGCTATGGATCTCCGTCAGATCAGATATTTCATCGCCGTGGCCGAGGAGCGCAGCTTCACTGTCGCGGCGCGGCGGCTGAATCTTTCCCAACCGCCACTGAGCCAACAGATCCAGTCGCTCGAAGCTGCGTTGGGGGCGCAGCTTCTCTATAGAACCAGTCGCAGAGTCGAGTTGACGCAGGCCGGAGAAGCGCTCCTCGCGCGCGCCCGCGCCATTCAGCAGCAGATCAAACTGGCGGAAGACGAGGTCCGCGCGATTGGCGCCGGCCTGGTCGGAACTCTCGATATAGGAGCGACAGGCTCCATCCTGCGTGGACGGCTGGCCGATCTGCTGGCTGCGTACCGGAAGGATGCGCCTGCGGTGAAGATGACGGTGCATGAACAGGCACCGGCGTTGCAGATCGCGGCCCTCCTCAATCGAACGACGAACATCAGCCTCAATCGAAGCATTCCCACCGAGGACGCTTTGAGCAGCGAACTCGCGTGGCCGGAGGAGATCGTGGTGGCCATGCCGAAAGTCCATCCGCTCGCCCGGCGCAAGCGCATCGCCCTCGGTGACCTTGCGTCGGAGGACCACATCGTCTTGCAGCCGGAAAGCTCTCAATTTGCGCGCTATATACAGAAGTGCTGCATCGACGCCGGCTTCCTGCCGCGGGTCTCCCAGCAAGTCGTCGATGCGCAGTCGGTGCCGAGCTTGATCGCAGCGGGTTTCGGAGTTGCTCTGGTTCCGCAATCAATAGCCCGCTTCACGACCGACGAGATCGTGTTCAGGCCCATCAGGCCCTCGCCACCGTCCGCCGACGTGTTTCTCGTCTTCAGAAAAGATGAGACGTCGATGGTGGTGCAAAATTTCATCAAACTGGCGCGTCGTTTCCTCGGGCAGAAGCGGAATTCGGCTTTGGTCGGGCGGCGATTTATTTCGCGCAGTTCAACGACGTCTTGAAGCGGCGCAAACCTAGAGACTGGTGGTGATGCCACCATCGACATAGAGCGTATGGCCATTGACGAAGGACGAGGCTTTGCCGGACAGGAACACGGCGGCACCGACCAACTCCTCGACATTACCCCAGCGGGCGGCCGGCGTCCGCTTTTCGAGCCAGCTTGAGAACTCCGGATTGTCGACCAGCGCCTGGTTGAGCGGGGTCTTGAAGTAACCCGGCGCAATTGCATTGATCTGGAGACCGTATTTGGCCCAATCGGCGCACATGCCGCGGGTCAGGTTCTTTATCGCGCCCTTGGTGGCCGTATAGGGCGCGATGCCCGGTCGTGCGAGCTCGCTCTGCACGGACGCGATGTTGATGATCTTGCCACGGCCACGTGAAATCATATGACGCGCGACGGCCTGGCCGACATAGAACGCGCTCGAAATATTGGTGGCGAGCAATTGCTCCCACTTCTCGACGGGAAAGTCCTCGAGCGGCGAGCGAAACTGCATGCCGGCATTATTGACCAGAATATCGATCGCGCCGGAATTCTTCTCGATCGCCTCGACACCGGCCCTGGCGGCTTGCGCCTGTGTCACGTCGAAGCCGGCCACCGATACCTTGTGCCCCGCGGCCGTCAGCCTCAACGCGGCCGCATTCAGCTTGCCGGTATCGCGGCCGTTGAGGACGACTTCGGCGCCGTGTTCGGCAAGGCCTTGCGCGAACGCGAAGCCAATGCCCTGCGAAGAGCCAGTGATGAGCGCCCGCTTGCCCGTCAGTTCGAAAAGTTCAAAAGCCATGTGACGATCCCGTGCTGCCTCAAGCCGCCAAGGCTCATCGCCCAAGCGACTTCTTGATACCGTTCAATCCAAGGCGCGGGAAGGGGTCGGAATGGACGTAAAAGAATTGCGCGCCTTTTCGAACGTCCTCGACCGGTGTTCCCCTGACTGTCGCCTGACGTGATCGCAATCGTGGGCAGCGCAAGCTAATTATCAGTCGCATCAGCGTCCCTTCCAGAAGCGTACAGGTTGCTGCAAACTGCGTACGTAGCCTGCGATTCGTAGATATCCTGAGGACCCATGAACGAGACTTTGATATCCGCCTGCACGATGTTTCTCGTTCCAGCAACACTTTTGTTTGGCGCTTTAGGTGTCGCGAACTCGTCCTTTCTCAAGGTGCTGGTCTGCTTGCTTGGCGTAGCCACGACAGGAATATGGCTTTACCGGATATGGTGGTGGACAAACCTGTCTTTGATTGATCGCAGAACGGCGCTTGGTCTCGCGGGCATGTATGCGTGCGCGTGGCTGGTGACATTCCTGGTGCAGTTGAAGAATGTGTTCTCGTCGCGCTGACTGACTCCGTTTTGCTGAAAATCGCCGACAACCTTCGCCCACAACCTCGGCAGCCGCCTCCGGCGCGTGAAGTGTGCCACGGCCGGCATCCATCTGGGCTGATGGCGTTCGACCAGCCGTGGAGAACACGGAGTGAGCGGCCATGGGCGCTCGACGGGCTGCGATCAGGTTGTTAAGCCCCGCCTCCGCTAAGGGGACTTTGAGTCGAGACATGACCGTTGCGATCGAGATGGGACACACGACGGCCGGCGCCCCGGCGACTCTGGACCTTGAGGAACTGCTGGCGACCCGCCTGCTGGTGCAGGGCAATTCGGGCTCCGGCAAATCCCATCTGCTGCGCCGGCTGCTGGAACAGAGTGCTCCCTGGGTGCAGCAGACCATCATCGACCCCGAAGGCGACTTCGTGGCGCTTGCCGATCGTTTCGGCCACCTGCTGATCGATGCCGAGGACCATACCGAGCGGGGCCTGCAGGTCGCCGGCGAGCGAGCGCGCATCCATCGCGTCTCCACCGTGCTCAATCTCGAGGGGCTCGACGCCGAGAACCAGATGCGGCGCGCCGCCGCCTTCGTCGGCGGGCTTTTCGAGGTCGCCCGCGACCACTGGTACCCGATGCTGGTTGTGGTGGATGAGGCGCAGCTCTTCGCGCCGGCCGTCGCCGGCGAGGTTTCGGACGAGGCGCGCAAACTCTCGCTCGGCGCCATGACGAACCTGATGTGCCGTGGCCGCAAACGCGGGCTTGCGGGGGTCATCGCCACCCAGCGACTGGCGAAGCTCGCCAAGAACGTCGCGGCCGAGGCCTCCAATTTCCTCATGGGCCGAACCTTTCTGGATATCGACATGGCGCGCGCCGCCGACCTTCTGGGCATGGAGCGGCGACAGGCAGAGGCCTTCCGGGATCTGGAGCGCGGGCAATTCATGGCGCTGGGACCGGCCCTCTCCCGCCGTCCGCTGGGGCTGCGTATTGGCCCAACGGAGACCACGCCGCGCAACGCGACCCCGCGCCTGATGCCTCTGCCGGAAGCGACACTCGACGCACGCGCCATCATCCTGGCAGCGCCGCCGCCCGAGAATAATCGGCCCCAGCGCCGGTCGCCGCCAGACCTCCTCGGCCAGCTCATGGCGGCGAAGTCAGCGGCTCTGGAGATCCGTCCCGAAGCGGTGGAGCAGCCACTCAGTGCTGAGCAACTGGCGGAGCGGCATGAGCGAGTGGACCGTATTCTGCGCGCCGTCATGGCGGAGCCCGACGCGGGATTCCGTGCCATCGGCGTCCTCTATCAGGAGTTCGTGGTCCGCTGCCGAATAGAGGGCCTCGGTTCGGCCGTGCCGGACCTGGGTGACTTCCGTCGCATGCTGACGCGCGCCCGCGCCGGGCTCGGCTCCGATATGGCAGAGGATGACGGGTGGCAGGATGTCTCGGTCCGCGCCTCGCTTCTGCCGGAGGATATGCAGGGCGTCTTCATGATGATCGCCCGCGCCGCGAAAGAAGGTTGGCCCTGCCCGGGCGATGCAGCGATTGCCCGCGCCTATGGCTCACATTCGTTGCGCCGTGCACGGCGGCTGCTGACCTACATCGAGGAGCAGGGCCTCATCGTTTGCCAGCTTGACGGTGCCGGTCGGCGGATCGTGACGCTCGTCGAACTGGCCTGGGCGACGGCACCGGGCGACCCCAATGCCGAGGAACTGCCGGCGGAGCAAGGTGATCCCCAAACGGGGTAACTTGATAATGGCGCCCGTCTCGCTCCGCGGTATATGATGCGCTGAAGTCGCTGAGCGCTGCACTACAGTTCCTTTGACGAGCCCGCGCGCTTGTCGCCGGCCGCCTGTTGCATATCTCGCTTAAAAGGAGTTCTGAGCTTGAGCGTTGCCTTCACCAAGGAAGACAGTGCCGAAACGGCGTCGGAGACTCTGCTTCCCGACCGCCCGGTTTCACCTCATCCGAACCTCGTTACGGAAGCGGGATTAAAGGCTCTTGAATTTCAGCTTCACCAGGCTCGCGAGGCATACGAGACCGCGCAGAGGATCGAAGACGTGAATGAACGGCGGCGGCAAGCGGCAACCCCCTTGCGCGATGCGCGCTACTTTGCGGCGAGAGTTCGGACGGCTCAGGTCATCACCAAACCTACGTCAACTGACACTGTCGCCTTTGGGAGCACCGTGACCTTCAGGCGCGACGATGGGCGCGTGCAGAAATATCATATCGTGGGAGAGGACGAAGCGGACCCCAAGGCCGGCTCCGTTTCCTTCGTGTCCCCGGTGGCAAGGTCTCTGATGGGCAAAGCCGTTGGAGATGTAGTCGGTACATCCGGTCAAGAGCTTGAGATCATTGCGATCTCGTAGCCCCCGCACAGGACGCAGCCGATGTTTGGAATGTCCGCGTTGCGCCAGATATCGCACGAAGTGTTGCTTTTCATCCGAAGCCGAAATTGATCTTGTCTATCTACGTCTTTGTCACTGCAGCCGCGCGTCGACCGCGCCCGCGAAGCTTGCCCACTCCGCCGGCGCGGCCGCTGGAAATTTACGCCGCGCGAACGTAGCCGTAGCGCAGGTTCGAGGGCTCCTTGGCCGCCAGCGCATACTCGTTCTTGAGCGAAGCGAGACGGTCCACCGAAAAGGCCGGCATCCTGGTGTTGTCAGCCGCTTTCAGCCTGATCTTGTAGAATTTGGTGGCGTTGCCGCCGAAGATCAGTTGCTTGGTAGCGCTATTGGCGTCGCCGAGCGGCGCAAACCCGTATTTCTTCTGCATGTCCTCCGGAATTTCGAGGCGGCGCAGTGCCTCGATCTGCCACTGCGGTGAGCCATACCAGACCGAGTCAGTACCCCACATCACGTGATCGACCCCCATGCCCTTGATCAGTGTGCCGACCAGCGCGGCGCAAAACTTCGGATGCGCCACCGCCGAGTTGGCAAAGGAGGTGCCGATCTCGGCATAGACATTGGTGACGCCGAACTTCTGCGGGATTTCCGCGAGATCCGTGGCCCACTGGATGCGGCCGGTCTGCTCGAACTCGGCCCAGGCCTTGTCTGGCAGCTCGAGGAACGCCCGCAGCGCCGAGTGATAGATCACGAAGTTCATCTGCGGCCAGTCCTTCGCCGCCTTTCCGATGTCCCACGCGGTTGCGTATTCCCACACGCCGGCGAACGACTTCTCGTAATCGGGCGGCAGCAGCCCCTTGTGGATGCACAGCGTGTTGATGCCGGCCTTCACCGCTTTTTCGTAGAACGGATACATCACCTGCTCGTCGTCGAGCCGCCATGGGAACTTGGAGGGCGCCAGCGGATCGCCGATCGTGTAGGACTTCCAGGAATCGGGCTTGTAGACCTCGATTGCCTTGTCGACCTCCTCCATCCAGCCGGGCTGCTTGGGGGTGATGACGCTGTGCGCCAGCAGGCGGCGCGAGCCCGCGAAGTCGTTGATGAGCTCGCGGGCCTTGACGATCTGCTCGTTGGACAGAAGCCACCAGCTCGGATCGTCGAACGGCGCGCCGCTCAACAGCGCCATGTTGGTGTCGCTGTCGTAGTAGATCTCTTTCACGTAGTTCTGGAACTTGTAGCGGGCGAGCGAGGAGACGCCCTCCTCCTTCATCTTCGGGTTCCAGTGCTGGCTCGCAAAGTCCGCCAGACCCAAAAGCTCCTTGTGATCGAAGTCGTCGCGCACGAAATGGGTCTGGACGTCGAAGATGAACTGGCCGGCGAGGCCTTGCGCGCGCGCCAGCATCAGCTCGGGCTCGCGGGCCTCTGCAGCCGCGACCTGGAAAACATTGCCGTAGATGTCGTTCATTGCGAGGAATGCCGCCGCCATGCCGCAGCTCGTGTGCAGGAACTGCCTGCGGCTCAAACCGAGGTGCTTGCCGTTGAGGTCGGCGAGCTCGTTGATCCGCGCCTCGACCTTCCTCTGTGTAGTGCTCTGCGGGGGCGGGAGATACTCGCCGTTGGAAACAATTTGAGTGGGAATCGGCGTTGCCGCCGATGCCGCCTCGGCACCCGCGACGAGGCGCTGCTCTCGTTCACTAAGCCAAGTGCTCATCGTTTTCCTCCCTTGTTGATGATCGAAGCGCGTGCTGATCGTTGCCGCATGGAGGCTGCGTGCTTCACAGCGGTTAGCAGGCCGGCTCGCCGCACCGTCCGCCTCGCTCAAAGATTGCATCGCAGCCGCGCATGACGCGCGAATTCAACGCTCAAATTTCCATGGCCGCAAGCGGAGTAATCCGGCAGCCGCACTGTCCCAAACTCATTTCGCTTCCGATCGTTTTCAGTCGCATCGGCGTCCCTTCCAGAAGGGTACAGGTTGCTGTAACCTGCATATGCAGCCTGCCAAGGCATCGTGCTCGATGAAAAGTCCCACAGCCGAAGAACGCTTCACGACTATGAACGCGCAGCACAGACAGCACGGCATCGATAGAAGACCGCGGATGGCGCGCAAGTTGAACGAAGGACACGCAATGGCCAAGAACACGATTTGCCTGTGGTACGACAAGGACGCAGAGGCTGCTGCCCGCTTCTACGCCGAAACCTTTCCCAACAGCGCCGTGGATGGCGTCCACCGTGCACCCAGTAACTACCCATCCGGCAAGGAGGGCGACGTGCTGACGGTGGAATTCACAGTCGCCGGCGTTCCCTGTATCGGCCTCAACGGCGGTCCTGCGTTCAAGCACAACGAAGCTTTCTCGTTTCAGATCGCCACCGATGACCAGCAAGAGACCGACCGCTACTGGAACGCCATTGTTGGCAATGGGGGCCAAGAGAGTGCATGCGGCTGGTGCAAGGACAAGTGGGGCGTCTCCTGGCAAATCACGCCGCGCGTGCTGATCGAGGCGCTGGCGGCCGGCGGCGATGAAGCAAAGCGAGCATTCGATGCCATGATGGGCATGAAGAAAATCGACGTCGCCGCGATCAAAGCGGCACGGCGCGGCTGATGTTCGCCACCAGACCTTCCCGGACAGGCGTGCCGTGCCGATTTTTCAGAGGCCTGGCGGGCTCAGACCCAAGATCCGCCGTCAGAACGGATCGCGAGGGCGAGCTGGGAGTAACCTCAAGTCGGTCGCAAACGGCGAACTGGTGACGAGCTACTTTGTGAGCCATCGGGCGGTTCGAGGGAGCACTAATTGGCGACGTCACGATGGCGCAGTTGCTACCCGGTACCCGACGTAGCGATTCTATGATGATAGAGGCTCACGCCGGCGGACATAACGATCTGGTGGCTCGATCTCGATATCGATGACGACCGCGGCGTTCTCAGGGAGAACGGCGGGCGCTTCGTCCCTGGTGCACCATAGCACGCATCTCGGACTCTCGAGGTGACGGTCACAGGTCTTTTTCGGCGAGCTCGCGAAACGCGTCGGGAACGGAACGAGACATGCCCAGCTCCGCCGAGCCGTATCCAATAGCATCCCATCCGAAGCGATCGCGGATCTTATCGACGGCACGGTCGGCCGCCCATCGTGCCATGCCTATTTTGGTGCCGGGGCAGCGGCGTTCATCTGGAAGTCCCAACGGAAGTTCAAGCTCCAGATCCCAGTGCTCTTCGAGATGCGACACGGAGATCGCCAGGAGCGAGATGGTCTTTTCATCCGGGTGTTCTGCGAGGACCGCGCGCACCAGATCCTCGGCAATCTCGGCGAGGATCACGGTCGCGCAGATTGGTGCGTCGAGCGTTACCGAGCGAGTGACTGAGCGCAGGTTGGCGAAACGAACGCGGACCGTCACGGTTCGGCCGGGCCTGGACTTGGCGCGGAGCCGGCTGCCGATGCGGTCCGCAAGGTGAAACAGGGCGGGTCGAAAAACTCGCTCGTCGGCGGGCTTCCTGCCAATCGCCGATTGCGCTCCCGCCGATTGCGCCCGGCGGTGAGCCTTGATTTCCCGTGGATCGCGATTCCACGCCAGCGCTGCGAGTTTCTCTCCTGCCGCGGGACCGAGCAACCGCTCGAGCGACCATCCCGGTGTCTTTGCCAGCTGCCTGATCGTTAGTACACCGATCTCGGCCAGCCGCGCCCTGGTGACAGGTCCCACTCCCCACATCAGCTCGACGGGCAGGTGGTGAAGGAATTTCAGCTCGGTGTCGGGATCGACGACCACCAATCCGTCGGGCTTGGCCACTTGCGAAGCAATTTTTGCAAGATGCTTGGTGCGCGCTACACCGACTGAGATCGGAAGGCCAAGCTCCATGCGCACGCGTTGGCGGATCGCCCTTGCAATTTCGGCAGGCGGACCGAAGAGATGGGTGCAGCCCGCAACGTCGGCAAAGGCCTCGTCGATGGAAATCCGCTCGACGAGAGGCGTGAAATCGCCGATCACCTTGATGGCGGCGTCGCCCAGCCTTTGGTATTCCCTGAAATGCCCGCTGACGAAAGTGAGCTGCGGGCAGAGTTCGCGCGCCTGCCGTCCCGGCATGCCGCCGCTGACCCCGAAGGCCTTGGCTTCGTAAGAAGCAGCAAGCACAACTCCACCACCGACGGCGACGGGTTTGCCGCGCAACGAAGGGTCAAGGAGCTGCTCTACCGAGGCATAGAAAGCATCCAGATCCGCATGGAGGATGGTGGCTGTCGTTGCCATCCCGACCGTTTGCCCATGACGTTTCGAACATGACGTTTCGAAGAGGTTCTCGAAGAACATAATGAGAACAAGAGCGACGAGTGTCAAGCGATCGGTGTAGATCGCGCAGGCACCAGTCCTGACGGAAAGCCCCGGCTCTACCTGTCTTTCAGTGTCTGAGCGTTGTTGCGGGACTAACAAACCACCGAGACCGACATTCGCTGATAGTGGCCGTTTGACAAGTTTGCCCCTCTTGGGGGCGGTTCGGCATCTGGCGATAGATCGGCATTCAGCCGTGATAAGCAAACAACTCGATCGGGTCGTTGAAGCCGCGCACCGGATATTCGCCGACGCGTTCGAGATCGAAATCGCTTTCGACGAAGTCGGCGAACGCGCGGGATAACAGCACCGTTCTGCCCAATTGTTTGGTGAGGGTTTCGAGACGCGAAGCCATGTTGACCGCAGGACCGATAACGGTGAAGTCAAGCCGGGTGCGCGACCCGATATTACCGTACATGACGTCTCCGACGTGGACGCCGATGCCGTAATTCAGCGGCGCACGACCGGTTTCGCCGTTCCTTTCGTTCAGGGCAACCATGGCCTGACGGGCTTCGGCCACGGCATGCAGCAGATTTGCACAGGCCGACGGCTGGCTGAGCGGAAAAAATGGCGAGCAGACCGTCGCCGATGAATTTTAGTATCTCCCCACCATGTCGCGCAATCGGCTCCGACATCGCGTCGAAATAGCCGTTCAGAAGATCAATGACGTCATCGCGCGGCCAGTTGTCGGAGATCCGGGTGAAATCACGCAGATCGCAGATCATGATAGCGGCGCGTACCGTCGTCCCGCTTCCGCGTCTGGTGGCGCCGGCCAGAATCAGCTCGCCGGCATGCGACCCGACATAGGTTTCGAGCAGCGTTCGCGCCAGCCGGTTCTTCATGCGGATTTCGCTGACCAGCGCCAGAACCGGTAATAACTTCGACAGGCGGGCGATATGCGCGTCGTCGAAACCGCCTGGCCGGTCGGTTGCAAAGGTCACGATATGCCGCTTGCCGAGCGTATGGTACAGCGGCCAAGCGATATAGTCGGTCAGGCCTTTCGCCCGCATCTCGTCATAGATGGCGTGCTTCCGGCCCAGCGAGGCACCGCGTTCGAGATTCTCGCGCACCTCGGTGGCACCGTCATGGATTTCGTTGGCGGGACTGCCGATGTATTCGGATCGCTCCCTGACATCGTAGTCTACTCTCGCAAGCTCGGCCTCGCGCATCCCGTCGGCCCACATGATCCGGGCGCCAAGCCATTGCGGATGGTGGATCAGGAGATGAAGCGACGCCCGCTTGACGGGAATGCCCGCTCGCTGGAGCCGGATACACAGCTCGGCGAAAATATTGTCAATGAAGCGCTCATCTCGCGTGTCGTTTGTCAGCCAGTGCACAACGTCGCCGTCAGAATGCGCGGGAACGGGATCGATGTTTGGCGGCGCGTTCATAGCTTGCTCCTGAGCAGTGACCTGGATCGACGGTACAGGATATGTCGTGTCCCCGCTCGACGGCGTCAACGGGGTCCGCCGCAATCTGCCTGCGCGCATTGGGTTGTCGGCGGGTTGTCGCTTGCCACGTCGCGACTTGGCCGAGGCGTTCATTCCTCTGAAACGGTCCATTGTCGTAGGAATTGAGGTCACTGCGCACGCCGGCAGGAATTCCCTCGACAGCGGCGAGCCGCCTGTCGCCATTTCCATGCCTTCTTCTAAGTGAGGCCTTCGGGCACCGCTACCTTCAGCTTCGAGGCGAGCGCGAGCAGCCGGGACCGAGTGCCCTGCACGAGCGGTATGCCTACGCGCGACCGCGTTTCCATCTCATCGAAACCGCGTTCGCCCGGCAGATAAACGCGTTCCGATCCGGCCGCCGGCGGCAAGCCGTTGATGGCGGCGCCGAGGCGATCGACTTCGAGAGGGAAGCCTTCGCCGAATGCCGATGGGTCGAGCACAGCGACCAGGCCGTTGCCGCCTGGATCGCCGCCTCCGGCGAGCGCAACGGCAATCAGGGGATTCTCCGTCAGCACGCTGGCGAGCACCTCGATCATCAGAGAGAGGCCCGAACCTTTGGGGCCGGCCATCGGCAGGACGGCCTTTACGTTGCGCGGGTCCGTCGTCTCCCGGCCATCCGCGTCGACACCCCAACCCGCAGGAATCGCATGACCGGCATCCCTGGCCGCCATGATCTTGCCGAGCGCCACCGATGCGGTCGACATGTCGAGGAGCAAGGGGCGGTCCGGGTTGCTGGTGGGTGCGGCAATCGCGATGGGGTTCGTTGAGACACCCTCGGCCCTGGATCCATGATAGATCATGAGCGGCTTTGAAGCGGTCATGACGATGGCAACTTTACCCGCTTGGGCGACCTGTTGCGCGTAGTATCCGATCGCACCGGCATGGCTGATGGAGCGAACCGCGCACCAGCCAATGCCGTGGGTGTCTGCGAGTTGCGTCGCCGTTCGTGCGGCAATGTTCATTCCCACTGCGCCCGGCGCGCGTTGTGCGTCGATGACTGCTATCGCGCCCTTGCCTGAGATCCGGCGCGGTTCAGCGGATGGATTGATCAACCCAAGTTCCACCATCTCGACGTAGCGAGGGATCCGCAGCACGCCGTGCGAGTCGGCGCCGCGCAGATTCGCCCAAACCAGCATGGCAGCCGTCTGATCGGCCTGATCGGCCGTAAATCCGCCCGCCCCGAGAAGCGCGGCCGCGAAGCCCTGGAGTGTGCCAGAACCAATCGCGACCATGTCCGAAGCCGCACCCACGCTCAGGCTCCGAGGGGCGAGAGAAAGAACTTGTCGAGCCACCCTTTGATGATCGACTTTGTGCGCGGTGCATCCTCGGGCGCGAGCGGGAAATGGGACGTGCCGCTGATCAAAATGAGCTCGGCCGGCAGGCCGGCCTTTTCGAACATGCGGATCGACTGTTCCGTCGGCGTGATGGTGTCATTGGCGGTATGCAGAAAAAGTATCGGACGTGGAGCGATGTTTCCCACCACATCGTCGGCGCGGAAATTGTACATGCTCCATGCCGTCTCCACCGGAATTTCCATGATCGCCTTCGGGGAGAGATTCTTGCGCAGATGTTCGGGGATCGGGACGGCGTCGAAGCGGGAGATCCACATGCTCTTACCGGTTTCCTGCCGGTGCCTGCGGCCCTTTTCCAAAAGGGACGTGAACTTCGCCCAGGCCTCGGGCGTCGGGTGCTGGCCGCGGAATTTCCGCTCGCCATCACCCCAGCCGCAGGACGAAATTACGCAGGCGAAACGATCGTCCACACCCGCCGCATAGACGGAGACCGCCGCACCGAAGCTGTGGCCGACCACGCCGATCCGCTTGGGATCGACTTCTTCCCTCTCGGCGAGGAAAGTCAGTGCGTTCTTGGCGTCCGCCACCTGGTCGAAGCAGCGCACTTGCGCCCGCTCGCCCTCGCTCTCCCCGCAGCAGCGGAAATCGAAGCGAAGCGCCACGTAGCCCATCTGTTCGAGCATCTGCGCCTGGATCTCAGCGTGGGATTCGTCCTTCGACCCGACGAAGCCGTGCAGGACAATGAAGGCAGGCAGCCGCTGGCCCGGTTTTCTCGCATCCGGCACATGGAGAACGGCGGAAAGCTTGAGCCCGTCAGAGCGGAAAGTGAGCTTTTCTTGCATTGGATATCCTCGTACTGCTGTGCCGTCCGGCGCGCTCACGCATCGGCGCGACGGCTGCGTGCCGGACCTGCTGTCAGTTGATGGCGGTGAAGGGAAAATGATGCTGGCGCCACTCGAGCGGCGCCGGCGTGCCCCAGACATTCATGCAGCGCACATTGTCCGGGCGCTCGAGATTGGTAATGACGTTTGGAACAAAGCCCTCATCGTCCGCGATCGACGCCATCGAGCCGGCGCATTCGATCATCGCTCCGCTGGAGTCGGTGTAATAGGCATAGGTATTGTCACCCGGCCGGTGGCGGCCCGGCCCCCAGAGCATCTCCTTGTCAAATCGATCGAGCAGGTCGCCGAGCTTCAGGTAATCATTGAACTCCTTGAACTCGAAGGAGTAGTGATGCAGCCCCGCTTTGCCGCATACGACACCGACGATGTGATGCAGGCGGTTGCCGCCATACATCCAGCTCAGGCTGTCGTCGACCATACGTTCCGACAAACGCAGGCCGCCAATGATCTCGAGCTGCCGGCGCGTTGCGGCGGGATCAGGAGTTGTCAGGTTGAGGTGGTCCATCCGATTCGGTCCGACTCCATGGGTCGGGTACCGTCGTCCATAAAGCTTGTCACGTGTTGGCGTGTGTATCTCGAAGCGGAGCCCCTCTGGCGTCGCGAAAGTTACGCCCGCAGCCATGCATTCGAGGCTCGGTTCGCGAGAAAGAATCCGGCAGCCGGCGCCCTCGACCCGAGACTCCGCTTCCCGGACCGCTTCGACGGTGAGCGCTTCCAGCCCGATCGTATGCGTCGAGTTCTCATGCGACCTGAGCAACACCAGCTCAGCCGCGCGCCCGTTGGAGCTTAGCCAAGTCTGGCGCTCGTCCGAATAGGTGACCTGCAATCCGAGTATTTCGGTTGCTTCCCGCACCACCGTCTCGATCACGGTGGTGTTGATTTTCACATGCCCGACCGCGTGCACCAAATGCGGCATCTTCACCTCCCAAACTTCAAGATGTTTGAATTCTGCTACCGCATCGGAGCCGTGGAGGCAACACATTTTCGATTAAAATTGATATTTTCGAAATTTTGTGGCACCAAGGGATTTGAACGGTCCGGCAATCTGCCGGAGAGGGACTTCCAGAGGGTTGAGGGATCAGACTGATGGCACGCGCAAAGGGTAGCATTCCGTTCGCGTGGGACGATCCGTTCCTGCTCAAGGCGCAACTTGGCGAGGAGGAACGCATGATTCGCGACACGGCACGCGCCTACGTGCAGCAGCGTCTGGCCCCGCGTGTCCGAAAGGCTTTTCGGGACGAGAACACGGATCGGGTTCGACGGCCTCTCGCCTTGGCCGATTCATCAGGCGTGGTTTTATTTTTTCGAAAATCAGCATAGTGTGGTAGACGGACAGCAACTTAGGACGACGTGGATGCGCGACAGGCTCAAGCCGGCAGGAGAAACCCGCGGGACAGACGTGCTGCAGCGGATGCGCGCCGACATTATCAGTTGCGCGCTCAAGCCGGGCGCGAAGCTTCGGTTCGAGGGTCTGCGCGAGATGTACGCCGTCAGCTTCTCAACGCTGCGGGAAGCACTGTCGCGTCTCGTAGCTGAAGGGCTTGTGATCGCGGAGGATCAGCGCGGCTTTGTGGTCGCACCGGTGTCGATTGACGACCTTAATGACCTCACCTACGTCCGCGTACTCGTCGAGCGCGAATGCATCGCCCTCGCCATCAAGCATGGTAACGACGGTTGGGAGGCTGATATTATCGGCGCTTTCCATCGGATGGACCGTCTCCAGAGCCGCCTCGGCTCCAATTACTATCTTTCAGCGGAGTGGGCCAAACTTCACGGCGACTTTCATTTCTCGCTCGTCGCGGCCTGCGGTTCGCCCAATCTGCTGGAGATCCGCCAGAAGCTTTTCGAACGCGCGCACCGCTACCGGCGTATGTCGTCGCAATTCCGGCCGCAGTGGCGTGCCAAGGATGTCGAGCACAAGATGATCCTGGATTCGGTGATCGCGCGGGATACGGCAAAGGCCCAGGAACTGATCGAACGCCACATCCGCGAGACCACCGAAAACGTCATCAAACACGCTGGCCATCTCTTTGTCGCAGCGGACGACGAACGTCACAGCCGGGCCGCGCACGTCGCGGCTGAATAACGCGGCGCGCAGCACTCCACTCCTTCTATCGATGTAAAGCCGTCCTGACGGTAACTCGGCTGCGCGCTCGCCGTGCTGCATCGCGCTGCCTACAATATTACGAAAAGACATTGCATTTTCGAAATTTAGTGCGACAGTGCGCAAGGGACAGCCGGCGCCAAGCCTGCGTTCAAGTCACAAAAGGGAGGAATAAATGGTCGTGTCTGAAACGATGACCGCTGCCCGGATGCACACGGTTGGCGGCGAGTTGAAGCTGGAAAAACTTCCGACACCCAAACCAGGCGACATGGATGTCCTGGTCCGGGTGAAGGCCTGCGGGATCGTGCCGAACCTCGGCAACATCCTCGCCAACTGGCCGACCTGGTTTCCCCACATGCCGCAGCCGCCGCTTCCCGCGGTGTTCGGGCTGGACCCGGCCGGCGAAATCGCCGCGGTGGGCCGGCAGGTACACGGACTGAAACCGGGCGACCGCGTCTACGTCAATCCCGGGCGCTCATGCGGCACTTGCCGTCATTGCAGGCGTGGCGATTCCATCTCCTGCAAGCACTATGCGTTTCAGGGCTATTTCGGCTTTAGCGAAGATGCGCTGCAGACCTTTGCCGATTACCCGATCGGAGGGTTGAGCGAATACACCGTCGCTCCCGCCTCCGCGATCGTGAAGATCCCCGACAACATGACCTACGAACAGGCCGCGCGGCTCGGCTATCTCGGCACGGTCTATTCGGCGCTGAAGAAGGCCAATGCCGGTCCGGGCGATACGATTCTCGTCAACGGCATCAGCGGCACGCTCGGCATCGCCGCGGCGATCTTCGGTCCGGCCATGGGCGTCAAGAAGATCCTCGGCACCGGCCGCGACCGCAAGCTGCTGGAGGAAGTCAAGGCCCTTGCGCCCTCGCGCATCGAAGTGTTCTCGATAGACGACGGCAGCGTCACCGATTTCGTCATGAAGCATACTGACGGTGAAGGCGTAGACGCCTTCCTGGATTGTCTTGGGCCGGGCGCCTTGCACGAGACGTTCCTGCAAGGCCTTCGCAGCCTGCGCCGTGGCGGCATCGCGGTAGACATCGGAGCGGTGATGGGACCGGTCGCGGTCGACGTCCATTGGCTGATGGACCACAACCAGCGCCTCTATGGCTCCGCCTGGTTCACCACGCAGGAAGGACAGGAAATGGCCGACCTCGTTGCCGCGGGCGCGGTGAACCTGTCGATGCTCGAGACGCAAGGCCGCAAGCTCTCCGAAGTGAACGAAGCTATTTCCGGCATCGCGCAGCGCCACGGCGGTTTCTCCAACTTCGTCATCTATCCGTGAACGGACAGCCAAGGAGAGGAAACATGAGCTTCAGACGCGTCGTCACGGCCAAGAACGCCGCCGGAAAATCGGTGGTGGTGAGCGATGGCACTTCCCCCCGCGAGATGGCCCTCAAGCATACTCCGGGCTTCGTTTCTGCGCCGATCTGGATGGCCAAGCCGTCGCTGGCGGACGGCAAGGATCCGATGTCCATTCCGGACAGCAGTTTGCTGCCGGGGCCGGGCGGGTCGACCTTCCTCGTCGTCACCTTTCCTCCGGACCGTGTCATGATGTCGCCGGAGTTCAACCCGGCGCTCGCCGGCCCCGAGCATGCCGCGGCGGCGCCCGGAATCGCCGAGACCTTCGAGATGGATAATCCCGGCATGCACACCACGCCAACCGTGGACTATGTCTGCGTGATCGACGGTGAGATCGTGCTGGAGCTCGACGATGGTGTAACCGTCCAGCTCAAGCAGGGGGATACCGTTGTCCAACAGGGTGCGCGCCATGCCTGGCGCAATCCGGGAGACAAGCCCGCCACGCTTGCCTTCATCCTGTTGGGCGCCGGCGCGGCGTGACGCCCTGAGCGTCTGACCAAACACTCAGGGCCTCCGGCCGCAAGCGAGCGGTGTCGCCGGTCGCTTGGGCAGGCGCTCTCGTTATCGTTGTGGCTTCTCTGGCTGCCGCTGGTCGCATCGCGCGTAGCAATGATCTCTATCGGAAGAAAGAGGGAGGGTTCGATTGTCTTCAGCCGATGCACCTGAGGTCGTCGTGGTCGGGCTCGGACCGGTCGGCATCACCCTCTGCAATCTGCTGGCTTCCCAGGGGATCAGGGTCGAGGGCGTCGACGCGGCCAGCGAAGTCTATAGCCTCCCTCGCGCAATCGGCATGGACCACGAGGTGATGCGCATCTTCCAGAGTATCGGCGCGACCGATGCCCTCGTGGAGGCGATCGGCGACTACCGCCCCTCTGAATACCGTTCTGCGCAGGGCGTTCTGCTGCGGCGGTTCGAATCTCCGCCGGAGCCGTATCCACTCGCGTGGCCGCCCTATCTCACATTCTTGCAGCCCCAGCTCGAGCGCGTGCTGCGCGAAAATGCGGCAAAATTCCCTACCCTCACGCTGCGCACCGGGCTTGAGTTGGTCGAGCTGAAAGACCCCCATAAGCCAATTCTGACGTTCAGGGATAAAGCGACAGGGGAGATCACGCGACGGGCCCCGCGTTTCGGCGTGGGTTGCGACGGCGGAAACAGCTTCGTCCGCCGCAGTCTCGACATTGGCTTCGAGGATCTCGATTTTCACGAGCCTTGGCTGGTGGTGGACATGATCGTCGAGGACGAACATGCGTCGCTTCCGCAGACGAACATACAGTTCTGTAGTCCGGCGCGACCGCACACCTATGTCGTAGGGCCTGGACGGCTGCGACGTTGGGAGTTCATGATCCTGCCGGGTGAGAACGCGGACGAGGTCAATCGTGAGACACGCATCTGGGAACTACTCTCCCCGTGGCTGCGACAGGATCAGGCGCGCCTGTGGCGTTCCGCTACCTACACCTTCCACGCTTTGGTTGCCGAGAGATGGCGGATGGGTAACGTCTTTCTGGCGGGCGACGCCTGCCACATGATGCCGCCCTTTCTTGCACAGGGCATGGTGCAGGGCATCAAGGATACCGCCAATCTTTCATGGAAGCTGGCCCATGTGCTTCGGGATGGTTCGGAGCGCCTGCTCGATACCTACGAGGCAGAGCGCCGGCCTTTGGTGCGGGAAGTGATCGAAATTGCGAAGCGGCTCGGTCGCGTCATCTGCGAACTGGATCCGGAAAAGGCCCGCGCACGCGATGCCGAACTGATTGCGGCGATGGAAGCCGGACAAGGAGTCCAGATCCGCCAGAACCTGTTTCCGCCGATCCGCCACGGCCTCGTCGGCCGTGGCGCCAACGGATCGTCTTCGCCGGGCGCCGGAGAGCCGTGTCCTCAACCTTGGGTCGTTTCTTCCGGCAGGCGCGCTCGTCTCGATGACATGCTTCCCGGCGGGTTCGTTGTTCTGCTCGCGGGAGATATAGATGCGCCTCCCGCGCTCCTCGGGCAGGCGCGGGAATTGGGCGTAGCCGTACATCGAATTGCGCAGAGCCCGTCCGAACGGGCGTCGCTAATGGAAGAGGACGGCCTGCTTGCCAATTGGCTTTCGGCGAAAGGGGCGCGCGCTGTTCTCGTCCGTCCCGACCATATGGTGTTCGGCACCGCCGCCGATGTTCGGCAGGCCGAAGGGCTGCTGCGCGAATTGCGCTCAAGGCTGGTTGCCTGAGCCGGCTCGCTTGAGGCGATCGGCTCGTCGCCAATTAGAACGATTTTGCCAAGGAGCACGAGCGCGCAGTTTCGAGGCGACGAGCTTCCGCTCATTGCGCGGATGGCACGCGTACCGTCATGCCTTCCATCTCCGCCACGACGCGCACCTGGCAACTCAGGCGACTTTCGGCCGTGCGCTCCGAGGCCGCAAAATCGAGCATCTCGTCCTCGTGTTCGCCGACTTCGCCAGAGCAGCCCGCGTAGGCTAGGTCGAAGTAACAATGGCATGTGGCACAGGCGGCCGCGCCATTGCACTCGGCCACGATGCCACTCACGCCAGCGCCGAGTGCCGCCTCCATCACCGATTGGCCAGTGGGGGCGGCGACCTGGTGGGAGGCGCCGTCCGCGCCAATGAAAATGATATTCGGCATTGTTGCTCTCTCATGCGTCCCAACGGACAGGCAGCGACACCGGCCCGCGGAACACCCAACCCCGAACAAACGGCGGCGCATCATCACTCAGCCGAAGATTGGCGAGGCGTTCGAACAGCATTGGCACCACGATCCTGCCGACGGTCTGCCGCGAGACCCAGGTGCCGGCGCAGAAATGTGGTCCGGCGCCAAAGGCCAGATGCGATTGCCTGGGTCGGAAAATGTCGAACAGGTCCGGATCGGCGAAGCGCCTGTCGTCCCGATTCGCCGCGCCGACGCAGAGCCCGATCTGCAGGCCTTCCGGAAGCGTCACGCCGGAGAGATCGGCCTCGCTGGCGACGCGGCGCGGATACATGCCAATCGGCGAGATCCAGCGCACCGCCTCTTCAAACGCGACGGGCCAGAACTCCGGTTTGTCGAGGACGCTCTGCTTTTGAGCGGGATTTGCGAGCAGTCCGAGAGTCAGCGTGAGAATCGCGTCACGCGGTTCATTGAGCCCGCCGCCGATAATCACCTTGATATTGGCCCGGATCTCCTCGATGGGCATTGGTGGATCCGCATGCACCATGGCCGACAATATCGAGGGGTTCGGATATGCGCGGTGATGGTCGAGCACCGCCTCGATCGCCGCATCAATTCCGGCCCCCGCTTCCATCGCCTTCCGCTCGATATCGGCATCGCGTGAGTAGTTGCCTGCGCCATCGATCAGCGATTGAGACCACAATGCCAACGTCTCCCACGGAATCTCCTTGAAGCCGATCATCTCCATCAAGCTGAGCGAAGCCATCGGCGCGGCGAGCGCCGAATAGAGGTCCGCCTCATCAGCCTCAATGAGCTTGTCGATCAGCCGTTCGCAGATCGCGGCGAATTTCGGCGCCCAGTGTTCTTTGATAATGCCGGGCCGGAAGGCAGGCTCGACCGCCTTGCGACCGGCGGAGTGTTCGGCACCGTCCTTGCGCATGAAGGTCGGTCCCATCACCTTGTTGACCAGCGAAGCCGGATTGACCGATGAATAAGTTGCGGAATCGCGCTCGATTCTCATGATGTCATCGAAGCGCGTGACAAGAGTCAGGTTTGCCGCCGCCACGAAGACGGCCGGGGCCGTGTCGCGAATGCGCCGGAAGATGGGATAAGGATCCGCAAGCAGATCCTCGTAGGTGACATCGGTGATGACAGGTGCGGCGCTCGCCATCTTCCCTCCTCCCTGGAACATTCTGGCTTGCAAGGAGGCTATCGGGCGCACTGCAACCCTTCAATTCGATGGGCTGAATGGAGCTTATCGAAATATTGCATAACCTGTGCTAGGTTGACAGGCCGAGGAACGTGCTGGAGGCAGAGCCGTGACGATCAATACCGTTGACCCGGTCGACATCGGGGCGTTGCGCACGCTCGTCCTGGTCTACGACCTGCAATCGTTCTCTTCGGCAGCGGAGCGGCTCAACGTCAACCAGTCTACGATCAGTTATACGGTCGAACGATTGCGCGGCGCCTTTCAAGACCCGCTTTTCGTTCGCCAGGGCAACGGCGTCACCCCAACCGAGCGGTGCGCGGCTCTGGTGCATTGGGCTCGAGAGACGATTGGAGAAATCGAGGGACTTGCCTCGCCTGCGGAGTTCGATCCGGCAGTCGCGAGGGGCGCCGTGACAATTTCCTGCAACCATCACGAACGGCAGACTCTGATCCCGCAGTTCAGCGCCAGACTGCGAGCCGCGGCGCCGCACGCGCGGCTCGTGCTGCTTGACGCGGCGGGACACGGCAATGTCCACCTCAAATAAAACCAGTGTGACATCGTCCTTGGTCCGGTTGGGATCGTCGGCGCGAACTTTTATCGCCGACACATCCTCACTGACCATTACGTTTGCGTGATGGATCCCGCCAATGCTCTCGCCCGCGGCCGGATCACGCTTTCAGCCTATTGCAAGGCGGAACATGTGTTCGTAACCCACAACGGTGAATGGCAACCGCTCTACATCGATGTCCTCAAGGCCAAGGGAATCGTGCTGGAGCCGGCGGTCACGCTGCCCAGTCATGACAGCCTGGAGCGCATTATTCCCGGCACCAGCCTCATCGCGGCCATCCCACATCATTTGGCGCGTGCCATGCAGGGTGGTTTGCATATCGCTCCCCTGCCCTTCCGCGTTCCGATCAGCATCGACATGTACTGGAGCGCGAGAACCGCCAAGTCGGGTCTCCACAAATGGGCACGCAGTCTGCTCGCCGAAGTGGCCAAGGAGAGCGCCGTCGCAGCCAAATAGACGTGTTCGCGCCCTCTCGCGGCAGGTCACTCAATCCGAATGCCGGCTTTTGTACGGGACGTGGATCGTTCTTGCCCCGGTGGACTGAAATACAGACGCAGCAATGTCCGACCTCTCGACGCGCCTGCATTCCGTGATCGCTCATTCCGCGAACGGCCGCGAGAGCGCGTTGGCGGACCGACCCAGGGAAGCGCGAGGTTCGAGTACTGGCACCGCACCTTTACCCAACCCTCATTTGTGCAGCCGGAGTCCAGTCAACTTCGGAAGCAACGTCGGTCATTATCTCGCGCAACCACGCCAGTGCGGGACACGGGCGCGCACCTCATGAGGACGTTGGTCGGCTTCGTGTCAGAAATGATCGGCAGTATCTCACGGGACTCGATTCACGATCTCGTTGTTCGCACCGAGAGGAGAGAAGGCGCGTCGTTGCACAATCAAAGCGCGCAGCGCTCAATGTCCATCCCGCGAAGCGTGGATGACGGTCACTGGTCCTTTTCGGCGAGCTCGCGAAACTCGTCGGGAACGAAACGAGACATGCCCAGCGCCACTAGAACCTCGGCAATCTCCGCGAGGATCATCGTCGCGCAGGCGATCAATTGGCTTCAACATTCCGTCCCCGGCTCGAGAGATAGATGCGCGCCGCGTTACCGCCGAAGACAGCGGCCTTTTCATCCGCTAGCAGATCAGCCAGCAGGGTTTCGGTGGCGGCAAACCATTCTTCATAGCCGCCCGCCAGATTGACCACCGGCCAGTCGCTTCCCCATAGCAGGCGATATGGCCCGAAGCACGCGACGACATGATCCACGGCTTTCCGTAGATCCGCAATTTGCCAGTCTGGTGCGGCCTCGGTTGCCAAACCCGATAGCTTGCAGACGATGTTGGGGCGTTCGGCGAGCGATACGATATCACCCTGCCAGATCGCGAGCTCGCCGGTTGCAAGCCGCGGCTTGGCGCAATGGTCCAGCACGAACTGCAGCTCAGGATGATCGTCAACGACCCGCAGCAGTCGCGGCAAGTGGCGCGGCAGCACCAGCGCGTCGAACACCAGCCTGTTTCGGGTCATCGCCGCCAACAGCGGTGCCATGGCAGGGCGAACCAGCCAATCGTCATCGGGAATGTCCTGCACCATCGGCCGCAGTCCAACCAGGAGTTTGTGCGCGGCGAGTGCATCAATGCGCGCCCCGCCGTCGGCTGCGTCAAAGTCCGTCCAGCCGACCACGCCCCGCACCACCTGCGCCTTCGCCGCGATGTCGAGCAGAAACATGGTCTCCGCCTCGGTCGGTGCAGCCTGCACCAAAATCGTCCCCTGGATGTCAGCGGCGGCGAGGTGCGGCGCCAGGTCCGAAAGGGAAAAGTCACGATAGATCGGTGCGAGCGCGGGCGTCAGCCAACCATAATCGGCCCGGGCGAGGCTCCACAAATGATGATGCGCATCGATCCGCATCAGCCGGCTACCGACTGCGGAACGGGCGCCTCCGCATCCAGCAGACGCTCAGCCTTCAGATCGGCCCAAAGCGCGGTTGGCACCTTGCTGGACAGCGCAGCGACGTTGCGCTCGACCTCCTGCGGACTCTGGCCCCCCAGCACAACGCTCGCCACCGCCGGATGGCCGAGAGCAAAATGCAACGCCGCGGTTGGCAGGGCAACGTCATGCGCATCACAGACGCTTTCGATCTGCGCCACCTTTGCCAGGATCTCAGGTGGCGCATCCTTATAATTGTATTTGGCACCGCTCACCGCGCCGGTCGCCAGGATACCGGAATTGAATACGCCGCCGAGCAACACGCCGATTCCCTGTTGCCGCGCAAGCGGCAGAAATTCCGCCAGCGCCGGTTGCTCCAGCAGGGAATAGCGCCCGGCGAGCAGCATGGTATCGAATGATCCGGCTTGCGCGAAACGCACACACATCTCGGCCTCGTTCACGCCGATCCCGATGCCCGCAACAACTCCCTCTCCGCGAAGCCGGTCCAGCGCGACGTACGCGCCAGCCATCGCTTCGCGAAACCGCTCGTCGATCGCGTCGATGCCATGAGTCCAGACGTCGACGTCGTGGATCAGCAACAGGTCCAGCCGGTCGGCCCCTAGCCGCAACAGCGACTGTTCCACCGAGCGCATGGTGCCGTCATAGGAATAATCGAACACTGCCCGGTGCGGCAGCCCACCCACAAAGCCGGAGCCGTCGCGTCGCGTGTGAAACGGGTCCATCCAGCGACCGACCTTGGTGCAAACGACGATGTCCTGGCGCGGCACGCGCCTGATCGCGGCGCCGCAACGATGTTCGGCAAGGCCGTTGCCATAGTGCGGAGAAGTATCGAGGAGATTGATGCCCAGCTCGAACGCGCGTTTCACCGTATCGATGGCCGTGCCGTCATCCAGTTGCACGTAGAGATCACCAAGCGGTGCGGTTCCGAATCCTAGGACCGAAACCTGAAGCCGCGTTCGGCCAAGGGCACGGCGCGGCACTGCGAATACTGGTTTCATGTTGACCGGCTCTTTTCGGTTGATTGCGCACCCATGCAGCTATGCCTCATTCAAAGCCTGCGTAATATCCGCGATCAGATCAGACGGGTGCTCGATGCCGATCGATAGTCGGATCGTGGAGTCGAGAACGCCGATCTTTTGACGGATCTCAACCGGAACGCCGGAGTGGGTCATGCTTGCCGGCAGACTGGCAAGCGACTCCGTGCCGCCCAAGCTCACCGCCAGTTTGAAGATTTGCAGCGAGTTCAGGAATTTGAATGCGGCGGCCTGGCCGCCGACAATATCGAACGAAAACGTGGATCCCGCGCCAAGGCATTGCCTTGCGAACAGACGGCCGGCGGGGGAGGCTTCGTCGTGATGAGCGAGGTAGTGAACCCTCCCCACCTTGTCGTGGTCGCGCAAATAATCCGCCACGAGCCGAGCATTCTGGTTGGCCCTTTCCATCCGCAAGCTCAGCGTTTCGAGCGAGCGGCCGAGCATCCAGCAGGAATGAGGATCAAGTTGGGTGCCGATCGCGCCTCGCAACGCCTTGATGTCTTTCATGAGAGCCTTTGAGCCGAGCGCAGCGCCGGCGATCAGGTCGGAATGGCCGCCGACATATTTGGTCAGCGAGTACAACGACAGATCCGCGCCATGTTCGATCGGCCGCTGGAACACCGGCCCGAGCAACGTATTGTCACACGCGACGATCGGCATGTAGCCCTGCGCCTTGCCGATATTGTCGGCGATGCGGCGGACCATCGCGATATCGACGAGGCCGTTGGTGGGATTTGCCGGGGTTTCAATGAGAATCATCGCAACCCGCCCCTTTCGTATGGCGTCGTCCCCCGCCAGCTCGACAGCGGCTTCGTCGATGCCGTCGGCAAAGCCCACCGCGCCGATCGAGAAGCCGGCAAGCGTTTTCGCAAGCAGCGTTTCAGTGCCGCCATAGAGCGGCTGCGAATGCAGGATCACGTCGCCCGGCCGCGCGAACGCGAGAATCGTGGTCGCAATCGCCGACATCCCGGACGAGAACAGCGCACAGGACTCCGCGCGCTCGTAGACGGCGAGCCTGTCTTCGACAATCTCGCTGTTGGGATGATTGAACCGCGAATAGACCAGGCCCGCGCCTGTCCCCTCGGGCGGCTCGCGCCGACCCGAGACGAAATCGAAGAAGTCCTGTCCGTCTTCGGCGGTCCTGAAGACGAAGGTCGAGGTCAGGAAGACCGGTGGTTTGACGGCTCCTTCCGACAGTTGCGGATCGTAGCCGTAATTCAGCATCAGCGTTTCGGGATGCAGCACGTGGTTGCCGATGTGGGTCTTCGACGGAAACGGTTTCACCATGGCCTCTCTCGCTGTCTTGAGGGAACATCGAGCCCGGCGCACGCCATCGGCGGCATAAACTCTCCGGTGCGCTACAACGCCAGGCTGGGCAGATCGATCCCGTTGGCACGAGCACATGCAATCGCGCTTTCATAGCCCGCGTCGGCATGGCGCATGACCCCGCTCGCCGGATCGTTCCAAAGCACGCGCTCGATGCGGCGCGCAGCTTCCGGGGTTCCGTCGGCGACAATCACCATCCCGGCGTGCTGCGAATAGCCTATGCCGACACCGCCGCCGTGATGCAGCGAGACCCACGTCGCCCCGCTGGCACAGTTGAGCAACGCATTGAGCAGCGGCCAGTCGGACACCGCATCCGAACCATCGCGCATCGCTTCGGTTTCGCGGTTCGGGCTCGCCACCGAGCCGCTGTCGAGATGATCGCGGCCGATGACGATCGGTGCCTTCAGCTCGCCGCTCGCCACCATTTCATTGAACGCCAGGCCCAACCGGTGACGATCGCCAAGGCCAACCCAGCAGATCCGCGCCGGCAGCCCCTGAAACCTGATACGCGCCTTCGCCATGTCGAGCCAGTTATGAAGATGTTTATCGTCCGGCATCAGCTCCTTCACCTTGGCATCGGTCCGGAAGATATCCTCAGGGTCGCCCGATAGCGCTGCCCATCGGAACGGCCCGACGCCGCGGCAGAACAGCGGACGAATGTAGGCCGGAACGAAGCCGGGAAAATCGAATGCGTTTTTCAATCCCATGTCCTTCGCCATCTGGCGGATGTTGTTGCCGTAGTCGAGCGTGGGAATACCCTGTGCGTGGAAATCCAGCATGGCCTGGACATGGCCGACCATCGAGGTCTTGGCGGCGGCTTCAACCGCTTTCGGATCGTCCTGGCGTTTCGATTCCCATTCAGCGAGCGTCCATCCCTTCGGCAAATAGCCGTTGATCGGATCGTGCGCGCTGGTCTGGTCGGTGACGATGTCCGGCCTGACGCCGCGACGCACCAGCTCGGGAAAAACATCGGCGGCATTGCCAAGCAGGCCGACGGAGACCGGTTGCTTGCTCGCCGCTGCCTCCGCCATGATCGTGAGCGCCTCGTCAAGCGTGCTCGCCTGCCGGTCAAGGTAGCCCGTGCGCAACCGCATCTCGATGCGGCTCGGCTGGCATTCGATCGCGAGCATCGATGCCCCGGCCATCGTCGCGGCAAGCGGCTGGGCGCCACCCATGCCACCGAGACCCGCGGTCAGGATCCACTTGCCCGCGAGGCTGCCGCCGTAATGACGCCGCCCCACCTCGGCAAATGTTTCGTACGTCCCCTGCACGATGCCCTGGCTGCCGATGTAGATCCACGATCCGGCTGTCATCTGCCCGAACATCATCAGCCCTTGCTTGTCGAGGGCGTTGAAGTGATCGAGCGTCGCCCAGTGCGGTACCAGGTTCGAGTTCGCGATCAGCACGCGCGGCGCATCGGCGTGGGTGCGGAAAATTCCGACCGGCTTGCCTGACTGGACCACCAGCGTCTGGTCGCCCTCGAGCTTGCGAAGCGAGGTGACGATACGATCGAAACTTTCCCAGTCGCGCGCGGCGCGACCGATGCCGCCGTAAACGACGAGTTCGCTCGGCCGTTCGGCAACATCAGGGTCGAGATTGTTCATCAGCATTCGGAGCGGCGCTTCCGTCAACCAGCTCTTGGCGCTGATCTCGGACCCGCGGGGCGCGCGGATCGTACGGTCGTTGTCCAGTCGGCGGTTCATGACAGATGACCTCTCTCGGCAAGTCTTGGAAACGGGTTGCTCTCAAGCACCGAAATCGCGGTGGCCGGCAATGCGCCGGCTGCGACCAGCGTCGTTGCCTTTGCGAGATCGTCGGCCATGTAGCGATCGCCACCGAGCGCCGGCACCTGCTCGCGCAACACCGCGATGACCGCCGCAAGCGCAGGGCTGGTCGTATGTGGCGCGCGCAACCCGATGCCTTGCGCCGCAACCAGCAGCTCGATGCCGAGAATGGCGGCAAGATTGTCAGCCATGTCAGACAACCGGCGCGCGGCGTGCGCGGCCATCGACACATGATCTTCCTGATTGGCGCTGGTCGGCGTCGAATCGATCGAGCAAGCTGTGGCGCGTTGCTTGTTCTCGGCATAGAGCGCGGCCGCCGTGACTTCGGCGATCATGAAGCCGGAGTTGAGACCGGGATCGGGAGTCAGGAACGGCGGCAGGCCGAAGTTCAGCGCGGGATCGACGAGGGTCGCGATGCGCCGCTCGCTGATGGCGCCGATCTCGGACAACACCAATGCGATCTGGTCGGCAGCAAAGGCGACCGGCTCGGCGTGAAAGTTTCCGCCGGAGACGATTTCGCCGGACTCAACCAACACCAGCGGGTTGTCCGTGACGGCATTGGCCTCGATCGTCAACGTGCGGGCGGCTTGTACCAGCAGGTCGAGCGCGGCGCCGGCCACCTGCGGCTGACAACGCAGGCAATAGGGATCCTGCACGCGCTCGTCGCCCTCCAGATGCGACATGCGGATATCGCTACCCTCGAGCAGCGCTGTAAGCGCTGCGCCGGCCGCGATCTGCCCGGCATGCCCCCGCAATTGCTGAACCTCCGGACGGAACGGGGCCGTCGACGCCATGGCAGCGTCGACCGACAACGCGCCCGTCACCAGCGCAGCGCAGGCGAGGCCATGGGCGCGCAACAACCCGGAAATGGCATAGGCCGTTGAAAACTGCGTGCCGTTGATCAGGGCAAGACCTTCCTTCGGCCCTAGCGTCAACGGCGTGAGACCGGCGACGGCCAGTGCATCGAGGCCCGGCAAAACCTTGCCATCGACGAGCGCCTGCCCCTCGCCGATCATGACGGCGGTCATATGCGCGAGCGGCGCCAGATCGCCGGACGCTCCCACCGATCCCTGCTGCGGCACCAGCGGATAAATGCCTCGCGCCAGCATGGCCTGGAGCTGCTCGATGATTTCGCGGCGTACGCCCGAGGCGCCTCGTCCCAACGAGATAATCTTCAGCGCCATCATCAACCGCACGATCGGTTCGGGCGTAGGGGCCCCTACCCCGCAGCAATGCGACACGATGAGATTACGCTGCAGCAGCGCGGTCTGGTCGGGAGGAATTCGTTTCGACGCCAGTTTTCCGAACCCGGTATTGACGCCGTAAACCGGCGCTTGCGCACCCGCTGCCCGCGCAACAATGGCCGACGCTGCCTCGACGCGCGGCCAGAATGACGGATCGAGCACGACGGCAGCGCCTGCAAGCACTTGCGCCAGCTCGTCGAGGCCGACCCTTTCGGGCGAAACAACTATGGATGTGTTCCGATCGCTCATCGCCCCCTCCACACCCGGCGGTGCAGCGGGTTGAAGCCCATCCGATAGATCAGCTCGGCAGGCCGGTCGATATCCCAGATCGCGAGATCGCAATATTTGCCGGCCTCGAGCGTGCCGGTTTCATCGAGAATACCCAGCGCACGTGCGCCTTCCCGGGTCACGCCGGCGAGGCATTCGGCGACCGTCATCCAGAACAGCGTCGCGCCCATGTTCATGGCGAGCAGAAGCGACGTCAGCGGCGAGCTGCCGGGATTGCAATCGGTCGCGAGCGCCATGTTCACGCCGTGGGCGCGGAACAGTTCGATCGGCGGCTTCCTCGTCTCGCGAATGAAGTAGAACGCACCTGGCAGAAGCACCGCTACCGTGCCTGCCCGCGCCATGGCGGCAACACTGGCCTCATCCGTGTGCTCCAGATGATCGGCGGACAAGGCGGAGAATTCCGCGGCGAGCGCAGCGCCGCCGAGGTTCGACAACTGATCCGCATGCAGTTTGACCGGCAATCCCAGCACCTTGGCCGCGCGGAACACGCGCGTCATTTGCTCGCCTGAAAACGCGATGCCTTCCATGAAGCCATCAACCGCGTCGGCGAGGCCGGCTTTCACCACAGCCGGCAGCATGTCCTGGCAAACCAGATCGATGTATCGATCCTTTTCGCCCTCCGCTTCCGGAGGCAGCGCGTGCGCGCCAAGAAACGTCGTGCGGATCGTGACCGGTCGGTTACGGCCCAGCGCGCGCGCCGCCGACAGCTGACGCATCTCGGTGTCCGTATTGAGCCCATAGCCGGATTTGATCTCCAGCGTCGTCACGCCCTCGCCGATCAGGGCGTCGAGCCTCGGCAGCGCTCCCGCAACAAGTTCGGCCTCGCTGGATGCCCGCGTCGCTGCGACCGTCGAGACAATGCCGCCGCCCGCGCGCGCGATCTCTTCGTAGCTTGCGCCCTGCAGCCGCAATTCGAACTCGTGCGCGCGGTTTCCGCCGAATACCAGATGGGTATGACAATCGATCAGTCCGGGCGTGATCCAGCGCCCCGCACAATCGATCCGTTCGGCCGCATCGGCGTCCGATGGAAAGTTGGAACGGCTGCCTGCGAAGGCGATGCGGCCGTCGCGCGCAGCGATCAGGCCGTCCTCGATCACACCGAGCCCGGGTAGATCCGCCCGGACCGTGGCGAGCCGGGCGTTGAGCCAGATTCGATCGAAGCGCTCGGCCATGCAGCTCTCCTCAGCGACAGGAGCTTGACGTATCTATATGTCTATACATAAAATCGTGGTGGTATTCTGTCCAGCCGGTTTTGAAACATGTCCACTCTGCATTTCGGATCAGCACTGCTCCCTTCGGGCTGGGCTGATGACGTGCAGGTGGTGGTGACGGATCAGACCATCACGAAGGTTACGGCCGGTGTGGCGCCGGGACCGCACGATGAACGCCACCCGTTGGCAATTCCCGGAATAGCTAGTCTACACAGTCACGCGTTCCAGCGCGGCATGGCAGGGCTCGCCGAAACGAGCGGCAATTCCGCGGATACGTTCTGGACATGGCGCGAGGCGATGTATCGCTTCGCGCTGGAGATGACGCCGGAAGACACCGAAGCCGTCGCAACGCTGCTCTATGTCGAGATGCTCGAGCATGGGTATACCCGCGTCGGGGAATTCCATTATCTGCATCACGACCGCGATGGCGCACCCTACGCCAACCCTGCGGAGATGGCGACGCGAATTGCACGGGCCGCCGAGGTTACCGGCATCGGGCTCACATTACTGCCGAGTTTCTACGCGCATGGATCGTTCGGTGGAGCGCCACCGCATGCCGGCCAGCGCCGTTTCATCTGCTCGGTCGACCAGTTTGCCAGGCTGACCGCCGCCACGCGCACGGCTATCTGCGCGCTGCCGGGCGCCAATGTCGGCGTCGCGCCGCACAGCCTGCGGGCCGTGACGCCAGATGAACTGACAGCCATTGCACCGCTGGCCGAAGGCGGACCGGTGCACATTCACGCCGCCGAACAGACAAAAGAAATCGATGAATGCATCGCCTGGTCGAGGCGGCGGCCGGTTGAGTGGCTGCTCGAACATGCGCCCGTCAATCAGCGCTGGTGCCTCATTCACGCAACCCACATGACCGCAACGGAAACCGCCGCGCTTGCCGGGAGCGGCGCGGTCGCAGGGCTCTGCCCGGTGACTGAAGCGAGCCTCGGCGACGGCATTTTTCCCACCCGCGAATTCCTTGACGCAAGCGGCCGGTTCGGCGTCGGCACCGATTCCAACGTGCTGGTCGGCGTCACCGACGAATTGCGTCAGCTCGAATATGGCCAGCGGTTAAAACACCGCGAGCGCAATGTGTTGTCCGGCGGTCCCGGCGTCTCAACCGGTCGCGCGCTATTCGACGCAGCGCTCGCCGGCGGCGCCCAGGCGCTCGCGCAACCGGTGGTCGGACTCCAGGCTGGCGCACGTGCCGACATCGTGACGCTCGACACCACGCATCCCTCGCTCGCCGGGCGTCGCGGGGATACAGTCCTAGACGGCTGGATTTTTGCAGCGGGCTCGAGTGCCGTCGCCTGTGTCTGGTCGGGCGGAAACAAGCTCGTCGAGAATGGACGTCACCGCCTCCGCCGGCAGGCGCGCGATGCATTCAATGCGGCAGTACGGAGGCTCGTGGCATGAGCCTCACCGCGGACCGCGAGAAGCTTCCAACGGCCGACAAGCCGACGCTATACAAGCAGATCCGGCTCGACATCGAACGGAGGATCCTGACCGGTGAATGGCCCCCGGGTTACCGCATCCCGTTCGAGCACGAGCTCATGGCGCGCTATCGCTGCTCGCGCATGACGGTGAGCAAGGCGCTGTCGGAACTGGCGCAAGCCGATCTGATCGAGCGGCGGCGAAAGGCCGGCACCTTTGTACGCCGTCCCACGTTCCTTTCGGCGGTGCTCAAGATCGCCGACATCCGCGCGGAGATCACCGCGCTCGGCCGCAGCTATGGCTATGAGTTGATCCAGTGCTCGCGCCGCGCCGCGACCGCCGCCGACCGCACCCGTCTCGGGGCACGGCAGACCGGCAAGGTGATCGCGATCGCGTGCCGGCACAGCGCGGATGATGTACCTTTCGCCATCGAGGACAGGCTGATCGATCTCGACGCCGTGCCCGAGGCGGCTACAGCGGATTTTGCGACCGAGCCGCCCGGCTCGTGGCTGCTTCACCATGTCCCCTGGACGGAAGCCGAACATTCGATCTGCGCCATTGTGGCCGACCAACAGGCCGCGGCGGCGCTGGACATAGCGATCGGTGCACCGTGCCTGGTGATCGACCGGCATACCTGGCGCAGCGCGCGGCCGCTGACGGCTGTGCGCCTGCTCTATCCAGGCGAATCTCACAAACTGGTTGCCCGCTTCAAGGGCAGCTGAGAGGCAGACCAATGCATGTGAAGTACGGCACAATTTATGCAGCAGTTTATGCAGCAGTAGGACGAACAGGATCCAATCCATACACCCGGCAGAAGGAAGACAATCATGCTTAGTTATAGAATATTCGCCGCAACCGCCGCTCTTCTAGTGTCCGCGCCAGCCGTCGCACAAGACGTGAAGGTCGGCATCGGCATCTCGGGATGGACCGGGTTTGCGCCGCTCACGCTCGCCAACCAGGCGGGCATCTTCAAGAAGAACGGCCTCGATGTTACGATCAAGAAGATCCCGCAGAAGGACCGGCATCTGGCCATTGCCTCAGGTGACATCCAGTGCGCGGCGACCACGGTCGAAACCTGGATTTCCTGGAATGCCAATGGCGTCGCCACCAAGCAGATCTTCCAGCTCGACAAAAGTTACGGCGCCGATGGCATGGCAACGCGAAACGACGTTGCCTCGATCAAGGATCTGAAGGGCAAGACGGTCGCCGCATCCGCACCCGGCACTGCTCCCTATTTCACGCTGGCCTGGATGCTCAAGAAAAACGGCCTCTCGGTCAAGGACGTCACAGTGGTGAACCTGGAGCCAGCCGCGGCTGCGCAGGCATTCGTGGCCGGTCAGAACGACGCAGCCATGACCTATGAGCCCTATCTCTCGACGGTGCGCGCCGCGCCGGACAAGGGCAAGATCATCGCCACCACGCTCGACTATCCGATGATCAGGGACACGTTCGGCTGCACGCCGAA
This sequence comes from Bradyrhizobium sp. AZCC 1610, assembly GCF_036924515.1. Classification (NCBI taxonomy): domain Bacteria; kingdom Pseudomonadati; phylum Pseudomonadota; class Alphaproteobacteria; order Hyphomicrobiales; family Nitrobacteraceae; genus Bradyrhizobium; species Bradyrhizobium sp. AZCC 1610. The sequence goes on along the minus strand of NZ_JAZHRR010000001.1, from coordinate 1,371,329 downwards.
ATTCCTGACCGACAACCCGAAGGCCGCGAAGGCGCTGGCCGACAGCTATTTCGAGGCGGTCGCCCTGATCGAAAAGGACCAGGCCAAGTCTTACGAAATCATGGGTTCCGATGTGAAGCAGTCCGGCGAGCAGTTCGGCAATTCGGCAAAATATCTGCGCTGGCAGGACAAGGCCGCGAACCAGAAATTCTTCGCGGGCGAATTCCAGGCCTTTACCAAGGAAGCCGCAGACCTGTTGCTCGAGATCGGCATCATCAAATCGATTCCGAAAATCGATGACCTCGTTGACACGAGCTACATCAAGTAGGTTCGGTCGGCATCGCGCCGGTCCCGCTTCCCACACGTGAGGGAGCGGGACTTCCCATGATTAGCGTACCGCTTTGAGGAATCTGCCTTGTGATACGTCCTCTTGATCCCGTGACATCGACGCAGCGCACGGTCTATGGCTTTGCGTTCTTTGTTCTGTTCGTGGCCCTGTGGGCATGGGCAACTTTTGGCGGCTACGTTTCGAAAACGTTTCTCGCCAACCCGCTGACAATGCTGCAGGAAGGTTGGGAACTGCTGACAAAGCACGGCTTCCTGTTCGACATCGGCATGACGATCTGGCGGGTTGTCGGCGGCTTCGTGCTAGCGGCCATCATCGCGGTGCCTACAGGCGTTCTGATGGGCGCTTACAAGCCGATCGAGGCTTTTCTCGAGCCGTTTGTTTCGTTTGCCCGTTATCTGCCCGCCTCAGCCTTTATCCCGCTGTTGATCCTGTGGGCGGGCATCGGCGAGCTGCAGAAGCTGCTGGTTATTTTTATCGGCTCGGTGTTCCAGATCATCTTGATGATCGCCGTGAACGTCGGCAGCACACGGCGTGACCTCGTTGAAGCAGCCTACACGCTGGGCGCCAGCGACCGCGGCATCATCGGCCGCGTGCTGCTGCCCTCGTCTGCTCCCGAGATCGCGGAAATCCTTCGGCTCGTCCTGGGCTGGGCGTGGACCTACGTCATCGTCGCCGAGCTCATCGGTTCATCGTCGGGCATCGGCCACATGATCACCGACAGCCAGGCTCTGCTCAATACCGGTCAGATCATCTTCGGTATCATCGTCATCGGGCTGATCGGCCTCGTGTCGGACTTCCTGTTCAAGGCTTTCAACGCCTGGCTGTTTCCGTGGAAACTGGCATGACCAAGCTGAAGATCGATCAGGTCACTCGTATCTTCCCTGCGCGCCAGGGCAACGCGCCCACGCGGGCGCTGGAACCGACCGACCTCAGCGTCGGCAACAACGACTTCGTCACCATCCTCGGCCCGTCGGGCTGCGGAAAATCCACGCTGCTGCGCATCATCGCAGGCCTTGACCGGCCGACAAGCGGCCGCGTCATCCTGGATGGGCTCGAGGTAACCGGACCTGGCGCGGATCGCGGCATGGTATTTCAGTCGTACACGCTGTTCCCATGGCTGACCGTGCGCGAAAACATCGCGTTCGGCCTGCGCGAAAGCGGAATTTCCGAGGCGGAGCGCGGCAAGATCGCCGATGGGTTCATCCAGCGGGTCGGTTTATCAGGATTTGAAAATCACTGGCCGAAGCAACTGTCCGGAGGCATGCAGCAACGCACGGCCATCGCGCGTGCCCTCGCCAACGATCCCAAGATCCTGTTGCTCGACGAGCCGTTCGGGGCGCTGGACAATCAAACCCGCGCGCTGATGCAAGAAATGCTGCTCGGGATCTGGGAACGCGACCAGAAGACCGTGCTGTTCGTCACGCACGATATCGAAGAGGCTATCTTCCTCGGCAGCCGCGTCATCGTGATGAGCGCACGTCCCGGCTGCATCAAGGCCGAGATCGCGGTCGATCTACCCCATCCGCGATCCTACAAGATCAAGACCGCGCCCGAATTCGTCAGGCTGAAAGAACGGCTCGTCGAAGAGATCCGCGCCGAGGCATTGAAGGTTGCAGTTCATGCCTGACAGCCCGCGCGAGCCGCATATGCGATCGGATGCAGCAGGCGATCAATCCACTCAGACAACGCGCTCGCGTTTGCCGGATCGCGCAGCCGTCCGCGTCGCATCTTTCAGGTAGAGGAAAAGCTTGCAGCAGCCAAAAGCGCTTATCAGCGCCGGCGGAAGCATTACCGCGGCAAGCAGCAAGGGTGACATGCCCGAAGGGCCGGCCCATCTTTCAAACGACCAACCCAAAGCAAGATCGATGGAAACAACCAGCAAAGCGAGAGCAAGCAACGGCAAAAAGAGTCCCGTAAACATTGAAACCCAACCTGGCGCCGCTTTTGACCAATCGATGCCATCGAACTCCAGGTCATGCCGCATGCCTTCAGGGATGCCGGCCAAATCGGAATTGTCGCCTGACCCGACATCTCCAGAACCCGTGGTTCGCGGGACTGCACCATTCATCTTAGTAGCCATGATAATTGAACAACGTGATTGTCTTTAAAACCAATGATCGTACGCCTTGGCAACATCGGCAGTTATTGGCGGACCGGTACCGGCGGCATTCCGCCATGCTATAGCAGCGATTTGATACCGTTTATAGGTCGGAGCAGACTTAATTTGGGTTCCACATGAATCCGTCTGTGGAGATAATCTGTAGTAAAAATAGGGGCTGCGTCCGCACCCGCCTGATCCGATGGGGTCCGTCTGCTCGGCCCGCTATAATGATTTAAACCGCTTCTATTAATCTCAATACCGAGACCGTCTTCGGGCGATCGCCTTGATATTTGCGCGCGCCTCGCTGCGCTTCAAGGAGTTAAAGCAAAGCGAAATTCCGAGGTCGCGCTTCCCACGTGCCTCGACGATGATGAACAATTTCGAATCTGGCGCGTTATGCCCGACCAATCAGCGATCTGCAGCCGGTCGAGAGCGTACGGATGGTTATTCGAATCCTGTTCGTTTCATGGGCCGTTTTGCTGCTGGCATCGCAACTCATTTGCGGCTGCGCCACGTTCTTGCATTGGCTATCGGCAGGCTAACGGCCCCACGCAGCGATGATGTCGGCAGACAAGATCAGTACCAGGGCCACCAGCTGTAACGATACCGCGGATTACCGTAGTTGCCAGGTCCGGCGTACGGTCCATAGAAATTCTTGTCGCCATAAACCCATCTGGCGACGGGCCGTCGCACATTCGGTCGATAGCAGTTTCCCGCCTCGTCGCAGATGACCTTCGCGGCCGTGATCAACGAATCCGGGACAGGCTGACTATGGCTTAGAAGCGGCGCCGCATCGGCATTGGTAGCAATCAAAAGGCCGGCCGCCAGCACGGACGCACAGATCGTTCGCATGTTTCTTTCTCTCCTCGCGCGAATTTACCAGCTGCTTCGAAAAAACAGGACTCACACGGCTAACCCGCCGGCGATCAACTCCACCTCACCTGGCTACGGCCGACTCTATGTTTTGGTCTCACGTCCCCAGCGCAGTGTTCGGGTACTCGGCCTCACAGACAGCCCAACCGAAGCTCCTCTTGATCGAGCCTACCCGCTTGGCCGAATGCTGACTAGGTCTCCTACCCGTATTTTTCCAGGTTGTCGGCTAACGCGCCGCTACACCGGATGCCGAATGCCCGCCTGAACTGACGTGTCGCGCAGCGACTGAAGCGTTCCTCGCGGCGAGCCGCACCGCCCACATTTCAGAATGGAACATGGATCCGGCTGGGCCTCGATCGGCAACGCAACCGTCAGGCTGCCGCATTGTTCGCAAACCAGCTTGAATGTTTGGCCACCCATCAGGGTGACGCGCGTTTCAACGCCCATGTCGAATTTATCCGTTCAGACTGCAGCAATCTGCCATGATTGCACGGTTAAAAAATGCACAGTTAAAAATCTGTCAAGAACCGGCCCGTGCGCCGCTCACGGCTCAAAATCCCGGTTCCTGTTGCGTCCTGCAATGGCTGAGCGCATTTAACCCTAATGGGTGCCCATGCGATGAAGGCCAGGGCGGCAATACCAGCGATCTGAAAGCCTAGCTCCCGTTCTTCAATCTCATGCCGGGCTGCGAGGCACGCTGCGAATTGCGTAGGGGCGCTTCGATTTTCCACCGCTACTCGTCGCGATCGCCCGACATTACGCAGCAAAAACATCACAGCCTCCAAAAAAGTGAGAAAAATGAATGACATCAAGGCCTATCGCGCCTTGAAGAACCAAATCTCAGTTCCGCTGAATCAGCGTCTCGGTTACTGTTTAGCGTTAAAATTTAACGGGATTGGCGTAGCGCTGGTTGCATGGGGAATTGGGGCGGGAAATACCTGAACCAGACGGCATTTCGCGCGGCGCTGGGGGCGCTTTTGCTCGCCGTGGTTCTGTGCGCCGGTGCCAGTGCTCAGGTCGCTGATAACGGCCCTCCGCTGGAGGGGGACGCCTACACGGCGGCAGAAACCGCTTACAAGGCGTTCGGCCAGGGCGACTACAAGGCTTCCGCAACAAGCGCCGCAGAGGCTGTGGCGCTCCGTCCCGATCTCCTGCGCCTGCACCTTCTCCTGATCGATTCGCTGGTCGCCGCGGGTGACCTGACCCAGGCCGAGCAAGCAACAAAGACCGCATCGGCGGCGCTTGCCGGCAACCAGGATCTCGAAGGGCGGCAAGCCAATATTCGGCAGCGCCTCGCCCAGCGGCCGGCCAGTGAAGGCTACAAGGCGCTTGAAAAGGGCGATGCCAAGGCGGCAGTGCGGGCGGCGCGCAGCGCGGTCGAATATGCCCCGGACTCGATGTCCTACCGCCTGTTGTTGCTGAGCGCCCAGATCGCGGACAATGATTTGCCCGGCGCATTGGCGACCGCCACGGAAGCTATTGCGCTCGATCGGGCAGACTATGTCCCCCTGGTATGGCGTGGGTATATCAACCAGCGTCTGGGAAAGCGCACCGACGCCGTTTCTGACTTTAGCGCTGCTCTCGCGACGCCGGGCCTGACCGAGCCACAACAAAAGAATATCCGCCTGATCGCCGCGGATGCAGCTCTTGCATCGGGGGACTTCAACGCCGCGATAGACTTGTTAGGCAGCTATTCGCGAACCGATCCCAAGGTTATCACCCGACTGACCGACGCCGAAGGCGCACGCCAGCGCATCGGGGTGCTGCAGAGCAACGGCCGTAGCGTGCCAGCGCCGATACAGAACTGTTTAGCCAATGCCAGTGGCGTTCGCTGCGAGCTCGAGGCACCTCTGGTTTCGAGTATTCTGACTCCCGTTGCATCTGCTGAAGAGAAAGCTGCAGCAGAACTCTATGAGGCGAAAGAACGCGCCTATCGGGCCGAACGAGATAAGAACTACAAATTAGCCGTCGCTGAGGCGCGCAAAGCCGTGCAGATTGAGCCCGATGCCGTTGCGAGCCGGCTTCTGCTTGTCAACATCCTGATGTCTGCCGGCCGCCCCGGGGAGGCCGAGACAGAGGCTACCAAGGCAATCAATGCGGGGCATGCGAACGCTGAAATCTACGCGCAGCGCGGATATGCGAGGAGCAAGCTCAAGAATTTCAATGGTGCAATGTCGGACTGGGAAACCGCCCTGAGGCAAGGCCTTCCTTCTGGTCAAGCCCGCAACATCAGGCTTTCGCTCGCCGATGCCGCCTTGACTTCCAACGAGCCCTTGCGGGCATTGCGCGCGTTGCAGAAATTGGCCGTCAGCTATGACACGGCGATCCGCAAGGCCTATGCGCTGCAGGCGCTTGGACGAAAGGAAGAATCGCTTCCTGAGTTCAGGACAGCCGAACGGCTGGCAACCACGGCTGTCCAGAGAGACGGCGCGTTGCGGGCGCAGATCAACACCTTGGTCGAGCTAGACCGCAAACCAGAAGCCCGCGCCCTGTTCGATCAGGCGATAGCCCATGGCAAATTGACTTCCATCCGGGACGCTGACGTTGGCTACCTCGCCGCCGCCGTCGGCAATGATGAGATCGCGCTGGCGCGTTTCGATCGCGCGCATGCCCATGGACAATTGCCGGCTCGGGCCACGATCGATGCGGGATATACCGCCATGCGTCGCTTCGAAAATCCAAAAGCGATCGCGTATCTGATGGAAGGAATCGATGCCAAGGCAGACGGACGGATCGATATTGACGATCAAAAGCTGTTCGAGACGCGGCGGACGGTTTCCGATCTGGCTCGCGTGTGGGGCATCAATACTTCCGTTTCATACGGCAAAGTCGGTTCGGCGCCCAATCTGTTCCTGATAACAACGGCACCCAGCAGTTACACATCGCAATTGGGAACCGAGTTCTATTATCGCCCGGAAGGTTTCGGATACAGGAACGGCGCGATATTCGAGCTGTTCGGTCGCCTTTTCGAAACCCTTTATGACCAGTCCGGCGGCCCAACGGGCGGACGCACGACACAGGGCATGGTGGGCGCCCGCTGGAAACCGTTCTCGAATGCCAACCTGGTCTTTGAAGTCGACAGGCTTATTGCGCTTGGCGATGCGGCACGCGATGACACGCTGTTGCGCGCGCTCTACTCCTACACGGTCGGCACAGATCTGCGTGTTGTGGATGCGAGCTGGCCGACCTGGTACGTCTACGCGGAAGTGGATCGCTTCCTCGAGAAGCGACAGCTAGTGGCGATCATGGAAGGCCGCTTCGGACGAAGCTTCCGGCTCGATCCCATCAGCAGCAAACTGGTATTCTTCCCGCACGCCGTGCTGGCTGCAAACTACGACGATTCATTCGCAAACCGTTCTGCCTACTCGGTCGGCGCAGGTGGTTCGTTGCGCTACTGGTTCGGCGAGACAAAATACATGGCGCCGCCTTCCTACTGGGAATTGACGCTGCAATATCGCTGGCGCCTCGCCGGCGATCAGCGGGCCCAGGGCATCTTCGCTCAGACGTCGATAAATTATTGATTCGATGCCGCTGGACCTGGCTCCCGCTATCTGGTGCCGCTGGTACCAATCATGATTCACAGTCGCGGTTGTGCTTCACCCTCGCGCAGGGCGGTGTGGCTGGTCAAACGTCTGGATTCAGATCGATCAAGCGCAGCTTGCCACCTAAAACAAAAGCCACTTTGCGGTGGCTTTCACAACATAGCTTTATTTGCTCGCGAAACTCAGATCACGCCACCGCGAGGACGCGGCTGGCGTTACGGCGATACATGCCAAAACCCAACCCTGCGAATCCGATGATCATCATGATCCAGGTGGACGGCTCGGGCACAGCGGCGGTGAACTGCACCTCGCTCAACAGTATCCAGGGCTGTTTGTCTGGATCGTATGCACTGTTCTTGAAGTCGTTGATGCTATCGATGAAGCAGCTGTTGGGGTCCGGGCTGTCGCAACCGTATCCGACGACATGATTGTTGTAGTAGTTGATGCCATCCAGCAGCAAAGGCCCCCTGTTCAGGGTCAAGCTGAAGGTATCACTGGAAAGGATGGGCGAGGCAAAAGTAAGCGTGACAACTTCGGTTCCGTTGTACTTGTCGCCCAGATAGTCCGTAAAGGTTGTCGTATAGCTCGGCGTGAAATTCGTGTTGCCAGGTGTGGTGACCGACACGTCCACTGACGCTGGCTGACCGACAAGGCCTCCGAAGCCAAGCGAACCAGCGTACGAACTCGCTACGTACAATGTAATTGCACTAACGCTCTTGCCTGCCTCAAGGTTAAAAATGATCGTGGGATCTTGATATTTCCAGCCGACGTAGTCTTGGGGCACGAACGAGTAATTCTGGGTTGGAATGGTTTTGTCGGTCAGTTTGCCGGTTCCGCCTGTCAGCCAGGCTTCCTTGGCAGTCCCATTTGATGGCACGACCAATGAAGAGCCATTGGTATTCGCATTGGCTGGAACAGAATAGGTCGAATCGAAATAGTCGTAGTTGCCGTTTTGGGTCAGCCCATTGCCGTTGTTCATCTCGTAACTGGTCACACCAACCAGACCGGCGAACGCCGCCGTTGAACCAAGGAAGGCGCTCGATAGCGCAACCAGCAAGCTTGACCGAAAAGACAACATTATCAAAAACCTCAGGCGAGAACCGCTCGCTATCCGGAACCTGTTCTATCGTTAGCAACTGCTTAATGCAATCTGTGGCGGTGCCGCAGCACTTAACTGTAGGATTTAAAGTTAATTCTGCGAATCCACAAGGCTGTTCTTAATCTATTGGAAAATATGCTTTTTTAGCCGTCCGGCGCAAGCTCCGGACCGGACAATTAATCAAGAAGGCGTTATTTGATTATTTGAAATGAATATCCCGCTTTGGCCGGGATCACCAGATCGAGACGTTCTGATTCGCGTTTTGCAGAAAAACAAATGGGTTCGTTTTGCGGGGGCTCCTCGTTTGATGGATCCGATCGTTCTGGCGCGTATGGCTGCCATGGCTCCACTGTTGCCGCCGCCCGCTTGCCTACTTATCGACCACCCCTGCTTGCAGCGACAGGATTCGGCACCGGCGAAAACTCGAATGTATAGCCATCGGCCCCCCCCGAAAAATGAAGAAGCCGCGATCGGTGACCACGATATCGCCTTTCTGAAGCAGGCTATCATTCATGGCCATTTCCGAAGCGATTCGCTCGACCTCAGCCAACGAGGGCGGCGGTCGTTTGATTCGGCCGCGCTCCTGCGCATACGCCGCTGCGCTCAGAAGCAAAGCGAGCAAGACAATGAAGGCTTTCCACATGGCTTTCTGACACGGGAGCGGGCGGCATCCGTATAACAAAAAAGCCGCCTCAAGGGCGGCTTTTTTCAACTTGCGTGGTCAGTTGCGCGATCAAGCAACCCGCAGGGCCGCTTCCGATTTACGGCGGTAGGCGACAAAACCAACACCGAGGAATCCAAGGATCATCATCGCCCAAGTCGATGGTTCGGGAATGGCCGTTATGGAAACGTCGCCAATCACCGGGCCATAAGGATTGTTCGAAGGCGTATTGAGGCTCGCAAAGTTAAGCGTGGCATCCCCGCCGGCCCAGGTGAATATGTACGACTCGAGCGCGTAACTCATATTCAACTTATTGCCGACCACAGGATACGCATAGTCCTGAGCAGCCGAACCGGTAACGCTAACTTCAAGGCTCTTCTCGGGCGGAGCGCCGTCCGGGTTTCCGGAAAGTGCAAACGTCACCTTGTAAGTTCCAGCCGCCAAACCAAACAGCGTCTGGCTAATGGCGCCGACGCTATTACCGTCAAGGTCTACCGATCCGCCACCGGGGGTCGGAGGCGTCCAGTAATTGCCAATCCAATCCACGCTGCCTGAAGTAACGGTCCACGCATTATTCGCACCGAAGGTGTTGCCGGTACCAATCGTCTGAAATGTGCCGGATGCGCCGGCAAAATTGCCATCGACGATAACTGCGGCATGACCGGCTACCGAAAAGCCAACGAGACCAGCCAGCGCGATAGCAGTGAGCCCTAACTTCCTGAACGACATCTAGTGCTCCAATTGCAAGCCCAAGCAGTATTAACAACCAGTTAGCTTTAAAGGTCGACAAGCGTCAAGGGATGGACAATTAAATTCTTCTTACGGAGAATTTAAATGATTCGCTATGGACGGCCAGACATAAAGGCTGATCGGGTCCCGGCAAATGTTCGGTGTTTGGAATCCTTCGTTGCTCGCGGGCCTTCTTGGGCAAGCTTGGGGAAATCCGGCAACGACGGCAGCACGCAACTCGCTCTTTCGTGGAAATGCCCTGCCTTTCAATCGCCGAAGAAAGACAGGGATCGCCGCGAAAGCAACTATCGCCAGGCAAAACGCCACGGGGCTGACGGTCTCGTTCAATCCTCAAAGCATTTTCCTTCGCGACTGCGACGATCCACGACCGCTTAACCAGGGCCCTGTCCGCCAAAGACAACCTGAATTTTTGCAACCCGTGCAGCAGCGCGAGGCAAGCCGCCCAGAGGCGGCTCTCATACGCATCCCAAAAGGCGATACCAGTGCGGTGCCCGAACCCTCGACATGGGCTATGATGATCCTGGGTTTCGCTGGGGTTGGCTTCACTGCATATCAGCGACGCAAGATCGCAGTGCTCGCCGCCTGATCAGATCAAGGATCACGAATAATCGCCTTCAAGCGGTCTTTGTCGTTTTCATTACCGGATTTTTGCGAACGTCACTTTTTGTGTCCGTTGACCTTGGCTATTCGTCTCCGCCTCAACGCCTGTTAGCTTGCCTGAATAGTAATAAGGTTGTGCTGACTTCGCCGAAGCGTCAGTTGAAAAGGCGTAATAAAGCGTCACCGCTTTGTCGTTTAAGGATTGCCCTACGATATAACCGACCAATGCGTGCTCGAACGAATGATAAGCGTTTTTCCATTCCCACTGCTTTGGCTGCTTTCGCACCGGTAGATGCGTCCTGCCGTCAACGCCATTCCACACTTCGCCATGCTCGGCATCTACAAATCGACTGAACCAATATTCATACGCGCTAGGCAGGTATTGCCGAAAGTTGGGATCAGTTATCGCCAATGTCCCCGCCAGTTGATTGAGTTCGGCGTATATCCACCATGACTTGCTAATGTCGACATTCCCTCCCGGCAGCACTCCGTTAGCCCAGCAGCCACAGTCGGCAATATAAGCGCGGGCAAGTAAGGATCGGGCATTGTCTTGCGCGAAATCCACCAGATCCTTGCGCCCCGTCAACAACCCCGTCCATCGGATCATCCAGAGCGCCTTTGCGCTGTGTCCAAAGTCCGTAGGCGTCGTCGTTAGATCCTTATCAATCGGTCGATTGGCCGATCGAAAAAACAACTTTTCGCCGGGTGAATAGAACTGATCGATCATGACTTTTGCAAGCTGGACTAGGCTTGCTTTCCACTCGCGCTGAACCTCGTCGGGGAGGATTGGAGCAAGCAAGACCAAGTACGTGTTCATTTGGTCCAGCTGCGCAACCAATTGCATGTCTTCGCGGATACTCCCCGCTCGAAAGACCAGCTGCGCATTGAAGGGCGCCTGAGGGAACGGAGTATTTTTCGAAGATGTAATTCTTCACCGCGAGGATATCGACAAGCACGTCAGGGTCGCGCGTCAAGTAATAATAGAATGACATCCCGAGGAGGCCATAGGCGAGCTGTTGCGGTGTTCGAAGGCCTGGTGCTGGTCCCCATGTATCTTTGGAAAGATTCTGCGTCGGCGCCATGCCTCCATGTGTACGGTCCATGGCGTTTTGACGGATAAAATCTATCCCGGTCTTCATTGAATCGAGATACGCGCGATTACCGGTAAGATGAAAAGCTACGCCATAGCCAAAAGATTGACGAGAGAGGGCCACCAAGTACCGTTCTTGTGGCGATCTATTAGCCCCGATCTCAGGACAAGGTTTCCGCTCATTGTAGAGGGTCCCATCATCACATCTTATCGAGGGAAAGGCGCCTGGTGTTTTCCCGAATGCAGCTTCATTCGTCCAGAACGGGAGCAACTCCTTATTGAGATGATCAAGCCAGCGACTACCTGGTGGGACCGGCTGCTGCGCCCATGCCGGAAAGCACAACAGGGAAAACAGCCACAACACCGATATGATTGGGCATTTCATTGTAGGCTACTCAACTGAAGAAATGACTGAATGAAATAGCTCTTTGCGATGGTGAGCTTGTCTACCCCATTTTCAATGTCAATCCTCTATCTCTCTTCCCCCGCGCGATGCCCGGGGTGGCTATGGCTGGCGGAGGACGCGCGACACAGAAACAGGCATAGCTGGCATCCAGCCCGACTGTGCCAACATCGAAGCCGAAGCGCTGTCGTTGGCGGTCGAGCCTGCCGAGATAGACGATCGAGTCATGCAAGTTGGCGGGAATGGCGTAGGTATCGGTGATGATGCAAAGCCTGCCATTCACCGTACGGTGATCGAGATAGAAGAAGCCCATCGGCTTGCCCTCGCGCGCCATGTAGCCGGCATCTGGATCGGTCCGCGAGACCTTGGTCTCCTTCTCGGCCAGCTGGCGCTCCTTGTCCGGCATCGGCCTCTTGCCGCCTTTGCGGTTGCGATCGCCACCTCATTGGCTCGCTCGTCCGGCCGGGTAGGCCTCGTTATCCGGTGTTTGTCCATCGGGCCGCGGCTTTGCTCCACGCTTTCTTCAGACCCCACCTCGCGGTGACACCCTTGCGCTTCGCTAGTCCTTCGCCGTCATCAGGCTGGACAGAGGACTTCCACCTCCAAGCTGTCGCTCGTACTCGGCACACCAAAGAAAAAGCCGCCTCACGGCGGCTTTCAATTATGTGCTGGGATTTATGGGCTCAGGCGAGACGTAATGCTGCCGCTGATTTCCGTCGATAAGCGACGAATCCCACGCCCAGGAAACCGAGAATCATCATGGCCCACGTGGACGGCTCCGGAACGGCCGTCAAAACGACATCGTCCAAAATATTGCCCTGCTGATTCGAAGGCCCGGTTTCCGTAAACTGCAACGCTCCACCAATAGCGGTTGTGAACGTAAAGGAATAAGGCGTGAGCGGATCACCCGACGTGAGCGTAATTGCTTGTGAGAAATCTCCAAGACTTACCACTGTCTCCTGAGCCGGTGCATTTCTGTGATTTCCGCCCAACAAAAACGAGACGGTGTAGGTACCAGGCCCAAAGGACAATACCGAGGTAATCTGACCAGCAGGGTCATTCCCATTGCCTGTCGTTCCGTCGAGATCAAGATAACTTCCGTGACCTGGGAAAAAATCATACGAACCGCCGACGCCGATGAGATCGACCGAGCCGGGGGGCGATGTTGGTTTGAAGACCGCGTCCCCCGCCCAGTTGAGAGTATCACCCGGGCCGGACGAGTTGAAATTGTCTTGGAGTACGACGGCTGCGTAACCGCTCTGCGGTGCTGCCGCCGCCATCAAAAGAACCGTTGCCGCGAGCACGAATTTCGAGTTCATAATGCCCTCCCTCGCAATAATTAAAACTACTTTCCTTTAACTTAACTGAAATTAAACTACTTTTAATAGCGTGTCAAAGGTGCCGCCGCCAAATAGGTTGCCGCTGAACGTCGGGCGGTGCCTGGGCGGAGATTACCGGCCTAGTTTGCCGGGATTGGGCACCCTTGTGAACTCGTTGGTCACGCCGTCGGGTGCCGGCCCGCGAAAAACGAAAAAGCCCCGGTCGGTGACGACAATGTCCCCCTTCTGAAGCAGGCTGTCGTTCATGGCCATTTCCGAGGCAATCCGCTCGGCCTCAGCGGCAGATGGCGGCGGCCGCCTAATGCGACCGCTCTCTGCATACGCCGCCGAACTCAACATCAAGGCGGCCGAGACGACGAACGCTTTCCACATGGCTCTCTACACCAGAAGCCGACGGTTATCTGTACAACAAAAAGCCGTCTCGGCGGCTTTTCCAAATCGTGGCCGAACGCTCAGAAATTTGCTCGGACCTTGGCCATCCCCGAGCATACCGTGGCGGCGAACCTGTTTTCCGGGCCTGTTTCCGGGTCGGCGTCGGGCCCGCTATCAACCCCGTCCGATTGGCCGCGCAGTGCTCTTTCGAGCTGAAGCCAATCGCTCTCCTTGATCTCGGTCGATTCATTCAGCGCCGCAAGCAGCGCGCTCGTCAGCCTATCCGGCATAGGTCCCATCCTCTCATGCCACCCGGCAGCCCATCCCGGCGGTCACAAGCCCGAAGAAAAACGGCGACGCAACCTACCCCAGGACGCTCGTCGCTCCGACACTATCTGGATGGGAACCCGACCGCGCAGCGATTCGCAAGCCGGCTACCCCGCTTGGCCATACCTTTTTCCAACTGGGTGACAAATAGCGCCCGTAGCCGGGGAAGCGGCCTTGGAACCCGCCTTGCGCGGGACCACCGTGCAAGGGACTGAATATGGTCAGGCTGGACGGTGCACCCACGCCGATGGCGGACATCCGGGCGCGCCAGCTAAGCCCCCAAAAGCCATCCCACGCCGGCAAATATCGCCCACAGCCAGCCGACCATGGCGATCCCGATCGCCGCCAGATAAAGCGGCGGAGCCAACCCCTGACCGAACTTTTTCATTGTGAACTTTGCAAAGCTTCCGCCTCGGACAAGCGCTCGCGAAGGCGTCGTAATTCCAGGTACCGCTCCGTAATGCTGACAGCCGTGGGCTTTTTCAACGCCTTCTTCGGCTTCTTTGATTTCGGCAGAACATCCACGGTCGTGCGGTTGCGCGCATTCATGGGTACCCCCTGCTCCTGCCTGAGAAACTCAAGCAAACGATGTGCCAGTCAAACTCGGGTGATGCGACCAGAACATCAGACTAATCTTTGTCGGCGCGTTTTTATTGGAGTTCGATAACGCTTGCGTGACCCGTTTGGGGGAAGTCGCGGAAAAAATCCGCGAGCCTGTTGTTAATTTGGGGTTGATCGGTCGGTCCGTATCCATTGGGACGCGGTGCCGCCTATCAACATCCGGCCGTAGAACTGAATTTTTTTCAATGCAAAAGTGCCAAACGATAATGCCTCATGCGCAGGAAAAACCTGACGTCCAAATTTAAACCAAGCCAGAGCAACACATAGGAAAAATCCAACGAGATTGCCGCCTGCGATCAAGGTGGGCAGCCACGGCCCTCCAAGCAGTGCAACGGACGAAGTCAGGACCATCGTCCCGACGATTAATAGCGCCAGGAGAGAGAGCGGCGGCACCAGAAGATCGAGCGCCAGCGCAAGGACCTTTATGTCGCCGCGCATTAACCCGACAGCGAGAAGTCGCGGGACGAATTTCCCGATTGTGGCGAGATGACCCTGTACCCAGCGCTGACGCTGACTCTCGGTCCCCTTGGCGCTTGTGGGGAACGTGCTGGTAACGCTCACGAACGGAAAGAAGTACGGAGCTTTGCCTATTTCCGCCAGATCGAGCCCCAGCTTCAAATCCTCCACGAGGTGCCCGCTAGCCAGTGGGACGGAGCTGATCGCATTCCACGGAAACATCATTCCTGTCCCCATCAGTTGAACGGGGCCATGAAGGTTTCTTAGTCCAAGAGGACGAATCCAGTTCCTGAGAATCCAGGCGAACTCCGCGAAGCTGTGATTAATGGGCGAATTTTCAGCGCTTCGCATCATGAACAGCGCTTGTACCGGCCGCTGAACCTGCTGACAGGTTCGCTTGAGCCCTTCGATCAAGTCGGCCTGGAGCCGGCAATCGGCATCGACAAAGAGAACAAAATCGGGCGGGTCCTGGCTAAGATGGGTTATGCCCCACCCCATCGCGAATCCCTTGCCAATTCTGTCGGGGTCGTTGCGGACAATGACCTCGGCACCCGATGCGGCCGCAACCGCCGCGGTGTCGTCGGTGCAGTTATCGGCAATGACGATAAGGCGGTCTCCAGCGCCAAGCTGCGCCTTGATATCTTGCAGCGTTGGAGTAAGTCCCAAGCTTTCATTGTGCGCAGGGACAATTACTGCAACACGCTTCTCGATATTTAATTCTTTGGCCTCGAAAGGCTCCAGCTTTGGCGCCTTGAGAGCTGCAAGGACTTCGACCAGCAGGACAGCGACGGGAACGCTGAGCAACCCAGCCAGTGCGGCCAAGATCAACATTTCATAAATACCGATCTCGAAACGTTTGACTTAACGCTTTTGCAAAAAAAGTGAGTATGGAAGTCAGGTATAAATATCCTGTTTCCCTCTCGATTACTACTATATTTCCCAAATAGATAAATAGGACGCGGGCCCGTATTTTATCGGGCCTACTTTCGGATAAGTCAGGCAGAGCACCCTTTATGAAGATCGCCTATCTGGTTAACCATTATCCGGCGATCAGCCACAGTTTCATTCGGCGCGAAATCCTGGCGCTCGAACGCCTGGGCCACGAGATCCTGCGAATTTCGGTCCGGGGCTGGGCCGATGCGCAGCGCGGCGCCGAAGATCAGTTGGAGCAGGCCCGCACACGTTACGTCCTGCGCGGCGGCGCGGTGCCGCTACTGGTTTCATTCCTGCGCATTGTGGCAACCAACCCCGCCGGCCTGTTTCGCGCGATCGTCCTAACGTTCAAGGTCGGTCTGCGGGCGGAGCGCCCCCTCCCCGTTCATCTGATTTATCTGTTCGAGGCGTGCCAGGTGGCGCTGTGGCTGCGCAGCGACAAGGCGCAGCACCTGCACGTTCATTTCGGAACCAATTCCGCCGAAGTCGCGATGCTGGTCCACGAACTGGGAGGGCCACCGTGGAGCTTTACCGCCCACGGCCCCGAAGAATTCGACAAGCCGAAGTTCATCGCGTTGCCTGAGAAAATCCGGCGGGCTCGTTTTGTCGTCGCGGTCAGTTCATTCGGACGGAGCCAGCTCTTTCGCAATGTCCCCCACTCCTATTGGCCCAAGATAAAGGTGGTGCATTGCGGGCTTGAACCAGCCTTCTATCAAACCAATGCCACCACGGCGGCGGGCGGCGAACGGCGATTGGTTTGCGTGGGCCGCCTGTGTGAACAGAAGGGGCAGTTGCTTCTGATCGAGGCGGCGCGGCTGCTGGCGGAGCGCGGGGCAAAGTTCGAATTGGTGCTTGCCGGCGATGGTGAAATGCGCGGCGAGATCGAGGCGCTCGTCGCAAAGTACAGGCTGACGGGTATCGTGCGGATAACAGGCTGGATCAGTAGCGACGAGGTTCGTTCCGAAATTCTCGCAGCCCGGGCGCTGGTGTTGCCGAGCTTCGCCGAAGGCCTGCCGGTCGTCATCATGGAAGCCATGGCGTTGCGCAGACCGGTCATCACAACGTTCGTCGCCGGCATCCCCGAACTGATTCAGCATGGCGAGCACGGCTGGCTGATTCCTGCCGGCGATCTCGAGAGTTTGGCCGCGGCAATGGAGCAATGTCTCGGCACGGCGCCGGAAGCGATCACGCGAATGGGAGAAAGTGCCCGTCAGCGGGTCCTGCAACGCCATGATGTGGACAAGGAAGCGGCTAAGCTGGCCGAACTGATCGAAGCCTAGTCCGGGCAGTTGGGCCGATAATTGTCGGCGACCCCGGTCGCGCCATGCCTCATGCTTCCAGGAAGTGAGATGAGGATACTGCTTTCCCTGCTGGCGGCTGTGACAGTGATCGGCTCGATGCAGCCGGCCGTCAGTCAGGTCAACATGCAGTATAGCGGCCGATATGGCGGACAGTACGGCGGCCAGTATGGCGGGCAATTTAGCGGACAATACAGCGGACAGTATTATGGGCGCGGAAGCAGCGACCAGACCGCCTCGCCAAACGCACTGGACAGAAAGCTCGACATTTTGGGCTATCCGGTCAATTCCGGCTCGTGTGGGCAACTTTACTATCCCTCGCCCGGAACGGATTATGTGCTCCATGACCGCCAGGGACGCCGCTGCTTTTAGAGCGGTGTGCTGCGCCTTCTCCGTAGGCAGCCGGGCCCTCTTCGTGAACTTCAATGCTGGCAAAGCTTTTGAGTGAAACGACGCGGCACCAATTCGCCGTCAACTCTACGGGCGACAGGTGATTGCCTAAAAAGGAACTTTGGCCTCGGAGAATGGAGCCGTTGCCGCACCGCCGAGGCGCTAGACTTCACATTTCACGGCCGAAGACTTCCAGGTACTCGGAGGCACCACCGGGCCGGCCGTCTTCAAATACCCCGATGACCAACCGTCCCGTTTTCCAGGCCAGCCCATCCAGATTGGTCTTGTGCTTGCCCGCAATGGGCGCGCGCGTATCAGCATGGTGGCCGTGTACGACGTAGCGATGCCCATGGCCGACATCGACACCGCTCGGATAACGCTTCCAAAGCAACGTTTCCTCGTTCTGCTGCTCAAGCGGAATTTTCGGATCGACCGCCGCATGGACGAATATTCTGTGCCGATCGACATGCACCAGCGGAAGATTGACGATCCAGTCCAGATGGTCGGCCGGGATCGCTCGCAAATCGGGAAGCGCCGGGCTTTGGTCATACGATGCCAGCGTCTCGCCTCCCCCATTCTTGATCCACCAGTCGAGTTCGGCCCTATTCTCACAGACCGCACACATCATGGCTTCGTGGTTGCCCTTCAGATTGACGACCTTCGATTCATCCGGTCGCCAGCTCATGAGACGCTCGATGACCTGTCTGCTCTGCGGCCCACGATCGACGTAGTCGCCCAGAGTTATGATCGTGGAAGCCACCCCCTCCGCATGCCGGGCGATCGCGTCAATGGCGCGATCCAGCAGGTCCAACCGGCCATGAAGGTCGGGTATGGCGTACGTTCGGCTCACGGCAACCTTCGTCAAGAACCGGTCTTGAAGTGGAACGAGCTTAGCAAGCTCGCCGCGAACGAGCCACCTCGCAGAATGCGCATGCAAGCGCAAGGCGCCTCAACGGGCGATTTCATGAGACGCAGCGAAGATGTTCGCGAAGCTAGGCGGGCGTCGCCGGCGCGGCGCGGCTGCGGACACGGCGCACCAGCGCAAAACAAAGGCCCAGAAAGGCATCGAACAGGAACAGCAGAATAACTGCGACGACGAAAAGGCCGATGCCGGTGAGATCGTGCAGAATTCCCTCGAGCATGTCAGGCCCCAGATAATAAGCGATCAGGACCAACGCGAAAACGCGACAGAAATTTGCAATGATGGTAATGGGTATAATCGCCGCGAGGAGGAGCAGGCTGCGAATTTTCTCCTGCCAGCGAAACGCATAGGCATAAAAAACGCCGATCGCGGACAATGCAAAAATCGAATTCATTCCGGAACAGGCGTCCTTTACCAGGAGCTGATAGGTTCCGATCATGATCATGACGCCGTTCTGGGCAACCGGAAAACCCGTCGCATAGAGCACGTTGGTGACGACGTTCGAAATAAAGACCTTGAGCGGAACCGTGGCGGCATCGACGAGCCAGTCGGGCATTGGCACTGCGAAGATCAGGAAGCCGATCGGAAATGCGAGTACCCGCAATGCCGGCCATCCTGCCGAAATCAGGACACAGCCGACGATGACGGGGATCAAGGAAAAGGTTTCGAAGGTAACCAGACCCTGTTGGATTCGGGCCAGATAGAGCAGGACCAGGCCGGCGAGGAGAGCAAGCCAGCCCGTGACAGGAGCCGGAGAAATTTCCACGGCCCTCAATTTCTCGCGCGATTGCCAGGTCAGCCAGAGCGAAGCCACAATGATGAGCGGGCCATGACCCTCCTGCTCGGTCTGCCAAGGCCCGTCAATCAAACTGAGGACGGTCTGGGCATAGGCAGCGATCACAGAGACGCCAAGCAGCGCCGGCCACAAAAAAGGGCCAAGAAAACCCGCCCTCGCCGATGGAATTACTTGCGTAAATGTCATTCCAATACCAACAGGTTCCAAAACCTAGTTTACTGATAGCATTAAAAGCAGCAAGCCGCCTATCTCCGCACTATCAAGACCGCGTAACCAGCGCCAGCAAGGATCAGGATCAGCGCAAGGTAGAACGCCCCCGCATTTCCGACCTGGTTGGCGACGGCGAATACGATGCCGGCCAGCATGAAGTGCAGCAACGTTCGATTGTCGCGCTCAGTGAACTGGAAAAACGCGATCACCAGCGCCACGAAACAGGTAACGGTCAACACATCAAAAAACGTTGTCATTTCACGTCGATATCGCCCTGAGGAACATTTTTACGGCGGCGCGATTAAGTTCTGCGCTCAGTTCTTCTTTCCATCTCCCGGCTGCATGATCTTTGCGTATTCACCTTCATATTTCGCTTCGAGGTTCGCCGAATAGGCCGCAATCCCCAGTTCGGCCTTGACCGCATCCGCGCGCATCAATTGCCGCGCCAGATTGGCCGCTGGCTCTCCTTCGAGCGGGCGCGGCTCCTCGCCCTTGACCTTGAAGAACATCCCGTTCTGTCCGGCGCGAACGAAGAACACGTCATCCGCCTTCTTGGCCTCGATCAAACCGTAAAACTCCGGTGGGAGATCGCCGCTGTTCAGCGCGCCCATTTGCCGGCCGTGGGGGATTCCGGCTGCGGTAAGCTTCTGGTCGATTTCGTCGAGCGATTTGGCACCCTTGTTCGCTTCGACGAAGGACTGGGTGGTCGGCCCGATCGGAAATGCGATCTGTTCAACGCTGAGCAATTTTCTGCCGGCGAATTTCGCCGGGTTGTTGGCGATGTACCTGTCGACATCTAGCTTGCCCGGCGCCTTGGCTGCCGCTGTTCGCTGCAGATACGCATTCTCGAGGATCTGCTCGCGCGATCTCAGCAGGTCCAGCAGCACGCCCGGCTCGCGATCGAGCTTCGCCGCCATGGCCTGGCGGAGCAAATATTTGCGCACGACCAGTTCACCCAGGACGCGCTTGACGATCTCGGGCTCCTTCTGCTTGTCCGGAGTTACGTTCGCCCAGCGGAACTCATTCTCGAGATCCTGGACGGTTACGACTTCCTCACCGACACGCGCAACGACCTGTCCTTTGGAGGCCGCGGGCTGATCGCTTTTCTTGCCGCAGCCGGCCAAGGCGACCGCACTACAGGCAAGCAAAACGGCAAGCCGAGCGATCTTGATGGACATACCCTTCATCCAGGAACTCCGTGCATCCAAATAGGCCGAGAAGCATATACAACAGGCTGGCCGTGCCCTAATCTTGGTATGACTAAACAGCCCGCTGCCCCGGGTCGAGCCAATAACGCTTTTTCACTGCGGTTTCCGTTATTTATGTTAATTTCGTTAAGCGGGCCGATTATCTCTTTCTTTTGACTGCAAATTGGCCGGTTGGAGTATATCCTCGTTCGAAACGGCTGATCCAATTAACTCTCGAAGATTGTGCGTGGGCCTCAATGAAATACCCTCGAATTCAGATCATATTGGCATGTATTGCAATCGTGGGCTGCGCCGTGCTTGCGACCGTGCTGGCGCCCCGCCAACTGATGGCCCGTACATCGGCCTCCCCCAGCCTTGAAACCGTCATTCCCCGTCAGTTTGGAACCTGGACGCTCGTTCCGGAAATCAGCCCGGTCCGCCCGGCGGATCCGGACGCATATGTTCAGCCGGATCCGCTTGCGGGAAAGATCTACAGCCAGGAAGTTGGTCGAGGCTATACCGACGGGCATGGCAACATCGTCATGCTGATGGTCGCATATGGTCCGGTGCAGAACTATCGGCTGAAGTCCCACCGCCCGGAGATTTGCTATACGGCCAATGGCTTCCGGATCTCGGAAAAGGCGGACGCCGCGATCAACTATCGCAACGGCGCGCAACCCATCAAGATGACCCGGTTGATTGCGGCAAGGGAGTCGCGCTTCGAGCCGGTCACCTACTGGCTGCGGATCGGCAATGACATCGCCAACGGCGTCGTCGATCATCAGCTCAGCCGATTGAAGTATGGCCTGCGTGGGATCATTCCCGATGGCGCCCTGATCAGGGTCTCCACCATCGGTCTGCCGAAGGATGTATCATTCAAGCTGCAGGACCAATTTATCCGCGATCTGCTTTCTGCCATTCCGCCTCAGGAAATCAAATTCTTTACCGGCGCGAGCTGAAGATCGCCATTAACAAACGACCGTGCACCTGGCAGGTAATTTTGGCGTTCGATCGACCCACCGCGAAGTTGCTGTGCGCACCGTTTCTCCAGGGCGCACTTCTTCTGGCGATCCTGTGGCAGCCAGCATGCGCGCAAGGTGCCGACGATACGCTGCTGCCGTACGCTGTGCACATTCACCAGACGCCGATGCAGAGCTGGGGACCGGGATCCGGCATCTATCTCGGAAAAGGCCTGTTCATCACGGCGGCGCATGTTGCAGGCCGGACTTGGCTGACGCGGCCCAAGATCGCGATTGCCGGCTCGGAATATCCGACCCGTGTCGTCAAGGAAGGCAGTTTCGAGGGAACGGATCTCACGTTGCTATCGGTCGAAGAAGAGCTTCTTCCGTCGCGCTTGCGACTTCGGCGAAACTCGATTTGCACTGAACCGCCCAGGCCGGGACAAGAGGTTGTGACCATTGTGCCGGGATCGGCCGTGCGCTCCCACATCCTCGCGCCCGATCGGCTGCCGATCGGAACCCGCAGCCGATTCAGTACGGTCATATCCGACGTGGCTCGCACCGGCAATTCCGGGTCAGGGGTGTTCGATGTCAAACGCAAATGCCTGCTCGGCATAATGAGCCGGAAAATATCGCAACCATATTATCGACCTGATACCAGAAAGACTGAAACGCGTGATATCGCCAAATACTTTGTACCGGCCTCAGAAATTGCGGCCTTCTTGCCCGCCCATTTGCAGCTCTAGTCGGCCCCCTTGGCTCTGCCGATCGATCGCCCGCACATTGAGACAAATCACAGCGTCGGCGTTCAATAAGTTTGGCACCTTGGCGCGCGGAAAGAAAACATTGGAGCTGGCATGACGAATGAACATTCACAGCGGCGCGTGGCGCTGATCACCGGCGTCACTGGCCAGGACGGCGCCTATCTGGCCGAATATCTGCTTGGCCTCGGCTATGAGATCCACGGCATCAAGCGACGGTCGTCCTCGTTCAACACCGCGCGCATCGATCACCTGTACCAGGATCCGCATTCCCGCAATGTGCCGTTCCTGCTGCACTATGGCGACATGACCGACTCGACCAATTTGATCCGGCTGATGCAGCAGATCAGGCCGACCGAGATCTACAACCTCGCCGCCCAGAGCCATGTCGGCGTCAGCTTCGAAAGCCCGGAATACACCGCCAATGCCGACGCCATCGGCGTGCTGCGGCTGCTCGAAGCGATCCGCATCCTCGGCATGGAGAAGGAGACGCGGTTCTATCAGGCCTCGACCTCGGAGCTCTACGGCCTCGTGCAAGAGGTGCCGCAGAGGGAATCCACGCCGTTCTACCCGCGCTCGCCTTACGGCGTCGCCAAGCTGTACGGCTACTGGATCACGGTGAACTACCGCGAGGCCTACGGCATCTATGCCTCGAACGGCATCCTGTTCAACCATGAGAGCCCGATCCGCGGCGAGACCTTTGTGACCCGCAAGATCACGCGCAGTGTCGCCCGCATCGAAACCGGCATCGATGAGGTGCTCTATCTCGGCAACCTCGGGGCCAAGCGCGACTGGGGCCATGCCCGGGATTACGTCGAGGGCATGCACAGGATTCTGCAGGCGGACGCGCCCGACGATTTCGTGCTGGCGACCGGCGAGACCCGGTCGGTGCGCGAGTTCGTCGAACTCGCGTTCGCCGAAGTCGGCCGCCGCATTGAATGGCGCGGCAAGGGTGTCGACGAGACCGGCGTCGACGCCAACTCCGGCAAGACCCTGGTCAGGATCGATCCGGTCTATTTCCGGCCGACCGAAGTCGATCTTCTGGTCGGCGATGCCAGCAAGGCGCGCGAGAAGCTCGGCTGGCAGCCCAGGACGTCGTTCGCCCAGCTGGTCAAGGAAATGGTCGCTAGCGATCTCGCTGACGCCCGGCGGGAGGTCGCCAATGGCAAGCCTTCCGTTTGAGCTGAAAGGCAAGACGGTCTACGTCGCCGGGCATCGCGGCATGGTTGGGTCGGCGCTGGTGCGCAGGCTGGCGGCGGAAGATGTCGAACTGCTGACGGCGAGCCGCAGCGAGGCCGATCTGCGCGATCAGGCCGCGGTCAACAAATGGTTTGCCGCCAAGTGCCCGCAGGTGGTGTTTCTCGCCGCCGCCAAGGTCGGCGGCATCGTCGCCAACAACACGCTGCGCGCCGAATTCCTCTACGACAATCTGGTGATTGCGGCGAATGTGATCCATGCGGCGCATGTCAACGGCGCCGAGAAGCTAATGTTCTTAGGCTCGTCCTGCATCTATCCGAAGCTGGCGCCGCAGCCGTTGCGCGAGGATGCCATGCTGACGGGGCCGCTGGAGCCGACCAACGAGCCCTATGCGATCGCCAAGATCGCCGGCATCAAGATGGTGGAGGCCTATCGCAGCCAGTATGGCGCCGACTTCATCAACGTGATGCCGACCAATCTTTATGGCCGCGGTGACAATTATCATCCCGAATACAGCCACGTCGTGGCCGCCCTGATCCGCCGCTTCCACGAGGCAAAGATGTCCGGCGCCAGGGAGGTCGTGGTCTGGGGCACCGGCACGCCGCGGCGCGAATTCCTCTATGTCGACGATCTCGCGGACGCCTGCATCCACTTGATGAAGACCTATTCTGGCGATGGGCTGGTCAATATCGGCACCGGGGAGGACATCACGATCGCCGAATTCGCCCGCGTGGTCGCGGCGGCCGTCGGCTACACCGGCGAGATCGGCTTCGACACCTCGCGCCCGAACGGCACGCCGCGCAAGCTGCTCGATGTCAGCTGGCTGGCCAAACTTGGCTGGCGCGCCAGCACCTCGTTCGAGGAGGGCATCAGGCTCGCCTATCAGGCGTTCCTCAGCGAAGGACGACAATAGCCTTCCGGAAGACCCGCAATCGAACCTCACGCCGTTTCGGAATCACGGTTGGATTTGAAATCAATAGTAGCCGTAGTACGAACCAGCCGTCTCGGTCGACTTGTTCACAACGACACGGAGAACAGGTGTTCGTTGCAAATGCCGCTGGCATTCCTTGATGTCAGAAACCGTCGTACTCCCAATCCCCGCAACGAGCAGCGCCGCATCTATTCTGGGTAGAATAGAAATCACATCATCGCCAAGCAGCATCGGCGGAAGATCGAAGATGACGATCCGCGACCGGAAGTCTCGCTTGATGGTCTGGAGCAGCGCCCCCATCGTCTGCGAGGCCATCCATTCCGAAGAGTTCGACGAGACCGATCCGGGCAGCACCAGCATGCTATTCGGACCGATGCTTGCCTGTACAACCGCTGACGAAAGTGGCGTGCGTCCTTCGAGCACGTTGAGAACGCCACCATTGCCGCTGATGCCTAGATAATTTCCAACCGCTGGCCGGCGCAAATCAAGATCGACCAGCAGTACCGACCGCTCCGGCAGCCGGGAAATACTCAGCGCAAGATTGCAGGCCGTTACCGTTTTTCCGCACCCGGCGGTCGGCGAAGTCACAGCCAGAAACTGCCAGCTCTTCTTGTCCATCTCCTGCAGCACCTGCGTGCGCAACATGTCGTAGTAGCGGCCGTGCTGGCTGGAAGTGCCATAGGCCACTATTCGATGGGCTTCGAGATGATCGGCGCTAAGGCGCACTTCCCTGAACGGCGACTCGGCAGAGCGCTGCAGGGACCCTTCAGCAGCGAGGGAAGATCCGCCCAACGCCGCCGGACGGTGCACCGCCTCCGCAGCTCGCGCGAGTTCAACAGCCTGCTTTATTGAATCCACTGCGTGACTCCGCGAATTATCGAAACAGCCCGACCCTGGCCTTGGCAATCATCAGGTCAAGCGGTGGAAGAAACAGATAGGCAACTATCAACAGCCCGATCACAACCAGCACCAACGCTCCCAGAAGAGCAAGCATCCGTCTCCGCCCCGCGCGCAATTCGGCTGCTGTCTTGATGTAGGGAATTGAAACGATCAACCGACCATCGACCACGGACAGGAGGTCATTACTCCTTCGGATTCCCTTGTCCAGGATCTCCATGAGGAACGTCAGTCCTGCTCCGCCAAACAGCGCGGCCGCGAAGGCCAGCGCAAGGACTTTCAGCCGATTGGGCTTGACCGGCTCTTGCGGAACCGTGGGCTGCTCGATGATTTCGAGCTTCTCGGACTGCTGGTCCTTTTCAAGGTTTTCACCGAGCCGTGCGGCCGCCAATTTTGCTGAGGCGGCATCGAGGTTCTTTTGCAGACTCTCCTGCTGGGCAACCATCGCCTCGATACTGGCAGCCGCCGCCGCGTCGTTGGTGGGCGCCGGCACGGCGGCCACCTTTTCCAGGGCTTCGATCTGCTTCTTCAGGGACTGGATCACAGGGTGCCGCTCTGAGTACAGCGCACCCTTCTGGATCAGTTCTGACTTGAGTTGCGTAAGGGTTGTCGTCGGCTGATCGGAGCCGCCGGACGATGCCGGTTTGCCCTGCGTGAGCCGTAACTGAGCAATCTTGGCATCGAGCGCCGAGTTCTCAACCTGAAGCCTTTGCACCTCTCGTGCCAGGAATTTCGTCGTGTCCGTGGCGCGGCTGGTCCGATCCCGAAGATCCTCGTTCAGGATCCGCGTCATCAACTCGTTGGCAACCTGCGCAGCCACCGCACCATTGCCGTATTCGAATCCGACCGAAAAAACGATCGTGGGATTTTCCATCGCGGCGCGCGTCCGCTGCTTGAAGTCCAGGTGAACGTCGACCGGCGCGATTTTCGTGTTCTTCTTGACCGCCGCGACGAGCTCGGTCGGCGACATCAGCGTGCGCTTGTCCGGGAACAGTTTAAATTTGTCGGCGATCGCGATGAGATTATCTCGCGTCATCGTCCGCTGCTGAATGACCTGAATACGCTCCTGCGCAGCACTGGTGACCGTAGGCCGGACCAGTTCGGATGGGATCTGCTGCGATTGAACGAGGATCCGTCCTTCCGAGAGATAGGTAGGCGGCCACAGCAAAGCTGCCGCGGCGCCCGCAGCCAGGATCGTGACGAACGGCAGCGCGAAATAGGCCCAGCGCCGCTTTACCAGTTCCCAATAGAAAGAGAGCTGCAATAGGTGACTACGGTCCTCTTGCAGCGGCTGGAAATCGTCCTCAAATTCAACTTTCTGCAACATATGTCGTCCGAGCGTTTGTTTGCGAGCCTGCTAGGCTAATGATGCCGCGAAATGAATCGGTGGCGCTTCGCTCCGGACTGCAATCTAGCATCGATCTTGCAGGGATTTAATGAATAGTTGCTCAGCGCCGTGAGTTTCAAATTTCAATCTTAATGGTGGTTCCATCGGCCGCCGCTTTGCCAAATTTACGTAGATCGGAGAAATGGGTTGAGGGAGGCAAGGTAATTTCCCGAATTACGCTATAAGGGTCTGTAGCCGGGCTAAGGAAGTTCAATGTACGAGGCGTTTTATCAGCTCCGGGAGAAACCTTTTTCAATTCTCCCCGACCCCGACCTGATTTACTGGGGCAAAATGCATTCCATGGCGTTCACGATGCTGGAGTTCGGCGTCATGAATAACGCCGGCTTCACCGTCATTACAGGTGAAATAGGTTCCGGCAAGACAACCCTGGTCCGGCATTTGCTCAAGAAGGTCAGCCCGGCGATCACAATCGGCCTGATCTCGAACTCCCCGCAAGGGCGGCAGGAATTGCTGCAATGGATACTGATGTCGCTCGGGCAATCGTTCGACGGTGATTACCCTAATCTTTTCAAGAAGTTACAAGATTTTCTGTATGGTCAATTCGCCAACGGAAGACGGACCATTTTGATCATCGATGAGGCGCAGAATCTCGAGCCGGAAGCGCTCGAACATTTGCGCATGATCTCCAATATTAACGCGGACAAGTTTCAGATCTTGCAGTTGATCCTGGTCGGTCAGCCCCAGCTCCGCGACCTGCTCCTGGCGCCCAAACTGCATCAGTTCGCACAGCGGATTTCCTCCGACTTCCACCTTCGCCCCCTCGACGACCGGGAGGTCGCCAATTACATCGCGTTCCGGCTCCAGGCGGTGGGTGCCCGCCGTCCCCTGTTCACCCAGGAGGCCTGCTCGCTGATCGCGTCCGCGAGCGGTGGAATACCCCGAATGATTAATGTTTTGTGCGATACAGCGCTGGTTTATGGCTTTGCCAATGACCAGCGAGTGATTTCGGATCAGATTGTTCGGGACGTCATTGCAGACAAGCAACAGTACAGCATTTTTCCGGTAAAAAAGTTCTCTCGGGTTCCCTAAGTCCTTGTATTCTATTAGCTTCCCTCAGGGCTGAATAATGGCTGCGTGTTCGGGTGGATCCCCACACGGTGGCCCAAGTGTCTTTGTTTACTGGCTTTTTTGCCGATAGTTTGGGGGAACGACATGCGAATCCTGCTGGCACTGCTGTGTATTGCCTTCCTGACCCCGGCGGCGAACGCGCAGGCCCTGAAATCGGGCGACAGCCTTAGTATTTCGGTCCTGCAAGACCCCAAGCTCGATCGGAACGTTGTCGTCGACCCCTCCGGTGAAATCGCGTTTCCCCTCGCCGGCCATATCCGGGCACGCGGGCTCACACCGTTGGCGCTCGAAAACATTCTCAAGAACAAGCTGAAGAACAACTACAAGGACGAGAATCTGGACGTTACGGTCGCAGTTATAAACGCTCCCAAGGAGATCCCCGAGGACGACTTGAAGCCCAAGATTTTCATCACCGGCGAGATCATCAAGCCGGGCTCCTATGTCGTCAGACAGAAAACGACCTTGATGCAGGCTATCGCCCTGGCTGGCGGCATCGGCCCCTTTGCTGCGAAGAACCGCATCCAGGTGAGGCGCAAGGGCCCCGGCGGCGACGAAACAATTTTCATGTTCAATTATCGCGCTTACGAAGCCGGTAACGACCTGGAGGGTAACATCACCTTGCGGGCCGGCGACGTCATCATGGTTCCAGAACGACGCTTGTTTGAGTGAGGCCTGACGATCGGCGGGGGCAAGAAGCAACGTGAAGAGAGCTGCCATAGCAGTCTCGGTGTGCTTTGGCATGGCGCCGTCCGTGGCATTTGCGTTCGATTGGTCGATAAAGGCCAGCGAGAGCGAAACTGTCGAACTGAACAGCAATCAGTTTTTGCGCAGCTCCCCCGCCGGATCGGTGGGTTCCTACACTACGCTTAATGCTGACGCACAAGCGCGCACACCGACATCCCTGTTCAATTTCACCGGCGACGGCACCTACAAGAAGTACTGGGGTCCGGGCGTCGCCGGCACCGCATCGGAATTCCTGAACTACGGATTCAAGGCGCGCTATGAGCTCAAGGAAAAGAACAGATTCGACCGGGAGTATGTCGAGGCAAGCTGGAGACAGCAAAGTACCGCTCTTGCGATCCTGAACGATCTCGGCGTTTCCACGCCGGCTTCAGGCTTCATCGATCGGCTTACGGCAACGGGTGGAATCGACCGTTCGATCACCGCAATTGACACAGTGTCTCTGTTCGCCACGTCCAGCCACACGAGTTACGAGCCGTCCAGTGGTGGCACGCCATTTACGGATACACTTGCGCGCGGCAATTGGCGGCGTTCGCTAAGTTCGGTCACGGCGATCAACTTGTCCTCCGAATATGAACTGCTCGAATATAGCAACGCGTTCAATACCCAGGTCCAGATTTTTCGTGAGCAGGCCGGGTTCGACGCCACTTTGTCGGCGGTGCTTTCCTTTCGCGCCAATGCTGGCGTCGCCTATCTGGTGACCGATCGAGGGGTTTCGAGTTCTGCAATCGGGGGCACAACGTCTGCCACACCCGTATCGAGCACGGTAGCCGACTGGATCGGCGACGCTGTCCTGACCTATCGAATGTTGAAGAGCACGACCTTGTCCGTCATCGCCAGCCAGTCGGTTGGACCGAGCGTTGTCGGCTCGCTGTTCAAGCGGGATTCGATCACGGCATCGCTGAGCCACAGCATCAATTCACGATCCACCCTCTCGCTTTCAGCGAGTGGCAACCGGCAGATAGCGACCACGACGACGGATTACGCTTCAGCATCGGCGACGTACAGCTACAATCTGACCCGGGAGTGGCTCGCGTCGGCCACCTACCGGTACCTGCATCGGTTCGCAAGCACCGGCACCACCATTTTCGATCCGATTACCGGCACGCCAACTGTGTCCGGCACGGGGCCGGCGGACTCCCACAGCCTGATGTTAGTCGTGACGCACAGCTGGACTGTGCTGCCATCCGGAAACTAGTCTAGCCGGCGTTCACTTCATCGCTGACCGGATGCTGTCCTTGAGCGATGTCCCGTCCGGCTCCAAAGAAAATGCGGTTTTGAACCGTTCTGCCGCCTTTTCAGTCTGCCCCGCAGCCGCGTAGCTCATGCCGAGGTGATAGTGGACCGCCGCAAGGTTCGACATCGCAGCTACGGCCGCCTCGAGCGTAGCGATCGCTCCCTTGAAATCGCCGCGCTTGTACTGGGCCCATCCCCACGTATCCTGGAACTGCGGTACGTTGGAGCCCTTAAGCTTTTCCGACAGCTCAAACGCACGGTCGAGGCTCGACTTGTCGCTCCGATTGTCCAGTAGCAGACTGGCGAGATTGTTGATCGCAACCGTGGAATTCGGCTGGTCCTGCACAATCGCTTCGTACTGGGATATTGCGGCGTCGTTGTTGCCCCGCTGGATCTGCAATCCAGCCAGGGAGAGACGAAAAGCTACATTGCCGGGTAACTCCGCAAGTCCAGCCTTGAGCACCTTGTCGGCCGCTTCATAGTCCTTGCTTTGAACATAGAGTTCGGTCAGCGCAGTGTATCCCGCCGGCTCTTTCGGCTGCTGCTCGACGGCCTTCTTGAAGCTTTGCAGTGCCTCGTCGTTCTTCTTTTCCGCCAGTTTGGCCTGCCCCAGAAACACGAGAAGCTGGGCATTGGCCGGGAACTTGTTGCTCATCGCCTGCAGCAGCGCCGAGGCCTTGTCCGGCTTGCCCTGCTTCACATAGGCCGAGGCAAGTGCAAGCACCGGCTGCGGCGCGTCCGGCGCCGCTTTGTGCGCTGCCTCCAGCGCTGCGATGCTTTCCTCGATCTTGTTCTGGCCCGCGAACGCCGCGGCGCGGATCTGCTCAGCAGCCATGCGGCCCTCGTCGACGCGTCCGATGGCGTCCGCGATCGCCAAGGCTCCCGACCAGTTCTGCCGGCTCAGTTTGACCTGCGCGAGCGACGACCAGATCTGGAGATTGCCGGAATTGCGATTGGCAGCTTCCGTTAGAATCTCTTCGGCGCGCGCCGCGTCGCCCTTGCGCTGCAGGAACGCGACGTAGCGGAGGACGACATCGGGATTGGAGTTGGATGATTTCAGCGCGTCGGCATACTGACGATCGGCCAACTCGGCCTTCCCGCTGCGTTCATACGCCACAGCCATCAGCGACAGCAGCTCAACCGACTTCGGCTGATCGTTGAGCGCCTCGCGCAAATCGGAAATGGCGCTGTCGAACTGGCCCTTGTCGATGCTCAGGGCCGCCCGCAGCCGGAGCGCGCCGGCGTTTCGACGATCCTTTGCAAGGATTTCAGCGATCAAGGGCTCGGCTGACGCCTTCTCTCCCTTGGAAACATAGATCTCCGCAAGCTTGACCTGGGCGGCGAGCTTCTTGTCGGGGGTAGCTGCCGTGGTGGTCAGCTTCTGCAAAACCTGCATGGCGTCGTCCGCCCGGTTCTGCCCAAGATTCAGTTCGGTCAATGCTATCTGGTAATCGAAATCATCGCCGCCTGCCTTGATCCGCGCTTCCAATTCCCCTCTGGCGGCATCCGCGCCTTTGGTGGCAGCCAAAAAGCGAACCAGGTCGAGCCCGATCTTGCTATCGGTCGGGTTGGCTTCCGCCCTCGCCCGAAATTCCTTCTCGGCCTCGACGAACTTTCGCTGCGCGATGAGAAACTGCAGAAGCTGGGCGCGGTATGCGCCTTCCTGAGGATTCTGCGCGATCAGCTTGCGCAGCAACTCCTCCGCCTTCGCCAAATCCTTCTTGCGTGCGTACGTGTCGATCTTCTGCAGTGTAATGCGCGTTTCGTCCTTGTCCGCAGGAACAGAATCCAGAAGCTTCAGTGCGCCGTCCAGATCGCCATCTGCGACTTTTTTCGACGCAAGCAACGAGATCGCATCGACGTTTGCCGGGTCGATCTCATAGGCGCGCTGGGCTTCGCGGATCGCGCCGGCATTGTCGTTTGTGCGCAGGAGAATGATCGCCCGCAAAGCATGGAGTTCCGCATTCGGCTTGTCGCCCTCGTTAGCGGCATCGACGACCCGGAGTGCAGCCTCGGCGGCCCCGCCGCCCACCATAATTCGCGCAAGCCTCAATCTTGCATTCAGGTCGTTCGGGTCTAGTTCGACGATACGGCGCAAATCCAGGAAGAGTGAAGTCGACTTTGTCCGTTCGTCGACGCCTGCGAGCGCCCGCCACACTTCAACCTTGTCGCTCTTGTACTTGACGGCCTTCAGGAGTTCCTTCCGCGCCTCGAGGTCGTCCTTCTTTTCGATGAGAGCCATTCCGCTCTCGTAATATTTTTGCGCGTTCTGCTCGGGCGAGCCACAGCCCGCTAAGAACGTCACGAGCAGGAGCGCAAGTCCGCGGCGAACTTGAAAAGTCTGACCAACTGGCTGCTTCATCTCTGGCCCTGAATGAGTGTCACACGGCCGAACCCGGCCGGATAATCGTCTGTTGCCTGCGCTATCACACTTCCTGCGACAGAAGGAATTCGAATCTGTTCAGGCGGAATATTCGTCGCAGGGTGGCGGACACACCGGTAAACAGCAGTTTCTGTCCCCGGCTGGCCAATTGCTTTCGGACCATCAGGAACAACCCGAAGAACCTTGCGTCGATGTATTGCGTATTCGAAACGTCGACGATCATCCGTTTGCCGCTGTCGAGCGCGTCGCGGAGCTGTTCGATAGCGCCGTCGACATGGGTAACCACCGCGGCCCCCGACAGAGCAAGGGTCACGGAACCGTGGTCTTCGCTCCTTGCGATTGACAGCCTGTTCAAGTTTCGCGTCCGCCGCTCACTGAGCATCAGGGGCAGGACGCAAGTGACCAGCATCGCGAGCAGCACCTTGCCGTCGCTCCAGTAACGACGCCAAAGATACGGTTCTTCCTTGATGCGCCACAGCCACTCGAACCCGGTACTGCGGAGCATCGGCGGCGCCCGCCGGACAGTTCCAGCTTCGAAATTGATGGTGGCGCCGAACTGGGCTCGAACGGGAGGGCGCAGCCGCCAATGGTTATGCAGCAGCCAGGCTTGGGCCTTCTCCGCGCCGAAAAACACCGCAATTAAATCCGCGTTACTGGCATTTATTTCATCGATTATTTTGGACGAGCTCATCTTTTCGATCGTACCGAAACCTGGATTAAGCACACCGACGCAATCCAGCCCGCCCCGCTCGGCGTTCAGCCTGGCGCCGACCGCAGCCGCCAGCCCCTCGGCTCCACCCAGCAGGAAGACCCGCAGACGCCGGCCTGTCCCATTGGCCGACTTGAGCCGGCCGAACAGGTCGCTGCCGGCGACTCTTTCATGGATCGGAATGCGCAGCAGTTTGGCGATCCAGATCAGCGGCATGCCGTCCGCAAGACACAAATCGCTGAGCAGCATGGACTCACGGAACGTGCCGTTGATCTGGCTCTTGACGAGGAAATTGACATTGGGCGTCGAAATCAGAAATGGCGAGCCGGCATTCGTCGCGAGATCCATCGCGCGCAGCAGCGACGGAAAATCGAGCGCATCCACGGGAATGCCGAGGAGGCCAAATACGTTGCGGGAGAGGTCGTCCGTAGAGGCGCATGCCAATCGCGGGTCCGCAGATCGCTCGGCAAAACCGGACGAGGCCGGAGGGGTGCGCAAAGTCTTCAACATAAAAGCTCCACGAACTTCAAATTTCGCCCGGCGCACCGCGGGTGAGCCATCATATGATTAACGAATAGTAAGTGATCTACTACGAAAATCTTGCTTAGTGAAATCGATTTAATATACGTGATTAATACCGCATCCCGAATGAATTGCCAATTCGAAGGAAATGGATGGGCGGGCACGCCGCCCCCGGGGAATCACGGGTCGTCGGCGATCGACGGTCGATAGAGAGATGGTTGCGCGCATTGAGCAGCGAGCGCTTCCAACGCGCCGAGCCGTCCGCTATCTAGTTTAATCCCAGGACAGGTGCACACGTGGATCAGGCTACCGAACAGATCAGCGCCGATGTTCCCGACTGGACGCGGGAGCGCCCCCGGCAGTTCTGGGACCCCGGCCCCAAGCTACTGCTGACGGTCCGGCGCTACCAGTTCTGGCAGGCACGCGGCGGCCTTTTTGGCACGCTGTGCTGCAAGTTCATCGTGCTGCGCCACCGCTTCTGGAGCGTGGTGACGGGAGCCGAAATACCGCTAACCTGCCAGATCGGCGGCGGGCTGCTGGTCCCCCACCCCAACGGCATTGTCATTCATCCGGACGCCAAAATCGGGGTGAATTGCCTGATTTTCCACCAGGTCACACTTGGCAGCCGCGGCCGCGGCGGGGTTCCCGAAATTGCCGGCC
Source organism: Bradyrhizobium sp. AZCC 1610 (assembly GCF_036924515.1). Lineage (NCBI taxonomy): Bacteria > Pseudomonadati > Pseudomonadota > Alphaproteobacteria > Hyphomicrobiales > Nitrobacteraceae > Bradyrhizobium > Bradyrhizobium sp. AZCC 1610. Next base: position 1,337,558 of record NZ_JAZHRR010000001.1, on the reverse strand, counting down.
ATGTCGACATCGGGGCTGGCGCCAAGATCCTTGGGCCGGTCAAGATCGGGGCGCATGCGCGGATCGGGGCAAATGCCGTCGTGATTGCCGACGTCGAGCCATACGGGGTGGCGACAGGGTATCCCGGGGCAATTCACCACGCTCAGCAATAGTGCCTTTGCTGCTTTCTGTTCGTGTTACTAGCCGTTCCAGTCGATCTGCCACGCCGGCGCAGCCGCTTGCTAAACAGGTTGTCCCTGCCGTCGCGTTTCCGGATCGAATTGATGGAAGTACACCGGCATCCCAGACCGCCGTCCGATTAAAGTGTTAAGAGATTCCATTTTGCAAACGCGCGAGAGCATTAATCACACAATCGACACGGGGCCTGCAAAGTTCGGCGTTGTTGTCATCGGACGCAATGAGGGCCAGCGGCTCGTCACCTGCCTGCGCTCGGTGTCCACGGCGGCGGCGGTGGTTTACGTCGATTCCAACTCGACGGACGGATCGGTGCAGGTCGCACGCGAGCTGGGCGCCGAGGTCATCGAGCTCGATCCCAGCATTCCCTTCACCGCGGCCCGCGCCCGCAATGCCGGTTTTGCCCGCCTGCTGACGATCATCCCCGATGTGCCTTACGTCCAGTTCGTGGACGGCGACTGCGAGCTTGCGAGCGGATGGCCTAAGGCCGCCGTCGCCTTTCTCGATTGCCAGGCGGATGCCGCCGCCGTATGCGGCAGGCTCCGCGAGCGACATCCCGATCGATCGGTCTACAACTGGCTGTGCGACAAAGAGTGGGACCGCCCCGCCGGCGAGGTACGCGCCTTTGCCGGCAACGTGATGATCCGCGCCGAGGCGCTGAAGGGCGTGGGCGGATATCGGGAAGACGTGATTGCCGGCGAAGAAGAAGAGTTGTCCGTTCGGCTTCGTCAGGCGAACTGGCGGCTCTGGCGGCTCACCGACGAGATGGCTCTGCACGACGCTGCAATGCTGCATTTTTCACAATGGTGGAAGCGGTCTTCGAGAGCCGGATATGCATTCGCACAAGGCGCCTATCTGCATGGAGCGTTGCCGGAACGCTTTGGGGTACGAGAATCGTGCCGCGCGCTCGTATGGGGCTTCGCCGTGCCCGTAGCCTGCGTCGTATCAGCAGTCGTTTTCTATCCGATGGGATTGATGGCTTGGTTGATCTTTCCCGTGCAGCTTTGCCGCCTTGCGATGAAAAATCCGGGAAAATTCGACGATCGAATCAAGCTTTCATCTTTCCAGGTCGCGGCTCGTTTCCCCGAATTGGTCGGGGCGCTCAAATTCTATCGTGATCATCTTCATGGCGGGCAGCCTAAAATCATCGAGTATAAATGAGAAAATAGATTTCGCCCGCGCGAGAAACATCCTGTGGGTATTGGCGGGGGCGGCAACGTCGAGTAGTTTGCAGTTTTGGAGGTGTTGACCGTTGAACAAAGAACATCTTGTTCCGCAAATGTTGCTGCGCCCCTGGCCGTTTCCGCGCGGTGCAGGTCGTATCGTCGACAAGTTTTTTAGTGGACTGCATTTTCGTACAAACGAGGCTACCGTGCAGACTACGGATGGCTTCGCGATGACCGTCAATCCAAACGAATTGATTGGACGGCACATTTACCTGACCGGAGAATTCGACCGCTCTATTATCGAGATCCTCTGCAATTTCTCACAACCGAACGATGTTTTACTCGATGTCGGGGCCAACATCGGGTATGTGAGCGCTTGCTTTTTGAAGAACGTACAAGGATCGAGAGCGATTGCCGTGGAGCCTCAAGAGGGCGTCCTTAAGCTCTTGCGCGCTAACCTGCCTCCCGACCGATCAACTATCGTCCCATGCGCTCTGTCGGACACGGACGGCGAAGTATGGTTTCAAACCAACAAAGCAAACAGCGGCGCCGGCCGAATAGTCGCCACCGGCGGTCAAGACGCCATCCGTATTCAGACGCAATCGGCCGACCGGCTGTTCGCCCACGCTTCGACTTCGAGAATCGACCTAGTTAAGATTGATGCAGAAGGACACGAAAAAACGATCATAGAGTCGTGTCTTTCGCATTTCGATCGGTTGCATCCTCGGGCAATTTTGTTTGAGGATTCGGCCCATGATGCTCCACAAATCAGCGCGATGCTAACGCAAATCGGATACAAGACATTCGGGATCGAAAAATCTCTTGTGTCCCTTACACTGACGGAAAACAAGCGCGCGCACGACTACATCGCCGTCTCTGCCAATCGAGAAATTCCAGGCCCCGCTCGTAATTCCTACGGACTTTAGGCCCCGAACCTCACCGCGTGCTCAACGACAACTGGGTCTCCGAGTAGAATATTTGGCGACCTCATCACCTCATCCGCCGCTGAAATACCCTACTGCACGGCCGACCGCCCATCTCACCGCAGCGGACAATCAGCCACGCGGCCCGACCAGCTTCACCGATCGTCCACTGCTACCGTAAGCATCCGCCCAAGGCCGCGGGAGACTCTGGTCCGAACTCCAGGCCGGCCGTGCAATGATGTGTGGACGGCGTATTTTCCGCGATTGACGGCCGGTTCGTGCGATGGCCTCGTTTCTATCAAGGAGCGAGGTTATGCTGATCGAAGAGCAGCTTCGGGAGCGGCTAAAGAAGGTGGAAGCGCTATATTTCGGCGCGACCACTGCGGGAGAACGTGATGCCGCCGAAGCCGCGGCAGAGCGGCTGAAGGCCAAGCTCGAGGAGGCCTGCCGCCGCGATCCCGCCGTCGAGATGAAGTTCAGCTTGCCGGACCAATGGTCGGTCCGATTGTTCATCGCCTTGTGCCGGCGTTATGGCATTCGGCCGTTCCGATATCCGCGGCAGCGCTCGACGACGATCATGGTCAGGGCACCGCGCCGCTTTTTCGACACCGTGGTGTGGCGGCAGTTTTCTGACCTGCACACGGACCTCTGGCTCTATTTCGAGCAGACGACGGAGCGGCTGATCCGGGAGGCTATCCACGCCGATACTGCGGACGCCGAGACCGCAGTCGAGCCGGCCAGCCTGCGATGATGCGCATCATGCCGCCATCCCAGTTCGTTCGGGTGCGACACTCCAATTCCACGCCAGAAGATCGCGCAGCCCGTCGATGCCGTTTTGACCCGACGTGATAGTTAGGCTGCCTGAGCGGCGGCGGGATTTGACGCCGTGCGTTTCCATTCCCAGGGCAGCAGCTCATGGAGCCGCCCCTGCGGGATGCCGGCGATGCGGCCGAGTACGTCGGCAAGCCAGGCCAGCGGATCGATATCGTTGAGCTTCGCCGTCATGATTAGCGTGGCCATGGCAGCGGCACGATCGGCACCGCGTTCGGAGCCGGCGAACAGCCAGGATTTGCGTCCCAGAGCAAAGCCGCGCAGCGCGCGTTCGGCCGCGTTGTTGGTGAGGCAGATCCGGCCGTCGTCGATGAATCGCGCAAACCGGTCCCAACGCTTGAGCATGTAGTCGATCGGCTCGACAACGGAGGCCGAGCGCGACAGGCGGGCACGCTCCTCCCGCAGCCAGGCTTCCAGGGCCGTCACAAGAGGGGCGCTCTGCTCCTTGCGGACGCGCCGCCGCTCGTCAGCGACAAGGCCATTGATGCCGCGCTCGATATCAAACAGCATATCGATGCGCCTGACGGCCTCCAGCGCGACAGGCGAGATCGCGGCTGCCTTCTTGCCACGCCGGGCATTGGCGGCAATATCAGCCAACTCGAAGAACTGCCGCCTTGCGTGCGCCCAACACAGCGCCGATGTGATCGGCCCCGGCAAGCGGAACGCCGCGTAAAGCTCGTTGTACCCGTCATAAGCGTCGGCCTGCAGAATGCCGGCGAAGTCGCGAAGATGCCGGACGGGATGTTCGTGCCGTCGGTCGCGCGAGGCGTAATACAGCGCCGCCGGCGGTGCCCGACTGCCGAAGGAACGATCGTCACGGACGTAGGTCCAGATGTGCCCCTTGACCGTCTTGCCCTTCGCCAGGATCGGGATCGTGGTGTCGTCACCGTGCAACCGTTCCGCGGCCAGGACATGGGCCTCGATCAGCGCGTGGAGTGGCTGCAGCACCGTCGTGCAGGCGCCCACCTGGTCGGCCAGTGTCGATACGCTCAGATCGATCCCCTCGCGGGCATATCGCTCGCTCTGCCGGTTCAGCGGCTGGTGCTGGCCGAACTTCTCGAACAGGATCATGGCCAGAAGGTTCGGCCCAGCGAAGCCGCGCGGCGTCACATGGAACGGTGCCGGTGGCTGCGCGATCGTCTCGCAGCTCCGGCAGGAGAATCTCTCCCGCACCGTCTGGATCACCTTCCAGGACCTGGGAACGACCTCCAGCGTCTCAGTGACGTCCTCGCCGAGCTTCGACAGCTTCGCCGAGCCGCAGCAGGGACAATTCTCGGGCGCAGCAATCACCACGCGCTCACGCGGCAAATGCTCGGGAAAGGGTTTGCGCGAAGGTCGCCTGCGCTCGAACGACTTGACCGTCTCCGTTCGCGCCGCCGCTTTCTCCGCTGCCAGTTCATCCTCGGTTGCGGCGGCCTCCAGGTCTTCCAGTTGCAGTTCCATCTGTTCGAGAAGCCGCGCCGTGCGTTCCGAGCGGCTGCCGTAGAGTTCGCGCCGCAGCTTCTCGATCTGGAGTTTCAGATGGGCGATCAGCGCTTCATGGCTGGAGAGGTCCGCCTGAGCGGTGGCCGCCTCGGCTTTGGCGCCCGCCGCAACAGCTTCCGCTTCCACTCGCGCGGCGCGCTCCGCGAGGATCATCGCGTGGGCGGCAGCAAGATCGGACGGAAGCGATTCAGACGCGGGTTTCACAAGGCGATGGAATCACATCCATCATCGCCTGCAAGCCAAATCCATCATCCCACCGACGTCGGACGCCAACTTTCCTGCGGATGGCGCCAATCGATCCCCGACAGCAGATAGCCGAGCTGCGCCGGAGAGATCGTTATCGCGCCGTCCGCCACGCTCGGCCACAAAAAGCGGCCTCGCTCCAGCCGCTTCGTGAACAGGCACGCGCCTTGGCCGTCGTGCCAGATCACCTTCAACAGATCGCCCCGACGTCCCCGGAAGCAGAACAGATGACCGCTCAGCGGATCGCGCCGCAGCACCTCCTGCACCAGCAACGACAGGCTCGCAAACCCCTTCCTCATATCGGTGTGGCCGGTCGCGAGCCAGACCCGCACCCCCTGCGGAAGTGGGATCATGGGCGCTCCAACACATCGAGAACCCGGCGAAGCGCCGCCGCATCGACACCAGTGTCGACGATCACGCGAGGCCCGTGCATCAGCACGATCTCGATCCGGCCTGATGCCGTGGTCAGACAGGACGGAGATGGCACGTTCTCCGCAGGGACGACATGTTCCGGCACCGACGTCTGACTGCCCGCCAGGGATTCGCCTCGGATAATCGCCGGTGCAAACACTGTGGTCTCATCCGCCTCGACAAGCCGGCCTTCCCGAGCCAGCCGGCGCCACGTGAACAATTGGCTCGCGGACAGCCCGTTTCGCCGCGCCGTCACCGACACAAGCCGTGGCCCGCTATAGCTCTCCGCCACGATCCGGTGCTTCGCGTCCAATGTCCAACGGCGCCGGGCTCCCGTCGAGATAACGTCAAGCCGAGAGGTCTTCGGAATAGGCGTATGCTCAGTCATACGCCTATGTCTTCACCGTCACATCATTTCAGGCAAGGCGGCCTTCGCCGGAGGAATACCTGCTACCCCGCGCCACTCGGCATACAAAACCTGAGACTCTAACCGCTTCTGGATGGAAGTTCAGTAGCAGGTCAGCCACGATCAGCGTCGCCCTCACCAACGCGACATGAAGGGCAGAACGCCCGGTGCCCTTCATTCAACGACTACCCAACACTTAACAAGCGGCCCGAAAAGAATCTGCCAATTAAGTCGCCTGACCGGTCCCCTCAAAGGCGGAATTGCCAAGGGACTAGCTGCTCTGTGCACCAAACTCACATCCGGACCTCGCCCCCAAGCCTTTCCTGGGCGACTAGGCAGACAAAATCCGAACTACTACTCAGGTCTCGTGCATCGGGCACTTTCAACGAGTGCGGTTCGGCATCAATTGTCAGTTACCGCATACCAACATTTCGGAAGTGGGTAATCTTCATTCGCTTGAACGCTTTTTCTATCCAAGGGATGTGGAAAATCGGTGGAGCCTTGCTTGTTCGATATCCTATCTTTTCTCAGAAACGTAAACTCCAAAATGGGCGGGATCTCAAATTCCTGATATCGGATTGGCGGAAAGCAATTATTCGGATGGATATGAACTACTTCGAAGTCTTTCAGAAGCTTAGTGAAGGTGAGATTGATCAACTCAAATCCTGCTTTGTCGCATAATTGTCCCAATCCATGAAATTCAATAACTAAAATCCTGAATTTTTTAAAGACTTCAACGCTAGTATCGAAGATGACACCATACTCTGCACCTTCAATATCCATTTGTAGAATGAGATCAGTTTTGTTCGGAGCTTTTCGATTAACCCAATTCTCCAACGTAATGAACGCGCCATCTTCGACGGGGCCGAGATACTTTTTCTCGAAATCAATTAGCTCATGCTTGAACGGCGGCTCCTCGACCGAATAATCAGCCAAGAAGCATTTTATGCCTCTGCTCACAAGGTCCTGTTCAAAATCTGCGATAACGGAAACTCCTGGCGAGAAGCAGATTTCCACGTTTTCCAAATCATTGGGCACCAAGTAACCCCCGTCGGATTGCCCTCCAATGCGGATGAGATCACGGTTCGTCCTGAATGGTTTGACCGTCTTGAAAAACTCCTTCAGGCGGGGACCCTCTGTGGTTCGGCCAATACGTATGTTGTTCGCCAATAAAAGCGACTTCAACCGATCTTTCGTTATTCTAGCAAGCGAGTCCATGGGTGGTCCTCTGACGCGCACGGCTCATCTACACTGAACGCGTTATGAATTTTTTCCACGCTGTCGAGATGCAAGGGATCCGCCGGATTGACAGATCAGAGTCCGATTGGGCGTAACTGATCCTGCTATAATCTTGGCGGGCGCTTCGCAAAGCTAATTATGGGCAGATAGCCGTGACATTATTCTTGTGATGGATCTGTTAGCAAGACTAGGCCTAAGGCGACACACCTTACCGTCATCCAAATTGATACGCGCAAGAAGCGAAAACCCGCTGTCCATATACAACAGGGCGCTGCACCTTCGCATGAGCTCCAGTTCTATGAACATATCCCGAGTTATTCTCTCGGAAATAGTTCCGCCCCTGATGCTGTCTTGCTCGCCGTATTGTACGGCATCGGCACGAAACTGGTGTAAGGGGCCAGCACCATCACCAAGAAGCTCTTTGGGCCGGGCCACGACCGATGGGAGGGCTTCGCGCATGACTTCAACAACATGCGCCGCATCGCAAAACAGTATTGGGACAGCCTCTCGTAGTCCGGTTCTATGGCAAAGGTTCCGGAATTGCGAGGCAACCTCGCTGCAAAAACGCCGCTCGGCCCGTGCTTGACCTGGTGTGCCAACCAGCGACGGTGGCATATTGTCCGAAAATGCTCCAAATAGGCCGGGTGTGTGCATGTCATTACGAGCGTTCATGGCGAGCTGGCGAATCAGAGCGAGCGGACCCAGCCAATATGCGGCACGAGCGCCAACGTTTTCTCCATTGCCGTGACGAATGTGAATGGCGATTGCTGGTGCAGCGCCGACGTGATCATCCCAGAACCCTTTCGCCTCGGCGCGGATGGAATCGACAGGTTGTAGCTCGCCCAACAACTCACGAACTGCTTGGCGAGGTGGCGGGGGCTCAACCCATTGATTCAGGACGATCGTAGCCTCGGCTGGATCTTCGTCAGATGTCACCATGTGGTTGATCGCGGCGATCTCATCAGCAGAATGTTTTGCATGATGAGGAGTGGCAAGGATCGATGCTGTCCACTTGCTTGGCCAATAGGGCGCCGGATAGAGAAGTGACTGTACGCTGTCGTCAGCGACAACGTTGACACCTGCGAGCTTCTGACGGGGTTCGAAATATTGATAAAAACAGTTGCGGTGCATGGTCGGGTCGGGATTGAACCGCGACCCTCTCCAATCCACAACGAGCGTCCTTCCTGTTCGTTTGGCGAACCACCATGCACCTACAAGGCATGATAGATGGTCTCCAATTCCTCCAAAGCAATGCCGCGCAACCACGTAACGAGTGGACATTTGCCTATCCCAAACTTAAGTGATCTGCCAAACGCAGCGCTAGAAGGACAATCGTAAGTGTAGGATTCGTGCCGCCGCCCGTCGGAAAAACCGAACTTCCTATAAGATAAAGATTTTCAGTCCCATGCACCCTGCAGTCCTCATTGACAACACCAAATTGGGGCTTTGACGACATACGTGTCGTACCCATTTGATGGGCGTGGCCCCCAATTTCAATTTCCAGGTCTTGATTAAGGATGAAGCGAGCTAACTGCACACGAGCTCTATCAAGCCGCGCCATTTCTTCCGCCGCTTTCATCGCCAGAATCCTTATTGTTTGCCTATCCTGATCGTTGAATTCCCAATCTAATTCCACGCTGCGCAAGCCCAGCTTATCAACCTCTCGCGACAACCTTACACGGCTGGATGGATTAGGAGATTGTTCGATCAGCGAGCTAACCACGCCATCCCCAGCGCAATCAAAATCGACCACGTCCCGCGCGATCTTTGTAAGACTAGGATGAAGACAACTCGTTTCGCGAAGAAACTGTTTAAGTACACGTAACTTGCCAGAACTTTGCGGCGATGAATTTCGCTCAAAGTGAACGATTCCGTTGCCGATGTTATTTTGTTGCAGGAAGGCACCGGTTGGCGTGAGCGAGATATCTCTGCGGAAAAAGCCAGGGGCTGTGACCAAGAACCGTCCGATGGGAACGTTCAAATGCTCCATAAAACAACGTCCGACCATTCCGGTTCGGTTGCCGACACCTTCCGAGGCCTGCTTGTTGGCATTTAAAAGCAGCCGCGCAGTTTCGATCGCTCCAAGCGCCAAAACATAGCGGCCTGCCGATACTGCTATTTCCTGACCAGCGAAATTACGAACCGAGAGACCTGTTACCAGAGTTTGAGCGCCGTTGAGCTGTATGTCGATGAGATTTGCGTTATAGAAAAAGTCCACGCGCTCCGATTGACTTAGCTCGGCCTTATACTTTTCGGCAAACCTTGTGGGCGGGCTTAGCGCATATCCGCTCTGAACAAAGGCTGTAGATCGGAATTCCGGATCTTCGTATGGAGATAGATCGCTGTCGACGATATCCAAAATTTCTTTTGCCTCGTCGAGCCTCGCGAGCACTTGCTCTCTCGAGATGGGCCAACCAGGCATTCCAAAATAAGCTCGCTCTTCAAAATCGATCGAATCAAAGACGCCACACCGACCGGTCCAATGATTCGACGTGCCGCCGAAATACCTTAGCCGCCCGCTTTGAACGTGCCAATATTGCCGACCAATGCTTCTTCCGCGATAAAGATCTTGAGATGCTTCGCTGTACGAAAGATCACCGCCTTCAAGAAGAAGGACCCGCTTGCCGCCTGCCGCTAGTTTCCTTGCCGTAGTGATTCCGGCAGGCCCCGTTCCGCAGATACAGACGTCATATGGGCCAGCGGTAACTATTCTTGTCCACGCCTCATTAAAATCAAAAATCATGCATCGAAAAATCCTGCTGATATCGAATGTCCTTGTCGGTCAGAACCCAACCGTTGACAACGACGAACCCCTCGCCGCAACTTTGAGCCTTCCCCAAAGCCCTAGATCCAGCGACGATTGAGCCCGGCATTACCAAGGAACCCAACGCAATAAGTTTTCGGATAAGCGCGCGACGAGTCTGACCCAAAACATTAGAGGATGTCATTACAATTACTCCCAGCTCCTTCACTAAGGTGATCTGGAAGCCCTTCGTTCATTTGCGGAAGAAAAGACGCCGGGTTTAACGGGGACATGGTTACCAATGTACGATCCCGTTCATATTACTCTGCCGAACGACTTCAAAGCAAGATTCCATCAGTCGCAGGATTTTCTTCAGCCGATATCGTTAACGCAGCCTTCGATTGCAAAGGCTGGACTTCACCTGCAAGGTGACAACGCCAGCAATTCAAGACCTCGCATATCGAGCGCGTTTCTATCAGCCGAACCGGCTTCTACACAGCAGCGACCGTCTATTGCAAACTCCTGCGAGCGGTCATTTTTGCGATGCAGAGAAGTAGATTATTGCCGTATTGCGCGCATCTATAACTTGCTTTGAAGAAGTGCATCCCACGACTTGAATTTTGGCGCATAGTTATCGCCAGTGCTCAGTGCCCACTGATTCAATCCAGGAATCAATAACCACGAAGCACTTCGTGAATGCGGGTGGGCCATGAATTGGGATAACTGATCCTGTACGAGCAGACTAAATGCAGGGCTCATCTTATAAGCGGTGAGGAGATTAGCTATCTCGCCCGAGGGGCCGCCATAAGAAGACGAAATTCCCAAGGTCGTGCACGTTTGCGTTGAAGGATACCAGCTTTCATGACCGCCTTCATAGCACTCGACAAATTTATTGAAGGTTGTGGCTACAGCTTCCCAAGCCGGATAAATCCCTATCCCTCTAGCGCCGCTGCTCAAAGCGAGCAAGGTCTGCGCACCCTTGGAACCATTCCTCAGTGTTCCAGCCCGAATATCGTTATCTAGGAATGCTAATGCCGATGCCATTTTGGATGGCACAGCACTCGCATAATCATCGGCCGCCGCGAGCAGACCCGCAATATTCGATGCACCATTCGATACATAGTTTACGTCAAAATTAGTACACTGTGCGCCAGAGTAGTACGTCGCGTAAGACAGCACGTCGCAATAATCAATCGGCCGATTGGGCGCAACATTGTAATTGGGATAACCAGTCTTGGCATAGACTGGGTATGAAGCTCCGTTCAGATCGGCACCTTGCATCCTATAAATGCTTGTGCCCGCGACGGGGCCAAACGCCTGAAACGCCATCACCCGCTTTAGTTCAGCAAGGGAGCGGGGCGACCAGGTCGAAGTAACAATCCCCATAATTTGCCGAACGCGGAGGCCGTACCAGCCGTAGACTTGCCGATTATTGTCGGCGGGAAAACCGAGCGCAGCGCCTTTCGCAAATGCCCATCTAGTTGCAGGAAATCCATTATTCCAGATCTCGTTTCCATACTCAAAATATGCGGTTGCGCCCAAGCGCAGCTTATCTCGCACTAGTGCCGTAAGGGCTTTTACTGAAGCGTCATCCATATATCCTGAAAAATTGCACCAGTAGTTGGCGTTCACCCTGTTGGCAAAAGCGATCTGCAATTCATAGGGGATACAAGGCATTTGGCCATCGGGCTGCCACATGAACGCTTTGAGAACCGCGTCGTAGGTCAAGGTCGCAAGCGAGTTGGCGGCAATTTTCCCAATGGGCATAGGCTGACCAGTGGCTGCCCCTGTTCCCACCAGTAACCGCACAGGGCCCCTACCCCCGGAATTGATCGTAACGTTCGTAGCCGTGTTAGCTTGCGCGAACTGAAGGTGGATCATCTCTCCATCGACATACGTCTTGGCTGCATCTGGGGGAGCTGAGCAGGTGTATTCATTGATCCCCGACGTTGATCCCGCCCAAGCGCCTGGTACCCACCGCTGGCTGCTAATGTTGATGCTCGTCCGCCATGGAGCGACGTATCTTAGCTGAGAAACATTTCCGAAGTTCGGATTTGTCCACCCCATGGGACGCACTATGCTTGGAGCCAGTAGCTGATAAGTGCCGATATAATCGTCAGCAAACATCTCTTCAGGTGTCGTTGCGCGATCGATGGCCGACTCGTCCGAGAGCTTGCACAGCACGACGTTTGACATCCCGGAGAATTTCTCTCCCGCCACAAACGAGAAAGAAACCGAGGCAGGAACAGAAGACACAAACGTAAACACCACGCGCGGGTTAGTTCCCACGACCTTCAAATTGAAGCCAGTGCCGCCGGAGACAAAATTTTCACCAGATATGATCGAGAAACCAGGTGAACCTCGACCAAGCTGAATGGTCCCCGTACCCTTCCACTTCAACACCATTTGATTTGAAACAATGAAGTTGGAGGGGAATTTTACTATTCCGTAGATGTTATTGGTCGGAGTAGCGGTCGGGTAACCATTGACGTCGAGAATGGCCGGATAGGCATAGCCTGGCGTCGATTGAAGACTCCCCAGCGTAAGCGCCAGGTTCTTGAACATCCCAGCCTCCACGGCCGTTCCTATTACGAGATTTTTCCTTGCAGTGGGAACCGCCGGCGCCACCAGTGGACGAGTTAGCGCCAGCGCGCCGGAGGAAGAAAGGATACCAGCCGCCGATGCTGAAGCCAAAAAGTGCCGTCGAGAAATCTTCACAGGTAGCCTCGCTTGGTTGGTTCAAATCCACAGAACTGAAAGTGCGCGTCCGGTCGCGCCGCTGGCTTTCCAAAGGAAGACATAAACTCCTAAACTCCGGCGGAACTCGATCTTTGGCCAATCCTGTAAGACTTACCTTTCCAAGTGGTTGATTAAATGGAACCCATTTGGAACACCGTCAATGCGAAGTAAAATAACCCATAGAAATGATATCGTAAGGTCCAATTTTTCCAGCCGAAAAATCAAAGCTAAGAATTACTTGCAGAATTACTTGCATCCAATTCACGGTGGCAAAAAGCCAAAACCAAGCACTCACCTCAAGATAGTAGATCCAGTTCAAACCGCCGCAATTCTACCTTTAGGTAGTTTAGCAGCGACCCGGTTGCTAAAATTTAGAAACGACGGAATGGTAGATGGAGCTGATCTTTCTTGCCTTTGCCTCCCAGGTAAATTCCTCAACAACCTTCTGCCTGGCTGCGGATCCTAATCGATTGAGCGTATCCGGAGCACTAATGATCGCTTGCATCGCACGTCTAAATCCTTCGACTAGGCTAGTTTCGTCAACAAACGGAACTCGAATCCCAGTTGCCTCATCAACCAGTTCAGAGGGCCCTCCGTAGTCAGCAACGATCGGCGTAACACCGAGTGCCATTGCTTCGAGGACCACACCTCCACCAAATTCTCTGATGCTGGGAAATACCAGGAAATCACAGGCGCTCAGCCTCTTCTGCACTTCTTGCTGAGATAGCCACCCGTGAAATTGAACACTTCTTTCGACGCCCAACTTCTTCACTTTTGCGATCAAGAAATCCTTTTGTGGTCCGTCACCGATGATCTGCAATTGCAAGGAGCCTGCGCGTAAAAACTGCACGGCAGCTTCGATGGCAATGTCGGCTCCTTTATACGGCACTAGCCGCCCGACAAATGCTGCCTGGATGGGGGACGCCTTCTGCGAAATTCTGGGGCTATTGAAAAGCTCCAGATCGACGGCGTTCTCGGGAATATAAATACACTTTCCAAGCGCCCAACGAGGCATTTCCTGCTGAGTAAACTTCGAACCGACGATGATTGCGGCACATTTTCGACGCGTTGATCGGTAGCCCGGCATTAGCTTATACAAACCCCTGACGTGAGATAGCCACTCGTGCTCGGCATGTTGCCGATGCGTAAAGCCTTTCGGCCATGGTACTCCTCCGTTCAACGGACCAAGAACAAAAGGAATACTGAGACGAGCCAGACGATTTGCGATCAAGCTGGGGTTAGTCGGGCTGAGCGGCGTGATCCGATGAACCAAATCAAATTCTCTCGCGACCAATTGCTTCTCAAAGAGCTTCCACAATTCCTGTTCGAATGAGTAATAGGACAATACTGAAAAGGCGGAAATCGTTGTCCACCCCTTGCCCACTCCGCCGCGCAATTTGGCTGCAAGTGCAATCAGCCGTGACGCTATGTATTCATTATCGATTGCGGTGAAGTCCTGGCCCTCGATCAATCCATGGCGCAGCAAGGCGTCCCTATTGCGAATTTGGGTGACCAGATGAACGTCTGCATGTTTTAATAGCGCGCGTGAGAGGTTCCAGCCGACGAGTGGAACGCTGGTCCATTCCGGGTTTGCAGCTTCCGCAATCAGCAGGACCCGCAACTTCCTCTCAGGATCCATCTTTGGCGTCTGATTCTTCAATTCACACTCCCGCCTGGCTTCAGATGATTGGGCTGCGGCCAGCTTGATGGACTATCAGCAGCATGCGGCAGCCAGCCTTACAAACGCGAGCCCACCCAGCCACCCGGCCACCCAGCCACCCAGCGCTGCTATTTCGATGCGAGGATTATTGAGCTCGTGTTTTGCATTGAAATAGAAAATCCATAACGTGGTAGGGAGCATATGGATTGCGAAGCCTATGACGGCACCAGGCAAACCAAATGAATAGTAGAGAACGGGCATGAACGTAAAAAGTGACACCAACTTGGTAACGTTAAGGACGGTGACGTATTCGGGCCGCCCCAAAGCGAGAAAAGCGCTTTGGCAAAGACCGTAACGGACGAACACGAGGCCGAAGGATAGATATTCCAGCATCCAGCCCGCGTCTGCATAGCGCTGATCATATAAGATCTTGATGATCAGAGCACCCGTCGCGAACAAAAATCCCGCCAGGCAGAGCAGCGCTGTGTCGGTAAACCATCGCATCCGATTGCAAACGTCGATGAGGCGACGCGGGCTGACGCGCGCAGCTTCACTTAGCGCCGGAAAAGCAACGCTACCAAACAATTGATTCGTTGAGCCCTCAGCAACTGAAGCCAAATTGCCGGCAATTGAATAGTAACCCAATCTCGACGCATCTGCCCAACCGCCCAACAATAAGCGGTCGCCATTTACCGCGAACGCGCTAAGTGCCGAGGACAGGAACGTCCATCTGCCAAAGCGGAACAATTCGCGGAGCGCGGCGCGGTCCCAACAGAACCGGTCCGCAGGTCCTCGCAGGAAGGTGTGGCTCAACAGCACCGTTATGACGGAGACAAAAACCAATCCAGCGATATAAGACCAGATCGAACGGGTTAACCAACCAAATCCGATGGTAAAGGCCAGTCCAAAAATCTGCACTGCCAACTCGATCGTAATCAGCCGCCGCAGGTTTAGATTCCGGCTTGCTGTTATCCATTTCATCGACTGGAAACCAAGGATGGCCGCCGACGCAGATGCAACTACTATGTAAGCAGGAAGTCCCGGATGGCCGTAAACCGAATTTGGCGGCAAAAGGCGAAGACCGTCGGCGAGCGATAAGCCAGCCGCAAAACATCCGCCTACCCCCCAAATGGCAAAGCCTCGTAGAATTTGAACCGTCCATGCGGTATTCAGGAATTCTCGATTGGCGCCATGCCTGCTCTGAACAACTGCCTGCCTAAGACCGATGTCCGTGAGCAATGTGATAATAATCTGTACCGCCGTGATTACCGCCAAGATGCCGAACACTTCAGGGTAAAAAATTCGGCTTAAGACCAGGGTCCCGATCAGCCGCAAAACAAGCGCCAGAAAATGTCCCAACAAAGTCCAACTCCCGGCGCCTACCACCCGGGACTTGAAGGACCGTGTTGCAGATTCGGATTGGTCGAGGGACACCGCGTTCATTGGAAGCCACTCCAGTGCGCGAAGCCAAGCAACTCAAAAGCCGATTGTCTAAGTCGTCGCAACATTGAATTCCTGTTCGACGTGGGGTTGGGGTGGTGGACGGATCATTTGACCGGAATGCGAATTTGTCGAGCGCTTGCGCTCACGTAATGAATAGAAAATTCCAAAAATGCTAGTAGCCGGCGGGCCCGTGGTTAATTCTCGTTTCAAGCAGGGCGACTGATCGCTCGTAGCACTTCGGGAGTTTCAGTTCTCGACCTGGTCGATAAACAACTTGATCAGACGAGAACCTGCAGTCGCCGACAGACTGTTCTACTATTTCGCATCGTTCAGATAGCATTGCTGGAAGCCAGCGGACGTCGGCTAATTGTTCGCCTGGCCGCCACGCAATTTTCGCCTCGTCCCAATAGCGCGCCGCAAATAAACCATGTCCAAGGGCGCAACGTCGAATTTGGCAAGAGGTCAACGACACTAAGACCGACGATCAATGACAGGGCGCCCAGAAAAATCCTTTCCCGTCTATTTTGGCAAAGCCTGACCGCTAAAATCGCACGATAGACCGCTAAACTCAGAAGTCCAAATTCTGAAATGAAACCAAGAAATCCAAACTGGCCGAATGTCTGTATCCATTTCCCATCCGACACGGCGAGATCTTTTCCGGTCTCAGGATCATAGACCCGATTTCGCCCATACCTGCCCCAACCAAAAAAGGGTCGTTGCGAAGCGCGATCCAACAACAAATCTTCGTTCAGGAACCGGTAAGCAAGGGATCTGCCACGCTCATCGCCTGCAGATTGCGCAATATCTACGATAAAATTGGTTGGAACGAGGTTTAACGAGCGCAGTATCGGATAGCCAAGCGAAAACGTCACAAGGACAACCGCCACACGAACCTGCATGCGGGGACTGGCCAGCCAAATCAACGCGACCGATATTGCGCCATAAACGATCGCTCCAGCGCTCCTGCAGAGCACGAGCACCGCACTCAGGTAAATGTTCGCGCTCGATGCAGGAAAGCTCCAAACCGGGTATTGGGCCTTTGCCATGGCGGCCGATGCGGCCCCCGCCGTCATGAGGAACAAAGTGGCAACAAGGCCATGGCCGGTAAATACCATTGGCCGGAAACTCTCGCCCCGGATCTGTTGTTGGAAGTCTGTGGGATGGAAACCGTATAACCAATGGTGAAGCTGCGGACTGAAACGAATTTCGAACAGCATGAGCAGTGAATAGATCAACCCGGCGATCACAAGGAGCCTGAGTATTTCAACGCTATCCGATGAGCTCGAAAAATATTTTCGTCCCAGATAGAAAGGAATGACAGCAATAATTGCGGCTTCGATTGCTGAGACGCCGTCATAAATGCCCGTTCCCGGGAGAAAGCGCTCTCCAACTAAAATTGGATCGCTGTTCAAAAGCGACGAAACAAATGCACCGAGAACATATGTAAGCGTCAGCGATCCGACCACGAATCCGAAACCAGTCGTACCGGTGCGCCTGTTTGGCTCGGCTCTCTTGCTAAATATTAAACAGCCGACGAGCGCACAAACCGCTGGGACGGTATTCTTGTCGATTGGCGGAAGCATTTCGAATTTTATGTTGGTGCCGACGGGCAGCAGCAAATAAGCGCCCAATATTGTTGCTACGGTCGCTTGGCAGAGCGAAAGCGATAAATATAGAGCGATTGAGACTAGCGGCCAAATCAATAGCGCCGAGTATGCAATCCAGTTAGATTCCATAAGGATGCAGGCCCACGAGTGAGTGACTCTATCATACCGTGTAACCAGTGCGTTTTGGCGTGTCCAGCGTTCTCCCCTGTCACGGCTAGCAAACCGTCGTCGGGGAGCGACTCGAACTCCATTTCCATTTGACGATATAGGCATCAGAGATGCCGAAGAAGACCACCGGATTAGGTAGACGATAGTTAATTGCGCGCTTCGCTATATCGACACGCCAACACGCTATGCTTGTCGATGGTTCGTCCGTGGTCTCCCGCTCTCTCTGAGACAGCCGTTAACAATCCCCTCGGAACCGCGTTGATAAGGGGTAGCAATGTGGGGTAGCGTGCTGGGATAATGGTCTTTGTATTTTGCCATTGCGGTATAGATATCGACCGCCATGGTCATTTTCGCTGTGACAGCTCTAGGCAAAAGGAACGATGGGCGGCGCCATGAATATCTGAGCGGATTGATCGCGATGCTCATTATGCCGACCGTGGCCTATTTTCCATTTATAAATCTTGCGGCCGAGGTAACGAAAGTGATTTCAAAATATGTAATCAATCTTCCCTCACGACTGGACCGGCGGGTCGAAATGGAAGAACAGTTGCACCGCGTAGGTTGGCACGCTCAGTTTTCCAGCGCGATCAGACCCGACAGCACAGCAGGCTTCCCTTCCATTGGCGCACACGGCTGCTACCTAAGCCATCTGGCGACGTTGAAGCGTGGGTACATCAACAAAGAACACGTCCTCGTCATGGAAGACGACTTGAATTTTGCGCCGGACTTTATTCGTCTTTGGGATCGCGCCTATGGAGAATTGGAGACCCAAGATTGGGATTTGTTTTATCCCGCGCACTACCTGCAAAACCAACCTGAAGGGCTGCTAACGATCGCCCCTGACTTGGGCGTAATGTGCACTCACTTCTATATGGTCCACAAAGACACGGTTTCCAAAATTATCGAAGAACTCGAAACTATCCTTGCCCGTCCTCCAGGGCACCCGGACGGTGCGCCCATGCACATTGACGGGGCGTACTCCACCATTCGAAAGCAAAACCCGCGGCTCAGGACCTTCGTTTTTACTCCCGCGCTAGGGAGACAAAGGCCGTCAAAGTCAAACATCTCTGACGAGAAGTTTTATGACCGGATTCCCGCGCTTAGCGCAGCTTTGACCGCGTTGCGGAAAATGAAGCGCAAAGCCATTGGCTAAGGATCAGCTGATCCCATAATTGTAATCTACATTCCCAGTCCATGACGAATATTTAGGTTTAACGTACATATCCCGGCAGAGCCGGATTAGTACGATCCATCCTTGAACGGGTCGAAACCCGACCTGCGGAGCCAAAATTCGCTGTCGGTTGGCGGAAGCTGATCTAATTGCCTGCGGCAGGCTCGCTAAGCTGGTAATTCGACGAAGAAATCACTGAGGGATTTGGCGCAACCCCAAAGGCAGTGAAGGGTGGCCATTTTCGGGCAATTGCGTGCTAGACTAGTGGCCTTTACGTCAGGGGCCGATTATATGCCGACCACATCATGAGCGTCTTGGACCGTATCCGCGTTAACCTTCAAGATATTTCCCAATTCGGCCCAGGGTTCCTGTGGCGCCACTCTCCTCGCCTCTCCGGCGCCAAGACGGCGTTGATCCGAATCAACGGCCAACCAATACACGTTCGGGCGGGCGAAAGTGACGTTGCCGCCGTTCGGCAGGTCTTTGGCTTTCGGCATTACGACATGGCAAACGGCGTTCCGGAAATAGATTACCGTGTCACAGCTCGATACAAGGCGATTTGCGATAGGGGCGGCGTTCCCGTGATTGTGGACGCTGGGGCCAACATCGGGGCCGCCGCCCTTTGGTTTAAACGTCGCTATCCCGCTTCGGCCGTTGTTGCGATCGAGCCCGATCCGGCCAACTATTCCGTGCTACGCATGAATGCCGACCTAACTGATGCCGTCACGCCTATTGAAGCAGCGATCGGATCGTCACCCGGTTTTGTGTCGGTCAAAAGTGAAGGCATGGGTTGGGCCACACAAACAGTCCGCGCCGAAAATGGCCTACGGATTATAACCATGCAGGAGGCATTTTCGACAATAAAGAACGGCGTTCCGTTCATCGCTAAGGTGGACATCGAGGGGTTCGAATCCGATCTATTTTCAGACAACACTGAATGGCTCGCAGAAACAACCGTCGTTCATATCGAACCACACGACTGGATGATGCCTGGAAAGGGCACCAGCCTGTCGTTCCAAAAGGCAATCGCAGCACATTCATACGAGCTGTTCCTAGCAAGCGAGATCATCACTTACGTGAGGCTGATCTCCGATGAATGATGAGGCAATAAGGTCCAGAGCGAAGACTCTAGATATTCCAATTCCTTCGACAATACCTTCTGCTTCGCGCCCTCTAAAAAAGGGAGAGACTTTATTCCACAAGTTGGTGTTACACGCGTTCTTGCTTTCGGCTCTTTAGGAATGGTGGCCGCGCGAAGCGGCGATTGCGGTCGATAAGGCGACCGTCTCGATCGACGGTCGAGACGAAGTACCATCTCGCTCAGAAATTCTACCACGCAGATTGCGCTTCTTCTCTCCGCGTATACACAAGCCAAACGGATCGCACTCTTGCCCTAGATGATTGTCGATCAGAGCAATATTTGTGTCAGGCATGGCACAAATTGGTTCAGCGCGGAGCGGCGCATTGCGCGCTCTTCCACACAGTCAGACAATCCCAGCTCTTCCACCTTCGATACAATCGCACTTCTAAAGAAGCCGCCACCTGCGATCGTATAGCTGATGTTCAAACCAGCCTTCGGTGCGCGCGATGGCAGCGAGTGTGTGAAAATGCCCTTGCTGGATCCAACGAGCGACGGTCGCCAGTCGAAGCTCGCCAGGCAGGTGACCCCATTCTGTTCCCAGAGTTGCCAGCCGGGCCGTTGCAATGATCTTGTCTTCAGGCACTCCGATTCGCAGCAACTGATTCCGCAAATGAGCCCCGACGACGAAAGCAACGTTGGCCCCGGCCATTTTCAGCCGATGGTCCGTCCCATAAACATCCAGGTCGCCATGAAGGGTTAGGCTATCCGAGATGTTTGACGCGGCTCCATCCTCGGGCCTGGATCTGTTGAATATAGTTTATTCCGGCCGCCAATCCGGACAGGCCGCCCAGCGCCCAAGCAACGTGAGCAGTGGCCGAAGGCGGAAATAAATAGTGCGTCTGCGCGATCGCCGTTTGCATTGTTGGTCCTTTCGTTTTCAGGGGAAGCAAACTGAAATCTACCGCTTCGTTGACCTGCCGTTGCCAGGAAATAGGTGGGTCTTTTTCACCAAACATGCCGAACTGGGCTTGAATCTTGGCTTCTGCCTTGTCCCTGCTGATTCACTGTTTAAACTCTAAGCTACTGATTTAACCGTCTGATTTTGCAGCAAATCAACCAGCACGAATTCCCTCAACGGACGCTACATATTTGATCCGGGCCCTGACTTCGCACCGAATGCGAACCTTTGGCTTGCCCTTCCGATAGCCTCGCGGTAGGTTGGCCCATAGTTAAATATTGGTTGAAACCATTCAAAAAAGGGTGCGCTGCAGTTGACATTGATATTTTGTTTAGTTAAATATTTAACAGTAGGTTTATGGAGGGTTTAATGAAAGCTAAGATATTTAATTTTGCGTTCTCGGTAGCAACTGGTTTGCTGCTCGCATGTGGTCCGACCCAGGCTGTAGAGCTTATTACCAATGGGGGATTTGAATCCGGCGATTTTTCGGGCTGGAACTTGTCAAGCCCTGTCGGAGACGACCACCCTCAGGTGGTTATCGCGTATAATCAAATCAGCAGCTATCCGACTGGGGCCTTTGGCGAAAGCGTTCCGAACCCGACGCCCTTGAATAATTACGGTGCATACTTCGTTGGCGACGCTAAGGCCGAGTTCATTTCTCAGTCAGTCGTTTTGGACCCGGGCAAACAATACCTAATAAGCTTCGAGGTATACTCGACCGACAACGGCAAGAAGAATCCGTTCGACGCCACCCTTCAGTCCTCAACGTCGAACACCGACCAGCTGTCGCCGCTTTTTAGCGCGCAAGCCTTGCCGACAGACTGGACGTTTTATTCTGCCATGTTCACGGCGGGAGCTGCTGGTCCCTACACGTTTGCTCTGAATTTTAACCCCAGCTTCCGCGGTTCGCCTGATTCGGATTTTGTGATCGACGATATTTCCATCAAGGCTGTGCCAGAGGCTTCGACCTGGGCTATGATGATCCTTGGTTTCCTTGGTGTTGGCTTCTTGGGGTACCGCCGCCGGAACGGGACCAACATGGTAAAGTTCCGTCTCTCCTAACTTCGGAAGAACAGCCCTCGTTAAAGAAGCCGCTCCATCCGGGCGGCTTCTTTTTTGTTTTGGCCAAGTTGAAGTCCCGGAATTTGCTGGACCGGATTGATAGAGAAACATTGGGCCGGGAAACTCAAGCTTAGCAAAAGAACACGTAAGGGATCGGGACCTTGAGCGTAAGCGTCGTTTTCAGGCCACGGCCCTGAGGTCTTGACGTTTGTAGGCCCACGGAAGCAGCTGGTCGATCTCGCTGTTTTGGTGACCGTTGGCGATCCTGGTGAGCACGTCGGTGAGGTAAGTGAGCGGATCGACGTCGTTCAGTTTGCAAGTTTCGATCAGTGACGCGATAGCGGCCCAATGCTCGGCGCCCCCGTCGGAGCCCGCGAACAGGGCATTTTTGCGGTTGAGCGCGATCGGGCGGATCGAGCGCTCGACGGCATTGTTGTCGAGCTCGATGCGGCCGTCGTCGATGAAGCGCGTCAGGCCCTCCCAACGCGAGAGCGCATAGCGGATGGCCTCCGCAAGCTTGCCCTTCTGACTGATCAGGGCGAGCTTTGCGCGCAGCCACTGCTCGAATGTGTCGGCGAGCGGTCGGCTTTTCTGCTGCCGGATGAGACGCCGCTCCTCGGCGCTGCGGCCACGGATGTCCTTCTCGATGGCATAAAATTCGGCAATTCGCTCGAGCGCTTCGCTCGCAATGGGCGCCGGGCCAGGGGTGGCGAGTTCATAGAAGTTGCGCCGCATGTGCGACCAGCAGAACGCAAGCTGGACGTCGCCGCGCTCGGCGAGCTTGCGGTAGCCGGCATAGCCGTCGACCTGCAGGATCCCCTTGAAGCCGTCGAGATGGGCGATCGGCCGCTCGGCCTTGCGGTCGGGTGCATAGACATAGACGACGCCCGGCGGATCGGCGCCGCCCCATGGCCGGTCGTCCGCGGCATAGGCCCAGAGCTGACCGGTCTTGGTGCGGCCGCGGCCGGGATCGAGCACCGGCAGCGTCGTCTCGTCGGCAAACAGTTTTGATCTCTGCCTGAGCTTGCCGAGCAGACGTTCGTGCAGCGGACGCAGGTGCCAGGCGGCCTGTCCCACCCAGTCCGCCAGCGTCGAACGATCGAGATCGATGCCCTGGCGGGCATAAATCTGCGCCTGCCGGTACAGCGGCAGGTGATCGGCATATTTGGAGACCAGAACCTGGGCGATGGTGGCCTCGGTCGGCAATCCGCCCTCGATCAGTCGGGCCGGAGCAGGCGCCTGCACGACACCGTCTTCGCACGATCGGCAGGCGTATTTGGGCCGCCGGGTGACGAGCCCCCGGAACTGCGCCGGCACCATGTCCAGCCGCTCGCTCCTGTCTTCGCCGATCCGGTGCAGATCGCCCCTGCAACAGGGGCAAGACTTGTCGTCGATATCGACGACGACTTCGATCCGCGGCAGATGCGCCGGCAGTGATCCACGATTGACCCTACGTTTGTGAGCCCGGGTTGCTCGCACATCAGGTGCGTTCGTGTCTTCCCTGGCTTCGCTGGAGGCTTCGACCTGCTCGACATCTTCAAGACCCAGCAGCATCTGCTCCTCGGGCAGCGTCTCCGCCCGACGGCCAAAGCGATGTCGCTGCAGCTCCTTGATGATCTGGCGCAGCCGCTCGCTCTCGTACCGCTCGGCAAGCAGCATCGCTTTCAGCGTATCGAGATCATCAGGCAATGCGTCGCTCGGCATGGTCAAATCAGATCATATTCGGCGGGGCTTTGCGACGATCCCGACAGCCCTGATTCACTTCGCCACAGCGCTGCCAACAACTATCCGGGCTGTGTCGGCGTTACCGTCTCCCGTGCCTCATGCACCCGCCGCCAGTCCAGCCCTTCCAGCAGCGCCGACAATTGCGCCGCCGACAGACGCATCACGCCGTCTTCGATCTTCGGCCAGCGGAAGATGCCGTCCTCCAACCGTTTGGCGAACAGGCACAGGCCCGTTCCATCCCAGAAGATCAGCTTGATCCGGTCCGCCCGCTTGGCCCGGAACACGTAGACTGCGCCCGAGAACGGATCGGCCAGCATGTGCTCGCGCACCAGTGTGGCCAATCCTTCGGCGCCCTTGCGGAAGTCGACCGGCCTGGTTGCCACCATCACCCGAACCGCACCCGTTGGACCGATCACCGGCTCGCCTTCAGCGCCTGGACGATGGCCGCAATCGTGTTTGCGTCCGCGCCGCGACCGGCCCTGATCGTAACGCCGTCAACCTCAACCTCGATCATCCCGACGTCGGGCTCGGACTTGCATCGCGGGGCTTTGCGCTGCGCGGGCGCCGAAGCGCGCACATCCACCACCGCTGGCACAAACTGCAATTCTTCCGCTTCAGAATCCTGGGCCGCAGCTTCCCTCAGTTGACGGCGCCAGCCAAACAACTGCTGCGGCGACAGCCCATGACGCCGGGCCACGGCACAGACCGACTCCCCGCCCGCTACAGTCTCCGCGACAATCCGCGCCTTGTCCTCGTCGCTCCACTTCCGCCGACGACCGGCTCCGGTGAAGACTTCCAGCCGCCGCACTGGCTCCGTGGTAGCACTACGCACTGTGTCCATTCTAAGCCTTACGGTTAAAACCAAACCGCAGACTCGCAGATCAGCGCATCATCCGGAAGGTGGCCGCAAAACATCGCTTACCCTTGAGCGTCTTGAGCCCTCGACCGAAGTCGTAAGCCGACCTGACCGTTTGTTCACGGCGCTTCGCTTTGGTGGTCCGATGATTGACGTCATTCCGTCATTCTCTACGCAGGTGGCTTGGAAAGCATCGGCCAGCCCGCCGTTTGCGATGGTCTCTCTGGTCCGCGAGCACGGGACCGCTGAGGCCAACGGTCCTTAATCTGGAAGGCCAGAATCGGCGGCACGGATGTCTCCGAGGCAGAGCGGCAAGGAGCTTGAGGAGCAGAGCGGGGCTGAGAAAGCTCCTGGCCGAGCAGATGCTTGGGTCCGCGCCCTTCGCGAACTCCCTTCAAAAATGGCGGGCCCGCCCAAGAATTCTGCAGTCTCGCAAGCTGTCACGAGCCTATCGGAACGGCAGGCCAGCTCTATCGCTCTATCTCGGCGCGGATAAGAAGATCCGTTACCGATCCAACCGCCGTCCAGACGCGACGCGCGGCCGGTTGTGCGATCTCGCCAACGAGCGAGGGCGTTTCGGCCACCCATAGCTGTTCGTCTTCCAGCGGCAGAAGGGACGTCGCGGATCTACCGACTTTGGCGAGGAAAAGGCTCACCGTCCACTTGGACGTGCAGACCCCGAGACTCAAACCGCTGCTGGATGAAAAATTCAGTCTAGACGTCAAAAACCCGATCAATTCTATTCTGGTCTTAAACTAGCAATAGCAAAAAAGACCGCCAGTGGCGGTCTCTGCGATTGCGATTTCGACATGGTCAGGCAGCAGTGGTCAGGGCCTTACGACGCCTGTAGGCTATGCAGCCAATGCCCATGAAGCCGAGGATCATCATCGCCCAAGTAGAGGGTTCAGGGACCGCGGCGGTCAAATTGAAAACAGGAGAAACGCCAACGCTCGAAAAATCTTCGGTGTAGCCGAGGGTAGGATAATAATAGACATTTACCGCATTGGTCGGACCAGACACAGAAAACGCAATTCCATTGTAATTCAGGACAGGATACGAGGAAGGAAAAATCAAATTGTCGTTGATACCTTGGTAGCCACCAGCGGCTATAATACCGATGATGGTTTCCCCATTCCAAAATCCCGCTATGGCAGTGGCAAGGAACACGCCGCCGCCTTGATCCGTCGCGGTGATTTGACCTGAAGCGGAAGTTAATCCGCTTGGGAAGTTCAGTGTATCGGATGTCGGAAAACTATAACTGAAGTTGAAAAGTGCCGCATGCGCGGCCCCAGGCAACAAAGCGATAGACATCGCTATTAACGCCAAAAAACCGGATATCTTCGATTTGAATTTCACGACATAGCCCCCAAGGAATGGGTTTAATGTACATGATTCGCATAATTAACCAAACCAACTAGCTGAACGCCGTACGTCAAGCACCCACTTGCTGTTTTCCGGCAGATCGCTCGCCTCGCCACGCCAACCCTTCACGACCAATGTTTCGATACGATATCCAACATCTCGCCGCGTGGCCCCTTTGAGCGGCAAAAGAATTGGATCCGCGAAACTGCTACCATTGTTCCGCTTCCCTTGTCAGGCATCGCGCAGCGAAATTGCAGCCTATCTGAGGTGCGTGGTGGCGCACGACAGCCCGCATGACTTTGCGTGCCTGCGTCGTGTGGACGATCCAGACTCGCTTGATCCACCAAGTGATGGCTGCGGCCAAGAGGACTGCGGACAGGACGATATTTGCCCTTTTTTGCATCGGAACGCCGCAAGTGTTGGGCACAGCGAAACGCTGGCCCATCCAACAACTCTCAGCGCAAAAAATATTGCTGCGCAGCGTCAGCCGCCACGGCATCTGTCGACTAAAGCAATCTCGCCTCCCCACTCAGGCTAGCTTCCTGAATTGCGGTACGACGACGATGACTGGGCTACAGACGCCGAGGTGGCCTTGCCGGTCGGCCCCAGCGAATAGACCTCGTACTGGCTATCGATGATGGCGTATTGATAGGGCCGCCCCCAGGGATCAAGCAGGTTCTTCGCCTTCTTCAGATACGGACCGTTCCAGCGCGGCGCCTCGGGAGGCGCTTCGACCAAGGCTTTTAAACCAGCGCTGGCGCTCGGATAGGCGCCATTTTCCATATAATAGAGTTCGAGCGCGGTCCCGATATTCTCGATCTGGAGCTGCACCGATTGGGTCTTGGCCTTGCCGAAATAACCCATCAGCTGCGGCGTAGCGATTGCCGTCAGGACCGCCAGGATACCCATTACGACCAGCAGTTCGAGCAGCGTATAGCCCGCATTTTTACGGTCGCGAAACCGCAAGGTCCCGCCCCGAAACAGCTTTCCGACACGGGGTCTCGCCCGGTCCAGTATCTTGGCCAACATCCTGATCGCCTCTGAATTCATCTTCGTGAATTTCCGCGAACGATACTGTTGGTCACTGGTGTTCAAAGGGTTTACGGATGGAACCCGCTGGGAAGACGGTCAACGTCAAGTAACGGTTATCGGGAAAGCTAATTATATTTGCGGAAGGGCTTATTCAGGGCCGCGGCCGTCTGGTAAATACCAACTTAAACTGACGCTGTCCGGGCCAACCATTTAATCCGGGATTCCGGCAGGTTCGAAAGACTGGAGCACCACATGCGGCGCCCGCTCCGCCGGCGCCATGGACGTGATTGAGCATGGCCTCGATTTCCGAGCCCTTCATCCGCCGGCCGGTCGGCACCACGCTGCTGGCGATCGGGCTCTTTCTGGTCGGCATGGTCGCGTATGTCTTCCTGCCGGTCTCGGCGGTGCCCAATGTCGATTTCCCGATGATCCGGGTGTTCGCCAATCGCCCCGGCGCGGATCCCGCCGTGATGGCGGCCACTGTCGCGGCGCCCCTGGAGCGGCGGCTCGGGCAGATTGCCGGCATTGAGCAGATCACCTCGACCAGTTCGCTCGGCACCACCAGCATCCAGTTGCAGTTCTCGATCGGCCGCAACATCGACCGCGCGGCGCGCGACGTCCAGGCCGCGATCAATGCGTCATTGGCGGACCTGCCGGGCGACCTGCCATCGCTGCCGCGATTCCGTAAAGCCAATCCCGCGGCGACGCCCATGTTCGTGCTGGCGCTGACATCGAAGACGCTGACGACCAGCGCGATGTATGATGTCGCCGACACCGTGATCGCGCAGCGTATCTCGCAGGTGCCTGGCGTCGGCGAAGTTTCCGTGAGCGGCGCCGACCAGCCGGCGGTGCGGATCGCGCTCAACCCGGTGGCGCTGTCGAATGCGGGAATCGCCACCGATGACATGCGGCTCGCCATCATCAACGCCAATCCGCTGGGCCCGGTAGGCATCTTCGACGGCGGCCGCCAGAGCGAGACGATTTCCACCAACCAGCAGATGCGCACCGCGGCCGAATTCCGCGACATCATCATCAAGAGCTCGGCCGGCAATTTCGTTCGCCTGGCCGACGTCGCCGAGATCGAGGACTCCGTCCGCAACCACCGCTCGATCGCCTGGTTCAACAAGCAGCCGGCGGTGCTGATCCAGATCACCAAGCAGGGCGACGCCAATGTAATCGAGACCGTTGACCGCATAAAAGCCTTGCTGCCGGAACTCAAACGATGGCTGCCCGCCGGCCTCGAGATTTCGACGCTGGTCGACCGCACCAACACCATCCGCGCCAGCGTGCTCGACATGCAGTTCACGCTGCTGGCGACCGCGTTCCTGGTGATGATGGTGGTGTTCGTCTTCCTGCGGCGGCTGACGCCGACCATTGCGGCCGGCGTCTCGGTGCCGCTGGCGCTGGCCGGCACCTGCGCCGGCATGTGGCTCGCCGGATTCTCGATCGACAATCTGTCGCTGATGGCGCTTGCGATCTCGGTCGGCTTCGTGGTCGACGACGCCATCGTCATGATCGAGAACATGCACCGCAATCTCGAGCACGGAATGGCACCGTATCCGGCCGCCTTGGAGGGCGCCAAACAGATCGGTTTTACCGTGCTCTCGATCAGCCTGTCCCTGATCGCGGCCTTTACCCCGCTGATCTTCATGGACGGGATCGCCGGCCGGCTGTTGCGTGAATTCTCGCTGACGCTGACCTTCGCCGTCATGGTATCGACCGTGGTCTCGCTCACGGTCACGCCGATGATCTGCGCACATTACATCAAGCAGGCCACCTTCGACCGCGCGACCTGGCTCGATCGCCTGGTCGAGGGCATGCTGTCGCGCATCGTCGCCTTCTATACCTGGACGCTGCGCGTGGTGCTGGGCTTCCCGTTCCTGACGCTGACCGTATTCTTTGCGACCATCGCGCTGACGGTGGTGCTCTATATCAAGATCCCGAAGGGCTATTTTCCGATCGACGACAGCGGCCTCATCGTCGGCGCCTCGCAAAGTTCATCGGACACCTCGTTCCAGTCCATGACCAGATTTCAGAAACAGCTCGAGGACGCCATTGAATCGGACGACGCCGTCGCGGGGGTCGGATCGATCCTTGGCAGCATGACGGCGAACCGGGGGCTGTTCTTCATCAGCCTCAAGCCGCCACAGGAAAGAGCCGGGCTGAGCACCCAACTCGTGATCGACCGGCTACGCAAGAAGCTCGAAACGATGCCGGGCGTACGGCTCTACATGTTTGCCGCTCAGGATGTTCGTGCCGGCGGACGTCAAAGCAGCTCCGACTACCAATACACGGTTACCAGCGTCCACATCGACCTTCTCAAGAAGTGGGCCCCCATCGTCGCCAAACGCATGGAAACGGTCGAGGGCATTGCTGACATTTCCACCGACCGCGACGCCGCCGGGCTGCAGCTCACGCTGACGATCGACCGCAACGCCGCCGCCACGCTTGGAGTCCGGGTCAAGGATATTGATGACGCCTTGAACAACGCGTTTGCGCAGCGGCAAATATCGATCGTCTATACCCAGCGCAACCAGTACATGGTGGTGCTGGAGATAGATCCGAAATTCCAGAGCGACCCTTCCAATCTGGAGCGCATCTACGTGGCGGGCGCCAACGATGCGCAGGTACCGCTGTCGGCCGTCGTTCGCTATGATCGCGGTCTGGCGTCGCTGGCGATCAATCACACCCAGTCGATCCCATCGGCCACGGTGTCGTTCAATCTGTTGCCCGACGTGCCGCTGGAGGTCGCGACCACAAACATCCAGCGCGCGGTCGAGGAGCTGCACATGCCGGAAGGCATCCGCGGCAGCTTCGATGGCAATGCCGGCGATTTCAACAAGACCAGCGGGCGGCAGCCGCTGCTGATCCTCGGCGCACTGGTTGCGATGTATATCGTGCTCGGCGTGCTCTACGAGAGCCTGGCGCACCCGATCACGATCATCTCGACATTGCCGTCCGCAGGGCTCGGCGCGCTGCTGGCACTGCAGGTGACCAATACGCCGCTGACGGTGATCGCCTTTGTCGGCATCATTCTGTTGATCGGCATCGTCAAGAAGAACGGCATCATGATGGTCGATTTCGCGCTCGATGCCGAGCGCAACCGCGGCCTGTCGTCGGCGGATGCGATCTTCGAGGCCTGCCGCGCCCGCTTCCGCCCCATCCTGATGACGACGATGGCGGCCTTGTTTGCCGGCATTCCGCTGGTCATTGCCACCGGCCCCGGCACCGAGCTGCGCCGGCCGCTCGGCATCACCATCATCGGCGGGCTGCTCGTGTCGCAGATCCTGACGCTGTACACGACGCCGGTGATCTACCTCCTCATCGACCGGCTGCGCCGAAAACTGCGATCCCGCGGCACGCTTGCGCCGATATCGACATCGTTTCCGTCGGCATTGCGATAGGCGGACTCCCGGTATGAAGAGGTTGGTCGCTTGCCGAGCCCCAGTTCGCACCGGGATTTGACGCCGCGGGGACCACGCCACCTTTCCGTCACCGGCACCACGGTCACGATCGGCGCGGATTCAACCGGCTTCGGGGCTTTCACCAGCGGAGGTTCTGGTACCTCTGGCTATAGCACTGCCGTAACAAACGGGATCATCTATGACGGCCATGGCAGCACCGGCTCACAGACCTTGAACCAGTTCCAGAATGCAGCCAAGGCAGCGGATGGGCATCCTCTACGGAACGCAGAAGGCTTTTCAGCGGTACGCCGCGGCGGGCGAGTTCCCGTCAGGCTATTTCTATTCGGGCCGTCCAACCAGTGGAGCAAATACGAATACCTCCACTCCACGCCCAGCCCACAAGTTGATCCGATGAGCCTGCTTAACAATCGCCTGCGCCGGAAGAGGCTGGTCGCCACGCCTTAGAAATATCTCCAACGCTACCAAACGTTGATCGCTGTCGCAAGGCCGGTCGCAATCATCGCGAGGCCGGCGACTAGCAGCATCGCGCCGCGTCGTTGCGTAAAGAACCTCTCTCTATTCTTCGCTATCCAGGAATCGATTAGCGCAAAATGGATCAAGCTAAAGCTTGATGAAATCAGGAAGGCTATTGCTACGGCGCTCCAATGCGGGAGACCGTACCGCACCAACGGGTTGATGGCGAATAGCCCAATCCAATGATTGAGATAGAAGGGGAATGAGGCCCCGCCGACGATTCGACCCAATCTCGTCTGACTGCCTTGCATCGAGCAGGCCGCGATGATCGAGACGGCGAGGAACGGTGCCCAAACTGGGTACGGAAAGGCTACAGCGATAACCAGTGCAGATGAAGCAGCGGCTATTGCAACGGATCGCTCTCTGCCAAAAATGGCCAGCAGGACGCCGAGAGCGATTGAAGCGAAGTCGTGAGGAAGCACAAAGTTGAGCACGACAAGGCCGGCGAGAATAGCCATCACGACCCATCGCCTCACAAGCATGATCAGCAATGGAGCGAGCAGATAGAATTGCTCCTCGACACATATCGACCAGAAGTGATTGCCCGTGCCGTGCAACGGCATGTGCTCACGCGCCGTCGCAAGTTGTGGCGGCCCGAACCAATTGTAAACGAAGGTCACCATGTAGACGAAGAACTCGAAAATCTTCGTGTCTTGCAAGCCTTGCTTTGCGGCCGTCGCAGCGAACAGGATACCGATCGCGACGGCGTAGGGAATCCAGATGCGAAACGATCGGTTGAAATAAAATCTCGGCAAGTCGTCAGGCTTCGATCGCAGTAGTATCCCGCCGATCAAATATCCACTGAGAGCGAAAAAGACCTGGACGCAGAAATTTCCGGCGTCGGCAGATATCAATGTGCCACTATGGGCGAAAAATATACCGATCGCTGCGATGGCGCGGATGTAGTCGAATAGCGGGTAATAATTCGTCTGCTCGGAACTGGACATCTAAAATCAGTGGAAATGAGGGGCGCACACTACCCCACCTCTCCACCCCCGCCAATCCCCCTTGAATGATTAATGCGCAGTTTGCTTATTAGGGCCCACATTAAACAAGGGCCCAAAGACGCCTTTTCTTTTCCGATCCGCAAGACTAATGATCGCCAATTGTTTGCACTAACTGGTCTCATACCGTGAAATTGCTCGTTGTTATCGTTAATTACCGCGTCACCCATCTTGCGATCGATTGCCTGCATTCGGTCGCAAAGGAGATCGCCAGCGTTCCCGGCATCCATGTCGCGATCTGCGAGAACGGATCGGGAGATGGTTCCGCCGAACTCATCCAGCGGGCGATCGACGACAACGGCTGGTCATCCTGGTGCACGCTCAAGGCTCTCGGCGTAAACCTCGGATTTACCGGCGGTAACAATGCGATCCTGCGGCCGGCGCTGGAATCGGCCGACAAGCCGCAATATTTTCTATTGCTCAATTCCGATACGATCGTCCGGCCGAACGCATTCAAGGCGCTCGTCGACTTCATGGACAACAATCCGAAAGTCGGCATCGCCGGCAGCCGGCTCGAAGAGCCCGACGGCACGCCGCAACGATCCGCGTTCCGCTTTCAATCGCCGCTAGGAGAGTTCGAGGGCAGCCTGAAACTTGGACTGGTCAGCAAGCTCTTGAGCCGCTGGGTAGTGGCCCCGCCTGTGGTCGATCATGCCTTCGAGACGGATTGGGTTTCCGGCGCCAGCATGATCATCCGGCGCGAGACCATGGAAGCGACGGGATTGCTCGACGAAGGCTATTTCACCTATTTCGATGACATCGACTATTGCTTCAATGCCAAAAAGCGAGGATGGCCGAGCTGGTATGTTCCGGCAAGCCGCGTGGTCCACCTCGTCGGTCAATCGACCGGCGTGAACAGCAAGCCCAAGCGCTTGCCGCCCTATCTCCTGGAAGCCCGCCGGCGCCACTTCCTGAAGAACTACGGCGCGTTCTACGCCGCGATGGTCGACGTTTGCAGAATCGCGGGCCTGTCGCTTTGGCGATTGCGGGTGCTTCTTACCGGAAAGGAAGACACCACTCCTCCGCAGCACCTTTCCGATTCAATCCGGCACAGCGTATTTTTTAAGGGGTTCAAGGTAACCGACGTCAAGAATCCGGCCTTGACCTTCTAGATTTTTCAAACCCGATCCGGGATTATTTATGCCCACCGACGCAGAGATTGATCGAAGCCTGGTAGAGTTTGCCCAAAAGATCGCGGCGATACCGAAGGGGATTGCGGACGAAGGTCGCCCCACAGAGCCGCCGCCAGACGCCTCCTCCACGGCCTCGCCAACCGCAACCGAGGTCGCAAGCCGAAGCCTGCCTCCCCCGCTTCCCACCGGCGAGCAACCCGATCCGGGCATTCGGCCGGCCGCGCCTGCAGGCGCAGGCGGCAAACAGGTCCGTCACACGGATGAAATCGCAAGCCTCATAATGAAGTCGCTGCGCACCATCGACGGTTGCCCCAATCGCGGATTTGTCGTTACGGTCTATGGGTCAAACCCATGGAATGCCATGCTGACAATACGGCCGGAAGCCGGTCCTCGTATTGACCGCGAGCTCTGGCGTTCCCGGGTGCACGACATCGGCGTGCACCTCAGAAACGATTTTGACGTGGCTGATACATCAACCATCTCGTCCAGCAGTTCGACGTAGTCACTCTGCAAGAGCTTGCGCCAGCGGAAAGCACGTCGGATACCCCTGGATATGGCAATCAGTTCAGCCAACAATACCTCGCCTTCCGGATCTGATCCGTTAGCTAAGCCATTCCACCTTCTGGGAATCGGTCCTTCCGCAACGGCCCCGGAGATTGAGGCCGCTCTCGCCCGGGCACGAGAAACGCGTATCGCGCCGGAAGAGAGCTTGACACAAGCATGTGCAAGTATTCTGGACCCAGCCCGGCGCCTGCCGGGCGAACTCTCCTATCCCCTCGGCAGCACGCCCGATCGCGTCGATCTCTTCTACGCCGAGCTGCCTGCCGACGCTTCCGACGAAGACATCCTGCAAACGTCGGCCCAGTTTGCACCGATCTCAAGAGCCAACTTCATTGCACGTTACGCGGCTCGCCGCGGCACATCGAGCGAACTGCTCGTTGCCTTGATTGACGCGCACAATTCCATCGATGCCATGGAAATCTATCAGGCCCTGCAGGCGCTCCGGCATCGCGCCGGCTGGGCTCCACCATCGCTAGCGAGCGTAAGGGATGGCTTGAACGATCTTCTCAACACACATTGCGTGGCCGTTATTGAAGCCTACGATCCGGTCGAAAGTGCCGCAGAACCGCTGCTGGAGGCCACTTGCCAGCTTCTTGCAACGCGTGAACAGCCACTCATCCAGACGCATTCCCTCCTGTTGGCAGCCTATCGGCGCGCCATTGGAGAGATGCGCTCCAACGCTGACCAGCAGGTCAACAATGCCTGCCAATTGCTCGAGCAACGACCGGAAGATGCGTCCTCGATTGAGGAACTGGCCGACGCGCTGTATCGCTGGGCCTCACTCTGCGAGCCCCTGCTATTGCTGGACGCGCACCAGGGCTTCACTGACCCGGAGATGAACGTCACCCCCGACCGCATATTTGGCCTGCTCGGCGATCTGAGCGCCCAGCACCATTACCTTAGGGCGCAGCAGGTCCTGGATCACGCGCTCGACGCTTTCGGATCAATTCCGGATGCGGCCGCGCGGCTCGCCGAAGTCAGAGAAATACTGCGCGATATGCAGCGCGCCGCTTCGAAGGGTATCGATCCGAACCCGAATCTTACGGTGCCTGCGGGAAACAGCGGCTTCCGTCACGTCAAAAAGGCCATGCTCGCGGCGGCGGCGCTGCTGGCCATGCTTGGACTTCTGGTTGCGTACTGGACGCTCGATCTTGGAGCAGCATTCTCCGTCGCCTCGGTACCTGATCCGCCTCACCCCAAAGCGGAGCCAGAGCTGCTTCCGCCGGTCGGCAAGGGCCAACGCTTTTCGCGAGAATATGTTCGTTACTGTCATTTTCAGGAAGAACGGCTGCGTGTGGTCAAGCAACAGGTCCGGGGCCCCGAAGACATCCGCGCCTATAACGCACTTGCAAATGACTACAATTCACGCTGCTCCGATTTCTTCTATCAGGACGACGATCTCCAGTTTGTGAAGGAAGAAGTCATCGCGAAGCGAAAGCTTCTCGAAGCCGACGCCGAGCGCATCCTTTCGATCTGGCCATGGCACAAGAATGCCGGTGAGGCACCGGCGGTATCGTCCAGATAAGCCGGTTTCCGAATGTGCCGCGTATTAGGGTTGATCGTTCAGCATCCGTTCAGCGATCGGACTGCCTTCTGCGAGACGGCGGCGATGGTTCGAGCATCCGGGATCGGCGGAGCATCGCGCAAGCGCCAGAGCCGAGGTTCCCGGTTTAACGTTTTGCGCGGGTATCAAGCTTAACGCGTGAGTTGCGTTGCGAACGACACGCGGGAAACTATGGTTGTTTTTGAGTTGCCGTATTCGGCCAAATTGATTGTATGAACGGTGGAGTATTTCGTGAAGCGACAGCGTTTGAGCAAACCAAAAGATATCCGGGAATTGCCGGCCGAGAAGTCGCTGAGCGACCGTTACGCAGAAGTGGTGCGGCTGCGCCAGGCCGTCTTCCGGACCCAGGCCGCGCTACGGGCACCGGCCGATGTCAACCGGCAGGTCTCGAAGTAACCTCATGCGGGTTGCCCGGTTCACCTACTTGTTTGCCATCGCCGCAGCCATGATCGGCTGGTCGTGGCTGCTTCTGCATAGCCTCGCCTGGGCATTTGACTTCTAGGCGCGTGGGCAGACGGGCGGGATCGCGCCGGATCGAACCTTGCGCTTAATCGCAGACTCTCACCGCTCTTTGCCGCCAACCCCTTACGGTCCATACCCGACGCAGCGCGTAGCACGCACCATCGCCGCGGTAGGCCCATGGACCGTACTCGGCATACTCGCCATAGCCGAACGGATAGTCGTAGCCGTCGTCAAATGGATGACCGTAGAGGCGCGCATAGCCGTACCCGCTCGGATAACCAATCCCGCGAAATCCCGGGGCGACGACAAACGCGCCGCCTGCGGCCGCGATCTCAGGGACGATTACAAGCGCCAGAGAAAGCGCAAACAAAGCTGAATGTGCCTTACGCATATTCCGGTGTCCTCGCGCTATCCCGCGGACTGGAATGCTGTGACGGAGCCGTGGCCAGGTGATCGATGAACTGGGCGCTGAATTCGGCAACCTTATCGAAAATCCGTTGGAGTTCGCCTAAGTGATCGGCCCGCAATCGATGGTTTCCCTTATCGGAAAGTTTACTCCCGGCGCTTGCGGAAAAGCCCGACAAGTCCCCCGCCATGTCGGGCCTGAGGTAAGGTTAAGGATCCTATTACCTCGAAAGAAGCTCTGGACCGGTGCAAAACCCCAAGATGAAGAGACGTATTACCCAGCTAGCCATTGCTGCGGCGTGGATCGCGGTCATCGCGATAGCCTACGCCACGCTGACGCATGTCGGCTTTGTCTATGCAATCTATTTCAAGCTCGCGCCGTATCTGATGCGGCCGGCGATGCA
Organism: Bradyrhizobium sp. AZCC 1610; assembly: GCF_036924515.1. NCBI lineage: Bacteria > Pseudomonadati > Pseudomonadota > Alphaproteobacteria > Hyphomicrobiales > Nitrobacteraceae > Bradyrhizobium > Bradyrhizobium sp. AZCC 1610. The sequence goes on along the minus strand of NZ_JAZHRR010000001.1, from coordinate 1,301,602 downwards.
AACCTATGCTCATTTTGAGCACGTTATCGCATTTGCCTTCCTCGGCGCCCTCTTCGGCTTCGCCTATCCAAGACGCCCGATTCTCGTGTGCGTCATCGTTTTCGGCGCAGCGGCCCTGCTGGAGATCATGCAGACCATAACGCCGGATCGTCACGGCACATTGATCGATGCGCTCGAGAAAATGGCGGGCGGCGCGGCCGGCATCATATTTGCCCGGAGCGCCCAGCGGTTATGGTCTGCCAAGGATAAGCCATCCTGAGCTTAACAGGCCTTCGTAATTTAATTCCGATAGCTCGGTGACCAAACTGCTGGATTCCGCGATGCGGAAATGCCGCGGCCTCGATTTCACGTGTAACGGCTTGTTATCCCCAACCGAAGATTGACTCGAATTAAAGGAATGTGTTTAAGAGAAATACAACCAATAATAAATGGGGGGAATCATGCGGTTTTCGTCGCTGGGTTTGATCGGTCTGGGGACCGCTCTTGCGTTGACGTCGTTTGTCAGCAGCGCCTCGGCTGTCGTCACGTTTAATCAGGATCTGGCATCGGGCTGGACCCAGGGGAGCGGTACCAGCAACGGCCATTTCGCGGTCGATACGGAGGATAATGGGGTCGAACTCGGACTGCGCGCCTCTATCCGATTTGTCGGGCCGATCACGCCGACAGGAAATCTTTACATCGCGCCAGTGGGCAATTCGTCCGGCAAGGCGTTGTGGAATTTCGAGTTCTCGGTCAATCCCGGTTCGCTGGTGGGCACCCATTCGTTGCTGACCATCACCGGTCCCGGAGGGTCATTGGCGTTCAATCCGCAGCTAATACCAGATAATACCCCGATCGGCGGCCCGCTCTATCAGAACAGCGAAAACCTCGCTTTCGCATTTCTCGGAGGCCCACTGAATTTCAACCCCAATGCCTCCGGCATCTACACCTTCGATCTCAAGCTCTTCAGCGCAAACGACCAGCTACTGGGCGACGTGTCGATCCAGGTCAATGCCGTTCCTGAACCGTCAACCTGGGCGATGTTGATCCTTGGCTTCGCCGGCATCGGCTTCATGGCCTATCGCCGGAAGTCACGGCCGGCTGCGCTGGCCGCCTGACCCCAATTTTCGTTAGTGATGCGAAAGGCCGCCTTCGAGCGGCTTTTCTTTTGCGCTCATTGAGTTGAGATGCGCGAAGCGGGCAATCCTGAAAGCCACCCGGCTTTAAATCGGCTGCGGTCCCAAAACCCAGACCCACCAAAGGCCAATGGCAAGGTGAGGCCCAAATGAGATCGCCTGCTTGCCGTGCAGGTCATGTCCTTGCGTTCTCAGGATCAGCAGACTGACCAGGGCGGAGACCACGGCGATCAACAGCAGGCCGGGAATGCCTTCGGCGCCGATCCAAAGGGTGCCCGCCGCGACGAACTTCACGTCGCCGAAACCCAGGCCGTCATAACCCCGGAGCCAGCGATAGCCGGCGCGGAATAGGGACGCAGCAGCAAAGACCAGGGCAGCCTCCAATCCACGCGACCAGAAGTCGGCCGGGCCCCACAGCCAGGCCTGCAGCGCTCCGCCGGCGGCCAGCGCCAGAACCATGCTGTCCGGAATGATCCCGTAGCGGCCGTCAATGGCGCAAACAGCGGCCAGGAGAGCGACGAGGTAGCAGCCTGCGATGGCGGGCAGCGCCCAGCCGGGATCGCCTGCAAGGCCGATGGCGAGCCAGACCGCACCGGCTATCAAGGCCCACGCCACGACAACGTATGGCCGCCCTGGCGAGCGCCATGCCAGCGCTTCGCCAAAAAAACGGCCGGTACGGTCACCGGTCTTGCGGAGCGAGCGCATCATCTCCCGCTCGCATGAAGGGGAACGGTCAGCTTCTCGCCCTGCCCCTCCAACACCACGTGCTCGGGGGTCACCGAGGCGACGCGCCAGCCGTCGATTTGTCCATTGACCTGAACCCACACGCCCAGCGGACTTTGCGTCGTGACCAGGAACGCCTTCGCCACCCCGTCGCTCATGAACACCCCTTTGAGGGAGATCCCTGCGTCCAAGGTCGCCATCGGCGGGGGTGGCGCGGCGGCCGGCTCGGCCGCAACAAAACCCTGCCGGTTCCGTGAGAACAGCGGGCGCTGCACGATATTCTCAAAGCCTGCGGCGGCGCGCGCTTCGGAAGCCTTGGCGACCGGCCCGCTTCTGCCAAACCAGGTCGGGGCCGTGACCGTCGAAAGCTCAAGCGAAATCACCGCGCTCAGTGTCATCACACCAACAAGCGCGATCCAGGCCGCAAAACCCAAGATGAGAACGCGCGTCGCAGGCCGCAGCGCCGCCAATTCGCTCCGGCTGGGCAGGTCGGTCCGCCCGAGCATTGCGGCAAGCCTGGACGCCGCGAATTGCCGCGGTGAACCGGCCAGCCGAAGCTGCACCATTTGCGCCAACGACGTCATGGCATTCGCTCCGCCGGGGCCGATCCAGGGCCGGCTTGCCGGCCGCCCATGGCCGCCTCCCTTCCGGGTGGCTGCGAACCGTCGCGGATAGCGCCCTGAACCCTGAGTTCGGCCCTGATCGGACCGTCCTCCCCGTCCGCCAGGCTGCGGAACGAGGCCGAAGGGACGAACAATAGCGGCGTCTGGTTCTCGATCGTGAAGATCATGTCCCTGATAGCCTTCAGCGGCCCTTCGAGCTCTACGCTGACGGCAATCATGTGCAACGGCTGGGACCGGCCGCCCTGCAACCCGCGAATAGCGAGCAGATTGACACCGGCATTCGCCGCCATCGACTTCAGGCTGGCCTGCAGATCGGCGCTGGCGACGCGCTCTTCATTGCCGGGAAGGAAAGGATCGCCTGACCGCCCGACGCTGCCGGCCGACTTCTTTGCCGCGCGCGTCACGTTCTGAAAATGCGCAAGTTGCGCCGCATTATCCGAAATGTCTTCGCCCCTCGCAGCAAAGTGCGCCATGATCGGTGCAAGAAAGAAGATGACGACAAAGAGTATGGCGGCAGCATTGAAAGCCAGGAACGGCGTCCCGCGCGCCAATTTCAGATTCTGAATCATGGCGCGGCCCGGGATTTTGCGGTCACCCCACGCGCGCCACGCAGCTTGAACACGATGCTGAAGCGATCCTTGCGCTCGTTCGCATCCGGCGTAATCGCGGAAGTCAGGGTCGCGCCCGAAAATAGCGGCGACTGGTCGATGATGCGAACCAGACGTGCGGCATCCGCCGAAAATCCTGACAGCGTCACGGTGCCGTCGGCGATGCGGGTCTCGGTCAGAAAAGTATGATCGGGTAGAATACGCGACAGCTCATCCCACACGGCAAGGATGCCAGTCTCCGCCTTCATCGCGAACAAACGCGCCGCGGGATCCAGGCCGTCCCGACCGCTTTGAGCTGATAGCCGGGCCTCAACAACTGCCGTCTCCAGCGCGGCGGCAACGCTGGCCTGGCGCCATTCGAAGACGACGAGGCCTAGCAGGACGGCGCCGAGTGCGGCGACTGCCAGCAACCGGACCGCCCGCAGCGCCCACGCCGGATCTTCGTTACTGACGGCGCGGAACGTGATGACGGGTACGGCCTCACCGCCGGCGTCGGCCACCGCCAAACAGTCGACATCCCGCGACGCCAGAGCGAGCTCCGACAAAGCCGCCTCGGCGCGATCGCGCCTGATAATCCAGTGACACATCGGCACGACGCCGTCCGATTCCTGGCCCATTGCGGTCGCGGCATGCCAGATGTCCGAAAGCTGAAATGGCGTTCGCCGCAATATGTCCTGGTCAAGTATCCTGGGCAGGGCGCCAAAGGCCGCCTTGGGCACGCTCAACTCACGCAAAAAGAAAAGCTCGCGCGAAATCACCGGCGCCACGGTCGTCGCTTCCCGCGTCACGCCCTGCTGAGTGAGCCACTGCTCAAGTGCGGCCGCGTTGAAAAGCGGCAATGGAATCCGGATTTCCGCAGGACCTGTGGCGGACACCAGGCGGCATGTAACGCTGTGGCCGTCCCGCCAAAGCGTCACCTGCGGCTTCGTCTCGCCCTCGGCCCATTCGCGCCAGCGCGCCGGAACCGCGTCGCGCAAGCCCGACAGCCACCATTGCACAAAGCCCTTGCCCCACGCCGCGAGGACGTGGAGGCCACCGGCACGGACTGGCAGATCGGCGACAGGCATGATCGTCACTTGCGGGCATTCGATTCGAATGTACGAAGCCTATTTACTAATTCTTTACGAAGGGTAACGAGCGGGCGTTCAATGGCTGCTTGAAGTGCGTGTCGGCCAGCGCAGACCCCTTCGGGGGTACACCGCAGGGCCCAGACACAAAATCGCGAAAACAACCCCATGCAAAGTAGAATGGGCCCCGGCTCGCAGCACTCACGCCGCTTGCGTCCGGGGCACGAGTGTGGCTCTAGCCCTGGCGCAGCGCCACGATGGTGGCGGGCTCGTTACGCCGTTCGTCCTCAAATTCGATCCGGATCGAAACCAGATCCGGCAGCCGCTCGGGGCGAACCCAATCGGCGCGCCAGGCCGGCTTTACCTTCGGATCCGTGGTGCCGAAATACCCAATACGGATTTCACGCACGCCGCTAAGCACCACGACCCGGGTTGCGGCCGGTTCGAGGTTCTCCTTCGCGCGCGCCCCGTTAAGCGCCACGAACTCAGCGACGATATCGCCGCCGCTCCGCCGCAAGACGATCTTGTGCGGTCCGCCTCGCAACGACCGTCCCTCGCTCAACCCCACGAAGGAAACCACCTCGCCGCGACCATCGAATCCAATGGCGTCTTTTGGGCCTGGCCCGTCAGCCCGGACCGGGAGCGCTGATCCCACCAGCGCAGCGACGGTCTGGATCGCGGCACTGGTCTCACTTCCGATCTCGCTGGCGCGATCGGCGCCGAAAGCCTGCCGCGCCATCGACAATCCGCCGGCCAGAAAGCCCGTCAGGATCGCCAGGATGGCGAGCGACAACAGCAACTCGATCAGCGTCAACCCCTGCTCGCCCCTCCGCCGGGCAGCAACGCGAGAGATCAGCCGGCTGCGGACCGCGCGCGTCATTGTCTCGCCTCGGTCGCAAGCTTCAACGCCGCGAGCTTGGTGGCGATGCCGTCCGGCGTCTCAACGGCTACTTCAACCCAGAACGACTTCAAGGCGCCGTTTGCAGGCGCTGGCCGGCCGCCCTGCGGCGAACGCGTGTCACTGGCGGGACGAAGTTCCGTGACAGTCTGCCGCCACCGGAATTTGTTCGCGATCAAGCCTTCACGGTAGCCGGGCGCAAGCGCCTCGGAAATCCCTGCGGCTTCGAGACGCGACTGCGCAACGCGCAGCGCGGTGCGATTGACCTGCGTGCGCGCATCGGAACGCATCGCGACCACCACCCCGGTCGATATCGCACCGAGCCCCAGCGCCAGGATGACGAAGGCAACGAGGATTTCGATTAGCGCAAAACCTCGCTCGCCGTCACGCCTCGCCAACATTCGTCTGGATCGCGCACCCATCATTGGATCAACCGTGGCTCGCCGGTCAGCCAATTGACGGCGATGCGCGCCGATCGTCCATCCAGCGTCAGCGCGATCTCGCCGCCGGAAGACTGGCCGTCCGGATAGAACCTGATACCGCCGAGATCGCCGGAGCGCTCCGTCTCGGCAATCACCATCGCGGCACTCATTCCACGCGGCAGATTATGCATGGAATTCGGCAGGCCGAACCGGCCTTTCTCCACGTCGATCCGGAATAGTGTTTCCGCATTGCTCGACATCGCCTGCGCACGAGCGAGCTGAAGCGTCGCCGTGACGGAGCGCGCGGTGACGGCGACACGCGTGGCCACGGCCTTCGGTTTGGCGGACAGCGTGCCGGCAAGGACAAACCCGATGATCCCGATGACGACGAGCAATTCGGCCAGCGTGAACCCGGCTGACGATCGTGCGGGGCGTTTCATTGGAACGCGAGATTGTTGATCGACAGTACGGCGCTCATCACATGCATGATGAGCCCACCGATGCTTCCGCCGATGACAAGCGTCAAAGCCGGCGTCAGCAGGCCGACCATGCGTTCGATGCGCCGCTGCAGGTCGGCCTCGATCACGCTAGCCACCTGAATGAGCATGGGGCCGAGCTGGCCGGACTCCTCTCCGACGGCAACAAGGCGAAGCGATGCGGGCGGCAACAGGCCGTCGCTATCGAACGCGCGGTGCAGCGGCGTGCCTTCCGGAACACGCTTGATGGCGCCCTCATAGAGCGCATTCAGGTGCCGGTTGGTGACGAGCGCACGCGCGGTCTGCATCGCGGACATCAACGGCACCCTTGCGACGAGCAGCGTGCCGAGCGCCCGCGCAAAGCCAGCGGCTTCGCGGTTTCGAATGAGTCCGCCAATCACCGGCGTCGAGCATTTCAAACGATCGGCACCGAGCATGACTTCCGGATTTTGCTTCGCCTTGCCCCACAACACGAAACCTGCTGCGCCGCAAAGAGCGACTGCCAGCAGGACGATCAGCCAGTTGTCCTGAATCTCCTCGAAGAAATGCAGGATGCCCGGAAGCGGCAGGCCGGCATCGACGAAAATCGGCGAGATAGAGGGTATCAGCACAAACACGATGACCACGACCGATACCAGCGACATCAGGATCAGGATCATGGGATAGACGAGCGCGGACGCGATCTTGTTGCGGATCTCGAGCCGGCGCGCCAGCAATTCAGCGATCTGCTTGAGGACCTGCCCCGTGACCCCTCCGGCTTCGCCGGCGGCCAGAATGGCCCGGTAGTCCGATGGAAACACGTCCGGTCGTTGCGCCATCGCTTCCGAAAGCTGCAGTCCGGCCAGCACGTCCTTGAGAAGGCCGTTGGCGAGACGCGCGGTTTTCGGCGCGGCGCCCGGCCCTGCGATGATCCGGAACGCGGCATCGAGCGTCAGCCCGGAATTGGTCAGCGAAGCCAGCTCAACCGTGAAGGCCGTCAGTTCCTTCAGGCTGAAGCGGTTCGATTGAACGAGCTCGCGCTTCCAGACCGACGTTTCCGCTTCGCGCGCCGGAGCGGATGACTGGCTCGACCGTTCCACCGTGTGGTCGGCCACGCCATAGGTTTCGAACGGCGTCAGCCCCGAGCCGTAGAGCGCGTCGATGGCCGCGTCGAGACCTTCGGCGACGATCGTCCCTACGGTGACCGCGCCTCGTTCCGTGTACGCCTTGTAGTGAAACGTTGCCAAGGGCCAGGGCTCCCCTTTAGGACGCGCGGGTAACGCGAAGAACTTCTTCGAGCGAAGTCTCGCCGGCCCCGACCTTCACGAGGCCATCTTCGTAGAGTGTGTGAAAGCCTGCTTCACGCGCGATCTGCTCGATCGCACGCTGGTCCTGACTTCTTCTTCCGATGGTTTCGCGGATGGCATCGTCGACCACCAGCAGTTCCGATATCGTCGTGCGACCGCTATAGCCGGTATTGCCGCACGCCTCGCAGCCAACCGGCTCCCGGCTGTGCGACCAATCTATTCGCGGATTGCCTGCTATCGCCATCTTGAGCTTGCCATGCGCGCGATCGCCGTCGCTGTGCGGTCGCGAGCACGCGGGGCAAATCCTTCTGACCAGGCGCTGCGCCATCACGCCAGCAATCGTCGAGGCGAGAAGGTAACGTTCCAGTCCGATGTCGATCAGACGCGTAATCGCGGCAATCGCGCTGTTGGTGTGCAAGGTCGAGAATACCAGGTGGCCGGTCAGCGACGCCTGGATGGCGATGCGCGCGGTTTCGAGGTCGCGGATTTCGCCGATCATGACGATGTCCGGATCCTGGCGCAGGATCGAGCGAAGCGCCGTGGGAAAGTCGAGACCGATCTGCGGCTGGACCTGGATCTGGTTGATCCCGGAGAGCTGATACTCGATCGGATCTTCCACGGTGAACAGCTTCAGTTCGGGCCGATTGAGATCCTTCAAAGCAGTGTAGAGCGTCGTCGTCTTTCCGCTGCCGGTCGGGCCGGTGACCAGGATGATGCCGTTCGGAAGCGCCATCAGGCGCTGGAGACATGCTTGCGTCTTGCCGTCGAGCCCCAGCTTGGTGAAGTCGAGCTCCACCCGGGTCCGATCGAGGATTCTCATCACGACGCTTTCGCCGAACACCGTCGGCAAGGTCGAGACACGGATGTCGATCTCGACACCGCGAACCACGGTCTTGATGCGGCCGTCCTGCGGCAATCGCCGCTCGGCGATGTCAAGCTTGGCCATGATCTTCACGCGCGTCGTCAGTGCGGCCCGCAGCGTCGCGGGCACGAGGCGCTCCTGCTGCAAAAATCCGTCGATGCGGTAACGAACGGCGACGGCATCGCGTCCGGGTTCGATGTGCACGTCGGACGCGCCACGCTCGACGGCTCTCGCAATGATCTGATTCACGAGCCGGATGACCGGCGCTTCATTGGCGATATCACGCAGACGCTCGACGTCGAATTCGCTGCCGTCGTTGCCTGATATCGCGATGTCGTCGGTTTCCTCAGGCTGCATCTCGGACGCCGCGTCCTGGTACAGCGTCCGCAAGGCGCGCTCGATTTCCGCCGGAGCAATCACGGCGAGATCGACGTGCACGTCGAGCATGTAGCTGATGGCCTTTACGGACTCGTCGACAAAGGGATCAGAAGTTGCGATCAGCAGGCGACGGCCGTCGAACGAGATCGGCAGGATCCGATTGGTCTTGAGGAAGGAGAACTGCAAGCGGTCCGCCAGGACGGGCCGGGCCGGGAGACCCGCCGGTTCGATCAGCGGAAGACCGCAGTAGGTAGCGTAGGCCAGACAGAGGTCGGCCTCGGAAATCAGGCCGAGCTTGACCAGCACGAGATCGAAGCGTTCGGAAGCCGCTTCGGCGGCCCGCCGGGCCCGGCCGACGGCGGCGGGATCGACCAGGTCCTTGTCGACCAGAAGGTCGGAAAACGCCTGCGCGAAGCCGGCGTCCCTTGGCCTCGGCAGCTCCGTTCCCCGGCCTGGAGGTGCGGCCGGGCGCAACAATTGCTGGATATCGAATGACATTCGCGCGCTCGGCGGTGGGGTCTGCGTCGGCGCGATTCTAGGGGGGTTTGATTAACACAAGCTGTTTGACGCTTTGTTTGCCATTCCGGCGTAAATATCGGCCGACAACGCAAGGTCAGGCCGCTGGCCGGCCCAGCAAGGCTTATCGACGTGGCAAACCGGCCAAAGGCTCGAACGAACCGACTTCCTGCCCCCGACCGGCCGGAATGGCTTTCCCTGCCCCGCTCCAGGGCCAGCCAATCGGGCTTCGCGCTGGTCGCCGTGATCTGGACTTTGGGCCTGATTACGCTGCTTGGAATGGCTGTCATCGTCGGCGCGCGTTACCGCACCAAGACGTCGTCGAACTACGCCTCGGTGACCGCAGCCGAGATGGCGGCCGAGAGCGCCGTCAACCTGGCGATTGCCACGGCGCTGACTGCCGCGCCCGAACAAGCCGTTAATTTTCCGTTACGGTGCCGATTGCCCGGCGGTGAACGCGCCACGATCACGGTCGAGGAAGAGACCGGAAAAATCGACCTGAACACGGCGAGCCTGACCGCCTTGACGCGCTTCTTCACCGCGCTCACGGGCGATCAGTCGACAGGCACCCGCATCGCCTCGCAGATCATCGAATTCCGCAAACCGAAGGCACAGAGCACACCAGCCGCAGGGCCTGCTGAGGCACGCTTCACAACCGTGATGCAACTGGATCAGCTCGACGGCATGTCGCCGCGGTTGTTTCGGACAGCCCTTCGCCATGTCACGGTTCGCTCCGGGCGGCCGGAGCCCGACATGGAAGCCGCCTCTCCCGCCATGCTTAGACTGCTCAATATCGCGCCGAAGCAGACGAACGCCAAGCGAGGGCTGCCCACAGGCGGCAGCATGACCATCCGCGCGGATATCAGCGCCTCGGATGGCGCACGCTTCATCCGCGAGGCGCTGGTCTCGCTGGAGGGCGGCAACGGACGCCCCTACGTCATCCGCGAATGGCGGCGCGGGGATATCGATTCATCAAGCGCGCGGCAGGAACGCTCCCAAGGCGCTGCGCGCGCGTGCCTGCGCGTTCGCGACGCGGCGGCAAGCTGAGCTTCCTTCGACTCAACGTTGCAGCTTGGGTGCGTACTCATAAAGTCGGTTGCTGCGAGTCGGCCACCTGATGTCTGCTTCTCCCCCAACAGCGGCGCGGGAGCGGACATAGCGGCACTTCGCCATGGGGCCATTTCCGGACTCATGCATCGCAACAAAGCAAACCCTGTTCGATCACTTCGTCCGCGCGGGCGAGCACCGATGCCGGCAGGTTGCGGCCGAACGCCTTGGCGGTTTTCAGATTGACCACCAGCTCGTACTTGGTCGGCGTTTGCACCGGCAGACGGCTTCGCTCCGGCCCTTATCAGCGCAATCATGGGCCATGCAGGAGCGGCCCCAACGTCAGCGTCTTCTTCGTCCAAAGCTCGGACGAAGTTGCCGGGCGGTCCTCGCAGGGGCCTCGGCCTCAGTCAAATCGGACGCCAAATGGCCGCGCTGCTTAGCTTTATATTTCTGGATCTGAAATGCGGGTCAGCATCTTCACGTGCGGTCCCGCCCGTTTGAAGATCGGCTCCCAAAACGCATAGGCCGTCTCGGCGAAGCTCGCGCTTATGGTGAACTTCGTGAGCGCGCCCCGATATGCGGCCTGTCGCCGGCAGCCCTGCCCCTCGACAAGGTGCCAGATGAATTGAGCGACCTGGCGCGCGTAGGTGCTCGGACGACCTCTGTGGTTGGGTACGATCTCAAGCCGCATGGTCCCGGTGTCGCGCGTCTCCGGTTCGGTGATATTGGCAAGCCAGATGAAGATTGATGGATCAATGCTCGCGGCATAGCCGTCGCGCTTGAGCTGCTGATTGATCATAGAGAACGCGCTGGCGGCTTCTCTGAAGCATTCGCTCAGGATGAAGTTCGCCTGATTCTCCAGCTTGCCGCTCCGAAGATCGTCCAGCAATCTGATCGCCTCGTCAGTGAGCCGCCGCATGTATCGCAGTTGCGGCTGCCCCGCGCTGTCGGCTGGTTCCTTCTGCACAATCAACTCGGCCGCATCCGCGCGGAACTCCGTTGCGGCTTCTTTGACGGTCAAAAAATTGCTTTCAAGATTGGAACCGCCGATGTCTTTCGACGCCGCTTCGCCTCCCACCCGTGTCTCTACGGGGTCCTTTGCATGGTCCAACGCAGCATTCAGGCTGGCTTTGATGTTTTCAAAAGCTCTGTTTTGATAGTCCTTGGCAATCTTCACCATCATCTCGGTGGTAGTGTCGGAATCTAGGAGTTCGCCCTTGCGCGGCGCCGCCGCATTCCGAGATTCAAGCACCGCAACGGGACTCAGAGCCGTCGCTTGCCTTGCAAGGATTGTTTGATCAGACGTCTGCTCGCCTGTGTGCTCCGATCGCAGATTGGAAGCAGCAATCCCGCTGGACAACACAAACAGGCCATCGTCAACGGCTCGGCTCGCCGCCGCGGTAAGCTCCACCAGCGAGCGTCGCGCACAGCGTGTATGGCTAGCACGCCGCCTTTTTTGCGTGTGGCTCATGATCTAACGACCCCTCGACAAGCTTTTTCAAGGCCCAGCGCCACAGCTCACGAACTTCCTCCGAGGCTCTTCCCTCTTGTGCAAACTCGGTCACGCCTAATCCTGCCCCAAGCGCGTCCTGGTGGTCATTGCGCTGTCCGACATAGGGAAGCGCAAGCACCCCGAGCGAATTGAGCGACGTTGCAGCTTCACTCAAGCGGCAGCCCCGCGGTGGCGTCTGATTGAGGACGAAAGCAAATCGGCGGTTGAGCCTACGAATAGCAATCAGCGTCGGTATCGCAGCTTCGATGTCGGCCGGACTCGGACGCACCGGGATCAGGCAAAGATCGGCCCTCGCGATGGCGCGCATGGCCAGTGCATTGTTCGTGGCGGCGGTATCGATGACCGTAAGCCAGATTCCCTCAGCTTCAAGGCTGACGAGCGCCCCTTCTATTTCGGCGGGATCGGAGACCCGAACGACCCGCGGATAGGGATGGCCGCGCCGCTCTTTCCATTTTGAAATCGTGCCTTGTGGATCCGCCTCGACAAATGCGACGCGCTCCCCGTTCCCCATCGCTGCGACTGCAAGTCCGACCGCCAGCGTGCTCTTGCCGCTTCCGCCTTTTTGGGTGACCAGAGCAAGGACATACATTTCCTGCGCTTCCCGGATGACAACGACATGAAACGCACGAGTCGTCAAAAAAATTGGGCCTACCAATCGGTGACCTACCACTCCCCATCGTGAATCGCATCAAGAGCGAGCGTGGAACTCACAACCAAATCAAGGCCCAGCCACTAACGATATACCGCGCTATACGTTGCCCAACGCCGGCCGGTCCATACATTGGGCCACTCGCGGACATCCCACGGGCAAGCCCGAGCGTTTAAAGATGGCGCAAGCTCCGCTCGAGGTTGGGGACCACCGGATGGAGATCGGAGAACTCTTCGCGGAAAAGGGCGAGCCTCCTCGATATGATCGATCGGCGTCGGATAACAAGGGATCGCGGATCTCCCAGCGGCTCGTCCCTCGTCCGGGTGATGTCTCTTCTGGGTCAAAACCGAAAATCCTCAGTCGAGCATGAAACGTCCGCTTTGCGCCAGGAAGCGGCCGGCGCAGACATTGCCTCCGTCAGGTCATTCGGTCTTCAGATTGGCGTCACGCACCACCTTGCCCCACTTCTCCATCTCCAACTTGATGCGCGCCGTAAGGGGCAGTCTTGTCCCAGGCTTGCGCACGTAGCGGATGAGGACCCTTTGCGAACAATTACGCATCGGATTCTATATTCACCAAAACTTCCCCGGCGATGATTTCGGGGTCGCCAAGAATAAGGTCATGCAGGCTTGCTCGAACAAACTCCAGAACTTTGTCGTTCGCCGCAATGGCGCTTTCGCGGTCCTCGAATATCATCACAGCGACACCGACGCCCTCGCCCCCATCCAGTACATAGTAAGATCTGAATCCGGGCGATTCCCTCAGTATCCGACCGATGCCGCTTTTGGCGCGGCGAGCGGCATCCGCAACCGAACGAACCTTGGTGTACTTTCGAATGAATATGTACATCGGGCCACCGTGCGTCTCAGTTCCAGCCCCACGCATCAAAGCATATCGGGCAGGCCGCTGCTGGACTAGGGCCTACTTCCGGGATGGGTCACGAACGACAAAACTCAAAGTGAGCATAACGCGTCCGCTTTCGGGCGCATCGCGACCGAAGCGCTCCTTGGCCGGGCATGTTGAGCCCAGCTGCGCGCTAATGAGCCCGCGTCCTATCCTTTTGAGTTGAGCACGACCGGAGGCGCAGGCGGCGGCGGACGGACTGAGCCTTCGAGCTTCAAACGCTCCTCGACAACGGCAGGGCCGGGCTCCATCACGGTGCAACCCTTGTAGCGCTGCAGATCGGCCAGCGCGTCGAGCCGCCTGCGCTCATCGATGAGCTGCTTGGGCGCATCCAGCGGATATCTTTCGTAGCCGTAGCCGGCCAAGGGGCCCACCGCCAGCCAATACTCCAGCCGGGCGGCGCGCCGCGCCGCGTAGCGGAAGGACGCAGCGACGCCATTGCAGCTCATCGTTTCATCAACGGGCAGGACCGCATAGGGCGGCGGCGGTTCGATCGGATAGGCATAGGTCACGCAGCCCGCCAGAGCGCAGGCCATGCTCGACAACAGCCAGAAATTTCTTGTGGCTGCTCGGCGCTTCACTGTGAAATTATCCGCTGCATGGTGTTGGCCGGCGTGCGCTCGCGCGAGGTCGTGTGCGGCATGTAGACATGCATCTTGCGCCGGTATTCTTCCGTGACGAGACGGCTTTCCGTGCCATCGCGGACAACCTTGGGCGTGATCAGGATGACGAGTTCGGTCTTCTGAACCTGGTCGCCCCGGTTGGAGAACGCGGCTCCAAGCCCGGGTATGTCGCCGAGCAGCGGGATCTGGTTGCTGGTCTTGCTGGCCTGCTCCTGGATCATCCCGCCGAGCGCCAGGACTTCGCCGTCGTTGACGACGACGGTGGTCTTCACGCGCCGCTGCTGGATGGTCGGCGAGTCGATTCCGGATGAGGTGGTCTTCACCACGGCGCTGACTTCCTGCTCGATCTCGAGCTGCACCCTGCCGCTCTCATTGATGCGCGGCGTTACCGAAAGGATCACACCGGTATCCTGCATGGTGATCGAATTGACGATCGCCGTTTGCGCCGTCACGGTGCTGGTGGCGGTTTGCGTGGTGATCGGCACCTGATCGCCGATCTGCAGCCTCGCCGTCTTGTTGTCGAGAACCATCAGCGAAGGTGTCGAAATGACGTTGACGCGTGTAATCGCGTTCAATGCGCTGAGCGTCGACGCTATGCTGGCTGCGTTGACGGCATAGTTGAACCCGGGAAAGACCGATGCCACGCCGCCGGTCAGCGCGTTCGAGAACGAGGCGGTCGGCGTCCCCTTTTTCGATAGCTGCCATTGCACGCCATATTGCAGCTTGTCGTTCAGCGTCACCTCGGCAATGACCGCTTCGATCAGGACCTGGCTTGCGACCACGTCGAGCCCCTGAATGACACGAAGCACGCGCTGGTAGTCCCGCTCGTTGGCCATGATGAGGAGCGAGTTTTTCGTCTCGTCGGCGACGATCTTGAGCGGCGGTTCACCGCCCGCCCCGTTGGAGGACGGAGACGACGAAGATGGCTCCATCGAATCCGGCGCCAGTGCTTCCGGCTCGTTGTTCAGTGCGCGCTGCAGGCCTTGCAGATCGTTACCGGGACTGACGCCGCGAAGCCCGATCCCTGCGCCCTGATCGATATCCGGCGTCGCGCCGCCCGGTCCGAGCGATTTTGCCGAGCTTCCGGAGAAACTCGCCTGCTTCGATCGCGGCGAAACGCTGCGCGTCGGCGGCTTCACCACTTTCATTTCATTCGCGAACATCGACTGCAGTACACTTGCGAGCTCCACCACGGGCCGGTTCTGCACCTGGTAGACGTGAAGCTGCCGCTCCGAGCCGGCGGCCTTGGCATCCAGCCGCCTGATCCAGGTCTGCGCCCTCGGCAAATAGCTCGGCTGCGAGGTCACGACCAGAATGGCGCCAAGCCGCGTGTTGGCGATGAACCTGACGCGGCCCTTGAGCGGCCCTTCCTTCTCGGCAGCGAATATCGCCTTCAGTTCGTCGACCATTTTTTCCGGCTGCGGCGTTTTCACCGGAACGACCGCAAACGACATGCCCTTCATGACATCGACATCGAATACCGAAATTGAATCGAGCATGCTTTCGATTTCCGCCGGAGAGCCCTTGAGCGCGAGAATGTTGCGGGCATCATCGGCCTGCACGATTGCGCCTTTCGGCACCATCGGCTCCAGCACGCGTGCGACTTCGGTCGCGGAAACGTATTTCAAGGAAACCACGCGAATGCCGTTGCCGGCGATGGCGCTCTCGGCCGGACCATCGCCGGTCGCGATCACACCCGTGGCGGCCTGGTCGGCCGGCGCAATCCGGTAGGTGCCGCGGCTTTGCACCAGCACCGCGCCGATCGGCACCAGCGCGGTCTGGAACATCTCCATCGCCTCGGCCTTGCTGACCGGACGCGTCGTTTGCACCGAAATGACACCGTCGACGCGCGGGTCGACGACGTAGTTCACGCCGATCATGTCGCCGAGAACGGTCTTGGCGGCTTGCTGAAGCGGAACGCTTGCCAGATTGAGAACCACATTCCCATCCGCGCCGGCGGTCTTCCGCTTCGAATACGTCCCGCCGATCATGCTGCCGCTGCCGCCGTCCATGACGGCTACCGCCGGCGATGAAGGGGATGGAAGCGGCACGGCGCCGGTAGGGCCGCCGTCATACGCGTAGGTTTGCTCCAGGGAAACCGGCTGTCCCGAAGCCAATCTGGGTTGTGACACCGTGGTCAAAGGCGTCGCGATGGGGGTGGTGGTGCAGCCCGACACAACGAGTATTGCCGCCCAACAGGCGGCTGACCTCGTCGCAAGGCTACGAGAAGGCAACAAAGGTAAAACCCCCAACGACTTCGCGCCGTGGACGATTTTCGGCGCGTAAATATTTGGTAAAACATCATAGTTAATTGACAGTAAATCGGCCGGGCCGCGGGAGGCGCGAACGCGAGATCTTCCGGGAAAAACTCGCGGCGAGGATAACCGGAGAGATAATAGGTCCGCTTCGGGCCCATTAATATGAACCCGACGTCGAGCAGATGAGCCCTGGCTTGAACGCGCTTCGACTGGCTGGATCGGGCCAGAGCTGCTATATTTAATTTCGGCCCTGCGCTCTCAGCCTTGAATGTCAGGATTACGGTATGATGAACCTTGTCACAGCTCCCGTGAGCGAGACCTTCTCGATCGTTGGGACGTGCATCAACTGCACCGCTCCGGCCAGTCTGCTGGCAACGATGACCGTCATCGCCATCGGCGTTGCACTGGCATTTCGCTCAGAACGTAGTAACGGCGCGTCCCGCAACGCCTGAGCGAGGCAATCGATCGGTCAGACGAGATCGTCGGGTTCGTATTCGACGAACTTCTTGTAGATCCAGCGTCTGCCGTCGTGCCGGCGCCATACCTTGCCCCACAACAGCCGCCCCGTGATCGAGCGCCTCGGCACCATGACCGTCCAAAGATGCCAGGCATCCGCCCACGCCCGCTCGGGGCTGAACGACGTAACTTGAAACGGATTATCACGGCTCATCGGACTGAACTCCGGCATTGAAAGCACGTCGCGCCGATACAGGCGACGGCGCGCTCACACCTCAACTTGTCTGGAACGCAGGGAAGACACCTTGGCTGTAACGCATTCGAGCTTGCGCCGGAGTTCGCACACTTCCCGATATCTTTGCGCGAGATCTTCGGGCCGAGCCCGCGATTTACGCTTGGTGACAACCTTCCGACGCAGGCGATTTCGCTTCATGCTTCATCATAGCTTCGCCCGTGAGCGGCTCAATCAAAGCCGTCGATTAAGCTAACCCGTCAACCTTACTCGACCGCGCTCAACCTCAACGCGCGTATGCGTGGCCGCGGAATCGATTTCGTGCCTCGTTGCCAGCGCGGGAACCCGTAAATTGACGGGGTCAAATAAACCATTCTGTCACGAAATGACGGCACGGCCTCGCATGGCCTCGCCATTTCATGTAGGGAATAGCGGTAAACCTATTAATCTCAACGTATTGAATGGCAAATTAATGCGCGCAGTATTGCTGGCCGGTGGCCTGGGAACTCGGTTTGCCGAGGAGACCGATGTTCGTCCCAAGCCGATGATCGAAATCGGCGGCAAGCCGATCCTTTGGCACATCATGAAGATCTACAGCAGCCACGGCATCAACGACTTCATCATTTGCCTTGGCTACAAGGGCTACGTGATCAAGGAATACTTCTCCAACTACTTCCTGCATCAATCGAACGTCACCTTCGACCTTCGCGAAAACCGGATGGAGGTTCTGCAGAAGCACGCCGAGCCGTGGCGGGTGACGCTGATCGACACCGGCGAAGAAACCATGATCGGCGGGCGCATCAAGCGAATCCTCCCCTATATCGGCGATGACGACGCCTTCTGCCTGACCTATGGCGACGGCGTGGCCGATATCGACATCACCGAAAGCATCGCCTTCCATCGCCGCGAGGGGCGTCTGGCGACCGTGACCGGCACGCAGCCGCCCGGCCGCTTTGGCGCCATCAATCATCAGGGCAGCCGCGTTACCGGCTTTCAGGAAAAGCCGCGCGGCGACGGCAACTGGATCAATGGCGGCTTCTTCGTGCTTTCGCCCAAGGTCGGCGATTACATCGAAGGCGACGCCACCGTATGGGAAAAAGAACCGATGACGAATCTGGCGGAGGAGGGCCAGCTCAGCGTGTTCCTTCACGACGGCTTCTGGCACCCGATGGATACGTTGCGGGACAGGCGTTACCTGGAAGATTTGTGGGCCAACAACAAGGCACCTTGGAAAACCTGGTAAGTCGGAGTTTGGCCAGCGGGTAGCTCGCGGCTCGATACGCAACCAGTTGCAACTGACGAGACGATCGCAGACATGAAGTTTCACCCCACCCCGCTTTCCGGCGCCTTCACGATTGAACTCGACAAGCGTGGCGACGATCGGGGTTTCTTCGCCCGCCTGTTCTGCGATCAGGAATTCGGCGCTGCCGGCATCCCTACCGCGATCGCCCAAATCAACAATGCACTGAGTTCGCGGGCAGGCACGCTTCGCGGCATGCACTATCAATTGGCGCCTTCCGCCGAAATCAAGGTGGTGCGGTGCATCCGTGGCGCGGTCTATGACGTTATTGTCGATCTTCGGCCGGACTCGCCGACCTTTACGCAGTGGTTCGGCGCAGAACTCAGCGCAGAAAATCGACTGATGATGTACGCGCCACGCGGTTTCGCGCATGGCATCATGACGCTCACCGACGATTCCGAAACGCTTTATCTCGTAAGCACGCCGTACGATCCGGAACGCGAACGCGGCCTGCGCTACAACGATCCTCGCTTCGGAATCGCGTGGCCCCGGCCCGTTACCGAAATTTCCGAGAAGGACCGAACGTGGCCCGATTTCGACCCCGACTTTCACGGCATTGAATCGCTTCGAGGCCTGGTTTGAAAATCCTGCTGACAGGCGCAAGCTCCTTCACCGGACTGTGGTTCGCACGCCGACTGGCGGCAGCCGGACATCGCGTCGTGGCGCCTCTCAAAGGAGCCCGCAGCGAGTACACTGGTTTGCGCAAGGAGCGGGTGACGGAGCTGAGCCGCGTTGCTGAATTGGTCGAAAGCTGCCCGTTCGGGTCATCCGCATTCACGGATCTGGTCTGCTCGGGCAGTTGGGACATCCTATGTCAGCACGCATCGCGCGTCGGCGACTATCGAAATCCCGAATTCGACGTCGCGGCCGCGCTGGCCGAAAATACCCACAATCTCGCGCCGATTCTTAAGCTGATGCTCGACCGCGGGCTTGCCGGCGTCGTGCTGACGGGCACGGTGTTCGAGCAGGATGAAGGTGCCGGCGATGCGCCGTTGCGGGCGGTGTCTCCCTACGGTCTGTCCAAGGGACTGACATGGCAATACTACCGCTTCCTCAGCGAGACGATGGGTTTTACGCTGGGCAAGTTTGTCATCCCCAATCCGTTCGGCCCCTACGAAGAGCCACGCTTCTGCAACTTCCTGATCCGGTCATGGTTGAGAGGTGAGGCTCCGGCCGTGCGAACGCCCGACTATGTGCGCGACAATGTCCACGTCGACCTGCTATCGATTGCCTATGCCGATTTCGTCGAAAGCCTGCCGCGCGAACGAGGACAGTTCAGATACAATCCGAGCTTGTATGTTGAAACTCAAGGCGCTTTCGCCACTCGTCTAGCTGCCGAAATGGCTCCGCGGCTTGGCGTGGCCTGCCCGATTGATTTTTTGGAGCAAACGGATTTCAGCGAACCCAAGACCCGGATCAACACGGACAAAATCGGCGAAACCGCAAGCAGCTGGAGTGAATCCGGGGCGTGGGATGCGCACGCGGCGTTCTATATGGATCGACAGGGCGAGTGACGCCCGCAGATTATATTCGTGGAATGGACAGGCACGTGATTGACACTGATTTTTGGAACGGACGCCGTGTCTTCCTGACGGGCCACACTGGATTCAAGGGCGCGTGGCTGACGCTATTGCTAAAGCGCCTCGGAGCCAGTGTGACCGGCTTTGCCTTGCCACCTGAAAGGGAGCAAGACCTGTTCGAAGTGGCCAACGTTCGCTCGGCGCTGCATCGGCATGAAATAGGCGACGTGCGTGATCTGGATCGACTGGTCGCATGCATGCGCGCAGCCCAACCCGAGATCGTTCTCCATCTGGCTGCGCAGTCTCTCGTCCGTTTGTCCTACGAGGAGCCGGTCTCCACCTACGCAACCAACGTTATGGGAACAGTTCATGTGTTGGAGGCGGTGCGCACCTGTTCCGACACTCGCGCAACCATTGTCGTGACAAGTGACAAGTGTTATGAGAATGCGGAATGGACTTGGGGCTACAGGGAGAACGATCGCCTCGGCGGCCATGACCCGTACAGCAATAGCAAGGGATGCGCCGAACTTGTAACCGCGTCCTATCGCAAGAGCTTTTTTCCGCCGAGCGGATCGTCACACGTTGCGTCAGCGAGAGCGGGCAACGTGATCGGTGGCGGCGATTGGGCGCGAGACAGGCTCGTTCCGGACGCGATCCGCGCGTTTATTGCGGACCAAACGGTCCAGATACGCAATCCCAATGCCATTCGGCCCTGGCAACATGTGCTCGATCCGATCTCGGGCTACCTGCTGCTTGCGCAACGCGTTTATCAGGACGGCGCCAAAAATGCGGAAGGGTGGAATTTCGGCCCTTCTGCAACGAGCGAGGTGCCTGTTTCGAAGATCATTTCCCGCCTCGCGCATTTGTGGGGACAAAGCGCTTCGTGGGAGGTCGACGGTGGAGAGCATCCCCACGAAGCCTCCTATCTCAAGCTCGACTGCAGCAAGGCGATCAGCCAGTTGAATTGGAAGCCGGTTCTCGATCTGGAGAAAAGCCTGACTCTCACTGCGGACTGGTATCGAGCCTTCCAGAAAAGGGAAAACATGCGCGCGGTGACCGAAGACCAGATCGACGATTTCCTGCGCCAGGCCGGCTAAGCGTTTTCACCGAGCGGATCGACCTGAGGCACGATCATCCCATCGTAACCGCTACTTGTTCTGGCAGCTTTGCCTGCAGGTTTGGGCCTGGCTGTCACATGCGCTCTGGCAGGGAGCGCCGAGCGTGGTTGGGCATACGCGCTTGCAGGAAGCATTCTGGCTGGCGCAATTGGCAAGGCAGGCATCGCTGGCAGCATCGGCCAGGCGCCATTTGCCGATCGAGACGTTGTTTTGACCTGCAGCGGCCGTTCCAATCAGCAGCAAGGACAACACTGCGCAGAGCACGAGCTTCATGGAGACCTCCGATTGCACGGCCTTCGCGCCTGCCAAAGACGCCTATGCGCGGCGGCGGCGAGAACCTTCGCCGCCGGCTTCCGGCTTGCCAATCACGAACTCCTCAATCTTGTGACCGGTCTTCAGGGCGGCCGTGAGCCAGCGAGGCTGCTTCCCGCGCCCTGACCAGGTTTCGGAAGGCTCGTCGGGATTTCGATATTTTGGGAATACGCGGGGGTACTTCCGGCGCTCGCGAGGCGCACTTCGGGCATCCGCGGATTCCGTTTGGCGCATCTCCTTCTCGCGTCGAAGTTGCGCCAACCGCTTCTCAAGCTCGCGCTTTTCCGACGTCAATCGAACCGACAGCACCTGACTGAGCTCCTCATGGAGCTGCCATAACTCGTCTACCGACATTCCATCGAAATTTGGCTTCTTGTTCATCCCACTCGCGACCATCACAATTCGTGACGAACTACGACCATCACGATTCGTGACAAACTATAAGTCCCGCGCCGGCCCTTTCCAGTAAAATTGTAGATTTGGCCGACAAATCTCCGCAAAAACGTCAAATCGTGACCGGTGCCGGAACTTCCGGGAGGCTCGCCGACATCGCGCAGGCAGGCGGGGGTGTCACTGAGCCCAGATGGCGAAGTTCCCAGCCACCGGGCCGACAACCGCCGGTGCTTAACACTCGGAGACTCGCCTATCGGTTGCGGTCAGTAGGCGTTGCGCTTACGCAATACCTCGAAAAAGGTCTTGATCAGGATCTGGATGTCCAGCCATAGACTCCAGTTGTTGATGTACCAGAGGTCGAGTTTTACGCGTTCGGAGATGTGCTCGATCGTGGGTGTGCCCCCGCGCGCTCCGTTGCATTGCGCCCAGCCGGTCATGCCGGGCTTGACGTGATGCCGGAAAGCATACTCGCTCAATACCGTCTCAAAATAATTGTCATGGGCCAGCGCATGCGGACGCGGACCGATCAGGGACATCTCACCCCTGAGGACGTTTAACAGCTGAGGCAATTCATCGATACTTGCCGATCGCAACAGACGGCCAATGGACGTTACCCGGGGATCGTCGCGCGTAGCCTGCAGCACCGCGTGCCCGTTTTCCTGGACGGTCATGGTGCGGAATTTGAACATCATGAACTGCTTGCCATTAAATCCCTTTCGGAACTGCCGGAAAATAACCGGCCCGGGACTGTCAAGCTTGATGGCGATAGCCGTGAGCGCCATGATCGGCAGAAAGAACAGCAGCGCCAGCGCCGCGATGACCATGTCCATCACGCGCTTGACGAAGCGTTCCGCGGCACTGAGCGGTGCACGTTGAATTTCGATGGCGAGGACGCGCTGACGCGCCGACGACGCATAATTCGTCAACGTTCGAACCCGCATGTCGGGCAAGAGCCGCACCGCTACCGGAAGTGTCTTGACATGCTCGCGGATGAATTCCAGCCGGGGCGCATCCTCCCAGGGCATCGCAAGCAAGACCTCCCTGCAATTGTTGCGCCTGACGAAGTTTGCGGCTGAGTTGATAACGCTGACGTCGGCGGAGTCGCGCTTCACGGGATCGTCTTCGGAGCTGAGCATGAAGCGGTTGACTTCGGAAGTACCGAAGAAAACCAGGAGATCTCGGGGCTCCAACGCGGCGATCTCTTGGAAATCGCCGATCAGCACGATGTCCCGCCGACCGATTACGCCGCGCGAAACGGCAGCCCCCAGGGCCACCTTGGTAGCCTTCCTGACGACGAGTAATCCTGCCGGCGCAGCAAAATAAAACACCACAAAGGCGCCGCGTGAATAATCGACGCCGACCTTGAGCAGAAACGCAAAGAACGCGAGCAGCAACCCTGTCGTAAACCAGCAGATCAGTATTTCGCCGATCTCGACGCGCGGTTTGGCGCTGTCAGGAAAATCGTAATAACCGCTGCCGCTCATGCGCAGGATGTGAATGAAGCTCGCCAACAACCCGACTGCGCAATGCGGGAGAATATTCGGCACGTCGTTGCCGACAGATAGCTGATAGCCGATCCCCCCTGCCACGCTGGACAACAGGATCACGAAGGCATCTGCGGTCGATAACAGATAGGGGACGGCATTGCTGGAGAAACGAGCGGGAGAACCGCCAGCGGAATTGTCGAGCCGGCCTACCTTGTCGCCAATATCCGCTCCAATCGACATGAGAAAAATGTCCGCAGTATCACTGATACCAACTGTCTGATTATTGGCCAGAGACCATAAATCCGACAGACCATCAAAGGCCTAAGTAACTCTTCGTTAATACCCGTGACCATACACTCGGCCGGAGTGCGACGCAACATTTAATCAGTTTGAATGCGCCTTTAACCGTATTATGGAGCGAGTAGACGCATGCTGCCCATCCTCGCCTGCGGTGCCGGCATCTATGTGGGCCTTCATTTTAATATTTTGGCGCTGCTCCCGCTCTCTGTATTGGGCGCTGGGGCGTACATCGTCTCGGCCTGGGCCAACGGCCAGGGTCTGCTGGACGGTTTAGCCGTCGTGGCACTTCCAATCATCACCGTTCAGGTAGGGTATTTTCTGGGGCTAACGGGCCGGCCGGCCTATTTGCATTTACGGTCCCGGCTCAACATTCGGCACTCAGAGCGGGTATAATCCCGGGGATACGATTTAAACGCGGATTATCCGCAATTTCCGCGGCTGATGGTCCCTACCGCACTTTGTCGGCGAAATACCGGCTGAAGACTTCCTGAATGGCCCCCAGACCGCCAAGCTGACGCTCGAGCTCCTGTGTGCGTTTTTCGCCGCTTGCCATTTGCTGCTCGTATTCCTTGATCCTGGCCGCGTCCTTGGCGTCGCGCGTCAGATATTCATCGTAATCGGTGCCTGTGGCAAAGGCAGCCTGATCGCGCGCCGCATCGACCCGCGCACGCAGGGCGTCCCTCTCTTTCTGGATCGACGCGATTGCGGCCTCAACGGCGGCCGAAATTGAGCCGAGCCGTTCGCTGTCGGTCTGAGCATCGCGCTCTGCGGAACGAACCTTGAAAGCTCGTGCCATATCGAGTCTCCTTGGAGCACCGGTCTTCGCTGTACGGTTTCGCTGGACCGGCAGACCGCTGGACCAACGCTGGATAAGGAAGTTTTGTACAGCCTATCGAACCGTTGCCCGATCAACAACGTTGCATTTTTTTGAAAAAACGAAAGGCTGGATTCTTGGATGATTCGGATTTTCTGCAATAGCAACGACCGTGCAAGCGTATAGGATTGCCAAGCATATGCCGAGGTGACAACCGGACAGAAGCAAGATGAGATTTCGAGACACCTTGAAATTTGCTCTTGAGCTGATTGTGCCTGAAAAGCTCCTGCACCCAGGCGGGCGTGCTGCGTCCGATTCGAAGCACGAAGCTTCGCAGAATGTCGCGACAAGTCTTGAGGCCGCGGAAGCCGTACAGCGTGGAAAGGCCCGCCGGATTATCGAGGAGTTGGATCATGGCCAATTCGGCGGTCCCTCGTTCGGTCCGCAAACGATCGACCTGATGTCAAAGGCGCTGGAAAATGCCGAGGCTTCCTTGCCCGAGCCGGCATCGGACCAGCAGCTTCGATTGATTGCCGCTACGATCTTGAAGGTGGCCGGCGACGGCGAGCGCGATCCAATCCGCCTGAAGGCCGCGGCGATGTCTGCCCTGGGGTCTGCCTTGGGGTCGGTTGCCGGCAATGCGGACGGACAGCCGCTGTCGACCTGACCACAAGCGCCGCCGAAAGAACGGGCCGCCGAAGTCACTGGCCCGGCATGCGCCTGATCGGACGGGGTAATTTGCCACTAAAGCGGATCGCAAGCTATAAGCTGATCGAGCGGTTGTCGGATCGTCTCGCCCGCGCTGCCTAGGGACAATCAAAGTGGTTCATCATGAAGCTCCTAAATCGATCCTGGTTCACGGGCTGTTTGGACTGAGGAAACTTCTGGGTGTCGCAACGTTCGCCCTGATGATTGTTCTCTTGGGCCCGAAGCTGTTTGTCCTGTTCGACAATCCCAAGAACGCAACGGTCCCGGCCAAGCTGTTCGAGGCGCGCGAATACGTTCTCAGTAAATCGTTGCCGGTGCTGCATCGATATGTGCCGACCAACATTGCCGGCAGCGATCGCTCCGACTGGATCCTCATTGGCCTCGCCGTTCTCGTCACTATTTTCTCAGGCACAATCGCCCAGCGCATGCAGACCGCCTCGAACCGGCGGCTTCTGCGAAAGTCGGCCCAGGCATGGCGCCGGAAAGAGGGCGTGAAGCCGGGCTCCAAGCTCGACGCCGAACTGGAAACAACGCTGCGAATGGCGGAAAGCGGCAAGGTCGTGAACCGTCAGGAGTTGTTGCGGGTGTTTGCCGAAACCAAGAAGAAGCTCGACACCTTCGGCCGTGAAGTGGCCTTCCTCGCCATCGACGTGGTCGGCTCGGCGGGGATGAAGGCCGGCGAAGACCCTGCTTCAATTCAATATGACTTCGAAGAGTATCGAAAGCTCGTGGAGCGTATCTTTCGCGCCAGGGGCGTGTTGAAGACGGCATGGACACCCGACGGCGTGATGGCATGCTTCGCCCATGTGGAGGATGCTTGCCAGTCAGGCAAGGACGTCATCAAGAGTCTCAAGGTGTTCAACCGCGACGTGAAGGTGTCCAAGGCCGATTTCGCCGTTCGCTGCGGCGTGAATGCGGGCCTGGTCTACTTCGACGACACGACTCCGCTCGAGACGATCTCGGACCGCGTCATCGACGTCGCCGGGCACATGCAGAAGAACGCCGAGCCGAATACCGTGCTGGTGGCACGCAAGATCATCGAGCCGCTGCGTCAGCTTGAGGAATTTACCCACACCACGCAGGTCATCGATGGCTACGAAGCCAGCGTGTGGCGGGATACGGGCTCTTAAGCCACGCTCGCCTGCGCCCGCCCGCCTACCTCACATATTCGCGCCCACCATGCGGCGCGATTGCGAGCAGCGAAAATGGCCGCCCCGAATGCGGCCTTGAGCGTTGCCGTCGATCACGGTGATCGGACGGCTGCGCTGGCGCCGTGGCGACAGCGGAAGCCCGCCTCTTAAGGATGCTCTTTTTAGCGCCTTAGCATCGGCACCGATGAACGAGAGCCAAAAAACGTCGGCCAGAAAATTTTAAATCTGCCGCCTGCATTCAGGAAGCCCTTAAAGAACGGGCAGTTCGAAGTGACAAGACCTTTGTTCGACCGGCGTGCCGCGCGAGCAGAGGACTTGCTTGCCTGAGGCATGCGATCAACACAGTAAAAGTTTCATTAACGCGTCATAATACAACCTTAGATAATATTCGGAACTGGCGAACTTTAAATAAACGCTTGGCCAGCCTTGGGACGCAGTCATCTACGAATCTGGCGAGGAACATTCAGTGTTCGGCGCGGGTTCTCAACGGGAGCATTAATTAAAATGGTTGGTACTATCGCTAAACTGTCTTGCGCTGTTCTTCTCGTTGTATCCGCTGTGCCAGCCAGAGCTGTCGAGGTGATCACGAACGGCGACTTTCAATCGGGTCTGACGGGATGGACCTCGTACACTACCGCGAACGGGACGATCGCGGCCACTCCGAGCTTGCCAGGTGCTCCGCAGCCGCAGAACGCCTCGGTCGTCTCTTTCAACGTGACGGGTTCCGGCGCCTCGAACGCGTTGTTCCTGAACGCAGGCAAGATCAATCCTCCCTATGGTTCCGCGCCCGGGGAAGGTGGCGGCGTCTCGCAGACGTTCTCGACGACGGGTGGTCTGGCGACATTCTCGGCCGACATTGCGGCATTTACCCGCGTGAATGGTCTCACGGCGTTCGGGTTGATGAGCGTCCTGCTAGATGGTGTAGTGTTGGATAGCTTTGATTTCGTCGGCCCCGGCACGTCGACCACACTGCGCAACACGCTGGACTTCACCACCAACCTTACGGCGGGCCAGCATACCATCCAGCTACAGGCCACGCGTATATTCGCACCCGGTGGTGGCGTTACCTCGCAGTACTTCGACAACGTATCGCTCGACGTGCTGGCGCCCGTTCCGGAACCCTCAACCTGGGCGATGTTGATCCTTGGCTTCGTTGGTGTAGGTTTTATAGCTTATCGCCGTCGCAACGGCGCAACGCTCGCGGCCTGATCAGCGCTCCGATTGGATTGAGAAGCCGCCGCAAGGCGGCTTTTTTTCGTACCGTGCTGGACAGCTGCTGCGCAGCAAATACTTCGCTTTGGAAGCAAAGCGGGCATCAGCCTCAGTCCGGACGTCCCCGCCTTTGAGATTCAATCAAACTTCGAGAATTTCGAGACCGCAAGGGACTGCCAAATCAGATGCGGCAAGGCGACTTTATCCGGTAAGCTTCGAAAATCGCTGATGACTTTTTAATTGTCGCGTTGACCGCCACAATATTATCACATATGTTTTACCTTTAATTGGTTAATTTGAGGGTTTTGCGGTGGCGGCCGTGGACACCAAACTCAGCTCCGATTTGAGACGATTGCGATACGCCCTCGAGGCGGTTTCCGCGGATTTGGATGCTATTGAACAACGGCCGCATCCTTCGCTTCGTTCGGCCGCCGAAAACCTCGAGGGAAATCGACGCGACGGCCTCGAGGTATTCGTCAATCACTTTGTCTACGCGGTAAAACGCGGCGCCCTGCGCTAAACCAGCAGCCCCGGAAGAGTTTTCAGCGCTTGCATCGCGATCGCGCGCCGGACGAAAATCGCGGACGATTAGGCAAGCCCATTTGCAAGCCCATTTGTATGGCATTGCAGCGCTATGCTATTGGCGGTTCTATTGCTACGTGTGACCCAGCCAAGCGCTGAGTTAATGGTTCAATTTGCAATGCTCGGTTGAGATTACGATCATGTCGGTCGATATTTCGAAAGCCTATCTTGAGATTCAGAAACTTCGCAAAGAGATTCGCAAAGCGGAACTCGACATCATGATTTCTTTCGGAAGTCCACCCAACCGCTCTCTTCACTGCAGCTACATGAACGCTAGCGGTTTGCCGACGACCAATTCGCAAATGCTTACTTTAAAACGAAGCCAGAATTAACCGATCAACGCCCAGCCACTATTGCAAAATCAGCAAACGCCCTCGCGTCGATCCGGCCAGCCGTCCTCACTCGTCGGACTCGATCTCGACACGCGACAAAGATGCCAAACATTATACTGACCGTATAAATACGGGCGAGAGTATTTACCATGCATCCAAGTCTTCTCCGGATTACTACGGCAATCTCCGAAAATCCATTTAAATCAATTGTCTAATTCTTGGTTGCTGGCTAAAACACCAGCGATTTCTAATGCTGCCGTCGGGTTTAGTGGTGATGTAACGGCATTTCGGTCGGTAGTCGTGTCGTGGGGACGATGCGATCTTTTTGAAAGCAAGGCATGCATCACCCCCGCAGAGAGCATTTCAGCCACTCGACGCCTGTCCGCACTTTTGTCTTTGTTATTGGCACCCGGCCTGAAGTCATCAAGGTAGCCCCCATCATCCGCAGGCTGCGCGAAGCCGAGTGGGCGATCGTTCGGATCGTAACATCCGGCCAACAGAGCGATCTGCTAGACAGCACCCTTGCCGAATTCGGCCTCCATCCAGACTACTCCATCCCGCATCGAAGCAATTGCCGCACGCCGGCAGTGCTCGCCAGCCAGCTCATTCGCCGCCTGGACAAATATTTCGGCGAGGTTCGGCCGGATTGCGTTCTGGCCCAGGGAGACACGACAACGGCCTATGCGTCGTCGATTGCGGCGTTCTACCGCAAGATCGCCTTTGTGCATGTGGAGGCCGGGCTGCGCACGCCAAGCCTTGACGCGCCCTTCCCCGAGGAATTTCACCGCCGTTCGATCGCCGTATCCACATCCCTTCACTGCGCGCCCACATCGGCCGCGGCACAGAACCTCGTGCGAGAGAACATTTCGCGGGACAAGATCCTCGTTTCGGGAAACACCGTGATCGATTCATTGCTCGAAGTCGCGGCCTCGAAGCCGGCGCCGCCCGCCGACTTTCCCAGGTTGCGAACCATCCTCCTCACGGCGCATCGACGCGAGAATTTTGGCGCGCCGCTGCGGGACGCGTTTACCGCGATCAAGGCCTTCGTGGATCTCACCCCCGACGTTGCGGTGTATTTTCCGGTTCATCCCAATCCAAACGCGCGCGAAACGGCCATTGAAATTCTTTCGGCGCATCCCCGGATCAAGCTGGTCGATCCGCTGGGCTACCGCGACATCGTCGCCGCGATACAGAATGCCTGGTGCGTGGTGACCGACAGCGGCGGCCTTCAGGAAGAGGCGCCCGCGCTCGGCAAGCCCGTTCTGGTGTTGCGCGACGTAACCGAGCGGCCCGAGGCGGTGGCGTCAGGGGTTGTCGAACTGGTCGGGACTTCGCGCGAGGCGGTATTCGGTGCCTTGTTCGAGCTGCACAAGAACAGCGCCAAATACGCCCGCATGGCCCGGCCGGTATTTCCCTATGGCGATGGCCACGCCAGCAAGCGGATCGTCGAGGCCCTCTATCGGCAATTCGTCCTGCCGCCGCAAATGCGCTCCGCCGAAATCATTCAGCTTCACCACGCGTCCTAACTCATGACACAAGCCCCCTCCTTCATCTTTCAATATCTCTATGTCGTCGAAATTCTGATGTTGATCGCGGGTGTCATCATCGCGATCTCCAGCATCGACGACCTCGTGGTGGACCTGCTGTATTGGAGCAGCAGGCTGATGGGCACGGCCGACAGCAAGTCCAAGGAATTGCCGAGCGTGGAGATTCTCGAGCAAATCCCCGAGCGCCCCATCGCCATCATGGTGCCGTGCTGGAAGGAGCACGACGTCATTTTTTCGATGCTGTCATCGAACTCCCGGCTCGTGCGCTACGAGCACGCGCACTACTTCGTCGGCGTCTATCTGAACGATCCCCTGACCCAGGCCGAAGTGCGCAAGGCGCAGGGGCTGTAC
This sequence comes from Bradyrhizobium sp. AZCC 1610, assembly GCF_036924515.1. Lineage (NCBI taxonomy): Bacteria > Pseudomonadati > Pseudomonadota > Alphaproteobacteria > Hyphomicrobiales > Nitrobacteraceae > Bradyrhizobium > Bradyrhizobium sp. AZCC 1610. The sequence continues at coordinate 1,271,817 of NZ_JAZHRR010000001.1, read as the reverse complement.
AAGAACATCCATATGGTGCTGGTCCCGCATGACGGCCCGACCAGCAAGGCCGACTGCCTGAACCAGACGATCTCCGACATCTTCACGTTCGAGGCCGAGCAACGCATCCAGTTTGCAGGAATCGTGATGCACGATTCCGAGGACCTCATTCATCCGCTGGAGCTCAAGCTCTTCAACAAGCTGGTCGACATCTACCACTTCATTCAGTTGCCGGTTTACTCGTTCTCCCGGCCGATCACTTCGATGATCGCGGGCCTCTACATGGATGAATTCGCCGAGATGCACACCAAGGACCTCGAGGTCCGGCAGCGGCTCAGCGGCGTCATTCCCTGCGCCGGCGTCTCCGCATGCTTCAGCCGGGAGGCGATCCAGCATCTCAACGATCAGAATCAGGGCGAGGCTTTCCGCACGTCATCGTTTACGGAAGACTACGACATCGCGTTTCGCGTCTCGGAACTCGGGTTCAATTCCGCATTCATCGCCTATCCGGCCAACTATGCGATCGACATCGATATCGACAGCGGTAACCCCGGCATTCTCCACCGGACCCTTCCGGTGGCGACCCGCGAATTCTTCCCGTCAGGCCTTGAGGCCGCCTATCGCCAACGCGCGCGCTGGCTGCTCGGCATCGTTTTCCAGGGCTCCGAAGAGCACGGCTGGAAAGGCTCGCTCGGGACAAAGTATTTTCTGGCGCGAGACAGAAAGGGCGTGATCACCAGCCCGGCCGTCATGCTCGCCTATTTTGCGCTCGCCAATCTGACCGTGTTCGAACTCTATCGGGCGGTTTTCGACCCCGAAAAGCAGTTTGTTTATGCCCTGCTGTCCCAGGACTGGGCGGTATGGATGTTTTTCGCAAACTTCCTGTTTCTGGTCTGGCGTTTGTTCAACCGAATGACGTTCACGGGCATGATTTACAATGTGCGTCATGCCCTGATGGCCGCGCCGAGGCTTGTCGTTGGCAATTTCGTCAACTTCTTTGCGACGTGGCGCGCCGTGCGCATCTACGCCAGCCACCGGATATCCGGCACAGCCCTCGTTTGGGACAAGACGTCCCACTCCTACCCGGTTCACATGGGCGACCTCACCTTGCCGCGGCCGGCGGTGCCCGAGGGTGCCGAATAGCTAGGAGGCCAGCACAGCCCGGATTTCGGGCTGCTGCCTGCTGGACGGGCTGGGGCCAAGGATGAGACGCGCGAACGAGCGCGTTGCGAGGAAAGCCGCGCAGACCACGATCGCAGCGAGTTGGAGACCGGGGTAAAAAATGATCGCCCCAAGAACGAGCCAGCCTGCCGCGATCGCAAGGAAGTCGCCGAGCCTTGAGCTCTTGCTGTGGGCAGGATCAAAGCCCTGATCGAGCGCATGGGCGATCGCATCAAGGCCGTCAATCGCATCCCTGCTTGTCGGGCCTGCCAGGTCACGTGAAAACATCAAACACCCCAGAAGCCTCTCGCGGGCTCTGGGGCATTTGGCGGCAGGACTATTGCCCACCGCTCAAACCGACCGTTACAGTTTTATCCAACTCGCGCTTTTCGAACGGAAGGGCCAGCACCTCCCCCTGGCATCAATAATTTAAGGCTAACGAACTCGGTCGAATTTTGCCTTCGGCGCCGATTGGGGGATCGACGCCAAACCTTCGCGCCGCCAAACCGCACGGCGGATGGCCCTCGGGATCCGCGCTGAGAGTGGCACGCGGCACCGTCTCTCCCTTAGGGAATTACCCTTCTGAAGTCGTAGCTTACCTATATTGCACAGCTATTGCACAGCGCGCTCGTTCCCATATATAGTCATGATAGTCATATTGGTCATTGAGGGTTTTGACATGACGAAGGCCAACAAGACGCCCTCCTCGCCGCCTCCTGGCGGCACTTGGACTCTCGCCGGTGCCAAGGCGCGGCTCTCGGAGGTGGTTGATCGTGCCCAGGCCGGTCCCCAAACCATCACCCGCAACGGCAAGCCGAGCGCGGTGATCGTCTCCGCCGAGGAATGGGCGCGCAAGACGGCGCGCAAAGGCACCCTGGCCGAGTTCCTGCTCGCGTCGCCGCTGCGCGGTGCCGATCTCGAGCTGGACCGCCAGCGCGACACGCCCCGTGATGTGAAGTTGTGAACCTCCTGCTCGATACTAACGTGCTGTCGGAGGTGCAGCGACCGGCGCCCGATCTGAAGGTGCTCGGCTGGCTTGATGCCGTCGACGAGGACCGGGTGTTCATCAGTGTCGCTTCGATCGCTGAACTTCGGCGCGGCATTGCTTTGATGGACGACGCCCGCCGACGCGCCGCGTTGGCCGCCTGGCTCGCCAACGATCTGCCGGCACGCTTTGGCGACCGGATCCTGCCGATCGATCACGCGGTTGCCGAGCACTGGGGCGACCTAATGGCGCAGGGCCGAAGCGGCGTTGCGCTGTCCGTTATGGATGGCTTCTTTGCGGCGACCGCGCTCGCCAAAGACCTCATGCTAGTCACGCGCAACGTCAAGGATTTTACGTTATTTGGCGTGCCGCTATTCAATCCGTGGGACGAATGAGTGGCCGACCAGGGTGTCCGGCAAGTCCGCTTCATCGCCCGGCACGGGCGCGTCGTCGCCGGTCTCGGCAGGAAGGATCCGGACCATCGGCTCCGGAGGATCGAGGTCGGTAAGGTTGACCGGTTAGGTTAAGCCGCGAGTTCGGTTGCAGCGCCCTCAAGCTGGGCTGTGGATTGAGTACCGGACAATTTCCCCAAGCGTTCGGGCCCACACCAGCAAAGCCGCCAGGCGAATATACTCCGCTTGGCGGCTTTGTTCTTTGGATCGCCAGTGCGCCACACATGGATGAACGCAAGCTACTTGATCGCTGTCGTGGTTGCCATGGCCGGCGGGCTATTGCTCATCGTCTGGATCGTGGGACAGCTTGTTTGATCGGCCTCAGCAGGAAGGCCACAAACAGCAAAGGCGGCCCCCAAATGGCCAGCAAGCCGTAAATTACAAGCTCCACAACGTCCATGCTCATCCCCAATGACATGTCGCTAACGAAGCTTTGCCTAGATTCGAGCTTGTTCAAAGCGAAACTGTTTGTGCGCCGCAACTATGCCCGCCTTGCAGCATCATCCCGCTACCTTTCGTTTCGCTCCGATTGCAGCAATGCGGGCGTGGTCCAGGCTGTACCGCCGGCTTTTCTGGTGCAGGTACGACGACGTTCAGCGACTTCCATGGTTACTTGCGCATTCCGAATACCGCGCGGTCTCATCGTGATTACTTCGCCGCGAGAGACGGAGCCTGAACCGCCTCCAAATATCCGTTGCGGGTCTGCGGGATTTTTGTGTCGAGAATCCTGGACGCCACCATCGTCCTCAGCACCTGCGCCGTGCCGCCGGCAATCGTGAACATGCGGGCATCCCGAACCATGCGTTCGAGCGGATAATCCCGCGAGTAGCCTCTGGCACCGAACAGTTGGAGGGCCTGGTTCGTGACCGTGTTGGCCGTCTCGGACGCGATGATCTTCGCCTGCGCCGCGAGAAGAGGATCCGGAAAAGGATCCGCGCTAAGGGCAGCCTGATGAAGCGACAGTCTCGCTGCATTGAGCGCCACCGCCATGTCGGCCAGCATCCACTGCAGGCCCTGGAATTCGGCGATCGGCCGTCCGAAATGCTTGCGCTCCTTCACGAAGATCACGGCCTTCTCAAACGCACCCTGCGCGAGCCCGAGCGCGACTGTTCCGGCGCCGACCCGTTGGCTGTTATACGCATCGATGAGGTCGGCAAAGCCACGCCGGAGCCCGCGCGGCGGCAGCACCAGCATATCCTCAGGGATTTCCAGGTTTTCGAAGATGATCTCGGTTTCGGGGATACCGCGGAGGCCCATTGCGGGTTCGCGTTTGCCGATGATCAAGCCGGGAGTCCCCTTGAGTGCGAGGAAGCCGCCGATCCCCTGCTCTTCGCCCCGCTCGTCGAATACACGGGCGAAGATCAGATGGAGCATGGAGACCCCACCGCCCGTGATCCAATGCTTCTTGCCTCGGATGACGTAAGTGTTGCCGTGCTTGTCTGCGCGCGTCGTCATCTCGGTCGCCGCCGATCCGGCTTCCGGCTCGGTGATGCAAATCGCGGGCTTGTCGCCCGAAAGAACGAGATCAGCTCCCAGCCGCTTCTGCTTTTCGGTGCCATACTGCATGACCGCGGAGATGGCGCCCATGTTGGCCTCGACCGTAATGCGCCCCGTCGCCCCGCATACCCGCGCCATTTCCTCGATGATCAGGGCGGCCTCGAAGTAACTTCCTCCCCGACCGCCATAGGATGTCGGAATCGTGTAGCCCATGAAGCCCGCGGCCTTCAGAGCAGCCACGTTGTCGAAAGGGTAGGCTTCGGTCCGGTCGATCTCCGCGGCCTTCGGCGCGAATTCGGTTTCGGCCAATTCACGCGCGACGCTGCGGAGCTTCAGTTGCTCGGGTGACAGTTTCATATCCATGGCAATCATCCTTCCCCGGAAGCGGCACGGTCTTTTCGATCATTCGGCTCCGAAGCGCTGCAAAACGCAACCGAATATTTTATGATCTCTCGTGCGAACCTGACGTTGATGAGCAGCGCCCTGGAGACCTTCGAGATGTCCAATTCGAGAACCCCGTTTGTCGATCGCTTCGGTCCTGATGCTGCGGATGTGGAATTCGGCGGCGACGCACCGTCCCTCCTCCGTCAGTTGGCGGCTCGCGGCTCGGTACGAAAATTCCGGTCCGATACCATTCCGTACCGGACCTTGCAGCGGCTATGTGCCCTGGCGTTATGCGCCCCGACCAAAAGCGACCTCCAGCAGCGCGACATCATCATCATCGACGCGCCGTCCCTGAAATCCCGGATCGGCGCGCTCCTGGCAGACGGACCGCTAGGCCAGAAATGGCTGGCAAACGTTCCGAGCCTTCTCATCTTCTGCGGCAACAATCGGCGACAGCGTCGAATCCACACACTGCGCGACAGGCATTTCGCCAACGATCACCTTGATGCCTTCTTCAATGCCGCTGTCGATGCCGCGATTGCCCTGTCCGCGTTCGTGATCGCGGCCGAGGCTGAGGGCCTGGGCGTCTGTCCGGTCAGCGCGGTTCGCAATCACTCCGACGTGCTGTCAGAGCTCCTGAAACTTCCCGACCATGTTTTCCCGGTAGCCGGCATCGCTGTGGGATACCCTGCCGAGGCTCCGCAGCTCAGCATGCGGCTTCCGCTGTCCGTGACCGTGCATCACAACACGTTTCTGGAAGACGGGCTCGATGATGCCATCGAGGCATATGATCGGCGCCGCGCGGCAGCCCAGCCTTACGCGGCTCAACGCTATGTCAGGGAGTTCGGATTGGCCGAAACCTATGGCTGGTCGGAGGATAAGGCGCGGCAATATTCGCACCCCGAGCGCGCGGACTTCGGCGCCTATGTGAGGCGCATCGGCTTCAGGTTGGACTGATCGTTCGAACGATCCCGAGCGGGGCACTAGTTGAACAGATGAACCAGGCCGATGCTGATCGCGAGCAGGAGCATCAGCGACAGCGTCACGGCCGCCGTCACCCTGCCACCGACGGTGGCAAGAACCCGAACGTCGACGCCGAGGCCGAGCGCCGCCATCGACACGACCGTGAGGAATCCGGTGATCGCGGTCAGCGGGCCGATCACCGTTGCCGGTACGATATCGAGCGAGCGCAGAACAGAAAGCGCGAGAAAGCCGAGGATGAACCAGGGCACGAGCCGGAAGAATCCAACCGCTGTATTGCCCTGCACTCCGCCACGCAGGCGCGGGGCGAGCAACGAAAGCCCCACCACGACCGGCCCCAGCATCAATACGCGCATCAACTTCACCAGCGTTCCGATCTGCGTGCTCACGAGCCCCGCCGGCACCGTTGCGGCAAGCACTTGCGGGACGGCGTAGACCGTGAGGCCGGCGAGAATTCCGTATTGCGTCGCGGACAATTGCAAAAGCGGAATGAGCAGCGGCAGCCCCAACACCATCACCACGCCGAGTATCGCCGTGAAGGAGATCGAGGACGCGATATCGTCGCCATCGGCTCCGATGACCGGCGCGACCGCTGCAATCGCCGAATTGCCGCAGATGGAATTGCCGCAGGCGATCAGGATCGAAAGCCGCGTCGATAGCCCGAGCATACGGCTGACGCCGAAGCTGAGGCCCAGGGTCACGACGACGGTCGCAGCAATGGCGCCGAGCAAGGCAGCGCCGGACGCCGCGATTGCAGCGAAGCTGATGGACGCGCCGAGCAGCATCACGGCCACCTCGAGCAGCTGCTTGGCGCTAAAGGCGATGCCGGCCTGCCAGCGCTCGGACGGATTCCAGAAGCTGCGCACGGCCATGCCGAGCAGGATCGCCAGCACCAGCGCTTCCACATAGGGGTGCGCGAACAAGCGCCGTTCCGCGGTTTCGAGGGCTGCCGAGATGCCGGCGACGATGATGCAAAGGAGAACGCCGGGAATGAGCCCTGCAAGGCGGCTGACACTGTTGGCCGATCCATTCCCTGGAGCGGAAAATTCCTCGTCCTGCGGCACTAATTTCTCCCGGGGAGAAAAATCTATGCGTCAGATGGCGATAGTTGGGTAATATATTTTCGATCTGGCCCAATAGAGGGAAGTTATGTCCTTGAACCTGCACCTGCTGCGCCTGTTCACGATGGTGGTGAGAACCGGGAGCTTCTCGCGTGCAGCCGACGCCCTCCATATCAGCCAGCCGGCGATCTCGAAGGGGGTGCGGGATTTCGAGCTTCAGGTCGGCTGCCGCCTGCTCGACCGGACCCCAAAGGGCGTGCGTCCGACACGGGAGGGAAAGGCGCTGGTGCGGCATGCGGAAGCGCTGTTTGCGACCGAGCGCGCGGCAGAGGACGAATTATTGTCGCTGCGCAATCTCGACAGCGGATCGCTGCGCATCGGCGCATCCACCACGATCGCAACCTACATGATATCGGACTATCTCGGGACGTTTCACCGAAAATATCCCGGGATCGACCTGCATCTCATTATCGCGAATACCAGGGACATCGCCGATCTCATGCTGGCGCATGATATCGAGATCGCGCTGGTCGAAGGTCCGGTTGAAGATGACGAGCTCGAAAGCCATGCCTGGCGAACCGACGTCATGAGCCTGATCGTCGATGCGCGGCACCGCTTCGCGGCGGCCGAGCGCGGGATCGACGGCGCGGCGCTGTGCGACGAAGTCCTGATCGTACGCGAGCCCGGTTCCGGATCGCGCGAGGTGGTGGCGCAGGCGCTGGCTGCCGAGGGCATCGAACCTAGGCGCACGCTGGAGATCGGCAGCACCGAGGCTATCAAGCAGGCGGTAGCCGCCGGCCTCGGCGTCGCCATCGTGTCCAGCGCCACGATTTCCGATCAGGTCACGCTTGGCCGACTCAAGGTCGTGCAGATGCGCGATCTGCAGATCGAGCGCACGCTGTGGCAATTGAAGGTACCCGGGCGAATAGAAATCCCTGCGGCGACCGCGTTCGAGCGGATCATCTGGCAGGACAAGCGAGTTGCTGAGGTGGCTTAGAAGATCGCGGCCTTGGCCAGCGCCGCGACGCGGCTGAAACCGTCAAAGACACCCGGCTCGAAGAAGGCGGCGCGGGCGATCACGATGGCTCCAACCAGCGACCAGAACAGGCCTGTGCCCGCCCACAACAGATATTTGGACGCGCGCGAACGCGGCCCTGCTTCCCGTTCGGGCATCAGGCGCTCGCCAAACGGCTCGTATCGCAAGCGTTCCATTGCGCGGCCAATCCATTGATTTCCGGAGTAAATGTCGTCGTTTCCGGCGCACGGAGCAATGGAAGCGATTTGCTTTTTCGAACCACGGAATGGAAGCGTATTTCTGTATGGACCGGTTGCGGAACGGCTTTCTTCTTTGCCGGTGTCTGGCTGCTCGGCCCCGAGGGAATGGCGGAAGGTCGAGCGGGATTGCCGTCAGTCCGACGCGCGTCACCGCATTCAATGGCAATGTATTGGATCTTGAAAGGCTTGGTGGGCGCACCAGGGCTCGAACCTGGGACCCGCTGATTAAGAGATAGCGACGGGTCAAGAACAATCAATGACTTACTGGTCGCACCACTGGGCTTATCCGACCGCAAATGGGCTTTCGTCGCACGATCATAGTCGTTGCACTGCCTGATATCTGAACACGCTACTCTGACTTTACGGGGGTCAACTGCGACTACAAGGCCATCGCTCGATAGGTTCAAATCGGGGACCTGCAAGCGCGTTTGTTATAACTTCTGGCTTGGGAGACCTCCGCCGGCCCGCGGCAAGGTCGAGAATGGCCATCAGCTCGCCGCGTAGGATGGCGTGGCTCTCGCCTCGCTTATCGCCGGGGGTTATCACCACCTCGCCAACGAGCGAGCGGATGTCCTCGCGGGCTTCCCCGTTGGACTCCGGCTCGGCCAGCGTTTCGGCGAGGCGTATCACCTTGGCGCGATAGTGTTCAGCGATATTCGGATGTACGTCCGGTAGAACGGCCGGAGCCTCGGCTAGTCGTGCCTCGATCTCGGCTTTCTGCTGAGCCAGTTCCCCCATCCTCGCCTTCATGGCCGGCTGGTACATACCATCCTCGATGGCGTCCATGATCCCTTTGATGCTCTTCTCAATCTTCACAAGGGCGCGGCGGCTCGCTTCTGCCTGCGCTCGCCGTTCACGGTTCTGGCGATTGGTTTCCTCGGCGTAGGCGCGCACGGCGACCGCTACGGCCTCGGGAGATACCAGCTTGTCGGTAAGGCCCGCCAACACGCGCCGCTCGATGTCGTCACGGCGAACGGTGCGACCGTTTTTGCAGATCCCTTTGCGGAAATGACCGAGACAGCCGTAGCGGTCGTTGACGACGATGCCATACTTGCTGCCGCAACACCCGCAGGTGAGCAGACCTGACCGGAGGAAGGCAGGGCGGCGCAGGCGGTTCAGCCGTTCCGCGCGAGCGGCCCGGACCCCCTTGGTCGTCGCCTCGAACTGCTTCGCAAGCTCGGCCTGGCGCAGCTTCACCCGCTGCCACAACTCGTCATCGACAACACGAAGTCCAGGCACCTCGGTCCTGATCCACTTCGCCTCGGGGTTCGGACGCGACACCCGCTTGCCCGTATTCGGGTCCTTGATGAAGCTCTGCCGGTTCCAGACCAGCAGGCCGGCATAGAGCTCGTTGTTGACGATGCCGTTGCCCCGGCAGGCATGTCCTCGGATCGTCGTGTCACCCAGGCGCGGCCGAACGGTCCGGGAATGCCATTCCGGTTCAGATCGGTCGCGATCCCGCGTGGCGATTTTCCCGCCGCGAATTCCTGGAAGATCCGACGGACAATCGCGGCCTCGGCTTCATTGATCTGGCGTTCGCCCCGAACCGGTTCACCCTCTCTATCGGTGCGCTTCACCACGTCGTAACCATAGCAGAGGCCGCCACCCGCCTTGCCCTTCTCCACTCGGCCGCGCAAACCACGATGGGTCTTGGCAGCGAGGTCTTTCAGGAACAGAGCGTTCATCGTGCCTTTGAGGCCGACATGAAGTTCGGAGATTTCGCACTGGACCGCGTCTCGCGCGATCAGGCCGACGTCGCGACGCTGTTCAAGCATCTGCGCTTTGCCGGCGTACTGCCCGTTTTGCTCCGGGAATCTGTCCGTCTCTTGAGCAAACGAACCAAGCAGATGAAATTGTAGCTGAACAACCTGTCTCTATCGTGGCCACGGTTCGTTGTCATTGGCCGCTGCCGGAGGCTTGGCCTGCTGCCGCGCGAGCTGTCGGCCGATAGCTTCTGCAATCCGCAGAATGCGCGGGTCAAGCGACTCTCCGGAGCGCGATCCATTGTCATTCGCCGGACAAGGCCTTTTCCCGTCCTCTTCCGTCGCCATTCCGACGCTCCCTCGTCAGGTCCATCGAGCGAAAAACAACGAGGGAGCGCAGAGCGGAAGTCAGGAAGTCGAGCCATCGTAGCAGAGCGCAAAGATACTTGCGGTCGGCGATTTCTGTTCGTTGGATGCAAATTTCTCAGGACTTTTCGAGCGGACCGGCATTCGCGACAGGGGGGACGATTCTTACGAATCTCGCGTCAGGATGAGGAAGCGCTCCGTTTCCGATTGATTGAGCCCTACCTGCTTGGCAAGCCCCTGCTGGGCCAGCGACAGCCCGTCAAGGCCGCAAGCCGCGAAGCGGGGGCGCGAAACGCGCCAGCCTTGACGGGGTGGCGCTGGTCCGGCCTGCTTGGCTTCAAGCAGGCAAGGCTTGCACGCCGGCTCACAGCCCCAACCCTCGCTTTCTACCCAAGCTCCATTCGATGCCGCCGTCATTGCGCATGAGGCCGGAGATGTGCTGCCCGATGCGGTTGTCGAGCACAGGTTGCCACGGCACGAGACTGAAGCTGAGCCCACCATCACCACTGAAGCTCTCGATCATCGCGAAACGGCCACTGGATAGTTGGGTGGAGCCGACAAGCTGGCCGCTGATGTGGTTGCCGGGAACGGTGAGTTGCCATTGTCGCCCGCGTTCGGCGGCGAGCGCCTTGCCGGCTCGTTCGATGTCGGCGGTCTCAAGCCGCTGGATCAGATTCTTTGGCGCCCGGACATGGCCGTTGCCGAGGTCGGTAACGTGGCCCGCGTCCACCAAGGCTCGCTTGCGCTTGTTCAGCGCCACCTTCACCTCCTGACCGAAACCATCGGCGGCAAGCGCCACACGCTGGCGGGAGACCAGTTCGCGGTCAAGCCAAGTCGCGCCGTCATGGCCGATCTGCCGGTCGAGACCGGTGGGAGACAGGACACTTATTCGAATATTCGCACGGTCCCGTGCGAGATCGTAGGTTTGACCGCGCTCGGGGAGATCGGCGGAGACACGCCAGTGATCCGCGTCGATCCGCTCCACATGGCCGCCCCGGCGCAGGGCCTCCAGCCGGCGGACATGGGAGCGAACGAACGCCTCGGGGTCGCCGCCGATGCGGTCGATCGCGGCGCGCGCCCGCTCCAGATGCGCGGACGGGCGATAGATACCTTCTTGACCTGCGACATCCATGATGTTGCGGTCGGCAGCACGCGGCGCGGGAGGGGCGGAGCCCGCCGCGACGATCATGCCTCGACCGACTTCCTCGGCGCGGGCAGCATCCATCTCGATGTGGTGCACCCGCCCGTCCACCCCGTCGATCACCAGTCGGACCCGCTCGTCGATCTCGTCGCCGCCAAGCCCTTTGTCGAGCACGCGGCCGACGATGCGTTCGGTCGCGCTCTCGCGGTGCAGGACATAGCGCGCCGGATGGCGGTCCTCTGCCAGCCCTTCGCGCTCCAGTGCCCTGTGCATGGTCTTGATGATGTCGCCGCGCTCACCAAGCTCCCGCAGCACGGGTTCGGCCTCGCGCGACACGATCCATTTGCCGGTTTCGACCTCGGTCGCAAGCCCCATGCGCTCCAGCTTGCGCGCCCGTTCAATTAGCAGCGCGCGGTTCTGACGGAACGTGTCGCGCATGTCCTGGTCGGGGCGCAGGTCGGTGACCTCCTTCCCCTGCTGCTCGGCGATCAGCATCCGGTCGAGCCTGGTGAAGCGGTCGGCGTCCACTTCCCGCTCGAGCTGCTTCGCCACCTCAAGCTCGGTCTGCCGGCCCAATTCCAGCGTGACGATTTCGCTGGCGCGCTCGCGAATGCCGTGAGCGATATAGTCGCCGGCGATGTTGAGGATCTTGCCGTCGTCGGTAATGCCCCGAACGATGATGTGGGTATGAGGGTGGCCGGTGTTGTGGTGGTCGACCGCGATCCAGTCGAGCCTCGTCCCGAGGTCGGCTTCCATCTGCTTCATCAGATTGCGAGTGGTCTCGCGCCGATCCGCCAACTCCGCCCCTTCCTCGGCGGAGACGATGAAGCGGAACTGATGACGGTCCTCGCGGCCCCGGTCGAGAAAGGCGCGGCCATCCTCTACGTCGCGCTCGGCCGAATAAACCTGGCCCTTCCCACCATCCCTCGTCACGCTATCCCGCTCGAGATAGCGCAGGTGGGCGTCTACCGCTTTGGCGCTGACGAAGCCACGCCCTCGCATCGCACCGCGCTGCGGGTTGAGCTTGACCACGCGGGCCTTCACGGCCACACGCCGGGCTCGTGTGCGCACCCCGCTTGCGTCCTGGTTCCACGCGCTCCGATCCTTCAGCGTCAGCCCTGTCGCAGCGCCGCGGCCCCGCGCATTGAACCGGCCACTTCCCTTTCCGGCCCTGGCCAAGCGGTCGGGGTTGCCGCCGGCCCGGCGGATGGCCTGTTGGACCTCACCGAGGAAGCTGGGCGTACGTCGGCGCATCCCGCCGAGCCGGCGCGCACGTATGCTCGCACCACCACGGTCCCGGACCTTGCCGGGACGGATGCGAAAGTCGTCTTCGTTGCTCGCCATGAGATGACGATCGGAGGTCGAAAAACACCGAGCAAGCGCGGAATGCTCTCGTCGCATGGGAGCGCAGAAATACGTGCATCGGCGTAAACACTGCGGTCTCTCATTACCCGCACGTTGCGGGCGATGGCGCTTGGATCGTTGAAAACAAAGAAGAAAGGTTCAGCAGCGCCCCCCGCCGCACCTCATCGCACGAAGAGCGAGCCCCGCAAAACAATGTGCAGACAAACACTTAGGAACGAAGTTCCGGCAGCGAAAAATCTCGCTTTATCTTGCCCTCCTAATCGGGCGTGCAAAGTCAACTCATTCCTACGCTTTTCTGCGACTCTTCGATCTTCGGCCATTACAGACTCCCTGCACCAAAACGCGCAAACTTCGCCACAGCCGCGTACGCGACGTGCATTCACCAGGCGGGTCCATGCGTTCCTTCGCGTTCAGCACATCGGCCATCGCATGCTCTTCATCAGGTTCGTAAACAGGGTTGTCCAAGCAGTCCGGCGCTCTCGTCTCGAAGGGCGGCAGCAGGCAAGAGATAGCGGACATTCCCCGTTTCGCGGCCCCGCCAGGGGACGCTCACCGCGCGCGCGGATCTCTAATTTGTTTCCTCCTCAACATGTGGGCGCAAACCCAGCGTCAATCCGTCGTCATCTGCACAGCAGCTACTGTGCAGGCTTCAATCGCAGCCGCTGCGTGACCTTTGCGCCGAACCCGACGTGGAGGTCGGTCTCGCTGACCCACATCCGGTGCAGAATGCTCGCGAGCTTGCGCGCGACCGCCGTGATGGCGCACAACATGCTCGATCGTTTAGCAATCCGCAGACCCCACACCCGCAATGCCGACCATTTCCTAACCCGCAGCAGCAGGCTTGCAGCCGCCTCGCATAGCGCCTCCCGAACGGCAACGTCGCCCTGTTTGCTGATCCGACCTTCAAAGTCGATCGACGTACCGGACTGGTGCCGCCTCGGCGTCAGGCCAAAATGGGCGCCTACCGTTCGGGACCGGGCAAAGCGATGAGGGTCATCAACGCCAACCTTGAACGACAGGGCTGCAACGGGACCGACGCCGGGAACCGTCATCAGACGCCGGCAGACAGGATCATGCTGGACCACTTGCAGGAGCACACGATGTAGCCGATCGTAACCCTCGAGGATCGCGTGACGCGCGTCCAGCATAGCCTCGATGGTCATCACAAAGATCGGATCGCTGCGCTCAATCAGCTCGCGGACGCGTGCTTCATATGTCCCCCGGGCGACGGCTCCGACAAGCAACCATAGGCCCGAAGCGCACCACGAATATGGTTTTCGAGATCGATCAGTTTGCGCTTGAGCAGCTTCCGGCTGGTCAGCAGCGTGCGCATCTTCTGCATGTCGATATTCTTGACATGCACGGCACGGTACCAGCCCAGTCGCATCATCTGTGCGATGCCGCGCGCGTCGTTCCGATCGGTCTTGTTCCGCATCGTCGACAGCGACACGCGCATGTGACGTGCCTCGACGACGGTGATCGGAAGCCCGGCTGACTGTAGTTCGCGATAGAGCCAGATGCCAAGCGACGACGCCTCGACTCCCACTCTCTCCAGGCGATCCGCGCAGTCATTGAGCGGCCATGGACTCGATTTTCTGAAGAGCTTCCACGCAACCGGCTCCATCGAGCAGGAAGGTCGGCGACAAACGCGGCGGGGCCGAAGCTACAATGAGTTGTGGCAAGTAGGAGCACGCACGCGAAACAATCCACGATGACTTAATATCTTCAAGAGTGACATTACGCTAACACCAGACCCGGCGACCGCGAATCGTAACTTCACTTGAACGCGGCCTTGTGTTTCTCTTGCTTGAGCATCACATCTATCGCTTCGATGATCCGAATCTGCGGATTTGCTTTGCAATAGACAATCACCTCATGTTCCAGCTCTTTCGAACGGGCTATGTTGAAGTAGTGCTTCTTTGCAAGGCCGTTGTACCAACCACTGTACCAGGTGGTCAGCCTGTCAGCATCGCCCTGCCAGGTTCCTGCAAGGGCAGCACACGTTAGTGCCTGCACGTCAATATAACCGTTAGCATCCGCGTACGCCGTGAGGTCTGTTTGCGCCTGAACGTGTGAACTTTCTGCAGCTAGAATTGCCGTCGCAGTAGCTAGTGCTTTCAGCATCTTGTCACCCCTGGGAAATCTTTCAGGCGAAGCGAAGGTCCGGTCGAACTGTGACAGAACCGCCAATCCGCGCTATGCACTTTCGGCCCAGATCAGTTGGGAAAAGAACGCCTCATTCAGTTTCGATGACTCCCGCCGATCACACTCAGCCCCGTGCGCTGGACTGTAAAGTGGATCCGCACCTGATGCCGATTTTGCATAGGCTACTCCTGATTCCTTTTCTAAGTTCGATTACGTCGAGATCAGAGTGTCAAAATCATGCCAGTAACAAGCCGCCCGGCTTTGCCAAGTCGTAGCTCCTTGGTTGTCTTATCTGCTATCTTGCTGATGCCCTGCCTTTCGTTGCTGGCTGGGGAACCGCCGAGCAAACCATTTCTCGACAAGAACAGTTTTTATCTGTCCTCCGCGGGCTTCAAAGTGCATTTCGCCAATGATGCCGCCGGCAAAAAGGCCCTGCACTCGCTGCCACCCCATCGCTTCGTGATTCACAACCTCGGCGCTGGTAACGTTCGGTATCTCTATGCCGAGCCTCAGCATTGTGTGTGCATCTTCATCGGCACCAAGGAGGCCTACCAAAACTATCGTGCAATTCTCACACAGCCAATACAGCAACCTGATGATGTCTCCGCAGATTACAAGACGCAGGTCAGCGCACTATTGGAGGGCGACCCCGTCGATATGGTGGGCAACCCGCCTTATGCCGCCGAGTATTTCCGCAATTATTATTAGGCGGGTTGAGATGTCACTGAGTGACCGCCTTCCACAAATCGATCGGATAGATCAGATCCCGTAACGCCGGCAAATAGCCCGAAGTCTGGAAATGCATTCAGCACAGAGACCTGTCCCAGACGGTGCAACCTCGACCTCGATACCAACCGCATACTCTCCTGGACTGCAATAGCTTCCCGAATTGCCAGGCTTCACGCTCGTCCAGGGCCCCTGCGTGGTGCCAGGAGGCATCGCCGTCGCTGGGGCAGCCGTTTGCGCGTGGGCGCCAGCGTTCGGCGCAATGGTGATAACGGCCAAGGCGACGAGTTTCGCGAGCGGTTTCACGGTAACTCTCCCATCTCCGCTTGGCTCCGCCCGGCACGAAACCAAGCTCTCGTCGGCTTAGGCGCTCTGTATCAAGGCAATCAGCCCCAGTCCTGAAACCCTATTGCGTTAGCGCAGCTGGAAGCTGGGTACGAGCCTACCGCCAGGCGGTTTTCCACCCGAGACCGACCCTCATCCAGATCTGGTTATCGGCGCTGCTATCTCGTACGCTCCAGCCGCTAATCATGAGGGCAGGTTGTTGGATCGCGCCCGCTTCCGGCACGGCAGCTTCGGACGGCAAAACTCGAAGAGCTGGCGTGAAGGCGGCAAGCGCTGCGCCGACAACAAAAACCCGACGATCGACTATCATGCGGCAGCCCCTTTCCCGGTTTCCAAAGAGCCTTGCACAAATGACGACAATTGGAACGCAGGTGCATTGCCCCAGCACTTGGTCGCTCTCACGGAAACTTCGTTGGCGACGTCGGTCTCGCCTGCTCCGAGGGCGATGGTGTAGGTCTGCTCAAAAGCACGGAGCGTCGGTCGATTCTTGAGATTGATCTCCGCGAGCTCCAGTGCCCGTGACGGATCGCCTCCACTGCCGATATAGAATTCGGCGCCATGATCGGCGAATGCCAGCAAGTGCTTGTCCAATAGTTCCTCGAACCTTGATCGCGCGGCTTCCAGATGTGAAGCCGCCTCACCAACGCTCCCCTCGGCATGCAGCACGTCTGCCAGCCTCCACGAGACTTCCGGATCGCCGCTGGCGAGCGCCGGCCTGAGCGTCGCCTCCGCTTCACGTGCCCGACCCGTGGCTGAACAGATCTCCGCCAGATGCACGCGGGCTCTCACATAACAAGGCAAACCGACAACTGCCTTGCGATACCAATGCTCGGCGCGCGCCAATTGTGGTTCCGGTACGAGTTCGCCCCAAAGCATGCCTAACTGAAAACAAACCCAGGCCACCGGGAACGGCGAAACATCCCGGTATTCCCGCAAGGCTTGTCGATAGATTTCGTCGGCGTCGTTAAATTCGCCCACATCTGCCAGCAGCGCACCAAGCGCTACACGGTCTTCAAAGCGACCGGATTTCGCAACGATCCTACGCCGCTCGTCCAGCACCTCCTCCAGATGCGAGCCGCACGCCTGATCGACGTTCAATAACACGCGCATTACGTCTGCCGACGGTGCTCCGCCAAGGCTTGCTTGTGCGAGATAGTGCCTTGCATCTGAAAAGCGATGCAACGCCGAGGCGATTTGCGCCTGAATCATCATCGTACGCGAGGAAAACGCATCCAGTCGGCCGAGTTGCTCGCCAAATGCTTCCAGACGACCAAGCGCCGACAGATCTCCCGCAAATTGCGCGGTCAGCTGTTCGTGTTCGAGGACGGTCTCGGCGGCGCCGGCGCGTTGCGGATCCTGATAGAAGCGGTTCCAGGACCGCAGACGCGCGCTATTCAGGTTGGTAATGGCGATCTCGCCATCGGTCGTTTGGAAACACTCGCAATCGAGAACCGCGGCTTCAGTCATTGTCACCTCAGAAGCGAGACTTGAGGCTGTCCAATCCAACCTTGAACAGGGTCGACACAATCGTCTTCACGGCAATAGTAGCCTGCCCGTTCGGAAGGAATTGGGCGCGCCATTCCACCGAACTGCCCACACCATTGGGCTTCACCGACAACATTCCAGTATAGTTCGCCACCGATAGACCTGAGACATTAGTGTAGCGGTAGAACCGGCCTGCGTTATCGATCGCCTCGAGACGTTCGATGATCTGCTTGCCGTCGACTGTTTCGATCGTTCGCAATTGACCGAGACCAGTTCCGGTTAAGCGAATTTCTGCGATCAGAGGATGCCAATTGCTACCAAATTGGCCTATCAACTCCCAGACCTTGTCGGGCGCGGCGCCGACATCGATGGTCTCAACCACCGTCTGCAGGTCGAGATTCGGCGATGCGAGGTATGGGAAGGTTTTCGTTCCAGGCTTGGTTGCCTTCGTCGTTCCGCCTTCCAGGAATTCGCGATCGCGATTCACGATCCACGTCATCAGTATGTCGATGACATCCGAGTCGACGGTGCGGCCTCCACCGGTCTGATAGGCCTTACCATTGATGGTACTTCGCTCGATTTCCAGATGGCTGGTGTCGGTCATCGGCTTCGCAACATCCATCAGTAGAAAATCGTCGACAAACATACTGGCGTTCACTGCCAGCGCAGATGGAGTCCAGTCCTGCTTGCCGTCGCGCATATCCCATTCGGCCAGGCTGTCCTTCATGCGCTGAAGAAACAAGGGGCGAAACTTTTCATCGATCGCGAAGGGGGTCTGCTGGTTCCAGAGATCGCGGATATCGTCAGCACCCGTCAGTCTGGGGTTGTTCAAGCGCATATTGGTGTTCTCGGGACGACCGACCCAATCCATCCGTGGCGGTTCGTGCCCCACCAATGCGCCGGGCCGAGGAATCGGTATCGTTTCGGCGATCACCGCGAATAAGGATCCTTTGCCGGGATCCAGCACGCGCTGCGTGTCGAACTCGACAACGATGCTAAGCACGTTATCGTTGAAAAGCAGGTTTTGAAACTTCTTCAAACCGGCCGGAATTAACCAGGCGAGGATAAATGGATCGGAACGCATTCCTGCGTATACGCGGAATGCGCCGTCAGGCGTAGATGCCCCTTTTTCATTGCCGGCTAGGAAACGAAGCGTCTGTCCATCGGGGAACGTAAAAATACCGCGCTGGACCGGCTTCCGGTCCACCGCGCCACGCTCAAGGGCCTCAAAACGGCAACTGAAGCGTATTTCAGGATCGGCCGTCTCGAATTTGGTAGCCTCGCCGATGCCAGCCACCTTCGCGCGACGAACGACGATCGAATGATTGATCGCATTTGAGAAGATGGCATCAACCCCGCACGTCGGAAAGACGTTCACGGCGAGCACCGTACGAGCCGGATTTTCCGGGCTCGTGAACGCAAGCAGGTCCGTGATATCGACTGCGGGGTCTCCGATCTGCCTCGGCCCGTCAATATGATCCGACATCACGGCACTCCAATCTTCATACGGCTCGACTAAGCGTTGGTGATCGAGACGATCACGCCCGAATAGCACTACCAGCTATTTTTGCGGCAGAAGCCCTGCAGGCGGGCCTCCGAACGGCGTCACTCTGCCGGGGTCTTCGGGAATGGACTTCAGGTACTCTACGAGCGCCCAGCGTTCGTTCTCCGTCAGCAATGGTCCGATTACACCACGTCCACGCGGACCATCCTCGAAGGAATGGCCGGCGTTCGAGTTTCCTAGCAACTCCGTATCATGCAAAAACTTTCCAGAGGCACCGCTGGTGTCCAGCCCCACTTTGACTGGATCGAATTCACGCCCGACGTAAAACTTCTTGGTGCGCTCCTTGGCTGGCACGAACATTTCGTACAGATTGGGAACTGAGCCGTTGTGCATAAATGGCGGAGTAGCCCAGACGCCGTCGCGCGGCGCGGCCTTGTAGACCTCTTCCGGCGGCTTTGCCAACGGGTACTCTCGATAGCCATGGAGATTCGCCTTCTCCTCCTCGGTCATCTTTAGGCCCGCCAGCGCCCTTTCCAGTATCGAACTGGAAACGCCGAAGTATAATTCACCCGTTCGCACGAGGTCCTTGCCGCGCAACTCCCCCGGCAGATGGTTGCTTAGTTGTCCCGTAAGTGCAAACGGCCGCAGATCGTGGAATTGCCCCGGATCGGTGCCCACGTATGACTGCGGTGTCAAACCGACCAGAATGAAGCGCTTGCCGTATTTGTTGGGCTCCGACCACCTGTAAGGCCAAGCGTTGTGGCAGCTTGCACAGTGGGTGATGAATAGCGATTGTCCGGCTTTCGCTTTTTCCCGGTCGATCTTACCGAATATTTCTTCCGGCCATTGCGGTGGCGCCAGGCGCGACAATAGGTTCTCAACCTTCTGGAGGTCCGCAATTCTTGCGTCGGAATGGAACAGCCCTTCCGCCGGCGATTTCGACCGCAGATCGATAGGCAAGTAGACGCCCATGGATTCGATCAGGTTTCGGTAAATCGGATCCTGTTGCACACCGCGCCATTGTGTCCACAGTCCTTGAGGAGCATTCCATAAGAACGGCGGTTTGGTTGGAGCGATGGGAGTAGACCAATTTTCGGGAAGCCCTGGTACGTCAGCCGTCAACCGATTGACAATCAGTCCGATGGCATCCATCCGCGACGGTCCCCAAGCTGAGGGGGTAACCAATGTCCGCGTGCGATAGTCGTGTATCTTGTTGGCCTGGCTTTCAAAGCGCTGCCGCAACGACTTCT
The DNA here is from genome assembly GCF_036924515.1 of Bradyrhizobium sp. AZCC 1610. Lineage (NCBI taxonomy): Bacteria > Pseudomonadati > Pseudomonadota > Alphaproteobacteria > Hyphomicrobiales > Nitrobacteraceae > Bradyrhizobium > Bradyrhizobium sp. AZCC 1610. The sequence goes on along the minus strand of NZ_JAZHRR010000001.1, from coordinate 1,252,012 downwards.
TGGCATCGGCGCCGGAGGCTCCGATCCGCGCCGCAAGACGATCGAATTTCGCCGTATCAGTCAAAGTGGTCTGGATTGCTTCGTCGAGCGCGGTCAGATATGCCTTGATATCGAACATATTGCCGACGCCGCCTTGAATGCGAATGCGTTTGCCTTTGTAGTTGAGCTGGCCTTCATGACAGGCTGCGCATGTCAAGCCAATATGATCCCCGCTTTCGTTGTTTGCCCAACGACCTGCGCCCACCGACGTCTTGCTGAGACCAACCGGCAACCCGTCCGGGTTGAATCGGGGATTTGCCTTTTGAGTGATGAGGCCAAAGCGCTCGCTGTTTGCGTCGGATCGGAACAGCTCCTGGCCGTCAGCGACTTCAAGATTCAGGAAAATATCATATTGGAGGACCGCGGAACCTTGTGAGAACTGGTAGTACCATTCCTGATCCTCCTGCGACCATGCCTGATTGAGGAAGATGACAGGCTCAGCTGGAGCCTGTTGCGCGCTTGCCGGCACCATCGCAGACAGAGCAAGCAACGACCCAATGCCCAATTTTCGTATTGCTATTTTCATCGCAGCGCTCCGCACTCATGGTTGACGCGCAAAAATTCCTTTTGATCCGGCAGAGATTTGACCCGGCAAAGGAAGCAGGGATTCAGGCTCAGGACTTCGAATACTGAGGCAAATCCTGCAAAGTGACTATGCAAATTCGGCACCGCTGGATCTGTCGTCTGAAAGCTGCGGATCCGTGAGAGACCAGCGTCACTTGAGCGATGCATAGTAGGTTGCCAGGTTCTCAATATCCTGGTCGCTGAGCGAAGCCGTCAGCCCGTGCATCACAGAATTGACCCTGCCGGATTTAAAATCCTTTAGCGCCTTGACCAAGTCGGCGTCCGGCTTGCCTGCCAGTGCAGGATTGGGCGCTATCCCTTGGCCCTGATCGCCATGGCATCCTGCGCATACGGCTGACGTGTCCTTCCCCGCCGCCGCATTTCCTGCCGCCTGGGCGACGCCCGCAACCCCGAACGATGCAACAATAATTATTGCGGTCAGCTTGCGGGCCATCTCGTTCACCTCTTCAAGAAACGCGCAAAAATTCCTTCGATCCGGCAGAGATTTGACCCGGCAAAGGAAGCAGGGTGAGGACTTCGAATACTGAGGCAAATCCTGCAAGGTGACTATGCGAATTCGGTACACTTACCGCTGGTAGAGCACCAAATGGCGTGCCTGCTTGGATCGAAGTCTTCTCTCGAATGGCCGAAATTGCATAGCGATCGCTGCAATATTCAACCAATCTCTGACAGCAACGACATCACCTGCTGTCTCTCCGCACATTACCTGAGAGGCTGAGCCATGCGCTTTTCTTGTCGTCCCGTAGATGCCTCGTTCTTCGACACCGCGCCCATGCGTTTCAAGAACGTGGTGGAACTGAATGCGTCTCCCGCCAAGGTTTTTGCCATTTTTGAGGACGGAGAATCCTGGCCTCAATGGTTTCGTGCCATCCGTAAGGTGGCATGGACGAGCAATAAGCCGTACGGCGTTGGAACGACCCGGACCGCATGGCTTAAGCCGGTCACCCTCGACGAGCACTTTTTCCGCTGGGAGCAGAACCGCCGTTGTTCGTTCTACGTGACCGGGCAATCCATGCCGATGGCCCATGCGCTCGCCGAGGATTACCTGTTGGAGGAGCTTACGCCGGGCAAGACGCGTTTCACCTACACCGTGGCACTTGAGCCGCGTCTCTTGGTCGCCATGGGTGGCCCTATTTCGCGAATGTACTTCGGATCAATGTTCAAAAGCGCGTGCAAGAACCTGCAGAGTTACGTCCTGAAAGCCTGAACTCTAGATGAAACTTGGTCTGTTAGAGCACCAAATGCCCGCGCGCGGCTTGGCGTGATCGAAGTCTCCTCACGAATGGCCGAAAGTGCATAGCGATCGCTGCAATTTTCAACCAATCTCTGACAGCACCGAAGCTTCGAGTTGCGTACCACCTGCTGTCTCACATCTCCAAAGAACTCGGCAAGGGGTTCACCGGGATCATGGCCACCACCATCAAATTGACCGTCAATGGCAAGGCAGTCGTCCTGAAGGCCGAGGATCCCAGCATGCCCTTGCTGTACGCGCTGCGCGACCAACTCGGTCTGCACGGCATGCACTTCGGTTGTGGACTGGCACAATGTGGCGCCTGCACGGTGCATTATTACGGCGAAGCGCTGCGCAGCTGCGTCATGCCGGTCTCGGCTGTGGCCGACGCCGAAATCGTAACCCTGGAAGGTCTCGGTACGGCCGAGAAGCCACATCCAGTGCAGCAAGCATTCATCGACGAGCAAGCGGCCCAGTGCGGCTACTGCATCAACGGCATGATCATGCAGGCGGCCGCTTTTCTCGCGACAACAAAACGGCCGACTGAAGACCAGGTCAGACAGGCACTGGCGGGAAACCTGTGCAAATGCGGGACCCACGTCCGTATCCTGCGCGCCGTGATGCGTGCCGCGGAGAAAATGGCGTGACAGCACAGGCCGCCCACACGCTGCTTTCTCGCCGCGCTCTTCTGGCCCAGGGGGGCGCGCTCGTGGTGACGTTTGCCGTCACCTCACAATCGATCCGGGCTGAAGCGGCGCGCCCGGCCGACAAGACCGTCGCTGCCGACGAAGTCGCCGGCTTCATCTCGATCGACGCGACGGGCAAGGTCACGATCTATTCGGGAAAGGTTGAGCTCGGAACCGGCGCGATCACGGCGATCGCCCAGATCGCCGCCGAAGAGCTGTCCGTATCGCTCGATCGCGTAACAATGATCCAGGGCGATACCCAGCTCACGCCCAACCAAGGACCGACCTATGCCAGCTTGTCGATACAGGACGGCGGCATGCAGATCAGGCGGGCTGCGGCCACTGCGCGCGAGGCGCTCCTGCAGCGAGCTGCAGACAATCTCAAGGTGGCGAAGGACACTTTGACGGTCCAGGATGGACTGGTCACATCGCGGGCCGGTGGCAACAAGCTTTCGTATGCGCAACTCATCGGCGAGCAAAAGCTTGCAATGAAAATCGATCCCGCGGCGCCGCTGAGGGACCCAAAGGACTACACCATCGTGGGCACGTCTGTGCCTCGCCGCGACATTCCCGCCAAAATCTTCGGGACATTCAACTTCGTCCAGGACCACAAGCTACCCGGCATGCTGCATGCGCGTGTGGTTCACCCTGCCGCCGTCGGGGCAACGCTCGAACGATGGAACGACGATGCCTGTCGGAAAATCCCCGGCTATGTGCGCGCTGTTCGCAAGGGCAATTTTCTCGCCGTCGTGGCGACCGACGAATGGGCCGCAATCAGAGCGTCGACGGCGATCGTCGCAACATGGTCCGCCTGGGCCGGCTTGCCCGACGAATCCAGGCTCTTTGAGTGGGTGCGCAACGCGAAAATCAACCGCACAGAAGTGTTGCAGAGCACCGGCAATGCCAGCGAGGCGCGAAAGCCAGGCGGCCGAACGCTGCAGGCCACCTATGACATGACGATGAATACGCACGGATCGATTGGCCCATCTTGCGCGGTGGCCGACTTCAAGGACGGTTTTCTCACTGTCTGGACCCCCACGCAGGCGTGCCATCTGCTGCGTCCGCAACTTGCCACCATGCTGCAGCTGCCACCGGAGCGCATCCGCTGCATTTTTGTCGAGGGGGCGGGCTGCTATGGCCGGAATGGTTCCGATGACTGCTCTTCCGAAGCAGCATTAATCGCAACAATGATAGGCCGTCCGGTACGGCTACAATGGATGCGCGCCGACGAGCACGGCTGGGATCCGAAGTGCCCGCCGGTCCTGCTCGACTACAGCGCCGACGTAGACAGCGAAGGCCAGGTCACCAGGTGGGAAGCCGACGTATTTCTGAACCTACAACCGATGCAACGTTCTGGCGCAACGCTGCTCGCGGCGGTGCTCGCAAAGCTCCCGAAGTTCGGCTCAGGCGCCGGGCTCTACAATGCAGGACTGGGAATCCCGTACAACTTTGTCAACAGCAAGTTGACCGCACGCTGGCTCGCCGACGAACCGTTACCCGCGGCGTGGATACGCGCGCCGGGTCGCCTGCAAAATACCTTTGCCAACGAGAGCTTCCTTGACGAGATCGCCGCCGACACGGCGATCGATCCTTTTGAGATTCGAACGCGCTATCTGACCGATCAGCGCGGGCTTGAACTGCTCGAGCGGTTGCGAAAGCTCGCGAAGTGGGAGCCCCGTGGCACGCGTTCGCGCGATGCCGGTCCACTCGCGCACGGACGCGGTGTTTCCTACGTGAAGTATGAGCTGGTGCGGACCTATGTCGCGATCGTCGCCGATGTGACGGTCAATCGTACCACGGGCGCGATCAAGGTCGATCGTGTATTTGCTGTGCACGACTGTGGCCAGATCATCAACCCCGACGGGCTGCGCAATCAGATCGAGGGGAATATCGTACAGACGGTCAGTCGCACACTCATCGAGAAAGTGACATTCAGCCGAAGCGCCGTCACCAGTCTCAATTGGGGAAGTTACCCGATTCTGACCTTTCCCAATGTACCCGATGTCGTCATCGATTTGATTGATCGGCCCAACGAAGTTCCTTGGGGCGCAGGTGAACCCACAACGGCCGTTGTGCCCTCGGCAATCGCGAATGCGGTTTTCGACGCGACGGGCGCGCGCCTGCGTTCGATTCCGTTTAGGCCCGCCCAGGTGTTGGCAGCATTGAAACTCGCAAAGCCCGGATAACCGGAGGGAATCCATGCCGAGATCAGACAACCGAGTCGAAGACCACGTCTCGGCAGCTTTTTGCCGCGAGAACGTGGCGTTCCATGGCAACGACGACGAAGTCCTGGCGATAGCAGCGAAGGGGCCTCGCGGCGCGTTTTTGGTTGCGGGACTCTCGGTGGCAGCGCTGATTGCTATCTGGATTGCTTTCTATTTCTTCATTTTTGTGCCGCGGGGCCAAGTTGGATGAGCACACTTCCTCATGATGCCATCGAGGAGTCGGAACGGCGGTGGGCCTACGTCGTTGCTGGCGTCATTGGTTTCGTGTTCGCTGCGATTATCTTCAGCAGTGTGCATTTCACCGCCCAGCCTCCGTCGAATGTTGAAACGATTGACGCCAGCCGTCTCCATCTTGCCGGCGAATTCGTGGAGGAGAATCTTGGTACGGCGGTTCAGCCTGACGGCTCAGTGATTGTACGCGTCATTGCGCAGCAATACTCGTTTGTGCCCTCCTGTATGGTCGTTCCTGCGCAGACTCCAGTCGTCTTTCGTGTAACCAGCCCCGACGTCGTGCACGGATTTCTCATCACGGATACAAATGTGAACAGCATGGTGGTGCCGGGCTTCGTCGCAGAAGTGCGAACCCGGTTCAATAGCGCGAGAGATCACTTGATGCCTTGTCACGAGTATTGCAGCGTCGGTCACGACAGTATGTGGGCACACGTCAAGGTCGTCGACCGACGAGAGTTTGAAAAATCCTACGGCGGCCAACCAAGAGCGTCCTGTGTACGGTAGCAGTCGTCTTGTCCTTGCCCACTTCTGGGCCGCGTTTGCCGCCTTCGCGGTCGCGATTCCGCTTGGTGCGTGGCAAATGCTGGTCCGGAGTCCCCTCCACCATTGGGTGCCTCCGGAACTGTATTACCGCGCTGTCACAGCGCACGGCACAACCTTCGCCTATGTCTTTCCGACGCTGGTGGCGATGGGGTTCGGCTATGCGGTTTGCGCGGTATCGCTCGGCCGGCCGATGCGCGGCCTGTCGCTTGCCTGGGTTTCGTTTCTGCTTGTGATGGCCGGGGCGGCGATGGCCCTCGCGACAGTCGCCGCGGGAAACGCAACTGTCCTCTACACGTTCTATCCACCCATGCTAGGGAGCTCTTACTACTATCTTGGCGTTCTGCTCGCCGTTGTTGGCTCGTGGATTTGGATCGGGCTTATGGTTTGGCATTTCTGGCGCTGGAAAGTCGATCATCCCGGCCTACCGGTTCCTCTGGCGATGTTTGCCACGACCGTGGGAGCCCTGCTTTGGGGGTGGACATCACTTGGCGTAAGCGCAGAGATCGCCTTCCTCATTCTACCCAATGCCTACGGCTGGACACCGACGGTCGACCCCGGACTTGCCCGGGTGCTATTTTCCTGGACGCTTCATGCCATCGTCTATTTCTGGCTGATACCGACCTACATCTCGTTCTACGTCTTGTTGCCGCAGGCCGCCGACGGTCGCTTGTACAGCGACAAGATGGGACGCATCGCGTTCCTGCAACTCCTGGTCTTTTCGATGCCCATCGGCATTCATCACCTGTTTGTCGATCCCCAGATCGGGGCTGGCTTCAAGTTTCTTCATGCCGTGTTCACCGGAATGGTCGCGGTGCCAACCCTGCTCACGATTTTCACGATCTGCGCCTCCCTTGAAATTGCCGGCCGGCTGCGCGGCGGCCGAGGCCTGTTCGGCTGGATCGCCGCATTGCCGTGGGACCGTCCGTTCGTGCTCGCGTCGGGGTTTTCAATGGTCATGCTGGGACTTGGCGGCGCGAGCGGAATCATCAACATGAGCTACGTACTGAATTCGACGGTCCACAATACGCAATGGGTTACTGGCCATTTTCACCTGATCTACGGTGGAGCGGTCGTTATCATGTACTTTGCAATCGCATACGAGCTTTGGCCTCGATTGACGGGCCGGCCGCTTGCAGCCCCAAACCTTGTTCGGCTTCAATTGTGGACCTGGTCTGTCGGGATGCTGCTCGTCACCCTCCCGTGGCATCTTGTCGGGGTCATGGGCCAACCTCGTCGCATGGCTTACTACGATTTCAGCAATCCTGCGTTGGCTTCGCAGGGTATTTGGGTCAGTGTATCGGCGATCGGCGGTTTCGTTCTCGTCTTCTCGGCGGCTTTGTTCATCGGCGTGCTGCTAGCGTCGCATCGCGGACCCGCCGCCGCCATCTCACCTCTTAAATTTTCGCTCGCGATCAACCCGCCGCGCCGGCTGCCGAAATCGCTGAACAGCTTCGGGATATGGGCGCTGCTTGTGTTGGCCTTGACCGTCGCAAACTATGGCTATCCGCTGGCGCAGTTTGCATTTCTCGGCAAATCTGCCGTACCCGCTTTCCCGGTTTCGCAAAATGACCGACGGTGATCAGCCACCTCTGCGCGATTCCAGGTTCGCCATTTCGATTGGCGCAACCGCGGGGCTTTTTGTCCTTGCGCTCGTTGTTGGCTTCATCTGGCTTCCCTCCGCTCAGCGAGGTGCCAACGGGCTCGACCTGTGGAGCGCTATTTGCCGCGCCATCGGCCTGCCCGACGGTAACGCATCCGCATCCAAACCGGTGGCGGGACGGCCTGCTTCGGCGGTTGCGTGGACGACCGCGACGCGGCAAAAGCTCGAACAAGGCGACTCGATTGGTGGCGCGGCGATCGCCACGACCTGCAACAATTGCCATGGCGCCGACGGGATAAGCACAGATGCTGCGATTCCAAATCTGGCTGGTCAAAGCGCGGCCGCCATCTACAAACAGCTGGAGGATTTCAGAAGCGGCAAGCGATACCCAGCCGTGATGGGGGTGTATGTTTCTCCATTGTCGGAGGAGAACCTGATCGATCTTTCCGCATACTATGCGTCGCTGCCCAGTCAAAAGGGCGCTTTGAGCGAAGGACCGGCTGACACGGCCATGCGTCGCTTGATCGAAGTCGGCGACCCGCTCCGGGGGATCGCACCTTGCGCGGCCTGTCATGGACCGGTTGGCCTCACACCTGGAGCTCCCGGACTGAAGGGTCAGCAGCGGGCCTATCTCGAGCTACAATTGCAGTTATTTAAGAATGGCGATCGACGCAACGACATCAGCGAGCAGATGCGTACCATTGCCCGCCAATTGACAGGCGAGGAGATCGCGATGCTCGCTGCCTACTACTCGAACGTTAGCAACGACGTTGGACGCTAGAAGAAAAGGCAGAGCGAAAGGCTGATCGCTTAGAGAGATGGAACGGATCAGCAGCTAGTTCGATGGACCGTGCGCGGAAGGCCACTATGCCTTTGCAATTCCGGTTCGGGTTCGGGCTTTGAGCTTAACCTTCCATCAAAGGGTTGATTCGAGCGCGACCTTGCTTGCGGATATCACCTCAGCGGAGCTTTTCTAGCGGTTTGATCTGGAGTACCAAGGGTGGTGACTAGGAGGCTGCTGCGGTCATGCCGAAATGCCCCCCTCTTCGAAGTCATGTTTCGATAGGGCTGCTTGCTGCCGGCGGGATCGAGATATTCGTCGGATCAGTCGGTATGATTGCGCAATCCCAGGCGCAACAACTCCTGCCCGAGGCGCAGCAACTCCTACCTGACTCGCACATTGAGCTCGCAGACCAGGATCGCTTCAGCTGGAATGTGAAAAAAGTCCCGCCTCAACCTTTTATGAACGAGGTCTACTGGCAATATTCGGCCGAAACTCCGGCGTTCTTTCGCGATTCCTATTTGCAATTTGTGGCCCGAACGTTCGATTTTACGAGCAGCAATTTCAATGGGTCGAAGTCGCAAGCTTGGGCAGCCGGTGGTTGGCTGGCATTTAGATCGGGGCTTATCGGTGACGTGTTCGGGGTACACGCAGCGGCCTATACCTCGCAACCCATTTTCGCCCCGTTCGACGAAGGTGGCACAAAGCTGTTGGCTCCAGTCCAAAATTCGATCGGTGTGCTTGGGCAGATATATGGCCGCGCGCAGGTTGGGGACCAGGAATTTCGAGGTGGTCGCCAGTTGGTGGACACCCCTCTCATCAATCCGCAAGACAACCGAATGGTGCCCAATACGTTTGAAGCCGCCACTTTGGTCTCGCTACCGGACAGGGATCGAAACTACGATTACTCGGTCGGTTACCTCTGGAATATGAAACAGCGAGACTGGAATACTTTCATTTCCATGTCGGATGTTGTGACTGGCAACAATGTCGTCAACCACGGCGCGGCCTTCGGGATGGTCCGATACCGGCCGGTTACCGGGCTCTCGCTTGCCGCCATGGACTACAACGTCCAAGACTTTCTAAACACGGGCTTCGCTCAGGTAGAGTACGACTTCAGGCAGCCAAACTGGGTTCCGAATTGGATCATCGGCGCGAACGGCATCGATCAACGAAGCGTTGGTGCCAACCTGCTCACGGGCACTCCTTTCGAGACTTATCAGGCATCTGCGAAGGCGCAGATGCTTTATGCCGGATGGACATTGTTCGTCGCCGGTTCGATTACCGGTCGGGGTTCCAGTCTATATACGCCGTTCGGTGCAAATCCCAATTACACCGCTATGCAGCAGCTCTTATTCACGAACGCGAATGAAAAGGCCTTCGGCGGCAGCATAGCGTACGACTTCGGAACGGTTGGTCTTTCCGGCCTCAGCGCCGGGGCGTGGTACACGTATGGCTGGGACGCCATCAACAGCAGCACCAATGCGGGGATACCCGATCAGAAGGAGCTGGACCTCTGGATACAATATCGTCCAACGGAAGGCCCGTGGAAGGGTTTTCGTCTCAAGATGCAATACGCAAATGTCTGGCAGCAAGGTAACGTGCGCAATTCCCAACCGGAGCTCCAGTTCGTGGTCGACTATACCGTGCTATTTCGTCCACCCCCAAGATGAGACCATGGTTCATTCGTAAAGCGAAGAGAATCCTGGTGTGATTTTCGTCATCCAATTTCAGCATTCTCCGCTCGGCCGCACCTCGTCAGAGCGTCTTGGCGCCAGCGGCGAAGCTCCATGGAGAGAACTTCGCGTGGCTAGTCCAACCAGCACGGACCCGTTCACGCGAGGGCTTCCCGAGGTTTCTAAAACTTTCTTCTACCGCGCCGAATTTGCATAGCCAGCGAAAAAAGCACGGCACATCATTGGTTTCCGCTGTCTTTGTCAGCGAAACACTAGCTGTGTGATGGATGCCGGCCAGGAAGTACTGCTCTGCCATCACGGAGGAACGCCCGCCATGGAAGCTTTGTTGGGTTTTTCCCTCGACTTTTGGGACTATGCAACCTTCCTGTCGCTTTTTTTCCTTACCGCCGTCGGGCTCGGATTCATTGTGTTTATGCTTGGTCTTCCCGGGAGAATCGCCATCGCCCGCAACCATCCCGAAGCTGAGGCGGTCTATCTGATGGGCTGGGTCGGCTTCTTGGCGGTCGTGCCGTGGATTCAGGCGCTGGCCTGGGCCTTTAGGCCGACAACCGTGATCGATGTCCGCTATTTGCCAAAGGAGAGGAGGACCGAAACCGAAGCGACGATCGCAAAATTGACCGGCAAGTCCCCGGCGGCCCTCACGGCACCGGAGACGCAGCAAGGAGAGTCTACCCCATGATGGTTGCTCTTCTCGTTCTTGCATTTGCGTCACTTGTGTTTTGGCTTGTTTTTTTTCGATTCAAGCTCATCAGACTTACGCCTGGCTGGGGCGTTATCTTCGGCTTCTTTGTTGTCCATTTGTTGCTTGTCTTCGTGATAGGCCTCCGATTCGTTACGCCGAATTCCGCCAATGCAACCGTCGTTCAACGAACGATCCAGCTCGTTCCGCGCCTCCCCGAGCCAACGCTTGTTGAGGGGGTCCTTGTCGAGGAAGGTGCCGCCGTCAAGAAGGGCCAGCCTCTGTTTCAATTCGATCGCCGTCCCTACCAGTACAAGGTCGACCAGATCTCCGCGCAGCTCGCCGCGGCCACGCAAAACGTCAAGGTATTGAAGGCAGATGTCGACGCGGCGGCCCAAGGCGCGAAGAAGGCCAAGGTGGAGCTGGAATACGCTCAGTATCAGAAGCGGATCTTCGACAAGCTCGCACAGGAGCAGGCGGTGCGCGAAGAAACGGTGGAAGAGTGGCTGACCAAGGTGAATGCGGCGGAGGCAACCAACAATGCAGCACTGGCCCAACTCGAACGCGCCCGCCTGCAATACAAGTCCGAGATTGACGGCGTCAACACAACAGTCGCAAACATGGAGTCGCAACTTCAGCTCGCGCGATACTATCTGGATAATACTACTCTGATGGCGCCGGAGGACGGTCATATCATCAACCTTCAGGTCCGCCCGGGAATGGTGGCTGGCACATTTCGGGTCGGCGGCATCGCCGCATTTATTGCGGATGCAGACCGCTATCTGCTCGCAACATATTTCCAGGAGAACCTCAAATATGTGAAGCCGGGGCAGCCGGTTGAAGTCGCCCTCGATCTTTATCCCGGTCAAATCTTTCGCGGGACTGTTGACAGCGTCTGGCGCGGCAATGGCATAGGACAGTATTTGCCAAGCGACGACATCCCGAAATTCCAGCAGCCGCCGCCAAATGTTCCCCAAGGGCAATACGCCGTGAAGATACGACTCGACCACGCTGACCAATCCAAATTCCCGATAGGCGCGCAGGGTTTGGCTGCAATCTATACAGGGGGAGAGCATGGCGCATGGGCCGTACTTCGAAAGATCTCAATCCGCGCTCATTCCTGGTTCAACTGGGTCTATCCGCTCGATATCTAAGGGGGCTGCTTTAACGCCATTCGGTTCGTCAAGAGAGTCTACGTTATCCTCGAGCGTTGGAACATCAGCCTCCACGCCTCAGGGCGAACAATTGAAACATTGCGGGCAGATTGAAGGTCGCTTGCCATGACCAGAATTTTGCGGCTGCTGAGCAGCATTCTCTTCATGCTCACGATTGTACCGGCTGTCGGTGCGGACAAATTTGAATGTCCTTCGCCATTCAAACCAAACACTCCAGCCAAGCTCGAGCAGATCAAAGGCCTGCTCCCCGGTGCCAACGCAATGTCCGATATAAGCCAACTCAGCGCCACTATCGCCACCCTTCGGCGCGAGGGCATGTCCAAACGACTGATAGTTGATCACCTTATCGGTGCCTACTGTCCAATGGTCGTTCAAGAAGGCTCGTTGACCGATGCTGAAAAAGCTGGGCGTGTCGCGCGATTCTCCGGCCAGGTAACGAGGCTGGTCTATAGCCTCGACAGCGGTTTGGACGTCATCATCAACGTACCCCTCACACCCGACATTGTCGATGCGGTCAACGACATGGCAAAAAAGCAGGGCCTTTCGGGTCCTGGCTGGATCGCGATGACAGTAGATGATGCACTACAGCAACAGAGTTTCTCCCGGCGTCAGTAGGTTCATGTCGTGCAAGGCAAACTAGCGTGCCCACTGGTTCATTTGCAGACACGTTTGCAAACTTACATAACTTGGAGTGCCTCCGATGCTCTCCAGCGGAATGCATTGTGCCTTGCTTGAAGCCGGATATTTCGACCACTCGCTCCCGAGTTGCCGTTGTGCTCGTTTTTCATCCATGATGCAGGCCTTTACGGATTGAGTGTCCGAAAGTCCCGCCGTCGCGGCCAAGTCGAGCTTGCATGTGCGTGTGACGTCGAATGCCGGCACTCCATTGGCAACCGCGACAACCAGCTGTGAACTCAAGGCGAACATCGAGACTGAAATAGCCATCGTCGTAACTCCTTATCCTGTCCTTCCGCACGACCGCATATCTGGACAGGTATTTCAATGGGAGCGGACTGCTCTCGTCTATGCGAAAACGGACTTACAGCGCCGACAGATTTCCGGCAGTCGCTTGAAGTCGATCACTAGCCGCTCGCCCCGACGACGCCAATTCCCTTTTGGATCGCAGCAAACAGTAAACTTTCTTGCGCTCATGGCATTCCAAGCGGCCGTAGGTTCAATCGGTGAGAACGTGTTTATCGGCACTCAATCGAGATGCAAACCGCTCCGTCAGCACCGGACCAAGCACTGATGTGACGAATACCAGCACAAGCACGACATTGAACATGCGATCGTCAAGGAGGCGCTCGCCGGCTGAGTTGAGCGTGTCGTGGGCGACCAATGTCGCGGCAAGCGTGGCAGCGACCTGTGGCAGTGTGAGCGACCAAACGGTTAGTCGTTCATCCGGACCATAGCTGAACACATGACCCACGGCCCAGGCGGCGATCCACTTGCCGACAAGCAGGGCGCCAACAATACTGGCGACGAGGAAGAAATCGTCGAGAACCCCAAAAGCAAACTTGATCGGATCGATCAAGAAGCCGGTAACGACGAAGAAGATGGGGATGAAGAACGATTTGCTCAAAAACTCAAGCTTGAGACTTGCCGGCGCTTTTTGTGCTGAAGCGTTGATGGCGAGTCCCGCGAGAAACGCCCCTACGATGCCCGGCAGCTGGATCGCATCCGCAAGCACGCCTGCGATTGCCATGATGCTCAGCATAAGTACGAAGTAAGCGTCCTCCTCATTCTCCACTCGCTTGAGCACGTAGGCTCCGAGACGGCTCAAGCCGAACAGCACCAGCAGGATATAGCCAACGATTTCCGCTACGAGGAGCGCGAGCCCCGCCGGCGAGAAGCCGGTCGTATAAATCGAAACGCAAATTGCGAATACCACGAGCGACAGGGTGTCGGACATCACCGTGGCGCCGACCGCAACTGTCACCGACTCCCGATTTCCCAGGCCGAGCCGGCTCACGATGGGCAACCCAAGTAGTGTATGCGAAGCCAACAGCGATCCGATCACGATCGCCGGAACCACGCCGTAACCAAAAGAAAGCCCAACGATGGTGCCAAGCAACAGAGGAAACACGGTTGTGGCGATGCCAAGGGCGATCGAGCGGTCACGGGCCCGCCGAAACAACGCGAGATTGATCTCCAAGCCTGCGAAAAACATCAAGAGCAGTTTGCCGAGCTCCGCCAGGAAATCTGCTATCGGCCGGACCTTGCCAAAGATGTCGAGAACATACGGTCCGGCGACTACGCCGCCGAGTAGCAGCCCCACGGTTGCAGGAATGTGCATCCGGCGGGAAAGGCGAGGGATAACGACAAGCATCACCATCCCTACCGCGAACTTCGCGAGCACCGGCATGGTGAACAGGTAATCCCGGAGAAAATTGATCATCTGTCAACGGCACCTCTCGGCGCTGCGCTCGCGTCCGCCAGCGCGATTATCTAGAGAATTGTCGTTACCGCGCAGTCCGCCAAGCAGAGCCAGACGGTCACCGCCGACCGCAGCGCCGACCATCGCAGCTGCGTATGGTGCGCCCAATACCAATTGCCGCGGACGACGTACGGTCGATACCAAAGGCCGACAGCGCCGACGCGGGTGACTAGCTTAAAGATTTTCGACAAGAAAGTTGGTCCAAACAAAGCGTATGCGCTATGCACTTTCGGCATTCCATCCCAAGATCGAGCGAGACTTGCCGGCGTGTCATTGCCGTCGGTTGAAAGCGTGATGGAGCCGAAATCGGATAGTGCAGATTACGCGCCGGACCGCCACGTCATTTGACAGGAAACAGCAGCGCGATAGAAGCCCGCAGTTGCCACGCTGGAGTACCCGTCGGACGTATCGCGTTGTAATAAGCGGCAATCGATGCATTCACCGGTTGATCACCCATCTTGAAAACTCGCCCGAAGCCACCGCCGATCGGCACCGTCCACTGCTCGCCAGATGGTGCGAGCCAGTTCGAGGTAATGATGGGTGCTGTGGTCAAGTACCAGCCGTGCGCCATGTTGTAGTTGAGGAAGGGCTGGGCGAGAAAGGTGTTAACGGGCGGTCGCAGTGGATTGCCACCGATCGACCACTGGTTATTGAGCAGTACACCGATCACCCAATGTCCCGGTGTGGTCAGAAAGACGGCCGTTGGGCCGAACAGGAATTTGCCGGTTCCGAGGATCGGATCGTTGGCAGACGGAACGGTGAAGACTGGACCAACGCCCCAGATGAGTTTGCCCGGGTGCGCGGGGGAAAAAAACAGCGACTGAGTGATGTCGCCGATGCCATTGGTGTTGCTGTCGAAGAGCGGATTCGGCTGGCTCACCAACGGAATGATAGTGCGTGAGATCAGGTTCCAGTCATCGCTTAAGTGCATCGGCACGACGGGCTGAATGTTGAATACTTCCTGGGCGCGATTGAACGGCCCGGCGTTGAAATTGGTGTTGCTTTGGAACGGTACGCTGACCAAGTCCGCAATCGGGTTTTGCGATGCCTTCTGAAGATCTTCCGAAGGCTGATGAGAGGCCTCAGCGGTCGATGGCTCGGCCGCGGCGGAAACGCCGCTCTGGAATTTATAATTGATCCCGGCTTTGACCATTTGAAGGTCGCGGTTCAAAGCTATTGAAGGGACCGTCAGAGAATTCCAGTTTGATAGCCCGAGATAATCGTATTCGAGTTTGACCGTCCAACGCGACTTGAAGCCGTATTCGAGGCCACCGCCAACTAGCCAGCCACTGCTGGTGTTGGATCCGTTCCAGACTGTGCCAGGGAGGTTCAAAGTAGCGTTGCTGTGCACCCAGCCGCCGCCAAACTTGGCGAATACGAGCCATCGATCATTCACGAGGCCGACGCGGCCCGCCACGGTGCCGATCCAGCGCTGGTCCACATAACCTACCGTTGGAGTAGAAAGAGCCGGATGACTAAAGCTGGCTCCGTCAAAATCACCTTCGACGCCAAATAGAAGGTGGCCGGCCTGGAAATTATAGCCCGCCTGCACGCCGCCAATGAATTCGCTCAGGCCGCCATACAGATTGTTGCCAGGAATGTTCAGGCCGCCGTTGGACCATCCCCCGCCGAAGTTGGCCCCCACATAGAGCCCTGACCAATTATAAGGCGGCGCTGCGATTGGAGCTTTGTAAATCGGGGTTTTGGCAGGCAAGTCCGATGCAAGAGCAGGCCCGCTTACCAATCCTGCAGCGGCGATGCCCGCAAGGAAAGTTTTCTGCACTGTCGCCTCCTGAAGGCCGGCCACACTCCGAAGCATATTGCAAGTCGCACCTTCTCCCCAACTGGCTTGATTGATTGAGGTCAAACCATGCGCGCAATCTTCGATGCGGTGACTTTTCGGCAACAACGAGGTTCGGTCATCTCTTTAGCCACGCCGAACCAAGCCCTGCTAATTTCGTCACCGTTGCTGTCGTATCAAACGCAACGCCAGTTCGCATGGCTGGGCCCGGTGCGGACCTGCCGGGGATGCGAGAGGGCCTGCTCAGTTTGCGACCGCCTCAAATCAAACGCGCGATGTCTCCAATTGGCACCTTGTCGGATGCTAGCCGGGCCGTCTTGCTTGGTTGCTGATAATGCCGCCTTGCGCAGACTGTTGCAGATCCTTCTACAGGATGCCGAATTTGCATAGCGAACGATTGAGGAGCGAATAGTCTCTGTCCAGAAGCGGTAAGTCGCGTGGACAGGCTCTGGCTGACTAGTGCCTTCGCTGGCTCGTCCCCGCCCAATCGATGCCCAAGGCTCCGGAGAAGAGCACCACTCCAGCCATGAAGGTGCGGAAATGATCCGTGTGCCCCTCACCGCGCTGCTCGCTGCAGCAGGATTCTGGACGATCGATCACATTCCGGCTTCCGCCCAAACTGGCATATCGCAGTATCCTTTTTGCATCCAGGGCATGGACAATCCCGGTTGGAGCGGCTGCTCTTTTAACAGCCTACAAGCCTGCCAAGCCTCGGCGTCCGGCACAGATGCCGAATGTCTGACCAATCCCTGGTACCGACCCGGCACCAACGCTGCGCTACCTTCTCCGCAAGAACGAACGGGCATGGGTGGGCCACTTCCGATTGGGCCGCCCCCGAGATGATGAGAATATTCAGCCGCTGATCGCTATGACCGGACTCACCCATGAGAATCCAACGTCTTCCCGGTGGCTTCTGTTTCGCTTTTGCTCACCCCAAGGGCCAGCGCCTGCCGAATGCCAATGCATGCCAGTGGCGTGGAGGCGGCAACTATTTTCTGCTTCCGCAAGACTTGCTCACCTTGCGGGATCATGTGGATTTCCAGCGTCAGAAGGGCCGAAACTGCATAGCGTATGCGCGGCGCTTCGACCAATCTCTCGCAAGCAATCTTGAAGCGAGCATCCGCGTGTAACCGGGTGCTGAGAGAGAGGACTTTTACGGGACGTCCCGCAGGACGGCGAAGCAACGTGCTCCTCGCCTATGTCGTTTGAGGGATGTCAACCCTGTACCACAAGCTCTGGGCAATCACGGCAAGGAGTTCCTCATGGCCAAGAAGAACCGAACAAGCTGCATGATCATCGCCCTCCTGCTCTGCGGGGCGGCACCGGCGCTGGCCCAGACCACGCCTTCGACGCCGCAGCACATGCCCCTGCAGAAAACGATCGGCCAAGCCAAGCCGGAGATTGTGCCGTCCTTGATCGTCATGAATGCCCGCGGCGCCAGCCTGCAGGGCGGGAAACTGACACTCACCGGAGTGGCGCCTAACTCGATCGTTTTCGCGGACCGCCCGGTGCGGGCGGCAGGGCATTCGCTCACCACCGACCTGCTGGCGGAATGGTCACCAAACAATGCCAGCGATGAGAGCTTTACCAAGGATCCGCCGAACGCCACCGTCTCAGTGTTCAGTACGGACGGTTCGAAAATCCGCGATGCCGTCGTGGTGCTGAAGACGGCGAAGCTGGAGGGCGACCGGCTGACCTTCGATGTGGATGTGCTCGAAGGCGATCTGGCTGGCGGCGACGGGCCGGCGGCACTCTTCATCGACCGCTTCGGTTTCGGCGGCTTCCACGGTGGCGGCTTCCATGCTGGCGGCATGGGCGGCTTCCACGCTGCCGGCTTCCACGGCGGCTACGCGCGGGTCGGGGGTGTCGGCGCAGCCGGCGCTTGGCGTCGTCCCTACGTCGCTCGCGGTGCCTGGTATCGCGGAGGCTACGGTGCTGCAGCGGTCGGTGCCGCCGCGGTGGGTGGGGCTGCGCTGGGTGCGGCGGCAGCCAGCACCTATCCCTACTGCGGCTATTACCCTTATCCGCCGTGCTACTGAGGAGCTGCGAATGGCTTTGGCTCTATTCGACTGTCGTCCAGGAGACCTGGCAATTCTGGCAACGCACAGACCCTGCGAACCTTGCTTCAAAAAGCCCTGCATTGGAGAAGCCAATCGCGCCGCCTGAACTGCTGACCGTGGAAAGCTCAAGCGGACTTCAGGTTGCTGGGTCCGGTGGTCGGATTTCGCATAGCGCAATCAGACGAGAACGGGCAGTTTGTCAATCGAAAGAAACTTTAACAATTGCGAGAATCTTGCAGTCTTTTGCCGGCTTGATTCCGCCTCCGTCGGACGAAACAAATGACGCGCTTGGTGATTGGGCTTCTTCGGCCCTATCGGGGCTGGCTCGCAATTGTCTTTGTCGCGATGCTGGCTGAAATTGCTACAAGTCTCGCCGCACCGTGGCCGCTAAAGCTTGTGCTCGACGATGCACTCGGCAAGCACCACCTGCCTCATTGGTTGGAGTGGGCGCACCACTACGGCTTTGGACGACACACGCTTGGCGTGGCGCTGTTCGCCGGCGTCGCCACACTGATCATTGCGGTTATCGGTGCGGTCGCGACCTACATCGACAACTATTACACCACAAGCGTTGGGCAGTGGGTCGCCAATGATCTGCGGATTCGCATTTACGAGCATCTGCATCGTCTTTCGCTGCGATTCTACGACACGGCAAAGACCGGCGCGCTGATGTCAACCATTACCAGCGACGTTGCGACGATCCAGAGCTTTGCGTCGTCGTCAACGCTGAGCATCATCGTGGACATCATCACCATTGTCTTCATGATTGGCTTGATGCTCTGGCTGGACTGGGACTTCACTCTGATCGCCCTCGCCATTACGCCCTTCCTTCTGATGGCGGTCATGCATTTCAAGAGGGCCGTGAAGGAAGTCACGCGGACTGTCCGGGCCAAGCAGAGCGAAGTCGTCGCAGTTGTTCAGGAAGGGCTAGGGTCGGTTCGGGCAATAAAAGCATTCGGACGACAGGATCTTGAAATCGCCCATCTCGAAGCCGCGAGCCACGCGACAGTCGAGGCCGCTCTCAAGGCCCGGCAGGTGAAGTCGCTCCTGTCGCCTATGGTCAGTATTGTAGTCGCGATCTGCACCGCCATCGTGCTGTGGAGGGGAACGGCGCTGATCGTCGCGGGGACCATGACTGCAGGCGCTCTTACGGTCTATCTCGCCTACCTTGCGAAGTTCTTCAAACCAGTAAAGGACCTCGCAAGCATGACCAGCGCGATTGCGCAGACGACGGTGGCACTTGAACGCATCCAAAAGATACTGTCGGCAGACGAAGTCATTCGCGAACACCCTGAGGCAGCCGATCCCGGCCGGGTGAATGGCGCAATTGCATTCGAAAACATCGCGTTTGGCTATGACGATGAGACGCAGGTGCTGCGGGATGTTTCGTTCAAGATCGAACCCGGTCAGGTCGTGGGCATTGTCGGACCAACCGGTTCGGGCAAGTCCACTGTGTTGAGTCTGGTCCCTCGCTTTTACGACCCGAAGGGCGGACGAATTTTAATCGATGGCGTCGACGTTGCAACCTTCAAGCTCGACGCGCTGCGAGCCCAGGTTGGCTTTGTGTTGCAGGAGACGGTTCTGTTCCGCGGGACAATCCGCGAAAACATCGCTTACGGGCGGCCCGGCGCAACCGATGAAGAAGTCTTTGCCGCCGCGAAAATAGCCAATGCCGATGAATTCATCAGTCGCATGCCCCATGGTTACGACACTGTAGTCGGCGAACGCGGGGACACGCTTTCGGGCGGCCAGCGCCAGCGCATTGGCATTGCGCGCGCCGTCATTCGCAATAGCCCGATTATGATCCTGGACGAGCCGACGGCGGCACTCGACACCGAATCAGAACACCTTGTCATTGACGCCCTGCGAGAGTTGATGAAAGGCCGCACAGTCATCATGATCGCACATCGCCTGAGTACCATCAGCGAGGCGGACAAGATTGTTGTCCTCAAAGACGGCGTTGTCGCCGAGGAAGGCTCGCACGGCGAGCTGCTTGCGCTCGGTGGCGTTTACGCCGAACTTCACCGCATCCAGTACGAAACAACGGGAGCTCTACCTGCCAATGCGGCGTAACCCTTGAACAATTCCAGCCTCCTTCAGGAGCAAGAAAATGTCGCATACGCTCATCGTTCTTCCAGACGATACCGTCAGCGCGATCCTTGAACCGATCAATGCCGCCAAGCGCGCGTTGAACATAAGGATGTTTCTATTTACCGAGCCGACACTGCTCCGCGCGGTGATCGCAGCCCACCAACGCGGGGTCAATGTTCGCGTGATGCTCAATCCGGCGCGCCGCAACGGCAAGAGCGAAAATGAAAAGGCCCGAAAAGCCCTTCTCGCTGCCGGCGTCAAGGTGCGCGATAGCAGTGCCGCCTTTGCTCTCACGCATCAAAAGTCGATGGTTATCGACGACAAGATAGGTTTTGTAGAGTCCCTCAACTGGGAGCCTCGCGATCTGACTGAAACGCGCGATTATGCGGTTACGACGACCAAAAAGAGCGAAGTGAAGGAAATGATAAGGTGCTTCGACGCCGACTGGGCTCGCAAGCCGTTCAAACCTGACCCTAAATCACATCTGCTTTGGTGCCCCAATAACGGACGCGAACGGATCGCGGCCGTCATCGATGCAGCGAAGGAATCGCTCTGGCTTCAAAATGAACGCTATCAAGATACAGTCATCGTCGAAAGGCTCGTTCGTGCGGTGAATCGTGGGGTTCGCGTCAAGATCATGGCGCGCGCGCCGCATAAACTATCGGGCAAGAAGCTCGCTGAAGGCATCGGCGGGCTGCGAATTATGCACGACGTCGGCGCCAAGGTGCACTTGTTAAGGCACTTGAAGTTGCACGGCAAGATTGTGATCGCGGACGGCAAGCGAGCCATAGTCGGATCGATCAATCTCAGTCCAGGCAGTTTCGACTCGAGGCGCGAACTGGCGATCGAAACCAAATCGAAGCGCGTTCTGAAACGCCTCGTTCAGGTATCGCGCCGGGATTGGAAGCACTCGCAGAGAATCGACCTGTCCGATGCGGGCATACTGGCAGATCTAGAAAAGCACGGAAGCAAGGATGCGAACGTACTTGTTCTCGGGCGGTGAAACCAAGCAAGGCAAGGCTTGAGGGCGACTGGTTGCACAGACGTTCGCTGGGAATTTTCAAAACTTCATAAGACGGGCCAAATCCGCTTCTTCCCGAAAGCGGCCGTTCCTCCGAGCGAACGGCACGCGCGCTAACATCTGGATCGTCGGAACTGAAAGGTGCGCGTATTCTGCTAGTCGAGGATTCCTGGCACGTCGGCAATGCCATCAAACGGCTACTTCGTACACTGGAGCGGACGTGTCGGGTCCGGCTGCCACCATAGCTGACGCCGAGCGCCTAATTGCCGATCGCAAGCCCGACGTGGCCATCGTAGACATTAATCTGCGGGGCGAGCGGGCCAACCCGTTGCTTGATCGGCTCCAGGAAGAAGGCATTCCAGTCATCGTCATAACGGGCTACACGGAAGTTTCCCTACAACCTGGAAAGGTCGAAGCTATCCTGCAAAAGCCTGTCAGCGTCGAACAGTTTTTGGCCATCTTGCGCCCGATCGTTGCTCGGCTGCCCGATCGATGAGGGACTCTCACGCGAGGCTGCCCAGCTGCCTGAGGGGGATTTCGATTGTACAGGACACGCCTTCAGATGAAAACGCGAGGTCGACCGTACCTCCAAGCTCGTGAGGGATGAGTTCGCAAATCAGGCTAATTCCGTATCCGCTCTTACATGGAGCTGATACGGGCGGGCCACACGTCTCGCGCCACAAGATTATCAGACCAAACGTTGCATCGTCCCTGCTCTGGCATTCCCAGCTTACCGACACCCGACCTTGGGGGATTGACAGCGCGCCGTATTTGGAGGCGTTGGTCACAAGCTCGTGCAGCACCATTCCGAGCGCCTCAGTTGCCGCGGTGTTGAGCGCGACGTCTGGGCCGCTGGTCGTCGTATTTGCGTTTGTCGCGTAGGGAGCTAGCTGGTGCCGAACAAGATCCGCAAGACGAACGCCCAGCCAATTACCTTGGCTTAATAATTCGTGCGCAACTGCCATGCTTTGGATGCGTCTATCGAGTGCTTCGATAAATTCGTCGATTGTGCCGCTACCCTCGCGGGTATACATGGCGACCACGCCAACGCGCGCAAGCACGTTCTTGACGCGGTGGTCAAGCTCTGCGACCAGCATGCGTTGGTGCACTTCGGCTCGCTTGCTTTTCGTGATGTCACGGGTCAGGCCTTCGATACGTAGGCATTTTCCATCAACATCAAACTCTGCTGTTGCTGTTTCCTCAAGCCACATTTCCTGGGCGTCGGGGCGGATCACGCGGAATGTGACAGCATAGGACGGGTTGTCAGGTCGGACACTCCTCACTTGCGCTTTGAAGTGCGCACGGTCATCCGGATGAATCAGTGCAAGGAAGCGAGCTGCCGAAAGGGGTGCTTGCGGATCGTATCCAAGAATATTCGCCGCGTTCTCGCTGCGATGTGATGCACCGGTCTGGGCATCCCACTCAAAGGCAATCACCGCCCCGGCCGCAAGGGCCTTTTCCAAACGCGTCGCCCCCTCCCTCAGCGCAGCCTCCTGGTGACGCCGCTCTGCGAACAGCGCGGCAAGAACGAGCGTGCAGAGCGATATCGTCAAGATGCCCGCTTGGGCGCCCAAGATACGGTC
Organism: Bradyrhizobium sp. AZCC 1610; assembly: GCF_036924515.1. NCBI lineage: Bacteria > Pseudomonadati > Pseudomonadota > Alphaproteobacteria > Hyphomicrobiales > Nitrobacteraceae > Bradyrhizobium > Bradyrhizobium sp. AZCC 1610. The sequence goes on along the minus strand of NZ_JAZHRR010000001.1, from coordinate 1,229,547 downwards.
CTCGATCGGAAGCTCGGGGTCACCGAAATATCCGATGCCAAAAGTTGTCGTCCACACGATCGTCAGTGCAACGACGAACGCGGCCGCCGCGGCGAATACTGGCCGGCAGCGGGCCGCTAGCCAGAGCAACAGGGGGAACAGCAGGGCAATCGGCACTACAGCCGCGAATGATGCGCGCGGTAGAAAGATAACAAGCGTGATCGTCAGTGTTATTGCAAGAAGTGCTACAGCCCCTTCGAGGGCCTCGTTCAGCGTCGGAGGGTCGCGCGCGGCCGCGGCAGCGCCGATTAGCAGGGGCGCAACCGTTAGAATACCGAGCGCGTCGGATGCGAACCAGTGCTGCCAGATGGTCAAAGTCGGCGCAGTCGAGAAGTGAAACAACTTGAACCCCAGAACTCCACCGATTCCCGAGATGGCGCTCCCCAACACGGCTGCCGCGAGCAATCCTAAGACTTTTCGCACGCGGTCGAGGGCGAAACCCGAACCAAATTGGCGCTCGATAAGGCCCGCCGTGAGCATCGCCTCTCCGGCATTGCACAACGCGAAAGTGACGGCACCAGCAAAGCTCCTGTCTCCCAAAAGATTGGCCGCGATCGTTGCAGCGCCCGCTCCGATGGCCACCGGCCATTTCGCCCGGGGACCAAAGGCAATCAGGACACCTGCCGCAACACCGGAGGCTGGCCAGAACACTGCCACGCCATCAGGTTTTGTCAGTAATGAAAGGCTAAACCGCGCCGCCAGGAAATATACGATACCAACCCCAATAGCGACCGCGACCGCGCTGGCCAATTGCCACGTCGGATCAGCGACAGCGAGCCGCCGTTCCTTTTGTTCCGGTAATCTATGAAGGACGGGGTTTCGCGTCATTCGCCTCCCCTTCGCTCGCCACACGACAGATATTGACGCCATCACCGAAAGATATCGGTATAGTAGATGATGAAGTCGCCAAACGTAGATATCGGAATCCCCGGCAGGCTTGTTCTGTCCGACCATGCCGCGGTGGATCTGGTCGCATAGCGCGTGATTACAACAGCGCTGGGAAACTCCAGCCGCGCGTTGCGCCTATCAGACCGCTAAACTCCGGGGTCGATCACTGAGCGATCAAAGCATATGTGCGAAGTGATTTGCTAGAGGCTTCGGCATCAAGTCCGACGTTCCCTTTGGCCCAAAAGTGAGCCCTCTCGCCCCTTGCTCGATGTCCGCTCTACCCCGATTGAACAGCCATCGTCGGTGTGGAGGATGACGTCAGATAGATGCAACCCGGAAATCGTGACATAGCTGCCCCGTGGCCTTTTCAGCCACAAGAGCGGACATCCAGCGACTGCTGCGGCATGTCCGTTTCGTGCCCATTCGCGTCAGTTTGACGATGTCCCCGTTACTTCCGCTTCAGCCTTGATAGCCTACGTTCGGCGGAGGGATTGGCAGGTCGATTTAGGCTATCGCGTGGAAGCCCGGCAAGTTCAATTAAGATAGCGCGACGCACTGATGGCCTCTTTCGCCCGGCTACCGTGCCGGAAACTGTTCCGATGCTACTGCATCAGCCCGCAGCGCAGGCTGCAACCGGCGTCAGGCCAAGACAGTCTCGAGCACCGTCATGATTCCGATCGCGATGGTGGCGAGGCCCACCGCCCCCTGCAGGCCGCGATTGGCCCAGGTGAGCCAGCGGGCGGAAACCGCGAGCGGCACCGCGATCACGATCGACAAGGCGCCCATGCCGATCATCGAGCCGATCCCGAACAGCGCGACGTAACCGAGCCCGACCGCGGGACTGGACGCCTGCGATACCGCTAATACCAGTAGCGCCGCCGAACCCGCCATGCCATGCATCAGCCCGACCAGCAAGGTGCGCCAACGGAAGCCATGGTCATGCGCGTGGGCGGAGCGAGCATGCGGCGTAGTTTCGCCGGCGTGGCTATGGGCGTGAAAATGCACCGTGCCGTCGCCATGGCCGTGCCGGTGAAAATGGACGCGAGCGCGCCACAGCCGCCACAGCACATGCGCGCCGAGGCCGATCAGCATCACGCCGACGGCGGTCTCCATCGGCCTGGCGATGGTTTCAGGGATGGCGCGGCCGAGCAGAATGGCGGCGCCGGCAAACACGAACAGCGTGAGCGTGTGGCCGAGCCCCCAAGTCAGCCCGTGCTTGACGATATCGGCCACATGGCTGCGGCGCGCGGCGATGCTGGATACGGCGGCGATATGGTCGGCTTCGAGCGCATGCTGCATGCCCAGCAGAAACCCCAGCCCCAGAATTCCAAACATACGCCACCTAACCCGCTCTGTGATTCAACCAAATGCCAGGCCGAAGCCTTGCCGGGCCAACACTTCCATCGAGCAGTCCCATCAGATGGAACTTCACACCGGATGGCGGACCGCAACCGAACGCGATGGGTCGTTCGAGTCGGGGCCAAGTGCGCGCTTCTGGTCAGTCAATATCGTCGACAACGGCCCGCTATGGTTCGCGAAACGGGCGTCACCTGATAGAGTGATCCAACGCTATTGGAGGATTGCGTTGATAGTGATTACTGACGTGCCAGAACTCGTCTGACTCTTGCCGGTCGCCTGAACGGAGAAAGCATCTCTACCTCTGTATCCAGCTTCCGATGTGTATACAAAAGAAGATACATTGAGCTGTTGCAGGGTGCCGTGCGCCGGATTCTGCGAAACGCTCGAACTCAATATTTCGCCGGCAATATTGACGGAAAACATGCAACTCCCGCCGGAAGCGATCTCGATATAGCCCGTCGAGTTAAAGCCCCAGCCTGCTGGCGGTGATCCCGACACCACGCACTGAGGAGCGTTCTGGGTAAGTGCGGGCGACGACGCAACCACCAATCCCAGCGCGGCCATCATCAGTACCGAACTCGCTCGCATCATGTGTGTCATTTGGGTTGCTCCATTGATGTTCTTCGGAAACCTCAGATTGTCAATGGCGACGTCGCCAGGTCCGTCCGGAAAGATATTCCAACCTGCTCAACGCGCTATGCAATTTCGGCAGAGGTTGATTCGGAAGTGTCCCTGCTAGCGCGGCCCGTCCGTTGTACCCTCAAGAGCAGACGGGGCACTGAACCCCGCTGTTATGGGCAGCATGACCGACGTTTGCGACAGCGCTCAGCATCACCCATTTGGCTGCGCGACGTGAGTCCATCCGATTGCTGGCTTCGCTGAAGCGTGGGAAATGATGACGGCAAGTTGCAGTTCGACGCGCGGCGCACTCGATCAAACTGCCGCATCAATTCCCATTTCTTGGATGGCGAAGTGTTATCCGTCAGCGTCACCGCCAAGCGGTGGGCCAATGCCGAGGCGGCACCGCAAACTCGCCATCCTCGCCGTTATTGCATAGCGGCCTTGGCTCCGCCGGATATATCGTTGTCTCGGCCGGGCCGACAATTATCCGGGAAACGCTCAGCTCGTGCCCGGTTACACTGGCCCGGTGTCCGTCAAGGAGGCAAATATGATCGGTATCCGAGGAACGCTCTTCGCTGTCGCTTTAGTCGTGCCATTCTTTGGAGCCTTGCTATCGGCAGAAGCAGCAAAGGTAGATCAAAGGGCCGCACGTGCTGAATGCTTCAGGCAGGCCCAAGCCGCTGTAAACGCCATCGGCTTTAGTCCGACTACTGCCGACAAGAACGCTGTCGGAATGGACGCCTATCGTCAGTGCTGCTTCAAAGCGGGCATACGGCCGTAAATACTCGGTCGTCTTCTGAAAGACTGCCGTCAGGCGGCCATTTAGCCTGCAATTGACGCCTGCCCCGGAGATCGCGTCCCAAAATTTGGACGCCGATCCAGGAAACGCCTACGTTCCTCCGCCGGCGGTGGTGGTCCAATAGCCTTGAGCACCGCCGTGAGTTGCGCTCCCGAACTGGGGCGCAGGTCACGGCGGACCAATCTGCCCCGTTAATGAGTACACGAGGGCTCAATCGAAGACCGGCCGAAGAATGCTTGGGACCAGCCGGTCGCTGCCCTTGCGGTGAGCTATGTGCTCCCCATACTCCTGCTATCCATCGCACTCTATCTGATACGACTCCGCGCCTAGGAAATGTCAACACTGGCCGTCGTCCTCCGTATCGTCGCCCTCCTCGCCTTTGCGGGACTCATGTTGTTGTCAGTTAGTTGGAGTCGCGGACATACCAAGACGCGAGCACGTCAGGATCGTGGCGACCGAGCACCGCTGGTGGCCAACTTCACTGCTCTCGGCCTGTTCTTCCTTTCGCTTTTGATCTTTCCCAGCAGCCCCGCCGGTTTCACGGCACTGCTGCTGGCGCTGTCAGGGTCCCTTCTTGCGCTAGCGGGCGCCGCCCTCGTCGTCAGATCCCGGGCCGAGCTTGGTGCCGCTTGGAGCTACGCGCCCATAGCAGATCAGAGCACCGGCCTCATCACAACCGGCCCTTATCGCCTCGTGCGACACCCCATCTATCTGGGCCTTGCACTGCTCGTCATGGGCGAAGCGCTCGCCTTCGGCAGTTGGCCGGCTCTCTTTATTGCGCTGTCGGGGATCGTCCCGACCTTGGCCTGGCGCGCTCGCGCGGAGGAGAAACTGCTCAGCCGTACATTTGGCGAGCGCTACGAGATCTATCGACAGCGAACCAAGATGATCATCCCGCACCTTCTCTAGACCCTACCCACGATGTGTCGACTAACCGATACGCGATGCGGCAAAGAATAATCGCGAGCCTCGGCCCGCTACCTTCTGCCTGACCTCCGGACTATGGATATCTGGAAGCCGCAGCGACGGCGAAGTTCCTATTCATGCGGCCTTAACAGGATCCGATCGGCATCGTTAGAGCAAAACTCGCATGCGCTCTTCGTGACTCCGCGGAGCTGTCGTAGTGAGCGAGTGAGGCAAGATCACCTATGGCAATCAGCATAGATACGATGGACGTCCGCTTTCCGGCAGCGACTCCAGGTACTGGAGGTCGGCTAGGGCAAAAACGCCGTTTCGGCCCTCTGCTGATATCTTCCGGTCTAGTCCGATTAACAGACATTCTCGGTGTCAGTCGGCACGTCTCAATGGCGCCAATCCGGAAAGTCGCAGTTCTACCAATCTTAGCCTATGCCCGCCCTTGAGGCGCGCCAAGAGCCGCATCGGAGACAACAATCCAAGAGGGACAGACCCAATAAGCCAATTCGGTGTCAACAGCGGATGTGAAGAATCCTAACCGCGCCAAAGGCGATCAACAACAAAAACCCTTGCCCAAGTTGCAAGGCGCGAGCCGGGCCCAACTCGCATCTTGCCTTTTAAAGTCCCAGCCCGATCATCTCTGGAGCCATCCACGAATATCCTCCGAGCTTTCACGAATTCCCAAATGAACGGATTCCACTTCTGAAAAACCTTCTGAACTTCGTCGTGCAAACATCCTGACACGACATCGGGCGGGGAAGCAAATACCTCCGGCAATGTTGAGGACAAACCGGCATCGGTTAGAATATTCCATCGTGAGTTACCGCCCATTACCGGGGATCGTAGGCCGAATATCACTCTGCCGATCCTGCTTTCCCGGATGGCGTAAGAACACATCGCGCAGGGCTCGATAGTCGAATAGATCGTGCACTCATCGAGGCTCGTTGACCCTAACTCTTTCTGAGCTGAAGAAATTGCGACCATCTCGGCGTGCCGCGTAACGTCTCGTTCGTTTCTGACCATATTGAGCGATTCGCAAATGAATTCGCCTCGTCGTCCGATGACAGCTGCAAACGGGTATTCCCTCTTTGAACTCGCGGATTGTGCCAGAGCAACGCAGCGGCGCATCATTGCTATATCGAATGCTTCTGAATCATGCTTGGTCATGGCACTGACTTTTGCGGCACGACAGACCGTCAAGATGATCTCGGGATTTGCCCCCGGACGAAATAATAATGACTGTTCACGGCATTAATCACATCGAAAAAGCTCTGCTGATCGCTCAACGGCTCGGGAAACTGAGCACCAGTATAGCAGCCTACCCGACCACTGTCCGGCTAGTCCAATGTCCGAGACAGGTCGAACTTACGCATAGAAATTTTGTCTCGATTACGTGCATGTCTCAAAGGTGCCAAACTCAGAACGAAAGAGTTCGAAGACGGCGCGAATTTGGCGGTCTGCGGCTACTACTCGCACAGCCACGACTGCGCCGCAGCGCTATTTTTCAGAACTGGCCCGGTTGAGCAGGTGGACTGAGCCAATCCGATCGCAGGTTGTTCGGGTTATTCCGATCGAATAAGTCCTGCCTAGTAAGGCCGCTCGGGCGAGCATCAATTGAGGGTGGGATTCTGCGAGGCTCGTGGCTTGGTGCGACTACGGCTTCGGCTCGTACGACGCAATTGGCAGAATAGCCAGCGTATTGGCAGTAAACTACGGCATTCCCCGTCCCAGTGCTCCCAGCTAAGAACCCAATTATTAGCGACGCCCACAATGCGATTGATCGCTTCATTTTAGCCTCCCGGGGCAAACCACTCTCGTAGCCAATCCACGATACAGCATGATCGCAAAAGAAGTGTCGGGCTATGCAGAAAAGTCAAGATTATTGCAGTCTTCTTCGTCTTTGCGCGTCGCGGTCCCGGTGATTTCGACGGCCTCCGCTCGACCGTCGAGGGTTGCTATGAGCCGTTCAATCTCGCCGCAATCGCGGATCAGCCGCAGACTCGCACTCGGCGGACCCGCCAGCCATGGCCGTCCCAGAAACGCTGTGTCACCCATTCGCAACTGCCAAAATCGTCGTATGGCCCGCGACCTGCTCCGTAAGGGGCGGGCTCATAATAGCGGCCCGGAGCGGCGACGCCACGCTGTGCGCTTGCGGGCGTCGCGGCGAGCGAACCGGCAATCGTTGCGACCGCGACAAAGGCAGCAAATGTTTTCCTCATTCTAGGCCCTCCTGTGCGCGCATGGCGTGCGGTCACGCGACCGCCGCACCATCAACCATGCCAAGAAATTCCCGCCGTTGCATGCCAACCCCCAGCGGGCGATTGTATCAGGTCAACTGGGTGCATTGATAGGGGCTGGCTTCGAGTTGCTTGTTGCAAAGTCCTGATGTCCGTTGAGGGTCCATTTCCGTACGTCGAAGCGCCCAAGCGCGAGGTCCGCTTTGCCCCTATCAACAGACGTCGTCACCGTGGTGGGCACGTCCGCTAAGTGTGCCAACACAGGCGACATAAGCTTGACCGGACACGTTCGGTTGTTAGAGCACAATTATCCACTTCGTGCCGAAATCGCATAGCATCGCACAGGGTTCCGCTTTAATTTGATAAGTCGGTCGAGGTCGCTGTCTTTGGCGAAGCTGCTGATATCCGCGAGGATTAGCTCACACTACGGAACGTGCGATCGTCTGCCTCATCTGTCGGAGTTGAGCGGCGGCTCGCTGCTTCCCGCAGGAGCTATCAAGAGGATACGCCCCATGGCGAACTACGATCCAAATGCAGCTGCGCCCGGCTTCTCCGCAAACCGCGCCACGGCGATAGACGTCGGCCTTCGCGCTTTCATGCTGGGCATATACAATTACATGGCCGCCGGCGTTGGCTTGACCGGCGTTGCCGCGTTCTTGACCTATCAGTTCACCGGCCCCGAATTGCTTCAAAGTCCGCTGATGTGGGTGCTCATGCTGGCGCCGCTGGGACTAGTGTTCTTTATCAGTGCTCGAATCAACACGTTGTCGGTGGAAGCTGCGCGAGGATTGTTTTTCCTCTATGCGGCCCTTGTCGGGATTTCATTGTCGACCATCTTCCACATCTACACGGAGTCCTCGATCACGCGGGTGTTCTTTATCTCGGCGGCCGCCTTCGGCGCGCTCAGCATCTGGGGTTACACTACCCAGCGAAACTTGTCGGGATTCGGAACTTTCCTGTTCATGGGCCTGATCGGCATCATTATCGCAAGCCTGGTCAATCTGTTTCTGAGATCGAGCGGGCTCGATTGGATGATTTCCATTATCGGCGTCGGTGTCTTTGCGGGCCTCACGGCTTACGATACCCAGCGGATCAAGGGGATGTACGACCGCGGCGATGACGCCACTTCGGCCGGCCGCAAGGCCGTGATGGGCGCACTGTCGCTCTACCTCAACTTCATCAACCTGTTCATGATGATGCTGCGCCTGATGGGCGGCCGACGCTAGAGTGCGAGCAATTCTCGCACGCGAGCCGCTTGCCCGCGGGCGATATGTGCTTCACCCCCGATAGTATTGCAAAACTCTTTTTGTCTCACCGATCATAAATCTCCGAACTATAGGCGCGGCGATCGAATATTGATGTGGGGAAACCAGTTCATTCCGTGACGAACTCACGGGCGACTTCCGTAGCGCGCGTTTGAGGCTACATTGATTGACGGTTGCCGGTTGCAGGCCGAATGCCTCGGAATCCGGGGTATGCAGCCGGCGCCGGCGCGGCATCCCGCCTCCTCCGGACGGGCCCTGTTGGTCCGCCTCTGAACCCGGTCTGCAGGAGCAGGCCTGATCGGTGAACCTCGCGGCACCACCTTGCCTTCAAAGCGTTACACGGCACCGGCTGCATTTAATGTCTCATTTAGAAGCAGCCTCAAGGGTACGGACCGAGATCGATGACGGCATGCGTCAGCTTACTGATCGCGGAGCTCGCGGCGCAGAATTTTTCCGACGTTGGATTTGGGTAGCGCGTCGATGAACTGAACAATCTTTGGCGTCTTGTAGGCCGTCATTTCCCTGCGGCAATGTGCGATCATATCCTCGGCTGTCAAGGAGGCATTCGGCGCCTTGACGACAAACAGCTTGACCGCCTCGCCCGTCTTCTCGTCCGATACACCGACGCATGCGCACTCCATCACGCCGGGACACGCGGTAGCAACCGCCTCGACCTCGTTCGGAAACACGTTGAAGCCGGAGACGAGGATCATGTCCTTCTTGCGGTCGACGATCTTCAAAAACCCATTTCGGTCGAACATGCCGACGTCGCCCGTGCGGAAGTAGCCATCAGCGGTGAACGCCGTCGCATTGACCTCCGGCTTCTCCCAATAACCGCGCATCACTTGCGGTCCCTTGGCACAAATCTCGCCAGCTTCGCCGATTGCGACCTCACGATCGCTATCGTCCAGAAGCTTGATGTCGGTCGATGGCACGGGCAAGCCGGTCGTCGCAGAGAACTCTGTCACGCGCATTGGATTGAACGACAGCACGGGGCTGGTCTCCGAAAGGCCGTAGCCTTCACGGATGATCTGACCGGTGATCTGCCGCCATCTTTCCGAAGTAGCTGCGATCACGGCGGCCCCGCCACCCCCGGACAAGCGAAGATTCGAGAAGTCCACCTCAGTGATCCTGGGGTGAGCAACCAGAGCGGCATACAGGGTGTTGACCCCCATGAACACCGTGGGCCTGGCCTGTTTCAGGGTCTGGATGAAGCTGTCCATGTCGCGTGGATTGGCGACAAGCCAGTTGTCGGCGCCAACGGAGAAATAGGTGATGAAATTCACCATGAGTGCGAAGATGTGATACAGCGGGATTGCAGTGACGATCACGTCTTCGCCGGAAGGCGGAGCACCGCGCATCGCAGCCTTGAACTGTTCTGTATTGGCTACCAGGTTGCGATGTGACAGCGCGGCGCCTTTTGACAGGCCGGTCGTTCCGCCGGTGTACTGCAGGAACAACAGATCGTCGCTGTTTAGACTCACCGGTTCGAAGGTGAGTGCGGCTCCTTCGACAAGTGCGTCGGCCAATGCAATGGCTCGCTTCAGGCGCTCGTCCACCGGCGGACTGGGCAGGCGCTGGCCGGTGCCGTCGCCAGGACCCGCGGTGATGACCGTCTCAAGCGGCGTCGTGGCCATGATTTCCGCTACGGTTGCCGACGACCCTGTGAAAACCACCATGATCTTGACGCCAGCATCGCGGAGCTGATGCTCGAGCTCACGCGGCGTATAGAGCGGATTGACGTTAACCTGCACGCCGCCGGCCCGGATGATGCCAAGGAAGGCGATTGGAAATGCGAGCAGGTTGGGCATCATGACCGCAATTCGATCGCCCTTTCTCACGCCAAGCTTCGTCTGCAGGTAACTCGCGAAGTTCCGCGACTGCCGATCCACCTCGGCGTAGGTCAACGTCTGTCCGAAGGATCGGAATGCGGGCTTCTCAGCGTGGACCGTCATCGCCCGTTCGAGCATGTGCACTACGGAAGGGTAAGCATCGGGGTTGATTTCGACGGGAATGTCGCACTCACGGTATGTGGCAAGCCATGGTCTTTCAGTCACGTCAAAATCCTCATGTTTGTCTTGTCGATTGGTCGATCTCAATCGCCGTCGTGGGCGGATTGGAGAATTGTCTCGGTTACTTCGTTACGATCGCAAAGGTCCCCGGCGCCTTGTCGATCAGGGTCAGGAAGCGGACCAAATCGATCCTGCTTCCATCGATCTTCAAGTCGTCGTTGAAGAGGAAATCCTTTATGCCTGCGGTGCCAGCCATCATCCTGATAAAGATGGGCTTGGTCAGCGTGAGCGTCGCATTGGCATCGGCAGCGGGCTCGGACTTCTTGTGATGCAGAACCGCGTTCTCGATCCAAAGCACGAATGACTCCTTGGTATCCGAGAACACAAGATTCACCTTCAGATCCTTGCCTTCAGCAGCCGGTCCGTCCAGCCCTGCCGCCATCGCTTCGAGGAACCGCTCGATAGGGGTTTGCGAGAGCATGTCGATGAAGCCCGAGCGATCTATGCCCTTTTTTGGCGGACCATTGCGCAGCTCCGCTGCCGCCGTCAGGTAACTGTTTCGCCACGTTGCGGCCTCGGCCATATAACCCATCTGATCGTATGTGCGAGCCAACAGGTCCTTGGCAGCCTGGTGATCGGGTTCAGCGAAAACGACATGGTTCAGCAGTTCGGCTGTCCATCTGTAGTCACCCTTGTCGAACGCCGTTTGAGCGGCAACGACGGTCTTGTCCGCGCCGCCGATGAGATCCAGGTAGCGTTTGGCGGATTCCTGAGGCGGCAGCGAATTCAAATTAGCGGGGTTGCCGTCATAGGCGCCGAGATAGAACTGGTACACGGCCTTAACATTGTGGCGCAGGTCGCCATAATAGCCCCGCACGCCCAAATACGACTCTAGCGACTTGGGCAATTTGATCTTGTCGGCGATTTCGCGTGGCGTATAGCCGGCGTTGATCAAACGCACGGTTTGGTCATGCGTGTATTTATATAGGTCGCGTTGCTTAGTGATGAACTCGGCGATGCGCTTCTGGCCCCAAATTGGCCAATTGTGCTGACCAAAATAGACCTCGGAGTCACGGGTCTGCTCCAGCGCCTGCTCCATGTAGGCAGCCCAGCGAAGGGCATCGCGCACCTTGGCGCCACGGACAGGCAGCAGATTGTGCATCGTTTGCGCCATATTCTCGGCGCCCGCATAGGCCTTCTTGTCAGGTACCGTGAAGGTCAACTCAGCGGGGGCTTCGGCGCCCGGTACGTTATAGAACACGAAGCGCACGCCGTCGAGCGTCAGCTCCTGCGACGCCTGGGTGATCAGCTGCGTCGGCTCGAGAATGCCGAACGAGCCGTAGGCTACGGCTTTGCCCAAGCCGGTATCGACCATACCCTTGGGCGAACGCTCCAGGTTCTTGCCGAACTGGTAGAGTGAACGTCTGCCCATTGCGGTACCGACCATCACATTCTCGCTGGTAGCTTCCGCCATGAATCCTTCAGGGGCCACGACTGGAATGTTCCGTTCGGCGACTTCCTTCGCCGGTGCGACGCCCAATGCGCCACCGAAATGGTCGATGTGGCTATGCGTGAACACGATTGCTGAGACGGGCTTGTCGCCCAAATGCTTGCGCGCAAACGCCAATGCCGCGGCCGCGCTCTCGCGACAGGTCAGTGCATCCACGACGATCCACCCGTTCTTGCCTTCGATCAGCGTCATGTTCCCGACGTCGAAGCCGCGCAACTGGTAGATTCCGTCGGTTACCTTGAACAGACCGATCTGGGCATTGAGGATGGCATGACGCCACAGACTCGGGTTGACGGTGGGCGGAGCCTTGCCTTCGACGAACTTGAACTCATCGAAATCGACCAGCACATTGCCATTTGCGTCGAGAATCTTGCCTTCGGGCCGTGCAATGAATCCGCGCTTGGCGTCTTCGAAGTCCTGCTGGTCTTCAAGGTTGAGCTCTTGCGCAAATTTCTCATTGGCCTTCAGTGTCGCCGGCATGGAATCTCCGCCCGTGATGACGACCTCGGCCTTGTTGTTGCAGCCCGTGATCGCAAACAGCGAAGCGACCATCGCGCATCGAATGATTTTCGTCATGGTTTTGGGTCCCGTGGGAAATGGAGCTTCAGACATTTTCTCGGATTAGGTCGGCGGCCTTTTCAGCAACCATGATCGTCGGAGCATTGGTGTTGCCACCCACCATCGTCGGCATGATCGACGCATCAACTACGCGCAAACCGCTGACGCCCCGTACTCGCAGCCTTGCATCGACCACGGCGGCCGGATCGCTCTCCGGACCCATCTTGCAGGTTCCGACCGGGTGATACTGCGTGTCGGCACGGCGGCGAATATCGTTCTCCAAGCCGGCGGGATCGTCGGTCCGCGTCGGGTACAGCATCTTGCCGCGGAAACGATCGAAAGGCTTGGATTCGATGATGCTCTGCTGGACCTGGGCTCCCTTGATCAACAGCTTCAGATCGCGTTCGTCGGAAAGGAAATTGGGATCAATCCTGGGCGCATCGCGCGGATCGGTGCTGTTGAGCCCCACCGTACCCCGGCTATAGGGGCGCAAGACGTCGACATGGCAGGAGATGCCATGGCCCAGATGGAGCTTGCGCGCGTGATCGTCGACGAGAGCGATGACGAAGACCAGTTGCAGATCGGGCACCAAAACTTCCTGCGACGAACGAAAGAACGCGCCGGCAGTTGCATAGGTCGTTGTCACGAGGCCAGTACGCTTCCTCTTCCATTCGATAGCCGCGCTTGCCAGCTTCGCTGTGCATCGGAGCGAAGCGCCAACCGTTTCGGTGTCGCTCGGCACGCGCCATGATTGAACATAATCGATGTGGTCCTGCAGATTCTTTCCAACCCCAGGCAGTTCATTCACGACCGGAATGCCGAGCTGTTTCAGATCCTCGCCCGCGCCAATGCCGGAAAGCTGCAGAAGCTGCGGTGAGCCAAAGGCCCCACCCGCCAGGATCACTTCCCGTCGAGCCCGCACCTCCTTCAGTTCGCCCCCTTGGTAGTACGACACGCCGCACGCACGTCGATTCTCGATCACTACCTTTGCCGATACGGCATGGGTCAGAACCTCGAGATTTTTGCGCGACAGGTTTGGGGTGATGTAGGCTTTGGCAGCACTGCAGCGCTCGCCGTTCTTGTGGGTGACCTGGTATTCGAAGGCGCCCTCTTGCTCGGCGCCGTTGTAATCAGGATTCCGCCGAATTTGTTGCATGGCCGCGGCGTCGAGGAACAGTTTGGTAAACGGGCTCTCGTGACGCGGATAGGTAACGTTCAATGGGCCGCCCTGCCCGTGGTAGCTATCCTTATACTGTTCGTTGTTCTCGGCGCGTTTGAACAGCGGCAAGACGTCGTCGTAAGACCAGCCGGGATTGCCCAGCGAGGCCCAGCGATCGTAGTCCCACTTGTTTCCCCGCACATAAAGCATGGCATTGATCGAGCTTGAGCCCCCAAGGGTCTTGCCGCGCGGTTGATATCCGCGGCGGCCATTCAGACCGGGCTGCGGCACCGTTTGGTACGCATAGTTATTGATCTTGGTTGGCACCATCGCGACGACGCCCGCCGGCGCGTGAATCAGGACGCTCTTGTCCCGTCCGCCGGCTTCCAGCAGACACACAGTGATCTTTGGATCCTCTGTAAGGCGAGAGGCTAACACGCACCCGGCAGAACCGGCGCCGACAACAACGAAGTCGAATTCACGATAATTCATGGTGTACTCTCGATGAGAGGGCTAGCAATTGATTCCTTCAGAGAGGGATCGCCCGTTCCGAGGAACAGTTTCAACGACAAGCGCTGCACGAGATTGCCGTAAGGAGGGTAAAAGAGACCGACGGGAAAAAAGCGATGCCGCTTGAACACAGTCTTTGCGTGCGACAGCTCGCGAAAACCTTCCACCCCGTGATAAGTACCCATGCCGGAATGGCCAACGCCACCAAAGGGGGCGTCATGATTGATCGCATGCCATCCCCAGTCATTGATGGTTACTCCGCCTGAATGAGTGCGGCGCAGGAGCTCCTGGCGTTCACCTGCGTCATGGCTGAAGCAGTACATCGCAAGCGGACGTTCGCCGGCATTGATGAACCGGATAGCCTCTTCCAAAGTGTCGTAGGGCACCACCGGAAGAATCGGACCGAACAATTCCTCGTTCATGATCCGCATTTCTGCGGTACAGTTGGTGACGACATGCAACGGCATCTGTCGGCCGTTGCGGCCTACGTCATACTCTGAGCAGGGAATAACCGTGGCGCCCTTTTCACGCGCGTCCGACAGCAATCCATTGAGGCGCCCGCAGTGCCGATCGTTCACGATCCACGTCTAGTCGTTGCCGCCGGGATTGGGTGCGCACATTTTCAGCGCGTTCGACTTAACTTCGGCGACGAAATCATTCACTCGCTCGCGTGGGACCAATGCGTAGTCGGGCGAAACACAGATTTGTCCGCAGTTGGCTGTCTTACCGTGGGTAATCCGTTTTGCAGCATCAGCGAGGGGATAGTTGCGCATGACGACCGCAGGCGATTTCCCACCGAGCTCCAAAGTCACCGGCGTGAGACTTTCGGAAGCGGTTCGCATGACAATCTTGCCGATGCCTGGCGAACCCGTGAATATGATGTGATTAAACGGCAGCGCCGTGAAAACGTTGGGGTCCGCCAACTCCTCACCAACCACGGCGACTTCTTCCTCCTGAAAGACTTCACCGAGCATTCGCGCGAGCTCAGCGTTCGTGGCAGGCGTGATCTCCGACATCTTGATCATCACCCGATTGCCCGCCGCGAGAGCAGCGATCAGCGGACCGACAGCGAGATAGACCGGAAAATTCCACGGCACGATGATGCCGACCACACCTTTGGGCTGATAGGTGACCGACAGGCTGTTCGATAGGAACAGTAATTCGGTGGCGCGCCTGCTCGGCTTCATCCAGCCCCTGAGATGAGCGATGGCGTGGTTCGCCTCAAGCGTCGATCCGAGCAGGTCGAGCATTTTCGACTCGGTCGGCGCCCGAAAGCCGAAGTCGCGGCTCATGGCGCTGGCCAGCACGTCCTGATAGCGGCTGATCTGCCGCTTCAGCGCCTTGATGCTGGCTCGACGACGCGATGCCGATGGATAGGGATCTGCGTTGAAGGCCGCGCGCTGTGCCGCAAATATTCGGGCGACGCGCAGCGCAGCATAGTCAACGGGGCTTCCGGACGAATTCATCTAACCAATCCTCCCTCGGGACGCTTTTTGAGCTTGCGTTAAACCCGACGAGGCAAGCTTTACGTTCGGGATCATCCGTCAAAAAGGTCGGATTCAGACAAGTTAGGGTGAAAAACTGCCAACTTGCGTTTTGCCTGCTTTCCTAGCGATTGCGGCAATGCGACCTCGAGCGCTCGTACTCCCTGCGCGGTCCAACTTTATTGCCGGTGGCACGCAAAACACGTCACGTTGGCGCCGAGGCCGCCACTTGTTTCGAGTCGATCAAGCTGCCGGCTGATACGCTACTCAGGCATTGCCGATCCGCCTATGCGAATTCGGCACATGGACTTTGCGAGCAGCCCTGCATCTGAGTAGAAGCGCGAGTGGCGGCCTGATTTCGCTAATATGCTAGCCCGCCAGAAACGCCTCGATGATTCCGGCTGTCTCGGCGGGGCGCGTCACGAGAAACAGATGCCCGTCATCGACGATCTCCAGCCGGGCGTACGGGATGAGATGCGCAAGGATCCGACCGTTGACCAGCGGCACCAACGGGTCGTCGCGCCCCATGAGAACGAGGGTCGGCTGGCGCAACCGCCACAACCACGGGAAGCTGGTCCATCCCGTCATGGCAATCAGCTGATAGAGATACCCGATGCCGCGGGTGCCCGCGATCGCGTTGGCATGGCGGGTGATCAGGGACGGGTCATCCCGAAAGGCGCCACCGTATATTTGGGGCGCGATTTTGCCCAGATAGCGCTTGTCGAGATACCGTCGCGGCGTCGCCATTCGCATGATCACGCCAGGGCTGCCCGGCACCATGATCGCGCCCGCCGAGGTCGCCGCCAGCACTAGTCGCCGGCAGACCCGGGGATACTGATACGCAAATTGCTGCGCCATGCCGCCGCCCCAGGACACGCCCGCGACATCGACTTCCCGATATCCCAATTCGGCGACCAGACGGGCAGCCAGGCGTGCGATGGTCGAAGGACGGTAAGGCAACAACGGCAGCGGCGAACCGCCGATACCGGGTATGTCAAAGATGATCGCCGGCGTGTCCGTCAGCGCTTCGAGAAAAGGCTTCGCCAGTTCCCAGTTTGCGCCGATACCGTTGAACAGCAGAAGCGGCGGCCGGCTGCCTGGCGAGTGCTTCACTGCAGTGTTGAGCAGTTGGCCTCCCACCCGGATCATGCGGACCTCGATTCCGCCCGAGGAGCCGCTCGAGTTCATGACGGACGCGCCCGGCTTCAAGGTGCCGTCCGCCACAGGCTTATCGGCGGCATCGCTGTCACTGTTCAAAGACATAGGTTCCTGGAGCCTTGCCAACGACTTGGTGACGCTTGCTGCCGAGTGATTTCGGCGCCTCAATTTGACTATCGGACCGCTCCTGCAGCCAGTCGCGCCAGTTAAGCCACCAGCTTCCCTGCCGCTTCTCCGCGCTGTTCAGAAAAGCATCCGGGCCGCCCGGGTTGACCGGACCGATCGCGTAAGAGGCTTTCCTGTTGGTAGGTGGGTTGATGAGGCTCTGGAGGTGACCACTGTTCGCAAGGATGAAGGTCGTGCTATCGCCCATGATCCGTGCCGTTTCGTAAACCGCCTTCCACGGCGTGATATGATCGGTGACGCCGGCAATGACATAGCTGTCGACCTTGGCCTTGCCCATATCGATGGCCCTGCCATTGAGGATCAGCTTGCCCGGATTGACGAAGGGATTGGTGGCATAGAGATCGATATAGTCGCTATGGAGGCGAGCCGGCAGCCGCGTCGTGTCCGCGTTCCAGAACAGGATGTCAAAGGCCGGCGGCGGATTTCCGAGTAGATAGTTGTTCACCCAGTAGTTCCAGATCAGATCGTTTGGCCGCATCCACGCAAACAGGCGCGCCAGATCCTGCCCGTCCAGAACTCCCTGCAGGCGGGAGGCTGCCTTGGCCGCAAGCATCGTTTCCGTGGTGATCAGCGAACCGAACGAGCTTTCGCCGAATGTGCCACAATCGAGAATGCAAACTGCCAGGATCATGTTCTTGATCTTGGCTCTGTTCGCAGTCCCAAGCGTCGCAAAATAGGCAGAGGACGTAATTCCGCCCGAGCAGGAGCCCATCATGCTGACGTCGTCGCAGCCTGTTATGTCGCACACGGCGTCAACCGCTTCGTCGATCGCCGCGACATAGGTATCAAGACCCCAGTCGCGATGCTCTTCCGTCGGATTACGCCAGCTGATGCAAAAGGTCTGAATTCCGCTGTCAAGCAGAAAGCGGATCATGCTCTTGTCAGGCGCAAGATCGACCGCATAGTACTTGTTGATCTGCGGCGGCGTTATCACCAGCGGCCTTCGCCACACGTTCGGCGTCGTCGGCGCGTACTGGATCAGCTCGAGAAGCTCGTTGCGGAAAACCACCGACCCGGGAGTGGAGGCCAGGCTTTCGCCGACCTTGAATGCGGACCGATCCACCTGTGAAGGCAGGCCGCCATTCTTGCCGATGTCCTCGAGAATATGCTGAAAGCCCCGCCATAAGCTCTTGCCGCCTGTATCGATCAGTTTGCGCACCGCAACCGGGTTCGCCAGCAAATTGTTGGTCGGCGAAAGTGCATCGATCCAGATGGTCGTGATGAGATTAGCGCGCTCCTTGTCGACGTCGCTCAGGCTGCTCTGGTTGACGAACTCGTTGAGTGCGTTTCCCAAGGCCAGATAGGCCTTGAGCAGCCCGCTATGCAAGGCGCTGCTTTTCCAGGTTGGATCGACAAACCGCTTGTCGCCGGCTTCGGGCTGCCGCTCGGACTTTCCGCTGACAATCTCGCCCAACTCGCCGATGAAGGAAAGCCATTGGTTGGTCACTACTTTCGGCTCGTTGACCATGGCTTTGAGAAGAATTCGGGCGCTGTCGAACAGATCTTTACCGCGCAAGCCGATCAGCGGATTGAGCGCAAGCGTGCTCCTCGAGGCCTGCTCGAACAGAATGTCCTTGGGTGCCTCTTCGAAACGGGCAGCGTTACTCATTTGCTCTGTCCGGGAAGCAAGAGTGCGAGGGTTTCGGCGATCAAAGCGGGCTTTTCAGAGCCTTCGATCTCGAGCGTGTTTTGCGTTTTCATGATGATCTGTCCGCCGTCCCTAGGCTCGGCGCCGAGCAGAATGGTGCGCAGACGGACCCGCGCGCCCGCCGGTACAGGCGCGATGAAGCGGACCTTATTGATGCCGTAGTTCAGGCCGGCCGCGGCATCTTTTGGGATGACTCCGATCTGAATGGCGAGCGGAGTGACCATCGAGAGCGCCAGGTAGCCGTGAGCGATCGGGCCGCGGAATGGGCTCTCGCGCTTCGCCCGTTCAACATCGACGTGAATCCATTGATCGTCCCCGGTGCAAGCCGCGAATGTACTGATGCGCGGCTGATCGATCGTGACCCAGTCGGAAACGCCGAGTTCTTCTCCGACGTGCTCGCCGACCTCGGCAAGGGTTAGGTCCTTCATGTTTCTCTCCGATATCGTTGTTTGTGACCGCTAGTGGGTGGCCCAGCACTCCTCGCAATTTTCGAAAAGCCGGCCGCCCTCGTCGCAACCGTTCTCGGTGATGGTGCAATAGAGGGCGGGAGCCCCGCCAAAAAGGTTGAAATCGGACAAGCTAAGGTGAAAAACTGCCAACTTGCGTTCGGCCTCGGCTCGGCTGGGTGCCAACCGCGAAACGCGGCTGCTTCGCTCGAATATGAGCCAAGCTCAGCATCAGGGAGTAAGGGGCATGCAGGGAGTCAGATCTGAACCAGCTGCCGCAGGTAATGAAACTCCCATGCGAGCGCGCGGAGCATATGGCAGCGCTCCTGACATAGTCACGCACAGCATGCTGGGAATTGGCGGTTTGTTCGAGGAGATGGCGTCTTACGGTATTTCGCGTGCGGCGCTGATTGCGAATACAGGCATCGAACTTGCCGCGCTGGACGATCCGGCGGCGCGCATGACCCATCAGCAGAAGATATTGCTTTTTCGCAATGTGCAACGCCTGTCGCCCCATCCTGGAGTCGGCCTGTTCGCCGGCCAGCGTCAGCGCCTTTCAGACTTTGGTGTGTTCGGCTATGCGCTCGCCTCCTCTGCCACTTTGGGCGACGCCCTTGCCTTCGGCGTCAAGCACGTTAGGCTTGCCGGGCCGGTGCTTGAGAAAAGCCTTCGCGTTGAAGACGGCGTGGCGATCTTCGAGGGCCACGATCCCTTTGAACTCGGTGAATTGTTGCCACTCGTCAGCGAATTCTGGTTTAGCTCGACACACAGCGTGATCGGACGCGTCCTGGAACGTCCCTTTCCTTCTCGACGATTGTTGTTGCCGTATCCAGCGCCAAAGCATGCTCCGCTTTATTCCGAAATATTCCAATGCAGGGTCGAGTTTGATGCCGGGACCATGCAATGGCATTTCGACCCAACACTTCTCAAGGAGAGGTGCCCAAATGCCAATCCGATAACCGCGCGGATGTGCGCGGACTTTTGCCATCGTATGCTGCAATCATTCAACGATGACGAACCGGAATTGGTCAGGACTGTCCGCTCGGCATGTCTTGACAGCGTCGGTGGCTTTCCAAGCGTCGTTGATGTGGCGGCACGCATTAATGTCTCCCCACGCACGTTGCACCGTCGGTTGGCCGAGTCCGGAAACAGCTATCAAGCCATTCTCGACGACGTGCGCCGCCGCCTAGCTGAGGAATATCTTCGCAATACCGCTCTGAGCACTGAAGAGATTGCAGCGCGGACCGGGTTTTCCGAAGCATCGAACTTTCGGAAAGCGTTCAAGAAATGGACCAACGAGCTACCCGCGGATTACCGTCGTCGCACGTCGCCTCGGACAAACTAGTCCGGCTGTTTGTTTCTATTGCCGCCTTCATGCCGTCGGTCTTCTCGTGGTTCAGGCGCAGCGCGACGAAGTCGAACAGCAGTTCATTGGTCATGCCGCGCACCGTGTCCGCCCCGCTCGTGCTGACGCCTGGGTCCTTCGGTCCGCTGCGCAGTTCGAGCGCGCCCATCAGGTAGGCGTTGCGCCAGGTCGCCGACTCGGTCTGGTAACCGATCTGTTCCAGCGCGTTGGCCTGCAGCGCACGCGCTTCGGCGTTGTTCGGGTTGGCAAAGACCGCCTTGTTGACCAGTTCGACCACCCAGCGGTAGTCACCGTCGGCAAAGGCCTTGCGGCCCAGCGCCACGACCGCCGCCTCGCCGCATCGCCGCAACGCCGCAACGTAGCGCTTGGACCGCGCGCAGGTTGTGGCTGAAGTTTCCAGAGGTTCAGAATCCAGTCGGCGGACCTGCTTCTTATTGCATTGTGATAGTCACCCCGCCCACGGCAGCCGACACCTCAGCACCTACCCGGGCACCGCTGAGCTGTAGGATGACGCCGTTGGCGTTCTGCAACTGCACGCCCCCAGCTCCTGCGGCGATCGCACCGCCTGCGCCGGCTACGACATAGCTGCCTGCAAGATCGCCGGGGCGCCGCAAGTTCAATGCCCTGCCCACGAACTTACTGGTGGAGGCGCCGATCGAAAAGCCCAAGCTCATGCCCGAAACCGTGAAGGGATACTTCTTGCCACGAAAGGTTAGTACACCCTGGCCACCGCCGACATCGACGATAAAGCCGCCCTTGGTAAATACGACACTCACCGTGCCGGTTTCAGCGAAGCATACCCTTGTAAAACCCATGAGCAGCAATACGGCGACAAAAGTGACTTGAGCCATCCGGTGAATTTTCATAATGCCCTCCCAATGTCTGGTCCAAGTTTCCCAGCTTCTAACGCTCAGCTGCGCCCTCCTGCGTTTGGATCGGTAAAATCCACTGCATTTTTGCGACAGTAGCGGAGCATGCGTCGGGTTCGATATTGGACCACGGTCCAATATCCTGTGAGAGAATTCCCCCGTAGCGTGCCCCGCCTGGGAAGCACAAACGGAAGACGGAACAATTTGCGAGGCTCTTGCAGTTTTTTGTCGGCCTAGTACCGCCTTGGTGGGACGGAGCGAGCGAATAGCACGCTTGGTGCTCGGGCTTCTTCGGCCTTATCGGGCTGGCTCGCTATTATCATCTTTATCGCGATGCTGGCTGAGATTGCTACAAGTCTGGCTGCACTATGGCCGCTTAAGCTTGTGCTCGACGATGCACTCGGCAAGCACCACCTGCCGCATTGGTTGGAGTGGGCGCACGACTACGGCTTTGGACGCCACACGCTGGGCGTCGACCCGTGCTACTTCGCTCACTGTCGGAGCATTGGCACAAACTGCACCCGCGAATTGGATTATCGTTGAGCTTTCAGGAGAAAGTAGAGCTGGCCGCCCGCGGGTGACATGCCGCCGAACTCAGGAGCGAAAGCGGCCAAAGGCCCTGAACGGCGAGAAGCTTCCGTGTCTGCTTCGGGGTCATTCGCGTCGGTCTGAGCCTGCACCGACCACTTCTGGTCTTCCCCAACAAACGGACGTTCTCAGGGTGCGTTGGCGTGTCTCAAAGGTGCCCAATCGCGGACACTCTCGTATGCTGGGCATGTCGCGACTTTTCGGCCACTCGCTGATGCCATGGATTAGAGCACTCACAATCTGAGACGATGGCGAACCGGCGAGGACATAGGCCATATGTCCGTGAAAGGAGACGATTCGTACAACTTTGCGGTTCGCTCCCTTTAGACCGCTCACTCGAATGACTTCATCGCGAAATGAAATCTCGGAACGCAGCTGCTCCCTCGTCGATGTCATAGCAGCTACGACTATCGACCGGCGATTGTGCGTCATGATCGAACAATTCTATCGAAAATAGCGGAGCCGCGTCAGAGTCGTCTTGCGAGATTTCGAGCATGCGAACCTCGTAATTTCCGAGTCGCGCGAGTGAAACTATTTTCGCGGCGCCGTCCGGAATACACAAGAGCTTGATATAGGCCCGTGTAATCCGCAATTTGCTGAACTCGATCTCTGATGCTTTGCACACGATTATTCTCGACGTTGAATATTGATGACGTCCATCATCGCTGCGTCGTGGCACGATGACCTGTCTTCAGGAGGTGGCCTGCCGCACGGGAGAGGATATCAAGTTGGCCGACAAGGTCCTGTGCCTCGGTCTAGGAGACAGGTTTCGGATCACCGTCATCTGAATACTCGACGAACTTTTTGTATTCCCAGCGTCCTCCACGGTTGCGTCGCCATACCATTCCCCAAACGAGCCGACCGGCAATCGATCGTCTCGGCATGATTACTCGCCAGAGATGCCAAGCATCAGACCTCCCCTGCCGCACATCTGAACGGGCGGCAGAATCAGTTTCGCTGCTGTTAGCCATCAGTGATCCGCGATATCCGAAAGACACTGAACTGGGCGCCGCGGCAACAGGATGGGCTGGCAGCGACAAAAATGCCGCTGCCAGCCAATTGAGTTGCCTAGCCGTTTGCGAGCGGCACAGCGACGTAACGGGACGCGTCGCCGGAGCGAAGGCGCATCAACACGCTGCTCTTCTTCTCGGTGCGCGCAGCTTCAAGCGCGTCGCCAACGTCGCCGGGTTTCATAACATTCTTCCCGGCAATCTCTAGAATCACATCGCCCTTTTTGACCCCGCGATCGGCAGCTGCGCTCTTCGGGTCTACCTTCATGATAACGACGCCTTCCTTGCTTGCGCCAACTGCCTTGCCCGCAGGGGCAAGGGTTAGACCCAGATGCGGAACGTCGGTACCATGAGCCGACCCTTTGCCATCGGCTCCACTGTCGGCCTTGGCTTGCTGAGCATTTGGCAGTTGACCAAGGGTCAGACTGACGACCTTGCTCTTGCCCTTGTGCAGAACGTCCAGCTTGACAGTGCTACCAGGTGCGAAGCCCCCAATGATGCGAGCGAGTTCACGGGCATCCTTGACCGACTGGCCATTTGCCGCAGTAATGACGTCGCCGGCCTCGACGCCGGCCTTTGCTGCAGGTCCATCCTTCTGGGGGTCAGCTACCAACGCACCCTGCGCTTGCTTCAAACCCATGCCGTCGGCGATATCCTGGGTTACCGGCTGAATCTGAACACCGATCCAACCGCGGCTGACGCTTCCGCTGTCCTTCAGCTGAGCGATCACGTTCTTTACAGTCGTTGCCGGGATCGAAAATGCGATGCCGACGCTGCCGCCGGATGGCGAATAGATCGCCGTGTTTACGCCGACGACCTCGCCCTGCATATTGAAAGCTGGGCCACCCGAATTGCCCTTGTTAACAGGCGCGTCGATCTGAATGAAATCGTCGTAAGGACCGCTTCCGATGTCACGGCCGCTGGCCGAAACGATGCCGGCGGTTACGGTACCACCCAAGCCAAACGGGTTGCCGACTGCAAGTACCCAATCACCAATTCTGGCCTTGCCCGCAGAAAGCTTCGCAAATGAAAAATCTGAACCGCCCTCGACTTTGATCAAGGCAAGGTCCGTCCGGGGATCTGTCCCGATGACCTTTGCGGTGTAGGTCTTTCCGGCGTCCGTCGTTACCTCGACCTTGTCGGCACCCTCAACGACATGGTTGTTGGTCACCGCGTATCCATCGGATGAAATGAAGAATCCGGAGCCTTGTCCCATCGTGCCATGCCGGCCGTTGCGCCCGGGATTCTGGAATTCGCCGTTCGGGCCGCCGAACTGACGAAAGAAGCGCTCCATAGGCGAACCCTGCTCGTCGGTGTCGTCCTTGTTGCTGGCGTCAGCGGCCTTGTCCTTCATCGTGACCTTGACCGAGATCACCGACGGCTTCACCCGCTCCACCACATCGGCAAAGCCGAGGGGTTGCTGGGTGGTGCCCGATGCGGCGTTAGCAGCCTGGGCATGGGCCGCGCTGCCAAAGACATCAATGCGATCGGGCGAAGCGCTGAAGCCATACACCGCGAGCCCGGTCACCACAGATGCCATCAACACCACTTTTCGTGCCGAGAAAAGGGAGCGCGTCTGCTCCCGATGAGAGGAGGATGCAGAATTGCGTTGGTCCGTCATAAGAGAGCTCCAGGTTGAGGATTCAGCGCGCAGTTGCGCGCGCTTATGCCGCTGCCGATACGGGCTCTCGAATTACGCGATGCTGACCAGAGAATTAATCTTTCGAAATGACTCGTGAAACTAAACGGGTCACCTTGGCTCAGAAATCAAATCACGACCGCTATTAGGAACTGTCCTCTGGTGAAGCCGCAAATCATCAAGGCGTTTTTGATTCTAATGGCTCAGAGTTGAGAAGATCGGCTCGCTTCTGAAGTCGCCGACATCAGCGCCACAGCGGCATTGTCAGCCAGCACCAGTTGACGAAGCGCGACACGTTGTCGCGATGACACTTCTAACAGATCCGCCGTACGCCAAATGATATTCGCTTCAAATTCATTTGGCTTCCCGTCAGCGTAAACTATCTCCCACATCATTCGGACGGTCTGGTAGCGGCCCTCGTCGTCGAGAACTTCCCTAAGCGTCCGGGTGAAACGATAGAGATCGACCGCAGTCCGAGCGGCCTCGGCCGACTGGTCGATCAATTGAGCGACAGTGAGATCGTCGAGTTGAAAGGCAGCTTTCAATAAAGCGTAAAGCTTTTTCCGCCGCCCGGCGGACATCTCGTCGTGAACGGTCGCCACACGCGTGAGCAATGCCGCGGTCGCGAGCCGGCTACTGTGTCCTTTGGCCGCGGTTTGCGGTCTCGCACTTTCAAAGAGATTTGGGATTAACGCCTTAATCGCTTCGAACATCGCGCACCGGCTTTCGTAATTATAAGCAATTGCGGAGACGCTTGACTGACCCTTTGCGACCACGGCCTGGTAGCAATCGGATAGCTGCTCTCCGAGACATCTGCGCGCGAATTAATAAGCCCCACCTTCCAAGGCAACCCTGCTTACAAAGCTTTAATCTGAACCTCCCAGAACGCACGGAAGGATGATTGACGAAACTTCACTAGGCTCGGCCTAAGCCGCCAGACTAGATGGAGCCATGTCCCGCAATTCAAATCATCAGGTATCTATGTTCATGTCCGCCGCGAAGGCGACAGACCCGTCGGCTTCAGGTGGAGTATTTTTCGTCGAAGAACGCCGTTGGGCGTACGCATTGCTCTGCCGGAATGGCCAGATGAAATAACCGGTTAGATCGCTATTTGCGCATCTTCCGTTTTCGGGACCTAATCATGTTCGTATCGTTCTTTCCTCGTCCGTTGGCTTTGACAGTTTCAGCCACGCTGTGGGGCGCCTTAGCGATTAGCTTCTGGTACACGTTCGGCTCTCAGACCGGCGAGTTGCTGGGATTTCACCTTCAGGCGTCTGGCACTAAGACAGTCGGCGCCGCCGCGTTTTGGTCGGCGCAATTCCTCTGGTTCTATCTCTATTTTGTCGTGGCAGTAGCGTTGTTCGCGTCGACCTGGATGCTTTTATCCCCCCACCCGTGGTCACGCTGGTCGATTCTTGGATCAGCGTTGATTTTGTTCACTTCCTACTTCCAGGTTCAGGTTAGCGTCGCGGTCAACGACTGGTACGGGCCGTTTTACGATCTCGTCCAGGCGGCGCTTTCGAAAGCCGAGCCCGTCACACTGCTTCAATTCTACCTCCAGCTTGCGACTTTTGCCGAAATCGCCTTCGTTGCCGTAACTGTCGGGGTCTTGACCAGATTCTTCGTCAGTCACTACATCTTTCGCTGGCGTACTGCGATGAACGATTATTACGCGACGCATTGGCCGCAGCTGCGCACCGTTGAGGGGGCCTCCCAGCGTGTTCAGGAAGATGCGATGCGGTTTGCGACCTCGATGGAAGGACTGGGCGTCAGTCTTGTCGATGCGATCATGACGCTCATTGCGTTTCTACCCGTCCTGGTCAGGCTTTCGACCAACGTGACAGAACTGCCTTTGATCGGTGCTATTCCGTATCCGCTGGTTGTGGCCGCATTACTTTGGGCGATGTTTGGAACGGCGTTTCTAGCGCTGATTGGTATGCGGCTGCCGGGACTAGAATTTCACAATCAGCGTGTGGAAGCAGCTTATCGGAAGGAACTTGTCCTGGGCGAGGACGACCCGGCTCGCGCGGTGCCACTCAAACTGCTCGACCTTTTTGCAGCGGTCCGCCAGAACTATTTTCGGGTCTATCTCAACTACATGTACTTCAATGTCGGCCGTATCCTGTATTTGCAGACGGACAACGTATTTCCTTACATTGTACTCGCACCGACTATTGTGGCCGGCAAGATCACGCTTGGTCCGTTGAACCAGATTCTCAATGCCTTCGCCCAGGTTCGATCGTCGTTCCAATTCCTTGTGAACTCGTGGCCCCGAATTGTAGAACTGATTTCGATCTATAAGCGCCTCAGAGCCTTTGAAAGCCGTATCGGCGGCGAGCCGAAGATATTCGCCGCAGCATTCTGTCGTCATTCATCGGCCACGTCATCTTGACCACATTCATAACGCCATCGGTATGCAAGTCGCCGTCAACTTCGGCGGGATTGGCCAAGTAGCATGACGCCTGCAAAACAACCCATGATGCCTCGCGATCTAGAGATATGATACTTCGCTAGCATCAGACTCGGCGGTCCCCACGCGACCGTGGGAGGTGCTACGGCGGCACCGCTCGGTTGCGGAACGCCTACCAAGCGTTTCCGAAGGACTTTCACCAAATGTTTTCCGGTACTCAACGGAAAAGCGCCCAAGCTCAACGAAGCCAAATGAGGTCGCGATTTCAGTGACGGTCACATAACGACCGCGGGCCAACAGCAGCGCCCGCCTTGCTCCCGATAATCTCAACATCCGCAGGCGTCGACAGGGCGGTAGGCCTCGGATCTTCTGAAAAGCTTTGCGCAGGGTTCGCTCGCTGACGGCCAGCGCTCGACAGAGTGTGGGAATATCGAGCGGGGTTTGAAAGTTGGCCAAGGCAAATCTCTCAGCCTGCTCGACCAGTTCGTGGTTTGGCTTACCCACACGCTTGCCAAACGTGAGGACCACGGATGGAGTGCCGTTACAATTGAACATTGCAGCAGCCCCAATTTGCGAACGCGCCATTAACGGCTCACAATGGAAACACTGCATCGACAAACGTCAGATTGATATTGCCCTTTGGGCCAACTATGCGGGCACTGGATTGGAATGACCCGCTCGCCGACGCTCCTGCTGCGAAGGCTATTCGGCGAGCCACCGATGTCGAACTTCCCCTTGGGCGCCTTTTTGACGAGCTTCCGTGCATGCGCAGTACGAAAGTGGGAATCTTTCGGGTAGCGGCTCGGTGGCGATTTCCGGCAAACAAAGGGCCGACCACTGGGCGGACTTTGCAATTATGATTAGAAACTCGAACACCCTATTTGCCCGGTTGCCCTTGGGTTTCTGGCGCAACACACCAAGTAGATCCCCGCCCTGCCCCTCAACTTGTCCCTCGGGCCAGATTTTAACGAAAAACTCCTATATGTGAATATGTTAGCATGTGAGCTCGAATCCTGCCCCCCAGATTAGTAGTTTAAAGGTCCGAAAGGTGAAAACCACCAGCGGCCGCACGCGACACACACGCCCCAAATCCAGATTCGATTGCCACGTACTGCACCAGTTTCGCACTAAAGACGACCGCAACGACGCAACGAACGGACACGAACTCACCAAAAACGTGGGAAACCAACGGCAGCGACTTTTGTTCTGCCGCTCATAACGGTCTGGTTGCAGGTTCGCACAAAGCTGGCGCGAATGCGCGAAGTGACAGCGCCGCATGCATCCTATTTGCACTCCAAATAAGCCGAATTCCCTACGTCTGGGGCGTGCGCTTTTCACCTTCGTTCTCGTCTGCTCCCATGTTGCATCGACTCTGATCAAAGGAGGGAAGATTGACGCGGCGTTGCGGAGTTATGCATTTGCACCTGCCGAATAGTCCAGAGAGGATGGTGCAACCCTATTCTTCGACCGAGGTTGCAATGGCGATAGGCATCTCACTGGACACTTTCTATCGCACGCGCCAAATCCGGCACGAGCGCGACGGCTTGCCAGCGCCGATCAGCGAACGCGGGCCGCTCAAATGGGAACGTACTGGCTTCGACGCCTGGCTGACTCGACATCATCCCATGCGCCCGAAGACGATCGCTAATGACACATTCGTGCCACCGCCGGCAGCAAGCGATGAAGAACATCGCGAACGGCTGAAAACGGCCTATGGGCATCATGGCACTTGACATTCAAGATCGTGCTAGATTCCAATAGGTGCCTTCTCTTGCTTCGGCACGAAGGCTTTCTATGGCAGATCCGAAATTTCCCTATGTGAAGTGGCGTGACGGTCGTCCGCGCTCATCACATGGCGCTTACGCAAGAGCGCTCGGCTTTGTCGACGCAGACCTGCGCCATCCGCCCCACGATGAAAAGAGCCGTCCGGTCGGCGCGTGGTTCAATCTTCAGGAGGCTTCCGAATTTTCCGACAAACGAAGATCGGAAATTGAGGCGGCGCGGCGCGCTGGCAAACTGCCCAAAAAGATTATCGTACGGAAGCGTACTACGATTGAGGATCTTCTCGACGACTGGAGCAAATCGGCTGAGTTCAAGGCATTGGCGGCCGCCTCGCAATCGTCCTATCGCAAGTGCATTTCCGCTATCCTCTATCGGCCGCAAACGCGCGAGGCTGCTGCGAAGATGCGTGCCGAGATCCGCGCCGCAAGATTGCTGGGCGTGGCCGAGCCCGCGCGCGAACTCGAGGCGATCGCGACCGCGACGCCATCGTCTATCGGCAAGCCGGAACTCCGAGCGTTCTACAACTATGCGAAATCGGTACGTGGCCATCATATGGCGCTGGCGATGATCGCGACGCTGTCAGCGGCATTCACCTGGGGTCAGGAAAGCATCCTGTGGCGCCTCGGACCCAACCCGCGAGAGGGTATGGAGTTCGATCATCCGGACGGCCGCGTCGTGCTGGTCGCGATGCGGGAATTTTCCGCGTGGGTCGCCGCAGCCGATGTGATCGAACGGGCCTCGATCGGCGACAGCTTCTATCTCGCGCTGTTCACCGGGCAGCGCCAGACCGACCGTCTGATTATGCGCGACGAGAGCGACGTCGCGGGACGGCATGCGTTCCGGCAAAGCAAGACTGGTGAACTCGTCGACATCAAGGAGGCGCCACAACTTAGCGCACGACTAATCGCTTCGCGCGCACGGATAAAGGCGCTCAAGCTGCGGCTTCAGCTTGAGACGGTGCCGCTTGAACTCGTCGTCAACGAGGACAATGGCGAACCTTATGACGAGAGCACCTATCGCCATTGGGTGTCGACGGCGCGCGCCGTCGCCGTGTTCGGCTTTCTCGCGCGCGACACCGTGCGCCGGGCGATCGTCCGCGCTGAGCGATTGACCACCGAACTGATCAGAACTGTCGACGGGCTGTTCGCGTCTTTTCCGCTCAATGAAGAGAACAAGGCGCAGCGCGCTCGCGCAGTGGATCAGCGCGCACGTGTTCTGGCGGCATGGCTGGAGGCGCAGGCGGCGCGCGACAGCAATGGCGATGACGGAGCATGGCGCCTCAAGCCGTGCCCGTCGCTGATGTTCATCAATGGCGCCGGCGAACTCGACCAAAAGCACGACCAGGACCTGCGCGATACCTGTGTCATGCTGCTCGATCGCGCCGGCTGCGACCTGTTGACGATCTGCGACATTACCGGGCACTCGTACCGAAGCGCACAGACGATCGTGAAGCACTACCGCGCCCGCAATGCCGATCGTGCCGATGCCGGCATCGACCGGCTCGAATTGCAGGTGCGTAAGGAAGGGATGAAGGGCTGATCGCCGACCTGGCCGAATCTCATTTCGGCGGCGGCTTGCAGCCGTGGAAGATGCTGTGCTGCTCGGCGTAGCAATATTCGGGATCCTCGGCGATGACGAACGCTATCGCGTCGATCGCTTACCGAGCGCCACCAGCGCCTCGCACGCGGCCCGATCCGAGCTGGGGGGCCGCTCTGAGTGTAATTTCGAAGCCGGCTCGAGCACCTGGTCCAAGCACACTCGACGGTGCACGGCGCTCCTCCCGGTATCGCCAAGAACCTTAAAAGACGTCCGTCAAACTCGTCGCACGGCGTGCGACGTGCGATCCCAAAAAGCGTCGCACGAGACCCGTTTTGTTCTCGGTAACCTTTCTTCTAACTTATTGAAGAAGAACGCTTTCGCGATGGTGGGCGCACCAGGGCTCGAACCTGGGACCCGCTGATTAAGAGTCAGCTGCTCTACCAACTGAGCTATGCGCCCGGATCTTGATCCGGAAGGTCCTTTGCAAGAGGGCGTCGTTTAGCAAAGCGACCTCGGGATGTCCAGCAAGCCGGAGCAAGTTTTCCCGGGCTTTGGCGGCTCGCCGCCATGGCAAAAGCCGCTGGATTTCAGCGGCTTCCGCCGAGGTCACGGGCAAGCGGCGATCACAGCCGTTCGGGGCCGCCCCGGTCCGGGCCGCCATCCCGGTCATAACGGTCGCGGTCGTAGCCATGGTGGCGGTCGAAGTCGCGGTCCCTGCCCATTTCGCGCTCGAACCGGTGATGGCGCCAGCCTTCCCTGCCCCCGAACCGGCCCATATGGGTCAGAACGGCCAGCCGGCGCTTCTGGCCGTCATCGAGCGTCTTGTAGAGCGGGTCGGCCGCCTCGGCGATCTTCTTCATGGCCGCCGCCGTGGCCGCCATATTCTCGGCCCGGTCACGCAGCCGCGCCACCGGATCGTCCGGCTTCTGCTGGCTGGAATCGTCCCTCGGCGGGTTCATCCGCGCGTTGGCGCGATCGATTCTGAGCTTGGCGAACTCCCTGACCGCGGCCTCGACGGGCGCCCACAGCTTTTCCTGCTCGGCCGTCAATTTGAGGCCGGCATGCACGGCCGCAATCCGCGCGTCGGCATAGGCCGCCCTGTCCTCCGGGCTCATCCGCGAAAAGCCGTGGCCCCAATGACGATGCTGGGCATAGACGGCGGTCGAACCGGCGATGGCAAGAACCGCGACCGCTGCGATGGCGAACTTCCTCATGCGAACCTCCTGTGAAAAGGTTGCCTGAAGATGGGCTCGCCTCAGCCGGCCTTCAACTTAAAGGTTGGCAAAGGAGGCTTCCCTTACCAAGATGTAATGCGAGGCCGTTTGATCCAATGCGCGAACGGCTACAGCATGCCGAGCGCACGCGGCAACCACAGCGAAAGCTCCGGCACGAAGGTGACGATGCCGAGGAAGATCAGCATGGTCAAAAGCCACGGCCACACCGCGATCGTCAGCTCCGTGATGCCCATCTTGGCGATGCCGGACGCCACGTAGAGGTTGAGGCCTACCGGCGGATGGCACATGCCGACTTCCATGTTGACGACCATCAGGATGCCGAGGTGCACCGGGTGGATGCCGAGCTTGACCGCCACCGGAAACAGGATCGGCGCCATGATCAGGACGATCGAGGATGGCTCCATCACATTGCCTGCGATCAGCAGCAACAAGTTCACGATCAGGAGGAAGATGATCCAGTCGACGCCGACCGAAGTGATCCAGGCTGCGATCTGCTGG
Source organism: Bradyrhizobium sp. AZCC 1610 (assembly GCF_036924515.1). Lineage (NCBI taxonomy): Bacteria > Pseudomonadati > Pseudomonadota > Alphaproteobacteria > Hyphomicrobiales > Nitrobacteraceae > Bradyrhizobium > Bradyrhizobium sp. AZCC 1610. The sequence goes on along the minus strand of NZ_JAZHRR010000001.1, from coordinate 1,197,817 downwards.
GGAATGTTTTCGTTCGCCATCAGGAACGAGAACAGCACCGCGTTGGTGATGATGTAGAGGATCATCGCGCTCATGTTGGCGGAGCCGAGCAGCACCTTCGGCACGTCCCGCAGCGACATGTCGCGATAGACGAATACCGCGATGACGAAGGCGTAGACCGCGCTGATGGCGGCGGCTTCCGTCGGCGTGAACATGCCCGCATAGATGCCGCCGAGCACGATGATGATCAGCAGCAATCCCCACATGCACTTGCGGAACGCCGTGAAGCGCTCCGACCAGCTTGCCCGCGGCAATCGCGGATAGTCGTTTTTCCAGGCGCGGTAGAAGGTCGTCAAGCCCAGCAACGTCGCCAGCATCGCGCCCGGGATGACGCCCGCCATGAACATCTGACCGACAGAGGCCGACGAAACGCGATGCCCGGCGGGATCGAGCGCAATGCTGCCGCCGGTCGCCACGCAATAGATCACCATCACGATCGAGGGCGGAATCAGGATACCGAGCGCACCCGAGGTGGCGATGACGCCAGCCCCGAAGCGCTTGGGGAATCCCTGCTTCACCATCGCCGGCAACATGATCGCGCCGATCGCGATCACGGTCGCCGGCGACGAACCGGACACCGCGGCAAACAACGCGCAAGCCATCACGCCCGCGAGCCCGAGCCCACCATACCAGTGCCCGACCATGGAGGTCGCGAAATTGATCATGCGGCGCGCCACGCCGCCATGGGTCAGGAAGTTTCCGGCGAGGATGAAGAACGGGATCGCCATGATCTCGAAATTGTCGATCCCGGTGAACAGCTTCAGCGCCACCGACTCGGTCGGCACGTTGGTCATGGTGAAGATGAAGGTCAGCACCGTCATGCCGAGCGCGATCGAGATCGGCATGCCCGTCAGCATCAAGGCGACCAGCAGTCCGAAGATGAATACGCTGGTCATCGCGTCACCTCCGCGACGCCGGCGCCGGGCGCTTCGACGTCAACCCCCTCGACATGGGCGTGGTCATGATGCGGCAATTCGCCCGTGTAGAAGTAGCGATAGGCGACCTGCAGGAATCGGAAGCACATCAAATAGGAGCCCAGGGGAATGCAGAGATAGATGAACCAGCTCGGGATCTCGAGGTCGGGCGAGACCTGATCGGTGTACATCAATCCGATCACGAACTTCGCGCCCATGGTGCCGATCACGGCGGTGAAAAACGCGCCGCAGAACAGCCCGAACAGCACCACCGCATTGCGCCAAGGCGATCTGAGCTGGTTGACCACCACGTCGACGCCGACATGGATGCCGGTGCGCACGCCATAGGCCGCGCCGAACTTGGCCACCCACACGAACATGTAGATGCACAGTTCCTGCGCCCAGGACATATGGATCGGGAACAGGATCGGATACAGGAACGGAATCCCGATAAGATAGCGGTGCATCACCGCCAGAAAGATGATGAAGGTCGCGAGCCCCATCAGCGTCGCGATCAATATCTCCTCAAGCCGATCGAGGATGCGAAGCAGCATCAACTTCCCCCTGAAAGGCCGGCCCCTTTGTCACGGCCTGCCCTGCGCTATTCCTGGCTGCGCCCGTTGCGGCCGCAGTCCCCCCACATACTGATAGCATAGTTCGGACAATAAGAGGGCTTCCGCGCCGACGCACGGAAGCCCTTCAGCACTATTGTTTTAGTTCGTCGCGCCCCTCGTCTCCTTGAGGAATTCGTCGATCAGGGGCTGACCGACGCGCTTGGCCACATCCTGGTAAACCGGTTCGAGCGCCTTGCGCATCGCTGAGTCCTGCTCCGGCGTCAGCAACACGATTTCGCTCTTGCCGGTCTTCTTGATCTCCGCAAGCGCGTCGTCGTTTTCCTTCGCCGACTGACCATTGCCGTAGGCGGTGGCCTCCTTCATGGCCTTGTCCAGCTCGGTGCGAATATCCGCCGGAATGCCATCCCAGAATTTCTTGTTCACCACCACGATGTAGCCGATATAGCCGTGGTTCGTGACGGTGATGTACTTCTGCACTTCATGCATTTTCTGGGTGTAGATATTGGACCAGGTGTTCTCCTGGCCGTCCACCACGCCGGTCTGCAGCGCCTGATAGACTTCGGAGAACGCCATCACCTGCGGGATCGAGCCGAGCGTGCGGAACTGCGCCTCCAGCACCTTCGACGATTGAATGCGGAACTTCAGGCCCTTGTAGTCCGCGGGCGCCACCAGCTTCTTGTTGGCGCTCATCATCTTGAAGCCGTTGTCCCAGTACGCGAGACCGGTCATTCCCTTGGCATCAAGCAGTTTCAGCAGCCTGGTGCCGAGCGGTCCGTCGGTGACTTTGCGCAGCGTCTTCAGGTCGGGGAGGATGTACGGCAGATCGAACACCTCGAACTCCTTGACGCCGATCGGCCCGAACTTGGCGTTCGAGGGGGCCAGCATCTGCACCGCGCCGAGCTGCAGCGCCTCCAGCTCTTCCTTGTCCTTGTAGAGCTGCGAGTTCGGATAGACTTCGACCTTGACCTTGCCGGCGGTGTATTTCTCGGCCAGTTCCTTGAATTTCTCGGCCGCCAGCCCCTTCGGCGTATTGGTCGCCACCACATGGCTGAACTTGATCACGATCGGCGATTGCGCCGCAGCAGGTCCAGCCAGAGTCAATGCCGCGATCGATGCCGCGGCCAAAATCAGCTTGCGCATATTTCCTCCCGTTATTTATTTCCCCGGAGCGCGTGAACGCGGGTTCCGAAGCTTGCATGCCAGTTGCACCAATATAGACAAGCCAGCCGAATTGCCATTGCCCGTTAGAAGGGTGCTCTCGCGAAACCTTTGCTGCAGTGCAAAACGCAACATTGCGTCCGCCAGCCCGATCTAGTACGCCGCGGCCTTTCACCGTCATTGCGAGCCAACGGCTCGCAATGACGGTGGATATAGTTTCGCGATCTCGCGGCGCATTGCGTCCGAGGTTTGCTGGAGAACTTCCCGCCCTCTTGCTCAGAGGGCGCAGGGAAGACCGGGTGCTTGCTGCACCCGCGGTCTCGCGTGCGATTTGCGCAAACAAAAGTGCACACGAGCATACAGGGCAGCGGGAGCATTCCGGCCTTCCCTGCGCAATGGCTTTACGGCTTACTTCGTGCTCTTCTCGGAGAACGGCTTTCTTGCCTCCGTCGCCTGCGCTTCTTATCGCACGCTTAGCGCCAGCACCGCGGCGCCCGAACCACACGACTTCGCCGTACGCTTCCGGCGCGTACGTCTAGCGCGCCATCAGCGTCCATCGCATCTCACCGCACGTTCGTAACGATCGCGAAGCGCCCCTCATCTGCCGTGAGACGGGCGGAGTTATGCCGATGATTTGGGTGAGAACGAAAGCGGAATATTTTTGATTCCTGGGCTTGACGCGCTTTCGGAAAATCAGAAGTGATTTGCCTGTCGGGCCAGTCCGTCGCACGCATGCACGCGAGATTGCGCGTGCAGGAAAGGCAAATCAGTTTGCAGCCGTAGGTTGATAAAAGCGAAGTGTCCGCTTTGGCGGCCCTCGGTTGCGATCAAAGAACACCGCCCGCCACGGCTCCCATCACATTGGACGCGCTTTCCCTCGCTGGTCCGGGCTCAGTTCGCGACCTTGCAATAAAATGAAAATAATGTCGGGCAGTGGACAGTCAATTGCGTCACTTGCCCAAATCATAGCACGCGTATTGCCCGGCTATCCTTCTTTCACGTGAACGGAACGGTCGGCCGGATCTATTGAGTAACCGGTATTTTGGAGCCATTGCCATGACAAAGCTGGATGAGCGCACCATCGCCAGTATGGATGTCGTGCTCGAGAATGTCTGTCGCGGGCTGCCGAACAGCGGCGGTGATCACGCAACGCGGAAATACGTTGCGCAGAAACTGGTTCAAGCCGCGAAGAGAGGCAACACGACGCTCAGCGGCCTGGAGGCCGTTGGCCGTCGCGCATTGCAGGAAATCGCACAGGGATCGACAACGCCGCACGCGGAGCATCGGCGGGACGCAGCCGGTTCGAACAGCCAGCTTCGTTCCAGGCACCGCCTGCACTAGTAAAGCAAGACGGTCGCCGATCTCGCCAAGATGACATGAATCGAGGCGTCCGGCTGACCTGCGTCAGTCTAACGGTGCACGCTTTTGGCAGAGCTACCCACCGACGTCATTCCGGGGCAGCCCGAAGGGCCCCGGAATGACAAGGGGCTGACCTCAGCTCGCCGCCTGTGCCGGCATGTCGCGCTGGCGCTTCATGACGATCTTGTTCAGCGCACCGAGATAGGCTTTTGCCGAGGCGACCAGCGTATCCGGATCGGCGGCGTCGCGCGCGGTCATCGAACGTCCCTCATGGATTGACACCACAGGAGCGTCACCGGAGCGCATCAAGCAGCGCCCTGACCTCCCGCAGATCGGGCGTGTCGAAACCTTCCGTGAACCAGCCATAGACCGGCGCGAGGAGATCATGGGCCTGCTGCGGCTTGCCCTGGTCACGCCAGAGCCGGGCCAGGCTGGCGGTAGCGCGCAGTTCCAGGGCCTTGGCGCTCTGGCGACCGGCCACCTCAAGCGCACGCCGAAGGCACGCTTCCGCTTCGGTCCGCTCGCCGCCTTGCCTCGCCACCGTCAGCTCCCCACTCAAGCGACAGATTTCCGCCTCCCATCGCCGCTCACCGGTCTCCTCGACAGCAGCCGCAGCCTCGGCCAGCGCAGTCAACCCTTGCTCAGTTTCTCCGGCCCATGCCGAAGCTTCAGCCAGCAGCGCGAGATGATAGGGTCGACGGATGCGCACAGCCGTCGGCTCGACGGCGGCGAGACCGCCGCGAACCTCCGCAATCCCTTCCACAGCTTGCCCGCGTGCCGCCATTGCCCAGCCTCGCAAGATGCTCCCAGCTGCCTTCAAGTGCGGTGCGATGCCGTGCTCGGCGCACACTGCGATCGCGGCTTCCGCTTGCTCCCGGGTCGGCTCCGCTTCCCGCCGATGCTGGTAGATCATCGCCGCGAACACAAGCGCGAGAACAAGGCTGAAAGGATGCGACAGCTCCCGGGCCATGCTCACAGCTTCGCGCGCAGCGGCAAGCGCCTGCTCGGGGAAGCCAAGCGGCCACAGCGCGGCCGCCGCAGTGTATCGGTTGCAAACAGCCGCGTCGTGGCTGCCATAGAGGAATTTATGGGCACGGTACGCGTCCGGCCGATAGAGCGCCAATCCCGCCTCGATATGCGCCCTGCACGCGGTCAGATCCGGGAGATTGAGAAGGGTTGTCCATGCGGCATGGTGCGCCTGCAGGAGGAGTGCCGGATCTGTGCTCTGCCGCGCGAGTGCGAACAGCTCGTCCAGCAGATCGCGAGCCGTCTTAAACTCGCAGCGTTGCTGGTAAACGAGCCACAACCCCCAGCTCACGGCAAAGAGCTGCGCCACATCGCCGACTTGCCGGCATAGGTCACGGGCACGCAGGTAGACTTGCTCCACCTCCGGTGCCGACCAGCTCTTGGTGCTGATCAGCACCGGCGCAAGCACGAGCTGCAGGTCAAGTTCGCGGCGGGCGCGTTCCGCAGGCTCGGCGACCCGATCGACGAGCATCAGCCCCTTGCGGAGATGGGCGATCGCCTCCGCGTGTGCCGAGCGCTCGGCCGCGCGCTGGCCAGCCTTGCGCCAGTAGGTAACAGCGTTTTCCGTGAGGTCAGCTTCGGTGAAGTGGTGCGCCAGCATCTCTGGCTGGGTAGCCACAATGTCCGGGAACTTCTCCTCGAGCGCCCGGGCGATGCGCGCGTGCAGTGCTTGCCGCTTGCCGCGCAACAACGTGCCGTAGGCGGTATCCTGAACGAGGGAATGCTTGAAGCTGTAAGCCGATGAACCACGACGGAAAATCAGCTGTGATGCGGCGAGCTGTTCGAGAGCCGACTGCAAGGGCGCTTCGGGCAGCGGCGACACGGTCCGTATCAGGTCGTCGGTGAACTCCCGGCCAATGGCGGCGCCGTTCTGGGCGATTTCTTTTGCTTCCGGACTGAGACGGTCGAGACGGGCCAGGAGCGAGGCGTGCAGGGTAGCCGGGACGGCGATTGAACCCGGCGAGGTTCGCGAAAGCACGGCCTTGGCATCCCCTTCGGCTCCCGCTTCCAGCACAGCCTTGGTAAGTTCCTCGACGAACAGCGGCACGCCGTCCGTGCGGTCGATGATCTCGTGCACGACCGCGCTGGGCAGCACTTTGTCGCCAACCACCCGCTGCACGAGGGCTGCGGTGTCACGCCGGTTCAAGCGACCGAGCGCCAGCATCGTGACGTGCGGCTGGCCGATCCACGGTGGCGAGAACTCCGGTCGGAAGGCGAGCAGTAGCAGCACCGGCAGTTGCTGCACGCGATCGACCGTCATATGCAGGAGCTCGAGCGAAGTCGGGTCGATCCAGTGCACATCTTCAAAGACCCACAGCACGGGTTTGCGCCGAGATAGGTCCTCTACTTGCCGGGCCAGCGCCTGAAGCGTGCGCTCCTTCTTCGCCGGCGGACTGAGCGATACCGGGCAATAGCGGTCGGAGGGCAACGACAGCAGCTCGGCCAATAGCGGCATGTCTTCGGCGGCGGTCGCTGCGGTCGTTAACAGCGCCTCGATTTTGTCGAGCCTGACCGCCGGTGGGTCATCCCCGGTGAACCCGGCCGCCCGCTCCAGTTGCTTGATGACGGGGTACAGAGCGCTGCCCTGGTGGTGCGGCGAGCAGAAGCAGCGCAGGCGCGAGTACGGTTCAGCTTGCAGCTTCTCCTGGAGGGCCGCCACGAGTCGCGATTTCCCGACCCCGGGCTCCGCCGAGAGCAGCACCACCTGTCCCTCCCCAGAGGTCGCGCGCTGCCACCGGCGCAGCATCAGTTCGAGCTCTTCCTCGCGGCCGACCAGCGGGGTCAGACCGGCCGAATGGAAGGCTTCAAACCGGCTCTCGACGGCGCTCGACCGGAGCACCTGATAGGCATGGACCGGCTGCGGGAAGCCTTTCATCGCGACCGCGCCGAGATCGCGGTACTCGAAAAGATCGCCCAAGAGGTGGCGCGTCATGGGACCGACGACAATGGTGTTCGGCTCGCCAAGTGCCTGCAGGCGCGCCGCGAGGTTGGGCGTCTCACCCACCACGGCGCGTTCCAGTGCCTCGCCCGAGCCAATGAGATCGCCGACCACGACCAGCCCGGTCCCGATGCCGATGCGAACCCGAAGACGCTCGGATGTTTTCAGCTGGTCGACGGCGTCGATGAGCGCCAAACCTGCGCGCACCGCTCGCTCGGCATCATCCTCATGCGCCTGCGGGTAGCCGAAATAGAGCAGTGCGCCATCGCCCATGTACTTGGCGATGAAGCCGTCGAAGCGGGATACCGTCTCGGCGACGCAGCGGTGATACGCGCCAATCACCTCTCGCAGGTCTTCGGGGTCAAGAGCAGCCGATAGCGCGGTCGAGCCGACGAGATCGCAGAACATCACCGTGAGCTGCCGCCGTTCGGCTGAGGAGACGGCACTCACGGTTGAAGCCGGCGTCGCGCTCGGACCTGCCAATGTTGCGGGCTGCGGCAGGCATGCGGCCGCCTTCAGCAACTTCTTGCGCTGGCCAAGCGAGAGACCGAGCTTCTCCAAGTCCGCCTCGCTCAGCTCGGGCAGGATCTTGAGATCTACATCGTTCGCCCGCAACGCGGGTGCGAGTTGCACCAGACCAAGCGGCACTAGCCAGCGCTCCAGCTCGTCCACGGCCTTTCTCCTGGCTGGTGTGGACTCTACCAGATCGAACGTATGCTCCAAAGGTATCTTTGCCGGTTGCAGGAATTCCGAAAGAGGCCGGTTCGGCTCCGGGCCATAGTTCCGGCGCCGGTCCTTCGGACCGTCTCGGAATGAGATGAGCTTGTCGAGCGATCAGCTCGCCGCGACCACCGACGGCATGTCGCGCTGGCTGGATTGCCTCGCTATCGCAGGCAATGACGTGGAGAGGCCAATGCAAAGAAAAAACGCGGCACTTGTGGCACCGCGTTTCGTTAGCCCGTTGACGAGCGCGAAGCTTCAGCTCGCCGCCTGTGCCGGCATGTCGCGCTGGCGCTTCATGACGATCTTGTTCAGCGCACCGAGATAGGCTTTTGCCGAGGCGACCAGCGTATCCGGATCGGCCCCCTTCGACGTCATCGAGCGGCCTTCATGGGCGAGCCGCACCGACACTTCGGCTTGCGCGTCGGTGCCTTCGGTGACCGCGTGGACCTGATACAGCTCCAGCTTGGCCTCGTGCGGCACCAGCGCCTTGATGCAGTTGAACACAGCATCGACCGGACCGTTGCCTTCGGCTTCCTCGATTTTCATCTGGCCTTCGACGTCGAGCTTCATGGTCGCGCGCTGCGGGCCGTGGGTGCCGGCGATCACCGTCAGCGAAACAAGCTTGATGCGGTCATGCGAGGCCGCGATCTCCTGATCGACCAGCGCCTCAATGTCCTCGTCATAGATGTCCTTCTTGCGGTCGGCCAGCGCCTTCATCCGCACGAAGGCATCTTCCAGCTGGTTGTCGCCGAGCTTGTAGCCCATCTCCTCCAGCTTATGCACGAAGGCATGGCGGCCGGAGTGCTTGCCGAGCACCAGCGACGACTTCTTCAGGCCGATCATTTCGGGGCGCATGATCTCGTAGGTCGATGCGTCCTTCAGCACGCCATCCTGATGGATGCCGCTTTCATGGGCGAACGCGTTGCGGCCGACGATCGCCTTGTTGTACTGCACCGGGAACGAGGTCGCCGCCGATACCAGCTTCGAGGCCCGCGTCAGCATGGTGGTGTCGATCTTGTTCCACCACGGAAACACGTCGTTGCGGACGTTGATCGCCATCACGACTTCCTCGAGCGCGGCATTGCCTGCCCGCTCGCCGATGCCGTTGACGGTGCATTCGATCTGCCGCGCGCCGCCGGCGATGCCGGCCAGCGAGTTCGCCACTGCCATGCCGAGGTCGTTATGGCAATGCACGGAGAATATCGCCTTGTCGGAATTCGGCACGCGCTCGATCAGCGTGCGCATGAACCTGGTGTATTCCTCCGGCACGGTGTAGCCGACGGTATCGGGGATATTGACCGTGGTGGCCCCGGCCTTGATCACGGCCTCGACGATGCGGCAGAGAAAATCCATCTCGCTGCGGGTGCCGTCCTCGGCCGACCATTCGACGTCGTCGACCTGGTTGCGGGCGCGGGTGACGTTGGCGACCGAGAGCTCGACCACCTGCTCCGGCGTCATGTTCAGCTTGACGCGCATGTGCAGCGGCGAGGTCGCGATCACGGTGTGGACGCGGCCGCGCCGGGCGAATTTCACCGCTTCGGCGCAGCGGTCGATGTCCTTGGGATGCGCGCGCGACAGGCCCGCGATGACGGAATTCTTGGAGCGGCGGGCGATCTCGCTGACCGCCTGGAAATCGCCCTCGGAGGTGATCGGGAAACCGGCTTCGATGACGTCGACGCCCATGTCGTCGAGCATTTCGGCGATCTCGAGCTTTTCCTCGAACGTCATGGTGGCACCCGGGCACTGCTCGCCGTCACGCAGGGTGGTGTCGAATACGATTACGCGGTCCTTCTCGGACTTGTTGGCTGACGTCATCTGCAAAGTTCCTTTTGGGTGGTAGCGCCGCTTCTCGGGCGCTGAAGGGTCTGGTGATCCCGCGCGAACCCCTGAGTGCCCAGGCGCAAACCGCCCAGACGGCCCTCAGGGGCCGATAAGAAGCAGAAGCCCGCCAAGAAGGAGGGTGGGCGCGGACGCAGCCGGAATCGCGGGGGCAGCCTTGGCCGCTCCACCCCGAACTCCGTACTCTTTGCTGCGAATCAGCATTGCCAGACCCTTTGAACGGCCAAATCCTCAGCCAAAACCATTGACGGTTCGTTGCCGGGAGCGCGCCCAGAGGCCGTTCTAGACGAGAATTATGGCCGGCCGCAATGCCAAAAGATGGTCAGGAGGGGTGACCTAACGACCAGGCAAGTTTGGATGCGGAAGGTCGGCACCCGGAAACGCCTTCCGGCGTTATCAGCTTGCAAGCACCAAAATCAGCCCGCTCCTTCAGGCGAGCATCAAATGGGCGTTGAGACTGAAATCAAGTTCCAGTTGCCGAAGCGCAATCTTGGGGCATCTTCCAGATTGGCGGTGCCCGGCTGCAAGATTGGCAAGCGTTCGGAGAGCGACCTGCTGTCGACTATTTCGACACACCGAAGCAGAAGCTGAAGCGGCGCGGGCTTCTGCTCCGGGTGAGGCAAACGGACGGCAAGCACGTACAAACGATCAAGAAGACGTCCGGCACGCAGTTCGGCCGCGGCGAGTGGGAAACCGAAATAAAAGGTCGCACTCCCGATCTTGGGGAGGCAAACGGCACGCCGCTGGAGCGGCTGGCCTCGAACAAGCTGCGGCGCAAGTTGAAACCGATCTTCGAGACCTCGGTGCATCGCATCGCCCTGCCGGTCCGCACCAGACGGAGCGAGCTGGAGCTTGCCATTGATCACGGCAAGATCACTGCGGCGGGGCGGACAAGCCGCATCGAGGAGGTTGAACTCGAATTGAAAAAAGGTCCAGCAAAGGGATCTGTTTCGCGTCGCGAAGGCGCTGGAGCGAAAGCTCGCGGCCGAGCTCTGTTTGAGAGCGAAGGCAGACCTTGGCTACGATCTGATCAACGGCAAGGGCGCTCAAGCTGTGTTCGCCGAACCGATCGAGCTTGAGAAGCGGATGAGCGTAATCGAGGGTTTCCGAGCCATCGCCCGCTCCGCGCTTCGCCATTTTTCCGGAAACGCTGATGCCATCCGTAACCTTGATCCGGAAGGCGTACATCAGATGCGCGTAGGCTTGCGCCGCTTGCGTGCCGCCATTTCGCTGTTTTCGAAGGCATTGCCCGACGCGAAAACCGAAGAGATCAAGGCAGAACTCAGGTGGCTGACAAGCGAACTTGCCCCCGCGCGCGAGCTCCACGTCTTCCTGGAGGAGAAGATTGGTCCTGTCGCTCGCGAAATAACACCGCGGCGGGGCGGCAGAGCCATCGCGAAGCAATTTGCCGATAAACGCGCCGAGGCGCTCGAGCGGGCCAGGAAGGCTGTCGATTCGCCGAGATGCCGCGCGCTGCTCGTCGATGCGCTCGAGTGGATAGAGGCGCAGCACGGTCGGACCGACGTCGCAAACAGCGAGCTTGGCGACTTCGCCACAGGGGTGCTGGATCGGCGCATCAGGAACGCACACAAGGACGCAGGGAAGCTGCAGGAGATGACGGCGCCCGAGCGGCACAAATTCCGGATCAGGATGAAGAAGATCAGGTACGCGGCCGAGTTCTTCGAAAGCCTATTCCGCAGCAAACGCGAGCGAAAGGCACTCGCACGTCTATCGAAACATGCGAAGAAGATTCAGGACGCGCTGGGCTCGCTCAACGACTTCATTGCGGATCGAAAGATGGCGGCAGAGGCCGCGCTCCACGCGCCACCGCAAGACGGGCGCGCCCGCGCCTTTGTTTCAGGCATCATCGTTGGCCGCGAGGATGAACAGGCAAGGCCTCTCATGAAAGCGGCTGCAAAGGAACTGCGTGCGTTTCGCCAACTTTCCGGACCCGGCTGATGCGGTCGTCATCAGCACGTAGGATGGGTAGAGCCGAGCGAAACCCATCTATTTGCGCCACTTGGAATGAATGATGGGTTTCGCTTCGCTCTACCCATCCTACTTCTTACCCTCCGCCAGCAGCGCCTCGCGGACCTGTTTGAACTCGCTGCGGTCGGCCTTGTCGACTTTCGGGAAGTGCAGGTCGAGGCTGTCCAGCGCTGCGACGATCGTCGAGCCGATCACCACGCGCGCGAACCATTTGTGGTCGGCGGGGACTACGATCCAAGGGGCCGCCTGCGTCGAGGTGTGGCGGATCATGTCCTGGTAGGCGGCCTGATACTTTGCCCACAGCTTGCGCTCGCCGATGTCGGCCAGCGAGAACTTCCAGTTCTTGGCAGGCTCCTCCAGCCGCTCGAGAAAGCGCTCACGCTGTTCCTCCTTCGAGACGTTGAGAAAGAATTTCAGAATCACGGTGCCGTTGCGCGCGAGGTAGCGCTCCATGGCGGAGATGTCCTCGAAGCGCTCCTTCCAGATGTCCTTGGTCACGAGTTGCGGCGGCATTTTCTGCTTGGCGAGGATCTCCGGGTGGACCCGCACCACCAGGCATTCCTCGTAATGAGAGCGATTGAAGATGCCGATCCGGCCGCGCTCGGGCAGCGCGATCATGCTGCGCCACAGGAAATCGTGGTCGAGCTCTTTCGTGGAAGGCTGCTTGAACGAGGTGACCTCGCAGCCCTGCGGATTGACGCCCTCGAACACACTCTTGATCGCCGAATCCTTGCCGGCGGCGTCCATGCCCTGGAAGATCAGCAGCAGCGACCAGCGGTCCTGCGCATAGAGCTTTTCTTGGAAATCGTTGAGATGCTCGCGGTTGGCCTCGATGATCCTGGTCGCCTTTTCCTTGTCGAGCCCGCCCTTCTCGTTGGTCTTGTGCGACTTCAGGTGAAATTCGCCTGACCCGTCGTAGCGGAACGGGGCGACATAGGGCTTCAATTCATCCGCAAGCGGCTGCGAGGATTTCTTGCTCATCTATCTCCTCCTCGTCATGCCCGGGCTTGACCCGGGCATCCACGTCTTCAGCGACGCAATGAAAAAGACGTGGATGGCCGGGACAAGCCCGGCCATGACGGAGAGAGTAGCATGCATTTCCTTCACGTCTTCTTGGGTTGCGTCTTCAGTCGGTCGAGCACGCTACCAAGAATGCCCTTGGGAAGGAATATGATGAAGATGACCAGCAGCACGCCGTAGACCAGGTTGTCCCAGCCCACCGCCTTGGTGCCGAAGCCGATGCGCAGCACTTCGGCGAGCATGATGGTGATGACGGCGCCGACCGTCGGCCCGAGCGACACATAGAGCCCGCCGACGATGACGGCAAACACCATCTGCAGCGACACCGCAATGCCGCTGACCGTGTCGGGCGAGATGAACATCTGGTACTGGCAGTACAGCGCACCGGCGAGCGCCGTCATCAGCGCCGAGATCAGCGTGATCTTGAGCTTTTCGGCCGTGACGTTGACGCCGGCGGCGGCGGCTGCGTCCTCGTCCTCAGAGATCGCCTCCATGGCGTAGCGGCTCATGCTGCGATCGACCCAGCGCCAGATCAGAAGGCCCATGACCCAGACGAACAGCGCGATCAGGTACCACGTCGTCTTGTCGTCGAACTGCAGCGCCATCAGGCCGGAGCCGCTGCGGGCGCGGTCCGGCGTGTAGCCGAGCGAGCCGCCGGTGTAGTCGCGGGTCGCGGTAATGACCTGCAGGACGATGCCTGACAGCGCCAGCGTCACCAGCACGAAATAATGCCCGGTGATGCGGAAGCGGAAACAGGGATAGGCGACCACGAGCGCCAGCACCCCGGCCGCCACCATGCTGATGGGAATGCCGATCCACGGCGACACGTCGAGATGGTTCCACAGCAGCGCGGTGACATAGGCGCCGACGCCCATGAAGCCGCCATGGCCGAGCGACACCAGGCCGAAGCGGCCCATGATCGACCATGCGGTGTAGGCGAACGACCAGATCAGGATCAGCACGAGAATGTGCAGGTGATAGGGCTCGTCGCGATAGACGAAGGGCAGCGCGACCAGCGCGGCGAGTCCGACGGCCCAGGCGATATAGCGGGAATTCACGAGCGCCTCGCAAAAAGGCCCGCGGGCCGGATGAACATCATGACGATGAAGAAGGCGAAGGCCAGCACGTAACCCCATTCGAGGTCGGAGTACAGGCCGCCCAGCGAAATGATCTGGGCGAACACGAACGCCGCGATGAAGCCGCCGACAAAATTGCCGAGCCCGCCGAGCACGCAGATCAGGAAGGTGATCGGCCCGAACGACAGCCCGACGAAGGGGTGCACGTCGTATTGCAGCACCAGAAGACAGGCCGCGAGGCCGGCGAGTGCGCCGCCCAGTGCCGAGGTGATGAGATAGATGCGCCTGGTATCGACCCCCATCAGCGACATGATCTGGCGGTCCTGCGCGACGGCGCGGATCGCCGTGCCGGTATAGGTGCGCTTCATGAAGAAGTAGATCGCCAGCATGCCGATCAACGCAGCGGCGAAGGCCAAGAGCCGCGAATAGCTGAAATGCATCTCGCCGATCGCCAGCACCGGCAGGCGGATGCCGAGGTTGCGGAAGTCGATGCCGAAGGCGACGGTGGCAAAGCTCTGCAGGATGAACAGCACGCCGCCGGTCGCCAGCAACTGGTTGATCGGCGGCGCTGTCAACAGCGGCGCGATGACGATGTAATGCAGCGCCGCGCCAAGGGCAGCGACCAGCAGGATCGCGAACGGCGCCGCGACCCAGTACGGCAGGCCGAATACCTGGACCATGTAGTACATGCCGTACATGCCGATCATGACCAGTTCGGCGTAGCAGATCCAGGTCACGTCGATGACGCCGAAGATCAGGTTGAGCCCGAGCGCAAGCAGCGCCAGCACGCCGCCGAGCAGGATGCCGTTGACGATGGCTTCCAGCAGAAAGATGTCGAAGGTGTCGAGGAATGCCTGCATCGCCTGCCCTATTTTTTGAGCATGATCTTTTCGAAAAACCGGTTCCCACTTTTTCGGATCATGCTCTAAACCCCGAGATAAGCTTGCTTGATCGTATCGGTCGACAGCATCTCTTCCGACGTGCCGGACGCGCGGATGGTGCCGGCCTCGAGGAGATAGGCGCGGTCGACCACCTTCAGCACCTGCTGCACGTTCTGCTCGACGATCAGAACCGTGAGCCCGCTGGCGCGGATACGTTTGACCAGTTCGAACACCTGCTGCACCACGACCGGGGCCAGACCCGCTGAGGGCTCATCGAGCAGCAACAATTTCGGGTCCGACATCAGCGCGCGGCCGATCGCGCACATCTGCTGCTCGCCGCCGGACAAGGTGCCGGCCATCTGGCTGCGCCGTTCCTTCATGCGCGGGAACAGATCGAACACGAACTCCAGCCGCTCGGCATATTTGGCGCGCGCGCCCGGCATGTAGGCGCCCATCTTCAGATTGTCGTCGACGGTGAGTCGCGGAAACAGCCGGCGGTTCTCCGGCACGTGGGCGATGCCGAGATCGACGATGCGATGCGCCGGCGTCGCCAGCACGTCGTGGCCTTCCATCGCAATCGCGCCCCTGGCAGGCCGGATCAGGCCGGAGATCACGCGCATCAGCGTGGTCTTGCCGGCGCCGTTGGGGCCGATCACGCCGACCGCCTCACCCGCCTTGACCTCGAGATTGATCCCGAACAGCGCCTGAAAGCTGCCGTAGCCCGCGTCGATCGATTTCAATTCGAGCATGCGCTAGACCCCTGCCTTGCGGCGCGCTTCCGCGGCCGCAATCTGGCTCGAATCCGCGTCCGTGCCGAGATAGACCTCGATCACCCTGGGATCGCCGGCCACCGCGCTCGGCAGGCCTTCCGATATCTTCTCGCCGTGATCGAGCACCATCACGCGGTCGACCACCCGCATCAACACGCCCATGATGTGCTCGACCCAGATGATGGTGATGCCGAGCTCGTCGCGGATCTTGCGCAGCATGTCGGCGGCCTGATCCATCTCGTGCTCGTCGAGCCCGCCCAGGCTTTCGTCGGCGAGCAGAAGTTTTGGGCCCGTGGCGAGCGCCTTGGCCAGTTCGAGCTTCTTCAGGCCGGCGGCGCCGAGGCCGTCGACGCTGGCGTGCCGGTCTGTCGGCAGGCCGACCATGCCGAGCGCATGTTCGGCGGCCTCATCCGCCTTGGCGCGGCTGTGGCTGCCCCTGCCGTAATAGCCGGCCAGCGCCACGTTCTCAAAAATGCTGAGCCGATGAAACGGCCGCGGAATCTGGAAGGTGCGGCCGATGCCGCGGTTGATGATGCGGTGCGGGGCGACGCCGGCGATCTCCGCGCCGTCGAACAGGATCGATCCCGCCGTCGGTACAAGCGTGCCCGACAGCATGTTGAAGATCGTGCTCTTGCCGGAGCCGTTGGGGCCGATCAGGCCGAGAATCTCGCCCTGCTCGACCCTGAACGACACGTTGTTCACAGCGGTGAAGCCGCCGAAGCGCTTCACCAACCCTTCTACCGTCAGCACGCCGGATTCTCCGTCCGCTTACTGGTTGCTGAACGTGGTTCCCTTCGGCAGGGGCAGCACGGCCTCGCGCTGCGCCTGGCTCTTCGGCCACACCACATAGGACTTGTCGTCAATGTACTGGATCACCACCGGGAACGAGCGCTCGTTCTGGCCGGCCATCTGGCTGCCCTCGCCGTGGAACTTGACGCCGAAGCCCAGCATAGTGCCGCCTTCGGGAATGTCGACTTCGAGCGACGCCTTGCGCAGCGCCTCGGGATCGACGCCGCCATATTTCTTGATGGCGCGCGGCAGCACTTCGGTCAGGAAGACATAGGTATTCGACGCGGCCATGCCGACATGGGCGGAGCGGATCGCAACCCCGGGCTTGGCCTTGTCGAACTCCTCGCCGACCATCTTGATGACCGGGGGCAGCTTCGGATCCATCGATTTCTGGTTGGCGAGCCAGATCGAGATCGGATCGGTATTGAAGACGTAGTTGACGTCGCCGCCCAAACCTTCCTTCAGCTTCTCGTAGACACCATAGCCCGCGCCGTGGCCGACCAGTGCCTGGAATTTCAGGCCCTGCTCACGCGCCTGGCGGCCGAACAGGGTGATGTCGGGGTTATAGCCGGTATGGAAGATCACGTCGGGCCGCGCACGCTTCAGCTTGGTGACAAGCGAGGACAGATCCGGCGCGGTAGCCGAATAGCCTTCCTTCAGCACGATGTTGAAGCCAGCCTTTTTGGCGCCGGCCTCGTTGCCCTTGGAGACGTCGACGCCGTAGGCGCCGTCCTCGTGGATGATGGCGACGCGCAGGTCCTTCGGCTCCTTGCCGAGCTTCGCTTTCGAGTTCTGGGCAATGAAATCCATCGTCATCAGCCCGAACTGGTCGCCTGAAGCCTGCGGACGGAACACGTATTTGAAGTTCTTGTTGTCGAGCACGGCGGAAGAAATGCAGGTGGTGATCCACATGAACTTCTTCAGTTGCTCGACCCGGGCCGCGACCGGCACGCATTGCGCCGACGAATAGAAGCCGAGCAGCATGTCGACCTTTTCCTGCTCGATCAGCCGGACCGCCTCGTTGATCGCGACATCGGGCTTGCTCTGGGCGTCGGCGTAGACCGCCTCGATCTTGTAGCCTTCGACGCCGGTCTTGGTGAACTGGTCGAGCATGATCTTGGCGCCGATATATTGCAGTTCCGAACCGCCGCCCGCGATCGGGCCGGTCAGGTCGTAGATCACGCCGATCTTGATTTTCTTTTCCTGAGCCTCGGCGGTAACCGCCATCCCCAGCACCGCGATTGCGGCAGACAGCCCGACGAGAAGGCGTGCAGCTTTGCGCCCCGGCATGGAATCCTCCCTGGATTTATTTTTTGTGCACTGCGTTTTCTTGTTCTTGTTGTCGCCCATCACATTGGTAGCGCCACCAGATGTCAAGCGTATTGCTGCGTCAGGGCTCGGAAGTGAGCTGCGCCTCGATGAACGCCGTGACAAAACGCGGCATTGCGGAGGTGAGATCGCGCACGCCGCGCACGAGGTGGATGGCGGATAGTTCCGGCTGGCGCTGCGCGGCAAGATTGGCCACGATCCGATCGCGCACGACGTCACCCGGCATATCGACCCGCAACATGCGGATCATCGCAACCGCAGGTCCGGTGTAGATGCAGTGCCAATGCGGCTCGCTTGCGTATTCGCCGGGCGTCAGCCCGGTCTCTTCCTCGAGTTCGCGCGTGACGCTGCCCGATATGTCGACCGCGCCGTCCCTGATGTCGTCGAGATCGGGCGTGCCCGACGGGAAATAGATGCGCCCGGCATTGGAGGTATGCTGGCCCATCTCGCCGAGCACGAAGGCGCCATCGGCACAACGGAGCGCGCCCATACCGAAACCGTTGAACACGCTCGCGTCGGGAAAACCCCAGTCGCGCCACGCCAGAAAACTTGCGAAATCGGTTTCGAAATAGCTGGCGCTGAAGCGATCTCCTGAAAACACCGGGTTGCGCCCGAGCAGGACGCGGCCGTTCCACATAGCGGGCTTTTCGCACTGCTTGTCGGCGAAATGCGCGGCTATCTCCGCGCGCCGCGCTTCGGCAAACGGCCACGTCCACGCCTCGACAACGAGGTCGAGCGCGCTGACGCGATGAATGACCGGAGGTGTCGTGCCACTCATCGCCTGACTTCGCTTGATATCACGCCGATCCAATCCAGAGCTTACTTCGGATTCGCGCCGGTGGTCTTCTTGACCTGCTCGACATATTTGTTGGTGTAAGTCTTGGTCACGTCGATATTGGCCTTGGCGATCTCCGGCGAACTCTCGCTGAATACCGCGAGCACAGCATCCGCGCCCTTGGGATCCATCTTGCCGGTCAGCGAATACATCGGGATCGTATTCTTCAGCGCCGCCAGATAAAGCTCCTTGTTCTTGCCGACGATTTCATCGGGCATCTTCGCCATGATCTCTTCCGGCGAGTGCGAATGAATCCAGGCGAGCGTGTTGACGATCGCCGTGGTCAGCGCCTGCACTTCCTTTTCGTGCGACTTGATCCACGCTGTGGTCGTATAGAGCGCGCCGCCGGGATATTCGCCGCCGAACACGGCGAGCGTGTCCTTCTCGCTGCGGGTGTCGGCCAGTATCTTCAAATCGGGATAGCTGCCCTGCAAAACGGTGACGGAGGGATCGAGCATCACCGCTGCGTCGATCTGTCCCTGCTGCATAGCCGCCACGGCGGTGGCTCCTAAGCCGACGCCGATCACCGCGGCGCTGGTCGGGTCGAGGCCGTTCTTCTTCAACAGATACTTCAGGAAGAAATCGGTCGAGGAGCCCGGCGCGCTGACGCCGACCTTCTTGCCGGCCAGATCCTTGATCGATTTGATCTCGCTGGTATGCGCGGGCGACACCACCAGCACCAGGCCGGGATAGCGGTCATAGATCACGAAGGACTGCAATTCCTGCTTCTTGGCGGCCAGATTGACGCAATGGTCGAAATAGCCCGACACCACGTCGGCGCTGCCGCCGAGCACGGCCTTCAGCGCGTCCGAACCGCCCTTGAGGTCGACCAGTTCGACGGCCAGCCCCGCCTTTTCATATTCGCCGAGCTGCCTGGCCAGCACCGTCGGCAGATAGCACAGGCAGGAGCCGCCGCCGATCGCGACAGTAACCTTGCTTTGCGCTGCGGCAAATCCCGAGGACAGCGCCAATGCCAGCAGCGAAGCGGCCAGCCGGCCGAACAGTTTCTTCATGGTAATCCTCCCGGTCTCAATTCGGGCGGCACGATAGAGCAGCATGCGCCGCCTGAGAAGGTGCTGCACCTATGATTAAAAGCCGACGCGGAGGCCGCCCCGACCGCTGACGATCGAGCCCGAACTGTTCCACCCCAGATATTCGGCCGCGGCGAATAGAGATACGTTGCGCGACTGCCATTCCATGGCAAGGCCGCCGAAGCCGCCCCAGACATTGCCCGCGCCCGGTGCGGCGATGGCGAGCGGCTGCGCGAGCAAGGTGGCATTGATGGTATCGCCACCGACCCGCTGCACGCCAAGCGCTCCGCCAGACAGATTGATAAGCAGCCGCGACGCCGGGGAGATCTGCGTGCTCCGGGTCAACTTCAGCTCGGCGCGCTCCTCGACATTTTGCGTGTTGCGGCCGCCCGCCGTCAGCGGCGCGGTGGTACCGGTTTCGGTATAGCCGTCGAAGCCGGCATAGAGATAGCGCAACTGCACGCCCGGTGTCAGCGCGTAGTGCGAATCGAGCAGCGTTCCGAGTTCGAAGCGATGGCCCAATGTCAGCTCGGGACTGACGTACCAGCCGTTGTAACTCGCGGTCGCCGTCTCCAGCCCGTTGGGCACCAGATTGTTGTTGACGAGACGAGAGGTCGCGCTGTGCAGCGCCCCGCCCTGCGCGCCCGCCTGGAGGAACGATGCACCAGTGGTGTAGCGCGCATAGGCTCCACCAAATCCGAGATTACTGTCGGTCGCATCATTGTTCGGATCAATGCTGTTATGGGTGCTGCCGGCGCCGACGAAGACGCCGAGACGCAGATCCGGACGCACGGATTTCTCGACACCGATCGCCCCGCCGAACCAGGTCGTGACATTGCGCATCAAGAGGCCATCGGCGGACTGGATGTGCCGGCCGCCAAAACCGCGGCCCCACACGGTGGTGCCGTCGGCATGGACTGCGGTCGGACTCTTGTAGGCAATCTCGTCCGAGGCATAGGCCGAGAGGCCGGGAATGCCGGCAAAGGCATCGGCGATGCGCGACATGCCGCCATCGGGCGCGGCGAACGCGGACGTGCCGCCGCCACCGGATGCCGTCACGCCGTCGAATGCCGGCACGATCGCGGAAACGCTGCGCGAGAAATCGGAAAGCACGCTGCCGGCCGTTGCAAATGAGGTCGGATCGACCGAGGCGATCCGGTTGCCCGACACCACATAAGGCACCGTGCCGCCCACCGTTGCACCTGTCAGCGTATCGAAGGTGAGGTTCTGGTTGACCGCCCGCATGTTGACGGTGTCACCGCCGCCGCCGAGATTGATGGCGCCGATGATCCGCGATCCCCGCTGCACGGTCAGCGTGTCGGGCAATCCCACAAGCTGAAGCGCCGCAAGCCCGCCGCTGAGGATCCCGGAATTGGTCACGTTGCTTGAGCCAAAGGCCTGAATGCCGAAGCTGCCGGCCGAGATGGCGCCGGAATTGATCAGGGTCGCGTTGTGCTGATCGACCAAAATGGCGGTTCCGCCCGTACCATTCGCCGAAACGATTCCGGAATTGATCACGTAGGCGTTCTGAAGACCGATAATCGCGACACCGTTGGGTCCATTGGCAGCAATCACGCCCGAATTCGTCACGTTGGCATCCCGCGTGGCGATGATCGCGGCGCCGGACGTACCGTCAGCCAGAATGGTCCCGGAATTAAGTACGTTTGCATCTCGGCCGGCACCGATGCTGGTGCCGGTGCCCTGCGACGAGATGGTGCCTGAATTGACCACGTTGGCGTCTCGGCCGGCAGAAATTCCAACAGTGCTCGCGCTTGTGCCCGAAATGACGCCGGAATTGGTGACGTTGGCATCCTGAAGAGAGCGGATCGCCCGCCCGGTGAAAGCGCTGACCGAAATGGTGCCGGAATTGACCACGTTCGCGGTGGTGGCAGCGATAGCGAACAGATTTCCCAGAACCAGCCCTGAGTTGCTGACGTCGGCGGTCAGGGTGGCGGCAATGGCGGTGCCGCCGGTGTCGTTGGCTCTGATGAGGCCCGAATTTGTCACGGCGGCATTCCGCAGCGCGTGAATAGCGACGCCAGTGGTGGAAGCCGCGATCGTGCCGGTATTGGCTACGGTCGCATCTCGAAGCGAAAAGACGCCGCGACCGCCGTCTCCGGCCGTGATGATTCCGGAGTTCGTCAAACTGGCGTCTTGAAAACTCTTGATGCCGATGCCGCTGATGCCGTTCGCCGAGATGGTGCCGGAATTGGTCGCAAGGACAGTCTCGCCGGAGACAATGCCGATGCCGCCGCTTCCGTTGGCCGAGATGACCCCGGAATTGATAACGGTGGCAATGTGCTGATCGACGAAAATACCGAAGCCATCGGGACCGTTGGTCAGGATGCTTCCGGAATTGATCACATACGCATTTCGAATGGCGATAATGCCGGTGCCCTGGGACCCGTTGGCCGAAATCGTGCCGGAGTTGGCCACGTTGGCGTCGCGCGTAGCTACGATACCGTTGCTGAAACCGTCGTCAGCCCTGATGATCCCGGA
Organism: Bradyrhizobium sp. AZCC 1610; assembly: GCF_036924515.1. Taxonomy (NCBI): domain Bacteria; kingdom Pseudomonadati; phylum Pseudomonadota; class Alphaproteobacteria; order Hyphomicrobiales; family Nitrobacteraceae; genus Bradyrhizobium; species Bradyrhizobium sp. AZCC 1610. The sequence goes on along the minus strand of NZ_JAZHRR010000001.1, from coordinate 1,176,026 downwards.
ATTGTTGACGCTGGCATCTCGCCCCACCCCAATGGCGCTGTTGGCAGCACCCGCGGCAGCGATGCTTCCAGAATTCGTCAGGTTCAAATCCTGATTGGCGAAGATGCCCAGACTGCTGAAGCCGCTGGCGAAGATCACGCCGGCCGTGGTGTTGGTCAAGCTTAGCGTCCCCAGATCCTGCAGGCCGACATTGCCAATGCCCCGAACACTGGTATCAGCGAGTGTGCCGCTGTTGGTGCAAGTCTGATTGGTCTGGACCGGGAAACCGACGCACTGCGCGTTCGCTTCGTCCACCGGCCAAAGCAGCAGCGGCAACATGGCCGCCAACAATACAGCCGCCGACATTCGGCAGCTACCGAACGGCATTCCCAGCCTAGGCGTGCAAATTCGCAAAATATTCCTCAAACGCTCATCAAAAAATAACGCCAAAATAATCGAGCGTTTGCGCCATGTATTCAGTTCCACGGAATAAAGTCGATCAGGCGACCCAAAGATTGCCGGCCTATTTCAAAGCCTGTGGCAAACGCGCAACGCGGGGGCCTCAAGCAATTCCGGCGCCCGACGAACAATCCGGCCAACCATATCGCCAGCCTCGTCGAAGGCCCCCGTCTTGGCCGATCGACTTCTCGACCTCTGGTCAGCAACCGTTTCGCGGCATAGCATCGCACCCATAATAATCAACACAGGGGGGACTGCCCATGAATCGCCTGGCCATCACGCTATCGCTCGCCGCCGCGTTCGCCGCCGGTTGCAGCGTCACTCATCTGTTGCGGCCGGCGATCGCCGCCGAGAACATCACGGCGCAGGTCATCCATACCGGCGAACTCGAGGGCGATGCGCTCGGCATGCCCTCGGGCACCGGCATGCGCTCCAAATTGTTCGTTGCCGCCGACGGCATGACCATCTCGATCCAGGACGGCAATGTCGGCAAGCACATGCATCCCAGCACCAACGAGATCCAGTACATCCTCGACGGCACCGGCACGATCTGGCTGGGCGACAAGGAAGTGAAGGTGAAGCCGGGCGATCTCGTCGTGATCCCGAAGGGCACCGCGCATGGCGGCACCAAGCCCGACGGCCGCACCATCAAGGCGATCGCGATCAAGACGCCGCCGCAGGCGCCTGACGATACGAAGATGTTGAATTGAAGGGCCACGGCCCCTCCGCCGCCATTGCGATAGCCGCATGGTGGGCAAAGGCACGCAGTGCCATGCCCACCATCCAGCGTCCCCATGATCTGCAGATGGTGGGCACGCTTCGCTTTGCCGACGCTACATTCTGCGAGCTCCGATAAGGTCATCCTGGAGGATCACGTGGCAACAGGGAAAACCTACAAGTCCTTTCAATACAGGAACAACCTGGTCTGGGACACCGCTCGCCGCGGCCGAACGTCCGCACCCGGCAAACCCGACATCGAGATCGGCAGTCCTCCTGAATTCAAGGGAGCGGCAGGCGTCTGGGCTCCCGAAGAAATGGTGGTCGCCGCGCTGAATGCTTGCTTGATGCTGACGTTTGTATCGTTCGCTCAAAGCAAGGGGCTGGAGTTTGTGGCCTATGAAAGCGCCGCGGAAGGCTTGCTGGCAAATGTCGACGGCAAATATCGGATTGTTGAAGTCAGCGTTCGGCCAACCCTGACCTTGGGAAGACAGGCTGAAATCGCGGCCGCCCGAACGATCATGGCCAAGGTGAAGGAAAACTGCTTCATTTCCAACTCGATTACCGCTGACGTGAAATTGGATCCGCAATTTCGACTAGCATCCGATGTCGCCACGTAGTGGGGCCTTCGGCCGCCGGACGCCAGACCAGGAGAATCGCAGGGTGGGCAAAGGCGCCCTTCGCGCCATGCCCACCATCCATCCGCATTGCAATCTTGATGGTGGGCACGCTCCGCTTTGCCCACCCTACGGTTCTCTCCGCCGTCATTGCGAGGAGCAAAGCGACGAAGCAATCCACGTCTCCGCGTGCGGCGCGATGGATTGCTTCGCTTCGCTCGCAATGACGGCAGGAAGCGTTACCCCCTGCCGTCCGCCACCACCGGCCGCCACACCAGCAGCCGCCGCTCGACCAGTGTCACCACCATGTCGATCAGGATGACGAAGGCCGACAGCACGAACATGCCGGCAAACACGGCGGCGACATCGAACACGCCTTCGGCCTGCTGGATCAGGTAGCCGAGACCGGCCGCCGATCCCAGATATTCGCCGACCACGGCGCCGACCACAGCAAAGCCGACCGCAGTGTGCAGCGAAGAGAACATCCACGACAGCGCCGACGGCCAGTAAACGTGGCGCGTCAGCTGACGCTCGCTCATCCCTAACATGCGGCCATTATCCAGTACCGTCGGTGAGACTTCCTTGACACCCTGATAGACGTTGAAGAACACGATGAAGAACACCAGCGTCACGCCGAGCGCGACCTTGGACCAGATGCCGAGGCCGAGCCACAACGTGAAGATCGGCGCCAGCACCACGCGCGGCAGCGCGTTGACCATCTTGACGTAGGGATCGAACACCGCGGCGACGCGCGGCTGGCGCGCGAACCAGAAGCCGACCAGCACGCCGCCGACCGAGCCGATCACGAAAGCCAGCACCGACTCCCACAGCGTGATCATCAGATGCTTCCAGATCACGCCGGAGGAGAACCATTTGACGATCTGGCTCGCGACGTCGACCGGGTTGGAGAAGAAGAACGGCGGCAGCAGGATGCGGCCGAACACCGGCACGGTGGCGAGGAACTGCCACAGCGATAGTGCGACCACGGCCACCATCAATTGCCAGAACAGCAGTGTCAGGCGCGACATCAGCCGACCTCCGCACTTAGCGTCGACTGCGCATAACCCTTCATCACTTCGTCCTTCAGCACGCTCCAGATTTCGCGGTGCAGTTCGTGGAATTGCTTTTCCATCCGCACTTCCGAGATGTCGCGCGGGCGCGGCAGCGGCACCCGCCAGTCGCCGATGATGCGCGCGGATGGCCCTGCCGACATGATCACGACACGATCGGCGAGCGCGATCGCCTCTTCGAGATCGTGGGTGACGAACAGCACCGCCTTGCGGTCGGCGTTCCATAATTCCAGCAGCAGATTGCCCATGATCTGCCGGGTCTGGGCGTCGAGCGGGCCGAACGGCTCGTCCATCAGCAATATCTTGGGGTCGCGGATCAGCACCTGCGCCAGCCCGACACGCTTGCGCTGCCCGCCGGACAGCATGTGCGGATAGCGGTTGGCGAACGCGCCGAGCCCCACTGATGTGAGCCAGCCCTGCGCGCGCTGCAGCGCCTGCTCGCGCGGCGCGCCCTTGATGTCGAGGCCAATGGCGACATTGTCGATCGCGGTCTTCCAGGGAAACAGCGCATCGGCCTGAAACAGGTAGCCGGCATCCCGGTTCAGGCCGGTCAGCGGCTGATCGAAAATCTTCACCGACCCCGCGGCGGGCTTCAAAAGCCCGGCCGCCACGTTGAGCAGCGTCGATTTCCCGCAGCCGGTCGGGCCCACAATGGCGACGAACTCGCCATGGGGGACGGACAGATTGGCCTTCTCGACGGCCGTATAGACCCGGTCGCCGGCCACGCGAAACGCCACTGTCGCATCGCCAAGCGCGACCGCCATCGGCTGTGCGGTATCCGCCATGTTTTCTCCCCAAGGTTTGGAGGGATGCCTTAGCGGGTACGAAGGAGAAGTTCAACGAAGGCCTGCGACGCGGTCGTTGACCAGCTTCGGCTTTCAGAGCTGAGCGGACCGAGACTTCAACTCGCCCTCCCTCGCGGGGCGGGCTTTTGCCTCACTCCTTGCGCCGACGCGCCGATGCACACGATCGTCCGCCGCGGCTGGGCATGCTGCTGCTCCGGCCGACCCAACCGAACTTCTATCTCCTCGATGAGCCGACCAATCATCTGGATATTGAGGGACAGGAAGCACTGAAAGACGAACATCCGCATTGCGCTGGCAGCGGACGTTACCCCCACGACAGCTTTTGACCTCAAGGGGGACATCGGTCAGACGCTTGCTCCTACTCACGCCCTAACAAAGAGGCTCTATTCAGTCATGCTGCTGACGCAATTTCTGTCTTAGTCGGTGAGAACTAAGAACACTTGTGCGAGGACCACCCTGGTTCCCACAACGGTTCCGTCGCCAGGATTGGCACGAATCCGCAAAAATCAGCGCGAGTTCGTCAAGCATCCGCGTTCGCTTGACCATGTTTTGCGGCGTCGGGAACCGAACGATCTAAAAAATCAGTCAAGGAGTTATGATGTTGTTTCGCTCGAGCGCCGCAATTTGCGGCGCCGTAGTTGCGCTTACCATTTCTGTTACCGTTGCTCGAAGTGAAATCGCTGCAGTTCATTCAAGCGCCGTCGTCAACGCCGCTTCTGGGGATGCGATCGTTGGCGCAGCATCCACGTACAACCCGTTCCGGCCTGGATGGCGGGAGGGCGGCCCGAACACAGCCTCCGGCGAGCGCTATGAACCCTCTGTCTGGGCGGCTGCCATCAAGACGAGTTTGCGCCAGAAATTTGGTGGGGTCCAATATGGCGCCAGGCCGAAGTATGCCCTCGTTGAGGCTGTAGGCAAGAAGGTCATCGTCAAGATAAATGACGTGGGGCCACTAACGCCTGGCCGCATCATTGACCTCAATGAGCGGGCGATGCGCCATTTCGATCCGAGCCTGCAGCTCGGGGTAATTTATGGCGTAAGAGTTAGGCCACTTTCCGGCGACTATTGGATCCCCGGACCGGTTGGCTGAACATCGCACGCGAAAGAAATAGAGCACGGCCCTCCTGGACGGTGGGAACGCCTCGATGCCTTGCCGCTGATCTTTGAGGCGATGCCACCTCTCGCGGCAAGGCGCCGGCCGGCGCAATTTGCGTTGCCATCAGTTCTGAAATGTAGAGAAGAGCCTGGCCGAATGTCCCCTCTTGCTAGCCGCAAAAACGAGCCTGTGTGTCTCCTGTTGGTCTGCTTGTTTGACAGGGTATGATGCTCTTGGCCTGAGCCTCGGAGACACAATGAGGTCTCAGCGCTGACTGCGGCCGAAAGCTACTTTTGACAAGTCCGGGGAGAGCAAAAATGAAAACGCCAAGAAGTGGAGCGACGAGCGTCGCGCTCGCGCTGCTGTTTATAATCGGAGTGACCTCGATGGCCGCGGCCAAGACGTTCGTCTACGTGTCGAATGCACAGGACGGCAATATCGACAGCTACATCATGGACACCAGCACCGGCGCGCTGACACCGATCGGCAAGGCCGAGGCCGCCAAACTGGTCATGCCAATGACGGTGAGCCCGAGCAAAAAGCAGCTCTATGCCGTAATCCGCTCGCAGCCAACACGCGTATTGACCTACGCCATCGATCCCGCGACCGGCGCGCTCACGCAAAAGGCGTCGGCGCCGCTTCCCGACAGCATGCCCTATGTGTCGACCGATCACACCGGGCGTTACCTGTTCACCGCCTCCTATGGCGGCGACAAACTTGCGGTAAGCCCGATCGGCGAAAATGGGCTGGTGGAGGCGGAAGCTATTCAGGTAATCGCCACTGGCCGCAATGCGCATGCGATCCTGCCCGACCGCAGCAACAAGTTCGTCTATGCGACCATACTCAGCGCCAATCAGGTGCTGCAGTTCATCTTCGATAGCAAGACCGGCAAGCTCACGGCCAATGAGCCGGCGGCGGTCAGCCCGGAAGCAGGTCACGGCCCGCGCCACATGACGCTCTCGCCGGACAACAAGAACCTTTATGTGCTAAACGAGCTCTCGGGACACGTCACGCAATATGCGATCGACACGGCCAAGGGAACGCTGACGCTCGTAGAGAGCATCAGTTCTGTGCCGGCGGAGGCCGGTCTCGTCTGGGGCGCGCCGCAGGCGCCGGCCGGCGCCGCACCGGCGCCCGCGGCAGCCGCACCAAAGGACGACAAGCCGAAAGTCTGGGCGGCCGACATCCAGACCACGCCCAATGGCAAATTCCTGTATTCGACCGAACGCACCAGCAACAAGATCGCCCTGTTCACGGTGACGGCCGAAACCGGCAAGCTTACCTACGTCACCAATTTCGCAACTGAGGCGCAGCCGCGCGGCATCAAGATCGATCCTAGCGGCCAGTATCTCGTCGCTTCGGGTGAAAAGTCGGACCGCCTGTCGGTCTACAAGATCGACCAAAGCACCGGAAAGCTGGGCGAGCCCAGTCGCTACCCGGTCGGTAATGGCGCGAATTGGGTGGAGATTGTCGACGTCCCGTGAGAGCTGCGCCTGCCGACGTGAGCGACAGATTCTGAGCTACAAAGCCCCGAAGGACCCGGGGCTTTGAAGGGAATAGCGACACCGCGCGAACATCTGGCAATGTGTATTGCCAACGCAGCACACCCCCTGCCTTGGGGTCGGAAGCAATGGGGACGGTGAAAGCTTATCCGCGCTTTCGTAGCTGAATGCGACCGACCGCCGCCAGGATAAACGCGCGCGGAAACAGCCGGAGCAGAACCGAAATAATCTTGATGCCGGGACCGGGCAGCACCACGCGCTTATTCGCCATCAGGCCGCGATACCCGGCCTGCGCGACATCAGATGCCGGGATGTTCAGCATTTCATGTTCAAATCCGGGTTTAATCCCGGCCCGCGCCTGAAATTCCGTCGACACCGAACCGGGACAGAGCGTCGTCACGCGCACTCCGTGCGGTGCGAGTTCCTGGCGTAGCGCTTCGCTGAACGACAGGACGTAAGCCTTGGACGCATAATACACCGCCATTCCGGGGCCTGGCAGAAAGCCGGCAAGCGAACCCAGATTGAGGATACCACCGCGATGCCGTATCAAGCTGTCGGCAAAGCGTAGCGACAAATCGGTCAGCGCCATGATGTTGACCGCGACGATACCGAGCTGCGCTGCCCGATCCAGTTCGATCGCACAGCCAAACAGACCGAAGCCCGCATTGTTGACGACGAACTCGACCTCCACCGCTTCCGTGGCCAAGGCCGCGGCAATTTTATCGCACGTATCGGGGTATTCGAGGTCGCAAGGAATCAAAATCGGCCGCGCGCCACCAGCGGCGACGATTTCGCTCGCCAACGTTGCAAGGCGATCCCCGTGTCGATCAACCAGGGCTAGTCGATGGCCCTTTGATGCGAAACGCGTGCCAGTTCGGCGCCTATTCCCGACGACGCACCGGTAATCAGCGTCACACGATCGATCATGCATAACGCTGTTAGGCGGAATAAAGGTCACCTGCAAGCACGATATCGGTTGGCGGAACTATCGGTTGTGCAATCCATACAGTCACCATCAACCAGGTGGCGATGAGCGCTGTTTCGTAAGGTCAACCGCCATGTAGGCAACCTGCCGCCGATGCCGGGCATTTTCCCGATTACCCCGCCCGTTCACGCCTTCCCGGGGACAGTTGAAGTCCCACATTCGCGGGCCGGCCATTTATCGGCTATCACTGTACCGCTAGGAAGAGCCAAGGGTTGGGACCGCACCGAATGCCGACCACGCCACTGATAGCTTACGCGAATGTCGGCAAGACCTTTGACGATGGCCGCGTCGTCGCCGTCGACGACGTCTCGCTCGAGGTCGCCGAGGGCGAGTTTTTGGCCATCGTCGGCGGCTCCGGTTCGGGCAAGACCACGCTGTTGCGGCTTGCCAACCGGCTGATCGAGGCGGACTCCGGCTCGATCACGGTCGAAGGCGAGGACGTGCACAACGTCGATCCTATCCTGCTGCGGCGGCGGATCGGCTATGTCTTCCAGAGCGGCGGGCTGTTTCCGCATCTCAGCGTCGCCGACAATATCGGCATTACGCCGAAGCTAACGGGCACTCCGCCCGCCGAGATTTCCGCGCGGGTGGATGAACTGCTCGACCTTGTCAGGCTCGACCGGCCGCAATACCGCAACCGGCTGCCGCATGAACTCTCCGGCGGCCAGCGCCAGCGCGTCAGCGTGGCGCGCGCGCTGGCCGCAAAGCCGCGCATCGTACTGATGGACGAGCCGTTCGGCGCGCTTGACCCCTTAACCCGCGATGCGCTCGGCGACGATTTTCGCGAGCTGCATCGCACGCTCGGCCTGACCACGGTCATGATCACCCATGACATGACGGAAGCCATCCTGCTCGCCGACCGGATCGCGGTGATGGGAGGCGGCCGGCTGCTGGCGCAGGGCACGCCATCAGAGCTTTCCGAAAGCGACGATGCTTACGTCGGCGAACTCATGCGCACGCCGCGGCGGCAGGCCGAACGGCTCGGCGCCCTGCTGCCGCGGGACGGTGCGGCATGAGCATCTTTGCCGATCCACGCTGGGGCGAGGCGCTGGGCCACCTGCCCGACTATCTCGGCAGTCATGTCCGCGTCAGCGTCACCGCGCTGGCGCTCGGACTTCTGGTCAGCCTGCCGCTTGCGATCCTCTCGCGCCATCGGCCGGTGCTGCGCGGCGCGCTGCTCGGGCTCGCCAGTATCGTGCAGACGGTGCCGGGATTAGCGCTGCTGGCGCTGTTCTATCCGCTGCTGCTGGCGCTTGCGGCACTCTCGCTGTCGTGGTTCGGCGTCAGTTTTTCCGCGTTCGGATTTTTGCCCGCGGTACTGGCGCTGGTGCTCTATTCGATGCTGCCGGTGCTGCGCAACACCATCACCGGCCTGCTGGGTGTCGAGCCTGCGATCCTCGAAGCGGCGCAGGGCGTCGGCATGACGCCGCGGCAATCGCTGTTCACGGTGGAACTACCGCTGGCGCTGCCGGTGATGATGGCGGGCATCCGCACATCAGCGGTCTGGGTGATCGGCACCGCAACGTTGTCGACGCCGATCGGCCAGACCAGCCTCGGCAATTACATCTTTGCAGGGTTGCAGACCCAGAACTGGGTGTTCGTGCTGTTCGGCTGCCTTGCCGCCGCGGTGCTGGCGCTGCTGGTCGATCAACTGCTGGCGCTGATCGAAAGCGGCTTGCGCCACCGCAGCCGCCTGCGCGCGGCGCTGGGCGGCGCCGGCATCGCCGCGCTCGTTGCGGTCACGCTGGTGCCTGCCATGATGCGCGCGCAGACGAACTACATCATCGGCGCAAAAACCTTCACCGAACAATATGTGCTGTCGGCATTGATGACGCAGCGGCTGAAAGCGGCCTCGCTTCCTGCGACGACGCGGGAAGGCCTCGGCTCCAACGTCATCTTCGAGGCGCTGGCGGCTGATGATATCGACGTCTATGTCGACTATTCCGGCACGCTATGGGCCAACCAGTTCCACCGCACCGACATCAGGCCGCGCCAGGAGCTATTGGCCGAATTGAAGACGATGCTGGCAAAGCAGAACATCACGCTGCTGGGCGAACTCGGCTTCGAGAACGCCTATGCGCTGGTGATGCCGCGCAAACGCGCCGAACAATTGGGCATCCGCACCATCGCCGACCTCGCCGCGCGCGCGGCGAACATGTCGATCGCCGGTGACTATGAATTCTTCTCGCGGCCCGAATGGACCGCGCTGCGCAAGGCCTACGGCTTGTCGTTCCGCGCCCAGCGGCAGATGCAGCCGGACTTCATGTATGCGGCCGTCGCCTCCGGTGAGGTCGACGTCATCGCCGGCTACACCAGCGACGGGCTGATCGCGAAATACGATCTGGTGACGCTGGGCGACATCAGGCGCGCGATCCCGCCCTACGACGCGATGGTGCTGCTCGCGCCCAAGCGCGCCAATGACGAAGCGTTGCGCAAAGCGCTTCAGCCGCTGCTCGGAAAGATCGACATTGCCACCATGCGCGAGGCCAATCTGCGCGCGGCAGGCAATGACGCGGAGAGCTCACCGGATGCGGTAGCGCAATGGCTATGGGAGAAGGTGGGGAATAGGTAGGAAGCCGTCGTTGGCCGCGGCCTCTTATCCGTCATTGCGAGCGAAGCGAAGCAATCCATAGCACCGCATGCCGAGACATGGATTGCTTCGTCGCTTCGCTCCTCGCAATGACGTGAGAGACATAACATTCGTAGCAACCATTAAATCCTCATGGTGAGGAGGCGCGCAGCGCCGTCTCGAACCATGCGGCCCGGCTGGTGCCAATCATCGAAACGCCGCTGCGCGGCTCCTCAGGATGAGGTCTGATAGCCGCGATGGGCACGCTTTGCTTTGCCCACCCTACGAGATCTCGCCATAACGGCGAACGTCAAAGTCCCTTGATCATCCCGGCGTCGATCAGGAGTCGATTAAATCGTCTTGCTTCCGCGCCCTTTCGGCAGGCATAGAACACGCCGGTGCAGCGAAGCATGATCTTCTTCTGCTCCTCGAACGACGGATCGAGCGGGACGCCGGCGGCTTCCTGGATCACGAGCGGGATGTAGGCCGCATCGAGCGTATCAAGCGCCGACGAGAGGTCGCCCGGCCGATAGTTGATGCCGTCAATCGCGTAGTAGGTAGAGAAATAGCGCGGATCGGCTGCCATCAAGCGTTTCGCCAGCAATTTCTGATCGATGCCGGGCTCAAGCAGTTTTTGCGAGATGGCCGGCTGGTGATCGCCGAAGCGCAACACCAGAAACGACTGATCCGGATAGTCGCGCTTAAGGGCAGCGATGAATACGCGGTAGTCGTTCTGCGTCATGACCTGGCGACGAATATATTCGTCGGTCTCCGCCGTGTTTCCCGGTGGCGTCCAGTCCGGCGGTGTCAGATCGGGCCGATAGACGTCGGTCCAGGGAAAATGGTTGGCCGTGAGGTAGACGAACATGAAGACCGGCGCGTGCTGCGGCTGCTCCCGCGCAAACACCTTCAAGGCCTGATCGAAGTAGAACCTGTCGGGCTGCATATCCTGGGCGACGCCCATATCCGCCATGTCGATGAAGTGGCCGACGCCAGTACCCTTCTGGAATGCGCGCGCGCCGAGGAAGTTGCCATAGGTCGGATAGAGCGAGAAGGTCTTGTATCCGCAACGCTTAAGCGCTTGCGGTAACCCTCGCGCAACACGGTTCGCGGTGATCCTTGTGACATAAAACTTCAGATCGCCGAACGACCGCGCCGACATGCCGGTCAGGACGTTGAATTCGGTGTACCACGTCGGGCCGCCGGTTGCCTCCGCGATCATGGTCCGTTGCTTGCCGTCGATGGACTTGAAGTAGTCGGAGTACCCTTGCGGCACTTTGATGCCAGGCGCGGCCGAGATGTCGAAGCTCGACTCGTCGAGCAGCATGATGATGTGCGGTCGCTTTGCCGTGGCGTCGCAGGTCTCGGCGGGCGGCAGCATGGGCAGGCCGGCAGCGTGCGCTCCCGCAAGGCGAAGCGGGCCATTCGTCGGCGGATCGACCTCGATCCATCCGGTCGAAGCCAGCCGCGACACCGCGACCACGCCGGAACGCGCCAGACTGGAAATGTGGTTGACGCCCTGGAACGGCTCCCAGGCCTGCTCGGGCCAGACTACCGACATCGCCGAGATCAATGCCGTCGTCGCAGCCAGCCCAGTCAGCGCAAAGCGGCGGCGCACGCGGAACGGATCGAAACGCCAGACCAGCCACAACAGCGGAACCGCAACGAGGCCTGCCAACATCAACTGCAACTGCAAGCGCGGGAACACCGAGAGAAGGAACGAAAACGTATCGCGGTCGATGATCAGGAAGTCGAGGAAGGTCAGCGTTAGCTGCAGAATTCCGAACTTGAAGTGCGACAGCGCGATCAAGATCACGATCAAGGCCAGCGCCAGCGCAGCGCAGATTCCGGGCCGCGGCAGCATGGACAGCAAAAGGCAGTTCACGAACACCCACGCCAGCAGCGACAGCGTGATCGCAAACGGCCCGTACTCGGTGAACAGCAGGACCGCCAGCGCGGTCAGATGCACGGCAACGATCAGGCCGGCCAGAGCAAAGAATCCGGCGCCGCGCGATTCCGCGCGGATGCTTTCGCTCATTCCGGATTCGGCAACGGCTGACATATCGCTCCTTAGAGCCCCTTGATGAAACCTGCCTCGATCAACAACCGGTTGAACCTGCGCGCTTCAGCCCCGTCCTTGCAGGCGTAGAATACACCCTTGCAGCGGAGCATGATCTTCTTTTGCTCCTCGAACGAAGGGTCGAGCGGAATGCCGGCGGCTTCCTGGATCACCAGCGGCAGATAGGGCGCGTCGATCGTGTCCATAACGGCGGAACTCTTCACCGGCTCGAAATTGATAGCGTCGATCGCGTAGTAGGTGGTGAAGTAGCGCGCGTCGTAGGTCGTGAACTTGCGGGCGACCCTGGCTTCGTCCAGGCCGGGATCCAGCAGGTTCGACGAAAACTCCGGCTGATGATCGCCGTAGCGAACGATCAGGAACGGCTGCGCCGGGAACTTCTTCTTCAGGCTGGCGATGAAGCCCGCATAGTCGCCGGCGCTCATGGTCTGGCGGCGCAGATATTCGTCGACCACCGGCTCGTTGCCGGGCTTGCGCCAGGACGGCAGCAGATCCGGGCGGAACCTGGTTTCCCAGGGGAAATGATTGGCAGCGAGATAGACGAAGGTGAACAGCGGCGTATTGGCCGGCTGCTCGGCGATCAGCTTGACCGCCTTGTCGTAGAAGAAGCTGTCCGGCTCGATGCCCTTCGCGCCGAGAGCGCGTGCGTCATAGAAGTGCTGGATGCCGGTGGAAGTCTGGAAGCCGCGCGCGCCCATGAAGGCGCCGTAGGCCGGATAGAGCGAGAGGGTGCTGTAACCGCAACGGCGCAGCGCCAGCGGCAACCCGCGCTCGACCCGCCCCGACGCGATGCGGGTGACGAAATAGGAGAAGCGGCCGAACGAGCGCGACGACAGGCCGGCCAGCACGTTGTACTCGGCCATCCAGCTTGCGCCGCCGCTGCTCTCGGCCATGAACTTGCGCTCGCGGCCGTCAAAGGACTTGAAGTGGCTGCCATAGCCCGGCGGCACCTTGACGCCAGCGGCCTGACGGATGTCGAAGCTCGACTCGTCATGGATCATGATGATGTGTGGGCGGCGGCCGGCGACATGGCAGGAATCGACCAGCGGCATCTTCAGCCGCTCGGCGGTTACGGCCTCCGATTCCATGAAGCCGTAATTGGCGAAGTCGGAAACCGCCGTCACGCCGGAGCGGGCGAACTTGGAAAAATAGCCGTCGTCGTAATAGCCGCGCCAGGCTTCATCCGGCCAGGCGATGGAATAACCAGCCAGCGCGGCGAGACCGGCCAGCAGGCCGGCCACCGCCGGCAGGCGGCGGATGCGGAACGGATCGAGCCACCACAGCGCATACATCAGCGGCAGGATGACGAGCGCGGCGCCGACCACGCTCCAGCGCAGGTTGGGAAAGATCGTGAACAGATAGGCCGCGGTGTCGCGGTCGATCACCATCAGGTCGACGAAGTTCGCGGTCATCTGCACGACGTCGTGCTTGAGCCGCGACAGCAGCACCAGCAGCACGACCAGCGTCAGCGACAGCGCGGCCGACAGCGCCGGCCGCCGCAGCAGCGCGATAAAGAAGAAGTTCAGGATGCCCCATGCCAGGGCGAAGCCCATCCGGCCGCCGAAATCGGTTTCGGTCTGCAGCAGGACCGCCAGCGCTGCCATGTGCGGTACAGCGACAGCCGAAAGCCGCCAGAAGCCGATGGCGGCAAGGCCGGCGGCAAGGGTGGTGGCGGAGGGCCCTGGATTTGGCGCGGGCGCCATGGGGAAAAACGCAACATGACCCGGCGCAATGCAAAGCCTTGGCTGGTGACGACCAGGAGACGCACGACCCATCCGGAACCTGTGTCGTGTCATAAAAACGTAGTGGAATCGTCATGAACGCGCAATGAATATGCCGCCGGGCGAACGCAGCAGAGTAAATTTGGCGCTGTCATTCCGGGGCGCGAAGCGAACCCGGAATGACGGCAGGAGTCAGAGCCGGCTGGCAATCCCCTCGATGAAAAGATAGAGGATTGCCTCGGCGGTCCGCTCGGCCTCGGGGGCGGCCACCCCCCAGCGCGGAAAATGGCCGTCGATATTCATCCGGGCAAAGCCATAAACCAGCGCCCGGCCGGCAATCTGGACCTGCCTGAGGTCCACGGCGCGGAGCTGGCCCGCCGCGAAGGCTTCGGCGAGCGCTTGCTCGGTCAGCTCGATCAGTTCGGCATTGTCGCGGGAGATGGCGGCGGCTTTGTCGTGCTCAAAAAAGCGCCGGCTGGAAATGATCTCGAAATGGGTCGGATTGCGCATCGCCCAGCGCAGGTAGGCGAGCCCGAGGCAGCGAAAGCGGCCGAGTGGATCGCCGGGGGCTGCGGCGGCAAGCGCCGTCTCGATCTCGGCGCGGAACCGGCGCTGCGCCTCCTCCGCCACCGCCTGCATCAGGGCGTCGCGGCTCGGAAAATGCCGGAACGGCGCCCCTGGCGACACGCCTGCGCGGCGGGCGGCTTCGCGGACGCTGACCGCCTCCGCCCCGCCCTCGTCGACCAACTGCAGCGCGGCATCGAGCAGGACGCGCCGGAGATCGCCGTGATGATACGGCTTTGGCGCGGTCGCGCGGGACGCGCGACGGCGCGGCTTGACGGCCGAGGATTTCGCGGCGGACGATTTGGCGACGGGATGCATGTCCTCTCCTACCATCACTGCCTTGTGAATGTAAGCACCGATTACACTATTGACCGCCCGGCATCGGCATATGTAACTGGCGATTACATTGCGCATCCGCGTCATTGCGAGCGAAGCGAAGCAATCCATTCTTTCTTGACTTGGTGAGGTGGATTGCTTCGCTTCGCTCGCAATGACGCACAATCGATGGGGGAACGAACATGCCGACGCGTCAAAACTGGTTCGATGGCTGGCGGCTGTTCGCCCTGCTCTCGCTGACCCTGCTCGCCCTCAGCATCTGGATCGCCGGCATGCGCTCGTTCGAGGTCGAGGGCGTGCGCATGGTGATCCGCTTCACCGCGCGAACCTCGCTGGTATTGTTCTGCCTCGCCTTCTCGGCCGCGCTGGCGCTGATGTGGCCCAACGCGTGGACCCGATGGCTGCGCCGCAACCGCCGCTATCTCGGCGTCAGCTTTGCGGCCTCGCACGCCATTCACGCGGTCGCCATCATAGCCTTCGCCATCATGGATCCCGCCGGATATGCGGCGGCGACCTCGATCGCGTCCTACATCTTCGGCGGCATCGGCTACGCCTTCATCATCGCCATGGCCGCGACCTCGTTCGACCGCACCGCGGCCGCGATCGGCGCACGCGCCTGGCGCCGGCTGCATCTCGCCGGCGGCTACTACCTGCTGTTCCAGTTCATGGTCTCGTTCGGCAAGCGGATTCCCGACATGCCGCTCTATGCGCTGTTCCTGATACCGCTGGTGGCGGTGTTCGCGCTGCGGATGATCGCAATGGCGCCGCGGGCCAAGCAGACCGTTCAGGCCGGTTGATCTAGTCGTCCGCCTTCAAAAAGAACTTGCGGCCGAGCTGATGGTGCACCGTGATGACGGCCCGATCGACATCGCTGATCAGGCTGTCGCCGAGTACGACGTTGGGGATCTCCCAGTTTCGCCCCTCGCGGACGGGCAACGCCGACAGCGCCGGAACGGAAGCGGTTTCGCACCCGGGTTGAGCGCGGAGCGCCGCGTTGGCAAGCAGGGTCAACTCGGCGTGGGTCTTACCAATGCGCGTTATCACGACCGACTTCATCCCTGCGGCGTCAGCCCGAGGCGCTTGGCGATGATCCTGTCGAGGGTGCGCTTGGGCAACACGGCTGCCATGAACTGCCGCATCGGATCCGGCGCGATCACGTAGCGCACCTTGGGTTTCGGCAGCGTCAATGCCTCGAAGACTTTCTCGGCGATCCTCTCCGCCGGCAATCCAGTCGCACCAAGGCCCAGCATGAAGGCGCGGATTTTCTCCAGCGCCGGAAAATACGGCGAGTTCTTGTAGGCGGAGATATCGACCTCCTCGGCCTTGCTCCAGATCGGCGTCTTTACCGCGCCCGGCGCAATGATGATGACGTCGATCCCGAATAGCATCAGTTCGCGGCGCAGGCTCTCCGAAAGCCCCTCGATCGCGTGCTTGGATGCGGAATAGGCCGAGGTCATCGGATTGCCGTTCCTGCCGGCGACCGAGGAGATCATCACGATCCGCCCCTTCGGTCCCTTCAGGGCCGGATCGGAGCCGAGCAGCGGCCCGAAAGCCTGGGTCGCGATAACAGGGCCGATGAAGTTGACGTCCATCTGGCGGCGGAATTCGTCGGCGGCGAGTTCGAGCACCGGGCCCGAGACGGCTATGCCGGCATTGTTGACGAGACCGGCGAGAGTCTCCCCGTTGAGGGCGTTGCGGACCTCGCGCGCGGCAGCCAATACGGCGGCCTCATCGGTGACGTCGAAGATCAGCGGCGAGAAGTTCGCCCCGAACTCGCCCTTGAGGCGGTCGGCGTCGGCCTGCTTGCGGACGCTGCCGAACACGCGGAAGCCGCGGTCGAGCAGCAATTTCGCACTGGCCCAGCCGATGCCGGTGGACGCGCCGGTGATGACGACAGATCTCATGACCTAAGCCCTTGTGAGAGGTTTAATGAAGTTTGTCGTGAAGGAATGCTTAAGCACTGGCTTTGTCAGCTTCCTCCGCGGGTGCGGCCAGCCTTGACGGCGTCTTGTTTGGCAAGCTGCTATTCGATTTTTCCCGGGAACGGTTTGGAGAGGATAGCAGCCGGACCGGGGTACCGGAAGCGATGGTACATGCCCGATCCGGTTCGACATCGGCGATTTATCGCGTGAAATCGCAGCATACGCCCCGATCGCTTTGGTAAATAATTCGGAACGCGACGTTTGCAATGCGCGGCCTGCTTCGATGCCGGAGTGCCTGCGATGACCGCCGCCAATGGATTGCCCGTTTCAGATGCAGTCGATCTGTATTTCCACCGGATCGCGCCTTTAACGCAGGTGTAAGGCTCGGCTCGGCATTGTGCGCGCCAACCCATCAACAACCAGACAGGCTGCCCACAATGGTGCAACAGCCGGCGCACTCGATCATTGCCGAACTTGAAGATGCCGTCAGAGGCGGTTCATCCGCCCGACGGGTTGAAACCCTGCGGCAGGTGACCGATCTCTTCCTCAATGACGGGGACCGCCTCAGCGACGACCAGGTCAAGGTCTTCGACGACGTGCTCTGCCTCCTGATCGCGCGCGTCGAAACGCGGGCCAAGGCCGAACTCTCGAAACGGCTGGCGCCGCTCGACTACGCGCCGTTCGAGGTCATCCAGCATCTTGCCTGGGACGACGAGATCGAGGTCGCCGGCAATGTGCTTGCAAATTCCAGCCGGCTCGGGACCGACGTGCTGGTCGAGATCGCCAGCAGCAAGGGGCAGGATCACCTGCTCGCCATTTCCGGCCGGCCCAACCTGCCCGCGGCCGTGACCGACGTCATCGTCGATCGCGGCGAAAACCAGGTGATCCGCAAGCTGGCCAACAATGCCGGCGCGCAGTTTTCCGAAGAAGGCTATTCCAACATCGTCGCCCGCGCCTCCGCCGACGACGAGCTGGTCGAGATTCTCGGCCTTCGCGGCGATCTGCCGGTAAATTGCATGCGCGATCTGCTGCGACGCGCCAAGGACGCGGTCCGCGCCCGCCTGCTGGCCATCGCGCCGCCTGCGCTCCAGGAAGAGATCAAGCAGGTCCTGAACACGATCGCCCGCGAAACGCCGCCCTCGGGGCGGAGCTTCGGCGTTGCCGAGGAGTACGTAAAGCTGATGAAGGGGCTGAACGAGCTGGACGACGCGGCGGTCTATAATTTCGCCGAATCGAAAAAGTTCGACGAGGTCACGGTTGCGATCGCGGTTCTCAATGAGATGCCAATCGAAATGGTGGCTCGGCTGATGGAAGGCCCCCGCGCCGACCTCCTCCTCATTCCCTGCCGGTCGGCCCGCCTGAACTGGCCGACGGTCGAGTCGATCCTGCGCAACCGGCCGGTGATGCCTTCGGTCAACGAGCAGACGCTGGAGATCGCGGAGCGCGATTACCGGAAACTGTCGATGGAGACGGCCCAGCGCACAGTGCGCTTCTGGCAGTTGCACAACAGGATCGAGAAGTAGGCGGTTCGGATTGCTTGAGTCGGACCTGCGCCGGTCGACCGCCGTCTTTGACCGGGTGCCGACCTCGCCTCACTGCATGGAGAAACTGATACCCGGTCGCGCTGTTCGACCGGCGACCTCGCTTCGCGAACGAGAATGCAGATTAAGCAACCGCGCTTTGACTCGGTAAACGCTGGCTTTTCTGTCGTTAATGTAACTGTTGAATTGCTTCGCACCAAGAATGTGCATGAAGCGTCAGCTCTTCGTTTCGGCTCGGGCGGCGCACTCGGCGCGGCGCGTTGAAGAATATGGTTGAGCCATAAATTCTTTGAAGAAGCGGCGAGACCGCGTTCGCGATCTCGCCCGAACGTAGCGTCGAACGCTTAATTATTGGTATGTCGGTAACGCCGAACCTGCGCTTGGACGCTCTCATGTCCCGGACGCGGTGCAGCGCGCCAGCGATGCGCCGAAGAGCCGGGACCGCTTCGCGAACGCCGATGGACCCCGGACCAGTAGCGCATCACTTGCGTGCTGCGCTGCATCCGGGGAACGACACCGTCAGTTCTTGGTCTTGTCGACCAGTGCGCCCTTCTTGATCCACGGCATCATGTCGCGGAGTTTTGCGCCGACTTCCTCGATCGGATGCTCGGCGAGCTTGGCGCGGGTCGCCTTGAACGAGGTCTGGTTGACCTTGTTCTCCAGCATCCAGTCGCGGGCGAACTTGCCGGACTGGATGTCGTTGAGCACCCGCTTCATCTCGGCCTTGGTCTCTGATGTGACGATGCGTGGACCGGTGACGTATTCGCCGTACTCGGCGGTGTTGGAGATCGAGTAGTTCATGTTGGCGATGCCGCCTTCATAGATCAGGTCGACGATCAGCTTCACCTCGTGCAGGCATTCGAAATAGGCCATCTCGGGGGCGTAGCCGGCTTCCACCAGCGTCTCGTAGCCGCCCTTGATCAGC
Source organism: Bradyrhizobium sp. AZCC 1610 (assembly GCF_036924515.1). Classification (NCBI taxonomy): domain Bacteria; kingdom Pseudomonadati; phylum Pseudomonadota; class Alphaproteobacteria; order Hyphomicrobiales; family Nitrobacteraceae; genus Bradyrhizobium; species Bradyrhizobium sp. AZCC 1610. Next base: position 1,157,140 of record NZ_JAZHRR010000001.1, on the reverse strand, counting down.
TCGACCAGCCCACCGCAGAGCACCACCTGCTCGCCGAACAGATCGGTTTCGCACTCTTCCTTGAACGTGGTTTCGATGATGCCGGCGCGGCCGCCGCCGATCGCCGAGGCATAGCTGAGGCCGAGGTCATGGGCGTTGCCGGAGATGTCCTTGGCGATCGCGATCAGGCAGGGCACGCCGCCGCCGCGCTGGTATTCCGAGCGCACGGTGTGGCCGGGGCCCTTCGGCGCGATCATCAGCACGTCAAGGTCGGCGCGCGGGTCGAGCAGGTTGAAATGGACGTTGAGCCCGTGAGCGAACACGAGCGCCGCACCCTTCTTCATGTTGTCGTGCAGGTGCTCGCGGTAGATGTCGCCCTGCAATTCGTCGGGGGTCAGCATCATCACGAGGTCGGCCCATTTGGCGGCCTCGGCGACTTCCATCACCTTGAAGCCGGCGGCTTCCGCCTTCTTGGCCGAGGCCGAGCCCCTGCGCAGCGCAATCGCGACTTCCTTGACGCCGGAATCCTTCAGGTTCAGCGCATGGGCGTGGCCCTGGCTGCCATAGCCGACGATGACGACCTTCTTGCCCTTGATCAGGTTCAGGTCGGCATCACGATCGTAATAAACACGCATGGGTCGTTTCCTTAATCGATGGCCAAAACGGCCGGTTAATCAGGCATTTGGGGGAATAGGACCGCCGGTCGCCCGTGAATTTCCGGCGTTGTCTAGAGCATTTTCCGCTTCAGGGGAAACCCGTTTCTGCATGGCCAGGTGCGGCATCATGCGTCCATGAAGACCGGATAGAGCGACGCCAGCAGCAGCACCGCCATGATGATGTTGAAGGCCCGCACCGCCCGCCGGGAGGTCAGGACGGGGCGCAGCGAAGTGCCGAACAGCGCCCAGGCGGTGCAGGACAGGATGCCGAGGACCAAGCTCAAGCCGACCTGGATCACGATGTTCCAGGGATAGGCCGCGATGGCCGCATAGGCGGTGATGGTGCCAATCACCATGACCCAGCCCTTGGCGTTGACCCATTGGAACATAGCCGCGCCCCAGAACGTCATCGGGCGGCCACGGCTATCCTGATCCGCGGACGGCGGCTCGGACATCGCAATCGCCCAGGCCAGATAGATCAGGTAGGCGACCCCGGCATATTTCAGGATGGTCTGCAGCACGGGATAGGCGATGAAGACGGTCCCGAGCCCGAGACCGACCGCGCCGACCATGAAGGCAAAGCCGACCGTGATTCCCATGATGTGCGGGATGGTCGGGCGGAAGCCGTAAGTCAGCCCCGACGAGAGCAACATGATGTTGTTCGGCCCCGGCGTGAAGAACATCACCGTGGCAAACATGACGAAGGCGATTAGCACGAATGCGACATGGGACCTCACGCGATCTTTGGCAGAACTTGTTTTTCTAAGGTCTTGGGACGCTTCGACAGCAGCATGACGGCAATGCCGCCCACCGCCGTGACCATCCCGGCCAGCCGCAGCGGCCCGAAGGTTTCGCCGAACACCACGCTGGAGGCGGCGGAACCAACGAACGGCACCAGCAGCGCGAACGGCACCACCTGCGCCGCAGGATAGTCCCGCAGTAGCCTCCCCCACAGCCAGTAGGCGATGCTGGTGGAGACCCCGCCGAGACCGATCATGCACATCAGGCCGGTCAGCGACATATGGGTCAGCGCATGCCAGGTCGGCTGCGGGCCGTTGCTGACCAGCGTCAGCGCAAACAATGGGACCGCCGCAACCAGACACAGCCATGCGAACAGATCGAACATCGGCACATCAGGTGCGCGCCGGAGCAGCAGGTTGCCGGCTGCGAAGCTGAGCGGCGAGATCATCAATATGGCGAAGGCACTGATGCTGAAATCATAACCGACGGTGCCGCAGATCATCAGCAGGCCGGCCGTGGCGACGCCGATGCCAACGGTCTGCCACGCGCCCGGCCGCTCGCGGAACAGGAGCGCGGCAAAACCGATGGTGAACAGCGCCTGGCTCTGCACGATCACGCTGGAAAGGCCGACGGGAACGCCGTGGGCGATGGCAAAGGCCTGGGCGAGAAACTGCCCGAGGAACAGCGTGAAGCTGATCGAGGCCAGCACCGTCCATGAAACCTTCGGCCGCGCCACGAACAGGCAGGGCAAGGCGGCGATGGAAAAGCGCAGCGTCGTCATCAGTTCCGGCGAAAACTCGTCGAGCGCGATCCGGCTTGCTACGAAGGCAAGGCCCCAGATCACCGCCACCAGCACGGCGATGCAGACATCGGCCGGTTTCATTTTTCTTGGCCCTGTTGGTTCCTGGCTCTGTTGGTTTTCTTAGCTCTGTTGGTCCGGCTTTGGTTTGCGCAAGAGGTAAGTGCCGTGCAGCGGCGCGTGATAGTCGACCGATTCCAGCGTGAAGCCGACATCGGTCAGCATGCGCTCGATCACCCAGCCGAAGGTAGAGTATTCGTCGCGCATATGGGTGACCACGCCCTCGCGCTGGAAATCGTGGTTCTTGATGGTGAAATCGGCCCATTGCTCGACATCGCGCTCAGTGCCGTCGGGCATGCTGACGAAGACGATGTCGCGCAGGTAGAAATTGGCGCCGGGCTTCAGCGCCGCATAGATTCTTGCCAGCGCCACCGCCTTCCAGAAATCCGGCAAATGATGCAGCGTGAACTCGCTGACAATCAGATCATACGAATTCGGCTGGTAGGCGAAGCTCAGCATGCCGGCCGGCTGGGTCCGAATCGCGATCTTGCGGTCGCGGGCCTGGATATTGGCGAGCGCCAGCATCGCCGGCGAAATGTCGATCGCGTCGACCTCGGCGCCCATTAGCGCCGCCTCGCAGGCCAGGACGCCGTTGCCGCAACCGATATCGGCCACCCGCCAGCCCTTCTGCACGCCGAGCATGGCCAGCGCCGCACGCGCCCGGAGGTCGCTGTCGTCATGCCGGTCATAGATCGAGGCGACCGCGGAATCGAGGCCGAGCTGCCGCCGTTGATTGTAATACCAGTCGCGCGCCAGCATGTTTCACATCCCTTCAGGCCCGCGCCCGATCGCGGCAACGCCGGTGCGCGACACTTCGACAAGGCCGAGCGGGCGCATCAGGTCGATGAATTGGCTGATCTTGGTGGAATTGCCTGTGATCTCGAACACAAAACTCTCTGTCGTGGCGTCGATCACGCGGGCGCGGAACGCATCTGCCAGCCGCAGCGCTTCGACGCGGTGGTCGCCGCCGCCGCGCACCTTCACCATGGCGAGTTCCCGCTCGATCGAGCGGCCAGTGATCGTCATGTCGACGACGCGGTAGACCGGCACCATGCGATCGAGCTGGTGCTTGATCTGCTCGATCACCATCGGCGTACCTGTGGTGACGATGGTGATGCGCGAGAGATGTTTCTGGCTCTCGGTTTCGGAAACGGTGAGACTCTCGATGTTGTAGCCGCGGCCGGAGAACAGGCCGATCACGCGCGCGAGCACGCCCGGCTCGTTCTGCACCAGGACCGAGAGCGTGTGCGTCTCGTTTGGATCGTGGCGATCTTCCAGGAAGTAGGCGGATGCGGGCTGGTTCATTATCGTCCCCTTACATGTCCTCTCATCACGCCACGGCCCGTTGGCCGGTCGCTGTGACGTCCGTCCCGACCCATCTGCGGAACAGATCGAAATCGATATTGCCGCCGCTCAGGACCAGGCCGACGCGCTTGCCGGCGAGCTTTGCCTTCTCCTGCAGCGCGGCTGCGAGCGCAGCCGCGCCCGCGCCTTCGGCGAGATTGTGCGTGTCGGTCCAGTAGGCGCGGACAGCCGTGGCAACCTCATTGTCTGTGACCTGCACGATGCGCGCGGCGCCCTTGCTGATAACCGCGAGCGCTTCCGCGACGGGAACACGCGTGGCCATGCCGTCGGCCAGCGTATTGCTGGTTTCGGTGGTCACGACCGTGCCGGCCGCAAACGACAACGCATAGGACGGCGCTTCGGTCGATTGCACGCCGACGATCTCGGTCGTGGCACCTAAGAGATCGCGCGCCATGATGCAGCCGCAAATCCCCGAGCCCTGCCCGATCGGCACGTAGAGCACGTCGAGGTCGGGCGCAGCCCTCAGCAATTCGAGCGCATAGGTGGCTACGCCGAGTACGAGATCGGGATGGAAGGACGGCACCATGTGGAGGCCGGCGAACTGGGCGCGGCGCTCGGCTTCTTCGGCGGCCGCCTGAAAGTCCTCGCCATGTTCGACCAGTTCGGCACCGAACGCGCGCATGGCGCGGTTCTTCTCCACTGAATTGCCGCGCGGCACATAAATCACGGCCGGAACGCCGTGGCGGCCAGCCGCGAAGGCGAGGCTCTGCCCGTGATTGCCGCGCGTGGCGGAAATGATCCCGGGCGTGTTCGGTCGCTCCCGCTTCAGCCGGTCGAGATAAACCAGCCCGCCGCGCACCTTGAAGGCGCCGATCGGCGTGTGGTTCTCATGCTTGACCACGACGTCAGCGCCGAGCCGGTCGCTAAGCAGCGGCCACGCATGCGCAGGCGTCGGCGGCACAGCCTGGCCGACGATCTCGTGCGCACGTTCGAGCTCCCTGAGATCAAACATTTTGGTTTCCAGTCGATCTTTCCTCATTCTTGTCATCCCCGCGAAAGCGGGGATCCAGTATTCCAGAGACGCCCGAGAGCAACGCAGAAGCCGTGGCGTACTGGATCGCCCGGTCCAGCCGGGCGATGACAGCGGAATTTGTGTCCAGCGCCCTCACACCAGCGCCTTGCCGCCGGCGAAGGCGGCGGCGGTAGCCTCGTCGGTGGCTTCCGCCGGCAGCAGCATTTCGTTGTGCGCCTTGCCGGACGGAATCATCGGGAAGCAGTTTTCCAGCGCGGCGACGCGGCAATCGAACAGCACCGGGCGCTTGACGCTGATCATTTCCTTGAGCGCGCCGTCGAGATCGCTGGGCTTGATCGCCTGCAGGCCGACGCAGCCGAACGCGTCCGCCAGCTTGACGAAATCCGGCAGCGCTTCGGAGTAAGAATGCGACAGCCGGTTGCCGTGCAGGAGCTGCTGCCACTGCCGCACCATGCCCATGTACTGGTTGTTCAGGATGAAGATCTTGATCGGCAGCTCGAACTGAACGGCCGTCGACATCTCCTGCATCGTCATCTGCACCGAGGCGTCGCCCGCGATATCGATCACGAGGCTGTCGCGATGCGCGACCTGCACGCCGAGCGCGGCCGGCAGGCCGTAGCCCATGGTGCCGAGACCGCCCGACGTCATCCAGCGGTGCGGCTCCTCGAACCCGAAGAACTGCGCCGCCCACATCTGGTGCTGGCCGACTTCGGTCGTGATGTAGGTGTCGTGCCCTCGCGTCGCCGCGAACAGGCGTTCGATGGCGTATTGCGGCAGGATGACATCGTTGTTCTTCCTGTATGCGAGCGAATTGCGCGCGCGCCACTTGGCGATCTCCTGCCACCAGATCCTGATATCGGGCTTCTTCGCCTCCGCCTTGAACACCTGCAGCAGGTCGCCGAGCACGTTGCCGGCATCGCCGATGATCGGCACGTCGACGCGAATGTTCTTGTTGATCGAGGACGGGTCGATGTCGATGTGAATCTTCTTCGAGCCCGGCGAGAACGCATCGGTGCGGCCGGTGATGCGGTCGTCGAAGCGCGCGCCGACGCACAGCATGACGTCGCAATCATGCATCGCCATGTTGGCCTCGTAGGTGCCGTGCATGCCCAGCATGCCGAGCCAGTTCTTGCCTGTGGCCGGATAGGCGCCGAGGCCCATCAGGGTCGAGGTGATCGGGAAACCCGTAACCTCGACCAGGTCGCGCAGCAGCTTCGACGCTTCGGTGCCGGAATTGATGACGCCGCCGCCGGAATAGATCACCGGCCGCTTGGCGGAAGCCAATAGCGCCACGGCTTTACGGATCTGCGCGGCGTCGCCCTTCACCCGCGGCGTGTAGGAGACATGCACGTCGGACTTGCGCGGCGGATGGTAGGTGCCGATCGCAAACTGCACGTCCTTGGGCACGTCGACCACGACGGGGCCGGGACGGCCCGTGGTCGCCACATAGAACGCCTCGTGCAGCACCTTGGCCAGATCGTTGACGTCGCGCACCAGCCAGTTGTGCTTGGTGCAGGGACGGGTGATGCCGACGGTGTCGCATTCCTGGAACGCGTCATTGCCGATCAAATGCGTCGGCACCTGCCCGGTGATGCAGACCAGGGGAATCGAATCCATCAGCGCGTCGGTCAGCGGCGTCACCATGTTGGTGGCGCCGGGGCCTGACGTCACCAGCACCACGCCCGGCTTGCCGGTCGAGCGCGCGTAGCCTTCGGCCGCATGGCCGGCGCCCTGCTCGTGCCGCACCAGAATGTGCTCGACGTCGCTCTGCTGGAAAATCTCGTCATAGATCGGAAGCACCGCTCCGCCGGGATAGCCGAACAGGTGCTGGACACCATGATCGATGAGCGCGCGCACGATCATCGCGGCGCCGGTCATCTGGTTGGGATCGTGGCTCTTGTCGGTCATGGTCTGCTCCGGATGCGCGGTTGGCGCGGCTTTCTTCGGTTTCGAGGTCTTGAGGGAATAAAAAAAGGGCCCGAGAGGCCCAATGCACACCGCCTGACTTTGGGATGGCCTCAGCCACCCCCGGCGGTGCGCCTGGGTACGACTACGATAAGGAGTTTGGTAATAATATTACGCATTTTGCGGCTCGGACTTCCCAAAGGTTGCGCGAACATAGCCGCCCCACCCTGAATGTCAAGGCAATGGCGCCATCGGCGCGATTTTTGCAGCTTAGCGGCGTTCCGGCGGCTCGGCGAGGGGGAATTTTATGCGTGCAGCCATGCGCGCGGTCCGCCTCACCACTTTCGTTGTCATTCCGGGATGGTCCGAAGCCACCCCCTCGCCGCCTCCGGCTTCACCCATTCAAACTCCGGCAGTTGGTGCCGGAACCAGGTGAACTGCCGCTTGGCGTAATGGCGGGTGTCGGCGCGGCCGATTTCGGCGGCCTCTTCGCGCGTGATCTCGCCGACTAGGTAGCGGATCAGCGCCGGCACGCCATGGGCCTTCATGGCCGGCAGCAAGGGATCGAGCTTTCGCGCGGCCAGCGCCGCGACCTCATCCAGCGCGCCGGCGGCCAGCATCGCGCCGAACCGCGCATCGATCCGCGCATAAAGTTGATCGCGTTCGGGCGCGAGGAACAGGGCGGTGAATTCGCTCCGAGGCAGCAGCGGCGGCAGGCCTTCCTGGTGCCAGTCGGGCAGCGTACGGCCGGTGGCTTCGACGACTTCCAGCGCACGGGCAATCCGCGTGCGGTCGCGCGGCTTCAGGCGTTCGGCCGATATGGGATCGCGGCGTGCCAGCTCAGCGTGCAACGCCTCGACACCGTCGCGCTCCAGCCGCGCGCGAACGGCATCGCGTATCTCGGCCGGGATAGCCGGCACCGCGGACAGGCCGCGCGTCAACGCCTTGAAGTACAGGCCGGACCCGCCGATGAAGACGGCTAAGCGCTTTTCCGCGCGCGCCTCCGCCAGCACCTCTCCGGCATCCGCCACCCAGGCACCCGCCGAGAAATTGACAGATGCGTCGACATGGCCATAGAGCCGGTGCGGCGCGCACGCCTCCTCCTCCGGTGTCGGCCGCGCCGTGATGATGCGGAGATCGCGATAGACCTGCATGGAATCGGTGTTGATGACGACGCCGCCGGTCTTTTGTGCCAATTCGAGCGCCAGGGCCGACTTGCCGCTGGCGGTCGGCCCTGCGATAAGCACGGCCTTGCTCAAATCTAGCTGATACGCCTGCATGTCCCTCGTCGCCACGCTCATCTGCAACCCGGCCAATCCCGCGCTCGACACCACCATCGTCGACGGCGCGCTGGCCGTCCTTCCCTCGCCGGGAACAGCGCAATGGCTGTTCGACGAGGTCGCAGTCGACATTCCCTTCGACTATCAGGTCAAGAGCCTGGACGACATCAAGGCGATCGAAACCCGCCTGCAAAAGGCGCGCGGCGACCTGCCGATCGACATCGTCGTGCAGCCTGTCGCCTTCAGGCGCAAGAAGCTTTTTCTGGCGGACATGGATTCCACCATGATCGGCCAGGAATGCATCGACGAACTGGCCGATTTCGCCGGGCTGAGGGCGCATGTCGCCGGAATCACCGAACGGGCGATGCGCGGCGAAATCGAATTCGAGCCGGCGCTGCGCGAGCGCGTCGCACTGCTGAAGGACCTGCCGGTCGGCGTGGTCGATGAGGTGCTGGCAAAACGCATCATACCGACGCCGGGAGGCCGGGAGCTGGTTTCCACCATGCGCGCGAACGGCGCCTGGACCTGCCTGATCTCCGGCGGCTTCACGCTGTTCACCCATGCGGTCGCCGCAAAAATCGGCTTCCAGGAGAACCGCGCCAACGAGTTGAAGATTCGCGACGGCAAGTTCACCGGCGAAGTGGCCGAGCCGATCCTCGGCCGCGCCGCCAAGCTGGCAACGCTCATCGAGCTTCGCGAATCCTTCGACCTCGACGAAATCGACACGCTGGTGACCGGTGACGGCGCCAACGATCTCGGCATGATCCAGGCTGCGGGGCTCGGCGTCGCCTATCACGCCAAGCCCGCGGTCGCCGCCGCTGCCGCCGCGCGGATCGACTACGGCGACCTCACCGCGCTGCTGTATGCGCAGGGCTATCGGCGCGAGGAGTTTGTGGAGAAATAATCCCCGGCTGTCGTCACCCGCGAAAGCGGGTGATCAAGTATTCCAGAGACGTCAGCGACAGAACCGAAAGGCCGCGGCGTACTGGATACTCCGCTTTCGCGGAGTATGACGGGTCGTTACTGCACACTCAGCGCGACGAAGCGCAATTCGCCTTCGCCGTTCGAGACCAGCAGCAGCACCGACTTCTTGCCGTCCTTCTTGAGCTGATCGACGCGCTTCTTGATGTCGGCCGCGTTGCCGACGGCTTCCTGCGCCACCTCGACGATGACGTCTCCGGCGGAGAGCCGCTTTTCGGCGGCGTCGGAGGAGCCATCGACACCGGTGATGATCACGCCTTTGACGCTATCCTTGATCTTGTACTTGCTGCGCAGATCCTTGCTCAGCGCGGCGAGATCGAGGCCGAGCGCCTTTTGCGTCACCGGCTTTTCGACGACGGGGTCTTCCTTGCTCTTGACGGCGGCCTGCTGCACCTTGTCGGTATCCTCGAGGCGCCCGAGCGTGACCTTGCGGCTTTCCTCTTTACCCTTGCGGATGATGACCACGTCGACTTCCTTGCCGACCGCGGTGTCGGCGACGACGCGAGAGAGATCCTTCGGGTCCTTGACGTCCTTGCCGTCGAACTTGACGACGACGTCGCCGGGCTCGATGCCCGCGGGCCTGGCCGGCCCCTTGTCGTCGATGCCCGCAACCAGCGCGCCGCGGGCAGGCTTGATGTTGAGGCTTTCGGCGATCTCCTCGGTGACCTGCTGGATCCGCACGCCGAGCCAGCCGCGGCGCAGCTCGCCGAACTGCCGGAGCTGATCGACCACGCCCGCCACCGTCTTCGAGGGCACCGCGAAACCGAGTCCGATCGAACCGCCGGTCGGCGAAATGATCAGCGTGTTGACGCCGACCACCTCGCCTTCGAGATTGAACAGCGGGCCGCCGGAATTGCCGCGGTTGATGGATGCATCGGTCTGGATGTAGCTGTCGTACGGCCCCTGGCTGATGTCGCGGTTGCGCGCCGATACGATACCGGCCGTGACCGAACCGCCGAGGCTGAACGGATTGCCGATCGCAATCACCCATTCGCCGAGCCGCAGCTTGTCGGAATCGCCGAACTTCACCGCGTTCACCGGCTTCACCGGCTTGAACTTCAGGACCGCGATGTCGGTCTTCTTGTCGACGCCGACCAGCTCGGCCTTGATCTTGGTGCCGTCGTTCATGATGATGTTGATTTCGTCGGCGTCCGCGATGACGTGATTATTGGTGACGACGACGCCTGCGGCATCGACGATGAAGCCGGAGCCGAGCGAATTGGTCTTGCGGCGCTGCATCTCGCCGCTCTTGTCGCCGTCCTTGGGGGCGCCGCCGCGCCGGTTCTTGAAGAAGTCATCGAAGAACTCTTCGAACGGCGAGCCCGGCGGCAGTTGCGGCATCGCTTCCCTGTTGTTGCCGCCGCCCTTGGCCTCGACGTTCTGCGAGGTCGAGATGTTGACGACGGAGTCGATCACCTTCTCGGCAATGTCGGCGATGCCGTCCGGCCCGCGCGCGCTGACCGGCGCGGTCGCCAGAATGCTGGCGGCACTGAGCGAGATCGCAATCCCCATCAAGCGCAGGCGACTGGTCAAGGCGGGTCTGGCACCGGTCATGTCAGCTTGTCTCCAAAGGGTCGAATTCGGGTCCACAGTGCGCCCGAACGGGTCCGAGGCGCAAGCATCTGCGCCTGATATTCCGGCGAAAAACCGGCCCCAGACGGCTCACGATTGCGTTGACGCCACAGCTACTTGCGCCCCGAGGGCGTCGGTCATTCCAGGGCGCGAAGCAAATTTAAGGCGTGCAATTGCACGGCGCAAAATCTCGAGGTTCCCCGATGTGCAATGGCATATTCCCGATGTGCAATCGCATATCCGACGTCCCGTCCTTCGGATCATCCCGAAATGACGGAACCGCCCTACCGCCGCACGAACCAGATCAGGAGCAGGCCCACGACCGCCGAGACGATGCCGACGATCCGCAGGATATTGTCCGGCGTCGCCAGCGCGCTCTTCATCGCCCGGCGCATCCAGGCCGGGCTGGCGGCGAACATCAGGCCTTCGAGCACGAAGAGAATGCCCACACCGATGAGGAAGTCGGCGAACGCTATGGACCTCATCGAATGGCGACCCCCCGCTGGCGCTTTTTACTTTATGCCGGCGAAGCGAACCGCTTCGCCGTAACGCGTGTATCCGACCCCGAGGAGGTCTAGGGCTTCGCCGCCGCAGCCGCAGCCGCCGGTGGGTGGCCGGATGGATTGGCAAAGAAGCGGAAGAACTCGGAATCAGGCCGTAGCAGGAAACGGGTGTCGTTGGAACGGAGCCCGGTCTCATAGGCCGACATCGAACGATAGAAGGCGAAGAACTCCGGATCCCGGCCATAGGCCTCGGCGAACAGGCGGTTGCGTTCGGCGTCGCCGACGCCGCGCGTCTGCTCGGAGGTCGAATTGGCCTCCGCGATGATGACGGTGGCCTCGCGATCGGCCTTCGATCGGATCTCCTGCGACTTCTGGCCGCCCTGGGCGCGGAACTCCGCCGCCTCGCGCTGCCGTTCGGTCTGCATGCGCTGATAGACCGCCTGGCTGTTGGCCTCCGGCAGATCGGCGCGGCGGATACGCACGTCGACCACCTGGATGCCGTACTGATCGGCCTCCCGGTCGAGTTGCTCGCGGATGCGCGTCATCAGGCCCTCGCGTTCGTCGCGCACCACATTGATGAAGTTGACCTCGCCCAGCACGCGGCGCAGTGACGCGTTCAACAGCGTGGTGAGCTGAATGTTGGCGGCCTGGATCGAGCCGATGCTCTGATAGAAGCGCAACGGGTTTTTGATCCGGTAGCGGGCGAAGGCGTCGACGACGAGCCGCTTCTGGTCGGAAGCGATGACTTCCTGGGACGGATTTTCCAGATCGAGGATGCGCTTGTCGATGCTGATGACGGTGTCGATGAACGGCGCCTTGAAGTTAAGGCCCGGCTCGGACACGACGTCGACCGGCCGGCCGAGCCGGACCACGAGCGCCTGTTCGGTCTGAGACACCGTGAAGATCGAGCTGTAGCCCACGATAACCACGAGGAACAGCAGGATCAGGGTGGCAATACCTGCAACCGGGGACCTCATCGGGTGCCTCCGCTCTGCTGCTGACCGGCCGTCGGCGCCGGACGGCGCGGCGTCAATTCGCTGAGCGGCAGATACGGCACGATGCTCTGTGCCGAGTTGCCGCCGTCATAGACCAGTTTCTCGGACCCGCCGAGAATCCGCTCCATCGTCTCCAGGTAAATTCGTTGCCGCGTCACGTCGGGTGCCTTCTTGTATTCGTCATAGACCTTCGAGAAGCGCGAGCTCTGGCCCTTGGCCTCGGCGACCGCCTGTTCCTTGTAGCCTTCGGCGACCTGCAGGATCTGCGCAGCGCGGCCGCGGGCGTCGGGGATGACGCGGTTGGCGTAGGTCTGCGCCTCGTTCTGCAGCCGCTCAAAGTCGGCGCGCGCGGCCTGCACGTCGCGGAACGAGTCGATTACCTGCGCGGGGGGATCGACTTTCTGCATTTGCACCTGCGTGATCTGGATCCCGGAGCCGTAGGTGTCGAGCGTCCTCTGCATCAGTTCCTGCACGCCCTGCTCGTTCGTGGTGCGGGCGCCGGTAAGGATCGGCTGGATCAAGGAACGGCCGATCACTTCGCGCATTGCGCTTTCGGCCACTGCCTTCACGGTGCCTTCGGGGTTCTGGATGTTGAAGAGGTAATTGCCGACGCCGTCGGGCTTGATCCGCCACAGCACGGTGAAGTCGACGTCGACGATGTTTTCGTCGCCGGTCAGCATCAGGCTTTCTTCCGGCACGTCCCGCATGGTGCGGCCGCGCCGCGCCGGATCGTCGATCAGCGACATCCCGATCGAGATCGTGGAGACGCGCAGTGCCTTCGGCAGCAGCACGGTCTCGATCGGATAGGGCAGATGATAGTTCAGGCCGGGTTGCACGGTGCGAACATGCTTGCCGAAGCGCAGCACGACGCCGAGCTCTTCCGACTGCACGCGGAAGAATCCGGACAAGCCCCAGATCGCCAACGCGCCAGCCAGCACCAGCGCGATGCCCATGCCGCTGAAATGTCCGCCGGGCAGAAGCTGCTGCAGCTTGTCCTGGCCGCGCCGCAGGAGATCCTCGAGATCGGGTGGCCTCGGCCCGACCGATTGCGGACCCGAACCCCACGGCCCCTTCGGACCTGAGCCCCATGGACCGCCGCCTTGATTCTTCCACGGCATATCAACTCTCCTCTGCGGGTGGCCCGGGTCCGCCTGTTGGGCAGGATGCCTTAAGCCTCGCATATCCGCCCGGCTTTATAGGGGACCGCTAGGTCCCTTACAACGCAAGCTTACCTCTCCGAGCAGCTATGCTTGAGGCCATAATTGTCAATGCAAACATTGGTTAGCGAGGTTAACGCTGTTTGCGCCGACGAAATGTCACATAGGAGAAATCGGCGCTGTCGTGCGGACCGGCCAGATTCCGCACACGCGCCACCTCTTCCCAAGCGGTTAGATCGACGGCCGGAAAACGCGTGTCGCCGTCGGGCCGGGCATGCACCTCGGTAAACTCCAAGCGATCGGCGCTGTCCATCCATTGGGCATAGATTTCCGCGCCGCCGATCACAGCGATCTCAGTGGCGAAACGTCGCAGCGCATCGCCGGTGGCGATCGCCTTCGCATCAGCGAAGGAATGGGTAACCACCACGCCATCGGCGCGAAAGGCCAAATCGCGGGTGACGACGATATTGGTCCGTCCGGGAAGCGGACGGCCGATCGAGACGAAAGTCTTGCGCCCCATCACCACGGGCTTTCCCGTTGTCAGCGCCTTGAAACGCGCCATGTCGGATTTCAGCCGCCACGGAATGGCGCCACTTGCCCCGATCACGCCGTTCTCCGCGACCGCAACGATGAGAACGATTTCCATTACCGCGTCCCTTGCGCCAGCGCCGTCAGCGCCGGACCGCCGACCCGGCAAATCGTCCACTCGTCCATCAGTTCGGCGCCAAGCGATTTGTAGAATTCGATCGACGGCGTGTTCCAGTCGAGCACCGACCACTGCAATCGCGACCAGCCGTTTGCCACGCATTGCTTTGCGAGATGCACCAAGAGCGCCTTGCCTATACCCTTGCCGCGCAGCGCCGGGCGAACGAACAGATCTTCCAGATAGATCCCGGAGCGGCCGCTGAAGGTCGAGAAATTGACGAACCAAACCGCGAAGCCCGCAGGCATCCCGTCCCATTCGGCGATCTCGCAGAACAATCGCGGATTGGCGCCGAACAATGCCGCGTCGATGTCGGCCTCAGTCGCCTCCATTTCGTGGAGCAGCTTTTCGTATTCGGCGAGTTCGCGAACAAAGGACAGGACAAGCCCCGCCTCGTCCGGCCGCGCGCGGCGGATCGTGAGGGACATCAGGTGCTCACACCGCTGCTACTCATACCGCAACTTCGGCCTTGATGTGCGGGTGCGGATCGTAGCCTTCGAGCGCAAAATCCTCGTAACGGAACGCGAAGATATCCTTCACGTCCGGATTGATCTTCATGACCGGCAACGGGCGCGTCGGCCGCGTCAGTTGCAGCCGCGCCTGTTCGAGATGGTTGGAGTAGAGATGTGCGTCGCCGAGCGAGTGCACGAAGTCGCCGGGCTTCAATCCCGTCACCTGCGCGACCATCATGGTCAGCAACGAATAGGAAGCGATGTTGAAGGGCACGCCGAGGAACACGTCGGCCGAGCGCTGATAGAGCTGGCAGGAGAGCTTGCCGTTGGCGACGTAGAACTGAAACAGGCAGTGACAGGGCGGCAGCGCCATCTTGTCGACATCGGCCGGATTCCACGCGCTCACGATCAGCCGCCGCGAATCCGGGCTGCGCTTGATCATGTCGATGACGTTGGAAATCTGGTCGATGCTGCGCCCGTCCGGCGCCGGCCATGACCGCCACTGCGACCCGTAAACCGGGCCCAGATCGCCGTTTTCGTCGGCCCATTCATCCCAGATCGAGACGCCGTTGTCCTTCAGGTACTTGATGTTGGTGTCGCCGGCGAGAAACCACAGCAATTCGTGCACAATCGCCTTCAGCGGCAGCCGCTTGGTGGTCAGCATCGGAAACCCGGCCGACAGGTTGAACCGCATCTGGTGACCGAAGATCGACAGCGTGCCGGTGCCGGTGCGGTCGTGCTTCTCCGCGCCGTCGCTGAGGATACGTTCGAGCAGGTCGTGGTACTGGTTCATGGCTGGTGCTTCAGGCCTTTTCGGAACGGCGAATTTAGCGGCCGGGACATCCGATCGACACGCCGATTCGGCTTCGCACAGCAATTATACCCGGAAAAATGATCATCCCCTGCACAAACGGCAAGGGGCGGAACCTGCGTCCCGCCCCTCGCCCATTGTCTTGATTGTGTGGGCTAATTCACCGCTTTGAGCACCGGCGTCCATTTGGCGATTTCATTTTTCACCAACGTTCCCAGCGCGGCAGGGGTACGATCGGCGGCAGCCGGAATGACGCTGCCGAGATCGAGCAGGCGCTTGCGCACGCCCTCGTCATCCAGCGCCTTGACGACCGCGGCGTTCAATTTGGCGACGACGTCCGCGGGCGTTCCCTTCGGCGCGAAAATCGCATTCCACGCCTGGGCCTGGAAGGCCGGCAAGCCCGCCTCGGTGGTGGTGGGAACATTGGGCAATGACGGATTGCGCTCGGCCGTCGCAACCGCATAGGCCTTGATCGTGCCGCCGTTGATCTGCGGCACCGCGTTGACGATCTGGTCGCACATGTAATCGACCTGCCCGCCCACCAGCGCGTTCATCGCAGGTCCCGTGCCGTTGAAGGGAACGCCGATCGGCTTGACTCCCAGGATCGAGTTCAGCAATTCGCACGACACATTCGAAACCGAACCTACGCCGGCATGCGCCGCGTTGACCTTGGATTCATTCGCTTTCACATAGGTGATGAATTCCTTGAGGTCCTTCGGCGGGAAATCCTTCCGTGCCAGAATCAGGATCGGGGTGCCGGCGAGCAGGCCGACCGGCTCGAAATCCTTCTCCGGATGATAGGCCAGCTTGGGATAAAGCGGCACGGAAGCCGCATGCGTTCCCATATGCCCTGTGATCAGCGTATAGCCGTCATTGGCAGCCTTCGAGGCGCGCGTGGTGGCGGTGGTGCCGCCGGCGCCGACCACGTTCTCGATGATGATGGTTTGACCGAGCGTTTGCGCCATGTGGCCGGTGACGATGCGTGCGATGACATCGGTCGGACCGCCTGCCGCGAACGGCACGATCATGGTGATGCTGCGCGTCGGATAGGTTTGAGCCTGCGCCTGGGAAGAGCACAGGCCCAGCCCGGCAAGCACAGCCAGAAAACCGCTCGCGAGCGAGCGACCGTACCAGTTCATTTTGATCTCCCGAGATCCGTTGCAATGCCGAACCTGCCGGCCGGCATTTTCCATGGCATAGAAAATTAGCCCTAGGTCGACCAGACTTCGGGCTGCGGCGCACCGCCGCAGGTTAGTTCTCCGATTCCACAAACACCTCGTCGCGCTTCTTACGCAGCGATGGCAGTACCGCGAGGATAAGCAACCCAGCGGCAATTGCCATCAGCACCGCCGACAACGGACGCGTCAGGAAGACCGACCAATCGCCGCGCGAGATCAGGAGTGCGCGGCGCAGGTTTTCTTCCATCAGCGGTCCGAGCACCATACCGAGCAGCAACGGCGCCGGCTCGAAATCGTGCTTGATCAGCCAGTAGCCGACCAAGCCGAACGCGCCTGCGAGCATGACGTCCGTTGGGGCGTTGTTCACGGAGTAGATGCCGATACAGCAGAAAACCACGATAGAAGGAAACATCAGGCGATACGGCACGCGCAGGAGCCGCACCCAGATCCCGACCAGCGGGAGATTGATGATGAGCAACATTAGATTGCCGACCCACATCGAGGCAATCATGCCCCAAACGAGTTCCGGCTGCTTCTGCATCACCTGTGGGCCCGGCACGATGCCGTGAATCGTCATTGCGCCGACCATCAGCGCCATCACGGCGTTGGGCGGGATGCCGAGCGTGAGCAACGGGATGAAGGAGGTCTGGGCGGCGGCGTTGTTGGCACTCTCGGGTGCCGCGACGCCCCGGATTTCGCCATGACCGAACTTCGAGGGATCTTTCGCGACTTTCTTCTCGAGCGTGTATGCGGCGAACGATGCGATCACGGCGCCGCCGCCCGGCAGAATGCCGAGAATCGATCCGAGCGCGGTGCCGCGCAGGATCGCAGGGGCAGTTTCCTTGAGATCCTGCGCCGTCGGCATTAGTCCCGAAACCTTCTCCTGAACCAGCTTGCGATCGGTTTCACCGCCGGCATCGAGATTGCGAATGATCTCCGCAAAGCCGAACAGTCCCATCGCCAGCGTGGCAAAACCAAGACCGTCAGCGAGTTCGGGAATGTTGAAGGCCATGCGCGAGGCGCCAGTCTCGATGTCGGACCCGACCATGGACAGCAGCAGCCCGAACACGATCATCGCGATCGCCTTCAGCACTGAGCCTTTCGCGAGCACAACCGCAAAGATCAGGCCGAGCACCATCAGCGAGAAATATTCGGCAGGACCGAACGCCAGCGCGAGCTTGGTGAGCGGCGCGCCCAGCAGGGCGATCAGCACGGTCGCGACACAGCCGGCGAAGAACGATCCGATCGCGGCGATCGCGAGCGCCGGACCGGCGCGGCCCTTTTTCGCCATCTGGAAGCCGTCCAGCGCGGTGACCACCGAGCCGGCCTCACCGGGAATGTTGACCAGGATCGAGGTGGTCGAGCCGCCATACTGTGCACCGTAATAGATGCCGGCCAGCATGATCAGCGCGCCGACCGGGGGCAGGCCAAAGGTGATTGGCAGCAGCATGGCCACGGTGGCGATGGTGCCGATGCCCGGCAGGACGCCGACGAGCGTGCCGACCAGCGCACCGATCAGGCACAGCAAAATATTGACCGGGATCGGAATGGATGCGCCGCCAAGAAAAGCGGGTGTCCACTGCACGAACTGGAAAACGACGCCGAAGCCAAGTCCAAGATTTGAAAAGATATCTCCCATCACGCCCTCACCGGATCATGAAAGTCGGCAGGAGCTGCAAAGGCAGGCCGAGCGCATATGGAAACAACAGGGCGCAAAACGCCGTCAGGCAGATGGCAACGATCAGCGTCTCCGTCCACCGGGTTTCCGGTGACCCGCATGCCGCGATCAAGAAGGCGGCCATGGCGGCAAAGATCATTCCCATGGGCCGGATCGTGAAGGCGAACGTCAAGATCGCGGCCGTCACGAAGAAGGGTCCCCGCCAATGGTATTTCGCGAGATGGGGACCTTCGGTGAAAACGCCGACAACAGTGATGAGCGCGCCCAGGCCCAGCAGCAAAAATCCGAACATCCGCGGCGCGGTGCCGGCGCCGAACGAAAATCCGCGCATGCCCTGCAGGTCGCTCGACGCCCAAAGGGCGAACACGGCAATCGCCATCAAGGCAATTCCGCCGACAAATTCCTGCGGGTTGCGAACCCATTTCGGTATAATGGATTTGACCGGCGCATGGCCCGGCGTGGCGTTCATGGATATCTCCTCCCCCAAAAAGCGGGCTTCTCGCCCGTTTGTTTGGATAACCTGGATGCTTGTCCCGGAAACTTGCTAGCGATTTTCCTCAGACAACGCCAGCAAAACCCAAAGCGCCTCCGAGCCGGATGGCAAATGAACTGGCAAAGCTGCAATCAGCCCAGCCAAGGGGCCGCAGATCGCAACCTTTGCGATTGTAGCGCCGCAATACGCGAGCGATCAGCCGAGCAGCAGCGCGATCCTTGCGTCCACACCAGCGAAAATTTATGCGGCGCCGGGACGCCGATCGGCACCTGGTGCGCTTTCGGGAATGGTCGAATTCGTGGCGAAACCGCAACTGAGCGATATCAAACCGAAAGTCCAGGACCCGCGTTCCCCTCCTGTTCGGGCGCCTTCGGCCCTGTTTTTCTCCAAACTTTCACCCTATATTGGGGGTGCCGGTTCGCCGGCTATGGAAATAAATGACCGTCGCAATAAACCATTCGGACCCGGGGGCAGTACCCGGCGCCTCCACCCAAGCCCACCCCTCCTGGATGGGTTTCGGCGGGGGCGAACCAGGATCGACGAGGGCGTAAAGGGCGAGTTTTTTCCCGGTATGGTTCCGCCGTTATCGGGCTATGCAATAGTTGCAAACGACAACTATGCTCCGGTTGCTCAGGCTGCGTAACGCAGTTTGAAAGACCAAGTCTAAAGTCCTGGTGGGTTAAGCTCCGCTAGGCGGGGTTCGGAGGCACCTGGCAACAGAAGCCTCCACTTTATTCTCTTCATTTCCGGCCGACGGCGCCATTCTGCCGCAAATTCGCTCCGTCGGGCCTGCTGACCTGCGGCTCCCGCCGGGGTAGCATAGAGGCAAGGGGCGAGTCGGGCGACCGGCGGCCATCCAACGTAACAGGACGACCATGGCGACCGATCATATCCGTTATGACGTGCTGGCGCGCGACGCGCTGCGCGGGGTGCTGCGCCGCGTGCTAACCGACGCCGCCGAACACGGCCTGCCGGGCGAGCACCATTTCTTCATCACCTTCCTGTCCACCGCCGACGGCGTGAAGCTGTCGCCGCGGCTTTTGGCGCAATATCCGGAAGAGATGACGATCATCCTGCAGCATCAGTTCTGGGACCTGGTGGTGACGGAGGATCGTTTCGAGGTCGGCCTGTCGTTCGGCGGCATCCCCGAGCGGCTGGTGGTACCGTTCGCGGCGATCAAGAGTTTTCTCGATCCCTCGGTGCAGTTCGGCCTGCAATTCGAGCCGTCGGAAGCCACGGCAGAGGTACCTGCAGCGAAGCTGCCGGCAGTTCCTGCCCCGTCTGCCCTGTCCGTCGCCGCGCCGGAGCCCGCCGCGGAAAGCCAGGAGGAGCCGGCGAAGACGAGCGAAGGCGCGGAAGTGGTGCGGCTGGATCGTTTCCGCAAGAAATAATCCGCGCGCGAGAAAATCCGCGACGCTGTACTGTGCGCATTCCGCGACCTTTACGGCGCAACGGACGTATTCATGGCCCGCACAGAAACATCTGGAAACAAATCCAGCCGCAGTGAGACGGACAGCTTCGGTCCGATCGACGTTCCCGCCGACCGCTATTGGGGCGCGCAAACCGAGCGCTCACGACAGAATTTCAAGATCGGCCAGGATCGTATGCCGATGGCGATCGTCCGTGCGCTCGGCACCGTCAAACTCGCCTCCGCCCTAACCAATCGCGAACTCGGATTGCTCGACGCGCGCCGCGCCGGGGCCATCGTCCGCGCCGCGCGCGAGGTGATCGAAGGCAAGCTCGACGATCACTTTCCACTGGTCGTCTGGCAGACCGGCTCCGGCACCCAGACCAACATGAACCTCAACGAGGTGATCGCCAACCGCGCCAACCAGATGCTGGGCGGCGAGCTCGGCGCCAAGAAACCGGTTCATCCCAACGATCACGTCAACATGAGTCAGTCGTCGAACGATTCATTTCCGACGGCGATGCATATCGCCGCCGCGGGACGCATCATCGCCGACCTGCTTCCGGCGCTCACCGACCTGCATCGCGAATTGCGCAAGAAGGAAAAGGCCTTCGCAAAAATCGTCAAGATCGGGCGAACGCATACCCAGGACGCAACGCCATTGACGCTGGGGCAGGAATTCTCGGGCTACACCGCGCAGGTCGAGAGCGGCATCGCGCGGCTGCGAACCGCGGCGAAGGAATTGTTCCCGCTGGCGCAGGGCGGCACCGCGGTTGGAACCGGTCTCAATTCCAAGCCGCGATTTGCAAAACTGTTTGCCAGGCACGTCGCGAAAATCACACGACTGCCCTTCACCAGCGCGCCCAACAAATTCGAGGCGCTGGCTTCCAACGACGCTTATGTCATGGTGCATGGCGCGATCAATTCGGTGGCGACCGGCCTGTTCAAGATCGCCAACGACATTCGCCTGCTGGGCTCGGGCCCGCGTTCCGGCCTCGGCGAATTGATCCTGCCTGAAAACGAACCGGGCTCGTCGATCATGCCCGGCAAGGTCAACCCGACCCAGTGCGAAGCGATGACCATGGTCTGCTGTCAGGTGTTCGGCAACCAGACAGCCGTCACCGTTGCCGGGAGCCAGGGACATTTCGAATTGAATGTTTACAAGCCGGTACTGGCATATTGTATGATGCATTCCATTCAACTGCTGTCGGACGCGGCACGCTCGTTCACCGAACATTGCGTGGTGGGCATACGCGCCGACGAAAAGCGAATTCGCGATTTGATGGAGCGCTCGCTGATGCTGGTCACGGCGCTGGCTCCGAAGATCGGATACGACAACGCCGCGAAGGTCGCCAAATCGGCGCACGCGCGCGGAACAACATTGAAGGAAGAGGCTGTACGCCTCGGATTTGTGAGCGCCGCCGAATTCGAACGCCTGGTGCAGCCGGACAAAATGACACACCCGGGCTGATCGCCACGGCTGCCCCCGGGAAACTACGGGTGAGAAATATAAACTATGGATCATACCTGAAGAATGAGGTTGGTCATCTATCGCGGTTGCGGTGACACATGGTACGAGCAGGAATTATTCGGTTTTCGCAGAGCGAAACATATTTTTTGATGCTATCAGGGAGAACTACACGGGGATTCCGAATGACCATCCAATTTGCCAGCGCACGACACGACGACATTTTTCCAGCCGACGTTTTTCCAGCCAATGAATTATCATGCCTTCGAGTCGCCGGATGATGGAGGCGAACATGGCAGACATGATCAATCTGAAGCGATTCAAGAAGCGTAACGAACGGGAACAATCGGCAAGGCAAGCCGACGCTAACCGCGCGCGGTTTGGCCGGACCAAGGCCGAACGCGCGTTCGATGAACGCCGCAAGGATCGCGCCGGCGATCTTTTGGACCAGCACAAGCTCGATGACGGAGACGCGTCATGAAGTCACCCGTCGTCAAGCGCTCGATCGTGGTCGCCGGCCACAAGACCAGTGTCAGCCTCGAAGAGGCTTTCTGGAACGGCATGAAGGAAATCTCGGGGCTGCGGAACATGACCTTGTCCGAGTTGGTCGGAGAGATCGACAGCAACCGCCAGCAGGGCAATCTGTCCTCGGCGATCCGTCTCTTCGTACTGGACTATTTCCGCACCCGCGCCATGCCGGCCGCCGCGCCGGACGCGCCGCGGCCGCAGGCTTAGGCTTTCTGTTCAGGCGAGCGCGCCGCAAGCGCGCCCGCTCAGTCACGTCGCAACGCTCAATAAACAAGTCCGGTGCCGGGCGGCTTTTCGAGCGCCGTGGCCAACGACCGATATTCCTCGCAGCCCGTGCCGCAGATCGCCGCGATCCGGGTTAGATGATACGACGCCTGGTCGCGATTGCCCTGCTCGATCTGCCACAGGCCGTAATACTGCCAGGTCAGCACGTGGTTCGGGTCCGCCTTCAGCGCGCGCTCGTACCAGGTCTGCGACAGCCTGTAGTCGCCGAGCTTGCGATAGGAATAGCCGATCAGATTGGCAACGCTTGCGTTGTCGTCGCGGCCGAGCGCCTTGAGCTGTTCGATGGCGGCGGCATAATCGTTGCGCTCGTAGATCGTCGCATGCGCGGCACGGTATCCCTGCCGGAACGCAGCATCGTCGGCGCTCGATTGTTTGGTGGGCTTCCTCTTGGACTTGGAGCTCGACCTGGGAGCGGGTCTGGTGTCCGGCGGCGGCGGGTTGGCCGAAGGTGGGTCACCGCCACCACCGCCGCCGCCTCCCGCGGCGAAGGCCGGCACGGATGGCGGCGATGCGATCAGAGCCACCGAAAACAGTGCCAGCGTTGCGAGCTTGATTGCTGATTTCATCGTGCGAACCTCCGGTTTTCCTGCGTGAGTGAATCCATGGTCCAGCCGCAGGTACAGACCCCGCCGGGCGGGAAGTATTCCCGCCGGACCAGCGGAAGCGTTGCGCGTTGCGGCAGGCTGGACGAATGACGGCAAGACGTATCTAATTGATGGTCGTTGCAGTTCCCCGCAAAAGCGGCGGGCGGAACCCGACGAAGACCGACGGAAGACGGACGGAAGAAGGCCCGTCACTGAGAAAGCCTGGAGAGAGCAATGGACATCGCAAAGCTGACCGCGCCCCGCGACCTCAGTCCATTTTCGGAAGCTCTCCATGCCTGCCTTTCTCGTTCTGGATTCCATCTCCCTCGCCACCCCTGACGGACGCCCGCTGTTCGATGGATTGACGCTCGCAATCGGCCGCGAGCGCACCGGCGTTGTCGGCCGCAACGGCTGCGGCAAATCCACATTGCTTCGCCTGATCGCGGGCGAGATCGAACCTGCAAGCGGATCGCTGCAACGCATCGGCTCGATCGGCATGCTCGCGCAACTGACCGATGAACGGCTGACGGTCGACGAGGCGCTCGGCGTCGCCGGCGATCTTGCCCGCCTGCGCCGGCTCGAACGCGGCCAAGGATCAATTCAAGGATCGCTTGACGACGCGACGGAAGCGGATTGGACGCTGGAAGCGAGGATACAGGCGTCGCTGGCCGAAGCCGGACTGCCGTCGTTGCCGCTGCATCGCCCGATCGTCTCCTTGAGCGGCGGCGAGCGAACGCGCCTCGCGCTGGCGCGCCTCTTGATCGAGGCGCCGGATCTGCTGCTACTGGACGAGCCCACCAACAATCTCGACGGCTGTGGCCGGCGGGCCGTGGCGCAGTTGCTCGAACGCTGGCAGGGCGGCGTCCTCGTCGCCAGCCACGACCGCGCGCTGCTGGAACGCGTCGACCGCATCGTCGAACTGACGCCGATCGGCATCACCATATTCGGCGGCGCGTGGCCGGCCTTCGCCGAAGCGCGCGAGGCTGCCCGCACCCGCGCCACTGATGAACTCGAGCGCGCTTCGGATTCGTTACGCAACACCGAACGCACGCTGCAGAAGGCGCGGGAAAAGAAGGCGCGCCGCGACAAGGCCGGCCGCGCCTGGCGCGCCAAGGGCATCGAGGACAAGATGTTCATGGACCGCGAGAAGGAGCGCGCCGAGAACAGCGCTGCGCGCGAAAGCGGGCTCGCTGGCCGCCTGCTCGGCGAGCGCACCGAGGCGCTGGAGATGGCCAGGGCGCAGGTCGAGATCCTGACGCCGCTTTCGATCGATCTGCCGCGCACTCATCTGCCCGGCGGGCGCGAACTCATCGCGTTGAAGGACGTGGCGATGCTCTTCGGAGAGCGCCATCTGTTCGGACCGCTGTCATTTTGGGTTCGCGGACCCGAGCGGATCGCCATCCGCGGCGCCAACGGTTCCGGCAAGACCACCCTGTTTCGCCTGATCACCGGCGAGCTGAAACCTGCGAGCGGCGACGTCGGCCGCCTTACCGACCGCATTGCCGTGCTCGATCAGCATATCGGCCTGCTCGATCCTGGGCTGAGCATTCTCGACAATCTGCGCCGCCTCAATCCGCAGCTCTCGGCCAACGAGGCTCACGCGGCGCTGGCGCGGTTTGCATTCCGTAACCGGGCGGCGCTGCAGATTGCGGCAACTCTCAGCGGCGGCGAACGGCTGCGCGCAGGCCTCGCCTGTGTCTTCGCACGCCCGCAACCGCCGTTCCTCCTGCTGCTGGACGAGCCGACCAACCATCTCGATCTCGCCTCGATCGAGCAACTGGAAGATGCGCTGCATGGATTCGACGGCGCGCTGATCGCCGTCAGCCACGACGAGGCGTTTTTGCGGGCGATCGGGATCGAAAGGGAGATCGTGCTCGACTAAAGCGTTTTCGAGCGAAGTGGGTACCGGTTCGCGTGAAGAAAACGCGTCAAACAAGAGTCTAGAGCTTCGGTTCTGATTCAATCAGAACCGAAGCTTTAGTTGGAACGCGGCGGCGGATTGGCGACCTGCGGCGTCAGCGCAAGCGGCGGACGCGGCGGCCTCGGCTTGGCGGGGCCCGGCGCGGGCCTCACGTCGATCGGCGGCGGCAGCGGCGCAACCTGCGGCTGGCCTGCGACGGGCGCGGGCGGTGCATTGACGACGGGCGGACGCGGCGCCGTCGCCTTCTTCGTCGGAGGCCGCCGCGGGTCGCGACCCTTTGGGGTCACCAGCGCGGGCGGCAGCGTCGCCTCCGGTATCGGCGGTTGCCCATCCGCGGGCAGCACGATGGGCGGCGGCGCCGACGGCGGCGGTTCGCCACGCTCGATCGCATCGAGCCTTCGGGTTTCGTGATCGATCGCGCGCACCGCCAGCCACGACGACAAAGGGGCAACGTCGACGCTGCGGCTGAGCGCGTCGGGCGTGCCCACCGCAAGCAGTTGAATCTCCGGGCGTCCGGTCGTCATCGTCAAGGAAAGGGCGGCGCGGATATCGGCCTGATCGGCGGCAATATCGTATCCGCCGGAGACGGTGGCCCGCACGCCGTTGCCGTCTAGCGTCGTGGCGCCCACGCGAAGCCGGCCGTCCCTGACGGTGAACGGGATCTGCGCGGAAGGAACCGCAAGCGCGCCGGCCGGAAGGGCGGATTCGACGATCTGCTTCAATCGGACATCGTCCTTTGCCTGCCCGTTGTCATTGGCACGGACCGCCACTTCGAAGGCGCGCGGATCGAGGCCTGAAATCCTGGCCGCTTCCAGCGTCAGCGTTCCACTGCCGGACAGCGCCCCCGCCAGCGCCGAGGCGCTGCGGCCCTGGCTCGTCAGCGTCATCTGCATCGACGCGCGGCCGGCGGGCATCGCGAGGTTGCGATAGCGCAGCGCCGTGCCGTCGACACCGGAGAGTTGAACGCTCGCATTCAACGCAATTCCGTTCGCGCCTGGCTTCGCATCCATACTGGCGGTGACATCGCCGCCGCCGATCTTGCCTTTGATGGCATCGAAGCTCAGCGACTGGCCGTCGCTCTTGATCACCCCGCTCACCGGCTGCAATTCGCTTCCGCCCGGCAGCAGGCCGCGCAGCGCCTGAAACGCGATCCTGCCGCGCCAGCCCTTCGCGAGCCCGGTGCTGAGCGGCTCGGCGGCATCATGTCCGGCGGCGCCGAGCGCCAGGGCAAAGGCCGGCGCCAGCGCGAGCTGCTCGGCGCCGATTTCGCCCTCGATCTCCTTCTCCTCGCCAAGCGTCACCGCCACGCTGCCGCGCAGGCGCGAACCGCCGATACTGCTGTCGAGGTCGTCGAAAGTCAGCCTGTTGCCGGCGAGCTGCAGGCGCGAAGACAGGCCGATGTTCTGCGCCAGCGTATCCCCCGGCTTGAGATCGAGCAGCGGCCCGAAATCGGCGCCGCGAACTTTCAAGGAGAGACTGGCCTTGGCCTCCTGTGCCCATGGCTCGGCGGAGCCTTCCGCTTCGGCCTCAAGTCTCGTCCCCGAGATCTTTGCCTTGAGGCGCAACGGCGCGCCCCACGCGCCCGTCGCGCTGCCCTCGAATTGCGCCGGGCCGTCGCCCGCCGTGACGGCGCGATCGAGGCCGAGCAAAACGAGCAAGGCGCGGCCTTGCTCGGACGACAATTTCGACTCGATCCCAACGTCGCTGCTCCGGAGCGCGGCGAGATCGACGCCCTGGATTGCCGCCACGGTTGGCCTTGCGGTGATCGTGGTGACGCCCTTGAGCAGCAGCGAGTCGAGCTCGGCTGTGGCGCGCGCCTGGACGCGATCGGACTGCCCGGCATTGCTGGTGAGATCGAGCGCCAGCTTCAGGCGCGCCGGGCCTGGGCTGGTCCCCATTGCATTGATCCGCGCGGCCAGCGCCGGTGAAAAGGGAACGATCAGGCTGGTCAACCGACCGAGCGAAGCGGCACTCGAATTGAGCGCGAACCATCCGGTCGCGTTGACGCGGTCGAAATTGCCCGCGCCGTCCAGCGTCACGCTTTCGAGCTGGCCGATCTTCAACTGCTCGAGCGATACCTTCGCCGGCGAGTAGGCCAGTCTGGCACGCAGCGGACTCAGCTCCTGTCCGGCGGAGGTGGCGCGGCCGATATCGAGCGAAAGCTTTTCCCTCATCCGGCCACTCGCCTTGCGGCCCCGCGAGCGACCGCGCAAAGGCCGTGGCGGCATCGAGATCGAGCCGCTCCGCCTTCAGTTCCGCATCGACCCGGGAGCCGTGAATTGCTTGCCGGTGCGACACCACCACCCGCCCCTCCACCGTGCCGCCTTCGATGTCGGCCTTCATGGCGTCGATGGCAAAGCCCTCGGGCGCGACGGTCACGTCGCCGCGCAGCCGAAGCGGCTTCTGGCTGCGATAGGCGATCTCGCCGCGGCCCTGCAGCCAGGTCAGCAGCGCCTCGGGATCGGAGGATTCGACGCTGAGCGCGGCCTTGAACCGGTCCGGCGCAACGCTCTTCGCACCGGTCTCGCTGAGCGAAACCCTGGTCGCGCCGGGCGCGCGGAACTCGAGTCTTCGGAGGCTCCAGGATTTGTCGTCGCCATGCAATTCGGCAGCAATGTCCTGCAACGGGCGTCCGCCGAGCATGACCTGCTCGGACGCGAGCTCGATCTGCGCGGAGACCGGCAAATGCGGAACGACTGATGTGAGCGCCCGCAGCGCCGGTAACGCGCGGGCTGGTTCGGCGGCATTGTCCTTGGCGACGAACCTGTCGGCATCGAGCTGACGCGCCGACAGCACCGCCCGCAACAGCGGCGTCGCACCGAAGCGGATGTCGCCATTGCCTGACAGTTTCAGCGCGCGCTCCTCGGGGCCATAGGTCACCTCGACCTGTTCGAGCCGCGCCGCCGAATAATCGGCCTTGACCTTCGCGGCGATGCGCCACGGCAGTTCGTCGCCCTTACCCTTTTGGGCTGCGGGAGCAGCCAGCGTCATCGCGCCCTCGAAGCGCGGCGCGCGGGCATCGAAATTCAGGACGCCATCGAGATCGATGGCGAGCGCGCGCTGGCCCGGGTCGATATTGAGATGCACGCGGGTGCCGTTGCCGTCGGGGCCCTGCCCCGAGGAGACGCGAAACGGATAGCGCGTGCCCGACAGCATGAAGTTGCCGTCGCCGCGGATCCAGCCGGCCAGCGAACGCACGTCGCCGCTGAAGGCGATATCGTTCAGTTCGAGCGTGCTGCGGCTGGCCGCGTCATGCAGGGCAATGCGGCCGGTGAGATTGAGCCGATCGATCGCCAGCGAGCCCAGATTGACTGTTCCGGTCGATGCCGGCCAATCGATCCGCCCCTTCGCGTCGAGCCCGAGATCGACCGACATGCCGTTGATCGTCAATTCGGTCGCGCGCACCTCGCCGCGCATCAGCGAGCCGAGGCTGAACTCGACATCGAGCTTGTTGGCGCGAACCTTGCCGAGATCGTTGGCGCCGCCGACCACGACCGAGTGCAGTTGCAGCGATGGCGCCGGCAACAGCCGCGCGTCGAGTTTGCCGCCGACGCGGACCGGCGCGCCGACGATCCGCGTCGCCTCAGCCTCGAATTGCGGCCGGAACTGGTTCCAGTCAATGAAATACGGCCCGACGAGTGCGGCGATCAACGCAATGATGAAGGCGATTGCCAGGCCGAGCAGCGTCGTCTGCACGGTATCTCCTCTTGAACCGCCCCGGCGCGCAGGCCGCGCTACGCCGAACCCGGCCCCGGAGCAGCCCGGAATATAGAGAGAAGTATGGCGAAGTCACAGCGTCATACTGACAGGCGCCCCGCCCGGCTCCGAGCACCGGATCCGGGGGCTCGCCAAGGCGTTACCAGCTCGCCGGCAGGCGCTTCAGGCCGCGCAGCACGAAGGTCGGCCGCCATTCCGGATTGACAGCGTCATCCAGCCGCAGGTCCGGCAGCCGGCGCAGCAGGGTCGAAATCGCCACTTCAGCCTCGATCCGCGCCAACTGAGCGCCGAGGCAGAAGTGAATGCCGCCGCCGAAGGACAGCGGCCTTACATTGGGCCTGACGATATCGAGGCGCTCCGGGTGGTCGGGATAGACCGCGGGGTCGTGGTTGGCCGAGCCGAGCAGGCACAGCACACTCTCGCCCTTCGGGATGCGCTTTCCCCCGAGGTCGTCGATGTCTTCCAGCGCCACCCGGCCGGTCAGCTGCACCGATGAATCGTAGCGCAGGAATTCCTCGATGGCGTTGGTAATGAGCTCGGGCCTGGCCTTGAGCAGCGCGAGCTGGTCGGGATTGCGATGCAGCGCCAGGAGGCCGTTGCCGATCAGGTTGACGGTGGTCTCGTGGCCCGCGCCGAACAACAGAATGATATTGGCGGTCAGTTCCTCATTGGAGAGCTTGCTGCCGTCCTCCTCGGCCTGCACCAGCTGCGTGATCAGGTCGTCGCCGGGGGTCTTCCGCCGCAGCTCGAACATCTGCTGGAAATACATCGCCGCCATCGCATTGCCGGCGTTGCCCTGCTTGATCTCGTCCGGCGACAGCGGCACCGGATCGAGCAGGCGCCCGCCATCGCGCGAGCTCGTATAAAACACCTCGCGATGCTCCTCCGGGATTCCGAGCATGTCGCAGATGATGGTGACCGGGAGGCGGAACGCGAAATCCTCGATCAGGTCCATCTTCCCTTGCGGGATGATGCGGTCGAGCGTCTCATCGACGATCTGCTGAATGCGCGGGCGCATGTCCTCGACCCGGCGGGCGGTGAAGGCCTTCACCACCAGCCCACGCAAACGGGTGTGGTCCGGCGGGTCCTGCTGCAGCATCCAGTGGCTCATGCTGCGGAACACCGGCTCGTCCATGATCTTGGGGCCGTAACGCCGGATCGTGCGCTCGACATAGTCCTTACCGAACCGCTTGTCGCGCACCACGAGGCTGACCTCGGCGTGGCGGCTGGCGACATACACGCCGAGCGGCGTCAGGTGCACCGGATCGGTGGTGCGCATCCGCTCATAATGCGGATAGGGATCGCGAATGAAATCGGGGGACAGCGGATTGAACAGGGGCGCGCTACTGGCAGTCTGAACATGCTCGTTCATGGTGACCTCAACTGGTTGCTGGCGGTGCGCAGTTCAGCGCGTTTTCCCCCCAGGCCGATGGTCGAAACTCGATACATTATTGTATTGAGTTGCATTCTCGCCTAAAATGGGCAGATGTCAAGAGTGCGAACGAGACCCACAAGGGACGACACCCGCGAAAAGCTGTTCGAGGCGGCGGCGCGCGTGTTCGAGGAACAGGGCATCGGCGGCGCCAGCATCGAGGCGATTGCGGCGGCGGCCGGCTTCACGCGCGGGGCGTTCTATTCGAACTTCAAGAGCAAGGACGAACTGATCATCGCCATGCTCGAGGATCACGTCGAGCAATCCATCGGGCGCATCCGCGATCTGCTCGACCGGCACAAGAACCTTGCGGATTTCATCGATGCGCTGAAGACCATGGACCGCAGCCAGCAGGATCCGCTCGGCCGCTCTCCCCTGCTGCATATGGAAATGATCCTGTTCGTGGCGCGCGCCGAAAAGCGCCGGCCCGAACTCGCCAAGCGGCTGCGCGCCCGGCGAAAACTGGTCACCGACATCATCGAGACCACCGCCAGGAACAGCGGCAGGACGACGATTCTCAATCCGACATGGGCCGGCGCGCTGGTGCTGGCGCTGGAGGACGGCTTTCGTCTGCACCGCCTGATCGATCCCGAGACTACGTCGCCCGACAGCTTTTTTCGCGCCATCGGCGACCTGCAGCGGGCGATGGGAATTTCAGCGGCGTGAGGCGTACTGCGGAAACCGTTCTACATCGACGCGTGCGCTCGATGAGCCGCAATCGAGCGCCTTGCAATAACGGCTGCTAGCCCGCCTCGCTCTTGATCTGGTTTTTGTGCATTTGTCCCGCAACCGCCCTCACCTTGCGCGGCGACGCCCGCCAGATCGCAACCGCCGACAACATGCTGACGGCAATGCCGATCGCAAAGGCTGATGTATAGCTGCCTGAAAGATCGTACAGCAGCCCGGTCGCCCACGGGCCTCCAGCGCCGCCGGCCAGCGCCGCCAGCATGATGGTGCCGAAAATGCTGCCATATTGCTTGCCCTGAAAGATCTCCAGCACCACCGCGCCCATGACCGAGGTCAGGCCGTAGCCGAGCACGCCTTGCGTGAAGATCATGAGATAGACCAGCGGCAATACCGGCGCGAATTTCAAGGCGATCAGCGCCGCGAAACAGATCGCAAAGCCGGCGCAACTGATGGCCCAGATCCATTCGCGCCCGATCCGGTCGGAAAGATGTCCGAGCCAGATCTGGCCGGGAATGCCGAGCAGGCTGACGACGCCGAGCGCCCACACCGCGACGTTCGCACTGAAACCGATGTCGAGTAGGTATTTGGTCTGGTGCACCTGCACCGCGTACCAGACGTACAGGCCACAGAAGTAACCGAGCGAGATCCACCAGAATCGCGCGGTACGCAACGCCCGGCGCAGTGTCCAGTCGGTGGCGGCCCATACGGGATCGACAACGTTCGAGCGAGGTGCGGGCGATGTTGCCGACGGCGCCGCATCGCCATCCGGCCGCAGCCCGATATCCTCGGGCCGTTTTCGCAGCAAAAGATTGATCGGCGCGAGCACGGCCAATACGAGAATGCCCATCGCGGTGCAGGCGGTGCGCCAGCCGGTCTGCTCGATCAGATGCTGCACCCATGGCAGCAAGGTCACCGAGCCGATGCCGACGCCGGCAAAGGCGAGCCCCATGGCGAGCCCGCGGCGGCGAATGAACCAGTTCGGCAGAAACAGCGATTGGCCGGAGTAGCCGAGGCACACGCTCCCCGCGCCGACCAGCACGCCGATCGTGAGATAGAGATGCCAGGGCTGCGTCGTAAGCGGCGCGAGCAACAGCCCGCCGCCCATCAGCGCGACGCCGAGCTCCATCACCCCGCGCGGCCCGAAGCGATCCATCATACGCCCGATCAGCGGACTGACGGCACCCGATACCACAAAGCCAAAGGAAAACGCGCCCGCGGTGACGCCGCGCTCCCATCCGAACTCGGAAATGATC
This sequence comes from Bradyrhizobium sp. AZCC 1610, assembly GCF_036924515.1. Classification (NCBI taxonomy): domain Bacteria; kingdom Pseudomonadati; phylum Pseudomonadota; class Alphaproteobacteria; order Hyphomicrobiales; family Nitrobacteraceae; genus Bradyrhizobium; species Bradyrhizobium sp. AZCC 1610. The sequence continues at coordinate 1,125,576 of NZ_JAZHRR010000001.1, read as the reverse complement.
GGCGGAAAGAACAGCGAGAATGCGGTCCTGGCATTGACGCCGATCGCCATGGTGACGAACGTCACCGCAACGATCAGCCAGCCATAGAAGAAGGGAAGACGCATTGGGTTTCGCTGGTTGGAGGGGCCGGCGCGGCCACATCTGCGCTACGGCGACGAGCGCGGTGCCCCATCATGCACGGCCTGACGGGTGAAGCAATTCAGTGAACTGGTTCATGGATTTCGATCACCCATTCCTGATGGTCAGGGTCAAGCCCGCCGCTTCCAACGATCCGCATTGACCGCGCCGACCGGCACCTCGCCTGCGATAATGGCCTCCACCTGCCGCACCGTTTCCAGCGACTGGCTCTCGATCGCCGGGGGCGTCAGGCCGCCGATATGCGGCGTGGCGATGACGTTCGGGAGCTTTGCCAGCTCCGGCGTCGGCATCTGGTCCGGCGCGCGGCCGACATCCATCGCGGCGCCGGCGATGCGGTTTTCCCTGAGCGCCGCCGACAATGCCGCCTCGTCGACGAGATTGCCGCGCGACAGGTTGATGAAGAAGGCGTGCCTCTGCATGCGCGCCAGCGCCGCCGGCCCGATCAGGTTTTCGGTTTGCTCGTTGGCAACCGCGAGACAGACGACGTAGTCGGCGCGCGCCAGCAGATCGTCGAGCGGCACATGCTGGAGACCCTGTTCGCTCACGGTCGCAAAGGGATCGGCAATCAGAATTTCCATGTCCAACACCTTGGCGATCTGCGCCAGGTAGCGGCCAATGCTGCCATAACCGATAATGCCGAGGCGGCTGCCGGCCAGTTGCCGGCCCATGATGACCTCGGGCTTGCGCGCTGCATGAAAGTCGGCGGTCGCGCGGGACACGCCGCGCGACAGATCGACCATGAAGCCGAGCGCCAGTTCGGCGACCGATCGCACGAAGCCCGGCCCCGCCCGCGTGACCAGGACGCCGGCCGCGGACGCCGCATCGACATCGATGTTGCGGATATCGACCGCGCAGCGAACGAAGGCGCGCAAGTTCGGCAGCGCTGGAAATATCGCGCCCTGCCCCGCCGTGAGCCGGTCGGCCACGATGATGTCGACGTCGCGCGCGGCCTCGATCAGGCCGGCGGCGCCGAGCGCGTCGTTCGATTCATGCAGCTTGACCTGCGCGATGGCTTGCAGCCCGCTGAGGCTGCGTTCGCCGTAATACTGGGCGCGAGACTGCGGTGTATGGGTCAGCAGGATCTTCAATGCTGGCGGTTTCCCTGTCGATAGCCATGACATGTGACGTCACGGCCGGCACATCTATGGCAAAGCCGCCGCCTCGCGCAAGGCTGCGGCGGCCGCGTCGGCTACTTGGATCGTGCGACCGTCGTGCCGTCCCAATCTTCGCCGGCGGGATTCTCGAGCTGCTGCCGGCAGCGTTCGATCATCGCCGATGACGCTGCATCGTCACGAATTTTCAGCACGATCTCGAACGCAGCGATCGCTGCCTTGAAATCACGCGCGCGGAAGGCGCCCAGGCCGGATTCATACGAAGCCACCCAGGCGGGTGCGCCGAACTCGTCGGCCATACCAAGCAATTCATAGATCTGCAGTCCGCCGGCGCGGCCATAGACCGCCAGCCGGTCGAGTTCGCGAACCACGATGCTTTTCCCCGCCAGCCGGCGCGTTTCGGGGCCGATGATGATCGTGGAGCCGTACGCCTTGTTGGTGCTCTCCAGCCGGCTTGCAATGTTCACGGCGTCGCCGATCACGGTGTAGTTCAGCCGCACTTCCGATCCGATATTGCCGACCAGCATGTCGCCGGAATTGATGCCGATGCGAATCTTGACGCTCTCGCCGTGGTCGTCGACGAGACCCCCCTCCTCCACCGCGCGCCGGCACGCCAGGGCCGCCCGGCAGCAATCGACGGCATGATCCGGATTGGGCGACGGCGCGCCCCAGAACGCCATCACGGCATCGCCGATGAATTTGTCGATGGTGCCATTGTGGCGCTGAATTTCCGCCGAGACGCTGTCGAAATAACGCGACAGCAGCGGAATGATTCGGTCGCCGAGCCGCTCCGACATGCCGGTGAAGCCGGCGAGATCGATGAACATCACGCTCATCGGCCGGACCGCGCCGCCAAGGCGCGCGCCGTTGCCGTCGCTGATCAGCCGCTTCACCAGGTCGGCCGGAATGTATTTCCGGAACGCCGCAAGCCCCTGCGCCATGTCGCCGATCGCGCCGGAGAGATTCCCGATCTCGGTCAATCGAGACGGATGCCGCTGCACCTTGTCGAGGTCAAAACGCTCGACATGCCTGATCTCGTTGACCACCTTGATCAGCGGCGCGGCGATCAGGCGCTGCGCGAGCCATGCCGACAAAAGTCCCGCGAAAACGATCAACACCGCGAGCCCGATCAGCAAATTCCGGATCGTCATCTGCACCGGGCCGAGAAATTCCGATTCCGGCACCACCGTCACCAGCGACCAGCCCGGAAACGAAATCGGCGTCAGCACCGCCTGATAGGCCTTGCCGTCGCGCGTCACCTTCGTATTGAACGGCTGCCCCTCGCCCGGTTCGTACGCGCTGGCGTTCCGGATCGCCTCGACCGCGATGGGAAACAGCGGATGATCGGTTTTCAGCGCCACTGCCTCGTTGGCATTCGGATCGGGGGCGGCGACCACCTTGCCGTTCCGTTCGAGGATGAAGGCACCGGCCGATTTTCCGACCGTGAGCTGCGACAGGAAATTCGACACCCGCGTCAGTTCGATGATGATGGCGATGACGCCGGCGGGCTTCTGGTCGATATCGATCGGAGCCGCGAAGGCGGCCGCCAGCCGCTCGCCCTTGGGATGCGTCGTGAAGGTCGCCCAGAGTTCGTCGTTGGTTTCGATGGCGGTGCGAAACCATTCCTGATCGGTGACGGAATATTTTGTGTCCTCGACATGGCTTTTCTTGAGCTGAAGATCGTTGCCGACGAATTCATACCGGTCGGTACGCATCTTGCGATCCGGGGTGATCTCCAGCATTTCGATGACGCCATCGCCGGCCTTGTGCCCAGCAAAGAACGATCCATCGGGCCATCCGAACGCCACCCAGGAGATGGTCGGCTGCGACAACAATTGCGACCGGAAAACGACTTCGCGTTTCCTGGTATCGCGCGGCTCGAACACTTTCTCGGCCAGCAGCGTCCGCACCGCCAACATGGACGACCGTGCCTCCGTCGTGACCGACTGTAGTTCGTCGCCGACCGCGGATACGATCTGGTCATTGATGGTGTTGGCCAGCGTCTGGCTGACCTGATGGGCGGTGCGCCACCACAGCAAGTGCACGCCGACGGCGCTGACGACGATGGACGTCAGCACGAGGGCGGAAATGGCGGTGCGGATGCCGAGGCGCATGCAGGGATCCTGTTTTGCGGGGGACGCTTATGGGCTTTACGCGACCATAGCAGCGTCTGTTTCAGCCGCGAGGCCATTTCGGCGTCCCGGACACGGCTCTGTGACCGCAGTTGAGCCGTAATGGCGACGAAACTTATCGATTGTCTGTTCCGTACAAGCCAGGACGGCGCTATGCCTTGTGGCAATTCTCGAAGGTCATGCAATGCACGATGTTTCCATCCCGGCGGCCCTGATTGCCGGTCTCGTCAGCTTCCTGTCGCCCTGCGTGCTGCCGCTGGTGCCGCCTTATCTGATCTATCTCACCGGCGCGACCATCGAGCATGTCGCCAATGACGGACCGACGCAGACCTCCAAGCGCGCGGTGATGGCTTCGGCGCTGATGTTCGTGCTCGGATTCTCCACCGTCTTTGTAGCGCTCGGCGCCAGCGCCTCCCTGATCGGCGGCCTGATCCGCGCCTGGTCGGCAGAGCTCTCGATCCTGGCCGGCATCGTGATCATCATCATGGGCCTGCATTTCCTCGGCCTGACCCGGATCGGGCTGTTGATGCGCGAGGGCCGGATGCCGATGCCGAAGCCGGTCGGCCTGTGGGGCGCCTATGCCATGGGGCTCGCCTTCGCCTTCGGCTGGACCCCCTGCATCGGCCCGATTCTGGCGGCGATCCTGTCGATTGCGGCGGCTGAGGCTACCGTCACCAAGGGCGCCGGGCTGCTCGCGGTCTATTCCGCCGGGCTCGGAATCCCGTTCCTGCTGGCAGCCTTCATGGTCGAGCAGTTCTCCTCGCTGTTCGCGCGGATGAAGCGGCATTTGAGCAAGGTCGAGCACGCCATGGGCATCCTGATGGTAATCACAGGCATCGGCTTCCTGACCGGCTCCGTCACCAGCATCAGCATCTGGCTGCTGGAGACTTTCCCCGCACTTCAAAATTTCGGTTAGGCCCCGTAACAAGCGGGCCAGCCATTTCGAAATTCCTGTGAGGACCAGATCGCCGCGATCGCGGCCGTGGCTTTTTGCGCGAACCGGATTGAAGGAAGTCGCAGGTCGCGGTCTCGCGTCGCCAAATATTTAAAGGGGGCTTTGCATGTATTTCATCGTCAATCTGCTCATCCTGCTGCCCGCGCAGATCGCATCGTATTTTTCCTGGGCCGGGCCGCTGATCATGCGGGTCATCGTCGGCTACACCTTCATGCTGTCCGGCTGGGGCAAGCTGACCCATCTCGAGCAGGTAACCGAGAACTTTGTCGGGTGGGGCATTCCATTCCCGAACATCCTCACCCCTTTCGTATCCGGCGTCGAATTCTTCGGCGGCGCCATGCTGATCCTCGGCCTGTTCACGCGAATTCCGGCCGCGATGCTGGCGGTGGTCATGGTCGTTGCCATCAAGGCGGCGAAATGGAGCGACGTCGATTCACTGGAAACGCTGCTCGGCTTCGAGGAGGCGGCCTACTTCGCGGGCTTCATGTGGCTCGCGATCGCCGGCCCCGGCGCGGCGTCGCTGGACCGGCTGCTGGTGAATGCGACCGGGCATCGCGAGAAGTCGACCTGATCTCACAATCCCGTGACATCGCCGAAAAGCTGAGCCCGGATTTTGCCGCGCCCGTAGCTGTCGAAACGCCAGCGCTTCCGGGAGCCGCCATGAAACTCGTCCGCCTTGCCGCCTTCGCCCTCGCCGCGCTTGCCGCATCGCCGTCGTTTGCTTCAGACGGGCCCAAATGGAGCGAATGGAGCGACGACCTGTTCACCCGCGCGCAGGCCGAGCAGCGCTTCGTCATTCTCGATCTCGAGGCGGTGTGGTGCCACTGGTGCCACGTCATGGAGAAGACGACCTACGCCAATCCCGAGGTCAGGGAATTGCTGGCCGCGAAATATCTGCCGGTGCGGGTCGATCAGGACGCCAACCCCGATCTGTCGAGCCGCTATGGCGACTGGGGCTGGCCGGCGACCATCGTGTTCGGCCCCGACGGCACCGAGATCGCCAAGATCAGGGGATATATCGAGCCGGAACGGATGCAGGCGCTGCTCAAGGCCATCATCGACGATCCTTCGCCGGGACCGTCGGTCGGCGAAGCCTTTGAGGTAAAGCCGACGACCTCCGCCTTCCTCGACAAGGAACGGCGCGCCGCATTGACCAGGAATGTCGACGAATCCTACGAGGAAAAACTCGGCGGTTGGGGCGAGAACCAGAAATACATCGACGCCGACAGCATGGATCTTGCGATCACGCGCGCCGAGGCCGGCGATGCCATGGCGATCAAGCGCGCCCGGCAGACTTTGGATGCCGCTGTCGCGCTGATCGATCCGGTGTGGGGCGGCGTGTACCAGTATTCCGAAGGCGGCTCCTGGACCCGCGCGCATTTCGAAAAGATCATGTCGTTCCAGGCGCAATATCTCCGGCAGTACAGTCAGGCCTATGCGCTGTGGAAGGATCCAAAATATCTTGCCGCTGCACGCAACATCGAACGCTATCTCGCGAATTTTCTGACGAGCCCCGACGGCGCGTTCTATGTCAGCCAGGACGCCGATCTCGATCACGATACCGACGGGCACAAATACTACGCGCTGCCGGACGGCGAGCGCCGCAAACGAGGCATGCCGCGCATCGACAAGAATTTATACGCGCGCGAAAATGGCTGGGCGATCTCGGGGCTTTCGGCTTTCTATAACGTCACCAACGATCCCAAAGTGCTGGCGATCGCAGAACGCGCGGCGAAATGGGTGATCGACAACCGCGCACTGCCGGATGGCGGCTTCCGTCACGGCGAGAAAGATCGCGGCGGACCATTTCTGGGCGATACGCTCTCGATGGGTCAGGCCTTCCTCGATCTCTATGCCGCCACGGGAAATCGCGACTGGCTCACCTCGGCCGCCAAGGCCGGCGATTTCGTCGCGACCTTCCGCGATGAGGCCGGCGGCTTCGTGACCTCGAAGACCGCGGAAGGCAAGACCGGCGTGCTCGCAAAACCCGCCAAGCTGATTGACGACCAGGTGCAGGTCGCAAGGTTCATGAACCTGCTCAACCGCTACTTCGGCAACGAGAACTATCGCGAGCAGGCCGCGCACGCGATGCGCTATCTCATCAGCGCCTCGGCCGGGGTGATGCGTCCGCTGCCCGGCATTTTGCTCGCCGACGAAGAGCTCGCTATCGAGCCCACCCACATGACAATCGTCGGACACAAGGACGATGCCCGCGCGAAAACCTTGCATGCCCTGGCCCGCGCGCTGCCGGCCCGCTACAAGCGCCTGGAGTGGCTGGATCTGCGCGAGGGAAAATTACCCAACCCCGACGTCGAATATCCTGACCTCGGCGAACCCGCGGCGTTCGCCTGCAGCAACCGCATTTGCTCGTTTCCCTCCTTCAATGCCGAGGAGTTGCGGGCCACCGTTGCGCAGATGGCCAGGCTGAAACCTGTGCGGGGTTAGCTGAACTGAATTGTGCAACGCAAACCGATGCCACCGGCATCCGAGCTAATCGGTTGAAGCGACGCGCTTTCTCAGCCGCCGGCGCCTGCGGCGATCATTGCGGCCGCGAAACGAATACTCTCGCGACGCCGGGGTTAGACATGAGCGGGATGTTCACCGCCAAAAAAAGAAAATTTTCTTTTGAAACTCTGTAACCAAATCGACTGATGCCCCGTAGCTGGTTCTGGATGAGCACTCAGATCACGGAGACTTGACGTCAAGCCACCGCGATCCGATTGGCATCCACCACTCCCTGCGTCGTGCGGGTCCGTGATCAAACGATCATCGGATGATCACGGCGTCACGTCATGTCTTCAAACAATCATCATCGAGGAGATCGTCATGAAGTTGAATTCCAAATCCGGTGCGACGCTCGCCGCTGCCGCCGCCACCCTGTTCCTCGCCGGCTCGGTGGTGTCGACGGTGTCGACATCAGCGAACGCCGCCGCGGGCAAGTGCATGGCCGGTAACGCCTGCAAGGGCCAGAGCGCCTGCAAGGGCGGAGCCAATGCCTGCAAGGGCCAGAACGCCTGCAAGGGCACCGGCTTCTCGATGGCTTCCGAAAAGGAGTGCGCCGCCAAGGGCGCCAAGTTCGTCAAGGGCTGATCGATCGGATCAGGTGCGAGGGAGGGCCCGGCGCGCTGTCGGGCCCTCGTTGCTTCGACCCGGCGGCTGAAATAAATTCGGCCCGCGTGTAACCAAGGCCAGATCCATCGCGTAATCATCTCCGGGTGCCGTTTGTCGGCAGGAACTATCGCTGCTTGCCGGCGATGCACCCTCACACTTCTTTTGGAGGAATACCCATGAAGCTAACATCCAAGTCCGGCGCCGCGCTGGCCGCCGCCGCTGCCACTCTGTTCCTGGCCGGCACCACCGTGTCGACCGTGACCTACGCTGCCGGCGAGGGTAAGTGCGTCGGCGCAAATGCCTGCAAGGGCCAGAGTGCATGCAAGGGCGGCGCAAATGCCTGCAAGGGCCAGAACGCCTGCAAGGGCCAGGGCTTCTCGGCCATGACCAAGGAGAAGTGCGACGCCGCCAAGGGTAAGTATATGCCGTCCTAACGACGGTTCGATCGAGGCCCGGCGTAGGCCGGGCCTCGTATCCATGCTAGGTTGACGGCACAGTTTGGGACACGCCTCGTTTGGCTGACCCGTTCGAGCGGAGACGAGATGAACGTCGCGAGCAGATTGCCTAAGACCTCGGCGGCCGCGCTTGCAGACCGTCCAGCCAAGCCGGCCTTCCTCGGCTTCGGTCTCGGCCTGCGCCACCAGCATTACGACGAAATCCTGAGCGGCAATCCACCGATCGACTGGTTCGAGGTCATCAGCGAAAACTACATGCTGCCCGGCGGCCAGCCGCTGCGCACGCTCGATCGCATCTGCGAACGCTATCCCGTGGTGATGCACGGCGTGTCGATGTCGATCGCCTCCACCGCGCCGCCGAATTTCGAATATCTGCAAGCCCTGAAGGACCTCGCCAGACGCGTCGAGCCGAAATGGGTGTCGGACCATCTTTGCTGGACCGGCGTCCATGGCAAGAACCTCCATGATCTCCTGCCGATCCCCTACACCAGGGAAGCGCTCGATCACGTCGTCAGCCGCGTCCACCTGGTGCAGGACTTCCTCGACCGCGCCATCGTGCTCGAGAATGTCTCGACCTACGTCCAGTTCAGCAATTCCGAAATGACGGAATGGGAATTCCTGTCCGAGTTGTCGCGACGCTCCGGATGCTGGCTGTTGTTCGACGTCAACAACGTCTATGTCAGCTCCTTCAACCACGGCTACGATCCGATGACCTTCCTCAATGGAATTCCGGCGGATCGCGTGGTGCAGTTTCACATGGCCGGCCACAGCCATATGGGTACCCATATCATCGACACCCACGACCATCCGGTGTGCGAGGATGTCTGGGATCTCTATGCCGCAGCCCTGAAGCGCTTTGGCCGGGTCTCGACCATGATCGAGCGCGATGACAACATTCCGCCGCTCGACGAACTTCTGGTCGAGGTTGTCAGGACCCGCGAGATGGCGGAGAAAGTTTTGCCGGCAAAGCAGGCGGAATGAGCGACTTCGCGCGACAGCAGGCTGAGTTTCAGCGCGGCGTCCTTGATGGCGACGACACGGTGCTGGCTGAAATCCTCGACAGCCCGCGGGAAAAGCGCGAAACGCTGTTCGGTGTCTATCGCTACGCCTACGGTTCGCGGCTGGTCGAGGCAATGCGCAACGACCACGAGCTGCTGCATCTCTATCTCGGCGACGAGATGTTCGATGAGATGGGGCATGCATATGTCAAGGCGCGCCCGTCCGGGCATCCGAACCTGCGCTGGTTCTCGCAAGGTCTGCCCGAGTTCCTGAAATCGACCGCACCCTACTCCGACCATTCCGTGCTGTCCGATCTTGCAGCCCTCGAAAGGGCGCTCAACGACGCCTTCGACGCCGCGGAAGGCAAGGTCGTCGAGCTGACCGACATGGCGGGCTTTGCGCCCGAAGCATGGTCGGGCCTCAGATTCCGGCCGCATCCCAGTGCATCCAGGCTCGAGCTGGCGACCAACGCGGCTGCGATCTGGCTCGCGCTCAAGAACGACGAAGCGCCGCCGGACGCGACTGGACTGGAGCAGCCAGCACATCTCTTGATCTGGCGCCAGGACGTCACGCCGATGTTCCGCGAACTTTTGGCGGAGGAAGCGATGATGTGGGATGAGGCCGCAAACGGCATTCCGTTCGGCGTGCTCTGCGAAATGCTCGCGACCTATGACGATCCCGACAGCGCGGCGGGACGCGGCGCGGGTTATCTGCACAGCTGGATCACGGCAGGACTTTTGACGGATGTTTCCGTCGGCTCGTAAAGAGGGGCGCCCGGCGAATGGAAATTGACACCGATCGCCATTTCATCGAGCGTATGCCTTGGGATGAAGTCGCGCGGCGCATCGGTGATGGCGCGGTGGCAATATTGCCGATCGGTGCCGCGGCCAAGCAGCACGGCTTCCACCTCCCCCTCAATACCGACCGCATTCAGGCCGAATGGCTCGCAGGCAGGATGGCGGGAAAAATCGACGCGCTGATCTGGCCGACGCTGACCTACGGCCATTACCCCGCCTTTGTCGAATATGCCGGCAGCAGCAGCCTTTCGATTTCGACCTTCGAGGCGCTCGTGCGCGAGGTTGCGGGGCAGATCCTCGGCAGCGGATGCCCAAAACTGCTCGTGCTCAATACCGGCATCAGCACGTTGGCGCCGGTCGACCGCGCCCTGGCGCGCCTCGCGAGCGAGCGGGTCAAGCATTTGTGGATCCACGAAGGTCCGCGCTATCCCCGCGTGGCCAGGCAATTGGCCGAGCAGAGCCATGGCAGCCATGCCGACGAACTGGAAACGTCGCTGATGCTGGCGTTGGCGCCGCATCTGGTCGACATGACGCGCGCCGAAGCCAGCCCCGGCCTGAAACAGGAGACGCCGGGCGCATTGACGCCGTCGGACCCGAATTCGCCAAACTACAGCCGCTCCGGCAGCTATGGCGATCCGACACGGGCGACATCGGCCAAGGGCGAAGCCTTGCTCGCCGCCATGCTCGACGATCTCCACGAACAGGCCGCCGCGTTCATCGCGCAAGGCACCGAGGAGCACCGACCCTCCGCGGTCCAAAGCGTGCTGAGATGAAAGCCGCCGGCGCCGTTCGCTGGACCGTTGCCGCCGCCGTCCTCGCCGCGATGCTGGCAAGCGCCATATCGTTCCGCGCCACCGCGCAATCGGAATATATGCGGGGCGACCGCATGCCCTACGATGCGTTCGACCGGCTGCCCCGGACCGATCTTGAAATGCCCGGCGGCACCATCCATGTCGCGTTCGCGCCGGGCGACATCACGCTGCCAAAAGAAAAACTGCTCGACTGGATCAGGATGTCGGCCCGGGCCGTCACGACCTATTACGGACGGTTTCCCGTCAATTCGCTGCGGCTATTATTGGTGCCCGTCGATGGCGGGCGCATCCGCGGCGGCACGACGTGGGGCTATCGCGGCGCCGCCATTCGGATTCCCTTCGGCCACGATTCCACCGAGGATGTCTTGCGGCGCGACTGGGTGATGGTGCACGAGATGGTGCATACCGCCCTGCCCGACATGCCCGATCGCTACGCGTGGCTGTCGGAGGGACTGGCCGTCTATGTCGAGCCGATCGCGCGGGTGCAGGCCGGAGACCTCACGGCGCGGGAAATCTGGCAGGCGATGATGCGCGACATGCCGAAAGGTTTGCCGCAGGCCGGCGATCAGGGCCTGGACAACACCGGCACCTGGGGGCGGAAGTACTGGGGCGGCGCGATGTTCTGCCTGCTGGCCGATATCGAAATCCGCAAAGCGACGAATAATCGCCTCGGCTTGCAGGACGCGATGCGCGGCGTGCTCGCCGCCGGTGGCAGTCATGAGCAGGACTGGCCGATCGAGCGCATTCTTGCTACGGCCGACAAAGCCGTCGGCGTCGACGTGCTGACCCGGCTTCACAACGAGATGGGGCCGAAGCCCGTGACCCCAGATCTCGCCGCGCTATGGCGCGACCTCGGACTGAAGCGGATTGGCGAAGATATTGAATTCGACGACGCCGCGCCGCTCGCAGCGATCCGCAAGGCGATCACCGCGCCGCACGTACAATAAGGCGTATAGAAAAGCGTGACTTGATGATCCGGCAGCCCATCGCTGCCGGATCATCTCGACCGAAATATCAGAACCGGTAGCTGGCGCCGACGCGCACGAGATGCATCTCGTTGCGGAATTCGGCCCGGGTGCGGTCCCGGCTGGACAGCGTGACGCTGCCATAATTAGCGTAGAGATATTCGCCGCGCCCGACGAAATGCTTAGTGAAAGCATACTCGACGCCGCCGCCCGCGATCAGCCCGGCCTTGACCTGTTCGTCCCAGATAAACTGCTCCAGGGTGTCACAACCCTTCTGAACCGTATAGCGATAGCCGTTGCTGATGCTGGCCACGCCGACGCCGACCGCACCGAACGCCAGCAGGCGGTCGAACGCGTAGCCTGCGCGCAGGCGAGCGGAGCCGAACGCACCGAACCTCGACAGCAACGCGCTGTCGCCAAAGACGTGTTCGTCCTGTGACGACGTGGACTTGCCCCAATCGAATTCGCCGCCGATCACAAAGCGGTTGGCGAACTGATAGTTGTAGCCGCCATAGACGCCGACCGCGAAGCCGCCCGCCTGCCCCTCTGCGTGACGGCAGGCACCATTCCGGCAGTAATCGGCGGCCCACGCCGCATACGCTCCGCCGCCGTAAACGCCGGCATAGAATCCGGTCCAGTTATAGTGAGGCGAAGGCAGGTCCGGAATACGAAGATCGGTAGCCTTCGCCGCCGGTCCTGCCAGTAAAAAGCCACAAGCCGCAACAATCCCCCAGGAAACAAAACGCATCAACGCACCTCATCACGCACGACACACGCAACACATGTTGCGGAACCAAGCTGAAGAGGGAACTTCGGGCGCGACGATGTTTAAGTCGGGCGGCGCTGTGTCGGAACGAGGCTATGTTTGGAACCAAACTGCGACAGCCGCCACAATGTACAACCCTTGAGCGAACAACGCCGTTGCAGGACTTCGACCGCCACCTGCGGTTTCAGCGCGAAGGTGGCGGGCCCCGGGCGCGGTTAGTTCACCGGCACGATCTTGCCGGGATTGAAAATGTTCTGCGGGTCGAGCGCCTGCTTCAGCGCACGCATGGCGTCGATCGCCTCGGGACCGAGTTCGGCCTCGAGGTATTTCTGCTTGCCCTGCCCGATGCCGTGCTCGCCGGTGCAGGTGCCGCCCATCGACTGCGCCCGCTCGACCAGGCGATGCATGAAGTCCTCGCCGCGCGCCATTTCTTCCGCATTGTCGACGTCGCAGACCAGCGAGCAGTGGAAGTTGCCGTCGCCGACATGGCCGACGATCGGCGACAGCAGATTGAGCCGCTTCAGATCGTCCTCGGTCTCGGTGACGCAATCCGCCAGCCTTGAGATCGGCACGCAAACGTCGGTCGCGACCACGCCCGCGCCGGGGCGCAGCGCCTTGACCGACCAATAGGCGTCATGCCGCGCCTGCCAGAGTTTTGTGCGGTCCTCGGGCTTGGTTGTCCAGGTGAAATCGCCGCCGCCGCATTCCCTGGCGATCTCGCCGAAATTCCTGGACTGCTCGGCCACCTCGACCTCGCTGCCATGAAATTCCAGAAGCAGCAGCGGCGTCTCCGGCAGGGTCAGCTTCGAATAGGAATTGCAAGCGCGGACCTGCTCGGCGTTGAGCAGTTCGATCCGCGCGAGCGGAATGCCGGTCTGGATGGCCAGGATGGTCGCCTGACAGGCGCCGCGCACGGTTTCGAACGAACAGGCGGCGGCTGCGATCGTCTCGGGGATACCGCGCAGCTTGATGGTAAGTTCGGAGATGATGCCGAGCGTGCCCTCGGCACCGACGAACAGATGCGTCAGGTCGTAACCGGCCGCTGATTTCTTCGCCCGCGTGCCCGTCGTGATGATCTCGCCGTCGCCGCGCACCACTTTGAGCGCCAGCACGTTGTCGCGGATGGTGCCGTAACGCACCGCGTTGGTCCCTGAGGCCCGCGTCGAGGCCATGCCGCCGAGCGAAGCGTCGGCGCCGGGATCGATCGGGAAGAACAGCCCCTGGTCGCGCAGATGCTCGTTCAGCGCCTTGCGGGTCACACCTGGCTGGATCACGCAATCAAGGTCCTCGGCATGAACTTCGAGAATCCGGTTCATGTCGCGCAGGTCGATGCAGACGCCGCCGGCGGGCGCATTGACCTGGCCCTCCAGCGAAGTGCCGGTGCCGAACGCAATCACGGGAACGGAGTGTTTGGCGCAGATCCGCACCAGGTCCTGGATGTCGACGGCTTCCTGCGCCATCACCACGGCATCAGGCGGCTGCGTCGGCAACCAGGTGGTGGTATGGGCGTGCTGTTCGCGCACCGCCTGCGAGGTGATCAGCCGATTGCCGAATCGCGCCGCCAGCGCCTCAATGGCGCTTGCCAGCGCCTGCGGCTCCGGCCGCTTTAAATTATTCGATATCGTCGTCGCCACGCCAAGTTCCTCCGGATTTGAGCGGACCGTGGCAAAGGATATAAGGGGGGTCAAGAGACCCGCAAAAACAAAGGGATGGATGATGACGACCGCTGCCGCCGCCAAGGATGATTTGAAGGATATGCCGCTGCCGCCGGCCCCGTTCCTGTCCTCGGTGATGCAGATCGAACCGCAATGGATCGACTACAACGGCCACCTCAACATGGCCTATTACAACGTCATGATGGACCGCGCGATCGACGAGATGTGGCTGCAACTCGGGATCGGGCCGGCCTACATGAAGGAACGCCACTGCTCGACCTTTACCGCCGAATGCCATGTTCGCTATCTGCGCGAGATTCACCTTGGCGATCCCGTTCAGATTTCGGTTTATCTGTTAGGCCATGACGAGAAGCGGCTGCATACGTTCGAGGAATTGCGGCAGGCGACCGACGGCTGGCTCTCCGCGACGTCGGAAAACATGACGCTCCATATGGACATGAATGCGCGGAAAGTGGCGCCCTTCCCGCCCGACATCCGCGCCCGCATCCAGGCGGTGGGGGATTCTCATGCGGCGGTTCCGCGGCCCGAGGGCATCGGCCGCAAAGTCGCGATGCCCTGAGATAGCCCATCCGGTCGCTAGACGTTGCTGCGTCCGCGCACCACTCCGACCACCGCTGAGACCAGAAACAGGATCACGGCGATAAAGAAGATCGCCTTGGCGATGTCAACGGAAGCGCCGGCGATGCCACCGTAGCCCAGAACACCCGCGATCAATGCGATGACCAGAAACGTAACGACCCAGCTCAACATCACATGACCTCAATTGGCTGTTGCTTTCGCGACGGCAACGACTGAAGCGTCGCGCATCGCCTACAGGACCAATCCGGGCCGGTAATGTTGGTTCCGGGCGGCAAAATCGCGAAATTTGACGATTCCGGCGGAACAAAATCGCAGCGTAGCCTCAAAATCCGGCCTGCAAACGCGATCGCATAAACCTGTCAAAACGGCCGGCGAGGCCCTATATGGCCCTCAATCCCTGCTAAGAAGGCTCCCCTTTACCGCCTCACGGTGCCATCGTGGGGCCAACACGATTCGAGCATGACCGAGCCGAGCAAACTGCCCCATCGCGGCGTCCCCGAGCACCAGCCAGCGGCTGGCGGCATCGCCGCGCGTGCGCGGGCCGCGGCCGGCCCGCAATATCTGAACGGGCTCAATCCCGAACAGCGCGAGGCGGTCGAGACGCTGGACGGACCGGTTCTGGTGCTGGCCGGCGCCGGCACCGGCAAGACCCGCGTGCTGACCACGCGGATCGCCCACATCCTGAGTCAGGGCCGGGCTCGCCCGCATGAAATCCTGTCGGTGACCTTCACCAACAAGGCCGCGCGCGAGATGAAGCTGCGCCTCGGCCAGATGCTTGGCCAGGCCGTGGAGGGCATGCCGTGGCTCGGCACTTTCCACTCGATCGGGGGCCGCATCCTGCGCTTCCACGCCGAGCTGGTGCAGCTCAAATCCAATTTCACCGTGCTCGATGTCGACGATCAGGTGCGGCTCTTGAAGCAATTGCTGCAGGCCGAGAACATCGACGACAAGCGCTGGCCCGCACGCATGCTGGCCGGACTGATCGACGGCTGGAAGAACCGCGGCTTGACGCCCGGCCAGGTGCCGGCGGGCGAAGCCGTCATGTTCGGCAACGGCAAGGGCGGCAAACTCTACGCCAGCTACCAGGAGCGGCTGAAAATCCTCAACGCCGCCGATTTCGGCGATCTGCTGCTAGAGAACATCCGGCTGTTTCGTGAAAACCCCGATGTGCTGCGGCAGTACCAGAACCGCTTCAAGTTCATTCTGGTCGACGAATATCAGGACACCAACGTCGCGCAGTATCTATGGCTCCGGCTGCTGTCGCAGGCGCCGTCGCGGCCGGGGGTCCCGCTTTCCGCGATCATTCCGGGCGAGATCACCTCGCCCCACTTGCGGGGAGAGGTCGGATTGCAAAGCAATCCGGGTGAGGGGGACTCTTCGCAGGCTGAGCTCGTGGAAGGAGCCCCTCACCCCGACCCTCTAAGAGCGAGCTCCGCTCGTCTCGACCCCGTGAAGGACGGGGAGAGGGAGAAGAACGCCCCCGCCGCTCCCCTCAAGAACATCTGCTGCGTCGGCGACGACGACCAGTCGATCTATGGCTGGCGCGGCGCGGAGGTCGACAACATCCTGCGCTTCGATCACGATTTTCCCGGCGCAAAAGTCATCCGCCTCGAGCGCAATTACCGCTCGACAGGTCACATCCTGGCCGCCGCCTCGCATCTGATCGCGCACAATGAAGGCCGTCTCGGCAAGACGCTGCGCACCGAGGATGTCGACGGCGAGAAGGTCACCGTAACAGGCTCCTGGGATTCGGAAGAGGAAGCCCGCGCCATCGGCGAGGAGATCGAGGAACTGCAGCGATCAGCGGAAAACCTCAACGAGGTCGCGATCCTGGTGCGGGCCTCGTTCCAGATGCGCGAGTTCGAAGATCGCTTCGTCACGCTCGGCCTGCCCTATCGCGTGATCGGCGGTCCCAGGTTCTATGAGCGCGCTGAAATCCGCGACGCGCTGGCCTATCTGCGCGTGATCAATTCGCCCGCCGATGACCTCGCCTTCGAGCGCATCGTCAATGTGCCCAAGCGCGGCCTTGGCGACGCCACCGTGCAGATGCTGCACGACCACGCCCGCAAGCGCCGCATCCCCTTGTTCGAGGCCGCCCGCGCCGTAGTCGAGACCGACGAGCTGAAGCCGAAGGCGCGCGGGAGCCTGCGCGACGTGGTCGCGCAATTCGACCGCTGGCGCGCCCAGCGCGAGGTCACCACACATACCGAGCTCGCCGAAATCGTGCTCGACGAGAGCGGCTATACCGAGATGTGGCAGAAGGACCGCTCGGCCGACGCCGCGGGCCGGCTGGATAATTTGAAGGAACTCGTGCGCTCGATGGAAGAGTTCGAGAACCTGCAAGGTTTTCTCGAACACATCTCGCTGGTGATGGACCGCGACGGCGGCGCCGAGGAGGAAGCAGTGTCGCTGATGACGCTGCATTCGGCCAAGGGGCTCGAATTCGACAATGTGTTCCTGCCCGGCTGGGAGGAAGGCCTGTTTCCGAGCCAGCGCACGCTCGACGAACAGGGTCGCGCCGGCCTCGAAGAGGAACGACGCCTCGCCCATGTCGGCCTGACCCGCGCCCGCCGCCGCGCCAAACTCTATTTCGCCACCAATCGCCGCATCCACGGCACGTGGTCGACCACGATCCCGTCGCGCTTTCTCGACGAGCTGCCCTCAGCCAATGTCGAGATCACGGAGTCCAAGGGCGGCTCCGGCTGGGGCGGCAGCGGCGGCTACGGCCCCTCACGCTTCGACAATGTCGAATCCTTCGGCTCCAGCTACACCACGCCGGGCTGGCAGCGCGCACAGGCCAATCGCAACCGCGGCCAGAGTGGTCGCGGACAGGCCCGCGGCGGTTTCGAGGAAAACCAGTCGCCATTTTCAGGCTCGCGCAGCGATGCCTTCTCACGCAACAAGCGTGGCCCGATAGTGATCGAAGGTGAACTGGTCGCGAAATCCACCGGCACGGTTTCGGAATTCTCGCTCGACGACCGCGTGTTTCACCAGAAATTCGGCTACGGCCATGTGGTGAAAATCGACGGCAACAAGCTGACGATTGCGTTCGAGAAAGCCGGCGAGAAGAAGGTGGTCGATAGTTTTGTGGAGCGAGTGTAAACTCGCCTCATGAACCACAAGCGCAAGCGCCCGAAGTCCGCCCGCGCCGGCTGTCTGTTGTGCAAGCCGCACAAGGCCAATGGCTGTTACCCGCGTCATAAGAATATGCAGTTTGGAGACCGTCGGCGTTTTGAGGCTGGCAGAGAACAAATACGCTGCGAAGGCTTCGTTACAGCAAAGTAGATTCCACCATTGCGGAATGCTCCGCGCGTTCCTATCTCCCGGTTCCCACCCTCTCCCGCGTCGATTCGGCCGAAGCGCCGCTTTGTCGTTGCCGACATTTCCATTTCAGACTGCCATGCTCGCGATGCCCCCTATCATATCCGTCTCCAATCTCTCAAAGACCTACGGCTCCGGTTTCAAGGCGCTGAACGGTATCAATCTGGACATCAAGCGCGGCGAGATCTTCGCGCTGCTCGGGCCGAACGGCGCGGGCAAGACGACGCTGATCAGCATCATCTGCGGTATCGCCAATCTGAGCGAGGGCCGCGTCACCGTCGGCGGCCATGACATCAACCGGGACTATCGCGCCGCGCGGTCGCTGATCGGGCTGGTGCCGCAGGAGTTGCACACCGATTCCTTTGAAACCGTATGGGCGACCGTCAGCTTCAGCCGCGGCCTGTTCGGCAAGCCCAAGAATCCAGCGCACATCGAAAAGGTCCTGAAAGACCTGTCGCTGTGGGACAAGAAGGACTCCAAGATCATCACGCTCTCCGGCGGCATGAAGCGCCGCGTGATGATTGCAAAGGCGCTGTCGCACGAGCCGCAGATCCTGTTCCTGGATGAGCCGACCGCGGGCGTCGACGTCGAATTGCGCAAGGGCATGTGGGACGTAGTGCGTACACTCCAGGCTTCCGGCGTCACCATCATCCTGACCACGCATTACATCCAGGAAGCCGAGGAGATGGCCGACCGCATCGGCGTCATCAACAAGGGCGAGATCATCCTGGTCGAGGACAAGGCCGGGCTGATGCAAAAGCTCGGCAAGAAAGAATTGAAGGTGCATCTGCAAAGCAGGATCGATGCGATCCCCGCCTCGCTCGCGGCCTACAATCTCGAACTGTCGGACGACGGCCACGCGGTCATCTACGACTACGATACCAAGGGCGACCGCACCGGCATCACCAGCCTGCTCAACGACCTCAGGAACGCCGGCATTCGCATCTCGGACCTCGATACCCGCCAATCTTCCCTTGAAGACATCTTCGTCAGCCTGGTGAGGGCGCCATGAATTACCGTGCGATCCGCGCCATCTATCTGTTCGAAATGGCCCGCACCTGGCGCACGCTGCTGCAGAGCATCGTCTCGCCGGTGGTCTCCACCTCGCTCTATTTCGTGGTGTTCGGCGCCGCGATCGGCTCCCGCATTACCGAGGTCGAGGGCGTCAGCTACGGCACTTTCATCGTGCCGGGGCTGGTGATGTTGTCGGTCTTGACGCAGAGCATCGCCAACGCCTCGTTCGGTATCTACTTCCCGAAATTCGTCGGCACCATCTACGAAATCCTGTCGGCGCCGGTTTCCTATATCGAGATCGTGATCGGCTATGTCGGCGCGGCCGCGACCAAATCCATCATCCTCGGGCTGATCATTATGGCGACCGCGGCGCTGTTCGTGCCGCTGCATATCCATCACCCCTGGTGGATGCTGACCTTCCTGGTGCTGACGGCCGTGACCTTCAGCCTGTTCGGCTTCATCATCGGCATCTGGGCCGACGGGTTCGAAAAGCTGCAGATGATCCCGATGCTGATCGTGACGCCGCTGACCTTCCTGGGCGGCAGCTTCTACTCGGTGAACATGCTGCCGTCGGGCTGGCGCACCATCACGCTGCTCAATCCGGTGGTGTATCTGATCTCGGGCTTCCGCTGGAGCTTCTACGAGATCGCCGACGTCAGCGTGGCCTTGAGCCTGGGCATGACGCTCGGCTTCCTCGCCATCTGCATGGTTTTGGTGTGGTGGATCTTCCGGACCGGTTACCGGCTGAAGAATTGACGCGAGACTCGTAGCCCGGATGGAGTGAAGCGCAATCCGGGATTCTCGCGATCGAGTGAAGTCCCGGGTTTCGCTTCGCTCCACCCGGGCTACGGTCCGTCGGGACACCGCTCGCGAAAAAGTCAGCACTTTGCCGCCGATTGCGCCGTCCTGACGCCTTGTTTGCGCCGCGGCGGGCGTTAACGATTGCGGGCGCAGGCCACTGGAACCAGTGCCGGTTTCCGGGCATATTGGATGCCGGGGACGGAGAGCCGGCAGCTTTAGTCAGAGGCCTGGAGGCCAAAGGTAAAATGCGTTCCTTCCTCATTGCCGTCGCCGCCCTGACGCTGTTTGCCTCGGGCACGGCCCAAGCCAAGGTCGCCATCACAGTCGACAAGGACAACCAGCAGATGACCGTCGCCGTCGACGGCGTCGAAACGTACCGGTGGCCGGTGTCGTCGGGCCTTCCCTCCTACGAGACGCCGAACGGCAGCTTCCGCGCCTTTCGCATGGAGGAGGACCACTACTCCAAGGAATTCGACGAGGCGCCGATGCCGCACTCGATCTTCTTCACGAAGATCGGCCACGCCATCCACGGCACTGATTCCGTCAACCGTCTCGGCGCTCCCGCTTCGCATGGCTGCGTGCGGCTGTCGCGCGAGAATGCCGCAAAACTCTTTGCGCTGGTCAAGGAGCAAGGCGTGCTCAACACCACGGTGACGCTGTCCGGTTCATCCCAGGTCGCGCTGGCGCGCAATCCGCGGCCGCGCGGCAACACCGCCGTCGCCCGTCGCGCGCCACTGCCGCAATATGATTCCGCCGCCGGCGATCCCGTCGTGATCACGCCGCAACAGCAGCGCGTCGCGCCGCAGACCCGGGCCGACGACGGCTATATATATCCCGCTGATGGTACCTCGAACGAAGCGCGCTATCCGGCGCCGAGCCGCCGCGTCTACGACACCCAAGCCTATCAGCAGCAGCAACAGCAGCAATACTACGACAACCGCGGCTATGCGCCGGCGCCGCAGGGCCACTACTATCAACCGCGGCAGACTTATCAGCAGCGCGGGCTGTTCACCTATCAGGATTAGCCGGGCGGCTTCATCGCGGCCGCAGAACGTCCGCGAGCTACAATCTCAGCCGTCCGTCGCACTCGCCAGCAGGCGCTCGCGTTGCGCCATCAGCCGCGACTGTTGCCAGGCATCGTGAGCCATCATGCCGGCGGCCATCGCGACGACGAAGACGATGACCCCGGGCGACAGCGTCGCCAGGCTCTCCAGCGCCGGCCCCGGGCATAACCCGACAAGGCCCCACCCGATTCCGAACAGCGCGGCGCCCGCGACCAGCGGCAGATCGATCCCCGACTTGCCCGGCCAGAAATATTGCCCGGCAAGCCACGGCCGTGAACGGCGATTGGCCAGCCTGAAGCCCGGCACCGACACCGCGAGCGCGGCCGCCATCACCACCGCGAGGCTCGGATCCCACGCGCCGAAGATGTCCAGAAAACCCAAAACCTTGGTCGGCTGCACCATGCCTGAAATCAGCAGGCCCGCACCGAAGATCAGGCCGCACAACAAGGGGGCAATGATCCACATGGCTCAACCTCCCAACACGTGATGCGTGATCGCGACCGTGATGACCGCTGTCACCATGAAGACGACGGTGGCGGCGATCGAGCGCGGCGACAGCCGTGCTATTCCGCAGATGCCGTGACCGGAGGTGCAGCCGCCGCCGAGCCGGGTGCCGAACCCGACCAGCAGTCCTGCTGCGACAATGACGGCCCAACTCGATGGCAGCTTGGGCTGCGCCATTCCGTAACCGATCAGGCCGGCGATCACGGGCGCCAGAATGAGCCCCACGATGAAAGCGATACGCCAGCCCTTGTCCTCGCCGCGCAAATTCAACAGGCCGCTGAAGATGCCGCTGATGCCGGCGATCCGGCCGGTCGACAACATCAGCAGGACGGCGGAAAGCCCGATCAGCACGCCGCCGATCGCGGCCGATACGGGAGTGAAACTGGCCATGACGGGTTTTCCTTCATTGGGGCGTCCTCAATCATAGGCGCGCCTTGCCTGACCGCAACCCGCTACTCCTCGCCTTTCCTGAGCCGCCGCCATACCGCGCCCAGCACGTTGGAATAATCGTCGGTCCAGACTCGCTGGTCGTCTTCGGCCTCTGTCAGCGCCCATTGATCTGACGACGCCAGCTTGCCGACGTCGGCCTCTTCCCGCGCCGAGACCACCACCGTGGTCGAGAAGATGTATTCACTGTCTCGGCCGGAATCCTCGCTGTAGACCCAGCTCTTCAAGTCGTTGGCGTCGGCGATGCCCACGACGACGCTCGACAGTTCCAGATGCCGGTTGGAGACGTGCATCAACACCGCGCCCTGCGGCGCCAGCTTGGACTTGTAGATTTCCATCGCCTCTTCGGTCGCCAGATGAACCGGGATCGCATCCGACGAATAGGCGTCCACGATGATCAGATCGTAGACGCCGTCGGGCTCGCGCGCGAAGGTCAGCCGCGCATCACCGATCACGGGTTCCAGGTTCGGCTCGCAGACGTGGATATAGGTGAAGTATTTCGGGTCGCGCGCGGTATCGACCATCGACTGGTCGATCTCGAAGAACTTCCACTCCTCGCCGGGCTCGGAGGCGCAGACCAGCGTGCCGGAGCCGAGCCCGATCACCGCCACGCGTAGCGGGGCCGCTTTACGTTCGCGGATCGCCGTGATCGCCTGACCGATGCCGCCCTCCTTGTGATAGTAGGTGATCGGTTCCGGCTGGCCGGTGATCGGCGTGCCGTCGTCGTTCTTGAATTTCTCGGCGCCGTGGATCGTCGTGCCGTGCATCAGCACGTGATACTGGCCGTTCGGCGTCACCACGATCTTGTGGACGCCGAAGAAACTTCGCACCGTCTCCACCCGTCCGTCGTCGGAAGGGTAAGCGCGCAGCAGCACCAGCGCCACCGCGACGGTCGCAAAGATCTTCCAGCGGTTGGCGTTGAGGCCGAGCGCCAGCAGCGCCGCCAGCACGCCGACCGCGCCGATCACCCAGACGCGATGTTCTTCGAACCAGTTGAACCATTTTCCGGTCGACCAGGCCGGCGCTATCAAGGCCACCGCCAGCGCCGCGAGGAACGGCCAGTACCACGCGCTCCAGCGCGGCAGGCGTTCGCCGCCGGGCGGCCGGCATAGCGCCGCAAGCGCCAGCAGGATCGGATACTCCGCAACCCATGAGAAGGTGAACGGCGCGATCAGGCCGGCAAAGAGGCCGCCGACCATGCCGCCGAACGACAGCGCGACATAGAAACCGGTAAGATATTTCGCCGGCGGGCGGGTGCGCGCCAGTTCGCCGTGGCA
This sequence comes from Bradyrhizobium sp. AZCC 1610, assembly GCF_036924515.1. Classification (NCBI taxonomy): domain Bacteria; kingdom Pseudomonadati; phylum Pseudomonadota; class Alphaproteobacteria; order Hyphomicrobiales; family Nitrobacteraceae; genus Bradyrhizobium; species Bradyrhizobium sp. AZCC 1610. The sequence goes on along the minus strand of NZ_JAZHRR010000001.1, from coordinate 1,102,651 downwards.
GGCCATCGCGATCACGAAGAAGCAGAGCTGATGGCCGCCAAGCGTCAGCAGCAGATTCTGCTCGCCGCCGAACGCCAGCAGCACCACGACGCCGGCGATCGCCAGCGGCTGCGCCAGCAGCATCCATTTGTGCGGCAACAGCGGCCGCGACTGGAACACCAGCACCCAGGTCAAGAGATAGAGCGACAGCGGCAGCACCCACAGCAAGGGCGCTGCGGCGACGTCGGTGGAAATATGCGCAGTCACCGCGATCAGCAGCCCCGACGGCACGGCGGCAAGGAAGATCCAACGGGCGCGCAGAATCCATGACGGCGCCGGCGCGTCGGTGTCGTCGTCCGGCATGTTCAACTTTGCCGTATTCGCCGGCGAGCGCAGCAGCAAGACGCCGCAGGTTGCGATCAGCACGATCAAGAGGCCATAGCCGCCGGTCCAGATCAGGTTTTGCGTGCGCAGCGTGAATATCGGCTCCAGCAGCACCGGGTAGGACAACAGCGCCAGGAAGCTGCCGACGTTCGAGGAAGCATAGAGGAAGTAAGGATCGGGACCGTTGGGGTGGCCGGTGCGGACGAACCAGGCCTGCAGCAGCGGATTGTTGGCGGCGAGTGCGAAGAACGGCAGCCCGATCGACACCGCAAACAGGCCGAGCAGCCAGAGCGCATAGCCTGACGTCGGCGGATTGCCCCACCCGCCCGAGATCGACAACGGCAGCGTGAGCATCGCGACCACGAGCAGCAGCAGATGGATCGCCACGGGAAGCATGCGGTTGCGGAGCTGCATCAGAAAATGCGCATAGGCATAGCCGCCAAGCAGCAGCGACTGGAAGAACACCATCGCCACCGACCACACCGCCGGCGAGCCGCCGAGCCGCGGCAGCACCATCTTGGTGAACAAGGGCTGCACCGAAAACAGCAGCAGCGCACTGACAAAGATCGCGGCGGTGTAGACGACCAGGACCAGCCGGTTCCGATTTTCGGAAGGCTGGTCCGTTGAAACGGACAGATCGGGAGAAATCATCAAAACTCCGGCTGGAAACCGGCGGGCGCCGGTGGCGGGATTTCCGGCAGGGCCGCCGGAGGCGCGCAATGGAGCATAGGGCGACACGGCGAGCAATGCGGGATAAGACTCGTCATTCCGGGGCGATGCGAGGCATCGAACCCCAATGTGCAATTGCACATTGTGGAATTTCGAGATTCCGGGTCTGGTCCTTCGGACCATCCCGGAATGACGAATCCCTCTAATCAAACTTTCTTGAAGCTGAAGCTGGCATGAACGAGACGGATGTTGTCATCATCGGGGCGGGCCACAACGGCCTCACCTGCGCGGCCTATCTCGCGATGGCCGGCCTTCGCGTGAAAGTGGTGGAGCGCCGCAAGGCGGTCGGCGGCGCCGCCGTGACCGAGGAATTCCACCCCGGCTTCCGCAACTCGGTGGCCGCCTATACGGTCAGCTTGCTCAACCCGCAGATAGCAGCCGACCTGAAGCTCGCCGATCACGGCCTGCGCATCGTCGAGCGCCGCGCACAGAATTTTCTGCCCGCGCCCGACGGCAGCTATCTCCTGACCGGCGAGGGCCGCACCCGGCAATCGGTCGAGAAACTCAGCCCGCACGATGCTATCAGTATCGACGCCTTCTCGCGCGAGTTGGAGGCCATCGCCGACGTGCTGCGGCAATTCGTACTGCGCGCGCCGCCGAACATCGTCGAGGGTTTTGGAATCGGCGCGATTCGCGAAGCCTTTAACGCCATAGGCACCGCAGGCATCCTGCGCAAGCTTTCGCTGGAACAGCAGCGCAGCCTGCTCGACCTGTTCACGCGCTCGGCCGGTGAGATGCTGGACGAGCGTTTCGAGAACGACCTGGTGAAGGCGCTGTTCGGCTTCGACGCCATCGTCGGCAATTACGCCAGTCCCTACGCCGCAGGCTCTGCCTATGTGATGCTGCACCATGCATTCGGCGAAGTGAACGGCAAGAAGGGCGTGTGGGGCCACGCGATCGGCGGCATGGGCGCGATCACGCAGGCGATGGCGCGCGCGGCGCGCGGGCACGGCGCCGAGATCGAAACCGAAGCCGGCGTGCGCGAAGTGATCGTCGAGGGCGGGCGCGCCGCGGGCGTCATCCTCGACAATGGTGAGACGATCCGCGCGAAATACATCGTCTCCGGCGTCAATCCGAAATTGCTGTATACGCGGCTCGTGCCGTCGGGCGCGCTGCCGCCGGAATTCCTCGAACGCATCGCGCGCTGGCGCAACGGCTCCGGCACCTTCCGGATGAATGTCGCGCTGAACGCCCTGCCTTCCTTCACCGCATTGCCTGGCGCCGGCGACCATCTCACCGCCGGCATCATCCTTGGGCCCAGCCTCGGTTACATGGACCGCGCCTGGCAGGACGCGCGCAGCTATGGCTGGAGCCGCGAGCCGGTGGTGGAAGTGCTGATCCCCTCGACGCTGGACGATTCGCTCGCGCCGGAGGGCCAGCATGTCGCGAGCCTGTTCTGCCAGCATGTCGCGCCGGAATTGCCGGACGGGAAATCATGGGACGATCATCGCGACGAGGTCGCCGACCTCATGATCGCGACGGTGGATAAATTCGCGCCGGGCTTTGCGGCAAGCGTGATTGGCCGCCAGGTGCTGTCGCCGCTCGACCTCGAGCGGCAGTTCGGCCTGCTCGGCGGCGACATCTTTCACGGCGCCCTGACATTGAACCAATTGTTCTCGGCGCGACCGATGCTGGGCCATGCCGATTATCGCGGGCCGCTGAAAGGCCTCTATCATTGCGGCTCGGGCGCCCATCCCGGCGGCGGCGTCACCGGCGCCCCCGGCCATAACGCCGCGAAGGTGATCCTGGGCGATCATCGCGCGCTGTTCGGCTAAGTCATGCGGCGGATGGGGACAATGTACGTAAAGCCGGTGGGTAATGGCGGGAAAAGCCTGTGGATTGGTTGTCGAAAACTTGCCGTGGCGGCTGTGGAAACCTCGCCGCAGCGCCTGTGGAAAGCGTCGGGATGCTTCGCGGATAACCGGTTGGCAGATGCCTCGCTTGGCTGTGGATGGTCGGTGGAGATTGCGTGCGCAAATCCCGGCCTATCTTGGAATCCAAGGTTCCCTGCAGTTCCTATCCGGGAACCACGAGATGAATCTAAGGCTGTCCTAACAGCCGCCACGCAACTTTCCCGAGCAGCACGACATGAAATTTGCTCAAATTTGAATGAAACGCTACTTCCCCCATTCGCGTCTTCCCGCTTTTCTCCAGGTCCTTCAATGACTTTCATCGCTTCCACGCACCGCGTCAGCTTTGCAATCGGCGGCGAGCACGCGGCCAAAGGCGTCGTCGACGCCCTGACCGAAGTTTTTTTCGAAGGCCAGGCCGCGGTCGCCGCGTTCGAACGGCCCGATGGCCGATGGGACGTCACGGTGCATTTTGCCGAGCCACCCGATCGGGCGCTGATCCACGAACTCGTGGCCAACGCCGCAGGCCGGGAAGTTGCAAAGGGCATCGCCTTCGACACGGTCGAGGCCAAGGATTGGGTCAAGGCCAGCCTCGAAGACCTTGTTCCTGTCCCCGCCGGGCGCTTCGTCGTCCACGGCCAGCATGACCGCGAGAGGATCGCGCCCAACAAGATCGGCATCGAAATCGAGGCGGCGCTGGCATTCGGCACCGGCCACCACGGCACCACGCGCGGCTGCCTGCTGCTGCTCGATCACGTCCTGAAAGCCTGGCGTCCGCGCCGCGTGCTGGATCTCGGCACCGGCACCGGGGTGCTGGCGATTGCGACTGCCAAGGCGCTGCATGAAAAGGTGCTGGCGAGCGATATCGACCCGCCATCGGTGCAGGTCGCCCGCGAGAACGCGCGGCTGAACGTATCAGGGCATCTAGTGCAGGCGATCCGCGCCACCGGTTTTTCCGCGCCGCAGTTCGCGCAGGCCGCACCGTTCGACCTGGTGCTGGCGAATATCCTCGCCAATCCGTTGCGGCAACTGGCAGGGCCGATGTCGCGGTATCTGGCGCCATCGGCCCTGGTCATTCTGTCGGGCCTGCTGACGCATCAGGCGCCCGGCGTCATCGCCGCCTATCGCGCCCGTGGCCTGGTGCCGGTGCGGCACCTTCGCATCGAAGGCTGGAGCAGCCTGTTGCTGCGCAAGGTGAATTGAAATTCCATAGCGTTTTCGAGCGAAGTGGTACCGGTTCGCGTGAAGAAAACGCGTCAAAACAAGAATCTAGAGCTTCGGTTCTGATTCAATCAGAACCGATAATGCTCTAGTCGGCCGATCTGTGACGATTGCTGGCGATCACGCCCTTTTCTTTCTTCAACGATCGCTTGACGCGCGCTTCCGCGAACCGGTCGAGGATCTGGACGATGACGCCGCGCTGTTTCTTGTTGGCGACCGGCGTTATCGGGCCGCGGTCGGCCGGTGGCGAAATCTTCTCAAACGTGAAAGCAGGCATGGTGTATCCCCTCTTCATTGAGTTGAAACACTCCTGGAGCCTCCCGGTATCTTGAGCCGAACAGCCTACACTGCAAAACCGTTCCATCCGACTAACGCGAACGGATATAGTGAAGCACGGATTATGCCAAATTGTGGCGATGCCGGCCGCATTGCGGACCGCTCCACCCAACCCTAAAGTGACCAGGCAATGTTCGAAGCTCATTTCCAGACATTCGAAGAACCCGAGAGCGGCGTCGCGCTGACTGCGCGGCTGGGCATCTTCCGCGAGGAACTGGCGCGCCGGAAACTGACCGGATTCGTGATTCCCCGCGCCGATCAGCAGCAAAATGAGTATGTCGCGGCCTCCGAAGAGCGGCTGGCCTGGTTGACCGGCTTCACCGGCTCGGCCGGCATGGCGATCGTCCTGACGCGCGAGGCCGCCGTCTTCGTCGATGGCCGCTATACGCTGCAGGCCGCCAAGCAGGTCGACCGCAAGGCCTGGCACATCGAGCCGCTGGCCGATCCACCGCCGGAACACTGGCTGGGGAAACACCTTTCGGCCGGCGACCGCCTCGGTTTTGACCCGTGGCTGCACACTTCGGCGGCAGCCGAGCGTCTGGCCGCCGCCTGCGCCAAGGCCGGCGCCGAATTGATCGCGGTGGAGAGCAACCCGCTGGATTCGGTGTGGACCGAGCGCCCGGCCCCGCCGCTCGGCCGCGTCGCCATTCATGGCCCGCAATTTTCCGGCGAGATCGAAGCCGAGAAACTCAAGCGGATCCGGCTCGAGATGAGCAAGCTCGGGGTCGAGGCGCTGGTGCTGTCGGACAGCCACGCGGTGGCCTGGACCTTCAACATCCGCGGCGCCGACGTCTCGCACACGCCGCTGCCTTTGTCCTACGCGCTGGTGCCGAAGGACGGCCGCCCCACCGTCTTCATCGACCACCGCAAGCTTTCCAACCTGACGCGCGACCATCTCGAGCAATCAGCCGATGTCCGGGACCCCGACGCGCTGGTGCCTGATCTCACCGAGCTCGCGCGCAGCGGCGCCGCGATCGCCCTCGACAGCGCCACCGCCGCGGACGCGCTGAGCCGCCTGATCGCAGGCGCCGGGGGAAAACCGGTGCGCGGCAACGATCCGGTGAGCCTGTTGAAGGCGGTGAAGAATATCACCGAGATCGAGGGCACGCGTACCGCGCACCAGCGTGACGCGGTGGCGCTGACACGCTTCCTCGCCTGGATCGACCGCGAGGCGCCCTCCGGCGCGCTGACGGAGATCGACACCGTAGAGGCACTGGAAACTTTTCGGCGCCAGACCTGCGCGCTGAAGGATGTTTCGTTTCCGACCATCGCCGGCACCGGGCCGAACGGCGCGATCGTGCATTACCGCGTCACCCGCAAGAGCAACCGGCGGATTTCGCCCGGCGATCTCCTGCTGATCGATTCCGGGGCACAATATGAAGACGGCACCACCGACGTCACCCGCACGATTGCAATCGGCACACCCACCGACGAAATGCGCGACCGCTTCACCCGCGTGCTTCGGGGACACATCGCGATTGCGCGCGCGGTGTTTCCCGACGGCACCACCGGCGCGCAGCTCGATTCCTTTGCACGGCAATTCCTGTGGCAGGCCGGCCTCGATTTTGAGCACGGCACCGGCCACGGCGTCGGCAGCTACCTCTCGGTGCACGAAGGCCCGGCGCGCATTTCAAAACTCGGCACCACGCCGCTGAAGCGCGGCATGATCCTTTCCAACGAGCCCGGCTATTACAAGACCGACGCCTACGGCATCCGGATCGAGAACCTCGAACTCGTCATCGGCACCGACGTCGCCGGCGCCGAAAAACCGGTGAATGCATTCGGGACGCTGACGCTGGCGCCGATCGACCGCCGCCTGGTCGACGTGAATATGCTGAGCGCGACGGAACTGAAATGGCTGAACGACTACCACGAGCGCGTAAGTCGCGCAGTGCGCCCGCATCTCGACGACAACGCCACGAAGCTGTGGCTGGATGAGGCGACGGCAGCGATGCTGCCGCTTTAATCGTCATTCCGGCGTGCGAAGCCCGTAGGATGGGTGGAGCGAAGCGATACCCATCAATGCCGGAGTACGTGGCGATGGGTATCGCTTCGCTCCACCCATCCTACTCCCGGGTGACGAGAGCGATGTGCTGTACGAATTCAGCATGGCCGCATGCTGAAACATCCGTATCCGCCATGAGCCACCGCGCTACAGTCTGATTCAACCAACAGTATCTTCAACCAACGGGATCGGACCCGAATGCACGGCGTCGTGGGCAAGCCGCCCGGCGCGGCGGCGGACAATAACGCCGTCGCGACTTCAAAGATCATGCTGCTGATGCTGGTCGCGATGACCGGCGTCGCGCCGATCTCGCTCTATATGCTGGTGCCGGCGCTGCCTGTGCTGGCGACGACGTTTCACGGCGACATCTCGATCGCACAGATGACGGTGTCGCTCTACATGGTCGGCATCGCCTGCTCGCAGCTCATCATGGGGCCACTGTCGGACAAGTTCGGCCGCCGTCCGGTGCTGCTCGCGGGCCTGGCCCTGATGGTGGCGGCCAGCATCGGCTGCTCGCTGGCTCAGACGCTGCCGCAACTGATCGCGGCGCGCTTCCTGCAGGCGCTCGGCGGCGCCACCGGCATGGTGGTGAGCCGCGCCATCATCCGCGATCTCTACAGCCGCGATCGCATCAGCTCCATGATCAGCCTCGTCATCGGGGTCATGATGGTGGCGCAAATGCTGAGCGCGCTCGCCGGCGGTCTGTTGGAGACTGCGTTCGGCTGGCGCGCGATCTTCTATTTCATTACCGCGGCTTCGCTCAGTGTCGCCGTGCTGATCGCCGTTGCGCTGCCCGAGACGCGCCGCGAGCGCGGCGTCAGCAGCAGCTTCCGCGGCGATGTCAGCAAGCTGATCCGCGACCGCGCCTTTCTCGGCTATGTGCTGTGCCAGGTGCTGGCTTCGCAAATCATCTTCACCTTTGCCGGCGGCGGACCTTACATCGTGGTGACGCAGATGGGCCGAACCACCGCCGAATACGGCGCCTGGTTCGCGGCCACCGGATTTGCCTATCTGATCGGCAACCTGTTCTGCGTCCGCTTCGCGCCGCGCCATTCGCTGGAGAAGCTGATCTGGTTCGGGCTGGCGCTGCAATTCACCGGCGCCCTGCTGAACCTTCTCCTGAGCATCGTCGGGATCAACCAGTCGCCGGTCTGGCTGTTCGGCACCCAGATGGTCGTGATGGTCGCCAACGCCTTCGTGATGAACAATGCCGCAGCCGGCGCTATCAGCGTGCGGCCCGAGGCCGCCGGCACCGCCGCGGGCGCGATGGGCTTCCTGCAGCAGGGCATCGGCGCGCTGGTCTCGCAATTCGGCGCCTATCTCGGCGGCCACTCCACCACGACGCTGCCGTTGACGGCCGCCATCTTCGCGCTCTCGATCGCGTGTGCGTCGGCAATGTTCTTTTTGGTGCCGCGGCGAAGCGGTGTGGTGAGCGAGGAATTGGTAAAAAAGGCGGAGGAGGAAGAACAGGGGATGTTGTGAGGTTAATATCGCTGTCTCAACGTCATTGCGAGCGCAGCGAAGCAATCCATTTCTCCACGAGCGGCGCTATGGATTGCTTCGTCGCTTACGCTCCTCGCAATGACGCGGAGAGAGTCACTCCCCGATCAGCTTCAGCCACTCGTCCTCGGTCAGCACCGGTACGCCGTGCTTCTTGGCTTCCGCGAGCTTTGAACCCGCGCCCGGCCCCGCCACCACATAATCCGTCTTCTTCGACACTGAGCCGGAAGCCTTCGCGCCCAGCCGCTCGGCCGTCGCCTTGGCTTCATCGCGCGTCATCTTTTCCAGCGAGCCGGTGAACACCACGGTCTTGCCGGCCACCGCCGAATTGCTCTTCGGCTTTTCGGCGTCGAGAACCGTGACTTCCTTCTTCAGCCGCTCGACGACGCCGCGGTTATGGCTTTCGCCGAAATAGGCTGCGACGCTCTTGATCACGGTGTCGCCGATCTGATCGAGCGCATCCATCTCGGCAATAGTCTCCTCGTCGCCCTTGGCGACCTTGAGGCAGGCGTCGTGAAAGGCGTCCCATGAACCGTAGCCGCGCGCCAGCGCCAGCGCGGTGGTCTCGCCGACATGGCGCATGCCGAGCGCATAGATGAAACGCTCCAGCGCAATGCGTCGGCGGCTCTCGATCGCGGCAAACAGATTGCGCACCGAGGTTTCGCCGTAGCCTTCGATCTCCTCGAGCTTCAGCTTGGCGTTGCGCTTCTGCAGCGTGAAGATGTCGGCGGGCTCCTTCACCCACCCCTCGTCGAAGAAGTACTGAAGCTGCTTCTCGCCGAGGCCGTCGATGTCGAAGGCGCGGCGCGACACGAACAGCTTTAAGTGCTCGATCTTCTGGAACGGACAGGCGAACTCGCCGGTGCAGCGGGCGCGCGAGCCTTCCTCGCCGGTTGCCGTTTCCTCGCGCACGACGTCGGTGTGCAGCGGGCACGGGCATTTCTTCGGGAAGTGAAACTCTTTGGCGTTCTTCGGCCGCTTGTCGATCACGACGTCGACGACCTGCGGAATCACGTCGCCGGCGCGCTGGATCACGACGGTATCGCCGAGCCTGATGTCGCGCCCCTCGCGCAGCACTTCGCCCTTGTTGCCGATGCCCTTGATGTAGTCCTCATTGTGCAGCGTGACGTTCTGTACGATCACGCCGCCGACGCCGACGGGTTCGAGCTTGCCGACCGGCGTGAACGATCCCGTCCGCCCGACCTGGATCTCGATATCCCTGAGCACCGTCATGGCGCGCTCGGCCGGGAATTTGTGCGCGATGGCCCAGCGCGGCGTACGCGAGACGAAGCCGAGCCGCTCCTGCCAGTCGATGCGATCGATCTTGTAGACGACGCCGTCGATGTCGTAGTCGAGCTCGGCGCGCTGTTCCTCGATCTTGCGATGGAAAGCAATCAGCTGCTCGACGGAGTGACAGAGTTTTGTGAGCGGATTGGTCTTGAAGCCGCAGCGCTCAAACCAGCCGATCATGCCGGATTGCGTCCTCTCGGGCATCGCGCTCATTTCGGCCCAGGAATAGGCGAAAAACCCGAGCGGGCGCGAGGCCGTGATGGAAGGGTCTTTCTGGCGAAGCGAACCCGCGGCGGAATTTCGCGGATTGGCGAAAATGGTGTCGCCCGCGGCCTTCTGACGTTCGTTCAGCGCCAGAAAAGCGTGCTTGGTCATATAGACCTCGCCGCGCACCTCGCAGATATCAGGGATGTTGCGGCCCTTCAGCCTGTGCGGCACATCCTCCAGCGTACGGATATTGGCGGTGACATCCTCGCCTACCGCACCGTCGCCGCGGGTGGCGGCGGTAACGAGTTCGCCGTCCTCGTAGCGCAGCGACATCGACAACCCGTCGATCTTCGGCTCGGCGGAAAAATCGATCTTGTCGTCGCTGAGCTTGAGAAAGCGCTCGATGCGGCCGACGAAGTCGAGCACGTCCTGTTCGGCGAACGCATTGTCGAGCGACAGCATCGGCACCGCATGCCGGACTTTCTTGAATCGCCCGGATGGCGCGGCGCCGATCTTCTGCGATGGCGATTCGGAGGTAACGAATTCAGGAAAGCGTTTCTCGATCGCATCGTATCGTTGCCGCAACGCGTCGTATTCGGCATCCGTGATGCTGGGCGCATCTTCTTGATAGTAACGCTTATCGTGGCCTTCGAGCTCCAGCGCCAGCCGCATGTGCTCAACCTTGGCCTGCGCCTTGGTGAGCGTGGCCACGTCAACCAGCGCTTTCTTCGCTTTCACAGCCATGACTGCGCACCACCGTTAAGCTGTCGCCGCGCGCAACAGCCGCTCCGCCGCCGCCCTTGCCTCCGCGGTGATCTCCGCGCCGGCCAGCATGCGGGCGATTTCCTCGCGGCGGTGGTCGGCGGCGAGCGCGTTGACGCGGGTGGCGACGCGCTTGCCCTTGTCGAGCGCGTCCTTGGAAATCAGGAGATGCTGGTTCGCCCTTGCGGCGACCTGCGGTGCGTGCGTCACCGCCATCACCTGGACCTGGCCGGCCAGCCGCGAAAGCCGCGCGCCGATCGCGTCCGCTACCGCACCGCCGACGCCGGTATCGATTTCGTCGAACACCAGCGTGGGCGCGGAGCCGCGATCCGACAGCACCACTTTCAGCGCCAGCAGGAAGCGCGACAGCTCGCCGCCGGAGGCGACCTTCATCAGCGGGCCCGCCTTGGTGCCGGGATTGGTCTGCACCCAGAACTCGACGCGGTCGATGCCTTGAGGTCCCGGCGACTTCGCGTCGGTTTCGACCTGGGTCATGAATTTCGCGCGTTCGAGCTTCAGCGGCGCAAGTTCGGCGTTCACCGCCTTGTTGAGCTTCTCGGCGAACTTGTTGCGGGCCGCAGACAGTTTCTCGGCAGCCGCACCGTAGCGTTTGTCGGCTTCATCGGCTGCGGCTTCCAGCTTCTTCAACTGATCCGCGCCGGCATCGATCAGCGCGACGTCGGCGACGAATTTGGCAGCGAGCGCCGCGAGCCCATCGACCGGCGTCGAGTATTTGCGCGAGGCGGCGCGAAGCGCAAACAGCCGCTCCTCGATGCGCTCCAGCTCGGCGGGATCGAAATCGGCCGCGATCAGGGCTGCGCTCAGATGCTGGTCGGCCTCTTCCAGCGCGTTGATCGCGATATCGATCGCCTTCACCGCCGGCTCGACCAGGGCGGGCGAATTGGCGGCACGGCGTTCGAGGCGGCGTACCGCGGCGGCCAGTGCCGGCACCGGCGAATGGGGGCCGCCGACCGCCTCCTGCGCCTCACGAAGGTCGCTTGCGATCTTCTCGCCCTGCATCATGGTGGTGCGGCGTTCGGCGAGCGCCGTCTCCTCGCCGTCCTTCGGCTTCAGGGCTTTGAGTTCGTCGGCGGCGTGGCGCAGATAATCCGCCTCGCGCGCGGCGCGTTCCATGCTGGCACGATGCGCGTCCAGCGCCGCGTTGGCGGTGCGCCGCGCCTCCCATAACGTTTCCAGCGCCGAGACCTCCTTCTCCAGCCCGGCAAAGGCGTCGAGCAGCTGCCGGTGCGTCGAGGCATCGACCAGCGCGCGCTCGTCATGCTGGCCGTGAATCTCGACCAGCGCCGCGCCGACGGCTTTCAGCGTCTGCACGCTGATCGACTGGTCGTTGATGAAGGCGCGGGTGCGGCCGTCGGCAAGCTGCACGCGGCGAAGAATCATCTCGCAAGACGCTTGAGAACTCGCATCGTCGAGGCCATTCTCGGACAGGATCTTTGCGGCGGGATGGCCCTTCGGAACGTCGAAGGTGGCCGTCACCTGGCCCTGCTCCGCGCCATGGCGGACCAGGCCCGAATCGCCGCGGCCGCCGAGCGCCAGCGCGAAGGCATCGAGCAGGATGGATTTGCCCGCGCCGGTCTCGCCGGTCAGCACCGCGAGGCCACGGGAGAATTCGATATCGAGCCGTTCGATCAGGACGATGTCACGGATCGACAGACGCGCCAGCATGCGAAGTAAATTCCTAACCGCGACCCATATTGGTCAAGGAACCGAGACCCAACTTCTTGAAGGCCCTGGAAATATAGGAACCCTTGTTCTCGCTCGGCTCGAGACCGCCGGACTTTACAAGATTATAGGCGTCCTTGTACCAGCGGCTGTCAGGAAAGTTGTGTCCAAGTACGGCCGCGGCCGTCTGCGCCTCGCCGACGATGCCGATCGCCATGTAGGCCTCGGTCAGCCGCGCCAGCGCCTCCTCGACATGCCGCGTGGTCTGGTAGCGGGTGACGACCGTCTTGAAGCGGTTGATCGCGGCGGTGTAGTCGCGCTTTTCCATGTAGTAGCGGCCGACGTCCATTTCCTTGCCGGCGAGCTGGTCGCGCGCGCCTTCGAGCTTGGCCTTGGCGGAGGTCGAATATTCCGAGGTCGGATATTTGCGAATCACCTCTTCCAGCGCCGCGATCGCCTTTTCGGTGCGGCCCTGGTCGCGGGAGATGTCCGGGATCTGGTCGTAATGCGAGGCCGCGATCAGATACTGCGCGTAGGCCGCATCGGAGCTGCCGGGATGCAGCGTCACGTAACGGGTCGCCGCGCCGATGCAGCTGTCATAGTCGCCGGAATTGTAGAAGGAATAGGCCGACATCAGCAGCGATTTGCGCGCCCAGTCCGAATAAGGGTGCTGGCGGTCGACTTCCTCGAATTTCTTCGACGCCGCCTTGTTATCCTTGCGCTGGTTCATCAGGTACAAGCCCTCATTGTAGAGCTTGTCCGCCGGTTCCTCGTTGAAGGTGTCGTCCTTGGCGGTGAACTTGTCCCAGAGCGCGCCCGTGCCGCATCCGCTCAAGGGAATGGCGAGCGCAATCAGGCCCGCCGCCAGCCGCAGCGACCGTCCGGCCCCGGCGAGGCTGGAAAGCCCAAGTGATTTGCGTGATTCGAGCGTCATACGCTGTGCCAACATGGAATCTGTGACCTGACGCCTTTGATGCGGTTGATGACTGAGCCCGCCCGTCCATGAACCGCGGTCATAGACGTCATATTCCCCGTGCCCAATGCGTTTGGTACACAATTCTTTCAGGCCTCGTGGCGCCCTGTGGTGCAACCGCAGGCCTCTGTAGCCGAAAAATGGTCCTCAACCAATCGAATACGCAGCCAATTCGCCCGGATTAAGGCGGCTGGACGACAGCCTTACCAATTGTGGTTACTACGGAAAACGCGTCGGTATGGCGCGAAAAAAGCTTGGAAAGTCAGGGACATTTCGCAGGCGAAAGTCAGGAAACATCCGGACCATAGACCGGGGCGATCAAGCCGCCCACCATGCCCGCACCGGCCTCGACATGGCCGCGGGGACGGCGTGCCGGCTCGGCCTCGACCACCCGCCAGGCGCTGCGATCGGCCAACAGGGCCGTCAGCACGGCGTGGTTCAGCTTGTGGCCGCCGCGCACCGAGCGGTAGGCGCCAAGCAGCGGCAAACCAGCCAGGGTTAGATCGCCAACCGCGTCCAGCGCCTTGTGGCGGGCGCATTCGTCGCTGAAGCGCAGCCCTTCGGTGTTGAGCAGACGGGCGTCATCGAGCACCACTGTATTCTCAAACGAGGCGCCGCGCGCGAAACCGGCGCTCCAGAGCCGCGCCACGTCGTTCATGAAGCCAAAAGTCCGGGCGCGGGAAATCTCGCGGCGGAAGCTTTCGGGGTTGAGATCGAGCGAGAAGTTCTGGCGGCCGATCACGGGATTGGCGAAGTCGATCTCGACCTCGACGCGGAACCCGCCTGCATGCGGGCGCAGTTCGCCGAAGCTATCGCCGATCGCGACCTGTACCGCTTTCAGCACCTGAATGAAGCGGCGGGAGGCCGACTGGGTGACGATGCCGGCCTGGTCGATGGCGGCGACGAAGGCCGCCGCGCTGCCGTCCATGATCGGAACTTCCGGACCGTCGACTTCGATGATGGCGTTGTCGACGCCCATGCCGCGCAAGGCAGCGAGCACATGTTCGGCGGTGGAAACCAGCGGGCCTTCCCGGTCGCCGAGAACGGTAGCAAGATCGGTGGCGGTTACGGATTCCGCGATTGCGGGAACTTCGCGGTCGGCCTCATCAAGGCCGGTGCGGATAAAAACAAAGCCCGCATCCACAGGAGCAGGTCCAAGCGTCAGGCTGACAGGTAGACCGGAATGAACGCCGACGCCCGTTACGGTGGCTTGCGACCGAAGCGTGGTTTGACGGCTGAATTTCATTCGCTAACTGCCCACTACCGACTTTACCTAAAGACTTGGAACCGGGCGTAAGCACCGATTCGCGTTTTAGGCATCCCCAAGTCACGGCAGACCATAGTCACCGCCCCGAAGCGCGCCAACTCACGCTTCTTTACCGATTGTTACCCTATCTCTGCCGCAATCGTGCCAAGGGTTAACCAAACTCCGACACGGGCGGACGCGAATTCAGACGCGATACCCGATCACGGAATGAATAATTAATGATTTAAAATCAGTTGGTTGGCCAGTGAGCCGAGGCTCGGCACAAGCCAAAGAGAAGGGGCCCCGGCTGGAACAGCCGGGGCCCTTTGCTTACCTCGATTGTAACAAAACCTCAGTTGGCCTGGCGTCGGAGGAAGGCCGGGATATCAAGATGGTCGTCGCCCTGTGGCGCCGGGGCAACAGGTGCCGGGCGGCCATGGACGTCCAAACCTTGCGGCGCCGGGCGTTTTGCGTACTCCGATACCGGTTCCTGATTCGCCGCCATTTGCTGCGCGACGCTACGCTGCGGCTTGCGATCGGGCAGCGGCGCCATCGCGGGACCGGAGGCGCGGGCCGCGATCGGCGGCTCGGTCTCTTCGTCGCGGCGACCGAGGCCGACATTGGCGAGCCGCTGCAATAGCGACAGCCGCGTCTTCTGCGGATGTTCCTCCTCTCCGTCGCCGCGGGCGTGCCGGATTTCGGCCTGCGCTGGCATCGGGAGATCCTCGAATTTCGGCATCCGCGGCGAGCGGGACGGCGGACGTTCGGCCGCCTGCGGGATGAAGGTTTCGGGTGTCGCCGGCTGCTCGGACTCGACGCGGGCGGCCTCGTTATGATCCGGGAACAGGGTCGGCTTCTGCGCGATCGGGCGGACCGTGACGTCGCCATAGGACGCCGGCTGGATCGGCGCCTGTTGCGGCGTCTCAACCGCCGCGGCGATCGCGGCGAGCGCTGCACGCTCGACATTGCTGGACGAACGTTGCGCTGGCGCGGCGGCGCCAGGGGCCTGCGCGGGAGCCGGAGCACCCCCCTGCGCCGCCGGCTCGAGCTTCTGGGCGCGTTCGGCCAGGCGCGCATTGTCGGCGCGGAGGCGAGCGGTCAGTTCGGCCAGACGGCTGTCCGGCGAGGACGTGCCGGTGGCGGTGGCAGTGGTCGCGGCCGCCGGGGCGGCGGCGGCATTGCGCGCGATCTGCGCCTGCTCGATACCCGTGGCGACGACGGAAACGCGGATGATGCCGTCGAGCGTTTCGTCGAAGGTGGCGCCGACGATGATGTTGGCGTCCTGATCCACCTCCTCGCGAATCCGCGTGGCGGCTTCGTCGACTTCGAACAGCGTGAGGTCCTTGCCGCCGGTGATCGAGATCAGCAGGCCGCGGGCGCCCTTCATCGATGAGTCGTCGATCAACGGGTTGGCGATCGCAGCTTCCGCTGCGGTCAGCGCCCGCTTCTCGCCGGTCGCTTCGCCCGTGCCCATCATCGCCTTGCCCATTTCGCGCATCACGGCGCGGACGTCGGCGAAGTCGAGGTTGATCAGGCCTTCCTTGACCATCAGGTCGGTGATGCAGGCAACGCCCGAATAGAGCACCTGGTCGGCCATCGCGAAGGCATCGGCGAAGGTGGTCTTTTCGTTGGCGACCCGGAACAGGTTCTGGTTCGGGATGATCAGCAGCGTGTCGACCACCTTGTGCAGTTCGGCGATGCCGGACTCGGCGGTGCGCATGCGGCGCATGCCCTCGAAGTGGAACGGCTTGGTCACGACGCCGACGGTGAGGATGCCCATTTCGCGCGCGGTCCTGGCGATCACAGGGGCTGCGCCGGTGCCGGTGCCGCCGCCCATGCCGGCAGTGACGAACACCATGTTGGCGCCCGAGAGATGGTCGCGAAGCTCGTCGATGACCTCCTGCGCCGCCGCCGCGCCGACATCAGGCTGGGACCCCGCGCCGAGGCCCTGCGTCACCTGCGTGCCCATCTGCACGATGCGCTGCGCCTTCGACATGGTCAGCGCCTGCGCGTCGGTATTGGCGACGACGAAGTCGACGCCCTGCAACCCGGCAGTGATCATGTTATTGACGGCATTGCCGCCTGCTCCACCGACGCCGAAGACGGTAATCCGCGGTTTCAGCTCGCTGATGTCAGGGGGGGTCAGATTGAGTGCCATGGTTGCCTCTCCTACGACGCGCGCGTTGGTTCGCCCCGGCCGACGGCCGCGGGATTTGGTGAAAATCGTTTGGTCATTGGACCGGTCATCAGAAGCCCTCGCGAAGCCATCGTCCGACCTTTCCGAAATAGCCGTCAGTCCCTGTCCTGAGCTGCCGCGTATGCCGCGGTTCAACGTGTTCCAGATGAGCGTATTGCGGATAGACCAGGAGGCCGGTCGGCACTGCGAACGAGGCGCTCTTGGCCTCGTTGGGCAGCCGGCCGAAACCGAGCGGACGGCCGATCCGGACCGGCCGGTTGAGAATGCGGGTGGCGAGTTCGACGGTGCCGGTCAGCTGGGACGCGCCGCCGCTCAACACAACCCGCGCCCGCGGCTCCGCCGCAAAGGGGGAATCGGCGAGCCGGTCCCGGACCATTTCAAATATCTCCTCGGCGCGATGCCGGACGATGTTCGCGATCGTGGCGCGCGAGACGATCTGCGGCGCATCTTGTTCCTCGCCTGCAGTCGGAACAGACATCAACTCGCGCGCGTCGGACCCGCCGGTCAGCACGGTCCCGTATAAAGTCTTGATTCGCTCGGCATCCGCAATGCATGCGCCGACGCCGCGTGCAAGATCCATGGTGACGTGCTGCCCGCCGAGCGCAAATCCGCTGGCATGAACGAAGCGGCCGGCGGAATAGGTCGCGATCGTGGTCGATCCGGCGCCCATTTCGACCACGGCAGCGCCGAGATCGGCCTCGTCGTCGGTCAACACGGACAGGCCTGCGACATAAGGACTCGCCGCCATGGCCTCGACATTGAGATGGCAGCGCTCGACCACCAGCATCAGGTTGCGGGCAACCGTTGCATCCGCCGTCACCACGTTCATGTCGACGCCGAACTGCCGGGCCACCATGCCGCGGGGGTCGCGGATGCCCTTGACGCCATCCAGCGCGTAGCCGACCGGCAGCGCATGCAGCACCGTGCGCCCCTCGCCGGTGGCGTGGCGCATGCCGGTGGAGGTCACCCGGGTGACGTCATCGGCGGTAACGGCGCCACCGCGGATATCGGCGGCGGCCTCGACCAGCTGGCCCTGCAGCCGGCCTCCGGAAACCGACAGCAATACTGACTCAACGCGGACCTTGGCCATGCGCTCGGCCAGCGCCACGGCCTGGCGCACCGCCTGCTCGCATTCGGCGAGATCGACCACGGAGCCTGCCTTGACGCCGCGCGACTGGATCTGGCTGTAGCCGATCAATTCCACCGCATGGGTGCGGCCGCGCAGCGCCTCGTTCGCCGGAGACGGCTTCAGCCGCGCGATCATGCAGGCGATCTTGCTGGTGCCGACATCGAGCGAGGCCACCAGCGCCGTACGCTTGTGGTCGACGGGGCGCGTCTTCGGGGTCTGGTTGCGATCGAGGCCGGTCATGCGTCACCGGCCTTTTTCTTGGGTTTCTTGTCCTTGAACAGTTCTTCGCGGGCCTTGGCCGCGTCATCAGACAATTGCACGGTGAGCCTGTCCGGCAGGCGCATGTCGACCGCGACGATGTCGCGCGAGAACAGCCTGTCGTCCTTGTCGAGCTTGCTGAGCACGGCAAGCGCATTGCCGACGTCGTTCTCCGGCAGGCGAATGTCGAGCCCGTCCTTCAGCCGCAAATTCCAGCGCCGTTCGCCGACGAGGATCGCAGCCTTGGTCGCTGAGCGAACCTGCGGATAGCGGTCCAGAAGGGCGAGGAAGTCGCGGGCCTTGACATCGGCGCCCTTGCCCACCACCAGCGGCAGCGTCACGAAGCGGCGCGACACGTAGGGCTCCAGCACCGCGCCGTCCTCCGAGATTACGGACAGCCGGCCGTCCTGCTGCCACAGCGCGAAAGCCGTGCGCTCAACGATGTCGATCTGCAGCTGGCCTGGATAAAGCTTCAGGATGGTCGCATCCGATATCCACGGATTGGCCTTGAGCTTGTCGCGCACGGTGGCAGCGTCGAGAAACAACAGCGAGGAGCGGCCATTGACGCCGCCGATCGCGAGCACCTCGTCCTGGCTCAATTGTTTGCGGCCGTTGATGGCGACTGTGGTGATGCGGAATCCGGCCGAATTGGCCAGCGCATTACGAGTATCGCTGAGCGCAACCATGAAGTCGTCGACATGGCCGCCCTTGACGATGCCCAAGCCTGCGCTGCCGAGCAGCATCAGCGCGGTCAGGGTGACGCCGAGGCGATTCGGAAGATGACGTTCGACCAGACGGACCAGACGATTCGGCGGGTCGCGATCGATCACGGACCTCGCCGGGACGCGGGCGCCCAGCCGCTCGCGCAGCAGCACGGCCGCTCCAATAGCGGCCGCCTTCAGGTCAGCTTGGGGCCCCAGCGATCTCAGCGACCGAGCGAGGCGTCCTGCACCATCCATTGCACGAGCCTGTCCAAGTGTTGTTCCCGCAAGCGTTTTTGCGGGTTCCGGCCCATATGACGCCTCGGTCTTGCCGGACTTGGTGCTGATCTAAAGTCGGAACAGCGCACGCCCCGGAGCCAAGCGCAACATGCGCCGCCAGCGTTAACCTTCGGACTTCCTGGTAAACAAAGTGTAAATTCGCGGCGCCGCGGACGCGCTTTGGTGCGTCTTTTGAGTGGTTTGCCGGACAATTCTTAGGATTTTAGCAACAATTCTCGTGGCGAGGTTAGTTCCGGGTTAACGGCCTGTTAACGGCTTGGCGGGGCCGTTCAAACCCGTTCCCGGTTCCGCAGTTCGGCCAGCGCGACCTGTTCGCGCAGAAAATCCACGAATTCGATCCCCTGCGCCTTCAGCGCTTTCGGGTAGAGCGATGCTGCCGTTAGTCCCGGCAGCGTGTTGGTTTCCAGGTAAACCAGCCCCTTCGCCGAGACGATGAAGTCGGTCCGGGAGTAACCGCTGCACGACAGCGCCCGGTGTGCCCGCAGCGCCTGGTCCATGAGCGCGGCGCTGATCTCAGGCGAAAATCGTCCCGGGCAGATCTCCTGGGTGGATTTGAGCAGGTACTTCGCCGTGTAGTCGAACGCGCCTTCCGCCGGCACGATTTCGATCGGCGGCAGTGAAAGCACCGAGCCGTCGGGCCGCTCCAGCACGCCGCAGGTCGCCTCCACGCCCGAGATGAACGGCTCGATCAGATATTCCTCTGTTTTGGCGGCGTTGCGCACGGCTACGAGATCCTGCTTCGCATTGACGAAGATCAGGCCATAGCTCGATCCATCCCGCGCCGGCTTTGCGATCAGCCTGCCATATTCGGCAAACGCCGCGTCGAGGTTTTCCAGGGCGACACCGGCCGGCGCCGCGACGCCCGCAATCGCCGCGAATCGTTTGGCCGCCATCTTGTCGAAAGCGAGATTCGACGACGCCGAACCGGAGCCGGTGAAGGGAATCCCGCGCAGTTCGCACATCGCCTGCAATTCGCCGTTCTCGGCCCGGCCGCCATGCAGGCCGAACACCAGCACGCGATCCTCGGACTTCGCCTTGTCGAGCGCCGCTTCGAGCGGCAGGCCGCGGTTGCCGGGTTTGAATTCATTTTCGAACGGACGCGCGTGCCCAAGCAGCTTTTGCGACGCAACCTCATGCACCGTGTCGGCAATGTCCCAGAACCAGAGATCGGCTTCCGGCAACGCCCGATGCAGCGCCTGGGCGCTGGCGACCGAGACCAGCCGCTCCTTGTTGGTGCCGCCAAAGAGAATGGTAATCCGCATCAGCCCTGCTCGATCCCGATCCGCTTGATTTCCCAGTGTAGCTCGATTCCAGAATTCGCTTTAACCCGCTCACGCACGGTTTCACCCAGCGTTTCAATATCATGCCCGGTGGCGTTACCGGTATTGATGAGGAAATTGCAGTGCATTTCCGAGACCTGCGCCCCGCCCACGCGCAAGCCGCGGCAGCCGGCGGCGTCGATCAGTTTCCAGGCGCTGTTGCCGGGTGGATTCTTGAAGGTCGATCCTCCCGTCTTTTCGCGAATCGGCTGAGCGGTTTCGCGATGGGTCTGCACCTCGTTCATCCGCGCGCGAATGGTTTCGGCGTCCGTGACGGCGCCTTGAAAGCGCGCCGACGTGAAGATGATCGACGGGTCGACGCCGTTGTTACGGTAGACGAACTTCATGTCGGCATTGGTGAAGACATGCCTGGCGCCGTCGCGGCCGATGCCGACGGCCTCGACCAGCACATCCTTGGTCTCGCTGCCATTGGCGCCGGCATTCATCCGCAGCGCGCCGCCGATGGTGCCGGGGATGCCGAAGAAGAATTCCATGCCGCCGATGTTGGCGGCTGCCGCGGTCTCCGCCACGCGCTTGTCGAGCGCGGCTGTGCCCGCGCTGACGATATCGCCTGAAGCCAGGGTCTCGCCAAACGCCCGCGGCGACAGCCGGATCACGACGCCCGCCATGCCGCCGTCGCGTACGATCAGGTTGGAGCCGACGCCGACGACGTAAACCGGCAACTCGTTCGGAAGCAGCTTCAAGAAGTACGCGAGATCGTCTTCATCCGCCGGCGTGAACAGCACCTGCGCCGGCCCGCCGACGCGAAACCACGTCAGCTCCGCCAGCGACTGGTTCGCCAGCAACCGCCCGCGCAGTTGCGGCATCGCGGCCTTCAGATCGGGCGTGATGTCGGGAAAGGTCACGGCTACCCCAACGCCTTCAGTTCGCCCGGCAAGGCGTAGGCCCATTGCGTGATGTTGCCGGCGCCGAGGCAGACGACGAGGTCGCCCGGATGCGCAATTCCGTGAACGACCTTGGCAAGCTCCGCCGAACTCTGCAGCGGGATCACCTCGCGATGGCCATGCGTGCGCAGGCCGAGCACGAAATGATCGCGGTCGATGCCCTCGATCGGCGCCTCGCCGGCCGGATAGACCTCGGCGACGATGACTGCGTCCGCATCGTTGAAGCAGGTGCAGAATTCCTCGAACAGCGATTGCAGCCGGGTGAAGCGATGCGGCTGCACCACGGCTATGATCTTGCCGTTGGTGGATTCACGCGCCGCTTTAAGGACGGCTGATATCTCGACCGGGTGATGGCCGTAATCGTCGATCACGGTAACACCGTTCCATTCGCCGGTCCGGGTGAAGCGCCGCTTGACGCCGCCGAAGCCCGCCATGGCCTTGCGAATCGCCTCGTCGGAAATGCCGAGCTCGTGCGCGACCGCGATCGCCGCTGTCGCATTTGCCGCGTTATGCCGTCCGGGCATCGGCAGCAGGATGTCTGCGATCTCGTGGGTGGCGTCGGTCTTGCGGTTGCGGAACACGACCTTGAATTTGGAGCCGCCGCCGGTCGGCGTCAGATCAACCAGCCGCGCGTCGGCCTGCGGATTCTCGCCATAGGTGATGATGCGGCGGTCCTCGATCCGGCCGACGATCGACTGCACGACGGGATGATCGATGCACATCACGGCAAAACCGTAGAACGGCACGTTCTCGACGAAATTGCGGAAGGCGTCCTGCACCGCCTCGAACGTCTTGAAATGGTCTAGGTGCTCGGGGTCGACATTGGTGACGATGGCGACATCGGTCGGCAGTTTCAAGAATGTTCCGTCGCTCTCGTCGGCTTCCACCACCATCCAGTCGCCCGCCCCCAGCCGCGCATTGGTGCCGTAGGCGTTGATGATGCCGCCATTGATCACGGTCGGATCAAGATTGCCGCCATCCAAGAGGGCTGCGACCATCGAGGTGGTCGTGGTCTTGCCATGGGTGCCGGCAATCGCGACGCAGCTCTTCAGCCGCATCAGTTCGGCCAGCATTTCGGCCCGGCGCACCACCGGAATGCGCTGCGCGCGGGCCGCCATCAATTCGGGATTGTCGCGCTTGATCGCGGTCGAGACCACGACCACGTCGGCGCCGTCGATATTCTCGGCCTTGTGGCCGACCGAGACTGTGATGCCCTTCTCCCGCAACCGCGTGACATTGCCGCTCTCGGAGGCGTCCGAGCCCTGCACGGTGTAACCGAGATTGCACAGCACTTCGGCGATGCCGCTCATGCCGATGCCGCCGATCCCGACGAAGTGAATGGGTCCGATCTCGCGCGGCAGTCTCATGAAACGTTCCCTGTCGTCATCATCCGCCTTGTGCGCCGTTGAGCACAGCAGCGGATGATCCAGTATTCCGCGAAGCCGAGGCTCAAATCAGGCGCCGCAGGATACTGGATGCCCCGCTTTCGCGTGGCATGACAAGGGGCAATTTTGCGGACAACCGCCTAGATTCCGGCGGTTTTCATCACCAGATCGGCTAGCCGTTCGGCGGCGTCGAGCCGGCCGACCTTGCGGGCGGCGGCCGCCATTGCGGTCAGCCGGGCGGGTTCGGCGGCGAAGGCGGAGATTTCCGCCGCCAGCCGGTCGGGCGTGAACTCGGCCTGTGGTATCCGTAAAGCTCCGTCTACCTGGGCCAGCACGCCGGCATTGGCGAACTGGTCCTGGTCGATCGCGCCGGGCAGCGGCACCAAAATCGAGGGCCGGCCGATCGCGGCGAGTTCCGCCACCGTGCCGGCGCCGGAGCGCGAGACCACAAGGTGACTGGACGCCAGCCGCGCCGGCAGGTCGGTAAAGAATGGCGCCAGTTCGGCATTGATCCTGCGCCGCTCATAGATCGAGCGCACCCGCCCCATGTCTTCCTTGCGCACCTGCTGCGTCAGAATCAGGCGGCTCCACAGCATCGGCTCCAGCTTTTCGATTGCGCCCGGCACGATATCGCTCATGACCCGCGCGCCCTGGCTGCCGCCGACCACGAGCAGGCGCAGCGGCCCGTTCGGTTCGGGAGACGCGAACGGCACGGCGGCAGCCGTGAGGACCGCGGGGCGCATCGGCGTGCCGACGGTCGTCGTCTTGCCCGCGAGATCAGGATCGCGATCGAGCACGCCCGGCAGCGAGGTGGCAATTGCGTTGACACGGCGGGAGAGAAAGCGGTTGGCGCGGCCGAGCACGGCATTGGCGTCGTGAATGATGCCGGGCACGCCGAGCAGCCTTGCCGCCATCAGCGGCGGCAGCGTCGGGTAGCCGCCGAAGCCGACCACGGCGGCAGGTTTTAGCCGCCGCACCAGATTGGCAGCAACCAGCGTGCCGTAACCGAGCATGTAAGCGGTGCGCGCCAGCGACAGCAGCGAGCGGCCGCGCACGGTCTCGCTCGGCACCACGTCGATATTGTCCCTGGTGAACAGGCCGCTGTAGCGTAGCGCTCGGGCGTCGGTTGCGAGACGCACACGCAGGCCGCGCTTGATCAGCTCGACGCCCAGCGCCTCGGCGGGAAACAGATGACCGCCGGTGCCGCCGGCTGCCAGCAGAATCAAAGGGGCATTGTCCATGGCTTCAAATAGCCGACGGCGCGGCCGCCGTCACCACGTCCGTGCGGTCAAGCGTAACCGCGCGCCACGCCCGCCGCGTTCATCGATTCCACCTCGGTACGCGGGCGTTGCCGTGTCAGCGCCAGCATCATGCCGACGCCATAGGCCAGCGAGATGATCGACGAGCCACCATAGGAGATGAAGGGCAGCGTCATGCCCTTGGCGGGGACCAATTGCAGATTGACCGCCATGTTGATCGCGGCCTGCATGCCGAACAGGATCGCAAGCCCCGACGCCGCAAAGCGCGCGAACATGTCCTCGCTCGAATAGGCGCGCGTCAGTGTCCGGATCACGACGAAGGCGAACAGCGAAACCAGCGCCAGGCACAGGATGATGCCGAACTCTTCGGCGGCCACCGCGAACACGAAGTCGGTATGGCTGTCTGGAAGACTGCGCTTTGCGATGCCCTCGCCGGGCCCGAGGCCGAACCAGCCGCCGTTCCAGAACGCTTCCATCGCCATGTCGACCTGAAAGGTGTCGCCGGATGCCGGGTTCATGAAGCGCCTGATGCGGCCGGCGACGTGCGGCACCAGCAGATAGGCGCCAAACAATCCCGCCGCCGAGACGCCGGCAAGGCCGGCCACCCAGATCATCCGCATGCCCGCGATGAAGAACAGCGCGCCCCACACCACCAGGATCAGCATGGTCTGGCCGAAGTCCGGTTCCATCACCAGCAGCGCCACCAGTGTCAGCAACAGCACGATCGCCATCGAGGTCGCCGGCATTTCCGGCCGCTTGGTCGATTCCGCAAATAGCCACGCCGCCATCACCACGAAGGCGGGCTTTGCGGATTCGGAGGCCTGGATGTTGACGCCAAGCAGCGTGATCCAGCGCCGCGAACCCTTCACCTCCGCGCCGAAGACAAGCGTCGCCACAATCAGCAGGATCGAGACCACGAAAACCAGCAGCGCGAGACGGCGGATCTGCTTGGACGACAGAAACGACACCCCGATCAGCACCATCAGGGAAGGCAGCAGGAACAGCACGTGCCGGCCGAAGAAATGGAAGGGATCGAGCCCGATCCGCGTCGCCACCGGCGGGCTCGCCGCCAGCGACAGGATGACGCCGCCCAGCATCAGCACCATGATCGCGCCGAGCAGCAGCTTATCCACGGTCCACCACCAGTCCGAAAACGGCGTGCGTTGGTCACGGGCGAGCATGGGCGTCCCCAAAATGGCAGAGGTAACGCCCATTGGTGGCGCAGGATGGTTTATGGGGGGTTAACGAGGTAGGTAACTTTTGAGAGATCAGCCAACGCTGCGTAGGATGGGTGGAGCGAAGCGATACCCATCAATTGCGTTTGGCAAAAGATGATGGGTATCGCTGCGCTCTACCCATCCTACAGTCAAACTACTTTATTTTTGTTTCGGCCGCGATCAGCTCTTTGCCTTCCGCGGTCGTGATCGTCAGCCGCACTTGTTCGCCGCTGCCGCCGGCAGGGATCGCCGCGGAAATGCGATTTCCGTTTTTCGGGTCGGCTTTCACGGCGTCGTTGAACAATATCGCATCGCCGCGTGTCAACGTGACGCGCAACGGCGTGGCCGGTTCGATGCTGAAGAACTGAAGATTCACGCCTGATGCCTCGGCCGAGAGATTGATCAGGATTTTCTCGTTCGCGGCCGTCACGTTGCTCATGCCGACGGTCGGACTGTAAGTCTCCGTGACAGACACTTCGCTCCGCGCGGGAAGCTTGGCGCGGTGGAAGAACTGGTCCGACACGCCCGCCCACAATTCGACGTAAGGCCGCACTTCGTTCGGGTCTTTGCGCGCGTCAGTCTCGTTCGTGAACGACGGAAATCCCCACGTCCACATCTTCAGGCCCGGCGTGACCGTATTGTCGGCGATGCGGATGATTCCCTCCTCGTTGTCGTGGTTGATCACACCCCAGAAATTCCCGCCCCGCATATCGGGCGCCGCGTACGCGATGCCCATTGTCGGCCAGTTCTTGAAGTAGCGCAGTTTTTCGAAACGACTCTTGCCCGGACCTAAGCTCCCATCGCTTTCGGACAGATTGGCCGACCAGGCGGGCGTGCTGTAGGCCTCGATCGGCGCGATGATTTCGGCGCCGCCGGTCGTCTTGGGGTTTTTCGGGTCCGATCCCGGCGCGAGCGTCGTGCACGTCCAGTACTCGTAATCGATCGTCCGATCGTGCGGATTCTTCAGCACCACGCGCGCATCGAGCGCGGCGCGATCGGCTTTCAGCGTGACATAGTAAGTCGCTTCGATACCCGTCGAGCCCTTGAGGAACTGCGTTGGTGCCGCGGAATACGCGAAATCATCTTTAAGCGACATCGACACGGTCACTTCGCCGGCACTCTCCTTCACGACCTTGAAGTCCCACGGCTTCAGCCACGCCTTTCCGTGCTCGGCATCAGGGAACGTCGGGAAGATGCCGCCATACACCATCAGCCAGTCGTAATAAAAATTGCTGGCCTTCATCCCGTAAGGCACGCCTACCTCGTTGCGATAAAGTTGTTCGTGGCCGGTCGGCTTGTAAATGATGGAAAGAATGCGTCCGCCAAATTCGGGCAGGAGCGTTACTTTCAGATAACGATTCTCGAGCACGTGGGTCTTGAACGTGCGATCGACGATGGTCTTCTTGTCGAGCGACCCGCTGACGAATCCGTTCTCCGCAGAGGTCGCGTACCTGACGGTGCTCCACGAAATCGTCGACTCGCTGAGAGACACCCTGTCGGACAACGGCGAAGCCGCATCCACGGCGGAATTAAACGCATAAGCCGCGGAAAGTATCGCAACCGCGAAACGAACGCGGATACGTGCCGGAGCATGAGTTGCCATTTACGACGCCCTCGAATGGGCAGTATGTAGGATGGGTAGAGCGCAGCGAAACCCATCAATCCGGTACCACAGCGATGGGTTTCGCTACGCTCTACCCATCCTACGCGATCCGCATCCTCACACCACCGGCTTGACGCCCGGCATCGCCGTCACCAGATCGCGAAACTTGGCGCCGCGGATTTCGAAGTTGCGGTACTGGTCGAACGAGGCGCAGGCGGGCGACAACAGCACCACGGGATCGACGAGCCCCGAAGCTTCCGCGTCGCGTGCGGCGTTCGCCACCGCCACATCGAGCGTTTCCGAAATCTCGTACGGCACGCGCTCGCCGAGCGTCCCTGCAAATTCCTGCGCGGCCTCGCCGATCAGATAGGCTTTGCGGATGCGCGGAAAGTACTCGGTCAGGCCGGTGATGCCGCCGAGTTTTGCCTTACCGCCGGCGATCCAGAAGATGTCGGCAAACGACGACAGCGCGTGCGCGGCGGCATCGGCATTGGTGCCCTTGGAGTCGTTGACGAACAGCACGTTGCCGCGGCGACCGACCTGCTCCATGCGGTGCGCAAGGCCGGGAAAGCTGCGCAGGCCGTTTTGCAACGTATCGGTCGCGATGCCCATCGCGAGCGCGCAGGCCGCTGCGCAAGCGGCGTTCTGCGCGTTGTGCAGGCCGCGCAGCGAGCCGATGCCGCCCAGCCTTGCGATTTCGCTGCGCGCACCGCCGGACGCCTGAACGATGGTTTCGCGCTCGACATAGATGCCGTCGGGCAGCGGGTTCTTCACGGAGATGCGCACCACGCGCTTACCGGCCTGATCGAGCCGGTCGGCGATGTTGCGGCTCCAGATGTCATCGACGCCGACGATCGATGTGCCCTGCGGCTGCACGCCGGCAACGAGCCGCGCCTTCACGGCGGCGTAGTGCTCCAGCGTGCCATGGCGATCGATGTGGTCTTCGCTGACATTGAGGAGAATCCCCACCGACGGATCGAGCGAAGGCGCCAGATCGATCTGGTAGGATGACATCTCGACCACGTGCACGCGCCCCATCCGCGGCGGCTCCAGCGACAGGATCGCGGTTCCGATATTACCACCCATCTGGGTGTCGTAGCCGGCCACCTTCATCAGGTGTGCGATCAGGGCGGTGGTGGTCGACTTGCCGTTGGTGCCGGTGATGGCGACGAACGGCGCGTCCGGCGCATGGCGGCGGCGCTCCCGGCAAAATAGTTCGATGTCGCCGATCACCTCGACGCCAGCCTGACGTGCCATCAGCACTGACCAGTGCGGCGCCGGATGGGTGAGCGGCGCGCCGGGCGTCAAAATCAGCGCCGAGAAATTCGTCCACGACACCGTGCGCAGGTCGGCGGTGGTGAAGCCGGCCTGGGCTGCCTTGGCGACATTGTCGGCACTGTCGTCGCCCGCGATCACCTCCGCGCCGCCGGCCTTCAGCGCGTGGCAGCTCGCGAGGCCCGAACCGCCGAGGCCGAAGACGGCGACCGTCTTGTCCGCGAATGAAGTGACGGGGATCATCGCGCGCGGCTCACCGCAGCTTCAGCGTGGAGAGGCCGGCCAGCGCCAGCATCACCGAGATGATCCAGAACCGGATCACTATCTGCGGTTCGGTCCAGCCCTTCTGCTCGAAATGATGATGCAGCGGCGCCATCCGGAACACGCGTTTTCCCGTCAGCTTGAACGAAGCCACCTGCACGATGACGGAGACGGCCTCCAGCACGAACAACCCGCCGATCACGGCCAGCACGATCTCATGCTTGACCGCAACCGCCGTCGCACCGATCATGCCGCCGAGCGCGAGCGAGCCGGTGTCGCCCATGAAGATCGAAGCCGGCGGTGCATTGAACCAGAGGAATCCTAATCCGGCGCCGAGCACCGCGCCGCACAGCACCGCGAGCTCACCAGTGCCGGCGACGTATCTGATCTGCAGATAATCCGAAAAGACCGCGTTGCCGGTCAGATACGAGATCATGCCGAAGCTCGCGGCGGCGATCATGACCGGCACGATCGCAAGCCCGTCGAGGCCGTCGGTCAGGTTCACCGCATTGCCGGCGCCGACGATGACGAACGCGCCGAAGATCACGAAGAACCAGCCGAAATTGATCACCACGTCTTTCAGGAAGGGTATCGCAAGCGACGTCGAGGTCGCATCACGGCCGAGCCGCACCAGCGCGTAGCAGGCCGCGAGCGCAATCACCGCCTCGATCAACAGCCGCAGCTTGCCGGCGAAGCCGCTATGGCTCTGCTTCGTCACCTTCAGATAGTCGTCGTAGAATCCGACGAAGCCGAAGCCGAGCGTCACCGCGAGCACGATCCAGACGTAAGGGTTGAGCGGATTGGCCCACAGCAACGTCGAGACCACGAGGCCCGACAGGATCATCAGGCCGCCCATCGTCGGCGTGCCCTTCTTGGAGATCAAATGCGATTGCGGGCCGTCGGTGCGGATCGGCTGGCCCTTGCCTTGCCGAAGCCGCAAATGATCGATGATCCAGGGTCCGAACAGGAACACGAACAGCGCGCCCGTCACCATCGCCCCGCCGGTGCGGAAGGTGATGTAGCGAAACACGTTGAACGCACCGCGGAAGATGCCAAAACCCGGGACGGTGTTGGAAAGCTCGATCAGCCAGTAAAACATTCAGGTCGGCCCTATCACGCGGCTTGGTTGCGCCGTCTTTGGCGGGAAGCGCTCCGGGAACGCCTGCGTTCCGGGAACGCGTTCGTTCCGGGAACGCCTTGATAATCGTTTTCATCCCCAAACCAAGCAAATCTTGGTCATGCATGGGGTATTGACGAATCGCCTCTCGCGGACACAACGCACCCGTCAGGTGCGGCCTAGTTTACGCCTTTGCCTGCAAGGCGGCCAGCAACCTCGGCACAAACTTGTTCACCCAGAACATCTTTTTGCTGCCCTTGACGACCACCACGTCCCCGTTCCGCAGCAATGCGGCGATTTCCTGGGGATCGAGCGTGGCCGGGTCTTCATGCCAGCCCAACGCCCGCTCCGCCGGCACGAGATCGTATAAATGGCGCATCAGCGGGCCGACGCAGTAAATGCCGTCGATGCCCGGCAGGTCTGCGGCGAGCTTCTCGTGATAGGCGGGCGCATCAGCGCCCAGTTCCAGCATGTCGCCGAGAACGGCGATGCGCCGGCCAGCCTTCACCGGCCGCGCCTTCAGGCTGCCGAGCGCGGCCACCATGCTGGCCGGATTGCCGTTGAAACTGTCGTCGATCACGGTGACGCCATGGGCCGCCTGCTCCACGCCGCGGCCGGTCATGATGCCGACATGGCTGAGCTCGTTGGCCAGCGACGCCGGTTCGAGCCCGGCGGCACGGACGGACGCCAGCGCGGCAAGCGCGTTCTGCAGCCGATGTGGCGCACCGGGCGTCAGGCCGAATTCGATTGGCTTGCCGTTCACCTGCGCAGTGACGTTCCAGCTCTCGCCCTCGGCTGCGTGGTTCAGCTCCCGCACCTCGGATCCCTCGCCAAAGCGAACGACCTTGCCGTTCCATTCCGGCGCCTCGACATCATCAGGCAGCACCAGCACGCCATCGTCAGGCAGACCTTGCGCGATGCTCACCTTCTCGCGCCGGATCGCTTCCAGGCTGCCGAGCTTTTCCAGATGCACCGGCTGCACGTTTACGACAAGCGCGACCGTAGGCTGGGTCAGTTCGCTGAGCCGCGCGATCTCGTCTGATTGGTTCATGCCCATTTCGACGACCCACACGCTCGCGCCAGGGCTGGCATTGCACAGCGTCAGCGGCACGCCCCAGAAATTGTTGAAGCTGCTCGGGCTGGCATAGGCGGCAGGATACGCGGCGAGGAACTCCTTGGTGCTGGTCTTGCCGGCGCTGCCGGTCAGGCCGATCACCGGACCGTTGAACCGCGCCCGCGCCGCGCGTGCAAGCCGCCACAGGCCATCGATCAACGTGTCCTCGACGATCAACTGCGGAACGCTGACGCCGTCGATCCGATGCGGGACGATCATCGCCACGGCGCCGGCCGCTTCCGCCTTGGCGGCGAATTCCCAGCCATCGCGCGCGCTGGCGAAACTGGAGATGAAGCCGCCGCTTGGCGTGCCGCTCAACGCCACGAACAGGCAGCCCGGTTTCACCAACCGGCTGTCCTGCGTGACGAAATCAATCGGCGTAGCGGGGTACTCGCCGGACAGCCCCAGCGCGCGCGCGACTTCGGCAGTGGTCCACAATGGCGTCGTGCTCATGCCACCCTCGCTGCGAGCGCGGCCGCCACCGCCTCGTGATCGCTGAACGGCAAAACCGTGTCGCCGACGATCTGGCCGGTCTCGTGCCCCTTGCCGGCGATCAGCAAGGCATCGCCGGGCTGCAGCGCTGCTATCCCTGCCCTGATCGCTTCAGCACGATCGCCGATGTCGCTGGCGCCCTTCGCCGCCGCCAGAATGGCGGCGCGGATCGTGGCCGGATTTTCGCTGCGCGGATTGTCGTCGGTGACGATGACTTGATCCGCATTCTCGGCCGCAATCGCACCCATGATCGGGCGTTTTCCGGCGTCGCGATCGCCACCGGCGCCGAAGATGACGACGAGTTTGCGCTTGGCGTAAGGCCGCAGCGCCTGCAGCGCCTTCGCCAGCGCATCCGGCTTGTGCGCGTAATCGACAAAGATCGGCGCGCCATTGTGTGCGCCGACCCGCTCCAGCCGCCCCTTGGCGCCTTCGAGATGCTCGAGCGCATCCAGCACAGCATCCGCCTCGCTGCCGGTGCCGATCGCGAGCCCCGCGGCAACGAGCGCGTTCTCGATCTGGAATTCGCCGACCAGCGGCAGCTTGATCGTGCAATTGCGCCCGCGGTTCGCCAGTGCAAGGTTCTGTGCATATCCTTCGACGGTAGCACCAACGAGGCGGATGCCTTCACCGGCGCCATCCGCATTGCGGCCGACGGTGATGATCCGCAAGCCCCGCGTCCGCGCCGCCTCGATCACTTCCGGCGAGCACTCATGATCGGCCGAGATCACCGCCGCACCACCAGGCGCAACGAGATCGCGGAACAGCCGCAGCTTGGCGGCGAGGTAATGCGCGACGTCAGGGTGATAGTCCATGTGGTCGCGCGTGAGATTGGTAAAACCGCCGGCGGCGATGCGTACGCCATCGAGCCGGAACTGGTCGAGCCCGTGCGAGGACGCCTCGAAGGCCAGATGCGTGACACCGTCGCCCGCGATCTCGTCGAGCTGCCTGTGCAGCGCGATCGGGTCCGGCGTCGTTAGCGAGCCGTACACCGTGCGCTTCGGCGAAACGAGGCCGATGGTGCCAATGCTGGCCGCTGCGTGGCCGAGCCGTTCCCAGATCTGGCGCGTGAACGCGGCCACCGAGGTCTTGCCGCTGGTCCCGGTCACCGCCGCGATGGTCGCGGGCTGCCGCGGATAAAATCTCGCCGCCGCCAGCGCCAGCGCGCGGCGTGGATTTGACGTGACGACGAACGGCACGCGGAGGCCGCCGGGCGGCGCATGGTCACCGGCTACCGCGACAGCCCCCGCCCGTATAGCCGAATCGACGAAGCGCGAGCCGTCGGTCTTGCTGCCTGCAATGGCAAAGAACAGGTCGCCCGGCTTCACCGCGCGGCTGTCGACCGCAAGGCCTTTCACATCGACAGCTTCCGCCTGCGGCTCGATCGCAGCGTCGTCGCTGAAGAGTTCGCGAAGTTTCATCGTGCTCCAGTCCGGCCCGGCGCAGCTTGGCGCGCCTGATCCTACGCCTTACTGGGTTGTCCTCGATGCCGCAAGAATAAGGCGGTCGGACGGCGGCAGATCGAAGCGCGGCTCGATGCCCAGAAGCGGGCCGATGCGGGCAATCACCTTGCCGCCGGTCGGCACCGCGTTCCAGCCCGAGGTAATGAAGCCATGGGTTTCCGGCAGCGCTTTCGGCTCGTCCAGCATGACCAGCAACTGGTACTGCGGATTGTCGGCCGGAATGATCGCGGTGAACGAGTTGAGCACCTGTTTCTTGGAATAGCGCCCGTTGACCACCTTTTCCGAGGTGCCGGTCTTGCCGCCGATATAGTAACCCTTCACGTCGGCCTTCTTGGCGGTTCCGATCTCGGCGTTCAGCCGCATCAGATAACGCATCTTGTCGGAAGTTTCCGTTCTGAGCACCTTCTTGGCGATCGCCCTGGCCTCCTCTTCCGACCGTTTGAGGAAGGTCGGGGGAATCAGGAGACCGCCATTGATGCAGGCGTTGATGCCCATCACCGCCTGCAGCGGCGCCACGGCGATGCCGTGACCGAAGGCGATCGTGATGGTGTTGAGCTCGCTCCAGCGCTTCGGCACGATCGGGGAGGCGCTTTCAGGCAGTTCGGTGCGCAGCCGGTCCATCTGGCCGAGCTTCTTCAGGAACGCCTTGTGCGCCTCGACGCCCTGCGCCAGCGCGATCTTGGCCGCGCCGACGTTCGAGGAGAACGTAAACACTTCCGACAGCGTGATCGCGCGGCCGACCGGATGGGTGTCGTGAATGGTGAACTTGCCGAACTTCAGTGCCCCGCGTCCATCATAGAGCGTGTTGAGGTTGGCCTTGCCGGAATCCAGCGCCATCGCCAGCGTCAGCGCCTTGAAGGTCGAGCCCATTTCGAACACGCCGGTGGTCAGGCGGTTGATGCGCTCGGGATCGTGCGCCTCTTTCGGATTGTTCGGGTCGAAATCCGGCAACGACACCAGGGCCACGATCTCGCCGGTCCGGACGTTGGAGACGAGGCCGGACGCCGCCTTGGCCTTGTATTTTTCCTTCGCCTTCAACAGCTCATCGCGCAGTGCATGTTCGACACGCAGGTCGATCGACAGTTCCACCGGGCGCTGCAGGCGATCGGTGGCGAAGCCGGCGCGGTGCAGATCGGCCAGACCGTTATTGTCCAGCCACTTCTCCATCCCGGCGATGCCCTGGTTGTCGATGTTGACGAGCCCGATCAGATGCGCGACCGCAGCACCCGTCGGATAGACCCGCTTGTTCTCGCGCAGGAAGCCGATGCCGGGAATGCCGAGCTTGTGGATGTCGTGCTGCTGTTTTGGCGTGATCTCGCGCTTCAGCCACACAAAGCCCTTGCGCGACGACAGGCGCGTGCGCGCCTCCGCTTCGTCGAGGTCCGGCAGCGCCGCGGTCAAAAGTTCGATCGCCTCGTCCTTGTCGATGATGCGCCTGGGCTCGCCGAACAGGCTCGGGCTCTTGACGTCGGTCGCGAGCACCGTGCCGTTGCGGTCGACGATGTCCGGCCGCGCGGTCGCAATCGCGTCCTGCGAGCCGGCCCGGCGCGCGCCGTGGCTGTCGGCGCCGACCGCGAACATCACCAGACGTCCGGCCAGCACCGCATAGATCGCCGCGAACAGCAGGATGGCCAATCCTACCCGCGCCCGGGCCTTGGCAGCGCGATCGACGTTGCGCCCGTAGAGCAGGCTGCGGATCAGCCGCTGCCGCCACGGTTCCGCGGGCCTCCTGACGTTGGCAAGCGCCCGGCCGGTCATTGCTGATCTCCCGGTGCGGGCACGGAGCCGGTTGTGGGCGGTGCTTCGGCGGCAGCCTCGATGGTATTGATCATCGCGCCGATCGGATCGGGCGCACCGGGCCTTGCAAAGGCCGGCGGCCGTTCCGGCAAATTCTTCAACTGATCGTATTGCGTGGCGTTGAGCGGCTTCAGGCCGAGATGGCGTTCGGCGAGCCCTTGCAGCCGCAGCGGCGCATCGAGCTTGGCCCATTCCGCGCGCAGCGCCGCTATGGCATCGCGCTGCTCGCGGATCTCGGCGTTCAGCCGCAGCACGCGCTCGACGCGCGCGGTCGATTCCATCTTGATCCGGTAGACGTAGGCCGCCGCGAACACCAGCACGCCGATAACGAGGAAGTGGATGACACGCATTGGTCAGCCTCCCCTCATCACGTCGGCAAGAACGGGCCATGCCGGCAGGCGGCCTGCCGCATGCGCCGGCGCCATCGTGCGCTCGGCAGCGCGTAGCTTAGCGGAACGCGCGCGCGGATTGACGGCCACTTCGGCTTCGCCGGGGGTAACGGGACGCTTGGTCAAAATCTGGAAACTCGGCGCAACCTGCGCCAACTCAGGCAAGTGCCGCGAACCGCCGCCGGTCTTGCCGCGCGCGTTGAAAAAATCCTTGACGATGCGGTCTTCCAGCGAATGAAACGACACGACTACCAGCCGCCCGCCGGGCTTCAGCACGCGCTCGGCTGCCGCCAGCGCCAGATGCAGTTCGTCGAGTTCCGCGTTGACGAAGATTCTCAGGCCCTGGAACGTGCGCGTCGCCGGATGAATCTCGTTCGGCTTGGAGCGCACCACCTTGCCGACGATATCGGCCAGCGCTTGCGTCGTCGTAATCGGCGCTTCCTTGCGCGCCGTCACGATGGCGCGCGCCACGGCGCGGGAATGGCGCTCCTCGCCGAAGATGTAGATGATATTGGCGAGATCGGCCTCGGAGGCCTTCGCCACGACATCCGCCGCCGTCGGCCCGTCATGGCCCATCCGCATATCGAGCGGACCGCCGAGCCGGAACGAGAAGCCGCGCGCGGCCTGATCGAGCTGCATCGAGGAAACGCCGACGTCCATCACGACGCCGTCCACTTCGGCCATGCCTTGCGCCGCGCAGATGTCTGCAAGGTTGGAGAATCGGTCCTCGACCAGGGTCAGCCGGCCGCCGGACTGGTCAACCAGATCGAATCCGCCGGTAATTGCTGACCGGTCGCGATCGATGCCGATGACCCGGGTTCCCGCGACAGCAAGGATTGCGCGGCTGTAGCCGCCGGCGCCGAAGGTCGCGTCGATATAGATGCCACCGTCCCGGGGATTGAGCATCTCGACCGCCTCGCGGCCGAGCACCGAGATGTGTCGCGGCGCAGCCGGGCTCATGCGCCGTCCCCCGGCGGTTTCCAGTCGATGCTGCGAAAACTGGACGCGAACGGGTCCATTGCGCCTCAAATCTCTGCGCTTCGCCGGGCTTTTCCGGCCAAAAACCCGCGACTCGGCGCGCTTACCGTTTCCGGCCCGGCCTCGCGCCCCCTCATTTCCAGACGGAATTTGCTGGGTTGCCATGGCATTTCGAGCGCGAAAGAGGGCCTCGGCCGTCCCCAATCCGGTTCGGCTCTTCATCACTTAGTAACGGCACTTAGCGTTAAGAAAGCGTTGATGATCAACGAAGGGTTTTGCGCGCTTTCTAGACACCGAAAGCCGGTGATGCGCCTCGCACACACTCGGTCAAAATGCGAGCTGGAACTCGACCGCCGGATTGCGCGGCCACGAGGTAAATGAATAGTAAATGGCATTGCTGCTTAAGCCACGATGTTGCCGCTCTCCCGCCCGGTTTGGGTTTAAAAAATGGCTACTGGTTCGTTCGCATCTGCTGGTATTGATTCGAGGCGTCAACGCGCCCTTCCCGTTCCCAGGGCCAACGCCGACATGAAGACCTTTACCCCAGATTCCTCGATCGCATCCGACGTCATCCCGTCGCCGAACCATGGCGACCGCAACAACGGCCGCATCGCGGACATGATCCTGCTGCACTACACCGGCATGCCGGATGTGGAAGGCGCGATCGCCCAGCTCTGCACCCCCGGCACCGACGTGTCAGCCCATTACATCGTGCTGGAAGACGGCCGCATCGTGCAATGCGTGCCAGAAGCCAAGCGCGCCTGGCACGCCGGCGTATCCTCCTGGGCCGGCGAGGAAGACATCAATTCCTGCTCGATCGGGATCGAGATCATCAATCGCGGCCATGACTGGGGTTATCCCGACTTCCCGCTGCGCCAGATCGCCGCCGTGATCGCGCTGTGCCGCGGCATCATGCTCCGCCGCAAGATACCTTCGCATCGCGTGCTCGGGCATTCCGATGTCGCCCCGGCGCGCAAAAGGGATCCCGGCGAAAAATTCCCGTGGCATTCGCTGGCCAATTCCGGCGTCGGCCATTGGGTGCAGCCGGCGCCGATCGTGCGCGGCGAAACGCTCAAGCTCGGCAGCATCAGCGACGACGTCGCAGGTATGCAGGCGGCGCTTGCCAAATACGGCTACAATATCCCGACCCACGGCAAGTTTGACGGCCCGACCATGGAAGTGGTCACCGCGTTTCAGCGCCACTTCCGTCCCGCGCGCGTCGACGGCATCGCCGATCACTCGATCATGAGCACGCTGCACGCGCTGCTGGCGAGTTTGCCGGCGGATGCGACCACGACGGTGGTTGCGACGTAAATCCAGCTCCGATCTGTACCCCTATCGTCATGGCCGGGCTTGTCCCGCCATCCACGTCTTTGGCTCACACGAAGGGGAAGACGTGGATGCCCGGGACATCTAGCGCGAAGACGCGCTTCGCGCTTCTGCCCGGGCATGACGGCTAAGAACCCAGCTCCGCGATCCGCCGCGCATAAAATCGCCGCAACGGCTCGAGTTGCGTTGCCGTCGTCGCCGCCTGATATGCTTCGCGCGCCGCAACGCGCCGGCCGAGCCGGCGCAACAAATCCGCGCGCACGGCCGGCAGCAGCTCATAGCCCTTCAGCCCGCCGCGCGCCTCCAGCGCATCGATCAGGTCGAGCGCCCGCGCCGGACCGTCGACCATCGACACTGCGGCGGCATGGTTGAGTTCGATCACCGGCGACGGGCTGATCCGGAGCAGCACTTCATAGAGGCCGGCGATCTGCCGCCAATCGGTATCGTTATAACTGGGCGCACGCGCATGCAGCGCGGCGATTGCCGCCTGCACCGCGTAGGATTGCGGCCGCCCCGGCATCCGCAGCGCGTCCTCCACCAGCATCAAGCCTTCGGCGATCTGGCTCTTGTCCCACAGCGTGCGGTCCTGCTCTTCCAGCAGCACGATATCGCCGCCTGCGGTTTCGCGGCCGGCGCGGCGTGAATCATGCAACAGCATCAGCGCCAGCAACCCCTTGATCTCGCCGCGTCCCGGCATCAGCGCGTCGAGCAGCCGCGCCAGCCGGATCGCCTCGCGCGCAAGATCAGGCCGCATCAGATCTTCGCCGGAGGTTGCGACATAGCCTTCGGTGAAGACGAGATAGATTACCGCAAGCACGCCGCGCAACCGCGGCTCCAGCGCTTCGCGTTCCGGAACCTCGTAAGCGATGCCGGCGAGCCGGATTTTCTGCTTGGCGCGCACCAGGCGCTGCGCCATCGCGTCTTCGCCTGCGAGAAACGCCCGCGCCACCTGCGCTGTCGAGAGCCCGCACACCGTGCGCAGTGTGAGCGCGACCTGAACCTCGGCGGCAAAGGACGGGTGGCAGCAGGTGAAGATCAGCCGCAACATGTCGTCGTCGAGCACGCCGTCGGCGGCCTCGTACGGCGCCGACGCATTAAGCAGGATTTCATGCGTCAGTTCCTGCTGCTTGCCGCGAAACGCGACATTGCGGCGCACGCGATCGATCGCCTTGTTGCGCCCGACATTGACCAGCCAGGCCCGCGGATTGGATGGCAGATCAGTGGTAGCCCAGCGCTCCAGCGCCACCGCAAAAGCATCCTGCAGGGCATCCTCGGCGAGATCGAAATCGCCGACGAGGCGGATCAGCGTGGCCAGCGCCCGCCCCGCCTCGTCGCGAAAGATCTTTTCGATTTCGATGGGCGTCATGCGCCGTCAATCATAGACCATGACCGGCCTGACCTCGATCGAACCCGACTTGGCGCCGGGAATGCGCGCGGCAATGCCGAGGGCCGTGTCGAGATCCTTGGCCTCGACCAGATAGTAGCCGCCGAGTTGCTCGCGCGTCTCCGCGAATGGACCATCCGTGGTCAGCATCTTGCCGTCGCGAACCCGCACCGTGGTCGCGGTCGTCGTCGGCTGCAAGCCGTCGCCGGCCTTGAAATGGCCGCTTTGAACGATGGACTGGGTGAATGCGCCGTAGTCGGCGGTCACTTGCTTCCGCTCGGCAGGGCCCATTTTGCCGATTTCGGCTTCGTTCCGATAGATCAACAGCAGGTACTGCATCTCATTACTCCCTTTGATCGGCTGGATCGCCGACACCCAGTCGAACGGAGCCAACGCCAAACGACATCTTCAGGATAGTTTATTTTGCTTGGTTTGGCGGCTTGACGCCACGCCCCCCAACCCCCATGCCTTAAGGCGTCAGTCGGCCGGACGGCCGCTCCCGCTACGGTCGAAAGGCTGCGGGGGAGGAAAGTCCGGGCTCCATCGACATACGGTGCCGGATAACGTCCGGCGGGGGTGACCCCAGGGAAAGTGCCACAGAGAACGAACCGCCTTCTCTCCGGAGGAGGTAAGGGTGAAAAGGTGCGGTAAGAGCGCACCGCGGGTCCGGCAACGGAACCGGCATGGCAAACCACACCGGGAGCAAAACCGAATAGGGACGGCAACGCGGTAAGTTCGCGAGAAGCGATAACACCGCAGGGCGATGTCAGGCTCGCCGTCCGGGTAGGTTGCTCGAGGCCATGTGCAAACATGGTCCCAGAGGAATGGCCGTCACGTACCATTCGCAAGAATGGTGCCCTACAGAACCCGGCTTACAGGCTGGCTGATGCTCTAAAATGAAGGGTTCGGCGCGAACACGCCGGACCCTTCGCCATTTCAACCAACGCAACCCGTAGCCCGGATGGAGCGCAGCGTAATCCGGGGCCACTGTCAGTTGCTGGCGGACCGCTCCCGGATTGCGCTGCGCTCCATCCGGGCTACGCGTTCGCGCATCGATCTCAGTCGCGACCCGCCTCCGCAATCGCCTGCGCCAGCCTTGCCGGATTGCTGAAGAACATCTCGTGGCTGCCGTTGCATTCGACCAGCCGGAAAAGCCCCAGCCGTTCCGACAACCGCGGATGCCATGGCATGCTGTGCGGCAGGGCGATGTCCTGCTGGCAATTGACATAGGATTTGCCGACCGGCAGTTCCGCCAGGGCCCGCTTCAGCGTGATCTTGTCGGTGAATGTCTTGTAGGGATGCAGATTGAGTTTGGCGAAGGCGGACTTCGCCAGTTCGAGGTCGGCGTCGTTGATAAAGGCGTCGCGCCAGATTTCGAACGGCAGCATCACGGCGTTGTTGTTGGCAGCGGCCACGGCATCGAACAGTCCAACGTAGTGCGGCGGCACCATGTCGTTGAGGCACTGCCCATCCAGTGGGACAAAGGCGTTGACATAGACAAGGCGTTTGATCCGGTCCGTCAGGCGGTCGGCGACGCCCGAAATCACCATGCCTCCATAGGAGTGGCCGACCAGGCGGATGTCGCGCAGATTGTTCGCTTCGATGTAAGTGACGATCGACGAGATCGCCTGCTCGAGACCAATCGTCTCGCGATCGTCGTCCTTGTTGTTGCCGGCCACCGTTGGGCAATGCACGATGTGGTCGCTCTTGCGAAGATGCCCGGCCACCGCTTCCATTTCGGCGCCGGTGTGCCACGCGCCGTGAACCAGTACGTAAGTGTCTGCCATTCCCGTCTCCCCTCGATTTCGCAAAATCGAACCTTGATAGAGACGGCGTCTCGCGTGGATGGCCGGATTCGGCCAGTGTCATCGCCGGATTGCGCCAAGGGGCGCTACAATAACGCCTCAGCGCTGCCGCCGGAATGCGCCCGGGGTCATGCCGAGAAACTTGCGGCATTGGCGGATGAAGTGGGATGGATCGGACAGGCCGACACGCAGTCCGATCCCACTGATCCTGATGCGATCGAACCGCGGCTCGCTCAGCATCCTGCGCGCCGCCGCCATCCGGCAATCGTTGAGCAGCCCGCTAAACGTCAGGCCCACTTTGTTGAGGCAGCGGTGCAAGGTCCGCTCCGAGACACGCAAATCCTCCGCGACGGCCACAGCCGTCAGTCCCGGCTCGGCGTAGCGCAGCCTTATGGCACGGCCGATCTGGTCCAAGAGTTTTGCGGCATCGCGCTGCTCGGCGGGCGTGGCCGGAATCTCGCTGCCGAACCCAAGCGCCAGCAGCGCGCCGAGCTGGTCGGTCAGCACCCGCGCCGGCAGCGGCTGGTCCGTGGCGAGCTGCGGAGTCAATTGGCAGGCAAATGCGCTGAGCGCCGCGCCCCAGCCGGCGCGCCCGTCGATGCGCTGCCCGATGCGCCGCTCGGGATCGGTGATCCAGGATTCGACCCAGTGGATCGGCAGCTCCAGCGACAGCGTGTCTGCGGTCACCGCAAAGTTGAATTCATAGCAGCGCCGGGAATCCAGCAGGACGAGATCCATCGGCCGCATCCGCGACGCGTGACCGTTCTGCATGACCGTCCAGTCGTTGTCGGTCTTGCACAGCAAATAATAGTAGTTCGACGTGCTGCGGGCGACGCTGGCTTTGCGGCGGTAGACGTGCTGCGCCGATCCCTGCACGCGGTTGATGCCGATCGTGTCGAGTTGCCCGCGCTGAACGGAGCAATCGAAGCCCGAGCGGACCTGCGTCGTGATATCCATTTCGAGAAAACATTCGCAGACGGCGCCGATCCAATAGTCCAGGCGTCGTTCAGGCTCGACCAGACCGGTCGACCACGTCTCGACGCCTACCGTCGTTCTGGCCGCCATGGCCCTGCCCTCCGCGATCGACGCCGACCACCGGCTCGCCAGCTTGTTGGGCGGATGGCGGAGAGTCAATCGGTATGCGGGGCATCTCGTAGCCCGGATGGAGCGCAGCGCAATCCGGGATCTGTGCGCTCCGTTAGCTCAATACCCGTCATATTTGGCACGACGTCCGGGACTGGCATCGGCCCCGGATTGCGCTGCGCTTCATCCGGGCTACGCAACTACGCAGCGATCTTTTGCAGTAACGCCATCAACGCCTCCGGCGCGGTGACATTCGGCGAATGGCTGGCGTCGATCTCGTAATAGCTCCAGGCGGAATCGCCCTTCGTCATTCTGGCGAACTGCCCAAACGTATCGGCCGGCGTGATACGCGTGGCGTAGATGTAGCTACGTGGCAGGGTCAGCGGCCCACCCTGCAGCTTGAGCCTGGTCTCGAAGCATTTGATCGGCATGTCGACGCGACGTGTTGAGAGCCATTCGACATCTGCAGGCGACGTATCCGATGGCGTCGGATTCGGCGGCACGCGCCAGCCGCCGGACTTTGCCAGTTCCTGCATCCGCAACACGGCCGCCTGATTCAGATCCAGCAACGACTGGCCGTCGCCGGGCACGAAGGCGTCGACATAGATCAACTGCCTGACCTTGTCGCGCGCACGGTCGGCGACGCCTGTCGCAACCATGCCGCCATAGCTGTGGCCGATCAGCACGATGTCGCTTCCACGCCCAGCCTGCGGACCACGCGCCGTGACAGACAAGAAAGGTTTTCGAAGGAGTTGTACTCATTGAGCCGTTTCCACCGGGTTGTTGTTGAAGGCTTCAATTGCGATAGTACCTGTCCGCCGCGTCGCGTAAACGTCGCGGCAATGATCAAGAAAAAGACACAGTGATGGACGTCGCCACCTACGCGATTTTGCTTGCTGGCGCGCTCGCCGGTGGTTTCGTTTCAGGCCTCGCCGGTTTCGGCACGGCGCTGATGGCGCTGGGGATCTGGCTATACATCCTGCCGCCGGCGATTGCCGTGCCGCTGGTGCTGATCTGTTCGGTCAGCTCGCAGATCTCGACATTGCCGTCGATGTGGAAGCTGCTCGACTTCAAGCTGGCTTTGCCGTTCGTGGCCGGCGGACTTGTCGGCATGCCGATCGGGGCACTATTGGTCGCGCGCGCCGATCCGCAGACCTTCAAGCTCAGCGTCGGCGTGATGCTGCTGGTGTTTCCGACCGCGCTCTATTTCATCCGCAAGCCGATGGCCTTTCATTTCGGCGGCCGCATCGCCGACGCCGGCGTCGGATTTGCCGGCGGCATTCTCGGCGGCCTTGCCGGCCTGTCCGGCCCGCTGCCGACCCTGTGGGCCAGCATCCGCGGCTGGACCAAGGATCAGCGCCGCAGCGTTTTCCAGATCTTCAATGGCAGCGTGCTCGGCGCCGCGCTCTGCCTGCAGATCGCCAGCGGTTTCGTAAAGCTGGACGTGTTCTGGCTGGCGATGCTGGCGTTGCCCGGCACGCTGATCGGCGCCCGCCTCGGCATGCGCACCTACCACGCCCTGAACGACCGAAATTTCTACGACGTCGTGCTGGCGCTGCTGTTTCTGTCAGGCGCCGGATTGGTGTGGAGCAGCATTGCTCCGAGGTAGTGGCGCATAGCCGCCATGTGCTCCGAGTAGATTGCTGTACGCTGGCAAGCAAAACAGCTAACCAATCGCCTCATGTCCTCCCCTGCGTCACGCGAGCGTCTCGGCCTGCTGCTGGGCTTCATCGGCATGGCGATCTTCGGCGGCACGCTGCCGGCGACGCGGATCGCGGTTGCGGAAATTGATCCGATTGCACTGACCTCGCTGCGCACAGCGATCGCAGGGCTGTGTTCGCTGGCGCTCCTCCTCATGTTGCGCCGCCCGCTGCCGCCCCGCGCGCTGTGGCCGCAACTCGTGATCGCCATGCTCTGCGTCGCCATCCTGTTTCCGCTTCTGATGTCGCTCGGGATGCAGCGGGTCGACGCTTCGCATGGCGGTG
Organism: Bradyrhizobium sp. AZCC 1610; assembly: GCF_036924515.1. Classification (NCBI taxonomy): domain Bacteria; kingdom Pseudomonadati; phylum Pseudomonadota; class Alphaproteobacteria; order Hyphomicrobiales; family Nitrobacteraceae; genus Bradyrhizobium; species Bradyrhizobium sp. AZCC 1610. The sequence goes on along the minus strand of NZ_JAZHRR010000001.1, from coordinate 1,059,744 downwards.
TGGTGCTCGGGATTCTGCCGATCGCCACCGCGCTCGCCGCCGTCGCCATCACCCATGAACGGCCGAGGCCGCTGTTCTGGATCGCCTCCGTCGCCGGCGCGGCGCTAGTGATCATGTTTGCATTGCGTCAAGGCGGCGGTGCGCTCGCGGCCGGTGACCTGTTTCTGTTCGCCTCCGTCGCCGTGGCCGCAATCGGTTATGCGTTTTCCGGTCGGCTCACATCGCAGATGCCGGGCTGGGAGGTCATTAGCTGGATTCTCGTCATCGGCCTGCCGCTCTCGATACCGGCGGCAGTGCTGACCATGCCGCACGATGTCGGCCAGATAGCCCTGAAGCCATGGCTCGGGCTGCTCTATGTCGCGCTGTTCTCGCAATGGATCGGATTCTTCGCATGGAACGCGGGGCTGGCGATGGGCGGCATCGCGCGGGTGTCGCAGATCCAATTGCTGCAACCCTTCGTCACCTTTGCGCTCGCGGCGTTCTTCAACGACGAAACCATCACGCTGCAGATCCTGCTATTCGCCGCCGCCGTCGTGGTGACGGTCGCGATCTCGACGCGCACGCGCGCCAAGGCCGCGCCGTCGCCGCCGCAACGCGATCGCGAACCGCCTCAGTTGGCGGCATCCTGATCGATCAGCTTCGGGTGATCGGCCACCAATTCCGCCCTCGTCTTTTCCGACTGTATTGCGCGAAGCAGGACCCTCGCGGTCTTCAGATGATCCACCTGCACGCACAGCTTGATGATCTGGCTCACTGAAACGTCACGCATCGAATCGTCGGAGATTTGCATCGCTACTTCGAGCGCGCGCTTGATGGCGGCCTCGCATCGCTGGGCATCGGCGACTTGCTTCTTCTCGGCATCACGCCCGCCGGCCGCCGCCATCTTTTCCGCGATGGCACCTGCGGAAGCACAGATGTCGCGAATCTTGTGGGCCGCGCCGATATCGCCCAACGGCTGATCGTCGGCGACTTCCCAGACATCCGGCTGCCGACCCTTGCGAAACCAGCGCATCGCGCAAGTCCTCTCGATGCCTGAAACATATTCCGACACCGAGCAGGACTGCAAGAACGCACATCACTCCGCCGCCGAGATGCGGCCGAACTCGGTCGCCTGCAGCTCGAACAGCCCACGATAGAGGCCGCCGGGTCGCGCCGTCAGCGCCGCGTGGGTCCCCTGCTCGACGATCTCGCCGCGATCGAACACCAGGATGCGATCGAGGCTGCGCACCGTCGATAGCCGGTGTGCGATCACGATCGAGGTGCGCCCTTTCATCAGCCGCTCCATCGCCTGCTGGATCAAGCCTTCCGATTCCGAATCGAGGCTCGAGGTCGCCTCGTCCAGGATCAGCACCGGCGCGTCCGCCAGGAACGCGCGCGCCAACGCGACGCGCTGTCGCTCGCCGCCCGACAGCTTGACGCCGCGTTCGCCGACCAGCGTGCTGTAGCCCTTCGGCAGCCGCAGGATGAAGTCGTGCGCGTTGGCGAGCCGCGCCGCCTGCTCGATCGCCGGCGTGCTGGCGCCGGGCCGGCCATAGGCGATGTTCTCGGCCAGCGTGCGGTGAAACAGGATCGGGTCCTGCTGCACGATCGCGATCTGGCTGCGCAGCGAATGCTGCTCAGCTTTCGCGATGTCCTGACCGTCGATCAGGATCTTGCCGCCGCTAACGTCGTAGAGCCGCTGCACCAGCTTGACGAAGGTGGTCTTGCCGGAACCGGAACGGCCGACCAGGCCGACCCGTTCGCCGGCGCGGATCTCCACCGACAGGCCGTCATACAGCGGCGCGCGATGGCCGCCATAATGGAACGTCACGTCGTCGAACACGATGCAGCCGCCTTGGATGTCGATCGGTTTTGCATCAGGCGCATCCGCAATGCCGATCGGCTCGCCATGGATCGCGACCAGCTCCTCCATGTCGTTGACCGAACGCTGCAGATTGTTGATGTGCATGCCGACGTCGCGCAGGTAGGCGTGGATGATGTAGTAGCTGGTCAGCACATAGGTGACGTCGCCCGGCGTGGCGCGGCCGGCGATCCACAGCAGGATCGCACCGCCGATCACCGAGCCGCGGAAGCACAGCAACACCGCGAGCTGTGCCGTCGAGGTGTAATTGTAACGGTACCACGTCCGCTGCACGCGCGTGCGCCATCGTCCGATGACGCCGGCCAACCGGGCATCCTCGCGCGCTTCCGCGCCGAAGGACTTCACCACGGCGTTACACGTCAAAGCATCCGCCAGCGTGCCGCCGACCTTGGTGTCCCAGGCATTGGAGACGCGCGCGGCGGGGGCGATATAATTCATCGAGAACGCCAGCGTCATCGATACGTAGATCACCGTGCCCACCGCGATCACCGCGCCGAGCACGGGCCAGTGCAGCCCGAGCAGGATCATCGAGCCCAGCAGCACTAGCAGCGACGGCGCCAGCGCCATCAGGATGGTGTCGTTGAGCAGGTCGAGCGCCCACATGCCGCGCGTGACCTTGCGCACGGTTGATCCTGCAAAGCTGTTGGCGTGCCAGTCGGTCGAGAAACGCTGCACGCGCGCAAACGCGTCGCGCGACACGTCGGACATCGTCTTCAGCGTGAACGGCACGATCGCCTGCAGGCCGGTCAGCCGCAGGATCATCGATATGAGGCCGAGCGCCACGATCCCGCCAAAGGCAACGAACGCGGCATGCCGCGCCGCCGCGTCCGAAGCGCCCAAGGTCAGCGCATCGACCAGGCGGCCGGAGAAGATCGGCATGAACAGGTCGGCCGCGGTCGCGCCCAGCAGGCCGCCGGCGACGACGGCGGCGCGGCCGGGCTGTTGCAGCCAGTGGCGAAACACGAACGGGATGACCACGCGTATTGCCGCGGGACGTTTGTCTGTTTGAACGGTCATGGCGTCATCCGGCTGCGCGCACGCAAACGCCGGCTCCATCTGAATTGACGCGCGGTGGCCTCAGGCCGAACGCAAGCGTCGTTGAAAAATAGCGTTAAGTCGTTGGGAAGATTTGGAGATCGGGCGTCAGGCCCGACCAGGGCCGGCGGAGATCGCGCTCAGTGACGCGACCGAAATACCAGCACGAGCATCGGACGCGAGGGTGCAATCTGCGAATACATCGAAATCATGCAAATCTCCCCGGTTCGAGCGACAATGCGCTGCTTATAAATGCATCGCGGGTGATTTGCAACATGACAACTACGTGAGCGTGCATTGCCACGCCTGTTAATGTGCATCGCCCTCAGCCGCCATCGCATAAGGCTTTTTCAGGACCAGGACCACAAGGCTCAAACCGAAATAGAACATGGCCAGCATGAAGAAGACGTCGCCATAACCCATCACCACCGCCTGACGGTGCACGATCTGCGACAACTGCTTCATCGCGATCAGCGCGGCATCGCCCATGCCCTGCATGCGCTGCGTGAGCATGTTGAGCGTCTCGACTGCGGTGGCGTTGCCCCAGGTAACGCTGTCATGCAGGCGCGAGATGTGCAGGTCGGTACGCTCGCTCAGCACCTGGTTGATGACGGCGAGCCCCACCGCGCCGCCGAGGTTGCGCGTCAGGTTGAACAGGCCGGAGGCGTTTTTCACCCGCTCGGGCGCCAGCGTGCCGAGCGCGGTGGTGTTGGTCGGCACTATCACCAGCATCATGCCGACCCCGCGCAGGATCTGCGGAATCAGCAGTTCGTAGAAATCATAGTCCTTGGTGATCCAGGTCATCTGGTAGGAGCCGAGCGCGAACAGCACGAGGCCAATCGCGATCAGGTAGCGCATGTCGTACTTCACCATCAGCTTTCCAACGATCGGCGCGGTGAGGAACATGGCGATGCCCGAGACAAACATGGTCTCGCCGATCATCAGCGCGCTGTAGCCGCGCACTTCGGCGAGGTAGCGCGGATACATATAGGTCAGGCCGTAAAGCCCGATGCCGACGCAGAACGAAATCAGGCAGCCGACCGCAAAATTACGGTCGGTGAAGGTCCTGATGTCGACGATCGGCTCCCTGACGCTGAGCACCCGCCAGAAGAAGGCGATCGCCGAGACCGCACAGATCGCAGCGCATATGGCTACCGAAGTATCTTCCAGCCATTGCGACTGTGGCCCCTCTTCCAGCACGTATTCGAGCGTGCCGAGAAAGCTCCCCATGAACAACAGGCCCCACCAGTCGAAATGCTCGAGCAGCGCGAAGTCCGGCTTGTCGAAATCGACCAGCGCGAGGACGCCGACGGTGATGCCGATGCCGGGGACGATGTTGATGAAGAACAGCCAGTGCCAGGACATCATGCCGGTGATGTAGCCGCCGACCGTCGGCCCGATGGTCGGCGCCAGCGTCGCGACCAGCCCGATGATCGGGCCGACGATGTAGAATTTCGAACGCGGAAACACCGTGTAGGCGGATGCGAACACGGTGGGGATCATGCCGGCACCGAGAAATCCCTGGATCGCGCGCCAGATGATCATCTGCTCGATCGTCGAGGCAAAGCCGCAGAAGAAGCTCGCGATGGTGAAGCCGGAGGCGGAAATCGCAAACAGCAGGCGGGTGCCGAGCGCGCGCGACAGGAATCCGGACAGCGGGATCGCGATCACCTCGGCGATCAGGTACGAGGTCTGCACCCACGACACTTCGCTTGAGCTGGCCGAAAGTCCGGCCTGGATTTCCGCCAGCGACGCCGAGACGACCTGAATGTCCAGGATCGACATGAACATCCCGAACACCATGATCATAAACGCAAACAGCCGCCGTGGCGGAATGCGCTCGGAGGCATCGGTCGTGGCGTTCATCATCGAGGGCGATGCGGTGGTGGCGTCAGCCATGATCAGCTCGGAACCGGCGCGGGGCTTTCGTCCCGGGCACTAAAGCAGTCACTGCGGCTGAACCACGGCCGGCGCATCGAGGTCGGCCTCGCTGTCGGCGTCGGCCGCGCCCTCACGGGTGTCGACGGTCGCATGGACCGACATGCCGGCGCGCAGCAAATGCTGCTTCGCCACGTCCTTTGGCACCCGAATGCGAACCGGCAGCCGCTGCACGATCTTGGTGAAATTGCCGGTGGCGTTGTCCGGCGGCAGCAAGGTGAACACCGAGCCCGCCGCGGGCGAAATGCTGTCGACGACGCCGGCGAATTTGCGATGGCCGTAAGCGTCGACCGAGATCTTCACGGGCTGGCCGGGACGGATGCGCTTGAGCTGGGTTTCCTTGAAATTGGCGTCGATGAAGACGTCGTTGAGCGGCACCAGATTGGCAAGCCGCTGCCCGGCCTGGATGAAGTCGCCGGTATTGACGAGGCGGTTGGAGAAGGTGCCGTCGACCGGCGCACGCACCGAAGTGAACCCAAGGTCGCGCTCGGCCTTGGCGAGCTGGGTTTGCAACTCCGCAAGCTGCGCGCGGGCCTCGGCCTGTTGCGCTTTCGTCACCTCGACATTGTCGCGCGCGGCCTCATAGGCCGCTTGCGCCGACTGCACCGCGGCAAGGCCCTGGTCGCGAGCGGCTTCGGAGATTTCGAAGGCGGCGCGCGAGGCAAAGCCCTTGGTGCTCAGCGACTGCTGGCGATCGAAGTCGAGGCCGGCGCGCTTCATCGCCGCCTCCGAGGAGGCGAGCTGCGCCCTGGTCTGCTCGACGGCGCTCTCCAGCGCCGTGACCTGACGGCCGATGCGATCGATCGTCGCCTGCTGGGTCGCGATCTTGCTGCGCGCCGCTTCGGCAGCAATACGATAATCGCCGTCATCGATCCTGAAGATCACATCGCCAGTGCGAACGATCGAATTGTCGGCGGGCAGGATCGCCGCGACATGGCCCGAGACCCTGGCACCAAGCGTGGTGTTGTTGGCGCGCACATAGGCGTTGTCGGTCGAGACATAGAAGCGTCCGACGAAAACGAAATAGACGCCGTAGCCGATGGCGGCGAGCGCCAGCAAGCCGAGCACGCCCATCATCACGAATTTGCGCTTGCCCGGTTTCGCCGCGGCGGTATCGGCAGCGTCGGCGGCAGGCCCGCCGGGCTTTTCGATCTCCACAGGGCCGGGGGGTTCAGCGGGGCGCCGCCGGGTTTCTTCCGCGACCTGGGTCCGCAGTTGATCCGCGGCCTCCTGCGCCGCTTCATCGCCGGCCGTTTCCGGCCCGGTGCGGACGATGCGTGCGGCCTGATCTCTAGCTGCGGCCATTACCGGCTTCCCCAATTCCAGATGATGCCATGCCAGTGAGGCCAAGACCGGCCGCATGGGCAGCTATTTCTAAGTAGCATTGACCGAACGGTTCGGTCAACGTATATCCCGTCTCATGGACCATAAAGCGAGAATAGCGTCCCGCCTGCATCTCGGGTTGAATTCTTTCGCCAGAAGATAAACCAATGGTTGCATCAACGCCAAACACAAATCATCCCTTCGGCGACGAGGACAATTCGAAGCGCCGCCAGATCCTGGATGGCGCGCGAAAGGTGTTCATGGATCTGGGCTTCGATGGGGCCAGCATGAACGAGATCGCGCGCTCGGCAGGCGTCTCCAAGGGCACGCTCTATGTCTACTTCGCCGACAAGTGCCGGCTGTTCGAGGCCATCGTCGAGGCCGAGGCACTCGAACAGGGCCAGGTCGTGTTCAATTTCGATCCCGCGCGCGAGGCCGAGACCATGCTGCGCGAATTCGGGCGGGCCTACATCCAGATGCTGTGCCGGCCGGGCGGCGGATCGTCGATCCGCACCGTGATGGCGATTGCTGAACGGATGCCGGAGGTCGGCAGCCGCTTCTACGTGAATGTGCTGGAGAAGACGATCAACCGTCTTGCCGATTATCTGCAGGCGCATGTCCGGCCCAACGATCTTGCGATCGACGACTGCCAGCTTGCAGCCGCGCAGTTCATGCAGATGTGCCAGGCGACGCTGTTCCTGCCGTTCGTCTTTCAGGCCGCTACCGCCCCTTCAGCCGAGCGCATCGCGCAGGTGGTCGACAGCGCGACGCGGCTGTTTCTGCAGACGTACCGGGCGAAGCCGGCGTAAGACCGGCCTCCCCTTTTTCTCGATCGTGCCCTAAAACCTGTACGTCGCGCTTCCGAGCACGGTGCGGCCGATGCCGAAGAAGCAATCGCCGCGGGCGAGGCAGGTGGTAACATGGCGCTTGTCGGCAAGATTGGTGGCGTTGACCTGAAACCGCCACGGGCCGGTCTCATAGCGGATCATCGCGTCGAACAGTGTGTAGTCAGGCGTCTGGAGTTTGTCGGCGCCGTCCCAGGATTCGCCGATGTAGCGCACGCCGCCGCCGATCGTGACGCCCTGCAGACCGAGCGCGGTGAGACGGTACTTCGCCCATAGCGAGGCCTGGTGTTCGGGAACGGTTTCGACGCGCTTGCCGGCATTGTCGCCGCTTTCCACCGTGGCATTGAGGTAGGAATAGGCGCCGATCAGATCAAGGTCCGGCGTCACGCGGCTAATCACCTCGAGTTCGGCGCCGCGAATCCGCACCTGGCCGGTCTGGACCGAGAGCAAAGCGCCGTCGGGACTGCTTGCCAGCCGGTTCTTCTCGGTGGTGTCGAAGATCGCACCGTTGATCGCCGTACCGGGCATTGGATTGTACTTGAATCCCAGTTCCACCATCTCGCCCTGCTGCGCCTTGCAGACGCCGGCGCAGATGCCCGAGCCGAAGATCGGCGTGAACGACTGTGCGTAAGTGACGTAGGGCGTCAGCCCGAACGGCAGTTCGTACATCAGCCCGGCGCGGCCGGTGGTCGCCCTGGTGTCTTCCGCCGGCGCCCCCTGCACATCGTTGCTGACGAAATCCTGGCGGATGCCGAGGACAGCCAGCCACGGCCCAAGCCGCATCTGGTCCTGCGCATAAAGCCCGAGCTGGCTTTGCCGCAGGTCCGGTTCGGGCGAGAGCGTCGGCGGGGCGACACCATTATAGACCGGCGCATAGAGGTCGAACCGAGTATCATCAAGATAAGTCCCCGACGACGCGCGTTCCCCAAGGACACGATAGTCGACGCCAAACAGCGTCTTGTGCATGATCGGGCCGGTCGCGAACTTCAATTCGGCGTTGCTGTCCGAGGTAAAACTGTTCTTGCTGGTTTCCCGTCCCGAGACGAACCGCGCCACGGTGCGCCTCAGGGGATCCCCCAGAAATGGATCCGGGTTTGAATAGATGTCCGGATAGATGAAGCGGTAGATGCCCTCGATATGGGCGTAACGCATACTCTGCCGGATCTTCAGGCCGTCGCTGAAGCTGTGCTCGAACAGGCTAGAGACCGCGCCGGTTTCGGTCTGGTAGCGATCATAGCTGGGCTCGCTCGCAAATCGCCGCACCGGAATCAAGCCGTTGGGACCCGGGAACAGTGTGCCCTCATGCGGCAGGAACGCGGTGGAGATACCGCTCATATCCTTTTGGTAGGTGCCGAGCACTGTCCAACTAGTGTTGTTAGTCGGCCGCCAGGTCAGCGACGGCGCCAGCACGATGCGGTCGTCCGGAACGTAGTCGGTCTGCGAATTGCTGTCGCGGAACACGCCGATGAACCGATACAGCCACTCGCCGTCCTTGGTGAGCTTGCCGGTCGAGTCCAGTTGCACCTGTTTGCGGTTGAAGCTGCCATACTGCACGCCGATCTCATTGAAGGCCTCCGCCTGCGGACGCTTCGAAATCAGGTTCAACAGGCCGGCCGTCGAAGTGTCGCCATACAGCACCGATGCCGGACCGCGCAGCACCTCGATCCGCTCCAGCGTGTAGGGCTCGGGCCGCCATTCGTTGAAAGTGAACGTGTTCACCATGCGGGTGCCGTCGAGATAGATGTTGGGATCCTGGCCGCGGATGCGCGGATAGTCGCCGCGCGAATCCGGACCATAGGCGTCGGCGAACACGCCGGGCACGTAGCGCAGCGATTCCTGCACGGTAAGCGCGCCCTGGTCGGTGACGCGGTCGGCGGTGACCACTGTGATCGATTGCGGCGTTTCACGCAGCGGCGTGTCGGTCTTGGTGCCGGTGCCGCTCTGGCCCGCGAGATAGCCGTGCACCGGACCGGTCGCGGTCTCAGCGCGCGCGCCGGCAGCTGCCGCGGCATCGGGCGCCGTCTGCGCGCGCTGGGCTGCGCGACGGCTCGCGGCCGACGCAGATTGCCGTCTGGGTGCGGGGCGCGACCGCGCGGCCGGTGGACGTGAGGGCTGGTCGACGACGACGGCCGGCAATTCGCGCGCGGACGATTGCGCTTCCGCCGGCGTCACATCGATCATCGCGGCGAGCATCGGCAGCGCGGCGCCGAGCCATCCCGCGGTCTTCAAGCATGCATTCATTTCCAGTCCTCATCGCTTCGCGCGGGACCAGTAACAAGTGCGACCACTGCGATGAAGTGCGTGAAGGATACAGCGGCGTATCAATCACGCGTTTAGAATTAGTATTGCTCCAGACTGCTTGAATAACGGTCACCAAACGGAAATTCAGAATTGGTATTGATCTAAATGAACGCGCGACAGTTGTAGTGGCGCGCGACGCGTGATTACGCGCGCATGGTGGAGCCCGTCACGACACGGGATCGATTGCTGGACCCACGCCCGAAAGACTTTCCGAAAGCGATCGACGGCTCAGCGGCGATTCGCAAGGAACCGGGGAGAAACAAATCAAGCTACCCGGGAACCAAAACTGCAATCGATGATTGTGCTTCGGGCGGGAGGCTGGGATGAGATCCATAAAGAGCACGCTTCTTTGGCTGGTCGGCATTCCACTGCCGATCATCCTTCTGATCGCGCTTTTCCTACATCCCGGTTGACCGCGTGGCCTGGCAAGAACGGCCAACTTTCGAACTGCGCTCGATGCGTTCCTGAACGCACCTTCGATGGGCCGGTATTTCAACGCGAACATCAAGGCGGCCGGCCGCGACGGGAACGGCCCGCACCACTGCCGGGCCCATAAAGTCTCGCCCTATCAGTGACATCAGGCTTGCCGTCGCGGCACTGTTCCTGTTCGCGATCTCGTTATTTGACACTTCTTCTAATTTTGTCAAAATCGTCAAATGGGCTCGCGCACCCGCATTCTCGATGCCGCGATGCTGGTGTTCCGCCGGCACGGTTTCCGGCGCTCGTCGATCGAGCAGGCGGCGGAGGCCGCCGGCCTGACGCGGCAGGCGCTCTATCATCATTTCAAATCCAAGGAAGCGCTGTTCCGCGCCGTCATCGAACGGCTGCATGAGGAGGCGCTTGCCGCCGAAATCGCAGCCGCAGCAGCCGCGGAAAAGGCCCGCGGCAGCCTCGCCGATATTCTCGTCGCTTCGGTCTCCGCCAAGCTCGGGCAGTTGGCCGCTTCGCTCGACGGCTCGCCCCATGTCGAGGAGCTGTTCTCCGAGCATCTCCTGCAGGCCCGCGACCTCTACCAGAAATATGCCACGGCCTATGCGGAGCAGCTCGCCGCGACGATCACGCGCGTCTGCCGCAAGCAGGGCCTCGTTCTCAACGCCGGCATGACACCGCGCGAGCTGGCGCGTTGCGTCGAGATGGCGGTCAACGGCACCAAATCCGCGTACCCGGCGATGCAGCCGGCGGGGGCTTTCCTGAAGGATCTGGAAATCATGCTGCGCACGCTCGTCGCGGGAGCCATCCGCCCGGTGAAAAAGCCGCGCGCGGCCAAACCGAAACCAGCCAAGAAATCCATTTCCCGCAAACCTGGAGATCGCAGATGAGCACGATGACGATCAACGGCAAGCTCGCTCCCCTCCCCGACGATCCCGATGCGCTGCTGGTCGACGTCGTGCGCGACGCGCTCGATCTCACCGGCACCAAGCTGGTCTGCGGGGCCGGCGTGTGCGGTGCCTGCACCGTGCTGGTCGATGGCGAGCCCGCCGTGAGCTGCCTGATGCCGGCTCGATCAGCCGCGAACACGAACGTGACCACCGTCGAAGGCATCGGCGCTGCAAAACTGCACCCGGTGCAGAAGGCCTTCATGGCGCACGATGCCCTGCAATGCGGCTTCTGCACGCCAGGCTTCATCGTCGAGGCCGCGGCGTTTCACGCTTTTTGGCGCGCGGCCAAGGGGACGGCGGTGCCGTCGCGCGAGGAAATCGGCGCGGCGCTGTCGGGCCATCTCTGCCGCTGCGGCGCCTATGACGGCATCTTCCGTGCCGTGGCGGATGCCTGCGCCGGCCGCTTCGACGGCGACGACATCCTCCCGCCGCGCATGGAAGCGCGCGACAAGGTGACGGGATCGGCGAAGTATACCGTCGACATCCATCATGACGGCCAGCTCGAAGGCGTGATCCTGCGCTCGCCGTTCGCGCATGCGCGCATCGGTGAACTCGATCTGGCGCCGGCGCGCGCGATGCCGGGTGTCAGTGCCGCGATCTCGCTGCTCGGCGACGATCGCATTGTCCGCTATGTCGGCGAGCCGATCGCAGCGGTCGCGGCGAGGGATCGCAAGTCCGCGCTGGCCGCGATCGCCGCCATCAAGCTCGGCAGCGAACGCCTGCCGTCGGCGATCGGGCTCGACGAGGCGCGCAGGACCGATGCGCCGGTGGTGTTCGAAAAATCCGCGCGCAAGAAGGCCGGCAACGTCTCCGAAGGCGGCGGTGCGCCGGCCGCCTGGAAAGGCAATATCCGCGGACCATCGGCGGCGTTCTCCAAGAAGCCGAAGAAGGTGCGGAGCTGGGTCGACGGCGCGCGCGCGGCAAATAACCCGCTGCTGGTCGAGGGCACCTTCCGCACCGGTACGCAACAGCACGCCTGCCTCGAGCCGCATGCCGCGGTCGCGCGTTTCGATGGCGACCGGCTGACCGTGCATGTTTCGACGCAGTCGGTGTTTCACCTGATGGAGCTGATCGCCAAGCGCTACAAGCTCGGCCACGACAAGGTGCGCGTGATTGCCGATCATGTCGGCGGCGGTTTTGGTTCGAAGGCCGCGCTTGGCGTGGAAACGACCACCGCGATCGAACTGGCGCGCGAAGCCAAGGCGCCGGTCAGAGTAGCCTACGACCGGCACGAGGAGCTTTCGGTCACCGGCTATCGGCCGGCGACGGAAATGAAAATTGCATTGCTGCCGTCCGAGCAAGGCGAACTGAAAGCACTTTCGCTAACCGCCTACGCCGACACAGGAGCCGCGACCAATTCGACCATCGCGGCACTCGCCCGCCTGATCTATCCCGCAGAAGGCAAGGAACTGGCCGATTTCGACGTCATCAGCAATTTGCCGGCCGGCGCTCCCTTCCGAGGGCCCGGCGGACCGCCGATGGCGTTTGCGCTGGAACAGGCGATCGACGAAGCGGCGCTGCGCATGAACATCGATCCGATCGCGCTGCGCAAACGCTGGGATCCCGATCCCAACCGACAGCGACTGTACGATTGGGCATCAAGCCTGGAGGTGTGGCGCAACCGGAAACCGATAGCCGTGCAGAGCGGCCGTTATCGCCGCGGCGTCGGCGTCGCCACCGGCTACTGGCTTTATCTGTGGCAGCCCGGCTCGAAGGTCGAAGTGGCGGTCAAGGGTGGACGCCTGATCGCCAGCACCGCGACACAGGACATCGGCACCGGCACCCGCACCGTGATCGCCAATACGGTCGCGCGCGAGTTCGGGCTGGAGCCGCATGAGATCGAGGTCAGGATCGGCGATTCGAAACTGCCGGAAGGGCCGGGTTCAGGCGGCAGCCGGGTCACGGCTTCGGTGATCCCACCGATGCTGCTGGCGATCGAGCAGTTGAAGGCCGCGATCCAGCAAAACGCAAAGCGGCAACCGGTCCCCGGCTCCAACGCGCCATGGCGCGAAATGCTCGCAGGCTCGCCCGACCTCTCCGCTTCCCGCGTGCGGCCGGAAGACTCCAGGCAGATGGCGCCGGGCGTCCAGTCGCCGCTGAAGCAGGCCGGCTTCATGGGCATGATCTTCGGCTGGATGATGCGGCGCTTCTCCAATCTTGCGATCGGCGCCGGCGTGCCGAGTTCGGTGCAGGTGGTGGAAGTCGAAGTCGATACCTGGCTCGGCCATGCCCGCGTCGTCAACGTTCACACCGGCATTGCGGTCGGCAAGATCGTGGCGCCGGCATTGGCGCGAAGCCAGGCGGCAGGCGCTGTCATTCAGGGCATCGGCTACGCGCTCTATGAAGCGCGCGAAGTCGATTCCCGCACCGGCGATGTGCTCAGCGGCGGCATGGAGGATTATCGCATTCCGGGAATCGCGGACACGCCAATGATCGACGTGCATTTCGACCAGGGCGGCTTCGACCACGTGCTCGGCGGCAGTGTCGGCATCGGCGAGGTCGCGACCGTGCCGACCTCACCGGCGGTCGCCAACGCCATTCTCAACGCCACCGGCGTTCGGCTGACCGAACTGCCGATTCGTCCCGACCGTCTCATCGCCGCGCTCAAAGGGAGGGCCGCCGCATGACACCATCAGCCATGACCGCCACACAGGCAGGCGAATTCCGCGCCGCCGGTACCGACCTCTCCGAGCGACGGCGCAGCGGCGTCTCGACGGGACCGCTGATCGATATATCAGCCGCACCCGACACGATCGGGATGCATTGGGGCACTGAGGGAAGTTTGCGCATCGGCGCCTTCACCACCATTGCCGCCATCGCCGCCGAAGCACGCATCGCCGCGGCGTATCCGGGCATTGCGGCGTCCGCGCTAGGCCTGGCGACGCCGCAGATCCGCCACCTCGCCACCATCGGCGGCAATCTCGCGCAACGTTCGCGCTGCTGGTATTTTCGAAATCCGCATATCGCCTGCCTGAAGAAAGGCGGCACTGACTGTCCCGCGCGGTCCGGCAATCATCTCTATCACGTCGTCTTCGACCTCGGCCCCTGCGTGGCGCCGCATCCCTCGACCATGGCGGCGGCACTGCTGGCCTATGAAGCGAAAGTGACCACCGACCGCAGGAGTTCGCTGACGATCGGCGATCTCCTCGGCGACGGCTCCAACGGCACCGCCGACAACGCGCTGCAGCCAGGCGAGATGATCAAGAGCATCGAGCTTCCCGTTCCGCTGCAAGGCGAGCGCGCGCTGTACAGGCGCGCGATCAGCCGCACCCATGCCGAATGGCCGCTGGTCGAAGTCTGCGCCCGCGCCGTGATCAAGGACGGCGCGTTCCGGTTCGTCCGCCTCGCCGCCGGCGGCATCGCCCCGGTGCCGCTACGGCTCGCGGCGGTGGAAGCGGCATTGCAGGGCAAGCGGGTCAATGCAGCAACGATTGCCAGTGCCGCAGAACAAGCGACATCAGGTGCAAAGCCGCTGCCGATGACGGGATACAAACTCGATCTGCTGAAGGGCGTCGTGCAGGACTTGCTGGAGCGGCTGGCGGGGTAGCCCGTAGGATGGGTGGAGCCCTTGCGAAACCCATCACTTCGCGAACGGGATTGATGGGTATCGCTTCGCTCCACCCATCCTACGGAGCCGCGGCTCTAATGATAATGACCCTCGAACTCGTCTTCTTCGTTGACCTTGCTGTTGCCCCTGAACCAACGCGACACCGACTTCTTGGCTCCGACCGATCCCGTCGAATAGGGATCGCGTGACGCATAAGGATTACGCTGCCCGGCGCGCGCGGCGACCTGGTCGCCCGACACGGCGGCCGGCTGGCAGATGGTGCGGCGGGAGGGGCGGCGCATCAGGTCGACGTGAATGTGATCCTCATGGTGGGAGTTGGATCCGGGCGCCAGCACGGTGTTGAACTGCTGGCAGGCGGCCGCCTGCACGTCGCGCAGAAAGCCCTGCTCTTCCGGCATGCCGCGCCAGCCGCCCTTCACCGTGATGCGCCTGCCGTCGGCGAGCGTGAAGGCTGCGATGTCGAGCGCGTTGCCGAAGGCGTGCTCGGAAATATGCGCGTGCGGACTGCCGTTCATGCCGCGGCAGGAATACGCCGAGATCTGCTTGATTTCGACGACGCGCACGCCGAACCAGCGCATCGCCGCCGGCTGCACGGAATCGGTGAGCCAGCGGTCGAGCGCCGAGACGATCGGGCACGCCAGCGTCGCCGCGGGCTTCATCGAGACCTGTCCGAACGCGCTGACGGAATTGCCCTGCGCGGGCCCGAGCCGTGGCGCGGCCGGCGTTGCCGGCGGTGGCGAATAGGTTGGCTGTGGGTACGGCGTAGCAGAAGGCGCCGTGTAACGCTCGCGCGGCGGATAGGACGGTGCCGCCCTATAGCCGCCGTCGCGCGCTGCCGGCATGCCTTCGGGCGGCAGATCGACGTCATCCTCCTGCGGAGCGATGCCCGGCGCGGACAGCGAGATCGGGCCGTTCGACGGCGCGGCATAGGTCGGCTGGCGCGGCGCCGGATTCGGATAACCTCCCGAATAGCTTCCTTGATAGTTTCCCTGGGGCGGAGCTGCCGCCGGCGCGCGCGCGATCGGCCAGCGCGGCTGATTGCCGATATTTCCGGGCGGCCGCAGGCTTTCGTCGGCAAATCCGAAGCTGGCGATGTTTTCGCCGAGCGCCGCCACTTTCAGCGGATATTCCGCGCCGCACACACCGGGACCGGAGATCGGGTCGATCCGGACCAATTCCGGGCTCTCCTTGACCGCACCGGACTTCAGGCAAGCGACTTCGGCCTCGGCACGCCACGGTTCGCGCTCGGCGGACTGAAAAAATCCGCGGCCACAACCCGCTAGCGAGACGAGGACGAAGGAGCCGACGAGATACAAACGAACTCCGTGCGTCATCGCCCGCACGTTCAACGAATTTATTTAAAGACTCTTCAACATGTTGATTTTACGAATTTTTTACCATGTTTCCGGGGCCGCCGCCGGTGGAGAGCCCGGGATGGACAGCGACGCTGACTTTTTGGGCCGGGAACACTTTGCTAACCTTAAGTGTTATGTGCGGGCACGACGTGAACCCAGGGAGCTCTCCCAATGGATTTCGTAAGTCCTCTCGTCAGCAGACTTAGCGTTGTAACCGCGTATGTTGCACTCGCTTTCGTCGGCGCGATTGTGCTTGGCGTGTTCTAGACCTCCGTCCAGAGATGGACCTGAACGCTCGGTGGCCGTGCCACCGGGCGTTTTCGTGGGCGGCTACGAGCGCTGCTCGGCGGATACCTGCCGCGACGTCACCAGGCTGTCGGCGCGGCGCGTGATGCGGCTCCAATTGTTGCCGGAGCAATAGAAGCGGCCGAGCGCGCAGGCTTCGACGCGAAGCGTGTTGATCGCCTTCATCGACATCGTGCCGTAATACGTCTCGCCTGAGTCCTGGCTGTAGACGCCGCCGGTCCATTGCCTTTCCGTCTTCGGCTTCATGTTGATCAGGATCGCTTCGCCCTTCTCGTTCGACGAACCGAGCACGAAGCCGCACAGCGCATTGCCGCATTTTGCGATCCGCACCGTTCCCTTGCCTTCGGTCTGCCAGTCACCGATCGGAGAATCCGACGGCTCTTCGTCGGCCTGATGCGAGACGCGCTCGACCTGCGGCGGAGGCTGCGCGGTCTCGACCGGTTTTTCGACCGGCGGAGGTGGCGGCACTGGAATCGAAACCTGTTGAACCGGTGGCGGGGCGGGCGGCGCAGGTGGCGGAGGCGCAGCGACGATCTGGCTTCTCGATGCGGCCGTCGTGTAGACGGCCGGCGGCGGCGCGGCGACGATGGTCTTGGCGGGCGCCGTGGTCGCTGGCGGTGCGGGCGACGAAACCGTCTGTGGCGCCGATGGCACAGGCTTTGCCGGCACTGCCGCGCCGCGATCGTCGTCATGGCGGTCGCGCTTGCGGCGCCAGTGGAGGCTTCTGGAGATCGACATCGAGGCACACGAGGCCGAACGGCAATGCCGGGAGGATTCGATGTGCACCCGATGGCCGCCGACGCTGAATGAAATCGAACGACCGGCATAGGCCGAAGAACTGAGCGCCATCAGCACGGCGAGAAAACAAAATCGTTTCATCGAAGCCTCCCGCAGGTGATGCGGAAAGCTAGCCGCGGGGAAACTCGACTGAATGTGATTTGAATCACCGGGCCGCTCCGCGCTTCCGGGCGTCTTGTGACGTGTATCACAGAACCTGTCCCTCGCGCCGCGTAGGGTCCGCCCAAGTTCACCGCGACCTGCTCACAAGCCGCTCAGGAGGCTGTCATGAAGAAGCTCTACATCCTCGCCGCATTATTGATGGCCACCACCTCGGCGCATGCCGGCGGAATTACCTTCCAGATCAACGGCGAGCGCATTCGCGTTGAATCGCCGCGCAACTGCAACGGCATTTCCTGCATCAAGATCACCGCACCCGGCTATAACGGCACGCTCGGCAATGTCGATCTCAAGGGCCTGGGCTCCAAGAGCAAGGACGATGACGTCGCCGACACCACACCAGCGGCACCGGCCGCTCCGGCTCCGGCCCAGGTCGCCGCGCCGCAGCCCGCTGCTCCAGCGGTGACGCCCGCCCCTGCTCAGACGACCGTCGCAGCCGCGACGCCGGCACGGACCGAAGTTGCGCCGCCCGCTCCGCCTCCGCCGCCCGCACCGGTCGCCGCCGCGCCTGCGCCCGCACCGCAACCGGCTCCGGCCGCAGCCGCCGCGCCCGATCCGAATTCGCCGGTCGGCATCTGGGCTACGGAAGAGAACAAGGGCAACGTTCGCATCGAGGAATGCGGCGCCAATCTGTGCGGCTATGCCGTCAACACCGGCGCACGGATCCTGATCAACATGAAGCCGCAGGGCAGCAAGTGGACCGGCCGGATTCATGATCCCGACAGCGGCCGCAATTACGACTCGACGATTGCGCTGAAGGGCGCCAGCACGCTCAAGGTCCAGGGCTGCGCCTTCGGCGGCATGTTCTGCGGCGGCCAGACCTGGAAGCGCGTGAGCTGATTATTTCTCCCCGAGACTTGAGGCCCTGTGGTTCGCCACCGGGCCTTCTTTATGCGCATCGTCAAATTACGCCGGGTACCGTCACTTCGTACGATTAAAAACCACGTCGAATTTTTGCTTTACGACAACTTGGTCGTAGACGCCTCTCAGACTGTCGCTCGCGGCATCATATTTGAGTGTGTAAGTTGAGCCGCCGTAACCGGCAGCGCGTAATTCAAAGAATAGCTTGAGTGCGTTTCCGTCGCGGGCAACTTCTGCGATGTGAAAGGGTAGCGGCCTCGGATTGGCATAACTGGCATCAAGCTTGCCGTTTTCATCAACAGCACTGATGTTGATTACATATGGACCTTCGGTTCGCGCCCACCGGCCAACCAGTACGCCAAATGCGAGTACCGCCGAGCCGGTGGGCGCGACTGGTGGTGTCTGCGCCAGCGCACCGCTGCCGAACACCGCAACTATGCCAGCAAGTGCGATTAGGCCTTTTCTATTGGCAGCGCTTCGCTTCTCTTTCGTCGATTTGGTGCACTTCATCATTTGCGGCTCCCAAACGTGATGCGAGGAGTTGCCGGCGGACGGCCAAAAACTCAGCGCCGCTGAATGTTCCAGGCCGCCACAGCACATGAAGTTTGCAGAGGTTCAGCCTCCAGTCGGCGGGCCTGCTTCTTATTGCATTGTGATGGTCACCCCGCCCACGGCAGCCGACACCTCAGCACCGACCCGGGCACCACTGAGCTGCAGGATGACGCCGTTGGCGTTCTGCAACTGCACGCCCCCTGCTCCGGTGGCGATCGCACCGCCTGCGCCGGCGACGGCATAGCTGCCTGCAAGATCGCCGGGGCGCCGCAAGTTCAGTGCCCTGCCTACGAACCTACTGGTGGAGGCGCCGATCTGAAGGCCCAAGCTCATGCCCGAAACCGTGAAGGGATACTTCTTGCCCCGAAAGGTAAGTACACCCTGGCCGCCGCCGACATCGACGATAAAACCGCCCTTGGTAAATACGACACTCACCGTGCCGGTTTCAGCGAAGCATACCCTTGTAAAACCCATGAGCAGCAATAGGGCGACGAAAGCGACTTGAGCCATCCGGTGAATTTTCATAATGCCCTCCCAATGTCTGGTCCCATCTCTCCACCCTTCAGGTAGAATCCATGGGATATTTTCGCCACGAAATCTCTGCCGTGAGTCCGTCGTGTTGATCTCTGGGCCAATGGGCTGGTTTCCCAGCTTCTAACGCTCAGCTGCGCCCCTGCGTTTGGATCCGTAAAATCCACCGCATTTTTGCGACAGTAACCGAGCATCCGTTGGGTTCGATATTGGACCACGGTCCAATATCCTGTGAGAGGTTTCCCCTCGTAGTGTGCTGCGCCTGGGAAGCACAAACTGAAGACCAAGCAATTGCGAGACTCTTGCCGCTTTTTGTCGGCCTAGCTAGCTTCACATCGGCGGCATCTTCTCGAATTTCGGCACGGCCGGATCGAGCCGGTCCCAGGCATGACCGCGCACCGTGTACGTCACCATCTGCGGCTCGTATCGGCCGGGATCGTCGAGGCTCGCGGCGTGAATGGTGAAGAAGTCCGGCATGGCCGAGAAGGTCAGATAGGCAGGCGACCCGCAGGCGGGGCAGAATCCGCGCGTCTTCACGTTCCCGTTGTCGTCGACCATGTCCCAATGCGTCGCTTCGCCCGCGAGCTTCACCGCCTCCCTGCTCGGGAAGGTCAGATAGGATCCGTGCCCGGTGCCGCTCGTACTCTGGCAGTCGCGGCACTGGCAGTCGTTCATCGCAATCGGCTCGGCCGAGATTTCATAGCGGATCGCGCCGCAGGCGCATCCGCCGGTGTAAGGCTTGCTCATGTCTCTCTCCCAATAAAGCGCTGCATTGGCCACGGCGATTTCCGTCGCGTCAGTCCTTCCCGTCGACGATAGCGCCGATGTTCTGGACTACCTTCGTCCAGCCTTCGCTCATGCTCTTGAAGGCAGTATCGTTCTTCGGCAGGACGAAGCCGGAATGGACGAGGCGGAGGCGCGTGCCGTTTTCGACCTTGGAAAGGATGAACGTGACCACGGTGTCGAGTCGTGAGCCGTATCCCACGTTTCCCTCATGCCCGCCTTTCCAGGCATAGGCAAAACGTTCGTTCGGCTTCACCTCCAGCACCTGGCAGTGAATGGTGCCGTCCCACGCGCCGGCCGGCGTGGTCTGGTAGGTGAAGTGTTTGCCTTCCACGGGCTCGAAGCCGGCCGGCATCATCAGCCAGCGGCCCATCAAATTGGCCGTGGTCAGCGTTTTCCAGATCGTCTCCGGCGTATGCGGGAAAACCTCGTCGACCACGATGTCTTGCGTGTCGGGCTTCAATGCAGCGTCGTTCATGGATCAATTTCCTTCAGCAGTGTTCTGAGATTTGCAAAGCGTTCGCGCCAGAAGACGCCGTAATGGCTCATCCAGTCGACTAGCGGCGCGAGGCCTTCCGGCTGGGCGCGGTAATAGACTTTCCGGCCTTCGGGGCGCTCGGCGACCAGGCCGGCCAGTTTCAGGGCCTTGAGGTGTTGAGAAATGGCGCCCTGGGTCACGCCACTCCCTCGCGTCAGTTCGACGACGGTGATCTCGTCGGAGCTGACGACCTGCTCAAACACGGCCCGCCGTGTGGGATCGGCAAGCGCGCGCATGACGGCGTTGATGGCAGCGGCTTCGGTCATGGGAAACCAATAGCGTACGCTAATTGATTAGTCAATACTAATTTGTTTGATTGATGGTCCGTCAATACACCCACACTGCTGGTGCCGCGTTCGCGCTGCTCAGCGAGCAAAAAAATGAAGCCACTGGGGCGTGATCGCTGCGCGCCAGGGTGCTCGACGCGAGACTGCGCTTCGTATCGCTAGGGTCACGACCCATAAACTAACGAAAAACCCGGATGGCGACTTCGAGCCCAGGACGGACCTCAATCAGCCGGTCGGTGGCTTGCCGGTGTAAACCGCCAATTGAGCGTCGAAAGCCCGCTTGTAGGCGGGCCGCGCTTCGCCACGGGCGACATAGGCGGCAAGGTTCGGATATTCGTTCAGAATGCACGATGATTTCAACCTGAGCAGCACCGACACCATCATCAGGTCACCCGCGCTGAACGGACCATCGAGCCAGTCGGCACTGCCAACGCGAGCGGAAAGTTGCTTCAACCGGTCGCGGACGCGATCCTCGACCAGAGGCAGGCGCTCCTTACTCCAGGGCTTATCGCCCTCCAGAATCCTGGCAGCTGCGAGTTCAAGGATCGCCGGCTCCACCGTGTTGAGCGCGGCAAACATCCATGTGATCGCGCGCGCCCGCGCATCGGCATCGTCCGGCAGCAGGCCCGCATGGCGCTCGGCGATATGGAAGACGATCGACCCTGTCTCGAACAGAGCGAGATCGCCTTCCTCATAGGTCGGAATCTGGCCGAAAGGATGAAGCGCCAGATGCGCGGGTTCCTTCATCGCACGAAACGAAACAAGGCGAACCTCGTAAGGTTGGCCGACTTCTTCAAGCGCCCAGCGAACGCGCGTATCACGCGCCAGTCCCTTGCCGCCATCGGGTGACCGTTCAAAGGCGGTAATGGTGATGGTCATCGTGAGGCTCCTCCTGGCCAAAATCATTGGCTGCGGGGCTGGCTCGGGCAATGAGTCCTGACCCTAGCTTGCCGCCCGAAACTGAACCTCACCGTTGTTCAGGAAACATGTCTTGGTGAAGAGGCTCAGATCCAGCGGATTCGGCAATCTGACATCTTCCAGATCGGGGCATGGTTTGATCAACGGATCGTAGGAGCGATCGATCTGGGAGATAAAGACGAAGATCAGCCCGCGATCGCGTGCGAACGACTGCAGCGCCCGAACCTGAACCATCAATTCCGGATTCTCACGTTTCTGGTCGAGCAGTTGCAGATAGTCCACGACCACCAGGGTGCCGCGAGGCGCGGTGGCCAGCCGCTTGATGATGTAATCCGAACTCATGGCGTCGGAGCTATCGAATTCAAACAGACCGGCAAAATCCCCCCGCGCCACGCCGATGGCACGGAAACGATCCAGCATATCCTTCTCCGTGTACTCCAGCGTGAAGAACACGCCTCGACTGCCGGACTTCATGGCTTGCACGGCGAGTTCGAGGCTCATCAGGGTCTTGCCGTGGCCCGGGCGCGCACCCACCAGCACCAGGTCGCCGGGAGCCAGCCGCGCAAACAGTTTTTCGGCGGGCGCGGTGGCCGTCACTTTGGCCGCGAGCAAACTCCAGGCGCTAAAACCCTCCAGCCTGGCAACGCGGTCGAGCGCCTCGTGCAGCGGGATATTTTCTGCACGGGATAGAAGTTTGGCCTTGCGCTTCAAGTGATAAAGGGGCGCAGACAGCTTCATCGAAAGAACCTCCTATTGCGAGCAATTGTCACAACCCCTCCTTATGCTTGGTGCTCGAACAGTTGGTTCGATGGTTGAAATGGCCCCGCATGAATGATGCTTTCCCGACGGAGGGGGGAGGCATGGGCCGCGCCAGAATCAGATTATAGCCGATCCCTGCTGAAGGGATATTGCCAACCTTGGGCGAGGTTGCGGAAAAGTAAGCGCCATGTCCGGACATTCCGGGCGTGGCGCTTGATCGTTTGGTCCTGCCGTGACAATGCCATTCATCTCGCGTTCAGCGCAGTGAGGCTGAAATCGTCTGGCCTCGCCCTTCGTTCGCTCCCTCCCTTACCGGAATCCCGTGATGCAGCGCCCGCTTTCCCTCGCGCTCCTGCTGTTTGCCTGCAACATGGCGATCGGCGCTGCAAATGTTTCCGCGGCCTCGTCCGAACCGACACAACTGGCCCAGGCACAACCCGCGCAACCGCCGACGGCGACACCTGATCCCGCTGCCCCCGGCGCCACCGCGCCTGCCACTGATGCGCAGGCGCCCGAGGAGCCGGTCGGCAACGTCGCGACCGTGATCGGCAGCGCCGGCGTTATCCGCAATGACAAGACCACGCCGCTCAAGGCCAAGGACGACATCTATCTCAACGACGTGGTGCAGACTGGAGCGAATTCCGCGCTCGGCATCACCTTCATCGACGCCACCACCTTTAATCTCAAGGCCAACACAAAAATCACCATCGACAACTACGTCTACGAGGACGGCGGCAAAAGCAACGCGGCGATCTTCGACGTCGCCAAGGGTACCGCCGCCTTCGTTGCAGCCTCGGTGGCAAAAACCGGCGACATGAAGATCACGACGCCGACGGCGACGCTCGGCATTCGCGGCACCACCGGCCTCGTCGAAGTGCCGGAGGGTGCCGCCGCCAACAATCCGAACAACGTCGCAGTCAAGCTTTATCCCGACGCCGACGGAAGGGTCGGCCGGATCGAGGTCAATGACCGCGCCGGCGCGCGGCTCGGGTTTCTCACCCAAGGCGCGAGCGGCTTCACCATTCGCCCGGGCGCCGGCGGCGTGCGCCTCGCCGCGGTGCCGCTGGTGATTTCGCAAGCGGTGATGCTGCGCGACCAGGGCTTTGTACGTCAGCTTCACTCGACACAGAATTTCGGCCGGCAGGTCGTGTTCCAGCAGCGCGAATTCCGCCGCGCCAATCCCACCTTCGTCAATCCGAACCGGCCGATCCGGCAATTCCAGCCCGGCCAGCGGCGGCAGAACGGTCTGCCGGGACAACCCGGTCAGCCGCCACTGCCGGGCGTGCCGAATCGCCCAGGACAACAGCAGCCTGGTCAGCTCAATCGTCCCGGACAGCCGCAACAACCCGGTCAATTGAACCGGCCCGGTCAGCAGCAACAACCGGGCGCGCCGAACCGCCAGGGACAACGGCAGCCGGGCTCTCTGCCGCGGCCGGGCACACCGCCCCGCGCGGGGCAGCCGGGATCGCTCAATCAACCCGGTGTGCCGCCGCGGGCCGGACAACCGTCACGCCCCGATCTGCCACCGCAGCCCGGCCTGCCGCCACGCGCAGGCCAACCGCAACAGCCCTCAGTGCCGGCGCAGTCCGCCGCGCCGCTGGCACGGCCGGGACTGCCGAACAGGTATGGCGTTCCCGGACTGCAGCGGTCACCCGGCGTTCAGGATGCTCCGGCCCTGCAACGTCCGGGATTGCCCGCCGCGCCGAGGCGGCCGGCGGCCGCGCCGCAACGGGGCAAGCCGCTGCCGAAGGAATTGCGATAGGCGCAGAAGGTGGGATCAGGCTGCGCGCCGCAGCCAGTCCCGCACTCTCTGAAGCAGATTTTTCGGCGGCTGCTGTCGCGTTCGCATCTCGGCCGCATCGACGGCCACCGGCTCTATCTCCGGCGCGAATGACGGCGAGACGGCGGGCTCGGCTTCAACGGTGAATGCTGCTGCGGTCGCATCGATCACCACCGTCACCTCGTCATCCTGCGCAACCGGCGACGAGGGTTGATCGGGCTGGGGCGACGCAGGCACGGGAGCGGCGGCCGGAGGCGCTGTCTCGCCGGTCCGCCGCATCCGGCGCTTTTCCGGCGCCGGTTGTTTGACCCGCGCTTTCCGGGCGGGCGCGGCATGCGCGGCCGCGGCCAGCGCAATCGGACCTACATTTTCAAGGAACGCGCGCTCGTAACCACGCGAGAGCCGGTCGACGGCGTCTGCAAGCGGCAGCCAGTCCACGGCCCTCACGTCCCGCATCAGCTCATAGACCGCATCGCCGCGCGCTTCCATGCGCCAGTAATGCACGACCTTGGAACCGCCGCGGGACTCATAGACCAGCGTGCCCAGAAATTCGTGCACGGAAACATCGTGCCCGGTCTCTTCCATCACCTCGCGCTCGGCCGCGGCGCGCGGCGTCTCGCCGTCGTCGAGCTTGCCCTTGGGCAACACCCATTCATTGCGCTTGCGCAGGCGCACCACGGCGACCAGCGGCGTTTCTGCCTGCCGCAGCACAATGCCTCCCGCCGCCAGCACGGGCGTTCGCGCCATCAATCTTCCCGTTTTCCGATTTCGAATCTCGCGACCATATAGCGACAAGCGGCCGCAAAATCGAGATCAGGAATTACGGCTTTCGCAACAGCGGCTCTCCTGCGTGGATACGCCCGCCTTCCACGACATTGTCGGCGAACTCAAAATGCTCGGGCGCCAGCACGATGATGGTCGAGCCGTGCTCGAACCAGCCGAGTTCGTCGCCCTTGCTGACTTTCGCATCGCAGGGAAACACCGTCGGCCCCCTGCTCTGCGCGTTGAGGGTCACATCGAGGAAATGCAGCCTGATGCTGGCCACCAGAATCGCGGCGACCGGCACCAGCGTCAGCGCTTCGCCCGACGGCAAGCGCATCTCGAGCACCGCCCGCTCGTTCTTGCAGAACAGACGCTCGACCCGCTTCAGCGCGATCGGATTGACGTTCCAGACATCGCCATGGATGAACGTCACGCGCTCGATCTTGCCGTCATACGGCGCGTGGAAGCGGTGATACATGCTGGACGTCAGCCTGAGCGTGAGGAAGCGGCCGTTGCGGTGGCTCTCCACCAGCGCGGGATCGCCGAGCAGATCGAGCAGCGAGTAAGGCGCGCCCTTGATCTGGAACAGCTCGGTATCCGCGATTCTGCCGAAAGCGCCGATGATGCCGTCGGAGGGGCTGACCACGACGGATGGATCGGGATTGGCCGGCCGCAGCCCCGGACGCAGTTCGCGCGTAAAGCAATCGTGCAGGCTTTTGAATTCGGTCTTTTTGGCTTCCGACAGATCGAGATCGGAAAACAGCCGCCAGCACGCGATCGAGGCATCGCGCACAAAACGGTTCTCGATCTTGCTGAACCAGCCCATGAAGCGCGTCAGCGCCGCCCGCGGAATGCGGTTGGTCAGGAGGAAATTCAGATCCTCCTGTTGCGTGAAGCGGGCGATCAGGCCCCGGATTGTCATCAATCTGTCAGCAGGATTGGCTAGCGCTTCAGGCATGGATTCGTCCCTTCCGATTCTTTCCCTGTCCGCCGCTGCGGTCGCTAGCGCCGCGGCAGTCTTCCCCAAATTGCAGGCGCGGCTGGCGCTGTCCCGCGCCAAGCAACGTTCGCTATCAGGACATTCCAAAATGTCCAAGATGGTCGCGCGGCTGGTGCCGCATTACGAATTCGATATAGACGACTTCTTCCGTTCCGACGGCGCCCCCGCCGACGTCGCCACACAGCGGCAGGACGCTTTCTTCCGGCTCGCCCGCCTCTATGAGGAGCGCTATGCCAAGGGCCGGAAGATGACGGCCGATGCCGCGACCCACATCTCCGACCTGCAGTTCACGGAAAACTACCGGGTGCCGTTCCAGTACAGCCGGCTCGTTCGCGAAAATCTCGGCACCGGCGCGTTCATGCAGTCCTCCGCCGGCGTCACCGTCACCGATGTCGACGGCAATGTGTTCTACGACCTGACCGGGTCCTACGGCGTCAACATTTTCGGCAACGACTTCTACAAGGAATGCATCACGGAAGCCGAAAAGCGCGCCCGCACGCTTGGTCCGGTGCTCGGTCCTTACCATCCCGTTATCACCGACAACGTCCGCCGGTTGTGTGAAATCTCCGGCCTCGACGAAGTTTCGTTCCATATGTCCGGCACCGAAGCGGTGATGCAGGCGGTGCGGCTGGCGCGCTACCACACCAAGCGCTCGCATCTGGTTCGGTTCGCCGGCGCCTATCATGGCTGGTGGGGCGACGTGCAGCCCGGCGTCGGCAACCCGGTGTCGCCGCACGAGACCTATACGCTGGCCGACATGTCGGAGCGAACGCTGCATGTGCTGCGCACCCGCCGCGACATCGCCTGCGTGCTGGTCAATCCGCTGCAGGCACTGCACCCCAATGCCAATGCGCCCGGCGACTCCGCCCTGATCGACAGTTCGCGCAAAGGCAATTTCGACCGCGCAGCCTATGGCGAATGGCTGAAGAAGCTGCGCGAGGTCTGTACCGAGCGCGGCATCGTGCTGATCTTCGATGAAGTGTTCGTCGGCTTCCGTCTTGGCGCCGGTGGCGCGCAGGAATATTTCGGCGTTCGCGCCGACATGGTCACTTACGGCAAGAGCCTCGCCGGCGGCCTCCCCGTCGGCGTGGTCTGCGGCCGTAAGGATCTGATGCGGCGCTTCCGCGATGACCGCCCCGCCGACGTCTGCTTTGCCCGCGGCACCTTCAATTCGCACCCTTACGTGATGACGGCGATGGATGAATTCCTCAGCCGCCTCGCCAGCCCGAACTTCAATGCCGTCTATCAGGGGCTCGACGAGACCTGGAACGGCCGCGCCGAGGCGCTGAACGCGCGGCTGGCCACGAACGATCTCCCGGTGCAGGTCAGCAATCTCTCCTCGATCTGGATGGTGCAATATACCGAGCCGTCCCGTTACAACTGGATGCTGCAATACTATCTGCGCGCCGAAGGACTGGCGCTGAGCTGGGTCGGCACCGGCCGGCTGATCTTCAGCCTGAACTACACGGAAGCCGATTTCACTGAAGTCGCCGATCGCTTTGTCGCGGCGGCCGAGAACATGAAACGCGACGGCTGGTGGTGGCACGATGCTTCGCTGACCAACAAGAACATCAAGCGGCAGATCCTGAAAGAGATGCTTGCCAAGAGGTTTGGGCGCTAAGGACACGCTTCCGTTCACCGCCATCGCGGGAGATTGAGCACTCTCGTCATTGCGAGGAGCGAAGCGACGAAGCAATCCAACTATCCCCGTGCAGAGAGATGGATTGCTTCGCTTCGCTCGCAATGACGACTTCACGACTGCTTTTTTCTCTGTCGTCATGGCCGGGGTTGTCCCGGCCATCCACGTCTTTCTTGTTGCTGACATTGCAATCGCTGACGCTCAAGACGTGGATGCCCGGCACAAGGCCGGGCATGACGGCTTCTTCGCTTGCGCAATCCTCACGCGTGCTTGACGTGCTTCTCGAGGCCGGGATCGATCAGTTCGCCCTTCATGAGAGCCAACGGTGCCTTGTAGTACAGCTTGAGATCGCTGAAGGGGTCGGTGAGGATCTTCGTCATCCAGACCAGGCCGGTCTCGACGTCGCGGATGAAGAACAGGTGGACGGTGCGGAACAGCAGCCCGCCGATGCCGACCGCGAGCCACACTTTGGCAACCTGACGCATGAAGTCCGCCGTCGAAGTCCAGGGCGTAAACAACCCGAACAGCGTCGGATCGAGGTACAGCACCAGCGGCGACAGTGCCCAGATCGTCATCAGCACGACCTTGCGCTGCAGGTTGTAGCCGACCTTGATCTCTTCCTTGTGCTCGTGGGTCGCGTGGTTGACGTGATCATAGCCGCGCGGCTCGAAGAAGAAGTGGCCGGCCTGCCGCGTCGTCATCGAAACCAGCCAGCCGACCAGCGCCGATACCACGGGATCGAAGAACAGCATTGCGTAAGCGAACAGGAAGCTCGCCGCGCTGACGAAGTGCAGCGACTGGTTGATGCGGCTGTGGTGATAGTAGCGATGGTCGTCCCAGCGCTGGGTCCGCAGTTCCTGCAGGAAGTTCTTGATCATTCTCTACCCCCAATTCTTTCGGGTTTGTGTTTAACGGGATTCGATGTCCGGCATGTGACATCATGATGTTGACATGTGACTGAACGCAGCGTCGCGATGGCGCGACGTCAACGGCCGCGCACTAGGCGGCCGCTGCCACGTCGACCTTGCGAAAACGCACCAGGGAGAAGTGCCCGAGCGGCGGCACCAGGCGGCGCTCCGCCAGTTCGATGCCTCGTGCACCCGCCAGCCATTGCGCATAGCGCGACCAGGCGAACTCGGCGGTGCGGAAGCCGAGCGGGCGCACCACCGGCTGCAGACGCTGCTCGATGAAGCGGCGCATGCCGGCATCGGCGCTGACGCGGGTGAGGATGATGAGCTCGCCACCCGGCCGTAGCACGCGGGCAAATTCGTCGAGCGCCTTTTCGGGGTTCGGCACTGCGGTGACGACATATTGCGCCATTACCACGTCGAACGAATCGTCGGGGAATTCGAGGCTTTCGGCGTCCATCACCGCAAGCCCTTCGACGTTCTTCAGGCCGAGCTCGTCGACGCGCTTCTTCGCCTTCTGCAGCATCGCTTCCGAAATATCGGTGCCGAAGATGCGCAGATGCGGCGCGTATAGCGGCAGCGAGATGCCGGTGCCGACGCCGACCTCGAGCACGCGGCCGCCGATCTTGTTGGTCGCCTGGATTGCCGCCTTGCGGCCCTTGCTGAACACGCCCCCGAACACGAGGTCGTAAACCGGTGCCCAGCGATCATAGGCCTGCTCGACCGTTTCGCGGTCGAAATCGAGCTGCCTGGTACCGTCAAGCTTGATGATGTCTGCCATGGTTCGTTCTGCCTTCTCGTCTCACGCTTATGACTGGATTTATGGTCTTTGCACTCAACCCTGCACGGCGCTCGCGGCGGGCGCCCGGCGCACCGGCCGCAGCGCGCGGCTCGGCTGCAGCGCCGTCAGGTTGCCGATGAACTGCCGCGCGCTGTTTTCCCAGGAACGCGCCAGCGCAAAATTCCGGCAGGTTTCGCGCGACATCGTCAGCGCGCGCAAGGACGCGGCGCGCAGATCGGTGTCGATTGCGCCGATCGGATGATCGGCAATGACATCCTTCGGGCCGGTGACCGGAAATGCCGCGACCGGCGTGCCACAGGCTAGCGCCTCGAGCTGCACGACGCCGAAGGTGTCGGTGAGGCTCGGAAACACGAAGACGTCGGCGGCGGCGAGATGCGCGGTCAGGTCCGCGCCCTTCTTCTCGCCGAGATAGATCGCGTCGGGATATTGCTTTGCGAGCTGCGCCTTCTGCGGTCCGTCGCCGACGACCACTTTCGACCCCGGCAAATCGAGCGACAGAAACGCTTCGAGATTCTTTTCCACCGCGACGCGGCCCATGGTCATGAAGACCGGCCGCGGCAGATCGAGCGCCGCAGGCGTATGCGGATTGAACAGCTCGGTGTCGACGCCGCGTGTCCAGAAACCGAGTTTCCGGAATCCCCGCGCGCCGAGTTCCTGCCGCAGCGAGTCGGTCGCGACCATGGTCGTGGAAGACGCGGCATGAAAGTGCCGCAGCACCGCGTAGCCGACGCTCGCCGGCACCCCGGTGCGGACGGCGATATATTCGGGAAAACGCGTCGTATAGGACGTGGTGAACGCCAGCTTGCGGCGGCGGCAATAGGCACGCACCATCCAGCCGATCGGCCCCTCGGTCGCGATGTGGATGGCGTCCGGCGCCGCCTCCTCGATCCGTCGCGCGATCTCGCGCCGGTTCGGCAGCGCGATGCGCAAGCCCGGATAGGTCGGCAACGCCATCGAGGGAAATCCGTCCGGGGTCAGAAAGCTGATGTCGGCGCCAAGCGCGGCGGCGCTGCGCGCCAGCGACGTCAGCGTACGGACGACGCCGTTCACCTGCGGATGCCATGCATCGGTCGCAATCAGTATCTTCATGTCCCGGACCCGAGATTAATGATTCTCAAATCCGACGTTGGGACATGGATATTTCAAGCGTATGACGTCATCGTTCTGTAAGGATGTTTTTAAGCTCGCCTCCACGCATTTTCGTGTAACGTGACAGAACGATGTCAGACCCAAACGACAATACTGCGCGATCCCGCCGACGGCGAAAGCGCCGGAGCTATGCGCTTTTGATCCTTGCCGCCGGCATGCTCGCGTTCGGCGTCGCCGCCGGCACGCTGTACTACGTGCTGCGCCCGACGACGCTGCGGATCGCGGTCGGGCCTGCCGGCAGCGACGACCAGAAACTGATCCAGTTGATGGCGCAGACCTTTGCGCGCGAGAACGGTTCCGTGCGGCTTGCACCGATCACGACGGAAGGGGCAGTGGAGAGCATCGCGCTGTTCGCCGCCGGCAAGGCCGATCTCGCGGTGGCGCGCGGCGACCTGAACCTGCCGGAAAATGCCGAGTCGGTCGCCATCCTGCGCAAGAATGTCGTCGTGCTGTGGGCGCCTTCCGGCCTTCCCGCCAAGGGCTCGAAGAAGCAGCCCACACCCAAGATCAAGAGTCTCGATGAGCTGGCCGGCCACCGCGTCGGCGTGATCGGGCGGACGCAGGCCAATGTCGCGTTGTTGCGCAGTATTCTGAAAGAGTCCGGCATCAATCCCGACAAGGTCACGATCAGTCAGTTCGCCACCAACCAGATCGGCGAGATGGCGCGCGATCAGTCGGTCGACGCCTTCATGGCGGTCGGCCCGCTCAAGAGCAAGATCACCGTGGACGCCATCGCGGCGACGGCTGTGGCCCGCGGCGATCCGAAATTCCTGCCGATCGAGGTTTCCGATGCGATCGCGAAGAAGAACCCGATCTACGAATCCGAAGAGATTCCTGCCAGCATCTTCGGCTCCTCGCCGCAGCGGCCGGAAGACAAGGTCGACACTGTTGCCGTCAATCACCTGATCGTCGCGCCGAAGTCGTTGTCGGACACGGCGGTCGCCGCCTTTGCCCGCCAGCTCTTCACCAACCGCCAGCAGCTTGCGCGCGAATTGCCGACCGCCTCGCAGATCGAAAAGCCTGACACCGACAAGGACGCTGCCTTGCCGGCGCATGCGGGAGCGGCGGCCTATATCGACGGCAACGAGCGAACGTTCCTCGAAAAATACACCGACTATATCTGGGGGGCGATCCTGATCCTCTCGGGGTTGGGCTCGGTCGGCGCCTGGTTCAAGCACTACTGGAACAGCGACGAACGCGAAGTGTATGTCGGCCATCGCGATGAACTGCTCGACCTGATTTCCAGGGTACGCAAGGCGGAAACGCCGCAAGAGCTGGCGGAGATGCAGAACACAGCCGACGGCATATTGCGTCACGCGCTCGATTGCTATGACGACGGCGCAGTCGAGGACGGCGACCTCTCGGTGATCGGTTTAGCGCTCGAACAATTCCACCACGCGGTCGTCGACCGCCGCGTCGTGCTCAACGCCGGCGAGGCCGGCATGCCGCGAATGCGCGCCGGCTAGGCCACCTGATTGGTTGGGCCGCCTTTTCGATCAAGTAGATTGTCAGCGCGGGAGCAACGCCGGTGCAACCGGGGACGCTTCCTTCTCCCCTTGTGGGAGATGGTGGCCATAGGCGGTCCAAGACCGCCATTCTTAAGGGACGCCGATGCTTTGCATCGGTTACGCGCAGTCCGCGACGGATGAGGGGTCTGTCTCCGCGGAGAGAACCCCTCACCCGTCTCAATCGCGCTTTGCGCGATTGATCCACCCTCTCCCACAAGGGGAGAGGGGAAGTGGCAGCGCCGGTCCGCCGCCCGGTCCGTCAACGAAACCTTAACGAAACAATTCCCTAACGCGACGAAACCATTTTGGCGATTTCGTGCAAATGTCCTGAAACGGTTCATCGGTACAGGTTTCCCCAACGACGCGCCGAGAACGGCGCGACAAAATTTAAAACAGGGGCGACCAATGTTTAATTCATTTAGCCTGACCACCCGCTTTGCTGCCGCCGCTTTTGGTGCGCTGGCAATCGGCGCGACCGCATTTTCCGCACCCGCCGCCGCAGCTCCGCTGCCGCTGTTTCCGTTTTTCCTGCCGCAGATCGAAGCGGCCCCGCCGCCGGTTGCGGCTACGCCCCAGGAAGAAGAACGCTTCGAGCTGCCGGCACGCCTGCGTCGCCAGGTCGTGAACTACTACACCCGCGAGGCGCCGGGCACGATCATCATCGATACCCCGAACACCTATCTCTACCTCGTGCTCGGCAACGGCCAGGCGATGCGCTACGGCATCGGCATCGGCCGCGACGGCTTCACCTGGTCGGGCACCCAGACGATCACCCGCAAGGCCGAATGGCCGGCGTGGACCCCGCCCCCGCAAATGATCGCCCGCCAGCCCTATTTGCCGCGCCACATGACCGGCGGCCCGGGTAATCCGCTCGGCGCCCGCGCGATGTATCTCGGCGGCACCATCTATCGCATCCACGGCACCAACGACCCCTCGACGATCGGCACCCGCGTTTCCTCAGGCTGCCTCCGCCTCACCAATGAAGACGTCAAGGACCTCTATTCGCGGGTCAGCGTCGGCACCAAGGTGATCGTGCTGCCGATGACGGATCGCCGCGCCGATCTCGGCCGGACCATCCGCTAACCGCAAAACAATTCCCACGCTGAAAGCGGCCCCGGCATAGCCGGGGCCGCTTTCGCATCATCCTCCAAATAGATGAAGACGCCGATGAAGAAGGTTAGCTCGACCTTACTTCGTAGACTCGAATGCTCGAAATGAAAGGGTTGCCTTGCGCCATCTTCTCCGCGTCGTCGAGATTTGCCGCGTTGACGATCGTGAATCCGGTAATGGCGTCGGGGCCGAGCGGAAGGTCCTTCGTTCCGCCCTTCGAGATTTCTCGGCCATTGCCGAAGCCGCCCATGTCTACAGTATGCGGCTTGGTTGCCTCAAACCATTTGCCCCAGGCGGCCATGATTTCCGGAGTGGGTTTTTCAAATCCGTAATGCAGCAGCACAAACTTCTTCATGCTCGACTCCTGTTCACCGGTTGAGGCAAATGCTTTCTCTTTGGGGACTTCGCCTTTGGTGCGATTGTCTCGGCATACCGCAGCGAAAGATTGATCCAGGATGCGCGCTTGCGCGGATCGGCCAGTAGCTCCTCAGGCAATCGCACATATTCACGCATCGGCCGACCCACCATGGGCTCGAAGGGTCGTTCGCCGAATTCGGCGCTATACCTGGCGCGATCCTGCTCCGATAACCGCATGATGAAATCGTTCTGATGCAGGCCGATAAAGAGATTTCCGTTAGCGAAGGCCGCCGGGTAGCCGAACATCTTGCGGCGGGAAATGTTTGCGCCCGGCGGGACCGACTTGTCGAACAGATCGATCAGCGACTGTGGTGATTTCGTCCAGGCCACCGGTTACTCCTTTCAGCTTGCCGCGGGCGCTGCGCGCCGGCGTTCCGCAAGGTCGAACAGAAGGGGAAGCTTGCGAACCAGCGTTATAGAGCCGCTAACTCTGGCGCGCTTCGCCTCGATTGCGTCCTGAAGGGATACGCTCATCCCGACAATCTGCAGCACCGCGTCGAACGGGGCTTCCAGTATCCCCTTGCAATCCGTAACGCCTCTCTGAATTGCCGTACCTGAGCCGCTGCCCGCGACGGTAAAGCCTG
Organism: Bradyrhizobium sp. AZCC 1610; assembly: GCF_036924515.1. Lineage (NCBI taxonomy): Bacteria > Pseudomonadati > Pseudomonadota > Alphaproteobacteria > Hyphomicrobiales > Nitrobacteraceae > Bradyrhizobium > Bradyrhizobium sp. AZCC 1610. Next base: position 1,025,988 of record NZ_JAZHRR010000001.1, on the reverse strand, counting down.
CCGACTTCTTGCCATGGGTGACCACGAGGCCGACGTTAATTTCCGGCACGGGTGAACGCTTCGCAATGGCGTCAAGGCCAAGCATCACCCAGTCCGGCTCGAACGTGTCGCCCGGCACCGGCGGGAACAGGAAGCGACCGCCCCAGCGGATCAATTCCCGGATCGCGGGCTGAACTTCCCGGCCGATCTCCGTCAGCTCGTATACCTGCGCATTGACCGGCCGCGGCAAGGCAGTTCGCCGCACGACGTTGCACTCGATCAGGGTGGTAAGGCGCGATGTCAGCAAAGTGGGACTCATACCGTCAAGATGATCCAGGAGATCGCCAAACCGCTTCGGCCCAAGAAGGAGCTCCCGGATAATCAGGAGAGTCCAGCGCTCGCCGATGATTTCCGCCGCGCGGGCAAGTGCGCAGAATTGCGGATAGTGAAGATTGGTCATGCCTTCGAGATTAGTTCCTCCGCGTCATCTTCGGTAAGCGAGGGCGATCAGCGGACCCACGACGGCGAACTGCAGGATCGTGAACGCGGTTTCGAGCAATACATAGTCCGGCACGGAAACCATCACATTCTTGGCTGCGACGGCGAGCGTGGTGAACGACCACGACAACAGGCCTGCGCCAAGGCCATACAAGAGCCCGTCCTTCAGAAAGGACCCGCTACCTTGCATGAATACCCGCGGGAACAACCACGAGAAGATCGCGCCCTGGATGACCATTGAACCCAGTCCAAAGGCGATCACCGGCTCGTCGCGATAGATCTGGAGCGCGTGATACTTCTGCTCGAACAGGACGAGATGCCAGACGAAGGCGATCGGAAAGGACGGAAGAAGATAGGCGGCAAAGCCGAGCCAGAAGCTGCGGGCATCGGCCGGACGAGCAACGTAAGATACCGCTGGCATCGGCAACTCCGACTCTACTACATTTTTTATAGTAGTCAGTATAGAATCTGGAGTCAACTATTGGAGGATGGCGGCGCCTTCGGCGTACTCACAAATGAGCTCACGGCCGAGCCGGGATCGTTGCCGAGCGCTGCGGCCAAGCGCGGTTCCCTGCGTTTCATCGACCACCCAACCACACTGGCGTACCTTCCCTCTTCGCTGTAGAACGCTTCGGGGCGATTCAATGGATCCGGGGGGACGATTGCGTCTGCCGATGCATCTCAAGACGATTTCGATTGCGTTCGCGGTCGTTGTCGTCTCGTTTGCGGCCAGCCTGAAGGTCATGGACTTCGTCGCGCCGCGCGCCACGAACCGACCGCCTGCGCTTGCCGAATTGCCGCCGCTGCCGCCGGCGCCGCGCGCATCCACCGTGATGGCGCCGATTGCGGTTACGCTGTCGGCGATCCGCGACGCCGCCGATCGCGGCGCGCCGCGCTCCTTCGCCGGCAAGGCCGATAATCCGATATCGCAGATCCTGCAGAATGCCGATATCGGCTGGACCGCCTCGCGCGGGCCGATCGTAGCTACCGGCGCACAGGACGTGCTGTCGCTGGCGACGCCGCTGACGGGCACACTGAACGTAACCGGCTCGCTGTCGGCGAAGGCGACCGGTGCGGTCGGCGACGCGCTCGGCGGCCTGCTCGGTGGCAACGTCGCCAAGCAGATCGGCAGCGTGAACATCAAGAATCTCAACGCCAGCGCCGAGATCAAAGGCAACGTGGTCATATCAGCGCGGCCGCAGATCGCCGCGAACTGGCGCATCGAGCCGAACCTCGCAGCGCAGGTCAATCTCGGCGACAGTAGCCTCAGCGTGGCGGGCGCGCGCGTCAACGTGCCCGCGCAGGTGAAGCCATTGATCGACAAGAATGTCGCCGAGCAGATCGCGCTGGTGCAGGCGCGCATGCGCAACGATCCGACCTTTGAACAAAACGCGCGGGCACAATGGGCCAAGGCCTGCCGCTCGATCCCGCTGCAGGGCACGACCGCCGGTTCGACGATGCCGCCGCTGTGGCTGGAATTGCGCCCCACCCGCGCGATTGCCGCGCAACCGCGCGTCGATGCTTCGAACCTCACGCTGACGCTCGGCATCGAAGCGGAGACCCGGATCACGCCAACTGAGACCAAGCCGTCCTGCCCGTTCCCCGCCACGATCGCCATCGTGCCGCCGACGCCCGGACGGGTCGCGATCGCCGTTCCCATCGACATGCCCTTCACCGAGATCAACAAGATCGTGGAAGCGCAGTTCGCCGGAAAGACCTTTCCGGAAGATGGTTCCGGCGCGGTCGACGTCACCGTCAAGCGCGCCAGCGTCGCGGCGTCGGGCAACCGCCTGCTGATTTCGCTGCTGGTGAGCACCAAGGAAAAGAAGAGCTTCTTAAGCCTCGGCGGCGAGGCCAATGTGCATATCTGGGGAAGGCCGGTGCTCGATCAGGCCGAGCAGACGCTGCGGCTGACCGATATCGAACTCGCCGTCGAGTCGGAGGCCGCCTTCGGGCTGCTGGGCACTGCTGCGCGCGCGGCCATCCCGCACTTGCAAAAGACGCTGGCGGAAAAGGCGACCGTCGACCTCAAGCCGTTCGCAAGCAACGCCCAGAAAAAGATTGCGGCAGTGATCGCCGATTTCCAGAAGAACGAGGACGGCCTGCGGGTCTCGGCCGAGATCAACAAGCTGCGGCTCGCCGACATCGCCTTCGATTCCAAAACGCTGCGCGTGATCGCGGAAGCCGAAGGCGCGATCAACGTCTATGTGACCGCGCTGCCGGCGCTGTGACGGCGTGCAGCGCGCCTCAAGTCCAAGGGTTGGCAAAGCTGCAGCGTGCCCACCATTCAAGCTTCGATCCGTTGATGGATGGTGGGCACGCGGAGCCTGTCATCGGGCGCGCGTTCGCGCGACCCGGTGGCTTTGCCCACCCACGCATCATCCCGCCGCTACGACCCCTCGAACTTGAACGAGAGGCTCAGCTTGGCGCGGTAGGCTTCGACCTTGCCGCTGGCGTCCAGTTGCAGATCGAGCTTCATGACCTCGGCGACGCGCAGATCGCGCAGCGACTCTCCAGCGCGACTGACCGCGGCGGCAGCGGCCTTCTCCCAGGATTCCGTGCTGGTGCCGATCAGCTCGATGACTTTGTAGACGCTATCAGCCATGTCGTCCTCCCGTTGATGCAAGGGTCTATACAAGGCAGGACACAGGTGCTCCTGCCGCGAGACAACCTAACATCGGGACGTGCATCGTGAATAGGATGCGCTGCACCATTGCGAGCGTTTACGCCAGCGTGCGCCCATAAAACACACGCCCATAAAACACAATGGCCGGGCGGCTTACGCCGTCCGGCCATTTGTGAAAGTCATTGCTGCGCGACCGATGCCTCACTCGGTCGAGTACTTGAACTCCGGCATCGACTTCAGCTGATCCTTCGTTGCGCTGAACACGGCGTGATCCGGATACCACGGATTCTTCTTGGGAGGAGCCGCGGCCGGCGCTGCGCCCGTCGTCGTACCCGTGCCTGTTGTCCCAGGCCTTGCGCCGCCGCTGGCAGGCGCGCCGGCCGTGCCGGTATAGGCAATCGGCTCATCGACGAACTTCACCTTGTCGATCGGCACCGCAACCAGATGCTCGCCGACGCCGAGGAAGCCGCCGACACCGATCACCACGCCTTTGATGTCGCCGCTCTTGTCGGTCAGCAGATCGTTGATCGATCCGAGGCTTTCGTTGCTGTCGTTGTACACATTCAGGCCGACCAGCTTCGAGGTCCGCCAGTTACCCTTGAACGACGAGGTATCGGATGAAGCCGCAGGCGCGGCGGTGGTGGCGCTGTCAGTCGTTGCCGAAGGACTTTGTTGCGCGAACGCGACGCTCGCCAGCAGCGCGGAGGCCGCGATGCCGGCAACGGCAGTTTTGGTTAACATGTCGGTTCTCCTCATCTCCTCATTTCAGAAACGCTCTGGAAGAACCCGTCACGTCAACAAGTGTTCCACGCATTTCGCACGGAACAGGTGCGCCGCACTGCGGTCAGAAGCCGCCCCAGTAAGGCGGCATGCCGTAATAGCGATGCAGCTCGGCTTCCTTCGCGCGATCGCCCCAGTCGAAATCTTTGTCGGCACGGAATGACGGCGCGCGCTTCAGCTCTTCATCGTCGATGTCGAGTTCGTAGGCTTCGAACTTCGTGCTGTAGCGAAGCCGCCCCCACGGCAACGGAATCAGATTGGCCCCGATGCCCAGAAACCCGCCGAAACTCAGGACTGCATAGGATACTTTACCGGTGACCTTGTCGATCATCACCCGTTCGATATGGCCGATCATGTCCCCGTTCGGCCGCCGCACCGCGGTCCCCTCGACACGGTCGCTCGCGATCAAGGGATGCGGCTTGGCCATGACGTCGCTTGCCATCGGACCCTCCACATGAATCGAACAATCAACGCGACGACCCGCGTTCGGGTTCCACCGGGTAAAAATGAGACAACCATCCTTCCCTTTCGGAAAGGATGGTTGCTGCGTCGCCTTGTCCGCTCCGCGCTGAAACGCGATCCGCGGGCTCAGCTTTGATAATCGATCAGCAATGCCGAGAAGGAACCGCTGCTGCTCACGCTTGAACTGCCGGTTGCACCGTAGGTCGTCGATGACGAAGCCGACAGCGATTCCTGCAGCGATTGCAGGAACTGCTTGAGAATGTCGTCGATCGAAGTCGTGCTCGACGAAGAGTCGTCGCTCGAGGACACGCCATCCGCAGGGGGCGGACCGCCGGGGCCGCCCGGAGGGGGGCCGCCAGCCCCGCCGGGGCCGTTGGCGAAGGCGGCCTTGAAGATTCCCTGCGAGATGGCGCGCGCCATGACCGACCGCAGAATAGATCTCCTGATCCTCGACGTCATGCTGCCCGGCGAGGACGGCCTCACCCTCTGCCGCAAGGTGCGCGCTCAATCGCATGCGCCAGCGCATCACCGGCCTGATCGACGACCGCACCAGGATGCTCGCCGCGATCAGCCACGATCTGCGCACGCCGATTACAAGAATGCGGCTGCGCTCCGAATTCATCGAGGACGAGACCCATCGTAGCCGCATGCTCGACGATCTCGACCAGATGCGCGCGATGCTGGAATCGGTGCTGTCGTTCCTGCGCAACGATCGTCGGCTGGAAGCGATGACGCTGGCCGACATCGCCAGCACGCTGCAGCTCATCACCGACCAGTTCGGCGACATGGGATGCAGGGTCGCCTATGACGGCCCCGCGCATGCCATGGCCACGGTGCGGCCCGACGATTTGCACCGCGCCGTCACCAACCTGGTGGAGAATGCCGTGCGATTCGGCGCCGAAGCGGTGATCCGCCTTCGCGTTTCGGCGGATCAGCTCATCATCGACGTCGAAGACGACGGCCCCGGCATTTCGGATGCGCTGAAGCAGAATATGCTGGAGCCGTTCGTGCGCGGCGACGAGGCCCGCAACATGGATGAAGCGGCGGGGTTCGGCCTTGGTCTTTCGATCACGAACGCCATCGCAACAGCGCATAGCGGCACGCTGTCGCTGCGCGACCGGCAGCCGCACGGACTGGTGGTTCGCATGCGATTGCCAACGCACCAGAACAGCGGCCGCTCCGCGGCCTAGATATTTGCGTCAGGCTGCCAGCGCGTCGGGATCAGCTTCTTCGTAGATCGCGATCGCCTCGAAGCGATAGTCGCAGGCGCGGCAGAACCAGAGGAAGGACGTGCGGCCCGGGCTGCTCTCGACCCAATCGGGTCTCGGGATCGGCTTACCGCACTGGGCACAGGGATTACCGCGAGGCAGAGAGCTGGAATCGAGTCGAGCCATGGCGCATCTCCCTTTTGACGTCTTGCTGACGACGTTTTGTTTAATCGATGATTGGTTATGTCATTGAATGAGACAGGATTGCTGCCGGAATTGGATGTTCTGGCGGCAACGCTTGTACACTTTCGTCGATTCATTTGCACGACAATCGTGCGCGTCGGCATGACGCAGACTGGCGTAGCAGACGCGATGCGCCGCAGTAACAATCTGGGCGTCACGCTCGCCCGAGTCCGTTAACGAGTGCACCGGCCGCGGATACCTCGCCGCGATGCCGCCGGTTTTTCGCCACATCTGCGCCCGCTAATGGAACTACCGAAAGTGCCAATGGTTAAACGCGCCCGTCCGCCGAGATGGTTTTTATGAAAAGTTTGCCGAAATTCGCCTGGCTCTCCGCCACGGCGGCGCTGCTGGTTTCGCCCGGGGCGATGGCGCAGAGCCGCGCGCAATATGAGAGCATGGTCGCAACCCATGCGCGAGCCAACAACGTGCCGGAAGCGCTGGTGCACCGGGTGATCGTGCGCGAGAGCAAATATCATCCCAACCTCGTCGGACGCGGCGGCACCATCGGATTGATGCAGATCAAGCTGCCGACCGCGCGGGGCCTCGGCTACACCGGCGACGCCGCGGGCCTGCGCGATCCCGACACCAATCTCGCCTGGGGCATCAAATATCTGGCCGGCGCCTATCGCGCCGCCAACAGCGATCACGGTCGAGCCGTGCGTTATTATGCGAGCGGCTATTACTACGCCGCAAAGCGCCAGCGGCAGGAGCGGCCCCTGCAGATCGCGCCCGTGCTTGCGAGTGGCGGGCCGCCGAAAATCATCGCCAGGCCCGCAGACGCGAATGCGCTGCAGGCCCCCGAATAGCTAAATTTCGTGTCCCGGGCGCGGTGCGGCGCCTAGCGCTGCTCCGCAGAACCGGGACCTCCCGAGGCAACCTTTGGGCCTCGGCTCAGCGGCGCACCGCCAAGAGGCGCTGCGTCGCGTCCGGGGCATGGTAGCGGTGCAGTTCCCGCAAAGCCGCGTTGACACCCCCGCCCAACTGCCTACATTAGCCCTGTTCCGAGGGGTGCTCCGATGAGGAGCTGAGATACCGCAAGCTTGGGCAGTTCAGCCTGAGACCGCGGTGACCCTTTGAACCTGATCCGGGTCATGCCGGCGAAGGGACAGGGATGTACCAGAAGTCAGATCTACGCGGGGACTCCCCCGTTTCCATCATCGGCGCGGGCATTGCCGGCGCATGGCAGGCGCTGCTGTTCGCACAGGCCGGCCATGCCGTCACTTTGTATGAGCGCAGTGACGCCTATATGACGCTCGCAACCAGCCACTGGGCCGGCGGCATGCTCGCGCCGTATTGCGAGGCTGAGGCCTCCGAGCCTGCGATCGGCCGGCTCGGCATCCGCTCGCTGGATCTGTGGCGCGAGCTTTTTCCGAAAACCCCGTTCAACGGATCGCTTGTCGTGGCGCATGCGCGCGACCGCGCCGATTTCGAGCGCTTTGCGAAACTGACCACCAGCCATGTCAGGCTCGACGCCCGCGGCGTCAGCGATCTCGAACCTTCGCTGGAGGGCCGTTTCCGCGATGGCCTGTTCTATGCCGGTGAAGGCCATGTCGAGCCGCGCCGCGTGCTCCCCGAGCTGCATGCGCGCATCACGGCGGCCGGCGGCACCATCAAGTTCGACTGCGACACAAGCGCGGAAGATCTCGACGGCATCGTGATCGACTGCCGCGGGCTTTCGGCGCGCGACGAGCAGCCGGAATTACGCGGCGTGAAGGGCGAGATGATCATCGTTGAGACGAACGAGGTCGAGCTGTCGCGCCCGGTGCGGCTGATCCATCCGCGCTGGCCGCTTTACGTCATTCCGCGCGGCGACAATAAATTCATGCTGGGCGCGACCTCGATCGAGGCCGAGGACACCGGCGTCAGCGTGCGCTCGGCGCTGGAGCTGCTCGGCGCAGCCTATGCCGTGCATCCGGCGTTTGCCGAGGCGCGCATCGTCGAGTTCGGCTCGGGCCTTCGTCCGGCCTTCCCCGACAATCTGCCGCGGATCACGATTCGCAACGACAAGATCGCCGTGAACGGGCTCTACCGCCACGGCTTTCTGCTGGCCCCCGCACTGGCCGAGCTGACACTTGCCTATGTGCAGCGCGGCGCGATCGACAATGAGGTGATGCGATGCGTGTGACCGTCAACGGCGAAGCGCGGGAGATCACCTCTTCCCGCGTCGACGCCCTGCTTAGCGAACTCGAATACGAGGGCACGCATTTCGCGATCGCAGTGAATTACGACGTGCTGCCGAAAAGCCGCTGGGCGGAGACTGTGCTGAAGAGCGGCGATGAAATCGAGATCATCACGCCGCGGCAGGGAGGGTGAGGGGGATGCTAGCTTGCGTACCATCTCTCCCCCCGTCGTCCCTGCGAACGCAGGGACCCATAGCCACCGGCCTTCATTTTGAAGGAAGGCATCTGCCACAGCGCCCACAAGAGAGATCACGCGGCCGCGATGAGCGCCATTGCGCTCACGCTAGGGGTCCCTGCGTTCGCAGGGACGACAGATGGAAAGCTGCGACACCATGCTGAACTTCTACGGCAAGACCTTCTCCTCCCGCCTGCTGATCGGCACGGCGCTCTACCCCTCGCCCGCGATCATGCAGGACGCGATCCGCGCGTCGGGGGCCAACATCGTCACTGTGTCGCTGCGGCGCGAATCTGCCGGCGGCAAGACCGGCGATGCGTTCTGGTCGCTGATCCGCGAGCTCGGCGTCACGGTGCTGCCGAACACCGCCGGCTGCCGCAGCGTGCGCGAGGCGGTGACCACCGCAAAGCTGGCGCGCGAGCTTTTCGCCACGCCCTGGATCAAGCTGGAGGTGATCGCCGACAACGATACGCTGCAGCCCGACGTGGTCGGCCTGGTCGAGGCCGCCGCCATCCTGATCAAGGACGGCTTTGAAGTATTCCCCTATTGCACCGAAGACCTTTCGGTCGCGATGCGGCTGGTCGATGCGGGGTGCAAGGTGGTGATGCCGTGGGCCGCGCCGATCGGCAGCGCCAAGGGCATCACCAACCGCGACGCGCTAAAACTGATGCGCGAGCGCCTGCCTGACATCACGCTGGTGGTCGACGCCGGCTTAGGGGCGCCGTCGCATGCGGCCCACGCGCTCGAACTCGGCTACGACGCGGTGCTGCTCAACACGGCCATTGCAAAAGCCGCCGACCCCGTCGCGATGGCCAATGCGTTCCGCCTCGGCGTCGAAGCCGGCCGCACCGCCTATGAGGCCGGGTTGATGGAAGCCCGCGACTTCGCCTCGCCTTCAACCCCTGTGATCGGGACACCGTTCTGGCATGCCGTATCCTGATAAATTTTATCCCGTCGTTCACAACGTCGCCTGGGTGACGCGGCTGGCGCTGCTCGGCGCCGGCACCATCCAGTTGCGCGCCAAGGACCTCAATGAGTCAGAGGCGCTGCAGATCGTGACCGACGCGCTGGAGGCCATCAAGGGCACGCCGGCAAAACTCGTGGTCAACGATTACTGGCGCGCGGCGATCGTCGCCGGCGCAAAGCACCTGCATCTCGGCCAGGAAGACCTTGCCGATGCCGACCTCGGTGAAATCCGTAAAGCAGGATTGACGCTCGGCATCTCCACCCATGATGACGAGGAGCTGGCGACCGCGCTTGCAGCGAAGCCGGACTATATCGCGCTCGGCCCGATTTTTCCGACCACGCTGAAATCGATGCGCTTCGCGCCGCAGGGCATTGCAAAGATCACCGAGTGGAAGAAGCGCATCGGCGACATCCCGCTGGTCGCGATCGGCGGCATCAAGTTCGAACAATCGGCCGAGATTTTTGCCGCGGGTGCGGACTCCATCGCCGTCGTCAGCGACGTCACCCAGCACGCCGACCCGGATGCGCGGGTGCGGCAGTGGCTGGGCCACAGCGCGGAGGCCGCGTGATGAGGACACCTGTTATCCGTCACCCTGAGGCGGCCGCTTCTTCAGCGGCCCTCGAAGGGCGACGGCCCGGCTCCATCCTTCGAGGCTCGCAAGCGCTCGCACCTCAGGATGACGAACAGCACGCGATGACGCGATAAACAAATTCAACGGAGGATACATAATGAACATTCGCTCTAACCCCGACACCACCCTGCCCGCCGTCACTACCGGGCCCCTTCCCTCATCGCGCAAAATCTTTGCAACGCCGGACGCCGCGCCCGACCTGCGCGTGCCCCTGCGCGAGATCATTTTGAGCGAAGGCGCCGGCGAGCCGAACCTGCCGGTGTACGACACCTCGGGCCCCTATACCGATCCGACTGTGACCATCGACGTCAACGCCGGCCTGTCGCGCAGCCGCATCGAATGGGTGAAGGAGCGCGGCGGCGTCGAGGAATATCAGGGCCGCGAGATCAAGCCGGAGGACAACGGCAATGTCGGCGCGTCGCATGCCGCAAAGGCCTTCACCGCGCACCACAAACCCTTACGCGGCCTCGACGGCCACAAGATCACCCAGCTCGAATTCGCTCGCGCCGGGATCATCACCAAAGAGATGATCTACGTCGCCGAGCGCGAAAACCTCGGCCGGAAAGCACAGCTCGAACGCGCCGAAGCAGCCCTTGCCGACGGCGAAAGCTTTGGCGCCGAGGTCCCCGCCTTCGTCACGCCGGAGTTCGTGCGCTCCGAGATCGCGCGCGGCAGGGCCATCATTCCCTGCAACATCAACCACGCCGAACTCGAGCCGATGATCATCGGCCGCAATTTTCTCACCAAGATCAACGCCAATATCGGCAACTCCGCCGTTACCTCGTCGGTGGAAGAAGAGGTCGACAAGATGGTGTGGGCGATCCGCTGGGGGGCCGACACCGTGATGGACCTCTCCACGGGCCGCAACATCCACACCACGCGCGAGTGGATCTTGCGCAACGCGCCGATCCCGATCGGCACCGTTCCGATCTACCAGGCGCTGGAGAAGTGCGAAGGCGATCCGGTCAAACTGACCTGGGAGCTCTACAAGGACACGCTGATCGAGCAATGCGAACAGGGCGTCGACTATTTCACCATCCACGCCGGCGTGCGCCTGCCCTACATCCACCTCACCGCCAACCGCGTCACCGGCATCGTGTCGCGCGGCGGCTCGATCATGGCGAAGTGGTGCCTGGCGCATCACAAGGAAAGCTTCCTCTATACGCACTTCGACGAGATCTGCGATCTCATGCGCAAGTATGACGTCTCGTTCTCGCTCGGCGACGGCCTGCGCCCCGGCTCGATCGCCGACGCCAACGACCGCGCGCAGTTTGCGGAGTTGGAGACGCTCGGCGAGCTGACGAAGATCGCGTGGGACAAGGGCTGTCAGGTGATGATCGAAGGCCCCGGCCATGTGCCGATGCACAAGATCAAGATCAACATGGACAAGCAGCTCAAGGAGTGCGGCGAAGCCCCGTTCTATACGTTGGGCCCGCTGACCACCGACATCGCGCCGGGCTACGACCACATCACCTCAGGGATCGGTGCGGCCATGATCGGCTGGTTCGGCTGCGCCATGCTCTGCTACGTCACCCCGAAGGAGCATCTCGGCCTCCCCGACCGCAACGACGTCAAGGTCGGCGTCATCACCTACAAGATCGCCGCCCACGCCTCTGACTTGGCCAAGGGCCACCCCGCCGCGCAACTGCGCGACGACGCCCTCTCCCGCGCCCGCTTCGACTTCCGCTGGACCGACCAATTCAACCTCGGCCTCGATCCGGACACGGCAAAGAGCTTCCACGACGAAACGCTGCCGAAGGAAGCCCACAAGGTCGCGCACTTCTGCTCGATGTGCGGGCCGAAGTTCTGTTCGATGAAGATCACGCAGGATGTGCGGGATTATGCGGCGACGCTGAACGATCCGGCGGGTGTGGGGATGTCGGTGAGCGGGACCATCGAGGACGGCATGGCAGCGATGTCGCAGAAGTTCAAGGAGATGGGGAGCGATCTCTACCTGGATGCGGAGAAGGTGAGGGAGAGCAATCGGGTGTTGTGAGGGGCCTCCAACACGAATTTGACTAATCGGTTTTCACAGCAAAGAACCGAGCATCCCGACGGCATCGCCTCGGGCACCAGGACGCAGGGGGTTTTCGTAATCCCCTGCGCGCTCTAACCGCTTTCGACATGGAGGAATCCACATCAGGCGAGGAAGTTGCGTCGACCCCCTCTCCTTTTCCCACACTAGCCAAGCGTAGCCGGTTGCTGTCGAGGCTTTCCTATCGAGGCGCCCTCTCACCATCGGAACCCGTTCGCTGAACTGCGCAAATTTTGTCGGTGGAATATCACGAAATATCGCGTCGTATCGACCTACACTTTCCAAGAACACACTGCGCGCCAAAATGGCGACTCCCTTGCGAGCCTCACTTAAAGCCCGCAGAACGAACTCTTCAGCAAGCCGGAAGGGCGGATTGGTGATTATCCAATCATAAGATTCTTCGTTGGTGGACATCGTCACAAAGTCAAGAAGCTCCCCATATTGGTAATCGTAAGCGTCAGATGCCCTGACCGTATGAAAATATTCGCCTAGCACCTTCGACATATGTCCGGCGCCGCACGCGGGCTCCCAACAGGTCATTTCGGCTAGCGTCTCTCCAACTTCCAAGACATGCTCAAGTAGTGCACGCGTCGCCCAAGGTGGCGTAGGGAAATCGTCGGGGCTATTCTTGGCCTCGATCCGTTGAGACATGACAGCATGTGATAAATTTTGCATAGGATCTAATTTGAAAAGCGAATCATCTCACCAGTTGGCTCCGCAACACATTGCACACGAGGAGGCCGCTTGGCCAGTATTGGCGGACGGAGGTCCAACTAGGTCCGCTTCCCGCGAATAGCTTCGCTAACGCGACCGTGATTTACGTTAAAAGCTCCCCCTATCTCTTGATGGGACATATCGGGATTATCCTTGGCAAACTCACGAATTTCCTCCGCAAGTTCGGGTGTCATCGGAGTACTTGTCGCAGGAGCCCTCGGACCTACCGGAGACCTCCGCCGAAGCTCCTCCGCGAGTTCCAAAAGTTCGGCGGCCTCCTCCGGATAAGCCCCCTGAATCTCCTCAGAAATTTCACGAATTCGCGTCATTACCTCGGGTATTTTCATTGTTCCTCCAAGAGCTTGGGGGCCAGTACGTGGAAACTCCTATCGCTTAGTACGAGCACGTTGCCAACAATGCTACCATACGGCGGGGCGCCGTTAAATGGCGCAAATGGCCGAGTTGAAAAGCACTGACTTGGCTTCTGACCTTGGACCAGCGAAATGGCGGAGACGGCGCCAGGTCCAAAACATGTGCGTCAAGATCGAGTTCGTTGCTTCCCTTGCTGAGCAACGCATGCCACTTGCGTATTGATGAAAGTTCGGTGGTAAAAATCCGAGATTGAAGGCATTCAGTTCTGCGATGAGCGGAGCCGCTCTTCCAGCCATGAAGCTAAAAGACGCTGATCGAATGAAGCATAAGCTTCTCCGGTAGGCATATAGTGAATAATGATCGGGTCATGAATGGGGAAGATCTTCCCGTCCCTCTCCGAGACAAGCCTCTTCTGGAGGAGAGACTTGGCAATAGAATTGCCGCTCGTACCCTCGCTCGCGCAAAACGATAGAAATTGACTGTCGTTTAAGTCAGTCGGGCCAAGCTGGTTGAGATGCATCAGAACGGTTGCCTCAGTATCATTCAAGCTTGATGGCTCCCATGGAGCCTTCTCCTTGTTGTACTGCGCTAGCTGCTTCTCCGAATAATCCATGTGTCTCAAAATTGGCTTTCGATCAGATGTATCCCACTCGGTCATAAGCAGCGGCTTCAATTTTTCGGGCCGCAAGTCGTCATTGAAGAACACTCCAGCATTTGCAAGCGTCGATAACTTCTCCCAAATCAGCTCCAACATAATTCTGATCGGTGATTCACTGCACGAAACTACGACCGACCATTGATTGTCGTCCGTTGAGAGACAGTATGGATTGCCCGCGGCCTTCAAAACGCTAAATGAGCCGCAAATTACTTGATCAGGAAATCCCTCCAAATCAATCGATGCCCTGCCCTCTTGTTCACACGCTTCGACAACTGCCGTTCGCAACCCACTCTCCGTCTTATATCCCCCAAATGAATAAATGATCCGCAACGGAAGAAGCGTCTCAGTAGCAATTAGATTAAAGATAGCCTGCAATGAAGGCGACAAGCGCCGGAAGTCCGAAAGACTACCTACGTGCTTGCCTGTAATCAGAGAGAACGACAAAGCCGCGCGGTCAAATTTAACGGGAGTTTTCTTTTCTAGATGAAACTCGCGAGCCATTTTGGCGACGATAGCCAGTTTGTCTCGAGCGTCGCGAACTTCGCTGGCATTTAGCGTCTTCTTGACTTCAAGAACGCAAATCACCTGGTCGATCCGATAGACGTACTTCGATGTATTTGGCACAGGCGCTCCCGATCCGGTCACGACCATGCAATCTACTTCGCGGCTTAGTTCCCCATTCGGTCCACGAACAAAGCCGCGCTCCACTCTTAGATCCGGCACAGGTGGCAAGGCTCGATTTGTGATTTGGGCAGTCACTCCCTCGAACATCTCGCCTATAGTCAGCTTGTGAGTTATGTCCTGACCTTGGATTTCTCCAAGCTTCTTATCCTGGAACTGTTGGAGAAGATCAGCAAACTTAGTAATCACAGAATTTCTCCGATGGAGTCTCGAACGTTGTACCGTCGCTCGTGCCCATATCTGAGACAGCTAACCAGGCAACTACAATGTCTTTAGTTTTGGCTTGATCTTCGCAAAGAGGGCACTGCGTTGGCTGAGATGATCGCTTGATTTGCTTCATCTAAATAACGCCGAAATTGCAAAAGCTGACGACGGATACCATCCGCCTCTAGCGCGAGATCATCTCTCTCAAAATGAACGAGCAACCGATTAGCAAGAGCGTTCCATCGTCCCATTAAAGCAAGAACGAGGTTGCGCTCTCGACCACTGAGGGACGATTCGCTTTCGAAATATGAACTCAATACCTTGTTGATCAAGATATCGACAGACGAACCTAGCAGCCTGTCCGGATGGGCCAGCGCCATGGCTTGCTCGCGCCCGAGTGCTAGAACTTCTTCTAGAATTTCTTCCGTGCTGCGTGCGGCTACGCACTTTGTTGCTCCATCCTCACGCAAGATTGCGTCGATCTTTTCTTGCAGATCAGGCCAAAGTTTTTCGAACAGAGTCGTCAAGCGTGGTTCAGGCATCAATACGCCCTCGTCAGCAAGGTTCGCCGACTTGAGCAACTTCAAGACATCGTCTCGGGCGAAATTAGTAACCTGAAATTGCGATAAGGGCTGAAGAACGTCCGCTGGACGAATGCCAAACAGCAGAGGAGCCACTCGAGACTCTTCTACTGACTTTGCAATCGCACCTGCCTCAAAGTGCAGCCAGCGCGAGCTAAGATTTTCTTTGGTTAGAACCACTAGCCCAAAGCGAGCTTCTTCAAGTTCATTTCCGATATGGCTCGACCATCTCGCGCCTTTCTCGATAGACTCTGATGACATGTAAGGCTCAACGCCTTGCAGCACCATGGGCAACCACTCGAACAACCGTTCTGCAATTCGGCGGCTTAGATCGCCCGACCAACTTATAAATAAGCGCATGTGCTACAACCCTATCAAATAGCTGCAACTTTGAGTGTAGCCGCTGATGAAGGTCCGGCAAAGTCGCCTTTCCATATTCTCACAGCTATTGAAGGAGATTACTCAACCGCCAAAGGTAACTGCTTATGCCCAAACGCCAAAAGGCCTAGAGTGCGGGCTACGAATGGTTGAAATGGTGACGAGCCAGTCGTCGATAACCTGCACGCAGGGCGGATTAGCGACCTGTCCGCCGTAGCTCGCAGAGCGAAGGCGGAAGCGTAATCCGCCATCTTCGCAACGAGAGCGCGGCGGATCTGGCGCGAACAGCGATGGGTTTCGCTTCGCTCTACCGATCCTACGCCGCTGCGGGCGCAGCGACGACGCGGAGAGGTCATTGCGCATGTGCGGGCCGGATTGGCGGACCTGCCGAAGCAAAGCCGCATACCGTAATAATACCGCCTCATTAATCTTCCGTTAACCATTCGCAGCCAACCTCGTTTGCGGCAGGGGGCCGTGATTCCTGATGTTTCTGCTTCGCGTTTCGGAGCAAGCGTCGATCGGGAGGTGTTGATGCCCCAAGAGTATCGTGACGAGTATTTTGGCGCGTACCGTGACCTGTACCTTGGCGTGGACTGCGTCTGCACGCCCGAGATTTCGCTGCCGGAATCTCAAACCCTTTCACCCCACGAGATCGTGCCGATGCTGATCGGCTCCACAGTCGAGGCGATCGAGCGCGAGCTTGTGCTGCAGACACTGGCGCGCTGCGACGGCAATCGCACCCACGCCGCGCGCGTGCTCGGACTTTCGGTGCGCACGATGCGGAACAAGATCCGGCAGTATGCGACGGATGGGATCGACATTCCCGCGCACAGCTAGGTCGAGCAAGCTTCGTCGTCATCCGGGTGCGCGTTCGCGCAAGCCATCGGCTTTGCCTGCCCCCACAAGGCTGCGGCACTATCAACTCAACGAAGCCAGCACGTAGGCGGATTGGCGGAGCGTCATCAGCCGTCTTCGCAACGAGAGCACGGTGGATGTGGCGCGAGCGGCGATGGGTTTCGCTGCGCTCTACCCATCCTACAGGTCGCCTACTCCTCGAACATTTCCTTGAACAGTCTCTTTGCCCGCTCCAGACCCTCGTTAGTGAAAACCACCGACTTCACCTTACCGACGGGATCGTGGATCATCCCTTTTTCGTGCAGGCGGCCGAGAACGCCCCAATCCATACCTTTCCATGCCCGGTTATCGTCATGCAGAGCCAGCGCCGCGTCGTCGATCTTGTCCTTGTTGGTGGCCATCGTGAACACCTCTCATCGCGCGATGTTTGCGGCATCCTAATCGGGCGCGCGCGAGAGGCAATGGTGGCGGCGTTCGATGCCGGCAAGGTCCAGCTTCGTAGGTGCTGCAGGGTGGGTAAAGGAGCGAACGCGACGTGCCCACCATCCATCGCCAAACACACTGCAAGATGGTGGGCACGCTTCCGCCTTCGCTCGTTGAGCTACGGCGAGACAAGTCGCTTTGCTCACCTACGGCAGCTACTGACTGCGAAGTGATTTGCTTTGCGCGCAAGCGCAATCGCGATGCGCAACCGCGACAAATCAACACGACGGGCAAATCACTTCTGATTTTCAGAAATCGCGTCAAGCCCTTCGCACAAAAATATTCCGCTTAACATTCAGGGCAAATCACCCGCATAACTCCGCCCGTCTCACCCGATGAGAGGGGCGCTCGCGAACGTCACGAACGCGCGGTGGGATGCGGTGGACGCTGAGGGCGCGACAGACGTGCGCGCCGGACGCGTACGGCGAAGTCGTGTGGTTCGGGCGTCGCGGTGCTGGCGCTAAGTCCGGGAGAGGCGAAAGTTTCTCACGGGCGACGGAGGCAAAAGAGCCGTTCTCCGGGGAGAGCACGAAGTAAGCCGTAAAGCCATTGCGCAGGGAAGGCCGGGATGCTCCGCCTGTACCTGTATGCTCGTGTGCGCGTCTTCTATGCGCAATTGCACACGAGACCGCGGGTGCAGCGTG
This sequence comes from Bradyrhizobium sp. AZCC 1610, assembly GCF_036924515.1. Lineage (NCBI taxonomy): Bacteria > Pseudomonadati > Pseudomonadota > Alphaproteobacteria > Hyphomicrobiales > Nitrobacteraceae > Bradyrhizobium > Bradyrhizobium sp. AZCC 1610. Next base: position 1,008,634 of record NZ_JAZHRR010000001.1, on the reverse strand, counting down.
CACCCGGTCTTCCCTGCGCCCTCTTCTTTTGAGGGTGGGACGTTATCTAGCAAACCTCGGGCACAAATGCGCCGCGAGATCGCGAATGTGTGTCACCTCTTTGAAATTGAATCCGAAATCTCTACGTCCTCCCTGCGAACGCAGGGACGACGTAGAAGGCGTAGCGGCAGCAGGCGCAGCCCGGGTGAGCGGAGCGATACCCGGGATCGTCTCGGGGCAAACAACTACCCGCATGTCGCTCCGCTCATGCGGGCTACGATCGGCCCTGCTCAAGACCGCCTGCCCGCCAGAACAAACCGGCGTCACAATGCCTTCATTTAGAATGCAAATGACCGGGCAACAGTTCGATTATTTTTGTTTACATCTTCTGATTGAAATGGTGATGACTTATTTTCGACGCAGGAAAAGCCAAGAAAAAAGCAAAGAGAAGAACCGGCATCACGGCGTCTCCAACAAGATAAAAAACACTGCAGGGGGAAGGAAAAACGTGGGTGAGCTTCTGGGGTCAATAGCATTTTCCTTGATCGTCATCGCCGTGATCGCCGGCGCCTGGGCCTGGATTTCGACGCTGTTCAGGAAGGGGATCATGGCGCTGCTCGGCTTCGATCGGGTCTGTGTGCAGCAGTTTGAAACCGTCCTGCTCTACCGGAACGGCCGGTTTGAAAGGGCCCTGCCCCCCGGCCTGCACCGGATCCGCGCCGGCAGCCGCCAACTGGCGCGGATCGACAGACGCCCCGAGGTGTTTCGATTTGCGCAAGGTGCCGTTTCCGCCGACCGGATTGTGGTCAACCTCGTCTATGTCGCCCGGACTCAGATCGTCGATCCCAGGGCAGCTTTCGAAAGCACGCAGAACTACCGGGACGAGATATCCATCCGGCTGCAATCGGTCGTGAAGGCGGTATGCAGCCGCAAACCTCGCCTCGAAATTCAGATGGATCATCAGAGCTTCAGCAATAGCGCGCAGAAGGCCGCCAACCAGGTGCTTCGCGCCATCGGTTGCGAATGCCTGACCTTCGAACTGCTGCAGGTCGATGCCGCGGGGCCCATCGCGGAATTGGACGACAGGCGAATGGGATTTGCGGCGGAATAGCGTGTGGCGCGCCAACGGGCGGCGACGCCAGCCGCCGGCGTCCCGGGTCGGGCGCTGACAGTGCCGTTCGGCCCTCAAGGCACCGGCTGGGAGGTCCCTATGCTGCGCCGCTCCCGATTTCGAACGGATCATCCTGCGTCGGCGCGCGGACGCCATGGCGCGACACTGCCCACATGGCCGGGATCGAGCGCAGCTCGTCTGCGCAAGCCGAATGGCTTCGGGGATTGCGAGAATTGCCCGCAATGCCCAACTGTTCCCTATCACCATTGACCCGGACATCCCCGACATGAGCCAGACCAAACTGTTCGAGCCCTTCAAGCTTGGCCCGATAGCGCTTCCCAACCGCCTCGTGATGGCGCCGCTGACCCGCAACCGCGCGGTGCCGCCCGGCATGGTGCCGAGCCCGCTCGCGATCGACTATTACCGTCAGCGCGCCTCCGCAGGCCTTCTGGTCACCGAAGCGAGTCAGGTTTCGCAGCAGGGCCAGGGCTACCAGGATACGCCCGGCATCTATTCGAAGGCGCAGGTCGAAGGCTGGCGCAAGGTCACCGACCGCGTGCACGAAAACGGCGGGCGCATCTTCATCCAGATCTGGCATGTCGGCCGCATCTCGCACTCGACGTTGCAGCCCGGCGGCGGCAAGCCGGTGGCGCCATCCGCGATCCGCGCCAAGGGCAAGACTTTTGTGAACGGCACCTTCACCGAAATCTCCGAGCCGCGCGCGCTCGAGCTGTCGGAGATTCCTGGCATCATCGAGGATTTCAAGCGCGGCACCGAGAATGCGCTGGCGGCCGGCTTCGACGGCGTCGAAATTCATGGGGCCAACGGCTACCTGCTCGACCAGTTCGCCAAGGACGGCACCAACAAGCGCACCGATGCTTACGGCGGAGGAATCGAGAACCGCGCCAAGCTGATGCTGGAGGTTTCGAAGGTGGTGGCTGCCGTCGCCGGCCCCGAACGCACCGGCATCCGCATCTCGCCGGTGACGCCCGCCAACGACGTCTCCGATAGCAACCCGCAGCCGCTGTTCGATCACATCGTCGATCAACTCAGCGCCCTGAAGCTGACCTACATCCACGTCATCGAAGGCGCGACCGGCGGCCCGCGCGACATCGCGCCGTTCGACTATGCGTCCTTGCGCAAGCGCTTCAAGCAGGCTTACGTCGCCAACAACGGCTACGATTTCGATCTCGCGACGAAAGTGCTCGAGGCCGGCGCGGCCGATCTCATCGCGTTCGGAAAACCGTTCATCTCGAACCCGGACCTGGTCGAGCGCCTGAAGAAGGGCGCACCGCTGAACGAGTGGGACAAGGCGACGTTCTACGGCGGCGGCGCCAAGGGCTATACGGATTATCCGACGCTCGGCGCGGCGCAGGCGGCGGAGTAGCCCCCGCTCCTTCCCCGTCATTGCCTGCGACAAACGCGAAGCGTTTGCGCAAGGGAGCGACAGCGACGAAGCAATCCATCTATCCGCAATGCCGCACGATGGATTGCTTCGCTTCGCTCGCAATGACGAAAGGAAAAGGCCGGGATCGCTCCCGGCCTTTAGTTTTTGCATCACTCGTAATCGCGAAGCTTACTTCGCCTCTGCCCGCTTGGGCGGCGTAGCCGGCCACGACTTGATCAGCGCGTCGTAGTCGACGGTCTCGCCCTTCGGCTTCTCGTTCGCCAGCTTGCGGGCCGGCGCGATGGTCTTGTCCTTCTCCGCCTTGGCGAACCAGAACTCGGCCGTCTCCTTCTTGTTCAGCTTCGGCCCGCACTCTTTCTGCACGCCGGACTTTTCGAGACGTTCGAGCACCGAGTCCTGCGCTGCGGCCAGCGCATCCATCGCCGCCTGCGGCGTCTTCGCTCCCGACGACGCATCGCCGATGTTCTGCCACCACAATTGCGCGAGCTTCGGATAGTCGGGCACGTTGTTGCCGGTCGGGGTCCACTGCACGCGCGCGGGCGAGCGGTAGAACTCGATCAGGCCGCCGAGCTTCGGCGCACGCTCGGTGAACGACTTGTCCCAGATATCGGACTCACGAACGAAGGTGAGACCGACATGGCTCTTCTTCAAGGACACCGTCTTGGAGTTGATGAACTGCAGATAGAGCCAGGCCGCCTTGCGGCGATCGGGCGGGGTCGACTTCAGGAGCGTGGAGGAGCCGGCGTCCTGGTAGCCGAGCTTCATGCCCTCTTTCCAGTACGAGCCGTGCGGCGACGGCGCCATGCGCCACTTCGGCGTGCCGTCCGCGTTCACGACTGCAATACCCGGCTTCACCATGTCGGCGGTGAAGGCGGTGTACCAGAAGATCTGCTGGGCGATCGCACCTTGTGCCGGCACCGGTCCCGATTCGGAGAAGGTCATGCCTTGCGCCTGCGGCGGGGCATACTTCTTCATCCAGTCAAGATATTTGGTGATGGAGTAGACCGCAGCCGGACCGTTGGTGTCGCCGCCGCGCTCGACGCTTGAGCCGACCGGACGGCAGCCTTCCATGCGGATGCCCCATTCGTCGACCGGCTTACCGTTGGGGATGCCCTTGTCGCCGTTGCCGGCCATCGACAGCCAGGCGTCGGTGAAACGCCAGCCGAGCGAGGGATCCTTCTTGCCGTAGTCCATGTGGCCATAGACCTTGACGCCGTTGATCTCCTTGATGTCGTTGGTGAAGAACTCGGCGATGTCTTCGTAGGCCGACCAGTTCACGGGAACGCCGAGATCGTAGCCGTATTTGGCCTTGAACTTGGCCTTGTAGTCCGGATTGGAGAACCAGTCGTAGCGGAACCAATAGAGGTTCGCGAACTGCTGGTCTGGAAGCTGATAGAGCTTGCCGTCCGGGCCCGTGGTGAAGGATTTTCCGATGAAGTCGTTGACGTCGAGCTGCGGGTTGGTGACGTCCTTGCCCTCGCCGGTCATGTAGTCCGACAGGATCACGGTCTGGCCGTAGCGGAAGTGCGTTCCGATCAGGTCGCTATCGTTGATCCAGCCGTCATAGACGTTCTTGCCGGACTGCATCTGAGTCTGGAGCTTTTCAACGACGTCGCCTTCCTGGATCAGGTCGTGCTTGACCTTGATGCCGGTGATTTCGGTGAAGGCCTTCGCCAGCGTCCGCGATTCATACTCGTGCGTCGTGATGGTTTCCGAGACGACGTTGATTTCCATTCCCTTGAACGGCGCTGCGGCCTTTTCGAACCACTGCAGCTCCTTCAACTGGTCGGCCTTCGACAGGGTCGAGGGCTGGAATTCGCTGTCAATCCACCTTTGATTGACGGCGTCGTCCGCAAGTGCGGGTGCGGCGGCCATGGTGACCGATGCCGCGATCAGCGCAGCCGCGCTGGTCATCGTCAGAAAGCTCTCCTTGGTCAAGGGACCGTTTCTTCCTCTCAAGCGTCGCATGTAGGATCCTCCGGTTGCAGCGACAAACACGAATTCAGGCCCGGGTTGATCCCGGATCTGCTCTTTTTCGCTGTTCAGACGGTGCGGAAAATCGCAACGGCCGAGACGAGCGAAATTACGGTTGCGAGCCACAGGCTCGATATTTCAACGCCCTCTCCAATCGGCAAGATCAGAAGCAGGTCGGTGCCGGCAAAGGCGATCCACAGCAGGTGGATGACGGCGGCGAGCACCAGCGAAATGAACAGGCGGTCGCCGCGCGTGGTCGGAATCCGCAATACGCCGACGCGTTCGGCTTCGGGATAGGCGAGCGCAAGCCACGTCATGGTACCGAGCGTCAGCGCCAGCATCACGAAGAAGATCGCGGTTGGCAGCGTCCAGGCCATCCATGCGATATGTTCCATGGCTACACCCGTCCCAGCGCAAAACCGCGCGCGATGTAGTTGCGGACGAACCAGATCACCAGGGCGCCGGGGATGATCGTTAGCACGCCGGCCGCAGCCAGCAGGCCCCAGTCCATGCCGGAGGCCGAGACCGTGCGGGTCATGATCGCCGAGATCGGCTTGGCGTTGACCGAGGTCAACGTGCGCGCCAGCAGCAATTCGACCCAGGAGAACATGAAGCAGAAGAACGCGGCGACGCCGATACCGCTCGCGATCAGCGGCACCAGGATCTTGACGAAGAAGCGCGAGAACGAATAGCCGTCGAGGAACGCGGTTTCGTCGATCTCGCGCGGTACGCCGGAGACGAAACCTTCGAGGATCCAGACCGCCAGCGGCACATTGAAGATGCAATGCGCCAGCGCAACGGCCCACGGCGTATCGAACAGATTGATCGCCGAGTAGAGGTTGAAGAACGGCAACGCAAACACCGCCGCCGGCGCCATCCGGTTCGACAGCAGCCAGAAGAACAAATGCTTGTCGCCAAGGAAACGGTAGCGCGAGAAGGCGTAGGCTGCCGGCAACGCCACCGCAATCGAGATCGCGGTGTTGATCAGCACATAGGTCAGCGAGTTGATGTAGCCGGAGTACCAGCTCTCGTCGGTGAAGATGCGCTTGTAGTTTTCCAACGTCGGCTGGTGCGGCCACAGCGTCATGGTGGTGACGATTTCCGTGTTGGTCTTGAAGCTCATGTTGACGAGCCAGTAGATCGGCAACAGCAGGAAGATCAGGAACAGCGAGATGATGAGGCGGCGACCGGGAATCGAATTCATCACGCGCCCTCCTTCTTGGCGGGACGCTCGGCCCCAGCGTTGGTCATCACGGTGTAGAAGATCCAGCACACGATCAGGATGATCAGATTGTAGACCAGCGAAAGTGCCGCGGCCTTGCCGAGGTCGAACTGCCCGAGCGCGATCTTGACCAACTCGATCGAGACGAAAGTGGTCGAGTTGCCCGGCCCGCCGCCGGTCACCACGAACGGCTCGGTGTAGATCATGAAGCTGTCCATGAACCGCAGCAGCACCGCGATCAAGAGCACGCGGTTCATCTTCGGCAACTGGATCGCCTTGAACACCGCCCAGCGCGAGGCGCCGTCGATCTGCGCCGCCTGGTAATAGGCGTCGGGAATCGACTTCAGTCCGGCGTAGCACAGCAGCGCAACGAGGCTGGTCCAGTGCCAGACGTCCATCACGATGACGGTGGCCCAGGCATCGAACTCGTTGGAGACGTAGTTGTAGTCGATACCGAGGCTGTTGAGCGTATAGCCGAGCAGGCCGATGTCGGGCCGGCCGAAAATCTGCCAGATCGTTCCGACCACGTTCCACGGGATCAAGAGCGGCAACGCCAGGATCACGAGACATACAGCGACGGTCCAGCCCTCGCGCGGCATCGACAGCGCTACCACGATGCCGAGCGGCACCTCGATCGCCAGGATGATGGCGGAGAACAGCAGGTTGCGGCCGAGCGATGCGAGGAAACGCCCGCCGAGATCGGTCGAGGGATCGAGCAGCTCCTTGAACCAGCCGACGCCGTTCCAGAAGAACTGGTTGTTGCCGAACGTATCCTGCATCGAATAGTTCACGACCGTCATCAACGGCAGGATCGCGGAGAACGCGACCACCGCGAATACCGGCAGCACCAGGAACCAGGCTTTCTGGTTGATGGTCTTGTCCATCAAGCAACCCCCTCGACCAGACGGCTATCGGCATAGACGTGCACATGCGCGGGATCGAACACCAGCCCGACCATGTTGTCGGGAACGGAAAATCCCGGCGGCACGCGGGCGGCGAATTTTGCGTCGCCGATGCGAACGCGGGCGAAGCGGACGCGGCCGAGATCGTCGATGCGCTCGATCGTGGCCGACAACAGGCCGGACGCGGGAGCGGCAATATTGACGAATTCCGGCCGGACGCCGATCTCGATTCTAACGCCCGCCGGCAGCACGCCGTAATTGCGATGCAGGCCGATGATGTGGCCGTCGACGCGCGCCTCGTGTCCGCTCACCGCGGCCGGCACGATGTTCATGCCGGGCGACCCGATGAAATAGCCGACAAAGGTATGTGCGGGCTTGTCAAACAGTTCTGCCGGCGTCCCGCTCTGCACCACGCGGCCGTCATGCATGACGACGACCGTGTCGGCGAAGGTCAGCGCCTCGGTCTGGTCATGGGTGACGTAGATCATCGTCAGGTCAAGCTCGCGATGCAGCGCCTTGAGTTTTGAGCGCAACTGCCATTTAAGCTCGGGATCGATCACCGTCAGCGGCTCGTCGAACAGCACCGCGGCGACGTCGGAGCGGACCAGGCCGCGGCCGAGCGAAATCTTCTGCTTGGCATCGGCCGTCAGGCGCGTCGCCTTGCGGCCGAGATAAGGCGTGAGATCCAAGAGATCGGCGATCTGCTTCACCCGCGCCTCGACCTCGACCTTCGGCACGCCGCGGTTCTGCAGCGGGAATGCGAGGTTCTGCCCGACCGTCATGGTGTCGTAGATCACCGGAAACTGGAATACCTGCGCGATATTGCGCTTCTGGGTTGACAGCGGTGTGATATCGGCGCCGTCGAACATGATCTTTCCGCGCGACGGCGCGACGATGCCGGAAATCAGGTTGAGCAGCGTGGTTTTGCCGCAGCCGGACGGGCCGAGCAATGCATACGCCCCGCCCTGCCGCCAGGTCATTGTCACCGGCTTGAGCGCAAACGATTCCGACGGCGCAGCATTGCCGCCGTAGGAGTGCGCGAGATCGACGAGGTCAATGCGGGCCATGTCGCATCTCCCTCAATTGGGGCCTGGCGCGGCGACCAGACGGTCGGCGGCGTCGAATACGAAGACGTTGTCGGGATCGAGCACGGCATCGAGCAAATGGCCGGGCTCGTATTCATGCACGCCCGGCAGCACTGCAACCCAGTTGGAGGCACCGCGATTGAGATGCACAAAACTCTCCGAGCCCGTGATCTCGGTTACGGTGACGGTGGCGTGAAACGCGTGCCGCCCGGCGATGCCGCTGGCCACCTCGAGCTGATGGGCGCGGAAGCCGACGCGATAGGGACCGTCGGAAAGCTGCGCATAGAGGCCGGTGGCCGGCGCCTGTATGCCGCCGGCATATTGCACAGAACCGTTCTTCTTCTCGATGCCAACGATGTTGAGCGGTGGATCGGAGAACACCTGCGCCACCCGCAGCGTATCTGGCTGGCGATAGACTTTTGAGGTATTGCCGGCCTGCAATACTTGCCCCTCCCACATGCATACGGTGTCACCGCCAAGCAGCAGCGCTTCCGACGGTTCTGTCGTCGCATAGACGAAGATCGCGCCCGACGCCTCGAAGATGCGCGGCAGTTCGGAGCGCAGTTCCTCGCGAAGCTTGTAGTCGAGATTGGCGAGCGGCTCGTCCAGCAGCACGAGATCGGCGCCCTTGACCAGCGCACGCGCGATCGCGGTACGCTGCTGCTGGCCGCCGGACAATTGCAGCGGCGTGCGTTTAAGATAAGGCTCGAGCCGCAGCAGCTTCGCAGCTTCCTGGACGCGCCGGTCGATCTCCTCGCGCGGCCTGCCCTGCACACGCAACGGCGAAGCGATGTTCTCATACACCGTCAGCGAGGGGTAATTGATGAACTGCTGATAGACCATTGCGACCGAGCGCTGCCGCACGTCGAACCCGGTGACATCCTTGCCCTCGACCAGCACGCGGCCGGTCGTCGGCCGGTCGAGGCCGGCAAGCAGCCGCATGATCGAGGTCTTGCCTGACAGCGTCGGTCCGAGCAGCACGCTCAGCGTGCCGCGCTCGAGCGTCAGCGAGACATCGCGAATGGTCGGGATGCCGTCCACAGTTCGCGTGACGTGTTCGAGCATGACGCTCATGTCCGCCCTCCCGCTTCACGCAAAGGACGTTCGCCGGGGGCGCGATGGGCTTTGATCCACTCGTCGAGCGCGGCAATTTCATCCGGCGACAGCTGCAATCCGAGCTTGGACCTTCGCCATACCACGTCGTCGGCAGTGCAGGCCCATTCGTTCGACATCAGGTACCTGACTTCGCGCTCCGTCAAGGTGGCGCCGAACGACTGGCCGAGATCGGTCAATGATTTCGCGTTGCCAAGCAATTTTGTCGCACGCGTGCCATAGGCATGCGCGAGGCGGTTGGCATGCGCCGCGGCGAGGAACGGATATTCCCGCGTCAGTCCCGCCGTCAGCGCGGCGACCGCCGAAACATCCATGTCGCCGCCGGGCAGCGGCGACTTGCCGGTCCAGCCTTCTTTGGCTTTGGCGCTGCGCAAGTATGGCGAGAGCCGCTCCAGCGCTTCCTCGGCGAGTCGCCGATAGGTCGTGATCTTACCGCCATAGATCGACAGCAACGGCGCGCCACCGGGCGTATCGAGCTCGAACACGTAATCGCGGGTCGCGGCCTTGGCCTCGCTGGCGCCATCGTCATAGAGCGGCCGCACGCCGGAATAGGTCCAGACAACATCCGCAGGCAGCACAGGCTTTTTCAAGTATTCACTGGCCGACGCGCAGAGATATTGGATCTCCTCAGGCGAAGCTTTCACCTTGGCCGGGTCGCCGTCGTAATCGCGATCGGTGGTGCCGATCAGCGTGAAATCGTCCTGATAGGGAATGACGAAAATGATGCGGCCGTCGGCGTTCTGGAACATGTAGGCGCGGTCATGGTCATAGAGCTTGCGCACCACGATGTGGGAGCCCTGCACCAGGCGCACTTTTGCGCGCGCGTTGACGCCGGAGCCTGCGGAAAGCACCTGTTCGACCCAGGGGCCGCCGGCGTTGACCAGCGCGCGCGCCTGGATGGTGGTGCGCGTGCCGCTGATCGTGTTCTCGACGGTGACGTGCCAGATGCCGTCCGCCTGCCTGATCTCGACCGCGCGTGAACGGGTATGGATTTCGGCGCCGCGATCCGCCGCGTCGCGTGCGGTCAGCACAACGAGACGCGCATCGTCGACGAAGCAATCGGAATATTCGAAACCGCGCTTGTAGCGGTTGGCGATCAAGGGTTTGCCCACCTCGTCATGGACCAGATCGACCGAGCGCGTCGGCGGCAGCAGATGGCGGCCGCCGATATGGTCGTACAGGAACAACCCTAGCCTCAGCAGCCAGGCCGGCCGCAAGCCGGAGTGGTGCGGCAAAACGAAACGCAGGGGCCTGATGATGTGGGGCGCGATCTGCCAGAGAATTTCGCGCTCGATCAGTGCCTCGCGGACCAGCCGGAACTCATAATATTCGAGATAGCGCAGCCCGCCATGCACCAGCTTGGTCGACCAGGACGACGTTCCGCTCGCCAAGTCGTTCATTTCACAAAGGAAAACGGAATTGCCCCGGCCCGCCGCATCGCGCGCGATGCCGCAGCCATTGATGCCGCCTCCGATGATGGCGAGATCGAATATCCTGTCCAACGAAACGCTTCCCCGGCGATCGCCTCTTCACTTTGGCGATTTCACTTTCGGATGGGAGTTAATCACAAAGAAAAACGAAAGCAAGGTGAAAGCGGGGCTGGCAAGGGACGACCATTCTTTAATCGGCGCGGTCAGGTCCGCCGTTGTGGGAGCGGACCTCCGCTCACGACGTAAACACCTGCGGAAATCCCGGCGATCGCAATCCAGTCCGTCGCCGTCGGCCACTCGCCGAGAATCGGGATTGCCATGACAGCTGTCATCGCCGGGGATAGAGCGGCAAACGCGGCCCCGCTCGAGGCACCGAGGATGCTGACCGCGCGCCCGTAGAAGACGAGGGACGCGATTGCGGTCAGAAGCCCCTGCACGAACGCTTGAAGCGCCAGATCGCTCCATGGGGCTCCGGCGAAACTCGCACCCTCCACAAGCAAATAAGCGGGCACGTAGATAAACAAGGCGCCGACGGCGGCGATCCCGGCCGCGTGCAGCCCATCGAGCCGCGCGTGACGCATCGCGACGGTGTAGCAGGCCCACGCTGCGGCGGACCCTAGAAACAGCGCGTGCCCAATCGTCTGCCCGGACCCGATCGCGCTGCCGGTACCCCAGGCGATGCCGAAGACGCCGAGCAGAATCAGCACGAAGCCGATCTTTTTCGCGCCGGTGAACGGCTCTTGCAGGATCGCCGCGGCAAGCAGCGCGACCGCCAGCGGCATGACCCCGGGAAACAGCGCGCCAGCATGCGCCGCTGGCGCGAACAGCAGGCCTGCGTTCGCGAACAGGACGGGGGCGCCGCCACCGAGCACGATCGCCGCCAGCCCAATCCAGCCGAGACGTTCGAGAGCAAGGCCCCTACGCACGACGTACGGCAGCAGGAGCAAACCGGCCACGCCGAAACGAAGCGCAGCGATGTCCCATGGCGTGAGGCTGGTCTTGAGGCCCAGGCGAGCCACCACGATCCATCCGGACCAGATGCTGACCGCGGCGAGGCCATAGAGTGCGCCGCGGATATATTCCGCAGCAGCGCGCCCGGGGACGGCAAAATCCGTCATCATCGACTCCCGACAGCAATGGACGGCTCATAACCCTTTTGATATGTTTTACAGGTTATGATGGAGCACGACGTGAGGCAAGCAGAAAGCGCCAATCCGTTCGAATGGAGCGGCGGGCATCCGGCTCTGGACCTTGTGAACACCTTGGATGAGCGGCCCTCGTCCACGCCGATCGAGAACCTGGCAACGTATCATGACCTGACACGCTTTGCGGCGCTGGCGGGACTGCTCGATCGGCGGACCGCCGCACGTCTGCAACGGCTCGATAGCCGCTCGGGCTCTTATATCTTGAAACGCGCGCGCAAGCTTCGCGAGCACCTTCATGATGTGCTGGCTACTGCAAATTCAGGGCGGCCCGCGCGGCAGCCTGATCTCGATGCGCTATCCGCCGCGATCCAGGCGGCACATGCGGCCCAGACGCTGGTGTCCTCGCCTTCGCCCGGATTGGCCAATCGCCGCTGGTCTCCAGCGCTGACGCCAGAAATTCCCCTGCATGCCTGTTCGCTCGCTATCGAATGTCTGCTCGTTGACGAGGATCGCAAAAGAATTCGTAAATGTAGCGCCTCAGACTGCGACGTCTATTACCTCGACACCAGCAAGGGCCGACGCCGGCAATGGTGCAGCATGAAAGGCTGCGGAAATCGCGAAAAACAACGGCGGTGGCGTTCCGCGACGCGATAGGGCCGAAGCGCTATCGCAGTCGAACGGCGGCGGGAGGAGGAATCGGCTCGCCCGGCTCGTCGATATCCGCCGCCGGCTTGTCCATCGCCTCGACCACTTCGATGCCGCGATGGCTGCAGATGCTGGCGAGGCCCGCCGGCAGCGGCGCATCGGTCACGAAGGTCTGGATCTGGCTGAGATGGGCGATGCGTACCGGCGCGCTGCGACGGAGTTTTGTCGAGTCCGCGACCAGCATGACGCTGCGGGCGTTGGCGATGATCGCCTGCGCCGCCTGCACCTCGCGATAGTCGAAGTCGAGCAGCGCGCCCTCTTCGTCGATCGCCGAGGCGCCGATGATGGCGTAATCGACCTTGAACTGGCCGATCAGGCTGATCGCGGTCGAGCCGATCACTGCGCCGTCGGCACGGCGCACCGCACCACCGGCCACGATCACCTCGATGCGCGGATGGCGATACAAGAGCATCGCGACGTTGAGGTTGTTGGTAATGACGAGCAGGTCCTCATGCGAGGTCAGCGCGCTCGCGACTTCTTCCGTCGTGGTGCCGATGTTGATGAACAGCGAGCAGCCGTTCGGAATCCGCGACGCCGCGGCGATGCCGATCGCCCGCTTCTCTTCCGCCGCCACAAAACGCCGCGCCTCATAGGCGAGGTTTTCGACGCCGGAGGCGATGATGGCGCCGCCGTGGATTCGGGTCAGCGAACGCTGGTCGCAGAGGTCGTTGAGGTCCTTGCGGATGGTCTGCGCCGAAACCTCGAAACGCTTGGCGAGGTCTTCCACCATCACCCGGCCAAAGGCGCGGGCGATGTTGAGAATTTCAGTCTGACGGTGGGACAGTCCGGCCACGGCTGGCACCCTTGAGATATGGACCTGATATGGAGCTGGGGCACAAAGTTGCCGTTATGGTGCGGCTGATTGGGGCTGCGGTCAACGAGGGAGATCGGCCGCAAAGGCGTTTGGCGGGGCGAAACGAGGAATCCTGGTTAAGGCGACCGCGCCCGAAGCCATGCGAGCCCGCACCCTGCGCGCGACTGCTCGACAAAGCAATTTGTGGCTGCAACACTGTGATCACAACCAGAAACGAATGGAGGAAACCATGAACATCGATCGCCGTCAGCTCGCCTTGCCCGTACTCGCACTTGGGCTTGGGATTGGGCTCATGAGCGTCGTCCCGGCTTTTGCCGGAGCGGACGAGGATGCCATTGCGAAGAACGTCGAAGCCTTCCGTGCGGCGCAGGCGGCTGGCAATGCCGAAGGGATCGCCCCGCTCTGCGCGGAAGAACTCAGCTACAGCCACTCCAGCGGAGCTGTCGACGACAAGGCGACACTGCTGGCGGGCGTCAAGAATGCGAAATACAAATGGACGTCGCTTGAATACAAGAACCCCACGATCCGCATCGTCGGTCCGGCCGCCATCGTGCGCTTCAACTTTGTTGGCGAGCAGGAATTTGCGGCCGACGGCAAGAAGGTCCCGCAGAACCTGCACATCCTGATGAACTGGCAGAAGCAGGGTTCGGACTGGAAGCTGCTGTCGCGGTCGGCCACCAAGCTCTGACCGTTGGACGACCGGCGCTGGCGGTTACGCCGCCAGCGGCATCCCGCTGGCGAGAAGCTGGGCCGCGTGCTCGGCCTCGCGAGCATTGCGGAATATCTGCCCCTCCAGCCGGTTGAAACGGTGCGAGGCGGCAAAGAACCGATAGCCGCCAGGCACGCGCACAACAATGCCTGCCGACTGCGAGCCGACTTCGATGATATAGGTGTCCGACATGGTCCAGCCTCTGATTTCTTCCCGGCCTACAACGGGTTGCGGGGCAAATCGTTCCCCGCTTCCAGCGTTGCGCCGTAAGGCCAACCTATGTCAAAGCTGGCTGCAGAATACGCTGGCGAATCGTTCAATGGCTGGAGAACTGACATGATGCCGAAATTCGCGCTCTCGATGCTGGTTGCCCTTGCGGTCTGCGCACCGCTCCAGGAGGCCGCGGCGCAGGAAAGCACGCTCGGGGGCGCGCTGTTCGGCGGCGCCGCGGGCGCCATTGTCGGCGGCGCGCTCGGCGGCGGCCGTGGGGCTGCGGTTGGCGCGATCGTGGGTGCCACGACGGGCGCCGCGATCGGCGCCCAGGGCGAACCGCGGCCCGGCGGCTATCGCTATTACCAGGGCGGCTGCTACGTGGAACAGCCCGGCGGCTGGCAGGAAGTTTCGCCGCGCTATTGCGGTGTCCAGGCACAGTACGCACCTCCCCCGCCCCGGTATTATGACGACACGCCGCGCTGCATGCGCTCGCAGACCTATGATCCGCGCCGCGGCACGTTCATTGGCCGTGACGGCTACGAGCGTCCCTGCCCGTAAGCTTCAGGTCGTGATCACACCGGCCGGGCTAACTGGCTGCGGACGGCCGTTGTCATCGATCGAGACGTAGGTGAAATTGCCGTCGGTCACGAGGATCGACTGCAACTCTTTGCGCCGCACCACCCAGGCTTCCAGGTGAACGGTAATCGAGGTGCGTCCGACCCGCACCAGATTGGCGTAGACCGAAACGAGATCGCCGACATACACCGCTTTGCGGAAATTCATCGCCTCGATCGCGACCGTGACGGTCCGCGACTTGGCGATCTTGGAAGCGAACACGCCGCCACCGATGTCCATCTGGCTGAGCAGCCAGCCGCCGAAGATATCGCCATTGGCGTTGGTGTCGGCCGGCATCGCCAGCGTGCGGATGCAGAGGTCGCCGCGCGGCTCGGTCTCGGTGTTGACCGGCGCGTGCACATGGGTCTCCGTCACTTGAAAGTCTCCCAGCCGGCATCCGGCGTAAACCGGCCGCCAAACTTGTCGGTCAGGGCGTCCAGCGTCGAGACCACGTTCTCCACGCCGCGGGTTCGCGCATAGTTGAGGGGACCGCCGCGGAACGGCGCGTAGCCGGTGCCGAAGATGACGGCACCGTCGACTGCATCGGCATTGTCGACGATGCCTTCACGCAAGCAGGCGACGCAGACATTCGACATCGGCAGGATCAGCCGGTCGATCATTTCCGCCGACGGTTCCGAGATCGCGGACATGCCGCCGGCGTCGGCCTTGCCGTCCTTCCAGATGTAAAACCCCTTGCCGGTCTTGCGGCCGAGTTCTCCGTTGGCGACCTTGTCGCGCAGCCAGGCCGGCGTCGGCGGCAGCATGTCGCCGAACTTCGAGCGCAGCATGTCGCCGACATCGAGGCAGATATCGAGGCCGACCTGGTCGGCCAATTCAATCGGACCCATCGGCATGCCGAACTTCTTGGCGGCGGCGTCGATGACCTTCTTGTCGATCTTCTCGTCCAGCATCACCATCGCTTCCAGCATGTACGGCGTCAGCGCACGGTTGACGAGAAAGCCGGGCGAGGATTTTACGGGCAGCGGCAGCCGGTCGATGGCGCCGACGAAGGCCAGCGCCTCCTTCAATAGTTGCGCATCGGTGCCGTCATGGCTGACGACCTCAACGAGCTGCAGCCGCGATACCGGATTGAAGAAGTGTAGTCCGAGCAGCCGCTCGGGCCTCTGCAGCCTGGTGCGCAGGTCCTGCAGCGGAATGCTCGAGGTGTTGGTGGCAAGGATCGCGCCGAGCTTCATGACAGGCTCAAGGCCGCGCGTAGACCTTCTGCTTCAGCTCAAGCTTTTCCGGCACCGCTTCGATAATGAGATCGGCGTTGCGGACGCCCTCGGCCTGCATGTCCGGCATCAGCCGGTCGAGCGCATCGCGCACGGCAGTGCGCTTGCGCAGGATCTTGCCGTAGAGGTCAGCTGCGCGCTTGATCGCGCCAGCGATCGGCTCCGGCTTCATGTCGGCAAGCGTGACCCGCATGCCCTGACCGGCGCACCAGGCGGCGATGTCGCCGCCCATCGCGCCGGCGCCGATGACGTGGACGTACTCAATCTTGTTGCCGCTGCCTGCGAGCTTCTTCATCTGCTCGCGCAGGAAGAAAACGCGGATCAGGTTCTGCGCGGTCGGCGTCACCATCAGCTTGGCGAAAGACGCCTTCTCGGCGTTGAGCATCGCCGCACGGTCGCCGCCATGCTTTTCCCAGAGATCGATCAGCGCGTAAGGCGCGGGGTAATGCGCTTCCGGCGCGGCCTTGGCCGCCTCGCTGCGCATGCGCCCGGCGAGGAATCCCCTGACCGGACCGAGGCTGAGAAAATTGTTGAGCAGCCCGGGCCGCGCGCGTTTCATACGGCCGGATACGGCGTCCTTCACGGCATTGCGAACATGCCGCTCCTGCGTCACGGCGTCGACCAGCCCGAGCGATTTCGCTTTGCGCGCATCGATGGTCTTGCCGGTGAGCATCAACGGCATCGCCTGCATCGGATTGACGAGCTGCGTAAACCGCACGGTGCCACCGAGGCCTGGATGCAGGCCGAGCATCACCTCGGGGAAACCAAACCGCGCGTCCTCGATCGCAATCCGCATCTGGCAGGCCAGCGCCACTTCGAGGCCACCGCCGAGGCAGAAGCCGTGGATCACGGCAACGCTCGGAACCCGCAGGGCCTCAAGCCGGTCGATCACCGCATGCGCGCGGCCGATCTCGGTCTCGACTGCACTCGAATCGGTCGCGCCGCGAAACGCATTGACGTCCGCGCCGGCAATGAAGCCGGAATTCTTGGCGGAACGAATGACGAGGCCTGTCGGGCGTTGGCTTTCCAGCTCCGCCAGCACCTTGTCGAGCTCCTCGATCAGGTCGGCCGAAAGCGTATTGGCGCTGGTGCCTTCGCGGTCGAACAAGAGCCACGCGACGCCATCGGCATCCCGCGTCAGCTTGAAATTCTTGTACGGCCCATCGGCATCGGACTTCGGCCCGAGTTCGAGCACGCGATCACCGAGAACGTTCATGATCTGCGAATCCATGATCACACCGCCTCTATCAGCATCGCGCCGCCCTGCCCGCCGCCGATACATTCGGTGGCGATGCCGCGCCGTGTGCCCAATCGCTTCATGGTGTTGACGAGATGCAGCACGATGCGATTGCCGCTGCAGCCGACGGGATGGCCGAGGCTGATCGCGCCGCCATCGACGTTCAATTTGCTCTGGTCGAGTTCGCCGGCCGCGCCATCGAGGCCGAGAATCCCCTTGCAGAATTTTTCGTCGTTCCAGGCGGCAAGACAGCCCAGCACCTGCGTCGCAAATGCCTCGTTCAATTCCCAGGTCTCGATATCCGACAGCGTCAGTTCGTTGCGCTTCAACAGCTCGGTCGCCGACAGCACC
Source organism: Bradyrhizobium sp. AZCC 1610 (assembly GCF_036924515.1). NCBI lineage: Bacteria > Pseudomonadati > Pseudomonadota > Alphaproteobacteria > Hyphomicrobiales > Nitrobacteraceae > Bradyrhizobium > Bradyrhizobium sp. AZCC 1610. The sequence continues at coordinate 991,386 of NZ_JAZHRR010000001.1, read as the reverse complement.
GGGCCCAGGCCCATGATGCCGGGATCGAGCGCCGACCACTGGCTGTCGAGAATGGCCGCCTTCGGCTTCAGGCCGTGTTTGGCAACCGCCTCTTCGGACGCCAGGATCACCCACGACGCGCCGTCGGTGATTTGCGAGGAATTGCCGGCGGTGACCTTGCCCCAGGGACGCTCGAACACCGGTTTCAGTTTCGCCAAGCTCTCCGGCGTCGAGTCCGGCCGCACGCCGTCGTCGTGATCGTAGAATTTTCCGTCTCGGGCGAACGCGGTTTCGACCTCGCCCTTGAGCCAACCCTCCGATTGCGCCTTCGCCAGCCGCTTGTGGCTTTCGGCGGCATAGGCATCCGACTGCGCGCGGGTGACGCCGAAGAGATGCCCGACCACTTCGGCGGTTTGGCCCATATTAAGTTCGGTGATGGGATCGGTGAGCCCGCGCTCCAGCCCGATAATCGGCTTGAAATAGCTCGGCTTCGCCTTCAGCGCGGCCATGATTTTTGCGCCGATGCCTTTCGCTCCCGCAAGGCCCGCAAACCAGCGCACGCCCTGTTGCGGCCATACCAGCGGCGCGTGGCTCAACGCCTCGGCGCCGCCCGCCAGAATAAGGTCTGAGACGCCTTCGCGGATGTAGCGGTAAGCCGTGTCGATCGACTGCATGCCGGAGCCGCAATTGATCTGCACGGTAAAGGCGACCATCTTCTCGCCCATGCCGAGCCGCAGCGCAGCGACGCGGGCCGGGTTCATCTCGTCGGCAATGACGTTGACGCAGCCAAGAATGACCTGATCGAAAGCGTTGGGCGCGAAAGGCTGCCGCGCCAACAGCGGCCGGCCGCATTGCACGGCGAGATCGACCGGGGTGAACGGCCCGGGACCAGAACGCGCTTTCAGGAACGGCGTCCGGCTGCCGTCAACGATAAAGACCGGTCGCGCCATCAGCTCGCTGCCCTCTGCTCACCCAGTTCCTGGAAGAATTGATGCACGTCGGCGCCCTTCCTGTAAATCGGCGACAGCGCTTCGGCTGCGAAATCGTCGACCTCAATCACCTTCGCAACGGCTTCATGCGCAGCCTGCAGCTTCTCGCCGTCGGCCTGTGTAATGACGCCCTTCTTGACCGCCTCTTTCCAGTCATGCAGGCGCGCGGCGCGCATCTGTTTGGAAATATCTTCTGCCGCCGTGACCAGAAGGAACGCCTTCTCCAGGCGGGCCACGCCGCCATCATCGTCGACCGCGGAAAGATCTGATGTCAACCGGTCGCGCGCCGCCGACGGCTCCAGCACGAGCTGCGCACATTGATGCACGACGCGGTCGGACGGCCCGAGCACCTTTGCGCCGAGCGGTTGGATCAGGAATTTCAGGATCACGGCCACGAACCGGTTCGGCAGGTTGGCGAGGATTTCGGCAAAGCGGTTCTCGATCGTCTTGAAGCCACTCGCCATGCACCATTCGAGCGCGGCGAAATCTTCCTTCTGCCGTCCCTCATCCTGCCAGCGTTTCAACGCAGCTGACAGCAGATAGAGTTCGGACAGAATGTCGCCGAACCGGGCGGAGAGCATTTCCTTGCGCTTGAGTGCGCCACCCAACGTCAACAGTGCCATGTCGGCGCATAATGCAAACGCCGCAGAGTATCGCGAAATCTGGCGATAGAACCGCGTCGCCTCGCCGGCATCGGGTGCGGGCGCAAACAGGCCGCCGCTCCAGCTTCGGCCCCAGGCGCGAAACATGGTCTTGAAGCTGTGGCCGACATGTTTCCAGAGCGCCTTGTCGAAGGCGTCGAGGCCTTTGGCACGATCCGCTTCACCCAGTGCATTCATTTCGTCGAGCAGGAATGGATGCGCGCGGATCGCGCCTTGACCAAACACGATGAGATTTCGGGTGAGGATATTGGCGCCCTCGACGGTGATGCCGACCGGCACTGAACGATAGAGATTGCCGAGATAGTTCTGCGGCCCGTCGATCACGGCCTTGCCGCCATGGATGTCCATGGCGTCGTCGATCACGATCCGCATCCGCTCGGTAGCGTGCAGCTTCATGATGCCGGAAATGACGGCGGGATGATGCCCCTGATTGAGAGCAGCACAGGTCAGCCGGCGCGCGGCGTCGAGCAGATAGGCCGTACCGGCAATGCGGGCGAGCGGCTCCTCGATGCCTTCGAACTTGCCGATGGAAATGCCGAACTGCTCGCGGATGCGGGCATAGGCGCCGGTGGTACGCGCCGCATAGGCCGCGCCTGCGGCCGAGAGTGACGGCAGCGAGATGCCGCGGCCGGCGGCGAGCGCCGTCATCAGCATCTTCCAGCCCTGCCCGAGCCGCTCTTGCCCGCCGATAATGTAGTCCATCGGGATGAATACGTCGCGGCCCCAGTTCGGGCCGTTCTGGAACACCTGCATCGCCGGCAAATGCCTGCGGCCGATCTCGACGCCGGGCAGATGGGTCGGGATCAGGGCTACGGTAATGCCGAGGTCTTCCTGATCTCCCACCAGATGATCGGGGTCATAGGCCTTGAAGGCGAGACCGAGCAGCGTCGCGACCGGCCCCAGCGTGATGTAGCGCTTGTGCCAGTTCAGGCGCAGGCCCAGCACTTCGCGACCTTCGAAATTGCCCTTGCAGATGATCCCGGTATCGACCATCGACGCCGCATCGGAGCCGGCTTCCGGGCTGGTGAGGCCGAAGCAGGGAATGTCGGCGCCTTCGGCAAGCCGCGGCAGCCATCTATCCTGTTGCTCCTTGGTGCCGAAACGCATCAGCAGTTCACCCGGCCCGAGCGAATTCGGCACCATCACGGTGACGGCCGCGGTCAGCGAGCGCGAGGAAAGTTTTCGCACCACTTCCGAATGCGCATAGGGCGAGAAGCCAAGCCCGCCAAATTCCCTGGGGATGATCATGCCGAAGAATTTTGTGACGCTTGATGAAGGCCCAGGCCTCCGGCGGCAGATCGCGCCACTCCCAATTGATCTTCCACTCGTCGAGCATGGCGCAGAGCTCGTCGACGGGGCCGTTGAGAAAGGCCTTTTCTTCTTCAGTCAACGTGGCCGGCGCAACCGCCAGCAACTTCGACCAGTCGGGATTGCCGGTGAAGAGATCCGCATCCCACCAGACGTCGCCCGCTTCGAGCGCCTCGCGCTCGGTGTCGGACATCGCGGGCATTGCGCCACGCGCGAAAGCGAAGATCGGCTTGCTGATGAAATCGCGGCGGAAGCTCATGGGGACCTCCTCATGATCGAGGGCGCGACGTCGCGCCTCACCTGTGCCAAACGTCAGTTCATCCTAGCTGAAAAGCACGGGTTTCGGGGACGCCTCGCATCGGGAATGAAGCGAAATAGATAAACTGGGAGATAACGGCGGCGGCCCGGACCCGTTCCAAAACGGCTGCATTGTCCGGCGGTTAGAGACCGGCGACGTTACCGGAGGGTTGCCGTCCGGAGTGCCCACAGGTCTCAACCGCGGGCACGCCGGTATTATGAATCACGCTTGTTGCGTCGCCGTTCATTGGGGACGAAAACGGCAAACACTTCCCTGACGCGAACGGCAGGCGTGACATCGCGGGTAAAGCGACGCTCCGCGGTCGTCTGTGTTTCCTCCACGCGAGGCGCGTAAATCGCGCTCCCGTACAGCGATCCGTCGAACCGCAAATTGCTCTCGTCGTCGGTGAGGTAAGCGTTTGAAACAAACAACAATACGAGTAACGCCGACCCGACGTAGGTAAAATATTTAAAAATAGGCATTGATAGATGAGTCTCCCTTCCTGGAAGGAAGGGTGCACCGCTCGCAATAAAGCTGAAGTTTAAGGGTGCCCAGCTTTTGCCGGAACAGTTGGCTGCCGGTTGCCAATTTGTGACGAATTTTAATGAATCGATGCGGATTCTCTTTCGCCATCATTCCGGGACTCGCGCTGCGAGAACTCCGATGCGCAATTGCGCATCGGAGAATGACGATGAGATGACGCGTGGAGCGGCGGACCGATCAGCCTGGTCCCGCGCCTTGCGTGGCGGTATAGACGGCATAGAGCGACTGGCTCGCAGCCATGAACAGGCGGTTGCGCTTGGGGCCGCCGAAGCAGACGTTGCCGCAGACCTCGGGCAGACGGATGCGGCCGATCAGCTTGCCCTCCGGCGACCACACTGTCACGCCGCTATAGCCGACGGCGCGGCCGGCGTTGCTGGAACACCAGACATTGCCATTGACGTCGCAGCGCACACCGTCCGGTCCGCACTTCACGCCGTCGACCATGAAGTCGCTGAACCGCTTGTGGTTGGTGAGCTTGTTGTCGGTGCCGACATCGAACACGAACATGTCGCCCTTGCCGCCCGGACCAGTATCGCCCGGTCCCTTGCCGGTAGAGGCGACGTACAGCTTCTTGTAGTCAGGCGAGAAGCAGAGGCCGTTGGGATCCGGCACCTGCTCCTCGGTCACCACGAGGTCGATGCGACCGGAGGGATCGATGCGATAACAATTGGTCGGCAATTCGCGCTTGCCCGGCACGAAACCGGCCGGCTGACCGATCCGCGGGTTGAGCTTGCCGGCAGCGTTGCTCGGTCCTCCCGCGACGTCGGGCTCGCCCTCATAGAGCATGCCTCCATAAGGCGGATCGGTGAACCAGTAGCTGCCGTCGGGATGCGCGACGACGTCGTTCGGCGAGTTGAGCTTTTTACCGTTGTAGGAGTCGGCCAGCACGGTCGCGGTGCCGTCGTGCTCATAGCGCACGACCCGGCGGGTGAGATGTTCGCAGGAGAGCTGTCGCCCCTGGAAATCGAACGAGTTGCCGTTTGAGTTGTTGGAGGGTGTGCGGAAGACGCTGACGTGGCCGTCATCCTCCGACCATCGCATCTGCCTGTTGTTGGGGATGTCGCTCCACAGGAGATAACGGCCCTGCGCGCTCCAGGCCGGACCCTCCGCCCCACAACAGCCCGGTATGAAGACGCTTGATCGCGGTGTTGGGCTGGGCGAGATTGTTGAAAGATGGATCGACGGCGATAATGTCGGGATCCCAGAAATAGGTGGTCGGGGCGCCGCGCGGACTGAAATCGCGCGGCGGGCTGGTGATCGTCGACGGCGGCGCCACCGGGCCGCCCTGAGGGCCGCCTTGGGCCAGCGCGCCGCTGACGCCCGCCACGGTGGCGCCGGCGCATGCCGCCAGACCATGGACGAGTGTTCGTCGTGATATCGAGACTTCTGGATCGCGCTGCCGTTGTGGATCGCAGCGCTCTTGGCGTGTCATCGCATCCTCCCAATGTGTACGCCGACCGTTGATCCCGGCCTGGCAACTCTAGGTTATTCTGCCCCGTCGCCGGTGGCGAGAGCTGCTTTCGATTTTTTCCCGCGCGTGAGGCTTGCAATGCAAGATGGCATTGCCTCGTCCAACTCATGTCGGGAGGCTCTGCCACGCGCGGTCGGCGAGCGGCTTGGGCGCTTGCCCACCGGAATGCCGGCAACGCTTTACGTCAAACCTTCGTCGGGAATATTCAACGTCGTGCCGGACGCCTTGACGATTTCATTTCACAGTGCCGCGTCAACCAGGACGTCACTTCTTGTTGGCCGCCTCGCGCTCGATAAAGGCGACCTCTACGCCCTTCTTCAGGAGCCTTGCCAGCCTGTCGGCGTCCCAGTTGGTGAGACGCACGCAGCCATTCGACTCCGACTTGCTGACTTTCGATGGATTGGGGGTCCCGTGAATGCCATATCCTTCCGCTGAAAGTCCGATCCATTGGGACCCGACGGGATTGTTGGGGCCGGGCTTGATCTTGAAGGCCCGCTTGGATTTGACTCCCTTGAACTTGTAGTCCGGGTTGTAGCGATAATACGGATTTGCATCGATCGAGATCACCTTGAGGACGCCATTGGGGCTCGGCTTCTCCTCGCTTCCCACGGTCGCGGGAAAGAATGCGATCAATTCGGAATTGGCGAAGGCCCTGACGGTTTGGGACATCTTGTCGACTTCGACACGCGTCACGGCTGACTTGCTCTCTTTCACCGCAACGTTCATCACCGCGATCGTTTGGCCGGCCTCGTCGAATTTCTTGCCGGGGTTGAGAGCCGCGAGCAAAGCCTCGCTCATGTGAAACTTCTCGGCGATCGCCTCGCGCGGGCTGGTGTAGTGCAGCGCCTTCAGGCCTTTCATGTCTTCCATCTTCGCAGGAAGCTTCTTCAGGAACGGCCCTTTGACGTCCTTGTCCGTGATCTTGTAGTCGACGACGATCGGATCCGATCCGGTGGCCAGCAAGGCGCCCCAGACTTCGGAAGTCAGGGGCTGCTTTCTGACGGCGAGGCCCTTGGATTCGGCGAATGCCTTCAGGGCTTTTTCGGCATTCTCGCCCAGCTTGCCGTCGATCTCTCCGGGAGAGAAACTGGCGCGGTCGAGCAGCAGCTGCGCCTTGACGATTACGGGATTGATCTTGTCGTCGCCCGGCAGCTTGCCCTTGAACTCCGCGTTGTTGATCGCCGCCGCATCGAGGCCCGCGAAGGCTGGAGCGGCGAGACAGACGAGCAACATCAGCCCGGCGAGCACGCGGATCATTGGCAATCTCCGAAACAACATCTGATAAAGATTTGGACGGTGCGGAGTTCCGTGACGCCGTAGCCCGGATGGAGCGAAGCGCAATCCGGGATGGCTCTCTTGCACACCTTCCCCGGGTTTCGCTTCGCTTCACCCGGGCTACGTTCGGGTAAACGTTCAATCCGGCCGGATCATCTCGAACATGTTTTCCGGCTTGATCTCGAAATAATCGCCGCGGCGGCCGGCGCGGACGATCGGGTGGGCCAGCCCGGTCTGGTAGACGCCGTCCTTGATGAAGGCCTTGTCGATATGCACGGCGATGACTTCGCCCAGCGTCAACCAGGCCTGCGCCTTTTCGCCGTCGGCGCCCTGCAACTGGATGATCTGCGTCAGCTTGCATTCGAACGCGACCGGGCTTTCCGCCACGCGGGGCACGTTGACGAGCTTGCAGGGCGCAGCGGTAAGCCCCGCGATCTTGAACTCATCGACGCTACGGGCGACATGGGCCGCCGTCGCATTCATCTGCTTCGCCAGATCCATGGTGGCGAGATTCCAGACGAATTCGCCGGTATCCTGGATATTGCCGGCGCTGTCCTTCCAGTTCGTGGAGGAGAAGCCGATGATCGGCGGGTGATAGCAGAAGGCGTTGAAGAAGCTGTAAGGCGCCAGATTGATGTTGCCGGTGCCATCGCGCGAGGAAATCCACCCGATCGGCCGCGGGGCGATAATGGCGTTGAAGGGGTCGTGCTTGAGGCCGTGGCCGTTCTTCGGCTCGTAGGAATGCAGGTCTTTGATGGTCACGCCGGAGTTTTTCCTTGTTTTGGTAGCCCGGATGGAGCGAAGCGCAATCCGGGACCTCTCGCAAGCAGCCAAAGTCGTCCCGGATTACGCTTACGCTCCATCCGGGCTACGCAGTTCGAAATAACCGGTCAAGTGGCGAAGCGGTCAATTCGCCTTGGCGCGCGGCGAAAGGCCGGCGATGATGAAATCGATCATTTCGTCGATCGTGGGACCGGGCTTGGTGGCGCACTGGGCGATCATCTGCGGGTGGAAGAACCGCATCATCGCGGTGCAGGCGCACATCGCGGCCTTCGGCACGTCGGCGACCTCGAACTCGCCTGACGCTGCGCCTTGGCCGATCACGCTGCCGATCGTTTCAGTAATCTGCAGCATATGCGCCACGCAGACGTCCCAGCTCTCCTCCATCGCGATCTCGACCATCTCGTGCAGCTTGGAATCGCCGACATAGCGTTCCGCGTTCATGTGGTGGATCGAGATCATCAGCTCGCGCAGGCGGGTCGCCGCCGGACCGCGGCCGGCCGCAATCGTCTGCGCGGCCTGTTCGACCTCACCCATCAAGCCGCGGGCCACGCCCTCGTGGATCGCCTTCTTCGAATCGAAGAAGCGATAGACGTTGGCGGGGCTCATCCGCAGTTCCTTGGCGATGTCGGCGACCGTGGTCTTCTGGTAACCGATCTGCCTGAACAGACGCTCCGCCACCACGAGAATCCTTTCCCGGGTATCGGTCTCGACGTTTTCAGAAATCAGCGTCATGTCAGCTCTCAATGTTCAATTATTCTGCGGCGTCGGCAAGCGGAATCGCGTGCGGACCCTTGATCTGATGCTGCGGCGCAAGATCAGGCTGTTCGGCCTGGCCGCTTTCATCCAGGCTCTTCCTGAACCACAGGGCATAGAGGCCCGGCAGGTACAGCAAGGTCAGGAAGGTTGCGACGAACAAACCGCCCATGATGGTGATGGCCATCGGGCCCCAGAAGGCTGAGCGCGACAACGGGATCATGGCTAGGATCGCCGCCAGCGCGGTCAGCACCACCGGGCGGGCACGGCGGACGGTGGCCTCGACGATGGCTTCCTTGCGCGTCAGGCCCTGGGAAACGTCGGTTTCGATCTGGTCGACCAAAATCACCGCGTTGCGCATAATCATACCGGCCAGCGCGATCAGTCCGAGCAGCGCCACGAAACCAAACGGCTGGTTGGCAATGTTGAGACCGAGCGAGGCGCCGACGATGCCGAGCGGCGCGGTCAGGAACACCAGGATCAGACGCGAGAAGCTCTGCAACTGGATCATCAGCAGGGTAAGCATCACCAGCGCCATCAGCGGAAACAGCAGGGCGATCGAAGCGTTGCCCTTCTCGGATTCCTCGAATGCGCCGCCCGGCTCGATCCGGTAGGCCGGCTCGAGCTGATCGCGGATTTCCTGCAGCTTCGGCCAGATCTGGTTGGTGACATCGGGGGCCTGGACGCCGTCGACGACGTCGGTGCGCACCGTGATCGCCATGTCGCGGTTGCGCCGCCACATGATCGGCTCCTCGTGCGAATACTCGACCTTGGCGATCTGCTGCAGCGGCACGGCGACGCCGTTGCGCGAGGTCACGGTGAGGTCGCCGACGCTCTTGAGATCGAGCCGTTCGGACGGTACCGCACGGGCGACCACGCCGACCTTCTCGATGCCATCACGGATGGTCGTGACCTGCGCGCCCGAGATCAGCATGGCGAGCGCCTGCGAGACGTCCTGCGGGGTCAGGCCGAGCGCGCGGGCGCGGTCCTGATCCACCACCAGCTTCAGGTAGGGCGACTGCTCGTTCCAGTCGAGCTGCGGCTCCGTAACGCTGGGATTCTGCTTCATCACATCGCGCACCTTGTAGGCGATGTCACGCACCGTGTTGGCGTCGGGGCCGATCACCCGGAACTGGACCGGGAAGCCGACCGGCGGGCCGAAATTGAAGCGATCGATGCGCACCCGCGCTTCGGACAGATCGCCCCCGGCGACCGCCTTCTCCAGCCGCGCCTTGATCCGCTCGCGGGCCTCGACGTCCTTGGAGACGATCACGATCTCGGCGAAGGCCTCGTTCGGCAGTTGCGGATTGAGGCCGAGCCAGAACCGCGGCGAGCCCTGGCCGACATAGGCGGTGTAGGTGGCGATATCCTTGTCGTCCTTGAGCAGCGCTTCGGCCTTCTTCACGGCCTTCTCGGTGACGTTGAAGGCGGTGCCTTCCGGCAGGCGCAACTGCAGGAACAGCTCGGGCCGCTCGGAGAGCGGGAAGAATTGCTGCTGCACATTGCCGAAGCCTACGATCGACAGCACGAACACGCCGACCGTCGCCGCCACCACCTTGATCCGGTGATCGACGCACCACTGCACCATGCTGCGCAGGATGCGATACATGCGGGTCTCATAGACCGCGTGCGGATCGTGGTTGTGGTGAACCTTGATGTTCGGCAGCAGCTTGACGCCGATATAGGGCGTGAAAATCACCGCGACGAACCAGGATGCGACCAGCGCGATCGCCACGATCCAGAAGATGCCGCCGGCATATTCGCCGACCGCCGAATTGGCAAAGCCGATGGGGAGGAAGCCAGCGGCCGTGACCAGCGTTCCCGTGAGCATCGGAAACGCAGTTGATTCCCAGGCAAAGGCGGCCGCGCGGACGCGGTCCCAGCCCTGTTCCATTTTCACCACCATCATTTCCACGGCGATGATGGCGTCGTCGACCAATAGGCCGAGCGCGATGATCAGCGCGCCGAGCGTGATGCGGTGCAGGTCGATCGACATCGCGTTCATGACGATGAAGACGATGGCAAGCACCAGCGGCACCGACATGGCGACCACGATTCCCGTGCGCCAGCCGAGCGCCACGAACGAGACGAACAGCACGATCGCCAGCGCCTCGATGAAGGAATGCACGAACTCGCCGACGGCCCGCTCGACCACCTTCGGCTGGTCGGCGATCTGCTCCACCTCGATGCCCTGCGGCACGGCCTTCATGAAATCGGCGGTCGCTTTTTCGACCTCCTTGCCGAGTTCGAGAATGTTGGCGCCCCTGGTGGTTACCACGCCGACGCCGATCGCCGGCTTGCCTTCCTGGCGGGCGACGAAAGTCGGCGGATCGACGAAGCCGTGGGTAACGGTCGCGATATCGCCGAGCCGGAACACGCGGCCATTGCTTTCGACCGGCGTCTCCGCCACCGCCTTGGCGCCGTCAAGCGCGCCGGTGACGCGCAGCGGCACGCGCTGCGAGGAGGTTTCCACCGTACCTGCCGGCGTGACGTTATTCTGCTTGGCGAGCGAATCGAACAACGCCTGCGGCGTGATGCCGAGCGTCGCCAGCTTGGCGTGCGAGAACTCGACGAAGATGCGCTCGTCCTGGGTGCCGTAGAGATTGACCTTGGTGACGCCTTGCACCTTCAAGAGCCGCTGGCGCATGCCTTCGGCGGCCTTCTTTAATTGCGCGTAGTCGGCGCCGTCGCCGGTCATCATGTAGAGAATGGAATCGACGTCGGAAAATTCGTCGTTGACGTTCGGCCCGAGCAGGCCGGCAGGCAACTGGCCCTGCACGTCGGCGATTTTCTTGCGCAGCAGATAAAACAGGTACGGCACATCCTTCGGCGGCGTCGAATCCTTGAAGGTAACCTGCATCGCCGTGAACGACGGTTTTGAATAGGTCTGCACCTTCTCGAAGAACGGCAATTCCTGCAGCTTCTTCTCGATGGGGTCGGCGACCTGGGTCTGCATTTCCTGCGCGGTCGCGCCCGGCCAGATCGCCGAAACGTTGACCACCTTCACCGTGAAGAACGGATCCTCGGCGCGGCCAAGCCGCTGGTAGGAGAAGAAACCGGCGGCACCCAGCACAATCATCAGGAACAGGATCAGGGTCGGATGGCTCACCGCCCAGCCCGAGAGATTGAAGCGCTTCATGTCACTCTCCAACGAACCGAATTGCCAAGGTGCGACTTACTGTGACCGTCATTGCCTGCGACAAACGCGAAGCGTTTGCGCAAGGGAGCGAAGCGACGAAGCAATCCATACTTCCTTGTGGCGACATTGATTGCTTCGCGGAGCCTGTCATCGGGCGCGCATTTCGCGCGACCCGTTGGCTCGCAATGACGGGACTAAAACGACAGCGACGAGACCACCCGGACCTTCTGGGCCGGATCGATCTTCTGCACGCCGAGCGCGACCACCTTGGCGCCGTCATTGACGCCGCCGGAGATCACGACCGAATTGCTCTCGTAGGATTTCACGACCACCGGCTGCAGCTTCACCGCGCCGGCATCATCGACAATATAGAGTGAGGGGGTGCTGCCTTGGCTGAACAGCGCTGACAGCGGCAGCCTGGCGACGCGCTCGGTGGCGGCGTCGGCCAGCGTCAGCGTCGCGGTCATGCCGAGCGAGACCTTGTCGTCGGCTTCCGGCAGCGAGAACTTTGCGAGGTAAGTCCGGGTCGCCGGATCGGCCGACGGCGCGATCTCGCGCAGCTTCGCAGTATATTTCTTCTCCGCATCCGACCACAGCGTTACGGTGGCGGTACCGGACTTGGCGCGCCCGACCAGCGTCTCGGGGATCGCGACCACCGCTTCCTTTTCGGCAAAGCGCGCGACGCGGATCGCGGTCTGGCCGGAGGCCACGACCTGGCCGGGATCGATCAGGGTCGCGGTGACGACGCCGCGGCTGTCGGCCAGCAGCGTTGCATAAGACAGAGAGTTCTTGGTGAGTTCGACCTGCCGCTCGGCGCGATTAAGGCGTGCGCGCGCTTCATCAGCGGCGGCGCGGCTCTGATCCATCTGGGCGTCGGTGGTCCAGCCCTTGGCGCGCAGATCCTTGGCGCGCTGCTCGGCGGCGCCAGCCTGTGCCAGCACGCCGGTGGCGGCGCGAAATTCGGCCTCCGCCTGCTCGGCCTGCAGCTTCAGGTCGACCTCGTCGAGGGTGGCCAGCGGCTGGCCGATATCGACGGTCTGGCCAACCTCGACCAGGCGCTTGGCGACCTTGCCGGGAACCCGGAAGCCCATGTCGGTCTCAATCCGGGGCCGGATGGTGCCGACAAAGCTGCGCTCCGGCGTCTCGGCTGCATAATGCACCGTGGCGATCAGTACCGGGCGTCCGGGGACGGCCGTTTCGGCGGCCTTTTCATTGCAGCCGGCCAATGCGAACACCGCAAAGGCTAGCGAAGCTCCCGTCAAGAGCCTGTAATAGCTAGAGAAAATGGAACGGGCAAACATCGGACTCTCCATCGCGGATCTGATGAAGAGTATTGAATGCTCACTGATGAATGTCAACATTCGTCAGTGGTCATCATTTCGTGATAGGAAATGGGTTAAGAGGTAATTGCTTTCCTTGGAAACCGATGGCGGCTGGACAGCCGAAATCGTGCCCGCCTAGTTGCCCGTCTCCGGAGAAGTAGCCTGAATGGAGCGCGGCGAAATCCAGGCTACGCGCCTGCTTCGGTTACTCGGCCGAAACCCGCCGCCATTTACCGCGCGCGGCGAGCTTTCTTGCGCGTCTTCGTAGGTACGCTCTTTCTGGCGCTCCTCGCGACCTTCCGCGCAGGACCGGACTCCTTGTTCGATTTCTTGCTGGCGGCCTTCTTGGCCGTATTCTTCGACCTCCCGGGCTTCGTTGTCCTTGCCTTGGCCGCTCTGGCTTTCGTTGCCTTGGCTGCCGTTGCGCTGCGCCGCTTCTTTGCCGCGCGCTTTCGCCGTGCAGGCGCGGCTGCGACCGGCGGTACCATCAGCGGATCGGAAACGAGGCCGTCGGCGGCGAGCGGCACATAGGCCACCGCGCGTTCGTCGGCCCTCAAGCCCGGCTCATCCGCCTTCAACGCCTGGCTTGCGGCTTCCGTCGCGGTGCCGGCGATGCCTTTCATCGCGTCTGTGAACTTTTCCGGAATCGATTTTTCCTTGTCTTTGTCCTTGGCCATATCGTCTCCCTCAGCTTCCTGACATGGAACCAACCAACCCGGCGCCGCCGGGTTCCTGGACGGAAACCTCACTCCGCCAGCTGAAACCGCTCAAAGCGATCCAATTCTTCCTCGATGCGGCGCTTGTAGTCCTTGCGCGAGGCCCGCGCCGCGCCCTTGCCGACCCAGCTCCATTTCTGCATCAGCAATTTCTTGTTCTGGCGGTCGGTCTTGAGGTCGATGGCGGCGACGATGTCTTGGCCGACCAGGACGGGCAGCGCGAAATAGCCGAACAGGCGCTTGTCTTTTGGCACATAGGCCTCGAAGCGGTGACCGTAATCGAAGAACAATTCGGTGCGCTTGCGCTGGATAACAAGCGGATCGAAAGGCGAGAGAATGTGCACCGGGCCATCGCCCGCGTCTGCCGGCGGATCCGCCTCCAGCACTTCCGGCCGGATCCAATGCTCCTGCTTGCCGGCCCCTTCGAGCGCAACCGGCGCCAATTCCTTGCGCCGCACCCGCGCCTCGATCAGGCGCCGCACCGCCGCCTTGCTCGGCGCGTCGAGATGGCAAATGGAATCGAGGCTGACGACGCCTTGCGAACGTAACGCACGGTCGAGCAGGTAAGCGATGATTTCCGCCGACGTCGCCGGCTTCGGCGGCTTGTCCCAGCCGAAATGCCGCGTCATCAGCTCATAGGTCTTGAGCATGCCGGTACGTTCGGAAATCGTCACCTCGCCGGTGTAGAAGGCAAGCTGCAGCGCCCGCTTCGAGGGCTTGCGGCTCTGCCAGAGATGTTCCTTCTCGGTCAGAATGTCGTCCTCGATGTCGCGGATGGTCAGCGCGCCGTCGCGCCGCAGCAACCGCATCACCTTGCGGGTGTCCTCGGGCTTCACGGAGGCGAACCATCGATGGCCCTCGCGCCGGTGCTCTCGCATCGCCGGGACGAAGAAGCGAAAATCCTTCGCCGGCACATAGGACAGCGCATGCGTCCAGTATTCGAACACGCTCTTGTCGACGCTCTGCGCCTGACGCAGGTCCGCGCGGGCGTAAGCCGGGATACGGCTATAGAGAATGTGATGATGGCAGCGCTCGATGACGTGAATGGTGTCGATCTGCACATAGCCGAGATGGTCCACCGCCGCCGCAACCGCCTGCGGTCCGACGCCGAACGGCTCGTTCGTATCGAGCCGCTGGGCATGCAGCCAGATTCGCCGGGCCTCGGTTTTGGTCAGGGGACGGGGTTCAGTCGCGCGGAGCATCGCGCAACAATGTAGCGGGATTCGCGCGCGGGGGGAGTCCCGGGTTCCGTGGTCGCCGGCCCGCGGCGCGAACTCACCTCACCGCTTCGGCCGCTCCCCCACACTGCCGGTTGCGATCTCGGCCTCGCAGGAGGCGCGGCCGGGCTGGGGCGCATGGCATTTGTAGACGTGGCCGGTGAGACGATCGACCAGCCACGCGCTCTCCTCCGTCGGGCTTTCGAACCCGACATAGCGGCTGCCGAGCGAATTGATCAGCGTCGACAGCAAAATTGCAGCGGCGATCAACGCCGCTCCGATCAATGTTGGCATTGAACTTCCGGAACCGGCAGGCTCCGATGCGCTGGCACGGTAACCCTGGTACTCACGCTGACGCTTGACTGACTGTAACACCCGCCCCGCCCGTTTGGTTGCCCCGAACGAATTCTTCTTCAGATTTTTTTGTGAGTAGATTTGCTAGAGACGCATCTGGCCGATTTGTTGTCCAGAGATCGGCGCTGGCGCGACGGCACACAGTTTTTCTTTTCTGAAGTCAGCGGCGGGAAGTGATGCAGCGGTCGCTTATCCCGCAAGACTACGGATGCCACCCTGCTCGCACCGTCCTGTCACTGCAGTGCGTTGTGCTGCGGGACATTGAGATCGCCGGGATCGCTGCGCTTCGATCACCGCACAGCGCGAGTAGCCTCCACCGAACTTGGCGAAAGCCTGATGCCGAAGTCGAGGCCGGCCAGCCGACGCCCGACGTCATGGCGGGGCTACGGTCGAGATCGAAACGGTTCCTGCCTGGTAGAGTCTTCCAAGAAGGTCGATGATCCATCCCGGTCACCGATCGAAAGGTGATTCAGATCACGCGAGCAATGTTGGACGATCATCCACCGGCGACGTCCCGACACGCAGAATGACGGCGTATTGGCCTCAAACACCCTGCGATGCCGGCTCAAAGCCAGCCCTAGTCGGAAAGCTGGCGTTATCAATGTGACTTGAATCACATTACCTACTTTGAACCCGTCCTATCCTCGCAGCATCAAAACGTCATGCACGCCACCTTTGCAGGGCGTTAACAGTGAGGATTAAGACAATGACGCGCTTTCTTTCCATCATGACTATCGGCGCCACCCTGTCGATGGCGGGCCTGGCTGTCGCCGGCGACACCGTTTCGGCCGACAAAATCCTGGACGCGCTGAAGCCGAAGCCGGGCGCGACCCGCGGCCTTTCGACCGGCGCGCAGCAGCCGGCGGACGCCGCCGTACAGGCCAAGGAAACCGGCTTCGTCAACACGCTGCGCAACCGCAAGACGCGGTCACTGTCGCTCGGCGAGCGCCAGGAAATTGCGGAACTTGCTGCGAGCAAGCCGAAGATCGATCTCGAAATCCAGTTCGACTACAATTCGGCCGACATCAGCAAGGGCTCGGTGACCGCCGTGCAGGAACTCGGCAAGGCGCTCTCTGATTCGAGCCTCAAGGGTTCGACCTTCGTCGTTGCCGGCCATACCGACGCGATCGGCGGCGAGGCGTATAACCAGGATCTTTCCGAGCGCCGCGCCGACACGATCAAGAAGTACCTGACCGAGAAGTACGGCATCGTCGGTTCCAATCTCGTGACCGTCGGTTACGGCGAGAGCAAGCCGAAGGATCCGAATGCGCCGACGGACCCGACCAACCGCCGCGTTCAGGTCGTCAACATGGACACCAAGACCGCGTCGAAGTGAGGTCTTGAACGTCAATCCGCCTGCCGCTTGCGGCAGGCGGATTTTGATTGCGGACGGGAAGCACGACGCACCGGTTCGTTCGCTCTACGACTTGTCGAGAATTTCCCTGATCTTTGCCGCCAGCACGTTCTCACCCAGCGTACGCCTGAAGAAATCCGACATGCCGGCGACCAATTGACCGACATTGGTCAGTTTGGGATCGAGCGGCTGCCTTCGCGCAAACGCCAGCAAGCGCTGCGTCAGCATCGCCGCGCGCTGCGCGCCGTTCGCAGCGTTGGCGATCACGCGCGTCAGCCGTTCGCGGGTGGCATCGCCCCACGACTGCAAACAGCGATCGGCGATCCCTGCTCCCTCAAATCCAGTTCTGGAAGATCATCAGGCGGCTGAACGTCGCCATCGAGGTGCCAATGAACGCGACCGATATCGGCAACATTGCGGCAAAACCGGCAAAACCGACCGCAACATAAGCCCACAACAACCAGCGGGGCATGCCGCCGCGGTTCAAGGCATAGACCAGCGCAAGGCTCGCCGCGGTCGCCGCCGGAAGATAGTAATAAAGGAACCCGAGCGTTCTCGGCAGCAACGCCCATGCGAGGTAGGGGCCGAAATAGAACGCCAATATCAGGAAGGCATCGACCCGCCGCGTCACAATCCAGTCGCGCAGGCAGATCGCGACCGCAATCAGCGCCGGCCACAGGATCAGCGGATTGCCGAGGAAGACCACCGCGGCGATCCGGTCGTCGCCGATCTTGTCGAAGAGATACCAGACCGGCCGCACCAGGAACGGCCAGGACGGCCACGAACTCATATAAGTGTGGCCCGCGATCGCGGTCGTGGTGTTATCGCTGAAGATCCGCCGTTGCGCTTCCAGAATATTCGTAACCGACGGCCCATAAAGCGGAATGAAGGTCACGAAATAGACCGCAGCCGGAATCAGTACGAAGCAGGCGGCGAAATGCCCGGCCTTGAAGCCGGGCCAGAGATCGGGCCGGTACCAATCATCAGGGCTGGCGTCGGCGAATTGCGTGCGCCAGCTTTGCATCAGGCGGATCACGGCGACGAGGGCAATGCAGACCGCGAGCACGAAGAGCCCGCTCCATTTGCAGGCGATCGACAGGCCGAAGCCGGTCCCGGCAAGCGCGAACCACAGATGCGGCCGCTGCTTTCGAAAGCCATGCATGAACGCCGCGATCGCGAACAGGCTGAAGGTGAGCGCGAAAATATCCAGCATCGCGATCCGCGATTGCACGAACAGCATCTGGTTGAAAAAGGCGAGCAGGCTCGCTGCAATGGCCGGCCCGTGCGCTGCGAACAGCGCCAGGCCACACAGATACACCGCGACGATGGCGAGCGATCCGAACAATACGCCCGGATAGCGCCAGCCCAGCGGCCCGTCGCCGAACGAATGGATCGACAGCGCCATGAACTGCTTGGCGAGCGGCGGATGCATCGGGTTGAGCATCGGCTCTCGCATCACCGGCTCGAGCATCTGCCGCGCCGCCGGCACGTAATGCACCTCGTCGAAATAGAGTTTCTCCGGCGCGGTGACGCCGATCAGCATCACGAAATGCGCGAGAACAAAAAGGACTGCCGCGATGATGCCCGTGCGCATCATCAAAGCGGGCAGAACAGAATGTGATGGGGCTAATGGCTTCACGGACAATCTGGCCCGGAATCAGGGACTGGATGACATTGCGGCAAAATTGAGTGTGGTGGCTTCGGATTTTTATGTCCATCGCATTGAACGCATTTCGATTCCGCAATCACCAACCGACGGGCGAGTAGGCCACGCGAGTGATAATTCTGCCACATAGCACGCGCGCGCGATCCGGTGCGATGTCGGGGTAAATCGATCGGCTTTGAAATGAATTTCAGTAACTGCTTTCGTTTGCTAATTGCCATTGGCCTGGTAACTGCGTTCGCTGCTCCCGCGTATGCGCAAACGCGCGTCGGCGAAGCGGCCGTCGTCAAGAATGAAGTGCTCCGCGTTGCCGGACCTTCGACCACCCAGATCGAGGTCGGCGATGGACTGGTCCGCGACGAAACCGTGCGCACCGGGATCGACAGCGCCACGCGGCTGGTGATGGCCGACAGCACCAACCTCTCGCTCGGACCCAACGCGACGCTCAAGCTCGACCGTACCGTTTTCGACGACGAACATCACTACCGCGAAGTCGCGGTGCGCATGACCTCGGGCGCGTTTCGCTTCGTCACCGGCCATTCGGACAAGGCCGCCTACAAGATCACGACGCCGCTGGCGACCATTGGCGTGCGCGGCACCACGCTCGACATCCTGTCGCAGCGTGGCCAGACCATCGTCAACCTGCAGGACGGCGCGGCCTCGGTATGCACGGTCAGCTTTGAATGCATCCAGCGCCCCGGCGACACCGCCATCATCACCTCGGGCGCCGGCGGCAGATCGACGATCAGGAAGACCAACAACCCGCCATGGACATTTGCCGCAACCTGCAGCGCCGCGACAGGGCTTTGCAGCAAGACGCAGTATGCCGATGCGGCGCCCGTCATCGTCGATGACGGCAGCGATCCCACCGGCATGCTGTGCGGGCGCTGACCATGGCAAATTTCAGCCGCAGCGTTCTGTTATGCGCAACGCTCTTTGTCGCGCTGCCCGCGACGCAATCATCGCCTGCGTGGGCGCAGTCGCCATCGCCCTCGCCGACACCGCTGGAAGAGTGCATCGAGTGCTATCCGCCGACGCCAACGCCGAGCCCAACGCCATCGACTTCTCCGTCGCCGACGCCAAGCCCCACATCGACGCCAATCACCAACGCGCCACCGGCGGCTGTGACCGGTTCGAGCGCCGGGTCGATCAACGACCTGGCCGGACAGCGCTTCAACCAGATGATCACCAACCGTGTGCTTGGCAACGTGCTGCTGGGGATCAACGAGCAGGTCAATTGCAACGATTGCGTCAGCGCGTTCGGTTCGGCGGGTTCGTTCTCGGCCGGCATTCACGGCCGCAAGAACCTGACGCCCAATCTGTCGCTGCTCGCCGGCATCGCCTATGCCCAGTACAATGAAGGCGGCTATCGCGTCACCAGTTCGCCGATCGGCGCGTTCGCGCTGCGTTATGATTTCGTCGACTGGGGATCGTCGCGGCCGTTCTTCGATATCGGCACCATCCTGTCGCCGTTCCAGAAAGTGCGCTACGCGCGCAGCTACACGACGAGCCTCGGCGCGGTATCGCTCGAAAGTTCGACCACGAGCGAGAATTACGCCGTCTATGGCCGCGCCGGCTGGATGAGCCGGCTGTCGCCGCGCGATGAGGTGGCGGCTTCCGTCGAGGTCTGGCAGCTATGGCAGCGGGTGAAGGGCTACACGGACCCCACCACAGCCTTCAATCCGTTCGACGCCTCGATCGCCGATGGCACGGACCGCACCAACCTCGTCAAGGTCGGCGGACAGTGGACCCATCTGTTCGGCTCAAGCGTCGAAGCCAACATCAACGGCGGATGGGTGCAATCCTTCGGAACGCGATCCGGCATCGTCGCCAGCGTGACCGGCGACGGCACCATCGTGCCTGTCATCGGCAACCAGGGCTGGTTCGAATATGGCGGCCGGCTCGGCTTCCGCATCACCAAGGGCTGGGTCGCCGACCTCTTCCTCAACGGCACCGCCGGCCCGCAGCCGGTCGGCAATACACTTCACGGCGGAGTGGGTTTGAGGGTCAGTTATTAGGGATCATCGCTCCCTCGCCCCGCTCTTGCGGGGTCGAGACAAGCGAAGCTTGCTCTTAGAGGGTCGGGGTGAGGGGTTGCTTCCGCAAACTCGAAAGAACAGATTCGTGGAGAGTCCCCCTCACCCTGATTGCTTCGCAATCCGACCTCTCCCCGCAAGAGCGGGGCGAGGTAAGCAGGCAGCTCACGCCGCGCTCTTCCCCTCATACGCCCGCTTCAAGCCTTCGACATCAAGCTTGACCATGCCGAGCAGCGCCTGCATGGCCCGCTGCGCGCCAGCGGTGTCGGAACCACCGATATACTTCATCAGCGCGGTCGGCACGATCTGCCAGGACACGCCGAAGCGATCCTTCAGCCAGCCGCATTGGTCGGCCTTGCCGCCGTTAGCGAGCAATGCATCCCAGAGCCGGTCGACCTCGGCCTGGTCGGCGCAGTCGATCTTGAAGGAGATCGCGTGCGTGTGTTCCATCTTCATGCCGCCATTCAGCGCCATGAAACCTTGGCCGGCCAGCGTGAAGTCCACCACCAGCACGGTGCCGGCCTTGCCGCCGGGGCTATCGATGGTATTGCGCTGGATCTTCTCGATCCGGGAATCCGGCAGCAGCGAGACGTAGAACTTCGCGGCCTCCTCGGCTTCGCTGCTAAACCACAGGCAGGGAGAAATCTTGGACATCGGGAGAACTCCGGGTTGCTGACAGGTTCGATTTATCAGGCATCGGCTATGGCTGACTGTGCAGCGGTTGCTGCCGCGACATCCATCCACATCACCTCCCAATGGTGGCCATCCGGATCTTCGAAGCTGCGGCCATACATGAAGCCGTAATCCTGCTTCGGGCCTGGATCGGAGCCGCCGCCCGCGCCTTGCGCCTTCCCGACCATGTCGTCCACCGCGTCGCGGCTGTCGGCGGACAGGCAGATCAGGACCTGGCTGGTTGCCTTGGCATCGGCGATCTTCTTCGAAGTGAATTGGCGATACTTGTCGTGGGTCAGCAGCATGACGTAGATGCTCTCGGAAAACACCATGCAGGACGCGGTGTCATCGGAGAATTGCGGGTTCTTTTCGCCGCCGATCGCCTGATAGAAGGCGGTCGAGCGGGCGAGGTCACTGACCGGCAGGTTGACGAAGATCATTTTGGCCATAATCGGTTCCTTTCGAGGGGCTCATGCCAAGGACGAACCCGCGAAGACGGATCCGACATCCTTTTCAAATTTTTTTCAGGCGGCGAAACGGCGTGCCGTCGCCGGCATCCGGCGGCGAATGGCCGCTATCTGCCCTTGAAGTCGGGCTTGCGCTTTTCGGCGAACGCCTTGACGCCTTCCTTGAGGTCTTCGCTGTCCCTGATGACATCGAGCAGCCGGCGCACCTCGGCGACCCCTTCCAGCGGCCCCTTCGGCATGGCGTCGCGGGCGAGTTTCTTCAGCGCCCGGACCACCAGGGGCGCGTTGGCGGCAATTTTCGCCGCCATCTCCTGGGCGAGTGCGACATGCTGCCCCTTCGGCGCGACCTTGTTCACGAAGCCGATCTGCCAGGCGCGCTCCGCCGACATTTCCTCGCCGACCAGCAAAAACTCCATGGCGATCTTGTGCGGCATCCGGGCCATCACCGAGGAGATGCCGCCGGCGGTGGTGCCGATCTTGCCCTCGGGGTAGATGAAGCGCGTCGTCTCCGACGCCACGCACATGTCCGCCATCTGCACCAGCACGAAGGCGCCGCCGACAACCCATCCGGATGTCGCGGCAATGACCGGCTTGTCGAGTTCGACGCCCAATCCAGGCACCGCGTGCCACATGTTGGCAGGAAGATCCCTGACGTCGGCGCCGACAGAAAAATACTTCTCTTCGGATGACGCAAGCACCGCAACACGGTCATCGCTTTCGTGAAAGCGGAGCCAGGCCGCGCGCAACTCGTCGCACAGGGTGTTGTTGAGCGCATTGTGCGCCGACGCGCGATCCATCGTGATGGTAGCGACGTGGCCCGCGCTCTCGTAGCGAACAAGCTTCATGGCATTCCCTGCGACATCCGCACGAAGGCGGCCTTTGTTATTACTTCTTCTCGGCGGGATCGCGGTGCACCGGATCGACCCACAGCACCGTCTCGGGTTTTTCCACCGGCTCGATGTCGAGGTTGATCGCGACCGCCTCGCCGTCGCTGCGCACCAGCACACATTCCAGCACCTCGTCGCGGCTGGCGTTGATCTCCTGATGCGGCACATAGGGCGGTACGAAGATGAAATCGCCGGGGCCGGCCTCCGCGGTGAATTGCAACTGCTCGCCCCAGCGCATCCGCGCCTTGCCCTTCACGACATAGATGATGCTTTCGAGGTGGCCGTGATGATGCGCACCGGTCTTGGCATCGGGCCGGATCGTCACGGTCCCCGCCCATAATTTCTGCGCGCCGACGCGGGCGAAATTGATCGCGGCCTTGCGGTCCATGCCGGCGGTGGACGGCACGTTGGGATCGAGCTGGTTGCCGGGAATGACGCGGACGCCGTCATGCTTCCAGCGCTCGGCATCGCCGTGCGAATGGTCGTGATCGTGGGAATGGGTGTGGTCGTGCGTGCCGGTCATTGTGCGCCTTCTCGGAAAATCGTTCGTCCGAACGGTATCGAAAAGTAGGGCTGCAAACCAGAAGATTAAGGGAGCCGGCGGCGCATGGGCGCCCCGGTTTTCGTCATGGCCGGGCTCGTCCCTCGCCGATCCGCGCCCTGATGCCTGCCGAGCCTCAGCGCCGTCTGGACATCACATCCGGATTGACGACATTCGTCGGCGTGCCCGCAGCATAGGCCAGGATCTGGTCGAAGATATCCGTGAACTGGATTTCGTATTCGTCGCGCGAGACGTAGCCGAGATGCGGCGTGCAGACCACGTTGTCCATGGTCAGCAGGGGATCGTTGACGTCGCGGAGCGGTTCCTTTTCATAGACATCGATCGCCGCCATGCCGGGCCTCCCGGCGCGCAGCGCATTGACCAGCGCGTTCGGCTCGATCAGCGGCGCGCGGCTGGTGTTGACCAGCAGCGCCGAGGGTTTCATGCGCGCGAGATCTTCCGCCTTGACGATGCCGCGCGTCGCATTGACCAGGCGCATGTGCAGCGAAAGCACATCGCACCGTTCGAAGAAATCAACCTTGCTGGCGGCGGTCTCGTAGCCGTCGGCACGGGCCTTCGCCATCGCCGGTTCGCGGGCCCATACCAGCACGTTCATGCCGAACGCCTTGCCGTAGCCGGCGACGACGGCGCCGATCCGCCCGTAGCCGTAAATGCCGAGCGTCTTGCCGCGGAGCGTGTGGCCGACGCCGATCTGCCATTTGCCAGCCTTGAGCGCCGCCATCTGCTGCGGAATGGCGCGCATCGCCGCCAGGATCAGGCCCCAGGTGAATTCGGCGGTCGCATAGGACGGCGTATCGGCGTGCTGGCTGGATGACACGACAATACCGAGCCGGGTGCAGGTGTCGATGTCGATGTGCGGATAGACGCTGCGCTGGCTGATCAGCTTCAGTTTCGGCAACCGCTCCAGCAGCGGCGTGCGGATTTGCGTGCGCTCGCGGATCAGCACCAGCGCTTCGGTGTCGCGCAGGCGTTCTGCCAGCACATCGACGTCCTGGACGTGATCGTTCCAGATGGTGACGTCGTGTCCGGCCAGCTTGCCGAAGCAGTCGAGGATGCGCAACGTGTCGAAATAATCGTCGAGGATCGAGACCTTCACGATGCGCCTCCCCGTTGCGCGTGTTACTTCACCGCCAGCAATTCGACGTCGAACATCAGCGTCGCATTCGGCGGGATGGCGCCGCCGGCGCCCCGCGCGCCGTAGCCGAGTTCAGGCGGAATGATCAGCGTGCGCTTGCCGCCGACCTTCATCGAGGCAACACCCTCGTCCCAGCCGGCGATCACCCGGCGCTGGCCGATCGGAAACTCGAACGGCTCGTTGCGGTCCACGGATGAATCGAACTTCTTGCCCTTCTGGCCGTTCTCGTAGAGCCATCCGGTATAATGCATGACACAGGTCTGGCCGGTCTTCGGCGACGCGCCGGTGCCGACCTTGCTGTCGATGATCTGCAAGCCTGAAGCTGTGGTCATGGGTTTTCCTGCGGTCTGGGCCGAAGCCATCCTGATGGCAACGGGTGTGGAAACCGCGGCCGCCACGGCGGCGAATGCGGTCCGGATGATCGTGCGTCGGGAGAAGCGCATCTGTTGAACCTCTTCTTGGAGAGACGGAGCTTCTAGACGCTCAATAGCCCAGCGCGCAACCGTCCTTGCGGGGATCGGAGCCGCCGGTCAGCGTGCCCTTGTCCCAGTCGATCCAGATCGCCTGGCCACCGCCGAGCGGGCCGACCACGCTGGTGGTCTTGTGGCCGATCTTCTTCAGGCCTTCGACGATCTCGGC
Organism: Bradyrhizobium sp. AZCC 1610; assembly: GCF_036924515.1. NCBI lineage: Bacteria > Pseudomonadati > Pseudomonadota > Alphaproteobacteria > Hyphomicrobiales > Nitrobacteraceae > Bradyrhizobium > Bradyrhizobium sp. AZCC 1610. The sequence continues at coordinate 967,162 of NZ_JAZHRR010000001.1, read as the reverse complement.
CGGCACGCTGTCCTCGAGCTGGTAGACGCCCTCATAATGCAGGCCGCGCGGCATATCGATGGCTTCCTGCACGTCGCAGCCATAGTCGAGGATGTTGGTCAGCACATGGGTCTGCCCCACCGGCTGATACTGTCCGCCCATCACGCCGAACGGCATCATGGCGCGGCCGTTCTTGGTGGCGAGGCTCGGAATGATCGTGTGCAGCGGCCGCTTGCCCGGCGCGATGCAGTTGGGATGGCCGGGCTGAATCCGGAAACCGCCGGCACGGTTCTGCAGCAGGATGCCGGTTTTGTTGGACACGATCGCCGATCCGAAGGAATGCGCGATCGAATTAATGAACGAGCAGACGTTGCGGTCCTTGTCGACGACGGTGATGTAGACGGTGGACGGATTCATCGGCGGCGCAACGTTGGGCAAATCAAGCAGTCGGTCCATCCTGATATTCTTGATGTGCTCCTCGGCGAATTCCTTGGCGAGGATTCCCGCGACATCGACATGAACCTGCTGGGGATCGCCGATATATTGCTCGCGCATCATGTAGGCGATACGGGCGGCCTCCGCTTCGAGATGGAAGCGCTCGATGCTGAGCGCGGGAAACTTCGTCAAGTCGAAGCGAGAGAGGATGTTCAGCATCACCAGCATGGTGATACCAGGACCATTCGGCGGGCACTGCCAGACGTCATGGCCCTTGTACATCGTACCGATCGGCGACGTGGCTTCGGTCGAATGCGCGGCAAAATCTTCCAGCGTGTGCAGGCCGCCGATGCCACGAAGCGTCTCCACCATATCCGCGGCGATCTCGCCGGTGTAAAACGCATCGCGGCCGTTCTTGGCGATGGCGCGTAACGTCTTGCCCAATTCCGGCTGGTGGATCACGTCGCCGGCCACCGCTGGCTTGCCGTGCGGCAAAAGATAGCGCTCGGTGTTGGTGCCGTTCTTCAGCTTCTCGAACTGGTTCTTCCAATCGAAAGCGATGCGCGGGGCGACGACATAACCTTCCTCGGCGGCCTTGATCGCGGGCTGCAGCAGGGTGTCGAGCCCCATCTTGCCGTGGTCGCGCAGGATCGCGTCCCAAGCATCGATCGCGCCGGGAATGCTCACCGCATGGGCCGAGGTCAGCGGCACCGAGTGGATCTTGCGCTCCAGATACCATTCCGCCTTGGCCGCCATCGGCGCGCGTCCGGAGCCGTTATAGGCGACGATCTTGCCCTCGCCCTTCGGCTGGATCAGCGCAAAACAATCGCCGCCGATGCCGGTCGATTGCGGTTCGATGACGCCGAGCAGCGCGCAGGCCGCGACCGCGGCGTCCGCCGCCGTGCCGCCCGCCCGCATCACGTCGATCGCGGTTAACGCGGCCTCGGGATGCGACGTCGCCACCATCGCGTTCTGGGCATGGACCGTGGAGCGGCCGGCGAAATGGAAATTCCTCATCGCGAGTGCTTTCTTTTCAGCGTTTCTTCAATATTTCTTGGGCATCCCGCAGGAGGGCATTGGGCGGGCTTAGCCAGCGTTCTTGGCATATTCATCCCGGGCAGGGCAATGGCTGGCATGCCAACGAATTGGCCGGCAGCAATGCGCGGAATACGTGGCGGAATACGGGGTTTCCCCTTCCCGGCCTGCCTGATAAACGGTCGCCATGCCGCTCAAGGTCGCCGCCCTCTACCAATTCGCCGCGCTGCCGGACTTCCGGGAGCTGCGCGAGCCGCTGCGTGCGCTTGCTGTCGGCCTCGGGATCAAGGGCAGCGTGCTGCTGGCCCATGAGGGCATCAACGGCACGGTTGCGGGCGGCGATGCGGGCATCGACGCGTTCGTCTGCGAGTTGCAGCACGGCGCCCTTTTCGGCGGGCGACTCGACCATCTCGAACTCAAGTTTTCAAACGCTTCCGCGATGCCGTTCCAGCGGCTGAAGGTCCGGCTGAAAAAGGAAATCGTCACGCTCGGAGATGCTGCCGCCGATCCGACGCGGCAGGTCGGCACCTATGTCGAACCGTCAGACTGGAACGAGCTGATTGCCGCACCCGACACGCTGGTGATTGATACCCGCAACGCCTTCGAGGTGGCGATGGGCACGTTCGAAGGGGCGGTCGATCCCGGTATCAAAAGCTTTGGGCAGTTCAAGGAATTCGCCGCGCAGCAACTCGACCCTGCCAGGCACAAGAGGATCGCGATGTTCTGCACCGGCGGTATCCGGTGCGAGAAGGCCAGCGCCTATCTGCTGGCGCGAGGCTTCAACGAAGTCTATCACCTCAAGGGTGGCATCCTCCGCTATCTCGAAGGCGTGCCGGAGCAAGAGAGCCGCTGGCGCGGTGAGTGTTTTGTATTCGACGAACGTGTGGCGCTGGGCCATGGCCTGCGGGAGCACAAGATAAACGATGGCTCCCATGAGTGACGTCGACGCACTGAGCGAGCGCATCGACGCGCTGGAAATGCGACTGACTTATCAGGATGTGACCATCGAGACGCTGAACCAGACGATCACCGCGCAATGGGTTGAGATCGACAGACTGACGCGCCAGGTCACTGAACTGAAGGAGCGCCTTCAGGAAGCCGAAAGCAACGCGCCGGGCCCGGTGAACGAGCCGCCGCCGCATTACTGAGATTTGCGTCAGCGGAAGACGGCGCGGACCTTGTTCCACAGCGTTTCGTTTGCACGATCGCTATCGGCCTTCGACGGCGCTGGTTGCGCGGCGCTCACGGGATCGGACGCCGGAAAGGTATCCACCAGACCGGCCTCGAGCTTTTCGTGAATTTCCCGATCGGCTTTCTGCGCTTCACGGGGATCTTCGGCGTGCTTGTCATGCGCCGCTGGATTGAATTTCTGAGCCATCGGGACCTCCATGGATGAGATAACTGCGCGGTTTTACGCCAGTTCCACATTTCGCTCCGGTATCCCTCCTTGGCCCGGGGGGAACCTGCGTGTATCAGAGACGCAAATCTCCGCCGTCCCGCAGGAACTTATCGATTGTCCCAGAAATCCGCCGTGAAACCTTTTATCGAAGTGCTGTGCGGCCGCAGGCAGGAGGTGCCGCCTGCGTGGATGATGCGCCAGGCCGGCCGCTATCTGCCCGAATATCGCGAGCTGCGCGCCAAGGCCGGGAGCTTTCTCGACCTGTGCTTCACGCCGGAATATGCCGCCGAGGTGACGCTGCAGCCGATCCGCCGCTTCAACTTCGACGCCGCGATCATCTTTTCCGACATTCTCGTGATCCCCTATGCGCTCGGCCGCTCCGTGCGCTTCGAAGCCGGCGAAGGCCCGCGGCTCGACCCGCTGAATACACCGGAGCAGGTGACGACGCTGGCGCGCGCGGCCGATTTCGGCAAGCTCGAGCCGGTCTATGAGGCGCTGCGCCGCGTACGCCGCGACCTCGCCCCTGAGATTGCGCTGATCGGCTTCTGCGGCGCGCCATGGACGGTCGCGACCTACATGGTTGCGGGACAGGGCACACCCGACCAGGCGCCGGCGCGGATGATGGCCTATCGTCATCCGGAGGCGTTCGCTGAAATCATCGACGTGCTGGTGGAGAATTCGATCCAGTATTTGCTCGGCCAGCTCAAGGCCGGCGCGGATGCGTTGCAGATCTTCGATACCTGGGCCGGCGTGCTGCCGCCGCGCGAATTCGAGCGCTGGTCGATTGAGCCTGCGAAACGCATCGTCGCGGGCGTGCGCGCGAAAGCGCCTGATGCAAAAATCATCGGCTTTCCCCGCGGCGCGGGCGCGCTGCTGCCGGCCTATGTGGAAGCGACCGGCGTCAATGCCGTCAGTATCGACTGGGCGGCCGAGCCGTCATTGATCCGCGAGCGCGTGCAGAGCCGCGTCGCCGTGCAGGGCAATCTCGATCCGCTGGCGTTGATCGCGGGCGGCGCCGCGCTCGACCGCGCCGTCGACGACGTGCTGGCGAATTACGCGGCTGGACGGCTGATCTTCAACCTCGGCCACGGCATCCAGCCGGAAACCCCGATCGCCCATGTCGAGCAGATGCTCAAGCGGGTGCGGGCATATAAGGGGTAATCTTGTAGCCCGGATGGAGCGAAGCGCAATCCGGGAAAGGTTTCTCCGCGGCGAACAACCCCGGATTACGCTACGCTCCATCCGGGCTACGGTCAGACGCCTACCTTGCATCCTCCAGGATCATATCCGACGCCTTTTCGGCGATCATGATGGTCGGCGCGTTGGTATTGCCCGACATCAGGTCGGGCATGATGGACGCATCGACCACGCGCAGGCCTTCGATGCCGCGCACGCATAAGCGCTGGTCGACGACGGCAAGCGCATCGCTGCCCATGCGGCAGGTCGAGGTCGGGTGATAGACCGTGCTGCCGGTGCGGCGGCAGAAGTCCAGCAATTCGTCGTCGCTCTGCACTTTCGGACCGGGATCGACCTCCGCGACCGCGTAAGCCTTCAGTGCAGGGGCTGCGAGGATGCTGCGCAGGATGCGGATGCCATCGATGAAGGCGCGGCGATCGGTTTCGGTCGCGAGATAGTTGATGCGGATTTCCGGTGGCATGGAAGGATCTGCGCTTTTGATGCGCAGCGAGCCGCGGCTTTCGGGACGCAACTGGCAGACTGAAGCGGTAAAGCCCGAGAGCGCGTGCAGCTTCTCGCCCATCTTGTCGGTCGAGAACGGCAGGAAGTGAATCTGGATATCGGGTGACGCCAGCCGCGGGCTGGTCTTGAAGAATGCGCCCGAGGTGCCGGCGGCGATCGTCAGCGGCCCCTTGCGCAATGCGACGTATTGAATGCCCGCCATCACCCGGCGTACCGGATTGTTGACGACATCGTTGAGTGTGACCTTTTGCGCGCAACGCGTGATCAACCGTACCTGCATGTGGTCCTGCAGATCGTTGCCGACGCCGGGTGCGTCGAGCACGATCTCAATGCCGTGCTGCTTCAACAAGTCGGCCGGTCCAACGCCCGAGAGCTGCAGCAATTGCGGCGAATTATACGCGCCGCTGGAAACCAGGATTTCCTTGCGCGCCCGCACCGTGCGCACGCGGCCTTCCTGCTTGTACTGGACCGCCTTGGCGCGGCGGCCCTCGAACAGGATGCGCTGCGCCAGCGCGGAAGTCTCGATGTGCAGGTTAGGCCGCTTCCTGGCGGGACGAAGGTAGGAGAACGCCGTGCTGGCCCGGCGCCCACGCCGCGTCGTCGTCTGGAAAAATCCCGCGCCCTCCTGCGTGGCGCCGTTGAAATCGGGATTGGTCGGAACACCGGTCTCGGCCGCAGCTATCACAAAGGCTTCCGACAGGGGATCGTGATGCCGCCAGTCCGACACCGGCAGCGGGCCGCCGCTGCCATGGTACTTGTCAGGCCCGCGCTGCTGATTTTCGGCCTTCTTGAAATAGGGCAGCACATCGTCGTAGCCCCAGCCGGCATTGCCGCGCTGGCGCCAGCGATCGTAATCCTCGTGCTGGCCACGCACATAGAGCAAGCCGTTGATCGAACTGGAGCCGCCGAGCACTTTTCCGCGCGGCTGGAACACTTGCCGGCCGTTCAATCCCGGTTCCGGCTCGGTCTGGTACATCCAGTTGACGGATTTTTCCTTGAACAGCTTTCCGTAGCCGAGCGGCACGTGGATCCAGAGATTGGTATCCTTCAGTCCGGCCTCCAGCAGCAACACGGAATGCTTGCCGTCGGCGCTCAGGCGATTGGCGAGCACGCATCCGGCCGAGCCGGCGCCGACGATGACGTAATCGAATTCGGAAGTGTCATTGTTCTTGTTCATTTGTTTCCCCGCACGCGACCCGAAAGAGGTAGCGGGGCCGTCACGGGCGGTCAATTGCCTCCCGGTCGCGGGCGGGGAGAAAGCGGCTACGCCGGCTGTTTTGCGAGTTTCAAAAAGTCTGGCGGCCGGCGTTCGGCGAATGCGACGAAGGCCTCGCGCGCCTCGGCGGTTTTCAGGCGCTCCGCGAACTGCTCGCTTTCCGCCTTGATCTGCGCCATGAGAAGCTCCGGATTGCGCATCAGCCGCTTCGTCGTGCTGACGGCGCCCGCCGGCTGCTTCGCCAGCCGGGACGCGAGCGCTCTTGCTTCAGCGTCGAGTTTGTCCAGCGGCACCACCCGGTTGGCGAGCCCCCAAGCAAACGCGGACTTGGCATCGACGGCTTCGCCGAGCGCGAACATCTCGTAGGCGCGCGCATACCCGATGCGAAGCGGCATCAACAGGCTGGAGGCGGCTTCCGGCACCAATGCCAGATTGACGAACGGCGTTGAAAGCAGCGCGTTCTCGGCCAGCACGACCAGATCGCAATGTAGCAGCATCGTGGTGCCGATGCCGACGGCGCGGCCCTGGACGGCTGCGACCAGCGGACGGCTCGATTTTGCGAGCGCCTGCAGGAAACGGCCGACATGCCGCTCGCCCTGAACGGCGCCTGTCGCGATGGCGGCGAACTCGCCGACGTCGTTGCCGGCGGTGAACATGTCGCCCTCGCCGCGGATCAGCAACACGCGTACGGATGAATCCGTCTCGGCGGCTTCGATCGCGTCCGCAAGCGCACCGTACATCGCATTCGTCAGCGCGTTCTTCTTGTCGGGGCGAGCCATCGTCAGGCTCAAAATCCCGTCGCTCTTCTCGATCTTGATATGCTCGGTCATTCGTCTTCTCCTCTGGGAAATCTCGATTGCAGGCTGGTGAGCCAGCGCGCGACGACATCGATCTCGGCTTCGCTAAATCCTTCCGTGAGGCGCGCGTTGACCTCGATGAGCCCGGCCTTCGACTGCGCCAGCGCGGTGCGGCCGGATGGCGTCAGCCACAGCCGCCACGCCCGGCCGTCGTCCGGATCGGCGCGGCGCCTGATGAGGTTCGCCGCCGTCATCCGGTCGACCAAGCCGCTGATGCCGGGCGGGCCGAGATCGAGCGCCGCGCCCGCTTCACCCATCAACACGCCATCGCGCTGGCCCAGAACGAACAGCAACCCCGACTGCGCGGCCGTGACGCCGCACTGCTGGGTTTGCGCCGCCATCCAGCGCTGCAGCCTGCGCTGCGCGACATTGAGCAGGAATACCAGGCGATGCTCGCGACGGGGGCTCATCTGGACAGGTTTTTCATTTACTTCGCATACGAACTATTTAGGTTAAGATCGAGAAGTTGTCACGACAATTCTGGGCCGGAACTGAGAGGAGCGGACCGCGAGATCCGCGCAAACTGTCACCGCAAACGGAGCGCTTCGAGTAACGACTTGAAGGCGAGACTATATTCGGAGCCGGCCTTGATCACATCCGGCCGCCCCGCGCAGGCAACGGCGGCCTCGGTAACAGCGCCCAGCAGTAACCGCGACAGCGGTTCGATCGGCTGTCGCGCGATCAGACCAGCGTCCATCGCAGCCGCCAGCGCGCGCGGAAACTTGCCGCCGAAATGCTCGGCGTCGATTTCGCGCCAGCGCTCCCAGCCCAGCACCGCCGGACCGTCGCGCAGGATGATCTGGCCGGTCGGCCCCTTGGCGCAGGCCGCAAAGTAATGCTGGGTGCCGGCAACCATCGCCGCCAGCACATCGCGTTCGGATCGGGTGGCGCGTTCGATGTCGGCCACGAGATCCCGGGAGACGGAATCGAACACCGCTTCGAAAACCGCCTCCTTGGTTGCGAAGTGATGATAGACCGCCCCCTTCGCGACCCGCGCGGATTCCGCGATGTCGTCCATGGTGGTGGCGGCAAAGCCGCGTTCGCCGAACAGCCGGCGTCCCGCCTTCAGGATTGCTTCCGTTGTCGCCAGGCGGCGTTCAGCCTGTTTCGCCATCGCCTTTGTCTAGTCGAAATTCAAACCGACGGCCAGTTGACTTTCCGACCTTCGGTCGGTATTTACCGACTTGTAGTCGGTTTGTAACACGAGGACACGCATGCCCAGCCGTCAGACCGTCGAAGCGTTCGTTAAGCTGGTGGAAGCCGGTGACTACGTCGTTGCGATCGAACAGTTCTATGCGCCCGACGCCTCAACGCGGGAGAACACTTCCGAGCCCGTCGTCGGCCGTGACGCGCTGGTTGCCAAGGAGCGCGGCGTGATGGCGGCCTTCAGCAAGATCGAGGCGGCGCGGATCGGGCCAAGCCTGATCGACGGCGATACCGTAGCCGCGCGTTGGAAATTCACATTCACCAGCGCGGATGGGTCGGTGCGAACGCTGGAAGAGATCGCCTGGCAGAACTGGCGCGGCGAGCAACTGATCGAGGAGCGGTTCTTCTATGATCCCAGACAGATGACCAGTTGAGACAAATGGCTAGGAAATCGCAGTCCCTGCAATGCTATAGAGAAAAAATCGATTTTCGATTGACGACATCGGCTTCCCTCGCCAATCTCCGCTGCCATGAGCAGTATCGGGTTGAGTTTTGGTGAGAGTCTTGCCGACGAACGGCCTCGAAGCCTGACGTCCGCCGTTCAGGAGCGACTGCGCGCGGACATTCTTTCGACCCGGCTGCTGCCCGGCCAGAAGCTGCATATCGCCGGTCTCGCAAAACAGTTTTCGGTCAGCCTTGCCGCGGTGCGCGAGGCGCTGTCGCGGCTGGTTGCCGACGGGCTGGTGCAGGCATTCCGACCAGCGCGGCTTTCGCGTCAGCCCGGTATCGCCTGCGGACCTTCGCGACGTGACGCAAACCCGCGTCGATATCGAAGGGCTGGCGCTGCGGCGCTCGATCGAGCGCGGCGACGCGGCATGGCTTGCCTCGGTGGAGAAATCGTTCGCGGCGCTCTGCGCCGTTCCTCACACCTATCCCGACGATCCAACCCATCACTATGAGGAATGGGTGGTGCGGCACCGCGTCTTTCATCGCACACTGGTGAATGCCTGCGGCTCGCAATGGCTGCTCGGGTTTCGTGATGTGCTGCACGAGCAGAGCGAGCGATATCGAAGGCTCGCGATCCGACGTAACACCGAAAAATCCCGCAACGTCGAGGCGGAACACACGGCAATCGTGGATGCCGTGCTCAAGCGCGATGCCGATGCCGCGGTCGCGGCACTCTCGAAGCATTTCATGACGACCATGCACCTCGTCGAGTTCGCTACAGCAAAAGCTTCCGGGGGTGCCGACACCGCCTGATCGATCGCTCGAAGACCAAACCAATCAAGAAAAAGCAAAGGGAAACGTCAATGAAGATCACGCGACGCCACATCCTGGCAACGATCACGGTAGGCACCGTCCTTGGCGCATCAGCCACCGTGCAAGCCGCCGACACTGTCCGCATCGGCCTTCCCACCAAAACTTACTGGCCGACCACGATCGCGGAAACCGCGGTACGCCAAAAGCTGTTCGAGAAGGAAGGCATTGCGGCGGAGCTTACGATCTATCGCGGCGGCGCCGAGACGTTCGAAGCGATGGCGGCGGGTGCTGCCGACGTCATTCTCGACGCGACTTCGCTGGTATCAGCCGGACGCAAGAAGGGCGTGAACTCCAAAGTGCTCGCAAATGCCGCCATGGGCTATTACGGCTGGCAATTGATGACGCTTTCGAAATCGACGCTCGGCGTCAAGGATTTGGCCGGCAAGAAGGTCGCGATCACCTCCGCGGGATCCGGCTCCGACCTGCTGGCGCTGTGGACCCAGCAGGACAAGAAGATCGAGTTCACCCGCGTGCCCGTCGGCGGCGGCGGGCTGGTACCGAACCTGCTCGCCGGCAATGTCGACGCAGCCGTGGTTTACTCGCCGCTGAGCTTCCAGATTTCCAAATCGGGCGAAGCGCGCACCATCCTCGACTTCTCCAGGGAAGTGCCGCCGAACCTCGCCGCCGGCTGGATCGCGCTCGACAAATACGTGCAGGACAAGCCGCAGATGGTGCAGAAGACGCTGAATGCGCTCTATGGCGCGCTCGCCTTCATGCGCGCCAACAAGGACGCGTCCGTCAAACTGATCACCGAGCTCTATGAAATCCCCGCCGAGATCGCGGCGCTGGAATATGAAAACACGATCATGAAGCTGGAAACCGACGGCAGCATGGACGGGCCCAAGATTCCGGAGCAGCTTCAGCTCGCGCTCGACATGGCCAAGGCCGGCGGCATGAAGGACCTTGGGCCCGTCGCCGAGATTATCTCGACGCAGTTCAAGCCGGTTCCGACCAAGCCCTGAGGCGGCGCGATGCGCGGATTAGGCGTAAAGGCGGCGCGGGTCGCCATCGTGGTGGCGCTGTTTGCGATATGGGAAATCCTGTCGCGGACCGGCCTCGTCAACCCGCGCCTGCTTCCTTCCGCCTCCGACACGCTGGCAACGCTCGGCGAACTCCTGCAGCGGGCGAGCGTGCGCAAGGACCTTGCCGTCACCGCGACCGAGGTGGTGACGGCGTTTGCGCTCGCCGTCCCCGTCGGCGCGCTGATCGGTTTTCTGATTGCAGAGAACCGCTATTTCGCCGACGTGGCAAAGCCGCTGCTGTTCTTCGCCTTCAGCATTCCGAAATCGATCTTCCTGCCGATGTTCATCCTGGTGTTCGGGGTCGGCTTTGCGCAGAAGGTCGGCTTCGGCTTCTTCTCGACCATCTTCATCGTGATCATGTCGACCACGACGGCGGTGGAGTCGGTCAAGGTTGAGCATTTGACCGTCGCACGCTCCTATGGCGCAACGCCAATGCAGACCGCCTTCCGCGTCTATCTGCCGAGCATGCTCCCCGTTCTGCTGGAGGCGCTGCGGATCTCGATGATCTTCAATCTCACCGGCGTCATCCTCGCCGAAATGTACGCCTCGCGCGACGGCATCGGCCACCAGATCGCAACCTGGGGCGAGAATTTTCAGATGAAGCAGTTGCTGGCCGGCGTGGTGATGATCGCCGTGATCGCGATCACCTTCAATGAACTGGTCAGATGGGTGGAAACACGATGCAGCCATTGGCGAACATAACCCCGCTGAAGCCGGCCGGCGCGGTCGAGGTCCGCAATGTCGGGCAGGTCTTCAAGACCACGACGCAGGACGTCGTCGCGCTCGAGGACGTCTCGCTCGACGTCAAGCCCGGCCGCTTCGTCGTGCTGGTCGGCCCGAGCGGCTGCGGCAAGTCGACGCTTCTGATGATGATGGCGGGCCTGCGCCAGCAGACCTCGGGCACCATCACCATCAGCGGCGCGCCGATCCCGGAGCCCGATCCGAACCGGGTCGGCGTGGTGTTTCAGGAAGCCAGCCTGTTTCCCTGGCTGACGGCGGAAGAGAACGTCGAGTTTCCGCTGGCGCTGCGCGGCGTCACCAAGAGCGATCGTCGTGCCAGGGCACAGGACGCCTTGAAGCTCGTCGGCCTCGACGGTTTCGGCAAGCGCCATCCGCACGAACTGTCCGGCGGCATGAAGCAGCGCGTCTCGATCGCGCGCGGGCTGGTTCAGGACCCACCGGTGCTGCTGATGGACGAACCGTTTGCCGCGCTTGACGAACAGACCCGCATGACCATGGGCGACGAATTGTTGCGGATCTGGGCGGCGACCGGCAAGACGGTGGTGTTCGTCACCCACAGCCTGACCGAAGCGGTCTACCTCGCCGACGAGGTCATCGTGATGTCGCCGCGCCCCGGCCGCATTGTCGATCATCTGCAGGTCTCGCTGCCCCGCCCGCGTACATATGAAATGCTGAGCGGCGACACGTTCGGCACGCTGCGCGACCGCATCTGGCGGCATATCCGAAAATCGGCGTGAGGCAGAGATGACCGCAGCGACGCTTCGCAGATTGATCGTGATCGGCCTGATTGCGCTGTGGGAAATCCTGCCGCGTGCCGGCTTCATTCCGGAACTGTTCCTGCCGTCGCTGTCGTCGACGCTTGCGGCCGGATGGAACGAAGCGGGTGAATACGGCCACGCGCTCGCCGTGACGCTCTACGAGGTCGCGATCTCGATGGCTTTTGCCTGTGGTGGCGGCATCCTGTTAGGGGCCATCGTCGGCAGCCTGCCGCGACCGCGCATCCTGATCATGCCGATGGTATCGAGCCTTTATGCAGTGCCGCTGGTCATTCTCTATCCCGTCTTCACGGTGTGGCTCGGCATCGGCTCGGAATCCAAGATCGCGTTCGCTTCCATTTATGGATTCCTGCCGACGATGCTCGCGACCGCCGCCGGGATCCAGACCATCGATCCGCAATTGCTGCTGGCCGCCCGCAGCATGGGCGCGACGCTGAGCCAGCGGCTGGTTCGCGTGATCATTCCGGCGGCAATTCCGACCGTGCTGTCGGGGCTGCGGGTCGGCGGTGCGCTCGTGATCGTCGGCGTTGTCGTGTCCGAGATGCTGATTTCGTCCGCCGGCATCGGCTATCTGATTTCCCGCTACCGCACCATTCTCGACAGCCCGCATGTCTTCGCCGGCGTTCTCCTGGTGCTTGCGATGGCAATTGCCTTCAACGCCGCCATCAAATGGATCGAGCGCAAGGCCGCGATCTGGCAGACCGGGTCACGCGCCGGCCAGCGCGCCGCCGACGAGATCACCGCCGGCGCCATTCAGCCTGCGACCTGACGGAGCAGCGGCGTGTTCGATCTGACGCTGACATTCGACAATGGTCCCGAGCCCGGCGTCACGCCGCGCGTGCTCGATACCTTACGCGAACGCGGCATCAAGACGACCTTCTTCGTGATCGGCGAGAAGCTTGGCGACCCCGAACGCCGCCGGCTTGCGGCGCGGGCCCATGACGAAGGCCACTGGATCGGCAATCACACTTTTACGCACACGGTGCCGCTCGGGCAGCAACGGGATCCGGAAGCGGCACAGCACGAGATCGGCCGGACGCAGGATGCGATCGGCAACCTCGCGCACGCCAATCGCTGGTTCCGGCCGTTCGGCGGCGGGGGCCATCTCGACGACCGGCTGTTGAAGCCTTCCGTGGTCGAATATCTCGCGCGCAACAAGCATAGCTGCGTGCTCTGGAACGCGATCCCGCGCGACTGGGACGATCCCGACGGGTGGGCCGACCGGGCCTTGGAACAGTGCCGATCGCAGCCGTGGAGTCTCATGGTTCTGCACGATCTGCCGAGCGGTGCGATGGACCATCTCGAACGCTTTATCGACCGCGCCGGGAAAGCCGGCGCGCGTTTCCATCAAGACTTTCCGCCCGACTGTGTTCCGATCCGCTCTGGCGAGATCGTACGATCCATCGAACCCTATGTTTCCTCCATCGAAGAAGGTACCGAATAATGAAGATCGCGAGTTTCAAGGCAGGTCAGACGGCAACCTACGGCCTGGTGACAAACGCCGGCATCATCGATGCCGGCAAGCGGCTGAAGGATTGGCCGACCCTGAAGGCGTTGCTCGCGAACGGATCGCTCGACGACCTGAAGGCGCTGCAAAGCGAACGTCCCGATTACGCGTTCGCCGAAATCGAATTGCTGCCGACCGTTCCCGATCCGGACAAGATCTTCTGCATCGGCGTCAACTACGCCACACATCTCGCCGAAAGCGGCCATCCCACACCGCCGCACCCGATGATCTTCATCCGCTTTGCCAACAGCCAGGTCGGCGGCGGCCAGCCGATGATCCGGCCGCTGGAGTCCGAGCGATTCGATTATGAGGGCGAGACGGCCGTTATCATCGGCAAGGCCGGCCGACGCATTTCGCGCGAGACAGCGCTGGCGCATGTCGCCGGCTATGCCTGCTACAATGACGGCAGCATCCGCGACTGGCAGCGCCATACTTCGCAATTCGCCCCCGGCAAAAACTTCGTCGGCACCGGCGCATTCGGGCCATGGATGGTCACGACGGACGAAATCCCCGACATCAGCAAGCAGACCATCGCGACCCGCCTCAACGGCGTCGAGGTGCAGGCAGCACCAATCTCGGACCTCGTGTTCGACGTCCCTGCCCTGATCGCCTATTGCTCGACCTTCACCGAGCTCGTCCCCGGCGACGTCATCGTGACCGGCACCACCGGCGGCGTCGGCGCCTACCGCACGCCGCCGCTCTGGATGAAGGATGGCGACGTGGTCGAGGTCGAGGTGTCCGGCATCGGCGTGCTGCGCAATCCGGTCAAGGATGAGGCTGCGGCCGCGGTGACGCGTGCGGCCTGAGAATTGAGGAAGCAATAGCAAGAGCAAGGAGACACTCATGAACCTGCCAAAGCACCTGCTGCCGACCACCGTCGTCGGCAGCTACCCGCAGCCGGAATGGCTGGTCGATCGCGCGATGCTGTCGAAAGTGGTGCCGCGCACGCGCATGCATGCGATGTGGCGGCTGCCGGCCGAGCACCTGGAGGAAGCGCAGGACGACGCCACCATTGTCGCGATCAGGGACATGGAGCGCGCCGGCATCGACATCGTGACCGACGGCGAAATCCGCCGTGAGAGCTATTCGAACCGTTTCGCCACGGCGCTTGAGGGCATCGACGACGAAAATCCGGCGATGATCACCTCGCGCAGCGGGCACCAGACGCCGGTGCCGCGCGTCGTCGGCCCGGTAAAGCGGCGTGGCCCGGTCGAGCTGCACGACATGGAATTTCTGCGGGAGAATACCGATCGCGCGGCCAAGATCACCCTGCCCGGCCCGTTCACGATGAGCCAGCAGGCCAAGAACGAATTCTATAAAGACGACGAGGAACTGGCGATGGCGTTCGCCGCCGCCGTCAACGCCGAAGCGCTCGACCTGCAAAAGGCCGGCGCCGACGTGATCCAGCTTGACGAGCCCTGGGTACGCAACAATCCGGACCTTGCCCGCCGCTATGCGGTCAAGGCGATCAACCGCGCGCTCGAGGGCATTACCGTGCCGACGGTAGTGCATCTGTGCTTCGGCTATGCCGCTGTCGTGCCCGGCTCGACCAAGCCGGCCGGCTATTCCTTCCTCGCCGAACTCGCCGACACAAAGGCCGAGCAGATTTCGATCGAGGCGGCGCAACCAAAACTCGATCTCGGCGTGCTCAAGGATCTGTCGTCGAAGAAAATCATGCTCGGCGTGCTCGACCTCGGCAATCCCGAGATCGAATCCGCCGATGTGGTAGCCAGCCGGATCCGCAACGGGTTGAGGCACGTCGCCGCCGATCGCCTCGTCGTCGCGCCCGATTGCGGCATGAAGTACATGCCGCGGCATATCGCGTTCGGAAAACTGAAGGCGATGTGCGACGCAGCAGCCGCCGTGCGCAAGGAGATCAGCTAAGCGGCTTGCCCTGCAGCCATGTCGCCCCGCGCGCATACAATGCCTCGACTTCGGGCCCCTTCAGGCCGGGCATGTCGCGCTTCACCGTGTAGCCGATGCGGGTCTGCAAATAGGCGAGGTGCCGGTATCCCGGCGGAAACTGCTCGAGCAGTGCCTTGTCGAGAACGGGCGCCGCGCCCGGCGTGACGGGGTCCATGCGGTCCTTCTCATAGATCGGCTGGCGCAGCACGATGCCCCAGCGCCCCTCGCGCTTTTCAAGGAAATCGTAGAACCGCCCGGTGCAGAGCACATCGCACAGCACGCCTTCGACCTCGGCGCGCTGCGAGATCGTCATCTTGGTCTGCGAAATCGCGCGGTGTCCTGCGAGGTCGACCGAGATGCCGCCGAGGAAATGCAGGATGCTGACACCCTTGGCCCAGGCCTGCTTGCTGATCTCGATGAACTCGTCGCCGGTGCCCTGCGTCCAGGTCGCCATCATGCGGCCGTCGGGATGCCAGACCGTGCGGAAACGCTCCCAGTCGCCGGCATCGCGCCAGATCGCCCAGTTCTGCAACAATTCCCGGATAAGGCGGTCGTCTTCAATCTCGCTTGCGGGCATGGGACTCACAGTAGCTTCGCGCGGACGAACAGTGCACGCAGGGCGTTGGTCGCCTGCACCGTCAGCATCGCGTTATCAGCGGCGCCCTGTAGTGCACTGACAGCATCGGCGTGCAGCGCGCGGAATTCGATCCACTCGATCGAGCTGAGATTGCTGATGAAGCGATAGGCCTGGCCGACCGTTCCGATCGACACCGTCTTGCCATTCAGGTTGATTTTGAAAACCGCACGCAGCGGCGTGTCGGAATCGGCGGCATCGCCCGCAACTGCGCTCATGACGGGGACGGTGAACGCCGCGACGCGGTGAGGCCTTCGCGCAGGCTCGGTACCACGACAAGGCGCTTGACCTCGCCGTTCTGGTAAGCGGCCAGGAACCTGTCATAGTCCTTGATCGAGACGCAGCCGTTCGAATCGCCGTTGGGGCCGAGCAAATAGCTGTGCACGAGCAGGCCCGTTCGCCCGTGCATTTCGTTTTCGCCCACGGGAGTCATGCGCAGCGCCGCGACACCATGAAAAAGTTTCTCGCGCGGCTTAAGGTCATAGACGTTCGGCGGCGTCGCGCCGACCATGCGCTTGTCGACATACGCCGGATTGTCCATCAGGCCACCCAGCCCTGAGTGTGCCTCGAGCTTGGTGCCGTTCGGCAAGTAAACGGCGCGGGCCGAAATGTCGTAGACCGCCGTCTGGCTGTCATAGCCGAGCGCCGTCAGATCCTTGCGCTCACCGAGCAGCCCGTCCCCCGGGGTCAGCGATGCCAGCGAGAAGCGCATCGGCACCAGATCGGCGAGCTTCTCGAACATGGTGCGGTTGTCAGACGAAACCGGCGCCGGATCGCTCCTCACTGACTGAAGATTGGCCAGGACCGGCCGGGCTCTCGGCAACGGGATTGCCGCCTCGGCTGTCGAGGCGGCGGATGGCGCGGGCTCAATATTCTGCTCCTCGCGCGATTGTCCGCCCAACAGGCTTTCGATGTGCCCGAACTCCGCATCGAAATCCGAGCGCCCCGAACGGGCGGCGGGACGCCAGGGGTAATTGAGGGCCAGCGAACGGCGTACCGAGCCCGGGCCGAAGCGCTCATCGAACGAGGTAGTGCTGCTGACATTCGCGGATGCGGGATTGACCCAGGCGGCCAGGTCGAAATCGGTCACCCACGCGGCCAGTCCCAGCGCCATGGCGAGCGCCGCTGTGCCGAATGCCGCTTCACGGAGCAAACGGGTACCGCGGCTCGAAGCAAGCCCGGCTGTGCTGGTCGTCCTTCTATCCATCCGTCCCCGGCTCGGCGCTTCGGAATCACGTCTGATTCCTAATGGATTCACCGAATAAGTCCCACCATAATGCAAACCAAAGTAAGGCATAATCGAGACAAACGCTCGCAGCCATCATGACCGGCCGAATCCACGGATTCAAGCCAAGTAATGGTAAACCGGGCCGGGATTCCCCGGCTAAACCGCGCTCAGGGCCGCAGAACCGGATTGGTATTCGGCGCGGGCGCCTCTTCCATCTCGGCATGCTCCGGCAGCTTGTCGGCATGCACGGCGAGCGCCGGCCCGATCCAGATCGGATCGGCCAGATGGTCCCGGCGCGGATTGGTCGTATTCGGATGCACCAGAACGCTTAGATTGCCATGATTGAGCATCAGCCATGGGACCAACTCGGGGAAAACCTCCCGGGCAAAGGCCACCTGGTACATGGCCTGGTCATGCGGGCCGACCTTGACGTCGTGCCATCGCCCGAGCGTGACCGAGAACCGCTCGCCGATCCAGGCGCGCAACTGCTCGGCCTCGGCCCGCGTGGCCGCCGGATCGTAATAGATATGGGCGTGGTAGCTCGCGATCTCGCCTAATGGTCGCGGACCGCTCGCCTCCGGCTCACCTGTCATTGCACGCTCCGCGCCATCGTTGCCCTCGAACTGCCCGATGATCGCTGCAACCGGCCGTGCGGTCAATGTGGCACGGTCATGTGTAGACGTCAGCCCGACCGCTTCTTGCTGCTCTCGAAGACGGTCATACCGGCGGCCGGGTCGAGGTCAACCTCGGTTGCCTCCGTCAGGCGCGCCATCGTCATGTAGAAGCCGATCGCCAGGATCGATTCGACGATCTCCTGCTCGCTGAAATGCTTGCGCATCGCGGCGAACACCGGTTCGGCGACGCGCACGTTCTCGATGACTTCCCGGCCGAACGCCAGCAGCGCCTGTTCGGCGGCATTGAACGCGGCATCCTCGTATTTGCTTTGCTCGATGCAGTCGATCTGCTTTTGCGTGACGCCGACGCCGAGCGCGATCGGAACATGCTGCCGCCACTCATAGGCACCGTGCTCGCACTGCGCGACCTGGAGGATCAGCAATTCGCGATTGACGTGGCTGAGCTTTTGACGGTGCAGGATCGAATTGGCGAACCGCATCGCCGGAATGAAGTTGGCCTCGGCGTGCGCCATCATCCGGAAGATGTTCAGCACGACCGGCATCCTGTCAAAGGACTCACGCACGTCGCCGTTGGTTGCCGCCGGATCGATCAGGGGAAGTCTTGCCATCCGCTTTTTCCTTACGTTTGCTATTTCACCGTCCACCGACTTCGCGGATCGGATCGGAGCCGTCCCAGTCGGCGGCGACCTTGCGGATGTGCTCGAAGAAACTCCCCTTGCTGCCGCTGATGTCTGAAATCTCCACGACGGTTCCGGGATGGGCTTGCGTATCGAAGTAGGCAAAGCGGCCCTTTTCGCCGCCGATCTGGCCTTCATGTCCGATCCTATAGCCAAGCGACAGCGCGCGGTCGTAGAGCGCCTGATAATCACGGGTCCAGTACGACATGTGCTGCAAGCCTTCACGGCCGGAGTCGAGAAACTCCTTGTACATCGAGGGCGCATCGTTGCGCTGCTGGATCAGCTCGATCTGCAGATCGCCGGAATTGGCGAGCGCCACGCTCATCTCCATGGCGGAGTCCTGGCCGCGGTGGCGGAAGTAGTCGGTCTTGACCTTGTCGATATAGTACCAGGGGCCGACGCCCATCACGTTGACCCAGTGATCCATGGCGGCGCGGATATCCCGCACGACATATCCGTTCTGGCAGACCGCACCAAAGATACGGCTCATGACGACCTCCCGTCTGCTTCCCGGCGGCACATCCTTTCCGCCTCTTGTTCTTATTGATCCCGACGTTCAGCCGATCGACCTGCCGCCGTCGATCACGAACTCGGTGCCGGTGACGTAGCGGCTCTCGTCGCTGGCGAGCCACAGGATGCCGTTCGCGATATCTTCAGGTGCGGCCTTGTACCCGAGCGGGACGGCGCGTTCGGTGAGCTTGTCCAGCGTTGGCCCGCGTGCCGGTCCGGCATTCGAGCCGTCCTCGGCGGTGCCGATCAGCGTGTCCCAGATCGCGGTTTCGGTGATGCCGGGGTGCAGCGAGTTGACGCGCACGCCATCCTTGGCGGCCGCGCATTCCAGCGCAACCGATTTCGTGAACAGCCGCACGCCGCCCTTGGTCGCGCAGTAGCCCGAGACGTTCGGCGACGCCTTGATTCCCGCAATCGAGGAAACGTTGATGATGCTTCCGCCCCCGCCCTGCCCGCACTAGCGGGAGCGAATGCTTCACGCCGAGGAAGACGCCATCGAGATTGACGGCCACCTGCCGCTTCCAGTCGGCGAACGCCATCTCGACCACGGGACCCGAGAGGCCGATCCCGGCATTGTTGACGAGTACATCGAGCCGGCCGAACCGTGAACGGGTCTGGGCCACAATCGACTGCCAGTCCTCCTCGCGCGTCACGTCGTGGTGGTAGTACTCGCACTCGCACCCCGAGGCGCGCAATTCGCGCAGCAGGCCTTCGCCCTTCTCGTCCTGTAGATCGGTGGCGACGATCTTGGCGCCCTCGCGCGCCAGCAGCAGGGCTGCGCTTCGTCCGATGCCGTTGGCGGCACCGGTCACCAAAGCGACCTTTCCTTCGACACGCCGTGTCATGCCTCGGTCCCGTTTCCTGCCTGCGCCTCTGCTCCCGGCTTTTCTGGAAACGTTTCCATACTTCGTCTCATACTATTGTTCAAGTACCGATTTTCGGAGGCCTTTGGCTTGCATATCGTTTCCATTTTGGCTTGCATATCGTTTCCAGAACACGGTAGGATTTCGCCCACTTACGCCCGAGCGGCAATGCTCAAGGGAGCCCTGCAATGTCGTTGCGCCAGGCCCAGCCTGCACGTGCCACAATTCGCGACGTCGCAGCCCAGGCCGGCGTATCGGTCAGCAGCGTCAGCCGCGTCATGAACGGCGAGCCGCACATCAGTCCGGAATTGCACGCCCGCATCATGCGGGCGGTGAACCGCCTGCGCTTCGAGCCGCATTCGGCGGCGCAGGCCTTGCGTTCGCGTGAGAGCAAGACGATCGGCTGCATGGTCTCCGACCTCTCCAACCCACTCTACAGCGAGATGATCAACGGCGCAGAGGAGGAATTCCAGCGCGCCGGCTACGTACTGATGCTTGCCGCAACCCGGCACGAGCAAGGCCGCGAAACGGCGTTCATATCGGCGGTGCGCCGGCGGCGCATGGATGGATTGCTGCTGTTCGCCGGCGACAACGCCCACACCGATTTCACCGGCGCGCTCGCAAACCTGGACCTGCCCTGCGTGGCGATCGACCGTGAGGTGCCGAGCGTCCCCTCGGTGCGCGCGGACCACCGCGGCGGTGGCCTCGAAATCACGCGGTATCTCATCGGGCTCGGCCATCGCCGCATCGCGCTGCTCACCGGCCGTGCCGCGCTGCTGCCAAGTTCGGAGCGCCTTGCCGGCTATCGGCAGGCCCACGCCGAAGCCAAGATCGAGGTCGATCCCGACCTGATCCGGCCGCAGACGCAAGGCTCGAGCATTGCGTTCAGCGACGTCTGCCAATTGCTGCAAGGCCCCGACCGTCCGACCGCGATCATTACGTTGGGCACGCACATGCTGGCCGGCGTGATGGACGCGCTTGCCAGCAACGGCCTCCGCTATCCCGACGACATGTCGCTGGTGTGCATCGGCGACACTGATCTCGCCCGGCATGCAACACCGGGTATCTCCGCGTTGACATGGGATCTGGACCAGATGGGCCGGGTCGCCGCCAACATCCTGCTCGATCGGATTCGCGACGGCGACGAGGCCCGCAAGATCCGGCCGGTCTACCTGCCGACACGTTTCATCCTTCGGCACTCCGGCGCCAAGCCTCGCGCACCCTGATCGCGCGACGGCCCTGCCGATCTCCACGCCCGGCGCAAACAACGCCCGGCGACGAACGACCAAAAACAAAAAACAAACGGGAAACCCAGGAGTAGAGTAAATGAAGTTACGCGCGATAATGCTTTCGCTGCTTGCGCTCGCGTCCGTGCCATGCTCGGCCCGCGCCGAGGACGCGGCCGACTACCCCTCCAAGAAGATCAAGATGCTGCTGCCGTTCGGGGCCGGTGGCGGCGGCGACGTGCTCGGCCGGCTGCTTGCCGACCGGATGGGCAACCGTCTTGGGCAAACCATTTACGTCGAAAACCGCACCGGCGCCGCAGGCACCATCGGCGCGCAGCAGGCGGCGACCTCCCCGCCGGATGGCTACACCATCACGATCGGCGGCATGACCACGCATGTGCTCGCGCCGGCGGTCTATCCGAACCTGCCCTATGATCCGATCAAGGACTTTACGACCATCGGCCGGATCGGAACGTCGTCCATTCTTCTCATCTCGACGAAGGATTTTGCCGCCAACGATCTGCGCGGCCTGACCGAGCTATCGAAAAAGGGCGAGCCGATCCAGTACGTAAGCTGGGGCGTCGGCTCGACCGGACATTTCTGCGGCGAAATCCTCTCCCAGAAGGCGGGTGTCCGCCTGCAGCATGTCCCGTTCAGCGGCGCGGCGAAACTTGCCAACGACCTGATGGGCGGGCACATCTCGGTGGGGCTGGTCGACATGGCGACCGGGACGCCGCTGGTGAGGGATGGCAAGCTGAAGGCGCTTGCTGTCTGCGGCGGACGATCGCCGAGCCTGCCTGACGTGGCGAGCTACAAGGAGCAAGGCGTCGATTTCGAACGGAGCCTGTCCTGGGTGATGTATGCGCCCGCGGGTCTTCCCGCTTCCGTGTTACGCAAAAAATTTCCGGCGCGCTCAAGGCGTCGCTGGCCGAGCCCGACATCATTGAGAAGCTGCTGGCACTCGGCATCTCGGTGGACTTCATCGCCGGAGACCAGCAGCGCGACATCAACGCGAGCGACATCGAAGCCTGGAAGAAAGTCGCCAGCGACGCGAAGATCGAGGTCAAGTAGCGGAAGCGTGTCCCGGACGCACTGCAGCGCCCGCTCGGCGCTGCAGTGCAGAGCCGGGACCCATCTCAACGCGCGGGAATGGGTCCCGGCTCAGCAACGCAGCACTTCGTGCCGCGTTGCGTCCGGGACACGACACCTATCCGACGCTGAATGCTCAGTTCGCCTTGCCGAACAGCATGGGCAACTGGCGCGGGCCGCGCACGGTACCTTCCGACCACGTGACCTTACCGGCCGGATCGAGCCTGAAATCCGGAATCCGCTTCAGCCATTCCTCGATCGCAACGGTCATTTCCATACGCGCGAGGTTGGAGCCGACGCAGCGGTGAATGCCGAGGCCGAACGCCGCGTGGCGATTTTCCTTGCGGTCGATCACCACCTTTTCGGCATCGGGGAACATCGCCGGATCGCGGTTAGCGGCCGGGAACGACAACAGCACCATGTTGCCGGGCTTGACCGGGCAGCCGCTGACGGTGGTCTCCTTCATCACCTCACGCGCCATCGTCACCGGCGAATAGGCGCGCAGCAGTTCTTCGACCGCCAGCGGCATCAGTTCGGGCTCCGCGACAAGGCGCTCGCGGTCCGCAGGCGTCTTCGCCAAATGCCACAGCGAGGAGCCGATCGCGCTCCAGGTGGTGTCGATGCCGGCGATCAGCAGCAGCCGCAGCGAACCCAGCACATGCTCATCCGCCAGCGGATTTCCGTCCTTGTCCTTCGCGTTCATCAGCGTCGTGATCAGATCGTCGGTCGGATTCTTTTTGCGCTGCTCGAGGTGGCCGGCGAAATAGCCGGTCATCTCCCTCACCGCCTCCATCAGCGCGTTGTCATCCTTGATGCCGAGTTCGAGGATGCCGTGAATCCATTTGATGAAGAGATCGCCGTCCTTTTCGGGAATCCCGAGCATATGCGCGATGGCGCGGACCGGAACATGCTTGGTATAGCGCGCGGCGGCGTCGCATTTGCCGTCGGCAATGAACTCGTCGATCAGCTCGTTGCAGATGGCGCGCACCCGCGGCTCGAGCTTTTTCATCGCGTCCGGCGTGAACGGCGGCAACAGCAACTGCTTGGCAGGCTTGTGCTCAGGCGGATCGGAGGTGATCGGCGGCGCCCTGGCGGTTATCTCCGGCCGCATGTCGCGCACGATGACGCGCCGCGAAGAAAAATGGTCGGTGTCGTAGGCGATTTCCTTCACCGCCTGGTAGGTGGTCGGCATGTAGCAGCCGAGGAACCGCTCGGTGTAAACGACCGGCGACGCCTCACGCAATTTTTCCCAAATCGGAAACGGGTTTTCCGTCCAGGTCGGATCGGTGTGGTCGAAATCGTTGACCCAGTCGGTGACTGGGGGATGTTCGGGCATGATGCTGGCGGAATCGGACATCGGAGCAATTCCTCTGCTTGGTACGTTCAGATCCTGGTGGATTAAGGATCGCGTGACCGGACTATTCCTCGGTCACCTCGATCGCGATCTCGGGGCAGTTGCTCTGGGCGAGCCAGGCTTTGTCTTCCAGACCCGCGGGCACGGAACCGTCGCCGACTTCGTGCGCGTTGCCGAATTCGTCGAGGTCGAACAGTTCGGGTGCCAGTGATTTGCAGCGCGCGTGGCCCTGACATTTGTCCTGGTCGACGCGGATTTTCAGCTTTCCAGCCATCGCAGCGTTTCCCTTTTGCGGCGCGCATTATCTCGCACTGCCCTCTCTCGGCGCGACGGCGCAGACACGCCGGCTCACCGCGAAGTTATATCGTATTACATTCGCGTTGCCGTTGTGCTGTCAAGGCAAAAGTTATAGATCATGGAACTGAATGCCGCCTCGACCCGCACGCAAAGCACTGAACGCCTATCACCATGGGGATCTTCGTGATGCCCTGGTTCAGGCCGCGTTGCACGAAGTCGAGCTCGGCGGTCCCGAAGCGATCAGCATCAGCGCGCTTGCCAAGAAGCTCGGCGTCTCGCAGCCGGCGCCCTACAAGCATTTTGCCGATCGCGAGACGCTGCTGACGGCCGTCACGGCCGAAGCGTTCCGGCAGTTCTCAGCCATGATGCGCACGGCGATCGAAAAGCCGTCAAAGCAGTCGAAGCTGTCGCGCTTCGCGCAGCTCACGCTTGATTTCGGCCTGCGCCGCAACGGCATCTATCGCCTGATGTTTGCGTCGCGAACCATGGCATGCGCGCCGAAAGGCAGCGAGCTGCAAAGCGCGGCAATGGAGACATTCGAACTCCTGGTGGAAGCGCTGGAGGCGCCGGCCGTCGGGCTCCTGCGCGAGCGTAGCGCCCTGAAGGTCTGGGCCTCGCTACATGGCGTGGTCATGCTCGCGGAACAGGGATTGCTAACCGGCCAGGTTGCCCATGTCAGCCGGGAAGAGCTGGTCGAAGACATCGTCGGGGAAACCAAGCTCGCGCTGTCGGTCGCCATCAAGGCGGCCGGCCAGTGAAGGCCAAGGCGCCGCCGGCCGCGCCTCGCGCTGCCGACAACACGGACCTCTATGGCGGCATCGCGCTCGGCGTCGCCGCGGCCGCGGCTCTCATCGTCGCAAACTCGCCGATCGGGCCTCAATATCAGGCGCTGTTGCATACGACCGGCGAGGTGCGGATCGGATCGATCGGGCTGACCAAGACGCTCGAACACTGGATCAACGACGGCTTGATGGCGGTGTTCTTTCTGCTGGTCGGCCTCGAGATCAAGCGCGAAGCGATCGAGGGTGCGCTGGCAAGTCCGAAGAAAGCGGCTTTGCCCGTGATCGCCGCGTTTGGCGGCTTCGTCACGCCGGCCGCGATCTTTGCCGCGGTAAACTGGGGCGACGCCCACGCGTTGCGCGGCTGGGCCATACCGGCAGCCACCGACATCGCTTTTGCGCTCGGCGTCTGCGCCATGCTGGGACGTAAAGTGCCCGCTTCGCTGAAAACTTTTCTATTGGCGCTCGCGATCATCGACGACCTGATGGCCATCATCGTCATCGCGATCTTCTATACCGCCGACCTTTCGGTTCTGGCGCTGGCGCTCGGCGGGCTCGGCGTCGCCGCGCTCGTGGTCCTCAACCTGCTCGATGTGCGCAAGCCCGCGTTCTATCTGATCGCAGGCCTATTCACCTGGGTCTGCGTGCTCGAATCCGGGGTGCATGCGACGCTCGCCGGCGTCGCCGTCGGCTTCGCGATGCCGCTGACGCGGCAGGACGGCCACAGCCTGCTCGAAGATACCGAACACGCGCTCAAGCCGTGGGTCAATTTCGCCATCGTCCCGATCTTTGCCTTCGCCAATGCCGGCGTATCGCTTTATGGCCTGACCTTCGCGAATCTGACAGCGCCGATCCCGCTCGGGATTATTGCAGGACTTTTCATCGGCAAACAGGTCGGGGTCTTTGTCGCGTCGCTGCTTGCGATCAGGCTGGGCCTGGCTGCCATGCCGGAAGGAACCACGA
Organism: Bradyrhizobium sp. AZCC 1610; assembly: GCF_036924515.1. Classification (NCBI taxonomy): domain Bacteria; kingdom Pseudomonadati; phylum Pseudomonadota; class Alphaproteobacteria; order Hyphomicrobiales; family Nitrobacteraceae; genus Bradyrhizobium; species Bradyrhizobium sp. AZCC 1610. The sequence continues at coordinate 941,871 of NZ_JAZHRR010000001.1, read as the reverse complement.
CTACAAAACTCTATGCAATGGCCATCCTGACCGGCATCGGCTTCACCATGAGCCTCTTCATCGGCACGCTGGCGTTCGACGATGAAGCGGTGCTGAAACAGATCCGGCTCGGCGTCCTCGCGGCTTCGCTGCTGTCCGGCATCGCCGCCGCGCTGCTTTTTGCGGCCCTCAGCCGATCGAACGGAGTTCCGGCTCCCCGATAGGCGGCGCAAACGCGCCACACCCGCCATGAGACCGAAGCCGGGATGGCAGCCGCCGCTTGTATTCGCCACAGGCAAATGGTCTAGCTTGTCCAGTCAAGGGCAACGCCGGTTGAGCACGAGCTTTACCAGATCTACTGCACCGCGCCGTCTGAAACTCGCGCTAGCGCGATCCGTCGGAGGCGTAGCGCTCGGCGTGCTGGTGTCGTTTTGCGTCACGGGCCTTGCGCTTGGAAAAGACGATGGCGACGATGAGGAGGAGGATGCGACCGCGGCAAAACCGGCCCTGCCGAACTTTTACCTCGATATGAGAACCATCTACTCGACGCTGCCCGCCGGCTCGCTCTCGATCGGATTCAGCTCGCCTCCGTTGTTATCGAGGCTGGTGAGCCTTTCCTCGCTCCGAACCCAGACTTCGCCGTCCAGCCAAAGCCTCTCGGTCGACCTGCCCTTGACTGTCGATGTCAATGATCGGCTCTCGGTCTATGGCGGCGTCAGCGGAGCCACGTCGCAGGCCGGTACCGATCCCTGGACTGCGTTCACGATCTTCAGCTTTACCGTCGGATTCCAGGCCGACATCTATCAGCAGAACGGCGGAACGTTTCCGACCATCACCGTCCAATCCAACGCGTCGCGTTCGACTTCAGATGCCCCGCTGGCCTCCACCACCTACAACACGATCGTCGAGGCGGACTACGCACTGAATGCGGATGAAACGCGCGGGCTGCTCGCGGGAATGCAGTACGCCAAGGTCCTGCTCGATAGCCCCCTCGCCCGCGTCAACCCTGATGTCATGGGCTATGTCGGCGGCTATTATCAGTGGGACAACAACTGGAAGCTGACCGGCCGCTTCGGTGTGCAACACTTCGGCGGCGCGCAGCTTCTGAACCTGACGCCGTTTCCTGCCTTCACGCAGCCGATCGTTCGGTTCGACCTCGACCGCATGGACGACAACGACAATCGGCTGTTCGGCGTCACCGCACAGATCGCCTGGACGCCGAAGCCGTCCTACCAGCTAACGCTGCGAACGCCGCTTTACGCGATTAGGAATTAGTGGCGACGCTACAGCAAAGGCCGCCGAGGCGTATTGTCCGGCGACAGCCGTTTGACGGATCGCAACCGGCATACGCTCAGGCCGCTTATGCGGGCTGCGAGTCCCGCGCGGCCGCGCCGCGCAGCAGCTTGCCGATCTCCGGCTTGCAGGCGCCGCAATTGGTGCCGGCCTTCAGGCGCCGGCCGACGTCCTCGACGCTGGCTGCCCCTTTAAGGATTTCGGCCGATATCTGATGTTGTCCGACGCCGAAGCACGAGCAGACAATCGGCCCGACATCCTGGCTGGCATCGAGCGGCTGCCCGGTCAGCAGCGACATCCGCGCATTCGGCGACAATACCTGCTCGGCGAATAGCCCTGATAGCCACGACCGCGAGACCAGCTTGTGGTCGGGGGCGATAAACACGCAGCCCTCCAGCCGGCCGTCGCGAACAGCCGCGTAGCGGAAACGGCCAGCCTTCGGATCGCGATAGGCGATCCACTCGATGTCGTCATATCCGACGCGTAGCTGCGCCCGCGCCCAATCGCGCCAGCTCGGTGGCCGCTCATCGCCGGCAAGCTCCATCCGCCAGCAGGTCCCCGAAAGCCCGCCGACCCAGTAGCCCGCTTCGGGACGCTCGATCTCCTGCCGGCTGAGAATGAAGGCATGCCATTTCGGCAAGTAAGCAGCCGCCTTGACCGGCGTGTGCTTGGACTCCGGCTGCCCGGAGATCGGATCGGTGGCCGGATTGACCAGCGCGTTGACCCGGCCATCGCCGGCATACTCGCCGTTCCAGTGCATCGGCACGAACACGCAGCCGCGCCGCTGGTCGGCGGTGACGACAACGCGCGCCACCATCCCGCCCCAGGGACTGGTCAGTCGCGCGAGCCCGCCATTCTCGACGCCGGCCATGCGTGCATCGTCGGGATGGAATTCGGCACAAGGCTCGAAAACGTGCGCCAGCAGCCGCGGCGATTTTCCCGTCCGCGTCATGGTGTGCCATTGATCGCGGACCCGCCCGGTATTGAGCACCAGTGGATAGTCCCGGCTGGTCGCGTTCACGGCGGCACGCGGCGTCACCGGCACAAAACGCGCCTTGCGGTCGGCAGTGAAGAATTTTCCGGTTTCGAACATCCGCGGCGTGCCGGTCGGATATTCGCGCGTCACCGGCCACTGAATCGGGGTAAGCGCATCGTAGGCGCGATCGTCGAGCGTATTCAGGGCAGACAGATCGAAATCGCGCGTCCCTTCATTCTCGAAACTGGAAAGCCTGGCGTGCTCGCGGAAGACCGCGGCAACGCTCGGATAGTCGAACCCCGAAAAGCCCATGCGCTGGGCGACGTCGCAGACCGTCTGCCAATCGGCCCTTGCAGCGCCGGGCGCAGGCAGGAACCGCCGCTGCCGGGAGATGCGGCGTTCGGAATTGGTGACGGTGCCGTCCTTTTCGCCCCAGGTCAGCGCAGGCAGCAATACGTGGGCATGACGCGTGGTGTCGGTATGACGCATGCAATCGGAGACGACGACGAGCTCGCATGCATCGAGAGCGCGGCGCACGCGATCGGCATCCGGCAGGCTGACCAGCGGATTGGTGGACATGATCCAGACCGCCTTGATGCGCCGGTCGGCGATCGCGTCGAACATGTCGACGGCCTTGAGGCCCTGCCTGTCCGCGATAATTGGCGACTGCCAGAAGCGCTGGACCATGTCGCGGTGCTGCGGGTTTTCGATCTCCATGTGGGCGGCCAATTGATTGGCCAGCCCGCCGACTTCCCGCCCGCCCATGGCGTTGGGTTGTCCGGTCAGCGAGAATGGCCCCATGCCGGGTCGCCCGATACGGCCCGTCAACAAATGGCAGTTGATGATCGCATTGACCTTGTCGACGCCGCTGCTCGACTGGTTGACGCCCTGCGAATAAAGAGTGACGACCCGCTCGGTTTTGGCAAACCAGTCGAAGAACAACGCCACCGCGCCCTCGGCCAGGCCGCAGATTTCGGCAGTCTGCGCAACTGTCTGGCCGGCGACCTGGCGCAACGCGGCTTCGGCGCCGGTGGTGGAGCCATCCACGAACGCGCTGTCGATGGCGTCGCGCGAAGCAAGATGCGCGAGCAATCCATTGAACAGCACCGAATCGCTGCCTGAGCGAAGCGGCAGGTGCAGATCGGCGCCGTCACATGTCGCAGTCCGCCGCGGATCGATGACGACAATGCGGCAGGCGGGGTTGTTGGCCTTGGCGGCCACCATACGCTGGTAAAGGATCGGATGGCACCAGGCGGCATTGGAGCCGACGAGGACCAGAAGATCGGCGGTTTCGAGGTCCTCATAGCAGCCCGGCACGGTGTCGCTGCCGAACGCGCGCTTGTGACCCGCCACGCTCGACGCCATGCACAGCCGGGAATTGGTGTCGATGTTGGCGGTGCCGATGAAGCCCTTGGCGAGCTTGTTGATGACGTAATAGTCCTCGGTGAGAATCTGGCCGGAGACATAGAAGGCGACCGAATCCGGCCCATGCTCGCGGACGATTCTGGCAAAACCCTCCGCGACATGATCGAGTGCGCTATCCCAGCTCGTTTCCTGCCCGTTGACCACAGGCGCGAGCAGGCGCCCCTCGAGGCCGATGGTCTCGGCCAGCGCCGAGCCCTTCGCGCACAGCCGCCCAAAATTGGCGGGATGAAGCGGATCGCCCCGAACGGTAACCGTATCAGAGGCATCCCTGTCAGCGATGACGCCGCAGCCGACGCCGCAATACGGACAGGTTGTCTTCACTGGCACGGGCGATCACCCTCACTCGGCGGGCACGGCCGCCGCCGTCTGGATACAAAGCCAGACGATGTCATTCTCCACCTTGGTCGGATGCGCGCGCGTGCATCCCTCATCAGGCGCGACCGCCGTACCGCTTTTGAGCTCAATGACGAAATTGTGCAGCGGACAGGTGACGCGTTTATTGTGCACGATGCCTTGCGACAGCGGTCCGCCCTTGTGCGGACAGCGATCGTCGAGCGCGAACACCTCGTCGTCGGCGGTCCGAAATACTGCAATGTCTCCGGACGCCGTTCGCACGACACGCGAGCCGAGAACGGGAATATCGTTCAGCGTCCCGATTTCAATCCAGTTGCTCATGCGAGTTCCAGCTCCGCGAGCGGGGTGAATTCGTTGCGATCGACGCCGCGTTTGGCGCGCGCCGCCCAGGGATCGCTCTGCGAGAACTGCTGCGAATAAGCGAAACGGCTGAACAGGGCTTTGCGGTTGGCGACATCGTCGACCACCTGCTTGCGGATGGCGTCGAGACCGACCCGGTCGCACCACTTGTACATGCGCTCCAGATACCAGCCCTGCTCGCGATAGAGCTGTGTCAGCGCGGCGATGACTTCGAGCGTTTCCTCCTCGGTCGCAACCTTGCCCAGGAACTCGGTTCCCTTGATGTGAAGACCGGCGGCGCCGGCGAAATGGATCTCGAATCCGGAATCGACGCAGACGACGCCGACGTCCTTGCAGGTCGCTTCCGCGCAGTTGCGCGGACAACCGGACACTGCAAGTTTCACCTTGGCCGGCGTCCACGAGCCCCACATGAATTTTTCGATCTTGATGCCGAGGCCGGTCGAATCCTGTGTGCCGAAACGGCACCATTCCGAACCGACGCAGGTCTTCACCGTCCGCAGTCCCTTGGCATAGGCGTGGCCCGACACCATGCCCGCATCATTGAGGTCGGCCCAGACGGCCGGCAAATCCTCCTTCTTCACGCCGAGAAGATCGATGCGCTGTCCGCCAGTCACCTTGACGGTCGGAATCTTGAACTTGTCCGCGACGTCGGCGATGGCACGCAATTCATCCGGCGTCGTGACGCCGCCCCACATCCGGGGCACGACCGAATACGTCCCATCCTTCTGGATATTGGCGTGGACGCGTTCATTGATGTAGCGCGACTGCTGATCGTCGCGATACTCGCCGGGCCAGGTGGCAAGCAGGTAATAGTTCAGGGCGGGCCGGCAGGAATGACACCCGTTCGGCGTCTTCCAGTCCATGAACCTCATGACGTCGGGGATGGTTTTCAATCCATTCTCGATGATGACGCGGCGCGCATCGTCATGGCTGTGATCGGTGCACGCGCACATCGGCTTGACCTTCGGCGCCGCCGAATAGTCGCCGCCGAGCGTGAAGGCGAGTACCTGCTCGACCAGACCGGTACAGGAACCGCAGGACGACGATGCCTTGGTGTGCGCACGCACGTCGTCGATCGTGAAGAGTTTCTTTTCGCTGATCGCTTTGACGATCGTACCCTTGCAGACGCCGTTGCATCCGCAGATTTCCGCGTCGTCGCTCATGGCGGCGACCGAGTTCTTGCCGCTATGGCCGCCATCGCCGAGATTGGCGGCGCCGAACACCAGCCGCTCGCGCATTTGCGAAACGTCGGTGCCGTCGCGCAGATGCTGGAAGTACCACGGGCCGTCGATGGTGTCGCCATAGAGCACGGCGCCGATGATCTTCTTGTCGCGCAGAATGATCCGCTTGTAGACGCCGCGGGAAGCGTCCTGCATGACGATCTCTTCCTTATCCGCACCCGGCGCGAAGTCGCCGGCGGAGAACAGGTCGATCCCGGTCACCTTCAATTTGGTCGAAACGACCGACCCGTCATAGGTGGCGAAGCCCTTCATGGCGAGATGATTGGCGCAAACCTTGGCCTGGTCGAACAGGGGAGCCACGAGGCCGTAGGTCTGGCGGCGGTGCTGCACGCATTCGCCGACCGCATAGATGCGCCCGTCGTAGGTCTGCATGGTGTCGGAGACGACGATGCCGCGCTCACAATAGAGACCTGCCTTGCGCGCCAGCTCGATATTCGGGCGAATGCCGACCGCCATCACGACCAGATCCGCGGGGAGTTCCTCGCCGTCGGCAAAGCGCACGCCGGTCACGCGGTCCTCACCCAGGATCGCTTCCGTCTGTGCGGGCATCTTGAACACCATGCCGCGCTCTTCCAGCGACTTGCGCAGCAATCCGCCCGCGACCTGATCGAGCTGGCGCTCCATCAGCGTGTCGAGCAGATGCACGACAGTGACGTTCATGCCGCGCTTCATCAGTCCGTTGGCGGCTTCGAGGCCGAGCAGACCGCCGCCGATCACGACGGCATTCTTGTAGCTCGTCGAGGCCTGAACCATGCGCTCGACGTCCTGAATGTCGCGAAAGCCGATGACGCCCGGGAGGTCCTTGCCCGGAAGCGGCAGCATGATCGGGTTGGAGCCGGTGGCGATCAGCAGGCGATCATAGGGCACCCGCGCGCCTTCCGCGGTGACGACTTCGCAGGTACGCCGATCGATCATCTCGATCATTTCGCCCTTGCGCAGCGTGATCCCGTTATCCTCGTACCACTGCTCGGTGTTGAGCATGATGTCGTCGACGGTCTTCTCGCCGGCGAGCACAGGCGACAGCAGAATCCGGTTGTAATTGCCGTAGGGCTCGGAACCGAAGACGGTGATGTCATAAAGGTCGGGGGCACGATCCAGCAGCACTTCCACCGTGCGGATGCCGGCCATGCCGTTGCCGATCACCACCAACTTTTGCTTGCTTATTTTCTCGAGCATGCTCTGCCTTCTAATCCGGGTTCCGATGGTCTCACTCGGCGACGCAGATCTGCATCGTCGATTGGCAGGAAATATTGAATGATTGGGAGTGCCCATCGGCGGGCAGATAATCGTCGACTATGACGATCGATGATTTCCTGTATTCAAGACACGTGCCAGCGCCAGCCCCGTAGTTTTCGGGCGCAACGCACGATGAATCGTTAATTGGCTGCACCGGTGCGTGCATGAATGCCCAAAAAATCACCCCCTCGGGCTATCCATTGTGCACAACACGAATGCTTGACCATGACCCGGCGTCAATTTGCTGCCGGAAATGGCACTACGCGGATATGCGGCTCTTCAGGAGCGCTTTTCCGCGAATGCCCGCCACCGCATAATAAAACACCACGCTGCACGTTCGGGCGGCTGTTTTTGCCAACAAACGGAGCAGCGAGCGCGTTCGAGGCCGGTTATCCACGCGCAGCAAGGCACTGCAAATACATGCAAAGTGGCGCGCTCGTTTTTCTGGCACACGAATTGCTGACGTTACGGCACGGAGTGTGTGTCTCAACGACGAGACGACCTCTCGCTTTCAAAATCCATCCCTTTGTGCCGAGATCGCCGCGCGCTGCGCGGCGTCACGCGCCGCTGTTCGAGGCTGCTCGATGAAGTTTGCTGAATTCAAGAAGGCCGGCCACTGGCCCACGCTGCTCGCCGCCTTCCTCTATTTCGACATCAGCTTCATGGCCTGGGTCGCGCTCGGTCCGTTGATCGTCTACATCGTGAGCGACATGAACCTCGCCGTCGAAGAGAAGTTCACGCTTGTCGCCATTCCGGTTCTGGCCGGCGCATTGCTGCGGGTGCCGATGGGCCTTCTCGCCGATCTGTTCGGCGCCAAACGGACCGGAATTGTCGCGCAAATAGTTGTCATCGCCGCGACGGCGTGGGTCTGCTACTTCGGCCTTCCGAGCAAGCTGTCGGTGGAGATCTTCGGTCTCGCGCTCGGCATCGGCGGCGCCTCGTTCGCGGTGGCGCTGCCGCAGGCGAGCCGCTGGTATCCGCCGCAATATCAGGGTGTGGTGATGGGGATCGCCGGCGCCGGCAATATGGGCGTCGTGCTTGACACGATGTTCGCGCCGACGATCGCCGAACTTTGGGGCTGGCAAGCCGTGTTCGGCGTGCTGCTTGTTCCGATGGTGCTGATCCTCGCCTACTACATCTACGCCGCCAAGGATGCGCCCGGGGAGCGGAAGCCGATTTCGCTGAAGGCTTACGGTACCTTGCTGCGCGACCCCGACAGCCGCTGGTTCATGTTCTTCTACTTCATCACATTCGGCGGCTTTGTCGGACTGGCCAACGCGCTGCCGCTGTATTTCTCGGTGCAGTATCACGTGTCAGGCGTTGCGGCGGGACTGCTGGTTTCCCTGATCGTCGCGTTCGGTTCGGGTTTCCGCCCGGTCGGCGGACTGATCGCCGACCGCATCGGCGGCATCCGCTCATTGTCGATGTTCTTTGGCGTCGTCGTGGCGTCCTATCTCGTCATCGCCTTCATGCCGGAAGGGCCTGCTGCGCCGGCGGCTGCGGGCTGGGCGCTCACCGAGATGCCGCGGATCGCCTGGATCTCGGTGTTGCTGTTCTCCATCGGCGTCCTCGCGCTCGGCATGGGCAATGGCGCGGTGTTCCAGCTCATTCCTCTCCGCTTCCGTCAGGAAATCGGCCTGATGACCGGCATGGTCGGCTGCGCCGGCGGCATCGGCGGCTTCTTCCTTGCCCAGGCGCTCGGCATCGCCAAGGGAATGACCGGCGGATTTGGCGCGGGCTTCGTGTTTTTCGGCCTGCTGGCGTTGCTTGGTTTCCTCGGACTTGCCATGGTCAAGGTGCGCTGGCGCACTACATGGGGCGCCGCATCGGGAGCGCGGGTCTAAAGACCGGCGCTGCTAACTTGACAGGCCGCGGGTGACGATCGGTTCGCAACGAAATCTCGGGGTTCGCGTCGGCTTCGTCAGCGAGACCGGCAAACGGTCCGCCAATGAGGATTACGTCGCGACCTGCCTCGGCCGGTCCGGTGTGAGCAACCGCGACATTGTCGCCGCGGTCGCCGACGGCGTCGGCGGACACAAGGGCGGGCGCGAAGCCGCCGAGCTCGCGGTCCGGTGCTTCATCGACGCCTATTATTCCCTCCCGGAAACGCTCGGCGTGCGCCGCCGGGCATCGCGTTCGCTGGAAGCCGCCAACAGCTGGATCTACACGCAAGGCCGCACCGATCCCCTGCTCAGCGGCATGAGTTGCGCCTTCTCCTCGATCATCCTGTCGCGGCGGCAGTGCCACGTCATTCACATCGGCGACACCCGCGCCTATCGCCTTAGCGAGGGGCGCCTGGAGCGGCTGACCACGGACCACATCGCCGGACGCGGCGATCTCGCGCATCTGCTCAACCGCGCCATCGGCTTCGAGGACTTCGCCCGCTTCGACTACGCCACCGTCGGACTGCGCCAGCACGACAGGCTTCTGATCTGCAGCGACGGCGTTCATGGCGTGCTGGCCGACCACCGGCTGCAGGTGCTGTTGAGCGAGCGCACCTCGCCGGAAGAATCCGCGCGCGCACTGGTTGACGCGGCGATGGATGCCGGCTCCAGCGACAACATGACCGCCTTGGTGCTCGACGTCGTCGACCTGCCGCCCGCCGACCGCGACGAACTCACCCACTCGATCGCGACGCTTCCGATTTTGGACCTGCCCGAAGCCGGCGACGTTATCGACGATTTCATACTCGGCGAAATATTGTCTGACGGACGCTACAGCCGCCTGTTCAAGGCGATCGACAAGCGGCAGGGCCGCGAACTCGTGCTGAAGTTTCCGCATCCGCGCGTGGCCAGCGAGGGCTCCTATCGCCTCGCCTTCGTCCGCGAGGCGTGGGTCGCGGCGCGTGTGCGAAGCCTGTGGATCGGAGAGATCGTCGAACTGCCTGCCGAACGGCAGACCCGCCTCTATTCGGTGATGCCGCTTTACGAAGGCGAGACGCTGGAACAGCGGCTCAACCGCTCGCCGCAGCTTTCGCTAAGCGAAGGCATCGGGATCGCGACCAAACTGGCGCGCGCGGTCGCGACCTTGCATCGTGCCGGCATCATTCATCGCGACATCAAGCCCGATAACGTGATCCTGTTGAACGGCGGCGGATTGCGGCTGGTCGACCTCGGCGTTGCACGCGTGCCGCTGCTCGAGGATTTCCCGGCCGAGGATATTCCGGGCACGGCGAGCTACATGGCGCCGGAGCTGTTCGGCGGGCGGCCCGGCGACGAGTTTTCCGATCTCTATGCGCTCGGCGTCACCGTCTACCGGATGTTCACTGCCGCCTACCCTTACGGCGAGATCGAGCCGTTCTCGCGGCCCCGCTTCGGCAAGCCCGCTTACCTCTCGCGCTATCGCCCCGACCTGCCGGCCTGGCTGGACGCGGTGATCGGCAAGGCGCTCAACGTCGATCCGGCGCAGCGCTACGGCGATGTCATCGAGTTCTCGCACGAACTCGAGAACGGCGCGATGTGGGCGAAGCCCGCCGTCGCGGCGCGGCGCTCGCTCTACGACCGCGATCCGCTCGTGTTCTGGAAGAGCCTGTCCGCAGGCCTGATCGTGCTCGTCATCCTGCTTCTGGCATGGTCGGTACGAAATTAGCCCGACGCTCCGGAGGAGCGTCGGGCTGTGTCACGTCAGCGAAGCCAACCGCGTTGGTTTCGCGATCTGGCTCACACCCCGGTCTGGGTGATGAACTTGGTGTTGAAATACCCGTCCATCGCCTCGGTGCCGCCCTCCGAGCCGTAGCCGGAATCCTTGACACCGCCGAACGGCACTTCGGGCAGCGCGAGGCCAAAGCTGTTGATCGAGACCATGCCGGCTTCGATGGCGGCGCCAATCGCTGTCGCCGTCTTGGTCGAACTGGTGAAGGCGTATGACGCCAGGCCAAACGGCAAGCGGTTGGCTTCCTCGGCCACCTCATCGAAGGTCGAGAAGCGGGAGATCAGCGCCAGCGGGCCGAACGGCTCTTCGTTCATGGCGCGCGCATCCTTCGGCACATCGCTGACCACGGTCGGTTCGTAGAAGTATCCCTTGTTGCCGACGCGGTGGCCGCCGGTCTCGAGCTTGGCGCCCTTGCCCACGGCATCCTGCACCATGCCCTCGATGGCGGTGACGCGGCGCGGATTGGCGAGCGAACCCATCTTCGAATCCGGATCCATGCCGTTGCCGACCTTCATCGACTTGGCGCCTTCGACGAACTTGTCGACGAATTCGCGAAACACGTCGTCCTGCACCAGCATGCGGGTCGGCGAAATGCAGACCTGCCCGGCATTGCGGTACTTCGCCGCCGCCAGAATCTTTGCTGCCGACGACACGTCGGCATCCTTGAACACGATCGCCGGCGCGTGGCCGCCCAGCTCCATGGTGGCGCGCTTCATGTGCAGGCCCGCCAATGCGGAGAGCTGCTTGCCCACGACAGTCGATCCCGTGAAGGAGATCTTGCGGATCACCGGATGCGGAATGAGATATTCAGAAATCTCCGACGGCACGCCGTAGACCAGGTTGATGACGCCATCAGGCACGCCCGCATCGACAAACGCCTTGATCAGTTGCGCCGGGGACGCCGGCGTTTCCTCGGGCGCCTTGACGATGATCGAGCAGCCGGCCGCAAGGCCCGCGGAGAGTTTCCTGACGACCTGGTTGATCGGGAAATTCCACGGCGTAAAGGCCGCGACCGGGCCGACCGGCTCCTTGACCGCGATCTGGTAAATGCCGGGGCCGCGGGCCGGGATCACGCGGCCATAGGCGCGCTTGGCTTCCTCGGCGAACCACTCGATGACGTCGGCGGCGGCCATGGCTTCCATCTTGGCCTCGGCCAGCGTCTTGCCCTGCTCCATCGTCATGAGCGGCGCGATCTCGTCATTGCGCTCGCGCATGATCGCGGCCGCCTTGCGCATGATCCTGCAGCGCTCGAACGGCGCCACCGCCCGCCAGACCTTGAACCCCTTGGCGGCCGCTTCCAGCGCCTCGTCGAGATCGGCGCGGTCGGCATGCGCCACGGTGCCGATGGTTTCCTCCGTCGCCGGATTGAGCACAGCGATGGTCCTGCCCGATTGGCTCGGCCGCCATTTGCCGTTGATGAACAATTGAGTATTGGAATATGCCACGAGACTTGCTCCCTCTTTTATTGTCGCCGGATGGCGAATGGGCCGGCTGAAGATCCGGCGCCTTTATGATCGAAGCCCGGCCGGATTGCAAAGCCGATTCAACCGGGTATGGCCCTGCGACCGGCGCAGAGCGCATCCGCCGCCCGCGTCATTTCCGCACCCAGATAATTGCGGAACCGCACCTGACCGCTGAGTGCCGCGAAATCGGGATGTCGCGTCACGCCGCCATCGGCCACCAGCAAATATTGCTCGGCAATTTCCGCCAGAATCTCCAGATGCCAGGCCGCGGTCGGATGCAGGCACAACACCACGAGACGACCCTCGGCCCGCAGTTTGCGGAAGAAGTCGAGCATGAAGCCGATATATCCGTCCTGCAGGTTGAACTGCGGCTCGTCGAACAGATGCACCATGGGCGCCGATGTCGGCGACTTCCCGAGCAGCACAGACGGGACCAGCTTGCGGAAGCGGCGGACCTGATAGGACTGGTGATAATGGATCGCCAGCCGGTCACGCTCGCGATATTTGACCCGGTGAATGTCGGTACCGGCGACGTAGACGTGGCCGGAAGACGGCGTATTCGAACCCGTCATCATCTCGAACAGCGTGGTCTTGCCGGCGCCGTTCGGGCCGACCACGCCGATGATCGAGGGTCGGTCGATCTCGAGATCGGCTTCGAGCGTAAACGTCTGATGTCGCACCACGCGCCCGCGTGTGTAGACCTTGCGAACCCGATCCAGAACGAGCAGCGGCGAAGCCATCAGTGAACTCCGAGCAGACGGTGGCGGAGCGCGCCGTCGTCGCGGAGCGCAGCCGCTTCTCCGGTCCAGGCGATCCGGCCACGGTCGATGACCGCGGCATGATCGGCGACCGATAGCGCGATCTCGGCGTTCTGCTCGACCACCAGCGAAGCGACGCCTTCCTCCCGCAGCCTGCGGATGGTCGCCAGCACGTCGCCGACGATCTTTGGCGCCAGCCCCTGGCTCGGTTCGTCGAACAGGATAAGTCCTGGCGCGCCGACGAGCGCGCGCGCGATCGCCACCATCTGCATTTCACCACCCGACAGATTTTCGCATTCGCGCTCCATCAAATATTCGAGCGGCGAAAAGATTTCGCAAGCCTCCTTGACGGTCCAGCTCCGGAACCGGGTGCGCTTCTGCGCGATGCCGAGATTGCGCGCCACGGAAAGCGTCGGACACAGCCGCCGGTCGTCGGGCACCCAGCCGATGCCGCCGCGCGCGATTTCGTGCGTCGGGCTATGGGTGACCTCGCGGCCATCGAACCGGATCGCCCCACGCCTCGGACGCGTGAGCCCCAGGATCGAACGCAGCATCGTGGTCTTGCCGGCTCCGTTGGGGCCGAGCAGCGCAAACACCTTTCCGTGCTCCACCGCCAGCGACGCGCCGAACAGCGCCTGGGTTTCGCCGTAAAACGTATCGACCGCCTCGACTTCCAAAATCATGCGAACCGCCCGAGGTTGGAGCGCTTGACCCATTCATTCTGCTGCAGCTCGTGCGGCGCGCCGCGCGCTACCACCTGACCCCAGTGGATCACCGAAATGCGGTCGGCCAGCGAGAACAGGAATTCCATGTCGTGTTCGATGGCCACGATCGTGAGCTTGCCCTTGAGACGCCCGACCAGCGCCGCCAGCCGCTGCACGCCATCGGAGCCAAGCCCGGAAGTCGGCTCGTCCAGGCACAGCACCCGGGGGTTCTGCCCGAGCGCGACCGCGATCTCGAGCGCGCGGCGATCGCCATAGGAAAGATCCTTGGCGCGCACATCGCCCTTGTCGGCAAGCCCGACGGTTGTGAGCACCTCTGAAGCTTTCCTTGCAAGACCGTGATCGCCGGCCGCCGCGTGGCGCATATCAAAGCCGCGGGCGCGAAAACCCGGCAGGCCAACCATGACGTTTTCGCGCGCGGTGAAATCGTCGAACAGCGTCATGATCTGAAATGAGCGTGCGACACCCTTGGCGGCGATGCGATGCGAGCTAAGCCCCGTCACATCTTCGCCATCGAGCCGGATCGAGCCGCGGCTCGGCTTCACACGGCCGGTGAGCACGTTGAAGAAGGTGGTCTTGCCGGCGCCATTGGGGCCCATCAGGCCGTGGAATTCACCCTCTGGCACCGCAAGGTCGATGCTTTCGAGCACGACGCGGTCGCCGAACCGGACGTGAATGCCTGCGACTTCGATCAGCGCCATCGCTCGCCTCCGAACAACAGACGTAGTGCCGAACCGCCCTGCTGCCGCATCGAATGCAGCGAACGGTTTTGCCAGGCTGCAGTAATGGCGCCGGCAACGCCCTCGGGCCGGAACAGCACCACGGCCATGAATAGCAGACCGAAATACAACATCCAGGCATTGGTCAGCGCGCCGATCACGTCGCGCGCGATCAGAAACAGGAACACGCCGACCACGGGTCCCCAGAAACTGACGAGGCCGCCGCCGACCAGCGTCATCATGACGACGTAACCGGATTGATGCAGGCTCATCACATCAGGGAATGCGGCAAGCTGCGCCATCGCGAACAACCCGCCGGCAAACCCCGAAACCGCCGCGGACAGCGTAAAGATCGACGCCTTGTAGAGCCAGACATTGTAGCCGAGATGCGCGGCGCGGGTTTCGCTCTGCTTGATGGCCGCGATCACGCGGCCATAGGGCGAATGCACCAGCCGCCACAGTGCGACCACCGCCACGCCGAACACGATGAGAACGAAATAGTAGAACGCCACATTGCCGGCGAGATCGAACGACGCAAATCCAAGATCGGCCGGCAGCCGCGCGATCTTCAACAGCCCGTCCTCGCCGCCGGTGACCTTGTGCGACTTGATCGCGAGCGTCCAGAAGATCTGGCCGAAGGCGATGGTCATGAAGGCATAGTAGATGCCGCGCCGGTGCGAGATGAACAGCGCGACCAGCGCCTCCGGCCAGTCCCGCAACAACAAACGCAGCCGCCAGGCATATCCAGAGATTCGCAACGACATTGAACTGACAGAGGCCGAAGGCGTAGGCGCCGATGCCGAAATAAGCGCCGTGACCGAACGACGGCAACCCGGCCGTACCAAGCACGAGATTGAACGCCAGCGCGTAGAGCGACCAGATCAGGATTTCGATGCCGAGATAAGGATAGAGGCCGACGCGCGCGATCCACAGCGGCACCGTCGCCAGCACCAGAAGCAGCACCAGCATGGTGGGCGTTATCAGCCGCTCGGAATCGGATTTTTGCGTTGGGATCATCTTTAGGCCTCAAGCACGCTTTTCTTGCCCCAGAGGCCGCGCGCCCGAACGGTCACGACCACCACCAGCAGCACGTACATCGACAGCAAAGACCATTCGGAGGCATAGGCGCCGGTGAGGCCGACGGCGAGACCGACCAGCAGGCCCGCAACGACCGCGCCCCAGAAACTGCCGACGCCGCCGAGCACGATCACCAGGAATGCCGGAATGACGGCGTCGACGCCCATATGCGGGCGGATGCCCCAGATCGGCGCCACGATGATTCCGGCGATCGCGGCCAGCATGGTGCCAAACACGAAGACCAGGAGCCGCAGCCGCGTCAAATTGATGCCGAGCGCGCGCACGATCTCGCTGTCATGGGCGCCGGCCTTGACGGTCGCGCCGAACGACGTCTTCTCGATCAGAAGCCAGACCAGTCCGATGATCGCGACCGCGATGCCTGCGGCATAGAAGCGATAGGTCGACCAGATCAAATCACCGAACAGAAAGCCGCCGCTGACGCCTTGCGGAACCTGCAACACGTAATCGCGCGTACCCCAGGTCAGGCGGATCGTCTCCTCGATCACCATCGCCGCGCCAAAGGTGAGCAGAAGGCCGTAGAGCGGATCCTTGCCGTAGGTGCGGCGCATGCAGAATTCGATGGCAATGCCGACGATGCCCACCGCCGCCGGCGCCAGGATCAGCGTCGCGACGTAGCGCCAGCCGAGCGGCATCGCGAGCCAGGCATGCGCGATATCCGGCGGGAACGGCGGGCGCGGTCCCATCAGTTGCATGGCGAAGTAGGCGCCGAGCGCGAACAACGAACCATGCGCCAGGTTGATCTGCTCCATCAGCCCGACGATCAGCATGAAGCCGAGCGCGATCAGCGCGAACAGCAGGCCGAGCGTGAGGCCGTTGAGGATATGCGGAAGGAGATCGAACAAGCTGCAGTCTCGTGTTGGAATTGCGAGACAGCGGGCGCGCCGCACGCCCGCTGCAGGAGGTGAAGCCCTGTTGTCGTCAGGAGTCGACGGTCGGAACCTGCTCGTAGGGCGTCAGCTTGCACTTGGCTTGCGCATCGGTATCGGCAGCCGCCTTCGGCTCGGTCCAGCTGATGATCTCGTACAGATCGGTGTTATCCGACGGCTTGGCGTTGCGGCGCGCCAGGTAGATCGTCTGCTGCATCTGATGCGTCACCGGGTCCATGTAGGCATCGAAATGCTGCATGCGGTCGGTCGCCGAGACCTTCAGGTTTTCAAGTTCCTTGATAATCTTGATGTTGTTGGTCGAGCCTGCGCGCTCGATCGCACGCAGCAACTCACGCGTCGCCATGTAGCCGTTGTAGGAGACGTTTCCGGGCACCGGGATAGACCCCTCCTTGTTGGTGGCCTGCCACTTCTTCACGAATTCCGCGACGCCGGGCAGCGCGAGCTTGTGATACCAGGTGGTGCCGAACACGCCGAACAGGCTGTTGGGCGCGCCCCACACATCGGGCCAGTCCTGCTGGTTGTTGATCCAGGCCGGCTTGCCGTCGAGCTTGAGCTGGGCAACCTGCTCGCGCAGCGCCTTGATGTCGTCGCCGCCGATCGCGGTCGCCACTACATCCGGCTTCGCCTGCTGGATCTTCAACAGATACGCCGTGAAGTCACGCGTGTTCTGCGGCACCAGCAGATTGTCCATGATCTTGCCACCGGCACCCTCGACCTGCGCTTTCGTCGCAGCTGACGTGGTGTGGCCCCACACGTAATCGTTGGTGAGCAGCATCCATTTCTTGCCGATCGAATCGACGGCGTTCTTGACCGACGCCTTGGAGAAATTGGTGCCGTTACCGTCCCAGACGAATTTGATGCGCGAACAATTCTCGCCCGCCTCGCTGGGCGCCGAGGAATTGGTGTTGAGGTAGATCACGCCGTTCTTGGCGGCGACCTGGGTGATGGCGTTGGCGACGCCGGAATGCACCGCGCCGATCAGGATGGTGCAGTCTTCCCGGGTGATGAAACGCTCGGCGATGCGGCTGCCGGTCGCCGGCGTCGTCTCGGTGTCGGCGGTGATCCAGGTGACCTTGCGCCCGAGCACCCCGCCTTTGGCGTTGGCCTCGTCGATCGCCATCTGGATGCCGCGCAGATCGTCCTGGCCGCTGTTGCCATACTGGCCGCTGGCGTCGCAGGTCAGGCCTAGCTTGATCGGCTTGGCGGCGCCTTGCGCCCAAACCTGATTTTCCTTCCACGGGCCGAAATAACTGGCCGTCCCGGCAAAGGCACTGGCCATCAGGCTGCCCTTGAGAACGCCTCGCCGCGAGATTTCACGCTTCGTCATGGCTCCCTCCCAACCGCTTTGTTTTCTTGTTGCAGCTCATAGAATGAACGTTCTATTGTAAATGTAAAGTGGAATGTTTGAACCAGAAGATAGAACCAATCGGCGAAACGGTCGCGATCGGGTAAAGCTGACACCATGAACAAGCCTGCCGGCACGGCGATGAGTTACGACGAGTTGCGCGGCGCGATCGCCCAGCGGCATCGCGCTTTGTCCGGACGCTTGCAGCAGATCGCCGAGTTCGTGCTCGATCATCCGACCGACGTCGCGCTCGGCACCGTTGCCGAGATCGCGGAGCGCTCCGGCGTACCGCCTTCGGCCATCGTCCGCTTCGCGCACGCGCTCGGCTTCGGCGGCTTCACCCAGATGCAGCAGGTATTCCGTTCGCGCCTCGTGGCCGGCGTAGCGCCGAGTTACAAGGCGCGGCTGGCGCGGATGAAGAGCGAGGAGAAATCGATTCTCGGACGCAAGCCTGCCGCGGTGCTGGGACGCTTCGTCGCGGAGGCGCAATCATCGCTGGTAGCGCTGAGTCAGTCAGCCCATGAGCACCAGCTCGAAGCCGCCATCAAAATACTGGCGAAGGCGCGCGACATCTATTTGCTCGGCCTTGGCGGCTCGTTTCCGGTGGCGACGCATCTCGCCTATGTGCTGCGAAAATTCGGGCGGCGCGTGGTGTTGCTCGACGGCACCGGCGGCAGCATTCATGAGCAATCCCATCCCGCTACCGCCGAGGACGCGCTGGTCGCGATCAGCTTCCGCAACTATTACCCCGACACGGCGCGGCTGTTTCCCGAACTGGTGGCGCGCAACGTGCCGGCGATTTCCATCACCGACAGTCTGCTGAGCCCGATCGTCGAGGGCGCATCGGTCGTATTCGAGATCCAGGACATGCCGGAGCCAGCATTGCGCACACTGGTCGCGCCGATGTGCCTGGTGCAGGCGCTCGCCATCGGCCTCGATCTCGCCACAGACTGACCTTTCACAGGAGAAGACATCATGGCACCACACGACGCCGCGCAGGCGCTGAAGGGCAAGGTTACGCTGGTCACCGGTGCCGGCCGCGGGCTTGGCCGGGCGTTCGCCGAACGGCTCGCGAGCCTCGGCGCCGATGTCGCCATTCACGGCATGCGCGAGCATGGCCCGGCGGAATATGGCGAGGGATCGACACTGACGGCGGTCGCTGAAGCGGTGGCAACGGTGCATGGCGTCCGCACCATCCGCGTGCTCGGCGATCTAACTCAAGGCGCCGACATCGCGCGGGTGGTCGAGACCACGACGCAGCAATTGGGAGCGATCGATATTCTCGTCCACAATGCCGGCGGCGACATCGCCGCCAAGGGTGGCAAGCCGGATCCGAACGACGCCGTCGGCATCCGCGAGGAAGACGTGCGCGCGGTGCTCGATCGAAACCTGCTCTCAACGATCCTGACTTGCCAGGCAGTGGCAAAGCAGATGATGCCGCGGCGCCAGGGCCGCATCGTCACCATCGGTTCGGTCGCGGCCTTCAAGGGCCGCACCAACGGTTCAATCTATGCGGTCGCGAAAGCCGGCATGACTCATTACACGCGCTGCCTCGCCGACCAGCTCCGATCCTACGACATCACGGTGAACTGCATCGCGCCGGGCGACACCCGCACCGGCCGCTTCATGGGCACGCGCGCGGTAGATCAGGAACGAATGGTGGAAACGGGCACGCTGGACCGCATCGCCACCGTCGACGAAGTCGCGCGGGTCGTCGAAGTGTTCGCAGGCCCCCTGGGTGCGTTTGTGTCAGGTCAGGTGCTGCGCGTCGATGGCGGGGGACAGTGCTGGGCAGGGTGACGCCTTTCAGCGCTCGTAGCTTGCCGGGTCGGGGCTGTCTGACGGATTTGCGAACGCACTGCGCAACACCGCTGACATCGGCGTCTTGTAATTAAGGCCGTTCGGGGGTACCGGCGATTCGAACCATTTCTTGTAGATGACCGCGATCTCGGGGCTGCGATACAGTTCCGCCGTCGCACGATCCACCAGGGCCTTGAACGGGATATCATTCTTGCGCAGCATGATCCCGTAGGGTTCGGCCTTCGAAAACGTCTCCTCGCTGATGATATAGGCGGACGGGTCCTTCGATCGCGCAATCGCGACGGCGAGCTGCACGTCATCGAGTACGTAGGCGGCGGCGCGGCCGGTCTCCAGCATCAGAAACGCCTCCGCCTGGTCCTTGGCAGCCAGCACCGTGACGCCGAGATTTCGGGCGGTGTTGGCCTGGTTGAGCTGCACCATGTTGGTCGAGCCCGATATCGCAACGACCGGCTTGCCCTTCAACTGGTCGATCGTGGCGACGTTATCGGCCTTTCGCGCGGCGAAGCGGGTCGCCGACAGGAAATGCGAGTTCGTAAAGGACACCTGGCGCTGCCGCTCCGCATTGTTGGTGGTGGAAGAGCAGACCAGATCGACCGCGCCGTTCATCATGAGCGGAATGCGGTTGGACGACGTCACGGGGCTCGTCTCGACGTTGAGGCTTGAAAGCTTCAGTTCGCGCTTCACCGCGTCCACGATCTTCATGCAGATGTCGACGGCGTATCCAATCGCCTTCTGGTCGCCGTCCAGATAGCTGAACGGCACCGAGGCTTCCTGGATGCCAAGCACGATCCTGTTCGTCTCCTTGACCTTCTGGAGCGTCCCGGTCAGCTCGCTTGCGCTTGCGGGGGCGGTGATCAGGGCAACGGCAAGCATGGTCAATGACAGACGCATTGTGGTGGACCTCATTGGATCATGAACGGGTGGGCAGCGACTGAGCTGGCGGACGACCGTAGCCGACAAGCAGTCACCGTTGAATTAGCGATGGTGAAAACCGGCTATATCAAAGTTGCATTGCAGACGGATCAGTGCGCTCAGTCTTTGAGCGCAGTGATCACTATTTCAATCAAGGCGCCGCCCCCGAGATCGGCTACACCGACCGTTGCCCGCGTCGGGAGGTCGTTGCCGAAAAATTCGAGCCAAGCCGCATCCATCTCCTTTTTCTTGGAGAGATCCGTCACGAAGATCGAGGCACTGACGACGCGGGTTGCGTCAGTGCCCGCCTCTTTCAGATAGCCGGCAATCTTGCCGAGGATGTTGCGGGTCTGCTCGCCCATCGAGGTGCTGGTGTCGTCGGCGATCGTGCCGCCGACGAACACAAACCCGTTGGCTTCAACTGCGCGGTGCATGATCGGCGTACGGATGTTGCGGATGATGTTCATGATGTCCTCATCTTCTTCTAGGGTGTTGAAGGATGAAACCGGTCGATGCTGAGATCGCCGATCCGTGTTTGGGTGCCACCGTTGGCGATCAGTTCCGTCATCACAGCGCCTGCGCCGGGGCCGAGTTGGAAGCCATGCAGCGAAAACCCGAACTGGTAGTAGAGCCCCGAGTGCCGGGCGCTCGGGCCGAGCACGGGCAATTCGTCGCGCGTCCGCGCCTCGATGCCGGCCCAGGCACGGACGATGGTGGCGTCGCGCATGATTGGAAAGAGCTCGAACACCGTACGCGCGCTGATGGCGAGGCTGCGCCAGTCCAGCAAGGTCTCGTTTCTGTCCTGGTCCGGCGTCGCCAGATGCCCGCCACCGATCAGGACCGTGCCGTTGGCGAACTGTTTGAAGGAGAGTTTGCGGCCGCGCAGGATTACCACCGGATCGATGAAATGCGGCACGCGGGAGGTAATCATCAGCATCGGCGCCACAGTCTCAACCGGCACCGGCTCACCAAGCGCCGCGGCGATGCGGCCGGCCCAAGCGCCTGCGGCATTGACGAGCACCGGCGCCGCATAGGTATCGGCGCCGATATCAACCCGCCACAACCCATCTTGCTTTCGAATGTTGGACGCTGCCACGCCCTCACAGACGGTTGCGCCGAGCGCGGCGGCCTTGCGGCGAAACGCGGTGGTGGTTCGGGCCGGATCGGCCGCACCATCGCGCCGCGACACCACTCCGCCAGGGCAACTCTCGGCCACCGCCGACACCAGCCGCCGCAGCTCTGGCCCATCGATCAGCTCCTCATGGGTGAAGCCGAGCGCATTCAGCTCGGCGACGCGCGCGCGACAGGCTTCGAATTCGGCGTCGTTCTCGGCGACCAGCACCTGGCCGTGGCTTTCGAAGCCGCAGGCGTCGTCGACAAGTCCTTCAATGCGCTCCCAAATGCCCATCGAGCGGATCGAGAGCGGGATCTCGGCGACATGCCGCGCGAGCTGACGGACGCCACCGGCATTCACCCCTGAGGCATGGCGGCCGGCATAGTCCTTCTCGATCAACACCGGCTTCATGCCCGCGAGGCACATGTGAAGCGCGGTCGAGCATCCGTGGATGCCGCCACCGACAATGATGGCATCCGCGAGCTTCGTCATCCGCGCACCACCGCGTGGACGTCGGCGTCTGTCTTCGGCACCGCCGCCAGCTCAGCGAGCGTGATCGGCTTCACCGGTGCGCGCAGCCGATAGTAGCCGATCTCCTGCGGAGTCTTGCCGCGGGCCTGCGCCATCAGCTCAGTGACGGTCAGACCGCAGAGCCGGCCCTGGCAGGGACCCATGCCGGTGCGGCGATAAGCCTTGAGCTGGTTGGGGCCGGTCGCACCGATCGCGACGGCATCGAGGATGTCCTTGGCCGATACCTCCTCGCAGCGACAGACAATGGTGTCGCCAGAGGGAATGCGAAACTGCCGGGCGGGGCGGAACAGCGTATCGAGGAAGGCACGGCCGCGCTCGGCCTTAGCCAGCGCTGCTCTGAAGGTCGACATCGGTGCAAGCTTGGCAGCAGCCGCAGGCGCCAGCGCCTCGACCGCACCGCGCGCCGCGATGCGGCCGCGGACAATTGCGGCTGCCGCGCCGCCGATCCCGGCACCATCTCCGGCGATGGCGATGCCTTCAACCGATGTGTTGCCGTTGTGATCGAGAACCGGCGACCAGCAGAGCTGCAGGTCGTCCCAGCGATGCTCGATCGCGGCCGCCATCGCGAGATTGACGTTGGGCACCACCCCCTGGTGCAGCAGCAGCAGCTCGGCCGGAATCGTCTCGCGTCGGCTGCCGACGGCATAGGTCACGGTTGCGAGCTGACCGTCGCCGGCGGCAGCGAGTTCGCTCACTCCAGTCACCACCGGCACTTTCGCCCGCACCTCCCGCATCATGGCAAGGCCCTTTGCGAAATAGGGCGAGGTCAAGAAGGCGAAGGCGTGAGGCAGCGCGGCAAAATAGTTTCGACGCTCGGTCGTATCGAGAATGCGATCGATGCGGCCGCCAAGGCGCAGGATCTGCGCCGCGAGCAGCCAAAGCAGCGGCCCCTGGCCGGCGATCACCGTCCGCCCGTCCGGCACCAGGCCCGAGGACTTCAGCATCGTCTGCGCGGCGCCTGCGGTCATCACGCCCGGAAGGGTCCAGCCGGGAATCGGAAACGGCCGCTCCAGCGCACCCGTCGCCAGAATCACACGACGCGCCTCGACGAGGGACGACGCGCCGCCGATTGACACGCCGACCTCGAGATTCCGGTCAAGGCTCCAGACCGTCGCACGCTGGATGACTTCGGCGCCGCTCGATTGCGCCACCTGGACGAGTTCCGCGCCTGCCCAATAGTCGGCACCGAGGTAGTCGCGTTCGGTGACCGGGGTCGAGGCGATGGCACGCCAGACCTGACCGCCGGGGCCGGCATTCTCGTCGAGCAGCAGCGTTGATAGGCCAGCCTCGGCCACAGTCGCAGCGGCAGCGAGCCCGGCGGGCCCTGCCCCGATGACCACGACGTCATAGCTATCGCGCTTGGGAGCCACGTTCATCGACCGATCTCCCTTTTGCCCTTCTGAATCTCGATCTGCATGCCCTCAGCGACAGGTACCAGGCAGCCTTGGCGATTGCCGACGCCATCGATGGTGACGAGGCAGTCGAAGCACACGCCCATCATGCAGTAGGGCAAGCGCGGCGCGCCGCTCACCGCGGTGGCGCGGCGCACGTCACGGCCGGAGGCGAGCAGGGCTGCGGAAACCGTATCGCCCTCGCGCGCGGCGACGGCGGCCCCGTCGACGACGATGTGCACGGATTGTCTGCTGTCCTGATCGGATCGTTTGAACATTGGATGCCTCTTCGCCCCTTCTCTCGCGTCGGGGTCGTCTCGATGTCAGTAGTAGCCGCTGCTTGCCGCAGCATGGTTCGTGTCGAAGCGGCGGGCCGAGAACGCGCCGACGAGTTCCGGTTCGAGCGCGCCCGCCGCCACCATCCGGGCAATTTCGAAGGCGTGATTGGAGGCGAGCGTGACACCGGAATGACAGCAGGTGACGAAAGCGCCGGGCGCACTCTCCGACTGATCGTAGATCGGAAAACCATCCTGCGGCATCACGCGGATGCCGGACCAGGTCCTGATGACGTTGAGGCGGGCCAGATGCGGGAACATGCGCTGCGCGCGATCCGCCATCACGGCGCTCACCGAATGGTTCAGCGTGCGATCGTCGAGCTGATCTTCCTTGCTGTCTCCAATCATCACCGTGCCCTCATCGGTCTGGCGAATGGTGGTCAGCGGATGCGGCAGGAACGGCATGGTGCGCTCGGTCACCACGATCTGGCCGCGGGTCGGGCCCATCGGCGCCGACAGGCCGACATCAGGTGCGAGCGACTGGTTGGCGTTGCCGGCGGAGAGCACGACCTTCCCGGCGCAGATCTCGCCCTGCAATGTCGACAGCCGGAATTCGCCGCCACTCCGGGCGATTGCCGAGACCGGCCGCTCAGGAAAATAGTCGACGCCGAACAACTTCAACCCGGTGTGGAAGGCGCGGAAAGTGCGCAATGAATTCACGTGCCCGTCCAGCGGACAGAAGCTGCCGCCGGAGACCTCTGGACCAATGAGCGGCAGCATCTTCTTGACCTCCGACGCCGACAGCATCTCCATCTTGTAATCTGCTGCGCCAACCTGGTTGTGCATGCGCGTGACAAGCTGAGCGCGCTGCGCGAACTCGTCCTCGCCGAGCGTCAGGTGGAAACCGCCATTCTGCTGCAGGGCGACGTCGAGCCCGGTCTGCTCTTTCAATTCAGCGGCGAGCTTGCCCCAGGTTTCGGACGCCCGCATTGTCCAGCCGGTGTAGGCCGGCATGCCTAGCCCCTTGCTCTGCACCCAGACGAGCGCAAAGTTTGCCCGCGAGGCGCGCTTGGCGATATCGCCCTCGTCGAGGACAACGACCGTCTTGCCGAGCCGGCCGAGACCCCAGGCAATAGCGGAGCCGAGCAGCCCGCCGCCCACGACAGCGACGTCATATTCCTTTGACATGGGTTCTCCTAGCGCCCCGGGTCGCTCTTGCCGGCGAGCACGCGGTCGAGCCCGTAGAAGCGGTCGAGCAGGATCAGGGCGGTCATGGTGATCGCGATCACGCTGGCCGACACGGAAGTCACCAGCGGATCGATGTTGTCTTGGATGTAAAGGAACATGCGCACGGGCAGCGTCTCGGTGCCCGGCGTGGCCAGAAAGACGGTCATGGTCAGATCGTCAAAGGACTGAATGAAGGCTAGCGCCCAGCCGCTGATGACGCCCGGCAGGATCAGAGGCAAGGTCACGCGACGGAACAACGTCCAACCGCCGGCGCCGAGCGAGACCGCCGCCATCTCGACCGAGCGGTCCATGCCGGTTGCCGCGGCCAGCGTCAGCCGCAATGCGAACGGGAACACCACCACCACATGAGCGACCAGCAGGCCAGTAAAACTGCCGCCCATGCCGATCGCGGTGAAGAAGCGCAGGAAGGCGATGCCGAGCACGACATGCGGGATCATCAGCGGCGACAGGAACAGCGCCGCGAGGGCGTCGCGGCCCCGGAAACTATAACGGGCGATGGCAAGCGCCGCCGGCACCGCGAACAGGAGCGCCACCAACGAGGACAGCGCGCCGAGCCCGAGGCTCACCCAGAAGGCGTGGACGAACTCGGGATAGCTCGCGATCTTCCTGAACCAGCGCAGTGAGAAACTGGTCGTGGGCAGCGACAGGTAGCCCTCGGGCGTGAACGCGACGAGGCAGACCACCATGATCGGCGCCAGCATGACGACGACGAAGATCGTATGGAAGATGAGCGCGAGCGGGCCGTTCGTCCTCATCGGAACACCTCGGCATAGCGTCGCTCGATCAGCGCGTTGCTGCCGACGACGATCAGCACAAGCGCCACCAGCAGCAGGATCGCCACCGCCGCGCCGAGCGGCCAATTCAGCGTGTTGAGGAACTCGTCATAGGCGAGCGTCGCCGCGACCTTGAGCCGGCGGCCGCCGATGATGGCGGGCGTCGCAAAAGCGCTGGCGGACAGCGAGAACACGATGATCGCGCCCGCCAACACGCCCGGCATGATCTGCGGCAGAACGATGCGGCGGATGATCGTGAGCGGGTTGGCGCCGAGCGACAGGGCGGCGTTCTCGATCTGCGGATCGAGGCGCTGCAGCGCGGTCCAGACCGACAGCACCATGAAAGGCATCATCACGTGCGCGAGTGCGATGACCATGCCGGTCTCGGTGAACATGAAGGGCAGCGGCGAGCCGATCAGCCCAAGCGACATCAGCAGCTTGTTGACGAGGCCGTTGTTGCCGCCGAACAGGAGTGCCCAGCCGAGCGTGCGCGCCACCACCGAGATCAGCAACGGGCCAAGGATCACCAGCAGGAAGAAGCTCTTCCAGCGTCTGCTCATGCGGTTGAGGATGTAGGCCTCCGGCGCACCGAACAAGGCGGTGATCAGCGTCGTCAGCAGTGCGATGCGGAAGGTTCGCCAGAACATCTCGGCATAATACGGATCGGTCGCGACCTCGTGCCAGTTCTTCAGGATGAAGACCGGCTCGATGCCTTTGTATTGGCCCCAGTCGTGGAATGAGAGCATCACCGTCATGGCGAGCGGGATCACCAGTACGCCGACGAACAGCATCAGCGCGGGCGCGGTCAGCGCCCATGCCGCGCGCCCATCACGCGTGTCCGCCGCCGGTGCAGTGTTCGCCGGAGCGGTGTCGATGGCCGCGCTCATGCAGCATCTCCTGCACCACGGAGGCTCATATCTTCCGGCCGCCAGGCGAGCCGAACGGCCTCGCCCTCCGCGGGCTGCGGCTGGCCGTCGTTTTGGCGGATCACAATCACAGAGCCGCACTCGCTCTCGCACTGGAACAGCCAGTGATTGCCCTGGAATATGCGGGTGACGATCTTCGCCGCGATCCCTGCATCGCCGAAGCCGATCCGCTCGGGGCGGATGCTGACCGTCACCGGACCCGCGAGGCCTGCCGGTGCAGGGACGCTCCAGGAGCCGGCGACCAGCCGCCCCGGAGAGGCGCTCCGGTCGATCGCCGCGGCGAAATCGTTCGTCTTGCCGAGAAACTGGGACACAAAGGCGGAAGCCGGCCGCTCATAGGTCTCCTGCGGCGTGCCGATCTGCTCGATGCGGCCCTGGTTCATCACCACGATCCGGTCGGACAGCGACATCGCCTCGTTCTGGTCGTGGGTGACGAGGATCGTGGTGGTACCGACATTTCGCTGGATCTGACGCAGCTCGATCTGCATGCCCTCGCGCAGCTTGGCGTCCAGATTCGACAGCGGTTCATCGAGGAGCAGCACGCTCGGCCGGATCACGAGCGCACGGGCAAGCGCAACGCGCTGCTGCTGACCGCCGGACATCCGCCGCGGATAACGGTCTTCGTAGCCGGCGAGCCCGACCATCGCCAGCGTAGCGCGGACGCGCTCGCGGCATTCGGCCCGCGGCACGCGCCGCATCTCGAGACCAAAGGCGACGTTCTCGGCCGCCGTCATATGCGGGAACAGCGCATAGCTCTGGAATACGATGCCGAGGCCACGCTTGGCCGGATGCACCGCAGTCAGGTCGCGTCCCTCGAGCCGGATCGCACCATGCGAGGGATCGAGGAAGCCCGCGATCATCTGCAGCGTCGTGGTCTTCCCGCAGCCCGACGGACCGAGGAAGGAGACGAACTCGCCCTTGCCTACCGTAAGACTGAAGTCATCGACGACAGTCTGCGGGCCGAACTGTTTTGCGACACGGTCGAGCTCAAGAAAGGACATGGATGCTTCCGGGTGCTGCTGGGCAAAGGTCGATGGTGGGCCTGCGGCATCGCGCGAAGCCATCGCCGAAATCCCGTCCGCCGGCGCCGAGCCTTGGCTCAGCGCTCGACCTCGCGATTCCACCGTTTGGTCCATTCCTCGCGCTTGTCGTTGATAACACCCCAGTCGGGCGTATAGAGCTTTGCGGCGCGCTCACCGATCGGCGCCATCTTGCCGAGCTCCGGCGGGACCACGACCGACTTCAGCACCGGGCCGTAGCCGTAATCCTTCAGCAACACGAGCTGTGTTTTCGGCTCGAGCAGCGTCTTGATGAATGCCGAGGCGAGCGGTGACGCGTTGGGCTTGGTAATCGGACAGGCGGTCGTCAGCAGCGTGGCCGCGCCTTCCTTCGGATAGACGAAGTCGACAGGGAAGCCGGTGTTGGCGAAGCTCTGGACCCGGCCTGTGCCCCACACGGCCAGCACGGCCTGGCCGGACTGGAACAGCTCGGTCATCTTGCCTGGCGAAGGCTCATAGGCCAGCACATTGGGATTGACGTCAGTCTTGATAATCTTGAAGCCGGCGTCGACGTTGGCTTCGCTGCCACCATTCATCCTGGCAAGCATCAGCAACGTGTGCAGACCATACGTGTTGTTGATGGGCGGGATGACCAGTTGCTTCTGGTACTTCGGATCCTTGAGATCGTTCCAGGAGGTCGGCGGCGCCCAGCCTTTCTCCGCGAAGACCTTGGTGTTGTACATCAGGCCGGTTGCGACCAGACCAATGCCAACCGCGCGGTCGTCCTTGAAACGTGCGGCCTCGTAGAGATCGGCAGGCAGGCCTTCGATCTTGCCGCAGAAGCCCAGCTGGATTGCCTGGTACATCGGACCGTCATCAACGATCGCCACATCGATCTGCTGGTTGCCCTTCTGAGCCTGCAACTTGGCAAGCGTGTCTGTCGAGTTGCCGGCGACGTATTCGACCTTGACACCGTTGCTCTGCTCGAAGCCGGGGATGACCTCGTCGCGGATCGTCTTCTCGAAAGAGCCGCCGTAGCCCGCTACATAGAGCGTCTTCTGCTGCGCCAAAACCGCCGACGGAGCCAGGGCGAGGGTCGCGAGGGTCGCTGTCACAAGGCCGAGTTGCTTCATTTGGATCAATCTCCAATACCGTGCGAGTTGCACCCGGCGCGCAACCCCATTTTGACCGGCTCGAGTCCCCTCCTCCGAACGAAGCGCATGCGTCCTGTTCGGCGGCGCCGCGGCACGACGTAACGTCGGACCGCGCGAGAGATTTTGGGCGTCCGAGTCACTGCCCAAAAAACTGGCTTGATCCAGCTCTGATGAAAACGATCGCAATCCCCGCTTTCGCCGTCCAATGAATAATGGCACCATCTGCATGCCGAAATGTTATGGATGGGGCAGAGATGGCGCGGATCAATTCGCGGCAGGTTGAAGCCTTTCGCGCGATGATGCTGACCGGCAGCGTGACGGAGGCGGCAAAGCTGATAGCTGTGACCCAGCCGGCCGTAAGCCGGCTGTTGCGCGACTTTCAGGCGCTGCTCAAGATGAAGCTGTTCGAGAGACGCGGCAGCGGTCTTGTGCCGACGGCAGCCGCAACCGCGCTCTATATGGAAGTCGAACGGTCTTTCGTCGGACTTGAACGCATCACCGCCGCCGCCGAAGAAATCCGCAGTCGCCGGACCGGGACGCTGCGGATCGCGGCCCTGCCGGCACTGTCCAACGGCTACCTGCCGCGATTGGCTGGCGGGTTCCTGAAGGAACGGCCAAACCTCAACCTGGCTTTTTTTGGCGTCATCTCGCCGATCGTGATCGACTGGGTTCTGAACCATCAGTGTGACATCGGCTTTGCCGAGGTGCCGATCGCCCATTCCGGCCTGCCGTGCGTGCGGCTGCCGGCGCCCGCTCGCGTTGCGATCCTTCCCGCCGGACACCGGCTCGCCGCCAAGGAAACGCTGCAGCCACGCGATTTCGAAGGAGAGACCTTCGTGTCCCTGACAGCGGGATCGACCGGCCGACATCTGATTGACCAGGCCTTCAATCGCGACGATGTCCGCCGGGTGCTTCGGGTCGAGACCAGCCTGTCCGAAATCATGTGCGGGTTGGTGTCATCCGGACTCGGCGTGGCGATCTGCGATCCCTTTACAGCACAGGAATTCGCGAACCGAGGCGTCGTCGCGCGCCATTTTCTGCCGCGGATCGATTTCGAGTTCGCTGCGGTGTTTCCGCCGCAGCGCAGTCCCTCGCCGGTGGCGTTGGACCTGGTGGAAGCCATGCGGCAAGCACTGAGCGAGATGAACGCTCCCGCGCCAATCGCCGCAACCCGAGAGACTAGCGCAACCAAGCGTTCGGGCAGTTCTCGATAGGTAAGGTTTGATTGCTCGAGGCGGTCCGCCTCAACGATTGGCTGAGTTGATTGCCAAGGATCGCCTGCGCTGGGCTAAAGTGATCAAGGATGCCGACATAACTTCAGAATAGCTGCACCGAGCTGTGTCGCAGTGTGATGAGCTAACCGAGCGCCCAACACAAAGAAGCGCCGAGTGCCGCAGCGACCGCAATGGGCATCCCGTGTACTCCTGACGGCGCTACGGATAGAGTAGTGGCATCCGTACCACCTGACAGAGAGAAGCGCTACCCATTTAGTAGCAGGGGATGCCCTCATGAGCCGAACTCCAAAACCCGGGATGCCTGTCCGAGGCTCACGATCAGGTGTCCCTGTCATGGCGCTCTTGGACTTGTTGGGGCGACGCTGGACGATGGGGGTTCTGTGGAACCTCAGCAAAGGCGGACCCTGCACTTTTCGGGAGTTGCAAGAACGCTGCGAAGCGATCTCGCCTACGGTTCTCAATTCGCGCCTGAAAGAACTGCGTGAAGCAGGCTTGGTCGAGCATTCTCACGAGGGTTATCGCGCCACACCGACCGGACATGAACTTTATGCCCTGCTTGTTCCTCTTGGGGTTTGGGCGAAAAAGTGGGCAGCTAAGTTACCGGCGTAAGTCATTCCTGGGATAGTGATAACGAAGCGCACCAAGCCAGGCATCCAGGCGAGGTCACAGTTGCGATTGTCGGACGCTTGAACGCACTGCGGGGGAGCAGGCCTACCCCCACAACGTTCGAGGAGTGTGGGG
Source organism: Bradyrhizobium sp. AZCC 1610 (assembly GCF_036924515.1). Taxonomy (NCBI): domain Bacteria; kingdom Pseudomonadati; phylum Pseudomonadota; class Alphaproteobacteria; order Hyphomicrobiales; family Nitrobacteraceae; genus Bradyrhizobium; species Bradyrhizobium sp. AZCC 1610. The sequence goes on along the minus strand of NZ_JAZHRR010000001.1, from coordinate 911,245 downwards.
AAAAGTTGGTAGCGAGAGAGGGACTCGAACCCCCGACCCCAGGATTATGATTCCCGTGCTCCGACGGTTTGAGTCCTTTGGCGGACATTTCCGCATGGATCGGCCTGAAATCCGCCAAAAAACTCAACCTCAATAGGGCCTTGTCGGGTCGGTTTTCGCGGACGACCGACCGCGATGCGCTACCGATCTGCTACGGGCTGGGGGCCAACGGAGTTGGCCATGGCACCCAAATCCCAGCGAAAGGAAATCACCCAGGCAGTCGTCGACGAGGCCTTGGCGCGCGCCTCGCGCGCCAAGGATTCGAAGGAAATTCACGACTACTTCGACACGACGCAGCGCTACTTGCAGCTGCGGCAGCGGGGCCGCTCGGTCAGCTGGTTCGTGCGCGCCAAGGGGCAGTCGCGGAGAATCGGAAGCGCGAGCCAGGCCCCCGGGGATCGGGAATTTCTCAGCCTGAAGGCAGCCCGGCGGAAGGCCGGCGAAGTCTTCTTCGCGATGAAGCCGAGGAGCGCCCTCAATCTCTCCGGCAGGTCCGGCTGGACATGGGCGGAGCTCGATCGGCAGTACCAGGCGTCGCTCAAGCTGCTGCGCAAGAAGGGCAAGAAGATCAAGCGGCCTTCCAAAGGGACCCAGGACGACGTCCGGCTGTGCTTCGGCAAGCCGGAGTTCGTCGGCTGGCGGAAGATCAGGCTCGCCGACCTCACCGACCTCAACCTCATCAAGCTGATCGGTGAGGTGCACACGGCGCGCGGGTCATCGGGCCTGCGAGAAGACGCTGGCTTACGTCAAGGCCGCCCTGTCGTGGGCACACTCCGAACAGACGATCGAAAGCGGGCTCGCCGGTACGATGCCGTGGTGGGCAGCGATCAAGCCGCCGCAGCCCAAATCGGATGAAATCGGGCAGATGGAGACGCGGCAGCGCACGCTGGTCGCCGCGAAAAACGATTTCACGGTCGAGAACTTGGGCGATCTGCTGGCGCGTCACGAGCGGTTCTGCGCCGATCGTGCCGGGAACGAGCGGATCTCACCGGCCGTGCGCTGGGGCGTATGGTGGTTCGCGTTGACCGCCAACCGTCGTTTCACGCTTAGTCAGCTCAGGCGCGACGACCTGCAGCCTATCGATCCCCTCAACCCGTATTCCTCGCCGGATCAACCCTGGGGCATTGCCGAATGGCCGGCCGAAGCGGTCAAGAACAAGGTGCCATTCATGCTCCCGGTTCCCCCGATCGGGCTCCACATCGCCAATTCGTGCATGTGGGATTGGAGGCTGCTTGTCGGCAAAAAGCGTGGCTTCCGCAGCGCCACCGAATGGCTGTTCGCATCGACCAGGCGCCGAAGCCGTCGCGATCACCCCGACAATCCCGATCCCGGCCTGTACCCAAATAGCCTGAACGCGCATCTCCGAGCCATGCGAGGAAAGAAGAAGAACGGAATGAACAGGATAGACTACCTGAAGGGCCTCCCGCCTGTCTGGCCTCACCTGGTCCGGTCCGTAGCCACGAATTTTTTCGCTCGGCACCGCCGGACCTTACCTGCGGCAGCCGCATCCGCGATGCTTGGCCACGTTCTGCCGAACGACAACGATGTTGACTGGCGCCGGATGTCGAAGACAACGGAGGACTACTACCTCACCGCCCAGCACATGGACCTGAAAGCGGAGGCGATGAAACTCTGGAGCGAGGCGCTCGTGAAGGCTTATGTCGAAGCCGGAGGAATGCTCCCGATGCCGCGCGAGCAGGCCCCGCTCGCTACAGGTCCGACCTGGATACTACCGAGGCTACCGAAGGCGAAAAGCTGGCCGCGCGCCGCGTGAATGACGCGCCGGGCATAGTTTGTCCCCTAACAGCTCTCCAACCTGCTGGAATCGCTAAGTCGAGATTCTACCGACGCGCGCAGAGAAACGCCGACATCGAGCAAAGTGCGTCCTCTAAGGCTGATGCATCTGGGTGCGACGTGGAAGCCGTGCGTTGCGCAGGTACTTCTGACCTTCCTGTCCTCAGTCAGACCCAGTTCTCGACTCTAACCCCCGGCATGCGAGTAAACTCGCGCATGTTGTTAGTGACGATGATCAATCCTTCGCTGCGGGCATGTCCACCGATCTGCATGTCATGAGGACCACAGGGCGTTCCCACACGCTCGAGTTCTGCCCGGACCTGACCGTAATGCGCGGCCGCCTTGTCCGCAAATGGCAGCACGTCAAGACGGGCCACGAAATGCTCGATAGCCGTTAGATTGTCGGCGCGGCGTGCGGATTTCTCTGCGCCATAATGCAACTCGCCAAGCGTGATGCTTGAGATGCAGAGTTGTTCGGCCAGTGCATTGAACTTTTCGCGTAGTTCCAGTGGATAGTTCTTTATGACGTAGATGCAGATGTTCGTGTCGAGCATATAGGTGAGCATCAGAGCGGCTCGCGCTTCTCGGCTGCCGGCTGTCCACGCTCAACCATGAAATCCTCGCTGACGCGCGGTCCGTTCTGAAACAGATCATCCCATCGTTTGCCTTGAGGCACGATCACGCGGCTGCGGCCAATCTTCAGAATGTCAACCTGATGTACATTCTCTGGAAAGGCGACTGCCTTGGGCAGGCGGACGGCTTGGCTGCGATTACTGATGAACACCGTCGAGGTCGTCATGTTGCTTCCTAAGTGTATATCCAAATGGGATATACATAGACCAGCGATGATATTTTTACAAGACCGCCCTGTCTGGCCATTTAGTCCCTACGGGTGGAATCCAAGTTCCGACCGTGGAGAGGGGCGCGTCCGACGCTCCGATCCGCCATCAAGTTCGTTCCCTCGTTCGGAATCGGCAAGGAGATCGGCAAAAACAGGGGCGAAACTCTTTCCAACATGCCTGAAAATAGTGCAATATTATGGTGTTATAGGTAAACCGCGAAGGCAGAAAGATCGGCAAAATGACCAGTATCGCTCACATGGAACCGATGCTTCCGGACCTTGATCCCGGCCTCAGTGATCAGGTACTCGCTCTGGTCGAGAAGTCCAGCTCCTTCAGCGGAGGCCTCAACGCGTCGCTTAAAGCTTCCGTCGGCGACATCGTCAGGGCGATGAACTGCTACTACTCCAACCTCATCGAAGGTCACGATACCCATCTCGCCGACATCGAGCGAGCGATGAAGAACGACTATTCGAAGGAGCCGAAGAAGCGGGACCTTCAGCTCGAGGCTAAAGCTCACATCGAAGTGCAGGGGATCATCGATCGCGGAGAGATGCCGTCCCCGGCTTTGTCGGTCGAGGGCATCTGCTGGATCCACCGGGAGTTCTGCAGCCGTCTTCCTGACAGCCTGCTGGCAATCGAGGACCCCGTCATGAAGACGACGATCCGCATGACGCCTGGCGAACTCAGAACGCGACACGTAAAGGTCGGCGAGCACCTTGCCCCCGAGCCGGCAACGCTGCCGGCTCTTCTTGCCCGCTTCGTCCAGGCCTACTCGTCGCCGATGCTGAGCAAGACGCAGCGAATTCTTTCAGTCGGCGCCGGTCATCACCGCTTGGCCTGGATCCATCCTTTCATGGACGGGAACGGCCGCGTCACCCGCCTCTTGTCGCATGCGCTCCTGAAAGAACTCGGCATCGGCTCGGAGTTGTGGTCCGTATCGCGCGGCCTGGCGCGCAACGTCGGCCGCTACAAGGAACTGCTGCAGGCCGCGGACGAGCCTCGTCGCGGAGATCTGGACGGGCGCGGCACCTTGACCGAAGCCGGCCTCGCCGAATTCTGCCGGTTCTTCCTTGAGGTCTGCATCGATCAGATCGACTTTATGAGGTTTCTGCTCAATCCTTCCGAGCTTATGAACCGCGTCGAGGTCTGGGCGGACGAGGAGGTTCGAGCCAAGCGTCTTCCCAAGGGTTCATGGCGGCTCCTGCGGGAGGCGATCTTGATCGGAGAGTTTCCGCGCGCACGCGCTGTCGAATTGACAGGTTACCAGGATAGGCAGGCGCGCACGGTACTCGGCGAGTTGGTCGCGAAACGCCTCCTAGTGTCCGATACGCCGAAGGGCCCTGTCCGTCTTGGCTTCCCGTCGACCGTCATCGAGCGCTGGTTTCCTGGACTGTACCAGCCGCGTCCGTCGGTCGTCGCCGAGGCGAGCAAGACCCCAGCCCCGACCGCAGCCAGCGACGGCGAGAAAGCCAAGCTGGCCGAGGAATTGAGCTCGCGCATGGCGCGGCGGGGCTGGGCGGTCCCGGACAATTTCGCAGAGACGATCACCATCTATGCCGACGAGAGCGCCCTCGCTGCCATGCTGGAACAGGTCTGGCGAGCCAGCACGCTCAAAGACCTGCTCGACGAGCACCAGATAGTCATGCCGGGAATGGCGAACGACTAGGGTCACCCTGAAAAAAAGCCCCGCCGTTTCGGCGGGGCTTTTTGCGATCGCTGGCCTATGCCCAAATCGCGGACGTTCTATGGTGTGAACCAGACCGGTGGCGCCGAGTAGAGGACCTACTTTGCCCCGATTAGGGGACGTACTTGTAGGGGACGAACTTTGCCCGTCGCTGCAGTGAACCGGTTGCTCCCGGTAAGTTCGAGGCTGCATCAGCTCGTGCGCGCGGCAACTTGGGGGACCTGCGGAGGACGGCTTCTCGCGTTCGGGTCCTATAGGGTGCGCATCCTCAAGCCAGTGGTTCAGAGAAGGTCTCGTCGATGCACGGAGAACGCGACGGGACCGCCTGATCTGGAAGCCGCACCTCGGGATTTTGTCTTGCATCGTCTGAAGGCCGCCCGGGCGACCGGAGCGACGATGCTCCAACGACGGGCCGGTGGTTTGTGAAAGGTCTGACCGAATCTTAGGCCATTCGGAATTCGTGTTGAAACATCGCGCCGCGTCAGCTGGAGGCCAAGCCGGCGTCCCGGCGGGTGTCCTCGGTTGATTGGCTTTCCGGCCTCAGTCAGGTACGCCCTTAAATTTTATGTGCGTTCTGCGCGCCCGGTGTCAGGGCGCGCGCACCTTGATGCCGCCAAGGCCGTTGGCGGCTTTGGCGAAATCCTGGTCAAAGCTGATGAAGGCCTCACAGCCTCCCGCCTTGGCCAGATGCAGACCATCCGCAAAGTCCACGCCCTGCCGCATCCAGCCCAACGCCATCGCCGCGGCGGTAGCATCTTCCAGACTCACGCGCGGCAGCCCCGCGAAATCGGAGAGGGCCTTGGCGCACTGGGCAGCGGAAAACCCATAGACGCTCCGCAGCACCCACTCGGTCTCCAGCAGGACTGTGGTGCAGACGAAGACGTCATTGTTGTCGATCAGCCTGCGTGCCCGGCCAGCCTGTCCGGGATCGTCGCCCACGAGATAGCGGACGATGAGCTTAGTATCGATTGCGAGCATGCCCCCGTTTCGCCTCGGGTCCAAGGTTGGGCATCGCTCTCTCCTTCTCTGTCAGACGTGGCAGTGAGTGGCCCTCCCAAGAGCAACCGTTGCGGGTATCCGACGGTAACGAGCAGTTACCCGGATCCTTGGGAAGGCGTGTGAGTTGGTGGAAGAAGCTCCAATTGAACCGAAGATCAAAACGGTTCAAATCGGAAATGGTTCGAATCAGATGGTAACAAGTATTCGCAAACCCGCATCCCGACTCTTGCGGCTCGAATCCTTCCGTTTGGGGGCACTTTTCATGTTCGCGAGTCGGGATGGGATTCAGGAAACCCTATAAAAATCGATATTCCACGAATTTCGAGGCACGCATCAGCCACTTTCCTCACAAGATGACGGTGAATGACTACCGCGGCCCGCACCATGAGGAGGAAGTGTTCGTGCGCGCGGAAAAGGTTGATCGGGAGCGGTATTTCCTGTTGCACGATGACAACGGTAAACCGCTGTATCCCGCCCTGATACAGCGGTTGGACAAACTCAAGGCCAATCGCACTTCCGGGCCGCTCTTTGTCTGCGAGGAATCAACCCCTGGCGAGCCGAGGGCCTGGACGAGCGGGAAGTTGAACAGAGTAGTGTCGGATATCTGCAAGGAAGCCGGATTGCCTCACCTGACGCTCACCCAGTTCCGGAAGGGCGGTCTGACGGAATCGGGCACTGCTGGCCTGACGACCACGCAGATCATGAGCCAAAGCATACACCTCACGGAACAGACGGTTCAGATCTATCTTGAGAAGAACCAGGAGGTCGCGATGGAGGGACAGAAGCTCCGTCTCCGCTGGCGCCGCAAGAAGGCCAAGCGCGGCATCGACATCGTGACATAACCGCAAGGGATTCGTTTCCCTCCCGCCGCCTGCGAGCGGCGGGAGGAGCTCTGATTGTCAGAGCTCTAAGTGATATCGCTTGCCTCGATCACCCTATCTCGGCTTTCATGCGGCGTTGACCGCCGCGAACACCGAACTGCAGAAAACCGTCCACTTTTCGACGGATTGCCACGCACGCACGGTCAACGCGTCGAACCCGAGCGCAGGTGCGGCCACGACGAGCATTCTCCCGGCCAACCGATGACACCGATTAACTTGTCACGCGCGATGGTGACCCGAACACCGCCTCGGCCGATCACGTGTGGGATGCCGCTATCGTGCCTTCGACGCATGCGGGACAAGAAGATCGGCGACCTCGGTACCGAGCGCGGCTGCAATCTTGTCCAGCGATTCCAACGTCGGATTGGCTGTGGCGACTTCCATTGCGCTGACGAGCGCCTGACGCACCTTCGCCGCATCAGCGAGGTCATCCTGCGACCATGACCTCTCAAGGCGAAGCTGACGCAGGTTGCGGGCAAGCAGCCGCTTCGTGTGTTTCGGATGTCGGCGCCTCATCCGTCAGGATGATGCATTTGCAAGCGAACTGCGCCACACGCTTTAGCGTTTAAAACACGCTTAAGCGTGTAATGCCGACCCCATGATCGTCACGAGCGCATCCTCTTCTGAGGACGACGATCACCGCGAAACGGCGTTCATCATGCGGCTTCCGATCTCCGCTTCCGCGTTTTCGTTCCGACCGTCGGGAAGACGATGATCTTCGGCATCGGCATACCCACTCCGCGCCCCACAACAACTCAGCCGAAGGCGCATCACGCCTGATCATCTGCACGCCTGAGTTTTGAAAACCAAAAGCTCAACTCAAACTGCCGGCGTCCGGCAATGTCGTGGTGCGGCTGAGCACTATGGGATTGCCGGTTGCACGGTGCTCACCATAGCCTCACTGCAGGGGCAATAAGGCCTGACAACCGAGCCCACGAGAGAGGACCAGGGTGCCAACGTAGCGACGGCTGACTGTCGGCGATTTGTGTGGCATCGGCGGCGTCAAGCTCACAAGAGACTACAGAGCTCAACGCGGAGCATCCGGCGTCAGCAATTCGCATCGGCCCGCGCAGTAACTCAAGGCATGGCTTCAGCTGTCCGGGCCCCAAAGCGGCCAGTGCCGCCGACCCTGCCACCAGCCCGGCGTTAACCTCTACGGCGAACATTGCGGCGCCGGTCGGCGATCCCACACGACGGGGCCAACAAGGTCGCCGAAAAGAGGCACGAGGAGCTGGCGGATGTGTTGCCGCGGCCATCTATATGACAATTGTCGTTGCGGTGGCCATTAAACTCCGCGTTGCATCCAATTTTAGAGATCTCTCGAAGCGACTTTTCAAGCATTCGCGCTATCAATTGAAGCACGAGCACACCATCCATACCCCGCTCGCGCGCCTTAAGAGCGCTGCGGGTAGTCTCACTGAAACTTAGACCTTCGCCCCATCTCAGGAAATAATTCTCGCAGGCCAACTCGTCTGCGAACGGCGCAGCTTTGCCTGCGGACAGGACCAGCGATGACCGTCTCTTACTTGAGCTTCCGCGTGCCCTACGCTGCTAATCGGGACTGCATGATCGTCATCCAGCCGCAGAGCTCGGCATACCGCGCGGTCTGCGTCGACGCAGCGACCAGATGGACAATCGGCTGCCCGTCAGTTCCGCGTGAGCCAGATGGCGCGCGGCCGGCAATCTCGGCCACAGATGTCATTGGCATGATAGGCGGGTATCGCCTGGCGTCGGCCGCCGTCGATATCGAGGCCGACGAGCTGGCAAGGCGTATCCGTCGGATGTCCGGCGAGTTGCGGTTGCGCCGGCGCTTGTGGCGTCGGCGGCGCGGGTATCGGATCGGGAATTTTGCTCCGAGCGACGCCCCTTGAGACTCGCGCTGACTTACAGCGCCTGCACCTATTCTAGCACCCTTGGCAGGATCCGCAGAACGGAGGTCAACGACCTGAATCCCCATCCATTCCTCCAGACGGGGAGTTGCATTTTGTCTAGATTTGGACTATGTCTATATCTAACACAAGGTGCACCCATGTCGAGCAATCCCAAAAGACGCCCGTCTGAAGCGGCAAATGGGCCTCAGCGCCTCGACAATTCACGCTTTGCCCCGGCCAATCGAAGGCGGCTCAGCGCTCCCGCTTTGCGGACTTTCCTGGCCATTGCGGATCTATGGGGATTGACCGAAGAGCAGCGTCTCCTGATCCTCGGCTATCCCTCTCGATCCACGTACCACAACTGGTGCAAGCAAGCTCGCGAGCACGGCGCTTTCACCCTCGACGTTGATGTGCTCACACGCATCTCGGCGGTGCTCGGCATCCATCAGGCTCTCGGAGTTCTGTTTCCGACGGAGCAGCTTGGCGTCGAGTGGTTGCGAACCCCGCACAACGCTGTCGTGTTCGGCGGGCGGCCGCCCGTCGACTTGGTGACCAGCGGCTCCCAGGATGGATTGCTCTCGGTGCGCCGTTTCCTCGACGGCGCGCGAGGCGGTCTCTACATGCAGCCGAACACCATTGACGAGGCGTTCGCGCCTTACGACGACGCGGAAATTGTCTTCCGGTGACGGACGCTTTCGCACCCTCGCCACGGCCCGCCTATCGTCTGATCCCGTCGCAGTTCCCTCCCGTCGGTCTGTTTGATACCGTTGCAACCGCAGCTGATCTTGCGGCCGTAATGGAGCTGGTCGGCTGGACCAACGATCGGCTTGTCGCTGAGCGTATCGCCCGACTACCGCAGGCAGAATGGGTGTATGGCGTCCCCAACGCCAGCATCGTCATGGCGGCTTTTCTACACGTTGCGCCTGGTGGGATGCGATTCAATGGTCCCGAGCTCGGGGCCTGGTACGCAGCCGACGATATCCGGACAGCAGCTGCCGAGGTCGGTCATCACCTGCGGCGCGAGACGGTCGCCCGCAATGTAACCACGATGACCCGGACCTACAGGGCGTATGCCGCAACTCTGTTAGGCGACTATCTCGACATCCGAGGCCAGCAGACCAGGCGCCCCGACGTATACGCAAGCGACCGCTATGGCGCCTCGCAGAAGCTTGGCGAGGAGGTTCGCGCGTCAGGCGGCGCGGGACTGCTCTATGACAGCCTGCGGCGTCGGACCGGTGTCAACGTTGTCGCGCACCGCCCCCGCAATATCACGGACATCGTACAGACGGATCATTTCGAAATCACGATCCTGGCAACATCGCGTACGATCGACGTCCGCAAGCTGTCGCTTTGATCAAACTGCTGACCGCCGGCACCGTCGCGCCCGGCGAATGGCCGTTAGCATACGGTTTTCGCACCGCTTGCTGGCCTATCGGACGCTACTAAATTGAAGGTTCATCCCTTGGGAGGAAGAACCGTGAGGAGCTCTATGATGGCGGTCGCACACCACGACTTTATTCCAGCGGCGGGGCGCCGCTGGCTGCTGCCGCTTTATGACCCGATGATCGCTCTGCTGACACGCGAGCGGCGCTGGCGCGGCGAAATTCTCAAGTCGCTGGACCTCGAGCCCGGCGACATCGTTGTCGATGTCGGCTGCGGTACCGGCACGCTTGCGATCATGGCGAAGGAACAGGTGCCGCAGGCGCGCAGGTCGTCGGCGTCGATCCCGATCCTAACGCCCTGGGGCGCGCGCAGAAGAAGGCGGCTCGCAGGGAATCGGCGTCACCTTTTATCGCGGATTCGGCAACGAGACCGCGAAACTCATAGGCGCCGCGCGCGCGACAAAGCTGGTGTCCTCGCTTGCCTTCCACCATATGCCGCGCGAGATGCAGGCCGAGACGCTGGCTTCCATGCATGCGGCGCTGGCGCCCGGCGGAGCGTTGCGGATCGCGGATTTCGTCGGCGGACATTTCGGCGGACCCGGCGAAGGAATGTTGGTCGGTGACTTGACGGCGGCGGGCTTCGAGAATGCGCGCACGATTGGTCAGTTTCGCTTGGCCTTCGGCAAGGTCACCCTTGTCGGCGGGGAAAGGCCCCGCGCTTGATCAGGGCCGGCGCCGCAGACCGACCGATCACGAGGTGAGCGGGAACTGGGCGAGCCGGCAAGGCGTGCCATTCGACACATGGCGCGGCAGGTGATCTCGCACTTGGCCGATCTAGGTGGGCCGGCTGAGCTGCTCCGAACGTTCCCAAGGTGCAGATGGGCTCAGGTTCGCTGGAGTCGTGCTATACTTAGTCGCCTCGACGGAGTCGTCCATGGGCGTGACCTTTCCAAATGAAAGTCCGGCGTATCGCGCCGCTCGGAACAGGCTGCTGCAGCGCGAGGTAGCACTCAGGCGCGAAATGGAGGCAGTGGCCGCGGAGATTCGAGCACTCCCGCCGGGTGGAGCCGTTCCCGAGGATTACGAATTTGACCACATTGACTCAAAGGGGGCACCAGCGAAGGTGCGGCTATCCGAACTGTTCCGGCCCGCTACCGATACTTTGATCCTCTACCATTACATGTTCCCCCGGCACCGCGGCGACAAGCGGCGGGGACCGAGCAGTGGGCCAATGGCAGAGCTTCCGGTTGAGGAGGGGCCGTGCCCCTCTTGCACTGCTTTGCTCGACAACTGGGAGGGAGCGGTGCCGCACGTTGAGGGGCTGGGAGCAAACATCGCGGCCGTGGCCAAGGCACCGATCCAGCGGGTCGCGGCTTGTGCAGCGCATCGCGGCTGGCGCAATTTGAAGGTGCTTTCAGCCGCCAACAACAGCTTCAAGCGCGACTATCATGGCGAGGATAAGGAGGGACAGCAGGTGCCGATGCTCACCGTATTCCACAAGGGCGCCGATGGGGTGATTAGGCTGAGCTGGGCCTCCGAACTGTTGTTCTTGCCGACCGAACCGGGGCAGGATCCACGACATGTCGGCACGGTCGAGCCGATGTGGACCCTCTTGGACCTCACTCCTGGAGGGCGGCCCGACGCGTACGAGCAAATCGAATACGAATGCTGTCGGCCCGAAGCGCCAGCGAGTACTTAGCGAGCATACAGCAACTTCGAAATCGCGCGCTCGTGCTTCAGAACAGTGGCTTTGCCGACGCCTGTGCAGAGTTGCCAGGGTCTGAAAAGAGTCGACTCCAGCCGTAGCCCGAATGGGCGCTCTGGAGAGCGCCGCGAATGTCTGGAACTCCCCGATAGTGTTGAAAAACGTCTCTTTGGGGTGATGACCAAGACCAAGCCGCCGTCGCGGCTATCGTGGCGCTTGCGAAGACACAATGATTGTTGTCGAAGCGCAGAAAGAAATTGCTAGTTTCCGTCGCGACTATCGACGTGGGCACTTTGCTCTGGCCTCTTTGACGCCCGATCACGCGCTGTCTGCGTTGTGGTCATATCGTCGTAATTGTCCGCAAGACGCAACAGCCGTCCTTTGATCAATGGGTCTGCCTCCGTCGCAAGTTCCCGGAGGACGCGCGCTCTATTCCTGTAAAATCGGTCGTCCATGCTGGGTCGTCCCCTCGAAAAGAGAGGTAGATGCCCGCTTTCTCCGACCAATAACAGTAATGTAGATCACATATCCCGTTTTTCACGTAGCGAGGTCGCATTCACATTCTCGCAATGGAAGTTTGTTCTTGCTCGCCAGCGCAGACAGTCATGATAGAAGCCCGGCACTGCCCAATATGATTCGGAGTAAGAATGGCAAAAGCTAAGAAAGTAGTTCGCCGCGCGTGGACAAAAGACGATGTTCGGACAATGAAGACGATGGCAAAATCCAAGTCAGGCGTCGCCAAGATCTCAAAGGCGTTGAAGCGAACTCCCGGTGCCACCAGCGTCATGGCTGCAAAGCTTGGTGTGTCTCTTTCAACGCGCGTTTAACCCACAGTGCGACGGGGCCGGGGTACGGTCTGTCCCAATTTTCACAATTCTTTCGTACGCAAATAGATCGAGCCACGCGGCTGCACGATTCCTGACGCGACCGCGTGGCCGAATTTGTCGAGCGATTTACTGTTGGTCACGCTGCGCGCGGATTGACTACGGTGTAGCCCCGCAGTGAGCGCGCGTGAATTCTCGTTGCGCGCCCGCCCGAGTTAGCATCATACGCCATCCAGGCGTCACCTTCGCCGCCGCACTGCGCCAACAGACGATCACCTGCCCGTTGCGGGTGGGCGCAGACAGAGCCAATAGCGTTGCATCACCGCTCATTACGCGAACGGCCGCTTTGCGCCAACACCGGACGTCCCCACAACGACGCGATTGACCCAACTCCGACATCACCCCTCAGGCACCCCGGCCAAGCGCATACCCTCACGGACGCGCTTGCTCCCCGCAACGAAGGTCGGATCGTCACTTATTCTGCCTCGAGTACGGCGAATGTTGAAAGTTGGATCGAGCTCAAACCCCGCCTTTGCCGCAGCACGCGCTTCCTCCATCGAGCCGAGCAGCGCAAGCGCGGCCGCCAGCTGGAAATGTGCGATGGGATAATTCCGGTTGGCTTCGAGGCACCGGCGCAGCCATGCCACTGCTTCAACGTCGGCGCCAAGAATGAGTTTGGTCAAGCCAGCGTAGAACATCCACCGAAAGGCAATAGGATCGCGGGGAGAGAGCCGAAAAGCTTCCTCGATATGACCCTCGGCTTCCGTGCCTCGACCGATTAAGACCTTCGCCGAACCGATAATACCGTGAGCGTCGGCCAAATTTCGATCTAGAGCCAACGCCCGTTCGCATTCCCGGATGCCTTGGGCCGCGCGCTTCGTTGAGCATTGCACGGCACCCAAATACATGTGAGCCCGAGCGTGCTGCGGTGAAATGGATAGAGCTTTGATCAACGCTGCTTCGGCCGCTGCAAAGCGCGCCTCACGGTCGCTGAAGATAAAAAACGCAGCGCTTGCCGCATCTACAGCCGCTATACCGACCAACGCTTCTGTATTTTCCGGGTCGAGCACCAAAGCTCGCTCGTAAAACTCCCTTGCCTGCGCCATGTGTTCGGCGGTGAACCCCTTATTGAAGCAACAGTTGCCCTGGAAACTCAAGTCGATTGCATCCGGATGCAGTGAACGCGCCGCGCGTCGCGCCTCAGCCTCAATGAGCTGGGCATTCAATGTATTGGCGAGCCTGCAGACGATTTCGTCCTGCATATCGAATAGATCAGCAATAGGCTTGTCGAAGCGTTCGGCCCAGAGGTGGCTGGCAGTTTCGACGTCGATAAGTTGCACGTTAACTCGCAGCCTGTTACCGCCACGTTGTACCGAGCCTTCGAGGACATAGCGCACATTCAGTTCTCTACCGACCTTTTGAACGTCCACGTCTTTGCCTTTGAAGGTGAAGGCCGTGCTGCGCGCGATAACAAACGAGCCGCTGATCCGCGACAAGTCCGAGATCAGGCTCTCAGTTACGCCATCGATGAAGTAGTCCTGCTCGGGACCACCGCTAAGGTTCGTGAAAGGCAGCACCACGATGGAAAGACGAGGCGGTGAATGTGCGCTCGACTTCGCGTACTCAGCCGGTGGGCTGGATGATCCCTCCCGGACCACGGCGTAGACCCGGACCGGACGGTCGATGTTTTTGAGGTTATGCTCACCCAGATCGGCGAACTCAACCCCGACCTTGCCTCGGACGTGATCGTAGGCGGCAGACGAGATGCAGACACCGCCAGGTTCTGCAATGCTTTCAAGCCGTGCCGCAATATTCACACCATCGCCAAAGATGTCATGGGGCTCGACGATTACGTCCCCGATGTTGACGCCTACGCGGAAAGCAATACGCCTGCTTTCCGCATCGCCATTTGTAAGTTCGCGAATGCGAGTTTGGAACTGCAGAGCAGCTCGAACCGCTTCGACCGCGCTCGGAAACTCTGCCAAGAGCCCGTCGCCGGTGTTCTTTACGATGCGGCCGCCGTGTTCCGTGATTGCGGGCTCGACATCGTCCGCGAGGAGCGTCCTCAGTTTGGCGTGGGTAGCCTCTTCGTCGTGGTGCATAAGCCGCGAATAGCCAGCCACATCGGCGGCCAATATCGCCGACAACCTCCGCTCGATCCGGAATGGCCGCTCTTGCACCATGGCATGCAATCCAACCAGCGCATAAAGTACGACGGATCAGACGGCAGTGCCAAGTGAAGGAATGTCCACCTTACGTCTGTTCTTGGCACTTTTGCGACATGCCGACCGGCTCTGGCGATGTCCGCTAGTCGGGGAAGACCGGAAGTGAACGGAGCACAGTCAGAGCGACGCGAATGACCCCGGAGCGGTCACTTGGTCTGCCGTGCCTGCTTCGGGACGATCGCTCTAAGATCCATTGCCGTGGCCCGCAAGGGACACATACTGACTGCTGTCGCGTTTGCCTGCATTTCAGCTTGGGATTGGCCGGCAAGTAGAGCGGTAACGCCGTCATTTAACCGGGCGGCTCGAGGCGAGACTGCGCGCGAAGGCCCGAACGACGTGGCAGAACTCGGCGGTGTCCGTGAAAAGAGGCAAGTGACCCTTGGCTTCGAATATGTGCAGCGTTGCGTCGGGAAGCAACGATGCAGTCAACTCCGCGGCCGCGAATGAGACGAGCCGATCCTCTCCGCCATGCGTGACAAGCGTCTTCGTGTGCACGAGTGGGAGAATGCCTGTCACGTCGCCGTCCGTCGCGTCCAGGAAGAAACTCAGGAGCGTCTCCTTCGGAAGCCTGAGCCTGGATCGAACGACGGAATCCAGCATTTCATGCATTTCGGGCTCCGAGAAGACCTCGCCGACGTGGAGCCGCAGCATAGGCTCCACCTCCCCGGTGCGTCGCATCTCTTCCTGAAGCGCGATCCAATGTTCTGAGAAATGTTCCTGGCCTTGGCCGGCCGAAGGCGCGCCGATCGTAACGATACCACTCAGGAACTCCGCCCCTTGATGCGCCACTCGAAACAGGACGTTGGCTCCCATCGAGATTCCGACACCGATCAGCTTCGACGCCCCAAGTTCGCGTATCACGGCGAGCGCGTCGCTCGCATGCTCGGCGATCGTGTAGGGCCTCTGCAGCGCGTTTGAGCGACCGGACCCGCGCGGATCGATGGTGACAACCCTGAACTCATCGCAGAGGCGCTCGAGCACAGGCTGGAACATGGCCAATCCGAGCGCCTGAGTGCTGACGAAGAGGAGCGTGAAGTCACCCGCGCCATGCTCGTAATAGGCAATGCGCGCCAAGCCACGCTTCGCGATTCGGCAGTGGTGGCGCTTTTTCTCGATGCCTTCGCGTACTGCGGGATCGGCGACCTCCTCGATTGCCTGGCGATAATACTCGTTTGCCGCAGCAATATTCTCTGCAAGACTCGCGAGGTCGCCAAGCATGATCAATGCGTCGGTGCGGAAGCGGCGAAGCTCCGGCAACGGTTCGACCTCAGACCGGGTCGCGTCGAGACAGGCGGTGAGGTGAGAAGCAGCTTCACGGGTGGCGAACGTAGCCTTCGCCAGCCGGGCGGCCTCGAGCCAAAGACCTGCCGCCCGAATCGTCTCCCCCGCCTCGGCATAGTGTCGCGCAAGCCATTCTGGCCGTGGTCCAGAAAGCTCGGACAGGTGCGTCTCGGCCGATTCGGCGATGCGGACGTGCAGCGACCGACGCCGGCTTTTCAGGATGGAGGCGTAGGCCGCCTCCTGAATGAGAGCATGGCGGAACCGGTATATCGCCGCCGTGCCCACACCCTCGCGGACAATGAGGCCGCTCGCGACAGCGTGGTCCAGGGCCTCACCGACAGCACCGACGTCGCTTCGCGATACCGCGACAACCAGGTCGTGGGAGAACTCCCGCCCGATCGCGGCGCAGACTTGCAAAACCTCCTTTGTTGAACCGAGGCGGTCCAGCCGGGCCGACAACAGGTCGCTCAGAGTGCTAGGAATCTCCGCGTGAGCTACCTGCGAGCCTTCGCAGAGGCTAGGCTCGGCATCGCTGCGCTGCGCGCTCTCAAGAACTACCCGCGACAGCTCCTCGATAAAGAGTGGCACTCCATCCGCACGGGCGACGATACGCTCGACGGCCGCCGGCTTCAGGCGTCCGGCGCCTGCCGTCTCTTCGACAAGCGCTGCGGCCTCACGGCGGTTCAACCGATCAAGCCTCAGCGAAAGCACGTGCGGGAGATCACCCCACGCCGGCGAGAACTCGGGCCGATGACTGACGATCATCAGAATGGAGAGGCCAGCTACCGTTTCAGCCAACCGTCCAAGCAGCTCAAGGGAGCTCGGGTCCGCCCAATGCGCATCCTCAAACACAAGAAGGAGCGGCCCGCGCTGCGCCAAGGTCTCCACCTGCGCCGCGAGCATCGCAAGCATCTTCGCCTTGAGCTGCTGCGGCGTAAGGTCCGCGGAGAGCGAGGGCACGCCGAGAAGGCTCGCAAGAACGGGCGCAGCAGCCTCGGCTCTTGTCCCTAGCCGGTGCTCGAGTAGCGCGCAAAGCTTTGCGTGCCGAGCTGTGAGGCCATCTTCGAGGCGGAAGCCGGCGGCCCGTGCGAGCTCGCTCGCGAAGGGATGGAGCGCAGTCTGGGCGTGGAGTGGTGAGCCTTGATATTCGAGGCGCGAGCGGGGCGCGCGGCCGAGCCGCTGCCTCAGGGCCTCGATCAGTCGCGATTTGCCGATCCCGGGCTCGCCGACAAGCAGGACCACCTGCCCCCGGCCGTTCGCGGCCGCGGCCCATGCGTCGCACAGGATTTTCAGCTCGTGTTCGCGTCCGACCAGTTGCGTAAGGCCAGGTCCACGCAGCGCACCAAAACGGCTCTCGGGCGCCCGGCTGCCGGCGACGGCATAGGCGCAGATCGGGTGGTCGTAGCCCTTGAGCAGCAGGCTGTCACGCTCGGAAAAATCGAAAAGCCCGCCCAGCAGGCGCCGCGTGCTCTCCGCAACCAGAACCTGTCCGGCCTCGGCACAGGCCTGCAGCCGCGCGGCAAGGTTTGGGGTATCGCCGGTGACCGCGCGCTCTTGGGCCGACCCGACGCCGGCCAAGTCGCCGACTACGACCAGCCCGGTCGCAATCCCGACCCGTGCCGCAAGGCGCTGGCCATGGGGTCTCGAAATGTCCCCAACGGAGCGGGCGGCGGCGAGGCCAGCGCGCACCGCTCGCTCGGCATCGTCCTCATGCGCGCGCGGCCAACCGAAATAACAGAGCACTCCATCGCCCATGTATTTGGCAATGTGACCTCCGAACCGTGTGACGTCCGCAGAGACCGCTCCTTGATAGAGATGGATCAGGTCGCGCATCTCCTCCGGATCGAGCCTGGACGCGAGCGCAGTGGAGCCGACGAGATCAATGAACATAACGGTCAGCTGCCGACGCTCGGCTCCTGCCCGCGCCTCCAGTGCGTGTTCAATGAAATGCGCAGGCTCGTCGACACCTTCGACGGAGGTTCGGAAGGATCTGCTCCGCAGCTCCGCAGTTGCCGCCAGAAGCTTTCGGCGGTGCCCCACCGATCGGACCCCAATGTCCTTAAGGTCTTCGGCCGTTAGCCGCAGGAGCACATCGGCCTCGACGTTGTTCTCACGAAAGGCCGTAACGTACTGCTCCAGCCCTAACCCGCGCAGCCAAGCCTCAATATCCATGTCCCACCTCCCGGTGGGCCCGTTCAAACCAGCACAATACCACGGCCGATGCGGGAGGTCGCGCATGACGTCGGCTCTTGGCACCTTTGAGACATGCCGACGGACACTGAAAATGTCTGCTTATCGGGATAGATCGGAAGTGGTCGGCGCACGGTCGAAATGACGCGTTTGACCCGAAGCCGACCTCGGGGCCCGGCGCACGCCGAAAAATCGGCCGTATGCGATATGCCATTGCCGTGATATCATCTTCGTTAGCGGGGGCTTGAAGTCCACGCAAAATACGTCAGCCCGACGTTCGGCCCCTGGAAGCGCCACTTTAGGTAAGGTGATTTCGAGGAGGTTCCGATGCAGACGAACCGTCGCGACTTGTTATTGGCTGGGGCCTGCGCCGCTTCCACTGCCATATTGTGGAGCCCAGTGACTCGGCTTAGCGCCGAAGGGCCCAATCCGCGTCCAGAAACCACTACAATCCGCCTCGCGAAGAACCCGGTCATCTGCATTGCCCCGCAGTACGTGGTTAGCGACCTGCTGAATGCCGAGGGGTTTACAAATGTCGTTTACGTCCAATCCGATGCCGGCGTGGAGCAAACCAAAGCAGTCGGGAAGGGAGACATCGACTTCACCCTGCATTTCTCCGGTCCGCTTCTTCTTCAGGTCGATCGTGGCTTGAGCATTACGATTCTGGCCGGGATTCATGTCGGCTGCTTCGAGCTATTCGCCAAGGAAGGGATACGCAGCGTCGCCGATCTGAAGGGGCGAACGGTCGGGATTCAGGGGCTCGAGACAAGCCCGCACGTTTTCCTCAGCGCGATGGCGACGCTGGTTGGACTCGATCCCGCCAAGGACATCGAATGGGTGACGAGCGGGCCGGTCAAACCGATCGAGTTGTTTGCTGAGGGTAAGATCGACGCCTTCCTCGGATTTCCTCCAGAACCGCAGCGTTTGCGTGCGCAGAACATCGGTCGTGTCATCGTCAACAGCGCGCAGGATCGCCCATGGTCGCAGTACTTTTGCTGCATGTTGGCGAGCAATCGCGAATTCGTCCGAAAGAATCCCATCGCCACCAAGCGGGTGGTTCGCGCCATGCTCCGGGCGACGGATTTGTGCGTGAGCGAGCCGACCCTTGTAGCGCAGCGTATGGTCGATAGGGGCTTCACGGCTCGCAAGGACTACGCGGTCCAGACGCTTGCGGACGTGCCGTACAACCGCTGGCGTGACTACGATCCCGAAGACACAATCCGTTTTTACGCGCTTCGTCTGCGCGAAGCGGGGATGCTGAAATCAAGCCCTGCGAAAATCGTCGCGGATGGAGCCGACTGGCGGTTCCTCAACGAGGTCCGACGTGAACTTGGAGGCTGATTCAACTCCTTCGTTTCTTCGCCCGCTCGCTGCAATATCGCGAGCACGTCGAGACGGCAAATCGGTGAAGGACGGCCGCGTCGGCTTCGAGTCACGCCCGTCGCTGCGCACCAAATTGCTGATGGCCTTCCTCATCATCGAGGTGCTCCTGGTCTCGGTTGGGGTGATCGGATTTCTTTCGTTGCGCGAAGCCGACCAGCAGACAAACCGAGTAGTTGCACTCCAGCACAAGATCGAGGCATACCGGCAGGTGCAGCACGATACGCTTCGACAGCTCCACGGCGTATCCTCAGCTCTCGCCTTTCCGAGCGAAACGACACTGGCAAGTGCGCTACGGCAGATCAACCAGTTCGGGTACGGCCTTGACCGCGTCTCGTTTGTCGAAAAGGACGAGCTTGCGCTGCTCAACCAGGTGCGCGAAGAATATGCGCGCTTCATTGCCGTAGGTTCGCACGTCATCGATCTCATCCGCAACGGGCGAGCGGCTGAGGCCAAACAGAGCGAACTCGCACTTGGGCCCCTCGCGGACAAGCTCGAACGATTGACCAATCAATTGGTCAACCGGGCTGAAGCGGACATGATCGCCGGCATAGATGCGAGCCGGCACACCTATGCCAAATCTCAAGTGCTTGTCGCCGCCGTCGCGCTCGCAAGTTTCGTGCTTACGCTGGTCTTGGGACATGCGATCTCCCGATCTGTGATCGAACCGGTCCGCATTATCCACGACGGTTTGAATCGAATAGCGGCTGGCGACTTCACCCGTCGCATCGAGGTTCCCAATCGGGACGAACTCGGGGAGCTTGCGGCGCACGTCAATTCGACCTGCGAAGAACTCCAGCAGCTTTACCGAAGCCTTGAGGAGGCGAGCCGTCACAAGTCGCAGTTCCTCGCAAACATGAGTCATGAGTTACGGACGCCACTGAACGCGATACTCGGCTTTTCAGAACTCCTGCTGGACGGCATTTACGGCGATCCTCCAGAACAAATGCGATTACCCGTCGAACGCATCCAGCGGAACGGCAGACATCTGCTCGGGCTCATCAACGACGTCCTCGATCTCTCCAAGATTGAAGCCGGACAGCTTCGGCTCTCTTTGGCCGACTATTCCGTAGAGGAATTGGTTAGCGGCGTTTATACCTCCGTTGAATCCCTCGCCGCCGAAAAGAAATTGGGGTTGAGAGTTGCTGTTCCCACTGGTCTACCGCCGGCGCGGGGAGATGAACGCAGGCTCGCTCAGGCCCTTTTCAACCTTGTTGGTAACGCGATAAAATTCACCGATGCGGGAGAGATCCGGATCGAAGTGGAGGCGAAAGGGGATTTCTACAAATTTTCAGTCCAAGACACGGGACCGGGTATCGACGAAGCCGATCAAACAAAAATTTTCGAAGAATTCCAACAGGTCGATAATTCGATCACCAAGACGAAGGGCGGCTCCGGATTGGGCCTCGCCATCGTAAAGCGCATTGTGGAGATGCATGGTGGACGAATCTGGATAGAATCCCGCCTCGGCCATGGCGCGACCTTTTCCTTTTTGGTCCCAGCCCGGCTAGAGCAACAGGCGACCCAGACATGAGCAAGCGCGTACTGGTGGTGGAAGATCAGGAGGACAATCGGCAGATTCTGCGCGATCTGCTCGCAAGCGTCGGTTACGAAATGATCGAGGCGCACGACGGCGAAGAGGCACTCATAGCAGCGCGAACCCAAAGCCCGGACCTAATCCTGATGGATATCCAACTGCCTATTCTTGACGGATACGAGGCGACACGGCGCATAAAAGCACAATCAGATCTCCGTCATATTCCAATCGTCGTCGTCACCTCCTACGCGCTGAGCGGCGACGAAGAAAAGGCGCGCGCAGCAGGCTGCGATGCCTATGTCGCGAAGCCCTACAGCGCACGAAAACTCCTTGAGACGATCAATCGATACCTGACATAGGTTCCGGCGCGTGCCGACGTGGAGCGGAAATGCATGACCCACCCCGCATCTTGATCGTAGATGATAACGAAACGAATCGCTGCCTTCTTACCGCGCGGCTGGGCGCCGAGGGTTATGAGACGACGGAGGCTGAAAACGGCGAGAGAGCGCTCGCAGTCGCGCATGAAGTTGCGCCGGACGTTGTCCTCCTTGACGTCATGATGCCGAAAATCGATGGCTTTGAGGTCTGCCGGCGCATGAAAGGCGACCCTACGCTCGGATTTGTTCCAATCGTCATGGTTACGGCGCGAACTGATTCAAAAGACGTCGTTACCGGACTCAACTCAGGCGCGGATGAATATTTGACCAAACCGATCGATCATGCAGCACTCGTTGCCCGAGTGCGCTCTATGCTCCGAATCAAGGAATTGCATGATCGAGTTGAAGCGCAGGCCGTCGAACTCGCGTCGTGGAATAGAATGCTCGAGCAACGCGTTGCCGAGCAGCTTGAGCAAATTGAGCGCGTCAGCCGCTTAAAGCGTTTTCTTTCGCCACAGATAGCGGAATTGATCCTTTCTTCGTCGACATATGAGCCCCTGGCGAGCCACCGCAGGCAGGTGACCATAGTCTTCGGTGATCTGCGGGGATTTACCGCTTTCGCGGAGATCGCCGAGCCTGAGGAGGTGATGGCTGTGATGCGGGAGTATCATGCAACCTTAGGCTCCCTTATTCATGAGTTTGAAGGCACGTTGGAGAGGTTTTTGGGTGACGGAATCATGGTGATCTTCGGCGATCCGATTCCTTGTCCCGATCCGTGCGAGCGAGCTGTTCAGATGGCGGTCGCGATGCGAGGTCGTCTGTCCGAATTGTCCAGCAAGTGGCGGCGCGAAAGGCACGAGCTCGGTTTTGGAGTCGGCATAGCATATGGATACGCCACGCTCGGCGCTATTGGTTTCGAGGGCCGCTCTGAGTACACCGCGATCGGGACCGTGGTCAATCTCGCGGCCCGTCTTTGCGCGGAGGCGCGCGACGGTCAGATCTTGATCGATAGCAAAGTGCGCGCGGCGCTCGACAGGAGGGCAACGGCGGAGCCCGTAGGTGAACTGACGCTCAAGGGTTTGCGTCGTCCCATAGCGGCGTACAACGTGATCGAGATGACGTGAGGGAGATGTCGATCATCAGTTCGCTCCAAGCGACTAGTCTAGCCTAGAGACTCGGCGGTTGTCCAACCGACCAGAGTCGAGCCCGTGATCGACTTGAAACGGGGCCAGCAACCTGGACCTTGATCTTCCCCAAGGCTTAATGGTTCGCGCAGACAAGGTGATCGAATTAGATCAGCTATGTCTGCTTGTGGCCCGTAGGTGAAGTGGCGGCACGTTGCATTGAGGTCCGCTCATGGACGTGTAGCGGACTAGGTTTGCTCACGGTGAGTTCTTCGCAATTTGACCCACAAGAGACATTGGCAAGCTGAAATGCTACACCGCTCCCTCAAGTCGAAGGAGGTTTAGCTTGGCCCTGACAATCCGACCGCCGACGATTGATGAGTTATCCGTCCTTTCCGATCTGTGTTTCGGGTCTAAGGCCGTCTAGGGCTACGACGTGGAGTTCATGGAAGCGTGTCGCGGCGAGTTGTCGTTTGAGCCGCGCGACTTGGAGTTGACGCCCATCGCTGTTGCCGAACATGACGGCAAGCCAATCGGTGTTGCACAGCTAAGAGTCGTCGATGATGAGGCTGATTTGCTGAAACTATTCGTCGAGCCCAGCGGGCTTCGGAGCGGCACGAGTAAGGCGCTGCTCGCTTGGGCTACCGACGTCGCGAAAAACTGGGTGCCACGCGACTAACAATCGAGGCGGATCCCGATGCGGCTCCCTTTTACCGCAGGATGGGAGCTTACGATGTCGGCCAAGCGCCGTCTGGCTCGGTGCCGGGAAGGATGTTGCCGAAACTAGCGATGAACCTTTGCCCTGCGGACTGACCGTCAGGTCCGAAACTGGCACTCAGCTGACCTCCCCCGTTCCAGCGAATGTCCGCTTCGCGCCAGAAGCGGCCATTCCCCTAAAGGCAGTTTTTGACCCAATGTATGGTCCGGCCGTGCGTTGCAAGTGGATTTTGCCGAGCTGGCGGTAAGCGGTCTTGCATCAATGTATCCGGCCTTTGATTGGAGCGTTGTGCTCCGGGCCATCATGGATATCAGCGCGCGTGCAATCTCGTTAGCGGACAGGCCTCTGTGGGCCATTCGGGTCACCAGTGTTCGCATGCGCCGGGAAGACCGTACCTCCATCTCGTCTCATCCTCTCGCAGACCTCGGCAGGTAAAGCATATCGATCTGGCTACGTCATCGCGGACTCCTCATTTTTCGGCCTCTATTGCCGTTGGCGTGGAATAGGAATCACGCGGATTGGCTCGCTGCCTGATCCATCTTCCGCGCCTCGAATGCCCGACCACGGGCCAGGACGCTCCAGGCGATGCGGGCGAGCTTGTTGGCGAGTGCGATCGCCAGCACGTTGTGATGCAGCCGCTTCCTGGCCGCCTCGATCCAGGGCTTGAGCCCATGGCGCTCCCAGATCTTCGTGGAGAAGCTGATCGCGGCCCACAACGCCGGCCACCTGCAGTTCTTCGGCGATCATGCCGCTCTCGCCGACCCGCAGGCATTCGCGGCATATCTGGCACCGCTGCGCCGAGCCGAATGGGTGGTCTATGCCAAGCGCCCGTTCGGCGGGCCACAGGCCGTGCTGGCCTATCTGTCGCGCTATACCCATCGCGTCGCCATCGCCAACAGCCGGCTGATCGCCTGCGATCGCACCAGTGTCACCTTCCGGTGGAAAGACTATCGTGCCGATAGTCGCGATCGCCAGAAGCTCATGACACTCTCAACCGGCGAGTTTATCCGCCGCTTCCTCATCCACGTCCTGCCGCACGGCTTCCACCGCATCCGCCACTACGGCCTGTTGGCCAGCGGCACGCGCGCCGACAACATCGCCCGAGCGCGTGAGTTGCTCGCCGTTTCAAACTCCCAGGGCGAGCCCACCGCTGCCGCCGCCGATGCCGGCAAGCCGATTTGTCCATGCTGCGGCGGTCGCATGATCATCATCGAGGTCTTCGAGTGCGGTGCAACGCCACGGCATCGGCCGACAGCTCCAACGAACCGCATCAGGATCGACACCTCATGACCGCGTCATACCCCCGCAAATCTGATCGTCGCACTAGCTGCCTCTCGACCGGCCACGGCAGAGCGCGCTCAGACATCCAGCCGTCGTCTCAAACCGTCCGACAATTCACCGCGATCGACGTGACCCGCCGCTCATCCGGCAGTCGTTTCACCGTCCACCGGCTTGCTGGAGCGCCTCGACCCCAATCACACACCTCATCCGCGGCACTCAAATCCCCATAGCGCACGCCGCACCACCCACGTATCCCTTCCCGCGGTTTCCTCCCTTGGAGGTTTGCGGACGCCGGCCCCGTGCCCGCAGCACCACCGTCATGGGGCCGGCATCCGAAAACCTTCACAGACTCGGAAGTTCCCGATTTTTGCGACGCTATTGCCCTCCACTTGCGAAAGTCGCCGAGGAGCCGGCATTACCTCTCTTCAGCTCAGGGGCAGATACAACGGCAAAACCAGACCCTGAGCGGACATTCGCACATCCCCCGACGGGGCTATGTCTCCGCGACGGTCGGCCGTTAGCATGCCAGCGGGACAAGACCACGTCAAACCAACTTGATTTGTCTTGCAAACGCGCCGTTCCCGGGCGATTTGGCGTCGTCTCAACGAACGATACCCGACGAATACCGACGGCTTTGCGCGGAGGATGATCGATGGGGTCCAACAGTGCAGCTTCGATACTAGACCGCATTCTTGATACGGCGGCGGACAATCTCAGGATCGAAAAGATTCTGGTTCAGATGGGTCTCGATCCGAACAACATCACCTACGACGCACTATTTAACCGGCTGCTGGAAATTGTGCTGGCCAACATCACGCTTGCCAATATGTTTGCCGTGGTTGGGGCCATCTTTCTTGTCGCTACCTTGCTGATGCAGACAATCGTGCCACTGCGCGTCGCGAACATGGTCGGCTGCATGTTCTTCGTCGCCTATGGCGCGCTCTCGGGAAATTTCGGGGCTTTCATCCTCTATCTGCTCTTGCTGCCGGTCAATGCAATCCGCCTCCGTCAAATGCTCAATCTGATCAAAAGGGCACGTATTGCGACGGAGGGAGATACCTCATTGGAACCGCTCAAACCGTTCATGACTGAGCGCAGATTTCGCCGGGGAGACAAATTGTTCAAGAAGAATGATGCAGCTTCCGAAATGTTTCTAACGGTCACAGGAACGTTTTTGGTCAAGGAAATCGGCGTCGAGCTTCCGCCGGGACGTCTCATGGGCGAACTCGGTTTCCTTACTCCCAATCAGCGGAGAACCGCTACCGTCGAATGCATCGAAGACGGGCAAGTGATGACTATTACTTATGAAAAGCTGCTCGAGATTTATTTTCAGAATCCACAATTCGGCTATTACGTTCTTGTGCTAACCAGCCAGCGCTTGCTCGAGAACATATCGCGGCTGGAAGGAATTATCGCACAAGAAAAGACCGCGCGGCAGACTCTAGCCACGGATGACATAGCTTAACCCTTGGCTCTAGATGTCTCGCGCTTTTGGTAACAGGACATCCCGACGCAGCGCAGGTCTTGCGATGCAACGACGTCCGGTTTGGGTCAAACTGAGAAATACTCGAAACGAGCAGATATTTTCCGCTCTCCCGCCGATAACAGACATCCTCGGCGACCGTTTGGCTAGGCTGAGTTCAGGCGGAAGGAAGTGTTTTCATTCCAGATCCAACATGACGAGCACCCTGCCCGCGCCTGAGCAGGCTGACAAGGTTTTACGATCTCCTTGGCGGTTGGAAACTGGATAGTTTTCTAGTCATTCGTTATCGACCACGAGATCCTGCGTATGAACGGCCGCTTTGCGCCAAGAGCGGTCGTTCGACAAACTTCAATCTCAGAACAAGCAGTAGCAAGCCTTCCCTGCCGAACATGGCTTCTGCGAGGTCCCTTTCAACATTGGACATTGGTCGAATAACTCTTCGTGTCCTGTCATCGGACCGCGAGCTAGGATGAGAGCGCGTAATATGATCGTTCCCCTTTGTTCCGGGAAGTGTCCGGACGACAAGGAGGGCACATATGTCCGAGCCTATGTTTCTGACGTCCCATGAAGTTATCGAACGTTATCGCGGCCAGATCAGCGAGGGCACCCTGCGCAACTGGCGTTCGATGAGAGTTGGACCTTCGTTTCTAAAAAATCGGCAAGGCCGTTCTCTACCCGCTTGAGGAACTCGATCGGTGGACCGCCGAAACCTCATCGTCTGCCGGCCATTCAGACCGCTCCTGATCGATGAGGTCAGTGTTGAGCGGGCGCCATCATCGACCACACAAACGAACGCAACGGTCCTAACTTGCAGCCTCAACGGATGCGACAGGTAGAAGCTATCCGCGGTGTTCGCAGCGCCTGAGCAAATCAAACTTTTGCTCTTGCCTATCATGATTTGGTCGGGGTCACCCGCTCGGATACGCCCTTGCCCGCCGCATCGACGACGCGGCCGACTTTTGTCGAGAAATCTCCGACCGCCGATTTCGCTCCCTCTACGGTGAGGCCCTGTTTGCGGGCTTCCTCAGTGACGGCGCCCATCACGCTTTCTGAAAGCGTCGTCGCGCGAGCGGTTTGTTCAGTGGCGAACTCGGCGGCCTTCGCTTTAACGGTCTCGCTGGTATCGCCGAGGTAAGCGACTTCAACTTCACTCGAAGGCAGGGCGGCTGCAATGCCCGCGCCGATCGCGAGCCCGATCGCGCCCAGCGCCAATGGCTGGGTCCTGATTAGCTCAGTCAAGTTGGAGCGGGCCGTGTCGAACATCTCTGCCCCGGCACCAGGAATAGATCTGGCATAATCGGAAGCAGCGTCGGAATAATCCCGTCCGAAGCGAGTTGCACTATCGAGAGCGTCCGCGCCATCGTCTCGCAGAGCGTCCTTTGCTGACGTGACGTGCTGCTCGCCGATCGAACCGGCGCCGGACCTAAAGGTCGAACGGGCGGCTTCAAACGCATTGCCGGCCGCATCTGGAATGCGGTCAAAGCCGGTGCGTCGGACAAAATCCGCGGCCCGTTCAACAGGTCGGCTGCCGGTGAAGAGCCAGAATACACCCAGTCCGATCAGCGCAGCGGATAAGGGATTCTTGCGCGCGGCACTGCCCAGATCCCGAAAGAAGTCCGATCCTTTTTCCGAAATATCACTCATCGTACCATCTCCTTCGCCGCGGCCTTGTCGCGTTGCACCTGATCAAGAGTGACCGAAGGCTTGAGAGCATCACCGGAAAGCCGGCTCAATCCGATTCCTATCAACGCTCCCGAAACCAGCGCCGCGCCCCCTCCTGTCAACAGATAGGCGACGGGCTCAGAAAACCCGCCCCGTATCAATGCCGCCGAAAGCGCGAATAACAGCAGCACCAGCGCCGGTATCAGGATTACCGCACCCGCGCCGATCATGGCGGCAGCCCGGCCGACCTGGTTTACCTTTTCCGAGAGCTCCACCCGAGCAAGTTCGAACTCGTTGCCAACGAGTTTGGCAAGCTGTCCGACGGCGTCGCTGAAAAGCTCCGGTATCGACCGGCTACTTTGTGAACTCATCGCGATACCCCTTGCTATCTGCATTCGATTGCCTCGCACTGTTCCGCGCAACGGTGTTTCCGTCGCTAAAGTCAGATCCACCGCCTTCGGAAGACTCCGCTGAACTCCTTAAAAACCGGACGACGCCAAAGCCGGCCAGCACAGCCATTCCTAGGAACGCCGCCGGCTGCCGACGCGCAAACGACTGTGCGCCTCGCAGCAGGTCGTTAAAGTTGCCCGTCCTGATCGAGTCGGAAACCCCTTCGACTTGCGATGCCGCCTTCCGGATGTAGGTCCCCGCAATCGGTAAGTCGCCGTCGAATTCGCGGGCGGCGCGGCGCATCGTGTCCGCCAGGCTTCCGACGTATTCCGCGCCGGCGTTCTTCTGGCCGTCGACCGTCTGCTTGAGCTTGCCGGTTGCCTGCGATGCGACGTCTTTCGCGGCATCGACGAAGTCCGATGTGTGGCCCTTGATCGCTTCCGAGGAAGACCCGGCCATATCGATCGCCTTGTCCTTCAAGTCGCGCCCGGCGGAAAGTGCTTGGTCGGTCACGGTCTTTGCCGCGGTGGCGGCTTTTTCGAAGCCATGAGATGCCGTGCCCGATCCCGTTTGATCCGTGCTCCTGAATGTTTGGTCAGCCATGGTCGGTCCCTCCGTGAGCGCTCGGTTGATGTTCGTCTTGTGTCGGTTCGAAAGCGGTCGCTACCGCAGTTTCCGCAACGCGCCGCACCCGCTGTCCGATGTCCTGTGCGGCCTCGCCTATGCCGTCGGGCGTAAGGCCTTCCTCTTGAGCCCGCCGGGTCGCTTCGTCGACGACTTCACCGACGGCTTTCTTAGCGGTGTCGAAACCTTGCGATGTGGCGGTTTGGGCGCGTCGCTTCACCGCGGTGCTGGCGTCGCCAACCAGGTCATCCTCGATCTCGGAGCGGGGCAGCGCGCTCGCGATCAGACCGCCGACCAGCAGGCCGACGCCCGCCACCAGCAGTGGATTTTGTTCGATCGTCTCGAAGATCGCCTTTCCCGCGCGTTCGGTGAGATCGGATGCCTTGTCGCGGACCGCCCTTGCAGCATCCAGCCCTGCATCTGTGGTGGTGCCGATCGCCCTTTGACCGGCGGATGTTGCGCCGGACGCAATGTCCTGGACCGTCGCGGCGGCCGAACTGACTGTGCGGATGCCTTCGTCCCTGAGCTCGATCGCATGATTGGAAACTGAGGCTTCGAACGACGCCACGTTCTCTTGAAACTTCTGTGAATTCGAGGCGAGCGTAGTCCCCGCCGCATCGGCCGCCCGGCTCGCCCGATCGTTTCCGCCGGCGACGGCAGAGCTTACGCGATCAAGTTGTTCGGACGCGTACGTCTTCGCCGCGGATGCTGACTCTTCAACTTGATTTCCGAAATCATGGGCCCGACGGCCGACCTCATCCGAAAGGTCGGACACTACTTCGGATACCTTCTGCTTTGCGGTCTGCCCGGTCTTGGAGCCGGCGAAGAACAGGCCCGCGCCCACCATCAGCACCGGCAAGGGTATAGTTCGCGCCAGCCGCAGCAGTGGATATGCGACGCTTGCTCCGACCGCCACGGCCTGCATCGGATTCCTGCGGGCGGCGGCAGTAACGTCGTTTAGCAGCCGCTCACCCCTACTTTTGATGTAGTCGGACACCTCGGCCTTGATGGCGTCGGGACTGATGCGCTGGCGGATGTCGCTCGCGGTCTCCGCCACGCTAGTACGGAGCTGCTCGACGATATCGGTCAGGCCGGCCCGCGTTTGCTCTGTTTC
Organism: Bradyrhizobium sp. AZCC 1610; assembly: GCF_036924515.1. Lineage (NCBI taxonomy): Bacteria > Pseudomonadati > Pseudomonadota > Alphaproteobacteria > Hyphomicrobiales > Nitrobacteraceae > Bradyrhizobium > Bradyrhizobium sp. AZCC 1610. Next base: position 881,838 of record NZ_JAZHRR010000001.1, on the reverse strand, counting down.
GCGTTTGATCTGCTGCAACGAGCGGGTGTCGGTCTGTGGCATGACGCAATCCTCTCACGAACTGTTTGAATTGAAGCCTGAACTCCAATGATGGCATTAGTTCCCGACGCTTCCGGAGCGACACTTGCCGCGGCCTAATCGTCCTCGATCGCCGTGGTAGCGTCGGCTACGCGGGCATTGATGCTTCGCGCTTAAGTGCGTCCGCGACGACAAGGCCCCCACAATCGTCCAGCCGGCCCAATCCGGGAACGGAAAAGACCGGCTTTCCGAAAATCAACACGCCTGAGGTAAGGACGGGCCCCGCAATTCCACAAGTTTAGAAAATACTAGAAGAATTGGTGCTTTGAGACTGCCCCACTTCTCGCGTCGTTTCCTTTTGACGACTCTATTGCGCCTAAACGTTGGCTCGGTCTTTGCCAAACACCTCGACGTACCGTTAAGGTGGACGGCATGGCCTGAGATTGGCTCGCTTTGCTGAGGGCAAACTAGTATCAACGCCGATTGTCCAAGACGTTGAATGCCTCGTCATCTGACGGGCCGGCCGGCCTATCGGCGGCGATCTATTTGGTTCGCTACTGTCGAAAATTAGCGTGGTGGAAAGTGGCGGCAGTCGCTGCTTCCCTCATTCCCGAAAGCCAAAGCTATCCAGGATTTGCGGAAGGTATTGGGGGCGAGACACGTTGCGGGTTTTGCAGACACCGGCCGAAACATATGGTGTATCGATCGGCCATCGTCGCGTGTACTAGCTGAATCTGACAAGTCACAGCTTACAAATCGATATCCGTTGGTGTGCACAGTTGATCCAATTGCGGCGCGGAAAGACACCGGCGAGGAGAACGCGAAGTGAAACAGCTAAGCCCTGGAAGCATCGTTAGACTTAGCGCGGTCGGAATACGCTTTAGTGAATTCAGCGCCGAGCAAAACAATCTGAGCTGAGTAATACACCCAGAGCAACATGACGATCAGCGCCCCTGCGGCACCATAAGCAGAAGCCACCGCGCTGCTGCCGATATACCAGCCAATTAGCGACTTTCCAGCGGTGAACAAGAACGACGTCACAATGGCTCCAACGATCACGTCACGCCATTCGATCTGTTTGTCCGGCAGAACTTTGTAGATTGTAGCGAACAAGATCGAAATCAGCAGAAGAGATATCACCGCGTTCACAATCGTAAGGATGACCTGCCCAAACGGAAAAACAGAGTTCAGGTATTCGCCAAATGCGGATAGGCCCGCGCTTATCGCCAACGATACCATCAAGAGAAATCCCAGCGAGACCACAAGCCCTAGGCCTACAGCGCGTGCCCTGATCAAACGGGACATCGGCGTGCCCGTCGGGCCTGCTTTCCAGATGACGTTAAGCGCCGTTTGCATTTCACCGAATACGCCTGAAGCGGTAACGATAACCATGACCACCCCAACAACGGTGGCGATCTTGCCGGAGGTCTTACTCTGCGCGCTCGCGACTGCGGTCTGCAGAATTTCGGCACTTTGTTGGCCGATCAGGCCGCTTAGCTGAGCAATAATTCCGTTTTGCGCAGCTTCCCGCCCGAAAACCATGCCTGCGATCGCGACGACGATCAGCAGAACCGGAGCAATAGACGTCACCGTGTAAAAGGCTATTGCCGCGCCCCTTCCAAGCGCCTCGTCATTGACGAATGCAGTAACCGTGGTCTTCAACAGACGCCAGGCTTTTTGCACGAGTTATACCCACCAGGTCATTTTTCGATGGTTACCAACGCTTGTCGGCAACGTTCAGCACGCCTTCTCCATTCAACGATCGATTTCCTCAGCTCAATTTTCGTAATCCGGCATCCAAGGGTGATTGTTGCGCATCATACGTTCTCGATGAAAGCAAAAACGTGCTGCTCTTTTAATATGCAAGATCTTACTATCATGACGGCATTTCTGCCCATGGCGATGCCACTATTTCTCGAGCTCTTTCTTCACGGCCGCAGCCGAGTTTCCGACCTTGTCGACGACGCGCTGCAGCTCCTCCTCTGAAACTCCAAGATGTTTGGTCCAGTAACGGACCTCAAAAGCGTCATTCATCGCAATCTTCGATCGGTCCGACTGGCCTCTCTTTGAGAAATTGTCCGGCATCGCATCCTCCTGTTCCACGCCTCCGACGGCTTTTTGGCACCATCGATCTTTGTGGTCGTAATCAAAGCGATTTCTTTCTAGTTCGCGTAACCCAAGATCACGCTCGGCGATGCGTTTCCGAAGCTGGGCTGGTGTTTGGTCAGCATTGAAACTGCCGGAGCGATTTTTGGATAGGTTCTTTCTCCGGCCCTTCAACTCCCTTTTTGATAGGACCGCGGATTCTTCGCGCTCGCTTCCTTCGGATCCAGGGGTGGTCGTTTTTCGTGCGCTCGGACTCCTTTTCCTCATGCCCATCAACAACGTTCCCAGCAATCCGATGCGCGCGAACACCATCCATGGCTCGCCATCGTCGGCTGCGCGGCGAGCAACAGCGGATCAGAGACTGCGGTGCGAGCTGCCGTAATAATCGTCGATCTGACGCACGTAACTGTGATCGGCCCAGCTCGGCTCCTGTCCTTGCACAAAGGTGGGCGCCTTCTCCAGCATCTCCTTGTTAACATCGACGACGTACCCGCTTTGGGATTCGTCGTAGTCGAGCATGCTCCAGGGAACCGGATGGTAACTATTTCCAATGCCCAGGAACCCGCCGAATGACATCACCGCATACGCAACATCGCCCGAACGCTTGTCGATCATCACGTCATAGACGGAGCCGAGAGCTTCGCCTTGACGGTTATAGACCGCTGTCCCCTCGACCTTGCTGGCTGCGATAAGAGTTCGTGTCTCACTCCGAGAAGCGTCGCCTTCGCGTCCGCGATTTGAACTTTGCAAAACTGCCTCCTCTTGATCCCTAAGTGTGGAGGACGAAAATGAGTTCGTCGTCCTGATTAAGGCTATTTAGATGCCGGCACCCTGGATGTCACTGGCAAGAAAGGACTAAGCTAAGTAGTAAAAACAACCCTTTCCCTAAGGAGCCCGGCGGCGATGCTTCGTCCCTAACGAGCAAACGTGAACCGTGGAGCTTGCAGATGCGCCCAGTCAGCCCGCGTCGTGACCGCAGCCAGTTGCAGCAGATCGTATCTGGAGTGAGCGAAGGGATAATCATCATAGATCCGGATCGGACCATCGTCTGGGCTAATGATGCGGCACTTGCCATGCATGGTGTCGATAAGCTGGCAGATCTCGGCAAGAACGTTGAAACGTACCGAAAACGGTTCCGGCTACGGTACCGTAACAATCATCCTCTCAGCCGTGGCGAGTACCCCATCGAGCGTGTGATCGCCGGCGAGCGCTTCGACGATGTCACCGTCCAAGTGACCCGCGTTCGAAACCAAGATCAAGCATGGGTCCACCAAATTCGAAGCCTTGTCATCACAGAAAGGTCAGGTGAACCGGACTGCTTTATTCTGATCACCCGTGATGTCACGGAGCAGTATGAGGCGGAGAAGAGGTTCGAAGCAGCGTTCAACGCGAACCCTGCTCCCGCGATCATTTGCCGTCTTGCCGACCTTCGGTACGTGAAAGTCAATCAAGGCTTCACCGAGATGACAGGGTACCCGAGTGAAAAGATCATTGGCCGTTCAGTTAACGATATCGATGTTTTGGCCGACGCGGAGCAAAGACAGTTAGCGCTCGAGCGCCTCAAGGAAGGCCGAACGATTCCCCAAATGGAGGCTCACATTCCGCTACCTGGAAGGGCTCAAAAATTCGTCATCGTCGCCGGCCAGCCGATCGAGATGGACGACGAGAACTGCATGCTCTTTACCTTTGCGGATATCGATTCGCGCAAGAAGGCAGAGACTGCGCTGCGCCAAAGCGAAGAGCGTTTCGCGACATCCTTTCGGCTCGCGCCCGTGCCGGCCGCAATCGCCAACCTTGCAGGATTCAAGATTCTTGAAGTGAACGAGGCGTTTCGACAGATCACCGGTTATACGGAGGAGGAGGTTATCGGCCGTAGTGCGACTGCGATACACCTGTGGGCTGACAGGGCTGCACAGCAGCAATTCGAGAAAGCCCTGGAAGAGACGGGAGGCATTCGCAACCTAGACCTTCAAATGAAAGCCAAGGATGGAACGATCTTGGATTGTCTTGTCTCATCCGAAATCGTGAGGATCAATGATCAGCGGTGCGTTCTTTGCGTGATGCTTGACATCACAGAACGCAAGCGATCCGAGGAAGAGCTGATCGAAGCGATTGAGACGGTCATGCAAGATACTTCGTGGCTCAGTCGAATCATTGTCGAAAAGCTTGCCGCGCTTCGTCAATCGTCACGTGCTTCACGTTCCACCGCAGATCTGGACGACCTGACTGATCGTGAGCGTGAGATCTTAGGGTTGATTTGTGAGGGTATGACGGACGCGCAAATCAGCGCGACGTTGAGCCTCTCGAAAAACACGGTTCGAAATCACGTTGCCTCGCTGTACCGTAAGCTCGGAGTCAATCGGCGCGGCGCTGCTATTATTTGGGGACGCGAACGCGGAATTACGCGCAATCGAGTCGTCAAAAGGAAACGACGCGAGAGGTGAGGCAGTCTCAAAGCATCAACTCTTCTAGTATTTTCTAAACTTGTGGAATTGCATTGCCCGTCGTTATCTCGGGGCAAGCCCGGACAGGCGCAGAGCCGGCCGCGGAGAGATAGGTGGAGCGCTTACGTCACCGCCTTCGAGATGGTGGCTTACCAGACACACCCAATGGGGTTGCGTGTTTCGGGCCAGCGTTGCACCGCGGACTTTCGGCTGTCGACAGGATGAACCGGGTTAGCACAAAGGAGTAAGCAATGGCTGCCAGACCAAAGACTCAGAAGACGCTCGAAGATCTATTTTACGAAACACTCAAGGATATCCATTTCGCTGAAAAGCAGATCCTGCGGGCCTTGCCGAAGATGGCGAAAGCTGCTGATTCTGAAGATCTGAGGAAGGCGTTTGAAACGCACCGCGATGAAACAGAAGGACAGATAGAGCGTCTAGTCCAGATTTTCGAATTGATCGGAAAGCCCGCGCGGACGAAGACCTGTGATGCTGTCCTCGGCATTGTCGAGGAAGGCAAAGAGGTAATGGAGGATTTCGAAGGGTCGGAGGCTCTGGATGCCGGCCTTCTGGCTGGTGCTCAGGCCGTCGAGCATTACGAGATCTCGCGCTATGGAACACTTAAAACCTGGGCCTCGCAGCTCGGGCTGCGGGATGTTGCAGAGCTGCTCGATAAAACGCTGCAAGAAGAAAAGAAGACGGATGATCTGCTCAGCCAGCTTGCAAAACAAGCGATCAATCGGAAAGCCGCCTGAGCCATCTCAGAAACCCCGCTGCCCGTTTCAGGGTTCCACCCAGGAGGATCATCATGGGCCGTAGCGTACTTCTTTGGCTAATCGGAGTTCCCATCCCGGTGATTATCCTGCTGTGGTTCTTGATGCGCTGAGGTGTCAAAATCCTCGGAGCCTGCTGCAGTACGGAGGGCGGACAACAAGCTCCTCGCGGCACTACCACACGAACGGATCGCGCATGACCTGCCCCTTACAACTCGCCGGCAAAAGGGCATCTGTGTCATCGAATAACCGGGACGAACTTCCCTACCGCCTGCGTCAGCAATCTCTTCTCGGCGAGTTTGGCCGCTCTGCTTTGCAGACGCGTGATTTCCGACAAATTCTGCAGCGCGCGACCGAACTCTCTGCTCAAGGACTTGAGGCGCCTTTTGCCAAGGTCTTGGAATATCTACCGGATGAAAACCGTCTTCTCGTGCGCTCAGGCGTCGGCTGGGCCCCGGGCGCAACTGATAATACCGCACTTGGAGCCGACGTCGAATCGCCGGCTGGCTTCGCATACCATACTGGTAAAGCGGTCATCTCGAACCATCTACATGAAGAAACGCGGTTTCGCACGCCTCAGCTCCTAGCCGACCATGGCGTCAGGCGCGCGATCAACGTCCTTATCGAACGAGGCGGTGAAGGCAACCGCCCGTTCGGTGTGCTGGAGGTCGACAGTCCGGACCCCGGTCAGTTCGACCGAGCGGACGCCGACTTCCTTGCGGGCTTCGCAGGACTTCTCGGCATCGCTATCGAGCGTCAGCAGGCCGATGCCCGGCTTCAAGAGGCGCTTGACTATCAGGCCCTGCTAACGCGGGAGATGAGTCACCGTGTCAAGAACAGTCTTGCTGTTGTCGTTGGGCTACTTCGCGTTCAGGCGCTCAGCGCGCAGTCAGAGGACGCGCAAAGTGCACTAGCGGACGCCGGCTCGCGAGTCGCAACCATAGCCCAAGTTCATGACCACCTATGGCGCGGCACGCAAATCGGTTTCGTCGAGCTTGCCGACTTTATGGGCGAGCTTTGCAACAAACTCCAGGAAACAACACCTGGACACACCGTACTCTGCCATGCTGACCGGACGGGGCTTTCGGCCGACCAGGCCATTCCGTTGGGGCTTCTGGTCAATGAACTCGTGACCAACGCGGTCAAGTACGCCTACCCTGATCGCGCCGGCACAATCCAAGTATCCGCCCGCGAGATTGGGGGGCGCCTCCTGGTCGAAGTCTCCGACCAAGGCATCGGTCTCCCGGAAGGTTTCGACATCGATCAGCCCCGCAAGAGCCTGGGCCTCAGGCTGATCAATGGCCTACTCAGGCAACTCAACGGCCAACTGAAGATAGCATCGAATGAGCCGAAAGGCTCACGCTTCACGCTCGAAATGCCACTCCTAGTCGGCACGCCACATACGGGAGGTTGATCCTCGGTTGATCCTCGTCTCAGTCAGGGCAAGAGAACCCGCTTCTGGACAAATGATCTGTCCGCCTCGCCCCGGAGAATCAGCGTAAGCTATTTGACCGGCCCCACTGAGTGATCCGATTGGACCCCCAACCCATACCCCAGTCATTTCCGCCAGCTGCCTAACTCCATATTCTCTTACGATATTTCTATTTGAGTTTGTTGGTGCACAAAGATGCCACTCGATACCCCACTTGCGCGTTTGGCCACAGCTGATCACGCAATCGAAATGATCAAGCATGATCTAATGCTTCTGCACAAGTCGGAGCGGTTGAGCCCCTCAAGCCCGGCTGATGCCGCCACCTCGCAGTACGGGGTACAGCACCTCATTAGCGGTGGAAGGCGCCACAATACCATTCATGATGAGTAAGTTTCGGGTCGCACCAGCAAATATGGTCAAACTGATCCGCCTGGAGCTAAATGTCCGCTTTGCGCCGGAAGCGGCCGTTCCATAATTGCTCATTCCGTAAATTGAGCCATCGAGAAGTCCGGTTTCGGCACCAGTGACCCTCAACCGACAAAAATGCGTTCGACCAACCAGTAAGTGCCGATTACGGCTACCGTCAGCGAGGCGATGCGCGGGGCCAGTCGCGCGCCGCGCCCGCGCGACAGCCACATCAGCGCCGGCAGGAAGACGGCAACGAAAATTAGTTGTCCGATTTCGACCCCCACATTGAAACCCACCAGCCCACGCACCAGTGTCACCCCCTTCAAGCCGAGCTCGCCAAGTACGGAGGCAAACCCGAAGCCGTGCACAAGGCCGAAACCGAAACTCCAGATCCACCGCCTCCGGTCGGGCTCGGCCGCGAAAAGATTCTCCAGCGCGACCCACACGATCGTAGCCGCAATCAGCGGCTCGATGATGCGGTCGGGAATCGTCACAATGCCCAGCGCTGCGACCGACAGCGTCACGCTGTGGGCCAATGTGAAGGCCGTGACGATGCTCACTACCGACCACACGCCTCGCGCGGTGACCAGCAGCGCGACGAGGAACAGCAGATGGTCATAGCCGGTCAGAATGTGCTCGATGCCGAGCTTGACGAAATCGAACCAGCCTGTCCCAATGGTGCGGTCGATGTCCACAGTGATGGACCTCGCTTCCTCCCCGAAGATCACCGGCCGCTCGCCGCTCGGCGTGCGGAGATTGCCGAGAGTCTGGTAGTGCTCGCCCAGAAAGGCGCGCCAGTCCTCCGTGATGTCGAGGCGGCCATGGGAAGCGTCGCATGTGAAGTCGATTTCGACCGTTGCGCGGGTCTCGTTGGTGCCGGCGCCGCCAATGCGCACTCGTCCCGCCCGGCAGCGTCCGCCGTCGAGGTCGACCGTGACGCTTCTGCGCGCCGCTTCGGCCACCGTTTCCGCCGCGGCGCGGTCGCCATTGGTGGCAGCTGTTAGCGTGGCCGTCGCTGAGGCCGGCAGCTCGGGCAACGCGACGGAAAGCGCATAGAGCACCCGGCCGCCTGTGAATTCGATGCGCAACAGTCCCGTCGTGGTCACATGCGCAAAGGCGCCGCCGCAGACAATGAGCGCCAGCCAGAGCGCTGCCCATCGCATCAGCCTCGCCGTCACGGCGTTCCTCCCGTCCGCTCCCATTCCTCGGCGACGAAGGCCGGCAGCAGCGCAATCTCCGGACTCCCGTCCAGCCTCGCATAATGCGACAGGCCCATCGGATTGGTGACGCCGAACGAAATGGCGAAGACGGAGGCGCCTCGGCCGTTGACGACGATGCGCAGCCGGGGCGGCGCGAGGCCAAACTGCGCCGTGCCGGCTTGGGCGACTTCCGCAGCCGTCAGAACACGGTCCGGCCCCGAATTGCGCAGGAATTTGAGCGCGCTGTCGAGCCGCGCCTCAAAACCCGCGGTGGCTGTTCCCTGCGTCGCGCGCCAGCCCTCGGGGGTGCGCACGAAATGCCAATGGCCACGCGGGGCGGTAACATCGACCTCGCGCACCTCCTCGAGAGGAATCATCATCAGTCCTTTGGGCTTGAACGGCTGAAGCCCTGGGCCACCGCGACCGCCGGTAAACGCCAGAGCCGCGAGAAAGGCTGTGGCGCCGAGCGCTGCGGCTGCCCAGGCCAGCCGGTTCATCTCCGCCACCACCACATCGCGCTGCCGGCGAATGCTATCAAGCCGGGAATCAGCAGAACTGTGACGAGGAAGATGCCGCGCATCTGCTCGCCGGTGAGCGACACCGTCGGCAGCACCTCGACCGGCGGTCTCATCGCCGGCGCCCGTTCCTCACGCGTCAGCCAGGAGATTGCGGCCAGCACGGCGTCGGAATTGGCCAGATAAGGAAAGAAGGAATTGGAGGCGAAATCGGCGTCGCCCGCGACGATCATGCGGAAGGGCGCTGCCGCCGATCCTTCCAGCCGTCCCTCGGCGGCAAGCACAATGATCTGCGAGGAGCGCGGCCCGGACTTCGCCTTGGTCTGGTTCCCCAGACGGTTGGCGATGATGTAGCTGTCGCCGCTGCTGGCAGCCAGTGGCGTCACCTGCACGCCCGGCGCTGCCAAGATTTCTAGCGGACGCGCACCGGGATAGAATGAGAGTGCCAGCCCCCGCGTTGCAGGGTGGGCGCCGTAGCGCGATACGGCAATCATCTGCTCATCGGTGAAATAATGCTCGGTCGGATCGACGATCACACCATCGCGCACCGCGATGCCGAGGCCGGCAAGTAGGGCCGCGATGCTCTCATCGAGGGTATAGTCCGGCTCGATCAGGAACATCGCAGAGCCGCCGCGTTCCAGATAGCGGCGCAGCACGTCGGTTTCGCCGGGGCTGTAGCGGGTCCGCGGATTGGCTTCGACGATCGCAGCGCAATCGTCCGGGATCGGTTGCCCAGTGGCGAAGGAGACCTTTCGGGCGACTAGGCCGAGCTTCTCAATGGCGCGTCTCAGGCGGCCGAGGCCGTGCTGCTCCATCTGCACTACCCCGGTGCCGGAGACGTTATGGCTATGATTGTGGGCACCCTCAAAATGCGTGTGGAATTCGAAATTGTCGATGTCGTATTCGCCGTGGCCCGAGGCGAAGCAGATCACGACCTCACGGGTCCGCAACAGCCGCAACACACCGAGCGCGATCTCGCGGTCGTCTGTGGTGATCACTTCGACACGGCGTTCGCCGAGGCGCAGTACGGCGGAATTATAGGTTCGCACGCCCTGGCTGCTGGCCAGCGCCGGATTCTGATCGGCGTCGATCTGCTGCACGCGAAAATTCGCATTCTGCCGTTCGAGTTGCCGCAGCATAGCGCCGAGCGCCCGCGCCGCCTGGTTCTGCTTCTGGTAGAAATAGACGACGTCGATGGGTTCGCTGAGCCTGCGCACCACTTCGCCCGCCTCCGCCGACGGCGTGAAGGCTTTGTCGTGCGTGAGGTCGAGGTGGGCGTCGTGACGGAACAGCGCGACATTGGCGAGGATCGTGACCATGACGGCGGCGGCGACGACAAGCGTGGCGGAGGCCATGCGGCTGGCGAAGGCGAGCCTCGCCGGCACTTTCAGCCCGGCCGCAAACAACAGCACCAGCGCGAGCACTACCCCGGCAAACCAGCCGAGATTGATCCAGTCGAGCGACTGCAGCGACTCGAGAAGGCTGTGAAGAAAGCTGGTATCCCCGGCCGGCAGATCGGTCAAACCTTGCTGGTCGCTCATCGCTGCGCAAGCCCCCAGGCGGTCAGGAAAAGCGCAAGCATGCTCGCGGTGACGAAATAGCCGATGTCCGACAGGAACACCGAGCCGCTGACCATCGGTTTGAAGTGGCCTATCAAAGAGAGGTTGATTGCAAAGCTGTCGAACGGGGGTGGCAGAAGATAGGACACCGAATCGGCAAACCAAAGCATCAGGAACGCGCCGATCGACAACGCCGCGGCCACGACCTGGCTCTCGGTAATGCTCGACATCAGGAGACCGACGGCGACTAGCAGCGAGGCGTGGAGCGCGAGCGCCAGATAGCCGGCATAAATCGGTCCCCAATCCGGTTCGCCGTAGCGGCCGAGGATCACGGCGTAAATGAGCGTTAGCGCGAAAATCCCGAGCACGAGCGTCAGCGTAGCGGCATATTTCGCCAGCACGACCGAGAGCTCGCGAACCGGCGCGGTGAGCAGCAGTTCGAGCGTTTCCGATCGCCGCTCCTCGGCGAAGGTGCGCATGGTCAGAACGGGCACCAGCAGGATCGACAACACGTACATCTGGTGAAAGATGTATTGGAGGTTGGCGACCTTGGTGACGAAAAGCGTCAGACTGAAGGTATAGCCGAGCACGAGCAGGAACACGGCCGCGACCGTGTAACCGATCGGCGACGTCAACGTCGCGTTCAGTTCCTTGGCGAAGAGGATGCGCAGTGTTCTCATGTCAGCGACAAAAACCAGCTCTCGAGATTCGGGGTGTCGGCGATCGCCCGAACGCCGAGCAACCGGCCGTCGAGCATCACCGCCACCCGGTCCGAGGTTTTCTCCACCTCACTGAGGATATGCGAACTCATGAGCACCGTATGGCGTCCGGCAAGCGAGCGGATCAGCCCCCTCATTTCGATGATCTGGCGTGGATCAAGCCCGTTGGTCGGCTCGTCGAGGATGAGGATGTCGGGATCGTGGATCAATGCCTGAGCGAGCGCAGCCCGCTGGCGATAGCCACGCGACAGGGCCCGGGTCGGCTTGTCCACCACAGCACCTAACGCCAGCCGGTCGACGACACGCTCCACGGCGGCGGCCACCGTCCGTTCAGGCAAGCCGCGGAGCCGGGCCATGAATGCCAGGAATTCGCCGACGCGCATTTGCCGGTAGAGAGGCGCCGATTCCGGCACATAGCCGATAAGCCGCCGCACCGCGAGCGAATCGCGCACTGTGTCGAGGCCTGCCACCGTGAGCCGCCCTGCAGACGGCAGCAGGTAGCCCGCGAGCAGCCGCATGAAGGTGGTTTTGCCGGAGCCGTTCGGTCCCAACAGGCCGAACACTTCGCCGCGGCGGATGTCGAGCGTGAGCCGGTCCAGCGCCGTGACCGAGCCGTAGCGTTTGCTTACGCTGACCGCTGAGATGGCCGGGGTATCCGTCGCACGGATTGGCGCATCCTCGCGCGGCGCCGCGTCGATTGACGAGATGGTCATGCAGCGCCCCGACAAAGCAGCGTCTGCCCTGCAGACAGGCCTGCGACTGCGTCGCCCCGGCAGGCTCGCCTGGACGGTCTGGTGCGGGCCCTGCTCCCGAGCAGAGCCCTCGCCGATTCAGATCTCAATCGTAAAACTCGGGCGCCTTCTTCGTCGCCTTGAAGATTTCCGGATCGTGCCCGTAGAAAATCTGCGCGTTATTCGCATCGCGCACCAGCCTAATGCGCTGATAGCTGCGATAGGCATCGCCCGGGTTTTGTGTGCCCGGGATCGGCGGGATGAGGTTCTTGTCGAGATTTTCCTTGAGATAGACCACGTCGCTGGTGAGGATGACCGAGCCGGTCTTGGGCAGCTTCACGGTCACGAACTGGCTGCCTGGGGTATGGCCTGGAGCACGCATGACACGCACCGAGCCGTCGTCGAACAGGTCCAGATCGCCGTTGAGGCGGATGACGTTCATTTTCTTCGTGTCGGCGAAATCGCCTGGAATGTAATAGACGGAGAAGCCGACATCCGGCCACCAGGCAGCCTTCAGCTCATCTTCCTGGACGACGAGGGTTGAATTCGGAAACTGGCCGACGTTTCCGCCGTGATCGAGATGCAGGTGACCGGCGACCACGTATTTGATGTCGTCGGTCTTGAGACCGATCTTGGCAAGTTGCGCTGGAATCGCGTCATCCTTGGTCATTTTAAGGCCGAAGCCCTTGGCGAGAGGTCCCCACCATCCCTCGGGGTCGGTGATCGTCTTGTCGTTGTTTCCGGTGTCGATGATGACGTTGCCCTTGGGATGTTTGAGCACGTAGAAACTTACAGGCGCCCAGTCGATGTTGCCTTGCCCGCCCATCTGCAGGGCTGCCTTCGGGAAGCCTCCCAACGAGCCAGATGTGAAGACGTAAAGTTTCGGACCCTCTTGTGCGGGGGCCGGCGCGGCGACTGCCGCAAGGCCGAGCGCGACAGCTAGACTCAACGCAAAATGCTTCGTCATAGCGTTCCTCCTTTGCCTTCGTTTTACGGGCTCTCTCTGGAGCCACAAAGCCCTTCCCAATGAGGTCGAGGCCAAGCACCAAGGATAGATTGAGCGCCCCTGCAAAAGCAAGTTGGGAATGGTCTTTAGGTGGACCGGCCTTCCGTTTTGGCCGCGCTAGGCTGGAACTCCAGTGTCTCGGGCTGGCCCTTTGTTAATCTAGTCCTGCGGAGGAAACAGCAGAGCTCGATCGCGCGTACTACTGGCCGAATTAGGGCCGGTCGCCATCTGAAAACAGGCACTCTTGATCAATGCTGCTTTTTGCCGAACTTTTTCTTGGCCTTCAACACGTCCGCCTGACTGCGATAGGCCTTCGCCATATTCAAGAAATTTTGCGAGATTTCGGGGTCCGAGGCGGACCGCGCCAAGCGTTCAGCCTTGGCCGCCTGCTTCCGGAAAAATTTGGTTTCCTTCACCATCGCGCGCATCTAATGCGAGTGCACCGGGACGTACTGAAGGACGACCCAAACGCCAAGCCCGAAAGGCAGGACAAGTATCGTGCCGCCGAGGAATGGTTGAAGCCGCATAGGTGCCCTCGTTTCGACCCGGGCGGAAAAACCCCGCCCGCGCGAAGGCGGGACGGGGATAGTTTGTGCTAGAGCGCCGGTGTCAACACCCCGACGCCGAGCGAAATCCTATCACCGGATTGAAAAGACGGAAATCGAAACTTCCCGGCCGGGTCTCGCACCACGCCTTGATAATTCTATCCCGCCGCGCGGCCTGCTGCTCGAGCGCTGCCGACGGCTGGACGTTTTCCGCCTTTAGGTCCTCTTGGCATTCGCCCTGTGTCGATAAACTTAGCGAGACAGGAGCCGTGCTTAGAGGGACACACATTCATGAAAAACACCGCATTATTACAAGATGGATAAGCTGGGTGAACTTCTTGGCGTATTCCATCGCGACCACTCTTGACCGAATAGCTTCGGCCGGCCTCTGCACTCCACTGAAGCGTGGCTGTTTTGGCCTAGCTGGGGCCGCCTTGGTTGCGGGCTTTTTCGAACTGATGATGCGCGAGCGGGCCGGGATCGCGAGACCTGAGTACTTCCATTTGATGCCGCCAAGGCCGCCCATTTCAAACTGAGGCACTACCCGATTCTGATGCGGTTTGGGCGCTCGCGCTCAAGCCCGGTTGGTCCGAGCATGGGAAGCATGGCTCGATCGACCCCGGGAGCGCGTCGCGCCTTCGCTCTGAAGGCCCCTACTCTATCAGAAGAGTGACAGGCAACTTGTTCAATCAGCCAGTTCGATGAAGATAGGTTGATGATCAGAAGCGTCGGTCTTGCTATTGACTTGGACGCGGCGGATCCGGCCGGTCAGATCTTCTGTAGTGAAAATAAAGTCGCGACAGTCCGGCCCATCCGCCCATTGCACACGATCGTACAGTCCGCAGGTTGGCGATCGCGGTTGGCCCGGATGGCAGATGGCCCATGCGTCCCGGTAGTTAAGACCGGGCCGAGCCGATCGATCAATCAGTGCATGCTGCCGGTCGGTGACGTCGAAGTTGAAATCACCGCATAACACGCTCGGCGCCGCCAGCGTCTGACTCCCGTAAGGCTCGTTGTGCTGGGAAACCGATGCCTTGGAACTCGTCGACGCCTCCTGCTGTAAATCCAGCAGCCGCGCAATCTGCGCTTCGCGCTGATCGGCAGAGTGGTATTCAAGATGCGTATTGACGATCCGCAGCACGCCGAACGCGGCCTGGACCGTGACCTCCAACGCGTGACGGCGCATGCTGCGCGTGGCGCCAGCTCCCGGCCACGGCAGCAGGTGATTGGCAATCTGCAAGACCGGCAAGCGCGACAGCGTCATGTTTCCGAACCGGTGTAATCCGCCCGCGCTGTCCATCGTTTCGATCGCCGGGCGAAACACCGGCAGATAATCGGATAGCAGCGCAGCAAGTTGCCCGCTTTGATCCGTATTGCCGTCGAGTTTGGAAAAACTGGTAGATACTTCCTGGAAACAGAAGACATCTACGTCGGCCATCTCCTTCGCTACGGCGACGATCCGCTCCAGGTCGGTCACGCCGTCGCAACCCTTTCCGCACTGGATATTCCACGTGATCAACCGCATCAGCGGATTCCCGCACGCATAAAGGATTGGACGAACTGCCGCTGGAACAGAAGGAAAGCGAACAGCAGCGGCGCCATCGTCATTACGGTCGCAGCGGTGATGATCGACCAGTCCACACCGGTCTCCGGTGCGCCGAACACAGCCAGCCCAACGGTCAGAGGCCTGGCTTCCACCGAATTTGTGACGATCAGTGGCCACAGGAAATTGTTCCAGTGATAGCTGACCGAAACGAGACCGAACGCGACATACGTGGGCCGCGCCAGCGGAACGTAAACCCGCCAGAGAATCTCCAATGGTCCTGCCCCCTCGACCCGGGCTGCTTCGACCAGTTCCTGCGGAACGCTCTTGAATGTCTGCCGTAACAGGAAGATGCCGAATGCGCTCGCAAGATACGGCAACGCGATCGCCGGGATGGTATCCAACAACCCGAGCGTTCCAATCATGCGGTAGTTCTCGACGATCAGCACGTCCGGCATGATCATCAATTGGAGCAGGACGAGCGCGAACGCGATGCCGCTGCCCTTGAACTTGAAGCGCGCGAACGCGTATGCCGCCAGGGTCGACAGGACGAGTTGCCCAATCAGGATCAGAACGACCAGAACGACCGTATTGAAATAATATCGGCCGAACGGCGCCTGATTCCAAGCCCGTGCAAAATTCTCCAGCGTCCACGGCGCAGATAGGCTGAACGACGTTGCAAAAGCGGCCGGATGCAGCGCGCTCCAGAAGGCATAGGCCAGCGGCGCAAGCCAAAGCAATGCCAATAGCCACGCGGCGATCACTTCAAGAGGATGCGTCCGCCCGTTCATTGATAATGGATCCTACGATCGAGATAACCGAACTTGATCAGTGCAACCGTGCTCAGTAGGACCAGAAGTACCACCGTCAGTGTCGCCGCATAGGCTGAATCCTGGAACGTGAATGCAACTTCGTAGATGTAATAAAGCAGCAATGTACTTGCATTGTTGGGACCACCCTTGGTCATGATGACAAGGTGATCGACCAGCTTGAACGAATTGATGACCGCATTGATCGCCACGAACAGGGTGGTCGGCATCAGCAGTGGAAAGGTAATTCGCCGGAACGTGTACCAGCGGCTCGCACCCTCAACGGCCGCCGCTTCCTCAAGATCGGGCGAAAGCTGCTGCAGCGCGGCGAGATAGAAGATCATGAAGAATCCGGCTTCCTTCCAGATCACCATGACGACCAGGCAGCTCATCACGGTCGAGGGGTCGCCGAGCCAATTCCAACCTGCGAAACCGATCAGCCCGCGGAGCTGATCCAGCAATCCATAGTCCGGCGTGTAAAAAAACAGCCAGATGTTGGCAACCGCTATCATCGGCAGCACGGTGGGCGTGAAATAGGCAAGACGCAGGAAGCCGCGCCCGCGCATGTTGCGGTTGACCCACATCGCCATCAGCAGCGCCAGCGCGATCGATGTCGGAATCGTACCGAGTGCGAACCAAAAATTGTTGACGAGCGCTCTCCAGAAAATCGGATCGGCCGCCATCGAGCGGTAACTGTCGAGGCCGACGAAAACCTCCGTGCCGTTGCGCCGCATGATGAAGAAGGAATGCCGAATCGTCGCCAAGATCGGGTAGTGCGTGAACGCAACCAGCAGCACAGTCGCGGGCAGCAGCAGCAGCCAGGCGTTTACCGCGTTCCACCACGCATACGATCTCGGTTGGCGCACAACGGGCGATATGACGACTTGATCGGACATTGGATTATCAGGCCGGGTGACGGCGAACCGTCACCCGGCCCTTCCCTTTATTTGTAAGCGCGCAGTACGCGGTCGGCCTGCTGCTGGGCGGCGGCAAGCGCTTCCTGCGGCTTCTGCGTGCCGGTGACCGCCGCCTGCACCGCATCACCGACGAACTTATAGACGCGGCCGTTCTCGTGAACGGACAGTTCCGGTACGGCATGTTCAAGCTGATCGCGGGCAACGGTCGCGGCAGGAAAACCCTTTGCATACGCTTCCATCGCCGGGGTCTTGTAGGCCGCCGGCGAAACCGCGACGTAACCGGTCTTCATGCTCCACTCGGCCGCGCGCTCAGGGGCCGTCATCCACTGGATGAATTTCACGGCTGCCTTCTGCTGCTCGGGGGCAGCGCTCTTGAAGATGTAAAAGCTACCGCCGCCTGTCGGCGAGCCGCGCCGCTCCTTGCCGGGCAGCATGGCAACACCGAAGTTGAACTTGGCAGCGTCCTTGACCGCAGTCAGATTGCCTGTGGTGTGCCACATCATGGCGGTTTTGCCTTCAAGGAAATCAGTGCGCAGCGTCGCCCAGTCAATGCTGCCCATCGGCATTACGTTATGCTTGCGTGACAGGTCGACCCAATATTCGAGCGCTCCCACCGTCTTTGGCGCGGTGAGATAAACCTCGTTGCCCGCATCATTCATCAACTTCTGGCCATTCTCGATGGCAAGCGCCTGTAGCATCCAGTAGGCGTAACCGGTTGTCGGAATTTCGACGCCCCAGCGCGCAGTGTTGCCGGACGCATCCTTCTTGACGAGCTTCCTGGCCATGTCGGCCATTTCATCCCAGGTCGTCGGCGCCTTTTCCGGATCGAGGCCCGCTTCCTTGAACGCGTCCTTGTTCCAGTACAGCACGATGGTCGAGCGCTGGAACGGAATGCTCCAGGTTTTGCCGTCAATCTGTCCATTCGCCATGAACGCCGGATAGAATTCCTTGAACCACGCTTTGTCAGCGACCAGACCGTCGATCGGTACAATGGCGTTTTCGTCCATCAGCGTGAAGACATCGGTCGACAGTAGCACCGACAATTGTGGCGGTTGGCCGCCTTTCATCGCCGTCATCGCCTTGGTCATTGTATCGGTGTAGTTGCCGGCATAGACCGCCGTTACCTTGATGTCCGCGTTCTCTTTCTCGAAGCGGGCGACCATGTCGTCGATGATCTTCGTCACCGGGCCGCCCACCGCGACCGGATAATACATGGTGAGATCCACCGCCGCCGCGGGACACAGGCTCAGACACAGGGCCGCAAGCGTCGCAGCCGCCAGCATTGTTTGTCGAAAAAATCTCATGTCGTCCTCCCTTGTTATCTTTTTTGCCGTACCGAGACCGTCGTTTCAGTTTCAGCCAGATGCAATTCGCCTTGCCTCATTGACGGCCGACTCCAGCCGCCGTTCCGATTTCTGGTCAAACTGATGTTCATGGCCGGTGTCCCAGGCAAGCCTGACGTCATCGCCTGGGTGAGCCTTGCTGAAACCATCTTGCCGCACCGAAACCGGTTGGCCTTCGATTTCGCACAGAATGATGCTGTCGGCACCGAGATGCTCGACGGCTTTTACGCGCGCTGCGTGACCGTCTTGCGACACGATGCGGATATGCTCCGGCCGGATACCGATCAGCCGGTCGCCCTGCAGGATCAAACTCATCGGTGGCGTGCCGATAAAGCGCGCGGTGAATGCCGACGCCGGCCGATTGTACAATTCCTCCGGCGAACCGCTCTGCTCGACGCGACCGTCGCGCATTAGCACGACGCGATCGGCCATGGTCATGGCCTCGGTCTGATCGTGCGTCACATAGACCATCGTCATTCCGAGTCGCTGCTGCAGCGCTCGGATTTCGGTCCGCATCTCGTGGCGCAGCTTGGCGTCGAGATTCGAGAGTGGTTCGTCCATCAGGCAGACGCGCGCCTCCGCGATAATGGCGCGCCCGAGCGCCACGCGCTGGCGCTGGCCGCCGGACAGTTGCGACGGCTTGCGCTCGAGCAAATGTCCGAGACCGACGATGTCCGCAACGCGCTGAAGCCGCGCGTCGCGCTCGGCGCGAGATACACGGCGCACGCGCAAACCGAAGATAATATTCTCCGCCACGCTCAGGTGTGGAAACAGTGCGTAGGACTGGAACACCATGGAGATCTTGCGCTGAGCCGGCGTGAGATGCGTCACGTCCGTGCCGCCGATCGTAATCGTGCCACGGTCGAGTTGCTCGAGCCCCGCAATCAAACGAAGCGTTGTGGATTTGCCGCAACCCGATGGGCCGAGCAGCACCAGCAGCGACCCTTCTTCCGCCGTGAGACTCACGTCGTCGACGGCCCGCATGGGACCCCAATTCTTGGAAACGTGATCCAGCGTAATCGCCGACATGGTCTACCCGGTCCAGCACTGTTGTGGCGTGCAATAGGCACAAGCGCAGTCGCAGTCGTATCGAAGCATCCTAGTCCGTTGCTTCGTTCTCGTGTGGCGTAGCCCGCGATCAGCCATTGAAAACGGAACGATCCCTTTCCCTTTTCCGAACCGATCTAGCCACAAAGGCCCGTTCTCCCCCCGAGCGCCCTCCGATGTTCATATGAACATAATATATGCACATATGAAATAGAAATTGCGTCTCTCTTGTTCGAATGATACTTTTTGATGGCAAAGGGGTCCTATGCTCAAGATGGCCACTGAACGCCAGGCCCGTATTCTGGAGATCGTGCGCGAGGAAGGTTTCGCCTCGATCGAGCATCTCGCCAAGCATTTCGACGTCACGCAGCAGACCGTCCGCCGTGTCGTGAATAAGTTGTGCGACCAAGGGCTGCTGCGGCGGATTCACGGCGGCGTCAGCCTTCCCGTGCAGAACCAGAACCTTGCCTACGGAAGCCGACAGGGATTGAACCCCGACGCCAAGCGACGGATCGCTCATGCGGTTTCCAATTTCATTCCCGACGGCGCATCGCTCATGATTGGCCTCGGCACGACGCCCGAATATGTCGCGCAGGCGTTGTCCCGCCGTCAGGATCTGCGGGTCATCACCAACAACCTGAACGTGGCAGCGGCGTTCGCGCAAAATCCCGACGTGGAAATCACGATCGCAGGCGGAACACTGCGTCCCTTTGACCGGGACATCATCGGCGACGCGGCAGTACGTTTTTTTTCCGGCTTCAGGGCCGATTTCGGAATCTTCGGCGTCGGGGGCATCGATCAGGACGGCACCCTGCTCGATTTTCATTCGGACGAAGTCCAGGCGCGGCAGGCCATCGTCGCCAATTGTCGAGCCGCCCTGCTGGTCGCCGACACCAGCAAATTCGGCCGCAACGCCACGGTCCGCGGCGGCCATCTTAGCGATTGTCATCATTTCTTCACAGACAAGCCGCTGCCGGCGGGTTTTCGTCCGATCGCCGAACAGTACGCGGATCGAATCCACGCCGCGAGGGATGGCCGCGTAGACGCTGCGTGAATTGGACTGAATGGGCGGCTCAGTTCGTCGGAATACCTAGGAGAGAATCGATCATGTCCCAGTTTGTTTCCTTGATCGATCTTGCCGGCGCCATCGCGCTGCTGCTTTGGGGCACCCACATGGTGCAGACCGGCGTCCAGCGCGCCTTTGGGTCGAAGTTGCGGTCGATCCTGGGCAGCGCCTTGCGTAACCGCTTTCGCGCTTTCCTCGCCGGTGTAGGCATTACCGCGGTCCTTCAGAGCAGCACCGCCACGGGACTGATGACGGCTGGCTTCGCTGCCGGCGGCCTGGTGGCGCTTGTCCCGGCGCTCGCGGTCATGTTGGGCGCCAATGTGGGTACGACATTGATCGTGCAGGTTCTTTCGTTCGACGTCGTGCTGATCTCTCCGGCGCTGATCCTGATCGGCATGGTGATGTTCCGGAAGGATTCGCGAACCCAAGCGCACGATCTCGGTCGCGTGTTCATCGGCCTCGGCTTGATGCTCCTTGCGTTGCACCAGCTTCTCAGTCTGATGACTGTCTACGAGAATTCACCGATCTTGCGCATGCTGTTGAGCGCTGTTTCGGCCTCATGGTTCTTGGACGTATGTCTGGCGGCTTTATTGACATGGGCTGCCCATTCGAGCGTCGCAATCGTCTTGCTCATCATGTCGCTGGCGACGAAAGGCGTGGTTCCTGCTGACGCGGCCTTTGCCTTGGTTCTCGGTGCAAATCTCGGCACAGCCATCAATCCTCTCGTTGAGGGTCCGGGAGGCGACGATCCGGCAGCGAAACGGCTTCCATTCGGCAATCTGCTCGGACGTATTCTGGGCGTTGCCGCGACAGTAAATTTTCTCGGGCCGATCAGTCATTTCATGACCTCGATCGAGCCAACCAGCGCGCGCGCGGTTGCCGATTTTCACACCCTTTTCAATCTTGTCGTCGCTGTCGTATCGCTGCCGCTTTTAGGGCCTTATGCGTCGCTGTTGCGCCGCTGGCTTCCGGAACGTGTCGATCCGGCCGATCCTGCGCGCCCACTCTACCTCGATCCCGCCGCGAGGGAGACGCCCATCGTCGCGCTCGGCGCAGCATCTCGCGAAGCGCTGCGGCTCGCCGATGTGCTCGAGGAAATGCTTCAAGGGGTGAACGCCGGACTAGCGAAGGGAGACCGGCGGTTGCTCGTTGAGACCCGGCGGCGCGAAGATGTGCTAGATAAGCTGAACATTGCAATCAAAGCCTATCTTACCTCGCTTGATCCGGAAGAGCTGAATGCGACCGATCATCGCCGCCTAAATGAGATTCTGACGTTCTCGATGAACATCGAGCAGGCCGGCGACGTTGTAGATCGAAACTTTTTGCCGCACGCCTCCAAGCGGCTGAAGCGAGGCTTGGCTTTCTCCGAAGAAGAGCAAAAAGACCTGACGGCCATGATCGAGCGCCTTTCTGCCAATCTCAAGACTGCAGCATCGTTGTTCGTCACAGAAGATCCACGAACCGCGCGCCTCCTGGTCGACGAAAAAGTCGCGTTCAGGGACGCGGAGTCGAAGGCGACAGCTTCGCATTTCAACCGACTCCGGGATAGTGACCTCCAGGCGGCTCAAGCCAGCTCGATCCATCTCGACCTTTTGCGGGATATCAAGCTGATCAATTCCCACATCATAGCCGCCGCCGCATATCCGGTGCTGGAGCGCACCGGCGCACTTCTGCCGAGCCGCGTGACGTAGTTGCCGTGCGAACCGGTTCAATACCGGCGCTTGGACTCTCTTTGATCACTCGGTGCACCCATCGTGCACGCTGCCTTCTTCGTTGTGTTTGGCAGGATTGAAGGACTAGGCAAAGGGCCGTTAAATCATAGGTGATTCGACATAGGGTGCTTAGGGAATGGCGAAATCCTCGAAACTGGTGGCTGCGAAACGTGGGCGGGTGCTTCTCGTAAGACGAAAGCGCGATGGGCTTTGGATGTTTCCCGGAGGGCGCAAGCGCGCGCGAGAAAGCGATAAAGATTGCCTGCGCAGGGAGATCAAAGAAGAACTTCCGAAACTCAAACTTGGACGCCTTCGGCTTTGGAAGGAAGTCAAAGCCAAGAACCGTCGTTCGGGCCGGAAAATGAGTGACGCGATCTTCGTGACAGCGAAAGCGTCCGGACCCCTGACAATCGGCGACAAACATGAAATCGAGAAGGCAACCTGGCGCAAGCCGCGTGGCATTCGTCTGACGCCAACGTCGCGCTACATCAGGGATAAACTCTTTCCAAAATCAAACTAGAAAAGAAGGAGGCCGCCAACTGAGGCAGCCTCGACGCTCTTAGTCGTCGAGCTTTTCGGACGTCATTACGCCGGTCTTCGGATCGGCGTGAAATTCCATCTTCTGGCCGTTCTTGATGCCTTCGCCTTCCCATCGACCGTCATCGGCTTCAAGCTTGGTAACCTGCGTATAGCCCGACTTGAGAACCTGCTCGATCACTTGCTGGGCGGGCATCCAGTCCGGTCCCGGCTGATCGGCCCTTGCCAGGTTTAGCGGACCCACTGAAAGGGCCACGGCGAAAACAACAGACGCTAATTTGTTCATGGCGGACCTCCCTTATACGTACAACGACCAACCTAGCCGGAAGGTGAAGGTTCCGGGCAAATCGAAATGAGGGCGAAGCGGACTTCGAAATCTACGACGAAGAACAGCTGGGGTGGATTTTTCGACTCGCAAACTAGGCCAATGCCATTTTCAATTAGGCCACTGGGGGCCGAATTAGGCCAGTACCTGCCGCTCCCCCCGAGAAGCGTGATGAACTCGCATCGCTTCATGTTTCTCCCACGTAGGGAGAGCCGGCATATTCTAGCATCCAGCGGGGCTGCGTGCACCTTTGAACATGACTCGTGAAGGATTGGCCAAACGTCCGTTAATGGGATGGTCCGGCCGTGCTCTCGCCCCACCAGCAAGAGAAGCTCGTGCGGGGCACCAAAGCCAAGGAGCACGCCATGGCGGAAATTCACCCCTATGTCGGATTTTGCATAGTGAGCTCGCTTAGCCGCGACGCTTCGCGGCGGCGTCGGTCTCAGCCAGCAGGTCGTCCTCGATGGTAATGGTGATCCGGTGCATCCGAATATTCCGGTGATCCTCTCGCGGAGGCCGTATGATATTCCCTGTTGCAACGTCATACTCGCCTCGATAGCGTGAGAGCGCCGGGTTGAGTGCGTGCAGTCGTCAGTGACTCTAGCTGGTATCGTGCGGGAGATGTCAGTGGTCCTGCCTTATTGCGGCTATTTTCCGCGCCGCCGCTTCGTCTGCCATCTGTGCGGTCCCAACCGCTGGGCAGGAGCGAGCCGCCGTCAAGCCAGATCAGCTTCCGCCGGTCACTGTTACGTCTCCTGAAGCGAAGCCGCCCAAGCGGGTTGCCCGGCCAAAGCCATCGCAACATCGCGGGACACGAACTACGACCGCGACCAGATCCGACCAGTCGGCCTCAGGCACAGGGGCCGCGCCCGGTACCCCTGCCGAAGGAATTGCCGCCCTGCAGCCCACCGCCGCCAGCGCGATAAGCTTTACCGGCGAGCAGGTGAACGCGGTGCCGTTCGCGCGTGTCGGCGAGGCGCTGGATGTCGTGCCCGGCCTGATCGTCACCCAGCATTCCGGAGAAGGTAAAGCCAATCAGTATTTCCTGCGCGGCTTCAACCTTGACCACGGCGCCGATCTCTCCATCAAGGTCGACGGCATGCCCGTCAACATGCCAACTCATGGCCACGGGCAGGGCTACGCCGATATCAACTTTCTGATCCCTGAGCTGATCCAATCGGTGAATGTCCGCAAAGGTCCGTACTACGCCGATGTGGGCGACTTCAGCTCGGCCGGGTCCGTCGCGATCGACTACCTTAACAAGCTGCCGAAAAATCTAGCCGAGGTCACGTTTGGCAGCTTCGGTTACCGGCGCGGCGTGGCGGCGGGATCGACCGCGGTCGGCGCAGGCACACTGCTCGCCGCGATCGAGGGTATCAAATACGATGGGCCGTGGGACGTGCCGGACAATGTGCGGAAAATAAACAGCGTGTTGCGCTACAGCCAGGGCACCGCGAGCGATGGCCTCACACTGACCGCGATGGCCTATTCTAACGGCTGGAACTCGACCGACCAGGTCGCGCAGCGCGCCATCGATCAGGGAATCATCGGTCGGTTCGGCTCGCTTGATCCCACTGATGGCGGGACGTCCAGCCGCTTCAGCCTGTCAGGCAACTGGGCTCAATCGAGCGAGTACGGCCAGAGCAAGATCAGCGCCTATATCGTGCGCTCTGACCTGCAGCTCTTCAACAACTTCACCTACTTCCTCGATAATATAATCCCGTCAACGGCGACCAGTTCAACCAGCTCGATCGCCGCACCCTTGGCGGCTTCGACGCACGACATGCCTTCGACTGGCGGTTTGGCGGCTTCGAGACGCAAACTTGCGTCGGCATGCAGAGCCGCTACGACGACATCCATGTCGGTCTGTTCAAGACGGAGCAGCGTGCGGTGCATTCGACCGTGCGCGAGGACCGCGTGCAGGAAGGCAATGTCGGCATCTGGACCGACACGACGACACGCTGGACCGATTGGCTGCGCGCCACTGTCGGCATCCGCGAGGACGTTTTCGCCGGCCGCGTTCTCAGCGACACGCCGGAAAATTCAGGCAATGCCCAAGCGACGATGACGAGCCCGAAGGCCGGCATCGTGCTGGGCCCTTGGTACAAGACTGAGTTCTACGGCAACGCCAGCTACGGCCTGCACAGCAATGACATCCGCGGCGCGACGATAACGGTTGACCCGATCGACAAGGTGACGCCGCAGGATCGCGTGCCGCTGCTTGTTCGGTCGAAAGGCGCCGAACTCGGCATCCGCACGAAAGCGATCGACGGACTCACAAGCTCGGTTGCTGTCTTTGTGCTCGATTTCGACGCCGAACTGCTGTTCGTGGGCGACGCCGGCACCACTGAGGCCAGCCGGCCGAGCCGCCGGGTTGGCGTGGAGTGGGTGAACCAATACAAGCCGAAGCCGTGGCTATCATTCGATCTGGACGTTGCCTATACCCGCGCGCGCTTCACCGATTTCGATGCCGCCGGCAATTTCATCCCGGGCGCGCCGGCGTGGATCGCGAGCGGCGCAATTACCTTAGGCAACGAGACTGGTTGGTCCGGTGCACTGAAGGCGCGCTATTTCAGCCCGCGTCCGCTGATTGAGGACGATAGCGTCCGTTCGCTGGCGTCGCTGATCTTCAACGCACGCGCAGGCTACCGCTTCGACAATGGTCTAAAACTGCAGCTCGACGTGCTCAACCTCTTCAACGCGCGAACCAACCAGATCGAATATCACTATCTGTCGCGATTGCCGGGTGAGCCGATTGGCGGTGTCGCCGATCGGCATGTCCATCCCGCCGAGCCGTTCGCGGTTCGCGTCACGCTGGCGGGAAGGTTTTGATGGCTGCCATGTCACCTTCTGGGGCACCTAACCGACATAGGCAATCTGGGATACGTCCGCTTTGCCGTTCCTGGAAGTTGTGTGTTGATCAACTGCCCGGTAATGCGAACGCGGTTGCCTGCCTTGCGGACGCTACCCTCCAGCACGTAGCGAACGTCTAGCTCGCGGCCAACCCATTTGACGTCGACAGCTTTGCCTTTGTAGGTAAAGCCTGAAGCGCGAGCGATGACGAACAGATTTTGAACGCGACAGTCTCGCCCCCATTTCTGAGGTGCCTTAGCTCATAGTCCACCACGCGGCACGAAGAAGCAGAGCTCGTCCCCCGTGCTCTTGTTTATGAACAGCACGGGCAAACGATCTGGGGTGTCTTCAGCCTTGATGATGTCGGGTGGGATGACTTTCCATTGGCCGTCTTTGAGGTATTGCCACTGGTCCGAATGGTCGTCTGCGACGCGGAAGCGTGTTTTGAATACATCGCCGTTACCGCAACACGATTTCCACGGAACACCGAGCCGGTGTTGAGCGGCGGGGTTCATTTCCTGTCTGTTGAACCATTCGTGGTGCGCCATTGACGGATCGTGAGCGTCAGCACGAAAGGACATCAGAAGAAGAAGAATACCGAACATCGTTAGTACGCGATCGAACGCTTTCATGGCAGCCTCCATTGTGGACTGTCATTAATTTTAGCATCCGCGAATCACACGAACTCTCCGGCAACTAAGGAAACCAGATTCTAAAGAAAATGGCAGCCCCTTTAGCGGCTGTTAGCGCTTAGTAAGGCAAAAGCTCGGAAGCTTTTGTCCCGGCCAGGCTGTGGAAGTTCTTGCATTGACCTATCACTGTACCGGCGGCATGACGCTGGATCGAAGGTGAGTACGACCACAGCATGGTGGTTGCAGTAATGAGAAGGGCAACGGCCGCAATTGCAGATATGATCAGATGCTTCATGGGAAACCTCCGGTTTCCTTCCACGAAGGTTCGTTCGACAGCTTGATGCAAGGTTCAAGCAAACATGGGCGCTGGTGAACTATGCACGTTGCCTCGCATTGCGGCTTCCCATTGAGATAACAGAGGAAATCGTTTCGATGGAACCTGCTATAAAAAAGAACTCGATCACGTTTGGCTGAGTGGCCTCTTATGGGCCGCAAAACCGCATCAAAAAAATGCGAGCCTGATGCTGGTGCGGTTCAGGCTGGAATAAACGCTGATGATGTGCAGCGCCGAGTTCCTCTCAAACCATCGGTCATGCAGCACCGGTGACGTCCTCTTTTTCAGTACCGCGTGCCACCACCTTCATAACCTCGTCCGGCAGCGGTCGCTGCAACGCCTTCGCTTCTTCCCATGGCCGCACGCATCCAAACATCGCGTTCTTCAGGTGGTCAGGAAAACCGGCATCGCCTTGGTATGGATCGCTTCGACGGTCGCGTTCGGTGCGGTGGTCAGGAAGCCGTACATAAGATGCAGCGGAATCGGCTTGGACTTTGTGCCGTGGTCGCCCTTGTACTCGGTCCAGATACCGGCGAAGGCCGCGAGCGGTCGATCATCATCGAGCCCGAACCAGACGATGGCCGGCGAGAAAGCCCGAATAGCAGGCCATTTCCCAGACCTTGCGAAACACACGCTCGGTAGTGTCGAGGATCGGAAAGTTGATGTTGGCGCCGACGTTGAAGATGCAGACTTCGAGCGGCGCGTGTTTGGCGGCATCAGTGAGGAAGGAAATGCAAGTGAGAAGTGGCCGCCTCAGTTGGCGGCTTCTCTCGTTGGTGATGGCCCCTATCCATATCCTGACAATAAAGGTGGCCCTTATTGAAGAAAGCGCATGGGAGTTTCCGATCCATCCAATTACGCATACCCTATTCTCGCTCGAGATCTGAATGCGCCGCCAGAATTTGATGGGGACAGTCGCCGCGCTCGAAAAGCGGGTGGCGACTCTCTAGACTTTCCTGTCAGTAGATTTCGCGGCCTAAACAACTTTGGTGCTGTCGGCTTGCCCCTTTTCGGCGGTCCAGCCCTGTCCCGTTGCGGATTGAGCGGGATCGGCTTCAGCGGTGCAGCGCCGAGCGGGGTCTGGCGTGACAAACCCATTGCCGACGCGGTGCGCGATGCCGCTTTAGCCGCGTCATCGCGCACCTCCTGCAAGCGCGAGGACCTACATCTCCTTCTTTGTCGTCGTGCTCTTCGTGGTCTTCTTAGTCTTCTTCGCGGCCTTCTTGGCGGCCGACATCTCGGAGTTACCCAGCGCGACCGGCTGGTCTACTGTCGCCTGCGCCTTTGCGTCCACAGAAGACTTGGTATCGTGAGCTACGGCACTACCGGCAGCAATTGCTGCAGATCCAGCGAGGAGCGATGCAACAA
This sequence comes from Bradyrhizobium sp. AZCC 1610, assembly GCF_036924515.1. Taxonomy (NCBI): domain Bacteria; kingdom Pseudomonadati; phylum Pseudomonadota; class Alphaproteobacteria; order Hyphomicrobiales; family Nitrobacteraceae; genus Bradyrhizobium; species Bradyrhizobium sp. AZCC 1610. Next base: position 853,897 of record NZ_JAZHRR010000001.1, on the reverse strand, counting down.
GAACCGGAACAGATATATTCTTGAGCATGTGGTGTCCTTTCAGTTTAGGGGCTGGAAACCCGGCCACCTCTGGTGGCGTGAGACCACGTTAGCCGGCGAAACTGAATTCACCGTGAACAGAAGGCCCGGCTTCCGTTCATGTTCAGCCTCGACGAGCTGGGCTACCTTCCCTTCGCACAATCCGGCGGCTCCTATTCCATCTCGTCAGCCTGGCTCTACGAGCGTACCGGACTTCCGGAGTGACGTGCCGTGACTTCCGCTATTGTGAAGGTTTTCGGATGCCGGCCCCCACGACGACGGCGCCACGTACTCCGGGGCCGGCGTCCGCAAACCTCCAATGGAGGAAACCGCGGGATGTGGGGCGAGGTGGCGCGTCAGACGCTGTGGGGGGTTGGCGGCTGTGAGTGCGAGTACAACTTTTGCGATATGGCACGAACTTTGCGAATGGGTGAAAACGCCTTTCGCCGCTCCTGTAATTTCAGAGAGTTAGGCGTTGTAAAAAAAAGGCACATATTACAACTTGTGCGTTATGTGCCTGATGGCAGCCTTTGTACCGCATCGGTCGAACAAATATTTCCACGTGATGGCGTCCAACGGAAATGTTTCGAGCTCGGCTTATATATCATCACTGCATCTCCAATCGCACCGGTTCGGGTATTCGAAGTTGCGCTCCCAACGCTGTCGGTGCGAGATCCGCGCGATCATCGTGCTGAACCATCATCGGTTCTGGGGATATGCTTCTGGCCCTTCATCGTCGGGCAACACGCTCCCATCGTCCACCATGGCCATGCCGGCCGCCGCAGCGCCCTACCGCGCGAGCGGTTTAGTCCTCTGGCACCTTTGAGACATGCCGACTGCATTGAGCAATGTCCGCTTTCAGGGGTAACCCGGAAGATATTTGCTCATACCGACTTCTTCTCAGTTTGACCCTGAACGGACCTCAACGGATGACCGCGGACTTTGACCAGTTCGCGCCTAGCAAAGGCAAGCCAAGTCCAATGGACGCCGTTCCTTCGATTAGCGGGTTGAAGAGACCCAGCCTCCACGCGCCTCAGCAACGTGAACCCTTCTCTCAATGCAACGTCCACCGTCTCTTGCGGAACGATCGAGTGAACAGTTCTTTCCAGAGCGCCCGGCCCATGCCGGAGCGACATGATTACGATTCCGCCGGAAGCTGTTAGCTCGGCCAGACTGCGCATCGCAACTAGCCGCTGGTCGATATCCAGATGCTGCCACACGGCACATAGCAAGATCAAATCGAAGTGTCCGCGCCGTTTGGTCTCGATGAGGTCGGGAAGTCTGTCATCAATCCACTCGATCTTCGATAAGGCATGGACTGACATTCCAGCATCCCGAAATTCCTTGACCGGTTCCACGGCCAAGACGGAGTGGCCCATGTTGGCCAACCACGCCGCATCCCGACCCGGACCCGCTCCGATGTCGACGACACGCACGCTGGACAGGGGTAGCAGATCGATCACAGGCTTGAAGAGGTCCGAAGAAGAGACCGCATTGAAACGATCGATAAGTTCAGAGGCTGCTGCCGTGTAGCCTTCGATCACTTGTTGCATTGGCGCTTCCAAAAATGGCGCGACCATCAGGACAGTGGGCAGAGCGGGCCGCGACCAAGAAAGGGTCAGAGCTTTGCAGTTCAAAGTCAAGGTCCGGAAACGCCCGTACTGTGGGCCGTAGGAATGGTTGTGTGTGAATGAGACTTGCCCGACTAGAATTGTAACCGGCTTTGGCGCAGCCACGCTTGCTTGACTCAGAGCTCTCTTCATGAGCTGGAATATCTCGAGGACGTGGCTCGATCGGACGCAATCGATCTCCAATTACGACTCGATTGGCCTAAGAACGGAATGAAACGCCGATCTTTGACGAGAGACCGTCACGTCGCACATGTAGTCCTTACCTAAATTTCACAAATCCTATCGCTCAATTGAGTTGATTTTGCCGCGTGCTCGCTCAAGGCTTCAACCAGTCCGATCGACAAAGTGCATCAGAGGGGCTTCTGGATCACAAACGTCAGCCCAAGCAGACCGTCAGATGCGACCTAAGTCTCCAGGACCTGGGCATCCTGAGTTGGAAAATGGAGAGCCACATGCCGCAATTCGATGTTGAAGTTGTTGCACTAATGCGGATCGCTCTCGAGGAGGTAATGTTGAGGGTGCCTGCAGAATTCTGCAACGTGTCCGCGAAAGCCTATCTCGCTGAATGCATATTAATAGCGGCGGCGCAGGGTCGCACCAGTTACGCAGAGCTTGTAGCGGCGGGAGCTGACCACATACAGACCATCGCGTCGATGCTCTCATGAGTTCGCTGCGTGCGCTAGAGGCTGTCCACGTCCTTCCGAAGAGGCGCTTAGGATAAGTCGGAACTAGCGCGACTCTCTTCGTGCTGGAGCTCCTCGCCATGAACGCTATGACACCCCCATTCGAGCCCCCGTCGCTTCCGTGGAACGCAAGTCGGACACTATGGCCGTCATGCAGCGGAGGACTGCGGCCATGGTCGTCATGATGATCGGTCGACAGGCAGGCCTGATAGATCGCCCGCTTAACGCAATGGAGAAACCTTCATTAACGGCTGCGCAGTACCGAAATAGATGATCAGCGAGCTCTCACGCAGGGGGTCGGCAAGCGGGGGTTGGACCAAACAGGGAGGAAAGTTTGCCAAGGGATTGCGCGCCGCGCTCGACAAGACGGCGAGCACGAAGATCTAGATTGGGAAAAGGAAACGTATCGACTGAACTCGGCCGAGGGTCGAGGGCAGGTGTGACGACTGTGGCTGCGCACGAGATAAAGAACAAAGGCGCGCTGCCTTCCGCTTCCTGGGAGTCTAGGGCCGGACCGGCGTCCCGCACAGCCACGCTTGCCGGCTTGCGGACAGCTGGTTGGCTCCATATACCGTTTTCCTTCATTGGAGCACTTCCAGATGACGGTCACTTTGGGTTCGCGGAGCGAACTGTTCCAAGTGGGCAAAGCGCTCCGACGCAAGACGCCGCGAGAAGGACATGCCGACCTTAAAGGATCGATGTCGCGCAATGCCGTTGCAATTCTCGCCGAGAGCGATCCGCATCGCGTTCCGGAGCTTGTGCCGGAGCGGTACGCGCGCATGACGCTCAACCCGTTCGCTTTCCTGCGCGGCGCCGCGGCGGTGATGGCGACAGACTTGGCCGCCCAGCCAGTGGCCGGAATACCGGTGCAGGCAGGCGGCGACAGCCACCTGATGAACTTCGGCGCCTTCGTTAGTCCGGAGGACAATATCCTGTTCGACGTGAACGATTTTGATGAGACGCTGCCTGGCGTCGATTTCACCGTCGATCTGAAGCGTCTCGCAGCCAGCGTAGCGGTAGCGGCATCGGCCGCAGGCACAAACAAGAAACAGGCCCGCGCGGTCGCGGCTGCGACTGTCAAGGCCTATCGGACGCACATTTCCGCACTCGCCAAGCTGTCGCCGCTGGAAATCTGGCACAGCCGGATCGACCTCGAACAGGAGATCAAGCAGATCGGCAATAGTGGTCTGCGGCGCCAGCTCGTTGGCGTGATTGCTAAGGCGCGGGGCGAGGGCTTAGCGAAGGACGATAATTTCCCGCATCTGGTCAGCGGCGATAATCCGAAGATCGTCGATAAGCCTCCTACCATTTTCCATCTCGATCCTAAGGCCGACGCGCGACACCGGCTTGGTGTCGAGCGCGTGTTCGCTGCCTATCGTAAAGGCCTCAATCCTAATCGGCAGCGGTTGCTCGACCGTTTCACAATGAAGGATCTCGCCTTCAAGGCGGTGGGCGTCGGATCGGTCGGCACATTCTGCTGCGTGGCATTGTTCATGACCGGCGACAACGAGCCCTTGTTCTTGCAGGTCAAACAAGCGCAGCGATCGGTTTTGGAACGGCTCGGCGGCAAGCTTACCTACAAAGGAAATCAAGGTCGTCGGGTTGTAGAGGGCCAACAGATGATGCAGGCCGCCGGCGACATCTTCCTGGGTGCGACGCAGGACGATGCGACCGGCCGTCAGTTCTATGTTCGGACGCTGAAAAGCCGCAGGCTTGGCGCCGTCAGCGAAATCAGCGAAGGCGAGGCACTCTCCGACTATGCCAAGCTATGCGGTCGAACGCTCGCGCGTGCCCATGCGCGCTCCGGCGACCCTGCCGCGATCGCTGGCTACAGTGGCAAGAGCGACGCGCTCGATGACGCGATCGCGTCCTTCGCGACGGCCTATGCCGACCAGACAAGCGCCGACCACGCCGCTCTGGTGAAGGCGAAGGGGACCAAACCCACGGCTACGAAGAAAGCGAAAGCGGCTTAGTCGCAAAGGGAGAGCCAGGCCCCGGTATCCAAGACTTAGGCGGCGTTCACCTACTTGTGTGGCACGAAAGTCTGGAAGTGGCGCTTTTCGGTCCTGTTGCCATGTCTGTCTTCGGTCGCTTCCCCCGGGGGAACGCGGAGGTCCTGTAGTCATGGCTAAGCGTCGCGTTTGACCCATTTTGAGACATGGCTTGCAGCTTGTCGGCGGCGCTACGCGAAGGCTTGATGGGCGGAATGAACTGGATGCCTGAAACAACGAGTGCTGCTGCGTGGTTGATCTTTCTTGCAACCTACGCCGTCATGGCCGTCGGCAAGATACCCGTATACCGGATCGACCGGGCTGGGGCGGCCCTGCTGGGCGGCAGTTTGATGGTCGCCACCGGCGTATTGTCGCTCGAAGAAGCGTATCGAGCGGTCGACTTCAATACGATCGTGTTGCTGCTTGGCATGATGATCGTCGTCGCCAATCTCCGGCTTTCGGGATTTTTTCGCGTCATCACCTACTGGACCGCGGCCTACGTTAGACGGCCGATAACGTTGCTTGGAACGGTAATTTTTTCCTCCGGGATTCTTTCAGCGTTCCTGGTCAACGACACGATCTGCCTGGTGATGACCCCGCTTGTGCTCGAACTCGTGACACGGCTAAAGCGAAACCCTATTCCCTACCTCTTGGCGGTCGCGACCGCATCTAACATCGGTAGTGTGGCAACTATCACGGGAAATCCCCAGAACATTATCATTGGAAGCCTCTCAGGTATTCCCTACGGCGATTTCGCTGCGGCGCTTGTGCCGGTCGCAGTCATCGGGCTCATGGTCACCTCTGTTCTCATCGCATTATCCTATCGAAGTGAATTCTTTACGCCTGACCGGTTTGACAAAATCGACATCTCAGCCCGCTATCATGGACCGCTGTTGGCGAAGTCACTTGTCGTTATGGCGGTTATGGTCGTGCTGTTCTTCTTCGGCCAGCCAGTCGCCAAGGTGGCTATAATGGGTGGTGCTTTTCTGCTGCTGACGCGGCGCGTGAGACCTGAAAAGGTTTATATCGAGATCGACTGGCCGCTTCTTGTGATGTTTGTCGGATTGTTTGTCGTCATCGGCGGGCTCGAGAAAGCGGTCATCACGGCCGATGTCAGCGCTGCGATCGCCCGCCAGCACCTCGACAACCCAACAATCCTGGCCAGCCTCACGGCGGTGCTGTCCAACCTGGTTAGCAACGTTCCGGCCGTGCTTCTCCTCAAGTCGTTCGTTCCGAACTTACAAGATCCGCAACGTGCTTGGCTTGTAGTCGCGATGGCTGCGACGCTGGCTGGGAATTTTACACTGGTCGGCTCTGTTGCCAATCTCATTGTCGCGCAGCGTGCCAAGGCGCGAGGCGTGGAATTAAACTTTGGAGAATATTTTAAGCTGGGTGCGCCACTCACGGTTCTGACGATTGCTTTTGGGCTCTTGTGGCTCTGAACCAGTTCGGTCCATTCAAGAACAGTTTTAGCCGATACGACGCCCTCCCCTAGGCTCGATAGGCAACAAGCACGGCACCGCACGCGATCAGAATCACGCCGAGCCAATTTGGCAGCGCAAGCCGTTCACCCAAGAAGAGCACTGCGAAAACTGAGACGAAGACGACGCTGAGCTTGTCCACCGGAGCAACGCGCCCGGCATCTCCGAGCTTCAAGGCGCGGAAGTAGCAAATCCAAGACGCGCCCGTCGCGGCACCCGATAGGATAAGAAACAGCCACGTTTTCGCGGACACGCTGGACGGCTGCTGCCAGTTCCCTGAGGCGCAGACGATCAGTGCGGCCACCCAAAGGATGACGACGGTACGAATAAACGTCGCAAAGTCCGAATTGACGTTCTCGATACCGATCTTTGCGAAGATGGCTGTTAGGGCCGCGAATCCTGCGGAAAGCAGCGCCCAAAATACCCAGGAGAGCAGAAGATTTTTCATACAAGTGCCCTAACAAATCGCAGCGCCGCGATCAGGGCACCAACGGGCAGCGTCACCGAAGTCACCATGTAAGCAAATGATGCCAACGTCTGTCCACGTTCAATCAGATAGTAGGTGTCCAGAGAAAATGTGGAAAAAGTCGTGTAGCCACCGCAGACGCCGACCGTCAGGAATATCCGCATTACCTGCGACAAATCCCATTTGGCCGCAAAAAGGCCGACGCACGCACCAATCAAAAATGAGCCGGTCACGTTGATTACGAGCGTGCCCCAAGGAAAGTCCGCTCCGAATAATCTTCCCGATCCGACGCCGACCAAATACCGCGCGACTGATCCGAGTGCGCCGCCGGCGCCTACCGCAAGAATGAGTTGAGGGGTCATTTGCACATGCTCCTACCTGCGCTCTCGCGCTCAGTAGGAGTCATCAGCCAAAATGGCGGTTATCGGGGGAACCCCATCCCCATCACTGTGGATGAGATAAGCGAAACAGTCTGCATCGACAACCCGACTAGGTATTTTTCCAGGCCACGCTCGCCTTCAGGAACGAGGCGCGAAGCGCCCGCGGCAGAATCCATGGCTGTCAATGCGAATATTTGCATGGGCGTTTGCCTGATCGTTTGCGGAACGTTTGCCGAGCGCCGGTATTACCGCGTGCGTCCCGGGTCAGAAACCTTGGACCGGGCGCATCCGGATGGGACGGACCGCCACCACACCAGCCCACGGTGGCGAGGCCGATCTCATGGTGTCGACCTGCCGGCAGCAACATGATCGGCGGGCTCCGGGCGGCCTCGGTCCAAGCTTCAGACACTTCGAACCGAGGCCGCTCAGCACCACAGGCGGAGACTGGAACAACAATGCGAGGAACTATGGCGAAGGCCAAGAAGGTGATGCGGCGCGAGTACACCCGCGAGGACGTGAGGGCTCTGAAGGCGCACTCGAAGTCCAAGACGCCGATTGCCAAGATCTCCAAGCAAATGAAGCGGTCGGTTCCCGCACTGAGGGCGAAGGCGCACCAGCTCGGCATCGGGCTCGGTCACCAGCGCTGAGGGCTCAGGGGCTGGCGGCCACACCCGGTTCGTTCACAACGTTCCATCGTGATTTGCACGAACATTTGTGGATAGACGACGTTGCCCCAGGCGTGCTGGACTGCATGCTTGATGCGGCCTGGCCTCTCCATGTCCCCCAATGCCCCCAGCTGGGCCGTTCTCCTTCCGTCGCCGGTCGCTCGCGCTGGGCGGCCGGCGCGGACTGGAGCTTCTATCAGCGCGAAGCGCTCGCTACCCGCAAACGGAATGGCCGCAGATTGCTCTGCGGCCTACCGATTCAAAGTATGCTTGTGCGTGCTGAAATGCTCGTGCCGGTTCTGCATCGGTATTAGCGCCGACGCGGCCCTTTCCCTTCCCCGGAGTACTACGGTCACGGGACGTTCCGTGTCCGGAAAGTCTTTTCCGGAAAAGGGCAATCTCTTTCCAGATCGGAACAGACCGTCAACGGCGCCGGGCGAGAGTCTTCTGTCAGCGCGAAGCGCTCGCCGGCTATACCCAAGTATGCTGGAACGGAAGCCACTTCCGTTTCATTTGGTCATCATGGAACGGATCTTGATCACGGTGATCGCGGTGGCCCTGCTGATACTCATCGGGTCGGCCACCATGCTGATCTACAGCACTGGGCATTCGGTCGCTCTACCGTCAGTGACGCAATGTGGCTTCTGGGGCGAGATAAGCGACGGGATATCTTGCCGATGAAGCGGTAGCGCGAAGCGCTCGCTACCCACGCCCATCGTGGAATGGCTCGGGGTGCAGAGCGGCGCGCTTCCGCTGCATGTCGGCGATGAGCTTATTCAGGCCGTCGACGGTCTTCTTGGTCGGTGATGTTCCTGGCGACCCTCTGATAGTGCTCGATCTTGGCGTCGAGTTGTTTGCACTGCTCGCACATGGTGTCGTCTGCATCGAGACATCTGGAATAACATGCCGACGAGCTAGAGTTGGACGGCGCGATCGTCGATCCTCTTCATCTGGGACATGCTTGAACCCCACCTCTCAGGATTTTTCGTTTTTTGGGTTGTGCGAGCGCCAATTGGGAACTATTAGGCCGGCTGAGACAAATTGTCGCTGTGGGCCGGGTCGTATGTTTGGCAAATTTTATAAGCGATTGCAGTCGGTTAGCCCGCAGCGATGGGCCATGGCGATTGCCCTGGTGGCGCTGACTGGGGCGGCCGTTTACGGCGCGACCCATCTCGGCGGCCCAAAACGGGGGCATTCGGAAGTCTCGAGCCAGTCCCGCAAGGGCGGACTGCAGCGCTACACGCCGAGCCCGGCCGAATGGGCCAGCCTGTCGATTCAGCCCGTCAACGAACGGGGCTTTCGCGCCGAGCACATCACCGAAGGCAAGATTGCGATCGACGAGGATCGCTCGACGCCGGTGTTCTCGCCCTATGCCGGCCGCGTCACCAGGCTCCTGGCCCGGCCGGGCGACAACGTGGTCAGGGGCCAGCCGCTGTTCGTGATCGAGGCCGCCGACAATATTCAGGCGCAGAACGATTTCATCGCCGCGATGAGCGCCATGAACAAGGCGAAGTCCGCACTCGATCTGGCGGAGTTGCAGGGCCAGCGCGCCAAGGACCTCTACGAAGGCAAGGCCGTCCCGCTGAAGGACTATCAGCAGAGCCAGGCGACGCTGATCCAGGCGCAGAACGACGTGCGCGCCTCGCAGACGGCACTCGAGGCGGCGCGCAACAAGCTGCGCATCCTCGGCCTGACCGACGACGACATTGCGACCTTCCAGGAGAAGGGCCGCATCAATCCCGAGACCACGATCTTCGCGCCGATCAGCGGCACCGTGGTCCAGCGCAAGATCGGCCCCGGCCAGTATGTCAATGCCGGCGCCAGCGATCCCGTCTATGTGATCGGCGATCTCTCCACCGTCTGGATGACCGCTTTCGTCCGCGAGAGCGATTGCGCCAACGTCGCGGTCGGGCAGGACGTGACGTTCAACGCACTGGCGCTGCCGGGCCGCGAAATGTCGGCGCGCATCAATTACGTCGCCACCGCGATCGATCCGGCAACGCGCCGGCTCCTGGTGCGCGCCACCATCGACAACAGGAACGGCCAGTTGAAGCCGGAAATGTTCGCCAACGTTACGATCTATTCGGCCAGCGACCATCCTTCGGTCGGCGTGCCGAAGCAGGCGTTGATCTATGAGGGCGATCAGGTCCGGATCTGGGTCGCGCATCCCGACAAGACGATTGAACTCCGACAGATCAAGCCTGGCCTCACCAACGGCGACCTCGTCGAGGTGGTCGGCAATCTCAAGCCCGGCGAACAGATCGTCACCAAAGGCGCGCTATTCATCGACCGCGCCGCGTCCGGCAGCTGATCCCTCGCTCATTTGAAAGCTTCGATCTGAATGGATCGCCTAGTCGCCCTAGCTGTCAGCCGCCGCTACTTGATGGTCGGCATGTTCATAGCCGTGCTGGTCGGCGGCCTGATCGCATTCAAGCAGCTCAACATCGAGGCCTATCCCGATCCAACCCCGCCGATGGTCGACATCGTGACGCAAAGCCCGGGGCTGTCGTCGGAAGAGGTCGAACGCTACATCACCATTCCAATCGAGACCCAGGTCGCAGGCATCAAGAACCTGCGCACCATCCGCACCATTTCGCTGTACGGATTGTCCGACGTCAAACTGCAATTCTCGTTCGACTACACCTATGACGAGGCGCTGCAGCAGGTCCTGAACCGGCTCTCGCAGCTGGCGCCGCTGCCCGGCAACGCGCAGCCCGGCATCTCTCCGCTCAGCGCGATCGGCGAAATCTACCGCTACCGGCTGACCGGGCCGCCGCAATACAGCGTGCTCGACCTCAAGACTTTGCAGGACTGGGTCCTGCAGCGCCGCTTCCGCGCCGTGCCAGGCGTGATCGACGTCACCGGCTGGGGCGGCAAGACCAAGACCTACGAGCTGCAAGTCGATTTCAACAAGCTGATCGCCTACGGATTGACTCTGCCGCAGGTGCTGCAGGCCGTCAGCAATTCCAACATCAATGTCGGCGGCAATACCGTCAATATCGGCGCGCAATCGGCCGTGGTGCGTGGCGTCGGCCTGATTCGCTCGATTGACGATCTCGCCAGCACCATGGTCGCGCAAAGCGGCGGCAACCCGGTGCTGGTCAAGGATATCGCGACCGTCGCGGTCGGCGAGAAGCCGCGGCTCGGCATCGCCGGCCTCGATCAGTCTGACGACATCGTGCAGGGCATCGTGTTGATGCGGCGCGGCGAGCAAAGCTCGCCGACGATTGCGCGGGTCGAGCAGCTTGTTACCTCGATCAACAATTCCAGCATCCTGCCGCCGGGCGTGAAGATCGAGCGGATCTACGATCGCAAGGATCTGATCGACATCACCACCGCGACCGTGCTGCACAACATGGTGCTCGGCATTGTCCTGATCGTGCTGCTGCAATGGATGTTCCTGGGTGATCTTCGCAGCGCGCTGATCGTCGGCGCCACCATACCCTTCGCGCTGTTCTTCGCCGTCATCATCCTGGTGCTGCGTGGCGAATCCGCCAATCTGCTGTCGGTCGGCGCGATCGATTTCGGGCTGATCGTGGACGCCACCGTGATCATGGTGGAAGCGATCTTCCGCCGGCTGTCGCAAACCATTGCGCTGTCGGAAGCCGAGCAGAGCCTTATCGCGGCCGACACCACCATGGCCATGAAAAGCCACGCCATCCTGTCGGCCGGCGCCGACGTGTCGCGCTCGATCTTTTTTGCCGCCGCCATCATCATTGCAGCTTTTCTGCCGCTGTTCACGCTGAGCGGCGTCGAAGGTAATATTTTCGGACCGATGGCGCGGACTTATGCCTATGCGCTGGCCGGGGGACTGCTCGCAACGTTCACGGTCACGCCCGCGCTCAGCGCGATCATTCTGCCGTCGCATATGCATGAGACCGAGACCCGGCTGATGGCTTTCCTGCACCGGCTCTATATGCCGGTGCTGCACTGGGCGGTCGGTAACCGGAAGCCCGTGATGTCTGGCGCCATCGGGCTTGTGATGACGACCATCTTCTTTGCGCGGCTGCTTGGCCTCGAGTTTCTGCCCAAGCTGGAGGAAGGCAATCTGTGGATCCGCGCCACGCTACCGCCGACCATCTCGCTGCAGGAGGGCAATACGTACGTCAACGAGATGCGAAAGATCATCCGCGCCCGTCCGGAAGTGGAATCGGTGGTGTCCCAACACGGCCGTCCCGACGACGGCACCGACGCCGCCGGCCTGTTCAACGCCGAGTTCTTTGCGCCGCTGAAACCGGTCGGCGAATGGCCCGATACCAAGGACAAGGACGTATTGACCGCGCAACTGCTGGCGCAGCTGCAGGATAAATTCCCCGGGGTCGAGTTCAATTTCTCGCAATATCTGCAGGACAACGTCTCCGAAGCGGTCTCCGGCGTAAAGGGCGAGAACTCGATCAAGCTGTACGGTAATGATCTTCAGGCGCTCACCGACACCGCCAACAAGATCAAATCCGTGCTTGGCACCGTACAGGGCGTCACCGATCTGGCCGTGTTCACCTCGCTCGGCCAGCCGACCATCCAGATCGATATCGATCGCGCGCGTGCGGCGCGTTATGGCCTGTCGCCGGGCGATATCAACGCCACCATCCGTGTCGCGATCGGCGGCGACAGCGCCGGCGATCTCTACGAACCCGGCAGCGACCGGCATTTCCCGATCATCGTCCGGCTTGCGCCCGAATATCGCAAGAGCGCGGAGGCCATCCAGAACTTGCGGATCGGGGCGCCGGGCCCGAACGGCACGGTCACGCAGATACCTTTAAGCGAGCTGGCGTCGATCAATCTGGTTTCGGGCGCGGCCTACATCTACCGGGAGCAGCAGGAGCGGTATCTGCCGATCAAGTTCTCGGTGCGCGAACGCGACCTCGGCAGCGCGATCCAGGAAGCGCAGGACAAGGTCGCAGCAGAGGTCAAGCTTCCGCCGGGATCGCGGGTCGAATGGGTCGGCGAGTTCGGCAATCTGCAGGACGCCATCAAGCGGCTGTCGATCGTGGTGCCGATTAGCCTGGCGCTGATTGCGGTGCTGTTGTGGTTCAATTTCGGCTCGATGGTCGACACGCTGCTGGCGATGAGCGTGATCCCGATGGCGATCTTCGGCGGCGTGCTCGGGCTGTTGATCTCGGGCATTCCTTTCAGCGTGTCGGCGGCGATCGGGTTCATCGCACTGTTCGGCATCGCCGTGATGGACGGCATCATCATCCTGTCGCAATACAATCAGCTGATCGACGAAGGCTTTGATCGGATGCGGGCGGTGATCCGCACCGGTGAACTGCAACTGCGGCCGGTGCTGATGACCTGTGTCGTCGCCGGCGTCGGGCTATTGCCGGCGGCGATGTCGGCGGGGATCGGCTCGCAGGTGCAAAAGCCGCTGGCGGTCGTGGTCGTCACCGGCATGATGCTGGCGCCGCTGGTGATCCTGGTGACGCTGCCGGTGTTGATTTCGTATTTCTCGCGCCGGGCGCGGTAGCGCCGCTCTTCCCTTGTTTGACGCGTTCTTGACGCGGCGCGTCCCACGACTTGCAGCCGATCGACGACATCCACCCACGGGAGACGAGGCCCGCACGGCAAAGGCACCGTTCTGAGAAACGTAGCTGGCCGCTAGATTGCTGTTATTTCGCGCTCTCATACTATTCCGCATGCGGCCATTCGCGCCAAAGTGAACTAGCCGCGATCAGGAGGTCGTCACCCTCAACCCAAACCGTGCAATTCCGAATAGGAACGCGGGGGCACCGATAATTCCGCCGGCGCTCGCACCAAGCGAAGCGATCGACGTAGCGCGTCCCTGATGTTTATCGAACCATGGCGCAAGAGTCGTCGCGACTGCGGTGGTAGAAAGGCCCAGCCGATCCCCATTAATAAGGGCGAGATACGCCTCGCATGGCACGGTTGCTTGGCCAATTGCGATAACCCCACCGGCTAGGGCGATCCCGCCAAGCGCAATAATCGGGCAGCCTTGGCAGTAGGCATTATGCTGAAGGTTAAGGTGGCGTGACGAATAACCAAATCTCTCTAGTGCCGCTCTTGGATTTTGCCGTTGCTGTCTACCACGAGCGACACTTCCTTGCCGTTTTTCATCGCCTTGACGGCCGTACCTTCGGCGGTGGATTTGATTTCTCGGATTTGTGAATAACCCGCGGATTCCAGCTTGGTTACCAGCTCCTGCTGGGTCAGGGCATGGGCAGGCGTGGCGCCCGAACACGCAATGAGCATAAGCGCTGCACCCGTAAAAATCGTCTTAGCTATCTTCATGTTCGTCTCCCGACGCTGGAAAGGCTCGCGATAAGGGACGATGAACGGTTTTGGTTCCGATAAAGCGCACACGGCTTCGTGACTATTTGATCCGTTCAAGTGAGCATTATCATTCACTGGTTCCTGTTGCGCGTGCGCCGCACTCGATCTAGGAAATTCGAACTTCGCAGGCGAAGGAACGGAAATGCTACGTCCTTGTTACTTGCAAAGCCGGGACAATTTTCCAAAATTGTCGCCAACAACAGTAACTTTTTTGGAGGCGGCGCTCTCTGGAGACATAACCCACCCAGGGAGCCAGCAATGTCTGAGACCGCCGACAGCAATGCAGCAACAAAAAGCCAGCCTGTTTCCCGAGCCCGCCGCCACCCTGTAATCCTTCGGGTTTCCTCCCTTGCGGTGGCCAGTGTGCTTTCGCTCTTGTTGATAAATGCTGTTGTGCCACCGATCATCGCCGACCAATCCGACAGGGCGGTGGTCAATGCTCCCGTTACACTGCTGACCGCGCCCATCGACGGCGAAATCGACTCGCTGGCGATGAGTCCGGGTCACGCCGTGGCAGCCGGTGAGGCACTAGCGCGGATTTCGAACGTCCGGCTGGATCGCGGAACTCTGATTTCACTTCAGGAAAAGGCCGCGGAGGCCCGGGAAAAACTGGCATCCACGGTAGCAAAAAAGAACTCGGACCGCGCCTATCTGACATCGCTCGATGCCGAGATCGCGGGCCAGATCGAACAGCTCAAGGCACAATTTCAATAGCAGATCGCCGAAGCGCGCGCGCGGGTGGCCGAATCCGACTCCTTTAGCGCGGAAAAGAAGGCGTTGGTTGAGCGGCAATCCGACATGGTCGCACGCAACGCTGCGAGCACGTATATGCTCAAGCCGACCACTCACCAGTATTCGGCCGCGTTGCATAATGCGGATGCCGAAAACGCGAAGCTCAACCAGAAGATCGCACAGCTCGATGCGCTGGGAAAAGGTATCTATGTGGGAGACGATCTCGTCGCCATCGGCACCCTGGTTCAGAAGCGGCGGGACATCGACCTTGATGAAAAAAGAATGGAAATCGAGGAAAAAGAGCTTGCCGCGGTGTTGGAAGATCACCAGCGGCTCATAGACATCGAGCAAACGAGACTGGATTCGTTGGCTGGAGCCAATGTCCGAGTTACCAGTGCGGGCAACATCCTGAACGTCGGGGCCGGGCCTGGCCGGCATGTCAATGCAGGAGACACACTGGCGTCGCTTGTCGATTGCGACAAGCGTTTCGTTGTAGCGATTTTTTCGTATCGACAGGGCCAGAGCATGAAGGTCGGCACAAGAGTCCGCGTTGACGGCGCTTCTTTCCGGTCGGGCATCGTGACCGCTGTGTTGCCCAAGACGAGCGACAAGATCGACGACCGCTTCGCTGTCCCATTCCCGCAGACCGAACGGCGGGAATTGTACGCGATCATTGCGCCTGACAGCCAGGCCGACAGCACGGTCCAACCGGAAGACGCCGCCCGGCACCAACAATCGACACCCTGCACCGTTGGTCAGTGGGTAAGCGTGACCAAGGATGACGGCATCGTTCCTTCGATGTCGGTTACCTGGCGTCGTCTCGAAACACTGATGACGGCGTGGAGCAGCAAGAAAATGCCGCTCCAGCCCACTGACGACACCGAAAGGAAACGTGAAACAGGATGTGCAGATCCCACACGCGCCATTCAGACCCTCTCGAAAACATACTTGCAATTCCCCAGCCGATGATTGACTCTTCGTTGAACTCTACCCGTGTACTTTGATTTAATGATTTGCCTCGCAGGTATTACCGTCTGCCTGTCTGGCTATCACCGCGACGGGTGCGATACCGGTGCGAAAATGGATACTGCCCCGCCATTGACGATCGAGATCGCATGTCAAGCCTCGACCTCGCTCACGGTCTCGAACGCCTCGTAAATCGAACGGAACCGCCGTGGAAAGAACGCGCATAGTTCATCCGTGTCCAGCGCGCACTTCTTGAGTCGAAACGTGCCACGTAGCTCCCGCATCTCGTAGAAGCGGACAGGTCGGCGCCGATCCTCCAGAGCCTTCACCACAGCGTACTTGACGGCGGACTCACACCGGATGCCGAAGATGACCTCCTCCAGCTCAAGCGGGGAATTCTGCAAGCCCCGCTGGCCGATTAGCCGCCATTCCCGTTCATAGCGCCAGCTCGCTGCCTTTCTAAGCAGGACCGCGGTATCGACAGTCTGACGGGCTATATCGTCGCCATCGAGCATGGCGGCGACTTTGCTCGCTTCCACGAACCTGCAGCCGCCGTATCCGACCTTGTAGAGGTTTTCGGCGGCATCGTCCGGGACCGAGTAGCCTATGCACACGCCTTTGTGTTGGTCGCCATAGTGGCTCCACATCAGAGGGCAATTCGTCCGTTCGGCGAACGAGACGATTCCCTTATCGTATTGACGGAGCAGTTCCTCCTCGACGTATTGACCGAGGAGAACCTGGAGAGGATCCGCGACCTCGTATTCTGGATTCGTGGCGTTGTACCGAATATTTGCGATCAGCTCTTCGGCGCGCCGGCGAGCTTGCCGAGAGATGTGCTCGACCGTCTTCGGCCCTCGGTATTTGATTTTCTTCGCCGCCGCGGCCATCTCGGCAGTAACACGTCGCTCAACGAATTTGATGAAAACACGCTCGAGATCCTGCGCGCCGAGATCTGTCTCCAGGGAAGGACGTGTGTCGAGGGGATCGTTAAAGGTGCTCGGATCAGCGAAGAAGAGGTTGTCGGCAACCAGAACGTCGAGCGTGAGGTTGCTGAACGCTCGGTATTTGTAAAGTCGCTTCGGTATCTTGTCGCCCCCAGCCATCGCTCCACCCAACGTTATCTCGTAAATCGAATCGCCGCGCTGTTTGCGGCGATTATGTCGCTAAACATCTGTACTTGTGTCCACGACAGCGCCGTGGAGGTGTTGGTGGCCCAAGCGTTTCGTTCCCGCCGCAAATGCTGGCGGCGAGGACTTTCAGGTCGAGCCATTTCATGTGGTCTATCGCGTGGTAGAGATTAAACCCTTCGATGTAGGCAATAACTTTACGCATCAATGGTAGTATAGCACACAAACGAAAAAGGCCGGAACCTGGCGGAACGGACCTGTCCACCGGAAGCCTACCGCGCCGGCGGTCAACTGCGTCCACCTCCTTCGATCGACAAGGGCAGCGGGTCGCGAGTATCAATGCCAGATTGAATTTGGGTTGAGGCGGGCTTCAGGCTCGCACGCTGCAGCCGTGCCGCGGTTCAAGGACTCGGTACGAATCTATCGGACCAAAACGGCGGCTATTCCGCCTAGTGTCTTCCAAGGATTCGACCTTCCCCTGCAGCTGCATTGGTGGCAACTTGGTCCGCCCGCGGGTCCCCACCGCGGTTCTCCACCGTCCGAATCCGGTGGCTCTGGAAATGCCCGGTTTTGTTGGGTTTTTCGCACGTCGGGGTCCGGTGGCGGAGAGGGAGGGACTCTCACCGCCGTTTTGCGGGCCCTCCCACCAATCGGAAGACCCCTCACCAACTTCCGGAAAACTGCGAAACACAGATGAACCACTGAAGCCCCGGTCGAGCGCGTCAAGCCGGGTCACCTACAACAAAAGGCGGTCCATGAACCCATGCATCTCAAGGAATCGCTTATGCCCTTGAACACGTGCATCGACATTCCTCGTTTAAGGATTCGATAGCCGATTGGGATGCGGCGAGATAACTTTGCCTACTAAGAGGATTCGATTATCGCGCGCGACGGTCGTGTTTGCTACGAGACCCTGCTACGGGCAGATCTCTGCCGACATGGGCAGCAGATGAATTCGATGTAAGATGCTGATTCGAATGGTATTTTTTGGTAGCGAGAGAGGGACTCGAACCCCCGACCCCAGGATTATGATTCCCGTGCTCTAACCAGCTGAGCTACCTCGCCACGGTTCGTCGTCGCGGCACACTATACCGCATTCGCGAACGCGCGGCATATAAGGAGTGGCTTAAGGACCTGTCAAGCAAAGCCAGCGGTCCAGCCAAGCGCCTGCAAAATAGCGCTATTTCGGCCGAATTGACGGGTCGCCGCCGGGGCTGCCGGGCGGGGGAATCACAGGCGTCTTGCCCGAGTCCGGCGCCGGCGCGTGCATTTCGGGATCGACGCCTGGAGGCGGACACAATACGCCCTCCGAGCGGGCCAGCTTGTCGCCAAGCGGCTCGACTCGCTGACCGGTGGTCGTTCCCTCCGGAGCTTTCTCGCCGGGCTTCGGCAACGGTTGCATCGGCGCGCAATCGGCGGCGCGCTGCGGCGATGGCGGCGCGGTCTGAGCCGGCGGCGTGGTCGGACCTGGCGGGGCCTGCGCCCTCGCCACGTCGGCGGCCGCCATCAACACACATGAGATCAGAAGGGCGCGTTTCATTGCCATGCAGAGGAAACGGCCTGCACTTGCGGAGGTTCCGCAGTCAAACTGTCGCTTTTTGTTTGACGCGTTTTCTTAACGCGAACCGGCCTCCACCCCCGGATCAAGTCCGAGGGCATGCTTCGCTCGAAAACGCTATGCGCTTCACGATTTCTGAAAACGGATCAGCGAAAAATGTCCCATCGGCGGCATCGGCCGCCGCTCGGTCAGGGTGACACCGCCATGTTTGGCGGCCCAGTCAGTCAGGCGTTCCCACGGGAATTCCGGCCGCCAGCCGAGCCGCCGCGCCAGTGGTGCGAAGGCCAGTTCGAAGATGCGGCGCGGGCCGCTTTCGGCGCCGATGTGATTGACCAGGATGAGCTCGCCGCCGGGTTTGAGCACGCGGATAAAATCATCCAGCGTCGCCTCGGGATCCGGCACCGCCGTGATGACATATTGCGCCACCACCGCATCGAAAAACGCATCCGGAAACGCCAGGTTCTTGGCGTCCATCACCGCGAGCGTTTCGACGTTGGTGAGGCCGAACTCGCGCACGCGCTTCCGCGCCCGCCGCAGCATCGGCTCGGAAATGTCGACGCCGCACAATTTCGTGCTGCGCGAATATTCGGACAGCGACAGCCCGGTGCCGACGCCAACATCGAGAACGCGCCCGCCGATCTTGTCGGCTTCCGCGATGGTCGATCGGCGGCCCTCGTCGAATACCTTGCCGAAAACGAGATCGTAGACCGGCGCCCAGCGCCCATAAGCCTTTTCGACCCCCTCGCGGTCGATGTCCCCAGCCATTTCCCCTGCCCCGATTTTTTCTTAACTGCGCATTGCCTCGGCGAGTGGCGCGGTCGCTTGCTGCGCCCCTGCCCTCGCCGCCGCATGGCGTGCGGTCGCGCTCTTGATGAATCCGCCGCCGAGCACGCGCGCCTGTCCCGCAGGCGCATCGTAGAACACGCAGGCCTGGCCGGGTGAAACGCCCTCTTCGCCGGCAACGAGTTCGACCTCATAACCGCCGTCGACCGCGCGCAACCAGGCCGGCTGCGGCGCGCGCGTCGAGCGCACGCGCACGAACATCTCGATGCCGTCGCCGATGACGCGATCCAGCAGCCCGTCGCCGATCCAGTTGATGTCACGAAGGCGGATGCGATCCATCCGCAATGCCTCGCGCGGCCCCACCACGACGCGGCGGCTGGCCGCATCGAGCTTGACGACATAGAGCGGCGCGCCGGCGGCGATCCCCAGTCCCTTGCGCTGGCCGACGGTGAAATGAACGATGCCCTGATGCCGGCCGACGACGCGGCCGTCGAGATCGACGATGTCGCCGGGCTCGATCGCACCCGGCTTCAGGCGGCCGATAATATCGGTGTAGCGCCCGGTCGGCACGAAACAGATGTCCTGGCTATCCTGCTTGTCGGCGACTTCGAGGCCGAAGCGACGCGCCAGTTCGCGCGCCTGCGGCTTGGTCATGTCGCCAAGGGGGAAGCGCAGATAGTCGAGCTGCTCGCGCGTGGTCGCGAACAGGAAATAGCTCTGGTCGCGATCGGAATCCGCCGCGCACACCAGCGCACGCGATCCGTCGGCGAGACGGCGCGAGGCGACATAATGCCCGGTCGCGAGCGCCTGCGCGCCGAGTTCGCGCGCGGTCGCCAAGAGATCGCGAAACTTGATCGATCGGTTGCACTCGATGCAGGGCACCGGCGTCTCGCCGAGCGCGTAGCTGTCGGCAAAATTGTCGATCACGGATTCGCGGAAGCGGCTTTCATAGTCGAGCACGTAATGCGGAATGCCGATCCGCTCCGCGACGTTGCGGGCATCGTGGATATCGCGGCCGGCGCAGCAGGCGCCCTTGCGATGGGTGGCCGCGCCGTGGTCGTAAAGCTGCAGCGTGATCCCGACCACGTCGTAGCCCTCGGACTTCAGCAAGGCAGCCGTCACCGAGGAATCGACGCCGCCGGACATGGCGACCACGATCCGCGTATCTTGCGGACGGCCTTCGAGATCCAGACTGTTTCGCATGCCAGGGGTCATCGACTTCAATCGCAAGCGCGCTAACGCGACTCGCGGCCAGGGTTAAAAAGCCTTTTTATCATAAGGCCTTAGGACGGCATTCGGCCATACCGGGCCGGATCGGACGCCGCTCTTTAATATAGGCCGTATTCCCGCGAGGCAATCAGCCGATCCCCATTTTGGAGCGTGTCCAGGACGGCAAATCTTGCCGCCGGGCAGAAAAGGGGGCCGCGATCATGCCCTGCACTCTGGCTGGCACCCTCGTAAGCATCTGAAATATCACGATCTTTTCTTAAGCGGCGAGTGGCCCGGTCCTTGCTGAATGGTAGCCGAGAGCTCAGCGCGAGGGTCGCCCGTGGTTAGTGTCACGTCAGAAGTATCGGCAAACACATCTTTTCAAAATGCGGCGGCGAGGTCCGCCCGGCCGGATTCCGAGCCGCCGGCCAGAAACGACAGCTTCGCGGCGCTGGTCGACAGCAATACGGCCGCCAACAACAACGACAATCGCACCCAGGACAACGCGCCCGCCCCGCGCCGCTCCGACGATGCGCAAGCCGCATCCGACAACCGTGCGCGCGACAATGCTGCCGCATCGGACAAGGCGGACAAGGCCGCGCGCAACGATTCGAATGATCGCAACGCCGCGGCCAAAGCACACAGCGACAAGGCACGCGACGACGGCAAAGCCGACAGCACCGCCGATGCCGATACCAAGACCGATGCCGCGACGAACCGCCGCGCCAAATCGAAGTCCGATGCCCCGAAGTCCGATGGCGCAAAGTCCGACGAGACGACGCAGGCATCTTCCGGCGACGCTTCCGCGGCAGGCGATCAGACCGAGACGTCACAGGAGGGAACGGCCGTCGTGACGGCCGATGCCATTGCCGTTGCCATCCCTGCTGCCGCAGCGCCGGCGGCGACAGCTTCCGCGACACAAGCAACCGACAAGGCGACCGCGCCGCTTGCCATCGCAGCGGCAGCGATCGCAGCCTCCGCTTCGCTCGCCGCCGAGACCGCGCCGGCCGCTCCCGCCGCTGAAGCCACCGAGGCCGCCGCCACCCAGCCCGCGACCGCGAACGCCGCGCAGGCCAACGTCGTCGCCAAGACCAGTGCGCAAGGCGGCGTCGGCCAGGCCGTCAGCGCCCAGGCCACATCCGCCGATCCATCCATCGCAACCGGTATTGCTCAGGCCGCTTCAGTGGTCGCAGCGACGCCCGCCGCCACCAAAGCCGCCGCGCAACTCAAGAACCCTGATCTCGCCAGGAAGGGCGCCACGACGGCGGTCGAGCAGACCGTCACCACCGATACTGCCGCCCCCGCAGCACCTGCCGCGGATACCATTGTGCCCGCCGTCACGCCGCCGACCGAAGCCGCGGGCAAGCCGAAGTCCGACAATGGCATAGCCGACGCCGTGAAGGCCGACGCGTCAGGCAATTCCATCGCGCCGCCGGCCGCCCAAACCAATGCGTATCTTGCCGCCCTTGATGTCGGCCAGTCGCCGGTCAATTCCTCCGGCAACGGCCTGCAGGCCGCCGGCGCAATCCAGGCGCAGCAATCGGCCGCTCCCGCCACGACGCCGGCTACTGCGACCCAGCTTACCGCCACGGCCGCCGCAAGCGCGCCGGTACTGGTGAGCGGACTTGCGATGGAAATCGCCGCGTCTGCCAAGAGCGGCAAGACCCGCTTCGAAATCCGGCTCGATCCCGCCGAACTCGGCCGCATCGATGTCCGCATCGATATCGATCGCCACGGCCAGATGACGTCGCATCTGACGGTCGAACGGCCGGAAACGCTGTCAATGCTACGCCAGGACGCCAACCAGTTGCAGCGCGCACTCGACAACGCCGGACTCTCGACCGGCAATGGCGGACTGCAGTTCAGCCTGCGCGACCAATCTTCGCAAGGCCAGAACGACGGTAACCAGTCCAATCCCAACGCGCATCGCCTCGTCGTCGGCGAGGAAGACAGCGTGCCGGCCGTCGTCGCCGGCCGCGGCTATGGCCGCATGCTCGGTTCGAGCGGCGGCGTCGACATCAGAGTTTAAGGGAGACCGCCATGGCAGTCGATGCAACCATGCCGACGACGATCGTCTCAGCGACCGGGACCGGTACCGCCGCCAGCAACAAGACCGCTTCGGAGAAGACGACGGGAATTGCGGATAATTTCCAGACCTTCCTGACGCTGCTGACCACGCAGCTGCAGAACCAGAATCCGCTCGATCCGCTGGACACCAACCAGTTTACCCAGCAGCTCGTGCAGTTTGCCGGAGTCGAGCAGCAGCTCAGATCGAACGAACAGTTGAAGGCGCTGGTGGAGATCGAAAAGAGCGCGCAGGCGACCCAGGCGCTGGTTTATGTCGGCAATACCGTTGCCGTCGACGGCAGCAAGGCGCAGTTCGACAAATCGGCGACCTGGAATTTTCACTCCGAGAAAAGCACCTCCGCGACGATCACGATCACCAATTCGGCCGGGCAGACCGCCTATACCGGGTCCTATGCGCTGAAAGAGGGCAATTCCAGTTTCGTCTGGGACGGCAAGGGCAATGATGGGGTGCAGTGGCCGGCCGGCAATTACACCTTGACCGCCACCGGCAAGGACAGCTCCGGCAACAACGTGGCGATCTCCACCGAGGTCCAGGGCATCGTCGACTCAGTCGATCTCAGCGCCTCCCCGCCGCTGCTTTCGATCGGCGGGCAAAACTACACCACCGACAAGATCAAGCGCGTGGTCCGTCCGGGCGCCTCCAGCTAGCGCCCTCACCGCTCGCATCGTTTGATAAGCTCTCCCGCCCGGCAATCCCTGATTGTACGCAAAAGCGTCACAGGGAACCCGGGCCGAAGCTATTTTCCATCATTTTCAAGGAGATTCGTATTGAAGCCGTAGGCTTAGGCAAATTTTAAGCCGGGGGGCGTAGATTTACTACCGTGAGTTCAGTGGTTGAGAGTTTGTGAGTACGCCATGACAGAACCCCATCGCCCGAGGGTAAAATACGTCATCGGGCCTGACGGCAGTCCGTTAACAATTGCCGACTTGCCCGCGCCCGGAACCAAACGGTGGGTGATCCGCCGCAAGGCCGAAGTCGTTGCGGCAGTCCGCGGAGGCCTGCTCTCCCTCGAGGAAGCCTGCAGCCGCTATACGCTG
Organism: Bradyrhizobium sp. AZCC 1610; assembly: GCF_036924515.1. Lineage (NCBI taxonomy): Bacteria > Pseudomonadati > Pseudomonadota > Alphaproteobacteria > Hyphomicrobiales > Nitrobacteraceae > Bradyrhizobium > Bradyrhizobium sp. AZCC 1610. Next base: position 830,793 of record NZ_JAZHRR010000001.1, on the reverse strand, counting down.
ACAGTCGACGAATTCCTGTCCTGGCAGTTTTCCATCGATCAGCATGGCCTGGCCGGTTTGCGGACCACCCGCATTCAGCAATATCGGCAGTAAACTCTCCCGAACCGAAAGATTTGATGAAAACCGGCTTCGTTTTGCGAAGTCGGTTTTTTTCATGCCGGAACTAATCGCGACGGCTTTAACGGTTGTTAACCATATCGAAACCATCCCCTAGGCAATAATTGCCCAGTCGGTCCCTGGGGCCGAATCCCTGGGGGCGGTTGGTGCAAAGTCTCGTTGCTTTCCTGAAAGGCCTGGGTGCGTCACGGCTGATGGCTATGGTTGCGGTGACGACCGCGCTGATCGGCTTCTTCGCCTTCGTCATCATGCGCGTCACGACGCCGCAGATGACCACCCTGTTCACCGACCTCTCCACCGAAGATTCCTCCGGCATCATCAAGGATCTGGAGCGCCAGGCCATTCCCTTCGAGCTGCGCAACGAAGGCGCGGTCATCATGGTGCCGAAGGACAAGGTCACGCGGCTGCGGATGAAGCTGGCCGAAAGCAACCTGCCCAAGGGCGGCGGCGTCGGCTACGAGATTTTCGACAAGTCCGATGCGCTCGGCACCACGAGCTTCGTCCAGAACATCAACCATCTGCGCGCGCTGGAGGGTGAACTCGCCCGCACCATCCGCGCCATCGACCGCATCCAGGCCGCCCGCGTCCATCTGGTGCTGCCGGAACGGCCCTTGTTCGCGCGCGAGGCGCCGGAGCCGTCAGCCTCGATCGTGGTGCGGGTGCGCGGCAGCCTCGAACCGCAGCAGATCCGCGCCATCCGCCACGTCGTCGCCTCAGCCGTCAACGGATTGAAGCCGCAGCGGGTGTCGATCGTCGACGAAGCCGGCCGGCTGCTGGCTGACGGCGCCGGCAAGGAAGCCGATATCGCCGTCGGTGAAGAGCGCCGCACGGCCTTCGAGAAGCGCATGCGCAACGAGGTCGAGGCGATCGTCTCCTCGGTGGTCGGCCAGGGCCGTGCCCGCGTCCAGCTCACCGCCGACTTCGACTACAACAAGGTCACCCAGACTTCGGACAAGTTCGATCCCGAGGGCCGCGTGCTGCGCTCCACCCAGACCCGCGAGGAATCTTCGCTGACCGCCGAGAACAACGGCCAGGTGACGGTCAACAACGAACTGCCCGGCAACCAGACCAACACCACCGGGCCTGCGGCCCGCGACCAGAGCAAGAAGAGCGAAGAGACCAACAATTACGAGATTTCCCGCACCACCAAGACCGAGGTCACCGAGGCCGGACGCGTCAACCGGATCTCGGTCGCGGTGCTGGTCGACGGCGCCTATACCAAGAACGAAAAAGGCGAAATGGTCTATCAGGACCGCAGCAAGGAACAGCTCGACCGCATCGCCACCCTGGTCCGCTCGGCGATCGGCTTCGACCAGAAGCGCGGCGACCAGGTCGAGGTCGTCAATCTTCGCTTTGCCGAAGCGCCGACGGTCCCCCCGGTGGTGGAGCCGGGCGGCCTGCTCGGCATGCTGCAGTTCACCAAGGATGACGTCATGTACGTCATCGAACTCGGCGTCATGATGCTGCTCGGCCTCGTGGTGCTGTTCATGGTGATCCGCCCGCTGGTCAAGCGCATCCTGGCTGCCGAAGTAATTCCCGCGCAGCCCCAGCCGGCGCTCGCTTTGACCGACGGCACGCAGGCCGAACTCGGACCCGGCCAGGCCCTGATTGCCGGCACCAGCGGCACCGCCCAGTTGATCGACGTCGCCCAGGTTCAGGGCCAGGTCCACGCGCAAGCGGTGCACCGGGTCGGCGAACTGGCCGAACGCAATCCGAACGAGACCGCCTCCATCGTTCGCCAATGGCTCAGCGAACCCGTCGAGAACTGACATGGCCGCCGTACCGCAAACTTCAAACGCCAACGACATCACCACCGTCATCTCGGCGCTGGCGAGCCGTCAGGCGAGCCGGCCGAAGGGCAAGCCGCTGAGCGGCCCGAAGCGCGCCGCCATCCTGATGCTGGCGCTGGGCGAGCAATATGGCGGCAAGGTGTGGTCGCTGCTCGACGACGACGAGGTACGCGAACTGTCGATCCATATGTCGACGCTCGGCACCGTCGAAGCCGACATCGTGGAAGACCTGCTGCTCGAATTCGTTTCGCGGATGTCGGCATCCGGCGCGCTGATGGGCACCTTCGACGCCACCGAGCGGCTGTTGCAGCAATATCTGCCGTCCGAGCGCGTCACCGGCATCATGGATGAAATTCGCGGCCCCGCCGGCCGCAACATGTGGGAGAAGCTCTCCAACGTGCAGGAAGAGGTGCTCGCCAACTACCTCAAGAACGAATACCCGCAGACCATCGCAGTGGTGCTGTCGAAGCTGAAGCCGGAGCACGCCGCGCGCGTGCTGGCGATCCTGCCCGAGGATCTTGCGCTGGACGTGGTCGGCCGCATGCTGAAGATGGAAGCGGTGCAGAAGGAAGTCATCGAGCGCGTCGAGCAGACGCTGCGCACCGAGTTCATGTCCAACCTGTCGCAGACCCGCCGTCGCGACGCCCACGAGGTGATGGCCGAAATCTTCAACAATTTCGACCGCCAGACCGAGACCCGCTTCATCACCTCGCTGGAAGAGGAAAACCGCGAATCCGCCGAGCGCATCAAGGCGCTGATGTTTACCTTCGACGACCTCATCAAGCTCGACTCCGCCTCGGCCCAGACGCTGATGCGCAATGTCGACAAGGACAAGCTCGGCATCGCGTTGAAGAGCGCCAATGAGGAGGTGCGTGCCTTCTTCCTCGGCAACATGTCCTCACGCGCCGGCAAGATGCTGATGGACGATATGGCCGCGATGGGGCCGGTGCGGCTGCGTGATGTCGACGAGGCGCAGGCGCTGCTCGTCAACCTTGCCAAGGACATGGCCGCCAGGGGCGAAATCACGCTGACCAAGAACCGCGCCGACGACGAACTGGTGTACTGATGGCCGCGCCCGCAAAATTCTTGTTCGACACAGACTTCGCGGCGCCGGACAAGGCGCGCGAGCGCGCGGCAACGGCCACCGAGATCGCGCAGAAGATCGCCGAGGCCGAGGCACGTGCCTACCGCGCCGGCTACGAGGCGGCCCAGCACGAGGCCAGGGTGGAGAGCGACCGCCGCTCGGCGCTGGCGCTGGAAGAGATCGGCATCGCCATCAGGGGTATCGCCACGCGCTTCTCCGGCATCGAGGCCAGGATGGAAACCGAGGCGGTCGAAGTCGCGGTCGCGGTGGCGCGCAAGCTGTGCAGCGAACTGATCGTCCGCGAACCGCTCGGCGAAATCACTGCCCTCGTCAGCGACTGCTTCTCCCACCTGGTCGCAATCCCGCATCTCGTCGTCCGCATCAACGACCAGCTCTACGAGGCCGCGCGCGAGAAGATCGAACGGCAGGCGGCCCAAAGCGGCTTCGAGGGCCGGCTGGTGATCCTGGCCGAGCCTGGAATTGCCACCGGCGACTGCAGGATCGAATGGGCCGACGGCGGCATGGTGCTGGAACGCGCAGCCATCGAAGTGAAGATCAGCGAACTCGTCGGGCGCTATCTGGCGTCCCGCGATCAGGCCGAAACGTAAAGGCCATGAGGACTGAACCATGAGTGACACCGACGCACAGGTACCGCTACCCGATCTCAACGCCGCGGACGCCCCGCCGATCGACGATCTGGCCTACAACGAGGACGAACAGGCCTCGCGCATCGCCGCCGACCTCGAGGCCGTGTTCGACGTGCCGGTGCAGGTCTCGGCCGTGCTCGGCCGCTCCAAGATGGACGTCGGCGAATTGTTGAAGCTTGGACCCGGCACCGTGCTCGAACTCGACCGCCGCGTCGGCGAAGCCATCGACATCTACGTCAACAACCGCCTGGTGGCGCGTGGTGAGGTCGTGCTGGTGGAAGACAAGCTCGGCGTGACCATGACGGAAATCATCAAGGCGGAACGCAGCTAACAATTTTGGCGATACGCGCCGTGAACGGCGCGAACAGACGGACAGGAGATAAAAATGCGGCTTCTCATCGTTGGCACATTGAAGGGCCAGCTCACGACCGCCACCAAGATCGCGATGGAAAACGGCGCATCGGTAACCCACACCGAGGCGATCGAACAGGCGATGGCCGTGCTGCGCGGCGGCAAGGGCGCCGACCTGCTGCTGGTCGACGTCGCCCTCGATATCCGCGACCTGGTGATGCGGCTGGAAGCCGAGCACATCCACGTGCCGATCGTGGCCTGCGGCATCTCCAACGACGCCCGCGCGGCGGTGGCCGCGATCCACGCCGGCGCCAAGGAATACATCCCGCTGCCGCCCGATCCCGAATTGATCGCCGCCGTGCTCGCCGCCGTCGCCAATGATTCACGCGATCTGATCTATCGCGACGAAGCCATGGGCAAGGTCGTCAAGCTGGCGCAGCAGATCGCGGGCTCCGACGCCTCCGTGATGATCACCGGCGAATCCGGCACCGGCAAGGAAGTGCTGGCGCGTTATGTCCACTCGCGCTCGAACCGCGCCAAGCGGCCGTTCATTTCGATCAATTGCGCGGCTATTCCCGAGCATCTATTGGAGTCCGAATTGTTCGGCCACGAGAAGGGCGCCTTCACCGGCGCCATCGCCCGCCGTATCGGCAAGTTCGAGGAAGCGACCGGCGGCACGCTGCTGCTCGATGAAATCTCCGAGATGGACGTTCGCCTGCAATCCAAGCTGCTGCGCGCGATCCAGGAACGCGTGATCGACCGCGTCGGCGGCACCAAGCCGGTGCCGGTCGATATCCGCATCCTCGCGACCTCGAACCGCAACCTCTCTGATGCCGTGCGCGAAGGCACTTTCCGCGAGGACCTGCTGTTCCGCCTCAACGTCGTCAATTTGAAGATCCCGCCGCTGCGCGACCGTCCAGCCGACATTCTTGAACTGGCGCAGCATTTTGCGAAGAAATACGCCGACGCCAACGGCGTGCCGCTGCGCCCGATCTCGGCCGACGCGCGGCGGGTGCTGACCTCAAACCGCTGGCAGGGCAACGTCCGCGAACTGGAAAACACCATCCATCGTTCGGTGCTGATGGCGCAGGGCGATGAGATCGGAGCCGACGCGATCCTGACGCCGGACGGCGACCGCCTCGACCTCGCCAAGACCCCGCCAGCCGTGGCCCACGCCACCTTTGCCGCCGAACAAGTCACGCGTGCGCTCGTCGGCCGCACCGTCGCCGATGTCGAGCGCGACCTGATCCTGGAGACGCTGAAACACTGCCTGGGCAACCGGACCCACGCCGCCAATATTCTCGGCATCTCGATCCGCACGCTGCGCAACAAGCTGAACGAATATGCCGACGGCGGCATCCCGATCACGCCGGCAGGCTCCGGCGAGCACCAGCGGTTTGTGGCAGCGGGCTGAGCCGTATGTTCCCCGGACGCAGCGCATCGCGGCAGCGGTGCGCTGCTGAGCCGGGGCCCAACTTACTTATGGCTGACGATGGGTCCCGGCTCTGCGGAGCAGCGTTGCCACGCTGCACCGCGTCCGGGACACGATGCATCACGAATAACTCGGCGCATCCGGCTTACGGAAAATATGGATGGGATCGCCGGGCTGCAGATCGCGGCCGGTGAAAACCGCATAGGCGTATAGTGCGAGATAGGCGATCGCGACCGCGCCGATGCCGTAAAATACCCAGGTCGCCAATCGCTTCATCAGACAGCCGCACCATGTTGAGCCTTCGCAAGGCTAACACACCGTGGGGCATCGGCCCAGCCGCTATCCCGCCGCCACCCTCTGCGCCGGCGCGACATTGATTGCCAGCTTGCCATAACGGTCCTTGAAAGCTTCAGTGTCGATTTCTTCAAGCTGGATCGCGCCGCTCATCACGCCCTTCTTCCACTCATCATGTTCGGGATCGTTCTGGAACTCCGGCATCACCTCTTTGGCGAACAGTTCGAGCGACTCGCAGATGTGCTCGTGGGTGTTCTTGCCGGCCTGGTTGAGCAAGATCACCTGGTCAATGTGCGAAGTGCGGAAACGCCGCAGCTTCTTTCGGATGGTTTCCGGCGAGCCGATCAGGCCGCCGCGCAGCGCCGCCTCCTGCGCTTCCGGATTGTCGCGCTTCCACTTGTTGTACTCATCCCACATGTTGACGGTGCCAGGATCCGGACGTTGCCGGTTCTGCGACGCGCCGTAATAGCGCAGCGCGAACTGGAAGAAGGTGGCGCCGTCGGCGCGGGCGCGGGCCTCCTCATCCGTCTTGGCGCACATGAAGAACGAAACCAGCGCCATGTTCGGATTGATCTCGTAATCGGCGAGTTTCTTCAGCCGTTTTGTAATTGCGTTGTAATAGGCATGCACCCAGGCATGAGCGGCTTCCGCGCTGACGAACTGGAAGCCGAGCGCGCCAAAGCCGTTCTCGCCGGCACGCTCGATGGTCGGCAGTTGCGAGCACGCCATCCACAGCGGCGGATGCGGCTTCTGCACCGGCTTCGGCACCACGTTGCGCAAGGGAATGTCGAAATACTTGCCGTGATGCTCGGTGCCCACCTTCGTGAACATCGGAAAGATCGCCTGGACCGCTTCCTCGAACACCTCGCGCTTGGTTTCCATGTCGCGGCCGAACGGCGTCAGCTCGGTGATCGACGCGCTCTCGCCCATGCCGAATTCGCAGCGGCCGTTGCTGAGGAGATCGAGCACCGCGACGCGTTCGGCGACCCGGGCGGGATGATTGGTGGTGAGCTGGAAAATGCCGTGGCCGAGCCGGATGTTCTTGGTCCGCTGGCTGGCCGCAGCGAGAAAGGATTCCGGCGCGGGCGAGTGGGAATATTCCTCGAGGAAATGATGTTCGACCACCCATGCATAATCATAGCCGAGCCGGTCGGCGGTCTCGAGTTGGGTCAGCGCGTTCTGGTAGAGCCGGAGCTCGTCGCCCTCTTGCCATGGGCGCGGCAGTTGCAGCTCGTAAAAGATGCCGAATTTCATGACGCCTCCCAAGAGCGCTCGTTAAGACCGCTTGTTGTTTTCGGTCAGTGTATTCGCCATGCATCCCAAGTCCAGCCTCGACCGCGAAACTGCAATTCCGTGGCACGGAAGCAGCCTTGCAAGGAACGCGCGAATGGTTAGCTTTACGCTTCCGTTGAGTCGCGGCCTCACCGCCCGCTCTTCTCTCCATCTGGACCTCATGACCAAGTTCACGCCGCATCAAGATTCCGCGCTGAAGGCCGTTGCCGACTGGCTGAAGGCCAAGCCCGGCAGGGGCGGCACGCCGCCGGTATTCCGCCTGTTCGGCTATGCCGGCACCGGCAAGACCACGCTGGCGCGGCACATCGCCGATGGCGTCGATGGCGAGGTGAAGTATGCGGCCTTCACGGGCAAGGCCGCGCTGGTGATGCGCAACAAGGGTTGCGACAACGCCTCCACCATCCACTCGCTGATCTATCGCGCCAAGGAATCGGGCGTCGAGCAGCCGAGTTTCGAACTGTGGGATGACGCGCCCGCTTCCAAAGCAAAGCTGATCGTGATCGACGAATGTTCGATGGTCGATGCGGAGCTTGGCCGCGACCTGATGTCGTTCGACTGTCCCTTGCTGGTGCTCGGCGATCCCGCGCAATTGCCGCCGATCCAGGGCGGCGGTTTCTTCACGGACTGCGAGCCCGACGCGATGCTGACCGAGGTGCATCGCCAGGCCCAGGATGACCCGATCGTGCGGATGTCGATGGATATCCGCGAGGGCCGCGAACTCGAAATCGGCCGCCATGGCGAGAGCGAGGTAGTCCCGCGCAGCGAACTCGATCCGGATCGCGTAATGAGCGCCGACCAGGTGCTGGTCGGGCGCAACAACACCCGCCGCGCCTACAACAAGCGCGTTCGCCAGAAACAGAACATCGAGGACCCCTTTCCGGTGGCCGGCGACAAGCTGGTCTGCCTGCGCAACAACCGCAAGAAGGGCCTGTTCAACGGCGGGCTGTGGCGCGTCAAATCGCGCACCCAGCCGCGGGCGAAATCAAAAATCCTGACCATGCGGCTCTCGCCCGACGAGGAGTTCGGCCACAAGGTGACCAAGGTCTCGGTACGCCATGATTGCTTCGAGGGCGGCATCGAGGCGATCCCGTGGGAGGAGCGCAAGCCGTATGACGAGTTCGACTTTGGCTACGTGCTCACCGTGCACAAGTCGCAGGGCTCGCAATGGGACGACGTGGTGCTGTTCGACGAGAGCTTTGCGTTCCAGGACAGCCGGGCGAGATGGCTCTACACGGGGATTACGCGCGCGGCGAAGCGGCTGAGCGTGGTGGTGTGACTTGAAGCCGGCGTTCCCCGGATGCTGCGCAGCACGAAGTGATGCGCTGCTGATCCGGGGGTCCACGAGCGGCCGGCAATAGGTCCCGGCGCAGCGTTGCACGCTGCACCGCGTCCGGGACACAAGACCTACTTCGCCGCCACGAAGTAAAAATCCTCGCGCCCCGGCAATGAGCCGTAGGTGAAAGGCTGCTGCGTGCGATTGGTGGCCTTCCAGACATCGTCGCGGACGATGTCGAACAGCTTCCGCACCTCGATCTTCGGCTCCTTGATGACCCGCGCCAGCGCGGTGGCGAACGGACTGTTCGGGGAATCGCCATCGAGCGCGGTCTCGCCGTGCTTGGCGGCGTAGACCACCATGAAGCCGGCTTCCGGCTCGATGTTGGAAAAGCCCCGGTTGACCAATTTTAGCGCGATGGTCCGCTGCATGGTCTTCTCGAACGGATTATCACGGCACGCATCGAGCATCACCAGCCGCAGCTTGCGCGCGCCGGCAACTGCCCCGATCACCTGCTCGAGCGCCACCGCCTGCGTCTCCGCGTCACTGTCGGCCTTCAGCCTGGCATCGACCGGGATCAGATAGTTCACGCCGCCGATCTCCATGCCGTGGCCGGCATAATAGACCACGGCCCAATCCGCCTTTTCGGCCTCGAGGCCGAATTCGTGCAGGGCGGCAAAGAATTTGTCCCGCGTGAGATCGGGCGCCAGCGTCACGGCGGCAAAGCCAAGCTCCCGAAAGGTCGATGCGATCAATTTGGCGTCACGCGGTGGATTTTCCAGCGGCGCAGCGTTCCGGTAGGCGCCATTGCCGACGATCAGCGCAACCTTGCGCGGGCCGGCCGGCGGTGTGGCTTTGCCTGCTGGAGCCGTGCCCAATAGCGCCTCCAGCCGCTCCTTGGCGACGGCGCGCGCTAGCGTAGTGTCGATATCCTCGCGCTGCGCCGCCACGGCGTTGGCCGCCAGGCGATAGTCGGCACGTGCGGCGGCGAGGTTGCGGCGTTTCTCGAAAAGCTGCCCGCGGCCGACATAGGCGCGAACGTAGTTCGGATTGATCTTGAGCACCCGGTCGTAATCGCTGAGGGCGGCGTCGAGATTGCCCTTGCCGAGATAGGCATTGCCGCGGCTGGTCAGCCCATAAACATTGTTCGGTGACTTCGCCAACGCTGCATTGCAGTCAACGAGCGCGTCGTCGAACCTGCCCATGCCGGTGTAGGTAACGCACCGGTAGGCCGGAACTTGCGGACCGTCGGGATTGACCTTTTGCGCCTCGGCGAAGTCGGCGAGCGAGGCGTCGTACAGTTTCATCAATCCCTGCAGGCGGCCGCGGTTGTAATGGTGCAGGTAGCGGCTCTGATCGTTGAAGATGTGTTTGACCGCCAGGTTGAATTCATCCAGCGCGCGCTGCAGCTCGCCCCTGCGCATGAAGATCACGCCGCGGTTGTTGTAGGCGGTGCCGAAAGTCGGGCGTAGCTGCAGGCACAGATCGTAATCGGCCAGCGCTCGCTCGTCGTCGCCCTTGTAGCTGTAGGCGTTGCCCCGCGCATTGATGACATTGATATTCTGGGGCGCGATCTCGTGCGAGGCGGTGAAAGCCGCGATCGCGCCATCGTAATCGCGCTTCTTCACCAGCGAGTCGCCACGAAACCAGAAGGCGGCGGCCCTGGAGGGGCCGGTGATCCTCTCGTCGGCGATCACGCTTTCGCAGGCCGCGAGGCGTGCTGTGGGTTCCGCCGTGGAATTCCGGCAGGTTTCGACATCGCCCGCGGCCCGCGCGGGGCCGGCGGCGATAAACATGACGAGACCCAGCAACAAGGCCCGCAACATCGGCGGAACGCTCCGGCGCATGGATTTTGGTCGCGGCGCGCGACCAGCGGTTCATTGTGGAAAGGCAGGCCCGCACCGGTCAAGCGTGACCGATCGCCCTTCCATAAGGCCTTGCGCGGGCGCAGCTTTATTCACGAACTCGTGTGGCGCGGGCCGTAACAATCCGCGGCCAAGGCCGTATCTAGGGCATCGGAACGCCTTGAGCCAATTGCGAAACGCCGATCCCGCTCTAGACTGCCCCCAACCAATGCCGAAAGAGGAAACCATGTCCCCTCGCCATCTCAGCCGCCTGTCGCTGTGCGCTGCCGCCATCGGCGCGCTGGCCATTGCCGCGTTCGCCATCAGCCCCTCGCGTGCCTCCGAGGAAGCCGTCATCATTCCGCCTCCCGCCCTCGACGTTCAGGCGGCCGACGGCATCCAGACCGCCGTGATCGCGGGCGGTTGCTTCTGGGGCGTGCAGGGCGTGTACCAGCACACCGCAGGCGTGCTCAACGCGGTGTCCGGCTATTCCGGCGGCAGCAAGATGACCGCGAACTACACCATGATCGGCACCGGCACGACCGGACACGCCGAGGCGGTCGAGATCAAGTACGATCCGAAGAAGATCAGCTACGGCAAGATCCTGCAGATTTTCTTCTCCGTCGTGCACGACCCGACGCAGTTGAACCGCCAGGGCCCGGACACCGGTACGCAATATCGCTCGGCGATCTTCACCGCCAATGACGAGCAGAAGAAGGTGGCGGAAGCCTATATCGCCCAGCTCAACGCCGCCAAGGTCTACAAGAAGCCGATCGTGACCAAGGTCGGCCCGCTGCAGGCGTTCTATGCGGCGGAAGACTATCACCAGGACTACCTGACGCTGCACCCGAAGCAGCCCTATATTGTCTTCAACGACATGCCGAAGATCGAGAACCTGAAGAAGATCTTTGCGGAAAACTACATCGAGAAGCCGACGCTGGTGAGCAACGCCAAGGCCACTAATTGAAGGGCTACCAATTAAGGAGGCTAAATGTCCGACACCAAGACATCCGGCAAGCTCGTCAAGAGCGAGGCCGAGTGGCGCCGCGAGCTGACGCCGATGCAGTACGCCGTGCTGCGCGAGAAGGCGACCGAGCGGCCGTTCTCCGGTGAATATGAGCACGAGCACCGCAAGGGCACCTATACCTGCGCCGGCTGCGGCCAGACGCTGTTCGAATCCGATGCCAAGTTCGACTCCGGCTGCGGCTGGCCGAGCTTCACCGCGCCTGCCGTCGACGGCCATGTCGACGAGGAGCATGATATCAGCCACGGCATGGTCCGCACCGAGGTGTTGTGCTCGAAATGCAACGGCCATCTCGGCCACGTCTTTCCCGACGGCCCCGGCCCGACCGGCCTGCGCTACTGCATCAACTCGGCGGCCTTGAAGCTGCAGCCGAAATAGTTTTCGGCAACGGTCGAACTTATTCCAACCCCCCGTGCGACCAGGAGCTGGTCGTGCGGGGTTTCTGTTTGGCGGGACGCTTCATTCCAACCTGCCGACCAAGGACTCGCGATCCGGAATATGCTTTGATCCGGTCCGCGGGAGCGTTTTGGGGGACGCCCGCGGGGCCTTCGGGGAGCGCGCCATGTCGCTTGGGACGATACTCGTCATTATCTTGATCATATTCCTCCTCGGCGGCTTCTCCGGCCGCATCAGGGGCTATGGCTATGGCTACGGCCATTCCGGCATGGGGCTTGCCGGCGTGATTTTAATCGTGCTCCTGATCCTGCTGCTGCTCGGCAAGATTTGAGCCATTAAGCCATTGAAAAAACTTGATTAAAGTTTAGTTCCCCGCAGCCATGCGTGGATTCATCATCACCCCCGATCCGCTCGTTCAGGGGTCGCATTTTTGTCAAAGAAGCTTATATTGGGCTCTGAAATGACGTGCACGGTGCGGCCCGCGATTGTGGCCCACCGTCATCCAATCCCCATTGCTCACACGCAAGAGCCGAAAAAGATTGAGGTCACCGTCCATGCGTCCCTTCAGCTACAACACCGCCGCCGAACTGTTTCCCGCCGCGATCCGCAAGAAGAAGCGGGCCGGGTTTGCCTATCGGCGTTTTGGCACCGCGGCCGAAGCGGTTCGCTTCGCGATCGAGGAATTGCCGGCGGACTCGCTGAACGGCGCCTATCTGCAGGTCGAGGAAGCCCGCTTCGACCAGAGCGGTATCCGCACGCTCTATGAAAGCGAAGCCTTCCCGCTGCCGCGCCGTCCGCGTGCGCCCGCCAGCGCTGAAGACAAAGCCGACGCGGCCTAACCTCCATATTGTCAAACAGCGCGCTCCCGGAGATCATTTCCGGGGGCGTTTTTGTTAGCGCGGCTGCCGGTCGAGCCAGCGCTTGAGCATGCGCACGTTGCGGACGTTGGCGCGGAACATGACGTCGAAGGCGTCGCCCGCGACCGGCACCAGGCCGACCACGCCGTCAACGGCGACATTGGCGAGCATCCGCGCCGTGATGTGCCAGGGCGCCCCGAGCGCGCGCGCCTCACGCACCACCCACAGCGCAATCGCCGTCGTGATAATGTCGCCGACCACGGGGATCAGCCCGATCAGCCCGTCGATGCCGTAGCGAAAATTGGTGCCGGGCACGATGAAGGCGACGTCCAAAAGTTTGGCGATGGCATCGAGCCGCGCCAGCCGCTGCTCGCGCGTCAGCTCGCCGAACGGATTGGCGGCGGGATGACCGAAATCGAACCGCAATCCCTCGAACCGCGTGTGCAGGTTCGCCTCGGGGACTTCGCGCCCCTCCTGGTCGATGACCGGGCCGCGCCCGGGCGCGCGCGTCCGGGAAGACTGCCCGGAACGTGAACGCTGCGGCGTGTGGATATCGTCGTCTGACATGGCCATCACATGGTAACGCGAAGGCGAGGCGCAAGTTGCGTCACGCGGCCGCGGCAGGCACCTTTACCTGCCTTTTCAAAGAGCAAACATGACTTTCCGATCTCGCGGCACGTGTGCCCGAGGTGTGCATCTTGTCGCAAGTGTGCGTCGAGATTGTGCTTGCGCGCAAAGCAAATCAGTTCGCAGTTCGTGGGGTAGGCAAAGCAACAGCGTGCCCACCATCAAGACGTGCGCTCGACGATAGATGGTGGGCACGGCGCTAACGCGCCTTTGCCCACCCTGCGATTCCGTATCGATGCGAAGCGTTACGTCGAATGCACCGGCCGCGGCGCGTCGGCATATCTGTGCGCCAACCAGGACGATAGCATCGCAGGCACCATGCCGACGATGCCGTAGAGCAGGAACTGCACCGCGCCGGTATCCGGTCCGCGCGAGCCATAGAGCAATGAGGATGCCGCGAAGCCGATCGCGCCTACGATCAGTATCCGTGCCACGGGCGCAATGCGCTTGACGTGAGAGAGAATGTCGTCGATGGCGCCGATCATCAACGCCGGCACGATGCCGAACAGATAGCTGTACTGCAGCGTCTTGACGAACGCGGCGAGGAATTTTCCGATCTCCGACCAGTTGGTCTCGGTCCAGTAGCCCGAAGTCACCGTGGCCGCGAACAGCATCAAAAACCCGCCGACGAACGGGCCGATAGCTCCGAAAATCAGATAGCGTTTCATGGCGACCTCTGCGTTGAGCCTATGGATCGAGAAGGAAGACTCACCATCGGACCAACCGCATGGTTCCGTGACCAGACATATCCGGCTTCGACAGCGCCTTGGCCATACGCAATTTCAAATCCAGTCAGCAGGGCGGAGTCAAGAGGCCAGCGGCCTCCGATGCTGAAGTCAGGCAGACCGGCTCAGGCTGCCATTGGCAGCCGATGCGACCGCTGCCGGCTCGTTCTTCTTTGCAAGAATCCGATCCGACCCGAACCGGATCGTCCATTGTGCAACCGACAGCAACAAGGACTCAAACACCGCCACGCATTGTTCGAGCTCGCGGTCGGTGGATGGCGGGCAGCCGGGCCGGTTGCGGACGATCATCGTCGTTGTCGACCAGGTCAGCCGGGCGGCCTTGCAGGCGACGATCAGTCCATACACCCGGTCGGGTTCGAGCAAGGGTTCGATCGCCTCGACCTTGACGTCGGCCTTCAAGGCGAGGGCTGCGACCACGTGGACGTATTCACCTCTCACCGCAAACCGGTTGACGATGGAATCATTCAGCTTGCCGGTGCGATTGAGCGCGACGACCTCGCTTTGCGCCTGGGTGTAGTCAATCGCCATCCGGGCCGCGCCGCGCTGTCCGGCGGTCGTCGCAGCAGAATTTTGGGTTTTCTCCCGCATGACAGGTCGCGCCGCCGTCAGGAATCGCGCGCGGACGACGTCGGCAACCTTGCCAATGAGCTCCCGCAGCAGGCTGCCGGGAATGTCCAGGCGAACGCCGAGCTTTTCCGCCAGCCCCTCGTCACGCTCTGCCCGTCCGACCAGCGTTGCGTAGCCGCATTCGGAGAAACGCGCGCCGGCGTTCCGCGCGAGCGCATTGGAGACGTGGACGTCGCCAAATCTCATCAGCGCGTCGGTCAGCGCTTCGTTGAGCGTCCTTCGGTCGCAGATCGCCAACAAGTGCTGCTGGCCACGGCTTTTGACGATTTCAAGAAGGTCTGTTTCCGACAGACAGCTGGACCTTCTCAGAACCGGCGCGGCCACCTGGGGCTGTTCGTGGAACGCAAGCTGGCGGATCGTCTGGCGCGGGGCCCGGTCGATGGTGGACAGGGCCTCGCTGAGCTGGATCACGGTCGTTGCTTCCACCCGCTCGATCAGGTGGGCGAGGACGCCATCGACCGCGGCGATCTGCGAGTCACCGAGGCGATCGACATTGGACAGGAACAGGTCCGTCACCTCCCCGAAAATTCGGGCGTCGTGCTCGGGTCCATCCTCTTCGGCGCCGTTCAATTCCGCGCGCAGATCCGGCGATACGGCAGGCATGGCTATCCCACCTCCGCACCGGTCATCCCGGCTCGCCGCGACACCTCCGGCCGCGGCCATTCCATCGCGCGGATGGCCGCTAGCTTCGTGGATCCATTGGCAGCGGAGTAAACAAGCATTTGAGTGCCACTCGAAAGGCTGGTTTCGGCAGCCTTTTCACTCCAACGAAAGCAAATGAGGCGCGCATGCGAGCAATAGCCACTGATCGTACCCGGGCTTCCCTAACGGGTGGTTGTTCGAGGGCCAGGAATTTCCGCATTTATACTGAGTTTTGCAGCGCGGAAGGCGAGCCCGGCCGGCCTGGGAGCCGGGCCATCGAGAAGCTGCGGCGTACTGGATACCCCGCCGGAGCCTGTCATCGGGCGCGCATTCGCGCGACCCGGTGGCGGGGTGCGACAGCGGAGGCGCTTCGGTCGACGTGGCGCGCACGCAACAGTTCAGGAAGTGTTGGTGCGAGCCATTGCAGCTTCGACGCATTAGCGCATAATTCGCGGCGGAGTGGCGCAGCACTTTTGATTCGAACATCGGCAGAATTCGAGCAACCACACCGGGTGACTCCCGGGTGATGGATGACGCCTGCGGCAGCGCAAACCGCGTGCAGCGCCCCCAATGAACAGCGGCCAGCACCGCGCGCGCGCAACCTTGGGGAACGCATCGATGACTTTCCACCGTACAAGCAGAATCGCACTTCTCTTCGCCATCGCCTTCGCGGCGACGGCACTTTCCGCACGCCCGAGCCTTGCCTTCTCGGAGGCGCAGCAGATGTGCACGGGCGACGCCATGCGGCTATGCGGCCATGAAGTCCCCAACGTCCAGCGAATCACCGCCTGCATGGTCAGGCACCGCGCGCAGGTCAGTCCAGGCTGCCGGGCCGTGATGGACCGCGAGCACACCGCGCGGAGGCGAGCCGCCGCTGCTGAGTAACAGCTCGTTTCGCTCGAAGACGAACGCAGAACGGCCTCAGCAGAGCTGCGTGCAATGTTGAGGCTGCTTTCTTGCTGGATTCTTTCGCGGCGCCGCGCAGCGATCGATTAGCGATCGACTTCCTGGCTCAACGGAGATCAGCTCAGGTTTGAGAGCGCATCTGCGACGCTCCCGGTAGCTACTCCCCCCACAGCGCGAACGCGTCGTTGAACGCGCGTTCGCCGGGGGCGCCCTTTTCGATCGCGATGATGGCGCGGCGCTGGTTGACGTAGACCAAGGGCACGTCGAACCAGGAACGTTCCTTCAGGAGCTGCAAATTGCGGGCGCGGTCGGAATCGACGTTGGAGAGGCCGACCAGGAAGAAGCCGTCGGTGACTTTCACGGCGAGACCGGCCAGTGGCGTGCCGCGCGCCTGCTCGTTGGACTTCATCAGGATGCCCGGCACGTTGCCGACGCCGCCGCCGGAGAAATCCTGCGGCAGGATGAAGGTCAATTCCGCGGTGTGGCTCGCCGGCAGCGAGGTATCGGTGTTGCGGCGGAACGACATCGTCATCTTGAACTTACGGTCGGGAATCTCGATGTCGGCGCGCACGGCGACATCAGGCTTCTGGTTGCCGCTCGCCTTGATCGGTTCGGTGCGCCAGATCACCGAGCCGACATACTGCTTGCCCTTGGGATCGGACGGGTCCTCGTCATACAGCACGACGCGCTGCGCCACCGGCGCGACGTTCTCCGACGACGGCTGGCCGACGCGATCGGGGATCTTCGGGCGCGACTGCGGCGCGGCCGGATCCTTCGGCGCTTCCACCACGGACGAGGACTTGAACAGGCCGCTCATGGCCGTCACGACCGACCTGCCCCACAGGATGCCGGCACCGACCAGAATGAGCACGATGCCGACCGCAATCGCGCTCTTGAACGGAAACACCGCGGCTGCTCGGGCGGGCTTCTTCGGCTCGCGGTCGCGATCCTGCGAGAGCCGCGGGCGGTCACGCGACGGCGTCTGCGGCTGCTGCGGCGCGTAGCGGTCCGCCTCCTCCAGCGATTCGTCATAGGAATAGGGCGCGTCGGGATCGGCGCCACGGTTCTCCATGCTCGGCTCGAGCCGGTCGAATTCCGGCGAGGGCGACGGCACGTTGGCATAGGTCTTTCGCGCAGCGCGATTGGCCTGCGCCGCGGCGCGGCCGAGATCGTCGGCGTCGGCGGCGATGTCGCGGAAACCGCGCATGCCGGGCGGCTGCGGCTGCGGCGGCTGGCCGTTGTCGGGACCGCGGCGGGCGCCGCCCCCGCGCTCGCGGGGCGGCGGTGGCGGCAGGCCGGCATCCTGCATCGGAATCTGCGGCGGCTGCGGGCGCGGCGCGCCGGGCGGCGCATCGGAGCGCAGATTGCGCGGCGGGCGTTGTTCGTCCTGGCCAAGCGGTGGACGGGCCTCGCGCGAGGGGCCTTGAGAAGGCGGACGCGGACGTGGCGAACCCGGAGGGCCTGCGGATTCCGGCGGTCGGGCATTGGCGCGGCGGAAAGCGTCGCCGCCACGCGCGGCCCCACCGCCGCCCGGCCGCGAGGCCTCGCGGGCGCGCTGGGCGGCTTCCGATTCGACCTTGCGCACGGCTTCTTCCAGCGACAGCCGCTCGCGGGTGATTTCGGATTCGGAAAGCGGCGGCTGAACGCTGCGCAACTGCGCGATCAGCGCGGTGCGAGCCCGCTCATAGAGCGCACGGCGGCTCTCACCTGGAGCATTGGGGTCCAGGCCGGCGATAGCGCGTGCGATCAGCGGGTAATAATCAGCCATTTCTCTTCAATACTGCAGGCCCGACGGTAACATCTCGTTAAGCCTCGAACGGGTTCTGTACCAGGATAGTATCCTCGCGTTCGGGGCTGGTGGAAAGCAATGCAATCGGGCAACCCACGAGTTCCTCGACCCGGCGGACATATTTGATCGCCTGGGCCGGCAGATCTGCCCAGGAACGGGCGTTGGCGGTCGGCTCCTTCCAGCCTTCAATCGTCTCATAGATGGGCACCACCCGGGCCTGGGCGCCCTCGCCCGCCGGCAGATGGTCGATTTCCTTGCCGTCCAGCATATAGCCGGTGCAGACCTCGATGGTGTCGAAGCCGTCGAGAATGTCGAGTTTTGTAAGTGCGAGACCCGTGATGCCGCAGGTGCGGACGGTCTGGCGCACCAGCACCGCATCGAACCAGCCGCAGCGGCGCGGGCGGCCGGTATTGGTGCCGAATTCGCGGCCACGCTCGCCGATCTTGCGGCCGATGTCATTGTCCTGCTCGGTCGGGAACGGGCCCTGCCCGACGCGGGTCGTGTAGGCCTTGCAGATGCCAAGCACGTAACCGACCGAGGCCGGCCCCATGCCGGTGCCGGTCGCCGCCTGCGCCGCTACCGTGTTGGACGAGGTGACGTAAGGGTATGTACCGTGATCCACATCCAGAAGCGCGCCCTGCGCGCCCTCGAACAGGATGCGCTTGCCCTCGCGCCGCTTGAGGTCCAGGAGCCGCCACACCGTCTCGGTGTAGGGCAACAGCTTCGGCGCCAGCGCGGTGAGTTCTTTCAGGATCCCGCCGCCGTCGATCTCCTCCAGATTGAGCCCGCGGCGCAGCGCGTTGTGATGCGCCAGCAGGCGATCGATCTTGTGCGGCAGCGTATCGAGGTCGGCGAGGTCCATCAGGCGGATGGCGCGGCGGCCGACCTTGTCTTCATAAGCAGGGCCGATGCCGCGGCGCGTGGTGCCGATCGCGGTGACCGCATTGGAGGATTCCCGCAAGGCGTCGAGATCGCGATGCAGCGGCAGGATCAGCGTGACGTTTTCGGCGACGCGCAGGTTTTCCGGGCTGATGGCGACGCCCTGGCCCTTCAGTCTTGCAACTTCATCGAGGAAAGCCTGCGGATCGAACACCACGCCGTTGCCGATCACGGCGAGTTTCGACGGTCGCAGCACGCCGGACGGCAATAGCGCCAGCTTGTAGGTCTCGCCATTGATGACGAGCGTATGGCCGGCATTGTGGCCGCCCTGGAAGCGCACGACGATATCGGCCTGCTCCGACAACCAGTCGACGATCTTGCCCTTCCCTTCGTCGCCCCATTGGGCACCGACGACGACAACATTGGCCATTTCTAAAGTGTTCCCTGCAAATCTGATGGTCCCAGCATGACCTTTCCGGAAAACCGGTAGCCACTTTTCCGGATCATGCTCTCTTTGGTTTGCGCATGATCTGATCGGAAAACCGGTAGCCACTTTTCCGGATCATGCGGTAGCTTGCCCAGCCCAAATCACGGCCGGGGCCGTTCGCATGCAAGGCAGCCCCACCGGATAAAGGAAGCGGCTGCTCTAGGCAAGCAGGAAGGCAGCTTTAAGGGAGCCTTAGAACAGCTCCAACCCATTGATATCCCCGTAAAATTCCTGACCACCGGGCGACAGACGCATTAACATCCGGCAATGACGGAAAGGCCATGTCGAAAACCACCCGTGCGACCCAGGCGCTGGAAAAGCTTGGCGTGAAATTCACCCTGCATGCCTACGACTACGACCCGGATGCGGCGAGCATCGGGCTGCAGGCGGCGGACGCGCTCGGCGTTGAGCCTGCGCGCGTGCTCAAGACGCTGATGGCCGAGGTCGACGGCAAGCCGGTCTGCGCCGTGGTGCCGTCCGACTGCGAGGTCAGCATGAAAAAGCTTGCGAGCGCCTTCGCCGCCAAGGCGGCAAAGATGATGCGGCCGGCGGATGCCGAACGGCTGACCGGCTACCATGTCGGCGGCATCTCGCCGTTCGGGCAGAAGAAGCGCGTGCCGGTCGCGATCGAGGAAGCCGCGCTCGGCTATGCAAGCGTGTTCCTCAATGGCGGCCAGCGCGGCTTGCAGATCGAACTCGACCCCAACGACGCCGTGAAGGCGGCTGGCGCGATCGCGCGCACGCTCGTGGCGTGAGCGGCCGTCGCGTCGGCAAACCGCTACCTGGTGAGTGTGACCTGCGTCTGCGCCCATAGCATCGCCTCGATGATGGCCTCGCGCAGTTTCGGGCGCTGCTCCTCATCGCACTCGATGAACGCCAGAATGGAATTGGCGCGAACGGCAAACTGGTGACGTGTTTCGGCTTCGGCTTCTTCGGCCGACATCGGCTTGTTCAAAGGAATGACCCATCATCTCTGGAAATTCGACTTCACGGGCAAAGGAAGCTGCCGAAAACGCAGCCGCCCGCAAACCCGTGGTCCCAACGATCGAACGCCCGATACTGAAAATAACCCGGAAAAACCTCATGCACCCCGAAAAACAAACAAAGGTTGGGCTACATGAATCAATCGTCCTTTGATTGCATATTTGCCCGCCCGCTTGCAACCCCAATCAACAGGCGAGGAACAGGCAAAGGAAACAGCCGAGGCGGGCTGCATGGTCGCGATGCATCTTGCACCATTGATGAGCGCCGCAAATCCGTGTCTGTGACGGGAGCCGGGCAGCATTCCGGCCCGGTGACGTTAGCCGGGCGGGCCGCGGCGCCATGAACCGGGCCTTACCTTTAAATGACGGCTACCGAACAGACTTCATCCGCCCGATCCGGGAACTGGCTCGCTAACCAGCCTTATCTGCTGCTCAGCATCACCGCGCTGTGCTGGGCCGGCAACGCCATCGTCGGGCGGATGGCCGCCGGCCACATCGCGCCGGTGACGCTTTCATTCCTGCGCTGGTCGTTCGCATTCCTGATCATCCTGCCGTTTGCCTGGCGGCATCTGGTCCACGACTGGCCCGCGATCCGCAGCCGCCTCGGCATCATGATCCTGCTCTCCATCACCGGCATCGGCGCGTTCAATACGCTGCAATACTGGGCGCTTGAACACACCCAGGCGCTGAACACGCTGTTGTTGCAGTCGGCAGGCCCGCTGGTGGTCGCGGTGTGGTCGCTGCTGCTGCTCGGCGTACGGCTGACGCTGGCGCAGGCGGCGGGCGTCATGCTGTCGATGGCCGGCGTGCTGATCATCCTGATGCACGGCGACCTCACCAAGCTGTCCGGCATCGACTTCAACATCGGCGACCTGATCTTCATCGTGGCGCTTGCGATCTTCGGGATCTATTCGGTGCTGTCGCTAAAACGCCCCGATATCCATGGCCTGTCGTTCGTCGCCTTCACCTTCGGGGCCGGCGCGGCCTGCCTGATTCCGTTGTTCATCTGGGAGTTGTTCGCACGGCCGCTGATGCAGATCGACACCGCGAACCTGCTGACGCTCGCCTACGTCGCGCTGTTTCCCTCGACGATCGCCTATCTCTGCTACAATCGCGGCGTGCAACTGATCGGCGCCAACCGCGCCGCGCCGTTCTTCCACGTGGTCCCGGTGTTCGGAACCATCATGTCGATCGTCTTCCTCGGCGAGCATCCGCAAGCGTTCCATTTCATCGGCTTCGCGCTGGTGCTGGCCGGGGTGTTCGTGGCGTCGCGGAAAGCTTCCGCCTGAACGCTCCTTGCGGGGCGAGGCTGAGAAGGCTGCGGTGACTTGCCGGGCCAAATCCGCTATTTCTTGCTTCGGAAGGTTTCGATGAAGGTTCACGCCAGCAATCTAATGATCGGCACGCTCGTCCTGGCCCTGATCGGGGGATCGCTGGGCGGGTTTCTCGGCTACCAGAAGTTCGTCAGCGCCAAGCAGAAGGTGCCGTTCCGAGTGATCTTCGAGGGCTCGGCCAGCGGCCTGCGCAAGGGCGGCAGCGTGAATTTCGCCGGCATTCGGGTTGGCGAGGTGGTGTCGCTGAAGCTCGATCATCCGCGCCGCGTCGTAGCCCTTGCCATGATCGACGGCAACACGCCGGTGAAGAGCGACACGCAAGTTGGCCTCGAATTTCAGGGGCTGACGGGCATCGCGGCGATCTCGTTCACCGGCGGATCGGACGAAGCGGCGCCGCCGCCAAAGGGCGCGGACGGCATTGCCGAGCTGACCGCCGATGCGGACGGGACGCTCAACACCCAGGAAAAAATCCGCGTGGCGCTGCGCAACGTCGACCGGGTGATATCAGACAATGAGGTGGCGGTGAAAGATACGCTGCGGAATTTCGAGACGTTCACGGCCTCGCTTTTCGGCAATGGCGAGAGGATCGCCAGCATCATCTCGACCGCCGAATCCGGCGTCAACGCCGTCGACGGCGCGCTGACCAAGACCAAGGATTTTCTCGGCGGGCTTGCCAGCGACAAATATGGCGGCGAACTGCTGCCGACCGTGATCTCGATGCGCGAGCTGATCGAAAGTTTTGACAAGAAATCCGGGCAATTGATCGCCGAGACGCGAAAAATGCTCGGCGACGTCAGCGCGTCCGTCAACAAGGCAGGCCAGAAATCTGGCGGACCGCCTCCCCGCCGCTAACCTGCCTCCTTCGCACAACAACCAAGAAAACTGGAACGCCGACGTGCTCGACAAATCCGCCGATGTGACCGTGCCGCCCACGACCGTGACCCGCACCGAAAGCGCGGTGCCGCGGGCTTTGCAAAAATATCTCTCGCTCGACGATTTCGAACCGACCGCACGGCGCCGGATTCCCAAATTCCTCTACGGCTACATCTCCGGCGGCGCCGAGACCGACGCTGCGCTGCGCGACAACCGCAAGGCCTTCGACGAATACGGTCTTGTGCCGCGCGTGCTCAACGACGTCTCCGGCCGCGACCAGACAACGACGCTGTTCGGCAAGACCTATGCCTCGCCGTTCGGCATTCCGCCGATGGGCTCTTCGGCGCTGTGCGCCTATCGCGGCGACATCGTGCTGACGCGGGCGGCCAAGTCTGAGAATGTACCGATGATTCTCAGCGCGTCGTCGCTGATCACGCTGGAGGATGTGCGCGCCGCCAATCAGGCGGCGTGGTATCAGGCCTATCTTGCAGGCCTGCCCGAGCGGATCGAGCCGCTGGTCGATCGCGTGGCGGCGGCCGGCTACGACACCTTCGTCGTCACCGCCGACGTGCCGGTGCCGCCCAACCGCGAGAACAACATCCGCAACGGCTTTCAGGTGCCGCTCGCGATCACGCCGCGCGTGTTCTGGGACACGGTCACGCATCCGCATTGGCTGTTCGGCACCTGGGCACGCACCGTGATGAATTTCGGCATGCCGCATTTCGAGAACATGGATGCCAAACGCGGCCCGCCGGTGCTGGCGAAAAACCTGATGCGCAATATCGGCCATCGCGACCAGCTCGCCTGGAAGCATGTCGAGTTGATCCGCAAACGCTGGAAGGGCAAGCTCGTGATCAAGGGCCTGGTCTCGCCGGCGGACGCGCGCATGGCGCGCGAAAGCGGCGTCGACGGCGTAATGCTGTCCAACCATGGCGGCCGCCAGCTCGACTACACGATGTCGGGCCTGCGCACGCTGCCGGAGATCGCGGCCGAAGCGAAAGGCATGACGATCATGGTCGACGGCGGCATCCGCCGCGGCACCGACGTGATCAAGGCGCTCGCGCTCGGCGCGCATTTCGTCTGGATCGGCCGCCCCTTCCTCTATGCCGCGATCGCCGGCGGCGAAGCCGGCGTGCAGCGCGCGATCACGCTGCTCAAGGCCGAAATCGACCGCGACCTCGCGCTGCTCGGGATTCGCAAATTAAGCGAGATCACGCCGGACCTGGTGCGGAAGTTCTAGCAGCCGAAACCTCCGCCCGCCCCCTGCACTTCGCGGATCGCCGCTCGATCGAGACTTGCGTCTTCCTGATGTCGAAGGCCGTCACTGCGCTGCCTCATCAACCACGGGGTTACGCAGCACGCCGATCTTCTCCACCTCGACTTCAACGACGTCGCCCGGTGCGAGGAACATCGGCGGCTTGCGCGTGAAGCCGACGCCGGCCGGTGTGCCGATGGCGATGACGTCGCTCGGCATCAGATCGAATATCTCGGACGCGTGGTCGATCAGCCGCGGAATCGAGAAGATCAGAAACGAGGTGTCGGATTTCTGGTTGCAATAATTTTCGTAATAAGCAATATTTTCGAAAATATGAGAATTTCGATAGAAGCTTGGGGAGGCCGCGTTCGCATGAAGGCTGTATTGGTGCATCGTCCAGGAGGCCCGGAGGCGCTCGACTATACCGAGGTTCCAATGCCGGCCCTGGGCGAGCGGGACGTCCTGATCCGCGCGAAGGCCTTCGGCGTCGGCCAGCCGGACAAGCTGATCCGCAGCGGCGTCTACAAATGGATGCCGCCACTGCCGGCCAATCCTGGCAACGACGTCGCCGGAGGGATCGAAGCCATAGGCGCGCAAGTGAGCGGACTTTCCGTCGGTCAAAGGGTGCTGCTGAGCGCGCGCGACCTCGCCCAGCGCGGCGGCTGCTACGCCGAATATGTCACCGCGCCTGCGGACGCCGTGCACGTGCTGCCCGAGAACGTCGCGTTCGAGGACGCCGTTTGCCTGCCGAACTACCAGGTCGCCTGGGCGCTGTTGAACAATTGCGGCTCCAGCACGCCGCCCCACTCCGCCCTCGTCATCGGTGCGGCCGGCGGGGTCGGGACCTCGCTGGTGCAGCTTGCGAAAATCGCCGGGATGAAGGTGATCGGGACCGTCAGCACGGCGGAGAAGGCCGCCTTCGCGCGCCAGATGGGGGCCGATGAGATCATCTTCTATCGCGACGAGGATGTCGTCGCCCGCACCCGCGCGCTGACGGACGGACGCGGCGTCAGCCTGGTGCTCGATCATGTCTGCGGGCCGGAATTCTATTCCTATCTCGGCGCGCTCGATAAATGGGGCACCATCGTCTCCTACAATGCGTTTGCCGGACTGCCGACGGAAAACCTGATGGGCGAGATGCGGAAGTATCTCGACATCTGCCCGGCGATCCGGTGCTTTTCCTTTCACATCTATGATCACGACCGCGAAGGCCGGCGCGACATCATGCGAAAGATGATCGGCTACCTCGCCGACGGCGCCATTCTCCCCTCGATCTTCAAGCGCTTCAAGCTCTCTGAAGTGCGCGCCGCGCATGAACTTCTCGATTCTGGCGCCGCGTTCGGGAAGATCGTGATGACGCCGGATTGAGCGGAATATCCGCACAGCCGGAGAGTTCGCCTGAATTCAGGCGCTACCGAGTTTTCTCCAACGATGCGCGGCGTGAAGTAATCGCGCCGCGTCGCCACTAGCCGAAACTGACGTCAAAAAGCAAAACTTCAGGGATGAAACAAGATGGCTCGATTGTTGAACGTCCTGCGCGGACGATGGTGTGCCCTGCGTTACGTCGCAGTCGCGGCGGCAAGTCTGGCGTGCCTCGCGCCCTCCGTCGTCGCAGCGCAAAGCTACCCGAACCGGCCGATCCGGCTGATGCACGGCTTTGCGGCGGGCGGTGCCGCCGACACCATGGCGCGCATCGTCTCCGACGGCCTTTCCAAGCGGCTGGGACAGCCGGTGCTGGTGGAAGCCAAGCCCGGCGCGGGCGGCAACCTTGCCGCCGACGCCGTCGCCAGATCCGCGCCGGACGGCTACACGATCGGCCTCGTCACGGGGGCGCACGCGATTTCGGGCGCGCTCTACAAGCAGCTCGCCTATAGCCCCACCGACAGTTTCGATATGCTGTCGACGATGGTGTATTACGCGCTGGTGATCGCGGTTCGCGCCGACCATAAGGCGAAGACGCTGGCGGACCTGATTGCGATGGCGAAAGCGAAGCCCGATGACCTGAGCTACGGCTCGGTCGGTTTCGGCAGCACGCACCACCTCGCCGGCGAGCTGCTGAATATCACCGCCGGCACCAGGATGGTGCACGTCCCCTATCGCGGTGACTCACTGACCGTCACCTCCCTGCTCGCCGGAGACGTTCCCGTGATCGTCGGGACCACCGTGCTGCTCGCAGGCCAGATCGAGAGCGGCGCCATTCGCGGTCTCGCTGTCACTTCGCCCGCACGCACGAAACTGCTGCCGAACGTGCCGTCTGCGCAGGAAGGCGGTGTGAAAGGGTACGACGTCCGGACCTGGGCCGGATTGCTGGTCCCCAAAGGCACGCCGCCGGACATCGTGAAGCGGCTGAACGCGGAAATCCTGTCGATGCTCGCAGACCCCGCCACGAAAGCGGCGCTTGAAACCGCAACCGGCGGCGAGGCTCGAAGCAGCACGCCGGAGGAGATGCGAGCATTGATCACCTCAGAAATCGACAGGTGGTCGAAGGTCATCAACGACGCCGGCATTCCGCGCATCTGAGCGGCTTGCGAGGGATCGGTAGCCCGGATGGAGCGCAGCGTAATCCGGGAAAGCTTGACCGCTGCGAGACCGTCCCGGATTGCGCTGCGCTCCATCCGGGCTACGGGATCTTGAACTTGCTGTAGGCCTCTTTGGTCGCGATGATCACGTGCTCGGCGCAGCCATTGGTGCGGTGCGGGTCGCAGTGATTTTCGTAGTCCGCCGACGTCATCATGTCGATGAAGGCGGCGACATCAGGATAATACACCAGTGCCAGGTAATCCCACTGATTGCCGTCTTGCCGCCCCAGCGCGACCGCCTTGGCATCGCCGGTCCATAGCAGCGTGCCGCCGCGCGCCTTGATCATCGGCACCGTGAGCGCGCTATAGCGCAGATATGCGTCCCAGCCCGATCCATCGCCGTCGAGCGAACGCTCGCGAAACCGCATCAGGTTCACCATCACCACCGGCGCCAATGGATCGAGCTCCTGCAGGCCCTTCACGTTCAGCAAATCCACACCCATCGACGGTACCTCGCGACAATTCAGGACATTGTAGCATTGCATGCATGGGACTTGTCGCGCGGCGGATAATCCGGCCCTATCTGCACCCGCGACCATGACCCAGCCCGCACCAGCGCCGCCTGCCCTCGATCCGGTCCGGTGGCTGAACAACCAGCCCTATCTGCTGCTGAGCCTGACCTCGCTGTTCTGGGCCGGCAACATCGTGCTGGCACGCCATGTCGCCGGCCATGTACCGCCGTTGACGCTGTCCTGCGTCCGCTGGATCGGCACCTTTCTGATCCTGCTGCCCTTTGCCTGGCCGCATTTGAAGCAGGACTGGCCGGTGCTGCGCGCGCATCTGCCGATGATGCTGTTTTTGTCGCTGGTCGGGTTCGCTTACAACAACGCGATCTCCTACTGGGCGTTGCAATATACCGAGGCGCTGAACGCGCTTTTGATCCAGTCGGCGGGACCACTGTTTGTCGCGCTGTGGTCGCTGGCGCTGTTCGGCATCCGCCTGACCGGTGCGCAGCTCGCCGGCATCACCATCTCGCTCGCGGGCGTCCTGACCATCATCCTGCGCGGCGATTTTGGCGCGCTCGCCAGCATCAGCTTCAACCGCGGCGACCTGATGTTTGCCAGTTCGCTGGTATCGTTCGGATTGTATTCGGCGCTGATCCCGCGCCGGCCGGTGACGCATGCGCTGTCACTGATTTCATTCACCACCTGCTGCGGCGCGCTGATGCTTGTACCATTCGCGGTCTGGGAATATTCGACCGGCACCACGTTGAAGTTCGACTTCATTTCGATGGCGACGCTTGGCTATGCCGTGATCTTTCCCTCGACGCTGGCCTATCTGTTCTTCAACCGCGGGCTGGCGCTGATCGGGCCGAACCGCGCCGCGCCGTTCTTTCATCTGGTGCCAGTGTTCGGCTCGGCGATGGCGATCCTGCTGCTCGGAGAGCAGTTGCGGTTATTCCATCTGGTGGGCTATGCGCTGGTGCTGGCCGGCGTCGTGATCGCGTCTAGGCGGGCTTCGGCAAAGAAGGCTTGAGGGATCGACGTGTCCCGGACGCGGTGCAGCGCTACTTCAGCGCTGCTCCGCAGAGCCGGGACCCAGCGCAATGGGCCCCGGTTCAGCGGCGCACCACTTCGTGGCGCACCGCGCCCGGGGCACGCGTTGAGCCTGCGTAGCGCCGTACCGGCTTCCATCTTCGATCCCGGCAGGCTAGCTTGCCGGCCAATCCAACACAAAAAGAGCTGAGGAAACGACTAAATGTTCACAACTTTGAAGCGGTATCGGCACCTTACTGTGGCGGCCTCCCTGATGCTGGCGACGATCGCCACGGCTTCCGCGCAGGCGCCCTACCCGAACCGCAACATCACGCTGGTGCTGCCGTTCGCAGCCGGCAGCGGCACCGACACCACGACGCGCATCATCTCGAAGGAACTCGGCACCGCGCTCGGCGTCGGCATCGTGATTGAAAACAAGCCGGGCGCCAACGGCTCGCTCGCGGCGAGCCAGGTCGCCCGCTCCGCGCCTGACGGATACACGCTGATGGTGTCGACGAACACGCCGCATTCGGCAAATCCGTATCTCATGAAGAACATGACCTACGACCCGGTCAAGGATTTCACCCCGGTCGCGCGGACCGGCGACCTGCCCTTCATGCTGGTGATCCATCCGGACATTCCGGCGAACTCGGTGGCCGAACTGATCGCGCTGGCAAAGAAAGAGCCGGGCAAATACTCCTATGCCAGCGGCAGCTCGGCGGCGATCGTGTCGGGTGCGACATTCGCCAGCCTCGCCGGCATCGACCTGCTTCACGTTCCCTACAAGAGTTCGCCGCCCGCCTTGACCGACCTGATCGCCGGCCGCGTCTCGATGATGTTCATCGACGTGCCGACCGGCCTGCCCCACGTCAACGCCAAGGCGCTGAAGGCGCTCGCGGTCACCACCAAGCAGCGCTCGGCATTGTTGCCCGATCTCCCGACCATGAACGACACGGTGAAGGGTTTCGACATCACCTCGTGGCAAGGCTATTTCGGCCCGGCCGGCATGCCGAAGGATATCGTCACCAGGCTGAACGCGGAAATCCGCAAGGTCGTCGAGCGCCCCGACATCAAGAGCCAACTCGCCGAGCGCGGCATGGAAGCATTCTCCGGCACGCCGGAAGAATTCGACGCCTTCGTGAAGGAGCAGCTCAAGGTGTGGGAAAAGCTGATTGCAGGTGCGGGGATCGAGAAGCAGTAAAGGCAGATCACGGCTTGCACTGCGTGTCCCGGACGCGGTGCAGCGTTCTTGACGCTGCGCCGCAGAGCCGGGACCCACCTCCGCCAGGCATGGACCCCGGATCAGCAGCGCATCACTTCGTGCTGCGCAGCATCCGGGGAACGCGATCACCGGGAAACTTACGCCGCCCGCACCTTGCCCAAAAACTCATCCACCGCGCTGCGCAGCATGCCGGACTGGTTGTCGAGTTCGCGGGCGTTCGCCAGCACCTCGGACGCCGCCTTGCCGGTCGCCGCTGCCGCCGTGGTGACGCCGCCGATATGGGCAGAGATCTCGTTCGATCCGGCCGCCACCGACTGAATGTTGCGGGCGATCTCGCGGGTGGCGCCGCCCTGCTGCTCGACGGCGGTCGAGATCGAGACCGTGATCTCGCTCATCTGCGCGATGGTTTCGGTGATGCCGCCGATCGAGGCCACGGCTTCGCTGGTCGAGGACTGCATGGCGGCGACCTGGGAGGAGATTTCCTCGGTCGCCTTCGCGGTCTGGTTGGCGAGCGCCTTCACTTCCGACGCCACCACCGCGAAGCCGCGGCCGGAATCGCCGGCGCGCGCCGCCTCGATGGTGGCGTTGAGCGCGAGCAGATTGGTCTGCGCCGCGATCGAGTGGATCAGCTTGACCACTTCGCCGATCTTCTCGGCGCCGGTCGAGAGCGCGCTGACGGTGGCGTTGGTGCGCTCGGCGTCGCTCACCGCCTTGGTGGCAATTTCGCTGGAGCGCGCCACCTGACGGGAAATCTCGGTCACCGAGCTGGAGAGCTCTTCCGCAGCCGACGCGACCGTGCCGACATTGTCGGACGAACGCTGCGATGCCGCGCCGACGGTCGCAGCCCGCGCGCTGGCGTCGCTGGCGGTCGTGGTCATGGACTGCGCGGTGGTCTGCATGCCGGCCGCCGCCGTCGACACCGAGCGGACGATGCCGGTCACGCTGCGTTCGAAGTTGCTGGCGATGCTTTCCATCGCCGCCCTCCGCTCGGCCTCGGCGCGCGCCTGCACCTCCGCCTCCTTCTGTTCGAGCCCGCGGATGCGCATCGCGTTATCCTGGAAGATCTGGACGGTCGCGGCCATCGCGCCGATCTCGTCGCCGCGGCCGATGCCGGGGATGGCGCCGTCCAGCCGGCCCTCGGCCAGATCCTGCATGCGGGCGCCGAGCTGACCGAGCGGCTTCGAGATACTGCGGCCGATCAGCCAGGCGATGCTGCCTGCAATCAGCGCGATGCCGAGAATGGCAAGCCCGAGCACCATCGCGATCGGCTTCATCTTGGTGTCGAGATCGTCGAGATAGGCGCCGGTACCGACAAACATGTTCCAGCCGGGGATCGGAACCGCGTAGGAGAATTTGCGGATCAGTTCCTCTTGTCCCGGCTTACGGAATTCGTAGCGCAGCATGATTTCGCCATTGGCCACGATGCCGTCGCGCAACTCGCGCACGAGTTTTCTGCCACCCGTGTCGATGTCCATGCGGTTCTGGCCAATCTGGCTGGGAACCGGCGCCAGCACGGCGACACCATCCATCGTGTAGGCGAACACGTAGCCGTTGCCGTTGTCGAAGGTCAGCGTATTGCCGCGCTTGCTGAACTCGGCAATCGCCGCTTCCTTGGTCATCTGGCCCGCGGCAACCTGCTTCTGCAGGCCGAGCGCCATGTTGCGCGCCATATCGACGATCGCTTTTGTCTGCTCGATCCGCGCATTCAGCATCTCACGCTGCATCAGATAGCCCGCGAGTACGCCGGCGACGCAGAGGCCGAGCAGGGTCACACCCACCAGAATGCCGAGCTTGGGGGTGATCTTGAGATTGGTCAGCTTCACGGGGATCTCCGGAAATAGGCGCGTGGCACGCGATTGGCCGATTGATTCGGCGCACAATATCGTGAGACCCTTTAGCGCTTTGTTACGAAGACCAGCGGAAACCCGCCGGAACCGCTGCTCCCGATTTGGGCAGCAACCGGCGATTGTAGCTGGCAGCGACCAAGTCGCGTAAAATACGAAGTTGCGTAAAGAAAAGGGGCGGCGCCCGTCGTCTCAAACCAACACCGAAGAATAAAATCGGGAGCAGGAAATGCCGAAATACAGGGTGGTGACGCCGAAGGGCGCGAGCTTCACGGTCGCCGGCGGCGGCTACGACTATGAAAAGGAAGCGCTCGATCCGATCGGGGCCGAAATCATCGAGGCGCCGGCCAACGAGGCGGAATTCATCGCCGCTGCAAAGACCGCGGATGCGATCTACGCCAAGGGCATGCCGATCACGAAAGCGGTCATCGACGCCCTCGAAAGCTGCAAGGTGATCACGCTCGGCAGCGTCGGCGTCGACTCGGTCGACGTCAAGGCCGCCACCGCCCGCGGCATTCCCGTCACCAACATCCCCGACACCTTCATCGAGGAGGTCGCCGACCACGCCATGATGCTGCTGCTGGCGGGTTTTCGGCGGCTGGTCGAGCAGGACAAGATGGTGCGCACTGGCCGCTGGTCGGAGGGCCGGCCGGCGCTTTTGAAGATCCCGCGGTTGATGGGCCAGACGCTGGGCTTCATCTCCTTCGGCCGGGTGGCGCGCGCGGTCGCCAAGCGCGCGGCACCCTTCGGCTTGCGCATGATGGCCTACGATCCCTTCATCCAGGAAACGCTGATGTACGATCACGGTGTGATCCCCTCAACGCTGTCGGAGGTGCTGTCGCAGTCGGATTTCGTCTCGATGCATGCGCCGGCCCGGCCCGAGGTGCATCACATGCTCACCGAGAAGCATTTCCGCCAGATGAAAAAATCCGCCGTCTTCATCAACACCGGCCGCGGCGCCACGGTGGACGAGGAATCGCTGATCAAGGCGCTGCAGGAGGGCTGGATCGCCCACGCCGCCCTCGACGTGCTGGAAAAGGAGCCGCCGTCCCACAACAACCCGATGCTTTCGATGGAAAACGTCACCTTGACCGCCCATGTGGCCTCGGCATCGGCACGTTTTGACGAGGCGCGCAAGCGCCGCGTGGGCTACGAATTGTCACTGGTCCTGCAGGGGATGTGGCCGGTAAGCTGCGTCAATCCGTCGGTGCTGCAAAACACCGCGCTCCGCCGCTGGCAGCCCGTCAGCATGGATCGCGGTCCGAACAGCTAGAGCATGATCCGGAAAAGTGGGTACCGGTTTTCCGAAAGATCATGCTCAAACAAGAGAACCAGGGCGGGATGACGAGGATCGTTATCCCGCCCTGGAAAAGCGTTCCGACTACGTTCACCGGCGGTTCAACGCCGGGAACCAGAACAGGGAGAGAACCATGAAGAACGACATCACCCGTCGTGAAGCATTGGCGCTGGGCGCGTCCGCCGCCGCGCTGGCCACGACCGGCGCGTCTGCCCAAACCGCATCCGCTATCAAGGCCGCCGACGTCCCCGCCCTCAAGCTTGCGATCGAGAAAGGCGCGAGCCTGCGCATGCTGCGCCCGGTGCGTTTCGTGCAGGCCGACGAGGACGTGTTCCGCGCCAATGCGGCCAAATTCACCAAGGAGACCGGCGTCGAGGTCAAGGTCGACTTCGTCGGCTGGGAAGACATCAACCAGCAGACCGCGGTGACTTCGAATTCCGGCGCCGGCCCTGACATCATCATCGGCTTCTCCGACGCGCCGCATATCTATATCGACAAGTTGATCGAGCTGACCGATGTGGCCGACTATCTCGGCAAGCGCTATGGCGGCTGGCAGCCGTTGGCGCAGAAGTACGGCAAGAAGAGCAAGAGCGATGCCTGGATCGGACTGCCGTTCGGCGCCACCGCCGGCCCCCTGATCTACCGCAAATCGGTGCTGCAATCGGTCGGGTTCGACAAGGTCCCGGAAGATCATGCCGGGTTTGTCGACCTGTGCCGCAAGCTGCAGAAGGCCGGCAAGCCGGCCGGCTTCGCGCTGGGCAATGCCAGGGGCGACGGAAACGGCTTTGCCAACTGGGCGCTGTGGTCGCACAACGCTTCCCTGCTGGATGAGGAAGGCAACGTCGTCATCAACAGCAAGGAAACCATCGCCGCGCTGAATTGGGTCAGGGAACTGTATCCAACCTTCATTGCCGGCACGCCGTCGTGGAACGACGTCAGCAACAACCGTGCCTATTCCTCGCAGGAAATCTCGCTGACCGCCAACGGAGTTTCGCTGTATTTCTCGCTGAAGAACGATCCGGCCACCCGCGCAATCGCCGAGGACAGCGAGCATCAATTGCTGCCGAAGGGCCTGGCCAAGATTTCACCGATGGCAGGGCTGACACTGAACGCGATGGTGTTCAAGCACAGCCAGTACCCCAACGCCGCAAAGGCATTCCTGCAATACATGTTGGAAAAGGACCAGTACGAGCCGTGGCTCAACGCCAACTCAGGCTATTGGTCCCAGCCGCTTGCGGCCTATGCCGACGCCGCGGTTTGGTCCAGCGATCCCAAGGTCAAGATCTTCAAGAACACCATGAACAGCACCTATTACGACGGCTACAAGGGCCCGATCTCGACGGCAACCGGGGCGGTCAACGCCGATTACGTGCTGGTGCAGATGTGCGCAGCGGTGGCCACCGGCGCCTCGACCCCGGAGGCCGCAGCCGCGGAAGCGGAGCAGCGCTGCAAGCGGTATTTCCGGCGACAGGGCCGGTAGCCGAACAGAGCCGCCGTCATTACGAGGAGCGAAGCGACGAAGCAATCCATTCTTTACTTTCCCTGGATGCATGGATTGCTTCGCTTCGCTCGCAATGACGACGACCTGACATAGCTCGCATCGGGATAATATTGATGTCTGTAACGACTCTACCATCGCGCGGCGTGGCGCTCCGGCAACCGGGCTGGGTCGCGCGCCTGTTCGACTACAAGCCGTTCCTGATCGTGATGTGCCTCACGCCGGCGATCGGGCTGTTGACGGTGTTTCTTACCTACCCGCTGGGCCTCGGCGTCTGGCTCGCCTTCACCGACACCACGATCGGCCAGCGCGGCATCTTTATCGGCCTGGAGAATTTCCAGTATCTGTGGACCGATCCCTTGTGGTGGGGCGCAGTGTTCTACAGCGTGTTCTACACGGCGATCGCGACCTTCGGGAAATTCGCGCTCGGCTTCTGGCTGGCGCTGCTGCTCAACAACCACTTCCCACTCAAGAGCCTGTTGCGCGCCATCGTGCTGTTGCCGTGGATCGTGCCGACGGTGCTGTCGGCGCTGGCGTTCTGGTGGATCTACGATCCGCAGTTTTCGATCATTTCCTATCTCCTGGTCGACGTACTGCACATCCGCACCACCAACATCGACTTCCTCGGCAATCCCTGGGGCGCACGCTTCTCGCTGATCGCGGCCAACATCTGGCGCGGCATTCCCTTCGTCGCGATCTCGCTGCTGGCGGGCCTGCAGACCATCTCGCCTTCGCTCTATGAGGCGGCGATGCTGGACGGCGCCAGCGCCTGGCAACGCTTCCGCTACATCACCTTCCCGATGATGATGCCCATCCTGGCGATCGTGATGACGTTCTCGATCATCTTCACCTTTACCGACTTCCAGCTCGTCTACGCCATCACCCGCGGCGGGCCGGTCAACTCCACGCATCTGCTGGCGACGCTCGCGTTCCAGCGCGGCATCGCCGGCGGCGAGCTCGGCGAGGGTGCGGCGATCGCGGTGTCGATGATCCCGTTCCTCGTGTTCGCGACGTTGTTCAGCTACTTCGGCCTCGCGCGCCGCAAATGGCAGCAGGGAGAAGCCAATGACTGACGCAACCGCCCAACAATCGACCAATGTCGCCAGCGCCACGCCCGACACCATGGCGTGGGATTCCCGCGCGCGGCGGGTGATGATGATCTACCTGCCGCTGTCCTGCTTCGTGCTGATCCTGCTGTTCCCGTTCTACTGGATGGCGATCACCTCGTTCAAACCGAACGCCGAGCTTCTGAACTACAAGGAGCACAATCCGTTCTGGATCTCCTCGCCGACGCTCGCCCATATCAAGCATTTGCTGTTCAACACCGCCTATCCGACCTGGCTGAAGACCACGATGTTCGTGGCGATCGGCTCCACCTTCCTGTCGCTGTTCGCTTCGACGCTTGCCGCCTACGCGATCGAGCGCTTGCGCTTCCGCGGCAGTCCTTACGTGGGGCTCGGCATCTACCTCGCCTATCTGGTGCCGCCTTCGATCCTGTTCATTCCGCTGGCCACCGTGATCGTGCAGTTCGGCCTGTTCGACTCGCCGATGGCGCTGATCCTGGTGTATCCGACCTTCCTGGTGCCGTTCTGCACCTGGCTCCTGATCGGCTATTTCAAATCGATCCCGTATGAGCTGGAGGAATGCGCGCTGGTCGACGGCGCCACAAGGCTGCAGATCCTGCGGCGGATCACGCTGCCGCTCGCGGTGCCCGGCCTGATCTCGGCCGGCATCTTCTCCTTCACGCTGTCGTGGAACGAGTTCATCTACGCGCTCGCCTTCATCCAGAGCGGCGCCAACAAGACGGTGCCGGTCGCGATCCTGACCGAGCTCGTCACCGGCGACGTCTACCAGTGGGGCGCGCTGATGGCGGGCTCCCTGCTCGGCTCGCTGCCGGTCGCGCTGTTTTATTCGCTGTTCGTGGATTACTACGTGTCGTCGCTGACGGGCGCGGTGAAGGAATAGGATCAGCGGATATAGAACGCCACCGGCGCGCTAAACGGCATCGAGGCCTGTTTCACATCAGCAGGGAATGCGGGAAACGGCTGGGCGCGGCGCACCATTGCCAGCGTCTCGGCGTCCAGCGCCGAATGGCCTGACGAGCCGCCGAGGCCGACGGAAAGCACCCCGCCGCTCCGGCTGAGCGTGAAGCTGACCCGCGCGGTGCCCTGCTGGCCCGCAGCCTTGGCGGCGGGCGGATATTGCTTGAAGCGTTGCAGATGCGCGGCGACCATCTGCCGGTAGGAAGCAAGGGCTGCCGCCGATGCTCCGGCGCTGACGGCGGACGCGGCCGGCGCCTGGCGCTCGGCCTTGGGCGAGGCTGTCGTTCGCGGCGCGGGCGGCGCGTCGGTCGGTTTCTTCGCCTCCGCGCGAACCACCTTCGGCTTCACCGGCGACGGCTTTTTCTCAGGCTCGACCTTGGCCGGCTCCGGCTTCGGCGGGGTCGGCTCGGTCTTCTGCTCTGGTGGGGCTACGACTTCCGGCTTCTCCTGCGGCGGCGTCGGCGCGATCTGTTCCTGCACGGCTTCCGCAGCCGCCGGCTCCGGCGGCGAGGCATCGGCCTGCTGCATAACAGGCCCCGGCGCGAGATCCATTTGCGTCGGTTGCGGCGCGGAGGAAGCCGGCGCCATGTCGACCATGATCGCGGGCAAGGTGACGCCCGGCACCGGCCGCTGCGTGTACCAATTCAAGGCAAGCGCGATCAGTGCTGCATGCGCGACGACGATCGCCGTGGCCGACGCTCCCCAGCGCCGAACGGCGGCCTGGTCGGAGATATCATGCAGCGCGAACGCGTTCATGGCAGTCAACTGCGGCCGTCGAGGCCGACCAGCGCGATCTTGAGATAGCCGGCGTTGCGCAACAGGTTCATCACCTCCATCAGGTCGCCATAGCTGACGGCCTTGTCGGCGCGCAGATAGATGCGCTCGTCCTTTTTCCCGTGCGTGGCGCTGTCGAGCGTGGAGGTCAGCACGTCGCGCGCAATGACATCCTCGCCAACCGCCACCGAAAGATCCGGCTTCACCGTGACGAACACCGGCTTGTCCGGCCGCGGTGACGGCTCGACCGCGCTCGCCGGGAGATCGACGCCGAGATCGACGGTGGCGAGCGGGGCGGCGACCATGAAGATAATCAGGAGCACCAGCATCACGTCGATGAACGGCGTGACGTTGATCTCATGCGACTCGACAAGATCGTCGCCGCCGCGTGCCCGTCCACCGATTGCTTGACCGAGCTTCGCGCCCATCGTTCACACTCCGTCGTTTACTCGGCGGCGCGCGCAAGCCGGAACGAGCCGCGGTCGCCTTCGCGGCTGATCAGAAGCAGCACCATTGCCGAGGCGTCGCCGAGCAGCGCGCGATGGGCCGCGATGGTGCGGGTGAGATGGTTGTAGATCACGACCGCGGGGATCGCCGCGACAAGACCGAGCGCGGTCGCCAGCAGCGCCTCGGCGATACCCGGTGCGACAACGGCGAGATTGGTGGTGTGGGCTTCGGAAATGCCGATGAACGAGTTCATGATGCCCCAAACCGTTCCGAACAGGCCGACGAAGGGTGCAGTGGCGCCGATGGTCGCGAGCACGCCGGTGCCGCGCGCGATCTGCCGCGACATCGCGGCCTCGACCCGCTCCAGCCGCAGCGCCACCCGCTCCTTGAGGCCGTCGTCAAAATGGCCGCCGGAGAGGCTGGCCTCGCGCGCGGCGGACTGGACGATCTGCGCCACGGCGTCGTTGCCGCCGCGGGTTTCCTGCTCGGCCTTGGCGAGCACGGTATCGGTTTCCAGCAGGCTCAGGCGCCGCCTGGCGGTCGCCGTCTTGCGGCGGACTTCAATGGTTTTGGCGAGCCAGATCGTCCACGTCACCAGCGAGGCGAAGGCTAAGCCCACCATGACCGCCTGCACCACGACGTCCGCATTCACGAACATGTTCCAGGGCGACAGGTTGCGCGGCAGCAGCGCGACGTCGGTGGCGCCGAGCGCCGCACTCGGCAAGATGGCCACGCCGGCCGCGCCGCACCAACGGATCATAACGTCCAGCACTCTATGCTGCATGGTCGTCTCCCGGGCTGACAATACGAACCGGCTACGCCGCGCGGGCGGGCGCGATCCTCTCGCTAAGCGCATGAAAGCGCTGCAACTGGTCGCTGCGCAGCGCGCGCGTCTCGTCGCGGCCGACGAACACCTTGAACATGATGCCGCCGTCCACATTGACGAACGCGATGAAGGCCGACGATTTGCCCATGAAGGGCCGCTCGACGAAAGCGATGGCCGCGCAGCGTTCGTGACGAAGATGGCCGTGAAGCCCCTTCGGCTGCATCAGGTTGAAATAGCCGCGGCCGATCTCGCCCGCGGGCACGCTGCCGGTGAATTCGAAGATCGCATCATCGGTATGGACGATCAGCGTCACCTCGCCCCATTGCGCGACGTCGGCCATCGCGGCGGCGAATTCGCTGCCGCCACCGATACGCACCATCGTTTCCGGCAGCGCCTCCAGGACGGCGCGCGGGGTAACTTTCCGCTCCCGCGCCACATCCTCGATCACCGCGCCCGGATGCTCCGCCATATACGCCTTGAGGCCGGCAACGTCCGTGCTCAACATGGCACCCTCCCCTTTAAGCGGCGGCGCTGGACTTGCGCTCGCTCAGGATCACTTCAAATCCTTCAAACTTGGGATGGCCGAGGTAGAGGCTTTCGCCGGTCTTGTTGTCGGCGCGGGCGTGGGCCCGGCGGAATTCTTCCGATTTGGTCCAGGCTTCGAACGCCGCCTTGTCGACCCAGACCGTGTGCGAGGAATACAGCGTGTGATCCTCGGCGACGGGCCCCTTGAGCAGATGAAACTCGACGAAGCCGGCCATGCTGCTGAGATAGGACTCGCGCGTGCGCCAGACGGTCTCGAACGCCGCTTCAGAGCCAATCTTCACCTGGAACCGGTTCATTGCGATAAACATTTCAAAATCTCCTTGCTGGGTTGCTGGGGTGCGCCTGGCGTACCGCTTGAGTTGGTGGGAAACATGAACGCACCGCAGCCGCGCTGGAGCATTAGCGCGGCCCGGTGCAACTTGATCGGTTTGTCAGCTCGTCGAACTAAACTCCGCCAAAGTGAATTTTCAAACCGGCCTTGTAGACCCTGCCCGGTCCGGGGCTCGACCACAACACGTCGTTCTGCGTGGAGTTGTCGGAGGAACTGCGCGGGATCGCGTAGGGCCGGTAATACTGGTTCAGGAGATTGTCGATCGACGCGGAGAACACGATATCCTTGGTCGCGTTCCAGGTCAGATACAGATTGACCAGTTCATACCCGGTCGAGGGCAGATAGCCGGCGGGCACGTCGTTGTTGGCGCCAAACGAGGACCACTGCGCCGCCAGGATCAGCCTGCGGTCGAGCAGCCGCACGCCGCCGGTCGTGGTGATCTTGCGCGGCGTGATGGTCGAAAGCCCGATATTGGTCGCGACGTTCTTGCCACGGATCAGGTGACCGGCGACGCCGACATACCATGAGCCCGCGTCATACAGCGTCTCGGCCTCGATGCCCTCGATCCGAGCCTGCGCGATATTCTGGTACTGGTAGAACTGGGGGAGCGTGCCGAACGGCGGCATCGCAACAAATCCAAAGGGGACGAGGTCGATGTAGTCACTGACGTCGTTGCGGAACACGTTGAACTTGCCGCGGAAGCTGTCGTTGGCGGAAAAGATGCCGTCATATTTCAGGTTGACGCCGGCTTCCTTGTTCTTGCCGACCTCCGGCCGCAGGTTGGGATTGGGCAGGAAGCAGAACAGGCCGAAATTGCCGTCCGGGCAGTTGAAACCAAACGGCGCACCACCGTTTGCATGCGAGCCGTTGATCAGCGTTTCCGTGATCGCGGGCGCGCGATAGCCTTCGGCATAGCTGACATAGGGCGTGAAGCCCGCCACCGGCGTTACGCCGACAGTGATCTTGGGCGAGAAGCGATCGCCGCCGCCACCCGTCGCCACCGTCGGCGAATGAAGATCGTAGCGGTCGTAGCGGATCGCGCTGACGACTTCGAGCCAGGTCGAATA
The DNA here is from genome assembly GCF_036924515.1 of Bradyrhizobium sp. AZCC 1610. NCBI lineage: Bacteria > Pseudomonadati > Pseudomonadota > Alphaproteobacteria > Hyphomicrobiales > Nitrobacteraceae > Bradyrhizobium > Bradyrhizobium sp. AZCC 1610. Next base: position 791,295 of record NZ_JAZHRR010000001.1, on the reverse strand, counting down.
GTTCTGCTTCAGTTGTGCGAAGCCGCCGGAGACGGTCCGCAAGCCGCTGGGCGTGGTGACGTTCGAATTGCCGCGACTGTCGGTCGTTCTCACATCGTCCTGAAACGCGTCGAACCCGACCGTGAAAGCGTTGCGCCAGTCGCCGACATTGAAGCGGGTCGTGTTGTTGACGTCGATGCCGAGGGTATCGAGCACATAGCCGCGGCGGTCGCCGACGCAGCCCGAAATGTTGTTGCCGGGATTGGCAAGCGAACAAACGCCACCGCCACTGTTGATGCGGTTATTATAGGTCTTGATCTGGTCGTTGTCGGTACGATTGCCGTAGACGGTTGCGCTCCAGTCGAACCATCTGTCATCAGGCTTCGAGTACTTCCAGGTGAGCGTTCCCGTGTAGTTCTTCGCGTCCGATGCATAGACCGAGCTGCCCGCGATCGCCGCCGGGGGCGTAAGGGTGGTGGTCGGCCCGCGATTGAATTGCCCAATACTGTACTTGTAATCCTGGAAGATGCCGCCGAGCTTGACCTCATGGCCTTCGGCGGGACGCACCGTAACCTTCATCAAGCCGGCCGCGATCTCGTTGCCTGTATTGCCGATCTCGGTGCCGTTGCCGTCCTTGTAGTTGCCCTGGGTGCGGTAGACCGCGCCGCCGAACACGTCGACATCGGGGTTGACGCGCACGCCGCCGAAGATCGAGCCGAGGCCGCGAGCGCTGTTGGTGCCGCCAGAGCCGGTCATGTCGACGCCCCAGCGCTCGCCGGGGCGCACGACGTCGTCGATGTCCTTGGTGCGGAACGAGACCACGCCGCCGATCGCGCCGGAGCCGTAGATGTTCGCGGTCGGGCCGCGCACGATATCGACGCCGCCGACCAGTTCCGGGTCGAGGAAGAACGAGCCGTTGGCATTGTGGCCGGTGCGCTGGTAGTTCTGCCGCGCGCCGTCGACAACGACGGCGACGCGGCCGAAATCCTGCAGGCCGCGGATGTTGATCACGGTCGAGGGATCGTCGCCGCGCTCCTGAAACGAAACACCGGGCACGTTGTAGAAGATATCGGACAGCCGGTTCGGCTGCAGGCCCTGGATCTGCTCGAGCGTCACCACGCTGACCGGCGCCAGCGCGTCGATGGCGCGCTCCTCGGTCTTCGAGGCTGCCACCGTGATCGTATCGAGCGATTGCACCGGTGCGGCCCCAATCTGCGCCCGCGCGTTCATCGCCGGCGCCTGCGTATCCTGCTGCGGCTTGGCTTGCTGGCGCTTGGCCTGCTTCTGTTTCTTCTGCTCGGCAGGGCGCGTGACGGCCTCCGCTTCGAGCGCCTGCGTGAACGCTGCGCTTGACGACATCAATGCGAACGAAAATGCCGACGCGCCTAAAACCAAGGCGCGCGAATGCCTAGCCCCGAAAGCCATACTGCCCCAACCTGTTGTTCTGTCTCTTGGGTCTGGCTGGCGGGAACCGCGGTGATGAGCGGCTGCTTGCTGGCTACCAATTTTCGCGACCGAGCACCCCCGCCCGTATCGCATTCATCTTGGTTACGCCGCGTTGCGGAACCGGTCAATAACGGCACGGCGCACTTTACATCGATTGTAAAGTGCAGCAGTTGGATTGCGCGTCGATCAAATTATACAAGCAGCTGGTCGGGAATATTGGGGACACAGCAGCAATTATGGCGGCACCTTCAGGAGATAATGTCGGAGGCGCCGGAAAGCATGCCGAAAAGCCGTCGTCTGCGACGCGCCTTCTCACCATGAACGGCAGCCGTATCGACAGCCGCGAGCTGTTCGCGACCGAGCGCGAAATTATCATCGCGCATGGCGAGGACAATTATCGCCTGCGGCTGACGTCGCAGAACAAGCTGATTCTGACCAAGTGAACCTCACCAAAAGGACCTAACCAGGTGAACCGGCAATGACATTTTGTCGCACACTCGTATTGTCGGCCGCCGCGGGCTGTTTCCTGCTTGGCGGCACAGCGCTCGCCGCGGGCATTACGGTGCATGATGCCCGTAACCGCGACGTCACGATCGGCGATGTCGCGCGGATCGTCTCGATCGGCGGCGCGATCACGGAAATCCTCTATGCGCTGGGCTTTGAGGACCGCCTCGCCGGTGTCGACTCGACCAGCCTCTATCCGGCCGCAGCGCTACGCGACAAGCCGAATGTCGGCTACATGCGCCAGCTTTCGGCCGAGGGCGTGCTCGGGCTCAACCCCTCGCTGGTGCTGGCGGCGCAAGGGTCCGGGCCGAAGGAAACCATGGACGTGCTGGAGGCCGCCAGGGTGCCGCTGGTGCTGGTGCCGGAAACATTTTCGGAAGCAGGCCTGATCGAGAAGATCAGGCTGGTCGGCCACGCCATGGGCGCGGACAAGCGGGCCGAATGCCTGATCGCGGCGGTAACGGACGATCTGACGCAACTGCGCGAGCTGCGCGCCAAGGTGACGAAGCCGGTCCGCGTGATGTTCGTGATGTCGCTGCTGAACGGCCGGGCGATGGCCGCCGGGAAAAACACCGCGGCGAACGAGATCATCGCGCTCGCCGGCGGCGTCAACGCGATCGACGGCTATGACGGCTACAAGATCATCAACGACGAGGCGATCGTAGCTGCAAAGCCCGACGTGGTGCTTTCGATCCAGCGCAGCAAAGACTCGCTGGATGCGGAAACGGTGTACCTCCATCCGGCCTTCGCGATGACGCCGGTTGCGGCGAACAAGGCGTTCATTTCCATGGATGGCCTCTATCTGCTCGGCTTCGGGCCGCGCACGGCGGCCGCCGCCCGCGATCTCTCGATCAAGCTCTATCCGGCGCTGGCGCCGCAGGCGGAGAACTTCAAGCCGGCGGTGCTCGCCGCAAACTGCCGGCTGTGACTGCGCTGGCCGACAGCACCGAACGTGCGAAACGCCGCAGCGGGTATGCATTGCGCCCGCCCGCTTCACTGACCCTCATCTGCCTGTTTGTCGCGCTTGCCGGTGCGGCGCTGATCGCGCTCACGGTGGGCGCCGCGGGAATTCCGCTGGGGCGGCTGCCGGCCGCGCTCGGCCTGTGGGGCGACACTGCAGCGGGTCCGATGCTTGCGCGCGACCAGCTCGTGCTGTGGTCGATCCGGATTCCGCGGATCGCCGCGGCTGCGATGGTAGGCGCCCTGCTCGCCGCATCGGGCGCCATCATGCAGGGGCTGTTTCGCAATCCCCTGGCCGATCCCGCGCTGGTCGGCGTTTCCTCCGGGGGCGCGCTGGCGGCTGCCGCCGCGATCGTGTTCACCGACAGCCAGATCGGCCAAAGCCTCCGCTTCATGCAGCATCAGTTGCTGCCGATCGCGGCGTTTGCGGGCTCGCTGGTGACAACGATCATCCTCTATTCGATCGCAAGCCGCTCGGGGCGGACGTCGATCGCGATTTTCCTGCTGGCCGGCATCGCGATTGCCGCCATCGCCAATGCCGGCATCGGCTTACTCGTGTTCATCGCCGACGATCGCCAGTTGCGCGACATCACGTTCTGGATGCTGGGCTCGTTGAGCGGCGCGACCTGGCCCAAGCTCGCCACGCTGGCGCCGGTGCTCGCGCTCGCTTTGATCGCCTGCGTCTCCATCGCGCGCGGCCTCGATGTCCTGGTGCTCGGCGAGGCCGAGGCGTTTCACAGCGGCGTCGACGTCGAACGCTTGAAGCGGATTTCGATCGTGCTGGTGTCGGCGATGACCGGGGTTGCCGTCTCCGTCTGCGGCGTGGTCGGCTTTGTCGGCATCGTGGTGCCGCATCTGCTGCGGCTGGTGATCGGGCCGGCGCACCGGCTGCTGCTGCCGGCCTCGATGTTATTGGGTGCGGTGCTGCTGGTGGGCGCCGATACGCTGGCCCGCACCATCGTGGCGCCCGCGGAAATGCCGATCGGCATCCTGACGGCGGCGATCGGCGCGCCGTTCTTCCTGGGCATGCTGTTGCGTCAGCGCGGGCTGGTTTCGCTATGACCGCCCTTCTCGAAGCGCAATCGATCTCGATAACGATCGGCGGCGCCACGCTGGTCGACGGCATCGATCTGCGCATCAAAGCCGGCGAGATGGTCGCGATCGTCGGCCCCAACGGCGCGGGCAAATCGACGCTGCTGCGGATGCTGTCCGGCGATCTCCGCCCGACGCGCGGCCAGATCAGGCTGAAACAGCGCGACATCCATCTCTATGCGCCGCGCGCTCTCGCCCACCACCGCGCGATGCTGTCGCAGCATGTCAACGTCACCTTCCCGTTCACGGTGGAGGAAATCGTCCATATGGGCGCGGGCGATAGCGGCCGCGCCACCGCGCAGCGGCTGGTCGATGCGGCGCTTGGCGAAGTCGATCTCGCGCATTTCGCTCACCGACAACTGCCGACGCTCTCCGGCGGCGAGCAGCAACGCGCGCATTTTGCCCGCGTGCTGGTGCAGCTCGCCTGCGGCGAAGAACAGCACGGCCCCGGCCTGCTGCTGCTGGACGAGCCGACCTCCAGCCTCGACATGCGTCACCAGATCGACCTGGTGGAAACGGCGAAGCGGCGCGCGCAGAATGGTACGGCCGTGATCGCCGTGCTGCACGACCTCAATCTGGCGATGCGCTTCGCCGACCGGATCGTGCTGTTGCACCGGGGACGGCTAGCCGTCGACGGCGGCCGCACCGATGCGATCACGGCCGAGACCATCCGCCGGATTTTTGAGGTGGACGTCACGATCGACTATACCGATCAGGGCGTACCGTTCCTGCTGCCGCAGACGATGCGGCCCGCAGGCCCGCCCTAGAGCCCGGTTCTGATTGAATCAGAACCGGGCTCTAGGTTTTTGTTTTGACGCGTTTTCTTGACGCGAACCGGGGCCCACTTCGCTGGAAAACGCTATGACGGCATAACGCCGCAAGGCTTATCCCACGGCGTTACAGGTTCTTCACGGAACTGTCAGCCAATTGTAACAGCCGCTCCGCAAGACAGGCGCATCGTCATTCACAGGAGATCCGCCATGCGCGTGTCATTGCTCTGCTCCGTCGTATCTGTCTTGCTGGCCAGTGCTGCATTTGCGCAAGGCGAAGGCGAAGGCGAATTTCCCGCCACGCTGAAGGGCCACGCCGTGCTGCCGGCGCAGAGCTTCGTCGATGCGCCCGCCGACGCACCCAATGATCTCAAGACCGCGGGCAAATACACCACCGGCAAGCGCACCGACGCCGTCGGCGCCGTGATGGGCAAATCCTATGAGCGGCCGACCGGCGTGTCGCTGCCGTTCAAGGGCCAACCGCTGCAGGGTCATTCCGGCATCAAGGTGATGCCGGACGGCTCGTTCTGGGTGCTCACCGACAACGGCATGGGCTCGCGCTACAACTCAGCGGATTCGATGCTGTATCTCAACCGCCACAAGATCGACTGGGCCAGCGGCAAGATCGAGCGGCAGGAAACCATCTTCCTGCACGACTCCGACAAAAAGGTGCCATTCCGCATCCTGCATGAAGACACGGCAAAACGTTATCTCACCGGCGCCGACTTCGACACCGAAGGCTTTCAGATCATCGGCGACACCTTCTGGATCGGCGACGAGTTCGGCCCCTACGTGCTGAAGGCCGACAAGACTGGCAAGATCCTGGCCGTGTTCGAAACCACCGCCGACGGCAAGCCGGTGCGCTCGCCGGACCATTGGTCGGTGCAGTCGCCGGCAGCACCGGGCGCGAGCTACACCACGGTCAATCTGCGCCGCTCCAAGGGCTATGAAGGTTTTGCCGCCTCGAAGGACGGCAAGTTCCTGTACGGCCTGCTCGAAGGCCCGCTCTGGGACGCCGAAAAAAAGGACGTTGAAAAAGTCGACGGCAAGGAAGCCGCGCGGATCCTCGAGTTCGACGTCGCGGCGGAAAAGTTCACCGGGCGCTACTGGCACTATGTGTTCGAGCAGAACGGCAATGCGATCGGCGACTTCAACATGATCGACGCTTCAAGCGGCCTGATCATCGAACGCGACAATGGCGAAGGCACCGCCGACAAGGCCTGTCCGCAAAGCCAGCGCGGCGAGAGCTGCTTTCTGGACCTCGCGAAATTCAAGCGCGTCTACAAGGTCGAGCTTTCCGACGCCAATGTCGGCAAGCCGGTGCGCAAGATCGGCTATATCGACCTGATGAAGATCAAGGATCCCGACAACAAGGCCCGCAAGCCGCTCAACGACGGCGTCTTGGCGTTCCCGTTCTTCACCATCGAGAACGTCGATCGCATCGACGAGACGCACATCATCGTCGGCAACGACAACAACCTGCCGTTCTCGTCGAGCCGCGAGCCGAACAAGGCTGACGACAACGAGTTCGTGCTGCTGGAAGTCGGTGAGTTTTTGAAGGCGAAGTGACGCTGCCCCTTCTCCCTCTCCCCGCCCTTTCGCGGGGAGAGGGTCGACCGTGCGTCGCTCCAACATCGCCTCACCCCGCCGGCACCATCACGACGCCCTTGTCCTTGGGCCAGCGTATCCGCCAGGCGAAGTTGATGTCCCTGACCTCACCAGGCTTGGCCTCAAAAGCCCACTCCAGCACGCCGCGTTTGTCACGCAGATTGCTCGCGGTCGGAGTCGTCGTGGACGACAGCATCTCGACCACGATGTCCTCGTTCTCGCTGACCGGCAACTGGTCCTCGATCGCGATCCTGATCGGGAAATCATGGCCGTTGCGGATCGTCGTCTTGAACGAACGCTCGTCGGTCTTCGACGTCACGATCAGGCCGGCCGACCCCTCGTTGCGCTTGAGGACGGCGCGTTCGATCTTGATCTTGTCGTCGGCGCCGAACCCGAGCCGCACGGTTTCGTCCTTGCCGGCGGCAGCCATCTGGCCGCGGCCGACGAACACGCCGTCGCGATAGATCGCGACCCGGCCCGGCAGCAGTGGCGCGTCCTCGCTCTGCTTGAAGCTCGCTTCGAGGAATGCGGTCGGATTCATCACCGGCACGGCGCGTACCGCCAGATCGGGCGCGATGCTCGCACTGGAGACGCGCAGGCTCTTGGCCCCTTCGCTGGCGCCGAGGCTGACGCGACCGGGAATCCTGAACACCACCTGGAAGCCGCTGACATCGGCTGTAGCCTGCTGTTCTTCGGCCTTCCCGGCGAGCGCCTCCGCTACCTGGGGCGCCGGTGCTGAGCGCAGCAGCGGTTTTGCATTATTCATCAAGCCGCCGCTGGCCGACTGGGCAGGACGTGGCGGTTGCGGATATTGCACAATCAGCGAATTGAGATCGGGCGCGTTGCCGCCGCGCGCGGTTCGCACGGTCGAGACGCTGAGCGCGACATTGGACCAGTCCTCACCGGTCGCCTGGGTGATTTCGGCGCGGCGCACCAGTTCGAGCGCGGGCTTGCGATCCTTGGCGCCGGTGTCGAGACGGGCGTCATAGAGCGGCGTCCAGCGCGCGTTGCGCACCGCATAGGTCACGCGCAGCGTTGCTTTCGTTGCGGCTGCCGCCGCGAGCTCGATCTTGACTTCCAGCTTGCTCGGCGGCTTTTGCGCCCGGTCCTGTTCGAGACGCGCGATTTCGCGGTCGAGTTCGCGCTGCTTGCGCACGGCGTCGCGAATGGCTGTATCGGCGCTGGCGATTTCGTCGCCGACCGCGGCAAAGGCCGCGCGCCATTCGGCGATCGGCCGCGCCTCGCCCTTGTCGCCGATTCCGGCCGGAGAGATATCCGCAAATCGCTCGGCAAATTTGCGCCGGGCGGTCGCCGCATCGATCGCGCCCTGCAGATTGACGCGCTCGTCCTTCAGCGCCTCAATGCGCTTGTCGAGTTCGGGCAGGTTGACCGGCGATGCCGCGCGCGGCGGCTTTGCGTCGATCGCGCCAATGGTGAGTTTTGCGCCCGCCTCGCCCTCGACCCTGAGCGACGACGGATCCAGCGTGAGCGGAAAATCCTTGAGAACGGCCGAATTCTCGCCGGCCGACAGGTCGAGCGAGATGATCCGCGTGACGCTGGCGCCATCGGGATAGACGGTGACGGCATCGACCGCTGAACTGGCGGCCACGTCCGCCGCCCGCACCGGGCCGGCGGCAAGCGCCGTGAACACGACGAGGCTCGTCGTTAAAAAACCATTCGTAATCAATCGCATGGATACCCTCCTGAACCGCTCGCTGGACGGCGACGCGCAAAGACGCCCACCACTCCCGGTCATGAGACGCGGCGAGGAAGGAACCGGTTCGATTGAAGTTTATCTGCGGCGTCGCCGCGGCGGGACCGCGGCGACGGATAAGCAATCCCTCACAGGGGGATGACGCGCAGTTAGAACACCAGCGCCTTGGCCTGCTTCACCTGCGGCAGTGCCTGCACCTTGGCGAGCACGTCCGCCGGGACCGGCCCGTCGATCTCGACCAGCGCGATGGCGTCGCCGCCCTGCTTGGTGCGGCCGAGATGGAAGGTGGCGATGTTGATCTTGGCATCGCCGAGCAGGCCGGCGAAGCTGCCGATGAAGCCGGGCTTGTCCTCGTTGGTGACATAGATCATCGACTTGCCGAATTCGGCGTCGACCCGGATGCCCTTGATGTCGACCAGCCGCGGCTTGCCGTCGTGATAGACCGTGCCGGACACCGAGCGTTCCTGCCGCTCGGTGGTGACGGTGACGGTGATCAGGCTTTCGTAATCGCTCTGCGCCGCGCGCACGATTTCGTCCACCACCATGCCGCGCTCTTTCGCGACGACCGGCGCGGAGACCACGTTGACGTCGCCCAGCATCGGCCGCAACAGGCCCGACAGCACCGCCGAGGTGATTGCCTTGATCTTCATCTCGGCGACGTGTCCCTCATAGGTGATCTGAACCTTGAGAATTCCGCTCTCGGTGAGCTGACCCGCGAATGAGCCGAGCTTTTCGGCGAGTTCGATGAACGGCTTCAGCTTCGGCGCTTCTTCGGCCGTGATCGACGGAAAATTCACCGCGTTCGAGATCGCGCCGGTCAGCAGATAGTCGGACATCTGCTCGGCGACCTGAAGGGCGACGTTCTCCTGCGCTTCCGTGGTGGCGGCGCCGAGATGCGGCGTGCAGATCACGTTGGGATGGCCGAACAGCACGTTGTTGGTGGCGGGCTCCTCGACGAACACGTCGAAGGCAGCGCCGGCGACATGCCTGGAATTCAGCGCATCGACCAGCGCCTGCTCGTCGACCAGGCCGCCACGGGCGCAGTTGATGATCCGCACGCCCTTCTTCATCTTGGCGAGCGCCGCCGCGTCGATAATGTTCCTGGTCTTTTCGGTCAGCGGCGTGTGCAGCGTGATAAAATCGGCGCGCTTGAGTAGTTCGTCGAGCTCGACCTTCTCGACCCCGATGTCCTTGGCGCGTTCCGGCGACAGGAACGGATCGAACGCGATCACCTTCATGCGCAGGCCCAGCGCGCGGTCGGCGACGATCGCGCCGATATTGCCACAACCGATCACGCCCAGCGTCTTGGCGGTGATTTCGACGCCCATGAAGCGGTTCTTCTCCCACTTGCCGGCCTGGGTAGAGGTGTCGGCCTGCGGAATTTCACGCGCCAGCGCCAGCATCAGCGTGATGGCGTGCTCGGCGGTCGTGATCGAATTGCCGAACGGCGTATTCATCACGATGATGCCCTTGGCGGTGGCCGCCGGGATTTCGACGTTGTCGACGCCGATGCCGGCGCGGCCGATCACCTTCAGCTTCGTTGCTTTCTCGATGATCTTGGCCGTCGCCTTGGTCGCGGAACGGATCGCAAGGCCGTCGTAATTGCCGATGATCTCGGCGAGCTTGTCCTTGTCCTTGCCGAGATTGGGTTGGAAGTCGACCTCGATGCCGCGGTCTTTGAAGATTTGCACGGCGGCCGGTGAGAGCGCGTCGGAAATGAGAACTTTGGGTTTTGACATCTGATGTTCCTTTGGGAAATCGAAACGTCGTCCCGGCCGAAGCGCCTCTTGGCGCGTAGAGCCGGGACCCATACTCCGTGCTGTGGTTATGGGTCCCGGCTCGCGCTTCGCTTGGCCGGGACGACGGCTAAGTGGATGAGTTAAGCGGCCTTCGGCAGCGCGGCCCTGGTCTCGGCGAACGCCCAGTCGATCCACTGCGTCAGCAGCGCGACGTCGGAGGCTTCCACGGTGGCGCCGCACCAGATCCGCAAGCCCGCCGGCGCATCGCGGTAATAGGCGAAGTCGTAACCGGCGCCTTCCTTCTCCACGAGAGCCACGAGCTTCTTGGAGAACTCGGCCTGCGCGTCCGCGTTAAGTGAGGTGATCGCGGGATCTGTGAACTTCAGGCACACCGAGGTGTTGGAACGGATCGAGGCATCCTTCGCCAGGAAATCGATCCACGGCGTCTTCGCCTTCCAGTCCGAAAGCACCTTGGTGTTGGCGTCGGCGCGCGCGATCAGGGCCTTGAGGCCGCCGATCGATTTTGCCCAGTTCAGCGCATCGAGATAATCCTCGACGCACAGCATCGACGGCGTGTTGATGGTCTCGCCTTCGAAGATGCCCTGGTTGAGCTTGCCGCCCTTGGTCAGACGGAAAATCTTCGGCAGCGGCCAGGCCGGCTTGTAGGTCTCCAGCCGCTCCACCGCGCGCGGCGAAAGGATCAGCATGCCGTGCGCGGCTTCGCCGCCCAGCGCCTTCTGCCAGGAGAACGTCACCACATCGAGTTTTGCGAAATCGAGTGCTTGCGCAAAGGCGGCCGACGTCGCGTCGCAGATGGTGAGGCCTTCGCGGGTCGCGCTGATCCAGTCGGCGTCCGGCACACGCACGCCCGAGGTGGTGCCGTTCCAGGTGAAGACGATGTCGGAAGCCTGATCGACCTTGGCGAGATCGGGAAGATCGCCATAGCCGGCATGCAGCTTGGTGACGTCGTTCAGCTTCAATTCCTTGACGATGTCGCTGACCCAGCCCTCGCCGAAGGATTCCCAGGCGATCGTCGTGACGGGGCGCGCGCCGAGCAGCGACCACAGCGCCATTTCGACCGCGCCGGTATCGGACGCCGGCACGATGCCGATCTTGTAGTCGGCGGGGACTTCAAGCACTTCGCGCGTCAGTTCGATCGCAAGCTTGAGCTTGGCTTTGCCGACCTTCGCGCGGTGCGAGCGGCCGAGGGCAGCGTCCTTGAGATTTTGGGGATTCCAGCCGGGGCGCTTGGCACAGGGGCCGGAGGAAAAATGCGGCACGTTAGGCCGCGAAGCGGGCTTCGCTACGGTCATGATCTATCCTTCCAGATAGTAAGCCTCCCGTTGGGGGGAGGTGTCCCGCCGCGGTGCATAAGGTAAACCGGCCCGATCGTCAAGAAACTTCGGGAGCCTGACGCTCGATTGATGGGTGTTCGCTCTCGGAAGGCACCGGCTCTTGCTGCAGAAGTTCGGCGGCGTCGACGACCAGTTTGTCGGCCTCCCGCCGGCTCGAGACCTTCAAAATGCTGGTCTCTCCGGCCTGCACGACATATTCGCTTCCGATCCGGACAATCGAATATCTTTTCATCGGAAATCCCCAAGCTGCCCCAAGCCCTATGGGAGACGTCGGCATAGCGGAGACGTTCCGGTCCGTAAAATCACGGACGCACGCGTAGTTTATCGGTTGTTAACCGGATCGTAGAGTGACGACTACCTCAGCATTCATAGCAAATACGCTTCAACCGCAGTCGGCTGACCTTTATTCTGACGCGTTTCTTTACGCGAGCCGGATTCCACCCCGGATCAAGTCCGAGGGCATGCTTCGCTCGAAAACGCTATGGCGATCAAAATCGCAAGGTCAAGCCGACATGGCTGCGCGCAAAGCCCAGCCGCTCGTAAAATCGTTGCGCATCGACGCGGGTATGATGTGTCAGCAGTTCGACCAGTTTGCATCCGTTCGCTCGCGCTTCGGCAACCGCCCACTGCACCATCTGCTCGCCGATGCCGCGGCTGCGGCAGTGTTTGGCAACGCGGACATCCTCGATCAGGCCGCGCGAGGCGCCCTGCGAGCTCAGCCCCGGCAGAATGCATAGCTGCAGGCAACCGACGACGGCGCCCTCGCCGTCCTCGGCGACGACGAGGAAGATATTCGGGTCGCGCTGTAGCGTTTCGAACGCCGTGTAATAGGATTGCGGCAGCGGGTCTTCGATCCGCTCCCGGGCACCGCCGAGCGGATCGTCCGCCAGCATGGCGACGATGGCACCTATGTCGTCGCGGCGGGCACGGCGGATGGCGACCTCTGAGACGGCAGACATGACGATTTCCAGTGAAGTCAGCGCGCCGGCGGCAGGCCGAGGACTTTTTCGGTCGCGCCGATCCAGCGGCGCACCGCGGCGTAGCCGTCGAGATGAAAGCCGCCTTCATGCGCCACGCGCGTATAGGCCAGCAGCGATAGGTCGGCGAGCGTGACGGCGTCGCCCACCAGAAATGGCGTGATGGCAAGCTGATGCTCCATCCGCGCCAGCGCCGTATAGCCACGCTTGACCTTGTCGGGATCGAGGTCGGAAACCGGCTTCTTCAGATAGAACATCTGGAAGCGGCAGACGGCGATGTACGGCTCATGGCTGTACTGCTCCCAGAACAGCCACTCGTCCATCTTCCCTGCCGCGAACGCATCCTGCGGAATGAGATGAGAACCGCGCGCGAGATAACGGATGATGGCATTGGATTGCGCCAGCGTACGGCCGTCATCGAGTTCGATCGCTGGCACCTGCCCGGCGCCGTTGAGCTTGAGGAACTCCGCGGTCCGCGTCTCGCCCTTGAGCGTATCGACCGCTATCCAGGTGTAGGGCACCGCGAGATGATCGCACACCCACTTCACCTTGAGGCAATTGCCGGAATTGGTATCGCCGTAGACTTTCATGTGCCGCTGCCCTCGTTACGGCGACACTGCAACAGGCGGCGGCAAATCTGTCAACGGCGTCCGGACGCCGCTGCATCCGGCGCGATCAGAATTTATAACCCACGCCCGCGCGCACCGTGTTGACGGTGGTATCGACCTTCGTGGTGAACCGGAGATACTCCCATTCGGCGCGCAGGAAGAGACCCGAATACAGCATCACGTCGACGCCGAGACCGCCGGCGAAGCCCCATACGAAATGAGAGTTCTTGTCGTCAGTCAGGCTGTAGGCCCCCGAGTAATCGGGAAGCGGTGGAACGGCCGAGCCGACATATCGATAGTTAATGGCAGCATCAGCCCTGCGATTGATATTCGCCTGCCCCAGTGCGACGCCGACAAATCCATAAGGCAGGAAGCTGTCGAATGCGTATGCGCCACGTACGCGCAGCGAGCCGTAATCGGTGAGCTTCATCGAGGCGCTCGAGGACACGACAGCCGTCGACACGTAATCAGTAGGATACTGGAACGACCGGGCCTGGGAGCCGCTCGAGGCTCCGAAGAAGTTGCCATGGGTATAGTTCAGCTCCAGACCAATGATGGCCTCGCTCCACTGAAAATTATAGCCGACGAACCCGCCGAAGCCGCTGTTCTGCATATGGGCCTTGCCGAGCAGAGGCCATTGCGAAATATTGAACTCCGATTCCAGGTCGAGATTGTTCAGAAGCTTGGCGAGCAGGTCCTGGCCGGAGTTGGTGAAGTCCATATCCGCAGCGCCGTGCGCGGCGTGGCCTCCGATATAGACGCCCGACCAGTTGACGCTGCTTCTGCTCAGCCCGTCGGTGAAACTGCCGCGGAGAAACGGCAAGTCCGGCATATCAGCCGCCTGAGCGCCGGTCACCGCTCCGCCCATCACCGCCACCAGCAAAAATCGACGCATCGCAACGCTCCATCGGACACTCTGAACCTGCGTTGATCATCGCCTGTTAACCTTAACCAATCGTTGTCGCGTGCACCGATTAGGCAAGATCTTGTCGGAAAGCCGGCAAACATTTTTCGCCCGCCGCAGCTCCCGCATCGCCATGCACCAAAAGCAAACGGCGCGGGAAGTGCCCGCGCCGTTCGGCAACGTTAACGAATGGCAGTCGCGATTAACCTTTGCGCATTAGCGGCGGCGCGTAAACCTGCGGGCTGGTCAGATCCCAACGCACGCCGAGCTTCAGGTCATGCGAAGTGATGTTCTTGAAGGTCATCGGGTTGATGGTGTTGACACCGCTGCCGTCGAAGGTCCGCAAGTCGCCGGTCAGACCGTCGCCCATGTCGAGATAGCGATAGGCGAGTTCGACGGTGAAGTTCGGCGTGACCCTGTAGGCGAGACCGGCATGCGCGGCCCAGGCGAAATTCCACTTCGCGACGTTGTCGCCAAAGGCGAGACCCGGCAGCGCACCGCCGCCATTGTTGGCAATGCCCGCGTCAGTGAAACCGTTGATCGCGACCCGCGCGCCGCCGACGCCGGCGCCGATGAACGGGGTGATGCACCACCAGGTACCGAGATCGACATAGGCGTTGGCGAGAACGACCCACTCGTTCTTGGTAGCGTGGTAGGTGTCGATGCCGACGCCGCCTACATAGGTGATGCGGTCGGTGCCGACGAACTGCGAATTGCCGCGGTATTCACCGGTCACGTCGGCGCGGAACCAGTTGTTGACCTTGTAACCGACGCCGAGACCGAAGATGCCGGCGCTGTTGAAGCTGTTCCTCTGCACCGATGAGGTGAGGGTGGCGTCGAGCGCGTTGTTCAAACGATCGACCCGCTGATTGCTGAAGCCGATGTCGCCGCGCAGATACCAGCCGCCGAAATCCTCGACCACCGGGGGAGCATACATCGGAGGAGGCGCAATCGCCATGTCGGCAGCAAACGCCGCCTGGGACAATAAAGTGGCCGCACCGGCGGCAATGAAAGACTTAACGCTACGCATTGGCTTCGTCCTTTTGTCCGGTGAGGCTGACTGCAAAAAAGGCCCCACTTCAAAAACTCACGGACGGACGATGGCATTAAATGCTTAAGCGGCGCTTAACCCTAATTATTAAGGTTGACAAACTCTGACTTTTTCATCGCGCTGTTTGCGACGCGAGTCCCGATGCATTTGCAACATGAGTAACAATGGACAAACTGCCATACGTCCTAACGATGTATTGAGAAGAATCCACTCGCCGCCGCGCCGTTAAGATTTTGTTGATGCGCTGAGCTTCCGCCCTCACCTCGCGAGAACGCGTCAGCGCGCGTGCATTGGCATCTTTGGCAGTAACACCGCGAGCAGGCCGAGCGCGGGCAGGAACGCGCAGAGGTGATAGACGAAGGCGATCCCGGTGTGGTCGGCGAGCTTGCCGAGCACGGCGGCGCCAAGTCCGCCGATGCCGAAGGCGACGCCGAAGAACACGCCTGAGATCATTCCGAAACGGTGCGGCATCAGTTCCTGCGCGAACACGATGATCGAGGACGTAGCCGACGAGAGGATGAGGCCGATGAAAACTGTCAGCACGGCGCTCGCGGCAAGGCCGGCATAGGGCAGCGCCAGCGTGAACGGCAGCGCGCCCAGGATCGAGAACCAGATGACGTATTTGCGGCCGAAGCGATCGCCGAGCGGCCCGCCGAAGAACGCGCCTGCCGCATTGGCCGCGAGAAACACGAAGAGGTAGAGCTGGGCTGCCTGCGTCGACACCTGAAACTTGTCGATCAGATAGAAGATGTAATAGCTCGACAGGCTCGACACATAGAGCTGCTTCGAGAACAGCAGTGCGACCAGCACCGCGAGCGCAATTTTGACGCGCCGCGAATCCGGCAGGTCCGGATGACGTTCCACCGCAGCCGATTTCCTCGTCGCGATCTGCGGCTTGTACCAGACGCCGATCCGCCACAGGATCACGATCGCCAGAAACGCGATCGATGAAAACCAGGCGATCGAGGGCTGGCCGAACGGCACCACGATCAAGGCCGCCAGCACCGGCCCCATCGAGGTGCCAAAACTGCCGCCGAGCTGAAACACCGATTGCGCGAAGCCGTAGCGGCCACCCGAGGCGAGACGCGCGATCCGCGCCGACTCCGGATGGAACACGGCCGAGCCGAGGCCTACCAGCGCCGCCGCGATCAGGATGATGGGATAGCGCGCCGCGACGCTGAGCAGCAGCAATCCGAAGAAGGTGAAGGCCATGCCGATCGCAAGCGAGAACGGCTGCGCCTTCTTGTCGGTGAAATGCCCGACAACAGGCTGCAGCAGCGACGCGGTAAACTGGAACGCCAGCGTGATCATGCCGATCTGCCCATAGTCCAGCGCGTAAGCGTCCTTCAGGATCGGATAGACCGAGGCGATCAACGACTGCATGGTGTCGTTGAGGAAATGCGAGAAGCTGATGCCGGCCAGCACGACATAGGCCGGCCCCGCGACGGCCGCCTTGGCGGCAAGGCCCGCTGCGTCCGGCACGACTACCGGCGCGGTCGCCGTTTCTTCTGAGACGATGACGGGCTTGTTCAAGGGCGCATTCCCGAAAAGAATCGCGGACAGGCAGTGTCCGTGTTCTACGGTCGGGCCATCGTCGCGACCAGCAGCAATAGCTTATGGCTGCGATGCGTTGCCGCACCACCGATCAGCGATCCCGCGCCATCAGGATAAAGCTGGCTTATGCCGCCGCGGCGTGACCGAGCGCGGTGACGATCTGATCGACGACGTCCTCGACCAGGATGCGGTCGTCGCCCTCGCCCATCACGCGGATCACGGGCTCAGTGCCGGACGAACGGACCAGCAGCCGGCCGTGCCCGTTGAGGCGATTCTCGCCGTCCATGATCGCCGATTTCACCTCGGCATGGTCGAGCGGCTTGCCTGAGCGGTAGCGCACGTTCTTCAGGATCTGCGGCAGCGGATCGAAACGGTGACAGACTTCCGAAACCGGACGGCGAAGTTTTTGCACCACGGCCAGCACCTGCAGCGCGGCGACGAAGCCGTCGCCCGTGGTGGCGTAGTCGGAGAGGATGATATGGCCTGAGGGTTCGCCGCCGAGATTGTAGCCCTGCTTGAGCATCTGCTCGAGCACGTAACGGTCGCCGACCGGCGTGCGCACCATGCCGATGCCCTGCCCTTCGAGGAAACGTTCGAGCCCGAGATTGGACATCACGGTGGCGACGATGCCGGGCTTGGCGAGACGGCCGTCTTCCTTCCAGCTTTGCGCGATCACCGCGAGCAACTGATCGCCGTCGACCACATGTCCGCGCTCATCGACCAGAATGACGCGATCGGCGTCGCCGTCGAGCGCGATGCCGATATCGGCGCGCATCTCGCGCACTTTCTTGGCAAGCGCCTCCGGCGAGGTCGAGCCGCATTCCTTGTTGATGTTGAACCCGTCGGGCTCGACGCCGATCGCAATGACGTCGGCGCCCAGTTCCCACAGCGCTTCCGGCACCACTTTGTAGGCCGCGCCGTGCGCGCAGTCGACCACCACGCGCAGCCCGTCGAGCGAGAGCTCGCGCGGCAGCGTGCGCTTGGCGAATTCGATGTAGCGGTCATGCACGCCATCGATGCGGCGGGCGCGCCCGAGGCTGGCGCTCTGCGCCAGGCGACGGTCGATCGGCTCGTCGAGCAATTGCTCGATCTGCGTCTCGACATCGTCGGAAAGCTTGAAGCCCTGCGGGCCGAACAGCTTGATGCCGTTATCCTCGAACAAATTGTGCGAGGCTGAGATCATCACGCCGAGATCGGCGCGCATCGACTTGGTCAGCATCGCGACCGCCGGCGTCGGCATCGGACCGAGCAGCAGCACGTCCATGCCGACCGAGGTGAAGCCGGCCACCATGGCGTATTCGATCATGTAGCCGGAGAGACGCGTGTCCTTGCCGATGACGACGCGGTGGCGGTGGTCGCCACGCTGAAACACCAGGCCGGCCGCCTGCCCCACCTTGAGCGCGAGCTCCGGCGTGATCAAACCATTGGCGCGGCCCCGAATTCCGTCGGTACCGAAATATTTGCGACTCATGTGACCCCCAGCCGTTCCAGAGTCTTCTTCAGGCCATCAAGGCCACGAATCCCCCGAACGCCCTCCATCCTAGTGTGCATGGGTTATAATCCCTCGGCCGCTAAAATGGCTTCAAAAAATATGATGAATCATTACGGCCGGAAGCGGCCCCGATCAACGCATAAGCGTTTGTTATTATTGTAAATTATCCTTCTGCGCCCACCGGGATCAGGACGGGCGGCCGCCCCGCTTGACGTGGAGGTCGCCCTTCGAGGGCGCTGGCTGGGTGACATTGACCGGGTCGGACGCCGGAAAGGTCTCTTCGAGCCCCTCCTCCAGGGCGTCGTCGAGCCGGCGCTTTTCCTCTGAAACGGCCGAGCCGGTCTCGACGGGGGCAACACTGCGCGGTCCGGTCATGGGATGTCCTCCCGTCGGGAATGGCGCCAGAGACGCGATTTGGGAGATGCGATTTGGCTGGCCATCCAACCATGCTAGATGACGACACCGCCAGGAAATTCAAGAAGGGCCGGGACGTCCATGAAGCACATCACCTGCATTGAGGATCTGCGCCAGCTGCACAAGCGCAGGGTTCCCAAGGCGTTTTTCGACTACGCGGACCGCGGCTCCTACACCGAGGACACGCTGCGCGCCAATTCCGAGGATCTTCGCCAGATCAAGTTCCGCCAGCGTATCCTGGTCGACGTCTCCAAGCGCGATCTCTCCACCACGATCCTCGGCGAGCCAGCCGCGATGCCGCTGATCCTCGCGCCGGTCGGCCTGCTCGGCATGCAGCATGGCGACGGCGAGATTCATGCCTGCCGCGCTGCCCAAGCCGCCGGCATTCCCTTTACCCAGAGCACGATGTCGATCTGCTCGATCGAGGATATCGCAGCCGCCGTCGACAAGCCGTTCTGGTTCCAGCTCTACGTGATGAAGGACCGCGGTTTCGTCAAGGCGCTGATCGAGCGCGCGATCGCGGCGAAATGCTCGGCGCTGGTGCTGACCGTCGACCTGCAGGTGATCGGCCAGCGCCACCAGGACATCAAGAACGGCATGTCGGTGCCGCCGGAATGGTCGCTGTCGAAACTGCTCGACTTCGCCAGCAAGCCGTCATGGGTCGCCGGCGTGCTGCGCGGCAAGCGCCGCAGCTTCGGCAACATCGTCGGCCACGTCAAAGGCACCGAGGATCTCACCAAGCTGTCGGAATGGACCGCGTCGCAGTTCGATACCTCGCTGAACTGGAAGGACATCGACTGGATCCGCTCGATCTGGCCGGGCAAGCTGATCCTGAAAGGCATTCTCGACGTCGAGGACGCCGAGATCGCGGCCAAGACCGGCGCGCAGGCCATTGTCGTCTCCAACCATGGCGGCCGCCAACTCGACGGCGCGCCGTCATCGATCGAGGTGCTGCCCGAAATCGTCGACACGGTCGGCTCGAAAATGGAGATCATGTTCGACGGCGGCATCCGCTCCGGCCAGGACGTGATGCGGGCACTCGCGCTCGGCGCCAAATCCTGCATGATCGGCCGCGCCTATGCCTATGGCCTGGGCGCCGGCGGACAGGCCGGCGTCGCCAAGGCGCTCGACATCATCGCCAAGGAAATGCTCACCACCATGGGATTGTGCGGCGTCAACACGATCGCCGAGATCGACGATAACGTGCTGGCGGTGTGAGACGGATCAAACTCTATCGTCGTCCCGGCGAACGCCGGGAACCATACGCCGCGGCCCTTCAGTTAGGCGATGTGGTAGACGCCTTCAATCTACAGTAAACAGTCGTGGTTATGGGTCCCTGCGCCAAGTGCGCAATTGCGCACAAGGCAGGGACGACCCGTTGAGAGAGCTCAGCAGGAACCCCTCACATCGGCGGCGTGATCCCGTCGCGACCGACATTAACGCGAGCCGCTTCCAGCGTGCCGTCGTCCTTCTTCACCGCGCTGAAGATAATCACCTTGGCGCCCGGCTTCAGTTCGGACTTGTCGCCGGCGACGAAGGTGACGACGGGCGTACCCTCCGGCACCACGACTTTCTTTTCGCCGTCCTTGTATTTGACCAGGATGTTCTGGCCGTCGGTGCCCTTCACCGTCTGCGCGACGGTGGCATTGGTCATGGTCGAGTTGGGGCGCTGGTCCCAGGGCCGGAAGCCTTCGGCCGCGCCGCGCTGGTTCTCGGGGAAGATATGCACCGCGACCGCCTTCTGGGTGCCGTCCGGCTCCGGCATCCCGGTAACGCCGATATAGGAGCCTTCCTTGATGTCAGACAGTTCGGTCTTGGCAACGCCGAACACCGCGACATTGTCGGTGACGCGCACCTTCATGTCGGTGCCCTCGCGCGACTTGATCGACAGCATGGGCCCGTCGACGGCCTCGATGGTGCCGCGAATGCGGATCGTCGGCGGCTGTTGCGCCCACGCCGCCGATCCAAGCAGGGTGACAAAGGCCAGCGAGGCCGCGAGCCCGCGCGGCCATGAAGAAGATTGCAGCATGGTATTCCTCCCGAGGTGTATTGGCGCCCAACTCAACGCAAACACCGGACGGGAGTAGCTATTCCCGGGGGCGACTTCACATCGGCGGGGTCAGCCCGTCGCGGCCGACGCTGACACGGCTGGTCTCGAAGGAGCCGTCCGGCAGCTTCTTCATGAAGGCGATCACCTTGGCGCCGGGCTTGAGGTCGGACTTGCCGGCGGGAACGTAGGTCACGACCGGCGTCTCCGGGGAGACCACGACTTTCTTCTCGCCGCCTTTGTATTTGATCATCAGGGTATGACCGTCATTGCCGACCACGGACTCCGCCACAGTGGCGTTGGTCATGGTGGAGTTGGGACGCAGGTCATAGGGCCGCGAGCCCTCGCCGGTGCCGCGCATCGCTTCCGGAAACACATGCACCTCCACCGCGTTCTGGCTGCCGTCGGGTCCCGGCACCGTGGTGGTGCCGATGAAGGAACCGACCTTGACGTCGGACAGCGAGATCTTGCTGATCCCGACGATGTTGACGTCGCCGGTCATATGCAGCCTGACGTCCTCGCCGCCCCGCGACTTCACGGCGAGCACGTCGCCATCGACGGCCTCGATGGTGCCGCGAACGCGCGTCGGCGTCGGCGGCTGCTGGGCGATCGCGTAGAGCGTGGAGCCCGCGACCATCGCGACGGCGGCAAGCAAGCGAACGAGTTGAAAGCGACTGACGGACATGGCGGGAATCTCCGGTGGCGGCACTGACGTAACCATTGACCCCGGCTTCTCGAAAAAATTCCGGCTCAAGTCTTCGCGATCAGCCGATCATGTATTCGTGAGATCGGCTTCGACGAGCGCGCGCAGTTCCGGCGTCACCTCGGGGCGCCGGCCGAACCACAATTCGAAGCCGCGCACCGCTTGATGCAACAGCATGCCGAGCCCGTCGGCGGTCTTCAGCCCGCGCGCGCGTGAAGCCGTCAGCAATGGCGTGTCGAGCGGCACGTAGACGAGATCGGCGACGACGGCATGCGGCGGCAACCGCCCGACATCGAGTTCGAGCGGCGGCTGCCCCTTCATGCCGAGCGACGTCGTATTCACCAGCAACCCGGCGCGCGGCAGCAGATCGCCGAGCGCATCCCACGCCACCGGCAGAACGCTCGCGCCGAACTGATCCGCCAGCGCGTGGGCGCGCTCCATGGTACGGTTGGCGAGATGCACCCGCTTGATGCCACGGTCGAGCAGGCCAAACAGAACGGCGCGCGATGAGCCGCCGGCGCCGAGCACCAGCGCGTCCTCGCACCTGTCCCATCCATCAGCACATGCGTCGAGATTGTTGATAAAACCTTCGACGTCGGTGTTGGTCGAGCAGAGTTCGCCATTCTCGAACCACAGCGTATTGGCCGCGCCGACCGCGTGCGCCCGCTCGTCCGGCTTCGACAGCGAAAGCGCACGCTCCTTGTGGGGGATGGTGACGTTGGCGCCGACGAAGCCGCGCAGCGACAGCCGAAAGACGAAGTCCTGAAACTCGTCGGGCGGCACCGCCTCGATGACGTAGCCGCCCGCGATGCCGAGCGTCCGCAGCCAGTAATGATGGATCAGCGGCGAGCGCGAATGCGCAGCCGGCCATCCGATCAGGCAGGCGGCGGGAGGTTTTGTTCCAGTTGTCATGCCTGTCACATCAGGCAAGCAGCGGGCGCTGTCAATGATCATGGTCCGGAGGCCACGATCATCGACATCTCATAAGTCATCTCACGCCGCGACGCGGTGCGCGGCGATAATCTGGTCGGCGGCGCGGCCGGTAACTTCGGCCATGCGGTCGAATGCCCGCGTGAAACTACCGGCGCCGGCGGTGGCTGACCGCAATTCCACGATCAGGTCGCCGATCTCGGCCTCCGGCATGGTGGCGCGGACGCAATCCCATCCCGGCCAGTTGTCGCGGGTGTCGAAGCCCAGGATCTGGCCGCGACGCGCCGACAGGATGGCGTTGATCTTCGCCGTCGCCTCCGTCGGGCAGACGATCTCCACCATGTGGATCGGCTCCAGCAGCACCGGCTGGCACTGCGGCAGCGCCTCGCTCATACCGATCCGCGCCGCCGTGCGGAAGGCGAGATCGGAGGAGTCGACGCTGTGATAGGAGCCGTCCGTCAGCGTCACCTGCACGTCGATGACGGGGAAGCCGAGCGGGCCCTTCGCCAGGCCATCGACCACGCCCTCTTCCACTGCGCCGATATAGTTGCGTGGCACCGCGCCGCCGACGACCTTTTCGTCGAACGCGAAACCCGAGCCACGCGGCATCGGCTTGACCTCCAGCACCACGTCGCCGAACTGGCCATGGCCACCGGATTGCTTCTTGTGGCGGCCGCGCTGGGTGATCGATTTGCGGATAGTCTCCTGATAGCCGATCGCAGGTGGTTGCGATTTGACGTTGACGCCGAAGCGATCCTTGAGCCGCTCGAGCGCGACGCGCAGATGCATCTCGCCCTGTCCCCACAGCACGATGTCATGGGTCTGCTGGTTCTGGATCATCGTCAGCGACGGATCCTCCTCGTTCAGCCGCAACAGCGCCTGGCCGAGCTTGACGTCGTCCTTGCGGTCGACAGCCGCGAGCGACATCGCCAGCACCGGCGGCGTCGGCTCGAGACGCGTCAGCGCCGTTGGCGCGGTCTTGCCGCTCGACAGCGTGTCGCCGGTCTTGATTGCGTCGAGCTTGCCGAGCGCGATCGTCTCTCCGGCCTCGGCCGCGGCCCGCTTGGTGTCGTGTCCGCCGCTCACTGCGAGAATACCGGAAACCCGCCCGGCCTCACCGGAGGAAGATTGCAGCGTCGCGCCGTCATCGAGGTGGCCGGCCAGCAGCCGCGTCAGCGACAGCTTGCCGCCGTGCTGCAGATGCAGGGTCTTGAACACATAGGCCAGCGCATCCTTCTGCGACGACACGCCGAGCCGCTTCGCCGTCTCGACAACGCCGGGCGCTTCATGCCGCAGCGCCTTCATCAGCCGCAGCACGCCGTTTTCGCGGCTCGCCGCACCCAGCAGCACCGGGCAGATCAGACCTTCGCGCAACTCGCGGGCGAGGTCGTCGAACACGGCGTCGCGCGGTGGCTGGATGTCCTCCAGCAATTGCTCCATCAGCGCGTCGTCGTGGTCGGCGAGCTTTTCCAGCATCGTGAAGCGCGCTTCCTTCTCGCGGTCGAGATTGCCGCCGTCCAATGCGATGACCTCGGACGGCTTGTGTTCGCGGTAAACGAAGGCGCGTTCCAGCGCGAGATCGACAAAGCCTTCGATCAACTCGCCGTTCCAGATCGGGATCTGCCGCAGCACCAGCGGCACGCGCGAGGCCGGCTGCAGCGTCGCCAACGTCTCGCGGATGCGCTTGTTGGCGCGATCGATCTTGTTCAAAAACAGAAAACGCGGAATGCCGAGATCCTCCAGCTCGCGCAGGATGATCTGCAGTTGCGGCAGCTTTTTCTCGTCCGCCTCGCAGACCACGACCGCGGCATCGACCGCGGGCAACGCGCCGCGCATGTCGTGCGCGAACTCGATCGAGCCGGGACAATCGATAAAGGTATAACTATCGCCCATGAAGGTGGTGGTGGCGGCGGAGAGGCCCACGCCCATCTTGTGGTGACGTGCCTCGGGGCTCGCATCGCCTACGGAAGTTCCGGCATCGACGCTGCCGGCATTTTTAATGGCGCCCGTTCGCGCCAATATGGCCTCTAGAAGTGTGGTTTTACCGCTCTGGAAAGGGCCCACTAGCGCTATGCACCGTGGACCGTGGGGACTTCTGACGTCTTGTCCCATTGCCGCCTCCTTGTTTGGAGCTCGGCCCGTGATTGGGTCGGCGGATTGGATGCTCCGCCCGTCCCGTGATTTTGGCAAGCGGGAAAACGTCGCTGCGCTGCATCGAGAGCGCGATCGAAGCGCTAGCGAAGAATTAACGCCCCGGCCGGAGTTCCAGGCTTTCCAATCCGGCAGCAATGCTGACGCCAACCTGGCCCTGCACGCTCAAAGGCTGCAGCGCGATCGAATTGGCGGAGCCGCCGACCGCCAACACCGAGCATGGCGCTGCCCTGCGCCGCGCTTGCTATGCCTGGTGGTCGGAACAGCCATCGATGAACTCCGCAAGGAGGCCTGTGATCTCAGTCGGCCGCTCCAGGCTCGGCAGATGGGCGGTGCCGGTCAACATATGGCCCGCCCCGTTCGACATTGTCGCAGCCATATGACGGCATCGCTCCTGAATGTGCGGGAAATCGAGGTCACCCCAGATCACAAGCGATGGCGCCGATATCTCGCCGAGACGATCGAAGGCGGGCGCGACATCGAGGTTCGACCCGATCGGCGGCGATCGCAGCGCAATGGCGTTCATGTCGAGGAACAGCCGGCGCGCCTCGCCCGTGACACGCCCCTCGGGCTGCAGTGGACCATCCAGCCAAAGATGAGCCTTGATTGCGTTTACGCGATCCAAATCGCCGGCTTGTTCGGCGTCCTTAAGCCTGGCCATCAGGCCCTCGATGTCAGGCGGATAGGTCGGCTCAGGCGCGCCGCTCACGGCGGGCGCAATGAGAACGAGAGCGCGGACATAGGATGGATGCAGAAGCGCAGTGTCGAGCGCGATCCGTCCACCCTGAGAGCATCCAACAAGGATCGTCGGCGCGCCGTTCCCGACGGCATCAATCACCGCCAGTAAATCCGCGACTGCACAAAAGTCCTCCTTTTCCGCGCGAGTCTCGCCAAAGCCCCGCCGATCATATGCGATCGCCTTGTTGCTTGCGCCGACGGCATCCAGTTGCGCGCGCCACATGCGGCTATCGCAGACTGCGGCGTGCAGAAAGACAACAGGGTCGCCATGGCCGACGACCTTCGCAGCCAGCCTGGCTTGGCCGGACGCAATCTGATGATTCGAACTCATGATTCATGCTAGCCGGTGCCGGAGGGGGCGGCCAGCAAGCAGCCCGCGTGAGCGCAACGATATGCGCGGAAAAAGACAGGCCGGAAAGAAGCCGCCTCGATTAACGCCCCGGCCGGAGTTCCAGGCTTTCCAATCCGGCAGCAATGCTGACGCCAACCTGGCCCTGCACGCTCAAGGGCTGCAGCGCGATCGAATTGGCGGAGCCGCCGACGAGCATGTTGCCGCCGACACCGACGCCGAGCGTCGCGCTGCCCTGCGCGCCGACATAGTCGCCGGAAAGGCCGCCCGGCCCGAGGCGGGCTACAGGTGCGAACACGCCCCAGGCCAGCGCCGATTCCTGGGTGATGCCGAGATCGAGCCCGACTTTCCGGATGGTGGCGACATAGCGATCCTCGGGCATCCCTTCGGCGCGCAGCACGCAGCCGAGATGGGTGACGGAACCGACGATGAAGCCGACGCTGGCGCCGCCGCGGCACTCCAGCACGCCGACCTGCACGCGCTGCGCCTGCTGCGCATGGGCGCCGCCGATCGACGAAGCCAGCGTGGCGAGCGCGGCAAGGATGAGGAAACGACGCATGAAGAAATCTCCGGCTGAAAAACGGTGATGCGAGCAGAGCATGAAACAAGGCCGTGCCCGCGGCGCTCGGCGTTCTATGCCATAACATCACAGGCCGTGCCAGAATCACCACTACCGTCATTCCGGGGCGCGCAGAGCGCGAGCCCGGAATGACGAATCGAACTCAACAAAAAAGGCCCGCTTGCGCGGGCCTCTTCCTCGACGTGTCATCCTCAGCCGCGGTGACGATGGCGGCGCACGTGCCGGCGCGGGCCGTTGCCGTAGAATGGCTGCAGCTCGACGCCTGCGATGCCAGCGGCAACGTTCAGCCCGGTCTGTCCCTGCACGCTGATCGGCTGCAGCGCGTAGGCGTTGGCGGGACCGCCAACCAGGAAATTGCCGCCGCCGCCGACGCCGATCGATGCATTGGCGCCGACGCCGCCATAGCTGCCGGCGAGTTCGCCGCGCCCGAGCCGGCTGTTCGGCGCACTGACCGCCCAGGACAACTGCGTCTGCTCGGTGACGCCGAGATCGAGACCGATGCGCTGCACCCTGGCGATGTAGGGTTCAGGCCGGCGGCCTTCGCTGCGGAACACGCATTCGAGGCTCGTCACCGAGCCGACCACGAAGCCGACATTCTGGCCGCCCTGGCATTGCAGGATGCCGGCGCGAACCGCTGGCGCCGCGTCAGCGCTTGCGAGCGGCGCCAGCAGCGAAAGCGTGGCGAGTGTCAATGTCAGGAGTCGCATGTATCCCAGTCTCCGCATGTTGATGAACAAATTCAGCGGAGCGGACAGGATGGAAGCGCCGTGTCGAAAACATGGCGCTTCCTCAAGAAGCCGTCAAAACATCAGGCGATCACGACCTGTTGTGATTTGACACGCTTTTTTGACGCGAACCGAAAAGCCATCCCGCATCAAGTGCGGGACAGGCTTCTACTGAAACGCTTCTTATCTCAAATTGCCACAAAAGCGCTGGATGCGCTTGCAGGCGTCTTCGAGGTCGGAGGTTTTGGTCGCGTAGGAAATCCGGAACGCCGGTCCAAGCCCGAACGCAGAACCCTGCACGACAGCGACGCCTTCGCTCTCCAACAGCTCGGTGACGAAGTCTTCGTCATTGGCGATCACCTTGCCTGATGGCGAGGTCTTGCCGATGGTGCCGGCGCAGGACGGATAGACGTAGAAAGCGCCCTCCGGCCGCGGGCAGTCGATGCCCTTGGCCTGGTTGAGCATCGAGACCACGAGGTCGCGACGCTCCTTGAACACCTTGTTGTGCACGGGGATGAAGTCCTGCGGACCGTTCAGCGCCTCGACGGAAGCCCACTGCGCGATCGACGACGGGTTCGAGGTCGACTGCGACTGGATCGTCGCCATCGCCTTGATCAGGTCGGCGGGGCCGCCGGCATAGCCGATGCGCCAGCCGGTCATGCAATAGGCTTTCGACACGCCGTTCACCGTCAGCGTGCGCTCGTACAATTTCGGCTCGACCTGCGCCGGCGTTGCAAACTGGAAGTCGTCATAGACCAGGTGCTCGTACATGTCGTCGGTCATCACCCAGACATGCGGATGCTTCACCAGCACGTCGGTGATCGCCTTCAGCTCGGTGCGCGTGTAGGCGGCGCCGGTCGGGTTCGACGGCGAGCACAGGATGATCCATTTGGTCTTCGGCGTGATCGCCTTTTCCAGGTCTTCGGGGCGCAGCTTGAAGCCGCTCGACGCCGGGCACACCACCGGCACCGACTCGCCGCCGGCCAGCGCCACCATCTCGGGATAGCTGACCCAGTACGGCGCAGGGATGATGACCTCGTCGCCGGGGTTAAGCGTCGCCATCAGCGCGTTGTAGAGCACCTGCTTGCCGCCGGTGCCGACGATGATCTGGTTCGGCTTGTAGGTCAGGCCGTTCTCGCGCTGGAACTTGGCTGATATCGCCTCCTTCAGCTCGGGAATGCCGCCGACGTCGGTATACTTGGTCTTGCCGGCCTCGATGGCGCGGATCGCCGCCAGCTTGATGTTGGCGGGCGTGTCGAAATCCGGCTCGCCGGCGCCGAGGCCAATGACGTTGCGGCCCGCCGCTTTCAGCGCGCGCGCTTTGTCCGTGACCGCGATCGTCGCGGACGGCTTCACACGGGCGAGCGAGGCGGACAGGAAGGGCATCATCATCTCCTGGCAAACGCCGTGAACACTGGAATCCACGACTCTTTCTGATGGGATCGGCGTACCCTAAGACGCGGCGCGCTGCATCGCAAGAAGCTTGCCCGGATAAGGCCCAACTTTAGGGAACGTTAAAGCGGGCTCGGTACGGTCGGAGCAATGCGGCGCAATATTCGTAAAATCCAGCGGTGAAATGACTCATATCTGGCAAGGGCTGCGAACCGGCGAGTGGCTGACGGCGGCGCGAATGCGCTGCTACAGCCTGATCCTGCTCGGCCTCTCGGTCCTGTTGTTCGCCGGATGGTTCGCGGTTTCCGACGGCCTGATCGACCGCAGCGGCAAGCCGATCGGCACCGATTTTTCCAACGTCTATGCGGCAGGCACGCTGACCTGGCAGGGCCGCTCGGCGGAGGCTTACGCCCCCGCGCTCCAGCACGCGGCGGAGAAGGCGGTATTCGACGGCCGCGAGGTGCCGTTCTATGGCTGGCACTATCCGCCGTTCTTCTTCGCGATTGCCGTTCTCGTCGCCGCCGTTCCTACGCGTGGGGCCTGGCGATCTGGCTGGTGGCGAGTTTTGCGGCCTACCTCGCAGCGGTCCGCGCCATCCTGCCGCGTTAGGAAACGCTGCTGGTCGCCGCCGCCTTCCCGGCCGTGTTTGTCAATGTCGGCCACGGCCAGAATGGATTCCTCACCGCGGCCCTGCTTGGCGGCGCGCTGCACTGGCTCGATCGCAGGCCATGGCTTGCCGGCGTGCTGATCGGCCTGCTGGCCTACAAGCCGCAGTTCGGCGTCCTGATTCCGATCGCGCTTCTGGCGGGCGGACGGTGGCGCACGATCGGCGCGGCGGCGGCCACCGTTGCAGCGCTGGTCGCGGTCAGCTTCGCGCTGCTCGGCAGCGGCATCTGGCACGCCTTCGCCGACTCGATGAATTTCACGCAAACGATCGTGCTCGAACAGGGCGGCACCGGCTGGCAGAAGATCCAGTCGATCTTCTCGGCCGTCCGGGCGTGGGGCGCGAGCGTGCCTATCGCCTATGCGGTGCAGGCCTCGTTGCTCGCCATGCTCGCCGCTACGCTGGCCTGGCTGTGGCACAGCGATGCTGCCTTCGAACTCAAGGCCGCGGCGCTGGCGCTGGGCAGCCTGCTCGCGACGCGCTATGTGCTCGACTATGACCTCGTGGCGCTCGCGGTCGCGATCGCATTCGTTGCGCGGCATGGTCTGCGCCACGGCTTTCGCGATTTCGAGATCAGCCTGCTCGCCGCGGCCTGGATCGTGCCGCTGTTGTCGCGCAGCATCGCCGGGGTCACCTTCATACCCCTGGGGCTATTCGTCGAGTTGGCCCTCTATGCCTTCGTCTTGCGGCGCGCGGCACTCGATCGCGCGAGCCATGCGGTTGGCGCACACCGCGTCGCGCAAGCGTGATCTAACTTGTTCCGATGTGTTGATGGAATCATTCTGCGCGCGTGCAGTGCGGTAGAGGTTTTCGACTTTTTCCATTCCGCGGGTCTTGCGACGCGTTCATAACGGCATCATTGTTTAGCCGCGTTGCGGCGCGAAAGCCTTGCGTCCGCAGCGTTCGTGCTCCAGCGTGCGTGCTTCCCCTGACCGAGTGAAATTCCAAAAGACGATGTACAAGCTCTATTCGATGCAGCGCTCCGGCAACAGCTACAAGGTCCGCCTTGCGCTGGCGCTGCTCAACGCGCCGTATCAGGCGATCGAAGTCGACATTCTCCGAGGCGAAAGCCGCACGCCGGATTTCCTGGAGAAGAATCCCAGCGGACAGGTGCCGCTGCTGGAAGTCGCCAACGGACGCTATCTCGCCGAGTCCAACGCCATCCTCTGGTATGTCTGCGGCGGCACTTCGCTGGCCCCGGAGTCGCGGGTCGAGCGCGCCGAAGCGCTGCAGTGGATGTTCTTCGAGCAGCACGCGCTCGAGCCCAATATCGGCGCCGCCTATTTCTGGCTGTCGCTGGTCAAGGGCGGCCGCGACCTGCAGACGCATGCACTGGAGGACTGGATGGAGCGCGGCTATGCCGCGCTGCAGGTGATGGAAAACCATCTCAAGAGCTGCGCCTATTTCGCCGCGGGACAACTGACGGTCGCCGATATCGCGCTGTACGGCTACACCCACCTCGCCGACCGCTGCGACTACGATCTGGCAACCTTCCCGGCCATCCGCGCCTGGCTGCGGCGGGTCGAGCAGACCCCCGGCTTCGTGACCATGGACTGGCGGCCGGAGGCCGAGGTCGACGACCAGGCCAGCGTCGCCGCCGGCGCATAACGCCGCCGCGCCTACAGCCAGCCTCCTCACTTTCGCGCGAGCTTGCCGCCAAAGGTTAACAATAGCGGGTATAAACTTAACCTTTGCCGCGATTCCGCCATCTTCAGGGGCCGGGGCGCCGCAATGTTGCCGGCGATCATTGCAAGGTTTTCCTGACGTCGCGTGAGTCGCGGGTGATTCGTCCCGCGTTACAAGGATTTAGGCCAATGATGCGGTCATCCGGCGCGGTCGGCTTCGAGAGCAGCCGAGCGCCCGTCGCTTCTTCCCGATTACTTGGTGCCATCGCCACCTCGCTCGCGATCGGCACGCTATCGCTTTGTGTCATGGTCACCCTGACGGTGCTGTCGATCAAGGCCACCGTCGCAATGCCCATTCCGTGACAGTTGCGTCCTTTTTGTTTGCATCATTAGCGAACGCGCGATGATCGGCATCGCGACTGGACGACCAGGATGAAAACACCTGTCGGCCTTGTGACCGCCGCCCTGGCGGTCGCGATCCTGCTCGCAGTCTCGTTCCTGATCGCCACCGGCACCCGCGGCCAGGAGCAAGCATTTGGTTCGTCGGCGGGCGAACTCGAAGTCCGGACCATCGCCAGGGGCCTCGCTAATCCCTGGGCGCTGGCGTTCCTGCCCGACGGCAAGATGCTGGTGACCGAGCGGGCGGGCCGCATGCGCATCGTCAGCGCGGAAGGACAGGTCTCGCCGCCGCTCAAGGGCGTGCCTGACGTTTGGGCCTCGGGCCAAGGCGGCCTGCATGACGTTATCATCGACAAATCCTTTGCGCAGAATAGGACCCTCTATTTCTGCTTCGCCGAACGCACCGAGGGCGGCGGGCGCACCACGACTGCGCGCGCCAAACTGAACGACGGCAACGGCCGCCTCGACGAGGTCAAGATCATCTTCCGCCAGCAAGGGCCGCTGTCTTCGGGAAATCACTATGGCTGCCGCATCGCACAGGCCGACGACGGCAATCTGTTCGTGGCGCTCGGCGATCACTTCACCTACCGCGACCAAGCGCAGAATCTCGGCAACCATCTCGGCAAGATAGTCCGTATCGCGCCCGACGGATCGGTACCCCCGGGCAATCCGTTCGCGGGCCGCGCCGATGCCAAGCCGGAAATCTGGAGTTACGGGCACCGCAACATACAGGCACTTGCGATCAATCCGACGACCAGTGAGCCCTGGGAAATCGAGCATGGCCCGCGCGGCGGTGACGAGGTCAATGTTGTCGGCAAGGGCAAGAATTACGGCTGGCCGGTGATCGGCTACGGCATCGATTACTCCGGCGCGAAAATCCACAACAGCACGACCAAGGACGGCATGGAGCAGCCGCTCAAATACTGGGTGCCGTCGATCGCGCCGTCCGGCATGGCCTTCTACACCGGAAAGCTGTTTCCGAAATGGAACGGCAGCCTGTTCACCGGCGCGTTGCGCAGCGCGATGCTGGTGCGGCTGACGCTGAACGGAAACGCCGTAACGTCGGAGGAACGCCTGCTGGAGAACCTGCACGAGCGTATCAGGGACGTCCGCCAGGGACCGGACGGCGCGCTGTGGCTGCTCACAGATAGTTCGAACGGACGGGTATTGCGGGTGACGCCGGCCGCGAAGTGACGATGATCTGCGCAAAAGCGCTCACCATTTGTGAAAGATTAGAAACGCGCCGAAGGCGATGCAGGCGAAGCCGAGCGCGTGATTCCACGCCAGCGGCTCCTTCAGATAGAGCACCGAGAAGCAGGCGAACACCACCAGCGTGATCACCTCCTGCATGGTCTTGAGTTGCGCCGCCGAGTACACCGCGCTGCCCCAGCGGTTGGCTGGCACCGCCAGCCAGTATTCGACGAAGGCGATCCCCCAGCTCGCCAGCACGACCAGCGCCAGCGGGCTCTCCTTGAATTTCAGGTGGCCGTACCAGGCAAAGGTCATGAAGACGTTGGAGGCAAACAGCATCAGGATTGGCAACAGCGTCGGGGAAACAGTGGGCATCGATGTCCTCTTGCAAAATGTCGTTCGGCCTGACCAGCGGGCTTCGTAACCCGCTTCTCGGGCATTCGAATATCATTTGATTTCAAGAATGCGAAAGCCCGCTGCATCCGCGCAACGCTCTCTTAAGACTGGCGGCAGAAAGGCGTGCACAATCGCAACAATCAGGCATGCTTGCGTCTTATTCCCGGCAAGTGGCGAGAACGGGCATGCAGTTGAACTGGCGCGCAATCTCCGGTCCGGCTCTTACGATAGTGACGGCGCTGGTCGCCTTCCTGGTCGACCGACATTTCGTTCCGGTCCCCAATCCCGCGCCGCTGTTCGTCTGCATCGTCGCGCTTGCCGCCTCCGTCAGCGGCATCGTCTCCGGCATGGCCAGCGCCGCCATTGCGGTGGCATCTTCCGCGCTGTTCTTCCTCAATCACCGCGCCGCGCCTGGTTACGACATGTCGGACCTGGCGCGCATGCTGCTGCTGGCAGTCACCGCCGGCGGCACCGCGCTCATCACCGGCCTGTTGCGGCAGAAATGGGTCGATGCGTTCGCATGGGACAAGAAGCATCATGCCACCGCCGACCGCCTGTCGGCTGCGCTCGATCAGGTCGATATCGGCATCGTGCTGCTCGATGCCGATACCCGCGCCGAATTCATCAACCGCGCCTTCCGCGATTATTTCGCGCTGTCGGACGAGCAGGCCGACAGCAAGCCGCCCTTCATCGCGCTTATGTATCACGGCCGCGACACCGGCGCCTGGCAACTGCCTGAGGACGAGCTGAGCGCGTTCATTGCCAAGCGCACCGAAATGATCCGGACGGGCGATTCCACTCCGATCAACATCAATCTCGCCGACGGACAGGTGCTGCGCTTCATCTGCACGGCGCTGCCCGATGGCGGACGCATGCTGAGCTATACACCGGTCACCGACCTCGTTCGCCACAGCGACGATCCCGACAGCGCCGACTACTACCGCGCGTTACGCGGCAGCTATCGCAGCCTTGCCCACCACCTCGGCGCCGCGGAATAACGGCGGCAACGCCGGCGCTATTGCGACATTGATCCTTTCTGCCCTGTCTGTAGTAATGCACA
Organism: Bradyrhizobium sp. AZCC 1610; assembly: GCF_036924515.1. Classification (NCBI taxonomy): domain Bacteria; kingdom Pseudomonadati; phylum Pseudomonadota; class Alphaproteobacteria; order Hyphomicrobiales; family Nitrobacteraceae; genus Bradyrhizobium; species Bradyrhizobium sp. AZCC 1610. Next base: position 758,178 of record NZ_JAZHRR010000001.1, on the reverse strand, counting down.
GGCTTCTCCCGCGCGTCCCGACGCGTCATCTCCCCAGCAAAACGGAATCGCTTAATGTCCGGCGACCTCACCATCCGCTTCGTCACCCGTCAGGACTACGGGCGATGGCTTCCGCTGTGGGAAGGCTACAACGCCTTCTACGGCCGCTCGGGGCCGACCGCGCTTGCGCCCGAGATCACGGCGATGACGTGGGCGCGTTTCTTCGACGCCTACGAGCCGGTGCATGCGCTGGTCGCCGAGAGCGGCGGCGAACTGCTTGGGTTGACGCACTATCTGTTTCACCGCAGCACCACCGCGATCGAGCCGACGTGCTATCTGCAGGACCTCTTCACCGACGTGGCGGCGCGCGGCAAGGGCGTCGGCCGCGCCTTGATCAACGGCGTGTACGACCAGGCGAAGCTCGCGGGATCTTCCCGCGTCTATTGGCAGACCCACGAGACCAACCACACCGCGATGCAGCTTTACGACAAGGTGGCGGAGCGTTCCGGCTTCGTCGTTTACCGCAAGCTGTTCTGACACGCTTTCGTGAAGACGTGCCCATCGGGCCGGCTGTGGATAAGTCCTGATGTCACGGCGGCGTAACAAAGCGCGGCTAGCCTGCGCCCGCGTCTGATCAGCCCCCCGTCTCGGATCACGCGCCCCAAGCGGCCCCCGTCAGTCGCCGCGTCTGACCGGGGCCGCATCTTTTTGTGCCGCATGGCTGCCAAGCGTGGCGGCCGATCGTACCGCTGCTTGCGGGGCGAAGTGGCGCGGGCCACAATGCGCTCCCTCCCGCGACCATCCCACAGGATCGATCCATGCAAATTCGCAACCTCGGCGGCTCCGGCCTGCGCGTTTCCGCCGTCGGCCTCGGCTGCAACAATTTCGGCCAGCGCACCGATCTGGAAACCTCGCGCAAGGTGATCCACAAGGCGATCGACCTCGGCATCACCCTGTTCGACACCGCCGACATCTATGCCGGCATGGGCGGCTCCGAGACCGTGCTGGGCACCGTCCTCGGCGACCGCCGCAAGGACATCGTGCTGGCGACGAAATATGCCAAACCCATGAGCAATGACGGCACCAGGCAGGGCGCCTCGCGCCGCTACATCATGTCCGCGGTCGAGGCCAGCCTGACGCGGCTGAAGACCGACTACATCGATCTCTACCAGCAGCATGACTACGATTCCTTGACGCCGATGGAAGAGACGCTGCGCGCGCTGGACGACCTCGTCCGCCAGGGCAAGGTCCGCTACATCGGCAATTCGAACTTTCCGGCGTGGCGGATCGCGGAAGCGGAAATGCTGGCGCGGCAGATGAACGTCAACCGCTTCGTCTCCTGCCAGGACGAATACAGCCTCGTGGTGCGCGGCATCGAGAAGGACCTGCTACCCGCAGCAACGGAATACCGGCTCGGCCTGCTGCCGTTCTTCCCGCTGGCGAGCGGCCTCCTCACCGGCAAGTACAAGCGCGGCGCCGCCGTCCCCGACGACACCCGCTTCGCCAAGGCGCCTGCGTTGAAGGACCGCTACGTCACCCCGCGTAATGAAGACATCGTCGAAAAACTGCAGGCGTTTGCGCAGGCCCGCGGCCACACCATGCTGGAGCTCGCCTTCTCCTGGCTGGCATCGCGCCCGCAAATCTCGAGCGTCATCGCCGGCGCGACGCGTGTCGAACAGGTCGAGCAGAACGTGAAAGCGATCGGCTGGACACTGAGCGCGGAGGAGTTGGCGGAGATCGACGGGATTACGAAGTGATGAGGCGCTCTCTCCACTCCCTCTCCCCGCCTCTTGCGGGGAGAGGGTTGGGGTGAGGGGCTCCCTCCGCGAGTTCTGAACGACGTTAGACCTGTACCCCCTCACCCGGCGCTTCGCACCGACCTCTCCCCGCAAGCGGGGCGAGGTTGAAGAGGCTCGCTCTCTCCGCTCCCTCTCCCCGCCTCTTGCGGGGAGAGGGTTGGGGTGAGGGGCTCCCTCCGCGAGTTCTGAACGACGTGAGACCTGTACCCCCTCACCCGGCGCTTCGCGCCGACCTCTCCCCGCAAGCGGGGCGAGGTTAAGAGAAGCGAGAGGCTCGATCCGAGAGTTCCGCTTGAAGCGTCGTCAGAACGCCGTCGGTATTGCCGAGCACGTCATTATTCCAGAAGCGAAGCACCCTGTAGCCGTCATCGGTCAAACGACGATCGCGCACGGCATCCACCGCTGATTCATTGTGCTGTCCGCCATCGACCTCGACAATCAGATTGAGTTCACGGCAAACGAAGTCGCAGATGTAACCGCTGATGGGTACTTGCCGTGCGAACTTGTGTCCGTCGATCTGCCGGTTGCGGATGCGATTCCAGAGTACCGTTTCCGCGTCTGTCTGATTGACGCGCAGCCGTCTTGCGATTCGGATGGTTTTTTCATTGCGGCCGCGCATTGTCCTGCCCCTCACCCGGATTGCTTCGCAATCCGACCTCTCCCCGCAAAAGGGCGGGGAGAGGTTTAGGTACCTACCCCACCAACCCCTGCATCGGCTTCACTCCAGCACTGTCCGGGAACACGGACTCCGCCAGCACGCGTTCCGCCAGCCCGAACTGATCCTTCAGCACGCCCTTCATCACCGCACGCAGATCGGTGGTCGGCGCGAGATCGCGGCCCTGATAGAGGTTGGCGGGCTTCAGCCCCGGCCAGTTCGCGATCACGCGCCCGCCTTTCACCGCGCCGCCGGCGAGCAGCGCGATGGTGCCGGTGCCGTGATCGGTGCCCTGCGTGCCGTTGATGCGCGCGGTGCGGCCGAATTCGGTGGCGACCACAATTACGGTGTCGCGCCAGCGTGGTCCCAGCCCGGTTTCGAACTCCGCCAGCGCGCCGTCGAGACCGCCGAGCAGTTGCGCCAGCCGCCCGACCGGCCCGCCTTCGTTGGCGTGCGTGTCCCAGCCGTCGAAAGCGAGCGCACCGATCCGCGGACCGTCGTCGGCGGCCATCAGTTTTGCGGCGCCGCGCGCCACCAGCCGCATCGCGCCGGCGCCAGTGGTGCCGGGCTTCGGCTTCATGTCGTCGCCTTGCGCGGCCTTGTCGAGAGCGAGGCCCTGCTTCAACGCGCTCGCCAGCGCGGGATCGCGGTGCTGATAAAGTTCGAGGAGCCGCATCGCCGTATCTTCCGCAGCCTGCGGCACCGCGACCGGCGCCCAGCCGACGGTTGGCGCAGCACCACGCAGCACCAGCGGCGTGGTCGGGCCGACCGCCAGCGCGCTCGTCACCCGCTCGCCTTTCGGCAGGCCTTCCAGCGCGCGGTTGAGCCAGCCGGACTGCACCCGGCCGGGACCTGCAAAGCCGCTCTCGAGCACGTCCTGGCCGTCGAAATGCGAACGGTCGCGATAGGACGTCGCCACCGCGTGAATCACGGCAGCCTTCTTCTCGCGATACATCCGCGAAAATTCCGGCATCGCCGGATGCAGCGAAAAGAAATTGTCGAGCGGCAAAGCCGCGTTCGGGCCGCTCGACGACAACGCGATCGCACCGTGCAGGCCGGCATAATCGGGATCGCCGATCGGCGCGACAGTGGCGAGCCCGTCCAGCGCGCCGCGCAGGATGACGACCACCAGCCGCGGATCGCGGCCGTCGGCGGCGCGCGCAAATTTCGGCAAGTAGGCCCATGCCGCAAAGGAGGCGCCGCCGAGCAACACGCCACGCCGCGAGATTACCGATGACGCCAGGCTTTCACAGCAACCCATTGTCGTTTCCATGGATGTCATCTCCTCTGGAATTCCGGCGACATCAGCAACAGCGCCAGCGCCTGCTGCCGCGATTCCGCGCGCTCGACGGTTCGTCGTGTCTCTGATGATGCCGCATCCGCGGCAACGAGTTCGAGCAGGTCGCGCGGATCGACGCCGTCGGCGAGCCGTGAGGCGATCTGCGCTGATAGATCGAGCCGCAGCTTGATGCCTTCCGGCGCCGCCCAGGCGGCGTTCGTATCGGGAAAACCGTTCGGCCCGGCGGGCGCCCACAGCGGCTGGCCCAGCGCGTTGAGGCCGGAGAGATAGCGGCCGGGATCGTTCGGGATCTGCGCCAACAACCGGCCGGCCGCGACCAGAAATTCGTAAGGCGAGCGCATCTTCGCAAGCGGCGCCTTCCAGGCGTCATCGGAATCCACCAGCGCTGTCGCCAGCGCCTTGAGATCGCCGTCGGTTTTCGTGAAGACACCGGCGAGCCGTGCCACCAATCCCGGTGGCGGATCGTCGGCCACGAAGTGACGCGCGAATTTGCCGGCAATGAATTTCGCGGTCGAGGGATGCCGCGCGATATCGGTCAGCACCGCTTCGCCCTGCGCGACGCCGGGAGCGTCGTAGATTTTTCCCATTACCCGCTGCGCACCCGGCTGATGCGCATTGGCGTTGAACACGAAGCTGCCGGGCGGCCCCAACTGGCCCAGCCTCCCAGCGTAGGTCCAGCCCGTGATGATGTTTGCCAGCGACGTCACGTCGTCCTGCGAATAGCCGCCGCCGACGCCGAGCGTATGCAGTTCGAGGATTTCGCGGGCGAGGTTTTCGTTCAGTCCCCGGTTGCGGTTTTTCCCGGCGCGCGAATCCGGGCCCAGCGATTGCTGGTTGTCGAGAAAGAACAGCATCGCCGGATGCTGCTCGACCGCCTTCAGCATGTCGGCGAAACGCCCGAGCACATAGGGGCGGATCGCCTCGCGCTCGAACGAGCCGGCCCACATCCGCGCCGGCCCGCCCTTGTTGGCGGAAATGCAGAAATGATTGGACCAGAACACCACCAGCCGCTCGCCAAATCCGCAATCGGCCATGATGGCGCGTTGCAGCCGCGCCAGCGCCTCGGCGCGAAAGGTCTTCTGGATGACGTTCAGCGGCGGCGGTGGCGGTTTTGGCGCATTGGGCCGCATCGTCTCAGTGGGCGTCATGGCCGCATCGGGATTTTCCGGCGGCTTCGCCGGCGGTTCCTTTGACGGTTCTCTGGGCGCCATATCCATGGCGATGCTGTTGAGCGAAAGGTTCCGCCGCTGCGCCTTCGCATCCGCTGGCGGTTGACCTTCGGTGGCGGGCGCCGGCGTGGCCTGCTTGGCAGCTGCATCGCGGGCCTGCTGAATCTCGAACTGATAGTCGAACACGGCCTTGCCGAGCGCCGGTGTCGACTGCAATCCCGGCACTTCGAGCAGCACGCCATTGGGCCGGGCGAGTTCTGCCTTGACGAAGCCGCGCGGATCGGAGGCCGCATTGGGAAAATCGCCGGACGCCCCGCCGCGCGCGCCTAGTCCGAAGCGATTGAGCGCAACGAGGGCGGCTTGCGAATCGCGGGCCATCGGATTTCCCTTGGGTCTTTCGCGGGCGTATATTGCCACTGATTATACCGCGCTTCACCGTGAACCCGAGATTAATTCCACTTAGGGATGCCGTCCGATTCATGACAAATCGGTTAGAAAATCAGCCTTCCCGCCGCCTCGCCTGCGCCGGCTGCGGCGCTGAATTCAATTGCAGTTTGTCGGGGCCGTGCTGGTGTTCCGACGAAGCGTTCCGCCTGCCGATGCCGGTGGACGGCAGCGATTGTCTCTGTCCGGCCTGCCTGCGCAAACTCGCAGAACAGCGCGCAGGCGCAGGTGCGACGTGACCGGCAAATGGAATGTCGGCGCCGTCCTGCTCGACATGGACGGCACGCTGCTCGACACCGAGCGCGTCTATCTCGACAGCCTGGTCGCGGCGCTGAAGACGCATGGCTACACCGACGATACTGTAACGCTGTGCCAGGCGATGGTCGGTCTTCCCGGTCCGGAATGCGAGGCCATGCTGCACGCGCGCTATGGGGAAAGCTTTCCGCTTGCGGAGATCAGCAGGGCTTTCGTCAGCAACCGCGATCAAATTCTTAAGCTTGGCCTGCCGCTGAAAAGCGGCGCGGTCGAACTGCTGGATGCGCTGCAAGGCGCCGAATGCCCGATGGCGATCGTCACCTCCTCGTCGCTGCGCACGGCCGATTCGCATCTGCGGCTTGCAGGCATTCGCCACCGCTTCGAAACGCTCCTGACCTGCGACGACGTCGCGCGCGGCAAGCCGAGCCCCGATCTCTATCTTCTGGCGGCGGCGCGGTTCAGCCTGAAGCCGGAAGTTTGCGTGGCGGTGGAGGATTCCAATCACGGCGTGACCGCTGCCCACGCCGCCGGCGCGATTACGATCATGGTGCCTGACATGGTGACGCCGACGGAAGAGTCGCGCGCGCGATGCGCCGCTATTGTGCCCGACCTCGGCGCCGTGCTCGAGGTGCTGCGCGAGCGCGGCGGGTTTGAACGCCGCTCGTCCTAGCCGTCCCTGCGAGCGAAGCGAGCAATCCATAGCGCCACGAGCGGAGGCATGGATTGCTTCGTCGCGGAGCCTGTCGGGCGTGCATTCGCGCGACCCGTTGGCTCCTCGCAATGACGGAGACTACTGCGGACGCCTCGAACGCCGCCTCGCCCGCGCGGGAAGCGCAGCCTCGATCAATGCATGCGCCGCCTCACCCGCCGTTTCCATATAGCTGGGATCGCGATGCAGCAGCACGACGGCAAACGAGCCGTCGAGCAGCAGCAATATCTGACGTGCGAGCTGCGCTGCCTGCGCGATCCCGGCTGCGGCAAAGATTGCACGCAGCCATTCCTCGAACTTCTTCTTGTGCGCGGCGCCGATCCTGATCGCGGGATGGCCGGGCATGTTGGCGAGTTCGGCTGACGTGCGCAGGAAGCCGCACCCCTTCCACTTCGGATGCCGCGCCGAACGGGCGAGATTGCGGAAGATTGCTTCGACCCTGGCAGGCAAGCCACCGTCGGCTTCCAAAAACCATTGCCGGAACAGCGCGAGATTTGGCTGATCGCGGGCGGCGAGATAGGCCGCCACCAGATCGTCCTTGCTCTTGAAATGATAATACAGCGTGCGCTTGGTAACGCCGGCCTTCGCCGCCACCGCATCGACGCTGACGCCCCTGATGCCGTCATTGTAGAACAGCGCGCTCGCCGCCGAAATAATGCGCTCGCGTGTCGGGATTCCGGATCGTGCCATGGCCCGTATGTATACTATCCAGTGAATATACACAACGCGATCCGCCTTCTAGGGTGCCCGCAAGCTACCGACACTTACGGAGAGACCCAGATGTCCGACGCCGTGCTGCTCGAAATCAATGACGGGATCGCGCTGGTCACGCTCAACCGCCCTGACAAGCTCAATGCGCTGAACTACGATCTGATCGATCGCCTGATGGCGGCGCTGGATGGAATCGAGACGGACGCCGATACACGCGCCGTGATCCTGACCGGCGCGGGCGAACGCGCGTTCTCCGCGGGCGCCGATATCCACGAATTCTCCGGCAGCGTCCGTCGCGGTCGCGATACGGCCATCAGCGACTTCGTCCGGCGCGGCCAGGCGATGACCGCGCGGCTCGAAGCCTTCAGGAAGCCGGTGATCGCAGCCGTCAACGGGCTGGCGTTCGGCGGCGGATGCGAGATCACCGAGGCCGTGCATCTGGCCATCGCCAGTGAGCGCGCACGCTTCGCCAAGCCGGAAATCAATCTGGGCATGCCGCCGACCTTCGGCGGAACACAGCGGCTGCCGCGGCTCGCCGGGCGCAAGTGCGCGCTCGAACTGCTATTGACCGGCGATCCGTTCTCGCCGCAACGGGCGCTGGAGATCGGGCTGGTCAACAGGGTCGTGCCGCATGATGCCCTGCTGCCGGCCGCACGCGAGTTGGCGGGCCGTATCGTCAGGCATTCGTCGCTCGCGGTCGGCGGGATCATTACGGCGGTCACCCGCGGACTGAACATGAGCATCGGCGAAGGGCTGCAAGTCGAGAGCGAGCAATTCGCCGCTGTCGTTCCGACCGGCGATCTCGGCGAAGGCATCAATGCCTGGATCGAGCGCAGGCCACCGCTCTATCGCGGTTGCTGACGCCAGGCATTAGCCCCGCTGCAGTTTCCTTCTGGCGAACTAAGCGGCGTCTTTAGTCGCAATCACCGTCCGCATGTCATCTGCCAGTTCGCGGTAATGCTGGCCGAGGCGCAGATATAGCTCGCGCTTCGCCGCGTCCGCCGTCAACTTGCCGATCAAATCGCATTCGGCAGCGAGCGTCTCGAACCGCTCCAATCTGGCTTCAAAGTCGGTCATGACGCGTCTCCCCTGACAGCCACCAAGGGGATAAGATTACGCCTTCATTTTACGTCACAGCTAACATCGTTATCGGATAGAACTAATTTACAGCCTCGGCGATAGGCCCGACACCCACGCAATCATTGCCTGCCGCCAACCAACGCCGCCGCGATTGGCTCTGGCCGGCGATCCCGGTGACCTACGCACCCCGCCGCCCCCTACCCGTGATAGCTTGGCGACTTCCGCGCCAGTCCATCGAACGCATCGAACAGCCGCTCGCGCCAGGCATAAACCGGATCGTCTTCCATCAGCAGCTTGAACGGACTGACCACCCGCGCCCACTGGAACGCGCCGAACACGATATAGTCCGCATAGTTCGCAGCAGAGCCGCCGAGGAAGGGCTGCGTCCGCAATGTCAGCCGCAGCGGGTCGAGCGACTTGCGAAAGCCTTCGACCGCCCTGTCGCGGCTGGCCATGGTTTCTTCCAGCGGCTTGCCGAAGCGCGCCTCGCGCGTCTTGCGGAAATAGGCCGCGTCCTCCGGCTTCAGGTTGAGCGGGATGTCGGCAATGATCAGCGGAAACATGCCGCCGATCACCCCGTCGCCCCACCAGTTCAGCATCCGCCCCACGGCGCGGCCGCCCTCGCCGCCGAACAGCGACGGCCGGTCCGGATACTGGTCTTCGAGATAGGTGGCGATCGTCCAGGAATCGACGACCGCATTTTCGCCGTCGAGCAGCACCGGCACTTTTTCCGAACCGTACGGCGCGATCGCTTGCTTATCGGTGAAGCACCACGGGATGGTTTCCGCCGACAGTCCCTTGTGCGCCAGCGCCATCCGGGTCCGCCAGCAGAACGGGCTGAACGGGCGGGATGGGTCAGTGCCGACGAGTTCATAGAGTTTGAGTGGCATGGGCGACATCTTGCGCGAGTAGCGGCAACCAGACAAGCGCTGTCATTGCAAGGAGCGCATGCAAACGAGGTGTCCCCGTAGCTCGAAGACAAAGCGAACGCAATCCATCATCGCCCCGCTGCCAAGCGGCGCTGCTTGAGCGACGGATAGCTTTCCACGCCGTAGAACTACGGGCGATCCACAAGTCTCAGCGGCCTTGAGGAGCGTTTGGCAGTATCGAAAGGAGTATGAGCGCTCTTCGGCAGTATCTCGGAAGGAGTATTGAATCTCCTTTCCACAGTCGAATACGCTTGGGTTCATTAGCGAAATTCAGAAGTTGACCCGAATTGAGACGATGACCCGATAATACCTCAGATAGTACCTCGGAAGATTATACCGTTAGAAGAGGCGTTCATTGCAATGCGCCACCCAATCGAGACCGCACCGAGAGATGGGACAGCCGTTATCCTGGAGCATGATCCGACCGGGACCTATGACATTGCTCACTGGTCGGCTCAGGTGGGTCAGTGGATCACTGAAAACAGCGAGCCAAGCAAGATCACGCCGACGCATTGGCGTCCAATGCCGGGCGACAAATATCTCCCACAAGACCACGTTGAAGCGCACACCTCCTCCCGGCTCTGGCCGTCATCGCCGCGCGCGCGGCGGCTGATCACAGCCTGCTGGATCACACTCATCGCGGCGGTGCTCACGCGCCTCTATTTCGGCTTCGGGCAAGAGACCCCGTTGCTCAGTGAGGACTCGCGGAAAACCGATTCATTGGCGCTTCGGCAGCAAGCCGTGCCCGGCCAAGCGGAAGTCGGGGCGGGGACGAAGGCTGTGCAGGTCAAGCAGGACGCAGAGGCGTCCGGCACTCCGCGGGCTATCGAGGAACTCGATGTGCAGTTGCAGACTGCGGCTGCGAACCGCGCACAATCGCTCGAACAGGAGCGGCAGAAAACGGTCGCCCTGGCTCAGGAGATCGCGGCTGCGCGACAAATGCCGACCACAAGCGCGCCGGAAGGCCGTCAAGCGCTCGACGAAGAACGCGCACGCAGCGACGCGCTGAAGAGCGAACTTGCCGCCGCGCGGCGCGAAAACGAGGCGCAGGCGCAACAATTGCGCACGGTAAGCGAGGAAGCTCGGCAATCCAGGCAGGCGGCAGCCGCGGACAGCGCACAAGCGCTCGAGCAGGAACGGCAGAAGGCCGCTGCCCTCGCGCAGGAGGCCGCGACGGCGCGACAAGAGCTGACCACAATCACAGCGAAACACGGTCAAGCGCTCGACGAGGAACGCGCACGCAGTGCCGCACTGAAGACCGAACTCGCCACAGTGCAGCGCGAAAACGAGCTGCAGGCGGCGCAATTGCGCAAGGCGAGCGAAGAAATGGGGCAGCTCAAGCAGGCGGCAGCCGCAGACGCCGCAGAATCGCTCGAACGCGAACGGCAGAAGACGGCTGCCCTCGCACGCGAGGCCGCGGCTGCGCGACAAGAACTCATCACCAGCACGGCGAAACACCGTCAAGTGCTTGACGAGGAACGCGCACGGCGCGCCGCATTGTGGAGCGAGCTGGCGGCGGCGCAGCGCGAGATCGAGGCACAGGCGATGCAACTGCGCAAGGCGAGCGAGGAAATCGGGCAGCTCAAGCAGGCGGCGGCCGCGGGCAGCGCGCAATCGGTCGAACAGGAACAGCAGAAGACGGTTGCGCTCGCGCAGGAGGCCGAAGCTCTGCGACAGGCGCTGACCGCGAGCGCGGCAAAACATCATCAAGCGTTCGATGAGGAACGCGCGCGCAGTGCCGCGCTGACGGACGAACTCGCCGCAGCGAAGCGCGAAAACGAAAGGCAAACAGCGCAACTACGCATGGCCAGCGAAGAAATCGGGCAGCTCAAGCAGGCGGCAGCCGCTGACATCGCACAATCGGTCGAACAGGAACAGCAGAAGACGGCTGCGCTCGCGCAGGAGGCCGCGGCTGCGCGACAGGAGCTGACCGCGAGCGCGGCAAAACATCGTCAAGCGCTCGATCAGGAGCGCACGCGCAGTGCCGCGCTGAAGAGCGAACTCGCCACCGCGAAGGGTGAAAACGAGATGCAAACAGCGCAACTGCGCAAGGCCAGCGAGGAAATGGGGCAGCTCAAGCAGGCGTCGGAACGCGTCATGACAGAGCTGCGGCAATCCCTGCAGCAGGAGCGCGAGCGAACCGAGGTAATGGCACGAGAAATCGAGTCCGCGCGGCGCCCGATCGCTGTGCGCGTTACCCCTGAACCCGCCGCGACCAGTAGCATTTCCAAGGCAGCACACGTGATTGAGGTAGCCGCGACGGCGCAGCCGCCGGCCGCAGAAGCGCAAGCGAGTCCGGAGGCGACGAGATTAATCGCCCGCGCCCGCACACTGCTCGTTCAGGGAAACATTGGCGCGGCGCGCATCGTGCTCGAGCATGCTGTCGAAACGGGAAGTGCGCGGGCAAGCTTCACGCTCGCAGAGACGTATGATCCCGTCATTCTTTCCACATGGGGAACGTACGGTACGCGCGGCGATGCGATCAAGGCACGCGAGCTCTATGCCAAAGCTCATGCCGGCGGAATTTTGGGTGCGAAGGATCGATTGGAGCGACTGGATCAGTGACGTTTTGATACTCGGACGATAGCGGCGGCTGAAAGCCGAACTTTTTACGAAGAGGATATTGCAAATGAACATGATTTCCAGATCGAGCATTTTGCTCGCGCTCGCCGTGTTGGCCCCGATCGTTCTGGTGCTTCAACCCGCCACGTTGGATGCACAAACGCAGGGCGCCCGCAAGGCGCAACGGCCCCCAACGCAGATCTCCGAAAAAGAGAAGATGAACGCCTGGACGGTCGGCCTCGCGGGCGGCTTGCTTGAGGGCGCGCCGCTTCGCCTTGCGGCAGAAATCGCCCGCGTCGTCGACGACGGGCCGAACTTGCATGTCCTGCCGATCGTCACCCGAGGCGCCACCGAAAACCTGAACTCGCTGCTCTATTTGCGCGGTGTCGATACGGCGATAATCAATTCCGACGCGCTCGAGGAGTACAAGGTTCAGGTACCGGAGATCCAACGCCGCATCACGTACTTGCTCAATCTCTTTCCCTCGGAGCTGCATATTTTCGTTCGGCCCGAAATTCAAAGCCTGCAGGATCTCGCCGGCAAGAAAGTGAATTTCAATACCCAGGGAACGGCTGCCGCCTATTCCGGACCGCTGATCTTCAGCCGTCTCGGCATCAAATCAGAAAACACTTTCATTCCCCATCAGGTCGCGCTGGAGCAGATGCGCAAAGGCGAGATGGCGGCCGTCGTTTTCATCACGTCGAAGCCAGTTGACGCCTTCGTGCGCGGGCGCTGGGAACCCGGCTTCAAGTTCCTCCCCGTAAAATATGAAAGCAAGTTCGAGGATTACTATCTTCCCGCGCTGTTGGAGGCGGGCGAATACCCCGGTCTGATCAAGCAAGGCGAACGTATTCCGACGATCGCGGTGCCAACCGTTCTGGTCGCTTTCAATTGGCCGGCCGGGACAAACCGCTATCAGCGCGTCGCCCGCTTTGTTGATACGCTGTTTTCCCGTATCGACAAGCTGCAGGCGCCGGGCTTCGACCCAAAGTGGAAGTCAATCAATCTCGCCGCGACAGTCCCCAGCCTCGCCCGTTTTGCGGCGGCGCAGGAATGGCTGGATCGTCACGCGCGCGCGGCACAGGTGTCGCGATGAAAGCGCTCCCTCTCTCCATCGCGTTCGAACTCGTCAGCAGGATCGCGTTGGCGCAAGGCCCGACCGACCCGATGCCGGATCTTCGCGCTTGCTCCCTGATGGAGCGTGAGGAGCGGCTGGAATGTCTGGACAATCTGCTACGTAATATTGCGCCGGCTCGGCCGGCTCCTGGGACCGACAATTGGATTGTCAGCGAGACCACGTCGCCAGTTGACTATACGCCGATTATCACCGCCACCACGTCTTCCCACGGCGGCTCAAATGATTATCCGATGCAACTCTCGATTCGCTGCCGCGCCGGTCGCACTGAACTGGTCGTCGCAGGACCGGCCTTCTCCCGCAACGGGAAGGATTATGCCATTTCATACCGCATCGATGACAGTCAGCCCGTGCAGCCTGCGGGAGCCCAGCCATCGTCCGGAACAGGCGTAGCGTTCACGGGCGACGTCGTACGCTTACTGCAGTCCCTTCCCGAGCAGGGCGAGCTTGCCATTCGTGTCGTGAGCCGAACCGCTGCCCAGGAAGGACATTTCTCGCTCGGCGGACTGAAAGCCGCGCGAAAGCGTCTCGCCACGGTGTGTAAATGGCCTCACATCGTAGCCGGTCCGCGCAACTGAGGTCATCGAGCAACCAAGGGAGATGCGTCATGAAAAGGATTGGAGATGTTGTCAGACTGATGGCTGGCGTCATAGCGCTGCTCGTCATGGCACCGCCATCAGCGCCGGCGCAGGAAAAGAATCAAGCGGCGCCGGTGAAGAAGCAGGCGGCACCTGCGCAAGGGTTGAAGCGTACCGCTGCCGTTGCTGTTGCCGTTCCCGACAAGAAACCGCACCGCCTGATCTTGCAGGTGAATTCGAACGAGCCTGCGATGATGAATCTCGCGCTCAACAACGCAACCAACGTCGCGCAGTATTACAAGGACCTCGGCGAGAACGTGGCGATCGACGTCGTCACTTTCGGTCCGGGCCTGCATATGCTGCGTGACGACACCTCGCCGGTCAAGGCGAGAATCAAGGCGATCTCGGAGAGCAACCCATCGATCTCGTTCGAAGCCTGCGCCAATACGCGCGATAATATGAGCAGGGCGGAAAGCAAGGAAATTCCGCTAATGTCAGAAGCGAAGGTCGTGAAGTCCGGAGTCGTGCGTGTAATGGAGTTGCAGGAGCAGGGCTGGGCGTATGTGAAGCCGTGATGGCGCTGCCTCCTGTGGAGCCGACAGCTTTCGCCTGACGAGGTGCGATTGCGCAGCATTTTTCGCCGCGCAATCGCAAGAGCTATGTAGGCGCGCCGAAACGTCTAGACCGTCGAAATACCGTCGATCGGGCTGATATCACCGCAGACTGTTGCCAATCGGAGCGCGGTGCCAGCGGTTTATTTTTCGATTTGTGTGAGCAGCTTCACTGACGAGGTGCGATGTCGAACTCTTTGCGCAGCTCGGCGTCTGTGTAGAAGCACACACCGCCATCGAGATCGCGCACCAGCCACTCCTCCAGATACACGATCTGTGTCCCGCTTTGCCTTTCGTGTCGAAGCTCGAGGTGCCCGTCCTCGCTTCGCTGCAGCGAGCAACCGGATTGTACCCAGCTCGGCCATTCGTGCAGCGGCTGTCCGGTGAACTGCCAGGCGATCAACGCCACATTGGTTGGGCGTGGCTTCAGCTTCAGTGTGGTTTCCACAATCGTCTCCGAAAACAATGAGTCCTGCGGTCTGACAACGCCCGGACCCGGCAAAAGTTGAACGTTCACCCGGCAATTCTCGCTGCGATTCGCCGATATTGCCTATGCGTCTTTGAGATGGGTATCCGGGATTGGACGGGGGAATCCCCAGTCTGTCGCGCCGGGAAGATGGACACGCGGGCCAGGCCCGCGTCTCCATGTGCGCGCTCGCCACGCGATCCTGTCCTACCGCACCACCGCCGCGGTCTGGCCGAACAGGATCCTGCGCTCCTCCTCGGTGCGGTTGACGGGCTGGCCGAAATTCGGATTGACCTCTTTCGCCTTGGCATAGGCGCGCTCCGTCGCCGGCCGGGCGCGGATAGTTTCCAGCCAGCGTTTCAGGTGCGGGAAGTCGTCGATATTCTGGTCCTGGTTCTTGTAGGGCACGATCCAGGGATAGCTCGCCATGTCGGCGATCGAATAGTCGCCGGCGATGAATTCGCGGTCCGACAGGCGCTTGTTGAGCACGCCATAGAGCCGGTTGGTCTCGTTCACATAGCGGTCGATGGCGTATTTGATTTTTTCTACCGCGTAATTTCTGAAGTGGTGGTTCTGCCCGGCCATCGGCCCGAGCCCGCCCATCTGCCAGAACGTCCACTGGATCGCATCGTAACGGCCGTAGAGATCCGACGGCAGGAACTTGCCGGTCTTCTCGGCGAGATATAGCAGCATCGCACCGGATTCGAAGATCGAGATCGGTTTTCCGCCGCCCTTCGGCTCATGATCGACCATCGCGGGAATGCGGTTGTTGGGCGCGATCGCCAGAAACTCCGGCTTGAACTGCTCGCCCTTGCCGATGTTGACCGGAAAGATCTTGTACGTCAGCCCGGTCTCTTCGAGGAACATCGTGATCTTGTGGCCGTTCGGCGTGGTCCAGTAGTGAAGGTCTATCATCGGACGATCCTGCTATGCACGGAATTGTTGTTTTCGCAAGAAAGATGCGACTGCATGAATTTGGCCGGATCGCCGGCGCAAGTCAATTGGCGCCGGCCCCGCGCGCGCGAATGTGATGGGCACCTCAAGCGCTGCGGCCGTGCTCGCGCAGGAATTCGGCGCCGCATTCGGTGATAGCGACGCATACGCCGCGGCCGGCCACAGGTTCGCGCGTGACATAGCCGCGATCGACCGCGTCCTCCCAGATCGTCAGCCGCGGACACGAGGTTCGCCACGTCTCGATTACCTCGGAATAGAGCCGCGGTTCGCGCGCGATCCATTCGACGAGATCGAGCACCAGCGGGTCCGTCGTCGCAGCCATCGCTCTTCTCCGGCTAGAACGCCATCGCGTTCGTGCGCGTGAACAGCAGCCAGCCTCCATAAAGGATGTAGTAGCCCGCGACCGTCGTGATCAGCCGGTTCGCCCAGGTGCGAAACTGCGCATCGCTCATCGCTTCCAGGATGCGCCGCGCCAGCGTGGTGCCGAGCATCGAGGCGGCGATGGCGACCACAGCCAGCATCGGATCGAGCGTCGCCGCCTGGTCGACGATGCCGCCGAAATAGATCAGTTTTGTCAGATGGCTGGCGACCTGGCAGGTGGCCTTGGTGGCGACCACCTCGCGGCGGCCGAAATTGCCGCCGATAAAGAACGTATCCATCAAGGGACCGGAGACGCCGGTCATCAGCATCAGGCCCATGCAGATGAAGCCGTAGAACGAGCCCTGCCAGATGCTGTCGGGGTTGGGCTTGAGGTTCTTCGGCATCAGCCGCGCCATGAACGGCGTCACCCCGAGCAGCAGCAGCGCGATCGGCTTGTCCGGCACGTAACGGGCGATCGACCAGACACCGAGCGCCAGCGCGCAGCCGATCAGATAGACGAACACCGGCCGCCAGCGGATATGCGCCCGCCACAGAAAGGCGCGCCAGCCGTTCGAGGCCATCTGCGTGATCGCGTGCAGCACCATCGCGGTGGGCAGCGGCATCAGCATCAACAGCACGCCGATCAGGATCATCCCGCCGGCCATGCCGAACAGGCCCGACAGGAACGCTGTCGCGACCATCAACGCACCGAGGGCTGCGATCATGAGGGGCGTCAAGAGAATCTCCTGCATCAGCCAGCTCAGGTCGAGGTGCCGGCGTCTTCTCCTTCTCCCCGCCCTTCGCGGGGAGAAGGTCGGGATGAGGGGCTGCTTCCGCAAACTCGGTGACAGTCGGACTCGCGGAAGCAGCCCCTCACCCGGCGCTTCGCGCCGACCTCTCCCCGCGAAGAGCGGGGCGAGGTTGAAAAGAACCGCACCGATTCAACCCAAGGCTATCAAAGCCACTATGGCTATTCTTCTGCCTCGCTTGTGACATCGGCGCAAACTGAGTTATCTTGCCCTGGCATCAGTTTTCCTGAGGGTTATGTGCGGCGGCTGCTCTTTCTCAACGGTATCAAGGCGTTCGAGGCTGCGGCCAGGACCGGCAGCTTTGCCGCCGCCGGCGCCGAGCTCAGCGTATCCGCCGCCGCCGTCAGCCGGATGGTGCATCTGCTGGAAGAGCGGCTGGGGGTTGCGCTGTTCGAGCGCAAGGCCAACCGCCTCGTCACCACGGCGGCGGGCCGCGCCTATCAGGGCGGGCTGACGCCGATCTTCGACGCGCTGGCGAGCCTGACCGCGCAGGTCACCGCGCCCTCCAGCGTGCGCGTGCTGACCATCGGCGTAGGTCCCACCTTTGCGATGAAGTGGCTGATCCCGCGGCTGGCGGATTTCCGCAAACACGAGCCGGATATCGACGTCCGCATCACCACCGGCGGCGCCGCGGTGCCGTTCGGCGAGGACTGGAGCTGCGGCATCAAGCTCGGCGGCGGCGAATGGCCCGGCCTGATCGCCGAACCATTATTCGCCGCCGACCTGCTGCCGGTATGCGCGCCGCGGCTTGCGGCCGCGCTCAAACGTCCCGGCGATCTGAAGGGGCCGACCTTGCTCCGGGTTGTGCATTCGCCCGACGACTGGCCGTCATGGCTCGAGGCTGCCGGCACAGCCCGCATCACCGCCCGCGGACCGGAGTTCGAGTTTTACGGCCAGGCGCTGCAGGCCGCCGTCGACGGCCTCGGCATCGCCATGGGCATCCGCCCCTATATCGACGACGACCTCGCCGCCGGCCGGCTGGTCGCGCCGTTTGCGTTAAGCGTGCCGAAAGGCATGCGCTGGTATCTGGTCTATCGCGGCTTCAGCACGGGGCAGCGCGATTTCGCCGCGTTCCGGCGCTGGATTATCCGCGCGGCGGCAGAGCCCGCCACGCGGCGCAGGGGTCAGAGACATGCCGGATGAAAAAATCGAAACGCTCGTGATCGGCGGCGGTCAGGCCGGGTTGGTGATGAGCCACCGGCTGAAGGAGCGCGGGCTTTCGCACCTCGTGCTCGAGCGCCATCGGATCGCCGAGCGCTGGCGCAGCGAACGTTGGGACGGGCTGAAATTCCAGTTTCCCAACTGGTCGGTGCGGCTGCCGGACTTTCCGTTTCCGCACAGCGATCCGGATGCGTTTGCAGACACGGCCGACATCATCAGATACATCGAGGCCTATGCCGGTTTTGTCGCGCCCCCGATCCGCTGCGGCGTCGCGGTGACGCGGCTGTCGCAGCGTGAGCGCGCAGGTTTCGTCGCCGAGACCACCGACGGCACGATCGCGGCGGACAATGTCGTCGTCGCCACCGGTCCCTATCAGCGCAACCTCGTCCCGGACCTGCTGGGCGGTCATCCCGTGTTCCAGGTCCATGCCGCTGACTACAAGAATCCTGGACAGCTTCCGCCGGGCGCGGTGCTGGTCGCCGGCGCCGGCGCATCGGGCGCGCAGATTGCCGAGGAATTGTTGCAGGCCGGCCGCCGCGTCTACCTCTCGGTCGCACGCCACCGCCGCCTGCCGCGCCGCTACCGCGGCCGCGACCTGATCTGGTGGCTCGCCGACATGCGCCTCGATCAGGTCACGCCGGAGGAGCGTGGGCCCGCGCGCCTGGGCCCTGTGATTTCGGGCGCCTATGGCGGCCGCACCATCGACTTCCGCAACTTCGCCGCCGACGGCATGATCCTGGTGGGACGCCTCGAGGCGGCGCATCGCGGCGTGATCGGGATTGCACCCGGCCTTGCCCAAAACCTTGCCGACGCCGACCTCGTCTACACCACCTTCCTCGATACGGTGGACGCGTATGTGAAACGGCGCCGCATGGAGGTGCCCGAAGACCCCGACGCCCGCGCGACGTTCGCCGATCCGCCTTGCGTCACCGCACCGCTCACGCGCCTCGACCTCGCTGCGGAAGGCATCTCCGCGGTGATCTGGGCCACCGGCTACGGCGTCGATTTCGGCTGGATCGATCTTGCGGTCACCGACGCCAAAGGCGAGGCCGTCCACCGCAACGGCATATCCGCCGTGCCGGGCCTGTATTTCCTCGGCCTGCAATGGCTGTCGAAGATGAATTCCTCGTTCCTGTCGGGCGTCGGCGACGACGCGGAAGTGCTCGCCGATCATATTCTCGCGCGGCGGTGAGAGTTCTCGTGTCCCGGACGCGGTGCAGCCTAGGCGATGCGTAGCATCGTCTGGTAACGCTGCTCCGCAGAGCCGGGACCCACAACCATCTCGCCCGAACCTATGGACCCCGGAACGGCAGCGCATCACGCCGCAAAAGCGGCGCGCTGCGCTGCATCCGGGGAACGCGACCCGCAAAAATCAACCGATATGTGAACCCGTTCACAAAGTCCCTGACTCAGCCGTGTTCTTCTGCCGTCATGGGCAACTCCGGGGGACAAGCCATGATCTATGGCGGCTTTGAAATTCAGTCGTTCGAAGCAGGAAGAGGGCTATGGCACGCCAGGATTCAACGGGCCGACCAGGAGCCGGTCATGATCGATGGAATGGCGTTTCCGACGCTCGAAGTCGGTTTCGCCTGGTCGGATCCGGAAGCGGCGATCGCGGATGCGAAAGCCCATATCGATCGTTTCAAGCCGCGGTTCGTGAATCCGTAAGCGCCACTGCTGGAATTAGCGGCCGCGCGCTGGCCGGCCGAATCTCCATACCCCCTCCCGAACAGACCCTGCAGGCGACGCCGGTGCTCTCGAACTGTCCGGACTGCAGCGCCTCGCTCGCGGTCCTGCGCATCATCCCCGGCCGCGCCGGCGTCGAATACTGGACCATGCGATGCACCCGTTGCGGCGGGATCCATCTGGATATCGTCAATCACTCGACCGCTCCGCTGACGACTTAACGCGACGGTTCCGAATCGGCTTGCTGACATCTGCTGACATGACGACGCGCAGCATCGCGCGCGAGGCCGTTTGCCCTTTTCTCGCTGGCTGACTCATCCCATATTCGCCGGATGGCGAAGAAACCTGACACCCCCAAAAAGCCCGGCAAGACTCCCAAATCCAAGGCGCATCGGCCGGACGTGCAGCCGATCGGGCCGTCGCTGGCCGAACTGCTCAATCCCGCGATCAACCGCGGCGATGCTGGCATGGGCTCGGGCACCGGCCTGCAGCCGCCGCCGGACAATTCGTGGGACCGCCGCGCCGGCGGCGAGGCGGCTGCGCATCGCGCGCGCGCTTCGACCAAGGGAACCAGCGAAGACGTTGCCAAACGCGATGTACTGCCATCTGCGACCAAAGGTCTGGAAGAGGCCCCCCAGGCCAATTACGGCACCTCGGCGACCATCCCGACGCTCGACCCCGAACTCGCGCGCCAGCTCGGCCTGCCGACGGCGGAAGACGACGACGAGGCGCTGGCGCGGCCGCCGCGCAACAAGATGGAAGCGCTCGGCGTCAAGGCCACCGCCGATGCCCTGGAGAATCTGATCCGCGACGGCCGCCCGGAATTCAAGGGCGATGACGGCCAGATCAGAGTCTGGGCCCCGCACCGGCCGCCGCGCCCGGAAAAATCCGAGGGCGGCGTACGCTTCGAGATCAAGTCCGAATATGAGCCAAAGGGCGACCAGCCGACCGCGATCAAGGAATTAGTCGAAGGCATCAACCGCAACGACCGCACCCAAGTGCTGCTTGGCGTCACCGGCTCGGGCAAAACCTACACCATGGCCAAGGTGATCGAGGCGACGCAGCGCCCCGCCATCATCCTGGCGCCGAACAAGACGCTGGCCGCCCAGCTCTATGGCGAGTTCAAGAGCTTCTTCCCCGACAACGCCGTCGAATACTTTGTCTCCTACTACGACTACTACCAGCCCGAGGCCTACGTCCCGCGCACCGACACCTATATCGAAAAAGACTCGTCCATCAACGAGCAGATCGACCGCATGCGCCACTCGGCGACGCGTGCGCTCCTGGAACGCGACGACGTCATCATCGTCGCCTCCGTCTCCTGCATCTACGGTATCGGCTCGGTCGAGACCTACACCGCGATGACGTTCGCACTGAAGAAGGGCGAGCGCATCGACCAGCGGCAATTGATCGCCGACCTCGTGGCGCTGCAATACAAGCGCACCCAGGCCGACTTTACCCGCGGCACCTTTCGCGTCCGCGGCGACGTCATCGACATCTTCCCGGCGCACTATGAAGACCGCGCCTGGCGCGTGAACCTGTTCGGCGACACCGTCGAAAATATCGAGGAGTTCGATCCGCTCACCGGCCACAAGCAGGACGATCTCGAATTCATCAAGATCTACGCCAACTCGCACTATGTGACGCCGCGCCCGACCTTGGTGCAGGCGATCAAGTCGATCAAGAGCGAACTGAAATTGCGGCTCGACGAACTCAACAACCATGGCCGCCTGTTGGAAGCGCAGCGGCTGGAGCAGCGCACCACCTTCGATCTCGAAATGATGGAAGCGACCGGAAGCTGCGCCGGCATCGAAAACTATTCGCGCTACCTCACCGGACGCCGCCCCGGCGAGCCGCCGCCGACGCTGTTCGAATACGTGCCTGACAACGCGCTGGTGTTCGCCGACGAAAGCCACGTCACCGTGCCGCAGATCGGCGGCATGTTCAAAGGCGACTTCCGCCGCAAGGCGACGCTCGCCGAATACGGCTTCCGCCTGCCCTCCTGCATGGACAACCGTCCGCTGCGGTTCGAGGAATGGGACATGATGCGCCCGCAGAGCGTCGCGGTGTCGGCGACCCCGAGCGGCTGGGAACTGAACGAAAGCGGCGGCGTGTTCGTCGAGCAGGTGATCCGCCCGACCGGGCTGATCGACCCACCGGTCAACATTCGCCCGGCCCGCACGCAGGTCGACGATCTCGTCGGCGAGGTGCGCGCCACCGCCGCAGCCGGTTATCGCTCGCTGATCACGGTGCTGACAAAGCGGATGGCGGAAGACCTCACCGAATATCTGCACGAGCAGGGCATTCGCGTGCGCTACATGCACAGTGATATCGACACGATCGAGCGCATCGAGATTATCAGAGACCTGCGCCTCGGCGCGTTCGACGCACTGGTCGGCATCAATCTGTTGCGCGAGGGCCTCGACATTCCCGAGTGCGCGCTGGTCGCGATCCTCGACGCCGACAAGGAGGGCTTTTTGCGCAGCGAGACCTCGCTGATCCAGACCATCGGCCGCGCCGCGCGCAATGTCGACGGCAAGGTGATCCTCTATGCCGATCAGATGACCGGCTCGATGGAGCGCGCCATCGCCGAGACCGACCGCCGCCGCGAGAAGCAGGTCGAATACAACACCGCGCACGGCATCACCCCGGAGAGCATCAAGAAGTCGATCGGCGACATCATGAACTCTGTCTACGAGCGCGACCACGTGCTGGTCGAGATCGGCGACGGCGGCATGGCCGACGATGTGATCTCGATCGGCCACAATTTCGAGGCTGTTCTCTCCGACCTCGAAACCCGCATGCGCGAAGCCGCCGCCGATCTGAACTTCGAGGAAGCCGCCCGCCTCCGCGACGAAGTCAAACGCCTCCGCGCGACGGAAATGGCCGTCGTCGACGACCCGACCGCGAAGCAACGCGCCGTGCAAGGCAAGGCGGGGGCGTATGCGGGAACGAAGAAATACGGCGAGGCGGCGAATTTGCCGGTCAGCGCGATGAAGAAGAAGAGCGTCTCTTCAGCGCTCAAGGCCAGCCGAGGCGGCGCTCCCACTTCCCCCTCGCCCCGTTCTTCACGGGGTCGAGACGAGCGAAGCTCGCTCTTAGAGGGTCGGGGTGAGGGGCAATCCACGGGTGGTGCTGGTGCTAGCCCCTCCAAAATCCACAAACCCCACCTAGACGAAATGCACGGCCCAGAGTCCCTGCCCTTCCGCCCCGCCGGCGCCAAGCCGCGCAAGCCCGAGCCCGCCAGCGGCAGCAAAATCTTCCAGCCCACCGACTCCCGCCAATCCGGCCCCGAGTTCGGCCCCGCCCCCCGCTCAAGCGGCGGCGCACCGGGACATCGCGGTGGGTGGAAGAAGAGGTAGGAGATCAATGATCGCTACCCGGCAGTCTTCGTTCGCAATGGACGGAAGTCCTTGCGACTCAACCGCGCGTCATGACCCGCGGCCAGCACATCAAAACCGGTTCACCGCTGTTCTTGAAGAATCGGCGCACCGAGTTCATCGAAACGAAAGAGCTGAAACACCCGCTGGCCATTGAAGTCGAGCACTCTCAAATCATCGGTCTCGCGCAGACCGCTCTCGACCGCTTGAAAATGCCCGCCGTAGCGCTCCTTGGCGAGCGACACTGGAACCTCAAACGCGACGAACTTGCCAACCCCTTTGTGCCTGAGCTCCTCGAGAAGCTTCGGATCATGTAAGGACTCGTGCGACGTGAGAATGAGCAGCGGCCCACTCGCCGTGAGCAGCAAAAGCGATTTCATCGGACTCTCCTTCGCGGTTGGACTGAATTCACGCCTCATGTTCAGTCTGGTTGGACGGTGTCGCCGACGCGCCCAGTATAAGCCAGTTCACCGTTGATAACGATTCCGGGTGGACATGATCTTGTACTCTTGGGCGGACCCGGATGCTCGGCCGCATCGAGGTAAGTGACGCGCATGTCCGGAAGTCGGGTTCACGATTCCACCATTCGCTTATGCGCGGCCATCTCCACCGCAACAGCCTAGGGGGTACCTACACCGTGCCTGTGCCCACAGGATCATTGCACCACACGCGTGGATTGTATTAGGATCAAATTGGGGGAAGAGATGGCGGAGTTGACCGAATACGAGCTGCGCTTCCTATCGAGCCAACGCATCGACGAGAGCGAGGTCATGGACTGCGCCGACATGTCGCCGCGCCGCTACAAGTGGGCGATGGAGGAAGAGGGCTACCTCTTCTGCATCGCTCCGCGCTCCTGCTACACGAACCACCGCCTTCGTAGCCGCGTGGGGCACTGCATTGAGTGTGATACGGCACGCATCGCGTTCGTTCGGCGGCATCACGCCGAAGCTTACATTTACATAGCCGGTTCGCTCGGCTCAAGAGTAGTGAAGGTCGGCAACGCACTCTGGCCTGAGCGTCGGGTTTCCGCGCTCAATTCGCGCTGCTACGGCAGCATCCGGGATTGGGTAATGCTCTACCACATTAAGTTCGTCGACGCGGGCAAGGTCGAGTTCGGAGCGCATCGCCGCCTATTCGGCTATCGACGTGGCCGCCAAGAGATATTCAGATGCAACTACGAGCTTGCGCGCAAGGCTCTCACGGAAGCGGCAACGGGTTATGCCGGTCAAGACGAATGGGAGCATCGATACGCGGCGATACGGTATGGATTCGACCATGAATAAGTAACCGATCAGCGACCATCGATCCGATGATTGTTCGGGCTCGCACCAGATCGTGCAGCCCGCATCGAAGTAAATGGAAGAAGCCAAAATTCTTTGGGTGACAGAGTTGCCGCTTACCATCAACACAAACCAAATTCCGGGCCTGATCACTTGGTTTAACGGCTTCATCGGGTTTCGCGACATTCAAAAGCGGATCGAACGCGTCGAAGCAAAACTTCAAGATATCGGCTTTGATGTACCAGCACTGAATCGAAGATATTATTTTCACTCAACCTACAAAAGCCTTGTCATTCGAAATCGGACGTACGGCAGAATTGATGTCAAAAATCCCAATAACAATCGAGCCTTAACACTTATTGGAGCGGTAAGAGAATTTTCTACGCAGCTCAATTCAAAGCAACAGGAGCGATTGCGTGCCCGGATTATAGGATCGCTCGATCCAGATCGAGATATCCGCGAATTTGAACATGAAATGCGAGCGTTTGTTCACTACAAGGGAGCAGGGCTATCCGTCATTCCTTCCGACGGAGATAACGACGGACGGTTTGATTTTCTGGTCAAGGGGAGTAAGGGCGAATTCGAACTAGAATGTAAGACGTTTTCCGAAAGTATTGGCAATGCCATTTCGATAGATGACAGCATACATGTATTCAGGGCTTTTAAGCGCACGCTGCATCAACAATCTAATTTCAGGGAAAGCGGAATTATCACTCTGACTTTTCCAAAACGTCCAGAAATGTCCGAAGGACAGGTCGCAACCGTTATCACCGGATTCCTTTCTGGCGCCTCCGGAGCGATAGAACGTGATAACTACTCGATAACGTTTGAGAGACGCAGCGATTGGGAAGCTCTACTTCAGAATAAGATGCGAGAAGCAGTAGTAAATGATATCGCAAGCAGATTTGACGAGCACAACTCGCATTCCATGGTCACGCTATCCAAAGACCACGCCGTAATGTTTGTCATTCGTAGCCGCCGCGCTTCGCGTCCCGCAACTTCGATATTTGATCGGCTTAAGAAAGCTAGCGAGCAATTCTCTAAAATGCGCCCTGCCGTAGTTTGGGGACATTTTCTAGGCTTCGGTGAAATTGAGTTCAAAGAATTGCTGGAGGGACAAAAGCTCGGTCAACGGGCGCTTGATGCGTTCGGCCATTACTTGTTCAAGAGTCCAAACCGAAGCTACGTTTGTAGATTGCGCCTTAGCGCTGACGGAGACTCTTTTCGACCCACCCATCAGTTCAGCCCGAGCCTAGTGCTACCAAAGGGAATTAGCGGTGGCGGACCAGCGTACGACCTGACTTCGAACGTCTCGAAATTTGATCCAATGGTAACGCAATAACAGTTGGAAGCAGGATGAAACTCGGCTTCGAAGAATCCCAATCGCCCTACACCAGCGGCACGCAGAAGGCGCGCGCCTGGACCGAAGCCTGGGTAAGCGCTTGGGCGTATTGCCCGCACTGCGGCAACGCGAAGATGTCGCAATTCCCGAACAACAGCCCGCTCGCCGACTTCCTTTGCGGATCGTGCAGCGAGGAATTCGAACTCAAGAGCCAGAAGAGCAAGTTCGGCGCGAAGGTCGCCGATGGCGCCTATAAGACCACATGCGAGCGGCTGGCGGCCAGCAACAATCCCAACCTGTTGCTGATGAATTACGACGTCAAATCACTGTCAGTCATCAATCTCCTGATCGTTCCAAAACACTTCTTCGTCCGCGAGATCATCGAAGAGCGCAAGCCGCTAGCGGTCACAGCAAGAAGGGCCGGCTGGATTGGATCGAATATCGTCCTGTCCCGCGTACCCGATTCCGGCAAGATTCACATCGTGAAGGACGGCGTCGTTCGTCCAAAGGATGCCGTTCTCGAAGAGTGGCAGAAGACGCTGTTTCTCAGGAACGAGTCGCCGGAAACTCGAGGCTGGTTGCTCGACGTGATGAAATGCGCGGATCGGCAAGCGCGATTTTACTCTCGAAGAGGTGTATGCTTTCGAACGGCATCTTGGCGATCTCTACCCAGGCAATCAGAACGTCAAGCCCAAGATACGGCAGCAGCTTCAATACCTGCGTGACCGTGGATTTATCGAGTTTGTTTCTCGCGGCAATTATCGTTTGCGATCCTAGGAGACTCGCATGGCTTGGTTTCTCAATCTCTACAAATGCGACCGTTGCAGGCGCCGGTGGGCCGATGAATGGTCCTGCATGTGCGACGATGAATGCCCGCATTGCGGCGCGCGCGACATGACGCCGTACGAGAGTGAGGAACTGACCACCTTGATCGAGGAAGAACGCGGCGAGTTCGTGGTGCTCTGGTCGCCAGAGACAGCGGAGCACGATCCCGACTACCGCGAACTCGGGCGCTTTCCAACCCGCGAAAAGGCGCTGGAGTTTTTGTCTGCCGACGGATGATCCGAATGTGCGTCATTCCGGAAGCAAAGTTGCACCTGTCCGGTAGCTCCCTTACGCCGCCCTCGAGCCCTGCGGCCGGGCCACCAAATCGATGCCGAGCGCATGAAGCACCTTGATGACGGTGCCGAATTCCGGCCTCGCCTCTCCACCTAGTGCCCGGTACAAATTCTCCCGGGAGAGGCCGGCTTGCTCCGCCACCGCGCTCATGCCCCGCGCGCGGGCAACCGTGCCGATGGCAACAGCGATGGCCGATGCGTCTTCGGATTCGAGAGCTTCGTTGATGTAGGCTGCGATCATCTCGGGGCTGTCGAGATATTCGGCTGCGTCGAACGGTTTTGCTTTGGCCATTTCAGTCCTCCAACTCACTCGCCAACTTCTTGGCCGCCCTGATATCCGAAGTCTGTGAACTCTTGTCTCCGCCACAAAGCAGAACGACGATCTCCTCACCGCGCTGAACGTAGTAAACTCTGTACCCCGGTCCGTAATGTATTCTCATCTCGCTAATCCCATCGCCAACCGGGGCAACGTCTCCGGGATTGCCGAGGCTGAGACGATCGATCCTGGCCAACACCTTCGCCCGGGCTCGAATGTCTCGCAGGTCTCTCAGCCAGCTTGAGAATTCATCCGTTCTCTTGATATCAGGCATCTGTAGCGCATACGCTACAGATGCCATTTTGTCAACGAGAGGCCTGTACGACCCGACGAACCCCGGGCGACGTTGGCGAGAGCACTACTACCGATTGCGTTGCCTGCCGGGCAAATCACGCATGGCTTGGTCCAGCGCTCCCGACAAAAATATTACTCTTCGCCGTTACCCCAAATCACCCCTACAACTCCCACCATCCCGCACCCATGAGAGGGGCGTATCGCGATCGTCACGGACGTTGGGTGCGGGATGCGATGGACGCGGCAGCGTCGGGCGCGCAAAGGGGTCGCAGGGCGAGCTACGGCTTGTGAGCGACCAGCCGGCGCGCAGACGACCGGCGCTTAAACGCCTTCGCCAGGATTTCGGTCGGCAGCACATGAGCCGGTCGAAGCGTTTTGGTGGAGGAAGCTGCGGACGGCAAAAGCGTGTGGTCTTGGCACCCGTGGCTGGTTTCAAGCTGATGGAGATTTGTCGGGCCCAACCGGGCTTCGGCTGGTCGCCAATCCGTCAGCGACGGTGGCAAGAGGAATTCGTCGCCGGGGAGAGCGCGCTATAAGCCGTAAAACCATTGCGCAGGGAAGGCCGGGTGTTCCGGCGCACCTTGCGATCACCCGTGTGCATTTTTGCGCACGATCGCGGGTGCTGAGGGCACCCGGCTTTCCCTGCGCCCTCTTCGTTTTCGAGGGCATCGCCGATCGCATCACTCCGGGCGCTTCGCGCCGCGAGAATGCGGAGGTGTGTCTTGTAGGATGGGTAGAGCGAAGCGAAACCCATCGAGCCCTGCGTCCATCACGATTTGATGGGTATCGCTTCGCTCCACCCATCCTACGGTTCCGGATCACCTTCGCGGGTGACGGCTGTTTGAAATTCGAAAACGAGCGCGCGGCACACACTCAGCGTCGTCCCTGCGAACGCAGGGACCCATACCGCGTGATCTCTCGATAAGGCAAGTGCAGCAGACGCCTTTCGCAAAAACTCCGCCGGTGGTTGTGGGTCCCTGCGTTCGCAGGGACGACAGCGAGAATGCAGCGGCCACCGCCGCCCCCTCACCCCGACCGGCGGTTGCTCGTGTTCTGCGTCAGATTGCCGTGCGCGGCCTGTTCGCGGATGTTGTTCTTCTCATCGTCGCGATGGCCCTTGGTGGTGTCGAGGGGAACGCGGGGGGCGCTGCCGGCGCCCTTGTGGCTCTGGTTGTCCGGGGGGATCGGCGGAACGGTCTTCGCCATCATGGTCTCCGTTATCGACGAAAAGAAGCAACGCTGGCCGCGGAGGGATCGTTCCCAAGCACGGCGGCATGCATTGTCGCCGTGACCGTCTGCCCCTGCGTCGGCGCATCGCCGGTAGCGGTGAACCTTTTGGAAACCAGCGCGTCAGATACTGTGAGTCCTTTTGCTGGTTGATCGTTGTGCCGTTCCGTTCACAATGGGTCCGGCAAGAGCCGGTTCGAGCACAGGCAGGGTGGGGCGAATGACCGAGGGATCAAACCGCCAGCGTGTGCTGGATTTCCTCAACGTCCTGTATTCCGGCGACGTCGAAGCCGCGCTGGAGCGTTGCACCGACGACGTCGAATCCCTCGCCAATGCCCCGATCGACATCCTGCCGCATATGGGCCACCGCCGCGGCAAGGCCGAACTGCGCGAGATGTGGGATGCGGTCCGTGCCCGCTATTCCGAGCTGCGCTGCGAGGTGCCCATGCTGGTCACCGAGAACGACAAGGCGGCCGCGTTCATCCGCGTGTTCTTCCGCAAGAGCATCAATCAGCGCATGGTGCAGTTCGACATCGCCGGCTTCTACACCCTGCGCAACGGCAAAATCAGCCATATCAGGGAAATCATCGACACCTTCGATCTGGTCCAGCAACTACTCGAACGCGACGTCGCCGCGATCCTGACTGGCCGGCGGCCGGACCCGATCTAGCCAGGTTGTCATTATTGCGGGATACTCGCCATAATTTTGCAACAGAGCGAACGCATTCTTGGCGCGACTTGGAATGCGGGCGGGCAATGATTCCCTACATGCGATTTGGCTGGGCGCGGCTGCCAATGCTGGTGGCCGGCGTAAGTTTGGCTTCGATGCTGGCGGCAGCGGCGCAAACGCCGCCGGCGGACGACGATCAGGACGAGCCTGCGGCAGAAGAGGCCGAGGTGGCTCCCAGCGTCAACGACGCTGACATCATGAAGGACATCGACGTCAGCAAGCTCGACTGGAGCCTGCTCAATGTCGATGCGTCGACCCTGACCGGTCCGGCGCCGAGCCGAAGCGCTGCGTCGAAAGCCGCTGCCAGTGTGGATGCCGCGTGGTCCGCCAATGAAAGGGCGAACGGCACCTCCGCGGTGTCGGTCAAGCAATCCATCACGCCGTTCTGGGATACGCGCATCGGCGCCGACATGACGGTCGCAAGGCAAGGCACGGCGACGACGTCCGAACTGCTCTCGGAAAAACTCGCCAATGGCGGCAGCCTGCCGCAATCGTCCGGCACCGCATGGGCGGCGATCACGGCCCCCGGCGTCGCCTCGATTTGGGACCAAACCTCCGTCGAAGCCCGCGTCGATCCCGGCTCCGAGCAGAGCAGGCTCGGCACCTCCTTGAGCAAATCGCTGCCGCTCAGCGAGCAATATTCGGTGACCCTGAAGAACGACTACAACCTGATCCAGCAGGGCATCGTGCCGGTGCCGGGCATCGTCAGCCATCCGACGCACAGCTACGAGACCGACCAGTCGGCAAAGCTCAGCATCGCCGACACCGGCACCAGCCTGATCGCCGGCCAGACCCTGTCGACGTCGGACGACAAATGGCTACGCAAGGTCGGCGCCGAGCAGAAGCTGTTCGACGGCGTCACCATTTCCGGCTCGATCGGCGAAACGCCGTCCGGCGCGGCCAACAGGAGCCTCAGCGCAGGGTTCAAACGCAGCTGGTAAGGGCCGGAGTCGTCCCGTTTTGACGCGTTTTCGGGCCTGAAGGTACCGCCCCCCGAGAATGATCCACCATTGCCGCAGATTGGCCCAGATGCGGCCAAAATCGGCAGCACAGATGGGAGCCGCTCCACTTCGTCGTGCGGGGGACTTCCGCGCTCGCCTGAAAGCGAAACAGAGGAATTGCCGATGAACGCCACCATTCGCCCCGAACAGATTGATGAAACCCCGGAAGCCGACGGCGATCTCGCCGCCGTATCCGAAGTCGAGGCCGGCATCCGCGAATTCGTTCGCAACGACATTGCCTATCTGCGCCGGCCGGCAGTCGCCGCGGAGACCGCGCCGCTCGACGCCAATGCCGAAGCGACCGTCAACAACGTCAATTCGCTGATCCAGCGCGTCGCCGGCACCTCGCTGGCGGAAATCGAGAAGCTGATTTCCGAACTCGAAAGCCTCCGCGACCTGCTGCATGCCGAAGGCCAGCGCGTCCAGCGTGAGATTTCAGGCTATGCCCAGCTCAGCCAGGCTGCGATGAAGTCGACGCGCATGATCGCCGACAACGTCAACCAGTGGAAGCGCGCTGCCGACGGCCTGCGCAACAGCTGATCCCGATCGTTGCAAAAATCTAACACTCCGCCGCGTTCCGTACCGGAGCGCGGCGGTTTCGTTTGGCAGGGTTCGATCTGAACTTTATAAGCACGGTCGCGTCCAGGGACGGATGTCGTCACGTGGCGGCAGGCAACCTTTTGGGGGACACACCGGCGATGCAAAACGTTCAGCCAGACAACATGAATTCAATGCCGTTGCGGCAATCGTCGCATAGCGTGGGCACGATCGTGATCCGCTTCGTCGGGCTGCTGACGCTTGCGGTCGTGGCAATGACGCTGATCTGGAGCCGCTGAACTTCTTCAGCGCTCATGGCCATCCGATCCGCAACTACTGGCGGACGAAAGCGGTGTTCTCGATCGTGTAGACACCATCGGCATAGGATTTCACCACCATTCCGGCGGTCAGCATCACCGCCAGCGTGACGGTTGCGAAAATAAAGCCGACGAATTTCAGGCTGCTGCGATCTGCCATAATCATCCCCTCGCTACTTCCCCTGAGACGTATTTGGCAGGCAGAAAGTTCAAAATGCGTTAGCAAAAAATCCGTTCCGTGGAGTCATGGATTACGAGGAGCTAACGAGACAATTGGCTAACCATGTTTGGCGGGTGGGCACGTAGCCCGGATGGAGCGAAGCGCAATCCGGGAACGCCGGTGTCGCCGGCCAGCACCGGCTTGATCCAGCGCAGTTCACGAAAACCCGGCGACGGCCCCCACACCGCGACCTTCTCACCGCGTGCGACGGCCTCGGCCGTCAATCGCTTGCCGTCGGCGACCAAGAGCTTCATGCACACCGCCGCAACGTGCCAGCCCGATGCGGCCAGCCCCCCGAACAGGGATTTGCGCCCCTCTTCCTCATCGAGGTGAAAGCGCTGCGGATCGAACTGCGCGGCAAACCTCTTGATGTCGTCGGCGGTGAAGGTGAACGAGCCAAACTCGCGCTGCGCGCCGATCTCGATGTCCTCGAAGAAACGCATCGCTACTCGGCTCCTGCTTCAAGGCGCCGGCGCACGATCATCGGGGACTCCATCTCGCAGAGTACGACCCCGGCCGCGTTGCGGATCGTACTCATGAGGGTCACGATGCCGGTTTCGGGACGGCTGTTCGAAATCCTGGCCTCCGCGACGTCGACATCCAGCGTCAGGTCGTCGTCCGGGCGCAGCGGCGCCAGCCAGCGCATCTCGTTGACGCCGGGCGAGCCCATCGACGCCGTGCGGCCGATAAAGCCGTCGAACAGCATCCGCATCATGATC
This sequence comes from Bradyrhizobium sp. AZCC 1610, assembly GCF_036924515.1. NCBI lineage: Bacteria > Pseudomonadati > Pseudomonadota > Alphaproteobacteria > Hyphomicrobiales > Nitrobacteraceae > Bradyrhizobium > Bradyrhizobium sp. AZCC 1610. The sequence continues at coordinate 726,345 of NZ_JAZHRR010000001.1, read as the reverse complement.
GAGCCGAGATGCCAGCCCGAACCGGACAGGCCTTTCAGCATCGAGGCATTGGCGGCGGCCTCGTCCAGATGCATCGGCTGCGGGTCGAATTCGGCGGCAAAGGCCAAAATCTCCTCGCGCGTGACGTGGCGCGGTCCGAACGTGCCGAAATGGCCGGGCGTGAAGTCTTCGAAGGTCAGCGTTGTCATCTATCAACGATTTGGATTGAGGATTACGGCGGGGAAGCCTGAATGTGGCCGCTATTTGCGGCAATCTCAACCCGTCCACCCGCATGGCTCGTTCGCCAGAGGCGAGTACCGCTCCCGGCGCTCTCCGCTGACTTGCCCGAAGCAATTTTCGGGGCTAGCCCTGTGCCATCTGGGACCAGGTTTTTGACTCGCCGGAGAACCATCGATGCTCGATTTTCAGGATCTGTTTCAGTGGGACCGCTTCATCACGCCCACGATTATCAAGACTTTCTACTGGCTGGTCATTGGCTTGATCGTGTTGTTCGGGCTATCCGGAATCTTTCGGGCACTTGCCGAGATGGCGATCAGCCCGTTCGGTGGATTCATCCTGCTGCTGTCCTCGATCGCCGGTGTTGTGGTCGGCGTGGTGTTTTCGCGCATCGCCGCGGAATTCGTCCTGATCGTCTTCCGCATCAACGAGCATCTCGGCGCGATCAGGGATCAGGGGCAGATGCGGTAGGTTCTCACTCACAGCGCCGTAGCCCGGATGGAGCGCAGCGCAATCCGGGTTAGCTCTCGTTCCCGGATTTCGCTTCGCTCCATCCGGGCTACGACTTCTCAGGTATTGAACCTGAAATGCATCACGTCGCCGTCGGCGACGACATATTCCTTGCCTTCCAGCCGCAGCTTGCCGGCGTCACGGGCGCCGGCTTCGCCGTTCAGCGCGACGTAATCGGCATAGGCGATGGTCTCGGCCCGGATAAAGCCCTTTTCGAAATCGGTATGGATCACGCCGGCCGACGCCGGCGCCTTGGTGCCGCGATGGATGGTCCAGGCGCGGGCCTCCTTCGGACCCACGGTGAAATAGGTGATGAGATCGAGCAGCTGGTAGCCGGCGCGGATCAGGCGGTCGAGACCGGCCTCTTCGAGACCCAGCGTCTCGAGAAACTCGGCGCGCTCCTCGCGTGATAGCGTTGCGATCTCGGATTCGATCTTGGCAGAGATCACCACCGCGACAGCACCTTCCTTCTTGGCGTGCTCGAACACCTGGTTTGAGAAGTTGTTGCCGTCCTTGGCCGAGCCTTCCTCGACGTTGCAGACATAGAGCACCGGTTTCGACGTCAGGAGGCCGAGCATGCCGAAGGCGCGCTCTTCCTCCGGCTTGCGCTCCAGAAACCGCGCCGGCTTGCCGTCGCGCAGCAGCACTAATGCGCGGTTGACGAGGTCGAGCGCTTCCTTGGCTTCCTTGTCGTTGCCCTTGGCCTTTTTGGCGAGGTTGTCGACGCGCTTTTCCAGGCTGTCGAGGTCGGCGAGCATCAGTTCGGTTTCGATGGTCTCGATGTCGGCCAATGGGGCGATCTTGCCCTCGACATGGGTGATGTCGGAGTCTTCGAAACACCGCACCACATGCGCCACCGCGTCGACCTCGCGGATGGTGGCGAGGAACTGGTTACCGAGGCCTTCGCCCTTCGAGGCGCCGCGGACGAGGCCCGCAATGTCGACGAAGGTCAGCCGCGTCGGGATGATCTGCGCGGAGCCTGCGATATCAGACAGTCTGTCGAGCCGGGGATCAGGCACAGCGACCTCGCCGACATTCGGCTCGATCGTGCAGAACGGATAATTCGCCGCCTGCGCCGCCGCCGTCTCGGTCAGCGCGTTGAACAGCGTCGACTTGCCGACATTGGGCAGGCCAACGATACCGCATTTGAATCCCATTTCGTCCTCAACGATTTCTCTTCGTCATGGCCGGGCTTGTCCCGGCCATCCACGTCTTGTTCGCTCTGGCAAGGAAGACGTGGATGCCCGGCACATCTGCGCGAAGACGCGCTTCGCGCTTTTGGCCGGGCATGACGGCGGAGTATGCAATTTGCGCCGGCACGAGAAGTCAGCCCTGCTTCCCGTCATCTTCCTTTTCGAAAAATCCCTTGGCCTGCAGCGCCAGATGCACCTTGTTCTGGAACGTCGAATCCTTACCCGCCGCCAGCAAGCCGGCATTCTCGGCAACCGCTTCGCACAAAGCTTCCACCCAGGGGCGGTCGCTCTTGGCAAAATCCGACAGCACGTGGCTGTGCACCAGCTCCTTGACGCCGGGATGACCGATCCCGAGCCGCACCCGGCGGTAGTCGTTGCCGATATGCGAGGAGATCGAGCGCAGCCCGTTATGACCGGCGATGCCGCCGCCGATCTTGACCCTGACTTTCGCCGCCGGCAGTTCGAGTTCGTCCTGAAACACGGTGATGTCGCCGGCGGACAGCTTGAAGAAGTTCGCGGCTTCCTGAACCGCGCGCCCGGACTCGTTCATATAGGTGGTCGGCCGCAGCAGAACGACCTTCTCGCGATCGAGCGTGCCTTCGGAAGTCTCGCCCTGAAAACGGCGGCGCCACGGTGCGAAACCGTGACGCCGCGCAATTTCATCGACGGCCACGAACCCGATGTTGTGCCGGTTGTTCGCGTATTTCGAACCGGGGTTACCGAGACCGACAAACAGGCGCATGACGCGGCATCCCGCCGCTGCTTACTTCTTCTTGTCGCCGCCAGCCGGCGCTTTCGCACCAGCCGCCGGAGCCGCAGCACCCGGCGCAGGCGCGGCAGCAGCCGGCGCCGCAGCACCCGCCGCCGGAGCGGCCGTGCCTGCAGCCGCAGCAGCCGCCGCAGCCTTCTGTTCTTCGGCGTAGCCGGACGGCGGCACGATGGTCACCAGCGTCGCGTCCTCACGCGACAGCGACTTCACGCCGGTCGGCAGCTTGATCTCGGACAGATGCAGCGAGTGGCTGATTTCCAGTGCGCCGACATCGGCCTCGATGTACTGCGGAATATTGTCGACCGAGCATTCGAGATCGATGGTGTGGGTGACGATGTTGACGGTGCCGCCGCGCTTGACGCCGGGCGAGGATTCGCCGTTCTGAACGCGCAGGGGAACGCTGACGCGGATGGTGGCGCCCTCGCCGAGGCGCATGAAATCGACATGCAGCGGGAAGTCACGCACCGGATCGAGATGGAAGTCGCGCGGAATCACGCGGTGCTTCTTGCCCTCGAGATCGATGTCGAAAAGTGTGGTCAGGAACCGGCCGGCCAGGATGCGCTGGCGCAGTTCCTTGTCGTCGACCGAAATGGTCACGGGGGGCTGGTTGTTGCCGTAGATCACTCCGGGCACTCTCCCGGCGCGACGCTCTGCCCGGGCGGCCCCCTTGCCGCTCTGCGGACGCGCGGTCGCCTTCAATTCCTTGACGGTCGCCATCGTGTTAAGTCCTTGTTTTCTAAAAAGTTAAAGGCCGCATCGCGGCCCGTTGGCGTCCCACAGCAAGCCTCCAGGGGTGCGGGGGCTGCGGACGTGGCGGGCTTTTAGCCCCAAAGGGTCGAAATGACAAGGAAATGAAGGGATTTTTCTGCGGTTTTGGGCCAATGACGCCGCTCTCCCTCCAAGCCGTCATGCCCGGCTTTGGACCCCTATCCGTCCGTCTTCAGACTGCGCCGGTGTCCGGCGCGGCCGGCGAAATGCCGAGCTTGGCTTCCAGCAACGCGATCCGGCCCTTGAGCGCCTCATTCTCCTCGCGCGCCAGGCGGGCCATGTCCTTGACCGCATCGAACTCCTCGCGTTTGACGAGGTCGAGGTCGCGCAGGATGCGTTCGGCCTGGTTGCGCACGACCGTATCGACCTCGCGCTTGACGCCCTGGGCGGCGCCGGCGGCGTCGTTCATCAAGCGGCCGATCTCGTCGAAAAACCGATTGCTGGTCTGGGTCATCTGAAACGCTCCGGTCGCTGCAAATTGATCGTCACCGGCATGACAATGGCGATCTCAAAGGCAAGGTTCAAGAGCAAGGTTCAAGAGCAAGGTTCAAGGACTTCAAGACCGTTCGCCTTGTCATGCTCGCCTTTCCTTGCAATCGTATCGAACGCCCAGCCAGACACCAGAATCACAAAGCAAGAAGAAACGCCCATGATCGACCAGCAGATCGATATCGCGACCAAGGACGGCAAGACCACAACCTTCATCACCCATCCCGAACGCGGCGGGCCCTTTCCGATCATCATCTTCTACATGGACGCTCCCGCGATCCGTGAGGAACTGCGTGACATGGCGCGGCGGCTCGGCACGTCGGGCTATTACGTGATGCTGCCCAATATGTATTACCGCTCCGGCGTCATGGAGTTGGGACCGATCCCGCCGGACCCGGAGGCGCCCGAGCGCAAGCGGATGTTCGGCTTCATGAACTCGATCAACATTCCCATGGTGATGGAGGACACCGAGGCGCTGCTCGCCTATGCCGAGACGCAAGAAGCGGCGAACACGAAGATCGTCGGCACCGTCGGCTACTGCATGAGCGGCCGCTACGCGGTCAACGCGGCGACGCATTTTCCGGATCGTGTGAAGGCGGCCGCTTCGATCTACGGCACGCATCTCGCGACCGACCAGCCCGACAGCCCGCATCTCGCTGCAAGCAAAGCCAAGGCCGAACTGTATTTCGCTTGCGCCGAGACCGACATCTATGCGCCACAGGAGATTATCGACAAGGTCGCGGCCGGCATGAAGGGATCGAACAACGAGGTCGAGATCTATCCCGGCACCCATCACGGCTTCGCCTTCCCGAAGCGCCCGGTCTATCACCGTGACGCCGCCGAACGGCACTGGGAGCGGCTGCTGGCGCTCTATCGCCGCAACCTCGTGCCATAGACATCGCGCCCGATGCCCTTTCTCACCATCGCCTTTCCGGTGTTCGATCCGATCGCGATCTCCATCGGGCCGATCGCGATCCGCTGGTATGCGCTGGCCTATATCGGCGGCATCGTGCTCGGATGGATCTACGCGCGCTCGCTGCTTAAGAGCGAAAAGTTATGGGGCGGTCCGGCGCCGGCTACGCCGGTTCAGATCGATGATTTCATCCTGTGGGTCACCATCGGCATTATCGTCGGCGGCCGCACCGGTTACGTCCTGTTCTACAATCCCGCCTTCTTCATCCAGCACCCGGCTGAGATATTCCAGCTGTGGAATGGCGGCATGTCGTTTCACGGCGGCTTCCTTGGCTGCGTCGCAGCGGTGATGCTGTTTGCCCACAGAAACAACATTTCGATCCTGTCGCTTGGCGACATCACCACCGCGGTCGCCCCGATCGGGCTGCTCCTTGGGCGGCTTGCCAATTTCCTCAACAGCGAGTTGTGGGGTCGGCCGGCCGACGACAGTGTGCCCTGGGCGATGGTGTTTCCAAATGGCGGGCCGCTGCCGCGGCACCCGAGTCAGCTCTACGAGGCCGGGCTCGAAGGCATCCTACTGTTTGCGGTCTTGGCTATCATGGTCCGGATGGGCGCCCTGAAACGGCCGGGCCTGATCCTCGGCAGCTTCATCACCGTCTACGCGCTTGCGCGCATTACCAGCGAATTCTTCCGCGAACCGGACCCGCAGCTCGGATTTTTGTGGGGCGGGCTGACCATGGGTATGCTGTTGTCGGTACCAATGATCATTGCCGGGGCCATTCTGATTGTGATGGCATGGCGCCGCAAGGCGCCGGAGCATATACAGAAGTCGATTTAAGGCAGGCCGTGACCGAATTTTCACCGTTGCAGGCGGAGATCCACAAGCTGATCAGATCGTCAGGACCGATGCCGGTCTGGCGATACATGGAGCTGTGCCTGATGCATCCCGCGCACGGCTATTACGTGTCGCGCGATCCGCTCGGCCGCGAGGGCGATTTCACCACCGCGCCCGAGGTCAGCCAGATGTTCGGCGAGTTGCTCGGTCTATGGGCGGCTTCGGTGTGGAAGGCGATCGGGTCGCCGCCGATGCTGCGGCTGGTCGAACTCGGCCCCGGCCGCGGCACCATGATGGCGGACGCGCTCCGCGCGGTCCGGGTGCTGCCGCCGCTCTATCAATCGCTTCAGGTCCACCTCGTCGAGATCAATCCGGTACTGCGCGAAAAGCAGCGCGCGACGCTGTCCGGCGCCCGCAACATCAGCTGGCATGACAGCATCGACGACGTGCCGGAGGGCGCCGCGGTCATTTTCGCTAACGAATATTTCGACGTGCTGCCGATCCATCAGGTGGTCAAGCGCGAGACCGGCTGGCACGAGCGCGTGGTCAACCTCGACGCCAATGGCAAGCTGGTATTCGCGGCCTCGGACGAGCCGATGCCGCGCTTCGAGGTGTTGCTGCCGCCGCTGGTGCGCGCGGCCCCTGTCGGCGCCGTGTTCGAATGGCGGCCTGACGCCGAGATGATGAAGATCGCCACGCGGGTGCGCGACCAGGATGGCGCGGCGCTGATCATCGATTACGGCCATCTGCGCAGCGACGCCGGCGACACCTTCCAGGCGATCGCCCGCCACAGCTTTGCCGATCCCCTGAAGAATCCAGGCCAGGCCGACGTCACCGCCCATGTCGATTTCCAGGCGCTGGCGCGTGCGGCGGAAGACGTCGGCGCGCGCGTTCATGGCCCGGTGACGCAGGGCGAATTCCTCAAGCGGCTCGGCATCGAGACGCGGGCCGTCACGTTGATGGGAAAAACCACAGCGGAAGTTTCCGCCGATATTTCCGCCGCGCTGAAGCGCCTGACCGACAGCGGCCGCGGCGGCATGGGATCGATGTTCAAGGTGCTTGCGGTCACGGAACCCAATCTTACCGCGGTCGCAGGCCTCAGCGACGAACCGCCGGCGCCGGGAGACGAAACAGCATGACGTTCGGATCGTCGCTGCTCGCAGCCATTCCAGGGCTGCGTCACGCCTTCTTCACCCGCGAGGGCGGGATATCCAGCGGAATCTACCAGGGCCTCAATGGCGGGCTCGGCTCCAACGACGATCCGGCCAGTGTCGCGGAAAATCGCCGCCGGATGGCCGAGCAGATGGGCGTTGCGCCCGAGCTTTTGCTCAGCGCCCACCAGATCCATTCGCCCGATGTCGTGGTGGTAACCGGACCATGGCAAGGCGACAAGCCGCGCGCCGACGCGCTCGTCACCTGCACGGAAGGCATCGCCATCGGCGTCACCGCCGCGGATTGTGGCCCGATCCTGTTCGCCGACGCAGGCGCCCGCGTGATCGGCGCCGCCCATGCCGGCTGGAAGGGCGCGCTGACCGGCGTGCTGGAATCCACCATCGACGCGATGGAAAAACTCGGCGCCGACCGCTCCGGCATCGTCGCCGCCATCGGTCCGCTGATCCGCCAGCACTCCTATGAAGTCGGCAGCGAATTCGTCGAACGTTTTCTTGATGCCGACACGGAGAATGGCGTGTTCTTCATGCCCTCGGTGCGCGAAGGCCACGCCATGTTCGACCTCGCCGGATTTATCCGCATGCGGCTGGAGAATGCCGGCGTCCTGATGATCGACGACATCGGCGTCGATACCTATTCCGACGAGCGCTTCTACAGCTACCGCCGCTCGGTGCACCGGAAAGAGCCGGACTACGGCCGCCACGTCCACGCGATCGCGTTGACGGGCGAGTAATTCCCTACCTTAGCACCACCTTGCCCCGCGCCCGGCCTGCTTCGAGATAGGTCAGCGCATCGGGCAACTGCTCGAAGGCAAATTCGCGGTCGACCACCGGCCTGATCGCGCCGCCTTCCACCAAAGCGGCGATGTCGCGCAACTGGTCGCCCAATTTCGATCAGGACGTCGTCAGGGCCCGGACCGGATCGGCGATTTCGGCCAGGCGGACATGGTCGGCGATCGCGCCATAGCCGTCGAGGACAAAGGCTCGCATGGATCATCCTGCCGGGCTGAAGAATTCTGGCAACAACAAGGTGAACGGGGGCGAGCTCGACGCAATCTTTTTGGCGGGCCGGTGCACCCGCTGCCCTAGACCTTAACACATTTTAACGATATCGCAGGGAGCAATGAGGGACACCTTGATAGCTTCGCGCCTGAAAGCGCCGCGCGCGATGATCGCCGCGGCGCTGCTTGTCGCCGCCTCGGCGCTTGGCGGCTGCGCCGGCAACGGCGCAACGGGCAGCGGCTCGTACGCGATGGCTTCGACGGGTAGCGGTCCCACCGTGGCGTTCGAATCGATCGACGGTCCACCGCCGCAGGTGTTCGACCGGATGGTCAGCGTGCTCGACAGCGAATCGAAGCTGCGAAACTTATCGATCGTCTCGCGCGAAGGCGGGGCTTCCTATCGCGTGCGCAGCTACCTCTCGGCACAGGTGGTTCGCGGCAAAACCGTGATCGCCTGGGTCTGGGACGTCTACGACAACAACCAGCAGCGCGCGCTGCGGCTTTCCGGCGAGGAAGCGGCCGGCAAGGCCGGCCGCGACGCCTGGACGGCAGCCGACGACCTCGTATTGCGGAAGATTGCGCAGGCCGGCCTTAGCGGCCTCTCGGGCATGATCAATGGAACCCCGGATGCCGCGCCCGCGCCAGGCCCGGCGCGAGGCGGTCCGGCGGTTGCGAGTGCGGCAGACACGGCACTCGCCCAGGATGCAGCCGGCGTCACGGCGCTGGGCTACAGTGCCCAGTAAAGCGGCCCCGAAATAGTCCGGTAACGGCCTATTTTTCGCCGGGAAAACCGAGGCCATGGGTTGCCAGCCGAGGCACCCGCCTGATATCTCCTCGCTCATCAAAACGCGCCGGTTCCGAGGATTTCTCGATATGCTGAACGTCGTATCCAGCAAGGCGCGAGGAGAAGCGTCGATGGCGGCCAAGAACGGCTCGATCAAGTTGGTCGCCGGCAATTCCAATCCGGTACTGGCCCGGGAAATCGCCGACTGGCTGAACCTGTCGCTGACCAAGGCCAACGTCCGCCGCTTTGCGGATATGGAAATCTTCGTCGAGATCCAGGAAAACGTCCGTGGCTCCGACGTCTTCATCATCCAGTCGACGTCGTTTCCGGCCAACGACCATATGATGGAGTTGTTGATCATCACCGACGCGCTGCGCCGGGCTTCGGCGCGCCGCATCACCGCGGTGATTCCCTATTTCGGCTACGCGCGACAGGACCGCAAGGTCGGTTCGCGCTCGCCGATCTCGGCCAAGCTGGTGGCCAATTTGATCACCCGAGCCGGCGTCGACCGCGTCATGACGCTCGACCTGCATGCCGGCCAGATCCAGGGCTTCTTCGATATCCCGACCGACAACCTCTTCGCCTCGCCGGTCATGGTGCGTGACATCAAGGAACGCTTCGACCTTTCCAACGTCATGGTGGTGTCGCCCGACGTCGGCGGCGTGGTACGCGCCCGCGGACTCGCCAAGCGCATCAACACGCCGCTCGCCATCATCGACAAGCGTCGCGAGCGCGCCGGTGAGTCTGAAGTCATGAACGTGATCGGCGACTGCGCCGGTTACACCTGCATCCTGATCGACGACATCGTGGATTCCGGCGGCACGCTGGTGAACGCAGCGGACGCGCTGCTCGCCAATGGCGCCAAGGATGTCTACGCCTACATCTCCCATGGTGTGCTGTCGGGCGGCGCAGCGGCGCGTATCGCCAGCTCGCGGCTGAAGGAACTCGTCATCACCGACTCCATCCTGCCGACCGAGGCGGTCACCAAGGCCGCCAATATCCGCACGCTGTCGATCGCGCCCCTGATTGCGGAAGCGATCAGCCGCACCGCGTCGGAAGAATCGGTGTCGAGCCTGTTCGACTAGAACCGGGTTCGTAGGGTGGGCAAAGCGCAAGCGTGCCCACCATTCACGATGACGCTTCAGGATAGATGGTGGGCACGCTTCGCTTTGCCCACCCTACAGCACCTCACTCAAATCCCGGCCGCGGCACCAAATTCATCAGCATATTGGCATAGCCGCCATCGACCGTGATCTCGTCACCGTTGACATAGGATGCGCGGTCACTGGCCAGGAACAGGATCGCGTCAGCCATATCCTGCGGCATGCCGACCCGCCGCATCGGCACCACGGCGGAGCGTCGCTCGGTCACGCCAGGCGTATCGTAGAACGACTGGCTCATCGGCGTGATCACCATGCCGGGGCTGACGACGTTGCTGCGGATGCCGTGCGGTCCCCATTCGTTGGCAAGTTGCCGCGACAGCATGATCACGCCGGCCTTGCTGACGCTGTAGGCGCCGCTCTGCCCCTGCGCGTTGCTGCCGGCGATCGAGGCCACGTGAACCAGGCTGCCGCGGCGATGCACGCGCATCTGCCGGCCGAAAACCTGCGCGCAGACGAAGTAGCCGGTCAGGTTGACCGACAGGACCGCGTTCCATTCGGCAAGCGACAGGGTGTCGAGCGCGCCGGGACGCAGCACGGCGGCGGTATTGACCAGCACGTGACACGGCCCGAGCGATTTCCCGATCGTCGCGGACGCGGCGGTGACGCTCTCGACATCAGAGGTATCGCAACGGGCAATGACGTGATCAGCGCCGAGCTCGGCGAGTTCGCCGCGCGTCACCTCAAGACCGCGCTCATCGAGATCGACGGCGGCGACGCGGGCGCCGGCCTTGGCGAAGCTGACGGCAACGGCGCGGCCGATGCCGCCACCGCCACCCGTCACTACGCAAGTGCGGCCTGATAGCCCAAGCCAATCGGAAGATTCTTGTTCGGTTTTGACCATCGATGCTCCAATCAAGGCTGCATTCGTCATTGCGAGAGCGACGAAGCAATCCATCTTGCTTGCTGCTCGATGGATTGCTTCGCTAGCAATGACGAAACTATTTACCCAACGATCCCCGCGGCCACCTGGCCGCGCAACCGTTCCAGGCTATGCAGCGTATTGGCGCAGGCTTCCGCGACCTCGATGCCCTTGATGACGAAATGCTTGCGGAAGAAGTCGTGATGCACGGCGCTGTCGTGGAATTGCTGCGGCGTCAGCACCGCGGAGAATACCGGCACTTCGGTTCGCAATTGCACGTCCATCAACGCCTTGATCACGGTGTCGGCGACGAATTCGTGGCGGTAGATGCCGCCGTCGACCACCAGCCCGGCCGCCACGATCGCGGTGTAACGCCGCGTCTTGGCGAGCAGTTGCGCATGCAGCGGGATTTCGAACGAACCGGGCACCTCGAACAGATCGACCTGCGCGCGGGTGATATGGCGTGCCTCGATCTCTTCGAGGAATGCGATGCGGCACTCCTCGACCACGTCGCGGTGCCAGGACGACTGCACGAAGGCGACGCGCTGCGGCTTGACGAACCGCGGATGCACCGGCGGACGCTCGGGCACGTCAGGGACGTGGCTCGTTTCGACATTTTGGGGTGGGGATTGGACTTCAGGCTCTTGCAACATCTGATTCATGGCTTTCCTCTTTCAGGACCAGAATCAGGGCATACGGAACGACGCCGGCCCACGCGCAAACGTGCGAAGGCCGCCGCAAACCGTTCTCTTTCATCCGGACTATAACCGTCGGCTTCGGAATCGCACCGAATCTGCTGACCCTTCTTCCCGCATCGAGAGGAAGGCGCTCGCGGGCTTGGGCTACGTCACCCTTACCGCCGGTGGGGATTTTCACCCCGCCCTGAGAACATCGGCCGCCCGGAATGGACGACCTGCCAGGAAATATGACGAAACGCCGCGACAGGGGCAAGCACCTTAGACATGGGGAAACGGCATGTCCCCATGCCGCCGTAACAGGGCATGTCACACGTCAGCGCGAACGGCTTTACCCGCGCCCCTGCAATTGGGATAGCCTTGGTGCCAACAGGGGGCACACCATGAAACTTCTCCGCCGGAATTTCCTCAAACTCGCAGGCGCCACCGTCCTGGCGCCCGCCTTGCCACGCTTCGCGTCCGCGCTCGATTATCCGACCCGGCCGACGAAAATCGTCGCGGGCTTCGCTGCCGGCGGCGGTGTCGACATCACCGCGCGCCTGATCGGTCAGTGGCTGGCCGATCACCTCGGGCAGCCCTTCGTGGTCGAGAACCGCACCGGCGCCGGCGGCAATATCGGCACCGAGGCGGTCGTGAACGCCGCTCCCGACGGCTACACGCTGCTGCTGGCAACCGTCCCGAACGCGGTCAACGCCTCGCTCTACGAAAAACTGAACTTCAATTTTGTCCGCGACATCGCGCCGGTCGCCGGCGTCATCCGCGTGCCGATGGTGGTGCTGGTCCACCCTTCGGTATCAGCGCAGACGCTTCCCGAATTCATCGCTTACGCCAAAGCCAATCCGGGGAAGGTCAACATGGCCTCGGCCGGCAGCGGCAGCGCGCCGCATATGGCGGGCGAGCTGTTCAAGATGATGACCGGCGTCGACATGGTCCACGTCCCCTATCGCGGCCAGGGCCCGGCGCTGACGGATCTGCTCGGCGGCCAGGTGCAGATTCTGTTCGCCGCTGCGCCCGGCACCGCCGACCACATCAAGACCGGCAAGCTGCGCGCGCTCGCGGTGACGACAGCTGCGCGAATGCCGGATCTGCCGGAGGTTCCGACGGTGGCGGATTCCGTGCCGGGTTATGAAGCCAGCCAGTGGTACGGTTTCGCCGCGCCGAAAAACACGCCGGCGGAGATCGTCGACAAGCTCAACAAGGAAATCAATGCGGCGATCGCCGATCCCGGCATGAAGGCAAAGCTTGCCGCGATCGGCGGCGCGCCGATGCCGGGCTCACCGACCGATTTCGGCAGACTGATCGCCGACGAAACCGAGAAGTGGGGCAAGGTGGTTCGCACCGGCGGCCTCAAGCCGGAGTAAGGCGGCCGCCTCTGGCGCCTTTCGGTTCTGATTGCCTCAGAACCGGCATCCACTTCGCTGGAGCACGCGCCCTGTCCAGGCGCGCATTTCCGCGCGAGGAACCAACTTCGCCCTCGGCATCTGCAGGCGTCCCGGCGCCGGGATGCGCGGTCATTCCTGAAGATTTACCAGAAATTAACCATTGTGGCAGACCGGCCCCGATTTCTCCGGCCGCCGGACTCCGCAGCGCTCGAATCCGATTCCGGTTTGTTCTCAAATTAATAACTGTGGCCGCGATCTGCTGTGGACGACGCCGCTTTGGCCTGTGGACGGACTCAGGGGTCAGTTGCGCGGATTCCGCAAATCACATCACTTGAGCCTCGGCAGCCCCGGAAGGATCAGCGATCGGCGGGATTGCAGCCGGCGGCGACGCAGTTCAACGCGCGCCGTGCTCCACGTGCGTATCACAAGAATTCAAAAAACAAGGTCGAGACGGCATGTCCCTCCTCGAAGGCATTATCGATTCCCGGAACAACCCGCTCGCGGCGATCGAGGACATTGCCGCCGAAAACAATTGGGCGTTCGAGCGCTCCGGCGAAGACGAAGTCACTATCGTCTCCAAGGGCAACTGGACCGACTATCAGCTCTCCTTCACCTGGATGGCGGAGATCGAGGCGCTGCATCTGGCCTCCGCCTTCGACATGAAGATTCCGCCGGCGCGCCGCGCCGAAGTGCAGCGGCTGATCGCGGCGATCAACGAGCAATTATGGGTCGGCCATTTCGACATCTGGACCCACACCGGCATGATCATGTACCGGCAGGCGCTGGTGCTGCCGGGCGGGCTGACCGCCTCGACCGCGCAATGCGAAGTCATGCTGGCCGGCGCCATCCACGCCTGCGAGCGCTATTACCCCGCGTTCCAGTTCGTGGTCTGGGCCGGGAAAACCGCCGCGGAGGCGATGAGCGCGGCGATGTTCGATACCGAGGGCGAGGCGTAGGAGCCGCGCCGCTTCTGCACACTCGATGTCGTTCCTGCCTAGTGCGCAATTGCGCACGGGAGCAGGAACCCATACGCCGTGACCTCTGGAGCCCAAGCAAACTGCTTGTGGCCTTTCTCTCGCTTGACTAGAACCGGCTGTGGTTATGGGTCCCTGCGCCCGTGCGCAATTGCGCACTAGGCAGGGACGACGAGAGAGTATTTCGCATGTCGTCGTCAGTCACCGCAGTTAGTTCCCTCGCTAACCTCCACGGCACCATCGCGCTCGCCGGCGCCGGCAAGATGGGCGGCGCGATGCTGACCGGATGGCTGGCCGGCGGCCTCGACGCAAGCCGCGTGATCGTGGTCGAGCCCTTCCCGTCCGACGACATCAAGGCGCTCGCCGCCAAGGGCGTCCGTCTCAATCCGAAGGACGCCGGCGCAGTCGATACGCTAGTCATGGCGGTGAAGCCGCAGACGTTCCGGGAAGCCGGACCGGCGCTGAAGTCCTTCGTCGGACCGAACACGCTCGTCGTTTCGATCATGGCGGGCATCACCATCGCCGCACTTGAAGAAGTCTGCAGCGGCATGGCGGTTCGCGCGATGCCGAACACACCGGCCGCGATCGGCCGCGGCATCACGGTTGCTGTGCCTGCGAAGAATGTCAGCGCCGCGCAACGCGCCACGGCCGATGCGTTGCTGCGCGCCACCGGCTCGGTCGAATGGGTCGAGGATGAAAACCTGATGGATGCGGTGACCGCCGTGTCAGGCTCCGGCCCGGCCTATGTGTTCCTGCTCGCCGAAGAACTCGCGCGCGCCGGCGTTGAGGCCGGCCTGCCGGCAGAACTTGCAACCAAGCTCGCGCGCGAAACCGTCGCCGGCTCCGGCGAACTGCTGCATCGCTCCGAACAGGATTCCGCCACGCTGCGCCAGAACGTCACCTCGCCCGGCGGCACCACGGCCGCCGCGCTGGAAGTGTTGATGGGCAAGGACGGAATGCAACCGCTGATGATCCGCGCGATTGCCGCGGCGACGAAGCGCTCAAAGGAATTGGCGAAGTAGGGATCGTAGGGTGGGCAAAGCGCAAGCGTGCCCACCATCACGAGCACCGTGCTGGATGGTGGGCACGGCGCAAGGGCGCCTTTGCCCACCCTACGGCCCGAGCAAGTGGCTACTTCCCCGCGAGCCGCTTCGTAAACGTCTCGACCCTGACGAGGCCGCGGGCGTGGCGGCCGTCGCCGATCTTGCGCGCGCCCTCGAAGGCTTCGACCTCGAAGCGGATCACGCGGCGCTCCACCGCGACGACCGTTCCCGTGACGCGCACGGTCGCGCCGACCAGCGACGCGCCGAGATGGCGGATATCGACCTCGGTTCCGACCGTGATCCAGCCCGGCTGAAGATGACCCCTGATGGCGTCGCTGGATGCCATCTCCATTTCCAGGATCATCATCGGCGTCGCATAGACCATCGGCATGCCGGGCACGAAATGCCCGACCGTGCGCTCGGCTGGTACGACCAGCGTCCGCTCGGCGCTCATGCCGATCTTGATGAAGTCGCGTGCGTCCATGGATTGCTTCCGCAAAACCGGTGTCGTCCCGGCCTTGCGCCGGGACCCATACCGCGTGATGCCTCGGTCAAGGCCGTGACGCCAACACCTGCCGAAACAACAAGCGCCGGTGGTTATGGGGTCCCTGCGTTCGCAGCGTTCGCAGGGACGACGATGGAGAGTTACTTCTTCGCCGCGGCCGCCGCCGCACGCTCCACAAATGTCTTGCCGCCCTTCATCTTGTGGGCCAGCGGCGCTTCGTTGATCTGGATCACCACCGCATCGGCATCGACGCCGAGGTTCTTGACCAGCGCCTGCGTGATGTCGCGCATCATGCCGGCCTTCTGTTCGTCGGTGCGGCCGGCGGCCATGCTCACGGTAATCTCAGGCATTGGTAGCTCCCTTTGTTTTTGCTTACTCGCCGTCATTGCCGGGCTTGACCCGGCAATCCATCATTTTGAAGATGGATACGCGGGTCAAGCCCACGGCTGTCCGGTTCGATTTTTATGGACAGGGTGCATGACGTGGATTCTTCTGTGTTTTGAGCGCTTCGCACACGTTCGAGACACGGAAGGAGATCCGCGCCATGCGGCATCAGAATAGCGTATTTCATAGTCTAACGAAGCACATTCCTTGGTCTAGATTCGAACAGATCGTGGAAAAGCACGGAGCCGACCGGTTGGTGCGCAAATTGACGACGAAGCGTCACCTCATTGCTTTGCTGTATGGGCAATTGAGCGGCGCAACGAGCCTGCGGGAGGCCGTGACCGGAATGGCGAGCCACGAGACACGACTTTATCATGTGGGAGCGACACCGGTGAAGCGTTCGACGATGTCGGACGCCAATTCGAAACGGCCTTGGCAAGTGTTTAGCGAGTTGTTTGCGCAAATGTTGCCGCAAGCGCATCGCGGGCTGCGGCGCGCGGCGGCAGACGCGGTCCGGCTGATTGATTCCACCAGTGTTCGGCTCTCTAGCCTGAGCGAAGGCTGGGCGACGTTTTCGGCCGATGTGTTCGGGGCCAAGGCGCATATCGTCTACGATCCGAATGCCGATCGACCGGTCTACTTTGCGGTGACACCGGCCAACGTCAACGACATCACAGCCGCCAAAGCCATGCCGATCGAGCCGGGTGTAACCTACGTCTACGACCTCGGTTATTACGATTACGGCTGGTGGGCGAGGCTCGATGATGCCGGCTGCCGCTTTGTGACACGGCTGAAGAAGAACACTCCGTTCAGCGTGGTCAAGGAGAACCGCGTTCCCAAGGGCAGCAATATTGTGAGCGACCGGATCGGTCACCTGCCGGCCCGGCTCGCCAACAGCCGCAACAATCCGCTGCAAGTTCCGGTCCGGGAGATCCGCGTGATCATCGACACCGGTAAGTTGTTGCGCATCGTGACCAATGATCTCGACGCGCCGGCGCAGGAGATCGCAGACCTTTACAAACAGCGTTGGCAGATCGAGTTGTTCTTCCGCTGGGTCAAGCAGACGCTTCGAATCAGGCACTTCATCGGGGTCTCCGAGAATGCCGTTCGCATTCAGATCGCTACCGCCCTGATCGCTTTTCTCATCTTGCGTATGGCCCAGCTCGCTCAAAAGGCAATACACAGCCCCCTCGTATTTGCCCGGCTCGTCCGCTCCAACCTCATGCGCAGGCGCCCGATCAACCAGTTGCTCGAACCCCTACAGCCCATCCCGATCAACTCAAACCAGTTAAAACTCGGATTATACTTACAATGAACCGGACAGCCGTGGGTCAAGCCCGCGTATGACAAAATCAACTATCCCCACTTCACGTCATGGCGCGCCAGTACTTCGCGCACCTTCGCGACGATCTCGCCTTCGGTGCAGGAAAACTGTGCCGGGCGCGTTTCACGCCATTCCTGGTTGGAGGCGATCGCAGCCGCCGCCTTCGCGCCCTCTATCAGATCCTTGATCTGAATTTCGCCGCGCGCCTTTTCATCCGAGCCCTGGATGATCACGCAAGGCGAATTCCGGCGGTCGGCATATTTGAGCTGGTTGCCCATGTTCTTGGGATTTCCGAGATAGAGCTCGGCGCGGATGTTTGCATTGCGCAACTGCGCGACCATCTTCTGATAGTCGGCGACACGATCGCGATCGAACACGGTGACCACGACCGGCCCGAAGTCCGGCCGCGTATCGAGCTTGCCCAGCATCGTCAGCGCGGCCTGCAGGCGCGACACGCCGATGGAAAATCCCGTTGCCGGCACCGGCTCGCCGCGGAAGCGCGAAACGAGCCCGTCATAACGGCCGCCGCCGCCGATCGAGCCGAAGCGGACGGGGCGGCCTTTTTCGTCCTTGGTCTCAAGGGTGAGTTCGACCTCGTAGACGGGGCCAGTGTAATATTCGAGGCCGCGGACGACGGAAGGATCGATGACGATTTGATCCGCCCCATAGCCGGATGCAGTAACGAGCTTGCTTATCGCGTCGAGTTCGTCGCGGCCTTCCTGTCCGACCTTGCTGTCGCGCAGCCGCGCATCGATCTGCGCGCCCTGTTCGATCGCGCCGACCACCAGGGCGATATCATTCGCTTTGAGACCGGCACCTTTGGTGAAGTCGCCCGACTCGTCCTTGCGGCCGTCGCCTAGCAATTGCTGAACGCCGGAGATGCCGAGCCGATCAAGCTTGTCGATCGCACGCATCACGGTCAGCCATTGCCCGTCATCGGCGATACCAAGCGCATCCCTCACGCCATCCAGCACCTTGCGGTTATTCACCTTCACCAGGTAGCTGCCACGCGGAATACCGAGCGCTTCCATCGTATCCGCCGCCATCATGCACATCTCGGCATCGGCCGCGGGCGAGGCCGAGCCCACCGTGTCGGCGTCGAACTGCATGAACTGTCGGAAGCGGCCGGGGCCTGGCTTTTCGTTGCGATAGACATAGCCGGCGCGGTAGCTGCGATAGGGTTTAGGTAAAGCGTCGAAATTCTCCGCCACATAGCGCGCCAGCGGCGCGGTCAGGTCGTAGCGCAGCGAGATCCACTGTTCGTCGTCGTCCTGGAACGAGAACACACCCTCGTTCGGCCGGTCCTGGTCGGGCAGGAATTTTCCGAGCGCATCGGTGAACTCCATCGCCGGGGTTTCCACCGGCTCAAAGCCGTAACGCTCGTAGACTTCGCGGATTTTCTCGACCATCTGGCGCGTGGCGGCAATCGCGGCCGGGCCACGATCCTCCAGCCCGCGCGGCAGGCGGGCCTTCAGTTTCTGGGGTTTTTTGGGTTTTTCAGCCATGGCCGCGTTGGTACCAGCCAAGGCGCGGCCGGGCAACCGCGTCGCAGGGCTAACAGCAAGCTTCGTCATGGCCGCTTGACGCAGAATTGCCTGACGGCGTTCCCCGGACGCTGCGCAGCACGGCGCAATTGCGCCGTGGTGCGCTGCTGATCCGGGGTCCAACTACGGCCGATATGGGTCCCGGCTCTGCGGAGCAGCGTTGCACGCTGCGCCGCGTCCGGGACACGAGAGAGACCTTACGCTGCAGCCGCCTTGTCCTTGGGCTGCACTTCGGCGGTGTAATCGGCCATCAACAGCTCGGAGATCTTGCCGGGCGTGAACTTCCAATTCGCAATCTCGGACACCGGGGTTATTTCCGCCGCGGTGCCGGTGATGAAGCACTCAGTGAAGCCGTCGAGCTCCTCCGGCATGATGCGGCGCTCGATCACCTCGATGCCGCGCCGCCTGGCGAGGTCGATCGCGGTGGCGCGGGTGATGCCGGCGAGGAAACAGTCGGCGATCGGCGTGTGGATCTTGCCGTCCTTGATGAAGAAGATGTTGGCGCCGGTGCATTCGGCGACCCGCCCCTGCCAGTCCAGCATCATGGCGTCGGCATAACCTGCGCGCTCCGCCTTGTGCTTACTGATGGTGCAGATCATGTAGAGGCCGGACGCCTTCGCCAGCGCCGGAATCGTCGCCGGATCGGGCCGGCGGTATTCGGCCAAGCCGATCCGGATGCCCTTCAATTTCTCGGCCGGATCGAAATAGCTCGGCCAGTCCCAGGCGGCGATCGCGAGATGGATGGTGTTGGTCTGCGCCGACACGCCCATCATCTCCGAACCGCGCCAGGCGATCGGACGCAGATAGGCGTCCGGCAAATTGTTCTTGTCGATCACGAGCTGTTTTGCGGCATCGATCTCGGCCACCGAATACGGAATCTCGAAATCGAGGATGTTGGCCGAGTTCTTCAGCCGCTCGGAATGCGCCGTGCTCTTGAAGACCCTGCCGCCATAGGCGCGCTCGCCCTCGATCACGCAGCTCGCGTAGTGCAGGCCATGAGTGAGAATATGCACGTTGGCGTCGGCCCACGGCACCAGCTTTCCATCATACCAGATCACGCCATCGATCTTGTCGAACGACACTCCCATGGTCTCTCTCCCGGTCACAGGACCTGTCTAATCCAGTCGTGCGGGTCGGCCGCGCGACCGTACTGGATGTCGACGAGCTTCTTGCGCAGCCCCATGGCGACGGGGCCGGCCGCGCCGCCGCTGATCAGAAACTCGCCGCTCGCGGAACACACCTTGCCGATCGGCGAGATGACGGCCGCCGTGCCGCAGGCGAAGGCCTCTTTCAGCTTTCCGCTGGCGGCATCCGCGCGCCACTGATCGATCGTGTAGAGCTCCTCGCGCACGGGCGTGCCGACATCCCTCGCGAGCGCGATGATCGAATCGCGGGTGATGCCCGGCAGGATCGTGCCGAGCGGCGGCGTCAGCAGCGACCCGTCGTCGAACACGAAGAAGACATTCATGCCGCCGAGTTCCTCGATGTAGCGGCGCTCGACCGCATCGAGGAAAACGACCTGATCGCAGCCGTGCTCGATGGCCTCGGCCTGCGCGCGCAGGCTTGCGGCGTAATTGCCGCCGCATTTGACGGCGCCGGTGCCGCCGATCGCGGCGCGCGTGTAGTTCTCCGACACCCAGATCGACACTGGCGCGGGTCCGCCCTTGAAATAGGAGCCGACGGGCGAAGCGATAACGGCGAAGATGTATTCCGCTGACGGCTTCACGCCGAGGAAGACCTCGCTCGCGATCATGAACGGCCGCAAATAGAGACTGCCCTCGCCGCCCGGTATCCAGGCGCTGTCGATGCGCACGAGCTGCTCGACCGCTTCGATGAACACAGGCTCGGGCAGCGGCGCCATAGCCATGCGCTCGGCCGAGTTTCTGAAGCGCCGGGCATTGGCGTCGGGGCGGAACAGGTTCACGCCGTTGTCGCGCCTGTAGGCCTTGAGGCCTTCGAAAATCTCCTGCGCGTAGTGCAGGACGGCTGTGGCAGGATCGAGCGGGAAATTCGCGCGGGATTCGACGCGCGCGTCGTGCCAGCCGTTGGCCTGGTTGTAGCGCACGATCGCCATGTGATCGGTGAAGATCCGGCCGAAGCCCGGGTCCGCGAGCCTTGCCGTGCGCTCCTGCTCCGGCGTCGGATTCGCCGCAGGCTGGATGTCGAATTTCAAGCTCATACCCTTGCTTCCTGCCCTTGCTGTCGGAATCGGCGCGATTTCTGGCGCCGGCCTGCCGCTCCCGGCGGGCTGGCTTAATAGGTCTGGACTGAGGACATGCTTTTGCGGAATGCCGAAGTCCAGTATGTTTGCCGATATGCCGCTCGACAATCGCACGGTAGTCCATTTGCGGCCGTTGCCGCCATTGCTGGCTTTTTCCGGCTGCCTGACACGTCACCAAGTTCGAAACGACTTAAAGTTTCGTCGTGGCTGGCAGTTTTGTAACATTGAACCCAAGATATGTCAACATGACTGACGTAAATTTCTCAAGGGACCCGGCCGACCCCGATTCGCAGGGAGCCGCCGGCACGTCCCCCGCCCCGCGGGCCGGCGAATTGCGCTGGGACATCATCGAATTGTTGTTCTTCGCCTATCGCGATTTCGTGGGCGACGCCGACCATGAGCTCGAGGCTTTCGGGTTCGGCCGCGCCCATCACCGCGTGATGCATTTCGTCTACCGCTATCCCGGCCTCAAGGTCGCCGACCTCCTGGATGTCCTGCGGATCACCAAGCAGTCGCTTGGCCGGGTGCTCAAGCAATTGCTCGACGAGGGCTACATCGTCCAGAAGACCGGCAATAACGACCGCCGGCAGCGCCTTCTTTACGCCACCCCCAAGGGCGAAGCCTTGGTGGCGAAGCTCGCAGGGCTGCAGACCGATCGCATCACAAGCGCGCTCCGGGACATCAATCCCGAAGGCGTCGCTGCTATCAGCCAGTTCCTGCGCGCGATGATCGATCGCGACGACCCCGACAAGGTGCTAGAGGCGATCTTCGGGACCGGCAGCAAGAAGCCAAGGGAGTGACCGTGGCGCAAGGAGTAACCATCGCTGCAGCCACCGCGCGGGCAACGCGGCAGCTGGCCGACGACGCCCCGCATCTGCTCTTGGTCGACGACGACCGCCGTATCCGCGATCTCTTGTCGCGGTTTCTATCGGGCGAGGGTTACCGCGTCACCACCGCCTCGAGCGCGAACGACGCCCGCGCAAAGCTGCTCGGCCTGCATTTCGATCTCCTGATCCTCGACGTCATGATGCCCGGCGAAACCGGCTTCGATCTGGCCCGCTTCATTCGCACCTCCTCCTCAGTGCCGATCATCATGCTGACGGCGCGCCATGAGGCGGAGGCGCGGATCGAGGGCCTGCAGATCGGCGCCGACGATTATGTCGCCAAGCCGTTCGAGCCGCGCGAACTGGTCTTGCGGATCGGCAATATCCTCAAGCGCTCCGCGCCGCCGCCGGTGGAGGCGCTGGAGCAGATCGCGTTCGGCCCTTACGTCTATCATCTCGACCGCGGCGAACTGCGTCAGGGCGAGGAAATCATTCACCTGACCGACCGCGAGCGCGAAATGCTGCGCATTCTGGCCGCCAGCCCCGGCGAAACCGTGCCGCGCGCGGCGCTGACCGGGGGCGGCACGGTGAACGAGCGCGCGGTCGACGTGCAGATCAACCGCCTGCGGCGCAAGATCGAGCGCGATCCCGCCAATCCGCTGTTCCTGCAGGCGGTGCGCGGCATCGGCTATCGCCTGGTCGCGTCGCCCTGAGCCAATTCATGAGCACGCTCGACACCGGCCTGACGTTCATCCGCAATGCGTCGCAACGCGTCTCCAGGGCCAATGGCTGGATGGGCAACGCGTTCAAGAGCTGGATGCCGACCGGGCTCTATGCCCGGGCGCTCCTGATCATGATCGTGCCGATGGTGATCCTGCAAACGGTCGTGGCGTTCGTGTTCATGGAGCGGCACTGGAACACGGTGACGCGTCGGCTGTCGGCTGCCGTGGTGCAGGACATCGCCAGCCTGATCGACGTCTACAAGTTCTATCCGCAGGACAAGGAGCGCTCGCAGTTGCGCCACATCGGACAGCGGCTGCAGCTCGTGGTCGATTTTCTTCCGGTCGGCGATATGCCGCAGCCCGGGCCGAAACCGTTCTTCTCGCTGCTCGACCAGACCCTGTCGACGCAGATCGGCCGCCAGATTCGCCGCCCGTTCTGGATCGATACCGTCGGCAAGTCCAATCTGGTCGAAATACGTATCCAGCTCGACGATTCCGTGATGCGGGTGTTCGCGCAGCGCAGCGCCGCCTACGCCTCGAATTCGGAGATCTTCATCTTCTGGATGCTCGGCACCTCCTCGATCCTGCTGATCGTCGCGGTGCTGTTTTTGCGCAACCAGATCAGGCCGATCCTGCGGCTGGCGGACGCCGCCGAAAGTTTCGGCAAGGGCCGCGAGGTACCGAATTTCCGTCCCCGCGGCGCGCGGGAGGTGCGGCGCGCGGCGCAGGCGTTCCTGGAAATGAAGGCGCGCGTCGAGCGCTCGATCGAGCAGCGCACCGCGATGCTGGCCGGCGTCAGCCACGATCTGCGCACCATCCTGACCCGCTTCAAGCTCGAACTCGCACTTATCGGCGACAGCCCTGAAGTCGACGGCATGCGCAAAGACGTCGACGAAATGGCCGGCATGCTGGAGGCCTATCTCGCCTTTGCGCGCGGCGACAGTGGCGAGATCGCGCAGCCGACCGACATGGCGATGGCGCTGGAAGAGTTGCGCAGCGATGCAGAACGCCACGGCCATACCGCGACCGTGGTGTTCCGTGGACTGCCGGTCGTGACGGTGAAGCCGGCCTCGTTCAAGCGCTGCATCGCCAACCTCGTCTCCAACGCGGCGCGCCACGCCAACACGGTCGCCATCACCGGCCACCGCGATCACCGTTATCTGACGGTTACGGTCGACGACGACGGGCCGGGCATTCCGGCCAATATGCGCGCGGAAGTGTTCAAGCCGTTCCTTCGGCTCGACGATGCCCGCAACCAGGACGAAGGCGGCACGGGCCTGGGGCTGGCCATCGCCCGCGACATCGCCCGCTCACATGGCGGTGACATCACGCTCGGCGACAGCCCGATGGGCGGCCTGCGCGCGGCGGTAAGGGTGCCGGTGTAATTGGGCGATGTAGCCCGCTTACTTCTTCGGCATCATGGACTTCAGCTTTTCCATGTCCTTGATGTTCATCTTCATGCCGCCAGGCATCACGGTATCGCCGGGCTTTTGATCGCTCTTGCAGGCGCCAAGCCATTTGGCCTCGATCGTCGTGGTGTTGTCGCGCCCTCCACCGGCCGGGCCACCCTCGCTGCGCGAGGTCGATTTCACGGTGTAGGCGGAGTTGAAGTCGCCGGTGATCTCGGCATGTGACTTGATCGTCATGCCGGCGATGCCGCAGACGGAATCGGTGACATAGCCGGCTGACGTCTTCTGGATATCCTGCTTCGAGCACATCTCCTTGGCCATCGGCGACATTGCTGTGCTCATGTCCTTATCGGTGGTCTCGTCGGTGCATTGCTGCATCGTCATCTCAGGCACCGGCGCGCCTGTGCTCAGCACCTTCATCTCCCACAGACCGGCCTTGCGCACCGGCAGCTCCACGGCGACCGCGCCGTTCACGGGCAACATGGCCAGCAGGCCAGCGGCCAAACAAGACACAAGAAGCAGTCGTCTCATGCGTGTGCTCCCCCTGAATTCTTCCACGATATTGTGCGCACGCGAAGTGAACGCTTCGCGTGGCAAAAACATGTCCAGCCGGAAAATCAGGTAGCGGCGCGCGCTCAGTAAAGCGTGCGCAGCGGCCGCTCGGCGGCGCCATAGGGCACCCAGCGGCAGGCAAAGGAAACATAGCCGCCGTAATTGGCTTGCACGCCGAGGAATTTCACCACCTTGCCGTAGCGGGCGCAGTGATCGACGGCGAGTTGGCGGGCATCGGCCTGCATCGCGAGCGGATAGGCGATGATACCGCCGGTGTCATTGCCCTTGAACGGCGGCACCGTGTCGATGTCCCACCACTGCGCCTGCGCAGGCGCGCCCGCCAGCATTCCGCCCATTACTACCAGGCACATGGCAATCAGGCACGCGGCCATAATTCTTCGCATCGCAGACTCCATTTCGCTCGAAGCCCACCATAGTGTGCGCCGATGGCCGTGAAAAGAATGGTTGCAGCACGAGGCGGACTTGGTCGTCAGGTGTTGCCGCGCTGCACTTGACCTTGTCAGGGCTTCGCGGCACCGTCTCGCGTGTTGGCTTACCGGCGGATTCCCCATGCGCAACCTGTTCAAATCCTTGAGAGCACTCGGTCCCAAAGCACTTGGCCCGATGGCGGCGGCGTTCGCCCTGCTGGTCTCCAGCCATGCCGCCCAGGCCGCCAATCCGATGGAATTGAATTTCGGGCTGTTCGGCCCGAAATATGATGGCCGCGTCGCCGAGTGCGAGCGGGCGCTGTCGACGATCGCGTACCAATTCCAGGAGAAGGAGGGCAAGTTCTGGAATTCGGCGCTGACGATTACTGGCTACGGCCGGATCCACGAAACCGCGTTCCGACCCTGGCAGTCCGACAACATTCCGCGCCGCTACTGCAGCGGCGACGTGATGCTGAGCGACGGCAAGATGCGCACCGTGCACTTCTCGATCATCGAGGACGGCGGCTTTGCCGGCTTCGGCCAAGGCGTAGAATGGTGCGTGACCGGCCTTGACCGCAACTGGGCCTATAGCCCCGGCTGCCGGGCCGCCAAGCCCTGATTCGCCCAATTCGCGCCGATTGAACGGACCCGCGGCTGGCGTCCGCGATAAATTAATTTTGTTCTTGAAATGTTCCGGTTCCCTGCTAGGCTCCCGGTAGTCGAGTAGAGGGGCTTTCGATGCACCGATCCGTCATCATTTTGCGGCTTCTGATTTCGCTGGCGCTTGTTGTCGTCTCCGTCGGGATGGCGTCCGCCCAGGACCGCCGGCAGAACGCCCCGGGCGAGTTCGATTTTTACGTCCTGGCCCTTTCGTGGTCGCCCTCGTTCTGCGAGGCGGCGGCCGAGCGCGGCAATAGCGGACGCTCACAGGCCCAGTGCGAACGGCCCTATTCCTTCGTGGTCCACGGCCTGTGGCCGCAATATGAGCGCGGTTTTCCCGAATACTGCCAGCGGCCCTCACCGCGGCTCGATCGCAACATCATGACCTCGATGCTGGACCTGATGCCGGCGCCCGGCCTGATCTTCAACCAGTGGGACAAGCACGGCACCTGTTCGGGCCTTGGTGCGCGGGCCTATTTCGAGAGCGTCCGCAAGGCGCGTGCGGCTGTGAAAATCCCCGAGGAATTCCTGCAATTGTCGGAGCAGAAGACGATTGCCCCCGGCGATCTCGAAGAGGCCTTCATCAAGATCAACCCGGGCCTCAGCAGTTCGGCGATTTCGGTGACCTGCTCGAGCCGGCGGCTGAGCGAGGTGCGGGTCTGCCTGAGCAAGGACATGCAATTCCGCGCCTGCGAGGAAACCGACCGCCGCACCTGCCGGCGTGACGAGGTAGTGATGCCGCCGGTGCGGGGCGGTTGAAGAGCCGCTTCCATCGTGCAGGCCCACACATAGCAATCCGCCCTGCGCAGACTGCCCAGAGTTGTCTGCGTTCCCGGTCATCCACGGCTTTATTGTCGTCTGCAAGGTACGTGGATGGCCGGGACCCTCTACGCCGAAGCTGCGTCAGGCACGAATATCGACGCTGGTGTGATCGGCGAAGCTCAGTCGTGCCGATCCATTGCTGCCGAGATTGAAAACAAGGGAATCGTCCGAGCCCTCGAAGCTTACAGTGGTCCTGCCGTGCTGCTGGGTGACGATAACATCATTCTGCGACTAGCCACTGAACCTCCATTGCAGACGTCATCCGCCGCTCGCATCTTCGACGATATGGGTTACTTTCCGGGCCCCGATGTCGTAACCCCTCCCCCATGAACTACCGACACGCCTTTCACGCCGGCGGCTTTGCCGATGTCATCAAGCACATCGTGCTGGTGCGCATGCTGGCCTATCTGCAGGAAAAGCAGGCCCCGTTTCGCGTCATCGACACCCATGCCGGCGCCGGGCGCTACGATCTCACCGGCGAAGAAGCCCGCCGCGGCGGCGAATGGCTGACCGGCATTGCGCGGGTGCTGCAGGCGCGGTTTTCGGAAAACACGCTGCCGCTGGTCGCCCCCTATCTCGATATCATCAGGGCATTCAACGCGCCGGGCAAGCTTGAGGCCTATCCCGGATCGCCCCTGATCGCCCGCGCGCTGCTGCGGCCACAGGACCGTCTCACGGCCTGCGAAATCGAGCCCGGCGCCCGCAGGCAGCTGATCGACGCGCTGCGCCGCGACAGCCAGGCAAGGGTGGTCGATCTCGATGGCTGGATGGCGTTGCCGGCCTTCGTGCCGCCCAACGAGCGGCGCGGCCTGGTGCTGATCGACCCCTCGTTCGAGCAAAAGGACGAATTCGAGAAGCTGGCCGACGGATTCGCCGAAGCCTACGCGAAATGGCCGACCGGCAGCTATCTGATCTGGTATCCGGTGAAGAGCCGGCGGGTCACCGACACCCTGGCGCGCCTTGTCGCGGGCGCTGCCGCCGCCAGCAAGCCGGCCGGGAAATGCCTGCGGCTCGAATTCAGCGTCGCGCCGCAGGCGCCGGGCGGCCCCCTCGCCTCCACCGGTCTTTTGATCGTCAATCCGCCGTGGACGCTGGCGGGCGAGCTGAAGACCATTCTACCCGAACTCGAAAAGCCGCTCGGCCAGGGCGGCGCCGGCCGGTTCAGGCTGGAGACGCCCAAGCCCTGAGGACCCGGCGCATCAGGTGAAAAGTGCGAATGGCCATAGGCAATTCGCGCAAATCCGTATTATGCTCAGGCCGTTGGGACTGGCTTTACGTTCCGCTTCCGCGAATGGTTGCGGCGGAGTGATCAAGGCCGAATAAAATCCAGGTTGGTCGGGGACGTGAACCCGATCGGCTCAGGTGGCCAAGCTTCCGGCAGCGAATGTCCGGTCGGCTGACACGCGAGATGCGCGTAGCGGCAGAGCAATACGGGGGAGGAGTTTCCCGATGGCCATGACTGGAACAGTCAAGTTCTTCAATGGAGAACGCGGCTACGGCTTCATCAAGCCCGATGATGGCGGCCGCGATGTGTTCGTGCACATCACCGCCGTCGAGCGGGCCGGACTGAAGGATCTGACAGAAGGACAGCGCATTACGTTTGAGGTCGAACCGGACAAGAAGGGCAAAGGCCCCAAGGCGGTCAACCTGGTGATTTCATCGTAAACCGACGCTCGCCTTGGAAGCGGACTGAATTCCTGCTGCGAAGATTGCGCTGGGCACGGCATTGCCGTCCAGAGCGGTGAGGCGCGCGGCGAGCGCAACCCCGGCCCTAAGGCAAAAAAATCCCGGCGACCTGCTGCCGCCGGGAGGTGATAGCCGACAGTTTCTTTGTTCTCAGAAGTGATAGTTCACGCCGGCCCGGATCAAGCCGAACCGGTAACCGTTCGACGCGCCTGTAACGACGAAGTTGCTGTTGGCCAGATCGACATAGAGGTATTCGACCTTGGCGCTCCAGTTCGGGGCGAAGCCCATCTCGGCGCCGACGCCGAGCGTCCAGCCCGCATTGGTATGGGACTCCGTCACGCCGAAGGTGGTGGCGCGCAGCTCGCCGAAGGCGAGACCGCCGGTACCGAAGAACAGCACGTTGTTGAACGCGTAACCGGCGCGGCCGCGAACCGTACCGAACCAGGGATTGGAGAATTTCCACGGTGCGAAGGTATCTTCGGCGCCGGTGGCCTGGACGTCGCCTTCGATGCCGAACACCCACGGCCCGTTCCGCCAATTGTAGCCGGCCTGGACACCACCCACGAAACCGGACGGCTTGGTCGGATTGTTTGCGACCGAGCCCCAGGCATAGCCGAGGTTGCCGCCGAGATAGGGGCCGGCCCAGCTATCGGGACCGAAGTGCGTCTGGTTGACCGTCAAGGGCGGGCGCGATCCGTAGAGGTCGGCCCCCCGTGCCGATGTGGTCCAGCCAGCAGCGATCACCGCCAGCGCGCCCCACACAAACCTGCTCATCACGCCACCCCACGCAACTTGCCGCGACCATGCCCGGCGAAAGACCGCCTGGTTACGGAACTCCAGCTTTTTCCGCTAAGATTTATCGAGAGTTTTAAGTTAAAGGGTTGTTAAGCCGGGTAACTCCCGCTCCTCAGTCTTAAGAAAGCGTTACCGGCGCCCTTCCCCGGGAGAGAGCGTCGCGAACGCTGGCGATGCCGCCTTGCAGCGCTTAATTTAGGCCCATGGATCACGATTCTACCGACCATCCGCAGCCCCCGCGCAAGGCGCGGCGGGGTTCCCAGCCGGATCTGCCGCCGCAGGACCTGATCGCCGCCGACGTCGATCCCGCGACATCCGCCGCCGAGGAGGACGACGAGGCGCGCCTGCCGGAAGCCCCTGAGGAAGCTGCCGAGGCGATTGCCGAAGGCCCGCTGGCGATCGGCCACGCCGCCATCGAAAACGCGGTGCGGCTGGCGCCGACCTCTCCCGGTGTCTACCGCATGCTCAATGCCGGAAGCGACGTGCTGTACGTCGGCAAAGCGAAAAACGTCCGCAAGCGGCTTGCTTCCTACGCCCGCGTCAACGCGCCGCTGCCGGCGCGCATTCTGCGGATGATTGCGGCAACCATGACGGTCGAGATCGTCTCCACCACGACCGAGACCGAAGCGCTGCTGCTGGAAGCCAACCTGATCAAGCAGCTGCGGCCGCGCTTCAATGTGCAACTGCGCGACGACAAGTCGTTTCCCTACATCCTGATATCAGGCGACCATTGGGCGCCGCAGATCCTCAAACATCGCGGCGCGCAAACCAGGCCCGGACGATATTTTGGGCCGTTCGCATCCGCAGGCGCCGTCAACCGCACCATCACGGCGCTGCAGCGCGCGTTCCTGATCCGCTCCTGCACCGACAGCTTCTTCGAGAGCCGCACCCGCCCCTGCCTGCTCTACCAGATCCGCCGCTGCTCGGGCCCCTGTACCCGCGAGATCGATTTCCCCGGCTACACCGAGCTAGTGCGCGAGGCGAACGACTTCCTTTCCGGGCGGAGCCACGCCGTGAAGGAGTTGCTCGCCGCTGAGATGGAGAAGGCGTCGAACGAACTCGAATTCGAGACCGCGGCGCTCTACCGCGACCGCCTCGCCGCGCTGTCGGCGATCCAGTCGCAGCAGGGCATCAATCCGCGCACCGTGGAAGAAGCCGACGTGTTCGCCATCCATCAGGAGGGCGGCTATTCCTGCGTCGAAGTATTCTTCTTCCGCACCGGCCAGAACTGGGGCAACCGCGCCTATTTTCCGCGCGCGGAGAAGTCGTTCACGCCGGAGGAAGTGCTGGCCTCGTTCCTCGCGCAATTCTACGACGACAAGCCGCCGCCGAGACTCATCCTGCTGTCGCATGAGATCGAGGAATCAGCACTGCTTGCCGACGCGCTTTGCGTGAAGGCCGGCTACAAAGTCGAAGTCTCGGTACCCAAGCGCGGCGAGAAAAAAGAATTGGTCACGCATGCGCTGACCAACGCGCGCGAGGCGCTTGGCCGCAAGCTCGCCGATACGGCGACGCAGAGCAGGCTGCTGGAAGGGATGTCGACCACGCTCGGACTGCCGCAGGTGCCGAAGCGCATCGAGGTCTACGACAACAGCCACATCCAGGGCACCAACGCCGTCGGCGCGATGATCGTGGCGGGGCCGGATGGTTTTATCAAAAACCAGTACCGCAAGTTCAACATCAAGTCCGAGGGACTGACGCCCGGCGACGACTATGCGATGATGCGCGAGGTGCTGGAACGGCGCTTCAAGCGGCTCCTGAAACCGCCGGAGGGCGACGCCGTCAAGGCGAAGGCCGACGATGATTCGTTTCCGCAATGGCCCGACCTCGTCATCATCGACGGCGGCCGCGGCCAGCTCAACGCCGTCCGAGAAATTTTCGAGGGTCTGGGACTAGCCCAGGTCTCGCTGATGGCCGTGGCAAAAGGCCCGGACCGCGATGCCGGGCGGGAGACCCTGTTCATGCCGGACCGCGAGGCCATCAAGCTCGAGCCGCGCGACCCGGTGCTGTATTTCATCCAGCGGCTGCGCGACGAGGCGCATCGCTTCGTGATCGGCTCGCACCGCAAACTGCGGAAAAAAGACATCAGGGAAGCGGGCTTACAGGAAATCCCGGGCATCGGCCCGTCACGCAAACGTGCCTTGCTGCATCACTTCGGAACACTGAAGGAGATCGAGCGGGCCTCGATCGCGGACCTCGGCAAGGTTCCAGGCGTTAGCGCCGAAAGCGCTCGCAAGATTTTCGAGTTTTTCCATGCGCAGCCGGGTTGAGGGACTTCGAATCGAGAGGCATGTCATTTGGGCGTCGCCTGCGACAGATGATCTAGGTCCACACGGTTGACCTTCACGCTCCAGCGGTATTGGTAACACGGATGAACATCGCAACAACCAGGGGACAGGCCAAAACCCTGTCCTTGCCGAATATCCTGACCTACGCCCGCATTGCCGCCATTCCGGTAGTGGTCGGCTGCGTTTTCGCCCAGTCCATCCTGGACGGCCCGCTGTGGCTGCGCTGGGTAGCGCTGGCGGTCTTCATCGCTGCCGCGGTGACCGACTACCTCGATGGCTACTATGCGCGAATGTGGGATCAGCAATCCGCTTTTGGCCGGATGCTGGACCCGATCGCCGACAAGCTGCTGGTGGCGTCCTGCCTCCTGATGCTGGCAGCCGATAGCAGCATCCATGGCTGGACGCTGTGGGCCGCCATCGTGATCCTGTGCCGCGAGATCCTGGTCTCGGGCTTGCGGGAATATCTCGCCGCGCTGCGGGTCAGCGTGCCCGTGACCAAGCTTGCGAAATGGAAGACCACCATTCAGTTGGTCGCGATCGGCTTTCTGATCGCCGGTGAAGCGGGCGAGCAGCTCCTGCCGGCGACCACCCTGATCGGCATCGCCCTGTTGTGGTTGTCGGCGATCTTCACGATCTACACCGGCTGGGACTATTTCCGCGCCGGCATCCATCACCTCATCAAGGAGGATGAGGGATGAGGGTCAAGTATTTCGCCTGGGTACGCGAGCGGGTCGGCGTGGCGGAGGAAACGATCGAGCCGCCGGCAGATGTGCGCACGGTGAACGACCTGATCGGCTGGCTGTCCAGCCGGGGCGAGGCTTATGCCTACGCCTTCGAAAAGCCGAAGGTGATCCGCGCCGCGATTGACCAGGCCCACGTCAAGCCGGACGCCGTGATCGCTGGCGCGCGTGAGATTGCGTTCTTCCCGCCGATGACCGGCGGCTGACCTCAAGCATGTCCGTCACCGCGACCATCCGTATCCAGGCAGGCGATTTCGACGTTGCGCAGGAGATCGCGGCGCTCACCAAAGGCCGTACCGATATCGGCGCCGTCGTCACGTTCAGCGGCATCTGCCGCGGCAGCGAGAACGGCGAGCCGATCGCCGCGCTGACGCTCGAGCATTATCCCGGCATGGCGGAGGCCGAGATCGGGCGCCACGCCGACGAGGCGCTGTCGCGCTGGCCGTTGCAGGGGCTCACCATCGTTCACCGGTTCGGCCGCATCGCGCCGGGCGAGAACATCGTGCTGGTGGTGACGGCGTCGCCGCATCGCCAGGCAGCCTTCGAAGCGGCGGAATTCCTGATGGACTATCTGAAGACCAACGCGCCGTTCTGGAAGCGCGAGGAAAGCGAAAAAGGCACGAGCTGGGTGGAGGCGCGCGACCATGATGATGCAGCCGCCGCGCGCTGGACCAAGCCCTGATGGCCAAACGCACGAAGCCGGCGGCAAAGCGCGGCCAGACCACATCGAAACTTCCCAAGGTCGGCGCCGGCGAATTGCTGACGCTGCTCGATTTCGTCCGCTTCGCCGTCAGCCGCTTCACCGAGGCCGGGCTGGTATTTGCCCATGGCACCACCGATCCTGTTGCCGAGGCCGCCTTCCTGGTCTGCGAGGCGCTGCATCTGCACCCTGACCAGTTCGAGGCGTTCGCCACCGCGCGCGTCACTGCCGCCGAAGGCCGAAAGATCCTCGACCTGATCGCGCGCCGCGTCACGACCCGAAAACCCACAGCCTACCTCGTCAACAAGATCTACATGCGCGGTCTGCCCTTCTATGTCGACGAGCGCACCATCGTGCCGCGCTCGTTCATCGGCGAACTGCTGGAGCAGCATTTCGGTCGCCAGGAAAATGAAGAGTATGACGCGGAAGACGGTTCGCTGATCGGCGATCCGGCATCGATACACAGCGTGCTCGACCTCTGCACCGGCTCGGGCTGTCTCGCCATTCTGGCGAGCAGGAATTTTCCGAATGCCGCGATCGACGCGGTGGATATTTCAAAAGACGCAATCGAGGTCGCCGCGCGCAATGTCGGAGACTACGGGCTACAGGATCGCTTGAAGCTGTACCGTGGCGATCTGTTCAAGCCGCTGGGCGGCAAGCG
This sequence comes from Bradyrhizobium sp. AZCC 1610, assembly GCF_036924515.1. Classification (NCBI taxonomy): domain Bacteria; kingdom Pseudomonadati; phylum Pseudomonadota; class Alphaproteobacteria; order Hyphomicrobiales; family Nitrobacteraceae; genus Bradyrhizobium; species Bradyrhizobium sp. AZCC 1610. The sequence continues at coordinate 693,318 of NZ_JAZHRR010000001.1, read as the reverse complement.
CTACGACCTGATCATTTCCAATCCCCCCTATGTCGATGCGGAAGGCATGGCCGGCCTGCCGCGCGAATGCCGTGCCGAGCCGAAGCTTGCCTTCGATGGCGGCGCCGACGGGCTCGACATTGTCAGGCGCATCCTCGACGAGGCAGAAGCGCACCTGACGCCGCAGGGCGGGCTATTATGCGAGATCGGCCGCTGCCGTCCGCAACTGGAAGCCGCCTATCCGCAACTGCCGCTGCTCTGGCTCGATACCGCGGATTCCGAGGGCGAAGTATTCTGGATCGCCGCGTCCGATCTGTGAATTTACGGAATAGCGCTGAAATATCACGGCGTGCCGGCGTTCCCGTTCAGCGGCGAAACTGATAGTTTGGGCGTTACCCACCGCCCCAAACATCAAAGAGGCCGCCCATGCTGGACAAGAGCCCCCGTCCCACCCCCGTCGCGGTTCCGAACGACCTCGCCGCGCACTGGATGCCGTTCACTGCGAACCGGGCGTTCAAGAAGAACCCGCGGCTGCTCGCCAGCGCCAAGGACATGCATTACTTCACCGTCGACGGCCGCAAGATCATCGACGGCGCCTCGGGCATGTGGTGCACCAATGCCGGCCACGGCCGCACCCAGATTTCGTCGGCAATCGCCAAGCAGGCCGAGGCGCTGGACTATGCGCCGCCGTTCCAGTTCGGTATCCCGCAGGCCTTTGAACTCGCCAGCCGCATCGCGGAACTGGCGCCCGCCGGGCTCGACCACGTGTTCTTCTGCAATTCCGGCTCGGAAGCGGCCGATACCGCGCTCAAGATCGCGCTGGCCTATCACCAGATCAACGGTCAGGGCAGCCGCATCCGCCTGATCGGCCGTGAACGGGGCTATCACGGCGTCGGTTTTGGCGGCACCTCGGTCGGCGGCATCGTCGGCAACCGCAAGCTGTTCGGCTCGCTCTTGACCGGCGTCGATCATTTGCCGGCGACCTATGACCGCGAGAAGCAAGCCTTCAGCAAGGGCGAACCCGACTATGGCGCGCATTTCGCCGACGAGCTCGAACGCATCGTCAACCTGCACGGCGCCAACACGGTCGCGGCCGTGATCGTCGAGCCGATGGCCGGATCGACCGGCGTGCTGCCGGCGCCGAAGGGCTATCTGAAGCGACTGCGCGAGATCACCCAGAAGCATGGCATCCTCCTGATCTTCGACGAGGTCATCACTGGCTTCGGCCGGCTCGGCTTCGCCTTTGCCGCCGAACGCTATGGCGTGACGCCCGACATGCTGACCTTCGCCAAGGGCATCACCAATGGCGCCGCCCCGATGGGCGGTGTGCTGGTGCGCGACACCATCCATGACGCCTTCATGAGCGGCCCGGAACATGTGGTCGAACTGGCCCATGGCTACACCTACTCGGCCCATCCGCTGGCCTGCGCGGCGGGTCTGGCCACGCTCGACATCTACCGCGACGAAAAGCTGTTCGAGCGCGCTCATGGGCTCGAGCCGAAATTCGCCGACGCGGTGATGTCGCTGCGGAACGAGCCAGGCGTCGTGGATATCCGGACCGTCGGCCTGACCGCCGGCATCGACCTCGCGCCGGTCGCCGACGCGCCGGGCAAGCGCGGCTTCGCCGGGCTCGACAGCGCCTTCCACGACAATGATTTGATGCTGCGGGTTGCCGGCGACACGCTGTGCCTGACCCCGCCCTTGATCATGACCGAAGACCAGATCGGCGAGATCGTCGAAAAAGTCACCAAGGTGATCCGCGCGACGGCGTAGCCATCGCTCTCGTGTCCCGGCCTTTATGCGCAATTGCGCATCAGGAGCCGGGACCCATCTCTCCTCAGTCCCGATCCTCGACATGGGTGCCGGCTCCTGATGCGCAATTGCGCATAAGGGCCGGGACACGAGACTGCCTGGCATCGCGTTCCCAGTTCCGGCCGTGCCAAAAGAACACTAGCTCTGCGAATCAACATTGATGCTAAGGTTGCGCCGCTCGGGGAGCGCAAGGCGGAACATGGCTGAAACTTCCGTGTTTTCCCGGGTGAATACAGTTCGGACCTGAGGACGTAGCGCGCGACATGATTCGCATTTCGACGGTTTTCATCGCCATCTGCATGGTGCTGGTTGCAGCATCCCTCGGCCTCGTGCTGCATGCGGTGGCCGGCTTCAACGGCACCGAATCCGCGATCGTGGCGCTCACCGCGCTGACCTTCCTGATCCTCTACAACGCCGTGTCGATGCGGCTGCGCGACCGCTCCGACGTCGGCGGCCAGATCGCCGATCTTTCCCGCGGCACCGCCGACCTCGCACGCCAGGTTGCCGAATTCGGCCGCCGGCTCGCCGCGGTCGAGGGCCGGGTGGTGTCGGCGAACTCTGCGAGCTCCGACCGCATCCAGGCCGTCCTCGGCGAGATCAACGAGCTCGGCGGGTTGGTCAAGCAACTGGCCATCTCGGTGGCGAGCCATGAGGATCTGCTGGCCTCGGGCGCGGCGGCCGCGCCCCCCGCCCCGTCGGACAGGCAGCATTCCGAACCGCCGAACGAACCGGCGCTCGCCCCGGAGCAAGCGGCGCCTACCGTCAGGCCCGCGCCGGCTGCTGCCGCAAGGCCGGCGCCGGCGGCAATTGCCGCAGAAGCAACGTCTGCCTCGCGCAGCCAGCCGCAACTGCTTGCCGCGGTGAAGAACGCCGTCGAGGAAAACCGGCTCGACATCTACCTGCAGCCGATGGTGACGCTGCCGCAGCGCAAGGTGCGGTTCTACGAGGCAGTGACGCGGCTGCGCGACGACAAGGATCAGATCCTCGCCGCCGACGATTTTATCGCCACCGCCGAAGCCGGCGGGCTGATCGGCAAGATCGATCACATCGTGATGCTGCGCTGTATCCAGGTGTTGCGCCGCCTGATGGTGCGCAACAAGGACGTCGGCGTGTTCTGCAACGTCTCGGCGGCGACACTCGGCAATCACGCCAATTTCGCGCAATGCCTCGACTTCCTCGAGGCCAATCGGGCGCTGGCGCCGTCCTTCGTGCTCGAATTCAAGCAGGCGGCGTTCCGCCACCTCGGTCCGGCCGAAATCGAGAATCTCGCCGCGCTGTCGCAGCGCGGTTACCGCTTCTCGATCGATCACGTCACCGACTTGCGGATCGAGCCGCGCGACCTCGCCGACCGCGGCGTCCGTTTCATCAAGGTGCCGGCGGCATTGTTGCTCGATCCCAAACAGAGCTCGACCTCGGACATCCATCCTTCCGATCTTTCTGACTTGCTCGGCCGCTTCGGCATTGACCTGATCGCCGAAAAGATCGAGGGCGAGCGCGCGGTGGTGGATCTGCTCGACTATGACGTGCGGTTTGGACAGGGCTTCCTGTTTGCGCCGCCGCGGCCGTTGCGGCCCGAGGGGGCATCTGCTACCGGCGGGACGACAGCGAACAAGGAATCCGGCACTTCCAATGGCTCCAGCAACACCGCTCCCATCGCCGGCCCGGCCGCCGAGCCCCCGATGCGGGCGACCGGCAATGCCGCACTGGCGCGCCGTGCCGCGGGACCGGGCTAACAGGCTTCCGCAATCATGACCTCATTGCGGTTCGTCGAACAGCTGCGCGGCCTCGTGAACGGCGTGGAGGTCATCCTCTCCGACATCTGGGGCGTGGTGCATAACGGGCTCGAGGCGTTTCCCGAAGCCTGCGAGGCGCTGCACACCTATCGCCAGCGCGGCGGCACCGTCATCCTGATCACCAACGCGCCGCGGCCGGCCGATTCCGTGCAGCGCCAGTTGCGCAAGTTCGGCGTCGCCGACGAAACCTACGATGCCATCGTCAGTTCCGGCGACCTGACCCGCAATTTCGTCGCCGACCATCCCGGCAAGAGGATGTTCTGGATCGGTCCGGAGCGAGACTCTTCGATCCATCGCGGGCTTGACGCCGCGATGGCACCGCTGGAGCAGGCCGACTACATCGTCTGCACCGGCCTGTTCGACGACGAGATCGAATCGGCGGAAGACTATCGCGCGATGATGCTGCAGGCGCGCGAGCACAAGCTGCCGCTGGTTTGCGCCAACCCCGACATCGTCGTCGAACGCGGCGACCGGCTGATCTATTGCGCGGGCGCCATCGCCGAGCTCTATCGCGAACTAGGCGGTGAGGTGATCTTCTACGGCAAGCCGCACCGGCCGATCTATGAACGCGCCATGGCGCTCGCCGCCGAACGCCGCGGCCAGCCGACCTCGCTCGACCGTGTGCTGGCGATCGGGGATTCGGTGCGCACCGATCTCACTGGCGCGCTCGGTTTCGGAATCGATTGTCTTTTCCTCACCCGCGGCATCCATTCCGAGGAATTCGAGGGCATCGACCAGCTCGATCCGGCCTCGGTGAAAGAGCTGTTCGGACATCCACCCCGCGCGCTGATGCGGGAGCTGCGGTGGTAGGTGCATCGCTGCGCCGGACTCAAAATTGCGAAAACAACCCCATGCAAAGTAGGAATGGGCCTTACATCATCCGAAAACGCAAGACCTGGTAGGGCGTGGTCCCATTAAACAACCGCTCGACGAGGTTGCGCGCGCAGTGGACTGCGCAACAGCCACTCAAGAATGGAGATCCATCGAGGCGAGCTGCTATCGGCAAGTTTCGTCGCAGAATCGGACAAGGCATGGTCGCTTCGGGAAAGACGCCTGGCTTGGCTTGCCCTACGCTAAAACCAAAGTCCCAACGTCCGAGCCCAAGGTTCCGTTCTGCCCAGGTTTCGCAGCGGTGTTGCCACGCCCGCATCCATTATCGACGCCTTGAAGGCGGCAGCCGGTCTGCGGCCAAGGAGTCGCGCGAGCTTCGCCTGGGGCCGGTGCGTTAGGGGTACCTATGCCCCCTCTGATCAGGCTCGGGAGATCACGAAATCCCGCAGCTTCACCAAGCCATCGCGCGTGCTGGCGCGCTTCTCTTTGGACGGCGGCCATCCAGCGGCGGCGAACACCAACCTCTTGTTGCGCGGCTTCAGCTTCCGGCTCGGCGGCGACGGTCAGCGCTCGGAAATTTTCACGCAAAGCGTCCCGATTCATTTCGCCAGGACGCCCGAACAGATGCTGGCTTTCCTTGCGGCACGCATTCGGGGACCGGACGGCAATCCGGATTGGGAGAAGCTCGAGGCATTCTCAGCCAGCAATCCCGAAACGCTGCATCAGGCGGACTACATCGCCGCGCATCCGTTGCCCGCAAGCTTTGCCAGCACGACCTATTGGGGTGTGCACGCATTTCCCGCGACGAATTCAAAAGGCGAGACACGGTTCATCAAGTTCAAGATCATGCCGGTCGGCGAAGAACGCAGGCGGGCCGCGAACGAGGCCACGGCGAAGGCTCCCGACCTCCTGCAAGGCGACCTCGACTCCCGGATCGCGGCCCGCGATATCAGGTTCAGCGTGATGGCGCTGCTCGACCGTCCCGGCGACCCTGTCATGGACGTGACCATCCGATGGCCCGATGAGGACAGACGCGAAGCGGTGCGGCTGGGAACGATCGTGGTCACCGGCGTCGAAGCAAACGATGCGTGCGATGAGGCCGTCTTCAATCCGACCAATCTTGCGGAAGGTATCGGTCGTCCGCCGGACGCGATGTTTGCGGCGCGCTGCGCCGCCTACGCGATCTCCCAGACAAGACGTCGCTGACCGGAGGTCAGGTTTCGCTTTCCGGTGCGCCACACGCTTCACGGCGCCACGCTGCCGGGCTGACGCCGACCGTGGCCGAAAACACCCGCGTAAAGTGGCTTTGATTGGCAAACCCGGCCGATATCGCAATCTCGGACAACGGCAGGTCGCGGATGGTCATCAACTGTTTGGCCGCCTTCACGCGCTGACGAAGCAGCCACTGGTGCGGCGGCAGGCCGGTGGAGATTCGAAAAGCGCGCGAAAAATGGCTGACCGAGAAATCAAACTCGGCGGCAATTTGTTGCAATGAAACCTTTCCGCCGAGGTCCGAATCGAGCCTTTCGCAGGCGCGCTTAACCTGCCAAGGCGCAAGACCGCCGCGGGTCGGCTCACCGCCGAGGCGCAGTCCGCCATAAGCTTGGGCGACGTGTGCGGTGAACGCAACCATCATGTGATCGACGAAAAGTTGGTTAGTCTCGTCCGGCCGACGCAGCCCTTCTTGCAGCGACGCGCCGATATGACGAATCACCGCATCGTCATGGCCGACGCCGAGCTGACAGGTGAGCTGACCGACGCGCGGCGTGCGGGACTGCTCAGTGAGACCGTCGAGCGTCGAGCGCGGCAAATAGAAAAAGAGGGAATGGAAGGGCTTGTCGATCACGTAGCGCGGATCGTGCTTGAGGTCGTACAGATATGTTGCGCCCGCCGGGATATCCGCCTTCATCACGCACTTGCCGTTCTCCCAGAGTTCGCAGTCCGGGTAGTTGTGAAGTTTCAAGCTGACGAGAAAGGCATCCTCAGGGGTAAACGAGCCGGAAAGACCCGCCACGGGGCTGTCGTCCCGGGTTTCGGTGACCGCGAGTTCCATGCCGCGCAGTGAACGCGCGATTAGCGAAGGCGGCGCATCCTTCAGATGCAGGACCTGCCCCAGCCTTTGGCCGAACGCGCCCGTCTGTGTCATAGGGATCGATCCCATCAGTGGAGTTGGACACGGCCGGTCATCGTCCCGGGGCGAAGTCGCGGCTCATTATCTGATATCAGCAAGAGACCGTCTAGATTCCCCGCGAGACAAGTTTTCGAGACTTGCGGCGAGGTCCCATTGCCCGTTTCACCGAGGCTGCACCGTGTCAATTTCGTGACACATAGCTTGATAGCATCGTCCGGGCCGTCGGCGCCGATGACCATTTGCAACAGTGCTCAAGATAAGAGCGTTTTCGGTCGGCTGCCCAGTTCGACAGCAGCAAGCGATGCCGTTCGCCGCGCCTGATTTTCGACTTTGGTCGCATGCGAGGCGCCTGATGGCGGCTTGGAGCAGAATCGGACAAAGCATGGCGGCTTTGAGAAAGACGCCAGACCTGTCGCCCGCCTAGAACCGCGCCGAACGCTCAACGATGCTTCTCAACGGCGAGGACAGGTTCATGAGCCACCCACCACTTACGCGCGATCTTTCGCACCAGAATCAGCCAGACACTTCCGAGGCGCACCAGCGCGATTTGCGGGACGCCCAGCACCGTTCTGCCGATGCGGAGATGGCGCGCGTGCTTCACACCCAACCACTCCGCATGGCTTCAGACCCATCCAGCGGCACGATCGCCCACTGGAAACATGAACCATTGCACGACGTCGTCGAGCCCATGACCGATCACGTCATCATGGCTTACAACGGCTCGATGCAGCGCGTGGAACGGCGGTCAGGAAGATCGGTTGCGATTGGAACGTTTCGTCCCGGGGTTGTGATCATCATTCCGGAAGGATCAAGCTCCCGATGGGATATTCCGAAACCCGTTGATGTCATTCAGCTCTATCTTCCTCACACAACGCTCAAGCGCGTTGCCGACGAAGCCGACACCGCTACACCGATCGATCTCCTGGAACGAACGGGGCATCCTGACCCCATTACATCCCGATTGCTCTTGAGCGCGGCCGATTCCCTGGAGGGCAATGGGGCCCTGGATGCGCTGTTCAGGCATCAGCTAACAGACCTCCTTGCCACGCGCGTGCTGGCTGCGCACAGCGGCTCGCCAACCACGTTCCAGCCGACCATGGGTGGGCTGTCGCCGAAGGTCCTGCTCCGTGCCACCGAACGCTTGCGCTCGGACAGCGATGCGGACGTCTCTCTCGCGGCGCTGGCTTCGGATGCCGGCCTGTCGCGCTTCCATTTCTGCCGTGCCTTCAAGGAAAGCACCGGGCTTTCACCGCATGCCTGGCTGCGCCAGCACCGGCTCGAGCAGGCCATGAACATGCTGCGCGACACTGACGCGTCGGTCGTGTCGGTCGCAGTCGCGCTTGGCTATTCCTCCCAGACCGCCTTCGCCGCGGCATTCCGGAAGCTGACCGGCGAAACCCCGAGCGATTGGCGGAGGCGCGTGCGTTAACAGCAATCTCTCTACAGGCACGTCAATCGCTCTGGGGCAGTTGAAGATTCGGTTCGCTAGAACTTCACGGTGCCCACACCAACAACAGAGGGAAACAAGTGATGGCCTGGAAGAACTTCATCGGCCCCCTTGCAATCACATCGCGAAGGAGCGTCGTCGCGTCCGCCGTCATGTACGGCCTTTCATTGACGGTTCGCTTCACTTCGGCAGCGGGCGAGGAAACCGAAATTCCGCCACAAGCCGTTCAAAGCAGCAATCCGATGATCTCCATCATGACCAAAGATGGTGTCCCGACCTTCTGCAAGGACTGGGGCCCGAAGTCCGCTCAGCCGATTGTCTTTCACCGTGGCTGGCCGGTGAGTTCCGGGGGTTGCCGCACGGCATGTGAGCCAGTGTCGTCAATGCCGAGCTGCTCCCCTCCATAAGGGCCTGGCGTCTTCGTTTCACCTCTTCGCGTCGTCGGTCGCTGCCGCCAATGAGGAGCAGCGGCGGTAGCGCCCGAATTTCCGGGAAATTCAACCACAGGAGTAAATCACATGCGACTAATCATCATCGGCGCCGGCTTCGCCGGCATGTATGCCGCCCTTTCCGCAGCGCGCCTGCGCGACATCAAGGGCGTTTCACCCGAGGAGCTCGAGATCGCGCTCATCGCGCCCGAGCCGACGCTCGTCGTGCGTCCGCGGCTCTACGAACCGAAGCCCGAAACACTGACGGCGCCGCTACTGGATGTGCTGAAGGCGATCGATGTCGTCTACGTGCAAGGCAGCGCCGAGACGATCGATACCAAATCCTGTATGGTGCAAGTCGCGACCGCCAAGGGCAAGCGAAAGACGCTCTCCTACGACCGTCTGGTCGTGGCCACCGGCAGCCGGTTGTTCCGTCCGAATATTCCGGGCCTCGCCGAACACGGTTTCAGCGTCGACCAGCTCGACGACGCAATTGCGCTCGATAAACATTTGCACCGCCTGGCCAATCGGCCGGCGAAGAACGGGCGCGACACCGTGGTCGTGGCCGGCGGCGGATTCACCGGCATCGAAGCGGCGACGGAGATGCCCGGCCGGCTTCGTGCGGTCCTCGGCAAGGATGCCAAGACGCGCGTCATCATCGTCGACCGCAACAGCACGATCGCACCCGATATGGGCGAAGGCCCCCGCCCCGTCATCGAGGACGCCCTGCGCAAACTCGGGGTGGAGACCCGACTCGGCGCCGGTGTCGCCTCGCTCGACGAATCCGGCGTCACGCTTTCCAACGGCGAACGCATCGAAGCCGAGACCGTGATCTGGGCAGCCGGTATTCGCGCCGCGCCGTTGACCCAGCAGCTTCCTGCCGAGCGCGACAATTTCGGCCGGCTGCTGGTCGACCGCGATTTGCGCGTGCCGTCGGTACCAGGCGTCTTCGCCACCGGCGATGCCGCTCGCGCCGCATGCGACGATGACGGCAATTACGCGCTGATGTCGTGCCAGCACGCCACGCGGATGGGCGCCTTTGCCGGCAACAACGCCGCAGCGGAGCTGCTGGGCGTGCGGACCAAGCCGTATCACCAGAAGGCCTACGTCACCTGTCTCGACCTGGGAGAAGCCGGCGCGCTGTTCACGCTCGGTTGGGAGCGCAAGGTCGAGATGGTCGGCGAGGTCGGCAAGAAGACCAAGCAGGAGATCAACACCGTCTGGATCTATCCGCCGAAGGCCGAGCGTGCTGCCGCGCTGGCCTCGGCCGATCCGGAGCGTGTGACTGATGTGACTGGCTTCTTCTAGACCCGTCACGCGAAACGGGCCGCGCTCTCCGCTGGCTGCGCGGCCTGCACAACCGAGACCAGCAAGTAGCCTCTACCATGAAACAGGAGACAAACATGAACCTACACAACATGAGCCTGGACAACACTTCAAACCCCGGCGGATCGAGACCCGACGAATTGGTTCCGTCGCGCTACGCGGTGCGGGTCGGCGAGATCGACGTGCTGGTGGTCAGCGATGGCGTGCTACCGCTCCCAACCGCAATGTTGGCACACAACATCGACTCGGCCGTCCGGGCGACCTGGCTGAAAGACATGTTCCTGCCGCCGGACGCTTACGATTGGGCGCTGAACGTGGTCGTGGTGCGTAGCGGCGACCGGACCATACTCGTCGATGCAGGGCTTGGGCTCGACCCGGACTTGCACTTGCCGCGGGCCGGGCAATTGATCAAGCGACTGGAGGCCGCCGGCATCGATCTTGCGTCCGTGACCGACGTGGTGCTGACCCACATGCACATGGACCACATTGGCGGGCTGCTCGTCGACGGGGTGAAGGACCAACTGCGTCCGGACCTGCGGATCCACGTGGCGGCCGCCGAGGTCAAGTTCTGGGAGGCGCCCGATTTCTCCCACGTCTCCATGCCGCCGGGTTTCCCGGACGCGCTTCGGTCGACCGCCAAGCGGTTCGTGAAAGAGTACCGCAGCCAGTTGCGGCCGTTCGAGGAGGAGTACGAGGTGGCGCCGGGAGTGGTCGTCACTCGCACCGGCGGCCACACCCCCGGGCACAGCGTGGTCCGCGTGGCGTCCGGCGGCGACCGGCTGACATTTGCCGGAGACCTCGTGTTCGCGGTCGGGTTCGAACACCCCGAGTGGTACAACGGCTTCGAACACGACCCCGAGGAGTCGGCCCGCGTTCGTATCAGTCTTTTGCGGGAACTGGCTGAGACCGGTGGGCTGCTGGTGGCCACTCACCTGCCGTTCCCGTCCGTCGGCCATGTGGCGGTCGACGGCGACGTCTTTCGTTGGGTACCGGTCTTCTGGGACTACTGACCGCTTGTTGAATTAGGTCCGAACTAGGGCGCGTACTCATGGCGTTAATGAGTGCATGCCCTAGCTCAACCATTTCAAATGCGAGAGACGTGAAGTGGACGCTGTCAAGGAAGTCCGCTTCTGCGCAAAGCGGACGTCGGATAAACTAGAGATGTCGCCCAAGTGGCGCATGTTGGACATCGAGCAGCAATCAATCAGATTTATGCGTCCGCGCCGCAACCGGCCAAAACAGCAATGCCCGGGATTGGGCCGGGCATCACGAGAATTGGAGCGAACTGGAGACCAGACGCCTTACGCCGTCGCCATGTCCGGGAAGACCGCTTCGATCTTGGTCTTCAGCGTCGCCGCGTTGAAAGGCTTGACAATGTAGTTGTTCACGCCGGCCTTCTTGGCGGCGATCACGTTCTCGGTCTTGGATTCCGCCGTGATCATGATGAAGGGCGTGGTGGCCAAATTTGGGTCGGCACGGACTTCCTTGAGGAGGTCGTAACCGGTCATCGGCTCCATGTTCCAGTCGGAAATCACGAGCCCGTATTTCTTGCCGCGCATCTTGTTCAGCGCCGCCGAGCCGTCGCTGGCATCGTCGATGTTGTCGAAGCCGAGCTGCTTCAGAAGATTTCGGATGATGCGGATCATGGTGCTGTAGTCATCAACCACCAGAACCGGCATGGACAAATCAACCGCCATCTTTTCCCCCACTCAACGCTTACGCCACAAATATTCGGCAGGCCTGCGCGACCCGCAGTCCTCCCCCCAGCTCTAGCATCAGGCGTTAAACAGCCAGTTAACCGGGCGTGGGCGGATTGCGCCCGTTTTGATACGACCCCGCCCGCTTGACTTCGAAGGTGGCGCCGCGTCACGGTCCGGCCGCGTTCACCGAGACCCAAGAATCCCTGAAGAATTCCTGAAATGACGACTGGTTTTACCGTTATCCGAGACACCACCCCTGCCGCCGAGATCCCCCGCGGGGCCGTGGTCGCCATGGGCAATTTCGACGGCGTTCATCTGGGGCACCGGGCCGTGATCGACGCTGCCCTGCGGATGGGCCGCGCCCACGGCAAGCCGGCTTTCGCCGTCACCTTCGAGCCGCATCCACGCAGCTTTTTCAGCCCGAACAGCCCGCAATTCCGCCTCTCCGATGAGGCCAGCAAGCTGCGGCTGCTGGCCGGGACGGGGCTGGACGGTGCCGTGGTGATGACCTTCGACAAGACCCGCGCCGGAACCTCGGCGCAAGATTTCATTCACCATGACCTGATCGAGCGCCTCGGCGTCAGCGGCATTGCGGTCGGCTACGACTTTCATTTCGGCAAGGGCCGTGCCGGCTCGCCGAGCCTGCTGGTCAGCGAGGGGCCGCGACTCGGCATCGAGGTCGATGTCCAGGCCCATGTCGATATCGAGGAGCGGCCGGTGTCCTCCAGCGCGATCCGCATGGCGCTTGCGGAGGGCCAGATCAACGAAGCCACCGCCATGCTGGGCGGGCCGTGGTTCGTGAGCGGCGAGGTGATCCATGGCGAGAAGCGCGGCCGCGATCTCGGCTACCCCACCGCCAATATCCGCCTCGACAAGAATTGCAGCCTCAAGCATGGCATCTATGCGGTGCGGGTCGGCCTTGGGCAGGGAAAGGATCAGGTGCGGCTCGATGGCGTGGCCAGTTTCGGCCGCCGCCCGACCTTTGATAACGGCGCGCCGCTACTTGAAGTGTTCCTGTTCGACTTCAAGGGCGACCTCTACGGTGCTGTCCTCGACATTGCCTTCATAGGTTTCATCCGTGACGAGCTGAAATTCGACACCATCGAAGCGTTGATACGCCAGATGGATGACGACAGCGCCAGGGCGCGCGCGGCACTGGCCGCGGCGCCGGACGCCTTTCCCAGGCTCGGAGCGATCGGTTGAACAAGACGGAAAAAGAAAAAATGCTGGCCGGCGAGCTGTACCGCCCCGGCGATTCCGAACTGCAGGCGGATGCCGCCGCCAACAAGGCCTGGCTCGCGCGCTACAATGCGGCGCTGGCAGCCCCCGTGGCCGAGCGTCACGCGCTGCTGTCGGCCCATTTCAGGCGTGTCGGCGCCGGCGCCGTGATCCGCCCGCCGTTCTTTTGTGACTATGGCTACAACATCCGGCTCGGCGACGAGGTGTTTCTCAACTTCAACTGCGTCATCCTCGACGTCGTCGAAGTTGTCATCGGCGACCGCACCCAGATCGGGCCCGCGGCGCAAATCTACGCCGCCGACCACCCGCGCGACGCCGATACACGGCGGACCGGCCTTGAATTCGGCCGCCCGGTGCGGATCGGTAGCGATGTCTGGATCGGCGGCGGCGCCATTATCCTGCCCGGCGTCACGGTCGGCGACGGTGCAGTGATCGGCGCCGGCAGCGTGGTCACGCGGGATGTTGCCGCGGGCCAGACGGTTGCCGGCAACCCTGCTCGGCCGCGTCAGGCCTGACGGGAGGGCGGCCGCGGGGCTTTGCGATTTCCCGGTTGGCTGCTATGGAAAAGCCCCATGTTTGCGCGGCGCACCATCAGCATTAGCAGCCCGGCTTCCGCCTGAGCGATCCGCTCGGCGCAAGACCGGGATTTCCGTGCTTCACCCGCATATCAGCGATTGCAGCGTCGTTATGAGCCAAACCAGAGCATTCATGTCCCAAAAGCCGCAAAAGTCCGACGTCACTGACTATTCAAAAACCCTGTTCCTGCCGCAGACGGAATTCCCGATGCGCGCCGGCCTGCCGCAGCGCGAGCCGGAGATCCTCAAATACTGGAACGAGATCGACCTCTACGAAAAGCTGCGAGAGGACGCCGCCGGCCGCGCCAAATTCGTGCTGCATGACGGCCCGCCCTACGCCAACGGCAACATCCATATCGGCCACGCCCTCAACAAGATCCTCAAGGACGTGGTGACCAGGAGCCAGCAGATGCTGGGCTTCGATTCCAATTACGTGCCGGGCTGGGACTGTCACGGCCTGCCGATCGAATGGAAGATCGAGGAAGAGAACTACCGCTCCAAGGGCAAGCCGAAGCCGGATTTCCGTGACTCCACCGCGATGGTGGCGTTCCGGAAAGAGTGCCGCGCTTATGCGACGCACTGGCTGAACGTCCAGCGCGAGGAGTTCAAGCGGCTCGGCATCATCGGCGACTGGGATCACCCCTACGCCACCATGAGCTATCCGGCCGAGGCGCAGATCGCGCGCGAGCTGATGAAGTTCGCCGCCAACGGCACGCTCTATCGCGGCTCCAAGCCCGTGATGTGGAGCGTGGTCGAGAAGACCGCGCTGGCCGAAGCCGAGGTCGAATACGAGGACTACACCTCTGACATGGTGTGGGTGAAATTTCCGGTCACCTCCCCGGCGCACGGCGCGCTGGCGGAAGCGTCCGTGCTGATCTGGACCACCACGCCGTGGACGCTGCCGGGCAACCGCGCCATCTCGTTCTCGCCGAAGATCGCCTACGGTCTTTACAAGGTGACCGATGCGCCCGTTGATAATTGGGCAAAGACCGGCGATGTGCTGATCCTAGCCGATGCGCTCGCAGGAGAAGTGTTCAAACAGGCGCGCGTTACCGCCTACGAGAAGGTGCGCGACCTGCCGGGGGACACGCTCGACGCGGTGGAATGCGCCCATCCGTTGCGAGGCTTCGGCGGCGGATACGAATTCACGGTGCCGCTGTTGCCCGGCGACCACGTCACCGACGACACCGGTACCGGCTTCGTGCACACTGCGCCCGGCCACGGCCGCGAGGACTTCGACGTCTGGACGGCGAACGCGCGCGATCTGGAGCCGCGCGGCATCAACACCGCCATCCCCTATACCGTCGATGAGAACGGCGCCTTCACCGACCATGCGCCGGGCTTTACCGGCAAACGCGTGATCAACGACAAGGGCGAGAAAGGCGACGCCAACGAGGCCGTGATCAAGGCGCTGGTCGAGGTCGGAAGGCTGCTCGCGCGCGGCCGGCTCAAGCATCAATACCCGCATTCCTGGCGCTCGAAGAAGCCGGTGATCTTCCGCAACACGCCGCAATGGTTCATCGCGATGGACAAGGACATCACTGTCGACGGCAAGGCGAAGCCAGGCGACACGCTGCGCGGCCGCGCGCTGCATGCGATCTCGGTGACGCAATGGGTGCCGCCCGCTGGACAAAACCGCATCAACGGCATGATCGCCGGACGCCCGGACTGGGTGATCTCGCGCCAGCGCGCCTGGGGCGTGCCGATCGCCGTCTTCGTGCGCGAGAAGGGCGACGGCTCCGCCGAGATCCTGCAGGACGAAATCGTCAACCAGCGCATCGTCGAAGCTTTCATGGAGGAAGGCGCCGACGCCTGGTACATGGACGGCGCGCGCGAGCGCTTTCTCGGGCCGCGCGCCAGCGAGGAATGGAAGAAAGTCGACGATATCTGCGACGTCTGGTTCGATTCGGGCTCGACCCATGCCTTCGTGCTGGAGGACCGCCAGAATTTCCCCAATCTCGGCAACATCGTCCGCAAGATCGATGGCGGCGAAGATACCGTGATGTATCTGGAAGGGTCGGACCAGCATCGCGGCTGGTTTCATTCCTCGCTGCTGGAAAGCGCCGGCACCCGTGGCCGCGCACCGTATGACGTCGTGCTCACCCACGGCTTCACGCTGGACGAGAACGGCCGCAAGATGTCGAAATCGCTCGGCAACACGGTCGAGCCGCAGAAGGTGATGAAGGATTCGGGCGCGGATATTCTCCGCCTCTGGGTCTGCGCCACCGACTATGCCGACGACCAGCGCATCGGGCCGGAGATCCTCAAGAACACTATCGAAACCTACCGCAAGCTGCGCAACTCGATCCGCTGGATGCTCGGCACGCTGCATCATTTCGATCCCGCCGATGCGGTTGCGCGCACCGACATGCCCGAGCTGGAACGCTTGATGCTGCACGAGCTCGCGAAACGCGCCTCCATCGTGCGCCAGGCCTATGCCGAGTTCGACTACAAGACGGTGGTCGCGACGCTTGCGGCGTTCATGAACACCGAATTGTCGGCGTTCTATTTCGATATCCGCAAGGACGCGCTCTATTGCGATCCACCATCCTCGGTCGCGCGCAAGGCGGCGCTGACCGCGATCGACATCATCTGCGACGCGATCCTGCGCTGGCTGGCGCCGGTGCTCAGCTTTACCTGCGAAGAAGCGTGGCGGATGTACAAGCCGGACGCGGAAGCCTCGGTGCACCTGACCCTGTTCCCGGAAGGCTTTGACGAATTCCGCGACGATGCGCTCGCCGCGAAGTGGGAAATCATTCGCAACGTCCGCCGTGTCGTCACCGGTGCGCTCGAACTTGAGCGCGCGGCCAAGAACATCGGCTCATCGCTGGAGGCCTCGCCGCTGGTCTATGTATCGGACAAGAACATCTTCAACACGCTGTTCGATGTCGATCTGGCCGAAGTCTGCATCACTTCGAATGCGATGGTGACCAACGACGAGGCCCCGGCCAGCGCATTCAAGCTCGCCGACGTGCCTGATGTCGCTGTCGTGGTCGAGAAGGCAGTGGGCACCAAGTGCGCCCGGTCGTGGAAGATCCTGCCGACCGTCGGTGAAGACGCCGAATATCCCGACGTCTCCCCGCGCGATGCACAGGCCTTGCGCGAGTGGAAGGCGCTTACCGAAGGCGGGAAGCCGGTCGATGCCGTCAAAGCGCCCGCCGAGCCTGTTGCATTGATCGAGACGCAACACGTAGAACCAGCGCCGGTACTAAAGGAAACCAAGCCCGACAAGAAGGTCAGAGCCAAGAAGACTTTGGAAAGCTCGGAGGCTGAGGAAGCCAAGAGACCGGCCAAAGCCAACAAGGTCGTAGCGGCCAAGAAGGCCATCGAAGCCGAGAAGACCGTTGAAGCCGAAGCCAAGAAGCCCAATGCCAAAAAGGCCAAAGCCAAGAAGGCCAAGAAAGCCACGGCCAAAAAAGCCGTAGCCACGAAAGCCGTAGCCAAAAAAGCCAAGGCCAAGAAGGCTGCCAAATCCAGGAAAGCTTCTTCGGCAACGAAGGGGGCTAAGAAGGCGGCAGCAAGGACGGCGGCCAGGAGGGCAAAGAAGAAAAAGACGACCACGGAGCCGGGAAGGAAGCCGCCGGCGACCAAGGCAAAAAAGAAAAAGAAGGCCAGATAAGTGTCCGGCAAGGAGCGCTTCGTGACCCCTCACCTCCGCGCCGGCGCCATTGCCGCGATCGCGACGCTGGTGATCGACCAGGCCTCGAAACTCTGGCTGCTCTACGTGTTCGACCTCGCCCATCGCGGCGCGGTCAGGGTCACGCCGTTCTTCGACCTGGTGCTGGCCTGGAATATCGGGATCAGTTTTGGCTGGTTCCAAAGCGATAACCAGTTCGCCCAACTCGCGCTGATGGCGATCAAAGCGATCGCCGTGATCGTGTTGGGGATCTGGATGGCGCGCTCCAGCACGCTGCTGGCAACGTTGGCGCTCGGCCTGATCATCGGCGGCGCGGTCGGCAACGGCATCGACCGCTTCGTGCACGGCGCGGTGGTCGATTTCGCCCTGTTCCACCTCGAGATCGGGGGAAAAACCTTCAATTGGTACGTGTTTAACCTGGCGGATGTGGCCATTGTTGCCGGGGTAGCCGGCCTATTGTATGACTCGTTCCTGGGGGTACCCGCCGCAAAAGCGCCCTGATCCCGGCTGATACGAACCCCTGCGGTATGGAGCCATCACGCCCCTTAAGCCGGCCCCCGCGTGTTGCAGAAATTGTGAATGGGAACAGCGCGATGCGCGAGACCGAAGCCCGCTTCTGGATGCTGCAGACCAGCTCGCTGAGCCGGGCCCTGCGGTTTGCCGCCATTGCCCTCGGCATCGGCCTCGTGATGGCCGCAGGCCCCGTGCGCGCGGCTGACGACGAGGACGAAGACGACAAGACCTTCGAGGAAAAGATCATCGAAGGCATCATGCGCGGCATCGGCGGCACCAACATGGAAAACCGCGGCATCGAGTATCGTGAGCGCTCCCCGCTCGTGGTTCCTCCTAAGCTCGACCTGCCGCCGCCGGCCGGCTCCTCGGCCGAAGTGACGGCGCCGAACTGGCCGAAGGATCCCGACCTGCAGCGCCGAAAGGCGGCTGCCGCAGCGCGCAAGAAAGAGAACAAGGACCCGCGCGAAGCGGCCCGCGTCCTGACGCCGGCCGAACTCGCTGTGGGCAAGACCGCGGCGCCCTCGCGCAAAGACAACGATCCGGTGCAACCCGGTACCAACAACAACAATCCGATTCTGAGCCCGTCGCAGCTCGGCTATAGCGGCGGCTTCAGCGGCCTGTTCGGGGGCAGCAAGACCGAGACGGCTCCGTTCAAGGGCGAGCCGACGCGGGATTCGCTGACGCAGCCGCCGCCCGGCTACCAGACGCCGTCGTCGAACTTTGCCTACGGCACCGGACCGAAGGAATCGCTCAACAAGGAATACAATCCGGCCGCCGGCAAGTATGGCGAATAGTTAAGCTCATCTCTCGCCTTCGTGACGATTGCTGGTACCGGCGCGGTGTACGATGCCGCGGCTTGATCCCGAACCGATTTGTCGGGTTACTTCTAACATTTGCGCGAATTCCCGCTCGCAAGACCGGTAACCAGTTTTGCGGAATGAGCGCGCCAGATAGGTCATGATGTCCCCACACCGCTTTGCCGCTTCTCTCGTTGCAGCCCTCATCTCGACGTTTGCTTTCTCCACCGGTAGCGCATTCGCCCAGACCACGGTCACGTCGGAACGTCCTGCCAGCTTCACCCTCGACAACGGCCTGCAAGTGGTCGTGATCCCGGATCACCGCACGCCCGTCGTCACGCAGATGATCTGGTACAAGGTCGGCTCCGCCGACGAGACACCGGGCAAATCGGGACTGGCGCACTTCCTCGAACATCTGATGTTCAAGGGGACAGCCAAGCATCCCGCCGGTGAATTTTCCCAGACCGTGCTGCGGATCGGCGGCAACGAAAACGCCTTCACCTCACTCGACTACACCGGCTATTTCCAGCGCGTGCCGCGCGAGCAGCTGGCGAAAATGATGGAATTCGAGGCCGACCGCATGACCGGCCTCATCCTCAAGGATGAGAACGTGCTGCCCGAGCGCGACGTCGTGCTCGAGGAATTCAACATGCGCGTCGCCAACAATCCGGACGCCCGATTGACCGAGCAGATCATGGCGGCGCTGTATCTCAACCATCCCTATGGGCGCCCCGTGATCGGCTGGCGCCAGGAGATCGAGAAGCTCGACCGCGAGGATGCGCTGGCGTTCTACAAGCGCTTCTACGCGCCGAACAACGCGATCCTGGTGATCGCGGGCGACGTCGACGCCAAGGAAGTCCGGCCGATGGTGGAAAAGGCCTATGGCGGCATCCCGGCGCAGCCGGCGATATCAGCGCATCGCGTCCGCCCGCAGGAGCCGGTGCCTGCCGCGCCGCGCACGGTGACGCTGTCCGATCCGCGCGTCGAACAGACCAGCCTGCGGCGCTATTATCTCGTCCCCTCCTCCGCGACGGCTGCGGCCGGCGAAGGCCCCGCGCTCGACGTGCTCGCGCAACTGATGGGCGGCGGCTCCAACTCCTATCTCTACCACGCGCTGGTGATCGACCGTCCGCTCGCGATCAGCGCCGGCGCCGGTTACCAGGGCACTTCGCTGGATCCCTCGCAGTTCTCGATCTCGGTTTCGCCAAAACCCGGCGTGGAGTTTTCGCTGATCGAGCAGGCGATCGACGGCGTGATTGCGGACATCATCCAGAATCCCGCCCGCGCCGAGGATCTCGAGCGGGTCAAGACCCAGTTGATTGCGGAAGCGATCTACGCCCAGGACAATCAGGCCACGCTGGCGCGCTGGTATGGCGGCGCGCTGACCACGGGGCTTTCGATCGACGATATCAGGAGCTGGCCGGACCGGATTCGCGCCGTTACCACCGAACAGGTCCGCGACGCCGCGCAGAAATGGCTCGACAGCAAACGCTCGGTGACCGGCTACCTGATCAAGGATGCCGCGCCGAAACGCGAGGAGAAGCGCTCGTGATCCGTCTTTCGATTGGCGCGCAGCGCCTCGCATCCGGCCTGATCGCCGGCGCCGTGCTGCTGTTGCTGGCGGCGACGCCGTCGCACGCCGCGGCAAAGATCCAGCGGCTGGTCTCGCCTGGAGGCATCGAGGCCTGGTTCGTGCAGGACGCCACCGTGCCCCTGATTGCAATGGAATATGCCTTCAGCGGCGGCGCCGGTCAGGACCCATCAGGCAAGTCCGGCGTCGGCAACATGGTCGCCGGCCTGCTCGATGAAGGCTCCGGCGATCTCGATTCCAAAACCTTTCACGAGCGCCTCGAGCGCCGCGCCATCGAACTGAGCTTCTCCTCGACCCGGGATTATTTCCGCGGCTCGCTCCGCATGCTCAAGGACAACAAGGACGAGGCCTTCGGCCTCCTGCATCTGGCGCTGACCTCGCCGCATTTCGACACCACCGACGTCGAGCGCATTCGCGCGCAGGTGCTCTCCGGGCTGCGCCGCGACACCACCAACCCGACCTCGCTGGCGAGCCGCAAATTCCTCGAATTAGCCTTCGGCGATCATCCCTATGGCAGGCAGGGCAACGGCACGCTCGACAGCGTACCGAAGATCGACGTCGCCGACATGAAGGATTACGTTCGCCGCGTGATCGCCAAGGATAGCTTGCGCATTGCCGTGGTCGGCGATGTCGATGCCGACACCCTCGGCAAGCTCCTGGACAAGACATTCGGCGGATTGCCGGCCAAGGCCAACCTGACGGCGATCGCCGATGTCGAGGCCACCAAGCCGCCGCAACGCGCGTTCGTGCCGCTCGACGTGCCGCAGACCGTGGTGACGTTCGGCGGCCCCGGCATTCGCCGCCACGATCCGAATTTCATGTCCGCTTATGTCGTCAACCACATCCTCGGCGGCGGCGGATTGTCGTCGCGGCTCTACAAGGAGGTGCGCGAAAAGCGCGGCTTGGCCTATTCGGTCTACGAATCCCTGCTCTGGATGGATCGCTCCGCCCTGTTCATCGGCAACACCGGCACCCGCGCCGACCGCGCCGGCGAGACCGTCGACGCGATCGAGAAGGAAATCCGCCGCATGGCCGAGGAAGGCCCGACCCAGAAGGAACTGGACGAGGCCAAGTCCTACCTCAAGGGCTCGCAGATGCTGGCGCTCGATACCTCCTCGAAGCTCGCCCAGGCGCTGCTGCAGTACCAGCTCGACAAGCTGCCGATCGACTATATCGAAAAGCGCAACGCCCTCGTCGACGCCGTGACGCTCGACGACGCCAAAAAGGCCGCGCAGAAGCTGTGGGGCCAGGGCCTGCTCACCGTCATCGTCGGCCGCGCCCCGCAAGCCGCCGCCCAGCCCGCCGCGGCGCCGCCGAAGGCGAACTAGGCCTCCCCCTTTTCTCCGTCATGGCCGGGCTTGTCCCGGCCATCCACGTTTTCTATACGCTGATAAGTCGTGGATGCCCGGGACAAGCCCGGGCATGACGACCTTTGGTGCCGCCATGCTGCGGATTTCCCGCAACCTTACGATCGACGAGAACGATATCGAGATCGGCTTCGTCCGCGCCTCCGGTCCGGGCGGGCAGAACGTCAACAAGCTCTCGACCGCAGCGCAGCTCCGTTTCGATACGCGCAAGATCACGCTGCCGGAGGACGCAGGCCTGCGGCTGAACCGGATTGCCGGCCAGCGCATGACCAAGGAGGGCGTGATCGTGATCCACGCCCAGCGCTTCCGTACCCAGGAACGCAACCGCGCCGACGCCATCGACCGCCTGCTCGAAATGCTGCGCGAAGCCATGGTAAGGCCGATACCGCGGCGAGCCACCAAGCCGACCTTCGGCTCGAAGCAGCGAAGGCTGGAAGGCAAGAAGCGCCGCAGCGACGTCAAGGCGAAGCGCAACACCGCGCGCTTCGACGATTGAGGTCCCCGTCTCTGTTATCATCTCAGTCGCGGATCAGATATTCCCGGATCATCAACCGCGCGCGGTGAATGCGCGCCTTGACGCTTTCGCGCGTCAGGGCGAGAACTTCAGCGATCTCGTCGATCGACAATTCCTCGATATCGCGCAGCAGGATCACCTCGCGGTAGTGATCGGGCAACGACTGGATGGCGCGGGAAAGGTCGATGCGAATGTCTTCGGGCGCGAGATGCGCCAGCCGCATCTCCACATCGGCCGAAGCGTCCGCCATTCCCGCCGATCGGCGCAGCAGGCGAAGGCAGGCGCGGCGGGCGACCGCAAACAGCCACGCCGAGAACGACGTCACCGCGCGCAGCGTGCCGACCCGCCGGTACAGCAGCAACAGCGTTTCCTGAACCGCGTCATCGATATCCGCCGCGCGGCAAGTGCGTGCGGCATAGCGGCGGATATCAGGCTGGGCCGCCGCGATCAGCGCGACCAACGCCGCAGTGTCCCCGCCGCGCGCAGCTTCGACCAGCGAAGGATCGCAGCGGCTTGTTCCAGCCAACGCATTCATGGCGACGGCAGCCTGCGGCCGACCATGGCGCACATCGGACAAAAGCCGAAAAATCCGGTTGCGATTGCGACCACGCCAGTACCCGCGATCAGATAGCCGGCGGGCATGCCAAGCAGCCCATACCCGATCATGCCAACACCCGCGACCGACCGCATGGCCCGCTCCCATCCCGGCAAATTCTTGCGATAAAACATACCAGCTCCTTTCGATTCAGCGAGAGAACATCAGCGTTCTCCCCCGATAGAGCCGCCCGGCCGGACTTTCGGTTCGCGCGTGATCGGCCAAAACATAAAAAAACTCCGGCCGCCGCGCGGCCGGAGTTTCTGGTTTCAGAGAGAAACCCGACGAAGGGCGGGTTTACCGGCCCGTCGCTGCACCGCCAGCGGCGCCAGGGGCCTTGGGCGCTGTGCTGCCGGCGCCGACCGTACCCTTGGCGCCGGTTTTGGCGGTCGCGCCGGCCTTCTGGCCGGGTGCTCCCGCTCGCGCATCCATGTCCTCATCGACGCTGCCTGACGCTCCGCCTTGCATTTGGGTGCCCTTTGCACCGCCGCGGATCTGCGTGTCGGATGCGGCGCCTTGCGCCAGTACCGGACCGGCAAGCAGAGCCGAGATTGCAACGGCGATCGCCGAGGTTTTCGCTAACTTCATCCATTTCTCCAAGGTTATGTTGACGACAAACAGTTCGGTTCTTCAGACGCCGTTCACAACCCGAACATGTTCATCGCCGGATCAGTCGTTATCCGCGAACGGCGCGCGCGCCATGCAAGCCGCGCGATGTGGTGATCGTGTAGGATTTTCGAGGTCTTTTTGCGAATCCTTGGCCACGGGCCGACCGCATATGCGACGCCTCGGTATCTTCGGAAAAGTTCCGTAAAAATATTTTGATACATGCATTTGATCCGGTAGCCGCCTAAAATCGCCCACCAGCCTCGAATCGATCCGAGACCTCATGCCCGTCCGCCAGCTTCCCGAACAGATCGTCAACCGCATCGCCGCCGGCGAGGTGGTCGAGCGTCCCGCGAGCGTGGTCAAGGAACTCGTCGAAAACGCCATCGATGCCGGCGCCAGCCGCGTCGACATCTTCACCGACGGCGGCGGCCGGCGGCGGATCGGCATCACGGATGATGGCAGTGGCATGACCCATGGCGACCTTGCGCTCGCCGTCGACCGCCACGCCACCTCCAAGCTCGATGACGAGGATCTCTTACGCATTCGCACACTCGGGTTTCGCGGCGAAGCCCTGCCCTCGATCGGCGCGGTCGCTCGGCTCGGCATCACCACGCGCCACGCCGGCGAACCGCACGCCTGGTCGCTGTCGGTCGAAGGCGGCGTGAAATCGGCGATCATGCCGGCGGCACTGTCGCAAGGCACCCGCGTCGAGGTCAGCGATCTTTTTTACGCGACGCCGGCGCGGCTGAAATTCCTCAAGACCGACCGCACCGAGGCCGAAGCGATCCGCGAGGTGGTGCGGCGGCTTGCGATGGCGCGGCCCGACATCGCCTTCACGCTCGCCGGCGAAGAACGCGCGCCCGTGACCTGGGCCGCAGCGTTGCCCGGCGCAGCGGGGCGGCTGACGCGGCTCGGCGATATCCTGGGAAGCGAATTTCGCTCTTCCGCCATCGAGGTGCGCGCGGAGCGGGAAAGCGTTGTGGTCGATGGGTTTGCCGCAGCACCCTCGCTGACCCGGGCCAATGCGCTCGGACAATATCTCTTCGTCAACGGCCGCCCGGTGCGCGACAAGCTCATCCTCGGCGCGGTGCGCGCGGCCTATTCGGATTACCTGCCGCGCGACCGCCATCCCGTGGTGGCGCTGTTCGTGACGCTCGAGCCGCAGGAGGTGGACGCCAACGTTCATCCCGCCAAGACCGAGGTGCGGTTTCGCAACGCCGGCCTCGTCCGCGCGCTGATCGTGCATGCACTGAAAGAGGGCCTTGCCCGCGAAGGCAGACGTACGGCCGCCAATACCGACGGCGCGGCGCTGTCGGCGTTCCGCCCGTCGTCTGCGCCGCGCCCGAGCAATTGGGACTGGCGCAGTTCGCCGGCCTATCCGGTCAACCCCGCGCCTTCATTCGGAGGCTCGGTGGCGTCTGCGCTCGCCGAAGCGGGCCAGGCCGCCTTTGATGTCGGCACGCCGGCCGCCGACGTGCGCTTCGAGGCGCAGCCCTCTGCCGACCTGCTCGACCGCCCGCTGGGCGCCGCGCGGACGCAGATCCACGAAACCTATATCGTGTCGCAGACCCACGACGGCCTGATCGTCGTGGACCAGCACGCCGCGCATGAGCGCATCGTCTATGAGAAGCTGAAGGCGTCGCTGTCGAAGAACGGCGTGCAGCGGCAGATTCTGCTGATCCCCGAGATCGTCGAGCTGGATGAGGCGACTGTCGAAAAACTGCTCGCGCGCGCCGACGAACTGGCATCGTTTGGATTGGCGATCGAATCCTTTGGCCCCGGCGCAGTCGCGGTACGCGAGACGCCGTCGCTGCTCGGGAAGGCCAACGCGGCAGGGTTGCTCCGCGATCTCGCCGAGCACATGGCCGAATGGGACGAGGCGCTGCCACTGGAGCGCCGCCTGATGCATGTCGCCGCCACCATGGCCTGCCACGGCTCGGTCCGCGCCGGCCGCCGCCTCAAACCGGAAGAGATGAACGCGCTGTTGCGCGAGATGGAAGACACGCCGAATTCCGGCCAGTGCAACCACGGCCGCCCGACCTATGTGGAATTGAAACTGAGCGATATCGAGAAGCTGTTCGGGAGAAGGTGAAATCGCTGGAATGTAGGGTGGGCAAAGGCGCCCTTGCGCCGTGCCCACCATCAACACTCCCCACGCAATGGTGGGCACGCTTCGCTTTGCCCACCCTTGTATTAGCGCACCAGATTATACTTGCGTCGTTCCGTGAGGAATGGCCCAGCCTGGGTGGCCACCCGGGCTGGGCCGCCGATCGATCGGATCGATGCCCACCGAAGCCTTGAGGGCTGTCTGTCGTAGCAAGATCGCGGTCGGCACTTCATCGGGACCCGGATGGTTGAACGAACTTTAGGTTCGCATTCACAAGGGAGGGTCGACGAAGATGGCTAAGCGTATCACAGTCTGTGCCGGGATCGATACCGGCAAACGGAAGCTCGACGTGGCAATCGATGGCAACTGCGAGCAGTTGCAGGTCGAGAACACGGCGGAAGGTCACAAGGTGCTATTGGAGTGGCTGCGGCGCCACAAGGTCAAGCGCATTGGGATCGAGGCGAGCGGCGGCTATGAACAAGCGGTCGTCGTCGAGTTGCGACGCAAGCGGTTTGTCGTGGTGGTGTTTCAGCCGGCGCAGGTGCGTGCCTACGCCAAGTTCCACTTGCAGCGAGCCAAGAACGACAAGATCGATGCCGCGCTGATCGCGGCCTGCACTGCTGCGGTCAAGAAGATCCATCCCGCCCCCGATCCCCGGCTGCAGCCTTTTGCCGAACACCTGACGTTGATCGAGCAGATCGGCGAGGATATTAAACTGTACAAGAACCGGCTCGAGACCTGCCGAGATCCGCGTATCCAGAAGGTCTGGAAGGAAGAGATCGCCCGCCTGGCCAAGCGGGCGAGGGTCGAACTCAAGGCTCTGGTGGCCGCGATCCGCGAGCATCGCGACCTCGCCCAGCGGCTCGACCTGATCTACAGCGTCGGCGGCGCCGGGCTGCCGACCGCAGTCGCGATCCTGGTGCGCATGCCCGAGATCGGCCAGCTCAGCCGCGAGCAAGCCGCAGCCCTCGCCGGGCTCGCGCCCTATGACGATGACAGCGGCGAGCAAGTCGGCGCTCGTCACATCGACGGCGGGCGCAAGAGGCTGCGCCGGGCGCTCTATACCGCCGCGCTGCCGGCATCCTTTCGCTGGAACCCGCAGCTTATCGCTCTTTACAAGCGGCTGAAGGCCGCCGGAAAAGAACACAAGCGCTGCCTCATCGCCTGCGCCAGTAAGCTGCTCATCTTCGTCAACACCGTCGTGGCCCGCGGCACGCTGTGGCAAGATGAACCGCCTCCAACCGCCGTAATCGCCCGGACCGGATGAATTCGGTTTCTTGGTTCGACCGCAGCACCGTTTCTTCGTCCCGACCTGCCGCTCCGACGACGTCGCGCGCAGACGCCGTCAAGGATGGCCGTCGCTCTGCTCCCTCCACCGCCACGCTGTCGTCAGGCCACGCCTTGACGGCGGTGAGCACGGCGTCAGCCTCACCGGCGATCGGGTGAAGCTTTAATGGTTGCTACCTTCCTCGCAAAAACACAAACTCCGTATCGTCGTACGCCCGCCGCTCCAGCTCCTCGAATCCATCCGGCGCCATGAACGCTGCCACCTTCGCTTCCTCCACCACCACAAGCGCCCCCGGTGTCAGCCATCCGCCATCGCGCAGCGAGCCAAGCGCCTTCTCCGCAAGTCCCTTGGCATAGGGCGGATCGAGAAAGGCCAGCGAGAACGGCTCCATCGGATGCGCCGGGCCGAGATTGGTGGCATCGCGGCGATAGACCTTTGTCACGCCGCCGAGGCCCAGCGCCTCGACATTGTTGCGCAACAGCGCACGCGCTTCGGCGCCGTTGTCGACGAACAGCGTGAAGCCGGCGCCGCGCGACACCGCTTCGATGCCGAGCGCCCCGGTGCCGGCGAACAGGTCGAGCACGCGCGCGCCCTCGATCGGGTCGTCATAGGCGTGGATCAGGATGTTGAACACGGACTCGCGCAGGCGGTCCGCCGTCGGGCGGATCTCCTGCGATGAGGGCGAAGCCAGATTACGGCCCTTCAATCGTCCGCCGACGACGCGCATGGTCCAGCTACTCGTCCCGCGGCGTCAAATCGCGCTTGCCGTGATAGCCGCGCTTGGGGCGGCGCGGCGGGCCGTAGCCGTTGACCTCTTCCTCGTTGCGGGCGCGAGCCTCCTCGCTGCCGGTGCGCTGCACCAGCACGCGGCGGCCCTTGCGGTCCGCGATCAGCGCGCTTTTCCCGGCCGGCTTGAACGGCTTCTTGCCGCGCGGCGCATCCGTCTCTTCGTCGGCGGACTTTTCGTCAGATTTTTCGCCCGGCATCGGCCGGTTGAAATCGGCGCCGGCGAGCGTTGCGATCTTTTCGCCGAGCTGCTCGCGCAGCACACGGGTCTTGACCTCCTCGACCTGGCCTTCGGCGAGTTCGCCGAGTTGGAACGGCCCGTAGGAGACGCGGATCAGCCGGTTCACCTCGAGGCCGAGATGGGCCATGACATTGCGGACCTCGCGGTTCTTGCCTTCGCGGATCGCAAATACCAGCCAGACATTGGCGCCCTGGTCGCGCTCCAGCGTCGCGTCGATCGAGCCGTATTTGACGCCGTCGACCTCGACGCCCTTCTTCAGCTCATCGAGCTGCGCCTGCGTGACCTCGCCATGGGCGCGCACGCGATAGCGCCGCAGCCAGCCGGTATCAGGCAGTTCAAGCGCGCGCGCCAGTCCGCCGTCATTGGTCAGCAGTAATAGCCCCTCGGTGTTGAAGTCGAGCCGGCCGATCGAGATCAGCCGCGGCAATCCTTCCGGCAGATTGTCGAACACTGTCGGCCGCCCCTCGGGATCGGCATGCGTGGTCATCAGGCCGCGCGGCTTGTGATACATGAACAGCCGTGTGCGCTCGCGCGGCGGCAGCACCTTGCCGTCGACGGCGATAACGTCGTTGGCGGTGACATCGAGCGCGGGTGAATTGATCACGCGGCCGTTGACGGTGACGCGGCCCTGCGTGATCCATTCCTCGGCATCGCGGCGCGAGGCGAGGCCAGCGCGGGAAACCACCTTGGCGATGCGCTCGCCGGATTTCTTGACGCGCGGCGGCTGCGGCGCGCGCTTGTCGAATTCAGGCTTGCGCTCGCGATAGGCGCCACGGCCACCGAACGCCGGACGTTTTGCAAAAATCTTGCTGTCGTCCTCGTTCTCGCGACGCGGCCGGTCGTCACCCGCTTCACTGCGCGGATGCTCCTGCCAGTCGGTGCGGCCCTCCCCCGGGTCGCCCTTGCGATCCCGGTGCTGGCGAGGACGGTCGAACTTCGGGCGATCCTCGCGCGAGCGCGAAAAGCGCGGACGCTCCTCGCCGCCGCGATCATCGCGCGGCCGGTCAAAGCGCGGCTTGTCGAAATTGCGCGCACCGTCACGGACGGGACGGGAGTCACGCTCGCCGCGATCATCGCGCTTCTGCCACGGTTTTGAATCGCCGCGGTCCCGACCACGGTCACCAAAATCCTTTCGCGGACCCCGGTCGGGCGCCCCTCGGGAGAATTTTCGATCGCCGCCAAATTTTCTCTCAGGCCGATCGCCGCGGGGCCGATCGCCATCGCGCGACGGCCGGGCACTAAAGGGCCGATCGCCACGCGGACGGTCGCCGTCTTTACGAGAACCTTCGCCGCGTGGCGTGTAAGGTCGCTTCTCGCCGCCACCTTCTCGCGGGGTATAGGGCTTCTTGTCGCCAAATTTCCGATCGGAAAAACGTCCAGCCGGACGGGCATCGTCGCGATCACGGCGCGGCGGCCGATCGTCGCGATTGAAATTCGGACGATCGCCGCGCGGCGTGTACGGGCGCTTGTCGCCACCGCCACGATCTTCACGCGGCTTGAACGAACGCTTTTCACCATCGTCACCGCGTGACGGACGGCCAGCAAATGGCCTGTCGCCGCGCGGGCGCGGTGCGTCGCCAAAGTCCCGACGCGGCGGACGATCATCGCCATCCCGCTTTCCGGCGTAAGGTTTCCCGCCGCCGGAATAAGGCTTCTTGCCAAACGACTTCGCGCCGTCGGACTTCCCGGCATAGGGACGCCGCTCACCGTCGCGCTTGTCACCGTCCCCCTTGCCGGCAAACCCGCGCTTGGCGAATTTCTTCTCCGGACCCCTCGCCGCCCCTGAGCGGCCCTTGCCGCCACCGGCGCGGCCCTTGCCGTCGCCGGGACGGTCGCGCCGGCCGCGGGAATCGTTGTTTTTGTCGCTATCGCGGGGCATGAATGGTCTCTCGGGTACAGATGAATTGGCAATCAGGAAGCGGATGGGCTGTCATAGCGATAACGCGCGCGCACTTTGCTCAAGGCGCATTCTCACGCAAAACCGGTATCCGCGTTTGCTGAAGGCGGCTCTCATAGCAGGTTTCTTCCGATGATACGAGGCATGACTGTCCCTTCTTTCATGGATTTGGCGCTGAAAACGGCTGAAAACGCCGGAAAAGCCGGCGAAGTTCCGATCGGGTGCGTAATCGTCAGGGATTACGAGGTCATCGCCACGGCCGGCAACCGGACGCTGACCGACCGCGATCCGACCGCCCATGCCGAAATTCTGGCGATCCGGCAGGCCGCCGAGGCCATCGGGACCGAGCGGCTGGTCGATTGCGACCTCTACGTGACGCTGGAGCCGTGCACGATGTGCGCCGGCGCGATCTCGTTTGCCCGGATCCGGCGGCTCTATTACGGTGCCGCCGATCCCAAGGGCGGCGCGGTGGATTCCGGCGTGCGGTTTTTTGCTCAGCCAACCTGCCATCATGTGCCGGAGGTCTATTCGGCGGTCGGGGAGACCGAAGCGGCCACGCTGCTCAAGGAGTTTTTCAAGGTGCGGCGGTGATGGGCCTGTAGCCCGGATGAAGCGCAGCGCAATCCGGGGAATATCGTGGACGCTGTCCCGGATTGCGCTTCGCTCCATCCGGGCTACGAAAGTCATCAAGCCAGGAAAAACTCTCTGAGCAACTTCGCCGTCACATCCGGATTTTCCTCGGTGAGAAAATGCCCGGAATCCACCGCCGCCCCCTCCACCTTCGTCGCCCATTTCCTCCACGTATCGAGCGGCGTCGTCGCCGCGCCCGCGACGCCGGTATCGCCCCACAGCGCCAGCATCGGGACCGTGATCTTCTTGCCGGCATCGAAATCTTTCTTGTCGATCTCGTAGTCGGCATAGGCGCCGGCGCGGTAATCCTCGCACATCGCGTGCACGCGGGCGGGATCGCGGAATGGCGCGAGGTAATGTTCCAGAGCGCGCGGATCGATCGCGTCCAGCGTCTTTGACTTGGTTTGGCTTGCCAACTTCCACTTGAGGAAGAACTCTCCATTGCCCGAGATCAGCGTCTCCGGCAGCGGATAAGGCTGCGCCAGAAACGCCCAATGGTAGATCTTCAGCGCGGAGAGCCGGTTCAGCTTCTCCCAGTAGTCATAAGTCGGCGCGATATCGAGCACCGCGAGTTTCGACAGCCGGCCGGGATGGTCGAGCGCCAGCCGGTACGACACGCGCCCGCCGCGGTCGTGACCGGCGAGCGCGAAATGCACATGGCCGAGCTGCTCCATCGCCTCCACCATCACCTTCGCCATCGCGCGCTTGGTGTAGGGCATATGGTTCTCGTCACTGCGAGGCATATCCGACCAGCCATAGCCCGGCAGATCGGCGATGATCAGCGTGAACTGGTCTGCAAGCTGTGGCGCAACCGGGTGCCACATCACATGCGTGGACGAGAAGCCGTGCAGCAGCAACAGCGGCGGTCCCTTGCCGCCAACGCGGGCGAAGATGCGGCCCAACGAGGTGTTGATCCATTCGGAGGCGTATCCGGGAAACAGATCGGCAAGATCGGGCATGGGCGCGCTCCCTCGTGGGTTGCGGCTATTGCTTCAAACTTTGTTTGCCGTTGCCGCTGGCAGACCGCAGGTTTATTCCATTCTTCAAGCCCGACCAACAGGAACAAGAACCGAGGAAACCAGCGATGTCGATCGATTTCGAAATCCCGGCTGAGGCCAAGGCGATCCGCGAAAAAGTCCGCCAATGGGTGCATGACGAATGTATCCCCGCGGAGAAGGAACTGGATACCAAGCCGCTCGCCGAAGTGCTCGGCCCGCTGCGGAAAAAGGCCCGCGCGCAGGGGCTGTGGTGCCCGTTCGTGCCGAAGGAATATGGCGGCATGGGCTTAGGTCCGCTGGCGAATGCGCTGGTGCAGATGGAGCTCGGCGAGAGCATGCTCGGCGCGCTGTCGATGAACACGCAAGGCCCCGACGACGCCTCGATGATGACGATCCTCGCCCACGGCACGGAGTATCAAAAGGAGAAGTTCCTTAAACCGCTGCTCAATGGCGACAAGCGGATCTGCTTCTCGATGACGGAAAAGGCCGCCGGCGCGGACGCCACCGGCATGCAGACCACAGCCGTGAAGGACGGCAACGAGAATTACATCCTGAACGGCGAGAAGTGGTTTTCCTCCTCCGCCAGCGTGGCCGACATGGCGCTGGTGATGGCCAAGACCGATCCGAACGCGCCGCGGCACAAGCAGTATTCGACCTTCATCGTCGAACTGCCGAACCCCGGCTACAAGATCAAGCGCAACGTCGCCAACATGGCGATCGAGGGTCCGCATGACGATGTGATCCACGGCGGACATTCCGAAATCGAGATCAGGGATCTGAAGGTGCCGGCCGACAATCTGGTCGGCGGCGAAGGCAATGGCTTTGCCATGGGCCAGCACCGCCTCGCCTACGGCCGCCTGCGCCACGGCATGCACAACGTCGCCAAGGCGCAACGCGCGCTCGACATGGCGGTTGCCCATGTCACGAAACGCTCGACCTTCGGCACGCTGCTCGCCGACCGGCAGGCGGTGCAGTTCATGCTCGCCGATTGCGCCAGCGAGCTCTATATTGGCCGGCTGATGCTGCTGCATATCGCCTACAAGGCGGAGAAGGGCCTCGACATCCGGCAGGAGAATTCGATCGCCAAGATTTTCCATGCGCACATGGTGCACAAGGTGATCGACACCGCGATCCAGCTTCACGGCGCGCTCGGCTTCAGCCAGGATACGCCGCTCGCCAAATGGTACACCCAGGTGCGCGCGCAGCGTCTGGTCGACGGTCCGGACGAAGTGCACAAGTGGCGGATCGGCAAGAACGTCATCAAGGCGTTCCGCGAGCACGGCACCACGGCAAGCGCAGCCGGCGGGGATCTGCTCTGAACGTTATTGCGCACGGTCGGCACAGGCGCGCTCTTGCGCCATGCCACCGTCTATCGGGCATCGCGACTGAATAGTGGGGCCTCTGATCGGGCTCTCACTTGCGCGACCCGGTTTTGCCCTTGCTACGATTTGATGCCGGTTAGCCGTGCGTGAAGTCGCTATGTTTCAGGCCGAGCGCCTTGACCGCCGCCTCCGGAAGCCGGCCCCACGCTTCAACCTTCTCATTCGGAGCCATGACAGCCGCAATAATGGCTGTCGCCTTCTCCGGATCCTGTTCGGCCACAAAATAGACCGAGCGGATAGGCGGACCGCCTTCCAATGGCTGAGTTGTCACCAGTACGACCTGACCATCTGCCATATCCCAATATATCACGGCCGTTGTCACGGTAGCAGTGGAATGTCGCTGATGCGACCCCCACCTAATCGTTCAGCCAATCTCATCACCCGGAGGCGCCATCATGATCGAAGGGATCAGCGCGATCACACTTGGCACTCACGACATGCAACGCGCCGTCCAGTTCTACCGCTCACTGGGGTTTGACATCTCGTGCGGCGGCGAAGTGTCTTCGTTTACCAGCTTTCGGGCAGGGACCGGCTATCTCAACCTGATTGCCCAGCCTGATCAACGGCGCTGGTCCTGGTGGGGGCGCGTCATTTTCTACGTCGCCGACGTCAATGCATTTTACGACCGTGCGCTGGCGGCGGGGTGCCAGCCTACGACCGCGCCCCGCGATGCCGAATGGGGGGAACGCTACTTTCATCTCACCGACCCCGATGGGCACGAGCTCAGCTTCGCGCGGCCTTTGCGGCCTACGGGCATAGCTCCCCTCGCCGACACGGCAGGATAAGTCACGCCCGCTGACCTTTCCGATTCCGCCGGTGGCAGTGCCGCAGGTGCTGTGGCAAGCTCGGCCTCATCCCGTTGTGCAGGGTGCTAACCGGGAGGACGGCCATGGTAGCTTACGTCGTGCTGGCGAATTTCACGGAGCAGGGAATCCGCAACGCCAAGGAGTCGCCGAAGCGCGCGGACGCCTTCAAGGCAATGGCGAAGACGTTCGGAGTGACAGTGAAGGAGATACTCTGGACACAGGGGCGATATGACATTGTGACCATCGTCGATGCGCCAGATGAGTTATCCGTCCTGTCGCTCACGCTGAGCCTCGGCGCGCTCGGCAATGTTCGTACCGAATCGTTGCGGGCCTTTTCCGCAACTGAGATGACGAAGGCCGTCGGCAGCATGCTTTGACGACCGCGTCCGCTCGGCAGGCAGCCTGCAGCGAAGCCGACGCTGCAACTCGCATTTGCTGTCGCGGGGGCTGATCCCGCTTGCCGACTTTGCGTCAGCCCGTCGCCTTCTCCAGCTCTACCGCCTGCCAGGCGATGTCACGGCGGCAGAAACCATCAGGCCATTTGATGCGATCGACGGCCTGATAGGCACGCTGTTGGGCTTCCAGCACGCTCTTGCCCATGGCGCAGACATTCAGCACGCGGCCGCCATTGGCGAGGATGGCGCCGTCCTTCGCCGCCGTGCCCGCATGGAAGATTTCGACGCCTTCGATCTTGGCGGCGTCATCGAGGCCGTCGATGCGCGTGCCCTTCTTGTAGTCGCCGGGATAACCCTTCGCTGCCATCACCACGGTCAGCGCAGGCTCTGGATACCAACGCAGGTCGAAATGCTTCAGTTCTCCGTCACAAGCCGCCAGAAACGCCGGCACGATGTCGGACATCATCCGCAGCATCAGCACCTGGCACTCGGGATCGCCGAAGCGGACATTGTATTCGAAAAGCTTTGGCCCCTGCTCCGTCAGCATCACGCCGGCATAGAGCACGCCGCGAAACGGCATGTCGCGCTGCTTCATGCCAGCTACGGTCGGCAGGATGATCCGCGCCATGATCTGGTCGTGAATTTCAGCCGTCACGAACGGCGTCGGCGAATAGGCGCCCATGCCGCCGGTGTTCGGCCCCTCGTCGTGATCGAACACGCGCTTGTGGTCCTGCGCCGAGGCAAGCGGGATCGCGGTTTCGCCGTCGCACAGCGCGAAGAAGCTGATCTCGCGGCCTTCGAGATATTCCTCGATCACGACTTCCGCACCCGCCGCACCGAACGCGCCGTCGAACATCATGGCGATGGCCGCCTCGGCTTCATCAAGCGTTTTCGCGACGACAACGCCCTTGCCGGCGGCCAGGCCATCAGCCTTGACCACGATCGGCGCGCCCTGCGCGCGCACGTAAGCCAGCGCGTCGTCAGCCGTCGTGAAGCGGCCGTAGGCGCCGGTTGGAATGTTGAATTCGGTGCAGAGCGCCTTGGTGAAGCCCTTGGATCCCTCGAGCTGGGCGGCCTGCTTGCTCGGGCCAAACGCCTTGATGCCGGCCGCCGCGAGATCGTCGACGATCCCGGCCGCCAGTGGCGTTTCCGGGCCGACTACGACGAAATCCACAGCGTTACGTTGGCAGAAATCGATCACCGCGGCGTGGTCGGTAATGTCCAACGCGACGCATTCGGCCTCGCGCGCGATGCCGGCGTTGCCGGGCGCGCACCACAGCTTGGTGAGCAACGGGGAAGCCGCGATCTTCCATGCGAGAGCGTGTTCGCGGCCACCGGAACCGAGCAGGAGAATGTTCATGAATGTGGCCAGATACGGGAGTTCAAGGCCAAGTCGGTCGCATAAAACTCCCTGCCCCCGCAAGGGGAGCATCGCGCTTGTGCAGAGGAGTTTCGCTACACTTTCCTCCCTGACCCGGCGATGATCTCCTGCAGCGTGGCGACATGGCGGGCGAAGGCGCCGCGGCCGGCCGCGGTCGCGGTTACCGTGGTCTGTGGTTTCTTGCCGACAAAGGCCTTTTCCACCACGACATAACCGGCCCTGGCCAGCGTCTCGATATGGGCGCCAAGATTGCCGTCGGTGGCGCCGGTGAGTTGCTTCAGTTTTGAGAATTCCAGCCCGGTGCCCGCCGGCAGCGCGTTCAGCCCCGCCATGATCCGCAAGCGCAGCGGTTGATGGATGATATCGTCGATCTCGGCCATGGCGCTAGCTCCGGCGCATCCACCAGCCGCCGAGCATCAGCCCGCCGCCATCGACAAAGGCCATCCACAGGTCGAACCAGTCGCCGACCAGGAAGTATCCGACCAGCGCCAGTGCGCTGATGCAAAGACCGATCACGACAAAGGCGTGGCCGAACCAGAGTCCGGCGATGATGTAGAGCAGCATGAAATAAATTGGCCAGAACGTGCCCATCTGGCGCGGCGTGAAGTGGCCGAGCACGCTCGTGCAGAGGAACCCGAAGGCGAAGAACAGCACGAACGCGATCAGCATCCTGAAATCGAAGGTGCGAATGCCAGTCTTGCGATATCCGAAGGCGCTGATCGCAAACGATCCCGCGACGCCCGCGACGTTCAGCGCGGCCCAGAAATAGCCGGCCTGGCGCGGCAGCAGAAACGAGCCGAGATAGCCGGCAAATACCAGCGCGCCCCACATGATCAGCATCAGGCTGGCGAGATTGTAGATCCGCGATTGCCGGACGCGGCGCGTCATCTCGTTGATTTCGGCGAGCGCCTCGGAGGCCTCGCGGCTGTCGATCATGTTGCCCATCCCTGCCCCGGCGCCGCTATGACCCCGCCATGGCGCGCGTGGCAACATCCTCGGCGACGATGGATACCGCCTTCGGCGCAGCGACGATACCCATGTGGTTGATGCCGTCGAGCACCCTGACGTCGACCGCGACCTTCGCGCTACGCACGGCTTCGGCGTATTTGTCCGAAAACATCACTTCGTCGTCGGCGCCGGAGATGATCGTGAGCGGTTTTGTCGCGGCGGCGAGATCGTGGCGGAAATCGCCCCGCACCGCAAAGTTGCGCATCAACCGGTCGGTATAGGTCGACACCAGCGTCTTCTCGGAGTTCGGTGGCACCGCGAGCGCCAGCACCGGCAGCGCCTCACAGCAGGTGATCCCGAGCTTGCGCAGCGCCAGCAGGCCGAGGATGCGCGGGATATCGGCGCTGGCCCAGCCGCCGGAGCCCGGCCGGGTGGAGGGAGCGTCGTAGCCGAGATAGGGCGCGAGCAGCACGAAGCGCTCGAACAGGTTCTGGATCGGCGAGCCGGCCACGCGCAGCGCAAAGCCGCCGCCGGACGAATGGCCGACCAAGGTCAGCGGCGCTGACGGCACGGTGTTGCGCAAGACCGCGACGAAATCGGCGAGGTCGTCCTCGAGCTGGCCGACATAGCCGATATCGCCGCGCGTGCCTGACGTGCCGTGGCCGCGCATGTCGACCGCAAAGGTTTCCACGCCGTGCCCAGCCAGCGCCTGCGACAGCGCATGGATGGTGCCACCGCTGGAACCGGAGGAGCCATGAATCACGATCGCCACGCGCCCCGTCGGCGCGCCGCCCGCGCCATAATGGCGGAAGCCGAGCCATGTGCCGTCGCGGGCCTGGAGCCGCTCAATCGCAGGCAGGCTGGAAAGATCGACGGTGGCTCGCGTCCGCGAGATCGCTTGCAGTTCCGGCAGCGGCTGCAGCGGCGTTGCCAGCAGGGCCAGCACCATCAGCGCCAGCACGCCGACGCCGCACAGGACCCATTTCAGGAGGCTCACGGAGCCGCGAATCAGGAATTTGAACATCGATCACGCCTCGCCAGAATGAAGTGCAGAGAACTCTGTACTACAGAGAATGTGAGTTCCACAAGAGCCGGATTGGCGGGGATGGTTAAAAATCCCTACGTTGCGGCAACGCCTCCAACGCCCGAATCAGTTGCCGATGCCAGCTGCCGAAAACCTGATCAACGCGCCCGAATTCACCGTCTCCGAGCTATCCTCCGCGCTGAAGCGGACGGTGGAGGACGCCTACGGGCACGTGCGCGTCCGCGGCGAGATCTCCGGCTTCCGCGGGCCGCACTCCTCGGGCCATTGCTATTTCGCGCTGAAGGACGAGAGCGCCAAGATCGAGGCGGTGATCTGGAAATTCGCCCACGCCCGGATGCGGTTCAAGCCGCAGGAGGGGCTCGAGGTCATCGCCACCGGCAAGCTCACGACCTATCCCGGGTCGTCGAAATACCAGATCGTCATCGAAGCGCTCGAGCCCGCCGGGATCGGCGCGCTGATGGCGCTGATGGAGGAGCGCAAGCGGAAGCTCGCGGCCGAAGGCCTGTTCGACGAGGCGCGCAAGCAATTGCTGCCATGGCTACCGGAGGTGATCGGGGTCGTCACCTCGCCGACCGGCGCCGTAATCCGCGACATCCTGCATCGGCTGCAGGACCGTTTTCCCCGCCGCGTGCTGGTGTGGCCGGTCAAGGTCCAGGGCGAAGGCTCGGCCGAACAGGTGGCCGCCGCCATCCGCGGCTTCAATGCGCTGCCCGAAGCGGGAAAGATTCCGCGGCCGGATCTGCTGATCGTCGCGCGCGGCGGCGGCTCGCTGGAGGATTTGTGGTCGTTCAACGAGGAGATCGTGGTTCGCGCCGCCGCCGAGAGCACGATCCCGCTGATTTCGGCCGTCGGCCACGAGACCGATATCACGCTGATCGATTTCGCCGCCGACAAGCGCGCCCCGACGCCTACGGCCGCGGCCGAAATGGCGGTTCCTGTCCGTAGCGAATTGTTCGTCGAGGTCGAAAGCCTGGCGCGGCGCACGATAGTGTGCTGGCAGCGCGGGCAGGAGAGCCGCCGCAATGAATTGCGCGCCGCCGCCCGGGCGCTGCCGGGTTTAAGCGAGCTGCTCGCGATCCCGCGGCAGCGGCTGGATCATCTCGGCGCCGCCCTGCCCCGCGGATTGAAGGCCAATACCCACGCCCATCACCGCCGCTTTTCGCATCTGAGCGCCGGCCTGACGCTGAAGGTTTTGCGCGGGCAGGTCGCGCAAGCCAATCACCGCCTCACGGTGTCGGGCGAACGCATCAGGCTGTCCGCCCGCGCGCTGCTGCGCAACCGGCAGGACCGCTTTGCCGGGCTGGAGGTCAGGCTGAAGGCCTCAAAACTCTCCAACGCCCAGGCGCAGCGCAATGCCATAGCGCGTGACCGCGAGCGCGCGCAACGGCTGGCGGAGCGCGCCCGCCGCGCGCTCGAGACCGCCCTGCAGCGTCTCGACGCGCGTGTCGCCCATAGCGGTCAATTGTTGTCGGCGCTGTCCTACCGCGGCGTGCTCGCGCGCGGCTTTGCCCTGGTGCGCGACGCGCAGGGGCACGCGGTGCATGCCGCCGCCGCGATCGGACCGAGCGCGCATCTGTCGATCGAATTCGCCGATGGCCGCGTCGGCGCCACCGCGGATGCGGATCGGCCCCAGACCACGGCTCCCGCCGCGAGTACGCCGAAGGCGACGCCGCACGAGGCGAAGCCGGCGGCGCCGAAGCGCGTGGCCAAGCCGGTTGATCAGGGAAGTCTGTTCTAGCGCGCCAGCCACTCCGCAACGCGCCGTTGCGCGTCCCTGCGCGCGTCCGCATCCGTGCCGATATGACCGCGTTCGGGCAACGCGGCATCGGAGCCTGC
Organism: Bradyrhizobium sp. AZCC 1610; assembly: GCF_036924515.1. Taxonomy (NCBI): domain Bacteria; kingdom Pseudomonadati; phylum Pseudomonadota; class Alphaproteobacteria; order Hyphomicrobiales; family Nitrobacteraceae; genus Bradyrhizobium; species Bradyrhizobium sp. AZCC 1610. Next base: position 654,694 of record NZ_JAZHRR010000001.1, on the reverse strand, counting down.
GATCGCCCGCAGCGGCAGGTTGGCGCGGTCGAAATCGTGGGATGCGCCGGGATAGATCACGATCTGCACCAGCGCGCTGCGGCCGCGGGCGTCATCCACAATCTGGCGACAGGCGGACGGCGAACTGACGTCGTCCTGCGCGCCGATCAGCAGCAGCGTCGGCATGCGCGTGCTCCAGCCGAGGCCGGACGAGATCCGGCAATCCGGATAGAATGCGATCGCCGAGCGAAAATCCGGCCCGATACCGCGCGCTGACGATTGCGGACGCACCGCCCACAGCACCGCGCTGGCGCCGTTCGCCCATCCCATCAGGCTGATCCGGTCACGCGCGGCCCAGGGTTGCTGCAGCAACCATTGCCGCGATGCATTGACATCGGCCACCCGCTCGCGGCGGGCGAGCACACGGCGCTCATTGACGCGGCATTGCGGGCCGAGCTCCCGCGAACCGTAACTGTCCGGCAGCAGCACCGCATGGCCCGCCTTCAACAGCTGTTCCGCCCAGTCGCGGTAGCGCGGCAGCACGGGCTCCGACTGCCCGCTCAATCCGCCGCAGCCATGCAGCGCGATCACGGTGGAAAACGGGCCGTCACCATCCGGCTTGTAGAGCTGGGCATGCAGGGTCAGACCCCTTGCCGGGATATCGACCTGGCGCGGGGCCGGCAACGGCGCGGCACCGGCCGTGCAGGCCGCAGTAAGGAGCGTCAGGAATAGCGTTGCTGACAACAGGCGCATCGGTCTCGGTCGGATCGGTATGACGCTGCGGGCACAGTGAAATTCACGCTATCATGCAGGTCGGCACAAAATCATCACAAGTAGGTCAGTTTCCGGGGCGGACAGTACGACCTATTTATGATAGATGAAATCTTGGAAAATACACTTAAGGCCAGCCCGCGCGGGCCGGTCCATCGGAGAGTTTGACGGTGCTCAATAAATTCGGACCCTCGGGCCATGGCGAAGCGCAGGTGCAATATCTGGACGGCGATTTCCGCGTGATCTCGCCCGGTACCTATGTGCGCTGCGCCATCACCGACGTGCGGATCCCGCTCGACGAATTGAAGTACTGGAGCGTCGACCTGCAGGAGGCCTATTCGGTTCCGACCGCCGTGCTGCAGCGGCACTTTCCCGGCGCGCTGAAGACGCAGGGCTAGTCAGCCGGCCTCTCGCGCGCCTTGAACAGGCGCGCCGATATGAACTTCCGCAGCAATCCCTTGTCATCGAATTCGAGCGCCACGCCGAACGGTACGATCTGCTTTGCCCATTCCGGCAAGGTCCCGCCATACCACAGCCGCGCCAGATCCTTTTCCGTCGTCACCAGCGTCAGCGCCTCGCCTCTCGCCTCGGCGATCAGGCTTTCGATCTCGGCCTGCGAATAAGCATGATGATCGGCGAAGGCGCGCTGCCCGGCCACTTCGATGCCGCTGGCGCGCAGCGTGTTGAAGAATCGGGTGGGATCGCCGATGCCGGCAAACGCCAGCACGCGCTTGCCCCGAAGCTGTGCGACCTGCGCCTCATCCGGCTTCAGATGCGCTGATAACACCGGCTTGCCCTGCGCCACGATCTCGGCCGCGACCTGCTCGGCAGCACTGCCGTTGCCGACGACGATCAGCGCGTCGGTGCGCGCCAGTTGCGGCCGCAACGGCGCACGCAGGGGGCCGGCGGGAAATACCTGCCCGTTGCCTATTCCGCGCTCGCTATCGATCACGATCAGGGAAGCGTCCTTGACAATCGCCGGGCTCTGGAAGCCGTCGTCCATCAGGATCACGGTGGCGCCCCGCGACAGCGCCAGCGGCACGCCGTCCGCGCGCTTGCGCGACACCACGACCGGCAAATGGCCTGCCAGCATCAACGGCTCGTCGCCGACATCGGAAGCCGCGTGCCTGACAGGATCGACCCTGACCGGGCCGCGCAATTCGCCGCCATAGCCGCGGCTGAGCACGACCGGCGTCTCGCCGAGCTCGCGCAGCAGCTTCGCCAGCGCCAGCACGGTCGGCGTCTTGCCGGCGCCACCGACGTTATAGTTGCCGACGCAGAGCACCGGAATGCCGGCGTTCAGTCCCTTGCGCTGCAGGCGCTTTGCGGCAACGGCGCCATAGAGTGCGGCGAGCGGTTTCAATAGATGCGAGTTGAGCGAAGACGGGCCGTGCCAGAAGCCCGGCTCACGCATTGGCCGCTCCCATCTCGATCCGCAGTTGCAGCAAATACGGCTCGAGCGCGAAGAGCGTGCGCTCCAGCGCGCCGCCGAGCTGCCCGACCACGCGCTCGGACGCAGCCAGCACGGCTTCGCGCGCCTTGGGATCGGCGAGCATCTGCCCGAGCTGCTTGACCAGCGCTTCCTGCGTATCAGCCCGCCGCGCGCCGCCGGCGGAATCGAGCGCCTCATACACATCGGTGAAATTGAACACGTGGGGGCCGTGGACAATCGAGGCACCGAGCTTGATCGCCTCGATCGGATTCTGCCCGCCATGCTCGACCAGCGATCCGCCCATGAACACGATCGGCGCCAGCCGGTAGAACAACCCCAGTTCGCCCATGGTGTCGGCGACATAGATGTCGGTCGTAGCGGTGGGTAAGTCCTCATGCGAGCGCAGGGTCGGATTGAGGCCGGAAGCTGCGATCATGCGCGCGATGGCCTCGCCGCGATCGGGATGCCGCGGCACAATCACGGTCAACAGCTTTGGAAAATAGCGGGCGAGCGTCCGGTGGGTTTCCGTGAGGATTTCCTCTTCGCCGGGATGCGTGGAGGCTGCGACCACCACCGGGCGGCCGCGCGTCATCGACATCAACATATCCAGTTTGTTGCCGTCGGCTGGCGGCGCAGGAACGTCGAGCTTGAGATTTCCCGTGACGATGACGTTGCGGCTGCCCAGCGCGGTAAAACGATCCGCATCGGTCTGCGATTGCGCCAGGCAGATGTCAAACTTGCCGAGCAGTGCCGAGATCGTCCCTGCGACCCGGCGCCAGCGCGGAAACGAGCGCTGCGACATCCGGCCGTTGATCAGCACCATCGGCAGCCGCCGCGCGGCGCTCGACAGGATCAGGTTCGGCCACAGGTCCGATTCGATGAACAGCGCCAGCGAGGGCCGCCAGTGATCGAGAAACCGCGTGACGTAGCGTGGCGAGTCGTAGGGCACATATTGATGGATGACGTCAGCGGGGAACCGCTTGGCGACGATCGCAGCCGAGGTCACCGTGCCGGAGGTCACGAGGACACGCAGGTCGAGCGCCCGCAGCCGCTCGATCAGCGCCGCCGCCGCCAGCACCTCGCCGACGCTGGCGCCGTGAATCCACACCAGCGGCCCGGTGGGCCGGATATCGGCGCTCAGACCGCGGCGCTCGCCGACCCGCGCCGGGTCTTCCTTGCCGAGCTTTAACCGCCGGCTGATCAACGCAGGCGACAGCGGCACGATCACGGACGACAGTTTCCGGTAGACGCGCAACGTCATCGGCAGCGAACTAGCCAAGAGCGGCCTCCGGACGCCCGACGGCGGCATAGGCACGACGGGTCGCTTCGTTCAGATAAGATTCTACCTGAATACGCAACTTTTCCATAGTCTCGGCATCGGCGTCCGGCGGCACGTATACATGTTCAATGCCTACCACGGCACCGCGCCCGAATGGCAAATTGATGGTGGTAGAGTCCCAGTTCTTCAACCGGATGAACCTGGAGGTCACCATCGCAAACGGCATGATCGGCCGGCCCGACTCCCGCGCCAGCATGATGATTCCAAGCCCCACGACTCGCGCGCGCTTCGGCACGTCGGCGGTGGTAGCGACGTTCCACTTATCTTCCAGCGCCTGCAGCATTTCCCTGAAGGCGCCGACGCCGCCCTTGCGGTGAAAGGCGCCGCCGTGATCGCCGGAGCCTCTGATCGTGCCGATGCCGAGCCGCTCGGCGGCGATGGCGTTGAACTCGCCGTCGCGATGCCGCGAGATCAGCACCTTGGCGCGATGGCTCTCCCTGGTCTTGATGAACGGCGTCATGAAATGCTGGCCGTGCCAGAATGCGAAGATCGCCGGCATCTCCGGCTCGACGATGTCGTAAACGTTGGCCGGATCATAGCTGAAGCGGTTGGTCAGCCAGACCAGCCGCAGATATTCGGCCGCAAGCACACCCAGCGCGCGCTGAACCCAGCTGCTGCGCAGCAAATCGCGAAGGAATCGTTTCAACTGGAGGACTTCGTGTCTTGACCTGGATCGAGCAGCCGGTGGAGGTGAACCACGAAGTAGCGCATGTGGGCATTGTCAACGGTCTGCTGCGCCTTCGCCTTCCAGGCCGCGTGTGCGGATGCGTAATTGGGATACACGCCGACGATGTCGACCTGGTCGAGGTCCTTGAACGTGATGTGTTCGAGATCGGTCAACTCGCCGCCGATGACGAGGTGAAGCAATTGCTGCGGGGCACTATCTGGCATGATGGTCTTTCCTAACGAGGTGCCCGGCAAGCAACAGCGACAACGTATATCGCGGCGTAGACGGGATGATTTGTGGCACGGATTTAGACCGATTCAGGGCAGCGGACGATTTCGGAAATGCTCGACAATCCGCGCATGTCGATCCTGTCCCGCCGCCACCAGCACCCCGTGCACCACCTCCCGGCGATTATACTCAATCGCATCCCCCGAGAGTGCGGTCATTCTACCATTCGCTTCCTGCACGATCAAATTCGCTGCGGCAAGATCCCAGTCGCGGCTCTGACCGCCTGCAAAAGCGGCATCGAGGCTGCCGTCAGCGACCCGGCACAGCCGAAGCGCCAGCGATCCGATCCGCGGATGCAGCGTAATCTCATCCGGTGACGAACTCAGCCGCTGCACCAGCGGTTTTGGTCCAGCCATGCGGGAAAAATCGAGTTCCGTGCCAGCAGCCGCACGCACCGGCCTTTCGTTGCGCGTGGTGCCCTCGCCACGGATCGCGACGAAGAATTCGTCGCTGGCGGGAGCGAACACCGCCGCCAGCACCGGCGTAGCGCCCGCAACTAGCGCCACGCTCACGCACCAGTCTTCACGGCCGGCGAGATAGCCGCGGGTGCCGTCGATCGGGTCGACGATCCAGACCAGTTCCTTGCCGAGACGGGAATCATCGTCGACGCTCTCTTCCGACAGCCAGCCATAATCCGGCGTCGCCGCGCGCAGCCGCCGCTCGACAAGGTCGTTGACGGCGATGTCGGCCTCGGAGACCGGCGACGAGGCGCCCTTGGTCCAGTTCTTCAGCTCGGTGCGAAACAGCGACAAGGCCAGCGCGCCGGCTTCGCGCACGGTGTCCCGCAACAGCGCGGCGTCGCGCGCCCAGATCCTGTCGGCGATATCAGCGTCCGCCAAGCGTCAGGCCCTCGATGCGCAGCGTCGGCGCGTTGACGCCGTAGCGGAATTCCAGGTCGTTGGCCGGAACCAGCGATTTGAACATCGCCAGCAGATGGCCCGCGATCGTCACCTCGCTGACGGGGTAAGTGATCTCGCCGTTCTCGATCCAGAAGCCGGAGGCGCCGCGGCTGTAATCGCCGGTCACGCCGTTGACACCGGAGCCGATCAGGTCGGTAACGTAAAACCCCTGCTTGATGTCGGAGATCAGTTGCTTCGGCGTCATCTCGCCGGGCTCGAGATGCAGATTATACGATCCCGGCGACGGCGAGGACGAGACGCCACGATGGGCATGCCCGGTCGTAACCAGCCCGAGTTCGCGCGCGGTTGCGCAATCGAGCAGCCACGTGGTCAACACCCCCTCGTCGATCAGCGCGATCTTCTTCACGCTTACGCCCTCGGCGTCGAAGGTCTGCGACCGCAGGCCGCGCACCCGCAAGGGATCGTCGATGATGCGGATATTCTTCGCGAACAGTTGCTCGCCCATCCGGTCTTTCAAAAAGCTCGTCTTGCGCGCGATCGAGGCGCCGTTGATGGCGCCGACGAGATGGCCAACCAGCGAAGCCGACACCCGGGGATCGTACACGACCGGCACCTTGCAGGTTTCGACCTTGCGCGGATTGGACCGCGCCACGGTACGCTCCCCTGCCCTGCGGCCGACGCTTTCGGGCGAATCGAGGTCGGACGCATGCGGGGCCGAAGTGAAATCGTAATCGCGCTCCATGCTGGTGCCTTCGCCCGAGATCGCGGTCACCGAGATGCCTTGGCTGGAGCGCAGATATGAGCCGTGGAAGCCGGTCGAGGTCACCAGCACCATGCCGCCGATGCCGCTCGACGCGGACGCGCCGCTCGACTTGGTCACGCCCTTGACCGCTAGAGCTGCGGCTTCCGCTTCGCAGGCGCGGCGCTCCAGTTCGCTTGTGGTCGGAACATTGCGGTCGAGCAGATCGAGATCGGCGAACTCGCGCGCCAGCAGCGAGGGATCGGCGAGGCCGACATATTTGTCATCGGGCGCGACGCGGGCCATCGCAACCGCGCGCTCGGCGAGTTTGGCGACGCCATCGCCGGAAATATCGTTGGTCGAAACCACGGCCTGGCGTTGTCCGACCAATACACGCAATCCGACGTCGTCGCCTTCGGAGCGCTCGGATTCCTCGACCCGGCCGTCGCGGACCTCGACCCCTTGCGAAACGCCGCGCACCGCGACAGCGTCGGCAGCATCCGCGCCGGCGCGCTTGGCGGCCTCGACCAGTCGCTGCGCCAGCGTCGAGAGCGCCGATTGGTCGAACAGGTCGGAGGTCGCGTCGGAGGCCTTCTGGGAAAGCTGTGACGTGCTGGATGGTGAAGAGTTCACAAACGAAATCCCTGACATTTAAGAGGGCGGGAACGCAAATCCGCAAGGCTCTCAGATGTGCCTGATTCACAGGGATTTCAAGCATTTTGCGACACCAAATGCCAAACAATTTCGGCATTTGCGCAAGGTCTCGTCAATCATGCGTGCCAAGGTCTTGTCAATCATGCGGGGAGATCCAGGGCGGGTGACGTCTCCTTAACCAGGCTTTTTAAGACGAAACGGAAATCGCTCGGCTAAGGTCTCGCGTATCGACCGGGAACATAATCCCGGCGGGGAGATAAGAGCCGTGAGGCGTCAAACAGCAACAAGCGGGATCAATCCCGCCGGGTCGAGCCGCGCACTGCGGCTCGACCCTCTTTCTCTGCCGCTCAGCTTCCATGCGCACGACACCCGCGCAGACGGCGGCGTGCGGAGGATAGAACTCCATCGCGAACGCGTCGTGCTGCACCGTGCCATCAAGGGCATGCGGATGGCGATCAACGTTCGCGTCAGCGACTTTCTCGGCGTCGCACTGCGTGGTCTCGACGACGACGCGCAGATGCTGGTGCTGGCGCATCGCGATCCCTCGCTGAACATTCCGCTGTGCGTGAGCTCCGACCACGAAGAGATCGCCTCCGCCTGGCAGATGTGGAGCGACATCCTCGCGCTGCCGCTGCTGACCGAAGACGACCACCGCGAACCGGCCGCCCGCCGCCGCCGGCACAACGCGGTCCGGAGCCGCCGTCCGAAATTCCTGGTGCGCCGCCGGGGTGGTAACCTGACCAATACCGAGACCATTCATAGCGACGAGCGCGAGATCATCGCGCGGGATTAGGCCAGACCCGTCATTGCTCTCGTAGGATGGGTGGAGCGAAGCGATACCCATCAATGCCGGTGCGGATGGCGATGGGTATCGCTTCGCTCCACCCATCCTACGCGGATACGACTTCGCGATCTCGCGGCGCAATTCGCCCGAGGTTTGCTGATAACTTCCCGCCCTCTTTATCAGAGGGCGCAGGGAAGACCGGGTGCTTGCTGCACCCGCGGTCCCGCGTGCGATTTGCGCGTAACAAGATGCACACGAGCATACAGGGCAGCGGGAACACTCCGGCCTTCCCTGCGCAATGGCTTTACGGCTTACTTCGTGCTCTTCCCGGAGAACGGCTTTCTTGCCTCCGTCGCCTGCGCTTCTTATCGCACGCTTAACGCCAGCACCGCGGCGCCCGAACCACACGACTTCACCCTACGCTCAAGGCGCGTACGTCTAGCGCGCCTCTTGCGTCCATCGCATCTCACCGCGCGTTCGTGACGATCGCGAGCGCCCCTCATCCGCGGTGAGACAGGCGGAGTTATGCGGGTGATTTGGGTGAGAACGAAAGCAGAATATTTTTGCGCGAGGGACTGGACAGGTTTTACTGATTTGCACGTCGGGTTGGCCGCTACCTGCAATTGCGCTTGCGGGCAAAGCAAAATCAGTTCGCAGTGCGCCATGGGTTATTGCGTTCCCCGGATGCTGCGCAGCACGAAGTGGCGCGCTGCTGATCCGGGTCCATGGGTCTCGGCTCTGCGGTGCAGCGTTAAGAACGCTGCACCGCGTCCGGGACACGAGAACCGTAGGGTGGCAAAGCGAAAGCGCGCTCACCATCAAAAAGCGCATGCGATGAAAGATGGCGGGCACGTCAGTAACGCGCCTTTGCCCACCCTACAAATTCAGCGCATCACCGCATCGACCAGCAATCCCGCAAACAGCAACAGTCCCGCATCGCGGTTCGACCAGAATACCCGCATGCACAGCGCGGGATCGCTGATGTCCAAGCGCCTGATCTGCCAGACGAGATGCGCGGCGAAGGCGGCCAGGCCGATCCATGCCGGCCAGCGTGCGCCGCCCAGCACCAGCGCTACGCCGATCAGCATCACCGCGAGCGCATAAAACACCGCGAGCGCCCGATGGGTGCGCGCGCCGAACAGGCGTGCGGTGGACTTGACGCCGATCAGCGCGTCGTCCTCGGTGTCCTGGTGGGCGTAGATCGTGTCGTAGCCGATCACCCAGGCGATCGAGCCGGCATAGAGCACGAGCGCGGTCAGATCGATCCGCCCGAGCGTGACGGCAAATCCCATCAGTGCGCCCCATGAGAACGCCAGCCCGAGCACGACCTGCGGCCACCAGGTGATGCGCTTCATGAAGGGATAGACCGCGACGATGACGAGCGAGGCAATGCCGGTCATGATCGCAAAACGGTTGAACTGCAGCAGCACTGCCAATCCGATCAGCGCCTGCAGGACCAGGAAGGCAAACGCCTGCGTCACGCTGACCTGCCCGGCGGGCAGCGGCCGCGACCGCGTCCGCTCGACCTTGGCGTCGAGATCGCGATCGGTGATGTCGTTCCAGGTGCAACCCGCCCCGCGCATGACAAAGGCGCCGACGAAGAACAGCACGATCACGAGCGGCAATTGCGAGACGTCGCGGGCAATGCCGGCGGCGAGCGCCGCCGACCACCAGCACGGCATCAGCAACAGCCACGATCCGATCGGACGGTCGAAACGGGAAAGCCGCAAGTAAGGCCGCGACCAGGACGGCGCGCGCGTATCGACCCAGTTGCCGGTGGCATCGGCAACGCGGGTGGTCGCGTCGCTCATCGGACCGGGATCATCGCGCGAGAACGTTGCCGTTCAGCGTATCGAAGGTGCTGCCGCCCTTCTTCACGGTTTGCGCCTCAGGTAGCGCCGCCGAAGAGCCGAGCACTTCGCTCAGGCTGGGACCGGCGGGCCCTCGCGCCTGCGCCTGTGCCGCCACACCGCAGACCTGCTTCTGCATCTTCTCGGTGTTCTTGTGGCCGTTCTTGAGCTGGTCGGCGATCTGCGGCGGAATTCCGCATTTGGCCGAGTTGGTCTCGACATATTTGATCATCTTGATTTCGGCCTGACCGAAATTTCCGATCAGCTTGCAGGCCTCGTCCGGCGGTGCCTTGCGATCGCTCGCGGCCTTGATCATCTTGCCGCGTCGCTCGGCCTCCTCGCGCAAGGGAACGAACCCTTTCATGCAGGCGTCTGCCGAACCGCTGGCTTGTGGCGGCGGCCCACTGAAGCCGCTGGAAACCGGGGCGGCACCTTGCGACGGGAACGCCGAAGGGGCGCCGACCGAGGCCGACGGCGCAGCGCCATTCACCGGCGGAAACGGCGAAGCATTCGCAGGTGCTGCGCTCTGGTTGGGCAATGGCGCCGGAAAAGCACCTTGCGCAAGCACTTGCCCGGCATGAACGGTCACGACGGCAGCGGTCAGCGGCACAATCAGGCGGCGGATCATCAAGGGTGTATCTCCGGCGAGGTCCAGGCAGCCCCGGCGTGTTCCGAACGAAGCGGATTTGCAACGGGCATTTTTACGATTCCTGCCGACGCTTAACAAGCCGTTGATTGGGGCAGCAGCGCGGCGCATGGCCGCCGGAAAGGTAAAAATAGCCTCCGGATTCTAGCGCTTTAGGCTAAAAGCGCCCGGAAACGGAACATTACCAATGCCCGAACTCGATTTTCGCGCCCCTCGCCTGTTCGTCGACGCTCCCTTGCGCGAGGGCGAGCGAATCGCGCTGGAGCGCAACCAGAGCAATTATCTGGGCAATGTGCTGCGGCTTTCGGCCGGCGAATCGATCCTGGTGTTCAACGGCCGCGACGGCGAATGGTGGGCGCAGATCGACGGCCGCAAGCGGCCCGACAGTCTGAGCATCGTCGCGCGGACGCGGCCGCAGGACCGCCTGCCCGACATCGCCTATGTCTTCGCGCCGCTGAAACACGCCCGTCTCGACTACATGGTGCAGAAGGCGGTCGAGATGGGTGCGTCGCTCCTGCAGCCGGTGTTGACGCGGCACACCCAGGTCTCGCGGGTCAATAGCGAGCGGATGCGCGCCAATGTCATCGAGGCCGCCGAGCAGTGCGGCATCCTGAGCCTTGCTGAGGTTGCTGAGCCTGTTGCGCTCGACCGCTTTCTCGAGAAGCGCGAAACCAGCCGCCTGCTGGTGTTCTGCGACGAGGCGGCCGACATCGGCAATCCCATCGAGGCGCTGCAACAGGGGTTGATCGCCACCGATGGGATCGACGTCGTGATCGGCCCGGAGGGCGGATTTGCCGGGGAAGAACGGGCGCTCTTGGTGCGGCAGCCCAGGACGCTGCGGCTGTCGTTGGGCCCCCGCATCTTGCGCGCGGATACGGCTGCTGTTGCCGCGCTGGCGCTGGTGCAGGCCGCGCTGGGGGATTGGCACGGGCCGGGGTAGACGGGGGAGGACTAACCGGCCAAGCCACCATCAAGCCACCGCCCATTAAGTCAGTTGGCCAATCCCTGTCGAAACGCCGGCCGGGCCATGCTAAGGCCTGCGCCAACGAGGCCCCTAGGAACCCTGGGGCGCCCCAAAGAACCCTGGAACCCGGCTTTTCCGGATATTTGGACGTGAAATGACCGCGACTGCTGCCGTCAAAGGTGCTGCCGGATCCGCCAACTGGGCGGATGCGCTGCTATTGTCGTTTGCACAAGGCGGCTACGTCCAGGCCCACCCCGGCATCCTGCAGCCGGCCGAGCCGTTCCTCGACCTCTCCGGCGAGGACATTCGCAAGAGCCTTTATCTGACCACCGACGCGTCCGGCGAGGAGCTCTGCCTGCGCCCCGACCTCACCATTCCGGTGGCGCGCGACTATCTCGCCTCCGGGCGCGCCGGCCAGCCCGCCGGCTTCAGCTATCTCGGGCCGGTGTTTCGCTATCGCGGCGGCCAGCCGAGCGAGTTTCTCCAGGCCGGCATCGAATCCTTTGGCCGGCAGGACCGCGCCGCAGCGGATGCGGAAATGCTGGCGCTGGCGCTCGAAGCTACCACCGCCTTCGGATTGAAGGACGTCGAAATCCGCACCGGCGACGTCGCCCTGTTCACCGCGCTGATCGACGCGCTTAATCTCTACCCGGTCTGGCGGCGGCGGCTGATCAAGGATTTCAACCGCAAGATCAGCCTCGCCGAGGACATCGAGCGGCTGACGCTTTCGACCGCGCCCGGCCGCAACGAATATGAGGGCGTGCTGGCCGCACTTGCCGGCTCCGACCGCAAGGCGGCGCTGGCGCTGGTCACCGACCTGATGTCGATCGCCGGCGCTACCAATGTGGGCGGACGGACGGTGGCCGAAATCGCCGACCGCTTCCTCGAACAATCGACCTTGAAGGGCGGCGCGCTGCCGCGCGACGCACTCGATATCATCAAGCGCTTCCTCGCGATCGCGGGCGATCCCGATGAATCGGTCGCGCAACTGCGTGCGCTGGCCTCGGACGCAAAACTTGATCTGTCAGCGGCGATCGATCAGCTCGAAAGCCGTATCGGCTTCATGGCTGCGCGCGGCATCGACACGAAACTGACGCGGTTTTCCACCTCGTTCGGCCGCGGGCTCGACTACTACACCGGCTTCGAATTCGAGCTGCACGCCAAGGGAAATGCCAAGGGAACACCGAAGGGAAATACCAGGGCTAACGGCGTCGAACCGCTGTGTAGCAGGCGGGCGCTATGATGGCCTGATGACGCAACTCGGTTCGCCCACGCCGATCCCGGCGGTCGGATTCTCGGTGTGGATCGAAGCCTTGACGCAACTCGGCAAACAAGGGAGCGCCGCATGACCGCTCCCTTCGTTCTTGCCGTTCCCTCCAAGGGCCGCCTGCAGGAGAACGCTGAGGCGTTTTTCACCCGCGCAGGGCTCTCACTGGCGAAACCGCGCGGCGCGCGCGACTATCGCGGCACCATCGCGGGCCTCGACAATGTCGAGATCGCCTATCTCTCCGCGAGCGAAATCGCTTCGCAATTGGCGCGCGGCATGGTGCATCTCGGCGTCACCGGCGAGGATCTGTTGCGCGAAAGCATTGCGGACGCCGACAAGCGCATATTGCTGATCGACAGTCTCGGCTTCGGCAGCGCCAATGTCGTGGTCGCGGTGCCGCAGGCCTGGATCGACGTCCGCACCATGGCCGATCTCGACGACGTCACCACCGGCTTCCGCGCCAAGCATAACCGGCGGATGCGGGTCGCGACCAAATACATCAACCTGACCCGCAACTTCTTCGCCGCGCACGGCGTGGTCGATTACCGCATCGTCGAAAGCGCCGGCGCCACCGAGGGCGCGCCCGCCGTCGGCACCGCCGAGATGATCGTCGACATCACCACCACGGGCGCCACGCTTGCCGCCAATGGCCTCAAGGTGCTCGACGACGGCGTGATCCTGCGCAGCCAGGCCAACCTCGTGGCCTCCAAGGACGCCGACTGGTCGACTGACGCCCGCGAGACTGCGCGCGTCATCCTCGACCACATCGCCGCGCGGGCGCGGGCCAGCAAATACCGCGAGGTGAGAACGCGTTTCGCCGGCTGCAACGATGCGTTGCTGGCGGAAGCCCATAATCGTTTTGGTGTGGTGGCGCCGTTCGGCGGGCCAACCTCCTCGGGCATGATCACGCTGCACTGCCCGCCGATGCAGCTTTACGCGCTCGGCAGTTTCCTGCGTGAGCATGGCGCCGACACGGTTTCGATCGCCTCGCTCGACTATGTGCTCGACCGGGAAAACCCGTTGTTTGCCAGGCTCGAGGCGTTCTTGCGGCAATAAGGCTGCCGTTTCGTTCATCGTTGCGACAGCTTTCGTTCATCGTTGCGACAGCTAGCGGCGCGTAACATATACGGTTGGATAATCTGGGACCTGATCGATGATGCTCGGCTCTGACGTTTCCCGCCTGTCGACGACCGCAGCCGGCGCCGCCGCGCAAGGCCTGTCGATTGTCGTGCCGCTGTACAATGAGGCGGCGGGGCTCGCTTTGCTGCACGAGCGGCTGGTCGGCCTCGCCCGCACGCTGAAGGCACGTTACGGCCTCGGAAGCGAAGTGGTCTATGTCGACGACGGCAGCGCCGACAATACGCTGGCGATCGCGCGTTCGCTTGACGCTGACGCGCTCGACATCCAGGTGGTGTCGCTGTCGCGCAATTTCGGCAAGGAGGCCGCGCTGATGGCGGGGCTGGACCATGCCCGCCGCGGCGCGGTGCTGTTCATGGACGGCGACGGGCAGCATCCACCGAGCCTGGTCGAAAAACTGGTCGCGCACTGGATCGATGACGGCTACGACGTCGTCTATACGGCCAAGGCGCATCGCGACAATGAATCGTTCCTGCGCCGCCAGGCCGTGCACGGCTTCTACGCGCTGATCAACTGGGGCGCGCGGCAGAAGATCCCCGAGGATGCCGGCGATTTCCGCCTGCTGTCGCCGCGGGCGGCCACGGCGCTGCGCCAGCTTCCCGAGCGCAACCGCTTCTTCAAGGGCCTGTCGAACTGGATCGGCTTCCGCCAGATCCGCGTCGATTACGAGCCGGCGCCGCGCGCGCACGGCGTCACGACGTTCAGCCCCGGCCGGCTGATCGGACTGTCGATCGAGGGGTTGACGTCGTTCTCGGTGGCGCCGTTGCGCTTTGCGAGCCTGCTCGGCGTGCTGCTGGCGATCAGCGCCTTCCTGTTCGGCCTGACCATTCTCTGGGAGGTCTGGACCACGGGCAAGCAGGTCCCCGGCTATCCCTCGCTGATGATCGGCCTGATGACGATCGGCGGCGTGCAGCTCATCATGATCGGCATCGTCGGCGAATATATCGGCAAGATCCTCTCCGAGCTGAAGGCGCGCCCGATCTACTTCGTCGCCGAGCACTCCGAAAAACGTGCCGATGGCGAGACGGCGGCGAGCGCCACTGAGCGGACCGCCGCCGAATGAACGACGACGCGCTGCGCCGGATCTGGCTGTGCGCCGACGATTACGGGCTGGCCGAGGGCGTCAACCGCGCCATTCGCGATCTGATCTCCGGCGGCCGTCTCAATGCCACCTCGGTGATGGTGGTAGGCCCGGCGATCGGCCGCGCCGAGGTCACCGCGTTGCAGGACATCGCGGCGGCGAGCCCGCGCTGCGCGATCGGCCTGCACGCGACGCTGACCGCGCCGTTTCGTCCGCTGACGATGTATTTCAGGCCGCTCAATGGTGGTCTGTTCCTGCCGTTTCCAGCCATGCTGCGATCGGGGCTGTTGCGGCGGCTCGATCCTGAACTGATCGAGGACGAACTGCTCGCGCAGCTCGCAGCCTTCAAGGAGCTGTTCGGCCGCGCGCCCGATTTCGTCGACGGCCACCAGCACGCGCAACTCTTCCCGCAGGTGCGCGACGCCTTCCTGCGCGCGGTGAAGGAAGCCGCCCCCGGCGCCTGGGTCCGTCAGGGCGGACGCCTCAAGCCGCTGGCCAAGCTCGTCGGCGCGCCGAAGGCGCTGGTGCTCGACGTTCTCAGCGCGCAATTCCGCAAGCGCGCCACCGACGCAAAAATCCCGTTCAACCCTGCCTTCGCCGGCGCCTATGATTTTTCGAAAGCGTCCGATTTCGGCGTGCTGATGGGTGAGTTCCTTCAGGACTTGCCGGAAGGCGGGCTCGTGATGTGCCACCCTGGTTTCGTCGACGAGACGCTCGAGAATCTCGATCCCCTGACCACCCAGCGCGAGGCGGAACACGCGTTTCTGGCCAGCGATCGATTCCCGACATTACTTGTGGCGAATAAAATTACATTAAGTTGACAAGACTCGGAGTTGATAAGACCCGGGAAATCCGCCTGGCGTTTTGTCGCATACCAAAATTTAATTCGGCCACCCACTACTTGCGACACAAAGCTCACCCTACATCTTCCCGGCGCGTTGACGACGATCCGACGCGAAGGAGAGGGCCATGACACCGCAAGAACGCCAACTGATTGACGATCTTTTTGACCGGCTCGCCAAGCTGGAGAGCGCCAAGCGCGATCCGGAGGCGATGTCAGCGATCATGCAGGGCCTGCGCAACGCGCCCAATGCGGTCTACGCGCTGGTGCAGACGGCGCTGGTGCAGGACGAAGCGCTGAAACGCGCCGACATGCGCATCCAGGAATTGGAAGCAGCGGATCAGCAAAATCAATCCGGCGGCTTCCTCGATTCGATGCGCGATGCAATTTTCGGGCAGAACCAGCCGCAGGGTTCGGTGCCCAACGTGCGTGCGCCCGATATGGCCGGCAGCCGGCCGACCTGGAACACCGGGCAGGTGCTGCAGCAGAACCAGGCGCCCGGGCAATATAATCAACCGGGCTATAATCAACCGGGCTACGCCCAGCCCTATGGCGGCGCACAGCAGCAGCCTTCCGCATTTGGCGGCGGTGGCGGCTCGTTCCTCGGAACGGCGGCGGCGGCCGCGGCCGGCGTGGTCGGCGGATCACTGCTGGCCGGCAGCATCCGCTCGATGATGGGCGGCGGCGGCAACCACCAGGCGTTCGGCGACACGGCGGGCCACAGCGGCGGCATCGAAGACCGCAGGCCGTCGAGCGACCAATCCGGCGGCGACCTGGCGCGGGACGCCGGAATCAACGACATCGGTTCGCGCGGCTCGTCCAGCCAGCGCGCCGACAACAACGACAACGATTCCGGTTCGCGGCAGGGCTTCTTCGATCAGGCCTCGCATGACGATGACGACATGGACCACGATGCCGACGGCTTCGACGGCGACGATGGTGGTGATGGCGATTACGCGTGATCGACGCGCGCGCTGAAAATCAATACGGCCGCCCAATCGGGCGGCCGTTTTTGTTTTGTAGCCCGGATGGAGCGAAGCGCAATCCGGGATAATCGATCCGCGGTGAGACCGCCCCGGATTTCGCTTCGCTCCATCCGGGCTACGGCTACCGCTCAGATCACCACGACCCTGGCGCCGACGCCGACGCGGCCGTAGAGATCGATGACGTCTTCATTGCGCATCCGGATGCAGCCGGACGACACGTTGGTGCCGATGGTCCAGGGCTCGTTGGAGCCGTGGATGCGATAGAGCGACGAACCCAGATACATCGCGCGCGCGCCGAGCGGATTTTGCGGACCGCCCTCCATGTGCCGCGGCAGATCGGGGCGCCGCGCCAGCATTTCCGGCGGCGGCGTCCAGGCCGGCCATTCCTTCTTCGCGGAGACGGTCTTGACGCCCGACCAGGTGAAGCCGGGACGGCCGACGCCGACGCCATAGCGCAGCGCCTTGCCGTCGCCCTGCACCAGGAACAGGAATTTGTTCGGGGTGTCGATCACGATGGTGCCCGGGCTTTCCTTGCCGCGATACTCGACCACCTGCTTTTCGTACTTCGGATCGAGCGGACGCTGCGCGGGGTCGAGCTCCTCCTCCCGGTGCATCGATTGCTGCGGATCCATCGGCGGCAGCAGCGCGCGCCGCCCGCCATATCCGTAATCGGGCTGCGTCTGATAGGCCGGCTGTTGCTGATAGCGCCCGCCCGGCGGCAGGTCGCCGAACAGGAATTCGATGAAGCCGCCGCCCATCTGCGAGCGTTCGGCAGAGGCGGTCCGCACCGGCGCGGGCTCGCGGGCGTAGATCACGTTGGGTTCGGCAATTGGCAAGGCGTCGATCGCACTGGCCTCACTGGTGAAGCAAAGGCAAGACGCGCTCGCAAGGAGCGCAAGGGAGATTTTTCCGGACATCGACGTACTCTGTACTGTTCGTCATTGCGGGTTGGCGGCGGCTCGACAAACGCCGCTGCACGCGATCAATACAAATCAAAACCTAATCGGTTTGGTAAACAGATCAGGCGTTTCGATTCACCATTTCGGCAATGGCGCGCGGATTTGTCCGGTAGCGTTTATTTTGCGTGAACGCGCGCCCCTCATGGTTAATCGTTGGTGTGCGGCCGCGGGCAAAGCGTCGATACGCGATGTTCCGGCGTGAACCTCACGTTAAATCGCATCGGTTTAAGACACACGTGAAGTGAAGGGGTGGGAAAAACTCATGTCGGTCAATCGCAAACGTTTTCGTATCGAACAAGCTCTTCTGGGCGACGCGCCAATTATGATGCCTGCCGTCGAAGGCGGCGAGATCGGCCCGATGCATCGTGAGATCATGGCCGAGCTGCGCGCGATCCGCGCACAGATGGCGGGCTTCGGCCACACCCCCGCCGCTTCGACCGAGCAGTCGGGGATCACCACGCGCGAGATTGCCGAATCGCACGCGTTGCTGGAAACCTATCGCGCCCAGATCGAGCAGTGCGCGAAGCTCAAGGTCGAGCTCGACCTCATCCACGACGCCATCAACCGCACCAAGCGCGAAATCGCCACGCTGCACGGCAAGAGCTTTGACGGTCAGGAAATGGCCAAGGTCAATGGCGAGCTCGGCGCCGTCGTCGGCGGCACCGAACAGGCCACCCAGCAGATTCTCGAGGCCGTCGAGGCGATCGACCAGGCCGCCACCGCATTGTCCAAGAACATCTCGGCCGACCAGCAGAAGCTGCTCAGCGAGGATATCCAGGAACGCGTCGTCGCGATCTTCGAGGCCTGCAACTTCCAGGACCTTACCGGCCAGCGCATCAGCAAAGTGATGAGCACGATGAAGTTCATCGAACAGCACATCAATGCGATGATGGATATCTGGGGCGGCGTCGATGCCATCAAGGCGCACGCCCCCCCGATCGTGGATGCCCGCGAAGGCGACGCCAAGCTGCTGAACGGCCCGAAGCTGGACGGCGACGACGGTCACGCCTCGCAGAACGACATCGACGCGCTGTTCGATTGATCGGACTGGTTAACGCAGACTAAATAAAAACGCCGGCAGCGATGCCGGCGTTTTTTTCTGTTTGAGCGGCCAACTTCTCCCCTGTCGTCGCCCGCCTTGTGCGCAATTGTGCACTGGGGCGGGCGATCCAGATGCTATGGGGAGCGGCGGCGAGGGTGTGAATGCCCTCGAGCGCCGTGATCACGCAATGGAGCACCCCATGTCGCAATCGTTTGACGCCAGCAGGTCCCTCACCGCCTTCGAACAGGATAGCACATTGGTCGCAGTGATCGAGATGAGCCAGTCGAAGTGGCTCGTTGCGGCTGTGATCCCGGGGGTCGAGCGCCAGCCCCTGAAGAAGCTTGGTGCAAATGCGGACGCTCTGCTGAAGCTGTTGCAGCGCTGGCAGGATGAAGCGCGCAAGGCCGGGCGGACGGTCAGGCGGATCGTCTGCGCCTATGAGGCCGGGCGAGACGGATTCTGGCTGGCGCGCTGGCTGCAGGCGCGCGCCATCGAGACCTACGTCATCCATGCTGCGAGTATTGCGGTGTCCCGCGAGCACCGGCGCGCCAAGACCGATCGGATCGACACGGAACTGCTGATGCGATCGTTTCTCGGCTGGCTGCATGGCGAGAAGCGCCATTGCAGCATGGTCGCGATCCCGACCATGGCAGAAGAAGATGCGCGGCGGCCGAGCCGCGAACGGGAGAGCCTCGTGGGCGAGCAGACACGGATCGTCAACCGGATCAAGGGTGTCCTCGCCCTGTTCGGCATCGGCGGGTTCAATCCGAAGCTGCGCAAGGCGGCGCAGAAGCTTGCGACGCTGCGCACCGCGGAAGGAACGCCGCTGCCGCAGAATGCCGACGCGGAGCTGCGCCACGATCTGGAGCGGCTGCGCCTGGTGCGCGACCAGATCCGCATCATCGAGAGCGAACGGGTGCGCCGGCCCGCTGTTGCGCCGGCGGCTGCGACAGGTCCTCACGCGATGGTGCGTCTGATCGCAAGGGTTTTTGGCGTCGGCATCGAGACTGCCGACATGCTGGTGAATGAGGCGTTGGTGCGCAATCTGCGTGATCGCAGAGCCGTGGCGCGCTATGCCGGACTAACCGGCGCGCCGGACGAAAGCGGCAAGCGCCACCGCGAGAAGGGACTGGCCCGCGCCGGCAACGGTCGGGTCCGCCGCGGCATGATCCAACTGGCCTGGCGCTTTCTGATCTTCCAGAAGGATAGCCGGCTCGTCCGTTGGTTCCGCGAGCGCACAGCGGATGGCCGCAGCACCACGCGCAAAACCATGATCGTGGCGCTGGCGCGCAAGCTGCTCATCGCGCTGTGGCGGCTGGCAACCACCGGCGAGATAACTGAGGGGCTCAGGCTGCGCCCGGCCGGCACTTGACCATGCAGCTTCCGCAACTCCAACACGATTGACGGTTCAGCAGCCGGCAGTCTGCCGACGACATCCGAGGTGGCGGTGATCCGCCGGAATACATGGCCTTTGCGCCGCGACCCAGAATGGACCCGCCGCCCCGGAGCTTCGCCCCCCGATGCGCATGCATGCATCATGGTTCTGGTCCCGATCGATCAACCGAATACAAGTCTGCGACGCGGTATCGCGTCCACGGTGGGCTCGCCTCGGAAATCGTCCCTATGCCGCTAACGCCAAACCTCGTCCCGCCCTCAAGCCTGCCGCCGGGCTCACGACCGTCAAGGGCTGCGTCGCTCCGCGATGGCCTGCGGCCACCCTTGACCGTCGTTCCGCCCAGGCGGCTAGTCGTCTCGGGGTCGGGACGAGGAGATGTCGGTCTTCGTCGAACAAGGAGACGACAGCAATGATCTGACAACGATCACTCTTGATCACCCCCATACAAGTATTCCAGAGACGTCAGCGATTCAGCGGAGAAGCCGCGGCGTACTGGATGCCCCGCCGGAGCCTGTCATCGGGCGCGCATTCGCGCGACCCGTTGGCGGGGCATGACGGCAAGGGAATGCAGTTTGCCTCACGCCCGCGGCGCGCAGCGCACATAGACCATGTTGCCGTAACGGACCGCGGCATCCTTTTCGATGAAGCGGGTCACGAGCACGCGGCCGTCGAACGAGACGATCTCGCGGTCCTGGTCGCTGCCGGCGGGACCGGGCGGGCCGATATAGTTCTTGCCGCCCGGGCTGCCCTTGAGGCGCAGTTCCTGCGGGGTGGCCTGGTCGGCCAGATGCATGACGACGCCGCCGCTCTGGCCGGCGCCGATCACATAAGGCTGCTTGCACTGCCCTCGCGCCGCCGCTTCGGTGCGGGCGCGGTCATTGGGATTCTGGAACGAAGCGAGGCCCCAGCGGCCGACGATCTCGTCGGAGCGGATGGTCGCCGGCATTTCCGGCGCGAGGCCGGGCTCGGCGTCGGGGGGCGGACTGGACGACAGCGACGGCAGGCTCATGCTGCTGCACGCCGCCAGCAAGATCGTCAGCGCCGACGCGATCGCCAGATTGGCAACCGTACGCGCATTACGTGAGCTGATCATCGCATTCCCCCGAGCAAATCCTTGGCCGCTCCCGTCAAGCAGCCGATAAGCAGCCGCCGATAAGCAGCCAACCGCAAAAAGCCTGCCGGAGCAATGACGTCGGTTAAAATTACGCCGCTGCGCCGATTTGGTTTCCGTAGCACCATCCTATATTGGCCTCACCAAGGCTTTAACCCCCTTGTTTGCTTGACAGGATCGGCGCCAAGCCATATTCCCCGGCCCCACGTTTAGCACTCAAATACAAAGATTGCTAAGGGTCGTGCTGCCCCGCCCGGGGCGGCGTCGAATACCCGGTATTCCCAGCCATTTTCGATGGCACAGACCTGAAACCACGCCTTCCAAAGGAACTTCAAGAGGAGACGTCATGGCTAAATCCAAATTTCGTCCGCTGCACGACCGCGTCGTGGTAAAGCGCATCGATGCCGAAGAGAAGACCAAGGGCGGCATCATCATTCCCGACAGCGCCAAGGAAAAGCCGTCGCAAGGCGAAATCACCGCCGTGGGCCCGGGCGGCCGCGACGAGGCCGGCAAGCTGATTCCGATCGACCTTCAGGTCGGCGACCGCGTGCTGTTCGGCAAATGGTCGGGTACCGAGGTCAAGCTCGACGGCGAGGAACTCCTGATCATGAAGGAGTCCGACATCATGGGCGTGCTGAGCTGACCGAATAGACCCGAACCGCCGCCGCACACCAATCGTCATGCCCGGGCTTGACCCGGGCATCCATCATTCTTCGGAAGAGTCACGCGAAGGCGATGGATTGCCGGGTCAAGCCCGGCAATGACGGCGAGGAAGAGCAGCGGCTGATTTACCCCAATTTCCAGGAGCAATTCAAATGGCTGCCAAAGACGTTAAATTTTCCGGCGACGCCCGCGACCGCATGCTGCGCGGCGTCGATATTCTCGCCAACGCCGTGAAGGTGACGCTCGGCCCCAAGGGCCGCAACGTCGTCATCGACAAGAGCTTCGGCGCTCCCCGCATCACCAAGGATGGCGTCACCGTCGCCAAGGAGATTGAGCTCGAGGACAAGTTCGAGAACATGGGCGCGCAGATGCTGCGCGAAGTCGCCTCCAAGACCAACGACACCGCCGGCGACGGCACCACCACCGCGACCGTGCTGGCGCAGGCGATCGTGCGCGAAGGCGCCAAGTCGGTCGCCGCCGGCATGAACCCGATGGACCTCAAGCGCGGCATCGACATCGCAGTCCTCGCCGTCGTCAAGGATATCGAGAAGCGCGCCAAGCCGGTCGCCTCTTCGTCCGAAGTCGCCCAGATCGGCACCATCTCGGCCAACGGCGACGCGGCCATCGGCAAGATGATCGCGCAGGCGATGCAGAAGGTCGGCAATGAAGGCGTGATCACGGTCGAGGAGAACAAGTCGCTCGAGACCGAAGTCGACATCGTCGAGGGCATGAAGTTCGACCGCGGCTACCTGTCGCCCTACTTCATCACCAACGCCGAAAAGATGACGGCCGAACTCGAAGACGTCTACGTGCTGCTGCACGAGAAGAAGCTGTCCGGCCTGCAGTCGATGCTGCCGGTGCTGGAAGCCGTGGTGCAGTCGGGCCGTCCGCTGCTGATCGTCGCCGAGGACGTCGAGGGCGAGGCACTGGCGACACTCGTCGTCAACCGCCTGCGCGGCGGCCTGAAGGTCGCCGCCGTCAAGGCGCCGGGCTTCGGCGATCGCCGCAAGGCGATGCTGGAAGACATCGCGATCCTGACCGGCGGTCAGCTGATCTCAGATGAACTCGGCATGAAGCTCGAAAGCGTCACCATCAACATGCTCGGCCGCGCCGGCAAGGTGGTGATCGACAAGGAAAACACCACGATCGTCAAGGGCGCCGGCAAGAAGAAGGACATCGAAGCCCGCGTCACGCAGATCAAGGCGCAGATCGAGGAAACCACCTCGGACTACGACCGCGAAAAGCTGCAGGAGCGTCTGGCCAAGCTCGCCGGCGGCGTCGCGGTGATCCGCGTCGGCGGCGCGACCGAGATCGAGGTCAAGGAAAAGAAGGATCGCGTCGAGGACGCCCTCAACGCGACCCGTGCGGCCGTCCAGGAAGGCATCGTGCCGGGCGGCGGCGTGGCGCTGCTGCGCGCCAAGAAAGCCGTCGGCCGCATCCACAACGACAATTCCGACGTCCAGGCCGGTATCAATATCGTGCTGAAGGCGCTGGAAGCTCCGGTCCGCCAGATCTCGGAGAATGCCGGTGTCGAGGGCTCGATCGTGGTCGGCAAGATCCTCGAGAACAAGTCCGAGACCTTCGGCTTCGACGCCCAGACCGAGGAATATGTCGATATGGTCGACAAGGGCATCATCGACCCGGCCAAGGTGGTTCGTACCGCGCTGCAGGACGCTTCGTCGGTCGCGGGCCTGCTGGTGACCACCGAAGCCATGGTCGCCGAACTGCCAAGGGAGCCCGCGCCGGCGATGCCCGGCGGTGGCGGCGGCATGGGTGGAATGGGCGGCATGGGCTTCTAAGGCCTGGCTTTCCCAAGCAAACAGATCGAAGGCTGCCTCCGGGCGGCCTTCTTTTTTGGCTTTTTTTGGCGATGAAGCACGCCCGATCGGTTCCAGACGTGCTTGGCTCGAAAACTCTGCCGGGGTTTGCTACTTACGACCCCTGCCGATTCCATCGTTTCAGGGAATTTCATATGCGCGTGCGCTCCCTTCTCCTGCTCGGTCTGATCACGGTCTCCCCAAGCCTCGCTTTCGCCCAGATGAAACTTCCCTCCAAGACGGCGCCGGGCGCCATCGAGACACGCTATTTCACCGCAATCGACGGCCTGATGGACGGCAACGCCGATGTCATCCTGAAGGAAACCCGCCAGGGCAAGGCCGTCACCGCGGCCGTGCTCGACGTCTGTTACCCCGCCGCGAAGGGCTCCGACCGCAAGGACCGCTTCGTCGCCAATCTCGCCGTCCTCAACGGGCAGAACCTGACCGGCATCACGCAGAGCCTCGGTGACAAGCTGCCGGTCACCGTCAAGCTGTCGCGCAAGCCTGTCGGCGACACCTTCGAATTCCGCGGCCAGATCACGATTGGTCAGGCTGTCACCGAAGTGACCTCGACGGACAATTCCGATCTCAGCGAGAAGGAATTTCTGGACAACCAGACCAGCGACGACGGCATCACCCCGGCGCCGAAGGATTTTACCGACGTTTCGCCTGAGGCGTTCGGCGTGCGGGTCAAGCTCGACGCCGCGCTCGATTTCCTCAAAAGCCTGAAGGGCGAGGCCGTCGAGGTCGGGCTCTCGAGCCTTTCGATCTCCTGCGATGCACTGCGCGCGGGCGAGCAGACCATCAGCCTCACGGCCGATCCGGAGCGCACGGCTGCGCTGATTGCAAAGGCCAAATCGATGCCGGGCGTGGTCGCGGCGGGATGGACCAGCGGCTCTGTCGAGATGGACCGCACCATCCGCTTTGCCGCGGCCGAATGGCGCGACGGCGACAAGATCAACAAGGACAAGATCGCATCGGCGATTTCGGGCGTGCTCGCGAAAACGCTGGCCGCCAAGGCCGCAGGCACCGAGTGGGACGCCAACACCGGAAAACTGACATTGACCTTGAAGCGGCCGAGCCCGGTCTATCCGGCGCTCGGCCTCACCGAAAGCGTCGAGGTCACCGCGCTGGTCTCGCCGGACAAACCGGGTCCATCCGACAGACTGATGCTGTGGATCTCGAGCCCGGTGATAACGACCGCGGATGAAGGCACCGGCCCCAAGCTGAGCCTGTCGGAAGAGTCCACCGGCGACGAGGAAGGCGGCGAGCCAAAGGACGACAACGGTTCGGTCGAAGCGCTGGCCAGGGAATTCAAGGGCCAGCGCTGGGACGCCGACAGGAGCGTGTGGAAGTAAGGTCGCATGCCAGCACGATGGGGCGAGGGCGACCGGCAGGCTGCGCGCGTATCAACGCCTTCCCGCCACGGTACAGTGCGCAATGATCTGGTCCCGTGCCTCGATTGTTAAGATTCGATTCAGCTTAGAGGAACATCATCGGTTCGCCGAAATGTGGGTCACGCCATGCAAGACCGCGAGCCGAGTACCGTTGAAAGCATCTTGTCGGGGAATGTGGTTGCCGGCCAGTGGCGGGAGCAACGGGCGAACCTGTGGAATTTCGTGAAGCCCGATCGCGACGAAGTATTGGTGGTGCGGGAGCCATTTGGCGATCGGGCACGCACCGCTTTGCTGGTCACTGTCGCAGCGGTGGCAAGCTTTGGGCTGGGATGGGCCGGCGGTCTGAATTGGCCCCAGTTCGCAAACACGCTCGATCCTGTAGCAGTCGCGCAGAACGAAACGCCCTCGCCGCGAATTTCTGAAGCGCGATCAAGCGGCAGGATTGAAGGCACTCGAAAAACGGCATCCGCGTCAGATGCGCCTGCCATTGTCGGAAGCATTCCCAAGCCATCCGCGCTGTTGCCGGGCGGTGCACGCCCGTCTGCGAGCCCGGCCTCCCAGGCAAATGCGAGCCCTTCCGCCGCTGCGATCGCGATGCGGCAGCCGCTGGTGGCGGCGCCGGAAACCAGGCCGGCGACGATTCCCGGTTGGACGGTTGTTGATGTCCGGGACGGCACCGCTGTTCTCGAAGGTCCTGACGGTATCAGGATGGCCGCACGCGGCGACACCATTCCCGGAATCGGACGCGTGGAGTCCATCGTGCGCTGGGGCAACCGCTGGGTCATTGCCACTGCCAGCGGATTGATTGCGACGCAGTAACTGGGCTTCCGTCCTAATTCGTATTGATCCGGAAGCGCAGCGTCTTCGCGCCGACGAACGATACGAAATCGCCCTGCCGCTTCCAGGTGCCCGCCTCAGCCAGGGCCGCGATCAGTTCATCATCTTGTTGCGCGCGATCCGACGGACAAGTGCGGTTCTCCATCGCGCCGGGAACGAAAATCACGGTATTGCCAGCGACCGAGAACTGGCCCTTGCCGCCCTTGCACCAAAGTTCGAGGATCACCTCGCCCTTGTCGCCGATCTCGAGATTGGGAATCCGCTTCGACCCGCGCTGACGATCCACGTCGAGTGTCATTTCCGATCCGAACGGAAAGCCGTCATCGGCGAAGGCCGGGCTCAACGCCAGGACCGTTGCGATCAGCAAGAGCGAAGCAGTGCCTGCCCGCGCCATACCTGCGAATGAAATCATGCAACCTCTCGAAAAATACCTGACCTACCGCGCCGGGCGCCGTTCTATTGGACAAGTCCGTCGTTGGCTAGACGGCCGCGCCCGCAAAAAAAACACGGATGCCGGCCACGGGGATTTTAGCTGCCGTCGATAGCGCCTGCTTCAGCACCAGCATCGTGAACGGATAGACGTAAGCCTGCAGCGTCACGGGCACGCCGACGAGGCACCAGTTGGTTGCGGTCGAGGCGACGACGATCGATTGCGTCGATCATCTTGCCCATGACGCCAATGTTGGCGACGACAAGCGCGATGATGGCCGCGAGATGCGCCTTGACCTTGCCGTTGGCAATCAGCACCAGCAGGGCGACGACAGGCAGGGTGGCCGCCATCGTCGACGGGGCGGTGTTGCCAGGCAGATTATAGTGTTGGTCCCACATTTTGGTTCTCCCGCATTTGTTATTGGCGCGCCCGGCAGCGTGGTGGGACCGGATGCGGAGTTGAGCGATTTGCGGGAACAACCTTGCAAGGCGAGGTTGGGCTGCATTAATGCGCCCCAACGCTCACAACCTCGCGAAGTTCGATGGCCGCCGCCCCTCGCCGTCGCAGCCATGCTAGGGTCAAGCCGACCCTTGCGACAAGCCGTCGCAGGCAGCCCTTCCTAACCTTAGTCGTAGACCTGATTCCTCTATCCCTTCAGGGCCTTAAGCCCATTTTCCGGAGACGGTGATCTGTGAACAACATCCGCCCGAAGCTCACCACGGTATGGCGCATCGCCGCCCCCTACTTCCGCTCCGAGGACAAATGGGCCGGCCGCGGGCTGCTTGCCGCCGTGATCGCCATTGAGCTTGCGATCGTCGGCATCAACGTCCTGATCAATCAGTGGAACGCCCGCTTCTACAACGCGCTGCAGGAACGAAACTGGGACAACTTCGTCAGCGAGATCATCTATTTCAGCGTGCTAGCGACCGTTTTTATCGTGCTGGCGGTCTACCAGCTCTATCTCAATCAATGGCTGCAGATCCGTTGGCGGCGCTGGATGACCGCGCAATATCTCAGCGACTGGCTGCATCAGGCCAACCACTACCGGATGCAGCTTCAGGGCGACGCCGCAGACAACCCCGACCAGCGCATGACCGACGACGTCAAGCTGTTCGTCGATCGCACGCTCAACATCGGAGTCGGTTTGCTAAGCTCGATCGTCACGATCGCGTCGTTTGTCACGATCCTGTGGGGCCTTTCGAATGCCGCGCCGCTGCACATGTTCGGTCAGGATTATCCGATCCCCGGCTACCTGGTCTGGGGCGCGCTGATCTATTCGATACTCGGCACCATCCTGACCCATCTGATCGGCTGGCCGCTGGTCGGCATCGATTTTCGGCAGCAGCAATACGAAGCGGATTTTCGTTTCAACCTGGTGCGCGTGCGGGAAAACTCGGAACAGATCGCGCTGCTGGACGGCGAGCAGGCCGAGCGCGAGCGCCTTATGGTTCGCTTCGGACGTGTTGTTGAAAACTGGCTAGCCATCATGAACCGGACCAAGAAAATAACGGCGTTTACGGCGAGCTACAATCAGGCTTCAGTGATCTTTCCCTACGTGCTGGTGGCACCGGCCTACTTCGCAGAGAAGATCCAACTCGGCGGCATGATGCAAACCGCATCGGCGTTTTCGAACGTTCAGGGCGCGCTTTCGTTCTTCATCACCATCTACCGTCAATTGGCGGAATGGCAGGCCGTGGTTAACCGTCTCGACGGGTTCGAGGCGGGCATTGTGGCAGCGCGCGAACTCGCCACCCGTGACGACCGGATTCACGTCACCGAGGGAGGCGACGGCACCATCGACCTCAAGGGGCTGGCGCTGCGGCTGCCGAACGGAACGCCGCTGGTAAACGCGAGTGGACTGAGTTTGCGCAAGGGCGAGCGCACGCTGATGACGGGTCCCTCCGGCTCCGGCAAATCGACGCTGTTCCGTGCCATTGCCGGTATCTGGCCGTTCGGGACCGGCTCCATCACGATTCCGGCCGGAGCAACCATGATGATGCTGCCGCAGCGACCGTATTTCCCGACCGGGTCGCTGCGGGGCGCGATCGAGTACCCCGCCAAGGAAGGGACATTTACCGACGTTCAAATCGCCGACGCGCTCGCGTCGGTAGGACTTCCGAAGCTCGCGCCGCAACTCGACGAACACGGGCACTGGAACCGGACGCTTTCGCTCGGCGAACAGCAACGCCTTGGGCTGACCCGCGCGCTGCTGCACGCCCCGCAGTATTTGTTCCTGGACGAAGCGACGGCGTCGCTCGACGAACCTTCGGAGGCAGCACTGTATCAACTGCTCGAGAAGAAGCTGCTGACGACCACCATCGTCTCGATCGGCCATCGCTCGACGCTGGATGCCTTCCACCAGCGCAATATCGTGCTCGCCCGTGACGGCGATCGATTCGCGCTGCAGAAGGGAAAGAGCGTCGCTGCGTCGTGAGCGTGTAGCCCGGATGAAGCGAAGCGTAATCCGGGATAAATTCATCCGCTCGTAAACTGGTCCCGGATTTCGCTTCATCCGGGCTACGCTTCCAAGGCGCCGATGGCGATCGCGCCGCCGAGGCCCGCGACCGCGCCCGCCACGACGCTGCGGTGATCGTTGCGGGAGATCGCCTTCTGCGCCGCGCGCCGCCAATCCCGTTTCATCCGCTCCACCCAAAAAGAAAAGAGGCGGCAGATCGCTCTGCCGCCCCTCGTCTTCGACAGGAAGATCTTACTTCAGGTTGGTCAACGCGGTCAGGTCAGCCGACAGCTTGACGATACCGGCGGCGCCGCACCAGTTCGAACCCACGCCGGTCGGATTGATCGGGGTGACGAAGGTGCCCTGGTTTACAGCGAGGTTGCCG
Organism: Bradyrhizobium sp. AZCC 1610; assembly: GCF_036924515.1. NCBI lineage: Bacteria > Pseudomonadati > Pseudomonadota > Alphaproteobacteria > Hyphomicrobiales > Nitrobacteraceae > Bradyrhizobium > Bradyrhizobium sp. AZCC 1610. The sequence continues at coordinate 625,917 of NZ_JAZHRR010000001.1, read as the reverse complement.
CGGGCTGAGAAGTCGCTGGTGAAGGCGTTGCAATCACCCTTCGACAGGTTGGTGTCGGAGTAACGGAAGTCCAGCGTGAACACCTTGTAGGTGAAGCCGATGCCGACATTCCAAGTGTTGTAGTCGGCATAGTTGATGCCGTTCGGGAACGCAGGGACACCGTAGAACGAGTCTGACGTGCCCAGCCACTGGCGGCCGAACTCACCCGACACATACATGCCGATGCCGCTGGCGCCGAACCAGGTGCTCGGCGCGATCGCCTTGCCGACGATCGAAGCATAGGTGCCTTCGGCGCCGCTGTTGAGGAAGCTCGGCGTATAGTAGACGTTGCCGCCCATCGAGAAGTTGTCGTTGAAGGTGTAGTTTACCTTGCCGTAGACCTCGAAGAAGCTGAGGTCTTTCTTGATGACGTTGCCGTTGATCAGCGCGTTGGTCTGGCATTCGAGGCTGAGCGGAACGCCGGCAGTATCGGTGGCCGCGCCGTAGTGGCAGGTTCCACCCGGATACATGTAGCCCCAAGCGCCGACGTCGAAGGCGAATTGGCCAACCGTCAGGCGCGCGCCGCCGTAAGCGTCGACTTCAGCCGCTGCACGGTTCGGGAACGAGATGCTGGCGCCGCCCACACCGACATAGAGCTGGAAATCCTTGGTGACGTTGTAGCGCGGCTCGAAATAGACGTTGACGGACGGCTTGTGGTTGGACTGGGTGATGCCGCGGAAAATGTAGTCATTGGTGATCCCGCCGCCGAAGGCGAAATCCCAGGGATCGAACGCGACCGGCGGCGGCGCCTTGACGGCCTTCAACCGCATATCCGCAGCGAGAGCCGGAGCCGATACCATTGCCAGCGCCGTTGCCAACAAAGCCAGTTTCTTCATGACGATCCCCATCACCTTCTAAAACAGTCCTGTACCGGCGCCCCCAGGGCAAGCGACAACTGACTGCGGCCAAATTTCTTAACGTGTTTGCAATCTGGTCCGCAGCGTCACGATCGTGAAGCAAAAAAGGCAAGCATGTGCCGCCTTTTTAGGCGTTCTGACCATTTCGGAAAATGTTGTCGGCGGGTGTTGCATTCCCATCACATTTTTGGCGATTTCCGGGTCGTATTCACGACATGGGAATCCGAAAAGCCACTATGGGGACGCAGTCGGACAGCGCTTTTTGCGAATCAACCTCCCCGTGAAACTACGGCGCCGGTGCATCGAGGCGGCCCTCACGAAAAAGGCCGCAGCGGTGGACGCTGCGGCCTTTCCGAAACGTTGTTCCCGGCAGGCGACCGTCTAGTTGTGGTCGCCGCCGTTGGACGAGCCCGACCCCCATGAGGGTGCGGACGGTTCCGGGGTCGCCCAGCTCGGCGCCGGTGTGGGCGCGGGTTCCGGCTCGGGCGCCGCCATCGCGGGCGCCGCCTTGGGAGCGGCAGGCTTGGCAACGGCCTTCTTTTTCTTTGCCGGGCTCTTCTTTGCGGCCTTCGGTGCGGCCGCCTTTGACTTCGTGGCAGCCTTCTTGGCGGATTTCTTTGCGCCCTTCTTGGCAGCCTTCTTCGCCGATTTCTTTGCAGATTTCTTGGCGGCCTTCTTCGACGCCTTCTTGGCGGACTTCTTCTTCGCCACTACGGCCTTCTTGGCCTTTTTAGCCTTCTTGCCCTTCTTGCTCTTCTTCGCCTTCGCCATCTGGTCCTCCTGTTGCCGCTGTCCATGTCTGTCGAGCGCTTCGAATAGTCCGTGGGCCAGACCGGGGCGACACTTCTTCGAAGTGCCCTCCCGCTCCATCCCTTGTCCGGGCGCGATCTCCGGGCAAACGCTTCGCGTTTGGTCCCGAAGAAACCGGATGCCGATCCCGCCATCCACATGCAGGGCAGGCTTTCCGGATCACGCCCGTAGGCCGATCGATCAATTCAATCCTGGCCGATCGATCCAGGCTTTGGACCTCCTGTCGCCCAATCGAGAAGCTCAATCGTGTGCACCACAGGAACTGACGTACCACCGGCAATTTGAACCATGCATCCAATATTGCCTGCAGCGATCATGTCCGGTTTGACTGTCGCAATATTGGCGATCTTCCGATCGCGCAATCTGCTCGCAATGTCGGGCTGGAGAATGTTGTAGGTCCCCGCCGAACCGCAACACAAATGGCTCTCGGGCACATCTTTCACCACGAATCCATTCTTGGAAAGCAATTCTTTCGGAAGGCCTGTGATTTTCTGTCCATGCTGCAGCGAACATGCCGAGTGATAGGCCACTGTTACGTCGCCTTTCTGGCGCGATGGCGTGAGCGCGAGGCCTGCGAGATACTCGGTGATATCCTTTGCCATCGCAGAAATCTGCGCCGCGCTTTCCGCGAAATCGAGGTCCTCGCGCAGCATGAAACCATAGTCCTTGATGACCGTGCCGCAGCCCGATGCCGTGACCAGGATGGCGTCGAGGCCGCCCTGCTCCGCCTCCTTTTTCCACACCGTGATGTTGGCGCGCGCCCGCGCCAGCGCGTCGCCGTCCTGCCCGAGGTGGTGGGTGAGCGCGCCGCAGCATTGCTCGTCCTTGACCAGGACGACCTCGATGCCATGGCGCGTCAGGAGATTGATGGCGGCCTGGTTGATGCGCGGCGCCAGCACCTGCTGGGCGCAGCCCTGCAGCAGCGCGACCCGCCCGTGCCGCTCGCCCGCGGCCGCAAAGACGCTGCCGCCCGAGGGCCCCGGCGGGGGAAGGCCGTTCGGCGCGAGCGCCAGCATCGCCTTGATCCGCCGCAACAGGCCGGGTGTCGCGGCCGCATTTGACGCCGGCAGCAGGGCCGCAAACGGCCGGGCGAGCCGCGCCATGATCATACTGGCGCGAAACAGCTTTGGCCGCGGCAGCACCAGCGCCAGCACCGCGCGCAACGCCCGCTCCGCCAGCGGCCTGGAAAAATCCCGTTCGATCCGGACCCGCGCCTGATCGACCAGGTGCATGTAGTGCACCCCCGACGGACAGGTGGTCATGCAGGCAAGGCAGGAGAGGCAGCGGTCGATATGCTTGACTACCTCCGCGGTCGGCGGGCGGTCCTTTTCCAGCATCTCCTTGATCAGGTAGATGCGACCGCGCGGGCTATCGAGCTCGTCGCCGAGCAGGACATAGGTCGGACAGGTCGCGGTGCAGAACCCGCAATGCACGCAGGCGCGCAGGATCTTGTCGGCTTCCGCGATATCGGGATCGGCGAGCTGAGTGAGCGAGAACTCGGTTTTCATGGCGCTGACATCGGCAGCATCCGGCCGCGGTTGAGGATGATCTTGGGATCGAAACTGTTGCGCACGCGCTGGCTCAGCGCGGCGAGGCCGTCAGCCTGCGGATGGAAGACGTCGACATTTTGCCTGGTCTGCTCGGACGCCCGGATCAGCGAGGCGTGGCCGCCGGCGGCCTCGACGCGCTGACGCACCAGCGCGGCTAGCGCATCCGGCTTGGGTGGCAATGCCGCCCAGATCAGGCCGCCGCCCCAATCATAGATCACGTCGCCCCCGCTGTCGCGCGCCAGCGCCTGGCCGAGCGCGCCGCCTGCGGCCGGTGGACAAACGATCCGCCACACCGGCCAGGCGCCGAGCGCGCCGCCGGCAGCAAAGGGTTCGACGTCGCGGATGGCGTCCCAAACCGTTGCCGAAGCCGCATCCTCCAGCATGTCCACAGACCCGAACGGGGCCAGCGTCTTGCCCAGCGAATTGGCGCGATCGGCGACCGATGCGGCAATGCCTTCGAGCCGCAGCAGCGTGACCGCCCGCCCCTGCGTCGAAAAACCCGCGAGCTCGCCCGTCGCGGGCCGGAATGCCGAGTTCGGCAGGTGCGCCGCGCCCGAGACGTCGTAGGGTGAGCCAAGTGCAGAGGTCATCGCCCGGTTTGCGGTCGCATCGTCCAGCCCGCTTAGCACCAGCGTGCGCTCGCTCTCCGGCTTCGGCATCACCTTGAGCGTCACTTCCGTCATGACCGCCAGCGTGCCCCACGACCCCGCCAACAGCTTGCAGAGATCGTAGCCGGTGACGTTCTTCACCACCTTACCCCCGGTTTTAAAACTGTCGCCGAAGCCGGACACCGCATGCGCGCCGAGCAGATGATCGCGGGCGCCGCCGGCCTTGATGCGGCGGGGACCGGCGAGCCCCGCGCCGATCATGCCGCCGATGGTGCCGCTGCCGGACACGCCCAGCAGCGCGGAAGTGTCCATCGGCTCGAAGGCGAATTGCTGGTTCTTGGAATCGATCAGCGACTGCACGTCGGCAAGGGGCGCACCGGCCTGCACCGTGATGATCAGCTCGTTCGGCTCGTAGGAGGTGACGGCGTTGAGCGCCGAGAGATCGAGCACCGCGTTGGTCGCCATCGGATGGCCGATCGTGCGCTTGGTGCCATGGCCAATGATCTCCAGCGGCTGATCGTCGGCGATCGCCGCGCGCACCACCTCTTCGACGTCTTTGGCGTCACGTACCTTGAGCGTATCCACGAGTGAGCCGGTAGCGAAATTTGCGGCGGAAATCAAATTTCGCGGCGCCATGCGCGAAGCGGCGGCCACGCTGGTTTCGGCGGACTGGCGTTCGGGACCGCTTCGGGCGATCACGTCCGCCGGCACCCGCGACATCCTTACTTCGGCGAGTATCGAATCATTGACGTGCAAATTTCGCTATCTGTCGAATTGTCCCCGTCACGTTCCTTTGCAACGCGGCAATCGGGAGCAGGTGCGAAGAGGAGTTCCACATGAACCAGCAGGTAATGAACCACCAAATCATCAACGAGGCGATCAGCGGCGGAGGGCTTCTGGTTGTGGCGCAATGGGAAGCCAGGGAGGGACAGGCCGACAGGGTCGCCGAGATCCTGCGCGACTTTCTTCCCGAGGCGCAAAGCGAACCCGGAGTAAAGCTGTTCCTGATCAGCCGCGCGACCGAGAACCCGGCGCAGTTTCTGTTCTACGAGCTGTTCCGCGATGAGGCGGCCTTTAAGGCGCATCAGGACAGCGCGCACTTCAAGACCCATATAGCAGGGCAAGCCGTGCCGCTGCTGGCGCGGCGCGAGCGTACGCAATATGCGCTGATGTGAAGCTGCCTCCGGTCAAGCGGCTGCGGGGGGAGGCAATTGCTTGTCGTCGCCCTCCGCATCTCGCGGGAGCTAGAATCTGGGGATATCCGGAAACGCCAGCTTGCCGGCATGGACATGCATGCGGCCGAGTTCGGCGCAGCGGTGCAGCGTCGGGAAAACCTTGCCGGGGTTGAGCAGCCCCTGGGCATCGAATGCGCATTTCAGCCGCTGCTGCTGGTTCAGGTCGATCTCGGAAAACATCTCTGGCATCAGGTCGCGCTTCTCGATGCCGACGCCATGTTCGCCGGTGAGCACGCCGCCGAATTCGACGCAGGCGCGCAGGATATCGGCGCCGAAGGCTTCCGCCCGCTCGATCTCGCCGGGCTGGTTGGCATCGTAGAGGATCAGCGGATGCAGATTGCCGTCGCCGGCGTGGAACACGTTGGCGACGCGCAGACCGTATTTGGCCGAGAGGTCGCGGATGCGGGCCAGCGCCTTCGGCAGCGCGCCGCGCGGAATGGTGCCGTCCATGCAGAGATAGTCGGGCGAAATCCTGCCCACCGCCGGGAATGCCGCCTTGCGGCCGGCCCAGAACAGATTGCGCTCGGCCTCTGACGTGGAAATCTGGCAGGTCGTCGAGCCGCAGCCTTGCGCGATCGCCTCGACCCGCTTGATCAGCTCGTCGACTTCCACGCTCGGGCCATCGAGTTCGATAATCAAAAGCGCCTCGACGTCGAGCGGATAGCCGGCATGGACGAAGGCTTCCGCCGCGTGGATCGCCGGCTTGTCCATCATCTCCATGCCGCCGGGGATGATGCCATTGCCGATGATCCGCGCCACGCATTCGCCGGCGGCCTCGACCTCGGCGAAACCGACCATCAGGGCGCGGGCCGTCTCCGGCTTCTGCAGGATCCGCACCGTGATTTCGGTGATGACGCCGAGCAGCCCTTCGGAGCCGGTGATGATGCCCATCAGGTCGTAGCCTGAGTTCTCCACAGCCTTGCCGCCGATCCGCAAGATCTCGCCCGACATCAGCACGATCTCGCAGCCCAGCACGTTGTTGGTGGTCATGCCGTATTTCAGGCAATGCACCCCGCCGGAATTTTCCGCGACATTGCCGCCGATCGAGCAGGCGATCTGCGACGACGGGTCGGGCGCATAATAGAAGCCGGCATGCGCCACCGCCTGGCTGATGGCAAGATTGGTGACGCCGGGCTCGGTCACCACCACGCGGTTGTCGAAATCAATCTCGCGGATGCGCTTGAACTTGCCGAGCCCCAGCAGCACGCCATCGGCGAGCGGCAGCGCGCCGCCCGATAGCGATGTGCCGGAGCCGCGCGGCACCACCTTGATGCCCTGCTCGAAGCAGTATTTCAGCACCTGCGAGACCTGTTCCGTGGTGTCCGGCAGCACCACGACCATCGGCGGCTGCCGGTACGCCATCAGCCCATCGGACTCGTAGGGCAGCATTTCGGCCGCGCTGTCGATCACGCCCTCACCCGGCACGATCGCGCGCAGGGCTGTGACGATTTCACCGCGACGGCTGAGAACCGCCTGATCGGCAGCCGGCATCATGATGGCCATGCGCGTCCTCCAGGCCCCGCGAATTAACGATTTATGGTGACAAATCAAGCACGTCCACCAAAGTTTGGGTAGGCCATCCAAAGGTTGGATTGCCACAGTCCAAACGATCAGTTCTCTCTGGGACAAGTCTGCAATGGTGAAACCTGTCAAAGTTTCGTGGCTTGTCCCGTCCAGGCGGGCCTGCCACAAGAAATTCGCCTCTCTGACCCGGGAAGAAACGAAGAGCACCACATGAAAACATCGACTTTGAGCGCGCTGGTTTTCGTTACCTCCTTGACCGCGGTATCCGGCGCGCTGGCGCAGGACGCCGCGGCCGGCAAGACCTCGTTCAACAAATGCCTGGCCTGCCACGCGATCGGCGAAGGCGCCAAGAACAAGGTCGGCCCCGTGCTGAACGGGCTCGATGGCCGCAAGTCCGGCACCATCGAGGGCTACTCCTATTCGGACGCCAACAAGAATTCCGGCATTACCTGGAACAAGGACGTGTTCCTCGAATACATCAAGGATCCGAAGGCTAAGATTCCCGGCACCAAGATGGTGTTCGCCGGCATCAAGAACGAGAAAGAGGCAGGCGATCTCTGGACCTATGTCTCCTCGTTCGACAAGGACGGCAAGACGAAGTGAGGTTATCAGCGGCTCTGCACGCGTTGCCGAGCCGCGGCTTCTCGCCAAGTCGTGCGCGCATCCTCAAGCCAGCGTGTGCACGATCACCGGCCCGGCCGTCGCGGTGGCCGGTCCGGTCAACAACGGTGCCAGATCGTGTTCGATCCACGCCAGCGCGCGCTTGTTGGATTCCTCGGCAGCCGCAAAATTGTTGAACAGGCTGATCGCGATCACGGTGTCGTCGGGCGCATAGACCACGTAATAGCCCATGAAACCGTCGACCCCGCTGATGACAGGAATCGCGCCTTCCTTGATCCTGCGTGTGAGTTCTTCGGCCTTGCCAGCCTTGGCCTTGCCCTGACGAATGGCGGCGTACATGGCGCTCTCCCTCGAAGGTCGGCTGCCCGATATCGCTAATCTCAGGTTCATCCCTGGCGGGACGAGCAGCGGAGTCCCGCACGGCCCGATCGTATCGCATCTGAAGCCGTCAGGCGACGTGCGGCGTCACCGTCGCCCCGGATCACGCGAAAAACGCGGGTCGATAGAACCCGGGCTCCGGTTCCCATCAATGGGCCGCCGCTGCCGCCCTCAGCGTCATCGCGCCCTTCATCGCCTCCACTTCCGCGATCACGAGATCGGGCGCCGCCTGCTGGATCATGTGGCCGACGCCGGGCAGCACGATCAGCTTTGCGTTCGGCGCAGTGGCGGCGAGCGGTCGCGAATGGATGTGGGTCGAGACCGTTTTGTCGGATCCATCGCCAGTGATGATCGTCATCGGCGCCGTGATCTCGGCGTAGCGCGGCGCTTGCTCGGCCACCGCCGCCTTTAACGTCACGAAGTCACGCGCATTGGCGATAAATTCGCGCGGCCGCAGCAGCAGCGGCGTCGCAGTGTTCCTGACAAAGTCGTCCGGCATGGTCTGCGGCAGGAAGACGACGCGCGCGCCGCGTTCGGCCAGGAGATGGCCGAGCGGCAGCGTGATTGTGTGGGCGAGCAGCGGGCCGATCATCGGCGTCGCGATGACCTTGTTGTATCGCCCGATGCCGCCCGGCCAGGGATAGGCGACCGGCGCCAGCATTACGAGGCCCGCCATAGTTTGCGGCTCATCCAGCGCCATGCGCAGGCCGAGGGCGCCCGCCCAGGAATGCACCACGAAGATCGCCGGGCCGACGCCGAGCTTTGCCAAAGCCTCCCCGATCATCCGGCCCTGGATTTCGGGCGTCGAATCCTCCAGCCGGAGGCGGGTGCTCCAGCCATGTCCGGGCCGGTCGATCAGGATCACGCGGTGCTTTCCGGCAAGCCGTTCCCCGACCGGCCGCCGCATCACCTCGAGATTGGAACTCGCGCCATGCAGCATCACGATCGGCGGGCCGGCCGCATCGCGCGGCCCTATTTCGAGGATGTGGAGGACACCGCCGGCCACCTCGACCATCCTGCCTTGGGCCGGATGAGCCCGCTGCGCGAGAAAGACGCCGATTTGCGTGACCAGCGCCAGCAGCGCCAGCGCCGCCACTACGATCACTATCGCCATCGAGAATTTCCGGCTGATTTTTTGCACCTGCGAGCTACGGCCCAAACCGGCGCTGGTTTCCGAGGTTGTCCACAGGGGACCGATTCTGTGGATAGCGGGGTCATACTGATGTCATCGACAAATTTGTACAGTGGCGCTGACACTTTCGCCATGTGTGCGCGTGCCTGATTAGGGGGTAGCCGGGCGCTGCGTTGTACCCAACATCCACAGGAACAAGGGCGCTCACTACAAATTGTTCCAGCGTATCATCGGAGGACTGCCCCATGATTTCTGACGCAAGCGAAGCCGCCATCGATCAGATCGTAGCGAGTTGCAATGGCGACATCCGCGGCGCACTCAAGGCCCTGCTGCGGGTAAACGAACAGCTCGAGGCGGAGCTGGCGCAATTCTACGCGGCGGTTGGCCTCGACGGCATGGCGCGCGGTAGCACCGCCGTACACTAAGGCGTTTTAGGGTCGACACATGTTCTCGACACGAAACGGCTTAAAAGCGCTCTAATCGGATTTGTTCTCGTCATCCTGCGCGGGCGGTTCTTCCACCGCCGGGCAACCGCGGATGGTCGAACGGGCCAGCTTGGCGTCGTCAAGCGACTTGAACGGCCCGGATCCAAACCAGATATTTCCGCCGACCTGGGCGTTGATGACGGGATTGCTCGTGACAATCTCGCATTTGTTGGTCGCGCGGTTGCCGGCTACCCAAAAACCACCTTGCGCGAAGGCGCAGGTTCCGGTCGCGACAATCATCGCGCCGGTCAGCAGCAATGATTTCATGGCTCACTCCTGTCACGCCGTCAGCCAATAATAGCGCTTTGGCGGCGCGACGTTCCTGCGTGAACCAGCTCGCGGGGCATCAAGGTTAATCGCGAAAGATCAGATATCGCGGCCTTCGACCTTTTCGGTGAGAGTCTTGACCAGCTCAGGCACCTTCTCGAGATGCGGATTGACGGCCAGCGCCTTGCGGAACGCTTCCAGCGCGCGCCTTTCGTCGCCGATGTCCTGCATGATCATGCCAAGGCCTGCCAGCGCGCCGAAATGCCGGGGCTCGCGGATCAGCACCTGCCGGATGTCCTCCAGCGAACGGGTGTAGTCGTTCTTCAGGTAGTACAGCGTCGCGCGCCGGTTCCATGCCTCGACATAATCGGGACGCAGCTTGACGACCGCATCGAGCAGTTTCAACGCAACGTCGGCCTTCTGCGCTTCCATCGCGGCCTTGGCGCGCAGCATCAACAGCGCAGCTGTGTCGCTCGGGGTCTGCATCCACAGCGCCCAGATCCGCGCCTCGACATGTTTGGCGCTGGCTTCATCGGGAGCGGCCTTCAGGGCGCCGAACAGGAAATCCAGCCCGCGGGTGCGATCGGCGCCGACCTTGGGAAGCTTGCTCGGCGCTTCCGGCAATTTCTTTTGGGCTTTCGGCGGGGGAATGACCCTGGGGTCGTCCTGGGCAACAGCGACCACCGGGACGGCCGTCATGATTGCGGCGAGGACCACGATCCGGCAGTTACGGGCGCTTGGGAATCTCAAAGCCATGGGGCAAGTCTAGACGCGCAAAATCGCGCCGCAAAGCGGCACGTCGTCAAAGACCTGTGAAACGAAGAAAAAAGCCGGCTCAGCGTCCGAGGCTTAGCCTTGGCGGCTTAACCTTGGCGGGCCTTGAAGCGGCGCTGCACCTTGTTGATCACGTAAACTCGGCCCTTGCGGCGGACCAGACGGTTGTTGCGGTGACGCCCACGCAGCGATTTCAAGGAGTTACGGACCTTCATGGGACAATCCTGATGCTTTGAAAGGCCGTGCTGGAGGCCCGAACCTGAGCTACCCGAAAGTGGCAAAATGGGGTTAATCCCGCCAGCGGTAACCGCCCGGGATGGGGCGGTTTCTAAGCAGCGCGGGAGCGTATGTCAATCCAAATGGGCCGTTTTCGGCTCCATCTGTCCTGTTCCGGACCTAACGCCGGATGGCTTATACCACTTGGCATTCAGCCTGGTGGAGTCAAGCTTCCGCATCCGTGGAACTCTGCGGAATCACTGGCAAAACAGGTCGCGCGGAAATTCGACCAGGGCCTCGCCGGTCGCGACCTTTTCGCCCGCCTGGTTCTTCACCACCACGTCGATCAACACCCAGCGGGATTTTTCAGTCGATTGCTTGGCCTTGATGATTCCTGTGGGCTGGATGGTATCGCCGGGCCGGACCGGCTTGACCCACCGCGTCTCCAGCCGCCGGTGGACCGCACCGGCGGGGCAGGCCCAATCGGTGATCATTCGGGAGATCAGCCCGAAATTGTTCATGCCGTGCATGATGATGCCGCCAAAATTGGTCTTGCCGAAATTGCCCTTCATGTAGTCGTCGTCGAGATGCAGCGGGTTGTAGTCGAGCGAGGCATCGCAGAACAGGCGGATGGATTCGCGTGAAACCGCGAATTTCGGGCCGTCGATGACGTCGCCGGCGGAGAGATTGTCGAACGTAGCAGTCATTGATCGCTCCCTCTCACATCGGCCGAATCGTCCAGCCGCGGCCGGAACAGATTACGTCGCCTTTCTGATTGAAAAAGACGTTGTCGTGCACCACGAACAGCCGCTCGCGCTTGATGAACTTGTCGAGCGCGCGGGCCTGCAGGGTGATGACGTCGTTGGGGCGCGCCGGAATGTTGTAGCTCCAGGACTGCCCGGCATTGACGGTGCCGGGCGAGCGCATCCAGTCGTCGGCTGGCGTGCAGGAAAATATCAAGAGGATGTGGATCGAGGGCGGCGCGATCAGCCCGCCATAGCGGGTGGTCTTGGCATAGGCCTCGTCGAAATAGATAGGATGATCCTCGCCGACCGATTTGCAGTACAGCTCGATCGCCTCTTTGGTCAGCGTGTAGGGAATGGTTTTGCGCGGCTCGCCCGGGACGATGTCGTCCCATGTTTTCCGCAAGTTAGCGTCTTTCCAGAAATCGGTCTCGAAGACCTCCGCCTGCGCCATACCATCCTCCCTGATTCCGCTCATATATTTCTGCCGTCTTGCGGAATTTGTTATATAGTATAATCAATTTTCCAGACCCAAAAATCAAGCCGCCGGGGAAGCTCAAATGCCCAAGCTCAAACTGCCCGATATCGAAAAAGTCGTCGCGATCGACATCCATACTCATGCGGAAGAACCCTGCGGCATGCATGGCGACGACGGCTACGACGATTTCCAGGAGCGCATGGCCGACTATTTCAAATCGCCGCACAAACATCCGCCGACTGTGCCGGAAACCGCGGCCTATTACCGTTCCAAGAACATCGCGGCCGTGATCTTTCCGGTCGACGCCGAGCGCGAAACCGGTTTCCGCCGCTACAACAATTACGAGATGCTGGAAGTCGCGTCCGACAATCTCGACGTTCTGATCCCCTTCGTCTCGATCGATCCGCACAAGGGCAAGCTTGGCGTGCGCGAGGCGAAGAAGCTGATGGAGGAATACGGCGTCCGCGGCTTCAAATTCCATCCGACCATGCAGGGTTTTTACGCCAACGACCGCATGGCCTATCCGCTGTACGAGGCGATCAACGACGGCGGCGCGATCGCGCTGTTTCACACCGGCCAGACCGGCGTCGGCTCGGGCATGCCCGGCGGCATGGGGATGCGGCTGAAATATTCCAACCCGATGTACATGGACGATGTGGCGGCGGATTTCCCCGACCTGAAAATCATCCTCGCGCACCCTTCCTTCCCCTGGCAGGAAGAGGCGTTGTCGGTCGCGACCCACAAGCCGAACGTCTATATCGACCTCTCCGGCTGGTCGCCGAAATATTTTCCGCCGATCCTGGTGCGCTACATCAACTCGATCCTGCAGGACAAGATGCTGTTCGGCTCGGATTGGCCGGTGATTACGCCGGACCGCTGGCTGGCGGATTTCGCCAAGCTCGACATCCGCGAGGAAATCAGGCCGAAGGTTTTGAAGGCCAACGCGCGGAAGATTTTGGGTATATAACGAAAGGCTCCCTCATCGGCGAAGCGTTGAGATGGCCCGTGACGAAATTCGCTAAGACCATCACCTTCCTCGCGGCGCTCCTGACCGGAAGCGTGGCTGATTGCTTTGCAGGTGAATCTTCCGCGATCGTGGTCGAAATCGAGAGCCCGCTTGCCAGTACGCATCCGCTCCAGGGTTACCTGAGGCGAGCCAACAATACGGGACCCGCGCCCGCGGTGGTGTTGCTGCATAGCTGCCATGGAAACTGGAAACGGATCGATGAACGCTGGGGAAAGCGGATCGCGTCCTGGGGCTATGTGGTGCTCACGGTAGATAGCTTGGGTCCGCGCGGTCTCAAAACGTGCGACGGCAGGGCTCCGAAGGATTCGGCCACGGACGCCTACCGTGCGCTGAACTTTCTGGTGAGCGATCAATTCGTCGATCCCAATCGTGTTGCAGTGATTGGTTTTGCGAATGGCGGCCGGGTGGCCCTGATGTCGGTCGAACATGGCTATCTGGAACAGGCATCGCCGACCAAGTTCCGCGCAGCCGTTGCGTTTTATCCGTCTTGCCTTAACTTGAAGGGCGAGATGACCGCGCCGGCGCTGATCCTGATCGGCGAGCTCGACGATTGGGCCTTGGCCAAGGAATGCCGGAATATGGTGGAGCGCCGAGACGACTGGGGGATATCGCGGCAGAAGGACAAGGGCGTGCCGATCAAGCTGATGGTCCTTCCCGGCGCCTATCACGCATTCGATGCTCCGCAGCTCACGACGCCGCTCCTGTTGAAGGGTCACCACCTCGAATTCAACCAGTCGGCGACAGATCAATCGTCCGAGGCGCTGCGCGAATTTCTCGATTCAACGATCGGCGCCAAAGAGTAGTTACAGTGACCATCAAAGCCGTTGTGTTCGACGCCTATGGCACGCTTTACGACATCCAGTCGGTGGCTGACGTCACCGAGGATGCGTTTCCCGGCTATGGCGGGATCATCACGCAGGTCTGGCGCATCAAGCAGCTCGAATACACCTGGCTGCGCTCGCTGATGCGGCACTACCGGGATTTCTCCGAAGTGACGCGCGACTCGCTGGCCTACACGCTTGATAGCCTCGGGCTCGAATATGACGACGACACGTTCACGCGCATCATCGACAAATACCTGCATCTCGATCTCTATCCGGATGCCCTTGCGACGCTTTCGGCGATGAAGGACCGCAAGCTCGCCATCCTGTCCAACGGCAGCCCCGATATGCTCGACACGCTGGTGCGCAACAGCGGGCTCGACCGCGTGCTCGATGCGGTCATCAGCGTCGACGCCAGGAAGATTTTCAAGCCCAGCCCCGAAGCCTACATGCTGATCGAGGAGGTGCTGCATGTGCCGCCCGGCGAGGTGCTGTTCATCTCGGCCAATCCCTGGGACGCCTGCGGCGCCAAGGCGTGCGGGCTCAACGTCGCCTGGATCGAGCGGGTGACGCCGGAAGCGATGGCATTGGCCTGCCTCGAAAGCGAGACGCTGCCGCCATTGACGATGTTTTGGGCGTTGCGTACCCAGATGGATGAACTCGGCGTCATGCCCGATCATCGCATCCACGGCCTCGCCGAACTTCCCACCCTGGTGTCTGCCCAAAGGTCCTGAACAAGATGAGCCTTGAGTCCGTCCGCGCCTTCTTCGCAGAAAAGGCGCCCGATATCTCCGTGATCGAATCCAGCATGAGCTCCGCCACCGTCGCGCTAGCCGCCGAAGCCTATGGCGTCGAGCCGGCGCGGATCGCCAAGACGCTGTCCCTGCGGGTCGGAGACCGCGTGGTGCTGATCGTGGCCGCCGGCACCTCGCGAATGGACAACAAGAAGGTGAAGGCGCTGTTCGGGGGAAAGCCGAAAATGCTCGGCCTCGAGGAAGTCGCCGAGATCACCGGGCACGAAGTCGGCGGCGTCTGTCCGTTCGGATTGAAGAAGCCGCTGCCGGTCTATTGCGACGTCTCGCTGAAGGCGTTCGATATCGTGGTGCCGGCCGCGGGCTCGACCCATAGCGCGGTGAAGATTACGCCGGCACGCATGGCGGAGCTGACGGCAGCCGAATGGGTCGACGTCTGCGAACTCAGGCCCGCGCCGGAAGAGCCGGCCTATTCGTCTTCCTCATAATAGAACGGTCGCGGCTGGGGCCGCACGGCCTGCGGCTGCACTTGTTGCGGCGCGCGCGAACGAGGCACCATCTGCTGTGGCACACGCTGTGTTGGCTGCTGTGCATTGGCCTGCGATTCGAATACCGCGCGGCAATTGCTGGAGAGCTGCGGCGTGTTCTGCCGCAAGCAGGCCACGATCCGGTTGACATCCGGGATCTGGTCGCCGCAGAGCCGCCAGACATCCGGCGTGCAGGCCATCTGCTGTTCCCAGGTTCCGCGGTATTCCTGCGACGACGCGGGAGCGATCACGCCTATTCCGCCGATCGCGATGGCGAGGCCGAGGACAATCCGCTGCGTTCGCATGGATAAAGTCCTTTCGTTCGATTTCGAGTTGACGCGGAACTCCGCGCGGCGGCGGCGTTCAGCCTGCGGAATGAATGCGGCCACGCGACGTTAGTGCGAACAAAAAATTGTGAAGCGGGTTCCCTACTCCACCTTGCCGATCTTCTTCACCGCCGCGACCAGCCGCGCGCTGTCTTCCGCGACGAATTTTGCAAATTCCGGCGCGTCGAGATAGGCGACCGGGCTGCCGGCGGTCTCGAAGGTCTTCACCACCTCCGGCGCCTTCACCGCTTGCGCCATCGCCTCACGCAGCCGCGTCATGATCGGTGCCGGCAAGGCTACTTGCGCGAACAATCCCGCCCAGATGTAGAACTCGACATCCTTGTAGCCGAGTTCGCGGAAGGTCGGCAGGTCGGGGAAACTCTTGACGCGCTCGGCGCCCCAATTGGCGAGCACGCGCATCTTGCCGTCATCGACCTGCTGCTTCAGCGTGCCCGGGGCGGATGCCATCGCCTGTACGGTGCCGCTCAAGAGCGCGGCTAGTGCGGGGCCGGCGCCGCGGAACGGCACATGCAGCAATTTGATGCCGGCGCTCGCCGCAAACATTTCCATCGCCACATGCAGCGTGCCGTAGGGACCGGACGAGCCATACGGAATTTGCCCGGGACGTTTTTTGGCGTCATCGACGAAATCCTGCAGCGTCTTCCACGGCGCAGACGCCGGCACCGCCAATAGCGTGGGATCGGCCAGCACGCGCGCGATCGGCGCGAACTGCGCGACCTCATACGCCACCGGGCGATCGAACAGCCGGTCGGCTTCGGGCAATACGGCCAGCGAGGACAGCGTCATCAATAGCGTGTGGCCATCGGGCTCGGCGCGCGCTGCTGCCGCATTGCCGACCGATCCGCCACCGCCGCCGGCGCGGTTGTCGACGATCACGGGCTTGCCGAGGATCCGCTCCAGCGCCTGCGCGATCGGGCGTGCGGCGAGATCGGCTTGGCCGCCGGGCGGGAATGGGACGATCATGGTGATGTTGCGCGAGGGATATGGGGCTTGCGCGGAGGCGGCGTTGGAGAGCGCGGCTTGCGCCAGCGGCAGCGCGGCGGCGGCCTTGAGAAGTTCGCGGCGGTTCATTGGTGGGTGCCTCCTCGGCGTTTGTTTTCGTTGTTGAAGACAGCCTAACCTCATTTCGTAGGGTGGGCAAAGCGAAGCGTGCCCACCATCCCTCGGCCTTGGCGCTCATTGCGTGCGTTCAACGAACTTTCCGGCCGTGCGCATCTGCGGGAGCGATAGCGGCCACCACCTCAATCTCCCATTCCGGAAGGGCTCAATCCGGTTTCGCTGCCTCGTCATCCGATCTACAATGAACCCGCGCCCCAAATCTCTCATGCAAAGTCGGGGGATTCGAGTTGCCGATCAACGCCCAAACATTGAACGACATCGTCAGGCGCGAACTGGCAACTGTAACCGACGCTCGCGTTGTCGCGCACATTCGGGGATTGCTGGTATCCCCGAAGGTTGTGCTTCGCGATTGGGACTATGGCTCACCAGGCCAACAGTATCCTTGCTGGATCGTTCTCAACGATGCTGGGCATTCGGACACGGCGATCGGCTATTGCGAATACGGCTTTGGACCGCGTTGCCCGTGGGGGCTGCTTCACTACGCGGACGATCCACAGCATCAAAGCATGGGTATGGATTCTGGCTGGTTTCCAACTTTTCTCGAAGCCTTTTTCGACTCATCCGCAGCTACTCGGCTTCCTATCTGGCGGATTTTCAAGGCTGCTGGCGACGGAGCTCGCACTCCGCTAACGGACGAAGGCCCATGGCAGGACACGTGGAAGCGGATCGAGGCGTTGCGAAGTCAGGATCCGACGGCCCGTTATGACTGCGATCACAGCATTTCTTATGGGCGTTAGCCTCAAACCGTAGGGGTGGGCGAAGCGCAGCGTGGCCTCCATCTCTAGGGCCTCGGTGTTCATTGTGCGCGTTCAGCTAATTTCCGGCCGTGCATATCAGCGGTGGACACGCTGCGCTTTGCCCACCCTACGAGACTACTTCCGCTTCTTCGCCTTCGCAAAATGCTTCGCCAAAAACTCCGCCAGCACTTCCACGCGCGCGGGCCGCGGGCCGCCGGGCGGGGTGACCAGATGCACCGCGCCTTCCGGCTGGTGCCAGCCTTTCAGGATCACCTCGACTTCGCCCGATGCAACGGCGTCGCCCACGATGAAGTCCGGCAGGTCGGCGATGCCGAGCCCGGCGATGACGCTCGGCAACAACGCCTCGCCATTATTGACGCGGAGCTGGCCCGCGGGCCGCACGCTGGCCTGCTCGCCAGAGCCGTTGGTGTAGTGCCAGACGCCGGGTGTGGAGAGATAGGCGTAGTCGAAGCATTTATGCTCCGCAAGATGCATGGGATGCGTCGGCCTGCCGTGGCGTTTCAGGTATGACGGCGCCGCTACCGTGTAGCGCGCCATCGCGCACAGTCGCCGCGCGATCAGCGAAGAGTCTGGCAGCCGCGCGATGCGCAGGCCGGCATCGAACCCTTCGCCGATCAGGTCCACCGTTGCGTCGCTCAGGTGCAGGTCGATCGAGACTTCCGGATAGGTGCTAAGAAATTCCGGCAAGATCGGCGCGACGGCTTTCACGCCGAATGTCATGGGTACCGCGAGCCGCACCAGCCCGCGCGGCGCCATCGATTGCGATAACGCCTCGTTCTCGACGTCTTCACCATCAGCCAGCAGGCGCGCCGCACGCCCGGCGAGCTTCTGCCCGGCATCGGTCAATGCGAGCCGCCGCGAGGTGCGGTTGAACAGCCGCGCGCCGAGCCGCTGCTCCAGCCGGCTGACCGCCTTGGACACCGTCGCCTTGGACAGCGCCAGTTCGGTCGCGGTTGCTGCAAACGACCGCATTTCCACGACTTTTGCGAAAATCGCCAGCGCCTCGAAATCCGGGAGCTTTGACATGCGGATCGCCTTCAAGGTCAATTCTGGAAACAATGCGTTTCAATAGTTTCTATTTCTATACCACGCCGGGCGGCATATCCAATGGCCATCGGAATGCAAGCAACGGAGAAATCCAATGATCGAACTCAGACCTTTTGCAAGACTCGCCAGCGCCGATCACGGCTGGCTGAAGGCAAAACATCACTTCTCGTTCGGCAGCCATTACGATCCCGATAATATGGGCCACGGCGCGTTGCGGGTGTGGAACGATGACGAGATCGCGCCGAACACCGGCTTTCCCGCCCATCCCCACGCCAACATGGAAATCATCACCTATGTGCGCGAAGGCGCCATCACGCACCAGGACTCGCTTGGCAACGAGGGCCGAACGGAAGCCGGCGACGTGCAGGTGATGAGCGCCGGAAGCGGCATTCGTCATTCCGAATACAATCTGGAATCTTCGAAGACCAAGATCTTCCAGATCTGGATCGAGCCGACCACGAAGGGCGGCCAGCCGACCTGGGGCGCGAAACCGTTTCCGAAGTCGGATCGCTCCGGCAAGCTCATCACCATCGCCAGCGGCATCGCCGGCGACAAGGATGCGCTGCCGATCCGCGCCGATGCGCGGGTGCTCGCTACCACGCTGAAGGCCGGCGAAAGCGCGGAATACGAACCGCAGAAGGCGCGTCATCTTTATCTCGTGCCGGCGGCCGGCAGCCTCGAAGTCAACGGCGTTCGCGTCAACGCCCGCGATGGTGCTGCGATCCGCGACGAGGCGAAGCTGACGATTACCGCGCTGGAAGATTCCGAACTGGTGCTGGTCGATGCGGCGTAGCGCCACTCGCTGATCGTCATGCCCGGGCTTGCCCCGGGCATCCATCCTCTTCGCGAGGAGTCTTTCGAAGCGCGATGGATTGCCGGGGTCAAGCCCGGCAATGACACCTCAGAAATCAACAACGGACACATCTGCAAACCCAAAAGGAAAGCCATCATGGCCAAAGTTCTCGTGCTCTATTATTCCGCCTACGGTCACATCGAGGCGATGGCGAATGCCGTCGCAGAAGGCGCGCGCAAGGCCGGCGCTACCGTCGACATCAAGCGCGTGCCGGAGTTGGTGCCCGAAGCGGTCGCCAAGGCTTCGTATTACAAGCTCGACCAGGCCGCGCCGATCGCCAACATCGAGGATCTCGCCAATTACGACGCGATCGTCATCGGCACCGGCACGCGCTTCGGCCGGATGGCCTCGCAGATGGCGAACTTCCTCGATCAGTCCGGCGGCCTCTGGACCAAGGGCGCGCTGCACGGCAAGGTCGGCGGTGCATTTACTTCAACGGCTACCCAGCACGGCGGACAGGAAACCACGCTGTTCTCGATCATCACCAACCTGCTGCACTTCGGCATGACGATCGTCGGCCTGAACTACGGCTTCGCCGGCCAGATGAAGCTCGACGAAGTCACCGGCGGCGCGCCTTATGGCGCGACCACGATCACCGGCGGCGACGGCAGCCGCCAGCCAAGCGAGAACGAACTCGCCGGCGCGCGCTACCAAGGGCGCGTGATCGCGGAGACCGCGAACAAACTGCATGGCTGATACGATATGGGCGGCATTCTCATTCGGGAATGCCGTCCTATCTCGTCCCTCACGGGACGACGGAAGAATGATGGTCGAAATTCTCTTTATCGCTCAACTGGCGCGCCGGCCGCTGCAAGCCATGGCGCGGCGCTGGTGGTGCAGAAACCTCTACCGTGCCTCGCGCGGCCAGCGGCGCTGCCGGGAGTGCACGAAATCGTGAGCCGCGGTTTTTAAAGGCCTCGTGAATTCGTGAGCCTCGTGAATTCGTGATACGCCTTCTGCCTTCACAGCAGGTACGCGCAGGGTTCTGGTATGAGTAACAATTCGCAAGGCCCGTGGCCGGAATTGCCGACTGCGGCGTGGCGTGACACCTGTGCGACGCTGCACCTCTGGACCCAGATCGTCGGCAAGATCCGGCTGACAAAATCGCCCTGGCTCAATCATTCCTGGCACGTGACGCTCTATGTCACGCCGCGCGGATTGACGACGTCGCCGGTCCCCGACGGCGCGCGAACGTTCCAGATCGACTTCGATTTCATTGACCACACGCTGCGCATCTCGACCAGCGACGGCTCGCTGGAGCAATTTACGCTAGCAGGACATTCGGTCGCCAGCTTCTACGCCGCCACCATGGCAGCGCTTGCCGAACTCGGCATTGCCGTTGCCATCGACGAGATGCCGAACGAACTGCCCGATCCGGTGCGCTTCCCAGAAGATACCGCGCATGCCTCCTACGATCCCGATGCCGTCGGGCGCTTCCTGCAAATCCTCGTCAACTGCGACCGCGTCTTCAAGCAATTCCGAACCGGCTTCCTCGGCAAGGCGAGCCCGGTGCATTTCTTTTGGGGCAGTTTCGATCTGGCGGTGACGCGCTTCTCGGGCCGTCGCGCGCCGCGCCATCCCGGCGGCGTACCGAATTTGCCCGACGCGGTCGCACACGAAGCCTATTCACACGAGGTCAGCAGCGCCGGCTTCTGGCCAGGCAGCGGCGCGATCGATTATCCCGCGTTCTATTCCTATGCCTATCCCGAGCCATCAGGCTTCCGCGCGGCGAAGGTGCGGCCGGACGCTGCGTTCTTCAGCGAAACGCTCGGCGAATTCATTCTGCCCTACGACGCTGTGCGAACGGCTGCCGGTCCCGACGAGGCGCTGCTCGATTTCCTGCAGAGCACCTACGAGGCTGCGGCGACTGCAGCGAAGTGGAATCGCGGGGAACTCGAATGCGATCCGGGCAAGCCGGGTGTGGTGCGGCAGGTTTGATGCTGCTGTGTAGGGTGGTTAGGCGCAGGCGTAACGCACTATCGCAGCAAAGAAATCGGTGAATTCACCGGCTAATGCCGCAGTTGCGGTTTCACGATGGTCTGGCGAACTTCGGTGCCGCAGTCGGCGCATTCATAGGTGAAGTCGATCTTCGCCATGCTCCAATGCGGCTCGACGTCGCGCACAAACATCGGCAGTCCGACGCAGCTCGGACAGAGAACGAAGGCTGGTTCGATATCGTGCTGATGGATAAAGGCTGGCATGTCGGCTCTCCCCAAGAAAGCTTTCAAGAAAGCATTCACCGGTGGTCCCTGACCCGACGCAGAGCATACGCCGCTGCCGCAAAGGCGATCATCAACTCTCGTGAACACAGGAAGAACAGCCGCACAATCCTGGCATGTGTTGCATATTTGCACGCCGTTCCCGTGCGGCAACAATGTGTCAATTCTCTTCGCGTGATAGCGGCTTACCGAGCGCGTGCCTCAGCCAGGCATCGAGCCGCGGGTAGTTGCGCAATGCGCGTACCACACGATCGCGAAGTGCGTAGGGCCATCCGCGCCAGCTCAAGGCGGCGCTGATGTCGATCAGCGGCAGCCGCGTCACGCCGAAGCGGCGCTTGTAAGCGTAGTTGCCGACAGAGAAGTCGAACTCGCGAACGCCATCCCTGTGCAGGGCGGCCATGGTACGCTCGATGATCAGCCGGCCCGGCGAACAGTTCGACCATTTCTCGCCGGCATTGCTGATGCGGATCATTACGTAGCGTGAGCCCGTCCTGATGCCGAGCAGTGTCGCCACGACCTCGTCGCCGACCGTGAGCACTGAGACCAGCGCATAGCCGTTGCCGACGCCGTCGCGAACCAGATTGCGGTAGAACGCCGCGCAGGTCTCGTCATTGAGAATGTAGTTCAGCCCGAGGCTCTGCATCCGTTCGCCCTGCTGGACCTCGGTGATCGAGAGTATCCGCAACGCCTCACTGGTATCGGTGATGATCGCAAAGGACGCGGCCGGATCGCGCGTGAACACACGCCAGTTCCGCTCCAGCTCCTTGCGTACGGTCCTCCCCAGCGTGTGGCGCCAGGCGTCGTAATCCTCGCCTGACGTGACGAGATTGCCGTTGAGCGCGCACGGACCGCCGGCGCCGAGCAAAGCCAGCGGGTTTGGCCTGCCGTCGAGATCGACAGGCACCTTGCGAAGGCGGATGAGATCGGCTTTCTCGGGCATCCGGCGCAGCGCCGACAACAGGCTGCGCCACAGCATGCGCGCCGCCCTGGCATCGCACGGCGCGGCGCTGCCCAGGATCGGCGCGTTGTAGTCGGTCAGATCGAGATCGGCGAATTCGACAATTGCAATATTGTCTTGCTCGCGGCGGATCAGCGGCAGCAGCACCGCCGGTTCGCCGGTCGAGGTGTCAGTGACAACTGCGATCAGCGGCTCAATACCCTCGGCGCCGGCGAAGGCGGCGTACCATGCGTCATACCATTGCGGGTGCTGGAATGGCGTAAACGGGCTGATGTCGTGCCAGCGCGCGAGGACCTGTTTCCAGTCGCGCAGCAGCTCGACGCGGAATCCGGCCGCGCGGCTTGTGGACCTCGCCGCCAATTGCCCCGCACTGGTCGTCAGCACCGTCATCGGCGTTGCGACTTATGCCGCCTTCGGCAGATCGACGATCCTGCCGGGCTCAGTGGCGTCGAGGCGGAAATCGATCGCGCGGCGCGCGTTGCGCTCGCGCTTGACCCACTTGCTGTCGCGCACGAGTTTTTGCAGCACCTTCTTGGCGAAGAAAGACGGCCCGCGCAGATTGCGGGTCTTCGGTGTGTAGCCGAAGCGGTGACGCAGCAGGCCGTTGGCTAGGTGGACGATCTGGGCGCGGCGGATCTCGTCGTTGCCGTAGGATACCGTCATGGAGATGTTGACGGTGCCGAGATTCTCGACGCGATGCGGCGCGTTCAGCGGCCAGTTCAGCATCTGGCCGGGTTCGAGATCGAACACCTGCGCATGCGCGTCGTACCAGGGCGCGTAAGGTAGATCGACCTCGACGTCGAACAGCGCAATGTCCTCAAGGTGTTGCGGCTTGATGAACGGCGCGGTGTTTGGATAGACATAGACCCGCTTGCGGCCGGCGATCTGGATCAAGCCCTGCCCCGGCAAATCGGCATGATAATAGACCTGCGCGTCCGGCGAGGAGATCAGAATGCCGGCCTGGTGATTCGGCACCACGAACCCTGGAACCTTGGCCGCGATCTCGTCGAACATCCGGTCTATCAGCTTGCGGTAGCGGCTATCGACCGAGCCGACATCGCGCATGTTGAGCCAGAGGCCACCGCGGGAAATCGCTTCGATGACCTGCCGGCCGGAGAGGTTACCGATATCGCCCTCGCGCCACACGCGGCTGGATCCCTTGGCGCCCGTCTTCACCAGGCTGTAGTGCTCGCGCGGATAGCTCTCGATCAACTGGGTGAGATCGTCGATCGAGAACGCCGGCGATTTGTGCATCTCGTGTTCGAGCCGGATCGGCTGATGGCTCCAAAGCTCGGAATGCGTCTCATCCCATGTGCCGAAGATCTTGCCCGTCATCGCCGCGCTCCTGCTTCCGTTGCCTGGCCCGCCGGCATTCCGGCTGTCCCGAAATCGCGGCCTTCCGCCATTGCCGTGACCGCCCGATGTCCCGTTATGAGACGGCCGGACGCTCTTCACGGTCGGATTGGCAAGAACGGTGCCGGGCGGACGCCGCCGCTTACCGGAAGCTAATGTCTGGGATGTATGGCTAACGCCGGTATCTATTTCGGCGCGTTTTCTTAACGCGAACCAGGATCCACTTCGCTTGAAAACGCTTTTAGAAAACCTCGCCGCCGCACGATGACTGGAGAAACCCGATATCAGGCGCTGTTTCTCGGCGCGGGACCGCAGATGCATTGCGGCGTCGGCCAGTTCACCCGCCTGTTGCAGGAAGCGATCGAAAAGCTCGAGCCCGGAACCAGCACGACGTTAACGCTAACGCGCAGCGAAGGTTCGCTTGCCGAGATCTGGCGCGCGGTCGGCACGGCGCAAAGCGTGGTCTGCAACTTCCCGATCGTGGCCTGGAAGCGCGTGATGTTCGCACCGCTCGTGGCGATGGCGATCGCCCGGCTGCGCCGGCGTAAGCTCGTCCTGATCCAGCACGAATGGAACGGGCTGCATTGGCTGCGCCGCATCACCTACATGCCGGCCTTGCTGCTTGCCGACGCCATTGTCATGTTCTCGCCGCTGGTGCGGCGCGAGCTGGCCAGTGACCGCCTGCTCGGCTGGACCGCCAAAAAGAGCGTGCTGGCGCCACTGCCGCCGAACATCGAGGCCCCGGCAGGAATTGAAGACTCGAAATTGCGGCATCGCCTCATCGCCGCGAAAGGTGACGGGCGGCTCTTGATCGGTCATTTCGGATCGATCTATCCGGGCAAGCAGCCCAATGCGCTGCTCGAGATCGGCGCCATTCTGAAGCAACGCGGGCTCAAGCCGCTGATCGTCTATATCGGCTCCTTCATCCGCGGCGTCGACAAGGTCGAGGCGGAGTTTCATGCCCGCGCCAGAGAACTCGGCATCGCCGACGACGTGATCGTCTCCGGCTTCGTCGCCTCCGATCACAAGGTGTTCGGCCTGTTCAGCGAGATCGACGCATTCTGTTATCCGCTCGATGAGGGACTCACGGCGCGCCGTTCCAGCATTCTCACCTGCGTGCAATCCGGCCGTCCGCTCGTCGTCGCCGGCCCTGCGCTGCCGGAGGAATTCGACCACCATCCGCGCTTCAAGGAATTGATCGGCCGCGGCGCGGTCGTGCTGGTCGCGCGCGGCGCTGATAACGAGACCTATGCCGACCGGATCGCCGCGGCGGTCAAACGGCCGCCGGTGCCGTTGCCGTTCGATTTCGACGGCTGGTGGACGGACGTGGCCGAAGCGGTGCGGGCGCAGCTTTGAGCCTCAGGCTCGCGCACGGAAACGCGCGAGATAGTGCAGGCCGAATACCGCCAGCAGGAACGTGAACCACAGGGGATCGGCACGGTCGAGGAAGAAGCTTTCCATCGCCGACAGATAGAGCCCGAACAGCCAGATCCGCAGCAGCATCATGGCGAGCGGACCGTTGTTGCCGCCCTCGTCCGCCCGCTGAAAATTCCGCAAGGGTACGATCACGAGTACCACAATGAGCAAGAGCAGCCCGGGAACGCCCATGCCCAGCGCCGTGTCGAGATAGCCATTGTGGCTGTGGGCGGCGAAGCTCGCCCACTCCTTGCCCTCGGGAAGATTTTGAATGGCGCTGCTGCCCCAGAAGGACGCAAAGCCGTAACCGGTGAGCAATCGTGCATGGAGCGACTGCAGCGCAAACGCCCAGATGTCGGTACGGCCGGTGAATGTCGAGTCGAACGGCAGCAGTTTGGAAATCGCGGCAAGCCCCTCAAACATCACGGTGCCGACGCTCAGCAGGTTCAGCAATAGCAGCGGCGTCAGCAATATGATCGCGCGAAGCCAGAACGAGCGGATGACTGACGCTAACGACGTCAGCAACAACACCGCAAAACACAGGGTAAGCGAGCTCTTTCCGGCCGAATACAGCAGGAACAGCGAGGCAAGCGCGATAATCGCGGCCCCCGATAGCCATAGGCCGGAACGGTTAATGTAGACGCCGAGAAACAGCACCATCACCATGATGGCCGCGGCCTGATTCTTGTGGCCGAACGTGCCGCGCCAGTTGCCGGCCAATCCGGGCTCCTGCGGATCGGTCGCCAGGTGAACCGAAAGGTCCGGGGCCAGCAATATTCCGAGATAGCAGATCGCCAATAACGCGAGCGCCGCGATCGTGAACCAGTGCATCAATTCCTGCTGCGACCGCGGCAGCAGCATCAGGGCGGCGGTCACCGCGACAACGCAGATCGTCAACGAAAGACGCCTGACCGACGTTGTCGGATCGAGCGACAGCACGACCGTCACCAGCACCCAGGTGCCGAACAGGACGAACGCCGGAGACAGCAACGTCGCCAGTCCTCGCGCGTCATTTCGCATGGCGAGCGCGATCGTCAGCACGCTGAGGGCGCCGAACATCGCATAGGTCGCCAGCTCGTTACCGGTGCCGACGTCGCCGATCTGCATGTCGCCGAGACTGACGAACGGATGCAGCGATACCCAGCCGAGCAGCAGCGTTCCGACAAAGGTCGCGCCGCGAACGACATCCATCACCTGCTGGCGCTCTATCCCGGCAGCAACGCTACGGATTTCGGATGCGTCGACGAGCTGGCTCATGAGACGATCCTCGAAGCCTTGTAGGGTTGCGGTTCGAGGCCGAACACGGCCAGCGCGCTGCCGATCGCCACCGTGACGGGATGCATGGCCATGGTCCGCTCACGTTCGGTCAGGATTACGCCCACGGCATAGACAAAAGAAAGCGGCAGGGCTGCCAGCAATTTGGCTGTCAACTTCGTCCGCAGCCAAAGCGTCGGCGTCGCCTTGCGCTGGACGTGATAGTTGATCGCGCCGATCCGCAGGCCGCGCATCGCCAACCATTTCAGGCTGGTCCGGCTTTGCGGCACGGTCTCGCTGATCACGGCTTCGGCCACCCAATGAAACCGCAAGCCGAGCCTTCGACAACGGTAGAAGAAATCGGTATCTCCGCCGCCCAGAAAATTGAAACGGAGGTCAAACGCCGGCGTGCCCAAGCGGGCAAACACCGAACGCCGGATCAGGCAATTACCGCAGCCATAGATCACCGGCACCGAGCCTGAGACGTCGTACGCCGGGGCAAAAGCGGGATGGCGGCGCAAGCCGCGCTTCCGTTCATCATCGAATTCGGGGAATACCGGACCACCGACGATGTCGGCGCCGGTCGCATTGGCAGTCCTTACCATCTGCTCCAGCCAGTCCGGCGACGCGATTTCGTCGTCGTCGATCATCAGGAAGCTGGTTGCCGCCGAGAACATCTGCAGCGCCGTCTCGAAGGCAGCGTTGATCGCATGGCAATTGCCCTGCCGCGGCTCGATCACGCATAGCCCTGCGAATTTCCCCGACGCCAGGAACTCTGTGGCAACCGGGACGCTCTCGCTCTTCGACGCATCGTTCTCCACCATGACGACGGCGAAGCGGCGGCTGGTGCGCTGAGCGGCAAGCGACTCCAGCGTCCGGCGCAGATACTGAGGACGACGGAAACAGGGGATGCAAACGACGGTTTCGATCGTGGGATCGAGCGCGGGCGAAACCGCCACCAGCGCGCGCAGAGCCCTGACCGACGGATCAGGCCCGTCCATCCGGAGATCGCTGGTCGAAATCTCTGCCATGACGCTCAGGTCGTTCACGAATATGTCTCATCGTCCCGAAACGGGATGGCCGGCGTCATGCCGGGACACTTCCGTCTCGATAAGGTCGTTCATTCCGGGATTGATCCGGCCTTTGCGAACGTAACGCGCGCAGCGGTGCAATATTCGGTCCGGCGGCAAAACGTGAAGCAACGAACTCCGACGACGGTTAATGGACGGAGTTAATCAGCGCTGAACGAACGCTGGCCGCAATCAGCGGCTGAACAGCTTTCGGAACAGCCGCTGCGAATTCGGAAACTGGCCGTTGTCGATCTGGGTAGGCCACGCACCGTTGACGTCGAAGTAAGCGGCGTAGGCAATCCTGTCTTCGTTCTTCATGAACCAGTCGTGCATCTGCTGAATGAAGAACGGATTGTCGCCAAAATTGCCCACGCCCCATTCGGGGTAGCTCATCCGCTTGCCGTGCAGATGCGCAAACTCGCGGTGCCATTCCAGGCCGAATGGCGCCTTGACGTAGAAGGCGTTCCAGCGCTCCTCAGGCGTGCCCTCGTGCTTGAAGTCGTAGACGTCGAGACCGATGTAGTCGACGACGTCGTCGCCGGGATAGCTGAGATCCGCCGGCATCTCCTGCGGCCCCCACCCCGGACACCAGTCGAACTTGAAGCCCGTGGAATGACGCCTGAATATTTCCACGACGCGCCGGAACGCCCTGATGTAATCGGCTTCATGTCCTTTGGCGAACCACGCCATGTCAGCCAGATTCATCTCCCAGCCGAGCCGAATGATCGCCTGCGGATGCGCCTCTGAAATCGCCCGGGCGGCGGCTTCGAATTCGGCATCGTGGAGCCCATCGGCAACGTCAGCGAGAGGCGTCCCCTTCATGGTCAGCGGGATCGACCAGACCAAATTGCGCGCAGGATTGAGCTTCTTCCAGACGCCCGGAACCCAGCTCAGTTTGGAAAAATCCTCCCAGGTCGTTTGCCCATAGAAGTCGACACCGAGCACCGAGGACGGCTTCTGCTTCAGCCATTTTTCCCACGCCTGCAGCGTATGCTCGCGCCCTATGGGCCCCCAATTGACGAAGGCGCCTGCGAACTTCGATGGGTTGGACGCGGCGCGCGAAGCGGCATTGCTGTCGACGCGCGCCAGCAGCAGCACGGTCAGGACAAAGGCCGCCAGAAACAGCACCAACCGCTTCACGCCGTGCCTTTTGGGTCGCTTTGGATCAGTTCGAAACATCGCTTGCCCTCGCGTGCTTTCTGGCAAAGGCGGCCGATAGCAGGAAGCCGTTGCGATCGTGGGCTCTCGCCGTCGCAAAAGGATACAGGCCGGACAGGGCGGCTGTACCAAAAAGAACAGGAGGCTCGCAGCCCGCTTCTTGCGAAAAGAGTTTTCTTCGAAAATCGGTCATCTGAAATCCAATCGCCGACGGGGTCGACGATGTCATCGACCGGCTTTGCAATATCCAGTCCAGTACGGGCCCATGCCCGAACGGCGCCTGCGCCATGGTTACCGCGGAGCTGGAGCGGCATCGGCGTGTCGCAAATGCGGACACCGTAGACGAGCCGGATGTGCCGGACATGCCGGGCTTCAGCGGCGGCGACGCCTTATCCGCAACAGACGATGGGAAAGCGACAAGTTAACCACGCCGACGCGCCGCAAGACGTACTGCGCCGGTTCGGCACCGATTTTGCTCCATGGGCACTGCGGGACTTCTGCGCCGGTTAGCGGCGGGCCTCCGGCAGATTGTTAAGCTGAATTGCAACGTGTCGTTAACCCTGAACCCATTGCCGAAGCGAAGTTCCGCGCTTCAAAGGCAGAAAGTATAATGCTCAGCCAAACGTTCCATTATTCGGTTGCGAGCGTCGTATCGGCCGCGATCGGCTTGCTGAGCGCGATCGTGTTCACGCGTCTGCTCTCGCCCGAAGAGTATGGCGTGTACGTCGTCGGTCTGAGCACCGCGGGCATCGTCTCGGCGCTGCTGTTCACCTGGGTTCGCGTCTCTGCGCTGCGTTTCCAGTCGGAAGGCGGCGCGGTCGACGTCCGGAAGACCATCTTCGTCGCCTATCTCATCTCGGCCCTCGCCGCACCGATCGCGCTCCTTATTGCCACGCTGACGACTTCGGTATCGCTGGAGCGAAATCTCGCAGCAATCTTTTTCGCGCTGGGGCTCGGCCTTTTTGAGCTCGGGCAGGAACTGCTGAAGGCGCGATTGCAATCGTTCGCATTCATGTCAGCGTCGATCATTCGCGCCTGCCTGGCGTTCACGCTGTGCCTGGCCGCGGCGCTTTTGGGCGGCGGCGGACTGTGCCAGCTCGCGATGGTGACCATCACCTACTTCGTCACGACGACGCTGTTTGCGGGCACGATCCTGCGATCCCCCGTCGCCGGCCCGAAGATTTCCGATTTGCGGACGTTTGCGACATTCGGCATTCCGATCACGCTGTCGGGCATCGTCTTTGCGATCCACGCCGCGCTCGACCGGATACTGGTGTTTCATTTCATGGGCGACCACGCGGCCGGCCAGTACGGCGCATCCGCCGATCTCGTCCGGCAGATCATCCTGATCCCGGCGGTGAGCATCGCGTCCGCAACGATCCCGCTGGCGGTGCGCGCCTGCGCCACCGGTGGCGCCGCCGAGGCGCGGCCGCATCTGGAATTCAGCCTCGAAATTCTGCTGGCCGCCGTCTTGCCGGCAGTGGTCGGCGTGGCCTTGA
This sequence comes from Bradyrhizobium sp. AZCC 1610, assembly GCF_036924515.1. Lineage (NCBI taxonomy): Bacteria > Pseudomonadati > Pseudomonadota > Alphaproteobacteria > Hyphomicrobiales > Nitrobacteraceae > Bradyrhizobium > Bradyrhizobium sp. AZCC 1610. The sequence continues at coordinate 596,022 of NZ_JAZHRR010000001.1, read as the reverse complement.
CGAGCAGCTATATCGCTGGCGTGGTCCTCGGCAGCGAGTTCAGGGAGACCGCGGCGCAGATCATGCCGATCCTGGCCTTTGCCTGGCTGTTTCAGTCGATCTCCCAATCCTACATTCATGCGAGCTTTCACCTCGCCAAGACGCCGTTCTTGATGACGACGCAAAGCGTCGTGATGCTGATCGCGAATTTGCTGGTCATGCCGCTCCTGCTCGCCAGATTTGGCCTGGTCGGCGCGGCGTCGAGCCTCGTTATCGTGGAAGCTTTCGGCGCGGCCTTCGGCTGGTATCTCACGCGAAAGGCATTTCCGCTCCCCTTCAACGCATTCCAGGCCATGCGCATCGTCGCGGCGACGGCGATCATGGCGCTGGTGCTGACGTTCATCAAACCACTGCTTCCGATCGGCGTGGTCTCGTTTGGCGTGCTGGCCGCAACCGGCTGCCTGGTCTACGTCGCCGCGGCCTTCGCATTCGATATCACCGGCTTGCGCAAGGCCGTGATCGCCTATACCGCGCGGCGCAATCTCCCGGCCCCGTCCATCACCGCCCCGTCTCCGGGACTACCCAGCATGTCGACAAGAGAATCATGATGCGGCTGGCAAGCAAAAATGCGGTCGTTGCAACCGACAATCGACATGTCATCTGCCGGACCAACCCGATGTCGCTGTCGGACTTTACCGACAAGCGGCGCGAGGCGGCGCGCCCGCTCGAGTTTCGGGGCGAGAATTTCGACCGCGACTTCGACAGCAATACGTTGTTCTACGATGCAGTGCAGGTGAGCAAATCGAAGATTGCCCTGTTTGCACCGCCATTCTTCAACCTCGCGCGCGACGTCGCGACGACGAACTTCATCAGCGGCGCCGGGACCCGCAAGGCGCGGACAAGGCACCTCGACCGCCATGCCCAATTGTGGCTGGACATTCCCGAGCATGCAGGCCCGATCCAGGCATTGGGCGAACTGGGGAGCTTCGCGTTCTCGGTGTCGCCGAACGAGTCGGAGATGTTCCGGGATCGCCGTGTCATCTTCACGATGTCGAAGGACAATCCGATCGAATGGATCCTCGATTGGGTGAGGTTCAACCGGGACATTCACGGCGCAGATGCCGTTCTGATTTATGACAACGGCTCCAGCGCCTACGACAGCGCCACGCTGAGCGCGGCGCTCCGCTCGGTCCCGGGCATCCAATGCTCGGTCGTGATGGAGTGGCCTTTCAAATACGGTCCGCAGGGCGCGAACAGCTGGGATCACTGGGATTCCGATTTCTGCCAGCTGGGGGCGTGGGAGCACGCCAGATGGCGTTTCCTGCAGAATGCCCGGAGCGCCATGAACTCCGACATCGACGAGCTGGTCCTGTCAAAGACGGGAAAGTCGGTGTTTGAAGCCGCCGAACAATCGTGGACCGGGCTTGTCCGATATCGCGGGCGATGGATCATCGGCATCGACGATGGGGTCCGCGACAACGCAAGCAAGGCGCCCCATCGCCACGCCGACTTCTCGATTCTCATGCCGCCGAAATACGCGTTCTCAAGGCTCGTGATGCGGTGCGACTCGAACGAGTGTCTGCCGAAATGGACGGTGGTTCCCGCCCGATGCCCCACGCATGCGCAATGGCATGTCCATTCGATCTTCTCCTGGTGGGCGTCCTATTTCTGCACCAGGGACTTTTCGTTTCGACACTTCCGCGAGATCGGCAGCAATTGGAAGTATCAACGGACCAACCGCGTGCCGTTCGATCCGTCGATTCACACGGCAGACCAGGCATTGATGGAAGCTTTTCAGCGCGTCGATTGGGAAAACTAAAATGAGCAAGGCAACTCCCACGTCAGAATGGATGAAGTCGATGAACGAGGCAGCCACGATCGACCGCAGGCAGGCGACCGAAACCGTGAAGCATCCGCAGGCGCTGCTCGAGCTGGCACACGGCCAGGCACGGCAGAGCCTGCTGACCGTTCACGGCATCCTTGAAGCGACACTGCCTGCGGGCGAACTCTCGATCTACGAAGCCGGTGGCGGCTCAACCAGCTTCCTGCCGCTCAAGGTGCTGCATCGCGCCCATGTCACCGTGGTCGACATCGACGAGGACCAGGTCCGCAACAACGACTACGCGCAGCAGGCTATCCTCGGCGACATCCAGACCTATCGCTTCAAGCCCAACAGCTTCGATCTGGTGATCTGCTACAACGTGATCGAACACGTGCCCGACGTCGAAGCAGCCCTGCTGAATTTCCACGAATCGTTGAAGCCGAACGGCATGATCCTGATCGGCGCGCCCAATCCAAGGTCGCTGTCCGGCGTCGTCACCAAATACTCGCCGCACTGGTTCCATGTCTGGTTCTATCGCCACGTCCGCGGCGACAAGAAAGCCGGCCTGCCCGGCCACGCGCCGTTCCCAACGCTGTTCCATCCGCTGGTCACGCTTTCCAACCTGGAGGCGTTCGCCGAGCAGCACGGCCTGCAAATGATCTACCGCAAGCAGTATGAGAGCCCGCGCTACCCGGAGATGCGGCTGCGCAAGCCTCTGTTCGCCGCCATGGTCGATGCCGCGGCGAAGGTGATGAACTTCTTCCTGCCCGGCCGCATCGACGTGCGGCACGGCGACTACCACGTGATCCTGCGAAAGCGTTGAGACCATGAATACGATGTTGTCAGAGGCAAGGGCGAAGGTCGGTCACCGGCTGGCGATGCATCTGCGCGTCGATTTATTCCGGCTGCGCAACAGCACGCCGATGGTCAGCTTCACCTTCGATGATCTTCCAAAGAGTGCGGTGACGGCCGGCGCCGAGATGCTCGAAGCGCATGGCGCACGCGGGACGTTCTATGTCTCGGGCAGCCTGGTCGGCGCCGACGCGCCGGACTGGGTGGCGGGCGATGCCGAGGACGTGGTCGCGCTTCACCGCAGGGGTCACGAGATCGGCTGCCACACGTTCTCGCATCAGCGCGCCTGCGATCTCGACGAGGCCGCGATGCGGCAGGAAATCACGCGCAACAGCGCTTACCTTCGCGCGCTCGATCATTCGATACGGGTCGATAGTTTTGCCTACCCGTTCGGATACGGCTCCTACGCCCGGAAGCGTCAGCTCAGGAAGGCGTTCCAGACCTGCCGCAGCATCGTGCAGGGCGTCAACACCGGCAGCGTCGACTTGCAGTTCCTGCGCGCCATGCCGCTGATCGATCGCGAGATGGATTGCGGCGGGATCGACCGTGCGTTCGACGAAGCGCAAACCAATAACGGATGGTTAATTTTCTACGGTCACGACGTCACCGACCGGCCGAGTCCCTATGGCTGTTCGCCCGCCCTGCTCGCGCATGCGCTGGAAGCGGCATCGCGGCGGAAGATTCCGGTTCTCACCATGGCGGAGGCGATGCGATGCGCCCGCGTTTAAACGCTTTGTTTGCCAATTCGGGGAATAGTCCCTCAGTGAGTATGGTTAATTTTCCCTGTTGCGTTTGTTCAGCGCTTTTTTTCGGCGCCCATGGCGTAACCCGAGGAGTAGCCCCTCAGCCGAAGCGTACGGCAGTTCGAATGGAAGCTGGGGTCGATGCTTATCTATGACCAGCCGATAGACCGGGCGAAGCCTGAGGCCGGACCGGCGGCGGCAGCCGCGCCGGCGGGTTTCAGCGTGCTCGATCTGGCCCAGCTCCTGTGGCAGCGGAAGGTCGCGATCGCCTCAGCGGCACTGATCTCCGCCTGCGTCGCGGTTGCGATCGGCAAGGGCCTGACGCCGAAATACACCGCTTCCGCCCAGCTCTACGTCGATCCCCGCGAATTGCAGTTGGTCGATCGCGAACTGACGCCGCGCGCCCAGGACATTTCCGGCCTCGCGATGGTGGTGGAGAGCCAGGCGCGCGTCATCACCTCGAACAATGTGCTGCTGCAGGTGATCCGCGATACCCATCTGGAAAAGGACCCGGAGTTCGGCGGCGGCGATTCAAAGGGCATTCTGGGATCGCTGCTCGGCCTGTTCGGGGTCGAACTGCGCCCGACCGCCGAGCAGCAGAAGCAGATCGAGATGGGCGCGCTGGAAGCGCTCAATCGCCACATCAACGTCAAGAAGACCGACCGCACCTTCATCGTCGATATCGACGTCTGGTCGTATGAGCCAGCCAAGGCGGCGATGCTCGCCAACGCAATCTCGAAGGCCTATCTCGCCGAATCCAAGCAGTCGCAGGCCGCCGCCGCGCGGCGTGCAACCAGCGACCTTTCCGGCCGGCTGAAGGAATTGCAGGAACGGCTTCGCAACGCCGAGAACACGCTCGCGGTATACAAGGCGCAGAACAATTTCGTCGGCACCCAGGACACGCTGATCAGCGACCAGCAGCTCTCCTCCAGCAACCAGCGGCTCGCTGCCGCCCGCGCCCTGACGCTCGACGCACAGGCCAAGTACGACCAGATCGAAGCCAGCCGCAAGGCATCCTCCGATGCGGGCGCCATTCCCGAGGCGCTGCAGTCGCAGACCATCGCCAATCTGCGCGCGCAATATGCCGAGGCGCGGAAGCGCCAGGCGGAATTGCAGAGCGAGTTGGGACCGCGTCATCCGGCGCTGCGCCAGATGGAACAGCAGGTGCAGGACCTGCGCCGCGCCATCAACGAAGAGGTCGAGCGCTACGCGCAGGCCGCGAAGAACGACCTGATCCGCGCCCGCGACTATGAAGCCTCGCTCAACAAGGCGCTGGAAGCCCAGAAGCGCCAGAGCGTCCAGATGAGCCAGGCCTCGGTGCGCCTGCGCGAACTCGAACGCGAGGTGGAGGCAAGCCGCGACGTCTATCAGTCGTTCCTGAAGCGATCGCGCGAAACCGAGGAGCAGGAGAGCCTGAACACCTCGAACGCACGCATCATCGGCGACGCCACCGTGCCGCAGCGGCGCACCTTCCCGCCGGCCATGAGCCTGCTCGCGATGATCGGCTTCGTTCTTGGCGGGCTCGCAGCCGCCGGCTGGTTCGTTGCGCTCAACCAGTTGATACCGGGCACGAACCCGGTTCAGTCGCGGGATAACGCGCCGGCAGAAGCTTCCAGGGAACCTACCGCTCCTGCGGCCGCGAAGCAGCCGCCCGCCGCCGAACCTCGGCCGCAACCCGCAGTCAGCCTGATCGAAAAGCCTGTCATCGCGCGGCTGCAGGAAGCCGACGTGATGCGCACGCTCGGCAGCATCCTTGCAACTGATAGCACCGCCGACGTCACGCGACTGGGCTGGCCGACGCTGCGCGCGGGCTTTCCGCTGATGACTGTCCTCCATGCCATGCGCGAGATGCGCGCGGCGTTGGCCAGACGCACCGGCGGGGAAACCCCGCCCGTGATGGCTGTGATCGGCGCCGGCCCGGATCAGGACCGCAGCATCGCCGCGCTGAACATCGCACTCGCCGCGGCGCGTGACGGCGCCAAGGTGCTGTTGATCGATGCCGATCTGAAGGAACGCGCACTCTCGAAAAAGGCGAGCCACTTCATCAAGAGCGAGTCCAGCCGTTTCGGCTGGCTCAGCATCGGCACCAAGGCCGCCCGCGCGATTCCGACCGCCAACGGAATTTCGATCCTGCCGGCTCTCGATGCCGCCGACGCGAAAGCCGGCGACGCCATCCGCAAGGCCATTGCGCAGGCCCGTTCCGCCGGCGGCTACGACCTCGTGATTCTCGACGGGCCGACGATGCCGTGGACCACGATGGACCGCAAACTGCTCGACATGGTCGACGGACTCGTTGCGATCCTCCCCGTGCATCTCGACATCAACGACAGCATGGAAGATATCATCGCAGCCCTCGGCGGGACCGAGTGCAAGCTGGTCGGTGTCGTCCTCAGCGAAGTCAACCCGACGGCCGCGAGCCCGCAGCGGGACAAGCAATATGCGTGAGCGTCGCGCAAATCCCGTCGGGAGAGCAGCTACGGCCAACGTACCCCGCATCACGCTGGGCGGCCTGCGGCTCGCCGTGCTGGATCTCGAGCAGACCGCGAACTTCATGATCGAGATGGTGTTCCCGCAACGCCGCGTCAATCGTCCGCTCTATCTGACCTCGGCCAATGGCGAGGTGCTGGCGCGCTGCTCGACCGAACCGATGACCGACCGACTGTTTCGGGCCGCCGATCTGATCAATGCCGACGGCCAGCCGCTGGTGACCGTGTCGCGGTTCAAATCGTCGATGCCGCTGCCCGAACGCGTCGCGACCACCGACCTGTTTCACGTCGTTGCCGGCAAGGCGCAGGCGGCCGGCCTGACTTTCTACCTGTTAGGCGCGGACGAGACGGAGAACGCCGCCGCGGTCGCCTGCGTTCGCAAGCAATATCCCGATCTCAAGATCGTCGGACGATGCCATGGCTATCTGCGGGGCGAGGCGCTGCGCGCCAAGGTCGCAGAAATCAACGCACTGGCACCGGACTATCTCTGGGTTGCGCTCGGCATTCCCTATGAACAGGCATTCGTCGCGGAATTCACACCGGAGCTCTGCAATGTCGGCGTCATCAAGACAGCGGGTGGGCTGTTCAATTTCCTGTCGGGCAGCCGCGTCCGCGCGCCGCTGTGGATGCAGCATGCGAGTCTCGAATGGGCCTGGCGCATCTGGCTGGAACCGCGCCGCCTGTTCTGGCGCTATTTGACTACCAACCCGCGCGCGCTCTATCTGTTGCTGAACAGGAGCCGATCGACTGATATCGGCAGGACACACAACCAATGAGCAGACATCCAGCCATTCTCGTCACCGGTGGCGCCGGCTATATCGGCTCGCACTGCTGCAGGGCGTTGGATGCGGCGGGCTACCAGCCCGTCACCTACGACAATCTTTCGACCGGCCACCGCAGCTTCGCCGCGGGCGCGCTGGTGGTCGGCGACATCGCCGACAAGATAACGCTGGCACGGGCCTTTGCCGAGCATGACATCGTCGCCGTCATGCACTTCGCCGCGTCGAGCCTGGTCGGCGAATCCGTGGCCGACCCGCAGAAATACTACATCAACAACCTCGCCGGCACGCTGTCACTGCTGGAAACCATGCGCGAGGCTGGCTGCAACCGCCTGGTGTTTTCATCGACCGGCGCGGTCTATGGCAATGCCGACAGCAAGGCGCTACGGGAGGACTACCCCTGCGCGCCGATCAATCCCTATGGCGCCTCGAAATGGATGACCGAGCGCGTGCTGGCCGATTATCGCGCAGCCTATGGCTTCGGCTCATTCGCGCTGCGCTACTTCAACGCCGCTGGCGCCGATCCAGCCGGCGGCATCGGCGAGCTGCGCGAGGTCGAAACCCACCTCATTCCCCGCGCTATGATGGCGCTGCAGGGGCACGTGCCGGACTTCGCCGTGTTCGGCGATGATTACGACACGGCCGATGGAACGGCGATCCGCGACTACATCCATGTCACAGACCTCGCAGCTGCCCATGTGCTGGCGCTCAAGCTGCTGCTCGAGGGACATTCAGGCGGCGCGTTCAATCTCGGCACCGGCAACGGTTTCTCGGTGCGCGAAATCCTCGCGGCGATTGCGGCCGAGACCGGCCGCGAAGTCCCGCATGTCGTCAAGCCGCGGCGGACAGGCGATCCGACCTATCTGGTCGCCGATCCCTCCGCCGCACGCGCGACATTGAACTTCCGTCCAGCCCATTCGGACCTGGCCACGATCATCCGCACCGCCTGGGCGTGGCACAAAAAGGCGCACCCGCTGAAGACGGGTGCGCCGGCTCGCGAGTGAGGCGGAGCAACCGCGTAAGCGATCGCTCAACCGGCCTACAGCGGCTTGATCTGCACCTTGCGCCACTTGATCACGCCAGAGCCGTATTGCAGCGCGAACGGGCCGCTGGCGTGTTTTGAATCCTGGACATCGGCGGTTTTCTGGCCATTCAGCACAACGACGAGATGCGGCCCCCGCGCCGTGATTTCGAAAGTGTTCCATTTGCCGCCCGCCTTCGGCATCGGGTCGACCTTGGCCACATCAACGATCGCGCCGGTGCCGTAGGTCGGATCGGGCCGCTTGTCGAAAATATTGATCTCGTAGCAGATCTTGGAGTCGATCTTCCCCGACTGGTCGCAGCGAATGAAGATTCCGCTGTTGGCGTCATCGTCGGCCCAGAATTCGACCTTCATCTCGAAATCCTTGTAGGATTCCTTGCTGACGAGATAGGAGGGATCCTTGCCCTCGGTGATCTTATCGGCCACAAGCGCGCCGTCCTTCATCGCCCAATTGGCTTTACCGACCTCGGTCCAGTCGCCCATCTTGGTGCCATCGACGAGCGTCACCCAGCCAGCGCTCTGCCCGGACGCCACGCCGGAAAATTGAATAGCGGCGGTGCCGATCAACAGACCGGCGGCAAGTATCGACAAACGCTTCATGAACGTAACCCTCCCATGGCTGCTTTTAGTTGGGCGGCAACCTATCACCGCGACGCGCGGCGTAAATCCGTTTTTCATGCTGCAATTGCGTTGTGCGACATTTCGCTTACCGCTGTTGCCGATCACGCATGCACCCGCGCGCCTTGCTCCGCTGGAACGAGACCAGCTAGCATCGCGACAACAGAGATGAGCGCATCTCAGCTGACGAAACGGCAAGGGAGGAAATCATGAAGGCGATACCCCGGTCCTGGCGATACCTCATGACGCCGCTGGCTATCGCCGGCATGTTGAGCATCAGCTCCGCTGCAGAACTCGATCCAGCCGCCGTCATCTACAAATTGCCGGACCAGATTCCCTGGGGCCCGGTCAATTCTGCCGGCGCGCAAAGCGCTGTTGTCGTAGGCGATCCGGCCAAGCCCGGCTTTTATATGGTCTACAACAGATGGACCAAGGGCAATCATTTCAGCCGCCCGCACTTCCATCCCAACGATCGCTACATCGTCGTGCTGCAGGGTACGTGGTGGGTCGGCTCGGGGCCGAAGTTCGATCGCGCCAACACGACGCCGATGCCGGCCGGCAGCTTTGTCACGCATTTCGCCAAGCAGGTGCATTGGGACGGCGCAAAGGATGAGGACGCCGTTCTCCTGATCATGGGCGAAGGCCCGGCGACGTCGACGGCGGCGGAAGAGAAGTAACCGCTGGCGGAACGGGACCGGCTTCGAGATCAACGACCGAGCAACCATTCCGGCAGCGGCGCGTTTTATCTCCCCAACCATTGGAGGGATATGAAACATGGCCTCCGCTTCACAGATCCGGGAACATATGGACGTCATCTCGTCGGACAAAAAGACAGTCGGAAAAGTCGACCATATGGAAGGAACCGACAAGATCAAGCTGACCAAACAGAGTTCGCCTGATGGCCAGCATCATCACTTCATTCCGATGTCATGGGTCGACCACGTCGATCAGCATGTCCATCTCAACAAATCAGGCACGGATGTGACCTTGCACTGGCAACACGGCCGGCAATAACCGGCAACATGCATTGCGCCGCCCGTGGATGCGGATATCATCAGGCTTCAGGAGATGGAATGCATCCGGCGGCGATACTGCAATTTGAACGTATGATCGGCGAATACATCACGTGGCGTGCCGTTCCGGAAACGGAACGCTCACCCGCACCGGCATGGTGGTGGGGACCCGCGATGGAGTTGCGCGCCTCCTCCCAGTCGCTCCCCGCCGAATGGTGCGCCGAGCTCGGATTGCCAGACCGGGCGACTTATGCTTCCGCCGCGGACATCTTCCTTGGGGCCTTCGCAGGCCAGACCTCTGTGCCGTGGCCTTATGATTTTCCCCGCAAAACGGCCATCCCGGATCCGACGGTCCGCGAGCTGCACCCGCAGCCGTCAGACGACAGTGCTTTTCAACCCTGACCCGGCTTCCGGCTGCAATGGCGGCGAAGCCAGCCGCGGTTCGGCCCGAAGCAGATCGGCCATTTGCTTCGCAGGCAGCGGCATGGAGAACAGGAAGCCCTGCATTTCATCGCAGGCATGGCTACGCAGGAAAGCCTCCTGCTCCACGGTCTCGACACCCTCCGCAATGACGGTCATGCCAAGCGCCTTGCCCATGCTGATGATCGCCTGGGCAATGGCCTGGTCTTCGGAATCGACGGGCAGATCGCGAACGAAGGAGCGGTCGATCTTGATCGTATCGATCGGAAACTGCTTCATCAGCGACATCGACGAATAGCCGGTGCCGAAGTCGTCGATCGCAAGGCGAATGCCGCGGCTCTGGATCGCGTCGAGTATCTTGATCGCGCGCGAGACGTTCCGCATCACCATGCTTTCGGTGACTTCGAGCTGCAGCAGCACCGGCGACATGCCGCTTGCCAGCAGCGCCTCGTCGACATCGTGCAAGAGATGCGGATCGGCGAATTGCCGCGGCGACAGGTTGACCGCCATCGTCACCGGCCGCAGGCCGCGGTGCTGCCAGGCCATGTTCTGCGCGCAGGCTTCCTTGAGCACCCAGCGGCCGATCGGAACGATCAACCCGGTTTCCTCGGCAAGCGGAATGAATTGCCCCGGCGACACGGTGCCGAGATCGGGGTGATTCCAGCGCAACAGTGCCTCGACGCCGGTAATCTGGCCGCTCGCCATGTCGATCTTGGGCTGATAGTGCAGCGAGAACTGGTCGCGCTCCAACGCGCGGCGCAGCGCGCTCTCCCAGCGTCAGGCGCTCGATCGACTGCGTCTTGATCTCCTTGGTGAAGAAGCGGAAGCCGTTCTTGCCGTCTTCCTTGGCGAGGTACATCGCCATGTCGGCGTTCTTGGTCAGCGTCTGCATGTCGGTGCCGTCGGATGGGTACATCGCGATCCCGATCGAAGCGGTGGTGTGGCATTCGTGACCGCTGAGCTGCAGCGGCTGGCTCAGCACGGAGAGCAACTCGCCGGCAATGTGCTCGACCTCGTGACGCTCGGCGGCCTCCTCCAGAATGACCACGAACTCGTCGCCGCCGAGCCGCGCCACGACATCGCTCGAACGCAGCGCGCGGCGCAGTCTGCCGCCGATCTCCACCAGCAGCATGTCGCCGGCGTCGTGTCCCAGCGAGTCGTTGATGACCTTGAACCTGTCGAGGTCGATGAACAGCAGGGCGAACTGCCGCTGGTAGCGCGCGGCAGCATCGATCGCGCGGCGTAGCATGCCGTTGAACATTTCCCGGTTCGGCAGGTTGGTCAGGCTGTCGTGCGACGCCAGATACTCGATCCGCTCATCGGCCTTGGTCTTTTCATCGGCGCGATCGAAATTCTCCAGCGCGAACGATACGTTGTCGACGAGCCGGTGTAGCAACTCCGCAAACTCGGGCGTGAACGTATCCTTCTCGCGTGACATGAATGACATTGCGCCGACTACTTGCCCTTGCGCCAACAAGGGGAATGAAGCGCCTGAGTTCGTACCGTCAGTGCGCGCTGTACCGTGAAACGCCGCGGCGCGCGGATCAGAGAGGTAATCGTTCATGATGCAGGCTCGCTGCGAACGTATCGCCTGGCCACACAGCCCGCGTCCCTCCGGGTGCGCCTCATTGACCGAAAGCTTTGCCAGGCGCGCGCTGACACCGGTCGGCCCGGCGGCAGCCACCACGTCGAGATAATCGCTATCGGGCTTTACCAGCGCGATCGAGGTCAAGGTGAACTTGCCGCCGTCGGCCGCGGCCTCGCACACCAGATCGAACAATTCCGCCCGCGACGTCGCGCGGATGATCGCCTCATTGGTTGAGCTCAGCGCCGCCAGCATGCGCGTCAGGCGCTCTTTCTGGACCTCGGTCCGTGCCTTGTCGTCAGCGCGGTCGAAATTCTCCAACGCGAACGACACATTGTCGGCCAATCGCTGCAGCAATTCCGAAAACTCGGGCGTGAAGGTGTCCTTGTCCAGGGACATGTAAATCATGACGCCGACCGGCTCGCCGCGAACCAGCAGGGGAAAGGCGGCGCCTGACTGAGCGCCGTAGCTGCCGACGATGGCCTGGAAAGCCGCGACGCGCCGGTCGGTCACATAATCATTGGTGATGCAGGGCCGTCTGGTTCGAAACGCCGTTCCGCTGAGCCCTCGGCCCTCGGGACGGGCTTCATCGACCGACAACCTGACGTGGCGCGTCGTCTCGGCAGCCGGGCCCGACGCGGCGACGATCCTGAGCAGGTCGCTGCCGGAATCGGCCAATGCGATGGTGGCCGAGGTGAACCGGCCGCCGTTCGCCGCCGCCTCACACACCATATCGAACAGTTCGTTGCGGGATTTGGCCCGCATGATGGCTTCGTTGGTTGCGCTGAGAGCGGCGAACATCCGCGTCAGGCGCTCTTTCTGGCTTTCCGTCCTGGCCTTCTCGTCGGCCCGATCGAAGTTTCCTATCGCGAACGACACGTTGTCGGTGAGCCGCTGCAGCAGTTCAGCGAATTCGGGCGTGAATGTATCCTTCTCGGAGGAAATGAAAAACATCACGCCGACCGCCTGACCGGAAACCAGCAGCGGGAACGCCGCCCCTGACATCGCGCCGTCGCTGTGAATGAACCGGTGAAACGCCGACCCGCGCGGGTCAGCGCGCAAATCGTTGGCGATGCTGGCCTGGCGGGAGCGGAAAGCGTTGCCACACAGCCCGCGTCCTTCCGGATGGTCCGCGTTGATCGAAACCTTCACCCGGCGCATATTGTCGGCCGTCGGCCCCGCCACGGCCACCAAATCGGTGTAGTCGCTGTCGGATCTGGCCAGCATGATGCTGGTCGAATTGAACCGGCCGCCGTTCGCGGCAGCTTCGCATACCAGCTCGAACAGTTCCGTCCGCGACGTTGCACGAATGATCGCTTCGTTGGTCGCGCTGAGCGCCGCCAGCATGCGCCTCAGCCGCTCCTTCTGGGCGTCGGCTCTCGCCTTTTCGCCAGCACGCTCGAAATTGTCCAGCGCAAAGGAGACGTTCTCCGCGATCCGCGCCATCAGGGCGACGATCTCTTCGTCTTCCGCCCACAGTTTTCCGACAAAGAACATCAACACGCCGATGCTCTCGTCGGCCTTGATCAGGGGAACGGCGACACAGGCGGTGACGCCGGTCTCGCGTGCGGCCTGATGCCAGGGCTGCCCCTGGGTCGAGTTGAGGATATCGTTGTTGACGGCTGGCTGCTGCGTTCGGAATGCCCTGCCGCAGACGCCCGTTCCATAGGGGTTGCCCGCATCGATCGAGAACGGCGCCCGCATGATCTGTTCGACGATGGCGCCCGTCCCGGCGGCCGGCTTCAACCAGATCGAGTCCGGCTGCGCCAGCAGGATCACCGTAGCCGCGGATTTGCCGCTGTGTACCGCGGCATCGCAGACGCGCTGATAGAGTTCCTGTTCGGTCTTGGCGCGAAGAATGGCTTCGTTGGTCGCGCTGATGGCGCCGAACATCCGGTTCAACCGCCGCATGGTACGCTCGCTGTTCTTGCGCGCGGCCTCATGGTCGAAATTGTCGAGTGCAAATGAAATGTTTGCCGACACGCGCTCCAGCATCGAGACGAGCTGCCCGTCGATCGAGTGCGCCTCGCGACGCGAAACGAGCAACACGCCGACGCTCTCGCCATTGCAGGTCAGCGGCAGGGCCGCCGCCGCGCCGACCTGGTTGGCCTTGGCGCTATCGCGCCAGGCCAGCGAGCGCTGGTCGTTCAGAAAATCGTTGCTGACGCATATTCGCCGGTCGCGGAAGGCTTGCCCGGCAACCCCGGATCCCTCGGGCGTACCGGCCACGACCGAAATGTCGATGCTGCGCAGGCGGGGCACGTCATCACCGCAGCCGGCGGCGAAGCGCAGGAGATTGGTTTCCGCCTCCAGCAGGAAGACCGCCACAGCCAGGAAGTCGCCAACCGAGAACGCGGCTTCGCAGACCTTCGCGTACAATTCTTCGGGTGATTTGGCGTACAGAATCGCTTCGTTGGTCGCATTCAACGCCGCAAACGTGCGCGCGATATCGGTCTTCACCGTCCCCAAGCTCCCTGCCGGCAGCGCCGGGCTGCCCCTTGCGGACTTTATGCGTGCAAGGGGCCTAAATGCTCGTTATTGGCGGCCGGGAGTTGCGATTCAGAGTAAATGTCGGACCAACGAACAGCGACGTCGCTCCGGAGAACTACGGCCCATTCACGATTTGTCAGCCATGCCGACGGCGCGCGCCGACCGGGAAGCGGGCCTACCGAAGGCCATCGTCTAACTTTGCAGGACGAAATTCCGAGCCCTCGAGGACCGTGCCGGCGGCATGGCTAACAGGATATTTCCACACTTGCCCTGCCGAGGCCGCTTTGAGAGCATGCCGGCTGCGGCACAAGCAAGACCCGCTATTCGCGCGGGCGTTCAATGGTGGAGGAGATTCCCATGCCGATGGTCCAGGCCGACCGTCTCACGCGAATCGGCGCGGCGCTGCTCAAGGCCGCCGGCGCCTCGGAGGAGGAGGCTCATGCCGTCGCGGTCGGCTGCGTCAACGCCAATCTCGCCGGCCACGATTCACACGGCGTGATCGCGATCCCGACCTATATCGACCGCATCAAGGCCGGCCATATCGTGCCCGGCGCGAAATGGACCACCGTCCAGGAATCGCCGACCACGACCGTGATCGACGGTCACTGGGGCTTCGGCTTTCACGTCAACGCCAAGGCGATGGAGTTGACGATCGAAAAGGCGAAGACCGCCAATGTCGCCGCCTGCACGGTGTTCCGCCAGAGCCATGTCGGGCGGCTCGCCGCCTATCCCCTGATGGCGATGCGGGCGGGGATGATCGGCATTGCCACCGCCGATTCCGGCCGCTCACCGAAGCATGTCGCACCGTTCGGCGGCCGCGAGGCAAGGCTCGGCACCAACCCGATCTCAATTGCGGTGCCGTCCGATCTCGAGGCGCCGTTCTATCTTGATATGGCGACCTCGGCGGTAGCGGCCGGCAAGATCGCGCTGTCGGTCGCGCGCGGCGAACAAATCCCGCAGGGTTGGATCATCGACGCGGAGGGACGGCACACCACCGATCCGACCCAATATCGCAAGGGCGGCGCGCTGCTGCCGCTCGGCGGCAGCGAGGGTTACAAGGGAAGCGGCCTCGCCGCAATGGTCGAAGTGTTGTGCGGCCTGCTCACGGGCTTGGGCTTTGGCGTCGAGCCGACCGGCCGTCACAATGACGGATGCTTCATGGCGGTGTTCAATGTCGCCGCATTCCGTCCCTTGAAGGACTTCGAGAAAGAGGTCGGCGAGTTCGCCCGCTATCTCAAATCGACGTCACCGTCGGAAGGTTCGCCCGGCGTGTTCTATCCCGGTGAGATCGAGCACATCCGAGAACAGCAGCGCCGGCGCGACGGCATCGAGATCGAGGACGCCACCTGGGACAAGCTGAAAGCGCTCGCTACTGACTACAAGCTCGCCGTCGAACTCGGTCTGAGATGAAATCGAATCCCACGCGCAAAGGAGAACGGCATGACGCGGCAAATGGCGCTGGTTGGATTCCTGCAGGCGCAGAACTGCACCAATCTGCCGAGTTCGTGGCGGCACCCGGAATCGCGCGACGATTCGATGTCGGCCGACTATTACCAGGAGATCGCCCGGATTCTCGAAGCCGGCAAATTCCACATGGCGTTCTTCGACGACCGCCTGGCGATGCCGGACCGCTACGGTAACGATCACGCTCACACCGTCGAGTACGGCATCCGCTGCGTGAAGATGGACCCGCTGATCGTGCTGACCACGATGGGCATGGTCACCGAAAAGCTCGGGCTGGGGTCGACCTGCTCGACCACCTATTACGAGCCGTTCGATGTCGCACGCCGGTTCGCCACCCTTGACTTAATGTCGGGCGGACGCGCGGGGTGGAACGTCGTCACCTCGCTCAATGACGGCGAGGCCCACAACATGGGCAAGGACGCCCATCTCGAACATGACTACCGCTACGATCGCGCCGACGAGTTCATGGAAGTCGTGCTCGGACATTGGGACACCTGGGAAGACGGCTCCCTGATCATGGACAAGAACAGCGGCCGGTTCGCCGATCCGGCCAGGGTGAAGCGGCTCGACCACAACGGCGCGTTCTTCAAGTCGCGCGGGCCGTTCACCGTACCGCGCTCGGCGCAGGGCCATCCCGTCATCATCCAGGCCGGCGCATCCGGCCGCGGCCAGCGCTTTGCGGGCCGATGGGGCGAGGTGATTTTCACCGCCGCGCGCAACGTGGCCGCCGCCAGGGAAGGCTATGTGGCTGTCCGCAACGAAGCGGCGAAGGCCGGCCGCGATCCGGACCAGATGTATCTCTGCAACCTCACCACGCCCGTCTGCGGCGCGACCAAGACCGAGGCCGAGGACAAGATGGCGCTGATCAACAAGCTGCCGCTGCAGATCGATGCGCTGTCGCTGCTGGCGGAGGCGCTGAACTATGACTTCGCATCAAAACCGCTCGACGAGCCGCTCACCACCGAAGAGCTCATGAGCATGCAGGGCATCCTCGGCATTCGCGACGGCGTTCTGAAGAATTCGGGCAAGACCAATCCCAGTGCGCGCGACTTCGTCACCTTCTCTGGACGCGGCCAGGTGCAGGACGCGATCGTCGGCGGCCCCAAGGAGATCGCCGACAAGTTAGAGGAGATGTTCGTTGAGCGCGGCTGCGATGGCTTTGTCATCGCGGCCACCATCGTGCCCGGCTCCTACGCCGATTTCGTCCAGCACATCGTGCCGGAATTGCAGCGCCGCGGCCTGTTTCACAAGGATTACGCCGGCAAGACGTTGCGCGAGAATCTCGGCCTGACGCGTCCTGCCGCCGGCGCCTGGAAAACCGGCCCGCAGGCCGCAGCCGAATAAAGAAAAGGACACCACATGCGTTGGCTCAAATTCACCGCCGCCGGCAAGACATCCTGGGGAATTGTCGAGGGCGAACACGTGATCGCCGTCAATGGCGATCCCTTCGGCGAATGGCAGCGCGGGACGCAGTCGCATGCGCTGAAGGACGTCAAGATCGAGCTGCCGCTGATCCCACGCACCTTCTATTGCGTCGGGCTGAACTACCTCAAGCATCTCAAGGAAGCCGCCGACAAGGCCGGCACTGTGCCGAACGTGCCCGACCGGCCTGAGATCGGTTATCGTGCGCAGAATGCGCTGATCGCCCATGACGAGGATGTGGTTATCCCGGCGACCGCGACAGAAAAAATCCATTACGAGGGCGAGCTCGTGGTCGTCATCGGCAAGAAGGCAAAGCACCTGACCCAAGCCAACGCGATGGATTGCGTGTTCGGCTACACTATCGGCAACGATGTCAGCGAGCGCAGCTGGCAGAAGGCCGATCGCAGCCTGTGGCGCTCCAAGAACGCCGACACCTTCAAGCCGATGGGCCCGTGGATCGAAACCGATGTCGACTTCGACAGGATGGAAACCGTGATCCGGGTCAACGGCAAGGAGACCGGCCGCTTCCGTACCAATGACATGATCTTCGGCATCGTGCCGTTCCTCGTCGAGCTCTCCAAGTATTTCACGTTGTCGCCGGGCGACGTGATCTGGATGGGCACCGACGGCGCCTCGCCCGACCTGAAAGCTGGCGACGTCGTCGAGATCGACATCACCGGGATAGGCACGTTGCGGAACAGGTTCGTGGCGGAGAAGGCCTGACGTCCTCAGAAATAAGGACAGGCGCCGGAACCGGCGGCTGGTAAGGTTCGTCCGGACGGGTACCTATTCGCACGGAGGATCATCATGGCTCGCAGCTCAATCCTGCTCGGCTCGGCCCTCACGAGCCTTGTCCTCGCCGCGGCGTCTCCGGCCGCAGCCCAACCAACGATCGACCTGGATCAACTGACCGCGACACAGGCCGCCGCCGATTTGTGCGCAGGCAAGGTCACCAGCAAGGCGCTGACCACGGCGGTGCTGGCGCGCGCCAAGGCAAAGGCCGAGCTCAATGCTTTCATCACGCTGGACGAGGCCGGCGCGATGAAGGCCGCCGAGGCCTTCGACGCCGGCCGCAAGAAAGGCTCGTGCAAGCTGCTCGGCGGCGTTCCCGTCGTGATCAAGGACAATATCGAGGTGGCCGGGCTTCCCGCCAGCGCGGGAACGCCGGCGCTGAAGGGCTTCGTCCCGAAGAAGGATGCGCCGGTGGCGGCAAAACTGCGCGCGGCGGGCGCGATCATCATCGGCAAGACCAACATGCATGAGCTTGCCTTCGGCATTTCCGGCTACAACGCCGCTTTCAAGACCGGCGCGGAGCCCGGCGTGCGCAACGCCTATGACGCGACGAGAATCGCCGGGGGCTCGTCGTCGGGAACGGGGGCTGCGGTCGGCGCACGGATCGTGACCGCGGGCCTCGGCACGGACACCGGCGGCTCGGTCAGGGTCCCCTGCGCGCTGAACGGCTGCGCCGCCCTGCGTCCGACCGTCGGCCGCTATTCGCAGCAAGGAATCGCGCCGATTTCTCACACCCGCGACACCGCCGGCCCGATGGCTGCCACGATGGCCGATGTCGCGGCCCTCGACCGCGTTATCGCCGGAGGCGGCGCGATTGCGCCCGCCGCGCTGAAACAGGTACGCATCGGCGTCGACAAATCCATGCTGGCCAATCTCGATGCCGATACCGAAGCCGCATTCAAAGCGGCGCTGGAGAAGCTCAAGTCCAACGGCGTGACGGTGGTCGATATCGAAATGCCAAAACTTACCGAGCTCAACGGCCAGGTCGGATTTCCGCTCGCCCTCTACGAGGGCTATGACGACATGGTCGCTTATCTCAAGAAAGGCGCCACTGGCGTCAGCATCGAGAATCTCGCCAAGGAGATCGCAAGCCCCGACGTGAAGGGCACCTATGACGGGCTGGTCATTCCGCGCAAGCTGCCGGGACCGAACAATACCGTCACCGACGCCAAGCCGGCCTATGATGCCGCCATGAAGACTGCCCGGCCCGCGCTGCAGGCGCTCTATCGCGACACGTTTGCGAAGAACAAGCTCGACGCCATCGCCTTCCCGACCGTGCCGAAGGTTGCGATCGCGTCAAATGCGGAGGCATCGAGCCTCGCCAATTTCCTGCTGTTCATCCAGAACACCGATCCCGGCAGCAATGCCGGCGTTCCCGGCATCCAGCTTCCGATCGCGCTGGGCGCGTCGAGCAAGCTGCCTGTCGGCCTTGAACTCGATGGCCCCGCGGGGAGCGATCGCAGGTTGCTCGCAGTCGGCATGGCGATGGAGAAGATATTCGGCCGGCTGCCGCCACCGTCACGCTAGGCCGGGCATCGCGACGTTAATGCCTTGCAAACAGGCTGGCGACGCCGCTGCGGCGGCGGACGCCGAGCTTGGCAAA
This sequence comes from Bradyrhizobium sp. AZCC 1610, assembly GCF_036924515.1. Taxonomy (NCBI): domain Bacteria; kingdom Pseudomonadati; phylum Pseudomonadota; class Alphaproteobacteria; order Hyphomicrobiales; family Nitrobacteraceae; genus Bradyrhizobium; species Bradyrhizobium sp. AZCC 1610. The sequence continues at coordinate 576,912 of NZ_JAZHRR010000001.1, read as the reverse complement.
AATCCGCTCGATATGGGTACGGATGGTGGAGACCTCGACCCGCAGCCGGTGAGCGATCTCCTTGTCGCTGAGATCGTCCGATATCATTCGCGCGATCTCGAACTCACGCACCGAGAGCTTCAGGATCGGTGAGCCGTCCGCCGCATTGACCGGATCTCCACCGGCCGCGCGGACCAGCGCACCGGTGAAAGCCGGGTCGATCAGCCGCAACAATTCAAGCGTATGGCCGTCGAAATTGTCGCGGCGCCGGCCGCGCCAGATCCTGACGTCGCCGACATTGCGACCGTCGACGAAACTGTAGGCATTGACGCCCCAATGCAGGCCGTCGCGGGCGAGAAAGTCGTTGAAGAACTCGGTCCGCATCAGGTCGCGCTGCGGCATCACCTGCGTGACCAGCGTCGCCTCGCGGCGGGCCTGAAGCTTTGAGGTGATAGGGTCGTGCTGCTGATAATAGCGGTCGTAGGCCGCGATGTTGTCCGGGTCCATGTTCAGGTACACGGCCTTCTCAAAACGGCCGGTCGCATCCTGCCAGACGAAGGAGGCGTAGTGATCGGCTTCCAGCAGTTCCAGCAAATGGCGGCCGACCGCCTCGCGAACGTCGCGCTCGCTGAGATCTTCGGACAACAGCCCAAAGATGCGCGCCAGCACTCGGCTCTCGGAAGCGCTCACATACATGACGTCATCCTAGCGGGGAACCGCGATCAGGGGAACCGGGTTCGCGCCGCCCTGCCCGCCTACTCGATCTTGATACCGGCTTCTTCGATCACCCTGCGCCAGCGCTCCACCTCGCTGCGGTAGTAGCGGCCGAATTCTTGCGGAGGCGCGGCGATCAACACGAGGCCCTCATTGACGCTGAGCTTTTTGAAGGCGTCGGCCTGCGCGGCCTTTGCCGCCGACTTGTTGAGGCGGTCGATGATGTCAGGCGGCGTTTTCGCCGGCGCAAGCAGGCCGTACCAGGTTTCCGCTTCAAAACCGGGAAGACCGGTTTCGGCGACCGTCGGCAATTGCGGAAAGGCGGGCGAGCGCTCCGCCGTGGTCACCGCCAACGCGCGCAACTGCCCGCCCTCGATCAGGGACGCCGCGCTTGCGACCGTCGTGAACATCACCTGGATCTGCCCACCGATCAGGTCGGTGATCGCAGGCGCGGAACCCTTGTACGGAACCGTGGTCATGTTGACCTTGGCCATGTGCTTGAACATTTCGCCCGCAAGGTGCGCCGAGGTGCCGGTGCCGAACGTGCCGTAGGAGATCTTGTCGGGCTCGGCCTTCGCCGCCGCGATCAGATCGGCGATGGAGCGAAATGGCGACTTTGGATTGACGACGACGATGTTGGGAGACCGCGCCACCAGTGCGACGGGTGAAAAATCCTTGTTCGGATCGAAAGGCAGTTTGGCGTTCAGGCTGGGATTGACGGCATGGGCAAACGTCCCCATCAGCAGCGTATAGCCATCGCCTTCGGCGGTCGCGACCGCCTGCGCGCCGATAATGGTGCCCGCGCCCGGCTTGTTTTCGATGATGATGCTGGCGCCGAGATCCTTTGTCATCTCCTGCGCCAGCACGCGCGCGATGGCGTCGGTGCCGCCTCCCGGCGCAAAGGGAACGATAATCTTGATGACGCGATCCGGATAGGCGGCAAAGGCAGGCATGCCGGAAAGCAACATGACGGTTGCGAGCACGAACAGCGCGGCCAGACTTTTCCCCTTATACTGAACTTGCATGGTCTAATTCCATCAGATGCATGAGATCCATTCTAGATCATCCGCGCCACAACTGGAATTTTCCGTAGCAGCAGCGTGACCATCCAGCTCAACGCCAGCGTTCCGATGAAAACAACGGCAAATTTGGCGAAGGCCGGCCAGGAATAATCGTAGACGGCGTATTGCAGCCAGATGACGAAGATGTAGTGCGTGAGGAAGATGCCATAGGCCTGCGGCCGCATGGCATCGAGCAGCTTCATGCCCGATGAGGCGAAGGCCAGCGACACGGTCAGTACCGTGAATGTCATCGCTGCACTGAACAGCGCAAAGGCAAAGCCATAGCCGGATTGCCAGGATAGCGGAGGCGAATCGACATCCGCGATCCAGTTGTGGTGGGCATAGACCATCAGCAGGATGGCGCCATAGAACAACGACGCAAAGGCAAGCCAGAGCGGCCAGCGCCTGGCGAGCGCACCTTCCTCGCTCAGGATTCCGGCGCGAAGGCTGACCACGCCGACGCCGACACCGGTCAGGAAATAACCGGCATAGAGCAAAATCCGGCTGGTCTGGATCGGCAGCGGATAGCCGGCCGGCTCCAGCCAGCTCATATCGCCGAAGATCAGCCGCATCGGTACGTAGACCGCGACCGAGAAAGTCAGAAAGGCGACAAATGCCGTCCACGGACAGTCGCGCAGCGAGAAGATCAGCAGGCCGAACATCTTCAGCATCCGCGGCGCGAGCGCCAGCGACACCGCGGCGGCGATGTCGAGCGCCAGCAGCACCCACAAGAACCATGCCGGGCCCGACGGCCAGGGGCCAACCGTCAGCGTGCGCCACCAGAAATGAAAGAAGTTGAAATCGGTGGTGCCGGGCAAATGATAACGCAGGAAGGTCGGATAATATGCAATCGGCATCAGCACGAAGATCGAAACCAGAAAGGGAATCCCGAGCCGCCACGCGCGATGTCGCAGGAAGTTCGACGCTCCCCTGCGGGTCAGGCTGTCGTGAACGAACAGGCCCGAGATCAGGAACATGCAGGCCATGAAGAAGCTGTCGTTGAACAGCACGACGAGGTCGAATCCCAGCCAGCGCATTTTGTCGCCGCTGCCGAAATGGGTGTAATTGACCACGGAGTGATGGATCAGCACCAATAGCGTGACGAAGGTGCGCGCGCGGTCGAACGCGACGACACGTATGGAGGCCGTTTTGGCCTGATTGCCCGCGGCCAGCGGCATCGCACAGTGGCCTGCCGACACCGACTTGCGCGATAACATCCGCCGCCTCCCCCGTTGCATCGGTTCACATTATTGTATCTGGCAACATCGATCCAGATGGTGATTATCAGGATACGTTGACATTCGCCTCAAATTGAAAACGTCCAGAGAGGAGAATTGCATGAAGCCCCGGATGAACTACTACCAAGCCGCGCCTGACACCATCAAAGCGCTCGTCGCACTCGAAGCCCAGATCGTCGCGTCCGGCCTCGAAAAATCGCTGATCGAGCTGGTCAAGACGCGCGCCTCGCAGATCAATGGTTGCGCCTATTGCATCAACATGCACACCCAGGACGCCCGCAAGCAGGGCGAGACCGAGCAGCGGCTGTATCTGTTGAGCGCCTGGCACGAGTCGCCGCTCTACACCGATCGCGAACGCGCGGCGCTGGCCTGGACCGACGCGCTGACGCTGATTGCCGAAACGCATGCCCCTGACGATCTCTACGAAGACGTGCGCGCCCACTTCTCGGAAGCGGAGACGGTCAATCTGACCATGCTGATCGGGGCTATCAATGCCTGGAACCGGCTAGCCATCGCTTTTCGCGCGGTACACCCGGTCAAGGCCAAGGCGGCAGTGGCATAAAGCGAGGAGGCCGACATGGCAATAACGATACGTCGTGTGGCAGCGATGACCGCGGTTGCGCTGGCAATTGCCGGCGCGCCTACGGTCCATGCCGAAGGCGACAAGGTGACGCCGGTTCGATCAGAGAAGCTTCCCAACGTGCCCGGCAAGAGTCTGACCGCGGTCGTGGTCAACTACGCGCCGGGCGGCAAGTCGGCCAGTCATCATCACGCCGGCAGCGTGTTCGCCTATGTGCTGTCGGGCAGCATCCGTTCGGAAAATTCGGCGACCGGCCCGGCGCGCGTCTACAAGGCGGGTGAAAGCTTCTTTGAGCCGCCCGGCAGCGAGCACCTCGTCAGCGAGAATGCCAGCACGACGGAGCCCGCAAGCCTGCTCGCGGTTTTCGTTGCCGATGATGGCGCGCTACTGACGACGTTCGGCAAGAAATGATGGGTGGCGTGGTGGCGAACCGCTCGCACCACACACTCCGCTGTCATGCCCCGCGCATGCGGGGCATCCAGTACGCCGCGGCCTCTCGGCTCCAACGCTAACGCCTCTGGAATACTGAGCGCCCGGTCCCGTCTACGCCAAGGCTGCGCCGAGGCTTCCGCTCTTTGGCTCGCCGGAGCTTTAGCGGAGGCGGCAAGCCGGGCGACGACATCCTGGGTGCTAAACCGCGGTCGCCTTGGCGAACTCGACGTAGATCTCGCGCAGCCGGTTGGTCATCGGGCCTGGCTTGCCGTCGGCGACCATCTTGCCGTCGATCGACACCACGGCCTGCACGAAAACGCTGGCGCTGGTGACGAAGGCTTCCTTGGCGGCCAGCGCTTCCTCGACCGAAAACGCCCGCTCCTCCACGCGAAGCTGGCGCTCTTCGGCGAGCGCGACCACGGCCTTGCGGGTGCAGCCGGGCAGGATCTCGCTGCCGTTCTGACGCGTCACGATCACGTCGTCCTGGGTCAGGATGAAGCACGACGACGAGCCGCCCTCGGTCACCTTGCCGTCCTCGACCATCCAGGCCTCGCCGGCGCCGGCCGCTGCGGCGGCCTGCTTGGCCAGCACCTGCGCCAGCAGAGCGACGCTCTTGATGTCGCGCCGGGCCCAGCGCAGGTCAGGCACCGTGATCACCTTGATGCCAGTCCTGGCCGAGGGCGCATTGATGATGTCCTTCGTGGACGTAAACATGATCATCGTCGGCTTGATGCCCTTCGGAAATGCGAAGTCGCGCCCGGTATCGGCGCCGCGCGTCACTTCCAGATAGACCATGCCGTTGACGAGATTGTTGCGCGCGACCAGCTCCTTCTGGATCTCCTGAATGCGTGCCGTCGTCTCCGGCAATGCCAGCTCGATCTCGCCGACGGAGCGCTCCAGCCGCGCCAGATGGGAGGCATTGTCGATCAGCTTGCCGTCGAGTACGGCGGCAACCTCATAGATGCCGTCGGCAAACAGGAATCCGCGGTCGAGGATCGAGACCTTCGCCTCTGAAAGTGGCACGAACGAACCATTGACGTAAGCGATCTGTTCCAAAGTAGAGTCTCCTGTCGGCGCGAAGCAATTGCGCCGCGTTTATTATACCCAAATCGTTAATGCGACAGAATCTTCGACAAGAACTTCTGCGCGCGTTCGCTGCGCGGACTGCCGAAGAAATCGGTCTTGAGCGCATCTTCGACGATCTCGCCCTTGTCCATGAAGATCACGCGATGCGCGACCTTGCTGGCAAAGCCCATTTCGTGGGTGACGACCATCATGGTCATGCCTTCGTGAGCAAGATCGACCATCACATCGAGCACCTCGCTGATCATTTCGGGATCGAGCGCCGAAGTCGGCTCGTCGAACAGCATCGCGATCGGGTCCATGGCGAGAGCGCGCGCAATCGCCACGCGCTGCTGCTGTCCGCCGGACAGTTCGGCCGGGTATTTGTTCGCATGCACCGTCAACCCGACGCGTTCGAGCAGTTTCTCGGCCTTGGCCACTGCCTCCTCGTGCGAGCGGCCGAGCACCTTCTCCTGCGCCAGGCACAGGTTTTCGATGATCCGCAGGTGCGGAAACAGCTCGAAATGCTGGAACACCATGCCGACGCGGGCGCGTAGCTTCGGCAAATCGGTTTTGGGATCGTTGACCTTGATGCCGTCGAGAATGATGTCACCGCTTTGAAACGGCTCCAGCGCGTTGACGCACTTGATCAGCGTCGATTTTCCCGAGCCTGATGGCCCGCACACTACCACCACCTCGCCCTTGGCGACGCTGGTGGTGCAGTCCTTCAACGCCTGGAAGTTCGGCCCGTACCATTTATTGACGTGGCTGATTTCGATCATGCGCCCTCGCTAGCGAACAATAGCAATGCGCGCCTGCAGGCGCCGGACGCCGTAGGACGCGAGACAGGAAATCGCGAAATAGACGGCGGCCGCAAACAAATACATCTCGACCAGCCGCCCGTCGCGCTGCGCCACCTTGCTGGCGGCCCCGAGAAAGTCCGGGATCGACAGCACGTAGACCAGCGAAGTGTCCTGGAACAGCACGATGGTCTGCGTCAGCAGCACCGGCAGCATGTTCCGAAACGCCTGCGGCAGCACGATATAGCGCATGGATTGAGCGTAGGTCAGGCCGAGCGCGCTTGCCGCCGCCGGCTGTCCCTTTGAGATCGACTGGATGCCGGCGCGCATGATTTCGGAGAAATACGCGGCCTCGAACATGATGAAGGTGACGAGCGTTGAGGTGAACGCGCCGACGCGTATCGGCCGCGACGCGCCTGTCAGCCATTGACCGATATAGGGCACCAGGAAATAGAACCAGAAGATCACCAGCACCAGCGGCAGCGACCGCATGAAGTCGACATAAAGCCCCGCGATGCGGCCGAGCAGCCGGTAGCTCGACAGCCGCATCAGCGCGATCAGCGTGCCGAAAACGAGGCCACCCAGCGCGGCCAGCCCCGTCAACATCAGCGTGAAACTCATGCCGTCAAGAAACAGATAAGGTAGCGAGCGGCGGATGACGTCGAAATCGAGGTTGTCGAACATCGTCATTTCCCCGTGATGTAGCCGGGGATCGCCAGGCTGCGTTCGAGGAAGCGCATCCCGGTGACGACGACGATGTTGATCGCGAGATACATCACGGTCGCGGCGGTGAAGGCCTCGAACACCTGGAACGAGAACTCCTGCATCGCCCGCGCCTGGCCGGTCAGTTCGATCAGGCCGATGGTGATCGCGACGGAAGTATTCTTCACGGTATTGAGAAACTCGGAAGTGAGCGGCGGCATGATGATGCGGAACGCTATCGGCAGCAGCACATAGCGATAGCCCTGCGCCGTCGTCAGCCCGAGCGCGGTCGCGGCCTGCTTCTGTCCCCGCGGCAGCGAGGCGATGCCGGCGGCAAGCTGCACCGCGACGCGCGCCGACATGAACAGCCCTACCCCGATCGCCGCCGTCCAGAACGGCGCGTTGGGGAGCTGCTTCATCCACAGCCCTGCGGCGCGCGGCAACAGCTCCGGCAGCACGAAGAACCAGAGAAACAGTTGCACCAATAGCGGCATGTTGCGGAAGAATTCGACATAGCGGAAGCCGATCCAGGATGCCGTCTTCGACGGCAGCGAGCGCAAGATGCCGATGATGGTCCCGAAGATCAGCGCAATGACCCAGGCCAGCAGTGCCGTCTCGATGGTCAGCACCAGCCCCGACGCCAGCATATCGAGATAGTTGCCGGCCCCGGTCGGGTTCGGCTCGAAGAAGATGTGCCAATTCCAGTTATAGTTCACGGGCCCCTACCGTCCACCGTGTCGCCACATAAAGCGCGCTCATGCAATGACCAGGCCATTGCATGAGCGCGGGAATGTTTACTTATACGAATCCGGATCCGGCGAGTCGGACGGCTTCGCAAACTCGTTCTTCAGCTCGGAGCTGATCGGCACGTTGAGGTTCAGCCCCTTGGGCGGGATCTTCTGCGTGAACCACTTGTCGTAGATCTTCTGGCCCTCGCCGCCGGTGTAGAGCGCCGCGGTCGCCGCATCGACCATCTTCTTGAAGGCCGGATCGTCCTTGCGCAGCATGATGCCGTAGGGCTCGGGCTTGGAGAACGCGTCCTTGGAGATGACGTAATCGCCCGGCGCTTTCGAGCCAGCGATCAGGCTCGCCAGCAGGATGTCGTCCATCACAAACGCCACCGCGCGGTCGGTCTCCACCATCAGGAACGCCTCGGCGTGGTCCTTGGCCGGGATGATGTTGATGTTGAGGCTGCGCGCCGCATTGGCTTCGGTGAGCTGCTTGATGTTGGTGGTGCCGGCGGTGGAGACCACCGACTTGCCCTTGAGTTCGTCGATCGAGTTGATCTTGGCCGCCTTCTTGGTGACGTAGCGGCTCGCGGTCAGGAAGTGGGTGTTAGTATAGGCGATCTGCTTCTGGCGTTCGACATTGTTGGTGGTCGAGCCGCATTCGAGATCGATCGTGCCGTTGGCCAGCAGCGGGATACGGGTCGACGACGTCACCGGATTGAGCTTGACCTCGAGCTTGTCGAGCTTGAGCTCCTTCTTCACGGCATCGACGATCTTGTAGCAGATGTCCATGGCGTAGCCGATCGGCTTCTGATTGTCGTCGAGATAGGAGAACGGAATGGACGAGTCGCGGAAGCCGAGCGTGATGGCGCCGGTGTCCTTGATGTTCTTCAGCGTCCCGGTGAGTTCCTGCGCCATTGCCGGGGTAGTGCACAACGCACCCGCGAGCAGGCAGCCGATAATCTGACGGTGTTTCACGTAACTTCTCCCTCCAAAGGTTTCGGATGATTGCTCATCCACCCTAACTCAGCAACTTGCCGGGCCGTTTGGCCGACAGTCTCGAACCTGTTCTTGCAAGACCGCCCCCGGCGTGCCCGGCACTATGCCTGCACAATTCGGACCAAAACAGATTTAGTGCCCGTTGACCATCATGCATTCGACCCCTGAATGCGACTAAAGACAAAGGCAACGCCCATTTATCGCTGCCGATCGGGGTCAGCCGCTTCCGGCCCGAAGCCGCCACGGTGCCCGCCGTTAACCACGCCGCGACCGCTCAGTGCCATCCCGCAGAGCGCGTCGGACATGTCACTTTCGATCACCCGCGTGCCGGGGCATTCTGCTGGATGAGATCGACCAGCCGGGCGAAGTAGACGCCAGGCGAATACATCAGAAGCGGCATGGGATGCGACGCCCGTCCGGGCAGCGACGCGCCTCCCTTCGCCACCAGCGCTTCACTGGCATAGGGCCGCAGGAATTCGGTGCCGAGGATCACACGTTCGTAGCGATCCGGATCGAGATGGATCGGCTGTTGGTATCCCGTGGTGCAGCAGCAGCCAAATTCCGTATCTCGGGATGCCCTGGCAGACCAATTGTCGCAGATGCCGTTTCCAGCCGGTTGCGGTGCAGTCGGCGCGAGCAGCCCCAGGTCAATAAGCTTTTCTTCCAGTCCGATTTCGGGGAAGATCAGGTACAGCAAAGAAAATAAACGCGCCTCGCCATCAAAGAGGCCGCCGGGGAGGATTTGATATGGTTCGACGCAGCCGTCTGACGATCGCTGTCGCTACCGTCGGCATGCTGATATCGGCAGCCGCCGGCGCGCAGGAGTATCCCACCAAGCCGATCACGCTGATCGTCCCATGGCCGGCGGGCGGCTCGACCGACATCTCGATGCGCGCGATCGCCGAAAGCGCCTCCAAGCTGCTCGGACAGCCGATCGCCATCGACAACAAGGCCGGTGGCAGCGGCACCGTCGGCCCTGCCACCATGGCGGCAGGCGCCAAGCCCGACGGCTACACCATCGCCCAGATCCCGATCACCGTGTTCCGCCTACCCTTGATGCAGGAAGTCTCCTGGAATCCGGACAAGGACTTTAGCTATATCGTCCACCTCACCGGCTACACGTTCGGCGTTACTACCAGCACCGAGTCGCAATTCAAGACCTGGAAGGACGTCGTCGACTACGCCAAGCAGAACCCCGGCAAGGTAACGTATGCGACGCCGGGCGCCGGCACGTCGCTGCATATCGGGATGGAGCAGATCGCCAGCATGGCGGGGATCAAGCTGACCCAGGTGCCATTCAAGGGCGGCGCGGAAACCAATGCCGCGGTGCTGGGACAGCACACCATGCTGCAGGCGGACTCGACCGGCTGGCGGCCGTTGGTCGACGCCGGCAAGCTGCGGCTATTGATGGTGTGGACCTCGGCGCGCTCGCCGAATTATCCCGACGTGCCGACGCTGAAGGAGCTCGGCTATCCCATGGTCTATGACTCGCCGTTCGGTATCGCTGGACCGAAGGGTATGGACCCGAAGATCGTCGCCAAGCTGCATGACGCCTTCAAGAAGGCGCTGGAAGATCCGGCCGTGATCGCCACGCTGGCGAAATTCGACATGGTGCCCAGTTACAAGAGCACCGAGGACTACAAGAAGTTCGTCGTCGAGGTTACCGAGTCAGAGCGCAAGGTGGTCGACAAGCTCGGTCTGGCGAAGAAGACGAATTGAAACACCACCGTGTCCCGGACGCGGTGCAGCGCACAGCGCTGCGGCGCAGAACCGGGACCCACTGCGCGCAAACTCATCGACCCCGGCTCAGCAGCGCACCACTTCGTGCTGCGCCGCGTCCGGGGAACGGCTGAGAGAGTATCAATGAGTGATCAATCCAACGTCAAATTCCGCCTCAACAATTCCGAATTGTGGGGCGGACTGATCGGGCTCGCCCTTGGCGGATTTGTCGTCTGGTCCGGGCTCAAGCTCAAGCTCGGCACCATCAACGATCCCGGCGCCGGGTTCGTGCTGTTCTATACCGGCATCCTGATGTGCCTGTTCGCCGCCTCGATCATCATCGCCGCATTGACCGAGGGCGGGCCGACCTTTGGCTCGCGCTGGGTGAACACGCGCTGGACCAAGCCGCTGTTGGTGATCGTCTGCCTCATCGCCTTTTCCTTCGCCCTCAACCCGCTCGGCTTTCTGCTGTCCTCAGTTCCTCTGATGTTGCTGCTGTTGCGCGTGGTCGACCCGGTCCGCTGGCCGCTCGCTGTTCCGATTGCAGTGCTCGTTCCGCTCGGCATGTGGTGGGTCCTCAAACGCCTGCTCCTGATCCAACTGCCTTCGGGCATTTTCGAAATCGGCTGATCGCATCATGGACACACTCATCAATGTCGCCCATGGCTTCGGCGTCGCCCTTCAGCCCGTCAATCTGATCTATTGCTTCATCGGCGTCTTCATCGGTACGCTGGTCGGCGTGCTGCCGGGCATCGGTCCGATCTCGGCGATGTCGCTGTTGCTGCCGATCACGCTGTCAGGAACGCCGGAATCCGGCATCATCATGATGGCCGGCATCTATTACGGCTCGATGTATGGCGGCTCGACCACCTCGATCCTGGTCAACATTCCCGGCGAAGCCGCTTCCGTCGTCACCTGTATCGATGGCCACCAGATGGCCAGGCAGGGCCGCGCGGGACCTGCGCTCGGCATCTCCGCATTCGGCTCGTTCTTCGCCGGCACCTTCGCGCTGATCGCGCTGATGCTGGTGGCGCCCAAGCTCGCCAGCGTCGCGATCGCTTTCGGTCCGGCCGAATATTTCAGCCTGATGGTTCTCGGCCTCGTGGTCCTCACTTTCCTGACGCAGGGCTCGATGGCGAAGGCGTTGCTGATGGCCTGCATCGGCATCGTGCTCGGCGTGATCGGGCTCGACAGCATTACCGCGCAACCGCGCCTGACCTTCGGCCGCCTGGAACTGATCGACGGCATCGGCCTCGTCCCCGTGGTCATGGGCCTGTTCGGCGTCGCCGAAGTCCTGTTCAACACCGAGCAGGTCATCAAGCGCGACGTCATCAACACGAAGATAACGCACCTGTTGCCGAGTAAAGAGGACTGGAAAGCCAGCGCCGGCCCGATGGCGCGAGGAACGGTCCTCGGATTTTTCCTCGGCATCCTGCCTGGCGGCGGCGCAGTGATCTCGTCGTTCGCCTCCTATGCGCTGGAGAAGCGATTATCCAAAACGCCGGAACGGTTCGGCCAGGGTGCGATCGAGGGTGTTGCAGGTCCCGAAGCCGCCAACAACGCCGCGGCCGGCGGCGCCTTCATTCCGCTGATGACGCTTGGCATTCCGCCGAACGTGGTGATGGCGCTGTTGCTCGGCGCTTTCGTCATTCACGGGCTGCAGCCCGGTCCGCTGATGATCACGCAGAACCCGGGCCTGTTCTGGGGCATCGTTGCCAGCATGTATATCGGCAACCTGATGCTGCTGGTGCTGAACCTGCCGATGATCGGGATGTGGGTGCAGCTCCTCAAATTGCCCTACAACATCCTGTTCCCGCTGATCATCCTGTTCACCATCATCGGCGTCTATTGCTCCAGCAACAACGTGTTCGACGTCTATGTGATGATCGCATTCGGCATTATCGGCTATTTCATGCGCAAGCTCGGCTACGAGCCGGCGCCGCTGGTGCTGGCTTTCGTGCTGGGGCCGATGCTGGAGAACAACCTGCGCAAGTCGCTGATCCTCTCGCAGGGCGATCTGATGACCTTCATTGAAAGGCCAATCTCGGCCGTCTGCCTGGCGTTCGCGGTCGTGCTGCTGGTCGGCCCACTGCTGCCGGCGCTGCGCAAGAAACGCGAACTGATCGCGCTCGACGAAGAGGTGTGAGCCGCGGCTAGAACGCCCGCTTCATCTCGCCGAGGTCCCAGAACACCCCCGCCATGATGGCGAGCGCTTCCTCGGTCACCGGCAGGAGGATGTGCTCGTCCGGCGCATGCTGCGAGCAGCCGGGATAGGAATGCGGCACCCAGATCGTCGGCAGCCCCAGCCCCTCGGCGAACACGTCATTGGGCAGCGAGCCGCCGAAATTCGGCAGGATCGCCGGCGCCTTGCCGGTGGTCTTCAGGATCGAGTTCGCCGTCCAGTTCACCCAGGGACTGTCGACATCGGTGCGCGAGGCGGCGAAACGCTGCGCGCCGCTCACCTCCACCATCGGAAAGCCATTGGCATGCAGGTGCGCGCGCACGGCGTCGATGACCTCTTCATATCTGGTGCCGACGACGAAGCGAAGCTGCAGCACGGCGTTGGCGCGCCCCGGAATCGCGTTGGCCGGCTTCTCGACACTGCCTGAAGACATCGCCAGGACTTCCAGCGTATTCCAGGCAAACAGCCGCTCTGCCGGCGACAATCCCTCCTCGCCCCAGTCGGGCGCCAGCGCCGGCTCGTCGGCGGTCGGCTCGATCTTCACGTCCGCGAGCGCCGCGCGCACCGCGTTCGAAATCCGCGGCGGCTTGAGCGCGTCGAGCTTCATCCGTCCCTTGCCGTCGACGAGGCTCGCGATGGCGCCGCAAAGGATCGTCGCCGGGTTGGCGAGGACGCCGCCCCAATTGCCCGAATGGTGCCCGCCCTCGCGCAAATTGACATCGAGATGGATGCGGTTGCCGCCGCGGCAGCCGAGAAAGATGGTCGGCCGGTCGGCCGAAAGCCGCGGTCCGTCGGAGGCCAGGAACAGATCCGCCTTCAGCTCCTCGCGGTGGGCTTCGCACACCTGCCGCAGATCGGGCGAGCCGATCTCCTCGCCGGTCTCGATGATGAATTTGACGTTGAAGCCGAGCTTGCCGCCGCGGGTCTCGCGCACGGCACGCAATGCCGCGAGATTGATGCTGTGCTGGCCCTTGTTGTCGGCGGTGCCGCGGCCATAGACGCGCTCGCCTTTGGTCGTGGTTTTCCAGGGATCGAGATTGTCGCGCCATTCGCCGTCCATGCCGTCGACGACATCGCCATGGCCATAGGTGAGCACAGTCGGCAGCGACGCATCCTCGCGATAATCCGCCAGCAGATATGGCCCCTTGCCGGTCGGCGATTCGATCAGGCGGGTGGAGAAATCGAGCGCGGCGAAGGCAGGCTGGAGGTCGTCGACGAGATAGGCGCGCAACGCCTCGCCGCTGCCGGGGTTCTGGCTTTCGGTCCGATAACTGATCCTGCGGTCGAGCTCGGCGAGAAACGCGCCGGAATTCAGATGCTCACGTACCCGCGCAATTGCGTCGGCCCTATCAGCCATATTTCTTTCCCTTGTTCGCTAATTTGTGGAGCGCAACCTATCGGGATAAGCCGCCCGCTGGAAGTGGCATGGCCTGCCGAATGGGCCTTGCTAAAAGCTGCGAGGATGCAACAATTTCAGGCAACAGCCCGGCGTTAACCGGGCGGATGCGCAGGGAACCCTGCACGTACCGAGGTTCACGTCATGACAAAGCAAATCCGGCTCAACGCCTTCGCCATGAACTGCGTGGCGCATCAATCGCCGGGGCTCTGGACCCATCCGCGCGACCGCACCCTCGGCTACAACCGCCTGCCCTATTGGCTCGATCTGGCGAAAACGCTGGAGCGCGGCCGGTTCGACGGATTGTTTCTCGCCGACGTGCTCGGCGTCTACGACGTGTTCGGCAGCAGCCCGGACGCCGCGTTGCGCAATGCCGCGCAGACGCCGGCCAACGAGCCGCTGATGCTGATCCCGGCGATGGCGTCGGTCACGCAGAATCTTGGTTTTGGCGTCACCAGCAACCTCTCGTTCGAGCCGCCCTATCCGTTTGCCCGAAGGATGTCGACGCTCGACCATCTGACCGAGGGCCGCATCGGCTGGAACGTGGTGACCGGCTATCTCGACTCTGCCGCCCGCGGCGCCGGCAAGGACAAGCAGACCGCGCATGACGACCGCTACGAGATCGCGGATGAATATATGGAGCTGGTCTACAAGCTCTGGGAGGGAAGCTGGGAGGACGAGGCCGTGCTGCGCGACCGCGCGCGCGGCATTTTCGCCGACCCTTCCAAGGTGCATCGCATTGAGCACGAGGGAAGCAACTACCGGCTCAACGCGATTCACCTGAGCGAGCCATCGCCGCAACGCACGCCGGTGCTGTATCAGGCCGGCACCTCGCCGCGCGGACGGCAGTTTGCCGCCCAGCACGCCGAATGCGTGTTCATGTCGGGCCCGTCGGCCAAGATCATCGGCCCACGCGTGGCGGCGATCCGCGCTGCTGCGAAGGAAACCGGGCGCAATCCGGCCGAGATCCTGATGTTCTCCATGATGACGATCATTCTCGGCCGCACCGAGGCCGAGGCGAAAGCGAAATACGCCGACTATCGCCGCCACATCGCGCCCGAGGGCGCGCTGGCGCTGATGTCGGGCTGGATGGGTATCGATTTCTCGGGCTACGAGCTCGACCAGCAGGTGCGCCACATCCAGAACGACGCCGGCCGCACCGCGCTCGACAACGTCACGCGTGCCGATCCTGATAGGGTCTGGACCGTGCGCGAGGTTGTTGAACACGTCGGCATCGGCGGTGCCGGCCCGGTCGTGGTCGGCACGCCCGAGAAGGTCGCCGACGATATCGAGGCCTGGTTCGAGCAGACCGACGTCGACGGCCTCAACGTCGCGTTCGCCACCTCGCCCGGCGATTTCGAGGATATCGCCGACATGCTGGTGCCTGAGCTGACACGGCGCGGACGCTACAAGGAAGCTTACGCGAAGGGCACATTGCGGGAGAAGCTGTTTGGTGCCGGACGCGCGCGGCTGACGGAAGCGCATCCGGCGGCAAGTTATCGCGTGAAGCCACGCGCTGCGGCGGCGGAATGAGATGCGTAGCCCGGATGAAGCGCAGCGAAATCCGGGAAACCGTCGGAAATCGGCCCCGGATTTCGCTGCGCTCCATCCGGGCTACACGTAATCAATATCAATTCACCGAATTGCTCACGACAACTTCGATCAGCTTCGCGCCGGGGCGGCTGAAGGCGGATGACAATACGGACTTCAACTGCGAGGGATCGCTGACCCGGGTCGCCTCCAACCCCAGCGATTTTGCCAATCCCGTAAAATCCACCGGCGGGTCGATGAAATCCATGCCGACATATTGATCGTCGCCGTGGAAGGCGAGCAGCCGCTGCTTGATGATGCGGTAGCCGCCATTATTGACGATCACGAATGTCAGCGGCAGCTTGTGGTTCGCCGCGGTCCATAGCGACTGAATCGAATACATTGAACTGCCGTCGCCGGAGTAACACACGACGGGCCGCTCGGGATTGGCGAGACTGACGCCGACGGACGCCGGCAATCCCCAGCCGATGCCGCCCGATGCCAGCGCGTGATAGCCGTAGCGGTCGCGATGGGCGCGCAGCGCGATAATCTGCCGCGACGAGGTCAGTCCCTCGTCAACCAGGATGGCGTTATCGGGCATCGCTTCGACCACCTGCAGCGCCAGCCAGTCCGGGTCGATCGGCGAGGTGCTGGCGTGTTTCGCTATCTGTTGGACCAGCGGCCCGCGCCGGGCCGTCCAGTTCTTCGACGCCAGCGCGTCCAATCCCTGTTTTGCGCGCCCCTGAAGCGCGCTGCCGCCCGCGGCCTTCAGCGCCGGCAGCAGCGCGCGCAGGGTTTCCCTCACGTCGGCCTTGAGCGCAATATCGGCACCGTAATTCCTGGCGAGATCGTCATCGACCAGGCCAACCTGCACGATCGAAAGCCCGTCCGGCAGCGGGTCGGTCTCGCTGTAGACCGACATCCGCAGGGGATCGCCGCCGAGCGCAATGATGAGGTCGTAAGGCGCGAGCGTCTCGCGGGCGATCTTCTGGATCCGCGCCAGCGCGCCCATGAAACACGGGCTTTCGGACAGGAAATGCGCGCCATAAGGCGTCGAAGACTGATACGCCGGGCAGCCCAGCGTTTCCGCGAGTTGAGCGGCCTCCTGCAATGCGTCGCTCTTGACGATCTCGTCGCCGACGATGATCACGGGCCGCTCTGCCTTGAGGATGCGCGCGGTCAACGCCTGCAGCGATTCGTCCGACGGTTTGACGCGCGTATCGACCCGGGTCGAGCGGCCGAGTTCGATGCCGGCCTCGGCATTGAGGATGTCGCCCGGCAGCGAGATGAACACCGGCCCGGTCGGCGGCGTGGTCGCGATCTTGGCGGCGCGGCGCACGATGCGCGGCAGATCTTCCAGCCGCGTCACTTCGACGGCCCATTTCACTAGCGGCGCCGCCATCTGCACCAGCGGACCATAGAGCACCGGCTCGGTCAGGCCGTGGCCCTGCTCCTGCTGGCCGGCAGTCAGAATCAAGGGCGTGCCGGTGAAGCTTGCGTTGTAGAGCGAACCCATGGCGTTGCCGAGGCCGGGCGCGACATGGACGTTGCAGGCGACGAGCTTGCCCGAGGCGCGGCTAAAGCCGTCGGCCATGGCGACAACAAGGCTCTCCTGCATCGCCATCACATAGGTGAGGTCGGGATGGTCCTTCAGCGCGTGCATGATCGGCAGTTCGGTGGTGCCGGGATTGCCGAACAAGTGCGTGACGCCCTCGTCCTTCAGCAATGCGAGAAATGCCGAACGCCCAGTGATCTTGTTCTTCATGTCTCCTCCTGCCCGCCGGTTCGTTAACCCGCGGGATGAAGGCACATGACCAAACTTGGACGACGCGCGCAATGGAGCCCGGTCATGGCTGCTCTGCACGGCTACGCCCGTGTCCCGGACGCGGCGGAGATACTCTTCGGCGGTACACCGCAGGGCCCAGACACAAAATCGCGAAAACAACCCCATGCAAAGTAGAATAGGCCCCTGGCGCGCAGCACTCAGGCCGCTTGCGTCCGGGGCACGAGATGGTCCGTCGTCACGGCCCAACCTAATCTCATCCTGCTCTAGACCATCCCTTCCCGGCCCGCGCGCTTTTTCTTCTTCGAGCGTTGCCAGACCACGCCGGGATATCCCTTCAGCGGCACCAGCGGTTCGCCGGTGTAGGCCCATTCCTGCAATTCCTCGATCGCGATGTGATAGAGCGGTTGCCGCCCGGTGCGGCCCGAAAACAGCGCACGGGGGATGTTGACCATGTGCGGCGAGCGCGGACGTTCATAGGCGATCGGCGTGCCGCAGTGCGAGCAGAAGCTGCGTACGGTTTTGGTCGCCTTGTCCTCGTAGCGCGTGAGGCTGGTCTTGCCCTTGGTGATGCGGAAGCGTTTGCGCCAGCTTCCGACATAGGTGGCATAGGCCGCACCGTGCGCCCGGCGGCTCGACGGCGAATGATCGTGCCAGGCCCAGCGCGCCGGCACGTCGATCTCGAAGGCGACCTTCCCGCACAGGCATTGCCCGGTGGCGGGTTTGCCGAGGGATACGGCCTTGGTTTTCTTCTTTTCCGATTCTTCTTCGGGAAACATTTTCGGACCTCTCGGCGATCATGTAGCCCGGATGGAGCGAAGCGTAATCCGGGATTCTCGCGAGCGGATAGCGTTATCCCGGATTTCGCTTCGCTCCATCCGGGCTACGATCGTGTCACGCCTGCTCCAGCTCGTTGTGCTCCGGATAATCCGTATAGCCCGCCACGTCGCCGCCGTAGAACGTCGCGCGGTTATAGGGCGTCAGCGGGAAGCCGCGTTGCAGGCGGCGCGGCAGGTCGGGATTGGAAATGAAGATGCGACCGAACGCGACCGCGTCGGCATAGCCGTCCCGGATCGCCGCATCCGCGGTCTCGCCGGTGAAGCCGCCGGCGGCGATCAGCACGCCCTTCCAGATCGGGCGAAACAGCACCATCGCCGACGGCACGTTCTGGTGATTGACCTCGGCGCGGCCGGCGCCGGAGGAGCGCGGTTCGATGAAATGCAGATAGGCGAGGCCAAGCGGATTGAGCTGTTCGACCGCATAGGTATAGAGCGGCATCGGATCCGGCTCGCCGCTGCCATTGGCGACGCCATAGGGCGACAGCCGCACGCCGACGCGATCTGCGCCCCAGACCTCGACCACCGCTTTGGTTATTTCCATCAGAAACCGAGTGCGGTTTATGACGGAGCCGCCATACTGGTCGGTGCGCAAATTGGTGTGCGACTGCAAAAACTGCTCGATCAGATAGCCGTTGGCGCCGTGCACCTCGACGCCGTCAAAGCCGGCCGCAAGCGCATTCTTCGCCGCCAGCCGATAGGCATCGACAACGCCGGGAATTTCCGACGTATCGAGCGCCCGCGGCGTTTCGTAAGGCACCGCCCTGCCGTCCGCCGTCCCGGTCTTCAGGTCGGCGATCGGCACCGCCGATGGCGCGACCGGCAACACGCCGCCCGGCTGGAACGAGGAATGCGAGACGCGTCCGACATGCCAGAGCTGCAGGAAGATCACGCCGCCCTTGGCGTGAACGGCGTCGACCACCTCGCGCCAGCCCGCGATCTGCTGCTCGGTGTAGATGCCGGGCACGCCGGGGCTGCCGAAGCCCGTTTCCGTCACCGGCGAGGCTTCGGCGATCAGCAGCGCGCCAGGCGTCGCGCGCTGTGCGTAATACTCGGCGTTCAGCGGCCGCGGCGCGAGCGAGGGCTTGGCTGCCCGCATCCGCGTCAACGGCGCCAGCGCGAGGCGATGCTGGAGCTGATAGGGGCCGACCTTGAGCGGCGAAAACAACGATGGATAATTCATGTCTATTTCAGAACCCCGTGGTGATACGGATATGTAACCGCTTCAGCTTGTTCGTAAAAGGTTTGGGATGCAACGTGTAGCCTCGAAGCGAGTGAGCACATCTTCCATGCAAAAACCGAACGGCAAGCCCGGTCCTTCGCTCAGCGTCCGCATCGATATCGACGCAGGGGGGCGTATCGGTCCCGGCAAGATCGAGTTGCTCGAAACGATCCATCGAAGCGGTTCGATTTCCGCCGCCGGCCGGGCCATGGAAATGTCCTACAAGCGGGCATGGGATCTGGTCGACGAGATCAACCGCATCTACCGTCAGGCCGCCGTGGAGCGGCAGGCCGGCGGCAAGAACGGCGGCGGCGCGGTGCTGACGCCGTTTGGCCTCTCGCTGGTCGCGCGCTACCGCAAGATCGAGCGCACCGCCGCAAGCGCGGCGCGCAAGGAATTGCAGGCATTGCGATCCGATATCGGCCGGGCGAAGAAACGCGCGGGCTGATAACAGGCGGAAAGTATGCGATAACTGGACGCGCTGAGGTCGCCCCCAAGCAGTCCAGGAAACTTTACATGCCCCATCCCGCCATGTCGCCGAACAATGTCGCCGTGATCACCGGGGGCGCGTCCGGTATCGGACTCGCGGCTGCGACACATTTCGCCGGAATCGGCATGAAGGTCTGCATCGCCGACATCGGCAACGAGCGGCTTGCTGAAGCCGCCGCAAGGCTCGCATCTGTCGCGAGGGGCGGCGCTGCCGATATCATGACGGCCTCGGTCGACGTCAGCCGCTTCGATGACGTAGCTAGCCTGGAGACCGCGGTGCAAAAGCGGTTCGGCGGCACCGACATCCTGATGAACAATGCCGGCATCGGTCCCGACAGCACCAGCCTTGGCCCGCTGGAGAACTGGCAGCGTATTCTCGCGGTGAACCTGTGGGGCGTCATTCACGGCACGCTGGCTTTTGCGCCCCGCATGATCGAACGCGCCCGCCCTGGCCTGATCATCAACACCGGCTCCAAGCAGGGCATCACGACGCCGCCCGGCAATCCCGCCTACAACGTCTCGAAGGCCGGCGTGAAGGCGCAGACGGAAGCGCTGCAGCACGAGTTGCGGAACATACCGGGCTGCAGGATCACTGCGCATCTGATGATCCCCGGCCACGTCTTCACCGCGCTGACCGCGCGCGGCCGCACCGAGAAGCCGCCCGGCGCCTGGACGGCTGAGCAGACCGTCGACTTCATGATCGCGCGCATCGATGCCGGCGATTTCTACATCCTCTGCCCCGACAACGACGTGCCCCGACAACTCGACGAACGGCGCATGCTGTGGGCTGCCGGCGATATTGTGGAAAATCGTCCGGCGCTGTCGCGCTGGCATCCGGATTATGCGGAGGCGTTTGCGAGGTTTGTGAAGGGGGGACTGAGCGGGTCGTAGTTCGTAGGGTGGGCAAAGGCGCGCTTGCGCTGTGCCCACCATCACGCACTACGCAAGGAATGGTGGGCACGCTTCGCTTTGCCCACCCTACAAACTGTCATCGGGCGCGCGTTCGCGCGACCCGTTGGCGGGCAATGACAGCTTTGGTTGAGCTCACAGGAGCTCACAGCGTTTCCTGCTTGTGGC
Organism: Bradyrhizobium sp. AZCC 1610; assembly: GCF_036924515.1. Classification (NCBI taxonomy): domain Bacteria; kingdom Pseudomonadati; phylum Pseudomonadota; class Alphaproteobacteria; order Hyphomicrobiales; family Nitrobacteraceae; genus Bradyrhizobium; species Bradyrhizobium sp. AZCC 1610. The sequence goes on along the minus strand of NZ_JAZHRR010000001.1, from coordinate 556,383 downwards.
CGCATTGCTTGCAGGCGAATTTGACGCGGGTGGCGCCCTTCTCGGCCTGCAGGCGGTTCGGCGCGCCGCATTTTCCGCAGGTGGTCTCGATCCTGGTGTTGCCCTGCTTGACGACGAGGGCCTTCTTTTCCATCGTCTCGCGGATCAGGCGCTCGGCCTCCTCGCGCATCGCTTGCTTCGACATCGGCCTGCCTCGTCATGAACCGTTACGGCGGCGGTCTTATCACAGTCACGATGCATTTCGTAAGCCGGGCAAGAAAATTTGCGCGACGGAATGTCAGATGGTCTCCGGCGTCAGCGCCAGCAGGCGCCGCACCAGGGCGAGTGCGGTTTCCGTGGCCGGATCGGCCGAAATCACGGGAACCGCAAGCGCGATGACGTCGATCGGATCGTGCGACAGGACAATGAGATGCGTCGCGCTGTTGGCTGCCAGCAGCGACACGACGCGCTCGACAGCCGGATCAGACGATGTCAGACCCCACGGCGCGTCGGGGCGGCGCAGCACCCGCCGCGTCGACAGGAAATCGCGCAGCAACGGCGGATCGTAGGTCAAAAGTTCGCTCTCGCGATAGCGCCGGGCGCTCTCGAAGATCGGATGACGCGCGAGTTCCGCGATCAGCGCGTCGCGCGTTCTGGCCGGCGACGCCGCGACGGAATTGAGAACGCCGGGCACTTGAGATTCGAAGTAGGCGCGCAGCGCGTCCACCATCAAGCCAATGGTGAGAACGCCCGCGATGGCGATGGCGCAAAATCGCATGACCTGCGCCGCATCGACATCCGGCGCGACAAACGCCGCGGCAATACCGAGAAGCGCCGAACTCGAGAGCCGCAGCGCCGTCATCAGAAGCGCCTGACGCTGTGTCTCCGCACCGCGTTCCGCGATCAGGATCGCGGTGACGACGAGCAGTGCCCCCAATGCCCCGAGCCTGACCGGGATATCCGGCATCAGCACCCTGAAATCGGTGACGATGAAGGGAATGACGAGAACGGCACCGACAGCGAGGCGACCGATGCTCGTATTCTCGGACGCCATCAGCGTGGTCCGGTCGCGCGTCGCCAACAGCCAGGCGCAGATTGCAAAGCCGCCAAGCTGGAACAGCGCAAGCAGGATGGCCGCGGGCGTCACAAAGGGCTCCAATCCAACAGCGCCGGCGAGACCGAGCGCGATGCCGCCGGTCAGAATCGCGATCTTGGCCGGCCGCGGCGCGTGACGCCGCAGGATCCCTTCGGTGACGAGCAAAGCGCCGAGCGGGATCAGCGCAGCCGGAATGATCGACAGGTTGTCGAGCACCCCGCTGCCGCTCCACCAGGCCACGCCGCGTACCAGGAACAGCAACGCGATGATGCCAAGCGCGACCAGAAGGCGCCGGGTCAGCGGGCTCCGGGGATCGCGCCGGTAGAGCGTGACCATGGCGACGCCAAGCCCGATCGCGCCGCACAGGTTGACGATGGAATCGGCGATCATCCCCGGCGTCATGGGCCGTTCCCATTTCCCGGCGTCCGCGGCCGCAAGATACCGAAGGGCCGCGTATCGTCCATCCAGTGAATGGCGGGAAGCACCAGGCGCTGCAAGGCGAGCGCCGCGCCCGTCCCGAGCAGTGCCGGCAGCGAACCAGGGGGCACCTCGCTCAGGAGATAGCGGCGCGCTCCGGCAAGGTCGATGCGACCGAGCTGCAGGACGTCGTCGCCCCTGGCGTAGTCCAGCTCACGGGCGCAAAACGTGTTGTATTGCTCGTCGCGATGTTTTGGCGCGACTTCGAAGGTTTTCTTAAGCGCGTCCGATCCGCCGGTATAGGCATTGGTGATGACAAACCGGGCTTCATCGAATCCGGCTTCCGCACCCACGCCGAACACGGCGCGATGACGGGACATGATGCCGCGCGCCAGTTGCAGATGGGCAAAGCTCTGGCGCGAGTCCGGATGCGGCGACGGAAAGACATCCGAAAAGGTCTGGCTGACCATGCCGACCACTGACGGCACCTGAGTGACGTTCGAGATCCATTTCGGGCGCAGCCCATCACGGGCAAAAAGAACCAGCGCCGTCAGCCCATAGAGGACCCAGGACAGCCCCCGCCCGCGCTCGTCGGGATCGACCATCACGAGGCCGAGATGGGTGACCTCGATAGGTTCACCATCGAGTTCGACCTCCATCACCGACAGCGCGTTGAAGGCGATCGGCCGTCCGGTCGCTTCCTCGCAGATCAGCGTGACGATGGCGCGCGCCAGCCGTTCGCGGTCGCCGGAGAAAATGCCGTAAGTAAGACTTTCCTCTGGCAGGGTTTTGGCGGCCACGACGCGCAGTTGCGATACCAGTTCGCCGAGTTCGGCTTCGGAAAGCGACAGGCCCGGGGTTTCGACAATGCGCGTGATCAGCCCGGCATGGGTGCGCAGGGTGAGATCGATGGTCGGCTGGCGCAGCGCCTTCAGCCAGAAGACGCCATAGCCGCCGAGGCGTCCGGCCGCGGAGCGGACCTGCCCCAAGGTCTGCCCAAAGGCATGACGGATCACCGAATTGCCGCTGCTGAAAGACGCCATGCCACTTGCCCGCACTCGGTCCGGATTTGTGCGCCGGGCCCGTTAAGGAGCCATGAGTGCGACACGTTACGGTGGCAGCAAGGTAAACGATGCATTGGTGACGTCAAACATTCTGCGCGGCAGGAAAAACGGCGGATGCCGAAGCATCCGCCGCCTGCCTTCGCCAGCACCGCGTCACAGGTTACGCGGCCTTGGAAATGATGAAGCCTTGGAAATTACGAACCTTTGGAAACTTCCATCAGCAGCCGTTCGGCCTTGGCATCCTCGATGCGGTTCACAAAGCGGCTGCTCTCATGCACGTCACGCACGGTCTTGGTCAGGGTGACGCAGGACTGAACGAGCATCACGATGCCCATCGCGAGATAGCCCTTGATCCACAAATCGACCGGCAGAAAGTACACGCCGATCGCGACCAGGAACGCCGAGGTGCCGAACGAAGCATAGGTGAAGGTGACCCAGGCGTTACTGTGGTGTTGGATATTCTGATTCATGGCGCCATCCTGCAAATGAGATCATGCGATGAAATTTCGGTCTCAGACGGGCAGCATGCGCTTCGCGAAGCCGCGCCGCAACCTGATCCGCCCGGCATTTCTGCGCCCGCGCCGGTTAAGGAGCTATGAGCACATCACCTTTAGGTTGCGGCAGGGTAAACGATGCATTTAGCGGGGGCGGCAAATGATTCATGACTGGGAACAGTGGGGCGGGGGCGAATTTTCTAGTTGCGATAATTGTGCGAGAGCAACGAGCACACACCCATGGCAAGTGCGCCGACGATTGCGACCGGCAACTGCGTGTGCAGTAAGTTGCCCTCGAACAGATAGTGGCTGAGCCCGGCGGCGATGCCCCCTGACGCTAGCGCCGCGCGTCACAGCTTACGCGGCCCTCGCATTTCATCTTCATGCGCAAGCCGGTTCAATCAAATGCCGCCGCCGGTCGATGTCGTTCGACAACAGCGAGCACACGCCCATCGGCAGCAGCAAGAAGAAGCCCGCGCAGAGTGCTCCATTCATGACCTCTGGCGGCACTGTCGGTGAGAACATCATCTTGAACAAGGCGAGAACCAGGCCGATGGCACCCATCATACCGATGGCTGCGGCCAGGAATGCTCTCAAGAGCGGCGGCAAGCCCCGTGCAAGATATCCGTCCACGAGCCCGGTGATCGTCGATACAGGCAAGGTGAGCAGAAAGGACACCATTGCGCATACTGCAATGAAGCTATCGTCGATCCGCCCCACGATGGCAGCAGCAACCATTGATACCGCCAGCGCGACCAGCGAAGGCCCCAGCAGAAGAAATACCACGGGTCGTTTCATTGAAGTCGATCCTTCCTTGAGTCTTCCAACGCGAAGCCGGGCTGCAGCGATTTGCCGGCCAACGAATCCAGGGCTATGCCGCCGACGGACGGCGGGTGCCGAAACACCCGCCATCCGCCTTCGCCAGCACCGCGTCACAGGTTACGCGGCCTTGGAAACTTCCATCAGCAGCCGTTCGGCCTTGGCGTCTTCGATGCGGTTCACCAGCTTGCCGCCCTCATGCATGTCGCGCACGGTCTTGGTCAGGGTGACGCAAGACTGGACGAGCATGACGATGCCCATCGCGAGATAGCCCTTGATCCAGAGATCGAGTGGCAGGAAGAACACGCCGACGGCGACCATGAAGGCCGAGGCGGAAAACGAAACATAGGTGAAGGTAACCCAGGCACCGCTGTGGGGTTGAACGTTCTGGTTCATGATAATCTCCTGTTTGATATGGGTTTAATCGATCGAGTTCAGTTTCAGGCAGTTTGCGTGCGTTTGGCGTTCAGCCGCGAGAGCACGTCATCCGCGGTTGATTTGAGCCGTGGCCCAAAGCCCTGTTCGGCGAGCTTCTCGGCGGTCGCCAGCGGTCCGCTGGCGGCGTCGAGTTCGATCAAGGCGTCGGCGGCGGCCTGGGCCTCGATCTGTCGTTCACGCAGGCGCTTCAGCGTGTTCTCCGCCTCCGGCAGCGTGGATTCGTAGGGACGCGCGGCTTCGATACCGCCCCTTCGAAGATTGCGAACCGCTTCAGAAGCGCGGGCGATACGGCGGCCGCGATCGAGTTCGGTGATGCGCGCCTCCGCACCGGCGACCTGGCGCTTCATGCGCGTGATTTCAGAGGCGAACAGGGTTCGCGCGGTCATTGCAGCATCGCGGTCGGCCTCGAGACTGGCGATCGATTGCGCCGCCTCGCGGGCGAGATCTTCCCGGCCGCCATCAAGCGCTGCGGTGGCGCGGACTTCGAGATCGGCGATCCGGGCGTTGGTGGCGTCGAGACGGCGGCCTTCCTGCTGATCGCCCGCAATCGCCAGCGCCAGCGTACGCTTGGAACGTTCGACGGCCGCCGCCGCATCGCGCATCTGCTGGTCGAGAATGAGCAGCGCCGAGCGGTCTTCCAGTTCTTCCCCGGCGGCAGCCACGCTGCCTCGGAAGAGCGTCAAAACAGTTTTGAACATTGGTAGCTCCCTGTGTTATGAGCGTTGCTCATGAATTAGTTGTAGCACCAACGTGAGCGTTGCTCAAGAGATATTTTGAGCATCGCTCAAGAAATTGGTAGATAATGTCTAAAGCACTGGAAAGACGAGCAAAATTTCGGGAAGAACTGATCCTGGCGGCGGAACGAAGCATTTCCGCAGGCGGATTGGCCGGTCTAAAAACGCGGGAGCTGGCGCGGGACATCGGCGTCGCCAACGGCGCGGTCTACAATCTCGTCGCGGACGTGGACGAACTCATCCTGCGGGTGGGATCGAGGACGCTTGGGCGGCTGGATGCGGCCCTTACCGAGGCCGAAGCGCAGGGCTCCGCCTCTCCTCGCGACACGCTGGTGCGCATCGCGGTCGCCTATTGCGATTTCGCAGCGGAAAATCTCGAACTGTGGCGGGCGCTGTTCGAACACCGGATGGCGCCAGGCAAGCCGGTTCCGGAATGGGCGGTCGACGAACAGATGAATCTGTTTCGGCACATCTACCACCCGCTCGCTGCGCTGTTTCCAAAGCGAACGCCGGCCGAACTCGGTGTGACGGCGCGCAGCCTGTTCTCCGCCGTGCACGGCATGGTGCTGCTCGGGCTCGAACAGAAATTGATCGCGGTGCCAGTCGAGGCGTTGCGGAAGGAAATTGCGGCTATCGTCAGAGCAATGGTCGATGGGCTGACGGCGAACTAAGTCTCGATGATGACGTAACTGTCCTCGACGTGCACCGGAAAAGTCTCGGCCACATAAGGCCCCTGAGGTGGATCAACCGCGCAAAGCGCGGTTGAGACGGATGAGGGGTCAGCCTCCGCGGAGAGCAACCCCTCATCCGGCGCTTCGCCACCTTCTCCCACAAGGGGAGAAGGGAAACAGCGCAGCGTGATTGACAGATAATTCGATCCCAATCCAAATGTCCGCCCAAGAAACGAGAAACGAGGCGGATCGCGTGGCGGGCAACGAACAAGAAACTTACGAATGCGACGCGCTGGTGGTGGGCTCCGGCTGCGCCGGAATGTCGGCGGCGGTCACCGCGGGGTATCACGGCCTCAACGTGCTCATCGTCGAGAAGGAGCCGCGCTTCGGCGGCACCACCGCCCGCTCCGGCGGCTGGCTGTGGATTCCCGGCACCTCGCTGGCGCGCGACTGGGGCATCACTGAGAGTCCCGACCAGGCGCGGACCTATCTGCGGCATGAGGCCGGCAACAGTTTCGACGCAGCGCGTGTCGATGCGTTTCTCTCCGCCGGTCCCGAAGCGGTGGATTTTTTCACCAGCAAGACCGCGGTGTGCTTCGACATGCCGCTGACCTTTCCGGATTATCATGCGGAAGCGCCTGGCGGTGCACAGGGCGGCCGCTCGATGGTAACCCGGCCGTTCGACGGCCGCGAACTGGGCGAGCACATCAAGGACATCGGCAGCCCCCTGCCCGAACTGACCGTGTTCGGCATGATGCTGGGCTCCGGCAAGGAAATCATCCATTTCATGCGCGCTACCAAATCGCTGGCCTCGGCGGCCTACGTCACCAGGCGGCTGTCGAAGCATGCGATCGACGTGCTGCGCCACGGCCGCGGCATGACGCTGACAAATGGCAATGCGCTCGCGGGACGTCTGGCGAAGTCGGCGTTCGACCTGAAAATTCCGCTGTGGCTGTCATCGCCGGTGCACGAACTGATCGTCGAGGAGGGCGCGGTGCGCGGCGCGGTCGTCGAGCGCCATGGAAAGCTGGTCCGCGTCAACGCCAGGCGCGGGGTGGTGCTGGCCTGTGGTGGCTTCCCGCATGACGTTGCGAGGCGCAAGGCGATGTTCCCGCACGCGGGCGATGGCACCGCGCATTTCTCGCCGGGCCCTGTCGGCAACACCGGTGACGGCTTGCGATTGGCGGAGACCGCGGGCGGCCGCATCGAGGACAATTTGCCGAATGCCGCGGCCTGGGTGCCCGTCTCGATTACCGAACGCAAGGACGACAGCAAGGGCGTGATGCCGCATTTCATCGACCGCGCCAAACCCGGCGTCATCGCCGTGATGCGCGACGGCAGGCGCTTCGCCAATGAAGGCAATTCGTACCACGACTTCGTGCAGGCGATGGTGAAGGCGGCGAAGCCGGGCGAGGAGATCACGGCGTATCTCGTGTGCGATCACCGCGCCTTGCGAAAATATGGCCTTGGATGCGTGCCGCCTTTTCCGATGCCGCTGCGCCATCATCTCGCCACCGGCTATCTCAAGCGCGGCACCACGCTGGCCGAACTGGCCGACCGCACCGGCATCGATCGACAAGGGCTCGAGGCCACGATTGCCGAATTCAACGCCTCAGCCGCGGAGGGCCGCGATCCCGCCTTCGGCAAGGGATCGCGCGCCTATAACCGCTACCAGGGCGATGCGCTGCATGGTCCGAACCCCTGCGTCGCGCCGATCAAGGACGGACCGTTTTACGCGATCAAGCTGGTGATCGGCGATCTCGGCACCTACGCCGGCATCAGGACCGACGAACACGCCCGCGCGCTGGATGAACACGGCCAGCCGATCGCAGGCCTCTATGCCGCCGGCAACGATATGGCCAGCATCATGGGCGGCAACTATCCCGGCGCCGGCATCACGCTCGGCCCTGCGCTGACGTTCGGCTACATCGCGGGGAAACATATCGCGGGCGAGGCTGCGCGCTAGAAATGTCTGGAGCTGGAACGAACCTCGATCGATTCGATTGTCTCGAATCGAACCGGAGATCGTTCCATGCGCGCGTACCGCCTGTCCGCAGCTCTCGCCGTCTTGGCCTTCACTCCTGCGCTCGCTTTTGCCGGCGATACCGAGTGGCGGCGCTACGAGATCCCGAGCACCGGGACCAGCGTCGACATGCCGGTCTCGATCTTCACCAGCGACGCCGGGCCGCCGGAAGGCGGAACCGGACGACGGTTTTTCACCGAAGACCGCCGCGCCGATCTGACGGTGCAGTCCGTTCCCAATACGGAGAACGATTCGCCCGCCACATTCCTGACCAAGAAGCGCCCGCCCGCCGGCATCATCTACAAACGGATCACGTCTGATTTCTTCGTGGTGTCCAGCATTCGCAAGGACCGGATCTGGTACAACCGCTGCAACCGCGGCAACGGCACCATGAATTGCGTGCTGATCAATTATCCCGCCGCCGAAAAGCGCCAGTGGGACAGTGTGGTTACGCGGATGAGCCACACGCTGCGAAGTTAGCGCGGCCCGCGTGACCGGATTTTAGGCAATCGGGAAAAACCAAGCAGTTCTGTTCCGAAGTGGGGAACCGCCACGCGTGCACTGCGTTGCCGAGGGTCGCCGTTAGTAACCGCGAGGTTGTTTTAGTGAATCGCAGGGATTTCCTCGCTGCTTCCGCGTTGCCATTGGTAACCGGCGTAGTACCCGGACTTCTATCCGTCGCCCATGCCCAACCGGCGCCGTTCGATCGATCCATCGTCCGGCAAATGGCGCGCGACCTCGCAAGCAAGCCCTACAAGGCCCCGAGCGAGAAGCTGCCCGACAATCTCGCCAATATTGACTACGATCATTATCGGGCGATCCGGTTCTTGCCGGAACGCGCGCTCTGGCGTGGCGAAAAACTTCCCTTCGAGGCGCAGTTCTTCCATCGCGGGTTCTTCTACAAGAACCGCGTCGACATCTTCGAGGTGAAGGACGGCAAAGCATCGATCATTCCCTACCAGCCCGACCTGTTTTCGTTCGGCGATCTGGCACCGCCGGGACCGGCGGTTGACCTCGGCTTTGCCGGCTTCCGGCTTCATGCGCCGATCAACAAGCCGGACTATTATGACGAGGTCTGTGTCTTTCTCGGCGCGAGCTATTTCCGTGCGGTGGCCAAAGGCCAATTGTACGGCCTTTCGGCGCGCGGCCTGTCGATCAACACCGGCGAAGCCAAGGGCGAAGAATTCCCGTTCTTCAAAACGTTCTGGATCGAGAAGCCGGCATCAGGCGCCAATTCCATCGTCGTACATGCACTGCTCGACAGCGAGAGCGCCGCTGCAGCCTATCGTTTCACCATCCGGCCCGGCGATACCACCGTGTTCGACGTCGAAATGGCGATCTATCCACGCGTGGATTTAGCTCATGCGGGCCTCGCGCCGATGACCAGCATGTTCTTCTTCGGACCGAACGACCGCAAGGACGTCGAGGACTTCCGTCCCTCGGTCCATGATTCGGATGGGCTTGCGATCTTCAACGGCCGCGGCGAGGAGCTTTGGCGACCGCTGCATAATCCGACGGATCTGCAAGTCTCTTCGTTTGCCGATCTCAACCCGCGGGGCTTCGGCCTGATGCAGCGTCAGAGGGATTTTGCCGCTTTCCAGGACCTGGAATCGAATTTCGAGCGCCGGCCGAGCCTGTGGGCGGAGCCGATCGGCGATTGGGGCGAAGGCGCGGTCAAGCTGCTCGAAATCCCGACCAAGGAAGAGATTCACGACAACATTGCGTCGTTCTGGCTTCCTAAAAATCCATTACCCGCCAAGGGCGAGAACACCTACACCTATCGTTTGCACTGGGGACCGGGTGCGCCGAAGTCCACCTCGCTTGCGCGATTTTCTCGAACCGGCATCGGCGCGCGAGGCGACAACGCCACGATCTTCGTGCTCGACGTCACCGGCGAGCGGCTGAAATCCGTCGATCCGAAAATCCTGCGCGGCGTCGTGACGGCCGAGAAGGCGAAAATCCAGAACATCGTCACCCAGCCAAACCCGGCGACCGGCGGCTGGCGATTGAGCTTCGAGCTGTTGAAGGAAAAGACCCCGGTCGAAATCCGCGCGTCGCTCATGCAGGACAATGAGGCGATATCGGAGGCCTGGGTCTATCGATGGATACCGTAGCAAAAACGCGCGCGCCTGAGATCGGCGAGATCCCGTTGAACGAATTTCTTCCCCGGGAAGCGCCGATGGATATGGCAGTGCAGCCGTTGCAGCGGTTTGAGCCGCAACCCGCGTCACGCTTTGCACCGATGTGGGCCCGGCGCGGCTTCGTCCTGACCGGCACCGCGATCCTGACCGCGGCGGGCTGTTATGAGATGTACCGGGTTCTCCAGGTCGGCGGTGTCACTGTTCTGGAATCGATCATTCTTGCGCTGTTCGTGCTGCTGTTTGCATGGATCGCCTTCTCCTTCATGTCGGCGCTGGCCGGCTTCTTCGTGCTGCTCACCAGGAAGAAGGACGAACTCGGCATCGACCCCAGGGCTCCCCTGCCCGCGATCCACAGCCGGACCGCGATGCTGCTGCCGACCTACAACGAGGACCCCCATCGGGTCCTGGCGAGATTGCGCGCAACTTATGAATCGGTCGAGGCCACCGGACACGGCGCGCGGTTCGACTGGTTCGTGCTGAGCGACACCACCGATCCCGCGACCTGGATCGCCGAGGAAAAATGCTTTCTGAAGCTGCGACAGGACGTCGGCAGCGCGGCCGCGATCTTCTATCGCCACCGCCCCGAGAACACCGCGCGCAAGTCGGGCAATATCGAGGAATGGATCAGGCGGTTCGGCTCCAACTATGAGTGCATGCTGATCCTGGACGCCGACAGTCTGATGACCGGCGACAGCGTCGTTCGCCTCGTTGCCGCCATGGAGGCGCACCCGAAGGCCGCGCTGATTCAGACGCTGCCTGTCATCGTCAATGCGAGATCGCTGTTCGCGCGCTGGCAGCAATTCGCAGGAAGGCTGTACGGCCCGATGCTGGCCGCGGGGATCGCGTGGTGGCACGGCTCCGAGGGCAATTACTGGGGCCACAACGCCATCATTCGCGTCCGTGCCTTTGCGCAATATGCGGGGCTGCCCGAACTCAGGGGACGCAAGCCGTTCGGCGGGCACATCATGAGCCACGACTTCATCGAGGCGGCGCTGATGCGGCGCGGCGGCTGGGCGATCCACATGGCGCCGACGCTTCGCGGCAGCTACGAGGAATCTCCGCCCACGCTATCGGATTTTGCCGCCCGCGACCGGCGCTGGTGCCAGGGCAATCTGCAACATCTGGCGCTGCTGCCGACCCGCGGCTTTCACTGGGTATCGCGGCTTCATCTGCTGACGGGAATCGGATCGTATCTCACCGCGCCGCTCTGGCTGATTTTTCTCGTATTCGGAATCCTGGTCTCGCTGCAGGCGCAGTTCGTCCGGCCCGAATATTTCCCGAAGGGATATTCGCTGTTCCCGCAATGGCCGGCACAGGATCCGGTCCTGGCGGCATGGGTGTTCGCCGGCACCATGGGCATGCTGATCGCGCCGAAGCTGCTGGCCTTCCTCGTGCTCGTTACTGATCGTGACACGCGGAAGAAATTCAGCGGCGGCCTGCTGGTGCTTGTCGGCATCCTCGCCGAAACCATCCTTTCGGGCCTGACCGCGCCCGTCATGATGATCTTCCAGTCGTCCGCCGTCGGCGAAATCCTGTTCGGGCGCGACGCCGGATGGCAGGTGCAACGCCGGGACGACGGCGCGGTCTCGCACCGTGACACGATCAACACCTATTCGGTACCGACATTGGTCGGGATCGCCATGGCCGCCGCCGCCTATGCCGTCTCGCTGCCATTGCTGCTCTGGATGACGCCGGTGATCCTCGGCCTGCTGCTTTCGATTCCGATTGCAATATTGTCGTCATCGTCGGGGCCGAACCGCAGGTCCAGATTGTTCAAAACCCCGGAGCAGACCGCGCCGCCACCGGTCCTGGCAAGGGCCAATGAACTGACCAGCGCGCCGCATTCACCGCTCGCCTGCCCGTTGCACGAATTGCGCCGCGATGCCGCGCTGCTCGAAGCGCATCAGAACAATCTTTCCGGACAACGGCCGCGAAAGCGCGGCGAGGTCGATCCGCATCTCGCGATTGCGCGGGCAAAAATCGAAGATGCTGAAACCTTCGAGGAGGCGGCGGGATATTTGAGCCAGCGCGAGAAGTTCGCTGTGCTCAAGTCGCCTGCGGTTCTCGCCGTCCTGTTCGCCCTGCCAGATGCGACGTAATTGCAGGATCCACCTTCCTGCTGCTTGAGAACTGCGGCTGCCGTCATCCCGGATGCACCCTTGCATCCCGGATGCACCCTTGCATCCCGGATGCAGCCTTGGCTCACGCGCCAATTCTGCTAGACTGCTTGCCCGAGAGGCGAAAATGCAGGCGCCTGGACCTGAGCGAAGACTCGCAGCGATCCTTGCCGCCGACATGGTCGGCTACAGCCGGCTGATGGAGGTCGACGAGTCGGGCACGCTCGCCCGTCTCAAGACCCACCGGCTCGAGCTCATCGACCCGGCCATCGCCAAGAATCGCGGTCGCATCATCAAGACAACCGGCGATGGGCTGCTGGTCGAATTCCAGAGTGTTGCGGACGCGGTGCTGTGCGCGGCCGAGGTCCAGCGCAGGATGGCGCGGCGCAATGCCGATGTGTCGCCGGCCCGGTGGATTCAGTTCCGCATCGGCATCAATCTCGGCGACGTGATCGTCGAGGAAAACGACATTTTCGGCGACGGCGTCAACGTCGCGGCGCGCCTCGAGGCGCTCGCCGAACCGGGTGGCATCTGCATCTCGGGCGCGGTGCGCGATCAAGTCGGTGATCGGCTGGACGAGATCGCATTCGAGGATCTCGGCGAGCAGAGCGTCAAGAATATCACCCGCCCGATCCATGTCTTCCGGGTGCGGCTCGAGTCAGCCACGATCGCAGCGCTCGAAAGCAGCAAGGAGGCTTCGGCAACACCCGTTACCAGAAAGCCATCCATCGCCGTGCTGCCGCTGGTGAACATGAGCGGCGATCCGGAGCAGGAATTCTTTGCGGACGGCCTCACCGAGGACATCATCACCGAGCTGTCGCGCTTCCGTGACCTGCTCGTCATCTCGCGCAACTCGACCTTCGTGCACAAGGGCAAAGCCGTAAAGGTGCAGGAGGTCGCGCGCGAGCTCGGCGTCGAATACGTCCTCGAAGGCAGTGTGCGCAAGGTTGGCGATCGCGTCCGCGTCACCGTGCAGTTGATCGACGCTCAAACCGACCGGCACATCTGGGCCGAGCGCTACGACCGCAAGCTGGAAGACATCTTCGCCATCCAGGACGAAGTGACCGGCGCGATCGTTGCAACGCTTCCCGGCCGCGTCGAAGCGGCCACGCAGGAACGCGTAAAGCGCAAGCCAACCGACAACATGGCCGCGTATGAATGCGTCCTCGCTGCCAAAGTGCTGCACCATCGCTCGCAGCGCGACGCCAACGCAGAGGCGCAGCTTCTGCTTGATCGCGCCATCGCGCTCGATCCGAACTACGCGCACGCGCATGCCTGGAAAGCCTGCGTGCTGGGCCAGACCTGGGTCTATGGATGGTGCGCGGATCGCGACGCCACCTTTCAGCGGGTCGCTGACGAGTTGCAGATTGCGCTAGCGCTGGATGATAACGACAGCGACGTTCACCGCATCCTGGCTGCGGTCAACCTGACGCGCAACGATCATGACAAGGCGGCGTATCATCAGGAACGCGCAATTGCGCTCAATCCGAACTATGATCTGATCGTGGTGCAGCAGGGCGAGTTTCTGACCTGGCTGGGGCGGCCGGAAGAGGGGATCGACTGGATCAGGAAGGCAATGCGCCTCAATCCGTACCACCCCGAGCGCTTCTGGAACCACCTCGGCCGCGCCCTCTACTGCGCCGAGAGATTCGCGGAAGCCGCCGAAGCCTTCGCGCGGATCACGCGGCCCGACCACACCCATCACGCCTTCCTCGCGGCCATCTTCGCGCAGATGGGCAATACCGTTGCCGCCGCCGCCCATGCCGCTGAGGTCGTGAAGCTTGAACCGACTTTCTCGGTGGCCAGCTATCTCGCCACCCAGCATTACAAGCAGGACGCCGACCGGGCGCGTCATGAGGCGGGGCTACTCAAGGCGGGGTTACCGGTGTGAGGTGTTTGCCGGGGTCACATCGTAGTGGCTGGGTTCTTGTGGCTTGCCGAGCCGTAGCTCGCGGACACAAGCCCGCCTTCGCCCGTTGGGCTTCGGCGCGGCAGCCTTCACTCGCTTCGCGAGCGAAGGCTGGTGGGCGCGACAGGGATCGAACCTGTGACCCCTACCATGTCAAGGTAGTGCTCTCCCGCTGAGCTACGCGCCCCAGAATGGGATGACTGGTCATCCCGCTCCAGCTTTATTCGTATTGGGTGGGGTCCGTATATCGGCTCCAAAGCGCCCGGGCAAGGACGCTGCAGAGTAATTTCTGGTGTGATTTCGAGGGAAATCGAGGCCGAATCAGGCCGCCAGCATCTTGTTCACTTCGCTGACCAGTTCGCGCAGGTGAACCGGCTTGGCCAGCACCTTGGCATTCTTAGGCGCTGCCGAATCGGAATTCAGCGCGACCGCGGCAAAGCCGGTGATGAACATGATCTTGATGTCGGGGTCGAGTTCCGAGGCGCGGCGCGCCAGCTCGATGCCGTCCATTTCCGGCATCACGATATCGGTTAGCAGCATCTCGAACGGCTCCTCGCGCAGCCGCTGGTAGGCCGACAAGCCATTGTCGTGGGGCGAGACCTGAAACCCCGCGTTTTCCAGTGCCTTGACCAGGAAGCGGCGCATGTCGTTGTCGTCTTCGGCGAGGAGGATCTTGTGCATGGCGGTCAGTCGTCGAACCCGGCTTGGAGGATCATTGCGCCCACTAAGCCCGACAGAGGGTAAATTTCGGGTGAAAGGTAATTACTTCTTGGCGGTGGTGAGCGGCGCTATTTCTGTAGCGAAACCTACCAAGATCGATCAAGGCGGCGCTTTTCAGGCGTTTGCGACACTTCCAGGAGGACGGCGGCTTTTTTCCCTTGGCAGAATGATTACGATTACGGACAATACATCCTTACAAAGCCCTGCCCTTCGCCGGCAGAATCGATCGCATGATCGATCGGCCCAAAGGGAATGCGGACATTCAAGGGACGGCGCCCCACGATGACCCAGTTTGATGGCGAGCTGTCGCCCCCGTTCGAGATCCTGGAGCCGGCGCACTGGCGGGCGCCGATCATCTTCAACTCGCCCCATTCCGGCTCGGTCTATCCGCTCGAATTTCTCAATGCCTCCCGGATCGACCTTGCCGCGCTGCGCCGCTCCGAGGATTCGTTCATGGATGAACTGATCGGAGACCTGAGCGCGCAGGGCTTTCCGACGGTCCGGGTCAATTTCCCCCGCTCCTATGTCGACGTGAACCGCGAGCCCTATGAGCTCGATCCGCGCATGTTCACCGGACGCCTGCCGAGCTTCGCCAATACCCGCTCGATGCGGGTTGCCGGCGGCCTCGGCACCATTCCGCGCGTGGTCGGCGACGGGCAGGAAATCTACCGCGAGCGGCTTTCCGTCGACGACGCGCTGGGGCGGATCGAAGCGCTCTACAAGCCCTATCACCGGGCGCTGCGGCGGCTGATCAACAAGGCCCATCAGGCGTTCGGAACCGTAATCCTGGTGGATTGCCATTCGATGCCGTCGGTCGGCGTGTCGCGCGACGAGCCGCGGCGGCCCGACATCGTGATCGGCGACCGCTACGGCACCAGTTGCGCGAGCCTGCTGCCCGATGTCGTCGAGGAAATCATGAGCGGGCTCGGCTATTCGATCGGCCGCAACAAGCCCTATGCCGGCGGCTTCATCACCGAGCACTACGGCAACCCGGCCAGCGGACTGCACACCGTGCAGCTCGAGCTCAATCGCGCGATCTATATGGACGAGCGGCGGCGCGAACGCAGCCCGCGCTTTGCGCAGGTGGCCGCCGATTTCGCCGCGCTGGCTGACGCGCTGGCGCAGGTGCCGCTCGGGGATCTGGGCCCGTTCCAGGCGGCGGCGGAGTAAATTCTGCCCTCGTCATTCCGGGGCGCGCCTCTTGGTGCTAGCCCGGAATGATGAAGCAAGAAAATCCGAAATGACGAGCAGCATTCAGCCAAGAAAAAAGGGCCGCTTGAATGAACAAGCGGCCCAAGTCTAGGGAGGAAACGCCCAAGGAGGGCAGCGATAGCGCCAGGCGCTACCGCACCGCAACAATATGCGGCCGCGCTGCACAAAACGCAAGAGTTTTTGGATGGGTTCCGGCCCAAACTGGAACAAGCTGGCGGATCAGCAACACCGCCGACCGATGACATTTACGCCAGTAAAATCAATGCATTACACGGATGCTAGGGCAAGCCCCGGCCCCACTGCAGTGCTGGTATGCCAAAACTCGCAACTTCGTGATGGCAGGGCTAACCAAAAATCCACGCTTAAACGAAGCCTTTTCGAAAGCCGATTCGAAAGCCAGTTCGCAATACGAACGGGAATAACGCGCCGTTGGCGGTGCGCGACGGTGCGGATTGGGCTAGGCAAGAGGCGGTATTCTTCTTCCATTGGCGGTAAGGGACAGCCGTGACGGTCATCGATTTCACAGCCTTCATCGGCCGCCTCGCGACTGCGTCCGGTGAAACCATCCTGCCGTTCTTCCGGACCTCGCTCTCCATCGACAACAAGAGCGCGAGCGATTTCGATCCGGTCACCGAGGCCGACCGCGCCGCGGAAGCGGTGATGCGCCGCCTGATCAAGGGCAATTTTCCCCAGCACGGCATCGTCGGCGAGGAGTTCGGCAACGAGCGTGAGGACGCCGAATATGTCTGGGTGCTGGATCCGATCGACGGCACCAAATCCTTCATCGCGGGATTTCCGATCTGGGGCACGCTGATCGCGCTGTTGCACAAGGGCACGCCGGTGTTCGGCATGATGCACCAGCCCTATATCGGCGAGCGCTTTTCCGGCGATAGCGGTTCAGCGCATTATTCCGGGCCGTCCGGTGAGCGGCGGCTGACGACGCGGCGCTGCGCCTCGCTGAAGGAAGCGACCTCCTTCACCACGAGCCCACTATTGATGAACGCCGCCGACCGCGAAATCTTCGGCCGGGTCGAGAGTGCGGTTAAGCTGTCGCGCTATGGCGGAGACTGCTATTCCTACTGCATGCTGGCGGCCGGCCATCTCGACCTCGTGGTCGAGACCGAGCTCAAGCCCTACGACATCGCAGCCTTGATCCCGATCGTCACCGGCGCCGGCGGCATCGTCACCAACTGGGAAGGCAAGCCGGCCCAGAGCGGCGGCCGCATCGTCGCCGCCGGCGACGCCCGGGTGCACGAGGCCACGCTGAAACTCTTGAACAGCTAGCGGCACAGCCTCGCAGGACCCCGATGGATGCATTGATCGTCGTCGATATGCAGGTCGGGCTCCTCAACGGGGAGCCGAAGCACGATCTGCGCGATGTCGTCGAGCGCATCAACCACCTCGCTGCCAAGGTCCGCGAACGGTCTGGCACGGTCATCTTCGTCCAGCATTGCGGCGGCAAGGGCGACGATTTCGAGCCGGAAACGCCCGGCTGGGCGCTTCTTCCAGAACTGCACCGCGAGCCCACCGATATCGTGGTTCGGAAGACCCTGAACGATCCTTTCGCCGGGACCGACCTGTCCGCTCGCCTGCAAGCGATCGCACCGGACCGGATCCTCATCACGGGATGGGCAACCGATTTTTGTGTCGACGCGACCGTGCGGTCTGCCGTTTCGAACCATTACGATGTCGTCGTGGTAATGGACGCCCACACCTTGAACGACCGTCCCCACCTCGACGCGGCGAGCGTCATTCGTCACCACAACTGGGTCTGGGGCAACCTGATCACCCAACGATCGGTCAGGCTCGCGCGCACCGACGAACTCCTGCTCTGACAAGGCTTGCTTTGACGAGGCTTGTTTTTAGAAACTTGGCTCCCGCCGCAATCGACAGCACCTTGCATTGCGGCCGTGGCAAAATTACCGGAGGCTTCCATGCAGGCTCTTCGCGTGCTTCTCACCGGATTGTCCGTGCTGCTGCCGGCGGCGGCGGCAGCGCAGGATTTCCCGAGCAAACCGATCCGGCTGATCGTTCCGTTCCCACCCGGCGGCCCCCAACGACATCATCGCGCGCCTGGTCGGCCAGCGCATGTCCGAGATCACGAAGCAGCCGGTTGTGATCGACAATCGCGGCGGGCAGGCCGGCGTGCTCGGCACTGACGCGATCGCAAAGGCCGTCCCCGACGGCTACACGATCGGGATCGTGAGCGCGAGCGCGCTGGTCATCAACCCGACGATGGAAAAGGTGCCCTACGACGTAACGAAGGACTTTGCGCCCGTCACGCTGGTGACGACGGTGCCGGAAATGCTTGTTGTCGCCAGCAACGTGCCCGCCGGCGACATGAAGGAGCTGGTCGCGCTCGCCAAGGCCCAGCCCGGAAAACTCAATTTCGCATCCGCCGGCGTCGGCGGCATGCCGCATCTTGCCGGTGAACTGCTCAAGCAGACGGCCAGGATCGACATTGTGCACGTGCCTTACCGCGGCGCTGCGCCCGCCATCAACGATCTGCTCGGCCAGCAGGTGCAGATGGCGTTCCTCGATTTGCCGGTGCTGCTGCCGCACATCAAGGCGGGCACCCTGCGCCCGATTGCGCTTGGCGCTCCGAAACGCGCGCCCACCTCACCCGACGTGCCGACCACCGCGGAGGTAGGCATGCCCGATCTCCTGATCGAAAACTGGTACGGCATGATCGCGCCGCGCGGGACGTCTGAGGCGATCGTCACCACCCTGAACCGCCTTGCCAACGAGGCAATGAACGATCCGCAGGTCAAGCAGAAGCTCGCCGATCAGGGCCTGACGGTCGCTGGTAACACGCCGGCGCATTTTCGCGACTACATCGGAGCCGAGACCCAAAAATGGGCGCGCGTCATCAAGGCCGCCGGCCTCGACAAGGTAAAGTGAGCGTCACAGCACCGCGTTGCGCAAATAGTCCGCCAGCTGTTTTGCCGGTCGCGGCAGCGCCTTGAAACTGCGGGCGCAGATCGCAAGCCGCCGGTCGGCCCAGGAATCCCTGATCCTGATCGTATTAATCTTCATCGAACGCGCGCAACGTTTTGCGGCGACCTCGGGCATCACAGCAACCCCGATACCGGCGGCGACCATCTGGCCGATCGCATCGAAATTGTTCATCCGGGCGCGGAAACGCAGCCGCGCGCCGAGCCTTGCGGCGTGTCCGGCGACGTGGGCATGCAGCGCGCTGGAGGTGATAAGGCCGACAAAGTCGCGATCCACCACTTCACTGAAATCGACCTGCCGCCGGTTCGCAAGGTCCCCGTCGCGTGGAGCAACCAGCACCAGGCGGTCCTCGCTGAACGGGATCCGCTCGATATTGCCGGGCAGCGCATGTTCGGCCGCGAGCCCCAGATCGGCGCTGCCGCTGGCGATTGCGCGGGCGATGTCCGCGCTTTCGCGCTCTTCGACATCGATCGAGATGTGGGGATGCTGGCTGAGAAAGGCGGCAAGGGCCTTCGGCAGATATTCAGAGATGCTTGACGTATTCGCGAGCAGGCGGACCGTCGCCTTCACACCGCGGGCAAAAGCGGCCAGATCGCCGCGCATCGCCTCGACATTGTGGATCACGACCCTTGCATGATCGAGCAGGCTTTCACCGGCCGGCGTCAGCTCGACGCCGCGGCGGCCACGCGTCAGCAGCGATACGCCGAGCGCTTCTTCCAGTCCCTTGATCCGCGCGCTCGCCGAGGCCAGCGCGAGATGAACCTTTGCCGCGCCGTTGGTGATGCTGCGCGTCTCCGCCACCGCGATGAAGAGCTGAAGATCGACCAGATCGAAACGCATCGGGATTCCTCGCGGCAAGGCCTCCAGCCTTCGAATTTGCCGAAGGCTGTCTCCGTAATCTCCAGATTGTGCGCATTATGCCGATAGGTCAATGTTGCCCCATGATCGATAGCCTGCTTCTCCTCGTCACCGCCACCTTCCTGCTCGCGGGCTTCGTGAAGGGCGCACTCGGGCTCGGCCTGCCGACGGTATCGATGGGCCTGCTTGCGGTGTCGATGCCGCCGGCCCAGGCGATCGCCATCGTCATCGTGCCGGCGATCGTCACCAACGTCTGGCAAACCTTCGGCGGTCCTTATCTGCGCGATATTTTCCGACGGCTATGGCCGTTGCTGGCAGGAACGGCCGCGGGAGTCTGGCTGAACGCGGCGTCGCTGACCGGGCCCTATGCGCGCTACACCACGATCGCGCTCGGCCTGTTACTGGCGATCAATGCCATTATCGGCCTGAGCAAGTTTAATTTCACCGTTGCCCGCCGAAACGAAAAATGGGTCGGCGGCATCGTCGGGCTGATCACCGGCATGATTTCGGCGGCAACCGGCGTGCAGGTCATTCCGTCGGTGCCGTTCCTGCAGGCGATCGGCATGGAGAAGGAAGAGCTGATCCAGGCATTGGGCGTGTTCTTCACAGTCGCGACCCTGGCGCTCGGCCTCAACCTCACCGGCGCCGGCCTGCTGACGGCCGCAACCGCACTGCCGGGCGCGGTCGCCATGGCGGCGTCCTTTGCCGGCATGTTTATCGGACAGGCGGTGCGGACGCGGCTGCAGCCGGATATCTTTCGGCGCTGGTTCCAGATCGGCATGATCGTGCTCGGCCTCTATCTCGCCGGCAATGCGCTTGCGAAACTGATCTCGTAACTTCCCCCGAAGCCGCGCAGGAAATCTGTGAATTCCTTGCGGAGGAATTCCTCCAGATCGGCGGACGGCTGAACCTAGCGCGTCTCCAGCATCGCGACGCGGATGCCGAGATAGACGAAGAGCCCGCCGAGAGCCCGGTTGATCCAGGCCATCACGCCAGCCGATTGCCGGATGCGGCGGGCCGCCCTTGCCGCGAAGGCCGCAACCCCGAAGCACCACAGCGTGCCGCTGGTGATGAAGATCAGGCCGAGCACCAGGAAGGCCAGCGTCTTGTGGCCGGAGTCCGCCGCCACGAATTGCGGCAGGAAGGCCAGGAAGAACAGCGCCACTTTCGGATTGAGCACGTTGGTCAGCGCGCCCTGCCAGAACACGCGGGAAAGCGACGTCTCGGCCGCTGCCGCCGCCTCCGCAATCGGCTGCGGCCGCGACAGCAACATCTGGATCCCCGTAAACAGGAGATAGGCGGCACCGGCCCATTTCAGCACCGTGAAGGCGGTCGATGACGCCATCAACAGCGCCGACAGGCCGATCGCGGCGCCGAACACGTGAACGAGGCAGCCGACGCTGATCCCGGTTGCAGCCGCCGCCCCGCCGCGCCATCCGAACTGGATGCTGCGGCCGATAATATAGGCGGTGTCCGGCCCCGGGGTGACGTTGAGCAGGAGCCCGGAGAGGATGAAAAGCCAGAGTTCATGAATGCCGAGCGTCTCAACCATCATTTGACCGGTTCCTTGACCCTACCTGCCCTTACTTGTGCGTGTAACAATTCCAGACGGTTTGCAGTACTATCATGAGCAAATCGGGCTTCCACCAGACTGCTCATATTTTATAAACATTGGAATCGGTCGGCCGACCACGTAGTGGTTATCCCGCCCATTCCGGCGCCGTTGGGGATATAGTGGGGACATGGAAAGACGCTTGGCAGCCATCGTCTGTGCTGACGTCGCCGGCTATTCCCGCATGATGGGGGCCGACGAGGCGGGGACGCACGCCACGTTCAAGGCCCATCGCACCGCGATCTACCCGATCATCCTCAATCACGGCGGCCGCCTTGTGAAGAACACCGGCGACGGCTTCCTCCTTGAATTTCCCTCTATCGTCGGCGCCATCGAGGCCGCGATCGCGATGCAGATGGTGATGGCCGAGCGAAACGAGCACCTCCCTGCCGATCGATCCATGCAGTTCCGCATGGGCATCCACATGGGCGACGTGATGGCCGACGAGGACGAGGTTTTCGGCGACGACGTCAATATCGCCGTCCGCCTCGAATCGGTCGCCGCCCCCGGCGGCGTGGCGGTTTCGGGCAAGGCCTGCCATGAGGCCGGCAAACGCCTCAGCGTCGTGCTGGCCGACGCCGGCCCCCACCGGTTCAAGAACATCGACGAGCCGATCCACGTCTGGACCTGGCAGCCCGCCGGCTCCGACGCCGGCGGCCCTGCGCCCAAAGCCTCGACCGAAACATCGGTCACCAATCTTCCGGCCCAGTACCGGACGGCGATCGTGGGCGTGCTGCCGTTCGCAAATCTGAGCGAGAGCGCGGACGAGTATTTTTCCGACGGGCTGACCGAAGACCTGATCCACGCGCTTTCGCTGCAATCCTTCTACCGGGTGCTGAGCCGGAATGCGACGTTCTCGTTCAAGGGCAAGAATGTCAGCACGCGCCTGATCGCGCGCGAGATCGACGCGACCTATCTGATCCAGGGCTCGGTCCGGCGCGCCGCAACCAAGATCCGCGTCACCGCCGAACTAATCGCGCCCGAGACCGGCGAGCAATTATGGACTGGCCGGTTCGACCGCGACATCGGCGACCTGTTCGCGATGCAGGACGAACTTACCACCAGCCTGTCCGCGGCGATCGCGGCCGAGATCTACCGGGCGGAGGCCTCCGCCCCGCCCCGCGCATCGTCGAACGACATCACTGCCTGGGATCGGTTCCTGAAAGGGCTGTCCTACTACTACCTGCACACCAAGGCGGATTACGAAACCTCGATCGGCCTGTTCAGGGAAGCCATCGCGCTCGATCCGACGCTGTCGATCGCGCGCGCCTATCTCGCCACCATCCAGATGCAGGGCATGCAGTTCGGATGGATCAAGAGCACGCGCGAATTGTGGGAATCCGCGATGAGCCTCGCGGAGAGCAGCGTCCGGCTCGACCCCCGTTCGTCTTTTGCGTTTCAGATTCTAGCCTATCTGCACGCGGTGGAAGGGCACTACGAGGCTGCGATGGATGCCGCAAAGCGCGCAGTCGGGCTCAATCCATACGACATGGGCGCCCGCGGCGTGCTCGGCTTTTGTCATCTCATGAGCGGCGAACACCGGCAAGCCATCGAGTTGTTTACGATGGCGGCGCAGCAAGGCAACAACGATCCTCGATATCAGTGGGCGACAGTGAACGCGTTCAGCCATTACCTGCTCGGGCAATATGACGCTTCGCTGTCCTGGGCGCGCGAAGAGCTTTATGTGAATCCCAATCATCTCCAGGCACTGGCGATACGGGCGGCAGCGCTGGCGCAATTGGGGCGAACGGCGGAAGCGGTAAACGCGGCCGAGGTTCTCTTGAGCAACTACCCGACCCTGACCGTCGAGCGCTACTTGCGGAATTTTCACTGGAAGGCCGCGGCCGACATTGCCCATTACCGTGACGGCCTTGTGAAAGCCGGCATCCCCTTCAGCAAATTGACTCTCGTCGAATCCTCTCCAAGGCTTGCCGCAGATTCCTGAGCGTGTGTAGGCTGGTCGGTTGACACCGCGCCGGATTCCGCCAAAACTTGCTACACGCTGAAGTAGCGCACCGCCGAATTCCCTTTTCAGAACCGTCATGCGCTTCGCCTTGGCGGCGGACCGATTTTCATACTTGGCGCTTTGAGGATTTGAAGCCATGTCGGATAACCCCATCGGTACTGCTTCGGGCACCACGCCGGCCGGGCAGATTCCCGTTTCCCCCAATAATCCATGCCCGTTTTTGCGCGCGTTGGTCGCCAACAGCTACGTCGGCGGCCACGTCGTGCCGCTTCCGAAGCTGTCCGAAACCATCGGGCTCGCAAGCGGCGAAACGGGCTTTGCCCAAAAGAAGGTGCGGTTGGCAACCTGGATGGTCGCCGTCATTGCGAACGGCCTCGGGCCGCTGCGCGTCTTGAAGAGCGCGACCTCGGGCGCCGTGCTCGACGAGCTGCGAAACGGTCCCCTCGACAAGCATGGCGGCGGCTCGCGCATTCTCGACGCCGACGCGAAGGTTCATGAAGAGCAGATCGACCGGCTCGCCACCTTCGGCAAGGACTGCAAGGATCCTTCAGGGGGCATCGAACTCGGGCTGACGGCGAAAGAGATCGACGCCTTCATGAACGCCAACATCAAGCGCGACGGCGACGCCGCGCACTGGTACTACCCGATGCTGATGAAAGGCGAATGGCCCGTCCTGCTGAAAATCCTCGGCAAGGGCGAAGGCGAGGCGCGCTACCTCAGCGTCGCCGAGGTCAGGACGCTGTTCGTCGAACGGCGGCTGCCCGAACGGATCACGGCACGGTTGCCGAAGCCACCCTCGAGCTAGATCTCACTTGAACAGCGGCGTGCCCGGCACGAAGGCGTCGAACGCCGCCCAGAATTGCGAGCGGTAGCGGTCCTGCTCCTGCAGGATCTCGTGCCTGGAGCCCGCGATCACCAGATGCGAGCCGGCGCGCAGATGATAGGCGAATTCCTCGATCGCGGCCGTTGAAACAATGGTGTCGTTGCTGGCGGCCAGCATCAGGATCGGCTGGCGGATTTCGGACGGATAGTTCACGCCACGAAAGGTATGCATCGCCCTGAACGCGGTATCGGCCCAGGCTACCGTCGGCGAGCCGATGCCCAGCGTCGGATCTTCTTCCAGGATCGCGGCGTTGCGGGCGTAGCGCACGGGATCGCTGGTGAAGGGGTTGTTGATGAAGGATTCCGTTCCGGTCAGCGCATCGCTGCCGCCGGGCACGTAGCGGCCGCCCTGCCCCATCAGCCGCATCACCCGCAGCAACGCCCGCGTCGGAAGCGCGGTCCTGCGCCCCGGCAGGTCGATCATCGGCGCCGTCAGCACCATGCGGTCGAACCAGCGTTTTCCCGCGCGCGCCACCCGCAGCATGACCGCCCCGCCCATCGAATGCGCCAGCGCGAAATAGGGCGGCGGGCAATCCGGCAGCACCACCTGCTGCACGAAGGTTTCGACGTCGACCTCGAAATCGGAGAAGTCGCGGACATAGCCCTTGCGCGGATCGCGCAGACGGCGCGACGAATGCCCCTGGCCACGCCAGTCAATCATCGCCACCGCAAAGCCGCGGTCGCGCAGGTCCCGCACCGTCTCGAAATATTTTTCGATCGACTCGCTGCGCCCGGTGAAAACGCACACCGTGCCCTTGCGCCCCGCCGGCGGCGCCCAGCGCGCGAACCGCAATTCCGCGCCGTCGGGCGTCTTGATGGTGCCTGAGACGACGTCCTCCGGAACCGGATTGGCGGGAATAGAGACGAGCGTCATGATAGGAAACCGGCTAGGTGAATAGGGCTGGAAATCAAGGCAGGAGCGCAAAAAAGGGCCTGTTTCGCCCCACTTGAACGCCGTTTCACCCCTCCCATATCATTTCTGTGCAGGCCGCTACCAGTGTTTCGGAACCGAAACACGAAGGCTGCACACCCAAGACTATCTTGGACTAAAGCCCGGCCCGATGGCGGGCGGGTAACTGAAACAGTCGCTCAATGGAGGACTACCCATGCGTACCTACGATCTCACCCCGTTTTATCGTTCCACCGTCGGCTTCGACCGCTTCTTCAACCTGCTCGATCAGGTGACGTCAGACGGCAGCCCCGGTTATCCGCCCTACAATATCGAGCGCACCGGTGAGAACGCCTACCGCATCAGCGTTGCGGTCTCCGGCTTCTCACAAGGCGAGCTGTCGATCGTCGCGAAGGAAAACACGCTGACGATCAAGGGCGAGAAAACCGCCAACGAGAACGGCAAGGACAATTCCGAAGTGCTGTACCGCGGCATCGCGGCGCGTGCCTTCGAGCGCATCTTCCAGCTTGCCGATTTCGTGCAGGTGAAGAGCGCCTCGCTCGAGAACGGCCTGCTCCACGTCGATCTCGTCCGCGAGATCCCCGAAGCCAAGAAGCCGCGCAGCATTCCGATCAATTCCGGCGCGCAGGCCCCGCAGGTGGTCGACGCTTCGGTCGCTGCGTAACGCAGGTCAAGTCTTCGGCCAATATCGGCTGAATGCGAAAACGCCCCGGGAAACCGGGGCGTTTTTTGTTCGTAGGTTCGTAGTGCGCATGGAGCCAACCGGTGCTTCACTCCAGCCCCTGCACCGTGGGCATGTCCTGGGTCGGTGCAATCTGCGCGGCGGGCTTGGCTGGAACCGAGCCGGTTGTCACCGGGGCGGCTGCCGGCACCTCGGCCGGCTTCGGCGCAGGCGCTGCCGCCTGCTTGATCGGCGCGGCAGCGGGTTTGGAGGCGAGCGGATTGGCCTTCGGCATCGGCACCGTGCGGCTCGCGACATGAGGAGCTGGCCGTGCCGGCCGCGGCGCGGCCTGGACGTGGTCCGGCGCTTGGGCCTGCAGCGGCTGAGCCACAGAGGGCCCACGGAGAGCGCTCTGGTCTTCGTAGTAATTGTCGCCCATCCCGTTGGCCGGCACGAAACGGATAATCCGGCCGTTGCGTGCGTCGATCATCAGCCGGCCGTCCTCGCCGCCGCGGTCGATCACCGCAATCGTGTAGACGACGCCGCGCAGCCTGGGGATGCCGAGCGGCGAGAATCCGTTGTCGCGCAGCACCGAATAGACTTCCGTCGACGGCAGCAAGCCGGGGCCGGGGCCGTATCCGAACTGCGGCCCGGGTGCGTAGCGTGGACCGGGTACGTACTGCGGCCCGGGAACCGGGGCCGGTGCCACCGCATAGGGGGCATCGAAATCCGACGCCGCCGTGTAAGGCCCAGGCACCTGCGCCTGCGCGCTGCCCGCCAGAAGGACCAGTCCCGCCGCCAAAGATCCCGTGAACAACTTCATCACCGAAAGCTCCTGTAAGCCTCGCAGCCGCCGGGCCCGAGCGGGAGCATTTCGCCCTCTCGCCTGCCGGCACGGGCCAATATTTCATTGCGAAATCCGGCGGTCCTTGGGCCGGATCGGGGCGCCGCTGCCGCAAACCCGCGCCGGCGGCTTTTTCCCCGGCCGCCAGGCGCCAATCCGCATGCGGGCGAGGACTTTCACGCGCTTGTGTGATAAAGAAAAATTTGGCATGGTCGAAGTTAGGACAGTATCACTGTCTCAATTGCGGAGCGGTCCCGGCACAGGGATTGCAACGAAACCGTGGCGCCACGAGCTCCAGGGCAGTGCAGGCAAGGCCGTTCCTCAGGGACGTTGAACGCCCAAGCCTGAATTTAAGAAATTGCGGCTCGCGGAGGACGAGCGGTGGCCCGGTGGGTGCCGCAAGCGTCCAAGGTGCGCCGACGATGCGGTGAGGCCCTTAGCCTTTTTGAGAGGAATGAGATGAGCGGGTCGGAATTCGAGCGCGAAAACATCGTGGCAGAAACACTGTCGGCGACCGCGGCCTCGAAACCGGCCGACGCCTTGTTTGAAGATGCTCCGCGCGAGCATGACTGGCGTCCGCCGGCCGAGGGCCTGTACGACCTCAGCATGGAGAAGGATTCCTGCGGCGTCGGCTTCATCGCCAACATCAAGGGCAAGAAGTCGCATCAGATCGTCTCCGACGCGATCAGCATTCTCTGTAACCTCGAGCATCGCGGCGCGGTCGGCGCCGATCCGCGCGCCGGCGACGGCGCCGGCATCCTCGTGCAGATCCCGCATGCGTTCTTCGCGCGCAAGGCCGCCGAGATCGGCTTCAAGCTGCCGGAGCCCGGCCACTACGCGATCGGCGCGCTGTTCATGCCGAAGGAGACGGCGTGGCGAAAGGTGATCCAGAGCATCATCGCCGAACAGATCAAGGAAGAGGGCCTCGTGCTGCTCGGCTGGCGCGACGTGCCGTCCGACAACGCCTCGCTCGGCGAAACCGTCAAGCCGACCGAGCCCTACCACATGCAGGTGTTCATCGGCCGCAACGGCACGGCGAAGACCGAGGAAGAGTTCGAGCGCAGGCTCTACATCCTGCGCAAGTCGATCTCCCAGGCGATCTATCAGCGCCGCGACCGCGGCATGGCCGGCTACTACCCGGTCTCGCTGTCGTGCCGCACTGTGATCTACAAGGGCATGTTCCTCGCCGACCAGCTCGGCAAGTACTATCCCGACCTGCATGAAGAAGATTTCGAGAGCGCGCTGGCGCTGGTGCATCAGCGCTTCTCGACCAACACCTTCCCGACCTGGTCGCTGGCGCATCCGTACCGGATGATCGCCCATAACGGCGAAATCAACACGCTGCGCGGCAACGTCAACTGGATGGCGGCGCGCCAGGCTTCCGTGCATTCGGAGCTCTACGGCAAGGACATCAGCCGGCTGTGGCCGATCTCCTATGAAGGCCAGAGCGACACCGCCTGCTTCGACAACGCGCTCGAATTCCTGGTGCAGGGCGGCTACTCGCTGCCGCACGCGGTCATGATGATGATTCCGGAAGCCTGGGCCGGCAATCCCCTGATGGATGAGACGCGCCGCGCCTTCTACGAATATCACGCGGCCCTGATGGAGCCGTGGGACGGCCCTGCCGCGATCGCCTTCACCGACGGCCGCCAGATCGGCGCCACGCTCGACCGCAATGGCTTGCGTCCGGCGCGCTATCTCGTCACCAAGGACGACCGCATCGTGATGGCGTCCGAAATGGGCGTGCTGAAGATCCCTGAGGACCAGATCGTCACCAAGTGGCGGCTGCAGCCCGGCAAGATGCTGCTGGTCGACCTCGAACAGGGACGCCTGATTCCCGACGACGAGATCAAGGCGACGCTGGCCAAGAGCCATCCCTACAGCGACTGGCTGCAGCGCACCCAGCTCGTGCTGGAGGAATTGCCCGACGCGCCGACCAAGGGCATCCGCTCGAACCTGCCGCTGCTCGACCGGCAGCAGGCGTTCGGCTATAGCCAGGAAGACATCAACATCCTGATGACGCCGATGGCGGCCACCGGCGAAGAAGCCGCGGGCTCGATGGGCAATGACACGCCGATCTCGGCGCTGTCGGACCGACCGAAGCCGCTCTTCACCTATTTCAAGCAGAATTTTGCGCAGGTCACCAACCCGCCGATCGATCCGATCCGCGAGGAGCTCGTGATGAGCCTCGTCTCGATCATCGGGCCGCGGCCGAACCTGTTCGACCTGCAGGGCATGGCCTCGACCAAGCGGCTCGAAGTGCGCCAGCCGATCCTGACCGATGCGGACCTGGAAAAGATCCGCTCGATCTCCGATGTCGCGGACACGCATTTCAAGTCGCGCACGCTCGACACCACCTTCCATGCCGGCTTCGGCGCAGCGGGAATGGAGCAGGTGCTCGATGAACTCTGCGCGCGCGCCGAAGGCGCGGTGCGCGAAGGCGTCAACATCATCATCCTGTCCGACCGCATGGCGGGCTCGGACCGGATTCCGATCCCCTCGCTGCTCGCCTGCGCCGCCGTGCATCATCATCTGATCCGCACCGGCCTGCGCACCTCGGTCGGTCTCGTCGTCGAATCCGGCGAACCGCGCGAAGTGCACCATTTCGCCTGTCTCGCCGGCTACGGCGCCGAGGCGATCAATCCCTATCTGGCGTTCGAAACCATCATCGCGATGAAGGACCGCCTGCCGGGCGCGCTCGACGACTATGAGATCGTCAAGCGCTACATCAAGTCGATCGGCAAAGGCCTGTTGAAGGTGATGTCCAAGATGGGCATCTCGACCTATCAGTCCTATTGCGGCGCGCAGATCTTCGACGCCGTCGGATTGAAGGCCGACTTTGTCGCGAAGTATTTTGCCGGCACCCACACCCGCATCGAGGGCGTGGGCCTCGCCGAGATCGCCGAGGAAACCGCGCGCCGCCATACGGACGCGTTCGGCGACGCGCAGGTCTACAAGACCGCGCTCGACGTCGGCGGCGAATATGCCTACCGCACCCGCGGCGAGGACCATGCCTGGACCGCGGAATCCGTCTCCACGCTGCAGCATGCCGTGCGCGGCAACTCGCTGGAGCGTTACCGGGCCTTCGCAAAGATCCTCAACGAGCAGTCCGAGCGGCTGCTGACATTGCGCGGCCTGTTCCGGATCAAGACCGCCGAGGACGAGAAGCGCAAGCCGGTGAAGCTCGACCAGGTCGAGCCCGCCAAGGACATCGTCAAGCGGTTTGCCACGGGCGCCATGTCGTTCGGCTCGATTTCGCGCGAGGCGCATACGACGCTGGCCATCGCCATGAACCGGATCGGCGGCAAGTCGAACACCGGCGAAGGCGGTGAAGAATCCGATCGCTTCAAGCCGATGCCGAACGGCGACAGCATGCGCTCGGCGATCAAGCAGGTCGCCTCGGGCCGGTTCGGCGTGACGACGGAATATCTCGTCAACTCCGACATGATGCAGATCAAGATGGCGCAGGGCGCCAAGCCCGGCGAAGGCGGCCAGTTGCCCGGCCACAAGGTCGACGCGACCATCGCCCGCGTACGGCATTCGACGCCGGGCGTCGGTCTCATTTCGCCGCCGCCGCACCACGACATCTATTCGATCGAGGATCTGGCGCAGCTCATCTACGACCTCAAGAACGTCAATCCGGACGGTCAGGTCTCGGTTAAGCTGGTTTCCGAAATCGGCGTCGGCACGGTGGCCGCGGGCGTCGCGAAAGCGCGCGCCGACCACGTCACCATCGCAGGCTTCGAGGGCGGCACCGGCGCCTCCCCGCTCACCTCGATCAAGCACGCGGGCTCGCCGTGGGAAATCGGCCTTGCCGAAACCCACCAGACGCTGGTGCGCGAGCGACTGCGCAGCCGCATCGTGGTCCAGGTCGACGGCGGTTTCCGCACCGGACGCGACGTCGTGATCGGCGCTCTGCTCGGCGCCGACGAGTTCGGCTTCGCGACCGCGCCGCTAATCG
The DNA here is from genome assembly GCF_036924515.1 of Bradyrhizobium sp. AZCC 1610. Taxonomy (NCBI): domain Bacteria; kingdom Pseudomonadati; phylum Pseudomonadota; class Alphaproteobacteria; order Hyphomicrobiales; family Nitrobacteraceae; genus Bradyrhizobium; species Bradyrhizobium sp. AZCC 1610. The sequence goes on along the minus strand of NZ_JAZHRR010000001.1, from coordinate 525,900 downwards.
CGGCCGGCTGCATCATGATGCGCAAGTGCCATCTCAACACCTGCCCGGTCGGCGTGGCGACGCAGGATCCGGTACTGCGCAAGCGCTTCACCGGCCAGCCCGAGCACGTCATCAACTACTTCTTCTTCGTCGCCGAAGAGGTGCGCGAGATCATGGCGCAGCTCGGCTACAAGAAATTCGACGAGATGGTCGGCCAAACCCAGATGCTCGACCAGTCGACGCTGGTAGCGCACTGGAAGGCCAAGGGCCTCGATTTCTCAAAACTGTTCGTGCGGCAGAACGAACTGCCCGGCCAAAAGATCTATCACGCCGAGGCCCAGAACCATCATCTGGAGAAGGTGCTCGACCGCCGCCTGATCGACAAGGCGCAGGCTGCGCTCGACCGCGGCGCACCGGTCAAGATCGAGGAAGAGATCAACAACACCGACCGCTCCGCCGGCGCGATGCTGTCGGGTCAGGTCGCCAAGATCTACGGCCATGCCGGGCTGCCGCATGACACCATTCAGGTCAGCCTGAAGGGCACCGCAGGCCAGGCATTCGGCGCCTGGCTGGCGCGCGGCGTCACCTTCGATCTCGAAGGCGAAGGCAACGACTATGTCGGCAAGGGCCTGTCCGGCGGCCGCATCATCGTCAAGCCGCCGCGGAATTCCGGCATCGTGCCGGAAGAATCCATCATCGTCGGCAACACGGTGATGTACGGCGCGATCGAGGGCGAATGCTATTTCCGCGGCATCGCCGGCGAGCGCTTTGCGGTGCGTAACTCTGGCGCGATCGCGGTGGTCGAAGGCGCCGGCGACCATTGCTGCGAATACATGACCGGCGGCATCGTCGTGGTGCTCGGCAAGACCGGGCGCAACTTCGCGGCCGGCATGTCGGGCGGCATCGCCTATGTGCTGGACGAGGCCGGCGACTTCGCCAAGCTTTGCAACATGGCGATGGTCGAACTGGAGCCGGTGCTCTCGGAAGAGATGATCAACCAGAACACCTATCACCACGCTGGCGATCTCGAGCAGCATGGCCGGGTCGACGTGTTCCAGGACCTGCTCGCTTCCGACGTCGAGCGGCTGCACGTGCTGATCACGCGTCATGCCAAACTGACCGGCTCGAAGAGGGCCGCCGAGATCCTCGCCAACTGGAAGGCCTGGCTGCCGAAATTCCGCAAGGTAATGCCGGTGGAATACCGCCGCGCACTGAAGGAATTGAAGGCGAACGCCGACGCCGAGCCAAAAATCGCAATCGGGGCCTAGTAGTTGCACGAGCCCGTCATTGCGAGCGCAGCGAAGCAATCCATAGCGCCACAAGCCGAACCATGGATTGCTTCGTCGCCAACACTCCTCGCAATGACGGAGGGTGACGGAAACAGATACGAACGAGAGATGCAGGGGCATCAGGATTAATGGGCAAGATCACAGGTTTTCTCGAGATCGACCGGAACGAGCGCAAGTACACGCCGGTCGCCGAGCGCGTGAAGCATTACCGCGAATTCGTCATTCCCCTGAGCGAGAAAGACACCCGCGACCAGGCCGCGCGCTGCATGAATTGCGGCATCCCCTATTGCCACGGCACCGGTTCGGTGGCGCCGGGCACGCCGGGCTGCCCGGTCAACAACCAGATCCCCGATTTCAACGACCTCGTCTATCAGGGCAACTGGGAAGAAGCCTCGCGCAACCTGCACTCGACCAACAATTTCCCCGAGTTCACTGGCCGCATCTGCCCCGCCCCGTGCGAAGCGTCATGCACGCTCAACATCGACGACAACCCGGTCACCATCAAGACCATCGAATGCGCCATTGTGGATCGCGCCTGGGACAATGGCTGGCTGAAGCCGGAGATTGCGCCTGCAAAGACCGGCAAGAAGGTCGCGGTCATCGGCTCCGGACCCGCGGGACTTGCGGCTGCGCAGCAGCTCGCGCGCGCCGGCCACGACGTCCACGTCTACGAAAAATTCGCCAAGGCCGGCGGTTTGCTCCGTTACGGCATCCCCGACTTCAAGATGGAAAAGCACATCATCGACCGCCGCGTGGCGCAGATGGAAGCCGAGGGCGTGACGTTCCATTACGGCGTCCATGTCGGCGGCACCTCGCAAGGTGCGATCGATCCGCGCGAACTGCTCAACCTGTATGACGCAGTCGCCTTGACCGGCGGCGCCGAAGCCGGCCGCGATCTGCCGATCCCCGGCCGCGACCTCGACGGCATCCATTTTGCGATGGATTTCCTGCCGCAACAAAATCGCCGTGTCTCCTCCGAGCCGCTCGGCGACGCCAAGGACATTCTCGCCGAAGGCAAGCATGTCGTCGTGATCGGCGGCGGCGACACCGGTTCGGACTGCATCGGCACCTCGTTCCGGCAGGGCGCAAAATCCGTCACCCAGCTCGAAATCATGCCGGCGCCGCCCGAGCACGAGAACAAGGGCGTGACCTGGCCGAACTGGCCGTTGAAGATGCGGACCTCGTCGAGCCAGGCCGAAGGCGCCAAGCGCGAATACGCGGTGCTGACGCAAAAATTCTCCGGCGAAAACGGCAAGGTGCAGAAGCTGCACTGCGTCCAGGTCGACGACAAGTTCAAGCCGATCGCCGGTACCGAATTCGAACTCGAGGCGCAGCTCGTGCTGCTCGCCATGGGCTTCGTGCATCCGGTGCACGAGGGCATGCTGAAGACGCTCGCCGTCGATCTCGACCAGCGCGGCAACGTCCGCGCCAATATGCAGGACTACAAGACCTCGCTGCCCAACGTGTTTTCCGCCGGCGACATGCGCCGCGGGCAGTCGCTGGTGGTATGGGCGATCCGCGAGGGACGCCTGTGCGCGCGGGCGATCGATCAGTATCTGATGGGGACGACGACGCTACCGCGGTAGTGAGAAGCGGGACGCAACTGTCATGCCCGGACTTGATCCGGGCATCCATCAATCTTCATCAGACTCTTGCGAAGCGATGGATTGCCGGGTCAAGCCCGGCAATGACGAGGTGGGCACATCGCGCCGCTCAGTGCTGCAGCCTCACGCCCATCATCATCACCGTCGATGCCGTGCTGTTGCCGGGCTGGTTCGAATCAAGCCAGTCCCGGCGCAGCGTTCCCTTGAGCCAGATGTTGCGGTTCAGCTTGTAGATCAGGTCGCCGGACAGCGAGTAGGAACGGTCGAAGCGGTCGTCGCCCTGGTATTGCTGGGTGCCCCAGGTGAATTTGCCGATGGCGGTCAGCCAGCGGCGGAAATCGTGGTCGACTTCGGCGGTGTAGGTGTGTGTCAGCACGCCGGATACGCCGGGCACGGTGGTCTCGTCAATCGAGGTGGTGGCGAAGAATCTTGCGGTGGTCAGCGGCGTTGCGACCCACACCAGCGAGGCCGATGTCAGCAGGCCCTGCAACGATTGCAGCCGCGGATCTTCATAGGTGCGCGCCGCCCAGCCGACCGCGACTTCGCCGGTCAGCATCCGCGACAACTCGAAGCTGGTGCCGGCCCTGACGTTGCCGCCGCTGGAATTGCGCTGATAGCCGCTACGATCGACCAGAAGGTCGTGCGAGCGGATATTGCCCACGATTTCGCCGAACGGTTTCAAGCCCGGCATCAGGTCGTAGCTGACGCGGCCGAGGCCGCCGTACTGATTGTAGTTGCGGTCGTCGTTGCTGGTCGAGGTGCCGTCGGTCAACTCTGAGTACTGATAGATGGTGCGATCGACCTCCGCGCCTGCGGAAAGCTGCAGGCGGTTGAAGTTCTGATCGACGCCAAGCGTGCCGCCGAACGTCGCATAGACCGGATATCTGGACAGGCCGGCCTGCACATTCGGGCTGCCGGGATTGTCGGTCGCGACGCGCAATCGCGCCTGGCCGAGCAGGCGGGTGTCGTGGGTGACATCGAGACGACCATCGACATGGCCGATGAAGTCCGGACGGTCGATATTCGTGGGCGCCGACGACACCACGCCGTCCACCGGCTGAAAAGTGTTGGTGTAGCCGGTGAAGGAACCCCTGAGGTCGGCGACAACGGCGTGGCGCTCCCAGTCGGAGAATGCAACGAATTCCGGTGCGATCACATAGAACGGCGATCCCCGCGGCACGGACGTTCGCGCGGGATTGGTGTCGTAACCGCCTCTGAGTTCGACCGCGGATTTGATCAGGAAACCGCCGGCGTAATCGCCGACCGCGCCAAACGGATCGTCGTCTATCCTGAGGCGCTTGCGCGGCGGCTGTCCCATCACCGTGCCCGCCATCGCCGGCGGGATAGGCGTTTTGTGCGCCGACTCCGACGGGGGAATCGAAAGCCGCAACCGCGTGTTCGACGCAATCGGCGGCGGTGGGCTACCCGGACCAACCGGTGGCTTCGGCTTCGCCTGCCCCGGATAGTATTTCGGCTTCTTGCGCTTGCGGTTGAGCGAGTCGTAGCCGGAATCGGCAGCGCCACTCGCGGCCGGCAGACCGTATTTCGGGATCTGTCCGATCCGCGACAGCGCGGGCCTGTCACGCTCCTGCAGCTTCGGACTATTGAGCGGATCGTTCGCCTCGGCCGCGGTCCGGCGCAGCGGCGAATCCGGCGACGTCACCTGGCTGGTGCGGTTTGAGCTGAACAGGTCCGGCGTGACGATCTGCGCCTCGGTTGCGGTTCCGGTCAGGACGATCAGCACTAGGCACGGCAAGGCTGCGCGAAAGACGCGCGCGCGGCTATTCCGGCCGGTTACTGGCCCCGCCCTCACGAAAAGAAATACTCCAACAAAAACAGATATTTGAACGGTACGCACCGAGCGCTCGCGGGAGCACGTCGTTAATGGAGTTAAAACAATTATGGTTAATGAGCCGTTGAGAGCCGTGCCGCGCACGTCGCATCGCCGGGCAGGCCATGCTATGGACGGGTTTGCGGGCGCAGCGCCCTCCTCCCCTGGGACAGACATGGCCAATCCGAAACCGCTGATGGCAAAATCATCCGGCACCGAAACCGCTGACGCCGCCGTTCAGTCGGCCCTGCGCACGCTCGATGCGGAAGGCGGCGGGATCGCCGCGATCGCGGCGGCGCTGCAATCCGATCTCCGCACGCCCTTTATCGCCGCCGCCGATCTGATCAAGAACGCCAAGGGCCGGCTGATCGTCACCGGGCTCGGCAAGTCGGGCCATATCGGCCGCAAGATCGCCGCGACCTTCGCCTCCACCGGCACGCCGGCGTTCTTCGTTCATGCCGCCGAAGCGAGCCATGGCGATCTCGGCATGATCACGGCCGACGACGTCATCCTGGCGCTGTCCTGGTCGGGCGAGCAGCCGGAGATGAAAAACCTGATCAGCTACGCCGTGCGGTTCCGGATTGCCGTGATCGCGATGACGGCGGAGCGGGAATCTTCGCTCGCCAAGGCGGCCGACGTCGCGCTGACGCTGCCAAAGGCGCGCGAGGCCTGTCCGCACAATCTCGCGCCCACCACCTCCTCGCTGATGATGCTGGCGCTCGGCGATGCGCTGGCGATTGCGCTCTTGGAAGGCCGCGGCTTCACCTCGATCGACTTCAGCGTGCTGCATCCGGGCGGCAAGCTCGGCGCGCTGCTGAAATACACCCGCGACCTCATGCATTCCGGCGACGCCGTGCCGCTGAAGCCGCTCGGCACCAAGATGTCCGAGGCACTGGTCGAGATGACGTCGAAGGGCTTTGGCTGCGTCGGCATCGTCGATGTCCGTGGACACCTCGCCGGCATCGTCACCGACGGCGATTTGCGTCGCCACATGGGGCCCGATCTGATGACGGCCACCGTCGACGAGGTGATGACGAGGAATCCGAAGACGATCGACCGCGACGTGCTGGCCGGCGAGGCGCTGGAAATCCTCAACTCCTCGAAGATCACGACGCTGATCGTCACCGACGCCGGCAAGCCGGTCGGCATCGTGCATCTGCACGATTTCCTGCGCGCGGGCGTGGCGTAGCTCGTAGGTCTCGTAGGTGGACAAAGGCGCTCTTGCGCCGTGCCCACCACCCGTCGCGCGAAAGACGGTGGGCACGCTTCCGCTTTGCCCACCCTACGGCTCCGTCACTCCGGAAACCGCGCCGCCTTCTCCTCCAGCGGCAGCGCCAGCCCGTTCGCGAGATATGACACCGTGCGGTAGAATCCGCACAGCAGGATGATCTCGAATATCTGCGCCTCATTGTAATGCGCCGACAGCGCCGCGAATTCGGCCTCGTTGAGGGTCGCGCGGTCATGCAGCGCGTCGACGGCCGCGATCAGCACCTGCTCGGCCTCCGACCAGCATGCGTCTGTGGCGGCGCCGCGCACGGTGGCCCTGACCTGTTGTTCCGTCAGGCGCGCGGCGTCAGCGAACGTCGTGACATGCACGCCCCATTCGTACTCGCACCTCGTTCGCGCGCAGGTACGGTCGATGACGATCTCACGCTCCCGCAAGCCGAGCGGCCCGCGATCCAAGAGGCTGCCAGCGCGGAATTTCTCCCAGGCGCGGGCGTTGCCGGCCATGACGCGAAACAGCACCAGCGGCGGCGCGCCGCGCATGATGCGGTCGAATTGCTCGGCAATCTCTGGTGCATAGGGCGGCTGCAGCGGCGCGATGCGCGGCGTGGTCTGGGACACGGCGGGCTCCTGTACTACAATAAGCGTAGCACGCTACATAATCTGTAGCAAAACGCAAGAGGGCTTTCGATGGCGAAACAGGCCGATATCGCCTCGAAACGAGCCGAGCGCGGCTCCAGAACGGGCCGGCCGGTCATGGCGCTACTCGATCTGCTCAGCCGCCGCTGGACCTTGCAGATCGTCTGGGAGCTGCGCGATGGCCCGCTGACCTCGCTGCCCTGCGCGCCGCCTGCGGCGATGCCTCGCCGACGCTGATGCAGGCCCGGCTGTCGGAGAAGCAGGCGAATAGCAAGCTAGGCCGCCGCCACCGTCAGGCTCGCGCCGTCGACCTGCACGACCTTGACGCGGCTGCCGGCCGGCGCGTCGGGGCCGGCGACGCGCCAGATCGTGTCGTCGATCCGCACCGTGCCCGTCCCGTCAACGATCGGCTTTTCCAGGGTGAATTCGCGGCCGATCAGCGCCTCGGTCCGCTTGTTGAGAAACGGATTGCTCAGGCTGCGGCTCCCTTCGCTGCGCGCAAAGTGCCGCCACGCCGGTACCGCGGCAACCGCGAACACCGCGAACAGCAAGAGTTGTGTTTGCCACGACGGGTTGATCGCAAACGACAACAGCCCGACCAAGAGCGCCGCGAGCCCGAGCCAGAACATGAAGACACCCGGCGCGAGCAGCTCCAGCGCCATCAGGACGAAGCCGAAGATCAGCCAGTTCCAGGTGCCTAACGTAGAGAACATTTCGGTCATGACACGAACCTCTAATCAAACAATATGACCTTCCGGATCCGCCCCTATCGCTGCGGCGCGACCGGCGGCGGCGTCGGGCCGGTGTTCGGCACCGAGGACGTTCGCCGTGCGGCTGCCGCTGACGTCGCGGTTTCGCCGAAGGTCGCCTTGGCGATCTCGCCGATGCCGGCCAGCGATCCCAAAATGCTCATCGCTTCGATCGGCAGCATGACGATCTTCTGGTTCGGCGAATCCGCAAGCTGCCCGAACGCCTTGATGTACTTGTCGGCGATGAAATAGTTAAGTGCGGCGACGTCGCCCTTGGCGATGGCCTCGGAGACCATCTGCGTCGCCTTGGCCTCGGCTTCGGCGGAGCGCTCGCGCGCTTCGGCGTCGCGGAACGCAGCCTCCTTGCGGCCCTCGGCCTGCAGGATCTGGCCTTGCTTGGCGCCTTCCGCGCGCAGGATTTCCGACTGGCGCTGGCCTTCCGCCTGCAGGATGTCGGCGCGCTTGACGCGCTCGGCCTTCATCTGCCGTCCCATCGCTTCGACCAGGTCCGCCGGCGGAACGATGTCTTTGATCTCGATGCGATTGACCTTCAGCCCCCACGGCGAGACGGCGGCATCGACCACGCGCAACAACCGCTCGTTGATCTCGTCGCGATGCGACAGCACCTGGTCGAGATCCATCGCGCCCATCACTGAGCGGATATTGGTCATGGTCAGCACGATGATGGCCTGATCGAGATTGGATACTTCGTAACTCGCCTTGGCGGCATCGAACACCTGGTAGAAGGCGACGCCGTCCACCGTCACGGTGGCGTTGTCCTTGGTGATCACCTCCTGCTCGGGAATGCTGATCACCTGCTCCATCATGTTCACCTTGCGGCCGACGCGGTCGAAGTAGGGAACGATGATGTTGAGCCCCGGCGCCAGCGTGCGGGTGTATTTGCCGAACCGCTCGATGGTCCAGTCATAGCCCTGCGGCACCGTCTTGACGCCCGCAAACAGCGTGACAATGACGAGCAGAACAAAGGCAATCGCGAAGATGTCGAAACCGCTCATAAATCCCCTCCAAAGCCGGCAAGATGCGTTGCCGGGCGCCATCTCTTTTGTCAGCAACGCCGCGACGCCGGTTCAGCCGGCTGTTCTCAAGTGATGGTTATATAGCTGGGGAACGGCTTGGCGGCCACCAGATGTTCTCTGGTCCGAACGGCGGTAAGCTATCGGCAAATTTTCAGGAAGCTATATCCATCCTTGGAGCTCGCGCAAAACGAGCTGGCGGATGACGTCCATGCCGGGGTCGCTGTCGTTGAGGCAGGGTATGGCGGAGAATTGCTCGCCGCCATTGTGCTTGAAGATCTCGGCATTCTCGTGCGCGATCTCCTCCAGCGTCTCCAGGCAATCGGCGGAAAATCCAGGCATCACGACAGCAATGCGTTTCACACCATCTTTCGCCAGTTTTTCGATGGTCTTGTCGGTATAAGGCTGCAACCACTGGTCGAAGCCGAAGCGCGATTGAAATGTAAGAATCAGTTTTGCGGCATCAAGGCCCATGCGCTGGCGCAGCGCCTCGGTTGTTGCGATGCACTGCGCCTGATAGGGATCGCCCTTGTCGACATATTTCTGCGGCATGCCGTGAAACGACGCCACGATCAGCTCGGGCTGAAACGGCAAGGTCGCCAGATGCGCTGATATCGAGACCGCGAGCGCCTCGATGTAATCGGGATCGTCGTAGTAAGGCGGGCTCACCCGCAGCGTCGGCTGCGCGCGCATGCCGGCGAGTGCACGAAACACCTCGTCGCCGACGGTCGCCGAAGTCGCCGCGGAATATTGCGGATAGAGCGGCACCACCAGCAGGCGATCGCAGCTTTGCGCAGCCAAGGCATCGATGCGCGAGCGGATCGACGGATTGCCGTAGCGCATCGCCCAATCGACCACGACGTGGTCGTGATCTGCGATCGCCTCGGCAAGCTTCTCAGCCTGCGCACGCGTAATCGTCTTGAGCGGGGATTCGTCTCTCTCGGCGTTCCAGATCTTCTGGTAGTCGCGTGCCTTGCGGGCAGGACGCACGCGCAGAATGATGCCGTTGAGGATCAGCTTCCATACGAGGCCCTGATCCTCGATCACACGCGGATCAGAGAGGAATTCCTTGAGGTAAACCCGCACGCCGCGGGCGTCGGCAGTGTCAGGCGTGCCGAGATTGACCAGCAGCACGCCGACGCGCTGCGGCTGGGCTGCCGATGCCGGCTTTGGATGTCCAATGGGGGCGGCCGCGGTCATGATTTCGATGGCTTCGCGCGTTGCACTATCCTTGTCAAGATAATGGCGGGTTCGATACGCTTTGCCCATATCCTGCGGGCGGGAGGAACCATGACGGTCGCCGAATGGTGCGTTTTCGGAACGCTGATGCTGTATTTGCTGACGATCGCCTCGGTCAAATGGGCCGGGCATCGCCATTTCGACAATGCCAAACCGCGCGATCCCACCTTCTACGAGGACGCGATCCGTGCCCGCGCGCTCGGCGCCCACCAGAACGGCATCGAGGCGTTTCCGTTCTTTGCGGTCGCCGTGCTGCTGGCGGAATTCCGCCTGGGGCCGCAGCACCTGATCGACGAGCTCGCGGTTCTCTTCCTGATCGTGCGGATCGCCTATGTCTTCACCTATCTCGGCAATCGCCCGACGCTGCGCTCGATTCTCTGGAGCATCGGGTTCGCGATCAACATCGCGATTTTCTTTCTGCCGGCGATCAGGGGTTATCTGCCAGCGTAAGGTCGTGACATGAAGCCTTGAAGACAATGAGAGGGCATGCATTCGCGTTGTCGCGGCGCGGGCAGGTTTTGCCGTCATTTCCGGGCGTGCGAAGCAAGAGCTATGGCGGGGGTCGGGCTCTCCGGAGGACCTTGAATTCCCGGTTCCCCGGCGATATCTAAGGGATACTTGTGCTACAATAGAGCCATTATGCCAAAGCAACAGATCATGCGAGTTCTGGGAGCGGCGATCGTTCTGATCGCGCTTTCGTTCGCGCCGTCTGTTGCCCAGGCCCATGCCGGCCATCAGCACCAGGCATCCGTTCATGACGGCCAGGGCCAGGCGGCCTCCCAAGTCGCATCTCATGAATCCGAACGGCCGGCCACGCCTGCATCGTTGCAGCAGGCTCAGTGGAAGCAGACCGGGACGCCCCCGGCTTCGGACCGGAATTGCACCGGCGACTGCTGCTTGTCCGCATGCGCCGCCTGCTGCGCGGCCGGGTTGCCTAGCCCTGTGGCGTTCGTCGCGTTTCCCCGGGTGATAACGCGTGTTGCGTTTGCCCCGTCACAGATGTGGCCAGACCGCGCGCCCGAGTCGCTCAGGCGCCCTCCCAGATACTTCATCTGAATCCACCGAACAATGAGTTTGCGAGGCATGCCGCGTGCTGCCCGCAAACGACGGCAATTCAGATTGAAGGACTACCAGTATGCTTTCCCATTTTGGGCGTGCCCTGCGTGCTCTAGCGGTGACCGCAGTTCTATGCGCTGCTATCGCGCCCGCTTCCGCCCACGAGGGCCACGACCACGAGGAACAGCAGCCCGTGTCGGCAGGCGCGCTGCCACGCGGCGAGGCTGATTCCGACGCGTTCGAGATCGTTGCGATTGCCCGCGGCGAAAATCTCGAGATTTATCTCGACCGGTTCGCCACCAACGAGCCGGTGTCCGGTGCAATCCTTGAAGTCGAAACCCCCGATGGTTCCGTCAAAGCTACGGAGGGTGCCGATGGCACATACCGGGTGGCAGCGCCGTGGCTGGCAAAGAGCGGACGCGCGGACCTGATCTTCACGGTCACGGCAGGAGACGCCACCGACATTCTGCCGCTGACGATTCAGACGGCGCCAGGCGCCGCGCAAAGCGCGGCACAACGCGATCCGGCTCCTGGCGGGTATATCAACAAGGTTTCGATTTTTCTCGTGCTGGGCGGCGCGCTCATGGGGGCGCTGCTCTCTGCCATCGCACTGCGCGGTGGGCGCAGGACAGCAGCCCTTGTTGTGATGTTTTCCGTGCTCATGGGTGCGCGCGCGCCGGAAGCGCATGAAGGCCACGGCCATGAGGAAGAAAAGGCGCAAGTGGCCATCAACACCGTCTCAGGCGAGCGCGCCCAGCGCCTTCCGGATGGAGCGGTTTTTGTGCCCAAGACGGTGCAGCGGATATTTGCGCTGCGGACGCTGCTCGCCGAAAACGCCGAGCACAGGAAAGTCACTGAACTTCCGGGGAGGATCATTCCCGATCCCAATGCCAGCGGGTATGTGCAATCCGCCGTCGGCGGCCGTCTTTCCGCGCCGCCGGGCGGCTTTCCCCGATTGGGCACGCGGGTGAAGCAAGGCGACATCCTCGGCTATGTCACGCCGCCCATTGCGGCGATCGATGTTTCCGACATGCGGCAGCGCCAGGGCGAACTCGATCAGCAAATCTCGATTGTTGAGCGCAGATTCGCGCGTTACGAGCAGCTCGCGCCGTCGGGCGCCATATCGCGCACCCAACTTGAGGACACGCGGCTCGAGCTGGAAGGGCTGCGCGAACGGCGCGCATCGATCGATAAATCACGTCGCGATCCCGAAGCGCTGATCGCGCCGGTTGCAGGCGTGATCGCCGAAGGCACCGCCGTGGCGGGCCAGATCGTTCAGCCGAGCTCCATCGTCTTCAACATCATCGATCCGTCGCGGCTGTGGGTCGAGGCGCTGAGCTTCGAGAGCCTCGAACCGTCCCGCGGCGCGCGGGCGTCGACATATACCGGCAGGAACTACGACCTTGTCTATCAGGGCACCGGCTTTGCCGATCGCAGCCAATCGGTGCCGGTGCATTTTGCCGTGACCGGCGACACGGCAGGCCTTAGGGCCGGCCAGTTCCTGACGGTGCTGGTCACGACCGATGATACAAAGGAAGGCCTTGCGGTGCCGCGCGGCAGCGTCGTTCGCGGCTCAAACGGCCAGGATTTCGTCTACGAGCACATAGCCCCCGAGCGGTTCATGGCGAGGAGCGTGCGCACCGAACCGCTCGACGGCGATCGTGTGCTGATCGTGTCCGGTTTCACTCCCGGCAAGCGGATCGTGTCGCAAGGCGCGGACCTTCTCGATCACGTACGCTGAAGAGGCCCGTTCATGTTCACATTCCTGGTCAGCGCCTCGCTCCGCAATCGCTTTCTCGTTCTTGCGATGGCGGGCATCCTGGTTCTTCTGGGCGCCTATACCGCGCGCCAGTTGCCCGTCGATGTGTTTCCGGACCTCAACCGTCCGACCGTTACCATCATGACGGAATCCGAAGGGTACGCCCCGCCGGAAGTCGAGCAGCTCGTCAGCTTCCCGATCGAAACCCAGATGAATGGCGTGCCGGGCGTCAGCCGGGTTCGATCGGTCTCGGGCATCGGGCTTTCGATCGTCTACGTGGAGTTCGATTGGGGAACCGATATCTTCCGCAACCGCCAACTGGTCGCGGAACGTCTCGCGCAAGTGCAGAGCCAGCTGCCCTTGAACGTCACCCCGCAGATCGGCCCCATCAGCTCGATCATGGGTCAGATTCTCCTGATCGCGGTGACGTCGAAGACGGCATCGCCGATGGAGGTGCGCGAGATCGCCGACTTCACGATCAGGCCCCGGCTGCTCGCGATACCCGGTGTCGCGCAGGTCATCCCGATTGGCGGCGAGGTCCGTCAGTACCGGATTGCGCCGCTGCCTTCTGCGTTGCGCGCGCTCGGGGTGAGCTATGAGCAAATGGAGCAGGCGCTCAGGCAGTTCGGCACCAACACCGGCGGCGGATTCACCGACCAGAATGCCCGCGAATTCCTGATCCGGAATATCGGGCGCACCACGAGCCTGGAGGACCTGCGCAACATCGTCGTTACCACCATCGAAGGACGCCCCATCCTGCTGCGGCAGGTGGCGAACGTCGAATTTGCGCCCAAGGTCAAGCGCGGCGACGCCGGCTATATGGGCAAGCCCGCCGTGGTCGTCTCGGTCGAGAAGCAGCCCAATGTCGACACGGTGAAGTTGACGCAGCAGATCACACAGACGCTCGCGGAGCTGGAGCCCAGCCTGCCGTCCGGCGTAAAGGCCAACGAGATCATATTCAGGCAAGCGAGTTTCATCGAAAACTCGATCCAGAACGTCGAGCGGGTGTTGCTCGAAGCCGCCCTTGTCGTGGCCGCCATCCTGTTCGCGTTCCTTCTCAACTGGCGCACGACGGCCATTTCGCTCACCGCGATCCCGGTCTCGATCCTGACCACGGCCATCATCTTCAAGCTGCTTGGCCTATCGATCAACACGATGACCCTGGGCGGCCTTGCGATCGCCATCGGCGAGCTGGTCGATGACGCCGTTGTCGATGTCGAGAACATCTTCCGCCGGCTGCGCGAAAACAGGGAGCAAGGCAGTCCCCGGTCCGTGTTCGACGTGGTGGTTTCGGCATCCAACGAAGTGCGGTCGGGCATCGTCTACGCCACGATGATCATTGTCCTCGTGTTCGTGCCGCTGTTTGCGCTTTCGGGCATCGAGGGGCGGCTGTTTGCACCGCTCGGCCACGCCTACATCATCTCGATCCTCGCGAGCCTGTTCGTTTCGATCACCCTCACCCCGGTGATGGCCTATTACCTGCTGCCGGGGATGAAACGCCTCGCGCAACAGGAGAGCTGGCTGGTCCGCAAGCTCAAGTCTGTGAACCATGCGGCGCTCGGGTTTGCCTTCGCCCACAAGGGATTGCTGCTCGGCGTCACGGCGCTGGCAGTGCTGGGCGCCGGTGCGGGCGCACTCGGCCTGAAGCGCGCGTTCCTTCCGGCCTTCAACGAAGGTACGTTCACGATCAATATTGCGTTCAACCCCGGCGTTTCACTTTCCGAGTCGACCCGGGTGGGCTCGATCGCCGAGCGCCTTCTGCTCGATGTGCCGGAAGTGATCAGCGTCGGAAGGCGCACGGGGCGCGCGGAACTGGACGAACACGCGGAAGGCATCCATTCGTCCGACCTCGAAGTCGATCTCAAGCGCTCGCAGCGGCCGAAGCCGGAGATCGTCGCGGACATACGCTCCCGGCTTTCGGTGCTGCCGCTCTCGGTCAATGTCGGGCAGCCGATCTCGCACCGGCTCGATCATCTGCTCTCGGGCGTCCGTGCCGAGCTCGCCCTGAAACTGTTCGGCGACGACCTCGACACGCTGCGAAACAGCGCCGAAGAGCTCCGCCTGCGGCTCTCGAAGATCGAAGGCATCCAGGACCTGCAGGTTGAGAAGCAGGTTCGGATTCCGCAACTCGAGATCCGCGTCGATTATACGCGGGCCGCTTTGTACGGCGTGCAGCCCGGCGCCGTGACCGATCAGTTGTCGCGCCTGTCGAGCGGACGCGTCATCTCGCGCGTGGTCGACGGCTACAAGCGCTACGACGTCGTCATGAGGCTGCCCGACCGGCTTCGCACGACGGAGAAGCTCGGCGACCTCCTGATCAAGACTCCGTCGGGGTGGATACCGGCGCGTCAGATCGCGGATGTAAAGGAGACCGATGGGCCAAATCAGATCCTGAGAGAGAACGGCCGCAGGCGCATCGTCATACTCGCGAACTCGGACGGCAAGACCGACATGGCGGAGATCGTGCGCCGCATTCGCGCGGAACTGGACGCGGCGAGCCTCCCGCAGGGCGTCACCACGAGCCTTGAAGGCACATTCCAGGCCCAGGAGGAAGCCAGCCGCAGAATCGGTATCCTTTCAGTTGTTTCCCTGGCGCTGATCTTCGCGATTCTCTACAGCCGCTACCGCTCCGCCGTGCTGGCCGCGATCATCATGGGCGGGGTGCCGCTGGCGCTGATCGGTTCGGTCGCGGCGCTGGCGCTGACCGACCAGCCGCTGTCCGTCGCCAGCATGGTTGGCTTCATAACGCTGGCGGGGATCGCGACCCGCAACGGCATTCTCAAGATCAGCCACTACATCAATCTCGCTCTTCGAGAGCAGATGGAGTTCGGGCCGGCGCTTGTCATCCGCGGAAGCCTCGAGCGCATGACACCCGTCCTGATGACCGCGCTGTCCGCGGGGCTGGCGCTATTGCCGCTGCTGATCGCGGTCGACGAGCCCGGCAAGGAGATCTTGCACCCGGTCGCCGTGACGATCTTCGGCGGACTTGTCAGCGCGACGTTGCTCGATGCCCTGATCACGCCCGTGCTGTTTCTCATGTTCGGCAGGAAGCCGCTGATGCGGCTCATGCAACGGCAGTCCGAGGAGCACCTCAAGGATCATGCCGCTTCACATTCCTATTAATCGTTGAAAGGAGACTACGCATGAAGTTCCGATATCTCACCCTCGGCATTGCCTTGCTGGCCGGCCTGCCGGCCTACGCACACGAGCCGAAACCGTCCCATGGCGGACGTCTCGCCGAAGCCGGTCCATACCATGTGGAACTCGTCGCGAAGGGCACGGCGATTGAAATCTTCCTCATCGGCGAAAACGACAAGCCGGTTGATCCGAAAGGCTTCAAGGGCGTCGCTATTTTCAGCCTGGGAGGAAAGGCCGAACGCATCCCGCTCGCGCCTTCGGAAAAGAACAACCTGAGCGGAACAGCGGCCACGGCCCTGCCGGCCAATCTCAAAGGGGCGGTTCAGCTAACGGCGCCGAACGGCAAGACTGCAACGGCGCGATTCGACTAACGCCGCCAGACGCCGCGCTCGCACGCCGGTAATGACGCAACTCCCTCCCCGTCATTGCGAGCGAAGCGAACAATCCAAATCTCGCTTGGAGAAAAATGGATTGCTTCGTCGCTTCGCTCCTCGCAATGACGTGGATGGGCCCGAATACGACAAGCGCGAAATCTCACGTTCCGAGATGATGTTCGCGCGCCGCGATCAGGTCCCGGATCGCCTTCGATATCGGGACCGGACGATGCGTTTGCTGGTTGGTGTTGACCCAGACGATCTCGCCGGTCACCAGCGCATCCGCGCCGCCTTTCAGGAAAATGGCGAGTTCGAAGGTGAGGCTTGAATTGCCGATCCGTGCCACGCGCGCGCCAACGTCCAATTCCCAGTCGAACCGGACCGGCGCCTTGTATTCAATGACCGATCTGACGACGTGGAAATCCTCGCCCGTCTGCCTGGCGTCGGCATACTGATCGTAGCCGAGCGCCCGAAAATACTCGGTGATCGTGGTGTCGAAATAGGTCAGATAATGCGCGTTGAAGACAACGCCCTGACCGTCGATTTCGGAATAGCGCACCCGGAATGGGTGAAAGAACCAGAACTGCTCGCGTGACATGGGATTCCCGATTTTGCGTGTTTGGCCGCCTGCATAGCATAAAGCCACCGCTTGTAGCCCGGATGGAGCGCAGCGCAATCCGGGGTCCTGGAATGTGCAGGTAAAGGCGTCCCGGGTTGCGCTGCGCTCCACCCGGGCTACGGCTGTGCGGTCACAAACACGTCGCGCGTTCGGCGGCGAGGTAGCCGAACAGCAGGCCAAGACCGAACAGCAGAACGAGGCCAGCCGCGCCGAATTCGATGCCGCGCATGATCAGCGTGCCGCCGCCTTCGCTTCCTGCGCTGAGCCGCCGGGCGAGCCCCTTTGCGGATACGGCAACGACGGCAATGGTCGCGACCGTGATCGCGGTGCCGAGCCCCATCACGAAGGTCGCGGCAATGCCGGCCCAGAAACAGCCCCTGCGCCAGCGAAAACACCAGCACCAGGATCGCGCCCGAGCAGGGCCGCATGCCAACGGCGAAGATCGCGCCCAGGCCGCGTTGCCAGCCGCCGGGGCCGGCGAGTTGATCCGGCGTCGGTCCGTGGGAATGGCCGCAATGCTCGTCGTGAACATGGTCGTGGCCGTGAGCATGATCGTGGTCGTGATGACCGTGGTCATGGCCATGATCATGATGATGGTGTGCCGCCGCCATCGCAGGCTGTGGCTTCGCCTGCAGCGCGCGAATAAAGCCGCCGCCCTTGGTCCAGACCAGCCGGGCACCCAAGGCTGCGATCAGAGTATAGCTGGCGATCTCGATGACCTTCTCCGCCCCGCACATGCTCTTGGCGGTCGCATTCAGCAGCCAGGCACCGATGCCGACGATCACGACCGCCACCAGCGCCTGTAACAGCGCCGACGCGAACGACAGCACGATGCCGCGCCGCGCGGTTTCCTCGTTGGCGACGAGATAAGACGAGATCACCGCCTTGCCGTGGCCGGGGCCGGCGGCGTGAAAAATGCCGTAGGCAAAGGAAATCCCAAGCAGCGTCCAGACCGCGCTGCCATCCGACTTCGCGGCGCGTATGGTCGCCGACATCTCGCGATAGAATTCGGATTGCTTGGCGAGGATCCATCCGATGATGCCGCCGACCTGCGGCTCGGCAGGAGGCCGCGGGCCGCCGAACGGATTTTGCGCCATCAAGGCGTGCACGGTCGCGTCCAGGACAATAACAGCCGATAATGCGGCTACGGTGAAGGTGATGCCTCGCGCAAGGCCGGCGGGCATTCGCCTCACGGGCAATTCACCGTGATCTTGTTGGCAAACATCGCGCCGTAATTGGAATTGTCGCCGTTCATGAAGTTCTGCTCGTTCAGGCGCTGGGTGTTGGCGGTCTCGTCATTCGGCCGCTGGAACTGGATCTTGCAGGCGGCGGGCGCGCCGACCAGCTTGATCGGATCCTTGTCGTCGAATTTGAAGTCGATGAAGTAGGAGGGATCGAACACTTCCAGTGCGAGCTGTTTCGGCGTCACCGGCGCCTTCAGCGGCAGAACGAAATGCAGCGTCAGTGCGCTGTCCTTGTATTCGAGGAAGTAGTCGGTCGGTTCCTCGAATTTCGTCTTCTTGCCGTCGGCCTTGGCGAAGGTGAAGTAGGCGAACTCCTTCAGCGACTCGACATTGGTCTGCGCCAGCGGCGCCAGTTCCTCGCGGCTGTAGACGCCCTTGGTCTTGGTCGTGATGCCCTGCAGCGCGTAGGTTGTGAACATCTCATCGAAAGTCCAGGCGTGACGCACCCCCGTCATCGATCCGTCGGGCGCGTAGACCACCTCGCTCTTGGCCTCGATCCAGACATGAGGATGTGCATGCGCCACAGCGGCGCCGAACGCGACGCCGCCGATGAGCAGGAGCAGACCGAGCAATCCGCGCATGGTTGATATCACCTCAGGCCGCCGGTGTTGTTTCGAGCAGTCCCCGCCGGCGCAACAACGCATCGGCCTCCGGCTCGCGACCGCGGAAGGCGACATAGGCCTCCTCGGGCTCGCGTGAGCCGCCCGACGAATAGATGTCGTCATGCAGGCGCTTTGCCACCGCTGGATCGAAGATGTCGCCGGCCTCCTCGAAGGCGCCGAACGCGTCGGCATCCATCACTTCGGACCACATATAGCTATAATAGCCGGATGCATAATGATCGCCGGAAAAGATATGACCGAATTGTGTGGGCCGGTGCCGCAGCGCGATTTCCGCGGGCATGCCGATCTTTTCCAGTTCCGCCTTCTCGAACGCTGCAACGTCGCGGCTGGCCTCGGCAGGCTGGGTATGGAACTCCAGGTCGATCAGCGCCGAGGATACGAACTCCACGGTGGCAAAACCCTGATTGAACTTGCGGGCGGCGAGGAAACGCTGCAGCAGGTCGTCCGGCAGCGGCTCGCCGGTCTGGTAGTGCTTTGCGAACTGCCGCAGCACCTGCGGCTGCTCCTGCCAGTGCTCGTAGAGCTGCGAGGGCAATTCGACGAAGTCGGTGAACACCGATGTCCCCGACAGCGAGGGATAGGTCACGTTGGACAGCAGGCCGTGCAGGCCATGGCCGAACTCATGGAATAGCGTACGCGCATCGTCGGGCGACAACAGCGACGGCTCGCCGTCGGCGCCCCTGGCGAAGTTGCAGACGTTGATGATGAGCGGGGCGATCTCGACGTCGAGCTTCTGCTGGTCGCGCAGCGAGGTCATCCAGGCGCCGGAGCGCTTCGAGGACCTGGCGAAGTAATCGCCATAGAACAGCGCCTTGTGCTTGCCGTCGGCGTCCTTGACCTCCCAGACCCGGACGTCCGGATGCCAGACCGGGATGTCTTTCCGCTCCGAGAAGGTGATCCCGAACAGCCGGGTGGCGCAATCGAAGGCGGCCTCGATCATGTGGTCAAGCACCAGATAGGGCTTGATCGCAGCGTCGTCGAAATTGGCGCGGCGCTGCCGCAGGATCTCGGCGTAGTAGCGCCAGTCCCACGGGGCGAGCGCAAAATTGCCGCCCTCCTCCGCGATCAGCGCCTGCAGGGCGTCGCGGTCGGCGAGCGCTCGCGCCCGGGCAGGTTTCCAGACCCGCTCCAGCAGGCTGCGCACCGCCTCCGGCGTCTTGGCCATGGAATCCTCCAGCCGGTAGGCGGCATAGGTCGGAAAGCCCATGATCTTGGCCGCCTCCTCGCGGAGCGCGAGGATTTCCACGATGGTGGCGTTGTTGTCGTTGGCGTTGCCATTGTCGCCGCGCGCGGTGAAGGCCTTGAAGACCTTCTCGCGCAGGTCGCGGCGGGAGGAACTCTTCAGGAACGGCTCGACCGAGGAGCGCGACAGCGTCACGATCGCCTTGCCGGCCATGCCCCGCTCTTCCGCAGCCGCCTTGGCCGCGGCCACGAAGGCCTCGGGAAGGCCGGCGCGGTCGTCCTCGCCGAGCTCCATGAACCAGTCCTGCTCGTCGCCGAGCAGATGGTGGCTGAACGAGGTGCCGAGCTGGGCCAGCCGCTCGTTGATCTCGGCCCGGCGCTTCTTGGCGACCTCGTCGAGGCCGGCGCCGGCGCGGTGGAAATTGGTGTAGGTACGCTCCAGCAGCCGCATCTGTTCGCCGGTCAGGCCGAGCGTGGCGCGCTTCTCGTGCAGCATCGCGATGCGGCCGAACAGCACCGCATTCATCATGATCGGGTTCCAGTGCCGCGCCATCCGCAAGGAGACTTCCTTGTCGATCTCGAGAATCGCCGGATTGGAGTGCGCCGAGACCAGGTCGTAGAACACGGCTGCGACCTTGGAGAGCAGCTTGCCGGAGCGTTCCAGCGCCGTAACGGTGTTGGCGAAGTCCGGCACCGAGGGATCATGGGTGATCGCCGCGATCTCGGCGGCATGGTCGGCAAAGGCCTGCTCGAAGGCGGGCAGGAAGTGCTCCGGCTCGATCTCGGCAAAAGGCGGCGTCTCGAACGGCGTCTGCCACGGCTTGAGCAGCGGATTTGCTCCAGCTTCCGGAGCGGCCGCCGTCTGCAGGGTTTCTGACATCACAATTCCCGTCTTTTCCTTGAAAACATGCGGCAATCTATATCACGCGATGCGGCATTTTTGGGCCTTTTGCGCTTGATAGATGGGGCCTTTTCGGAGAGATTGCGCCCCTTGAACAGGACCTTTTTCCATGAGCCCACAGCCCGCTTCCACCTCCTCCCGCGCCGTCGCCTGGCCAAGCGTCGTCACCGTCATCTCGGCGGCGATCCTGATCGGCGCCGAAGTGTTCGGCGCGGCCTTTGCCGGCGGCTGGGCGCTCGCGATCCTGTTCGGCCTCGACGACACCAGCGCTCACATCCTGCAGGCGGTGCTGTTCGGGATCGGCGTGCTGATCATGGTGGCGTTCATCCGCGCCGCGCAACGCATCGAACCGTTCTTCAGGCGCGCCTGACGCGCGTTCAAGAAAGCGCTGCGGCACAGGCGCTGAAGCACTCACGCATCTTGCAGAAATCTTAACGTCCGTTCATGCTTGTTCATCGGCGGCGCGCGCTGAGAACGAATTTGTAAGCACTCGTCGGGGAAATTTGTCCCCAGCCTAAAAAAATTGTTGCGAAGCGAAATCAAAAGTCTTATTTCCTGCCTTGCCCAATTTCGCACGTGCCTGTGGTCGTGTGTCAGTCGGTAGGTATCCGGACAAGAGGCCGGACAGCCGCCAAGGGATGGAAGAACCGAGGGTCGCTCCATAAGCGGCCAGCATCTCTCTCAAGAGATGCCGTTGAAGGTCTCTCCATCCTTTGCAACCGTGACTGGCAGCCGGAGGCGAACCGGCGCACCCCGCTCTCAACGGGGGACGCGACTTAAAGCAACGACGGATCGGGCTTTTTTGGTCTCTACCGGCATTCCAACGCCGGCGCGGGCTACTGAAAAGGCTTGTCCTTCATTGCCAGGTGTGCGGGCGGGAAGATTCCCGACCAATCCACGGCAGCACAATTCGGTCTGAGTTCAAGGCCTTGTCGCGTCTCCATCGTGCGACAACGCCGAAGCACTCATGTCCGAGATCAAAATTTGAACGGGTCCCGTCGCTGGGCCGTTTGGAGGGTGCTATGACCGAACGTATTCAGGAATTCCTGCGTAACCGCCGCAGCGAGGGCCATGACACCGAGCCGTGCCTCGTGGTCGACCTCGAAGTCGTGCGCGACAATTACCAGACCTTTGCCAAGGCGCTGCCGGACAGCCGTGTGTTCTATGCCGTGAAGGCGAACCCGGCGCCGGAAGTGCTGTCGCTGCTCGCCTCCATGGGCTCCTGCTTCGACACCGCAACCGTCGCCGAAATCGAAATGGCGCTGGCTGCCGGTGCGACGCCGGACCGCGTCTCCTATGGCAACACGATCAAGAAGGAGCGCGACATCGCGCGCGCCTTCGCGCTCGGCATTCGCCTGTTCGCGGTCGACTGCGCCGCCGAAGTCGAGAAGATCGCGCGAGCCGCCCCCGGTGCAAAAGTGTTCTGCCGCATTCTCTATGACTGCGCAGGCGCCGAATGGCCGCTGTCGCGCAAGTTCGGCTGCGACCCGGAGATGGCGGTCGAGGTGCTCGACCTCGCCAAGCGTCTGGGCCTGGAGCCGTGTGGCATCTCGTTCCATGTCGGCTCGCAGCAGCGCAAGGTGAAGGCGTGGGACCGTGCGCTGGCGATGGCCTCGACGGTGTTCCGGGACTGCGCCGAGCGCGGGATCAACCTGTCCATGGTCAACATGGGCGGCGGCTTCCCGACCAAGTACCTCAAGGACGTTCCTCCGGTCCTGCAATACGGCCGATCGATCTTCCGTGCGCTGCGCAAGCATTTCGGCAACCAGATCCCGGAGACCATCATCGAGCCGGGCCGCGGCATGGTCGGAAATGCCGGCGTCATCGAGACCGAAGTCGTCCTGATCTCCAGGAAGAGCGACGAGGACGAGGTGCGCTGGGTGTATCTCGACATCGGCAAGTTCGGCGGCCTCGCCGAGACGATGGATGAGTCGATCCGCTACGCTATCCGCACGCCGCATGACGGCGCGGAGATGACGCCGTGCGTGCTCGCGGGGCCGACCTGCGATAGCGCCGACGTGCTGTACGAGAAGTTGCCGTATCCGCTTCCGGTGACGCTCGAGATCGGCGACAAGCTGCTGATCGAAGGCACCGGGGCCTATACGTCGACCTACTCGGCGGTGGCGTTCAACGGCATCCCGCCGCTGCGGACTTACCACATCTGAAGCCTCGTGAGAGGCTCGACTAATCGGGAGCCGGTGCGCCGGCTCCCTCCCCTCATTTGCCGATTTTCTGACAACGCTTCGCGCGGCTCACCTTGCCGTGGAAGCGGGGACTGACGTGCCATGACTGCTTTGCGGAAGACCACCACTGCCCTCACCCCCGATGCCGCTCCGTTCGCGATCCGTGCGGAGCGAGCCTCGGACGTCGCTGCGCGCGAGGCGCTGCTGGATGCCTGCTTTGGCGCAAGTCGCCATACGCGCACCTGCCAGCGCCTGCGCGACGGACGCGCGCCTGCCGAAGGCCTTGCCTTGTCGGCCGTGCGCCAGGGCCGGGTGGTCGGGTCCGTGCAGTTGTGGCACGTCAGCGCCGGGGGCATCCCGGCGCTCATGCTCGGCCCGCTGGCAGTGGAGGCATCCTCCCGCCAGTTCGGCGTCGGGGCTGCGCTGATGGACCATGCGCTCGCGGCGGCGAAGGCGCGTGGCCATCGCGCGGTAATCCTGCTGGGCGACGCGCCCTATTACGCCCGCTTCGGCTTCTCAGCCGCCAAGACCGGCGAGCTGCGGCTACCGGGTGCGTTCGAGCGCGACCGGCTACTCGGCGTCGAACTTAGCGAAGGTGCGCTCGACGGCGCCTGGGGTTTGATCGCCGCGACCGGCGCGCCGCTGCCTAAGCCCAAGGCAGGCCGCGTCAGGAAGGCGCTGCTCGTGCCGCGCGTGGCTTGATGCCATGCCGGAGAGCCTTTCCGAGCCAGGCGGCGGCGCGCGCCCGCGCTTGCGCAGCGTCATCACCACGGTGCTCCTGATCATGATCTCGGTCATGATCGTGCGAGACATCCTCGTGCGCCGCTGGGGCGGCTCCGCACCCCCGGCCTCCGATGTTGCCAGGCCATCCAGGTAGCCCCGCGAGGGGTTGCGCGCGCAGGCGAAAAGCCCTTAAACCGCGCCAAACCCGCCCCGGATCATGCCCATTCCTTCCACGATCGAGGTTCCGATGCCCCGTCGCCTGATCTCCACCGGCTCGCCTTTCGAAAAGATCGCCGGCTACAGCCGCGCCGTCATCGACGGCGATTTCGCCTTCGTCGCCGGCACCACCGGCTACGACTACACGACCATGGTCATTCCGGCCGATGTCACAAGCCAGGCACGTAACTGCTTTAGGAACATAGAGGCTGCGCTGAAGGAAGGCGGCTTCGCGATGGCCGATATCGTCCGCGCGACCTATTACATCACTGACCTCGCGGATGCGGACGCGTTCTTCGCGGTCTGCGGCGAAGCGTTCGGCGAGATCCGCCCGGCCACAACGCTCCTCGTCGTCGCGGGGCTCTACAAGCCCGAGATGAAGGTCGAGATCGAAGTGACCGCGAAGCGCCGCACCCCCTGATCCCATCCAACACTGACACCGTTTTCCGGAGACCCCACTAATGAACCCGCCTGCGCAGACCCACGCGAAAATTTCCGGCCCCATCGTCATGATCGGCTTCGGCTCGATCGGCAAGGGCACGCTGCCTCTGATCGAACGTCACTTTGACTATGACAAGTCGCGCTTCGTCATCATCGATCCGCATGAGGATGGCGAGCTCGCCAAGCAGCACGGCGTGCGTTTCATCAAGCAGGGTATCACCCGCGAGAACTACCGCGAGGTGCTGGTGCCACTGCTCACCGCAGGCGGCGGCCAGGGCTTTTGCGTCAACCTGTCGGTCGATACCTCGTCCGTCGACATCATGACCTTGTGCCGCGAGATCGGCGCGCTCTACATCGACACCGTCGTGGAGCCGTGGCTCGGCTTCTATTTCGACAAGAACATCGGCCCGGAGAAGCGCTCGAACTACGCGCTGCGCGAGACGCTGCTGGCGGCCAAGCACAAGAGCCCGGGCGGCACCACCGCGGTCTCCACCTGCGGCGCCAATCCCGGCATGGTGTCGTGGTTCGTCAAGCAGGCGCTGCTCGATATCGCCCGCGATACGGGCGTTGAGGTCAACGAACCGAAGAGCCGTGAAGGCTGGGGCCAGCTCGCGCACAAGCTCGGCATCAAGGGCATTCATATCGCCGAGCGCGACACCCAGCGTTCGAAGAAGCCGAAGCCGATGAACGTGTTCGTCAACACCTGGTCAGTCGAAGGCTTCGTCTCCGAGGGCATGCAGCCGGCCGAACTCGGCTGGGGCACCCATGAGAAATGGATGCCTGATAACGGTCGCCAGCACACCGAGGGCTGTGGCGCTGCCATCTACCTCCTGCAGCCCGGTGCCAACACCCGCGTCCGCTCCTGGTGCCCGACGCCCGGCGCGCAATATGGCTTCCTCGTCACCCACAACGAGTCGATCTCGATCGCGGACTACTTCACCGTGCGCGACGGCGCGAAGGTGGTCTACCGCCCGACCTGTCACTACGCCTATCATCCGGCCAACGACGCCGTGCTGTCGCTGCACGAGATTTTTGGCGCCACCGGCAAGATGCAGCCGAAGTGGCACATTCTGGACGAGAACGAGATCGAGGACGGCATCGACGAACTCGGCGTGCTGCTCTACGGCCACGGCAAGAACGCCTATTGGTACGGCTCGCAGCTCTCGATCGAGGAAACCCGCCGCATCTGCCCCTACCAGAACGCCACCGGCATGCAGGTGTCCTCCGCCGTGCTGGCCGGCATGGTGTGGGCGCTGGAAAACCCCGAAGCCGGCATCGTCGAGGCCGACGAGTTGGATTTCCGCCGCTGCCTCGAAATCCAGAAGCCCTATCTCGGCCCGGTGAAAGGCTATTACACCGACTGGACGCCGCTGTCGGACCGGCCGGGCCTGTTCCCGGAAGACATCGACACGTCAGATCCCTGGCAGTTCAGGAACATCCTGGTGCGGTAACCGCGCCGGCACGGCGCAGCCAGAGAGGTGATGCACCGGCCATTGTCGAAATCGAGGTGAGGCTGATAGGGTGCACAACCACAACGTGACACCCTGACAGCCGCGCCGGTGATAATGAGCCGAAATTCAAACGCAGCCTGCTCCGCGAAGCTGAGAACTGCTGGCGTAGCAATCGCCCTGATGATCTCATCGCTATGTCCCGGCGCAGCTCTCACCGCCGGGGAACGATGCATGGCGAGCTACTACCGCAGCAAGTCGGCGGCCTGCGTCGACGATACGCTGGCGCAGCTCCGGCAAACGGCCGCAAGCGGGCGGGCCGACCCCAACACCATCACCGGCTTTCTCGCCGAACTCTTCAGGACCTCCCCGCAGGAGCGCGAGCGCCTCCTCAAGGCCGAGCCCTCGGACTACATGAAGTCGGTGGACGTCATCAGCCTGTACAGGGCGGGCTTGCCCGACGAGGCGCAGAAGTTTGCCGCCGCCAACAATCTTTCCAGCCTGTCGGACAGATTGCGGGCGGCGCGGATGCCGCCGCTGGACGCCGTGACGCCGTCCTCCACGCCGGCCGACAATGACCTGCTGATCGGCGCTTACATGGCATCCGGCAACACGGCGCATATCCAGCGAATTCTCGACAATTATTCCGGCGCCGACGACGGCATGGTCAGTGACGGCTTGC
The DNA here is from genome assembly GCF_036924515.1 of Bradyrhizobium sp. AZCC 1610. Lineage (NCBI taxonomy): Bacteria > Pseudomonadati > Pseudomonadota > Alphaproteobacteria > Hyphomicrobiales > Nitrobacteraceae > Bradyrhizobium > Bradyrhizobium sp. AZCC 1610. The sequence goes on along the minus strand of NZ_JAZHRR010000001.1, from coordinate 499,723 downwards.
GCGTCGGCTTCATGATGAGCAAATTCGGTCCCGGCCTCGCGCCGAAGGGACGCGACAGCGTCATGATCAAGGTCGCCTGCACCAAATACGGCTGCAAGGCGGACCAAACCAAATTCCTTCGGGTCATGACACTGGGGACGGCGATCTGGTCGCTGCAATCGCTGGCGGCGCAGGACGACGGTATCAAGAAGACGCTGTCCGAGTTCTTTTCCCGCGACGCGCGTCTCAAAAACCTGTTCGCGGCCGAGCAGGCCGCTTTCGGGAACTACTTGACTACGATCGTGCTCGTGTCGACCTTCCAGAAAGATCGCACCGGAGCAGCCCAGGACCAGACCTACGACCTGATGAACAAATCCGCGTCGGTCTACGAAAATCTGGGGTCCGGCAAGGACGCGTTTGAGCCCTTCAGGAATCTCAAGAAGTAACCGAGTACGCGTAGCCGCGTAGAGCGGCAGCCGCCCAGCGGTTCCTGCTGCAGTGCACAGCAGGCGGCGCGATTCCGGGCGTAGAACTACGCACGAAAACCCGACCCCTCGTAACTCTCGATTAATCCAATCGCGCGACCCTGAGGGGTAATTTTCTGCGACGGCCCAAGGCCGTCACCGCAGTTTTTTGAGCGAGGGCTCCCGGTTGGGGCGACCAACATGCGCGTCATTATTGCCATCGTCCTGTCGGCCGCTGCGCTAGCCGCATGCACGCCTGAAAGCAACAACGACGTTACGGGCTCGGTCGGAGACTGCGCCCGCAAGCTGTACAGCCAGTACAACCCCAAGGACAAGAAGCAGTGCATCGCGGTGTGCATCGCCTGCGAGCGCGGAGTGATGACGACCTGCTCAACCGCCTGCACTCTCAAGGGTGCGATTTGATCGCACGCCGGCGGCACCTTGCCGTCAGACGACGCCGCCGAGATAGAGCCGCTTGACGATGTCGTTGGCCTTCAACTCGTCGACCGACTGCGCCGCCACCGCGATCTCGCCGTGGACGATGATGTAGCCGCGGTCGGCGATCCGGATCGCCTGGTTGAAATTCTGCTCCGCCATCAGCACGGTCAGACCGACGCGCTGCTTGAGTTCGCCGATCTTGGCGATGGTCTGCGACACCAGCAGCGGCGACAGGCCGACCGAGGGTTCGTCGATCAATAGCAGGCGCGGCGAGGACATCAGCGCACGCGCAATCGCGAGCATCTGCTGCTGTCCGCCGGACAAGGTGCCGGCGAGCTGGCTGCGGCGCTCCTTCAACGCGGGAAACGTCTCATAGGCCAGCGCCAGATTGCGATCGATGGCGCTGCGAGCGGCCTTGCGGAAAGCGCCCAGCATCAGATTTTCCACGACCGTCAGCTTGGGGAATAGCCGCCGTCCCTCCGGCACCAGCGCCACGCCGAGATCGACGATCTCTTCCGCCGAAAGTTTGGTGAGGTCGTGCGCCTTGCCGTCGATCGTCAACGACAGCCGGCCGCGATCCGGGCGGACCAGGCCCATGATGCACTTCATCAGCGTGCTCTTGCCGTTGCCGTTGGTGCCGAGCAGCGCAACCGTCTCGCCGGCCTCGACATGGAGCGTCACGCCGCGCAGCGCCTTGACGGCGCCGTAGCCGGCATCGAGGCCCTCGATGGCAAGGCTAAGTGCCAAGGTAGGCCTCCTGCACCCGCTTGTTGGCCATCACCTCGGCCGGTGCGCCGATCGCGATGATTTTCCCCGCGTCGAGGCACATCACCCGTTCGGAAAAACGCGCATCACCGCCTGCATGATGTGCTCGATCATGATGATGGTGATGTCCTCCTCGCCGAGGCTGATCAGGAGATCGAGCACCTCATCGACCTCGGAAGAGGAAAGTCCCGCCATCGCTTCGTCCGAAATCAAAAGTTTCGGCCGCACCGCCATCGCGCGCGCGAGCTCCATCTTGCGCAATTCCACCTGGCTCAGCGTATCGGTCGACGCACCGGCCTTGGCGGCAAGTCCCATCCGCGTCAGGATCGACATTGCGACGTCTTCCTCCGGCAGGCTCGAACCGACGGTAGCAAAGTCGAGCCCGACCATGAGGTTTCCCAGCACCGTCATGCTCTTGAACGGTCGCGGAATCTGGAAGCTGCGGGCGATGCCACGGCGCGCGCGCAGATGCGGCGGCAGTTGGGTAATGTCCTCGCCGCAGAACACCACGCTGCCGACCTGCGGACGCAACGCCCCGGAAATGCAGTTGATCAGCGTGGTCTTGCCCGAGCCGTTCGGCCCGATCAGGCCGAACCGTTCGCCTTTCCTTATGTCGACGCTGATATTGTCGAGCGCGGTGAACCCGCCGAAGGTCTTGGTAAGGGTTCCGACTTGCAGCAAAGGCGCGTCAGGCGCGGCTGTCACCGTCATGGCTTGCCTCCCGCGCGCAGACGATAGCGCGGCCGCAGCAGCCCGATGATGCCCTTGGGCGCGCCGACCACGAACAGCACCAGCATGATGCCGAGCACCAGCACGTTGACTTCCGAGGAGATGGTCACGGCGAGAAGCTGTTGCGTCGAGCCGAGCAGGATGGCGCCGAGCACCGGGCCGATCCAGTGCGCGGTTCCGCCGATCAGCGCCATCGCAAGCGCCGACACCGAGTAGCTCAGGTTGAACGCCGAGGACGGATCGGCATATTGCAGGTACATGGCGGCAGGCGCCCCGGCCGCGGAAATCAGCGCGCCCGATATCATGCAGGCGACCAGTTTCAGCTTCAGGGTCGGCACGCCCGTGCATTCGGCGGCGAGTTCGTCGTCCCTTAGCGCCTGCAGGCCGCGGCCGATCCGGGAGTTCTGGATGTAGCGCGCGATCGAAACGGCAATGACTACCAAGAGCGCCTGCACAAAAAACAGCATCTTCACGTAACTGTCGAACGGCGCCATCACCGGCGGCCGCTGCAACTGGATGCCGGCCGCACCGCCGACGAACCGCCAGTTCATCACAAAGGTCTCGATGATGATCGCCAGCGCAATCGTCGCGATCGAGAAAAAGATGCCGCGCATCCGCAGGGTCAGGAGGCCAACGCCAAAGCCGAGCGTCATGCCGACGACCGCGGCGGCTGCGATCTGCACCACGAGCGGAGCCCCCGTCGCCTTGAACAGGGCCACTGCCGTGTAGACGCCGACCCCGAAAAAGGCGTTGGTGCCGAAATTGACGTAACCGGCATAGCCGCCGAGGATGCTCCAGGCGACCGCGAGCGCGATGAATTGCAGGATGACGTAGCCAGCAAAAAACGGATACTCGTTGCGGACGATCTGGGTCATCGACAGTACGGCGACGAGGAAGACGACCACGCCGGCCCAGAACGCGATGCTGTTGCGGTGCTTCGTCATCGGCCGAGCAGACCTTGCGGACGCACGGCGAGCACGCCGAGCAGCATCGCGAACGAGATCGCAGGCGCCCAGGAGGCGCCGAACATCGTCAGCACGATCGATTCGGCGACGCCGAGGATAATGGCGGCGATCAGGGTGCCGCTGATGCTGCCGAGCCCGGCCATGACCACGACGCAGAAGGTACGCCCGATATAGGCGCGGTCGAGCGTCGGCTCCACCGGCGCCACGATGATCAAGAGCGCACCGGCGATCCCGAGCACGGCGGTGGCGATGCCAAAGGCAAATTGCTTGATGCGGACCGGATTGGCGCCCATCAGCCGCAGCGCCTCCTCGTCCTGCGCGACCGCTCGGATCGCACGGCCCATGAAGGTTTTCGACAGATACACCGCCAGCAGCACCGTCAGCGCCAGAGCGACCGCGAACGCAACGAGCTGCCGGATCGGTATCCGAAACTCGCCGAACCGCCAGGACTTGCCGATATAGGTCGCCGAGACCGAGCGCTGGTCAACGCCGAACTGCAGGATGATCAGCACCTCGATGATGAAGGCGATGCCGAAAAAAAACGCGATGCCGCGGACGCCGGCGTCGCTGCCGCGCCGCTCGAAGGTCTCGTAATAAACGCGGTAGGCGAGCAAGCCGAACACGAAAAACAGCGGCGTGAGCGCGAGCCCCGCCAGCAACGGATCGACGTCGTAGCTTTCGTTGAGCTGGTACACGCCGTAGGACGCGAGCACCAGGAACGCCGGATGCGCGACATGGGGAACGTCGAGCAGTCCGAACGAGACGGACAACCCGACGCTGACGGCTGCATAGAAGCAGCCGAGCAGCACCCCAAGCACCACTGCTCCAAGCAGCAGGTCCATCGAAAACACGTCAGGTCCCCCCTTGGCTCCGGGCCGGAAAAGCCACGAGGCCTAGTTTCGGGCCGCCTCGAAGGGACTGATGAGATTTCCAGTCTTCAGCTTTTCCGGGAACAGGATCACCTGCTTGCCGGACGACCGGAACTGTTCGATGTCCTTGTCCTTCACGCCCCGGAACTGCGCCTGTAGCGTCGCCGTTTCCTTGCGCTCGCCATCCGCCGAAAACGCCATCGGCCCGACGATGGTCTTGTGCTCGTTCTCGCGCAGATATTTGGCGATAGCCTTCTGGTCGAGCGACTTGGTCGCACCGACCGCCGCCTCGATCATCTGTCCCATCGCATAGCCGAACGGCGCCAGATAATAGCCGAGCGGATCGACCTTGGCCTCGATGGCACGCTTTGTGTACTTGTCGAAAAATTCCTTGGTGCCGTCGAAATACATGCTCTTTTCCGGCAGCCAGGTATTGTAGTTCACGACGCCGTTGAGCAGCGAGCCGAGGTTGGACATGACGGCGGCAAATTGCAGGCCGACCATGCCGCCGCCGAAAATCGTTGACATCATCGCCGATCCCGATCTCGTTCACGGCACGCAGGATGCCGGCCGAGTCGGGCGGATACGACGCGACATAGACGATATCGGGCTTGGCGGCCTTGAGCGCGCGGATGATGGAGGCGAATTCCACCGTGTTCGGCGGATAGGACTGATCGAACACAACCGGGATGTTGCGCTTCTTGGCGACGTCGCGTGCGGTCAGCGCGAGGTTCTGGGCGAATTCCTGATCCGCGGTGAGCAGCGCCATGCTCTTGCCGCCGGCCTTCTGCGCCAGATCGAGGAACGAGGCCGCCCAACTGTCGGCCGGCCCCCAGGGCGCATTGTTGAACCACATGTCGTGGCCGACCTTGCTGTTCACCTGGAACGAGAAATTCCCCATCAGCAGCAGGCCGCGCTGCTTGACGAACGGCATGATCGGCGCGGTCGGCACCGTCGCGTAAGGCGCGAACAGGAGGTCGACCTTGTCGACATCCACGAGCTTCGCGTAGATCGCCGGCGTCTCTGATGCGCTCGACTTGTCGTCATAGACGACCAGTTCGACCTTGCGGCCGAGCAGGCCGCCCTTGGCATTGATGTCGTCGCGCCAGATTTCGATACCGAGCAACGAAGCCTTGCCGCCGCCGGCAAGACCGCCGGTTTGCGGCATCGACATGCCGATCTTGATCGGCGGCTGCTGGGCATGAGCGCTCGAACCCTGTCCAAGCACCGCAACCGCCATCGCCCCGCCGAGAAATGTCCTGCGTTTCATTGCTTCCCCCTTATGTGCCGTTTTCCGTTGTCATTCTGGTTCCGCCGGATCTTTGCCCGGCTGTTGCGAATGGATTCTGTCAGGCTGAGACTATTCGGCAGCCCCTGCCGGAGCGGGTTCATTTTTGGCCGATCGTTTCATGATCGCCGACGGATCGGCGCCTACGCGCCCGCTGGTCTTGTCGGCCGCACTTTCGCGCGACAGCCGCATGTCGAACCGGATGCTCGGCATCCCCTTGATCGGGCAGTCCGGATCGTTTGCCGCCACGTCGACGGCGAGATCGCCCGACGAACCGAATACGACATCGTCAGCCAGATGCGGATCGTCGCGCAGATAGAGCGCGGTGACTAGTTCGCGATAGCCTGATGCGCCGACCAGGAAGTGAATATGCGCCGGCCGCATGCCATGCCGCTCCTGCGCCTTCACCATGGCGCCGACCGGCCCGTCCATCGGAATCGAATATCCGAGTGGTTTCACGGTGCGCAGCACATAGAGACCATCGGCATCGGTTGCGAACACGCCGCGATAATCGATCGATGTCGCGCTGGCCTGAATGTCGTAGAGACCGTCGGCACCGGTCTGCCAGATCGAGACGGTGGCGCCCGCGACCGGCTTGCCGGTGGCATCGGTGACGCGGCCGTAAAGCACGCATTCGCTGCCCGGCTGCGGGTTTTTGGCGATCGAACTGCCAGCCGCCAAGGTCGGCGTGGCCTCGCGGTAAAATGGGCCGAGCAGGCTGGTGTGGGTGGCTTCCTCCAGCGCGGTGGCGTCGTGCAGGCCGTTGACGAGCGCGGAGAGGCCGAGCGTGTCGGAAAGCAGGATGAATTCCTGCCGCTCCGGCGAACACATCTTGCCGGCGGCGGTCATGAATTCGATGCCTTTGATCCATTCCGCCGGCGTCAGATTGACCTCGCGGGCGAAGGCATGGAGGTGCTTGACCGCCGACGCCATGATCTCCTTCAGGCGCGGGTCCGGCGTTGTCGCCATCTGGTCGAGCACGGCGTCCGTGATCGTTTCAGGCGTTAACTCACGCATGCATCACTCCCTGAAGCTGCCGGCGCTAATTCGACCCGCCGGCCGTTATTGCAGCAAGCCTAACCGCTTGTTGGGGATCAACACAAGGCGTCCGGAGGCGCCGCCTGCACCCCCTCATACAAATTGATACGAGGGAATCGGGGTCGCATGGCTGCACAATCGTGCGTCAAGGCGCGCGCGCCACGGATTTCTACCAGCCCACGATTTTGCGACTGCACAATCAGGGCGGCGAACGTGGGATCATTTCTCGCGGACCGGCGGCGCAACCTTCTCTGCCGGCGCCGGCGGCAGCGCGGGCTCAGCGCCCCGCTTCTGCGCGTCCGGGTCGGGCCGGGCCGGTTGCGGCGGAACGTCTGACGGCCTTTGGCCGGTCGTGCCCGGTTCGGATGGTGCGGGCGGCTTCGTTTCCGCGCCCGGCGTCGATTGCGTAGGCGGTGTCGCCTGCGCGATATGCTGGGGGTCGCGGGAGTTGAGCGCGGTCAGCGCAAGCACTGAGATGGCCAGCCCGGCCACGATCAGCGCGGACGCGAGCAGCATATCCCGTCGGTATTCGCGCTTGTCGTCATCGGCAGGCATGTCATTCAACCCACGAAATTGTTCGCGAGGTCAACGGCCGGCAAGGCGCATGGTTCCGTAGGGAACCTGGGCTCGTCCGAGGGCGCCTAGAATTCCAACATCCCGGCGTCGCCATCCTCGGTGCCGAAGGCCAGCAGCGTGCCCTTCGCATTCCAGGCCAGCGCCGAAACCGGCTCGCTGCCATTGCGGCGCACCAAAATTTCCGCGCCGTCCTCGAGCCGAACGATCAGCACGGTGCCATCGCTGTAGCCTGCGGCCATGATGTCCTGCTTCGGATGACAGGCAACCATGGAGACGCGCGCCTGCAGCGGCGCCAGCATCGCCGGCTCCTTGCCCATCGGCCCGTCCTTGCTGGCGAACGGCCAGATGATCACGCTATCGGCGCCCGAGGTGGCGAGCCCCTTGCCGCCTGCGCTCCACGACATCGAGCGGACGCGGCCGGGATAGCCGCTCATTCGCATGTGCCTGTTATCGGCAAGCCGCCAGCCGTGCAGCGCGGGTTCATGCATGGCAGTGACCAGAAATTTGTTGTCGGGGCTGAAAGTGACGGCAAGGTGCGAGCCGGCCCATTCGAGAAATTCCGGCTTCGCGGCCATGTTGGGAAACCACAGCGTCACGCCATTGTAATGGGCAACCGCCACGCGCAGGCCCTTCGGCGCGAATGCCAGGCCGCCGACCGTCGAGGGCGCATCAAAGGCCTTCTCCTCGCCCTTGCCGCTGCGGACAAACGCGGTCTTGCCCGCCGACCACGCCACCGCGCCTTCGGGATGCAGCGCGACATTGTCGATCCAGCGCCGTTTTGCATCGGTCGCGAGCACCGACGTCTCACCTTTTGCGTTCAGCGTGACGACCTTGCCGTCATCGCCGCCGCTGACGATACGCTTGCCATCGGACGCCGCGCACAGGACGGCGCCGCCATGGATGGCGACTTTCGAAACTTCGCCCGCTTCGTTCACCACCGCCGCGTTTTCCTCGACGCCGACAAACACCGCGGTATCGCCGAGGAAGTAGATCGACGTGGCGGGCATGCCGACCGGCAACGCCCGCACCTGGTCGGTGATGGAAGCGATGGAGGGCGCCTCGCCTGGATCAAACTCTTTCATCACGTGACGATACAGCTTTCAAAACCGTCGCGGATCAACTGCTGCGGCAACTCGCGGCCGATGAAGACGACGCGGCTTTCGCGCGCCTCGCCGTCCTTCCACTTCCGCTGGTGATCGCCTTCCAGCATCATGTGCACGCCCTGGAATACGTAGCGGTCGTCGTCGTCGGTGAAGGCGAGGATGCCTTTGGAGCGCAAAATCTTCTGGCCCTCGGTGGCGACGAGGTTTTGTAGCCACGGCATGAATATGGTCGGGTCGAGCGGCTTGTCCGACCGCAGCGACAGCGATTGCATGTCCTCGTCGTGGTAGTGCTTCAGCCCGCCATGGCTGTGCCCGTGATCATGGTGACCGTGATGATGGTCATGGTCATGGTGATGATCGTGACCGTCGCCGGCGTCGAGGAATTCCGGCTCGATCTCGAGGATGCGATCGAGATCGAACGCGCCGCGCTCCAGCACGTCCGACAGGGCGACCTTGCAACGCTCGGTGCGATGCAGTTTTGCGTAAGGGTTGATGCCACGGATGCGGGCTTCGACTTCGGCCAATTCGGCCTTGGAGACGAGGTCCGTCTTGTTGAGCACGATCACGTCCGCAAACGCGATCTGGTTCTTGGCCTCCGGCGCATCCTTCAGACGGTCGCTCAGCCATTTGGCGTCGGCCACCGTTACGACCGCGTCGAGCCGGGCGTTCTTCTGCACGTCTTCGTCGACGAAGAAGGTCTGCGCCACCGGGGCCGGATCGGCGAGGCCTGTCGTCTCGACGATGATGGCGTCGAACTTGCCCTTGCGCTTCATCAAGCCGTCGAGAATGCGAACGAGGTCGCCGCGCACGGTGCAGCAGACGCAGCCATTGTTCATCTCGAACACTTCCTCATCCGCGCCGATGATGAGGTCGTTGTCGATGCCGATCTCGCCGAATTCGTTGACGATGACGGCGTATTTCTTGCCGTGGTTTTCCGACAGGATGCGGTTGAGCAGCGTGGTCTTGCCGGCGCCGAGATAGCCCGTCAGCACGGTCACTGGAATTTTTTGGGACGAAGGTTCAGACATAATCGCTCCGGCGGAATGGTCGCGCACCGGCAAGCAGGGAGGCCCCTGCCCTATGGGCTCAGCGCGCTGGTCAGGGTCTTTATATTGTGCCTGACCATTGCAATGTAAGTGGGAGAATCGCCCTTTTCGGCCGTCAGGCTGTCCGAATAGAGCGTTCCGCCGACCTTGGCGCCGGTCTCGGCCGAGATCCGGCGGATCAACCTGGTGTCGCTGACATTTTCCATGAAAACGGCCGGTATGTTAGTGGCCCTGATTTGGGTGATAATCCGGGCCACATCGCGGGCGCTCGCCTCGGATTCGGTCGAGACACCGACAGGCGCGATGAATTCAACGCCATAGGCGGCGGCAAAATAGCCGAAGGCGTCGTGGGTGGAGATCACCTTGCGGCGGCTTGGCGGAATTTGTGCAACCGCTTCGCGCACCTCGCGGTCCAGCGCGTCCAGTTGCGCCAGATAAGCGCCGGCATTCGATTTGTAGACCTCGGCATTAGCGGGATCGGCCGCCGCCAACGCGTCGCGAATATTGGTGACATAGACCTTCGCATTGGCCACCGATTGCCAGGCGTGGGGATCGGCGCCCGAGCCGAGCTTGAGCGGGGTAATGCCCGATGTCGCGGTCACGATGGTAGCCTTGCTGCCGGCGGACTTCACCAGCCGCGACAGCCAACCTTCCAGGCCAAGCCCATTGACGAAAACGATCTTCGCGTCCGCGACCCTTTTGACGTCCGCCGGTGCCGGCATGTAGACATGTGTATCGCCGTCGGGCCCGACCAGCGTCGTGACGCTGATGTACTCGCCCCCCACGTTACGGACGAAATCGCCGAGGATCGAGAAGCTGGCGACGACGTTGAGGCGATCCGCGGCGCGGGCCGGGTCAACAGCCGCGATCAGGGTGAGAATGATGAGCCAGAACCGGATCATGACTACGCCTCGAGGTGACGGCCGGGGAACATCTGCCGGACCAGGCCGCTGACACTGCCGAACAGCAGCGACACTACATAGAGCACTGCCGCGATCAGAATGATTGCAGGACCGGAGGGGATGCGAGTCTGGAACGACAGCACCAGCCCGGCATAGCCCGACAGGATGGCGCTCGCGACCGCGATGCAGATCATACCGGTGATCTCGCGCGACCAGAACCGCGCGATGCCGGCCGGCAGGATCATCAGGCCGACCCCGAGCAGCGTGCCGAGCGCGTGAAAGCCGTTGACGAGGTTGATGACGACCAGCGCCAGGAACGCCAGATGTGCGGGCGCACCGGCGCGGCTGACGGTGCTCAGGAAAACCGGATCGACGCATTCGATCACCAGCGGCCGAAAGATCACCGCCATCACCAGCAGCGTGATGGTGGCGTTGAAGGCGATCACCAGCAGCGTCTGGTCGTCCATCGCCAGGATGTTGCCGAACAACACGTGCAGCAGGTCGATATTGGTGCCCTTGATGGAAACGATGGTGACGCCGAGCGCGAGCGACACCAGATAGAAGGTCGCAAGTGAAGCGTCCTCCTTCAGCTCCGTATTGCGCGCCACCACGCCGGCGAGGATCGCAACCGTAAAGCCTGCGATCAGTCCGCCCGTCGTCATCGCGAACAAGTTGATGCCGGAGACGAGGAAGCCGATCGCGGCTCCGGGCAGGATCGCATGCGCCATGGCGTCGCCGACCAGGCTCATCCGGCGCAGCATCAGGAACACGCCGATCGGCGCCGCCCCCAGCGCAAGCGCGATCACGGCGGCGAGCGCGCGGCGCATGAACTCGAATTCGGTGAAGGGCGCGATCAGCGCGTCGTACAGCATCAGGCGGCCCGTGACGGCATATCGTCCGCGCAGGCGGCGGCGGTGTCGTCGAACGCCTCGCACATCCGCAAGGCGACCATCAGGTTTTCCGCGGTCAGCACCTCTGCGGTCGGGCCCCAGGCCACGGGTCCGCGCGCGAGCAGCAGCGTTTCCGGAAAATGGTCACGCACCAGCTCCATGTCGTGCAGCGCCGCCAGCACGGTGCGGCCCTCGCCGTGCCAGCGCTTCACCAGCGCCAGCAGATCGGCCGATGTTTTCGTGTCGATGGCGTTGAACGGCTCGTCGAGCACGATAAGGCGCGCGTCCTGCAGCAGCACGCGCGCGAACAGCATGCGCTGCATCTGGCCGCCGGACAGCGTGCCGATCGAACGGTTCTCAAATCCGTTGAGGCCGACGGCGGCAAGCGCCCGCGTGATCTTGTCGCGCTCGGCCTTGCCCATGCCGCCGAAAAATCCTGTCCTGCGCCACAGCCCCGTGCCGACCAGATCGAACACCGAAATCGGAAAGGTTCGGTCGATGTCCGCGGTCTGCGGCAGATAGGCGATGTCGCGGATATCGAGCCCGCCGAGATCGATCGATCCCGACAGCGGCTTCAAGATGCCGGCGAGCCCGCGAAACAGCGTCGACTTGCCGGCGCCGTTCGGCCCGATCACCGCCACCAGCGCACCGGCCGCGACCTCGCCCTTGAGGTGATGCACGGCCGGGTGCCGGTCATAGCCGAGCGTGACGTTGTGGAATTTTATCTGCGCAGCCATGCTCACCTCATCGCCACCAGCACGACAACCCAGAGGCCGGCACTGACCAACAGCGCCGCGCCGAGCCGGGCGGCAACCGTCATGCGCAGGATCGACCAGGGAGCGGCCTGCGCCGGATGCGGCGTCGCCGGGCCATGGGAATGGGCGTGGCCGTGGTGATGGCCGGGGCCATGGTGATGGCCGGGGTGGGAATGGTCGTGAGGCATGGAAAAATGTTACATTATAACATTACGGGAGTCCACGTGGTGGCCGGACAGGTTTAGATCCTACGACAGACACGCCTTCGCGATCTCGCGACGCGTTCGCCCGAGGTTTGATTTTCGTTTGCCCTCATCGAGAACAGAGGGCGCAGGGAAGACCGGGTGCTTGCTGCACCCGCGGTCTCGCGTGCGATTTGCGCAAACAAAAGTGCACACGAGCATACAGGGCAGCGGGAGCATTCCGGCCTTCCCTGCGCAATGGCTTTACGGCTTACTTCGCGCTCTTCCCGGAGAACGGCTTTCTTGCCTCCGTCGCCCCCGAGAAGCCTCGCTTCTCTTGGACTTAGCGCCAGCACCGCGGCGCCCGAACCACACGACTTCGCCGTACGCGTCATGCCAGCCTCGTCAGTCTTGGCTTCCGCGTCCACCGCATCCCACCGCGCGTTTCGTGACGATCGCGAGCCGCCCCTCTTGTCGGGTGGGACGCCGTATGGATGAACTGATTTGCATGAGAACAAAAGGGGAATATTTTCGCGCCGGATACTGGACCAAGCGGTGGCGTGATTTGCCCGCCAGGCAGCACAGGCTTTGGTAGGTCGGCGGGGAGAAGCCGGACACGCCGCTTGAATTCCGGCCGACCGAGGCGGCCTTAAATTCGAATGCCGATCGATGAACCCACCGACCGGATCATCTGCGCGGCGGCGTCGGTGTAACGGCTGCCATTGAAATTGACATCAACGGCCCACAAAACGAACACAGCAACAAATGCGGCGGTAACAGCTTTCATGAATTGTTAACGATGAGGGTGCGGCAAGCGTTCCGGCCGCGATCCGCTGCCACCGGAGGTACGAAGGCACCAAGGGAGGGCTTGGAGAGGACTTACCCGGTCCCTAACACCCGAGAACAGACGTCCAACCCTTTGCGGACCGTGCCAGAGCGCCCGCCGTGCGTAGTTTTCTCGCCTCTGCGGTCAATTGCACACGCAAGATCATATCTCGCCTTCCAGCGCCTTGATCTCGGCGACAACGGCAGCAAGCAAGGGCGGAAGATGTACAGTCACCGTTTCCCAGACATAGGACGCGGCCACGTTGTCGTATTGATGCCGATAAAAATTGCCAACGTCCCGGATGGACCGCCAAGGCAGTTGAGGATGCCGATCGCGCAGATCATCGGGCAACCGGCGGCTTGCTTCCGAGATAATTTCCAGCGCCCGCGTCACGGCCTAGAGATGCAAACGTGACTCGCCGAATTCTTCGCAGGTCAAGCCGTCGACAAATTGGCCGGCGATCAGGATATTGTCCCGAATGTCGTACAAGGCCAGCTTGATGGACTCAGAACGCATAAATGGCTTCGCGCTCGGCGATCGGTTTCACATGAGACTTGAGCGCGATCCGGTTTGACACATCCACGCGCACCGGAAAAAGATCTTCGATGCTGTGAACGATACCGACGTATTTGAAAACATCCATCCGAACGTCCGGCGCGATTTCGACCAGAATGTCGATGTCGCTGTCGGGGCGGGCGTCGCCGCGGGCGCGGGAGCCAAACAAGGCAGCATGACTGACGCCTTGAGCTTTCAAGACGGCTTCATGCTCGCGCAGTCTGGCTAGAATGTCCTGCTTGTCCATGGGCGCATTCTACCAGAACCGCCGCTTCCCGGCAGTCCAAAACGCGGTACGCCGTTAGCCGAGGCTTACCAGAATAAATCATCTTTATTTTCAACAGCTTGAGGAGACCAGATGCGCAAGCCTCACGGCTTCCCGATCGCCACCACGATCGCCGCGGCCAGAAACGGGCACCGACACCGCAGCGCGAAACCAGACGAACCGGGGCTGGCATGAACGGGATTTCCCGCAGAATCATGCGCTGGAAGGCGAACAGCGCCCAGGCGACGACATAGGCGATCACCTGCGGCGGGAGGCGCTGGCCTAAGCCGTCGCTGCGGCGGGCTGCTTCAATTCGGCCAGGGCGTGCCGCACGACGGTCACTGAGCCTTGCAGCGCAAGCACTGCCATAATCGCGGCAACGATAATGTCGGGCCACCCGGTGCCGGTGCCGAACACGCCAAGCGCAGCCAGCAACACAGCCAGATTGCCTAACACGTCATTGCGCGTGCAAATCCAGGCCGACCGCATGTTGGCGTCGCCCGCGCGGTGCCGCCACAACAGGTAAAAGGATAGCGCATTGGCGACCAGCGCGGCAAAACCGACACTGCCCATGGTGACAGAATGCGGCAGCGTCCCGTGCAGGACATGCCAGCCGGTGACGCCGATAACCCATAGCCCGAAAGCGCCCATCGTGACGCCCTTGGCAAGCGCGGCGCTGGCCCGATAGCGCAAGGCCATGCCGACCACGAACAGGCTAATCGCGTAGTTGGCTGCATCGCCCAGAAAGTCGAGCGCGTCGGCTTGGAGTGAGGCAGAGCCAGCAGCCAGGCCCGCGCCGATTTCAACCAGGAACATCGCGGCATTGATGCCGAGCACGGCCCACAAGACGCGCCGGAACGCGCTCACGTCCTGGCGCGGGCCCAGGTTCAAGGGTGGAGGTGCGCAGCAGTGATCTGCCATGACTGGAAGATAGTCGCGGGAGGCAACGTTACACAATCACGCTGCAACCCGTTCCCTTGCCGTCTATCTGGATCGGCGGGCACGGCACGGTTCCGTACGAGCAGTAAACGCAGCAATCGCCCGGCTTGGGCTTGAGCCGGGTGCCGCAGCACTGACAGTCGTAGAAGAACTGGCAGGCATCTGTCGGCATCGTCTCGGTGGCTTGGTGCCCACACGTGGGACAGGTCAGCGTCGATTCAAGCTGCATGGACCTAAACTGAATTGGTGCACTTCCAGATTCACAGCCCCTGCTTCGCCCAGACGGCGCGGACTTCTTCATCCGTCGCGAACTCACCCTTCGCGGCTTCGGCCAACGAAGCATCGAGGTCGGCGGCTTCCTCAGGCGTGAGCTCATAGAGTGGCTGGTCCACACCTGCGAGCTGCAAGAGAATCGGCGCGAGATCGTCCTGAGTCTCATCGGGCAAAGCGGATACGGCTTCGACAGCCTATTCAAGCAAGCGGGTCATACTGCAAATATAGTGGTTCCACCATCTCGTAGGAAGCCTTGTGGCCGGTCTCTCGGCTCACGGCTTCCCGATCACCATCGCGATCGCCGCCGCCAGGAACGGAAACGGCAGCGAGACCGCGGCGCGAAACCAGACGAACCGGGCCGGCATGAACGGGATTTCCCACAGGATCATGCGCTGGAAGGCGAACAGCGCCCAGGCGACGACATAGGCGATCACCTGCGGCGGGCCGCCGCCGACCTTCAACGCCACCGCGCCGATCGAGAAGCCGACCACCGGGCCACCGGGGGTTGCGGCGCCCGCGATCACCGCAGCGAGCACGCCGAACCAGCCGCTGTCCGGGCCGAGCCAGCCGGTGATGACTTCCGGCGGGATGACGGCGGCGATGTAGCCGGAGCCGATCACGCCGAGCGCGATGCGCGGCACGATGTTGATGAAGTCCATGCTGCCTTCGCGCACCGACGACACCAGCACCACGCGGCCGCGCTGCCAGGCCATGAATCCGAGGATTAAGACCGAGCCCCACAGGGTGACGTCGATGATCAGCGCGGAGAGGGTCATGCCGGCGGCTCCGGCTCGCCCTTCGGATACATCCGCACAAAAACGAAGCGGCCGAGCGCGCCTGCCAGCACCGGGATCGGCAGCGAGATCACGATCCGCCACAGCGTGAACTCGGTGCCGAGGATCGGCAGCTCCCAGGCGACCGCGCGGCCATAGCCGATCAGCGTCCAGCTCACCACCATCGCGATGGTGGCGCCGAAATCGGCGCCGACGGTGAGCAGCGCCGCCGCCACCGGATAGGCAGTGAAGGGACCGCCCGGCAGGATCGCGCCGAACGCCGTTCCGATCAGCAATCCCTTGAGTCCGGACGACGGCCCCAGCGCCCGCGAGACTTTTTCGTGCGGCAGGATCTCCGCGATGAAGCCGCCGAGCAGGCAGCCGGCCAGCACGCGCGGCATGACTTCCCCGAACAGCCACAGATCATGCGTGAGGATCTTGAGCACGCCATCGATGCCGTCGCGCCGCCAGACCAAGCCTGCGCAAACCGCGACCAGCGCGCCGATGAAGATCATCGACCAGCCCACAGGCTTGCGGGCGCGCCGGGGCTTCGGCTCGGCGTCATCGGCAGGCGCCGGGTCTTTTATCTGATGTTCTGACAAGGGCGATGGGTTCGGGGGTGAAGCGAATCCATCCTGCTTAGTCCGGCCATGGTGGCGGCGCAACGATAGCCATGCGCATCTCAGGCATGCCCATGCGAGGACGTCACACGGCTCTGCCCCGCCCCACGGGCCATCCGTTCAGGTGAACTGGCGGACCAGCGCAAGGCCGGCAAACAGCCCGGCAATCGAGAGCACGACCGAGCCAACGACGTAAAGCGCCGCGGATGCGAGTTCGCCGCGCTCGTAGAGCAGCGCCGCATCGAGCGAGTAGGCCGAAAACGTGGTGTAGCCGCCGAGGATGCCGGTCATCAAAAACAGCCGCCAGGGCTGCGACGCCCCGCCCTTGAAGGCGAGATAGCCCGCGATCAGCCCCATCACCGTCGAGCCTGTGATATTGATGATGAAGGTGCCCCAGGGAAAGCCGGTGCCGAGAGCACGGGCGCAGGTGAGATTGATGAGATGGCGGAGACTCGCGCCAAGCCCGCCACCGAAGAAGACCAGCAAATAGCTCATCGCAGCATTTTCCCACGTCAGCAAAGTCACCCGGCATGCCGCTTGTGCCGGACCGCAGCGATCTCTGCAAGGATCGGGACGCAATGAAAAGGGGCGGCAGCCGCAGCTACCGCCCCTGAAAACTTCCTACGTCATTCCGAGGCGATGCGCAGCATCGAACTACGATGCGCAATTGCGCATCGGAGAATCTCGAGATTCTCAGGTGCGCAATTGCGCACCGTAGTTCGCGCTATGCGCGTCCCGGAATGACCGTGTTAGGCTCCGACCTTGCCGAACAGTTCGTCGACGTAGTCCCAGTTGATCAGATGATCGCAGAACGCCTTCAGATAGTCGGGACGGCGGTTGCGATAGTCGATGTAGTAGGAGTGCTCCCAGACGTCACAGCCGAGAATAGGCGTCGCGCCATGGACCAGCGGGCTTTCGCCGTTCGCGGTCTTGGAGATTTCGAGCTTGCCGTTCTTGACCGACAGCCAGCACCAGCCGGAGCCGAACTGACCGACGCCGGCGGCGGCGAAATCGGCCTTGAACTTGTCGAGACCGCCGAGGTCCTCGGTGA
This sequence comes from Bradyrhizobium sp. AZCC 1610, assembly GCF_036924515.1. Lineage (NCBI taxonomy): Bacteria > Pseudomonadati > Pseudomonadota > Alphaproteobacteria > Hyphomicrobiales > Nitrobacteraceae > Bradyrhizobium > Bradyrhizobium sp. AZCC 1610. The sequence continues at coordinate 482,432 of NZ_JAZHRR010000001.1, read as the reverse complement.
TCTTCTTTTCCAGACGGCCGGGCAGCTTGCTGCCGCCGCCGTTCGGCTTCATCCAGTTCCAGAAATGCAGATGGTTGTAGTGCTGGCCGGCGTTGTTGAACACGGCCGGATTCTTGCCGAACGAACCCTTGACGATCTCCTCCAGGGACTTGCCTTCGAATTCAGTCCCCTTGATCGCGTTGTTTCCGTTGGTCACGTAAGCCTGGTGATGCTTGTCGTGGTGATATTCCAGCGTTTCCTTGGACATGTGGGGCGCAAGGGCGTCGTGGGAATAGGGAAGATTGGGCAGCGTGAAGGTCATGGGGTGATGTCCGAACTGATTGGGAGACGTGGTTTGGTCTAACGGGAACCGTTATAGAAGGTTCCATTGCGCATAAACACCGCAATTTGGCAAGAACGCTCGAGGTTCTGGGTAACGCCCCTCCGCGTCCAGCGTATGACGGATATGGCGCCGACTCGATTTTGGCACGATGAGGGAATGAAATGAGCATCGAGATCGACGTCCTGAACGGGGACGCATCATGGCGAAGGGCCGAACCGCTGATGCAAGCGGTCTGGCCGGCTCATGTGGTCGAAAAGCTTTCGTGGGGTCACGTCAAATGGGCCCACGCCGATTTGCGCGTGCTGATTGACGCGCCGGAGGACGCGGCCCAGCCGGGTCTTGCCTGCCATGTCGGCATCTATTTCCGTGACGCCATTTGGGACGGGCGCAAGGTTCATATCGGCGGCATCGGCGGCGTCTCGACCCGCGACGACTGCCGGGGACGCGGCTACGCCACACTGGCGCTCAACGCCGCGATCCGAACCATGCGCGACCACGAAGCCATCAGGTTTGCAATGCTGTTCTGCGAGCCGCACAATGAAGCATTCTATGAAGCGCGCGGCTGGCATCCGTTTAAAGGCGAGGTCTATGCCGAACAGCCGGAGGGACGCGTGCGTTTCGAGGCCATGGCGCCGTTCGTGTTCGATTTTACCCGCAAGCCGCGCGACGGCGTCATCGACCTATGCGGCCTGCCGTGGTGACCCCTGCATGGCACGCGGGTGGCTTGCGTTCGCCCGGCCGGATAATATGTCATCCATAATTTATTCCCTTGGATGACCGGCGACGCATGACCTTGGAAGCCCCGCTCGACATGCGCCCCACCGCCGCGGTTCCATCCGCGTCGGCCAACGGCCTGCTCACCTCGCCGATCCTGCCGACGCTGCTGAAGCTCACGCTGCCCAATGCGATCGCCATGGCCGGCACGACGCTGGTTGCGGTCGCCGAGACCTCCTATATCGGCCGGCTCGGCACCGAGCCGCTCGCCGGCATCGCGCTGGTGTTTCCCTTCGTCATGCTGACGCAGATGATGTCGGCGGGCGCGATGGGCGGCGGCGTTTCCTCCGCGATCAGCCGGGCGATCGGCGCTGATGATCGCGACCGCGCGGCGACGCTGGCGCTGCATGCCGCGATGATCGGCGCCTGCGCCGGAATCTTTTTCACCGTGATGATGCTGATTTTCGGCCGCGCGTTTTACACGCTGCTCGGCGGGCGTGGCGGCGTGCTCGAGCAGGCCATGCAATATTCGCATGTGCTGTTCTCCGGCGCGATCGCGATCTGGCTGGTCAACACGCTGGCCTCGGTGGTGCGCGGCACCGGCGACATGCGGATTCCATCGGTAACGCTGATCGGCACCGCGCTGGTGCAGATTGCTGTCGGCGGCGCGCTGGGCTTTGGGCTGTTCGGCCTGCCGAAATTCGGCATGAGCGGCGTTGCCGCAGGCCAGCTTGTCGCGTTCACGCTGGGGGCGATGTTCCTGGCCTGGCACCTCCTCAGCGGCCGCAGCCGGCTGGCGCTGAATTTCAAGGGCTTCAAATTCCAGCGCGACATGTTCCTCGACATTCTCAAGGTCGGCGCGGTGTCCTGCCTGTCGCCGCTGCAGACCGTGCTGACGGTGCTGATCTTCACCAAAATCCTGGCCGGCTACGGCACCGAGACGCTGGCCGGCTATGGCATGGGCTCGCGGCTGGAATTTCTGCTGACGCCGATCGCATTTGCATTCGGCGTGGCGTCAGTGCCGATGGTCGGCATGGCTGTTGGCGCAGGGCTGGTGACACGCGCGCGGCAGGTGGCGTGGACCGCGGGCATAGCTGCCGCCATCACCGTGGGCGCCATCGGGCTGATCGTAGCAGCAATGCCGTCGCTCTGGGTTTCGCTGTTCACCAGCGACGCCGGCGTCACCGCCGCGGCTTCTTCCTATCTCGTCTGGGCCGGCCCGGCATTCGCCTTTTTCGGAATGGGCGTCTGCCTCTATTTTTCCTCGCAAGGGGCCGCGAAGGTCGGCGGCCCCGTGATAGCCGGCACCGCGCGATTGCTGATCGTCGGCGGCGGCGGCTGGTGGCTGGCCTCAACGGGCGCGCCGGCATGGACACTGTTCGCACTGGTGGGCGCGGCGATGGTCGTTTACGGCCTCGGTACGGCGCTGTCGATCCGCCTCACCCGCTGGGACAAATGATCGGCCGAAATTGCACCTCAATCCGACGTTGCACAAATCTGATTAGTTGCTTATGCAGGCCTGCTTTTGGGGAATCAATCATGGCTTGCAGAACGGCTTTCATCATCGCGATCTCGGCGGCATTGCTGGCCGCACCATCCGTCCTGGCGCAAGGCGCCGGCGAGCCGACCGGCGTCTGGCAGACGCAGTCCGGCGACGCGCGGGTAAAGGTCAGCAAATGCGGCGGCGGCATCTGCGGCGTGATCGTCGGCCTCAAAGACCCGGTCGATCCCGCCACCGGCAAGCCTCAGGTCGATGACAAGAATCCCAATCCGGCCCTGAAGAAGCGGCCGATGATCGGCCTGCCGCTGTTCAACGGCATGAATCCCAGCGGTCCCAACAAATGGTCGGGCCAGATCTACAACGCCGATGACGGCGGCACCTATGCGAGCAGTGTCTCGGTGGCGGGGACGGACACGCTCAAGGTCGAAGGCTGCGTCGGCGCGCTCTGCGGTGGCGAGACCTGGACGCGGGTTGGGCGGTAGACACATCATACGCGGGCTTGACCCGCGTATCCATCAGTCTTGAGGAAGAGCTTCACGAAGCGAGATGGATTGCCGGGAGCGTAGGCAAGTTTACGTAGTCTGCGCAAGGCAGACTACTATGCCCGGCAATGACGGAGATCACGCCGCCATCGCCTTCAGCGCGGTCGCCGCCGAGGCGTAGCCGCCGCGGGCGCCGTCGATGAAGTGGACGTGATCGCTGCGCATCACCGACGGCGTGAAGCAGGTCATCATCGCCGCGTCCTGCCGGTGCAGGCCGTAGCGCACGATCCTCTCCGAAGCCGCGTTGGCCAGAAGCTCGGCCAGCGCGCGCTCCAGTTCCTCCGTGCAATCGAGGATCATCCGCAGGCCGTCGTCATATTTGCGGAAGTCGGAATTCTCTACTACCTGCTGCACATAATTCTTCGGCACGAAATTGCCGACCTTGATGCCGAAGCGCATCACGACATAGGCCCACAGCGTCACCGCCAGCACGACGGTGCGCCGCTTCAACAACGGCCCGCCGCGCGCGGCGCGCGCCTCAAACTCCACGCCGGCCGGCGGCCAGCGCAGCGGCGGCCCATCCGGCGGCACCGGCCGCCCGGCATCCGGAGACTGTTCGACCAGCCTGATGATGTCCTCGATCACCTTGCGGAAGGCGAGCGGATCGGCGCCCTTGGCCGGCACCACCAGCACCGACAGAATGAGCCCGCGGGCGGAGGGAATTTCCTCGAACCGGCATGACAGGCCGGACAGGTCGGGCTGCGTGCCCGGCGTTGCCGCCGGCACCGCAAACTTGCCCCGCTTCATCGCGGCATCCGCCCAGCCCAGCCCCCCGCCGGAAAACATCGCATAGGACAGATTGGCCGACGCGCCGAAGCGGGCGACCTTGATATCGAGGCCTTGCGCGCGGATGTCCTTGACCGGCACCAGCGCCACCCGCATCACCAGATCGAGATCGTCGCGGACCCATGCCGCCGTCGCCGCCAGCGCGTCGCGGGCGCGCGCGAGGTCTGAGGGCGACACCGCAAAGCTCGCGCCATCGCCGCCGAACACGAACGGAAATTCGCGCCCGTCAAGCGCATTGGTGACGGCGGCGATGACGGCGGCGCCGGCCATGTTGACCGCCTTGTAGCGCTGGTTCTCGATCGCTTTGGTCGATTCCACGATATCGGCGACGCCGACGGTCCAGTCGTCCGGCAGCGGCGAATACATCGCCGGGTCCATCAGGCTGCCAAAGCCGCGAAAGACCGGGATCGAGCCATAGAAAATGTCGGTGCCGTCGGGCGTCGTCATGGCGATCTGGGCTACCCCGGGGTTCTCACCTTCCTAGCAGATACGGCCGTTTTCGGAATCCGGTTCAGCCGTGCGGCTGAACGTCCTACCCCTTCACGATCCCCCGCAGCACCAATTGGTTCAGCCGGTTGGCAAACGCCGCCGGATCGTCCGGCAGCTCGCCGTCGAGGATCTGCGCCTGCTCCAGCAACAGGAACGACAGATCCTTTGACAGATCCTTGGCCGCATCCTTGTCGCCGGCGATCGCCGCGACCAGCGGATGGCGCATGTTGATCTCCAGGATCGGCTTGGTGGTGGGAGCCTTGTTCTGCATCGCCAAGAGCCGCTCGAGCATGCGATCATGCGCGTCGCCGCCGGCAACCAGGCATGACGCGCTCGAGGTCAGCCGCTGCGAGGCGCGCACGTCGGAGACGCGCTCGCCGAGCGCGTCCTTGATCAGCGCAATCGTCATGGCCTCGTCGGTGCCGGAGGCGTCCTTCTTGTCCTCGGCCTTGTCATCCAGGAGCGGGATCAGGGCGAAATCGATATCGCCCTGGCTCAGCGATTTCAGCGGCTTGCCGCCGAAATCGAGCGGCGCCGAGGTCCAGAACGCATCGACCGGATCGGTCAGCAGCAGCACCTCGATGCCGCGCGCGGTGGCAGATTCCAGCTTCGGGTTCGCCTTCAGCCGTTCGATGCTGTCGCCGGTCAGGTAATAGATGTCGGTCTGGTTCGGCTTGAGGTCCTCGACATATTGCTTGAGCGAGCGCTTCTCGCCCTTCGTAGTGGTGAAGCGCGACAGCGACAGCAATTTCTCGCGGCGCTCAAAGTCCTCCCAGATGCCTTCCTTGATCACGGGGCCGAACGCGTCCCAGATTTTTGCGAACGCTTCCGGCTCCTTCTCGCCGAGGCTTTCCAGCTCCGATATCACGCGGCCGGTGACGGCTTTGCGGATCTGGGTGAGTTGCGGATTGTTCTGCAGCATCTCGCGCGAAATATTGAGCGGCAGATCCTCGCTGTCGATCACGCCGCGGATGAAGCGCAAATAAGCCGGCAAGACATCGGCGTCGTCGGCGATGAAGACACGGCGGACATAAAGCTTGATCTTACCCTTGCGCGCTTGATCGAACAGATCGAACGGCTTGGTCGACGGCGCGAACAGCAGCACCGCATAGGACTGCCGGCCCTCGGCGCGATAATGCAGCGTCATCGCCGGCTCGTCGAAGGCGCCGGCGATCTGTTGGTAGGCCTGCTTGTAGTCTTCCGGCGAGAGCTCCGATTTCGGCCGCTGCCATAGCGCGCTGGCCGAATTGATCTGGCGCGGCTCGCCCTCCTCCGGCACCAGTTCGATCGGGAACTGGATGTTGTCGGACCAGGCGCGGACGATGCGCTCGATCTCGTGGGTCTCGAGATATTTCGCTGCATCCTTCTTCAGATGCAGGACGATCTCAGTTCCGCGCGTGACGCGGGCGGCTTCCTCCTCGCTGGCCGGCGCGATTTCAAATCCGCTGCCGCCGGAGGCCGACCAGACAAAGACCTGATCGGAACCGGCGCGGCGGCTGGTGACCACGATGCGCTCGGCCACCATGAACGCCGCATAGAAGCCGACGCCGAACTGGCCGATCAGATTGGTGCCGTCCTTGGCCTCGGTCAGGCGGGAGAGAAAGGATTTTGTGCCGGAGCGTGCGATGGTGCCGAGATTGTCGATCAGTTCCTGCCGGTCCATGCCGATGCCGCTGTCGACGACGGAAAGCGTATTGGCCTTCTTGTCCGGCGCGATGCGGATTTTGGGCGGCGCGCCGTCCGTGATCAGCTCAGGCGCCGATATCGCCTCATAGCGCAGCTTGTCGCAGGCATCCGATGCGTTCGAAATCAGCTCGCGCAGGAAGATGTCGGTCTCCGAATAGACCGAGTGCACCATCAGATTCAGAAGCTCGGCAACCTCGGCCTGGAATGGCTGGGATTCGGGGGCAGTGGTGGTGGTCATACGGGGCTCGCAGGGAACAGGGCCAAAGGAAAGCCCTGATATAGCGATGCCATCCGGGGTGGCAAGCTTTGCCGGGCCCCGTCAGACGCCTGTGCACGCCCCTTACCGCTCGATAAAAGCGCGTTGGAATTGATCTAGAATCGGCTTGAACAGGTAGCTGAGCATGGTGCGGCTGCCGGTCTGCATGAACACTTCCGCGGGCATGCCCGAGGAGAGCTGCAGCCCGGCCAGCCGCCGGCGCTCTTCTTCCGGCAGCATGATCCGGACCGTGAAATAGGACGTGCCGGCCTGCTGGTCACGGGTGGTGTCGGGCGAGACATACGACACCTGACCGATCAGCTGCGGCGTCACCCGCTGGTTGAAGGCCGAGAAGCGGACAAAAGCCTGCTGGCCTTTCCGCACCTGATCGATGTCATTCGGCTGCAACCGCGCCTCGATCTGCAGATCGTCGGAATCCGGCACCACCTCCATGACGGCGTCGCCGGCGCGAATGACGCCGCCGATGGTGTGCGCGGTCAGCTGATGGATCACACCCGACGTCGGCGCGCGCATCTCGATGCGCTCGAGGATGTCGCGCGCTGCGACGCTTCGTTCGCTGAGTTCGGCTTCCTTGCCCTGCGCCTCGCCGAGCTCCTTGACGACTTCCGTCTGCACATCCTGGTCGAGCCTGACCATCTGAAGCTTCGCCTCGTCGACCTTGGTTCTGGTCTCAGCGATGGTTGAGATCAACTGGCCGCGCTCGCCTTCGATTCTGGCGCTCTCGCGCTGCAAGGCCGTGAGCCGCGCGATCGGCACCAGACGCTTGTCGAAGAGCTCCTGCACGCCCGTGAGCTCGCCCGTGATCAGGTCCAGTTGCTTGGCCTTGGACGCGACCTGCGCCTCCAGGCCCACGATCTCCTCGCCAAGCTGCGATACCTTGCTCTTGAGCAGCTCCCTCTGACTCTCGCGTGCCGTCACCCGCGCCCTGAACAGCGACGCCTCCGAAGCAAGCAGCGTCTTGACACTGTTGTCGTCCAGCCGGGCCGACATTTCCGGGGGGATCGCCGGGCGGGGCAGACCGTCGCGCTCGGCGACCAGCCGTGAGATCTTCGCCCGCATTTCGTCGAGTTGCTTGCTGACCACCTGAAGGCTGGCCTGCGCCTGCGTCGAGTCCAGCCGCAGCAGCAGATCGCCGGCATTGACCCGCATGCCGTTATGAATCGGGATCTGCGCGACCACGCCGCCGGTCGGATGCTGGATGGTCTTGACGTTGGACTGCACCACCAGATTGCCCGGCACCACGACGGCGCCCGACAACGGCACCAGCGTCATCCAGCCGCCTGCCAACCCGCCGACAACGAGCAGCGCCCGCAGCCCGGTGCGCAATTCGCTCTCAAAGGCGCGCGCCGCCCGGACGACGATGCTTTCGCCGGGCGCGCCCGCCACATCCGCCGATCCATCGCGATTGGCAAGGAATGCCACCCCCGCGGTCAGGCCATTGCGGACGACCCCCGTCACGGAACGATTGCGCGGTATCGCGCCCGCCGGGCCCGGCGGCGCCAATTGGGGAGCCTCGATGCGGGGCGGCAGCCGTTGGTCGTCGATCGGCAAAACCTCCGGCCTCGACCTCGGCATGTTCATGAGCGACGGATCGTCGGGCGCGATGATCGGACCGCGTGCCTGCCGTTGATTCAGCCAGGAATTGTTTGCCGGAGCATTACCCGCCGGGCCGCGGGCGCTGCTGGCCGGTGGCGGGGCCATGAACTGCGGCTCACGCGTGACGCGTCCGCCGCGCGCCGCCGGAGGCTCGGCATCTAGGCGGTCGGACTGGGATCCAAAGGGGCCGAGCCAGTCCAGCACCCGTCCCATCTTGCCTTTCTTTTTCGACCGCTTCGGCCGGGCCTGACGCGAACGCCGCGCGCCCTGATGTGGCTCGTCATTCGCCGGGCGGCGAAGCGGCGGCCGCTGGTCCTGCAGATTGTCGTGCTCGAACGCCTGCCGCAATCGCTGCAGTTCGAGGATCAGCGCCTGGCCTTGCGGCGCCGCGACGTCCTCATCCGTCCCGCCCATCCGGTGGCGCGCAACTCTTTCATCGGCATGCACGTGATCAAAACTCTTCATGATGAAACACTCTCGGCAAGCGATGCGCGCTGTTCTGCCTTGGCCTGCGGCGGGGGCTGCGGCGATCCCGGCGGTCCCTTGCCCCCAGAGTTGCGGACGCGCGCGAACACTTCTGCGCTCGGGCCGAACGCGATCGCCTTGCCTTCGTAGAGCACCATCGTCATATCAAGCGCGGAGAGCGCGCTCGGGCGATGCGAGATGACGACGACGATGGATTTGTTCTGGCGCATGATCCCGATGGCGCGCGTCAAGGCGTTCTCGCCGTCCGCATCCAGATTGGCGTTGGGCTCATCGAGCACGAGCAGGAAGGGATCTCCGAACACCGCCCGCGCCAGGCCAACCCGCTGCTTCTGACCAGCCGATAGCGACATACCGCCCTGCCCTATTCGCGTCGCGTAGCCCTCCGGCAGGCGCAGGATGATGTCGTGGACACCGGCGATCTGTGCGGCCTTGAGGATGGCGTCGGAGGTCGCGTACTCGTCGAAGCGGCAGATGTTTTCCGCCACGGTGCCGTCGAACAGGCCGACATCCTGCGGGAGATAGCCGATATGCCGGCCGAGATCCTCGTTGCGCCATTGATCGAGCGACGCGCCGTCGAGCCGCACGGCGCCCCGATGCGCCGGCCAGATTCCAACCAGCGCCTTCGAGAGCGAGGTCTTGCCCGACGCGCTCGCGCCCAATAGCGCCAGCCCCGCACCGGCCTTGAGCGAAAACGTGACACCGGACACGATCGGCATGTCGAAGCCTGGTGCTGCCACCGCGAGATTCTGCACGGACAATTCGCGGCAGGGGCGCGGCAGCATGACCGGCGGCGCCGGAGGCGGCGCGGTCGCCTTGCAGATGTCGCGCAAACGCGTGAGGCCCTGGCGGGCGGCGGCCAGTTGCTTCCAGGTGCCAAGCGCGATTTCGACGGGCGCGAGCGCGCGGCCCATCAGGATCGAGGACGCGATCATGATGCCGCCCGACGCCTTGTCGGCGATGACGAGATAGGCGCCTATGCCCAGCATTCCCGATTGCAGGATGTAGCGCAGCACCTTCGCGGCCGAGCCGAGATTGGCATAGACGTCGGTCGCGCGGATGTTTTCCTGCAAGTACCGCTCGTTGGCCTGCGACCAGCGCGCCGTCAACCGATCGGTCATGCCGAGCGCCCGAACGATTTCCGCGTTGCGCTGCGTTGCATCCGCCAGCACCTGCCGCTGCGCGTTCAAGTCCATTGCCGCCTTGGTCGCGCCGCGCGAGATCCGCTCGGTCACCAATGTCATGGCAATGATCGCGGCGGTGCCAAGCAGCGCCGTGAAGCCGATCAGCGGGTGAAACAGAAACAGCCCGATCAGAAAGACCGGGATCCACGGCATGTCCAGGAATGCCGTCGGCCCCATGCCCGACATGAAGGTGCGCACCTGATCGAGATCGCGCAGCGGCTGCTGCATCAGGACCGGCTTCACCCCGCGCAGCGGCAAGGTGGCGAGCGCCGAATGGATCGACCCCTGCAGCGCGCCATCGAACAGCGTCGCGATCCGGCAAAGCATCCGCGACCGCATCGCATCGAAATATCCCTGCACCAGGTAGGCGATCAGAACCATCAAGGACAGGCCGAACAGGGTCGCGAGGTTACGGCTCGGAATCACCCGATCGTACACCTGCAACATATAAAGGGAGCCCGACAGCATCAGGATGTTGATGACGCCGCTGAAGACGGCGACGCCGATCATGCGGCGCGCGCTCGCGCGAATCGCGCTCGCGACGGGATCGTCGGCGGCCAGCGTCGAAAGCAGACCCGAAATTGCGCGGGGCGTCGGCGCTGCCCGCGCTCGGTTCTGTGCCTGACCCTGAGCGATACCCATTGAACTGCCCTTCGACCCATCGACCGGGTCTCCCTGCAAATCTCCTTGACGGGCGATGCAGACCATTTTTCGGCAAGAATGCGACGAATGCCGATTGTTCAAGTTCGCTCGTGGGTAGAACGATGGCAAAGGCCTCGATGTCGCTGATCCCGTGTGCACGCGGGCGCGCAAAATTTCGGCATGGGAGGGACAGCGCCGTCGACTCTCGCAACGGACACAGACAAGGCTGCGATGTCCTTAGCTTTCGGGCGCGCCTCTTTCGTCGTTTTTCAGCGCGACGCGCGTCACGGATTCGTCTGTCTATCACCTTGCTTAGGCGCTCATTGGTCGCTGTGTCGGCCGAATGACGCCACGAAGCTCAATGATCCTTCATCCTGCGCACATCCTGCTCTCCGGCGGATGCGTGCGCCCACGCGTCATGAATTCCAGGGATAACAGGGGCGAATAGTAATGGCTCGCTTTGCTCACGGACATCAGCCCGACGCTGATCTCGATCTCCCGATCGATGAAGCCGCCAGTCCGCCGGTCGATACTGCTTCGCCGTCCACGATGCCATCAGAGGAAACGCTGCCGGCCAACCAAACCACACGACCGATCGGTTCGAGTTTCTCCGACCTCGGCGCCACCTTCTACGGCATGGCTCGGCCGCCGATGGATGCTTCGTCGCAAAACGCCCTCGACCAAGGCGGCCAGGGAGCTGCCAGCATGGCACTCCACACCAACGATCTCACCGCGGTGCAGAGCAATCTGCTGGCCGAACTCAATACAGGCCAGTTTTCCGGCGCCGCGCTCGGCCATGTTCAGGCGATCTTGTCCGACCTCACCACCGCCATCTCGGCAGCCAACGCCTCGGTGAGTGGTGGAGGCATGCCCGGCGCAGAACAAACGCTTCGGGCCAGCCAACTGAGCATCATCAATACCGTCAATACCGATCCCGTGCTGGCGAATCCGGCGCCGCAGAACGGGGTAACCGAACCAATCGCGGCGCCCGAGGCTGCCCGCGCTGACACGGCCACCGCGCCGAACGCCAATTCGGCGGAGACCACCAATCTGGCGGAGGCCGGCGACGCCGAGAACACGGCGCAGATCGACGAGAACCTCGATGCTGCGATAGCAGAGATGGAAGCGTTGATAGCTGCAAACCCTGACCTGTTCGTTGGGTTGACCGCCGATGATGCCGACGAGATCGTGCAGCAGATCCAGCTCGAACTCAGCCATATCAACAAGGGGGACGTCCCTCCTGGTGCGGCACAGGGCAGCAGTGGCGATATCACCGATATCGTTACGGGCGATATCAATCTGGCAAGCATGACTGCGCAAGGCCCGCCGAACTCATCTGGACAGCAGGCCGTCAACATCGCCGGCGCCAGCGAAACCCAGGCCCCGCCGCAAGTTGCCACCATCGCGATCGAGGATGTGCCGGTCACGATTGTAACGACGGAAGCCTCAACGATCACCGTCGATCACAGCAATTCGGGCGCGCCCGAATTGGCACATGATTTACATCACATGTGGGGATAGCGGCGCGCGGCGCGGCCTCCAGTGTCGCCGAGGCTCTCGCGGCGCTGGAGGCCAATGCATCACATCAAGAAGCGCGTTCGCCGATCCGGCTCACGCGGCGGGCGCACAGAAGACCTTTTCATCGGCCTGTGCCCGCAAAGGACGAAACTAGACGATGGCCTCAACGACGGCTTTGGGGACCATCATTGGTACGGCAGCGACATCGGCGGTTGGGGAAACGACGCCAACGGTTGCTGACCGGGAAGTGAAGTAGCGGGGCGTATGCGTGAGGAAGCGTAAGACGGACTATGGGACCATCATTCTACACTGGACGTTCGTCGCAGCCTTCGCCGTTGCGCTCGTCACCGGTTTGCGCATCGCGACTGAAACGCCCGACCGAACCTGGATCAACTGGTTCGATGCCGTGCTGCCGCGTGACAGCGTATGGATCGCCCATATGCAGGCCGCCATCGTCCTGGTTGCGGTGGCGATCGGCTACGTCGTCTATATGCTCCGCTCCGGACTCGGCCGCCGCGTCCAGCTCGACAAGGTTCGCCTGCGCGGGCTGTTCGTCGGCCGTGGGCAGGCGAGATTGAGCGCCGTGATCGCCGTGATGTACTGGATTTTCTTTGTCACGATGTCGGGACTATTGGTCAGCGGCGGCGCGCTCTATTTCGGTTTCTACTCCGGCTATGACGTGGCGATGCTGCACTGGGTCGGGACCTGGGTGATCCTCGCCTTTGTCGTCCTGCATGTCCTGACCCAATTTAAGAGTGGCGGCGCTTCGCAGCTGCTGCGCATCTTTCGTCCCGCCCCGCTGCCTGCGCCGCCGCCGCGGCTCGATGCCGTCGAACTGCTGGGTCTTCTGGCCGAGCGGTCGGCGCGCTCGCAAGGATCCGAAACTCTGGACGTGCCGCCCGATGCCTCGCCCCATCCGCTGCAGCCGCGCGCAGAGATGCGCCGCGATCGAACGGCTGAGCCTGATCCGGCGCCCCGCCCCCCGGCCGGTCCCGCGCGATCGCGAAACCCGACCCTGCAGGCCAATGCGTTCGTGGTCGCGGTCGCGGCCGCGATCACTGGCGCCTCGCTCATCGTAGCTACCGATCGGCTGGCGGTGGATAGTGTGCAGATTCGCCGCATCAATTCCGCCGACGCACCGAGCCTCGACGGCGACACGTCCGATCGGGCCTGGCGTGGCGTCAAGCCGTTTTCGCTGCTGACCGGAGAAGGCGGAAATTTCGACGGCAAGGGAGAAGCCAGAATCGAGATTCGAGCGGTGCACGACGGCACCTATGCGTATTTCCTCTTCACCTGGCAGGATTCGACGCGTTCGCTGAAGCACCTGCCGCTCGTCAAGGAAGCCGACGGATGGCACCTGCTTCATTCCGGCTTTCAGCTCGGCGACGAGCATCAATACAACGAAGACAAGTTTTCGGTGCTGCTGACCACCTCCGATGTCACGCTGGCCGGCGGCCGAACCTTTCATCCAGGGCCGCAGCCGGTCGCCGGCGCGCCGGCCACCATGAGCGGCCGCGGACTGCATTACACGGACACCGGCTATGCCGATGTCTGGCAGTGGAAGGCGACGAGCGGCGCGACCGGATCGATGGACGACGCGCATTTCGGGCCTCCGCTGAATCCGACCCCGATGCAGGCGGCCAACGTCGTTCCGTACAAGGGCGGCTTCGCGCCCGACCCGGGGACGGCAAGCTACCGGGACAATTTCACCGTCGAGGCCGACACGTCAGGCGGCCCGCGCCGCAGTCGCCTGGTCGCTCCGCTGCGCCTGCCCAAAGTCGTCGCTGCCACCACCGCCGCATTGGGGGATATCGACCTCGATCCCAATCATGGCGAGAGCGACGGCGCGCGCTGGTTCATGACCGATCAGGATTCAGTTCCCTATTCGACCGATATCGACGCCCGCATCCCGACGGGGACCGTGATCCCGGGCGTCATCCTGGGCGGCGAATTTTCAGGCGACCGCGCCGACGTTCGAAGTGCAGCCCGCTGGGCCTCCGGCCTTTGGGCGCTCGAGGTGAGACGCCGGCTCGACACCACAAGCCAGTTTGACGTGCCGATCAAGACCGGCGTCTTCATGCGGGTCGCCGCTTTCGACCACAGCCAGATCAGACATACACGGCATGTTCGGCCGATCCGTATCGAGGTGGAATAAATGTCAAAGATTTGCAAAGTCACGATCAACGACGAGCCGTTTCTGGCGAATCGCGGCGAGCTTCTGCTCGATTGGGCGTTGATGAACGGCGTCGATCTTCCGCATGATTGCCGGTCCGGAATTTGCGGCGCCTGCCGCGTGCGCCTCGTCGACGGCACGGTGTTCGGCGGCTACAGCCGGGGCGACGACATGATTCATGCCTGCCAGGCAAGAATCGTCTCCGATCTGGAGATTGCGATCGAGGCCGCTCCCGAGCCGGTGGCGCTGTCGGCGGAAGTGGCGCAAACGGTTCAGCTCGCGCCCGACGTGGTTGGCGTCGACGTCGAACTGCCGAAGCCGCTCGACTACCTTCCCGGCCAGTATTGCAAGCTGCAGTTTCAGGGATTCCCGGCAAGGCCCTACAGCCCGACCTTTCCGCTGGAAGGCGCTCCCCACGATCGCGTGCTGCACTTTCACATCCGGAAGGTCGCCGACGGGTTGGTATCCTCGGCGCTTGGCCGCGAGATCCGCCCCGGGCACCGCGTCAAGCTGACGGGACCGTACGGCCGCGCCTTTTTCAGGAAAGGCCATGCCGGCCGCATCGTTCTCGTCGCCAGCGGTACCGGTTTCGCCCCGATGTGGTCGGTCGCGGTCGCCGCGATCATGGAGCAGCCGCAGCGCGAGATGGTCTTCATCGTGCAGGCCCGCAGCATCCGCTCGCTCTACATGCACACGGCGCTGTGCCGGCTGGCGCTGTTTCCCAACGTCACGCTGATCCCGATGGTGTCGGAGCCGCAACAAATCTCGCACGCCATTCAGAGCGGCCGGCCGACCGATCATCTGCCAAAGCTGTCGCCGGACGATGTGGTCTACACCGCGGGCGCGCCGGCGATGACGGACGCCGTGGCGCGGATTGCGAAGGCCGCGGGCGCCCGATGCTACACCGACCCGTTCGTGCAGGAGCCGCGGACGGCCGAACAGGCAGGATTGATGTCGCGCCTCACCGGCTGGCTCAACGAACCCAAAAGCGGGACTATCCCGCCGCAGCCGGCGCGAAAGCCGGCGCCGATGCCGCGAGGCGTAGCCGCGGTTGGCGCCAGCAACCGCTAGCCGACCGTGGGCTAGCCACCATCACGCTGCGGGAGCCGGCAGCCTCTCGCATCCCGTCCCTGCGATGATCGACGACACTGCTTGCTGTGCGGCATCGCGCTGCGTTCCTCAGCCGGAGATCGCCGCGATATACCGCCGGACGGACATTTCGAATGCCTGCTTTGCATTGTCGGCGATGTTGCGGCCCCACCACGCGCCGTAGATGCGGTCGAACGCCAGCGGCTCGACCGCAGCCCAGATCCGACGCACAGCCGCGGCGTTGAGCGGAATGTAATTCGGAAAACTGTACATGAAGCTGAGCGAACGGCGGTCCATCGCCACCATCGCGACATCGCCGGTGAGCAGCGCGCCTTTGCCCTCCGCGCCGGCGCACCAATGCATGATCGTGCCGCCGACGAAATGCCCGCCGGTTCGCAGCAGAAGGATGTCATCGGAGAGCCTGTGGCTGTCGCCGGTCCAGGGCACGATGGCGGGATGCGGCCGGGTGACGAAGGCGCGATCGTCGCCATGCAGGTAGACCGGCACGCCAGCGAACGCCTCGCTCCAGTCGGCGACCGCGCCGTAGTAGTGCGGATGCGAGACGGCGATCGCCTTCAGGCCGCCGAGCGAACGGACGTGGTCTATGGCTTCGCGGGTAGCCAGCGGCACACAGTCCCACATCACGCAGCCATCGGCCTCCCGCACCAACAGCGCGCGCTGCCCGATCGCAAAACCCGGCTCGACGGCGATGCCGGGAATGCCGAGATCGTCGCGCCAGACCAGCTTGTGATGCCGCGCCAATTCCTCGCGTGTCAGCCACGCCTGGCCCTTCCAGTTCACAAATTGCCGCTCGTCTTCGCAGATCAAGCAGGCCTGCGGCGACTCAGCGTTTTCGGGAAACTGGGCGCCACATTGTTCGCAGGTCCACAGCGGCATCGGCATTACTCCTGTCGAGAGGACTGGTAGCGCAAAATGAAACGACCAGCCAATGCCAAGATAGCGAGGTGCTAATACCCGATCGCCGCGCCATCGCTGCGCGGATCGGAACCGCCGCTCAACATGCCGTTCCACCGATCGATCGTGATGCCATGCGCGTGACCGGCCATTTCGTTCCAGGCGTTCCAACGATTGACCGTGTGGCCGCGTCGCGCGAGCGCGTCGATCGTAGCTTCGGGGAAGCGGCTCTCGATATGCAGCGTGTCGCGCGCTTCGCCGAGCGCGAAGCGGCCGGACAGGAACCGCGGCATCTCGATCGCTTCCTGGATGTCGAGACCGAAATCGATCATCGCCGAATAGAGCTGCATCTGGATTTGCGGCTGGCCATCCGCCCCCATGCAGCCGAGCACGCTCCAGAGCTTGCCGTCGCGTTTGGCCATTGAGGCAATCAACGTATGCAGCGGAATCTTGCCCGGCTCGAGGCGATTGGGGTGATTGCGATCCAGCGAGAAATACGCACCGCGATTTTGCAGGATGACGCCGGTCTTTCCCGCAACCACGCAGGATCCGAACGCGCCATACAGGCTTTGAATCAGCGACGCCGCATTGCCGTCGCGATCGACGGCGGCGACATAGACCGTATCGCCGGACAGGCTGCCGAATGACGGCACCATGTCCCATTTCAATGCAGACCTTTCGTCGATCAGCCGGCCGCGCTCGGCCGCGTATTCCTTCGAGATCAGCCGCTCGACCGGCACGTTGGCGAACGAAGGATCGGCGAGCACCTGATCGCGGTCGTGGTAGGCAATCTGCTTGGCCTGCACCAGGAGATGGACATGGTCGGGCCCGAGGAAATCCTTGCGGTGCAGTTCATGCGGCTCGACGAGGTTGAGCATTTCGAGCACGGTAAAACCCTGCGTCGGCGGGGGCGTGTTGAAGACCGTGACGTCGCGGTAGCGCCCAACAAGCGGCTCGCCCCAGACGGCCTTTTGCCGGTCAAAATCGGCAAGCTGGAACAGGCCGCCGGCCGCTTCCGAAAAGCGCGCCATCTCGGCGGCGACCGGCCCCTGGTAAAAGCCCTGCCATCCCTCATTTGCGATCGATTGCAGCGTGCGCGCCAGGTTGGCGTTGGTGAGCCTTTCGCCGGGCGCCGCGGCTTCGCCTCGCGGAAAAAACAACGCGGCGGCTACGCGATCCCTGAGGAGATCATCGCGCACCATCTCGATGAAGCCTGCAAGGCGGCCGGTGACCGGAAAGCCGTCGCGTGCGTATCCAATGGCGCTTTCCAGCACACGCTGGAGCGGCAGCCGCCCATGGACGCTGTGCGCCTCGATCCAGCTAGCCACCGCGCCCGGCACCGTCAGGGTCGCTGGCACGATGCCCCGCAACGGAACCTCATTCAGCCCGCGCGCTTCGAGCGATGCCAGCGTGGCGCCCTCGGCTGCCTTGCCGCCGCCATTGAGGGTGCGGATCTCGCCACTCGCGCCATCGTGAATGAGCCAGAACGCATCGCCGCCGAGACCGGTCATGTGCGGATAGACGACCGCGAGCACGGCGCTCGTCGCGATCGCGGCATCGACGGCGGAGCCGCCGGCGCGAAGCACGTCAAGGCCGGCCGCAGAGGCGAGCGAATGCGGCGACGTCACCATGCCATTCGACGCAAGCGTGACGGGCCGGCCGGTACGAATGTCCAATTCAAGCCCCCGAGTTGCCAGCCGTCAGGCGCGGATCCGCCTGATCATGTAATTGTCGTAGGTGGCCTCGCATGTCGTGAGACGCCGTCTCCTTGCTTGGTGAAATGAAAAGCGAACGCGCGGATCGTCAGTCGCAGCATGAATTGTCGGCGCGGTTATCCCGGCTCGCGCTGTTTCGGTCGGGCGGCAGGTCCATCGCCGGATTCTCGGCAAAGAAGCCGTTCGGCTTTAGCGTGAAGCCGACATATTCGACCGGCATCACCGGAAAATCCTCGGGCCGGCAGACATGGGTCGCTCCGAAACTGTGCCAGACTACGATATCCTGGTTTTCGATTTCGCGGTTCCTGGCAATATATTTCGGCAGACCGTCGCCGCCGGCATGCTGGTTCGGAAACTCGCCGCTCGCGTAGCGTTCGTCGGGCGCATAGCGCGTCACCCAGATGTGCTTGGTCGCAAAGCCGCCGCGCGAAGTCATGTAGCAGCCCTGCTGCGCAAGCATCACGGGCGCACTGTGCGCCAGGAGCTTGTAGGCCGTCGGGCCGCCGACACTGTTCTTTTGATTGGGATTGGTGATCTTCCAGTAGCGTCCGGTCCGCCCGTCGGCCTCGCGGACCGCGTCGCGCTCGCGTGAAAGCACCCGCGACGTGGTGTCGAACACATTGCCGTAGGGATTGTCTGTTCCCCACGGCCGCGGCCGGAACTCGTGCTCCGTCACCGTATTGCCCTCACCGTCCAGCATCATGTGCAGGCGGGCGTTGAAGAAATGCTGGTGCGTCGGACCGCCTAGATTGTCGGCGACCATGCCGCCCCACGGATACGGCTTGCCCGGCGCGATCGCCGCCGTCTGGATGATGCCGGTGAGCTTGACTTCGAGCTGAATGGTGCCGTCCTGGTAGAAGTACCAGAAGAATCCGTAATCGTAGTTTCCGACGGTCGTGAAGAACGAGATGACGAGCCGCCGTGACCGCCGCACCTCGAACGTCTCGTTGCGGAATTCGTAATGCTTCCAGAGGATGCCGTAATCCTCCTCGTGCAGGCAGATAGCATTGTTCATGACGGTTGGCTTGCCGTAATCGTCGGCCACCGGCACGTCGAAATAGTGGATATGGCCGAGGCAGTCGCAGCCGAGTTCGAGCGCGTTGGCGAGCTTGCCGAGCCCATACTCTCCGGCGTCAAACGCGCATTTCCAGAAATGGTTGGCGGTCGGATCAGCATAGGGAA
This sequence comes from Bradyrhizobium sp. AZCC 1610, assembly GCF_036924515.1. Lineage (NCBI taxonomy): Bacteria > Pseudomonadati > Pseudomonadota > Alphaproteobacteria > Hyphomicrobiales > Nitrobacteraceae > Bradyrhizobium > Bradyrhizobium sp. AZCC 1610. The sequence continues at coordinate 463,618 of NZ_JAZHRR010000001.1, read as the reverse complement.
CGATCATGTCGGTGACACTGGCCCGATAGATGATCGGCCGTTCGCGCGCACCGTCGCGAAAGGCGATCTGGTGCAGCACCAGGCCTTCGCGCGCGGTCCAACCGACGCGGAACGACCAGTTCTGCCAATTAACCTTCCATCCCTCGACCGTGAAGCTCGGGCCGTCCTTCTGCACGACATCCAGCGGCTTCACGTCCTTGCGCGTTTGCGGAATCGATGCCCGGTCGTAGTTGCGCGATTTCTTTGGGATCGGAATGATGTCGGACTCGTCGACCAGCTGGACGATCCTGTTCTCGATCAGGTCGACCAGCGCGACCACGCCTTCGATCGGATGAGCATAGCCATTGTCCTTGAGATCCCTACGCCAGTAGGACACGGCGCTGACCAGCCTGCGGCCCTTCTCCACCTCCCGATCGAAATAGCCGGCTGAAAACGGGTCGACCTGAACCAGTTCGATGTCCTCATCGCTCAGACCGCGCCGCTTCATCGCACGCCGCCAGTCCGTATCGGCCTTGACGATGTCGCCGACCTTGAACACCTCCTCGATCGTGATCGGCGGCTGGCCGTAAGGATGGGCCTTGGTCGAATACTCCCGCCACGCCGTGACCGTCCTCGATTCGAGATCGACCGTCGCGACATGCGTCGCGCCGGTCTTGCTGTCGAACAGGGTGACGGCGGCCCGCCGCGGGAGCCCGGCAGGCGGCTTCCATCCGAGGACGTCGGACTTGGCCGGCTCTTCGAGCTGCACATGCGTAAACCGCGCGTGCGGACCGAGCCTCTTTTCTTTCCGCAATATTTCGGACGCCAGCGCGACCTCGGTCTCGCTGAGCGGGTCGAGCGGATGGCCGGCATCTATGCCGGCAGACGGCTTTGTACGTACCATATCGGACCGAATTCTCCCGGGATCTGGCCGCAGGTTACGGCGGCCCGAGCCGCCGTGTCTTGAATGAACCTGCCACCTTCGGCCGGTTCGGCCCTTGCCAGAGCCACCGGTCCTGGGCGACGCTGGGGGACCACAAACCGGATCTTGTTCGCACGATGCCGATCAGCGTCTCCACCGACCCGATCCGCCCGACGGAGCGCCAGGCCTTCTGGACCGAGGCGATCTGCCGGTCATTCGCCAATATTGAAACCAAGCCGCTCGGCTCGACCGTGGTCAGCGGCCACTTCGAGTTCGTCGAGATCGGCGACGCCAAGCTCGTCCGCTTCGACAGCAGCCCACAATGCTATACCCGCGATGCCAGGCTCGTGAGCCGGGCCGGCTCCGACGAATTCATGTTCGATTTCCAGCGCCGCGGGTGCAGCGCGATGGTGCAAGCCGGCAACGAAGGCACGATCAATCCGGGATATGGCGTGCTCTACGACGCGCGGCGTCCGTTCGAGGATCGGCTGTTCGGCCCCGAACAACGCGCCGAAGTGCTGATCGCAACCGTGCCCGCCGCGGCCCTGCTGCGGGCCGTCCCCGACGCGGAGCGATTATGCGCCAAGCCTGTGCCGCTGTCGGGCGCGGTTGCACGCTCAATTGCGGCTTTGGTGCGTGCGGCAATCTCTGTGCCGAGCGCGCCTGAAACGCGTTCCGGGCCTGACATCACAGCCTATCTGTCCGCCCTGCTGCGCATTGCCTTGGGCGGCAGCCATCAGCTCACCCGGCCGGATCTGTTTCACCTGATCGACGGCTATCTGAGGACAAATATCAGTAACGTTCGGTCGGCGCCGGCGCTTGCCGCCGAGTTCGGCATTTCGGAACGGACCTTTCATCGTATCTTCGCCGACCGCGAGACCACGTTCGAACGCCACGTCCTTCATCTGCGCGTCGAATTGTTCAAAGACCTGCTGCGGCGGCCCTCGCTGGCAAACATTTCGATCGCCAGACTTGCGCATCAATGCGGCTTTGCCGATGCCGCCCATGCCACGCGCACGTTCAAGGACCGATTTGGCGCCACGCCACGGGACTTTCGCTCAGGCCCGCCGGAGCAGCGAACCGCTTCGGATTAAGCCGCCGCCTCACAATAGCTGCGATACCAGCTAGCGAACCTGTGGATGCCGTCCTCGATCGGGGTCGCCGGGCGGAAGTCCACGTCACGCACGAGATCATCGACATCGGCATAGGTCGTCGGCACGTCGCCCGGCTGCATCGGCAGCATTTCCTTGTTGGCCTTGCGCCCCAGCTCCTGCTCGAGGAGACCGAGCACGAGCATCAATTCCTGCGGCTTGTTGTTGCCGACATTATAGATGCGCCAGGGGGCGATGCTCGATCCCGGGTCCTGAATTCCGCCCAGCCCAGCCTGCCCAACCTGCGGCGGGCGGTCGATCAGGCGGACCAGGGCTTCGGTTACATCGTCAACATAGGTGAAGTCGCGCAGCATCCGGCCGCCGTTGAACAACTTGACCGGGTTGCCGCGGACGATCGCGTCCGCAAACACGAACAGCGCCATGTCGGGCCGATACCAGGGGCCATACACCGTGAAGAACCGCAAGCCGGTGCACGGGATCCCGTAAAGATGACTGTACGAATGCGCCATCAACTCGTTGGCCTTCTTGCTCGCGGCATAAAGGCTGATCGGGTGATCCACGTTGTCATGCACCGAGAACGGCAGCTTCCGGTTGGCCCCGTAGACGGACGACGAGGATGCGAACAACAGATGACGGCAGCCATTGTGCCGGCATCCCTCCAGGACATTGGCGAAGCCGACCAGATTGGCGTCGACATAGGCGTGCGGATCCTGCAGCGAGTATCGCACGCCCGCTTGCGCGGCCAGATGGATGACGACAGGAAACCGATATCGCGCGAACAGCCCCGGTATCGCAACGCGATCCGCCACATCAAGCTTTTCGAACTGGAAGCGCGGGTCGTTGCGGAGGATATCGAGCCGGGCCGCCTTCAGCCGCGGATCATAATATCCATTGAGATTGTCGATCCCGACGACGCGGTGGCCGGACTGCAGCAACCGCTGCGCCACGTGGAATCCGATGAAGCCCGCGGCCCCCGTTACCAGAATTGCCTGATCCGGCATTATCATCCGTGTATCCTTAACCAGCCGATGTCATGGCGGCGCATGCGTGTCAGTACGCCACCGATTTCGGCCGACCAACGCCGCAGTACAGAAAGCCGTTCCGCTCCACCTCCTCCGGAGAGTAGATGTTGCGCAGATCGACGATGACGGGGCAGGCCATGATGGTGGACAATTCCTTGAGATCGAGCGCCCGGAACTGCTCCCATTCCGTGACGATGACGAGCGCGTGGCATCCCTTGGCGCAACGGTAGGCGTTCTCGCTGAAGGTGACGTTCTCGAACACCTTCTTCGCCTGCTCCATGCCGACGGGATCGAAAACGCGAACCTCGGCTCCCATGTCCTGCAGCGCCGTGATCAGCGGAATCGATGGCGCGTCGCGCATATCGTCGGTATCGGGCTTGAAGGTGACGCCGAGAACCGCAATCGATTTTCCGCGGATATTGCCGCCGAATGCATTCGCGACCTTGCGCGCCATCGCCCGCTTGCGCTGGTCGTTGACGGCGACCACCGTCTCCACGATCCGCACCGGCGATTCATTGTCCTGGCCGGTCTTGATCAGCGCCATCGCATCCTTTGGAAAGCAGGATCCGCCGAAGCCCGGGCCTGCGTGCAGGAATTTCTGACCGATCCGGTTGTCGAGGCCGATCCCGCGTGCGACTTCCTGCACATCGGCGCCGACCTTTTCTGCAAGGTCGGCAATCTCGTTGATGAACGCAATCTTGGTGGCGAGGAAGGAGTTGGCGGCATATTTCGTCAGCTCCGCGGTGCGGCGGTCGGTATAGAGGATCGGCGACGCGTTGAGGTGAAGCGGCCGGTACACTTCGGCCATCACGCTGCGGGCGCGCGCGTCATCCGTTCCGATCACGATCCGGTCGGGATGCTTGAAGTCGCGGATCGCCGCCCCTTCGCGCAAGAACTCGGGATTCGAGACGACGGCAACCGTGGCTGTCGGGTTCTCTTCGCGGATGATGCGCTCGACCTCGTCGCCGGTCCCGACCGGAACCGTCGACTTGGTAACCACCACTGCCCGTTCCGGGAGCGCGCCCGCGATCTCGCGCGCCGCCGCATAGACATAGGAAAGATCGGCGTGACCATCGCCGCGGCGCGACGGCGTGCCGACCGCGATGAACACCACCTCCGCTTCGCGCACGGCCGACTTCAGATCGCTCGCAAATGACAGGCGGCCCTGGCCGACATTTCGCGCCACCAGTTCGGCAAGTCCGGGTTCGTGAATCGGCATCTCTCCGTTGTTGAGGCTGGCAACTTTCTCGGCGTTGCTATCGATACAGACGACCTGATGCCCGAAATCGGAAAAACACGCCCCTGACACCAGCCCGACATAGCCGGCGCCAATCATCGCTATATGCATTACGGTTCCTGTCTGAAAAGCCGCGCGCGGCCCTGCGCCGACGGAGATAAAAGGTGAAACGACGGGCTAGCTGCTCAGTATCGATTCACCGTCGAGATGACGGGGAAAGAAAAAGAAATTGTTGACGTAGAACCGTCCGTCCTTGCGTCCGCCGTCCGGTCGCAGCGCACCGGCATCCTGGAGCCTGCGGGAATCGAACTGTTCGACGCCGATCACCTCGCTGTCCTTAAGGAAGAACCCCCGATAGGATTTACTCCGGAAGAATTCGAACACCGAGCGCGTCGCCTCGGCGCGATGGCGGTCTTCCGCCTCCACCAAAAATACCGGCTGGCAACGCTCCAGAAGTTCGACGGCGCCGTTCAGGACGTTCAACTCGTGGCCTTCGACGTCGATCTTCACGAACGCCACATCCTGATTGATGACCGCGTCGAGCCGCGCGATCGGCACATGGGTAGAGACTAACCTGGCCGATGAATCGGTTCGCGCCTCCAGCGAGGCCAGGCCATAGACCAGGCCGTCGTCGCCTTGCGGGATGTATAACTCGGCATCGCCGTCATGATCCGACAGTGCGATCTCGTGGACACTCACATTCCGCGCCGAGGTTCGGCGCAGCAGCCTCGCCATCTGCTGCGAAGGCTCGAAGGCGTGAACCTGCCTGGAAAGGCGCGCCAGCCGCCGCGTGTACAGGCCGCAATTGGCGCCGACGTCCACCGTCACCGCGTCATCGGGAATCACCTTGTCGAGATAGGACAGCTCCCGCTCCGCCGATTTGGGGCGCTTCATGAAATGCCATTGCAGCCATACCGAGGGAAACGCATCCTTCACCAGTTCCTTGACCTGTTGCTTTGCGTTCATCGCTGCCTCCCTTGGTGTCGCACACACAGCCTTCGCTGCGACGTACGTCGTCCTCGATGCGGGTGCTGCCTCCCACCCGGCCGCACCTCAGACGCGGTCATAGATATCCTGAACCCGGACGATGTCGTCCTCCCCGAGATAGGAACCGGACTGGACCTCGATCAGATTGAGGGGAACCTTTCCGGGATTCTCCAGACGATGCATGCATCCCAGGGGCACGAAGATCGACTCGTTCTCGCGCAGCAGGATCTCCTCGTCGTCGCGCGTGACGATCGCGGTGCCGTTCACCACGACCCAATGTTCGGCGCGATGATAATGTTTCTGCAGCGACAGCTTGGCGCCGGGATTGACGGTAATTCGCTTGACCTGAAACCGCTCGCCGGCATGGATCGACTGATAGTAGCCCCAAGGGCGATGGACGCTGTGGGTCTGGGTCGCCGACCGATGGCCGTTTGCCTTCAGACGCTCGACCAATTTTCCGACATCCTGGTCACGCTTCCGGCTGGTCACCAGCACCACGTCAGGCGAAGTGGCGATGACGAGATCCTCGACCCCGAGTGCTGCGACCAGTTGCCCGTCGCCGCGGACATAGCAGCCCGAGGTGTCTTCCATCACGGCATCGCCAATCACCACATTCCCCGACGGATCCTTTTCCGCCATCGACCACAAGGCCGACCAGCTTCCGACATCGCTCCAGTCGAACGTGGCGGGAACGACCACCGCATTGTCGGTCTTTTCCATGATCGCGTAGTCCATCGAGATGGACGGGCAGGCTTCGAAAGCGCGCTCGTCGAGGCGGAGAAAATCGAGATCGCGCGTTGCGCCGGTCAGCGCCTTGCGGCAGGCGGCAAGCACCTCCGGCGCCCGATGCGCCAATTCGTCGATGAACTGGCGGGCCGGCAGCAAGAATATCCCGCTGTTCCAGACATGCTCGTCGCAGGCCAGCAGGCGCTCCACCGTCACCAGATCCGGCTTCTCGACGAAGCTTGCAACGTTGCGAATCGGGGAAGCGGCTTCCAGTTCGACGCCCATCCGGATATAGCCAAACCCGGTCGCCGCCGATAAAGGCCGAACGCCGAACAGGACGAATCGACCGTAGCGCGCTGCCGTGACGCCCGTCGATATGGCGGCGCGAAACGCGGCGTGATCGCGCACCCAGTGATCGACCGGCATCGCCAGTATCACGGCGTCGGGATCGCTCTCGCTGGCGAGCAGCGCAGCAACCGCGACGGCGGGAGCGGTATTCCTTCCGAACGGTTCGAGCACGATGGTTGGACGATCGACGCCGACCGCGCGCAGCTGCTCGCCGATCGCGAAGCGATGCTCGGCGTTTGCGATCACCATCGGTTCAGCAAACAGCGAGCGATCGTCGACCCGCAGCGCGGTTTGCTGCAGCAAGGTGTTTTCGCCGAGCAGCGAAAGCAATTGCTTGGGATAGGTCTCGCGTGACAACGGCCACAGCCGCGAGCCGGCGCCGCCCGACAGGAGAACGGGTACGATACGGCCGTGCGGCTCGATCATCGCCATGGCATGGTCCTTCGATGTGTTGACGTTGGTCAGAATCCGCTTCCCGACAGGAACTCTTTGCGGATCGTGCGGATGATGATCATGATGTCCAAGCGCAGCGACCATCTTTCGATGTAGTGGAGATCGTAATCGATCCGCGAAATCGCCGGCCCGGACTGGGCCGTGCTTCCTCGGCAGCCGCTGACCTGCGCGAGCCCGGTAATGCCCGGCCGCGCCGTATGACGTTGAAAATAGTATGGCACGAGGTCTTCGTAGGGCAGATCCGCCGCCAGCATTCCCGGCACATGCGGCCGGGGCCCGACCAGCGACATGTCGCCCTTGATCACGTTGATCAGTTGCGGAATTTCGTCGAGGCTGGTCTTGCGCAGAATTCGCCCCACAGGCGTCACGCGCGCGTCGCCCTGCACCGTCTGCGTTACGCCGCGCACATCGCCGGCATCGTTGCGCATGGTGCGGAACTTGTAGATCTTGAAGCGGCGGTTTCGATAGCCGTAGCGATACTGAAAGAACAGCACCGGGCCCGGCGACGTCGCCTTTATCGCCACCGCAATCGCGATCAGGAGAGGTGCGAAAAACAGCAATGCGCCGCTTGCCGCGGCGATATCGAAGATGCGCTTTGCAATCGATGACGACGGTTCAGTCCGCGCGATGCGGCGCGAACGCCGGCGGCGTCGATACGCACCATACGTACCGCCGCCGGCAAACTCGACAGGACGGACCGATATCTCGGTACGCTCCCTCCGAATCGGCGTGACGTTGTTCCGATCGAAGTTGGCTGTCACGATCGAGGCCATGACTCTCCTCTCTGCTGGAACCGGACTGTGACCCGAGGGATGTTCGAGTTGCTCGGACAGAGCGTGACGATTCCGCAGCAGCGAACGTCAGCTCTTCGCGGTCGCTAAGACTTTCCAGAATCTTGAGCGAAATTTGGCGCAAAAGCGAAAATGTCGCGCGTGACGTCGTAACTGAATCGTTAACGAGATTTGTGCGACGCGATATTCCGTTTTGTTCGGAGACGCTTAGTTGCGATTTGCCCGGTTAATGATCTGCGTGTGACTCGACGCTGCCATGCATAATCGAAAATCGCGGAACAAATTCCGCTGTTCGATTCTCGACATTCAACTGAACAAACTCAGCGTCGCGGCGATGGCAACAAATGGCGGTCACGTCGTTGATTTGAACGAGATTGTTCATCGAACGCTAAAGCGATCTGCCACAGCCTGACGACGGAGTGATCGAGGCGCACAAGGCTGGTGCTAACATCGCAAGGCTTCGGAAGAAAACAGAGACGGCAGCGATTCGCGAGCCGTCCACTTCACGGAACAATTCCGGGGAGGCGCCCATGATGGCCGAACGTCTGCATAGCCGCGCGCTGGTGCAACACGACAGATTGCCGAGATCGTCGCCTGACCGCAGGCTCAGGAACCGAATCATCATCGCAAACGCGATAGCGTGGGTTGCGATCGTCATCCTGATTCGCCTGCTCTCATTCTAGACACCTCACTTCGGCCTGTTGCATGGATTGACCGCCACCCGGTTCCATGATCGACATCGCACACCATGCAACAAATGTCCGCGGCACCTTCGCGCTCCGTTAACGCTTCGGCGCCGACCGATACGCGCATCTATGCGGTCGGTGACATCCACGGCCGGGCCGACCTGTTGAGCGAGATCACCGCGCGCATCGACGACGACATCCGACGCAGGCCGATCGCACATACGGTCGAAGTCTATCTCGGCGACTACATCGATCGCGGACCGCACTCCAGGACGGTGATCGATTTGCTCGCAGTCCGGCTCGTTGCCAATCGCGCGGTGTGTCTGCGCGGCAACCACGAAGCTGTGATGGAAGGGTTCCTTCAGGACCCCGCCATCCTGCAGTACTGGCTGCCATTGGGCGGCATGCAGACGCTGGCATCTTATGGCATCGAGCTGCACGACGAGACCGAGACGGCCTCTGACCTGCGTCTCCGCTTTCTCGACGCGTTTCCGCGTGCACACGAACTGTTCATGCAGTGTTTGCACAATCAGTTCAGCTGCGGCGATTTCTTGTTCGTGCACGCCGGCATTCGACCGGAAATCCCGATCGCGCAACAGGATGTTAACGATCTGATCTGGATTCGGAACGAGTTCCTCGACTCCACGCGGAGTCACGAACGATTCGTCGTGCACGGTCACACGCCGGTTCCGCATCCGGAGATTCGCCCCAACCGAATCAACATCGACACCTGTGCGTGGCGAACGGGAACGCTGACCTGCATCGCAATCGAAGGATCGACGATCCTGTTCTTGTGACAGTCGTGCAACGAGTTGTGACCGACCTGCGCGCATCTTGGGCACACGGAACTCACGCCTCACATTCTTTCGCCTTTTTTGCTTCTTTATGATCGGCGGCTGTTACATGCACTCACGGAGATGCAGCCATGCAGCTACGGTCGTCCAGCGCCGGCCTGACGCTTAACCTTCTTCTTTTCGTCCTTGCGATCGCCGGCATCAGTGCCGGTCTTTCGATTCATGCTTCAGCACAGACACCGCCATCCGCATCATCTGCGGAGGGTTACATTCTTGGCCCGAACGACCGAATCAGGCTGAAGGTCTACGGTGAGCCCGACATCACCGGCGAATATGAAATCAGCAATGGCGGTCAAGTTTCGATTCCACTCGCGGGCCATATAAGGGCTGCAGGTGCCACGACGCGGCAGCTCGAAAAGTCGATCGCATCCGCGCTCGCAAAGGGAATCGTCCGCGATCCGCGCGTGAACGTCGAGATCGCGCAGTATCGCCCCTATTACATTCTTGGCGAAGTCAAGAAGAGCGGCGAATACCCGTATCGCAATGGGCTGACGGTCATGGACGCGGTCGCAAGCGCCGGCGGGTTCACGTATCGCGCCAATGAGAACAAGGTCCATCTGCGCCGGGCAGGCGCCGGTACAGAGGAGACCTTGCCTCTCGATGCTCCTGTTCCGGTTTATCCGGGCGACAACATTCGGATTCCGGAACGCTACTTCTAGCGTCGCGGGACCGCAGATGAGGTGAATGCCGCTCGCGCAGATGACGACGTGTGTGTTGCGTTGTCGTCACAGCATTTTGCGATGCAAAATATTTTGCGACGCGAGGAAAACTTTTTCCGGCAAGGCGCGTTGCAAGCGAGCGCATCACTTCAATCTCACAATTCAAAAACCTTGCGCCCGCGTACCGAGTAGAGGCCTGCCTTTCCTATGCGCAGTCGACGATCATTTTCTGAGCGATGGGCTTCGCCCGTTAAGTGTTCGCCGCCTTCGCATTCCCGCAAGGGATGGGTGATGGGATCGGAGTTTGCACTTGCATCGCTCAATGCATCCGAAGGAAGCGGAGAACGATCCCGCTCCATACGCGTGCCCCGCCGACGCCGCTTCAGCCTGTTGCCCGTCCCGGCGGTTGCAATCCTGCTGGGTCTTGGATCGTCGGCGAATGCACAGGCCATTCCGTGGACCAGCGGGGAATTCGCATCACCCTGGAACGCGCAGAAGATCTTCGAACCGTCGTCGCTGCCGGACCGGACCGACCCGGAAAGCCGCGAAGAGATACCGCCCGAGGACATGCCGGTGAAGAAGCGACAACAGCCCGGCTATGAACCCATCGGCATTCGTTCCGGCTCCTGGATGTTCAATCCGTCGCTGACCGCCGGCACTTTTTATGACAGCAACGTCTTTGCGTCGAACACCGCGCCGCGTTCCGATATCGCGGCCGTGATCGAGCCGACGCTGCGCGCGCATTCGCTATGGGGGCGGCATGGCGTCGATCTGAAGCTGGATGCGCAGTCGACGGCCTATAGCCAGTTTTCGAGCCTGAACCAGACCAATGCCAGCCTGAAGGGCAATGGCTGGCTGGACATCACGAAAGACACGATGCTGCTGGGCAGCTTTCAGATCGCGCATCTGAACGAAGGCGTCGGCACGCTCACTTCCCCCGCCAACGCCATATCGCCGACGCCATACAATCTGATGTCCGGCGACGTCACGCTGCGCAAGGAATTCAACCGGCTGACGACATCGGTCGGCTTCCGTACCGATTCCTACGACTACGGATCGACGCGCGCGCAGGACGGCAGCGTCATCAACCAGGACGCCCGCGACGGACAGATCTACGCGCTGCACAGCCGGATCGACTATGCGATCTCTTCCACCCTCGGCTGGTTCGGCGGCGTGGAAGGCAATCAGCGCGACATCCGGGGAACGCCGGGCCATACCCTGGACTCGCAAGGGTATCGCGCACTGTCCGGCATCACGATCGGCTTAAGCAATCTGGTTACCGGCGAATTCGGCGCCGGCTACGTGCAGCAGCGTTTCGACGATCCTTCGATCGGCACCATCGAAGGCCCCTCCTACCGCGCGCGGCTGACATGGCGGCCAACGCGCCTGCTCGACGTGCACGTCAATGCCGAGCAGCTCGTGACGCAGACCACCGACACCAGTGCCACCGGCGTGCTCGCGAACGCGGTGCAACTCGGCCTCGACTACGAACTGCGGCGCAACGTCATCGTGTCACTCGCGGGCGGCTACGAGAACGACAAGTTTTTCGGCCAGCTCCGCAAGGACAACGTGCTGACGTCAGACACGCGCGTCAAATACCTCGTCAACCGCTTCGCGGCCGTGTCCGCCTACTACCGCTACACCAAGCGCGAGAGTGACGTCTCCACCTTCAGCTTCGACAAACACCTGGTAGGCATGAATGTTACAGCGCAATTCTGACCTGCCCTATGTGATCCCCGACGAGCCTGTCGGCCGCCCGGCCGAAAGCTGGCAGTATCCGACCGTCGATTTGCGCGAGATGGGCCGCATTCTGCGCCGCCGCTACAAGATGGCGGTACTGCCGGCCTTAATCCTCCTTGGGCTGGCGGTGATCTACCTGCTGTCCACCACCACTCTCTATACAGCGACATCGACCGTGCTGGTCGATCCGCGCCGCGCCAACGTCGTCGAGACCAACCAGTCCGTGCTGTCGAACTTCGGCACCGACGATGCGACCATCGAAAGCCAGACGCTGCTGATCCAGTCGGTCGCGATACTGGTGCGCGTCGTCGGCAAGCTGAAGCTGACGGAAGATGCGGAATTCCAGCCAAAGCCCGGCCTCCTCGATCCGATCAAGCGGCTGTTCCGCAGCAGCGGGCCAAGCGACGGCGCCAGCCCCGAGGACGCCGCCAAGTCGCGATCGGTGGAGATCCTTCAGAAGCGGATGAAAGTGACGCGGCAGGGCACTACCTTCCTCGTCGACATCGCCGTTAATTCGGAATCGCCGCAGAAAGCCGCAACCATCGCCAACGCGATTGCCGACGCGTATTTCGACGAGCAGGTTCGCACCAAATACGATGCCACGCGCATTGCCGCGAATTGGCTCAACGGTCAGATCGACGAGTTGAAGTCGAAGGTCGTCGCCTCCGAAAAGGCGGTCGAGGATTATCGTTCCGCCAATAATCTGATGGTGTCCCAGGGCGTAACCCTCAATGACCAGCAGATCACCGACCTCAACAACAAGCTGATCGCCGCGCGCGTGCAAACGGCGGAGGCGCGGGCAAAGTATGAGCAGGTCCAGGACATCGCGAAATCGGGCGGCGATCCCGGCGGCATCAATGCGGCGATTTCCTCCGAAATGATCACGAAGCTGCGTACCCAGTTCGCCGACATCGCCAAGAACGAAGCCGACCTGTCGAGCAAATATGGCGCGCGTCATCCTCTCGTCGCCAACGTCCGGGCGCAACGGCGCGACACCCAGAGGCTGATCAACGAGGAAATCCGGCGAATACTGGAGAGTACCAAGCACGACTACGACGTCTCGCGTTCGCGCGAAGCGTCGCTGCTGCAAAGCCTCGACCAGCTTCAAGGCGTGTCCACTTCGTCAAGCCAGGCGCAGGTGCGCTTGCGCGAGTTGCAGCGCGAGGCCGAGGCCAACCGCACACAGTATGAATCCTATCTGGCGCGCTCCAAGGAAACGACGGCGCAAGAGAGCCTGGAGATGCCGGATTCCCGGATCGTGACCAAGGCCAGCATTCCGATCAGGCCGTCATCGCCCAAGACCATGCTGATCCTGGGCCTCGCCGTGATGCTCGGCCTCGGCGCGGGCAGCGTGCTGGCATTTCTTGCCGACTATCTCGACGACCGTGTGAAGACGATCGAACGCGCCGAAGCCATTGCGGGCGTGCCCGCCCTTGCCGCGGTTCCCTTGATCAGTGCGCGCGAGCTCGCCGGCCTCGCCCGGCGCGGACGCAACGAACTCGGCCGCTACGACCCGAAGACCACGAAACTTCTGCCGGCGGCGCTGCAGCCGCCCTTGACGCGTTACGCGATCGACGAACCCGGTACATTCTTCGCGGAAGCGATCCGTTCCGTTCGCCTCGCCCTGCAACGGACGATGCGATCGCAGCCGGTGAAGGTCGTACAGGTCACCTCCGCGCTCGACAGCGAGGGCAAGACGACGCTTGCGATCAACCTGGCGCAGTCGCTGGCCATGCTCGGCATCCGAACGCTCCTCATCGATGGCGATCTCCGCAACCCGCAAGTGACCCGCGCACTCTGTCCGCGGGCCGATGCCGGACTTTTGGAAGTCGCGATCGGCCAGACCTCGCCGGAGCGCGCCATTCTTGTCGATCCCAGCACCGGGCTTTCGATTCTGCCGTCCACCGCGATCAAGCAGGTCGAATACATCACGGAGCTGATGTTCTCCGATCGGATCGTCGACGTGCTCGATTACTTCCGCCACCGCTACGAATTGATCGTGATCGACTCGCCGCCGCTGGTGCCCCTAGTCGATGGCCGCGCGCTCGCTGAACTGGCCGATCGCATCATTCTGGCGCTGGCCTGGGACCAGACTCCGGGTGAAGTGCTGTCCCATGCCATGGACCTGCTGTCCCCGGTCCGCGACCGGATCATGGGCACGGTGCTGACCCGCGTCGATCTCAGCCGCCTGCAGTTCTATGACTATTACCGCAGCTCCGCCTATCTCAAGCCATACGGCGCCGCGAGCCTCCATGCAGGAGCGGCGCGGTGAGAATGCGCGGACCGGTGACCGAACCAGCCGGCGTCGCACAGCTGCGTCGTCGCCCCCTTGCGTCACCGGCGCCGCGGCCGGACTCCCATGCATATAGGCGCGCTGCGAATGCCGACGCGTTCATCGAACGGATCGCGGCCGGCCTGTTACTGCTGGCCGTGATTGCAACATTCACGCTCTCGTCCTCCGTTCTGACCAACTGGAAAATTCACTATTTGACGGCGGGCGGCAATTTTCTCGAAAAGCTGCACCCGGCAACCTACTTCACGTTGCTCGCATTCTCTCTCCTGTTGATACGCAGCCACGGCCCCGTCGGTGAGATCAACCGGATGTTTTCCGAATCGAAGCTGCTGCTGGCCTATCTGCTCTGCTGGCTGTTCCTTCTGATCCAGGTGGTCGTGCTCGAACGCCCGTTCACGGTCATCATCGACACGTTTCTGTTGCCGATCCTGATCGCGATGGTGATGTGGCAGTTGTCACCGTCGCAAAAACGCCCGCTGGTCTGGGCCATTCATTTCACAATCCTCCTGAACGTCGTGCTCGGCTATTACGAGTATTTCTCCGGCCACCGGATGATCCCGTTGACACTCGGTGACGTCGTGGTGATGGGAGAATGGCGCTCCGCGGCGCTGCTGGGCCATCCGCTCACGGCATCCGGCATCGTCGGCGCCTACGTGCTGGCGCTGGTGCTTCGTCCGGCGATTTGTCCGCCACTCCTGGTGCGGCTGCCGCTGATCGCGCTCTCTCTGGGATCGCTGATGGCCTTTGGCGGCCGAACGTCGCTGGTCACGGTGCTGGCGATGATCGGGCTGGTCGGCGGCTTTGAGGCATTCCGCCTGATGCAGGGACGGCGAATGCCGCTTCCCGCGGCAATTCTCGCCATCTGTGTGCTGTTTGCTGCAGGCGCCATCGTCTTCGCCGCGCTCGACCTCGGCATTTTCGACAAGATGCTGCTGCGCTTCTCCTCCGACAAGGGCAGCACGCTGGCGCGCTTCGCCACCTTCAGCCTGCTCTCGCACTTCGATTGGTATGAACTGATCCTCGGCCCCAACCCGGTTCGGGTGAATGCGCTGCAGTCGCAGCTCGGCCTCAACTACGGCATCGAAAACTTCTGGATTGCCTCCGTCGTCCAGTTCGGCCTCGTCCACACCGTCCTGATGACGGTCGGACTGGTCTGCTTCTTCGTCGAATTGCTGCGCCGTTCGAGCCGGGCGGCATGGGCCATCGTGCTGCTGATCGTCATCATCGCCGCCAGTTCGGTGAGCTTCTCGTCGAAGAACATTCAGCTCGCGCAGTTCGTGATCCTCATTTCGGTCTTGCTGCCGCGCGAGCCGCGGCGCGTTGCCGTGCCCTCGCAAGTCCGCCCGCCTGTCAGCTACCGGTCCGTTCCGGCATAACTCGGGATTCCCTTTCGCATGACCATCTATGTCGACAACACCCATCTCGGACGTCACGTAACCGGTCTTGAGCGCATCACGCTGGAGCTATTCTCCGAGGCCGCGCTTGCGCCGCTCGATGTCGTGCCGGTGAAGGCGCAAGGTCTTCGCCAGATGCTGACGACGCAGACGCTGGGACTGCCGATGCGGCTTGCCGCTTCGTCCTCCATCCTGCTGTGTCCCGGCTTTCCGCCCAGCCCACTGCTGCGGCCGTTCGCATCGCGGGTGCTGCCCTATATCCACGATGATTTCCTGATCACGCGGCGCGCCGAGCTCAACATGCGGGCCCGACTTTACATGGCCGGACCCTTCATGCTCGCGTTGCGCCACTACCCGCGCTTTCTGGCAAATTCCGGCGATACCAGGCGCAAACTTGCCGCACATTGCCGGCCCGATGCCGAGGTGACACTCTATCGGCCTTCGGTCCGCAACGTGTTTAGCCTGGATCTCGACGCGCGCACCGAACGGAGCGCACAGCCCAAGCCACTTCGGCTGATCGCGCTCGGCACGGTGGAACCGCGCAAGAATTTCAGAGCGGCGGCAAAAATCCTCGACGCGTTGCGCATGCACGGATTTCCGGAAGCGACGCTGGACATCGTCGGTAGACCAGGATGGGGCGACGACTGGCAAGCGTTGGAGAGCCAGCCGGGCGTTACGCTGCACGGATATCAGTCCGCCGACCGGGTCAATCAGTTGCTTGACGCCGCCGACCTCTTCATCTGCACCTCCCATGACGAAGGCCTGGGATTGCCGCTGCTGGAGGCGCAATACGCCGGCCTTCCGATCATCGCCCCGGATGCCGCCATTTTCCGCGAGGTGCTCGGCGAGTCCGGCATCCACGTCGATACCGCCGATCCCGCGTCTGCGGCCGCGCGGATCGCGGCTGCCCTGTCGAACGAGGACTGGCGCGCCCGGTACGTGGCGATGGCGGTGCGGAATCTGGCGCGCTGGAACGATCTGGCGCGCGGCGACCGCGAAGCGGTTATCAGCCTGATCGCCCGTCTCGCCGCCTGACACTCGCCGTTCCAGGAAATTCGAGTCCGGAGTACCGCAGCCTTGAATGACACCAGCACCACAAGGCATCAGGACGGGTTGCGGATCATTGCGGCCAGCGCCGTGGTGATCCTTCACTACTCCGATTACTTCAAGGACGTGACGATCGGCCGCTTCATGGTCGCTCACACCTGGCACTTCAATCTGTTCGTCGATCTGTTCTTTGTGGTCTCCGGCTTTGTCATTGCCCGTCAATATTTCGGCCGCGTCAACGATGCCGCATCGATCGGCCGCTTTCTCTGGCGTCGCCTCGCCCGCATCTATCCGCTGCATCTCGCCACGCTCGCCTTCTACGTAGCGCTTGCCGGCGCGCTGCACTTCGGCGCCGCCCGAACCGACAACCCGGCCCGTTACCCGCTTTCCGACCTTCCTGCGCAGTTCCTGCTGCTTCACGCCTTCATCGGCGAGCGCTTGACGTTCAACTTCCCGAGCTGGTCGCTGTCGGCGGAGATGTTCTGCTATCTGCTTTTCCCGCTCGTCGCGCTGATCGCACAACGCCGTAAGGAGGCGGTCATTGCGCTCGTGGCCATCACCGCGCTCGCCAACTCTGTCTGGGCCGAGGCGGCTGCGACGACGCCATGGGCCGACTGGATCAACCAGGGCGGCGGCTTCAGGGCGCTGCCTGCCTTCAACCTCGGCATGGCCTGCTATCTGTTTCGCGACCAGATCGCGCGTTGGCCCGCGATTCCCGGCGCGCTGGCCGCATCGCTGGCGGCGTTTATCGTGCTGGGCTCCCTGCTGCCGACGATGACCGCCCTGATCGCGGTCTACGCCATCGCGATGCTTGCCGTTCAGGCAGACTGCGCGGGCCGTGAAACGCTGCTGTCGCGGCTCCGATTCGATCGCTGGTCACCGCTGACCTACTCCTGTTACATGCTGCATATTCCGGTTGCGACGGTCATCATCACCTTCGGATCGCGGCTGCTTTCCCTGTCGCCGTATGAACGGCTAGTCCTCGCGCCGGTGGCGATCATCGTCCTTGCATTCGCGAGTGTCGTCTCGCTGCGCACGTTCGAAACGCCGCTGCGGCGATATCTGACCGAGGCTTACGACCGCCGCGCTATCAGGCCCGCACCGTCTCCTGCGATCTCACGGCAGGAGAGCACATGACGACGGTCGTGGAGCGCATAGCGGCGAATCCGACATCCCTGAGCGTCGCGCAGGCGCCGGCCAGAAGCCGCGACGGCGTCGTCGACGCCATGCGCGGCATCGCCATCCTGATGGTGATCGGAATCCATTCGCTGCCGCAGCCGCTCGATGCCATCTGGGCAAAATCCCTCGACGCGGCGCTGCGGCCGTGCGTGCCGGTCTTCCTGTTCGTATCAGGATATCTGACGGCGCTTTCCGGCCGCGTGCCACTCGCGAAGCGGTTGAAGGCCGCTCTGATCCCCTACGCGATCGCGTTCGCCGCCGCCTATGCCTACATGGCCCTGCACAATCCGGCGATGGACCATCGCATCGGCACGATGCTTGCCCGGTTCGCTCTCGGATACGTCTTCGTCTACTATTACGTCTTCGTCTATGTCTGCTGCACGCTCGGTCTATGGCTCGTCTTTGCGGTTGGCGATGCCAGGAAGCCGGGCGCAGACAAGCGGATCGCTCTTCTCCTTGCGCTTTCGATCGGCTGCGGTCTGCTTGCCGGCAGTTATCTCGACTCGGCCATCTCCAGGCTGGGTGCCTCGGACGCATTGCTCGACGAAGTCCGCATGCGCGACATTCCGTTCTGGTTCTCGTTTGTCGCGCTCGGCGCGCTGACCGCGATGTTCGCAGATCTGAGCGATCAGGGCATGCGCCGCGCGCTGCTTGGCGCCATGCTGGCGGCCTACCTGATCTATGCCGTCGTGCGCATTCTCGGCCTTGGCGACGCCGCCACCTACGATTCGATCGCCTTCTTCCTCTATGCAGCCCTGTTCTGCATTGCACTGTTCGTCATCCAGCCGGGCTCGCCGCTGCTTGGATGGATCGGCTCGGGCAGCTATTTCATCTATCTCTGGCACATCTTCGTCGTCATGGCGCTGCGCGATCACACATCGCTGCGCCAGCTCGGCGGCGTTGCCAGCTTTGCCGTTTGCTGCGGCTTGACCGTCCTCGTCAGCGCCGCCGCGCTGCTGGCTGTCCGGCAACTGGCCTCCCCTCGACTCTGCCGCTGGCTGGGGGCCTGAGCAATGCTCTTAAAACACACCCTGCTCTATCTGCCCGCGCAATTCGTCGGACCGCTGTTCCAGCTTCTGGCGATGATCGTTTGGACGCATGTCGTCGATGAGCACACGCTCGGCATCATCACGCTGATCACGGCCACGCACGAATTGCTGCAGATCGGCTTTCTCGCCTGGTGGTCGCAATATGCGCTGCGTTTCCTCGGACGCTACCAGGACGCCAACGACGCGCCTCGCTTCTATCGCACCGAAAACGCGGTCTTGCTGGTATCCGTTGCGTTGCAGAGCGCGACCGTCATCGGAATTCTGCTTCTGGTCATCGCGCCCGGCGCCAGAGCGGGCCTTCTCGTTGCCACCGTCGCCTATGTGATGACCCGTTCTCTCAACCTCTACATCGGCGAGCGCGCCCGCGCGCAGCAGCAGATCCGGGTCTACACGATCCAGCAGGTGTTCGGTCCGTCAGTCGGATTTGTCGCCGGGCTGGCGTTGATCGGACTATTCGGCAAATCGGCAGAATGGCCACTTGCCGGCTATGCGATGGCGCAGTTGATCGCCGTGCTGATCGTTCTGCCGCGAATCCGCGGTGGATACAGCCTTTGGCCGGTCGACCGCGAGATCGTCGTGCACGCGCTGCGCTACGGCATTCCACTGATTGTCGGCGGTGCGCTCGGCTGGGTCGGCCTCAATGCGTCGCGCTTCATCGTCAACCAAATGTCGGGAGTGGCCGCAGCCGGACTCTTCGCGGTGGGTTACGGACTCGGCCAACGCGCCGCGGCGGTCGCGGCCATGCTGGTGACGGCCGCCGCGTTTCCGCTTGCGGTAAAGAGCATGGAACAGGAGGGCAGCCAGGCCGGCATGCGCCAGCTTGCCGCCAACAGCGCGCTGCTTGTCGCGATCCTGGCGCCGAGCCTCGCCGGCATATTCATGCTGAGAACGGAGATCGTGCATCTCTTGATCGCAGCGCCGTTCCAGGCGGTGACGCTCGCCATCCTGCCACTCTCTACGCTTGCCGGCGCTATTCGCAACCTGCGCGCCCATTTCGGCGATCAGGTGTTTCTCCTGCAAAACCGCACGCGCTGGATGATGGCCATCGCAGCGATCGACGCGTCGATGACCGTGGTGTTGAGCGCTCTGTTCCTGCCGCGCTGGGGACTAGCCGGCGTCGCCGGCGCAACCGTGCTGGCGGCGCTGGCCGCCGCCATCGTCAGTTTCTCGATCGGGTTTACGCGGTTTGGCCTGCGCCTTCCGGTCGGCCATCTCGTGCGCATCGCATTGGCCACGATTGCGATGGCGGCACTGCTGCGGATCTTCCCGGAAGCCCGCACCATTGCGGTGTTGGCGGCACATGTAGCGGCGGGCGCCGCCGCCTATTTCGGAGCGCTCGCCCTGCTCTACGCACCGACGCTGCTGCGAATGCTCCGCCCACGCCCCCAACATTCGGGGGCATGAGCATATCAGGTACGATCGCCGCCTACGACTTCCTGGAATTCTCGAACGCGCGCGCCATCGCGAACCAGAGCGGCTTCTTCTGCATCGACGAATCGAACGGCAGCGGCCGAGGCAGCCGTTGCGCGAGCGGATCCTTCTTCTTCGCCGCATCGGTATAGAACGAGTAGTTGTCGGCCAGTTCCCAGGCAATCACTACTTTGACCGCCGGATTGCGCAGCGCGTTGCTCAGAAACTTCTCGGCCGTATCGGCGATCATGGCATCGCGTGCCGCGATGTCATCTGGAAACGTGTCGTCGCGCACGTCGAACTCGGTCAGATAGATATCGACACCACGTCCGGCGAGCGCGTGAAGGAATTCGGAGAAACGTCCGGGGTCGTGCGGGTACCGAGGCTGCAGGTGGCTTTGCAATCCGACAGCGTGCAACGGCACGCCGGCGTGCTTCAATTCGTCGACCAGTTGCAGCAAGCCGCGGCGAACCGCGAGGCCGACGTCGTCGTCGCGCTCGCTCTGTGCTTCGTTGAGAACCAGTTTGGTCTTCCGGTCGACCATCGCCACGCGCTCGAAGGCGCGGCGAACATACCCCGTGCCGAACGTGTCGTACCATGGACCGAGCCTGTAACCGCCGGGCGCCTTGTGCCCGGGCCAGAACGGCTCGTTGACGACGTCCCATGAGTGCAGCTTGCCGACATAACGGGCAGCCACTTCCTCGATATAGGAATCGAAGAACCTCTCGCGTTCGACGCCGCTCATGTTCCTGATCCATTGTGGAACCCATTCGTTCCAGATCAGGCAATGGCCCCGCATCGGAATGTTGTTGCTTGCACAGAATTGCAGCAGACGGTCCGCGCTTTCGAACCGCTTGGGGCCCGGCTGCGGCGCGATGGTTCCCATCTTCATCGCAATGTCAGTCGTAACGATACGCGTCTGCGTCTGATAGAGCTCGCGATAGGCATGATCCTTGTCGATCACCGGACCCGCAGCCGCGCCGAACACGATCCCGTTGCGAGCTGCGATGGCGCCGAGACTCTGCGCGGGCTGCGCGGCGAATACTCTGTTCTCGTACGACGCAACACTTGCGCCTGCGATGAGAGCGAGCGCATTTCGCCTCGACCACTGCTGCATAGCTGATCTCCATCATGTGAATGATTCGTCGCCACGTCTCGTTGTTCGCAATGCGACATCGCCATCGTTGCGTCGCATTAGTTCGATTTCGTGACGATGCCGGTCGAGAAATTTTCGGCACGCAGTTCCCGCCGCGAGCGACGGGCATGTCGATAGTCCAGCGTAAATGCGTCTCTCGATCAAATCATCATCAGGGGATCGACATGTCGGAACCGCCAATATCGTTGCAGCCGAGCCTCACTGTCGATGGCATCACCATCAATGTTCCCTCGCTTCCGGAAGCGGTCTCCTCGATCGTGTCGGTTGCGCAACAAGGCGACAACTTCAGCGTCTGCACGCTCAATCTCGATCACGTTGTCCAGTTGCAGCAACACGCCAACTTTCGCGCCGCCTATCGCCGTGCCCGATTTGTCACGGCCGACGGGTTCCCGATCGTCGTGCTGAGCCGTCTCATGGGCACACGAGTCGAGCGCACGACCGGCGCCGATCTTGTCGAACCCGTCTGTGCGGAGGCGCGAAAGAAAGGACTCCCGGTCTTTCTGTTGGGTGCGAACGACCTCACGCTGGACGTGACGGCGCGGCGTCTGTCGGAACGATTCAGGGGATTGCAGATCGCGGGGTGCCTTGCGCCGGGGCCGGGATTTGATCCCTATTCCAGTGAAGCCGACGCTGCGATCGAAGCTATTCGCGCCTCGGGCGCCAGGCTCTGCTTCGTCGCGCTGGGCGCGCCACGGCAGGAACTGTTCGCGGCGCGATGCCTCGACGAGCTGAATGGAACCGGCATGTTATGCATCGGGGCCGCGCTCGATTTCATCGCCGGCACGCAGAGCCGTGCACCGTCCATCGCGCGCAGAACCGGCCTGGAATGGGCGTGGCGCATGCTGCGCGAGCCACGGCGGCTCGGCCCCCGCTACGTCAGATGCATGAGCGTGGTTCCGCGTCTCGTTGCGCGAACCATTCCGCAAATCGTCCAGGCACGCATGAGGAAAGCCGCATGACTTCAACATTGACCCTGGCGCTGCGGGCGCGAAACACCAGCCGTATCAAGCCGCGCTATCAGATCTGCCTGATCCATCCGTTCGATCCGCGCGGCGAAAAGGTCGGCGGCCTCGAAACCTACATCCGCGACTTCATTACGTTTCATCCTGTTGACACCGACATCCTCTTTATCGGCGTCGACTCGATCGGCGATCTGGAGCTGGGAAAGCTTCATCGGCTGACATTCCGCGGCCGCGGTTTCGACTTCCTGCCCATCCTGCATTATTCGGACCAGCAGGCGCGCGAAGCGGCCCGCACGATCCGTACCTCGCTGACCGGCCAATTCTTTATGGCGCTACTCCGTTACTTCGGCCCGATCGCAAGGCTGATCCGCGCCAGGCGATGTTCGGTCGATCTGCGGCGGGTTGAATTTTCCTGGCTGCCGGCGATCCTGCGGCTTCCATTCGTGCAGATGCTTCACGGCGAGGGCGCGCCGAAATTGCAGATGGATTCGCTGCTGCGCAAATACGCCTTCGTCCACAACACCGGCGAGCGGTTTGCCGTCGCCATGAGCGAAAAATTCCTTTGCGTCAATCCGTTCATCACCGAGCGGCTGCAACAGACCTATCCGCGTCGCAAGGACAAGATCGACACGCTCTGGACGTGGGTCAATACGGATATCTTCAAGCCGCAACTCTGGCCGTTGAACTCGTCACCGTTCCAGATCGTGTTCGCGGGCCGGCTCGACGAGTTCAAGGATCCGCCGCTGATGTTTCGCACGATCGATCGCCTGCGGCGGCGGTTGAATGGCGATGTCAGGTTTCACTACATCGGCACCAGCGACCCGCACCGGTTCGAGGAATTCGCTGCCATCGAGGACATCACCGTGCGCCACGGTTTCAAGGATGCCGCGGGAATGGCGGAGACGCTGGCGAGTGCACATGCCGGAATCCTAACATCCGAGTTCGAAGGCATGCCGCGTTGCGTGCTCGAGACCCTGGCGGTGGGCCGTCCCGTCGTCGCCATGCACCTGCCGCAGCTCGAGCCCGTGATCCGCCCTGGCGTCAGCGGTTATCTGGTGGCGCGGGACGGCAGTCCCGACGACATGGCCGATACGCTCGTCCAGCGGTTCGTCGATATCAGGACCGCGATCGAAGCGGGTGTGATGAATCCGGTGCAGATCGCCGACAGCATCAGGTCGTTCACCCCAGGCACCCAGCTCGCGCGGGTGTTCCGCTATCATCAGGAAATTCAGGATGCGCGCGGACTTGCCGCCGCGGCGCCGACCTATTGAGGGCGCCGGGTTGAACATCCTTCTATTGACCAGCGAGTTCGCTCCCGCGATGGGAGGCATTGGGACCTACGCCCGCGAAATCGCCGCGGCCGCCAGCCGGCTCGGCGCAAAGGTTACCGTGGTGGCGCCCGATTACGCACAACAGACGAACGACGACGACCGGTCCCTGCCCTTCGAGGTCGTTCGCTACAGCGGCGGCCTCCACTCCATGCGCGACCTGCCGCGCAAGATCATGCTGGCGCGCCGCGGCGTCCGCGGCGATCGATACGATGTGGTCCATGCCGCCGATTGGCCGTTCTTCATTCCGCTCGCGCTTTCGAGATGGCGGACGCCGGCGCGGGTATTGATGACGGTGCATGGCACCGAGATCAACGAAACGCAGACGCGGCTGAAGCGCATGGCGATACGCAGCGCCGGTGTGTTCGGGCCGCGAACGGAGGTCGTCGCCAACAGCCGCTATACCGAGACGCTGTTCCGCGAGCGGTTTGCCGTCGACCCGCGCCGGATCAGCGCGATCAATCTCGGCGTATCGGAATTCTGGTTCGGCGCGCAACGGAAACGCCGCGAGGTACGCCTGGCCTATCGGCTGCCGGAAGAGCGGCTGGTGATGATCACGGTGGCGCGGATCACACGCCGCAAAGGACATCACCTGACGCTCGCCGCATTGTCGCGGCTTCCGGACGAACTGCGCAATCGCATCACGTGGCTCGTGATCGGCCCGGACGGCGAAGCCGACTATGTCGGCGAACTGCGACGGGCAGCCGGTCAGGCAGCCTGCGACATTCGTTTCCTCGGCCCGCAGCCGAACGAGGCAATCCGCGATCTCTACGCGGCTGCGGATTTCTTCTGCCTGACGGGGCTGCCTGACACGACCGGCCGGGTGGAGGGATTTGGACTGGTCTATCTCGAGGCCGGGGCCGGCGGCCTGCCGAGCGTCGCGACCGAGGTCGGCGGGGTACCGGACGCCGTGCTCGCCGACGAGACCGGAATTCTCGTGCCGCCGTCGGTGGAAAGCATATCACAGGCGATCGCCGAGCTCGCCGCAGATCGCGGCCTGCGCGCCATTCTCGCGGCGGGCGCATCCGCCCAAGCCCGCGCCCTTTCATGGGAACGCTGCGCGGCGACAACCTATGGCCTGGCCTACGCCGGCAAGCGGGCATCCGCGGGCCGCGCCATCGGAACGGTGGCATGAAGCAGATGGTCGCGACCGCGATGCTGCTGGCGCTCGCGACCGGTGCGGCGCGGGCGGACAACGAGAACTGCCGCAAGAGCCGCGAGTATTTGCTGGGCACTCCCGGCGGAGATCTGACCCTGACGCCCCAGGCCTATAATGACCTGTTCAAGGTCTGCGTCGCGACGTCAGCCATGCCCAACGTGAAGGACGCGTACATGCTGAGGGATGGCGGCATCGCCGTAATCCCCAAACAGGACACCGTTGCCGCAACGGCCGCCACGCTGGCGCAGTTCTGCGACGCTCATCCGCACGGCGTACTGCGCTTCATCACGGCTAAGGAAAAGCTTTCCATTCGCTCCGTAACCGACGTCGCACGGATGTCGTCGACCTCGTCGACGCCTTGCAAGAAAATCAAGGGCCTTTCGTAAAGTAGCGCGCGCCTGTCGAAACCTCACTTTTGCCGATTGTAGTATTCCGGCATGGCGTGCGGATCCATCGCCTGCTCGGCCCTGCGGCCGAGAAAGAAGAAGCCGCTGGCGGCGTCTGCCGCGGCCCGGCCGCGACCGAATGCATCGAGATACCTGATCCAGAAGAATGGCAGCACGATCAGGCGCGACAGTTTGTTGCCCGCGCCGAGCGCACGCGAGAAATAGCGGATCGACCATGCCAGCGCGACGCCGGCGCCGCCGACCGGCCCGGCGCTGATTTCGGAGAATCGCCTGAACAGCCAGCGGTGACCGCTCTGCGTGAAGCGCGAGAAGTCGTAGGCCCGTTCATGCACCTGCTGCATGAACGGCGTCTCTGCGTAGACCAGGCCCTCCAGCCGGAGCACGCGATGCAGCTCGGCAACGACGGTTGCGGGTTCCAGCACATGTTCCAGCACCGCCTGCACCCAGACGCCGTCGAACACGCCATCTTCGAACGGCAGTCTGTGGGCGTCGGCCACCAGCACGGTGTGCGGCGAGGCGTAGACATCGGTGCCGACGAGTTCGATGGAATCATCCCGGTAGAGTTCCTCCGCGCCCGAACCGATCGTGCCGCCGCCGACCACGAGCACAACCGGCCGTCTCGATTCCCGCTTCAACAGATCGATGAACTTCATGCTGTTGGAGACCGCAACGGGATTGCCCCCGAAGGTAAAACGATGCAGCCGCGACCCCATGGAACGGCGGCTGACATCCCGCTGCAGCACCGAGCCGTTCTCGGCATCGTACATTCGGCGCTCAAAAATGCTGGCCGCAAAATCGATCAGCACCGGTTGCGCGCCGATCATGGGAAACCCAGCCTTGCTGTAATCGCAGGCACGGTTCGAGCAGGACGGCTGTGACCACACGCTTCGCAGCGCCGACGAACAGCGAGGGCAGCGAAGACGCTTTTTCCAGTGCGCGGGTTCCGTATTCGCTACCGAGCGATCGACGGCAGAAAGCTGCAAAGAGGGACCTCGTACGTCATTTCTTCTGCCCTGCCCCGCTTTTGGTTCGCAATCGAAGCTATTTCGAATGCAACGACGGCGCAACAAGCGTGGCCGGGAACAATTCGGAAGATTGCAATTTGGACGCCGCAGGAAGCCGCCACGTGAGGACGTGCAGGGATGCAACGCACAAACCCGCCCTGCTGTTTCGCAAAAATTTTAGGATTTCTCGAAAACGCGTTCCAGCCGGCAACCCACCATGATGTTCCTGGTTAAGGTCGACAGCGTCATGGTGGTCACCGTCGGCCCCGAACGGGCCTAAAGCGGCGCGCCCGCGCGATCAGGTGAAGAGCAGATAATCCGCCGGCAGCGACGTCACGCCGGCGGCGTGACGGATGCATCGAGGGCACCGTCCGAACGGCAAGATGCGCAATGTCGGCAGCGATCGTCGGATCGATCTGGAGCGCGTCATGATCGGTAGCGGCAAGCCAGGCAATTAAAGTTGCGATGGGTAAGCCCACCATGCGATCGGCCCGGTCGATGAGAGGGCTGGCTGCGCCTTGCGCGAGGATGATCGCTGGATTGCCCGTGAAACTATTTTTCGCGGGAGACGTTCATTCTCGTCCAGGGAGAATACTCAATGTGTGACTATAGCCTTCACGCTGTCAGATCGCGGGCGGCCAAGCTGGGCGACCGGCTAATTTCAACCAGATTTCCCGGGACCGAAACGCGTGGCTTCGCTGCGGTGGGCGAGCCGGGAGTGGCAGTCTGTGTTCTCCCAGGCACTGAACTCGTCTTCGAGCGCGAGATCGAAACCGTCCACGCCTTCGCGAGGTTTCTGCCGAACTTCGGGTTTGGCATGCAAGGCGGGCAACTTGCCCGGTTTCGACACCTCAACACCCGCCAACCGCATGCGCATCATGACGCACTGGAGCTTGGCAACGGCAGGGTTGTTCTCGTGACGAAGCTGAGAGAGGGGCAGCGGGCAACTATCCTGCAGCTACCGGCGAACTCGCAGTTCGGTAAAGCGGATAAGAACAGCAGTTCTTCCAAACCACCACCGCGCACCTCCCCGAAGGAATTGGTGACCCGGCCCTGATTAGCCCATGATGGGAGTTCGCGTTCACGCGTGCAGCAGTTCCAATCCAAACAGCCTGCGAACGCGAAACATGGCACCCCTGCGGCGGTTGGGCAAAGCGGGGTGCTGGTCGATACGGTTCCCTTTGTACCCGAAGTTCCCTGCGGCAGAGCTTCGCGGGGCAACGTCCGAATGTAAGCCGCACATCGGATTTAGGCACAGCAAATGAACCAGAATATTGAAGCGCCATTTCAGAAACTGCCCACGACAGCCGAGGGTTACGCAGCCCTGCAAAACGAACTGAAGCGCCGCATCCAGCTCGATCGCCCGCGTGTCGCCGAACGCATCAAGGACGCCATGGCGGATGACCCCAACCTGCTCGAGAATGCGGAGTATCAAGCCGCCAAGTCCGAGCAGGAGGTCAATGAGAACCGTATCGCGGAACTTCAGGGCAAGCTCGCGCGTGCCGAAGTGATCGACGTATCGAAGCTCTCCGGCGACACGATCAAATTCGGGGCCACCGTGACCGTGATCGACGAGGACACCAAAGAGAAACAGGTATGGCAGATCGTCGGCGAGCCCGAGGCGGATGCAAAGATGCGCAAGATTTCGATCTTTTCGCCGCTTGCCCGCGCGCTCATCGGCAAAACCAAAAACGCGACCGTTGAAGTCATGACACCCGGCGGCGCCCGGGCCTACAAGGTCGGCAAGGTGGAATGGCGCTAACCCCTCGGCGCCATTCCGGCATGCGCGCACGACTCCAGGCCGTCGATAATCGGGGTCACCGCTGGTACGTGCCAACGAGTTCGGTTTGGCCAAGCATGTGCTTTTCGGCGGCCTTCCAAAGGTCGGCTACCGGCATGCTTGGCGCACGAGAAAGCTGTTCGACATCCAGAGCCGCGAGCTTGAAGTGATAGTGATGGGTTCCGTGTCCCTTTGGCGGGGCAGGTCCGACGTAGCGCGACTCTCCGAAGTCGTTCACGCCTTTGCCAAGCTTTTCGGTTTTTGGGCCATGACCGATTCCCTCCGGCAGCAGTGTCCGCTCGCCCATGATGTTGTAGAGGCCCCAATGCCGGAACGTGCCGGATGGCGCATCGGGATCCTCGACAATCAAGGCGAAGCTTTTGGTGCCTGCGGGCGGGTCCGACCATTCGAGCGGCGGCGAGAGGTTTTCGCCGTCGGCTGTGAACTTCTGCGGGATCAGCCCGCCATCGCCGAATGCGGGGCTTTTCAGGCTAAACGTCATCTCCAGACTCTCCTAGACCGGTTCGAATGAACAAGCTTGCCGCTTGGCATGAGTTCGCAAACTTGCACTGTTCTCTCCTGACGCTTTGAAGCGACAGATCGCTCGCGGGGGCCGGCCCGCGAAGCGGTGATACGAAGCAACGTCTAACCAGCACGTGAGTTGCGTCGATTGTGCACGCCGATCGTCCGCTCTTTGATGGCCTGACCCCGTTCCGGTTACACGCCATCCATTCAGCCGCCCGCGGGGCTGGTTCACGGAACTCACAAACCCCGCGCATAGTTGCAGCGGGAGGCGTTTTCTCAATCTGGAACTGGAGACGCTGGCGGCTTCCTGCCGCCCAGCATGGCCTGATGACACGAGAGTTATTCCTTTCAGCCGCGCCGCGCGGTGAAGGCCGTTCCGACCAATCGCCGCCGGACAACTTGCGCCTGTTCCTGTGCGGCGACGTCATGACGGGCCGCGGGATCGATCAAGTCCTGCCTCACCCGGGCGACCCCGCGCTCCATGAGAGGCATGTGAAGTCGGCTCAGACGTATATCGAGCTTGCCGAATGCGCAAACGGCGCGATCCCACAACCCGCCGGATATGAGTATGTCTGGGGCGATTGCCTCGCTGAACTGAAGCACGCAGCGCCCGCCGCACGAATCATCAACCTGGAGACCGCCATCACAACCAGCAACGATGCTGCGGCAAAGGGCATCAATTATCGGATGAATCCGCGCAACGCCGAAATACTCACCACGGCGAAGATCGACTGCTGCGTGCTGGCCAACAATCATGTTCTGGACTGGGGCGAAAAGGGTCTCGAAGAGACACTCGATGTTCTGGATGCCGCGCATGTTCTACGCGCCGGTGCGGGCCGCAATTTTCACGAAGCTGCCGCGCCGGGACGGATCGCGCTTCCGGACGGACGGCGCATTCTGGTCTTCGCCTTCGGTTTCGAAAGCAGCGGCATTCCGCCGGCCTGGGCGGCCAGATCAGGGCCTGGAGTCAATTTCGTCGCAGAAGCCGGCGAAGACGCAGTTGGGCGCATTGCGAAGCAGGTGGAGATGTTCGTGCGCGAGGGTGACGTTTGCGTCGCTTCGATCCACTGGGGCGGCAATTGGGGCTACAGCGTTCCGCCTGCTCAACGCGCCTTTGCGCACGACCTGATTGACGTCGCAGGATTTCATGTTGTTCACGGCCATTCGTCGCATCATGCCAAGGCGATCGAAGTCTACCGCGGCCGGTTGATCCTCTATGGCTGCGGCGATTTCATCACCGACTACGAGGGCATCAGCGGCTACGAGCGATTCCGGGGTGATCTTTCCATGATGTATCTCCCCGAATTTCGGAAAACCGGTGAGCTTTCGACGCTGAGGATGGTTCCGTTTCAGATGCGCAGGTTCCGGCTGAATCACGCCGCGCCCGGTGATGCCCAATGGCTTCAGCAACGACTGGAGCGAGAAAGCGCAACCTTCGGCAACCATGTCGTCCTCAACCCGGACAATTCGCTGTCGCTCGTCTGGCAAGACACTTAGACGGCGGCAATATTGCGAATTCCATCCGCGATCGGCTGGCTTGCGGGCAGGATCGTGACTTTCTCCGCAGCCAGGCGGGGGGCGAGACGGAAGGGCGGTATGGTGTCCGTGATAATGATCCGGTCCACTAGGCTGCTCGCAACGAGCTCCTGCGCGCCTTCAAGGAACAAGCCATGCGTCGCCGCGAGGATAACATAGGCGGCTCCGCCGCTGCGGCAGGCCTTCACGGCCCGCATCATGGTGGAGCCGGTAGCGATCATATCGTCGAAGATAACCACCGTTCGTTCACGGACGCCGCCCGGGATTTCCTCGTCGCTGACAATGTGATCCAGTCGCCGTTTGCCTAGCGCGCCCAATTCGAGGTCTTCATTCATCGTTGTGCTGAGGGCATCGCGGAAGCGCTCGGCGCGTTTCACTCCGCCGATATCGGGCGAAATGACCTCGATGTCCTGGTCGGCAAGCGCTTTGCCGAAATGCGCGGCGAACAGCAGGCCACATTCGACGTTCACTGCCGGTATCCGAAACGCATTCTCGAAAGCGGCGACATCGTGCACGTCCACCGCCACGATCGCATCGACGCCGGCTGCTTCGAGCAGTTGCGCAACATACCGCAGCGACAGCGGTTCTCCGGGTTTTGCGCGCCGGTCCTGCCGCGCGTAACAAAGATAGGGCGCGATCAAGATCACGCGCACCGCGCCCGAATCCTTCAGGGCGCCCACGAAAATCAGCACATCGCAGAGCTTGTCGTGCACGCTGCGCGACGGCCCGTCATATAGCGACTGGACGACGAACGCATCCCGGCCGCGGATGTCCGCCAGCGGCCCCAGCTTGCATTCGCCATCGTCGAAGCGCTTCTCTTCATGCTCGGCCAGGCCAACGCCCAGGCAGCGGGCGATGCCTTCGCCTTCGGCGCGGCTGGCCTCGAGGGCGAAGATGACCGGGGTCGCCATCACAGCCCCGCAGCGATGCGAATGCCCAGGGCCAGAAGAACGCAGCCCACAAGGCCGGCTATGAAAACCACACGCATCCACGGCCTGCGCAGGATGATCTCGCCCTGCCGCGCCTTCTCGCCGGGATAGGCTCGGAGACCACCGGAATGTCGACGTGTCGAATCTTGCTTTTCAGACATTTGCGTACCGCCTCGGCAAGGTATTCCGCAACGAATGCTGGCGGACAAGTTCCTGGTTGGAACGCCGCCCCGTGGCATCGCGTTGCCGATACAGCCAAGGGAATAACCATCGATGTCACGATCTGATCCTTTGATGAGGCAAACCTTGGTTGGACGGGAGGTCGCGATGATCGAACCTGCCCGGCCAGGCGGTTATCTGGCTGCTCCGCAAGGTCGTAGACCTGGCGAGCCGCTGGCTCGAAACTCATTTGAAAAGAGCGCGGCCATCATGAACCATCATCGGTGCCGGCGCGTGTCCAAATCCGACATCGCCAAAGTCTCGAAGCCAAACGAACATCGAGCGCAGCGAAGGCGGGGATCCTCGGCCCCTTGCTCCTTCACTACGGCCCACCCTCGACTCGCCGTCGTGTGCCCGCCGCGACTTCGCTTCGTCAACCGACGGGAATAGCCACAAATCGGGTTGCTTCGCTTGACTTTACCCGCGCCAATGCGATGCGCTTGCCCTTGCTTTGAACATCGGTCAGCGCCTTGTAGAAGTCGACGGGTGTCTTCACGGCGTTGCCGCCTACGTCGAGAATAACATCCCCGGTCGAAAGCCCGCTTTCAGCCGCCACACCCCCGGGATCAAGATCGGCGACAATGACACCTCGGACACCGAGTCCAAGGTTTTCCGCAGGCATCAGAGTCAGTCCGATGCTTGGCTTATCTCCATCTGCCTCTGGTGATTTTTGCTTTTCGGCACTCAAGATGCCCTCATTGCCAGGAACCGGAAGCTCGCCCAGGGTTACGTTGATATTTTTCTTCTCGTTTTGACGGATCAGGCCAATCTCGATCGATTTGCCGGGCAGCATATCGCTGACCTTTTTGATCAACTCGCGATCATCGCTGGCCGGCTGGCCCGCAATAGACGTAATGACGTCGCCCGGCGCGATGCCGGCTTTCGCAGCCGGGCTGTCAGGTTGAATCTCGGCGACCAGGACGCCATATGCCGGTTTGTTAAGACCGAGACCCTCGACGATTTCGGAGTTCAAAGGCTGAACCTCGACGCCGATCCAGCCGCGGGAGACGGCACCCTTGTCTTTAAGTCTGGCCGCGATCGTCTTTACGGTTTCCGCTGGAATGGCAAAGCCGACACCGACCGAGCCGCCTGTCGGCGAAACGATTGCACTGTTGATGCCAATGACTTTGCCACTGGCATCGAAGGTCGGTCCACCGGAATTGCCCCGATTGACCGGCGCATCGATCTGGATGAAGTCGTTGTAGGGACCAAGGTCTCGCGCGCGGGCCGAGACAATACCAGCCGTCACCGTTCCGCCGAGTCCAAAGGGGTTGCCGACGACAACAACCCACTCGCCGATCCGGGGCGCCTTGTCGCCGAGCCGGGCAACCGGGAATTCGTTTCCGCCCTCAACTTTGAGCAGCGCGAGGTCTGTTTTCGGATCGGCGCCCGCCAACCTCGCGGGGTAAGTCTTGCCGTCATCGGTGGTAATCTCAATTTTTTCACTGCGCTTGACGAGGTGGCTGGTCGTCACGGCGTATCCGTCCGATGATATGAAGAAACCTGACCCCTGAGTGGTGGTGAAACGGGGCTGCGACGCGCTTGGGCCGCCCATCGGCACATCGGAACGATTCGAGGGTCCGCCACGGCCAGAAGGTAGTTCGTCCGCGTCTTGCTCTACCTTCGCGCGCACGCCCACGACAGTCGGCTTGACGCGGTCCACGAGATCTTCAAATCCCACCGGCAGGGCGACAGATTGAAAGCCAACCGAGGGGTTGTACCAGGAATGCAGTTCTCTCCACGTCGTGACGCCCGATCCAGCCAGCCACGCGGCCGCTCCGATTCCGAGAATTCCGATCGCAAGGATAGAGGCAGCGAGAGTGACGCGGCGCATCTTGTTGGCGGTACGCGTTTCGGTCATGAGGCGTCTCCTGGAAATCGCCTATTCTGGAACCGCCTCGCGGGCGCCCCAGCATCCGATGAGCATTGAATTTCAGGTGGTCAGCCGTCGATCCCTGCCGCCGAGGCGCACGCCACGCGGCCCTGCGACGAACCGGCATGCAAGCCCCATCGGCCGATGCCATTTCGTCCTCCGGGGCCAAATCAAAGCCCGGACAAAGGTTCCTGAACGAGGCACAAACATCGCGGATCGGCGCATTCGCGGAACGGGTGGGAATGCGCCAAGCGCTTTAGGTTCCGGCAAAGCGATACAGGGCCGGTATGGCCGAAGGTGCGCTACGCAATTTTGCGATCAATTTTGGACCGCAGCACCCGGCGCACAGCACAGCGCCATCTAAATAGTCGGTGTCATTCCTCGGTTCTACCTTCACCAATTTGTGAGTCTAGGTCAGCGGAGGATTTATCCGCGTCGTCGTCTTAACTTCAGAATTCAGGCGCGGCGAACGGCGATCCGCAAAGGGGGCGAAGGTGAGTGCACGACGGGGGCAAGCGACGACGGTTCGAGGTGCTGGCAAGACCAGAGCTCGATGCGTTGTTTCGTACAGCTCGGCGGATGACGGGCGATGCGGTGTTGGCTCAGGATCTTGTCCAGGATACCTGCCTCAAGGCCTATAAGGCGTTTTCGCCGGACGATGAACCTCGACAGATCCGCCCCTGGCTTTTCCGCATCCTCATCAACGGCGCAGTTGATGATGCCCGCCGAGCGCGGCGCTTTCGATGCGCATGATATCTGCGCTCAAGCGCAGTCGCGGTTCTCGCCCTTTGAAAGCCTCCGTTCCCAGCCGGCCAACGACGCCTTTGAAAACTGTCCGACCGCGATGGACTGGTCCGCCGGCGTGCGTGTCATTCGCGCGCAACAGTCTCACCGTGAAGATCGCGCCGAGTGATCTTGGTCACGGCGTCGACTCCGAAAACAAGGCCGCCGCCCTAAAGCGTCGAGCATCCACCCGCTGAAGCCCCCGGAGTCCGAAACACATATTCGCCAGCCTTGCGCCAGGAGAGCTTGCCCGCTGCTAAACCCGAACCGCTCTCCCGCTCCTGCGGCCCAATACCTTAGGAGACCCAGGCGTTGGCAGAGGCGCTATTTGTCGGAAGTTGCCCGCTCGGCGATTTTGGCGAATATTTCGTCCAGCTCTGCGCCGACCGATTTAAGAGCATCTCCGCCTTCATCGGCATATGGCGCAAACACAGTGCTGGGCTTCTTGTAGGAAAGCGTCGCCGTACCGTCCTGATTCTCCGTGACGTAGATGCGAATGGGAGCCTCTATGCCGGCGGCTACGCTCGAGGCCAGCATCCGTCGCGCGAAGTCGTTTCGGAAAACACCGAATACCTTGTTGCCCGGAATCGTAATGCCGGCCGCCTTCGCACCCTCGGACGCGCTCGCCGACGTTACGATTCCCATTTTTTCGGATTTTACGGTTGCCTCAAGCCGCTCGACCAACGCCTGGAAGGATTGCCGTGTGTCGACGACGACCCACCCTGTCCGCGCCTTCACGGTGCCTGCGGAAGCAGCCGAAAGGCCAATGAGAAGTACTGCAATCGAAAGCGCCAGTCGTACCATGGTTTGTCCTTTCACTTTATGTGACAAAATCTGCCCGTTTCTTCCCGTCTGGCCGTGGTCGGATGGATTCAGAGACGAGTGGTCAGAGTTGTCAGCCAATCGGGCATGGCATTCGTAAGCAATGTTTCGACGATCTTGTCGAGGCCGGTGAGCACGAATGCGCCGACGAACGCGAATGCCGCGCCCATGACAGGCTTGGCGATGCGCGACGTCCTCGCCAACAGATCTCGCCGGGCGAAGATTGCTTGCCGGGAACCATAGGCGAGCGCCAGGATGGGCGTAGCCGCTCCAAGCCCGAAGACCGCCATTACGGCGGCCGCCTTGATCACCGAGTCGCCTTGAGTTGCAAGTCCGATCGCGGCTCCAAGAGTTGGACCGGAACACGGCGACCAGATTGCGCCCAGCAAACCACCGAGCACGAACTGCCCCGCAAGGCCGGATGGCTGAATGCGATCGAGCAATGTCTGGCCGCCGGTTGCGACGGGAGCCGCGAACGCCGCCAATCTCCCCTGCAGAGCAGGAATCAGCAGCACAACGCCCATGGCCAGCATAAGCATCGCGACAGCGTTTCTGAGCATCGCGGGATCCAGACCGATGTTGAAACCGACCGCGGCGATCGTGGTGCCAAGCACAGCGAACGAGGTCGCAAGACCGGCAGCCAGGACAACCGGTCCCCAGGCATGCCTCTCAAGCACGCCGAACAGCACGATCGGCAGCAATGGAAGCACGCATGGCGAGAGGGTCGATAGCGCGCCTGCGGCATAGCTGAGCGCCAGGTTGGCGATTTCGGGCACCCTCACAACCCTTTCGAGACAAGGGCCCTGATGCTGGCGGGATTGGTGTCGCCGGTTGACCTGCCAACCTCGGTGGCGCCCTTGAAGACGATGAGAGTACTCTGGCTTTGGACCCGAAGGCGCTTCAGGACATCCTTCGCGCTATCGAAATCTACTTGATACACGACGAGATTCGGCGTCGATTTTTCGATTTCCTGAACGATTGGCCGTTGCACCTTGCACGTCGGACACCAGGGCGCAGTCACGTCGATGAGAATGGGCTTTCCAGCCGCCTGCGCTTGCTGGAACGCACTCGTATCGAACGGTTGCCCGGCCTGGGCTACCAGCGACGTCCCGACAAGGAATGCGGTTGCGATCAGCGTCTTTAAGGATTTCAACAACATGTCCGATGTATCTCCGAGAAAGCCAGGATGGCCAGCCTTGGAGTTTCGCTGCGGAGCCGGAGGAAGTTACACGCGCTCTGCAAAATTTGGGCGGCCGATGTCCACTTCCGGGCGATGGGGAACCCTCGCCCAACCGCAATCTTCGTCGGCTTTGGCCGTATCGGCAGTGAAATGAAATGTCGACGGCGCGATGCCGCGGGCTTCCTACTATCTGTGAGCGAGTGGTTGCGCGGTAATTTGAACCTACAAGCTAAGTCATCGATGTTGTTAGGGTCGATTCCAACACCAAAAACAATCCCAGCAATCTCCTTGAGATTGCTGGGATTTTTATCAACTTGGTTGCGGGGATAGGATTTGAACCTATGACCTTCAGGTTATGAGCCTGACGAGCTACCGGGCTGCTCCACCCCGCGTTAAACCGTTGCACTGCCTTCGAAAACCGGACCGGAAGTGAACCGGCCAACGCGTGTTCGGCGCCGATCGATCCCGTCCGGAGGCTTCCTGAGAAGGCAACCCGGGCAAAGCCATCGGGTGCGAGGGGTATGTATCAATGTCGCCCTGCTTTGGAAAGGGGCAAGACCCCCCTTTTGCAGATTTTATGACAGCAAGAACGAGGGGTTGGAGTGCCAAAACCGCTTCGTGGAACCGCTCTTGCCAGAAACGCTGCAAAAGCGGAGTTTTGCGCCCCAAGGCGCGGCCAGGCAGGCCGCCAGAACAAAAAATCCGGGGGGAATGAGCGGTGACGGATACGTTCGACTTCGTGGTGGTGGGCGGCGGCTCGGGCGGCTGCACGGTGGCGGGGCGGCTGTCGGAGGATCCGAACATTTCGGTGGCGGTGCTGGACGCCGGCGGCAAGAACGACAATTGGGTGGTCACGACACCGTTCGCACTCGTGCTGATGGTCGCCGGCAACGTCAACAACTGGGCCTTCAACACCGTGCCGCAGAAGGGCCTCAACGGCCGCATCGGCTATCAGCCGCGCGGCAAGGGGCTCGGCGGCTCATCGGCGATCAATGCGATGGTCTATATCCGCGGCCACCGCGCTGATTACGATCAATGGGCCTCGCTCGGCAATGCCGGCTGGTCGTTCGCCGACGTGCTGCCTTACTTCAAGCGGGCCGAAGACAATTCCGATTTCGACGGCGAATATCACGGCAAGGGCGGGCCGCTCGCCGTCAACAAGTCGCGCACCGGCAATCCGGTGCAACAGATATTCCTGCAGGCCGCCCAGGAAGCGCAGTTTCGCCTGCGCAATGATTTCAACGCCGACGAGCATGAGGGCCTCGGCATCTATCAACTGACGCAGAAGAACGGCGAACGTTGCAGCGCCGCGCGCGCCTATATCCACCCGCATATGGGAAGCCGCGCCAATTTGCGCGTCGAGACGCATGCCCATGCCACCCGCATCCTGTTCGAAGGCAAGCGCGCGGTCGGCGTCGAATACCGCCAGGGCAAGGAGCTCAAGCAAATTCGCGCCCGGCGCGAGGTGATCGTGTCCTCCGGCGCGTTCCAGACGCCGCAGCTCCTGATGCTCTCCGGTGTCGGCGACGGCGCGGCGCTTGGCAAGCACGGCATCGCCACCGTGCATCATCTGCCCGGCGTCGGACAGAACCTGCAGGATCACCCGGACTTCGTGTTCGGCTACATGTCCGACAATCCCAATTTCAACGGCATTTCGCTTAAAGCCCTGCCACGGCTATTGCGGGCCATCCGCCAGTATCGCCGCGAACGCACCGGACCGATGACGTCGAACTTCGCCGAATGCGGCGGCTTCCTGAAAACCCGGCCCGATCTCGACATCCCCGATATCCAACTCCATTTCGGCATGGCGCTGGCGGACGACCACGGCCGCAAGCGCCACCGCGGCACCGGCTTCACCTGCCACGTCTGCCTGCTGCGGCCGAAGAGCCGCGGCAGCGTTTCGCTTCTGAGCACCGATCCGCTTGCAGCTCCTCTGATCGACCCGAACTTCTTCGGCGAGGCGGATGATCTGGAAACCATGGTTGCGGGCTTCAAGACCACGCGGCGGCTGATGGAGACGCCGACGCTGCGCGCGTTGCAAAAGAAGGAGATGTTCACTGAAGGCGTGCATACCGATGATGACATCCGCAACCTCTTGCGCGCCCGCGTCGACACCGTCTATCACCCGGTCGGCACCGCAAGGATGGGCGTCAACGATCCGATGGCCGTGGTCGACCCGAAGCTGAAAGTGTACGGCGTCGACGGACTGCGCGTGGTCGACGCCTCGATCATGCCGACGCCGATCGGCGGCA
Source organism: Bradyrhizobium sp. AZCC 1610 (assembly GCF_036924515.1). Lineage (NCBI taxonomy): Bacteria > Pseudomonadati > Pseudomonadota > Alphaproteobacteria > Hyphomicrobiales > Nitrobacteraceae > Bradyrhizobium > Bradyrhizobium sp. AZCC 1610. The sequence goes on along the minus strand of NZ_JAZHRR010000001.1, from coordinate 425,815 downwards.
ACACCAACGCGCCGACCATCATGATCGGGGAAAAGGCCGCCGACATGATCAAAGCGGAGATGCGGGCGGGTTGATTTTTTGCACCCGTCATTGCCTGCGACAAACGCGAAGCGTTTGCGCAAGGGAGCGCAGCGACGAAGCAATCCATCTATCCGTTATGCCGCAATATGGATTGCTTCGCTTCGCTCGCAGCAATGACGTGGAGGGAGCCGAGCACGCATGCTCGGCCGGACACAGTCGCCCCTGACTTCCCGGATGTCGCGGAGCCTGTCAACGGGGCGCGCATTCGCGCGACCCGTTGAATCATCCGGGCTACGGACTGACGTCGGAGTTCAGGCACGCTTTGGTTGATACAGACGATTTTAGCAATCGCGACGCCGATCCATTGACGAAGCATCGGTATCGGAACGGGGTGGAGTTTCCCCATGAACAGTTTCGATGCCGTCGTCTATCTCGGACTGATTATTGCCGTGGTCATCGGTTTCAATACAGGGCTATTGCGCAGCGCAATTGCGATTCTGGCCTATATCGCCGCGATGCCGATTGCGATGGGGCTGGTGCCACTGGTGTCGCCGCAGCTCGACGGCCAGCATGCCTTACCGTTTGCGCAGAATTCGCCGCTGTTCTTCGGAGCTTTTCTGGTCATCGGAATGGTGCTCGGAAAGCTGACCTGCTTGGCTCTCGACGACATCATTGGACCGCAATCCGGCATCGGAGACCGCCTTGGCGGCGCCGCCCTTGGCGCAGTGCGCGTCGGCCTGATCGCGATCACGGTTGTGCTGATTTTCGACCAGCTTGTGCCGACAAACCTGCAGCCGGCATTCATGACCGGTTCACGGTTGCGGCCTGTGCTATCGGCCGCCGGGCAATTGGGCGTCAAGTCCCTTCCGCCGGATCTCGTGGCTGCGATCGACCGCCTGAAGAAAGACCGGCATATATAATCGGCGTGTAATCGGCGTGGTCTCCCTGATATGCGTTTCGGCGGTAGCCGCTCTCTTATCAGGGCCGCTCGACTTGGCTAGAGTGGTCCCATCCGACTTTCAGAAAATCACCTGACACAACGGGAGAGAAACAGTGGATCTTGGGATCAAAGGCCGCCGCGCCATCGTCTGCGCATCGAGCAAGGGCCTGGGCCGCGCCTGCGCCATGGCGCTGGCCAATGAAGGCGTGCATGTCACGCTGACCGCACGCGGCGCCGAGGCGCTGAAAAAGACCGCCGATGAAATCCGCAAAGCCCATCCGGGCGTCACCGTCACGGAAGTCGCGGGCGACATCACCACGCCGGCCGGGCGCGATGCCGCACTGAAGGCATGCCCCGATCCGGATATCCTGATCAACAATGCCGGCGGCCCGCCGCCTGGCGATTTCCGCAACTGGACCCGCGACGACTGGATCAAGGCGATCGACGCCAACATGCTGACGCCGATCGAACTGATCAAGGCGACGGTGGACGGCATGATGGCGCGGAAATTCGGCCGCATCGTCAACATCACCTCGGCCGCGGTGAAGGCGCCAATCGATATCCTCGGCCTTTCCAACGGCGCGCGTGCCGGCCTCACCGGCTTCGTCGCCGGACTGTCGCGCAAGACCGTGATCAGCAACGTCACCATCAATGCGCTGCTGCCGGGACCGTTCGACACCGACCGCCTGCGCGGTGTTGGGAAAGCGGAAGCCGAGAAGCGCGGCATCACGCCGGACCAGGTGTTTGCCGAGCGCGCCAAGCAAAATCCGGCCGGACGGTTCGGCGAGCCCGATGAGTTCGGCTATGCCTGTGCGTTCCTGTGCGGTGCCAGGGCCGGCTACATCACCGGCCAGAACATCCTGCTCGACGGCGGCGCCTTCCCGGGCACGCTGTGAAAGCAATCTGGTACGAGCGAGCGGGCCCCGCGCCCGAGGTGCTGACCTATGGCGAGATGCCGACGCCGGTAGCCGGCCCGGGCGAAGTCCGGGTGCGGCTGGAAGCGTCCGGCATCAATCCCGCCGATGTCGGCCGCCGCGGCGGCGGCTACCGGCCGATGGAATATCCGCGCGTCATTCCGAATAGCGACGGTGCTGGCATCATCGACCAGGTCGGCGACGGCGTCACGCGGCTCAAGGCCGGCCAGCGCGTCTGGCTATTCAACGGCCAGCGTAACGGCCGCGCCTTCGGCACGGCGGCTGAATACATTGCGCTCGCCGAACATCTGGTGACGCCGCTGCCGGATAATCTGTCCTTTGCGGAAGGCGCCACCCTCGGCATCCCCGGCATGACGGCGTGGACCTGCCTTTTCTGCGATGGCCCGATAGTCGGCAAGACGGTACTGGTCACCGGCGGTGCAGGCGCCGTCGGACATTATGCCGTGCAGTTCGCCAAATGGGGCGGCGCGCAAGTCATCGCCACCGTCAGCTCGGCGGCGAAAGCCGAACAGGCGCGGCTTGCAGGCGCCGACCTCGTTATCAATTACAAGACGGAGGATGTTGTCGCCAAAGCGATGGCCTTCACCGGGCAGCGCGGCGTCGACCGCGTTATCGATGTCGATTTCGGCGGCAATATCGAGACCACGCTGAAACTGATGGGGATGAATTCGACCATTGCCGCCTACGCCAGCAACGGCAACCGCACGCCTGTCGTGCCGATGCGCGAGTTGATGGAAAAATGCATCGCGCTTCGCGCGCTGGTGCTGTTCGCGCTGCCGCAGCCGCTATTGGCGGCGGCGCAGGCGGACATTTCAAAGTGGCTGGCGGCGGGTCCGCGCATTCACAACGTCGCGGCGCAATTTGCGCTCTCGGACACCGCGCAGGCGCATCTTGCGGTGGAGAAGGGCGACAAGCTCGGCACCGTTATCGTGGATTGTGCTCGTCTTCTTCCCGCTGGCTGACACTGGAGGAATCCGCCGTCGCTCGCTCCGCATCCCAGGCCAGGCCGAACTCGTCGAGGCCTTGCGCCAGCAAATCGCCGAGCATCGGCTCGCCCAGAAGATAGCGCGCAGTGTGACGTTCGCGTTGGCCGGCGGCTTCCTTACGCAAATCCTCCCATTCATCAATGGAGGCGTCGCCACGGCCGAGCCGCATCAGGGCGACCAGATCGACCTTCTCCTCTTCGGAGAGCGCGTTGATGAAGCCAGTGATCTCGCGCATCACCGGATCATTCCCATTATCCTGCAGCACATCGATCATGTCGTCGTCGGCGGCGTTCGATCCGGAATCAGGATCGGACGTGGCCTCCTTCACGTCGAATTGCCGGGCCTTCTCAATCAAAAAGCCGACTTTTTCAGTCGAAATCCCGAGTTCCGGCATCGCGCGCTCCTGGTGTGATGCCGCGATAACGTTCCATCGCGCCATACGATCCATTGCACCTGCCTGCGGAAACCCGCATCTTCGCAGCCAACAACATCAAAAAGGAAGCGCCGGATGCACTGGACCGTGGGCAGGGTCAAAATCACAGAGATCATCGAAATGGAGACCGTCGGCAGCACCCGCTTCATCCTGCCGCTCGCGACCAATGAGGAAATCCAGAAGCTGCCCTGGCTGATCCCGCCCTTCGCGACCGAGGAAGGGCGCTTGAAAATGTCAATCCACTCGCTGCTGGTGGAAACACCGTCGCGCCGCATCATCGTCGATACGGGCTTAGGCAACGACAAGCAGGGCCGCAACGTGCCGACCTGGAACAACCGCCAGGACCCGTTCCTCGACAGGCTGACGGCGGCGGGCTTCCCGCCTGACAGCATCGATACCGTGCTGTGCACGCACCTGCATGTCGACCATGTCGGATGGAATACAAGGCTCGTCGATGACAAATGGGTGCCCACCTTTGCCAACGCGCGATACGTGTTCGGCAAGACCGAATACGAGCACTGGCGCGACCACAGCGATGAGCCGGACAAGCTGGCCGTGTTCGGCGATTCCGTGCAACCGATTGCGGAGGCCGGCAAGGCCGACCTTGTTGCCGGCGATGCCAGGCTGACGGACGAAATCACCCTGATCCCGACCCCCGGCCACAGCCCCGGTCATATGAGCGTCCACATCAAGTCGGACGGAGAGGAAGGCCTGCTGACGGGGGACGTTGCCCACCATCCCTGCCAGATGGCGCATCTCGACTGGTCGTCGACTGCGGATTCCGATCCCAAGCAGTCCGTGGTAACGCGGAGGGAGCTGTTCTCGCGCTTTGCCAACACGCCGACGCTGGTGATCGGCGGGCATTTCAGTGTCGGTCATATCAAGCGCGATGGCGACGCCTTCAAGTTTGTGGCGCTGGAGAATCTATAGGGTGGGCCAAGCCACCCGGTCGCGCGAATGCGCGCCCAGCGACGAGCGCAATTGCGCTCGCACAGTGATGACAGGCTCCGCGTGCCCGCCATTCAATGTTTCGTCTGGCGACAGAGTGGTGGGCGCGGCGCAAGGGCGCCTTTGCCCACCCTACCCTGCGCTTTCGGCAGTTGAATTTCCGCGCCCGCTGTTCCAAGAAGCGTCTGAAGGGCAGAAAATCCCGACAAATCCCAAAGAACCCCGCAGGGAGTGACAAAATGAAGCTTGTTCGTTACGGCGCCAAGGGTGCGGAAAAGCCCGGCTTGATCGATAAATCCGGCCAGTTGCGCGATCTTTCGGCGCAGGTGAAGGACCTCGACGGCGAGGCCTATTCGCCCACCTCGCTGGCCAAGCTCGCCGGCCTCGACACCTCCAAGCTTCCCGGCGTCGACGGCAAACAGCGCTTCGGCGCGCCGGTCACCGGCATCTCGAAATTCGTCGCGATCGGCCTGAACTATGTCGACCACGCCAAGGAGACCGGCTCCCCGATCCCGACCGAACCGATTTTCTTCCTGAAGGCCAACACCGCGCTCTCCGGCCCGAGCGATGCGATCGAAAAGCCGCGCGGCTCGACCAAGCTCGACTGGGAAGTCGAGATTGCCGCCATCATCGGCACCCGAGCCAAATATGTCAGCGAGGCCGACGCGCTCAATCATGTCGCCGGCTATTGCGTCTGTAACGACGTCTCCGAGCGCAATTTCCAGATCGAGCGGCTGGGTCAGTGGACCAAGGGCAAATCGCACGACACCTTCGGACCCGTGGGTCCGTGGCTGGTCACCAAGGATGAAATTCCCGACGTGCAGAAACTGTCGATGTGGCTCGACGTCAACGGCAAGCGCTGCCAGACCGGATCGACCTCGACCATGATCTTCTCGATGGCGAAGTGCATTTCCTACGTCTCGCAATTCATGACGCTGATGCCCGGCGACATCGTCACCACGGGAACCCCGCCCGGCGTCGGCACCGGCATGAAGCCGCCGCAGTACCTCAACGTCGGCGACGTCGTCACGCTCGGCATCGAAGGGCTCGGCGAGCAGCGCCAGGAGATCGTCGCGGCGTAGACGCCGTCGTACCCCGCGAAAGCGGGGTATCCAGTACGCCGCGGCTTTGGTGAGTAAACCGAACGGCCGCGGCGTACTGGATCATCCGCCCCAGTGCGCAATTGCGCACAAGGCGGATGATGACATTGAGTGGTCGTCATGACCGGGCAAAACAAAGAAGAAAACCTCCAAGGGAAACTCCCAGCATGAAACTCACCTTCTCCCCCGCCTCGCCGTTCGCCCGAAAAGTCCGCATCGCCGCGATCGAGACCGGCCTGATCGACAAGATCGAATTCGTCCCGGCCACGGTCGCGCCGGGTCAGGCTAACGCGGAGTATTCGAAGATCACCCCGCTGAAGAAGCTGCCGGTGCTGATCCTCGACAATGGCGACGTCATTCTCGATTCGTATGTGATCGTCGAATACCTCGACGAGCTCGCCGGCGGCGGCAAGCTGATTCCTGCCTCCGGCCCCGAGCGATGGAAAGTGAAGAGCGACCATTCTCTGCTGCAGGGCATGCTCGATGCCATGCTGCTGTGCCGCTACGAGGGCATGGTGCGGCCGGAGCCGCTGCGGTGGAAGGCATGGTCTGATGATCATTGGAACCGCGCGTGGATCGGCATGGCACGCTTCGAGAACAAGCCCGACGTGCTGTCGGGGCCGTTCAATATTGCGCAGATCGGCCTTACTTGCGTGCTTGGCTATGCCGATTTCCGCTTTGCCGATTGCGGCTGGCGCAAGGCCTTTCCGAAGCTCGACGCCTTCCATCAGCGTATGATGGAGCGGCCGTCGGTGAAAATCTCGGTACCGCCCCCGGCGTAACAAGAAAAGCGGAGATAGCGGCATGCGCGAGGGTGGCAGACGATTGCGGCGCCTCGGCTTCGCCGCCCTCTTCATGCTCGCGGCAACCGCTGCCGACGCGCAGATCCATCAATTTTCCACCGACCAGCGCAACCTCGCCTGCGGAAGTCCGACCTCCATCGGCGATGGCTGGCCCACCGCGACGCCGGAAAGCGTCGGCCTCGACGGTGCGCGCCTGTGCGGCATCGCCGCGCGGCTAACCGCCACCAACGCCAATGTTCATGCCGTCATCGTGGTCCGGCATGGCAAGCTGGTATTCGAGCAATATTTCGCGGGCTATGACGAGCCCTGGGGAATGGGCGGCGCGCGGCACGACTTTGATGCGACGACCAAGCACGACATGCGGTCGATCTCCAAGAGCGTGATCTCCTTGCTGGTGGGAATCGCGATCGATCGCGAGCTGATCAAGAATGCCGACGAGCCGGTCGTCAAATTCTTTCCGGATTATTCGGCGCTGAAAACGGCGGGTTGGGACAACATCACCCTTCGCCATCTGCTGACCATGTCGTCGGGCATTCAGTGGGACGAGAATCGCGCCTGGAAAGATCCTGAGAATGACGAACCGCATCTCGGCAGCGAGGCCGATCCGTTCCGCTATGTCCTGTCGAAGCCGATCGCGGCACCTCCGGACACCGTGTGGAATTATAATGGCGGCGGGACGGACCTGCTCGGCAACATCATTGAGCGCGTATCAGGTAAATCGCTGGACGCATTTGCGCGTGAGACCCTGTTCACGCCACTTGGCATCTCGGACTGGGAATGGATGAAGTGGCGGAATGAGCATATTGCCTCGGCGGCAGGCCTTCGCCTCCGCCCGCGCGATGCCGCAAAGATCGGCCAGCTCGTGCTCAACAAGGGCGCGTGGGGCGGCCGGCAGATCGTCTCGGCCAAATGGATCGAGCAGTCGATCACGCCGCGCTTTCAGGCTATCGGCTATTTCGGCGGGCTGTTCTACTACGGCCAGCAATGGTGGGTGGGCCGCACGCTGTCCGGCGACAAGGATGTGAAGTGGATTGCGGCCCAAGGCCTCGGCGGCCAACGCATCTTCATCGTCCCCGAACTCGACCTTGTGGTGATGACCACCTCAGGACTCTATGGCAGCGGCCGGCAAGGTCAGGCCGCGCTCGACATCCTGGCCAACTTCATCATCCCATATGTCCGGGACAACAATGCGCGATAATTCAGCGGGAAAATCATGAGCCTGAAATTCACCGTCGGCGATCTCACCATCCATCGCATCATCGAGCAGGAAACTACCTTCCTGCCGACGCTGGAAATGCTGCCGGGCCTGACGCCGGAGTTGCTGGCGGAGAACCGGGCGTGGATGCGGGATGCCGGTGCGCTCGACGACAAGGACGTGCTGATCCTGTGCTTCCAGTCCTATGTGGTGAAGACGCCGCACCACACCATCCTGATCGATAGCTGCATCGGCAACGACAAGCCGCGGCCGCAGCGGCCGAAATGGAACATGAAGACCGACGACACCTATATGCGCGGGTTGGCCGACGCCGGAATTTCCGTCGGTGACATCGATTACGTCATGTGCACGCATCTGCATGTCGACCATGTCGGCTGGAACACGCGGCTCGACAACGGCCGCTGGGTGCCCACCTTCCCCAAGGCGCGCTACGTGTTCGACAAGACCGAGTTCGACTACTGGACCGAGATGCACGCGAAAACGCCCGTGCCGCCGTTTGGCGACAGCGTGCTGCCGGTGGTCGAGGCGAAACAGGCCGAGATCGTCCGCAGCGACTTCGCGATCGGCGATCACACCCGCATCCTGCCGACGCCGGGCCACACGCCCGGCCATGTCGCCTTCACCTTCGGCCGCGGCAAGGACGACGCCGTGTTCTCGGGCGACCTGATGCATTCGCCGCTGCAAACGCGCTATCCGGAACTATCCGTGAAATTCGACGTCGATCAGGCGCAGGCGGCAACGACGCGACGAAATTTCATGGAGCGCTACTGCGACACCGATACGCTGTGCTGCACCGCGCATTTCCCCTCCCCGTCGGTCGGAAAGATCCGGCGCAAGGGCAACGGATTCTCCTGCGAGGCGATATGAGTTCGAACCCGCCCCCTTTTGAGACGCTTTTGGTTGAGCCGGTCGATGAGCATGTAGCGGTCATCCGGCTCAATCGGCCGGAAGCTTCCAACGCGCTCAACACCCAGATGGGTCGCGACCTAGTTCGCTATTTCGAGGACGCGGCGCTCGATCCGAAGAGCCTGCGCTGCATCGTCCTGACCGGTGCCGGCGACAAGGCGTTCTGCGCCGGCGGCGACTTGAAGGAGCGCCGCGGCATGACGGACGAAGCATGGACGCGCCAGCACGTCATCTTCGAACGCATGGTGCGGGCGCTGATCGACTGCCCCGTCCCGATCATCGGTGCGGTCAACGGCGCGGCCTATGGCGGCGGCTGCGAGATCGCAGGCTGCTGCGATTTTCTCTACGCCGCTGACAGCGCCCGCTTCGCGCTCACCGAAGTCACGCTCGGCATCATGCCAGGTGGTGGCGGCACGCAAACCCTGCCGCGGGCCGTCGGCGAGCGCCGCGCCAAGGAGCTGATCCTGACCGGCAAGCCGTTTACCGCGGCCGAAGCCCACGCCTGGGGGCTTGTGAATGAAGTATTTCCGCTATCCGAACTGCTGCCGGCGGCGCTGGCGACCGCCTCACGCATCGCCCGCAATGCCCCGATCTCTGTCCGCCAGGCAAAGCTGTCGATCGATCGTGGGCTGCAACTGTCGCTGCGGGACGGCCTCGCGCTCGAGATCGAGGCCTATAATCGCATGGTCCCGACCGAGGATCGCCGCGAGGGCGTGCTGGCCTTCAACGAGAAACGGCCGCCGAACTTCAAGGGGCGGTGAACCCATAGCGTTTTCGAGCGAAGTGGGTACCGGTTCGCGTGAAGAAAACGCGTCAAAACATAGAGCTTCGGTTCTGATTCAATCAGAACCGAAGCCGCTCAATCGAACAGGTTCGGCGTGTGGTTCACGGCCGCACCTTCAATCGCCAACATCTTCAGCTTCGTCACCACCCCGCCATTGGCGGAGAAGCCGCCGGGCTTGTTGCCGGCCGCCAGCACGCGGTGACACGGCACCACGATCGGACAGGGGTTGCGACCCAGCGCCTGGCCGACGTCGCGCGACAGCTCCACGCCACCGAGTTTTTTGGCTATATCGCCATAGGTCATGGTCTTGCCCGGCGGAATGGTGCGCGCGATGTCGTAGACGCCGCGGTTGAACTCGGGAACGCCGTCGAGATCGAGCACGACGCCGGTGAGGTCGTTCGGCTTGCCTTCGAGCAGCTCCTTGATCCCGTCGATCGCGGCCTGCACCTTCGTGGGCGGCTCCGCCTCGACAAGGTCGTCGTGGCGCTGCTGCAGGCGGGAGCGGGTCTTCTTCTCGTCGCCCATCGGCAATTGCACCGAGATGATGCCACGCTCGCCCCACACGATGCCGCAACGGCCGATCGCGGTGTCGAATATCGCAAAATGGTGCCCGGTCATGGCTGGCTCCATATTCTCCTGTTCAGTGCCACTCAGCTTGCTCTTGAGCCCAAATCTAGGCTTGGAGATTATTGCTATCCACCCGAAACCTGAGGGAACTTGACGGCATGAACAACTTCCGCTGATCTGGGGTTCTAGCCAGCGCCCTTCGATGGCCTTTGGCCCCATCCCACCCTCACGAGACCCCATGCAAACAATAAACGTCAACGGCTATGACATGGCCTATCTCGATATCGGCCAAAGCGCTAGTAATCGTCCGCCGCTGGTGTGCGTCCACGGCTCACTGTGCGATTTCCGGATATGGTCGTCCGTGCTGGGTCCCCTGACACGCCAGCACCGCGTGATCGCGCCGTCGTTGCGGCATTTCTTCCCCGACCACTGGGACGGCGTCGGCGAAACCTACTCCACCGCGCAACACGTCGACGACGTCATCGCCTTTATCGAGAAGCTGGATAGCAGACCGGTCGACCTGATGGGCCATTCCCGCGGCGGGAATATCTGTTTTCGCGTCGCTCAGCGGCGGCCTGATCTGTTGCGCAAGCTGATCCTGGCCGAGCCCGGGGGCGAGCTCGACGCCACGCTCGATCCTGCCTACAAGCCTGGCCCCTCGCCGCTGGCCGCTCAGATCGCGGCTTCCGCCGAGGCAATCGCCAAAGGCGACATCGACGGCGGCCTGCAGATCTTCCTGGATGCGCTGGAAGGGCCCGGCGCCTGGAGGCGGCTGCCGGCGACGCCGAAACAAATGCTGCGCGACAATGCCACGACGCTGATCGGCCAGATCCGCGACCAGCGTCCGCCGCTCTCCAGGGCGGATGCGGAAGCGATCAGGACACCGACGCTGTTCATCGGCGGCGCCAATACCAAGGGCACGTTCCCGCACGTGCTGCACGCACTGACGGCCAACGTGAAGGGTGCGCGCACCGCGACGATCCCCGGCACCACCCACCCGATGTTCGAGCAGGCACCGCAGAAATATTGCGAGATCGTATTGGCGTATCTCGCGGAATAAACGCACCGCGGCGTTACTTCTGATCCAGCCGCCACGCGCCATCCCAATCGGCGGCCGGCGGATTAGCCTGAAAGTTCTCGACACGTTGGGCCATCGTCCTGGACGGCCCGTCGCCGGGGACGGCCTCAAGCGCCGCCTGGAAAGCCCGGCGCGCATCATCCCAGCGGCGCGCACGATAGGCGGCGAGCCCTTCGGCGTACCGCGCCAGCAGTTCAAGTTGCTTCTCGGTCAGCTCGCCCGCGCGCCCGATGATCTCGAACACCGCCTCGGGACGGGTCTGGCCTGCGACCACCAGCCGGTCGATCTCGCGGGCTTCGACCGCATCGCCGGCCGCAGTGATCGCAGGCTCCGACGCCAGCGAGTGGCTGCCGTAGATCTTGTTGGCGTTCTCCAGGCGCGACGCCAGATTCACCGCATCGCCCATCACCGTGTAGCTCATCATGAATTCCGAACCGATGCTGCCGACCAGCACCTCGCCGGTGGCGATGCCGATGCGCACTTCGCAGTCGCTTGGCACGGTGCGCACGCCAAGCAGCTCAGGCAGTTCGGTCCGCAAAGCCGTGCCGCGATCGGCCATCTCGACGGCGGCAAGACAGGCCAGCCGCGCCTGTTCGCTATGCTCCGTGAACGGAGGCCCCCAATAGGCCATGATCGCATCGCCGATATATTTATCGATGATGCCGCGGTGGCTGCGGATCGGTCCCGACATCGTCGAGAGATAGTGGTTCATCACCTTGACGAGGCCCTGCGGCGTCGTGCCCTCGCTGAGGCTGGTAAAGCCCTTCATGTCGCAGAACAGCACCGTCATCACCCGCCGCTCACCGTCGCTCGCAGTGAGCGACTGCGAGGCGATCAAGCCTTCCACTACGCGCGGGTCGACATAGCGGCCGAACGTTTCGCGCAAGCGCTCCTTGTGACGCAACTGTTCGACCATGTTGTTGAAAGCGGCCGTGAGCTGGCCGATTTCGTCGCGCGTGGTGACGTCGATCGATCCGTCGAGCCGGCCGGCTTCGACCGCACGGGTGCCCTCCAGCAGCCGCCGGACCGGGCGGGTAATGCCGGTAGAGACGAAGAACGCGAACGTCAGTCCAAGGATGGCCGCAAGCGTCGTCACGATCGCGGATACGATAATCGCGCGCTGCTGATCCCGCATCGTCACGCTGGCATCGCTGCGGACCTGCCCCAGCATGTCGTGACGGATTTCCTCAATCTTCTGATTGAATTCGTCGCGTAGTGTGTCGGCCCGAACGAGGCTGGCCCGGACTTCCATCATGTTGCCGGCTTCGAGCAGCGGCCACATCCGTTTGTTCTCTTCGTCCAGATAACGGTGAAGATCGCTGGTTACGGTTTCGATCCGGTTTTCGATCCGCCCGAGCTTGGCGTCGTCGGAGACGGTGGTGGGATCATCAATGATGGCAATGATCAGGGCGCGTGCGGCTTGCGCCTCCTGGTCAATCTCCTTGCCTTTCGCCTCATAGACGGTTTGCTGATTTGCGAAGGCAGTCTCGTCCGGCGGCGTCTGTATCTTGGCAGCCACCATCCGGCGAACCACCACTGCCTGCTCCAGCGTGCGGACGTTCATCCGCGCCAGATGCCCATAAGCTTCGACGTATTTTGTCGTCAGCTCATCGAGCTGATGCGCAATTTTTTGCGTCATCACCGTCGACAGCGCCGAGGTGACCACCATCAGAAAGATCAGCCCCAGGGCGATGCCAAGGATTCGCTTGCGGATGCTCGGTCGCAGCATGGATGCATTTTCTAAAGTGACGGTCATGATCGGAAGCGGGATGAAGACAACAAAGCGAAAGCCCGGCCGCTCCGGCCGGGCTTGTTGTTTAGCGCGCGCCGGTGAATTAAGCACGATCCGGCGCGTTAAAATTGGCCATAGTTTTGGGAATACCCTCCCCGGCTACGGCTTCCAGACGCCTGCCGGCTGACGCACGGCGACGTTGAGCCTGTTCCAGACATTAATATTGGCAATCGCCAAAATCAGCGCCGCCAGCTCCTGTTCGTCGAAATGCTTGTCGGCCTCGCCCCAGACCTCATCCGGTACCGGATCGGCCCGATCGCTGAGCCGGGTCAGCGCTTCTGTGAGCGCCAACGCTGCGCGCTCGCCTTCCGTGAAGTAGGGCGTATCGCGCCAGGCGGCCACCGCAAACAGGCGCTCATCGGTCTCCCCGGCCCGCTTGGCGATCTTGGGGTGCATGTCGACACAGGTGCTGCAGCCGTTGATTTGGCTGGCGCGCAGATGCACCAGTTCGAGCAGTTTTTCCGGCAGGCTGTTCTTGGTCAATTCACCCAGCGCCTGCAGCGCCTTCATGGCATCGGGAACCACCATGACCGGGTGATTCATGCGTGCGTGCATCATTTTACTCTCCGTACGGTTTGTTCTGTTTTGACGTCGCTTGCGCCGATTTGCTGTCACATCGGCGCGGTTTCGTTCGTCATAGCCAAGACGGAACGCGATATGGGAATGTGACCGATGGACGAGAAAAAGTTTCTTGCCGAGCAATTCGAGGCCAATCGGGCCCGCCTGAGGGCGGTGGCCTACCGTATGCTGGGCTCGACCAGCGAGGTCGACGATGCCGTGCAGGAGACCTGGCTGCGGCTGAGCCGTTCCGATGCAAGTGCGGTCGAAAACCTCGGCGGCTGGCTGACCACGGTCGTCGCCCGCGTCTGCCTCGACATGCTGCGCTCGCGGAAATCGCGGCGCGAGGAGCCGATGGGCCCGCAAGTGCCGGAACCTGCCGCTGACGATGCGCATGGGCGCGATGCGGAGATGGCCGATTCCGTCGGCGCCGCGCTTCTGGTGGTGCTGGAAACCCTGGCGCCAGCCGAACGGCTGGCCTTCGTGCTGCACGACATGTTTGCCGTGCCGTTCGAGGAGATCGCGCCGATCGTCGGCCGCACGCCTTCTGCTGCGAGGCAATTGGCCAGCCGCGCCCGCCGGCGGGTGCAGGGCTCGCCGCCGCCGGACGCCGATTTCGGCCGGCAGAAAAAGATCGTCGACGCCTTCCTCAAGGCCTCGCGCGAAGGCGACTTCGAAGGGCTGCTCGCGGTGCTGGATCCCGACGTGGTGCTCCGCGCCGATACTGCCGCCCAGCGGCTCGGCTCGCTCGCCGAAATCCGCGGCGCCACGGCCGTGGCCGAAACCTTCAAGGGACGCGCGCAGGCTGCCAAACCGGCGCTGGTCGACGGTACGCTGGCGGTCGCCGTCATTGTCGGCGGGCAATTGCGTATCGTGCTGCACCTTACCCTGAGCGGGGAGCGGATATCGGCGGTCGAGGCGGTGGCGGACGCCGAACGGCTCGGTTCGTTCGACCTCACCGTGCTCGCGTGAGGAGGGTCATCTCTTCACTGCCGAGAACACGATGGCCTGCAGCGGCATTCGGCCGGGATCGTCGCCGAACTCCCGGCGAAATTCCTGTGCCAGCGCGTCAACGATGCGGTCCGGATCGACGCCACCGCGCTCCCGGACCTGGTCGATCAGCGGATTGCCGTAGACCGCCGCACGCGCGAAGTTCGCGATGTCAGGGAGCTCTCGCTCCTGCCTGATCACGGCAATGTCGATCCTGTCGAACCCTGCTGTGATCAGCAATTCCTTGATCGGATCGATCTGGTGGCAGGAGAACGGCACGTTGTAAAACTGCGGCGGATCGACCGGAAAAAGGCGGCCCGCCATCTCGTGCGCGATGCGGCCGAATGGATTGTGGCGGTGCGAATCCCAGACGCTGAGCACATAGCGTCCGCCTGGAGCGAGGGCACGGCGCGCTTCGGAAAAGGACGCCGCCTTGTCCGGAAAGAACATCAGGCCGAACTGACAGACGATGGCGTCGAAGCTTGCATCGGCAAAGGGAAGCGCTGTGGCGTCGGCGGGCTGGAAGCTGACCTGCTCGCCCGGCCGAAACTTGGCGCGCGCAAGATCGAGCATTGGCGGATTGAGATCGGTCGCCGTCAGCTTGGCATTCGGCGATAAGGCATCGCGCAGCTTACGCGTGACAATGCCGGTGCCCGCCGCCGTCTCCAGTACCCGGGCCGGCCGGCCGGCCGCGACGCGTTGCGCCATATCGGCGGCATAGCCGGCGAAGATCACCGGCCCCAGGCCCTGATCGTAGTACTGCGGGATGCTGCCGGTGAAACTTGCGGCGTCGTCAGCCATGAGCGCTCTCCGATCGGGCGTGCCCCATTGGAGTATAGCGTGGCGGCTCACGTACGGGAGCGCTGTAGGGGCTTTCCTCATCACGGCCCACTTGACGTGGTCACGGCGCGGCGCTATTTTTGAATTCGGAATTCCGTATTCCAAACTGGACAGCCGGCATGATCCCATTGGATCCGCTCCCCAACCTGATCGACCAGGTCTATGCCCGGATCCTCGAGGCGATCACCGACCGTTCGCTGCCGCCCGGGCATCGCATCCGGCAGAACGAGCTTGCGGAAAAGCTCGGCGTCTCGCGCCAGCCGGTCTCCCACGCGCTGCACTTGCTGCACCGACAGGGGCTCGTCGCCGAAAGCGGCCGCCGCGGCTTTGAAGTCACCCGGCTCGACCCGGAGCGCATCCGCCAGCTCTACGAGGTGCGCGGCGCCATCGACGCGCTGGCCGCACGGCTCGCCGCCGGAAGGGCCAGATCCGATGTATCGGGACGCGCGCAACTTGAGGCAGCGCTGCAGGCCGGACGGACCATCGGCAAGGACACGCCGCTTTCGCGGCTGATCGCGCTCGACGTCGATTTTCACAGCGCGATCTATCGCCTCGCGGGCAATCCCGCGATCGAGGAAATGATCGCGCCGCAATGGCCGCACATGCGCCGCTCGATGGCGACCGTGCTGGCCGAGCTCGATTACCGCGAGAGTGCCTGGACCGAACACGAGACGATCGCCGCGCAGATCCTCGCCGGCAACGCCAAGGCAGCGGAAACCGCGGCGCTGGCGCATGCGTTGACGGCCGGACGAATGACGGAGGAGAGACTGAGGGCGACTGACGAGGCGGCGTAATGGAAACGCCGTCGTTCCGGGGCTCCGGGTTCGGTGCTTTGCACCGTCCCGGAATGACAAAACAAAAAACCAAAGGAGGAAACACCATGAAACTGACGCCACAGCAGATCGAATTCTTCAACCGCGAAGGCTGGCTGTTTCTGCCCGAGCTGTTCAGCCCCGAGGAAGTGGCCTATCTCGCGCGCGAAGCCGAAGGCATCTACGACGCCAACCGGCCCGAGGTGTGGCGCGAGAAAAGCGGCGCGCCGCGCACCGCTTTTGCCGCGCATCTCTATAACGAAGCGTTCGGCGTTCTCGGCGCCCATCCCCGCATGATCGAGCCGGTCGAGCAGATTTTCGGCGAGAAGGTCTACATGCACCAATACAAGATCAACGCCAAATCCGCCTTCACCGGCGATGTCTGGCAATGGCACCAGGATTACGGCACCTGGAAGCGCGACGACGGCATGTCCGAGCCGCGCGCGATGAACATCGCGATCTTCCTCGACGAGGTGATGCCGATCAACGGTCCCTTGATGCTGGTGCCGAAGAGCCAGCACGCCGGCGACCTCAAGGCCTCGCATGACCTGGAGACCACCTCCTATCCGCTGTGGACGCTGGACGAGGCGACCGTCACCCGGCTGGTGAAGGAAGGCGGCATCGTCGCACCCACCGGCAAGGCCGGCGGCATGCTGATGTTCCACGGCAATCTGGTGCACGGATCGAGCGGCAACATCACGCCCTATCCGCGCAAGATCGTTTACCTGACACTGAATGCGGTTTCGAACTACATCCGCACCCCGACGCGGCCGGAATATATCGCCCATCGCGACTTCACGCCGATCCAGACGGTGGAGGACGATGCGTTGCTACGGCTTGCGCGTGCGCATCGCCAGGCGGCGGAGTAGGATTGCTCGATCGTGCCCCGGACGCAGTGCATCCTGAAATGATGCGCTGCCGAGCCGGGGCCCACATTCGTTTATAGCTGCGCATGGTCCCGGCTCTGCGGAGCAGCGTGAAGAACGCTGCACCGCGTCCGGGACACGCCTCAATCCGATCGGATTCCCCCATGAACCTTCATCGCCTCCTCAACGCCCGCCTTGCGGCCGGCAAGCCGGTTCGCGTCGCGCTGATCGGCGCCGGAAAATTCGGCTCGATGTTTTTGTCGCAGGTACCGCACACGCCGGGACTTGAAGTGTCCGTCATCATCGATCTCGACCGCGACCGCGCCCGCGAGGCGTGCCGCACCGTCGGCTGGGACCAGGCGCTGATCGCGCGAACGGCCTTCACCGATGACGGCATCCGCGCGATTGCTGGCGGCGCAATGGACGTCGTGGTGGAGGCGACCGGCAATCCCGCGGTCGGCATCAGGCATGCCCGCGCGGCGATTGCTGCCGGCAAGCATGTCGTCATGGTCAATGTCGAGGCCGATGTGCTGGCGGGTCCGCTGTTGGCCGAGGAAGCACGCAAGGCAGGCGTGGTCTATTCGCTTGCCTATGGCGACCAGCCGGCGTTGACCGCCGAGATGGTTGACTGGGCGCGTGCGACGGGCTTTCGCGTCGTCGCCGCCGGCAAGGGCACCAAGTATCTGCCGGCCTATCACGACGTGACGCCGGACGGCGTCTGGAGCCATTACGGGCTGACGGCCGGCGAAGCGCAATCGGCCGGCATGAACCCGCAGATGTTCAACTCGTTTCTGGACGGCACCAAATCCGCGATCGAAATGGCGGCGATTGCGAATGCTTGCGGGCTCGACGTGCCATCGGACGGCTTGCTGTTTCCGCCTTGCGGCGTCGACGATTTGCCGCATGTGATGCGGCCACGCGACAAGGGCGGCGTGCTGGAGAAGGCCGGCCTCGCGGAAGTCGTGTCGTCGCTCGAGCGCGACGGCCGACCTGTGTTCAGGGATCTGCGCTGGGGCGTCTATGTCGTGCTGGAAGCGCCGAACGATTACGCCGCCGATTGCTTCAAGCAGTATGGGCTGAAGACGGACGCCTCAGGCCGGTATGCGGCGATGTACAAGCCGTATCATCTGATCGGCCTCGAGCTCAACATTTCCATCCTGTCGGCTGCGCTACGCAACGAGCCGACCGGGCAGCCGCATGATTTTCGCGGCGACGTCGCAGCGGTCGCCAAGCGCGATCTGCGCGCCGGCGAAATGCTCGATGGCGAAGGCGGCTACACGGTGTGGGGCAAGTTGATGCCTGCGTCCAAAAGCCTCGCCGCCGGCGCGCTGCCGATCGGCCTTGCCCATCGCGTCAAGTTGAAGAACGACGTTGCCCATGGCGCGGTGGTGCGCTGGAGCGATGTCGAGGTCGACGAAAACAACGACACCATCAAGACGCGCAGGGCGATGGAAGCGGCATTCTCCGCGCGACGATAATCGCGCGGCGCGTATCGACGCCAGACTGCAGCCGGAAATTCATTGCCCCTGCATGTTCAGGTCTGCGGGCGCCGTCGCGAGCGCTCGCCCGGCGGAATTGCCGCAATGCGGCATTTCCGATTGCCTAGTCGCGCATCCACCTTTCGCTCGCGGTCCTAGCCTTTCGTCGGTGAAGCACTCAGTCGCTCGATATTCAGGCAGCTCTTCGCAACTGCGGCCAAACCAGAACCCTTGATTATCAATCACCAATTCGTCATCCTGCCCGCAGGTCCATAAAGCCGGGAAATTGATTGCATTCGAAAAACCAAGAGCCTTGGTTTCAGGGCCCACATTCCTGAACAACAGTCCAGCACCGGCCATCGGCACACCAGAGAAGACGACACCAGATCGTTGTCCCTTGGTCGGTATCGGCAAAAACATAGAGGGAGAGCAAATGAAGCGTCGTGATTTCTTGAAGGTGGGCGGCGTTGGTCTCGCCGCAAGTGCGGTTGCAGCACCAGCGATTGCGCAATCGAACCCGGAGATAAAGTGGCGGCTTGCGGCAAGCTGGCCGAAGTCCCTCGACACGCTCTACGGCGGTTGCGAATACTTCACCAAGCGCGTCGCCGAAATTACTGATAACAAATTCCAGATTCAGCCGTTCGCCGCAGGCGAAATCGTGCCAGCCTTGCAGGTGCTCGACGCCGTCTCGAACGGCACCGTGGAGATGGGCAATACGGCGCTCTATTACTACTGGGGCAAGAACGCGGCCTTCACCTTCGGCACCTCGTTGCCATTCGGCCTCAACACGCGGGCGCATATCTCCTGGCTGCGGTTCGGCGGCGGCATGGATATGCTCAACGACCTCCTGAAAGAGTATAAGTGCGTGGGCGTTCCGACTGGAAGCACAGGCGCCCAAATGGGCGGCTGGTTCCGGAAGGAAATCAAGTCCGTTGAGGATTTCAAGGGCCTGAAATTCCGCGTCGGCGGCTTTGCCGGCACCATCATCGCCAAGGTCGGCGGCGTGCCGCAGCAGATCGCGGCCGGCGACATCTATCCGGCGCTCGAAAAGGGCACCATCGATGCAGCCGAGTGGGTCGGACCCTACGACGACGAGAAGCTCGGCTTCGTGAAGGTCGCGAAGTTTTACTACTATCCGGGCTGGTGGGAAGGCACCGGCCAGGGTCACAACATCATGAACCTCGACAAATTCAACGCCCTGCCGAAGCAATATCAAGCTGCGATCGAGACCGCTTCCTACGATACGTTCAGCTGGGTTACCGGCAAATACGACTACGTCAATGCAGCAGCGTTGAAGCGGCTGATCGCAGCGGGTGCGATCCTGAAGCCGTTTCCGCAGGAAGTGCTGGAGGCCTGTTACAATGCCGCCACCGAAATCTACAACGATCTGTCCAAGAGCAATCCGCACTTCAGCAAGATGTACACGAGTCTCACTGCGTTCCGCGCCGAGTCGGTGGCGTGGATGCAGGTCGCTGAATTGAGCTTCGACAGCTTCATGATGCGGATGCGCACCCGCACCTGAGGTGCACGATCGCAGACAAAAAAGAAGCCCCGGAGATTTCTCCGGGGCTTCCTCGTTGAGGGGTAGTACTCTATTTTTGACGCGTTTTCTTCACGCGAACCGGTGTCCACTTCGCTTGAAAACGCTTCGGGCTATTCCTCGCCCTCGCCGAGCGCCTCGGCGAGCTTGTCGTAATATTTCCTCGTTGAGGGGTAGTACTCTATTTTTGACGCGTTTTCTTCACGCGAACCGGTGTCCACTTCGCTTGAAAACGCTTCGGGCTATTCCTCGCCCTCGCCGAGCGCCTCGGCGAGCTTGTCGTAATATTTCGCGACGATGTCGATGTTGCCCTTGTTCTCGATCGCCGGCGGCGGCGATTTCAGCGCCTCGTTGAGATCGGCGAGCGCTTCCTTCTTGTCTTTGGCCGAAATCTTCTTGTCGGCCTTGAGCTGCGCGATCTGCGCCTTGAGGACGGCCTCGGCACCGACAAACTTCTTCGTCGCGGGATCGAAGCCGCCGAGCACCAGGCTGACGTTATCGACCACGGTGTTGTATTCGTCGTAGCTGGCAAAGCCGTGCTTCTTGGCGACGGCGTCGAGCTGCGCGTCGATCTTCGGATCCGGCTTGGCGTTATCGGGGATCTTGTCGGTGATCGTGTCGACATCCTTTTGCGCCGCGAGCACACCCTCGATCTGCTTCTCGGTCAGCGCGATCTGCTTGATTTGGGGGACTTCGGCAGCCGGCGGCGGAGCGGCCTGGGCCGGCGCGGACTGCTTCGGCGGCGCCTGCTTGGCCTGCGCCAGCACCTCGCCGCTGGAAATGGCCGACAACGCGAACGCGAGACAGGCAGCGCTCAGGGCGCAGGCGGCGGGGCGAAAGATCTCACGCATGGGAAGGCTCCTTGAGGTAAGGCGGTGTTCGGACTTCGTGGGCAAACGAGGTACGGGAACCCGAATGAATGGCCCGTGAACTTTGCCGAAAGCTGATGCCGAATCGTGGCCGAATGATCACGACCCGTTCAGAGTTTGGTGATCGGCCATCGCGCCTGTCCTTCGGACTGCTCCGAGGTCGAAGTTGGCGGATCTCGCGGCTCACCGACTGGCGTCAAAACGCGAAGTCTGTGAGGATTGCGCGTCGCCACCGTGAATTGATCGGCCCGGAACAATGTTTCGTTTCAAGTGCGCGTCCTGCAATGAGTGGCACGAGGGGATGCCGACCTTCGCCGCCGATGCCCCATTGCATCTCTACGCGATCCCCGAGG